>NZ_JBBORS010000002.1:0-36386 GCF_038004725.1 Oceanobacillus sp. FSL K6-0251 | reverse complement strand
GCAACGAAAGAAAGATTGATGAAAGAGTAGTTGATTGGTGTATCCGAAAAGACTTATTAGTTCAGGATAGGTTAAACAATGCTGTTTTTAAGTGGAAAGATAAAGAAGGAAACGTTGTCGGCGGAGATAGACAAGGGACAGAGAAAGTAGACAATAAAAGGGGTACAATGAAAAAAATGATTCCATCGTCATCAGAGGAACATGGTTTTAACATCAAAATTGGAAATCCTGATAAAATTGCCTATTTTGAATCACCAATTGATATGTTATCTTACTGGTCAATAAAGAAGGAAAAATTACAAGATGTACAATTGGTTAGTATGGGGGGACTGAAACAAAAGCCTGTTACAAAAGCCTTTGTTGATTTGAAGAATGAAGGGCATGAAATTAAAAAGTTTGTATCTTGCGTTGACAATGACGAAGCCGGAGATGAATTTGAACAAAAAATGCAAAAAACGGTTGGAATACTAAAAGGTGTGAGCCTAGAAAAAGATAGACCGATTGAAGAAAAAGATTGGAATGATACATTAAAAAAAGTCCACTCCCAGAAAAAGACAAACCATATAGCGCAAGCGCAAATTCATGGGATGTGACTACGATTCATAGCAACCTTTTCTAAATAGGAACGGTTGGAAAAGGATAAGTGATATGAAGTATTTAATAAAAACTTATAGGAGGTGCGTAAGTGTTAACTATCATTGTTATAGTGGTGTTTCCATTTTTTATTATTTATCAACTTTATAACTTATATGTAAATAAAGAGAAAAAAATTGTAAGAGATATTGTTTCATATTATGAAAGTATGGGGTGGAATAAACAAGCAATAGATTGTTTGAAAGTTGATTTAAGCGAAATAACTAAACCTGAAGAAATGTCTAATCTAGCATATTTTGCTAATCAGTTTCCTCCATCTGAACCTGAAAATCTAGTAATTTTGAGTGAGATTCAACGCCATATATTAAATAATAAAGACAACAGTAGATATGCTTGGTATCACCCAGTCTCAATCTATTTAAATGATGATACGTTTATAGAAGCAAATATGGAAGCGCAGGAAAGGTATGAGAAAAATAGATATTGGGAAGACTATTATAGTAATGCAAAATAAGAGCAAGAATTTTATTTAGGAACAAAACTACTTCTTAAACAGAATCTGTTTTGTTCCTTTTTTTGTAGTATTGTAGTATTGTGTTATTGTGTTGTGTGTGATATAATAAGGTAACTACTCAAAAAGGAGAGTTTTATAAAAAAGCCTTTATTACTATTCAATGTATCAAATATTATTAGGAGCTAGGAGGACTAGAATAACATGAAAAAAATATTTTCACCTTCAATTGTGTTTTTACAGAATTTGGTTCTAATCATATTGATTATTACAGGTATGGCAGGATTAATTTTAATACAAAATATTATCATTCAAGTTGGGTCTTCCGGTGTAATTGCTTTGTCGGTTTCAGGGTTAATTATGAACTTGCTTTATACACTAAACAGAAGGTCTGATAAGGGGGATGATTAAATGAAGTAAGTCCTTTATTATTAAATAGCCATTAAAAATTATTAGGAGGGTTATGAATATGGAGGTTTCTGTTTTAGGGGACTTAGGAACTACTGTTCTAGAAAAAGTTTTTTTAATAATGGTTGGTATAATTATTTTATCAATCTTTTTCGTTATAATTAAAGTGATATTTACAAAAAAGAAAAATAAGATACTATTAATCACTGGAATCCTTTTCTTGGGATACCTATTACTTGATTTTTCTGCAACCTTAATAATAGATTACAATGGTATGTTTGCTAAAATTGAACCGATCGCTAAATTGATAAATAGAGGTAAATAAGATTTTCCATGGAAATATTAATCAAAAATTGAAAAGGAGTTAAATTCTAATGAATATAGAGAATAAAAAGAAAGAATTTCTTGAATTGTTTGATTTGGCTAACGTAGAGCCAGAACTGGCAAAAGAATTAATTGAACCACAAATTGATAAGCCTTATACCAGAACATCAGCAGATAATATTACACGTAATAATATTCTAAAATTATCAGATTATCATGTACAAAACTATTATCAAGATATACTTTATAAATTATGGAATTATGCTGAAAAGTTACAAAAAAGGAGCGATAATCAATGAATACAATGAAGAAGTATAAGGAGAGTAAAGAAAGGAAAAATAGCATTAACAGAATGGGTGCATATAATCCGGTTGAATATATAGCTAGCAAATGCAGAGAAGCAAAAATAATTGTTCTTGACCCTAAAAACGAAAAAATAAAAAGAAAGGGTGATTAGATGAAACTTTCCGATAAGCACAAAGAGTTTATTCTTAACTTCTGTAAAAAAGAGGGGCATGATTTTATATCTGCTGAATTTAATGAATTATTATCAACTAATTCTACTGAATATGTTAATACATTGTATCGAAATATTATGTTCGCATTAGAAAGTGAGATAGCTTATAAAAGTCAATTTGATGGTTTTAGCACTGTAGAAAAGGAATTACTTGAGCTATTAACAAATTCTTCACAAAACGAGTATTTGAGCTATTCCGATCATCTTGTGAATGAATTTAAAAAAGTGATAAAAGGTATAGAAATGATGAGTACCTATGAATTATCAAGTATTTTTGAAACAGGTGATTTCTCTATTACTTTCCCTACTCATACAATAAAAGCTATTTCAGATAATGAAGCTAAAGAAATAGCACAATGCAGTGAATACGGAAATATTTGCTATGACGTAGAGTCCAGAGAGATTTTTCATGCTTTTGATTTACCTGAACCTACTTTTCAATATATTACAACATGGATTCAAAATGAATTAGCTATTGTTCCGAATACACATTTTGAAATACTAAATCCACGAAAAAATTATGACCATAAATTATTGGGTGGAGTACCAATTATGGAAGAAGAAGATTATGAAGAACTACCATATCTTGATTGGGAAAAGAAACTATTTGCTTATTGTAAAGAAAATGGGATTGAACAATATTATTTTGAACCGATAAGTTACGGTTTTAAAAAAATTGAAAAAGCAGATGGAGAGTGATTTCTATGTTTAATAAAACCCCATTAGATAAAGAAATTTCGAAATTAAAAGGAAAAAAACAGAACTTAGAACAACGTATAAATTATTTGCAACGCATGGAAAAAAACTATTTAGAGGATGGGTAGAAGTAGAGCCATCAGTAAGTAAGGAAATGAAAATTCATGAATATATGGAGGAAATTTCAGAGTTGAACGAGCAATTATATAAGCTGGAAATTCTACAGGAAAAAGGGGAAATTAACATTAGATTTTGATAAGTAAAGGAGTGTTTTTGATGGTTCATATTTTATTACCAGATGAAGACGAAAGTGTACTGAAATATTTAGGAATCGAAAAAGAGCAATTATTAGAACAATCATTTTACTTGCTTATTGAAAAGAAACACCTTATTTCAATTATAAGCTATCACTTTCCTGATTGGTCTGCATTGTTAGAAATGGGTTTTGATAGGGAAAGTTATGATAATGTATATAGTATTAGTTTAGAAGATTCTCCTTTAGCAATGTCTGATTCCTCTGTATCACCATTATCACAACCCTTTAAAAAACGTTTTTTGTATGATTTCAACCTATCTTCATTAAAAAACTTTAAGGAATATCATAATGGAACTTTAAAAGAGCAAATACAAAAACAAATTAATGGAGATGACAAACTATATAATATGTGGAAGGAAGAAGATAGTATAATAAATCAAGAAATGGATGATTATTTTAATTCCCAAGAATATAAACGGAGATTCCAAGATATATAAAATGAAAGTCTATTCAAGTGATAAATTGGATTGAAAATATGTTATAATAATAGCAGTGCATAAGGCTTTTCGTGGTGGTGGCGCACTCCCTTTATATACACCTTTCAATTGCAGCAAGAAAGGGGGTGTTGCCAATGACAGTATTTGAATCTTTAATGTTTGCTGTAGCTTTTGCTACACTTGTTATTTTGATTCTGTCAGAACAAAAAAAATAACCACCTGCGCCTAGCAAAGCAAACAGTGGTTACTTTTTGAAGTATAAAGTTTGTGTAGCTGCCCCCTTGAAGGGCTATTGCACTAACGTTCGGTGCACCACCACCGGACGCTTTTTATTATATGTTTGATTCATTATTATTATACCCTATTTCTAATAAAAAAAACAAGTACAGTAGAACATAAAACACAAATAACAAAAAATCAAGCTAAATCAGAAGCAAAAGTTTGATTCCATACAGTACAACAACGATTCAAAAAAAGTAAATCTCTATAAAAATTTAATCTAAATATATGTTATTTATTTTAATTGTAAAATAAGCTAAAAATGCACCTTTTGTGTTATTGAGTTATTGTGTCAGTTTATTATGGTATGCTTTATATAATTAATCTTAAAGGAAAAATAATGATGGTGAATATAATATTGATTTCTTTCTTGATTGGATTATTATTTACCTATATTTTTCTGTGAGCGAAAAAGAATAAACAAAATTGCATTATTGTGTTATTGTGTTATTCAATTTGTTGTGATATAATGTAATTATGTTTGAGAAGATAGATTACAATATTTTTTTGAACCATATGGTTCAAAAAAAAGGAGGACATTATGACAGAGCCAGTCACTATTGATAGAGTTTCAAGCGAATTATATAAAGCTTTTGATTTATTTAATCAAAAATATTTTGAAAACAAATTACCAATAACAGCCATAACCATTCAATCTTCTGGACACAAAAGAAATTCTATGGGGTGGTGTACAACGAACGAAGTTTGGGGGAATAAAGAAGGAAATATAAAAATGTATGAGATTAATCTTTCAGCAGAATTTTTGGACTTAGATTTTCACGAAACAATGGATACATTACTACATGAAATGGTTCATCTTTTCCATATGGTCAAGGGAATCAAAGATACGAGCAGAAAGGGAACTTACCATAATAAAAACTTTAGAAATAAAGTATTAGAAATAGGGTTCGAGTATAAAGATGATAAGCCTGATTCGTTACATGGATGGTCTTTTGCTAGAATAGGTGAAAAAGTAAAAAATGAAATTGATGAAATGGACATTAATAAAGACGTTTTTTCTATATCTAGAAAAGGCTTTTCTTACTTCCAACAGTTAGATAACGGAAGTTCTCCTGATGAAGTAGAAATCGAATCGACTAGGGGAACTGCGGTTTCAAATCCTTCATCTTTTAAGTGGTTCTGTGAAGGGTGCAGATTGATAATGCGTTCCTCAAAAAAAGAAGTGAATGTAATATGTGGTGATTGCAATAAAACATTAATAAAAAGTGAATAACAGATACATTCACAAGATATAGAAGATTCATAAATTTCTTGTTTATTTTTAAATTAAACTGTTCAATCAAAGTATACTCTGCGTTAACAAACGAAAACACTGTTTTAATAGAATTCCAGATTGTTCAATCTATGTTCAATCTGGATGTGATACAATAAAGGGGATTTTTCTACTTCCGAAAATCAGAAGTCCAAGAAAAGTTATTCTTCTTCTTCCGATTTTGAGAAGTCCAAAATGGGAAGTTCAAAATCAGAAGGTAATAGGTTTATTACTAATCAGGTTTATCATAAAGATTTTGATACAGAAGATACTAAACAGTAGCGTAAGCAAGAATTAATCAAAGAATGGAATTTTTCTAAAAAAGTGCGCCGGATGTTTTTTAAAACAAATGCAGAGATAACAGATATTGGAGGTTAATCAAATTTCAAAACAATCAAGGGGGATATATATGAAACATGATACGTTTTCCATGAAATTAAAAATAAGAGATTCTTTAAGAAAAAACAATAAAATTATAGTTATTTTTTTATTAGCATACTTTGTTTTGCTATTTCTAACTAATCTAATAATCAGTTTTTTTACCGACATGACAATAATAGAAATCATGCAATTACCATTTTTTACTTGGCTTACTATTTTAGCAATCATCGCCTTGATATTGTATGCTTTGCATCTGTTACCTATTAAAAAAATTGACCAATCAGTAAATCATGAAATCTTAGAAGCTATAGAAACAATTGAATATGAACTTAACAAAACCAATGAACCTATTGATTTTGAATCAATACAAGCATTGATTACACAGTATAATTCGGAAGCAATTTTAATTGCCGGTTATAATGAAAGATGGGAAAGAAATATATCCATACTGGAAGAAACAATTGAAATATTAAATAAAATAAACTTGGAAGAACCAATTGAAGAAGAATTAGGTAATTCAGACTTTATCTTAGAACAAATGAATGACAGAGAAAACACCTTTTTTGTTATTTCATCACAAGGGACTTATATTGCAGATTTTTATATTGAACGCAGATCAGAATATTCCTTCCTTCCAGATGAAATTATATTAGAGAAATTCTTTAAAAAAAATGAAGAATTTGAAGAAGTGTTATCATCACTGAACATGTAAAGCATGCCAGGCATTTAGCTTTTCGTATGGGCACTCGTTAAAAATTTAGAAAAGTGATATCAAACAATATTCAGGGAGGGTAGAAATTGAGAAAATATTATTATGAAGAGTTGATTCAGGCATATAAGAAGCAATTTGAAATATACCTTAATTCTTTGAAAGTGAATAAACTCTTACCCGATTCTGATATTTATAATCTTATTTCAAGAGAATATGCTGTAATTATTTCTGATATTTCTAATGAACACCCAGAAATTAAGCTAAGTGATTTAGAACCAATCACTAGTACATTTCAAGATGTTCAAAAAGATTATTGCCAATATATAAAAGAATTAGCAAGTTCACATTTTTGATAAGGAGAGCGAGAAATAAATGAAAGTCGGTTATATACGTGTCAGTAGTAAGGGGCAGAATGTCGCTAGACAAAGGAAATCACTAGAAGAATACGGTTGCGAAAAAATCTTTGTTGATAAAAAATCAGGAAAAGATTTAGAACGAGAACAATATCACGAAATGAAATCTTTTATTCGTGAAAAAGATATCGTCATATTTGCAGAGTTAGATCGGTTAGGTCGTAACCGTGAAGAAATTAATCAGGAGTGGAGCGATTTAATTAATAGAGGTTGTGATATTAAGGTTTTAGATATGCCTATTCTCGACACAACACAATATAAAGATGATATGGGTAAATTTATATTAACTATTGCCAGAGAACTTTTAGGATATATTGCAGAGCAAGAAAGAAAGAAAATATTAGAACGGCAACGCCAAGGAATTGAAATCGCAAAACAAAAAGGGAAATACCAAGGTGCAGAAAAATTCTATCGCCCAGATAGCAAAAATCCGGAGTTCCGTTATAAATATTATCAGATAATCTATTTATTAGAAAAAAAAGTTCCTGTCTCTCAAATTTCCCGAGAAGTAAGGGTCAGCCGAAATACAGTATATCGAATTAAAAGGGAAATCAACAATGTATTATTGTAGCATTGTATCATTGTGTAAATGTGCTAAATTCACTATTCAAGTTCATATTACATTAGATAACGTCATGAAAAACTATTCAAACGATACAGAAGGCTTTTTCTTAGAAAATATCAGATTTAAATACAGCATCATAAAAAGTATAATCATCAAATTGGTGGTTATACTTTTTCTCTGTTTCAGAAGCCTTTATTCCATACCCCAATTCTTGGGGTACGGCTATTTCAACAGCACTATTCCATAAGAATAAGAATAAATAAAGCCATACCCCAAAAATTGGGGTATGGCTAAAAAATCTTGAAATCAAGGTTTTATTCATTTATCTAATTTTCCATAAGCATTTAAATGTATTAATGTATTATTGAATTATTGTGTTAATGTGTTATATATGATATAATAGATTTACACAATCGGAAAGGGGCAAATACAATGGCAAACAAAAATATTTATGTTAATCAGCTAACCAAGAAAAAACAGGAATATATCTTGAATCAAGTATCATTACATCTTCATCAAAATGAAGGATTGAACAAAGAAGAACAAGAAGAAGCCCTAAAAAATGCACAAAACAGTAGGCTCAATGACTTAGAAGGAATCATAGATGTATCAGAGTATTTATAAATACTCTGATACCCTTTAAAAATGAAAGCGAGTTGAATTATATGGAAGAAACCCTTCTATACCTAGTAGGAATTATTATTGCTATTATGATTGCTCCTGTTTTAATCAAAAAAACTTTCCTTTGGGTAAGAGAAAGGCGAATGCTAAAAAAACTTTCCCAAGCAGGAATGCAGGACATTGATAAAATGGATGGACACCAATTTGAAGTTTATTTAAAAGCATTATTAAAGGAGTTAAACTATAAATCGGATGTGACGAGTGGTTCACATGATTTTGGGGCAGATATTATTATGCAAAAAGACGGAAAAAAAGTGTCTATTCAAGCAAAACGGTACAGGTATAAAAATAGAGTTAGCATTGATGCTGTACAACAAGTATACGCATCAATGCCATATTATAAAACGGATGAATGTTGGGTTGTTACTAATAGTATGTTTACAAAATCGGCAATTAAACTTGCTAAAGCCTGTGGTGTAAAACTATATGACCGTTACGCATTGGCGGATTTAATTAACCGATCTAAAGCAACTATAAAAGCAAAAGATATAAAAAATACAGTAGAGCCAGAAGAAAGAAAATGTCCTGTTTGTTCCGGAAAACTGATGCAAAGAAAAAGTAAAGAAGGAAATCAATTTATGGGATGTTCTAACTATCCAAAATGTAATCACACCGAGCCGGTAGCTAAATAAAAGCCGGCTCTTTTTTCAAAATTGTAGTATTGTGGTATTGTGTTATATATGGTAAAATAATTGTAGAATATATTTTATGTATAAATTGAAAGGAGTTTTATAATGAAAAGCACTGGAATTGTTAGAAAAGTAGACCACTTAGGAAGGGTAGTTGTTCCAATCGAATTAAGGAGAAATCTAAAGATTGAACAAGGCGACCCTGTTGAAATTTTCCTTGAAGAAGACAAGGTTATATTGAGAAAGTACCAATCAAATGCTTGTGCTATTACTGGTGAAGTGAAGGACGATAACATTTCATTATTAAATGGCGATTTAACACTTAGCAAAGAAGGAGCTAAAATGCTGATAGAGGAACTCAATCAAAGAGTATGAAGATATGTTTATTACGCTAGTAGAAAGAAAGGAGACTGACTAATCAATGGGAAGTGTAGTAGTAGTTGCTGAAAAACCCAGTCAAGCCAGAGATTACGCAAAAGCCTATGAAATTGATGAAAAAAGTAAGCACTATATTAAAATAAAACCGAATGACACATTTCGAGAAGGGGCAACAATTACGTGGGCTGTTGGACATTTATTAGAATTATACAAGCCCCAAGATTACGATGAAAAATATAAAAAATGGTCACTGGAAAACCTTCCTATTATTCCTGATACTTTTCGCTATCAGGTAATGGAAGATAAAAAGGAGCAGTTTAATCAAGTAGTTAAATTATTAAAACAAGCCAATATTATCATTAACGCAACGGACGCAGACCGAGCCGGCGAAGCTATTTTTCAGAACATCGTTTCCTATGCTAATATAACTGGAAAACCAATAAAACGTTTATGGATAAATTCTTTGCACGCAAATGAAATAAGGAAAGGTATGAAAAATTTAATCGATAGCAAGGAAAAAGAAAGGAAAGCCGTTGAAGAACAAGCCAGAGAAAAAAGTGATTGGTTAATAGGAATGAATTTATCCCCCCTAGTCACACTTTTACTACAGGAAAAAGGCTATGAAGGTACGATAGGGGTCGGCAGAGTGCAAACTCCAACCGTTTATTTGATATATCAGAGACAAAAAGAAATTAAAAACTTTATTTCAAAGCCATTTTTTCAACTTGAAGGAAATTTTAAGGTTGCGAATGGAAGCTATAAGGGAATGGCTAAAATCAAAGAAGATTCTAAAGAGGTCGTTCAATCTTTACTTAAAGAACATGAATTACAAGAAAAAATCGATAATAACGGCGTTATAGAATCTGTAGAAAAAAAAGAAAAGCAACAAAAAGCGCCACAGCTCCATTCATTGGATACGTTGCAGAAGGTTTCAAATAAGAAATGGAAATACACATTGAAAACGGTGCTTGATACAGTCCAGGAATTATACGATAAAAAAATCCTGACATATCCCAGAACTGAAACAAATTATATTACAGAGAATGAATTTAATTACATCAAAGAAAATGTCTATAATTATCAAAAGGTAATCGGTAACGAGTTTCCGATTAAAACTTTAGAACCTAAAAAAGAATATGTTGACGGATCGAAAGTACAGGAGCATTATGCTATTGTTCCGACTGAAAAAATACCTACGGATGAAGAAATAGAGAATATGACTTCAGAACAAAAGAATATTTATTTTGAAATTCTCTACGTTACGTTAGGCATGTTTGCTGAAAATTACATCTACGAAGAAACAACAATTATTACAGATGTAAACGGGATTAAATTCAAGTCAACTGGTAAAGTGGAAAAAGAAAAAGGTTGGAAAGCTCTATTTCCAGAACCCATAAAAAAAGAAAAGGATAAAGATAATAAAGAAAAGGTTCTCCCATTAGTAGAAAAAAATGAAAGCTCCACTGCTAATGTGATTATCAAAGAAGGAAAAACGCAACCGCCAAAACCTTATACAGAAGGTCAACTGGTAGATATGATGATTACATGCGGTAAGCATGTAGAAGATGAAGAAGAATATAAAATGTTAAAAGAGACCGGAGGTCTTGGCACAAATGCAACAAGGTCAGATATTGTAGAGAAAATCAAGAAAGAAAAATATATTGAAATAAATAAAAATATTGTTTCCGTAACAGAAAAAGGAACCGTTCTTTGTGAAGCTGTTCAGGGAACATTGTTAGCCAGCCCTTCCATGACTGCCAAATGGGAAGAATACCTTAAAAAAATTGGTGAAGGGTCTGGAACGCAAGAACAGTTTCTTAAAACGACAACTGCCTTTATAAACAAAACAATACAAGATTTACCGCAAAGTTTGAACGCCAATACCAATATCCCTAAAATTATAGAAAAGGAGCGTGAAAGTAAAAGTATTGCTAAATGTCCATCATGTCAAAAAGGGGATATTGTTCAAATAAAAACTAAACAGAAAAAAACTTTTTATGCTTGTTCAGAGTATAAAAATGGTTGCCAATTTAGCCTTCCTAATAAGTATGCGGGCAAAGTCCTTACAACTTCTCTTATCCAAAAACTGTGCCAAAAGAAAGAAACGCAGGAAATCAAAGGGTTTAAGAGTACCAAAAATAAAGGAAAAACATTTTCTGCCAAGTTATATTTAGACAATGATTTCAAATTAAAATTTTCATTTAAAAAATAATTTCAAATTATTGAGAAAGGGTTGAGATAAATGGATGATAAAGAGTTGTTAAAAAACGTATTTGATAATCAAGTTTCTATCGAACAGACAGATTACAGAATTAAAAGCCATAAAGAACCTATTGAAAATATAAGTAAAGACCTTGCAGAATCATCTGATTATATTCATAGCGAGGAATCTGGCTTAGAAGAACTTAAAAATGCTATTAACAAATTTCACTTGGAGGAATTTGACATTCCGACTGAAGAAAGTATACAGGAATTAAACCCAAATGATGTTGTTCATCTCGTTCATTCGTCACTTGGTGATAGTGACGAATTGCATGTACAAACTTTCTTAAATGTATCCGAAAAAAGACTTGAAAAAGTTGTTAGTGGCGACTATCTGGAAGAAGTTGAATATCTAAATTATGATAGTATTCAAGAAATCATGGAAGACTTAGAAGAAAACGAATTTGATTACTTTATTGAACTAGATGAAATAGATAAAGATGAATTGATAGAAAAAAATAATGCCTATACAGTATCAGAGGAACAAATAAGAGAAAATACCGACACTTTAGGTACAATCATGTACGAACCAAACAATAAAGCACAACAATCATTATTAGTAGAAAATCTTAAAACTGGTAAAAATCATGAGTACGCAATTAATAACATGAATATCAAATCAAACGGAAAACAAATCCCTTTATCCAAAATATTGGATAACAAAAATTTAACAGAAATGAATCAATCCGTAAAAAGCAATGAACCTACTTCATTTATGTTAAATAAAAATGAAATGCAGAAAGTAGAACAGCAAGGCTTAATGAAAGGTTTAGAAACTAATATTCCTGACAATAAGCAAGAAGCCTTATTGGAACTAAAAGAACAATATACTTCTTTCCAACATGCTTTAAAGGAGGAAAGCAAGGGGGGATTAACGGAAGAAAAAGTTATTAATCGAATGGAAATTGAAAACAAATATAATTCATCCAAAACTGAAGTAACCGAAACTTACCCTGAAAGCAAAGAAACCATTCAAATGATGGAGAAAAACGTTAGATCACAGCGGGGTAAAAGCAATCAAAGTAATTTAAGTATGTAAATTAAAAAAGACAGATAACTATTATAAAATGAAGTTATCTGTCTTTTTTGAACTACCAGTACTCGAACCTAAAGTGGATTTGGGTATAATTTTCAAATGGAATAATATAAATAAAAAAGTATTCGCCATAAATGAATAAGCACAGTGATACCGTAAAGCGAAAGTATAATGTAATCTATAACCTCTAAATGATTGAAGTCAATTAATGTCACTATAACTAACAGCCCAACAATCAGCACCATGATATTTGTATATCCAAATTTTTTAAGCATTATATTTGTAGATGCGTTATACTGTTAACTACAGGGAAGGTTTTATCTGTCCCTGTGAGTTATTTGCGACGTTTCTTCTTGGTGGGAGAGCGTCTCTTTTTTTGCCTTTAACGCACCTACTCTATCCTCCTTCACTCTAATTAACTTATCTTTGCATACCCTTATTCACTGTATACTTGGTTTGAAATTCCATCCTGTTACAGTGTGTGACGTGTTTCATGACAGCAAGATGCTCTTTGCTCGTAATCTGCCCATAACGTTCACAGCTTGCCAGATTTGCTTTATTTAATATTACTTCATTATCATCAGTACATAACACTGCTGAATCTTTATTTAATCCGTTTTCATCATTTTTATTGATTCTAACGCCATATTTTTTTGTTAAATAATTATCAGTCCGGCTAGTTATTGTTCTACATATAAGTTCATCATCAGTTGATTGAATAACAAGACAAGGTCTTTTAACAGGAGTGGTTTGCTCCCCTGTTTCTTTATTAATAAACGATAATTTCACGCCTATAATGTCTTTCCGTTTCACATCATATGGAGATATTTCTTCCATAAGCTATCCTTGCCACAGTTTCATTTGTTTTTTATCATTTACGTCAACAACAACATGACCTTTTTCGTTATATTCAACTTTATTTGGTTTTTTACCTAGTTTTCTGAATAACTTGTCTTGTTCTTCCTTTACTTTTTCTAAACGGTCAATTTCTTTTTCAATTTCCTCATTGCTCATTTCGTTATTCATAAGATAAACACCCCTTCATTTGAATTGTATAAGTAATTATAACACATTCCAAAAGAAAAGTGTAGTATTGTATTATTGTGTTAATTTAATTATTGCATTATTGTGGTATTGTGTTATAATCAAATTAGAAAATTAAGATGTCTAATAAAAAATCTAGGAGGAATTGAAATGAAAAAGGAACAATTCATTATTTATAATTTAAATGACAACACAAAAATGTATATTGAAGATGTTTATGCTGAATTTGCTTTATTAAAGGCATATGCTAAAAAAGTTGATAAAACACCCGATAATTGGAACAACCATAAAAACAAACTCAAAAAAGGAAAAAAGTCTTACATTATAGAGGATAGCGCTTTCGGTACATTAGCCATGATAAAGCCAAAACAAGCCATAAAGCAGGAGATAAAACTTTACGAAAATCACAACATAAAGCCAAAATATGATTTTAATTATCTACATGTAATGCTTGGTAATGAGAAGGTTTAAAATCAAACAACTATCCTAATATAAAGTATAAATCCTGTAAAGGCTTTATACTTTTAAAAATGTGTTAATGTATTGTTGTGTTATTGTGTTATATATGATATGCTTTTAATTAAGAAGTTAAACAAAGGATTAAGTCTTTCTTTTATTTAAGAGGAAGATATATTTTTTACATCATTGTGTTATTGTGTTATTGCATCAATTAAATCTAAGGAGTGAAATAATATGAAAACAATTTCTGTAACAATTTCATGCTGTGGAGAAAAACTTATTTGTAGAGGATATACAACTACATGCCCCGTTTGTCTATCTAGTTACAACCAGACTGGAGAACCATCAGCAAACCATGAACAATGGATTTATGAAATGGATGAACCTTTGGAAATTATTATGAACCCACTTATTGATGATGATTGGAAATAAGGCATCTTATTCTACAAGTAAATAATAAAACGGAGTGATTCTAATGGATCGCAAGCAAACAACTATTTATGATTATCTTTCAAAAAAAGATGATGAATTATATATTAAATTAGTGAATTTAAAAAACGGAGATTCAATTTCAACAGAGAACATTATAATTTATCTAAATAAATTTGGATTTTATGAGGTTTCTTATCAAGATGAAGAAGAATCGGCTTTTCGACAATTAACAGATTGTTATAATTATGTTTCTGAAAAACTGGATGAATTAAAAATGAAATAATGTAGTATTGAGTTATTGTATTATAGATACATTTTTAATTTTTTCTAGTTGTGTTATTGAGTTATTGTATTATATAGTATATAATTAAAATTTGAAGGGAGAATACATTTATGTCTAATGTAATAACAGTCGGTAATTTTAAAGGTGGCGTTGGTAAAACAACCAACTCGGTTATGCTTTCTTATATATTGAATGAAAAAGGATACAAGGTGCTAATGATTGATTTTGACCCACAAGCCAATGCAACTAAATTCTTAACAAACACCTTTGATGTCAACTTGAATAACTTTACAAGTATTTATGAAGCCATTGAGAAGCAAAAATTATCTGATGCTATTCTTAATCTTACAGAAGGCTTTCATTTACTCCCTAGTGCGTTGGATTTAGTTAATTTCAAGGATTTTTTGACAGAAAAAATTGGTGACAGCGATAAATCAAACAAGCATTATTTTCTTAAATTTTTACTTGAAGATATAAAAGATAACTATGATTTTGTTATAATTGATATTCCTCCAACAATTTCAGAGTTCTCCAACAATGCAATAACGGCGTCTGATTATGCATTAATAATCATGCAAACAGATATCGATTCATTGTTAGGGGCAATAGAATTTAATGATTATGTGAATGAGATGCAACAATTTAATCCAAATGTTGATGTAGTTGGTGTACTTCCTTACTTCCGTAAAAAAAGGAGTAGAAATGATAAGTATATTTTCAAAACAAGCCGGACTAATGACGCACTAAATATTAAAAATTTAATGTTTAAGAGTTATGTGTATGACCATGATAGGGTACAGACCTTTAGGGTTAATGGTATAACCAATAAAGATCACCACGATAAAACCGTATTTAAAATGTATAACGGTGTAACAGATGAATTAATTAAGAAAGTAGGTATAGAAAATGGCTGAAAAAGACTTCAATGAATTTTTAGAAAAACAAAAACAAGGGAAAAAGGAAAATCCAATTACTACTAATAAAAAAAACAAAAAAGAACCTAAAAAACAACCACAATATAAATCGATTCGCATTTATCCTGATGATTTCGTGGAGTTCAGAAAAATGGCTTTTGAACAGAATAAACACATTGTTGAATTGGTTAGCGAATCACTGGAACTACTCAAAGAGCAGTATAAAGATTAATTTATGTGATTATAAGAAAGGGGGGAGTTTCTGGTGAGTACAGCAAAAAAATATTTGAATAGCAATACCTTATTTATATTTATTGCGCTTGTAATCATTGCTTCCCTGATTTTTATAATTGCAACAAATATAAAGTTGATACTGCTAGGAATAGTAGCCATTCCATTATTGTTTATAGTTGGATATATAATCTTTAAAATATCTATATTGTTACTATCTATGTCACTCACAGTTATTAGTGTAATCGTTCTGTTTTCAATTATCGGATGGTGTGTATATTTATTTGGGTAGAAGATAGTAAAAAAGCTATCTTCTTTTTTCTAGAAAATATTACAAAATAACAAAAAGTATGTTATGATGTGAAATAGATATTACAAAAGAAATACTATTTATTGGATATTGTTAATTCAAAATATTAATTTTAATTAATAATATAAAAAATAAAAATAAAAAAAGAAAACCCTCTGGCTCTCTATTATTTTATGGTTCTGTCGCCAAACACTCCATAAAATAAACTCTTAAACAGAAGGTTTTACTCTAATCACTATATTCAAATATGTTTACATTATAGCATAATGTAGGTTTCTAGTAAACCAGTAACTTATTTGTTTTATAAGTTCATAAGTATAGAGTAAAAATCTTTGTTTTTGTTATCTGGGCTAGTGGACAAAAATGGAGGTTTTTTATTATGTCAAAAGCAAGCTATAGAAATGTTAGAAAAGGAAAATTTACACAAATCAATAACAGTTTACTTTGGAATCAAGAACTATCTCTGCAAGCTAAAGGCTTGTTAAGTATATTTTTATCTAATTCAGAAACTTTCGAGATAAATATGAAAGAGATTATCACACGATCTAAAAATGGACGTGATGCACATTATAAAGCTATTACAGAACTAATAAACTATGGATATTTTGCTAGAGTAGAAGTAAGGGATTCTGATAAACATTGGTTTGAAAATATAGAATATATATTTTCAGATGATAAAGAAGATGTTGAAAATGAAATTATTAATATAAAGAATTGGGCATCAGAAGAAAACAAAAAAATCTTGATTGAGTATAAAGGAGAATCTGATAAGAAGAAAAAGGTGAAAAAGGAAAAGAAAACACCGTATACTGAAAATCCGTATACGGGAAATGAGGATACGGAAAATCCGAATACGGAAAATCAGTACATTAATAATACTAAGGGTAATAATACTAACTTAAATAATACTAAGGGTAATAATACCAATTCATTTGAAACAGAAGAAGAAGAAAAAATTAATAATATACCTCCTTCATCAAAAAATGAAATAGACCAAGAACAAATGATTTTACTTATTGATAAATTAAATCAAAAAGGGTGGGGAGAAAATAAAATAAAAGCTATTATAAAAAGATTAATAGAAAAAGGTATTTACCAATTTACGACAAAAGAAATCGATCGACAAGTGGATTACATGAGTAAAGAAATGGGTAAAGAGGAAGTAAACTTTCATACAGATAAGGGTTTTGCTAAGTATTTTGTATGTGGTATTGAAAAATTAATCAATCAATCCCAGATTGTATCAATTTATCAGAGAGAACAAATGATTGAACAGCAATTAAAAGAAGAACGGTCAAAAGAGAGGAAATCATTATATTATAACTGGTTGGAAGAAGCCTGAAATTTATATATATTGAATAATCCCTAGTACGCCTTGTATCCCTATATATAAGTTTGATATGATTATTTACGAATTTAAAATAAAAATATCATTCATTTAACTAGAAAATGCGTATTTTGAAATAAATTTTTCTGTTTTTGTAATAAAAATTTCGAAATATATATTGCAAATTAGTTGGAAATAATATATAATGGGGGTACAAGGTGATGGAAATGAATATGGTGATACCAAAATTTTATGAATCTCTAGAAAGATACTCAATAAGTTATGATGAAAAAACAGGTGAGCTTTCTGATACATTAATTTTTATTGTTTTTGAATCCCATAGAAAGTTGCCAGTAGACAGAGTTTTAATTTTTAAAGATTATTTTTTATTTATTGATGACGAGAAAAAAGAAAGCAGAAAAGTATTTTTCAAGCAAATAAAAGGTTACAAAAAGCCAGATGATTACATTGAAATTAAGTAAATTATGAGAAGGTGGTTTCATTGGGAGAAAAAAGAATATCACAAGCAGAATTATCTTATAAAGCTGAATCAGTGAAAACATATGACAATGAAATCTATAAATTGCAAGGATCTATTGCCGTTAACCAAGAAAACGGAGAAATTAAAAAAGTTGCTGACATTTATTATCGAGTGCGTACAGCCATTGATGAAAAGAAACAGGTTGTAGCAAAAAGAAAAAAATCAACAGATGAACTTGGTAAAAGTTAATTCAAATGGCTTAATGCCTTTTTGAATATAAATGTATTTGACAACTGAATATAAGTGCTAATATTCATTCAGGCGTATGAATATTGGTTAACAGATATTTAAGGTTTGTGTAGTTCGATTCCTAAAACTAGACATTGCTTTACTAGCTTTTTACGCCTTTATTATTACTGGTTCTTCGTACATAGCCAAAAACGTTGTGCATTGGCAAGCAACTCTAAAGTTCGCAAGTTGCCATAGGGTTAACACTTTCAGCCATAAAGTGTAGGAATCCCATTCTTATACAAATATGGTATGATGAAATCAAATGAAAAGATGGGGTGGTTTAATGACCAAAAAGAAAGTCTATGCTGTTTTATTCACCTTACTAATTCCAATGGTTTTGTTAGGTTGTAGTGGTGGTGGTCAAGTAGAAGAAATGGGGTATCAAGACTTTAAAGAAACCATTGGGGAAGAAAATTTCACAGGGTTTGCTTATATATTGTCTAATTTTAAAGCAGAAGAAGATGGTTATTTAAATTCTATAATAGATGTTTTTGAAGAAGAAAATGCATCATTAGTTTTTTATAATGACCAACAAGCAAGCGATAGGACACATGAAATTTTTAATGAGGATAGTGGAAAAATCGATTTATATCTACCAACCAATGATATTGCATATATCGTAGATGGAGAAGTGGTAGCTGAATTTGAGATAGATGAACAAATTACTATGAATGAAGGAAGAAAGGCATTGTCCTCTTTCATCAATGAAAATAGAGAGTAAGACAAATTGAAAGATAAGGAGTGTATTATTTTTGGCAAAAGTTACACAGAAAGAAAGGAAGAAAAATAAAGAAATCGCAAAGCAAATCATGGAATTTTACGACATTAATTATAACGACTGGCTTCATCAGATGCATAGTGATTATATTGATGAACATTTAATGGATTACATGAAAGAACAAAGTACATCCTCTGAAACACCTTCTTCTAAAACAGAAGAAGAAGAAGTGAAGAATTCCGATAATAAAGATGATATAGAAAATGGTTTTAATTCATAATTATTAATTCAAATAAGGAGTGAATCAAATGGAATCATTAATCGAAACTGGAAAAGATATACTGGAGTGGGCGCAACGACTAGGATTAATCAGTGCAGCTATTGCTTTTTGTATTGGTGGTTATTTCCTAATTTGGGGTGGAGATAGAGGTCGAGGAAGAAGTGTAGGTTGGTTTATTGGGGCGGCAGTTGGCTTAGTCATTGTAATGGGTGCTTATGGTCTTGCTGAAGGTATCGATAGTAACATTAAGTTTGACGGTTAAATCACAGTAGAAAGTGGTGTTTATAATTGCTACTATCATTTACTCAATGGGATACAGATAAGAAACGTATATCCGACGATTATCAAGGAACTAAAATTGAGATAAATATACATTTTATTGAGTATGTTATTGAACTTAATCATGACAATATAAAATCTCAAATCGGCTTAACAAGTGGGAAAACTTTTAATCTTGTAGAAACCCAATCAGAGGTTATAGACAAAGTAGGATTATATTTTTAACAAAAGAAGTCATACACATGTATGGCTTCTTTTTAATTAATACTATTAAGAGGTGATTTATTAATGCTATATGTTGTTTTTACTAATATAGATCACACCAAAATACCAAAATTCGAAAAAATTCCTTTCAAGGAAGCTGTTTCATTAACAAATGAAATTGAAATGGAAATGAGACCGAAGAAAAAGGTGTTATCGGGTGATTTTTATTTAATAAGGGATGAAGATAATGAGACGGTATATTCCGGAACATTTAATTTTGGTTCAAAATTTGCTCCCAATTTATTTATTCATATAAAGAAAAATCTTCCAAAAATACGAACTAGCAAAGAAAAAGAAAAGCAACGGTTACTTCTAATAGAAGAAATGGAAGAACAGACGGAGGAGGTATATAAGAAAGAGGAAGATTTTTCAGACGATGATTTGAGTAATTTGGATAAATCTAAAATATCTCACCTGAAAAGGTGGCAAAGAAGAACTGTTTATGGAGTTGGTCTATTTTTTGCACTAGCTTTTCTAGGCTGTTTAACTTTCTTTATGATACAAGTTGCATCGTTTCAAAATGAATATAATCAAGTACAGGCTAATAGCGAGGAACAGGAAATACTTCTTAGTAATTATGAAAAAGCCTTGCTTGATGACCGAGAAGATATGATAACGTACCTTTCTGAAAAAGAGGAACTTACAGAGGAACAGAGAATGATTTATGCTAATCACTTAGTTAACAATGAACAGTATGAAGAATTAGTCAATTTATTTGATGAAGACCCAATTTTGGCTCTATCTTATTTAACACAAGTAACTGATGATATTGCTACGGTTGAAGCATTCAATGAAGCTTATCCAACCAGTGAAGGAGAATTTGAAATAGCTTATGCAAACAATAATTACAAAGATTTGCTAGCCATTGAAGATGTTGAAATGAATGTAGAAAGAAGCAAAAAGAAAACATATGCTTTGTTAAAAACAGGAAATATCGAAGATGCAAGAGCCGAACTTGAAAATAATAATGATGAAGAATTATCTAATAAAATCGATGAATACGAATCTTTAACGGAACAAATCGAACAACTGAACAGCCAAATATCAGACTTAGAAGACGATATAGACGATGCAGATAAGAAAAAAACAAGAAGAAAACTTAGAGGCGACAAAAACGATCTTGAAGATGAAAGAGATGAATTAGAAAATCAAAGAGGAGATTTATAAAACACTTCAATGTGAAGTGTTTTTTTATTTAGAAATGGAGTGAT
This sequence comes from Oceanobacillus sp. FSL K6-0251, assembly GCF_038004725.1. Taxonomy (NCBI): domain Bacteria; kingdom Bacillati; phylum Bacillota; class Bacilli; order Caryophanales; family Bacillaceae; genus Oceanobacillus; species Oceanobacillus sp. FSL K6-0251. The sequence goes on along the minus strand of NZ_JBBORS010000002.1, from coordinate 15,450 downwards.
GGAATTCATGCGATATATACGAAATAAATATTTACACCAAGCACTAGCGTTATTCTGTACTGTTGTGTTTTTTGCGATTTTGAATTTAATTGCAAACCTCATTGTAGTGAATGTAAAAGATATCTTTAAAGCTGAATCATTCCTAGAAGCACCAGATATTAATTTAAACTTAGTTGGTTTCCTAACAACATTTAACGAACTGCCAGTCATTATTTATCTGGGGTTAGGTTTCTTATCGCTAATGGGCGGAGGAATGATGTACTATAAAATGCGTTCTAATTTCAAAAGTTTAACTGATAGTGGTTCAAAGGGTACTAGTCGTTTTACAACATTAAAGGAGTTGAAACAACAGTATAGACAAATACCTGACAGAAAAAAAGAATTTAAAAAAGGTGGGGGCGTACCTGTTTCTCACTATAAAAATAAAATTTTTATCGATGATTCACCAGTTAATAATTTATGGATTGGAACAACTAGGTCAGGTAAAGGGGAAATGGGGATGTTCCCTTTAATTGATATATATTCCAGAGCAAAAGAAAAGGCATCGATGGTAGTGAATGACCCTAAAGGAGAACTCTATGCTAGTAGTGTAGATACATTGCTAAAAAGAGGTTTTCATGTTGAAGTTTTAAATCTTGCTGACCCGATGCAATCGATGGCTTATCAACTATTACAAGTTGTTATTGATTCATATGAGGAAGGGGATATTCAGCAAGCTGAATTATATTCAAAATCGATCACTGACATGATTTATATTAATCCAAACGCTAAAGACCCTTTCTGGCAAAACAATGCTAGTGCATTGTGTAGAGCTGTTATCTTAGGTTTATGTGAAAAAAATATTCCAGATAATAAGGGAAAAGTCACCATGTATAACGTTGCAAGTACCATCAATACGTTAGCATCTGAAGTTGAAATTGATGAGGTAACAGGTCAACAAACAACTGGATTGGATAAATTCTTTGAAAGTTTACCAGAAAATCATCCGGCAAAATTACAATTTGCTACCGTTAAGTTCTCTGCCGGCGCACCACAGACAGTTGCCGGCATTTATGCCAATGCGTTTGAGAAACTAAACATTTTTACAATGACACCTGTTGCAAAAATGACATCAAAAAACTCTTTTCCAATGCGGAAAATTGGATTCGGAAAATATTTATCTGGAAAATCGAAACCGTTAAGTAGGTTAGAAGTTGTTTTTCCAAAAGGAGTGAAGGAAAGCGTTAAAACCAACGTCAACGGTCTTTTTAAGATTAGTCATGATGCAAAGCTCGATGTTGGAGATAAAGTCACTTTAAAGATTAAGAAAAGCTCCATCAAACAAGTTTTAGAAGTAACAAATATTAATGAAGAAAATGGAGAAGTATCATATAACAAAGTCGAAGATGAAAAAGAAAATGAAGTAGGAATAGAAATGCATATTTTTGAACATTTCACAAAGCCTACTGCCTTATTCATGATAACACCAGACTATGATAAATCATTGCATGTCATAGCTTCATTATATGTGAAACAGTTATATACTGAATTATCAAGAATTGCCAGTCTTAGAAAAGGCGGTAAAACCATTAGAGAAGTTATCTTTATTCTTGATGAATTTGGAAATATGCCAATTATTGATGATATGGGAACAATGATTACGGTTTGTCTTGGAAGAAACATGCGTTTTAACCTTGTTATTCAGGCGTATAGTCAATTAAAACAGAATTATGATAAGGATTGGGAAACTATTGACGGTAACTGTGCTAACACTATTTATATACTTACTACTTCTAATGATACAGCAGAAGAAATCTCGAAAAAAATTGATGAAAAAACAATTGAATCAACCAGTAGAAGTGGAGATTCATTATCTCTGGACAAAAATAAAACTGAAGGCACAGATGGAAGACGCCTGCTAAATGCAGGTGAATTAAGAAGATTAAAAGAGGGGGAGATGGTTGTTATTCGAGGAATCAAAAGGCAGGATAACGATAGAAAGAAAATTGTCCCTTTTCCTATATTTGCTACAGGGGAAACACGCATGAAATATCGTTATGAATATCTGGCAGATGATTTTGATACTTCCAATTCTATAACAGAAATCGATATCCCATGCCCCCATGCTGACTTTGATTTAAATTCAAATATTTACCGTTTTAAAGATGAAGATGCATCTGACGGCATAAAGACAATAGGAGAGCTATTAGATGGAGATAATATTCTATCAATCATTACGAAAACAATGAAAAAGAATACAGATATGGATGACACCGATGTATATAATTTAACTCCAGAAGAATTTAAAGACATTATGTTTGGCTTACATCAAGAAGGAGAATTAGCATCCAATACGTACAATGTAACAATGGATAAATTCAATATTAAAATGAAAAAGCTAGAGGGAGAGGTTGAACATGAACAAGCTACATCTTAAAGAATCAAAAATCGATCACTTCATTCAAGTATATAAAAATCAATTAGAAAAAAGAGAAATGGTTGTAAAGTTAACAGATTCTTTTATCATCGTTTGGTTTGATACCAACGATGATAAATACCAAATATTAGTTAATCCATATGAATCAATAGAAGAAAAAAATAGTGTAATAAATTATGATATTTGCCTTAACAGTAACTCAAATGATTTCTTATCCGTTTAATGGCAAATAAATAAGGTGGTGATTGAATGGATAATGAACAAATATATGAAAAATTAGTTGAATTTGGAGATTACCTTAGTAAAGGAACAGTTGTACAAGATGTTATTCGACAATTTATGTGGTGGCTTGTTCAAGGTTTGGTATGGATTGTTGATTCTTTGGAGAATGTCACTGACACGATTTTAGGATTAAAAGGATTTTACGATAATCCTCAATTCGTTGACTTTATAGAAGCATTCCGTCCAGTATTAGTTGTTTTACTTGCTTTAAGTCTATTGTTTATAGGTTATTTGTTAATCTTCCAAAAACAATTTAATAGGGAAGCTGTCTTGACAAATATTTTTGTAGCTTTAATTGTCATTGTACTTTTAGGTGCAGGCATGGATAAAGCCGATAAATTCACAGGCGATGCTATAAACGCAATTAACAACGCAGGAGAAGAAGAAGAAGGTGGAACGGTTGCTACGGATGTTGTCAGAGATAACATTGTAGATATTAGTGTTTTTGATATCAATGGATGGGAGAGTACAGATGTAGATGCATACAACCAATTATCATCTGATTATGTCATGGACATTAATATTAAATCCTATTTGACTGAGGGTAGCCAAATAACAGAAGAACAAGAGTTAACTGATGACGGAGAGGAAATTTTAAGCCATTCCATAGAGACAATAGGTGACGGTAACCGGAAAGTAGTCGAGTTGGAAGACGGAAATTGGGTTACGGATATAACTAAAGAATATTATTATCGGTACACTGTAGATTGGTTTAATATCATTGCCACTTTGGCAATTTTAGGATTTGTTCTAGTAACAATCGCTATCAAATTAGCAAAACTTTTCTTTGAATTAGCATTTAACTATGTCTTGGCTAGTTTGGTTGCTCCTGCTGATCTTCATTCAGGACAAAAAACGAAAACAGTAATACAAAATATATTAAGTATTTTTGTGGTTACGATGTTAATCTTTTTATCGATGAAAGTTTATATGATTGGAACTTCCTTCTTGGCTGATGAATTAAGTGGCGTTGCTTATATCGTTGCAATGATTGGCTTTGCTATGGCTGTTATAGATGGTCCCAATATCGTTGAACGTTTATTTGGTATTGATGCAGGCATGAAATCAGGATGGGGTGCGCTAGCCGGCACACTAGCATTAGGAAAAGGTGCATCTAACGCAACAAAAGGGCTTGGCAAAGGTTTAAGCTCTGTTGCAAAAGGAAGTAGTGCTGTTGCTAGTAAGAGTACCAGTGGCGTTGCAGGTATGGCAGGTCTGGTAAGTGGATTTAAGAATGGTAAACAACAAAACTCTTCCAATGGTGAACAGACGAAAAATGAATCTGGAAATAACACTGAAGCAACTACAGGTCAAACGGATGGTACAGAATCTGAATCTACAGAACAAAGTGACAATACTAATCCATCCTCTGGACACACCGACCAACCTAGTGGATTGCATCAAGAAATGGCTCAAAAGAATAAAAATAGCGATGGGGAAAATGGAAAACCTAAACCTTTACGTCAAAGAATGGCTGATAAATTTAAAGGCAAGGGTAAAGGTAAGGGAAATAATGTATCGAAAACAGGAAACCCAACTACAAGTAATCCAAACAGTCAGCAGACACAATCTGTAGATGGTGAAAATAATAGTCCAGAAACTACTACGGTTGCAAATCAGCAATCGAAGCAAAATAATCCTACGCCTTCAGGAAAAGGTACACAAAATAATCCTACACCATCTGCAAATGAAGGAAATCAAACAACAAATCCAACACCGTCAACTGGTGCAGGAAATGGAAAACAACAAACGACAACTTATGAAAATCAGCAATCCAAACAGAATACGCCTAAAACATCTACTGGAAAAACGAACGGACAAACGACAAAAACATCCACTGGTAGAAATAATGGCGGAAACCCTAGTGGAAATCAGCAAACAAGCACACAACAAACGCAAAAATCAGGAAATGGTTCTCCATCTGTTAGCACAAGTAGTGGAGGAAATAATCCTACGCCTACTCCAACACCAACAACTGGCGGTGGAAATACTAGTGGGTCAGAAAAAGTAAATACAGTAGATAATACAACGGTTGTATCTAATGACAATACTTCAACGCAAAAAGAAGTGACGAAAGAAAACAATCATGTTATTGAAGAAAACAGAACAGCCGGACAAGTAATTAAAGAAAGAGTATCGAAAACAATTCATTCTAATAGAACAATCAATAATGCTAAACGTAATTATCAAATCGGTAGCAATACTGGTAAATCTATTAGAAGAAATTTCAAAAGAAGAAAATAAAAGAGGTGATCTGGTTTGGCTAATTACCGAATACCAAAAAATGTATCGAGTGAATTAAAACTAAATAAAGCCTTATATCTAACAGATTTAGGTGTATTAATCACTGTATTAGTTTTAACCATTATACTCAATAACGTTGTACATGAAAGCTATACATGGTTTTTCTATGGCTTTATGGTTTGTGTGGCAGGGGCTCTTATTATAAGACCTGCCTCCAACCCTAAAAAACGAATGTATGTAGCTATTTATTTGTCTTTACGAAAGAGAAAAGACACGTATTGTGCAATTGATTATGAAATAGATGAAAGCGAGGAATTAAACGATGGCAATATTTGAAGAAAAATCCAAAAAAAACGGTTCTTTTATTCCCGAAAAGCAAACCCCCATCTTCGATGAAAAAAGCATGCATAAAGAAAAAGTTAAAAAAGAGAAAAAGGTGCGAGTGAAGCCAAGTTTTGCCGACATGTCTCCTTATGTTGATATAACTGCCAACGGCTATATTGAATTAAGAGATGAAGATGGATATTTTGAAATTGTTCAATTAACATCCAAAGATATCTATTCCCAAAACAGCGATGACAGAGAAAAAGATATCTTCCTTCTTGCTTATTTTTTTCAGTGGTATTTATACGATATTAAAATTATTCCTTTAAATTTTCCGGTAGATACCAGTTCTCAACAAAGGCATCTCTTAAAAAAATTAGAAAAGGAAACGAGAGAAGCCTATCGTTACTTCTTGCAACAAAAATTAGATGAATTAATTTTTATTGAGACAGAGCGTACCAATAGGGAATATTACATGTTGGTTTATGCAGATGATGAATTCACCTTACAGACACGTTTAAACCACGTATACCGGTTACTACAACCTGTGCTTCCAGTGGTTCACTTGAATGACCAGAAGAAAATAAATATTGTTTATAAAATCAATAACTTAAACTCTAAAAATAAATCAGCTAAGGGGGCGAATTAATATGTCTGTTGTAAAAAACATTTTATCTAAAGTGCAAAGGAAAACAGATATTGAAAATGAGAGCGAAAAAGAAAGTCTGGGATATAACCCCTACTTACTATCTGAAGTACAGCCACAAGGTGGTATACGCTTTGATGAAGCGTATACCAGAAAAGGGGATGGTTATGAAACCTGCATTCATGTTTATGATTATCAAACGATTGTTAATGAATTTTGGTTAGAGCAGATTATGAACATGCCAAATGTAGTGGCAACTTTAGATGTTTCTACACCAAACCGGAAAGAAATTGCAGATAAGTTAAACAAGTCTATGGCTGAACAAAAAAATAGGGGAGAAACAGCTAAAGATACTTCTGATCTAATAGAAGCATCAGAAAGCTACGAAGAATTACAAGAAGTCTATAACTCTATTCGCCAAGGCGAGGTTATGAAACGTATTATTATTCGTCTTTTTGTCAGTGCAAAGACAATTGATGAATTGGAATTATCCGTTAAGGAAGTTATTGATAATCTGGAATCATTGAATTTTAGAGGTTCTGTATTTCTGAATGAACAAGAATATGAATGGCAGAGCATGTTTACGAATTATAATGTCCAACAAAAATATGCCAATAAAAGAAAGGGCATAGAGATTCCTTCCCTATCCTTAGCGGCAGGATTCCCATTTCATTTTACGTCATTAAATGACCCTTATGGAACGCATTTAGGTACAACAGAAACGAACGGAAATGTAATCTTTGACCTTTTTCATCAGGACAGAATCCGTAAATTTTACAATGCTTTAATGATTGGAAAGATGCGTTCCGGTAAATCAACTACACTTAAAAAAATTGCTTTGGATAGTGCGGTAAAAGGTCATAAAGTTAGAGTTTTAGATATAACAGGAGAGTTTGAAGACCTCACTCTAGCAAACGATGGGAAGGTAATTGCATTAGATGGCTCTAATGGATTAATTAATCCGTTACAAGTTTATAAGACCGTTACACTTGACGATGGCTCGACAGACGAAAAAGGGTCATTTACACAACATTTAAGTAAAATGAGTGTATTCTATCGATTTTTAAGACCTGATGTTGGGAATCAAGAAATTCTCTTATTTGAAAATATATTGAGAGATTTATACGTCAAAAAAGGATTGTGGAATGATGATTACGTTCAAAATATAACAGAGCAACCAAACGAAAACTACCCTACCATGAGCGAATTACTGAATTTGGTGAGAGTAGAACTTTATGAAGACTTCGAGATTAAAAAGATACATGAAAACTTAACGGAGAATCGAAGTAAATTACTAGAAAATATTGAATTAATTCTAGAAAACCTTGTTAAAAACTATGGTCATTTATTCGATGGACAATCTAGTTTAGAACATTTTGATGAAATCGATTTTGTATCATTCCCTTTAAGAAATCTTGCAGAATTGAAGCCAGAAGTGTTTCAGGCTCAACTATTTAATGTAATGAATATGCTTTGGCAAGGAATGCTTGTAAATGGACAGCCCCAATATAAAGCATTTAATAAGCACTTATTAGATTTTGAAGATGCAGTCAGATATTTAATAATAATTGATGAAGCACACCACATTATTAATACAGAAAAAGGCGCTGAATCACGTTTGAAATATATCAAAAATTTTATGAGAGAAGCCAGAAAATATTTTGGTGCGATATTCTTTGCAAGTCATTTAATAACAGACTTTGTACCAGAAAATGCAGACCAAGCAAGTGCAGAAGAAATCAAAAAAATATTCAATTTAACGCAATATAAATTTATTTCACAACAAGATAGTGAATCTCTAAAAAAATTAAAAGAAGTATTTGCAGGACAGCTAAATGAATCAGAATTAGCACAAATACCATTTTTACAAACAGGAGAAGCCATTTTATCTATTTCAGGACTAAAGAACTTAAAAATGACAGTTGATGTTTCGCAGGCAGAATTAGACTTATTTGGTGGTGGTGCTTAATGAAAAAACTTGCGAAGGGTCTTATCTTTGGAGCTACATTAAAATGGAAACTAATAATTGGTGGTTCGCTCGCATTGATAGCTCTTTTAGTTATTCTTGCCATCGGAATCTTCCAATCTATTATTGGAGGTTCTGGTGATGATTCATCGCAAGACGGAGAATTTGTTGATATAGAATCCGGATCGCAACAAATAAGTGAAACCGTTGAACAGTATAGAGATGACGTAGAATATTATGCTAAAGAATATGAAGTAGAAGAATATGTTGATGTTTTATTAGCAATGATGGAACAAGAATCTAGTGGAAAGGGCAGTGACCCTTTCCAAGCTAGTGAAAGTAAATGTGGTTATATTGGATGCATTACTGACCCAAAAGAATCAATCGAACAAGGAGTAAAATATTTCTCTGAAGTATTAGAACAAGCCGAAGGAGATGTGGAATTAACGTTACAATCATATAACTTTGGTGGAGGTTTTATTGATTTTGTTCTGGATAAAGGAGAATCATATTCTAAAGAGTTAGCGATTGAATTTTCATCAATGAAATACGCTGAATTGAGACATACTGGTATTTATTCATGTATACATCCAGAGTATTCAGATGTAGGAGCATGTTACGGAGATGTAGAATATGTAGATAATGTTTTAAGATATTATCAGCCTGTTTCATCTGACCAATTAGAAGGAGTAGAAACAGCAAATGCAAGTGCAGAAGATGGAGATTTTGCAAGTCCGGTAGAAACGCCACTAGTTACATCTGAATTTGGTAATCGAACACATCCGGTTACAGGTGAGGTTGGAAAATTTCATAGCGGAATTGATTTTGGATGCAACAATGGTGTCACGAATATTTTGTCATCAGCTAACGGAGAGGTTGTTTTTTCTGATTGGTCTACTGGATATGGTAATACAGTGATTGTTCAACATGATGATAATTTATATACGCATTATGCACATATGAGTTCAAACAGTGTAAGTGTAGGAGATAGTGTTTCCCAAGGTGAAGAAGTAGGAGTATGCGGAAGCACAGGTCAATCAACAGGACCACATCTGCATTTTGAAGTTAAAGAAGAAGCATGGGGCGGACACAATAATCCTAGAGATTATATAGATGTACCGGAAATACAAAGTTAAAGAAAACGATCTAATTATAAATTAGTTTCTTAAAAGGAGTGATTCAATGGATGTTATAAAATTGTTCCGAAACATTGTTATTATTTTATTAATTCTTGCTGTGATAGTAAACATATATTTATTTATATCAAACAAGAATAGCAATGAAGAAATCGAAGCAATAAATGAAGAAAATACCGAATTAAGAAGTGAGAACGAATCACTTCAATATGAGGTAGATAATTACTCAAATACGGAAAGAGAAGAATATTATAATACGTTAGTAGAACAAGCAGACAAGTTTATAAACCTTGCTTATACTGTAAAACAAGAAGGATATGAACAACGAAAAAGTGAAAGTGAAAAGATTATGAATGATGATTTGATACAAACATTTTATCCTTCTGATACTTTGTATCAAGAAGATATTATAACAGAAATTGATAACCCAAAAATCTATATTGAAAAGCTAGAAAAAGGACAAAATAGAGTGAACGCTTTGGTAGAAATGGAGCATAAAACAGATTATTTGAACAATGGTAAAAGCTATGTATCTAACTTAATTGTTCGAATTACATTTGAAAATATAGAAGGAGAATGGATTGCAGTTGAGCATCATGCTATAACTGAAGATGGAGAACTTAGTGATTTAAACAGTGAGGAAGGTGAATAAAAATGTTATCAAAAGATAGAGTTTCTTTAAAGAGAAATTCCAGTAAAGTTTATATTTCTATCGTTATTGTAATGGTATTAGGTTTTGGTTTTTTTATTACTTCTGGATTTATTTTTGAAGAAAAAATTCCTGTAATGGCATCTCCAATTAATGAAGAAATTGAAATATCAACTAGCCAAAACTTAAAAATATATGAATGGATATATGATGAAGATAAGAATGAAATGCAAATAATTTTAGAAACAAATAATTTCAAACGAGATTACGACAGTATAAATTTTGAAGCATTTCAGCGCAGTGATGGTGAACAAGTATCAATCGAGAATATATATACGATGGATGATGTTCATGTTTTAAAAGTAACAGATTTTGACCCTGAATATATTCAAATTGCTATTGATGTCATTGGTGAAAATCAAACAAATGATGTAGAAGAAAGTGGAGATGTTGATAATCAATATGAAGAAATAGAATCTCAAAATGATGAAAATCAGCCGGATGTAGAAATAGTTGATACAATATTTACAGATTATCGAGAAGTAAATAATGATGAAATTATTCTGGAAAAGGATACAGATTATACAAACTATATATCTGAAATTATAATCGCAGATACTGAACAAGAAATTGAAAAAACCAATACTTTAATTGAAGCAAAGAATCAAGAAATAGAAGATAATAAATCAAGAATACAAGAATTAACTGACGAAAAAGTTTATCAAACACAAGACGAAAAAGTAACAACAGATTCTAATATAAATGGATTGGAAACTGAAAACCAAACAATCGAAGATGAAATCGGAACATTAGAATTTAGCATTACAGAATTAGAAGATAAAATTCAAAAAACCAAACAAAAACAAAGAGAAGAATTATTGAATTAACATCAAAATATAAGAAGGGTATCAGCTAAAAATGATGCCCTTTTTTATTTTTATACTATGCACAAACTATGCACGAAGGCTTTTATGGTATGCACGAATCATGCACAAAATATAAAAAATATGCACAAACTATGCACAAAAACCAATATTAGCGATAGCGTGAAAAAACTTGGCTCTGCCAAGGATAACACCTCCGGTGATATCATTTTTCCCTTATGCTCTTTCTATCATGGATGGACTATCTAATCATTTGATGGTAAAATATTAAAAAAGAGGTGATAATCGTGGATTTAGTTATTAGAAACATAAACCCAACTATCTTAGGAGAGTACAGTGAAAAAGCAAAAAAAGTAGGTAAATCACGACAAGAATATTTAAAAGATATGATTGAAAGCTACAGCATTTTAAATAATATAAACGACAGAGAAAGAGAATATAAAAATCAGTTAGAATTAAATTCACAGTTAATGATGGAGTTAAAAAAATCATTAGATCGGAATAATAGCTTATTGGAATTATTAATGGAAGATGATTGATAATGATAAATACAGATAAGAAAGCATCCGTAATTATAAAATCAAAATTTATTGTTAGTAATAATTCAGATAAAAAAAGTTTCAATGAATATATTAATTATATAGATAGGGAAGAAGCAAAAAATAAAATCGAATTTGCAGACTATAATAATTATATGGATGATGAAATGAAAACAAGTTCTTTATTTACAGAAGATGATGATAGCGTTTCTGAACAAAAGAAAGAAGAAATAAAAAAAGCATTTAAAAAAGCGCAAGATAAAGGAAGTGTTTTATGGCAGGATGTTGTTTCTTTTGATAATGATTGGTTAGAAGAAAACGGTGTTTATAATAAAAAGACAAAATATGTTGATGATAAAAAACTGAAAGATATTACTAGGAAATCTATGAAAGAAATGCTTGATAAAAATCATATTGATAATAATGCTATTTGGTCAGGGGCGATTCATCATAACACTGACAATATTCATATTCATATTGCTACCGTTGAATTATCTCCGAACAATTACAGAGGGAAAAGAAAATTAAAGTCATTAGAAAAAGTAAAATCAAATTTTATTAATAAAATTATGGATAGGTCAAAAGAACATGAGAATATAAATAGCATTATAAGAAAAGATATTGTTCATAGTAAAAAAGAAAATCAAACATTTAATATGTTCAATCGTACTTTCAAAAAAGATTTCTTATCAATTTATAAAGCACTCCCTGAAAATAAAAGATATTGGAATTATGGATATAATAATATAAATCATGTCAAACCTAAAATTAATGAACTTACAAAAAAATATATCGATAAGTATCATAAAGATGATTTTGAAAAGTTAGATAAACTTTTAGATAAAGAAGTCGATAATTTAAAAAAAGTTTATGGTAAAGGTAATAATAAACGTTACGATGATTACAAAAAAAATAAAATGGATGATTTATATAAAAGAATGGGTAATGCCTTCTTGCAAGAAATGAAAGAGTACGATAAAAAAATAAACAAAATTGAAGAAAAAGATATTCCAAAGCCTATGAAGAATGCAAAAAAAAATGTAGCTTTCAAGCAAGTAAGATATGGTTTAGATCGTTTTATATATAGCGATATAAAATCAATGAAAAACCAACGAGCATTTGAAGAATTGCAAAGAAAAACAGAACAGGAAGGGAGATATCAATGAGTGAATATTATGCTAAAAGGTTGCGAATATCAAAAGAATCATATGATTACATGATGAAGTATGCTGAAGAAAATAATATCGCCAGAGACAACCGAGTTATTAATCATATTATACAAGACCATAAAGAAATGAATAATATTGATTCCCAAAAAGGTGATTTAATTTCTTCTATTAGTGAAGGTATTTCAAAGGAAATTAATAAGGAAATAAGAAGAATCAGATTAGGTACAAATAATACTGATAGAAACACACAAGTTATTATTGAGTTGTTGAATGGATTGTTCCTTAATGATGATGTGAATGATATTATCACAACAGATCAGATGGAAACACAAGCACTAACAACAGCAAGAGATACTGTTCAAAAAAGAATCGAACATCTGCAACAAAAAAGAGCAGATTACTATTCAAAAGGAGAGTGATTTTACTATGAGTAATAATTTATTGAAGTATGAATTTGGTGTACTTAAAGAGTACGGAGAAAATGAAGCAATCGTTGATGTTTATGGAAAGGAATATCATATATTGCTTTCCGATGAAGAAGATAAAATACTTCAAAGCATGCTTTTAAATGAGAATATTTCTTATGTCGGATTTGATACAGAAAATGAAAAAATTGTATTTGATGATGTATTTAATATGAAGGAATTAGACAATGAAGTTGTTTCAGATATTGATTATGGTGTATCAGATGATGGTAAAGCAGAATAAATATTGGAGGTAATAAAATGGCAAGAAAAAAATATAAAACTCCTGAACAAAGAAAAAAAGAAGTGAATGAATTAGCCACTATGAATAATGAGAAAGTGAATAATTATTTTGATTCACCTGAAAATCTTAAAGAATACTTTGACTTTATGGCAAACATGAACTTTTATGATTATTCTACTCGAAATTCGATACTCATTCAGAATCAATTCACCGGTGCAAAAGCTGTAGGTAGTTTTAAATTTTGGAAAGATAAAGGTTTCCCTGTAGAAAAAGGTGAAAAAGGAATCAAAATATTAGCACCGTATATTTATAAAACTTTTGATAGGGAAAAAAACGGTAATAAAGTTACTACGCCAGTAAAATATGCAACTTCAGATGAAAAAGAAAAAATCAATCGTGGAGATATCGCTGTTAAAGAAAATCTTTCATATACAGTAGGTCATGTTTTTGACATATCTCAAACAAAAGCAACGCAAAAAGATTTACCACAAATATTCCCTAACAAGTGGTTAGATGGTTCAGTTGAAAATTACGAAGCCATGAGACAATCGCTTGAAAATCTATCTAAAGATATGGGCGTAGAAATTTTAGATAAACCTTTAAGAGAAGAATTGGGTGCATCTAAAGGAGCTTATGTTGAATATTCACAAGTTAATGCGAATGGAGAAATGGAAAAAAAGAAAGGCATAGAGTTAAATCCTAGAAATGGAGAATTACAAAATGTAAAAACTCTTGTTCATGAATTAGCTCATGCTAAACTGCATAATTCGGAAACTGAAAACAGCAAGAAATTAAATCATTCAGAGATGGAATTTCAAGCAGAAATGACAGCGTATACGGTCTGTTCATACTTTAATATTGATACCAGTGATTATAGTTTACGGTATCTTGACCAATACACGAATAATCACGAAGATATCAATGACCGGATAGCTTTGTTAGATGAAGTCAAGCAAACATCCTATGAATTCACTTCTCATATTGAAAAGGATTTATTACTAGAAAAATCTTTTGATTATTCAGTTGAAAATAGTATGGAAAATGAATTGTCCGATCTAAAAAATAAATATAATGATGTTCAGATTATAGTGGATGATAAAATAACAAGTATTAGCTCCTTATCTGAAGAACAATTTGACCATTACTTTTCAGACGAACATGGACGTAACATTTTAGAACAGTATGAAGGCATGGAGAAAGATGAAGTCATTAAAAACTTTAATAACTTTGGTCTGGAAAAAGGCGTAGATACAAACGTGAAAATGGTTGATGGACATTTGAAAGAACCTCATGCTTTTGTTGTTTGGAGCGAAGCAAAAACAGATAATCGATTAATGCCAGTTCAAGAAATGGATAAAATGTTAGCAAAAGAAAATCTATCTAGTTTTGTACATTCTAATTATGATAAAACAAGAGTGAATTTAGTCGTTCCTAATGATGGAAAGGTATCGGTGCATCAATTGGACAGAATTGATTTAGGGGATGGACACCATACCACTTTATCTAATCATCTGAAAGAAACGAATCCCAATTTATTAAAACATTTACCCAAAGACAACAATCATTTGAATGAAATTTATAATGAGAACACTATTTCTGAAACGATTAAAGGTATATATAACAAAAACCTTCAACTAGAAAACAGTCCGAATACAGATGAATTAGAAATGGAAGTAGCAAAAGGAAAGCTGACACATTTGGAATCTTTTGCTAAAGAAAATATAGGAATGAATCAATCTAGAATCGATGAATTAAAAGGTCAAGTTTACACTGATTTCACCTATCGAAATGATTATAAAAATACCCTGAATGAAATGGTTAACCTTCAAGGCTCTTACAAAAAATATCAGGAATACCTCAAAGAAGAAAATAAAGGCTCATTATCAGAAGAAAAGATTGTCAATCGGATGAAGGCAGAGAACTCGTATTTAAAACAGAAGGAAGATGCAATTGAATCCGGAAATGTAGATGAAGGTACGATTGAGAAGATGGAAAAGTCTGTGACGAAAGATTCCAAAACTATTACTGATGAAAAAAAGCAGGAAAAGGTTCTTCCCTTTCAAAAAAAGGGGATTAAAAGCAATGAATATGGATTGAATATGTAATACTTCAATACTTGTTAGGGGTGAACTGAAATGAGGGTATCGTCAGAGGAAATCGAACAAGCTAAAGAAGTACCACTAATAGATTTTATTGAAGCTAACGGTATAGATGTAGAAAAAGAAGGGAAAAACTACCGATTAGTTGAACATGACAGCTTAGTAATCACCGGAAATAAATTCTATTGGAATAGTCGTTCTGAAGGCGGATACGGATCGATAAGTTTTGCAATGACATATTATGACTTAAAGTTTCCTGAAGCCGTAAAGCGTGTGAATGACCATGAATATAAGGAATTTACAAATGTGGCTGAAGAAGAAAAACAGTCGTTTTTCTATCCAGAGCAATATGAAGTAAGCGATACTTCCGCAATTAAAAATTATCTTT
>NZ_JBBORS010000001.1:315000-4735024 GCF_038004725.1 Oceanobacillus sp. FSL K6-0251 | reverse complement strand
AGTTACTTTCACTCCTTTCGACCTGAGTTAGGAAATAGGCTTAATAGCTGACAGCAATAAAAAAGAATCAACCAGCGCATTCCATTAATATTCATCATAGAAATTCATAACTTCTATGATGAAGAAAAAAGCCTCTCTCAATCTATTTCATGTATTAGATGGAAAGGCAGACGTATTAAAATAAAAAAAGCGCTGTGGATAAATAAAAAAGAAATCATATATACGATTAAATACGAATATAAAAGGTATTTACATTATACTATTAAAGCTAATTCTAAATAAAATATGACATATATAAACGCTATCCACAACTTTGTAGAAAACTTTATCAAAAATCAGTGGAAAGAATATCCACATCTTATCCACAATCTGTGAATAAGATTTATCTGCGAAATGATTTCCACAAACTAAAACATAAATATAATACCAAATAAAACTGAATAAATCAATGGCTTTTAAATAGTTATCCACATATTCTATCTGTTGTGTGTTTTGCTTATAAACAACACTGTATTTTGTGATTATCCTGTTTATTTTTTGTGTGGATAGAAAAAAAGAAAGGAAATATATCCGATATAAGATGTGGATAATAAGAGTGATTTCTAAAATAGAAATTCTGTGCGGGCTGTATTAATTTCTGTACTATTTTTGGAGGGATACCAAAATCAATGATTAAGCTGCATCGATGTTAAAGCAAGGTGATTAGTGGAAGAAGTAAAATTTAGAAGGAATAAAGGGGATGTTATATGGAAAGGAATATATCAGCATGGTAATAATGAAAATGTGTGGCAGAGAATATGATTAATCTTTACACGACAGCTGTCGCAGCGAACGCAAAATGATAAAATTTTATTTCAACTATATATAGCAGTTAAAATATCGACCGAAAAAATGTGTGAGGAATAAAGGTCGTTGGAATTTTATTAAATACCCGGTTGACAAAATCAATCATTTTTTCGTATAATATCAAGGACTGTCTAAAGGATAAGTTATAAGCTATTTTAGTTTAAATATGAACTTGGAGATTCCAAGGAGGTGCACACTCATGAAAAGAACGTTTCAACCAAATAACCGCAAACGTAAAAAAGTTCACGGCTTTCGCACGCGTATGAGCACAAAAAATGGTCGTCATATCTTGGCTCGTCGTCGTCGCAAAGGACGTAAAGTTTTATCTGCATAAGCCACTGACAACTATCAGTGGTTTTTTTTCTGTATTTTAGAGGATATGCTTATTCACATAAGGAGTACATATTTTATGCTGATAAAAATGGACAAGTTTGCTGAAACAAGATGAATAGAAAAAGATGTATGCGGGTTAAATTAAAAGGTGATGACGGTGAAAAAACAATTTCGGATTAAAAAAAATGAAGAATTTCAGGCAACATTTAAACATGGGAATTCTTTCGCAAATAGGCAGCTGGTTATTTATTATAAAAAGAAAGATAATCAGGATCATTTTCGGATAGGTCTGTCTGTAGGGAAAAAAATAGGAAATGCCGTTGTCAGGAATCGGATTAAAAGGTTGTTGCGAGCGTCTTTTCAAGAGTTAGAGCAAGATATTAAACCTTGTTATGATATTGTAATCATTGCCAGAAACCCAACGAAAACAATGAGTTACGAGATGATGAAAAAAAGTCTCTCGCATTTACTATATAAAGAAAAATTATTTAAACATTCCAAGTAAGAACAAGTTTAGGATAGAATTCGCAATGTAAATAAGCTAAAATAGCAATTATAAGCGTTGGTAATATTAAGGAGGAAATGTTTTGCGTAGAAAATACGGGATATTAGTCACATTTCTCGTGTTAGCGGTTTTTTTAGCTGGGTGTACCCAAATCGATGAACCGATTACACCTGAAAGTGAAGGAATATGGAATACAATCTTTGTTTACCCATTATCATGGTTTATAACAATGATTGCAGAATTTTTAAATGAAAACTATGGACTGGCAATTATCCTGGTAACAGTAGTTATCCGTTTACTCTTAGTACCATTAAATGTAAAACAGATCAAAAGCACGAGGGCAATGCAGGAAGTGCAGCCGCAATTACAGGAACTTCAGAAAAAGTATGCGTCTAAGGATGCGAATACACAGCAGAAATTACAGCAGGAAACGATGCAATTATTCCAAAAGAATGGGGTCAATCCATTAGCAGGTTGTTTACCGATTCTTGTACAGATGCCAATATTTATTGCAATGTATCATGCAATCAGACGTACGACAGAAATTGCTACACATGATTTCCTCTGGTTCCAGCTTGGAACACCAGATTTTGTTTTACCGATTCTGACAGCGCTGTTTACGTTCTTACAGCAGAAATTAATGATGTCTACGAACTCCGCAGCAAACAGTAATCCGCAAATGCGTTTACAGCTGCAGATTATGCTTTATGTCATGCCGATCATGATTGGTGTTATGGCATTCTTCTTCCCGGCAGCATTGGCGTTGTACTGGGTAACAGGTAACATATTTATGGTATTCCAGACACTTCTTATTAATAAGCCGATGATGTCAAAAAAATAATTTTTAATAATGGGGGAAGAAATTCCCCCATTATTTATAAGAAAAATAGTTAAATATTTTGCATTTTTAAAAATATATGTGAATTCATCAAAAGTCCTAGCTACAGTACTTAATCAGAAGATATAGCAGCCGTTTTCCCTCACAAAAGTATATATCATTTTTTGCCAAGTAAGGGAAATTACGGATACTCATGCTGTGATTAATGGAGGGGAAGCGATTGAGAGAAGTAACTGCAAGTGGTCAAACCGTTGAAGAAGCGATTCAATCAGCTCTGGAGCAATTGGGAGTGGAAGAGAATCAAGTAGATGTTGAGGTCATTGATGAAGGCAAAAGAGGAATGTTTGGCATATTTGGGTCCAAGCGTGCTTATGTAAAAGTAACGGTCGCAAAGGATCCAGTTGAAGAAACTGCTCAATTTATCAAAGAAGTTACTAGCAACATGAATCTCTCAGTAAAAGTAGATACCGAAATAAAGGGAAACCATGTAACGTATACGATGCATCATGAAAATATTGCGAAGCTTATCGGAAAACGGGGCCAGACTTTAAATGCGCTGCAATATTTAGTTCATTTAGTCATTAATAAACAGAATGATACGTACTATACGGTAACCTTAGATGCAGAAGGTTACCGCGCGAGAAGAAAAGAAACACTGGAATCACTCGCGTTAAAAATGGGAGATAAAGCACAGAAAACGAAGAAAAAAGTAGTACTGGAGCCGATGCCGGCATTTGAACGTAAAATTATCCATAGCGTCCTGCAGGATAAGCAGGTTTCTACTTATTCTGACGGCGTCGAGCCACATCGTCATATTGTTATAAAACCATAGATAAAAGGAAAGCCAGGGAGATTAAAATCTTTCTGGCTTTTCATTTGTATTTTAATCAACTTTCGCACCTAATAATAAGTATATATATCTTGCTATCCTGGCAGGAAGAGAATGATTAAATAGTGTTATGCACATGTGGATAACACTAGGTCGAAAATAAACAAAACTATTTTTGTGGATAAGTTTCCTTTTTTCTAAAACTATGTTATTCTTGATTGTTAGTGATAATAAAAATTAACGAATTAATTTATAGATATAGAATGAAAGGAAGGCAGGTGAATAAGTATGGATACAGATACAATAGCAGCGATATCCACTCCAGTAGGTGAGGGGGCGATTGCAATTGTGCGTCTAAGCGGACCGGAAGCAATTCCGTTAGCCTCGGATGTGTTTGAAGGAAAGAGCCTGAAAGAGGCAGATTCCCATACAATTCATTATGGGAAAGTGATTGACCCGGAAACAAAGGAATTAGCAGAAGAGGTTATGGTTTCCGTGATGCGTGCTCCGAAAACCTTCACCCGTGAAGATATTGTTGAAATCAACTGTCATGGCGGATTGGTTTCCGTGAATCGTGTGTTAGAGATTATGCTCGCAAAAGGAGCACGTCTGGCCGAGCCGGGCGAGTTCACTAAACGTGCCTTTTTAAATGGCCGCATTGATTTATCACAAGCGGAAGCAGTAATGGATTTGATCCGTGCAAAGACAGATAAAGCAATGAATGTGGCATTAAAACAAATGGATGGACGTCTGTCGAAGCTTATTCAGACGTTGAGACAAGAATTACTGGAGACCGTTGCCCATGTAGAGGTAAACATCGATTATCCAGAGTATGATGATGTTGAGGAAATGTCGCACACCTTGATGGAGGAAAAGACCAAAGAGGTGGGAGAAGAAATAGAGAAGCTTCTGGAAGTTGCAGCGCAAGGGAAAATTTTGCGCGAAGGCTTAGCAACGGCCATTATTGGACGTCCAAATGTCGGAAAGTCTTCCTTAATGAATACCCTGGTGCAGGAAAATAAAGCTATTGTTACAGAAGTTCCAGGGACAACGCGTGATATCATTGAAGAATATGTGAATGTCCGCGGGGTTCCTTTACGTTTAGTAGATACAGCAGGAATCCGGGAAACAGAGGATATTGTAGAGCGTATTGGCGTGGATCGTTCCAGACAGGTATTGAAGGAATCCGATTTAATTTTATTTGTATTAAATTATAATGAAGCTTTGAGTGAGGAAGATAAAAAATTATTTGAAGCTGTGCAAGGTTTAGAGTATATTGTCATCATCAACAAGACAGACTTAGAGCAGAAGTTAGATTTAGAAGAAGTACGGAAATTTGCAGAAGGCAAGCCTGTCGTGACAACTTCCTTAATTGAAGAGCAGGGTGTTGATCAGCTGGAGCAGGCAATTGCCAATACCTTCTTCTCTGGTGAAGTAGATACAGGCGATTTAACGTATGTATCCAATGTACGTCATATTCAGCTGTTAAAACAGGCAAAACAGGCTTTGGATGATGCTCGCGAGGCAATTGAGCTTGGCATGCCGATGGATATTGTGCAAATTGATGTAACACGTTCATGGGAGTTTATGGGAGAAATTATTGGCGATACAGCAAGTGACAGCTTGATTGATCAGTTATTCTCTCAGTTCTGCTTAGGAAAATAACGGATATGTTTATATAAAGGAAAGGAAGAAAAAAATGACTTACAACGCAGGAAATTATGATGTCATTGTTGTTGGAGCCGGTCATGCTGGAATAGAAGCAGCGCATGCTTCTGCCCGTATGGGGGCAAAAACATTAATGCTGACATTGAACTTAGATATGATTGCATTTATGCCTTGTAACCCATCTATTGGCGGTCCTGCCAAAGGTATTGTCGTACGGGAGATTGATGCACTTGGCGGAATTATGGGGAAAATCATTGATAAAAGCTATATCCAAATGCGGATGCTGAATACTGGAAAGGGGCCGGCTGTACAAGCATTACGTGCACAGGCTGATAAACCAGTATATATGCAGGAAGTGAAGAATCTGGTTGAAAATGAAGAGAACTTAACGGTCCGCCAAGGGATGGTAAACTCGCTTATCGTAGAGGACGGCATTTGTAAGGGAGTTATTACAGAAACAAAAGCAGCTTATTATGCTGAATCGGTTATTGTGACTACCGGAACATTTATGCGCGGGAAAGTGCTGATGGGCGATTTAGAATATGAAAGTGGCCCAAATAATCAGCGTGTATCCATTAAGTTATCAGAAAACCTGGAGGAATTAGGTTTTAACTTAACACGTTTTAAAACAGGCACACCTCCACGTGTAAACAGCCATACAATTGATTATTCACAAACAGAAATTCAGCCTGGAGACGAGAATCCGAAAAGCTTCTCTTATGAAACAACGGAAGTGATTGAAGATCAAATTCCTTGCTGGTTAACGTATACGAATGAATTCACACATGAAGTAATTAATGAAAATTTGACGTTATCAGCCATGTATTCTGGTATGAAGCGGGGAACCGGGCCAAGATATTGTCCGTCAATTGAGGATAAAATCGTTCGTTTTAATGATAAGCCCCGACATCAAATTTTCTTAGAACCAGAAGGAAGAAATACAGAAGAGGTTTATGTACAAGGGCTATCAACTTCTTTGCCGGAGTCTGTGCAGCATGAAATGGTAAAATCTGTTCCAGGTCTGGAAAATGCAGAAATTATGCGTGCCGGCTATGCGATTGAATATGATGCGGTAGTTCCGACACAGCTGTGGCCGACATTGGAAACCAAACGTTTGCCTGGATTATTCACTGCCGGTCAAATTAACGGAACTTCAGGTTATGAAGAAGCAGCTGGTCAAGGCTTAATGGCCGGCATGAACGCAGCAGCAAAAGTAACTGGTAAAGAACCGATTATCTTAGATCGTTCCCAAGCATATATCGGCGTAATGATTGATGATCTCGTAACGAAAGGAACAAATGAGCCTTATCGCTTACTGACATCACGTGCAGAATACCGCTTATTGCTTCGTCATGATAATGCAGATTTACGTCTTACCGATATTGGCTACGACTATGGGTTAATTTCTGAAGAAAGATACGCTGCTTTCACAGCGAAGAAAGAGCAGGTGGAAGCAGAAAAGAAACGTCTAAATAAAATCGTGGTCAAACCAACGGAAGAAATACAAAACGTGATGAAATCCGCTGGTGCTGCACCGATGAAAGAAGCAGTTAAAGCATATGATTTATTAAAACGTCCCGAATTAACGTATGAATATGTCGAGCAAATGATTGAAATTGACGAGAATATCAGTGATGATGTAAAAGAACAGGTAGCGATTCAAATTAAATATGAAGGCTATATTAAAAAAGCAAAAGAGCAAGTAGCAAGAATGCTGAAAATGGAAGATAAGAAAATACCAGCAGATATCGACTATAATGCAATCAATGGCATTGCCACAGAAGCAATTGAAAAATTGAAAAAGGTACGCCCGCTTTCTGTTGGTCAAGCATCCAGAATTTCCGGAGTAAACCCGGCAGATATCTCTATTTTGCTCGTTTATATTGAACAAGGAAATATTGCCCGAATTGCAAATTAAAATAAGAAAATAGCGGCGTTATCCATACGTCGCTATTTTTCTAAATATTATACAGCGCTTTCTATTTTGATGTATCGATAATATTGATGCAGCAGGGGAGGGGAGTTCTCTCTGTATGAATAAAAAAGAATACATAAAACTCTCGCGTAATTGATATAAGTTGAAATTTGTATTTCAACTTATATAAAAAGATAAAGGATGCTTGATATCGAATTTATTTTTAACGAACAGATGATCAAATACAAATGAAGGAAAAGGAGACTATAATGAAACCAGAACAATTTGTCCAAGCGTTGGAAGAAAAAGGAATAACATTAAATGAATCACAACAACAAGCATTTCATCTTTATTTTCAAGAGCTTGTCGAATGGAATGAAAAAATAAATTTAACAGCAATTACAGAGGAAGAAGAAGTATATGAAAAGCATTTCTATGACTGTATTACGGCCGCTTTTCATACAGATATGACGCAGGAGCTGTCTATTTGTGATATTGGCGCAGGTGCGGGCTTTCCAAGTATTCCACTGAAAATATGCTTTCCACACTTAAAGGTAACTATTATTGATTCATTGAAAAAACGAATTACATTTTTAAACCATTTAGCCAATACACTGGGATTGACTGACGTTGCTTTTTATCATGACCGTGCTGAAAATGCAGGGAAAAACGATACATTCCGCGAACAATATGATTTAGTAACGGCCAGAGCAGTAGCCAGAATGTCGGTGTTGAGTGAATTATGTCTTCCATTTGTGAAAAAAGGCGGCTATTTTGTTGCGATGAAAGGATCACAAGCAAAAGAAGAGCTGGAAACAGGAAAAGCAGCGATTGAATTGCTTGGGGGAGAAGTAGAATCGATTGATACGTTCACACTTTCCCCTGATGCAGGAGAACGTTCTATTGTTAAAATCGCAAAGAAACGAAAGACACCAAAAAAATATCCTAGAAAAGCAGGAGTACCAAATAAAGAACCAATTGAATAGCTGCTTTTTAATCTAAAAAAAGATTCACAAACTGACAAAAAGATGCGCTTTCGATTATTTAAATTCATTTTATATTTTTTCAGCGGTAGGTATGGTAAAATAGAAACTGTACATATGGACTGTTCGTTGTTGTATTTATAAAAGGATAGATGCTATTATATGAATGTTGTACAGGTGAATAAACCATCTATATAATAGTAGATGAATTCACGAAGTAATTTGGAAAGTTTAATAATGTTTCACGTGAAACATTATCTTTTAATTAAGAAGTAAATTAGGAATGTTAACATATGAAAAAGAAACCTCTGCTAAAAATTGTCCGTTTAAGCGTGACAAGAGATGTTGAAGTTATCTTAAATGTTTTCGGTGGGACGCGTAATCACGAAATCTCTTCGATGGGGCAGGTGATTACAGCCCCGAGCTAATCTAAGTCCCGTTCTGTGAAAGCTCGTACAGCTTCGGGCTTTTATTTTTAATAGATTTGATAATGAATAGTTTGTTAATTTTAGAAGGTGGTGTCAGCAAGTGGTGAGTCCTTTTAATCGGATATTTGGAAAAAGCGATAAGGATCCAATTGATACGGAGAAGGTTTCCTATTCTTCAGATGAAGTGATTCAAATCGATATCGATAAAATTCAGGCCAATCGCTACCAGCCACGAACGATTTTTCAAGAAGAAAAAATAAAAGAATTAGCACAAACCATACACACACATGGAATGATTCAGCCAATTGTCGTTCGTAAACTAGATGAAGATTCCTTTGAGTTAATTGCAGGGGAAAGAAGATGGAGAGCAGTTCAGCATTTAG
This sequence comes from Oceanobacillus sp. FSL K6-0251, assembly GCF_038004725.1. NCBI lineage: Bacteria > Bacillati > Bacillota > Bacilli > Caryophanales > Bacillaceae > Oceanobacillus > Oceanobacillus sp. FSL K6-0251. Next base: position 4,726,296 of record NZ_JBBORS010000001.1, on the reverse strand, counting down.
GCTGGAAACAAGTATCCGCAATTATTCGTGAAATGAGTGATACGGAAACAGCTTCTGTTGCACTTATTGAAAATCTGCAACGGGAAGAACTGACAGTAATAGAAGAAGCCATAGCATATAATAAATTGCTTGAGCTGCATGATTTGACGCAGGAAGCATTAGCGCAGCGTCTTGGTAAAAACCAGTCTACAATCGCTAATAAACTGCGATTATTAAAGCTTCCGAAAGAAGTGCAGGATGCTTTATTGGAAAAATTAATTACAGAAAGACATGCACGTGCTTTAATTAAGTTAAAGGACGAGGAACAGCAGCTTCTCCTGTTAAAAGAAATTCTTGAGAAAGAATTAAATGTGAAGCAAACAGAAGAGCGAATCTCTAAAATCAATGAGCCAAAAGAGGAAAAAAAGAAGCCAAAACCAAAATTCAAAGGTATTAATAAAGATGTCCGGATTGCAATGAATACAATCCGACAGTCCCTTAATATGGTGTCAGATACGGGTGTTGATGTGGAATCAGATGAACAAGAACTCGATGATTATTATCAGATAACCATTAAAATACCTAAGCAAAAATAGCAGCAGAATGAATTAGCATACCGGCTTTTCTTTGCCCATCTTAAGATTAGATGGGTATTTTGTTTTGAACATACATGATACATTTGCTCGGGTAGTATTTTGGATTGTTCTATATTAAAATTAAATTAAAAAATGCTAGAAAGCATCGTAAATTTAAAATAAATGCTATGATAGTGAATAGAGAAGTGATTGCTCAATTTTTTTTGATGAAAAGAATGAAATTTCATTTTATCAGGAAAAATTTGAACAACCTCCAACTAAGGTAGGTGTCAACATGGGAAAAATTATATCCATCGCAAATCAAAAAGGAGGCGTTGGAAAGACAACCTCATCTGTGAATGTCAGTGCTTGCTTAGCTTCATTGGGGAATAAGGTATTACTCGTGGACACAGACCCCCAAGGAAATGCAACAAGCGGGGTAGGCGTGAATAAAGCAGATGTCAGTCAATGTATCTACAATGTATTAGTAGAAGATACACCAGCAGCAGATGTCATTGTTCCCTCGAATTTAGAGAACTTAGATATTATTCCTGCAACGATTCAACTGGCAGGATCAGAAATTGAACTTGTTCCCATTATTTCAAGAGAAATTCGACTGAAAACGGCATTAAGCGAGATAAAAGACCAGTATGATTATATTATTATTGATTGTCCGCCATCATTGGGATTACTGACAATTAATGCATTAACCGCATCCGATACTGTTATGATTCCAGTACAATGTGAGTATTATGCATTGGAAGGCTTGAGCCAGTTATTAAATACAATACGATTAGTGCAAAAGCATTTGAATACAGAATTAATGATAGAAGGGGTTCTTTTAACGATGCTGGATGCACGTACTAATCTCGGTCTTCAAGTGATTGAAGAAGTGAAGAAGTATTTCCAAGATAAAGTATTTGAAACCATTATTCCAAGAAATGTTCGTTTAGGGGAAGCACCGAGTCATGGCCAGCCGATTATTTCTTATGATTCCAAATCTCGTGGTGCAGAGGTATATCTTGATTTAGCGAAGGAAGTGATGACAAATGCAGAGAGGGTTAGGTAAAGGAATTAACGCGTTGTTTCCAGAAGCTGAAAAAGACAGTAAAGATAATGTGCAGGAAATTGAATTATCTCATTGTCGTCCCAATCCTTATCAGCCAAGGAAGAGCTTTCAGGCAGATTCTATTGAAGAGCTAAAAGACTCGATTAAAGAGTACGGTGTTATTCAGCCGATTATTGTACGGAAAAGCCTTAAAGGTTTTGAAATTGTTGTCGGGGAAAGAAGATGCCGGGCAGCAAAAGAAGCTGGATTAGAGACAATTCCTGCTATTGTCCGTGAATTGACAGATGAACGCATGATGGAAATTGCGTTACTAGAAAACTTGCAACGTGAGAACCTGACTCCAATTGAAGAAGCACAAGCCTACGCTAATTTAGTAGACAGGCTGAATATTACGCAGCACGTCCTGGCTGAAAGATTAGGGAAGAGCCGTTCCCATATTGCGAATATGATTCGTTTATTATCCTTGCCCGAGGAAGTAATTGCTCATATTAATAATGGTGAGTTATCCATGGGACACGGACGGGCATTACTTGGGTTAAAAGAACAGGAAGCGATGCTTGCTGTAGCCAATAAAATACGCAATGAGAAGTTAAATGTGCGGCAGGCAGAGAAGCTTATTATCGCTATGAACGAAAAACAAGTGAAACAACAGAAGAAGAAGCCGAAAAAGGATGTATTTATCCAGGAAAGAGAAACGGTGCTTCGTGATACGCTTGGCACAGCCGTTCATATTCATAAAGGAAAGAAAAAAGGTAAAATTGAAATTGAATTTTACAATGACGATGATTTAAATCGTATTCTGGAATATCTGGAAAAATAGGAAACAGCCGATATACTGCAAATAAGCAGTATATCGGCTGTTTTTTTGTTAAAAAGTAAGAAAGTATAAAATGTTGAGGATAGCCGCTCCAACGGATTTCATGGGGTGAGTAATCTTAGGCTCCAGAAATACACTCCGCTTTCCGTGGGCCTCGAGCCCATCTCCTTTAAAGAAGACTTCCTGATTGGCAAGCCGACAGGCGCAGACAGAAGCATAGTCGCACTCATGCCCCGCGGGTAGAAAAAAAGAAGTTCGCTTTTTTCTGCGGGGTCTTCACACTGGGACTGGGATTGCGATTACTCGTCCCATCGAAACCCGTCGCAGTGGACATCTCTTTGGCAAGAATACTCGTGTTTTAAAGATCAAGCGGTATTCTTGGTTTTTCTTAATCGTCGTAAACAAGCTAGGTGTAGATGGAACGAAAGAAGTCATTTTGACAAAAAATAAAACTGTTTTATTTTATATGCTGGGAATATATGGTAAATAAAATTTCTGATGCTTAGGAAAGTTAGCTTTAGCCTAATAAGCTAAGCCTCAATATTTACGTATCCTGCTCAAAATGTAATTGCAGAGACTGTAAATACGATTTACTGTTTGCATATATGGATGAACGAATACAAGTTAAAAAATTTTTCACATGAAAAAAATATGTATTTAGATAGCTTAATTATTCTGAAAAGGTCTTTCAAATTAACTATGTAAACGTTTAATGGAATTTAATGTGTTAAATGTTTCCTTAGGGAAAAATAGTAGACTATCTAAAATTTACTTGACAAAACGAAATACAATGCATAAAGTAGGGATTAGATAATAAAGTTTACCTTATGCAAAAAACGAGGGAGGAAGAAAGATGAAGAAAGCTTGGAAGAAAATACTGGGCTTTGCTATACTAACGGGAGTATTCGTTTTAGCAGCTTGCGGCTCAGACAGTGAGGAAGAAAACGGAAGCGGAGGCGCATCAGGTGACAAGCCAATTGAAATTGTCACAACAATTGCGCAAATCGGGGAGCCGATATCCCAGATTGGCGGAGACCTAGTAAATGTAGAGACATTAATGGGGCCTTCTGTGGATCCGCATTTATATGACCCAACACAGGGGGATATAGCTACGTTATCAGAAGCAGATGTCGTCTTTTATTCTGGGTTACATTTAGAAGCGAATATGGAAGAACCATTAGAATCAATCAGCTCCGAAAAACCAGTGTTGGCAATTGGGGAAACATTGCCTGAGGATGCTCTCTTAGAAGATGAAGAAGAGCCGGGAGCTCCAGACCCACACATATGGTTTGATTATAATCTGTGGCAGGACGCATTAGATGCTGCAGTAGAAGAATTAAAAGAGTATGCTCCTGAGCATGCAGATGAACTGGAAGAAGGAAAACAGGAATATTTTGCACAGCTAGAAGAACTAGATGAAGAAGCAGCAAAATTACAAGATATCCCTGAAGCGCAGCGCGTGCTTGTAACGGCACATGATGCATTTAATTATTTTGGTCAGTTACACGATATGGAAGTAGTTGGTCTGCAGGGAATCAGTACAGAAAGTGAAGCCGGTGTTTCTGATGTGAATAATACCATTTCTATTATTGAAGAACATGAAGTTCCAGCTATATTTGTAGAAAGCAGCGTGAATCAGGACACGATCAATGCAGTTATTGAAGGAGCTTCCAATAATGGAATGGAAGTAGAAATCGGCGGAGAACTATATTCTGATGCAATGGGCGAAGAGGGAACAGACGAAGGCACATACATTGGAATGTATAAGCATAATATAAATACAATCTATGAAGCATTATCTGGAGGAGATGAGTAAGATGACATCATCTGTAATATGCGTAGATGATTTATCAGCTTCTTACCAAAAAAATAAAGTATTGAATGATGTAAGTTTTGAAGTGAAAGAAGGAACGATTACAGCGATTGTCGGTCCTAACGGTGCCGGTAAATCGACATTAATCAAGACCATGTTAGGACTTCACCCCAAGCTGACAGGAAATGTCAGATTTTGGGGCAGTCCTTTTAAAACTGCAAAGAAGAAAATCGGTTATGTCCCTCAACGCGGCTCGGTTGACTGGGATTTTCCAACGGATGCTCTGGATGTAGTAACCATGGGGCTATATGGAAAAATCGGCTGGTTTCGTATTCCTTCTAAAAAAGATAAAGAAAAAGCAATGAATGCCTTGAAGAAGATGGGTATGGAAGCTTATGCACATCGTCAAATCAGTCAGTTATCAGGAGGGCAGCAGCAGCGTGTATTCTTAGCACGTGCACTCGCTCAAGATGCGGAACTATACTTTATGGATGAACCTTTGGCAGGAGTAGATGCGTCTACGGAAAAAGCGATTATGACTATTTTGAAAGAATTAAAGAGCAATGGCAAGACCGTGTTGGTTGTCCATCACGATCTGCAAACCGTCCCAGAATATTTTGACCATGTCTTATTTTTAAATAAAACCGTATATGCTCATGGGAAAACAGAAGAAGTGTTCACAACGAATAATATAGCGACAACGTATGGTGGAGATATGCAATGGGTTGGAAAGGGAGATCAATATGTTATCCAATCTTCTTCACATTAATACGCTATGGGTGATGGCAAGTACTATGATTTTGGGTATCGCTGCAGGGGGAATCGGATGCTTAGCTTATTGGAAAAGACAAAATCTGATGAGTGACGCTTTGTCCCACGCAGCATTACCCGGTGTTGTAGTAGCTTTCTTGATCATCCAGGAAAAAAATTTATTATTACTTGTTATTGGTGCAGCACTCAGTGCGCTTTTAGGGGCCTTTTTTATTCAATGGTTTTCGAGCGCGACAAGAATTACGGAAGATACCGCCATGGGAATGACGTTATCCGTCTTTTACGGTGTCGGTATTATGCTTTTGGCGATTGCCAACCGTTCTCCCGGCGGGAACCAGAGCGGATTAAATAACTTTATCTATGGGCAGGCAGCGGCAATGGTTCGTTCCGATGTCATTACAATGATTGCACTGGCATCAATTGTTATTTTGATTATATTCCTTGCTTTCAAGGAATGGAAATTATTCTTATTCGATGCTAACTTTGCAAAAGGTGTCGGAATGTCCATACGCGGCATGAACGTGCTGTATACCATCGTGCTGGTAACAACCATTGTTATTGGTATCCAGGCGGTTGGTGTTATTTTAATGGCTGCGATGCTGATTATCCCGGCTGTGAGTGCAAGATATTGGACGCATTCCTTTAAAATGATGATTTTGCTTTCTTCTGCAATAGGAGGCTTAGCTGGTGCGTTTGGTACATGGGTAAGCTCCACAGGAAGCGGATTGCCGACAGGACCTTTTATCGTCCTCACTTCCTCCACTGTTTTTATCCTTTCCTTATTATTTGGAAAGGAAAAAGGGATAGTTATTAATTTCATCCAATTTAAAATGCAGCAGCGGGCATCTCAAAAAAAGCATCCATTAGCAGCTGAAAAAGGAGGATCACAATGACTTATACGATGTGGATTATTTTAACAGCATCTCTTGTGGGTCTTTCCTGCGGCTTAATCGGTGTATATCTCATCCTGAAGAAACAGGCGATGATGGCAGATGCAATTAGCCATACGGTGCTGCTTGGGATTGTATTAGCTTATATGGTAACACAGCAGTTATCTGGAACCGCAATGCTAGTAGGCGGTATTTTTGCCGGAATTCTTACTGCATTCCTTGTGCAATCCCTTAATAACTTGAAGGTACAGCACGACGCTTCCTTGGGAATTGTATTTACAACCTTATTTGCCATTGGTGTTATTTTAATTTCTACCTCTGTTGGGAATGTGCACTTAGACGTACAGCACGCATTGATGGGGGAAATAACATTTGTTCCATTTACAACAATGGATATTCCATTGATCGGATCAGTACCTAAAGCCACTGCTATTCTTGCACTTGTGTTAATTGTTGTGATTTTCTTTATTATTGCCTTTTATAAGGAATGGAAAATTACTTCTTTTGATCCGGCGCTGGCAGCAAGCATAGGTATACCAGTGATTTTCTTTCACTACTTATTTATGACACTTGTGTCGGTAACCACCGTTGCTTCTTTTGATGCAGTCGGTGCCATCCTTGTGGTTGCCATGCTGATTACTCCAGCAGCAGCAGCTTACCTATGGACAGATAAATTAATCTTGATGCTGTTTTTAAGCGGTGGATTTGGCATCATCTCCGCTGTTGCAGGATATTGGGTAGCTACGTGGCTGAATACATCTATTTCCGGATCCATGGCGCTTATGACAGGCTGTATCTTTTTTATAACCTTCCTGCTCTCGCCAAAGCATGGTCTGATCTCGAGATGGGTTCGGCCGGCAGAAATCAGGGAAGAGGCGTAAAGTGAAATTTCCTCCAGCGGGAGATTTTCGACGCACCACGATAAAATCTTTTCAAAAGGGATTTCGTATCTGGAATAGGATATGGAATTCCTTTTTCTTTTGCTATACTTACAGATAAGAGAAAAAATAATAGGAGTAATCAACATATGGCGAAAATTTTAGTAATAGAAGACAATAACGAAATCAATCAAATGATAGTAAACCTGTTGTCAGAGCATTATCCCGTGGCAGGAGCTTATTCAGGTACAGAAGGATTGCTGTTATTTCAGCAGGAATCTCCAGATTTAGTTTTATTGGATATTATGTTGCCGGGAAAGAATGGAGACCAAGTATTATCAGAGATTCGTAAAGTCAGTCAAGTACCAGTGATTATGCTGACCGCTTTAGGGGAAAAAAAGTTAGTCAGTGAATATTTACTGAATGGCGCCAATGATTATATTACAAAACCTTTTGATGATGAGGAATTATTAGCTAGAGTCATGGTCCAGTTACGCCAATTCAGGCAGGAGTCCGTCACCGGGGGAGCGTAATCTATTAAAAATATTTATGTAGATAGTTCTAATTTTGAAATTTCACGCGATGGAGAAAGGGTGCGGCTTGGTAAAAAAGAATTGGAGATTTTAACCTGTCTATTAGAGCATCCCAGTCAGATTTTTACGAAAGAGCAGTTATATGAAAGAGTTTGGAAGGAGCAATATATGCCGGGGGATAATACGTTAAATGCGCAACTGAGTAATCTGCGAAAAAAGATTGCTCTTTTAGATTCAGAAGAAGAATATATTGAAACAATCTGGGGGCTAGGAGTGCGTCTGGCAGGTGATCAGAGATGACAGTCCTAGTTATTTTATTATCTACTGGTTTATGCTTCCTTTTTGCGATTCTCTATTTTCGACAGAAACACGCTTTAAAAAGATTATTGATGGATATAGAAGCGAAGAAAATATCTAAAACCAATTTGTTGTTAACAAGTCGAATACAGAATACGGAAGTAGAAAAAGTAATAAAGGTGTTTAACCTGCTTTTTGAAGAGCTGAGAGAGACGAAAGTAGCAAGCAGGCAAGAGCAAGAAACGTTAAAATTAGCTCTTCACAATATTACGCATGACATTCGTACACCGTTGACAGTTGCCAACGGTTATACGCAGCAGCTATTAAGGAAGGACACCAGCGAAAAGTCAATCGTCGAGAAAATCCAAGATAATATACGTACAGTGTCTGGGCGTTTAGATATTTTACTAGAATACCAAAACCTTTTAGAGCAATCTATTGAACCTATATTTCAGTCAGTGAATCTTACAGAGCTTGTGAAGCAGGAATTATTACAATACTATGATGCTCTTCAGGAAAAGAATTTTAACGTTGATATTGATTTAGAACAAGCGTATATCATTACAAATGATGCCGATTTGTTAAAGCGAATCATGCAAAATATTTTTGGAAATGTGTTAAAGCATGGGAGAGAATATTTACAGGTTCGTGTAAGTGGAACACAAGAGAGAATCCAGTTAGAAGTGATTAATCGGGAGCGGCATCCCATTAAAAATTTAGAAAAGCTGACGACGCGTTTTTATTCAGAGAACATGTCTAAAACAGAAGACTCCTCTGGATTAGGTTTGTATATTGCAAGAGAGCTTACTGAATTAACAGGCGGCTATCTGATTATTCAAGAGAGAGAAGATTTATTTATGGTGATGTTAGATTGGCCACACAGCTAAAAGCAGGGGAGGGCAAGGTGGATCAAAGAAATAAGGTTCTATTGCCTGTCAGAAGCAATAGAACCTTATTTCTTTTCCTTTTTTATAAGCTTTTATTACGAAAAGCTTGATAAGCAATATAACTCATAACTATGATGACACCTAAACTGAAGCATAGGAAAACGAGCCAGGAAAAATCCGGCAAGTCACGTACCCAGGCGTAATTTATCCCATATTGAAAGTCAACATATTTCAACCAGCCAATATTGAAAAAAGCACTTAAAATATTAATAATCAATGGAAGCAGGATGACGCTAAGGATACCCGCAACGTTGGAAAATGTGATTATCAGAATGCAAAGGCCAATGATAAAAATGGCATGGAAAGCGATAAATTGGATTCCTATTGTTTGTAAAGCATTCATCCAGAAATCCTGTGGAGCGGTACCAAATCCATTCTTAACAGCAGCAGTAAGAAAAGCAGAAGCGTAATAAAACAGAAATTGCAGGAAAGTGACTACAATGAAAATCAAATACTTAGAACCGAAGTATTGAAGACGGGAGACGCCGGAAGTCAGTTGATTTTTATAACTTTTATGTACTAAATCATAGCCTGCAATCATAACAAGTAAAGGCAGACAGAAATAAACCAGGAAGTTCGCCATGCTGGAAAAAGCAATGAAGGTCTGATAGCTGTCCCAATCATAAACCTGCAAATGGTTTTGCATCTCTGTCGCCCCATCTGAAGTATTTACACCAACATTTCCTGTGGCTTCTGCTGTAACGCTGATGACTACAAACAGGATTAATAAAAACTGGGTAATATAGAATCCTTTTGTATGGAATAAGCGGTAAAGATCTGCACGTATCGCATTAACCATAGGTAATCTCCTCCATCTCTTCATGAACTAGGCTTGTAAAATATTTTTCTAAATCTTGTTTTTGGTAGTAGATTCCATCGATAGGAATTTGCTGCTGCACCAGCAAAACAATAATATGATTGATGTGATGTGAGTCATCGAAAATATGCATTTTATCTTTGGCAATAATCTTAAGCTGATAATGATTTGTTTCTTGCAATACACGACTGGCATTTTCCATCTGTGAAGTCTGTAATACAATATATTCTTGACTCAGCGTCTCAAATTCTTCTTTTGAGATTTCTTTCATCAATTTACCATGATGGATAATTCCAAAACGGGTAGCAACATGATAAAGTTCAGATAAGATATGACTTGAAATAATAATGGTCATTCCTTGTTCCTGCTGCAACCGTTTTAACAACTGTCGAAATTCAATAATCGAGAGGGGGTCTAACCCGTTAATCGGTTCATCTAGTATAAGAAAATCAGGACGGGATAAAATGGCGATCGCAATCCCCAGCTTCTGTTTCATTCCTAAAGAATAATGTTTGAATTTCTTTTTATCTTTTGGGTCTAATCCAACGATATTCAGCGTTTCCTGGATAATCGTTTTTTCGTCAGTAATTCCCCGTAGTTTGCAGTAATAGGCAAGATTTTCCCAACCGGAAAGCGGCTCATAGGCGACAGGGACTTCGATAACACTGCCGGTTCTGCCTAAAGCTTTTACCCAGCTTTTTTCAGATGAAGAACCGAATAATGTAATCTTTCCGTTTGTTGGAGCAATTAGCTTTACAATGGATTTTAATAGGGTTGTTTTTCCCGCTCCATTTCTGCCAATTAAACCGTAGATTTCTCCTTTTTGTATGGATAAAGAAACGTTTTTAAGAGCATATTGGTCTTTATATTTCTTATTCAAGCACTTAATTTCTAATACAGTTTCCATTTCATTTACCTCCCATTCCTTATATTCTATATCATAAAGGGTGTTTCTCAGATTTTGCTCAATCAATTCTCAAATGTTTCTAAAAAATGAAAAGAACAGCATGATTTTTTTGAGAATATATTACCCAACGAAAATTTAAAAGAAGGTTCTCTATGATAAGCTTATTGGATAAAGAAAAAGCATTGCAAATTTATTGAAAGTTGATTATAATGCTCTTTAACTCTTTGTTTGATGAGATAGCTAATCATCTATATATTCATACATAAAACGAAATTTCATTCAGTGGGAGTTTTTATGGGAGGTTCTCCGTGATAAAACATATTTAGACGAAAATGTTTCACGTGGAACATTTTAAAAGAGGAATCCTGTAAAACTGTATAGACATAGGGGCTGTAAATACTTGTCCTGTTAAATCTCATGAAAATAGGAGGCAGGAAGTGGCTTTATTCGGAACAATTATTAATTTCGCATTTATTATTATTGGAAGCATCATCGGTTTATTTTTTACAAAAATTCCGGAACGGTTTAAAGAGACGGTGATGAACGGGATAGGACTGGCTATTGTTTTAATTGGTCTGCAGATGGCATTGCAGACGGAACAGATTATTGTGGTCTTATTAAGTTTACTATCTGGAGCAATCATTGGAGAAGGGTTAAAGATTGAAGAAGGCTTAAATCGTTTTGGAAAGTGGATTGGCTATCGTTTTGCAGCGAATGAGAATGATACAAGCATCTCGCAAGGGTTTGTAACAGCTTCTCTTATCTTCTGTGTTGGAGCAATGGCAATTATCGGTGCTTTAGACAGCGGCATTCGCGGAGATCATGGTATTTTGATTACCAAAGGAATCATTGATGGATTTACAGCACTTGTGTTAACGACTACCTTAGGCATTGGTGTGATCTTATCAGCCATTCCCGTTGTGCTTTATCAGGGAACGATAACGCTTTTGGCAACCCAAATTGACAAGTGGGTGTCGGCCGCTTTTTTGGATGGATTAATTGTCGAGTTGACTGCAGTCGGCGGTCTGCTTATCCTGGCAATTGGCTTCAATTTATTAAATATCACCAAGATTCGCATCGGGAATTTACTGCCAAGTATTTTGACAGTAGTCCTTGTTTACTATCTTTTTACTTTATTCTAGAACGAAAAAAATCGGGCAGAGAGAGCCCGTTTTTTATGCTTAAATCATATTTTTAACTGTATTTATATGCCGGGAATAAGTTAATTGTCTGTCCACCTGTTTGAGTATGCCTGCTACTTCTAAAGCCATATCCATGACGAGTGACAGGCGGGTATTTTGTAAAACGGTTTGTTCCATAAATCCGCTGACATTGACAACCCCTGTAATGTTCATATTGCCAACCTGAGGGAGCTGTTTGTTTAATGCAAGACCAGGCTTTAAAGGCTTGTTTTCAGCAATTATACTTCCAACAGAGCTGCTTTTGCCCAGGCATGCATCAATGGCAATCAGATAAGGTTTCTCGTGATTTTTATAAATGCTTAAGAGGGATTCTTTCAGGTTAACCGCATGAACCGGCTCATGAATCGTTCCATAAACATGTAAATTTCTGGGACGCATTTCCTCGAAATACATACCAGCGAGCGGGCCTAATGCGTCTCCTGTAGAACGATCAGTACCAATGAAGACAGCGATATAATCAACAGCTTTCAAAGGAAACCAGGGCATGATTTGATTAGATAATGTTTTGGCTATGTCGGGTTCTTGATAATTTGCTCTAAAATGGTTTGATTGTATGCGTAAGCTTGTTTTTAGATTCATAGCAGTTCCTCCAAAATCATATTGTTACAGTATACGGTAATTTACGAAGAACTATACGTATGAATTGGAGGAAATACCATGTGGAGAAGAGGCCTGCAATGGACGGCATTAATCCTTGGTGCAACGATTGGTGCCGGATATGTATCAGGAAGAGAACTGTGGCAATTTTTTGGGCATGAAAGCGGACTGGCTATTGTGTTATTTTCTTTTCTATTTTCATTCTGCTGTTATGTGATTATGGCAATCAGCTACCAAATGAAAAGTGAAAATTATTTACCTGTTTTAGAAATAATTGCTGGAAAAAAGCTGACGAAGGCATTTGACGGATTAATCCTTCTTTATCTGTTCACCACGACGATGATTATGATTGCGGGAAGCGGGGCAACGGGGCAGGTATTTCATTTACCATATCCGGTCGGTATCGGAATTACTGGAATTGTACTTGTATTGTTATTTATTAAGGGAATAAACGGGTTATTGACTTTTAATGAACTTATATTGCCTATTTTGATTGGCGGGCTTTTGTATGTGTTAGCAATGTATGTTTCCAATCAAAATTTACAGCTGTTTGCATATTGGCACCAGCAGCGAAATTGGTTTTCCGCCTTTCCCTTTACAGCATTAAATATTCTTCCGCTGATTGCTATTTTAGGAGCGATTGGAAATAAGGTGAAGGGAAGAGGAGAAATTATTATTTGCTGTATTGGGACAGGGGTGTGCTTAGGAATTGTTTCGTATATTTACAATAGTAGCTTGATTCAAATCGCGGATGAAATTATTCTTTATGAGATTCCCTTATTCGCTATTTTAAAAGAATTTCCATTAGGGATGATTCTATTTATGTCTATCCTTCTTTGGCTGGCAATCTTTACAACGGCCGCTGCAGGGATGCTGGGTATCGCAACCAGGGTGCAGTCATTTTTAAGAGAAGAAAAGCCAATGTACCTGATTGTACTTATTTCGGTATTGCTTATGCTTCCATTAACAGGATTTGGTTTTGCTAATTTGGTGAATTTCCTCTATCCGCTATACGGTATTCTAAATTTATATATTTTAGCCAGACTGTTAACCTATCCGTTATGGAAAAAAACAAAATAATACTTCATTGATGAATAACATGTATATAACTTCTAAATAAAGGACTGTTAAAAAATGAAGGTGTCAGAGAATAGTATAATCCCGATGTCATCTCAATTTATAAATAAAAAACTTGCAAAATATAATATATATATGTTTATATTTTTGCAGATGGGAAAAACATTATGGTAGTATTTTTTAACATCCAATAATAGAAGAACTGTTTTATTAAGAAAGTGAAAGGAGTTATATACGCATGAACTTGAATTTTATAAGTCATCAATTTGACAGGTTATGGGATTATTTCAGCAATCCTGAATTGTGGTTAACCATTTTAGGAGGGGCCATCCGGATTGCTTTAATTCTTCTTATTTCTTGGCTGGTTGTCCGTATCGTGCGGAAAATAGTAGATAAATTATTTGTACAAAGGCAGCATGGGCCAATAAAGATTCCGAAACGCCGGGAAGATACACTGAAGAAATTGATTAAGAGTGTCGTTGCATATGTTGTTTATTTTATGGCACTTGTTATGATATTGGAAGTCTTTAACTTTGAAATTGGACCATTGTTAGCCGGCGCTGGTGTTGCAGGTCTGGCAATCGGTTTTGGGGCACAGAACCTTGTGCGTGATATCATTACTGGCTTCTTTATTATTTTTGAAGATCAATTTTCAGTAGGTGATTATGTGTTAGCTGCTGGAATAGAAGGAACAGTGGAAGAAATTGGACTACGCACGTCAAAAATTGTTTCCTGGACAGGAGAACTGAACATTGTCCCTAACGGAAATATTGATCAGGTAATCAATTATTCATCTCGAAATGGCCTTTCTGTTGTCGATGTAAATGTGCCGTATGAAAGTGATATCGCACATGTAGAACAAATTATTCATGAAGTAGCAGAAACACTGCCGGAAAAATATGATTTTATTTTAGGTGTTCCAGAGATTATCGGTGTTCAAAATCTGGATGTTTCTCATTTCGTTGTTCGTATTATTGCAGAAACAGAGCCGGTCTTCCAATGGGCGGGAGAACGGAATATCCGTAAAGAGATTCAGGACAAGCTATATAAATCCGGGGTTAAAATTCCTTCTCCTCGTATTGTTGCTTATTCCGAGCAGGAAATGGATCAATTAACACAGGAACGTCAAGAACGTCGGCAAAATCGAGGATAATCCTCCTTTAAATTTGCTATAATGTAATGTAAGAAAAGCGCTGCGTTTTCGTTAAAAAGGTTCTTGGAGCCAGACAGCATTATTTCAAAAAAGGAGCAGGAGTTATGGATAAAGAATTTGGTTTGCGTGACGTTGTCCAAATGAAAAAGCCGCATCCATGCGGAGAGAACCGATGGCAAATTATCCGGATGGGGATGGATATCCGGATTAAATGTCTTGGCTGCGGGCATAGTGTGCTTATCCCGAGAAGAGATTTTACGAAGAAGATGAAAAAAGTTCTAGAAAAACACGAAGAATAGTAAAAAATGATTTTACTGATGAAAAGACAAGACAAAAATAAAAAATTCCTTAGAAGAAAACTCAAAATGGGGTCAGACAATGGCCCTGTTTTGAGTTTTCTCATGCTTGTCTTTTTGCAGCGGACTATCTATAATTGGAGTTACGAAAATGTTCATGAACGAATTAAGTCCTTAAGGAGTTGGAAAAAGTAATATGGCATTAACAGCAGGAATTGTCGGCCTTCCAAATGTAGGAAAATCTACCTTATTTAATGCAATCACGCAGGCAGGAGCGGAAGCAGCAAACTACCCATTTGCTACAATTGATCCGAATGTAGGGATTGTGGAGGTTCCAGACGAACGTTTAAATAAATTAACAGAGCTTGTAAAACCAAAGAAAACAGTCCCAACTGCATTTGAATTCACGGATATTGCCGGAATTGTGAAGGGTGCAAGCAAGGGGGAAGGACTAGGAAACCAATTTTTATCTCATATCAGACAGGTAGATGCGATTTGTCAGGTTGTACGCTGCTTTGAAGATGAGAATATTACACATGTTTCCGGAAAGGTCGATCCAATTGATGATATTGAAATCATTAATCTGGAGTTGATTTTAGCAGACTTGGAATCGGTCAATAAACGATTTCAGCGTGTAGAAAAACTGGCGCGTCAAAAGGATAAAGAAGCATTGGCAGAGTATGAGATTTTAAACAAAGTAAAAGAAGGCTTAGAGAACGATCAGCCGGTACGTGCTTTAGAGTTTACAGAGGAGCAGGAGAAAATAGTTAAAGGACTGCATCTGTTAACGAGTAAACCTACCTTATATGTGGCCAATGTAAGCGAAGAAGAGGTAGCAGACTCTGATTCAAATGAAAATGTTCAAAGAGTAAAAGAATATGCAGCCAATGAGAATGCAGAAGTAATTGTGGTCTGCGCACGTATTGAGGAAGAAATAGCTGAATTAGAACCGGAAGAGAAAGAAGAATTCCTGGAGGATTTAGGTATTTCTGAATCTGGTTTGGATCAATTAATTAAAGCATCTTATAATTTACTTGGACTGGCTACATATTTTACAGCCGGTGAACAAGAAGTGCGGGCCTGGACTTTCCGTCAGGGTATCAAAGCACCTCAGGCTGCAGGGATTATCCATACTGATTTTGAACGAGGATTTATTCGTGCAGAGACCGTATCTTATGATGCTTTAGTAGATGCAGGCAATATGGCGACAGCAAGAGAAAGAGGTCAAGTGAGACTGGAAGGAAAAGAATATATTGTTCAAGACGGTGACGTTATTCATTTCCGATTTAATGTGTAAGTGTATTTTCTAATTATAAGCTGGATAACAGTAAATATTTAAAAATAAACGTAATCAGGTTCTCTCGAAGGCTTGTCATAACATAATTTATTTGGTATAATGTCCAAATGTGAGTAATTAAAAAATTATTCCTTGCTCTTATATCTGTGATTCATACGGAGTTGCAGAGAACAGAGCCGCTAAGACCAAAAGGAGGTGTAACGGATGAGAAAATACGAAATTATGTACATCATCCGCCCAGATATCGAGGAGGAAGCACAAACTGCTTTAATCGAGCGTTTTAACAAAATCCTTACTGATAACGGTGCGGAAATCGAAAAAGTTGATGAAAAAGGCAAGAAACGTCTTGCATATGAAATCAATGACTATCGTGATGGCTATTATGTTGTTATCAATTTCCAAGGTGATGAAAATGCAGTAAATGAATTTGACCGCCTAGCGAAATTCAACGATGATATTATTCGCCATATGGCAATTCGAGATGAAAAATAATAAGGAGTGGTTCTGATGTTAAATCGTGTCGTATTAGTTGGCAGATTAACGAGGGATCCTGATTTACGCTATACACCAAGCGGTGTGGCAGTAGCTAATTTTAATATTGCTGTGAACAGACCTTTTTCAAATCAACAGGGAGATCGCGAAGCAGATTTTATTAACTGTGTCGTTTGGCGCAGACCTGCGGAGAACCTGGCGAATTATATGAAAAAAGGAAGTTTGATTGGTGTAGATGGCCGTGTACAGACACGTAATTTTGAAGGCCAGGATGGCAAACGGGTTTATGTAACAGAGATTGTTGCAGATAGTGTTCAATTCTTAGAGACGAAAGGTTCCCAAGGGGGCGGACAGTTTCAATCGGATGGATACCAGAACAACCAAAATAATCAGAACCAATATCAGCAAAATCCATTTTCATCAAATCAAAATCAAGGATTTAATCAAAACCAAAATCAAAATACAAGTCAGGAAGATCCATTTAAAAACAATGGAGAACCAATTGACATATCAGATGATGATTTACCGTTTTAAATCATTTTCACTAAATTAATTTAAAAGGAGTGTATTCACATGGCAGCTCGTCGCGGACGCGCAAAACGTCGTAAGGTGTGTTATTTCACAGCAAATGGAATTACACACATTGACTATAAAGATGTAGATTTGCTAAGACGTTTCGTTTCTGAACGTGGAAAAATTCTTCCTCGTCGTGTAACTGGAACTTCTGCAAAATATCAACGTAAATTGACTATTGCAATTAAACGTGCTCGTCAAATGGCTTTATTGCCTTACGTAACAGACTGATTAAAAAATCCCTCAAGTTTTAATGGACTTGAGGGATTTTTTATGTCTTTAAAAGGGCATAGAAGCCCTTTTGGGGATACTCACGTCATGTACAGGGAGGTAATTTCATCCAGTAGAAGTTTATTAAATAACAAAATAAATACGATTCAGGCAAGCATAGAAATAATAATAATAAAAAAGGGATCTACAGCCTGTCTTTTTTATTTCTCTTCTAGCCTCTCCTCATAAAAAACGCTTCAAGTACAGGCAAATACGTAGCTGTACTTGAAGCGTTTATATGAATTTATGAATCTAATATTATAGAGTAACCACACCAATTAATACAGCAATGACTAATAGAACGATACTGAATCCCCATAACCAGAAGAAAGAGTATTTGATATGTTTCCCCATGTTAGCTGACGCAAGTCCAATTCCTAACCATAATGCAGGAGAGAAAGGACTTACAAATGTTCCAATGATGTTACCAATCATCATAGCGTATGCGGTAGATACAGAAGCAATCCCTTGGGAGCTCGCAATCTCATCAACAATCGGCATCAATGCAAAATAATATGCGTCAGTACTGGTCAGTAAATCTAAAGGAACACCGAAGATACCAACAATAATGTGTACAATAGGAACAACAAATGCTGGCATGATAGCAATTCCGGCAAGTGCAATTTGTTCAAGCATGCCTGATTCGTTCAAGACCCCAAGGAATACTCCGGCAGCTAAAATAACTGCTGCCATCATTAAGGCATTAGGAGCATGGGCTTTGACACGGTTCATTTGATTATCGACGCCCTTGTAATTCAATGGAAGGGCAATCGCTACACCAATCATAAATGCATATTGAGGAGCCAGTAAACTAGCCATCATGGCCCCTAATACCAGAACCGTAAGAACAAGGTTTGCCGCGTTTCTCCATGCTAAATTTCGCGGCTGTTCTTTCGCCTGTGCCATTTCTTCATTTTGTCTTTTCGTAAAATTGTCAGCAATCGCAAGAATATTTACGTTTTCACTTAAGGTGATTTCACCAGCCGCCACTTTTTTACTGATTTTCTTTTTCTCACGAATTCCGAGAAAAGCAGCCAGTACTAAAATTAATACAGCTCCAATTGCCTGTATCGGAATAAGCGGCAGGTAGAAGTCAATCAAATCCATATCAATAACGGTTGCTGAACGTGCAGCAGGCCCGCCCCATGGAATCATATTGATAACACTTGCACTTAAAGCAACTAATAATAATAATAAATAACGGCTCATATGTAGTTCTTTATATAAAGGAAGCAACGCTGGAATACAGAGAAGGAAGGTAGATGCTCCTGCCCCGTCAAGTTGTGCAATCATTCCGATAACCGCGGTTGCCATGGCTACGATGATTACGTTCCCCTTTGTCATTAAAATCATAAAGCGTATGAAAGGATTAAATAAACCACTATCCTGCATAATACCAAAATAGATAATGGCAAAAATAAACATGATTACAACGCCCATTACTTGATCAGAACCAGCTGCTAAAAATCCAGATAGTTCCTCAAAATTAAATCCGGCTATAAATGCTCCTATGATTGGAATGATCGTCATTCCGACAATAGGGCTGATTTTATTTGAGATAAGCAAACCTACAATTGAAAAGATAATAAGCAGTCCAACAATTGTAAGCCAAACAGAAATATCTTCCATAATAAACCCCTTTTCTTTGCAAACGCTTTACAAATTACTAAAAAATGCATAATAACACTATAAAACGTTTACAGATTAATTTCAACAATTTATTTGTTTAAATATGTAGAAAAATGTCATTTAACGGAACCTTTTCTGTGGGTATAAAAATACCATCCGCACCAGCAAAACTACTGGATAAATAAAAAAGATGAATAAAAACCAATCTGGAATGGACCAAATAAACGAGAATAAGGTAAAAATCAGCATCGGAATCGTCAGTGAACAAGCAGTCAACTTCCAAAGTGTGCCGTAATAGAGCTTCCGGTTGGCCAGCCGGACAATCCCTCTGCCGAGATAAGCGATAAATGAAATGACGCCCAGCAGCAGAATAGATAGAATTAAGTAATAAAACATAAAGAAATAAATAAGCTGAAAGATAATATTCATTTCTCCTCCTAAACCGCTCCAGCTTGTTAAACGGGAAATTAGTTCAGGCAGGGATGTCACCATAAATAAAATGAAAAGGTAAATCATAATTTGATCCATCCCGATTCGGTTAATCTGAAACATAGCTTTTTTTTGTGGAAGAAAAAGACTTTCTTTGAGTATTTTTGTGAATTTCATTATTATCATCCTTTATATTGAAGTAGAAAAAGTCTTCTCCTCTAAAAATTATGAGCAAATAAAGAGCTTTATATTGGATTAAGAGAAAATACATACCGTTCAGAAACCAATGGAAAAGATATGATTTAATCTACTTTTAGTTGGCAACACTATTATTATATAGGAGTTAGCTTTTAGTTGGCTAAGAATACAGCGTTATTCGACAAATTTCCCGGGAAATAATATGAAAATTCATTTTCAGTGTAACTTACCCTCATTTAATTGCATACATAGAGCGGTGATACTCCCTGAGCATAGTGAACACCACCGTTACGCCCTCTTTTGAACAAGGTACTATACAAGCCTTTCTGCTAAATTCATGTTATCATAATAGAATATGTGTTGAATTATCATATTGCCATTTAAACCCATAAAAATGGATGTGATTAAACAGGAAAGGATACAGCTAATTGGATTAATTTTGATGTATTTTTTATAGAGGAGAAGAATTTAAAACATCCTCTACTATTATTTAATTTTGTTAGAACGAGGTGCAGTATATGAACCAATCGAGAAAAGTTACCGAAGGAGCATTAATGATTGCCATTGTTATGGTTTTGTTGGTGGCTTCTTTCTTACCGATACTTAGTTTAATCAGCATGTTTGTACTGCCTGTTCCTTTTATATTCTATGTGAAACGGCATGGGGTGAAGGCAGGTCTTATAATGACAGTGGCTGTTGCGATTATATCTACATTGCTGATGTCTATGATGATACTGCCAGGTGTGCTTATTGCTGCAGCAGGTGGTATTTTTATCGGCTATGCCATGTATAAAAGGAATACAGCATATGAAACACTGGCCCAAGGAACATTCGGCTTTATTGTTGGGATGCTTTTGGCTTTTGTTTTTATTCAAATACTGTTGGATGTTAATATTGTATCTGAATACGAAAACATTGTGGAAGACTCTGTCAGTATGAGTGCATCCATGATAGAAAGTGTCAATCCTTCGCTGAACGAAGAAGATATCACCGCATTGCAAGAGACACAAATTAGCCTACTGAAGCAATTAATTCCTACCTTTATGGTTGTATTTGCTCTAGCTACGGCATTTATTACGCAATGGATCAGTTATAAGTTATTAAATCGGATAGAGAAAGAGAAATTTTCTTTTCCGCCATTCCGTGAATTACAATTTCCGGGTGCAATTATTTGGATTTATCTGTTAGCATTAATTTTATCTGTTATCGGTTTTGAAGAAGGAAGCACCATGGAATTTGGAGCGCAGAATTTATTGATGATTGTCGGGATTGCTTTGATGCTGCAAGGATTTTCATTTATTTTTCACTTTGCACATATCAAACGTATAGCCAAAGCAGTTCCTATTTTGATTGTTATTGCAACGATTCTTTTTCCAGGAATTCTTCTTTATTTCATCCGAATCTTAGGTATAATTGATATAGGTTTCCGGTTAAGAGGGCGGTTAAAATAAAAAAGAAGCAGGCTTATAGAGCAACCCGAGATTCCCGCACCGAAAGCCATAAAATAATTGTTCGGTCTAAGAATAAGTACAGGAAAAAAACAGAAAGACTGTTGGACTTTGAAGGAGCTGAATGCCGTGCCAGATTTACAGAATAGACCAACATTAAGCAAGCATGTATGGATAATTTATATCTTTACATTTCTATTGCTTTTATATGTTTGGTACTATCAATGGATAGTTGGCTTAATAATGACAGTTGTCTACGCTGCTTCATTTTACTATAGTATTCGAACGGAAAGAGTGCTTCTGGATGAAGCGGAAGAATATATATCGACGATTTCTCATCGAGTGAAAAAAGTTGGTTCGGAAGCTTTATTAGAGATGCCGTTTGGAATTGTTCTATACAATGATAACTTTCAAATAGAGTGGTCGAACCCATTCATGAATCAGTTTAAAGCAAGCAAGGATACCATTATCGGTGAATCTCTTAATCAGTTATCGGAAGACCTAATCCCGATGATTATAGAGAACCGAGATGAAATATGGGTGGAAATTGGAGATTACACCTTTCTATGTGTGATAAAAAAGGAAGAGAAACTGCTCTATTTCCTTGATCGTACAGAGCATCAAAAACTGAAGGACCGTTACTATAATGAACAAACCGTACTTGCTATTATCTTCTTAGACAATTATGAAGAAATCACTCAAAATATGGATGATACAGCTAAGAGTCAATTGAACTCACAGGTGACGGCTGTTTTGAATAACTGGTCCAGTCATTATGGACTCTACTTGAAACGAACATCACAGGAACGATTTTTAGCTGTTGGGAATCTGGAAATTCTCGAAGAGCTGGAAAAAGTTAAATTCTCTATTTTAGATGAAGTCCGGGAAATGAAAGGATCTGAAAGCAACCCAGTCACATTGAGCATCGGGGTCGGTGCTGGAAACATGACGCTGCCGGAGATTGGTGAAGTAGCCCAGTCCAGCTTAGATTTAGCCTTAGGCCGGGGCGGCGATCAGGTGGCTATTAAGGATGAGAATGGAAAAGTACGTTTTTACGGCGGAAAGACCAATCCGATGGAAAAACGTACCCGTGTACGGGCACGAGTGATATCCCATGCGTTAAAAGAGTTGGTTCGTGCCAGTGATAATGTTATTATTATGGGACATAAATCACCTGATATGGATGCCATTGGTGCAGCTATCGGTGTATTAAATATTGCTAAAACAAATGATGTACCCGGTTATATTGTGTTTGATGAGAATGATGTGGAGACTGGTGTTTCCCGCTTGATAGACCGTATTCGTGAGGATGGAGAGCTTTGGGATCAATTCATCTCACCGGAAGAAGCAGAGGATCTCATGATTGATCAGCAGAGTTTATTGATCATTGTGGATACCCACAAACCGAGCATGGTTGCAGTAGAAAGTTTATTGAACTATACCGATTATAAAATTGTTATCGACCATCATCGCCGGGCAGAGGAATTTGTTGATAATCCTACGCTTGTCTACATGGAGCCTTATGCATCCTCCACAGCAGAGCTTGTGACGGAGCTCCTGGAGTATCAGCCCAAAGGAGTGAAGCTGAAAGTACTGGAAGCTACAGCACTTTTAGCTGGGATTATCGTTGATACGAAAAGTTTTACGCTGCGTACCGGCTCAAGAACATTTGATGCGGCTTCGTATTTAAGGTCACAAGGCGCTGACACAGTATTAGTCCAGCATTTACTCAAAGATGACTTAGAGGTATTTATCGAACGCAGCAATATTATTGAAAGAACACAAATTTATAATGACTATATTGCGATTGCGACAGCGCCGAGCGGAAGAGCATATAACCCTGTGCTGATTGCGCAAGCAGCGGATACCTTACTGTCTATGGTAGGTATCACGGCTTCCTTTGTTATTTCGGAAAGAGCAGACGGCAGAATCGGAGTCAGTGCACGGTCGCTGGGGGATGTCAATGTACAGGTCATCATGGAACAAATGAATGGCGGCGGACATTTAACCAATGCAGCAACGCAAATAGAAGACAAAACCATTGAGGAAGTCAAAGAAATGCTTGTTGAGATTATTGATGAGCTGGAGTATAGAAAAGGGAGAGATTCAGAATGAAAGTTATTTTCTTAAAAGATGTTAAAGGGAAAGCAAAAAAAGGCGAAGTGAAAAATGTTCCTGACGGCTATGCCCGTAACTTCCTGTTCAAAAATAAACTGGCAGAAGAAGCTACTTCCGGGAATCTGAAAGCACTTGATGCGAAAAAGAAAAAACAAGATCAATTAGAAATAGAAGAAAAAGAAAATGCCATTCAATTAAAAGACAAACTTGCTGATTTAACGGTTGAGCTGGAAGCAAAATCTGGAGAAAATGGACGTTTATTCGGTTCCATAACCAGTAAACAGATTTCAGAAGGATTAAATAAACAGCATGGCTATAAAATCGATAAGCGCAAGCTAGAATTAGATGAGCCAATCCGTGCGTTGGGTTACACAAATGTTCCCGTTAAATTACATCCGGAAGTATCTGGCTCTGTAAAGGTTCATGTAAAAGAAAAATAAATAGGATGACATTCGGAAATAAACAGAGGAAAAAGAAATTGGCAGAAAAATTGTGTGCCGATTTCTTTTTTCACTTAACTAGAATACGGAGGAGAGGTAATGAGTGCGTCTTTGAATGATCGTACACCACCGCATAATTTAGAAGCAGAGCAATCTGTTTTAGGCGCTGTTTTTTTGGAGCCGACCGCCTTTGTACAGGCTTCGGAAATTTTGATACCAGAAGATTTCTACCGTGCGAGCCATCAGCTTATTTTTACAGCGATGATGACCTTGTCTGAGCGCGGGGAACCGATTGATGTTGTAACAGTTACCACGTTTTTAAATGACCGGAAACAGCTGGAGGAAGCAGGCGGTGTCTCCTACTTAACAGAACTGGCAGAAAGTGTGCCGACTGCAGCTAACGTAGAGTATTACAGCAGAATTGTAGAAGAAAAATCAACCCTGCGCAGCTTGATTCGAAAAGCAACAGACATTGTGACGGCCTCTTTTGAAAAAGAAGATGAGGTTGAAGATGTTTTAAATGATGCAGAAAAAAGTATCCTGGAGGTTTCTGGACGAAAAAATTCAGGAGCTTTCAAAAATATAAAAGATGTCTTGATTGATGTATATGATAATATTGAACAGCTTCACCAGCAAAAAGGTGATGTAACAGGCGTTCCAACGGGTTTCTTGGACTTAGACCGCATTACATCAGGCTTTCAGCGGAACGATTTGATTATTATTGCGGCGCGTCCTTCCGTAGGGAAAACAGCCTTTGCATTAAACGTAGCGCAAAACGTTGCCGTAAAAACAGATGAAAATGTAGCTATTTTCAGTCTCGAGATGGGCGCGGATCAGCTCGTTCAGCGTATGCTTTGTGCGGAAGGAAATATTGACGCGCAGCGTTTAAGAAACGGACAGCTGCAAGCAGATGACTGGAGTAAGCTGACGATGTCGATGGGGTCCCTGTCGAATGCAGGAATTTATATTGATGATACGCCAGGCGTACGTGTCAATGAAATTCGTTCCAAGTGCCGGCGCCTGAAGCAGGAGCATGGGCTTGGGATGATTCTGATTGATTATCTGCAGCTTATCCAGGGAAGCGGCAGCTCGAAGGAAAACCGTCAGCAGGAGGTTTCCGAGATTTCCCGTGCGCTAAAAGCATTGGCCAGGGAGCTGGAAGTGCCATTGATTGCATTATCTCAGCTCTCCCGTGGTGTGGAGTCCAGGCAGGACAAGCGCCCAATGATGTCGGATATCCGTGAATCAGGAAGTATTGAGCAGGATGCGGATATTGTAGGTTTCTTATATCGTGATGATTATTATGATAAAGAGACAGAGAAAGAGAATATTATTGAGATTATTATTGCGAAGCAGCGTAATGGTCCAACAGGAACCGTAGAGCTAGCCTTTGTAAAAGAATATAATAAATTCGTGGACTTAGATCATCGTTATGGAGAGGGAGATATTCCGCCGGCGATGTAGATAATAGAGGTACTTTTGATTTTTCATATGAGAAAGTCTATTTCTGTGTCACTTAGATGAGACTGTTGAACGTATAATGGTCCAATAATGAATACTAGTGTGGGAAGAGGTGTCTTGTAAGATAGGCATCTCTTTTTTGTTTTATGAAAGGAAAATAGTAGTGCTTTCAGATGAATCGACAAAATAAGACAATGGAACTAGATTATTTTACAAGAAGTTAACAAATTAAAAAGAGTATAATGAGTGATTCTATGTTCTATGTAAAGCTATAAAAGACTGATATAGAGGGGAACAGACAGGTATTTCTTTTCTGCTGGTAAATAGAGTGTAAGTGCTGGGATACAAATAGATTACAGTTATATTAAGATATTTCAAAATTTTAGTAAATTAATACTATTATTGAATTTATCTGGGAGATAGATTAGAATAGAGTAGTAAGACAAATATATTCTAATTTGAGGGGAGTACGAATATGAAATTGTCAAAAAAGTCTTTATTATTGCTAATTTTCGGTCTTTTACTTAGCGTTGTTTTGGTAGCGTGTGCAAGCGAACCAGATGAAGGCGGTAACAGTGATTCGGATGGAGATGGAGAAGGCACTTCCGAAGAAGCTGCTGAGGGCGGCGAGCTTGTTATTGCCAACCAGTCAGATGTTGTTTCAATGGACCCGGCAGGTTCAAACGATACACCATCTAGTAACGTACAGGCAAATATCTTTGAAACACTTGTAACTTTAGATGAAAATATGGAATTACAGCCTGGTCTTGCTACAGAGTGGGAAGCAGTAGAAGATAATGTCTGGGAGTTCAAATTACGTGATGATGTAACTTTCCATGATGGCTCGGAATTTAATGCGGAAGTAGTAAAAGCAAATATTGAACGTATTTTAGATGAAGATGTAGCTTCTCAGCGTTACTTCCTTTATGAAATGGTAGAGGATATAGAAGTAGTGGATGATTATACTGTACGTTTTACGACAGAATATCCATTTGCGCCATTCCCTGCACATATTGCACATAATGGCGGTGGAATGACATCGCTTGAAGTAATTGAGGCAGACTATGAAGCAATGGAAAATGGAGAAGAACCGGGAAGCTATATTAATGAGAACCCGATTGGTACAGGTTTCTTTAAATTTGATTCATGGAATTCAGGTTCCGAAGTTCGTTTAGTGAAAAACGAAGATTATTGGGGAGAGCCGGCTCACCTTGATTCCGTTGTATTTAAGGTTGTAAGTGAAGCGAATACGCGAGTAGCTGAGCTTGAAACTGGAGATTCACATATTATTGATCCTCTGGGACCAAGTAATATGGCTCAGGTTGAAAATTCAGAAGGAATCCATGTAGCACCGCAAGAAAGTGTCAGCGTATCTTATATTGGATTTAACGTAGAAAAAGAACCATTTGATGATCCGAATGTGCGTCAAGCAATCAATATGGCAATTGATAAAAGCCAGATTATTGATGGTATTTACGAAGGAGTTGGAATCCCGGCTGTTGGGCCATTAGCACCGGCAGTATATGGTTATGACGAGGATGCACCTGGTTTAGAATATGATTTAGAAGAAGCGAAGCAATTGTTAGCAGATGCGGGCTATGAAGATGGCTTCTCGACAACGCTTTGGACAAATGATACACAAGAGCGTATAGATGCTGCTACCAATGTTCAAGCTCAATTACAAGAATTGAATATTGATGTAGAGGTTGAAGTACTTGAATGGGGCACGTATTTAGAAAGAACAGCTCAAGGAGATCATGATATGTTTGTACTTGGCTGGTCTACTGTAACTGGGGACGCAGATTATGGATTATATCCATTATTCCATTCGGAAAATATCGGTGAGCCTGGTAACCGTTCTTTCTTACAAGATGAGGAATTAGATGAAATGCTTGAAGCTGCCCGCCGTGAAGGAGACGAAGAGACACGTCTGCAGCTTTACAGCGATATCCAGACAGAACTTACAGAGCTTGCTCCAATGCTTTATCTGCACCATCAAGAATTCTTGCTTGGTGTGAATGATAATGTACAAGGCTTAACGCAATCGCCAACTGGAATACTTCAATTACATGATGTATCTTTAAATCAATAATGAAATGAATAAACAGCTGCTTTTCTGATAGAGATAAGCAGCTGTTTTTTGTACATAAAAAAAGTCACATGATTCATATCATGTGACTTTTACGATATAATTACGCATTAACCGTCGGCTGATGTTCACCAGAACGGATAGCTTCCATATGGTGACAAGCTGCACGATGTCCGTCTTTCATACCTTCTGTATTACGCAGTTCAGGCACCTTTGTACGGCAGATGTCCGTGGCAAAAGGACAGCGTGTGTGGAAGCGGCAGCCTTCAGGAGGATCAATCGGAGAAGGCACATCTCCTTTTAGCGTAATACGTTCTTTTTTGGCTTCCAAATCCGTACTAGGGATAGCAGAAAGAAGTGCTTTCGTGTACGGATGCATGTTATTGGTAAATAATGATTTTTTATCAGCTATTTCAACAACTTTTCCTAAATACATTACTATAATACGGTCAGAAATGTGACGTACAACACCTAAATCATGTGAAATGAAAAGATAAGTCAGTTTAAATTCACGCTGCAGCTTTTTCAGCAGATTGATAACCTGTGCCTGAATAGACACATCAAGTGCTGACACAGCCTCATCAGCAATAATTAATTTCGGATCAACAGACAGTGCTCGGGCAATCCCGATACGCTGTCGCTGCCCGCCGCTGAACTCGTGTGGATGCCGGTCAATCTGGTGGGCGCCAAGGCCTACTGTCTCCATCAACTCCTTCACACGATCATTTCTTTCATGTTTAGGAACCGCATTTTGAATTTCCATTGCTTCGGTTAAAATTTGCCGGACAGTGTGGCGGGGATTAATCGATGCATATGGATCCTGAAAAATAATCTGCATATCTTTACGAAATTTATTCATTTCTTTTTTATTTAGCTCAAGAATATTTGTACCATCAAATTCTACTTTTCCATCAGTAGGTTCATCTAATCGGAGAACGGCTCGTCCGGTTGTCGATTTTCCACAGCCAGATTCTCCTACGATACTTAGTGTTTCTCCTTCATACACTTCAAAGGAGATATCGTCTACTGCCTTTACGTGATTGACGGTGCGTCCAAAAAACCCGCCTTTAATCGGAAAATATTGTTTTAAGTCATCTACTTTAAGAAGTACTTTTTGATTGTTCATGAACGTTCACCTCCGGATCTCCGTCCCATTCGTCAGAATAAATCCAGCAACGAATTTGATTACCCTCTTCATCCGTTTCTAAGTCAGGTAATTTATTTCGGCATAAATCGGTAGCAAATGGACATCTTGGCGCAAAACGGCAGCCCTGCGGCATATCGGCTGGACTTGGAACAGATCCTCTAATCACTGCTAAATCGCCATCTACGTCTTGGTCGTGTTGTGGAACAGATTGCATCAAACCAACGGTATATGGGTGTTTTGGTTCTGTAAATAAGGTCTTTTTATCGGTGAATTCGACCACTTTCCCGCAATACATAACGGCAACATAATCACACGTTTCTGCCACAACGCCGAGGTCATGGGTAATTAATAAAATACCCATGTCCAATTTTTCTTGCAATTCTTTCATTAAATCTAAAATCTGTGCTTGAATTGTTACATCCAATGCGGTTGTTGGTTCATCAGCAATCAATAGATCTGGGTTACAGGCAAGCGCGATTGCGATCATCACACGCTGGCGCATCCCTCCAGATAACTCAAATGGATACTGATTGATACGTTTTTCTGGGGAAGGAATTCCTACTAGCTTTAACATCTCAATGGATTTCTTTTTTGCTTCCTTTTTGCCAAGACCTTCGTGAATGCGGAATGATTCACTAATCTGCTGGCCGACCGTAAAGGTAGGGTTCAAGGAAGTCATTGGTTCCTGGAAAATCATTGATATTTCATTGCCTCGAATTTTGCGCATCTGTGCTTCGCTCTTATCTAAGAGGTTTTCTCCTTTGAAGAGAATTTCTCCACCTTTAATCTTACCTGGTTCTTCGATAAGACGGAGAATAGATAAGGAAGTAATACTTTTTCCGGAACCAGACTCTCCAACGACACCAAGTACTTTTCCTTTTGGAATATTAAAGGAAACACCATCTACAGCCTTTACTTCTAAATCTTTTGTGAAGAAAGAAGTCTGTAAATTTTTAATTTCTAGTATATTATCATATGAAGGGTTTGGTGCACCTGTCATAGTAAGCAGCTCCTTTCGAAATCTTGTAATGCAAGAATACTAATCTAAATCAATCCGTTTGTTCAAGAATCTGTAAGCAACATCGACAATTAAGTTTACAAGAATGAAGAGAAGAGATGCGACTAAAACGGTTCCTTGAACAACCGGGAAATCACGGGCTTGGATAGAATCGATAATCAATTTTCCCATTCCATTAACGGCGAATACAGACTCTGTTAATACGGCTCCGCCAAGAAGTCCGCCAAATTGTAATCCAACTACGGTAACAATAGGGATTAATGCATTCTTTAATGCATGTCTATAAATAACGATTTGTTCTTTTACCCCTTTGGCACGGGCGGTTCGAATATAATCTGAGCCGATAACATCCAGCATGCTGGAACGTGTCATACGTGCAATAATGGCAGCACTTCCTGTACCTAATGTGATTACAGGTAAGACAATTTGGCTGAAGCTTCCCCAGCCGGAAGGACTGAACCATGCTGTGTTATTAAAGAAAGGTACCCAGGATGGCAAATCAATTCCAATTGCAAACCACTGAATTAACATTAACCCAAGCCAAAAGTTAGGCATCGATAAACCAAATAAAGCGACAATCATAATAGTAGTATCGATGGCTGTATATTTACGTGTAGCAGAAATAATACCTGCAATTAATCCTAAAAAAACAGCTAAGATGGTACTATAGATGGCAAGCTCAACGGTTACCCAGAATCGGGCCCCAATTTCGGCTGAAACATCTCTACCGCTTCGCATAGAGGTTCCTAAGTCGCCTTGGACTGCACTGGTTACATAATTAAGATACTGCGTGGGTAAAGGGTCATTTAAACCTAATCGTTCTCTGATATTTTCAATTTGTTCCTGTGGTGCGCCTTCTCCAGCGATTACTTGTGCTGGATCACCCGGAACTAAATGCATCATGCTAAATACTAATATAGATACACCAATTAGGACGGGTATCGTTTGTAAAATACGTCGAATGATAAATTGAATCAAAATCGTTCACCTCTTTCTATTCTCTCGTTTTTGGATCAAATGCGTCACGTAATCCATCTCCAAGCATGTTAAATGCCAATACAGCTACGACAATAGCAAGCCCAGGAAATAACGCTACATGGGGTGCATTATATAAGTAATTTCGTCCATCACTTAACATGGCTCCCCATTCTGGTGTAGGAGGCTGTGCGCCCAATCCTAAGAAGGAAAGCCCCGCAGCTGACAGAATCGCTGTAGCAATACTTAACGTAGCCTGAACGATAATTGGAGAGGTGATATTAGGTAAAATATGTTTAAAAATAATTCTGGAATCACTGGCGCCCAGCGCTCTCATCGCATCAATATACTCCAGCTTTTTCACAGATAAAGTAGATCCACGAACAATTCTGGCAAATATCGGTACAGAGGAAACAGCAACCGCGATAACAACATTAACCATGCTTCCGCCTAAAACCGTAACGATCGTTAATGCTAATAGAATACTAGGGAATGCTAATAAAATATCCATGAAACGCATGATAATACTATCTATCCGTTTGCCGTAATAGCCTGCGATAATACCGAGAAATACGCCGGCAGTTGCTCCCAGTAAGATAGAGAAAAAACCTATCATCAGTGTTAATCCGGTGCCTTGGATTACCCTGCTGAATATATCTCTCCCAAAGTTATCTGTCCCAAACCAATGATCAGATGAAGGGGTAGCTAATTTATTGGTTACATCTTGATCGTATAGAGGGTCGTAGGGGGTTAAGTATGGGCCGATAAGAGCGATAATGATAAGTAAAATAATTAAAATTCCGCCGACAACAGCCGACTTATTTTTCTTCAGTTTATTAAAGACGCTTTTCCAGCTTTTAAGACGGGGATTAGGCTGCTTGACAGCTATCTCCGGCTTTTCAATATGTTCGTTTGAACGACTCATCGGTTTATTTCATCCTTTCTCTCGTGTTATAGGTCAGTCTCGATTATATCATGAAAAGACTTAGAGAAATATAAGTCATTTGAAAATCCTTAGAAAATGCATGGTTTTGGAAACTATCAAAAAACGGAAAGCGTTGGTATAAAAGGGTTTACACAATTGGATAAAAAAGGAAATTATTTAAATTCGTAAAAATAGATTTAATATGAAAATTGTCATTAGTTAAAAAAATGAAAGCGTTATCTTTTTGTTAATAAAATCATTTTTCTGTCATATTTTATGATTACTAGGAAGAATCGCGGGAAATCTTGTATAATGATACTAATTTAAATTTAGATGTCATTATACAGAGGTGAAAAATCATGAAAAAGAAATTAATTTGGAACCCTGCTAGATTTTTCTTTCATTATATAGGAACAGAAAAATTAGAAGCTCTTGCAAAGGAAGGATGGGTAGTAGAAAGGTTACGATTAGGCGGTCTGCTTTTTCAATTAACAGAAGATAAACCGAAAGAAGTACAATATCATCTGGAGTTTCAGCCTATTCAAAAGGTGGAGGAAGATACGCCGCCATTAGAAGAAGGTTGGGAGCTTGTCGATACAGTAGATTATACTCAAGTTTATCAAGGCTCATCGGAAGCGCTGCCGAAAGAAACGTCGTATGAACTGCTGCTGGGACAGTTGCGCCAAGAAGGGTATTCCCTCGGAAAATATACAATTATCTCAATTTTGTTTTTAGTGTCTTTCTTTATTTTACATATGAGAGCGGACTGGGCTTTGATACAAATGATTCTGCTAGGCGGGATAATGATGCTGTCCATCACAGCTATTTTGATGCTGACTTTATATATTGTAAATAAGTTCCGACAGCATAATTTAAAAAATATGTAATATCGTAGTTTCAATTGTAACAAAATGGTAATTTTTCAGAAATAAATGTTACCAATTGTAAAATAAGTGAAGCATTTAAAAGTATACAGAAGGAAAAGGCAGGAAACGTCGATTTATATGGAATAGAAGGAATTTATTGCTTAAAACTATTAGAATACCGTAAAATAAGCGGTTTGAGGTTTAATAGGAACTTAACTATAATTAGTATTGTTGCCTTGAAACAGGTAAATACATCTATGTGGATGCCATAAAATAAATGAGTCAATCGTTGGTTCATTTATTTTTAATTTCAGCATAAATGGTTCGGGAGTACCAAAGATTATTTTAATTTTAGAAGTACTACAAATCAAAACAAAATAGAGAGGTGATTATATGGCAGTAGTAGAAGCAAAAAACCTGTCTAAAATCTTTGGTAAAAATATCGGCCAATCTATCAAAATGTTAGATCAAGGTATGTCCAAAGAAGAAATACTGAAAAAGACAGGTAATACTGTCGGGGTCAATCGTGCCAGCTTTTCAGTTGAAGAAGGCGAAATATTCGTAATAATGGGGCTTTCCGGAAGTGGTAAGTCAACCCTGGTTCGATTAATAAATCGATTAATAGAGCCGAGCGAAGGATCTATTCTAATTGATGGAAAAGAACTGGCGACATTAGATAAAAAAGCATTAAGACAAGTACGTCGTGAAAAATTAGGAATGGTATTCCAGCAATTCGCACTTTTCCCGCACCGCACGATTTTACAGAACGCAGCGTTTGGTTTAGAGGTACAAGGAGTTGATAAATCGGAACGGGATAAAAAAGCGGAGGAATCCTTAAAGCTTGTTGGACTAGGTGATTATATGCATCAGAAGCCTGGCCAGTTATCAGGCGGTATGCAGCAGCGTGTAGGGCTGGCTCGTGCGCTAGCGAATGACCCAAAAGTATTATTAATGGATGAAGCTTTTTCTGCGCTTGATCCGCTTATCCGTAAAGAAATGCAGGATGAGCTGATTGATTTGCAATCCTCCATGAAGAAAACCATTGTCTTTATTACACATGACCTGGATGAAGCGCTTCGTTTAGGGGATCGTATTGCGTTAATGAAGGATGGAGCTATCGTTCAAATTGGAACTCCAGAAGAAATTCTGATGAATCCTGCGAATGATTACGTTGAGAAATTCGTAGAGGATGTGGACCGCTCGAAGATACTTACAGCAAGCCATATTATGAAGCGGCCGGAAACAATCAATATAGCGAAGCACGGTCCGCGCGCAGCATTAGAAAGAATGCGCAGGGAAGGTATTTCCAGCATTCTCGTAGTGGATGAAAACCGCCGTTTACAGGGCTATGTGACAGCAGATGACGCTTCTGAGGCACGTAAAAAAGAAATAACAGATATTAAAGAAATTTTACAAACAGATATTTTAAGAGTAACCCCAGACACACCAATGCAAGATATTTTCTCCATGATCTATGATACGCCGGTTCCCATTGCAGTTGTAGAAGATAACGGGCGGTTAAATGGAATTATTGTTCGCGGTGCTGTATTAGCCGCGCTTGCAAATGATGGTGAGGTGAACTTAAATGCTTGATTTTATTGATCAAATACCTTTATCCGAATGGACAGAGACTGCGACAGATTGGATTCAAGATACCTTTGCCTTTCTTTTTGAACCAATCAAAGATCATCTTGGTAATTTTATGGATTTTGTATCTTCAGATGTTCTAGCAGGTATTCCGCCAATTATATTTATCTTGATTGTTGCTGTAATTGCGTTCTTTGTTTCTGGTAAAAAACTTGGATTAGCTGTATTTTCTATCGTGGGTCTATGGTTTGTTTATAACCAGGGGTTATGGGATGCGCTGATGTCTACAGTAACATTGGTTATTTTAGCAAGTTTACTATCTGTCATTGTTGGTGTTCCTGTAGGAATATTAATGGCAAAAAGCAAAATTGCTAATACGATTTTTACACCAATTCTGGACTTTATGCAAACCATGCCGGCATTCGTATATTTGATCCCGGCAGTAGCTTTCTTCGGAATCGGGATGGTTCCTGGTGTATTCGCATCCCTAATTTTCGCGACACCGCCGACGGTCCGTTTTACAAACTTAGGGATTCGTCAGGTTTCTAAGGATTTAATTGAAGCATCTGATGCATTCGGTACGACCGGATCACAGAAACTATTTAAGGTAGAACTGCCTATGGCAAAAGGAACCATCATGGCTGGTATTAACCAAACAGTTATGCTTGCGCTGTCTATGGTTGTTATCGCGTCAATGATTGGTGCGCCGGGGCTTGGAAGTCAAGTGCTTTCTTCTCTTCAACGTGCGTCTGTCGGTACCGGATTTGTGGCTGGTATCGGAATCGTTATTTTAGCGATTATTATTGACCGTATTACACAAAATATGAATAAAGGAAAAGAATAAATTTGTGTGGCAATCTTTTTATGAGGGAGGCTATCCCCTCTCATGAAAAGTGTCTATATAGAAAACAAAATTTAAGAAAAGGGGAGTTTTAATTATGTCTAAATGGAGTCTTAAGCGTGCTGGACTTATCGGTTCATTAGCACTTGGACTAGTTGTTGCCGGCTGCGGAAGTGATGACAGCAATGGCGGAGATGATGATTCTGCAGAAGGCGGAGTAGAGGGAGACATTGATTTAGCCTATGTAGAATGGGATACGGAAGTAGCTTCCACACATGTTGTAGCTAAAGTATTAGAAGATGTAGGCTATGATGTTACAACGACACCGCTTGATAATGCGGTTATGTGGGAAGCTGTTGCAACTGGTGAAGCAGATGGGATGGTAGCTGCATGGTTACCTGGAACACATGCGGAACAATTCGAAGCTTATGGCGATCAAGTAGAACAGCTTGGACCTAACTTAGAAGGAGCAGCAATTGGTCTTGTTGTACCTGAATACATGGATGTAGATTCGATTGAAGATCTTACAGATGAAGCTGGTCAAACGATTACAGGTATTGAACCGGGTGCAGGTGTTGTAAACGCCGCAGAAAATGCTGTAGAAGAATATGATAATCTGGAAGACTGGACTGTACAGACTTCTTCCAGCGGTGCAATGGCAACAGAATTAGGTAATGCAATTGATAATGAAGATGATATTGTTGTAACTGGCTGGTCTCCGCATTGGAAATTCCAAGCCTATGATTTAAAATATCTTGATGATCCAGACGGCGTATTTGGTGAGGCAGAAACCATTGAAACAATGGTTCGTGAAGGACTGGAAGAGGACGCTCCAGAAGCATATCAAGTATTAGATAACTTCTATTGGGAAACAGATGACATGGAAGAAGTCATGCTGGCTATTAATGAAGGTGCTTCTCCAGAAGATGCAGCAGCTGACTGGGTAGAGGCTAATCAAGATAAGGTAGATGAATGGACAGAAGGTATTGAATAATTCATTTTGTCTGCTCAGAGAGGCAGCTCCAAATTGTATCGGGGCTGTCTTTTTCTGTGTTTATAGGTAAAATCCGAACTTTTCTTTGTTTTTCACTTTATCAAGTTTGTTTTTATTTAAAAAATACGATGAAAAAGGCAAATGAAGCGTATGATAACGTCAAAATGAAAAAGTAATGTTCGTGTTTTACATTGACGTGTTTTTTTTAAACTGATAAAATACTAAAAGGTAAGTAAAAAGCAAATGATGATAAGTAATTGTGCTGTTATGATGAATAAAAAATTCATGCAGGGCAAGAATCTTCATATATAAAATCAACCTTGGAGGTGCACGATGTCCTCAGTAGTAGTTGTAGGTACGCAATGGGGAGATGAAGGGAAAGGTAAAATTACTGATTTCTTATCTCAAAATGCAGAAGTAGTTGCTCGTTATCAAGGCGGAAATAACGCTGGTCATACGATAAAATTTGATGATGTAACATACAAGTTACATTTGATTCCATCTGGGATTTTCTTTAGCGAGAAGACATGTGTTCTTGGAAACGGAATGGTTATCGATCCTAAAGCATTTGTAGAAGAAGTTGCTTATTTACATGAGCGCAATGTTTCTACAGAAAATCTTCGTATCAGTAATCGTGCGCATGTGATTCTTCCCTATCACTTGAAGCTGGATATTCTTCAAGAGGAGGAAAAAGGCGAAAATAAAATCGGTACGACGAAAAAAGGAATCGGCCCTGCTTATATGGATAAAGCAGCACGTGTCGGTATCCGCATTGCTGATTTAATGGACAAAGAAGTATTCCACGGGAAATTAGTGCAGAACTTAAAAGAAAAGAATCGTTTATTCGAAAAAGTATATGAGTCTGACCCCATGCTGGTAGAAGATATTCTCGATGAATATTTTGAATATGGACAGCAAATGGCTCCTTATGTTGTAGATACATCGGTTGTGTTAAACGATGCAATTGATGAAGGAAAACGTGTCCTGTTCGAAGGCGCACAAGGGGTTATGCTTGATATTGACCAAGGTACGTATCCATTTGTAACATCTTCTAACCCGATTGCCGGCGGTGTAACTATCGGTTCTGGTGTAGGGCCTTCCAAAATCAATCATGTCGTAGGTGTGTCAAAAGCATATACAACACGCGTTGGTGATGGTCCTTTCCCAACAGAATTACATGATGAAATAGGAAACCAAATTCGTGAAATTGGCCGTGAGTATGGTACAACAACAGGCCGTCCGCGCCGTGTAGGCTGGTTTGATAGCGTTGTTGTCCGTCATGCCCGCCGTGTGAGCGGAATTACAGATTTATCTCTCAACTCAATTGATGTATTAACAGGTATTGAAACATTGAAAATCTGTGTTGCCTATCGCTACAAAGGGGAAGTCATCAAAGAATTCCCGGCAAGCTTAAAAGCATTAGCAGAATGTGAACCGGTATATGAAGAAATGCCAGGCTGGACAGAGGATATTACCGGAGTGAAGACATTGGATGAACTTCCAGCCAATGCGCGCCACTACCTAGAGCGGATTTCTCAGCTGACAGAAATTCCATTATCCATCTTCTCTGTAGGCCCAGATCGTTCGCAGACAAATGTCGTAAGAAGCGTGTACCGTCCATAATAAACTAAGAAATGTATTAAAAAAGAGCTGATGATGAAAATCAGCTCTTTTTTGCATGTGAAGAAACTGTAAAGAATTTAAGGAAAAATCATATCCAAATTCCCCCAATCTCTATCTTTCTGTTCTGCCTACAAGACATAAACGCGAATTTACGTTAAAATAGAAGGAAGCAATTTGTCTAGAAAATCAGGTTGTATAAAGAATTGCAATTATAGGTTAACTGATTTCATGTTATACTTTCGTTATTTACAATAAAGAGAAAATGAGATTTTAAAATATAAACTGGCGGGAGAAAAAGCCGGGGACATCTAAGAAAAAATATTTTTAGGGGCAGTAAGCCTACCCCTATGAAATTATGGAAGCGCCTCTCACTTATCTGTCTCCCTGTATGGATAATAAAGAATTATAACTAAAAAAAGGATGTGCAAGCAATGAGTCAAAAAATATTAGTTGTCGATGATGAACAGCCAATTGCTGATATATTACAATTTAATTTAGAAAAAGAAGGATACCAGGTAGTGGTAGCGAATGATGGCGATACTGCAATTGAACTTGCAGAAACAGAGCGTCCTAATCTTATTCTATTGGATATTATGCTTCCTGGAAAAGACGGAAATGAAGTATTGCGTGAGGTACGTAAAACACAAAGTGTCCCTGTGATTATGCTGACTGCAAAAGATGCTGAAATCGATAAGGTGCTCGGATTAGAGCTTGGTGCAGACGATTATGTGACCAAACCATTCAGTAATCGTGAATTAATTGCGCGCGTGAAAGCAAATCTGCGTCGTGAAAATGTACCTGCAGAGGAGCCGTCAAAAACAACCAAGGATATTGTGATTGGCGATTTAGTCGTCCATCCCGATGCATATGTTGTTTCCCGCAAAGGCGTAGAGATTGAATTAACTCACCGTGAATTTGAATTATTACATTATTTAGCACGCCATATTGGACAAGTTATGACACGTGAACACTTATTGGAAACCGTATGGGGCTATGATTATTTTGGTGATGTGCGTACGGTTGATGTAACGGTTCGCCGTCTGCGTGAAAAAATTGAAGAAAATCCTAGCAACCCATTATGGATTGTCACAAGAAGAGGTGTCGGCTATTATTTGCGCAGTCCTGAACAGGAGTAAGGCAATATGAATAAAGTTGGTTTTTTTAGATCAATCCAGTTAAAGTTTATTATTATTTATATCCTTCTGTTGATTTTAGCTGTACAGGTTATCGGCTCTTTTTTTACACAACGGCTAGAACAAGAATTAACGGATACGTTTAAGGCATCGATCACGGAGCGTGTGGAGATGTTGAGCTATAATCTGGAACAAGCTTTTGCGAGAGAGCGTTCGGAAGACGAGCCGAGTTTAGAGCAGGAAATTCAATCCATCATTGATGATGTGAATACCGAGAATGTAGCGACAACCATTTATGTTTATGATCGTCAGGGCAGGATTCTCGGGACAAACCAGATTGATGAGCAGGGAGAGGTCGGCAAGAAATCTACAGATATCGATGTACAGAATACGATCTTTTTTGAACAATCCCAGCGGAGTACGTATTTTGACCGGCAAACCGACAGCAGAGTGCATGTCCATGTGGAGCCGCTGATTGGAAATGGAGAGGCAGTTGGAGCGGTGCAGTTCACTGCTTCTTTGGAAGAGGTCTATGACCAAATCGAAGGAATCAATAATATCTTCCTGCAGGGTTCTGTTTTGGCGATAAGTATCTCTGCCATCCTCGGGGTACTCGTGGCGCGTACAATTACCAAGCCAATCAAGGAAATGCGTGAGCAAGCACTGATTATGTCGAATGGAGACTTCACACAAAAACTGGACGTCTATGGACGGGATGAAATTGGACAGCTTGCCGAAACCTTTAATGATTTAAATAGCAGGCTGAAGCATTCTTACGCTACGATTGAAGAAGAGCGAAGGAAGCTGAGCTCTGTTCTTTCGTATATGAGTGACGGGGTAATCGCAACCGATCAGACGGGAGCAGTCACATTGATGAATGATGCTGCGGCCAGAATGATTGGCTCCAATCCGGATGATATGATTGGAGATGATCTCATCGATGTGCTTAACCTGGAAGAGAAAATCGTCGATATTAGCAAGCTGTCCGACAGCGGTTCGATGATTATCGATTTCAGTGATGAAGAAACACCGTTTATCATACGTGCAAACTTTTCGACAGTTGTGGATGAGGAAGAAGAAGTGACAGGGTTTATTACTGTTATCAGCGATGTTACGGAGCAGGAGAAAATGGAACAAGAGCGAAGAGACTTTGTATCGAATGTATCTCATGAACTCCGCACGCCGCTGACGACCATGAAAAGCTACTTAGAAGCATTGTCTGACGGTGCTTGGGAAAATAAAGAAATTGCGCCGCGCTTTTTAGAGGTTACACAGAAGGAAACGGACCGGATGATCCGGATGGTAAATGATCTGCTGCAGCTGTCTAAAATGGATTCAGATGAATTGCCGATGCATAAGGAAAGAACAGAATTCATGGGTTATGTACATCAGGTCCTCGATCGTTATGAAATGAATTTGCCGGAAACGATTACGCTGGAGCGCCAGATACCAAAAGGAAAATCGTTTGTATGGATGGACCGGGATAAGGTAACACAGGTATTTGATAATATTATTACCAATGCTTTTAAATACTCGCCAGAAGGTGGAAAAGTGCGTGTGAATCTGGATGTAAGACGTCATATGGTCATTATCAGTATTCAGGATGAAGGAATGGGGATTCCATATGACAAGCTCGATAAAATATTTGATCGTTTCTACCGCGCCGACCGCGCTAGAACAAGAAAATTTGGCGGAACCGGTCTTGGTTTAGCAATTACAAAAGAACTTGTAGAGGCTCATCATGGAAAGATTTGGGCCCAAAGTAAAGAAGGACGCGGTACGACAATCCTATTTACCTTGCCACTCATGGGCTCGAAGCGGGGGAGAGGCAGATGAAATTAGAGACTGCAAAATCATTATTGCTGATTATTTTAATAGGAACGAGTCTGGTTCTCACGTTCGGGATGTGGAATTATCAGGCGGAATACAGGCCATTAAACGATGTCGAATCGATTGATGAAGTGGATCTGGGCGGTGAAGAACAGGAGATAAGTGATCTTGTAAAGCCGAATGATGTGGTTTTTAAAATGAACGGCGAATTCTCCAGCTATAAGGAACCAGAGGATAGTATGCAGTTTTTTGAAGATATCCGGCAATGGGAATTGACGGATATACAAAGGAATGATTTAGAAGAAGACACTGAATCTGGTGCAGAAGTAGAAATTATTTTCCCGACGGAGGTCCCGTTATCTTTGTTCGATACGATCTTAAATGTCGACAGTACATTGACGAATAACACCAATTTCTATGTGGATCGATTTTCTATCGAGCTGCAGGAAGAGGAAGAGGTTTTACACGTTCAATTTGTTTCAGCAGACAGGGAAGAAGTTGTGGAAGGTACGATCTACTCCAGAACGAGCTATGACGAGCTGCTGTCGATATTTGGGGAGCTGACGGAAGATGAGTATGAGGAAAAACAGTTATTGACCGATGCAGCCAGAGATATTTATATTCCAAAGGAAAAGAAAGCATTAACGTCTTATACGTATACCTTCGACTCCATTGAAGCGGTCGATATCAGAAATATTATGTTCAGCAACCCGAATGTAGTCAGTGTATCAGAGACAGCTCCTGGATCGATTATGTATCGGACAGATAATAGACAATTAAATATTGCCGGCTACGGGATGCGGTTTATTGATGTTGCGGAAAGAAATACGGAGCAGGTGGATAACAGCGTTTTACAACAAAGCTTAAATAATATTAACGCACATCGAGGCTTTACAGGAGATTATCGCTTAGAAGGCTTTACAGAAGATAGTATTGCTTACCGGATGTATCAATTTGAATATCCTGTTGTGAATAATTCATATATGGATTTATCTACCATCTATCAGGAATGGCAAAATGATCAATTAAGCAAATATAATCGTTCTCTGGTATCGCTCAATACCGTGGTCAATACCTCGGAAAAAGAGTTGAGGAGCGGCGAAGAGATTATGAACAGCATTCAGCAAAATGAAAATACAGCAGATATCCAAGATGTTCAGATTGCCTACCGTTTAACGATTGAAACCGATGATAATGGAGATTATGTGCTTTTAGAGCCTAATTGGTATCAGAAAGTAAATAACAGCTGGTCAGTGGTACCAGAGCCAAATACAAACACACAGCAAAACTTAGAAGGAGGAAGTTGAGAATGCAATGGTCACATATTAAAACGCTGTTTATTCTCAGTTTCCTTGTCTTAAATATTTATTTGCTATTTCAATTTATTGATAAGCAGCAGGATATGGATATTCCAGAGCTGGAGGTTAATGATTTGAATCTGGACGAGCAGCTGGATCAAGAAAATATTACTGTTTCTGCAGACACTGATTTTGAAGTTCCTGAGCTGAGCTATATTTCATCCACTCAAAAGGAATTTACCCAAACGGAAATCAGGGAATTAAATGATATAGATGATATCGATGCGGCGAAGAGTGTGGATAATAAGTTATTAACCGTGGAATTTTCTTCACCATTGGAGATTCCAGAAAATTTGGAGCGGAACGAGCTGTCTGATTTGGTCAGCCCGTATGTTTTAGATGCTTCTGAATTCAGTTTTGGCACATGGAATCATGATTTAAATATTATCGTCTTCTATCAAAATAAAGAAGGATACCCGCTTTATTTAAATCAGCATGCAATGCTCACCTTCTATTTGAATGATGACAGAGAGATTACGCATTATACGCAAACGATGGTCGGTGACGCAAGTACACAGGGGAGCACCAGCTTAAATACACCTAAGATTGCCATTGGTACGCTTCTTCATAATCGCTTTTTAAATGCCGAAGAAGAAGTGACAAATGTCACGTACGGGTATTATTCCAGAATTGATGAAGAAGGAGAAGGGACGCAGGTGTTTGCACCCACATACAAAATCACGGTAGCTGAAGAAGATGAGGAAAATGATTATTTTGTCAATGCTGCAGAGTCCTTTACGTATCCGGGAAATTATACGGAATATTTTACAACAAAGATGTTTGAGGAAAATTATTTACAAAAGCTTTATTCCATGTCGGAGGATGATGAGGAAATAGCGGATGACCTAATTTCCATTATAGAGGATAAGATTGAGCCTTATAGGAGTGAGCCAGAATGAGTTTACGTTTTAGTGTGCTTGCCTCAGGCAGCACAGGCAACGCCTTTTATATCGAAACAGAACAACAGCGTTTACTAGTAGACGCCGGATTAAGCGGAAAAAAGATGGACGGGCTGTTTAAGGGAATTGATGTCGATCCGTCACGTCTTGACGGGATTCTGGTAACACATGAGCATAGCGACCACATTAAAGGTCTGGGCATTTTTGCGCGAAAGTATCAGCTGCCCATCTATGCAAATGAAAAAACATGGCAGGCAATGGAGTCTTCTCTCGGAAAGCTGACCATCGACCAAAAATTTCAGTTTGATATGGGATCCGTTCGAAGCTTTGGAGATATCGAGGTCGAATCATTCGGTGTGTCTCATGATGCGGCAGAGCCAATGTTTTACACCTTCCGCAATAACGGACAGAAAGTAGCGCTTGTGACGGATTTAGGATACGTATCCGAACGTATTAAAAAAACGGTCGAGGACGCAGACGCTTATATTTTTGAAGCAAATCATGATGTGGAGATGCTTAGGATGGGACGCTATCCATGGAATGTAAAACGACGCATCTTAGGAGACTCCGGACATATTTCCAATGAGGATTCCGGGCTTGCTTTAACCGATGTTATTTCTAACCGTACGAAGCGGATTTACCTGGCTCACCTGAGTCTGGATAATAATATGAAAGACCTGGCGCGTATGTCTGTCAATCAAGTTCTGACCGAGCGCGGAATCGATGTAGAGCTGCATGACACTGATCCGGAAGCGCCAACGCCATTATATGATGTCGGCGCTGTAACTGAGCGTGTATAAAGAAAATAAAGTAATGATCAAAGATACAGAGGTCTGTAATGGGATAAAAATTTCATTTGTGCATAAACTGAAATTAATTCCCTCTTGCAGACCTCTGTTTTGAATTCTGGAGGCTGAGCTCGGAGCCCATGGAAAGCGTAGTGTATTTCTGTAGCGGTCGCTTACAGCAAATTTATATCTAGTATGTTACCGATAGACTTTGGTGAAGAGCAGAATTAATAAAGAGCAATTTTGTGTTAGTAATAAATGTATTTAGGGAATATGTAGGTAGATGAATCGATAAGGAGAAGGATATATGGAATATAATGACCAACCGAATCAGCCGCAGCCAGGACCGGATAAAAAGAATAAAGGAAAATGGCTTATCCCCTTACTGCTAGGTATTATTATTGGCGGAATCCTCGTGTTGCTTATAAATCCTGATTTTCTTCGTAATGAGAATACAGCGCAAATCAGCCCTGCTGGTGAAGAAGAAAACAATGAGAACGCTGACAGTAACGGGATTTTGGAAGACCAGCCGATGCAGGTAGATGTTTCTACTCAGCTGACAGAGATTATTGAACAAGTAACCCCCGCAGTAGTTGGTATAACCAATATTCAGCAGAATGTTTCTTGGGGAGCCGAAGCGGATGGGATTGAGGCCGGAACAGGATCAGGCGTCATTTATAAGGTAGAAGACGGAGAAACCTATATTGTGACGAACCACCATGTTATTGAAGATGCGGACAGCGTAGAAGTGATTTTGCATGATGAGACACATATGGAAGCAGAAATCATCGGCAGTGATTTATTTACAGATTTAGCAGTACTTAAAATGGATAATGAGAATGAAGATACGCCAATGGAAATCGGAACCTCCGAGAGTTTGAAGGTAGGCGAACCGGCCATTGCTATCGGAAACCCGCTGGGAGCATACTTATCAAGCACTGTTACGCAGGGCGTCATCAGCGGGATGGAGCGCACCATTCCAATGGATTTTAACTTTGACGGGCAGCCCGATTGGCAGGCTGAAGTTATCCAGACAGACGCAGCGATTAACCCGGGAAATAGCGGTGGAGCATTGATAAATTTATACGGGCAATTGATTGGTATTAATTCCATGAAAATTAACGAGGAAGCAGTAGAAGGAATTGGTTTTGCCATTCCAATCGACAGTGCCATTCCTGTGATTCAGGAATTAGAGGAGAATGGAGAAGTCGTCCGTCCATTCTTAGGTGTAGAAATCTATTCGATTGAGGAGCTGCCTCAATATGAATGGAGAAACACATTGCAGTTGCCGGTGGAAGTTGAGGGCGGTGTGTATGTATGGAGCGTAGAAAACTTATCCCCAGCTGATGAAGCAGGTATTCAACAATATGATGTCATCGTCGCATTGGATGGTGTGCCTGTGCATAACACGATTGACCTGCGGAAAATCCTTTACGAAGAGAAAGAGGTTGGAGAAGTCGTAACCATTGATTATTACAGGGACGGCGAGTTAATGCAGACAGAGTTGGAATTAGAAATTCAATAAAAGCTAGAAAAGAATGGATGAAAGGGTATCCATTCCTTTTTTAGTTTTTATCCACAGAAATATAGAATTATGCACAAACAGTGGATAATAAAAGAATAAGATTCTATATTTGGTGTGGAAAATATGTTCCTATACTATATAACTGCGAACATTTGTGCATATGTGGATATAATTGTGGATAAATGCAGTTTGTCCATAAGCTATAAACAGGATTTTTGAA
Organism: Oceanobacillus sp. FSL K6-0251; assembly: GCF_038004725.1. Taxonomy (NCBI): domain Bacteria; kingdom Bacillati; phylum Bacillota; class Bacilli; order Caryophanales; family Bacillaceae; genus Oceanobacillus; species Oceanobacillus sp. FSL K6-0251. The sequence goes on along the minus strand of NZ_JBBORS010000001.1, from coordinate 4,681,505 downwards.
TTACACAGATGTTGTCCACAATTTGGGTGTGGGAAAGTTACGTGAAGGCTTCTTTTTCATTTCGCTGAGACCAGAGAAAGATGAGCAGTATAAGTAACGTCAGATCTAATCGCGAAGCAAAAAGAAATGCGAATATCCCGTCCCCTGTCAGAATAGGAAGCTTGGTGAAAAAGAGTGCGCCAAGCATAATAAAAATCAATGGAATAAGACTTATGTGGATAAATATTCTGCCGATTAATAACATCCCCGCCATCACTTCAAACAGAGCTACAAAGAAATAAACAAAATTGGATAAAGGCACGCCCATTTGTTCAAAACTGCTGACCATCGAAAGGTCCACAAATTTCATCAGCCCGGAAACTAGAAATACAAATCCCACTACATAGCAAATAAGCTTCATTGGTTTCATGTGAAACATCCTCCTTTTTTAAATGGTATGCAGGGGAAAGGACAAACTTTCCCAAGAATCTGGAGAAAAGCATATTGTTTTCATAAGCGATTAACTATATAATTCATTCATATGCGCTTTAGCTTTTTATAAAAAAGAAGAGGAGGAGGATAAGTATGCTGCGTCAATTTTTTTCATACTATAAACCGCATAAGCGGTTATTTATTATAGATTTTTCAGCTGCAGTGATTGTAGCGCTGATGGAATTAGCCTTTCCGGTAGCGGTTCAGTGGTTTATCGATCAATTATTACCTGGCCAAGACTGGAATGCCATTGTTGTTATATCGATTTTACTGCTGATTGTGTATATTATCAGTACGTATTTGCAATATGTGGTTTCCTATTTAGGGCATAAATTGGGAATCAATATCGAAACAGATATGCGCCGTGATTTATTTTATCAGGTTCAGAGACAATCCTTTCATTTCTTTGATAATACGAAAACAGGCCATATCATGAGCCGTATTACGAATGATTTATTTGATCTGGGAGAGCTTGCCCATCACGGCCCGGAGGATTTCTTTATTTCCATCATGACATTTTTAGGTGCTTTCTTTATTATGTTCACCATTAATCCAGTTTTAGCACTGATTGTTCTTATTACCGTACCTATCCTGATATTCCTTATTACATTTGGAAATATTCGTATGAATAAGGCGTGGAGAAAAATGTATGCAAATATTGCAGGAGTCAATGCAAGAATAGAGGATGCTGTTTCTGGTGTACGTGTCGTACAATCCTTTACAAATGAAGAATTCGAAAAGCAGCGTTTTCAGGAGAATAATGAAAAGTTTCGCCTTGTAAAGGTTGGAGCATATAAAGTAATGGGTATCGTCCATTCGAATATTTTTCTGCTGATGCGTTTAATGACACTGCTTGTACTTGTTGTAGGGGCCTGGTTCACTTATACAGATCGCCTCAGCTATGGAGAATTAGTCAGCTTTATCTTGTTCGTGAATGTATTAACGACACCAATCAATAAAATTACAGCACTCTTAGAGCTATATCCCAAAGGAATGGCCGGCTTTAAACGTTTCTCAGATATGATGGCAATCAACCCGGATGTCGAGGACAAGCCGGATGCCGAAGCAGTCAGTGAATTAAAAGGGGATATCGGTTTTGATCAAGTCAGCTTCAGCTACGATAAAACGAAAAAACCGGTATTGAACGATATCAGCTTTGATATTCATCATGGAGAGACGGTTGCTTTTGTCGGACCGTCTGGAGCTGGAAAAACAACGATTTCCGCATTGATTCCAAGATTTTATGATGTGACAGATGGAGCGATTACGATTGATGGAATGGATATTCGTGATATGACGAAGGAATCTCTCCGCAGTAAAATCGGTGTCGTACAGCAGGATGTATTTCTGTTTACAGGAACCCTGCGGGAGAATATTGCGTATGGAAACCTGGAAGCAACTGATGAAGAAATCGAACTTGCAGCTAAACGTGCACATATGGAGGATTTTATTAAGGAGCTTCCAGATGGCTATGAGACACAGGTTGGAGAAAGAGGCTTAAAGCTGTCAGGAGGACAAAAGCAGCGGATTGCAATAGCGCGGATGTTCTTAAAAAATCCGCCAATTCTTATTTTGGACGAAGCAACCTCGGCGCTGGATACAGAGACAGAAATGATTATTCAAAAAGCATTGAACGAGCTGGCCGCCAACCGGACGACAATTGTGATTGCCCATCGTCTTGCTACGATTAAAGAAGCAGACCGTATTATGGTGGTAACGAAAAATGGGATTGAAGAAGAAGGAACGCACGAAGAACTCCTGCAGAAAAAAGGTATCTTTGCTCATCTGCACGGTGTTCAAATGAAATAGCAGAACAGGCTGTGCCAACCGCAGCCTGTTTTTTTAGCGTATTGTCTTCATTTCCCGGGAAATAAATACATCTGTCTTCTGATTAGCATAAAAACATAAAAATAACACAAGCTAAGGCTAATTAGGAGGTGGCATGATGAATCGAATATATCGCGCCCTTATCTTCGCCGGCATTATTATCATTCCATTGTTGATTGGAACATGGGTGAATGCAGAAGAGCCGGAATATGCCGAATGGGGTCAGATTGCCATGAAAGAAGTGAAAGCCAAGTACCCTCAAGAAAAAATTGTAGATTATTTGCATGTAGGCAGACAAACAGAATCTGAAAATACAGTCGAAACCTTTAAGCTATGGTTAGTGGGAAAAGAAAAGGAATTTGGTGTTATTATTGATATTTATTTTAAAACCGATACAAAAGAAATTGTCGAAATAAAAATGAGGGAAACAAAGAACTAGTACAATGAGCTGTGATTCTCCGTTAATGCGTCCATTCTCGTGCTAGCAGTCCGTAAACAACTAAATCTTCATAATGATCGTATAGCCATTCTCCCTGCCTGATCATACCTTCTTTTTGAAAACGGAGCCGTTCTGGAATGGCTCTGCTTTTTTTATTGTGGGTTGCAGCACGAATTTCAACCCGGTTTAATCGCAGTGTATAAAAGGCATAATCAATCATCACCTGAACTGCTATGATCATGACGCCCTTCCCTTGATAAGCCGGATCTAACCAGTAGCCAATCGATGTGCTGCCGTTTTGCCAGTCAATAAAATTATAATTGACACAGCCAATCAGCCTATCCCGATCAAAGATACCGATATTCAGCGACTGTCTGTGCCGGGCTCCTTGCAGGCATAAATCAATAAAGGCTAAACAATCGGCCGGTTTTTGTGTCGTTTCAATCCAGGGAAGCCACTCACGCAGCTCTTCTCTGGAGCTTTCTACCGTCCTGAACAGCGCATTTGCATCATTCATCTGCAGCTGGCGCAAGGTTAGACGGTCATCTATTTGATAGTGAAACATAGGTTAACCCCCATATTCATACTTCCTTTATTATCATCTTCCTATATCATACGTTATTTGTGCGTAGATGTTTAATTAATTGGTGAAAATGTATTACAATAGGATATACAAGTTTAAAAAAAGGAATTCCGTGTTGAATAACATAATGGAAGGAAGAAGGATGGTACATGAGTGCGGAGAACATCACAAGGCTCCATTTGAATGGAAAAGAATATATACTAATCGGAACAGCCCATGTTTCTAAAAATAGTGCGGAACAGGTCAAGGAAGTCATTGAAAGGGAACAGCCTGATGCGGTATGTATTGAGCTGGATGCCCAGCGTTTTCAATCGGTGAAGGATAATAATAAATGGAAAAACACCGATATCTTTCAAGTCATCCGCGATAAAAAAGCAGTCATGCTATTAATGAACCTGGCAGTTTCTTCCTTTCAGAAGCGGATGGCTAAGCAGTTTGGTATTCGTCCGGGAGAAGAGATGATACAAGGAATTGAATCTGCGGAAGAAACAGGAGCCGAGCTTGTTTTAGCCGATCGGGATATTCAAATTACTTTTGCCCGAATTTGGGGGAATATGGGCTTTAAAGGAAAATCAATGCTGCTCATGCAAGTGTTTGGAAGTATCTTCAGCAGAGAGGAAATTTCCGAAGAAGAATTAGAAAAGATGAAGCAGCAGGATACGATTAATGCGATGCTTCAAGAGTTTACCGCTTATTTTCCAGACCTGAAGAAACCATTGATTGATGAACGGGATCAATATTTATCTCAAAAGATTAAAGATGCTCCCGGCGATAAGGTTGTCGCGATACTTGGGGCAGCACATGTGCCAGGCATAACCAAAGAAATTGAAAAAGAACAGGATTTGGAACAACTAAACACACGTCCGCCGAAATCAAAGTGGCCGAAAGTGGTTGGATGGGCGATACCTATTTTCATTATTGGCATCATTGCCTACACATTCATGACAAATCCAGCGGCAGGCTGGCAGCAAACGATAAGCTGGGCGCTCTGGAACGGCTCTCTCTCAGCTATTGGCGCCCTTGTTGCCTTCGCACATCCATTAGCTGCCCTGACTGCATTCGTCGCAGCGCCATTTACTTCGCTGAATCCATTACTTGCGGCAGGCTGGTTTGCAGGGTTTGCTCAGGCTTATATTAAGCGGCCGAATGTAGGCGATTTTGATTCACTTGCAGATGATGTGCATTCTGTAAAAGGTTTTTGGAATAATAAAGTAACACGTATCTTGTTAGTAATCGTATTTGCCAATATAGGAAGTTCTTTAGGAACATTGATTGGCGGCGCGGATGTGGTTCGTGTGTTTATCCAGAATTTATTAAATTAAAGGTTTTAAAATTATTTCAGCGTGTATATGTTCAACAAAGATAGTTTTCAAATGAAAGAGAGCTATCTTTTCTGTTCTACATAGTGATGCAGCATATCTAACGAAAATGTCATTTAGGAGGAATTTACTCGTGATCATTGCGATCATTTTTTTATTATTTGTTTCTCTATTCTTCTCAGGAAGTGAAACAGCTTTAACAGCAACAAATAAGGTGAGACTGCAGGCAAAAGCAAATGATGGTGATATAAAATCAGAAAAACTGCTTCAGCTTGTCTCTACCCCAAGTGAATTTATTACAGCAATTTTAATCGGAAATAACGTGGCGAATATTCTGTTGCCTACACTGGTTACCATGATGGCGATAGATTATGGTTTAAATGTAGGAATTGCGTCAGCTGTACTGACCATTACGATTATTGTATTTTCGGAAGTGATACCAAAATCCGTAGCAGCCAGCTTCCCGGACCGGATTGCTGCTTTGATCTTCCCGGTTATTCGGGCTGTGGTATGGATTTTAAAACCAATCACCTTTTTATTAAATGGATTAACAGGCACGATTACCCGGGCACTTTCTAAAGGAGAAGCGCAGATGGAGTCTGTTTCCAAAGAAGAGCTGCGGGCAATAGTGGATATTGCTGATTCAGAAGGAGCTTTTCAAAAGGAAGAGTCTTCACGAATACGTGGTGTATTTGATTTTTATCATTTGAATGTAAAGGATGTTCTAAAAACACCGCGCGTTGAAATTGTCGGGTTAGATCATGAAGCAAGTTACCAAGAGGTGAAAGAATTGGCGCTGTCCAGTCCATTTACAAGGTATCCTATTTATGGAGAAGATGTGGATGATATTATCGGCATTTTTCACTCTAAGTATTTAATTGCGTGGAGCGATGAAAAAGAAAAAACACTTGCAGATTATAGTGATATGGATCCGCTGCGTGTGTATGAATTTAATAATATCGAATGGGTATTCCATAAAATGCTGGAGGAAAAGAAGCATATGGCTATCGTATTGGATGAGTATGGCGGCACAGAAGGAATTGTCACACAGGAAGATATTATTGAAGTGATGATTGGACAAGAGATAGAAGATGAGATGGATGTGGAAGAGGATGCGCTGATAGAAAAGCAGACAGAAACCGAAATTATCTGTGATGGAAAAATCACGCTTCACCAGCTGAATAATACCTTTGATACAGATATTCCAGAGGAAGATGATGTGCTTGCAGCTTATATTCTCAGAAACTTTACTACCTTTCCTGTAGAAGGAGATACGCTGGAAAAGGAAAATTTAACATTTCACATATTAGAAATAGACGGCCGATATATTAAGCGGGTTCAAATTATTAAATAGAAATAATGAAAAGGCGCTATATTTTGCACATTTCTCCAGTTCCTTTTTCAAATAGTTACAGGTTAATGTGACAAATTAGTGAAATAGCGATTTCTCATACATGATTCTGTCTCTTTGCGACATAATTCGTTATAATGTAGGGAAAAGGACAGGACGGAGAGGAGCGTGGTGCTTTGAAATCTATCAGTGTAAAGCAATTAGTGCAAGAATTTAAATTGGAAGTACTGGCTGGAGGCGATGAGTTAGATCGCACCATCAAGAAAGCCAGGACCCATCGCCCTGGCTTAGAATTCATTGGTTACTTTGACTTTTTCCCAATGGAACGTGTGCAGATTTTAGGGAAAAAAGAAATTAACTTTTTGAAGCAGCAGAATATTGAAGAACGTAAGGAACGGATAGACCATGTGGTAAGCTATCATCCGCCATGCTTTATTGTTACGTCGAACCAAGAGGGACTTACGTACTTAACAAAATTCTGTCAGGAAGAAAATATTCCGCTTCTGCGTACAGCAGATACAGCCGTTGATTTTATCGCTAAGGTAGATAATTATTTAACCCGCAAGCTCGCAACAGAAATTGCAGTTCATGGGGTCTGCCTGAATGTCTCCGGAATTGGCGTCTTAATTCGCGGAGAGTCTGGCGTAGGGAAAAGTGAGCTGGCACATACCTTGATTGGGCGCGGACATCGGCTTGTTTCGGATGACATTGTTATTTTGAAAAAGGTGAGCCATAAGACGATTCTTGGTACACATAACGATATCAATCGTGAATTCCTCGCTCTCCGCAGTGTCGGACTTTTAAATGTTGTACGGATGTATGGCAGAAAGGCGTTCCAGGATGAATCACGTATTTCCTTGGATATTGAACTGACAAAGTGGGAGAAGGATGCACTCAATAATGATCTGGAGCCGAAAACCGATTATGAAGAGTATATGGGCGTCCAGGTTCCAAGAATTGAGATTCAGCTCCAGCCAGGACGGGATGTAGCTGGATTAGTAGAAGCGGCTGCGAATAATTGGTACCTGCAGCAGCAGGGATATAAGGCTTCTACGGAATTTATGGAGCGTGTCCATTGGGAAGAAGGAGACGATTGATGGTTTCCTTTTACATATAAAGAGGGGAGAATCTTGGGTTCTTCCTTCTTTTTTTGTTAAAATCAACAGTGTTTAGAATTTCTTTTTATAAAGAATGGAAGTTATGTCATGGCTGGAAATAGTGCATGGATGCTAAATAGAAGCTAAGCCATATGAAATAAAATTTTTTAATGAAGGGGTGTTATCATTGTCGAAAATATATATTTTACATGAAAACGATGATTGGACAGTACACTTAACCAATCGTCTGGAAGAATTAAATTTGCCTTATGAAACCTGGCATTTAGATAAGGGGATGGTTGATTTAACCGCAGAACCGCCTGAAGGGGTATTTTATAATCGGATGAGTGCCTCCTCACACACACGAGATCACCGCTTTGCACCCGAATTAGCTGGAGGCATTCTATCCTGGTTAGAGATGCATAATCGAACGGTCTTTAATGGTTCACAGGCGCTTCAGCTGGAAATTAGCAAGATTAACCAATATACCGCACTTGAAAAAAACGGCATAAAAACACCAAAGACAATTGGAGCAGTTGGACGTGACCAAATAATAGAAGCTGCAAAAAAAATGGGTGAATCTTCTTTCATTACAAAGCATAACAGAGCAGGGAACCCGTTGACGGTATTACATTGATTCAGCAATACATCCAGTCGCCTGAGCCTTTTATAACACGAGCAGAATTTGTCGGCGGGAAATTGATTTACGCAGTGAAGGTAGATACTTCAGAAGGCTTTGAGTTGTGCCCTGCAGATGCGTGCCGGATTGGCGATGCATTTTGTCCGGTCGGGGAGGAAGAAGAAAGTCCGCCGATGTTTGAGATTATGGAAGAAGGAATGGACACGGAGCAAATTGCACGTTATGAGAATTTCTTGAAAAATAGCGGGATTGATGTAGCTGGTATTGAATTTATTCGTGATATCAATGGAGAGATTTACACGTATGATGTAAATACGAATACAAACTACAATTCGGAAGCGGAAGAAAAAGTTAATAAATATGGGATGTTGGAATTAGCTCGATTTTTAGGGAATGCTTTAGAAAAAGAACGTTTTTCATAGGATAGTAGATGGATAAAATGAAGAACTCCTCGAAAGTTTAAGAGAAATCCATAAAAAAAGAAGGAGTGCTTCGAAAAGAAACACTCCTTCTAAACGTCAGCTTACATCCGCTTTAACCCCTTGCGAATCGGCGGAAGCTCCAGCTTTCCTTTTTCAAATAATTTTTTAATGGTCTGCTTGGTGTAGCTGGTCACCTGATCATAAGAAAGCTTGCCTGGAATTGGCGGCTCATCCTCAATACAGACATCGATAATCGCGGGCTGATTAAACGACGCTGCAGCCTGCAGAGAAGGTCCAAGGTCTTCAAACTTTTCTACACGATACCCTTTACCGCCGCAGTTATCCGCAAATTGAGCAAAGTTAAAGCTTTCTAAGCCAGTTTTATAATCCAGGTGTCCGCCAGCCTCCTGCTCGTACTTAATCATGCCGATACGTTCATTATTAAAGATAACAACAATCATTGGCAGGTTATATTTCACAGCAGTTAAAAAATCCTGCATGTTCATGGAAAAACCGCCATCGCCGGCAAGGCTGATTACCTGCCGCTCAGGGAAAGCTATTTTACTTGCAATCGCTCCAGGAAGACTGCAACCCATCGTGCCTAGCCAGCTGGAAATCAAGAAATCCTGCGTTGTTTTCATCCGGAAATGCCGCGTCGCCCATACAGTCACATTGCCGACATCAACTGACAGGATAGCATCATCCGCTGCGATTTTCTGCACTTCATGAATGACCTGCTGCGGCTTAATTGGTGTAGAGGTTTGCTCTTCATCGTTCTTCATTTCCTCCCACCAGCCGGTCATTTTCTCCTGATATTTTTCTAAGAAATCACGTTTCTCGGAGCGAAGCAGCTGTTCATTGAACCACCCGAGCACCTTTTTCGCATCCCCGGCAACGCCAATATCCACGGGATACCTTTTGCCGATTTGTAAAGGATTCCTATCAATTTGGATGCAGGTAACATCCTCTGGCAGAAACTCGGTATAAGGGTAAGAGGTTCCAAGCAGGATTAAGAGGTCTGTCTCCTCCATTGCTTCATAAGCCGGCTTGGTGCCAATCATTCCAAGGTTACCAAGGAAATTTGGATGCTCATCCTCCATCACTCCTTTAGCAGGTAAGGAAATAACAACGGGTGCAGCAATCGTATCTGAAAATGCCGCCAGCTCTTCCTTCGCTTTCTTCACACCTGTTCCTGCTAAAATAATCGGTTTTTTCGCTTTTTCAATTGCAGCTGCAGCCTCCTGCATCGCAGTTACATCTGGAGTAAGTGCTGGTGACTCATACATCACTGCATTTTTTTGTACCTTATTTTTAATTTTTTCAGTTGGAATATCATCCGGCAAGGTTAACACAGCAACCCCTTTTTCCGCATACGCTGTACGAATAGCCTGATTGACCATGGATGGAAGCTGTTCCTCTGAGGTAACCTCTTTATTATAAACCGCAACATCATCAAAAATGCGTTCCATATTGACCTCTTGAAAGCTGTCTGTCCCAATCTGATCTGTGGGAACCTGCCCGGCAAGCACAAGGACAGGAGCGCTGTCTTCCTTCGCATCATACAATCCATTTAATAAGTGAATCGCACCCGGCCCTGCAATCGATAAACAAACGCCAAGCTTTCCGGTTAATTTTGCGTAAGAAGCGGCAGCTAATGCGCCGGCCTCTTCATGACGCACTTGCACAAATTTTATTTTATCCTCTGCTTTTCGCAGTTCTTCCATTAAATTGTTGATGGAGTCCCCAGGCATTCCATAGATATGGTTTACACCCCAGTTCTCCAGTAAATCCACAAGTACTTTTCCTGCACGATCATCAAACATGTGGCATGTCTCCTTTTCGTGAGTATTTTTAACATTAGTATATAATCTATCCATCAAACAGCTGATAAACAGCTTCATGTTCCTTTTTTTTGCCTACTTTGTCTATTCCACAATGCGGAGAACATGAAACCAGGAGGCGTAGGAAAAAATGGAAATGAAAATAATTCGGAAAAAGGCATAAAGCCTAGCTTTTCATCTCATTATCTTTTAGAATAGGGATACATTAACTCCAACTGGATATGTGAGGGGGATAAAAAATGACGAAAAGACCCGTTGTATTTTTTGATTTAGACGGAACATTATTGACAAGTGATAATAAAGTAGCAAAAAGCAGTATTGAAGCACTAGAAAAGCTAATTGAAAATGATGGAATACCTGTGCTTGCAACAGGCAGACCCCCATTTGAAACAAAGAAATTACGAGCAGAGACAGGAATCGGATCAGCTGTGTTGATGAATGGACAATTCATTGTACATGAAGGAGAAGTCGTTTCCCGGAACCGAATCAACCCGGTCCAATTAAAAAAATTGGGAGACTATGCAACACAAAGAGGGGTCACCCTTTCTTTCCACACTGCCGAGCAAATTTTTACAACGAACAATCAATGTGAGCTGTTAAAAAAGGATTGTTTGGAATGTGACAGAGAGATTCCGGAAGTGGATGATGATATTTATATGAACAAGCCGGTCTATCAGGTAGAAATATACCTGGAAGATGGGGAAGAAGAATATCAGGAAAAATTCCCAGAGCTTCACTTTGTCCGCAACTCTCCCTATAACTGTGATGTCTTCCCAAAAGACGTCTCCAAAGCAACAGGCATCAAGAAATTCTTAGAAGTCACCGGACTTTCTAAGGAGAATACATATGCTTTCGGCGATGGATTAAACGACCTGGAGATGTTTGGGTTTGTGAAAACATCGGTGGCGATGGAGAACTCTGTGGAGGAGATTAAGGAAGTGGCGACGTATATTACGAAGTCAGCGGATGATGATGGAATTGCTGATGGGTTGAAGATGTGCGGGTTGATTGATCAGGAAGAGAGCGAAGAAGCTCAATAAGGATGTTTGGAAAAAACCGAGGTTTCTGTATGGCATATGCAGAGAATCTCGGTTTTTGTATGTAGATATTAGAATATTTTTAAAGTAAGAGTAACTCCAGGTAGAGAAACATGGTAAAATAAAGGAAGAATATGTACAGAATCGAAAAAATGAAATAATAAAGGAAGATTTTAATGAACATAACCCTTGTTACCGTCGGAAAATTAAAGGAAAAATACTTAAAGCAGGGTATTGATGAATATAAAAAACGCTTAGGTGCGTATGCCAAAGTGAATATTGTCGAAGTAGCGGATGAAAAAGCGCCGGAGACGATGAGTGAAGCGGAAATGGAAGAAGTGAAGCGTAAAGAAGGAGAGCGTATTCTTGCACAGGTTCATCCAGATGCGTTTGTGATTACGCTGGAGATTGATGGGAAGATGCTGAGTTCAGAGCAGCTTGCGAAAAAGCTGGATGAGCTGGCGACTTATGGGAAGAGCAAGATTGTGTTTGTGATTGGCGGTTCACTTGGGATTAGTGAGGATGTGCGGAAGCGGAGTGATTTAGGGCTTTCGTTTTCTAAGATGACGTTTCCTCATCAGTTGATGCGGCTGGTGTTGTTGGAGCAGGTTTATCGGAGTTTTCGGATTATGAGGGGGGAACCGTACCATAAGTAACGGTAAACTAATACCCTCAAATATAGATAAAGAGAGTAAGTTTTATCTATTTTATGCATATATACATTGTTCCGCAATAAAATTACTTCAATAAATATCCATTGCTTAGATATTGATGTAGGCAATAAATATTTGTCATATTAGAAGTTTAATGAATAATAATACTGTTGCCGGTTTTCATGTACTCAGAACTGAAAATGGAAATTTGAAATTAAATACAAATAAAATGTATCACTGGCATATTCATAAAAGATTAAGAGATACGCCGATTGCGCAGAGGGATATAGTATTAGTTAAAGAGGTCGTATCATAGCATTTTGCTGGAATTTAGGACAATATGTCAAAATGGTTTAAACTACTTTGACATATTGTCTTCCGTAAAAGCTAGAACCTCCCTTGCTGTTTCAATGAAAGATAATATAATTGGTGAAAGCCACTTATCTTTATGCCATGCCATATGTGTATATACATCCAAGTTTGGAAACGGCCAAGGAAGAGCAACAAGTTCGCCACGTTCAACTTCGACTTCAGTTACTATTTTAGGAAGAAAGGCAATACCGATTCCTGAAATTGCACATTGTTTAATGGCTTCTGCACTTTGGAACTCTAAAGATGAAATACTGTCAATGTCTCCTTTTTTAAATGTTTGGTCAAACATTGTTCGATAGGGGCAGCCTTTTTCATTAATAAGGAACACCTCTCCGTAAAAATCTTCAAGCTGTATTGCAGTTTGTTTAGCCAGTGGATGATCTGGAGCAACGAACAAGCGAAAATTTTCTTCTGTCAATGCTTCCACTGCAAGTCCCGTTGATTGAATGGGTTCGTCAAGTATAAAGGCGACATCTGAGGTACCCTCAAAGAGCGTTTGTTTAAGTTGTTGATTTGAAACAGAGCGAAAGATAAGGCGAACTCCCGGATACCGAAAACGGAAAAGTTTAAAGACCTCTGGAAGTCGATAGGCACAAACAACCTCGTTGGCACTAATCGTTAGAGTACCACTAAGAATTTCATTGTCATGAACGGAGCTGCGTGCTTCGTCTAATTTGTTTAGAATGTCTTGGACATGAGTTAAAAAACGCTTACCCGCAGTTGTGAGAACGAGCTGCTTTCCCAAGCGGTCAAAAAGACGAACATTAAGCTCTTCCTCCAATGCTTTTATTTGCATCGTGACGTTTGAAGGGACATAGTTTAGTGCTTCAGCAGCTCGACTGAAATTTAAAGTTGTTGCAACCGTATGGAATGTATTCAGTTGGCGTAATTCCATCATAATTCTCCCTCTAGCTTTCAATATTTTTGAATGCTGATATTAATTTTGTTCACTTTTATTGAATGTAACACAGCTTTATACTTAATAACAAGAAATACATTTTTAATGTTGTGTTTCATTTAGAAAGGAGTGACAATTCATGGAGGATTTTGAGATTTATAATTTAGGTGATGTAACATTGCAGTCTGGAGTGACATTACCAAATGCTTTTCTTGCTTACAAGACTTATGGAACATTAAATGAAAGGAAAGATAACGTTATCGTTTATCCAACGGCTTTTGGTGACCAGCATGTTAATAATGAATGGTTAATTGGAAACGGGATGGCACTGGATCCTGAGAAATATTTTATTATTGTTCCAAATCTATTAGGGAACGGGTTATCTTCGTCTCCAAGTAATACGCCAGCACCGTTCGATAAGGCTAATTTTCCACAGGTAACAATCTATGACAATATTCAATTACAGTATCGACTAGTGACCGAAAAATTTGGCATTCAGAAGATTGCTCTTGTAGTTGGGTGGTCAATGGGAGGTCTTCAGTCATTTCAATGGGGGGCAATTTATCCTGGTATGGTAGAACGAATTGCCTCATTCTGTGGAAATGCAAAGACTTGGCCGCAAACGTATGTGGTCCTCGATGGACTTAAGGCTGCGCTTATGGCCTCAATTGGTTCAAATTCTACTAAGTTAAATCAATTGACCTCTGAAGACATGCGTGCAGTAGGACGTGTCTATGCAGGATGGGGATTATCACAGACTTTCTATAAAGAAGAACTTTTCCGGGAAATGGGATTTGACTCCTTGGAAGATTTTGCAGTAGGAGTTTGGGAAAATAGTTTTATGAGTATGGATCCACACAATGTACTAGCCATGTTATGGACAGGACAACATGCAGATATTAGTGCTAACTCCATGTATAACGGAGAGTTTGATGAAGCACTAAAAAGCATAGAAGCGATTACTTATATCATGCCGGGAAGTACAGATCTTTTCTGCACTGCAGATAATAATGAATATGAGGCTAATCTAGTATCTAATTCTGAATATCATCCTATTGAATCAGTATGGGGCCATTTTGCTGGTCGTGGAATTAACAGTACTGATAATACATTTATTGATGACAATTTAAAGCGGTTATTGGGACTTCGAAAAAACAGATAAATTGTTTTTGTTATACCATCATTAAGAGACGGTTACCCTAGTAATCGTCTCTTTCATTTCCCGCTTCTTATCAAAATGCGTATTCAAATAAGGGGCTGAGGAGAGCCGAGATTGGCTAGGTCCCCCTCATCCCAGGACTTTCAAAACAATTAAATGAAACTTTGTGAATGATAATAGTTGCCAAACACTTGGGTCAGCCGCCTGTTAACTTGCTCGGAATTCAACTTTCTTTCTCTTTGGCTTTCTGCCCAAACCTTCATTTCGTCATATCTTGGATCATTTTCATTTGCCATGACTTCCATATATTCTTTATAGCCAAATAAGCCACCCACATCTTCAGGTGGTCTTTCCCTATTTCCGTCTAAGATGGCTGCTTTAAGTTCATTAGACCGTTTTGTCTTTTCAAATGTTATAACATGGTTCCATGAATCACCAAAGTCATATTCATACATAACTTTGGTGTATTTTGAAAAAATATCCTCTAATGAAACAAACCGTTCCTGTCGAATATCAAATTCCTCATAATCTAAAAATTCCAGTGTTTCTGGATGATCGTCCATTATTATTTTAATAGGCTTATTTTCTACCGTTTCCACCGTAAATTCATGTAAATGGTAGTTTTGCCAATCAAAGGATGTTTGAATTATATTATGAAGATGTCTAAATGAAAATGTGGATGGCACGGAAACCCTCCTCCAAACGTCATAACCATCTAAATTAATTTGTATTTTAAGCTGATAGAGTTCGATATCCAATGCATGAATCTCTTTATCATCACCTAATTCACAAAGCAAACCAAAACAATTTAGCATTTTTTCTATAGGATAGCCATATTCATCTGCATTTCCGAATTTTTGAATAGTTCTGCCTGCTAAGAGACTTATATATTTTTGAATTTTAGTATCCTTATCTAAAAACTCACCCATATATCCAACTTCTCTTACAGTATTATTCATCTGTGCTACCATTGCTCTGTTAGCAGTTTTAGAAAAATACATGTCACCTGCTGTAGCAATATAAGCCTCAATGAGATTTTGATGGATACCTTCGATACGTAAAGCCTCAGCAATTACTTCGATAATTAAATCTTTTAAATTAGAAAAATCCTTTTTAATCGGTCGATAAATGACGACTGGGTACCTCGTTTCATTATTCATTAAAATAATAGATTTACTTCTGTTAATACTGACAAGATTTGCATGCCACGCCATAAAGCTGTTTGGAAAATGCTCATGGTCTTCCGATGAAACTAATTCATTTTCTTTTATATCTATCTTATCAAGTAAAGCCTTAGTACATTGGATTAACAAGGGCTTTCATCCTCTCAACCTATCTATTTTACTTCAAGAGCGAGTTCAAAAAGTGATTATAAATTAGATTATTAATTTTATAATACCATATCGCTATCGCAGCTAGTTAAAGCATCCTTATCTCATTTTCTGTTATGTATTTTATTAGCGGTGCATAAACGAAAATAACTTTAGAATCCGTTATCTACACCAGCCACTCCATAAAAAAGGACAAAGGAGCCCGCTCCTTTGTCCTATAATTTTTTATCAATTTTCCCATCAACACTTATTTCGTATAATTATCAAAATACCCCTGAATAAAAACAATCGGCGTCCCTTTATCCCCACTGCCTGAAGTTAAATCAGACAGCGACCCGATAAGGTCCGTCAATCTCCGAGGAGTAGTTCCTTGCGCTTCCATTGCTCCAACCAAGTCATCCTGCTTCTCATTAATGTGTTTAGAGATAGCCTCTTTTAGCTCTTCTCCTTTTAAGTCAGCAAACTGGTTGTCAGCCAGGTATTTTAATTTAATTTCATTTGGTGTTCCTTCTAATCCAGTTGTGTAAGCGGGGGAAACAACCGGATCTGCCAGTTCCCATATCTTTCCTACAGGATCTTTGAATGCGCCATCCCCATAAATCATGACCTCAACCGTTTTACCTGTCTTTTCTTTCAGGATTTCTTGAATGGTATCAACAACAGGCTGGCAATTGTGCGGGAATAACTTTACGCTATCCTCTGTTGCTTTATTAGAGCCCAGTAAGCCGTAAGCTTCGTTAAAGCCGCTTCCGTCAATGGATTCAGAAAGAATATTATCAAGGCTGTAAATTTTTTCGCCGCCATTTGCCTTTAAAATTCGCTTTGTTCTTTCCCGTGAATGAATATCACAGCAAAGTACACTCTTTGTGTATTCCAAAATTGTCTTTGGATCATTTGAAAAGATGACTTCGCACTCGATTCCATATTCTTCAACCAGGGATTTGTAATAATCGATATAATCTACGCCTGTGAAGGTATGTTTGTTGTAGCCAAAATGCTCCCGAAATTGCTTTTCAGTGAGAACGTCTGTCCAAGGGTTTATCCCTTTTTCATCCAGTGTATCTAAATCCACTAAATGGTTGCCTACTTCATCGGAAGGATAGCTCAGCATTAACACGATTTTCTTCGCGCCTTTTGCGATTCCGCTGAGACAAGTAGAAAAACGGTTACGGCTAAGGATTGGGAAAATCACACCGATGGTATCCTCTCCAAATTTAGTTTGAACATCGTTGGCAATATGGTCAATCGTAGCGTAGTTGCCTTGTGCACGTGCCACAACGGACTCCGTAACGGTGACAACATCTTTATTCTGAATAGTAAAGCCTTCAACCTCTGCTGCTTTTAATACACTATCCGCAACAATCTCCTCAATGTTATCTCCCGTATTGATGATGGGACAACGCAGTCCTCTGGCGATAGTTCCTACAACTCTTTCCACAATCATTCGCTCCTTCTTGGTAATGCTGCTATATTTTATAAAATATTCACTTGTTAAAAAGTATCTTACTAATATACTAACAATCTAAACAGTCTTCTCTTGTAATATACGGCTTTTCATGATATAAGTAAAGTCAATATATCTAATATGGGATATAAGGGTGGGTTATATGACAGGCAAATTGGATTTATATTATCTTTTTTATACGGTTGGTAAAAATAAAAGCTTTTCTAAAGCGGCTAAAGAGCTGTATATGTCCCAGCCGGCAATAAGCCAATCCATGGCACAATTAGAGAAGGAATTAGATACAAGGCTGTTTAATCGGCTGTCTAAAGGTGTAACGCTAACGGATGAAGGAAATTTATTGTTTGAATATGTCAGTTCAGCACTTCAATTTATACAAGCTGGGGAAGAAAAGCTTTTAGAATTTAAAAAATTAATCATTGGTGAACTTAAAATAGGGGTCAGCGATACCATTTCACGATTTTTTCTGCTTCCCTATTTAGAAACATTTCATAATCGGTATCCAAATCTCAAATTCAAAATAGTCAATGGGACCACATGGGAAATCATAGCTGCCTTAAAAGCAGGAGAAGTGAACATCGCTATCTGTAATCTACCCGTTGACGACAAGTTCTTAGAAGTAAAGCCTTTATTAGAAATTCAGGATACCTTTGTATATGGAGAAAAATATCGTGAAGTCTTATCTAAGCCAATAAAACCAGAAGAATTGGTTCATTTTCCGCTTATTTTATTGGACAATTCCAATTCCCGGAGATATGTTGAAGAATTTTTTCTTACAAAAGGAATTAAAATTCAGCCGGAATTTGAGTTAGGTTCCCATGAACTGCTGTTAGAATTTGCAAAGATTAATCTTGGTATTGCTTGCGTTACCAAAGAATTCTCTGAAGAGTTTTTGAGAAAAGGCCAGCTTCATGAAGTGACCTTAACAGAGCCTATACCTAAAAGAAGTATAGGCATATGTTATTTAAAAAATGTTCCTTTAAATCGAGCTGCGGAAAGGTTTGTGGACATTATGGAAGAAAATAAGAGGAATTTCTAATAGCAATAAGTGTACCATTCGTTTAGTTCATATGAGAAAATATATGCAGCACAAAATAAGGTGATGTTTAATATTTGAGAGCATATGAAACAACCGTAACCATAGGAGGTAAGTAAATGAGTGATCATTTTATTGTAATGGCAAAAAGGGGCAGGATGGTCATGCTGACAATTTTTTCGCTCGTGTTTGTTGCGCTGGGCATAATCATTTTATTAGTCCCGTTTAATGAACCAATGTTACCCATGGTGATAGGGATTCTTGCCATTTTAGTATTTGGCTTTTGTTTCCTGTATTATGTTAAAGCACTTGCCAAAAGGGAACCAGCCGTCATGATTACAAAAGAGGGAATCATCGATAATTCCAGTTACATTCGAGCAGGTCTCGTCAAATGGGAGGAAATTGAAGCAATTGATTTTTTAAACTTTTCAGGTCAGGTATTTCTTGGTATTTTTACATATGATCCTGAATTGATTATCAACCGGTCAAGCGGAATAAAGAAAGTATTTAACCGATTAAACAAAGGGCTGTTGCCATCTCAAGTGAACATTCCTTTTAAGAATTTGGATTGTTCTGCGGAGGAGCTGATGAATGCTATTGGCGAACGTTGGGATACAGCGTTGAAGGAAGAAAGTAAAAAAGAATGAAGCCAAAAAGCTGTCAGCAGAAATGATTGGAAAATACATGAAAAAAGAGGAATGTTACATCTAAACTCGATGTGACATTCCTCTTCTGTCTTTTAGGCTGATTCAGCCCCAGCTCTCTACATTTGTTACGATTTCCGAGCTTTTAATTTTACATTCCGTTTCTCCTCCGATTTATCAATCAGGACTGCTGCAGTGGCATCGCCGGTGATATTCATGGTCGTATAAGCCATATCGAGTAACCGATAGATGGCTGCGATAGGACCCATCAATTCGATCGGCAGGTTAAGAAGTGTCAGGAACGATGCCCCGAGTACAATTCCGCCGCCTGGAATACCGGGGGCTGCCATATTTAAAATTGTTGCAATCATAACGAGATAAATAATTTGACCGACACCGAGCGGGATATCATAAAAGTCAGATACAAAGACAGCGAGCAGGCTAAATGATACTGCTCCGCCGGCCATATTAATGGTCGTCCCCAATGGTACAACAAAGTTCGTAATGGATTCGGAAACTTTAAAATCATTTCTGGTTACCCGCATGGTTGTCGGCATCGTTACAGCAGAGCTTGTAGTGGATAGCGATACCAGCCACACTTTATAAATGCCCTTAATAAAATCAATCGGATTGAATTTAGTATATAACCAGACTGGAATTAACATCACCAGGATAAATACGACAATACATGCGAAATATGCTGTGAAAATATATAATCCAAGTGCAGAGAAAATGCCGGCACCATATTCAGCAATGGCGTAGGCCATCAGAAAAATAATTCCAATCGGTGTGAGCTCCATGATGAAATCAAGAATTTTAAAGATGACTTTGGACAGGCTGTTGATAAACGTTTTGACTGGATCCGCCTCTTTCCCAACGATAACAATGGCTACCGAGAAAATAACAGTGAATAAAATAGTCGCAAAAATATCGCCTTCAGAAATCGCCTGAAATAGATTGCTTGGTACGATATTCATAAAGAAATCTGCGACACTTGGTTCGGTAATTTCCCCGTCATACCCGACGCCGGCATCCATATTAATTCGCTGACCAGGACGAATCAAGTAGGAAATGACTAAGCTGATGGCGGCGGTGGTGATAAACATGGCAACAAAGACAACAATACTTTTAAAGCCAATTCGGCCGAGATCACTGGAACTGCCAATATTAATAATCCCAGTGGAGACGGCTACAAAAATAATGGGAATAATCATCATCTGAATTAAATTTAAGTAAATATCGCCGATAAATTTTGCTTGAATCGAGAATTCGGGTAAAAGGATACCGAATAGGATTCCGAGCCCGAACCCAATCGCAATTCGGGTGAATAAGTGTTTTTTAGCGGTTAACAAGTTTTTCATGCTGTAAGGCTCCTTTGTATGCTGGGATTTTACCTTTACGGTAATTGCCTAAAATATTTATATAGGTGCAGCAATCTTCTAACTCCTTTAATGCCATATGGAGTGCCTCGTGACCGGCACCGTTATCGATATCGATAAAGAATCCATACGCGAACGGTTCCGATTGAACGGGACGGGGCATCAAGTAGAGTACATCAATCGCATGCTTTTTAAAAATGTGTAACATATCGCTTAGTAAGCTGGTGCTGTGATTGGCTTCGACATACATTGATGTTTTATCCTGTATTTGATTCACTAGCTCCTTTTTCTTTTTAAAAAATAAGAAACGCGTCGTATTGAATGGATTGTCATTAATATTTTCCTGCATCACGGTCATGCCGTACAATGCTGCAGCATGGCTGCCTGCGATGCTGGCGATGGTATGATCCGCTGCATGCTTCACCATTTCCACCGCACCAGCTGTATCCATATAGTCAATGACCTCGATATGCGGGTACTGGCTTAAATAGGTATCGCATTGTTTAAGTGCTTCCGGATGTGAATACACTTTTGTGATTTCCGAAAGCTCTATGGGATGCTTTGTAATGAGTGCATGATCAATTTTTACATAGATTTCATCCGTAGCGGTGACATCTACATACTTCAATAAATCAATCGTTCTAGTAATCGGACCGCTTGTTGCGTTTTCTACTGGCAGCGCAATATAGTCAACCTCCTCATGGAGCAATGCATCCACTAATAATGGAAAAGTAGGATACCCCTTCGTCTGATAATTATTTCCTTCACTAAACTTTTGGCATGCAATCGTACTGTAGCTGCCTTCCACGCCTTGATAACCAATTAACAATCTATTCACTCCTCTATTGATAATAAAAAAGACCATTTATGCTTCTGCCGCTGGAATAGGAGAAACGTAAATGGTCTACAAAATATAAAAAACCAGCCACTTCGATTTCTCCTGTGACTGGTTAAACATGTTTACATGCTAATCAGCCATCTTAGATATAGGTCGTCTATATCCGTGATGGCATATAGACGCTATCTAAAATAGCTAAAAAAGAAACGATTTAATTGTTGGGATGGATGCTTTAACATAATAATCACTCGAATCTTTTAATTGTTAAATAGATTCTAACGATTTGTTGGTGTGTTGTCAATACGAACAGTCAGGAATTTTGGCTAATGGATAGGGAGTCATTGCATAGGCGTTCTGCAAAGAGCAAAAAAACCAATGATATTTCTCTGCAGCTAGGGTTATAATCTAATTATAGTAACTTAATCTAAAGGATGCATGAGAATGTAAGTAAATTGTATATCGAAAACAAGGAATGGGATATGCTGCTCCTCGATTTGATGCTGCCGGGAATGGCAGGGGAGCAGGTCCTTACAATGGAAGGTCATGCCGTTGAAAGAAGCAAGGCTTGTTTGCTCTTGTTATAAAAACTTGATAAACTATTAATGGCATGATTGCCAGTTTTTATTCAGAGGAGAGCCTTTCCATGATTATTCAATTCATTCGTTATAGATAATAAAAGGTATAGACTGCATGCAAACCCAGTTCATTTTTTTAAAAATAAAACGAGGGTTTATTTGTCTATGCCTTTTTCATTTATCTACAAAAACGAATGAATGAGGTGTCTGCTTTGTCTAAAATGACAAAAAAAGTAAAAAGCGCAACATATGTAAGCAAATTTGAATCCATTTTCAAATGTCCTATTTGTGAAGCATGGATGAAAGTATTTGAATTAAAAAGTTTCATTTGCTCCAACAATCATACGTTTGATTTCACGAAACAAGGATATATTAACTTAACGACACACCCAATGAAAACGAAGTACAGTAAAGAGCTTTTTGAGGCACGAAGGAAGCTTATTGCAGAGGATAAATTCTTTGAACCGCTTATTCAAGCAATTGCAGAAATGATAGAAAGGCAAGCTGATAAAGATAAAGAACCATTATTCATACTTGATACAGGATGCGGTGAAGGTTCTCATCTAGCTAATGTATGCGATAAAGTGAGTTCGGACTTTGGGAAAACTGTAACAGGAGTAGGGATTGATATTTCCAAAGAAGGTGTATTAGCAGCTTCTAAGAACTACACTAATCAGATTTGGACGGTAGCAGATCTTGCCAATACGCCGTTTAAGGATAGACAGTTTGATGTGCTTCTTAATATCTTATCACCCTCCAATTATGCAGAATTTAATAGACTATTGAAAGCGGATGGGATAGTGATTAAAGTTGTTCCACGAAGCGGCTATCTAAAAGAAATAAGAGAGGCCTTATTTGATAACCCCGTAAAGCAGGATTACTCTAATTCAGAGACGGTTGACCGTTTTAACGAAAACTTTCGCATCATGGATAGTTTCAGGGTGCATTATACCAGGAAACTGAATCAGCCGTCCATTCAATCGTTGATGCAAATGACTCCTTTAACGTGGTCAGCCAAGGAGGAACGAATAAAAGCCTTTGCAGAAAGAGAAATAGTTGAAATAACCGTCGATTTAGAAATATTAATTGGCAGGAAAACAAATTAAATCACATAATATATTGGCTACGTCAGCTAAATAATAGACGAGGGATTTTTGGTCTCTCGTCTAATTTTTATATTTTTAGTCTGATCATTTCTAATCTCCGTACAAGAAGCCGGGTAACAGATTCGATATACATCGCAAAAATAGGTTATTTTAAATGACGAAACGCCACTTGAATAAAAAAATGTTATATTAGATATATAAACTTTCCAGAAAAAATAATAAATCGAACCTTACATATGTGTTTAAGCTCGTTTATGAAAGAGGACTTTTTTGAAAGTAAAGGCCGCGTTTATTCGTTGATTAGATGGAAGAGGTGATGAACGTTGAAAAAACCTAAAAAGAATGTGCGTGTTACGTTACAAGAGGTGGCAGATCATGCTGGCGTATCGACGACGACCGCTTCTTTAGTCGTTAGAAATAACCCAAGAATATCAGAAGCTACCCGAAATAAAGTATTAGCATCTATGGAAGAATTGGGATACGTTTATGACAGAGTAGCTGCCAATATGCGATCTCAGAATTCCAATATCATTGGGGTCATCGTTACGGATATTGCAAATAAATTTATTTCAGAATTTTTGATAGGTGTACAAAATACACTGGAGGGCTTCGGTTATACAGTATTGCTTGGTACAACCTTTGATTCCGTGGAAAAACAACAAAAATTAATATCGACGATGGTAGAGCATCGAGTAGATGGGCTGATTCTTAACCCCGCCTCGAGAAGTGTTGGTAAAACAGCAAAACAGTTAAATGATTTGAAAATTCCTTTAGTGCTTGCTAATCGGGAATTAACCGATGTGCATGCAGATTATGTAGGGATTGATTATCCAGAAGGAACGTATAAAGCAATAAGTCATTTAATCAGCAAAGGACATGAAAAAATAGCCTTTTTAGGCGGGGTGAAAAATTCTTCCACATGGACAGAAAGAATGGAAGGCTACCGGATGGCGCATGAAAATGCTAATCTGACGCTTGATGAATCACTTGTCATTGACAGTGAACCAACCGATAAAGGTGGCGAAGAAGCAGCTTTAAAGATGCTGGATTTACCGGAGATCCCTACTGCTATTTTTTGTTTTAGTGATTTAATCGCTTTTGGCGTGATGAAGGTGTTAACTCAAAAAGGGATCGTGATTGGACGTGACATCGATATTGTAGGATTTGATAATATTCCCGAAGCAGAAATATATCATCCGCCATTAACGACGGTTTCTTCCTATCCTAAATCTATTGGCAATCAAGCGGCAAAACTTCTACATAGCAAAGTAAAACGTGAGAGTGAGGAAATGCATCGCGTGATTCTTAAGCCGCAGCTTGTTATCAGAGAAACATCTAAATAATCGATAAATAAAGAGAGGACTTTCCTGTTCGTATAGGAAGGTTCTCTCTATTTTTGAGAAGGAAAATAGAGAGTATTTGAAGTGAAGAAAGTGAAAGACGTCACAATGTTGACACAAAAAAACTGCAGGAGTATAGTGGATTTCGTTGTTTAAGTATATCGTTATACCAAAAACCACCTAAATTTATTCTTATATTAGGTTTATTTTATTTTACTTATTAGTATATCGATATACTAATAAATTTGGAAATTATCGTACCAACTATATAGGAGGGTGAGAGGAACTTTCTATAAGAGAGCACATTGCAAAGGAGAAACGTCATGAAGCATCCATACTTAAATATGGGAGTAGGGATTTATCTAAGTTATTTGCTTTTAGGAATGGTCAATATCGTATTGGCATCAAATATGAGCTTTTTATCGGAACGTTTGGATGTTTTCCGGACAGACATCAGTTTGCTGATCTCTGTTGTTGGGATTGGGCACTTGCTTAGTATCAATATTGCAGGTAAGCTGTCGGATCGCTACGGAAGAAAGCCATTACTCATATCGGCTGCCATACTTTACGCTGTATTCCTTATAGGGGTACCGACAACCACTCATTTCACATTGGCTATGTTTTTCGCTTTGTTTGCAGGTGTAAGTAACTCATTACTAGACGCTGCTTCCTATCCAGCGCTTAATGAAGGGTTTAAAGAAGCAGCGGGCACAGCAACGGTTTTGATTAAAGCATTTATGTCCATAGGAGCTGCACTTCTTCCTGTATTCATCGCATTTTTGATATCCCAAGACATGTTTTTCGGATATGCATTCTTCCTGCCGGCGATAGTATTTATTGGCCTGGGATTTTACTTCATTCCCGTCCGGTTTCCGGCTGTTAACGGAGAGAAGCGTAAGGAAGAAATGGACAAGGAGAATGTCGAAAAGCAAGCTTCCCATCCGCATAGCTGGAAGGAAGGCACGGCTATCGTATTGATTGGATTTTTTTCCGTTTCCATGACCATTGTCATTCAGACCTGGCTGCCTACATTTGGCCAAGAAATGATTCAGCTGAATGAAAATAATGCAGTAAGGCTGCTCAGCTTTTACAGTGTTGGCGGGCTTATTTCTGTTTTACTGCTTGCCTGGTTACTGAAAAGAATCATCAAACGGTCTTGGTTAAAGCAATGGTATCCATTGGCGCGACCTTATTACCAGTTATCCTGGCGTTTCTAGCTTCTCATGATCTTTCATGGGGCTGGTCATTCTACCTATTAGCAGTCTTGTTCTTAATAAGTGGTATGTATTTAATCTTTATGCCATTCCCAGCATTCAATACAAATGAAAAGAATGAGAAAACAAGCGAAGCTCAAGATAATCGTTTTAAAGAGAAACCAAAGTTTTGGGGAGAAGGACTGGCAATCATCCTTATCGGGTTTACGTCTACAGCCTTGTTTGTCGTTTGGCAGACATGGCTTCCGGAGCTGGGTACAGGATTCATGGACTTAAGTGAAAATGTCGCTGTACAGCTTTTAAGTTATTTCAGTATAGGTGCATTGGTATCTGTACTCCTGTTAGCTGTCGTATTGGACAAATTTATTAAGCCGATAACGATCATGATCATCTACCCGGCAGTTGCTTTTATATCCATGCTAATGCTTTTCTTTGTTCATTCTTATCCGGTTGTTATCGCAGCTACATTTATCCTTGGATTGTCAACTTCTGGTATTTTCCAATTGGCAATCAGTGTGATGACAGACTTCTTTGTAGAGAACAAAGGAACAACAACATCTTACGTAAATATAGCAGGAAGCGTCGCTTTCATACTCGTTCCAATCATCACAAGCTCTTTGGTTGGAGGAATTGGTATTTCTATGACATTAGTATTTGATATGGTCATCGCGTTATTAAGTATTTTACTTGCTGTATTTGTATTTTATCGAGGCAAGAAAGTACTCAATTAATAGAATTAAATTAAATTTAAAGGAGATAGAAACATGATGAATAATGATAAAAACCTTGCAAAAATTAACGGTAAAACAAAACTTGTAGGATTGCTGGCCACCCCAATCGGGCACAGCATTTCGCCTGAAATGCATAATTTGGGATACACCATTGGCGGTTTGAATTATGCATATTTAGGTTTTGAAGTAGGGACTGAAAGCCTTGAAACAGCGGTAGAAGGCATGAAAGCAATAGGAGCAGCAGGATTCAATGTATCTATGCCGAATAAAATGGAAGTCATCCAGTATCTAGATGAAGTGGATGACAGTGCAAAATATGCGCATGCCAGCAATACTGTCGTGAACAGAGACGGCAAACTGATTGGGTATAATACAGATGGTTTAGGATATGTGAAAAATCTGAAAGAACACGGTGTAGAGATCGAAGGTAAAAAAATCACCCTGGTCGGTTCCGGTGGTGTTGCAACGCCAATAGCTATTCAACTAGTACAATCTGGCATTAAAGAAATTAGTATCTTTGCCAGAGACGACAAGTTCTTCCCGCAAGCAGAAGCAAATGTATCCTATATCAACAATGAGATGGCTCATTTCGGAGTCAAAGCAAATATTTTTCCTTTAGAGGATAAAGATACTTTCCGTAAAGAAATAGCCGAAAGTGCTGTTCTGGCAAATGCTACAAGCTTAGGGATGAAACCACTGGATGAAATGAGTATTCTGGATGGTCTTACAGATGTACTGCGCGAGGATTTAGTTGTAACGGATGTGGTCTATAACCCGCAAAAAACAAAATTGTTAGCACAAGCGGAAGAGGCTGGATCTACGGCAATTAATGGCCTGGGAATGGTTTTATGGCAAGGCGCTTTGGCTTATAAACTATTTACTGGGGAAGACATGCCGATTGAAGAAGTCAAAAAAGAATTGTTTGATGAGATTTTATAGTTGTATGAGGGTTACTGGGAATAAATAAAAAGCTGTCGAGGGGATCGGCAGCTTTTTGTTTATTTTGCTGTTTTGATTTTAACCCGTATTCGAATACTTTTCTTGTTAGGAGGGTATTGTATGTTATGGTAGACAATCTTATCAATTTACTGCTTTCCGTTTTGGATTTGAGCCAGTATATATCAACGAAAGGGGAATCATACATTGAATAAAGAAGAACGTATTAAAGTATTACAAGATATCATAAAAATAAAATCAGTAAACGACAATGAATCCGAAGTAGCGGATTACTTCGCAAATCTATTCCAAAAACATGGAATAGAATATGAAAAAGTAAAATATAGTGAAGGACGTGAAAGCCTAGTAGCCACTTACAAAAAAGGTGACGGTAAAGTATTAGGAATCAGCGGGCATGAAGATGTGGTAGCAGCTGGTGATGAAAGTGAATGGAAATACCCGCCGTTCTCAGCGGAAATCGATGGGGATAAATTATACGGACGGGGTTCAACGGATATGAAATCTGGTCTGGCAGCTTTAGCAATCGCTATGATTGAAATCAAAGAAGAAAACGCAGATATCAACGGTACATTGAAATTCATGGCAACGGTTGGTGAAGAAGTCGGTGAATTAGGATCGGAACAATTAACGAAGGAAGGTTATGCAGATGATCTGGATGGATTGATTATTGGCGAACCAACCGGTCCAGCATTGATTTACACACATAAAGGTTCCATGAACTATACCATTGTTTCACGTGGAAAATCGGCGCATAGTTCCATGCCTAAAGAGGGTATTAATTCCATCGCAAATATGAATGAATTTGTGACGCGTGCTAATGCAGAAATGCAAGAAGTCACGAACAAATATAAAAATGATGTATTAGGTGAGACTGCTCATTCTATTACAATTATTAATGGCGGGGATCAGGTTAACAGTATTCCTGCTGTGACAACGTTACAAGGGAATATTCGTACGATTCCTGACTTTGATAATAGCAAAGTGAAGGCAGTGTTGCAAGGTATTGTTGATGATTTGAACAAAAGAGAAGGGTTTAATTTAGAATTAATCGTGGATTATGATATTTATCCTGTAGAGTCTAAAGCGGATTCGGAATTGATTAAAGCGATCCAGGCTGTTTCTAAGCAAGAATTGCCTGTGACTGGTATTTCGCCAACGACGGATGCGGCTGCTTTTACTAAGGCTGATAATGAATTTGATGTTGTTATTTATGGTCCTGGGGTTTCGGAATTGCCTCATCAGGTGGATGAGTATGTGTTGGTTGAGGATTATTTGGGGATGATTGATGATTATAAGGCGATTTATGAGGAGTATTTGAAGTAAGTTGTCAGGAGTTGATAAATATATCACACCTCAATGAACTATAGTTGAGGTGTTTTTTGTGCATGAATTGTTAGCTATAGAAGCAGAAAATAATTATTATGCTGAAGGTTAAAAATTTAATCACTAAGAAAACTATAAATCGTTTTTAACATCAAGTATTTCCAAATTAGGAGAACGATTCACTGCTCTTTTTCTCTGAATGGTCAGCATTTTTTACTATTCAGTAACTTAGTGTAATTCCATTATTGTGTTGCGTATTTCAAAACATCTAGTCTCGCCCTATGCCAGTTTTTTTGCATATATTCCCGTGCTCCTTCACCGTCTTTATTTTTAATGGCCTCTAAGATAAGTTTATGCTCCTTAATAGCTTGCTCTAAATTAACGCCGTGTATATAGCTTGTTTCAATTTGATAGATTTTTAAAAATAAAATTTCCGCATGTCGAATTAATAACTTATTGTCACATAATTTATAAATAGTTCTATGAAATTTTATATCATTCTGCTTCCAGGAAAAAAAATCCATTGCTTTTCTCTCCTTCTCCATTTCATCTAAGTATTGATTAAGTTGATCTATTATTTCTTCTGAAGGATTTTTCGCAGCTAAATAAGCAATCATTCCTTCGATTGCTTCAATCATTTCATAGCAATCACTTATGTCTTGTGCAGAAAGAACCTTAACAAAAGCCCCTTTCCGAGGGAAAATATCTATAAAGCCTTCTACAGATAATAGTTTGATTGCTTCTCTTACGGGGGTTCTACTCATATTTAACTGTTGGGCAAAATCTTCTTCAATAACAGGATAACCTTGAGGTATTTTGTTTTCAGTGATTTTATTTAAAATGTAATCGTATGCAATTTGTGTTTGGTTTTGCTTCATCCTAGTAATCCTCCATAATTAACTAATTTTACATATTAATTATAACATTATACGTATAAAAAAATAAATAATCTGAATATATTTAATAATTAGTTGACATTGTATTTTTATGTGTATACAATATAAAAAACAATTAAAGTGTTGGAGGTTTTAAGATGAAAGTAGATTTAAGCAATATGCGTATTATTGATAATCATTGCCATCCATTTATTTTAAGCAGGGAGGTTAAAAGTTTTGATAATTGCTTCACACTGTCATTGATTCCACCCAAAAGTCAGGATACTAGAAATACATTATTGTTTAGGATGATAAGAAAAGAATTGATTGATCACTTTAATTTAGATCCTTCTATTACGGATGATGAATTAATTCAATTTCGTAATGATTTATATCATAATAATCCTGAAAAATATGTTAATGATTTATTTAAAGACAGCCGTGTGGAAAGCTTTCTAGTAGACTATGGATTTCCTGTGTTGGGTGATCGGCTGGCCCAGGAAGAGCTGGACTGGTTTCATACAAAAGTTGAGGATGCAGGTATTAAGGTTAGACGTGTGCATAGGGTAGAGGCTACTTTTCACCCTCTTTTTGAGAAGAAGGTCAGCTTTGAGGATCTGGAGACTACTTTTATTCGTGAACTGAGAAATGAAGTGGAAAATAACCATACGATTGCATTTAAAACGGTAATCGCCTATCATACCGGTTTAAATATTCAAGAGGTAACAAGAGAAGAGGCTAATGCCGGTTATAAAGAGTTTTTACTGGATGCGAATAATGTAAAAGCAGAGAAAAAAGTGAGAGATTATTTGGTTTTACAGGCTTTGGAATTATGTATGGAGTATGATATTCCTATGCAGATGCATTCAGGGGCTGGTGATGCGCCGCTTAATAATTTGAAACTATCAAGCCCGATTTTATTACATGATATTATTAGTAACCCTGCTTACCGACCAGCCAAGATTATATTCATACACACCGCATATCCGTTTGTCGAAGAGGCTAGTTATTTAGCTAATCAATATCATAATATCTATTTAGACTTATCATCTATGATTCCATTTAGTAGTATTGGTGCTTATACAAAATTAAAACAAATCTTTGAGATGGCTCCTTTTACGAAAGTTTTATATGGATCAGATGGTTTTACGATACCTGAGGTAAGCTGGCTGGGTACGAAAATTATTAAAAATGCATTGGAGGAGGTTTTGAACGAACTGATTGATAAAGGCATTATAGATGTAGACTACGCACATAAAGCAGCTGAAATGATATTATCAGAAAATGCGAGAAATCTTCATCATAAAAACTGGGACAGCTGATATAGTTTAAAGAATAATAGGCAAGGGCAAGGAAGTGTGTTGGCCAGCTTTAAGTTAAGTCTAGATAAGTGTAAGTACCGTCTTTGTTTAATAGATATTTTTGAAGGGTTTTTATAAAAGGTATATTAAATCGTTTGGAAGTGTATTATCGATTGTTAGATTGTCTTGCCATGTTTTCTTTAAAAATGGGGATAGCGCCAACACATATGTTAGATAAGAAATGAAGCTAACACAAAATACAGAGGTGCTGTGTAAAAAGGGAGAGAACTCGATGGGAGTGCAAAAAACAGATAACGTAACCCAAAATGAAAAACCGACGAATATATTTAAGAAGATATCAAACTTATTAGGTCCTACGTTCATTGCAATATCTTTAACGATAGGCGGAGGAACTGTAACGACCGTCACATCTATGGCAGCGCAAACCGGTTATAAATTTCTTTGGAGCTTAATACCGCAAGTGTTTTGCTTGTTCATTATTCTCATGATGTGTAACAGGATTACGCTCGTAACTGGGCAGGGTGTTATTTCAGGAATTAGAACATATTTAAACAAGTATGTAGCATGGATTTTTGCTGGTGTCGTGCTTTTTGGAACAATTGTTTTCCATGCTCCACAGTATACATTAGCTTCTTCCGTCTTTTCATCAATTGTAGGAGGTAATGGGAGGGTTTGGGCAATCGGGGTCTACTTAATGGTTTTATTTATTTTAATAAACCCGTTAAAATACAAAAATCATATGAAGCTGATTGAATTTTTTTTAAGAGTATGTGTGTTCGGATTGATTCTAGCCTTTGCTATGGTACTTTTCTTTATAGATATTGAATGGGGGGAGGTCGCAGGAGGACTTGTACCATTAATACCATCTAACCAAAATGAATGGTTTCTTTTTGCAGGTATTATGGGAGCAGCGCTGACGATAAATGTACCTGTGTTGGCAGCATATGTTGTGAAACAGCTGAAATGGAACGAAAGTAATATAAAGTCAAATAACAAGGAAAGCTTATTTTCTAATTTTCTGTTTCTGATTGTTCAGTCACTTATCATCATTACTATTGGAGCTACACTTTTTACGGCAGGAGTGGTACCTTCATCAGGACTTGAAGGTGCATTGGCACTATCTTCTTTTACAGGAAGCTGGGGAGGCATTCTATTTAGTATCGGATTATTGGGTGCGGTTATATCTACCATTATTACGCAATTATTAGTCTGTGGTTATGTGATTACCGATTTATTTAATTGGGATCAGGATGTCAATTCTAAAAAATTTATAATGATTCAGATAGTTATTGCAACGCTTGGAACATCCGGCCCTTTAATTGGTTGGAATGCCGTTACAGCTATGACAGCAGCAGGGGCTATTAATTTAACATTTATGCCGATTGGGTTATTAATTTGGTGGACGATCGGAAACAAAAAAAGTGTCATGAACCAATACAGATTTAACTCGTTGGAAAATATAGGTATAACCATAGCTGTTTTACTTAGCATTATGGCTACAATAACATTTTGGATTAACTTTATAAGATAATTTTTAAAATCATTTCTTAGATAGCTGGAGGAGTCTAGATGACAAACATAAATAGTCGAGTTGAGAAAGACTTTTTAGGAGAAAAAGAAGTACCAGCTCATGCTTATTATGGGATTCAATCGTTGCGCGCAGTTGAAAACTTTCCGATTACGGGATATCGTATCCATGAAGAATTAATAAAAGCGATGGCTATTGTTAAAAAGTCAGCCGCAATTGCGAACCGGGAAGTTGATCGTCTTGCGGATCATTTAGAGAAAGCTATTGTTCAAGCAGCAGAAGAAATTATTGATGGCAAGTGGCATGATCAATTTATTGTAGATCCTATACAAGGAGGAGCAGGCACATCTATTAATATGAATACTAATGAGGTGATTGCCAATCGGGCCTTAGAAATACTCGGAAGACAGAAAGGTGATTATGCCTTTTTGAGCCCTAATACACACGTGAATATGGCTCAATCAACTAATGATGCATTTCCAACTGCTGTTCATATTGCAACACTTGCTCTATTGGAAAAATTACTAACTACAATGGAATATATGCATCAAGTATTCCAAGACAAGGCAAAGGAGTTCAACCATGTTATTAAAATGGGACGAACGCATTTACAAGATGCAGTTCCAATACGGCTGGGATTAGAATTTGAAGCATACTGTCATGTAATCAGACGGGATATAAAAAGAATTACACAATCCCGCCAACACTTATATGATGTGAATATGGGAGCAACAGCTGTGGGAACAGGCTTAAATGCAGATCTTAGATATATTTCAGCTGTTGTCAAACAGTTGGAAAGGGTCAGCGGTTTTCCGCTGATTGCAGCTGAAAACTTAGTAGATGCCACGCAAAACACAGATATCTATACAGAAGTATCTGCATCCTTAAAAGTATGTATGATGAATATGTCCAAAATGGCTTCTGATTTAAGACTAATGGCATCCGGTCCACGTGCAGGTTTAAATGAAATTGATATGCCGGCCCGGCAGCCAGGGTCTTCGATTATGCCTGGAAAAGTAAATCCTGTAATGGCTGAGGTTATAAATCAAATTGCTTTTCAAGTGATTGGGAATGATAATACCATTTGCCTGGCGTCAGAAGCTGGTCAGCTTGAGTTAAATGTTATGGAGCCGGTTCTTGTTTTTAATTTACTCCAGTCAATTGGTATTATGAATAATGGTTTCACCGTTTTTACGAATTATTGCATTTCAGGTATAAAAGCAAATGAAAATCAAATGAAGCATTATGTAGAAAAAAGTGTTGGAACACTTACGGCTATTAATCCGCATATTGGTTATGAAACTGCAACCCAAATTGCCCGTGAAGCTATCACCACAGGGAAATCTGTACGTGAGTTATGCAAACAATATGGTATTTTGTCTGAAGAGGATTTAGACCTTATTCTAGACCCTTATGAAATGACAAACCCGGGTATATCTGGAGCTCCTCTATTAAATAAGTGAATAAGCAGTTATTTGTTTAATAGGTAACAAAGCGGTTTTGATTTGTTTAAAAAATATAGGAAATAACAAGGTGTTCAGTAATAATTTAATTCGGTAAAAATAGAAAAAGAAATCTTTTGAATTTAAATGTTAAGAATACTCTATCAAAAAATATAAAATACGGAGGTTATTAATATGGGGAAAATAACATTAGATTTAGCAAAAGAAATAATTGCAGGTGCAGAGGAAGAAGCAAGAAAAATTGGAGTTGCTATGGTTATCTCAGTAGTGGATGACGGGGGCAATTTGATTGCGATTCACAGAATGGATGATGCTTGGTTAGCCAGTATAGATATTGCGCAAAATAAGGCCTGGACGTCCGTTTCCTTAAAAATGCCATCTGCAAACTTGGCTGAAGCTACTGTTCCTTCCGCTGAACTTTACGGTTTGAATACAACAAACAATGGGCGGCTAGTTGTTTTTGGCGGCGGTATCCCGTTTGTTCAGAGTGAAAAGGTGGTAGGTGCAGTAGGCGTTAGTGGAAGCACCGTTCCACATGATGTTCAAGTAGCGGAGGCTGCTGTTCAAGTATTTAATAATAAATCGTTATCATAAAATGAACAAAGTATATTCAGTGATACGCTGTTGAAAATAAAGAAGGGAGTCTCTGGCTTATAAAGCCTGGGCTCTTTTTATTTTACAATAAAGCCTTGAAAATCTCTATTACAAGTGCAATACATTGACCAATGAAGTAGATACTTCTGTTTTTGGTTCTACCATGATGGAGTTGTTTGCCGAATCCTTTTCCTTGGATGATATCGCTCAAATGGAGCTGGAAGAGCTGGCTGAGCTCCTCCAAGAGAGAGGAAAAGGTCGCTTTCGTCAGCCGGAAAAAGTAGCGAAATCTATCCAAAAGGTGATTCGTGATTCCTATCGTTTAGGCAAAGTCGTACAGGACTCGATTGATATCGTATTGGCCACCTATGCCAAACTGATTCAAACACTTCAAAAACAGGTCAAAGAATTAGATAAAGGGATTGAATCCCTATTTGACATTATTCCAGAAGGACAATGCTTGAAAAGTGTACCGGGTATTGGTCCGGTTTATGCGGCAGGTATTATCGCCGAAATCGGTCAGATTGATCGATTTGAAACACAAGCGCAGTTAGCCAAATATGCCGGTCTCTTCTGGAAAAAATCGCAATCAGGCGACCATGAATCGGAACGAACACCACGAGTCATGTCGGGAAATCAGTATCTTCGTTATTACTTAGTTGAAGCTGCCAACTCGGTCCAACGAAATGAACCCGCCTATCGTGAATTTTACTTAAAGAAGTATAAAGAAGTTCCGAAATTTCAACACAAAAGAGCCCTTGTCATGACTGCAAGAAAATTAGTGCGTTTGGTGGATGTGCTACTACGCAATCACCAACTCTACACGCCAAAAAGGAGCGTGTAACTCAAAAGCAAATAGCTGCTTTTGAATCCTTTTAACTGACCCGAACAATCATTCTTGTGGCGATGCGAGTTTAGTTCAGTGCGCCTTTTTTTCCTTTGAAAGTCCATAATCAACTTTATTTTTTATGGATTTTCTCTTGACTTATTACCACAAGTCTTATCCAATACCCCAGCAACAAACTCCCGATTCAACCATAAACACTGTTTTGTCACAACTTGACCAGTAGGGAGTGTTACGGTATCTTTACCATCTTTAGCCTTCGGTCGAACATGTGCCACGCCATTAAAATTAGCCTTAGGAAAGTTATTTTCTTGCCTTGTTGTTTTTCCATATTTTTTGACTTTTAAATCTAGACCAACTTGCATTAATCTATTAACTTCACCATAGATACCTTTAACTTCATTATCGATAATTTGCAAAGGCATATTCCATAATTGAATGCCTTTTAAATGTGGGAGTCTATCTGGATTTTCACTTTTAGTTTCATTATACTGAAATACAACAAATAAGAATTTTGTTGTCACAAATTTTTCTCGTACTGAACTGTCTTCCCATTCTTCATTAACCCATTCATCAAAGCGAATATTTTCAAATGACATATGTTCACGCGGTAAGCCATTAGGCTCTAATCGGATAGTTTTAAACTGGATATTTGCTTTAGAGAACTCTTCTATCTTATCTAAACGAGTGCCTTTAATCCCTAAGAGAGCACTGATGAGAAGAGCGATGGATGATTTAGCTTTCCTATTGTATTCAATGTCTAATGTTTCAGCGATTTGTATATCAGACATTCCGATATAATCTTTAAAACGATTTTCTAAAATCTTTTCAAAACTTAACTTATGTAGTTCTTCTTTCTTTGTAAAAGATACCAATTCTTCTTTCTTTATAATTTTTCGATATAAAGCAGTCATATAGCTTTGTTTTAATGCGTACGCGCGCTGCATAGCAGGTATTTCCGAGTATGGCTGCTTTCTTAGGGATTTTTTATTGGCTCCTTTTGGACATGCTCCTAAATAGTTGGTATCTCCTTCAGATAACTCATGTGCTTTTCCGGCCTTGATTTTATTTATAATAGTTTCCCAGTCTTGTTTTATAATTTCTAAATCAGCTTCTGGAAAGGTATAAAGAAGGCTTTTATAAATTTGATAGTCCTTTCGTTCTGCATTAGGTAGCCATTTATAGAGCATTAAAAGTATTTTTTGGTTTTTATTCCAAAAACTGGACGTAAAGAAGCTACATTGAACTTCCTCCATGTAATTGATAATATTAAGCACTAATCTTTCCTTGGAAGACACAGTACCATTTTTATTAATTTTAAATGGAGTGACTTTTAGCTCGATACCCAATTCTTCAAAATCAGGTGCTGCATTGGAATTTACTTCATAACCAAAATAGCTTTCCTCAATGATATGTCCTAATCCGCCTTTCGATTTCGCATTATTTAATCTTCCCTTTTTATCTAATTCTTCAAAACTACTTCCTTCTGCAGCGATAGCTTTTTCTAATAATTCTTCTTCTGTTTCGTAGATCATAATTTCCCCACCTCAAAAAGAACATTAGTTCGTATTATGTGATATAATTATGTTAAATCTTAATAACATGTTGATCTTCGTCTCACTTTTTATTATAATTGTTATTAGGTATAATGAATACCGAAAGGGTGTATAGCATGTTGAAAATTATGGAACTCTTTGCTGGAGTTGGTGGGTTTCGGCTTGGACTAGAACAAATTAAAGATTTTGAAGTTGTATGGGGGAACCAATGGGAACCTTCTAAAAAGAGTCAAGATGCTTATAATTGTTATGCCAAGCGGTTCGAAAATAAAGGTGACCACTCCAACGTAGATATTGCTGAAATAAATGAAAAACAATTTATTAATAATGATATAAATTTGATTGTTGGCGGCTTTCCTTGTCAAGATTACTCCGTTGCACGTAGTCTATCGGGCGAAAAAGGTTTAGAGGGGAAAAAAGGCGTCCTATTTTGGGAAATTACAAGAATGGTTAAAGAAATTCAGCCCAAATATTTACTTTTAGAGAATGTTGATCGTCTACTTAAATCTCCTTCTAAACAGAGGGGAAGAGACTTTTCTGTTATGCTGGCAAGTCTTCGAGATTTAAATTACTCGGTAGAGTGGAGAGTAATTAATGCTGCGGATTATGGACAAGCTCAAAGAAGAAGAAGAGTATTTATATTTGCTGTGCATAATAGTACAGCTTATTTTAAAAATCTTTTTAAGAAAACAAACCCTAGTATTATTCATGATGATGGTTTTTTTGCTCCTGCCTTTCCGGTAGAAGAAAACTTTGTAGAGAAACATCCACCCAGAGAATTTCAATTACCAAAGAATTTATTGGAAGTATCTGATGAAGTCTCACAAAAGTACTTGAATGCAGGGATTATGAAAGATGGAATGGTATATACAGAAGAGGTTATACCTCAAACAGAACCTTTCATTCCATTAGGTAGTATTCTACAATCGGAGGTAGAGGAAAAATATTATTTAAGTGAGACGTCTATTGAAAAGTTTCGTTATCTTAAAGGACCTAAACGAATTGAAAGAACATCAGCAACAGGACATAGTTACTTCTTTTCAGAAGGGGGGATGGCTTTCCCTGATGCTCTTGATAAGCCTGGAAGAACTATGTTGACTAGTGAAGGAACAAATAATCGTAGTACGCATGTTGTTGAAGATCCATTAACACAGAGATTAAGATTTTTGACACCTATAGAATGTGAGCGCCTTAATGGTTTTCCCGATAATTGGACAGAAGGCATGGCCGATAGAATGCGTTATTTTTGTATGGGTAATGCACTAGTTGTAGGATTAATTAAAAGAATGGGGCAACGCATTAATGAAATTGAACAAGAAGAAATTAAACAATTAAAGGTTGAACCTCAACAACTGAGCTTATTTGGCTTTTAATAGAATATATTTGTATAAAAAATCATCTTATCAGTAATCACTATAAGATGATTTTTTGATTTATTATATAAGAATTTAGTATAGTATAATTATATTATAAAAAATTAGGAGAGTAATAAAAGAATGGCAGGTTATATTTTTACATTAGACAGTATAGATTCTCTGAAAAAAATTGCGGAAACAGGAGTATATAGTACAAAATTTAAAAATATCCCAGAAAAATCTTGGAGAACGCCTCATGAAGGAACTTTTGTGGACTATCTATCGATGAAATCTGAGGATAATGTTTATTTCTTTCATAAGAGAAAAATCTATGGAATAGGGAAATTAATTAATATTCATAATCAATGTATTTTCTTGAATTTTCCTGATGCTGATAAGCCAGGAACTACAACATTCGATGTAATGAAAGATAAGATGCTCCTTAATGAATCAAAAGAAGATTTAAATAAAAGGTTTGTATGTACTTTTAAAGGCGAGCCATTTTTATTTAAAAAAGGTGTAGACATGGATGAGGTTTTATCTTCAAATCCTAATGCATTTAAAATGTTAAGAGCTTTATGGAAATTATCTTTTATAAAGATCGATGAAACTGAAAATAAAGCACTTTTTGATTGTATTCTAAAAGCGAATGAATCACGTATGGATGGAAAAGAAAATTCCTATCCATTTGATAGAAAAGTACATGAAAGAATAAAAAATAAATATACACCTGAATATTCAGTTACCTCTAAAAATATTGTTAAATGTGCTGTGAAGAATAATAATATCCAGCATGAGATGGCTATTGAAGCGGCTATTGTTGATTATATATCTAGAAATGATTCTAATAATATCTATGGGAAATGGGATTACGTTAGCCATCAAGTGATAGCTTCTCCATTTAAGCCAATTGACTATATGGATAAGATGGACGTGTTTGGTTATAGATATATTAAAGGCTATAACACTATTTCAAAATATCTAATAATAGAAATAAAAAAGGATGCTGCAAATATAGAAGTTGTTGATCAAGCTATGAAATATGTTGATTGGATAGAACAAGAATACAGTCACGATTATAGTATGATTGAAGCTTTTATAGTAGCTTCTTGTATACCAGATGAAGTTGTTAAAAAGAGAAATGAGAGTGCGCTTCGTTTTTATACAAAAGGAAGAAACCCAGTAGAAACCTTGCGATGGAAGAACTTACGTTTAGTAGAGTATCAATATAATCAAAAGGAAAATCATATTATTTTTAAAGAAATAGCGCCCATAGAGTGAACTGTAGTGAATTAAAAAAGAGGTGACCCCCATGGAACTAAAACAACTACTCTACTTCAAAGAAATAGCAAACCAAAAAAGCATCACCAAAGCCGCCGAACAAATCCATATTTCTCAGCCGGCCCTAAGCAAGTCCATCAAATCCTTAGAAGAAGAACTAGGAACCCCGCTAATCATCCGGACAAATAAAACAATGGACTTAACCGACGCAGGAAAAACGGTATTGGAATACACACAAAAAATAACGAACTTAGTGGATGAAATGAAATTAACCGTAAGTGATTTAACGAATTTATCGGTAGGAGAGCTGAATATGGGTCTTCCGCCATTTATCGGGAGCCTGTTTTTCCCGGAAGTAATGAAAAATTTTCATCGCAGTTATCCGAATATCAAATTAGATATTACGGAGTATGGCGGAGCCAGGGTTGTTAAAAGTGTGGAGGAAGGGGAGTTTGAGCTGGGGGTGGCGGTGCTTCCTTTAGATGAGCGCATTTTTAATGTTTATCCGATTGTAAAAGAGAAGATGAAGCTGATTGTTCAAAAGGATCATCCGCTGGCTTCCTATTCGAAAGTGAATGTAAAGGATTTAAGGGATGAAGAATTTATTTTTTATCATGAGGATTTTGCTTTAAATCAAATTATCCGGAATCATTTCTTTACGATAGCGGGTTTTGAACCGAAAATTTTATTTAAGAGCATGCAATGGGATTTGATGTCGGAGCTGGTTGCTGCTGATTTAGGGGTAACGATATTACCGGAGTCTATCTGTAACCGTCTGTTTACGAAGGATATACAAATCATCGACCTGGAACCGACGATTATGTGGAAGCTTGCGGTTATCACGAAGAAAGGGAAATATATTTCCAATGCCGGAAGAAAGTTTATTGATTTTATTCTAACGGATTCATTATAACTTTGATTCATGAAAATGATAATTAATATGTATTTTACGAATGGTTCGGAGGGGCGTAATATAGATAACAGATGTTTTATATTACGTATAGAAGAAGGGAAAGCCTGTGAAAGTCTTAAAGGTTATTTTACAAATTTGTTTTTTACATGTCTTTCTGCTCCTGGGAGCAGTGTTAAAATATTTTATTCCATTGCCCATTCCCGCGTCTATGTTCGGATTATTTCTTTTGTTTGCGGCATTGTGCTGTGGTGTTATCAAGCTAGAGTGGGTCGATCAAGGTGCGAAATGGTTAATGGCAGAGCTGCTATTGTTCTTTATTCCTTCTGCTGTGGGAATCATCAATTATGAAGAGATTTTCAGCATACAAGGGTTAGAGATTGTTGGCTTGATTGTCATTAGTACGATAATTGTTATGGGTCTGACTGCTTGGACGGCAGAAAAAGTATCTGCTGCGAAAAAGGGGGAATCGCATTGATTATTGTTCTGTTTACGGTGATAACGTATTTGGCTTATATCCTTTCTAAAAGAATTTATAAAAAAATGAACTTTGCTCTTTTTCATCCGCTATTGTTAGCGCCGATCCTATTAATCGCGATTATTTCTATCATGCATGTGTCTGCCAATGATTATATGCAGGGATCCAAATTCTTATCACATATGCTTGCACCGGCGACGGTGGCCTTTGCAGTGCCGATTTATAAGAACCTGCCGATTATAAAAAAATATATGAAAACCATTGTTATCAGTATTACGACGGGGACACTGATGGCCATGATTTCTACATTTTTGTTATCTAAATTAATTCATCTCAGTGATGATTTTATTGTGTCGATTCTTCCCCGGTCAATCACTACACCGATTGCCATGGAGGTATCCAAAGAAATTGGCGGCTTGCCGACATTGACAACGGTTTTTGTGATCATCACAGGGATCGTGGGAGGAATCGTAGGTCCGAATGTGCTGAAATGGCTGTCTATCAAAACACCAATCGCCAAAGGATTAGCCTTAGGGATGGGAGCGCATGGTGTCGGTACGAATAAAGCCTTGGAATATGGAAAACAGGAATCTGTCTTTTCCTCCTTAGCAATGATTTTTGCAGCTCTCTTTACACTCGTTTGGGGTTCTTTGTTAACGTCCTTTATTTAAACCTTGAAAGACGGCTCGTCATCCAAACTATTTTTACTTCCCCCTCCAAACCATGTATAATAATGACTATAAAGAGATGAGGGGGAGTTGAAATGGTCCAATCAATCAATACAAAAGTGGATTTAGTTATTAATGGAACCTCACATATAAGGATTTCAGATTATGGCAGGATTATGATTGGCGATAAAGGATTTGAATTCTATAATAAACGGGATCCCCGAAAATATATTCAAATTCCTTGGGAGGAAGTAGATTACGTGATTGCTTCCGTCATGTTCAAAGGGAAATGGATTCCGCGTTATGCTATTCAAACGAAGAAGAATGGGACATTTACATTTTCATCTAAAGAGCCCAAAAAGGTGTTTCGGGCAATTCGTGAATATGTTGACCCCAATCGCATGGTCCGGTCATTAGGCGCTTTTGAGGTTATGAAACGCAACTTCAAGCGTAAGAAATCAAAAAGTTAATCGTTGTGAGTCCAAGCTAAATAGGATACCTTCTTTTCTAAGGTAGATGGATCCTGACGAATAAACGGTTACAGAAATGGCACAAGAAAAAATCCCTCTTGAAAGGGGAAAAATAGGGTGCTATAATAAGGAAAGAAGCTCATTAAAGTAATTGGAAAGCTTTTTATTTAGATAAATGGTTAAAACGCTTTCGAACATAATATAAATTAAATAAACACTTGCAATTATATTTTACGTGTTACTGATTCGATCAGGCATGAGTGAAAGGTAGTTATTAAAGCGAAGAGGAAGGACATCTCTGTCTTTTTATCTTCATTTAACCTGCTTTTTTCTCATGTCTTTTTTTATTGGTTCTGAAAGCGCTTTACAAAGCTTGCAAACATACTGCTTTAAGAGCTTGCCATATCTATTGAATCCTTAACAAACATAAAAAGGAGGTTAAAAAGATGGTAGGAATTATCATTGCCAGCCATGGTGAATTTGCGACAGGTATCTTGCAGTCTGGAGCGATGATCTTTGGAGAGCAAGAGAATGTCAAGGCTGTTACGTTGATGCCGAGTGAAGGACCGGATGACGTAAGAGCAAAAATGGAAGAGGCGATTGCTTCTTTCGACAATCAGGATGAAGTATTATTCTTAGTCGATCTTTGGGGTGGAACCCCCTTTAATCAGGCAAGCAGCTTGATGGAGGGACATGAAGATACATGGGCTATCGTTGCTGGGTTGAATTTAGCAATGGTGATCGAATCATATGCATCGCGCTTTTCTATGAATACAGCGCATGAAATAGCGGCTCATATTATTGATACGGCGAAGGATGCAGTAAAAGTAAAGCCGGAGGAATTAGAGCCGGAAGAAGCTGCTGAATCTGCTTCTGCATCTTCTGGAGCCAGTGCAGGAGCTCCCGGGTCATTTGACTACGTGTTAGCACGGATTGACTCTCGTCTACTGCACGGACAGGTGGCAACGTCGTGGACAAGAAGTACATCGCCTACGCGTATCATCGTTGTATCGGACACGGTAGCAAAGGATGAACTGCGTAAAAAATTGATTCAGCAGGCTGCTCCGTCAGGTATCAAGGCACATACGGTTCCTATTCAGAAAATGGTGGAGCTCGCAAAGGATGATCAGCATTTTGGCGGACAGCGCGCATTGCTTCTTTTCGAGAATCCTCAGGATGTACTGAGAGCTATTGAAGGCGGTGTTCCGCTGGATACGATTAATGTTGGCTCGATGTCTCATTCCACTGGAAAAGTGCAGCCCAATAAGGTGCTTGCCTTTGACCAGGATGATATTGATACGTTCAAAAAGTTGAAGGAATTAGGCGTGGATTTTGATGTGCGTAAGGTTCCAGCTGACTCATATGGGAATATGGATGAGATTTTGAGAAGAGCGCAAGCAGAACTAGACAGACAGAAATAAACCTAAATCATTAGAGGAAAAGGAGGATTAATCATCATGGATTTAACTATTATTCAAATAATATTAATTATTATTATTGCATTTATAGCTGGTATTGAAGGAATCCTGGATGAATTCCAGTTTCATCAGCCCATTGTAGCCTGTACGTTAATCGGTCTGGTTAGCGGAGAGTTAACCGCATGTCTTATTTTAGGCGGCTCGCTGCAATTTATTGCTTTAGGCTGGGCAAATATTGGGGCTGCTG
This sequence comes from Oceanobacillus sp. FSL K6-0251, assembly GCF_038004725.1. Taxonomy (NCBI): domain Bacteria; kingdom Bacillati; phylum Bacillota; class Bacilli; order Caryophanales; family Bacillaceae; genus Oceanobacillus; species Oceanobacillus sp. FSL K6-0251. The sequence goes on along the minus strand of NZ_JBBORS010000001.1, from coordinate 4,638,451 downwards.
TTGCACCAGATACAGCTTTGGCCTCTGTTGCTTCAGCAATTATTCTTGTTTTAAGCGGACAGGGAACAGCGGGCGTAAACTCAGCGATGGCGATTGCTATTCCTTTAGCAGTTGCAGGTCTGTTATTGACAATCATCGTTCGGACGCTTGCTACAGGGATTGTCCATTTAATGGATGCAGCGGCCAAAGACGGGAACATACGGAAAATTGAAATGTGGCATGTGATTGCTATCTGCATGCAGGGTTTACGTATTGCTATTCCGGCTGCATTGATTGTAGCTATCGGTGCAACACCGGTTAGAGAGATGCTTCAAGCGATGCCTGGCTGGTTAACAGATGGCTTGGCAGTCGGCGGGGGAATGGTTGTAGCCGTTGGTTATGCCATGGTTATCAACATGATGGCTACCAAAGAAGTATGGCCATTTTTTGCAATTGGTTTTGTACTGGCGACAATTCCGGATATTACGCTTGTAGGTTTTGGCGGTATTGGTGTAGCACTTGCACTTATTTATATAGCACTTACGAAACAAGGCGGATCCGGTGGCGGTGGCGGAAACACTGGTGATCCTTTAGGCGATATTATTGATGACTATTAAAAAAAGGAGGACATGAAGATGGCACAAGAAGAAATCAAATTAACAAAAAGAGATCGTATTGCTATTTGGTGGCGCTCTACATTCCTTCAAGGTTCTTGGAACTACGAACGGATGCAAAATGGCGGCTGGGCATTTTCCATGATTCCTGCAATCAAAAGATTATATCAGACAAAAGAAGATCGTGCGGCTGCACTGCAGCGTCACTTAGAGTTCTTTAATACGCACCCTTATGTTGCTTCTCCGATTATTGGTGTAACGTTGGCGCTTGAAGAAGAACGTGCAAACGGTGCTCCGGTGGACAATAAGGCAATTCAAGGGGTTAAAGTCGGAATGATGGGGCCTTTAGCAGGTATTGGGGATCCAATTTTCTGGTTCACCGTCAGACCAATTCTCGGTGCACTGGCAGCTTCTCTTGCTTTAACTGGCAACATCCTTGGACCAATCATTTTCTTCGTAGCATGGAACTTGATCCGGATGGGATTCTTATGGTATTCACAGGAACTTGGCTATAAAGCTGGGGAAAAAATCACGGATGACTTATCAGGCGGATTGCTTCAGGATATTACAAAAGGCGCATCCATCCTTGGTATGTTCATTCTTGGAGCATTAGTAAACCGTTGGGTAAATGTAAGTTTTACCCCGACTGTCGCAGAAGTTGAGCTCGGCGAGGGCGCTTATATTGATTGGGAGAACCTGCCTGAGGGAGCTGAAGGAATCCAGTCTGCAATGATACAACAGGAAGAAGGCAGGTCATTGACCCAAACGGATGTCACGACCCTGCAGGACAACCTGGACAGCTTGATTCCTGGTCTGGCCGGGCTACTGCTCACACTTCTTTGTATGTGGCTGCTTAGGAAGAAAGTGTCACCAATCGTAATGATTCTCGGGTTATTCGTAGTTGGTGTGGTATTCCATGCCATCAACCTGATGTAATAAATCTTTTTCAGATGATTTTTGACGATTAGATGTATAAATAAAAAGGTGCCTCCTGGTATGATAAAACTATCAAATGAAGGAGGTGCTTTTTTATTCCATGCCAGAATCCAGAAGAAGACGTTAACGATATATAAATAAAGACAAATCTATTTTAGGAGGCCGCTATGCTTACTATTGGTTATATTGGAAATGGGAAAAGCACGAACAGGTATCATCTGCCGTTCGTAATGCAAAGAGAATATATCAAAGTGAAAACCATTTACCGGAGAACCCCTGCGAACGATAGCTGGGATAAACATGCAGGAGTGCATTACACTTCAGATTTAGAGGAATTGTTACGTGATGAGGACATTCAGCTTATTGTGATTTGTACAAAACATGACAGCCATTATGAATATGCAAAACAAGTATTAGAGCATAATAAGCACTGTTTAGTCGAAAAGCCTTTTATGGAAACCTCAGAGCAGGCAAAAGAAATCTTTGCATTGGCAAAGGAAAAAGGGTTGATTGTCCAGGCCTATCAAAACAGACGATTTGATAGTGATTTTTTAACCGTTCAAAAAGTGATAGAAGAAGGAAAGCTTGGGGACTTGCTGGAAGTGGAGATGCATTATGACTATTATCGTCCCGAGGTACCGGAGTCTGCCGATTCATTTGACCCTAATGCGTCATTTCTGTATGGACATGGCTGCCATACCCTGGATCAGGTCATCAGTTATTTTGGCAAACCGGACAATATCCATTATGATGTGAAGCAATTATTAGGACAGGGAAGAATGAACGATTATTTCGATTTAGATTTATATTATGGCGGATTAAAAGTATCGGTGAAATCCAGCTATTTCAGACTGAAAGAAAGACCCAGCTTTGTGGTGCATGGTAAAAAAGGGTGCTTTATCAAAGAAACGAAAGATCGTCAGGAAGAGCATCTCAAGTTATTCTATATGCCGGATAACGAGGACTTTGGCATCGATACGCTCCGTCATTATGGCGTACTGACGTATATCGATGAAGAAGGCACCGTGCATGAGGAAACAGTGAAATCGGTAGATGGCGATTATGGGCGTGTATATGACGATGTATATGAAGCGGTTATCAATGGGCAAGATAAAACGATTACGGATGAGCAGACGCTGCTGCAGATGGAAATGTTGGAAACGGGGATTCAACATTTACGATAGCTGATGCTTTTGCATAAATGCATAGAACTTGGATGAACAAGTTGTCTTGTTTATCCAAGTTTTTTTGGTGTGGAGAGTGTAGTTGTTTTTGTGAAGCAGAAAACAGCGATGCTAAAAAAGCCGCCTATAAAAATAGACGGCTAAATAACAAAAATCAAAAGTAAAAACACCACATGCTCCTGTATACATATTTTTAGTTTTAAGAAACACGGGTAACCCCTCTTCGAAACCAAGCAATAATTGCTGCAATAATCAAAGCAAATCCTAAATACCCCATCGTAGAATATACTTTGCCGACAAGCGTTGTAAAACCGACTAAGCTAGCTGCAAAACCAAGTAACCCAATAATCACAACGGCAGGCTTATAGGCTCTGCTATCAGGTGCGATAAATCGTATCGTAAAGGAGTAGAACATACCAACTGCTGTATTATACATCATGCCAAGCAGTGCAATAGCCATCAGAATACCAATAAATGGATGGATTTGTTCTGCTAAGGCAAGTGTTGGCATGTCCATTCCTGCCACAACATCTACTTTCATGAACATCCCGATATGAATAAGAATAATCAATCCGCCAAGCATGATTCCTCCAAAAATACCTCCCCAGCCTGCAACTTTTCGGTCTTTCACGCCTCCGCTCATGACAATCAGTAATGCTGCTCCTGCTGCCAGATTATAAGATACATAGAGGAAGGCGCTTAACAACCAGTTAGGTGCGGCAGAAGCTTGTTCCTTGGCGATTGCATCTGCTTCAGCCAGAGATAAATCCGTGGTGAAAATGGAATAGACCAAGATGATAAAGATAATCGCAATCAAGTAAGGTGTAATTGCTGCAATGATTCCGATAATCTTTTGTGTATTTAATAGCAATGTCAGGATAGTTAAAGTTACCATAATAATGCTGCCTGCAATAGTATTGATGCCAAACATCTGCTCAAAAGTAGAGCCGGAGCCTGCAAACATAACGACGGCTACTCCGAAAAGGAAGAAGGTAATTAAAATATCCAATATCGCCCCGATATAACGTCCGCCGATATGGTAGATTACCCCTTTATGGGAAGCTGCCTGCAAGTCTGTTCCCAGCTGGGCAAAGGTGAATCCTAGAAAGATAAAGAGGAGGGTGGCGACAATCCCGCCAACTGTACCCCATATACCAAAGCTGGTGAAGTATTGCATGACTTCTTGTCCTGAAGCGAACCCGGCTCCAACAATAAGACCAACAAAAGCACTTCCTATTTGAAAACTCTTTTTCATCTGATTATCTCCCTTATTTATAATCTTTCTTAACCACGGTATAGGCTTCTACAGCTTTCCGATCCACTTCATAACCGATTCCAGCTTTTGTCGGGACGGTGATATATCCATTTTCTGCAACAACCTCCGGAGCAATGATATCTTTTTCCCAGTAGCGGCTGGAACCAGCGGTATCCCCCGGTAAAATAAAGTTTGGCAGTGTTGTTAGAGCGATATTGTGAGAACGGCCAATTCCTGATTCCAGCATACCGCCGCACCAGACTGGAATATCATTTGCTGCGCAATAGTCATGGATTTTCTTCGCTTCGGTTAAGCCGCCGACACGGCCGATTTTGATATTAATAATTTTTGTACTTCCCAGTTCAACTGCTTTTCGTGCATCTTCCAGTGAGTGGATGCTTTCGTCTAAGCAAATCGGTGTTTGGAGTTCCTTTTGTAATTTTGCATGATCGATAATATCGTCAGATGCCAAGGGCTGTTCAATCATGGTCAGGTCAAAGGAATCTAACTGTTTTAATAGTTCGGTATCCTCTAAACGGTAGGCGGAGTTAGCATCTGCCATAATTGCTGTGTCCGGGAATTTCTCGCGTAATGTACGAATCACATCGATGTCCCAGCCAGGCTTGATTTTTACTTTCATGCGTTTATAGCCTTCTTTGATATAGCCGTCTACTAAAGCGATAAGATCCTCAATGGATTTTTGGATGCCGATACTGATGCCGACTTCAATCTTTTCTTTTCTGCCACCCAGCGCTTCAGCAAGGGATTGGTTGGTTTGTTGTGAGTAAATATCCCAGATAGCTCCTTCGAGGGTAGACTTTGCCATGTTGTTTTTTCGGATAGCAGCAAAGATTTCATTAACTTCATCCGGGTGCTTTAATTCTTTATTTAGGATAAGCGGGATTAAAAAATCCTCCAGCATATGCCAGTTGGTCTGCAGGGTTTCTTCGTTATACCATGGGGCATGGAATGCGACGGATTCTCCCCAGCCGACGGTTCCATCCGCATCCTTTGCTTCCAGTAATAAAAAATCTCGATTTGTAAATGTGCCAAAGCTGGTGGTGAAAGGAGCTTTTAGTTTCATTTGTAAATGACGAACAGTGACTTCTGTGATTTTCATCGTTATTTTCCTCCAAGATCTAAAATATCTTTTTTTACAAAAATGTATTCCCCATAATTTTCATAGGGTGCTAACCGTATAGCTGCGTAACCTGCTTCAAAGAGATTTTGGAACAGCTCTCGTGTCTTTAGTCTCCAGTCCATGGCGAGCTCTTGACTTGCTGCTTTCAGTCCTTGAAAATCCTTTGGCACACGAACGGAATAGGAATATTCCGTCAATTCAAACGGTTCCTTCTCTTTCGTGAAAACGGGCAAACCTTCCTGATTAAAGGGTAACGTGTTCAGAGTCGTTGCATTTTCTGTATTTACGGATTGCTGCTCCCCCACGTATGGACTTTTCAGGTGCCAATGGATTTCAAAGCGGTCTGAAGGGAGTCCTTTATTAAAACCATCCTGCATATTGCTGTAACAATTCTCAATATAGGTGTTACACATGCCGTTTAGTTTTGTTAGATTAAGATAGGCATTACGTGTCTCCAAAGGATCATATGTCCATTTCATCATGTCATAACCTTTACGGATAGCAATCTCCCGCTGTTTTTGTTTCAGCATTTTTCCAATGCCTTGAGAACGGTATGCTTGATCCATACCAAGCATATGAGAGCATAGATAGCTTTTGCCGTTATCGAAGCCTGCAAACCCATAGCTGAAGCCGACTAATTGATCGTCAGCATAAGCACCGACCATGATGCCGCCATTTTTGACTGCTGTAAGCGTCTGATGGGTGGGAATGGTAGCCATTCCCCAAATCCTTCCCTCCAGCTCCTGCATTTGTTCCATCTCGGCCATTGTTTTTAGTTCTTTACATTGAATCATTTTGTATCGCTTCTTTCTGTTTGTTGTAGTGCTAGGACAAGCGCCTGTGTGATAATTTCTGCTCCGGTTGGCAGGTGCTTTTGATTGAATGTCATTTCTGGATGGTGGAGCCCCGGTGTGACGCCGCATCCGAGACCAAGCATCGTTGTCTGCAGCTCAGGCTTGGAATACGTATAAAAATGAAAATCCTCTCCGCCTGGTGTCACCACGTCCGGCGCACAATTTTCTTCTCCAGCTACATTGATAATAGCTTGCTCCAAAATGGATTTTGCTGTATCACTTACTTGAGCTGCGACGATATGGGCATCTACATTGTAATCAATGGAAACATCGTATAGTGTACTTACCGCGCCTGCTGCTTTTTCAAATCCGGCAGTCAGAGCCTCCATGGTTTCGTTGGTTTGAGCACGGGCATCGATGCTAAAGGAAGCATTTCCTGGAATAATATTTGTTGAAGCACCGCCTCCCTGTATTTGAGTCATTTTAATGGAGGCTGATTCAGCAGGGCTAATCCAAATACGCTTGAGTCCATCAATCAGCGCAGCTGCTGCTTCAATCGCATTCGCTCCCTGTTCTGGTCTTGCACCGTGCGCTTCAACGCCATGAATTTCTCCTGTGAAAAGCTTCGCTGCTCCATGATATAGTGCTGGTGCGTAGGTGCCGTCCTCTAATTCGATTAGTGGCCGGACATGTGCTCCAAATAGAAATTGGAGCGGATCCACAACACCTTGATCAACAAAAGCTTTTGCACCCTGTGCTTTTTCTTCTGCCGGCTGAAAAAGGATACGAACAGCTCCGGATAATGTCGGCTCCAGCTCTTTTAATAAAAGAACGACACCGAGCGCTACAGTCATATGTCCATCATGGCCGCAGGAATGGTTCGCCTGGAATAATCCATTAACCTTTTGCCATAGTGCATCTATATCCGTTCTGAATCCAACTGTGGGAGTTCCTTTTCCAATGTCTACATATAACCCGGTCATATCAGGAAACGTTTGCGGAGCCAACCCCTCGCTGCGCAGAAAATCCACAAGATATGCTGTGGTTTCTACTTCATTCCAGCTTATTTCAGGGTGCTTATGCAAATGTTCAAAAATTGCCTGTAAACGTTCGGCTAATTGTTGTTTTATCAATTTTCTCAACTCCATTTATCAGAAATAAAAGTATGATTAAAGTCATCATAATTGACGCGCTGCTTCTCATAATAATCCGGGTCAAATGTCATCATTCCAGTTACTACTAAGTTAAGGAAGGAAATAAGTGATGGCATCAGATCAATGGTTGATTTCTCTGTTTGCTCCAATACAAAAGCATAGGAGCAATGTTTTTGAATCGGCGCCAGCTTAGAATCGGTTATGGCAAGCACTGTTATTCCACGTTTATGAAGCGTCTCCGCAATATGAATGGGTTCTTTAAAGTAACGGTGTAAGGAGATTGTGATGACGACACCATCTTCATCTATTTCCTGCATCGTCCGGATAAGCTCTGGCGTTTCTGTATGAATAATGGATACATTTGGCCGTAAAATATTTAAGGTGAAATGGAGCCACTGAGCGGGGAATTGTGATGCGCCAGCCCCGATAATATAGATATTTTTTGCTTCATGTAATTGATGTGTTGCTTTATAAAATAATTCCTTATCTATTTGTTCAGCAATTCTGTCAATTTGAGTGATATCTTTTTGCATCGCCTTCTCAATGAGATGCTGATCATTAAACAGCTTCTTTTTTGCTGAAAAATAATTCCCAAGTGTGCTGACTGTATTTTGATTAAAAACAAATAAGGTAATCTTTTTCTGCAGTTCGGCATAGCCTTCGAGTCCAAGTGCATAGCAGAAGCGAATAACAGTTGTTTCACTTGTTTCAGCTTTCTTTCCAACTTCAGCTGCAGAATGTGTCCCGACAAAGGTTGGATTATTTAACACGAAATTGGCTACCTTCTGTTGTTTCTTTGATAGAGCATTAAAATGAGCCTCGATTAACTCTTTAATTGGCTGGATACCTTCCAAAAAGAAGTCCCTCCTTCATTTTGAATAAAAAAGAAGTTTAAACTTTTTAAAACCATATCATAAATAAGAAAGGATAACAAGTAATTTTCAGAAAAAATAATATAGAGACATTATTATGACAGTATAGTTGCTTGGCAATGAAGCTGGAGAAAAAAGTGCAATACTTATCTGATAGAAAGAGAAACTGTTTTTTCGTGATTTTTAATACGTCGTTCATACTTTTAAAAAGTTGCATTTACTAAGAAATAATTCATACGTATTAACATTGTAGATAAAATCATAGAAGCATCCTAATCATCTTGTTTGATAAGTGGAGGGTTTAAACATTTCATTTTTCGGCTAAAAGTACTATAGATATGCAAAAACAACAAAAAATAAATCGAGGTGAATCCAACTTGAGTGAAACAACAAGATATATCGGTCTAATAACTGCACCAGGTTATCCAAATGAAATAGGGGCAAGACTGCGAGAGGAATTACCGTCTTTATTGGAGTATTATGTAAAAGAAGAAATCGATTGGAAAATTGATTATATAGAAGATCCCTTGATTGGCGGTGGCGCCGAATCAAAGGAAATACTGGAAGCTACCAAGAAGAAGAAAGAAGAAAAGGAATGGGATTATGCTATTTGTTTAACTGACATTCCTTTGTTTATAGAAAAGCGCATGATTGTTGCAGAAGCAAATGAAGATGAAAATATTGCATTGATCAGCATGCCCAGCTTCGGTTCTACTTTAATGATTAGACGTTTGCGGGAATCCATCATGCAGCTGGTCAACGAAATGTATTATGGGAGCTCAGATGAGGCAAGAGAGCGTTCTGCAGAGCGGATTGAATCAAAGCGCAGCAAGCACAAGGATGTGGATGTAGATGATTCCAAAAATCTGATGACGAACAGATTTCTTGGCTGGCTGACGCCGATTAAGCGTGAGGCACCAGAGGATAATGAAGAGAAATATATGGATGTTCGTTTTACAGTGGGGCGCAGAGGGAGTATTACTATCCGCTTATTGGGAGGAATGGTGCGGGCAAACCGTCCATGGAATATGTTTCCCGCATTTTTGAAAATCCTGACTATTGCTTTTGCCACGGGTTCTTATGCGCTGGTTTTTCCAACATTATGGTTGTTAAGCGAGCATTATACGATTTTCAGGATGTGTTTGCTTACCGTATTTTCTGTCATAGCGATGACGCTCTGGATTATTTTGATTCACCGATTATGGGAGAGGAAGCGGGATCAGAGCAATGATTACACACGGAGGCTTTATAACGCTATAACGTTTTTAACGTTATTTATTACCGTTTGTATTTATTACGTCATGCTTTTCTGTTTATTCCTCGTCGGCGTATTTGTTTTTATACCAATGGGAATGCTGGAGGAACAGCTTACGAGTGACCCTGGCTTAATTAATTACTTCTATATTGCTTGGATTGCTGCCAGTGTATCCACGGTAATTGGTGCGCTTGGTACAGCGTTAGAGGATGAGGATGTTGTGCTGAATGCGACGTATGGCTATCGTCAGCGGCAGCGCCATGAACAGCTGAAGAAGAAAAAAGAGAACGAAGAGGATGAGAATAAAGAGAAGGAATCCCTGTCGAAATGATATAAAAAAGAGACCGTTTTTTTCAAGCCGGTCTTTTATTTGATAAGCCCTATTCATAACAGGAAAGAATTATTATTTTTCTCCTGTGTATGGATAGGTCTTTTATTTTATCATCAAGCATTTTATGTGCATGCCTGTCTTTAAGAAAAACAGGCAGCTGTTGTAATTGCTTTCATATTTTGAAATAATAGTTTCGAACTGAGCTGGTTCATTACACTAGCTGGAAGAGAAAATCTTTAGAAGCTTATTATTAAAACCTGTATGTTCCACATTAAAAAATGCGATGAGAATTAGAATCAAAAGGAGCGTGTATGTATGAAAGCTTTATTGTTGAAAGAAAAAGAGGATATGGCTATTCAAGAAATTGAAAAACCAGTGCTTCAGCCTGAAGAAGTATTGATTGAAGTGAAATATTGCGGAATCTGCGGGACAGATGTACATATTTTTCATGGGGAACCAGGTTCCGCTGAAATCACACCTCCGATTGTTTTAGGGCATGAATTTTCCGGAGAAGTTGTTGAGATAGGTGCATCTATCTCCGGCTTAAAAGTGGGAGACCGTATTGCTGTGGATCCAAATATTTATTGTGGTAAATGTACGTATTGCCGCCAAGGGAGGGTACAGCTATGCGAAGACCTCTCTGCTGTTGGGGTAACGCGAAATGGCGGGATGGAACAATTTTGTGCTGTTCCAGAGACTGCTTGTCATCTTTTAGATAAAGAGCTGCCTTTGGAAGTTGGCGCTTTGGCAGAACCATTAAGCTGTGTACTTCATGGATTTCATCAAATCAGCGAGATTCAGGCGCGTACGAAGGTATTGATTATTGGCGGAGGGTTTATTGGATCTTTATTTTTACAGACTGTCCAGCTAAAGAATCCAGCTAAAGTCGACGTCTGTGAAATTGATGTAAATAAACATGCGCAGCTGAGTGAGTTGGGTGCGGACCATCTATTTCAATCGACAGATGATGTAGCGGCAGAGTATGACCTCGTGATTGAATGTATCGGCAAAAAACAGACCATAGAGGCAGGTATCCATAAAACTGGAAAAGGCGGTGAGGTACTTCTTTTTGGAGTGCCGTCACCAGAAACGCTTGTTGAGTTCCCTGCTTTTGATGTGTTCAGCAAAGAGTTAAAAATGGCCGGTTCCTTTATCAATCCTTTTACAGTAGAAGAAGCTGTTTCCTTGTTAAATCAACAAAAAGTGCAGGTTACACCGCTGATTTCACATACGCTGCGTTTAGAGGAAGTACCAGCTGTTTTAGGGAATTATGGGGATTACGGGATTACGAAGGCTATTGTAAAGCTGTAATCCATTTATTACTTTAAAAACTAATTTCTATTTATGACAAAGCCTTTCATTTTCCCCTGAATTATTGAGGCAGCTGAGAGGCTTTTCTTTGCGTTTTTTAATAACTGATTATTCCTCTTGCTGCTCCATCTTCCACTCACTAAATTTCCGGACAATAATATCAAAAACAATATGAAAGGGCAAAAAGCTGGAGTTGTCTACCTTGTTATATAAATAAAACGGTGTACTGTTTACATAGATATTAAACATGGCATTTTGTGCCAGGAAATTATTTCGCAATGTCGTCACGCTGATATATTTAATATTTCTTGTTTTGAACATATGGATGATTTCGTCCAGATTTTTCGATTCTCCAGATAGAGAAATAATAAATATAAGGTCCTCTTCCCCAAATTCATCAATGCCATCTGTTAAGTCTCGTTCACTTCGCAATATGAGAGACTTCTTATGGAGAGACCATAACTGTCTTTGTACGTTATTGGCTATATCCTGCTGAGCCGTCCCCGTACCATAAATATAAATAAAACTTGCTTCGTCGATCAACTCATTTAATTTGTGGAAATTTAACTGTTCCATATATTTCATGGTCTGTTGTATATCCTGGTTCAGCAATTCCATTAAATCCTTGGAAGTATCTTCAGTGTAAATATTTAATTTAATATACGCTTTCAAATCGCTGTAGCCGTCTAGACCAATTTTTCTAGCCAGCCGATGAATGGAAGAGATAGAGGTATGGGCATAATCTGCCAAGTCCTGAATTTTCATTGCTTTCATTTCATCAATATGGTTGTGAATGGTATTAATGATATGCAAATCATTCTCATTCAAGTCCTCATAGTATTCATTCACCAATTTATCCAGAATCATTTGATTCATCTCCTTGTAATGAAAATGTTTTCATTCTATGAAAATATAATCTAATGTTACTACGTTATTTCTGAATGCGTCAAACCTATTGGAATTTGAAAGCGCTCCCTATATATTTGAATTAGGAGATTAAAACAAAGGAGTTTTTGTTCATGAATGCAATCAAGCGATTTGGCAGTGCAATGATTGTTCCCGTTCTTTTATTTGCGTTCTTCGGTATTGTTGTCGGACTGGCAACATTATTTAAAAATCCCGCTATTATGGGAGGTATCGCTGAAGAAGGAACAATGTGGTATAACATCTGGACCATTATTGAAAGTGGCGGGTGGACGATTTTTGATCACATGGAATTGGCTTTTGTGATTGGTTTGCCGATTTCACTTGCAAAGAAAGCGCAAGCACGTGCAACACTTGCGGCATTGATGGTTTATCTTGTTTTTAATAATTATATCAATGCGATTCTGACACTTTGGCCATCAACGTTTGGTGTTGATTTATCCCAGGGCGTTGAAAATTTAACAGGTGTGAAAGAGATTGCCGGTATTCCGACATTAGATACAAATATCATTGGAGCCATTGCCATATCTGGTATCGTGATTTGGATTCATAATCGTTTTTATGATAAGAAACTACCTGACATGCTGGGTATTTTCCAGGGACTTGTATTCGTTACCATTATTGGATTTTTCGTTATGATTCCGTTTGCTTTCCTTATTGCATTTGTATGGCCGTATGTTCAGCAGGGGATTGGTTCCTTACAGGGGTTCATTACACAGGCAGGCTATATCGGTGTTTGGCTGTTTCATTTCCTGGAACGTGTTTTAATTCCAACAGGGCTGCATCATTTTATCTATACGCCGTTTGAATATGGGCCGGCAGCTGTCAATGAAGGGTTAAAACCATATTGGATTACGCATTTAAATGAGTTTGCCAATTCAACTGCAGCATTAAAGGATCTTTATCCATATGGATTCTTAATGCAAGGAAATATTAAGATGTTCGGCTGTCTGGGTATTGCGCTGGCAATGTACTATTCTACACCGAAAGCGAACCGAAAGAAGGTACTTGCGCTTGTATTGCCAGCCACATTAACAGCCGTATTTGCAGGTATTACTGAACCGCTTGAATTTACATTCCTGTTTATCGCACCATACCTATTTGTGATTCATGCGCTTCTTGGAGCGACCATGGTTACAATTATGAACATGTTTGGTGTTGTTGGAATGATGGGTTCTGGATTTATTGAGATAGCTGCGTTGAACTGGATTCCGCTCTCTTCTAATCATGGAGGGATTTATATAGTCCAAGCGATTATCGGGTTTATCTTTGTAGCACTGTACTTTGTCCTATTCAGATGGATTATTTTGAAGTTCGATATTGCCTTGCCAGGTCGGAAAACGGATGAGGAGGCTAAATTGTACACAAAACAGGATTATCAAAATGCTAAAAAAGAAGAAGAGACTGATAATCAAGAAATTGCAGCTGCAACATATGATTCTGAATATGAAGAGAAGGCGGTCTATTATTTAGAAGGACTTGGCGGTAAAGAAAATATTAAAGATGTCACCAATTGTGCAACACGTCTGCGTGTCACAGTAAAGGATCCTGACTTGGTCAAAGGAAATGATTACTTTACCAAAAATCAGATGGCTCATGGAATAGCTCAAAGCGGCCAAAGTATACAGGTCATTGTAGGCTTGAGTGTACCGCAAGTGAGAGATTCCTTTGAAACAAAACTTTAAAAATATATCAGGAGGCGTTTTAAAATGAAAAAATTTAACATTACGATTGCTGGAGGCGGAAGTACATTTACACCGGGGATTATTTTGATGCTGCTGGATTATCTGGATGAATTCCCGATTGATACAATCAAACTCTATGATAATGATGGAGACAGACAAAAAACAATTGCAGATGCATGTGAGATTTTATTAAAAGAACGTGCGGCGGAAGTGAGTTTGCTGGCTAGTACCAATCCAGAAGAGGCATTTACCAATGTTGATTTTGTAATGGCTCATATCCGGGTTGGCAAATATGCGATGCGTGAACAGGATGAGAAAATTCCATTGAAGCATGGAGTGGTAGGACAGGAAACATGTGGCCCTGGCGGAATTGCTTATGGAATGCGTTCGATTCCGGGAGTATTGGAACTGGTCGATTATATGGAAAAGTACTCTCCAGATGCCTGGATGCTGAACTACTCTAATCCGGCTGCCATTGTTGCCGAGGCGACTCGCAAATTAAGACCTAATTCTAAGATTTTAAATATTTGTGATATGCCTATCGGGATTGAAGAATTAATTGCCAAAAGCTTAGGTTTGTCCTCTCGTAAAGAGATGGAGGTAAACTATTATGGCCTGAATCACTTTGGCTGGTGGACAGATATTCGTGATAAAGAAGGAAACAGCTTGATGCCTCAGGTGACAGAGCATGTCAGCAAGTATGGATATACCATGGGCGGACAGGATATCCCTGGAGAAGAAGCGAGCTGGAACAGTACATTTAAAAAGGCGAAAGATGTACAAGCATTAGACGCAGCAACAGTACCTAACACGTATTTAAAATATTATTTATACCCTGATTATGAAGTAGCACATTCCGATAAGAACCATACACGTGCGAATGAAGTGATGGAGGGCCGTGAGAAGTTTGTATTCGGAGAATGTCAGGCAATCATTGACAAAGGAAGTGCGGAGGATACCAGGCTTGAAACGGATGATCATGCTTCCTACATCGTTGACTTGGCAAAAGCAATTGCCTTTAATACAAAAGAGCGCATGCTGATGATTGTAGAAAATAATGGAGCCATCGTTAACTTTGATCCAACTGCAATGGTAGAGGTTCCTTGTATCGTTGGCAGCAATGGTCCAGAAAAACTGGTTGTCGGCGAGATTCCGAGATTCCAAAAAAGCCTGATGGAGCAGCAGGTAGGCGTAGAAAAATTAGTAGTAGAAGCGTTTGAAGAGGGTTCTTACCAAAAATTATGGCAGGCAATCACCTTATCTAAAACCGTGCCAAGTGCCAAAGTAGCGAAGGATATTTTAGATGATTTGATTGAAGCGAATAAAGCGTTCTGGCCAGAGTTGAAATAGTTTCTGACATACAGGCAATAGGAGTGGAGACGCTCCTATTGCTTGTTTTATGTGGTATTGTCGGGCTTTTAAATTTTTTCGCCTGTACGCATTTTCATCATTGAAAAGTTACAATACACCAAAAAGTTGCTGCCCGAACGTATGTCTAGTTATGGTAAAATAAAAGGTATTATTAAATAAAGCAGAATATTCAATTCAACCACAGTCAATATATCATATGGGGAGAGAAAAAGTAATGCAGAGAAAATGTATTATTCTAGGGCTTGCTATACTTATTTTTGGGCTGATTGGATGCAGCAGCAATAATAATCATGCCAGCAAGGAGACGCAGGAAGCTGCAGCGGATGATTCACGTGAAACAGTGACGGAAAAAGAAGAAGTATCAAATGATGCAGACCAAAAAGCAGAAGAACCAGAGGGAAATAAAGCTGATGTTAAAAGCCAAGATGCAGACGAAGAATTAAAGGAAGACATGACAGATGAGAAAACGCTAGAAGCCGACATAGAGACGGGAACGGGTGAAGCTGAAACAAATGGTGAAGAACAGGAGGATGCAGCATTTCTATCACCAACTTCCACAGAATACGATATAGAAAGGGTAGAAAAACATGGGGAGTGGGCTGAGATTTCTGCAGAATATCCCGTGTTTGGCACAGAAGAAGCAGATAAAGCGATTGAGATGGAAGCCAAGAAGCATTTTGAAGAATTTGAGACGGAATTTGAAGAAAACGAGAAGCTGCTTGCAGAAATTTCGTATGAAGGAGGAGAAAGTCTTTATTTTTGGGAACCGACTGTAACGGATGATTATATCTCCTTTATGTTTGGACATGTTATGGATTTTGGCGGGCCGCATCCATATACGTATCAATATCCTTTTAATTATGATTTAAAGAACCAAAGGGAATTATCGATACAAGATTTTGTGAAAAATGAATCCCAGCTTAGTAATCTTGGTGATTTAATATATAATAAGCTGGAAAATGAGGGGCCGGAATTAGATATGCTGGAAGAGGCAACACAGCCGGAATGGGATAATTTTCAGCGCTTTATTCTAACGGAAGATTCGATTATTTTTCATTACGAGCACTATGAGCTTGGACCATATGCTTACGGAGTGTTTGATGTAGAGGTAACATTTGATGAACTGAATGAACTTTGATGAAAAACTGGCATTCTATTGGCTGGAGAATAGAATGCCAGTTAGCTTTGTTGGAGAGGTGAATTTGTTTGGTTCTCTTTTTGTATATCTTTCAAGAGAATTTATTTCTAAAGCAAGCATATCTATATACAACACAAACCATGCTGTATCTATTCCAGATTATAGCAGTCTTGACATCCTAACCCACCATGCTATGATTCTCTTTAAAGAGAGACATGAAACAGTGCATTGCAAAGGGGGATTTATTAATTGGTGAAGAGAAAGAAAGTCTACGAAACATTACCTAAGAAAAAAAGATTCAGTAAAAAGAAAATATCAATCGGTATATTAGGATTTATTGTTGTCCTGGGTCTTGCTGTTACTTTGTTTGTAAACGGATACATAAATAAATCACTGCCAACCACAGAGGGGACGGTGGAGCTTTCCATTCTTGAGAAGGAAGTAACGGTGATAACGGATGAAGACGGGGTTCCGCATATTCAAGCAGATAACGCCCGTGATTTATATATTGCACAGGGCTATATTCAGGCAGATCGGCGAATGTTTCAAATGGAGCTCTCTCGAAGGCAGGCATCGGGGACGTTGAGTGAAGTCGTTGGGGAGGATGCGGTCAATCAGGATAAGTATTTCCGAACGCTGGGATTAAGAAGAGCAGCGGAGGAATCGTATGAAGTGTATACGGATGAGTCAATAGAAGTTCTGGAAGCCTTTGCCGATGGAGTAAATGCGTATATGGAAGAAGCGAAGGAAAGTAACAGCCTGCCGATTGAGTTCACATTAATGGACTTTGAACCGGAAGAATGGACGCCGGTGGATTCGTTAACGATTGGAAAATTTATGGCGTTTGATCTTGGCGGACACTGGGAGCAGCAGGCTTTTAATTATTATTTGTTGAATAAATATGACGCGGAAAAGGCATATGAATTATTCCCTGCTTATCCGGAAAACAGGCCGACAATCATCCAAGAGGATGAACTGGATATTGCAGCGAGCTTTGAGAATGCGGTAATCCCCCATCCTTTTAATGGCAGTAATAACTGGGTGGTCAGCGGAGATAAAACAGCATCTGGCATGCCGCTATTGGCAGATGATCCACATCTTGGGCTCGCTACTCCGTCGATTTGGCTGCAAATACATTTAGAATCTCATGACGGGTTGAATGTGGGCGGTGTTATTTTTGCCGGGGTGCCGGGGATTATTCTTGGTCATAATGACCAGATAGCCTGGGGCGTGACCAATACAGGTCCAGATGTACAGCAGTTATATATTGAAAAGCGCAACCCTGATAATCCAAATGAATTTTTATACGAGGATGAATGGGAAGAAGTAGTAATGATTGAAGAGCCCATCAAAGTAAAAGACGCAGAAACCATTGCTTATGAAGTGACTGAAACACGTCATGGTCCCATTGTTTCCGAATTTGCGGAAGATACCGGTGCGGAGACCGTGCTTTCTTTAAGATGGACGGCATTGGATCCAAGTACCGAATTAGAGGCAATTATGGAGATGAACCGTGCTGCCGATTGGGAGGAATTTGAAGAAGGGCTGGAGAAGTTTCTTGTTCCCGCACAGAATTTTGTGTTTGCATCGAATGATGGCACGATTGTCTTTAAAGCAAATGGCAAAATCCCTGTTTATGAAGATGGGAAAGATGCTTTACTGCCGCTGAATGGCTGGGAAGCGGAGAATGAGTGGCAGGACTTTATTCCATTCGATGAATTGCCTTCGGTTGTTAATCCGGAGAAGGGTTTTATAGCAACGGCTAATAATAAGGTTGCTCCAGATGATTATCCTTATCATATCAGTAACGTGTGGGCACAGCCTTATCGCTATGAGCGGATTGCGGAGGTACTGGAATCAGGGGATGATTTCACCATAGAAGAAATGCAGGATTTGCAAATGGACCAGACTGACTTAAGAGCACGGGAATTTGTTCCTTTATTTCAAGACGTCCTAGTGGATGAAGCATTAACAGAGCAAGAGCAGGATGCGGTCCAATTATTGGCTGACTGGGATTTTGTTATGGATAAGGACGCACCGCAGCCGCTTATCTTTGAACGTTGGATGCGGGAAATTCAAAATCATATCTACCGTCAAGAAATACCAGGCACCATGCGGGGGTTATTCTCCACCCAATCCCAAGCAACGGAAAATCTGCTGCGCAGAGCTTTTCATGGAGAGGATTCCATATGGATAGAAGAAAACGGCGGATTGGAAGAAGTGTTGGCCAATTCGCTGAAAACAACTGTAGAAAAACTGACGGAGGAACATGGAGAAGAGATGTCTGCCTGGACATGGGGTGATTATCATCAGGTGCAATTTAACCACCCATTATCAGGCATCAGCCCATTTTTAGCGTTTTTCTTTAATCGTGAAGATGCTCTGCCCGTTGGAGGAAGCGGCGTGACGCCCATGGCTGCCAGCTATCATTCCGAAACAGGCGAGGTCGATCACGGTGCTTCCTGGCGGTTTGTAATAGATACGAACGATATGCATGCCGGGTATCATATTGTCGGTCCAGGTCAGGATGGTCATTTCAAGAGTGAATGGTATCAGAATCAAATGAGCGACTGGGTGGAAGGGAATTATCATGAGACGAGGCTGGATGAGACTTCGGGTCTGGAGCTGACGTTGACTCCAGAGGAATGAAATAGGATGAGCGATTAGGATGAAAAATAATGACTCTCTCTGCTTGCTGTTTCTGTGCGGAGGAGTCATTATTTTTTAGTTGATAAATCATCAAAAACAGATATGTTTCTAGGTTTATCCTCCTTGTTCCGTGAATTTTTTGTGGTTATAAAGGCTTTAATTATGAAAATAATGAAATAATTATCCTGTATTATAGTATAATTGTATTGGGTGAATCGATGCGAATTATAAAAGTACTCCCCTCATGCTTCTATGAGGAGAAAGGAGAGAAAAATAGATATTTGGCCGATCCTTTTGCTTACAGCAGGATTAATGGCATTCATCATCTATTTATCAGTCGTAGTCAGCAGGTTATTTTTTGTAAAAAAAGAGGCAATTACACCTGGCACAGCAAGTTTATTATTCATTAGCTTTATTTTAGTATCGAGCAGTTTTTATATGGTTTTGACAGAGAAAAACGGTATCCTTCCACTTAAGAATATGACGTCGTCTATAGCAGAGCAGTGGAATGATGAGGGGGAGAATATGCAGCCGCTGAATCAGAATAATAAAATGAAGGATTTATTAAATGCATGTCTACAGAGGGACGGTATAGATATGCTTTTTGAAGAATTTCCTTTTCAAGTTCTGGATGTTTCTCTGCTGGAGGAGGAATGGGGACAACAGGAGGAAACGCTATTTACAGAAACGAATATCGTCGCCAGATTTTCTATAGGGGATGATGATGTTATGTTAATAGAGGATGCTGTTAAGGGAAGTTCTGAAAAAACGCTGATGGAGCAATTTGATTGGGAGAGTCTGGATAGGGATGTGCTGGATTCTTGTTTAGCTGAGATTGGAGAATTAGAATAGTAGTCAGGGGAAAAGCACCTATCAAATTGCATTTGGACGTTTCATGCTGATAGGTGCTTTCAGTTATTCCTTAGAAATAATCAACTCTGTCTTAACCTCGTCAAATCCCCTTATCACCTCTTCTCTCACTTTCTGATCCGTCACAACATAATCAACCTCATCCAGTCCGCCAATATTCACCGTTACATTTCTTCCAAATTTTGAACTGTCCGAAGCAACATAGACTTCATGAGAAATATCAATAATCTTTTTACGGGCAAGCGCTTCTTCCACATTGTAATCTGAAATTCCTTTTTCCATAGTAATGCCGCTTGCACAGATGAATGCCTTCTGTATGTTCAATTGGTGAAAGTTAAATAAATAATCATAGGTGACAACAGAGCGTTCGTTCTTTCTGACCTTTCCTCCAATAACGATGAGCTCGACATTGCTGTTCATTAATTCAAGTATGACAGGGACAGAGTTTGTAATGACAGTCAGGTTTCGTTTCTCTTTAATATATCTTGCAATTTGATACGTCGACGAACCGCTGTCTAAATAAATACAATCGCCGTCCTCAATATGTTCCTCACACGTTTTTGCAATTGCTGTCTTTTCATCTAAATGCGTAATCATGCGCTCTTCCATGCCCGGGGGAGAGACAGTCACCAATTATTACGACATTTCTATTTCCAAACGATACATTTGAATTTGCAGACTTTTATCATTATGTGAAGGAAAGAGGCTTTGTACTTTATCCAGGCAAGTTGACAGAAATAAATACATTCCGGGTAGGCAATATCGGAGAAGTCTATGAAGAGGATATAAAAAGATTATGCAATGTCATCCAACAATATATGGGAGCAGTGGTAAAATGAAAAAAGTAGAAGGCATTATATTTGATTGGGCAGGGACAACGATTGATTTTGGCTGTTTTGCACCGGTACACGCATTTGTAACAGTTTTTGAAAATGCGGGCATTGAAGTTACCATAGAAGAGGCGAGAGAACCAATGGGATTAACAAAGATTGATCATATTCGGACGATGCTATCTATGCCGAGAATTACAGCATTATGGAATGAAAAGTACGGCCAGGAATTCACCGAACAAGATGTAGAGAACTTATATGTTGGTTTTGAAGCTGCTCTCTTAGAAACATTAGCAATGTACACAGATCCGAAACCAGAGGTACTGGAAACGATAGAACAGTTAAGAAGTCAAGGCCTAAAAATCGGCTCTACCTCTGGCTATACGCAAAAAATGATGGATGTTGTTGCTCCAGAAGCAGAGAAAAAGGGATATCATCCAGACTTTTATATGACAGCAGACGGGACAAGCGGAATGGGAAGACCAAATCCATATATGATTTACCGAAATATGGAAGCATTGAAATTAACAGCAGCTGGTCATGTCGTCAAAGTGGGAGATACGATTCCGGATATCGATGAGGCGTTAAATGCTGGTGTTTGGGCTGTTGCGGTTGTTGTCGGCAGCTCAGAAATGGGGCTAAGTGAAGAAGAATTTGACGCGTTATCTGAAGCGGAGCAGGAGGAATGGATTGCTCGGGTAGAGAATACCTTTATAGAGCGCGGGGCTGATTTTACGATCCGGACTATTGGTGAGCTGCCTGGGGTTATTGGGGAGATTGAACGGCGGTTTATGGAATGAATATGCTTTAGGTTTGTGATTTTTTTAAATAGAATATAAATTTTAAAATGGCTGTGTTTTACTTTTCTCAAAGTATGGAACACGGCTATTTATATATCTCTTTTCAAAGGGACAACGGACTTTTTGCCCCGCTATTGATAATTATCATTTCAAGAAATAAATATAACTTATTTCATATTCGGCAAAAATAATTAAGAAGCTTTTACAACACGCTCCCATTCTCAGCCGTGTTATAATCAGACCAGCAAGGTGGGACTGTAACATGAATTTAGAAAAGCGGATGAATGCGCGTTAACGTCGTTTATAAAAGCAAAATATTTATCAAATCTGATTAAACCGATATCAGAAGACGGAAGCAGTTAAAGATAATGGAGGGTGATGCTTTAGAATTGACGACCCGCATAAACCCAAAACAAAACACAGAAAGGACCTCTAACATGATAGAATGTATCGTTCAACATGCAGCAGATGCAAAAGAAGCTGAAAAGCTTGGTGTCACAAGATTAGAGCTGGTTTCGGCTATTGAATTAGGCGGCCTGACACCTTCTTATGGAACGGTCCACCACGTAATGAACAGCGTAGAAATACCTGTTCAAGTAATGATTAGACCGCATCCTTATGGATTTATGTATCGTGCAGAAGATAAATTGGCAATGAAAAAGGATATTTCTTTACTCTATGAGATGGGGTATAAGCGGATTGTAATTGGTGCGCTGACAGAACATAAAACAATAGATACTGTCTTTTTAGATGATTTATGCAGCCAATTCCCTGATTTGGATGTGACGTTTCATCGTGCTTTTGATGATACTCGCAATCAAATAGAAGCTTACCGGACACTGGTACCTTATCGAAAAAATATTAAGCGAATCCTAACTTCTGGCGGTGCAGCGGATTGTACTGGCGGAAAGGATATGCTGCATGAGCTGGTTCAATTACAGAACGCGTTACAGGGTCCGAATATTTTGCCGGGAAGCGGTCTGGGAGCAGAGAATATAGCCTCCCTGCATGAGGTGATTCAAGCAAAGGAATATCATTTTGGCAGTGGTGTCAGATATAATCAGTCATTTGAAGAAGGGATGGATCAAGGAAAGATAGCGAGGATCCGGAAAGCGTTAAGCAAGTAATCATCAGCAAGCTTGGTTGAAGCTGCATGCATCATGAAATAAAAACGGTTAAGGCAGTTCATATCCTGTCTTAACCGTTTTTAAAATATCCAATAGAAGGCGATTAGATATCCATCTCCAAACCTAACTCATCTCTTCTGTTTCTCACGCTTTCCAAACTCGGGATGGAGAGTTGTCCGCCAAGGGTTTCAACAGAAATCGATGCTGTCAGCGAAGCAATCCGTACCGTATCTTTTAGCGAAAAATGATTCTCTAAGCAATAAGCAAAAGCACCGTGGAATATATCCCCTGCGCCAGTAGTATCCATTGTGTCTGCATGAAAGGCAGGAATGTGATAGATTGTATCTTCCTTTTTATAAATAGACCCATCGCTTCCTAAGGTTATCACAATGGTATTTGGGTTGATTTTCTCCAGTTTTGAAAAAGTATCCCGCCAGGTCTCTTTATGACTCATATCAATCGTTATTCCAGAATATTGATAGGCGAAATCCTTCGAACAGACAAGATAATCAACAGCTTCAATAATATCTAAAAGCTCCGGCTTAAACGTTCCGGCATCCATTAACGTAATAGCTTTTGGATACTTTTGAAATGCTTGAAGAGCGCATGCTTTTTCATAGCCGTCCATAAGAATCACATCGGGCGAATGGACTGACCAATCCGGCTCATAATTTTCGAGAGGTAAGGGAGTATTTAGAATGGTTCGATGTCCATTTTCTTGGTTAACTATAATGGAGCTGATGCTGGTAGCCAGCTGATCATCTACTTTTAAAGAGGTGGTATCGACTCCGGTATTTTCTAATTGTTCTAGAATTTTCTTTCCAAATAAGTCATTTCCAATCCTGCTGATAAGAGATGTTTTACTTCCCCAGAGTGCGCACAAATAAGCCGCGTTTGCAGCCGGGCCTCCCATACATTCTATTCGTTCCGGAATGCGGTATTTTTGATTTTCAACAATCGGCTTGTCGATAGGAAAAGTTATATCATAAACAGCTTGACCGATACATAGAATACTCATTTTATCCCCTCCATTATATAAGACGATATCTGATGGCAATTCCTTTTGTATGTCATCTTACAACAAATAAAAAAGCTGATATCTATTTATCTATATATTCTATCATCGTTCAGAGAATGTGTGGTCAGAGAAACAAGGATTATCTTATCTTTATTATGTAAACGCATCCTTGGGTGGTATAATAACTATATAACTTTTTTGAGAAGTGAAGGAATGAAAAACAGGTTTTTTCCTTGGAAAAAGCCAGGTCAAGATAAAATGAATAGATTAACGATAGGGTGGAGGGTTTTTAATGAAAAAATGGAAAATAGCGCTTGTTCCAGGAGATGGAATAGGACCGGAAGTTGTAGCAGAGGGTGTAAAAGTGCTGCAGGCCATCGAGAAGCTGGATAATACACTTTCTTTTGAATTTGAACGTTTTCCTTGGGGATGTGAGTACTACATAGAACATCAAAAAATGATGGCGGATGATGGGATAGAGCAATTGAAAGAATTTGATGCGATTTATCTCGGAGCTGTAGGCTATCCTGGGGTTCCTGATCACATTTCACTTTGGGATTTACTATTGAAAATTCGTAAGGGCTTTGATCAATATGTGAATCTGCGCCCCGTGCGGTTATTAAATGAAGAACTGACACCAATTAAAAATAAATCAGAGAAAGATATTGATTTCCTTGTTATCCGGGAAAATAGTGAAGGGGAATATGCTGGCGCCGGGGATTGGTTATTTAAAGGGAAAAAAGAAGAGGTTGTTTTGCAAACCGGTGTTTTTTCCCGGAAAGGGACAGAACGGATTATCCGATATGCCTTCGAGGAAGCACGTAAGCAACAAAAATTACTGACAAGTATCAGTAAAGCGAATGCCTTGAACTATTCGATGGTTTTCTGGGATGAAGTATTTGAAGAAGTAGGGAAGGAATATCCAGATGTCAAAACAGAATCCTATTTAGTCGACGCGGCAAGTATGTTTTTTGTTATGCAGCCGGAACGTTTTGAAATTGTAGTAACCTCCAATCTGTTTGGAGATATCTTGACAGATATCGGCGCTGCAATTACTGGCGGGATGGGGCTAGCGACAGGGGCGAATGTAAATCCGGAAAGAAATTATCCTTCCATGTTTGAGCCGGTTCATGGTTCAGCACCTGATATCGCCGGGCAAGGGATTGCTAATCCTATTGCAGCTATTTGGTCGGTTGCTCAAATGTTAGAGCATTTTGGTGAGGAAGAATGGGGAAGTGTCGTTGTTGAAACGATAAAAGAAATAATTGATGAAAAGAAAGTGCTCACACCAGATTTAGGAGGAAAGCATAGTACTTCAGAAGTTGGAGATTATTTTGTTGAGAAAATAGCGGGGAAGCTGCATCATAAGTAACTGGTTTAATAAGGGTAAATCGCTATCTGATTACGTATGAAGAAGTTGCTTAAGATGAGGTCTGCCTAGCTTCACATGAATGGACGATGGTGTGTTTATTTTGCAATAGAGTTAAAGAAATGGTTAAGCATAAATAAAAAGAAGCTCACGGAAAATTATTATTTCAGCTGTGAGCTTCTTTTTATTTATTTTAAACAGCACATGGAGCAGGCAGTTCGATTGGGACTATAAAGTCACAGAGAAGCTTTCTTTATCAATTAATTCATCCAGCGACCATACCCGCTGATATTCATCCTTATATTGAATATGTGATGCACGAATGTCCGTCGGAGTAGTGACGCCTGCCGCCGCGGAAATACGGAACAGGCTTTCACGAAGGGTGACCAGATAATTCAAAGCCCGATAAGCTTTTTCATCCACGACGAGAGCTTTCTGCAGCTTAGGATCGGTTGTTGCTACACCCACGGGACAACGGTTTGTATGACAAATTTGTGCCATAATGCAGCCGACTGTAATCATAAATGCACGAGCAATCTGGACAAGGTCCGCGCCCATTCCGAGGATGACAGCGATTCGATCAGCTGTAAAAAGTTTTCCTGATGCAATCAGTGTAACGCGGTCGCGAACGCCATATTTTTTTAACGTCTGATTAGCGATGGTGACTGCTGATTTTATAGGGAGTCCAACGCTATCAGCAAGCTCTTGGAAGGTTGCCCCTGTTCCGCCTTCGGAGCCATCTACAGTAATGAAATCCGGGCCGGCACCAGTTTCCTTCATATAACTGGCAACCTCTTCTAAATCATGGGGGCTACCAATGACCAATTTAATGCCGACTGGAAGACCAGTATGATTCCGAATCTGTTCGATAAAAGAGAACATGGATGGAACGTCACCGAACTCGTTAAAACGGTTTGGACTGTCAATTTCTTGGTAAGGAGCGACATTTCGTATAGAAGCGATTTCTTCTGTTACTTTCTCTGCATCGACATGCCCACCGCGAGTTTTTGCGCCTTGTGCAAGCTTTAGTTCAAAGGCTTTGACCTGTGGGATTTCGCTTTTTTCTTTCAATAAATCCCAGTTAAAAGCACCTGATTTTGTACGGACGCCAAAAAGACCGGGGCCAATTTGGGCTATGATGTCAGTATCTCCCGCTAAATGGTAATCGGAGAGCCCTCCTTCTCCCGTGTTCATCCAGGAACCGCCTGCCATGCCAATCCCCTTGGACAGAGCGGTAATTGCATTCTCTCCCAACGCTCCGTAGCTCATTGCAGACATCCCGACCAGCCCTTTTACGCAGAAGGGCTGCCTGCAGGAAGGACCAATAACGACTGCATGTTCATCATTTAAAAGCCATGGCTGAATCCTTTGGTCCTTTAATTTTTCTTTCCGGCTCAGCAAATTATCCTCTTTCACTTCATAAACTTTGGAATCAATGATTCTTGTATTATCTGCCTCCAGTTCTTCTTGCTGTTTAGGAAACATCGCATTTTTTACATAAAAGTCCGCTTTCTCAAAATCACGGCGGGAACCAAAACCAATCATATTTTTCTGATATTTTGCTGGAATTACCACATCACGATAATCATCGCGGGAAAATGGTTTCCCGGCAGTATCTGCATCAAATAAGTATTGTCTCAGCTCGGGACCAGCTTTTTCTGCGGTATATCTTATTTTACCAAGCAGCGGATAGTTACGTAGAATGGCATGTTGTGACTGCCTCCTGTCCTTCCAATATATGTAGCTGAACAGTCCCAGCGGGATAACAATAATAGCTATCACCAGAATACTCAATGCTATCAAAATAAAAGTAAGTGCAGAAAATTCCATTTTCAAATATCTCCTTTCACATCAAAGTATCAAACTGTATATGTAAAACTTGATATGTGCCTATAAGATATACATACCCGTTTTGAAAATGGTTACACTTTTAAAAAAACTTTTATTGATTTTTGGAAATTTATTTATAGAAAGCATGAAGATAACATCCAATATTTAAGATTGAATTGAAAAAATATATCTCTGTAAGCCTTTACAATAAATATTTTATAAATTATAATGTATGCATAATACATTAAAGAGGTGGTAAAAGTACTTATGAGTAAAAAACAGTTCTATTGTATTGGGTATGCAGGCAGAGATAAAAAGAAAACTTGGGAGCATGTTGAAGAGTTAAAGAAAATAGGGGTCCCGGAACCTAAATCAGTGCCGGAGTTATATCATTTAAGCGATTACTTGATTGATAACAGTGGAGCAATCAGTGTTATTGGTAATCAAACAAGCGGTGAAGTAGAAATAGTCCTTATATGTGATAAGGAAGGAAATTTATTTGTAACAGTTGGAAGTGACCATACGGATAGAGGTTTAGAAACGGTATCGATTCATAAATCTAAACAAGTATGTGCAAAACCAATTGCTGGTGAAAAGTGGGACTTTGAAGATGTTCAGGATGAATGGGACGATTTAGTTCTATATTCTGAAGTATTATCTGAAGGTAACTGGGTCAAGTACCAGCATGATAAAGTTTCTTCTATTATACCTTTTGAACAAATAATGGACTTTTTAAAAAGAAATGATATAGAAAGTCAAAACTATGTTGTTTACTGTGGCACGGTTCCACTTCTAAATGGTTTTATCTATGGAGATGGTTTTAGATGTGGTATTTACAGTGAAAAGATGGATAAGACAATTGAATTAGAATATAAAGTAGAAAAATTGAAGGTGTAATGATGAAAATAGCAGTTTTACAATTTGAAGTTGAGTTTGGAGACGTTGAAGCAAATATAGAACACGTGGAGAAGGTATTTCTAAACACAGATTTAAATGATATTGATACAGTTGTTTTACCGGAAATGTGGACGACAGGCTATGATTTAGAAAATATACAAAAGCTTGCTATGGACAACCTTGAACCGATTAAGGGGGTTATTCAAAGGCTTGCCAAAAAATATAGTGTAAATATTGTTGCTGGATCTGTAGCGAACACAAAGGGAGAAGGAGTATTAAACACCTCTTTTGTTGTTAACCGAGACGGGGAATTCATCCACGAATACTCTAAGATTCATTTAGTCCCTATGTTGAATGAACCCAAATATCTAGTAGGTGGTAAGAACAAAGCAGAGGTATTTGAGTTAGATGGAGAAAAAATGGGGGCCGTTATATGCTATGACTTGCGTTTTCCGGAGCTATTTAGAGATTTAGCTTTAGATGGAGCTAAGATTATTTTTGTTGTTGCTGAATGGCCGATAGAGAGAACGGCTCATTGGTTAACGTTATTGCAAGCAAGGGCAATTGAAAACCAGTGTTACATTGTTGCTTCGAATATTATTGGAAAACAGCCGACAGGTACTGAGTTTGCAGGAAAATCTATCATAATTAATCCATTTGGCGAAATTATGAAACAAGCAACAAGTAATGAAGAAGAAGTATTATTGGAGCAATTAGATATGGAATATATAAATAGAATAAGAAAAGAAATACCTATTTTTGAAAGTCGCAGAACAAATTACTATAAATTTAATTAGCTTGAAAAGGAGCTGTTTTTTGTGAAAAAAGTAATTTTCATTTTAGTGCTGTTGTTCATTCTTGCAGGTTGTGGGAGTGGTGATGCTGGTGGTGAAAATAGAGTTATTAAGCTAGCACACTCTGGTTCAGAAAGTCATCAGTATCATATTGCTGCTGAAAAATTTAAAGAAGAGCTTGAAGGTAATGAAAACGTTAATTTTACAGTTGAAATTCATTCGAATGCTTCGCTTGGTTCTGAAGGAGATGTAATTGAGCAAGTAAGTACAGGGTCTATTGAAATGACAACGGTTGCAGCAGATAGTAATCTTTCTAATACCATTCCGGAGATGAACGTTTTTGGGATTCCATATATTTTTGAGGATAAAGATCATGTATATAATGCATTAGATGGAGATGCAGGACAGCAGTTATTAGATTTGGCAGAAGATAAAGGGATGAAAGGGTTAGGTTACTGGGAAGTAGGTTTTCGTCATCTAACAAATAGCTCTACAGAAATTGTCAATCCAGAAGATGTCAACGGTATGAAAATTAGAGTACAGCCAGCTGCTGTATGGGAAGACCATATTGCAGCATTAGGCGGGAGTCCGACACCAGTAGATTTCAATGAATTGTATTCTGCTTTAGACCAAGGGGTAGTAGATGGTCAAGAAAACCCGTTAGCTACGATTGATTCCATGAATCTTTATGAAGTACAGCAATATGTTTCGCTGACAGGGCATACTTATACACCAGCTGTTACTTTAATGAGCAGCAGCTTTTATGATGAGTTAAGTGATGAAGAAAAAACAGCTGTCGAAGAGGCTTTTAATCAAGCGAAAGAATATCAGCGTAATGCTCTCGATGAAAAAGAAGATGAAATTTTATCTATGTTAGAGGAACAGGGAGTAACTGTAACAGAGCCGGATAGAGAAGCGTTCACCGAAGCAACGATCGATGTAAAGGATGCTGTTTCTAACGAAGTTCCTGAAGAGATAATTCAAAGTCTTATTGATTCTAAGTAAGAAGGTAGTGATGATATGTTAAAAAAAGTAGATTACCTTTTAGCTAAAGTAATGGAAGTAATTATGACAGTTAGTCTTTTAATGACTGTCATAATTACTTTTCTACAAGTCGTATCTCGGTATGTATTTCAAATCCCATTACCCTGGGCACAAGAACTTCTAATGGTCTTTTTTGTGTATAGTATCTTTGCTGGAGCAGCATTCCTGGTTTATCGGAAGGAGCATCTTGTCGTAGATTTATTTGATAATATGAGTGCAAAAAAAGATAAGATACTAAAAATTCTTGAATGTATTGTAGCAAATATTGTTCTATGTGTGTTTATTTATTTTGGAATGGAGCTGGTTAATCAGAACTTTGCTTCAGGGCAAACTTTAGGGTTAATACCAATCCAAAGAGCATATTTATATTTAGCAATTCCTGTTTCCTCTGCCTTCATGGTTTATTTTTATATAAGGAGGCTGTTTAATATATGACTTGGATAATATTGATCATTTTAATGTTTTTACTGATAGTACTAAGAGTTCCTATTGTTTTTGCGATGGGTTTTATCTCAATAATTGGTATAGGACTAAATGATATAAGCCTCCTTTCGAATGTTCCAAGAAATCTATTTAGTGGTATAAATAGTTTTACACTGGTAGCAATACCGTTGTTTATTCTAGCCGGCGAGATTATGGCTAAAGGCGGCATATCGCAGCGACTTGTGAATTTTTCAAAGGTAATAGTTGGTCCGATACCTGGTGGGCTAGCGTTGGTTGTTATTATCAGTAGCGTATTTTTTGCAGCGTTAACGGGTACTGCAATAGCTGCAGCCGCCGCCATTGGGGGAATGTTAATTCCAACAATGCTTAAGGAAGGCTATGACAAGGGATTTACAACGTCTCTTATTGCCAGTGCTTCCACGATAGGGCCTATTATACCGCCTAGTATTGTTCTAATATTATATGGGGTAATGGCAAGTACATCGATAAGTGATTTATTTATCGCTGGAGTTTTACCTGGAATATTGATGGCTGCAGGGTTAATTATATATAGTATTTATATTGGAAAGAAAAACAATTATGTTATAAAAGATAATAAAACAGATTTAAAAACTTTTCTTAAATACTTTAAAGACGCAATTCTTGCTTTACTTATGCCTATTATTATTATAGGTGGTATTATCTCTGGTATATTTACAGCGACAGAATCAGGAGTGGTTGCAGTAGTATATGCTCTTATTATTGGAATATTTGTATATAAGGAAATCAATATTAAGGATTTTCTGGACATACTTAAAAATGCTGCGGCGACGACAACCGGAATTATCTTTCTAATTGGGTCTGCATCTATTTTTATTTGGTATATCAATTTTGAAAGTATTCCAAACCAACTAATAAATATATTAGGATTTGCAGCAGATAATCCAGTGCTATTGTTATTAATAGTTAATATTATCTTGCTTATTGCAGGTACATTTATTGATACGGTTAGTGCGGTTACGATTTTTACACCGTTATTTTTGCCAATGGCATTAAATGCAGGTATAGACCCGGTTCACTTTGGAATTATTTTGGCAGTAAACTTAACAATAGGTATGGTTACACCGCCTTTAGGCGTTTGCTTATTTGTAGTTTCATCCATTGCGAAGCAGAAAGTTCCTACAATGTTCAAGCATCTATTCCCACAAGTTGCTATACTAATAGTAGTATTATTAGTTGTTACGTATTTACCATCACTGATTATGGCACCAGTAGAAATGCTAAGTAAATAGCTTGGAGGGATTGAACATGGAAGACTTTCAATTAAAAGGAATAAAAACGAAAACATTAAAAGATATCATATACAATAACTTGAAAGATATTATTTTAAATAATAATTTTCCTTCTACTGACTATATCACGGAACAAACACTGGCTAAAAAACTAGAAGTTTCTAGAACTCCTTTGAGAGAAGCGATGTTAGATTTAGTGAATGAAGACTTAATAGAATTTAAACCAAGAAAAGGTTATAAAGTGCGAACTCATACAGAAAAAGAAGTTCAGCAAATATTCCTTTTAAGAGAAGTTATCGAAACGGAGATTATATCGCCTATTTTTAATAATATAACGGATAAAAATATAATTAAATTAAAATCTATTGTTGAGCAGCAAAAAGAACTTGCTGAATCTGGAGACAGTTATGGGTTTATGAAGCTGGATAAAGAATTCCATCGGCAAATGTTTTTAATAGCTGACTACAATATTTTTCTTAAATCCTATGATGTATTTCATAATTTAACTATATTAATTGGATCGCAAGCAATTCGAAAAAAAGGACGGATGGAAGAAGTAATACAAGAACATAATCAAATTATTAAGGGGCTGGAACAAAAAGATAAAGAAATCGTAGAAAATGCTATTCGTTATCATTTATCTAGAACAAAAAATATGTATACAGATGTTCAGAACAAAGAGACTGATTTTCAGCATGAAGATAAGAACTGTTGAATGGATGACAGTCTCATTTTGCAGTGGATTTTTAAATGAAATTACAAAAAACAAGGAGACAATTCATCCATGAGTTGTTCTCCTTGTTCTTACGTAATATATTATCCTCTCACCATGTAGCTATCACACCGGTCCCCAATTAATCAAAACAGTAATCACAATAAAGATCGTACCAATAACATACCAAATTCCCACAAGCGGCAGTGCGAATTTCAGCCACTTTGTCCAAGGAATACCGGCAATGGCTAAATTGGCCATTAAGACACCGGATAGCGGCGTAATAATATTAGTAAAGCCATCTCCAAGCGTGTAGGCTTGTACAGCAACCTGACGCGGGATATCCATTAAATCGGCAAGTGGTGTCATAATTGGCATGACAATGGCAGCTTGTCCGCTCCCAGAAGTAACAACAAGGTTGAATAGCCCATTTCCGATAAACATAGCTATGGCACCCATGACACTGGAAAACGGTTCTAAAACAACAGCCATACTATGTACGACCGTATCCAGTACTTGTCCATTTTCCAAAACAACTACAATCGAACGAGCCATTCCGATAATTAAAGCGCCATATAATACTCTTTTGGCACCATTCAAAAATTCTTCTACCATTTGGTTAGCGCCCATTTTTGAAATAAGTGCGGTAATAACTGATAAAGCAACGAAAATCCCTGCCATTTCATTGATGTCCCAGTCTAATTGGAATACACCGTAAACATAAATAGCAATACCAGCTATGAGAACAAGTAATACGGTGAGCTGTGTCGATGTTAATTTCCCATCTACGTCCTCCATGGATTTTTCTTCCAGTTTAGGAAATGGATTATCACTCAGAATGCTTTTTTGAGGGTCATTTTTAACACGGTTGGCATACCAGATAATATAAGCAATGGTGGCACCAACAATAATCACATATAGAACTAACCGTAAGGAAAGCCCCGAAAATAATGGAAGCTGTGCTATCTGCTGTGCAAATCCTGTTGTTTGCGGATCCAGGAATCCAACTGCAAAGCCGGAGTAAGCTCCTAGGTAAATAATCGAGACACCGACAATGGCATCCATTCTCATTGCTCTCGCCAGGATAATTCCAATTGGGATGAAAGCAATGGAGGAGTTAGCGATAATTCCCAGCCCTCCAAACACAGAGAAGAGCGTAGCAACCATTAAAATTAAGAGCCATTCGCGGTTTTGTGTCCGTTTAATGGTTTTCATAATCATGTTATCAATTGCACCTGTTTTTTCAATCACAGCGAAAGTTCCGCCAATTGTTAATACAAGGAAAATTAGTCCGGCGCCGCCAATCAATCCTTCTTGAATCGAGCTGAATAAATCAATCAAGCTAACAGGCTGCTGGTCTATTTGACTGTAGCTGTCCGGAACAATGACATCCGTTCCCTCTTCTGTTGTTTCTCGTTCGTAACTCCCGGCTGGAATGATATATGTAAGAATTGCGGCAAGCAGTAAAATAATAAACAATATAACATATGCATCTGGAAGCTGAAATTTCTTTTTTTGCTTTGTTTTTTCTTGCTGTGACATGGAAGAAGCCTTCTTTCTTTGAAAATCTTAAACTTGAAATTGATTATATAAGAGTTTATACTTCAAAGCAATATAAAATAATATGAATACTTGAAATCATGTAAGTTATTTACTTTCCTTGTCAGCAAATCTGACATGTGTGAAAAGGTGAGCATGAAGGCTTAAAGCTAGTAATGAAAGATTTACAGCGCTGCCTATGCAAGAATAGAATCTATTTCATGAAGGATGGAGAAAACAAATGGGAAGAAATATAGAAAAAAGTGTGTTAGAAACGTTTCAATATTTACACACACATGCTGAAATCAGTTGGGAAGAAGTAGAGACAACGAAATATATCAAAGAAAAATTAGAAGAAGCTGGGTGTGAAACAATCACATTTTCAGACCATACTGGCGTGATTGGAAAGTTTGGCAACTTTGATAAAGATTTGCCGGTAATTGGTGTCCGTGCAGATATGGATGCGTTATGGCAGGAAGTGAACGGTGAATTCCAGCCAAACCATTCCTGCGGTCATGATGCGCATATGTCGATGGTATTGGGCGCCCTTTGGACATTGCAGCAGATGCCTGATATCAAAGATAAGGTAGCGATTAAATTTATTTATCAGCCTGCAGAAGAAGAAGGTGGCGGCGCACTGAAAATGGTGGAAGAAAAAGTCGTGGAAGACGTCGATTATTTATTCGGCATTCACCTCAGACCAAAACAAGAAGTTGATGCAGGGCAGGCTGCTCCAGTGATTGTACATGGTGCAACAAAAACATATGAAGCGGTCATTAAAGGAGAAGATGCCCATGGCGCACGGCCGCATCTGAACGATAATGCCATCGAAATTGGCATGCAGATTGTCAATATGTTGGGCCAAATCCATATGGATCCAAGAGTTCCGCACTCCGCGAAAATGACGAAATTCCAGGCGGGGGCGAAAAGCTCGAATATTATCCCGGGGAACGCCGCATTCAGCTTGGATTTACGTGCACAATCCAATGAAGTGATGGATCTGCTTGTGAAAAAAGTTGATGGTATTTTAGAGTCTGTACGGAATCTTTATGATATAGATATCAATGTGACTGACTATCATGGGGTGCCAGCAGCTGAAACAAGTGAAGAAGCAACGAGCTTTATGCGTACAGCGATTACAGACGTATTAGGAGAAGAAAATGTGGTAGAGCCGCTCCTGACGCCAGGCGGAGATGATTTTCATTTTTATACGGTGAAAAAGCCGGAATTAAAAGCCACGATGCTGGGCTTGGGCTGTAATTTAGGACCTGGTTTACACCACCCTAATATGACCTTTGATAAAGATGCGCTTCAAACGGGAGTGGATATTTTAACGAAGGCTATTTTGAATGTGTATCAAGGGGACCAAAATAAATAGATTATTAGTTTGTTATTGTAATGCTATTTTTCGGGAAGAGTTGACTTTTTACATTCCCAAAGAGACACTATAAATTCTTTAATAGAGCTACTGGATTTATAGTGTCTCTTATTACTTCACTTTTAATGTTACATTTATATAATATTATAACTACTTGTTGTTTTAGTGTTAATGTCCTTCAGAAAGCATATTTTTTAATTTAGCAATTATTTCTTCAATAAATATAAAAAATATAGTTCTCGTTTTTTCAAATGGATATAAATTATCATTTTGTTTAAATTTTGATAAATAGAGGATGTAATCTGCTTTAGAAAAACGAGTATCAGTATATTCCTCTAGTAATAGCATGATATTTGCATTTTTATTTTTCATTTCACGGAAAAGATTTTCAAAAGAAGCAAATTTTCCTGTAACTGATAATACAATAAGTAATGTATCTTCATCTGCTATCAGTGAGGCATGATCTTCGTGTTGGGTCACAGTAATATTATTATTAGTTACTGTAGCTAATTTATAAGCGAAATATTCTGCGCTTATATAGGAAGGACCCAATCCATAAATAATAATCTTATTGAAATTATTAAATACAGAAACAAAATCATCAACTAATTGAGTATCAAAATTATCTAAATATGTTTTCAGCCGTTCAATTTCATTTGAATTATTTTGAGGTGGTAATTCAATAGGTTTACCACTGAAGTACAGCTTATATTGTTTGAAATTATCAAAGCCTAATTTACGTGCGAGCTTAGAAATCTTTGAAGGGGATACCTCGCAAATTTCAGCAGCTTGAAGTATTTTAAGGTTTTCACCTTCAGCCATCTTTTTGGAGAGGATGGCATGTATTCTTTTTTCTAATTGGGTAAGGTGATCGGTATCTAATTTTAGCATTTTATATCTTCCTTCAACATTAGATTTACGGCGTTTATAAACAGAAGTGTTATGAAAGAGTAAGAGGTGGATAGACTATTTTGGATGAATAAACAATATACTTATATCTATTAAAAGATAACATAAACGGGGGTGAAATTCGAATGAAACTTATTTACTGGTTTTTGTTTGAAAGCCGGAAAGACAATTCACTTTAGCTTGAAAAATGAATTGCCTTAGCCGTAAAATAGATTTAGCTCGAAGCTGTATTATTTCTTCTTTTAACATCAGCGCTGAAAATGAAGGTAACTACAATTGCTATAACTCCAGCTATTGCGCTAAAGATAAAGTATGCATTATAGCCAGTTGCTTCTCCAAATGATGACATCATCCAGCTAACCAGGAGCGGTAACAGGATATCAGGTAAATAGCCAATGAAGGAGACTAATCCAATGGATAGTCCAAGCTCATCATCCTTAATATCACAATCACCAAGCAATGACCAATATAAACCCCGTATAGAGTATACAGCCAAGCCAATTAAAATAACCAGTATATTAAAATAAATGTGCGGCAGGCCTGATGGAAGCAGAGCCATGAAGACTAGTACAATCGTTCCCAGAGCCAGAGATAAAATTAAGATATAACTTTTTCCAAATTTGTCTCCTAAAAAACCGCCCAGAATGCCGCCAATTGGTCTCATCCATAGCATGATTACAGTAATTGTTCCAACAGCAGATGCTGTTACACCGATATTTGTTTGCAAAAAGCCACCAACATAGTAAATTGTCCAGGCTACTATGTAAGCCATAAAGATAATAACCCCTAATAATAGGACAGATTTATTGGTCAGCACATTTTTGATGGCTTTTAAACCAACATTTTTACTTTCTTTTTTAACTCCATTATCATCTGTTTGTTTCGTAGAAGTTTCATCTTCATTAACGAATAACATAATTAAAACAGCGACAATGATTAAGATAATGGAATACATATATACTACTGAAACTAAGGCGGCTTCCTTATCAGCCAACGCTGTGCTTGTTCCGAGTACAGCAGAGAACATGGAGATGGCGATACTCGCTAGTACGGCTTCAATAACTCCCTTACCGCCATCTAATATTCCAAAGAAGCGTCCCTCTTCTTCTTTTTTTGAAATTAGTTTTACTAATTTCATATGGGCAGACCAGAATGTCAGTACGGTAAATATGCCCCAAATAACAAAGATAGTGATAATAAATGGATAACTGGGTACTTGAGCGAACCAGATACCAGCTGCCCCCACCCCCAGCAGGGAAATGGTTAGCAATTTTTTTGCGGAGAACTTGTCAGCTATCCAACCACTTGGAAAATATCCGATAACATATGCAATTCCTAATGCAGAGAGTATAATGTTCAGTTCTGATAAACTTAATCCATAAACTTCAAGAATAGTTTCTTGATAATTAGTTCTTAAATAAAGCAAAGGAAATATGGCTCCACCAGCTAAAACAATTAAAGAAAACTGAAAATACCTTTTAAGGTTACTAGTTTGCATGATGCTCCTCCTTTACCCGAAAATAGGAAATGTTAATTTTAATATTTCATCTGTATGCTCTCTGGCTTTTTTAACTACATTGTTATTTATATTTTGATAAAAATGATAGTTATCGCTGTTAGGATGAAATGTTTTTTCCGTCTTCACAGTATGATCTATTGCATCGTAGAACCCGTTGTAAATACCTAAATATTTATAGACACTGATAGCAGCTCCTTTACTTGCACTGCTATTACCGGCTCTTCGATGAACCGGCAGCCCAAAGGTGTCCGATAATATTTGCAGCATTAAATCACTTTTGGCCCCGCCTCCAATAGCTACAATTTCATTGATATCTTCGTTCAGTTCTGCGAGCATATCATCAATATTATTTTTAATATTTAAAGAAATCGCTTCCAATATTGAACGATAGATATGAAATTTAGTATGTCTATTGTCAAAACCAATCATAACTCCTTTACGATAAGGTTTATCAGGATAAGGTAACCAGTCTAAGATAGTAATTAAACCATCACTTCCTACAGGTACTTCTTGAGCCTGAAGGTTTAAGTATTCTTCTTCAGATATTCCCATTTTCGAAGCATGAGAAGTTAATTCTTCTCCTATTAAGTTTTTAAACCAACTGACAGTCCACATTCCCCGTCTGATTGCATTGGATTCATATACATACTGAAATGGAATAGCAGCTAAAGTAGGAAAGAAATTCACTGCATTTTCATAGTCTCTATTTCTTAACATCATAGATGAAATTAGGGTGCCCAGAGAAATCATAATTGTATTTTTATCTTTTATACCAGAACCAAGTACTTCTACAGCCTTATCATTGGCTGTTGCAATAACTGGAACATCTTCTCTTAATCCAAGTTCTTGTGCAAGCTCATTGCGGATAGTTCCTAATTTTTCACCAGGTTTGACCAGGTTAAAGAGCATATTTCTGTTCAAACCATGTTCGGCGATAATGTTATCATCTTCTACCCAATCTAAAGTTTGCCGGTTTATAGGCCAGGAAACTTCACAATTACCTGCTGTATCATTGAATTCCCCTGTTAATCGAAATCCAAGATATCCAGACGTAGTTGTTACATACTTTACTTTGTCATCTTCATGGATATAAGGTTCAGAGAGACGGCGGTCCATCCAGCTTAAAACTGGATGAGCCAAAGAACCATCACCTTTTAATAGAGCTCTGCAACTTCGAATAGTACATAGCCCGATACCAACAATATTCATTCGATTCCCTTGGAAATTATTTAAACATTTTTTTAATGCATGATATACGCTATCCCATAAATCATCATTAGGATGAACTGCTTCGCCTGGTTTTTGACTTACTAATTCTGCTAACTTATGTGATCCATATGCAACATCATTACCTTCCATATCATAAATAATTACTTTCGTACTCTGTGAACCATTATCTATACCAATAACGAAATTTTCGCTCATCATCCTGCCTCCCTTAATCGCGGATGTATTTCTTAATTTCATTTTCTTTTGGGAAAATTGTTCCGTAGTTCATAATTCCATTAGGATCAAAGGCTTCCTTTAACTTTTCTAACATGAAATATGCTGAACCATGCTCATCTTTTGTCCATTCGGAACGATATTTACCTATGCCGTGATGATGACACATAGAGCCACCTAATTTTAAGGTTTCTTCAATGATGATTTCATGAATAGGATGGTGATATATAAGTATTTCATCTTCAGGTGCACAATTTATTGTGTAATTATAAACAAAATACATATTTGTCCCATTGAGATAACTATGGGAAGAATGTCCTCCCAGCATTGTTAATTCATCTGCTCTATCAAACTCATTTCTGATGCGATGAATAACGTTATTATAAATTTTAATAATATTTTCCCAATCTGCAGATACTTCCGTAGTAAATCCATCATGAGAATTATGTTCTACCATTTCTTGTATTTCTTCATCGATTCTGCTTTGTTCCCAATTCAAGTTATTGAACCAGTTTTCTATTATGCTATTATCAACTTTTTCAATCACGCCTGATCGGAACTTCTCGATGGCTTGATTGATTCCTTCATTTGTAGCTTCCACAATTCCCTTAGGTCCTTCTGTCATAAATATCAAAACACATTTTTCTTTATAGAAATGGTTAAAATGTTGTTTTGCGTCTTCTTCTGAGTAGACACGAGCTACGGAAGGCTTAAATCCATTAACCATTACTTCTCTTAAAATACTAATGCCAGTTTCCATATCCTCTAATAAATAACCATGAAAGGTATTATTTTCAGGGATATATTTGAAAATTTTTATAGTAACTTCGGTAATATAGCAGAGTGATCCTTCATTTCCAATTGCTATATGCCTTATATCTGGACCGCCAGAACGTCTCGGAACATTTTTAATTTTAGATACATGTCCTTCCGGAAAAACACATTCTAAACCTACAACCATATCTTCAATCGCTCCGTATAAAGTGGAGAACTGACCAATGCTTCGTGTGGATACTAGTCCCCCCATTTGCGCCACTGGTTTTGATTGTGGAGAGTGTCCTGTGGTGTACCCTGATTTACGCAGTTCATCTTCTAATGTTTGAAGCTTCACCCCTGATTGTACGGTGGCTTGCATGTTATAGGTATCAATGTTTATTATTTGATTCATCTGTGAACCATCAATGACAATTGTAGATTCTTTCCAATTTTCCAGGCCACCTTCTGTAGCAGTTTTCCCGCTTCGTGGAATGACATTAATTCCGTTCTTATTGCAAAAAGTTAATAGAGTTTTTACTTCTTTCGTTGTGTGAGGATAAACAATGGCAATAGGTGCTGGTACATCTAATACACGTTTTGCCTTTGCGTATTTTTTATAACGATCAGCTGATGCATCATATAATTCCTCATCATTAGTAACAATTTGATCTTCTGAAATAATTGCTTGCAAATCTTTTAATAATTGTTTATTCATAAATTATTCTCCTTTATTTTTTGTTATCTAACTAGATAACCTCCATCTACAGTTACTAGGGTACCGTTTACATAATTTGAAGCTTCAGAGGATAAAAATACCATCGTCCCCATTAAATCAAGAATGTTTCCCCATCTATTAGCTGGAATATGACTTAATACTTTTTGATTTGTTTCTGGATTTTCTCTAGTAGCTTTAGTGACATCCGTCTTAAAATAACCAGGAGCAATTCCGTTAACTTGAATATTGAATTGCGCTAACTCATCACAATATGCTTTAGTGAAGCCGGCTAAACCATGTTTTGTAGCTGCATACGCTGGTGACCATTGTCCGCCTAAAAAAGAGAAAAGAGAACAAGTATTAATTATTTTTCCGCTATTTTGTTTAATCATATGTTTTGCGACTTCGCTAGCTAATTCAAATGGAGCAGTCAAATTTACAGAAACCATTTTGTCCCACTGTAGACGGGTGAATTTTGTTACGTCTGGTTCATTGATATTGATCCCGGCATTATTTAAGAGAATATCTATTTTACCGAATGTTTCTATACATTTATCAGCAACTTTTTTACACTCGCCATCTTGAGTGATATCAGCAATCATTAAATGATACTTTACATCTTCATTTTCAATTAGCTTTTTTGTTTCATCATTGTCCTCGGCCATACTGACTGCAAATATATCTGCTCCTGCTTTGGCTAGAGCAAGGGCAAAGCCTTGTCCTAAACCGGAGTTTCCTCCGGTTACAACTGCAGTTTTCCCTTTTAAGCTAAAAAAGTTCATATCAAAGTCTGTAATTCTGCTTTTTTTATGTGTCATTATTTATTCCACCTTTTCTGTAAATTTTGTTAATGAGTACATTCTAATATAAAAATAAATGAAACGGAAGCGTTTTTAGAGAAATTTCTCTTTTTAAATAAATTATATTGATATAAAGGAAAATTTTCCTTTATATCAATCGTGAATTAAAAGTGAACTTCATTTAATAGATAAGTGATTTTGACGATAAAAATCTTAAGTAAATTTATGAATCATCATAAGTATGTGTAAGGAAATTAAGTGTGAAAGTATTTTGTATTAAAATAATTAACAAGATGAGGAATCTAATTTCAAAACCTAAACATTATAACGTTATATTGACTAAATAAAAAATTAATGTTAATCTATTTCACACAGAGTTAAACAAGCACAAATATAATGAAATGTTTATCCTGTTATAATTTAAACAACGAAGGCTGACTAAAGGGATGATGGAAATGGCAGACAATGTAGTTCTGCGGAATCTAAAAATGTTAGATGGAACTTCTGTGGATATTGTTGTAGAGAATAGAAGAATTATTGACATAGCTTCATCAGGAACAGCAACTGGTGAGCATATAATTGATTATAAAAATAAAGTGTATGTTTCTAGCGGTTGGATTGATATGCATGTGCATGCCTTTCCAGAATTCGATCCGTATGGAGACGATATTGATGAGATTGGCTATAAAACAGGAGTAACAACAATTGTTGATGCGGGAAGTACTGGAGCTGACCGGATTCATGATTTAGCTGGAAATTCCAAAAAGTCTAAGACGAATGTATTCGCTTTCCTGAATATTTCACGTATTGGTTTGAAAAGAGTAGATGAATTATCGGACTTGTCACTGCTGAATAAAGAGGAATTAAAGCGCGCTGCTAAAGAGAACAATGATTTTATTGTTGGATTAAAAGCACGGATTAGCAACAGTGTAGTGGGAGGTAATGATATAGAGCCTTTAAAAATAGCACGTGAATTTTCCAAGGAGACAAATTTACCGCTAATGGTCCACATTGGATCAGGACCTCCAGATATTAACGATGTATTGGACTTACTAGAGAAGAAGGATGTTATTACACA
Source organism: Oceanobacillus sp. FSL K6-0251 (assembly GCF_038004725.1). Taxonomy (NCBI): domain Bacteria; kingdom Bacillati; phylum Bacillota; class Bacilli; order Caryophanales; family Bacillaceae; genus Oceanobacillus; species Oceanobacillus sp. FSL K6-0251. The sequence continues at coordinate 4,596,715 of NZ_JBBORS010000001.1, read as the reverse complement.
TTTCTTAAATGGAAAATCTAATAATTTATTTGATGAGGAAGGAAAACCGCTTCCTAAATTCTTAAAAGCAATGGAACGTGGTGTTCATATAGATGTTGGTCATGGTAATGCAAGCTTTTCTTTTAAGACTGCTGAGCAAGCGAAGAAACACGGAATCCACTTTAACACGATCAGCACTGACATTTATCGGAAAAACCGATTGTATGGGCCGGTCTACAATATGGCAAGTGTGTTAAATAAGTTTCTATGTTTAGGATATTCCTTAAAAGAAGTCATTGATGCTGTCACTGTTCATGCTGCAGCATGGTTGAATAAACCAGAGCTGGGCCGTATTTCTAAAGGAGATATTGCAAATCTTACCCTATTTTCTATAGAAGAAGATGAAACAATCGATTTGGTGGATTCAGAAGGGGAGCACAGGAAAACAGACCAAAGAGTGGAAGTTAAAGGAGTGGTAATTAATGGCGAATACAATGAATGCTAAGTACGGTTTGAAGCGAGTGATTAATGCAAGTGGAAGAATGAGTATTTTGGGTGTTTCTGCTCCGACAGACTCCGTAATGGAAGCGATGAAATCCGGTGGACAGAATTATGTTGAGATTGCAGATCTAGTGGATAAAGCGGGAGCACATATTGCTGGGCTGCTTCAATCAGAAGCTGCTGTTGTTGTTAATTCTGCTTCTAGTGGGATCGCTCTTTCTGTTGCAGCGATGGTAACGGAAGGAAATCGCCGAAAGAGTGAGAAGCTACATCAGGAAGATATTCTCAAAAATGAAATTGTCATGTTAAAAGGACATAATGTCCAATATGGTGCACCGATAGAAACCATGGTTGCGCTTGGTGGCGGAAAGCTTGTAGAAACAGGCTATGCGAATGAAGGAAGAAGAGAGCATATTGCAGATGCTATCAATAATTATACAGCGGCTGTTTTATTTGTGAAATCTCATCATGCTGTCCAAAAAAATATGATCTCAGTGGAAGAAGCCTGGGAAGTTGCACAGGAAAATAGTGTACCGCTAATCGTTGATGCAGCAGCAGAGGAAGATTTGAAAAAATATGTACAGATTGCAGATTTAGCGATTTATAGTGGATCGAAAGCTATTGAAGGTCCAACATCTGGTATTGTAGCTGGAAAGAAAGACTATGTGGAGTGGGTAAAAACACAGCTGCATTATATTGGAAGAAGTATGAAGGTTGGGAAGGAAACGACATTTGGATTGTTACAGGCATTAGATGAGTATTTTGTGAAAAAAGATCATAGTGAAGCTGAAAAGAGGAGCTTAGAAGTATTGCAATCACTAAATACCATTGATGGTGTAACCGTGACAGTTGTACAGGATGAAGCAGGACGCGCTATTTTCAGAGCACGGATTCAAATTGATTCCACTGTGACAGGAACTACTGCGAAAGAGGTAAATGACAAGCTTCGTCATGGGGATATAGCGATCTATACGCGTGATTATGGAATTCGTCAAGGCTTCTTTGATATTGATCCCCGTCCATTACAAGGGGATGACATTCACGTAATTGAATCGGAATTAAAATCTATTTTAGGAGGAAATAAATAATGCATATAAACGATCGCTTTTATAAAAATAGAGTCGCATTAAACGTGTTAGCCAATAGTATTGAAAATGCAAAGGAAGTCTTTGACGCAGCAGAAGGGCATGTACTGGTGGGTGTACTTTCTAAGGATTATCCAACAGTGGACGCAGCTGTTACTGCAATGAAGGAATACGGAGAAGCAATTGAGGATGCTGTTTCTATTGGCTTAGGTGCTGGTGATAACAGACAAGCAGCGGTTGTTGCTGATATTGCCAAGGATTACGCGGGTTCTCATATTAATCAGGTCTTCCCTGCTGTAGGGGCAACCCGAGCTAATTTAGGAGAAAAGGATAGTTGGATTAACGCACTTGTATCGCCGACAGGTAAGGCGGGGTATGTAAATATATCTACTGGCCCAGTTAGCGCAGAAGCTGATGAGACTGCTATTGTACCAGTTAAATCCGCTATTGCACTTGTCCGTGATATGGGCGGAAATGCGTTGAAATACTTCCCAATGAAAGGATTGCAAACGGAAGAAGAATTTCGTGCAGTTGCTGCCGCTTGCGGCGAAGAAGGATTTGCATTAGAGCCAACAGGCGGTATTGATTTGGATAACTTCGCCCAAATTTTAGAGATTGCATTAGAAGCAAAAGTGCCTAAAGTAATTCCTCATGTTTATTCTTCTATTATTAACAAAGAAACCGGAAAAACCAATGAGGAAGATGTTAGAAAGCTTTTAGCTATCAGTAAAGAATTGGTTGATAAATATGTCTAAGAATATTGTTTCATTTGGCGAAGTAATGATGCGTTTGCAAGTACCTGGATACGAATTACTCACGCAGGCAAACAATTTACAGTATTCCTTTTCGGGCACAGGGGTAAATGTTGCTTCTGCTATGACAAAGCTTGGACACCGTGGATATCTTGTTACAAAATTGCCGGATAATCCTTTAGGAGATGCAGCAATATCTTTCTTGCAGCGCTTAGGAATAGAGCGTGATTTTATTGCAAGAAACGGCAAATATATTGGAATGTACTTTTTGGAAAATGGTTTTGGGCAGCGTTCCAGCCGTGTCACCTATACCAATCGGTTAGAGAGCACATTTAATACAGCGGATATTTCTGATTATGATCTCGATTCGATTGCAGCCGATACGGACGTTATCCATTTTTGTGGAATCAGCCTGGCGATGACAGATAAAGTTCGTGCAAGTATGAAGACCCTGGCTAAATTGGTAAAAGAAAAAGGCGGAAAAGTTTGCTTTGACTGTAACTATCGTCCTTCTTTATGGGATGGGGGTTATGAGGAAGCAAAACCGCATTATGAGGATATGCTTTCTTTAGCGGATATCGTGATGATGAATGAAAAAGATGCAATGTATATATTAGGGATGGAAACGGAAAAGACAGAAAGAGAAGAGCAGCTGCAGGAATTAATTCCGAAAGTAGCAAAAAAGTATCATATTCAAACGATTGCAGGTACACACCGGGGGATTAATACCGATAATACACATTCCTTAAAAGGCTATATGTATACAGCAGAAGAATTTGTGTTTTCTAGAAATATTACCTTTTCTGTATATGATCGTATTGGCGCTGGGGATGCGTATACAAGTGGAATCCTGCATGGGGAATTATCTGATTATACACCAGAAAAAACAGTCGAATTTGCAGCAGCTGCAGGCATGCTTGCATGTACGATTGTCGGAGATACGCCAATGTCAACAGAAGCGGAGATATTAGCTGCTATGTCTGGAACAGTAGGAGACGTAAAACGTTAAGTGAAGGAGAGGGACAGGGAATGAATGTTATGAAGAGAAACGGCCCGCTATATTTACAAATTAAAGAGATATTAAAGGACCGGATATTACATGGTGAATATGCTATTCATACCATTATTCCCTCAGAACCTCAATTAGAGAAAGAGTTTCGTGTAAGTAAGATTACGATAAGAAATGCGATCAAAGAGTTGGTTCAAGAAGGGTATCTTGAAAAAAGAAGTGGTGTCGGGACAAAAGTGATTGCAAATGTTGCAAATGCCAAACTTTCTAAAGGGAAGCGTTTTACAGAAATATTGGTGGAAGAAGGCTATCACATTACTAAAAAGATTATCAGCATAGATAGCATCAACTTGTCTCTTGAAATGCCATTATATTCCTATTTTGGAGAAAAATGCTTGAAAATAAATCGCATTTATTTACTAAATCATGAGCCGTATATTTACTTTACCCATTATATTTTATTGGATCTTGCCGTGGATACAGCGGATATTCAAATTAATTCTTTATATCGCTTTTTAGAGGAAAATAATATTCGCTTGGAATCGTTTCGTGATGAATTCACGATATCTGCTGCGCCAGAACATGTCAGTGAAATATTGAATCTGGAAAAGGACGCCATGGTATTAAAAAGAATGCGGAAATCCAGTGATGCTAAGGGGAAGGTATTGGAATACAGTGAAGGATACTATCATACTTCCAAGCATAATTATACGGTTACTTATAATGATTTCAATCAATAAATGACGCGCTTCATACACTGGTAAGAGACGGGTGAATTCGCCTTTAAAAAAGTTTTATTTTAGAGGTGTAGTTGTAAGCGATTGCTTAGGAGGAAAAAGAATGGAGTTATATTTATTAGGGATAACGGTTGTCTCTATCATTATAGTTATTTTAGGGGTGTCATGGTGGAAATGGCATGCATTTATTAGTTTAACAGTAGCCGGTCTGTTTCTGGCAATATTTTCAGGGCTGCAAATGGGAGAGATCGTCGACGCATATGAAGCAGGTGTAGGGGATGTGCTGGGACATCTCATTGGGATATTAGCTTTGGGAACGATTCTGGGAAAAATGATGTCTGACTCTGGCGCCGGGATGCAGGTAGCCGACTTTTTTACGAAAAGATTTGGTTCAAATAAGCTCCCGTGGGCTATGTTATTATCCGGTTTTATCATCGGGATTCCAGTATTTTTTGAAGTTGGTCTGGTTATTTTACTTCCATTGGCCATCTCAATACGTAAATCAACGAAACAGAGCATTTTGTTAATTGGAATTCCGATTCTTGCAGGTTTATCCATTGTGCATGGTCTTGTTCCTCCTCACCCAGGAGCGATGACGGCGATTGGAATTTATGGAGCGGACATGGGACAGGTATTGCTTTATTCCCTGCTGATCGCCTTTCCAACAGCCGTTATTGGCGGACCTGTTTTTGCAAAATGGATTCACAAACGTGTGGTTCCTGTTGGTGAGCCAGAATTAATCCGTGTAGAAACAAAAACAAACAATGAACTGCCAAGCACTGGTATTTCCTTCTTTATTATTTTATTACCAGTTATACTTATGGGTTTAACTGTATTTGCACCACACCTGCCAATGACAGGATTAATAGAGCAGTTCTTCTTATTTATCGGCAGTCCCGTAATTGCATTGTTAATTTCTGTTTTCGCAGCGTATTATTTCTTGGGATATCGCCAGGGAATGAATCGAAATCTGCTTAAAAAGTTAACAGATGAATGCCTGTTGCCGCTAGCTTCTATTATTCTTATTATCGGTGCTGGAGGCGGATTTAAGCAAATCCTTATTGATAGCGGTGTCGGCGAAGCAATTGCTTCCATGGCTGAACAGATTTCCTTATCGCCGCTTGTCCTTGCCTTTTTGGTTGCAGGGTTAATCAGAGTAGCAACAGGTTCAGCGACGGTTGCTTTAACGACATCAGCCGGAATTGTATCTCCTGTTGTTGCGAATATGACCGGAGTAAATCTGGAATTACTTGTTATTGTAACTGGCGCAGGTTCTTTAATGCTGTCACATGTAAATGATGCTGGATTCTGGCTCGTTAAAGAGTACATGGGATTAACGGTAAAAGAAACATTTAAAACATGGACAGTGATGGAAACCATCCTTGCATTCGTTGCTTTTGGATTTGCGATGGTATTAAATGTATTTATTTGATAAAGCTAAGCATTATATAGAATTTTGATTAAGTAGAAGAGAAACAGGGTCTCTGTGTCAACTCCATGATATAGCAACCCTGTTTTTTATTACACTTTAAGAAAGAATTCAAGGAATAAAGTACGACGGATACGATGTCCTAGCCATCAGACAAGTTAATGTTAGCTGAAGAAATAAAATATTAGAGACATGAGTGTTATAATAAAATTAGAAGCAAACTATTTCCATACAGAAATTTTCAAGTCATCGATTCACACTAGAGCAGTTCCTGATAAATGGAGTATTGCAGAATCGATTTACCATTGCTACTTATTGCTGAAGCTTACGCGAATGGCATCTGTCTATTACTTGCCGATAGCCCGTGTTTATATGAAGGTTCGCCGGTCCAAGGTGAAGCGGTATATGGATGATATGTCTAATATATATAGCGGAAAAACAATGAAGGCGCCCTTTATTTTGAAGCCTAAAATGAAGCGGGAATACACGCTGCTGGAGTTGCGAGATTTATTGGAAGAAGAAACGGAAAAGATGAAGAAATGTGTAGCATCACTTACCAAAGAACAATGTTACTGGATAAGGTACCCTGATCCTGTGCCTGGTTACCCGAATGTGGTGCAAGTGGTGAAGCTTTTAAGGATTCACGAGGAGCATCATTATAGGGTGGTGATGGAACGAGAGGCGAAGTTTAGGAAATAAGCATCAACTCATTGGATGAGACGTGTACGGAATACCATAAATACAACTTGCCAATATTTCCAAGGTGACAATCCGGCAACTTTATGCCATAATATATTTTGATAAATATACTGGTACCTTTAAATCAGTCCAGAGAGGCTGACAAGGACAGCGCGAATAGAATAGTTACCATGTGGAGTACCTTTAGGAAAGGTACATTCAATTGTATGCTATTTAGGAAAAGCTTCTTGTCAGGGATTGGACAGGGAGCTTTTTTCTTGTCTATAATCTCGAAAGAATCAAGTTTTTTCGGTGCCAGTTTCTTATATTGAAAATATTGGAGGAATTGGTATGTCACAAATAGATAAAGAATTTTCATTGCAGGCAGTGCCGCAGACGCATCGAAATGGATTTTGGAAGATATTAGCGGTTATGCTGTCGCTCAGCTTTTTCTCAGCGAGTATGATGTCTGGGGGAACATTAGGAACTGGCCTTTCTTTTTCTACGTTTATTTGGATTGTACTGGCTGGTAACCTGATTCTTGGGCTTTATACAGGTTCCTTAGCTTATATTGCTTCTAAAACAGGATTATCTACGCATTTATTAGCACGTTATGCCTTTGGAGAAAAAGGTTCTTATTTAACCTCCTTTTTGCTTGCTTCTACACAAGTGTGCTGGTTTGGGGTAGGACTGGCGATGTTTGCTATTCCGGCTGCCAAAGCAACAGGGGCAAATGTCTATCTGTTAATCGGGATTTTTGGCTTATTGATGACTGTTTCGGCAATCTTTGGCATGAAAACTTTAACACTGCTGGGATTTATTGCAGTTCCGGCGATCGCTATTTTTGGAAGCTACTCCATGGTTAACTCGGCAAATACAATGGGCGGAATCCATGAACTATTTGCTTATGAACCAGCACAGGTAATCAGTGTCGGATTAGCGTTAACGATTTGTGTAGGGTCATTTATCAGTGCCGGAACGCTTACGCCTGACTTTGCCCGCTTTGCAAAATCAGCGAAATCGGCAGTAACCGCAAATATTATTGCTTTCTTCCTTGGAAATTCATTGATGTTTTTATTTGGAGCAGTTGGCGCGATGGCCTTCGGTATGGCGGATATTTCGGATGTGATGTTTTTACAAGGGCTGATGATTCCTGCTATTATTGTGTTAGGCTTAAATATTTGGACAACTAATGATAGTGCATTGTATGCGTCTGGTTTAGGATTTGCAAACATTACCAAGTTTTCCAAGAAAAAAATCGTCGTGTTCAACGGAATTGTTGGGACAATTGCTGCCATGTGGTTATACAATAATTTTGTTGGATTCTTAAATGTTCTCGGATCTGCACTGCCATCGATTGGAGCAATCATATTAGCAGATTATTATCTGGTCCGCCGCAGAAAATATGAACCCTTTGAAACAATGACATTTAAATCTGTAAACTGGGTAGCAATTATTGCCTGGGCAGGCGGTGTCGCTGTTGCTAATTTTGCCCCGGGAATTCCGCCAATCAATGCATTGTTAGGAACAACAATCATTTATGTGGCCGGAATGAAAATAGTGTCACAAAAAGAAACGGTCACCGTACCATTAAAAGAGAAGGATGAGATAGTCAGTGATTATTAAAAATGCAAAGCTTAGAGGAAAAGATGGCCTTTGGCACATCGTTATAGAAAATGGTAAATTTAACGCAGTAACGCAGGAGCTTCCGCAATCTGAAGATAAAGAAGTAATGGATGTACATGGTGGGCTGGTTCTTCCGCCTTTTATTGAACCGCATATTCATTTAGATACAACGTTAACAGCAGGCGAGCCTGCATGGAATCAGAGCGGAACGTTATTTGAAGGAATCCAGCGCTGGTCGGAACGCAAAGAAACACTCACCATAGAAGATGTGAAAAAAAGATCTAAAACAGCATTGAAATGGCAGATTGCTCAAGGCATCCAGCATGTCCGTACGCATGTGGATGTGACTGATCCGGAACTGACTGCCTTAAAAGCAATGCTGGAAGTGAAGCAGGAAATGGCTCCTTATGTAGATATCCAGTTGGTTGCTTTCCCGCAGGAGGGGATTTTATCCTATCCGAATGGAAAGGAACTTTTGGAGGAAGCGCTGAAAATGGGGGCTGATGTTGTCGGCGGCATCCCGCATTTTGAATTCACAAGAGAATACGGCGTCGATTCGATGAGAGTCGCATTTGACCTTGCTGAAAAGTACGATAAATTAGTAGATATTCATTGTGATGAAATTGACGATGAGCAGTCTCGTTTTGTAGAAGTAGTCGCAAAAGAAGCTTATGAGCGCGGATGGGGCGAACGTACAACAGCGAGCCATACGACAGCAATGGGTTCTTATAACGATGCCTATACATCAAAGCTATTCCGTCTGCTGAAGATGTCTCATATCAACTTTGTGTCTAACCCGCTTGTAAATATTCATCTTCAGGGTAGATTCGATACGTATCCAAAACGCCGCGGTTTAACCCGAGTCAAAGAATTGCAGGAAGCAGGAATGAATATCTGCTTTGGCCATGATGATATTTTTGATCCATGGTATCCGCTGGGAACGGGCAACATGCTTCAGGTATTGCATATGGGGATCCATGCATCGCAGTTAATGGGCTATGAGCAAATTGTTAATTCCATTGACCTGGTTACTCAAAACAGTGCCAAAACACTTCATATTGAAGACAAATATGGTATTGAAGCAGGCAAGCCGGCGAATTTCATCGTCTTATCCGCTGATAATGAGTATGATGCTGTTCGCAAGCAGGCAACGGTAACACATTCCTTCAGAGATGGAAAAGTGATTGCTCATACAAAGCCAAGTGAGGCGTCTATTGTTTTACATGATACAGAAGAAAAAGTGACGTTTGATAGATAAAGTGAATGAAAAAGCGTACCCTTGGCTGGTGCGCTTTTTTTCTGTGGGTGGACGAAGTGTTTAAGGGGACGGAGTGTTAAAACTCTTTAAAAGGTATTGATTCCTATTTTTAATTATGATAATATCTCTAATATAAAATAAGGATTGTAACTGTCAGGCAGGCAAAACCTCAAAACGTATCGCGTCTATCGAAGGGTAGAGGGGATTTTTTGTGGTTTTGCCTGCTTTTTTTGCGTGTTCGGAGGGAGAACGTATGAAAATTGAAAAAATATTAAATAATAATGCATTCATCTCGCATGACGAGCATGGCAAGGAAGTCATTGTCATGGGAGTTGGACTGGCTTTTGGTAAAAAGAATGGGGAACAAATTGAACTGACGGGGCGTTACAAAATATTTTCGAATGATTCCATGATTAATGAACGATTGAAAGCGATTGTTTCAGAGATTCCTGAGGAGTATATGAAAATTACGGAACGGATTGTTTATATATTAGAAAAACAGTTTGATAAAACAGTTGACGATGTTATTTATATTTCCTTAACAGAACATATTCATGGTGCAGTGGAACGACTAAAGAAGGATATTCAAGTAACGAACCCCATGTTAATGGACATCAAAAGGTTATTTAAAGATGAGTTTGAAACCGGTTTAATCGCCTTGGATGATATCGAACGGCAATTTGGGATGAAGTTCGATGAAAATGAAGCTGCCTATATTGCACAGCATTTGATCAATGCCCAATTAGATAATATGGCAGATATCACGAATATTTCCAAGCTGATGAAAGAAATCATCGATATCATTAAATACTTTTTCCGAATGGATTTTAATGAGGATTCGATTTACTATTACCGCTTCATTACCCATTTGAAATTCTTTGCCCAACGTGTCATTAGCGGACAGAGCTATCAGGACGAAAACGAGGATTTATTTGAAATATTTAAAGCAAAGTATATTAAAAGCTATGAGTGTGTTGTTAGAATTGCACATCATATCCAAACAAATTATAACTACCGTTTAAACACTGACGAACAGCTTTATTTTATGATTCACATTGAAAAAATTACGAATAAATCGTATAAAAATTAGGAAGTAAGGGGTGTACAGGAAAACGATGGATGCTCAAAAAGTTGCGGAACAGATATTGAAAAAAGTAGGCGGCCCAGAAAATGTGCATAGTCTCGTACATTGTATGACTAGATTGCGATTCACATTAAATGACGAGTCTATCGTGGATGACGAAGAAGTAAAGAAAACACAGGGCGTCCTGGACGTCATGAAAAAGAACGGACAATACCAAATTATTATCGGTAATGAGGTAGGCGCTGTTTATAAAGAGTTGAACAATCTGGGGAATTTTGGATCTTCAGATGATCAGCCACCTGAGAATAAGAAAAAACAGAACATATTTTCAAGAGTTTTAGATGTTATCGCAGGGTGTATGGCACCTGTTATCCCCGCATTGATTGGTGCGGCGATGATCAAGGTACTTTTGATTGTTCTGCCGATGATTGGTTTGCTAAGTGAAACAAGTCAAACGTATCAATTATTAACGGTAATTGGTGATGGGGCATTCTACTTTATGCCTGTATTGATAGGGATGTCTGCTGCGAAAAAATTTGGAACAAATCAGTACTACGCAGCAAGTATCGCTCTAATTTTGCTGCATCCGGATTTTATATCCTTTATGGGTGACGCTAGCAAAGCGGGAGAAACTGTTCGATTTTTTAACCTAATACCGGTAACGGATGCTACCTATGCTTACTCTGTTATTCCAATTATTCTATCCGTTTGGCTATTATCTTACATTGAACCATTAGTAGATAAAATTACACCGGCAATTACGAAGAATTTCTTGAAACCAATGCTGGTTCTTTTAATTACCGTGCCTATTGTGATGGTAATCGTGGGACCAATTGGCGCTATCATAGGTGAAGGGCTATCTGATGTTGTCTTTATGATTCATGATTATTTAGGATTTATTGCGGTCGGATTGATTGCAGGTGTTTTCCCGTTTATTGTTATCACCGGGATGCACCATGCATTTACTCCTGTAAAATTAAGTGCCATTGCACAAACTGGCTACGAGGCGTTTATCAGTATCGCTGAGTTATGCTCGAATATGGCTCAAGGTGCTGCTTCCTTAGCAGTTTCGATTAAATCTAAAAACAAAGACTTGAAACAGACTGCAGGCTCTTCCGCGTTTTCAGCATTATTAGCCGGTATTACAGAACCGGCACTATACGGGGTTACCCTGCGCTTGAAAAAACCAATGCTAGGAGCCTGTATTGGTGCTGCAGCGGGCGGTTTAGTCGGAGGATTATTCCAATTGAAATCTTTCGGGGTTGCAACCCCTGCCATTGTAACGATACCTCAATATATTGAAGACGATCGTGCGATAACTCTGCTTTATGTCATCATTACAATGTTGGTTACCATCGTTATATCTTTTATAGCCACGTACATCATTGGCTTTGAAGATATTCCGAGTAACGATGGAGAAGAGGAAGAAAACGACGAGAATAAAGAACAACATACGAAATATGCTTTAAATACAGGCATCAAAATTGGCAGTCCAGCAGAAGGCTGTGTGATTTCTTTAAAAGAAGTAAACGATCAAACTTTTTCAAATGAACTTTTAGGAAAAGGGATAGCTGTCGTACCTGATAAAGGAGAAATTGTCGCTCCTTTTGATGGAAGGATAGATGTATTTTTTGAAACGGGGCATGCAATCGGTTTGAAATCAGAGTCGGGAGTAGAGTTGCTTATCCATGTAGGATTAGATACAGTAAACTTAGAAGGAAAATATTTCACCCCTAAAAAAGAAGCAGGAGAAATGGTTAAAAAAGGCGAAACATTACTAGCGTTCGATATCGATAAAATCAAGGCTGCTGGATACGACGTAACTACACCTATTATCGTTACCAATAGCAACGAGTTTATGGATATTGTCGGACAGGAAAAAGAAAAAGTAGAAAAACTAGAAAGTATCCTAACGATTGTTTAAAGGAGAGGAAGAAGATGACAGAATTAAGAATGCCGAAAGATTTCCTCTGGGGAAGCGCATCTGCTGCTTACCAAATTGAAGGAGCTCATAAGGAAGATGGGAAAGGAACATCCAATTGGGACGAATTTGTGCAGATTCCTGGAAAAACGTTTAAAGAAACGACTGGGGAAGTTGCAGTAGACCATTATCATCGCTATAAAGAAGACATAGCTTTGATGGCGGAAATGGGATTGAAAACATATCGATTCTCCATTGCCTGGACAAGAATTTTTCCAAATGGCCGAGGGGAAGTAAACGAATCTGGTCTAGAGTTCTACCAAAATATCATTGATGAATGTCTAAAACATGGAATAGAACCAATGGTTACGCTATACCATTGGGACTTGCCTCAAGCGCTTGTAGAAGAATACGGCGGCTGGGAGAGTGAGCAGGTTATTGATGATTATGTGAACTATGCGGTTGTTCTATTTGATGCGTTTAAAGATAAAGTGAAATATTGGATCACGATGAATGAACAAAATATCTTCACAACGCTGGGCTGGATGACTGCGCAGCATCCACCAGGTAAATTTGATAATGAAAAAATGTACTATGTAGTAAACCACCACGCCTTTTTAGCACATGCTAAAACCGTTTTGAAGTTTAAAGAAATCATCCCTGACGGCAAAATCGGTGCAAGCTTTGCGTATAGCCCAAGCTATGCGATAAACGCTGATCCAATCCATGCCATGTCTAAGATAGATTTTGATAACTTGAAAAACTTCTGGTGGATGGATGTCTATGCTTATGGACGCTATCCAAAGAATACGTATCGCTACTTAGAGAAAAAAGGAGTAGCTCCAACTGTTACTGCAGAAGATGCAGCTCTTTTAGAAGCCGCAGCAAAACAGATTGATTTTATGGGAGTCAATTATTATCAAACCAGTGTAGCGGAATATAATCCATTAGACGGTGTCGGTCCTTATGGGGAAATGAACACTTCCGGCAAAAAAGGAACAGGGGAAATCACTGGAATTCCTGGCCTGTTCAAGAATCCATCGAATCCGCATCTGGAGACAACAGATTGGGATTGGACAATTGACCCAATGGGACTGCGGTATGCTTGTAAAGAAATCACAAGCCGCTATAATCTGCCAATCATTATCTCAGAAAATGGATTGGGCGCATTTGATGATAAGACAGAAGATAATCAGATTCATGATGACTATCGTATTGCTTATTTAAATGCCCATGTGTATGAGCTGATGAAGGCGGTAGATGAAGGATGTGACGTTTGGGCTTATTGTACATGGTCCTTTACAGACTTGTTAAGCTGGCTGAATGGTTATCAAAAACGTTACGGCTTTATATACGTAGACCGGGATGAAGAAGGCGGATCATTGGATCGTTATAAGAAGGATAGTTTTTATTGGTATAAGGATGTTATCAAATCCGATGGTGCGACGATTACAGAGGAATGATAGAGGAAGAGGCTGGCTTTTGGGTCAGTCTCTTTGGTTTTTTTAATATAATTTTTAATTGGACACGCACTAGAAGAAAAATAAAGACTTCTACATAAAGATTTGATTAAGAAACTGAGATTTCTATTTTAGTGATGTTTAAAAACATCAATGATGCTTTTGGACATCAATGATGCTAATATAAACAAGTGAATCATGTACTTATTTGATAAAAGAACTTGGCATGATTTTTGCATTAGAACTATGAATAGAAATAATGATGTTAAAGGGAGGGAATTAATGATGGGGAGAATTACTGGCTTTATTCATAGTGGTATTACAGTTAGGAGTTTAAGTGAATCACTAAATTTCTATGTGGATTTGTTAGGGTTAGAATTACTATCTACGCAAACAGTTACAGCAGATTATGTTTTTAAAATTGTTGAGATACCAGGGTTGGAAAAAGTTGAAATAGCTTTTGTGAAAATACCTGGTGGAAATGAAATTGAAATTTTAGAATATGGTGGCCCCAAAACATATCCTGGAAATGCGAGATCGTGTGATTATGGGACAGGACATATTTGCTTAAAAGTAGATGACTTAGAAAGCATATATAAAGATTTTAAAGAAAAGGGAGTTCAATTCCAATCTAAAGGTGTAGTAGATATTACTTCTGGTGCAAATAAAGGAGCAAAAGCACTGTATATGCTTGATCCAGATGGTTATATTATTGAGTTAATGGAAAATCTTTAAAATGTAAGCGTCTACAAGGAGGGTGTCAATGGAAGATTTAAAAGGAAAAAAAGCTATAGTGACGGGAGCAGTACAAGGGTTAGGAAAAGCCATGGCAAAAGGATTATTAGAATGTGGGGTAAAGGTTTGTATTTTGGATATTTCTTCTAATTTAAAAAATACAGTGAGTGAGCTGAAAGCAAAAGGGTATGAGGCGGAAGGGTTGCAGGTAGATTTATCAGATAGAGATACACTCGTAGATAGCTTTTCCGAAGCTTTAAATTTGTTAGATGAGGAGCTTGATATATTAGTAAATAATGCTGGTATTCATAAACCGCAGCCAGCTTTGACATTAGCTGTTGAAGATTTTCAAAGCATTTTAGATATAAATGTAACTTCGGTGTTTCGGCTTAGTCAATTGGCGGCTGAAGAGATGAGAAAAAAGAAAAGAGGAAGAATCATTAACATTGCCTCTGTACTTGCTCTACAAGGGGGATATAATGCCTCTGCATACTCAAGCAGCAAAGGGGCAGTTACCCAATTGACAAAATCTTTGTCTAATGAGTGGGCTAAAGAAGGGATAAATGTCAATGCAATTGCACCTGGATACTTTCATACAGAGTTAAACCGTTTCATCTTGGAAGATGAAGCAAGATATAATTCACTCGTCAGCAGGATACCTGCCAATAGGTTTGGAAATCCTGAAGAGTTATCAGGAATTGTGCAATTCCTGTCTTCAGAAAAATCAAATTATATTAATGGAGCTGTTATACCAGTAGACGGTGGGTTTATAGGAAGATAAATCCTTAGAAAAGGATGTGGTAACATGCCATACATTAAATTGAAGTTAGTTGAAGGAAGAGATCTAGAAACAAAGCGGCTACTTGTTAGTAATATAACAAAAGCCGTAATAGAAACACTCCAGACTACGCCGGACAATGTAAGGGTTGAACTAATCGAAATTAATGAAGATTTGTTTAGTATAGGTGGAGAATTAATGATAGATAAGAACAATTAAATAAAGATAAAAACTATATAAAGTTAATTTAATAATCAGGAGGAATGAAATATGTTGAAAAGAAACATTTGGGTAAAAGTTCTTTTTTTAATTACTATTTTAGGGTTTTTGGCTGCGTGTAATGATTCAACGGGTGGATCTGAATCCGGGGATGACGATAAAGTGGTTATCAGAATGGCAAACCAAGTAGAAGAAAGTAATTTCCTAAACCAAGGCTATGTGAAATTCAAAGAATATATTGAAGAAAACAGTGATGGACAAGTATCTGTGGAAATTCATAATGGCGGAACAGTAGCTAGTTCTGACGAGCAAATTGTAGAGCTTTTAAATAACAATACAATCGATCTTTCTACTTCATCGGCATATGGAACTGCTAGTACCACAGGGGTAAAAGGTTTTAACCTATTTGACATGCCTTTTTTATTTCAAGATAGGGAAGAATTTTATGAATTTATCGATGGGCCTTATGGAGATAAGTTAGCGGAGGAAGTAGGAGAGAGCCAAAATGTAGAAGTTCTAGGTTATACAGATTTAGGGTTTTACTCCATTATGAATGGAAATACAGCAATTGAAACCCCAGAAGATTTAAATGGTTTAAGGATTAGAAGTTCTGCTGCAACCTTACATGTAGAGACTCTCTCTAAGTTAGGTGCTAATCCAACTCCAATGGACTATAGTGAGGTATTTACCGGTTTACAGCAAGGTACGATAGATGGTGTTTCTACAACAACTCCGTTAATTTATGGGGACAGATTTTATGAAGTGAATAAAAATATCACTTTAACTAATCATATATTACTCCCACATGTTCTAATGGTTAATAAAGATTTTTATAATAGTCTTTCTGATGATATCAAGCAGGTATTTGATGAAGCTGTTGATGTCTACATTGAAGAATCTAGAAAACTGGCAGTTGAAGCAGAACAAGAAGCTGTTGATGGATTGATTGAAGCAGGTGTTGACGTTGTTGAATTAACTCCTGAACAATTAGATTTATTCAAGGAAGCTACAGAAACTGTAAGAGAAGAGAATGTTGGCGAAGTAGGAGAAGAAAACTATGAAGAAGCACTGGAATTCTTAGAATAGCAATCTTAATGAGAATTTGGACGTAACTAACAAATGAGTTTGTTAGTTACGTCCAGCTAAAAAATTATATAAAAATAATGGTATTAAATCCAAAATTAAAAGGAAAACATAGTATAATTTTACCTTTTTCAGTGATTTCAACCGAAATGCTTAGAATAAAGGAGGAGAGCAGTTTGAATAAAAGAACCCCGATAGAAGGTTATGTATGTGTGCTTCTATTTGCTATCATGACTATTACTATGTTTATAGAAGTAATAGCTAGATATATATTTAATGCTTCACAACCTTGGACAGGAGAATTGTCTAGATATCTTTTTGTCTGGTTTATATTTATTAGTGCAAGTTATGCTGCTGCAGAAAAAGCACATATAAAAGTTGAAACAATCCATGAATTACTGCCGGAAAAAGTAAAGGGTATTGCTAATACCGTTGGAAATTGTATTTGGTTGGGGCTAACTATTTTGGTTACTTACTTAGGCATTGATTATGCTATGTCTATGTTCGGTTCAACATCAATAGCTTTGAAAATACCTCTAGGAATTATTTATTTTGGAATACCTATAGGATATGGATTGATGTCAATAAGGATCATCATTCAAATTATTAAAAGTTTCCAATCGAAAGAAAAGAATGCTACATAAGAAAGAGGTGAAACAGCATGACTGGTATTTTAATTATGATTGTAGGAATTTTAATAGGTGCATTGTTATTAAATATTCCAATCGCATTTGCATTAGCCTTAATCGGGTTTGTTATTGTATTTATTGAAGGCTCAGTTCCTTTATCATTTTTCATACAATCGACATTTGGAGCTAGTGACTCATTTTCGCTGTTAGCAATTCCTTTTTTTATACTAGCTGGTGAAATCATGAGTACAGGCGGGATTGCTAAACGTTTAGTTGATTTCATACAAAGTATGGTAAAGAGTCTAACGGGTGGCTTAGGCTTGGTAACAATTCTTACTAGCCTTATTTTTGCTGCTATATCAGGATCTGGTGCTGCGACAGTAGCAAGTGTAGGTGGAATAATGATTCCATATATGATCAGTAAAGGTTACAGTAAACCTTATGCAGCTGCTCTAGCTGCTAGTTCGGGCTCTTTGGGTCCAATTATTCCACCAAGTATTATATTTATTTTATATGGTGTGATGGCTAGCGTGTCGATTGGAGATATGTTTATTGCTGGAATTATCCCTGGGCTTTTGATGGCTATGAGCCTGCTTTTAGTTAACTATTTTGTATCTAAGAAGGAAAAATTCGAAGTTCAGAATAATGAAGTTGAAAGCAAGAAAAGCTTTTGGTCTGCATTAAATGAAGCAAAGTATGGTCTTTTAGCACCGGTAATTATTCTTGGGGGGATCTATGGTGGCATTGTGACCCCAACAGAAGCCGCAGTTATTGCAGTAGTTTATAGTTTTTTAGTCAGCGTAATTATTTATAAAGAACTTACAATATCTCAATTAGGTGAAGTGTTTAAAAAAGCATCTCTAACTTCAGGAACAATTATGATTTTTGTTAGCGCTGCTTCATTTTTTGGACAGGTACTTTCCATGGAACAGATTCCACAGCAAATTGCAACTGCTATTTCTAATATAACGACAAATGAGATAATTATTTTATTGTTGATTAATGTATTTCTCCTTTTAGTAGGAATGTTTATTGAAACCGTGGCAGCAGTTATTCTTTTTGTTCCATTATTATTACCAATCGTTTTGCCTTTAGGAGTGGATCCTGTTCATTTTGGGATTGTTGTGTGTATGAACCTCTCACTTGGACTAATTACACCTCCGCTGGGTATAAATTTATTTATAGCATCAAAAGTAGCTAATATACGTTTTGAGAGCACTTTCAAATATGTTGGGATAATATTTATTGCTATCCTGTCTGTTCTGCTTATAGTCACATTTGTTCCAGAAATCAGTACTTTCTTACCTGAGTTATTATCTGATTAGTAAATAATTTTAAAAGGATGATATTATGATTATTAGTCATTGGCATACAGCTTTTACAGTGAGCGATATAGAAAGGTCGATTAAATTTTATACAGATTTTCTAAATTTTGAAGTAGTGCATAGACAAAGACAGTCTAATACTTATACACGTGAGTTTGTAGGTTATCCTGATGCGGACTTAGAAGCAGTTATGCTGAAAATAAAAGGAGACAATAATGTTGGAATTTCGGGGCATTTATTGGAGCTTAATCAATATTATTCACCAAAAGGGGAGAAAATAGATGTTCAGACATGTAATATTGGAAGTGCTCATTTAGCATTAGTAGTAGATGATATACATCAAACTTATGAAAGTTTGATTGAAAATAATGTAATATTCAAATCATCTCCTGTAGAAATAGAGCATGGAAGAAATAAAGGAGGTTATACATGTTATTTTCTTGACCCGGATGGTATTACGCTCGAATTATTTCAACCTTCTCAATAAAATGGCCCCTCTTTGCGGGGGCCATTTTTCAATCTTTCCAATCACTTAATGTTTCTCAATCCCATATTTTTTCATTTTACGTACAAGCGTTGACTGATCAACACTTAAAGCAGTTGCTGCTTTCCGAATACTTGGATATTTTCCAACCATATCCTCAATAATAGCTGCTTCATGGTTTTCTATCTGTTCTTTTAATGACTTTACTTCTTCTAATGAGATAGTCGGTTTAGTCGGATTTATATTTATCTGTAACTCTTTCTGTACATCCTTCATTTCCACTTCCGGTTCGGTGGACATTACTGCTACTCGTTCTACGAGATTTTGTAATTCGCGCACATTTCCAGGCCAGTCATAATTACGGAAACTTTGTAGAACATCTTCTGAAAACTTACGCTCAATGGCGTATTTTGCTTTTATGTCTTTTAAAAAGTGATAGACTAAAGGGATTATATCTTTTTTTCTATTTTTTAAAGGTGGTATGTGGATAGGGATGACATTCAGAAGATAGTATAAATCATTTCGAAATGTTCCTATCTCAACCATCTCAGCTAAATTACGATGTGTAGCAGCTATAATTCTAACATCAATAGGGATGGGACGAGTATCTCCTACTCTGGTAATTTCTCTTTCTTGGATAACCCGCAGTAATTTTACCTGTAAATCTTTATTCATTTCTCCAATTTCATCAAGTAATATAGTACCTTTATTAGCCGCTTCAAACAACCCGGCTTTTCCTTTTTGACTTGCACCCGTAAATGCACCAGATATGTAACCAAATAATTCTGATTCAAGAAGAGCTTCAGGAATAGCGCCACAGTTTACTTTAATCAAAGGCTTTTCACTTCTGATACTATTCTTATGAATCAATTCCACTATCTTTTCTTTTCCTACACCAGATGGTCCTTGTACAATGACGCTAGAGTCAATATGTGCAACTCGTAAAGCGCGGTTCAACACCTCTTGCATTCCCTCTGAATGTGCAATAATCGAATCTTCTGGGGACTTTTGGTGTTTTAATAGTTCCAATTCTTCGTGAATCGCTTGATTTTTCTTTTTTAGGTTCTTTATTTCTGTTTCTAGCATGTTTAATTCGGAAAGATCACGGACATTATTTACAACTTTTTTAATGTTACCATTTTTATTACGGATAGGTACAGCTGAAATAAGCACAGAAGCCCCTGTATTAATTTTCTGGATAATTGTTATTTCTTTATTATCCCGTAATGCTTTTAAACTGCTTGATTCATCAATCACTTTTTCATCCTCCAGCTCTTTCAAGCTTCGTCCAATCAGTTCTTCACTGCTTAGGCCAGTTATTTTTTCATAGGAGGGGTTTTGATGAATAATCGTACCTCTTTCATCAGATATGACAATTCCGTCAAAAGAAGAATTAATTACCTCATTTAATTCCTGACGCAGTTCTTGTAATGTTTCTTTCTCTTTTGATAACCGTACAAAATCATCCCGAGGATTGACGCAAACAACAATATATTGATTATAGTTGAAGGTGGATATCTCCGCCGGATAGTCTAATATACAAAAAGAATTATCTTCCGATATAACAGAATCAAGGATCGTTCCCAGGTAATATGTATATTGCTTTGCCAGTTTATTTTGAAAAAGTATTTTCTTTTGCTGATTTAATAGTAGAACGCCCATATGATCGACTTTAGAAACAAAATGCTCTATTTTCATAAATTGCCTCCTTGCATCAATAAACTATAAATGATGTTAATATGCAACGTTGATTCTATTATACATCAATGTAAGCGGATAACATAGGGTTATATCCTCTTTTTAAGTAGTTCGTAACTGGCATAATATTTGCAAGAATAAAAAGAAAAGGTTTACAAAAAAATGTGGGAGGTTAACTGGATGGCAGATATAAAGGAACTTGGATATTCTCAAGAAGAATTAAAAAAGATGCTTTACGACATGATGTTGATTAGAAGTTTTGAAGAAAGGGTTGAAAAGCTCTTTCAGCAAGGTAAAATTCACGGAACAATGCACTTATGTATTGGACAGGAAGCGACTGCGGTAGGCGCCTGTGTTCCGCTAACGAAAGAAGATAAGATTACAAGTAATCATAGAGGTCACGGACATAGTATTGCAAAAGGAACAGAAGTGAATGGAATGATGGCGGAATTACTTGCAAAGGAAACAGGCTATTGCAAAGGCAAGGGCGGATCAATGCATATCGCTGATTTTAATGTTGGAAATCTTGGAGCCAACGGTATTGTAGCAGCTGGATTGCCATTAGGTGTTGGAGCGGCAATGACATCGAAAATGAAAGATTTGGGATATGTCGTCGTTTGCTTTTTTGGAGATGGAGCTACCAACGAAGGGGCATTTCATGAAGCAGTCAATTTGGCTTCAGTATGGAAGCTGCCTGTCATCTTTTTCTGTGAGAATAACCTTTATGGAATGTCAGGCTCGATAAAGGAAATGGTCAATATAGAGAATATTGCAGAACGTGCAAAGTCGTATGGTATCCCTGGATGCACCATTAATGGGAATGATGTATTGGAAGTTGCTGAGACAACACGAAAGGCTGTGGAAAGAGCAAAGAATGGAGAAGGACCAACATTAATTGAAGCCCAAACATATAGATGGAAAGGACATTCAAAGAGTGATGCAAGAGAATATAGAACGAGGGAAGAAGAAAAATTATGGAGAAAACAGAAGGATCCTATTGCCCTCTTTAAAGAGAATTTAATTCAAAGCGATGTTATTACAGAAGAGTTGTTTACAGAATACGCTGAGCAGGTAGAAAAGAAGATTGATCAAGCAGTAGAATTTGCTGAAAGCAGTGATGAACCAAATGAAGACACGCTTATGAAGGATATCTATTTGTAGAGGGAGGATCATTTTCAATGAGAGAAATTACTTATGCAGAAGCTATTAAGGAATCGATGAGTCAAGTAATGCGGGAAAATAATGATGTGTTTATGTTGGGGGAAGATATTGGAATTTACGGTGGAGCTTTCGGGCTTACGAATGGAATGACGGATGAATTTGGCGATGACAGAATAAAAAATACACCCATTTCTGAAGCGGCCATAAGCGGTGCTGCAGTAGGTGCAGCTATTACAGGGATGCGCCCGATTTTAGAAATCCAATTCTCCGATTTTATTATGATTGCAATGGATAATATTGTGAATCAAGCAGCGAAAATCCGCTATATGTCTGGCGGTAAGGCGAATGTACCAGTGGTCATCCGATTACCAGGAGGTTCTGGTGCAGGATTTGCGGCACAGCATTCGCAAAGTTTGGAAGCTTGGACAGCGCATATTCCAGGGCTGAAAGTAGTTCAACCATCTAATGCTCGTGATGCGAAAGGCTTGATGAAAGCTGCGATAGAGGATGATAATCCAGTCTTGTTTTATGAGCATAAGCTGCTTTATGGAGAAAAAGGAGAAGTACCGGAAGAACAATATACTATTCCCTTAGGTGAAGCGGATATCAAAAAGGAAGGGACAGACATTACCGTTGTAGCAACTGGAGCGATGGTAAAAAGAGTTCTGGAAGCAGCTGCTGAATTAGAAAGCGATAACATCCATATTGAAGTAATTGACCCAAGAACGCTAGTACCCTTAGATAAAGAGACGATTATTCAATCTGTAAAGAAAACCAGTAGAGCGTTAGTTGTCTATGAAGCAGTGGAAAGAGGCGGATATGGGGCAGAGATTGCCAGTATGATAGGTGAAAGTGATGCGTTTGATTTTCTGGATGCACCAGTTAGTCGTTTAGGAGGGAAACCAACTCCAATACCATACAATCCTACATTGGAAAAAGCAGCTGTTCCACAAGTGAATGATATTATCCGTGAGTGTAAGAAGTTAATGAATAGATAAGGAGGTGTTGAAATGGCTGAAAACGTGTTAATGCCAAAATTAGGAGCACAGATGGAGGAAGGAACTATTGTTTCCTGGCTAGTTCAAGTTGGAGAAGCAGTCGAAGAAGGCGATCCGCTTGTTGAGGTACAAACCGATAAAATCACCATGGAAATCGAAGCAGAGACAGAAGGAACGCTTCTGAAAACCTTGTATGAAGCAGATTCAATAGTTCCTGTACAGACACCCATAGCAATTATTGGAGAAGAAGGAGAGAATATCGATGACTTAGAAGGAAGTGATTCCTCTTCTAGAGAAACAGAGTTAAAAGAAATAGAAAAAAAAGAAAAGAAAATAGATAGCGTTATAGAAAAAGAGACCTCTCCCAATCAGGCAGAAGAAAGCAAGGTGAGAAGAACTCCTGCTGCGCGAAAGCTTGCAGAAGATACTCAGATCAATCTGAGTGAAGTGCAAGGTTCCGGGCCATTGGGAAGAATTCAAAAAGAAGATGTACAGAATTATATCAATGAACATAGCAAAAAGGTAACTCCTTTAGCGAAGAAAATTGCTGAAGATCAAAATATCAACTTAGAGACGATTCAAGGCACAGGTGACCGTGGAAAAATTCAAAAGAAGGATTTATTTCTACCTCAATCGAGTCAGAGTCAGGAAGGTCAACGTAACGAAGAAAATAAGCGTGTACCATTTAAAGGAATGCGGAAAGTGATAGCTGATCGTATTTCTGAAAGCGCGTCTATATCTCCTCATGTGACATTAAACTCTGAAATTGATATGACAAGTGTGGTGAGGCTTCGTAAGCAATTACTGCCAGTGATTGAAGAGGAAGCCGGGATTCGTATTTCTTTTAATGATATCTTAATGAAGGCAACTGCAGTCGGTTTAAAAAAGAACCCAGGAATCAATATTCAGCTCGAGGGGAATGAAATTATTTATCACTCGAAAATTAATTTAGCGATGGCTGTAGCAGTAGAGGATGGCTTGGTTGTACCAGTTATCAAGGATGTGGACCAGAAGGGCTTGGCTGCTATAACAAGAGAAACAAAAATACTTGGAAAAAAAGCTCGTGATGGAAAACTTCTTCACGATGATTTTGCAGGAAGTACATTTACGGTTAGTAATTTGGGGATGTATGCAGTCGATGGATTTACACCGATTATAAACAGTCCAAATGCAGCAATTTTAGGTGTTGGAAGAATACAGAAAAAGCCAGTAGTACTGGAGGATGATATTTCTATTCGCTCTATGATGAGTTTAAGTTTGTCTTTTGATCACCGGATTATTGATGGTGCACCGGCTGCACAGTTTTTAACCGATTTAAAGGACTTGCTTGAAAATCCTTATAAATTAATGGTTTAGAGGTGATAGCTATGACAAATTTTGATGTTGTAATTATAGGTGGAGGACCTGCCGGATATGTTGCTGCCATAAGAGCTGCTAAGAATGGAAAGAAAACAGCACTGGTGGAGAGTGATTATTTAGGAGGGACATGCCTCAACAGGGGATGTATTCCCTCCAAAACCCTGTTGAGGCATACAGAAATTATTGAGGATATAAAAAAGGCGGATGACTGGGGAATAAAGGTTTCCGACCTTTATTTTTCCTTGGAAGATATGATTTCCAGGAAAGATAAAGTCATAGAAACACTTCGAATGGGGATCAATCAGCTTTTAAAAAGTGGAGATATATCCGTTTACAATGGAATGGCTAGTGTGGAAACGAACAAGCAGATAAACATAAAAAAAGCAGATAATGATACATTAACTCTATTTGGAGATAAGATTTTAATAGCAACAGGGAGTACACCAGTCATTCCGCCTATAGAAGGTGTCAATACAGTAGATTATCATACAACAGACACCATCTTTCATATTACGGAAATACCGGAATCTATCCTGATTATCGGTGGAGGAGTAATCGGTGTGGAAATGGCGAATATCTTATCCAGCTTAAATACAGAAGTAACGATTGTTGAAATGAGTGGTCGAGTTATTCCTTCAGAGGATAAAGACGCTTCGAAAGCGTTATTGAAAAGTCTAAAGAAAAAAGGAATTAAGATACTGTTGAAACATCAGGTACGTTCTATGTCTGAGAAGAACGGCGTTAAGAAAATAAATCTTTCTTCGCAAAAAGGAGAAAATAAACAAGTAGAGACGAGTGAAGTCTTAATTGCGGTTGGACGCAGGCCTAATTTATCGGCTGTTGATTCGCTTCAGCTAAATAAGAATGGTTCTTTTATAGCAGTGAATGAACAGTTGGAAACAAGCATTGATGGCATCTATTCAGCAGGTGATGTTATTGGCGGTTTACAGCTCGCCCATGTAGCAAGTGAGGAAGGGTTAACAGCAGTGGAGAATATGGATGGAAAGAAAAAAAACATCAACTATCAATGGATGCCCCGTTGTATTTATACAAAACCAGAGATAGCAAGTGTAGGTTATAATGAACAGGAACTAATAGATAGGAATATGGATTATCGTGCAGGTAAGTATGATCTCTCAGGGAATGGAAAAGCTTTGGCGATGGGAGAAACTGAGGGGTTTATCAAAGTACTGATTGATTCGAACTATGGAGAAATATTAGGCGTGACGATGGTTGGTTCCCACGTTACAGAAATGATTGGTCAATCTGCGTCCTATATGCAGCTTGAAGGCACTGTGGATGAACTTGCTAGCCTAACCCAAGCACATCCATCCATTTCTGAAGGGTTAATGGAAATCGCTAACGCACTGATAGATAAAGGAATACACGTAAACTAGCAAACCAAGAGGGTGATAATGTGTTTGAAATAACAGGTAAAAAAGTGCTTATAACAGGAGCTGCTCAAGGAATAGGCAGAGTGTTAACAGAAAAATATTATCAACAAGGTGCAGAAATAGCAGCTATTGATATATCTGATCAGATCCATGATTTAAAGGAATTAGAGACGAGTGAAAATCAAATTCATCCTATACAAGGAAATCTAATGGATCTGGAAAGAATCGAAGAAGTATTCTATGAGGCGATTGATAAATTAGGTGGAGGCGTAGATATTCTGGTGAATTGTGCGGGATTAATTGAAAGAAGACCGGCTAAAGATTTCCCGCTTGATAAATGGGATAGAATTATTACCTTAAATGTTACAAGCGTATTTGCGTTATCGAGATTAGCAGCAATAGCAATGAAGGAACAGAGTTCCGGGAAAATTATCAATTTTGGATCAATTGTATCTGTTTTTGGAGCCTACCATTCATCAGCGTATTCAGCGAGCAAAGGGGCAGTATTACAATTAACAAAATCCTTGTCCAATGAATGGGCTTCATATGGTATTCAAGTTAATGCGATTGCTCCGGGATATATGTTAACTTCTATGAATTCAGATTTAGAAAGTGACCCTGCAAGAAGACCACAAGTAGATGAAAGAATTCCGGCAGGACGGTGGGGAACCCCAGAAGATGTTTGTGGTGTTGCATTATTTTTATCTTCTTCCGCATCGGATTATGTAACAGGAGCATTGATTCCTGTTGATGGTGGAGTTTTGGCCAGATAGTGGGTAAGAATCAGAATAGATATTTTTGTGAGGAGGAATATGATGAGAAAAAAACTGTTTATTAACGGGGAATGGTGTGAAGCTGAACGATATAAAGATCTATTTTCTCCTTTTACAGGTGAAAAAATAGCTGAAATTCCAGAAGCATCTGATGGTCAAGTTAAAGAAGCGATAGAGGCTGCTTATCGAAACAGGGAAGTAATGCGTAGTTTAACTGCTTTTGAAAGAGCCGATATTCTTGAGAATTTAGTGAAGTTATTAGAGGAAAGTAAACAAAAGATAGCGGAACTTATCTCATTAGAAGCAGCAAAGCCAATGAAATATTCTAGAGCAGAAACGGAGCGAACGATTGAAACATATAAATTTGCTGCAGAAGAGGCGAAGCAGTTGTGTGGGGAAATGATTCCAATGAATGCAGCCCAAAATGGAGCAAATAAAATAGGATATACACTTAGAGAACCTGTAGGGGTAGTTGCTGCTATTACACCATTCAATTTCCCTTTGAATTTAGTAGCTCATAAAGTTGGACCGGCAATTGCAGCAGGTAATACAATTGTTTTAAAACCGGCATCTCAGACGCCTTTATCGAGTTATTTTTTAGCAGAATTACTTGATAAAGCAGGACTGCCAAAAGGCTGTCTGAATATCGTAACAGGAAGTGGTAAAATTGTTGGAGATCAGTTGGTGAATAGCGAGAAAGTAAACATGATTACATTTACAGGAAGTCCT
The DNA here is from genome assembly GCF_038004725.1 of Oceanobacillus sp. FSL K6-0251. NCBI lineage: Bacteria > Bacillati > Bacillota > Bacilli > Caryophanales > Bacillaceae > Oceanobacillus > Oceanobacillus sp. FSL K6-0251. The sequence continues at coordinate 4,569,831 of NZ_JBBORS010000001.1, read as the reverse complement.
GAGGTAGGAAAAAGAATTAATGCGCAGGCAGGTTTGAAAAAAGTGGCTTTGGAATTAGGTTCTAATGCAGGCCTGATTATTGATAAAAACACAGATATAGAAAAAATTGTTCCTAAGTGTGTAGTGGGTTCGTTTTCCAATCAGGGGCAGGTGTGTATTTCACTGCAACGTATTTATGTACATGAAGAATTATATGACCAATTTATTGCGAAATTCAAAGCGGAAGCAGAAAAACTCGTACTAGGTAATCCATTGGATGAAGAGACCGACGTTTCTTGTCTTATTTCTAAAAATGATTTGGATAGAGCGGTAAGCTGGGTTAAGGAAGCAGCTTCAGCAGGAAGTAAAGTCATTGCAGGCGGGGAAGTGGAAGGTAATATATTACTTCCTACAATTATTACAAATGCGGATCGGGATTTAAAGGTCTCTTGTCAGGAAGTATTTGCTCCGATTGTTATTGTTAATACCATAAAAACCGTAGAAGAAGGTATTCAAGAAGTGAATGCTTCACGGTATGGTTTACAGGCGGGTATTTATACAAAAGATATTCAAACCGCTTTACAAGCATCTAAATCTCTAGAGACAGGTGGCGTGATGATTAATGATATCCCCACATTCCGAGTTGACCAAATGCCTTATGGCGGTGTGAAAGATAGTGGTAATGCCAGAGAAGGACTGAAATTTGCAATCGAGGAAATGACAGAAATTAAATTAATTGTATGGAATGAAGAAGACGCATCGTAGAGAGGTGAAGATTTGAAAAAATTATTTGGCGTACTAGGTAACCCTATAGCACACTCACTTTCCCCGCTGATTCAGAATAGAGCTTATGCATCTGTTAATATTCATGCTTATTTTCAACCTTTTCATGTAGAACAGAAAGATTTAGAAAATGCCGTAAAAGGTATGAAAGCGTTAGGAATAGAAGGTTTTATGGTAACGGTACCCTTTAAGAGTGAGATTCTTTCCTATTTAGATGAATTAACCCCTACTGCATTAACAACGGGTGCTGTAAATGTTGTACATTTAATTGATGGAAAGTATGTAGGCTTTAATCTCGATGGTCAAGCGTGGCTCAGTGCTGCAAAAGAAGATATGGGCATTTCGGAATTAACAAATGAACATGTGCTGTTAATCGGAGCAGGTGGTGCTGCACGCTCCATCTACTATACCCTTTCTCAACATAATCATGTCAAAATAGACATAGCAAATAGAACGCTAGAAAAAGCAGAAAATTTAAAAGGGTTAAACGAGAACCGTATAAAAACAAGGACGATTTCCTTGGAGGAAGCAGAAGACAATTTAGAACAATATGATATAATCGTTCAGACGACCTCGATAGGAATGTGGCCGCATAAGCATGAAACACCTATTCAAGTGAAAAAATTAAAAGAAAATGTATTTGTATCAGATATTATTTATAATCCATATGAAACTGCATTTTTGAAACAAGCAAGAAATAAAGGGGCATTCACTCAAAATGGCATAAAAATGCTTGCTTCTCAAAATGCATATTGTATTGAAAAATGGACAGGGTCTTGTGTTGATTCAGGTAAAATGGTTGATATACTTGAAGAATCGTTAAGGTAAGAATGAGTACTGTCAACGAATTTCGGAAGCCCGTAGTATTTTATGGGTAGATTAACTGTAGCGGTTAAGAGGGAAGCGGATAGAAGGGAAAAGAATAGAGACTTTATGAAAAATGCCAAATTATCATGAGTGAGAGATGATAATTTGGCTTGTATTATACGATTGGGTGTTACCAGACTAAACATATATTATTTAGAAGTTATCATAATGCATGAAAACTGTATTTGATTTTATTCGAAAAAACATGTTGCAATAGTCAGAAACATATGATAAATTATAAGAAATCAAATTATATGAATCCGCTTTCAATAAATTGAATCCGCATTCAAGAGAGGTGAAATGATATTTTGAAGGGAAGAGTGAGTGCTTATGATGTAGCAAAATTAGCAAAAGTTTCTCAAACTACCGTTTCAAGAGTTCTTAATAATTACCCGCACGTAAGAAAAGAAACGAGAAAAAGAGTGCATGATGCTATCAATACGTTAGGTTTTTCACCAGATGAAATTGCCAGAAGCCTTGCAAGCAAGAAAACAAATACGATTGGACTTATTGTGGAGGATATTTCAAACTCTTTTTATGCGGAAACAGCTCATATTATCTTGCGGGAAGCTCAGAAATATGATTATGAAGTCATTATCATCGATGCAGAAACAGATGAAAATAGTTTTGAAAGAGCAATTAACACGCTTAATGGGAAAAGAGTAGATGGAATTATTGTTGCCTCAGCCCGGATGGATAATCAAAAGGTAAAAGAATTCTACGATAAAGGATTTCCTATCATTTTTTATAACCGGCGTATTTACGGTATTGAAGAAAGTCATTATGTAGAAGTAGATAACAGACTAGGAGCTAAAATAGCTGTTAACCATCTGGTGGAAAACAAGCACAGAAAAATAGCGTTTATTTCTGGCCCTACAATATATTCTACTTTTTATCAACGCTTCGAAGGGTATAAAGAAGCACTTCAAGAAAATGGTTTAGAATATGATGAATCGCTGATTTATAAGGGAGAAGTAATCTATGAAAAAGTTTTTCAGTTTGCATTGAATCTAATGAGGGACAAAGAAATGCCGACTGCGTTTTTTGCTTCAACGGACCAAATGGCATTAGCAATCATGGATGCAGCAGCTAGAAGCGGAAGACATATTCCATATGATATCTCTATCATCGGCTTTGATGATATTGAGATTGCGAGTAATCCTTATATTGGCTTAAGTACTATTTCTCAAAGAAAAAGAGAAATGGCTGTACTAACATTACAAAAGTTATTTTCACTTATTAACAAGGATGATTCAAATAGTGAGCCAAATAAAATTACGTTAGAACCAGAACTAATTATTCGTAAAACAACAGGTGTTAACAATCAGTAGAATACCGCTTATTTCAGGAGGTAGAGAAATGGCTAGATATAAAGCAAACGAGCTTTTTAATTTATCTGGTAAAACAGCTATTGTTACTGGAGCAAGCAAGGGAATTGGAAGAAGTATTGCTTTGTTGTTAGCTCAAAATGGAGCTGATATTGCCTTAATGGCAAGAAATGAAGAAGGATTAAAAGAGGTTGCCAAAGAGATTGAAAGCACAGGTCAGAAAGCGCTGCCAGTTTCCGTTGACTTAACAGATATTGATAGTATTCCCAATGTGGTAGAGAAGGTGTATGATCATTTTGGAAAGATAGATATATTGGTGAATAATGCTGGAACGAATATACCGAAGAAGGCGGAAGAAGTTACCGAAAAAGACTGGGATCAGATTATTGATATAAATGTAAAAAGTGTATTTTTTATAAGTAAAGCTGTAGGAAAATACATGAAAGCTGCGGAGCAAGGAAAAATAATTAATGTTTCTTCGCAAATGGCTTTTGTAGGTTATTATAAACGGGCCGCATATGCTTCCAGCAAAGGGGCTATTACACAATTGACAAAATCTTTATCGATTGAATGGGCTCCATATCATATAAATGTCAATGCTGTAGCGCCAACTTTTATTGAAACACCAATGACAAGAAAGATGCTGGATGATGCGGATTTTAAAAAAGATGTGTTAAGCCGTATTCCTCTAGGAAGGTTAGCAAAAGAGGAGGATTTATTTGGCGCATTTGTATTTCTGGCATCCGAGGCAGCGGATATGGTAACCGGCCAAACGCTGATTGTGGATGGCGGGTGGACTGTTTGGTAATTTTTGAATGCGGATTCAATAAAAAGAGAAAACAGGTTAAAAGTAGTGATGAGTAAGGATAAAGGAGAGGAAAATATGATGCAGTTTAACGATTTTCAAATACCAGGCGTTATTCGCTTCGGGGAAGGAGCTTTAGCAACAATAAAAGATGAGGTGCTATCCAAAAACCCTTCCAAGCTATTTATTATCAGTGATAAAGGTGTGGAGAAAGCTGGATTGGTAGATGAATTAAAGGAAGTATTGGAGACGTGTGAGATTCCAATGGAGACAATGACGGATATTGCAGGAGAACCGACCTTTTCGCTTGTTGAAGAAACAATTAAAACACTAAATCAATCTAAAGCTGATTTTGTAATTGGAATTGGCGGAGGAAGTGCGCTGGATGTCGCAAAAGCGAGTGCTGCCTTGCAGGATAAGCATGATTTGGAAAATTACTTTAGTGGAAAGAAAACAATAGAAAATCGAACTGTACCTTGTATACTACTGCCAACAACATCTGGAACAGGTGCAGAGGTGACCAAAAATGCCATTTTTGGGGATGAAGCGGAAGGAGTAAAAAGAGGAATCGTCAGCCCTGCGTTATTACCTGATGCAGCTATCGTAGATCCTGAGCTGACCCTTTCCTGTCCATCAAGAGTGACGGCAGCTTCTGGAGTAGATGCTTTTACACATGCAATTGAATCGTATATCTCGACGAATGCTACAGAGCAGACACAAATCTATTCCGAAAAATCGATGAAATTATTTGCAGAACATATCACAAATGCTGTACATAACGGCAGTAGCATAGAAGCGCGAACAGGTATGAGCTGGGCAAGTTTATTGGGAGGTGTCTCCTTAGCCAACGCAGGTGTAGGAGCGGTTCATGCAATGGCTTATCCATTGGGAGGTACGTATCATATTGAACACGGTGTAGCCAATGCGCTGTTAATGCCTTTCGTCTTTAAAGTGATTGGGAAAACATGTACAGACGATATGGTTAGAGTTGCTTCCTTTGTGGAGATTGGCGATTTTACAAGCTCTAAACACCAGGCACTGGAAGCTGTGGTCCATTATTTATTACAGCTGTTGAAGGATTTGAACCTACCGACTTCTTTAAAAGAATTGGGAGTGGAGAAAGCGGATTTACCTAAATTAGCTGAGCAGGCATCGCAGGTTAAAAGATTGTTGTCTAATACGCCTTACCGGTTAAATGCGGACCAGATTCTTGGTATTTATGAGGATGCTTATGAAGGAGGAAAGGGTGGAAGTAATGGAAGTTAAACAATATCGATTTCTTATAGATGGTGAGTGGAAAGAAGCAACAGAACATTATGATTTGGTAGCTCCATACAGTAAACGTGTAATTGCCAAAATACCGTTGGCCGATGAAGAAATCGCTGAAAAAGCTGTCAAGAGCGCTAAAGCAGCTGCTGGCAGTATGAGAAAGCTTTCACTTTTAGAGAGATCCAATATTTTAGAAAGAGTGTCTATTATCTTTACTGAAAAGCTGGAGGAATGTGCTGAGATATTAGCTTGGGAAAATGCAAAACCAATTCAGGCAGCAAGAGGAGAGATTCAACGAACAATTGAAACTTATAAATTTGCAGCAGATGAAGCTAAAAAAATTGCTGGAGAAATTATTCCGATGGATGCAGCTAAAAATGGATATGGCAGATTTGGATTCACTAAAAAAGAACCACTGGGAGTAATTGCTGCAATTACACCATTTAATTTCCCGTTTAATCTTGTAGCTCATAAATTAGGTCCTGCATTTGCTATGGGAAACACGGTTGTTTTAAAACCAGCTTCTCAAACACCATTAAGTGCTATTATGACTGCAAAGATTTTTGAAGAAGCAGGGCTGCCCAAAGGAGCGCTAAATCTAATTTTTGGATCAGGGAAGACAGTGGGTGATTTTCTAGTAACGCACGAAGATATTAAAATGGTTACTTTTACCGGAAGTGTGCCAGTAGGGAAGGGGATTCGGGAAAAAGCAGGGTTGAAGAAAGTGACGTTGGAATTGGGTTCAAATTCAGCAGTAGTTATTGATAAGACAAAGGATATTCGTTCTGCTGCTTTGAAATGTGCTCAGGGAGCATTTTCTTACTCCGGTCAAACTTGTATTTCTGTACAGAGAATCTATGTTCAGACTGATTTATATGATTCTTTTTTGGAAGCGTTTGCTGAAGAGGTGGAGAATATCAAAGTAGGCGATCCATTAGAAGAAGATACAGTTGTATCTGCACTCATTCATGATAAAGAAGCAGAGAGAGTAGAACATTGGATAAAAGAAGTCAGAGTTGAAAATGTATATCGTGGTGGAGAAAGAACAGGTTCTGTAATCAAACCTACTATCCTAACAAATATAGATTCAGATGCATCTGTTCTAAAAGAAGAGGCTTTTGCCCCTGTAGTAGTAATTAATAAATACGAGAGGTGGGAAGAAGCGATTCAATTGGTAAATGATTCACAGTATGGACTGCAAGCAGGCGTGTTTACAGATTCACTGGAAAAAGCTTATCAGGCGGTAGATGAATTAGAAGTTGGGGGGGTGATTATTAACGATATTCCATCTTATAGAGTAGATCATATGCCCTATGGCGGTGTCAAAAACAGTGGGACTGGTCGTGAAGGAATCAAGTATTCCATGGATGAAATGTCTGAATTGAAGCTGGGCGTATTTAACTTACTATAGAGCTTTGTATTGTGATATTAGTGTGTGTAGTGATGAAGTGAAAAAACTACTATCCAATTTATTTATAGAAAGGAAGATTTCACATGAAGGAAACAAAAAATAATAATTTTACAGAAAAGGAAGAACCAACAAAACATCTGGAGAGTTCCGATAATAATATAAGTAAAGCTGAAAAAGAAAATCATCAAAATGAACTTTCGAAGCTTGTATACTATGCAGATAGTTCAGAAGTAAATATGGTGGACTCTAAAGATGACGATGACTATTTAAATATAGATGTAAAAAATATTAAAAAACAAAGTATGCAGGGATTTGGAGACTATCATAATATTATCGATTATATTATTCGGATAACACGACAAATTTGGAAGGAAAAAGATATCGGTTTAATTTACGATACCTATAGCCATGGTGTACAAATACATCGAGGACTTATTAATAGCCATGGTGTAAATGAAGTTATTGCAGGAACGCTGCAAACTTTGCAATCTTTTCCGGATCGTACAGGATTGGGGTGGAGTGTTGTATGGTCAGGAAATGATAAAGAAGGTTTTTTTACCTCGCATAGAGGAAGATCGATTGGAACAAATTTAGGTAATACTTTGTACGGTCCTGCAACAGGGAAAAAAGTAGTCTTTCGAACGACAGCTGATTGTTTGATATATGAAAATAAAATCTATGAAGAATGGCTGGTAATGGACACTTATCACCTGGTGCAACAGCTTGGATTTGATCCAATAGAAATTGCAAAACGCACTGCAAAACAAACGAGCAAATTAGCTCCAACCCTTCAATTTAATATAGCGCAATCGGCAGAAGAAGGGTTACAGCCACAAGCTTATAAACCCAAATACGAGGGCTTTGAAATTGGAGATTTTATGTTAATGCTCTTTAATCAAGTGTGGGACAGACGCTCTATTAATAAAGTCAAGGATTTTTATGATGAAAATGCTGTTATTCATTATGTATGTAATAGAGATATGATTGGTCATAGTGAGATACAGGGAATGTTTATTAATCTATTTGCTTCCGTTCCGAACTCAAAAGTTATTTTAGAACGCGTAACTTGTAATAAAAGAGATAATGAAAAAGATTGGGATGTTGCGGTTCGTTGGAGAATACAAGGTCTGCATAGTGGTATTGGGTATTTTGGCAATCCAAGTGGAAAACCTATTGAAATCCATGGAATGAACCATTTTAAAGTAAGAAATGAAAAAATCCAAGAAGAGTGGATGCTCTTTGACGGAATGGAAGTACTTCGTCAAATTTATACAGAAAGCGAAAATGATACTGAAAATGATAGTGAAGACAATGGATATGACGATGGGAACTTCACAGGTGTATCTTAAGTAATTAACGTTTCATATATGATTTAAAGCTAGTAGGGCTCACAATTAAACATATGAGGTGATTCGTTTGAAAAAGAATATTTTATTCATCATGCTGCTAGTATTCGTTGTTCTATTGACTGCCTGTAATAATAATAGCAGTGAAGATTTAGAAGACCAGACTGTAACAGTTGCAGTTACAGAAGGTAATATTGGTCAGTTTAATGCTTGGGAGGCACGCAGCGAACAGTTTACAGAAGAAACAGGTATTGAAGTCGAGTTTATAGGGATTCCATATGATAATTTGTTAGATAGAATAACAGCTGAAGGAATCTCTGGAGACGCATCTTTTGATTTAGTTACTCATTTGGACGTGATGGGACCTTCTATTTCACAATTTTTAGAGCCGTTAAGTGGATATGCGGATGAAGATTTTTTTGAGCGTTTCCCAGAATCAATTGTAGAATTATCAACTTATGATGGTGAAATCTATAGTTTGCCTCTACGTGCTAATGCACAAGTATTGTTCTATAGAGAAGATGTTTTCGAGGATTTGGGTATTGAACCCCCAACTACATGGGAAGAACTTGAAAACGTTAGCGAAACAATCACTTCAGAAACAGATAAATCTGCTATAACACCGTACTATCAAGCGGGAAATAATGGGCAGAACCTTGCGATATGGGCAAGTTATCTATGGGGAAATGGAGCTGAAATCCTAGACGAAAATAATACTCCTGTTTTTAATAGCTCTGAAGGTGTTGAAGCAACAGAAAAATATATAGATTTGCTAAGAGAAGGCTTTGCTCCAGAGGGATCTGTTTCCTTTGCGGAACAAGAGTCTAGAACTCATTTTAAGCAAGGAAGATCAGCAATGTGGATAGGATGGTGGTGGGTCTATTCTGACTTTAATGCTAGTGACTCGTCGGCAGAGGAAGTACGAGGAAACGTGAACTTTACCACTATTCCAACATGGGATGATGGTGAACAAGTTGCAAGTGTATCTACTTTCCCGCTTGGGATGATGGAAAGTTCAAAAAATAAAGAAGCTGCATGGGAATTCATGGAATGGCTCAGTAATCCTGAAAATGAAAAAAGTATTGTTATGGATTCGTTAAATGAAGAAGTACCAATGGATCAATTCTCTACAGATATTGTTCAGTTGGAAAATCTTAGAGACGAAGAATTAAATGAACTTGGAGACGATTTGTTTAATATTGGTGGAGACAGTTTTGAAAATGCGGAAACGTTTCCTACTATACCAGAATGGCCACAAATATCAGATATTCTAAGCAGAGCAATATCCAATATGGCGACTGGAGAGGATGTACAGAGCCAGTTAGACGCAGCAGCAGAAGAAGTGGAGCTGCTATTACAAGAATAATATCGAAAAATGAAAAAGGTATTTAATACAAAATGTGTATTAGTGGGAGGGTAAGAATGGAAAGTAAATTTTTCAAATACATTTTATTAGCTCCTGCATTACTGATTATGGCTACAATCACTATTTTTCCATTAGCTAGGTCACTTTGGATAAGTCTTCATGAGTGGAACCTGACAGAAAGTCTTGAAATTGGTTCTTTTATCGGTTTTGATAATTATGTAAGAGCGTTCAATGACCCAAATTTTTGGAATAGTGCATGGGTAACATTAATATTTACAGTTGCTACTGTAATAGTGACAATTGTTTGCGCTATTTTAGTTGCGCTTCTATTAAGTAAAGAAAAAACCTACATTTCTTATTTGAGAGCAGTACTGATTATTCCATTTGCATTAAGCCCTGCTCTCGTAGGTTATTCCTGGAGGTTTATGTTAAATCCTGATTATGGTGTGTTCGCAGCGATAATTGGTTTCTTTATCCCTCCGTTATCCGATGTTGTTTGGTTGGGAAATGCTGTAACAGCAATGATTGCGCTTATTTCTATAGCAGTATGGATCTGGCTTCCGTTTATGTCCTTAATGTTTATAAGCGGAATAATGGGATTACCAAAAGAAGTATATGAAGCGGCAAAAATGGACGGTGCTAATGGTTTTCAAACTTTTTTTCGCATCACCTTGCCGATGATTCAACCAATTGTTCTTATTGCAACAATATTAATGACGATGTTTGCATTAAAACAATTTGATCCGATAGTTACGTTGACTAGCGGAGGGCCAGGAAATTCAACAGAAGTATTAAACTTCTTGGTATATAATACGTCCTTTAGATACTTTGATATGGGATACGGGGCAGCTCTAGGATATATCTTGGCTATTATAACAGTAGCATTTGTGTTAATCTACATGAGGAAATTGGTAAAAGGAGATGATTGGAACTAATGAATACAATAAAACGCAAAAAAACTATTTATTCTGTTCTAGAACTAATTGGTGTATTATTAGTTGTTATTTTTCTCTTTTTCCCAATTTTATGGATTTTATTAACCGCCTTTAAATCTGGTGAAGACGTTTATTCCATCAGTATTATTTTTGAGCCGACACTAGATAATTTCCGTAGATTATTCAGTTCAGCATATAATTTTGAAAACTATTATATGAATAGTTTAATCGTCGTATTTTTCACACTTATTATTACCGTTCCAGTGAGTATTTTAGCAGCATACAGTATATCAAGATACAGAATACCGGGTAAAACGCTGCTTATGTTTGCCATCTTAGCAACTCAGTTTATTCCATTAATTGTTAACGTTATTCCATTCTTTTCAGCATTTAGAAATTGGGGACTATTGGATACAACTGTGGCACTTATCATTGTCAATTTAGGGCACACCATCCCATATGCAATATGGCTGATTAAAGGTTTTATGGATAGTATTCCAAAAGATATGGAAGAAGCAGGAGCAATCGATGGTGCAAGCAGATTAAGGATTATATGGAATATTGTTTTGCCAATGGCTAAGCCAGGAATTATAACAGCAACTGTATTCTGTTTTGTTGTTGTATGGAATGAGTTTATGTTTGCTCTAATTCTTACAAGCCAAGAAGCAGTTACACTTCCTGTAGCTCTGTCCTATTTTGTTGGAGAAAATGGAGTTATTTGGAATGAAATGGCTGCAGCTGGGGTAATTTACGTTATCCCTACTATTATCTTTATGCTTATTGTGCGTAAACAATTTGTAAAAGGAATGAGTGCAGGAGCAATTAAATAAACTGCTATGTGACTAACATATATTGCCTTAAAAAGATTGAAAGGGGAATTGTTTTGGAATTCATTAAAAAGTCGTCTTATGAAAAAGCAGAAACATCAGAGGAAACCGAACAAACTGTAAAAGATATATTAAAGAACATCCGATCACATGGTGACGAAGCAGTAAAGGAATATGAGAAAAAGTTTGGTAAGTCGGAAAGGACTTCGATTCGTCTGAGTGAAGAAGAAATAGAAATTGCAATTAGAGAATTAACAGATGAAGAAAAACATTTAATAGACAATGTCGTAAAGCGCGTTTCTGAATTTGCTCAAGCACAGTTGGATTGCCTACTACCATTGGACAAGGAATTTGGAGATGGAATTCGTTTGGGGCACAAAGTAATCCCAGTGGAAACAGTAGGAACCTACGTGCCAGGAGGGCGCTACCCACTACTTTCAAGCGGGCCAATGGTTGCTGCTCCTGCTAAAGTTGCCGGAGTAAAGAAGATAATTGCTTGTAGCCCAGCTAACTATAATGGCAGTATTCATCCAGCAGTTATATACGGATTGAAAAAATCTGGAGTTAGTGAAATCTATGCGATTGGTGGTGCCCAAGCTATAGGAGCGATGGCGTATGGAACGGAAACTCTTCCACAGGTTGATGTGATATCTGGGCCAGGAAACCGGTTTGTAGCTGAAGCAAAGAGACAGGTGTTTGGAGAAGTGGGAATAGACTTGGTTGCAGGTCCTAGTGAAGTAGTAGTTTTTGCTGATGAGTCCACCAACCCGGAACTAGTGGCTGTTGATTTATTAGCGCAAGCTGAGCATGATCCTAATGCGAGGGCTATTTTAATCAGCACCTCAAAAAAAATGGCTGACAAAACGCTGGAAGAGGTAAACCTGCTTTTAGAGACATTTAACGAAAATTCTCCCGCACACGAATCATGGGAGCGATTGGGAGAAATTATTGTGGTGGAATCGGTTGAGGAAGGAATCAGTGTGTGTAATAAAATTGCAGGGGAACACCTCCATTTACATTTGAAAAATAGTAAAGATATTATAGATCAAATATATAATTATGGTTCTTTGTTTATCGGTGCGAATAGTTCTGTTGTATTCTCTGATAAAGTTTCGGGGACAAACCATACATTACCCACTAATAGAGGGGGGCGATACACAGGTGGTTTATGGGTAGGCAGTTATGTGAAAGTGGCTACTTTCCAAGAAATAACCGGAGCAGGAGTTGATTATTTAGCGACACATTCAAGTAGACAGTCTGAAATAGAAGGACTAGAAGGGCATCATTTATCCGCATTTAAAAGAAAATCAAATTAAATTTGCATGGAAGAGAAATAATTCATTTCATTATACAGATATCAAGGAGGAAAAATAAATGAATTCAGAAAAAACAAATTTCACAAAAGAAATTATCGAAAGGGATTGGGTTGTACGTTTTGATGAAATAAAGGATAAAGCCATTCCGTTAATGTTTATTGATAGTATTATTCCAGGGCATAACCGGCTTAATTATGCTTTGATTGGTGACACCGCAAGTGAAAATGAGAATTATAATCCAGTCATTACTGAGCCGCACGGCTTTCAAATTGGTATGGTAAAGGCACCTAAAGGAAATGGGCCAGCTTATCATACGCACGAATATATCGAAACATTTTTTGTATTAACAGGAGAATGGCGCTTTTATTGGGGGAACAGCGCAGATGAGATTGAAGGAGAAACGATTTTAAAACCGTGGGATATGATTTCTTTACCTCCTTACATGTATAGAGGTTTTGAGAATATTGCAGAGGAAGATTCGTGGTTATTTTCTATATTGGAACAACATGAAGTTTTCGACCGTCCCGATCCAATCTGGGATCCAAAGGTAGTGAAAAAAGGGGAAGAATATAATTTCCGTGTAGACGATAAGGGTAAAATGATACCACCAGAAAACTTTAGCCAGCTTGAAAAAGAAATGGCAAAAAAGTTGAAAATGGGTCAGAAGTAAACGAAAGCACAACTTTTAGTTTTGGATGGACGTCTGCCTGACCTGCCGGCCGTAGTTTTTATCTGTGCCGGTCAGGCAGATACAATCAAAAATTTTTATAGAGGGGGACATATCCTTGAAACAAGAGGATTATTTAAAACGAAACAATAAAATTCCGCTTCTATTACTTCCAGGAACACTTTGTAATGAAAAATTATGGGAGCATCAGATGTCGTATTTAGCAGATATAGCATCTATTACAGTTGGAGATTTAACACAAAATAATACAATTGAAGGTATGGCATCTAACGTGTTGGATAAAGCACCTGAACGCTTTGCACTTGCAGGCTTATCACTGGGCGGGATGGTTGCAATTGAAATTATGAGACAAGCACCAGAGCGTGTCATGCGGCTGGCTTTACTTGATACCAATCCCAGGTCTCCAACAGATGTTCAAATTGAAACATGGCTTAAATTTATACAAATTAGTAAAGAAGGAAATTTTACAAGTGTAACAAAGGACTACTTAATGCCGGGTTTAATACGGCGAGCTAACCAGGATACATCGCTTGTTCAGAAAGTAATTAATATGGCTGAAGAAGTTGGAGCAGACGCAATGGAAAGACAAATGACCGCATTGATGTATCGACCTGATGCGTTTGAAGTATTGCCAACAATCTCATGCTTCGTAAGCGTAATGGTTGGAGAAGAGGACAGTGTCTGTCCCGTTGCAATGAGTAATGAGATAGTCCATCAAATTCCAAACTCTGAATTGACGGTGATTAAAAATGCGGGACACCTCAGCAGCTTAGATAATCCGTTGGAAGTTTCTCGTAAATTAAAAGTTTGGTTACTGAAAAATTAGCTTAAAGGGAGTATTTGAACTGTATGACAAAAAACTTGAAAGAAAAAATTTTTAATAATGAAAAAGCATTAGGTGGATTTGTAAATTCATATAATCCCTCACTTGTTGAAATGCTTGGATTTAATGGATATGACTTTGTTGTTATTGATAATGAACATGGAGCATTCAGTCAATCCGAAATTACAGAGATGATACGAACTGCAAAACAAGCCAATATGTCACCGGTTGTACGTACCTCCTATGACCCATCATCTATACAAAAAGCTTTGGATAATGGTGCAGAAGGTATCCAAGTGCCGATGATTAGTAATTCGGACCAGGCGAAAGAAGTTGTTTCTAAAGCGAAATACCCGCCAATTGGAATGCGTGGCGTTGCCTATTCAATTCCAGCAGCGCAATATGGAGTACTGAATGGAAGGGATTATTTAGATCAGGCAAACAAGAATAATCTTATTTCTGTACACATTGAAACAAAAGAAGCTGTAGAAAACTTTGAAGAAATCATCACTATAAATGAAATTGATGTAGCTTTTATAGGTTCAACAGATTTAGCTGTAAATTTAGGCTATGACAATCCTAATCATCCAGAGGTACAGAACGTCATATCAAGTATGTTTGAAAAAGCAAAACGACATGATATAAAAATGGGATTGGTAGCATCTGACTCGACTTCAGCAGCAAAAGCTTTTGATCAAGGCGCCAGCTATGTTGCTGTTGTGATAAATAAGATAATAATGGAGGCCTTGAAAGAAGTAGTATCCAATTCTAAAAACTAAGTGAATGAATTAAATGGGAAGTACATCTCCACTTAAAGTGAATGTTTCTAACTTCATTTACAAAAGTAATTAATAATTAGGAGATGTGCTTTTTCTTGTTTTATGGGAGATACAAATGAACGATTAAATGTAAAATATTTGTGCTTCGGAAAAGAGGGATTTTTCTATGGGATTTACGATAAACGACCTGTTAGATGGATATCAAAAGCGTAAATATACTCCTGTTGAAGTTATCAAGGAATACATACAAAAAATTAGAGAAAAGGATTCAAACCTTCATTCTTATATTACTCTAATGGAAGAAAGAGCGCTTGAACAGGCTAATAAAATAGAAGTTCATCAGGCAAATAAGGAAAAAATGCGTTTGTATGGTATTCCAATTTCATTTAAAGATGCAATCAACATTTTAGGGTTTCCTACAACAAATGGCTCAAAAATAGACATCCAAAATATTGCTGAAAGCAACGCTGAAATAGTAGATTCGCTGGAAATGGCAGGGTGTATTACCCTGGGGAAAAATAATATGTCTGAATATGCGGCAGATGTCACTTCTAAAAATAAACACTTTGGGGATGTACTTAATCCTTTAAATAAAAAAAGAATTGCAGGGGGATCCAGCAGCGGGTCTGCTGTATCGGTAGCTGCAGGTTTATGTGTTGGCTCTATTGGGACAGATACCTCTGGTTCCATACGGATACCAGCAGCATGTTGTGGAGTTGTAGGAATCAAACCTACCTCTGGTTTAATAGCAATGAAGGGTGTTACAGCTCTTTCTTGGACATTAGATCATATCGGAGCCATTGCGAACAATATAGAAGATGCGAAATACCTAATAGAAAATACGATTGATACAAAATATCGCCCATTTGATCATGAAAACGGACTAAAAAATATAAAAATTGGTCTTCCTAACGTTTACTTTAATGAATTTAATGATAGAGTTACGGATTCGATGATGAAATTGGTCATAAAGAATTTGAAACAGTTGGGAGCACAGATTAAAAAGGTTGATGTATCCTTTCTGAATGATGATACGGTAAAGTTGTCCAGAACAATAGGAACCTCCGAAATGACGGTTATTCATAATGATAACTATAAAATTTATAAAGATCAGTACAGTAAAGAGCTGATACAAACTTTTAAAAGAGGAAATGAGATTCTTGCAATCGACTATTTAAATGCCCTTAAGACAAGGAAAGATTGGAAGAGAAAAATGGAGAGCATTCTAAAGGAAGTTGACATTATGATAACTCCGACAATGCCAATTTTACCTCCGTATATTGATGAAGAAATAGTGTTTAAAGGGGCAGGAAATGAAAACATTGGAGATTTTATGGTTCGGTATACTTCGCCGTTTAATTTTACGGGACACCCTGCATTGACGCTGCCATCTGGAATGAAAGAAGATGGTTTGTCACTGGGATTTCAGATGATTGCGAGTTATTATAGAGAGGATATTCTTTTTCAAGCAGGAAAAGTTTATGAACAGTTTGTCAAATAGATTTTTACATTGCTATATAAGTTGGAATAGAGATTTTGTCATCTAGCATTCGCTCCAGAAAAATACTATGCTTTTCATAAGCTTGAGTTCAGTCTCCTCGAAAAAGTTCCCTTTTTCTACGAGCGCCTTCTTACTAAGACAGCAATTGATTGTCTCCATGAAGACAATTGCATTTTTCCATAGGAGTCTGCGTATTATTTTTCCGATAGCGATAGTGTTTAATCCTAAAATAAATGATTTATTACGTTACGCACAAAAGATAGATTTATTAATTCAACTTATATAGTTATATGTTCTAAATAAAAGTAAAAATAACTCATTGACAAACAAATGAAAACGTTCTATTATAATAACATGCTATAACGTTTTAGCAAACATTAAGTAATTTAGGGAGACAAGAATGGCTACAATTCGAGAAATCGCGGAAAAAGCAGGAGTTTCATCAGGAACTGTCTCTTTTATCTTAAATGGAAAAGCAGATAAAATGAGAATCTCAGCTTCCACGCAAAAAAGAGTATTAGAGGTAGCAAGAGAGATGGGGTATCTTCCAAGTATATCAGCAAGAAGACTTAGGAACGAGGGCGAGAAGAACATACCAATAATTACTCTCTTATGGACCTTAGATGCCAGAGCTTCTTTAGTCAGTCGTTTTTTACAAGGGATACAGAACTTATCTTTATACAGAGATGGATTATTTGAACTTTTAATTCAACCTTATGAAAATGGAAAACTGCATGAAGTAGACAGCTTATATACAGGTACAAGGTTTAATGGGGCTATTATAACAAATGCTTCGAATGAGGATATGGATTTTCTAGAAAATAATAAACTGAAGGTTCCTCTAGTGGTATATTTACGTGAAACTAAAAAGTATAGTTCTGTTACAGTTGACGGAAAGCTGACAGGAAATATGGTAGCAAGCTATCTAGCTGATAAAGGCCATAAAGAAGTAGGTATTGTTATTCCTAATATTTCTTCACAAGCTATTGAGTTGCGGCAAGAAGGTTTTTTAAACGGTATAACAGAATATAACTTAAAGAACACGCATACGTTGTCAGGAGATTTTTCCGAAGATGGCGGCTATAAAACAATGCGAGCATTAATAAAACAATCAGGTGAATTGCCCACTGCTCTTTTCTTCTTAAGTGACCCTATGGCAATAGGCGCTTTGTCTGCTTGTAACGAGTTTGGCTTACGTGTTCCAGAGGATATAGAAATTATAGGACATGATAATAATGAACAAGCACCTTATACATATCCTTCATTAACGACAGTTCATCTACCTGTAGAAGAAATGGCAATAGCTTGTGTTCATCAGCTCATGGATACCATAAATCATCAAATTGAATCTCCCGTTTCTTTGCAATTTAAAACAGAGATTATTGAACGACGAAGCTGTTAATCTATAAGTCAGTTAATAACTGACTACCTTTTTACTAGCTATAACGTTTTAGCAATTATTTTTTACCTTTTGCTATAACGTTTTAGCAGTAAAAAATAATTTAAGGAGGTGATTTTACTACAAGATAAATAGAAAGCGCTTTAAGAATAATGGGAATAGAAGGAGATTGTAAATGAAAAAATTATATGGTGTAACAACAGCAATGGTAACTCCATTTGATGAAAATGGAAGCGTTAATCTAGAGAAAGTAGCTCAATTAACAGAATTTTTAATTGGAAAAGGTGTGCATTGTTTATACCCGTTAGGGACAACTGGAGAAATGATTAAATTAACTATTGAAGAGAGAAAAGCAATCGCTGAAACGGTCGTTAAAACAGCTAATAAAAGAGTAACTGTATATATTCATGTAGGTGATGTTCATGTTGAAAACATTTTGGAACTAGCATGGCATGCACATGAGATTGGTGCTGATGGTATTGGGGTTGTTACGCCTATTTATTTCGGTGTAAATGAACGAGAAATGGAGAATTTTTATGTGCGAATTGCTAATAGCTTGCCAGAAAATTTTCCTATTTATCTATACAGTATTCCGCAATGTGCATCCAATGAGCTGGGAATCGAAGTAACAAGGAAGATTGTTGCTCAGTGTAAAAATATTATTGGTATTAAGTTTAGTTATCCTGATTTTACTTTAACAAGTCAATATTTAAATGTAAATAATGATAATTTTGATGTTGTATTCGGGCCAGATCACCTATTTTTACCTGCTTTAGCATTAGGCTGTACTGGCACTGTATCAGGTGTTTCTGGAGTTTATCCTGAACCTTTTGTAGCTATTTATAATGCATATCAAGAAGGTGACATTGAAAAGGCTAGAAAATATCAAAAAATAGCTACTAAATATTGCGACGTACTAAAAAATGGAAGTAATATGTCTTATTTTAAAGAAGCATTAAAAATTCGAGGTTTGGATGCTGGAGTAATGAAAAAGCCACATCTAGACATAGAGTTAGATGAAATTGAGAAATTAAAAGCAGCTTTACAGGATTTAGATAAAGAACTAAGTGTCAATAGTTAAAAAATAAAAGAAAAGGGGTTTTAATTATGAAAAAGCTATTATTAGGAATGGTATTAATCTTAGTATCAATTATTGCTGCGTGTGGCAGCAATGATTCATCAAATGCAAATAGTGAATCAGCAAATGGTGAAGACGATCCAATAACATTTAGAATTGCTGGTGGTTCAGTTGGTCCCGACCATTCACTTACAAAAACATATAATTTTTTAAAAGAGGAGCTTGAAGAAAAGTCTGACGGCAGATTACAAGTTGAATTGAATGTTGCAGGAGAATTAGGAGAAGACAGGGAAATTATCGAGGCAATGCAGATGGGACAAGTTCATTTAGCTGGACCTTCGCCGGCAGCATTAGGCGGATTTGATAGTTCAGTTGTTATTCTTGATATGCCTTATTTGTTTACTGACCGGGAGACAGCATATGAAGCCTTAGATGGAGAACCTGGACAAATGATTTTAGATAACTTAGAAGAACATGGTTTTAAGGGGTTAGGTTATTTTGAAAACGGATTCAGAAATCTAACGAACAATGTAAAACCTGTTGAATCAATTGAAGATATACAAGGTCTGTCTTTAAGAACTATGGAAAATCAAACGCACATTGAGGCGTGGAAATTATTAGGTGCAAACCCAACACCAATGGCATTAGGGGAATTATATACAGCTTTACAACAAGGAACAATAGATGGGCAGGAAAATCCATTTGGTTTAATTTATGCCAATAAATTCTTTGAAGTTCAAGACTATTTAACAGTGACAAAGCATGTTTATGCTCCGAATGTAATGATCACAAATAAAGAATTCTATGACGAATTACCAAGCGATTTGCAAGAAGTTATTTCAGATGCGATTGGTGCAGCTACTGAATATAACCGTGAATTGGCACAGGAAGAAGAGGTTGAGGCAAGAGAAGCACTGGTTGATGAAGGAATGGATATATATGAATTTTCTGATGAACAATTGCAAGAAATGCAGGAGATAACAGAGCCTGTTTATGAAATGTTTAAAGATGAAATTGGTGAAGATGTTGTAGAAACGTTCCTTAATACTCGCCAGTAAAAGAGCAATTAAAAGGAATACAGCAACGCTATATAAATTATGAAATAGTTATCCCGCTAGCTCAGAAGAGAAATAACTTTAGAAGTTATTGATATGAGAAAAACACCAGCTTATTTTTAAACATACACTTGTTTACAATAGCAGAATTTGTTTAGAAAATTATTCTGAGCAAGTGGGATATTATAAACGATTATAATTTTAAGGACCTCTAGGAGGTATTAATATGAACATCATACGAAAATTGAATGAACATATAGAAGAGTGGATTGTAGTTATGCTTCTAGTTATATCTCTATCCGCAATTAGTTTACAAATGTTTATGCGATATTTTTTGAACAATTCGCTAGCATGGTCGGAAGAACTTGCAAGGTACTGTTTTATATGGCTTATTTACATTGGGATTGCCTATGCTGTAAAAAAATCTAGACATATAACACTCGACATTGTATATGACTTAGTACCAGATACACTTAAGAAGATATTTATATTGGTTTCAAATATTTTAGTGGGTATTTTTGCGGTGGTTGTGATTTACTATAGTTATTTTTTGATTGAGCAATTAATGAACTATGGACAAACTAGTGCTGCAATGCGTGTTGACATGGTATATGTGTATCTTTCTGTACCCATTGGAATGACTTTGACCTTAATAAGGTTATTACAAAATACTATTTATATTATAAAACATTGGAGGACGCTTAGTCTAAAAGAAGAGGATATAGAAGGGGGGAGCAGCTTATGATGACATTAATTTTGTTTGGTTCATTTATATTATTTATGGTTGTGAGGGTTCCAATTGGTTTTGCGTTAGGTTTAGCTTGTCTGGTAACTATTTTTTATAGCGGCTCCGTTTCACCAGAATATTTAGTGCAAGGCTTGGTCACATCTGCGGACTCTTTTCCCTTAATGGCTATTCCTTTTTATATTCTTGCTGGGGAAGTCATGGGGCGAGGCGGTATCTCAAAGCGTTTATTTGGATTCGCGAAAATCTTTGTTGGCAACATAACTGGCGGGCTAGCTATAGCTACTGTCATAACTTGTATATTTTTTGCAGCTATTTCTGGTTCTGGTCCAGCAACCGTAGCAGCAATTGGAGGTATGGTTATTCCTTTAATGGTCCAACAAGGGTATGATAAAAAATTCGCGACAGCATTGATTGTTTGTGCAGGTACAATAGGTGTTATCATACCTCCAAGTATACCAATGGTTATTTACGGAATTTCTGCATCTGCTTCTATTGGAAGTTTATTTTTATCCGGTATTATTCCAGGTTTATTAGTAGGAGCTTTACTTGTTTTTTATAGTTATTTCTATGCGAAAATACACGGCTACCAAAAAGATGATCAAAAGTTTTCTTGGAAGTATGTAGGAAAGGAATTCGGTAGTGCTTCTTGGTCATTGGCAATGCCAGTTATTATTCTTGGTGGTATTTATGGCGGTATTTTTACACCCACTGAGGCTGCAGTTGTTGCAACCGTTTATGGCTTAATTGTTGGCGTATTCGTATATAAAGAGTTGAAGCTTAAAGATTTATTTAGTGTATTCAGCAATTCAGCGTTAACAACAGCGATTATTTTAATCATTACGGGAACAGCGACATTCTTCGGAAGGATATTATCGATAGAAAGTATTCCAACTATGGTGGCAAATGCGATTACTAGTATTTCTGATAATCCTATTATCCTTTTATTAATCATTAATTTATTTCTATTATTTATAGGCACATTCATGGATGTTATTGCTTCCATCATTATATTGACGCCTATCCTTTTACCAGTTGCTGTAGAGATTGGAGTAGATCCAGTTCATTTTGGCATTATCATGGTTGTGAATTTAGCTATCGCTTTGATAACCCCTCCAATTGGCGGAACATTATTTGTTGGAGTAGGTATTTCTAGGCTTTCAATATGGGAGGTAAGTAAAGCAGCTGCTCCAATGTTCGTATTAATGGTGTTAGCTTTAATGGTTGTTACATTCTTGCCTCAGATTAACGTATTTCTACCCTGAAAATGAATTTGGAGGAAATTAAGATGAGTCAGCAAAAAAAAGTTTTAGTTACTGCTACTAATTATTCTCAATTGTGTGCAGAAGCCAAACAATTATTAGAAAAAAACAATTTTGAAATTATTGAAAACCCGCATGACAGACCGATGAAATTTGGTGAGTTAAAAGAAATTATTGGTGATATCGATGCAGTTGTGGCAGGAGTTGATACATGGGACGAGTCTATAATTAAGCTTGCGCCTAACTTGAAAGTTATTTCAAGGTTTGGAGTAGGTGTTGATAATATCAATTTGGACCAGGCAAAAGAGTATGGAATTCAGGTTACAAATGCACCGAGACTTAACTCGAATGCGGTTGCGGAATTAACGGTAAATCTTATTTTAAATAGTTTACGTAATACTGTAAATTTACATGTCTCAACCAGACAAGGTCATTGGGAGCGTTTTGTAGGCACAGAATTAAAAGGTAAAAAAGTTGGTTTATTAGGATTTGGAAACATTGCGCAAAGTGTGGCAAAAAAATTATACGGTTTTGATGTAGAATTACTAGCTTATGATAAGTTTCCTAATAAAGAGATTGCTGCTAGATATGATGTTCAATTTACTTCATATGAGGAAATATTACAAGCCAGTGATATTGTTAGTATGCATCTTCCGAACTTGCCAGAGACACATCATTTTATGAATAAGGAAAGATTCAATCAAATGAAGCAAGGTTCCTATTTTGTTAATACATCTCGGGGTGCTCTTGTAGACGAAAAAGCGTTGTATGAAGCACTGGAAACAGGAAAATTACAGGCTGCAGCAATTGATGTTTATGAAAAAGAACCAATCACTCGTGATAATCCACTGTTTCATTTCGATAATATTATCACTACGCCACATACAGCTGCAGAATCTTATGAAGTATACCATTCCGTAGGCTTAATGACGGCTCAAGCTATTATAAGTGTTTTTCAAGAGAAAACACCTGATAATCTATTAAATTAATATACTTATTGAGGCTCATTAAAGAATAGATATGAGGAGTGAGTAACGTGGGACGAGAACCAATTATTACTGTAATTGGAAGTATTAATATGGATTTAGTTGTTTCAGTTGACAGAAAACCGAATCGTGGTGAAACGGTTAAAGGAGAATCATTTGATACCCTGCCTGGAGGTAAAGGGGCGAATCAAGCGATAGCCTTAGCCAGATTAGGAGCAACTGTAAATATGGTTGGCATGGTAGGCGATGATGCATTTGGGTATGAATTGAAAAGCAATCTGGAGAAAGAAAATGTTCAAGTGGAAGCAGTAGGAGTAACAGAGGGAATTTCTACTGGTGTAGCGGTGATTACGATAGCTGAAAATGACAATAGTATTGCAGTTGTCTCTGGAGCCAATGAAAAGGTTACGCCAGCTTATATTCGTGAATATGAGAAAATTATTAAACAAAGCGATATTGTATTAACACAATTTGAGGTTCCGATAAGTACCGTTGAAGAAGCGGCTATGATTTGTGAGAAGCATGGTATTCCAATCGTGTTAAATCCAGCTCCATTTGAAAAACTGTCAGATTCTCTTTTAGATAAAGTAACATATTTAACTCCAAATCAACATGAATATGAGCTTATTAAAGGATATAAAAGATATTTTGAAAATGACTATCAATCTAAATTAATTATAACTAAAGGAGAAGTTGGAGCTGTTTTTTTTGAGAATGAAAAGCCGCAAATAGTATCTGCATTTACAGTTCAGCCAATCGATACAACAGGTGCAGGTGACACCTTTAATAGTGCATTCACTTATATGATGACTAAGACTAATAATATTGAAGAGGCATGTCGATTTAGTAATGCTGCTGCTGCGCTATCTGTATTAAAGAAAGGAGCTCAGTTAGGAATGCCAACAAAAGAAGAAGTCAACAGTTTTCTTTCTGAGCAACAATCTGAGTAAAAAAATTTATTTAGCAAATCATTCAGAAAAAGCTTCGGTAATAGTGGGAAACAGGAATTTAATGAAATAATAAGACTGGAGCAGTGCTACACATAATTAGAAGTGCTTACGGTCTTTTCATTTTTAAATATAGCGCTTAAGAAAATATGCTATTTTGGAGGACTCAAATGTTTAATAATTTGGAAACTCAACTTAATGTAAAAAAGGTAGCATTGCCTGAAATGTATCCAGTTACTCAATTATTTAAAAGCTATAAGTTAGAGAATATAGAAGAAAGGATTCAAAAACAATTCAAAGAAGAGTTGATTCAATCGAAAGTTAAACCTAATTCTTCTGTTGCCATTGCTGTTGGCAGCAGAGGTATTGCTCAACTAAAACAGGTTGTATCGGTTGTGATTGAAGAAATTATAAAGGTTGGTGGAAAACCATTCATTGTTCCAGCAATGGGGAGCCATGGTGGTGCAACAGCTGAAGGGCAGGCACGTGTTCTTGAAAGCTTCGGAATATGTGAACGAACAATGGGTGTGCCAGTTGTTTCTTCAATGGAAACAGTAGGGGTTTGTAATTATAAAAAAGATGTTACATTGCATTTTGATAAGCATGCTTTTAGAGCTGATGCAGTCGTTGTGGTAAACAGGATTAAAGCACATACTGATTTTAATGGCCCAATTGAAAGCGGCTTGTCGAAAATGGTTACTATAGGTCTCGGAAAACATAAAGGAGCTTCATTATTGCATCAGTTGGGCTTCGATAATTTCCATGAAGTGATTCCTGAGGCAGCACAGCTATTGATTGAAAACACTCCAATAGCCTTAGGCGTTGCTATATTAGAAAATGGCTATCATGATGTAGTAGATATTGAGATACTACCAGCAGAAGAGATTTCCGAAAGGGAGCCCTTATTGTGCAAGAAAGCAAAAGAGTTTATGCCCTCTCTTCCGTTTGCTAATTTGGATGTTCTTTATATTGATGAAATAGGTAAAAACATTAGTGGATCAGGTTTAGATACAAATATTGTAGGGAGAAAAGCAGGGATTGTAAAGCCTAAAATAAATAAAATTATTGTAGGTGATATTACTGCTGAATCGTATGGGAATGCAACGGGAATTGGTTTGGCAGATATTACAACGCAAAAATGCTTACAGAAAATCGATTTTATCAGCATGTACTTAAATTGTATTACCTCGACGGATTTAAGAGGTGTAAAAATTCCTTTGGTTGCTGAGTCAGATCAACAAGCCTTAGAAATAGCTTGTCAAACTAGTAATCAAACTAATTTAGAAAAATTAAAAGTAGTTCGAATCAAAAACACATTATCGTTAGAAACTTTTTTTGTTTCAAGAGCATTATTACCAGAAATAGAACAATTAGAAGGAGTTCTGGTTGTTGGAGATCCGACTAAGCTTGAATTTGATCAAGATGGATATTTATCTTGATGTAGTTTAATGAACTGAAAACAAATAACAAAACAGGAGGAATGAACATGTTAACAAACAAAGACAATCTTTCTAAAAGCACCGGAAAAAGATGGGTGGGAGAATTTTCCAAAATTGGGATTCGTCCTGTCATTGATGGTCGGCAAGGTGGAATTCGAGAATCTTTAGAAGAGGTTACAATGAAAATGGCAACAAGTGTGGCAAGTCTTCTAAAGGAGCAGTTGCGTTATCCAGATGGATCTCCGGTAGAATGTGTCATTGCAGATACGACCATTGGCGGCGTTGTAGAAGCAGCTCAAGCACAAGAAAAGTTTAAGAAAGAAGGGGTTGCAGTAACGATTACCGTCTCTCCCTCCTGGTGTTATCCAACAGAAACAATGGATCAAGACCCTCATACGATTAAAGCAATATGGGGATTTAATGGTACGGAAAGACCAGGAGCTGTCTATTTAGCGGCTGCCTCTTCTGCGCATAATCAAAAGGGCTTGCCAGTATTCAATATTTATGGCCGAGATGTACAAGAGATGAGTGATTCTTCCGTTCCTGAAGATGTACAAACGAAATTATTACAGTTTTCCAAAGCTGCGCTTGCAGTCACAACGATTCGGGATAAATCATATCTTTCCATCGGTTCGGTATCAATGGGGATAGCAAGCAGTATCGTCATCGAAGACTTTTTCCAGGAATATCTAGGAATGAGAAATGAATACGTAGATATGAGTGAAATCATAAGAAGATTACAGAATGAAATTTATGATGAAGAAGAATATGAGTTAGCTTATACGTGGGTACGGGAAAATTGTCAAGAAGGAGAAAATACGAATTTACCAGAGGCACAACGAACGGAAGAACAAAAAGAAGAGGATTGGAAAACCGTTGTCAAAATGGCACTTATTGCAAGAGACCTTATGGTTGGAAACCCAAAACTAGCCGAGAAGGGCTTTGGGGAAGCTGCATTAGGACATAATGCGATTGCAGCCGGTTTCCAGGGACAGCGGGCATGGACAGATTTTATGCCAACTGGCGACTTTATGGAGGCAATTTTAAATTCGTCCTTCGATTGGAATGGAATAAGAGAGCCATTTATGATGGCAACGGAAAATGATACATTAAATGGAATTACGATGCTGTTTGGACATTTGTTGACAAATGCAGCACAAATATTTGCGGATGTTCGCACTTATTGGAGTCCGGAGGCTGTTCAACGTGTAACGGGTAAAGAATTAACAGGGGCAGCATCAAATGGAATCATTCATTTGCTGAACTCTGGACCAGCAGCTTTGGACGGAACAGGACAGCAAGAAAAAGATGGTACACCTGCCATGAAACCATTTTGGGAAATCTCAGAGGAAGAGGTCAATAAATGTCTGGATGCAACAAAATGGTGCCAAGCCGTTGATTTCTTCCCCGGAGGAGGTTTTTCGACGGATTACACAACTAAAGGCGGTATGCCTGTAACGATTGCACGAATCAATATCATTGATGGGCTTGGACCTGTTCTACAACTTGCGGAAGGTTATAGTGTAGAGCTAGAACAGGATGTACATGATGTGTTAGATCAAAGAACAGATTCTACTTGGCCAACGACCTGGTTTGTTCCTAAACTAACAGGAGAAGGTGCATTTAAAGATGTTTATTCCGTTATGTACAATTGGGGGTCCAATCACTGTGCAGTAAGCTACGGACATATTGGCGATGATTTCATCACGTTAGCTTCGATGCTTCGGATTCCAGTTTCGATGCATAATGTAGATGAAAGTCGTATTTTCCGTCCTAGTGTTTGGGGTGCGTTTGGGAGTGGAGACTTTACAGGAGCCGATTATCGCGCTTGTCAAACTTATGGACCTTTATATAAGTAATGATAAATCATTTTAAGCTTAATACAGCGATGAAGGAGGGGAAAGGCTTGTCACGAAAATATACCATCGGTGTTGATTTTGGGACAGAATCAGGCAGAGTTCTCTTAGTGGATGTACAGAACGGAGAAGAGATTGCCACACATGTTACGCATTATAAACATGGTGTTTTAGATGAAAGTCTGCCAAATGGGAAAATGCTTCCGCCGGACTGGGCATTGCAGCATCCTGGAGATTATTTAGATGTGCTCTATCAATCTATACCGCAAGTAATTGAAAAGGCGCAGATTGAAAAAAGAGATATTATTGGGGTAGGAATAGATTTTACATCATCTACTATCTTACCATTAGATCAAGCAGGGGAACCGTTATGTTTTCAACAGGAGTGGGAAAGTAACCCGCATAGCTGGGTGAAGTTATGGAAGCATCATGCGGCGCAAAAAGAAGCAGATGAAATAACACAGCTTGCGAAAGAGCAAGATGAAGATTTCTTAAGCTTATATGGCGGAAAAATTTCTTCGGAATGGATGTTTCCTAAAATATTGCAAATTGTTAAAGAGGCTCCTGAAATCTATGAAAAAACAGATTTATTTATGGAAGCATGCGATTGGATTACTTCTAAATTAACAGGAAAACTAATACGAAGCAGTAATACCTGTGGTTATAAAGGATTCTGGAGCAAGAAAAATGGTTATCCGGAAGCATCTTTTTTTAGCATGTTAGATGCTAGATTGGAAGGTGTTTTAGAAACAAAAATGCGGGGGGAAATTCAATCCATTGGAGGAAAAGCAGGAGCACTGACAGAAGAAATGGCAGAGAAAATCGGTCTCCTCCCAGGAACTTCTATTGCCGTAGGAATTATTGATGCGCATGCCGGCGTAGCTGCAGTTGGTGCGGTGCATCCTGGACAGTTTGTGATGGCAATGGGGACGTCTACTTGTCATATGTTGATTGCTGATAAAGAAGAGAAAATCGAAGGTGTATGCGGGATTGTAGAAGACGGGATTATTCCAGGTTACGTTAGTTATGAGACAGGGCAGGTGGCTGTAGGAGATTCATTTGCATGGTATGTGGACCATGCAGTTCCAAGCTATATTTTACAAGAGGCAAAGGAACAGGAAACGAATGTACATGCATTATTGGAGGAAAAAGCGTCAATTTATAAACCGGGGCAATCTGGTCTGATAGCTTTGGACTGGTGGAATGGGAACCGTTCTGTTTTGGTCGATGCTCATTTATCTGGGATAATTGTCGGTTTGACACTAGCCACCAAACCAGAAGAAATATACCGGTCCTTATTGGAATCTACGGCCTTTGGAACAAAGAGAATTATTGAAGGGTATCTCCAAGCCGGTATTAAAGTAAATGAAATTTTTGCAAGTGGCGGATTGCCGCAAAGAAATAGATTGCTCATGCAAATCTATGCGGATGTAATTAATAGAGAAATTAAAATACCAGATTCCAGTCAAACTACTGCGCTTGGAGCAGCTATGTATGCAAGTGTTGCAGCCGGAGGGGAGAATGGCGGCTATGATACCATTTTTGAAGCTGCTGAAAAAATGGCGAAAGTAAAAGAAGAAGTGTTTACGCCAATTCCAGAAAACGTGCAGCTTTATGATGAACTTTACCAATACTATCTTGATGTGCATGATTATTTTGGAAAAGAGAATAGTAGCGTGATGCATGGTTTGAAAAGAATGAAATTGGGATAAGAGATAATAAAAGTAGTAAAAAGAAGAAATGTCTCTCCGTCTTTAAATACATAGAAGAAGGGACCTCCTCACCAAAGGTCTCTTCTTCTACCCAATCAAAGACCCCAAACATCATCTCTTTAATTTCTTCCCTTGCATGGCTTCTCTGGTAAGGTATCCCCGAGATTATGCATCCTTAGAGACAGGGAATGCCCTATTAGTGTTGCAAGCAACCCGAATAATTTTATTTTGAAATATAAAAAAGCGGACCTGCACGAGGTACGCTTTTTTAGCCTCCAAATGCTAAACTTCCAAGCATATAAACAGAAGAAATAATGGTAATCACAGCGATAAAGATTTTCAATTGGTCCACAGGAACCTTGTTGGTAAGGCGGGACCCGGCTAAGATACCAATCGTTGTGCCAATCAGGCTAAAGAGTATAAATAAATGCATGTCGTCGATGCTTGCATACGTGAAATAGCCAAATATAGACGGAAGGGCGATGATAACAGAGTTTAACAATCCCACGCCGACTGCTGTCCGGATATTTACACCAAGGCTTGCGAGCAATGGTACAACTAAAATGGGACCGCCTGCACCTGTTAAAGCGCAAATGGCTGCGGTCAGAATCCCAAGCAGTATAACCCATACGGGCTGCCGTAAAATAAGTGATTTGCTGTCGTCTGCTTCGTTGGCAGAGGCAGCTTTGTTTTTCTTAAGTATAATCGAAAGGCCGGCGAACAAAACAAACAAGTAAAGCAGCAGCTTCGCCAGGGTTTCGGAAATAAGCACATTGATTTGTACACCGAGGAAGGCCCCAGGGAGGCTGCCGATGCTCAAATAAAGTGCTAATTTAAAATCCATATATTTCAGCTTCCAGTAGGAATAGGCCCCGATAACGCCTGCGACGAGAAATGCCAGAAAGCTGAGCGCCAGGGAGTCATATACGGGAAGACCTAACAAACCGACATAAATAATTGGCAGCAGAAAACCGGAAACGCCGGAGAGGCCTACTAATACGCCGATAATTAAATTTGCTATAAATACAATAAAAAACGTTAACATAGAAGTGACCTCAACTCTCTAATAACTTTTCTTCCTGAATGCGGGAGGGAGCTCCTCATACAAACAAGGAGAAGAGCGCTTCAACATGACGCTGTTAAACCGCTCGTATGCTTTGGTACAATATCTAAATTTTAGCACGAACGATGAGATCGTCCATAGCTTTTTTACTTTCATATTTTATTCTTTCTTCATCCAGAGTCAATACTTCTCTATTTTTCATTAAAATACGCCCATTTACAATCACATCTGCAACGTCATTGCTGTTCGCGGATTCAATTAATGTATTTGTCAGCTGGTGGGTCGGTTCGATATGCGGCTGATCGGTATTGATTAAAATCATATCCGCTTTTTTGTCGACTTCAAGACTTCCAAACTGTTCCTCCTGCAGCATGGCTTTTGCACCGCCAAGTGTCGCCATCTCCAGAATATTTTTAGATGGCATCACAACCGGATCAAAAATCGGAACGCCCCAAAAAGCGCGCATGAGGGATTTGAAAACCTTCATTTGATCGAATAAGCTTAATCCGGAATGGGCAGAGCCGTCTGTTCCTAAGCCAATACTTACGCCCTTTTGCATGAGGCTTGGAGACTTGGTAAATCCTTTTCCTGCATTACTGATAGGGCTGTGAGCTACTTTACTGTCGTATTTCTGAATGAGATCCATCTCATTCTCGGATAAGAGGATACTGTGCGCACCTAAGAAATTTTCGTCCAGCACGCCTAATGATTCTAAATATTCATATGGACGCATTTGAAAGTTTTCTAAGCAATAGCTGATTTCATTTGGATATTCATTCATATGTGTCTGCATGCCTGTTCCGGCTGCATTTGCTGTTTCATAGACCTTCTGAATTAATTCAGGTGTACAGGTAATAAGCGATCGTAAAGAATACCACACGTGGATTCGCCCATCTGCTTTTCCATGATAAGCATCAAACAGGTTTGTATTTCTTTGAATATTATGTTCCATCGTTGTTTTCATCGATTCTGGAATGGCGGCGCCTGTATCCATTGTAGAGCAGGTAAGCACACCGCGTAATCCAGAGGCTTCCACAGCTTCTGCCACCTTATGCATATAGCTTCCGCCTGCATCAACAAAGCCTGTCGTACCAGCCTTCAGCATTTCTAAGCAGCTCAGTTCTGCACTGATTGCTACATCTTCTTCCCGGAGGTTACTTTCAAATGGAACCATGATACGTGTCCAAATCATTGGATATTCATCTGAAATTCTGCCCCGCAGAAGCTGTTGATTTGTATGCGTATGTGCATCAATCAAACCTGGCATGACAAGTTTACCTTTTCCGTCTATGGTTTCTTTCGCATCATAGGTTTGTGTAAGTTCTTTTTCGATAGCAATAATCTTTTGATCCTTGATAACGATATGTTGCTCGTGAATTACTTCAAAATCTGGGGTTAACATAGAACAGTTTTTAATCAGTATATCTGCATGCATTGTTATTTCTCCTTTAGGACACGTTGAAAAAGACTGTGTGAACAGCCTTCTCAACATGGTTAGTATAAGTGTAAATAGATTTTTAAGTTTTCTTTTAGCTTAAAAAGCGTTTGTAACTGTTAAAAATACTTGAGCAAAGACAGCTTGAAGCAGGAATGTTCCGGTGAATACAAATACGGCGATAATGACCATTTTCCAGCTTTGGCTCATAAACGCTTTGAAATCAAGTCCAATTCCTGCCAGGGTGCCCACAACAGTAATTGGGGCTGTAAAAGAAATTAAAGAGGTATAGTAAATAATCGGGTCCGAAATCGGCGAAATCGGGCTGGCTAATAATAAACCAGTTAAAGCAACATACACAACGGCAGGTATTTTTAAAGGAACGAGCTTGGCGATAAATATACCGATAAATGCAATGCTGGATAAAATTAATACACCAGGAATGGATTCTAAAATCGAAATATCATTTTGAAAAAAGTTCGCAATAATCGTTGTAAGGACAGATGTGAATAAAAGGGAAATCGTCCAGTCTTTCATGCTCATATTCATTGTGAAATCCTACTTTCTGTGGATGTTTTAGGGCTGTGATTTTTATTTCGTCGTCCGATTTTAGGCTCTAACCAGCTATACATTTTGTTGACAAGCGGCAATGAAATAAATAGTGTAAAGTAAATTCCGGTAATTGCTGATAACATATCGCTCATGCCGGCCAGCATGATGATTTGATCCGCATAGGCTGGATAAATGGTCGCCAGCGTACTGGAGGCTGCGGCCATCATTACGCCGCTGCCGATACCGCATGCCATTGCCAAGGCTAACGGGTGGAAGAAATCAAATGATGCAACAATACTTGCTAATAAACCGAGATAGGTTGTACCAATCAGAAATCCAATAATATAGATAGAAAGGGAGCCGCGGGCTTCTGGAGAGTTTGCTCCATATTTACTGCAAATCAGTCCATAATCTTTATCGCGGTTGGTAGAGCTTGTTGCGCCGATAGATTCTCTTTTAAGACCAAGAAGCAGCGCAATAGGAAGAGCAAATAACATCGTTCCTATGGTTCCAAATTCCTGAAAAACGAGTGCCGGGCCAACATTCACAAGCTCGGGCAGGTTAGACCCTGCCATGACACCAATCTTTGCCATGAACGGGGAGATGGCCACCAGGACGAGTTGCGATGCTTTTTTTGCTTCTTTCTTTTTAAGAAATTTGAGTACATCTTTTCCGAATAGGATACTGATAATAATGGCGAATAACATGGGGTAAAGCACGATTAATGCAGAACCGACATTAAATTGGATTGTTCCGATAAGTTCGGCGATAAGGACAATGCCAAATGCAATCGCATAGAGCCGGTAATTTTCCTTAAGATGTCCAATGATGGTTGTTTTTTTGGGTGCTTTTTCCATAGTGTGTTTTTCCTCCTTAGATGTAATGCCAAATCAATGCCGGTACAAATAAAAAAACGCTAGGAAGTTTCTTCTACTAGCGTTCCAGTTTGGCATATGAAAAACAAAAAAAAGACCAACGTAAACAGGTTGGTAAACGCTCTTCAGCAGTTTTCCTGAGAAAGGTGCGCTCCATATGCTGAAAAATGAATGAAAAGCATACATTATTTTAACAGCAGTGGATACCTGTTAGATGAAAAAGATAAATCTAATCCGATTGATCGTTTGTGATTTTCTATAGTCAAACCATTTACGGTAGTTTGGTAGAAACTTTTGGACCATATTTCCAAATTTATATAGATGATCAAAATACGAATATTAAATTGTTTTCTTTGTTTAATGTTCGTGTATTAGTAACTTACATCAATATGATAAGAATGTCAAAGGTTTTTTATGGGAAATAGAATGAAGTTTTACATTTCATCACAAAAATATAAAATAAGATGAATTAGAGAAGAAAAAATTAAAATCTCCCGTATCTTTTTACCGTAGAAAATCGTTTATATTATTGAGAAGCGTAAAAGGAGTGAGTGGCATGTGCGCTAGGCCTAGCACAAATCGAAATGAAGAAGATACGACCTTTCACACGATGTATCGTCAGCTTTTCCATTACTGCTTTTTCCTGTCTCAAAACAAGTGGGACGGAGAAGAATTAGTGCAGGAAAGTCTAAAGAAAGCACTGATAAGCTATGGAAACCCGAATTCCTGGAATGTTACGTTACTGAAGAAAATAGCTTATCATGCCTGGATTGATACAAAGCGAAGGAAAACAGCTGAAATAGAGCATGTTGTGAAAGAGGAATCAGAACAAGAAAGTCATTATGAGGAAATCGAGGCGTTGGTGACAAAACTGCTTTCTTTCATGACAGTGAAACAATGTATGGTGTTTTTGTTGAAGGATGTATTTCAGTATCAAATCAATGAAATCGCTGAGAACTGTGGTATGTCTGATACAGCAGTAAAGGCGATGTTGAACAGGGCTAGAAAACAGATACAGAACATGAAAGAGGAAGAAATGCTGGATTCATCCGATGAAATTCCTTATGAGAATACCGCGGAAAGCTTTGTTCAAGTAGTTGTTTACGTTATCAAAGCAAATGACCCGGCTAAATTAATGGAGCTGATTCCAGAAATCTTTATGTCAGGTTATCCGGCACATAAATTGCGTCATCAAACACATCGCCCTTCTTCTTGCGTTCTCTCGTTGGCAGCATAAATTGCCATAATCCACGCGTTTACAGGGAGGATGTATATGAATACAGTTCCATATGTTATTGAACAGTCAGGCCGTGGCGAGAGGGCTTATGATATTTTTTCCAGGTTGTTAAAGGACCGGATTATTATGATTAGTGATGAAGTGAATGATCAGATGGCAAATAGTATTGTTGCACAGCTGTTATTTTTAGCTGCGGAGGATGCAGAAAAGGATATTTCTGTGTATATCAACAGTCCTGGAGGCTCTACTTCTGCAGGCTTTGCCATTTTTGATACGATGCAGTTTATAAAACCGGATGTTCGTACGATCTGCACAGGCTTAGCGGCTTCGATGGGAGCATTGCTATTGCTGTCTGGAACGAAAGGGAAACGTTTTGCACTTCCAAACAGTGAAATCATGCTTCATCAGCCGCTTGGAGGAGCGCGCGGGCAAGCGACCGAAATTGATATTTCAGCGAAGCGGATTATCAAGCTCCGGGAAAAATTGAATCATATTATTGCGGAGCATTCCGGCCAGCCTGTGGAGAAGGTGGAGACGGATACGGAAAGAGATTATTTCTTAAGTGCAGAAGAGGCGAAAGAATACGGTTTGATTGATGAAATTATTTAGATGAAAAGCGGGCTGTCAGATGAAGTTGAGCAGCTCGCTTTTGTCATGTAGGCGTAAAGCGATACGTCAGGGATGTTGTTGCGAATCAATCCTCGTTATGCTAGGATGAATGTAATTAAAAATGAGGAGGGATTCTTTTGATCGATAACCAATCTTTGCATCGCTAATGCAGACGCTTCAGACACGATATGTGCCCAGATGAAGGATTGGTCTATCTTTTTTGAGAACCCTATACGGTTAAAAGTAAGCGTAGGGGCGGAGTCTATCTGTCCCTGCTTTTTTAGTTTTAATAGTGTCCTTCATTGATTGGCATGTATAAAACAGAATAAAAAAGAAGGATGTGGCAGATTTGGATAAACAAACTGTTTCAGGATTAGCTTACAAATACGGGTTAGAATTGAAAGAGGATTCTATCCGCTTTAATGAATCCGGATTGGATTTTCTCGCTGCTTTTGCAGAGGATTCAGATGGAGCGGAATGGGTCTTAAGAATACCGAGACGCGATGATGTGATGGGAAGAACAGTCGATGAAGGGAAAGTGTTAGCGCTCGTTCATCAGCATGTATCCTTTCAGATTCCTGTCTGGTCCATTTATGAAGAGGATGTAATCGCCTATAAAAAATTGAGCGGGGTTCCAGCAGGCACGATTGATCCAGAAATTCAAAACTATGTCTGGGAAATGGATATTGAAAACATACCTGAAGCCTTTCACCAGAGCCAGGGAGCGGTTTTAGCATCTTTACACACAGTTCCTGTAAAAGACGCAGAAAAAGCTGGAATTCCTGTCCAAACGGCAGAGGAAGCAAAGGCCTCCATGAAAGAACGAATGGAAAAGGTAAAGAAACATTTTGGCGTGGCTGATGCCCTTTGGAATCGCTGGCAGGGCTGGTTGAATAATGATGAAGTATGGCCAAAGCAAACAGGATTGATGCATGGTGATATGCATGCCGGCCATATGATGATCGATAACGATTCAAGGGTTATTGGTTTAATTGACTGGACAGAAGCGAAAGTAACAGATGTTTCCAATGATTTTGTCTTCCAATATAAAGCATTTGGAGAAGATGCGCTGGAGAAGCTTCTTCATCACTATAAAGAAGCTGGAGGTATTTACTGGCCAAGAATGAAGGAGCATATCATAGAGCTGGATGCTGCGTATGCTGTAGCGATTGCGGAGTTTGCGATTGTTTCTGGTGTGGAGGAATATGAGCAGATGGCGAAGGAAGCGTTGGGTGTTGGAAGATAAATATAAGGATAATCACGTCTAACTTTGAGCGATAGATTCATTTTAACCCGAAGAACTGAATTTATTTCGCTTCCATAGTAATAAGGTTATTCATGTGAAAATGACTTGTTTTTAAATATGTAAATAGGGTATACTATCAGTAGAAAGACATATAATTAAAAGACCGTTCCATGCTGGTACATGAAACGGTCACAATAGACTGAACCCCATCAAGAGGGGCTAGGTAGCGGGAAAAATAATCCCTCACTTTCCTACGACAAGGCATGAGGGATTATTTTTTATGGTCTTTATCAGACATGATGAACGCTATTAACATCCCAAAAGATATCATTAGCGTTAACACGCTTTCTAGATCCATAGGCAAACACCTCCCTCCCTAGGAAGTCTCCTAATAAAGACTACCGACAGGACGACAAGTGCTACCATAACCCTCATGTGAAGCCAGCTTATTGATGCAACTATTATAACACAAATTAATTATCTAACAGATAGAATGGTTATATTTTTAATAAGGAATAGTATAAAAAACTGTAAGTCTGATAACTCTCGGCGGAAGCAAGATGCTTCGTCGTCTATTTGCATTTTCATAAGGGAATATTAAAAATAAACGAAAGCGAAAAGAGGTGCTGCTGAATGGTTCAATTAGGAAAAAAAGAATTGTTTCCAATTGGAATGGGAACCTGGCATATGGGAGATTATCCAGAAAAAAGGAAGCAAGAAATAGAAGCCCTAAGATACGGAATGGAAAGCGGCATTGAAGTAATTGATACGGCGGAAATGTACGGGGAAGGAAATTCAGAAAACCTTATTGGCGAGGCGATTCAAGATGTAAAGAGGGAGGATATTTACCTGATTTCCAAGTTCTATCCGTTTCATGCACAGGAGCCGGATTTGGAGCGCTCGCTGGAGAATTCATTGAAACGGCTAGGTACAGATTATCTGGATTTATATTTATTGCATTGGAAAAGCAGTACACCACTGGAGGAAACAATCGAATCGCTTGAAAAGTATGTAAAGGACGGGCGCATTCGTGCGTGGGGTGTTTCCAATTTCGATACAAAAGACGTTGAAGAAATGAGGCAGACTGCTGGCGGGGAAAACAGTACTGCGAATCAAGTATTATATAATATAGCGAGCAGAGGGATTGAATATGGTTTACTGCCGATGCAGAGAGAAAAGGGATTGCCAACCATTGCCTATTCCCCAACTGCGCAAGGGGATACGAGAGGCGATAAAATCACATCGAACAAAGTCCTGCAAAAGATAGCAAAGCATCATGATGCAACTGTATTTCAGGTGATGCTGGCATGGACGATTCGTCACGATGATGTACTGGCTATCCCGCAATCCAGTGATAAAAAGCATATTCAGGAAAATATAGATGCCGCATCGATAAAGCTTTCTGAAGAAGAGCTGCAGCTCATTGAAAAAGAATTTCCTGCGCCGAAGCGGAAGATGCCGTTAGATATTATCTGAGGCCGGCTGCCCGTTCTTTAATGATGATAGGAAAAGAAACCAATGAAAAACCCGGATAAGTTCGGATTTTTTCATTGGTTTCTATTTTCACTATAATAATCCATCTCTGACCATTTGTAAGATGTCGCTGTCTGCTTTAAGTATATCTTCTTCTGCGCGGGAGGCGATATTCTCTGCTGTTTGTTGCGCCTTCGAGATTTCCTCTTTTTCATGGATGGTTAAGATTTGTTTATTTTCCATAATTACTTTCCCATCAATGATGGCTGTATCTACTTCGTCTCCTCTTGCGGAATATACCAGGTTTGGAACGATATTACGAATGGGCTTGGTTAGCACAGGATAGAAGGCAGGAGCAGTTAAATCTACTAAGATGATATCTGCTTTTTTCCCGCTGCGCAGACTTCCCACTTCATGATCGATGCCCATGACTTTAGCAGCTTCAATGGTAGCCATCCGAAGTGCTTGTGTGGCATGGAAGGCTTGCGGATTTTTATATTTTACTTTGTTCAATATGGCTGCAAATTTCATTTCGTTGAACATGTTATTGCTGTTGTTTCCTGGTGCTTGATCTGATCCTAAGCAAGCTGTTCCTCCGGCATCTAGAAAATGCTGTACGGGCGGGACCATTCCATCGATGATGCCAATACTTCCAGCACAGTAAATCATACTGGCACCGCTTTTGGCTATAAATGCAGTCTCTTCGTCTGTGGCCTCGGTAAGATGTACCGCAATTAATCGCTCATTTAAGAAATCATGCTCATCCAGAAATTCAATACTTCTTTTTCCATAACGTTTTTCCATCTGATTGATTTCCCGGTCACCCTGGGCTACATGCATGTGCAGCTTGGTGTCTAATTTCTCTGCGTGATTTTTTACTTCCTTCAACAACTCTAAGCTCATCATATCCGGACCATGCGGGCCAAGAATAACCGTAATGCGTCCGTCTTCTGTATCATGGTGTTTCTCATATAATTCAAGGTTTCGATTTAATTTTGTCTCCCCAATAGACGACTCAAATGTATATAATTCTCCTACTGGGAGGTCGCCGATGTTATCCGGGATTTCATTGACCAGCTCAGTGACTCGGGCACGGGCGCCGATTTTTTTATAGTTGTTTACGATGAGGTCCATTCTTCCGTCATAGTCACAAAATGTTGTGGTGCCTGCTTTTATCCCCTCGATAATATTCACCATAGAACCGATAGCACTTTCGTCAGGGCGGAGGTGTTTTTGGAATGGCCACAGGCCCTTCTGCATCCAGTTTGACATATCCTGTGCGACTCCTCTAAAGATAGCAATGCCTGTATGGATATGCGCATCAATAAAGCCTGGCATAATTAACTTGTTTGCAGCATCAATATGTCTTTCAGCTGTATATTCCCGTAAAATTTCCTGTGTTTGTCCGACTGCTTCGATTTTATTATGTTTTATGGCAACTGCTCCGTCCGCAATATAGCCGACTCCTTTTCCTTCCATTGTCATCAGGTGTCCATTGTGAATGATAATATCGACTTTCATGTGAGCAACTCCTTGTACCGTATGATTTTATGCCTTAGGAGGTCTTCTCTAAGGAAACTTTCAAATTCTCTTTCTTCGCTTTCCGATTTAAGAAATATAGAATGGATAATAATACTGCTGCCGTAATAACCATGCTTACAATGGCATTTTGTGTTAATCCTGCAGAAAGAAAACCGGTTGCAGCTGAGATTCCAATAATAATAGCATATGGTAACTGGGTTTTTACATGTTCAATATGGTCTGCCGCAGCTCCTGTTGAAGCCATGATAGTTGTATCTGATATGGGAGAGCAATGATCTCCCATTAGTCCGCCGCTTATAACCGCACCAATAGCTATTGGCAAACTGATGTCTATCGCAGCAGCCATTGGCAGGGCAATTGGCATCATAATAGAGAATACTCCCCAAGAACTTCCGGTAGCGAAAGCAATGAAAGCTCCAACCAGAAAGATAATTGCCGGGACGATAAAGGATGGCAGGTAGCTGCCGGTAATATGAGCGATATATTCTCCTAATCCCATCGTAGTGGCTATGGAACCAATCGACCAAGCCATAATAAGAATTAATGTTACAATCATTAATTTTAAAAGGCCATTGGTGAAATCTTCAAATAAATTCACTAAGGATTTGCCGTAACGCAGTCTTGCATAGATAATGCCGCCAGCAGAACCGCAAATAAATCCGCTAATGATACCAAGTACAATATCTGCATTTAAAAAGGCGCCTCTAAACCCATTTTCTCCAATATTGCCTGTCCAGAAAATAACTGAAAATATGGTTCCCAGCAACAGTATCATCGGAATCAAAAAGCTGAATATATCTGCATCGTTCCTTTTATTCCCCTTTTCTGTTCCTTCGTCTTCATCCATCATCAATTTATCATGATCTCCATACAATTTCCCGGTTGTTATTGCTTTTTTCTCTGCTTGATACATGGGGCCGATATCTAAATTTAAGTTAATGACGAACAGCACGCCAATCATCGCAAAAACGCCATATAAATTAAAAGGAATCATCTGTATGAACATCCCCCATGGATTATCGCTCAAGCTTAGTGCAGCTAATTGTGTGGCGATTAATCCTGTAATAAAAGGTCCGTAACTGCTGATGGGAGACATGGCGGCCATCGGGCTTCCCATGGAATCGAGTATGTATGCCAGCTTTACTCTCGAAATTTTTATTTTATCGGTAATGGGCCGGGTGACTGCTCCAAGAATTAGGACTGGTTCTGTATAAGAGAAGAGAAAAGAACTTCCCCAAACAAAATTTTGAGCCTTCCTTCTGGTATTGATTTTTTTCGTAGCAGCTTCGGCAAACGCCTGCGCAGCTCCGGTCGTGCGAAGGATATTAACAAATCCTCCTGTCGTTGTAACTAGCAGTAACAGGCTAGCATTCCATGGATCTGCGATAGAGGGAATCATGGTGTCTGTAATGGTATATGTAAAACCCACAAGCGGATTCCAACTATTGATGATGGTTGCTCCAAGCCAGACACCGATAAATAAAGATATAATCGTTTGCTTTGTTATGATGGCAATAATAATTGCGAGTATCGGAGGTAACAGCGATAAAAAACCATATTCCATATGTTCCATCTCCTTTTTGTTTATTAGCGCTTTCAATTGAGTGGTGAAACAAGCAACTGCCAGAGAGTTCAGCCAATATAACATGAAAAATGTTTGGTGTAAGCGCTTTATTTGTGCGATTGGCTGTTTGTAGAGAACGGATGTGGTTTTCCATTTTCTATAATAGTTTATAACCTTTATCTATCAGCACAAAACCTTGCGTTTGAATCAGCTTTGACCATGATTCTTTCGATTCGGCGAATCAAGAGAGTTATTTGATATGGATAGGTATGGAAGAATAATATAATCACTTCAACCAGATTTTAATCAAAAGTAAGCATTTCATTTATGTGCCTGCTGATAATCTTTCTTCATTCTCCGTTCCCCAAAGCGTATATTTTATAATTATATAGGAGCATTCCTGTAATGAAGAAATTTGAGGTTTGAACAAAAAAGAGCCCTCTTGGTATAGTACAGGGTGTCATTGCAATGACCCCGAAATTAAAAAATACCAAGGAGGACTCATCCATGAATTATAATCAAAATCACAAAATATCGCAAATCACACCATCTACACTTGTAGTGGGAATAGACATTGCCAAAGACAAACATGTGGCACGAGCACAGGACGACAGAGGCTATGAATTTGGGAAAAGATTGATCTTTGAAAACCGAATAGAAGGCTTTGAAATCCTACTGGAATGGATTTCAAAGCTCCAGAAAGAACACGATAAAAACCATGTCATCATAGGAGCTGAGCCAACAGGTCACTATTGGATGAGTTTAGGTTATTATCTGATCAGCAAGGATACGGATTTTGTATTGGTTAATCCGATGCATGTCAAGAAAGCAAAAGAACTGGATGATAACTCGCCAACGAAAAATGATACCAAAGATGCGCGCGTGATTGCCCAGCTGGTGAAGGATGGGAGATACTCTATACCAAACCTTCTCGACGGCATCTATGCCGAGTTAAGAGAAGCCATGAAACTACGAGATCAACTCATCAAACAGCAGACAGTTACGGAAGGACGTATACAAAATAACATGCAGCGCTATTTTCCAGAGTTTCAGGATGTATTTAAACAATGGAATGGAAAGGCCGCATTATATACGTTACGGGCATTTCCATTTCCATCTGATATTCGTGATAAAACGCCAGAAGACGTACTGGAGGAATGGCAAACGGTCGTTAAACGTGGTGTTGGTATCAAACGAGCAACCAAACTGGTAGACAAAGCGAAGAAGAGTGTTGGCATAGAAATCGGCTTACGCTTTGCCAGACAAGAGCTACACAGCTTATTAGACCAATATGAGCTGTATGCAGAACAATTGAAAGAGCTGGATTTGGAAATAGAGGCGCTCTTAGGAGAGATACCAGGAGCAAAAGAAATGCTGGCTATCAAAGGACTGGGAGTAACAACCGTAGCTACCTTTTTCGCGGAAGTAGGAGATATATCAAATTATCATCATCCGCAACAACTCGTGAATCTGGCCGGCTTATCGTTGCGGGAGCACAGTTCCGGGAAATTCAAAGGGGAAACGAAAATAACGAAACGCGGACGGAAGAAACTGCGAAAGGCGATTTATTTAGCGATACGACCGCTCGTAGCGAATAATCCGACGTTTCAAACCTTGCATAGGTATTACACGACCCGCCCGGAAAATCCATTAAAGAAACAACAATCATTGATTGCGTTGTGTGGGAAATTATTACGTGCCTTGTTTGTCATTGGTCAAAAACAGTGTGAATTTGATGGAAGCAAGTTATTGAAAGGTTTACCTCAGATAGAAACTTTACAGGCAGCTTAAGCTGTAGAAGAAAGAAATAGCAACAAATGACCTTGGGAACTTAGAATACACAAACACCAATAATGCGGAGTCGGAGCTTATTTTTTCCATTCGGGCTAGACCCAGCATAGGAGCTTATTCCGACCTCCACCTTGTGGATACGCAGGACGAGGGAATGTATGGATACCAATCCCGTGATACATGGGAGGGTGAGCGACCATAAGAAGTGTGGAGTTACCAAGCATGGTTACACCATTTTTTACCAAATACTACCTGTTTGGTCGTTAGGATGGCTAGGAGTGCATTAGAATATTCTGTATTCTGACAAACGCTCCACCCCCACTATCCAACCCCAAATTGGATGTTTAAGAAATTCTAAGAAAACAAGAGCATTTCGGAGATATTTTAAGTATATAGAGGGAGGCGTAATTGATTGTATAGTGTTTATTTTTTGAATATTTATTAATTATTTTAGGTAAATCATATTTTAATTGAAACAGTGAACGCAATGTGATAGTCAATGGGAGCGACTAAACATTCAGTTGAAGGGCAGAGAGGCAAGTTTTTAAATAACATAGTAAAAAGTATTTCAAGAGCATTGCAGCTGATTAAAAACCTTTGCTGAAGCGGAAAATGTCACTAGAAATGATGTAGGCTTTAAATTTTTTTCAAAAAAAATGATTAGTTTTATGTGAGTCGGGAAGACATCTAATGTAGCATTTTATAGGAGGTAGTTAAGATATGACATTC
The DNA here is from genome assembly GCF_038004725.1 of Oceanobacillus sp. FSL K6-0251. Classification (NCBI taxonomy): domain Bacteria; kingdom Bacillati; phylum Bacillota; class Bacilli; order Caryophanales; family Bacillaceae; genus Oceanobacillus; species Oceanobacillus sp. FSL K6-0251. Next base: position 4,527,213 of record NZ_JBBORS010000001.1, on the reverse strand, counting down.
GTAAAATCTTATACAAACGATGAAATGTTAGAAAAAGATGTGAACAAGCTAAAGGATAATAACATCAGCTCCAATAATATTTTCATCCTCTCTCACGATGATGATCGCACTGCACGCATTGTAAATAATACGGAAGCATCCGGTATTGATTACAATAAGCAGGATATCGGAGGAGATTTTGAAAAACCAGGTGATGAGTTAAGAGAAAAACTCCGTGAACTGGGAGTTGCTGATGCAGATGCCCATGAATATGAAGAAGATATGGATGAAGGAAAAGTCTTTTTAATTGTAAAAGATGAATCAGCGAAAAGTATTGTGGGTTAACTGTAAGCCACAATAAACGAAGCAGTTAAGCATAAATCCGGACCAATCCTAATCTCTATGGAAAAGGGAGGGGGCCGGATTTTGGTGTTTTAAAGAAGGACTTTTCTATGTGATAACTCTTAAATATCTTCCATGTTAATTATTTCAGGCGTATCAAAGTTATCACTATTCATGATTTTAATTTGTTCAGGGATGAGTTTGAGAACAGTTAAATCAGGGTCATTTTTAGAATCAAAGTACGCTTTATCCTGTGTTTCCCATAACCAGTCAATGGTTTCTTGATTATTAATAACCTCGACCTTGGCTCTGATTTCTAAGAAGCTTTTATTTTTTGTTTCTTCGTATCCCAGTAAAATATGCGCCTGTGGGTTGCTTTCCACTTCTTCTACCTTTGGAGAATCCTCATCTGTTTTTGTGTATAATACCGCTTCATCATGGTAAAAGACCATATATCGGCTGTTTGGTACATTATTATGGGAAGTAGATAGAACGCCGACCTTTGAAATATCTAAAATCTTTTGAATTTCTTTTATTACTTTTGCTTTATTCATGTTGTCACCTCTTTTAAATGAGCTCATATAGTTTGATTCCAAGATTAAGTTTCCCTTTGCGATAAAAAGATATACGTCATCATGCAATGATTTTAAATCTTAACGTTAGAGGACTATTGTGTAAAATAGTGCAGTTTCAGCTTTAGATTATTATTTTTGAAACAACTGAGCGTCTAATATTTCCACTAATATAACAGCTGGCATTTGGCATTCACCCAAGATACTGATGACAGAACCATTGCTGAAGGACGCCGATTGTTTTAGTAAGAAATTTAATACATTTCACACGGAAGAGTTCTTGAATATTGAGAAAAGATTTACTACAAAACAGGAAATAAAACTTAAAAAAGGGTTGACAACTCCAATGATATCGCTTACATTAATAAAAAGAAATTTAAGAAAATTTGATAATTATATATTTTTTACCCTTATTGAGGAACGATGTTCCTCAATAAGGAACGAAGAGTGTTTAGAGGAAGGTGGATATTAATTGGATGTTGTAACAATTGGTGAAACAATGATTTTACTTTCAACTAATACAAGATTAAGGTATGCTAATAATTTTTCAATGGGAATAGGGGGGGCTGAAAGCAATGTAGCTATCGGGTTAGCACGATTAAATCATAAAGTCGGTTGGATTAGTCGTTTAGGTAATGACGAGTTTGGTAAATATATTCTTTCTGTTATTCGTGGGGAAGGGGTAGATATTAGCAAAGTTCAATTTGATAACCAGGCACCTACTGGAATTTATTTCAAAGAATTAAGAAAACCTAATGATGTACGAATTCAATATTATCGAAAAGGTTCTGCTGCAAGTAAGATGGATAAAAATGATCTCGATAAGAACTATATTAAACGTGCCACATACCTTCACATAACAGGTATTACCCCAGCCTTAAGTGATAACTGTTACAAAATGATTTTAGAAGCAATTTCAATTGCTAAACTTCATGGAGTTAGCGTTGTATTTGATCCCAACTTAAGAAAGCAATTATGGAAAGAAGATAGAGCAAAAAAGATTTTACTAGAAATTGCATTACAATCAGATATATTTTTACCTGGTTTAAACGAAGGAAAGTTCCTAACAGGATATGAAAATCCTAAAGATATCTGTGAGTATTTTACAAATTTAGGTGTATCTACAGTGGTAGTTAAAGCAGGAAAAGATGGAGCTTACTTGATGTGCGATAAAGTTTTTAAGCATATAAAGGGTATTAAAGTTGATGATGAAGTTGACCCTGTAGGGGCAGGTGATGGATTTGCCGCAGGGTTCCTATCTGGTTTAATTGATAAACTTTCTACAGAGGAAGCTGTTAAAAGAGGTAATGTGATTGGTGCTTTTGTTATAACTCAACATGGAGATGTGGAAGGCTTACCTGATAAACAAGAAATACATGATTTCCTTTCAGATAAGGAAGAAGATGTGAGAAGGTGATCATAAGAGGAGGGCTAGAGTGAATACATTTGAAAAAATAAAAGACACTGGAATTATAGCAGTATTAAGAAATTTAGATCCAGATAATGCAATTGAAGTAGCCAAAACATTGGTTAATAACGGTGTAAATGTATTAGAAATAACAATGGAAACTCCTAATGCTATTTCCATCATTGAGAGTATAAATTCAGAATTTCAAAAGACTGCTGTAGTAGGAGCGGGGACAGTTTTAGACACTGAGACAGCACGAACAGCAATTATCGCAGGAGCGCAGTTTATATTTTCACCTACTGTCAACATAGAGACGATTCGGATGACAAAGAGGTATGGACTGGTTAGTATACCAGGAGCCCTAACTCCTACAGAAATTTTAGAAGCATATGAGAATGGGGCAGATGCAGTAAAGGTTTTTCCTGTGAGAACGCTTGGCCCAAGTTATTTAAAAGATATAAAAGGACCATTGCCCCATATTCCTCTTGTTCCTACTGGAGGCATAGACATTCATAATATTCAAGAATATTTCGAAGCTGGTGCGGTAGCTGTTGGAGTTGGAAGTTCATTGGTTGATTTACGTTTGAAAAATGAACCCGTTTTTTTTAAGAATATTGAGATGAAGGCGAAAGATTTCGTTCATAACTTTCGTAATTTTAAAAATAAAGAAAGTGAGTGATGGGTTTGGAATTATCAGACACATCTAAAAATTATCCTGCTTCTGTGATTCGCAAAATGTTTGAATTAGCTAATGACTATGAAGGAGTAATTAAACTTACAGTTGGGGAACCAAACTTTGAGACTCCTGATCATATTAAAAAAGCGGCGAAAGTTGCTATTGACAAAGGATATACTAAATACACTTCGAATGCAGGTTTAGCCCAATTAAGGGAAGTAATTGCAGAAAAATATACAGAGAGTTTAAAAAGAAATATAAGTAAAGACCAAGTAATGGTTACAACTGGAGGGATGGAGGGGATTTTATTAGCTTTATATGCCACAGTTAATCCAGGAGATGAAGTTCTAATAACCAATCCCGGTTACCCAAATTATATAGGACAAATCGAAATGCTTGGTGCTAAAGCTGTACCTGTAAAGGTTTTAGAAGAAAATAAATTTAAATTACAAGCAAAAGATGTAGAAAAAGCAATTACTATCAATACTAAAGTACTTATTTTAAATTCGCCAAGTAATCCTTTAGGAACAGTGTTGGAAGAGAAGGAAATAAGAGAACTAGCAAAAATAGTAAAAAAATATAACCTATATGTTATTTCAGATGAAGTCTATGACAAAATAATATATGATGGAAAGCTTCACTTTAGTATGGCAGAAATAAAAGAAGTAAAGAATCAAGTTATTGTGGTAAACAGCTTGTCTAAAACATATGCAATGACAGGCTGGAGAGTTGGGTTTGTGATAGGAAACGAAGAAGTGATATCTGTTATGCCAAAATTACAAGAAGGTATAGTTTCTTGTATTCCAGAATTTATACAAATGGCTGCAATAGAAGCAATGACAGGTTCCCAAACGATTATAGAGAAGATGGTTAAAGAATATTCATGGAACGTCAGCTCGTTTATGAGAGTTTAAATCATATTCCGGGTATTTCCTGTATAAAAACTGAAGGTGCTTTCTATGCATTTGCAAATACAAAACAGTTTTCTGAATCATCTGAGTGTTTTGCGATAAAATTACTTAAAAATGCAGGTGTAGCTGTGGTTCCTGGTTCAGCATTTGGAAGCATGGGTGAAGGGTATTTGAGATTATCCTTTGCATGTGGAGAAGAGGAATTAGAAAAAGCTATATATCGTTTAGAACGATATATAGTGAACAATTATTAATTTGAAAATCTTATAAATATCCCCTTTAGTTAATAATAAGCTGATTATTGTATGATAAATTAAAGATAGTATGTATTTAGGAGGGGATCAATTTGGCAATAATTCAATCAGTAGAACGTTCACTTATCATTTTAGAAAAGTTATCAAAGAACCCTAAAGGTATGGGAATAACAGAACTAGCGAATCAGTTGGATGTAGCTAAAAGCACAACACACAGGCTATTGACTACGCTTATGAACAAAGGATTTGTTATACAAGACGAAGAAACAAAGAACTATATCTTAGGAATGAAAATTATAGAATTATCAAGTTTAATGCTGGAGGATATGAATATAAGATCTATCGCAAAAAAAGACCTTGAAGAATTAGGGCAAAAAATTAATGAAGTAGTTCATTTGTGCATTCATGAAAATGGAGAAGTTGTTTACATTGATAAATTTGAGAGCGACCAGACGATAAGAATGCATTCAAAAATTGGAAATAGAGGAATGATGCATAGCACAGGGGTAGGTAAGGTTATTTTATCTGGCATGACAGATGAGCAAGTACGAAATATTATCACAGCAAAAGGGATGCCTGCTAAAACACATCGCACGATTACAGATGAAGAAATATTAATTAAAAGATTAAATAAGATTAGAGAGTTGGGATATGAGATTGATGATATTGAAAATGAAGATGGAATACGTTGTGTAGCAGCTCCAATATATGATTACAGAGGGAAAATGATTGCTGCATTTAGTGTTTCGGGTCCTGAAAATAGGATGCGATTAGAACGTATAAAATCTGAACTGGTAGATTTAGTATTAGAAACTAGTAAAAACATATCTTGGAAAATGGGATATACCGGGTAAAGAAAGCATTGATCAAATATATATGCGCAACGACGAATAAATCATGATATTTTCAAGAAAATGGTTCTTGAGTTTAAAGGAAGCACTATTATTAAAATTTTCTTTACAGGAGGCAGATTAAATGAGTGTTTATAAAAAATTAGAGAAATTAGGAATTGAATTGCCTGATGCGCCTAAACCTGCTGCGGTTTATGTTCCTGCTAAAAGGTTTGGTAATTTAGTATATACTTCCGGACAAGATTGCAGAAAGGAGGGAAAACTAATATATGAAGGGAAAATAGGAACTGATCTATCGATAGAGCAGGGATATGAGGCGTCAAGACAAGTAATGATTAACTGTTTGGCCGTCTTGCAAGAAGAAATAGGAGACTTAAACAAGATCAAGCAAGTTGTAAAATTACTAGCTTTTGTTAATTCTGCACCAGGTTTTGTTGAGCAGCCTTATGTTATTAATGGCGCTTCTGAATTTTTGGTTGATGTGTTTGGAGAAAAAGGAAAACATGCTAGGAGTGCATTAGCTTCTAATGAACTTCCATTTAATACACCAGTTGAAATTGAAATGATTGTCGAATTGGAAGATTAATTATTTTTAATCACTTAAGTGAGCAATTTAAACATATTTAATAGAATGGTGTTCTTTATTATGGAACTTAGGAGGGTCCAGATGAAAAAAACTGTAAAGATTTTGTTATTTACACTGTTAACACTTGTCTTGGTCGCATGCGGAAATGATACTAATGGGGATGCAGAAGGTTCAGGAGATAATGATGAAACTTATGAGTGGAATTTAGGATTTAACACAGCTGAAGATTCTGTTAGAGGAGTAGCTGCAGAAACCTTTAAGGAAATTGTTGAGGAAGAAACAGATGGGAGAGTTTCAATAAGTATTTATGCTGGGGAAACACTTGGTTCGGAAGCAGAAATGTTGGAACAAGTTAATTCAGGTGCATTAGCAATGCAGTTGGCTGGTGGAGGTGGAATGCAGAATTATATTCCAGAATATTCAGTACTAGCTTTGCCTTTTATGGTAGAAGACTTTGATGAAGCATATGCTGTCCTTGATGGTGAGATAGGTGATGAATTACGGGGATTGGCAGAAGAACAAGGATTTAAAGTACTTGCTCATACAGATCTTGGGTTTGCGCAAATAACGAATAATGTAAGACCAATAAGTATGCCGGAAGACTTAGCTGGAGTTCAAATCAGAAGTCCTGAAGAGCCAACTTCCATTGAGGCATTCACGCAATTAGGTGCAAATGTATCAACTATGGCATTTACAGAGGTTTATATGGGTCTACAGCAAGGAGTTATTGATGGGCAGTTTAATCCCTTAGATGCGATTTATGAGAATAATATTCACGAAGTACAAGATTATTTAACTTTGACAAACCATTTCTATTATCATGTTAATTTTATTATGAATAATGATTTATTTAATAGTTTAGATTCTGAACTGCAAGAAATTGTTCTAAACGCAGCGGAAGAGGCTGAGAAAGCATCGAGAGAATATACACAGGAAAAAGATGAAGAAATGCTGTCTATTCTCGAGGATGAGTTTGAAGATATAGTTACAGATCCAGACCTGGAAGCTTTTCAGGAGGCTATAGATTATGAAGCATTCCACGAATTTGTAGGTGGAGATATTATTGAGAGAACCCAAGAATTTTTAGATGATTATAGAGCTAATTAAAATTTGATCACACTTTGGCTGAATATAGCTTATTCGGCCAAAGATGGGTTTCAATAAGGAGAGATTTAAAAATGATATCAAAGTTGAAACCAATTATTGATGGAATATTCAAAATTCTGCTCGGTGCTTCTAATATATTATTAGTGATTTTAACATTACTTGTAGCTTTTGAAGTTCTTAGCAGGGCCTTATTTAATACTTCTTTAATTTTTGTAACACCGTTAACAGGAGTAGTTTTCCCCTGGATGGTATTTTTAGCAATTGTTGGTGCAACTAGAAACAACGAGCATATTTCCGTTAATTTCTTGTTAAATAAACTTCCTTCTAAGACTAAAAAAGGTGTTAAATTGATTAATAAGTTAGTGATGCTTTTTTTCTCAGTATTGATGTTATTTTCAAGTTATAGATTATCGAATGATGTGGCAAACATTATGGAACCAATCATTAATGTTTCGAGATTTTGGCTATACTTTTCCATGGTTGTATCATTTGCCGGTAGTTCCTTAGTAATAATAGCACAGATTGTTCAAATTATATTGAATAAAGACAAGGAGGAGGAGCTCGATGATTTGGTTAATGATAATTAGTTTTTTCCTTCTCATCGTAATTGGAACTCCAATTGCGTTTGCAATGGGTGCTTCATCGATTTTTTTCATTTTGGTTGAAGGGATTCCGCTTTCTACTGTGGCACAGAGATTCTTTTCTAATACTCAATCCTTCGCTTTTCTGGCAGTACCCTTTTTTGTATTAGCTGGGAATTTGATGGTGTATGGAGGGATAGCTCAAAAATTAATTAACGTAGCAGACTCTTTGGTTAGAAGACTCCCGGGTGGGCTAGGATGCGTATCTGTTGTGACAAGTATGGGAATGGCCGGTGTATCAGGTTCGTCAGTAGCTGATGCGGCTTCTGTAGGAAGTGTATTGATTCCAGAAATGAAGAAAAAAGGATATTCTGCTTCTTTTTCAGCGGCTATTAATGCAACTAGCTCTGTTGTAGGTATTATTATTCCACCTAGCAGTACAATGATTATTCTTGCATGGTTAGCAAACCTTTCCGTAGCAGAAATGTTCTTAGCAGGTATCATTCCTGGATTTCTAATAGGTTTTACATACCTAGCCGTCACAATTATTATAGCAATTAGAAGAGGATATCCGAAGGGTGAAAAAACTACTGTTAAGGAAATTGTTTTATCATTTGTAAATGCTTTATGGGCATTATTGTTACCGCTAGTTTTAATAGCAGTAATTGTGATGGGGGTGGCAACAGCAACTGAGGCATCTGCAGTAGCAGCGATCTATGCAGCTATAATTGCGTTTTTTGTTTATCGTTCATTAAAATGGAGAGATTTTTTAGCTGCATTAAGAGATAGTGTATATTCTACGGCGTCAGTAATGATTATTGTTTGTGCAGCTTCTATTTTCACTTGGGTATTGATTAATGAAGGAGTCCCACAATTAATATCGAATGCTTTACTTGATTCTGGGTTGCCGAACTGGACTTTATTGATAATTATGGTGTTAATTATGTTTTTATTTGGAATGGTTATGGATTTAGTACCTAACTTGTTTATTTTTATCCCAATATTTTTTCCGATTGCAACTGGTATGGGGATGGAACCTATTCAATTCTCGTTGGTTATGTTGGTAACATTAGCATTAGGTCTATTTACACCTCCTGTGGGGACCACACTATTTATTTCATTACACTTAGCAAAAGTAGAAATGGAAGATACCATAAAAGATTTAATACCTTTTGGTGTAACAGGTATTGCAGTAGTAATGTTGATAACCTTTATACCCGAACTAACTTTATGGATTCCAAATTTATTCTTCTAGAGAGGAGTATGGATTTTATATGATTACCCCTTATGTGAAAATTAATTTAAATAAAGTAAAAGCCAATATTCAGTTTATGATTAATCAATTAAGAAAATATGATATTGATCATAGACCACATATAAAGCCACACAAAAATATTGAATTAGCTAAATTACAACTGGATATGGGAGCGATAGGAGTTACTTGTGCTTCTTTATCTGAGATGGAAGTCATGGTTAAAGGAGGGATAAAGAATATCCTTTTAGCTATGCCTTTAATAGGAGATGAACATTGGGAAAAGCTTTACAATGTTCTCCATAGCCATGATGTTGAGTTTATAACAATTGTTGACAGCAAACTTGGGATAGAAGGATTAGCGAAGGTGGGAGAACGTCTCGAACGCCCTCTTCATATCCTTGTGGATGTTGATAGCGGAGGTCATCGGGAAGGCATCCAATCGGAAGATGTATTATCTTTTGTGGAAGAAATAAACAGTAACCCATGGTTAACTTTTAAAGGTCTTTTTACTTACTATGGTCATATTTATCAATATGAAAATAGTTTGCATGCAAAACATGCCAAAAAAGAAGCTTCTATTCTAATAAGTGAAAGAGAAAAGCTAGAAAAACATGGTATAAAAGTGGACGTTTTATCAGGTGGATCAACTGTCTCATCCATGGAGGCTGAACAACTTGAGGGTATAACAGAATCCAGAGCAGGAAACTATATCTTTTTCGATATGAATGCGGTTCATTTAGGAATAGTAGAAATAGAACAGTGTGCACTTAAAGTTATAGCTAAAGTTGTTAGCAAGCCTTTACCCGGTAAAGCGACTATAGATGCAGGATCAAAAGCATTGACATCTGATCAGCCATTAAAAGGTGATGAATACGGCTATATATATAATAGACCCAATTTAAAGCTTCTAAAATTAAATGAAGAACATGGTTTTATTGAATATGATTCAAATAAAGAAAAATTGGAAATTGGAGATGAAATCGAAATAATTCCTAATCATGCTTGTGTTGTTCCCAATCTATTTAATCAAGTGTTTATAGATGATGGAAAAGGATTAAAATCAATAGAAGTGGATGCAAGAGGAAGAAATTATTAAAAAGGAGTCTTTCATACGTGTTGAATCTAACTATTGAAAAGCTTATAGACGATTATAATGAAAAGGAACAGATTAGAATTTTTAAAGAACTTGTTCAAATACCAAGCGAAAATCCAGGGAATTATGAAGAGGGGATAGCGAAAAAAATTCAAAATATATTAAATAATGAGGGAATAAAAAATAAACTTGTTTATATTAATGATAAAAGGCCAAATGTTTATGCGGAATTAGAAGGTTCAGTGGAAGGGAAAACTTTAATTTATAACGGCCATATTGATACAGTACCGGTAGGAGAAGGTTGGGAGCATAATCCTTTTAGCGCTTACGAAGATGAAGAAGGGTATATTTATGGGAGAGGCGCATCAGATATGAAGGCGGGAGTATCTTCCATGTTATATGCTGCTATATGTTTAAAAAAATCAGGCTATCCAAAAGAAGGAAAACTAATACTTTTTTTTAATATAGACGAAGAAATAAGTAATTTAGGAATGAAACAATTTTTAGAAGAAGATATTTCAGCGGATTATGCAATCATAAGTGAACCGACTAACCTTGATATTGCAATTGGACACCGAGGAACAGCAAGATATAATTTAAAAACGAGAGGAATTGCAGGTCACTCCTGTTATGTTGCGCATCCAGATAATGCAATCGAAAAAATGAATAGCTTGTTGCCTCTTTTATTTGATTGGGGAAGAAGAATAAAGAAAGAGAAGATAAATAAATTTTTAGGGAGCGCATTAAGTAATGTCACCACTATTCATGGTGGTACAGCAGGTAATATTATACCCGATGAGTGTATTGTGGAGATAGACAGAAGATTGCTTCCTGGGGAAACCATAGAGGAAGTAAATGAAGAATATACGAAAATATTAACCCACGAGGGCGAAGTAGATTTTGAACTGGAAAATTATATTTTTTTACCTGCTAGCCTGATTGAAAAAGATCATCATTTTGTGAAATTTATTTATGATACTACAAAAAAATATAATGAAAAAGTTAAAATTAAATCATTTGAAGCAACATGTGAAGCGCCTTTTTTTTCCATAAATAAAGGAATACCTACAATTATATTTGGGCCTGGCTCTTTAAGTCAAGCTCATGTTGTTAATGAACGTGTTCACAAATCAGAGGTAATCAAGGCTGGGAAACTATTTATTGAGATTTGTATAAGTCTATTAAACAATAAGGGATGATTATATGTCTTTGAATTACTTTTTAAGCTGTACTGAATGTAAAAGAGAATTTAATCCAAGACCTATTTATAATTGTCTGTCATGCAATGGAATTCTGGAAGTTCAATACAAAAACCTGACAAAGTCTATAGCTGGAATGAAACAAGAATATATTTTTCACGATGAAAAAATTGAAAGTCTTCTTGGAGAAGGAAATACTCCCCTGTTAGAGCTTAGTAAGACTTCTAATCGATTAAGAGAAAATAAGATTTTTGGCAAGTGTGAATTTATGAACCCGACAGGGTCTTTTAAAGACAGGCCTGTTGCGGCAGGCATACAGAAAGCTTTAGATTTTGGTTATAAAAAAGTAATTGTTGCATCAAGTGGAAACGGTGCAGCATCTGTTGCTGCCTATTCTGCTAAATTCGGTTTGAGCTCCACTATTTTAGTCCCGGAGGGTACACCTGATGAGAAAGTAAAACAATCTCAGTTTTACGGAGCTAATATTATTAAAGTTAAAGGACCATATAGTAATAGTTTTGAATTGGCTCTGAAATACAGTGAGGAAGAAAAAGTATATAATTTAACAACAACTTTTATCAATCCTTATACGTGGGAGGGAGATAAAGGTGTAGCTTATGAAATTAATCAACAATCAGATAATTGGCCTGATTATGTTATTGTTCCTATCGGTGCCGGACCACTGTTAGTCGGTATTTATAAAGGTTTTAAGGAGTTAAAAGAGATATATGGAAAAAATGACCCCATCCCCAAAATGGTTGGTATCCAAGCAGAAGGATGTTCACCAATTTCAAGAGCTTTTGAAAATAATGAAGTATATGTAATTTCTGAACCAGATCCTAAAACTATTGCTGGCGGGATTGGAGACGGTTTAAGAGGATATGCGAAGGATGGGACTTATACGTTGAATACGATTCGTAAATCCAATGGGGCATGTTTAAGTATTACGGATGAAGAAATCATAAGGGCACAAGAAAATCTTGCTAAGGATGAAGGGATATTTGTTGAACCATCTGGAGCAGCTGCACTTGCTGGGTTTGAAAAATTTTCAAAATTGGAAAATATAAAAAATGCTTCAGTAACATTGCTGTTAACTGGAAATGGGCTAAAGGATATGAATACTATTAATGAAAGTTATACCATTCCGATTATTGAACCAGTTATGGAAGAACTTAACCGATTGATTTAGGAGGATGCTTAACGTGCTAGGTCAGAGCTTAGAAAATCCTACAATTAATGATATTAAGAAAGCAGAAACAAGGATAAAAAAATATGTGGATGTGTCTACAAAAGTGATAACTTCAGAAATATTAAATATGAAGTATGGCTTTCCTATTTATATAAAACCAGAAGGATTACAGCCTACTGGTTCTTTTAAAATAAGAGGGGCATTAAACAAGATTTTAAAGGCAAAAGAAGATGGACAGGTTAGCCATTGTATTACCGCTTCAGCTGGGAACCATGCCATTAGTCTGGCATCTTCCAGCTTGCTGTTAGGCTTAAAATCCACGGTAGTAATGTCAGAACAAACGCCACAAATTAAAATTTTGACTTGTGAAAGACTAGGCGCAGAGGTTATTATTCATGGGGAAAATTATGATGAAGCTTACAAAGAGGCTCAGAAAATATCTAGTGAAAAAAACTATTATTATATACACCCCGTCGCAGATTGTGAAATTGTTGCAGGTCAAGGTACAATTGGCTTGGAGATATTGGAAGAGATGCCAGATATAGATCAAGTGATTGTACCAATTGGCGGTGGAGGCCTTATATCTGGAATAGCTATTGCTCTTAAATCATTAAAACCAGAAATGAAAGTTATAGGTGTACAGCCCGAAAAATCGAACGCTTATTACAAAAGTTGGAAAAGAAGCTATCTTGTTAACATAGAGAAGCCCAATACGATTGCAGATGGGCTTTCATTAAAACAACCTGAAAAATATCTATTCAATATGATGAAACATTGGGTAGATGATATTGTAACTGTGAAAGAAGATACAATTGAGAAGGCAATAAAGGAATTTTTATTTTTAGGAAAACTATTAGTTGAAGGAGCGGGAGCAGTTACTTTAGCTAGCATAATAGAAAGTAAAATCAATATAGAGAAAAAAACCGTTTTGATAGGAAGTGGCTCCAATATTGATGAGCAGCGTTTTAAAGCTTTACTAAATTAGGGGGTGATAATCTTGGATAAGTACTTATTAAGTGACTATACCACATATGAGCTACAGAATGTTATTAATAAAAAAGACCCCATAATAATTATTCCAGTTGGTGCACTGGAACAGCATGGCGCCCATTTACCTTTGGACACAGATATGGACTTGGTAGAAAAAGTTGCAAAATCTTTAGCGGAAAATTGTATACAAGATATAATAGTTACGCCAACTGTATGGACCGGGTTTTCTCACCATCATTTGGATTTTTGCGGTACCATAAGTATTAGACAAAAAACAATGGTATACGTTATTACTGATATTGTTGAAAGTTTATTGAAACATAAAATAAATAAGATTATATTACTCAATGGTCATGGTGGAAATATTTCAATTTTGAAAACTATTCTAGATGAAATCCAATTAAAGTATAAAAATCTTCAGATGGTGTATTTTACTTATTGGGATTTGCTTAGTGATAAGATAGATGAAATAAGACAGTCGCCAGTAAATGGAATGGCGCATGCAGGAGAACTGGAAACTTCATTAAAGTATTACTTTAATGAAGATGATGTGAGAAGGGATTCTATTCAAGATGTGATGTTGCCTGTTCAGCCGTTTCATAATGTAGATATGTTTGCTCCAAATAAAATTAGTATATACAAGCCCTTTGAAAGTTATAGTAAAGGCGGACAAATTGGAAAACCTTCTGTAGCAAATAAAGAAACTGGTAAAAAGATTGTAGAAAACCTATGTAAAGAATTTAGCGATTTAATAAACTTCTATTTTGTTTGAGGAGTTGAGAAAATGGATAAGTTCTCCGGGATTATTCCTCCAGTAGTAACGCCAATTAGTAAGGAAGGAAACTTTGACCAAGATGTAGCCAAGCTAATAATTGACTATTTAATTGATTCTAATGTAGATAGTCTGTTCTTTCTGGGAAGTATTGGCGAGTTTAGCCAAATGAGTTTAAAAATGAAAGAAGAAATTACAGATTTTGTTGTGAATTACGTAAATAAAAGAGTGCCTGTATTAATTGGTACAGGAAGCAATACAATTACTGAATCAATTCACTTAAGCAAGTTTGTGGAAAAAGTTGGAGGAGATGGTGTTGTATCTATTAATCCATACTATTTTAAATTGAATAATGTAGAGCTCTTAAATTATTTTGAATCTATAGCTGATAGTATTTCTATTCCTATGATATTATATAATTTCCCTGATAGAACTGGTCAGGATCTTTCCCCTTCTTTAATAAAGACGTTAGTAAAGAGGAATTCTAATATCGTTGGAATAAAAGAAACTGTTAACTCGATAACACATATAAAAGATGTTATCACTCAAGTTAAGAATGAGTTCCCATATTTCTCTGTTCTATGCGGGTATGATGAGCATTTAACTAGTACGTTATTTTTTGGAGGAGATGGTGGAATTATTGGTACCGGAAATATAGCCCCAGAATTATTTGTTGGATTATACGAGGCTTTTAAATCTAATGATTTAGAAAAAATAAAGATTTATAGTCAGCAGATTATTCAACTGACTAAGATATACAATCAGGATTATCAAATACTATCTGTGATAAAAGAAGGCCTTAAACTCAAAGGTTTTGATATACAGAGTGATTCTCTCGGACCGTATGAAAGTCTGAATCAAGAAAGTAAAAATTTTATAGAAAGAGCATTAAAAAATATATCCTAGTATTCAAAAATTGTGAAATGGTGATTATTGTATCACTTTAAAAGATAAGTAATAGATTTAAGTTTTATCAAAGTGTTGAATGACGAGCTAAGAAAAATAGAATATACAGTATTTTTCCTGAACTACCTCTATACTTGGATTTACCAAGTATAGAGGTAGTTTTTAATGATTTTATATCATTTTTGTCTACACCTATCGTTTTAAAAAAGATTGAGTAAAAAAAGATGGGGAAAATGATTCGGAAAAGATGGAGTTGTTTTAGTATTTTATTGCTCAGAATCTCAACCTCATTATGATGCTGCTATATCCTTCTCTGATCTGCTACTATAGCAGGCATTAATTAACTCAAATAATTGACTGATTAAAAAATTCTAAAAATTAATTGACAACGCTTACAATTAAATGCTATAGTTTCTATGCTTAATAATTCCATTGGAAAAAGTAATGTTTGTTCATATATTTAAAGTGAATTTATTCTTAAGGGTTTATAAAACAATAGCATTTAGCTTAGATGAATCTTGGGGGAATTCAAATTTATAAAAGCGATTATTTCAATATAGATAGGAATGTGAATAACTATGAAGAGGACTGGAGACCTGAAGCTGATACAAGAATTAAATCGTTCTATCATCTTAGAAACAATTCGAAAATATGGCTCTATATCGAGAAGTGAAATTGCTAAAAAGAATGAGCTCAGCCCTACCACTGTCACATCTGCTGTAGCTGAGCTCATCAATGAAGGCTATGTAGTAGAAGGTGGCACAGGAACGTCCAGTGGTGGGAGAAAGCCGATTCTTTTGAACTTTTCACCAGATAACCACTATTTAATCGGTGTATCTATTTCTTATTCTAAAATAACAATTGCGGATATGAATTTGGAAGCAAAGATAAATATGAAAAAGGTATATCCTACTAACGGTTATACAGGTGCAGATTTAATAAATTATCTGCTTCAATTATTGGAGGATTTCTACGCTGCACAGCAGGACGATAGACAATGTATTGGTATTTCGCTGATTATTCAAGGAATTGTTGATTCTAAAAAAGGTGTAGTCCATTATAATCCAGTTTTGTTATTAGAGGATGTTTACCTGCGGGATTCGGTTGAAGCGCATTTTAATCTGCCAACTTGGCTTGATAATGATACAAATGCATACGTTTTAGCTGAGAAGAATTTTGGTCATTTTCAAGAGGTGGAGAATCTCATTTATATAACGATTGGCGAAGGTGTTGGTTCCGGCGTTATTGTAAACAACATGCTGTCCCGCGGTGAAAGTGGAGGAGCTGGTGAATTTGGCCATACCAGTATTGATTATCATGGTGAGCTTTGCAGTTGTGGAAATAAAGGATGCATCGAAAATTATATAAGCTGGCCAGCTACATCGAAGAAAATAATGAAAGAGATTGAGGCAGGAAAAGAAACTATTTTAACAACTTATTTAACAAGTGACAAGCTGTTTATTACCCCGTCTGAATTTGTTGAAGCAGTGAATACTGGGGATAACTTGGCTGTTGCAATTAATGATGAAATTGCTGAATACTTATCAGCGGGAGTAGTTAATTTAGTTCACCTCTTTAATCCGGAAGTAATTATATTAGGTGGAGATGTTACCAACCAAAATCAAATATTGATAGACGCTGTACAGCAAAAAATCAAAGACAAAACGTTAAAAACGCTTTATCAAGATGTGGATATTACCACATCATCATTAGGAAAAGAATTTGAAATGGTTGGTGCTGCTTCTGTTTTACTTCAAGATAAATTTCAATTTAAGCTTACACATGACAATCGTGGATTAAAAACAAATTTGTAGGAGGAATCGTATGTTAAAGGGTATTAATCAATGGTGTTATCCGGAAGAGACTAGTTTGGAGAAAGTACTGGAATATAGCAAAGAAGCTGGTTTTGAAACAGTTGAATTAAATGTGAATCCCTCAGGTGGAATTGGTTTAACGGTGGACTCAAGGTCAGATGATGCCAAAAAAATTAAAAGTCTCATAGAAACATATGATTTGGAAATTAAAAGTATATCTACAGCATTATTATGGCAGTTTCCGTTATCTTCACCAGATGAGGCTGTCAGAGCACAGGGTAGAGCCATCGTTGAAAAGCAAATTGAATTAGCAGCTGCAATGGATGTGGATACAGTACTTGTTGTACCAGGCATTGTATCTGAGGAAGTTACTTATGATCAATGCTATCAACGCAGTCAAAAGGAGCTGCGGAAAGTGTTGCCGCTGGCAGAAAAGCACCAGGTACATATAGGGATTGAAAATGTGTGGAATAAATTTTTACTTTCTCCTCTAGAGATGTCCCGTTATGTGGATGAATTAGATTCTGAATATGCTGGCGTATATTTTGATATAGGAAATGTTCTTCAGTTTGGTTATCCAGAGCAGTGGATACGAATTTTAGGCAGCCGCATCTGTAAAGTTCATGTCAAAGATTTCAATACAAGCGTGGGAAATATTACAGGATTTGTTCCGTTATTAGCTGGAGATGTTAACTGGCAGGCAGTTAGCAAAGCATTAAAAGATTTAGGTTATAAGGGTCCGCTTACCGCAGAATTATCTCCATATAAGCTGGATACGAAAGCATTAGCAGCCGATACTGCCAAACATATTGAATTAATTATTGACGCAGGTTGATAGGAGGAGATGAAAATAAAGAAATTAAAAGCAGGGTTTATTGGAATAGGAGGAGTTGCAGCTACTCATTTAAATATTTTGAAAAAGCACAAAAGTGTAGATATTATTTCAGTCTGTGATATTGCCGAAGTAAATGCAGTTAGGGCAGCTGAAGAAATAGGAGCAAGAGCTTATACGGATACGGATGATATGTTAGAAAAAGAAACGCTGGATGTTGTTTTCCTTTGTGTTCCACCATTTGCCCACAAAGACTTGGAGCAAAAAATAGTGAGAAAAGGAATTCATTTAATGGTTGAGAAACCTGTCGGGCTAAATATGAAAGAGGTGTACGCGAAACAGGAGGTTATTCGGAAATCAGGTGTTATTTGCGCTACTGGTTATTGCTTACGATACTTGGATACTGTGCAGAAGGCCAAAGAATATTTAGCAGGTAAAGAAATAGCTATGGTACGCGGGTATTACCTATCTTCTTTTGTGGAAACTCCCTGGTACCGTACGATGTCAAAGTCAGGAGGACAATTGGTAGAGCAGGCTACGCATATCGTGGACCTTATTCGTTACTTAAACGGAGATTTTAAGAAGGTTTATGCCAATATGGCATTAAGAGTATCAGAGGATATTGAGGATATTGATATTCCAGATGTGAGTTCCGTCAACTTTACATTCGAAAATGGTGCTATTGGACATTTAGACTGTTCCTTCACTCAAAAGGACCATCGTATGGGCGTAGAATTATTAGGGAAGAATTTTCGCGTAATGATTGATGGAACAAAGCTTACTATCTTTGAAGAGGAGAATGTAATCACCTATAGTTCAGAAGTTGATTTCTATGAAGAACAAGATAATGCGTTTATTGAAGCGATTTTGACTGGAAGGACAGAAAACATTCTATCAGATTATACGAATGGCTTGAAAACTTTAGAGGCAACTCTGGCGGCTAATGAATCTCAAAAAACAGACAATGTAATTCCAATCACTAAAACAGGAAGCTGAATAAGTAATTCTGTTTTATCGAAGTGATAATCAATAGAGGCTGTCACCATGTTAAAAGATTTTGAAAGCGCTTCACGAAAGCGTGTGAATTTGCTATGAAGGAGGACATTCATTTTTTTCTGTCGAAGGCTGTGATTTGAAAATGCTGTCAAACAAGTTGTGGCTCATTATATTCCTGGCAAAACATTATTAAACCCTTTTGGAGGAGATAGAATGGGGAAAAGAGTATGCACCATATTTCTAATGATTACATTAGTCGGTATCTTAACAGGTTGTGGAAATGATACAGAAGGCGGCAGTAAAAAAACGCTGGAAGTAGCCTTGTGGGATGAAAACATAAGCGGTGCAGTGGATGCCTCTATTGAAGAATTTAATAAGGAGCATCCAGATGTTGAGGTGAACGTAACCTATACACCTTATGCCAACTATTTCACGAAATTACGAACCAGTATAGGGGGAGGGAGCGGACCAGATGTCTTTTGGATGAATGGACCTAATTTTTCTGAATATGCCTCTTATGGGCTAATCAAAGATTTGGAGCCATTTATTGAAGAAGATAGTGATTTTTCCAAGGATGCCTATTTCGATTCTATGATAGATTTATATTCTCATGAAGATCACTTATACGCTGCACCATATTTCTCGGATATTGTAGGTTTGTTTTATAATAAAAGACTATTTGATGAGGCTGGTTTGGAATATCCGGATGAAACCTGGACATGGGAGGATATTGAAGAAAAGGGAGATATCTTGGCTGATCGGGAGGAGGGAGTTTATGGATATACAGCCTATGTTGTAAGTAACCAGGCTGGCTATTATAACTTAATTCCACAGGCTGGCGGCTACATGATTGATGAAGACAAGACCCATTCAGGTTTTAATTCACCAGAAGCGCAAGAAGCGCTTACTTTTACACAGGATTTGATAGATAAGGGGATTTCACCATCTGTACAGACACAAATTGAAAACCATCCCCGCGATATGTTTATGTCAGGAATGATAGCAATGCATCCTGAAATCTCTGTGAACGCGGAGATGTTTTACAGTGAGCTTGGGGATGATTTAGGAGTAGCTCCATTACCGGCAGGAAAGGAAGAGGGCTCTATTGCACATGGGATTGGCTGGGCTATGAATGGGGACACCGAGGAAGAAGAATTGGCTTGGGATTTAATCAAGCATTTGACTGGCGAAAAAGGGAATCAGTTTATTGCTGAATCAGGCTTTAGTATCCCAGCTCAGGAATCCATGAGTGATTTATGGGTAGATTCCATGCCTGAATTGGATTTACAGGTATTTATCGACGCACAGGAAGTTTCATTTCCCTACCCTGTCTCCCAAAACACAATACAGTGGCAGGATATTGAGCAGGCAGAAATTCAAGGAGCATTTTTGGGCTATAAATCAATGAAGGAAGCTTTGGACAATGTTGCCAGAGAGATGGATATCATCTTGGAATCAGAACAGATAAATGAATAAAAATCTTTCTGTAAGAAGGGAGTTTCTAATGAATGAGTGATTCAAACGTGCTTATGAAACCGAAAAGAAGCAGGCGTAAGCGTAAGGAAGCGATGTGGGCTTATCTATTTATCGCTCCTGTTGTACTAGGGCTCTTCCTATTTTATTTGATGCCGGCTCTTGCTTCTTTTGGCTTGTCTTTCACTAGCTGGAATGGGATTAACCCTCCCGAGTTTATTGGTTTGGACAACCTGATAAGGCTGGTTCAAACAGATTCTTTTATCAGAAGCATGGTTAACACACTCGTATTTACGCTGGTTTCCGTGCCGTTAGCGGTGATGCTGGCCACGGGGATTGCCATATTGCTGAATCAAAAGATTAAAGGAATGATCGTCTATAGAACCCTTTATTTTCTGCCGGTGGTAACGATGCCGGTTGCTGTTGGGATGGTCTGGAAGTGGTTATACAACACAGATTATGGATTGCTTAATTATATACTAGGCTTACTCCATTTACCGCAGCCTGCATGGCTGTTCAATCCTAATATTGCGTTAATATCGGTTATTGTTGTGTATGTTTGGATGACAGTAGGAAACAACATTATTTTAATCCTGGCAGGTTTGCAGGGGATTTCAGAAACCTATTATGAAGCTGCCGAAATGGATGGCGCTTCAAAATTAAAACAATTATTTACGATAACCATTCCTCTGTTAACACCGACATTGTTCTTCGTGTTTATCACTGGAATAATCAGCTCTTTACAAGTGTTTGATCTGATATTCATCATGATCGGCGACAGCCATGTCTTATTAGAACCATTGCGTACACTTGTATATGGAGTTTATGAGTCAGGGTTTGAGTATTCGCAAATGGGCTATGCTTCTGCACAAGCATTTTTGCTGTTTTTAATGATACTACTCATTACTATTTTCCAGTTCGCGTTCCAAAAGAAATGGGTGCATTATGACGGATAATAAGGAGGAAGCGTATGAATAAGAAGTGGTTGATTCATTTGGTGCTGATTATTGGTGCAGTGATTATGGTAACACCATTTCTTTGGATGGTGTTAACTTCTCTAAAATCATTTGGAGAAGCAATGCAAGTGCCGATTACCATTTTTCCTGAAGAGTGGCTAGTAGAGAATTACCTTGACGTTTTTGCAAGTATCGATATGATGAGATATTACTTTAATACGCTGATGGTCACCTTAGGAAGAACATTGGGACAGTTAATTTTGTGCTCATTGGCTGCATTTGCCTTTGCAAGAATGGATTTTCCGGGAAAAAATGTCATATTTATTGTAGTCCTATCTGTTTTGATGGTGCCAATGCAAATTATTCTAATTCCAAACTACGGAATTTTAACGTCTCTGGGCTGGATTGACACCTTTTATGCTTTGATTGTTCCTGGTATGTTCAGCGCATTCGGCGTCTTCCTGTTAAGACAATTTTTCTTAGGAATACCGAAAGAGCTGGATGAGGCGGCAACGATTGATGGGTGTTCCTTTTTTGGAATCTATTGGCGCATTATTTTGCCGAACGCGACACCAGGATTAATTGCATTAGGTATATTTACGGTCCTCGCTTCTTGGAATGATTTTCTTTGGCCTTTAGTTATGACGAATTCAGAAGAAACGAGAATGCTGTCAGTAGGTATTGCAGCATTTCAGGGGCAATATTCGACGGATTATCCATTGCTGATGGCGAGTGCTGTACTATCTACTATTCCGATGCTGATTATGTTTGTTCTTTTACAGAAACATCTAGTTTCAGGAATTGCTTTACAAGGCGTTAGAAGATAATTAATAGAAAGAGGTGCACAAAAATGAATATTTTAGTTTTAGGTGCAGGGACAATGGGAAATGCCCACGCTGCTGCTTATACAGAAATGAAAGATGTAACATTATGTGGAATTGTTGATGTGAATTTTGAAAAGGCTGCTCAATTGGTTGACAAGTGTGGGACTAAAGCATTTTCTTCTTATGAAGAAGCGAAGCAGCAGATTGTGGATATTGATGTCGTATCTGTTTGTTTGCCTACTCCTTTACACAAAGAGACAGTCTTGCAAGCGGCGAGAGATAAATTTCACGTTATTTGCGAGAAGCCTTTGGCCCGCCATCTGGCTGATGCCAGAGAGATGATCGATTTCTGTGAACAGCAGGGAGTTCGCTTATTCGTAGGCCATGTGGTACGCTTTTTTCCAGAATATGTACAGGCGAAAGAAGTAGTAGATTCACAAAAAATAGGCCAGCCGGTAATTGCAAGAACAACGAGAGGAGGAGCATTTCCAAATGCCTCTAATGACTGGTATGCAAACTTTATTAAAAGCGGAGGTTTGATTTTAGACACAGTTATTCATGATTTTGATTTTTTAAGATGGTGCTTTGGAGAAGTAGAGCGTGTATATGCAAAAACAAGCAGAGGAAGAGCGGCTGGGAAATTAGAATATTCCTTAGTCACACTTCGATTTGAAAACGGAGTAATTGCTCATGTAGAAGGTACCTGGGCACATCAGAACTTCCATACGAAGTTAGAAATTGCAGGGAAGGAAGGGATAATTCAACATGATAGTACTTCGGTGAGCCCTGTCGTAGTAGAAAAAAGCGCATCAGTTGATGAGGTTGTAGGGGTAGCGGTTCCGTCCAGTCCAACGCAGTATAGTCCATATTATCTTGAAATAGAGCATTTTATTTCTTGTATTAAAGAAGGAAAGGAAGCGAGAGTGACCGCAGAAGACGCCTATAAAGCGCTAGAGATTTCATTAGCTGCTTTACAATCGATTGAGTCGGGAGAGCCGGTTTATCTTAAACAATTTTCCAGTTTGGAGGGGGTAAAATGAAGGTAGGTATTATTAGTTTTGCTCATGGACATGCGTATAGCTATGCAAATGCTTTAAACAATTTGCCGGAGATAGAGTTACATGGTATTGCTGATGAAGAGGAAGTGAGAGGGAAAGACGCAGCGGAACAGTTTAATACCAAATATTTTTCGGATTATCATGACTTATTAAAGGAACCGATTGATGCTGTGATTATTACATCAGAGAATCAAAAGCATTTTGAACACGTCAAAGCTGCAGCGAATCATGATAAGCATGTACTATGCGAAAAACCTTTGTCTTCTAATGTGAAGGATGCGGAAGAAATGATTAAGATTTGCCGGGAAAAAGGCGTGATTTTACAAACTGCATTTCCGGTAAGGTTTAATAAACCTGTGCAAAATGCGAAACAAACGATAGACACGGGGGATTTAGGGAATATTATTGCTGTTAAAGGTACAAATAGAGGGACTAATCCTGGAGGATGGTTTGTGCAGAAAGAGAAATCTGGCGGAGGGGCAGTTATCGATCATACTGTTCATGTAGTCGACCTTATTCGTTGGTTTACTAACGCAGAAGTAACAGAGGTATACGCTGAAATAGATGATAAACTATCCGAGGGGGAGATAGATGATACTGGGCTGTTAACCATGGAATTTGATAACGGTATGTTTGCGACATTGGATTGCAGCTGGTCTCGTAATAAGGATTATCCAACTTGGGGAGACGTTACCTTAGAAATAATAGGAACGAAAGGAACGCTCTCTGTGGATGCTTTTGCCCAGAAGCTGGATGTATATAGTTCAGAGGGCGTTAAATGGAATTTCTGGGGAGATGATATGGATGAGGGATTGATAGAGAATTTTATCCAGGCTGTCAAAGAAAACAAAGATCCATTTATTACAGGAGAAGATGGATTAAGAGCTTTGGAAGTAGCTATGGCTGCCTACCACTCATCCGCTAGAAAAACCGCAGTAATGCTAAGTGAATTATGATTTTAATGCTGACAAGACCTCACAAACTAGTTTCAATCTGTGGGGTTTTTCGCTTTTTGGTTTCATTTAACAAACGCTAAGTTTGAAAAGAGATTTCTGCAGTACCGATTCGGTAATTGCTAATATGGTTACATCATCTACATACCCCTTGCTCCATTTGTCTTTTCAACTCAAATCATCTAAAATAATAACTTGGATCCCATTTTTTAAGCAAACCGATGAAGATAAAAGGAGTAATATAGATGAGCAATTTAAAAAAGAATGGCTATGCGCGGTATGATTTAATGCAGCAATTAGACTATGAAGGAATAGAAGCAGATTACCAAGCTTTATTGGATTATTTCGAGGATCTGCCTATCGATGAATATGCAAAAGACTTAAATCGTTATAGAAGATATTCACGCGCTTTGGTATTGCCAACTTCTGGTCAGATTGAATGGCTGCCAACGCTGACGAAGGATGGGGAGGAATACTCTGCGTACTTCCAAGGGAAATTTAATCCGGAATATCCGGGTTCCTATCGGGAATTCCCTTGTATAGATAAGGAAATACAGAATAATAAGCTATTGGAAAAAATTATTCTGTTTGATTATCATGAAACGTTTTGGAAGGAAGAAGACCGGATTATGCCGATTCATGCCGGCGTACATTTTGTAAAGCTGTACGTACAAAATGATACGGATAAGGCTGTTTCTTCCCCGAACTGCTTTCATCAGGACGGAGAACCATTTACCTTTGCCCATTTAATTAAAAGAGAAAATGTCAAAGGCGGTACGAACGCTATTGGTATTCCTAAAGCGGCAGGAGAAACGTTTGATACAGTCAATCAGGATGATGTGATAGAGATTTTTGAGATTACCAAGCCTTTGGAATCTTATGGTGTGGAGGATTCGGCAGTTTCGCATTATGTCAGCCCGATTGAAAAAGGGGACGCGGAAGAAGCTGGAGTACGTTCTGTTATTTTAATTGATTATCAGCAAACTGTTGTTGCTGATGTAGATGATGAGTAAATAAAAAACGTAATGTGAGGCGGGAAAACCTTTCTCACATTACGTTTTTTAAACTTTATATGCGCTTAATCGCAGGCTCATAAATAGATTTCAACGTTTGAACACTATGAGCAAATTTTTCCTGTTCTTCTTCATTCATTGGCACTTCAATAATTTCACGGATGCCAGAACGGTTAATGATAGATGGAACACCGATGCATACGTCTTCTGCACCATATTGACCTTGTAAATAACTGCTTGTTGTCAACACGATATTTTCGTTTCTTAGAATGGCTTCGGTAATTCGTGCTAAGCTCATGGCAATACCATAGAAGGTAGCGCCTTTTTTCTCAATAATGTGATAAGCTGCATCCCGAACCTCTACAAAAATCTGGTCAAGGTCTTCTGCGTTATAATCGTCATGATTATCTAAATACGTTTGCAGGGGAACAGGACCAATGGTTACTCTGCTCCAAAGCGGGAGCTCTGTATCCCCGTGTTCACCGACAATATAGGCATGAACTGCTTTCGGAGAAATATCGAAATACTCTCCAAGCTTATAACGAAGACGGGAAGAGTCTAAGGTTGTTCCGCTTCCGACAACACGGTGAGCAGGGAAACCGCTGAATTCAATAACTGCTTGCGTTAAGACATCTACAGGATTGGTTGCAATGAGGAAAATACCGTCGAAGCCGCTCTCCATCACATCATCCACAATCCCTTTAAATATCTTCATGTTTTTTTCAACGAGGTCTAAGCGTGTTTCACCCGGTTTTTGGTTTGCTCCTGCACAAATACAAACAATATCTGCATCTTTACAGTCTTGATATTCTCCCAGCCAAACATTGGTTGGAGATGGGGCGAACGCTTTCCCGTGGTTGAGATCCCACACATCTCCAAGCGCTTTATCTGCGAATAAATCAATAATAGCTAATTCCTCTGTAATACCCTGGTTTATAAGTGAAAATGCATAACTGACACCGACAGACCCGGCTCCAATCAATACAACGCGATTTACTTTTCCATGATTTGCTGTCATTTTTAACACATCCTTTAAAGTAGTATACGAATCATTCTATACTTAAACAGTGAGCCATTACACAATTTAAGTCAATAGTTTTATAATATTTCGGAAATAGAAGTTTGAAACGAAACTTCGTTCAGTCGGAGTTTTTGTTCTTCTCTGTGATAAAATAACACTTGTCATTTTTATGGAACCATGTATAATATTTCTAAACTCGACATACATCCTATCAAAAGCGTTGAAGAGAAGAGTAAATATAAGGGAAGCATAACAGAGAACTCCGGAAGCTGAAAAGGAGGATGCGGAACTATATTGAAGCAAGCCTCGTAGCTGCACATTGGATTGTTATATGATGATGTGCCGGTGCTCCCGTTATCGAGAAAAGCAATGATTTGCTGTTGCTTATGGAGGTTTCTGCAGCGATGCAGAAACAGAATGAGGTGGCACCACGATCTTCTGTGATATAAGAAGTCCCGTCCTCAAAGTTGAGATAACTTTGAGGGCGCGGGCTTTTTTTATTTTATAAAAAAGCTTAAAAAAGGAGAGATGGAATGGAAGGGACTTGGGAAAGGTGGAAAAACACCTCATTATTGTTAACGGGAATTGGTGTATCTAATCTGGGAGCATGGATATACCTGATTGCATTAAATTTAATTGTTTTGGAAATGACGGGCTCTCCGCTTGCGGTTTCTGTGTTATATATTTTGATACCGTTGGCAGCAATGTTCACCAATTTTTGGGCCGGTACCATGATTGACCGTTGGAATCAAAAGAACATGATAATCGGATTAGATGTATTTCGGGCAGGCCTTATAGGTATACTTCCTTTTTTAGATTCCTTATTGCTCATCTATGTGTTGGTATTTGGAATTAATGTAGCCAGTGCGGTGTTTGAGCCGGCCTCTATTGTCTACATGACCAAATTGGTTCCAAAAGGAGACCGTCAGCGGTTCAATGCCCTTCGTAACTTTATTAATTCCTGCGGGTTTATTTTAGGACCGTCGATTGCAGGGGCATTGTTTATGGTCGGCAGTCCTTCCTTTGCTATATTTATAAATGCTGCTGCATTATGTATTTCTGCCATGATAATCCTTTTCCTTCCCAATTTGCATGAACAGGGAAAAATAAGTGATAGAATCGATATCCATTCTGTCATCCAGGATTGGAAGAAGATTCTTGCATATAGCGGCAATCACAAATATATTACCTTGATTTATATTCTGTTTGGGGGCGTAACAGTTTTTATGACAGGGCTGGACTCGTTAGAGGCAGCTTTTGCAATAGAGGTGCTATTGTTGGATGAAAGCACCTATGGCTTTTTAGTTAGTATTGCGGGCGCAGGGATTATAGCTGGTTCTTTGATAAATGCAATGTTTGCGAAGTACTTAAAAATTAATATGCTGAT
Source organism: Oceanobacillus sp. FSL K6-0251 (assembly GCF_038004725.1). NCBI lineage: Bacteria > Bacillati > Bacillota > Bacilli > Caryophanales > Bacillaceae > Oceanobacillus > Oceanobacillus sp. FSL K6-0251. Next base: position 4,500,215 of record NZ_JBBORS010000001.1, on the reverse strand, counting down.
GGGGCTAGGGGTAATAGGTACGCCCGCTGGTTATTTGTTTTTTGCTTTCTCAACAGATTTTACAACAGCAGCAATCGGTTTCTTCCTGCTGACATTTGCGCTTTCTTTTGCCAACACGGGCTTCCTGACCTTTTATCAAAATAATATTCCTGTAGAGATTATGGGGCGTTTTTCAACGATTTTTGGACTAATCGAAGCGGCATGTATTATATTGTTGACATTAATTATTGGAATAGCAGCTGAAATGATGGACATTAGATTGGTTTATATCGTGGGTTCGTTCTTGTTTTTAGGTCTGGGTCTATTCTCCAATATGCTGGTGCAAGGAAAGAAGAAAAGAAAATATTATCAATTAAATGAAGGGTAATATATTTGTTTTTTCTGCAAGTAATGGTGTACGAGGTAATTAAAATAATATTATAATTACCTCGTACAAAGAGGGGAAACCTGTATAAACATATCATTATTTGCTTATGCAGGGACCTTCATTCGATATATTCAATAAGACTGGTCACAGAAAAGAAGACATCGATTATGCCGCAGCCGAGCAAACTAGCCTTCGTCTTCTTCAAAGAAAGCGTGAAAATAGGCATAAACAGCATTTTCCGTATCCAATACTTTGTATAGCCTTCCTTCCTGATCTGACGGAACAACCCGTATGTATTCATTGGAGAGGTATAGATAGAGCGTATCTCCATCAGACAGGTTCATTTCTGCGGTATATTCCGGGCTGTCGCTTGTAATCCGTCCGCCCTGATAAATATGGACATCTTCAATCAGCATTCGGGTGATATCATTTGATTGATCCAATACAATTTCTTTCTCATTCTCTGATTGTACAGGCTCATCGCTATCTAAGTGACTGGAGTCCGATTTTGTAAGACGAATCGAATCAACATGTCTCCGTTCCCCTTCCGTGGTCAGAACTTCTGTTAAAACAACGGGCAGATTTGTTGGCAGGGAAGTAAAGGATATTTTAAAGAAGAAAATAAGTGCAAGCAGGATAATGATGATAACAGCAAGGATGCTGCTGATAATAATGTATTTTTTAGGCATGGATTCCGCTCCTTATAATAGGAAGTTCAAAAATCAAAATGATCCGTTTAACACGTGCGATAATATCGTTCCATCGTTAGTAGCATGCAACAAACTGAATAATAACATACTATCAATAAGAAGCAGAAAGGATATGACGAAAAAACCCAGTGTGCACACTGAGCTTTTTCTACCTTTGTTAGGAAATAGATGTAGCTGTTTCTTGAACCACTTTATCCAGTTCCTGAATATTTTTAATGCCTTCTGTCTGCAGCCATTTCGCAGCAGCTTCTCCATCCACGTTTTTGAATTCAGATGTTGCGCCGCTCCAAGTTGCTCTGCCGCATAGAACACCGTTAAAGGCAGATTCCGCTTCTTTGGCAAAACGCAATGTTTCCTGGAATAATTCCGGTGTAACGCCTGCACTTAAAAAGATGAATGGCAGGCTGGTCGCTTCTGACTGTTCTTTGAAAACAGCTTTTGCTTCCGCTTGGGTTTGAGCTGTATCTCCTTCTGCATAGCCTTCCACAAAGTTCATATTGACAGGAACCTCTACTTTTAACACATCCACGTTAAATCTTGACTCGCTATAGCGTTTCATTGCTTCAATCACTTTTTTCGGTTTTACTTTAGCAAATTCCAATCCCTTTTCATTGCCAATCGAATCATCATAGGTAAGAATTTCTAAGAAAAATGGAATCTCCTCTGCGACACATTCACTGCCGACGCGTTCTACAAAAGCTTCTTTAGCTTCATTGATTTCTTTACTTTCATCTACATCCACATAGATCAATAATTTAATTGCGTCAGCGCCTGCAGCTTTCAGGTTTTTGACAGAGCAATTCGGAATTAAATCCGGAAAACGTCCAGGCTCTTGTTTGTCGTAGCCTGTTTGTTCATAAGCCAATATTAATCCGCAATTTTCATCTCTTTTCCTTGCTGCTGCTAATCCATATTCAGGGTCAAGCAGGATAGAAGAAGCGTAAGGAGTCAGTTCTTCAGAAACAATCTGTTTGAAGGCTGAAATCTGCTCGCCGGAAATATCCTCGCCCATCATTCTTCTTAGTGCACCACGCTGGTCAATAGCAAGTGCAGAAATAATCCCCTGATCATTTATGAGTTTTTTTAAATTTTTCATTTTTTAACGCCTCCAAGTAATAATTCTTTTATCTCCGCTTCGGATTGAGAAGCTTTTAGCTGGTTAATAAAATCTTGATTCATCAGTTTTCTGGAAAGAGCCGATAAGATATCTAAATGTTCGTTGCTGCTTCCATCTGGTACGAGAATACTGATAACAAAGTCTGTTGGTTTTCCGTCCATTGCAGGCCAATCAATGCCTTCTGTCAATTGAACGACCATTAATTTTGCTTGTTGGATTACTTCACTTTTCACATGAGGAATAGCGATTCCGTTTTCCATACCTGTCGAGCCTTCTGCTTCTCTTTTTTGCAGACCGCTTGCTACTTTTTCTGCATCTGTTGCAATATTTAATGCTGCAGCTTTATCTGCTATAAACGCCAGAACCTCCTCTTTTGAGTGAAGCTTTTGCTGCAGATGAATTTGGTTTGTTTCTAAAAGCTCCCCCTGTTCACGTGGCGCAGGTGTTTCTTGTTGTACTGGCGCAGCCGCTTGCTCAGGATTGCTTTTTCGTTGATGTCTTTTTTGTTCTAATGCCATTAAGAATCCGGAAATCACCGCACCAATCAGAATTGCCAAGACCCATAAGAAGGCATGAGTGACCACAGGCAGAACGATAAATCCGCCATGCGGTGCAGGGACTTCTACTTTAAACATATACGTCAGCATGGCAGCGATAGAAGAACCTACCATGATAATTGGGATAATGGTAAACGGACGTTTTGCTGCAAAAGGTATCGCGCCTTCTGTAATATGCGTTGAACCTAATAGAAAGTTGACATAGCCGGCACTTGCTTCTGCCTGGTTATAGCTGCGTCTCGCAAATAATACCGAGAATCCGGTTGCGAGCGGCGGAACGATACACGCCGCAGAAACACCTGCCATAAATAAGAAATTACCTTGTGCCAGAAGTGCTGTACCTGTTACATAGGCCGCTTTGTTGACGGGGCCGCCCATATCAAATGCACTCATAATACCTACAATCAACCCTAATAAGATCGGGTTAGAATCCTGGAAACTGCTTAGGAAGTCCATCATTCCCTGGTTGATTGCCTCCATCGGAACAGACAGATACCACATCGCAAATCCGCCGATAAAGATACCGAGAACCGGAATTAAAAAAATAGCTTTTAAACCATCTAATGATTTTGGCAGGTTCTTTAGTGCTTTCATAAGCAGTAAAACAAGGCCTCCAGCTAAGAAGCCGCCAACAATTCCTCCTAAAAATCCGGTGCCGTTTGTATCAGCAATCATACCGACAATAAAACCAATAATAAGGCCGGGTCGATTACCGATGGATTGTGCAATATAAGCACTTAAAACAGGAACCATCAATCCCATTGCTAATCCGCCGATGGTATTCATTTGTTCGGCAATAACATTATATTGAGACGATTCAGGGTCAGCTGAATAAATTCCAAACATAAAGGAAACAGCAATCATCACCCCGCCGGCAACAACTAAAGGAAGCATATGGCTGACACCATTCATCAGATGTACATAAAGCTGATGCCATATGCTGGCTGATTCTTGATTGCTGTCGTCATTCGATTGCGCCGCTTCACCCGAACCTTTATAGACCGCTACATTCCCCGATATAGCTCTATCTATTAATTCCTCAGGGTTTTTAATACCTTTTGAAACGGAAACATTGATTACTTTTTTGCCATGAAAACGGTCGATATCCACGTTTTTATCTGCAGCAATAATAATGACTTCTGCGTCTTTGATTTCTTGAGCAGTAAACTGATTTTCTGTTCCTCTTTGTCCATGTGTTTCGACTTTGATGGAAACGCCTTTTTCTGCTGCTGTTTTTTCAAGTGCTTCCGCAGCCATAAACGTATGCGCAATTCCTGTTGGACAGCCAGTAACGCCTAAAAAACGATATGTCATGATGTTCATCCTTTCTTTTAAATGGTTACTACTTGTACTTTTAAGTTTTGCATCAATTGATCGACATCCTCAAAATCGGTTAATCCAGAGCGGAAAGCCGTTGAAGAACCTGCCGCTACAGCTTTTTTCAATGCTGCTTCGGGGGAACTGGTCTGTAAGGTGCTGTAAAAGGCAGCCAGCATCGTATCGCCAGAGCAGGCGGTGTTCACGACATCCCCTTTTGGTGCTGGACAGTAGAGCATTGTGTCTTTATTAACAAAGTAAGCACCTTCGCCTCCCAGAGAAACTAATATATTTTGACAGCCTTGATCTACTAATTTTTGAGCTGCTCTCAATATTGCTTGTTCTGATTCGAGTTCCTCCTCTGGAAACAGGGCTTGCAGCTCTTCGTCATTCGGTTTGATCAAGTAAGGCCGGTAGTGAACTAATTCACTTAAGATCGGATGACTTATATCTAAAATCAATCGAAATCCAATATCAGAAGCATGCTTTGCGATGGAAACCAGAATGGATGGATTTACGCCTTTCGGCAGGCTGCCTGACACAAATAACACGTCATCCTTTGTAAATCTGGCAATTTTAGTTATTAATTCATCAATTTTTACATCTGTAATTTCCGGACCGCCATTAACAATTTTGTACTCACCCTGATTGGATTTTACAAATGCATTAATTCTTGTGACACCATCAACTTCCGTAAAATCAGTGTCGATATTCATTTGGTTTAGTTCATCCTGAATATAATGCCCGCTGAACCCTGCTATATAACCGATAGCTGTCGAGGGGACGCCAAGCTTTTTTAAAATAATGGATATATTGACTCCTTTGCCATTTGGCTGGAATTCATCGTATATGCTTCGGTTCACCTTATCCGGAAGAAAATCTTCCATTTCGATGAACATGTCAATCGCTGTATTTAACGTGCATGTATAAATCATGGTTCATCATCCTTCCTTACTTAAAGTATGACACGTCATGAAATGAAAATGTTTGCATTATATGTGGTATAGTTAGAAAATAGATGAAAAAGATTTCAAAAGGATATTCGAAAAGGGCGGGTGTTAAGCGTGAATTTCCAACAGCGGATTCAGCATTATTACAATGAATTAAGCAGCAGTGACAAGCATTTATTGGATTATATTGAATCACATCATGCGACAATGGGGGAGATTTCCATCACCCAGTTAAGTGAGAAAGCAAATGTTTCCACATCCACGATTGTCCGATGCATGAAAAAACTCCACTATCGGGGGTTTACAGATTTTAAATTTCAATTTGTTTCTGAGAAGTCACAGCAATTCCCGGGAGCATTGGAGAAAATAAAAAATATTGATTCTCAAATCCAATCTGCTATTTTCAAGAATCAGGAGGAAGTAACGAATACCATTAATTATCTGGATTCCTCCATTATCGAAGATGCTTTAGTTGCAGTGAAATATAGTAAAAAAATTACGATATTTGCCAGAGGCTTCTCGGAGCATATCTCCAATGAGATGGCGGTAAAGCTGCAGCTGCTGGAAAAGCATTGTGAAGAGCATACCGACCCGAATATTATTCGTATTAAATCGAAAAAGTTTACGCGTGATGATTTAGTTATCTTTGTATCGCTAAATGGGGAAACAGAAGAATTAGTAGAAGCGGCACAATTTTGCAAGCGAAATAATGTAAAAACGATTTTGCTGACGACAAATAAGGAAAGCAGTCTGTTTCAGTTATGTGATATTAATTTGCTGGGCTATAAGTCGAAGCAGAGCTTTTTCCCGGACTATGAGGTGCGTTCGCGTCTGCCGCTGCAGGTGCTGGCCCGGATATTTCTGGATGCTTATGTGATTCGGTTTAAGTAGTTTTTTTGGGGGGGAACTGGAGTTTAGTAGTAACAATCCAGTATAAGCTGAATAATTTAAAAAACTCGTGAATCAGATTGGTTAATGTTTTATATTAATAAAAACCATTAGAGAGCAGATAAGCATTTCCTAAATGTTAATGATTAGAACCGGAATATATGACATAAGATATTCATAAAATGTAGAAACACTCGTCATCTAGAGTGGGGCTACATTTTTTGGGTTATATGGAAACAAATTTTAATACTTTATGTAGTTATTAGTTGAATCTGGCAGCGACCGTTTCAGGTGATAGGCTTTAAATGGAATCATTTAGCTTTTTATTTTATGGTAGCGCTTTCTTTTTTGTGGAGTTCAATTTGATTAGAGAGGGTGTCTGATGATGAAAGCTAACAACCTAACCAGAAATATACTTATCGCATTAGTAGCTGGTGCCGTGGCCGGGATGGCTCTGACATTTGCTCCTGAAAGTTTTTTTGGTCCTTTGGACAGATATGTGCTGGACCCGGTTGGTCAAATATTTATTAATCTCATTATGATGCTGGTTGTCCCGTTGGTATTTGTGTCCATTGTTTTGGGGACGGCAGGTCTTGGCGAGCCGGCAAAATTGGGGAGAATCGGTGTTTTTACGATTACTTTCTTTTTAACAACTACGGCGTTTGCCATCAGTATCGGTTTAGCATTAGCTTACCTGGTAAAGCCAGGGAGAACGGGTATATTTGAAACATCTAACCTGGGTGACTTTACACCGAGCGAGGCACCGCCGATTATGGAAACATTAGTTAGTATCATTCCGGCTAATCCGATAGCGGCTATGTCTGCTGGGGAGATGCTGCAAATTATTGCCTTTGCCGTGTTTATCGGGGTGGCCTTAGCTTATTTAAATGAAAAGACAAAAGGTATTTTTAACTTATTTGAACAAGCAAACGATATTTTAGGCTGGCTTGTTATGCTGGTAATGCGATTTGCTCCATATGGTGCTTTTGCGCTTATTGCATCAGCAATTGGCGGTGCCGGACTGGATGCAGTTGATTCCATGTTAAGTTATATGTTAACCGTTATTGCAGGGCTGCTTCTACATGCGTTGCTTATTTACTCTCTGGCTATCTGGTTCTTGGGGCGAAGGAATCCAATTACATTCTATAAAGGCTTCTTTCCTGCGATGACAGTAGCATTTAGCACAGCCAGTTCCAATGCAACGCTTCCTGTATCGTTGAAAGCTGCACAAGAAAATCTTGGTGTAAAAAAAGAAATCAGCAGCTTTGTCCAGCCGCTGGGAGCAACCATTAATATGGATGGTACGGCAATTATGCAGGCTGTTGCGACCGTATTTATTGCCCAGGTATATGATTTGCCGCTTACGATGATTGATCTTTTAATGGTCGTGCTTGTTGCTACCTTAGCAAGTGTCGGTACGGCTGGTGTGCCGGGAGTTGGTTTGATCATGCTGGCCATGGTGCTGAATCAGGTCGGTCTGCCTGTGGAGGGTATCGCATTAATTATTGGTATCGACCGTATTCTTGATATGCTGCGAACATCTCTTAATATCTCTGGAGATGCGGCATGTGCGTATATTTTATCTGAACGGGAAAAGCGGAGAGAGAACAAGCAAGTGAAGGGCTAGGAATATAGAATAAAACCTTCTTCACTTATCTGTATCTTCTCAGGAATTGTTTTAAGAAGAAGTATTGTGGAAAAACAGCGTACTCCCAATAGAGAGTACGCTGCTTTTCCTTTATAAAGTCGACGGTATATTTTATCGCAGTGGGGGATGAAAAGAAAACCCCGCTGATTGCAGTTTCACTTTATATGAAAAAAGAGAGTATAAACCTGCATATATAAAAAACAATGGGAAGGATTGAAATAAAGAGGCCGACTCTTTTAATTTTAAATAAATAGTATAAAATGGCTCCCAAACCCCAGACAGCAATGAGTAAAAAGAAATTCAGGCCAAAATAATCATTATCTCCCTCAGCAATAGCTCTCCCCATGAAAAAGAAAGATAAGATGGTGGTGATAAATCCCGTTATGATGAAATAGAGCAGAAAGGAGCGATTGTTGCTTCCTTGTAATTTATTTTCTGAAGTAGACTTCATGTGAAATCCTCTCCTATTCAAGTGATTCGTTATAACTTTGTCCAAGAAGTTAAATGTTTTCCTATTTTTATTGTATACCCTCTAATTATTCTCTGTAAATTGATTGCATTTCATTCAAGATGAAGCTGGTAGAACCCTTTCTATTTGTAGGAATATTTGTGAAGTGTTACGGTGAAACGATAGGAATCATTTTATGGAGGGATCTGAATGAGTGGTAAACTAGATGGGAAAATTGCTATTGTAACTGGTGGAACCGGCGGAATTGTTAAAGCGACTGTAGAATTATTTTTAGAAGAAGGGGCTTTTGCATAATCAGGGTAACCGATTGTGTAGCAGTTCCTTCTTAATTCATGAAAATTTAATAGTTGGTGATTTAAAAAGAATAGGTGTAAATAGAGTTGGGGTTTACAGTCTTAAAATTAAATTTTTATTCATTTACATTAACTATTGGGAAATTCATGAAAAAAGCTAATCAGTAACTTTATTTTTTATAAATGTATAAATTATTCCTATAATAGAAATTAAAACTATAGCAATAATCCCGGTCGTTACTGTGTCTTGAAGAGCAAGCGCCAGGTCAGTCAACCAATGATAGATGAGAAGTAATGTAAATCCTATGATTGCACCGCATAATATTTTTGCAAGCGTCCTTAAATAGGCGATACATGTTCCCTCTTTAAATTAATCCTTTTTATTTACTTCCCTTTATTAATATATACAAACCCAATCAAAAGAAGTATTTAAGATTATTTTCTTCTTTCGATGTTATACATATTTAAAGCAATACGGTTATGCCCCATGGCTTTAAAGTTTTTAATCAAACCATCCTGCTTCCATATCCAGACCGTCTTCATTACTGTCGATGCTTTCTTCATAAATGACTTCATCCATTGTCATGTTTGGAGTGTAGTAAAAGAAATAATAAATGGCGCCGATGATTCCAATTAAAATGACAGCGGATATAGTTATCTTTATACTTTTTCCCACTATATACCGCCTTTTATATAAAAGTACCCTGCATCTTTCCTTTTTCAAACATGAAAAAAGACTGGGGGAATCCCAGTCAGATAGAAAAATAACCCTTTTTCCATAAAACTCAAAAAGGCTTGGTAATCATCAATGCAATAATAATTAAAAACAGCGTATTGATAAGATGCTCATAGAAAAATAGCCGTTTAGACAAAATGAAGTATTCTGCTGGAATGTCTTCTCCTTTATGCTCCTTCAACAATGCCTTAATCGGCTTAGAGCTGGAAACTAATACCGTCGGACCAGACACGAGAGCAAGTAAAAAAAGAATGAGGCTGATCCAAAACCATCCTTGCTGAAAGAGGTATGTATTTAAAAACCCCATCCATAATCCGGTAACGAGTAACAAGGTACCGCCAATCATGACGAATTGATGCAATTTGTTACGGAGGGCATACGCATGCCGCAGTTCTGTCATGTTAGAAGCCTTTTTAGCAATTGGCGTCATCACAAAACCAGGTCCCATCCCTAAAATGGCAGAAAAGATATGTATAAATACGAGTATTTCATAAAATGTCATACTGTCTGTCACCTCCAAATACAAACAGCATGCCATCCTTTATGGCAACAGGTACGCCATTTCTAGACAGCATGCTTTTGAAGTGTTTTTTGTTTCAGGATAAATCCTGTAAAGAAGGCTCCAATCAGTGCAAGCAGGATTTTTACGGCAACGAGTGGAACAACAAAAACGATGGTAAAGGATAAGGATAACCATAAAACCGATACAGCAGTGATTTTTACTTTTAATGGGATGCCTTTTCCTGCACGGTAATTTTTGATATAAGAGCCAAAATATTTATTTTCAAGCAGCCAATGATATAATCTTTCTGAGCTTTTCGCGTAACATGCTGCAGATAATAATAAAAATGGTGTCGTAGGTAATAGGGGTAAAATTATACCGATGATACCCAGTCCCAGTGATAAGGATCCGCAGCTGACAAAAAATGCTTTTTTCATCATAACACCTACTTCAGCTTTAAATGAAATGCTGCCAAGAAAAGCAGCCAATACGTTTTTTCATAAGAGATTACTTCTATTTTACAATATAATTCCTGCCTGTGAAGGAAAATAAAATGACTAATTTGTGTAGATTCTAGAGGACTCTGGGAAATGTGAAGTAACTGCAAAAAAAGGACTTACCAATCGGCAAATCCTTCAAAGCAGCAATTATAAAACCAGCTGATTTTCCTTCTCTTCAATCAATTCCACAATTTCATTCTTCTCATTCATCACAGCCACTTTAGGTGTATGTGTTTTTACTTCATCCTGATCTAACTGCACATAAGAGATAATAATAATCACATCATCAATCTGTACGAGCCGGGCTGCTGCACCGTTCAAGCAAATTTTTCCGCTCCCGCGTTCGCCGGCAATGACATAGGTCTCCAAGCGTGCCCCATTGTTATTGTTTACAATAGCCACTTTTTCATTTGGCAGGATATCAACAGCATCTAAAATGTCGGCATCAATCGTGATGCTGCCGACATAATTTAAGTTGGCTTCGGTCACGCGTGCGCGGTGAATCTTGCCATTCATCATTGTTCTAATCATGGTTGTCTCCTTTTAAAATAATGTTATCAATCAATCTGGCTTTGGAAAATTTCACAGCCAGGGATATAAAAATCTGACCGGTGATTTGCGGCTGCTCCACTAACTCCGGGTAACTGTAGACAGCAATATCCTCTACATTCCCAGAAGTGTTTTTGGTTAGATGGGCTTGGATGGTATTAATCAAAACCGCGCTGTTTCTTTCGCCGGTGTCATACAATTCTTTTGCTTTGATTAAGCTTTGGTATAAGTGAACGGCCTCTTTTCGTTCCTGTTCGGTTAAATAGACATTGCGGGAGCTTTTGGCAAGACCGTCTGCTTCCCGTATCGTATCAATACCGATAACTTCGATGGGGTGATTAAAGTCGGCAACCATTTTTTCAATAATGGCAAGCTGCTGGGCATCCTTTTTACCAAAATAAGCGAAATCGGGACGAATGATATTGAACAGCTTATTGACGACCGTTACAACGCCGTCGAAATGTCCTGGACGATTTGCTCCTTCCAGCACTTCAGCCATGCGGTTTACCTTTAAGGAAATAGCCAGCGGGTCCGGATACATCTCCTCTACACTTGGATAAAATACATAATCAACACTAAGCGGTTCTAGTTTTGCCTGGTCACTCTCGATATCTCTGGGATAGGCATCAAAATCTTCATTCGGACCAAATTGAAGCGGGTTTACAAATACACTGACGACGGTGACATCATTGTTTTCCAACGAGGTTTTTACCATCGTTAAATGGCCATCATGTAGGGCGCCCATTGTAGGTACCAGACCGATTTGCTTTTGTTCTTTTTTTAATGTTCGTATGATAGCGTTCATTTCTTGTATTGTTGTAATTCGTTGCGTCATGCGTCTACCTCATCCATAATTTGTTTCTTATACGTAAATTCAGGGGAAGGGAACAATCCTGCTTTTACTTCTTCATGATAAGCTTTTAATGCATCTACACCTGTTGTAAAGTCTCCATAACGCTTCACAAATTTTGGTTTGCGGTCGACGCCATAGTTTAACACATCATGATAAACAAGGACCTGTCCATCTGTATCTGCCCCGGCGCCAATGCCGATAACTGGAATGGATAACGTTTTTGTGATGGTCGCTGCCAGGTCACTTGGGATAGCTTCTAATACCAGCATCACGGCTCCGCTTTGTTCCATCAGCTTGGCATCTGCAATAAGCTCCTCAGCTGCTTCTTTGGATGCTGCCTGAAGCTTATAGCCGGTGATACCGAAGCTCTGCGGCGTCAGTCCGAGATGAGCAACGACCGGGATGCCGCTTTGGGTGCATCTTTTGATTAAGGGAGCAGTATGAGCTCCTTCCATTTTCAATGCATTCGCATTTGTTTCTTGATATAATTCCACTGCATTTTCCATATCTGTTTTATCATCTACACCAACTGTTCCAAAGGGCATATCTACGACCATAAAGGTATCTCTTGCGCCTCTGCGTACGGCTTTCGCGTGGTGTTTCATGTCCTGCATCGTCACCTGGACGGTGCTTTCATAGCCAAGGACGGTCATGCCGAGAGAGTCTCCGACAAGAATCGTCTCTATTCCAGCCTGCTCTGCCTGCTTCGCGCTTGGGTAGTCGTACGCTGTAAGCATTGTCATTTTTTCTCCGTTACTTTTCATGTTCATGAAATCATGAAGGAATTTCACTTCTAAATCACCTACTATTTTTATTGTTCTTCTTATTATAAAATTATCTGTATAGATTCACAATGGCAAGTTATTAGCTTGAGGAAAAGGTGGAGGATTAAAAATGGATACATTTGGAGTTATTGGTCCAGGTGCCGTTGGTTCTGTTATCGGGGAATCATTACATACCAGCGGCTATCAGGTGACTTTTTTGGGCAGGAAAGCAGGGGAAGTTTATATAGAAAGAGCGTCCGCATCGGAAACGGCTACTTTTCCTGTCGAAGCTATTTCTGAAGCGGAGACAGTGTTTGACTATTTATTTATCACTGTGAAAGGAACACAGCTGGAGGGGTTTATGCCTTATTTAGATAAGCTGACGCATGAAAATACAGTCTGTATTCTTTGTCAAAATGGTTATGGACAGTTAGATAAATTTCACATCCCCAATGCATACCAGGCGGTTGTCTATATTAGCGGACAGAAGAAAGAGCAGGTTGTTACGCATTTTCGTGACAGAATCTTGATTTTACCGGAAAATCCAGTGACGAAAAAATTAAAAGAGGTGATTGCCGCAAGTGACCTCGACATCCGATTAAGCCCGGATTATCGTTATGAGGTCTGGTATAAGCTCCTCGTGAATCTCGCAATCAACTCTGTTACTGCACTAAGCAGAAATACAGCGCTTATTTTAGAAGAGGAAAAAATACAGCTCTTATGTAAACGATTGATCCAGGAAGGCGTAGCTATTGCTGTGGCAGAGGGGATCCATTTTCAAGAGGGAATTACAGAGGAAATCATGCGCATCTATGCCGGATACCCGCCGTATATGGGGACAAGTATGTATTATGATATTATAGCCGGAAAAACAATGGAGACAGCTTATATACAAGGGTATTTATATGAAAAAAGTCAAACGTACGGCTTGGATACACCCTGTTTAGATGCAGTATACAGTTTATTGCTGGCAAGTGAGATAAGGGGATAAAATGAATCAATATATTAACCAAAATATGGTAAAGTGATTTTTTTGCCATACGTAGGTTTTGGAATTTTTCTTCTGTGGAATTACATAGACGTGAACGCAAACGCCATCTTAATAAATATATTTCTAATCAAAAAGTAACAGAGAGGAGAAATTAAAATGGACGTGCCGAAACGGCAGAAGAAAAAAAGCTTCGTTGAGAAGAAAATTGTTATCCCTTCTATCGTAATTATAGCGATTATCAGTGCCCTATTTGCAATGTACACGAGCGAGTCCATGGAATTATTGGATAATATTTTTAATACATTAGTGGATACCTTTAAGTGGGGGTATTTATGGTACGCCTTTCTCATTGTGATAGCTGCATTGTTATTTTCATTTTCTAAGTATGGAAAAGTAGTTTTAGGTGATCCGGCACAGAAACCGAGATACAGCTTATTTGAATATGCATCTATTTTAATTGCCATGGGTCTTGGTTCAACCGTTATGCGGACAGGTTTGACGCAATGGAGCGAGGTTGCGAATGATCCGCCGTTTGGTCTGGATGCGGGATCGATGGAAGCGATTCTTGCCGGGAATTCCTACAGTATGTTTTTATGGACCTTCCAGACCTTTGCCGTCTTTGTGATGGTAGCCCCGGCAATGGGGTATCTGCTGTATGTCCGGAAGAAACCGAGAATGCGTATTTCAGAAGCGTGCCGCGTGATATTCGGTGACAAATTTACAGACGGAATTGGCGGTATTGTCCTTGACGTTCTTTTCTTAGTCAGTATTTTGGCCGGAGGTGCAGTGACCTTAGGTCTTGGTACACCGATTGTTACGTATAACCTGGCAGAACTATTGAATATCGACGTCACCTTTCCTTTTACTCTTATTGTTACATTGGTATGGGTCTTGGGCTTCTCCATCAGTGCTTATGTCGGGATTGATAAAGGCATCAAACGATTAAGCACATGGAATATGTATCTGGCAGGAGCTTTTGCTGTCCTGATTATTGTCATTGGACCGGGAATCTTTATCATGAATTTCTTTTCAGATTCCTTACGCTATTTAATCTCTAATTATATGAATTTTTCACTATATACGAATTCGCTGGATTTAGAAAGCGGGACACATATTGAGAGTCATACTGTTTTCTGGTTTGCTTATAATGCAACCTGGGCTATGCTTCACGGTGTATTTGCAGCGATTGTGTCGAAAGGCAGAACGATAAAAGAAATGATTTTGACATATCTGATGGCGCCTATGCTGTTATCTTGGCTTGCAACAGGAGTTCTCGGCGGATTAAGTGTTCACAGACAAGTGACAGATACCTTGCCAGTGCTGGATATTGTGCAGAATCAAGGAATTGAGGCATCGATTCCGGCTGTCTTAAGTTCGCTGCCGATTTCAGCGATTGTTCTGATTCTTTTTACGGTTATCGCGACGATATTCCTGATTACTACATTAGATTCAACAACCTATACCGTAGCAACCTATATGTCTAATCAGGATATGTCAAAGTCTACACCGTATAAATCATTACGAATCTTAGTGGCAGTACTGATTACGGTTCTTGCTTTGACGCTGATGAGTGTAGGCGGCTTATCTCCGCTGGAAGTACTTTCGGGGCTGATGGGAATACCGATTATTATTATTCAGATTCTGACAGTCTTTGCAGCAAAGAAAATGATGGACGAGGACCGTGCCTGGGTGAAAAATGTCCGGAAAGCAAGGTATTCTACCACCCAACAAAAGGATTAACCAGCAAGGAGAAAATGTACGAATCGGTTCTTCAAAAAAATATAATCTTTTGTTGAGTCATGGTATGCTAGGTGGTAAAGAGCCTGGGTACGTTGGTTGCTCTTGAAACTTTAGTCAAAGAGGAGTTTAGCTATGCAAAAGAAAGTTTACTTAAACCATGACGGCGGAGTAGATGATTTAATTTCCCTGTTTTTATTACTACAAATGGAAGATGTGGAGCTGGCTGGTGTCGGCGTGATTCCGGCTGACTGCTATTTAGAGCCTGCTGTATATGCGAGCCGTAAAATTATTGACCGTTTTGGAAAAGGACAGGATGTAGAAGTGGCTGCATCCACTTCCCGCGGCAAAAATGACTTTCCAAAAGACTGGCGTATGCATGCATTCTTTGTAGATGCCCTGCCACTATTAAATGAGTCTGGAAAGATAGAAGCAAAGCTTGCAGAAGAAGCGGCACACGAGCATTTGGTGAATGTGCTTCGTAAGAGTGATGAAAAAGTAACGCTTGTGTTTGTCGGCCCATTGACCGATTTAGCAAGAGCTTTGGAAATCGCTCCAGATATCGAAGAAAAAATTGAGAAGCTTGTTTGGATGGGCGGAACATTCTTAGAAAATGGGAATGTGGAAGAACCGGAGCATGATGGAACTGCCGAATGGAATGCCTTTTGGGATCCGGAGGCTGTGAAAATGGTATGGGACAGTTCGATTGAGATTGACTTAATTGCTTTGGAAAGCACGAATATGGTTCCGCTGACGCCAGAAGTCAGAGATAATTGGGCTGCTGAACGCCGGGATATCGGAATTGATTTCCTTGGACAGTGCTATGCCATGGTACCGCCGCTCGTGCATTTTCAAACGAATTCAACATATTTCCTATGGGATGTTTTGACGACCGCAACGATTGGAAAACCGGATATGGTGAAGAAAAAAGAAGTGAAGAGTATTGTTCACCCGGATGGGGCCAGTCAGGGAAAAACAGAAATCTCAGAAGCTGGACGCCCTGTTCAGTTTGTTTATGAAGTGGATAGGGATGCGTTCTTTGATTATATTACAGCATTAGCAAGGCAGGAGAAATAAGATGAGAAAAATCATTATTGATACCGATACAGCCGGGGATGACACGATTGCCCTGTTGACCGCAATGCATCATTTTAAAGTGGAGGGTGTAACGATAACCGGCGGAAATGTGGAGTTTAATCAAGAGGTGGAGAATGCGCTCTATACGATTCAGGTTGCTAACCCGGAAGAAAAGGTCCCTGTCTATAAAGGTCTGGAACGGCCGCTGCTTGCAACAGGGCAGGAAAAGCACCGGACTGTAGAAGACGTTCATGGCGATGATGGCATGGGCGGTGCGCATTTTCCAAAGGCAGCACAGCGTCCGGAGGAAGGACATGCTGTTGATTTTATCATTGAGAAAGTAAAAGAATATCCGCGAGAAGTGAGTTTATTAGCGATTGCGCCGCTAACGAATATTGCAATGGCCATCAAGAAGGACCCTTCGATTATCAAGGATATTCCGCATATTTATATCATGGGTGGTACGAATAATACATTAGGGAATATCACACCGGCAGCGGAGTATAATTTCTATGTGGATCCGGAAGCGGCAAGACTTGTCCTGCATTCAGGCATTCCGATTACAATGGTTGGCTGGGATATGTGTATCGATTATTCCATCATGGATGACGAGGACCATGCGGAAATTGCCGGTCTGGAAACAGCTGGTTCCCAATTTTTTATAGATATTAATCAAGTGGTGATGCAGTTTAATAAATCTGTACACCGGCTGAATGGGACAACGCATCCGGATACATTGTTAGTGGCGGTTGCGGCAGACGAGCGTATTATGACGGAAGCGCATGATTATTATGTAGATGTCGAAACAAAGGGCGAGCTTACCAGAGGTTACAGTCTGGTGGATATCAATAACCGTCTGGAGAAAGCGCCCAATGTCCGTGTTTGTGAAGCAGTGGATCGTGAACGATTTAAGAAGAATTTGTTAAATGTTTTAGGGACGATTAAGTAGATAAGTAATGAAAAAGCCACGTCTTTCAGGAGAGAGACGTGGCTTTTTCATTACAGTAAAAACGATGTACAAGGGCGGTTAATTAAAAATTAAAAAATAGATCAGTACTCCCAGTGAGAAGCCCAAAATAAGCCGGATAGCTCTTTTCATAATCATTCTCCTCGCTCTGATGTATGTTCTTACTATCATTGTACTAAAGAGAGAAGATGATGCAAGGCTGGTAATGGTTTGGATCAGGATTTTTAATTATTAGATAGCAACCAAAGATCCGTCTGTAAAAGTTTTCATTCTTCCTGTGATAAATCCTCTTATTTCTGCAAAAATTATTTTGAGAAAAACAAACAAAATCCATTTTAATGAAAACGCCTACAGTATAAATTTCCTCCCTTATAGGAAATTTACCTAATATAGCGACTACTAAAATTATATTATAAATTAGATGTATAGGAAGGTTGGGATTAAGGTGAGTAAGAAGCACAATCAATTAATTAACTTTCTATCAACTCAGGAACAAGAGTATATACCAGCTGTGAAAATCGCTGAAGCTATTGGAGTAACAGATCGAACGATTCGAAATTATATCAAGGAGATAAATGAAAAATTTAATCAAATTTCTATTGTTTCTTCCCCGGAAGGCTATAAGCTTCAAACGGATGATATAAACATGTTGACAGTTAATGAAACTGATTTGGAAGAGACGTTGCTGGATTTTGAAATTATCCAATTTCTAATGAATAGAGATGATTATACTACTTATGATGAAATTGCGGATAAATTCTTCTATTCACCCCAAACAATTCGAAGCAGAATTCAGAAATTAACAATAGATATGGATAAGCTGGGAATTGATGTTGCAATAGATACAAAAGTATTTAAAGGTATTGTGTTGGTCGGCACAGAAATACAAAAACGTGTTTTATTGGAAAAACTTTTCACTTCTATTTCTGTAAAGAAGGAGGTCTACAAAGACTTTTTAACACAGAACTTCTGTGATTGGATTCATGAAGATGTTATAGAACGTGTTTTAAACTTAGTAGAAGAAATTAATATAAAATTTGATTTAAACTTAGAGTTTTTGATGTATAAAAAGATCTCCGTTCAATTGATTATTATGATTTCACGAATAGAACGCGGCAACCATGCTGCTATTGAATTAAGTGAGGAAACAGAGTTTAAAGAATTCAAAGAATTTGAAGTGGCAAGAGCTTTTTGTAACGGTATTCTCAAATATGCCATCGCTTCAGAAAATGAATGCATTTATTTAACAAATTATTTAATGTCGCTACACTTAGACTTGGAAGAGCCTAGGATAGAGAACAAAGACCTGCATACTGTAAAAAAGATTGAAAAGATATTATTCAATATAGAGCAGGTTTACCAAGTACCAACCTATTCTCAAAAGAAGTTTAAAACTAATATTTTAAATCATATTTACCGAATTATTTATCCGGTATCACATAACCTGCTTATCTATAATCCGTTTGTGAAGGAAACAAAATCAGAGTATTTTTTCTCATTTAGCATCGCTTCGAATATTGCATTGGAGATTGAAAAAGAATTCAATGTTGAAATTCATGATAGTGAAATAGCCTATTTAGCTTATCATATTCAAAATATTTTCGAATCTCAAGATAAGAAAAGAATAAAGACAATTATTTTATACAACAGAAATTACGAGCGTACAAAACTTCTTTCATCAAAAATAGCAACTTATTTTAACGAATTGGAAATCTATAAAATAGAGAAATGTACTCAAGACTATGCTTTTAATGAGAACTGTTTGTATATCGGCATCGATTTAGCATTTACTCCAAAAACTGAAAAGGAAGTTATTATGGTTCAAAACGGGCTTCAAAATGGAGAGATAAAAAAGATTCGATTTTTTCTTGAATCTCAAAATTCTATTATAGAACGTGCCAATATATATTGGATAGACGAAAATAATCTAGATCAAGTGATTCAAAAACTGCTTAAAAGCAATCAGCGAGAAGATTTTATTGAAGCTGTTATGAAAAGAGAAAAAATGTCTTATACATCTATGGGTAATTTAGTAGCTATTCCGCATCCTTATTTTGAGATACAGGAATATAAAGAGGAGGTAATCATTGGTATAAATCAGAAAGCAATTGAATGGGGAAACGAATTTGTTCAGTTAATTATTATTTATTTACCTTCTAATGATGTAGAAAGAAATGAATATATATTTACGGAGTTCTTTCAGAAAACGAAAAACATAACTGATGTTAAGAAGCTTGTTCAAATGAAGACAAAAGAGGAATTCGTAAATTGTTGGAATCAAATTTAAAAAACTTGGAGTGATGAAAATGTTATTAAATATGAAAAATTTATTAAAAACAGCTTATGAAAATCAATTTGCAGTAGGATCTTATAATGTAGCTAATAGTGAGTTTGTAAGAGTAGTGATAGAAGCAGCTGAGGAAAAAAAGGCACCTGCTATCATACAAATTCATCCTAACGAAATAGAATTGCTAGGAGATGAATTTATTGCTTATGTTAGGGAGGTTTGTCAGCGCACCTCTATACCGATAGCTATTCATTTAGATCACGGCGCTTCCGTTCAAGATGTGATGCGAGCTATTAGAAATGGCTTTACCTCTGTGATGATAGACGCTTCTCATGCTTCTTTTGAGGATAATATAGCGATTACAAAAGAAGTGGTGCAGTTGGCACATGCTGTGGATGTATCCGTGGAGGCTGAATTAGGAACAATTGGATCCAATGATAATAGTTCAGAG
This sequence comes from Oceanobacillus sp. FSL K6-0251, assembly GCF_038004725.1. NCBI lineage: Bacteria > Bacillati > Bacillota > Bacilli > Caryophanales > Bacillaceae > Oceanobacillus > Oceanobacillus sp. FSL K6-0251. Next base: position 4,480,485 of record NZ_JBBORS010000001.1, on the reverse strand, counting down.
GGTGGAGCAGATGAAATCTTGTATACCGATCCTCAGGATGCAAAAACATTTGTCGAGGAAACAGGAGTTGACACGTTAGCTGTGGCTATTGGAACTTCTCATGGGCAATATAAACATGCTGGAAAACCAGAATTAAAATTAGAATTGCTAAAAGAAATTTATCAGCAAGTAGCAATTCCTTTGGTTCTTCATGGGGGAAGTGACAATAAAGATGAAGAAATCTCTCAGACGTATTTACATGGTGTTTCAAAAATCAATCTTTCTACAGATATGAAAAATGCTTTTTTCCAAGAAATGCGCAACTTCTTAACTAGTAATCAAGGTGCTTATGAACCAGATGTGATTATGCCGGGCGCTCGTAGTGCAGCAAAAGAAGTTGTAAAGAAAAAAATGGATTTATTTAATTCTACAAATCATGCGAACCTTTATTATAAATAAATAGTAGAGCGAGGGAGAGTAATGAAATTTATTGATATTCTCACGAAAGATAATATCATTTTAAATATAAATGGGAAAAATCAAAATGAAGTAATTGATGAATTGGTAGGAAGATTGGCTGACAATAACCTTACTAGTAATCCAGAAGAATTTAAACAGGCAATCTATAAAAGAGAAGGAGAAATATCTACAGCTGTTGGATACAGTGTCGCAATTCCTCATGCTAAAAGCAAAACAATTTCAAAGCCTGCTATTATATTTGGTAGAACACTAGAAGGGATAGATTACGGAGGTCAGCATACGAATCTTATATTTATGATTGCTGCACCTGAAAATGCTTCTGATGATCATCTTGAATTGTTATCAAGGCTATCCACTTTCTTGATGGATGAAACCTTTCGGGCGAAGTTGCTGGTTGCAATATCTACAGAGGAAATCATTCAAGTTATAACAGAATATGAACAACAAAAAAAGAGCGAAAATATAGATAAAAATGATAGCGATAAATATTTAATCGGGATTACGGGATGTATGACGGGCATTGCACATACGTATATGGCAGCAGAAGCGTTAAAAGAAGCAGCCCGAAAAAGAGGAATGAAAGCGAAAATACAGACGAATGGTGCCAATGGACCTGAAAATAGATTAACTTTGAAGGATGTTCAAGATGCAGATGCTATTGTATTGGCGCATGATGTGAATGTGGATACTTCTATATTTAAAGAAAAGAAGTATGTAGATGCGACTGTAAAAAAAGCTATTAACCATGCAGATGAGTTAATTGATCAAGCGCTGTCATATAATATAAAAGAAATGCGTGAAAATGATGCAGAAGTTGTACAAGAAAAGGCAGAAGATTCTGGTGATAAGGGTGGATTACAATTTTATAAGCATATTATGAGCGGCGTTTCCTACATGATTCCATTCGTTGTTGTTGGCGGAATATTTATAGCTATATCCTTTATGTTTGGAATTTATGCCGCAGATCCGGATAGTGAACAGTATAATGTTATTGCACATTTCTTTAGCCAAGTTGGAGGAGAAGCAGCCTTTGCATTAATGGTTCCAATTTTAGCGGGATTTATAGGCTATAGTATTGCTGGTAAGCTGGGATTAGCACCTGCAATGATTGGTGGAATGATGGCAAATATAGGGGAGGCAGGATTCCTTGGAGGAATGATTGCCGGTTTTGTAGGAGGTTTCGCTGCAAAATTAATTGCTAAGTCTATGAGGAAAATACCAAAGTCATTTCAAGGGTTAATATCTATATTAGTTGTGCCTTTATTAAGTACATTAATTGTCGGAGCTTTTATGTTTTTCGTTTTAAATACACCGATGTCAGCATTAAATGAATTTTTAGAGGGTTGGTTAAGAGGATTGACTGGAGTTAATGCTGCAATTTTAGGAGCTTTATTAGCAGGAATGATGGCTTCCGACATGGGAGGGCCTATCAATAAAACAGCATCAGCATTTGGTTTAGCAATGTTTGCAGCAAATATTTTTGAGCCTTCAGCTGCATTAATGGTTGGTGGAATGGTTCCTCCAATTGGAATTGCCCTGGCAACTTCAATATTTAAGAATAGATTTACTGGTCAAGAGATAGAGGCTGGAAAAGCTAGTTATGTACTTGGAGCCAGTTTTATAACTGAAGGAGCAATACCGTTTGCTGCAGCAGACCCTCTAAGAGTTATACCAGCAAATATCATTGGAGCTGCTATAGGTGGGGGGCTTTGTATGGCATTGGATATCTCTTTAAGAGCACCGCATGGAGGGATTTTTGTAATCCCGATAGCCAGTAATAAACCTCTATTATATATTGGATGTATTCTGTTAGGTTCAATTATTACCTGTTTTATTTTAGGTTTCTTGAAAAAACCTTTATCGGACGAAGACAGGAAAAAAGGGAAAGAAATGAGTTCCATCTTTTAATAGTAAATAGATGAAAAGCTAAGTAACGTTAAATCTAAATGTTACTTAGCTTTTTTAATTTTTAAAATTTCCTTCCATGTTGCAGAGGAGAAATTTGAAAAAGATATTATAAAAAATAAACAGAATTAATAAGGAGGGCACAAGGTTCCTTCTTAAGTTTTAATTAATCTTTTTGAAGAAAATAGTCACCCTATCAAAATAGCAAAAGCACTATATACAAGCAATAAGCCCATAACTATGTTAAAGACCTTCTGATAACGGTCTAAGAAATTGTGAAGAACAGAACCAAACAGGCTCCAGGTAATTGAGCTGCAAATACCGACAATCCCTAAGAAAAGACAGAATAGGATATAGCTGAAATAGGATTGGTAATAGGGCAGCAGAAATGTAGACACAACGGCAATGCCATAGAGAATCGCTTTGGGATTTATAAATTGAATCAGTGTACCAATGATAAACAGATTTTTATCTGCTTTGGCTGAAGATTCCTGCTTGCTTCCTGAACTGGTAAATGTTTTATAAGCTAAATAGAGCATATAGAATACACCTGCAAATTTTAACGGTGTTTCAATAACTGGCAGGACTTCAATAAGTGCCCGATTGAAAAAGCTGCAAAGTAAAGCGATAAGAAAGAAGCCTGCTCCTACCCCTATACAAAAGGATATGGTATTTCTAAATCCGTAGCGGTTTGCGAAAGAGATGGCCATAAAATTATTTGGACCAGGGGTAAAGCTGCTGACAAAAACAAATGTAAGAAAAGGCAAAATAGGCATGGATGAATAGCTCCTTTAAAAATGAGTCAGAATAAAACTTATTATACATAATTAAAATCAAAAAATACAGGCTTTTATTGCATATTTTGGAAAGGTTCCTCTATGGACTGTTTCTTGAATAAACATAATCAGAGCACGGCTTCTCTTTAAAAATAATAAAAAATAAACAGCCTATTTCTCTGTTTTTCGACCATTCCTTTTTGAACTATGTTATAATGCATAACAACGCATATTTTTGCATGAAAATACATTTGTGATATAATTATTTTTTCAGTATGAGGAGGTTTATCAGCAAATGTCATTAGAGAAAAACTATGAAGCTATCCAAGAAGAGCTGAATCAAATCAGCAATCAATTATATGAGAATCCAGAGCTGGGAGATCAAGAATTTGAATCGATGAAGTTACTGGTTAATTATTTAAAGACGTATGATTTTGAAGTAGAGACAGGCATTGTTGATCGCCCGACTGCTTTTCGCGCAGAGTATACAAGCAGTAAGCCGGGGCCGACCGTTGCTTACTTGGCAGAGTATGATGCGCTGCCTGGCATCGGACATGGCTGCGGGCATAATTTAATTGCTGCGTTTGCTGTAGGAGCTGGTGTCATACTACGTCAGCATATAGAAGAAATTGGCGGGAAGGTCGTTGTCTTAGGCACGCCTGCAGAGGAAACAAGCGGTGCAAAAGTGCCGATGAGCGAGCAGGGGACGTTTGAAGATATTGATGTCGCGATGATGGTGCATGGCGCCGATGTATCCTCTGAAAGCGGTCCGATGCTGGCCATGGATGCCCTTCAGTTTGATTTTACAGGAAAAGCAGCCCATGCAGCGGCATCCCCGGAGCAGGGAATCAATGCTCTTGATGCTGTGATTCAATTATTTAATGGGATAAACGCGCTTCGGGAGCATGTGCCGGATGATGTGCGAATCCATGGCATTATCACGAAAGGCGGAGAAGCAGCAGGCATCGTACCTGCAGAAGCTACAGCACAATTTTATATCCGTGCCAATGAACGGAAGCTGGTGGATGAGCTTGGAGAGAAGGTAAGAAATATTGCGGAAGGAGCTTGCTTGATGACAGGCGCTTCGGTAGAGATTTCCAACTATGAGCTAAGCTACGATAATATGATTACAAACCAAGCGCTGTCAGACACATTTACGAAGCATATGAAGTCGTATAGTGTGAATCCTGTATATCCGGCTGTTCCGGCGACAGGGTCAGCAGATATGGGGAATGTCAGTCAGGTTGTTCCATCGATCCATCCGTTTGCCGGTTTAAATGAGCCGGGTCTTGTTTTTCATACGAAGGAGTTTGCAGAAAAAACAATCACGCCAGATGGGGAAGCAGCAATTCATGATGCAGTACTGGCTTTGGCACATACTGGGTATGATATTATAGTCAACAAAGATTTACTACATGCGATTAAACAAGAATTTGAAAATCGGTAAGGGTAGAATGAGGTAAGGTCTCATTGTAACAGGTAGTTTATTTCTTTAACAAAGTAGTAAACTGCCTGTTTTTTATTTTAAAAACAGGCAAAAGGAGAGGTTACTATGAGCGGAAATGTAAATACGGCGGAGGAGAACTCTCAGAAGCAGAAGAAAAAATGGGAATTTCCGCATGTTTTTGCTCTCATGTTTGGGCTGATTATTATTACAGCGGTAATGACATACTTTATTCCAGCTGGAGAATACGAACGGGAAACAACTGTCGTCAATGGGACTGAAAGAACGGTTGTTATTAATGACACATATCATGAAGCAGAAGGAAGCCCGACTGGATTCTTTGAAGTCTTTCAAACGGTACATAAAGGAATGACGCAAAGCGCAGACATTATTTTCTTTATTTTTATTGTGGGCGGTGCTTTTGGTATTTTAAATGCAACGAAAGCAATCGAAACAGGGCTCGCCAATCTATCAATGAAGATGGCGGATAAAGAAATATATCTGATTCCTGTTATCATGACGCTATTTGCTTTGGGCGGCGGGACGTTTGGGATGTCAGAAGAAACGATTCCATTTATTATGATTTTAGTTCCGTTAGCAATGAAATTAGGCTTTGATTCTTTAACTGGAGCGGCTATGGTTATTATCGGCTCTGGCGCAGGTTTTACAGCATCCTTTATGAATCCATTTACAGTCGGGGTAGCACAAGGGATTGCCGAGCTGCCGACATTCTCTGGCATGGGGATACGCTTTGCTATGTGGATTATTTTTGTTGCATTTAGTATAGCTTTTGTTATGATTTATGCGAAAAAAGTAAAGAAAAATCCAGAGAAAAGCTTAATGTACAAGATTGATAAACAAAGAAATTTGGATGATTCTTTAGATGGACAATATAAAAAACTGACAGGCAGACAAGCTGTTATTATTGGATTATTAGTAGCAACGATTATTATTTTGGCTATCGGAGTAATTTATTTTGACTGGTTTATTCTGGAGATTGCTTCGCTGTTCTTAATTATGGGAGTGATTGCCGGTTTTGTCGGCAAGCTGCGTGTGAATCAAATCGCCGAATCCTTTATCAACGGCTGTAAAGAGCTGATTGTCGGAGCGTTAGTTGTCGGTTTTGCTTACGGGATTTTAGTTGTTTTAGAGGAAAGTAATACGATTGATACGATTCTATTTGCGGCATCCAATCTGGTAAGCCAGCTTCCTACGGCTTTTTCTGCGATAGGGATGTATGTATTCCAGAGTATTCTAAACTTCTTAGTGCCATCAGGGAGCGGACAGGCTGCTTTAACCATGCCGATTATGACACCATTATCCGACCTTACCGGGGTAAGCAGACAGACTGCGGTAATGGCCTTCCAATTGGGGGATGGGATATCCAACTCGATTACGCCTACATCGGGAGTATTGATGGCTTCCTTGGCAATTGCTAAAATTCCATGGACTACTTGGTTCCGCTGGATTATTCCATGGGTCCTCCTATCCTATCTTGCCGGCGGGATTATTCTTACCATCGTGCATATGTTTATTTGGACGAGTTAATAAAAAAGGCTATGAGCAGTTAACTAAAATGTCTGCTCATAACCTTTTTTTAATTCTTAAGAAATAGAAGCTTCATAGATAGAATCAACCGCTTTTTTCAATGCTGCATCAAATTCTTCTTGAGATTGATTTGCGTTTAGATCCTGACTTAATGCTCTGGAGAAGCTGGCAATAAGTCCTTTATTGTCTTTTAGCTTCGCATTTGCATCATCTGTAGAATAACCGCCAGATAATGCAACAACCCGGACAACATTCGGGTGATCAATTAATTCTCTATATAAATTATTCTGTGTTGGAATGGATAACTTAAGCATAACCAACTGATCCGAATCAAGCTGGTTTAAATGCTCTAAAATCTCTGCTTTTAAAATTTCTTCGCTGTCTTCTTTAGAAGGACTGTGAATGTCTACTTCCGGTTCAATAATCGGTACCAGTCCGGCAGCAATGATTTGTTTTCCAATTTCAAATTGCTGGTCGACCACTTTTTTAATACCTTCCCGGTTATCCTCTTTAATCACAGAGCGCATTTTTGTACCAAAAATATGACGATCGTTGGCACGCTTTAATGTTTCTTGTAAATTATCGATTGGCTTCATCAGCTGAACGCCGTCTGCTTCTTCTGCAAGGCCTTTGTCGACTTTTAAGAATGGGACAATTCCTTTTTCCTCAGCGAGATAATCGCCGGTGTACTTTCCTTCGATTTTACGGTCCATCGTTTGTTCAAAAAGAATCGCGCCAATAATTTGATCGGCATTAAAGGAAGGTGATGTAATAATTCTTGTCCGCATTTCGTGAACCAGGTCAAACATTTCATCTTCGCCCTGATAGGCGTTTTCCGGGATTCCATAGGCAGCCAAAGCCTTTGGTGTACTTCCTCCACTTTGATCCAGTGCTGCTATAAATCCTTTGTCATTTTTCATTCTTTCTAATTGATTTTGCTGCATCACTTTCACTCCTTTTTTAGTTGAGCCAATAATCGGCTATTAAAAAATAGTCTGAAGTAACTCTCAACTTCTATTGTAGCACTAATTAATGATAGATTATAGTATTTTGCGTGAAAGGAAAGGCATAAGAAGGAGCTTTACGCTATCAAAAATAACATATATTTTTTCTTGAAGGCCAGCAATGGAGTTAAAAATAGACACCTTCCAAGTCTTTTAATAGGATAAAAAGAAAAGAGGTGGTTAAGATGCAGGCTATCACGAAAAAAAGGTTGAAAGCTTATCTAATTGATTTAACCGTATCCACAACAGTTACTTTGGCAACAGAGAGTCTATTGGAAAAGAAAATCAAGAGCCCGGTATTCTTTAATTTAGTCAACCCGACGCTGATTATGTGGTCATTGGAATACGCACAGTTAAAATGCGGCGGGCAGACGCTGGGCCACAGGGCAGCCGGGGTAAAGCTGGAGCGTACAGACGGCGGGGATTTAACTGGAAGTCAGATTATCAAACGGATGGCGTATCGTGATACGGTGGGCACATTCGGATATTGGAAGAATCGGGAAAAGTTTGAAGGAAAGGATGGCAGTCAATTTCCTTATGACCATTCGGCTGGAGTCAAGATGAAGGAAGTATAGTTATTTGAACAAAAAATATAGAGTGAAAGCCCGATAATAAAGCTTGAAATAAGCGGATATTATTGGGTTTTTATTTGAATAAAATACACGTTATCAGCCGATAAGCACACCTTTACTTCTCTTCTCGCATAATATACAATTTATAGTAAATGAAAAGATGAAATTTAAACAATTTTTACATATTTTGAAACGTTACCAATCAGGTTAGCAATAGAGTCATTCTGTGAAATAGCTACCTTGAAAATGGAAGGTGAATCTATGAACATTACCTATCTGCTCTTCTTTCTCTGCATTGTTATTTGCACCCTGATTATTACCTATTGGGCGGCGAGGCAAAGCAAAACGACCAATCAGTTCTATATTGCTGCCGGCAGTTTAACAGGGACGCAAAACGGGATGGCGATTGCAGGAGATTATATCAGTGCTGCTTCCTTTTTGGGTATTGTCGGAACGATTGCGATTAACGGCTTTGATGGCTTTTTGTATGCGATTGGTTTTTTAGTTTCCTATTTAATTGTTTTATTTTTTATTGCGGAGCCGGTACATCGTTTGGGAAAGTATTCATTAGGAGATGTTATTTGCGCACGTTTTCCAAGCTATAAAATGCGGGGGATTATGGCTGTCGGAGCTTTAATTATCTCCATCTTTTATATGATTCCGCAATTAGTGGCCGCCGGGCTGTTGATTCGATTATTGTTAGATATTAATTATTCCGCTTCCGTTCTGATCATCGGAATATTAATGACGATTTATGTTGTTTTCGGTGGAATGTTCGCTACTTCCTGGGTACAAATTGTTAAAACAGTGCTGCTTTTGTCCGGTACATTTTTGTTGGCACTGATTGTATTTTCGCGATTTAACTGGAGTATCCGGAATCTTTTAGAGCAGGTTACACTTGGATCGCCCTTAGGAGATCAATTTTCATTGCCGGGGCATTTATTTAACAATCCATTGGAAACGCTTTCCTTACATCTTGCGTTAATACTGGGCACTGCCGGGCTTCCGCATATTTTAATCCGCTTATTTACTGTCAGAAATACCGTAGAAGTGCGGAAATCTCTTTTAACGGCAAGCTGGATTATTGGTGCATTTTATTTAATTGCACTCGTTTTAGGTCTTGGCGCTGTTGCTTTGGTAGGGTTTGAAGAATTGGTGCTACTCGATCCATTTGGAAATTTAGCTGCGCCATTATTAGCGGAGAGCTTAGGCGGAGATTTTTTAATGGCGTTTATCGCAGCCATTGCGTTTACTACAATTGTTGCTGTGGTAGCTGGTTTGGTTATCTCTGCGACGACTGCGTTCTCTCATGATATTTATTTCCATATCTTAAAAAGAGGAAACACTTCGGAAAAGAAACGTCTACGTGCTGCGCGCTGGACCGCATTTTTTATCGGTCTGCTGTCTACACTGCTTGCACTTGGATTGCGGAATATGAATGTAACGTTTTTGGTTTCGTTAACATTTATCGTGGCAGCTTCCAGCAATCTGCCCGTCCTTTTATTCACGATTTACTGGCGGCGCTTCAATCAAACAGGAGCAATCTCGGGGATGCTCTCAGGGCTGACTGTGTCTCTGATACTCTTATTCTTAGGTCCGCATGTGATGAATCCGGATGGCGGATGGATAGCTGCTGAGGCTGTTGTCCCTCTTTATAATCCAGGGATTATTGCGATTCCTGCCGGATTTTTAGGGGCGTATTTGGGAGCTGTTTTATCACGGAATAAGGAAAATACCGTTCCATTTGCATCCTTCTACCTGCAGGCCCAAACCGGGATAGAAGGAAGGAGAAATCGTTCATGATGGATTTGACAATGGTTTTATTCGAACGTTTAGGTCTTTTGTTGGTCATTGCCTTTGTTCTTACACGCATTCCGGGCTTCCGGTCGCTGCTTTACCGCGAATTCAGTTTTAAAATGGCAGGAATTCATGCGTGTGTGTTTGGTATTTTTGGAATTGCCGGAACATTAACAGGTGTCGTTATCGGCAGTGACTTTACGGTAACGCATGCTTTTGTCTGGGAAGTGGAAGCAGACCAGATGGTGGTAAGCTCCAGCTTAGTTGCCATTGTCATGGCGGGGCTGCTAGGGGGCCCGGCGGTTGGTCTGGGAGCAGGAATTATTGCTGGTACGCATTTGTTTTTCCTGGGCGGGATTGGTTTTATGGCTAATAGTCTTGTAAATCCGCTGACCGGTCTGCTTGCTGGATTTACCGCACGGTTTTTCTCGCAGGAGCGTGTTATATCACCGATAAAAGCTTTGTTCATTGGAATATTTCCTCCAATTTTATTGATGCATTTATTGCTTATTTTTGATTCACAGGATCGAACCATGGTAGAGCTGATCAACACGATTGGTTTACCGGTGGTTTTATCCAACAGTATAGCCATTGCTATTTTTACAGCAATGATTGCAATTGTCCTCAGAGAGCAGGAAAATGAAGCTGCCTTTGCAACGAGGCAGGCATTAACGATTGCGGAGGAGGCGTTGCCTTTTTTAAAAGAAGAATCCTTTCAGAAGAAGGCAGAAGGGATTGCTGATTTATTTTATGCGCGTTTGAAATTAGCTGCTGTTACCGTAACAAATGATAAAGAAGTAATGGCGCATAAAGGGCTCGGAGGCGATCATCATCGAATTGGAAATCCGTTAATCACTCAAATTTCACATCAAGCCTTAGAATCCAAAGAGATATTGGTCGCTTATTCCCAAGCAGAAATTCAATGTACGCATAAAAAATGCCCATTAGAGGCTGTGATTATTATTCCAATCTGGGAAGCACAGCAAACGATTGGGCTGATCAAATTATATTTTCGCAAACCCCAGCATATCCGTCCGGTCGAGCTAATGCTGGCGGAGGGTCTCGGTCAATTGATTGCTAATCAATTAAAAACAATCAAAGCAGAACGTCTTGAACTGCATACACGTGATGCAGAATTAAGCAATTTGCAAGCACAAATCAATCCGCATTTTCTATTTAATACCCTGCATATGATAGCTGCCTTATTTCGCAAGGAACCTGAAAAAGCACGGCATATTACAGTGCAATTGGCACATTTTATGCGCTTTAACTTAAAGCTTGTATCAACACAGCTTGTCCCATTGGAAAAGGAAACAGAGCATGTAAAAGCGTATATCGAGATTATCCAGACCCGTTTTACAGGGAGGATGCAAATCCATTTTATACAGCCGGAGGAAATGTCACATCTGCTGATTCCGCCGTCATCGATTCAGCCGCTTGTTGAAAATAGTGTCAGACATGGATTAGAACATGTTTCCGAGGGGGGAAGAGTGGATGTGAAGATGGAGCAGGTCGGCAAATGGATAAAAATAAGTGTCCAGGATAATGGTCAAGGGTTTCCAGATTCAATTTTACTGCAGGCAGGAGAGAAAGTGCTGACAGGGAAGCCGCATGGCGGAACGGGTTTGTATAATGTGAATCAGCGTTTAATCAATCTGCTTGGGGAAGAATCGAGGCTGCATGTGCGGAATTTACCTGGTGGTGGGAGTGAGGTCCATTTTACCATTCCAGCCGTGAACACTAGAAAGGAAGATGATTTATGATGAAAATTCATACGATGATTGCGGAAGATGAGCAATTGGCACGGGAAGAATTGATTTATTTATTGGAAAAGGAAAAAGACGTCAAGCTTCTGCCGAGTGCCGAGACAGGAAAACAGCTGGTTGAATTGTATAAGGAGTATGAACCGGATGTTATTTTTCTGGATGTGCATATGCCAGGCATGCGCGGTGTAGCTGCAGCCAAGAAAATAATGGAGCTTGCCTACATCAGAGCGCCGTTATTTATTTTTACTACGGCATACGAGGATTATGCTGTGGAAGCATTTGAAATAGAGGCAGTAGATTATATGCTGAAGCCATATGATACAGAAAGGTTTCAAATGGCGATGAACCGGCTCCGCAAACGCATGCAGCAATTGAAAAGCAAAGAGGAGGGACCGTCCAACCAAGGGATGACTTCCTCAGCAAAGCTTTTGATCGACAATGATGACCGGACGATTGTTCTGTCTCCGGATGCGATTTATTATGCTATGCCGCATAATCGGGTGTTGGAAATTCATACAGAGGACAAGGTAATTTACAGCAGAATGTCATTGCAGGAGCTGGAAAAGAAACTGCAAGGTCATGCTTTTTTTAGAACGCACCGCAGTTATCTGGTTAATTTAAATCATATTCAGGAAATTACACCATGGTTTAATGGCGCTAGCAATATCACATTACGTGATAAAAAGCAGACAACGATTCCCGTCAGCCGGACTGCAAGAAAGCATCTGTTTGAGTTATTTGGCAGCTAGGAAAGGAAAGACTTTCCTGGCTGTATAAGTGTAGCTAAGGTTTTTTTGAAATGAACCATTCATCACAAGATTCCAACCATTCAATCATTTATTTAAACCGTTGAAGCAAATATACATACGCACATAAGCATCTTCCTTTATAATTTAGAAAGCGTTTACAAAAAGGGATTAAAAAGGATTGAAGGAGGAATGCCAGTCCAAGGAGACAATTGCAGCTGCTGAAGGGATATGAAGAAAAAGGCAGAGAAGCGGTAATTGATTCAGATAGAAAGAAGCTGGTTAACGACTTAAAGGTGATAAAAGGTTTTTTGGCAGTTAAGAAAGTGTATACTTCCTGCATAAGTGCAACTAAGTTTTCTTTAACAGAGGGGGAGCGGTCAGAAAACCTTTTTTTCCGATTTTCGAGGAGGATGCAGATGGGTGCAGAAAAAGAATATAAGCAGAACCCTGCAAAAGAGATTGACTACGTGCAAGTAACAGAAAGCAAGTCTTTTAAAAAGCTGATGCACGATCGAAAAAAATTTATTGTGCCATTAACAATCTTTTTCCTGGTATTTTATTTCTTACTTCCGGTTTTGACTTCGTATACCACATTTTTAAATACGCCGGCGATTGGCGATATTTCTTGGGTGTGGCTGTTTGCATTAGCCCAATTTATCATGACATGGGTATTATGTACGGTTTATGTAAAAAAAGCAGCTGTTTTTGATAAACAGGCAGATGAAATTATAAAAGAAATGGAAGAAGGAGGGGAAGGACGATGAGTGCGACGGTTGTTATCCTCTTCTTGGCAATTGTTATATTAACACTTGTGATCACGTTCTTTGCTGCAAGAAAGACGCAGACAGCAGGAGATTTTTATACTGCCGGCGGAGGACTTACAGGAATGCAGAATGGACTGGCGATTGCCGGTGATTATTTATCTGCAGCCTCTTTTTTAGGGATTGCAGGTGCTATTGCTTTATATGGATTTGATGGATTTTTCTACAGCATCGGGTTTTTGATTGCATATTTAGTGGTTCTCTTCCTTGTAGCCGAACCGCTGCGTAACCTCGGCAAGTTTACACTGGCTGATATGATTAATTCCCGTTTTGACGCCAGTAAGGTTCGGGGAGCAGCGGCGCTGAATACGATAACAATCAGCACCTTTTATATGATAGCCCAGCTTGTAGGAGCTGGAGCTTTGATTCAGCTATTATTTGGTATTCCATATTGGGCGGCAGTACTGATTGTTGGTGTGATGATGACGATTTACGTTTTATTCGGCGGGATGATTGCTACAAGCTGGGTACAAATTGTCAAAGCAGTTCTGCTGATGGCCGGGATGGTCGTTATGACGTTTCTTGTCCTGTTAAAATTTAATTTTAATATCGGGCAAATGTTTACGGATGTGAAGTCTGTAACAGCGCATGGAGAAGCATACTTAATGCCGGGATTGCAATATACAGAACCGCTCAGTACGATATCGCTTATGCTGGCGTTAGTACTTGGAACTGCGGGGCTGCCTCATATTTTAATGCGGTTTTTTACTGTGCGGGATGCGCCGACGGCTAGAAGCTCTGTTGTTATCGCAACATGGGTTATCGGCATCTTCTATGTGTTGACATTATTCTTAGGCTTCGGAGCAGCAGCATTCGTTGGATATGAAAACATATTAGCTGCAAATCCGGGAGGAAATATGGCTGCCCCATTGCTTGCTCAAGTGATTGGAGGGGACATCCTGTTTGCCTTTATCTCAGCAGTTGCATTCGCAACGATTTTAGCGGTAGTAGCTGGACTTGTTCTTTCAGGAGCTTCCGCATTTGCACATGATTTATACGGACAGATTATTAAAAAGGGAAAGGCAACAGAAAGAGAGCAGGTGAGAGCCGCCCGTTACGCATCCTTGGCTGTATCTGTTCTGTCCATTGTTTTAGCTCTATTTGCTCAATATTTAAATGTGGCTTTTCTTGTCTCGCTTGCCTTTTGTATTGCGGCCAGTGCCAATCTACCGGTTATTTTGTACACCATCTATTGGAAACGATTCAATACGGCAGGAGCAGTGACGGCCATGCTGACGGGGTTATTCTCTGCATTAATCCTTGTGTCCATTAGTCCCAGCGTATTTTCACCGGTAGAAGGGGCGGCCTTATTTGTAGGAGAGCCTATCTTCCCGCTGACGAATCCGGCACTTGTTTCGGTTCCGCTCGGCTTCCTGGGTGGTTATCTAGGTACGATTCTATCGAAGGAGACGGATATGAAGCGTTATGCAGAAGTGAAAGTGAAAGCAAATACGGGATATAAGCGCAGCGGTGTAAGCCACTAAAGAGTGTAATAAAAATGCCTGCAGAAATTTTTCTGCAGGCATTATTTATGTGTTTCAAAAAAAGTAACCCATAAGTTGATTTATCGCTTTGATAGTTAACAATAACTCCATTGAACTGCTCTATGATAAAGCTATTGCATCCGAATCTTAAACATCGTCCCTTTCCCAACTTCACTCTTCATTTCCACCATGCCGCCGTGCGCCTGAATGATATCTCTTGAAATAGCCAGACCCAGACCGGTTCCGCGTGAAGTCGTATTCGTGCCGCGGTAATAACGATCAAAAATTTGTGCCTGTTCTTCTTTCTTGATCCCTTTCCCATCATCGCGGATGATAATACCGTCTTCTTGTACTTCTACGGTTACTTTGACGTTCTCATCATTATGAATCAAGGCATTGAAAATAAAGTTAAGTATAGCTCTTTTCATTAAATGCTGATCGATATTCCAAATTAACTCGGGTGCGTAGCTGCTAAAGTCAATGTCACGTGTTTGGAATTGCGGGTCATTTAGTAAATCAATAATCATTTTTCGGACAAAGCCTTCTACCCGGATTTCCTGAAGATTCAATGTCATTTCCTGGTTTCTTAGCCGCATCGTTAAATTAAAATCATCCAGCAGCTCTTTCATATAGAGTGATTGCCGTTCAATGACTTCGGCATATTCTAAGCGTTCTTCTGCAGAGATATCCTCATTGCTTAGCAGCTCCGCATAACCTCGGATGGATGCGAGCGGTGTTTTAATATCATGTGAAACGTTGCTGATCCATTCATTACGCATCTGTTCCAGTTTTTGCCGTTCGTTTTCATGAGCCTGCAAGGTTTCAGATACATCGTTTAAGTTGGAGAAAACGCGTTTAAATACCCCTGGACGCTTCATTTTCTTCGGTTCAAACTTTCTTTCCTTCAGCTCGCTGATTCGTTCTATGATGCGCGAGACTGGTTTGGTCAGCACGGTACTGAATAGAAATCCGACAATAAAGGCGATAATTAAATCGACTATAATAATCGCACCTAGGAATTGGGAAGCGTATGTCAGAAACTGTTGCGGGTCAGCCATAATAATGGTCCGTTGCTGCTTGGAATCCGGAACACCAATAATATAACTGAAGCCCTCATATTCTCCGATAAAGTAGGTATTCAAATCATCATCCATATATTTATATTTATGAACTAAATCAATCGGTGTATAGTGTGTAGCCGCATTATCTGGTGCGAATTCATCGGATAACACATTTCCATTTTCGTCTAATATTTGCAGCCAGGCTCCAAATCGGGTCAGTGCATCCTTTCCTTCTTCGGATACAACAGGTTCGCCGTCTTCCATAGACAAATAGTAAAAGAAGGAACGGGTAAAGTTTTCTCCTGTATCATGAATGATATCTTCTGGATCCTCATTGTGCTGAGACAATATCAACGCAAGCAGAATAACGGTATTCACAATGCTGACGATAAAAACAATACTGAGAATGGAAATAAGGTAGCGAATGGTGAGTTTCCATTTCATGGTGCACTTTCTCCTTTATCAAATAAAAATCTCTTCATCATGTAAACATAGAAGCAGTTTATGGGTTAAAACGATAGCCGAGTCCTTTTACCGTAACAATGTAGGCGGGTTCTGAAGGATTTTCTTCAATTTTCTCCCGCAGTCTGCGGATATGCACCATCAATGTATTATCTGCTCCGTAAAAGTCTTCGCCCCATACGGTTTCGAATAAGGTTTCCTTACTTAAAATATGCTTCGGGTTGCGCAGAAAGCACGCCATTAAGCCGACTTCCTTCGCCGTCAGCTCTAACACCCTGCCATCCTTGCTTATTTCTGTTTCATCCCCATTAATCGTAAATTCGCCAATATTTTTATCTGCTTGCGCTGGGGCGTGCGATCTGGAAGCTTCCATGGAATAGATACCTGCCCGGCGCAGCTGCGCTTTCACACGGTAAGCCATTTCTTTAGGACTGAAAGGCTTCGTAATATAATCATCTCCGCCAATAGCAAGTCCGAGTATTTTATCGATTTCATCTGATTTCGCGGACAAAAATAGAATTGGAATACGTGATATTTCACGGATTTTCCGGCATAAATCATAGCCTTCGCCGTCCGGAAGCATCACATCCAATATCGCCAAATCGGGCTCAAATTTAACAAATTGCTGCCATCCTTCCCGGATAGAGCCGGCTGTTGCAATTTCGGTCATCCCCTCTTTTTGCAGAGCTGTTTTCATTAATTGACATAAGTCCTGTTCGTCATCCACGATTAAAATTTTTGGCTTTTCCATGCTGTGTTCCCGCCTTTCTTATTTATATATAAAGTGAGCTTTTCTTTTATCATTTACTAAAAAGTTGAATTATTACTATCTTAACAGGAATTCGTCAACTATGAGTGAGATTTAAACATTTTGTAAGGTTAGATTGATGGCTGTTTAAGGATGGAGGTCTATAGTAAAAATATAGAACGTTCACAGGAAATATAAAAGAGGTGTAAAAATAATGGAGCATTTATTAAAAGTAAATGGAGTTGAAAAAATATATGGAAAAGGCGCTAATACATTTCAAGCGCTGAAAGACATTTCCTTTACCATCGATCATGGTGAATTTGTCGGGGTGATGGGACCGTCTGGAGCAGGAAAATCAACGCTTCTTAATGTACTGGCCACGATCGATGCCCCGACAAAAGGGGATATTTACGTAGAGGCAGACAATATTGCCAAGATGAAAGAGGATAAACTGGCAGATTTTCGCCGCGATCATTTAGGTTTTATTTTTCAGGATTATAATTTATTAGATTCCTTAACGGTAAAGGAAAATATTCTGCTGCCGTTAGCGATTGCGAAACAGCCGGCGAAGGAAATTGAAGAGAAGGTAAATGCTATTTCCCGTTCGTTTGGCATCGAGGATTTATTGGATAAATATCCGTACCAAATTTCTGGGGGGCAAAAGCAGCGTACTGCTTCCTGTCGTGCACTCGTCTCGAACCCGAAGCTTATTTTTGCGGATGAACCGACAGGAGCGCTTGATTCCAAGTCAGCTACCGATTTGCTGGAGAGCTTAAGCAATTTGAATGAAGCGCATGAAACAACGGTGATGATGGTAACACATGATGCTTATGCAGCAAGCTTTTGCAGACGTATTCTGTTTATAAGAGATGGAGGTCTGTCGCAGGAGCTTATTCGCGGCACGCATACACGAAAGGAATTCTTCCAGATGATTTTAGATGAATTGGCAGGAGCAGGCGGTGACGGGAATGACCTTATTTGATTTAGCATTAAAAAATATTCGCAGAAACATGAAGAGCTATGGATTATATATTGGTTCCACGATTTTCTCGATTATTATTTATTTTACCTTTGCCATGCTGAAGCATAGTGACGATATCAGCGGATTGGCAGAGACTTCGAAACAAATGCAGGCGGTGATGAGCGCTTCCGCATTTGTACTGATGATTTTTGTGGCTATATTTATTCTGTATTCCAATTCCTTTTTTATGAAAAAAAGGAAAAAAGAAGTTGCGCTTTATTCCTTATTAGGCGTACGTAAACGATCGATTGGTTTTTTACTATTCTTTGAAAATATCGTGATTGGACTGATTGCATTAGTTATCGGGGTGGGGTTAGGCTTCTTATTGTCGCAAGCCTTACTAGCTCTATTATTAAAATTAATGGGCTTATCATTATCTGTCGGTTTTGCGTTCTCCATGCAGGCAGTGATTGAGACAGTAGTGGTCTTCTTCCTGATCTTTTTAGTTACTTCTCTGCTCGGTTATCGGGTGATTTATAAATTTAAGCTCATTGATTTATTCCATGCGGAGAAAAAAGGGGAAGCACAGCCAAAAGCACGCATCCTTTCTGCGCTGATTGGTGTACTCGCTCTAGCTGGAGCCTATTGGCTGGCGCTTCAGGATTTAATGACCTCTTCCGCCTGGCGGATTTTCGGCTTAGCGATGCCGCTGATAATCATCGGTTTCACGATTTTAGGGTCTTATCTTTTATTTAACAGTGTGCTCGTTTATGTTTTAAATCTATTGAAAAAGAGTAAGAACTGGGCTTGGAAAGGGCTTAATCTGATGACCTCCTCCCAGCTTCTTTACCGGATTCGAGGGAATGCGAAAACATTAACGATTATTGCGACGTTGAGTGCGACAACGATTACGGCAGGCGGAGCAATATTCGGGACGTATTATAATACCGAAAAAAACGTAGAGCAATTTACACCTTTCTCCTTTATGTGGGAGGGAGGCGAACAGGACATCGATTCGGGCATAGTAGAAGATGCGGTCAGCTTTGAGGCGAAGGACATTACCGTAGAAGGGGAAGTATATGATCAGTCCTATTATGTCATTGACGAAGAAACGTTTATGAAGCTGACAGAAGCGCTCGGCTGGGATGTAGAAAATGTTGATTTAGCAAAAGATGAAGTCATCATGGCTGATCCCTTTTATGATGAACGATTGGAAGAGCAAGCAGAAACGATAGAAGTAGGCAATGACGTGAAAGCGGTGGATCAGTTTTTTGAACAACCGCTGTTTAATATTCAAACCCTGCCCGGAATAACTTTAGTAATGGATGATGCGTCATTTCAAGAGCTGGACGGCGAGGAAGGCACTTATCAGGCCGTGCAAACCGCTGATTATAAGGACCATTTAGAGCTTTCCAAAGAGCTGGAAGCAAAAACAGAGCATTTCTCCAGTGCTGTCCAAAGTTATCAGGATTCCATCGAATCATCGGGGGCGATGTTATTTGTCGGCAGCTTTTTGGGGCTGGTATTTTTAGTGGCTACAGGCAGCATTATCTTCTTTAAAATGATGACGGAAGCGGAAGAAGATAAGGGTAAATATACCGTTCTATATAAGATCGGCGTGTCTAAAAAAGAAATGAAAAAAACCGTCCGTTATCAAGTCGGTCTTATTTTCTTAGCACCGCTGGTATTAGGTCTGATGCATGGAGCTGTTGCTTTAATGGCGTTTTCTAATTTATTAGATATGAACTTATGGGAGCCGGTTATTATTTGGATGGCTGCCTATACATTGATTTATATTTTATATTACGTGGTTACGGTTCGGGGATTTAATAAAACAATCACCCAGACCGCCGCACAGGAGGGGTAAAATGAAGAAAATAATGGCTTTAGTAATTGGTGTTGTAGTTTTATTTGTTGCTGCAGTTGTAGTGTTGATGACGGTAGACTTTAATCGGACAGGGAAGGATAATGCTTACGTTCAAATCGACGAATCAGCATATACGGAAGAAGATAAGCTGGATAATGGTGAAGTAATGAAGACGTATTGGTATGAGCAGCCGGCTTATACAGAGGATGGGGAAGAAATTCAGGTTGAATTTTCCGCCCAGAAGGAATTGCGTCAGGGAGCATATCTGATGCTCTACGTGAATAAGGATAATGAAGTTTCTTCGTATGATGAAGTAAGTGAAGCGGAATTGCCGGATGAGGTGAAGGAAGCGTTGTAGTAAAAGTAAGCCATATAAGGTGCAGGATGCTGCATCTTATATGGTTTTTCTTATGAAGAATAATCAGGGAAAGTATGTCTATCCTTTTGAGAGGTGGATAAGAGTACGTAGAAGCAGCATTACATTCTATTGGTAAAGTTGAAAGATAGTGAAAGTACTTATCGAGAAGTAGCCTATACATTAAAAGAATGAACCGGTGGGTTTATTAAGTCACCAAATGGTTAGAAACATGGTGAAAACAGTAGGGAAATCACAAGCAAAACAGATTAAGAAATGGTGATATAGGTGGGGGAAGCAGCGTCTTTGTCGGATGGAAAAGAAGATGGTTTTTTCTTTGAATCAGCTGATGATGTGTGTATTCACGGACTTCTAAAGTAATAAATTATAAAGGTGCTTTATGTCAGTATTATGACAACCGCTTGACATATGAAAGCGGTTACCTTATGATGGTTTTGTAATTATATATTTATAAACTTTATGTCAACCGGTTGTCATAAAGTGGAAGTAACGAATCAATGTTTTTCATAACTCATAAAAGGAGGAGTTCCTATCGGTTGGAAAATGATAAGCAAACGTTCTCTGTGGATGATGCTATCTATACTAGCTATAATGTTTATTTGTGATTCAGAAATTGATGCCGCCGATAATAAGGAGGAAGAAATGATTAAAGCTAATACCAATCTACAGAACTGGAACTTGGAAGGCACGGGGGAACTGAGGGATACTGTACAAGGTATCCAGCTTATTTCGGAAGGAAATGAGCAAGCTGTTGCATTTTCTGATACAACTGCTGATGACTTTACCTATGAGGCAGATATCAAAATAGCTGAAACGAAGACCAAAGCTGGTCTTATCTTCCGGGCAAGTGCGATAGAGAAGCAAGGTTATATGATTCAAATAGATCAAGAGAAAGGCAAGATTCAGCTCTTAGATCGACAAAATCTAGATAAGCCTTTAGCGGAAGAAGAAGTTGATTTGGAAACAGGAGAAATATATCATCTCAAAGTAAAAGCAGTTGATCAAAAGTTGCAAGTATACTGGGATAATCAGTATAACGAGATATTAGAAGCAGAGTTAGAAAAGGATGCCGCCGGGGTTTTAGGATTGCAAGCAGAGGATGGAACAGCATATTTTGAGAATGTATATATTAGTGATTTTGCTCATGGTTTAGGTGGGATTATCAAGACAGAAGGGCAGTGGCAGCCGGATATTCAAGGGATTAAAGCCATTGAAAAAGGTGAGCAGACCTTTGAAAAACAGGAAGAGGATTTTGTTTTGGAAGGTGATATTTCATTTGCAGAGAAAGAAGGAGCTGCCGGATTTACTTTCCGAACGAATCAGGAGACTGCGACTGGTTACCAAGTGATATTTGTAAAGAACGATAACCAGATTGAGGTACAGTTGCAGTTACGGGATGGCACTGTGCTGGCAAGTTCAGACCAGCTTTACTCTTCTATCAGCGGAACAAGACACCATATGGAGCTTATTGTGAAAGGTAATCAAATAACTGTTTATCTTGATGGTTATCGTGAGCCGGTAATAGAGCATACAGATGACCAACTTGAAGAGGGTCATATCGGGTTGGTTAATTTATCTGGAACAACTTATTTTGAAAACGTATACGCAGTTAAAACCAATGAATATTTTAAAGAAAATTATCGTCCAAACTACCACTATACACCAGCAAGAGGATCAGTAAGTGATCCCAATGGACTTGTTTATTTTGAAGGGGAATATCATCTCTTTCATCAAGATGGCGGTACATGGTCGCATGCTGTAAGCGAAGATCTCATACACTGGAAGCATTTGCCTACCGCTCTGCCTTGGAATGAGCACGGCCATGTCTGGTCAGGATCGGCTGTAGTAGATGAAGATAATGCGTCCGGCCTTTTTTCCGATACAGGCGGAAAGGGGTTAGTTGCTTATTATACCTCTTTCAATCCTGATCAAGAGAATGGAAACCAGCGAATTGGACTTGCCTATAGTTCCGATAAGGGACGTACATGGGAATATTCGGAAGAACATCCTATTGTGATTGAGAACCCTGGTAAAACAGAAGACGATCCCGGAAGCTGGGATTTCCGTGATCCTAAGGTAGTCCGTGATGAAGAAAATAATCGTTGGGTAATGGTAGTATCCGGAGGCGATCATATTCGCTTTTTTACCTCGGATAATTTGATAGATTGGGAGCATACGGACAGCTTTGGATACGATGATTACGTACGAGGCGGTGTTTGGGAGTGTCCGGACTTATTTGAATTACCAGTAGAAGGAACGGACCAGACCAAATGGGTGTTAATGATCAGTACAGGTGCTAACCCTAATACGGAAGGATCGGATGCAGAATATTTTATTGGTGACTTAACAGAAGAAGGAACATTTATCAATGATAATGAAGCCGGGGATGTATTAAAAACGGATTTTGGCAAAGAATTTTATGCCTCTATGTCTTTTGCTGATATGCCAGATGATCGTCGTATCACCATCGCCTGGATGACAAATTGGGACTATCCATTTGATTTTCCAACAGAAGGCTGGAAAGGACAACTAACGATACCGAGGGAATTAAGGCTGATAGATACAGGGCAGGGAATTAGACTTGCTCAAGCTCCAATAGAAGAGTTAGATTCAATTAGTGAGAACATTTTTGAAACAAGTAATCAACGAGTCAATGAAAATAATGCAGAGAATCTTTTGAAGCAAGTTAATGGTGAATCTTATCAGATCGAAGCAGAAATTGAGATTCCAGCTGACAGTGAAGTATCAGAATTTGGTTTTCAAGTTCGTCAGGGCATCGAAGAAAAAAGTGTGATTGGGTATCATCCGGATGAAGAGCAAATATTTGTTGATCGTTCCGAATCTGGACAAACCGATTTCTCCAATCAATTTACAACACGGCATGAAGCAGATTTAGTGCACGATGGTCAACGTGTAAAATTAAATATTTTCGTAGACAATGGGTCGATCGAGGTGTTTGCAAATGATGGGGAAGTGGTTTTCTCTGATGTTATTTTCCCAGAGGCAGCAAGCAGAGAGATGAGCTTCTATACAGAAAATGGACCTGTAGAGATTATCTCACTGAAAGTAAACCAGTTGAAGAATATTTGGGATCGTCATAATGAAGAAGAGCCTGAAATTATAATTGATACAAGTAAAAGAGAGCTGAATATCGGTGATACCATTTCTCTACAAGCTGCTTTAAAAAATGGAAATGGTAATGGCTCCAATCCACTGAAATGGTCTGTGTCTGATTCGGATGTGATTCAAATTCATTCATCGGATCAGCAGGCTGAATTAGAAGCTGTTGGCGAAGGGGAAGCAGAGGTTACAGTTTCTACACCGAATGAAAAAGTCTCACAAACGATAGAAGTTCAGGTATACGGTGGAGAATTTTATACCAATTTGACAGGCTGGCATTCTGACATTGAGACAGTAAAATGGCTGAAAACAGAAGCAGGAATTCGCGGCTCGCATACAAGTGATGCCAATTATATGGCAGAAGAAACAGGGGGGAATTTCATTTATGAAGCCGATATGACACTGAGTTCGGATGGTGGTGCCGGGGCCATTGTGTTCCGGGCGAGTGAAGATGGCAGCAGTGGATATTATTTTAATTTAGACCCGAATATGAAGGCATTCCGTTTATTCTATAAGGTGAATGGACAATTCGAAGAGCGTATGGTGATCGGCAATGTCCCGGCATTTATTGAGCCGGGAAAAACGTATGCTATCAAAATCGAAGCAGAAGGACCACATATTCGGATTGATGTCGATGGTGAGAATATCATGGATCTTCAGGATGGCGCATTTGCTCAAGGACATTTTGGCTTAAATGTTTTTAATGGGGAAGCGACATATCAAAATGTAGAAATAAACCAGGTCTTAGATGCTGATTTAATGCAAACTGCCTTTACGAATGTGGAAACAGGTCAATCATTATCTGCTGCTAATTTACAAAATGGAGAGCAGGTAGTATTGGGAGAAGAACAAATGATATGGTCCCTAATACCGACAGGAGATGAACAGGGATCGTATTCGATTAGAACAGAGCATAATCAGGCATTTGATTTGGATACCAATCAACAAAAAATCCAGCTATATGATTATCTTGGTTATGACAACCAGCGTTGGCTGATAGAACAATTGGATAATGAAGCTGTGATTATTCGTTCTGTTCATAATGAACAAGTATTGTCGGTAACAGAAGACGGAAAACTTACGCTTACAGAATTACAAGGGGAGCAGGCAAGTTCAAATCAGCAGTGGCAAGTATCAGAAGAAGTATTTTTAGATAATGAAAATGAATAATGTGAAAAAAAGGAAGGCCTGACTCGCCTTCTTTTTTCAAAAATCCAGTATTTATTAACTGTATTTTGTTCTCTTCTTCGTAATGTTATAGTGGAAAAATAGATAGGCAGTTTAGAGACTTATTATGGAGGAATTTATATGTTTTTGTCATTACGTAATAAATTATTTCTTGTTTTTTCTTGTGTACTAACCATTCCTTTTTTAATTTTGTCTCTAATCATGCCGAATCTATTTACAAATTATATAAAGGAACAGACACAAGAGTTGACGATTGGTATGATGGATCAATTTTCCCTTTATATAGACTCGGTTACAATACAGGTGGCTGATGTGGGTCAGCAGGTATTAGCCAATTCCATTACACAGGACTGGCTGCGAGTGAAGAATAGCAGCAATAATGATGATGAAACATTGGAGACGGCCAGATTAATGGTGAAAAGTGAATTGAATGACATGCTTAGTTCAATGATGGTTAATAATTCTAATAATATTTCTATCTCTATTTTCACACATGATGGGGAAGGGATTTGGGGCAACTACCCGCAATTGGATGAAACGGAATGGTATCAGGACTTTATGGAAAATAATAAGACTTTTACTCACTCCCACTTTGATACGAACCAGCAATCCGCGTTAATACGGGAAATGCCGATTAATAGTCATCTCATACCGTTAGTTGACTTAAATACCCTTCAGGATAGCGGGATTATTAAAGTTAATTTCTCCACGGAAATGATAGAAAACTCATTGGAAAAAATTAAAATAGGTGAACATGGTCACACTTTTATTATCGATCATCAGGGTGAAAACGTTTTAACAGGTGAGATTCAAACCCCTCAAGCTATCATTGACAAGTCTTTGAAACAGATAACAAACATGACAGGGAGTCAGGGATTGCTTGAAATAGAAGATGAACAGGAAACCTATCTGATGTTTTATCAACAATTATCGGTAGGGGATTGGATTTTAATTAGTGAAGTCACTGAGGATGATTTATTTTCACATTCCAATCAATTACAGAAAAGTCTGTTGCTATTAAGTATTGGTTTATTTTTAATTACTATTATCGCCTCATTCCTTTTTTCTTCTTCGATTACTGATCCTTTAAGAGGATTGATGAAGGCAATGCGTTACTTGGAAAAAGGGGATTTCAACAACGCACAGAAAGTCATGCCAACTATTCGATCAGAGAATAATGAAATTCGTTATTTATTACAAGTCTTTGATCAGATGGTAAATCGTTTAAAACAGCTGATTGATAGTGAATATAAAACCAATATTCGCAGACGTAATGCGGAATATAAGGCTTTATTGCTGCAAATAAACCCTCATTTTCTTAATAACACACTTGAGATTATTGGAGGCTTAGCGGCACAAGGAAAGAATAAAGAGGTGGTAAATGTAAGTGTTTATTTGGGAAAGATGCTCCGCTACGCATTAAACACAGAATCGGATCTGGTGACAATGGCAGAAGAAATACAATATATCCGTAATTATGCTGAAATTCTTAAGCTTCGGTATGGAGGAGACCTTCAGATAACCATTGAAGAGGATCAACAGACAAAAGAATTTCCGATTATTAAATTTATTATCCAGCCATTAGTGGAAAATGCAGTGAAATATAGTTTGATTTCTAAAAATCATGCCAATGTGGAGATAAGAGCCAAGTATCAAGATAATCAGTTAACATTGCAAATTGCAGATGATGGTGTTGGGATATCGGATGAAATGATTCAAAGTTTATCGATTAGTAATCAAGCCGAAACCTTGGAGAGCAGCGGCAACAGTATTGGACTAAAAAATGTGTTGGATCGCTTGCATTTATATTATGGGGATCAATTCAACTATCATATTGAATCAGAATTAAACAAAGGGACGATTATCACCTTACAAATAGCAGAGGAAAGGAAGGCTAAGAATGAGAAACGTCTTGATCGTTGATGACGAAATCCAAATTCGCAAAGGATTACAATGGAAAGTAGATTGGGAGGAATTAGGATTTCAGGTTGTGGCAGAAGCGGCTAATGGGGAAGAAGCATTAGCATGTCTTGAGGAGCAGGAAGTAGTCTTAGTAATGACCGATGTTCGGATGCCAATTATGGATGGGATAGAACTATCCAGACATTGCCAAGAGAAATATCCACATACCAAAGTAATTGTATTATCTGGTTATGCCGATTTTGAATATGTGAAAAGCTCGATGAAAAAAGGAGTAAGAGATTATTTACTTAAACCGGTGGATCCGGAAGAATTGATAGAGGTATTGCAACGGATGAAGGAGGAAATTGATCAAGATCGCAGTAAACAGTCTGAATTGGATCAAGTGAAACGTTTAGCGCGGACACAGTTACAGGAAGTACAAGAACGATATCTATTGTCGCTGGTGAAAGAAGAATGGTTGCAGTTTAGCCTAGTAAAAGAGCGTCTTGAGCAGTTAAAACTTGATATGTTGCTTCAGGAGGATTTAACGGCTCAATTTATTAGCGTTGCAGTGAGAGATTTTAGCAACCAAACAAATCGAGTGAACGAATTGCAGATGACATTTCAAATGCTTTGCAAAGAATTGGCAGAGTCAAAACCGGGTATATTTGCTTTTTATGATCTGAGTTATACGAATATGATGCATTTTCTTGTTGTATTAGATCAAGGTTTTGATAACTATCCAGACCAATTAACGAAAATGATTCAGCATCAAATAAAAACACTTTTAAAATTAGAAACAGTGATTGGAATTGGCAATCCGGTAACTGGTTTGTCAGAGTTGAAGACGGGCTACATTTCCAGTTTGCTCTCATGGAGTCAAAGTCAGTTAGGTCGTCACTCGCAAGTAATTGATGAGCATGGGAGAAAAGAAGAGCTGATAGATTTTTCTCCGTACCTGGAGAAGCATATTATTAATGCTATTGAGCAGACAAATATGTCCAGGTTTCATAAGGAGTTAGAATCTTTGGTGGGTGAAACAACAACCCAATCGGTATTATCCTTTTCAATTGTTGCAAACCGGATTCTATTTTGTCTAGGGTCCATTGCTAAAAAATATAATGTGGATAACAGTAATACACAACGACTTATTTGGCGGTGCCAACAAGTTATTTGGCAATTAAATGTCCAAAGTAAAGTCATAGCTTATCTTACTGAGCTTGCTAATTTAATCGTTGATCAGATTCGCAATACAAGAACAACGGATGGCAAACAGATTGTCGATGGAGTCCGTCGCTATATTGAGCAGTATTATGGGAGTGATATTTCGCTGACAACGTTGTCTGAGCTTTTTCATATTAATAGCGCTTATTTATCAGAAATTTTCAAAGCGCAAATCGGCAAGAATTTTAGTGAATATTTAACAGAGGTACGAGTTAAAGAGGCGAAGAAATTTCTGAAAGACTCGCACTTGAAAATAATTGATGTGGCTAATCTTGTTGGGTTTTCTAGCTCTTCCTATTTTAGTATTGTCTTTAAGAAACATGTAAACGAAACTCCAGCTAATTATAGAAAGACATTCAATTCGGAATAAAAGGGTGATGTATCATGAGGAAAATAATTTATTACAGCTTATTTGTAATATTAGTGAGTGTTGTCATCGGTTATCTGATTGTATTGGTACAACCTTTGTCTATACAAGATGAAGAGGAAGAATCCGAACAGAATGAAGAGCAAGAGGATGTTGTAAAGTTAACGTTTTGGCGTAATTATGGAAATGCGGCAGAGAATAAGGCCTATAATGAGATTATAGAGGATTTTCATCAATCCCACCCTCATATTCGTGTTACTATGCAAAATATTGAGTATTCCAATTATGAAGTAGAGCTGAGGACAGAACTAGTTACTGGTACGGGGCCAGATATTATGGCAATTGACAGTCCCTATACAGCTTTATATGCAGAGGCGGGTCTTCTGATGTCGTTAAATGAATTTTTGACAGAGGAAGATGGTTTAGAAGATTTCTCTGAGAACATTATTGAAGGATTAACTTATAAAGACCAGTTGTATCTAATGCCATTAATAGAATCGAGTATTGCCTTGTATTACAATATAAATCTGCTGGAAGAAGCGAATCTTCCTTTTCCAGATAGTGACCCTGCTAACCCAATGACATGGGAAGAAACTGTCGGGTTATTGAAGGAAGGCCAGCGACCAGAAGAAAGGATTTATGGTATTGATCCAGCCCAAGGATTTGGAAGTGGAGAGGCGCCTGCATATTTCAAACTTCCGATTATCTGGCAATTTGGCGGGGAAGTGGTTAGTCCTGATGTGACAACAGCAAGCGGATACTTAGATTCAGAAGAAACAATGGAGGCACTGCAATTTTATCAGGATTTATATCATAAAGACAAAGTAGCCGTTAGAGAACTTCCAGCTGATGTCTTTGAAAATGGTCAATTGTTGATGACGGTACTTGGTACATGGGCAATAAAGGATTTGGAGGAAAAAGGATTGAAGCTGGGGGAGGACTTTGGCATTGCCCCACTTCCAAAATCAACATATCAAGTTGTTCCCAATGGCAGCTGGGCGCTTGGTATACTGGCCAGCACGGATCACCCTGAGAAGGCATGGGAGTTTATCCGCTATGTAACGAGTTATGAGTCTATGAAGAAATATAGCTCTATCACGGGAGAAGTTCCTGCTCGTTATTCTGTAGCTGAAGATCTACCTGTATTTAATACCTACCCTTATAACATCTTTGCAGAGCAAGCTTATTCTTATTCCAGAAATCGTCCTATCACGCCTGCCTATCCTGATATAAGTATAGCGCTTAAAAAGCTGTTTGAAGATGTCGGTCTGGCGAATAAGGATGTAGAAGCTTCTGTGGAAGAAGCGGTAGAAACCATTAATCAGCGACTTAGGGAAGCCGATTAATTTTTTTAATTCTGAGCCAAAGATTTTATAATATCTATTCCAAAAATATTGCAATCGATCGTCCTGCTTTTTTGATACAGTGATTACAAAGTAAATCTTTAATCAGTGGAGATTTTCTTCGCTGTAAGATAAATGAATCAGCTTATTACTGGCTGTTATTCTGCGATAAAGAAAGGGTGGGCAATGTGATTGAAAAAAGATGGTATATGCGGATAGGTACTCTTGGCTTCAATTTAATTTATTTAAACCTATTATGGGTCGTATTTACTCTGGTAGGCGGTATTGTCTTTGGTATCTTTCCGGCAACAGCAGCTCTGTTTGCCGTTGTAAGGAAAATGATTCTGGAAGACGAAGATGCAGCTGTATTACCAGAGTTTATTATTCATTTTAAAGCTTCATTTAAGACATCGAATATACTCGGGTATGTAGGTTCTTTTATCGGCTTATTCTTGTTAATAGATTTTCGTATTGTCCAGAATATTAGCAATGAGAGCGTGCAAGTATTGTTATTTAACCTTATTGTTGTCATTGGTATATTTTATCTGGTAGCTATGCATTATATCTTTCCGGTATATGTTCATTTTGATTTAAAATGGAATGAATATTTCCGGTATGCTTGCATATTGACGATTGCCCGTCCTTTGCAAACGATTATGTTAGTTGCTTTTGTTGCGGCAGTTGTCTATCTATATATACTCGTCCCGGCATTAGTTTTCATACTCGGTGCCAGCTTTATGAGCTTTGTTATGATGAAAATCGCCTCATTATCATTTCCTAAGAAGCAGATTTTACATGAATCCACATAATTAGATGAGCCTGCGAAGTAATAGTGTCTCTTTTTACTTCGCAGTTTTTTGTTTCTTGCAGTTGTGATAAATCTTCTTTTTCTCCTCATAGTAATATTTCAGAATCTGGGTTATTAACCGAAGATTTTATAATCTATCGCCCTAAAATATTGAAATAAAACGCATACAAACTTTGCTATATTTAGACTATGAAATAGTAACAACAAAATGTAGAGCTTGAGTAAAGGAGGGGTTTAGGTGGCAACGTCAAAGTCAGATACATTACCCAGCAGCACGCCGCCGGTAAAGAAAAAGAAAAATGGACCGCTGGCGTATATCCGAAAAAATTATATTCTTTATTTATTTTTATTACCAGCTATTGTTTTAGTCTTTATTTTTAATTATATCCCAATGTATGGAGTGACCATAGCTTTTAAAGATTTCAGTCCGTTAAGAGGGATATGGGAGAGCGAATGGGTCGGATTAGAGCATTTTCGTAATTTCTTAGAATCACCTAATTTTCACCAAATTTTCATGAATACGATTAAATTAAGTGCCTTTGAACTATTAATTGGATTTCCTGTTCCGATTATACTGGCATTGATGCTGAACCAATTAAGACGAGCAAGTGTTAAAAAGAATATCCAGTTAATTATTTATGCACCACATTTTATATCCGTCGTTGTTATTGCAGGAATGGTTTTTATTTTCTTGTCTCCGGCTGGTCCCTTAAATACTGTACTTGGCTTAGTAATAGATCAACCAATTTCATTTATGTCTGAACCTGAATACTTCCGGACAATTTTCATTGCTTCAGGAATTTGGCAGGGAGCAGGGTTTGCTTCAATTATCTACGTAGCAGCTCTTTCTAATGTTAATCCAGAATTACATGATGCAGCAACAATTGATGGGGCATCTTTATTGCAGAGAATCCGTCATATTGACTTACAGGCATTGAAACCAACAATGACCGTATTGTTTATTTTGGCAGTTGGGGGAATTATGTCAATCGGTTTTGAAAAGGCTTACTTGCTTCAAACTTCAATGAACTTACCAGCTTCAGAGATTATTGATACATTTGTCTACAAGCGGGGGTTACAAGCAGCAGATTGGTCTTTTGGAGCAGCGGTTGGATTATTTAATTCCATTATAAGTTTAATCTTATTGATTACGGTAAACTTTATCGTGAAAAAACTTAATGGAGAAACATTGTATTAGGGAGGAGGCAGTTTCATGGATAATAAATTAATTAATAATTCCAAGTCTGATAGATTTATCTTATTTATTAACAAAGTTTTGTTGAGCCTTATTGTACTAATCGTAACTGTCCCTCTTTTGTATGTGTTGCTGGGTTCCTTTCTGCAGCCAGATGTATTGTTGACCCGGGGAATTTCTTTTGATCCAAATCATTGGACGATAGATGGGTATGTTCGTATCTTTCAAGATGGAACAATTATGAGAGGCTTTCTAAATTCTATTCTATATGCAACTGGATTTACATTGGTATCCGTCGTATTCACAATTATGGCTGGTTACTCCCTCTCTGTGGATGAGTTAGTTGGTAAAAAGATAATTATGATCTTTTTCATTATTACCATGTTTTTTAATGGTGGTATGGTCCCTACGTATTTATTAGTGAGAGAATTAGGCATGCTTAATACTCCTTGGGCAATTATTTTGCCAGGTGCGATTACGGTTTGGAATATTATTCTAGCGAGAACATATTTTAAAGGGTTGCCAAAAGGGTTAATGGAGGCAGCAAGGATAGACGGTGCTTCAGATACAAGAATATTTTTAAGTATTATTCTACCATTGTCAAAACCGATTATCTTTGTATTAGCTTTATACTCTTTTATTGGTCAATGGAATGCCTATTTTGATGCAATGATCTATTTGGAAGATAGAAGTCTGTATCCATTACAGTTAATTTTGCGTGATATTTTAATCCAAAGTGAAGTGGAACCAGGTATGATTGGAGATCAAATGGCAAGAGCAGAATTGCAGCGTTTGGCAGAAATGATTAAATACTCAGCAATTATTATAGCAAGTCTGCCGTTAATGATTATGTACCCATTTTTCCAAAAGTACTTTGAAAAAGGCGTTATGGTTGGATCATTAAAATAATATATAAAGTGAGGGTTAAAAGTATGAGAGGATTATATCATTATTTAGCGGCAGGCATAATTGTTAGTTTGCTAATCATGGCAGGATGCAGCAGCGGTAATCAAGCATCATCAGAGGATTATGAATTAAGTGACATCACCTTTCCGTTAGAGGAGGACGATATCAGCTTAAAATTTATTACGGAAAGTTCGCCAATGGCTCCTGAAGATCCTAATGATAAGTTGATTTTACAACGTTTAGAGGAAGCGTCCGGAGTTCATATTGAATGGAAGAATTTTACTGGTGAATCCTTTGCAGAACAGCGTAATCTGGCAGTTGCAAGCGGTGACTTGCCAGATGCAATTATGAATACGGGTTATAGTGATTATGAATTATTGGATTTGGCTGCTGATGAAGCGATTATTCCAGTAGAAGATTTAATCGATCAATATATGCCTAATTTACAGGCTGTGTTAGAGGAAGCGCCGGAATATCGTGCTATGATGACTGCGCCAGATGGTCATATCTATGCCTTCCCTTGGATTGAGGAATTAGGTTCTGGTAAAGAAAGTATTCATTCCTTAGACGCTACAGGATGGATTAATGTGAAATGGTTAGATGAGTTAGGTTTGGAGATGCCTTCCACAACTGAAGAGTTAAAAGAAGCATTAATTGCCTTCAAGGAAAATGATATGGCGGGAGACGGTCAAACGATTCCGTTATCGTTTATGATTAGTCATGGTGGAGAAGATGTCTCCTTCTTATTCTCACCATTTGGTGAAGGAGAAAACTGGGATCATACCGTAGTAACCAATGAGGATGAGGTCCTTTTCACCTCTGCACAAGAAGGATATAAAGATGCTATTAACTATTTAAATGAATTATATGAATTAGACTTAATTGATATAGAAGCTTTTGAGCAAGAGTGGAATACGTATTTGGCAAAAGGACAAGAAGGGCGTTATGGCTTATACTTTACATGGGATATGGCAAATATCTCTGGCACGGAAGATTATGAAATGCTTCCTCCATTAGAAGGACCGGATGGACGTACGCACGTTGCACGTTCCAATGGAATGGGCTTTGATCGTTCGCGTATGGTTATTACATCCGCCAACCAGAATTTGGAACTAACCGCAAAGTGGATTGATCAGCTATATGATCCGATTCAATCCGTACAAAATAACTGGGGAACTTTTGGCGATGAAGAGAAGCAGAATATCTTTGAATATGACGAAAATGAGGATATGTTGAGACACTTGCCATTAGAAGGTACAGCACCAGTGGAATTACGTGAGGAAACATCTATTGGGGGACCGTTAGCGGTTCTGGACAGCTACTATGACGATGTAACCACTATGCCAGACGATGCCGCGTGGCGATTAGATCAGTTGCATGAAACATTAGTGCCTTATATGAATAATGATAGTATCTATCCGAATGTATTTATGTCTTTGGAAGAGTTAAACCAACTTTCTGATATAGAAGCAGATTTATTCCCATATGTAGAGCGTAAAAAGGCGGAGTGGATTACCAATGGTAGGGCAGATGAAGAATGGGACGATTATCTTGAAGAATTAGACCGTTTAGGTTATCAGGAATGGTTAGAGATTAAGCAAAATGCTTATGATCGAAATGCGGAAGTAGAGGCAGAAGTTGTAGAATAATTCAGGTTTGGTCGATAGTGAAAGTGTAACAAAGCCGGGATTTTATGCAATAATCCTTCAAAAAGGCAATAAAGAAATGGATGGGCATCGTTTTTTGAAAAGATATCAAGAATGAGAAAAAGGTTATTTTCCTATATAAACTGGAGGATGGCCTTTTTGATTTTATAATTATAGAGTTGACTAAAAATAGGTGGGAAAAATGAATTATAGAGGATGTTTAAAAAGTCCATAAATGATAAGTGGAATCTCTACGTTGTTATGATTTTACCGAGAAGACTATGGCTACTCGTCTTATTAAGGCCGTTGTTCTCTTATTAAGACTGCTGTTTTAGGACATTTACTATGTTATCTAGGAAAACAAAATCAAGCATACCGTTCTTTACTTAACTAAAGAAAACTTATATGCTTAAGGAGAGATAACGAAAGCGGGTTTAAAGGAGAAGAGTTTATATGAAACCTAAAATCGAGGATGTCGCGAAGGTTGCTGGTGTATCTCCAACAACAGTTTCTCGGGTATTGAATGACAGGGGGTATATCAGCAGCAAAACGAAAGAAAAAGTGTTTGCAGCGATGAAGGAAATTAACTATGTACCCAATGACCTTGCACGTTCTTTATATAATAAGCGCAGCTACTTAATCGGCGTAATTGTTCCTTCAACTAGTCATCCTTTTTTTGGAGAATTGGTTGCGCATATTGAAAACATTTGTAATGAAAAAAGCTATAAAGTGTTGCTCTGTAACAGTTTACATGAAGCAGACAAGGAAAAAAAATATTGGGAAATGTTACGCCGTAATCAAGTGGATGGTGTTATTGTTGTCACGTATAACCGCGGGTTAGTTGATAAAAATCAGCAATTTCCTGCGGTTGCAATTGACCATTACTTATCAGAGAATATTCATGTTGTTAGCTCAGATAACTTTCAAGGTGGGGAAATCGCAAGTAAGGAACTGATAGAAGCTGGGTGCAAGAAAATTATTCATATTAATGGAGATGCTAATTTGGAAACGCCGGCAAATAACAGACAATATGCTTATGAAAAAGTGATGAAAGAAGCTGGCAGAACCCCAGAAACCTACCATGTTCCAGATGTCGCCTTTTTGGAAAGCAATATTGATGTTATCAAGAAGCTTTTCAGAGAGAACCCAGATGTAGATGGGATATTCGCAAGTGATGATTTATTGGCTATTCGTACATTGCAGTATGCGGAGGGCTTAGGCTACCGTGTGCCAGAGGATTTAAAAATTATTGGGTATGATGGAACTGATTTTATGCGTTCTATTTATCCCAACCTTAGTACGATTATCCAGCCAACCTATCAAATTGCAGAGAATGCCGTAGAAACATTAATCCAAGAAATTGATGGGAATCCGCAAGCGATAAAAGAAAAAACATTACCAGTCTCGTTTTGGGAAGGGAAAACAACAAGACGTGCAACCTAAAGTTATCTTTAAATCTCTCTTTAGAAAAAAGGTGAAATAGCACCTTGTTGCGAAAATCTGCTATAATAATCGAATGATACTAGACGTAAGGAGTGTTATCCAAGATGATAGGAGCAATTGAAGCAGGTGGAACAAAGTTTGTATGTGCAGTGGGGAATCCCGACGGAACGATTTTAGATCAAACTGCTTTTCCGACGACAACGCCTGAAGAAACATTAGCGAAAGTGGAAGAATTTTTTTCAAAGCATCCGATAGAAAAAATGGGGGTAGGAGCTTTTGGACCGATCAATTTACGTGCTGACAGTGAAAACTATGGCGCAATTGAAAATACGCCAAAGATTCCTTGGCGTCATTATCCGCTTTTGCAAGAGCTTAAAAAACGTTTTAATATTCCGGTAGCCATCAATACAGATGTTATTGCTTCAAGCATGGGAGAGTATGAATACGGTATTGGGAAAGATGTCTCCAGCTGCCTTTACATAACAGTAGGTACAGGTATTGGCGCAGGACTTGTTCTGGACGGGAAGCCATTTCAAGGGAAAAACCATTCGGAAATGGGCCATGTTTTATTAAAAAAACATCCAGAAGATGATTTTGAAGGAGCGTGTCCGAGCCATGGGACTTGCTTAGAGGGATTAGCTGCTGGACCGGCAATTGAAGCGCGTTATGGTCGCAAGGGAGCAGAGTTAGCTGATGAGGATCATGTTTGGGAAGTAGAAGCATACTATCTTGCACAGGCAATATTGGATTATTTTGTTATCCTTTCTCCAGAAAAAATTATTCTTGGCGGAGGAGTAATGAAGCAGGAAAAGCTCTATCCAATGATTCGTGAAAAATTTATGGAATTGTTGAACGGCTATATAGAAGTAGAAAATGTAAATGACTTGATTGTTGCTCCAGGATTAAATGATGAGCAAGGCGTCAAGGGCTGTATTGCTTTAGCATTAAAAGAATAGATATTAGCAGAGATGAATCAAAGGCTGGTTAGGCTCCTTGACTCATCTCTTTTTTATACATGAAGAAAGGATATGAAAAAATAAGGCTAGAAACAATACGGAAAGTGTTTTCAAAATAAATTATAAAAATCAATGTCAACCGGTTGACATATTTCTGAAAATATAAGATGATAGTACGTAAGAAATGACTGACACCGTTTTCAATTATTTTCATAAGGATAAATTAAATTTATAGAGAGGGAGATTACATGATATATCAAGAAAAACATCGTCCGCAATTACATTTCACACCAAAGGAAAATTGGATGAATGACCCAAATGGTCTCGTTTATTACGAAGGAGAGTATCATTTATTTTACCAGTACAATCCACACGGCAATGATCACGCAAATATGAACTGGGGACATGCAACAAGTACAGACCTGTATCATTGGGAAGAGCATGGGGTTGCGTTAGCACCAGATGAATTGGGAACGATTTTCTCAGGATCAGCAGTCGTAGATAAAAATAATACGAGTGGTTTGTTTGAAAGCGATTCCGGTGGATTAGTTGCTATTTTCACACATGATGGTGCAAGTCAGCAGCAAAGTATCGCTTACAGCAAGGACAAGGGAAGAACGTGGATCAAATATGAGGGGAACCCAGTTCTTCCAAACACAGAAATAAAAGATTTTCGTGATCCAAAGGTTTCCTGGCATGAAGAAAGCAAGCAATGGGTCATGGTATTGGCTTGTGGGGACCATATCCAGTTTTATGGCTCGCCAAATCTAATTGATTGGACCTATCTATCTTCATTTGGAAAAGAATATCCTTCCTATATCGGTGTCTGGGAGTGTCCGGACCTGCTTTATTTACCAGTAGAGAACAATTCTAAAAAAGAATGGATACTTATTGTAAGCATCAATGCAGACGGTCCTAACGGCGGTTCCGCAGTGTATTATTTTACTGGAACTTTTGATGGGAAAGAATTTCACCCGAATGAAACACCGCAAGATGAACTGAAATGGGCAGATGCAGGAAAAGATTTTTATGCAGCTGTCAGCTGGGACAATACAGAGGATACTTACTGGGTCGGCTGGATGAATAACTGGCAGTATGCGGGAGTTGTCCCGGTCTCGCCATGGCGCAGCGCAATGAGTCTGGCGCGGAAGCTTTCCTTATTTGAAAAAGATGGAAGTCTCTTATTGAAGCAAGAGGCCATCACCGCAGATAATAGCAGGGAAGAGGTTTCTTATAGAGATGAAACTGTTCATCCTGGTAAGCCGGAAAGCTACGAAATTAGTGATACTGCCCAAGTAGATTTGCAGGTTTCAACAGCATCAGCTAGTACGAAGTGGAGCGTGCAATTAGTTACAGATCAAGATGAAGCTTTCCGATTAGAATTAGACTATAAAGAAGATGCTTATACATTCTATCGTACGGATGGGCTGGTTGACTTTTCAGCAGATTTTCCGAAAGAAATAAAAGGCAGTTTACATGGAATGGATGTTCAGAATCTGAAAGTAATTATTGACAGATCATCTGCAGAAATCTTTTTAAATGATGGTTTAACTGTATCAACAAACTTGATTTATCCAGAAGGAACAGTAACAAAGCTGGAAATTTCTACAGTAAATGAAAAGCTGCAATTAGACACTGTCACATGGACAAAGCTGCATTCTATTTGGAAATAAACATAACTGAATGAAGGAGTAAGAAAAGCTCCTTCTTGCTTTACAAAGAAAGGATTTAATAAATATGGATTTTTTAAAAAATAGTAAATATTGGTTCTCATCTGGCTATCTATTTTTCTTCTTTATCACATGGTCTATCTGGTGGTCTTTCTATGCGATTTGGTTGAATAACAGTCTTGGACTAACAGGAGCACAAGTCGGAACAATCTACTCGTTTAACTCATTCTTTTCTTTATTCTTCATGATTCTTTATGGATATATGCAGGATAAATTGGGGACGAAGAAAAATCTTGTCTGGATACAGAGTGTGGTACTTGTTCTTATTGCACCATTTGTTATTTATGTCTATGAGCCATTACTTTTGAATAATTTTTACTTAGGAGCAGCTTTGGGTGCTATCTATTTAGGCGCAGGGTTTATAGCAGGCGCAGGATTTTTGGAATCCTTTACAGAAAAACTCAGCCGTAAATACGATTTTGAATTTGGTAAAGCACGGATGTGGGGTTCATTAGGCTACGCTGTTTCTGCTATTGGCGCAGGGGCATTAATGAGTATTAATCCACATATTAATTTCTGGATTGCATCGGGAACAGGAATTATCTTTCTTTTGATTAATGTATTTTTTAAAGTGGAGGTTACGAAAACAGAAGAAAAAAGTGTCTCCAATATATCAATGAAAGATATTCGCTTTTTAGTTTCAAATAAAGTATTTTGGTTTTTAATTATTTATCTGTTTGGAACCGTATGTATTTATACGGTATATGATCAGCAGCTTTTCCCAGTTTACTTTGTAAGCCTATTCTCCGGGACAGGTACGGATGGGAACACCGTTTACGGAATTCTGAACTCTATACAAGTATTTGTCGAAGCGATTTTCTTATTCCTGGCACCATTTATTGTGAACAAAGTCGGAATTAAGCGCTCGCTTGTATTGGCAGGAAGTATCATGGCTTTTCGTATCATTGGTTCCGCCATGGTAACAGGCGGATTTGGTATTTCATTCATGAAAATGCTTCACGCAGTGGAATTACCGATTTTATTGATTGCGGTATTTAAATATATTGCTGCGAACTTCGATGTGCGGTTATCTGCAACGGTTTATCTCATCGGCTTTAAGGTCTCCAGTGAAATTGGGGTTATCATTTTCTCTGCATTAGTCGGCTGGATTTATGATTTGACCAACTACGAAACGACCTTCTATATTTTAGGCTCCATTGTAGTATTATTTGTTATCTTCTCGATTTTTGCATTGAATAACAATGATAAAGAACAAAAATTAGATGAGCATGAATTTGCGATGGCAAAGGAATAAATAAAGAGCAATGAGCTGTGTTGAAATACATATAGTTCATTGCTTTTTCTGATGCCATAAAAAATAGATAAGAAAAATGTTGTTGAAAAAGAAGGAGTTTCCAAAAAAAAGTCGAAATTAACTACTTGAAAGGGTTTTCAAAACAATAAATTAGAATGCTGCTGTTCTCTTTAAAAGAGATTTTTTATCAAATAATACATTATAACGTTATGATTTAAAGGGAAACAGCATAGATATGAAGGGGTGATGATAAATGGAAATTTCAATTAAAGGGGATGCAGTGAGCTTACACGCAGGAATCGTAGAATTGCAGGAGGCCTATGCATTCCGTCTTGCAGAACAGGGCGGCATTGTACTGACCGGGAGGCAGGATGAGCGTATCAACGGGTTAATAATAACTTTTGATGAAGGGGGCGGCACGGTTACCTACCAAGAGCCATGCCATTTTTTCAGAGCGCTTGGCTTGATTTTAGAACAGTGGAATAAGGGAAATAAACAAATCCATATTCAAGAGACGATGCAATTCTCCAGTGTAGGGCCTATGTTTGATTTATCGCGTAATATGACGATGAAGCTATCTACGCTAAAGGACTTGATCCGGAAATTAGCGGTGATGGGACATAATACGGCAATGCTGTACATGGAGGACACGTATGAAGTAGACGGAGAGCCTTATTTTGGTTATATGCGCGGGCGTTATAGTGAACAAGAGCTGCGGGAACTGGATAATTATGCAAATCTATTTGGTATCGAGCTGATTCCTTGTATCCAGACGTTGGCGCATTTAGAGGAATTTCTGAAATGGGATGCGGCTTATACCTATAAGGATACGCGGGGTGCGCTGTTATTAGAGAGTAATGCTACGTATGATTTGCTGGACCGGATGATTGCTTCTGCGGCCAGGCCCTTCCGGAGCAATCGCATTCATATTGGTATGGACGAAGCGGAAGAGGTGGGACGAGGCAGATATTTAAATATCCATGGTTTCAAGGATCGTTTTGAACTGATGAAAGCACATCTGGATAAAATCGTGGAAATAACGGATAAGTATCAGCTGCGTGTGGTGATGTGGAGCGATATGTTTTTAAAGCTGGCTTCCGAAACGGGGGACAGCTATGACAAAACCACAGATTTACCAGAGTATATCGTGAATCAGCTGCCAGATAACGTGCAGTATATGTATTGGCAGTATGCTCAAGCAGATAGGGAGCATTATCAGCGGATGCTGCAGCAATTAAAACGGTTTGGCAGTACACCGGCATTTGCAGGGGGAATGTGGGTGTGGAATACCTTTGCCCCGAATTATCAAATCTCTCTGACTGCAAGTGAGCCGGCACTTGCTGTCTGCAAGGAGGAAGGTGTAGGCGATGTATTTGTAACGCTTTGGGGAGACGATGGCTATGAGAGCAATGTGTACCATGCACTTTATGGACTGCAATTCTATGCTGAGCATGCGTATCATACCGAAATCGATATAACCCGTGTGAAGGAACGTACGTTATTTTGTACAGGTATGGATCCAGAAGCGCTTTTGGCCTTGAATAAAATGGATCAGCCGCCAGGGGTAGACGAAGGGAACACCTTACAGACGAACCCTTCTAAATTCCTGCTATGGCAGGATGTGCTGCTGGGATTATTTGATAAACATGTCGAAAAAAATCCTGTCGGAAATTTCTATAAGAAGCTGGCGGAGGAAATCCAGCAGTATAACCAGCAGGCGTCAGAGCGCTTTTTTGATGTGCCGGAGAAGCTGTGTTGGGTCTTAGCTAAAAAAGGGGATATCGGTGTCGAACTGAAAGCAGCTTATGATGCAGGGAATCAGGAAAAGCTGCAGGAAATTGCCCGACAGGTTATCCCGGAAGTGACAGGGCGTGTGAAGGAATTGCATGCTGCGCATCGGAAGCAGTGGCTGTCGTTGAATAAACCTTTTGGGTGGGAAGTAATAGATATTCGTTATGGAGGATTATTACAGCGTTTAGATACTGCCCGCTTAAGAATCGAGGAGTATGTAAGAGGAGATTTAGAGGCAATCGATGAACTGGAGCAGGAGCGGTTATATTTCTCTCCGAATGTGGAGGAGTCCAGCGGTTTGGGCTGGTGCAGCTACTATTATCGGATGGCTTCCCCTAACGTATTTTTTCATGTATTGCCAATTTATTAAGGAGGATGCCTCATGGATAAACGGAATACAGAAGTACTTGTCGGCTGCTATGGAGAAGTAGATTTGGCATGTATTCATTGGTTGAATATACATGCTGAATCAGGTGAAGTGACACCTCTGGGGGAACAAGCCGGAATTGCTAATCCATCCTTTTTAGTGAAGCATCCGGTGAAAAACCGTGTGTATGCCATCAGTGAAGCAGCGGATGGAGAGGTAGTTTGCTATGAACTGGACTATGAAGCCCATCGTCTGAAGGAAAGAAGGCGTTTGCCGACACATGGCGGTCCGTGCTACGCGGAGGTGAGTGCCTGCGGAAAGTATTTATTTATCAGTAATTATTCGAATGCAGGTGTTGTTGTTTTTGCACTGGATGATAACGGAGATCTGCAGGAAGAAGCAGAGCATATTGCTTTTGTCTCTGAAAACAGGCAGGCTTCCCGTATCCATACCGTTCGGCAAATTCCAGAAACGTCCCTTTTCCTGCTGACGGATATTGGTAAAAGCAACATCTATCTGTATCAATGGGATGAAGAGCGGAGGAGTTTACTTCCCTTTCAAAGCTTGACAGTCCCGGAAAAAGCAGGACCGAGGCATGTAGCTTTTCACCCGGAGAAGCCAATCGTATATGTGGTCAATGAATACAAATCCACCGTATCTGTCTATCAATATGCGGTTCCGTCGGACTCTTTACAGTGCATTCAAACGGTGGAAACAGTTCGTGAAATAAGAAATTATGGAGCAGAAATTCAATTTTTGGATGGCAAGGTGATTACCTCTAATCGGGAATCAGATACATTGAGTCTTTTTAAAGTAACTGAAAATGGGTCATTGGAAAAGGAAGGCTCTATTTCTGCAGGCGGCGAATGGCCAAGACATTTTTGTAGTAACCAATGGGTAGATAATCAATTATTTGTTTGTCACCAGCACAGTAACAACCTGGCTGTT
The DNA here is from genome assembly GCF_038004725.1 of Oceanobacillus sp. FSL K6-0251. Taxonomy (NCBI): domain Bacteria; kingdom Bacillati; phylum Bacillota; class Bacilli; order Caryophanales; family Bacillaceae; genus Oceanobacillus; species Oceanobacillus sp. FSL K6-0251. Next base: position 4,438,496 of record NZ_JBBORS010000001.1, on the reverse strand, counting down.
TTCAAACAAATGAATGGTACCTATTCCATGATAGATAATACATTTTCTATACAGTCTCCAGTTTGTATTGTTGCTTTATAGCATTTTGAATCCATTCTAAAAGAACAAATTGGTGAGAAAATAAGCCATCCGACAAATAAAGACAAAATATTTATATTAATCATTATAATGTTATGTTGACGTTTCAGGATAATAGTGGTACTATTTTGAATAAGCAAAATAATCCGTATGACATCTTAGACATTATTTGATTAAAGGGGGAAGGAACTAAATTAAAAAATGAAGATGGCAGTTGTTTGTTAGAAAAAGTTTGTTTTACATTTTTACCTACTTAAAAGGGGGTTCATTATGTTAAAGAAATGGTTTTTCTTCATCGCAACACTTGTTTTTGTAAGCGCTTTATATGCGTGCAGCAGCGGAGATGACGGTGATAGTAAGGAAGGCGAAGCAGCGGGCGGCGATAATGTCAATGCGACAGGGTTTCCAATCGTAGAAGAGGAATTAGAGCTCACTATCTTTGCGAACAAGCCCGCACAAAATGAAGGCAATGACTGGAATGATATTTTAATCTGGAATACGTACAGAGATTTAACAAACATTAATGTGAATTGGAATTCCGTAAGCCCGGATGCTCTGGAGGAGAATAGAAACCTGGCATTGGGCAGTGGTGACCTGCCAGATGCATTCTTCCTTGCAGAGCTGTCAAATACGGATTTATTACGATACGGTTCCCAAGGGGCGTTCCTGCCATTAAATGATTTGATTGATGAATATGCACCAAATTTAAAAGCTTTAATGGAGAATGACCCAACAATTGAAAAAGCAATTACTTTCCCTGATGGTAATATCTACTCCATGCCATCGCTCATTGAAGATGATTTTCTCTCTTTACGGCTCAGTGCAAGACCTTGGGTGAATGAGGATTGGCTGAATGAGCTGGATATGGATATTCCGGAAACGACAGGAGATTTTTATGAATATTTAAAGGCAGTAAAAGAACTTGATCCAGTAGGAAATGGGGATACGATTCCTTATGGAGGTACAGACATTGCGGAGCTTGTTCAATGGCTGTCTGGATCGTTCGGCGTAATGAACCATGGTGCCTCCAACACAAACTTGGATTTAGATCCGAATGATGACTCGAAGGTGCGCTACTATGCAACCGCTGATGAATATAGAGAGATGCTGGAATACATCCATATGCTGTACGAAGAAGGATTAATTGATCAAAGCATTTTTACCATTGAATGGGGCCAGTTCCTTGCCAATGCATCGGATAATCTATATGGAAGTATGATTTTCTATGATCCAATTGAATTATTCGGGGAAGAGATTGGCTCGCAATATAATAGTTTAGCAGCTTTAGAAGGTCCAGACGGGCATCAGTCTTATAATAAACTTTCATCCTCTGTATGGACTCCAGATAACCTGGTGATTACCAGTGAAAACCCGAACCCGGCTGCAACGGTCCGCTGGATGGATCATTTCTATGGAGATGAAGGTGCAGAGCTTTACTATATGGGTGTAGAAGGAGAAACATTTGAAATAGAAGATGGAGAAGCCGTTTATAGTGATCATATTTTGAATCCGGAGGGTGATATGACATTTGAACAGGCGATTGCCCAGGATTTAACCTGGCTTGGTTCCATCAGCGGAATTATTAAAGCAGATTACTTCCAAGGAGGAGAAACCGCACCGCAATCAATGGAAGCAGCTGAAAAAATTGAGCCGCAAGTCATTGATGAGGTATGGCCGAGGTTTACTTTCACAGAAGAGGAAAACCGTATTCTGCAATCAACAGGTGAGGACATTAATAAGTATGTAGAAGAAATGCGCGACAAGTTTATTACAGGTGATGAAGATTTAGATAACTGGGATAGCTATATCCAAACGATCGAGCAAATGGGAATGGAAGAATTGCAGGAGGTTTACCAGGCTGCATATGACCGCTATCAATCTAATTAAAGCAGAGGTTTAAAAAGGTTCATTCACATCGAGAGGGCAGTAGATCTCATGCCCTCTCTTTTTTTACAAGTGGGTACATCATGAGATGGATTACATAAGAAACAAGAATGGATTTTCGCTGCTGCTGTGTTTCATTTAGCAGGGAAATTCCATAGAAAAAAGGGGGATAACGGAAAGATGGCAAAAAATCAATCCATACAAAAGGGTAGAGGAGCCGTTATCAAAAAGAATTTTCTGCGCAACTGGCAGTTATACCTTTTCATGATGCCAGTCTTTTTGTACTTTTTTATATTTCATTATATACCAATGTACGGTGTGCAGATTGCCTTTAAGGATTATTTTGCAACACTTGGCATTTGGGGAAGCGAATGGGTCGGGTTTGAGCATTTTGAACGTTTCTTCAGCTCCTATTATTTTTGGAGACTGCTCAAAAACACCATTATTTTAAACCTGTATATGCTGGTCTTGTTCCCATTGCCGATTATTTTAGCGTTAGCATTTAATGAGCTCCGAAATGGTGCATTTAAAAAATGGACACAGACGCTGACCTATGCACCGCATTTTATATCGGTTGTCGTTGTTGTCGGGATGCTGGTAGCTTTTCTGGACCCGAATACAGGCTTGATAAATCACTTATTACGTGCGCTTGGAATGGATACGATTCCGTTTTTGACCAGTCCAGACTGGTTCCGCCATATCTTTGTATGGTCCGGTCAATGGCAGACGCTGGGATGGAGCACGATTATTTACCTTGCTGCACTGGCAGGCGTGAACCCGGAATTACATGAGGCGGCTAAAGTAGATGGTGCGACACGGATGCAGCGGATTACAAGGATTAATATTCCAAGTATTATGCCGACAATCGTTATCTTGTTTATTTTGAATATCGGTAATTTCATGCAAATCGGGTTTGAAAAGGTACTCTTAATGCAGAATACGCTGAATTCAGAGACGTCGGACGTTATTCAAACCTTTGTATATGAGACAGGGATATTGGAAGGACAATACAGCTTTGCTGCCGCTGTCGGGTTATTTGAGTCAGCTATTAATATCGTGCTTTTGATTACTGTGAACCAAATTGCACGGAAAGTTAGCGAGAACAGCCTATGGTAAGGAGGGAGATGCGTGATGTCCAGGTTCAGTTTGTCGGATAAAGCCTTTGACCGGCTCAATTTAATATTTGTTTTGCTTGTGACGTTAATCATTATTTATCCGCTGATATTTGTGATTAGTGCGTCCATCAGTGATCCTCATGCTGTAAACACAGGGAAGATGTGGCTATGGCCGGTAGATTTGACGTTTGAGGGTTTCCAGCGTGTATTTCAGAATGATGCGATTTGGACAGGATACAAAAACACCATTCTATATACAGCAGTCGGCGTCATTATTCACTTGTTTGTCCTCCTGCCGGCATCGTATGCGTTATCGCGGAAAGAATTAATGGGCAAAAAAGCCTGGCTTTGGTTTATCTTATTTACGATGCTATTCAATGGCGGATTAATTCCTACGTATTTGGTCGTCCGCAATCTGCAGATGCTGGATACGATGTGGGCGATTGTGATTCCCGGAGTAGTCGGTGCCTGGTCGATTCTCGTAGCGCGGACCTTTTTTCAGCAGACGATTCCCGATCAGCTGGTGGAAGCAGCTAAAATCGATGGAGCCAGTGATATTTATTTATTTTTTAAAGTCGTCTTGCCGTTATCGATGCCAATCATTGCTGTTATGGCATTATTTCACGGCGTTGCGTTATGGAATCAATATTTCAATGCGCTGATTTATTTGCGGAGTGAAGATAAATTTCCGCTCCAGCTTATCTTACGGCAAATTCTCATCCTGAATGAAGTGAGTGCAGACAGTGCGTCCAGTGCTGCCGGAAGCGCGCAGTCCTTTGCAGATCAAATAAAGACAGCTTCCCTTGTGAAATATGCGGTGATTATCGTATCTGCACTGCCGCTGCTGATTGTTTACCCGTTCCTGCAGCGTTTCTTTGTAAAAGGAGTATTGATAGGGTCTGTGAAGGAATAACAGTACATATACACAAAGGAAAGGAGAGGTAATGATGGCAGAGGTAGCTCGCGGATATTATAGCGTTGCGATTTGGATAACACGTTTTGCTTATCTGAATATATTATGGATTCTATTTACGATGGCAGGTCTTCTTTTCTTTGGAGTTATGCCTGCAACGGTCGCGATGTTCGCTGTTGTCCGTAAGTGGCAGCGGAGCGAGGAGGAAGTTCGGATGTTTGCAGTATTCTGGGAAATCTACCGGCAGGAATTTTGGAAAGCGAACGGTCTTGGTATTATATTGTTCGCGCTTGGCTACTTGTTTTCGGTACAATTTCAAATACTTGGTGCACAAAGCGCCTTAGTCTATCAAATGGCCCAATTTTCCGTTGTGATCGCCTTTGCGCTGCTGGCTGTATTCTTGGTTTATTTATTTCCGGTCTATGTCCATTTTAAGCTGCGAACCATACAGTACTTAAAATGGCCGCTAATTCTTGCGATTGTTCATCCGATACTCACGGTATTTTTACTGGTTTGTATTGGTGCAGGCGGTTATTTAATATTTCAAGCATTTCCGGCAGTGCTTTTCTTTTTCGGAGGCAGCCTTTCCGCTTACTTGATTACGTGGGGGGTGTCTAAAACATTTGCCAAGTATGAAGCGGCAGTCTAGAAATAATAAAATAGATAAAACGAAGCGTCATGAAGCGGGAGTTTTACAGGCGGTTTTCCGTGATAAAAAAAAAGCATGGACAGAGGGGGACGGGCGATGGTACAGGTGATTAAAAATGCATTACTTACGAATGGGCAAAAGGCAGATATTTTAATTGAAAATGGGCGAATCAAGGATGTTGTCGCAGATGCAGGCAGCTTTTATCCAGTTCTGGCAGATGCAGAAGGGATGTATGTTTCGCCTGGGTGGATTGATCTACATACACATGCTTTTCCAAAATATAAGCCTTATTGCGCTGTCCCTGATAAAATTGGTTATCAAACAGGAGTAACCACTGTAGTCGATGCGGGAAGCAGCGGAGCAGATACGATAGAGGAATTCCACCAGATTGCAAAAGCGGCAAAAACCAGAGTGCTTGCTTTTCTGAATATCTCAAGGATTGGTTTAAAACAAATGGATGAATTAGCAGATATAAATAATATTTCCTGGAACGCAATACAAAATACGGCAGCTGATTATCCTTTTTTCATTATTGGGTTAAAAGCGAGGATGAGTGCCAGCGTGGTGGGGGATAATGGATTAAAACCGCTGCATTTGGCAATTAAGTACAGCAAAGCGCTCAGGAAGCCGCTCATGGTCCATGTAGGCAGCGCCCCGCCCATGCTGGAGGAGATACTGCCTTTGTTAAAGAAAGGGGATATTCTCACACACTGTTATCATGGGAAACACGCCAATCATATTCTAAAGCCTGGAGGAGAAGTTGCCTCGGCTTTAGCGGAAGCCGTCCAAAGAGGTATCTATCTTGATGTAGGGCATGGGAAATCAAGCTTTTCCTTTCCTGTAGCCAAAAAAGCAATGGGATCAGGAATATCTTTTGATACAATCAGCACGGATATTTATGAGGAAAATCAAGTAAATGGCCCCGTGTACAGCATAGCAGCAACATTGACGAAATTCCTGGCATTGGGTTATTCATTGGAAGCGGTTATCCGTGCGGTAACAGAAATCCCGGCACAGGTTTTAAAGCAGCCGAAGCTAGGTAATTTTCACCGCGGTTCTTATGCAGAATTTACTTTTTTTACTGTCGAGCATCAACAAAAAACGCTGGTTGACTCGATGGGAAATGAAATCATCACGAACCAAGTGATTAAACCGCAGGCTGTTTATCTCGGTAATGAATATATTGAATTGGAAAAGCATTATTCCTATGAATAGCAGGGGGAAGGGACCCCTTTCCGGTTGACTACAAATTTTAGTATGAGCAGGATTCTTGGTATAATAAGAAAGTAGAAAAAGATATAACAAGCATGGGCATGCGTTCATCAGGAGATACAGTGTGAAAGTAAGGGGAATGACGGGCACGCATACAGTGGATTTGGATATAGAAAGGTAGAGATGACAATGAAGCTAAATTTAAGACAGGGATCCTTATACTTACAGGTGAAGGAGATATTGAAGGAACGAATAATTAACGGACAATATCCCAAAAACAGCTTAATTCCTTCTGAACCGGAATTAGAAAAAGAATTCGAAGTGAGTAAAATTACGATTCGCCGGGCGGTGGAACAATTAGCTCAGGAAGGATATGTGGAGAAAAAAAGCGGCATTGGGACGACAGTACTGGCGAACCAGGCTGTTTCGAAGCTTTCCAAAGGACAGCGTTTTTCTGAATATCTGATTGGGGAAGGTCATCAATTAGGTAAAAAGCTGATCGAGGTGGAAAAAGTAGACGCTATCCTGCCTGCTATCCATGATTTAGCTGGGGAAGGCGCTTATTGTGTAGAACGTCTCTATACATTAGACGATAAGCCCTACATTCATTTCAGGCATTATATTCCATCATCGATTTCCCTGCCAAATGATCCCAATGTCTTTGTCAATTCATTATACGATATGCTCTATCAGGAGGGAATCCGCTTCTTTCGGTTCAAGGATGAATTCAGCGTGGCTATCCCGGAGCCGGCTGTTGCAGAGATGCTGGAAATGGAGCTGCAGCCGTTACTGCAGCGGGAACGTTTTTCTTATGACGAGCGTGACAGGCTGGTAGAATATTCGGTTGCTTATTACCGGACAGATATCCATAAGTATATTGTTAATTTTAATGTATAGCGAAAAGCGTACCTGAAGTAAGGTACGCTTTTGCTGTGCTTATAGCATTATTTTGGGAGTTTGCTTTCCAGTACTTCCTTTAATACCAGGGCATGATTGTGTTCTTTATCTTTGGCAGCATACAATAAAATAAGTGTCTGCTGCTTTTGCAGTTTCTGGAGTTCAGCTAATTTCTTTAATTTTTCATCATCATTTAGCAGTTCTTTTTTATATGCTGATTTAAAATCTGCAAATTTTTCAGGGTCATGGTTAAACCATTTTCGTAATTCTGGCGTAGGTGTTACTTCTTTGGCCCAATCATCGAGCTCTGCGTCTTTTTTGGAAATTCCCCGCGGCCAGACTAAGTCCACTAATACACGATATCCAGAGTCGTTAGATTTTTCATAGATACGTTGCAGTTTGATAGACATTGATTATTCCGCCTTTCCAACCAGTTGATTTCTCTTTAAGTTTATCATTTATGCGATTTGGTTTCTATGGATTGGTTCAGGCTGGAATAATTATATCTCAACTTTCGCACCTAAGAATAAGCAAATATATCTTACTTTTTTAATGTGCAAATGTTGATTAATATTTATACGGTTTGCTTGCGCCTTCTTGCTAAAAACAGCAGGAACCCGCCTGCTGCAATAAATGCCAGTCCCCAGATTCCTTTTTCTGCATAATTAGAAGCAGTATCAGGGAGCTTTTCCTTTTTATCCCTATCGCTTTCAACTGTTGAGGCTGCTTCCATGTCCACGTCAGCTTCCGCTGTTTTTGGAGATTCCTTCACATAAGAAGTCTCCTCTGTTGCCGGAGGTTCTTTGTCCGGGCTTGTGATGACGGAAGGCTCTGTTTTCTTGTCTGCTTCCTTTTGAATCGCATTTCCAGTATCTATAATCGTATCAGCGTCAACTATTTCCCCGGAAATAATCAAGTCAGCAAGAAAGTCTCCTTGCAGGTTATAAATATTCGCCTTCAAGTCCGTATTTTCGAGCTTTGTTAAGCTGAATAGTGTCTGCAGGGTGATCGGCTCTTCTCCTTCGTCTGTAACAAGAACAAATTCTACATGGAACTGAAAGATATCAATCAATTCATGGAAAATAGATAATAGCTCCGTAGCTTGTCCAGGCGTTAATTCTGTCGCTTTCTCAAAATCGGAAAAAGCCATCATGCGTTCTGCTAAATTGAGCATTCTAGCAATTGTTTCATCACTGGTGATGTCTGGAATACTCCGAATATGCTCTTCCAAACGAAGCAGTTCATCCTCTGTTAAATCGAACTCCTCCATAAAAAAGCTTAAATCAAAGAAATCCTCGTCCCAAATAATTTCGCCGTCTAAATCGTTGAATAAATCATCTAAGAAAACATAGCTATGGATGTCTAGCCCGTTATCAGAGATAAGCTGCAGAACATCTTCTGTGGCCATTTCAAAATAAGGACCGACATTGCTCAAATCTTTATGGATGATTTCTCCTAAAAAGTCGGACAGCTCGTCGACCGTCTTAAAATCATTTAACTCAGATCCGTAAAGAGCTAATGCATTTTCAACATGGTCAGAAGTAACTTGAAAGCCCCGGATTGCTGTTGCTTCGGCCAGATAATCTGCAAGTTTTTGGTCAAAATCAGGCTCTCTGGGTGTTAAATTGTATAAGTAATAGTCCGTGTTCATATAAAGATCATCTAAAAAAATATAATCCTCTAAGGTTTCGCCAAACTCAGCCAGGGTTGCCCGGAGGGTACTCTGGTCAATATTATAATCACTATAAATCTGTTTTAAATTGTTACCATCTTGATGGATGACCTCTCCTAAGAAGTCTTTTAAATCGGTGACGGTATCAAAGTCCTCTAGATAGAAATCATAAAGCGACAACGAAAATGCGATATCCTCTTTGGTAACTGTAAAGCCGCGTACTTCACTAATTTCCGTTAAATAATTCTCCAAATCTTTTTGAAAGCTGTTTGATTGCGCATCTGCAGTCCCAGGTAAAACGACAAACAAAAATAAGAATAATGCAAAAATTTGTGTCGATTTCCTCATTTCTTCTCCTCTTTTCGATTAAAATAACTAGCTCAATGAGAAAATTATAGCCTTGAAATCCCTTTCTGGCAATCTATTTTTTGAAATATTTTTCAAATTTAAAAAGTATAGAGATTTCACACTGTCAAAAGAAGGATTACATCAGGAAACGTTTACAAAATATAAAGGTTATGTCACTATATTAGTATACAAGTATTCATCGATTGATAAAGGAGATATGCCGCATGAAGACATTTTATCCGAAGAAACAGCTGAGTAAGGAATCTAAGGGTGAGCAAGTGCTTGCAGAATTAAGAATGAGGATTATTTCCCGCGAAGTCAAGGCAGGAACGGTACTATCAGAAAATCAACTGGGGGCTTTATTTGATGTCAGCCGCTCTCCGGTGCGAGAAGCACTGCGTGTGCTGGCCAGTGAAAATCTTGTGCGATCCGAGCGGATGGGTGCAGTTGTTGTCGGTATCTCTGAAAAAAATATTGAAGAAATTTATGATGTCCGCTTAATGGTGGAATCCTTTACGTTTGAACGTCTATTGAAAATGCAGACAGATGTACTGGTTCAAGAATTAAGGAAAACGTTAGAGATGATGGAAATTGCAATCAAATACAAAGATGTAGATCAATTTTCTTTTCTAGATCTGGAATTTCACGAAACGGTTATTAAATACATTGACCATCATCATATTATGATGCTGTGGACGAATTTAAGACCTGTTTTGGAATGCCTGATTATTTTATCGATGCGCTACCGGATGATAACGGATGAAAAAGATTTTGAACGTGTTCTTTATAACCATGAGCTTATCGTGGAAGCCATTGATAAAAAGGAAAAGAATTTAGTGGACCTGGCTTTTGAGAGAAACTTTCATGATGTGCACAATCAAGTAGAACCTATCTGGACAGAGGAAGAGATGATGAAGACGGTAAGAGAATATAGTGCAAAAGAATAGGCAGCAAGCTATTTTAATATAAAATAGCTTGCTGCCATTATCTTCAAATTGTTTTATCTTGGACGATTTTTCCATCTTGCATTTCAATGATATGATCGGCAAAGGTCAACATGTCCATATCATGTGTAACCATTAAAACCGTAATATTTCGTTCCTTTGCGAGCCTTTGGATAAGTGTCATTACTTCTTTAGAGCGTTTGGAATCAAGGCTGGCAGTAGGCTCATCGGCAAAAAGCATTTTAGGGCTGTGAATAATCGCTCTTGCTACAGCGATGCGCTGCTTTTCTCCTCCAGATAAAGAGGCCGGATAAGCATCTTTTCGTTTCCACATATCGACCAGTTCTAAAATCTCTCTGATTTCCTTTTTCTGCGTTTGCTTGGAAAGAGGGGTTTCCGCAGTCTCCAGCATCAGAGACAGTTGTTCCTGGACGGTTAAAAAGGGAACCAGATGCGCAAATTGAAAAATAAACCCAAACTGTTTCGCCCGAATTTGACGGAGCTCTTCCCTTCGCATCGATGTCAGCTGTTGCTGCTCGAAGGAAATCTGCCCATCAGATGCTGTCTGCAATCCTGCTGCAATGGTCAGCAGGGTACTCTTGCCTGAACCGGAAGCACCGGTTAAGGCAGTAATTTTTCCTTCTGGCAGGGTAACATCAATCCCTTTTAATATCTCTTCTTTCACCTCTCCGTGAGTAAATGTTTTTTGCACGTTTTTTATCGTAAATAAACTCATTTTACATCTCTCCTTGCTGTATAGCCTGCATTGGCTCGACACGCTTAATTTGAATCCCGGACAACGTGGCTCCGATAAATCCAATGATGATAAAAACGAGAGAGAGCAGTCCTGTTGCCTGCCATGTTAAATGAAAAGGCATTCCGCTTGGCGCCAGTACTTGGAAAGTCTGGCTAATGACAATAGATAAAATCAGCGAGATCACAGAGATGATAAGCATCTGCGCCCACATCATTTGAAACAGCTTTCCTGTCTTAACACCTAATGCCTTTAATATGCCGTAAATACCCAGCTTTTGAACGTTGATCATATAGAAAAAGATGGCAAACAACATCCCGCTGATAACCAGCAGGAAGATGACAATCATATTCAGTGACATCTGTTCGGCACTGTAGCTCGGGATCGTATTTAAAAATTCACTATTTGAAAAAGCCTGCAGATTTTCGAAGGCTGGTGCATCCCCCGTGATAAATGCGAGCTGCATCGAGTCGGTATGGAAGAACGTTTGAAAATCATCCGGGTTGATAAATGCCGCCGGTGAGTGACTGTATTTTTCATGTTCTACAAATCCTGCTACCGTCAATGTCTGTTCCCACTGTTCATTTGTTATTTCATCTCCTACCGCGATTCCTTCTTCTTCCAGTGATGCATCTAAAATAACATCGCTAGCGTTGACCTCTGGAAAATAGGTGCTGTCCGTTGCTGCTACATAAGCAACGCTGCGCTGTTTATCTGCAGTGTCGATAAAATTCCCCATCTGGATTGAGAAAAACGTGGTCTCAGGCTGTTCTTCTGTTATTTCTTGCTGCTGCTCTTCTGACAGACTGGAGAAGCTGTAGGTTTCGTCTGCTTCTTCCTCCATATAAAACGTCCCGCCCGGCAAATTTTTAATCAGTGAAGCATTGTCCTGCGAGAGCCCATTTGCCAGGCCGGATATAATAAAAGTTAATAAGCTGATTAAAAAAACAATCGAGCCCAGGATGGTATAACGTAATTTATTTTTCTTCATTTCTTTCCATGCCATTTTCATCTTGCTCTAACCTCCTGAATGTTTCGTATATCCAGAAGTATATAGGGCGAATATGAACGCAATATGAACAGGAAATGTCAACAGAGGTGTTGCAAGTATTATAGGAGGGAAATAAAAAAGCCGATTTCTGTCACTTAAGTTTGAATGGAAAGATTCAAAATAAATGAAAGAATATCGACTATGTTTCATAATCTATGGAATTAATTAGCTGCGAAACGATTTACATAAACAATCAGCTGGTCTGGCCTTGCATAAATCTAACAGGTAATTGATAAAGACTATCCAGCTCCACATCTGCATTATTTATCCGTTTCATCAGTAAATCAATCAAGAGATCGACAAATTGATCAATCGGCTGTAAGATGGTCGACAGCTGCGGAAAATAGTTTTGGATAAATTCCGTCCCGTCATAACCAATTACTTTTAAATCTCCCGGGATATTAATCCCTAATTCCTGCGCTTTGTTAAGAACCAAAATGGCTGTTAAATCATCCGTACAAAAAATACTGTCTATATCCTCTTTGGATAATATCTGGCGAATTTCCGTAGCTTTTAAAAATGGAGAATGCTCCAAGGGGAAGTGGTAAACCATTGGTTCTAACTGATGCTCCTTTAATACAGATAAATAGCCTTCCAGACGCTTGTTTGTCGGTGAATCGGATTCATTCGTCCCTGTGAGGATGGCAATTTTTCTGCCGCCTCTTTGATAGAGCTGCTCCGTTGCCAGACGGCCGCCTTGATAGCTGTCGCTGGAGACAATAGGAATACCTTCTGCCAGATGACGGTCAAATGAAATAATAGGCAGCCCCACATTTTCATATTCCGGAATTCCCAGATTATGCGCTCCTGCAATAATACCATCTACTTTGTTAGCAGCGAGCATTTTTAAGTAGTCCCGTTCTTTCTCCTTGTTATTGGCGCTGTCACAAAGAATCGTTTTATATCCTTTTTCAAATAGCTTTGTCTCCATTTTGGATGCTAATTCGCCAAAAAAAGGGTGAGATACAGTAGGGAAGATCAGACCAATCAATTGTGTATCTTTTCCCTGCAGCGAGCGGGCCATCGAGTTCGGCTGGTAATTTAATTCTTCCATCGCTTTGTGTACCTTATCGATGGTTTTCTGGCTTAGGTAGCCATAATGATTAATTACCCGTGAAACGGTTGTTGCTGAAACGCCTGCCCTTTTCGCTACATCTGTCAATTTAACTCCCATGATGCTCTCACCCTTTACTTATTACTCATTCATTTCGCGTAAGGTCCAGAAATCTCCCGTATAATCCCCTTCAAACCCTTGAAGGAAGATATGCGTCTGCTGCGGGTCTTTCACAAAAACACGGCTCGTGATGACGCGATAGCCATCATTAACAAAAACCTCGCAGACAGAACGATCTGCAAAAATATGCAATGTCAGCTTATCCTGTCTTTTGAGTGCAGCAGTTCTAGTGGAACCATAGGACTCTCCAAAAGGGATACCTGCCTTACTGCGGTCCATGCTTATTGTATCATGTTTTGCATCGAAAGAAATCTTCAGACCTTCTTTATTCTGCTTATCTGCAAATAAATATAAAGAGCCGGATGTACCTGCATTTAATTCGAGCTTTAATTCATAAACATTGCTGTCAGGTGAGCTTAATAACGTATCGGATGCTTGTGCAGAACCCTGCAATTCCTGATGATTCTGCCGTAATTCCTGCATTTCTGCAACTGGTTTTTGGTACAGATGATTTTCCTTGATGGACAATTCTTTCACGATACTGAGGCAATGCGCCCATCCTTCTTCAAAAGTAGGATAATCAATTTCCGGCAGCCCAATCCAGCCAACGCTCAATACACGGCCATCCGGTGCCTGGAATGCTTGTGTTGCATAGATATCAAAGCCTTCATCAAGGTTGATTAAATCAGACGTGTTTTCGATCGATACCGTCTCTTTATTAAATGAGGAACCGATGACATACATATTTGGATAGATATTTTGATAAGAGGAAATGTCTTTGTCTAAACCCTGTGGGCAGAACAGCAGCACAGGCTGACCGTCTACCAAAACGAAATTAGGGCATTCCACCATAAAGCCCATTTCTTCTGTTGTATAATCTAATTCACCAAGCAATTCCCAATCTGTCAGATTGCTGCTTTGGTAAGCTAATACCGCACCTTTTTCATTTTTTGTTTGGGCACCAATCATCATCAGGTAATGATTCTGATAACGAAATACCTGCGGGTCCCGAAATTCATGTGTATAGCCTGCCGGCGGACTATCGATTAAGGGTTCCGTTATTTTTTCTACTTCCATTTCCGTGTTCATCCAAGCACCCAGCTGATAAGAATGACGCTCCCACTCCTCGTTACGCACATTTCCTGTATACATTAAAAATAGCTTGTCTTCTACTGTCATCGCTGAGCCTGAATAAACCCCATGACTATCATAAGGAGAATCGGGTAATAAAACGTAATCATGCTGCTCCCAATCAACTAAATTATCCGATACCATATGATACCAGGACTTCACGCCGTGCACAGGTCCAAATGGATAAGCCTGATAAAATAAATGCCACTTCTCATTGTAGAATGAGAAACCGTTCGGATCATTTAAGAGGCCGGTTTTCGGTTGAATATGAAATGCCAGCTTCCAATCTGATTTTTGAATGATTGAAGAGAGCATATCCTGATAGCTTTTCGACCATTGGTGATAAGGTTTATAACGCAAAGGTGTCGTCCATTCTGTTATTAATTCCATACTTTTTCAACTCCTTATATCTATTAAACTTCTTATATAGAACATATGCAATAATCATCAATATGTCAAACGTATAACATAATATTATCTAAATTAAAAGCATTTATATAAATGATTAGTGAAATATATGATAAACGATTGACATATTGGTTTTTTGTTTGTATGATAAAAAAAACGGTTACAGGGAGGAAGAAATCATGAATCATAAGCAGGTTGCAGAAGATATCCTGAAAATGCTTGGCGAAGATAATATACAAGCTGCCGCTCATTGTGCAACTCGTTTACGTTTAGTCTTAAAAGATGATGAAAATATTGACCAGCAAGGATTAGATAATCATCCAGATATTAAAGGAACGTTTAAACAAAATGGTCAGTTCCAGATTATTATCGGTCCTGGTGATGTAAATAAAGTGTATAAAGAATTAACAGATGCAACAGGCATTCAAGAAGTATCCAAAGACGATTTGAAAGCAATATCGGAGGAAGAGAAAAAACCGAATCCAATCATGTCATTTATTAAATTACTGTCTGACATCTTCGTGCCGATTATTCCGGCCTTAGTAGCGGGCGGTTTATTGATGGCTTTAAATAATGTGCTGACATCTCCGGATTTATTCGGCCCGCAGTCGGTTGTAGAAATGTTTCCTGCCATTGAAGATGTAGCCAGTATTATTAATCTGCTTTCTTCTGCGCCATTTGCCTTTTTACCAATTCTGATTGGTTACTCCGCCACGAAGCGATTTGGCGGTAATCCGTACTTAGGTGCTGCAATGGCGATGGCCATGGTTATGCCGGATTTAGTCAATGGCTATGCGGTAGCAAATGCGATTGAGGACGGAACAATGAGCTACTGGAACATTTTTGGTCTGGACGTAGCACAAGCTGGGTATCAAGGGTCTGTATTGCCAGTCTTGGCAGTGTCATGGATTTTGGCTAACATTGAGAAGTTCTTCCATAAACGGCTGGCGAATGCATTTGATTTTACCTTTACACCAATGTTTGCGGTAATTATTACTGGATTTTTAACGTTTATTTTTGTCGGACCACTGATGCGTTCCTTGTCTGACGGATTAACAGACGGTCTTGTGTGGTTATACCAGACCACAGGAGGATTTGGCTTAGGGATCTTCGGAACGTTCTATTCTGCAATTGTTATCACGGGGCTGCACCAAAGCTTCCCGACGATTGAAACGATGCTGCTTGCGGATGTAGCAAACACTGGCGGTTCATTTATTTTCCCGGTTGCTTCCATGGCAAACGTAGCCCAGGGTGCGGCATGTCTGGCAATCTTCTTTGTTACAAAGAATAAAAAGCAAAAAGGTCTGGCGTCTTCTGCAAGTGTATCTGCGATGCTGGGTATTACAGAACCGGCGATTTTCGGGGTGAACTTAAAACTGAAATTTCCATTCATTTGTGGAATGATTGGGGCAGGCATTGCTTCTGCATTTATCGGCTTTTTCCATGTGCTTGCAGTAGCAATGGGACCGGCGAGTGTGATTGGTTTCATTTCCATTGCACCTAATTCGATTCCAATGTTTCTGATCGGTATTGTCATTAGTATGGTAGTTGCTTTTACGTTAACCTTTATCTATGGAAAGCGAAAATTAGCTGCGCCAGAAAATGATAAAAGCCCGGAAGAACCGGCAAATGAAACGAATACGGAAGCTACTTCTGTTCAAGCAGGCGAAGTAACAATCAGCTCCCCGCTTACTGGAAAGCTTATTCCGTTACAGGAAGTGAATGATCAGGTGTTTTCATCAGAGATGATGGGGAAAGGGATAGCTATTTATCCGGAAAAACAGCTGATTGTAGCTCCGGCAGATGGGACGATTACCGTCACTTATGATTCTGGGCACGCTTTTGGAATTCGTACGGATCAAGGAGCAGAAATCTTAATCCATATCGGTATTGATACTGTAAATCTGAATGGAGAAGGCTTTGATTGCAAAGTAAGCCAAGAACAGCAAGTGAAAAAAGGCGATATTTTAGGAGCATTCAACATCGATGGAATAAAAAATGCCGGTTATGATCCAACGGTAATGATCATTATCACCAATACGGGTGATTATGCGGAAGTATTTCCTGTAAATCAGAAAGCAGTTACGGAAGGCGATAATTTACTGCATTTAAATAGATAAACAGTCTATCTCCCTACAAGAGGAAGATTGGTTTCAGACAGTATATTAATAATCTGAAAAAGAGAAGGGACATTTTGTCATCCTTCTCTTTTTCACGTTGGATTAACTCTTTATTTTAGTTTGTTTCTGTGAACAGGGTAAGAATAAAAAAGCAGGCAAAGCTGATTAGAAGTGTGACTCCGCCTCCAATATAAAGAATAAGTGTAAGCAGCTGCGGCAGCTCAAATGGCTGTACCATATACAACCACATTCCAAGCGTTAAACCAATGGATCCTGCTGCTGCACTCCATACATGGAGGGCTGTTAAGAAAGGTGATTTTGGCTGAAAAACTTTATAGAATATTGCCCAGCAAAATAGGGACAGCCAGCCGACTACCAGACTGTGGGCATGAACAGGGCGGAATGCATATGATCCTGAACCTGCCATATGTGCGCCCAGAATGGCACCGATGAGACCGAAAACTCCTGATAAGATTAATAACAAACGACTTGGATTTTTAATCATAATGTCCTCCTTATTTCTTTTGCTTCATCGTAACGAATGAATATGAACGCATTGTGAATAAGGAGAAAAAC
The DNA here is from genome assembly GCF_038004725.1 of Oceanobacillus sp. FSL K6-0251. Lineage (NCBI taxonomy): Bacteria > Bacillati > Bacillota > Bacilli > Caryophanales > Bacillaceae > Oceanobacillus > Oceanobacillus sp. FSL K6-0251. The sequence goes on along the minus strand of NZ_JBBORS010000001.1, from coordinate 4,421,570 downwards.
TTAGTTAGAAATCGGCAAAGTAACAATAAAGATAGTTCCGGCAGTTTCACCAGGTCTGGCTATGACAGTACCGCCGTGTAAATCTATGATTGTAGCCACAATGGATAAGCCCAATCCTGTGCCTTTTACACTCCTTGTACGGGAAGCATCCGCCCGATAAAAACGGTCAAAAATACGTTCTGCTTCCTCTTCAGAAATACCAATTCCCGTGTCTGTAAAAGAAATAGAGCATTGCTCATTTGTATATGTGAATTGAATATCAATACTGCCGCCTGATTGATTATATTTTAATGCGTTGGAAAGCAAATTATCCCAAACCGTATTTAACAGTGAAGGGTCGCCGTAAATTTCCAAGTCAGGGAGTGTGTAGCTCAGCATGATTTCTTTTTCATGAATCAGCCATTGATAACTTTTTAATAGGTTTTTTAATTGACTGCTGACGTTAAAATGCTTCTTTTTTACAATGTGCTTTTCATGATCAAGCGAAGCAAGCAGCAGCAATTGGTCCGTCATGGTGGATAAACGTCCGGTTTCTTCATTAATAATTGAGATATACTGCTGCCTGTCTTTTTCTGTTAATTCGTTATCCTCCAGCAAGTTCGTATACCCTTTGATATTAGATAATGGAGATTGAATATCGTGCGAGATATTAGAAACAAATTCTTTGCGTACTTGTTCGTTTTCCACAATTTGTTTCGCCATCTGTGAGAAACTTGAGGATAACTCTCCAAGCTCATCCTTTCGTTTCGTGCTCAAGGCATTCACCTGGAAATCTCCTTTAGCCAGCTGTTTAGTAGCATCACTAAGCCGGGAAATGGGTTTGATAAGGTAATTTGTGCTAAAAAGAACAAACAAAATACTAAGGATAATTGTTAAAGCAAAGAGCACTCCAAATAATAAATGCATTTCGTTGAAGAGCAGCTTGATGTCTGGTCGGATAAATAGTGCGAAGCTCTCTCCCTGATACGTAAGCGGCACCCCAATGGAATTCTTCAGCTCATTGGCAAAAAAACCTGTTACAAAGGTTTCCTGAGGGAAATGGAGCATGCCATGGTAAACTTCCCCGTTCAGCACATTTTCCACGACAGCTGATTCCAGATTATTTTCCCGGAAGGCTGCTCCGAAGAACTGTTCTTGACTTGAGTTATCCACAAGGTATAGTTGATAACCGACATCTGCTATATTTGATAAATAGTCGCTGATATCGATTTCTGGATTATTTTCAATAAACGCAGCCATATCTAAGGCGATTTCTGTATTTTTTGCATCGTTTTGGGGCTTCAGAGAATGCTGGTAATAGGTATTCGATATGAAAAAGGCAATCACACCACTAAGCAGCATGATACCAATAGTGACAGCAGCAAATTTAACATATAGTGACCGCATTATTCTGCTGACTCCAGACAATAGCCAACACCTCGGACAGTTTTAATGGAAAAAGCAGAAGTCAAGGAAGAAAAACGCTCCCGCAGTCGTTTGACATGAACATCTACGGTACGGTCATCACCTTCATAATCGATTCCCCACACTTTTTCAATCAGTTGTGAGCGGGTAAACACATTTTGTGGATAAGTTGCCAATAATGCTAATAATTCAAATTCCTTTAAGGGAAGTAACAGGGTTTTATCCCCAATCTTTACCTCATAACTATCCAGATTAATTTCGGTATCTCCCAATCGTATGATATGCGTATCGTTCTCCTGATGGTAGCGGCGCAGCAAAGCATGAATACGGAAGCTGAGTTCACGCGGTTCAAATGGTTTTACTAGATAATCATCTGTTCCCGCCAGAAAGCCTTCTTCCTTATCCTCAATTTGCCCTTTGGCTGTGAGTAAAATAATCGGAATATCGTATTGCTTACGAATTTCTTTTGTCAGCTGAAAACCGTCCATAAATGGCATCATTACATCGACGACGGCTAAATCACAGCTGGTTTTATTTAAGAGAGATAAAGCATTTGCACCATCCTTGGCTTCTGCAACGAGAAAACCTTCCTTTTCAAGCTGGATCCGGACAAGCTGTAAAATGCGGGTATCATCATCAACAATTAAGATTCTTTGCATATGGGTAGTCTCCATTCATACTAGTTCATACTTAGTTTAAGCTTACAGCAAATGATAGCAAGCTGCCAAATTATTCTTCGATGCTTACGTGATTAACCGGAACATAACGAATATGCCAATACACCAGCCCTATTCCCGACAACACACTGATAATAGAGAAAATCAGCATCCCGAAAAGACCAAATTTTAAATATCCGAAAAGGAGTCCGATAACGAATAGGATAGGCGAACTCAGCCGTCGTACGCTTGTTTCCAGAGATCCTCGCAGCATGGATTCTCTCCATGAGAAAAGCTCAATAAAGGAGTTAAATCGAAAGCCAAGCCAGCCTGTTTTAGTAATATCCACAATGATATAGATCGAAGCCAGCCAAAATAGATAGCCAGTCCAATGCGGTGCAGATACAATCAACACCGCAATTAGGAGTCCTGTAAGCTGAACAAGCGGCATCAGCACCGGTAAATTGCGGAAGAAGGATTTAAAATAGGCATCGGTGAATATCATTTCACTGCTTTGCTTTTGAAACATAACCTGTGATTCCTTCCAGAGCCTGATTGGTTTTGCAGAAGGAGGTTTGTACCCTTGCTGCCGGACATTGGTAAATAAAAGATTAACCCATTTTCCTCTTGTTTGTTCATCCATTTCAGCAATTTTTAAAAAATGGGTTCCATGATAAGCAAGCTTGTCAGATACAAAAGTAATAGCGATAACACTTAAGGTTATCCACATTATCCACAGAGGTAAATGTAATAAGATACCCTGTGATAAACTTATCCACAGTATAAGGATTAGAATAATGGATATCGAACGAATAATAAAAGAGGAGATATGAATCTGTGCATATTTTTTCCATAGGGTTAGCAAACATACGCCTGAGAGATAGTAAAGCCATAAATATCCCAAAGAAAGCAGAGATAAAGAGAATAGTTTGCTTAGAAAAGGTGCAGCAATGATAAAAAACAACGTTGCGGTAAGTAGCATCATACTAGTTGAATAGACGATTGCATATTGAGAGATGCGCCGCAGCAAGGGAATATTTCTGCTTAAGAAAAGCTGGTCCGCCAGATAAGTAAATAATTTGATATGATGGAAGAAAAAGCTTATTACCAATATCATCATCCAGCCATACCAGCCAATGAAATTTAATAGAAAGGGGATATCCTGCAGCCATTCCATGTAGAAAAAAGCACCAATAGCAATCCCGGGAATCAAGATATAGATAAATAAGGTCCAATCCAGTATCAGCTTGCTGGCTTCCCATAGATTTTTATAATCGGACTGGAGCCGTTTGAGGAACAGCGTGCGTGCAGTTCCATTCATGATACGCCCTCCTCTAATAATTCATAAAAACAATCTAAAAGAGAAGTGCCAGCGGACTGATTTGTTTCTTTTTGTAACTCCAGTAAATCTCCTTGGAAAATCGTGTTTCCTTCGTTTAAAAGAATGAACCGGTCACAGAGTTTCTCTGCGGAATCCAGGACATGTGTAGACATCAACAAAGCGGCTCCGCGTTCTTTTTCCTGATACAGCAGGTTAATCAAATGCTTTGTTGCGATTGGATCTAATCCAATAAAAGGTTCATCAATGATATAAATGTCCGCTTCTGTCATAAAGCTTAGACAAATCAATGTTTTTTGCCGCATTCCTTTGGAAAAATGAATAGGCAGTTCATGTTCTTTACCCGTAAGCGAAAATTTCTTGAGAAGATCCTTTGCGCGGGGCTCCCAAATAGTTTGGGGCATTTCATAAGACGTCGCAGCAAGCCGTAAATGCTCCCAGAGCGTAAGGCGATCATAGAGAATCGGCTCTTCGGGGATGTAGGCCAGCTGTTTGTCTTTTTCTAATTCAATATTTCCATGTACATGCTCCATGGTGCCGATGATTGATTTGATTGTTGTACTTTTCCCGGCGCCATTTGCTCCGATTAAACCGACAATTTCACCGGGACAGATGGTGAAATGAATGTTTTGCAGATAAGGTTCCTTTTGCTGATAACCTGCTGAATCGATATGTACCTGCAGCACAGAATCTCCTCCCTGAGTTATAGAGTGTGTTTCTATTTAAGTAAATGAATTATTCTATAATAGAAATACGGTAAATCAGGAAAAAGGTTTCGTTTTAATAAGAAACATCGGCTTTCCAAAGCTATATTCATTTTATCTGTTTGCTTTCAAGTATGCCTTTCCATTAAGATAGATATAATAGAAATAATTTGAAAATTTGTTCGCTGGAGGAAGATAGAATGGCAACGTTTGAAGAGTTTATGAAGATCGATTTACGTGTAGGTACGGTATTGCATGCAGAACCGCTCGAAAAGGCGCGTGTTCCGGCGATTAAATTACGGATTGATTTTGGCGAGGAGCTTGGTGAAAAGCAATCATCGGCACAAATTACAAAGCGCTATACACCAGAGGATTTGATAGGACGTCAGGTTGTTGCGGTCGTTAATTTTCCGCCGCGTCGAATTGCCGGCTTTAAATCAGAGGTGCTTGTCGTTGGCGGCGTAGAAGAAGAGGGAGATGTCGTTTTGCTTCGTCCGGATGAGCAAGTAACAAACGGGACGAAAATTTCGTGAAGCGCTAAGTTTAAAATCAAAAAAGAACTGTCCAGCTATCTTGAACGGACCTTTGCAACGGTTTGTTCAAAGATGCGTGGAAAGTTCTTTTTTTCGCAGTAAACTGGCTGTGCGGATTCCACTGAATAAAGATTTATTTTATTCTTGTACCGGCTGTTCGATACTTCCCATAAATAAAATAATATCCTCTTCTGTATTGGTGATGGTGAATAGAAATGGACGGTTGATATTCATGGTAAACGTATCTTCCAATACAGCAGAAGTTTCTTCTACCTCCACTGAAGTAGCGCCGGCAGCTTCTGTTCCTTCTTCATCGACGTCGATAAATGTTTTATGAAAAATTCTGCTGATATAAGCGTCTGAAGCATCCGTTCCCTCAAACATGTTGGATAAATCAGCCTGATTCGGGTCAAAGGCCTGTTCCATGCCAAGATGAATGAAAAAGTCATTGAGCTCCGATTCATATTCCAGCGTGAAGGATGGCAGTAATACCGTTCCTATTTGCTGCTCTAACGCATCCATGCTTTCTTGCCATTTTTCCAAAGAAAAGTCTTCTCGGAAATTAGAAAAGCTCGTGTCCTCACTTGGCAGGAAAATCTGCATTTGTATGGTTTCTTCCTCTTCATAAGGCAAGGAAACAACCTGGACATTCTCATCTTCCCAATAATGTAAGTCTTTCTTATACAAAGTCATCATCGGTGTTTCTATAGTGGAGCCATCTTCTAAAGAAAATTCCTGTTCTTCTGTTAAGGTTTCATCGAAGGGATACGTCCAATCTCCTTGAAAGTAAACGGCATTAAGCAAGAATAAAATTAAATCAGGAGAAATATCATCAGCCATATGATCAATCCGGTCATTGGTCTGTTCAGCAACCCAATCATTGATGGCATCAGCAGTTGTTAAAGGGTCTATTTTTGCCTGATAATATGTTTCCAGTGCTACTTGATACGCAGCATTTATTTCCATGTCCTCCCTGAACCATACAGCATTGGCGAGATACAGTTCTACCTCCTGATTATCTGCTGCTTGCTCCATTAACAAATCGTGGTCGGCAGAAAGCAAGGCATCCGAGTCGATGTTTTCCAGGCCAAGCACTTCTTCCATTTCTGCTTTTGTTTTCCCATCTGCGCCGTGATAGGTCATGTTCAGTGCTGTCCAAATACTGATAGGCGAAATAAATACATTACCATCCTCGTTCTTGTCTAATCCGGAGAGTGCTTCAAACCCAAGCTGGTTTAATCCTGCCTGTACGGTTTCTTTGGAAGCATCGTCTGGCGATTCTATATCGGCAGGCGATGGATTTTCTTCAGAATCAGAGGAATTGCAAGCGGTTAAAATAAGAACGATACAAAGACAAAGTAATTTTTTCATCATTTTATCAGCATCTCCTTATATGATTTTGTTAAACATATCATACATGAAAGAGGGGAACAACTATGCCTGAACCCCGCGCCAAAATACCTTCCACATCGACTCCCCATGACTTTCAATAACATCCATTTCATAATAGTTTGTTTCATACGATAGACCGTCCAATAAACCATAAAAAGCGCGAGCAGCTTCTTCTGGAGAAACTTCTTCTGTAACAGCACCATCTGCCTGTGCTTTTTTTATCTCTTCTTTAAAGGACGCCCGTGCCTGCTCCTCGCTGTCACGCAATATTTCTAAAACTTTGTCCTTTAAACCTTTAGGAGGATAAGAGGAAAAACGATTATAAAATTCAATACTGCTGTCGTGATTTGCCATGTCCTTCACATGTGCCTGGAAAGAAAGATACAATTTTTCCTGCGCTGTTTTCCCCTCATTTTTAAAGGCGGACTTCACAAAATCCACGTAATCCGCAGCGATTTTTGTGGTTACATCGAAAAATAATTCTTCTTTACTGTTGTAATGTGCGTAGAGAGAAGATTTCTGCAGGCCAACTCGATCGGCGATTTTTGTCATGGAGGTCCCATTATAGCCAAGCGTTGCAAAAAGCTCCATTCCTTCGAGTAAAATTTTTTCTTTTGTATGCATGATGATTCTCCTTTGACAAAGTAATGATGGTGAGGTAAAATTTCTCTAGAAACGAACGGTCGGTAGGCTATGTTATTTCTTATTATAAAGCATATATCCCTGCCTGTCATGTGAAAATAAACAAAACGCTTTGTTTCATCAATAAAAAAGCCGGAGGAAAGATAGTATGGAAGCACAGCCTTTATTTAAAAATCGTACGTTTGTGTTGTTGTTTGTTGCTGGGATCTTTGGTGTTGTCAGCTTCAGTATGTTTTTGACAACAACGACATGGTTTGTTATCAGTGATAGCGGATCAGCCAGCTCGTTAGGACTTGTATTAATTGCTGCAACCGTCCCGAGAATTTCGATGATGATTTTCGGAGGAGTGGTAGCGGACCGTTACAAGAAGACGACGATTATGTTTTTAGCGAATTTTGTGCAGGCTATTCTTTTGCTTGTGTTATATATACTGATAAAAAATGATGCATTATCACTTACTTTGCTTCTATTGATTGCTGCGGGATTTGGGATGCTGGATGCCTTTTTCGGGCCGGCAAGTTCATCGATGATTCCTAAGATTGTTGAGAAAAGCCAGCTGCAGCGTGCCAATGCTTTATTCCAGGGTGTCGATCAGATTTCATTTGTAGCAGGTCCGATTGTTGCCGGTGTATTAATGGAATCTATCGGTGTCGGCGGCAGTTATTTTGTAGCAATGATTTTGGCTTTGCTTTCTGCGGTCATTATTTATCCGCGCTTCATTAATGAAGGGCCGGTTTCGTTGCAGGAAAAGCAGAAGCCAATCAAAGAAATCAAGGAAGGTCTGGCGTATATTCGCAATTCAAGCTTTCTTATGACGGGGTTAGTTGTACTTATTACACTTAACTTCTTTGTGTTTGGAACATTGCATATTGCGATTCCTTTCCTGGTGGAAAGCTATGGCGGAACCCCGCTTAATCTAAGTTATATGGAAGCCAGTCTGGGGATTGGTCTGGTGGCTGGCACAGGGATACTCAGCTCTGTCTTAGTCAAGAAGAAAGGGAGGACCTCCTTATTTGGATTATTGGGAGCATTAATCGCATATGTCATTTTTGCACTTGTTCCTAATTTAACGATGCTGACAATAGTTGTGTTCTTTATCGGGTTTTCCATGTCATTTGTATTCATCCCATTCTTTACTGCTGCTCAGGAACAGGCGGAAGATTATATTATGGGAAGGGTCATGAGTATTATTTTTCTGGCTATGAATGGATTCGATCCGATTTCTTACGCCCTTGTTTCCGGGTTATCAGCTGCTAATATCCCAATTCAAGCTATTCTGCTTGGTTTTGGAGTGCTTGGCTTGATTATTACAGCAGTGTTATTTACAAAAGCAAAAACCTACAAAAGCATTTAAATCTGCAGAGTTAAAAACCTCTTATGTGACGTTAAGGCCCATAAGAGGTTTTTTTACACCGTCATTTCTAATTGATTTCTGCGCCATTTCCCAATAAAAAGAACGGCAAGAGTAAGAATGTTAAGGAAGATAAGCTGTCCATATTTCAGCGAAGCAAAAAGCTGCTGTACCAATGCTTCTTCTAACAGCATTTTTCCGGCTGTCCAGGCAAGCAGGCCGGCACCAATGTAAATGATAATTGGAAATTTCTCAATGAGCTTCAAAATCAATTCACTGGCTGTTAAGATAATCGGGATGCTTAAAATAATCCCGGCAATAATCAGAAGTAAATCACTATCAGCAATGGCGGCGATGGCTAGTACATTATCCAAGCTCATAATCACATCAGCAAAGATAATAATCGTAATGGCTTCCCGCAAGGAATTCCCGCTTTTCATCTGGCTGTGATCCTGCTTATCCACTAGTAATTTATATGCTACATACAATAGGAGACACCCGCCGATTAATTGGATAAAAGGAAGCTGCAGCAGGTAAATCATAATAAATACAAAGAGAATCCGAAGTGCGATTGCGCCGAACGTTCCCCAGCGAATAGCGCGTGCCTGAAGATGTTCCGGAAGATTCCGGCTCGCCATTGCAATGACAATCGCGTTATCTCCACTCAGTAAAATATTAATCAGGAGAATCTGTCCGATGGTCTGTATAAACTCCAACATATCTCTCCTTTCCTCATCAAGTCATTGGTTAAGTATATGAGCTTGTACGAGAAATCAGAACAGGCGGGAGGAAAAAATGGAGCAGAAAACAAATAGAACAATAATTCTCTTTTACAGAGGATTCATTATCAAACTCAAAATCCTTATTTTCTTCATTCATAAAGAAAATAAGGATTTTTTGGCTATTATGTACATACATGTTTAGAAACGTTTCTTAAGCTTTTTAAACCATCTTAAAAGAAGTGTTCATCCAGTTAAAAATAAAATAATGAAAATAAATACGCTATTCATAGAAGCGGAGGCTACTGCTCCTGTATCTTCAAAAATATGTAAAGAAACTTAAAAATGAAAAATAGGATGAAAGCTTTGTGAACTATTAACTATTGTATCGAAGACGTGCATAAATGCCGTTTCGTCTGTCTAAATCCAATTTTAAGCCTGCATACGGATCGGCGTGGAGATTTTCTTTGATCCATTTTCTTAATGCAGCAATAATTTGCTTGGTCATCCATTCCTGTTTTCCAGATGATGTCACGACTTCTGCTGAAAATCCAGTGTAATCATCATAAAATAACTCTACTTGGACGTCATCTGCACTCATTTTCTGTTCTTCAGCAATGTACATACATATAGCAAGCACAATATCCTCTTCAGGAATAATAAGTTTTTGCATACCTCAAATTCCTCCTGCATATGGTTGGGAGCTTATTTTCAGCTTCCAGTAATGATGCTTACTCTATTCTACTACAAACTCCCTATTTGCATGAAGTAAGAAGTAGTTATAGGGGCATAAACTTTCCCTGGCTTCTTTTCGACCGTTTCTTTTTCCGTCCAGGTAAGTTGTAAATCTTTTTGGAAAAAGAAAAATGCGGGTGAAAGAGCTTACTTTTTACTTTGTGTAACAAACGTTTCTAAAAAGGATTATATGGATAGTATATCACTGTCTCAATTGATTTAATAATAAGAGCGACTTCAAATCTGCTACAGCTTATATAAAACGCAGTATATTTTAACCAATCACCGTTTCTCACCGTATTTATGGATAGTGATATCGATTACTGCTGCCGCTTTTTCACACTGTTAATAAGTTCCTTTGTTGTTTATACATTTCCAAAAAAGGGTAGAGGGGATGATATAGACAGTTATCTTAAGAAATATAAAAAAGGAGCGTGCAGAATGAAAAGCACTGGTATCGTTAGAAAAGTGGACGAACTGGGCCGGATTGTTATACCTAAGGAATTGCGAAGAAGTTTGAACATACAAGAGCGGGATCCGATGGAAATATTCGTAGAGGAAGACCGAATTATCATACGGAAATACGAAGCTGAAAAGACTTGTTTTATCACAGGAGAAGTCAATGATGATAATATACAGCTGCCAGGCGGATTATATGTAAGTCAAAAAGGAAAAGAAATTCTTAAAGAATATCTTTGATGTGAAACAGAAAGATTGAAACGGAAGGGAGACGCAATATGTCTCCTTTTATTTTTGGCAAAGAAAAGCAGCCGGATTTAATCTGTCACAGCTGCTTCCAAAATTGAAAAGGATACCTGATTACAATCAATTCCTGCTAATCTTCCATATGGAATGGGCGTTTTTGGTTCGGTATGTCCAAAAGAAACACCATATAACACTGGGAGGTCATTCAGCCTGTTTTCTGCTAAAACAGATAGAATAACTTCCTTGTACGCCTCGTAATGTACTTCCCCATAAGGCTTGGCAACAATCATTCCATTCGCTTGGTGTAGAATCCCCTGAGCGGCATAATTTCGAAGCCATCTTTTAATTAATTCTGGATCCGTTTTTTCCTCTGATGTTTCAAAAAAGAGAATGCTGTTTTGCCATGCTTCCTGCTGCGGCCAAATGGCTGTTCCTTTAGCAAATTCAAGTACTTCGATACAGCCGCCGATGAGGTTCCCTTTTGCGATACCGTTTCCTTGCAGCAGTTCGTAACCCTGATTAGGGTGCATTGTTCTGGCAATAGACTTATTGGAAATATCCCACTCTAAAAATTCACTTGTCCACTTTTCCGGTGCAGGGATGCCGCCGACCGCTTCTGCTTCAAAAAGCATGCTTTGAATGGCTTGCACCGTATAATCATCCATCGCCACATTTTCTGCAAAATCTGTCATGATTGCTGGTCCGTAGAAGGAGGATAAACCAGCATGGAAGCAGAATAAATGAGCAATCGTCGTATCAGAAAATCCCATGAAAATCTTTGGATTTTGACGGATAATCTCAAAATCGATATAGGGAAGCAGACAAATACTGTCATCACCGCCAATATTAGAGATAATCGCTTTGATTTCAGGGTCTTTGAATGCAGTCATTAAATCTTCGGCCCGTGCCTCGGGATGTTCATCTATATAAGTTTGTCCTTTTAAGCTGTTAGGCATTGGAACGACTTCAAGCCCAAACACGCTCTCTAAGCGTTCCACACCCTGCTGGTAGCGCCAGCTTAAGGAGGGCTCGCCTGCTCCGCCCCAGGAGAGGCTGACAGTCGCTGCCTTATCTCCTGGAGATAATTTTGCCGGCTGCATAAGCATAAGAAATACTCCTCTCTGAAAATGGTATATCTTATGTATTCGTTATTTATTGGAGAAATCCTTTTTCTGTTTCCTATAAAAAGAGCCTGTTTTCTTCTTTCTTCGCATTAAAACAGCTGAATATATTAATAAAGCCGTAACGATGAGAACGCAACTATAAATAATCAAGTTGGATCCAAAAAAATCTCTAAATTTAGTCCCTGCTATGTGTGCTTTATAAGGCTGTCCTTCAGGATATTGAACATCAATGACATGGTTAGCCTGAGAAAATATACGAGAAGATACTTCTTTGGAAGACATAACCTCCTTGTTTATGTCTTCTGCGTAGAAAGATAAATGCAAATAGTATGAACTTGTGCTATAGCGTCCGGCATTATAGTCATATTCCCTATCCGAAATATAGGCTTCGGTTTCTATTTGGTCTCCGCTATGGGACTGCACAATACTAACGATAGATTTTCCCATAAAGACATATGCCATTAAAAATACCAAGCAAATGATTCCCAATAGAGAAAAGAGAAACAGTGAAGCTGCTTTATCGTCTAATTTTTTTAGCAGTGGTATATGTTCGAGATTATAAGCAATGAAACCGAATGGGTAGATACTAAAGACGACGATGACAATAAGATGCTCGATAATCTGTGATTTTTTATCCTTATCTGTCATATAAGAATCGTTCTTCCTAATTGTATCCCCGGCATTAAGCTGTTCAAATTCCTTTTTACTTATTAAGGAAGTTTCTTGAGTAGACATCTTCTGAGTTAATTGCGATAATGCTTCCTCTTCTAACATAGTATTTCAATTTACCGAATAAATCACTGGATACCGTTTTACCAACAACAGTAACCTCCTTTTCGTGTCCGCCTTTATCTTGTAACAGCTGATACAGATTCTTTGATTCATCGACTATGCCTGTAACTAAGACGCAGAAAATAAAAATCCCAATTGCATACGCACCTATTTTTTTTATCGTTCCATGTGTCCCATCCTTATCTTGCGGGGTTCCAAAATGCATTGTAGTATTTTTAGATTAAAAAGTATTTGCTGCAGGATTATTTTTCCTGTGTAAAAATTTTACTATTTCAATTTATACAATGCTTAGGGGAATTTGAACAGCATTTTAAAATCATGAAGGCTGTTCATATGATAGAATTTAAATATCCTTAAGAATATTAATGATTTATTACAGAAATAAGCAAAATAAGGAAGGGAAATCGATGAATAAAATACTTTCAACGGATCAAGGCCTATTCTTATTTAAAACGGAATTTGAACAGGAAAGTATCCGGCGGTCAGATAATTGTTATAAATTCATTTACTCGCTTGGCGGAGACATGACATATCAGCTGCCTCATCAGGATTTGACTTTTCATGCGGATCAAATGCTGCTTTTGACTCCTTATGACCCCCATCGGCAATTAGAGGTAGCGCATCATGAATTTTTAATCGAATTAAATCCAGGATTGATAAATCAAGCTGCCAAAAATTTGATGAATCATCATTCAGCAGATATTCAATTTGCACAAATGCCGCAGCAATCGCTGCAAATAAAGAAGTGGGTGGCATTTATTCTGGATTATATTGATGTAAGTAATGGGGTAATGGATGCGAGTATGAAGGTATTCCTTGATAACAGCTTTACGCAGTTAGCAATCCTTCTGATGAAAGGAAGTGTAAACAGTTATTATCAGGATGTTCAGCCGGAAGCATACACTGCTGCAGGTTTCCCAATTTATAAAGTGCTGGAGGCAATGAAGGAAAGTTATACATCTAACTGGACATTAGATGATATGGCTGCAATTGCCCAGTTAGATAAGTACCGGCTCTCACATGTATTTAAAGAGAAGGTGGGTGTTTCGCCATTTTCATGGCTGCAAATCTATCGTATTCAACGCAGTTTGGATAAACTGCAATTTACTGATACGACGATATTGCAGGTTGCGATGGATTCGGGATTTTCTTCTGTTTCTGTCTATAATCGTCTATTCAAGAAACTGTATGGTATGAGGCCAAGCTATTTTCGCAGGTTAAGCAATACATAAACTCCAGCCAGAATCATCATACATGTCCCGCAGATGATAAAAATCAGGTGGATGGAGACCCAATAAGATACAAGTCCGAAGAAACCTAAAGAAATAAAATTAGAAAAATAAAGCAGGACGGCATTGAAACTGAAACCTCTTCCCAGCATGTCTGGCGGAATATACTTTTGCAGTAAATAGACCCTGGATAATCCAGACAGCGGCAATCCGACTGCTACCCAGATAATTCCCAAAAAAAGCAGGGGGACAGCTGGTAAACCTCCTAAGAATAAAATGCCTGTCCCCCAGATAAGGGAGCTGAGAAGGTAGGTTTTTAGCGTAAATTGTTTAAAGATATAGGGAATAATCAGATTCACAATAATAACAATAATTCCAAACCATCCTGTTACAACGCTGTACCATACTTCTGCATTCGCCATCGTTTCTTGTAACAGTAATAACAGCCCAACCTGCCAAACCCAGGTGTTAAAGAAAACAATAAAAGCTGTCATCTCAAATAAGGAACGGATGGTTTTATGAGAACGGAGCCATATAGCAAATTCCCGGATGGCTGTGAATATATTAAAATGCTTTTTATCTGTCTGCTCTTCCTTTAAGGGAATGAATGATAGAAAAAGCGCGCTCAATAGATAGCTGAGTGCATCCAGCGTGAAAAAGTGGATTACACCAATGGTATTCATGAAGATAATGCTGAAAACAGGTCCTAAAACAGTCATTCCCCTTGTAACAGTGTCCGTTAAACTACTGCGGGCCTCTCCCTTTCACTCGTGATAAGCGGGATGATTGCCCGATGCGCCGGATTATATAAGCATCCGCATAAATGAATCAAGATGCTTACAATAATTAGATGCCAGTAAGCAAGCTGATTGGAGAAGTCTAACAAAACTAACCCGATGAGAAGTGGAGAACGAAATAAATCGATACGAATTAACCATTTCATTTTAGAAATCCAGTCAGCAATAACTCCTCCAATCAATCCGAACAGCAGATAAGGAGCAACTTGAGCGATAGCAATCCCTGTGGGTGGTATACGCATTAGAAGCAGTTAAATCATAAGCAAGAAATAAAAGAGCCATGCCAGTCATCACATTCCCCAAATTGGAACTGGCAGTAGCAAGCAGATAGTTTCGGACACGTTTATTTTTTTTATGATAGTTATGTACACTAGCTGTAACCTCCTTTGTAAGAAGGTTACAACGTATTCCGGATTTCATCTGTATTGATATTGCGCAAAAAAACAGCAATATGTATGCAGACAAGCGGGTATAGAATCATCCTTTCTTAAATTCTGCTTTACGCTTACAAATTCGTATGGTAATCTAAAAGGGATAAATACATACGCAATGGATCCACTAGGGGTGCTTATTAAGCTGAGAGAGGCATATTGTCTTGACCCTTACCAACCTGATCTAGTTCGTACTAGCGGAGGGAAGTGGGCGGATATGCCTTTAGGCAAATGAACCAAACTTTTCTGCCGCTCTCTAAATCAGGAGGCGGTTTTTTTTGCGTGCTGAAAAGGAGGTTTTTGAATGGAGAGGGTAATTCAGGAGATTCGAAATCGAGAAGACGAATTAATAGCGCTTGTCAGTGATTTGATTCGTTTTGAAACACCAGCCCCGCCTGCAAGAAATACAGAGGCTATCCAAGCTTACATTGCGAACTACTTGAAGGAAATGAATTTTGAAACAGAACAATGGGAGGTTTATCCCGGTGACCCGAATGTCGTCGGCTGTTTACGTGGAACTGCTTCCGATACATACAACAGCTTGATTCTTAATGGGCATGTGGATGTCGCTTCTATAGAGGAAGGTGAAAACTGGAAGCATGCGCCATTTCAGCCAGCAGTGGAAGGACGTACATTATTTGGGCGGGGTGCAGCAGATATGAAAGGCGGTCTGGCAGCGTGTTTATTTGCGATGCGCATATTGCATGACCACCAGATTCGCCTTGGCGGGGATGTTATTCTGCAGTCCGTCATTGGGGAAGAGGTTGGGGAAGCAGGGACGAAGCAATGTGGAGAACGCGGGTATACAGCGGATTATGCCATCGTTGCAGATACAAGTCATTGTGAAATACATGGGCAAGGAGGCGTTATTACCGGCTGGATCACAGTGAAAAGTCCAATCACGCACCATGATGGTACACGTCGCCAGCTCATTCATGCAGGCGGCGGGATGAAAGGAGCCAGCGCCATTGAAAAGATGAATAAGCTCCTTATTGCGTTGCAGGAGCTGGAGCGACATTGGGCAGTGACCAAATCCTATCCAGGCTTTCCCCCAGGAACCAATACCATCAACCCGGCAGTGATTGAAGGAGGCAGACATGCTGCTTTTATTGCTGATGAATGCCGCCTATGGATTACCGTTCATTATTATCCCGATGAGACTTCTGAGCAGGTTGCTGCAGAAATTGAGTCCCATTTACGCAAGACGGCTGAAGCGGATGTCTGGATGCGGGATAATCCACCCGCCTTTGAATGGGGAGGCGAATCGATGATTGTGGACCGGGGTGAAATTTTCCCGTCTTTCTCCGTAGATAAAGAACATGCTGCTTTTGCGATGTTACAGGAGAGTCATAGCAAAGCTTTTGGCGAGGAAGCGAAAGTCCGAATGTCGGAAACAGTAACTGATGGCGGCTGGCTTGCAGCATACGGGATTCCGACGGTCTGCTATGGACCTGGTGAATTGAAGCACGCCCATGCCGTGGATGAGCAGGTAAACATCGACGAGTTAGTAGATTATACAGTGTCCCTGCTGCAATTTATTTTGAAATGGTGTCAAACAGAAAAACAGGAATAAGACAGTTACTAAAAATGATAGAAAAGGGAGCGCATATACATGAAATTTACAGAACGTATTCGAAAGTCAGCAGATTCAATTTGGGAGAAAAGCCACCAGCATCCATTTGTGCAGGGAATTGGTAACGGTACACTCGATATAGAGTCATTTAAATTCTACATGTGTCAGGATTACAAGTATTTGATAGAGTACTCAAAAGTAATCGCAATGGGAACGGTGCTTGCAAAAGATTTAGATACTATGTCTGGCTTTGCTAAATCGCTGGATGAAACCCTGAATTTCGAAATGGAGCTTCATCGCCAGTATGCCGAGCGTCTCGGTATTTCCAGGGAGGAACTAGAATCTACGGTTCCAGGGCCTGTAACGCTTGCCTACAGCAGTAATATGCTTGCAGAGGCACAGAAAGGTTCTTTAGCAGCATTGATTGCAGCGATTCTGCCGTGTGCCTGGAGTTATTATGAAATTGGTCTGGAGCTGGCAAAAAAGCCGGGTGCACTGGAGCATGAACAGTATGGAGAATGGGTGAAAATGTACAGCTCGGATGAATTTGGTTCCATCGGCAAGTGGCTGATTGAAAAATTAGACGAGCTTGCGGAAGGCTGTTCGGAAGCAGAACTGGATCATTTAGAAGCTATTTTTCTGAATACGAGCCGCTATGAATATATGTTTTGGGATATGGCATATAAGCGTGAAGGCTGGCCGGTATAAGGTAAAATCACCCTATATGATTTCTTAAGTTGTAAAAAAATGTATAAACAGAATGTTCCGTATAACAAATTATTTTCTTCCAATATTCAAAAAAGTAAAATGGTTGGATAGACAAGAAATGGATTCATGGTAAAATAAAGAAAACGGATACGGAAGATGGGTGAAGCAGATGAAGCTCTGGTGGAGAAAAATAGCAGTCGTATTTATAACAATTTTAACATTGGGTATCTATACGCCAACAAATCTTTTGGAAGTCGACGCCAATAAGCGGGATGACAGCAGTGTGTCTTCTTCATCGGATCTCGAAACAACATCTGTTATCGAGGAAACCACCCAATCATACAATGTAGAAGATCCAAGGGAAGCTTTTCTTGGCCACCTTCATGAAGAGGCGAAAAAATTGAGTATCGAAAAATTTGGAACGAGGATTGCGGGGAAGGTCGAGGATGAATTTTCTGCTATGATTTTACCACAGATGGAATTGGTGCTGTCTGATCTTGTCGAGCATTCTGACATATACAAGGATATAGCGATTACCGAAAAACCTTCAGACGGCTATGGAGAGCGGATTTTCAATGTTTCCAATAACAGCACCAGCAAAACATTGGCAAAGTTTCATGTCCGCCGGGAAAACCGGCCATTGGAAGGGTATTATTTTAATTTTCATTACCATTTAAGTGAGGATGGATTCCAAAAGCATTATCATATCGGGGATATTTATTGGAATAAGAATACACCGCCTAAATGGATGGCCTAAGACCGAAATTTGGGGCTGCGGTTACTCGCCCCGCTTAAAACATTTGCCGCCATATTTATTTTAATCCATCAAGAAAGGCAAGGAAGCGTGCAGCGCCTCCTTGCCTTTTATCTGTTTTATAATAATTGATCCGTTTCTTCTAAATAAGCTCCAATCTTCCGGTCAAAAACAACTTCATCTGCAAACTCATCTAATGGTGTTTTCTCCTGGTTGACAATGACAAGTTTGGCGCCGCTTTGTTTTGCGATTTCCGGGAATTGGTTGGCTGGCGTAACCGATAGAGAGGAACCTAGCACGATAAATAAATCGGCTTTCTTTGCATGCTCAAACGCAGCAGAAAAGGCATCCTCAGGGAGCATTTCCCCAAATAATACAATAGAAGGTCTGAGTATTCCGCCGCAGGAACAGTGATAGTCTTCATTTAAATAAGCAGAACTGTCGTAGATTTTCCCGCAGCTTTGGCAATGCAGCTCTTGCAGGGTTCCATGAAGCTCATGAACGTGTCTGCTGCCTGCAGCCTGATGAAAACCGTCCACATTTTGGGTAATAATCGATTGGATCAGTCCATTCTTTTCCCAATCGGCAAGAATGTGATGTCCTTTATGCGGACCAACTTCTTTGACGCCCAGGACGCGCTCCCGATAAAATTCGATAAAATCCTCTACGTGATGATTTAAAGCATCTACACTTGCGATTTTGCTTGGGTCTTTCTTTCTCCAAAGTCCCCGGTTTGTGGAACGAAAGTCAGGCAGCCCACTCTCTGTAGACATTCCTGCGCCAGTGAAAACGACGGTATGTTTGGAATCTTTTAACCATTCATGAAGCATCGAGACCCCTCCTCTTCTATATATTTTCTATTATACATGTTGTTTAGGCTATATGCGACTAATATTGACAGTTAAAATAGAATATGGTATTCATGTAATAGAGGTTTAGCACTCTGTGAGAGAGAGTGCTAAAAACAGAAAAAGGAGAGAGCGCATTATGGCAAAGCACGAGTTTAAAGCAGAATCACAGAAATTATTAGATATGGTCATCCACTCCATTTATTCACAACGGGAGATTTTCTTGCGTGAATTAATCTCTAACGCAAGTGATGCTATTGACAAGATTTATTATAAAGCATTAACAGATGATGCTTTAACATTCGATCAAAGCAATTACTATATCAAACTGATTCCTAATAAAGAAAAACGTACGTTGACTGTAGTAGATACGGGAATTGGAATGACAAAGGAAGAGCTGGAAGATAACCTCGGTGTGATTGCTAAGAGTGGTTCACATACGTTTAAATCAGAAAATGAAATTAAAGACGGCCATGATATTATTGGTCAATTTGGTGTCGGCTTTTATGCAGCGTTTATGGTTGCGGATAAAGTGACCGTATTAACAAAATCGATTGACAGTGAAGAAGGATATCAATGGGTTTCACAGGGATCAGACGGCTATACGATTACGCCGATTGACCGCGAAGAAGTTGGCACAGAGATTATCCTTGAAATAAAAGAAAACGAAGAAGAAGACAATTATGATACGTTTTTAGAAGAAGCTACTTTAAAACAAATCGTCAAGAAATACTCTGACTTTATCCGCTATCCAATTAAAATGGATGTTACGGAAAGCAAGTTAAAAGAAGGAACAGAAGATGAGTATGAAGATGTGATTGAAGAGCAGACGCTGAACACAATGGTTCCTATTTGGAAGAAAAATAAGAGCGAATTAACAGACGAAGATTATACCAATTTCTATCAGGAGAAACGGTACGGATTTGATCAGCCGTTGCGCCATATTCATATCAATGTAGATGGAGCAGTCCGTTATAATGCAATTCTATTTATTCCAGAGCAAACGCCGTTTAATTATTACTCCAGGGAGTACGAAAAAGGCTTAGAGCTTTATTCAAATGGTGTTTTGATTATGGAAAAATGTGCAGATTTACTGCCTGATTACTTCAGCTTTGTAAAAGGAATGGTCGACTCAGAAGATTTATCCTTAAATATTTCCAGGGAAATGCTGCAACATGACCGTCAGCTGAAAATCATTGCGAAAAATATTCATAAGAAAATAAAACAGCAGCTGTTAAGCCTGCTTCGCGATGAACGTGAAAAATATGAAACATTCTTTAAAGCATTCGGTCAGCAAATCAAATTTGGCGTGTACAGTGATTTCGGCCAGTATAAAGAAGAATTGCAAGACTTGCTTCTATTCTATTCTTCTACAGAGAAAAAGCTGGTAACGTTAGAGGAATATGTATCACGTATGCCGGAAGACCAAAAATATATCTATTATGCTTCTGGAGATTCCAATGAGCGTATTGAAAAGCTTCCGCAAACGGAAATTGTTGCAGATAAAGGTTATGAAATTCTTTATTTCACAGATGAAGTGGATGAATTTGCGATTAAAATGCTGATGCAATATCAGGATAAGGAATTCCGTTCCGTTTCCAGCGGTGATTTAGGAATTGAAGCCGATGAAAAAGAGGAAGAGAAGGAAGAAACAGAAAGTCATAATGAGCTGTTTACAGCAATGAAAGAGGTGCTTGGTGATAAAGTGAAGGATGTTCGGGCTTCCAAGCGTCTGAAATCCCATCCGGTCGTGCTTTCTGCAGATGGTGAGATTTCTCTGGAAATGGAGAAAATTATTAATGCGATGCCGGATAATCAGCAGATTCAGGCAGATAAAGTGCTGGAAATCAATGTAGACCACAGTATTTTTAAAGCACTCGAAGCAGCGCAGGGGAATGATCAGGATAAACTAGCGTTATATACCAACCTGCTTTACAATCAGGCGTTATTGATTGAAGGGCTGCCGATTGAAGATCCAGTGGCATTTACGAATGATATGAGTAAGATTATGGTTTGATGAAAAAGCATCGTGTGGAAGGCATAGCCTTCTATGCGGTGTTCTTTTGTTTGAAGGATAGTGAATTTTATTAATTTTGATACAGATAGCAATAAAACCTATCTAGCGTAGTGTTTTTCCGGAGCGGCTATTTTCAGCTATCTTTATAAACATTCTTATTTTTTAAGCTGATAACTTTTAGAAATTTTCCTATCTTGTTTAATTTTTAAGGTTATGAAATAGCATAGTGAGGGAATACAATGATTAGGTCGGCAGTTAAATGAAGCTGGGAAAGAAGCATTTTTAACTAAAGGTGTTTAGCAGAGGGAGGAAAAGTGTACACTAATGAAAAAGCAATCGTTTGCCTGCCATAGAATCGTCACATTTTATAAATAAAGTGACACGATGTCATAAAAATAATTGACTTATGACATCGTGTCACTTAATATAGAATTATAGGACATGACATTGTGTCACAATAGGTTATGGAGGAGCAAGAATATGCCTACATCAACATTTTTTAATTTAAACGATTCCAAACGGGCAAAATTATTGCAAGCGGTTGAAAAAGAATTTGCAAGAGCACCGTTATCGCAGGCCTCCATTGCGAATATTGTAAAGCTTGCAGGTGTTTCAAGAGGAAGTTTTTATCAATATTTTGATGGCAAAGAAGATGCTTTTTATTATTTATTAAAGCTTCATACAGATAAACGCCGTGCTTATTTTTTAAGCCTGTTGCGCGAAACAGATGGAGATTTGATGGCTTCCATGGATAAGGTTTTTCGGGTAACACTGATAGAATTGTCCGAAGAGAAGCATTTGCAGTTTTTAAAGAATGCCGTATTGAATGTGACACATGAAGTGGAAGATTCATTTACAGAGTTATTCTTAGGAAAGCATAATGAAGTAGACGCAATGAATCAAGTAAAAGATTTAGTTGATTTTAAAAAGCTGAATATCGAAAGTAAACAAGAGTTTTTCCATGTTATGCAGATTTTAACGTCTGTTACATTTCGAAATATTGTGGATCAGCTATCCAGGAATCTTTCTCGTGAAGAAGCTCTAGATAATTTTCGTATTGAAATGGATTTGTTAAGCAAAGGGTTATCAAGTGCTGACAGGCAAGTATAGAACTTTTCTGATGGTTTGAAGAAAGAAACTATATATAAATGGGGTATGATTAATGACAGTTACAATTTATGGTGCAGCATGTTCATCAACAAGAAAAGCAAAACAATGGTTTACGAAAAACGGGATTGAGTATACAGAACGTAATGTAATCAGAGAACCTCTGACCGTAAACGAATTACAAAATATTCTTCGGATGACGGTGGAAGGTACAGATGAGATTATTTCCACACGTTCTAAGATTTATAAAGATTTAGATCTTGATATTGAAGCATTGCCATTGCAGGAGCTGCTGGAAATTATTCAGGAATACCCGCGTCTTTTACGCAGTCCGATTATGGTCGATGCCAAACGTTTGCAGGTAGGATATCATGAAGAGGATATCCGTCAGTTCTTACCGCGTAAAACGAGAGAAAGCCAATGGCTGCAATGGAGAAAGAATCATTTGCGCGTTGCAGAAAACTAATCCATAAAAAAATGTTCAAAAGCGCTTTTTACCGCCCTTAGGGATATAAAGTTTAAGCTGAACTAGCGGAGGAGACAATGCAATTTATTGCCAAACAACCGTATGTAAAAGTAGTCCGTCAAGTAAGTGCATTAGAGCAAAAGGATACAGAAGAGCAACGTTATATGTATCTTTATGAAGACAAAATCGCTACAAAGTACAGGGAATTTCCAATTGAAAATGTAATGGATATTTCGTATCGACTTACTGGGAACCAGACAAAGGGAATGCTTTATTTACACACGCTTAAAGGAGTTTATGCCTACATTATAAAATCTTCACCTGAACAATTTATCGATGCGTTTAAAGCTCGAACACATAGTACCACCCATCGAAATTAGAGAAACAAACGGAACAGCTCGAAGCTTTGCTAAATCCTTTCTTCGGGTTGCTTCTCCTGCTCACAAAACCTCAGCTAGACTTCCCCGGAGCGAGGTATCTTTATCCAAATATAAATAGCAATAAAGAATAAAACCTGAGTGACTATACCGCTTAGGTTTTTTTCCATCTATCCAATTAGGCAGATAACCAAAATTCGTCCTATTTTTTTCTTTGTGCATAAGCTGATTTTAGAGGTGATGTTAATGGTATATCTGAACCAGGAGAAGCACATTTATGCAGAAGATATAAAAGGAGCTTCGCCTAATCAAGAAACGTTTGTTTATGAATATGCAAGTGAGAGAGAGCAAAAGCAGCTGGAAATGCAGAGGGAATCTGTGAAAGTATTGCAGCAGCTGCAGCGGGATACCTTTGCTAAAAATCAGCAATTGGAGCGTATTGCGAAACGATTGAAGGAAATGGACAAAAATAAAAAAGATCAGCAGCAGATGCAGGAGAAGGTATTCAACCGATTAGATGTACTTGATAAAAATATAAAGAAGGAAAACAAGCAGCTCAATCAAATTATTGCTGCTCAAGAAAGTGCAAAAGAAGAGGAAGATGGCTTCAAAGCCAACCAGGCATTGATTCAGGTTAAGCTTGAAAAAATAGATGAAGTAAGTGAAGCAGTGAAGAAAAAAGTGGAAGAACAAGGAAATAAGTTGGATGAAATGGATAATCAAAGAAAAGAGGAACTGGCTGTTCTTCATGAAAGGCTCGATAAGCAGGAAGCATGGCTTGAAAAATTAATACGGCAGGTCCATGATTTGCGGGGCATTATTTATGAAAGAGCAGATGAAGTGATAAAAAAGGTAGAAAAAAGTATTCAATTATTTGGGAGCAAGTGGAATGTTGTCCGCCGCACGGACTCAGAGTCCTCTAAAGAAACAATAAAGAAGTGAGCTGTTTTCTAAGAAGCAGCTCACTTCTTTATTGGTACATCATCAAACATCTGTTTTATCGGCAGTATTATCCGATGAAACCTCCTCCGGTTCAGGAATAATTGCTTCTTCCTCAAATCCGGTAAAGGCTGCTTCATCTTCTGTCGTCGGAGCAAAGAAAGTGCCGCCAGATACATCCTTCACGTTATGGACAACGATAAATGAACTGGAATCGATTTCCCTGATAATTCGTTTAAGTGTTAAGAGGCGGTAACTGGGTACGATAATATAAAGGATATAATGCTGGCGATCTGTATAGGATCCAGAGCCATTGATAAAAGTTGCACTAGACGCCATGACTGTATTAATCTGATGAGCTATTTTTTTAAATTCCGGTGAAATAATCGTGACTGCTTTCTTAGAATCAAAACCGCCAATCACATAGTCGCTGGCGACCTTCCCTATGGATAAAGCAATAATGGTATATAGTGTGTAAAGCGGGCCAATAATGAAAACCCCGGCTAATACGATAACGGCGTCCATGATGAAGGTGGTTAGTACGACATTCCATTCATAGCGCTGTGCGAGCAGACGAGCTATTGTCGAAGTACCTCCAATGGAGCTGCCCGCTTGGATAATCAAACCAAACCCGATTCCCATTGTGAGGCCTGCAAAAATAGCGGCTACCAGAGAATCACCCAGAGGCTGTGTTACGATATTTTCCGTTAAAAAGATAAACAAGGATAGAAGAGGGACATTAACCATTGTTTTTATCACGATGCTTTTAGGAAGAAATTTAAAACTGACGAGTTGTAATAGGACAAAAGCAACCATCGTAACAATCCCGGGCGACCATCCGAGAGAATAAAAGAGTAAAAGTGCAATACCTAGAATGCCTCCATCTGCAATTTGGTTTGGCATGGCGAATATGGTCGTTGCCAGAGCACATAAAATGGTTCCAATCAGCGCCAGAAAGATTTGTTTCATGTTCTCAACCTCCATCGATAAAATAGTTTTCCCTGACAATAGGAATCATACGTATATTTATATTTAGTGTAAAGAAATAAAGGCAATTGGGAAAGATATTTCAATGCTGCCTTCTCGCACTTTTTAGATAAACGTGCTTTCACTATGTCTGTCAAGCAGGCTGAGTATAACTATCCAACACAGAATGGAAGTGCTAAAATGGATATGATGTATTATATTAATCTGAAAAATAGACCGAAAAAATAAAAATGATGATGTTAGACAAGGTGGGAAACACATGATAACAACCAGTTTTCGTGATACTTGGGCAGAAGTATCCTTACAAGCATTAGCGTTTAATGTACAACAATTTAAACAGCATATCCGTGAAGGAGCGCGGTTTATGGCAGTGGTGAAGGCAGATGGATACGGGCATGGAGCTGTGCCGATTGCAGAAGAGGCGCTGGCAAATGGGGCGGACTGTCTTGGAGTAGCAATCTTAGATGAAGCGCTGTCTTTGAGAGAAGCAGGAATTACTGCACCGATATTATTATTGGGCTATACGCCAGCTCATGCCGTTCATAAAGCAGTAGAACAAGATGTCACGCTGACTGTCTATTCAGAAGAGACAATCGAAGCCATCTGTCAGGCTGCAGATACCTTACAGAAAACAGCAAAAGTCCATATCAAAGTGGATACCGGAATGACTCGTATCGGTGTCCGTACCGCAGAAGAAGCTGTGGATTTATGCCGCGCATTAGACCGGGAAGAAATAGAACTGGAAGGAATCTTTACGCATTTTGCGGAAGCCGACAATGGAGAATCCAGTGCTTATACGTATCAGCAATTTGAAAGCTTCCAGAAAATTTATCAGGCAGTAGAAGCAAAAGGCTGTCAGATTCCAATCAAGCATTGCTGTAATAGTGCGGGGACCATTGCCTATCCAGAAATGCATCTGGATATGGTACGCGTCGGAGTCAGCTTGTATGGGCTTTATCCTGAACCGCACCTCAAAGAAATCCTGCCATTAAAACAGGTGATGAGCTTAAAAACAAAGCCGGTTTACATTAAAAATGTTCAGGCTGGACAATCTATCAGCTATGGCAGAACCTATACAACAACGAAAAAAACAAAGGTTGCAACCCTGCCGATTGGTTATGCCGATGGCTTTTCACGTCTTTTATCCAATCAAGGACATGTGACCGTTCGCGGGAAGGAATGCCTGATTGTCGGACGCATTTGTATGGATCAGACCATGGTGGATGTGTCCGATGTAGATGGCGTTCATGAGAATGATATTGTTACCATTTTTGGCGAGCCGAGTGAGGGCTATATTTCTTTAGATATTGTCGCAGAGCAAATGCAGACCATTCATTATGAAACGGTTTGTTTAATTGGCAAAAGGGTACCGAGAAAATACGTGAAATAATAATGTGGAACAGGAATGATAAAGGATGACACCTTTTACGGAAGAAGTTATTAAAATAATACGGGAGATCCCGTCTGGAAAAGTAATGACTTACGGCCAAATAGCAAGAGAAGCTGGCAATTCGAGAGCCGCAAGACAGGTTGTCCGCGTGCTCCATTCCATGAGCAAAAAGCATCAATTGCCCTGGCATCGTGTGATCAATGCAAAGGGGCAATTAGCTATTCCGAATGAAGAGGGAAATTGGGAGCAGCGCACACGTCTGGAAGCAGAAGGTGTCCTGGTGAGTTCCAGCGGATACGTCGATTTAAAAAAATATCAATGGCATCTCGAATGAAGCGCTGCAATTCAGGAAGGCCTCTATGGGTAAGCATCTTATTGTATTTCTGTTAGTTAACTAGGTATAATACAGGTAATAACTGTTTTGAGAAACATTCTCATTCCTATATTTACAGGTTCTCCAAATGCAGAAACGTGCTTCTTTTGAGGCGAGTCTTTGCAGAGCAGGAAACAGCGTAAATACATATTCATATATATGAATAGACGGACGAGAGAATCTAAAAATCGAAACTTCTGAATACAGAATAAGACCACCATATAGGAGGATGCTCCGTGAAGATAGTTGGAATTTCCGGCTCCACGATTGGCTCAAAAACAAGAGTCGCTGTGGACCATGCATTGAAATATATTGAAAAAGAACATACCGGGGTAGAAGCAGAGATGTTAGATTTGAAGGATTATGACATGGTTTTTAGTGACGGACGTTCTTATAAAGATTATACAGGCGATACGAAAATCTTATTAGAAAAAATCATGCAAGCAGATGGTATTTTGATTGGAATGCCTGTTTTCCAAGCATCTATTCCAGGAACATTAAAAAATCTGTTCGACCTTCTGCCAATGGATGCATTTCGGAATAAAGTGGTTGCTATTATTGCAACAGCAGGAACAACAAAGCATTATTTAGTACCCGAGCAGCATTTGAAGCCGATTCTTCACTATATGCACGCATGGGTGATTCCGAAATATGTATTTGTTGAAGAAAAAGATTATACAAACTATGTAATCTCGAATCAAAACGTCATTGACCGCTTAAATAAGCTGTCAGATGATTTGATTCATTATGTAGATCTCATGCAGAAGCACCCAGAGCTAACGTCGCTTATATAAGAAAAGCCCTCTTACTGAAAAATTGTTTTCTTAAGAGGGCTTTTCTTTATTTAAGAAATAAGAAATAGTTGGAGCTAGTCACTCCAACGGGTTTCATGGGGTGAGTAATCTTAGGCCCTAGAAATATACTCCGTTTTCCGTCGCCCTCGAGCTCATCTCCTTTAAAGAAGACTTAGCGATTGGCAAGCCGACAGGCGTAGACAGAGCTAAAGTCGCACTTATGCCCAGAGGGTGAAAAGAAGACTTAGCGATTACCAAGCCATTCCTTTTTGCTTCGAATCAATGGTAAACAAGCTGTGGGCGATAAGAAATTGAGCACTATAATACGTAAGCATAATGACTTCATGAGCGCCTGTAAAGCCGGTGATAAACATGTTCCACGCTAGAACGCTGTCAGAAATAATAAATAGAAGGCTGCCGAGAATAGCCCAGCGATTTCCTGTCATGATTGCTGTGAACGCCATAAGCGTGATAATTCCAATATAGGAAATGACAGGAAAGATGAAACCTGTCTCCGCGTTTGTTTGCAGACTACTCACAAGCTGATAACCAATCCAAACAGCAAAAAGAATAAGCGGAACTGCAGAAAGACTTCTTGGCAAAGAAAAACGCCATTCTTTTAAAAATCCAACGATATATAGTACATGTCCGATAAAAAACGCGGTCAAGCCGATGAAAAACCACTGCAGCGTCGCATCCCCAATCAAGCACAAGCTGATACCGCCAATAATCCAATAATGCGTGGACTTTCGTTTAGGCAGCGATTTTTCAAAAGCATAAATCAGAATCAGCACCATTGGAATCACCTTGAAGAAAATACTAAATGCTAATGGCTCAGATGGTGAAATAAATATATAAACAATTCCAGTCGTCAGAATTAATATGGGTAAACGATAAAGTATCAAAATGGGTACATTCCCTTCGCTTGTTAAAATAAAAATCTTCAGACATGTTTAGTTCCATCATAGTAAAAAAATGCTTAGATAACAAATTCTAGATATATAAACAGAAAACCTTTTTTCAAACCTATTTTTAACTTCGGAAGAGATAGAGGCTTCCGTTGAAGATAGGGAGGCTGTTTTGTATTGTTTGTACATACGAAGCTGAATACTGCTGTAATCCTTTGTTAACAGCATTCAATAAAAAACTCCCCTTGCCCATCATAGACAAGGGGAGATTCTTTATTCTTCAATAGAAACATCTTTTAAATTTAACAGCTGTGTCGGAGACTGTGTCAGTCCTTTTACGCTGTCATCAACACCTAACAAATATTGCTGGTGATGGATATAAACCATTGGCGTGATTTCCGCAAGTAATTCCTGGGTTTGGCGGTAAAGCTCTAATCGTTCATCTGGATCACTTTCCTGGCGGGCTTGATCTAATAAATCGTCGAGTTCTTCATCTTCTGTGAAGGTGCGATTTCCTGGTTCGCCTAAATTATCTGAATGGAATAAAGGATATAGCCCGTTGTCCGCATCACCGGTAACAGTGGTCCAGCCAAAGACAAACATATCATGTTCCCTGTTGGCAGTCTGTTCCAGCATTGTTCCCCATTCCACGGTTCTTACTTCCGCATTGATACCAATTTCCTTCAGCTGTGCTTGGATTGTTGTTGCTGTATCGATGCGCTGACGGTCATCATTTGTCCAAATCGTGGTAGAAAACCCATTTTCATAGCCTGCTTCAGCAAGTAACTCTTTGGCCTCTTCCAGATTATATTCGTGATCCTCTACATCTTCACTGTATCCGAATACACTTGGCGCAATCGGGGTGTGTGCGGGGATCCCGACATCGTCATAGATTCCGGAAAGAATTTCCTCTTTATTAATGGCTTTTGCAATTGCCTGACGGACACGTTCATCATCAAACGGTTCCTTGTCCATGTTAAAACCTAAATACGATAATGCCAGGCTGTCCTGAGACTGCACTGATAAATGATCGGAATTTTCAATTTGAGCTACATCTGACGGACTAAGGGAATTAGCGATTTGAGAAGCACCAGTCTCTAATTCTGCGACACGGGTCAGATCTTCTGTAACTACTTTGAAAGTTACGGAATCAAGCAGTGCCGGTTCGCCCCAATAATCTTCATTGTTAACTAAGCGTACCTGCTGTCCTGGCTTCCATTCTTCGTATTTGAAAGGGCCGGTGCCTTGCGGGTTTACACTGATGACAGTACCTGCTTCTTCGCCATCTTCCATTGCAGCATAGTCTTCTTCAATCTGGTCTTTTGAAATCATCACACCGCCGGGATGAGCAAGGTGTGCCGGTAACGCTGCAAAAGGATATTCTGTTTTAAAATGAACAGTGTAATCGTCAATAACTTCTACCTCGGAAATCATATTGTACATGATCGCCCGTGGAGAACCAATTTCCGGATCAAGCGTACGGTCAATATTTGCCTTTACAACCTCCGCATTAAAATCAGAGCCGTCATGGAAGGTCACATCTTGACGAAGCTTGAATTCCCATGTCGTATCATCAATTTGTTCCCACTCCTCTGCCAACAAAGGCTGATTTTCCATATTTTCATCCTGGGTAACAAGCGTTTCAAAGATATTTCTTTGTACATCACTGGACGGAGTATCATTGGATGCTGCCGGGTCAAGCGATACAGCATCGGCTGGTGTGGTAATAATTAAATCGCCGCCCTGCGATCCTCCCTCTGTCGTATTGCTGTCAGAGGATGCATTGTCATCTGGTTCACTGGCACAGGCGGCAAGTATCAGGCTGAACAGAGCAATAAATGCAAGTACATATATCTTTTTCTGTATTCTCATGATGCTGTTTTCTCCTTTAAGTATAGTAGTCTGGTATATTACCTGAAAATATGGATTTACCAGCCTGGAACAACAGAGCCGTCAAAGTTTTCTTCAATAAATTCTTTCACTTCGTCTGTATGGTAAATATCAATAAACTGCTGAACAACGTCATCATCTTGGTTTTCTGTACGAGCTGCAATCAAGTTAACGAATGTAGAATCCTGCTCGATAAAGAGCGAATCATCATTGGGTGAAAGCCCTGCTTCAATTGCAAAGTTTGAATTGATTGCTGCTGCATCAACTTCGCCAAGCTGTCTTGGAATTTGTGCAGAGTCTAATTCCAGTAATTCAAGGTCTTTCGGATTGTCAATTACATCATTTACGGTTGCATTTACACCCAAGCCTTCTTCTAATGTGATAAGACCAGCTTGTTCAAATAATAATAAAGCACGTCCGCTGTTTGTAGGGTCGCCAGGGAGCCCTAATGTTGCGCCATCAGGAAGGTCCTCCAGAGAATCAACCGATTCGGAATAAACTCCCATCGGGAAAGTAACGGTATCTGCTACCTTCACTATATCCAAGCCTCTTTCTTCCACCATGCTGTCCATAAAAGGCTCTGTCTGGAAGCTGCTGATGTCAATTTCACCTTCATCCAGTGAAACGTTTGGCATCACATAATCACTAAAAACCACAGTTTCAATTTCTAAATCGTCTTCTGCTGCAATTTCAGCTATTTTTTCAACAATTTCTTCATGTGGACCAGCTGTTACACCTACTGTCAATACGCCGTCTTCAAGTAAATCTGAACCGCTCTCTTCCTCATCTCCTCCGCAAGCAGCGAGGAAAACGAATAATAAAGCTGTAATAAGAAGTAAATATTTCTTTTTCATGATGATTTTCCTACTTTCTTTTTTTATTTAGTAACACTCTCAAGTTGTAAAAATGCGTCGATAACGGTATTTGCATTAATTTCTTCTTTCATCAAATGAATGGATTCTTCTTCCCGTGTCACTTTTTTCGCAATGGTTTCCAGCAGCTCCTGATCATCCGTATGTATGGAGAAGTCTGCTAATTTTGTCGGGAAGCCCCATGTATCATAGTAAGCTAATAGCTTCGTAAGCTCGTTTTTATCCTGTTCGATAGCAAGCTGAGCTAAAATGCCGTAGGATACAATTTCCCCGTGAAGTGAATCGGCAATCTGCGGGGCAGCAGTTAACCCATTATGAATGGAATGCGCACCTGCAATTCGTCCAGCTTTTCCGCCGAAGCCGCCAACCATACCGCCTGTTGCGATAATTGCTTCGATAACACGAATAAGAGCATCAGTGACTTGGTTACTCTCACAAGCTTGGATTGCTGCTTCACTGTCATCCAGCAAAATATCCTTGCAGGCACGAGCGGCGAATTGAGATATTTGCAGCCAGACTGGAAGCGTGCCTTCAGGGTAGAAGGCTTCAACTAGAGAGCGAGCTTCATAGAATTTGGCTAACGTATCGCCAATGCCTGCTTTTAAGTATTTTACAGGAGCTTCTGCAATAATTGCTGGTTCTACCACTACGAGTGTATTAGATTCAGGAAACTCAGTGTAATGAGAATGAGCACCATCTTCCTGATAAAAGACGCTTAATGGCGTCCAAGCTGCGCAGGTGGCGGCAATCGTTGGGATTAAGATACTTTTTATTTGCGCATTGGCAGCCGCTGCTTTGGCAATATCCAGAGCTGTTCCCCCGCCGATGCCGATGACAGCATCTATTTGCTGTTCTTCATAAATCGAGGCCAGTCTGTCAGTTCGTTCCACGGTGCAATGCCCATCTGCAGTATGTATATCTTTTTCCTCTATTTGATCCAGCAATGCAGAAGGAAGATATGGTTTTGCTTTTTCCCAAGCAGTACGCCCGGCAACTACAGCAATCCGCTTCACCCGCAAGTCATTCAGATTTTCTATCAGGTATTCCAGAGAACCTTCACCGATTTGATAATGGCTGGGCGATCCCTTTACAGTAACTGTTTGCATGGTAAGATAACCCCTTTTACATGTGTTTAAATGCTACATAAAAAACCTCTCTATTTTGTTCTAGAGAGGTTGAATAAGTTCATTTACGAAACGTCCTCTCTTATTTTCCAAAGCACATTATGCACTTTGCAGGATTTAGCACCTTTTTTAGAACGAGTTCTAGAAAGGTTGCCGGGCTTCATCGGGCCAGTCCCTCCGCCACTCTCAATAAGAGTTCTTATGTAACTGTGGATACATTTTAATATGAAATATGAGAAAAGTCAAATATAGCTTGATGCAAGGGAGCTGGCGGGCTAATTATGTTAATCAGCACCATTTTTGGTCCCAAAATCCAAATACTTGAACGGATTATCGCTCGTTTCTTTTAAAACACATTCATCCATTTATTTCATGTTTACTCTTTCTTATTTTTTGATATAATAAGAACAAATGTTCAGAACAAAAGTTCTTATTTGGAGGAATAAATATGATTGGATTACTTCATCATTCTCTGGATAAAAAGGAAAAAATCATGATCTATTATATCGACCG
This sequence comes from Oceanobacillus sp. FSL K6-0251, assembly GCF_038004725.1. NCBI lineage: Bacteria > Bacillati > Bacillota > Bacilli > Caryophanales > Bacillaceae > Oceanobacillus > Oceanobacillus sp. FSL K6-0251. The sequence continues at coordinate 4,389,377 of NZ_JBBORS010000001.1, read as the reverse complement.
CCATAACAATGTAACGCAGCGTGTTATTCGCGTCGTAGGTATAGATGATAAAAGGATTCTTGCTTATTGTTACTATAAAAAACAGGTGCGCAGCTTTAAGATAGAAAATATTTTATCCATAGGGTGTGTAAAAAGGAGCGTCGGGGCTTGAATATTGGTGTACAGGAAGAAAGGAATACGAAAGAAAAAACAATGTTAAATGAGCGGCAACGGAAGCAGAATTGCTTTCAATTAATTATCGCACATAAAGATAATTTGCTTATTGAAGTGAAATGCTATCAGGATTGTCATGTTCATCATATAAAAGGATATATAGACAGCATTAACTATCAAGACGAGCACATAGCTATAGTTGATAAGCTGGGTCAAAAGGATTTTACAATCATTAAGTTTAATGATGTAATGGACGTTTTTATATTGTAGATAAAAACCCGAATGTATTCCAAGCGGAATCATTCGGGCTTATTTCTAAACATAAACAGCGTAAGGCTGCTTTTACCTATTTCTGCTCATCCAACGCGATGTCCTTTTTCTGCTTCTTCAAATAATATGCACTCATCAGAGAAGCAATCGGAATAACCAGAGCGATGCCAAGGCCCGAAATAAGGATTCCAAGCATTTCATCATTGAACACTTTGGCATTTATAATTTGGCCAAGAGAGTAATCTAAATCCTTAAACCAGATTAGCAGCCCCATATACCCTCCGAAAAAGGCGAAGAATAGCGTGTTTGTGCTTGTACCTAGAATATCACGGCCAATACGAATGCCGGCGAAGAATAGATTCTTTCTGGAAATTTCCGGATTCTGGTCGTGGATTTCACGCATCGGAGAGGTGATTGAAATGGCAGTATCTACAATCGCCCCAATCGTGCTCATAATAATCACAGCTGTAGCAATTTGAATGAAATTTAATCCAATATGCACATTGAAAGCTGTGATTTCTCCAGATTCTTCTTCCCCAAGTCCATAAATCATGGATTGTTCGGTTAAAATAATAATGAAAAAGATTAAAATAACCATTGTTGCAATCGTAGATAAGAAAGCAAGCATCGTTTTATTATTTACCCGGTTGATGAAGAACAAGCTGACAGCACTGATGAAACCACATGCAATAAGCGTAATAATAATTGGATTCCCGGACGGGTCATTCATGACGAATACAGCCATAAGCACAATGATAAAATTGATAAAGAGGGCAATAAAAGAGCGTACGCCCTTCATACCGCCGACCCAAGCCATTAATGCAAATAATATGATTGCCAGTAATACAAGTACATTCATAATTTCGCCTGCTTTCTCCGGATAAAGAAAATGGAAATATAGATGGCAATCGGAATGGTCAATACAATCCCAATTCCGCCGACTAAAGCACGTGTTAATTCAAGGGAAAGGTTCATTGATATGGTAAAGCCGAACGGTGCTGCATTTTTAAAATAGATTAACAGCATGGGAAGGGACCCGCTGACATAGGCAAAAAATAAAATATTGGTCATGGTGCCCATGATATCTTTCCCGACTTCGTAACCTGCTTTTTTTAATGTTTTTAAATCAATCCGGTTATTTTTCTCATACATTTCAAACATGGAAGCTGATAATGTAATGGCTACATCCATTACAGCTCCTAAGGAACCGATTAGTAACCCTGCCATAAAGATGGTTTCCGGGTTCCTGGTTAAAAAGGCCATTTCTTCATAGCGCAGTCCTTGTTCGCCAGTGAAATGCAGTGCTGCATAAGCAATCATCAATGAAATTACGGTCCCTATTAATGTAGCTAAAATAGCTGTATAGGTTTTTTCGTTAAATCCTGTCGCCATCAATAAGGAGAGAACGGTGAAAATAATAATACTGATTGCAGTAATAACAGAAAGACTGATGCTTGGATTCTGTATATAAATATCTAATGCAAATGACAAAATAGCTGCATTGACAAACAAACTCAGTGCGGATAGAGCACCTCTGGATTTTCCGACTGCTAATAAAATAATCAGGAATATCCATGCGACAAACACGAAATATTTGTCCCGTTTAATATCCCCTGTTGCTTCTCCGTCTTGAGCAAGAAAGATTTCATCGCCTGCAGATAACTCATAGTCCAATGCCAGGGACTGGACATATTCATTATCAAATTCAGTTATTTCTCCTTTATCTGAACCATTTTTTACTTCTCCAACGATATGCTGGGTGACTTTTTCATCTTGATTGCCATGCTCATCTGGCTGATCTTCTCTATTTATTTCTTGAACATCGGTAATGTGAACAATCGTTCTATCATATAAATCATAATTGTTATTGATAAATATCATCGATGCGATAAAACCGATTAGTAATAGACAGACGGTAATATATTCGGTCCTGGTCCGATTTTTTAACCATGCCTTCAATATAATCACTCCAAAAATAGGATTGTCCTATTCGTATTTCCGAAAACATATACTATGATAACACTTTTAATAAGAAGGAGATACATACAACATCACAAAATTTCGGGGAATAAAGGGAAGCTTCATTCCGCGGGGGCCTTTTCATTCCCTGCGAAATGTTAATTAAACCAACCGGGCCGTTATTGGCTGTTGGTTCTCCTGCTTAGAATTTTCAGTTTCTCTCTATGCTTGAAGCGGGCATCATACAAAAGACCTTCGATGGGGCGAGTAATCGCAGCAACGGTTTTAATAGACCGAGTAATCGCAGGTCTCAATGATGTCAGGTTAATGCGACCGCTGCGGCGGACCGTTTTGCTTTCCGACGTACAGGACGTACTAGTGCAGACGTTGCAACAGGACGTTGCGGCCTTAGTCTGCCTAGGGGCACGCTCTTCAGCTAACTTTTGCCAAGAAGAGCACTTGGCAAAAGTGGATCTTCAGATGGTGCTGATCCCTCAGGAGTCAAAACGGTCCGCCTCCGCTAGTAGGATATTCTATACGTGAAAAAACAACTCACCAAATAGATGTTTAATCAGATAGAACATCTTTTTCATGCTGTATGGTAAAATGTTCCGTCAAGATTACTTTCTGAGCATAAATGCTATTCCCTGTATTTCATATTCATGCTGTCATGATTGGGTTGTTCAGACGAAAGTTGCTATTTCCTTCAGCTCATTAAAATCTTATTTCTTTCATTCGCTGTAGAATCCTATCAGAGCGCAGGCCAACCACGCAGACTCCTATGGGAACAGGGCGAGCTGAAGATCCACTTGAAAAGCGGTTTTCTTTTCAAGTTAGCTGAAGCCGTCCCCATGGAAAGCGAAGTGGTTGGCCGGAGCGGAGCTATGCACCATCATCAATTCCAAAAAGGCCGGATATTTCACCAAAATGCAAGCATGGTAATGAAGAACATGTTCATCTTGGAATAGCAAGAAATATTTGCTTATTCTTAGGTGCGAAAGTTGAGTATTTAAGAAAATTCATTAACCTGACAACATTGGTAATCGCAGTCCCAGTCCCAATCAGTTACATTGCAATAAAACAAAAAGTCACCCATAACCTTCTTATTTTAGTATGTACCAAAAGGGAGTGCGTATTTCAACCTGTCCAACTTTTTGGACATTTATAGGAATTCCATGCTACAATTTTGTCAAACGCTTTTGACAAAAAGGAGCTTAGTTTAGTGAAGAATAAGATTAAAAAATTAAGGAAGCAATCGAATATGACACAAGAAAAATTGTCTAAGCTTTGCGGTGTTTCCAGGCAAACCATTAACTGTGTGGAAAATGATAAATACGATCCGACGTTAGAACTGGCATTTAAAATATCCAGAGCGCTTGATAAAAATGTAGAAGAGGTGTTTATGTATGACAAAATTTCATAAAGACTACCGTGTAACGATGAAAGATATTAAAAAAGAGGGGGATTCTATTTTGAGAAAACAGTTAGACCCTGTATCTCTCCCTGTTTCGGAGGAAACGAAAACAGAGCTGGAATGCATGATGACGTATTTGAAAAACAGTCAGGATCCTGAGATAGCAAAGAAATATCAGCTGAGGCCGGGAGCAGGGCTTTCAGCAAATCAAGTCGGCATCAATAAAAGCATGTTTGTCATACGATATCAGACAGAAAAGGAGGAAACAATGGAATTAAAGCTGATTAACCCCAAATTGATCAGCCATGCTGCAAATATAATCTATCTTCCGGAAGGGGAAGGATGCCTGTCTGTAAACAGGGAAGTATCTGGACACGTGCCGCGTTATGAGAGAATAAAGGTGCTGGCCTTTGATACAGAGGGAGAGGAGCATACATATACCTTTAAGGGATATAGCTCTATCTTAGTACAGCATGAAATGGATCACCTGAATGGCATCATGTTTTTTGACCGGATTAATAAAGAACGGCCATTTTTGAATTTACAGTAGGATTCAAGCTTTTTAGGGAAGGGGGAATCGCAGTGAATCCGTTTACTGCAATATTACAGGAAGCGTATGGAGTCCATCCTGTTCACGTACAATCCAAACAGGGAGGATGGGCGTCCCTTGCCTTTGAAATAAAGGCGGAGGATGCTGCTTATTTTTTGAAGGTATATGAAAAGAGACGTGCTTCTACGCCAAAGTTGACCGCGTGGATTGACCAGTATGCTCCCATTGTGGAGTGGTTAGCATATAGCAGTGATTTAAAAGGAAAAATTCCTGTTCCGCTACAGACAAAGGAAGGGAAGTATCAATGTGAAGATACAGAAAATAGTTATTTGCTGTATCCTTTTATTGATGGGGAAACCATTGGTGAACAAGGCTTAACCAAGCAGCAGGTATCAGAATTTGCACATATAATAGCCGCACTCCACTCATTTGGGAAGGAAATCCCTTTTCCAACGAAAGCTCTGAAGGAGGACTTTGACGTGCCTTTTTTAGAAGAATTGGAAGAGGTCATTCATTTCAATGAAAAACATATCCCGGGGGAGCTACATGCCCTTTTTCGTGAAAATCGGGAAAAAATAGCTGCATGGATCAGCAGCATAAAAGAACTTTCAGAAAAGCTGAAATCTGCTTCCTTCGATATGGTCTTATGTCATACAGATTTGCATCATTGGAATTTGATGCAGGGGGAGAAGCTATTATTAATAGATTGGGAAGGACTGAAACTGGCTCCTCCTGAAGCAGATATGATGTTTCTGACAGAAAAGCCTTATTGGAAGCAGTTTATGGAAGTCTACCTTCAGCATCATGAAAGTTATCATATCAATCAAGATGCTTTTGCTTTTTACCAGTTAAGAAGAAGGCTGGAGGATATTTGGGAGTTTGCTGAGCAGTTATTATATGAAGAACCGGATGCGCAAGAAAAGGAGGAAATTATCGGTTATTTGAGGGAATTAACAGATGATACAAATTGACCGCTTGAGATGCCGGGTTAAACATTCTCTAAAAGGGGAATAAGAAAAGGTGTTTGTAATAAAATCAAGGGAAGTGAAGGAATGTTTTTAGCTTGGAATGAAATAAAGAACAACAAGCTGCGTTTCACCTTAGTTATAGGTGTGCTGGTACTTATTTCTTATCTTGTATTCTTTTTATCCGGTCTGGCCAATGGACTGGAGCAGCTTAATCGGGAGGCTGTTGATAAATGGGAAGCAGACGGTGTTATTCTAACAGAGGAATCCGATTTACGTCTGCAGCAATCCATCGTGTCTGCGGATGATTTTGACGGGGCCGGAGTGGATGAATATACCGAATTATCTCAGCTCAGCGCAATAGCGAGTCATGGGGATAAAAAAGAAAATGTATTTATCTTTGCTGTAGATGAAGCGTCCTTTATCATGCCAAATGTGACAGAAGGAAACGCATTCGCGGATGAGGGAGAAGTAATAGCGGATGATACATTAAAAGAAGACGGCTTTGAAATTGGTGATGAGATTTCCTTATCTTCCACAGAGGAGACGTTGGAAATCACTGGCTTTACGGATAAAGCCAGATTTAATGCAGCGCCAGTGCTGTTCACAGACTTAAATACGCTGGAAACATTGCAATATGGGGAAATGGCTGAAGGGGATAACGATGCAGTGAATGCCTTTGTTATTCGTACAGATAACTTAGACAGTGTGGAAGCAGATGAAGCATTGCAGGTGGTTGATACAGAAACGTTTATAGAGAATCTGCCTGGTTATACAGAGCAGAACTTGACGCTGACATTAATGATATACTTCCTGTTTGTTATTTCAGCTGTGGTCCTGGCGATTTTTCTCTACGTGCTTACTATTCAGAAGATAAGTATTTTCGGGGTGATGAAGGCTCAGGGAATATCCTCCCAATACTTGGCCGGCTCTGTTGTAGCGCAGACATTTTTACTTTCTTTAGCTGGGGTGATGATTGGGCTGGTTCTTGCTGTAGTTACAGGATTATTCCTGCCGGCAGCTGTACCGGTAGCCTTTAATTACATTGAAATGCTGGTCTATGGAATGATTCTGATTGCCGTATCCGTCATTGGAGCATTTATTTCTGTACAGACCATTGTGCGAATTGACCCATTACGGGCGATAGGAGGTTAAGGGAATATGGCTATTTTAGAATTGAAAAAGGTGCAGAAAACCTTTGGATCTGGCAGAACAAAAGTAGAAGCAATGAAAGAAACGAATTTTGAGGCGCAACAAGGTGAATTAGTTGCAGTTATTGGCCCCTCTGGTTCCGGAAAAAGTACGTTTTTAAGTATCGCCGGAGGGCTGCAGACACCCACAGCGGGAGAAGTCAGGATGAACGGCACAGCTTTGACTGATTTAAAGGAAAAAAAGCGTGCAGCGTTAAGGCTGAAAGAAGTCGGCTTTGTTTTGCAGGCATCGAATCTGGTTCCTTATTTAAACGTTGGACAGCAGATGCAGCTGCTGGATAAGGTAAAGAAAGGGAATATGTCTAAAGCAGAATCCGAAGCGCTCTATCAGTCGTTAGGCATTGATCATTTGCTTCGCAGCTTCCCAAAAGACTTATCTGGCGGAGAGAGGCAGCGGGTAGCGATTGCTAAAGCACTCTATACCAACCCAAGTCTTATTTTAGCAGATGAACCGACGGCGTCACTTGACTCTGACCGTGCATTTGAAGTGATGCGTATGTTAAAAGAAATTACAGAAGAAAAGCAAACAGCAACAATCGTTGTAACACATGATACCCGACTGATTGAGGATTGTGATAAAGTCTATCAAATGACAGATGGGAACATGGAATTACAGGAAAAAGAACGTTATACGGTATGACAAAAAGGATGTGATTTCCATTCACTGGAACATCGCATCCTTTTTCATTCTGTTACAAAAATGGATTATAAAACCTGCTGCCATCATGAAAGGTGATTATCAACGATACGGTCAAAATGACTGCTCCAACAGCTATCGTGATATAATCTGCCCGTTTAAAATGCTTGATGCTGTACCAGGTTCTTTTTTTATTTTTCCCAAATCCTCTTAACTCCATAGCGTTACTGATTACTTCAATTCTGTCCAAACTGGATAGGATTAAAGGAAGAATAATAGCTCCTGCATTTTTGATCCGCTTAGCTAATTTTTCATTTTTTGATAAATCAATCCCGCGGGCCTGCTGACCTTGGGCAATAGTACGGAAGTCCCGTTGGATATCTGGAATATACCGGAGTGCCAAAGAGACAGAATAAGCGATTTTATAATTGATTCCAATCCGGTGGAGAGAAGCAGCGAATTCACTCGGATGGGTAGTGACGATAAATAGTAACGCAGCCGGAATAACGACAAAATATTTTAATGTAATATTAAATTGATAAAAGATTTGCTCCAGTGTCATATTATAACGCCCGGCTATTTCAAAAAGTACATGATTGGTACCATAGATCCGGACACCTTCCTGAGGTGAAAACAGGTAAATAGCGATATTATTCAACAGTAAAAAGATTAAAATAAAGATTAATACAAAGGCGATGTCCCGGATATGAACCTTTGAAACAATGAATATGGTCATGCTTATAATGAATAAAAATAATAGAATCCTTGTATCATAAGTGAGCATTGCAGCGGAGGACCACATGATAAAAATAATCAATTTAGTGCCCCCTGATAATCGATGGACAGGGGATTCCTTTTCGATATAAGATAACATTTCTACGGCCATGCTTTGCGTACCTCCCTGTCGAAGGCAATAAACCTGGATACAAACTCGACCGGTTCCTCAATACCGGTAAGAACTGCTAAATCAAATAAGGACGTTTCTTTTAAATTAGCTTCCGCCACAATCGCTTCATTGGTTAAGATATTTATAGGTGAATCATCTGCAGTTACTTTGCCATCTGCTATGACAATCGCCCTTTGCGTATATTCCAGCATTAAATGCATGTCATGTGTAATCATCATAATGGTAATACCTTGGGCGTTTAAATCTGCCAGGAATTCCATCATCTCCGTATAGTGATAGAAATCCTGCCCGGCAGTAGGCTCGTCCAGAATAATTATTTCTGGCTTCAGCACTAAAATAGAAGCGATGGTTACCCTCTTTTTCTGCCCAAAGCTTAACGCGGAGATCGGCCAATTTCGAAAAGGATACAGACCGCATATTTTTAATGTGTTTTCTACCCTCTCTCTTATTTCTTCTTCGGAATAAGTTCCCTTCATAACAAGGCCTAAGGCTACTTCGTCATAAATCATATGCTTTGAGATCATTTGATTTGGATTTTGCATCACCATGCCGATCCGTTCAGCACGCTGATAGATAGTGTCTCCGGTAATATCCTTTTCGTGATAGATGATTTTTCCTTGGTTATTTTTTTCAAATCCGCAAATTAATTTGGATAAAGTTGATTTACCTGCACCATTTTTACCGACAATGCTTACCATTTCTCCCTTATCAATGGAAAAGGATACCTTTTTAATGTTATTTTCCTTGCCACTATATGTGAAGGAGACGTCCTCCAGCTGCAAAACAGGATGTGTCAGCGTTCTCTTTTTTGCGGGCGGAGATTGCTCAAACCAATGTAAAAGCTTGTCTTTGAATGCCTCTGTTTGCAATGTATTCAAGTGTGCTAAGCCATGCTGCGGAGTGAGGAGACAACCCGCGTATTTTAATGCTTTGATGTATAAGGGCTCTCGAATGTTATTTCTCTGTAACACATCGGAGGCAAGCAATACATTGGGAGAGGAATCATTTACAATCTCTCCGTCATTAACAACGATAATTCTGTCCACATTCCGGTATAATACATCCTCTAAACGATGCTCAATGATAACGACCGTCGTATTTGTCTCCTTTTGAATCTGATCAATTAAATCTATGGCATGTCTCCCTGTAGCAGGGTCCAAATTGGCCAATGGTTCATCAAAAAGGAGAATATCTACGTCATCCACCATGACTCCAGCGAGAGAGACCCGCTGCTTTTGTCCGCCGGAAAGAGCATGGATAGAAGCATCTAAGTATTCATCCATATCTACAAGGCGTGAGACATCGGCTACCCTTTTCATCATGGTGTCATGCGGAGTAACATTATTTTCTAAAGAGAAAGCAATATCCTCGCCGACAGATAAGCCGATAAATTGTCCGTCAGGATCCTGCAATACCGTGCCAACCATTTTGGATAACGAAAAGATATCGAGCTCTTTTGTTTCCTGTCCTTGGATTTTCAAGCTTCCTGTCATCTCCCCTTTATACGAGAAAGGCACCAGCCCATTGAGGCAATGAGCTAGTGTGCTTTTTCCAGAACCAGAAGGGCCTGCAATTAATATTTTTTCTCCTTGATGAATGGTTAAATCAATATTTTTTAACGTAGGTTCCTGTTGGCTTCGATATTTAAATGTAACATTTTCAAACTGGATAATAGGCTGTTTCATGTTTATCTCCCTTAAAGTATCTGCTGTTCTCAGAAATCAGATAACGGCAACAGATACTATTCTTTGGTAAGACTCCCGCTTTGACTTTTGGTTTTTGTATAAGATGCGATTAGAATCGTACCAAGAATGCCGGTGGTTATAATATTGGCAATACCGGCGAAAGCGCCTTGTACAAATACTTTATTTGCAGGCTCTGCATAAATCAATATGTCTAAAGCTGGAGCAATCAAGAACCAGCCTATCGCTTGTACACCTGCTTGTACCACATTGAACTGAATGATTTGTCTGGAGGCAAATATTCCTGACTCTATATCGATTTTTCTAGTGAATAAGCCGATAAAAAAGCCGATAAATACCGATACAAACACCCAGCTCCACCAAATAGAACCATAAAATACGGCATCCTTTAAGGCGTGACCGATTAAACCAATCAGTCCTCCGGCAATAGGGCCAAAAACGACGCTCATTAAAGCTAAAAAGGCATATGCGGTTTCAATGGTTGTATTTGGTATCCCGGTTGGAATGGCTGCAAAGCGCCCTAAAATAACAAATACTGCTGAACCAATTCCAATTGCTACAATTGTTTTAATAGATAACCCATTTCTCTTCAATTCCCAATTCCCCCTTTAAATGATATGTTCTTATTTTATTAAATACCAATCAGCTTATTTTCGGTGCTTTGCGAATAATAATTTGCCAATGGGGCCCAGTTTCTACGTGATACGCATTGGCAAAGGAGCCCTGGTTAATCGCAACGCCTAAATTATCCAACGAATTCACATACAGCAAAGGCTCTCCGAGGCGAATTTCGGCAAAGGAATGCCGGTATGTCATGATATTTTTATATACCTGCTGGCGGTTATTGGCGATAGTGACTTCGAAAGCATCTCCGTGAGCCACATTAATTTCTTGAAACAACTCTCTGCTGATGTTGGTCCATAGATTGCCGAAGCGAATATCTAATATATCAATATTACCGTAGACGATATCTTCTTCTATATAAGCTTCCGGTTTTGTTAATTCAACAATATCGTTTACATCAACAGGGGCTCCGACTTCTTCAAAGGTAATGGTATTTGATGCTAATCTTGCTCCTGTATAGGCATAAACGTCACGTCCATGAAACGTATAGGATTCCCCTGAGCGAGGTAAACGGTTTGTTTTCTCATCGATGATTCTGGCTTCCTTAATGCCGATGTCCTTTTTAATATGGGTAAGTGTTCCATTATCCGGCGTCACAATATATTGGTTATTCACCGTTTTAACGACGACGCTCAGCCTTGCAGTACCAACTCCTGGATCAACTACAGAGATAAAAACTGTTTCCTCTGGCCAATATGGTAACGTTTGATAGAGGCGATAGGAGCCTTCCCAAATATTATATTGCGGGATATCGTGTGTCAGGTCGAATACCCGGAGCTTGGAATCTACAGAAAGTGCTACCCCATACATGGCACTGACTGCTCCGTCGCTAAGACCAAAATCTGTTTGAATGACTAAATTTCTTCCCATTTTAAATTCCTCCTTAATAATATGTGCTCAAAAATTCGATAAAAATTCGCTGTGTCATTTTTGCTGGACTTTTGAAACTCCTCTTTGTGTTGCTTGCATTTTCGTCGATGAGCAGTTGGTTTTTAAGGAATTAAAAAACCACGCCCATATCGAATAAACGATAAGGACGTGGTTGGAATATACGTGGTACCACCTTATTTTACTGTATGCTCACACATACAGCCTCATCAAGTACGAAAGCAAGAAGCTTTGATACTGTGGTATTGATAACGAGTACCAAATCTCGTCGGAACCTACTCATATCAATCGATATTTTCAGCACGAAGCTCAGAGGCCATTGTTCAGATTCGTATTTTTACTTCTTTTCAGCTGCCGAAGTTCTCTGTGAAAAAATAGTTGAATCTTACTTTTCCTCTTCCACGCTTTTCATAAATAACCTATGCGAATTAATGTCATTATAAATAATCGAAATATAAAAAGCAAGTATTTTTAGAAAAATGATAAAAGTCGAAATAACAGGTCTGGCTTGTTAAAGGAATCATCTATTTCGGCAGTTTTCAAATTTGAATGCTAAATAGATCATCTGTGCATAGAATAAGATAGAGAAGGAAATGATTCTTTTCTTAATGAAATAGGACAAGCTTGAGAAGGGGAAACCACTCGGCGGATTATCTTGTTTTTCCAAAGTACCGCAATCATAGCCCTCTTAAAGTAAAAAACTTAAATTTACATACTCTTTACATTAACTGCAAACTATATTAATAATTCTTCTCTATACTTCAAAGTGAGGACAGAGGAGAAATGTCCAGTAACTATTATGCAGATAAATTTAAGGGGGCACTTTAATGAGCTTTAGACGGTTTACTTTATTCTTTTTTGTTTCTATTTTAATTTTCTTGGCAGCATGCGGTTCAGGCGATGCAGATAGTGCAAGTGATTCTGAATCTGGCAGCAGTGAAGAATTATCAGGTAATGTAGCAATTGATGGTTCAGGTACGGTGTACCCATTAATGGCGAGATTAGCTGAAGATTATATGATAAATGAGCAGCAGGGCGTTTCAGTAGAGGTTAGCCGTGCCGGGACAAGCGCAGGTTTTGAAAAATTCTTAGTGGAAAATGGAACGGACTTCAATGATGCTTCCCGGGAAATAAAAGAGGAAGAACAGGCAAAAGCAGATGAATTAGGCATGGAAGTGCAAGAATTGAAGGTTGCATTAGACGGTTTAACGATTGTGACGCATCCAGATAATGATTGGGCGACAGAGTTAACACCAGAGCAGGTACAAGGAATTTTCCTTGGTGAATATACGAAGTGGTCAGATATTGATGACTCTTGGCCAAATGAAGACATTCAAACGTACGGTCCAAATGAAAATCATGGAACATATGAATTCTTTTACGAAGAGATTTTAGAAGAACAAGATTTAGTAGGTGGAATTGATCTTCAACAAGATTACTCGACATTAGTGACATTGGTTTCAGAAGATAAGAACGCTATTGGATTCTTTGGATTTGGATATTATCAAAGTAATCAAGATGCGATCAACGCTGTATCTATTGACTTTGGTGACGGAGCGGTTGAACCATCTCTAGATACGATTGCAGAGGACGGACCTTATGCAGACTATACACGTCCAGTATTTACGTACCTGAATGTAAATCAAGCACAGGAAAAACCGGAAGTGCTTGACTATGCAAAATACGTTTTAGAAAATACAAATAATGTAGCTGGCGAGACAGGCTTTGCACCGATTCCAGATGAAGAAATCCAGTCACAGCTGGAAGAGTTAGAAGGAATCGAATAAGACAAGAAGACGGATGAGCGGTGTGTAAAAACACCTCTCATCTTCCTCTTATTTTAAGAAATGGAAGGTGGCTCTAGCATCATGGCTGCAAATAATAAGAACCGCATGTCGGTTAGTAAAATGATTGAACAACAAAAACAGAAGCGCAAATTTTTTAATCAATTAGAACGGTTCATACCAATTCTATTATTAATTATTGCTTCGATATCGGTTCTTACCACAGTTGGGATAATTTATACGCTGTTTGCTGAATCGGTTGCGTTTTTTCGGAATGTCCCAATTCTTGATTTTCTTACAGGGACTGTGTTAAAACCGTTAAGCCAAAATCCTGAATTTGGATTACTGCCGTTGTTAAACGGAACCATTATCTCAACAGTGATAGCAATGCTGGTAGCGGGGCCAATCGGGATGATGTCGGCAATCTATTTAAGTGAATACGCGCCTGATCATGTTCGGAGAGTGCTGAAGCCGTTATTAGAGATTTTAGCCGGCGTACCGACAATTGTTTATGGATTTTTCGCCTTTACATTTGTAACGCCTTTACTAAGAATGATTTTTCCATCTATTGAAGCAACCAATATTCTTAGCCCGGGAATCATTATGGGCGTCATGATTATTCCGATGATTGCTTCGTTATCAGAAGATGCCATGTCTTCTGTTCCAAACTCGATGAGAGAAGGAGCGCTAGCACTTGGCTCAACAAAACTTGAGACAACATTTAAAGTAGTTATTCCAGCAGCACTGTCAGGGATTATTGCTTCCTTTGTGCTTGGTATTTCCCGGGCAATAGGGGAAACGATGATTGTAGCTATTGCCAGTGGAAGCTCCAAGAATTTCTCGTTTGATATTACTGGGTCGATGCAGACGATGACTGCTTATATTGTAGAGGTAGCAGGCGGGGAAGCGGCAGCAGGAACGACTATTTATTATAGTCTTTATGCCGTTGCATTAACCTTATTTGTTTTTACGTTAATGATGAATCTATTAGCAAAATATATTTCACGTAAGTTTAGAGAGGAGTACTAAGATGGCTACGAGATATATGGATGCAGTGCTTGTTGAGAAACGTATGTCATCCCGTGTACGAAAAAATACTGGCTTTAAAGGTCTGTTCTTTGCCTCCACATTATTCGGTCTGATTGTGCTGGCTGTATTGCTCGTTCGTATTTTTACGCAGGGAATCGAATATATCAATATCGATTTTCTGATGAATCACCTATCCACAGACGCAAGCAGAGCAGGGATTATGGGAGCTATTTTAGGAACAGCGTGGCTGATGGTGGTAGTTATTCCGGTAACTATGATTATCGGGGTAGGAACAGCCATTTATCTGGAGCTTTATGCAAAGAAGGGCAAGCTTCAGTCCTTTATTGCAACAAATATTTCTAACTTAGCAGGCGTCCCGTCGATTGTGTATGGATTGTTAGGTCTGACGTTATTTGTCCGTACTCTCGAATTTGGCAATGTTATCTTAGCAGGCGGATTAACCTTAGCATTGCTTGTACTTCCGATTGTTATTGTGGCAGCACAGGAAGCACTGCGGGCAGTGCCGGGACAGCTTAGTGAAGCATCCTACGGCATGGGAGCAACAAAATGGCAGACAGTGCGCCGTATTATTTTACCAGCGGCATTACCTGGTATTTTAACGGGAGCAATTTTAGCATTATCACGCGCAATTGGAGAAACAGCTCCGTTAACTGTTCTTGGTATACCTGCATTGTTAATCCCGTTTCCGTCCGGTGTTTTTGATACATTTACGGCATTGCCGATGCAAGTTTATTATTGGACGATTGATTCCTCCCTTGTAGCAGAATATGCAAATCTGGCAGCAGCAACGATTATCGTGTTATTGATTTTACTGTTCTTACTAAACTCTATCGCTATTTTGATTCGGAATAAGTTTCAGCAGCGCTACTAATGGGAGATTACGGAATTAAATTGGTTAAATAAAGAGAGGAGATTATTCTATGAGTACGGTAATGGAGAAACAAATTAATTTAAAGCTTGTAAGAAACCCCAATGAAAGATATGAACCGGAAGTGCCAAAAGAGGTCGTTTATGATACAAAAGGGTTAAACCTATGGTACGGGGAAACACATGCTTTAAAAAATATAAATATGGATATCAAAGAAAAAGAAGTGACAGCGATTATCGGCCCCTCTGGCTGTGGGAAATCGACGTATTTGAAAACATTGAACCGGATGGTGGAACTGGTTCCCATTGTGAAAACATCCGGTCAGATAACGTATAAAGGGAAAAATATTTTAGATAAATCCTTTCGTGTAGAGGATTTGCGTACACAGGTCGGAATGGTTTTTCAAAAAGCAAATCCGTTTCCGAAATCAATCTATGAAAATATTGCTTATGGACCTAAAATCCACGGCATTAAAAATAAGAAGGTCCTTGATGAAATTGTGGAGAACAGTCTGCGCGGCGCATTTATCTGGGATGAGTTAAAGGACCGTCTGGGTGATAATGCATACGGGTTATCGGGCGGACAGCAGCAGCGTTTATGTATTGCCCGCTGTTTGGCAGTGGAACCCAACGTGATTTTAATGGATGAGCCGACCTCGGCGCTGGATCCAAAATCAACCTTGCGCATCGAGGAGCTTGTACAGGAATTGAAGAAAGATTACGCAATTGTTATCGTAACGCATAACATGCAGCAGGCAGCCCGTATTTCTGATAAGACGGCATTTTTCTTAAATGGGGAAATCATTGAATATGATAAAACTGACCACATTTTCAATAACCCGACAGATCAGCGTACAGGGGACTATATTTCTGGACGATTTGGATAAGTGAATAAGACATCGTTAGAGAATGGCTTTCCGGGTCATTCTTTTTATTTTAGAATTTGAGTTTAGTGTTAAGTGACAGTGTTTTTTTATGATAGAAGCATATCGGATTTTTATCGCCAGACTTGAATTAAGAAATAAATGGATAAATGATTTTAAATGCGGGCGGTACAAGAATAACCAAGGCTACAAACAGATGGACATACCTTCTGTTCGTGAAACTGGTATAGGTGAATAACAATAAAATGATAAAAACAGTTAAAGCCAATAGATTGATGGAATATATCCAAATGGTTGAGTAGAACACATGTAAAATAGATATGAAAAAGTAAATAAATGCGCTTGCAATAAAACTTTTTTTAGCGGAAGACACCGTTACCATCCCCTGTTGCTAGAGTTAATTTCATATATAACCATTCTTCCCTTCATACAAAAGAGAAAACCTGATTCTTTGGTTTTGTAAGCACCGCCTATAATCTGTAGATGTTTATTTCTCCGCTCAAAAAGGTAAAGAATAGTAGCATAGAAAAGCCTTTTTAGACGATGAGTAATCATGAGCTAAAGGGGTTTTTTATAAAAATGGATTCTATTACAAGAGGAATGTACATTACTTGGATCGTTTTTATTGTTCTTGCATTCTCCAGTTTAATGATTAATTTTAACTCTGATGGAGAAACATCTCTTATTGTGCCCCTAATCGTATTCATAGGTTTAGCTATTCTAGGATTGATAGAAGGAATCATGAAAATAAATCAAAATAAAAAGCGATACGGAGCAATCGAAATAATGTTAGCCATTCTTCTCTTTATAGTAATTATGATAGCCATAATAACTTCCTAACCTTAATAAAATTCAAAGTACAAATCCGTGTTTGGATATTTTATACAAGGGAACATGATAATATAAAGAATGATTAAAAGGAGTTGTGAGAAATGAAGGTATTTGTCATTGGAGCGAACGGACAGATTGGAAAGCATCTGGTGAACTAGCTGCATGCAAATGAACAGCATGAGGTGACAGCCATGGTTCGCAAAGAAGGACAGAAAAAAGAATTAGAAGATAGAGGTATTCCTGCTGTTCTAGCGGATTTAGAAGGTAGTATTTCAGATTTAGAAAGTGCTATCAAAGATGTAGATGCAGTGGTATTTACAGCTGGCTCCGGCGGAAAGACCGGCCCGGATAAAACATTGCTCATTGATTTAGACGGTGCAGTAAAATCGATTGAAGCTGCGAAAAAAGCCAATGTGAACCGATTTGTGATGGTGAGTGCATTCCAGGCGAATAACCGGGACAGCTGGGCAGACAGTCCAATTAAGCCATATATGGTGGCAAAACATTTTGCGGATGAAACATTGGTACAAAGCGGACTTGATTATACCATCGTCCGTCCAGGCGGATTACAGAATGAACCAGGTACAGGAAAAGTTCTGGCAGGAGAAAATTTGGAGCGGGGCAGCATTCCGCGTGAAGATGTAGCAGCCGTCATTGTGGAAGCACTTGAAGCTGAAAATACGTATCAAAAAGGCTTTGATTTAATTACTGGAGTAGACTCTATTCATGATGCGGTAGGGAAAATATAGAATAAAGCTGTAGCTTTCGGGAATTTCCCGGATGGTTTTCCGTAACAGCGTGGAAAAAAGGCGTTCTTTTCTAGAAAGAGCGTCTTTTTTGTGTAAAAAAAATATACATAATCATTTCCACACAAAAGGATACTTTTTCTATACAAACGCTCATTTATCCCATTATTTATGTTACCAGAAACGAATAAAAAACCTAGAAATTACGTGTCTTGACTGGATAAAAGCGGAATTCCTCAAAAAAATAAAAAAATTTTAAAATACCTCTTGCATTATTATACATAATGATGCATAATAATTCGATAACAGCACATTTACGAGAGGGGATTTTTTAAGTGGCAAAAGACAAGATCGTTTTAGCTTATTCTGGAGGATTAGATACATCTGTAGCGGTGAAATGGTTACAGGATAAATATAATTATGATGTGATTGCAGTAGCGTTGGATGTTGGGGAAGGAAAAGACTTGGACTTCGTGAAGCAAAAAGCATTGGACGTAGGTGCTATCAAATCATATGTGATTGATGCGAAAAAGCTTTATTCAGAGGAATATGTATTGCCGGCATTGAAGGCCAACTTGCTTTATGAAGGGAAATATCCATTAATTTCGGCATTATCGCGCCCATTGATCGCAAAAATATTGGTGGATATCGCTGAAGAAGAAGGTGCAGTGGCTGTAGCGCATGGCTGTACTGGAAAAGGAAATGACCAGGTTCGTTTTGACGTTGCCTTTACAGCGCTAAACCCTGAATTAAAGATTGTTGCGCCAGTTCGTGAATGGGCAATGTCGAGAGAGGAAGAAATTGAATATGCATTAGAGCATAATATTCCGGTTCCAATTAAAAAGGACAGTCCATACAGTATTGACCAGAATCTATGGGGAAGAAGTAATGAATGCGGCATTTTAGAGGATCCATGGGCAGAAGCGCCAAAGGATGCATATGATTTAACCCAAGAACCAGAGGATGCACCAGATGAAGCGCAAACGGTGCAGATTACGTTTGAACAAGGGAAGCCGGTCTCATTAGACGGTCAAAAACTGGATTTAGATGAATTGATTCTAACACTAAATGAAATTGCCGGTAAACATGGTGTTGGCAGAATCGACCATGTGGAGAATCGTTTAGTAGGTATCAAATCAAGAGAAATTTATGAAGCTCCGGCAGCAATGACGTTGATTAATGCACATCAGGAATTGGAAGCATTAACTTTACCTCGTGAAGTAGCGGAATTTAAACCGGTAGTAGAGCAGAAGCTGTCACAGGCAGTTTATTACGGCTTATGGTATTCCCCGTTGACAGAAGCCTTGCAGGCCTTTATTGAGAAGACACAGGAGCATGTTTCTGGTACAGTAAAAGTGAAGCTGTACAAAGGGCATGCACAAGTTGTCGGAAGAGAATCTGCAAATTCCTTATATGACTTTGACTTAGCAACCTATAACAAAGCTGATGCTTTTGACCATGATGCAGCACTAGGATTTATTAAGCTATGGGGACTGCCGACGCAGGTACATGCCTCTGTCAACGGCCCTCAAGGAAATAAATCGATTGAGAAAGTAAAACTAGAGGTAAAGGAAGCTGTTAATCCGTGAAATTATGGGGTGGAAGATTTACAAAACCAACGAATGAACTAGTCGACGAGTATACCTCGTCGATTCGTTTTGACCAGAAGTTAGCGAAATATGATGTGAAAGGCAGTCTGGCTCACGTTGCAATGCTGAAGAAATGCGATATTATACCGGCAGAGGACGCAGAGCAGATTACCGAAGGATTGAAAAAGGTTCTGTCCAAAATTGAGGCTGGAGAAGCTGAATTATCAGAAGCAGATGAAGATATCCATATGAATGTCGAGAGACTGCTGATTGAAGAAATTGGTCCAGTAGGAGGAAAGCTTCATACTGGGCGCAGCAGAAACGATCAGGTAGCGTTGGATATGCGGCTGTATGCAAGAGAAGCGATATCTGAGCTGATTGTGCTCGTGAAATCAGTTCAGCAGGCGCTTATCGGGCAGGCGAAGGCAAACATTGATGTCATTATGCCGGGATATACGCACCTGCAGCGTGCGCAGCCGGTTTTATTTGCCCATCATATGATGGCATACGTATTTATGTTTCAGCGTGATGTGGAGCGTCTGGAGGACAGCTTGAAGCGTGTGAATAAATCGCCATTAGGTGCAGGGGCACTGGCAGGCACAACTTTTCCGATTGATCGTGCTTTTGTAGCAGAGCAGCTTGATTTTGACGGAATTTGTGAAAATAGCCTGGATGCTGTCAGTGATCGTGATTTTGTGGTCGAATTCCTGTCCAATGGCTCGTTGATCGGTACGCATTTATCACGTCTTTGTGAAGAACTCGTGCAGTGGTCCAGTGCCGAATTTAATTTTGTCGAGCTGGATGATTCGTATACAACGGGAAGCAGCATGATGCCGCAAAAGAAAAATCCAGATGTGGCAGAGCTTGTCCGCGGCAAGACAGGTCGTCTTTACGGCAATCTGATTGGAATGCTGACGACGTTAAAAGGCTTGCCTCTCGCATATAATAAAGACATGCAGGAGGACAAAGAGGGGATGTTTGATTCCCATGAAACGCTGAAGGGCGCTTTACAGCTCTTTGCCGGAATGATTGCATCCATGGAAGTAAATAAAGAAAGCATGTATAAGGCGGTTTCGAATGATTATTCCAACGCGACGGATCTGGCTGATTATTTGGTGAATAAGGGACTCACCTTCCGTGAATCGCATGCGGTTGTTGGCCAGGTGGTTTTAAACTGTATTCAAGCCAGCAAGTATCTGCTGGATTTGAGCTTAGCGGAATTCAAACAATATTCCGATGTGGTGGAAGAAGATATATTTGAAGCGCTGAAGCCGGAGACAGTGGTTAATGCAAGAGCTGCTGCAGGCGGAACAGCCAAAAACAGTGTATTAGACCAAATTGAAAAGGCAGAGCAATTATTGGAATCATCTGATGTAAATAAGGTATAGTATATACGAGAAGTAAAATGATTGGAGCCCATAGAGTCAGCAGATGGGTTCCTTTATTTTACGCAAAAAAAATACAATAGATTCAAGTTTTTCTAATGTCGTAAAGGCGGTAATGTATTATGAAATTAATTGCATCAGATATGGATGGAACCTTGCTTAATGAAAATGGCGTAATCAGTGAAGCGAATGCACAAGCAGTAAAAAAAGCAATGGATAAAGGCGTGGAATTTATTGCTGCAACAGGCAGGTCCTATCAGGCAGCGAATACGCCGCTTCAAGCTGCCGGGATTAATTGTCCCATTATCAGCTTGAATGGCGCAGTAACCTATCAGGAAAATGGAAAAGTAATCAATAGTATTCCAATGGATAAACAGGCAGCTGCACGTATTGTCGATGAATGCAGCAAACTGGGGATGTATGTAGAATTATTTACAGATAAAGGCGTCCTTTCTGAAAGCCGGGAACACTTTTTAGATATCCTCATGGATATCCTGCACACAACTCATCCGAATATATCTGAGAGGGAAATGCGTGAAATGGTAGAGCAGCGGTTTCAATTAGAAGAGGTTTCTTTTATTGAAAATCTGCAGTTAGCAGTGAAGGATGAGGATACGGAAGTTTATAAAATCCTTTCTTTTGCTTTTGAGGAGAGTCAGCTGGAGGGCGCAAAAAGAAAGCTTCGTGATGAGACAGGGGCTGTAATTACATCTTCCGGAGAGACGAATCTGGAATTTAATCATCCTAAAGCCCAAAAAGGATTAGCCATTCAAAAGTATATAGAAGACAGCGGCTGGTCTATGCAGGATGTGATGTCAATCGGAGATAATTGGAATGATGCAAGCATGTTAGAAATGGCTGGCCGCGGAGTCGCGATGGGTAATGCTGCAGATAAAATTAAGCAGTTATGCCAATACGAGACGGTGACAAATGAGCAGGATGGTGTTGCCAAAGCCATTGAAGAGATGCTGGCGGAGTTTAATAAATAGAAAAATGCCGGGCTGTTTTACCTTGCCCGGCATTTTTTTATTTAATGGCGTTTACTTAACCATAATACGCCTGATTTTGCGAGTCTTGGCAATAAGCCTGTCATTGGCTTCTTGGCCATATTTCCAAAACCATCTGACTTGCCTAAGGAGCCCAAGGTTCCTTTAAGTTTAATAGGTTTTGGTTTTTTCGGCTGTTTTTCATTTAAAATAGCAAGCAGAATTTCTGCAATTTGTTCTCCCTGCAGGCCGGCCAGCTGTGCACTTGGCGAGTGTTCACTGGATGCGCAATCTCCCAGCACATACACAGATGGATCCTCTGGAACCTGATAAAAATCATTGACAACGACTTTTCTGTGATTATCCTTGCTGTATGGAAGTTCACGTACAAGCCAATTCGGCTGTACACCTGCTGTCCAGATGGTCACATCATTTAAATAACAAACGCCATTATTGCAAACGCCGTCTTGTTCTACATATTCTACCGTTGAATTATGTATCACATCGACATTGTTTTCTGTCAGCCATTTTTGTACATAGGATTGAATTTTGCTGTCCAGTGGTTTTAATACCGTATTACCGCGGTCAAGCAGACGGATGTTTAAGTCTGGCCGGCTTTCCCGGATTTCTGAAGCCACCTCAATCCCGCTTAATCCTGCACCGATAACAGATACTTTTCCATAAGCTTTCAAATTTCCTATTGCCACTCCTGCTTTTCTGGCTTTTGCAAAGGTTTGAACGCTTTCTGTGAATTCTGCTGCCCCCGGGATTCCATGGTAATTGTCTTCACAGCCTAAGCCGATAATTAAATAATCATAAGGAACAATGGAATCTTCATCTTGAATAATAATTTGTTTATTTTCCGTATCGATTTTTATGATTTCCCGAAAAATATAGTTCACCCGGGAATCAGCTGGAAAATCAACACGAACATCATGATCGGCTGAAGTTCCTGCAGCAATCGCATAGAACTCTGTTTTTAGCGAGCGAAATGGATTACGGTCGATAACAGTGATATGTATATCATCGGCTAATGTTTGGCTGAGAAGGCCGAGCAGCGTCTTGATACCGCCGTATCCACCTCCAACAAGAACAACTCTTTTCATTGTGTACACCCCTTATTTAAATTGTGAAGAAATATAAAACGAAACGTCATTCGGCGGGAGTTTTTACGGGTGATTCTCTGCAGGAAATGAAATGTTCCGACAGAATGGTACGGTGATGACGCGCCCCCATCAAAATGATGCGATAAATCACTCCAACAAAACGCAAATAGTAACACAAGGGTATGCACCCGGGGATATGACCGAGCAGCCGCTTCCCTAAAAACTCCTAAAGCAATCGAAGTTATACTGCCAGATAAACGGTAGTAAAATATGAATGCATTTTCATTTAAAAATAACCGCGTTCAGCTCCAAATGTTCTCCACTTTCGACATTTTGAAACAATCTCTCTTCCGTTTACTAGCGTAACAAATTATGAAGGCGATGTCATTAAGATTGAGGCAGCAGTTTGCAATTGAGAAAAGGATAATTTATTCAAAAAAATTAAATTATTTCGCCCGGAATGAATAGCTTGCTAGAGTTTTAGAAATAATGGTACGATTAAGAGTGCTTTTTATTCAATAAGTTTAACCAATCATTCTATGGGAGGGAAATATAACTCCCGTTGAATGAAGTTTCGTTTTCATAGATATAGAAAAGAAAAGGAGTTGCCTATGGCAGGAATGAATTCAATCCCATTTACTGTAGCAAAAAATGAGCATTTTTTTGATCGCCTGGGAGATTATATCGGCGATGTTTTTTATGATATTTTACCAGAACAAGGCTTTGAGCTGCGTGATGAACAGATTTATATGGCGTTTCAGCTGGAACAGGCTTTTAAGCATAAAAAGACCATTTTTGCAGAAGCAGGAGTTGGTACGGGGAAGACAATCGTGTATCTCTTATATGCCATTTGTTATGCCCGCTATCAGAGAAAGCCTGTGATTATTTCCTGTGCGGATGAAACATTGATTGAGCAGCTGGTCAAAGAGGGCGGAGATATTGATAAGCTGGAAAAAGCGCTGGGCTTAGAGGTAGACGTCCGTTTGGCAAAAGCACGCGAAAACTATTTGTGCATGAAGAAGCTGGATCCGTTGTCCGAATATACAGAGGATGAAGAAATTCTTGATGTACATGACTCTGTTCCGGACTTTGTGTTCGATCAAGGTGTCTCGATGCAGTCTTTTTATCCTTATGGAGACAGGAAAGATTATCCATGGCTTTCGGATAAGCAATGGGAACAGATTGGCTGGGACCCGTTGAAGCAGTGTGCGACTTGTGATTTTAGACATCGCAGTGCGCAGACATTGCATCGTGATTATTACCGCCATGCAAAAGATTTGATTATCTGCTCGCATGATTTTTATATGGAGCATGTCTGGACGAAAGAATCAAGAATCAGGGAAGGGCAGCTGCCATTGCTTCCGGAAGCCAGTGCGGTTGTTTTTGATGAAGGGCATTTATTAGAGTTTTCAGCCCAAAAAGGATTGACCTACCGCTTCAACTATCAGAATATCACCAATGTCTTAACTGGCTATCAAGGGCAGGATGTGCGGGAAGAATCACTGCAATTAGCCGAAGATATCATGGCGCTGCATGATGACTGGTTTGATTATATTTCAGAAATAGCTGTGCGTGTAGAAGGCTCCAATCGACTTGAAATTCCAACAGATACGAAAATGCGTGAAATGGCAGTTCAATTAGAGAAGATGGTTCAAGAGCTGTTAGAACAGCTAGTTTTTGATGCGGAATTGTTCACCATGGATGCATACCATACAAAAATTATTGAAGAGTACTTGGAATTTTTCACGTATGGTTTATCAATTTTCTTAAAGGATGATGAGGGAGTTTACTGGTTGGAAGAGGACGGCGACCAAAGCAGTCTGGTTATCATGCCGAGACTGGTAGAGGAGGTGCTTCGGGAAGAAGTATTTCAGAAAAACATTCCATTTATTTTCTCCTCAGCAACACTCTCTCAAAATGGAGATTTTTCATATATTGCGAAGAGTCTGGGTGTGGATGCATATGACTTCTTTTCTGTTGAATCCCCATTTGATTATGAGGAAGTTCGTACCATAAAAGAACATGGGTATTCGGAGGAAGCAGAAAAATACCTCGGGATTGCCACCCAGCTTCAGGAGAATGAAGGGCACAGTCTCATTTTATTCCGCTCGGAAGAAGAGATGCAGGCATTCCGGAAATGGGCAGAAACGCAAGACTGGTCCTTTGATTTCTTGTTTGAAGGGGATAAGGAAATCAGCGAAATTGTCCGCGAATTCCAGTTTAATAAGTCCTCTGTTCTCTGTGCGTATCATTTATGGGAAGGGCTCGATGTGCCGGGAGAGGCACTGACACAAGTCATCATTGCTTCCCTGCCATATCCGCCAGATGATCCTGTGTTTAAAGCAAAACGCAAACATGCAAAGAACGCGTATGATGAAATTGACTTGCCCTATATGGAACTTCGGTTAAAACAGGGCATCGGCCGTTTGATTCGTACAGAGCAGGATAAAGGAATCGTTCATATTTGGAAAAAAGCTTAGCTGTTCTATCAGCATTTTATTTGTTTTTAAAAGGACCGTTGATACGAGAAACCCCGTATCAACGGTCCTTTTTCGTATCAATTAAGCTTATAAAATGATTCAAAACCTTCGCAGTCAGCCCCCAGATGGTATTGTCGTCATATTGGTAGAAAAGCTCCTCCATCGTCCTGATATGCCATTCATAGTCCTCTCCGCCGACAATCAAATGGTATGGGAAATTATCCTCGGGCTTTATTTCTAAATGTACTTTATATTTTTTTGGTTCATTTTCTAAAAAGAAGGAAAGCGGAACGGTGAAAATATGATCCACTTCATCCGGGCTGGGTTGGATATTTTCTATACTCTTCAGCCTTCCGATAAAAGGATATATAATTCTTCCTAAGTCATTCACTACATAATCAAGCGGAATCGGGTCGGAAATATCCTGTTCTGAAATACCAAGCTCTTCCGTCGTTTCCCGTATAGCGGTGTGGGAAGGATGCTTGTCATCCTGGTCTGCACGACCTCCGGGAAAACAAACATCTCCAGGCTGGCTTCTTAGGTTTTTGGACCGGACTTCAAAAAGGATATGGGTTTCTCCATTTAATTCAACCAAAGGAATTAAAACAGAAGACCGTTTAAAGTATTTGTGGCCCATTAATGCCGGAGTGCGATCCCTTAAATGATTCAGAATATTTTCTATCTGCATGCGTATCCTCCCTTTTCATCATTCGTGTCATATATTAATTCTAGTATGCTTTTGGATTACTGTCATGTATATCGATTAACATGACAGATTATGTGTGTAAGTTGACACGTATTCGTAGAGATAGGATGATAATTATATAGAGAACGTTCAAATAGTTATCGCTTTTGATAGAATAAGAATAAATAAGAGAAGGGTGCGTATGCAATGAAACATGCTATTTATCAAATGGATATTGTTCCCGGCGACCCGGAGAGCAATCGCAAACATGTGAAGGAGTGGCTGATAAAACAGGTTAAGGAAGATAAACCTGATATCGTTGTTCTCCCGGAAATGTGGACGACAGCCTATACGTTGGACCAATTAGATCAAATCGCTGATTTGGATGGAGAGCCTACGAGGAGCTTTTTGAAGGAGCTGGCAAAAAGGTATCAGGTGCATATTATTGGCGGATCATTTGCGAATAAAGTAGAGGATGCAATCTATAATACAGCGCTTGTTGTTAATAACGAGGGGGAAGAGGTCTATACGTATGATAAAATCCATCTCGTCCCGATGCTGAATGAACCGGCATATTTAACAGGCGGAAGAAAACAGGCGCGTGTATTTGAGTTAGATGGGATCAAAATGGGGCTGATTATCTGCTATGATCTTCGTTTCCCTGAGTTAGCAAGGGAGTTGGCTCTGGCTGGAGCAGAAGTGATTTATGTTGTCGCAGAATGGCCATCCGCACGCAAGGATCATTGGAAGGCGCTTCAACTGGCGCGGGCAATTGAAAATCAATGTTATATTATATCCAGTAATCGGATAGGAGCTTATGATGGTGTCGCATTTTGCGGAACGTCGCTGATTGTTGATCCGTGGGGAACGATTGTCCAGGAAGGGTCCGAAGAACAGGAAGAAACACTGATTGAAACAATCGCTGCTTCAAACGTGGACCGTATACGTGAGGAAGTCCCTGTCTTTAGAAGCAGAGTGCCGGAAATGTATCAAGGCTGGTAATATAAAAAAGACTCCTTTGTCAGTGCGTCCCTTGAAAAACTGGAAGATAACCGGTTTTCAAGGGATAATCACCGTCGCAGGGAGTCTTTTTTAATGAATTGATTTATCAATATTAGGCGGTTCTTTTAATTCACCTGTACAAACATTTTCTGTGATATGCACTTGGGAAGTCTTCCCTTTGTTGTTTACGAATTTGAATACACCGTTATTAAAGTCCGTACCAATTTCCTTGTAGAAGATTCCCTCGTACAGATTATGCTTGGAACGAGTGAACTTCAGACGATATTGTCCGGGCACTTCGCCGTCTTCCTGAATAAATGCACGTACGCCTTTTTCGTAAATCGTATCATCCGTACTTTTTAATGTACGATCCACAGAAACAATGTGAAGGTCGATAAAAGAAATCTCACGAAGAAGCACGTTGACAAAAGACCCTTTTGTAATCTCTTCCCAACGGTTTTGTGCGCTTTGCCCAATAATAATTTGTGTAATATTGTACGTATGTGCTACGTCTTTAATTGCTTTTACAGAACGTTTCTCTTTGTCACGTATAATAAATTCCTCTACGTCTAATTCCTCGCACAATTCCTTCCAATGTTCAACAAAGCCAGATTTATCTGCATCAAATTCATCATAAGGAAGGGGATCTACTGTTAAAACATATAGTGGGCAATCCATCATTTGTGCTAATTTATGACCGCGGCGGATTAGACGTTCTCCATTAGGACCATAATAAACACATACTAAAATACTTTCATCCATACGACCTCTGATTTTTTTCATCGCTTCTACGCACCTTTCTTTAATAGTCATTTACTTTTTCTTTCGTTTTTAAAACATCTATATATATCCGAATAGGAACAGAATGGTTTCACTTTTAATTTAACCTGTCAGAAGAAGGTTTAATCCCTTTTGTAATAGGTTTTTGAAGGTAGTCATATCCTTTAAACCGTATCATTTTAACATGTATTTTTAGATTCGTATAGTACTAGATGAAAAATATTTATTCTATATGGATTTTTTCACTGTAAAGTCCTTTATACAGGTATTTCTTAGAAGTTGCAAGTAAATTTAATAAAGACGTCTTCGCTGCTGAAGAGAGATAGGAAAATACCTCAAAATGAAATTTTATAGAGGTGTCACAACGTCATGCATGCAAATAAGGATAAATTCTTGTATAATGTCTATGTGTGATTATGAAGACGTCATGTTTAGTGTGTGTTCCAATAAGCTTTGTAAAAATGCCCGAACGACAAATGCTGCAGCATTGCACTGACTTTGTCAGACTTTTTGAACAACCATTTTAACACCTCATAATGCCTTTGCTCTTACTACATGAAAGGCTTATTATTTTACCACGTTTTAACACAGCATGAGTGTCCGTCATTCCCTGCGAGGGTATTGAAATAATAAAACAAAACGTTGATTCAGTGGGAGTTTTTACGAACGGTTCTCCCTTATCAATATTATGGCTGGAAAAACGGTCACTACATTTCCTGATTAACTCAAGCTTCCATTCACAAGGGGAAAAGAAAAAACAGGCGGATTATGTTCCGTTTGATTAAATTGAGTTTCTCTCTATTTTTAATGCATTGGTTCAACCACTTTATCGTCTTTATTCTATTCAGTAACGTAATATGCTGAAGGGGGCCTGCAGCTATTTATATATACTTTCGCCAATAATAGGCTTTCTATTATTAGATTAGCATTTTACGGACAAAATAACCATTGTATATTGCTTGTTTAGAAAGTATAAGAAAAACCGCAGTTTTAAAGAAGCTGTCACAAAGCTCCTTACCTTGTGTCCTAAAATCCAGGCCTGCCCATCCTTATGAAGGCAAAGAACGAGCAATCTCGCCTATTCGAATGGTCGTTTTCTCCCCCGTTTTAAAGGGTAGTTAGTAAATAGCATACTTGTCTGGAGGAAATATGTGCGGACTTTTTAAACAGGTGAGAAATTTTAACCTTTTTTGCTGCTTGAACCCAAACTTTGATTGATGCCTAAACACCTGGCAACCATCTGGTTTTCTAACATAATCACAAAATAAGAAAAACAATGAAATGATAGGAGGTTCTCGTTTGTCGACTTTAGTACTGGCTATTTTTATCCCATTTCTGGCTGCTGCAATTATACCCTTCTTATATAAGTATATAAAAAACATCCATGTAGGCTGGTTCGTCATTCTGGTGCCGACAGGTTTATTCATTTATCTTGCTTCGCTCATCCCGGATATTTCAGGCGGAGAAGCAATTGTGCAGACAATAAACTGGATTCCGAGCTATGGAATCAATATAACGGCTTACCTGGATGGACTTAGTCTGACTTTGGCATTATTGATTTCCGGAGTGGGAGCACTTGTAATTCTTTACTCTATTTATTACCTTTCGTTGAAAGAACCAATAGGTACGTTCTATACATACCTTATGCTGTTTATGGGAGCAATGTTAGGCGTTGTGATGTCAGACAACATGCTGGTTTTGTATGTATTTTGGGAGTTAACAAGTATCTCTTCCTTCCTGTTGATCGCATTCTGGTATCAGCGAAAGCGTTCCAGAGAAGGTGCCAAGAAATCATTGATTATCACGGTTTCTGGCGGGATTTCGATGCTGGTTGGTTTTATCATGATTGGTGCCATGGCAAATACGTGGAGTATCCGCGAGGTAATTGCTGAAGTGGCGTCAATTAGCGATCATGCTTTATTTATTCCTGCTTTGCTGCTTGTGCTGCTTGGAGCATTTACGAAATCAGCACAGTTTCCGTTCCATATCTGGCTTCCGGATGCGATGGAAGCACCTACACCGGTTAGTGCTTATCTGCACTCGGCTACAATGGTAAAAGCGGGTATTTATCTGGTTGCTCGTTTCACACCGGTTTTTGGCGGGGAAGCTGTGTGGTTCTGGGCGGTTACTGGTGTCGGGATATTTACGCTTTTCTGGGGCTCCTTTAATGCTGTCCGTCAGACCGATTTAAAAGCATTGCTGGCCTATTCAACCATCAGCCAGCTTGGAATGATTATGAGTATGTTTGGGATGGGTTCCGCAGCGCTTCATCTTGGATATTCCGATGAATCGATGGTATATACAGGGGCAACCTTTGCGGCGTTATTCCATTTAGTGAATCACTCGACGTTTAAAGGCGCATTGTTTATGGTTGTCGGTGTTGTCGACCACAGTGTTGGTACCCGGGATATTCGCCGCCTGGGCGGACTCATTACACTTATGCCTATTACATTTACGATTGCAACAATCGGCAGTATGTCCATGGCAGGGTTACCTCCGTTTAATGGATTTCTGAGTAAAGAGATGTTCTTTATATCTACTTTAGATATTACGGAAGCAAGCTTCTTCGGCTTAGGAACGTGGGGGATTATTATTCCGATTGTTGCCTGGATAGCAAGTGTCTTTACATTTGTTTATTCCACTGTATTCGTTGTGAAAACGTTCCTTGGTCCATATAAAGAAGAAAAGCTGGAGCATCCGGCACATGAACCAAAGCCGGGAATGCTGATTTCACCGATTGTATTAGGATTGCTTGTAATTATATTTTTCTTTGTGCCAAATGTGATTGGAAAGAATCTGATTACACCTGCGATGAGCGGAATCTTTCCTACCTTTGCTGCAGAAGGTGCAGATTTAGGAACGGATATTTATGCGTGGCATGGCTTTGAACCTGAATTATTTATGACCATCGGTGTCGTACTGTTTGGGGCTCTCTTATTCTTCTCGAGAAAATATTGGTCAGGTATATATAATCTGTTTCCAGAGAAAAGATCAATTAATGTGTTTTATGGATTTGTATTAGACCAGATGGAAGATAAATCAACAGTTATTACAAATAAATATATGACGCGTTACTTACGTGATTATATGGTGTATATTTTTGCTTTCTTTATTTTGGTGGTCGGCGGAACTTTTATTTATACAGAGGCATACCAATTTACACTGCCGGAGAATGCAACGATTTCGGTTTTTGAATGGCTTATTGTGCTGTCTATGATGGCAACCGGGATTACAATTTTATTTGCACAGTCCAGGCTGACAGCGATTGTGTTAAATAGTATTTTGGGCTTTGGAATTGCGATTCTTTTTGTCCTGCTGCGTGCACCTGATTTAGCACTGACACAAACCGTTATTGAAGCAGTAACCACTGTTTTATTCCTTGTAGCGTATTATTTCTTGCCTGAGCTGGAAAAAGAAAATACGTCCAAGAAAACGAAGAGTATCAACCTGTTTATCTCTATCGGTGTCGGTGTCGTATTTACGGCTGTAGCATTAGGTGTTCAAGGGAACAGAGGATTTGATACAATTTCCGGATTTTTTGAGAATTCCTATGAACTTGCTGGAGGAAATAATATGGTGAATGCCATCTTAGGGGACTTCCGTGCATTTGATACGATGTTAGAGGTAGTCGTTCTCTTAATTGCAGGGATTGGTATCTATACAATGATCCGGGTGAAGGCCAAGAAGGAGAGTGATCAGATTGAAGATAAATAACGTCATCCTTCGTACAGTGGCCAAGCTTGTTTTCTTTATCATTCTGACGCTTGCAGTATATTTATTTTTCGCAGGTCATAATAGTCCAGGCGGCGGCTTCAGCGGCGGGCTGGTACTTGCATCTGCACTGGTACTGCTATTTATTGTATACGATATTGAAACCATTCAAAAAGGTCTTCCTATTGATTTTAAATTGGTAGCTGTTTTTGGTGCATTCTTGTCTGTGGGCACTGGGTTTGGCGCATTGGTGTTTGGTGCAAACTTCTTAACACAGGCCTTTGATTATTTCGATATCCCTTTTTTCGGGGAAATAGAACTGACAACAGTGACGATTTTTGAAGCTGGCGTTGCTCTTGCTGTTGTCGGTGTTGTGGTAACAATCTTATTAAGTATTAGTGAGGATGAGTAATTATGGAAACGTTAGTAACCATCCTGGCAGGCGTATTAGTTACAGTAGCAACTTATCTCTTGCTGTCAAAGAGTTTGATCCGCGTTATTATCGGTACTGCGATTTTGACCCATGCAGCCCATCTTCTCATTATGGTGCTTGCAGAATTAAAAACGGGAACAGTGCCGATTGTCGGCGAAGGGGATCCGGTAGATCCACTCCCGCAGGCATTGATTTTAACGTCAATTGTTATCGGTTTTGCGGTAACTGCGGTGTCTCTCGTTCTCGCTTATCGAACATATCAAGAGATTGGAACAGATAAATTAGATGAGCTGAGGGGGGAGCCGGATGAGTAATTTAATTGTTATGCCCATGGCACTGCCGGTCCTGTTTGGGATTATTCTTTTATTTTTGAGGCCTTATGTGAAGGTGCAGAGAGGACTGTCATTGCTCGTATTTGTTGCGAATATCGGAATCAGCGCATATGTGCTGCATCTGATTCAGCAAAATGGCGTCTTACGTCTTGATTTTGGCGGCTGGGAGCCTCCTTTTGGAATCTTATTTGTAGCAGATAGTTTTTCCATGCTGCTGGTACTGGCGGCAAGTATTGTTGCTGCTGTATGTTTAATCTATTCGTTTTCTTCTGTGGAACCATCTTTTGAAAAGAACTTTTATTATTCTTTTGTTTTATTTCTTATCGCAGGGGTAAATGGTTCCTTTCTGACTGGGGATATCTTCAACCTGTTTGTCTGTTTTGAAATTATGCTGCTTGCTTCCTACGTGTTAATCGTATTTGGCGGCAAAAAAAGACAGCTTCGCGAGTCGATAAAATATGTCATTGTTAATGTTGTCTCCTCTTGGATTTTCCTTGTAGCTATTGCATATATATATGGATCGGTCGGAACATTAAATATGGCGCATATAGCAGAGCGTGTTGCAGAAAATGGACAGACTGCGACATTAACTGTTGTCAGTATAGTTTTCTTAACCGTTTTTGCATTAAAAGCAGGTCTGTTTTTATATTTCTGGCTGCCGGGCTCTTATTCTGTTCCAATTACTCCAGTCGCAGCTATGTTCGGAGCGCTGCTGACAAAGGTTGGAATTTATGCGATGTTCCGTATGTTTACCTTGATTTTCTATCACGAACCGCAAATGACGCACACGATAATTGGAATTTTAGCAGGTCTGACCTTAATCGGCGGAAGCATTGGAGCAGTTGCTTATAAGGACCTCAGATTAGTTGCTTCTTACAATGTGGTCATTGCAGTTGGTTTTATTCTCGTTGGCTTGGCTGTTGCAACACCAGCTGCTATAGAAGGATCTATTTATTATTTGATTCATGACATTATTATAAAAGCATCCCTATTTTTACTGGTAGGAACGATGATTGCAGTGACTGGACAGACGAAAATGGATGAAATCAGCGGTCTGATCAAGAACCACCCGCTGCTTGGCTGGCTGTTCTTCCTGACAACATTATCTTTAGCTGGAATTCCGCCATTAAGCGGATTTATCGGTAAAGTCCTTGTTGGGGAAGGTGCTGTAGAAGGCGGCGCATATGTCTTATTAGCCCTTGCGTTTATCTCAAGTATCTTTGTTCTATACTCCTTGATGCGTATTTTCTTAACAAGCTTTTGGGGAGAAACGATTATCAGTAAAGACGAAGAAGCGCCAGCAAAGAAAGGCTGGAGCGTTGCAATGTGTATATTAGCTTTAGGGACGATTGCTTTGGGCTTAGGCGCTGAATCTATGTCTGTTTATGTTCAAGATGCAGCAGAAACATTATTAAACCCGCAAATTTATATTGATGCAGTACTTGGAGGGAATTAGTCTGGATGAAATCCGAATTATCGGGTGCCCTCGGAGCGTGCATGAATACCTCTGAAGCAGTTTTTCTAATAAACAAGGTGGTGATGCTGAATGCCGGCACAGTTTTTATTGAATGTGTTTATTGCTGTATTATGGACCCTGATTAATGATGAATCCGAACTTCGATTTACAACATTTGTCGCAGGTTATCTCGTTGGGATTGGTATTGTGTTTTTAATGCATCGATTTTTTGGAGAACGATTTTATCTTTCTCGCTTTATAGCGCTAATAAAACTGATATTTATCTTTACGAGAGAGCTTATTATGTCGTCAAAGCTCGTTCTTGGGCAAATTTTAAAACCGAAACTTTCGATTAAGCCAGGGCTGTTTAAATACGAAACAGTCTTACACGGAGATTGGGAAATTACGGCTTTAGCACTATTATTAACATTAACTCCAGGTTCTGTTGTTATTGAAGTGACAGATGATGGAGATGCATTTTATATTCATGCGATGGACGTGGAAGAGTCAAAAGATATCCTGTTAAAGTCCATTGATAACTTTGAAAAAGCGATTATGGAGGTGACACGCTAATGATTCAAGGAATGCTGACGATTGCTTTAACGTTTTATGGAATATCGATTTGTATCAGCGTGATTCGTATTATTATTGGCCCGAGTCTGCCTGACCGTATCGTTGCTTTAGATATGGTTGGTGTGACACTCGTATCCTCCATAGCTATTATATCAGTTATGCTGACAACCACTGCATTTTTAGAAGTTATCTTGATTTTAGCTATCCTGGCTTTTATCAGTACCATTGCCTTCTCGAAATATATTGAGAGGGGGGTCATTCTTGAATATCGACGCGACGATTGAATTTATTGCTGCTCTATTTATGCTTGCCGGATCGATTATGGCATTAATCAGTGCGATAGGAATTATTCGTCTGCCGGATGTTTTTACACGTTCCCACGCTGGTACAAAAAGTTCTACACTTGCTGTATTATTGACCCTTCTTGGAGCATTTATTTATTTTGCTTCCAATCAAGGATTTTACAGTGTCCGGCTGCTGCTCGGAATTGCTTTTGTGTTCTTAACTGCTCCAGTTGCAGGGCATCTTATCACACGTGCGGCTTACCGGGCGAATGTAAAAATGGCTGATACGACTGTGGAGGATGAATTGAAAGAAGTGACAGATAAAGTAAAAGAAGAGGCGGAAAAAGAGCGCAGTGAAACTGGAGAAGTCATTATAGAAGACGAAAAGAAAGCAGACAAAGAGCATTCTGAATAGAGTGCTCTTTGTTTATAATTCTAAGATAACGGTGCATACTTTTAAAAGGGAGACAGGTTTTTAAGAGCGTTGAAGAGGGAAGTAGGATAGAGAAGTACATAGGGGGTTTGAAAATGGTGAAACCAATCGTGCAAGATAAAGGAATGGATCATACCATCGATTTTTTAAGAGACGGTTATTTTTATTTTTCTAAACGAATGAACGAGTATCAGGAAGACGTTATCGGTTCGCGTATATTTGGAAGAAAGCTGGTGATGCTGCGAGCGGAGGAAGCAGCAGATTTAGTAAAGGACACGGCTAAGTTTAAGCCTGAGAAAAGTATTTTTGAATTGTCCACCAGCCTGCTTAGGGAAGAAAATGGTTTATTTTATCTGGCAGATATCAATCATCATCAGGAGAAAGCCTGGTTTCAAGAAGTTTTCTCGGCAGAAAAGCGGGAAGAATTGGAGGCAATTATCCGACAGCGCTGGGAAGAAAGAATAGAAGCGTGGAAAATAAACCCGTCTATTGATTTTGTTACGGAAATGGAAGAGATGTGGGTAATTGCTGTATGTAACTGGCTGGGGATTCCGATTCGTGCAAATAATCTAAAGCAGCGTACCACGGATATTCAGGAGTTTGTTCAATTATTTTCAAAGTATGGATTCAATCGCTGGAAAAGAAAACAAGCGAAAAATAGAATGGAAAAGTGGCTTGTCTTTTTAGTACGTCAGCTGAGAGCGGGCAGAATCCATGTCGATGAAGAAAAGATACTATCCAAACTGGCTTGGTATGAAGATGAATCAGGTCAAATTTTACAGACAGGGAAAGTGGTTCAAGAATTATTATTGCTTATCCGGACTTTTGCAGCTTCCAGCAGATGGGTCGTCTTTTGCCAAATAGCACTGCTTGAAAATCCGGGGTTAAGGGATCGGCTGCAAGTAGATCATCAATATGTTGACTGCTTTATCCATGAGGTTATCCGTTACTACTCTATCACACCTTTTGCCGTAGCAAAGACACAGGAGCAGCTTTTTTGGAAGGATATGTTTTTTGATAAAAATCAATTGGTGTTATTTGATATACATGGCGCTAATCATCATCCTGATAAGTGGCTTCAGCCGGACTTATTTCAGCCGGATCGATTTTTAGATATTTTACCTGACTTTGGAGAAGGGGCGGCGAAAGAGCTCGCTTCTGCGAATGAGAATATAACAATGCAGCTCATGAAGGTTAGCTTGTCTTATCTCCTGCGGACCGATTGGATAGCTCCGAATCAGACCTTCACCTGCAGTGGCACGGAAATTCCGGCACGGCCAAAAAATGGCATGCCGCTGGATTTTTACCATCAATCTTTTGTAGAGGATATGTAAAGGCGGTTTTTATTGACTCGGACAGTGATGTAATAAAATACATTTTTCACGGTCAATTGCATTGCGATAAAAAGCCAGCTTGAACAAGAAATAACTTCTTGATCAAGCTGGCTGACGTTATCTATTATTCACTCATCAATTCGCCTACGATAGAATAGGAATAAAGTCTTTCCTTAATACCGTAGATCTGTGAGGTGATTATAATTTCATCTGCATCTGTTTCTTTACGGAATGCTTCTAACCCTTTACGGACAGTTTCTTTGTTGCCGATAATAGTTGTCTTCGGACTTAAAGACTCTTGTACAGCAGCTTTTTCTGCTGGAGACCAGACGGCATCCATGTTCTCAACGGGCGGCTGCAGTTTAGATTCTATTCCTTTTCGCAGATTTAAGAATTGCATCTGATGAGAGGTAGCCAAATAAGCTGCTTCTTCATCAGTATCTGCTGCAATGACATTGACTGCAACCATTGCATACGGTTTATCAAGCGCTTCAGACGGCTGGAACCGCTCACGATAAAGCTCTAATGCAGGAACGGTATATGCAGGTGCAAAATGGCTGGCAAATGAAAATGGCAAGCCTTTTTCCGCCGCTAATCGTGCACTAAAATCGCTGGAACCAAGCAGCCAAATCGGAATATCTAAGCCCTGTCCAGGTATTGCCTTTACTCGGGAAACTGGATTGCTTGAAAAATAATCCTGCAATTCATTGACTTGCATCGGAAATTCCTCGGGGCCGGCATGAAGGGTGCGACGCAGGGCAAAAGCGGTTGCCTGGTCACTTCCGGGTGCACGGCCTAATCCTAAGTCTATCCGATTCGGATAAAGGGATTCCAGTGTGCCAAATTGCTCTGCAATGACCAGACTGGCATGATTTGGCAGCATGATTCCGCCTGAACCGACACGGATGGAGTTGGTGTGCCCGGCAATATGGCCGATCAATAAAGAGGTTGCTGAGCTTGAGATTCCTTTCATGTTATGGTGTTCTGCAAACCAATAGCGGTGAAATCCCAGTTTTTCAACATGCTGTGCTAAACGGACACTTTCCTGAAATGCCTGTTTAGCATCTCCTTCTTCGATAATTGGTGCGAGATCGAGTACAGATAAAGGTATATTTTGAAACTTTTTGTATGATTGAGTATCCATTAAACCCCTCCTTCACTAATAAAAATGATAAAGGTTTCTTAGGGCAGCGTCCAATGTTTAAACTTATGGCGTCAGAAGAAGTTACTTTTTGCCTCTTCATTCAGGGGAGGGGACTGCGTTTACTCGTCCTATCAAATATCGTCGCAGCGGACATCTCCTTGGCAAGAACATCCGGTGTTTTAAAAACCAAGTGATTTTCTTGATTCATCTAATGAAAAGAATGTGAAAACTATTTGCTAACCTGGTCGTAATCAAGTAATATAGGGAAAGCAGAAAAAATGAAATGAGGGTATTTTTGATGAGTCATTCATCTATTTACGGATTAACATATGAACAATTGCAGTCGTGGTTAATGGAACATGGTGAAAAACGTTTTCGTGCTGAGCAAGTGTGGAACTGGTTATATAAAAAACGGATTGACCGCTTTGAAGATATGAATAATGTCAATCAGTCAACGATAGATCTTTTAAAGGAAAATTTTGTCCTGCATACAATGGCTGAAGAAATTCGCCAGGAGTCAAAGGATGGAACGATTAAATTTTTATTCAAGCTGGCAGATGGCAATGTGATTGAGACGGTCCTGATGCGTTTTAATTATGGATTATCTGTCTGTGTGACAACACAGGTAGGATGTAATATTGGCTGCTCTTTCTGTGCAAGCGGGCTGCTGCGTAAGAGCCGTGATTTAAACAGTGGGGAAATCGTCGAGCAGATTATGAATGTACAAAAGCATATGGATGAGCGCGGGGAAGAAGAGCGTGTCAGCCATATTGTAGTGATGGGAATTGGCGAGCCGCTGGATAACTATAAGAATTTAATGGATTTCCTATACATTGTGAATGATGATGGCGGATTAAATATCGGTGCACGTCATATTACGGTTTCGACAAGTGGACTGGCACATAAAATGTATGAATTTGCAGATGATCCGATACAAGTCAATTTGGCTATTTCTTTACACGCTCCAAATAATGAATTACGTACACAAATTATGAAAATCAACCGTGCCTTCCCAATTGAAAAACTGATGAAGGCTGTGGATTACTATTTAGAGAAAAAGAATCGCCGGATTACGTATGAGTATATCATGCTTCATGATGTCAATGATCACAAGAAGGAAGCATTGGAACTGGCTAAGCTGATCAGGAACCACCGCCATTTAGCTTACGTGAATCTGATTCCATATAATACGGTCGATGAGCATATAGATTATCAGCGCAGCAGTTCAGAGAATATCCAGGCCTTTTATGAAACATTGAAGGCAGAAGGAATTCAATGCGGTGTCCGCTGGGAGAATGGTGCGGATATTGATGCAGCCTGCGGTCAATTACGCAGTAAGCAAATTAAAAAGACAAAAGCAGTTTAATATACAGTGAAAGGAGCTTGCTCTGAGACAGGGCAGCTTCTTTCTTTATAAATAGGGCAGGATAGCCGGGGGAGGAGTTATGTATTGGATAAATCAGTTCTCATCAGAGAAATCGAAGCAAAGGATGATAAAGCGATGGAAGCGATTATTAAGCGCTCCTTAGAAAAACATCATCTCGATCATGAAGGGACAGCTTATACAGACCCGCAGCTTGCTGAGCTAAGCTCTTATTATCAAGCACGGCCAAAGGATAAATATTGGGTAATGGAGCTGGATGGGGAAGTCGTTGGCGGTGTTGGTATAGGTATATATAATGAAAAGCAGTCTATTTGTGAGCTGCAGAAGCTTTATTTGGCTCCTTCAGCTCAAGGCAAGGGTTTATCCCGGAAGCTGATGAAAACGGCTCTGGACTATGCTTCTGTGCATTTTAAACAATGCTATTTAGAAACAAGACATGAATTGGAGGCGGCGAGCAGTTTATATGAAAAATATGGCTTTCAATCCTTGGAGAAACCTTTGGAAGGAAGCGAACACTCGGCTATGGACCGGTGGTATATCAAGGTATTATAGAGAAAGGGCAGCTTCGTTCAATTTTAACGAAGCTGCCCTTTCTTATGCGGTTCTATGTCAAATGTGGTGGTGGAAAAACATTCCTCCACCTCTTTATTTATAAGCTTGCTTCAGCACAAGCTTGACCTCTTGTTGCCATAGAATTTTCTTTCTCATTCGTTCAAAATTTTTAATTCCATAAGATAATCGTTTCAATACTTTAATCGTATTATTGACTCCTTCTATGTAGCCATTATTATAAGGATACATAAAAGAATGCAGAATTTCCTGGTGCCATCTTTTAAATGTACGTGCGACACGATGAAATCCTTCTAATGTGGATGCCTCTAACTTTTCCAGACATACTTCTAAACCGGAAGTTACATTGTATGCATCACTTTCTTTAAACCACGTATCTAACGCTTGTTTTAAATCATAGGCTTCTTTTAAACGGGCATCTATTTCTACTAATTGCTGTACTTTTTTCTTCTGATCATCCGAACAGGCTGCCCATGATTTCCAAAGAAGTTTCTTGGAGCGTTTCATTCGAAGCCGATCTTTTTTAGGAAGCTCCTTTTGAACTTCACGGCGCACCTCATCCAAAGCCCAATAGACCTGACGCATGAAGTGGAAACGGTCAGCGATAATCAGGGGATTGCCCAATGCTTTTCGAATGGCTTGTTTAAACGCTTGAGATAAATCCATCACAACCATTTCTACTTTACCTGTATCACATGACTTTAGATACTTCTCAATCGTTTCTACTTTTCGATCAGGTAAGATATCGATGATTCTTCTATTCTCCACATCGACCACATTCAATTGAAACCTCTCTCCATCCGCATCGCCTTTAAATTCATCAATCGCAATGACTCGAGGTAACACTTTACTGGAGGTTAGCTCCTTCCGATCAAACCACCGTAAAACACGATTCACTGTTACACCAGTTACCAGTGCTGCCGTACGAAAGGAACTCACCGCTGCATGCTTCATCGCTGTGGTCTGAACACTTGCTATACACCGTTGATAACGGTGTATCATCTGAAGCCGTTCATAAAAGGTGCGATGACAGGACACACAAATGTAACGCCTTTTCCGTAATGAAATATGAACTTCTTTTGTCGTAAAAGCAGGCCCTTGAATGCTTTGCCAACGGTAACCATGAATCCGTTTGGTTCTTTCTCCACAAAACGGACATTTCTGCATGCGCGGTTTCGTGAATAACTCCGCAACGAAATGACTTTCTTCTTCTCTGAGATCCCAGACATTTACATGAGAATCTTTTATTCCTAATAACTCTGTGATAAAATGATGATGCACTCTTTTCCTCTCCCATTCCTTTTGTCTCGACAACTCAAGGTTATCAGAGAGAGGAAAAGGAGTGTATTTTTTTGCCTCCGTTCCATCTGGCGATGGAACGGAGGACACCACCACATTCAGTATAGAGCCTCTTATGCTTGGTGCACAAAGTAATACGTTATTTCTTGTTATTTAACCTGCCATCCATAGAAATAATCCGATTTTTCCCGCTGTTTTTTGCCTTTAACAGCAATTCATCAGCTTGTAAATAAGCATTCTTAAGCTCCGTCAGACGATCATTATGGATATAATACATTCCAAATGAGGCGGTATAAGGGATGCTGACAGCTTCAGACCGGAATTCTGTCTGGGCAGGGGCAGCCAAAATAGTATCCCTAAGTTCATTTAGAAAAGACTGGCAATCTTCATAGTTTTTATTCCGTAGAATGATGGTAAATTCCTCTCCGCCCGTGCGAAATACATAATCACAGGAATCTATGCTATTCTGCAGTATTTGGGCGAAGTGTCGGATGACATTGTCGCCGACAACATGATTAAACGTATCATTGATAGATTTAAAAGCATCGATATCACCAATAATCAGGGCGATGTCTTCTTCCTTCTCGTCTAACTCCTGCATTACTTTATTCAGATAGGTCCGATTATAAATATTCGTCAGAAAATCGGTATAGGCCATTTTTTTAAATCGTTCGCTTTCCTGTTTTTGGAGTAAAAGCTTGGTATGAAATATCCCTGCGCGTCCTACGATATAACTCAATAGGAAAATAGCAATCACTGCTTCCCATTGCCCTTCGGATATAAATGTGAAAAGCAGCCCGTTTGTCAAAGCTGTTTTAAGCAAATCAATCATGCTTCGCCCGGTAATAAATTCAAATGCTTCCTGTTTCGAATGTATATTTTTAGTAACAAGCATGATTAATATTAAAAAACAGGAAGAAATAACGTCCATTAAAATAATTAACAAGAATACAACCAGCCAGAACGAGAAGGGGAGGCCCTGTACAGCAGGGTATATAGTGTGAAAACCATAGAATCCAATCGTACAGAATAATGTCGGCGCACCAATATTATAAAAGGTATGCAGCAGTTCGTCCTCATCTGCTGTACCGGTGATTTTCCGATGAAAATACACATAAAATCGATTTGCAATTTCAAATAGAAATAAGCCTAATGGACCTGCTAATAAAACGAAGGAAAAGCTATAGGAAATACTATAATCAATATTCATTTTTCCGGCCTTAACAAGTGTCCTTAAATGGACAAAAAGGATAGAAAAGAAAAGGTAGATAGAATAAATCAAAATATAAGAGTTTACATCCAGAAGCAAGGTACCATAGCTGACTGAAAGCAAAGCAGCTATGGTAAAAACCGATAGGATCACTATACGCAGGTATAATCGGACCATTATAAGAACCTCTCCATTTCAAAGAATAGTAATTGGATTTTCCACCGGCCTGATACTCCAAGTAAAAAAGAAGCGGTGAATTAGACCTAATTATATGGCAAGTAAAAT
Source organism: Oceanobacillus sp. FSL K6-0251 (assembly GCF_038004725.1). Taxonomy (NCBI): domain Bacteria; kingdom Bacillati; phylum Bacillota; class Bacilli; order Caryophanales; family Bacillaceae; genus Oceanobacillus; species Oceanobacillus sp. FSL K6-0251. The sequence goes on along the minus strand of NZ_JBBORS010000001.1, from coordinate 4,347,473 downwards.
CATAGCTGCGTAAGTTTAAATAAATATAAGTAAATAAACGATGTTTTTACTTTCCCCACCGATTATAAAATACAAATATTTACTTATTCTAAGTCAGTAATATTCATATGTATGCAGTTATATTTTATAGAAAATTGTAATATTTAACAAGTATTAATTTTGATTTTGTAAAAACAGGGGAGAGCCACGGGTAGAAAACATCAGTAAACAATTATGTACACAAAAAAACAATATTGTTTACAATGAGTACAAAAATGTTTACTTGTAAACATTTTTGTGTATAAATTGATTTGACAGGTTTTATTGAAGTGTACAAGAAAACAAACATGTAAACATTTCGCTAAAACACTTGAAGAATGGAGAGGATGTGTTTATGCTAGAGTTATAGTTTATCGAAGAAGATAACTATTAGATAGAATGGAAGTCTAGATAGATTGCTCATTCGTTTTATGTTGTATTATATAGAAGAAACGTAATTTTGAAAGGAGAATGAAAATGACAAAGTCAAGAATTGCAGCAATTGATGTTGGAAATGATGCCTTAAAGGGGAATTTTGGTAAATTAGAAAATGAATACTACATACCCAATGTGGTAGCTCCTGATCTAGAAGACAGACCCGTTATTGGAATTGAAGAATTAGATACGAAGGAAGTACTGGATAATATTCATATCCGTATCCATTCCCCTGCCTTATCCGAAAATAACCTTGTTTACAGAGTAGGTAATCTGGCTACAAAAACAACCAACTCTCAGGAACTTGATCCAGGAAGCAGTAAATCAGAAGAGGATCAGACATTAGTTATGTTACTGGCTTCATTAGCATTAGATGCTGTATCAAGTGAAGTATTTAAAGAGAAAAACGGTGTTTATGATGCGCTTTATACATTAGGTACAGGATTACCGCTTAGAGAAGTAAAAGAAGGAAAAGACGTGGGTTATCGTTCCCGTCTATTAGGCTCTGTGCATCAGATAGAATTTTTAGTTACTCCAAAGCATCAGGGGAAAAAAGTAAATATTAAATTTGATGAAGTAAAAGTATATCCGGAAGGTTTTGCTGCATACGTCAATTTAATTATGGATAATGACTTAAAAGTTATCAACAAGGAATTAATTGACAAACAAATTTTAATTCAAGATATTGGCGGTTTATCCACAGATATTGCTGTTATTCGCAATAGAAATGTGGATGACGATAAAGCACAAGGTTTTAATATCGGTGTTTCCGAATCATTAGAACAAATTCGTGAAGAAATCAGATCAAAACACGGTGTAGAACTGGACAGCAGAAGAGATGTCGTGGATATTATCACCAGAAAAAATAATCGTAATCATATTATGGTCAAAGGAAGCCGCACGAATGTCCATGATATAACAGATCATATTCTGTTGGAGCTTGCTAAGAAAGAATATCGTTATTTGCGGAACGTATGGAGCAGGAATTCCCAGACAGAAATTTGCTATTTTGTCGGCGGCGGCTCTGCGGTGCTGAAAGATTACATCAAAGCGATCAATAATAAGCTGGAAGGCTACAATATTGAATTCTTTGAAGATGAGAATGAAAGCATCTGGATGATGGCTAATGCGTATTATAAATTAATTACCGATTTTGTGCAGAAGAACGAAAAGGTTGAGAAGGAAGAGAAGACTACGAAAACGAAGTAAGGTGATTATTCTATGGGAAAGAATATCGAAAGAGGACAAACAATCACATTTCGAATTCCTTCAGATACTCCTGACTACTTACTAAGACAACTGCAGCAATTGAAGGAAACCGAACGGAGAAACTTCTCCAGTAAAATTGCGAGCTTCGTTCTAAAGGGTGTCAATGAAATGACAGTAAGGGAAAAGGAGACGGTTACGATTCCGCTCCCCCGACAGCTGACAAAGGAACAAAAAAGCTGGTTAAAGCATGAGCACTCAGAAGCTCTGATCGGGACGATTCTATATCAATTATTATCCGATCCTATGCGGGCAACGGCACTATTAACTTCTATGAACAGCGGAGTGGAAACTCTATTTAAAGAGATAGAAGAACCAAGCAGCACTGTACCGGAAATAGAGGAAGAAAGCCTTCAGGAAGATTGGAGTATGGACGATTTAAGTGCAGGTGATTTAATGATTCATCCTGCTGAAGAAGAGGAGAAAGAGGAAGAAGAACCCGACCCATTAGGTGACTTCTTTTCAAGTATGAATAAATAAAAAAGGAACAGCTGCCATGAAATATGGAGCTGTTCTTTTTTTATAAGAGTAAGAAAGTATATAAAAAATGCTGAATATTGCCACTCCAACAGGTTTCATAGGGAGAGTAATCTTAGACCCCGGAAATACACTGCGCTTTTCATAGGCCTCGAACTCATCTACTTTAAAGAAGATTATTTGCTGATTGGCAAGCCGACAGGCGCAGACAGAAGCATAGTCGCACTTATATTTCTTCTTAGGTGGGAGCGGACGCCTGCTCGGCTAAAATACCGATATTTTAAAGACCAGGTAGTATTCTTGATTTTTTTGCTCTCATAAAACCCGCTTTTGTTTATGCATATCTGGGGATAATCCTGTGGAAATCTAAAGGATAACTTTTTGGTTATCTACACATTATCCACAGGGGTGAATGTGGATAAAAAATTGCCAATAAAAATCGTTTCTAAATACTTTTATTTCTATTAAATTAAGCTATAATGAGAACTTGAGTTTAATAAAAAATAGCGGATTTTATTTTTGATTGAAATTGTATATCTGTCCATTTAAGTTTAATTATTTAAACTATCTTTTGCATCTGACAAAATAAATTTTTTCTATAAAGAGGCACTCTAACTGGCGTAGCGTATTTCCAGAGTGCAATATAGAAGCTAAAATCTTTATTTCAACTAAATATATCATGTTATATTCAATTAAAAAAACTTATTCGCATCATGATAAATGAATCGAAAGTATGAACAGTTCAAAAAATAACGTTAACCATACGTTGTTTTCCCTTTGTTATTTTAAGCAGATAGTGCAGAAATCAGCTGTTTTTTTGGACAAAAACAGATTTTAGTTATAACATCCTATCTCGAATTAAAATCTTGCGTAGTTGAATAATCTATGATAGTGTTTAATACAAGATATAGGCGAAACGAAAAACGTTTAGCACTACATATTGTGTCTTGTCAAGGTAATGTCTGAATTGCTGAAATGGTGAAGCCTGCTGTAACCTTGGTTTCCTCCATCAACTGATTGTATTTAAAATGGAGTAATCTACTATATATAGTACGGATAACAGATTACTTTTCATCATTTCATTCATCAGCAGATTTACCTCACAAGACGCTTATTATTTTGGAGAAATAAGCAGTAAAGCCGTTGGAAGAGTATAAGTTTATTTTTATTATGATAAATAAATTGATTTTAAATAGATACATATGATTATAGGAGGCATAAAAATGACCATTATTATTAATCCGACATCGATTCAAGAAAAAATCAATCGTGCATCAGAAGGTTTGAAAGTAGATGCTGATGCTTGGTTTCAAAAAGCAGAAAAGCAGACACAGGGGGTTACTTCCAGTACGAAAGTGAATGATACCATTATTCAGACAGCCCTTGAAAATATAGATGAAGCAAATCCGGATTGGACGTATGCAGCTGCACGAATTTACGTGGAGAATTTATATAAAGAAGCTGCTGCCAACCGCGGCTATGACGAAAGAGAAAAATATGGTTCCTTTTATCATTTAATTAACATGTTAACCGATGAAGGCATTTATACACCTTCATTTCTGGAAAAATACTCAAAAGAAGAAATTGATCAAATTGGAAGCCTGATTGTACCGGAAAGAGATAGATTATTTAATTATTTAGGGATTTATACCATTGCTACACGGTATTTAGCAACGGATCATCAGAAGCGTGTATTTGAGCTTCCTCAGGAGCGCTGGCTGATTATTGCGATGCACCTAATGCAGGATGAACCGCAAAATAAACGGGTGGAATATATTCAGGAAGCTTACTGGGCGTTGAGTAATTTATATATGACTGTAGCAACACCAACCTTAACCAATGCCGGAAAAACACATGGCCAGCTTTCCAGCTGCTTTATTGATACTGTAGATGACAGCCTGCAGGCGATTTATGACAGTAATACCGATATTGCCAAGCTTTCTAAAAACGGCGGCGGAATCGGTGTTTACATGGGTAAAATTCGTGCACGGGGCAGCTCAATCAAAGGATTTAAAGGAATGTCCAGCGGTGTTGTGCCATGGATCAAACAGTTAAACAATACAGCAGTCAGCGTGGATCAGCTTGGAACCCGTAAAGGTGCGATTGCGATTTATTTAGATGTATGGCATCGTGATATCGAATCATTCCTTGATTTGAAGCTTAACAATGGGGATGATCGCATGCGTGCGCATGATATCTTCACTGGCGTATGCTTGCCGGACTACTTTATGGAACAGGTTGAAAACCGCGGCGATTGGTATTTATTTGATCCGCATGAAGTACGTCAGGTAATGGGCTATTCTCTAGAGGACTTTTATGATGAAGAAAAAGGAAATGGTTCATGGCGTCAAAAATACGAAGAATGTGTCGCAAATGAAGATTTATCAAAAGAAAAAGTACCGGCGATTGAAATTATGAAGCGTTTGATGCGTTCTCAGTTAGAATCTGGCACGCCTTTCATGTTCTACCGTGATGAAGTAAACCGTCAAAATGCAAATTCACATGAAGGTTTGATTTATTGCTCGAACCTGTGTACAGAAATTACACAAAATCAGTCACCCACTGAATTTGTTGAAGAGTTTTTAGAAAGTGAAAATACCATTGTAAGAAAATATCAGGCTGGAGACTATGTGGTTTGTAATTTGAGCTCGGTGAACCTTGGAAGAGCTGTTTCCAATGATGTATTAGAGCGTCTGATACCGATTCAGGTAAGAATGCTGGATAATGTGATCGATATTAATACACTGCCGATCATGCAGGCAACCATTACAAACCAAAAATACCGCGCTATTGGTCTAGGAACGTTTGGGTGGCATCATCTTCTTGCGCTAAAAGGAATCGGCTGGGAAACAGAAGAAGCTGTTCAATATGCGGATGAGCTTTACGAAAATATCGCTTATTTAACGATTAAAAGCAGTATGGAGCTAAGTAAAGAAAAAGGTGCGTATTCTGTTTACGAAGGAAGTAAATGGAGCACAGGTGCTTATTTTGACCAAAAAGGCTATACTGACTCTAAATGGACTGCATTAAAAGAAGAAGTCAAAGAGAATGGTATCCGTAATGGTTATTTAATGGCTGTTGCACCGAATTCTACAACGGCGATGATTGCTGGTTCGACAGCAAGTATCGATCCGATTTTCCAAGTGTTCTATCATGAAGAAAAGAAGGATTTTAAAATACCTGTTACAGCACCGGCTTTAGACCATAACACGTATAATATTTATCGCCGTTCTGCGTATATTGTAGACCAGCGTTATTCTGTGAGCCAGAATGCAAAACGCCAGCGTCATATTGATCAAAGTTTATCATTTAATATTTATGTACCGAATACAATTCGCGCATCTGTATTACTCGACTTACACTTACAGGCATGGAATGAAGGATTAAAAACGACGTATTATGTCCGTTCCACATCCAACGATGTCGAAGAGTGTGAGTGGTGTCAAAGTTGAGGATTCTCATTGCGTATTTAAGCTACAGTGGTAATACAGAAGAGGTTGCTGCGTATATTGGGGATTATTTAAATAAAGAAGGGATAACAGTTGAGTGGCATCGAATCGGCATCGATGCACTCAGCGATCCTGCTGATTACGACCTTGTATTTTTGGGTACCTTCACTTGGGAAAGAGGAGCTACACCAGATGAGGTAAAGGATTTTGTTTTGGAAGTAGGATATAAACCTGAAAATATGGTTATTTTCGGAACTGGAGATACACAATTTGGCGGGGATGATTTGTTTTGCAAAGCAGCAGATAAATTAGCCCATTTTTATGGAAGCAGTTATCCGGCTCTTAAAATCGAACAATCGCCGCGTGGATCACAGGAGAATAAGATTGAACAGTGGTTAGAAGGAGTGCTGAATCATGCAAAAAGTTACGCTTGAGCGTGCTAAAACGTTAGAACCGCGTTTTCCAAATAAGTCAACCGGCGTATTTGGAGGCCAATCAAGTGGCATTCTAAATTGGAATGATATTGCTTATCCACATTGGTATAAAATATATAAACGACTTGTCGGAAACTATTGGCAGGCCGATGAAATAAATATGTCTAGTGACGTAAAACAGTTTCCTACCCTGTCTGAAGAAGAGCAGGATGCGTATTTGAAAATAATTGGGCTGTTATCCACATTAGACGCACCGCAAACAAGAACAGCATTGTTGATTTCACTCTATGCAACAGATGCTTCTGTCCAATCAATTATGGCGGTTATCGCGCAACAGGAAGCAGTGCATAATGAAAGTTATTCTTATGTTCTATCCTCTGTCGTTTCCTGGAATGAACAGAATGAATCATTCCAATTAGGAAGAACAGATGAATTATTGATGAAACGGAACGAACTGTTAACAGAGCAATATAATACGTTTGTGGAAAATCCGACAATAGAAAATATCCTTAAAACATTAGTATATACTTCACTGTTAGAAGGAATGTTTTTCTATTCTGGATTTGCTTTCTTCTATAATTTGGCGAGACAGAATAAAATGGTAGGGACCTCCACGATGATCAGCTATATCAACCGTGATGAATTGGAGCATGGCCGCTTTATTACAGAATTGTTCCGTGCCACCTTAGCTGAGAACCCGGAACATAATAATAAAGAATTCATTCAATGGGTTTATGACCATTTCCATCAATCTGTTGAATTAGAATTAGAATGGTCACATTACGCGCTTGCGGGTGTGGAAGGAATTGATATGGATGAGCTGGATGGCTATGTCAAATACCGTGCTAATAAAATGCTGCGTATGATGGGATTAGAAGAACTTTATCCAGAACATGTGGATAATCCTATGAAATGGATTCGTGCATATGTGGATAACGTCGATGGAACAAAAACGGATTTCTTTGAACAGAAATCACGTCAATATACGAAAACTAGTGATTTAAATGGTTTTGATGACTTATAAGAAAAGAAGCTTTTACGTTATATAGCGTAAAAGCTTCTTTCGTATTTCAGAAAGATAACCTGTGGATAAAGTTATAACTTATTCACAACATTACTCATCTATCGTGGATAGTTCTCCTGTAACGGCATCGATAGCATAGGAACCGCTTGTTACCTTTCCGCATAATTGATACATTTTCGTTTGATTATCATAAACATATACAGGTTCTACTTCGATATGCTCGCATAAATGTCCGGCAGCTGCTTCGACATCCACTTTTACGGCCTCCGCATCTGCAAGGAAATCAAAAGCATCCAATAGCGCCTCTGTATCCACGTAATTATCAACTTGTAATGTTTCTGGATGAATTAACAGCTTCAAGGATGGATAAAGAACCCTTGGTGTAGGTGTTGCAGGATCCAACCTTGCTAATAAATAGCCTCGTTCCCGTTTTACAGAAGTTAAGCGCCAACGACCGCTGTCATTTGGAAACTCCTTCTGCAGCATATTCGTGATTTCAATCACCATTTTCTCTGCGGTATCATCTGGAATAGGCAGGTTATTATCGGTGACTTTTTCCTTTTGAAAAGCTTCTTCTTCGGTAAATACATGTTTTAAATCGATTTCCTTTTTCTCGAATTTCTCTGTAGAAGGCTCCTCCCAAGTTAAAATTGTATCAAGAGGGGTATAAGAAAGATTATTCTCTACTTGATCGAAATAGATAATAGTATCCGGATTTTGATTGGAAACAAGGAAACTGGATATAACATAGTATGGCTTCCAAGCAGCAGTCGATTCGTCTGGGACTTCAATAAGCTTACAATGCTGCATTGCCAAAGGGTAGATAACCTCATCTACTAAATTAAAGGGCTCCCATTGAATTTGTGATTCATCTGCAAACATTCCATGTACGTAAAAGCTTGATAACATTCCTTCTTCATTAAAAGAAATCGTGACTGTTCCTCCAGGAAAAAGTCTGATATTATCCACAGCAGCGTGGAAAACGATTTTTTCTTTTGTTTCATTTACAAGCTTAAACTGTCTGCCATATTCTAATTGAGTCTGCTCTTCTATCCATTCAATCATTGATTCCATGTTATCCACTTGTGGAAATAATTCAGCAGACAACCGGTTTTCTTTCCCTACAAAAATAATTTCGGTCAGTTTTTTAGATTTGATATCCACAGCTATTACGACAGTTCCATTTGGGTTTAAATCATCGGTTATTGCTAAGCCGTTTGGAATCCAGGTCATACTTAAATGAATCTGATTCGCTTCATGTGGAAGGAAATCATAGCTTTCTAAATAAAAATCAGTCAGTTGAAATTGTTCACGTGTTGTTTCAATTATTTGTTTTGCAGCAGGATGCATAGGTATACCTCGCTTTTTGACTTATAGATTGATTAAAGTATAACATGCTATCTTCTCATTCTAAAGAAATGCATCAGCATGAAAAAACGGCTTCGAAGTATTTTCGAAGCCGTTTCATCCTAATTAATTTAAATGATTAATAAGTCCATTGGTAATTGCGCGGGCTACGCTAGATTGATAGTCACCCGTCTGCACAACGGTCAGGTCATGCGGATTGGTAATATAGCCAAGTTCAATCAGCACAGATGGCGCATTTGTGTTTTCGAGCACTTTATATCCCGCCTGTTGTGTGCCTCTGGATGGCAGAGAAACAGTAGAAGACAGAGTGCTGTTAAGTGAGCTGGCTAAAGCAGTGTCAGAATCAGAATTGTAATAAGTTGTTACTCCGCTCACTGGCACAGCAGAGAAACTATCATAATGTAAACTGATAAAAGCATCGGTATTATAGCTGTTACTGATTCGTGCTCTTTCATCTAATGAAACAAAATAATCACCATTTCGGGTCACGATTACATTTGCTCCGGCTTCTTCCAGCTGCTGCACAACATAATCTGCTGTAGAGGTGACAACATCTTTTTCATAGATATTATTTAATCCGATGGCTCCCGGATCTTTCCCGCCATGACCAGGGTCAATGACAATGGTGTGTCCGGATAGAGAACCAGAGCTGCTGGACTGTGTCTGAGCTGCTTCGACAGTTGGAGCAGTATTTTCTGTTGCTTCTTCATTGCTGCTTCCGTCCGTTGTCAGCCAGGAAGCAATCCATCCTGTTTCGCCGTTGCCTAAGGAAATCTCAATCCAATCTCCTGAAGCAGCGTTGACATCAAAGGAATCTCCCTGATAAGCATAGGAAATAATGGTATCTGATGTGCTCGGGCCGGACCGGACATAAATGCTGTCAGCAGAAACAGTCACTGACCCGGAAGAATTTACAGCGGGCTCTGCAGCCGGTTCCTCATTTACTGTTTCTTCTGCAGCTGGAGCTGCTTCCTGACTCGAGTCGCCAGTTGAAATCAGATGGTGTTTGGCGACCCATACAGGTTCACCGCCATAATAAGTTTGAACCCAACCATGCTGTTCGTCAAACGCATTCACCTTATCTCCCTTTGTAAACTGACCAACCAGAGACGCATCGTTAGACGGCTCGCTTCGGATGTTTAACACAGCAGAACTTACTTCATAACTGTCGCCATTTGCCAAGCTTGCATTCGGCAAGAAAAAACTAAGTATAAATAATATTGCAGCCAATAGATAAATCTTCTTTGTTTTCTTTTCCATTGAATCCTCCTCTAGATGACTAAAATGAATTACATGATTGGATACTAATAGAATAGCCTAAACATAGAAGAGTTTAAACCTGGAAAGGAAAAAATAATTAAATAAGACTAGCATTTTTAGATTCATTTAGGATTAAGTAGTTATTTTGGGAAAATAATAATAATTCTCTCATTAAGGGAATTATTTATATATGATTGATAAATATCCGTTGCAGACATCAATCGGTAAGGATTGTAAACTTAGTCATCCGTAAAAGAAAGCAGGGTGGAAGCAGCTTTAAAAGCTTTTTTATCATATAATATGTCACCGGGTTTACTGGCTTTTCCAATTACATATCCTGCAAAGTGCATTTTATAAAAGTCACATATATATTGAAATTGCTGAATAAGCGGCAGTCCTTTAATAAATGGGTTGTCACCGCCAACAATAATTAGATATACCTTCTTTTGAGACAGTTTTTCTCTGAAATCAGGATAATCGGAATCTCTTAAGATTTGTGACCATCGATCAATAAACAGCTTCATAAGGGCAGACATACTATACCAATAAATAGGGGTGGCAAAAACAAGTGTATCATGTTCTAAAAGCATATCAATAAGCTTTGTATGATCATCATTTACTGGTGTGAATCCATTTCTGTCATGTCTTTGGTCAATGATGGGATGAATAATATAATCACGTAAATAAACGTGCGTGCCCTGATTTTTAGGGACAGCTTCATAGGTTAATATTTCTGTATTACTGTTTTTACGGGTGGATCCATGGAACACAATCGTACTCATAAACATCCTCCTTCTATAATAAAACGAAACTTCATGCAGCAGGAGTTGTTGCTCCTCTCCAGCTGAATTAGCCTGAGTGATTCAGGGAGTCCATATCTGTTCTCTCCCGCTTGAATAAATTTAAATTCACTCTTTATGGTGAGGCGGGGGTTACGGGCAGTTCTCCATGATAAATGAAGAAGCGGGGGAGAGGAATTAAAGATAGCAGCTTGCAATGAATGGAAGTGATTCTATCATTTATTTAGTATGAAGATTTTTAGATTTTCACTTAAAAAAGCAATATGATAAAGAATATGTATGACCTTGTCAGTGTATGCATGAACGAAAAAAACAGAGGCAGGAGAGCAGGATGAACTGCTTCTGTCTCTGTTTTATCATCGCGTGATATTTCTTTCTTAATTAGAATCGGCTGCATTCCGTTCTAGCGTTGAAAAAGGGTGCTGCCATGGTGGTGAACTCGAAATTAGCTTCTACATACGAATCCATTTCCAGATCTCTTTTGGTGTGGCGTTCTTTCCATATAAAAGAATTCCGACTTTGAAAATTTTTCCGGCAATCTTCATAAAAAGAAGGATACTTAAAATAATCACAGCAAAGGCAATCATAATTTCTATCCAAGGCCAATCATCCAGCATGGTCAACCGCATGAGCAATACAGAAGGTGCTGTGAATGGAATGTAGGTGCTCACGGTAGCAAGGATACCATCCGGATTACTGATTACCGGTCCAATAATGATAAATGGCAAAAATGGAAGCATCATTACAAACCCTTGCAGATTACCAGCACTGGACACATCCGACATGGTTGCGCCGACACCGACGAAAATGGCTGCAAACATCAGATAACTCAAAAGAGCGATAAATACAAATAGAAGCGTTCTTGGAACAAGCAGGTATTCTAAAATCGGGATATCTGTCTGCCAGATAATAAATGGCAGCAGGACCGCAATATAGACTGTAACTTGAATAAGACCTAAGATAAAATAACCGATAATTTTCCCCTGCATCAGCTCGGATGGTGTTAGAGAGGATAAAATAATTTCTGCAATCTTATCTTTTTTCTCTTGGGAAGCACTTTGAAAAATAGCCATCCCTGTAAAAGTGATGGAAAGCATAATTACCCCGGCAAAAACACCTGGCAGGATACTTTCCCAAGGATCCTCCAGGGAAGCAATCGCACTGCCTTCGCTTGTCGCTGCTTCATCCTGATGGGTGCCCTCTGCAAAGGACACAGGCTCAAGCAGCTGGTTTATTTCCCGTTCACTGAGACCAGAGTCTTTCGCTTTCATTACCTGGACTGGTCCGCTTAACGCCTGTAATTGCCCAGGAAATAATGGATCAGCTTCCTCGCTTGTATAAGTGGCAATTCGGTTCTCCTCCAAGGACTGCTCATTAATAAACAGATACGCTGTATAAGGCTCATTCACTTCTGTTACTTCGGATTTTAATGTATCAGTAGGGTGAAGCTCCCAGCCAAAATCACGTTCTTCATTAATCGCCTCGATGTCTTCATATATTCCTATGTCATCATTTACATAGACTGTCATATTTTCAGCTTCATCTGAATCTGAAGAAAATAAAGAGGCGAGGAAGAAGAATAAAATAAATAAAGCCGGTGTAATAAATAATCCAATGACAAATGTTTTATTTTTTAAATTTCGTTTTATTTCCCATTTTGCTACTTTCAGCGAGTTCTGCATTTCAGGCACCTCCTTCCTGAGAGATAAGATGCTTATCTGTAGCAATATCAATAAAAATTTCGTGCAGAGAAATACGGTTAATATGTAGCTCTTGTACATCTAATTCTGCAGGTAATTGCTTTAGCCAATAATGAGGGATGACCCCTTTTTGCAGATGGAGAATCGAACGGCTGCCGTTGTATTCGATCCGATCGACTTCAGGAATTTTTTCCAGCAGAGCGGGCGAATTCTCCCCATGCAAAATGCACTTGAAATTGGCATATTGTTTTTTCACATCATCCAATGTGCCGTAAATTACTTTCTGACCATGCTGTATCATAAAAAGCCGGTCACACATCTGCTCCACAAGATTCATTTGGTGTGAAGAAAGCAGAATGGCCGTTCCATTCGCGGCTAAAGAAGCGATTTCATCTTTGAAAATCTCTTGGCTGACTGGATCGAGACCAGAAAAAGGTTCATCCAGAATGAGCAGCTCTGGTTCATGGAGGATAGAACCGATAAATTGTACTTTTTGGCTCATTCCTTTAGAGAGCTCTTCTACAGATGTATTTTCCTTGCCTTCTAAATCAAATTTCTTTAAATAGGTTAAGATGCGTTCTTTTGCTTTATCTAAAGGATAGTTCTTTAAATCAGCAAGATATAAGAGAATATCCATCACCTTGACATCTTTATAGAGGCCTCTTTCTTCAGGGAGATAACCAATTTTAGATTTTGGGATGGCTTCTCCCGACTGCTGATGGAAGTGAACTTCCCCGCTGTCCGGATACATGATACCCATAATATTACGAATTGTGGTAGATTTACCTGCCCCGTTTGGCCCCAATATAGCCATGATTTCACCGCGGTATACTTCAAAGGAAATTCCCTTTAGAGCTTCTTTATCCTTAAAAGATTTCTTAAGGTTCTGAACGGTTAATAAGGTTTTCATATAAAACAACTCCTCGTTCATCCCATTATAAAAACGGAAAATTCTTCTTATTTTATTGTACGGAAACACTGTTTGAATGGTTTCAAAAAATTAATTATTACTGGTAATTTATTACGGAGAATTGTCCGTCATCCTCCTGCCTTTTTGGAATTGATGATTGTGCATAGCTCCTGCAACCAACCACTCCGCTTTCCGACGTACAAATCTTTTCGATGGAATGAGTAATTGCGGCAATGTTGCCAGGTTAGTGCGACCTCTGCGATTACTCATCCTGTCAAAACCGTCGCTAGCTAGTTGTTTTTATCACATTTAAGTATATTTTCCAATCATAGATTTTGGTGTTAGCCCATTAATATGCGGTATTTTTAATTTACTATGAAAGGGTGTAGGGAAATGTACATATTTAAAATTCATGAGGAGTGTGTTTCAGTTTGAAAAGTAAAAGAAAAGAGCTATAAATATCCGTGTTCACACAAATACAGATTATCCATAATTTACCTTCATCATTTATTCATATTTGGGATAAAATGTGAATAAAATCACAAATTAGTATTTACGGATGCGTATCTGCATGATATTATAAAAGTGTACTAAAGGATATCCTCTTTAAATAAATGTGAAATACTGAACAAGTTAAAAACAAATTATTTTATTAAATAAAGGGAGAGATTGACATGATGAACTTTTTAAGAACAAACAAGTACGTTGCGGGGCTTTGGGTGATTATTCGACTTTATCTTGGATTTAGATGGCTGACCTCTGGCTGGGGCAAAATTGTAGGCGGTGAATTTGATGCAGGTGGTTATTTGCAAGGTGCTATTGCACAAACAACTGGAGAAAATCCGGCTGTACAGGGCTGGTGGGCAACGTTTCTTGAAACGGTAGCAATTCCGAACGCTGGACTATTTTCTGTATTCGTTATGTGGGGAGAAGTACTGGTTGGACTTGGACTAATCTTAGGTATTTTTACAAACCTTGCTGCACTTATGGGCGTTGTAATGAACTTCTCTTTCTTGCTAAGCGGAACGTTCTCTACAAACCCGCAAATGGCTATCTTAGGAATCTTCATTGCTATCGCTGGTGCAAATGCTGGAAGATATGGTCTGGACCGCTGGGTAATGCCTTATCTTAAAGAAACCTGGAATCAACGCGTAAGAAAAGGAAAACAACCTGAAACCAATGCAGCTTAAAGCAGTGGATTAAATAAAAATATAAAAAATACAGGAGAGCGGGATAACCCCCGCTCTCCTGTATTTTTTATGAGAAGGAAGAACCTCCTCTAAATTCTTTTCATGTTATTTGCTGAGAAACTCCTGTATAATAGCTTAGGAATGACAAAATGAGAGAAGGATGTTTATGTCGTCGGTTCAAGCGCAAAACGTCCCGCAGTATGATAAGATTTTTTCGCGGGATTTTTTATATATTTGGATAGCGAACTTTTTTATTTTCTTAGGTTTTCAAATGACTATCCCTACCATACCGCTATTTGTGAAGGATCTTGGCGGAAGCGACCAAATGGTAGGTATTATTGTAGGTATTTTTACGTTTTCTGCCCTCCTGATACGTCCCTATGCCGGGCATGCGCTCGAAAATAAGGGGAGAGGGTTTGTTTACTTAATCGGATTAGGGATTTTTGTTCTCTCTGTAGGAGCATTTGCGTTTACAGCGAGCATTTTAATTTTAATTATAATACGAATTATTCAAGGTATCGGCTGGGGATTTTCAACAACAGCCGGAGGAACAATAGCAACCGATTTGATCCCGCCAAAGCGGAGAGGGGAAGGAATGGGCTATTTTGGTTTATCCGGAAATATTGCGTTGTCTTTCGGGCCAAGTTTAGGCCTGACACTGGTTGTGCTTATCTCCTATCAGCAGCTTTTTTTACTATGTGCATTTTGCGGTGTAGTGGCGTTTCTTTTTGCCATGCGCATCCGCTATAAAAAAGTTGATCCGGCTCATCAAACAAAGGTTGCGCGCTTTGACGTACTGGAAAAAAGCGCACTGCAGCCATCAATTCTGCTATTTTTTATTACCTTTGCATTTGGCGGAATAGCGACATTTCTGCCTCTGCATGCGCAGGAAAGAGGCGTAGAGGGGATTCAAATCTATTTCTTTATTTTCGCAGTATTTATTATGGTTTCGCGGCTGTTTTCGGGCAGACTATACGATAGAAAAGGTCATAAAATGATTTTTCTGCCGGCAGTTTCGCTTATATTCCTGTCTATGCTTCTCTTAGCCTGGCTGCCCAACATAACTGTTTTATTGACAGCAGCAGCTTTATTTGGGCTGGGATTTGGGGCAGTTCAGCCTGCCCTGCAGGCATGGGCGGTCAATCAGGCGCCAGCTGACCGGAAAGGAATGGCAAATGCGACCTTCTTTTCCTGTTTTGATCTCGGAGTCGGCGTCGGGGCAATTTTGTTCGGGCAGATTGCAGCAATGCTTAACTATACATCTATCTATTTAACAGCAGCAGGCTCTATCGTTATTTCCATCCTGATTTATGTATTTACTGCCCTTGGGAAATCATCTGACAACATAAAGGTGGGTTAACAGATTTGAAACAAATTAAAGATATCAATATAAAAAATGCGTTTCCTGATAATTTTTACCGTCGTGGTCTGAATTACTTTAGAACCAATAAAGTAAAGGATTTAATGTATAATCCGAATCAGTTGACTTGGTCGGCAACAGTCCAGGGTACAGAGGATTACTTTGTAGAAGTGAATACCAATGATTTGCAGCAGGGTTCCATCGACATGCATTGCGATTGTCCTGCATTTGAGGTGTACGGCTATTGCAAGCACATCGTAGCCGCTTTATTAGCGGTTCAAAGCTATGAAAACAGTGATGTGAAGCCAAAAGTAAATCACTATCGTTTAAATCGTTTTATGGAAGCTATTCGGGGAACGAGAAGTGTCACAGAAAACACTTCTTATCAGCACCCGGTAAAGGTAGAGTATATTGTAAGCTGGTCTTATTTGAGGCACTTGCAGGTAGAATTGAAAATTGGTGAGAAGCACCGCTATGTGGTAAAGAATGCAGCGGACTTCTTAGAAAATTATTTTAGAAAAAGAGATCATTATTTCTCTAAAAAGTTTACATTTCAAGCAGGGAAGCATGTCGTGGAAGAAGCAGATCAAGAGATTTTTGAGCTGCTGTATCAGGCAAGCAAGAGTGCTGACCTGTATGATTCCTATAATTATGCAGGGAAAAGAAGCAGTGAAAGGTATCTTCTGATTCCGCCGGTGCTTGCAAAAAATTTATTATATAAATTAATGGAACGGGAAGCGGCTGTGAAAACGGAGCGGGAAGAATATAAAGAGGTGCAAATCGTTGATGGGGAACTGCCTTTTCAATTTGACGTTATGAAAAACGACCAGCATATCTCGCTTAATCTGCAGCAGGGAAATGAAATGACATTCTTTCCTAACTATGATGTATTATTTTTAGATGGTGCTTTCTATTTTCCTAAACGAGAGCAAGTCCCTGTTTTGAAGGAATTGGAAATGTTTCGTTTAGAGAATATTTACTTTGATGTTCCTGTTGAACAGACAGATACCTTTCTCTCTGAAATTATGCCGGCGCTGGAGACAGTCGGCCAGGTTCAATTAGATGAACGTATTGCAGATGAGGTCATCAAGGAGCCGTTAAAAGCAAGATGCTACTTGGAATTGCGGGAGGATTTAATTGTTGGCCGTCTGGAATATCATTATGGCACACATGTGATTGATCCATTTCAAGGAAAAAAAGATTCGGATGTGATGCTGATCCGGGACGTGGATAAAGAAAGTCTGATTATGCAGCATATCGAAGAAGCAAACTTCAAATATAATGGCAGAGAACTTTATATGTCTGTGGATGAAGAAGACCTCTATTATTTCTTATATAAGATTTTACCTTCCTTAGATAAGGATGTAGAACTGTTTCTGTCAAGCGATTTTAAAAGACTGTTCTTTGATTATGATCCGCAGCCGAGCACGAGTGTCCGCATGGAGGGGCAAAATAATTTATTAGAAATAGGTTTTTCCATTGATGGAGTAGATGATAATGAAATTAATCGAGTTCTTCAGGCAGTGATTGAAAAGAAGCGCTATTTTCGTTTGAATTCCGGTCAAATGCTGGATTTGGATACGGAAGAATTTGCTTCCATTCAGCGGTTTTTTGACGGATTGGGAATGGATAAGGATGCCGTTCAGGACGGTCAGGTACAGATGCCGGTATATCGCGGAGCCCAACTGGATGAGCTGCTCGATACAAAAAAACAGTATGATTCGAATTTCAGAGAATTGTTAAGCCATTTGAAGTCGCCGGAGGAACAGGTTTATGAACTGCCTGAAAACCTGCAGGCATCCTTGCGAACCTATCAGAAGGTTGGTTATCAATGGTTTAAATCCCTTAGCCAGTATCAGCTCGGCGGAATTCTGGCAGATGACATGGGGCTGGGAAAGACCTTGCAGAGTATCGCCTATATTACGTCTGAATCCAAAGGGAATCCTGTCGGCCCGCATTTGATTGTAGTTCCATCTTCTGTAGTATATAACTGGAAAAGTGAGCTGGAGAAGTTTGCTCCGCACTTAACCTCGGTTATTTTGACCGGGCAGCCGGCGGAGAGGCATAAGCGAATGGAAAGCGCCGCAGAGACGGATGTCTGGATTACTTCTTATGCAACCTTGCGTCAGGATATTGACTATTATCAGGAGATTACGTTCCAAACATTATTGCTGGATGAAGCGCAGTATATTAAGAACTACCAGACGAAAACTTCAAAAGCCATCCGTACACTTCATGCGACACGGCGGTTTGCGTTAAGCGGCACACCAATTGAAAATTCAATTGAAGAGCTGTGGTCCATTTTCCAGGTAGTCCTGCCTGGATTAATGCCTGACCAGAAGACGTTTAGGCAGCTTGATTCCAGCAAAGTGGCTGCCATTACAAAACCATTTATTTTACGGCGTTTGAAGCGGGATGTGCTCAAAGAGCTTCCGGAAAAAATCGAATCCGTTCATATTTCCGAATTAACAAATGATCAAAAGGATTTATATGTCGGTTATTTAAGGAAGCTGCAGCAGGAAGCCGCGGTGTCCATGCAGGAGGATTCTTTCCAGCAAAATAGAATGAAGATTTTAGCTGGATTAACGAGACTGCGCCAGATCTGCTGTCATCCTTCCATGTTCGTCGAAAATTATGAAGGAAGATCCGGCAAGCTGGAACAGCTGATGGAAACAGTGGAAACAGCAATTAATAATGGAAAAAGACTGCTTATCTTTTCCCAATTTACCAGCATGTTAGACATTATTCGCGAACGGTTAGAGGCAGCAGGGCATGACTACTTTTATCTGAGTGGCGAAACACCTTCTAAAAATCGTGTCGAAATGAGCGAACGATTTAATCAGGGAGAAAAAGGAATATTCCTTATTTCCCTGAAGGCAGGAGGGACTGGTCTGAATTTGACTGGTGCGGATACGGTTATTTTATATGATTTATGGTGGAACCCGGCCGTAGAAGACCAAGCGACTGGGAGAGCGCATCGATTCGGACAGAAGAATGTGGTGCAGGTTATCCGTCTGGTGACAGAAGGCACGATTGAAGAAAAAATTTATGAGCTGCAGCAAAAGAAAAGAGAATTAATTGATCAGGTCATCCAGCCTGGAGAAACGATGCTTTCTTCTCTAAGCGAGGATGATATTAAAGAACTTTTAAGTTTGTAGACATCAATGTAGAATATTCCTTTCTAAATAACAAAAAAGACGGCCATGCTCCGTCTTTTTTGTTTGGCATTATTGATTTAAACTGAACAGCTTTCTGGGTCTTCCCTTCGAATAGGGACTTTCCTTGCCGGAAATTTTAATAATCTCTCCGGACAGCAATTTTTTCACAGTCCGTTCGGCACTGCGCTTGCTGACCTGATAAAACATTGCAATATCGTTTGATGAGAATGGTTCATTATTGCGTTCAACAATAAATTGAATAAAAAGATAAGATAATTCATTGTTCAGGCGGGCTTGATGAACAAGCTCATGAAATAATTTATTGGTGTCGATATGTTTCCGCTGGCCGATAGGACCAATGATTTCCTGACATTCATTAACCAGATAACTGAGGCTATGCCGATCACTCCGGCAGGCTTCCAGGGCCATAAACGCATTTTTTTGAGAAGAAAGAGGATTCAATCCCAGTCCAAATGCCAGTCCAATAAAACAGCCGGCAAGCTTTTCTACCTCCTCGATAAAGGGAAAGTCGCGATAGTTTTCTTTAATCACTTTAATCAGCTTGCTTGTACCGATGATAAAATAGTGATTATCTTTATTCGGTAAAAGTATAGCCTCATACTTTTGACAAAATGTACTGACATATTTTCTGACTTCTGTATGTATTTGATGATGCATATGGATAGGGAGGCTTTCTTTTAAAAATAAAATACCTGTTACTACAAGGCCGGTTGAATGCTTCTGTACCTCCAGTGTTCGTACTACTTTTTCCAATGCCTGGTAAATACGTTTATCAGGTATTGGAATATAATGAACAGGTAACGCTTCTTGGAAAAGCCCATTATAGACATCTCTTCTCGAGGTCAGAATTAAATCTATTTTTTTCTGCAAAAATAAATCCTTATGGAAATCAATCAGCATTTGCACATTGAAATAACTCTGCTTGGTATAGCTGGCTGAAATAAAATCATATTCTGTCATGGCGATATCATCCTTGAAATCAATGTGCTTGATATCTTCCGGATAATCGATGGATATGCATTTTTTCTTAGAAAGTTGTCCGATACGTAAGATAGATGACAAAATACTATATTCATCGTAAGCGATATAAAGCATGATTTGCTGACGCTTTTGTTTTAAAGCTTCACTGTAGGCACTGTAATCAGTGAAAAGAAGTGCGTCACACATCATGGCTCCCTCTGCTCGAACTGCAGCATTGCATGATTCAGACAATACAAAAGGGAGGACGTCGATAGATGGAAATTGTTCTGCGATTTCCTGTACTCTTTGAACGATTGTTTTTTCTCCTAAAACCCCTAGTGTTATATTCATTTGTTTCCCCCCTTACAGATACCTGTATTTTTTATAGAAAAGAAGAGGCATGGCTGCTTAACCTTTCAAATAATGATAGATATGTGCTCCTGCTCTCTGATGAAATTGCTGTCCCTCTCCATTGTTCGTCCATCCCTCTGTCAGCATAACTGCTTTGAGCTGTTTATCAGCTGTTTGAAAAATAGCCGCATCATGCTCTGCCCCGGTCAGTTCCCCGGTTTTATGAAATGTCTTGATGGAGGAATCATAGGCAGAAAAAGCAGTCAGTTTGCTGTTGAACTGCTGATTTTCCAAGATAGTCAGCATTTGCTCCTGACGATGTTTCGGCAGTATGTTATTTGGCTCTGTCAATAAATCCAGCAGAAGCATGACATCATAGCAGCTCGTCCGATTCTCCAATCCGAGCTTTATGGCTTCTTCATCCATCAGTTTTCGCTCTAATTTCGTGTGCTTTCCGCCTATTTGTTGAATAAATGCATGGATAGTATCTAAACCGATGAAATCAATCAATGCATTTGTTGCGGTATTATCAGAGACAATGATCATTAATTCAAGGAGCTGCTGATAGGTATAGTTCTGCTTATCTGATAAATAAGGAATAACTCCCGCACCGCCAACCATATCGGAGGGGGAGAGATGCACCTGTTTAGATAAATCAATATTTTCTTTTTCTTCTTCATAATAGGCAGCGGCAAGGATAAACAGTTTAATAATACTGGCGGAACGCAGCGGCTTGTTTTCATTAAAAGCAATTTCATTTTCTCCGGATTGGATTAAATAGCATATTTTTACTGGCGGTAAAGGTTTTATGGAATAAATAGCATGCTTTAACATTTTTAATGACAATGTTTTATCACCTCGTTGGAAAGTGGGTTACATTAATATTATGGAATATTCAAAAAGTAGTCAAGAAATACTTGAAAATCGCTTAAAAAAAGAATATACAGCATGTTTTGGCGCTATAAAGCATACAGTAAAAGGAATGTTTAAAGTGATGAATATTTTTAATATTATTTATGTAATCGTTTCCTGTTTTGAGAATAATTTGACGTTTGTGTTACTAATATTGTAAACTTATTACAAGTACGATACTTTTTTGTAAAAGGGGGACTTTTAGATGAAAAAGAATTGGTTAAGCCCACTGGCACTTATTTTTGCATTATTGTTATTATTAGCAGCCTGCGGCGGTGACGACGGCAATGCAGACGATGGCGGCGAGGAAGCTGGAGATCCGGGTACAGATCCGGAAATGATTCAGATTGCTACCGGCGGAACAAGTGGAACATACTACCCGCTTGGAGGAGAAATGGCAACCATTATTTCAAGTAATACAGATGTAACAGCGGATGCGATTTCCTCTAATGCTTCAGCAGAAAATGTTCTGTCCATAGAGAATGGCGATGTAGAAATTGCTTTTGTACAAACAGATGTAGTAGCACATGCTGAGGAAGGAATTAATGCTTTTGATGAGCCTGTCGAAAATGTACAGGCAATGGGTTCTTTATACCCGGAGACGGTTCAAATCGTTACAACAGAGGGTTCTGGAATTGAATCGGTAGAAGACCTGGCAGGAAAAACCGTTTCTGTTGGTGCTCCTGGATCAGGTACATTTATCAATGCCGAACAAATCCTGGAAGTACACGATATGACAATCGATGATATTGATGCTCAAAACCTGGACTTTGGTGAATCTACCGGAGGAATCCAGGATGGCAATATTGATGCTGCGTTTATCACTTCAGGAACGCCTACCGGTGCGGTAGAAGGGTTGGCTGCTTCTGTAGATGTGGCTATTGTCCCGATTGCTCAGGATAAAATCGATGAGCTTACGGAAGCGTATCCTTACTATGCTGCAGATACGATTGAAGAAGGTACTTATAGTCTAAGTGAAGATGTAGAAACAGTTGCTGTATTAGCGGCATTGGCTGTAAACAGTTCTTTATCTGAAGACCTTGTTTATGAGATGACCAAAGCAATCTATGAAAATGCAGAAGGGATGGCGCATGACAAAGCATCCTTCATCACACTGGATACTGCGTTAGACGGAATTGATATTGAAGTGCATCCAGGTGCACAGAGGTACTTTGACGAAGAGGGTATTGAATAAATAAATAGAATAAGCCGGCTCCACCCCAGAGAATGCAGGGATAGGCTGCCGGCTTTTTTTAAGCACAGCTTGTAAAATTAGGTGATGCTAAAATGCGGAGAAAGTGGGTAAAATTCCTTCTTTTATTTCTTTTGATTGGAGGAGGAATTGGACTTGGCGTGAATTATCCGATTCAGACAGCGTTAGTTTTTAACGACGGCGAATCCGGAGAATTGACGGCTTTTTTACCTTTAAAAGAGAATGACCATTTCTCGATTACGTTCACTCACTCGATCCATTTAACAGATGTGGTGGAGAAATACAGGGTGACAGAGGATTTGATGATCGAGCAATATGAAATAATTTATGAAGAGTTTGGTATTGGTATGCCCAATAATGCGGGTGAGGGCGAAGAATTTGTTTATGAGGATGGAAAATACCATATAAAAAATATGGAACATCGATTTGAATCGTTAAATATCCGGAATGGAGAAGTTGTTTCGAATCATCGGCTGGTTTGGGCAGATCATCAGGATATCAAGGAGTGTTGTGAAGTTCCTTTTAATGACTACTTTGTGCCGGGAGATTGGTATAGAGTAAAAATAGATGAAATAACATTGCTTGATTATTGGAAAGGAGAGAAAATCAGTGAGTGAAAAAGAGAAGGATCAGCTTTCAGAAAAAGAACAGCAGGAGTTGTTGGAGAAATATGATGCAGAAGCAAAGACCAGAAATGTAAAGGGTAAGATATATCACGTTATCTTTCTTGGGTTAATTGCCTTTTCTGTATTTCAATTATATACCGGAATTTTTGGTCAGCTGACTGCTTATATTCAACGAACCATTCACTTAGGATTTGCACTTTCACTTATTTTCTTATTATTCCCGGCTGCCCGTGGAATGAGAAAGGATAAAATCCCTTGGTATGATTATATTTTAATGCTGTTATCCATTCTTGTCTGCGGCTATTGGCCGGTGTATTATGATACATTAGTTCAGCAGTTTGGCGGCATTTCTGTCATGCAAATGGTTGTGGGCGGGTTTGGAATCCTGCTTGTGTTGGAAGCAGCCAGACGTGCAGTAGGTCTGCCGATTACAATTATTGCACTATTGTTTCTTAGCTATGCACTACTCGGTCCAAATATACCGGGAATGTTTGCGCATGCCGGTCTGTCGCTGGAGCAGTTGATTCAATCGATGTTCTTTACGACAGAAGGAATTTTAGGAACTCCATTGCAGGTATCGTCTACATATATATTCTTATTCCTTTTATTTGGCGCTTTTTTAGTACAGACAGGGGTAGGAAATTATTTTAATGATTTAGCTATATCCATCGCCGGTAAAAGAGTAGGCGGGCCTGCAAAAGTAGCTATTTTTTCAAGTGCATTAAATGGAACTATCTCGGGGAGCTCTGTTGCAAATACAGTAACAACAGGCTCGTATACGATTCCTATGATGAAAAAGCTGGGATATCGGAAGAATTTTGCCGGAGCGGTAGAAGCAGCCTCCTCTACAGGCGGTCAAATTATGCCGCCGATTATGGGAGCAGCCGCCTTTTTAATGATTGAATTTGCAGGAGAAAGCTATTGGAATATCGCGAAAGCAGCAGTTATTCCCGCAGCTTTATACTTTGCAGGGATTTGGATCATGACACATTTTGAAGCGAAACGGACAGGCTTAACAGGTCTCCCGGATGAAGAGATTCCAAGTAAACTCTCCGTTTTAAAAAAGATTCATCTGCTGCTGCCGATTTTAGCCATTGTCTATTTCTTATTTATCGGTGTGAGCGTTGAGAGAGCAGCTATTTATGGGATTTTAACGACGATTATTGTCAGCTTGTTCCGAAAAGATACGAGAATTACACCGGCTAAATTTATTGTTGCCTTGGAACAAGGGGCCAGAACAGCATTAGGTGTTGCTGCTGCAACAGCATGTGCTGGTATTATTGTAGGGGTAGTGACAAGAACAGGCTTAGGCCTAAAGCTTGGAAACAGTTTAGTATCGATTGCTGGTACGATTGCTTCTACACCGGAAATTCAATTGATGCTGACATTGGTATTTACCATGATTACATCGATTATTATCGGCATGGGCTCACCGACAACCGCCAACTATATTATCACGTCTACAATTGCTCTGCCGGCAATTGTAGCACTAAATGACAATCTGGATGTAGCAATTCCGCTTCTGGCTGCACATATGTTTGTATTCTATTTTGGAATTGTGGCAGATATTACTCCGCCGGTAGCATTAGCTGCCTTCGCGGCAACCGGGATTTCTGGGGGAGAACCGATACGTACCGGAGCAAATGCAGCAAGGTTGGCTATCGCAGCATTTATAATTCCGTATATGTTTGTTTTGAATCCGACACTCCTTATGATAGATGCGAACGTGTTCGAGATTATATTTGCCTTTTTCACGGCTATCCTAGGGATGATAGCGATTGGTGCCGGAATGATTGGTTACTGGTACCGCAGAATCAAATGGTTTGAGCGTATTTTAGCTATTGCAACTGGATTGATGCTGATTTATCCGGAAGGGTATTCCGATACAATAGGCTTTGTATTATTTGCTATTCAGCTTGTGATTCAATTTATGTCGAGGGATAAAAATGCGAAGCGCAGTAAAACGCAAGTAAGTTAAGAAAATAAAAAAATGGGGAAGAAGTTCTTTGAGATAAGAGCTTCTTTTTTTACATTATAGGATGATATTTTAGCAATTTTTACAGTGGAAGAGCAAATACAGGTTTTTCTAATGCTTTCCCTTTATAATAAAAGCAAAGAATAAGGTGAGAAAAATCAGGAGTGCAAATCAATGGCTAAGAAATATGATTTTACAAAAGGAAGTATCGGCAAAAGCCTTTTTTATTTTTCCGGACCCATTCTTTTGGCAAATCTGCTGCAAACCTCATATCAATTTGTAGACAGTTTGTGGGTCGGAAATTTGCTTGGTGCGAACGCCCTAGGTGCAGTTGCCATTTCCGGGAGCATTATATTTGTGGTGCTCTCATTAATTATTGGTTTAAATAATGCTGCTCTGACCATTTTGTCGCAGCAGCAGGGGAAGCAGAATGAAGAGGGGCTGAAGCGTTATTTGAATGCATTTGTTGTTCTGATGACATCGGTTGCATTATTACTTGGCGTCTCCGGGTATATTTTTGCAGAGGTGCTGCTGACCATGCTGGGAACACCGGAAGCAATGGCAGCAGATGCCGCTGCCTATCTGCGGATTAACTTTATGGGGATTCTTTTACTGTTTGGCTATAACTTTATCAGTACAGTACTGCGTTCCATTGGAGACAGTAAAACACCGCTTTACTTTGTAACAGTAGCAGTCCTGCTGAATACCGTATTGGACCCGCTATTTATTCATGTATTTGACTGGGGCATCAATGGCGCAGGCTATGCTACAGTGACATCACAAGGTGTTTCCTTTTTAATTGGATTCTTTTATATTCTGAAGAAGGATTTAGCTCCGTTTACGATTCCAAGTCTGCCAAAATGGAAAGAAATTAAATTGATATTGCATATCGGCATCCCATCCAGCCTGCAGATGGCAGTGATTTCTGCTGGTGCAGCTGCCATTATCGGGGTAGTGGCTGTACATGGAGAAGCAGTTGTTTCAGGGTATAGTGCAGCACAGCGTCTGGATAGTTTATTAATGCTGCCTGCACATGCTTTAAGTATTGCCATTTCCAGTATGGCTGGGCAGAATATCGGTGCACAAAACTGGGGAAGAGTCAGAGAAGTGGCGAAGTTTGGGGTGATATATAATTTTCTTATTATGCTGTTTATCGGTATTATCGTCGCCATTTTTGCTGAATATGGGGTAAGGTTGTTTATTCAGGACGAAGCTTCTGTCCAATTTGGTACAATATATCTTCAGATTGTTGCATTATGCTATCCGTTTTTAGGGATTAATTTTATCTTAAACGGTGTTGTCCGGGCAGCAGGCGCAATGTATCCGATTCTTATATTAAATATCATTTCTTTCTGGATACTGCGTTATCCCCTGGCTGCCTTATTCTCTTGCCTGTTTGGTGAAATTGGCATTGCAATTGGTGTAGGGGCAAGCTTTATCCTAAGCAGCGCGGTTGCTATTCTATATTATCGTTTCGGGAAATGGAGAGAGAAGAAGCTATTCGCAGATGCTTAAACAGGGGAGGATCATGGATGATTTGGATTGTCGGTTTCGTATCCGGCCTTGTACTTGGCGGCTTCTTATATGCTTTGCAGCAATGGACAGCGATTCCTGTTTACACCCTGCTGATGAATGTAGATTATTTTCCCGTAATTGGCGGAATGAATTTTCCTAATTGGGTAGAGTTTTCCTTCCATTTGGGTGTTTCTGTGGCTATTGTCTGGATTCTCTATCGCGTATTAACAAAGAAACATCTGGAGCAGAAGCTGATGTCTTATATATATTGTAATGCTGCGATTGGCCTGCTTATTTTCCCGACAACGATGCTATCTGACCGGACTCCAGAAATAGGCAGTATAGAGGCATGGCTTATCTGGCTGGCCGGACATATGGTATATGGTATTTCTATATGGGGGATGCTGAGGATAGGTGAATGGGTAAAGGAGAAAAAATATGAAACGTAGGAAAAAACGCCAGCTGGCAGAGCTGCTGAAATATTTGATAGTTATATGTCTTGTGTTTTTCTTCGGTTTAGTTTCCCTTTCTTTATTAGTCAATTATGTTGCAGAGCAATCTGAACCAGAACTGGAAGAGTCAGGGCCAAGTCCCCTGCCAGCCTTGAACCAGAAAATATGGGAATATAAACCGATTGTTGAAAAATATGCAGAACAGCATGGAATTGAAGAACAGACCAATACAATTCTTGCCATGATGATGCAGGAATCCGGTGGACGCGGTACCGATCCGATGCAATCCTCGGAAAGCCTGTGCGGGGAAATAGGCTGTATTGATGATCCAGAGCATTCGATTGAGCAGGGCGTATCCTTCTTTGCCTGGGTGTATGAACAAGCAGAGGGCGACACAGCCTTAGCAGTTCAAGCTTATAATTTTGGTCCCGGCTTTATTAACTATCTACAGGAAACGGAAGAACCTTATTCGGAGGACGCTGCCATTGCTTATTCGCAGTATATGTATGAAGAGGCGGGAAGAGAGGCTTCCATTTATGCCTGCCGGAGAGAAGAAGCAGAAGAACTAGATGCATGCTATGGAGACATTTATTATGTTTCTTCTGTCATGTCCTATAAGGAAGCAATAGAAATGGAACTGGAAAACTGATATGATAACAGTATGTGAAATGCTCTTGATTCAGAGCAGCTTTTACATACAGAAGTGTTGTCATATCTTTTTTGTGCATGAAAAGAATCGTTCTACAATGCATATTTCCAAGCAATTAACTGATGATTATGACAACAGCGGATACTAAAAAAACAAGGCGGAGGATGATTTTTTATGAAAGCTATTCAGACAAATAATGCACCAGCAGCAATTGGACCATACTCTCAAGCAATCGAAGCAGGAGATTTTCTTTATATTTCCGGACAAATTCCGATTGATCCGGCAACAGGGGATGTCGTAGAAGGAATTGAAGCGCAGACGAAGCAAGTATTAGCAAATTTACAGGCTATTTTAGATGAAGCGGGGTTAAGCTTTGCAAACGCAGTGAAATTTACGATTTTCTTAAATTCCATGGAGGATTTTGCGACAGTGAATGAAATTTATGGAGCAGCGTTGTCTGAGCCATATCCGGCACGTGCTTGTGTGGAAGTGAGCCGTCTTCCGAAAGACGTTCTTGTAGAAATGGATATTGTAGCATACCGTAAAGCATAAGGAGTGATTATATGGAGAATTTTATCTATCACAATCCAACGAAACTTATCTTTGGAAAAGGACAAATCGAAAAGCTGGCTGGCGAAATTCAGCCTTACGGAAGCCGTATTCTGATTGTATATGGCGGAGGAAGTATTAAACGAAATGGCATCTATAATCGTGTATTGGAAGAATTGAAAAAAATCAATGCGGAGGTGTTTGAGCTTTCTGGTGTAGAACCTAACCCGCGTATTTCTACAGTACGGAAAGGTGTACGTATTTGCCGCGAACAGAGAATTGATTTTATCTTGGCTATCGGTGGAGGCAGCACTATTGACTGCTCCAAAGCAATCGCTGTCGGCGCCGTAACGGATGCAGATATGTGGGATGTAGTGACGAAAAAGGAAAAGCCGGCAGGTGCACTGCCATTTGGAACGATTCTCACCTTAGCTGCTACAGGCTCTGAGATGAATTCGGGCTCTGTTATTACCAATTGGGAAACCAATGAAAAGCATGGATGGGGGTCTCCGTATACCTATCCAAAATTTTCTATTC
Organism: Oceanobacillus sp. FSL K6-0251; assembly: GCF_038004725.1. NCBI lineage: Bacteria > Bacillati > Bacillota > Bacilli > Caryophanales > Bacillaceae > Oceanobacillus > Oceanobacillus sp. FSL K6-0251. The sequence goes on along the minus strand of NZ_JBBORS010000001.1, from coordinate 4,318,864 downwards.
TGGATCCTGTGCATACTTTCTCTGTACCGCGGGATCAAACCATTTATGGATTGGTAGATATGATGTCGCATGTATTAGAGCATTATTTTCATCATGAAGAAAATACACCGATTCAAGACAGATGGTGTGAAGGTATTCTGTTGACCCTGATTGATGTAGGGCCGAAACTATTAGCAGACCCTGAAAATTATGCCTATCGCTCTACAGCAATGCTGGGCGGAACACTGGCCTTAAATAATATGCTGAATTTAGGTTATCGGGGTGATTGGGCAACGCATAATTTAGAGCATGCGGTTTCTGCTGTCCACGATATTCCGCATGGCGGCGGTTTAGCTATCCTATTCCCGAATTGGATGCGGCATGTACTGGATGAGAATAATGTACATCGCTTTAAGCAGCTTGCTGTCCGGGTCTTTGACGTAGATACCATAGGGAAATCAGATAAAGTAGTTGCCTTAGAAGGAATTGACAAACTGCGTGAATTTTGGAATGAACTTGGTGCGCCATCCAGTTTGACAGATTATGATATAGACGAGTCCACGCTTGAAGAAATGGCGGAGAAAACCGTGGTGGCAAACCCGACATTCGGCAACTATCGTGCTTTAACGAAGAAGGATTCTCTGGAGATTTTTAAAGAAAGTCTGTAATTTCCCGGGAAATCATGTCTGACTATACAAAGAAGAGCTTGCAGTTATTCATAAACTGCAAGCTCTTCTTTAATTTGCAAACGTATTTTATCAAGACATTCTTCCGGTGTCTTGCCAAACACACGCTTATTATTTACTAATGCGTACGGTCGAACGGCACAAAGTCCGCAAAACGACAGGCATTCATTCATAAGAACCGCTACCTCAGGGAATTCTTTCTCTAAGATGGATTCAATATCTATAGTAGTGATGGCATTTCCGTCACATATTTCTACGACAACGATACCCATTGCTATCACTTTCTTTCTATAATAATTAACGCTACTTTGTTAGTTTTAGCATAATTATAGAAACAAATCAATATTTTTATCTGGATGAGAAAGTGTGCGAATGAGAATGCTTTGTATTCGGTTCATGTTCATAACGTAACCAGACAACAAGCATGATAAAGCCGCAAAGAATAAGCAGCAGGCCGGTTGTTAAAAAGACGGAAGAGAATCCCCAGGTTGCAGCGATGGTACCGCCAAGCATGGGACCGATAATGTTTCCGAAAAAGCGTAAACTTGTATCGTAGCCAAGTACTTCTCCTTGTGTAGACAGCGGTGCTTCTTTCCGGATATAAGCCACACGGATTGGGATAACTCCACCAAGGAACAAACCGAGTAAGAATCGCATAATGACTAATTGCCAAATACTCGTAATGAACATACCCGGCAAATAGACCAAGCCGGAAACAAACAGCATGATAATTAATATTTTCGTATAGCCGTGCTTATCTCCGATCATTCCCCAGCGTCTGGTCATCAACAGATTGCCTACCCCTGTGGCGGAGAAGGCAATTCCTGCAAAGAATGCGAGGTTGACCGGACCATGAATTTCTTCAACGAATAATGATAAAATCGGCTGAACGCTGAAGTGAGCAATCTGTACAAGTGCTGACATCAATAAAACAATCAATAAGATTGGTTTACGCAGGATATACTGCAATACTTCTTTTCTGGAGTAATTCTTTGTATCCTCTTCTTTTGAAAAGGTCACCTTCATTTCTTTCACTCCAAATATAACGAGCAATCCGGAGATAAAGATAGTGATCGCTACCCACTTAAAGGTGCTGGAATACCCAAATGCATCTGCCAGCGCCCCACCTAATAAGGGTCCCATCAAAGAACCGGTGATGGTTCCGGTCTGCAGGGTGCCTAATACTTTCCCGGCAACTTCTTTAGGCGTCTGGGTTGCGATAAACGCCTGAGACATTGGAATAAATCCTGTTACGATTCCCATTAAAAAGCGCAAGAGAAATAACTGCCATACGGCTGTGACGAATCCCATTAAAAATACGGAAATTCCGATTCCTAATGCAGACATCACCATTAAACGTTTCCTGCCGAAGCGGTCGCCGACTCTTCCCCAAATCGGGGCAAAGATAAATGCACTGATGAAAGTAACGGCAAAGGTCAATCCAGACCATGTCTGCACATAAGACGCAGAAAAGTTTCCCATGGACTGAATGTATAAGGAAATAAAAGGCACAACCATTGTCATGCTTCCGCTAATAAAGAAATTAGCAAACCACATAATCACTAAGTTACGTTTTACTCCTGGGTGTGTATTAATAACGTTCAAACCTTCTTTCTGACATTGTAAGAACTGCAGATTCATGTACACTTATTGATTCAAGCATACAGCAGGGGAAATCGAATTTGCTGTATGCATTTTCGTTTTGAAATGGGATAAGCGTCTTTAGTACATATGAAAAAGGCATAAGTGCAATGACCCATACCTTCTCTAAAACAATCTGCAGCCGTCCGTTTAAGTTGCATAAATGCATTACGCTATCACCATCTGTGGAATTCCTGCAATCTTAAAAAAAGGAGTGCCGAATTTCCAATAAATAATCCTACATTTATTTCGCTACTCCAAATATACACTAACACGAACTAAATGAAAAGGTATCTGCTTACAAAAAGGATTTATTTTAATGTCTCCATTTTCGCACATTAAAAAGTAACTTCATTTCCATAGAAACAGGGGCTGACCGTTCCTTCGATAATTCCCTTGACAAAGAATAGAAGGTGAAGTGTAAAGCACCGCTGCAGCGAAAAGCGGGGTGGTTGGCCGGAGCGGAGCTACGCAACATCATCAATTCCAAAAAGGCCGAATATGTAACCCAAAAGCAAGCGTGGTAATCGAAAACAAGTTCATCCTGGAATACAAGATATATATGCTTATTCTTAAGTGCGAAAGTTGAGTTAACGTCATAAAAAAACGTTTTATCATAAAAAAGACAGGGAATCAGCAAGGATACATAGACAGTAATCCTATATGATAAAATATAGTTCCAAGCTTTTCCTATAGAAATAAATCAACTGTTAGAAGGCCCGGGGGCTGGCAGCATGTTTTTTTCTGCAGATTGTATTTAGCCGGCAGATGAAATTAATGTTTTAAAAACATGTAAACATTTTTGCTTCGGGTTATAATAGATGACGATAGTTGCTCATCATAAATATCAAACGTAGGAGTTAAAAAACGCTTACGAAGAAAAGGAGTAAACAGAATGAATAAAAAGGTAGTATCCGTGCTGAAATACCTGGCACTAAGCTGCATATTATTTTTTAGTATCCTATTGCCAGTTTCAGCAGCTTCTAATACGACGATTATCTATGGGGAAAAACTCAGTGACAGTCAGCGGGCGGAAGTTCGGGAGGCTTTGGAAATCTCAGATGATGACACATATGAAGAACATGACGTTACAGGACAAGATTATGCTGATTTTATAAATGGAAATCCAGATGCAAATATGTATTCTTCTGCAGGAATTACGCTGGAGTCAAGCGGTTCCGGCCTGGAAGTGAATATATTAACACCCGATAATATTACGGAAGTAACCAGAGAAATGTATATGAACGCACTGTTAACAGCCGGAGCGGAAAATGCGACGGTAGATGTTGTTTCTCCAGTCAGGGTATCTGGTCATTCTGCATTGACAGGAATATACAAAGCCTATGATGTAGAAGGAGTAGAATTAGATCCGGAACGAATGGAATTAGCTAACGATGAGCTAGAAGTAGCAACTGATTTAGCAGATAATGAAGATATTAGTGATGAAGACGTAAGTACACTTTTAACAGAAATCAAAAAAATGATTGCTGAACAGAATCCAGTAACCAGAGAAGAAGTAGAACAAATCGTTAATGAGCAGCTTAACAATCTGGACATTCAGCTGAATGACGCCGACAGGCAGATGCTTATTGATTTAGTAAATCGAATGAGGGATTTAGAAATTGATTTTGGAGAAATGAGAGATCAACTCGAGAGTATTACAAATGACCTTGTCGAAAGAGCAGAGGATTTAGGTTTAGACAGGGGATTTTGGGAGAGAGTGGCGAACTTCTTTAGTGATATCTTCCGTTCCATTGCAAACTTTTTCAGCAGCTAATTGAATACTGGCAAGCAGTTGACGAAGAGCTCTCTAATCATAGAGGGCTCTTTTTTTATATTACAGAAACGAGCCTTTGACGTGGGTTTGTCATAATGCATACGCTTTACCGCTCTTCTATAACAAATATGTTACAAATGTAATAGTAAACAGGGCATATGTAATCATTGTAATTTACACTTAACCCTTCTGTAACTGTATTCTTCTGATTCCTGTGATAGGATAGTCATTGTGAAAAAACATAAGGAGGTTATCAGATGAGAAAACTCGTAGCAGCATTATCTGCTGGAATTATTATAACCGGTACAGCTGCAACAACAGTTTCCGCTGACGCAAATGAACACAAGGTAGAATCAGGAGAGAGCTTATGGAAGATTGCAGCTCAATATGATACAAGCGTGCAAAACTTACTTGATATAAATGATCTTAAATCAGAGGTAATTCACCCGAAAGATGTTATTAAGGTAAGTGAATCTGGTGAAGATGGAGAAGAAACAGTATACACAGTAGAAAAAGGGGACACCCTTTCAGCTATTGCTAAAGAATTCAATGTATCTGTCAGCGATATTAAAGAATGGAATAACCTTTCATCAGATATTATCGTAATCGGTAATGAATTATCAATAAATGGAACAGCTGAAGAAGCTGTAGCAGAGCAACCAGCAGTAGAGGAAGAAGCTGCAGAAGAACCAGCTGAGGAGCCAGCGGTAGAAGAAGAGGCAGCTGAAGAGCCGGCTGCAGAGGAAAGCGAACCTGCTGTAGAGCAAACTTCTAATGAAGAAGCAGCTGCTTCTGAATCAGAAGAACAATCTTCAGATAATGGTTCTCCACAAGGCGAAACAATTTCTGTAGAAGCGACTGCATATACAGCAGATTGTAATGGATGTTCCGGAGTAACTGCAACTGGTGTAGATCTAAATCAAGATCCTAATGCGAAAGTAATTGCAGTAGACCCAAATGTTATTCCATTGGGAAGTGAAGTTTATGTAGAAGGTTATGGCTATGCAACTGCTGCTGATACTGGCGGTGCAATCAATGGAAACAAAATTGACCTTCACGTACCATCCCAAGACGAAGCAGTAAACTTTGGAAGACAACAAGTTAACGTAACAATCGTTGAATAAATCATATAAAAATAGCTTAAGAGTCTATAAAACTCTTAAGCTATTTTTTTAGTTGAGAAAATAAATATAATAAAAAAGGGTCAACACCAAAATCTATGGTTGGAAAATATAATTAAATATGATAATAGCAATTACCAAGCGTAGTGTATTTCCGTAGCGGCCGCTTACAGCAAATTTATATCTACTATGTTACCCATAGATTTTGGTGAAAAGCCATAAAAAAAGCATCATACTTTTGATTATATAAGCATGAGACCCCATGAAGTCCCATGAAGTCATGATATTTAGCTGTCCGTATCTCGTAGTTATCACGCAGAGTTTTTCTGATATACATGCGTTTCATCTATTATCAACGATCATCTGATTTTTTCTTTACATTTTAAAAAGACGAATAAACATTTGCTGATATATTTTACACCCCAGAAAGCCGGCAGTGTTATCTTTATCAAATCCTTGGAATATCCTCTTTAATTCTGAAATTCGGTAGAAGTGGCAGCCGGGCTTTGTTCAATTTCTTCATTACTATCGTTATGAGCACTTGAATAGCCTAAAGCTCCTACTGCAGCAATGACAAAAATAAACAAAGTAAGTAGAACTTTTCGCATGTTTCTTTTCAACCCTCCATCATATATTTAAAGTATGTGTTCAAAAAAAGTTCACTCTATCGAAGCATCATTTTTTAAGAGACTTTTTGAACATCCTTTTTAATAATATTCAACTCTCTTAGTATAGGACAATATGGTCAAATTGGCTAGCAGGAAAAACATTAATTTTCATATATATTCGCTAATTCTGTGAATAACTGGATTGGGTTATTTATATGTTATACTTGAAAGGGATTACATTTTTGACAAAGAGTTGTCCGTAGACCCATGCGGTGCAAAGTTACATTTTACAATGCTTTAAAGGAGGAAAATAGGGTATGACAAGCCGAAAATTAGATCATTTTTTGGAATCAAATATAAATGATTTAAAGGAAAATGGTCTCTATAACGAAATTGATACTGTAGAAGGTGCAAATGGCCCGGAAATTACAATCAAAGGAGAAACATTAATCAATCTTTCTTCTAATAATTACTTAGGGCTTGCGACGCACCATGAATTAAAAGATGCAGCCAAGCAAGCTGTGGATTCCCATGGTGCCGGCGCTGGCGCTGTCCGCACGATTAATGGAACGCTTGACTTGCATATCGAATTGGAAAAGAGAATTGCTGCATTTAAAGGAACAGAAGCAGCTATCGCTTATCAATCTGGATTTAACTGTAATATGGCAGCGATTTCGGCTGTAATGGATAAAAATGATGCGATTCTATCGGATTCTTTAAACCACGCCTCTATTATTGACGGCTGTCGCTTATCGAAGGCGAAGATTATTCGATTTGAGCATTCAGATATGGCGGATTTACGTGCGAAAGCGAAGGAAGCGACAGAATCAGGGACATATAATAAAGTGATGGTAATTACGGATGGCGTATTCTCCATGGATGGAGATATCGCGAAGCTTCCGGAGATAGTGGAAATCGCTGAAGAATTTGATTTGATTACCTATGTAGATGATGCGCATGGCTCAGGAGTAACTGGTGACGGTGCAGGAACAGTAAAGCATTTTGGGTTGCAGGATAAAGTAGATTTTCAAATGGGTACGCTGTCGAAAGCAATTGGTGTTATCGGCGGTTATGTTGCAGGGAAACAATCATTAATCGATTGGTTGAAAGTCCGTTCCCGTCCATTCTTATTTTCTACAGCGGTATCTCCAGCAGATGCAGCTGCAAGCACAAGAGCAATTGAAATGCTCATGGAGAGTACAGAACTGAATGAAAAGCTCTGGGAGAATGGGAATTACTTGAAAGAAGGCTTGAAAAAGCTTGGTTTTGATATTGGCGACAGCGAAACACCAATCACACCTTGTATTATCGGTGATGAAAAACAAGCGCAGACATTTAGTAAAAGACTGTATGAAGAGGGCGTTTATGCGAAAGCAATCGTGTTTCCGACAGTGCCGAGGGGGACCGGGCGGGTTCGTAATATGCCGACAGCTGCGCATACGAAAGAAATGCTGGATCGAGCTATTGGCATTTATGAAAAAATCGGTAAGGAATTAAAACTTATATAAATTGAAGTAATAAATTACACTTTATTTTTCTTATAAAATGACGAAATAATGATTGAAAACGGTAACTAGCGACGGTTTTTGGTGGGGCGAGTAACCGCAGTCCCAGTCCCAGAAGAAAAACACGGAGACTCCTGGTCGACTAAGAACAGTCACGTCCTGTGACCAACGACCGACACTAGGACGTCTTGTCCGTTGTGGGAAGGCGCGGGGCATAAGTGCGACTATGCTTCTGTCTGCACCTGTCGGCTTGCCAATCAGCAAGTCTTCTTTAAAGGAGATGAGCTCGGGGCCCGCGGAAAGCGTAGTGTTTTCTGGGGTTGCGATTACTCACCCCATGAAACCCGTTGTAGCGGTAGCTATTTATTTCAATTTATATATTTAAAAATAAGAGCGCATGTTCAAAAGGTTGATAGAAGAGCGGAGCATCTTTCCAACAGCTTTTTTGAACATCCTCTCAATGGAGGTTTTCCGAGATGAAAAAAATTTTAGTGACCGGTGCATTAGGCCAAATCGGATCAGAATTAACGGAGAAGCTTCGTAGTACATACGGCGAGGATAATGTCATTGCTTCCGATATCCGGAGACCGGAGCAGCCATCAGGAATATTTGAAGAAATCGATGTGACAAAGGAAAAGGAAATTTACGAGATTTCCAAAAAATACAAGGTGGATACGATTATTCATTTAGCTGCACTTTTATCTGCGAAGGCAGAGGCTTTTCCAAAAGTCGCCTGGGAAATTAATATGGGCGGACTGGTAAATGCACTGGAAGCTGCGAAGGAATTAGATTTAAAATTTTTCACACCAAGCTCAATCGGAGCTTTTGGACCAAGTACACCGAAAAATAATACCCCGCAGGATACGCTGCAGCGTCCGACGACGATGTATGGGGTGAATAAAGTAGCAGGAGAAATTCTTTGTGATTACTATTATTCCAGATTTGGGGTGGATACCAGGGGTGTTCGTTTTCCTGGTTTAATTTCCTATGTAACTTCTCCAGGAGGCGGCACGACAGACTACGCGGTGGAGGTGTATTATGAAGCACTTCGGACAGGAGCATATACCTCTTATATAGAAAAAGGAACGCGTATGGATATGATGTATATGCCAGATGCTTTACAAGCAATTATTCAACTGATGGAAGCAGATTCCGATCGCTTAAAGCATCGCAATGCCTTCAATATAACTGCGATGTCTGCTGCGCCGGAGCATTTTGAAGAAGCAATTCGCAAGCACATTCCTGATTTTACAATGGATTATCAGGTAGACCCGGTCAGACAAGGAATTGCAGAGAGCTGGCCGGATTCGATTAATGCAGATGCTGCGAAAGAAGAATGGGATTTTGAAGCAGCATATGATATGGACGCAATGACGGTGGATATGCTGGAGAAAGTTCGTGAGAAAATAAAGAAGAATAGTGCATAACAGGACAAAATGATTCCAGGCTTTCAAGTAAAAAGACGCACTTATATTTCAAACATTTAAACTACTTCTTTTATATCAGAAGCCTTTTTACTATTTTTTGACTGCTGTAAAGGAAGTATCTCAGTATAATTAAAAAAACCGCCTTATGTCCAGGTTAATCGATGACGACCATGGACATAAGGTGGTTTTCAATAATACTACGGATGTAAGACGGGGTATAGCGTTCTGGATTAAATAATGCATGGATAGCCAGCCCATCGAGTAAACTATACAATTTCTCTAATTCAATATCTCTAGAAATATTTTTTTTCAATAAGTCATTTTCTTCTAAAGTCGTTAAAACTAATTCAATAACTTTTAAAACATCATCGTAATTGAGATCAAATCCATCCTCTTTTCGACCATGAGTAATAAAGGCAAACCAAACCTCCATTTCCTTTCTTGAAATGTCATTATAAGGAGTTATCTCCATAAGAAGCTGAACCAATTTTTCTAAAACTGGCAGATCTTTCTCCATAATTTTTTTAATCCTAACCCCCACGTTTTCTTTTAATAATTCCATTGCAAATTTAAGAAGTTCTTTACGAGTAGGAAAATAGTACCTGAGAGTGGATTGAGAAATTCCGGTTTCTTTTGCTATTTTTCGTGTCGTTGCATGTTCAATCCCCTTTTGAGATATAATTTCCCATGTAGATTTTGCTATTTGTTCCCGACGTTTGCTATGATCAACTTTTTTTGGCATAGAATAATTGTATCAGATAAAAAGAGAAAAACAAAATTTTTTCGCTCAATTGAGTTATTAAAATTGCGCGTTCGTTTGTAGCTATGATAAAATCTTTTTAGCTCAATTGAACTAAAAAAGTTTGCTTAGCTAAATACTCAAGTCAAACGATGGAATGAATTTTAGAACAACCAAAAAAGCTTTAGACAGCGAAGGGGCAGATGGGATGAAGGGGCAGGAAAATCGAATAAGATTATTAGATGTGTTAAGAGGCTTTGCGATTATCGGCACGTTAGGAACGAATATCTGGTTGTTTGCTCAGCCGGGGAATATTATGACTGTTTTTTCAAATGCAAATTGGTGGGAAAGCTTAGAGTCTTTTCTGCAAGCTTTCCTATCTGTATTTGTTAATGGTAAATTTTTAAGCTTATTGACTATTATGTTCGGAATTGGTTTGGAGTTGAAATATCGTAAAGCTGCAAGAGAAGGTCTTCCGTGGATTCGCCTGTATTTATGGACGATGTTTCTGCTGTTTTTAGATGGTTTATTACATTTTATTTTTGTGTTTGAATACGACATTCTAATGAGTTATGCAATTACAGGAATGATCGTTGCCTTCATTATTCGTTATCGTGAAGAAATGATGAAGAAAACGATGATAGTATCAGCAATTATTCATCTCACGGGCGTAATGCTGCTGTCGATAGCATGGTTCTTCTTAATAAAAGAAGCGTCATTTCTAAATGAAATGGCGAGAATGTCTCAAGAAACAAGTAATTTATACTCCAATCAGAGTTATTGGCAACAAGTACAATTTAGAATCCGAGACTTTTGGGGGTTAAGGGTAGAGGCTATTCTAATAATCTTTATGAATATCACCTTGTATATTTTAGGGATTCGGTTATTTCGTGCAGGTGCATTTTCAAATAACGAAAATGGGCAGCGTCTCCGAAAAAAATTAATGATATATGGTCTCGGTATTGGAATACCATTAAATTTACTTACGTTAGTACCGGGCGGATATTTTGATATTGCCTCCCGGTATGTATTTGCTCCGATTTTGGCATTAGGCTATATTGGCTTATTCGCTTGGGTACTGAAAATAAAAATAGCTCCATGGCTGATTAATCGATTTGAATCTATAGGAAAAACTGCATTAAGCTGTTATATATTACAAAATATAGTGGCATCAATTATCTTTTATGGCTGGGGGGCAGGGGTGGCTCCGATGTCTTCCGCTTATACTGTAATTGTTTATTGGATTCTTATTACAATAGTGATGATGATAACTGCTGAACTTTTTATGAAGTATTTAGGTACAGGTCCGTTGGAATACTTGTGGAGAAAATTATCATATTCTCCATTTAAAAAATAAAGTGATCCATTATACAATCAAATTTCAAAGCATAACTAAAAGTTTACATGAGGCAATGGGTTGACTCTTTAAACGCAGGGGCGCTAACTCCCTGAATTACTTAGGATAACGCAGTGGAAAAATATATAAATTCTAACTCTAAAATAAGAGGTTATTTACTAATAACAGCTTTTATATGTACTAAAGAGAAAGAAACTGCTGCACAATCATGTAATCGATTGTGCAGCAGTTTCTTTTCTAATGTTTCTTATAACAAGCTTCTATTTATGCCGTTGTATACATTTCATTCACTTGCTTTTGCAGCTTTTTATCCTGTACATATTCATCATAAGCCATTTCTTTATCCACGATGCCATTCGGAGTAATCTCCATAATACGATTTGCGATACTGTTGATAAATTCATGGTCATGTGATGTAAAGACAAGAGATCCTTTGAATTTAACAAGCCCATTATTTAATGCTTGAATGGATTCAAGGTCAAGGTGGTTTGTCGGCTCATCCAAAATAAGCACATTCGCTTCGGAAAGCATCATTTTAGAAAGCATACAGCGGACCTTTTCGCCTCCGGACAGTACATTTGCTTTTTTCTTCGCTTCTTCTCCGGAAAATAACATTCTACCTAAGAAACCGCGCAGAAATGTTTCTGTTTCGTCCTCCGGAGAGTATTGACGCAGCCAATCCACTAACGATAAGTTTACACCGTCAAAGAACTCGGAATTATCTTTCGGGAAATAGGACTGGGAAGTCGTGATTCCCCATTTGTAAGAACCTTCGTCCGGCTCTAATTCTCCGGCAATAATCTGCAATAGCGTGGTATTGGCAATATCATCCTTGCCAACAAGCGCTACTTTATCATTTGGATTTAGTGTGAAGTTAATCTTATCCAGTACTTTCACACCATTAATCGTTTTAGATAAATCTTTTACTTGTAATAAATCATTTCCAATTTCACGCTCTGGGGTAAAGGCGATATATGGATATTTTCTAGATGACGGCTTAATATCGTCCAGCGTAATATTATCAAGCATTTTCTTACGTGACGTTGCCTGCTTCGACTTCGAAGCGTTCGCACTAAAACGGGCGATAAATTCTTTTAACTCTTTAATTTTCTCTTCTTTTTTCTTATTAGATTCTTGAGCCATACGGGATGCAAGCTGGCTGGACTCGTACCAGAAATCATAGTTTCCAACGTAAAGTTGAATTTTCCCATAATCGACATCTGCAATTTGCGTACATACTTTATTTAAAAAGTGACGGTCGTGGGATACAACGATAACCGTATTTTCAAATTGAATCAAAAATTCTTCCAGCCATTGAATTGCCTGAATGTCTAATCCGTTTGTCGGCTCATCCAGAAGAAGAATATCCGGATTGCCGAATAAGGCTTGCGCAAGTAATACTTTTACCTTTTGTTCTTCAGGAATCTCAGCCATTTTTAAATCATGAACAGATTCTTCTACACCAAGTCCTTTCAGAAGCACGGCAGCATCGGACTCTGCTTCCCATCCGTTCATTTCTGCAAATTCACCTTCCAGCTCAGCAGCACGAATGCCATCTTCTTCGCTGAAGTCTGCTTTCATATAAATTGCATCTTTCTCCTGCTTTACATTATATAAACGCTCATGGCCCATCAAGACAGTCTCTAAAACAGGGTGCTCTTCGTAAGCATAGTGATCCTGTTTTAAAACTGTCAGACGCTGTCCGGGTGTCAGTGATACATTACCGGATTGCGGCTCGATTTCACCTGAGAGAATTTTCAGGAAAGTAGATTTCCCTGCACCATTTGCTCCAATCACACCATAGCAATTTCCAGGGGTGAATTTTAAATTAACATCTTCAAAAAGCTTCTTATCACCATATCGTAAACTAACATTAGTTACTGTTAACATATTTTATATTGCCTCCAAAAAATCGTTATCAGAATAAGCTTACGTTATTTGAGATAACAATGCAAGATAAGACGGTTAAATAATTGATGTCGTATCCTATAATTTAAGGTGAGCAGAGAAATAGACCGGAAGGCTTAGTCAAAAATATGACGCTGGGTTATTACAGGAAGGTAAAATAACAGGTATCATCAAAGTAAGTTAAGGAAATATGTTATTCATTATCCTCTAAAACCGGGTTGGGAAGCAAAGAGGTGTGAATGCCAGCAAAAAATGGTACACAAGCGGGATGCCAATTCAGATTATTTTCATATACTAGGAAATAAGAACATGCTGAAGAAATATCGATAGATGAAAGCAAGCGACCGAAAGGAATCTGATGCTGCGATGAAAAAGTACAAGGCGTATCGAAAGCATATTAAGAAAAAATCATGCCGATTTAGAACAGCCAATGAAACTTTTTTTAAATGTAATACGTAAATAAATGGTAGAAGAACAATTTATATAGAAGAGAAAAAAATGAACACGACATTTCCTCATTAATGAAGGATGCAGTGATTTGAAAAAAGCAATTTTGCTGAAAAACGTTAGGTTTACTAGTTTACCTAATTTTTTGTATCAGCTGTTGTATATTAAAAAGCTTTTGTATATATTAATAAAAAGGGGTATGTCCAAAGAGGGGGAACACGTAGATGAAAAGCAAGTCGGTTTATTTGCTGTTTACCGATACAGGAAGCTATCTGTCACGATTAATTCATCTGTATACCCATGAGCCTTTAAACCATGTTTCTATAGCTTTAGATAGAGAATTAACAGAAGTTTATAGCTTTGGGAGAAAACAGCCTAATAACCCATTTATCGGCGGCTTTGTGAAGGAGGATATTTTCTCGCCGTACTTAAATCAGTCCAGGTGTGAAATTTACGAGCTTAAAGTCACTGAAAAAGAATATGAATATATTAAAACCTTTATTCAGCATATAGAGATTGATAAAGAGAAATACCGTTATAATTTTATCGGTCTGTTCGGGGTTATGATGAAAATAAAAATTACACGGCAGACAGCCTTTTTTTGCTCACAGTTTGTGGCAACCATTTTACAAAATGTAACGAGCCTTCCGCTGACAAAAGATCCTTATTTTACAACACCAGAGGATATTCGGAGTGCTCCTAATTTAAAGCTTATCTATGAAGGGGTATTATTACATTATAAAGACATAGATTCGTTATCACTGACAGAACAGCCATCATTATCTTATATTTCTAATTTATAAATGTCATGATAAGGCATCTAAAAAGCACAGCGTCTCACTGGAGGCGCTGTGCTTTTTTGGGTTTCATTCAAACAAGTCCTGCATCGCGTCCATGCTGACATCTTGAATGCCAAGAGTTTCATAAGGGACGACAAGTTTCATGGTAATATTATTTGCTTCTAAGTCCATATGGTGTACAGCAACATCGAAATTCCCCTGTAATTCCATATCAGTAACAGCTACATAAATTTCCTGGCTGTCTGGATCAATAGTTACCCATTCAGGCATTGGCAAAAAGCGATCCATATATTCCATGATTTTTTTGTTCGGCAGCTCTAACAGTCCAACGGATATCGACTTTTGCTGTAGGATAAGGTCCCCATTTGCCTGTTCAATCGGTTCAAAACGGACGGATAAAGGCACCGTAGAGGAGAAAACAGGCAGTTCTCCCATCAGATGCACATCATCTTCAAGCAAAATACGGTAATGATGCTCTGTTCCCTCCAGTAATTTTTCAATATAAGCATTGACTAGATTATTTAAGTTTTGCTTGGTTGTCTGAATATAAAACTCAGAGCTTTCCTGCTCGTCTATCATGGTATTTGGAGGGAATGCATTATTGGAAACCGGCCAAAAAATAAGTACCAGCAGAACCAGCAGGATAAGGCCGTTAAAGATGAGGAGACCGAAAAACCCGGCCCTCCATTTATTATTGATTTTTATTTGTCTGTTCTTTATTCTCATTATGTTTTCATCCCAACTTAATTAAAATATTCCAGAATACGTTCAGCCATTAAATAATATCCGTCATAATTAGGGTGGAAATTATCTTCTGCAAATAAGTCTGCAGCATCGTCATCAAATAAATCATCAATTGGAACAAAAGTGCTGTTTTCATTTTCGCTGACAATTTCTCTTCCGATATCATTCCAATTCAGAACGATTTGATCCAATTCCGGGATATCCTCAAAATAATTTTTAAAAGGATTAAATATACCTAATAGATAAATAGAAGCATCCTCATTAAGGGAACGGATCGTATCAAATATCTCATGTAATCGTTCTTCATAGGATGTTTGTTCTTCATTGAAATAGCTGATCTCTAAATCCATGATATTTTCCTTCAGTACTTGCATAATATCATTCGCACCGATGGTTATGATAATCATATCTGCTTCTTCTAAAGCCTCAGCTAATGCAGGTTCTTCCTCCAGACGGTGAAGCAGCTGGTCCGTTCGGTTTCCGCGCTTTCCGAAATTTTGAAAATGAACGTTGGTATCAAGAACCTGGAGTGTTCTGTCTAATATCCCGACATACCCTCCCTGATCTGTATCGTCCCCTACCCCTTGCGTCAGGGAGTCTCCGAGTGCCACAATATCTACATCTTCCTCCGAAGCAAATTCAAATGTATTTTCTAAATCTTCGTCGACAGCGATTGGAGTATTTTCCTGCTCTTCAACGTCCCCCATAACCTCTTCGCTCTCTTCGGGTGTTTCTTCCTCATTTTCTGTTTCTTCAGGCGTAATTTGTTCTCTTAATGCTTCTTCTTTTTCCCGTTGTTCCGAGTTTAATTGAAAATAGGGCAGCTGTAAAATTGCAAAAACAGCAATAGCGGTAATCAGAGTGGAGCTAATGAGAATAAACCATTTCTTTTTCGTCATTTTCATCATCACACCTACGTGTTCTTTTCTTCTAGTTTATGTTGGAACAAATAAAATTACCTAAGAATACGAAAAGGAAATTAAATTTGTTATATGTGTATTTGCAAAATGGATTGGTAAAGTTTCATAGAATATATGCGTCTTCTTATAGTCTTATTTTAATCAAGGATAATCAATACTAAACAGATTAAATGAAAAACGCCTTCTAATTTTTAAGCTAGAAGACGTAACCACATTATAGTATAACATAAAACGAAACATCAATCAGTGGGAGTGTTGTTTTTCTCCATGATAAAATTACCCGCCTTTCTTAACAATAAAACATGGAAATGTTCTATAAAAGAAAGGCGGGGAAGGATGTTGTTTTTGTATTTAACGTCCGGAGCTGCGTAATTCAAGAGCAAATTGCGCCGGCTGAACGGTCGAAAGAATAAACACTTCAGATGATACTTCAGGAGCAGAAGCTGTGAATAAAATCGTGCCCTGATAAGCTGCGTTTTCTTCTGGTGTCTGTTTACCTTCCTGCAGCCATATTGCATCAGCTCCTGTTAATATATCTGTTGTCACTTCATCGATATCTGCCGCAGGAATTACCTCATAGCCTAATTTATAGAGAGGAACAATTTCTTCGTCCGCGATGCCGACAGTAATAATCCGCTTTTTGCGGACACCTTCGCTGCGGTCAAATGGGGATTGAAGTAAATTTTGCACTGCTATTTCCTCGGCTGATTTTTGATTGCCCTGTGATTTTCCTGTTGCTTTATCAATGGCCTGATCCAAGTCAGCTACAATATCGTCAAATGACTCTAAACCAATGGATAAACGGACCAATTCTTCCGTTGTACCGCTTTTTGCCAAGTCCTCATCTGTCAATTGCTGATGGGTTGTAGAAGCAGGGTGGATAATAAGCGATTTGGCATCCCCCACATTGGCGACATGAGACCAGAGCTGCACATTATCGATTAGAGTACGGCCTGCTTCTCGTCCGCCTTCAATACCAAATGTAATAACTGACCCAAAACCGCCCTTTAAGTATTTTTTAGCAAGCTGATGGGAGGGATGTGATTCCAGCCCCGGGTAGTTGATCCATTCTACAGCAGGGTGATTTTCCAGGTAAGCTGCTATTTTTTCTGCATTTTCGCTATGCTTCCTGATGCGTAAGTGTAAAGTTTCCAGGCCTTGCAGTAATAAAAAGGCATTTTGCGGACTAAGCGCAGGTCCGATGTCACGTAATAATTGGACGCGCAGCTTGGTAATGAATGCAGCAGGACCTAAATCCGCATATTTTAAGCCATTATAGCTCTCATCCGGCTCGATAAAATCAGGGAATTTATCATTATTCCAATCAAATCTGCCGCTGTCGACAACGACACCGCCGATGGTTGTGCCGTGTCCGCCAATCCATTTCGTGGCGGAGTGAACCACAATATCCGCACCCCAGGTTAACGGCTTGGCAAAATAAGGGGCAAATGTATTATCAATAATTAAAGGAATGCGATGATTATGAGCAATATCAGCCACCGTTTCGACATCAAAAACATATAAACTTGGATTAGTGATGATTTCTCCAAAAATTGCTTTTGTTTTATCTGTAATTGCAGCCTCAATAGCATCCGGGTCAGTTCCATCTACAAATTTTACATTGATTCCATAACGGGGGAGCGTGTTGGCAAATAAGTTATACGTCCCGCCATATAGATTGCTGTCCGCGATAATCTCATCACCGGCACGGGTGATATTTAAAATCGCCATCGTAATAGCTGCCATCCCGGAAGCTAGACCTAAAGCACCGACTCCGTCTTCTAATTGTGCAATCCGCTGCTCAAATGTATCTACCGTCGGATTCATAATTCGAGTATAGATATTACCTGGCTCTGCTAATCCAAATAAGTTTTGTGCATGCTCTGTATCACGAAAAACATAAGAGGTTGTTTGATAGATTGGAACAGCACGTGCTCCGGTTGTCGGGTCTGGAACCTGCCCCCCGTGTAACAAAATCGTTTCGTCTTGCTGTACTGGATAGTTTGACATTGTATTTCCTCCCTTTTTATTGAAAACACTCTTTTACCTGAAAAAAGCTCTCTTCTATAATGAAGAGAGCTCTGATAACTGACTTAGAACCCTCTCTTATCTTTCAGATGATATATCTGTAGGATGGAGCACCTGAATGTTCAAGTTGCCGGGCTTCACAGGGCCTATTCCCTCCGCCGCTCTTCATAAGAGATTCTGCTAAATATTTTGAAATTACTTGCGAGTATATAGTTTTACAGGTTAAAAGTCAAGTGTTTTACTAGGGATTAATAGATGAAATAAAGTGAATCTTCCTTCAGCGGGGATTTCTTTCATCCTTACTGAAGGAATTATCACAAAAGTATGACCTAAAGGCCTTTGGACGAACCGGGCCGTTACTGGCTGAAAACTATGCCTTTCTTCTTTTTCTCCGCGGTGCATCCCGGTAAATACTGGCCATATAGATAATAAGTGCAGCCCAAATCAAAGCAAAGGTAATCATATGATGTACCGTAAAGGTTTCATTATATAGAAATACCCCCAGAAAGAACATAATTGTCGGTGCCACATATTGTAAAAAGCCAACCATTGCCAATGGAATCCGTTTGGCCCCTGCAGCAAACAGCAGTAAAGGTATTGCTGTAACACCCCCCGCGCCTATAAGTAAAAGATTGTCCGATGTAAACAAAGGAGAAAAAGTAAAAGATCCTTCTGACGGAACAAATAGTAAATACAATAGAGCAATCGGAGCCACTACAAGTGTTTCAATAGTAAGTCCATACATTGCATGCAGATGGAGTGTTTTTTTAATCAATCCATAAAAGCCAAAGGTGATGGCCAATAACAGCGAAATCCAAGGGAACACACCATAGCTCAGTGTTAAATAAAGTACGCCGATACCGGCAAGGATGAACGATAAGACCTGTCCTTTCGTTGTCTTTTCTTTCAATACAAATACCGCTAATAAAATGCTGATCAAAGGATTGATATAGTACCCTAAGCTGGCCTGCAGCACATGTCCATGCTGAACCGAAAAAATAAATAGAAACCAGTTAATAGATATAACGATGGAAGCTGTAATGATAGCGATGGTTTTCTTTTTATCTTTTTTCAGCTCGTGGACCGTTTCAATCAGTTCACGCCAATTACCTGTCACCAGTACTAAAAAAATCATGAAAATTAAGCTCCAGACAATCCGGTGGGCTAGTACTTCGCCAGCTGGAACATGTTCAAGAAACTTCCAATAGATTGGAAAGATTCCCCATAATAAATAAGCAGCAAAGGTAATAACCGCTCCCTGTTGTAAAGATTTATCCTCCATTATCCATTCCTGCCTTCTGAAAAAATTAAACTAAAACCAATATTAAAACTTTATGAGGCAGGAAGCAATAACTTTTAAATAATGTATTCCGTAAAACGAAGCTTCATGGAGCGGGAGCTTTGTTTTCTTTGTACGAAATATTAGATATTTTTTTGAGCCGGAAACATTTCCAACAGCACAGGAATACTTTATCATAAAGAGAGAGACTTATCTGAATTATTACCTTTATCAGGATCGGGGAGAATATAAATGAGCAAAAAGTTTAAACATATGGAAACAGCAATGATTCACGAAGGGTACGATTCCAAAGAGCTGCTTGGCAGTTTAACACCGCCCATTTTTCAAACATCTACATTTACCTTTGACACAGCGGAGCAGGGGGAGGCACGTTTTGCCGGAGAGGAAGAAGGACATGTCTATACGCGTGTCAGTAATCCGACCGTGCAAATACTGGAACAAAAGCTGGCCGCATTGGAAAAGGCTGAAAAAGGACTGGCATTTGCCTCGGGGATGGCTGCCATATCTGCCGTTTTGATTGCACTCACCAAAGCAAATGACCATATTATTTGCTCGTCCGGACTATACGGCTGTACCTTTGGACTGTTGTCGATGATGGATAAAAAATATAATATCCAGACAGATTATATAGCTATGACAGATGCGGAAAGTATAGAGGGAAAAATCAGGCCAGAAACAAAGGTATTTTATATTGAGACGCCGATTAACCCGACAATGGAAGTAATTGATTTGAAATTAGTGATTGATATTGCTAAGCGGCATAATATTTTAGTTGTGGTGGATAATACATTTTCTACACCGTACCTGCAGCGTCCGTTGGAATTGGGGGCAGATGTGGTAGTGCATAGCGCGACAAAATATTTAAGCGGTCATGGTGATGTGATTGCGGGCATCGCCGCAGGAAATCACGAATTAATGGAGCAAATCGCAGCAACGACGCAAAAGGATATTGGCGGTGTGCTTTCGCCGTTTGATGCCTGGCTGGTTGTTCGCGGAATGAAGACATTGCCGCTCCGAATGGATAAACATTCGGATAATGCCCTGCAAATTACAGAAAAACTAAAGCAGCATCCAAAGATTAAGCATGTATTTTATCCGGGTGATCTGGATGCGGAAGGCTATTCAATTATGAAAAAACAAATGAAATCTGGCGGAGGCACCTTATCTTTTGAGATAGACGGCGGAAAGAAAGAAGCGCAGACTTTTCTGAATAAACTTCAATTTATAAACATCGCTGTCAGTCTTGGAGATACAGAAACATTGATTCAGCATCCGGCAACCATGACACATGCTGTGATTCCTGATGAACAACGCCGGAAAATGGGAATAACAGACGCTCTGATTCGGTTATCTGTCGGAATAGAGGCATGGCAGGATATTTGGGAGGACTTGGAGCAGGCGCTGACATAATTAAAATAGGGGATTCAGTTATTTGCCGGAAAAAGAACGTTTTATATAGAAGAAATAGCAGATACGCAAGCTATGGGTAAAACGAAACTTCATTAACCCTTTCACGCTGAATGAAGTTTCGTTTTGTGCTATGATAAGAGCAGAATTCCCTTTTTTATTGGAAAAGAAGTGATGGGAGCAGGATATATGGGCGTTTACTCAATCATAATTGGATTAATTTTTGTTATAAATATTGCGTTAGCTATATCCATTATTTTTCTGGAAAGGAAGGATCCGACCTCTTCATGGGCATGGGTAATGGTATTGCTGTTCATCCCTATTTTAGGATTTATTCTTTATTTAATTTTTGGACGGCCCATCAGTAATCGCCGGATATTCAAATGGGATCAGCGGAGCCGGATGGATGTGAAGAAGGCTGTACAAAAACAAATCAATGCCATTGAGGATGACGCTTTCCTGTTAAATCATGACGATTTAAAAAAACATCAGGATTTAGTCTATCTTCATCTCCGTAATGACAATGCTGTTTATACAGATAATAATGGCGTAGATATTTTTACAGATGGACATGAAAAATTTGAGGCTCTTTTAGAAGATATCAATCGGGCAAAGCATCATATTCATGTACAATATTATATTATGCGGAGTGACGGGCTAGGGAGCAGGCTTGCGAATGCATTAATAAGAAAAGCAAAAGAGGGGGTATGCGTCCGGCTTTTGTATGATGATATGGGCTCCAGGTCACTTAAGAAAAGCTACATAAAAAAATTAAAAGAAGCGGGCGTTCTGGTAGAAGCATTTTTCCCATCGAAATTTATTATTAATTTTAAAATCAATTACCGGAATCATCGCAAGCTCACGATTATTGATGGAGAAATCGGATACATTGGCGGTTTTAATGTTGGAGATGAATACCTGGGAATGAAAAGCAAATTTGGTTATTGGCGTGATACTCATTTGCGGGTGATAGGTGATGCAGTGCAAAGTATGCAGACACGCTTTGTATTGGATTGGAATCAGGCCTCGAAGCAGAAAATTCCTTACGAAGAAGAGCATTTTCAAACCATCTCTGGAGGGAATATAGGGATGCAGATTGTCTCCAGCGGACCCGATTCGGAGTATGAGCAAATCAAAAACGGATATATTAAGATGATCATGGAAGCAGAAGAGTATATCTATATTCAGACACCTTATTTTATACCAGATGAAAGCTTGCGTGATGCACTGCGTATTGCCGTGCTATCCGGAGTAGATGTCAAAATTATGATTCCCAATAAACCGGACCATCCCTTTGTTTACTGGGCAACCATGTATTATTGCGGGGATCTGCTTGGCGCCGGTGCAGAGATTTTTATTTACCAGAATGGATTTCTGCATGCTAAAACCATTATTGTCGATGGAAGAATAGCTTCTGTCGGTACGGCAAATATTGATGTAAGAAGCTTTCGGCTCAATTTTGAGGTCAATGCATTTTTATATGATATTGAAGTTGTGCGTCGGCTGATGGTCGATTTCGACAAAGATTTGGCGCATTCTACACAAATGACGAAAAAGTTATATGACAAACGTTCTATCGGAATTCGTTTTAAGGAATCCGTCTCGCGTTTAATATCACCAGTTTTATAAGACAAACTAGACAGCAGGAGGCAATATAAATGAAAGCAAAACCTTGTTCCGCATCATTAGCTTTAAAAACAACACATATCCTTCCGCCGGATACGAATCAATATGATACGTTATTTGGCGGAAAATTAATGGCGCATCTTGATGATATCGGTGCGATTGCAGCAGTAAAGCATGCAAATAGCCCGGTGGTAACAGCTTCTACGGATTCTGTAGATTTCTTAGCGCCTGTAAAAGTTGGCCAATATATTTCGATTGAAGCATTTGTGACCTGGACACATCACACCTCCATGGAGGTATTTATCCGGGCAATCACCGAAGATATCCGGACCGGGGAAAGAACAGCATGTACAACAGCGTTTATGACGTTTGTAGCGATTGATGAAGCGGGCAAACCGATTAAAGTGCCATCCGTTTATCCGGAAACCGACGATGAAAAGATGCTTCATGAAAGTGCACCGCTGCGTGCCAACCGCCGTGCGGAGCGGAGAAAGCAATCTAAGCAGCTTGCAGAAACCTTTGGAACCGTCTATGGAACAGAAAAATAAGATAGATCGTAAAAAGCCGGTTAAAATCACAACATATGATTTTAACCGGCTTTTTATATATTGTATTACACTTTTTCCCGATAAGAATACCAGTCAGCAATTGAATAACTATCCGCTGTTCGCAGCTCTTTAATGACAAAATGGCGTCCTGCGCCTTTATTTAAAATAGCCATGTCCAGCGTTGCAAGGGACTGCTTTCGGTGAAGCAGATGCTGTTTCTGCTGCAAGGCCTGGATCCTTCGATGCGGAATAATCGCAGTATCCTTGCTGATTGTTCGTGTCTGAATCGTTATCTGCTGTTCATCAATCGCATAGCCGATGGATTTGAATACAGCAAACCCCATTATCCCGAGGACCAGCATAATAATTGCAGGTATCCAGATATAGGATACGAAGAAAATACCTGTAATGATAACAGCTAATAACGGAAGATTGATGGACCGCCATAGATAATAAGGTAAGGCTTTTTTCGGCGGATGAATCAGATTCTCCGTACGATAGCTATACTCCGGTAAAAATTCACTTAGAAAAGCTGCAAATTCTTTCTTGCGGAGCAGCGGGAAAATAATCGTATTTACTTCCTGACTGCTATTTATCTCTCCGCTTGCAATTTCAACATAAGGTCTGGCAAAGCCAAATAGTTGATGAATAGGGGATTCCTTCATCCCCACTGCCTGTATTCTTTTTAATGGAATGGTTGTTTGTTTTTTCTCTAATAACCCTCTGGTAATAAATAGTTCTTTTTCATAACGGGTAATGGTAAAATTCCAATCTTTAATCACCGTATATAGAATACTTAATAACCATAGAAAGATGAGAACGATAATCGCTAAAATAATGATAATTTGCATGCCGAGAGACAGAAGCCAGCGTGTCGCATCATCGTAAAATTGGTCTGGAATCAAAGTTTCAACCTGAGAAAAGGCAACCCCGAAGAGCCCGATTAAAATTCCGAAGCTTGCTGAGGTGGAGCCGGTAATCAACAGGGCTTGAATTGTTATTGTCCGTTTAGGGAGGTGAGCTTCATCCTGCTCCTGCTGTTCGTTATCTGATACCTCGGTTTCCAGCTCCCCGGTTTCCGGTACGTGTTTCTTGTATTTTAATTCATCATGCAGCATGCGCCCGTCCTCCATACGGACCGCAGACAGCGCGGCATCTGTAGAGGAGTCATTCCCTGCAGTTTCAATGGCTACTTTGGTTAACCCGAAGATGCGGTGAATAACATTCTGTGATAAATCAATAGACTGAATCCGATGCTTGGAAATCGTGCGTTTTTTACGAATGAGAATTCCGCGTTCGATACGTAACTGGTCTTCCTCTAATTGATAGGTGAAACGAAGCCATGATAAAAAGCTGAATAAAATAATTAATCCGATGATTACAAGCAAACCGATTATCAGATAAAAGGTATTACTGTTTCTGATAATGACAATAGCAATAGGTAAAAGCCCAATGATAGATTGTTTCAATGATTGAATAATATTAAATATTACTGCAGCGGGGTGCAGTCGTTTCGGATTAGACATCATCTTGCTCCACCCTTGCTAATTCAGAAATTTGATCGCGTAAATCATATGCTTCCTCTTCTAATAAAGCAGGTATCTGATGTGTTGTCGCTGCCGTTGATATTTCCAGGGTGGCCAGCTTATATTTTTTCAAGACGGGCCCTTGCTGTGTATCGACATGCTGGACACGAATCATTGGTACAATTGTCCGCGTTACTATAAGAATCCCATGTTGTATGTAAATCTCCTGATCGTAGACCTGATAACGCCATCTGCGCCATCTTAATTTTGGAATAATCAAAGCGGTGATGATCCATTCCGCCACGGTAAGACCGGCAATGATGAAAACAATCCAGAGCGGCAGAAAATCGAAAATAATATACACAACAATTGCTCCAATGGTTATCAATAAAAAGATGAGTGCATATATATGTGCTGTAAGCTGCCATGCTTTGATAGCATCTGTAGCAATTTTTACATTAGGCTGTTCCCGCATGCATTTCCACTCCTTGTTTTTTGACTGCTTCTATCATACAACAGATGGGGAGGTTTAGAAAAAAATTTAAGAATAGCTTAAGAAAATCCAAATATATCAGTGAACCGCCGTCTATCCATAAAATCATTAGGAGAAATATAGGATAAAGATTCATCATACATTTGGATTTTTTAAAGAAATAAGAAAGCATAAAAAAATGCTGAATATAGCCGCTCCAACGGATCTCATGGGGTGAGTAATCTTAGACCCCAGAAATACACTTCCCTTCCCGTAGGCCCCAAGCTCATTTCCTTTAGAGAAGACTTGCTGATTGGCAAACCGACAGGCGCAGACAGAAGCAAAGTCGCACTTATGCCCCGCGGGTAGAAAAAAAGAAGTTCGCTTTTTTTTCTGCGGGGTCTTCCCACTGGGACTGGGACTGCGATTACTCGTCCCACCGAAAACCGTCGTAGCGGACATCTCCTTGGCAAGAACACCGATGTTTTAAAGATCAAGTTGTGTTTTTGTTTTTTTATAAGGTAAGAGATTTCTATATCCGGATAAAGGAGAGGTTTACTTCACTTCGTTATCTGCTGCATCATCTGCTGAGACATATTCTTCCGCCCAGCGCTGAATATCTTTAATAACAGGCTCCAGTGCTTTTCCTTTCTCTGATAAGGTGTATTCAATACGAACTGGAAATTCCGAATAGATATTCCGCTCGACAATCCCTTCTTTTTCCAGTAATTTCAAACGATCCGATAGTAAACGGCCGCTGATTGGGAGATCTGCTTCCATCTCTGAAAAACGTTTTGCCCCTTTTAATAGTTCAAATAAAATAAGACCGACCCAGCGTGTACTTAATAAGACCATTGCTTTTTCAAAACGTGGACATAATTGATTCATTTTTCCACCCCCATAAAACAATCTTGTATCTAAAATGCGTGATATATACATTAGTTACGAAAAGTAATCTAATGATAGGGTATCATAAATAGGAGAGGTAGTAAATGAAAGCCGGAATGGGGGATAACGAATTCCATGTTTTCTTTAGAAATATTCAAAGGGATATGAAATAATAGGGTATGATAAGAAAGAAAAATAAATTTGTAAATATGGAGGGACGCATAAATGGTTCAGGCACAGGTACAAGAAAAATATGCAGAATTAACATTGAAAAAAGGGGTTAATTTACAAAAAGGACAAGCTGTCATGATCAATGCCCCGATTGAAGGAGCAGAATTTACACGGATTGTGGCCCGTAAAGCATATGAAATGGGAGCAAAGGATGTCCATATTAACTGGGTGGATGATGAGCTTACCTTGTTAAAATACGAGAATGCACCGGATGAAGTAATTACGAATTATCCGGAATGGAAAGTGAAATTGCATGATACATTTGCAGAAGACGGCGCTGCCGTTGTAAATATTCGCTCCACCAATCCGGATTTATTAAAGGATATTGATCCATCCCGTGTTGCCAAAGCAACTAAAGCTGCCGCTGAAGCAATGGTGAACTTCCGTAAATATACAATGAATGACCGGATTCCATGGACGATTATTTCTATCCCTTCAAAGGATTGGGCAAAGAAAATCTTCCCTGATAAATCAGCAGAGGATGCGGTTGCCAGCCTTTGGGAGGCTATCTTAAAAATTGTCCGTGTTGACCAGGACGATCCTGTTGCAGCATGGGACAAGCATAATGAAACATTAAGAACCGCCAGAGAAGTGTTAAATAAGAAAAGCTATCAAAAATTAATTTTTCAAGCACCTGGTACAGACCTAGAAATGGAGCTGCCGGAGGGGCATATCTGGAAAGGCGGATCGGCCGTAGCAGAGACGGGAGTCACCTTTAACCCGAATATGCCGACAGAAGAGGTTTTCTCCGTACCGCATAAATATGGGGTTAATGGTACCGTATCCAGCACAAAACCATTAAACTATGGCGGAAGCTTAATTGATAACTTCTCCTTAACCTTTAAGGATGGAAAAGTAGTTGATTTTCAAGCAGAGCAGGGAGAAGAGGTCTTGAAGCATTTACTGGATTCGGATGAAGGAGCCCGCCGTTTGGGGGAAATTGCGCTGGTTCCGGACGAATCTCCAGTATCGCAATCCGGGCTTATTTTCTATAACACGTTATTTGATGAGAATGCATCCTGTCATATTGCGTTAGGGAAAGCTTACCCAACGAATCTCGAAGGCGGAGCTGCAATGGACTTAGAGGAGTTAGACAAGCATGGCGTGAACGACAGTCTGGTCCATGTCGATTTTATGATTGGATCAGATAAAATGGACATTGACGGAATTACTGCAGATGGGAAATCAGAGCCGGTTTTCCGTAACGGGACTTGGGCGCTTGATATGAAGTAATTAAACAAAATAGTAATCAAAAAAAGGCAGCAAGATTTTTTAAAATATCTTGCTGCCTTTTTTAATGGCTTAAGAGCTTTTTTCTTTCGCCATAAACTTATCATTCTTTACTAGAACTGCTTTGATTTTGCGATAGGTGTAATCTTCCGGCAGAGCCTCTTTCAGCTCCTTCAATCCAGTTGGATCAATTTCTTCGTGCTTGGATAAAATTTTGCCTTCTTCCTCGGTATTAAAGAATAGATTCCAATTCAGCGTATATCCCTTGTGGAAAGCCTGAAAAATATGTGATTCAATGGTCAGCTCTTTTAAATCCCGGATGGAAGCAATTTCTCGAATCGTTTTTCCTTTTTGCAGGAGCTCATATGATATTTGATAGGACGGCCGGTCATCCGCATCCTTTGCTTTCGCAGCCTTTTGATAATGAATGGCAGTAGGGGCTTTGTAATCCGGGTTTTTTTCTTTCCATTCGGCAACAGCTTCCAGGAAGGCTTCTCCATAGAGGTCATATTTCTTTTGTCCTACTCCTTTTAACCGTAAGAATTCATCCTTATCTTCTGGAAGATAGCGGGCCATTTCTTTTAATGTCATATCTGAAAACAGCACATAAGGTGGCAAATCCAGCTCCTGAGACATCGATCTTCTTAACTGGCGCAGTGATTCAAAGAGATCATCACTGTAATCTGTTTCACTGACAGCAGGGACATCCTGGATAAACATGGTAACATTCTCTTTTCCGGTCAGGATGTCCATGGACTTCCGGTTTAGTTTTAAAACAGGAAACTGCCCTTCCTCTGCGGATAAGCATTCTTCAGCGATTAAGAAGTGGATTCTTTCTGTAATTTCCTTCTCCGTATATTTGGATAAGATGCCGTAAGTAGATAATTTCGATAAGCCAAACTGAATCAGCTTTTTATCCTTTGAACCTTTTAAAACTTTCGCTGTCATGGAAGCGCCAAAGCGTTCACGCATGCGCTTCACGCAGGATAAAATCATTTGCGCTTCTTCGGTAATATCCTCTAACTCTCCTTGCTTCAGGCAATTGCTGCAGCGTCCGCAAGATACAGAAGATGCGGCCGACCCCATCTCGAAATAGTTTAAAATATAACTGTATAAGCAGTTTTGTGTACGACAGTAGTTCACCATTTTATTCAATTTTTGATATTCCCGCTGTGTTCCTTCTTCATCCAAATCGGATTTCTCAATCAAAAATTTTTGAGTATGGATATCTTGAGGAGAGAAAAGCAGGACACAGTTGCTCGGCTCGCCGTCGCGTCCTGCTCTTCCTGCTTCCTGATAATACGATTCCATATTCATCGGAATGGCATAATGAATAATAAAGCGGACATTTGATTTATCAATCCCCATTCCAAACGCAGTCGTAGCAACCATCAACTCTGTCTGGTCAAAGATAAAGGCCGTTTGCGCAGCCTGCCGTTCCTGCTCGGACAATCCGCCGTGGTACTTGGATACAGCATAACCTTTCCCTTTTAGGACATCATAGACATGTTCGACCTGTTTTCGTGTTGCTGCATAAATAATACCGACTTCTCCCTGATGTTTTTTCAGATAGGAAAGAATATAATCTATTTTATTTACCCCTTTTTCGATAAAGAAGGAAAGATTTTTTCTTTCAAAGCCAGTATGCACTGTATTTGCAGGAGCGATATGTAAAAGAGCCTGTATGTCTTCAATTACTTCAGGGGTCGCTGTCGCGGTAAGCCCCATAACCGTTGGATTGCCGCCAATCTCCTGGAGAATAGGAACGATAGAGCGGTAGCTTGGACGGAAATCATGACCCCACTGGGATATACAGTGCGCCTCATCAAAGGCAATCAGAGATATATTAGTCTGCTGCAAGGCTTGAATAAAAGCCCCTGATTCAAAACGCTCTGGAGCAACATAAACAAATTGATAGCGATTTTGCTGCATCGCCATTAAACGCTGATACTGCTCACCTGCAGAAATGGAGCTGTTAATATAAGTTGCTGCTGCCCCGAGGGCATGCAGTCCGTCAACTTGGTCCTTCATCAGTGAAATAAGCGGTGAAATGATAATTGCTGTTCCGTTCATCGCAAGCCCGGGTACTTGATAACAGAGTGATTTTCCGCCACCGGTCGGCATCACAGCAAGGACATTTTCACCTTGATCAATTGTATCAATAACTTCAGCTTGTCCAGGCCGAAAACTGGAGTAACCAAAGTAATTCTGTAAAATATTTAAATACTTTTCCATAGATAAATCTCCCTTATTGAGGTTGGTTGAGGATGCGAATATTCATCCCATTAAACCGCTGGGGCTGGGATTACCATTGTTGTCAGGTTAATGAATTTTCTTAAATATTATTTAGATAGTAATAAAACCTATCTAGCGTAGTGTTTTTCCACAGCGGCCGCATTAACCTGAAAACATTGAGACCTGCGATTACTCGGTCTATTAAAACCGTTGCTACGATTACTCGCCCCATTAAAACCGCTGTAGCATGAATTGCTGATATAGGAAAGAATAGCTTGAGTTTATTATTTCGAGTTTGTATATGTTAGATAATTACATCATTATTCTACTTTCTATCCTAGAACGTTTTAGCCCGAAAGTAAAGTAAGGAAAAAGGGCAAATAACAGCTGGAAATGCTGTCAAAAAGCAAATATGACGTAAGGAAATGTTAATTTTTCGATGGACAACTTCATATGAATTTACATTTCCCTGTTTCATCTTTAAAATATGCTATATCTTTTTGAAAAGGAGGAGGATATATGGTACCTTCTTTGCTGTTTGAATTAATGTTGATTGGCTTATTAGGTGTCGCTTCCCAATGGGTCGCATGGCGCTTTCGTATGCCGGCTATCGTTGTGATGGCTGCTACAGGACTAATCATTGGCCCTGTTTTCGGATTAATTAACCCAGAACAGGATTTTGGGGACTTGTACAGTCCGCTTATCTCTGTTGCTGTAGCAATTATATTATTTGAAGGAAGCTTAAATTTAAGCTTTAAAGAATTACGCGGAATTGGAAAACCAATCTTCCGGATATCTACGGTAGGAGCATTTATTGCCTGGATTTTAGGGTCGCTGACCGCTCATTATATTGCCGGATTATCCTGGGCAGTTGCCTTTGTGATTGGCGGTTTGTTTGTTGTGACTGGTCCGACCGTTATTATGCCTCTTTTACGTCAGGCGAAGCTGAAAGCACGTCCGGCGAAGGTTTTAAAGTGGGAAGGGATTATTGTTGATCCAATTGGAGCGTTGCTTGCGGTTTTTGCTTTTGAAATTATTACGTTTATCACCGCATCTAATCCCGAAGCTAGTCAGATTTTATTATTCTTCGCAGGCTCTCTATTTGCCGTTTTCTTAGGCTGGATATTAGGACGCGGACTTGGCTGGATGTTCGAAATGGGGCATGTGCCTGAATTCCTAAAATCTCCGACAGTTGTCGTTGTTGTCTTATTCTGTTTTACCATTGCGGATGTCATTATGCATGAGACGGGACTTTTATCTGTCACTGCGATGGGAATTACCTTGGCAAATATGGGGATTCGCTCTGTATCGGATATGCGCCATTTCAAAGAAAATATTTCGGTACTGCTGATTTCAACCATTTTTATTATGCTGACAGCCTCGCTGGATGTGGCAACGATTATGCAAATTTTTAACCCTCATATTATTGGCTACGTATTATTGATGATGTTTGCTGTCCGTCCCTTATCTATTTTCTTGTCAACTATTGGAACTGGGCTTAGCCTTAATGAAAAAGTGCTGATTGGCTGGATTGCACCGCGGGGAATTGTTGCACTAACGGTTTCTGGTTATTTTGCCGGGGTGTTAACAGAAGCAGGCTATGAGGATGCATCTATTCTGACGGCATTAACCTTTGCGCTGGTTATCTTTACGGTTATTGCGCATGGATTTTCTATCGGCTGGCTTTCTAAAAAGCTGAATCTGTCGAATAAAGGGAATCCGGGAGCGCTTATTGTCGGAAGCAATCCATTTACGATTCAATTGGCTAAATCATTAAAAGAAGCAAATTATCCGTCTATCATTGTAGATTCTTCGTGGGAAAATCTTTCTCTGGCAAGAAAAGAAGGCCTGCAATTTTATCATGGGAGCATGTTGTCCGAGCAGACAGAGCATCATCTCGATACGATTCCATACGAGTATTTATTAACACTGACGCATGATAAATCGTATAACTCGCTCCTCTGTACAACGTTTCTTCCGGAATATGGAAGAACTAATGTGTTTAAAGTGAGTCCGTACACAACATTCAAGGATAATGGATACTCAACTGGTATGGTTTCACAGGTTGGCGGCCGTATTTTATTTGATAAAAAATTCTCTTTGGAGGATCTAATCGATAAAGCGGAAAATGGGTTTACTGTGCGGCAGACAACACTCACTGATAAATTCACATTTGAACACTACAAACAGGCAAAAGATCCGGAGACGGTATATTTATTCTTAATCAAACCATCCGGACAGCTGAAGTTTTTCTCTGAGGAAATGCGTACTGTACCCGCATCAGGAGATAAGATTGTCAGTTTGACCAAAGGAAAAGTAAAATAAATTTTAAAGAAAACCAAGCTAAAAAAGCGCATGGTCGCCTTGGCAGTTATGCTTATACTTTATTGCTTAAATTTTTATACTCTCGTAAAGTGCAAAAAAGATATAAGATATTATAATTTCTTTATAAGTAAAAAGCTGCCTTTCTGATAGAGCAGTCAGAAAGGCAGCTTTTGCTTAAAATATATTACTTGTTCTCCACGTAAATAACTATAACTAATTAAAACAAAGAAATAATAGTCAAATATTTAAAATGCAGATATTATAAAAAGTAGTTGACCTGTAATTTTAAAAATATTATAATAACAAAATAAGAAAGCGCCTGCATGATATGAGTAACTACGATTACCCTTCGTGGATCCCTTATATTACCTGCATTGTATTAAAGGAGACTTATCTGTTGTATCATTCAAATACAGTCTATATTATCGGCGATGCCAAAGCTTCACAGAATAATCCAATTACAAAAAAGTATAGTCAATTTTTTGTAGCGCTAGTGGTAGACTTTCAAACAGATGAAATTGTGGATTGCGAATGTTCGTCTACCATTCAATTAACGAATCATTTCGTTAAATCTCTGTTTATTGGTGAGGCAATGGGCAACTCTTTAATAGAAGAGTCCATTCGCAAAAGGTATCACGGTTCATCACAAAAAGCCCTGCTCGTAGCCTATCGAGATGCTGAATATAAATATACTCAAGTAAAAGCTGCTTTAACTAAAGAAACCTAGTTGAAATCCAGTCTAACTAAAATTTTATTTTAGTTAGACTGGATTTTTTTTCGCTAAATATGGATGATTCAATAGATTGGTATTTGTGAGGATGGAAATTTTGAAGAAAGGGGCTATATAGAAAACATTAGGGGATTAGAATCATAAAAAAATCTTAAATGAAAGTGAGGAGGAATAATATGATTACGGATGGATTTATTTATATTGCCGTCTTAGTAGCTCTAGCCGCTTTGATGGTAGGGATAGAAAGTAAATTTAGCTCAAATCGATTTTTTAAATTTATACCAGGTATTGTTTTGATTTATATTGGTGCAGCTTTGTTACAGACTATTGGTTTATTTGATAATGAGGCTACAGAATCATCTTATGTAGCAGTGAAAGATGCTTTACTACCCGCTATGTTAATGTTGATGTTATTAAAATGCGATATTCGAAGCATCATTAAATTAGGCCCTCGTATGTTAGGTGGTTATTTTGTTGCAGTAATAAGTATAATTATTGGCTTTACGGTTGTTTATCTTATATTTAATCAATTATATGCTGCCGATACTTGGCGCGCTTTTGGGGCCTTGGCAGGTAGCTGGACTGGCGGCAGTGCAAATATGGTTGCTTTACAAGATATTTTACAAGTTCCGGAAAATATCTTTGGATACATTTTAATGATGGATACAATTAATTATGCTGTTTGGGTGATGTTTATGTTTTGGCTGGTCCCATTTGCTGGTGCATTTAATCGGTGGACCAAAGCAGATATAACGATGATTGACAATGAATATGAAACAAATGAGGCATCATCAGATAATCAGGGGATTGAATTTAAACATATTATTTACTTGCTGGGGATCGGTCTGTTTGTTTCAGCATTAGCAACACTAGCCGGAGATAACTTACCTGAACTCGGCGATGTATTTAGTGCTACAACATGGACTATTTTAATCGCTTCTGTTGTTGGACTGGTACTTGGTCAAACTCGTTTATCTAAAATTCCAGGTGCTTTAGATGTTTCGAATGTCATGCTGTATATCATTATAGCTTTAATTGCTTCCCATTCAGATTTCTCACAAATTGCCCAAGCACCTATTTATATTATTTCTGGTTTCTTAATTATGCTTGTTCATTTAATTATTATGCTCCTGCTAGGTAAATTATTTAAGTTAGATTTGTTTACATTAGGAATAGCTAGTTTAG
This sequence comes from Oceanobacillus sp. FSL K6-0251, assembly GCF_038004725.1. NCBI lineage: Bacteria > Bacillati > Bacillota > Bacilli > Caryophanales > Bacillaceae > Oceanobacillus > Oceanobacillus sp. FSL K6-0251. The sequence continues at coordinate 4,285,474 of NZ_JBBORS010000001.1, read as the reverse complement.
CTAATATTGGAGGTATGGCGTCGGCACCGATGCTTGCAGCAGCATATAGTAAGACTCTGATTCCTGTGGGGGTCATCATGGCATTGATAGGTTCGTTTTTAGGCACTTATTTTGGAATGCTTGTTGGGAAAATCCTTGAAATGCTTTAAAGAATGATAGGATACGAAATTGACACTAAAAGGAGAATATAAATTGTTTATTGAAGATATAAGAACTTCTCGCAGGAAAATACCGCTGCATACACCATTTAAGACAGCGCTGAGAACTGCAACATATATAGAGAGTATTACTGTGACTATTTATTTAGAAAATGGATTAGCTGGAAGAGGAGAAGCTGCTCCTACGTGGGTAATCACTGGAGATTCATCAGAAAGTATTCAAGCAGCATTAGAAGGACCAATTAAACAGGCGATTCTGCAGCAGGATATACGACATTTTCAATCGTTGCTGGTTGCTATTCAAAATAGTTGTATTGGAAATACAAGTGCTAAAGCAGCTGCTGATATTGCTTTACATGATGTATACAGCAGATGGATGGGGGTCCCGCTTTATCAATTATTAGGAGATTATCAATCACTTAAGACATCTATGACAATAGGCGTGGATGACCCAAAAAAAATGGCGAAAGATGCCGACAAGTGGGTGGAAAAAGGCTATACAAGTTTGAAAATTAAAGTTGGTGCAAAACCAGAGCTTGATATGGATAGAATCCTGGCTATTAGAGAAGTCATTCCTTCTGAAATATTGCTTAGATTAGATGCAAATCAAGGATGGACACCTAAACAAGCAGTACAGTTAATTCAAGAAATGGAGCGTATAAATGCTGGAATTGAATTTATCGAGCAGCCGGTAAAAGCAAATGATTTGGAAGGTCTTAAATTTGTTACAGATAATGTGAAAACACCTATAATGGCGGATGAAAGTATATTCTCTCCACAAGATGCTTTTAAGATTATTCAAGGGCATTACGCAGATTTAATTAATATAAAATTAATGAAATCTGGCGGTATCTATAACGCATTAATCATTGCTGATCTTGCAATGGTCAATCAGGTTCCATGTATGATTGGCAGTATGATGGAATCAAGCTATTCTGTCGGAGCAGCAGCTCATTTTGCAGCCGCCCATCCAAATGTTATATATTATGATTTAGATGCTCCATTATGGTTAACAGAAAAGCCTGAGGTGATTGAATATCAGGGAGAGAAGGTTTCCCTATCAACAGGTGAGGGGATTTCTGGTGTAGATAAGTAGAACGAGAAGAGGCGATAAGAAGTCCCGGCTGTCATAAAATTTCATTTTAGGATTTTTTTCTTGAAAGCGTTGTGAATTGTAAAAAGAAATAACAAAAAAGCTAAAAAGAAAACTTTTTAGCTTTTTTGTTATTCTATCAGTTATTATACTGTTCCAATTCTTTTCTTACCTCAGCAATCTCTCCTTCTAAACGGACCAGTTGTTCTTCGGCAGAGGAGACACGTCCTTTGACGAACTCTAACTTGTCTAAATCTCCTTGGATACGGATGTAATCAGACTTTAATTCATCGAGCTTTTGTTGCAGTTCTGCTTTTGTTGTCAAGAAAACCCCTCCTAAATCAATGCATCGTCTTTATTTTTTCTGGAGTCCACAAAGGTTTGGTAAAAGTGGATTACAATTGTCCGGATTATTGCATACACAGGGATAGCGAATAAAATTCCTAAAAATCCGGCAATACTTCCTGCCGCGAGGATAACTGTGATAACAGTCAGCGGGTGCAGATTAAGCGCCTGCCCCATCACATTAGGAGAAATAAATACACTTTCCAGCTGCTGTGCAACAAACATAATAATAGCTATCCATATGATATTCATTGGATCCTGGAACCCTGCAACCAGGATAGCTGGAACAACAGCAATATAAGGTCCCAAAAATGGGATGACATTCATCATCATACCGAATAGAGCAAGTACGACGGCATACTCTAAACCGATAATCAAGTAACCTATTAACAAGAGGATACCTACTGCAAAACTTACTAATAACTGTCCTTGGATAAACGAGGACAATACATTATCGATTTTACTTAATAGTCCATGTAAGTTTTCTGCTTTTTTCTTGCTGAAAAATTGCAGAATAAAAGGTACAAGCTTCTCTCCATCCTTCAACATGAAGAAAAGGAAGAATGGAACCAGAATTATGCCGGCAATGATACTTACCAATTGACCAATGAAGCTTCCTAAAAAGCCAAAGACATTATTCAATACACTTTCAATGTGTCCGGGAATATCATTGGCAAAATTATTGATGGCATCGATTACCTGGTCAGGAACTAAAGCAATATTTTCCTGCCAATACCCAATCCAGCTCTCGACCGTACTAACCATTCCAGGAATACTGTCCATTAAATTTTCAAACTGATCACGGGCGATCGGCCAGATAAATACAATGAATAGCGTAACGACCCCGATGATAACCAGGAATACGATAATAATAGATAAAATCCGCGGGACTTTATATCTTACCAGCAGATTCATCAATGGCCGGGTTAAGTAATAAAGAATACCTGCACCGATAATCGGAAGAGCTACAGCACCGACTAATTGCAGAACAGGTGTAAAGATAAAATGCGTTATAGAGATGAGAAAAATTAATGTAAACAAACAAATAAAAAAGATAAAAAATTGAAACCAGCGTTTCTGTGTCATTGAATCACACTACTTTCTTTCCAAGTTATGCTATATATTATTTTACATTAACCGAATTCAGAAAGCTATAAACATCTGCGGTCGATTTAAATATAAAGTTACTGTAAAAGATATTGACAAAGAGCATGAAAAAGGTTTTAATAAAGTATACTTAATAAATGGCTGGCAAAAGACAGGAAGGAAACATTTTTGCTGTCTGGGAACGTCATATTAAAAAAGCTTAGTAAACATTTATTTCCTAAAGGGGAGTAGCTGTACACGTAAAGTCGTCATTACGAGATAACCGTCTCCGGCTTTATGTGGCAACCAGAAAAGTTGTTAGCGAGACCTTTACCGATTGCAGGTAAAGGTCTATTTTTATGGCCTTTTCTGCAAAACACATGTAGAAGAGGAGAATACATCATGGGAACTGAACTATTGCTGGAGTATTTATGGGTCTTGCTTGTATTAGTTGCATTAGAAGGCTTATTAGCTGCTGATAATGCGCTTGTATTGGCCATCATGGTAAGACACCTTCCTGAAAAACAAAGGAAGAGAGCATTATTTTATGGATTAGCCGGGGCATTTGTAATGCGTTTTGCGTCTTTATTTGTTATCTCATTCCTGGTCGATTTCTGGATTGTACAAGCGTTAGGCGCTGCCTATCTTTTATTTATATCAGGAAAGAATTTATATGACAGGTTTAAGAAGAAGGAGCCGGAGACTTCCGATGCATCGGCACAAAATGGTAAAAAGGCTGGTGCGGCAGGAAATCAGGAGCCTGAACAAGCATCTAAAAAAGAATTTTGGATGACTGTGGTGAAGGTGGAGTTTGCAGATTTAGCATTTGCTGTTGATTCCATTTTAGCAGCTGTTGCCTTAGCGGTAGCATTGCCTCCAACAGATTTCGGCCATGTTGGAAGCTTGGATACCGGTCAATTTGCTGTTGTATTTGCCGGCGGTATGATTGGCTTGATTATTATGCGATTCGCTGCCAATATTTTTGTAGGTCTCTTGCATAAACGGCCAACATTGGAAATCGCCGCATTTCTGATTGTGGGCTGGGTAGGAGTGAAACTGGCTGTTATTGTATTAGCCAATCCGGATTTAGCTGTGATTCCAGAGCACTTCCCGCACTCTACATTATGGAAAGCTTCCTTCTATATTATTCTTGTAGGAATTGCGTTAATCGGCTGGTTTGCATCTAGTCCGAAATTAAAAAGAAATAAAGAACAGTCCAGATAAATGAGATAATCCCGTACTATGAGGGAAAGTCGTGCTGCCCTGCAATAGGAACAGCACGACTTTTTTAATCAGCAGATTTTAAAATTCTATTTTTTGTAAAAAATCTTCCCGTGCGTCATAATTGAAAGAAAAGAAAAAAGGAGTGATCCGGATGACATTGCATCACTTTCATCTAGAAGGGAAATGGCAAGGCGGTCGTAACAGCGAAGGGTATATCAACGCCGGGAATTTACAAACGAAAATATCCATCCCGCCAGAAATGGATGGGCCCGGTATTGGTACCAATCCAGATGAAATGCTGCTTGGAGCGGCTGCGACATGCTATATTATTTCATTGGCAGCCATGCTGGAACGTGCAGAAGTTCCTGTTAATACCATGAGCATAACCTCTGAGGGGATGGTAGACGTAACAAATGGCATTTTCACTTACGAAAAAATCATCCACCGTCCCCATGTTACCTTAAAAAAAGAGGCGACAGAGCAGCAGATACGCTTAACTAATAAACTCATTGAAAAAGCAGAAGAATCATGCATGATTTCAAGAGCAATAAAAGGAAACGTTCAATTAGGGCTGGAACCAACCGTTCAGATAGAAAAGTAAGAATGTATCAAGGTCATATGAAACAAGGAGAGCTTCAGCTCAAATTGTTATCATATGACTTTTTACTGGGAAATGAAATAACAGCCCGACTCCGTAAAGTTTTGTTTCATGTTACATTTTTTCGAGACACTAACAAATAGATTACAAAACGATAAAAATTCCCTTTTTGGGGAGATTTTTTAAATAAAAGCGAGTAAAGTAGAATATACAACTTTAAAATGGTGTACGAAATAGAGGGATGGTCTATGGAACGAAATGCATTTTTTGATAATGCGAAAGTGTTTTTGATTTTTCTCGTTGTTTTTGGTCATATGATTCAACCTTTTATCAGCGATTCACAATCGACAGAAGCAATTTATATATGGATATATACCTTCCATATGCCGGCGTTCATTTTATTAGCCGGTTTCTTTGCAAAAGGCTCAGGAAATAAGAAATATATATGGAATTTAACGAAAAAGTTAATTGTTCCATATTTTATCTTTCAAACATTATATACGATTTATTATTTCTTTATAGGAAAAGCAGATTGGCAGACTGGAGTTTTCTATCCGCAATGGTCATTGTGGTTCTTATTCAGCTTATTCAGCTGGCATATTCTGCTTGTGTTATTTAAAAAGATACCTGCTGGGTGGAGTATTACTTTATCCATATTGATAGGTATCGTTGTCGGCTATTTTGGAGAAATTGGGCATTCGTTCAGCTTATCCAGAACATTTGTGTTTTTTCCATTCTTCTTGATTGGTTACTGGTTAACCGTCGATCAAATGATGCTGGTGAAGCATCGCAAAGTGAAGATCGCTTCAATTGCTGTGATGGCAAGTATGTTCGTATTAATTTATGTATTCCCGGTTATCGATACCGGATGGCTGCTTGCTTCAAAATCATACAGTAATTTAGGTGTGGAGAGTTTCGGCGGCTTCGTGCGGTTATTTGTTTATGCCATTGCAGCAGTGATGACAATCAGTATATTAGCCTGGATTCCTAAAAGAAACCTGGGCTGGGTAACAGTCCTTGGAACAAGAACATTATATGTTTACTTATTGCATGGTTTTATCGTTCAGTTCCTGCGTGAATTTGATTTATTATCTGTTCATCATTGGTTTGATGTCGTCGGAATCGCCGGCTTGTCAGCGCTGATTGTCATTTCGCTGTCCAGCAAGCCTATTTTGACCATCTCCCAGCCGCTGATTGAAGGTCGCTTAGCCAAGGTTAAATCATTATTTAACCACCGGCACAAAGGAACATCTTCTTAAAAAAATGTAAAATAAAAAATGCGGAGTTCCCGGAAAGGGCTCCGCATTTTTTATTGATTTTAAAATAACAGATGCGCAATAAGGGTGATAATTGGCAGTGTAATCACGGTACGCATTAAAAAGATAATAGCTAAGTGACGGAAGGATACTGGAATTTTAGTACCTAGAATCAGTCCGCCGACTTCAGACATGAAAATAAGCTGTGTTACAGATAAGGCAGCAATAATAAATCGTGTTATTTCTGCCTCTACGCCAGTAATTAAAATGGCTGGCAGGAACATATCTGCAAAACCGATCAGAATGGTTTCAGATGCTTCCTGGGCAAATGGAATCTGCATCAGTTCTAAAATAGGAACGAATGGCATTCCGAGCCACTGGAATAACGGTGTATATTCTGCAATAATCACTGCCAACGTTCCGAACGCCATCACAACAGGTGTGACAGCAAACCACATATCAAAAATATTTTTTCCGCCGTCTATAAAAAAGGTACGGAAGCTCGTTTCTTTCTCTGCACGTTTGACGGCATTTTTGAATCCGTGAGTAAATACATTATCCGATGCAGGGATTTTTTCATTGTCTGTTCTTTCCTTGCCGCTGATATAGGTATTTGGCATCTTAGAGAGCGGCGGAATGCGCGGCATAATGAAAGCTGCAGCTCCTCCTGCAATCAGGATAGTCAGGTAAAAAGGCAAAAACATATGTGCTAAACGAACTTCTTGTAAAATAACTAAAGTGAACGTAATGGATACAACCGAAAACGTTGTACTGATAATAGCTGCTTCCCGCTTTGTATAATAACCTTCCTCATACTGTTTATTTGTCAGCAGTACCCCGATTGTCGCATCTCCGACCCAGGAAGCTAAACTGTCGACAGAAGCTCTGCCCGGGAGACGGAATAAAGGCCGCATGATATTTCTCATGATACCTCCGAAAAACTCCAGCAATCCAAAATTAGTCAGGAAAGGTAAAAAGAGACCGGCGAATAAAAAGGTAACAAACAGGGTGTGCAGCAGGCTGTCCAGCAGCATGCCGCCTGTATCTTCGCTGTAAACAAACTCTGGACCAATTTGAAAGTAAACCATAATTGCAAAAACGGCTGCCAACAGACGTGTAATTGTCCAGAACCATGTGGTATAAAATAATTGATGCAGGAAAGGAGATTTGCTGAAAGTTGATTCACCGGCTAGTTTAGCAAAGGCAGTGAATCCAGCAGTGATGATAATAACGATCATCATAATAAGAGACAGATTGCTTTCAAGTATATCCTGCAGTGTACCGGCTAAAAAGGCAATAGGTATGGTAAACCCTTCCTCTGTCGGTAATGGATATAAAAATAGGAATAAACCTAATAAAGATGGAATAATGAATTTAATAATCTGACTAAAGGAATAGGACTTCATTTATTTTCCTCCTAAATAATATAGAAACTAAAAATTGTAACTGTATGATTATACAATCAAACGTAATTTTATTCAATAGGGCATAGCTAGATAATGATTAAATATAGTAAATAAAGGGAATATAAAAGTATATTAGGGAAATTTGGCGCCAAAATCGTTTACGTGACAGCAAAATGTTTTATATAATAGGTAGTAAGAAAGTTTATTTTATTATATGTACCCAAATAATGTATAGAACATTCCTGTTTCACGTATTGTAAGGATGGCAGGCTGAAAAAGCAAGCTTCATCCAGTTTTAAGGAATCATCATAACAGCATACAATAGGAGGTATAAATGATGAGTGATTATTTACGTAAAGGATTTTTACTGGGGCTGGGTGCTGCAGTAAGCGGGAAAGAGAAATTTGAACAAAAAGTGAAAGAATTAGTAGAAAAGAATGAATTGACACAAGAGCAGGCAAGAACTGTTTTAGATAACTTTATGGAAAAAGGCAGCACTAAAAAAGACGAGTGGGACGAAAAAAGCAGAGAGAAAAAGAAAGAATTAGCTAGAGAATCTGGACTGGCAACGACAGATGATATCGATGAGCTGCGCGCCAGGATTATTGTACTTGAAGATAAGCTGGGCGTTTCCCTGGCAGAAGAAGCTGACACAGAAGAAGATCAGAACTAATGTTTAAAAGCAGGACGCTTTCGATAGAATGAGGGTGTGCTGCTTTTTTACTGGATAATTGCTGACGCGGGGAGGGAATAACATGCCGACAGTTCACGGACCAGTGATTGATAATCAGACAAGATGCAGGCATTATCATACGCAAAAAGATATTATTGCCATCAACTTTAAATGCTGCCAGAAATATTATCCATGCTTTCAGTGTCACGCAGAATGTGAAAATCATAAAGCAGCTGTATGGGGGAAAGATGAATTCGATACGCCGGCGGTTTTGTGCGGTGTTTGTAAAACAGAACATACGATTAAACAGTATTTAAATACGGACAAGTGCCTCCGTTGTGAATCTGCCTTTAATGAAGGCTGCCAACATCATTATCATTTATACTTTGATTATACAGCGGATTGTAAAAGACAATAGCCTATCCGTCGTTGACATCATTTAATTATCATAAACATCTTGTAATTTTACGCTATTTCTAATAGTATCTTATATAAGCACCAGGTACTAAATTTGAAAAAAGGAAGAGACGCATGTATTATTTTGCTGCATATCTATTAAAAGTTATATTAAGTTTATTTGGACGTGTAAAGGTATTTCAAAAAGAAAAACTCCCGCAATCAGACGGGTATATTATCGCATGTACCCATACAGGCTGGGTCGATATTTTGTGGTTAGGAGTCAGTCTATTGCCGACGAAAGTCCACTATATGGCGAAGAAGGAATTATTTCAATCCGGCCCTCTAAGATGGCTGATGAAAAAATTAAATGCATTTCCTGTAGACCGGGATAACCCAGGACCCAGCACGATTAAAGTGCCTCGCAAGCTTTTAAAAGAAGGAAAAGTCATCGGTATTTTCCCCAGCGGCACAAGAACAACGAATCAGGTTCCATTAAAAAGAGGGGCTGTCACCATTGCTGCATACAGTAAGGCGCCGATTGTTCCTGCAGCTTACACAGGTCCAAATAATTTTAAAGAGCTGTTTAAGTTTAAAAAGCCGAAAATTATCTTTGGTGATCCGATTTATTTGCCTGAGGATGTACCTCGTAAAGAGGCGATGGACCAGATGATGGAAATAATGAATGAAAAGTTATACGCTTTGCAATCCACAATAGAGGATAAATAAAACAATAAATAGCTTGATATAAAGGAAGAAATTTCTTCTGACATATTCAATGTAATTAAAGGAGATAATATGTCAGGAGAATCTTTTTCTTGTTAAAATTTGCTGTAATAAGCAGATAAAGCGTTTTCTTTAGAATGAAAACTTGAAAAATTCTCCTATTGAAGATAAAAATAGACAATGCTATAATATTTCTATATTTGACTGCGCAGTATAGGGGGAGTTTTCAAGAATGAAAAACTTTTTTCATCTATATCATCAAACTTCAACACAGCTAGGAAGAGAATTAGAAGAATCTGAGGTTATATTTTTGAAATGGATGTATGAACGCTATACCGTGGAGGAAATATCGGGAAGAAAGCTGAACGTAAATCGTATATTACGTTAAAGAGCAGAGAGACGGCTATCGTCTGAAGCTCTTTTTTTATGTTTTCAGGTTTAAAGGATTTCTGTGCTATAATTCGTAATGAATGCAGAAAAAGGAGGGGTTGTATGGCTGTAAGCAATGAAATAATAATCAATAAAATGATTCATGAGCTGGAAGAAGCCAAAAGAAAAGCCCATCAGGAAGATCAAGTAAAAAAACATATGGAAAATATCCACCTGTTAAGTGAACTGTTTCTTTCAGGGAGCTCTGATTCCAGTGTTGCCAGTCAGAAGCAAGTAAATATAGAAGATACAGAGGAGCGAATTTCGGAAGCAGAGATGAGAGCAATGCTCGGCAAGCAGCCTGCGGACAAAGGGGCTGTACCGGAAAAGAATAAGCTGATAGAAGAAGATGCCAATGGGGATTCTATATTTGATTTTTAGGTTATGGAAAATGTATTTTATATAATATGTTATGATTAGGAGATGAAAAGATGAAGTTATTTTTAATCATTGGAGCTATCCTTGGATTTCTGGCAGTTGCTTTTGGAGCATTCGGTGCACACGGTCTGGAAGGAAGGCTGTCCGAAAGAGCCTTAACAAATTGGGGCAAAGCGGTAGATTATCAAATGTTCCACACCGTAGCCATTGTTGCAGTTGCGCTTCTTTTAGGAAAATTTGAAGGAAGCAGTCTCTTTGCATCCAGCGGCTGGCTGTTCTTAACAGGTATTATTTTATTTTCAGGAAGTTTATATATCTATGCTTTAACCGGCGTCAAAGCGCTTGCGATGATTACACCAATTGGAGGATTGGCCTTTTTGGCAGGCTGGGTTCTTTTGGGGATAGGCGCGATGAAATTAGTATGAAAAAATGCGTTTTAGCCTTTGATTTTTAAGGTTAAAACGTTTTTTATATATAAAAGAAAAGAGAAGTAAGAAATATAAACAATAAAAAAGCCCGAATAACCTGTTTCATGGCATCGGAAGCTCTGTGTGTATACAGCAAAATGAAAACATTACTGAGCATGCTGAATACAAAAAGATAACAAGCTAGGAATAAAAAGAACATCCATCCTGTTATCCAGGCAAAAATCCCGGCAAACAGGCCACCAATTATTGCAAGCATTTCCATGCGTATAAATTTTTCCAGAGGGTGTCTCATTTTAATCTCCTCGCAATACACACATTTTAAGGTAAATAAAGCGTAGACTTCATGAATGTCTACGCTTTATTTACTGCTTCTATTTCTTTATCTTGGATTGTAGTTGGATAATTGGCCCTGATTGCCGCCATATGGGTAAGAATAGTTGATTTCCTCATCAAATAATACATAATCGAGATACACCATTAATAATAAGAAACGACGATTGGAGTCTTCCTCCCGAATTAAAATATGATCCCGTCCGGCTTCCTCAATATAGCCTCGAAATGACGTTGGCTGCTGTCCTTCAAAGGTCAGATAAAAGGTGCCTAATTTTCCGCGGTTCAACCGTAAAATATTCTCAATAAACGATTGCTGGTTGGTTAACTGTCCGCCGCCAGTTCCATTGCTTGGCTGGGCATACTGCCGAACGGAATAAGCTGGATAAAAACTTCCTGTTGCCTGCGGATAATAATAAGGGTTTGGGTAGTAAGCCTGGTTATTATTCACTGGCTGATTTGGATTCATTTGATCACTCATAAGTTCACTCTCCTTCAAAATAAAAACGTGATGCTATACATGCAATATAAAAAGTTATCCATCTCTGTCTACCGAAATACAGTTGGACACTCCTCTGCAGATGGTGCATAAAAGCAATGTGATTTAAACCTTCCCGTATTCCATTGACCGTACCATTGGCCAGGACAGGGTTCTTCAGGCATAAAGAACCAAAGTGAATTGGAAGCAGGATGCTGCATCTTGCCTTGAAGAGCTCTTCTTGTAAGACGTTTTTCGGATTCTCTTGTCCGTTGATAAAAATATCCTTTCTGCGTTGCTTCAAATCCTCCAGGACTCTGAAAAAGCCTGGTCGATATGGTCCGGATATCCGTGAAATCTAAACAATCCGCAAGAACACGGTTAGCCCCTGTATTACCTGCCATCAACATGCCAAGATCGCCGTCTCCCTCTGCCTAAGCACGCATTAGTCGGGCGAGTAAATCAACATCCGCTTCATTATGAGCAATAATAGCCATAGACCGACCTCATTTCTTGAAAATCTTCGGTGCAAGCTCATTAATGATATGTATGTAGGAGAGTGTATTTTCATGATTATTTTTTCACGAAAAAAAGAGGCCGTTTCAGCCTCTTTAATAAGTGAGATTATAATGCAAGATAATTAGCAAGCTCATCTGGTGCTAAGTAATTACCCATGATGAAATCACCAAACTCTGCATATTTTGTGGTTACTTCATCAAAACGCATTTCATAAACGATTTTCTTAAACTGCAGCGGGTCATGAGCAAATAATGTTACGCCCCATTCCCATTCATCCAGTCCAATCGATCCGGTGATGATTTCTTTTACTTTACCGGCATATTTACGTCCGGTCATGCCATGCTCATAAAGTAATTTGGTACGTTCTTCTTTCTCAATAGCAAACCAGTTTGCTTCCGGTTCGCGGCGTCTTGCCATTGGATAGAAGCAAGCATGCTCCCATTTCGGCATAATCGGTCTTAAGCGCTCTTTAACATATGGAGAAAGCTCGCGATCCTCACCGGCTTTCATTGGATCATGCATTGTCATTTCAATAATGGATACATAAGAATAAGCAGGGATTAAGAAGTCACCTAATACCGATTTATTGATAGCTCTTTTGATTTCTTCCAGCTCGTCCATTGTTTCACGTAAGAAAATAAACATCAGATCTGCTTTATTTCCGACAACTTTGAATATACTATGACTGCCTTCTTTATTTTCTTCTACGGTTTCCCATTGTTTGATAAGTTCTTCAAACTCTTGTATTGCTTTATTTCTTTCGTCTTCAGAAATGGATTTCCAAGATGTCCAATCAAATTGACGAGTATCATGTAATGCGGACCAGCCATCTACAGTTACTACTGCTTCTGCCATCGTTCATACACTCCTTCACATAAATTAAATACTGAATCACTATTAACTATAGCATAACCAGAGGGTGTGAATCATATAAAAAAAGGCACAAAATCATGATATTTTACGTATTGTCAAGGGTTTGTCAAAATTAGAAAGAAGTGCAAGACCAATTTTTGAACATACTTGATTGAAGAGGATGGATGAAAAATGGGAGAAGTTCTTCCTCCTGTGAAAGGAAAACAGATGTAATCCTTTACATTGATTTTTCGGGGTTCAAGGCTTTATTTGTGCCGATAAATGGTATATCATTAAAGAGAATTTGAAGGTAAAAACGAATTGTTTTTTCCAAACAAAAAGTCCGTAACTATCATTTAATATGTTAATTATTATAGGAGCATTCCTGTAATGAAGAAATTTGAGGTTTGAACAAAAAAGAGCCCTCTTGGTATAGTACAGGGTGTCATTGCAATGACCCCGAAATTAAAAAATACCAAGGAGGACTCATCCATGAATTATAATCAAAATCACAAAATATCGCAAATCACACCATCTACACTTGTAGTGGGAATAGACATTGCCAAAGACAAACATGTGGCACGAGCACAGGACGACAGAGGCTATGAATTTGGGAAAAGATTGATCTTTGAAAACCGAATAGAAGGCTTTGAAATCCTACTGGAATGGATTTCAAAGCTCCAGAAAGAACACGATAAAAACCATGTCATCATAGGAGCTGAGCCAACAGGTCACTATTGGATGAGTTTAGGTTATTATCTGATCAGCAAGGATACGGATTTTGTATTGGTTAATCCGATGCATGTCAAGAAAGCAAAAGAACTGGATGATAACTCGCCAACGAAAAATGATACCAAAGATGCGCGCGTGATTGCCCAGCTGGTGAAGGATGGGAGATACTCTATACCAAACCTTCTCGACGGCATCTATGCCGAGTTAAGAGAAGCCATGAAACTACGAGATCAACTCATCAAACAGCAGACAGTTACGGAAGGACGTATACAAAATAACATGCAGCGCTATTTTCCAGAGTTTCAGGATGTATTTAAACAATGGAATGGAAAGGCCGCATTATATACGTTACGGGCATTTCCATTTCCATCTGATATTCGTGATAAAACGCCAGAAGACGTACTGGAGGAATGGCAAACGGTCGTTAAACGTGGTGTTGGTATCAAACGAGCAACCAAACTGGTAGACAAAGCGAAGAAGAGTGTTGGCATAGAAATCGGCTTACGCTTTGCCAGACAAGAGCTACACAGCTTATTAGACCAATATGAGCTGTATGCAGAACAATTGAAAGAGCTGGATTTGGAAATAGAGGCGCTCTTAGGAGAGATACCAGGAGCAAAAGAAATGCTGGCTATCAAAGGACTGGGAGTAACAACCGTAGCTACCTTTTTCGCGGAAGTAGGAGATATATCAAATTATCATCATCCGCAACAACTCGTGAATCTGGCCGGCTTATCGTTGCGGGAGCACAGTTCCGGGAAATTCAAAGGGGAAACGAAAATAACGAAACGCGGACGGAAGAAACTGCGAAAGGCGATTTATTTAGCGATACGACCGCTCGTAGCGAATAATCCGACGTTTCAAACCTTGCATAGGTATTACACGACCCGCCCGGAAAATCCATTAAAGAAACAACAATCATTGATTGCGTTGTGTGGGAAATTATTACGTGCCTTGTTTGTCATTGGTCAAAAACAGTGTGAATTTGATGGAAGCAAGTTATTGAAAGGTTTACCTCAGATAGAAACTTTACAGGCAGCTTAAGCTGTAGAAGAAAGAAATAGCAACAAATGACCTTGGGAACTTAGAATACACAAACACCAATAATGCGGAGTCGGAGCTTATTTTTTCCATTCGGGCTAGACCCAGCATAGGAGCTTATTCCGACCTCCACCTTGTGGATACGCAGGACGAGGGAATGTATGGATACCAATCCCGTGATACATGGGAGGGTGAGCGACCATAAGAAGTGTGGAGTTACCAAGCATGGTTACACCATTTTTTACCAAATACTACCTGTTTGGTCGTTAGGATGGCTAGGAGTGCATTAGAATATTCTGTATTCTGACAAACGCTCCACCCCCACTATCCAACCCCAAATTGGATGTTTAAGAAATTCTAAGAAAACAAGAGCATTTCGGAGATATTTTAAGTATATAGAGGGAGGTTTCATCATGGGTTTATTTGAACAATTAACAGAGAAAGTAAAGGGAAACGGCAAACGTATCGTATTTCCAGAAGGGTTAGACGAACGTGTCTTAACAGCAGCAGGACGTCTGGCGGAAGATGCTGTGCTGACACCTGTCGTTATCGGCAATAAAGAAGAAGTAGAAAAGAAAGCGGCAGATCTTGGTGTACAAGCATCTGGACTAGAAATAATTGACCCGGCAAGCTATGAAGGCTTCGGGGAAATGGTGGATGCTTTTGTAGAACGAAGAAAAGGGAAAGCAACCGAAGAAGATGCAAAGAAAATTCTTTTAGATGAAAACTATTTTGGTACGATGCTCATCTATTTAAATAAAGCAGACGGTCTGGTAAGCGGTGCTGCCCACTCTACAGCAGATACCGTACGCCCGGCATTACAAATTATTAAAACAAAAGAAGGCGTGCAGAAAACTTCCGGTGTATTCATTATGGTAAGAGATGAAGAAAAATATGTATTTGCTGATTGCGCGATTAATATTGCTCCAGACAGCAATGATCTAGCAGAGATTGCTGTAGAAAGTGCGAAAACAGGAGCGCTATTCGATGTGGATCCGCGTGTTGCTATGCTCAGCTTCTCAACTGCCGGTTCTGCAAAATCAACAGAAACAGAAAAGGTTACCGACGCTTTAACGATTGCAAAGGAAAAAGACCCTTCTCTTGTAATCGATGGAGAATTCCAATTTGATGCTGCTTTTGTTCCAAGTGTTGCAGAGAAAAAAGCACCGAATTCTGTTATCAAAGGGGATGCTAATGTATTTGTATTCCCAAGCCTGGAAGCAGGAAACATTGGTTACAAAATCGCACAGCGCTTAGGTGGATTTGAAGCAGTAGGTCCGATCCTGCAAGGGCTGAACAAACCCGTGAATGACCTGTCCAGAGGCTGCAGTTCAGAAGATGTGTACAACCTGGCACTTATTACAGCAGCTCAAGCAGCAGCTGAATAATCAATCCATAAAAACAGCCTGACCGGAATAGTTGGTCAGGCTGTTTTTGTATGCATTTTGAACATGTGCTTATCATGTAGAAACGTCTGTAAAACTTTTACGGAAGGAAGCTTCGTTCAAATATTTTCATTCCGTTTTATCATTTGCTGGTACCTTTTATCAAAATTTTCCTGCTCTGTATCCTGCATCGGCATGGTAATGATTTCTTCTGTCAGCCCATTTAATGTATCCATTACACGCTGTTTCACTTCTTCGACTGTTAAAGGAATTCCCAGTAAATCAGAAAGGGAAGCCATCACATCAGGGGTCACCTCTGGATAAGTAAAGGTAGTCTCTTCATTTTGTTTGGCAATATGATAAAATTCCCGAATTAAGGAAGCGCGTGCCTTACTGTTTCCTTCGATATCTAGATAAATTTGTACGGAGATTCCTTTTTTGACCCGGCGCTGAGAAATACCAGCGAATTTTTTTCCGTTAATACTTAAATCATAATCACCGGGACAATAGGAGCCGACAATTTCATAGGCTTCCATAGCATCGGTTAGATCTGCAAACATGGCCTGGACAAACTGAACCATCGCCTCATAACAATCGTAAATGGATAAGTCATTTGCGCCGGGGATAATCAGGGAAATATTAAGCACGCCTTCATCCAGAGCAACCGCAAGGCCCCCTGAATTGCGGACAATCCCTTGATAATTTTTTTCTTCTAGAAATGCCATCCCCGCATCAATATGAGGCAGGCGAGAATCCGGGATACCTAAAACAATGGTATCTGGATGCACCCATAAACGGATAACAGGAGGAGAAGCTGCTTCACTGACGGAAATAGCCAGAGCATCATCCATAGCAAAGGAGGCGAGGGCTGTATTCGGTTTGCCCGCCACCATTGTTGCTGTGGAATGGTCTATATAACGAAATGTTTTATGTCGAATAATTTCTTTCCAATTTTTCATCGTGTTCATCCTAAACCTTTCATCAACTGTTTAACTATATTATAATATATTCAAAGCATATATGGAAAAGAAGTATAAGAGGCTTCTTTAAATATACAGAGATAAACGGAAACTTAACTGGATAACTATACGAAAATTTTTAGGAAACTGCGGATGGAGATAATGATATGGCATATAAAGATGAACAATTAATAGAAGAAAAGGTATTCAAAGATCCGGTCCATCGGTATATTCATGTCCGTGATCGGGTTATTTGGGATTTGATCGCTACACCGGAATTTCAGAGGCTCCGCCGGATAAAGCAGCTGGGAACGACGAATCTGACCTTCCATGGTGCAGAGCACAGCCGTTTTAATCATTCGCTGGGCGTCTATGAAATAGTCAGAAGGATTACCACCAATTTTGCAGACCGGGAAAGATGGGACAGAGAGCAGCGGCTGCTGTGTCTTTGTGCTGCGTTACTGCATGATTTGGGGCATGGGCCATTCTCGCATTCGTTTGAAAAAGTGTTTAAGCTGGATCATGAGCAGTTTACACAACAGATTATCTTAGGGAGCACGAAGGTCAATGAAATCCTGAAAAAAGTATCAGCTGATTTTCCTGTGAAGGTAGCAGATGTGATTGCCAAGACATATTCAGATAAGCTTGTTGTCAGCCTGATATCGAGTCAAATCGATGCGGATCGAATGGATTACCTGCAGCGCGATGCGTATTTTACCGGGGTAAGCTACGGCCATTTTGACATGGAGCGTATTTTGCGCGTCATGCGGCCGATGGATGATCAAGTTGTGATTAAATCAACGGGGATGCATGCGGTCGAGGATTATATCATGAGCCGGTATCAAATGTACTGGCAGGTTTATTTTCATCCGGTTACGCGGAGTGCAGAGGTTATCCTGTCAAAAATTTTTCAGCGGGCAAAGGTGCTTTACGAGGACGAATCGTATCAATTTCAGCTGGAGCCGACACACTTTATTTCCTTTTTTGAAGAAAAAGTGCAGCTGTCCGATTATTTAAAGCTGGATGATATGATTGTATATTATTATTTTCAGCAATGGCAGGAAGAAAAGGATGCTATATTGGCTGATTTAAGCTACCGGTTTATCAACCGTCACTTATTTAAATATGTGGAATACAACCCGGACCCGCAAATCAATGCAGGGATGGAGCTGTATCAGCTGTTTAAAAAGGCAGGGATTGATCCAGACTTTTATTTAGTAGTGGATTCATCGTCCGATTTGCCGTATGATTTTTACCGGCCGGGAGAAGAGGAAGAACGTCTGCCAATCCATCTGTTAATGCCTGATGGCGGTTTAAAGGAGCTGTCCCGGCATTCCGATATTGTTGAAGCAATCTCTGGTAAGAAAAGGACGGACCATAAGCTGTACTTTCCTAAGGACAGCATACAGCGAATAGAAGATACGGATTTGAAGAAACGAATTTTAGATATATTGTACGGGAAGGAATGACCATTTGTGTTAGACAACCATGCGAAACTGCTCTATTTTTTCTCTGAAGCCAGGCAAGTGACAGGAAGAAAGAAATTACAGAAAATGATTTATATCTTACAGCAAAGCCGGGTTCCCTTTGAAGAAAAATATCAATTTCATTTCTACGGACCCTATTCAGAAGAATTAACGTTGCGTGTCGAGGAACTTTGCAATTTACATTTTTTAAAGGAAGAAAAAGAAGAAAAAAGCAATTATCATCAATATCACTATTCCATCACGGAAGATGGGGAAACTTTCTTAAAGCAATTTGAAGTGAACATGCCGGATATCAAGAATCAAATTAACCTTTTACAGGAGTGCAGCGCCCGCTTTTTAGAGCTGGTCTCGACGATGTTATATTTTTCTTATTTGTCAAAGGAAGAAATAATTGATAAAGTGCACACCGTAAAGTCGAAGCTGAAATACACAGATGAGGAGATGACAGAAGCATTCCGATTTATGGACGAGCTGCGGAATAAGTCTTCTCACTAAAAAACCTTTTTAGAACATGGTAGAATGAGACAAAGGTCAGAATGAATGTCAGGAGGGGAATACAATGACGGAAGAAAATAAAAAGAAGAATACATTTACGATTATAAAAGATGATTCAACGGACGGGCACGGCGGTTATGGAGCAGGAACAGTCAGTCTGGAAAATATGTCATCGATTATCGTCGATCCGAATGAAAATAAGGCATATGTGGATATGGATGCGATGCATGCAAGAAGTTCCGTAGAGCGCCGTGTGAAATGGATAAGAGATCGGGAAGAAGTGCAAGGCGGAAAGCTGTATTGGATTGTCTGGGTAACGGTGGAAAAAGGAGAAAATGGGCCTTACTACGCTGGTGTTGCCGGCAGTGAGATCCGCGTGAACCGGGAAATCAAACGTGCGTATAAATCCATGGCAGAGCATGTGAAGCATATGGAGAAATCCTTAAAGGGCAAAATTATTGTAGAGCACATGGATGATCATTCTAAAAAGTTACTGGGCGACTTCTTAAAAGAATTCAAACCAGAAATGTGGGAAAACTCTACTGCAGAGCTGAAAGAGCAATTAGATATTTAAACCAAAACAATGACAAAATTGTGAATGAATTATGAACATATTTAGAAATTCTTGTACTTTTCTCAAATCCTTTGTAAACTATGAGTACATGGGCTGAACTCATGTTTACTAGGACAAAAAAGCGGTTCGTATCGAATTAATTCGATACGAACCGCTTTTTTGTCCTATTTTCATAATAAATGACGAACTATATATAAACTTAAAATAAGTCAGATTAATTTAAAAAAGGTATTGAAATTCGACAATTATTGCTATAAAATACACTAAAACGATAAGAATTATATAATTTATTTCGAAAAGAGGATTAAGAAGATAAATGGGATCACATGTTATTGATTTACGGATGTTGCAAAATAATTTTAGCACAGAGGAAATGCGCCAGATTTGGAATGATGAAAATAGATTACAGAAAATCCTTGATGCAGAGGCCTCTCTTGCGCTGGCTCAAAGTGAACTTGGTGTCATTCCGGAAAAAGCGGGAGAAACGATTGCCGAAGCAGCCAAAATAGAGAATTTTGATGTAGAGGATATTGCGCAGGAGGCAGTAAAATTAAAGCACTCGCTAATGGCTACGGTCAATCAACTGCAGAATCTGTCTGGTGAGTATGGAGAGTTTGTTCACTTTGGTGTTACTACCCAGGATATTACGGATACCGGAACCATTCTGCAATTAAAAGAGGCGCATCAGATACTATTTAGAGATATGAAAGAAACTGCACAATTGCTGGTTGAACTTTCAGATAAATATAAAAATACACCAATGGCTGCACGGACACATGGCATGCAGGGGCTTCCTACTACATTTGGATTTAAGCTGGCAGTGGTCTTAAGCGAATTTGACCGTCACCTGCAGCGTTTGAAAGAAGCAGAGCCACGTACTTTTACAGGTGTTCTTGCCGGCGGAGTAGGTACATATGCAGCGCTTGGCAGTATTGGTCCGGAGGTAGAGACGAAGGCATTGGATAAACTGGGCTTATCTACACCAGATATTTGCTGGCATTCCTCTCGTGACCGTATTTCGGAGTATGGATCCATTCTTGGACTTGTCAGCGGATCATTAGGCAAGCTGGGTAATGAATTCTATAACTTAATGCGGACAGAGATTGATGAACTGGAAGAGCCGTTTCAAGCAGGAAATGTTGGTTCGACAACCATGCCGCACAAACGAAATCCTGCTTTGTTTGAAGGAATTGCGAGCTTGACCAAACCTGTTTTACACAGTGTGAGTCTGCTTCATGAATCATTGATTATGGATCATGAACGGGATGCAAAAAGCTGGAGAAGCGAATGGGTAGCGTTGCCGGAAATTTGTTTATATCTATCTTCTCAGCTTAAAACCACAATTAATGTATTAAAAGGATTGATTGTGAAGCCGGAAAACATGCTTCGTAATTTGAATATGCAAGGCGGCTTATTATTATCCGAACGAATTATGTTTGCGTTGTCAGAAAAGGTCGGCAAGCAGACCGCTCATCACCTGGTATACGAGCTGTCTATGAAATCCTACGAAGAAAATATTCCGTTTAAAACAACGCTGACGGAAAATGAAGTGGTAAGCAGCGTATTATCAGAGGAGCAAATTGAAGATTTACTGGATCCGAGCCAATATACCGGTTTGGCAAGTGAAAAAGTAGAAGAAGTCATTGCGCAAATAAAAAAAGGAGCTCTTTTACATGGGTAAACTAGCATTCTATCAAGCTACTGAAGATAATGTATCAGAAATAAAGGAGCTCACATTAAAAGCTTATGCATCCATTCGCGACCTTGGCATTCATTTTGCTGCCGCAACAGCAGATGATGCACTGGTTAAGAAAAATATAAATGAAAATATATGTTTTTATATGAAAGATGAGGATGCTACCGTAGCGACTGCGTCCATTCGGATGCCTTGGAGTCCGCATCACGGCCCCTATGAAATTCCGCATATTTGGTGGGTAGCTGTCGATCCGCAATATAAACGAAAAGGATATGCATCTAAAATTCTTGATTTTGTGGAACAGGATTATTTAGCTCACCAGCTGCATTGTCCATCGGTGAGTCTAGGAACAGCAAAAGAGCACCCTTGGCTGGCAGATATGTACATCAAGCGTGGTTACCAGCCGGTCGGAGAAGCGGATCTTGGAAAGGGTCATCAGACGGTTTATTTGGAAAAATTATTATTGGGCACAGAATATAAAAGGAGATAAGAAGGCGGGTTATAGAAAAATGAAAAAATTGATATTGCTAGCAGGAAGCATTGTTTTAATAACCATTCTAGCAGCATGCGGGGATTCCGGCAGCTCTGAAGAAGGTTCGGGTGATAACGTACTACAGGCAGGAACAACGGCACAAAGCTATCCAAATAGCTATGAGGAAGACGGCGAATTAGTAGGCTATGATGTAGAAGTATTAGAAACAGCTGCTGAAAACTTAGGCTACGAAGTCGAATGGGTAACAACCGATTTTTCAGGGCTTATGGGGCAGCTGGAAACAGGACGGATTGATACCGTGGCGAACTTTGTGGCTGTAACAGAGGAAAGAGCTGAATCATATGACTTTTCGGTGCCTTATGCGTATGCTGGTGCAACCATTGTGACTCATGAGGATAACGATTTTACAGACTTAGAACAATTTAAAGGAAGAACCGTTTCTGGGGTATTGGGTTCCAATAATGTTAAAAATCTAGAAGCCTTTGATCCAGAAATTGAGCCAAGAACGTATGAAACACGTGATGGTGCGATGAATGATGCTATCAATAACCGTGTCGATGGCTATGTGAATTCGAAGTCTGCCTTGATAGCAGAAATCGAATTAGGAGATTTACCTCTTAAATTTGTTGGAGACCCATTTGTGTACGAAGATATTTCTTTCCCGTTTACAAAGAATGAGGAAGGTGCGGCATTACGTGAAGAATTTGATGAAGAATTAGAAAAGCTTCGTGAAGACGGTACATTGGCAGAAATCTCAGAGAAATATTTTGCCGGAGAGGATATAACCGTACAAGAATAATTTATTTGGCTGAGCATACGAAAACAGAAGTAATGCCGCTCTAAGCATCTGATCTGGATTGATGAAGCAGTCCCAGCTCTGACAGCGGCTTTCACTTTATGATTTGGCTGGTCTTCGTTTTTTGAAGTTTTTCTAACTGGAGGATGACATATGAATTTTAATATAGACTTCGTTTATTTAATAAGTTTGATTCCAGACTTATTACCATTTATACCACTTACATTATTTTTAGCGATTGTTACGATGGTGATTGCAGTTGTTTTGGGGATGGGTATCGCACTGGTGCTGCGCTCAGGTATACCTGTCCTCACGCACTTAGCTATCGCCTATGTTTCGTTTTTTAGGGCAATTCCATCTCTGGTCCAACTTTTCTTAATTTATTACGGGCTGCCGCAGATTTTTCCTGCTCTAAGCGGAATGACGGCGATTGCTGCTGCTATCCTTGGTTTAAGTCTGAAGCAGGCAGCCTATTTAGCAGAAATATTTCGTGCCGCACTCGCTTCTGTTGATAAAGGACAAATGGAAGCTTGTCTGTCTGTTGGAATGACAAGAGTTCAAAGCTTCCGCAGAGTTATTTTGCCCCAAGCGGTACGAAATGCTACGCCTGCAACAGGAAATATTTTTATTGGATTGATAAAGGAAACATCCCTGGCGTTTACATTAGGAGTTGTAGAGTTGTTCGCACAAGGGAGAATACTTGCCGCTTCCTCCCTGCGCTTTTTTGAGACGTATTTAGCCCTGGCGCTCTTATACTGGGCGATGATTATTATTTATACGTTTATTCAACAGGCGCTTGAAAAAAGAATGGAACGGCCATATCAATCATAAGGGAGTACGAATATGATTACGGTAAAAAATTTGAAAAAACAATTTGGATCTAATGTTGTGTTAGACGGAATCAACCTGGAGGTAAAAGAAGGGGAGGTCCTGGCAATTATCGGACCATCTGGCTCAGGGAAATCGACGTTGCTGCGTTGCTTGAATTTATTAGAAAAACCCGATGCAGGGGAATTGATTATTGGAGATAAAAAGATAAACGTTAAAAAAATGTCTTCCAAAGAAATCTATCAATTAAGACAGCAGACGGCGATGGTTTTTCAGCATTATAACCTATTTAAAAATAAAACAGCTTTGGAAAATGTAACAGAAGCGCTGATAATTGCTAAAAAAATGAAGAAGCCAGAAGCTGAAAAAATTGCAATGGAAATACTGAATCAAGTCGGTTTAGGAGACAAAGTACATCAATATCCGGTTACATTGTCTGGAGGACAACAGCAGCGTGTTGGTATTGCGCGTGCGCTTGCAGTGAACCCGTATGCGATTCTGTTCGATGAACCGACATCGGCACTTGACCCGGAATGGATTTCTGAAGTGCTCCAGGTAATTAAAAAAATTGCGGAGCAGAACTCAACGATGATTATCGTGACACATGAGATGCAATTTGCAGAAGAAGTAGCAGACCGCGTTATTTTTATGGCAGATGGAAATATCATTGAGGAAAATACACCGAAAGAATTTTTCCATAATCCACAGTCTCCGAGAACAAAACAATTTTTAAGAAGATTAGGGGCAGGTGAAGAAAATGTTTAAGGTAACAGAAGAACTAGTCAAAGATTTAATCGAAAAACGCAGATACTTGCATCGGAACCCAGAGCTTGCGTTTGAGGAGATAAATACGTCGGCCCACTTAAAAAAATGGCTGGAAGAGAATGAAATCACGATTCTGCCTTTTGATATAAAAACAGGCGTTATTGCAGAAGTAAAAGGGGAGCATGCTGGCCCGACAATCGCTATTCGTTCGGATATTGATGCATTGCCGGTCAAAGAAGAGACAGATGTGCCTTTCCAATCGGAAAGAGAGGGGAAAATGCATGCATGCGGCCATGATTTCCATATGGTTTCTATTTTAGGTGCAGCCATTCTGCTGAATGAACAAAAAAATCAATTACATGGCACTGTCCGTTTTATTTTTCAGCCGGCTGAAGAAGTAGCTCAAGGAGCAAAATATCTAGTAGAACAAGGTGTCTTAGAAGGCGTGTGCGGTATATTTGGCATGCATAATAAGCCTGATTTACCAGTAGGCGCCATTGGCGTGAAATCGGAAGGTTTGATGGCCAGCGTAGATAAGTTTGAAATAACGTTTAAAGGTATCGGCGGACATGCAGGGATTCCGCATAATGCGATTGATCCAATCGTGATAGCATCCCAGTATGTAACGAATGTACAGTCGATTATTGCCAGAAGAATTGATCTTTTCCATAATGCGGTCATCAGTATTACAAGCATTAATGGCGGGAATACGTGGAATGTCATACCTGATCAGGTGAAGCTGCAAGGTACAGTCCGAACATTTCAGCCGGAAGCACGTCAGGCTATTCCGGAGTTTATGCAGAATTTAGCAGAAACCACTGCTAAAGGAAATGGCGGCGAAGTCGATTTTGAGTGGGAAAGCTATTTGCCGGTAGTAAATAATGCATCTCAGTATGAACAAACGGTGCGTGAGGCTGCTGTAGAGGCAGGCTATCAAGCCGTAGATGCTGTACCAAGCTCTGGCGGAGAAGATTTTGCTTACTATCAGAATTATATCCCGGGATTCTTTGTGTGGATGGGAGTCGATGGGCCAAAAGAATGGCATCATCCAGAATTTGATTTGCAGGAGGATGCCATTGAAGTAGCAGCAGCATTCTTTGCCACATTAGCTGTAAAGGTCCTGAAAAATGAATAATATGACAGAAGCCCTCGTTCAGAGGGTTTTTTCTGCTCCTAAGTGGGAAGATTTAAAAGCGGATACAAAAGAAAATTTACAAAAAGGGTTATTGGATTATCTTGTTTGCTGCTACACCACTGTTGCATATGATACGCATTTTCCCAACGTATGGAATGCTCGATTATTTCCAGATGCAGCTCACGAGAACGCACTGGTTATTGGGATACGTGAAAAGGCCCACCCCTACGATGCCTGTTTTTTGAATGGATACGCTGCGCATGCCTTAGACTTGGACGATGTCCACTCGGAAATCCGCGGGCATCCATCTGCTGTTATTCTCAGTTTATTAATGTCCTTGATAGAACAGAAGCAAGATACTGCCCGTTTTTTTGAGGCTTATTTAATTGGAGTAGAAGTGATGACACGCATATCCAAAACAGTGGGGAAATCTCATTATGAAAAAGGATTTCATACGACAGCCACAGCGGGAATGTATGGAGCCGTTGCTGCTGGAGCGTATTATATGACATTACAAGAAAAAGAATTTAACCAAGCACTCGACCTATGTGTTTCGCAAATCAGCGGCTCCAGGAGCCATTTTGGAACGCTTATCAAACCGTTACACGCAGGGCTGACAGCGCAAAAAGCGTGGCAGATTCTGCATCTTGTTAAACAGGGTATTGCTGGTAATGGTAATACAATAACAGCTGAGAATGGATTGTTGTCCATGTTTGGAAATGAAGACAGCAGTATAGACAGTCTGCTTGATGAATGGGGGCTGGAATGGGCTGTTGATAAGCCAGGATTTTGGTTTAAGCTGTATCCCTGCTGCTCAGCGAACGCTCATCCAATTGATGCGACAAAAGCCTTGATGAGGGACTGGGAAGTAGATTTGAAGCAAATCGCTTCGATTCAGCTTTATTTTCCTGAAAACGGTGATGCAGCACTTATCTATACAAATCCGAAAAATGGGGAGCAGGGACGTTTTAGTGCAGAGTATTGTGCAGCATTGCTGTTAACCGGAAGAGAGCTTTCCATGGAGGCTTTTTTGGGGGAAGAGATTCCGGAAGAGGTCAGTGCGTTAATGAATAAAATAACAAGGGTGTATGATGAGAATATTCCATTTGCCTCTGTGAGTTATCCGGCGAATCGATATAGTATGATAGAAATCAGCCTGCGTAATGGGGATATTAAGCAAGCCCGCTGCGATATTCCGTATGGTTCGCCGGGAAACCCGTTGGGACGGGAAGATTTGATAGAGAAAGCAGACAAGCTGCTGCAGCAAAAGGCGATGCCATTTATAGAAGTATTTCAGCAAGAAGAAACAGTCACATTAGAGAAATTGCTTCCGCTGTTAAAAGCAGAAAGCTAATCCAGAAAAAGGACTGCCGGGCAAGGTTTTTTTGAGACCTTGTCCGCAGTCTTTTTCCGCGTTTAGAACAACAAATCAAACCATCTCTCAAGAATCCCTGTGTCCTCGATGGCATCATCCCGCTGATCGACATTTCCGTTATGACAGTAACCAAGCGGCTCAGTGCCCTTTTCGTAAAACATGATTCTGCTTTTTTCACAGCTGGTATCGGCCCGTAATCCGCTGACCGGATCGATTGGAAGACCGACGATTCCGGAAGGCATGGGAAAAACATTTTTTCCGTCTTCGTCAATATTCTCCATATAATTTGCCCATATCTCTTTTGAAAAGGCTGCTTCCGCTACATTGGTCATTTCCCGGTGGTCATCATACCCGACCCAAATTCCGGTAGAGATAACGGGGCTATAGCCAATCATCCAGCTGTCAAAATCCGTTGTTCCCGATTTGCCGGCATAAATATCGGAAAGCTTATTTTGCAGACTTGCTCCGGTGACACTGGTGTAGCTATTTAATGTTTCGTCAAACATCCCGGTTAGAAGCTGGGTTAGAATAAACGCTTTTTTTTCATCAAGAACGGGCTCGCTCTCTTCGGGGCTGTGCGAGTAAAGTGTTTTTCCATCTGCATCGGTAATTTCTTCAATAAGATAAGGCGTGACTGCTTCTCCTCCATTAGCAAGACGGGCATAAGCATTCGTCAGCTCAATGACCGATACAGCAGAAGTGCCGAGCGCCAGGGAAGGAACATTATTCAGGTCACTTTCAATCCCGAATTTTTCTGCTGTCTCAATAAATCGTTCTCCGCCGACATAAAGCGCGGTTTTCACGGCGTAGATGTTATCTGATAGAGCAATTGCCTCCGCAAGCGTGATAGGGGCATCTGCATAATACCCATTAAAATTACTCGGCTGGTAAGCAGAACCGTCTGCAAGCTCAAAAGTCGTTGCTTCGCTGGTTAAGGTCGTACTGGCTGTATAGCCATTTTCTAAGGCAGCATAATATAAAATAGGTTTAAAGGTAGAACCGGGCATCCGTTTGGCGTCCATCGCCCGGTTGTAGCTGCTTTCTTTATAATTGGTTCCGCCAATCATGGCAGTTATTGCACCAGTTTGCGGAACAATAGAAATACCGGCAGCCTGTAAGTCGCTGCCTTCCTTAATGGTTTGTGCAGCGGCCTCCTCCATTTCTTGTTGATAATCGCTGTTCAATGTCGTGTGCAGCTGATAACCGCCGAGCTTTATTTCTTCCACATCCTTCTCCAAAATCCGTGCAGCTTCCTTTAATGCTTCATCCTTAAAATAGGACGCTTCTTCCTCGGCTGGAGCCTGCTGCTGATAAGCTAATTCTTCATTTATCGCCTCTTCGTATTCTGTCTCCGTAATCATTTCATTGTCCAGCATTCGATGGAGGATAAGCTGCTGCCTGTCCGTCGCATTTTCCAGGTTATTGAGTGGTGAATAATACGTCGGTCCCTTTGGAATCCCCGCCAGCATACTCGCTTCTGCCAGGGTTAACTGATGAGCAGGCTTTCCAAAAAAATAATTGCTTGCCGCTTCAATCCCGTGTGCTCCGTGACCGTAATAAATGGTATTCATATAGCCTTCTAGAATTTCTTCCTTGGAATAAAACATTTCTAAACGAATGGCATAGAAGGCTTCTTGCAGCTTGCGGGACCAGGTTTTTTCTGCAGATAGATAGAGATTTCTGGCATATTGCTGTGTAATCGTGCTGGCTCCTTCTTTTAACGAGCCGGAAATAAAATTATTCCACAGTGATTTCGCAATCCGGAAATAATCGAGTCCGTGATGATTAAAGAAACGATTGTCTTCAATCACCAGACTCGCCTGGACAGCGGAATCATCTATATTTTCTAAAGGGACCCATTCATAAGAGTCTCCAAATGTATCCTCAATCTCATTCCCTTCCCGGTCGTAAAACACAGCAGGAGATTGATTGTTGAGACTTGGAGGACCCATGAGATAGGCTAATAAGTAAACAGCTAAAATACCAGTAATAATCAGCAGCACAACGACGCCAATTAACTTATAGATTAGACGCAGCTTTTTTAATGATTTCATCCTTTATCGTCTCCAAAATAAATATGTCTTTACAAAATGGTGATACTGGAGTTTATTTATTCTCTCTATTTATTATGGAAAAAGAACGCCTTTTATAAACGTGTAAAACGAAACTTGATTTAGGGGACTGTTTTTCCCCGCTCATCTTAAACAATTTTTTCCGTATCAGTTAGGGGAAATTACAGACGATCATGCCGTGATAAAGTTTTTTAAGCAGCAAGAGTATTGCTTATCATGGTGTTTTAAAGATATAATAAGTACACTATAAATATAAATTTGTAAACAAGATTAAAGGAGTACGTATGCAACATAATTCCGAACATGTTACTATTACGCTGAAGACAGTGATTTATGATGTAGATTCCGGTGAACAGGAGACGCAGGAACAATCCTTCACGGGAGAATGGACGAAGAAAGGCAGCATCGATGTACTTAAATACGAGGAAGTAAATGAAGAAGCCGGAACGATTCAAAATATCATTATGATTCGGCCGGAGCGTGTCTCGATTAAGAGAACGGGTGTCATCCAAATGAATCAGCAATTTCAATTAGGCCAGAAAACAGAAAACATTTATCAGCATATGCATGGCAATATTCATATGGAAACTTTTACAGAATCGATTTCATTTACAGAGGATGCCATGCCGCGGGTGCTTGATATGAATTATACGATGAAGCTGAATGAACAACTCGAACGGAAGCATCAGCTCAAGCTTCAATTTTCAGCAAAATAAGCAAAGATTTTCCCGCCTTTAAGGAATTGGGAGCAGGTAAGCGGGAGAGAAATTGCCAAAAGTACCCCCGTGACAGAAGTGGCGGAGCGTTAGTGGGATTCCTTTCTGGCATAAGAGCAGTCCACCTGTATGTCGTGTTCCTTAAACTGCCGGCGGGGATAGAAACAAGGAGGAAATAAGGAATGAATGTACTAGCACAAACAGAAGAAATATTAAAAGCGCAAATTCATACAGCTGTTCTTGCTGCAGAGCTTGCGACGGAGGATACGATTCCGGATATTATTCTGGAAACACCGAAGGATAAAGCACATGGTGATTTTGCCACCAATATTGCGATGCAGCTGGCTCGAATTGCGAAAAAAGCACCGCGTCAAATTGCAGATGAAATTACAGCCAACTTAGATAAGCAGGCAGCGTCTGTTGAAAAAATTGATATTGCCGGACCCGGATTTATCAATTTCTATATGAAGCAGGATTTCTTAGGGGAAGTCATTGAAACCGTACTGGGCGCTGGAGATGCTTACGGCACTTCAAAAGACGGGAACGGAGAAAAGGTTCAGGTTGAATTTGTTTCTGTTAACCCGACTGGTGACCTTCACTTAGGCCATGCGCGAAATGCTGCATTCGGGGATGTATTATGTAATCTTTTTGCAGCTGCAGGCTATGAAGTGGAGAGAGAATATTATATTAATGATGCAGGAAACCAGATCAACAATCTTGGCTTATCTGTAGAGGCACGTTATTTACAGGAATTAGGGCAGTCCGTAGATATGCCGGAAGACGGCTATCATGGGCAGGCAATCATTGATATTGCGAAAAACCTTGTGAAAGAGAAAGGGGATGCCTGGGCGGAGAAATCTCATGAAGAGCGTCTCGATTATTTTAAAGAATATGGCTTAAAGGCTTCCCTGCGTAATATTGAAAATGATTTAAAGGATTTCCGTGTTGAATTTGACAGCTGGTTCTCCGAGCGTTCTCTTTTTGAAAACGACCAGATTGATGCTGCTTTACAAGTATTGGAAGATGGCGGCTATACGTATGAAAAAGACGGTGCATTATGGTTTAAGACGACTGCTTTTGGTGATGATAAAGACCGCGTCCTTATTAAGCAGGACGGAGCATATACGTATTTAACACCAGATATTGCTTACCATAAAAATAAATTAGATCGCGGTTTTGACCAAATTATTAATGTGTGGGGCGCAGACCATCATGGATATATTCCAAGAATGGGAGCTGCTTTGCAGGCGTTAGGTTATCCAGTTGAGAAATTCTCCGTGAAAATTATCCAAATGGTTAATCTGTTTGAAGCCGGGGAAAAGGTAAAAATGAGCAAGCGTACCGGGAAAGCTGTTTCCTTAAGAGAGCTGATGGATGAGGTAGGAATCGATGCGGTCCGTTATTATTTCGTAGCGCGTTCCAATGATTCGCAGTTAGACTTTGATATGGACCTTGCCAAATCACAATCCAATGATAACCCGGTTTATTATGTTCAATATGCTCATGCACGTATTTGCACGATGCTGGAACAGGCGAAGAATAAAGGATTTGCAACAGATGGGGATTTTGATGCGTCCTTATTGACCGCAGAAAAAGAACTGGACCTGCTTAAAAAAGTTGGAGAGCTGCCGCAGGTGATCGCTGAAGCGGCAGACAAACAAATGCCGCATAAAGTCACGCAGTATGTATTTGACCTTGCTTCTACACTGCACAGCTTCTACAATGCAGAAAAAGTATTGGATGGAGATAATCCGGAGCGTACCAGCGCGCGTATTGCTTTAATGAAAGCAGTGCGTCAAACACTGGCGAACGGCTTGGGTATCTTAGGTGTGAATGCACCGGAGAAAATGTAAGAAAGAAAATGATATGAAAATCCTGCAGAGAAATGGTTGATTTCTTTGTGGGATTTTTTTAAAACAACATTTTCGTAAAGTATACTGAAAGGAAGTTATTGATCGTATTATCATTATGAATTAAACTATATTATTTCATTAAAAAAATATTCATGCTTGGTTCATGGAACGGTCATCAATAAACGAGTCCTCGTTATGAGAGAGCAGGTAACCAGAGAAAAAATAATTTTTCAGTCTCCTGCTAAAGATTATGAGAGGATTATTTTTGTTTTTATCAGCTATGATGAACGCTATCAACAATCTAAAGGATATTATTAACAGCAAACATAATAAACCGCTAAAAATTATCATAATTTCCTCCAAATAGGTTGACTGAATGTTCATTCATGTTTTAAAGTAGAGATAGAATTATTTTTTACACAGATATGAAAACGCTGTCAATTTATATTATAATATAAAGAGGGGGGAATCATCTTGGATACATTTCTGATGATTAATTGGATAGCATTTATAGCCATAACAGGCTATGCATTATTCTTATTTGCCAAAATCATCGCAACAAGAGTGGCCTATATCAGACTCGGTAAAAAATCAGAGTTTGACGGCGAGATAAAGCTGCGGATCCAACGCATTATAAAAAATGTATTTGGCCAATCGAAGCTGTTAAAAGATAAAAAATCTGGTACGATTCACGTGATGATGTTTTACGGCTTCATTCTGGTTCAATTTGGAGCCATTGATATGTTTGTCAAAGGGCTGTCGCCGGGGAATCATCTACCGTTTGGCGTGCTTTACCCGGGATTTGTCTTTTTTCAAGAGCTTGTTACCTTAATGATTCTGGTGGCGGTGGTATGGGCTTTTTACCGCCGTTATATGGAGAAGCTCGTTCGTTTGAAAAGAGGCTTGAAAGCAGGGCTTGTCCTTATTTTCATTGGAACATTGATGATTTCTGTGCTGTTCGGAAATGGAATGGCAATGATTTGGCATGGACATGAATTAACATGGACGGAGCCGGTTGCCAGTGCTGTTGCCGGGTTATTCGGCGGCATTTCAGCAAGGGCAGCAATGGTTTTATTCTATATTGCCTGGTGGGTACATACGATAACATTGCTTACTTTCTTAGTGTATGTGCCGCAGTCCAAACACGCACACTTAATTGCTGCACCAATCAATGTCTTTTTGACGAAAAAAGTGCCTGGTAAATTAGAAAAAATCGATTTTGATTTAGAAGATATGGATGAAGAAAGTGAAGAAGAAATTGCTTTTGGTGTCGGAAAGGTAGAGGATTTTAAACAGCATCAAATGGTCGATTTCTATGCTTGCGTGGAATGCGGCCGCTGTACGGATGTTTGCCCGGCATCCGGAACAGGAAAAATGCTTTCGCCGATGGATATTATGATTAAGGTTCGTGATCATTTAACCGAAAAAGGCGCAGCCGTTACTGGAAAATCGGCGTGGGTTCCTTCTTATGCCTTTTCCGGAACTGCCGGCAACCAGGCTTCTGCAAGCAAGGAAGCAGCTGCATCGGTGCAAAGCATGAGCTTGATCGGTGATGTCATTACAGAAGAAGAACTAGCTGGATGTACGACATGCCGAAACTGTGAGGATGCTTGTCCTGTTAATAATGAACATGTCGGTACAATTATCGATATGCGCCGTTATTTGGTCATGACAGAGGGGAAAATGGATTCTGAAATTCAGCGTGCTGTCATGAATATTGAACGTCAGGGCAATCCATGGGGCTTATCGAAGAAGGACCGGATCAAATGGCGTGATGAGGATAAATCGGCTTATATTCCGACAGTGAAAGAGCTGAAGAAGGAGGATAAATCCTTTGAGTATTTATTCTGGGTCAGCTCGATGGGGTCCTTCGACAGCCGCAGCCAGAAAATTGCGCTCAGCTTTGCTAAATTAATGAACCAGGCTGGCGTCAGCTTTGCCATTTTAGGAAACACCGAAGCGAATTCTGGCGATACGGCAAGACGAATTGGGAATGAGTTTTTATTCCAGGAAATTGCCGAGAAAAATATCAAGCAATTTACCAAGAATGACGTCACAAAAATTGTCACGATTGACCCGCACGCGTACAATATATTTAAGAATGAATATCCTGACTTTGGATTTGAAGCAGAGGTCTACCATCATACGCAGCTGCTCTATGACCTTGTCATGTCAGGGAAGCTGAAGCCGCAGAAAGCAATCAATGAAAGATTGACCTACCATGACTCCTGTTATTTAGGGAGATATAACGGCGTTTACGATCCGCCACGGGAAATTTTGAAGGCTATTCCAGGCTTAGAGCTGATAGAAATGAACCGCAGCCGCGAGAACGGGATGTGCTGTGGTGCAGGCGGCGGCTTGATGTGGACGGAGGAAACGACTGGAAACCGGATTAATGTGGCCCGTACAGAGCAGGCATTACAAGTGCAGCCATCAATGATTTCCAGCGCCTGTCCATACTGCTTAACGATGCTGAGTGATGGGACAAAAGCGAAAGAAGTAGAAGAGAATATTGGTACAATGGATGTGGCTGAAATTCTGGCACTATCTGTTTTAGAAGAAAATGAAGAAAAAACAGCATAAAGGTATAGAGAGGATTGACGCCCTCTCTATATTTTCTACTGTCTATTGAACGAGCGTTCGTTCGAATAAATAAGGGAGGCTATATCGTATGAGAAAATCGGTTATTGTTTCAGGGGCACGGACCCCTTTCGGGAAATTTGGAGGGGCTTTAACGCCGTTAACCGCGGTAAATCTGGGGGCAAAAGCAATTAAAGCAGCATTGGAACGGGCAGATCTTAACGGAGCAGATGTAGATGAGGTAATCATGGGAACGGTTCTGCAGGGCGGACAGGGGCAAATTCCGTCCAGGCAGGCTGCTGTAGAAGCGGGTGTCCCTTGGGAAGTGAAAACGGAAACAATCAATAAGGTATGTGCCTCTGGATTACGCAGTGTGACCCTGGCAGATCAATTGATTCGCTTAGGGGAAGAGGATGTCATTGTAGCCGGCGGAATGGAAAGCATGAGTAATGCACCGTACTTCTTACCTGATGCCAGGTGGGGAAATCGCATGGGCGATAAAACGGTGAAGGATTTAATGATTTATGATGGTCTTACCTGTACTTTTACAGGAAACCACATGGGCAGCTACGGAAATGACACAGCTGCTTCCTTTGAAGTAACACGTGAACGCCAAGATGAATGGGCAGCCCGGAGCCAGCAGCTGGCAGTAGAAGCGATCGAATCAGGGAAATTTGCAGAGGAGATTGTTCCTGTAGAAATTCCTGTTCGTAAAGGGGAGCCGATTGTGGTCAGCGATGATGAAACGCCAAGAAAAGGAACCACGGTGGAGAAACTGGCAACACTTCGGCCTGCATTTGATAAGGACGGTACTATTACAGCAGGAAACGCACCTGGCGTAAACGATGGGGCAAGTGCTGTCGTCGTGATGTCAGATGAAAAAGCAAAGGAATTAAATAAAACACCACTGGCAACAATTTTAGGTCATGCAGAAGTAGCAGTGGAAGCAAAAGACTTTCCGCAAACACCGGGCTTAGTAATCAATCGTCTGCTAGAAAAAACAGGTGTATCCAAGGAAGAAATTGATCTTTATGAAATCAATGAAGCATTTGCAGTAGTTGCACTGGCAAGCGGGCAAATTGCGGATATTGATGAGGAGAAAATCAACGTCAATGGAGGGGCAGTAGCACTGGGGCATCCAATTGGCGCAAGCGGTAACCGGATTATCTTAACTTTGATTCATGAATTAAAACGCCGCGGCGGAGGAAAAGGTATTGCAGCGATTTGCAGCGGCGGCGGTCAAGGAGACGCAGTTTTAATTGAAGTACCGTCAAGTGAAGCATGAGTTTAAACGATAAGTTTAAAACCCCTTGAAAAGGAGCGTATAATCATGACTGTAAAAGAAGTAATGGTAATCGGAGCAGGGCAAATGGGTGCAGGCATCGCACTCGTTTTTGCCCGTTCCGGCTATGAGGTGAAGCTGTATGATGCGGATATTGAGGCATTGAAAAGAGGAAAGCAGTATATTGAAAAGATATTTGAGAAGGATGTTGCAAAAGGAAAAATGGAAGCGGATACAAAGGGGCGGGCATTGAATCGCCTGCAGCTTGTTGTTGACCTGGAAGCAGATCCAATCACAGCAGATTTTATTATTGAAGCAGTGGTAGAGAAGCTGGAAGTAAAAAAAGATGTATTCCACAGGCTGGATGAACTTGCGCCCGCACATAGCCTTTTTGCAACTAATACCTCCTCCTTGCCGATTACAGAAATTGCAGCTGTTACTGGCAGGGCAGAACAATTTATCGGCATGCATTTTATGAACCCTGTTCCTGTTATGAAGCTGGTTGAAATTATTCGGGGCTTAGAAACGAGTGATGTGACGTATCAAACAGTACAGCAATTGACGGAAGCATTAGGCAAGCAGGATGTGGAAGTGAAAGATTTTCCAGGGTTTGCTTCCAACCGTATCTTGATGCCAATGATTAACGAAGCCGTCTATACCGTCTTTGAAGGGGTTGCCAGTATAGAAGATGTGGACCAGGTGATGAAGCTGGGGATGAATCATCCGATGGGCCCGCTGCAATTGGCAGATTTCATTGGCTTGGACACCTGCTTATCGATTATGGAAATTCTTCATGAAGGCTTTGGAGACAGTAAATATCGTCCGTGTCCGCTCCTGAGACAGTATGTGCAGGCAGGAAGACTTGGGAAGAAGGCGGGTAAAGGGTTCTACTCATATACTGACTAAAGGGGGTGTGCATGTTGATTATCACACAAACAGAAGAACAAAAAATGTTAGTGAAAATGGTTCAGGACTTTGCCCGCGATGAAATTGCAAACGAAGTCGAGCGGATGGAAGAACAAGACCGGTTTCCTGAAGAAATTATCAAGAAGATGGGGGAGCTCGGCTTAATGGGAATTCCTATCCCGGAGAAGTTCGGAGGAGCGGGCATGGATTTCAGTTCCTATATCCGGGTAATCCATGAATTATCGAAGGTTAGTGCAACCGTCGGTGTTATTTTATCGGTACACACGTCTGTCGGCACCAATCCAATTCTTTATTTCGGAACAGAGGAGCAGAAACAAAAATATATTCCGAAGCTTGCTTCTGGCGAATATTTAGGCGCGTTTGCTCTGACAGAAGCGAATTCAGGATCAGATGCAAGCGGGTTAAAGACAACTGCTAAGCTGGTAGATGATACGTATGTATTGAACGGCTCCAAAGTATTTATTACTAATGGCGAATATGCAGATACCTTTATTACGTTTGCCAGAACAGGTGAATCGAAAAATGACATCAGTGCTTTTATTGTGGAAAAGGATAGTCCCGGTCTGTCAATTGGAAAAAATGAAAAGAAGATGGGCTTAAAGGGTTCAAGCACGGTGGAATTAACCTTTGAGCAATGCCGTATCCCGCAGGAAAACCTGCTTGGCATGGAAGGGGAAGGCTTTAAAATTGCGATGGCTAACTTGAACATCGGAAGGATCGGGATTGCGGCACAGGGACTTGGTATTGCCGAAGCAGCTTTAGATTATTCTGTTGCTTATGCGAAGGAAAGAGAACAATTTGGCAAGCCGATTGCAGCCAATCAGGGAATAGCTTTTAAGCTGGCTGAGATGGCAACCAATGTAGAAGCGGCGAAACTATTAACCTATCAGGCAGCCAAACGGATTGAAATGAATCAATCCTGTATCAAGGAAACATCGATGGCAAAGCTGACAGCAACGAAAACGGCTATGCAAAATGCCATTGAAGCGGTCCAAATCTACGGGGGATACGGCTATACAAAGGAATATCCGGTAGAAAGGTTATTTCGTGATGCCAAAGTAACGGAAATCTATGAAGGAACAAATGAAATACAGCATATTGTGATATCCAAAGAGCTTTTGAAGGGGAGATAGGAATGGATTTTCAATTAACGGAAGAACAGGAAATGCTTCGGAAAATGGTTCGGGATTTTGCTGAAAATGAAGTAGAGCCGACAGCTGCAGAAAGAGATGAAGAAGAGCGGTTTGACAGAGCAATTTTTGATCAGATGGCAGCACTGGGATTAACAGGTATCCCTTGGCCGGAAGAATACGGCGGAATCGGCGCGGATTATCTGAGCTATTGTATAGCGGTAGAGGAATTATCACGTGTCTGTGCTTCGACTGGAGTTACCCTTTCTGCCCACGTATCCCTGGCAAGCTGGCCAATCTATAAATATGGAAATGAAGCGCAGAAGCAGCATTTCCTCCAGCGTCTTGCAACGGGAGAAGCGTTGGGAGCTTATGCTTTGTCTGAGCCGGGGGCGGGCAGTGACGTTGTCTCCATGAAAACAACAGCCAAAAAGGATGGCGGCGATTATATACTGAATGGCAGCAAAGTATGGATTACCAATGGCGGGGTTGCTGATATTTATATCGTTTTTGCAAAAACAGATGCGGATCAAAAACATAAAGGCATCACGGCATTTATTGTTGAAAAAGGAACAGAAGGATTTACCTTTGGCAAGAAGGAAAAGAAGCTGGGCATTCGTTCTTCGCCGACGACAGAGTTAATCTTTGAAAATTGCAGGATTCCAGCTGAAAATGTGTTGGGTGAAGAAGGAGAAGGCTTTAAAATCGCCATGACGACCTTAGATGGAGGCAGAAATGGGATTGCTGCACAAGCTTTAGGAATTGCACAGGGCGCACTGGATGCAGCTGCAGCATATGCGAAGGAAAGAGAACAATTCGGCAAACCAATCGCAGCAAATCAGGGTATCTCTTTTAAACTGGCGGATATGGCAACGGAGATTGAAGCAGCCCGTCTGTTGACCTATCAGGCAGCATGGCTGGAATCAGCAGGGAAGCCATATGGAAAGGCATCCGCAATGTCCAAATTATTTGCAGGAGATGCAGCAATGCGCATTACCGTCGAAGCAGTGCAAATTTTCGGCGGCTATGGATATACAAAAGACTATCCGGTAGAACGCTACATGCGTGATGCGAAGATAACGCAAATTTATGAGGGGACGAATGAAATTCAGCGGCTTGTTATTGGGCGGATGGTAACAAAATAAAGCACAATCTCTTTTAAAAGGAGGCTGAAAAAATGAGTGAAGATCAAATCCGCTCTTCTGTAAAAGATCAGGAGCTTGTGATGCGGCGCCGGAAGCAGATTATTGAAGGCGCCATGCGGCTGTTTCAGGAGAAAGGCTTTCACCGTACAACGACCAGAGAAATTGCGAAAGAATCCGGGTTCAGCATTGGCACATTATATGAGTATATCAGAACAAAAGAGGATGTGCTTTTTCTCGTCTGCGAATTCGTGCATGACCGGGTTCGCGATCAGCTGACAGAAACGATTTCTGTAGAAAATCCGACAATGGAAAGTCTGCGTCAGGCGATTCGGCAGTATCTTTACTTTATGGACACGATTCAGCCTGAAATTTTAATGCTCTATCAGGAAACAAAATCATTAAATAAAGAAAAACGTCAATTTGTCTTGGGGCAGGAGCAGAAGGTTGTCGGAATGATGGAGGAATTGTTGAATGTTTGTTTAAAAGAAAAGCGGAGTGCGAAAGAAATTCATTTTCTGGCTAATCATATTGTCGTCAGCGGGCATATGTGGTGTTTCCGCCGCTGGCTCATTCAAAAGGAATTTACCCTCGATGAGTATGTCGAGCTGCAGATGAAGCAAGTGGATTGCTGGCTGTAACTATAGGGAGGATTAGGGATTTTACTATGTTAAGAGCTGACTAAAAGAGGGGGATAAGCATGACAGAAGAACGTTATTCGCCAAAGCATCCTATTCGTTTTGTAACGGCATCGAGCCTGTTTGACGGGCATGATGCTTCCATTAATATTATGCGGCGCATTTTGCAGGCGAGCGGTGCCGAGGTTATTCATCTTGGACATAACCGTTCCGTAGAAGAAGTCGTCTACGCAGCAATCCAGGAGGACGCGCAGGGGATTGCTATCTCATCGTATCAGGGCGGGCATGTGGAATATTTTAAATATATGATTGACCTGTTGAAAGAACTGGATGCGGCTCATATTCAAGTGTTAGGCGGCGGCGGAGGGACGATTCTCCCCCGTGAAATCAAAGAGCTTCATGATTATGGCGTAGCTCAGGTTTTTTCTCCCGAGGATGGGAGAAAGTATGGTCTGCAGGGGATGATTGACCGGATGCTGGAAAAATGTGATTTTCTTCCGCCGATTGATATTGAAAAAGATATGGAGCGGTTAAAAGAAGGAGATCGCTTAGCAATCGGTAAATTCATTACCTTGATGGAGAATGGGGAGGAAGAAACGAAAAAGCAGGTATTAAAAAAACTTTCAGAGCAGCAAAAACAGAAAATCCCTGTTCTCGGAATTACAGGAACAGGCGGAGCAGGGAAAAGCTCGCTGACAGATGAACTTATCCGCCGCTTTTTAAATGAAATTCCAGAGCGGAAAATAGCTATCTTATCTATCGATCCATCCAAACGAAAAACAGGTGGAGCATTGCTTGGTGACCGTATCCGTATGAACGCGATTTTTTCAGAGCGGGTGTATATGCGCTCGCTGGCGACCAGAAATTCTGGAACAGAGCTTTCCGATTCCATTCAGGATGCGATAAATGTCGTGCGCGCATCAGACTATGACCTGATTATTGTCGAAACGAGCGGCATTGGGCAGGGTGATGCTGCGGTAACAGATATTACGGATTTATCCATGTATGTGATGACAGCGGAGTTTGGGGCGCCGACGCAATTAGAAAAAATAGATATGATCGATTATGCCGATTTTATTGTGATTAATAAATTTGAGCAAAAGGGATCGGAGGATGCGCTGAATCAAGTCCGGAAACAATACGAACGCAGCCATATGCTGTTTCATGAGGATAAAAGCCGATTTCCTGTTTTCGGCACAATAGCAAGCCAGTTTAATGATGAAGGAACGAATGCTTTGTTTGCGTCTTTGATTGACCGGATAAAAGCCGATTATCAGTGGGAAGCAGAGGTCTCCTTTCCGCGTCATGTTATCTCCGAAAAGCAAAATCAAATCATTACGAATGAGCGCAGGCATTATTTACGGGAGATTGCTTCCTATGTCCGGAATTATGATAAGCGCGCCGGGAAGCAGCAGGAAATTGCTTCTAAACTTTATCGATTAACCGGAGCTAAGGAAGATGCGGAGGAAGCTATTGCGGCTTCATTGGATCAAATCATTACAAGCTATGAACAGCAATTAGACGGAAACTCCAGACAATTGCTGGAAAATTGGGAGACATTAAAAGAAAGCTATCTTGGGGATACCTTTACGTTTAAAGTAAGAGATAAAGAGATTACGATGGATTTAACAACAGAGTCTCTCTCGGGATTAAAGATTCCGAAAGTAGTGCTGCCGAAATACCAGGATTGGGGAGACCGCCTTTATTGGTTAATGCGGGAAAATGTTCCCGGAGCCTTTCCTTATACAGCAGGCGTATTTCCATTTAAACGAAAGGGAGAAGATCCGACCAGACAATTTGCGGGTGAGGGGACACCGGAACGGACCAACCGCCGCTTCCATTATCTGTCTAAAGGGGAGGAAGCAAAACGACTTTCTACAGCATTTGATTCAGTTACTTTATATGGAGAAGACCCTGCAGAACGTCCGGATATTTACGGAAAGGTTGGCAACAGCGGCGTAAACATTTGTACATTAGAGGATATGAAAAAGCTCTATAGCGGTTTCGATTTAACAGACCCCTTAACATCTGTCTCGATGACAATCAATGGTCCAGCGCCTATTATTTTAGCGATGTATTTTAATACGGCCATTGACCAGCAGGTGGATAAGTTTACCGAGGAGCAGGGACGGCCGCCAACCAGTGAGGAATTTGGTCAAATTAAGACAGATACTGTTTCTGTCATCAGAGGGACCGTGCAGGCAGATATTTTAAAAGAGGACCAAGGGCAGAATACCTGTATTTTTTCAACTGAATTTGCCCTGCGGATGATGGGGGATATTCAAGCATATTTTATAGAGAATAAGGTACGTAATTATTATTCTGTTTCCATATCTGGTTATCATATTGCAGAAGCCGGCGCGAATCCGATTACCCAGCTGGCGTTCACGTTAGCAAATGGATTTACGTATGTAGAATATTATCTAAGCCGCGGAATGGATATTAATAAATTTGCACCGAATCTCTCTTTCTTCTTCTCGAATGGGCTAGATCCGGAATATACCGTGATAGGCCGGGTAGCGAGAAGAATCTGGGCAATTACCATGAAGGAAAAATACGGTGCCAATGAACGCAGCCAAAAGCTGAAGTATCATGTGCAGACTTCAGGGCGGTCCCTGCATGCGCAGGAGATTGATTTTAATGATATCCGCACCACATTGCAAGCATTATTAGCTATTCAGGATAATACGAATTCCCTGCATACCAATGCTTATGATGAAGCAATCACGACCCCGACAGAAGAATCTGTCCGCCGGGCGATGGCGATTCAGATGATTATTAATAAAGAATTTGGGCTGGCGAAAAATGAGAATTCCTTACAGGGATCCTTTATTGTTGAAGAATTAACCGACCTTGTGCAGGAAGCGGTTCTGCAGGAATTTGAACAGATGAATGACCGCGGTGGTGTCCTGGGGGCGATGGAACGCCAATATCAGCGCGGGAAAATTCAGGAGGAATCGCTTTATTATGAGGGAAAGAAGCATTCGGGAGCATTGCCGATCGTAGGGGTGAATACGTATTTAAATCCCAACCCGCCTTCAGAGGAAGACATTGATTCCATGGAGCTTGCCCGGGCAACCGAAGAGGAAAAAATGCATCAAATTAATGAACTGCGTCGTTTTCAATCAGAGCATAAAGATCATGTAGAAGAAGCTCTAAAACGATTAAAACAGACAGCAGTAACAGACGGAAACATCTTCCAAGAACTGCTGCACACTGTCCGCCACGCAAGCCTTGGAGAAATCACCAGAGCACTCTATGAAGTCGGCGGGCAATACAGACGGAACATGTAATATCCAGAAACCCGTCTCGGCATTTGTAATACCAGCTCGTGCTCCTTTAGAAGCAGAAGAAATGGTATGTTTAAATCCAGCGTAGATCTGAACAACTTTCACTGGATAATTGCAATCAAATGTGTTTATAATGTAAAATAGATTTATTGTGAAGAATTGGGGATGTTCATCCAAGTCATTGGTTGATATAAGTGAATAATTATGTTGGCGATACTAGCTAGCGACGGTTTTGATGGGGCGAGTAACCGCAATGGTTTTCGGTGGGACGAGTAATCGCAGTCCCAGTCCCAGAGGAAAAATACGGAGACTCCTGGTCGGCTAAGAACGGTTACGTCCTGTGACCAACGACCGACACTAGGACGTCCTGTCCGTTGTGGGAAAGCGCGGAGGGAAGACCCCGCAGAAAAAAAGCGTACTTCTTTTTTTCTGCCCGCAGGGCATAAGTGCGACTATGCTTCTGTCTGCGCCTGACGGCTTGCCAATCAGCAAGTCTTCTTTAAAGGAGATGAGCTCGGGGCCCACGGAAAGCGTAGTGTTTTTCCGTAGCGGTCACTATGAGTCATGATAACATCTATTTATAAACCATAGATTTTGGTGTCGATCTCAAAATAGCATATATAATAATCATTGATAGCATAGATGGGTATGATTATTTTCTAAAAGGAGTGCATGAGCGTGAGTTTGAAAGAATTAACACAAGAGCAAATTGACGATTTATCCATGATTGAATTAGGTTCCCTCATTCTAAAAGAAAAAAATAAAGCAATCCCTTTTCAAGATTTATTTTCTCAAATAGCAGAGTTAAAAAACTTATCCGAAGAACAGAAAGAAAATTTGATTGCACAATTCTATACAGACATGAATGTTGACGGACGTTATTTAACATTAGGTTCCGGTGTATGGGGACTAAAAAGCTGGTATTCGGTCGAACAGGGAGAAGAAGAAATTACGGAAGAACCGAAAAAGCGTAAGAAAAAGAAGAAAGCTGCAGTGGAAGACACAGAAGATATCCATGATGATTTAGACATAACTGATGAAGACATCGATGATATGCTGGATGATTTCGATGATGACGTAGAAGATGGGGATCTGGAAGAAATTGAAGATGAAGTAGACGACGTTATCGGCAAGGACGATCTCGATGAATTAGATTACGATAATGAAGACGATCGTTAATCATTAATGTACAAAGTTGATAAGCTGGGGCAAGTTGATCATCATTCGACTTGCTCCAGCTTTTTGTAATAAAGCGGGAACGTGACAGGAAAAAAACATGTTTTTTTCAGTGCTTGACATTTACATAGACTAACAGTAGAATCTTTATTGGGCTCTTTGAATATAATTACAAAGCGTTTCCCCTGAGAGATGAGAGGGGAAACGCTTTTCTTGTTAGATAGAGAAATAAATTGAAATAGTTTTGTGTGATAGCTTTTACCATCTATGTAAATGCTACGGACAGGACAATCATTCCAAAGAACGGCCAATTTTATCACGGAGAAGCCTCCGTAAACCTTCCGCCTCAAAATAAATGTATTCGGGCGAGAGATAACGGGCGCTAACTCCCTGAATCACTTAATCAATGCATAACATAAAATAAAGAAAGAAGGATGAGAACAAGTGACAAAGTATATTTTTGTAACTGGCGGCGTAGTATCATCGCTTGGAAAAGGGATTACAGCAGCTTCATTAGGACGTTTATTAAAAAACCGCGGATTAAAAGTAACGATTCAAAAATTTGATCCGTACATCAACGTAGACCCTGGGACAATGAGTCCTTATCAGCATGGGGAAGTATTCGTGACCGAAGATGGCGCTGAAACAGATTTAGACCTTGGACATTATGAACGCTTTATCGATATCAACTTAAATAAATACAGCAATATTACAACAGGGAAAGTATATTCCAGTGTCATCCGCAAAGAGCGTCACGGCGATTACCTTGGCGGAACAGTACAGGTTATTCCGCATATTACCAATGAAATCAAAGACCAGGTATTCCGTGCAGGTGAAGCTACTGGCGCAGATGTTGTTATTACAGA
This sequence comes from Oceanobacillus sp. FSL K6-0251, assembly GCF_038004725.1. Lineage (NCBI taxonomy): Bacteria > Bacillati > Bacillota > Bacilli > Caryophanales > Bacillaceae > Oceanobacillus > Oceanobacillus sp. FSL K6-0251. Next base: position 4,241,666 of record NZ_JBBORS010000001.1, on the reverse strand, counting down.
AATCGGCGGAACTGTCGGCGATATTGAGTCACTGCCATTCTTAGAAGCTATCCGTCAAATTAAAAGTGATGTTGGCCGGAATAGTGTGATGTACATCCACTGTACGCTTGTTCCTTACATTAAAGCTGCAGGCGAAGTAAAAACGAAGCCGACACAGCATAGTGTAAAAGAGCTCCGTTCTCTTGGAATCCAGCCAGATGTGATTGTATTACGTACCGAAATGGCAATTACTAAGGAAATGAAAGAAAAGATTGCTTTATTCTGTGACATTAATGAAAAATCGGTTATTGAAATGATGGATGCAGATACGCTGTATCAAGTTCCTATTGCTTTACAGGAGCAAAATATGGATCAGATTGTTTGCAACCATTTTGGGTTAGATTGCCAAGATGCAGACATGGACGACTGGAAGGAACTTATTAATAAGGTTCGTAACCTTTCTAAAAAAGTCGAGATTGGGCTGGTCGGGAAATATGTAGAACTTCCTGACGCTTATCTTTCTGTTGTCGAATCCTTAAAGCATGCCGGGTATGATTTTGATGCGAATGTCAATATACATTGGATCAACTCTGAATTATTATCAGAAGCGGAGATTGAAACAGCATTATCGAAAGTAGACGGGGTTATCGTTCCTGGCGGATTCGGTGACCGTGGTATCGATGGAAAAATCCATGCGATTCGTTACGCGCGTGAAAACAAAATCCCGTTCTTTGGAATTTGCTTAGGCATGCAGCTGGCTACTGTGGAGTTTGCCAGAAACGTAGCAGGCTTAGAAGGCGCACATTCTGCAGAAATTAATCCGGGAACGCCATACCCGATTATTGACCTGCTTCCAGAGCAAAAGGATATTGAAGACTTAGGCGGTACATTGCGTCTTGGATTATATCCATGCCATTTAACAGAAGGCACGAAAACAAAAGAAGCGTATGACGGTGCAGAAGTAGTGGAAGAAAGACATCGTCATCGTTATGAATTTAATAATGTGTATCGGGAGCAAATGGCAGAAAAAGGGCTTGTTTTCTCTGGGACTAGCCCGGATGGACGCCTTGTAGAGACAATTGAAATTCAGGATCATCCTTGGTTTATTGCTTGCCAATTCCATCCGGAGTTCACTTCTCGCCCTACCAGATCGCAAGGATTGTTCAAAGGATTTATCGGTGCGGCTGTGGAAAATAAAAAATAAATGATAAAAGCAAAAAGGAGATATTCATCTATCACAGATGAGTATCTTTTTTTGTATTCACGTTGGGTTAAACAGCAAGTATAAGTACTTTAATCGCTTATCAAAATAAAATATAGGAACAATTTCCTCGACATCTATGCTAAAGTATGGTTAAAGTATTTTCCGTGGGCAGAAATACATCACAGAAGCAATTGCATCTATACTATCCCATAGTGCCGGAGAAAAAACGGCTGATTCACCATTGTGTTATGTAAATCTTATCCCCTGTTTTTTGGAAGAATAAGGTTTATTGAAAAAAAGCGAAAGGAGCTGAATCTCATCGAGACAATGGCTGCTTTGGCTGGCAAAAGGCCGGGAGGAACGATGAGCGGTGGTGTATAATTTTCGCTTGTGAATACACATCTAAATGAATGGTGGAAACTGCCATCAGGTCTGCAGTTTTAGCCGTAAAATGATTCTTGTTAAAATAGGGGGTAAAAAAACAAATCCATATAAATAAGCAGGAATTTAAATAAATATATCGAATTTTAAATTTAAAACAAAAATTAAATATATCGGAGGGTAAGTATGACACAATCAATCCTCATTGTTGATGACCAAATAGGAATTCGCATGTTGCTTCAAGAAGTTTTTCAAACAGCCGGTTATCGTACTTCACTTGCAAAGAACGGAAAAGAAGCGGTTGAACATTTATCAGAGTCCCCTTGCGATTTGGTAGTTCTGGATTATCATATCCCTGTTTACAACGGAAAGGCTGTCATGCAAAAAATAAAGCAGATGAGGGTAGAAGCAAAAACTATCATCATTACTGGACTGCCGGAAGTTGCAAAACAGGAACTGGGGGAAAACTTACCTGAGGAAATTATTTCGAAGCCATTCAATGTTGCAAAACTATGTCATGTTGTGGAAGAAATTTTGAAGAAAAACGAATGAATCACTGCTACTTTGTTGCGATAAAGTCTTGAAATTGGTATTCTTATATTGTAATGAATGTTGTCAGAAATTCATGCGGACAATTTGAAGGAGGAACTTGGTATGCCTTTAGTATCAATGAAAGAAATGCTCGAAAAAGGAAAAGAAAATGGATATGCAGTAGGTCAGTTTAATATTAACAACCTGGAATATATCCAAGGTATTCTCCAAGCAGCTCAAGAAGAAAAGTCACCAGTAATTCTTGGTGTTTCTGAGGGTGCTGGAAAATATATGGGCGGCTACAATGTCGTAGTTGCTATGGTAAAATCTTTAATGGATTCATATGGTACAACCGTGCCTGTTGCCATTCATTTAGATCACGGGTCCAGCTTTAAAAGCTGTGCAGAAGCAATCCATGCAGGATTTACTTCTGTCATGATAGACGGATCGCACTCACCGATCGAAGAAAATATCGAAGTAACAAAGAAAGTGGTTGAACTTGCTCATATCCATGGTGTATCTGTTGAGGCAGAGGTTGGTACTGTAGGTGGAGAAGAAGATGGTGTTATCGGCGGAATCAACTATGCAGATAAAGAAGAATGTCTGCGTCTTGTGACAGAAGCAGGAGTAGATTGCCTGGCGCCAGCACTAGGTTCCGTTCATGGTCCATACCAAGGAGAGCCTAACTTAGGATTCACAGAAATGAAAGAAATCCTGGAGTTAGTTAATGTGCCATTAGTACTTCACGGCGGTACAGGAATTCCTACAAAAGATATTCAAAAAGCAATTTCATTAGGAACTGCTAAAATCAATGTGAATACAGAGAATCAAATTTCCCAGACGAAAGCAATTCGTGAAACATTAGCACAAAAGCCGGATTTATATGATCCGCGTAAATATTTAGGACCAGGTACTGCAGCGATTAAAGAAACCGTAATCGGTAAAATGCGTGAATTTGGTTCTTCTAATAATGCATAATTGATTTCATTAAAAATATGTGTTAAAAAGAGCAGATAAGAAACTTTTTAATCACATCAATAAAAATATATCAGGCAAAAGCTGTACCGATGGTGCAGCTTTTGCTGCAAAATCTCAGGGAGGTAATCTAAATGAAATTTTTCATTGATACAGCTAATATTGAAGATATCAAAGAAGCGAATAAGCTTGGGATACTGGCTGGTGTTACAACCAACCCAAGCCTTGTAGCAAAAGAAGGGGTTTCTTTTCATGACCGCTTGCGTGAAATCACAGAAGAAGTTTCTGGATCAGTCAGTGCAGAAGTAATTGCTGAGGACGCAGAAGGCATGATAGAAGAAGGGAAAGAGCTGGCAGCCATCGCACCAAATATTACGGTAAAAGTACCGATGACCCTTGAAGGTTTGAAAGCGGTTAAGGTGTTCAGCGATTTAAATATCAAAACCAACGTGACATTGATTTTTAATGCGAATCAGGCATTGCTTGCAGCACGTGCTGGAGCAACCTATGTATCTCCTTTCCTGGGAAGATTAGATGATATTGGACAGGATGGAATGGAATTGATAGCTAATGTTGCAGCTATTTTTGACCGTCATCAGATTCAGACTGAAATCATTGCTGCATCTATCCGTCATCCAATTCATGTTACAGATGCTGCATTAAACGGAGCGCATATTGCAACCATTCCATTCAACGTTCTGTCGTCCTTAGTCAAGCATCCATTAACGGATCAGGGAATTGAAAAATTCTTAGCAGACTGGAATAATCAAAAATAATTGCATAGAGTTGGAAAAAAGACAGACAATAAGAAAAGGGTAAAGATGATATGCATCTGAATAAACAAAAACAACTTGTGGATCATAACTTCCATAGGAACGAGGTTTTTACATGCAAAAGTTATTAATTGAGGGTGGGCATGAATTATCTGGAGAAGTTCATATCAGCGGTGCAAAAAATAGTGCAGTAGCTTTATTGCCTGCAGCTATTCTTGCAGATTCTACAGTAACGATTGAAGGATTGCCGGATATTTCGGATGTAGATACGTTAGGTCAGCTGTTAGAAGAAATTGGCGGGACAGTATCCCGGGATGGTCAGGACATGACGATCCATCCAGAGAAAATGATTGCCATGCCATTGCCGAACGGAAGAGTCAAAAAATTACGTGCATCCTATTATTTCATGGGTGCCATGCTTGGAAAATTTAATAAAGCAGTTATTGGTTTGCCTGGAGGCTGCTACCTGGGGCCGCGCCCAATAGACCAGCATATTAAAGGATTTGAAGCATTAGGTGCTGAGGTGACAAATGAGCAGGGTGCGATTTATTTACGTGCCAAAGAGCTGCGCGGTGCACGCATTTATTTGGATGTCGTCAGTGTTGGGGCTACCATTAATATTATGCTGGCCGCGGTAAAGGCAAAAGGACAAACAATCATTGAAAATGCTGCAAAAGAACCCGAGATTATTGATGTTGCGACGCTATTAACCAATATGGGTGCCAAAATCAAAGGTGTTGGAACAGATGTGATTCGTATCGACGGGGTTCCTTCCTTACATGGTTGTACGCATACCATTATTCCTGACCGTATTGAAGCGGGTACGTATGCTATTGCAGCCGCTGCAATGGGGAAAGAAGTGATTATTGACAATGTTATTCCGCAGCATATGGAATCATTGATTGCAAAACTGCGGGAAATGAATGTAAATATTGAATCACACAATGACCAATTATATGTTGCCAGAACAAAATCATTAAGCAGTGTGGATATCAAGACATTGGTTTATCCTGGCTTTCCGACTGACCTGCAGCAGCCGCTTACAACACTATTAACACAAGCGGGGTATTCTGGTGTGATTATCGATACCATTTATTCTGCACGATTAAAGCATATTGATGAGCTCCGCCGGATGAATGCGGAAATAAAAGTGGAGGGCGGATCCGTGATTGTTTCTGGTCCGACTCAATTAGAAGGTGCAAAGGTAAAAGCCAGTGACCTTCGTGCCGGAGCAGCTCTGGTAATTGCCGGACTTCTTGCAAATGGCGTAACGGAGATTACCGGTTTGGATCATATTGACCGCGGCTATGAGAATTTGACGGACAAGCTTTCTTCTCTCGGAGCAACCATTTGGCGGGAAGAAATGACTGAATCAGAAATTTACCAAGATCAGAATACGTAAAAGAGACGGTTAAAAAGCGGAATAAAAGGACACATCGAATTTTTACAGCGCGGGGGCCATCCTCCAACTGCTGTAATTTAAGCCGGCAAGTCCTTTTATTTGCTTTTTAAACATCCTCTAAAAGAGAAGCGGCTTCCTTCTCTTTTATTATATAGCATGTTTTGAGGTATTCGGGCGGCCTGGCAAATACTTCTTATCGATGTATCGTTTTCCTGAATATTTTTAAACGCAGTGATAGAAAAGATACACCTGTCCTCAAATAACTTCTATTGTCGAAAAAGCCTGCAAGATGAGTACATTTTCGATAACTTCAGAATCATAGATAAAAGTCATAGTTAACATGATAAAATTCCTCTATTTTTGACAAAAAAGTCTATTGAATCTTTATTCGTAAAAGAGTATGATAATAGATGTTTAGTCAAACCAAGCAATTTGATAAAAGTCTGACAGGGAAATAGAAAAGGAAGTTTCATTTTACAGAGATATCGTATTCTTACCAAAATACGCAACTCTGATGACCCGCCTTCCTGAAAAGTACTGTCAGTCTAATAAATAACATGGATTGTGTCTGTTATCTCCAGACATCTGCAGCAATATCACAGCTTCTAACTGCTTCTCTCAGCCGGAGCAGGTCTTCTTAGTACTCCTTCCATATCATTATAAGGAAATCCGTTTTGCATACCATGACGAAAATGGTACTTTTACAGTCAAGACGATGATAGATGAAAAAGGAAGTTAGAAAGATTTAAAAATAATACCAGATACATATCGTTTCCGAAAAATAGGAAACGAATGATAAGCTGTCAACGAATCAATCATCCGTTTTTTCTCCATTTGATTAAAATCTTTAGCGGATGAAATTCTAATGAAGCGTATACACGATAAGACAGCAATAGGTAACCAAACGATCAGCTATGGAGAAAGATAGAGATGGTGTACTCCATCAAATTATTTATCATAAAATACAGAAGCTGTATGAAAAGATGGGACAATGTTTATTCGTCCTATTAAAATATATAAAAGAACCTAGAACAGGCGTGGTGATTTAATGGCAACACTGACAATCTCTAGTTTAGAGACAATGACGTTAAAAGAGATTTATGCACTTGCGAAAGATTATAAAATTTCATATTACGCAAAGCTGACAAAGAAAGAGCTAATTTTTGCAATATTAAAAGCGCAGGCGGAAAAAGATGGATTTTTATTTATGGATGGAATCTTAGAAATTATTCCTTCTGAAGGATTTGGTTTCCTGCGTCCAATCAACTATTCTCCAAGTGCAGAGGATATCTATATCTCTGCTTCCCAAATCCGTCGTTTTGATTTGAGAAATGGAGATAAAGTATCCGGAAAGGTACGTCCGCCAAAGGAAAACGAACGTTATTACGGTCTGTTGCATGTCGATGCAGTGAATGATGAAGACCCGGATTCTTCCAAAGAACGTGTCCATTTTCCAGCTTTAACAGCACTTTACCCAAATCGGCCAATCAGATTAGAAACAGAAACAAACCAGTTATCTACACGTATTATGGATTTAATGACACCAGTCGGTTTTGGACAGCGCGGTTTGATTGTCGCGCCGCCAAAAGCTGGGAAAACGATGCTGATTAAAGAAATTGCAAACAGCATCTCTCAAAACCATCCGCATGCCAAACTGATTATTCTACTGGTGGATGAGCGTCCAGAGGAAGTAACCGATATTGAACGTTCTGTAGGTCCGGACGTTGATGTCGTTTCCTCTACTTTTGACGAAGTTCCTGAGAGCCATATCAAAGTGTCGGAGCTTGTGTTAGAGCGTGCTATGCGTCTTGTCGAGCACAAGCGTGATGTCATCGTTCTGATGGATAGCATTACACGCTTGGCCCGGGCGTATAACTTAGTTATTCCTCCAAGCGGACGTACCTTATCCGGCGGTATCGATCCGGCAGCCTTCCACCGTCCAAAGCGATTCTTTGGTGCGGCAAGAAATATTGAAGAAGGCGGCAGCTTTACCATTTTAGCGACAGCGCTGGTAGACACCGGTTCACGTATGGATGATGTGATTTATGAAGAATTTAAAGGAACAGGGAATATGGAGCTGCACCTGAATCGTCATCTTGCAGACCGCCGAATCTTCCCTGCTATCGATATTCTGCGTTCAGGAACCCGTAAAGAAGAGCTCTTGGTAGATAAAGCACATTTAGATAAAATGTGGCTGCTGCGGAAAACCATGCAGGATTCCAATGATTTCTTAGACCGCTTCTTAAAACGGATGAAGAATTCTAAGAATAATGAAGAATTCCTGCAGCTGATGGACGAAGAAATGAAACGAAAAGGAATGAATCGTCAATAGAATCAGATGCATCTTGTCTTTTGTTAATAACTTCTATTGCATTTCATTCTATACACTGTTATAATCTTTCTATGTGAGTTTAGGTAGGGTGCATTGCATCGCGAACGACTCTTCGAATAACTCTGTTTCCAAGGGACTCAGGGCAAAAAGGAGTAGAAGAACATGAAAAAGGAAATTCATCCAGAGTACAGAAAAGTAGTTTTTCTTGATACTAGCACGAATTACAAGTTCTTAAGCGGATCTACAAAAGAATCAGACGAAACAATTGAGTGGGAAGATGGAAACACATACCCTCTATTAAAAGTTGAAATCAGCTCTGATTCACATCCATTCTACACTGGTAAGCAAAAAGCTGACAAAGTCGGCGGCCGTGTGGATCGCTTTAAGAAAAAATATAACCTTAACTAATTTTCTGATGAACCGTCTATCGGTTAAAAAGAATTTTTATAAGGAATGGAATTTGGAAAGGACAGGCAAAATGTCTCATTTTGCCTGTTTTTTTACTTTTAATGAGATAAAATATGAAAAATAAGTTTTTTTCATTTATCATATAATAGAAGATAGTTGAGAGTGCTGCCTGAGCTTCTCATTAAAAATAGTTATACTTATTCGCGAGAGGAGTTTCTCCAAATGCATATAATGAAGCGAAATGGCTGGGTAGAATTAATTTGCGGAAGCATGTTTTCCGGGAAATCAGAAGAATTAATACGTCGTGTCAGAAGAGCAACGTATGCGCATCTAGATGTATGTGTATTTAAACCGGCTATTGATAACCGTTATGATGAAACAGCAGTTGTTTCTCATGATGGCAGAACTACTATTGCAAAATCAATCAAGGATGCGGCTGAAATTTTAGAGGAAATAAAGCCCGATGTAGAGATTGTGGCGATTGATGAAGTGCAATTTTTCAATAACAATGTCATTGATGTCATCGAGGAGCTTGTTCGCCGGGATATCCGTGTCATTGTTGCCGGCCTGGATATGGATTTTCGTGGGGTTCCTTTTGAACCCGTACCGCAGCTGATGGCTTTATCGGAATCGGTGACGAAATTAAACGCCATCTGTCCATTATGCGGTTCGCCTGCCAGCAGAACGCAGCGGCTGATTGATGGAAAACCTGCTTCCTACGATGACCCTGTCATTCTGGTAGGAGCTTCAGAATCCTATGAACCGCGCTGCCGTCATCATCATGAAGTACCTAATAAACCAGAAGTAAATGTAGCACAAAATGTTGTAAAACAAGCAAATAGTTAATACGAAAACTGCCGAATCTATATATTCGGCAGTTTTTTATATAATGAAACCTCATTTTGTTGAGATTCCTCCTCGCCACCTTGCAAGATTAGGTTAGAGTTGGAGAAAGGCGCATTGATTACTCTCTTCCATAGAATGGCTTTTGCGATTACTTACCCAATTAAAACCATTGGCAGTTGAGTGAATCGTGTTGGTACTTGTTGTTGGATTTCCTGTTTAAAAATGATATTTTACTTATTTTGGAGTGAACGCCAAACATTCAGTTATATTGTGGTAAATGGAGTTGGAATAATTTAACGAAATTTCTTCTTACATATATAAGCATGTATCGAAATGGAAGTGTAATAATTCTTGGTATAATCATGATACATAGTAAACGCATTTTCGAAAGGTAAAGCCCGCGTTTGATACGCTTCCCTGAAAATACAACGCTTTGACTCTTTTGGTCATAAATAGGGATTTCATCGTTATCAAGAAAACTTGCTTTCGACGTATAAGATTCTTCTGTCAACATCACCGTTATCCCATGCTTTTCTGCTTCGTATGTGATCATTTGAATAAGCAGGCTGTGCGGGATAGCTGTAAAAGATTGGTTATTCCTTTTTCCTATAGCGGCGTGTTGTTTCCAGTCTTTATTTTGCCCGATGATGATGGTACCAATATCCTCTTCCAAGGCGATTTTCACGATTTGAAAACTGGCTTTATGAAAGAGATCTTTGATTTGAAGAAATCGTTTTTGGCTGATTTTCTCCAAACGTTTGGATGTAAACGGCCCCTCGTTTGTATTTTTTCCTTGACGGAAGATCCCTGTATAATAGGCTTTTAGCTGATTATAGCGTTGATTGACGGATTTGATATTTTTGCCTTTCACTAAAACTGGCCTTTTGCCTGTGTTCGTGACAATGGTTGCAAGATTATCCATACCTAAATCAACAGATAAAAAACGGTTCTTGGATTCTTTCCACTTTGCTTCTGCATGAACTTGAAAAATTAATTCCACGACATATTGACCGTACTTGGGAACGATTCGAACTTGTTTGAGCCTTCCTTCCGAATAACCTAACTTCCCTATATTCAGGCGTGCTTTTGTTTTAGGGAACTTCAAGAATTTATTATCTTTTACCATACAATCCTGATTGGAAAAGGTTATTTCTTTTTCTTTGGAACGACAATATCCTGGTATTCTAGGACGTGCTTTAAATTTTACGGGATTCTTTTTATACTCCCGTAAGCTGCCATAAAAAGATATCCAATTTTGAAAGACCATTTTCATAATGCCTTGACTCGATTGAATCGGTAAGGATTGATAATCGTTCTGTTTCATCGATTTAAACAAAGCATTCAAAAAAGGGTACGGGATATATGGATGATCCTTAGAGGCCATCTCAAATAAATGACATTTGATTTCCGTTTGTTCTGATTTGGCTTTTTCCTGTTCTTCATACTAACCGTCAGAATCCTAATATTATTGAGGAAAAATAATTCACAAATCGGGCTAATTAATCAATTTCAGGTCGTTGCACACATGGAAAGAACGGGCAAATACACTGGATATAGGATGAGAGGAGGTTAACGGATGTCTTTTCACTATCCCTATTCGCCCGGCTGGCACCCTTATCGTCAAAATCAGGGAGGGTATACCCGGCAAAAGGAATATCAGAGCCAACGGAGCAATAGCGCACAGGACGCAGGTGTGGAAACGCAAATACAAGGTGATAACTATGGATCAGGCTATGAACTTCCTGTTCAGGATACAGCCAGCCAAAGACCGGGAAGCAATCTATATAAAGCCCATTCCGCTTCTTATCATGATGCATCACCGGATATGCAATACATGATGCAGATGATGATGGATTTAAGAAGCCAGCTGGAGCAGCTTAACTACTTGATTGCACAGAACAATCGACTGCTGCAATTTATGCATGAGCAAGAAGATACCAAATGTATTCAAGGAAGTGGCGGCGGAGCTGTTATTGTACGGATGTGATAACGCTTGGCCGTTTTTTAAAACGTTGTTATAGGAGTAAGGCTGATGAATAATACAGGCGGAGGAAAAGGTAACATTTATTAAAAAAATAAATAACAATACGATAATTGCAGGTGCAATATTTTACATCAGATTCGTATACCACAAAAGAAATCCAAATTAGCTTGGGTTTCTTTTTGATAAAAAGGGTCTTCTTTCTGGACAAATTCTTTTTCAAAGAAATTGTGAAAGTTATCGTAATTTTTGCACAAGTGCTATTACGCTATTCCTTCTCATGATACAATATAAATATACTATGTATCATTCTGGAGGTGAATACATTGAAATGGGAAGAAGTGCGCGACGCATTTCCGGAACAATGGGTTTTAATTGAAGTAGTTCAGGCGCATACTAATGAGCACAGTGAACGTATTTTAGAAGACATGGACCCTTTGAAAAAATTCTCCAACTCTCCAGAGGCAATGAAAATTTGTCAGGAGATTCACCGATACAATTTAGGAAGAGAGGTATATGTGCTTCATACAAGCCGGAAAAATCCCAATATCATGCAGAAAAAAGAAATAAGTATCAGATAAAGGTTAAAAAAATAAACTTTTCTTTTTAGAAAGATACGGAATTGGAAGGGAAAATAAGCGGATGCTGTATATTAAATTAAATAAAGAAGAAATCAAGAAAGAATGCCTATAGACAGGTCATGTATAAAACGTGCCGAGTTTATGGGTATTTTTTTGTTTATCGGCAACCCTGCCATTACTGCTCATCTGGTGTGCAATTGACCCGGATGCTCCCTTATAATATAATAAGACTGTTATGGAGAAAGAGGTGTATTCTTGTGTTAGATCGTTTGCAAGCACTAGAAGATCGGTATAATAAATTAAATGAAATGTTAAGTGACCCGGAAGTAATCAGTGATACAAAAAAGCTGCGTGAGTATTCGAAAGAGCAGGCTGGACTGGAGGACGTTGTCCAGGCTCACCGTGAGTATAGAGAAGTTACATCACAACTGGCAGATGCGAAAGAAATGCTGGAAGATGAATCAGATAATGAAATGCTGGAAATGGCGAAGATGGAAGTATCTGAATTATCGTCCAGAAAAGAAGAGTTGGAGGAACAAATGAAGATTCTCCTGCTTCCTAAAGACCCGAATGATGATAAGAACGTTATTATGGAAATTCGCGGTGCTGCCGGGGGAGATGAAGCTGCTTTATTTGCAGGTGATTTATATCGGATGTACTCTCGTTATGCAGAAGCGCAGGGCTGGAAAATCGATGTGATGGAGGCTAGCTCCACAGGCGTTGGCGGTTATAAAGAAATCATCTTTATGATCAATGGATCAGACGTTTATTCGAAACTGAAGTATGAAAATGGCGCCCATCGCGTACAGCGTGTTCCGGAAACAGAGTCTGGCGGACGGATTCATACATCCACTGCAACTGTTGCGGTGCTGCCTGAAGCGGAAGAGGTAGAGATAGATGTCCATGAGAAGGATATTCGTGTGGATACCTTTGCTTCCAGCGGACCGGGGGGACAAAGCGTAAATACGACGATGTCAGCAGTACGTTTAACGCATGAGCCTACTGGGATTGTGGTATCGATTCAGGATGAAAAATCACAGATTAAGAATAAAGAAAAAGCAATGAAAGTATTACGGGCTCGTATTTATGATAAATTCCAGCAGGAAGCACAAGCAGAATATGATGAAAATCGTAAATCAGCGGTTGGTACAGGAGACCGCTCAGAGCGTATCCGTACGTATAACTATCCACAGAACCGTGTGACAGACCATCGGATCGGTTTGACCATTCAAAAGCTGGACCAGATTATGCAGGGCAAGCTGGATGAGTTTATCGATGCGCTTGTCATGGAAGAGCAAGCGAAAAAATTAGAGCAGATTGGGGAATAATCAATGACCCAAACAAAAATTCATGAAGTCCTTCACCGGGCTTCTCTTTTTTTAGAAAAGGCAAATAGAGAACCAAAAGTGGCAGAAATATTAATCAGACATCATTTAGGGTTATCCAGACAGGAATGGCTGCTTGCTTTGCGTGACCCCATATCTGAAGAAAAACAAATACAGATTGAAGCAGATATAAAAAAGCATGCTGAAACTGGAATTCCCGTCCAGCATTTGACGGAATCTGAGGAATTTTATGGACGCATCTTTCAAGTGAATAAGCATGTGTTAATTCCCAGACCGGAAACGGAAGAGCTGGTGCTTGCTATAAAGGATTACCTTGCTGCGCAAACCGGACCTGTACGGGTGGTTGATATAGGTACAGGAAGCGGCGTTATTGCGATTACGTTGGCATTAGAATTAAATCATGCAGAAGTCTTTGCTACCGATATTTCAGCTGAGGCGCTTCAAATAGCCAAGCAGAATGCCGATCAATGGGAGGCAGATGTATCATTTCTGGAGGGAGATTTTTTATCTCCGGTTATTCATGAAACCACGCCATTTGATGTGATTGTTTCCAACCCGCCGTATATTGCGAAATCAGAAGCAGCTGCGCTTAGTGATACCGTCCGTGATTTTGACCCGGAGCTGGCGCTTTTTGCAGAAGAGGATGGATTGGCAGCATATCATATGATTATCGAACAAGTGAAACAGCTGCCCTTAAAAAAAGATACACTGCTGGCTTTTGAAATTGGCCATACGCAGGGGGAATCTGTAAAGAAACGGATACAGCAGGTTTTTCCAGGCAGTCATGTGGAAATCAAACAAGATATCAACGGAAAAGATCGAATGGTATTTGCGAGCCATTTAAACTGATGTCTGCATAGCCAGAATAACGAAAAAGTATACCCGGTTTTCAAATATATATTTCTATCAAACTTGTATAAGCAGAAATCTCCTTGTCCAAACTATCTCATAGATAGATGGAAGGGAGATTTTTTTATGAAAAAATTATGGATGGCAATGGCACTTATATTTTTATTATTATCGATTATTCCAGTAGTTAGTATAGCAAAAGAATTGCAAAATAAAGAGCTTGACTATCAGGTTATCCCGGACGAAGCGATCCGGCTGCGTATTCTGGCAAATAGTGACAGCGAGAAGGACCAAGATGTAAAACATAAGGTCCGTGATGAAGTGAATGAAGTCATCACAGAATGGGTGAAGGACATTGATGATATTGAAGAGGCAAGACAGCTGATCGATGACCGGCTTCCGGAATTAGAAGAAGTAGTCAGAGATACACTGGAGAAAGAAAATAGCGATGATGACTTTGAACTGGAATTTGCGGAGGATGTATCATTTCCTGCGAAATTATATGGAGACTACCTTTATCCGGCAGGGGAATATGAAGCGATTTTAGTAACGATAGGAGAAGGTTCTGGCGCCAACTGGTGGTGTGTCCTATTCCCGCCATTATGCTTTTTAGATTTCTTTAACGGCACCTCTGTAGCGGATGGAGATGCAGCAGAAGCAGAAGAGGAAGAAGAGGTCGAAGTAGAATTCTTTTTATTTAAATGGTTAGGCTTGTCATAGATTTGTTCATAGAGGCATACGATGATAGTAAAGCGTAGCTTAAGTTTAATCAAGAAAAAGAATGGAGGATGGAAAAATGCAAATCTACCAAGTTAAAGAAGCAAAACTAGAGCTGATAGAGAAATTTATGGAAAAGAACGGAACGCTTTTCGGCAAAAAATTAACAAAGGAGAGCTATGTTGTAGAAATCAACGGAAGCATGGAAGGCTGCTTTAATCTGGATATGGTAGATGAATCAACGTATTGGCTGAAGCAATTATATTTAAATAAAGAGCATGTAGAAAAATTATTTGTTGTATTTGAATCTGTTCTCGTCATATCTAGAAAAAATAACGTAAAATGTGTATATGTGCATAATCAAAGCCCGGTTGTGGATATCTTATTAGAGTCTTTACAATTCAAAAGAGAAAGCGATGTCACATTTAAAAATATAAATTCAGAAAAAACAGGGAATTGGTGGGCGTATCAGGTATCCTAATTTCTTAAAAAGGAGAGAAGCTTGATATAACTAGCATAGTTTATTTCGTAATTTGTCAAGTGAAAATTATACACACTATTCACAACAGGGTGTGTATAATTAGGGGATATATGTGAATTATCGTCATTTTGTGGATAAAAACTGTGAATAATGTGCATAAGTTTGTAAAAATACTGCTTTTTTGCGTTTCCGTTGTGTATCGACTAAAATAGAAACGTATAAAGTGAAACTTCATGCAGTGGGAGTTTTACAAAAGCCCTTCGGTGGGAAGAGTAATCGAAGCAATATTGTCAGGTTAATAGCCGCTACGGAAAAATACTGCGCTTTCCCATAGCAGTCTCCGTATTTTTCCTCCGCCAGACAGTTTTTTGCTACCTATCTGTAACAAATATAATATTCAATAAAATTTATTAACCTGACAACATTGGTAATCGATCTCCCAGCCTGTTACACTGCGGGAAATGAGGAAAAGTTATGCACACGAAAGTATGGAAAAAGAATGGAACCACTATCATAGACAAAGAGATTCAAGAGGCAGCAAATCTGTTAAAAGAAGGAGAGGTTGTCGCCTTTCCTACAGAAACGGTATACGGATTGGGCGCAGACGCGACGAACGAAGCAGCTGTCCGAAAAATATTTGAAGCAAAGGGACGCCCGCAGGATAATCCATTGATTGCCCATGTTGCGTCAGCGGAGCAGTTAAAAGAGCTTGTCACATATATTCCAGATTATGTGTATCCATTGATGGAGGCTTTTTCACCGGGCCCTTTAACATATATTTTACCAGCAAATGATTTCTGTGCGGAGAATGTAAAAGCGGGTTTATCCACAATCGGGGTGCGAATCCCGAGTCACCCTATTGCGCTTGCTTTATTACAGGTAGCAGGAAAACCTGTTGCGGCTCCCAGTGCAAATGTGTCCGGAAAACCCAGCCCGACTCAAGCGGCACATGTATATGAGGATTTAAACGGAAAAATCAGCGGACTGATTGATGGCGGGCAGACTGGTGTCGGATTGGAATCAACGGTCATTGACTGCACGGGAGAAATACCGGTTATTTTACGGCCCGGCGGAGTGACAAAGGAACAATTAGAGGCGGAAGCGGGCACTGTGATGATCGACCCTGGCCTTGTTACATCCTCCGCGGACCGTCCCAAAGCTCCTGGAATGAAATATAAACACTATGCACCAGAGGTTCCGCTTTATTTATTTGAAGGAAATCTTCAGGCTTTTAGTGCATTTGTGGATAAGGAAAAGCAGGCAGGGAACAGAATAGGCGTCCTGGCATCCAATCAAAGTGCTGAAATTTTTCCAGACGGCACAAAAGTGCATCTGCTTGGCGGGACGATAGAAGAAATCGCTTCTTCCTTATATGATGGATTGCGGTTCTTTAAGCATGCCAATGTGGATAAGATTGTTTGCGAGACATTTCCGGAGCAAGGAATTGGTCAAGCAGTCATGAATCGTCTGCGAAAGGCGGCAGATCAAATTATAAAAGAATAATCTTTTTAATAGTAGAGATATCCACATTGGTCGTCACGAATATTTCTGAAAACATTCATATAATCCTGTTTGGAAGCATAAAGTGTACAAGCATGCTTCAAAGGGGGACGTATGAATGTTTTTTTCTACCGAATTACTTTCACTGGCCTTGCTTGCCGTTGGTTTAAGTATGGACGCATTCTCTATCAGTTTGGGCTTAGGAATGAATAAAATGCGATTGAAACGGATTGCTATTATTGGCCTGGTAATCGGCAGTCTCCACATGCTTTTCCCGATGGCAGGCATGCTGCTTGGACATGCGTTATCAGAACAGGTCGGACAATGGGCAGCGCTGGCATCGGGAATCCTGCTGTTCTTTATCGGCGCCCATATGTTTTTCTCCGCCTTTCATACATCCGAGGAGTACAGATGGCAGCCGGTCGGCCTCGGATTGTGGATGCTTGCGTTCAGCGTCAGCCTCGATAGCTTTACAGTTGGGTTCAGCCTTGGTATTTCTGGCGTCACGATTATTTTTACGCTCCTTATTTTTGGGGCTGTAAGCTGTCTTTTTACATGGATTGGCTTATTATTAGGCAGACGGCTGCAGGGCTTCCTTGGGATATACAGTGAAATTTTTGGAGGGATTATTCTTTCATGCTTTGGGCTTTATATGTTATTCAGCTGAGCGTAAATGATGAATCGAAATAAAAAGTGCTGGCGGCCGAATTTTCAGAACGGGGATAGGGATAAAACGATATATTCCATATCAATCACAGATGAAAAAAGCACACGCCACCCTATTACAAAAAGGCTAAAACCCCGAATTGCACAGGTTTTAACCTTTTTAACACCTAGTTACGGCTTGATGGGACTAAATTATTCGACGTCTTCTTTTGGAAGCGCCCATATGGACACACTGCCTCCATTGACAGGGAAAACGGCAAAGCCATCTTCTTCAATGGAGATATGCTCGGTTCTTGTTCCGGTCAGGTCGACCCAGACTTCTCCTGCACGATCTTTTCCTGCATACATTCTTTTCTCGCCATCATCTCCGTTTGAGATAATGACGGCACAGCCTGATCGTTCTATTTCCGGGGAGCCGCGGCGAACCCAGCCAATCGTGCTAGGGTGATCGAAGTAGTCTTCCTGTTCACCGTACGCTTTATGATAGCGAGCATAGAGAAGCGGATCAATGGCTTCTTTTTTATCCTCGATTGGATTTTCTCCTCCAATCCCAAAATAATCACCGTAAAAAATGCATGGGTATCCGCCTTCCCGCAGTAAAATAAGCGCATAAGCACTTTGTTTAAACCAATCCTCGACCCAGGATTCAAGTGCTTCATCAGGCTGTGTATCATGGTTATCCACGAAGGTCACAGCATGATGCGGATAGGATTGAACCAGTGTATCGTCAAAAATGGCTGTCAAATCAAAATCGTTGCCGGCTTTAGAAGCTTCATGCAGCTTATCATGCAGCGCGACATCAAATAAATCGATATGGTAATCAACTTGTTCTAAAAATTGCTGGCATGCTTCCAAATCATGCTTCCAGAACTCGCCGACGAAATAAAATTCCTCGCCGTACGTTTGGGCAATCTCTTTTGCAAACACGTTAATAAAATCGTGATTAATGTGTTTCATTGCGTCTAAGCGAAAACCATTGCAATGTAGCGTATCTACTAGCCATTTGCCCCAGCGGATCATTTCTTCCCGGACTTCTGGATGATGGTAGTCGATATTCGCAAACATTAAATAATCGTAATTGCTGAATTCATCATCTACCGCTTCGTTCCATGTTTTATTATCGCCTACAATTCGGAATATACCTGTTCTGTCCTCCTTCGCGTCGTAGTCTGTCCCATTAAAATGCTCGAACCTCCATTTGAAAGAAGAATACGTGTCACCACGTCCAGGGAAGGTGAATTTTGTCCAACCTTCTATATCAAAGGGTTCTGAAATCTCTTTTGTTCTGTCATTCGAATCTACTTCAATCACTTGAAATACTTCTGTTTCATCTGCTCCGGCTTTATGATTCATCACGATATCCGTATACACATGGATATCTTCATCATGACACGCTTTTATCGCCTCCTGCAGCTCTTTTTTTGTGCCGTATTTTGTAGCGGTGCTCCCTTTTTGATCAAATTCCCCCAAGTCGTATACATCATAGGGAGCGTAGCCATTATCTTCAGGTGACATGCCCTTTGTAACAGGCGGAATCCAAACAGCGTCGATGCCTCTGTTTTTTAATTCAGGAGCTGTTTCCTTCAGCCGGTTCCAATGGAGAGCGTCTGCTTCTACATGCCATTCGAAAAATTGAATCATAGTGTGATTTCGCTTCATATTATTTCTCCTCGTTTCTATTAATAAACCTATTAAAGAAAGGGTGTATCTTCCCTTTGTCCCAGCTGCGTAATTGTTCTTTTCATGCGAGCTGTTCATTTTTATAATTTATTTCTACCATACTAAGTAGTAGATACACCTTATGAAGAGAAACGAAACCTCATATCTCTTTTAAAGGGCAGTCTGCGTTTTTGATTTAATCATGATATGATGTAAAAAAGAATACGTTTGATAAATATTACCGTGATAAGAACAGGAGGATTCATCTTATGAATGTATTATTTGTATGTACGGGAAATACGTGCCGCAGTCCAATGGCAGAAGCCTTGTTGAAGCAGCGCGCACAATCAGATATACAGGTGAAATCTTGCGGAATCAGTGCGATGCCGGGAGCGCCGGCGAGCAGTCAGACAGAAGAGGTCCTGAGACAGGAAGGGATTGAAATCAATCATCAATCCGCCCCAATCAGCGCCGCATTGGTACAATGGGCCGATGTGATCCTGACTATGACCGCTTCCCATAAAGAAAGAATCTGGTCCGAATATCCCGAAGAAAGAAAAAAAACATATACACTTAAAGAATTTGCACTACATGCCGATATAAAAATATGGGAGCAAATAGAAAAAGCCTATGCGAATTTAGAAGAAAAAAGAAAGCGCTGCGTCAAGCAGTTTGATTCTAAAATGGATCCGATAGAACAGCGCCAGCGGCTGTATGAAATAGGTCAGGAAGAGATGGAAACAATTCGTGATTTAAAAAGACAGCTGACGCATTCTGATATTGCCGATCCTTTTGGCGGGTCAACAGCGCATTATTTGAAGACAAAACAAGAAATTGAAGCCTGTCTTGATCGTTGGCTGTCATCTTAAAAAGACAGCAATGAAGAAGGCAGTGGATGGCAGTCTGTGAAAACTCCGTGGAATCTTTGCAGTGAAAGGGAAAGCGAAAAAATTTGCTTTTTCTTGAAAGCGCTTGTGCCGGAGTTTTTGCATGTTTTGCTTGCTGTATTTTCATCAGATTTCCGCTGTACAGCATGCAAGTCTTATAACCGCAGCGATGAAAATTTTAATTGGGGGAGTGGAAGTTTAATGGGGAATAGGTATCGGTTTAGTCTTAGGTTAAAGCTGGTTGTGTTTACTACTTTTTTAGCGCTTATTACATACTCAACAAGCGCATTTTTTATTTATGTTGTATATGACTATGTGCAATCCCGGGTCAATATATCTCAGCAGGTTTTTGTTATCAGCACGCTGCTGGCCGGGGTGGTGTGGTCCGGGATTCTAGCTTTTTTTGCTGCGAGATGGATTACAAAGCCTTTGCAGAAACTGGAGAAAATTACAGGGGAAGCAGCCAAAGGAAATTTAGAGATGCGGGTGGAAATCCCGAAATCGGATGATGAAATCAAATCGTTATCTGTTGCGGTAAACAGTATGCTGCAGAGTTTAAATAAAATGGTAATAAATATTGACCAGCATTTTGAGGAAACAAATACAACCGTCCATCAATTGAAGGAAGCTTCGAATACGGCTACAAAGCATGCTGCTGCGATTGGTGATTCGATCAGCGAAATTTCAGATGGTGCCGAGAATTCATCACGTGCGACACAGGAGACGGTCGGATCGATTGAAATTGCAACAGAGCTGGCGAACGAAGTACAAAATAAAGCAGAGACCTCCAAAAAGCAGTCCCATGCTATGATTCATATGCTGGAGGAAGGCCAGAACATGGTGAAACAATTAGTTGCCGGAATCGAGCGTATTGCTGTAGAGCAGGAAGTTTCAATGGAAGATGTCAATCATTTGCGCCAAAGCACGATGGAAGTGGAAGGGATCATTACTTTAGTCGGTGAGATTGCAGAACAAACCAACTTACTGGCATTAAATGCCTCCATTGAGGCTGCACGGGCTGGGGAGCATGGAAAAGGCTTTGCGGTGGTTGCAGAGGAAGTGAGGAAGCTAGCCGACCAAAGCGGAAAGGCAGTGAACGATATTTCCGAGCTCCTGCTTTCCATCCAGACAGATGTGAAGCAATTAGCAGAAAAAATGAATACCAATGCGGCATCCGCGCGGAAAGAAGTCGGTCGTGGAGAGGACACGAATCGTACGATTATGGAAATGGGGACAACAGTTACAGAGACCGCCACGCAGGTCGATACGATTTATGAATTGGTGGAGCAGCAGCTGCAATCGATTCAACATACAGCCAATCAATCGCAGGAAGTAGCAGCGATTGCCGAGGAAACATCTGCTGGTACACAGGAGGTCAATGCTGCGGTTCAAGAGCAGATTGGAACAATGGAACAAGTGGACCAATTAGCAGGCCAGATGGAGGAGCATGCCGGAAATCTAAGAGAACAGATTAAGCAATTTAATGTGAAGCAAGAAACGGATTCTGGCAGCGTGATATCCATGGAGCCTTCTGACAGCAGCAGGGGCGGTTTAGAGGAAAACAGGCATCAAGATGTATCGTAATTTTAAAAAAATCATGGTATGCTATAAATGATTCTATTATTTGCTGTGTTAAACGAAGACGCAGAAGGATGATAAGCAGTAAGGGTGTGTCATGATGATAACAAAAGACTTAGAACAAGTTATTGATCAATGGCTGGCGACAAACAGCCTGCAAAAAGGCGAAATCGTTGTTATTGGCTGCTCTACAAGTGAGGTAGCCGGTCAGCCAATCGGGACAAGCGGGAGTACGGAAATTGCTAAAAGTATTTACGAGCAGATGACAAAGCTTCAGAAGCAAACTGGAGTCCATCTTGCATTTCAATGTTGTGAGCACTTAAACCGATCTCTTGTCGTAGATCAACAGACAGCTGTGCAGTATGGTCTGGAGGAAGTTGCTGTGGTGCCTGTTCCAGAAGCAGGTGGATCAATGGCGAGCTATGTCTATAGGCAACTGGAGCATCCTGTTGTTGTGGAGAATATTCGTGCCCATGCCGGGATAGATATTGGCGAAACCATGATAGGCATGCATTTGAAGCCAGTAGCGGTTCCCTTGAAATTGGAACAGCGTACGATTGGCCACGCCAGAGTCAGGGCAGCTCGGACCCGTCCGAAATTGATTGGCGGCCACCGGGCATATTACGGAGAAAACGCAGTGAGATAAGTCATTCTTTTTCGTTTGAACAACAAATAATAATAAATTTTTACCCTATATAGGAGGCTGTGCAGTAATGATGGAATATGTAAAACAAGCAGATAATGAAGTTTTTCAGGCGATGTTGCAAGAGAAGGAGCGTCAGCAAAATAAGATTGAGCTGATTGCTTCAGAAAACTTTGTATCCAAGGCGGTTATGGATGCAATGGGGTCCATACTTACGAATAAATATGCGGAAGGTTACCCGGATAAACGCTATTATGGCGGCTGTGAGTATGTTGATATTGTAGAGGACCTTGCCAGAGAACGTGCGAAGGAAATATTCGGCGCGGATCATGCCAATGTACAGCCTCATTCCGGTTCCCAAGCGAATATGGCCGTATATTTTACTTTTCTGGAGCCAGGAGATACCGTATTAGGAATGAATTTAAATCACGGCGGACATTTAACGCATGGAAGCCCGGTCAACTTCAGCGGCGGGTTGTACAACTTTGTTGACTATGGTGTGGATAAAGAGACAGAGCAGCTGGATTATGATGCTGTCCTGGAAAAAGCAAAAGAAGTCAAACCGAAACTGATTGTTGCTGGTGCAAGTGCGTATTCCCGAAGCATCGACTTTAAAAAGTTCAGAGAGATTGCTGATGCTGTCGGTGCTTATCTAATGGTGGATATGGCACATATCGCCGGATTGGTTGCGACAGGTCACCATGAAAATCCGGTTCCATATTCTGATTTTGTGACAACCACAACGCATAAAACATTACGCGGTCCACGCGGCGGAATGATTCTTTGTAAAGAAGAATATGCGAAGAAAATTGATAAAGCCATCTTCCCTGGAATCCAAGGCGGACCTTTAATGCATATTATTGCAGCAAAAGCGGTTTCGTTCAAAGAAGTATTATCCGATGATTTCAAAGCATATTCCGGAAATATCATTGAGAATGCAAAAGCACTTGGAGAAGCACTGCAAAAAGAAGGCATCCGTATTGTTTCAGGCGGAACAGACAATCATTTATTATTATTAGATGTTACGCCATTAAATCTGACAGGAAAAGTAGCAGAAAAAGCATTAGATGACGTGGGCGTAACTACAAATAAAAATACCATCCCTTTTGATACCGAAAGCCCATTTGTTACAAGCGGCGTACGTATTGGAACAGCAGCAGTAACCACACGCGGATTCGGAATCGAAGAAATGAACGAAATAGCAGCAATTATCTCACTTACCTTAAAAAATTACGAAGACGAAGAAAAACTAAACGAAGCAAAAGAACGCGTACAAGCATTAACAGAAAAATTCCCGCTTTATAAATAAGATATCCCCACTGTGGATAAACTTTATACGTTTAAAGCAGGACAATAGAAATCCACAGAGTTAGGTGCTCTGTGGATTTCTATATTTATTTTTTTCTGTTGGTTAGTATAGAAATATTCTCTAAATTTAAAAGATGCATAAGGTGAATTATTAAATTATATACTTTTCTTTTATAATAGACGTGAATAATCTTTAGTCAGATATTATAACTAGCGGAAGAAATACACGGAGACTCCTGTGGGAAAGCGCGGAGGGAAGACCCCGCAGAAAAAAAGCGAACTTCTTTTTTTCGAGGAGGCTGAGCTCAAGCCCACGGAAAGCGGAGTGTATTTCTGGAGCGACAGCCAGGAAATCTTTTTTATTCCAAAGCATATCTATTATTTGATTTATAGTAAAACCAACTTGATTTCTTCAGGAATCAGCGAGATAATAAAAAACAAAATTATAATTTTTGCAATAAACTATTATTCATTCAGCAAAGAAAATTCACTTGAAAGCATACCTGATTTTCAGTACAATTTGAACGATATATAAATTTAAGGAGTGGTCACGTGAGTAATGTATTTGTATTTGATCATCCGTTAATTCAACATAAATTAACGTATATTCGCGATAAAAATACAGGAACAAAAGAATTTCGCGAGCTTGTAGACGAAGTAGCGATGTTAATGGCATTTGAAATTACAAGAGATTTACCAACATCTGATGTAGAAGTGGAAACACCAGTTACCACATCAAAATCAAAAGTATTAGCTGGTAAAAAACTTGGACTGGTGCCGATTCTTCGTGCAGGCTTAGGCATGGTTGACGGCGTACGCAAACTGATTCCGGCAGCAAAAGTTGGACATGTTGGTTTATATCGTGACCCAGAAACACTAAAACCGGTAGAATACTATGTTAAATTACCCAATGATATTAAAGAACGTGAACTGATTGTGATTGACCCGATGCTGGCAACAGGCGGTTCGGCAATTGATGCCATTGGTGCTTTGAAAAAACGCGGCGCGAAAAATATCCGCTTGATGTGTCTGGTAGCGGCACCAGAAGGCGTGAAGGCAGTACAAGAAGTACACCCGGATGTAGATATTTACTTAGCAGCACTAGATGAACGTCTGGATGACCATGGTTACATTGTTCCTGGCCTTGGAGATGCAGGAGATCGTCTATTCGGAACAAAATAAGAGAATGAAGAGCAGACTGGATATCATATCTAGTCTGCTTTTCATGTTAAAAAGAAGACTGGGGATAACACAGAATACCATAAAAGAACCGTGTGATAAATTTACCCCCGTTAAAAATTGTATAAAATGACCTTTATCCACGAAAACTACTCTACAAAGGTGGAGATGTTATGTGGAAAAAGGTGTTGTACTCTCTCGTAATCTGCTTGTTTTTGATGCAGCTGCAAACCATAACAGTGTATCATGCTGATAATCCTAAGCAGACTCTGATTATAGAAGTAGAGGGAGACCCGCATGAAGTAAAAGAAGAAATAGAAGCTTATCATCCATTTGTGGAGGTTGTAGCGGTATACGATATTGTTTTTGACGGACTTGCTGTCGAAGGAAAAGGAGAGCAGCTGGCAGAGCTTGGCTCCATTGAGCAGGTGAAGACATTCCACCAGGTGCAGACATACGAAACCCTGCCTCAACAGACAAATAGCGCCGATGTAACGGAAGAAATGGATTCCTCTGCACCAGAACCGCAAGATTTGAATACAACTCCTTTTACAGGGGACGGTGTTAAAGTAGGTGTGATTGATACAGGAATTGACTATAACCACAATGATTTACAAAAGAATTATCAAGGCGGCTATGATCTGGTTGATTTCGATGATGATCCAATGGAAACCACACCGGAGGAAGGGCAGCCAACTGCACACGGGACCCATGTAGCAGGAATCATTGCAGGCAATGGGGAGATAAATGGGGTAGCTCCAGACGCAGAGATTTACTCCTATCGTGCTCTTGGGCCAGGCGGTTCAGGCTCCTCTGTTCAAGTGCTGGCTGCTATAGAAAAAGCAATCGAGGATGAGATGGATATTATCAACCTGTCCTTGGGCAATGATGTCAATGTTCCGGATTACCCGACGAGTATGGCTGTAAACCGTGCCAGCGAGCTTGGCATGATTGTTGTTATTGCAAATGGAAACAGCGGACCGGATGCATGGACAGTCGGATCGCCGGCAACAGCAGACAAGTCTGTATCTGTGGGAGCATCCACAACACCCCAAAAAGAGCCTGTGCTTGCAGATACGTTTGAGGAAAAGGAAATTCCTTTAATCGAAGCAATCGGAGCTGAACCATGGGAGCTGGACCGCTCCTATGAGCTGGCGGATATGGACAATCTGGAGCAGGGAGAATCTCTACAAGGAAAAATAGCAGTTGCGAAACGAAAAGAGATTCCCTTTTTTGAATTGGCATTACAAGCAGAAAGTCTGGGTGCAGAAGCCTTGATTATTTATAATTCAGAACCTGGACCTTTGCAGGCATCGGTAGAGAATAACCGTCAGCCTGTAACAATTCCGGTTGCTTCTATCCAGCAAGAAGAAGGAGAATGGCTGCAGACGCAAATAAATCAAGGGAATTATTTTATAGATTCTATTCAAAAAGAATCGTTATTGACGATTGCACCCTTTAGTTCACGTGGGCCGGTGACTGTCCAATGGGCAATCAAGCCGGATATTTCTGCACCGGGAGCTGCCATATGGAGCACGGTTCCCGGAGGATATCAGGCAATGGACGGGACGAGTATGGCCGCTCCGCATGTGGCAGGAGCCTTTGCTGTTTTAAAGGAGGCGCATCCAGACTGGACGAATACACAGCTGATTGGCGCACTTAAAACAACAGCACAGCCTTTTGAAGAACAGGAAGTCCGGCTTAATGCTACTACGCAAGGGATGGGACTGATGCAGCTGGATGCGGCAGTAGATACCCCTGCCATTATTTCTGACCCGCAGCTGGAGTTTGGGAAGCTGAATCAGTATCAGGAATCATTTACAGAAACAGTTACGATTGAAAATAAAACAGAGAAAGAACAAACGTATTATTTTGAAACGCCGGAGCGAAAAGATGGTCTAGTATGGAGCATCCCGCAATCCTTTACAATCGAACCGGGAGAACAAGAGGAAGTAACGATAGAGCTGTCAATGAACCGGGAGCGTCTGGAAGAAGGAGTGCATGAAGGCTGGCTGACACTGAAAGAAGATGAAAGAAGCTATGCTTTGCCGTACATCATTGTCAATCAGGAGGCAGATCAGCCTAAAACGGCAGGCTTTGAATTCTACTTGGAACCGTTTGAAAATGCGGATTATAAGTATCAATTCTTTGTAACAGAACCTGTTAAAAGCCTGGATGTCAGTTTATATCACCCAGAGACATTATTGTTTGAACGGAAACTGCTGGAAGAAGCAGAACTGGAGGAAGGGCGTCATGAGGGAGTTATCAGCAAAGAAGAAGCAGGAGCACCTGGTTATTACCTGGCATTAATCACAGCAGAGCTTGAAGACGGTGAGTTTGAGCAGGTGGAAACGATGGTTTTTATAGAAGATGTTCAAAATGTCCCTCAGTAATAAGCTGCGGGCAAGGATTTCTGTAAAACACAGCACGCAAGAAGTACGGATAGGCTTTTTTCGGCGGGATGTGGGTTGCAATTACCAATGTTGTCAGGTTAATGAATTTTATTAAATATTATACAGATAGTACTCAAACCTATCTAGCGTAGTGTTTTTCCGCAGCGGTCGCATTAACCTGACAACATTGCTGCAATTACTCGTCCCATCGAAAACCGTCGCAGCGGACATCTCTTTGGCAAGAACACCGAGGTTGTAAAGACCTATTGGTGTTCTTGGTCTTTCTGAACATCCATGTATGATAATAAAATGTATTATTTTATCTCAGCTAAAATAAGATGATAAAATCTCTGATTTCTACCTTTTTTATCTAGTAAAAAAAAGCTTGTTCACAAAAATGTCAAATCGATTGGAAGTATTTGTGTGGAAGAGACCTTGTAAAACATTTCACAAACCCTTATACTATAGGAATACGCTTGATTTGAAGGGTTTTATGACGGTTTTAAAAATACCCAGTATATTGCTTGGTACACGTTGACAACTCTTACAGGCGTATTGTAAACTTACTTAGTGTGGAGAAAAGGAGAGAGCGGTAAAAGCCCATTAAAAATCGATGCTTTCTGAAAAATATGCGAAATGCATTTCTCTGCCTTCTATACATAGATGCAAATAGTATGTAACACCTCCGCATCTAAGACTACAAGTAGTATTACCCAGCAAGAAGTTCCCCAACTTGATTGAAAACGGATGCAAATCTATTTTCCTAACACAAGTATCTAAGTTGACGGGCATTAGGAGTGAAATAGCATTGATGTCTAATTTTGATAATATGATTATCCGTCAGCGGAAGTGGATGCTTTACTGGTTAGCAATTTTAGTTCTTTGCGCTGGATTCCTACCCTATACCCGAATTTTACTCGGTCTAATCTTAGGTAGTAGTGTTAGTCTTTATAACTTGTGGTTACTGCAATACAAGTCCAATCAACTTGGCGAAACAATTGCAGCAGGCAGGAAGGCTAGAAGCGGTTTAGGTACATTCTCCAGGATGACAGCCGCCATTTTAGCTGTTGTCATCGCGATGCGATTTGAAGCGTATTTCCATTTATATGCTGTAATCTTTGGAATTGTATCTTCTTATGTGATTATGGCGCTGGATTTTATTTTCTATCAGATTATCGTATACAAACGAGGAGAAGATAGACCACTCTAGTATTCCATTTTTACTTACAAATAGTTTTAGTAAAGGGGTGATAATTTTGGATCACGAAAGTCCGATAGTACATGATGTCTTTGGGATACCAGGTGCGGATTTAAACCTTGCCAATCTTTTAATGACTGTTATTGTATCACTCATTGTGTTTGTTTTTTGTGTGTGGGGAAGCAAAAAACTGCAGATGAAGCCTACAGGCATACAGAACTTTATGGAATGGGCAGTAGAGTTTGTCAAAGGCATTATAAAAGACAATATGGATTGGAAAACAGGGAGACTATTTCTTCCGCTTGGTTTAACGCTTATTTTTTATATCTTAGTAAGTAACCTTGTGGGTGTAGCAACTGTGGGCGTGGTTGGACATGACTTATGGTGGAAATCTCCAACTGCAGATCCAGTGATGACATTGACACTATCTGTAATGGTTATTTTATTAACGCATTACTATGGTATAAAAATCCGGGGCACCAAGGCATACTTAAAAACATTCGTAAGTCCCGTGCCGCTTATGTTGCCATTTAAAATTGTTGAAGAATTCACAAATACTTTAACATTAGGTCTTCGTTTATTCGGTAACATTTATGCAGGTGAAATCTTATTAGGTCTACTTATTGGACTGGCAACATCATCTGTATTCGGATTTTTCGGAGCAGCGATCCCGACACTTGCGTGGATGGGCTTCAAACTCTTTATCGGTACAATTCAAGTTTATGTATTTGTTATGTTAACAATGGTGTACATGTCTCATAAAGTGAGCGAGGACCATTAAATAAAACTATTATATTTTTTTACACATAAAAAGGAGGAAATTATTCATGGGAGCTTTAGCAGCAGCAATCGCAATTGGACTGGCAGCATTAGGTGCTGGTCTTGGTAACGGTATGATCGTAAGTAAAACAGTAGAGGGAATCGCTCGTCAGCCAGAACTAAGAGGACCGCTTCAAGGAACAATGTTTATCGGGGTAGCACTTGTTGAGGCGATTCCGATCATCGCAGCAGTTATCGCATTTATGGTAATTGGCGGCTAATTTTTCAGAAATATAATGGCGAAGTTTATCTCAGGGAGAATCTTCGCCATTCCTTTATGCAACAGTGTTCATTCTAAAAGGTATACGACGTTTTGTATGTAATAAATGAAATAGAGCAGGCAGCCCGGCTGAGCAGCAGCGGTATGCGCTCTATTTTAGAACAAGGTCTTAGCGAAAGGAGTGGAATTCGTGCATTCATATACTGATTTATTGATAGTTGGAGCCCAAATCGGCGGCTTGCAATGGGTAGACATGCTCGTTCAGCTATTTTTCTTCCTTGTACTTCTGGCATTATTGAAAAAGTTCGCCTGGGGTCCATTGATGAATATGATGGAAAAGCGTGAGCAATACGTAGCGAATGAAATCGAAGAAGCTGAAAAAAGCAGAGCTGATGCAGAAAAAGCTTCTAAAGAAGCAGCTGAGCAGCTTAATCAAGTGAGAGCGGAAGCTCAAAAAATGATTGAAGATGCAAAAGCAGCAGGCAGCAAGCAAGAAGAACAGATTATTGCAGCTGCGAAGAAAGAAGCAGAGCGTCTGAAAGAAGCTGCCCAGGCAGATATCCAAAACGAGAAAGAAAGAGCTATCCAAGCGCTGCAGGATAAAGTGGCGTCTCTATCTGTATTAATTGCCAGCAAAGTGATTGAGAAAGAATTAACGGAGCAGGATCAAGAGAAATTAATCAACGAATACATTAAAGAGGTAGGAGAAGAGCGATGAGTAATGTAGTAGTTGCTAAACGATACGCAGATGCTCTTTTCAGACTTGGAGTAGAACAGCAAAAATTAGAACAGCTTACAGCAGACTTTAAAGTCGTGCAGCCTGTTTTTAAGAATGATAAAAAATTAGCTAAATTCCTGACGCATCCAAAGATTGATAATGCAAAAAAGAAACAGCTGGTAGTTGAAGGTTTTCAAGGGGTAGACCCGATTGTATTGAATACACTTCAATTATTGGTGGATCGCCATCGAATATCGATCATTCCAACCATTATCGATGAATTCATTTCTTTAGTAAATGATGCAAAAGGAATGGCAGATGCTACAGTTTATTCGACAAGAAATTTAACGGATGATGAAAAGAGTCATTTAGCACGCTCTTTTGCTGTCCGATTAGGAAAAAGTGCAGTTCAACTTAACAATATCGTCGATCCGTCGATTTTAGGTGGAATCAAAATCAGAGTTGGAAATACGATTTATGACGGTACGGTAAAAGGGAAGCTAAATCGAATCTCCCGTAGTATTGTATCTGCTAATAAATGATGATAGGGGTGAAATGGTATGAGCATTAATGCTGAAGAAATCAGTACGCTGATAAAAAAGCAAATTGAAAATTTTGATTCAGACATAGAAGTTACTGATGTAGGAACAGTTATTGAAATCGGGGACGGGATTGCACGTGCACACGGACTTGATAATGCAATGGCTGGAGAGCTGCTTGAATTCTCTAATGGAGTAATGGGCCTGGCTCAGAACTTAGAGGAAAGCAATGTAGGTATCGTTATTCTTGGACCTTACGAGGAAATCAAAGAAGGTGACGAAGTTCGTCGTACAGGCCGTATCATGCAAGTACCGGCTGGAGAGGAACTTTTAGGCCGCGTGGTGAACCCGTTAGGTCAGCCAATCGATGGACAAGGCGCAATCGAAACGTCAAAAATGCGTCCAATCGAAGCACAGGCACCAGGTGTAATGGATCGTAAATCCGTTGATGAGCCATTACAAACAGGTATAAAAGCAATTGACGCGCTTGTACCAATCGGACGCGGACAGCGTGAGTTGATCATCGGTGACCGTCAGACTGGTAAAACAACGGTAGCAGTAGATACAATTTTGAACCAGGCAGATCAGGATATGATTTGTATCTATGTTGCCATCGGTCAAAAAGAATCCACTGTCCGTTCGACAGTAGAAACATTCCGTAAACATGGTGCATTAGATTACACAATCGTTGTATCTGCAGGTGCATCTGACCCGGCTCCATTATTATACTTATCACCATATGCTGGTGTAGCGATGGGTGAAGAGTTCATGTATAACGGCAAACACGTGCTTGTTGTTTATGATGATTTATCAAAACAGGCAGTTGCTTACCGTGAACTTTCTCTGTTACTTCGTCGTCCGCCAGGCCGTGAAGCATTCCCGGGGGATGTATTCTATCTGCATTCACGCTTATTAGAACGTGCAGCTAAACTAAGTGACGCAAAAGGCGGCGGTTCGTTAACAGCACTACCTTTTGTTGAAACACAAGCAGGAGATATCTCTGCGTATATCCCTACCAACGTTATCTCGATTACAGATGGTCAGATTTTCTTACAATCCGACTTATTCTTCTCAGGGGTACGTCCGGCGATTAACCCTGGTTTATCTGTATCCCGTGTAGGTGGATCCGCACAAATCAAAGCGATGAAAAAAGTTGCTGGTACGCTTCGTCTTGACCTGGCATCATTCCGTGAGCTGGAAGCATTCTCGCAATTCGGTTCTGATCTTGACAAAGCAACACAAGCGAAACTTAACCGCGGTCAACGTACAGTGGAAGTACTGAAGCAGGGTCTTCATAAACCAATGGGCGTTGAAAAACAGGTTGCGATTATCTATGCCTTAACAAGAGGTTTCTTAGATGATATTCCTGTGGAAGATATTCAGCGTTTTGAAGAAGAAATGAATATTTGGATCGAGCATAACCAAAATGATATTTTCACAACAATTCGCGAAACTGGTGCTCTTCCAGATGATAAAGAATTCAGCGGAGCAATTGAAAGCTTCAAAAATACATTCTTGCCATCTAATCAATAAGATGTCTGCGATAAAAGTAAAAGGACTGAATAGCGAATAACTTCGGTCCGCATTCCTTATAGGAAAGTGTGGTGAAAAGCTTGGCATCACTGAGAGATTTAAAAGGAAGAATTGACTCAACGAAGAAAACAAAACAAATCACAGGGGCAATGGAGCTTGTATCGGCATCTAAAATGTCTAAGGCAGAACAAAATGCCCGCGGATTTGTTCCATACGCAGAGAAGCTGCAGGAAGTAGTTAGCAGTATTGCAAATGCCAATACAGACTTACAGCATCCGATGCTTACGAAGCGGGAAGTGAAGAAAACAGGCTATCTGATCATCACTTCTGACCGTGGTTTAGTTGGAGCGTATAATAGTCATATTTTAAAAAACCTTATAAATAAAATTGAACAGAATCATTCCTCAAAAGATGAATATACCCTTATTGTGATTGGGAGAAAAGGATATGACTTTTGCCGTAAACGCGGACTTCCAGTTGCCCAGAGTATATTAGGAATGTCAGACCATCCTTCATTTGCAGATGTGAAAGACCTTGCTTCTGAAGCTGTGCAAATGTATGCTGATGAGGAAATTGATGAACTTCATATTATTTATAATCATTATGTAAGTGCGATTTCTCAAGTAGTCACAAATAAACAGCTTCTGCCGATTGAAAATATAGAAGAACAAAGCGCTTCTGCCTCTGATTATGAATTTGATCCGAATCAGGAGGAGATTCTGGAAGTACTTTTACCTCAATATGCAGAGAGCTTGATTTTTGGCGCATTACTTGACGGAAAAGCAAGTGAGCATGCTGCAAGTATGACAGCAATGCGCAGTGCAACAGATAATGCAAATGAATTGATTGGTGATTTAGAACTTTCATATAACCGTGCACGTCAAGCAGCGATTACCCAAGAGATTACCGAAATCGTCGGCGGTGTAGCAGCGCTTGAATAGGCACGCAGGTAAGTTAAGTTAGGAGGGGAACAGATGACGAAAGGACGCGTAACACAGCTGATGGGACCGGTCGTTGACGTACGTTTTGAAGATGGTCAGCTCCCAGCTATAAACAATGCATTAGTAGTACGCAGTAAACAGTCAGGTGAAGATTTAACGCTTGAAGTAGCCCTTCACCTTGGTGATCATAGTGTTCGTACAATTGCAATGTCCTCAACAGATGGTTTCCAGCGCGGAGCAGAAGTAGAAGATTTAGGTCGACCGATTTCTGTCCCTGTTGGAGATGTTACATTAGGACGAGTATTTAATATTTTAGGTGAAAAAATTGATTTAGATGAGCCGCTTCCAGCAGGCACCCGCTTAGATCCAATTCACCGGGAAGCACCGGATTTTGAGAATCTTTCTACAGAAACAGAGATCCTGGAAACAGGTATTAAAGTTGTAGACTTGCTTGCCCCATATATCAAGGGTGGTAAGATCGGTCTGTTTGGCGGAGCCGGTGTAGGTAAAACCGTATTAATTCAAGAATTAATCAATAACATTGCTCAAGAGCATGGTGGTATTTCTGTATTTGCGGGTGTTGGAGAACGTACCCGTGAAGGAAATGACCTTTACTATGAAATGAGCGACTCTGGAGTTATTGCAAAAACAGCGATGGTATTTGGTCAGATGAACGAGCCGCCTGGTGCCCGTATGCGTGTGGCATTGACAGGTCTTACGATGGCAGAATATTTCCGTGATGAACAAGGTCAGGACGTATTATTGTTTATTGATAATATCTTCCGTTTTACCCAAGCAGGTATGGAGGTATCCGCACTTCTTGGACGTATGCCTTCAGCCGTAGGTTACCAGCCGACACTTGCTACAGAAATGGGACGATTACAGGAGCGTATCACTTCAACGGATAAAGGTTCTGTAACATCAATTCAAGCAATTTATGTACCGGCCGATGACTATACTGATCCAGCGCCGGCAACTACTTTCGCTCACTTGGACGCAACGACAAACTTAGATCGTAAGCTTTCTGAGCAAGGTATCTATCCTGCCGTGGATCCATTAGCATCAACTTCTCGTGCACTTGACCCGGAAGTGGTTGGCGAGGAGCATTATCGTGTTGCGGTAGAAGTACAGCAAACACTTCAAAAATACCGTGAATTGCAGGATATTATTGCAATTCTTGGTATGGACGAGTTAAGTGATGAGGACAAGCTGGTAGTTTCCCGCGCACGCCGTATTCAATTCTTCTTATCGCAAAACTTCCACGTTGCTGAGCAGTTCACTGGGCAGCCTGGCTCGTATGTTCCGGTAAAAGAAACGGTTCAAGGCTTCAAAGAAATTCTTGAAGGAAAGTACGATGACCTTCCAGAGGATGCCTTCCGTCTTGTTGGACGTATCGAAGAAGTAGTTGAAAAAGCAAAAGCTTCGGAATAATAGACAGCAGAGGATGATTCATAAATGAAAGACCAATGTATCATCCTTATGGCTTCGAGGCCAGCTGTAGGAGGGGTAAACATTGAGTACATTAGAAGTAAGTGTCGTCACTCCTGAAGGTCCGATTCTGGAAGATAGCTTTGATATGGTTGTCTGTAAAGCGGAAACTGGTGAAATTGGAATCCTGCCAAAGCATATTCCGCTTGTCTCGCCACTGCAGATTAGTATTGTCCGCTTGAAGAAATCAGGCGATACGAAGCAGGTTACAATCAGCGGAGGCTTTATGGAAGTACAGCCTGATAAAGTAACTATCCTGGCACAGTCTGCGGAAACTGCTGATCATATCGACGTTTTGCGTGCAAAGCAAGCAAAAGAACGTGCAGAGAAACGTCTTCAGGATAAAAGCGATACAGTAGATAGATATCGTGCTGAACTTGCATTAAAACGGGCAATTAATCGTCTGGAAATCGCAAATTCATAATATAAGTTTTAAATAAATAAACTCCCTGCCTAAATGATGGATAGGGAGTTTATTTTATCGCAGTGTAACTGACTGCAGGACTCCCTCTGAATAAAATTGTTTTAAGAAGGGAGTAAACAGTTGAATAATAAATAATTCATATTGGCTGTTATCGATATCAAAAGTACTTCTTATCAAGGAAATAAAACGAAATATGTTATAATTTCCCGGGAAATGATGCATTGAAAATATTATTCCACAATATAAGACAAAAAATAAAAGTGGAATGGTATATATAAATGAAAGTAAGAAATTAGAATTTTGTTTTCTTATAATAATGCCGAGATGGTGATTGAAAAGAGTAATCAGCGAACGTTTTTAGTGGGGTGCGGTTACTGACCACCGTCATAACCATTATAGCGGCAGGTATAAATCCGACAATCATTTAAAAAATAATATTTCAGCGTATAAAGAAAGGAGTTTGTTATGTTTTCAGCAGGACAATTAGCTTTGCTCAGTATCTTCTCCCATATCATGTTTATTTATCTGACTTGGAAAGTAGTTACTGCCATCCGGATTGAAACGATATTTAAAAAAGGAAGATCAGCAGAAGCAAGAGTGTTTCTTCTGTTTATTACGATTATGATTGGAACAGGTGTAAGCAGGTTCTTTCTTGATATATTACAATGGTCTGGTGATTTAATATATCTTTTTTCTTCCATATATGTATTGATATAAAAACTTCTGTCAAAACTGAGATTAATAGATTTGATAGGAGGTTTTTTTATGTTTCATAAAATTCTTTTTCATTCTAATTTCCCTTTTACCCAAGCAAGCCCCCTTCAGGCATTCCAAAATCGAGGTCAGCGAAACAAACAGGCTATTTGTTTTTTGCTGCTTATTTGCTTTTTTGTTAACCAGGCCTTCAGCCAGCCTTATCAGGAGGATGAAATGCAGGACTTAGGTGCATTTGCGATGTCGAACGATTGGAATATCGACTTTTGGGAGGTAACGATGAAGGAACAGATGGCAGCAGAAGAGGCACAACATCTTGTTCAGCAGCTGGAAGCAACGTATACGCTACAGGAGGATAAGGATGAAAACCGGATAAAGTATACTTTTGAGAGTCGTCACAAAGAGGACCCCTTTTACGTAATATATAATGTGATTCTTCCTGTGGATAAGGAAGAGCCGGCAGAGGTAATTGTTGTTATGCATGGGACTGATTGGAATAACCAAATAAGCCAAAAGTATCAAAAAGAGAAAAGAGCTGTACAAAAGAATTATTTAACAAAAGAGACACAACTATATACTTGTCTATCTATACAAGATAGTGATATAATGAATCACGATGTAATTTTAAATGAAGCAGCGACATATTTTAATATAGAGCATATTTCGACTAAAAATGACAATATAGAAAATTCTAGGATTGAAAAAAGTACATACGGGTATACAAAAACATGGGAGCAGTTTTATTTCATGGAGAATGACCCAAAAAATGTGCAAATTACCACTGTTGCAGATCGTCAAGGGGAAAAGAGTTTTATGATAGGAACACCTATCCTAATCAATGAATATTAATAATAGGGAAATTAGATTCTGAAGGGGATTTATGACATGGAAAAAATCATCGTTGGTGGCGGACGAAAGTTAGAAGGCACTGTGCGTGTTGAAGGTGCTAAAAACGCAGTCCTGCCTGTACTTGCTGCTAGCTTAATAGCTAGTGAAGGAAAAAGTATTATTAAAGAAGTACCAGTATTAGCAGACGTATACACAATTAATGAAGTGCTTCGCAACTTAAATGCCAATGTGGAATTTGATTCAACAGAAAAAACAGTAATGATTGATGCTTCTGCTAAGCTGGAGACAGAAGCCCCGTTTGAATATGTAAGAAAAATGCGTGCATCCGTGCTTGTGCTGGGACCATTATTAGCCCGCTATGGACACGCAAAGGTAGCTATGCCTGGAGGATGTGCAATTGGATCACGTCCAATTGACTTACATTTAAAAGGTTTTGAAGCTATGGGAGCAGAGATTCACGTTGGTAATGGTTTTGTAGAAGCTAAATCAAATGGCCGCCTGCATGGCGCGAAAATTTATTTAGATATGCCAAGTGTTGGTGCTACAGAAAATATCATGATGGCCGCTGCATTAGCAGATGGAAAAACAGTGATTGAAAACGCAGCGAAAGAACCTGAAATCGTTGACTTAGCTAACTACTTAAATAAAATGGGCGCAAGAATCGTTGGAGCTGGTACTGAAACCATCCGTATCCACGGTGTGGAAAAGCTTTACGGAACAGAGCATATCATGATTCCAGATCGTATTGAAGCAGGAACATTTATGGTTGCAGCAGCAATTACAAAAGGAAATATATTAATTGAAAATGCTGTGCGTGAACATTTAAGTTCAGTGGTTTCCAAATTGGAAGAGATGAACGTGCAAGTGATTGATGAAGACGGCGGATTACGAGTTATTGGTTCTGATGCGACGCAATCTACAGATATTAAAACATTGCCGCATCCAGGTTTCCCGACAGATATGCAATCACAAATGATGGCATTGATGTTATGTGCGAAGGGAACCAGTGTTATCACTGAAACCGTATTTGAGAACCGTTTTATGCATGTAGAAGAATTTCGCCGTATGAATGCGAATATTAAAATTGAAGGCCGCAGTGTGATTATCGAAGGTCTTTCTAAATTACAGGGTGCAGAAGTGGCAGCGACAGATTTACGCGCAGCAGCAGCACTGATTTTAGCAGGACTTGTAAGTGACGGTTATACACGGGTTACAGAGCTGAAGCACTTAGATCGCGGATATGTTGATATCGTAGGAAAATTAGCGAATCTTGGCGCAGACATTAGACGCGTTGATGAAAATGGTGTTGTATTACAGCCATTAGGTGTAGAAGAAAATGTCGAATTAAGTGAATTTGTAACGGAATAATACTATCGTAATCCTTTCAAAAAAGATGTATCTCATGGAGATGCGTCTTTTTCATTTTTCTGTAATTAACCACTATAACAAGCGGCGGTTTTTGATGGGACAAGTAATCGCAACAATGTTGTCAGGTTACATAGGTATAAAGAATTATTTTTTCAAATCTTATTAAATAGATATGGTTAGTAACAAGTTACGTTAAATCAGCAGTCTATTCGTTTTTCGAAATAAAATGTTAGAAAAAGAAATGAGTGATAATTCATTTTTTTACAATATTTCTCTTCTCACTTTTCATGAAACATGCTATATTTGAGAAAATTACTAATATTTCGATTGGGTGATGAAAATGAAAATGTATATCTCTGTGGATATGGAAGGAATAACAGGACTTCCCGACGCCAGCTTTGTGGATTGGCGGAAGCATAATTATGAAAGAGCCCGCAAAATAATGACGGATGAAGCAAATTACGTGATTCAAGCTGCCTTTGATGAAGGAGCAGAAGAAGTATTAGTGAACGACAGCCATTCCAAGATGAACAATTTACTTATTGATGAGATTCATCCGGATGCCTTATTAATAACGGGAGAGGTCAAGCCCTTTTCAATGATGCAAGGATTAAATGACAGCTATAGCGGTGTTTTCTTTGTAGGTTATCATGCAAGAGCAGGGCAGCGCGGGGTGATGTCACACTCAATGATACACGCTATCCGTAACTTTTATCTGAATGATCATTGTATCGGGGAGATGGGAATGAATGCATATCTTGCCGGATACTTTGGTGTACCTGTTTTATTTGTAGCAGGAGATGACCAGGCAGCGGCAGAAGCAGAGAAATTAATCCCGCATGTCACCACTGCTGTTGTAAAGGAAACAATCTCGAGATCCTCCGTAAAAAGTTTAACACCTAAAAAAGCAGGTCTGTTGCTTAAAGAAAAAGTAAAGCTCGCTCTGGATAACCGCAAGCTTGTATCCCCATTGATTCCTCCAGAAAATCCAGAGCTGACGATCGAATTTAATAACAGCGGACAGGCAGAATGGGCCAATTTAATGCCCGGCACGCTATGGATTCCCGGCACAACCAAAGTGCGCTTCCAGGCAAAAGATATGAAGGAAGCCTATCAAGCGATGCTGGTTATGACGGAACTGGCCATGCAGACAACATTTTCCTAAAGCTTCTAAACCACCTCTTAAAGTGTAATGAATACAAGAAACAAACATATTTATCATTAGTAACAAGCTGATTTATTCTTTTTAATTAACAGGTTCGTTTTTCTTTTCTTTATATACGGAATGTTTTTTTATAAAAAGATATGATAGTGAGGTGAAAGGTATGCTGAAATACATTTTTAAGCGCTTACTTATTATGATTGTTACACTATGGGTGATCATTACCCTTACTTTTGTATTAATGGTAAATATACCAGGATCTCCTTTTAACACAGATCAGTCATCAAATGCAACGGTACAGGCTAACCTGGAGGCGCATTATAATTTAGATCAGCCTTACTACATACAATATTTGCTTTACATTAAATCCATTGTCACCTTTGAATTCGGACCTTCTATCAAGCAGCCTAATCAGACAGTAAATGACCTTTTATCACGGGGTTTTCCAATTTCCTTTGAACTGGGAATCATCACGATTGCCCTGGCAGTCGTTTCCGGCGTATTGATTGGAATAATTGCAGCGCTGCGGCATAACGGCTTTCTTGATTATCTAACTATGGGGATTGCTGTTTTAGGCATCTCGATACCAAACTTTATTTTAGCTACGATTCTTATTCAGCAGCTGGCGGTAAATTTGGAAATATTTCCGGCAGCCACCTGGAGAAGCCCCGCTCACATGGTGCTTCCTATCCTTGCGCTTGCGACAGGACCAATGGCAATTATTGCCCGTTTGACACGCTCTACAATGCTGGAGGTGCTGACACAGGATTATATTAAAATGGCAAAGGCAAAAGGACTGTCGCCTTGGAAGGTCATTTTCAAGCATGCGCTCCGGAACGCGTTAATGCCAGTTGTGACGATTATGGGAACCCTCTTTGCAGGGATCTTGACAGGAACCTTTGTGATTGAACAGATTTTTGCGATACCGGGAATGGGAAGATATTTTGTGGAAAGCATTAACCAGCGTGATTACCCGGTAATTATGGGGACCACTGTTTTTTACAGCGCTTTCTTGATTATTATGCTTTTTCTGGTGGACATTGTCTATGGAATACTTGATCCACGAATCAAGATGCATCAGAAAGGGGGCAGATCAAGATGAAACCAGAGAAAGAAATGGAGCATTTTGAGACACCGGCCGCTATCCCTGATGAATGGTTTTCGTGGAAAGAAAAGGATAAAGAAAAAATGGAGGAAGTGTCCCGTCCATCCTTATCGTATTGGCAGGATGCCTGGCGGCGTCTGGTGAAAAATAAGATGGCCATGCTTGGGCTGATCTTTCTCGTCTTACTGACGATTATGGCTATTTTCGGTCCGGTTATTTCTCCTTATGAAGTAAACAGACAAGACCTTCCGAATCAGTATCAGCCGCCTTCGATGGAGCATTGGTTTGGCACGGATAATGCAGGGAGAGATGTGTTTACACGGACGTGGTACGGCGCCCGTATTTCCTTATTTGTCGGTCTGGTAGCTGCCTTGATTGACGTCACCATCGGGATTATCTGGGGAGGAATCTCCGGTTACAAGGGCGGCCGTACGGATAATGTGATGATGCGTATGATTGAAGTGTTATATGGCTTGCCTTATCTATTAGTTGTTATTTTACTTTTAGTTGTACTCGGGCCGAGTCTTGGAACGATTATTTTGGCATTGACCATTACCGGCTGGGTAGGGATGGCCCGAATTGTGCGGGGACAGGTGCTGCAAATTAAAAACTATGAATTTGTCCTCGCTTCGAAATCATTTGGTACGAAAACATCGCGGATCATCCGGAAGAACCTCCTTCCGAATACGATGGGACCCATTATTGTTCAAATGACCTTAACCGTGCCGTCTGCAATATTTGCCGAAGCATTCTTAAGCTTTATCGGTCTTGGGATTCAAGCCCCGTTTGCCAGCTGGGGAGTGATGGCAAACGATTCATTAGGAGCGATTTTATCCGGAAACTGGTGGACTTTGTTCTTCCCGGCATTTTTTATCTCTTTTACGATGTTTGCCTTCAATGTCTTGGGGGACGGTCTGCAGGATGCACTTGATCCGAAATTAAGAAAGTAGGTGGGCAACTTGGAAAGAATACTCGAGGTAAACGACTTGCATGTGACCTTTACTACGTATGGAGGGACAGTCCAAGCTGTCCGGGGCG
The DNA here is from genome assembly GCF_038004725.1 of Oceanobacillus sp. FSL K6-0251. Classification (NCBI taxonomy): domain Bacteria; kingdom Bacillati; phylum Bacillota; class Bacilli; order Caryophanales; family Bacillaceae; genus Oceanobacillus; species Oceanobacillus sp. FSL K6-0251. The sequence continues at coordinate 4,200,951 of NZ_JBBORS010000001.1, read as the reverse complement.
TCAGTTTTCACTTGGATAAAGGAGAAACCTTAGCAATCGTCGGGGAATCCGGCTGTGGAAAAAGTGTTACCTCCAATGCCATTATGCGGCTGATTCCGGATCCGCCGGGGAAAATCACGAAAGGCTCCGTTATTTTTAAAGGGCAGGATCTGGCAGCATATTCGGAGAAGAAAATGCGGTCCATCCGCGGAGTAGATATTTCAATGATTTTTCAAGATCCAATGACAGCACTTAATCCAACCTTAACCATTGGCACACAGCTGATGGAGGGGTTAAAGGAACATAAGAAAATATCGGGGACACAAGCGAAGGCAAAAGCGGTTGAAATGATGAACCTGGTCGGAATTCCTAACCCGGAGGAACGTTTAAAACAATATCCGCATCAGTTTAGCGGGGGAATGCGTCAGCGGATTGTGATTGCAATTGCTCTAATCTGTGATCCGGATTTGCTGATAGCGGATGAGCCGACGACTGCACTGGATGTGACCATTCAAGCACAGATTTTGGAATTGTTTGCAACCATCCAGGAGCGGACTGGGGTATCGATTATTTTGATTACGCATGACCTGGGCGTGGTCGCAAAGATAGCAGACCGCATTGTTGTGATGTATGCTGGGAAAATTATTGAATCCGGCAGCAAACGGGAAATATTCTACGAATCGAAGCATCCATACACACAAGGGCTGCTCCATTCTGTTCCCAGATTAGATGCCAAGGAAGAATTAAAGCCGATTGCTGGTACACCACCTGATTTATTCTCACCTCCAAAGGGATGTCCTTTTACAGCGCGATGTCCATTTGCGATGGAGGTGTGTGATAAAGTTTACCCCGCTCCAGAAAAAATCAGCGATACACATTATGTGGATTGCTGGCTGCAAGATGAGCGGGCCAAGCGGCTGTTAGCTGCAAATGTCTTACAAACTTAAAAAGGGGGCAAAACAATGAGTAGAAAGAAGCTTTTATGGGTACTCCTGGTACTTTTTACAGCATTTGTTCTCGCTGCATGTACAGCGGGCGAGGATGCAGGAGAAGAGCCGGATGATGCGGACACGGATACAGCAGAAGAAGCGGATGGCGAGGAGGGCGGAGAGGATGCTGCTGCAGAAGAAACGCCGGATCTGGATGGAAAGACATTATATATCAACAACGGTCAAGAGCCGACCTCCCTCGATCCATCCATTGGCTTTGATCAGGTATCTTGGGATCCTTTGAATAATCTGATGGAAGGGTTGACACGTCTGGATGAGAATTCAGAAGCAGCAGAAGGGGTGGCAGAGAGCTGGGATATTTCTGAGGATGGATTGACGTATACATTCCATTTGCGGGAGGATGCCAATTGGTCTAATGGAGACCCTGTGGTTGCAGAAGATTTTGTCTTTGCCTGGAAGCATATGCTGGACCCTGATACAGCTTCTGCTGCCGCATTTTTAGCTTACTACATTGAAGGCGGAGAAGAATACAACAGCGGGGAAGGTTCGGCCGATGATGTCAATGTCACAGCCATTGATGATAAGACATTGGAAGTTGTTTTAATTCAGCCGACTGGATTCTTCCTGGATTTGCTTACCAACCCGGCATTTTTCCCAATCAACCATCAGGTTGCTGAAGAAACGCCAGACTGGCATGCTGAAGCAGATACGTTTGTAGCAAATGGTCCATACATGTTAGATTCATGGGATCATGATAGCGAAATGATTTTTGCAAAGAATCCAGAATATTGGGATGCAGATGCTGTTAACCTGGATTATGTTCATTTTTCCATGGTTAACGATTCAAATACACAATACCAAATGTTCCAGACAGGCGAGCTGGATACAGCGAGCGTGCCTCCAGAGCTATCTGATGAATTGATAGATGGAGATAATGTATTTATCGGGGAATATGGCGGACTGGAATTCTTTCGTTTTAACCTGACAGAAGAACCGTTCCAAAATAAGAAAATCAGACAGGCGTTTTCATACGCTATTAACCGCGATGATATTGCGGAATACGTCGTTAAACAAGGGGTAGAGCCTGCATACGGTTTTGTATCACCTGGCTTTACCGCACCGGACGGAAACGATTTCCGTGAAGAAAACGGCGATTTAGTAGCATTTGATCCGGAACGTGCCCAAGAGCTGCTCGCAGAAGGAATGAAGGAAGAAGGCTATGATGAGCTGCCGCCGATTGTACTATCCTTTAATACCAGCGACACTATTCAAGCGATTGCAGAAGCCATGCAAAATATGTTGAGTGAAAACTTAGGCGTGGAGGTCACACTGGAGAACCAGGAATGGAATGTGTTTGCAGAAGCGCAGCAAAATCTGGAACTGCAATTCTCAAGAAGCTCATTTATCAATGATTATGCTGATCCAGTCAACTTCTTAGAAAGCTTTGTCTCAGATTCTTATATGAACCGTACCGGGTTTGAAAGTGAAGAATATGACGAGCTGATTCAAAAAGGTAAAAGCGAAACAGATGAAGAGCAGCGCTATGAATATCTATACGAAGCAGAAAGAATGCTGGCTGAAGAAATGATTGCCATGCCAATCCGCTACTATAACGTGGTTGTTCTGGAAGCAGATGGCGTGGAGGGAATCCTTCGCCACCCGGTAGGATACTTTGATTTGAAATACGCAGATAAGACGGAGTAAGGTACAGGGGAACTGCGGTAAACAGGATAGGCTCATTCATATATGAGCCTGTCTCTGTTTTTAGAAAACTTGGTTGTCACTAAGCCCTTAGGTGACAACCTTAGTTACACTTATGCAGTTAAGAAAGTTTATACTTTCTTAACTGCCAAAAAAGGAGGATATATAGATGCTTTCTTATCGTTTGAAAACTGGGGACACCATCGGAATGATTGCGCCGGCCGGTCCTGTAAAAAAAGAAAAACTGGAGCAATCCTTCTCCTTTTTTGAAAATATGGGTTTAAGGATAAAGCTTGGACAGCATGTCTATGATCAATATGGCTATTTAGCAGGAAAGGATACCCATCGGTTAGCAGATTTTCATCAGATGGTTGCCGACCGGAACATCAAAGCGATCATTTTTGCCAGAGGCGGATACGGTACGGGGCGTTTCATTGATAAATTAGATATGGAATTAATCAAAAAAAATCCCAAAATTATCTGGGGATACAGCGATATTACATTTTTACATACAGCTATCCGGCAAGCAACAGGCCTGATTACGTTCCATGGCCCGATGCCGGCATCGGATATAGTGAAAAAAGACTTCGATACGCTTTCCAGTCAGCTGTTTAGACAGTTGTTCGGGCCGACCAATCTCATTTATTCGGAAAGCATTTCTCCGCTGACTGTCTATCGAGAAGGAGAAGCCACGGGCAGCATTGTCGGTGGAAATCTTTCTCTCCTGGTGCAGACAATCGGAACGCCCTATGAAATTGTAACAAAGGATAAGCTGCTGTTCATCGAGGATATTGGAGAGGAGCCGTATCGAGTTGACGGGATGATGAACCAGCTTCGTCTGGCTGGGAAACTAAAGGATGCTGCCGGTATCATTATTGGCGACTTTGCGGAAGCTGAACCGAAAGTCCAGCCCAGTCTGAGGATGGAGGAAGTCTGGAAACATTATTTTAGAAATTATACCAAGCCGGTTGTTGCCGGTTTCCGAATTGGCCACTGTTTTCCGCATTTCTCTATTCCTTTGGGGGCAAAAGCAACGTTATCCAGCAGAACGAAAACACTTCAGCTGTCGCCGGGAGTCCGTTAATGAAAGAGAGAATTACCCACATAGAAAGGGCTGTTTAGCATGAAGATTGTTGATTTGGAACTTTATCATAGCTCGATTCCATTGCATACCCCATTTAAAACAGCGTTGCGCACAGTAACCATTGCGGAAAGTATAGTTGTGAAAATAACCTGCGATAATGGCATCACTGGCTGGGGAGAAGCCCCGCCGACACATGTTATTACAGGGGAAAGCCTGGCGAGCATCCATTATGCAATGGATAAAGTGCTCCGTCCGGTTATAATCGATGCATCATTATGTTCTTATGCAGCTGTATTTGCCCGTTTAGAGAAAGCAATCACAGGCAATACAAGCGCCAAGGCTGCAGTGGATATGGCATTGTATGATTGTCTTGCTCAAGCAGCCGAACAGCCTTTATATCAATACCTGGGAGGCTATCGTTCGCAGATTGAAAATGATTATACGGTCAGCGTGAATGAGACGGAACAGATGGAGCAGGATGCAAAATTATATAAAGAGAATGGGTTTCGGATTTTAAAGGTGAAAGTAGGCAAGGACCCGGCAGAAAAAGATATAGAACGGGTAGCTGCTATCAGGAAAGCTGCAGGAGAGGATGTGCTGATACGGTTAGATGCCAACCAGGGCTGGACGGCGAAAGAGGCTGTGAAAGCTATTACACAAATGGAAGAGCTGGGATTAAATTTGGAATTGGTAGAGCAGCCTGTGCCGGCACATGATGTGCAGGCGCTCAAATATATTACCGAACGTACCACAACACCAATTATGGCTGACGAAGCGGTATTTTCCACACAGGATGCACGCCGTGTGCTGGAAATGGGGGCGGCAGATTTAATCAATATTAAATTGATGAAGTCCGGCGGAATCCATCAGGCTATAAAAATCGCGAACCTGGCTCAGGATTTTGGTGTCTCATGTATGGTCGGAAGCATGATAGAGACCAAGCTGGGCATTACCGCAGCAGCTCATTTTGCAGCCAGTCATCCGGCGGTGATCCGCTTTGATTTTGATGCGCCGCTGATGCTGTCCGATGATATTTTGGAAGGCGGTATCCAGTATCAGGGAAAGGGAAATCAAATTACGTTTTCAAATCAATCCGGACTCGGGATAAAATCAGTGAAGAAAGCTTATCTGCAAACAATCAAAAGGGAAGGGAGCTGGTAGAATGCAGCAGTTGTTGAAGGAGCTTCCGAAAACATTCCATGTAACAAATGTACAGGCTGCAACAATTTGGACCAATCCGCAGGCAGCCAGAGCAGAGGATAAAGATGGAACCTCCCATCCTACAGATATATTAAAATGGGTCAATTCCTTAACCTATGAGGAAAGCTTGGCACTATGTAATGAAAATCGCGTACAATCGCAAACGCTATATGGCGAGCCTGTTATCGTTTTAGAAGAAGAGGGAGACTGGGCGCATGTGATTGCTCCGTTCCAGCCGTCCAAAAAAGATTCCAGAGGCTATCCTGGATATATCCCTCTCCGGCAATTGACAAGCGTGGATAAAGAAGCATGGCTTCAGGATAAATATATTGTGGTGAAGACAGACAATGCCTGGCTGGAAGACCCGGCGAAAGACACGCGCATCCAGCTGAGTTATTTAACGATACTGCCTTATTTAGGGGAGAGGGAAGCACATGTTTATGTACAAACACCATCCGGAAAGCAGCAGATCGCCAAAGAAAAAACAGTCACCGTGACAAAAGAGGACGGGATAAAACAGGGCAGCGGAGCAGATATTGTCACTGCAGCTCTTCCCTTCATCGGATTGGATTATTTCTGGGGAGGAATGAGCTCCTTCGGCTATGATTGTTCCGGTCTGGCCTATGCTGCACATAAAGCAAATGGTTACTGGATTGCCCGGGATGCGGGAGACCAGGCGAGGGCGGGAGAAGAAATTGCAATCGATGCCCTCAAGCCGGGAGATTTGCTTTTCTTTGCCTATCAGGAAGGGAAAGGAGCCATCCATCATGTCGGCATCTATAAAGGAAATGGAGAAATGCTGCATTCCCCGCAAACCGGAAAAGGGGTGGAAATCACGCCTTTAAAAGGGACCGAGTATGAAAAGGAGCTCTGCGCAGCAAGAAGATACTGGAGGTGAGGAGATGGAAGATAAAATCCTGGAAGTAAAAAATCTAGTGAAATACTTTGATGTCGGGAGGTCAGATATTTTAAAAGCTGTTAATGATGTATCTTTTCATATTTTTAAAGGGGAAACGTATGGGCTGGTTGGCGAATCCGGCTGCGGAAAATCTACCATCGGCCGCACGATTCTAGGATTATATGAAAAAACAAGCGGGGATGTTTGGTTTAATTATGAAAATGTCCATGGGTTGACGGAAAAGGAACAATTCGCTCTCTACCGTAAGATGCAGATGATTTTTCAGGACCCCTATGCTTCGCTGAATCCCCGGTCTACCATTAGGGAAATTATCTCTGAGCCGCTGGAGGTACATGGGGTTTTTAAGAAGAAAAAAGACCTGATGAACCGGATATATGAACTGTTGGAAGAGGTAGGGCTCAGCCGGGATCATGTGAACCGCTATCCACATGAGTTCAGCGGCGGACAGCGCCAGCGAATCGGAATTGCAAGAGCGCTCGCGCTAAACCCGGACTTTATTATTGCGGATGAGCCTATCTCTGCATTGGACGTTTCTGTGCAGGCGCAGGTCGTCAATCTGATGAAGCGGCTGCAGCGGGAAAAAGGGCTGACGTTCTTATTTATTGCCCATGACCTATCGATGGTAAAGCAATTTTCAGACCGGATCGGCGTAATGTATCTAGGGAATTTAGTAGAGGAAACAAGCGGAGAAGCGCTCTATGAAAATCCATTGCATCCTTATACCAAAGCCCTGCTATCAGCTATCCCGATCCCAGATCCGGATATAGAAGAAAAGAGAGAGCGGATTATTTTAGAAGGCGAATTGCCAAGCCCTATCAACCCGCCCTCTGGCTGTGTATTTCGAACAAGATGCCCCATGGCAATGGAGATATGCAAGGACGTCAAGCCGGTATGGCAAGAGATAGATCCCGGGCATCGTGTAGCCTGTCACCTCTATGATAAAAATTATCAAGACAGCCTGACAACAGGACCGCAGCGGACAAAAGAAATTGTCGAAGAAGAAATCCAATCATAGCAGGAGAAACCATGGAAACTCTTAAACAATAGAGCCCTTCTATGGTTTTTTGTGTGTATATCATAAAAGCGAAATTTTTTGATAAGTGAGATAATGGAAGCCTGTCCAAATTTCTTGTTGGATACGATGTTTTAATATAGACGATACCATAAATGTTTTTGGCGGAACGCCTGATTGCAATGGTTTTCGATGGGACGCGTAATGGAAGCAATGCTTTTAGATTAGTGAATTTTATTAGTTTTGATACAGATAGTAATAAAACCTATCTAGCGTAGTGTTTTTCTGGGGTTGCGATTACTCACCCCACCAAAACCCGTCGCAGCGGCGTTTTAACCTGACAACATTGGTAATCGCGGTCCGAGAATGTCACGCACCAAGTTTTTAACCCTTATTCCGCAGGGTCGCAAAACCTCCCCGCTGAATAAAGTTTCCTTTTTAATTTTCCATTTGCATAACGTACTTCTCACATTTTTTCTTAAGAAAAGGTCTATTTTGCCGGCAAAATGTATAGATTTAATAGTAGGCATGATAGATATAAACAGCTTATCACTCTTAAGAAAAGGAGGAGGAACGTGTATAACAAAAAATATAAACGGAAAAACACAGCAATTCATAAGAAAATGAAGCAATTGAAGCAGAAAAACAGGATATCGAACCAGCCAATGCAGAAAATCGTACCTTTTTCTAATCGGAAATCAGTGCATTATAAGCCTCAGCGCCCGTCTCCTTGGAAGCAGATAGTCATCACGGTTTTTATGGTTATGATAATTTTTATTCTTGCTGTCCCGACAGTAGTTGTGCAAATGTCTAAGACAGAGAATCAAATTAGCGTAGGCTCAGAGACGGTAGACAATAAGGAGGAAGCAAAGCCAGATGAAGAGGATGAGCCAGAAAATCCTCCAGAAGAGACAGCAACCAGCGACGAAGCAGTAGAAGTCGGGGCTTCTCCATTCAATGTTTCTGTCATGCGCGTGAGTAATGAAGAAGTGGAAAATGTTCCGGTAGAGCAATATGTCGCTGGTGTGGTTTCTTCGGAGATGCCGGCAGAGTTTGAACTGGAGGCATTAAAAGCACAGGCGATTGCTGCAAGAACATTTACAGTTAACTTTTTATTAAACGGCGAGAAAAACGACAGCTATGACCTGACCGATTCGACACAGCATCAAGTATATAAAAGTGAACAGGAGCTCCAAGAACAGTGGGGAGCAGAATATCATGAAAAAATGAACAAAATAAATCAAGCGGTGAAAGAGACAGAAGGGCAGATTATTACTTACAATAGTGCGCCGATTACGGCCTCCTTCTTCTCCACCAGCAATGGATACACGGAAAATTCAGAGGATTATTGGGAAGGCGAGGTTGCCTACCTACGCAGTGTAGAGAGTCCTTGGGATGAAGCGTCACCAGAATTCACCCAGCAGACAACGCTGACTGTCGCAGAGGTATCCGAGGCTTTAGAAATCCCGCTTCAGGATGATAAGGCCATTCCGATGGAGATCAGCCATACAGACAGCGGCAGAGTAGATGAAATAACCGTTGCCGGAAATGCATTTACTGGTCCGGATTTTCGCGATAAATTGGGCTTAAGATCCAGTGACTTTGCCATTGAACAGAGTGACAGCCATTTGATTTTTACAACACAAGGCTATGGGCATGGTGTCGGCATGAGTCAATACGGAGCAAATGGCATGGCGGCAGAAGGTAAAAACTATGAAGAAATCATTCATCACTATTACACAGATGTTGAAATCAGCCAGATAGGTGAAATAGCACCAACCCTCGTTTCTAACTGAGACGGGGGATTTTTTATCAAAAAAATAGGGTAAGCCTATCAATGTCTTTTCTATTCATGTGCAAAAAACTGCTTCATATGGTTTGAGAATCAGATGCTTTTGAAGCTGCTGCGATGAAGCTTTTCCTTCTATCTTAAACCAGGATAAAAGGGAAATAACCTATCTATGAAAACCTCTGCATAAACTACTTATTATGAAAATCAAAAAAATTTTTTCATAGCCATGTATATAATTCTCTTTTTCTGCTCACAATGGTTGCAGAGGTGATGAAAATGAAAGAGGAATTCAAAGGCCCAAAAAATAAATGGAGCCAAATTTTCCGCAAGAAATGGTTTTTCCCAGCAATGTATTTAAGTATCGCAGCTGTTTTATTAGCAGCAGTCGTTTGGTATCAAAATGCAGGATCTGATGTTTCAGAACCGGCTGATCAAAGAAATGGAGAGGAAGAATATCTTCCAGTAATGAATGAAGAAGATTCCGTTCCGGTAGTTGACCAGCAGGAATTGGTAGGAATGCCGCTTGAAAACACAGATGAAGCAGAAATCGTAACTAAATTTTTTGACTACAACGCAGAACAAGAAGACAGAGAAAATGCACTTGTACTTTACAACAATCGTTACTATCAAAGTACAGGAGTAGATATCGCAGCAGCAGATGCAGAATCATTTGATGTTTTGGCTTCTATCAGTGGAACAGTAGAAGAAGTGAAGGAAGACCCATTACTAGGCAACGTGGTTGTTTTATCTCATAGTGAAGATTTAAAAACGTATTATGCTAGTCTTGAAGATGTAGCTGTCACTGTCAGCGATAAGGTTGAACAAGGAGACAAGCTGGGAACAGCTGGAAAAAACTTGTTTGGTAAAGACAACGGAACACACGTGCATTTTGAAATCCGTAAAGACGGCAAAGAAGTGAATCCTGAAAGCTACTTTGAACAGCCGGCATCCAGCATTGTCGTAGAAGAGAGTGCGGAAGAGGATGAAGCAGTAAGTGATGAACCGACTTCAGGAGAAGATGTAACAGAGCCTGAAGAAGATACAGAAGACGCAGAAGAAGCAGAGCAAGAAGAAGTACCAAGTGATGAAGACGAAGAAGCAGATGAAGAAATTGATGTAGAATTGGACAATTCAGAAGAATAATAAAAAATGCTTGGGAAACCAAAAAAACCGGTGATGAATCCTTCATTGCCGGTTTTTTATTGGCTTTTTTGAACATCCTTTAAAGCAATACAGGAACGAACTTTTGAAAATACATCTTGTCCCGGAAATTATTTGTACAAATCTTAAGCATAAAGGAACGTTTTTTTTAATATGATGATATTACAAACCATGCAATCGAACTGTCTGAGGTGAAAAGACATGTGATTTAGAAGTATCCTTCATCTAAAGTGGAACCCTTTTTTTATATACCAATGACTACATAAAAATAGTCAACCGCTTATTATAGTATGTGTTCAAAAAAGTGCAATGAAAAGGACCGAGTCGGCTAAAAACGCAACGTTAGCGGAAAAGCAAGCTAACGTAGAATTTCGATGTGTCATTTTCAGAGGATTTTTTGAACATCCTTTTATAAGTCCTATCCCAAAACATACACCCTGTCCAAACGACACCTCGGAATTACAACTTAGGGGGGCGAACGGTGTGCATGATTACATCAAAGAAAGGACAATTAAAATAGGGAGGCATGTTGTAGAAACCAGAAAAACAGTCCGCACCATTGCAAAAGAATTTGGCGTATCCAAAAGTACGGTCCATAAGGATTTAACAGAGCGCCTGCCGGAAATCAATCCCAAACTGGCACTGGAAGTAAAAGAAATTTTAGAGTATCACAAAGCAATCCGCCATTTACGCGGGGGAGAAGCAACAAGAAAGAAGTATAAAACACCGCCAACGGAAGGGCCGTTAACTGAAACAAAAATCACACAAACATTCCTATCTTCCTCCAGCAGGCCAAAAGCACAGGGAAGCTAGGAAAATAGAGACAATCCAATTTTTAACAAAAAGTTGGATTGTTTTTTGTTGCCATTTCTTTGTACAAAGGAGAATCACGAATAGATCAAGGATGATTCCTATTAATTCAAATTAGGAGAAGATTTTATTTAAATTAAATTATCAAATAACTCATTGACTGAACGAACGTTAGGTAATATAATAATCTAACAATCGTTAGGTGGTGAGGAATTGCAAAAAAAGTTAATTGATGCAGCACTGAAACAATATGCTTTAAATGGGTATCATGGCGCAACAATGAGGAAAATAGCCAATGAGGTTGGTATTAAGCCGGCATCTATTTATTTTTTTTACAAAAATAAAGAAGATTTGTTTATCGTGGCATTCAAGCAATTTTTGGATAACCATTTTGATAAAATGAAAAGTATTTTGAATGAGAAGCGGGAGGAGCCTGCTCAGAATATTTTTTCTGCCATGTTTGAAGGGATTGCAGACCACCATAAAGGAGATATGGAAGGAACGGATGCTTATATTTCATTAGTAACTTCTCCAATACCGGGAATCTCGCAATATTTATATGACCATATGAAGCGATATAATGAATGGCTTGTCGCATCCTTAGATTCGATACTAAGAGATAGTTATCCGAAGATGCAGGCTGATGAAATTGACAGAATTATTAAGCAGTTCGTTTTGATAGGTAACGGCGTCTTTTGGGGGATTAAATTATACGACGGGGCTGATTTTGAGGAGCAGATTATGCTGGCAAGTCAGTTGATGCAATCATTATTAGAGGAATTGCATTTTAAATACATGTAAACAGCGTTATTTTAATTAGTGCAAGGAGCCGCAATGCTTTTTGAGAGGACGAGTAATTGCAACAACGGTTTTAATAGACCGAGTAATCGCAGGTCTCAATGCTGTCAGAGGCATGAATGATGAAATATCAAGCGAAGTATATACCGAGTTTTCTAAAAAATAAGTTATTAACTCAACTTTCGCACCTAAGAATAAGCAAATATTTCTTGCTATTCCAAGATGAACATGTTCTTCATTACCATGCTTGCATTTTGGTGAAATATCCGGCCTTTTTGGACTTGATGATGGTGCATAGCTCCGCTCCGGCCAACCACTCCGCTTTCCGACGTACAAATGTTTTCGATGGGACGAGTAATCGCAGTCCCAGGACGTACTAGTGCAGACGTTGCAACAACTCTTTTCGATGGGGTGAGTAATCGCAACCCCAGGACGTTGCGGTCTTAGTCTGCCATGGGGACGGCTTCAGCTAACTTGAAAAGAAAATCGCTTTTCAAGTGGATCTTCAGCTCGCCCTGCGATGCACAAATGTTTTCGATGGGGCGAGTAATCGCAGTCCCAGGACGTGCAAGTGCAGGCGTTGTGACAGGAGTCACGGGTTTAGCCTGCCAACCACTTAGGAGTCTGCGTGGTTGGCCTGCGCTCTGATAGGATTCTACAGCGAATGAAAGAAATAACATTTTAATGAGCTGGACGAAACAGCAGCTATTGCCTGAACAACCCAATCATAACAGCATGAAATGACGAAGGAGGAATAAAAAATGGGGAATAAAACCAATATTGGAGATGATTATTCACTATCCAGAGTACCCAGATCGGCAAGGCAGTCTCTTTGGAGTATTACGATTATTAGAGTAGGAGCATTAGCAACCATTTCCCAATTTATTTTAGGTGCATCGCTGGGTTATGGAATGACATTCTGGCAAGCTTTTTGGGCAACGATGCTGGGAAGTGTTATTTTACAGGTTATCAGCTTTCTTTTAGGGTATGCAGGTGCTAAAGAAGGTCTCTCCACCAGTTTGCTTTCAAGATGGACAGGGTTCGGCAGATACGGATCGAGCATTATCGGAGGCGTCATTGCTATTTCCTGTATCGGGTGGTTTGGGGTTCAAAACTCTGTGTTTGCCGATGGTCTGGTACAGGCTACCGGAGGAGCACTTCCGCATGCAGCTGCTGCTACGATTACAGGATTAGGAGTTACTGTACTCGTTATCTTCGGTTTTAAATTATTGAGTATCACAGCTACAATTACCGTACCATTATTTCTATTAGCAATGGCTGTCGGTGTTTATTATGTATTTAGTGAGCATTCTATCAATGGATTATTCTCTGCAGCTCCGGCTGGTGATCCTTTAACAATGGGGGCAGCTGCTACAATGGTTGCAGGCGGATTTATCATTGGAGCTGTTATTACACCAGATTTCACCCGATTTGCTAAAAGTGGTAAAGATGTATTCTGGATGGCTACCATCGGGGTACTGATTGGGGAACTTGGAATCAATATGATAGCTGTATTGATGGCACTTGCTGCCCGGACGAATGATGTAGTGAGTATTATGGTACAAGCATCCGGCTGGCTTGGAGCATTTGCTGTTGTTTTATCTACAGTTAAAATTAATAATTTGAATCTGTATTCTTCGTCTCTCGGCTTTACAAATATTTTTGATTCCGTATTTAAAATAAAGCTTAACCGTGCAAAGGTTACATTAGTGATTGGTATTATTGGAACGGTGCTTTCCGTGCTTGGAATGCTGGATTATTTTGTTGATTTCTTAGTGTTCCTCGGCGTACTTGTTCCGCCAATTGCGGGAATTATGGTGGTAGAGTACTTTATTTTAAAAACACACTGTAAAAGTTTGGATGAATCCAGAGAACAAGGGACGCTGCCCACAGATGTTGAAAAAATGCATCCTGTTACACTGATTGCCTGGGCAGCGGGTTTTGCTGCAGGGTATATCATCACAATTGGTATTCCATCCATTAACTCGCTATTGATTAGCGGAATCGTTTATTATATCGGGTCCCTTATCTTTAGAAAAAAGAAATAATACAAATCAAAACTTATATTCTGGAAACATGGAGGCTTAAAAAATGAGAAAAATAGGCAAACAAGAAATTGAAGATATCGCTGTTGGTGCAGCACTGCTTGGAACAGGCGGAGGCGGAGATCCATACATCGGAAAGCTGATGGCGCTGCAGGCAATCGAAGAAAATGGACCAGTAACTTTATTGGATATAGATGAAGTTCCAGAGGATGCTTTGGTTGTTCCCTCTTCCATGATGGGAGCTCCCACGGTCATGCTTGAAAAAGTTCCCAGTGGAGAAGAAGCGATTGAGGTTTTTGGGAAACTGGAAGAATTTCTTGGAGAAGACATTTATGCAACTTTTCCGATTGAAGCGGGAGGAGTAAACTCCATGCTGCCTTTTGCGCTCGCTGCAAGACGGGGATTGCCTGTTGTTGATGCAGATGGGATGGGAAGAGCATTTCCTGAACTGCAGATGGTTACATTCTATTTAGATGGTATCCAGGCTACTCCGGCAGTAATCGGCGATGAAAAAGGGAATACAGCGCTGTTATCCACGATTGATAACGTCTGGACAGAACGCATTGCCCGTGCTTCTGCCATTCAAATGGGCGGCTCTGTAATGAATGCCATGTATTCCATGCGAGGTAAAAATCTAAAAGATAGCGGAATTGCCGGTATTTTAAAGTTGGAAGAGGAAATTGGAAAAACCATTCGCCTTGCTAAAGCAAATAATGTCAATGCGATTCAGGAAGTTTTGAAAACAGTGGGTGGGTTTGAACTATTCCGTGGAAAAGTAACAGATATTGATCGGAAAACAGAAACTGGTTTTGCGAGAGGTACAGCATCCTTTGAAGGAATCGGTGACTATAAAGATGAAATGCTTCAGCTTCGTTTTCAAAATGAGCATCTTCTTGCTCAAACAGATCGGCGATTGCTTTGTGTGACACCAGATTTAATTGCCGTACTTGATGCAGAAACAGGTTTGCCAATTACCACAGAAGGAATCCGTTATGGTTCCAGATGTGTCGTTATTGGTATACCATGCCATGAAAAATGGAGAACGGAAAAAGGGATTGCAACAGTCGGACCCAAATATTTTGGCTACGATGTCGAATATACGCCGGTGGAAGAATTAGTTCGTAAAGGAGAGACGGAATAATGAGTACGTATCGTATTGGAATTGACGTAGGTGGAACACATACGGATGCTGTTTTGCTGGATCAGGATAATCAAGTAATTTCCGAAACAAAATCATCCACAACAGAGGACGTAGAAACTGGAATTTATACAGCGATGCATGAAGTGATTACAAAGGCAAATGTGTCTCCTGAACACATCCGTTATGCCATGCTTGGGACAACGCATTGTACAAACGCTATTGTAGAGCGAAAAGGGTTAAACAACATTGCTGCTGTTCGTATTGGCGCCCCGGCTACATTGGCAGTGAAACCGCTGGTAGGCGTGCCGGAGGACCTTCGTGCGGCGCTTGGAAAGCATGTTTACCTTGTACGTGGAGGACATGAATTTGATGGCAGGGAAATCGTTGATTTAGATGAAGCGCATTTATACAAAATTGCCAATGAAGTAAAAGGAGAGGTAGA
This sequence comes from Oceanobacillus sp. FSL K6-0251, assembly GCF_038004725.1. NCBI lineage: Bacteria > Bacillati > Bacillota > Bacilli > Caryophanales > Bacillaceae > Oceanobacillus > Oceanobacillus sp. FSL K6-0251. The sequence goes on along the minus strand of NZ_JBBORS010000001.1, from coordinate 4,185,917 downwards.
TTCTATTGCAATCACTTCTGTTTTTTCTCCTGTATCTACCGACCATGAGGAGAGAGCAAAGAAAATATTTCAAGAAGTATTAGGAGAAGACGTATCCATTTCGTTATCTGCTGAAATTGGTTCTGTCGGTCTGCTGGAACGTGAAAATGCAACAATCTTGAATGCTTCCGTAATCCGTGTAGCGAAAACAGCTGCAGACGGGTTCATCAATGCGTTAAAAAGTGAAAATATTGATGCAAAAGTATTTTTTGGACAAAATGACGGAACATTAATGTCTGTTGATTACGCGGTTCGTTACCCGATATTTACAGTTGCCTGTGGTCCGACAAACTCTTTACGCGGCGCTTCCTATTTAGGGAACCTGTCTGATGCTATTGTTGTAGATGTTGGCGGTACAACCTCAGATGTTGGTGTATTAATTCATTCTTTTCCGCGGGAATCTTCTCTGGAAGTAGAAATTGGAGGAGCAAGAACGAATTTCCGTATGCCTGACTTAATTTCTATCGGACTCGGCGGAGGAACAATTATCCATGCAGAAGAAAACGAAGCATTTTCAATTGGTCCGGACAGCGTCGGGTACCGTTTGCCTGAGAAAGCAATGATTTTCGGCGGTGATACACTGACAACAACAGATGTAGCAGTAGCGCTTGGTAAAGTTGATTTAGGTGATGCATCCAAAGTGGCTCATCTGGATAAGTCATGGCTGAATAAAGTTTATGAGAAGATGGTGGAGCTTGTAGAAGAGGCTATTGACAAAATGAAGACAACCGCGGATCCCATTCCTGTTATTCTTGTCGGCGGCGGGAGTATTTTATTACCAACTGAATTAAAAGGGGCTTCACGCGTCCTCCGACCAGAACACTCCGGTGTTGCTAATGCCATTGGTTCAGCGATTTCTCAGGTCAGCGGACAAGTAGAAAGAATCTACTTATTAGATGAGGTAGGACGGGAGCATGCACTGGAATCGGCAAAATCGGAGGCAAAAGCAACAGCAGTAAATGCAGGTGCAGATTCGGAGACTCTTGTGATTGTTGATGTAGAGGACGTTCCTTTAGCTTATCTTCCGGGAAATGCCACACGGGTTAGAGTGAAAGCAGCCGGAGAACTGCAGCGGAACGCATAGCCTAAAAAAATACAAAGAAGTGTTCAGGCAAAGTTGACATAGGAAATATCATGTCAACTTTGCCTTTTTAATTACTCCACTTTCACATTTTAAAGTAGTTTGTCCTCTGGATATTTTGGTGAAGCACCTTAAAAAAATAAAAAAATCTTATTTTCATACAGTTAATTACCGGGTTTTGTGGTAAAATAGTATACTAGTAGCATTTTGTCTTAGGACGGTGCAAGATAGTAACGCTAGGAGGATTTAGATTCATGTTTTCCAGAGATATTGGGATTGATCTTGGTACCGCAAATGTGTTGATACATGTAAAAGGAAAAGGAATAGTTTTAAATGAACCATCTGTCGTTGCCATGGATCGAAATACGAACCGTGTGCTTGAAGTTGGAGAAGAAGCCCGCCGTATGGTTGGACGTACACCGGGTAATATAGAGGCGCTGCGCCCGTTAAAGGACGGCGTTATTGCTGATTTTGATGTCACAGAAGCCATGTTAAGATATTTTATAAATAAAATTAATGTCAAAGGTGTTTTGTCAAAGCCGAGAATGCTTATTTGCTGCCCGACAAACATAACGAAAGTGGAACAAAAAGCCATTAAAGAAGCAGCAGAGAAGTCAGGCGGAAAGCGCATATACTTAGAAGAAGAGCCTAAAGTAGCTGCGATTGGCGCTGGAATGGATATTTATCAGCCAAGCGGAAACATGGTAGTAGATATCGGCGGCGGAACAACCGATGTAGCCGTGTTGTCCATGGGCGGCATTGTTACTTCGCAATCCGTTAAAATGGCTGGAGATAAGTTTGACTGGGATATTCTGCAATATATTAAAAAGGAATACAAACTGCTTATTGGTGAACGTACTGCAGAAGATATTAAAATCAATGTCGCTACGGTGTTCCCTGGATCACGTAAAGAATCCATGGATATCAGAGGCCGGGATATGGTATCTGGCTTACCGAGAACGATAACGATTGAATCAGAGGAAATTTCACAGGCGTTGATGGAATCTGTAGCACTTATTGTTCAGGCAGCTAAAGCAGTTCTGGAACAGACACCTCCCGAATTATCCTCAGATATCATTGACCGGGGCGTTATCCTGACTGGAGGCGGCGCACTGCTTCATGGAATTGACCAATTATTGGCGGAAGAATTAAAGGTTCCTATCTTTGTTGCAGAGGATCCGATGGATTGTGTTGCAAAGGGAACGGGAATCATGCTTGAAAATATTGATAAGCTTGAAAAAAGAAGTGTAAACTAATCATTAATAGAAGCTGGCAGAATGTGTTGCTTATTTTATTACCCTGCCAGCTCTAATCTTTTACATACAGAGGAGGAAGCTTTGTGTTAAGAGGTTTATATGGAGCGGCAAGTGGTATGATAACGCAGCAGCGGCAGCAGGAAGCATTGTCTAATAATATTGCCAATGCAAATACGCCAGGATACAAAGCCGATCAAACGGCAATTCGTGCTTTTCCGGAATTATTGATACAGCAAAGCGGCGGGAACACCATCCCGACCACGCAAGGAGGTTTCAATATTCCTTTATCCCGTCAATTGGGCGGTATGAATACAGGCGTATATGTTCAAGAAACGATTCCTCATTTTGCGCAAGGGGATATCAACGAATCGGGACTGCCGACAGATGTTGCGATCGAGCAGGGAAATGTTCCAGATGAAAATGGGGCTATCTTCTTTGCCGTTCAAAATGAAGATGGAGATGTACGTTATACGCGAAATGGTAATTTTACGATTGACGCAGAAGGTTTCCTTGTGACGAATCAGGGATACTATGTTTTAGATGAAGACGGGAATAACATTCAGACAGACGGAACGATAGAGACTATTACCCCAGAGGGCGTTATTCCGACAACTGGCGGCGATGTGACAATTGGTATGCAGTATGCAGCGGATGCAAACACACTGACGAAAGAAGGAAATGATTTTTTTGAAGGGGATGCAGAGGCTGTCCCGGCAGATGCAGCGTATGTATTGCACCAGGGGGCATTAGAACAATCGAATGTCAATACCGAACAAGCCATGACGGATATGATGAATGCTTATCGGTTATTTGAGAGTAATCAGCGCGTTTTACGGGTATATGATGAGAGTCTCGGAAAAGCTGTTACAGAAGTTGGCCGATTAGGATAGGGGGGGAATTGAACATGTCACGTATTATGAATCAATCAGCAGTAACCATGAACCAAATCCAGCACAAGCTTGATGTTATTGGCAATAATATTTCCAATAGCAACACAACTGGATATAAAAACAGACAAGTTGAATTTTCTTCCTTACTAAGCCAGCAAATTGATAATTTGAATGCTCCTGAAAATGCAGAAGGCAGACTGACTCCCGATGGAATACGTGTGGGAGCAGGGGCGGGTTTAGGTGCTATTAACCTGAACCAGTTGCAGGGAAGCATGATAGAGACAGACCGCAGCTTAGATGCTGCATTAACGGAAGAGAATATGTTTTTTCAAGTGAACCGCGTAGAAAATGGGCAGCAGAATACAGTCTATACGAGAGACGGTTCCTTTTTCCTTTCTCCAGTTGAAGGAGGGGGCGTTGCCTTGACAACTTCCGATGGTCACCCTATTATCGGGACAGAGGGACCGATTGAAATCCAAGACGGGTTTGATGCCATTGAATTAAATGATCAAGGTCAATTGGTGGTCACCAGAGACGGTGAACAGACGGCAGAAGCTGAATTGGCTGTTGTGGAAGCTGTACGGCCCAACGCTTTGGAAGCAGAAGGAGATAATTTCTTTACTGTTTCAGGAGCAGCGGATATAGACGAAATCATACAAGCATATGCTGGTGAGGGTGCTGTAATCCATCCGCAGTCATTGGAGCAATCAAATGTGGACATGTCGCAGCAGATGACAGATATGATGGCAGCACAGCGGCTTTATCAATTTAATTCACGTTCCATCACCATGGGCGACCAAATGCTTGGGTTAGTGAATACCATTCGTTCCTGATTCAGGTTGAGACGATGGCAGTTACATACCGTTAGTGTTCAAGAAGGATGCGTTGTTTGATTGCTCTTTTTGAACATCCATTTGTAAGGAGTTACCGAAATGACGAATAATCCATCTTCACAGAATACCTCACAGGAAGCTGAGCAAGAGACAGCAGCTGGTGAGGAACAAGCAGTACAACAGGATATTTCTAGAAAAACAGATAAAAAAGAAAAACAGCAGCGTAAACGTGAGGAGAAACGCAGCAGACCGCGTTTGCGTATTTTTCCGATTTGGCTGCGTATCATTGTTATCACAATTTTTGCTGCAGCAGCCTTCATCATTGGCCTAATGATTGGTTTTGCTGTACTTGGCGACGGATCTCCATTAGATGTTCTGCGCCTAGAGACCTGGCAGCATATTATCGACATTGTAAATAAAACAGAGTAAAACATATTCGAGGATGGACGAATATGTTTTTGCTATAGTTTAAATAGGTACGTTAAGCAAATTATTACTAAAACTGAATTTGTGCACAGATAAGAAAAAACAAGAACACTACTTGCTCTTTAAATCATCGGTGTTCTTGCCAAGGAGATCTCCGCTACGACGGTTTTCGATGGAGCGAGTAATGCCAGCATTGTTATCAGGTTAATGAATTTTTAAATGTGATATTTGATACAACTAGATAGCCATTTGTTTTCTTATAACATTGACGAAATGATGATTGAGAACAGAGACTAGCGAATGCTTTTTGATGGGACGAGTAATCGCAATGGTTTTCGGTGGGGCGAGTAACCGCAGTCCCAGTCCCAGAAGAAAAATATGGAGACTCCTGGTCGGCTAAGAACGGTCACGTCCTGTGACCAACGACCGACACTAGGACGTCCTGTCCGTCGTGGGAAAGCGCGGAGGGAAGACCCCGCAGAAAAAAAGCGAACTTCTTTTTTTCTACCCTCGGGGCATAAGTGCGACTTTAGCTCTGTCTGCGCCTGTCGGCTTGCCAATCGCTAAGTCTTCTTTAAAGGAGGCTGAGCTCAAGCCCGTGGAAAGCGTAGTGTTTTTCCAGAGCGGCTGTTTTCAGCTATTTTATTAACATTCTTATTTTAAAAAAGGAGTCGAAAAAATATGGATATTCAACAAATCAAAGAAGTTCTTCCGCACCGTTATCCGTTTTTATTAGTGGATCAGGTGAAGGACATAGAAGAAGGCAAAAAAGTGACAGCTATCAAAAATGTCACAGCAAATGAACCATTTTTCCCCGGCCATTTCCCAGATTACCCGGTAATGCCTGGAGTTCTTATTTTAGAAGCATTGGCACAAACAGGCGCAATCGCTGTTTTAGGCATCGAAGAAAACAAAGGGAAAATCGGCTTTTTAGCAGGCGTGGATAAATGCCGCTTCAAACGTCAGGTGAAGCCAGGAGATCAGCTGGAGCTGGTGGTTGAGATTATTCGCATGAAGGGGCCAATCGGCAAAGGAAAAGGCGTTGCGACGGTTAACGGTGAGGTTGCATGTGAAGCAGAAATTACATTTGCAATCAAATAAAGGATTCGTCAGCAATATGTAATAAATTTCCTAAATGATTATGAATAAGAAATGTATGATTCCTCTTTTCTGGGTTAACCTAATTTCGAGCAATAGGTTAATATAGAAGGGAGGAATTTTTTATGAAAAAAGTATTATTAAAAGTTGGTGCTTCCGCTCTTGCTCTTACGCTGGTAACTGGATGCGGTACATCCAATAATGAAGAGCCGGCAGATGATAACCCGACCATTGATCATGAAGAAAGAGAAGATGAATTTAACGGTAACGACGATAATCGTAATGATGATCCCATGGATGAAGACAACTTTGACGAGAGAGAAGAAGACATGCCTCGTAATAACGAATAAGCCGCTCTAAATAATAAAGAAGAAGGCAATGACTTTTTGGTTATCCTCTTACAGTGAGAAGAGAAATAAAAATTCTCTCACGCTGATAGGAGTAAATCCCCCACGTCCATTACCTTCTTCTTATTATTTTTTAAGAAATGATGAAGCCTGCTTAATGAACATATTCTTCACTTTCCGTCACATCATCGGAAGTAAGACCGGATAATACATGAACACGTAAAATATAGCCGGCCAGCTTTTGTTCCTCATTCACTACAGCTAAAGGAAAGCTGGACTCCAATGCTTTCGGGATTAAATCATTGATATATTCATCTCCTGCGACAACCGTAATATCTTTCTTGATCAGATCGCTTAATTGTTTATGCTCTTTGATTCCCTGTATCGCATCATCAATCGTCACAATCCCTTGAAGCCGTCTGGAGCGGTCTACGACAAATACGCTGGAGATGCCATTTTCGCGCATTTCTTTGACAGCCACATTGATTCCATCCTTGATGGAAACAAGCGCATTCGGCTTGGTCATAATATGACTTGCCTGAAATACCTTGGAACGGTCGATATCTTTAATAAACTCAGAAATATAGTCATTGGCGGGGCTGGCGATAATCTCTTCAGGAGTCCCGACCTGCTCCACATGTCCATCCTTCATCACAGCTACGCGATCGCCGATTCGAAAGGCTTCATTCACATCGTGCGTAATAAAAATAATCGTCTTTTGCAGCCGTTCTTGAATGTCTAACAGCTCCAGCTGCATTTCCCGGCGAATCAGCGGGTCAAGTGCACTGAAAGGCTCATCCATTAATAAAATATCCGGGTCATTGGTGAGTGCTCTTGCTAAGCCGACACGCTGCTGCATACCGCCGGATAATTCATCCGGATATTTATCCTCATAGCCCTTTAACCCTACTGTTTCAATATTTTGCATTGCAATTTCCCTGCGTTTTTCTTTTGGGACATTCCGAATTTCTAATCCATACTCGACATTTGCCAAAATCGTCCGGTGGCTGAAGAGACCAAAGTGCTGGAAAACCATCGCAATTTTTTCCTGACGGACTTTTTTTAATTCGTCCCGGCTGCATTTGGTAATATCCTGCCCGTCAATCAGAATCGAACCGTCTGTCGGTTTATTCAGAAGGTTGAAGCAGCGGATTAAGGTGGATTTCCCGCTTCCCGACAGCCCCATGATAACGAAGACCTCTCCCTTTTGAATGTCAAAGGTTGCATCATAGACACCAACCGTATGATTTGTTTTCTTCAAAATTTCTTCCTTCGATAATCCTTCTTTGATCATAGGGATGACAGATTTCGGTTTGGAACCAAATATTTTAGAAACATTTTTTACTTGTATTTGTACAGACATTATTGATTACCTCCACGACGTTGTACTTTTTCTGCGATACCATTGGTAATACGATCAATAATAATCGCCAGAAATACGATACTGATACCAGCTTCAAAGCCGAGCGCAATATCGATCCGGTTAATCGATACCAGCACCTGCTCGCCCAGACCGGAAGCACCGACCATGGATGCAATAACAACCATGGCTAATGCCATCATGGTCGTCTGGTTGACACCGGCCATAATTGTCGGCAATGCTTGCGGCAGCTGAACTTTGGATAAGGTCTGCCATCTGGAAGAGCCAAACGAATGCGCTGACTCCACAACCTCTTTATCCACACCGCGGATAGCCAGGTCGGTTAAACGGATGACCGGCGGCAGGGAATAAATTAATGTAGCGAAGATAGCAGAAACATTACCCAGACCAAAGAAGAAAATAGCCGGGATGAGATATACAAAGCTCGGCATCGTCTGCATCGCATCAAGAATCGGACGCAAAATCATCGAGACCCATTTATTAAATGCCATTGCAACTCCAAGCGGAATTCCAATAATCAAGCAAATGATAACGGCGGTTAAAATGATGGAAATCGTAATCATCATTTCCTCCCACAGACCAAAGCTCCCAATGAGAAAAATAAAGAGGCCGTATAAAACACCTGAGAAAAGCGATTTAAAATACCATCCAAGTAAAAAGATGATAACGATAAACAGCCACCATGGAATAATCATTAGAAAATCAGTGAGTCCGCTGATAGACCTCGAGGTGATGAAAAATATAAAATCAAATAAAACTTCTAAGTTATTGGCAAGAAAGCTGACAAATTCGTCAACATACTTTCCAGCTTCGAATGTAATGTCTGGAAATTGAATCATAAGCATGATAACTGCTAAGGAAGCAGTATTTACCTCTCTTTCTGTAATGTATTTTTTAGTTAAGGTAAAAACGAAATGACGGATTGTGAAAAAGAAAGAGCAGCTAACCTGGTGGCCAGCTACTCCACGTTATTGTTTATTTTTTTATTCCAATGAATCAACTACATCCTGTGCAGTATCTTCTGGAAGCCAGGCTGTCCAAATATCTTCGTGCTCCTGCATCCACCAGATAGCTGCTTCTTCTGCTGATGCGCCATTATCTTCCATATACTCTAACGCTTCTTCGGTTAATGCGCTGCTTGTTTCATATTGTTCTAAGAATTCCACAACCTCAGGTGCTTGTTCAAGAAAATCCGGATGAACGGAAATAACCACATCATTTGGAGGGAATTCGGTTCCTTTTGACTCTTCCCAAATTTCTTCATCATAAGGTGCTTCTTCTAGTAAAATCAAATCATATTTTGCAGTAATCGCTGTAGGTGACCAATAGTAGCCGACCCATCCTTCTCCAGCTTCATAAGCACGGGCTAAATCGGTAATAATAGCTGAATCAGAGCCTGGGCTAAAGTTATTAAAGGTCTCATCTAATTCATAGAAATCGAATTTATCATTAATGGCTTCCTCTACAGCCCATCCGCTCGGCGCATTAATAATACGTCCTTTATCCGGATCTTCCGGATCTTGGAATACTTCCGGATAATCCTTCAAGTCTTCTACGGTTTGTAAATCAGGTGCAAGCGGCTCAATTCCTCGTTCTGGATCACCCTCGATAACGTAGGCAGGAACATACAGCCCCTGATTGTTATCATCAAAATTCACAGATAAGGTTTCAATATCGCCTGCTTCTGTTAATTCCTCATAAATATCGCGGATATTATCTGTCCATACCTCCATATACACATTGATATCCCCATCACTTAACCCCTGTATGGTCGCTGCAGTTGAACCGGAAGTAATATCTGTATCATAGCCGTATCCTTCTTCCATGATTTGTGCCGCAATATAATTGTGTACATTAATACTGTCCCAGCCGGCATCAGCTAAAACAATCGTATCAATTTCTCCCTCGCTTGATGCATCGCTGCATGCAGTTAAAATAAGAACCGATGCAGTTATCAAAGCAAATAATAATTTCTTCATTTTTTCTCCCCCTTTTATTTTTGGAATTTTCAGGTATATATTTCGATGAAAATGAAAGCAAAATAGTGTGTAAAACAAAAAATTTTGCAGCGGGTTAATCAATCAAGCTATTTATTCAAAAGCTGAAAGAAAATGATGTATGAGGATGGAAATAAGCTATGATTCGATTTTTAATTATACCTTATAGTTATAAAATTAAACAAAGCGCTTAAAAGTGGATAAAGATGCATATTTCGATGTATAAAGAGGTGAAGGCAGGTTTAAGCGTGTTTATCTTTGTAATTGTCGAGAATGCTCTAAAATACGTATGCGTTTTCAAAATGATTGATAAAAATCAGTCGAATCTTGTCAGATTCATAGGAAAATAGAATGATGGAGGATTGCGATTACTCGTCCCATCAAAAGCGTTGGGACTGCGATTACTCGCCCCACCAAAATCATTGCTGGAATTATTATGCGGCAATAAGCAGATAAGACTTGCATCTGACGTTCCGTGAGGGGATATGTTATAGAAAAAGTGCATTTAATAACTTCTCTCATCACCTGGCAGACAAACGTTGCTTGGGTATTTTGAAAGGGATATACTTAAATGAGGAATTTTTTGAAACGAATTGCGTGTCACTTTCGTACGAAACAAAGAGACAGAAAAAAAGGTATAAAAACGAGAGCAGGCAAGTGCCAGTTAAAATAAGGAAGGGGTATCTACATAACCATGAAAAAAAGTATTGGAGCAATTGGATTGATTTTGATGCTGTTTGTTTTAGCGGCATGTACAGAGGATGACAATGAATCCGCTGAAGAAACACAGGAGGAGGTAATTACTTCTGTACAGACAGAGGAGGTCGAAGAAGGGGAATTGACGCGGGAAAGAACATTTAATGCCCGGCTGGAGCCTTCACAGACAACCCCGATTATGATTGAACAGCCTTTAGAAGTAGACACCTTAGAAGTAAATGTCGGCGATACGGTAGAAGAAGATGAGACAGTCGCTGAATTAACGCTTGATGGCAATACACAATCTGTGGACGCACCGGAAGCTGGGGAAGTCATTCAGATTCAGGCCGGTGAAGGCGAGAATATCGACCCGGAAGAGCCTTTTATGCTGATTGCGGATACAGATGAATGGAAAGCAGAAGGCAGTGCCTCCGAAAGCATGCTGAACCTTTTGAATATCGATGATGAAGTAGAAGTGACTGTGAGCGGAGAAGAGAAAACAGCTGCGATTACCAATATAGATCAGATTCCGGATGATACCGGATTATATCCGGTTACGGCAGCTTTTGAAACTGGAGATTCGTCCTTTATCTCCGGAGCTGTTGCAAAAATAACCGTCGAGGAAACCGTAGAATCGGATGCCTTATTAGTACCTACAGAAGCGGTTGTAGAGAGTGAAAGGGAGTCCTTTGTTTTTGTGGTAACGGATGAGGAAACGGTAGAGCAGCGCGAGGTTTCTGTTATTACGATGCAATCCCGGCAAACCGCAATCGAGGGAGATATCGAAGCTGGGGAAGAAATCGTCATAACAGGTCAATCCGGATTAGAAGACGGCGATGCTGTCGAAGTAGTGAAAGGGGAATAGATTTTGAAACAGCTTATAAAAACTTCAGTAAAACGGCCAATTGGCGTCATTATGATTGTATTAGCTGTTCTTGCTTTAGGGGTTATGTCCCTGCGAAATCTTGCGGTCGATCTTTTCCCTGAAATAGATTTGCCGGTAGCCGTCGTTGCTACCAATTATCAAGATGCAGCACCAGAAGATGTGCAGAATTTAATCAGCAGACCGCTGGAATCAGCAGTAAGTGCAGTAGAAGGAATCGATACGGTTCAATCTCAATCACAATCTGGGTCCTCCATGGTAATGATGATGTTTCAAAATGGAACAGATTTAGACCAGGCCCTGTTGGATGTGAGAGAACAGGTCGACCAAGTAAAAGGAATGTTACCTGATGGAGCAGGGGACCCGAATATTCTTCGCTTCAGCCCTGATTCACTTCCGGTTATGTACCTCGGGTTAACGGGCGATGATTTAGCCGAGCTGACCGAAATCGCAGACCAGCAAATTGTTCCTTTCTTTGAAAGACAAGAAGGGGTAGCCTCAGTCACGATTGAAGGCGGCTTAGAAAGAGAGATTCAAATTGAATTAGATGAAGCGAGCTTAGAACAATATGGCATCTCGCCTCAAAGTGTCATGGATACACTGGGAAGCGAGAACAGCTCTTCCTCCATCGGTACGGTAGAACAGGGAAATCAGGATTTACAGATTCGCGTCATTGGTGAATTTGACAACATAGAGGATATTGAAAATACACAGATTCAGTCAGAGGCAGGCGGCGTTGTCCGTATTTCGGATATTGCAGACGTGCAGGACGATTTTAAAGAGACTTCCTCCGAAACGATGGTGAACGGGGAGCATGCACTTGTCTTGTCTGTAATGAAGCAGACAGATGCGAATACGGTAGAGGTTGCATCGAATATTACAGATGCGATGCCGGGAATGATGGAAGATTTACCAGAAGGAATGGGTTTAAATACCATCATTGATACCTCTGAATTTATTGAAATGTCGATTGATTCGGTCATGAATAATATTTTAATTGGAGGGGCAATCGCCTTTCTTATTCTGCTCCTGTTTTTAAAGAGCATCCGTGCAACCATTGTGATTGGATTATCGATACCAATTGCGATTATCGCAACCTTTGTATTAATGTACTTTACGGGTCAGACCTTGAATGTACTTTCCCTGGGCGGATTGGCTTTAGGGATTGGAATGATGCTGGATAGCTCCATTATTATTTTAGAAAATATTTATTCCTACCGGCGCAGAGGCTACAGCCTGTTTGAGGCGGCAACCAAGGGATCGATTGAATTAGCACCGGCAGTTATTGCTTCAACAACGACGACATTAGTCGTATTTTTACCAATTGTTTTTGTAGAAGGAATGTCATCCGACTTATTTACACCATTAGCACTGGCTGTTTCCTTCTCCTTAGTCGCATCTTTAGTCGTTGCGATTACATTAGTACCAATGCTCTCCTCGAAGCTGTTGGCAAATGTCATGGAAGGATCGGGAAAAAGGTATTGGTTTGACAGGTTTTTAAATTGGTTGAAAACACGTTATGGAAAAGGATTAGAAAAAGTACTGAGATTTAGAAAAACAACCGTCCTGGTAACGATATTAGCGATTATCGGCAGCCTTTTTCTCATTCCGCGTATCGGGATGGAGTTTATGCCATCAGCCGACCAGGGACAAGCGCAGATCACGGTAGAGACACCGCCGGGAAGCAGCTTAGACTATACGATCGGCATGACAGAACAGGTGGATGACATTTTAGCAGACTATGAGGAATATATGGATGTCAGCTATGTAACCATCGGATCTGCTGACTTTACTGGCAGTATGAATGAATCAACCTATACGCTGCAATTAATACCTGCATCAGAGCGGGACCGGTCAACGGAACAGATTATGGTAGAGATCGATGAACGTGTGCAGCATATTGCAGGTGCTGATATTGCAGCCTCTGCGATGGATGGCGGTATGGAAATGGGAGACCCGATTACGATTCAATTAAATGGCCCTGAAAATGATACCCTGATTGATTTATCCGAACAGGTCCTTGCTGAAATGGAGAAGGTTGAAGGAGTAACCAATACAACCTCTACAGCAGAAGATGGCATTCCGCAAATGGAAATTCGGGTAGATGAGGACGCAGCCTCCAGCTATGGGCTGTCAGGGTCACAAATCACCAGCCAGCTGGAAATGAAATTCTCCGGACAGGTGGTCGGCCAATATCGGGAAGAAGGACAGGAAATCGATATTACCATTGCCTATCCAGAAGATACACGCACAAGTATCGAAGACCTGTTAGACAGCAGTATTCAGTCCCCTTCAGGAGCAACGGTTCCGTTGGATGAACTGGTTGAGATCGAGCAGGCAGAAGGACCGCAGACGCTCCTGAGAGAAAATCAGCAGGCACAAATGAATGTCAGCTCGGGGGTTGTCGGCCGCGATTTAGGAAGTGTCGTATCCGATATTGAAACGAAGCTAAGTCAAATGGACTTTCCTGAAGGCTACAGCTATAGCATTGGCGGCCAGGCAGAAGATATGGAAGAGGCCTTTATGGAGCTTGGCGTAGCGCTGATATTCTCGATTTTCTTAGTGTATATCGTACTCGCTGTACAATTTGAAAATCTCCTGCAGCCATTTATTATTATGTTTGCATTGCCGACAACCATTATCGGTGTTATTGGCGGACTGTTTGTGACAAATATATCCTTAAGTGTGGCCGGCCTTATCGGCATTATCATGCTTGCCGGAATAGTGGTTAATAACTCGATTGTACTTGTAGACTATATCAATATTCTGCGCAGAAGAGGAATGGACCAGATAGAAGCTATTATTGAAGCAGGACGCTCCAGACTACGCCCAATCATGATGACATCCCTTACCACGATTCTGGCGATGATTCCGTTAGGGCTGGGTATTGGTGAAGGGGCCGAGCTGCAGCAGCCATTAGCTGTAACGATAATCTTCGGTTTAACGATTTCCAGCATCTTTACCTTATTCTTTGTTCCTGTTATTTATCTGATCTTTGATAACATAACGAAGAAAGTAAGGGGAAGAAGGAAGCGGAAGAAAGCAGCGAAAAAGTAAACGTAAGTAATGAAAAATGAGGCAGCTCTTGGCAGAGAGACAATCATCTCATTTGCCGAGCTGCCCTTTTCATGACATAAATAATTTTCTTTGATTAACAACAGGCTAGAATTCATTTCATGTCGAAAATCGGGTATGATAAAGACAAAGAAAAGCGAAAGAAGGTAGATAAAATGGTAATATCCCAAGTAATGCAGTTAATCACCGGTGTTTTTGAAGGATTATTGGGTATTCCAGTCTTTGGCGGTATTTATATCATGGGGTCGGGCTATACGCCATTATTCGTCATGCTGATTCTTCATATTATTACATTACTCCTCGCCAGCCGGGATAGAAGATGGATAGCGGGCAGTGTTTTAGGAATTGTAACAAGTATTATTGGCTTTATCCCACTTGTTGGCATGACATTGCATTGGATTACATGTATCGTATTGATTATTTCCGTATTTCAACCAAGAAGATATTAAAAAATAAGCCTCCTGCTACATTAAGAAAGCAGGAGGCTTATTTTTGATAGGAGTAATATATAGTTTATTCCGGCCACCAATGAAAGCCATTTCTTTCAAGCAATTCATCTGCAGCTTTTGGACCCATCGAACCAGATTCATAATTCGGGAAATCCGGTTTTGTATTTGCCCAGCTCGCTAAAAGACGATCAACAAATTCCCATGACAATGCAACTTCATCCCAGTGTGTAAAGTTCGTTGCATCACCAAGCATACTATCGTAAATAAGCTTTTCATATGCTTCTGGAGTATTGATACCAGATTCTGAATCTTGGTGATAAGCCAGCTGAATAGGCTCTGTTAAATTACCATTCCCTGTTTTCTTCGCATTCAAATGAAGTGTAATCCCTTCATTTGGCTGAATGTTAATAACGAGCAGGTTAGGATTTCGTAAATCATCTTTTTTATGATAAAGGTTCATTGGAATATCTTTAAATTCCACAACAATTTTGGTTGATTTTTCTTTCATTCGTTTTCCTGTACGAATATAGAAAGGAACGCCGGCCCAGCGATAGTTGTCAATAACAAGCTTTGCAGCAACAAAGGTTTCTGTTGTGGAGTCTTTTAATGCTTCAGCTTCATCCTGATAACCATTGACTTTTTTTCCGTTGATTTCCCCGGGACCATATTGACCGCGGACAAAATACTTGTGAACCTTCTCTTCTTTGATGGTGCGCAGAGCACGCAATACCTTGATTTTTTCCGAACGAATTTCTTCGGTGCTGAGATTGATTGGCGGCTCCATAGCAAGCAGAGCAACCATTTGCAGCATATGGTTTTGAATCATATCCCTTGTTGCACCTGATGCATCGTAGTAGTGTGCGCGTTCTTCAACACCAAGTGTCTCACTGCTTGTTACTTGAATGTTATTGATAAATTGGTTATTCCATAAGTGCTCAAAGATTCCATTCGCAAAACGGATAACTTCGATATTTTGAACCATTTCTTTTCCTAGATAATGGTCGATTCGATAGATTTGATTTTCATCAAAAGCAGCTTGAAGCTCTTTATTCAGTTTTTTGGCAGAAGGTAAATCATGCCCAAAAGGTTTTTCAATCACTAAACGTGTCCATCCAGACGTTTCTTTTAAGCCATGGTCTTTCAGCTGATTGGCAATAGTCCCGAAAAAGTCAGGAGCCATCGCTAAATAAAACAGGCGATTGCCTTCCGTATGATATTCCCGTTCAAGAGATTCCACCATAAATTTTAAGTCAGTATAGGAATCTGTCGATGTAACATCAAATGATTTATAATAAAAATGAGAAGTGAATTCAGATACATCTTCATCCTCGGAAGTCAACCCTTGGATAGACTGCTCTACCTTCTCACGTATAATGTCATTATCCCATCCACGGCGGGCAAGCCCGATAACCGCGAAATTCTCGTCTAGTTTACCGCTCTTATAAAGGCGGTAAATGGAAGGGTATAGTTTACGGTTTGCCAAATCTCCAGTTGCTCCAAAAATCACAATCGTTGCCTTTGGTTGTATAGTTTCACTCATGATTAGGTTCCTCAATTCTTTAGTTTCTGTAAAGATGTTAAAAAATGCGTGTAAGTATCCTCTAAAATGCTGATTTGAAAACAGATGGAAATGTCCAACAGACTAAATCCATCAAGGTTTTGACCGCGCCAATTTGGATTGAAAGGCACATTTTACAGGGAAGCTTTGGAACACGCACAAACACATTAAAAATTCCCTAAAGATAGAAGGGGATTAATCATTAACTTTACAGAATGAATGGTGGCTTTGTCAATTTATTTACCTCTAAAATGGAGTTAATAAATTAATTTTTCAGAATTTGTTTGGAGTGAACTGGATATAATGGAATTATTATAAAAAAAGAGGGGGGAGTATATACAACTGCTTAGCTTGATGGAATTTATAAAAACCATCTGCAGTAAATATTTACCCAGTTTATCTGAAAAAAGACTGGCTTTATTTTAAAATGATTGGTAAAATATAGACAATTCAAAGAAAGGAAGTGGTCTATTGCTTACAGCACCAGTTATTCTCGAAGAAGAAGCAGACTACATGAAGCATGATCGGCTGACGAAAAAGCTGATTCAAGAGTTTTTTGAAGAGTTTATCGAAGCATTTTTCCCCAATCTCTATCCCTACATTGATTTCTCCAACGTGACCTTCCTCGAACAGGAAGTCTATCTGGATTACCTCAATGGCCGCAAGAAAGAAATAGACGTCCTCGCCGAAGTTAAGCTGAATCATGAAGACAAAATCCTGCATATTCATACGGAAGCACAATCGACCCGTGAAGCAAATTTTCCTGAAAGAATGTTTCTCTATTTTTCTTACCTTTACGCCAAACACCGCAAACCCATTCAACCCATCGCTGTTTTGAGTTATAATAGGGAAAAAGAAGAACCTACGCAATTCAGAATTAATACACCCATCCAAGACGTCCTTCAATTTAACTTTTTACAATTACACTTAATCAAGAAAAACTGGAGAGCTTATATTCAATCAGACAACCCGGCCGCAGCAGCCTTGCTCAGTCAGATGGGATATGAAGAGCATGAGCGGGTTCAGGTGAAGCTGGAGTTTCTGCGCATGATCACCCGGATGAAAATCAACCCGGCGCAAATGGAATTCCTGTATGGTTATTTCGAAACTTATCTAAAACTAAACAAAGAGGAGGAAGCGCAAATGATGGAGCAAATGGAGAACTTGCCGGAGGAGGAAAAAGACATGGTTTTGCAGCTGCCGAATTCTTATTTTGAGAGAGGATTGGAGAAAGGGAAGCAGGAAGGGAGACAAGAAGGAAAACAAGAAGGAAAACAAGAAATAGCTTTAGAATTGCTGGCAATAGGCATGCCAGTCAACCAAATAGCAGAGATCACAAAATTAAGTAAAGAAGAAATTAAAAAGCTGGTAGGCAAGTAAATAAAACGAAGAAACAAACAATTTTCATAAGACAAAAAAGGGAGACATTTAAAAATATACCGTCTCCCTTTTAGAATTGTACGAAGCAAAGCTTTTATCAACGAAGGATTGGTCACTTCAATGAAAATGAAAAAATTACGGCTTTGTCTTCTGCAGCTTCATCATAATCTGATTAATAACCTGGGAAAACATTAGACCAATCGCAATGCCTCCAGCCAGAAGCATCACTTGGGCTGAAAGCTGAATTGCCGTATTATAATCATTTTCAACAAAGTTTCGCATGGCATTATAGGCGACGCCTCCAGGTACGAGCGGGATAATGCCGGATACCGCGAAGATAATGATGGGCCTTTTTAGAATACGGGAACAAACTTGGCTGAGGATGGAGACAAGAATTGCCGCAAAGGTAGTTGCAGCAACGATATCGACATGAAATTCTCTGAGGGTGTAAAAGAGAATCCAGCCAAGCATTCCGACAAGACCGCATGGAATCAATGATTTTTTTGGTGCATTAAATAAAACACCAAAGCCTGCAGATGCAATAAAACTGGCAGCAAGTTGAACAATAATATCAAACATTTGTATTCTATCCTCCATTTAAGCATTCGCAGGGTGTGACGACTTCTGCGTCTGCCACACCGATGAGAGCTGCCTTGTTATTTTCGGATGACAGCAATTAAACTGGAAAAAACCCATAAACCATCGCAATTCCGGCTCCAATCGCTACAGCGGTAAGCAGTGACTCGATTCCCTTGGAAACACCGGAAACAAGATGACCCGCCATTAAATCGCGAATGGCATTCGTAATTGGGAGCCCGGGAACAAGCGGCATAACCGCGCCGATAATAATCATTTCCAGACTTCCGCCAAAGCCGAGCAAAAAACAGATCGCAGCTGTTAAACCAATGAACGATGATCCGATAAATTCTGCGAGGAAGCGGATTTCAATCATTTTATCAAATAGAATCATCGTCGAGTACCCGATACTTCCTGCAAGACAGGCCGGTAAAAAGTCAGCCCACGTACCGCCGAACATTAAGGAAAAACACCCGCTGACCAGTGTGGCTGCAAGCACTTGGAAGCTTAAAGAAAAGGTCGGTACATTTTTTTCTAACGTTTTTAATTTATGATAAGCTGTCTCCAAGGGAAGCTGATACGCGACAATTTCCCGGGAAAGCTGATTCACATCATCAATTTTATGTAGATCTGTAGCACGTTTGGTAATCCGTAAGAAATAACTGCTTTCCGTATAATCGAGCGAGAAGTGCAGTCCGGTTAATGTAGCATAGCTTTGAGGGTTTTCTACCCCATAAGACTGTGCGATCCGGTCCATGGTATCCTCGACCCGATACGTCTCTGCTCCAGAAGCCAGCATAATCTTTCCGGCTAATAAACATATTTTTTCTACAGTAACAGATTGCTTGCTCAAAACATAACCTCCGCATCCGGTTCAAACTAAGTTCTATTATAGGTAAAGCAGCCCCCGAAAGAAAGGTATAAACCTAAACTTTTTTTGAGAAGTCTTCTTATCCTGGTGGATGTAAATGCAAAAAGAAAACCCGATGTGCAAGAAACACATCAGGATAGATTAGCTGACGATTAACAGAATAAAAACAATTGCAATAATAGGAACTGCATTTCCTAAAGCCATCGCCATAAATATAAATGGCTGGATCCGCTGTTTGAGCTCTTTTTCGACATTACCTGCAGGAGAACGCTGCGAGAAGATATAAAAAATATGAATGATCATTAAAAGGCCGATAATGACAATTGGAATCAGCGCATCCGACATGTCCAGCTGTTCACTTGGCGGGAAGATAAATCCCAGCACAATCATCGCAATTGGCAAGATTTCAAGAATAGAAAATTTGGTAAAAAAACGGTTTAAATGCTGCGGGAACTTTTCCGGCTCTGTCAGCATGTTATCCATGGTGGAACGGAATACAACAATCATTCCAAACACAGCGATAGCAGCTGCTAATACATAAAGATATAAAAACATATGAGGCACCTCCTTTTCACAAGCTGATGTTTGTAATGAATGTACCACAGTCGCAACCTAAAAAAAAGATGCGCTTTACCTATTTCTATTCCAGCAAAATCCCTGCCATGAAAGATTCCCGAAGAATAAACGGATAAATCATTGCGCAATATAGGAAGAGTCCTATATAATTTAAAGAAGTCCACAGGAAATGATGTCGAAATAAGGGAAAAATAAACATACAAATTTCGACATGGAACCTTTAAAGTCTGGCACTTGAAGCCAGATGAGCAAAAAGAAACGCAATGGGAACAGAATAGGAAAATCAACCTATCTTCAACCCTGCTGTTGACCAAATGAAAGCCATTCTTTTTAGGAGTATGTGACTTGTAATATTTAGGAGAATACTATGCTAAACTATGTAGATTTAACAATCGCCTTTTTAATTTCTGCCATCTCAGCTTTGCTGATTACCTATCCAGTGAAAAAGCTGGCAGTAAAAATAGGAGCAATGGATAAACCAAACCATCGAAAAATACATCAGAGCGTCACACCAAGATTAGGTGGATTAGCTATTTTTGCAGGTGCTTTATTAGGTATGCTGTATTTGCAGCCAAGGCATGTCTTCATAGATGAAATTTTGATTGGCTCGCTTATTATTTTGATTACCGGAGCGCTGGATGATAAATATACGATACGCCCTTTAATTAAATTATCAGGACAAGTCATTGCCGCGAGTCTGCTGATTTATGCAGGTTTGATTATTGAACGGATCACCATTCCGCTTTTGGGCGTTGTGGAACTAGGCTTTTTAGGTCCGGTGCTGACCTTCTTTTGGATTATCGGAATCACCAATGCCATTAATTTAATTGACGGCTTGGACGGACTGGCCACGGGAGTGACAACAATTGCGATGATCAGTATCTTCGCCATGGCGATTGTGGACACGCAGGTGCTGGTTGCTTACTTATGCATTACCTTTATTGGCGCGAATATCGGCTTTTTATACCATAATTTTTACCCAGCCAAGATATATATGGGGGATACCGGATCTAACCTGCTGGGCTATATCATTGCAATTATTTCGATCTTAGGTCTGTTTAAAAACATTACCTTCTTTAGTTTTATTATCCCGATTGTGATTCTGGCAGTGCCTATTTTTGACACGCTGGTGGCAATGATTCGCCGGCTTTACAATAAGGAAAGCATCATGACAGCAGACCGCCGCCATATCCATTATCAATTAATCGATGCCGGCTACAGCCACCGGAAAACAGTGGTCATTATCTATCTGTTCAGCGGCTTGTTCGGGGTGATCGGGATTCTCTTTTCCGAAGCGGATATGGCCATTTCACTTGTTTTCACAGCTGTGATGATATTTCTATTACATATTTTTGCGGAACTCGCCGGGCTGGTTATGGGAGGGAGAAGGCCTATTGTGACCATTCTCCGGCGGGTAAAGTCATTTATGTTTAAACCGTTCAAGAAAAAGAAGAAAGCAAGAAAAAGCAGTGACTGATCGCATGTCACTGCTTTTTCTTGATGTTGCGCTATAATCAAACTTCCTTATAAGCTCCAGTATTTAAAGCCTTCAGCTTCCAGCGCATCTCTGCCGTAAGCTCCCTTAATATCGATAAATACCTTCTCATCCGAACGGTACATTGGATGGAAGTCACTTACCTGGTATTCCTGATACTCTCGATGGGGTACAGCTAAAACAACCGCATCCAAATCAGTTAATTGATTATCCTGAACCAATTCAAATCCGAAAACCTCTTTGACTTCCTCAGGCTCTGCCTTTGGATCATGAACGAGCACATCGACACCGTATTCCGTCAATTCATCCACAATATCATTGACCTTCGTATTGCGCACATCGGCAACATTTTCTTTGAACGTCAGTCCGAGAATAGCAACACGCGCGCCATCTACCTGCAGCTTCGACTTGATCATTTTCTTGATGATGCTGCTGGCGATATATCTGCCCATGTCATCATTGATTTTTCTTCCCGCTAGGATAATCTGCGAATGATAGCCGAGCTGCTCTGCTTTATAGGTAAAGTAATAAGGATCCACGCCGATGCAGTGTCCACCGACAAGACCAGGAGTGAACTTCAAAAAGTTCCATTTCGTGCCGGCCGCTTCCAGCACATCCTTCGTATCGATATCCATCTTATTGAAAACCATGGAAAGCTCATTCATAAAGGCGATATTGATATCCCGCTGTGAATTCTCAATCACCTTTGCCGCTTCTGCAACCTTGATGGATTTTGCTTCAAAGACACCAGCTTGAATAATGGAACCGTATAAAGCGGAGATTTCCTTTAATGCTTCCTCATCTGAGCCAGACACAATCTTTTGGATAGTGACAAGGGTATTCACCTTATCGCCGGGATTGATTCGTTCCGGAGAGTAGCCTACTTTGAAATCCTTTCCGAAAGTCAATTGAGATTTTTCCTCTAAAATAGGAATGCAAACCTCTTCCGTTGTCCCCGGGTAAACCGTTGATTCATAAACAACAATTGAGCCTTCCGTAAGGTGTTGTCCAACTGTCTCACTTGCTGAAATCACAGGTTTTAAATTCGGCGTTTTATCCGAATTGATCGGTGTCGGCACAGCGACGATATGAAAGGTACAATCGCTGATATCGCTCGGCGCACTTGTGAATTCCAGGGTAGTTTCCTTTAGCGCCTCACTGCCGACTTCTTCTGTTACATCAATGCCTTTTCGATATTGCGCAACCTTTGCTTCATTCAGGTCAAAACCGACCACATCATATTTTTTTGCTAATTCCACTGCCAGGGGCAGTCCTACATAACCCAGACCAATGACGGAAATCTTAGCTTTTCTATCTTGAATTTGTTGAAATAGATTCATTTATTTAGCCTGCCTTTTTAAATGTAAATTCATGTAACATCTACTTGTTCCATATTATACAATTATCTAAATTAGATGTATAGTAAATGGTAGTTAGACTTATTGTAACCTAAGCGATTTATTTCATTAAAATACACTGGAGGGATGCCGTATGACAGTAAAAAAAGCAATTATCCCCGCAGCAGGACTTGGAACAAGATTTTTACCAGCAACAAAGGCGCAGCCAAAAGAAATGCTTCCCATTGTAGATAAACCGACGATTCAATATATTATTGAGGAAGCAGTGGCCTCCGGGATAGAGGATATCATTATTATTTCTGGAAGAGGCAAGCGCGCGATTGAAGACCATTTTGATAAATCATATGAATTAGAAGAAAAATTAGAGCAGAAGCAGGATTGGGAGACATTAGAACAGGTCAGAAGCATCTCTAAACTCGCAAACATTCACTATATCCGCCAGAAGGAACCGCTTGGCCTCGGGCATGCCATTGGCTGTGCCAGTTCATTTATCGGCAATGAAGCCTTCGCTGTCTTGCTTGGCGATGATATTGTGGTGTCCGAAAAACCATGCTTAAAGCAGCTGATTGATGTCCATGAGGAACACCATGCGGCTGTAATAGGCGCACATTCCGTTCCATGGGAGGATGTATCGAAATATGGAATCATCGACCCGAAAAACAAAGAAGAGACGACAGGCAGAACCAGCTTTGTTCATGATTTAGTTGAAAAACCGGATGCGAAGGAAGCGCCGTCCAACTTGGCTATTATGGGAAGGTATATTCTGACACCGGAAATCTTTTCTATTTTACAGACGCTTGAACCAGGCAAGGATAATGAAATCCAGCTGACAGATGCGTTAAAGAAACTCAATCAGACACAGGATGTCGTTGCTTATAATTTTGAAGGTGATCGATATGACGTGGGCAATAAATTTGGTTTTATTGAAGCAACGATTGATTTTGCGCTGGGAAGACCGGATTTAAAAGCAGATGTGCTGGCGTATATGAAAAGGAAATTAGAAGAAGAGTAAGTAGAAGGGGGATGCGGGCTTTATAGTGGTCTGCATTCTTTATTATATGCAGGTAAATTTAATAACTTCTTATTTTCAAACAAAACATTGGGACTTTTCTTAATATTTTGTGGTGGAATTATAAAAGCATAAGGCGGGCAAGCACGTATCTTATGCAATCAAAAACTTCCCCAAGTTGGCAGTAGCTAACTGAAAGGAGGTGAACCCCTTGGGGCAAAAAGAAAATCGCACAATGAAGAAAAAGCGAGAAAGGCAACAAAAAAGAATAGCTATAATCAAAGGTCTGACCACCCTTGCAAAAGATATAGTTGTTCTGATTAAGTTGTGCTTGTCGTAAATAAAAATATTTTTTCGTCCTCATAAATGAGGGCGTTTTTTCAAAAAAAAAGCTGGGAACCACCCCAACTTTTTTATTCGCCCTTGAAGCGAAAATCGCACAATATTTCTTTACACCCTTATTATAGTAGCAATCAATGCTTTGTGTCAAATAATATTCATGCAAGCAAGCATCTATTTCTTAATAAGGGTGATATATATCTATTCCCTGTAGAGCGCTTTTTATTCATGTTATTTTAAAATAGCACAAGCTTAGTTTGCTGTCATTCTGCTAACTAGATTGAATCACAAATTTACAAGGAAAAAGAGAAAATACTTTTCAAGATCCAGTGCTCTTCGATGATAGCATTCATAAGCTATAAAGTCATCATCCCAAATAAGCCCTCCTTTCTAATGAAACAAAGCCCTCCATCCCTTTGTTTCATTTTTTCTGCTTCAGCAACCGTCCTCAAGCCTTTTTTCACAAAATAGTCACTGTCGAAAATTTATTTATCCGCACCCCTATGTTATAATGCTTCTGGGTAAAATATCGACAAATTACTTTGCAGGGGAATGAAAAAAATGGGGGAAAAGAAAAAAATATTTTTCTTTATATATCAGTTGGGTTCCGGCGGTGCGGCGAGAACGATGCTCAATTTATTAAATAACATGGATTTGGAGCAGTTTGAGCCGACATTGATTACCTTGAATTATGAAGGCGATTATGAAAAATACTTAAAAAAAGAAATCACCTTTATCAAGCTGCCGACCAGAAGACTGCGTTCGGGAATCATCCCTTTTTCCAAAATAATTAAAAAGGAAAAACCCGATATTGTCTTCAGTACCATTCCTAACTATAACCTCATTGCCATTGCAGCAAGACTGCTGTCCGGTCACAAAGCTAAAAATATTGTCCGGGAAGCAGCGTTATTAGGAACAGAAGGAAAAAGAAATACGAACCTGAAAATATATGGATTGGCCTATCGATTTTCGAAAAAAGTCGTTGCTCTTTCTGAAGGGGTAAGGCAGAATATCATTCAAAACTACAAAGTAAACCCGAAAAAGGTACAGGTTATTTATAACCCGGTCGATGTGGAAAATATAGAATCCTTGATGAAGCAAGGAGAAATTGCCGAGGAGTATCAATCTATATTTCATGACCCGAAAGAAAAAGTGATTATTACAGCAGGACGCTTGGTAGACGATAAGGACCAGGCGACATTGATTCAAGCTTTTGCTAAAGTACGTAAAAATATTTCAGCCAGCCTTGTCATTCTTGGTGAGGGAGAGCTGGAAGAGAAGCTGAAAAAGCAGGTAAAAGCATTGCATCTAGAGGACGCTGTATTTTTTGCAGGCTTTCAGGAAAATCCATATGTTTATTTTAATCAGGCAGATATTTTTGTATTGTCTTCCAAAAGAGAAGGGTTCGGGCATGTGCTGACAGAAGCGCTCGCCGCCAGAATCCCGATTATCTCCACCGACGCCAGACCGGGCGCAGCAGAAGTCCTGGATAATGGTAAATATGGTGTGATTACACCGGTAGGAGATGCAGATGCACTAGCTGCACAAATGGAAGATGCTTTACATTGGGATGATGAAAAAAGAAACCAGGTCACGGAAAAAGGCTGGGAACGAGCGGTATCCTTCCGTGCAGAGAAGATTGTCAAAGAATATGAGAAGCTCTTTAAACAAACGATTGATCAATAACGATGAATAACCAATAGAGAGGACAGCTGCAATGAATGAAAAAAAACGTGTTGTTCATTTAACAACAGTACATCATCCTCATGATCCGAGAATTTATCATAAGGAATGTAAATCATTAAAAAAAGCTGGATTCGACGTATACTTAATTGCCAAAGAAACAGAAACAGGAATAGATAGAGAGAGCGGCATCAAGCATATCCCAATCAAAGATTACACAAGCAGATGGGAACGCATGACCAAGGGCGCCTGGACACTTTATAAGCAGGCGAAAAAATTAAAAGCGGATGTGTATCATTTTCATGACCCGGAGCTGCTGCCAGTCGCATGGCTGCTTAAAAATCGCCGGAATCATGTGATATATGATATTCATGAAGACTACATCACGAGCATGCTGCAAAAAGAATATGTACCGAAGCCGCTTCGTAAATTTGCTGCCAAAGCATATAAGAAAATGGAGCAGTTTTTTACAAAAAAGATGGAACTAATCCTTGCTGAAAAGTATTATAAGGATATTTATCCGGATGGGGAATGTGTGTTAAATTATCCGATGGTAAATACGGCCTTTATAAAGCATCAGCGCAAAGGGGAAATAGAAGATAAATTGATTTATACGGGCAATGTAACAGATGTGCGCGGTGCATTTCTGCATGCAAAATTGCCTTTAATAGATGAGAAAGTCACCATGAATTATATTGGTAAATGCTCCACAGAATTCGCAGATGAGATTTACCGCATCGCTCGCAGCCAGTCAGACCGGATTCAAATCAAGGGAGTGAACCAATACATTCCCAAAGAAGAAATTGAACAAGCTTATTTGAAGCATAATTGGCTGGCAGGGGTTGCGATTTTTCCGGAAACAGAGCATTATATGAAGAAAGAATTAACCAAGTTCTTTGAGTATATGAATGCCGGTATTCCAATTATTTGTTCCAACTTCCCTGTCTGGAAGCAGTTTATCAATCAATATCGATGCGGTATCACTGTAGATCCGCATAATGACCAAGAAATAAAGGATGCGCTGGATTATTTAAGAAATCATCCGGATGCAGCGAAGCAGATGGGCGAAAACGGGAAAAAAGCTGTCCAGGAACAATTGAATTGGAGAGCGGAAGAAGAAAAATTGATTGCCATTTACCAGCGTTTAGGAAACAAATAGGACGAAGTGAAGTAGGTGAACAACTTGGGAGATAGCAAACCGATAGTCTCTGTCATTACGCCAACCTATAACTCCGAGCAGTTTATTGCAGAAACCATTGAATCGGTGCAGGCACAAACTTTTTCAGAGTGGGAAATGAATATTGTGGATGATTGCTCGACAGACCGGACGGCAGAAATTGTGAAAAGCTATGCCGAAAAAGACGCACGTATCCATCTAACCGTATTAGATAAGAATCAAGGCTCGGCAATCACACGCAACACAGCTATGGACCAGTCGAAAGGACGCTATATTGCCTTTTTAGACAGCGATGATTTATGGCTGCCGGAAAAGCTGGAAAAACAGCTCGCCTTTATGCGAGACAACGGGGTTGCCTTTTCATTCACACAGTATGTGCGTATGAATGAAGACGGCACAGATACCGGTGCAATCAGCACAGCCCCTGCAACCGTGACGTATGAGGATTTAATGAAACGCTGCGTCATCGGCTGCCTGACCGTCATGTTAGATCGCGAAAGAATAGGCGAACGGCGCATGGTCAATATCCGTACCAGACAAGACTACGCTTTCTGGCTGGAAATCACCAGAAACGGCCACTTTGCATATGGACTTTCAGAAGTGCTCGCAAGGTACCGCCTCGTAGGCAACTCCATTTCCAGCAACAAATGGAAAGCAGCCAAACGAAACTGGTACGTATTCCGGGAAGTAGAACAACAAACCCTTCCCAAAACCCTATACTACTTCTCCCACTACGTAACCCGCTCACTCCGGGATTTACTGAAATGGAATGCGAAGAAGTAGGGATAGTTAAAATGTGATAACAGATTAATACAACAGAATAGTTGATATTTCAGGATTGAAAGTATAAACATTTCCTTAGCGGAGGAAAAACACGGAGACTCCTATGGGAAAGCGCCGTGCGAAGACCCCGCAGGGAAAAAGTGCCCTTCTTTTTACCGAGGAGGCTGAGCGCAAGCCCATGGAAAGCGTAGTGTTTTTCCGCAGCGGTTGCCAGGAAGCTATATGACTCCAAAAGCAAAGAGAATAAGTGAAACCATGTAGTTCAACGTATACTATTAAAAAAACAATATAATTTTGGTGTATAATAGTAATTAAGCTCAGGAAACCTTCTAATAAGGGAACCTGATAAAGATATGATTGAAAAAGCCACTTTCCATAAAGGACAACTTACAATATGTCCACAGAAAGTGTTGAAACAATTAGGCGGTGTCAAATTATAATGAAAAACTATATACAAGAGATTTTACGGAGAAAAGATTTACTCTTCTACCTCGTAAAATCCGGACTCAAAGCGGAGCACCGAAACAGCTACCTCGGTTACTTCTGGTGGCTGCTCGATCCGCTGTTAAACGTACTCGTATTTTATTTCTTAGTCGTTATTATCTTAGATCGCGGAGGGCCAAATTTCGGTTTATTCCTGGTAGTCGGTTTAGTTGTCTGGAGATGGGTATCGACAAGCATGAACTCAGCATCTAAATCGATTTTAAGGTACAGCTCGATTATTAATCAGGTCTATTTGCCAAAATCATTATTTCCGATATCCTTTACGCTGACGCAATTATTTAACTTTGGATTTGGATTAATTGTCATTGCAGGATTTTTGATAGCATATGGTGTCTTTCCGGATTGGCATGTTATCTATTTGCCAGCGCTAATCCTGATACAGCTGACCTTCCACTTAATGCTGGGACTTGTATTAGGATACGCTACAATATTTATTCGGGATATTGATAATTTACTCAGCTATGTGACGAGACTCTTTTTCTACGCGTCACCAATCATTTGGGAAGGCGGACGCTTGCCTCCTGAATACAGTTTCTTTGTCGATATTAATCCGATTGCGATACTGGTAACATCCTACCGTGATATTTTAATGTTTCATCGGGCACCGGACTTTCTAGGCTTGAGCATCATTTTTGTTGGAAGCTTAGCAATATGTGTCTATATGATTTATTATTACAGTAAGAACGAACACAAGATTATTAAAGCATTGTAATCCATGATGCGCCTTTAGCAGAATGGAATGAATCAAGCACGCAGCATAGGATAAAAATTCCCTCTCTCTTTTTCGGGGAGAGGGTTTTACAGAATACTGGAACATGACCTCATGGTTCAGATAAAAAGCTATCGTGCGATAAAAGAGGTTTTATTATGTCAAATCATGATAATGAAAAAATCGATAAACAGTCGAAAGAAGAGGTTGTTGTTTCGAAAAATATAGCCGTATCCTTTCATGATAACCGGCATGCCGATGATTTAAAATCGACCCTGACGAATCTTTTCAAGAAGAAAAAAAATAAGAAGAAATCGGAAAAGGTGTGGCCGTTAAAAGATATTACATTTACCGGCTATCAGGGAGAAATTTTAGGAATTATCGGTTCAAATGGTGCCGGAAAAACGACGTTGAGCAAAATCATTACCGGTATTCTTACACAAGATGAAGGAATAATGAACGTTGATGGAAATGTAACAGCTCTTTTCTCTTTCGGGATGGGCTTTAATAAAGAACTGACAGGAAGAGAAAATGTCTATTTAAATGGAATGATGCTCGGCATTAATAAGCAATTAATTAATGATTATATTGAAGATATTCATGAATTCTCGGAGATTGGGCAGTTTTTTGACCAGCCGATGAAATACTATTCCAGCGGGATGAAGGCGCGGCTTGGTTTCAGTGTCGCCTCTCACCTTCAGCCGGAAATCCTCATTTTGGATGAGGCATTAAACACAGGAGACGTGAAATTTGGCAGCAAGGCAGCAGCAAAGCTCAAGGAGCTGGTTGCGAATGCGAAAATGGTAGTGATTGTTACCCACAGTCTGCGTTATGCCCAAAAGAACTGTGACCGCTTGATTTGGCTGGACAATGGATATGTCAAAGAAATTGGAGATCCCAAAACCGTCATTGAGCATTATAAAGAAACGGTTCCCCCCGTTGCGCGTCAAAGAAGGCAAAAACGCAGTCTGAATGTGACTAAGACAGAAACAAATGTCGGTAAGGAATCGATCGTAAAAGCAGAAAATGTCGGCATCTCCTTCAAGCTTCAAAATAAAAAAGAAGACTACTGGGCATTAAAAAATGTCAGCTTCGATATTAAAGAAGGAGAAGTCGTCGGCATCATCGGGCATAACGGCGCCGGGAAAAGTACACTCTGTAAAGCCATTACAAATATTTTGAGACCCGATGAGGGAACCTTGACGGTAAATGGCCAGACATCTTCCCTGCTCGGCTACGGTACAGGTTTTAACGCACAATTAACCGGAACAGACAATATTTATTTAAATGCGATGCTGTTAGGAATCCCAAAGGAACGTGTGGATGAAAAATATGAGGAAATCATTGAATTCTCCGGTATCCGAAAAGCAATCGATAAGCCGGTAAAGCATTATTCAGCAGGGATGAAATCACGCCTTGGCTTTAGCATTGCAGCAATTTTAAAGCCCGATGTATTTATCGTCGATGAAGCCCTGTCAACAGGCGACCTTGCCTTTCAGGAAAAAGCCAGTGTCCGCATCCAAGAGATGATGGACCACGCCAAAGCAGTCATCATCGTATCCCACAGCATGGGCTTTGTCGAAAAAGTATGTACCAGAGGCATCTGGATGGAACAGGGCCAAGTGAAATTCGACGGCACTGCAGAAGAAGCCGTCGCAAAATACCGCGAAGCCATGGGCGTCCAAAAAAAGCCAGCAAAGAAAAAATCAAAAGTCATCAACGCCAAACAACCAGTCA
The DNA here is from genome assembly GCF_038004725.1 of Oceanobacillus sp. FSL K6-0251. Lineage (NCBI taxonomy): Bacteria > Bacillati > Bacillota > Bacilli > Caryophanales > Bacillaceae > Oceanobacillus > Oceanobacillus sp. FSL K6-0251. The sequence goes on along the minus strand of NZ_JBBORS010000001.1, from coordinate 4,155,711 downwards.
AAGCAAACGCAGCAAAAACAAAAAGCGCAGAACAGAAATAAAGCAATGAATTAAGTAATTCTATAATTTAAAAAGAAATTCTTTTAATAATGAAATATAATTTTGGGTTAGAAATTTGGGGGTTAGAAATGACCACCAGCGGAGGAAAAACACGGAGACTCCTGCGGGAAAAGCGCCGTGTGAAGGCCCCGCAGAAAAAAGTGAACTTCTTTTTTTCTACCCTCGGGGCATAAGTGCGACTTTAGCTCTGTCTGCGCCTGTCGGCTTGCCAATCGCTAAGTCTTCTTTAGAGGAGGCTGAGCTCAAGCCCACGGAAAGCGTAGTGTTTTTCCGCAGCGACGGCTAGAAAGTAAATTAATAATTTCAACCTAAACAGGTTAATTTTTAAGCTTTAAATTCAACGGAATGAAAAATGGTGGTGTCATAATGGCAGGAGTTATTAAAAAAATAGTGGCAGAACCAGTAGATTGGTTTATCTACTCGGTTTTAGGAGAGAAACAGCGCAAATACCTCTTAAACATCTTAAGCAACCAGCAGAAAGACGCCATCAAACGCGTCTTGCTCGGCAAAAAAGAAGCAGAGAGACAGCGCCTGAAACAAATCAAGTTCCATTTATATAATCTGGGCTTTATCGAGAAAGGCTTAGCCGATTTAGAAGCCTATATACAGGAAGCGAACGATCCATCCTTAAAAAGAACAGCAGCCTGGGAAAAAGTACTCTGGCATGCCAATCAATATAATGAAAAGGATGCGGCGATTGCATTAGAATATCTTCCGCTTGCCGAAGAAGGCGAAGTGCAGCCGGACCAGCAGCGCCGTATCGCTATTATCAAAGCAGAGCTGCTGGATGAAACGGGCGAGCGTGAAAAAGCGAGAAACGTCTTACAGGACGCTTTAAAAGCAGGAGAACACGCAGATATCTATCTGGCGTTAGCAAATTTAGAAGCGGATATCAAGGATCGATTTGTCTATATCAATAAAGCATTTTCTCTCTATGACCTGGATAACATTGCCACCGATGAAACAGGCCAATATGACGGCCTCCATACCATCAAAACACATGAAAATATTTCAGATGGACCGCTGATCTCTGTCATTATTCCTGCCTATAATGCCGGGGATGGAATCAGGGTAGCAATTGAATCGATTCTGGAGCAGACATGGCAGCATATCGAATTAATTATTGTCGATGACCATAGCCCGGATAATACGATGGAAATCGTACAGGAATATGCAGCAACAGACAGCCGGATTAAAGTCATGCAGACTCCGCAAAACAGCGGTCCCTACATTGCACGCAATATTGCCCTGGAAGCAGCGGCTGGCGAATTTGTGACCGTGAATGATTCAGATGATTGGTCGCATGCCTCCAAATTAGAGATTCAGGCGAAGCATCTATTAGCAAATACAGAGGTGGTTGCCAATACCTCCGAACATGCGAGAATTACCGAAGAGATGACGTTGTATCGCAGGGGAACGCCAGGAAAATACATCTTCCCGAATATGTCATCGATTATGTTCCGCAGAGCGCCTGTATTGGAAAAAATCGGTTACTGGGATAGTGTCCGCTTTGCTGCAGATGGCGAATTTAAACGCCGTTTGTTAAAAAGCTTTGGCACACGGGCTTATGTTGACTTAGCTTCTGGTCCGTTATCCCTGCCAAGACAAGCTGTCACCTCCTTAACAGGAAGCTCTGCCTTTGGCTATAACGGCTTCTTTATGGGTGTGCGCAAGGAGTATGTGGAATCATTGGAGAATCATCATCAACGGGCAGAGGATGTCCGCTACACTTATCCAATGACGGAACGGCCATATCCCGTGCCGGAGCCAATGTGGCCGGCCAAGGAAGAAAAAACAGAGGGTTTCCGGAAGTTTGATGTCGTTATTGCCACAGATTTTCGGGCATTGAACGAAGCAGATTGGCAGGTATTCAACGACTGCTTACAAGCGACAGGGACCCGAATCGGCCTGGTGCAAATCAACGCCTATGATTTCGCGCTTCCGAAAAAAATCGACGAAGGCATTCGTCAAAAGTTAGATGGAGATCGTCTGCAGATGCTGGTGTATGGAGAAAAGATTGATGCGGAGAAAACCGTATGCATCAAGCCGACCGTGTACCAATATCAGCAGAAGTACCTGCCAACCTTGACGACGAAGCAGTTGGCGGTTGTACTGACAGAAGCACCTGACAATCAGGCAGCTCTAAACAATGCCGCCAAGCATATCGAAGAATACTTTGGTCAGCTGGGAGCATGGTTCCCGGCGGATGAACAGATACAGCAGGAAATCAAAAATACTATTCCAGCAACGGAAATCAAACAGGCATATGCCGACCGTGTATGGGAAAAGAGTTGTCTAGAAAATGAAACAACCAATCGATAAAACCGAGCTTCACACACGTCTGCAGCACGCAGAAGAAGAGCTCGATACCAAAAGAAAAGAAGAAGCAGCATTAAAGGAGACTTATAGACGCTATAAGTCTGCCTTTTTGTTTGCAGAAACCTTAAAGCAAAAGGCTGCCGGCTGGAAGAAGGACGGTATCTCGCTGGCAAAAGCAGTGCCTTCCTATGCTCTGGGACGGAGAAATATCAAAAAGCTCTACAGCACTTCTTATAAGCAGAAGGACGCCATCAACCAATTGAAGCCGGTCAAAACTTATTTATATGACCTCGGCTTTGAAGAACGCGCTCTCAGCAATTTACAGGATATGCTGTATCAATCCAACAATAAGTATCTTGTCAAAGCAGCTGCATGGGAGCTGGGGTTTTGGTTTGCCAATAAACTGACTCCAAACAGTGCAGAGCAAGCCGTCATCTATCTGGAAATTGCGCTCGAGGGAGAGCAGAATATAGACGTGCGCCGTCGTATTATCATCCTGCTTGCCGAAGCTTATAAAATACTGGGGCAGCATGCAAAAGGGATACAGCTGATTAAAGAAGCACTGAAACAAGCGCAGCATCCCGATTTACTGCTGGCATTGGCCAACCTGTGCCGAAAACAGGAGGACCGCCTGTATTGGATCAATGAAGTGCTGCATGCGTATCAGCTGGAGCCGCTTTATATCAATAACGAAATCTCAGGCGCTTATCTCTATGATCAATTAGACACCCACCCGATTCAGATAAAAGAAGAGCAGAATGAACAGCCTAAAATTACGGTCATCATTCCAGCATACAATTCGGAATCGGGCATTTCTGTTGCATTAAGATCATTGACAAAGCAAACGTGGACAAATCTGGAAATCATCGTTGTCGATGACTGCAGTCCGGATCATACCGCAGCTGTGGTCAAAGAATGGATGCAGCAGGATGGCAGAATTAAGCTCTTACAAACCGAAACAAATTCAGGACCGTACGTAGCCAGAAATATCGCACTCCAGCAAGCAACAGGAGAATTCGTGACCATTAATGATGCGGACGACTGGTCCCATCCGCAAAAAATAGAAATCCAGGCACGACATTTGCTGGAAAATCCATCTGTTATCGCCAATACATCGGAGCATGCCAGGCTGACAGAGGATTTATATCTGTATCGCAGGGGGATGCCGGGAAAATATATTTTTTCCAATATGTCATCCATTATGTTTCAGAGAATTCCAGTTTTAGAGAAGGTCGGCTATTGGGATGCGGTGCGTTTCGCCGCAGACAGTGAATTTAAAAAGCGGCTGGCGCTCACCTTTGGAACAGAGCAGGTGAAGGATCTGCCGACTGGGCCGCTTTCCTTCCCGATGCAATCCTCTGGTTCGTTAACGGGGAATTCCTCCTTTGGCTATAACGGCTTTCTTATGGGAGCACGCAAGGAATATGCCGAGGCACATAACCGGATGCATCAGCAAGCAAAGGGTGTATATTTTCCGTATCAGCAGCAGAAGCGTCCATTTGCCGTGCCGAAGCCGATGCTTGAAAAAGGAGCCCGGCATCAGGTGGATGTTGCGTATATAGCAGATTTTCGCCAATATGATGCGGAGATAGGCAAGGAAATCAAATGGCTGAAGGAAAATGGCTTTACGGTTGGTTTGATCCAGCGCGGGATATATGATTTGAAGCAATCCAAGTTTATCCATCACAAGGTAAGGGACTTCGTAGATGGAGAGCAGGTATGCATGCTCGTTTACGGAGAAAAAGCAGAAGCGCAGCTCACTATTATCAAAAATCCACTTATCTTTCAGGAGAAGCAGCGCTATGTGCCGGAGCTCAAGACAACCGCAGCCAAGGTCATTATTAATAAAATACCGAAGAAAAATAATCCGGAATACAATATGCGCCAATGTGCAATGAGGTTGCACCGCTATCTGGGACAGGCAGCCGCATGGTATCCGGCGAGCATAGAAATCAGAGAACAGCTGATTGAGGAACAGAGCCATAGCCTCCGCTATTATCCAGTGGCGGCATCCAATTGGATAGAGGAAGAGCAGGCCTTTAGAAAGATGCTGAAAGATAATTTTGTCGTTCCAGGCAAATGGAAGGAAGGAGGGCATGAAGATGCCAGAGGATAAATCGTATGAAGAACTGATTGATCAGCTTATCGAAAAAGAAGCGCAGGTAGATGATACCAAAGCAAGTATTGCCAAGACAGATAAACAAATTAAAAAAATCATGAAAAGCAATACGTATCAAAAAACAGCTTCTATTCGCAAACTCCTTCCTTCCGGAAAAGAAAAAGATAATTATATCGCTTATCTGGAAGAACAGCTTCTTCACTATCAATCGGAAACCGTTTTGTTGAAGGAGCAGTTAGCAGAACGCGAAAAAGCGCTCGAGCAATTTGATTATAATACCCTTTGGAGATATATCAAAGAAAAGAAAGACAAAGGAAAAATCATTGCGGAATTAGATAAACGCATCGAGCAGAAAAAATTAGAAGACCGTCATTTCCGGGATTTGCTGGAGGCAGCTGCACGGCAGTTCCAGCAGGAAGAAACTGCCTTTAAACAGCGGATTTTCACCAAAGTATTAGCCGGAGCCAAAGGGCATGCTTCTGAATTCATGGCACGCGCAGGACTTACGGAAGACCCTGTCAGCCTGGCGGACGTCGCTTCCTATCGCGCCTGCATGAATATGCGTGTCAGACAATATCAGCTGTTAGGAACGCTCCCAGAATACGAATTAGACGATAAGCAGACAGCGTATCGCTTTATGGAAAAACAAGCGATACGCACGCCTGGCAGCCCGGAGGATATCTACACGATAGAATCCCTGCCGGAGGAAGAAAATATTGTTATCAAGCCGGCAAATGGCGCTGGAGGACGTGGAGTTTACATTGTATATGCATCTAGTGATATAATAAGTGTAAAGACAGGAGAGAAATTGGCGAACTGGTCTTTACTCAAGCATCGCATGGAAAAGGATCTGCAAGAAAATAAAGTGGATCAGGATGCCTGGCGCATCGAAGAATTAATTCTCGAGGATACGGCCAACAAGGTTTCTGGACGCGATGTGAAGTTTTATTGCTTCTATGGCAAGGTCGGCGTTATCCTGGAAATCATCCGCACGCCAGAGATGAAATACTGCTGGTGGGATGGACAGGGGAAACGCATCCAGACAGGAAAATATGAGGACAAAGCCTTCGAAGGCAAAGGAGTCTCCAAGGAAGAAATCGACATGGCAGAGAGAATCAGCAGTCTGATTCCCAGCCCCTTTATGCGAATCGATTTTCTGCGATCCGAAAATGGATTGGTTTTTGGAGAATTTACACCAAAACCGGGCAATTATGATGAATTCAATGATAAAATAGACACATATTTAGGAAATTTATTTATCGAAGCACAGGGGAAGTTAGATAGAGACCTGCTTCAAGGAAAAACATTTAAAATATAAATGCAGAATAACGTACTAAAATGGATTAATCAGGAGGATCAGGCATGAGTGAGAATAATGCTGAATGGCTATCGCATTTATCATCAGAAGTTATTTCTGATGTACACGGAAGTTTATTAGACGCATACGTAATTGCGCTGGAAGGCTGGCGGAGAGGTCTGAAATTAAGGTGGCATGTTGAAAATTCAGAGAAATTCAGTGAAATGGTTACATGGTTCACCGAGAGACCTGGACAATTATTTTCATTAAGTTCAGATAGCAGGACACATTATTTCTTCCGTTCCAGAGGAGATAAAGTAACCAATGAGGCTGTATCTATTGGAAAAGACAAAGGGAGCTCCAAACAGCACTTAAGCGAGCATGACGTTCCAGTGCCGCAGGGAGGAATATTCACCAGCGAACACACCAAAGAACAAGTTCTGGAATGCGGCAGTAAAATCGGGTTTCCCGTTGTGCTGAAGCCAAAGGATGGAAGCTTTGGCCGCGGCGTCTTTGTTAACATTACCAGCACAGAAGAATTAGAGGCATGCTATGACTACACCAAAGAGCTGGGGACCACCGATGACATCATTATCGAGCAATATATCGCCGGAAAAGATTACCGCCTATATGTTGTCGGAGATGAAGTTGTCGGAGCAATGCACCGCCAGCCGCCAAACGTTGTCGGAGATGGTGTACATACGATAGAACAGTTGATTCAATTAAAAAATGCAGAGCGAGAAAAAAATCCGCGTTTAGTAAGCTGTCCAATTATCGTAAATGATGAATTAACAGATTTTATCGCGAGAAAGGGTCATACGCTTTCTTCCATTCTTGAAAAAGATGATTTGATCTATTTAAACTTTAAAGGAAATATCTCACTTGGCGGCGATCCAATTGATGTATTAGACAGCCTGTCCCAGGAAGTGAAGGACACAGCAGTAAAAGCGCTGCGTTCCGTTGCAGGATTGACACATGGGGCCGTCGATATCATTATCAATGAGAAGGATGACAAAGCCTATGTATTAGAATTAAACCCTACCGCACAGCTGGGCGGGCTATTATATCCAATCGAGGGCAAGTCAAGAGATATTCCCAAAGCAATCATAGACTTTTATTTTCCAGAAACAAAGGACAAGAATGTTGCACAAATCAATACATTCTTTGATTTCCATGATGTACTGGACCCGCTCCAAAATCGGGACGCAACCGTGACCACTGTCACCCCATGTCCGCAGCAAAAGGTCTATATGAAGAAATATATCGTGGTCGGCGATGTCTTAGATATCGGTTACCACCGCGGCCTTCGCAAGCAGGCATTTGAACGGGAATTGCATGGATATATCATGACGAAGGAAATCGGCGATATCGAAATCGTCGTAGCCGGTACAGATCTGGAAATGGTAGAAGACTTTAAACATGGTATCTGGGAAGATGAAGAAAGAGCAACCGTGATGGAAGTATTAGAAGAAGATGTCGATGAAGCAGTGAAAGTCGGCTTTGAGATAAAAACAGATTTAAAAACACAGGTAGAAGAATTAAAATGGTACAAGCGTGAACTGGAAGAAACCGAGCTGGCCTTGAAAAAAGCTGAGCTGAAACGGAGAAAGTACTACGAAAGCGTCTCTTGGAAGGCAACCTCGCCAATCCGGGCGGTTGGGTCGATCTTTAAGAAGTTTAAGGGATAATGATGAGTTGAAAGAAGCTACAGGAGGATATGAATATGAAAGACAATCAGTTAGGGATAAGTCTTCCACATCTGAATAATGACATTGTACGAAATGCGCGAAAAACACGTCTGGACGCATTTTCTGTTGCATTAGAAGGATGGAGAAGAGGTCTGAAGCTAAAATGGTACACGAAGGATTCCGAGCACTTTGAGAATATGGTTATTTTTGGAGTGAACCCGCCCGGACGTTTATTTTCATTAACCTCAGAGAAGCAGACACATTACTTCTTTAGAACAAGAGGAGACCTGGTTTCCAGCGAAGCAGTAGAAATTGGATCAGAAAAGGATGATACCAAAATCTATCTCGGCAATGCAGGCGTGCCTGTACCAAAGGGAAAAGGCTTTGAAGCAGAGGCAACCAATGAAGAGATTATCGAATTTGCGGATACAGTCGGCTTTCCATTAGTTCTCAAACCAACCAACGCGAGTCTTGGAAATGGTGTTGTAACGAATATTAAAAATAGAGAACAATTAATCAAGGCGATTCATTATGTCCGCCGGGAATTAGAGTATGAAGAAGTCGTGCTGGAGCAATATGTCAGCGGGAAAGAGTATCGTGTTTATGTCGTGGGCGACGAAGTAATCGCAGCGTACAACCGTGTACCTGCGAACATTATGGGCGATGGGGAACACACCATTGAGCAATTAATCGATATCAAGAACGCGATACGCAGAAAGAATGCCCGCTTAAACAGCTGTCTGATTCATATGGATGTCGAAATTCTCGAGTTTATTCAGGAAGCTGGCTACACATTGGAAAGTGTCCCGGAGAAGGACAAAGTAATTTACTTGCGGGAGAAAACGAATGTATCCTCCGGCGGAGACCCTGTTGATGTAACAGACACTCTGCCGCAAGAGTATAAGGAAATTGCCATCAATGCGTTAAAAGCAATCGATGATTTTCCACAGGGCGGCGTCGATATAATTGTCAATGACCGCGAAGACCTGAAAGGGGAAGCCGTTGTTATTGAATTGAACCCTACCGCACAAATTGGCGGGGCGCTTTTCCCAATCGAAGGAAAAGCAAGAGACATTCCGAAAGCGATTATAGACTATTATTTCCCAGAAACCAAAGGGAAGGTAGACACTACAAAATCGAGAGTCTCTTTTAATTTAATCAATGTTTTGGAGCCGCTTGAAAATAGAGCAGCACTGGAAGTAGAAGTTGCTCCTGCGCCAATCGGAGAGCTTTATATCCGGAAATATATCGTGAATGGAAATGTGCAGCGATACAATTACCATAAATGGCTGAAGAGACAAGCTCTTGCTCAAAACCTGCATGGTTATGTGAAAAGCATGGTCTTTGATGAAATTGAAGTCGTTGTAGCTGGAACGGATCAAAAAGCAGTGGAAGACTTTAAAGAGGTTATCAAAGGCTACCCGCAAGGATCGGAAGTAACCCGTATTAAAGAGGAAGACTATGACAGCTTTATTACGGTAGGCTTTGAAATTTCCGAGCGGTATAATACCAATAATATAAAATCCGTGCAGCATGCTTTAAGACGAATGGATAAAGATTTGCAGGAACTTAGAAAGAAAAAAGACAGAGCGGATAAGGACGTTAAGCATATTTTGAATAGTACTTCTTGGAAGGTCACAGAGTCTATACGGAAGGTCGGCTCGAAGGTGAAGAATAAAAAATAATCATTTATCTAGTCTAGTATCGATGAGATAAGATGATAAATAATTGTGGAGGAATGTTCATGTCACAAATTAAATTAACAGCTACTGGTGACGTGCTGCTACACTCTAGAGTGTACGATATCAGCAAAAAAAATGGGAAATATGATTTTAAAGATAAAATGGCTCCTGCGAAAAAACTGCTGCAAGCAGGAGATATCTCTGTTGTTAACTTAGAATCGATTGTAGCCGGAGAAGAATTAGGCCTTATCTCTTTCCCAGAATTTAATAACCCGGTAGAATTAGCGGAAAACTTAAAAGAATTCGGCACAGACATTGTCACAAATGCGAATAACCACAGTCTTGATTTAGGCGAAGAAGGCGTGCTTAAATCAATTGAAAACCTTGAAAAAATAGGGCTTCCTTACGTTGGTTCACATAAGTCAAAAGAAGACCAGCAAAAATTCCGTATTATTGAGAAGGAAGGAATTAAGGTAGCGATTCTATCTTATACGGCTGTCACGTTAGGCAAGAATCCGCCTAAAAATAAACCGTATCTTTTAAATCGTATTGTGGCCGGCTCTACGAAGGAAGTAAGACGGGATATTGAGCGCTTGAAAAAAGAAGAAAGCCCGGACGTAGTTGTTGTTGCAGCGCACTTTGGAAGAGAATATGCGCTTAATCCGCCAGCTTCTCAGGTAGATATTGCTACATCTTTATCAGACGCTGGTGCAGATATTGTTTTAGGACATCATCCGCATGTCCTTCAGCCTGCACAGTGGATATTGAATTCCAGAGGGAAAAAGACCTTTGTCATCTATTCTTTAGGAAACTTTTACAGCGGTCAAAAAGGATTGTATAGACAAATAGGCGGCGTATTGTCTCTGAATATCAGCAAAGATGAAAATGGTAAAGTGGCAATTAACCATCCGGAAATGGATCTGACCTTTGTAGATGCTAATCGTAAAAACAATTATCAAATGCATTTATTAAGTGATTATATAGCTAAAAATCCATACATTGAAACAGACCATGATAAATTCGACAGTCTGGAAGTATATAGCGAATTAACAGAGCGGTTAACGCAGTGGATGCCAGAGTTTAAATTAAAATAATAATAGATTAATAAAGCCATAAGCAGTCAGGAATACTAAATCCCGAGTGCTTATGGCTTTATGTTGTTATTTTTTCAGTTTTTCTGTAAATGCCCGAATAGGCTTCGTCATTTTCCAAGAGTTACTTTCTTCCATTTGCTGCAGGCGTTTCTTTAATTGTTTATTTTGTCGCTGGGTCAATTCTAGAGTCCGCTCGTCCCGCTCATATTTTGCTAGACGGTTCACGGCATATTGATAGTCTGATTTTAATTTAGCATAGTCTTTGATATATTTATTCAACGCAGCTTTTTCTTCCGAATTACTATTCTCACTGCTGGCAGCTTTTTCATTTGGCGTTTCAATATGAAACCCATGCATAATAGGGCTTGAACGTTTCTTTTCTGTTATTGTTGCCGACTTGCTGATTCGTTTTGTATATCTTTCCAGTCTTGTTTGGAAATCATTGATTCTTTTTTGACTGGAACCAACAATAATAGAGATATCTCCATTATTTAGGGGTTTTATATAACCATGGACTTTAGCATGATATGCCAAACGACGCACACGTCCGGAAAAAGCTTTTGTATATTCACAGCCGCTGACTACATAACGAGTAAGCTTTAATGCTCTCAAAGGCAATACAGGAATACCAACTTCTGTTGCATTTCCATTCATACAAGCATCGAAAATAAAATCAAAATCTAAGAAGAAGTTTTGAGCATTTGTCCGGTCGTAATCCACTGTTTCTGGAAAATAAAAATCAATTAATTTCGAAGGGATATCCTGCGCCTTTCCTTTCATTGGAAACAAATGTTGCGTAATATGCGCCCGTGTATTCAACTCAATAACAGCCGCTGTATCATTTTCTTCATCCACCATCATATCTACACCGCATTGAGGTAAATCGTCAAAAGCACTTACTGCATTAACGGCAATCTGTTTGATGTTATCAGACAGGTCATCTGTAACTTCGATGGAATCGCCGCCTGCAGATACATTATTTTTTGATTTGATATAGACTAATTCCCCATCTGGGATAACAGAGTTCAGATCATAGCCTTCTCGGCGTAACATATTTCTCAGCTCATCATCGATTTTTATTTTTCGATTTGTAAGCGATGGAAGTTTAGCGCGTTCTTCATTCTTTTGATCAATTAATTGCCTGACTGTACTTTTACCGTCACCAACAACGTTTGCCTTTATTCGTTTTAAAGCTCCGATTACTTTGCTGTCTAGAACATAAACACGATAATCTTCTCCAGCAAAATACTTTTCTAAAATAATATGAGGAGATTTTAATTTCACTCGAACATAATTTAAAGCTTCAATCAACTCTTCTTCATTTTGAATACCAGCGATAACGCCTGTTCCTCCAGTTCCCGCTAGGGGCTTTACCACAACAGGGTATTGAATCTCAGCAGCATACTGTATTATTTCAGAATCACTGATATCGGCACTAAAGTCTTTTCCTCCAGGCGTAGACACATTATTTTTCTCTAGAACCTCTTTCGTTTTAACTTTGTTTTTTGTTAATTCTTTCGTTCGTTTAGAAACTAAATCGCCACGAGTGGCACTAAAATGATGGCTTTTATTACCATCTGTAATAACATAAGAGGGTTCAAATTTACCTGTTCCTTCTTTTACAATACTGAAAGAAATGGTTAATCCTCTTCGCCAGGCTTCTAATATAATACTATAGGTACTCAACATATAATTATTTGCTTTTTCCGGTATAGGGTGGTCTAAACTTTTTAGAAATCGATTTTCTGTCATAATCAATTCTCCTAACATAATTTCGCTTAAATAGTTATTTATCATTATAACATATTTCTTCAACTGGCTTCTCAATAAACACCCATCAAATTCACTTGGGAACAATGGAATAATCCCAAAACTGATTTTGAAGCAAAATAAATAACATTTTCCTTGTTTCTTGAAATGAGAGTCATACAATCAATACTCTTTCGACAAAATTTTTAACAATTTAACTATCTATTTTCAGGATTAATTTATATAATATTAATAATCTGAAAAACAATGGCTATAAAATGAATCCATGCTTCGAATTTCTTAAAATAAGCTATGTTGTTTTAGATTTGCATGCGAAAAATATTTTTTAGGGTAATTCTTATGCTGTTAAATGGTTAAAAGTTAAAAATCGGGTAAATTAAGTAAAAAGATTGAAATAAAATGATGTTTCAAGAAATATATTTTGTTGGGATTTAGATAATCAGTAGAACGAACAACAGCAGGAAACAAGCTGATTGGGAAAAGAAATATGCATTTTTTTCTAATTAGTCATTAAACAAAAAAGAGGAGAATGATTATGAAATCTCAAGAGGTAGAGCTTTTACCTGCACTGAGTAAAAAAGTAGTGGAAGGGATAACTGGCTTCCAATTATGTTCTTATTTAGTAGCGTTGGAAGGCTGGAGAAGAGGACTGGAATTAAAATGGTATCGAGACGAAACAAGTCTTTGTAAATTAGACAGAATGAACAGCAGTACACATGGAAAGTTCTTTTCACTAAGTAATGGAGATAACCTGCATTATTTCTTTCGCTCCAGAGGAGACAAAGTAGCGAATAAGGCAGTAAGAATTTGTCAGAATAAAGAAGAAACAAAAGCGCTTCTTGAACAGAGTAATGTGCCTATTCCTATAGGAAAGACATTGGAAACAGATGCAGATATGATTGCTTACGCGAATGAAATTGGCTATCCTGTAATTATAAAACCATTAAATGGAAGTATGGGTAAAGGTGTCTATACAAATATATCCAATGAAAATGAGTTAGCAGGAGTTATTAAAGAATTAAGGTCGAAATATGCTTATCGTCAGTATATTGTGGAAAAGCATTATGATGGCAATGAATATCGAATTTATGTGGTTGGAGATAAAGTTATTGGCGCGACGAACCGGATTCCGGCAAATGTGGTTGGTGATGGAATAAACACGATAGAAAAATTGATTGAACTCAAGAACGAGGAAAGAAAACAGAATCCATATTTAGCACCGAAACCGATAAAAGTAGATTATGAAGTAACCTACATGCTGGAACGAGCCGGTTACGCGCTGAATAATATTCCTGAAAAAGGGGAGCAGGTTTTCCTGAGAGAAAAAAGTAATCTGTCCTCTGGCGGGGATCCTATCGAAGCTACCGATGAACTTTCAGAAGAAGTGAAGCAGATTGCTGTAAATGGATTAAAAGCGCTGCCTTCTCTCCCTCATGCCGGAATAGATATTATTGTCGACCCGCGTGACAATCGAAAGGGAGTAGTGCTGGAGATAAATGGCACTGCAGAGATTGGTTTTCACTTATACCCATTAGCAGGGAAAGCAAAGGATGTTCCCGGAGCAATCATCGATTATTACTTTCCGGAAACAATAGGGGAAAATAAAACCCAATTTTACTTTGATTATCTCAGCTTATTAGGACCGTTAAAGCAATGCGCAGCAGATGAAATAAAAGTTGCCAAAACGCCAGTGAAGGAAATGTTTGCTAAAAAATATACCGTCAGCGGGAAAGTGAACCGGGTAGGGTATATGAATTATATCAAAAGGCAGGCACTAAGAAATAACCTTTTTGGCTATGCGAAGAAAATAGATAACAATACGATTGAAGTTTATCTTATCAGTGAGAAAAAAGATGGGCTGGATACATTCAAGAAGTTTGTCAGCAAAGGGTCTAAAAAATCCATTGTTGAACAGATTGAGGAACGAAATCTGGAGTATTCAAACAGACCCAGAAAAATAGGTTTTCAAATAATAACTTAGTAAGAGAGAAGGATTGGACATGCAAGAAATCGGGATGTTGACCAATTTTAATAAGCCGACGGAATTAGCGAAAATGACTTCTCTAGTAGCAAAAGCATACGGCATGGAGCTAATCTACATGCGGCCGAAGGATATTAATATAGAAGAGAAAAAGGTGTATGGAAAAGTTCTAGTGAATAATAAATGGGTGGATAAAACAACAGATATCCCCCCTTTCATTGATGCTGCTCCATATTGTTTTATGAGAAAAAATAAAGAGAAAATGGATTTTTTAAGAAAAACAACCTTTTTATCAGATAATCGAAGAAACGTGGTAACAAAGGAGATGTTACAAAATACGTTAAGCAAGGATGAGCAATTTTCTCATTTGATGATACCAACGCATAAAATTAAGTCTTTCCAGGATATGGACAGCTATCTGCATGATTATCAGAAGATTGTATTGAAGCCAGGGAAAGGACTGCGAGGCAAAGGCATCTATATTATTGAAAAGAAGGATAACGATTTATTTACAATCGGCTTTAATAAAGAAAAATGGGATGCTGATGTAAATGCACTGGAGGAATTTTTTGATAACACGGTAAGAGGAAAGAATTATATCCTCCAGAAATACGTTACGTCCAGAACCCCGCAAGGAGATCCGTTTGACTGCCGGGTCCATGTAGAAAAAGACGGAACAGGCAAGTGGGCGGTCGCTAAAATTTATGTGCGGATCGGTATCGGTCAGTCTGTTATATCTAATGTGAACCAGGGCGGAGGAATTAGTGATCCAAAAGAATTTCTCAAGGCAAACTTTAATAGGCAGCATGAGGAAATCTATCAAAATTTATTAAAACTCGGAACACAGATACCAAAAAAAATGGAGCAGCTGAGAGGAACACATATTATGTCCCTGGGGCTGGATATTGGAATAGATACAAACGGCAAATTATATCTATTTGAGGTAAATGATGGACCAAGTACCAAGGCAGTTATATCCGAAGTGGCATTTTTAAGAAGTAATTACTATTTGTATGTCTTAGAGAATCGATTAAACAGAAAAGTAAAAGTAAAAGTAAAAGATTCCACGGATGAATTGGAAAATAACCAGAAGGAAATCCGTGAATTAAAAGAAATGATTGCAGAAAAAGAGAAGCAATTAAATAGCATATTAAATAGTAAATCCTGGAAGCTGACAGGTGTTATGAGAAAAGCGAGAAGGAAGATGACCAAGAAGAAATAGCGGCGAATCGTGACGTTTTCTAACCTTCTATCATAAAAAGATAAGGACTTACGTATTTTAGCTGAAATGCCAGCTGGAATCGCAGGCAATAGAAATAAGAAAATGCTGTAAAGCGGCCGTTTTCCTGAATTTTATAGGGGAAGGCCGCTTATTTAATGGCGTTTTTTCTTCACGCTGATTCTAATTTGTAAGCAGCCGTAAAAAAGATGTGAGAATAAAATTAGATTTATGATAAGATGTGTATAGAAAGCATGGAAAAAAATAGAGTCATATATAGAGCAGATAACAAATAATACGAATACATATAGCAGCCGCAGATTGAAATATACCTGTTCACATGTATGATGAGAAACAAGTGAATACAAAGATGAAGGAGAATGGTTATGAAATCTCAAGAAGCAAAACTTCTTCCCGACCTGTCCAAAAAAGTAGTGAAGGATATAACAGGCTTTCAATTAGACGCTTATGCAGTAGCTTTGGAAGGCTGGAGAAGAGGCTTAGAATTAAAATGGTACAGTGATGAAACAAGCGTATGTAAATTGCACCGAATAAACAGCACCACACACGGGAAATTTTTCTCTCTAAGTGATGGAGAAAAAACGCATTATTTCCTGCGCTCCAGAGGCGATAAAGTAGCCAATAAAACGATAGGTATTTGTCAAAACAAAGAAAAAACCAAATCCTATATGCGAAAACATGATGTGCCGGTGCCGCTTGGAGCAGCTTTGGAAAGCGATGAAGAGATTATTAACTATGCGAATGAGATTGGCTATCCTGTTATTATCAAGCCGTTAAGCGGAAGCATGGGAGTAGGCGTATATACCAATATCTCGGATGAACAAACATTGGTAACTATTCTGAAGGAAGTAAGAAAAAAATATTCCTACCGCCGATATTTAGTGGAAAAACATTATGAGGGCAATGAATACCGCATCTATGTCGTCGGAGATAAAGTGATTGGCGCCACAAACAGAGTCCCTGCAAACGTCACAGGGAATGGGGAAGACACGATTGAAAAATTAATTGAAATCAAGAATGAAGAAAGAAAACAGAATCCGTATTTGTCGCCAAAGCCGATAAAGGTAGATTATGAAGTGACCTATATGCTTGAAAGAGCCGGCTATACTGTAACCAGTATTCCAAAAGAAGGCGAGCAAATATTTCTGCGGGAAAAAAGTAACCTTTCTTCCGGCGGTGACCCGATTGAGGCAACCGATGAACTGTCAGATGAGGTGAAACAAATTGCGGTCGACTCGTTAAAAGCACTTCCTTCCATCCCGCATGCCGGAGTAGATATTATTGTCGAATCGAAGGATAATACAAAAGGGGTCGTATTAGAAGTAAATGCAACCGCTGAAATTGCCTTCCATCTATTTCCGCTGATTGGGAAAGCGAAGGACGTTCCTGGAGCGCTCATCGATTACTATTTCCCGGAAACAGCAGGTGCTGAAAGAACACATTTTTATTTTGATTTCCTGAGCATCTTAGAACCGATAAAAACGGGAGCGATTGAGGAAATCAAGGTGGCTGAAACTCCATTGAATAAAAAATATGCAAAGAAATATACGGCAACTGGAAAATTAAACAGAGTAGGGTATATGACAAAAATAAAAAGATTTGCATTGGAAAGAAATCTATATGGCTATGCGAAAAAAATAGATGACAACACTGTCGACATATTTCTTATCGGAGAATCTAAAGAAGAATTGGATGCATTTAAAGAATATGTGAAAAAAGGATCGAAAAAATCTGTCGTCAAAAATATTAGAGAAAAAGATCTTGAACTCTCTAGTAGACCTAGAAAAACAGGGTTTAAAATTATAACGTCATCCTGATAGAATAGGAGAAGTATTCTTGTGAGACTTAATTAAAGGGATGTTATTATAAAATGAACTATTTGGAGTATATATACGCTGAATAGTTCATTTTTCTTTTGAAAATAACAGACAAAGAGAGTTTAAAATAATCTGTTTTTAACCAATATTTTCCTTATACTTATACAAAAAGCCGTTCGGTTTAAATCAATGCTAAGTAAAAAGAGACATCCAATCAGCCAATAGAAATTTTTGAAAAATACATAAAATCATGTCAAAAAGTGTCTTTTTTGGTACAGTATATTTACAAACAACAGTGTGGAAGCACAGATTCATAGAAGGTTTAAATAACGGATGGCGGAGGTATAAGTATGTCACAGATGAAATTAGTAGCTACTGGAGATGTTCTGCTACATGACAGGGTATATGATAAATGTATAAAAAACGGAAAATATGACTTCCGGGATAAGATGGCTCCCGTAAAGGAATTATTACAAGCGGGAGATTTGTCGATTGTTAATTTAGAATCAATCGTAGCTGGGGAAGAATTTGGGCTTGCGACGTACCCAAGATTTAATAACCCGATTGAGATTGCAGAAAACTTAAAGGAATTTGGCACAGACATCGTTACCAATGCCAATAACCACAGCTTTGACTTTGGAGAAGAGGGCGTATTGAAATCCATTGAGAACCTTGAAAAAATTGGTTTGCCTTATGTAGGTTCCCACAAGTCCAAAGCAGACAAGGACACATTCCGGATATTTGAGCGAAATGGTATTAAAGTGGCCGTGCTGTCGTATTCAACGGTTTCCAATAATAAGGATTTTCCTAAAGGAAAAAGATATTTATTAAACCGAATCATCGGCGGATCAACCATCCCTGTCAGAAAAACAATTGAGCGCTTAAAGGAAGAAGAAAAGGTGGATGTGGTAATTGCAGCCGTGCATTTTGGACCAGAGTATGCTTTAAATCCATCATCATTTCAAGTGAATCTAGCTACATCTCTATCAGATGCTGGCGCAGATATTATCCTTGGACATCATCCGCATGTCTTGCAGCCGGCGCAGTGGATACTGAATTCCCGGGCAAACAAATCATTGGCGATCTATTCTCTCGGGAATCTGTATACCGGGCAATTTGGGGTCTACCGGCAAATCGGAGGGGTGCTCTCTCTGGACATAAGCAAAAATGAAGACGGACAAGTTACAATCGGACAGCCTGAAATGGATTTAACCTTCGTCGATGATGTGAACAATACCGAGTTTCAAATGCATTTATTCCGGGATTATATCGAAGAAAATCGCCATATCAAAACAGACTTTGGCACATTTGACAGTTTAGAGATATATACCGAGCTAAAAAACAGATTAACACAATGGGTTCCAGACTTTAAACTCAGGTAAGCAAAGCAATATGTTTCCTTTCATAGGTTAGATTTCATCACTTTAATTGGAAAATTGTATTTGGATCAAAATATCTATAATCATAAATACACTCGATTTTATCAAACAACAGGAAGAAGGATTGTAGATGATAGTAGGCTATATGCGCAATTTAAAAAAACCGGATTCACTGGCTAGAACAACGTCACTCATTGCCAAGTCATATGGAATCGAATTGCTCTATATGAACCCGGCAGATGTCGATATAAAAAAGAAAAAAGTATATGGAAGATTACTGGTCAATAATAAGTGGGTAGATAAAGAGACGGATATTCCCCCTTTTATCGATGTCGTTCCGTATTGCTTTAAAAAGGAATCGAAAGAAGTCATGGACTTCTTAAAAGAAACGACGTTATTATCCGAAGATCGACAAAATGTCATCACGAAAGAATATTTACAAGAGGTATTAAGTAAGGATGAGGCGTTTTCTCATTTAATGATACCTACGCATCCGATGGAGACGGTTGAAGATTTACATCATTACTTGAATCAGTACCAAAAAGTCGTGCTGAAGCCGGAAAGCGGGCTGCGCGGTAAAAATATCTACTTTATAGAAAAGGTAGAAGCGAATGTACTCCAAATCGGTTTTAATACAGAAAAATGGAAGATTCCTTTAAATGAACTGAAATCATTTTTCGATACTACGTTAAAAGGGAAAAATTACTTCCTTCAAAAATACGTTGTATCAAGAACGCCCCAGGGCGATCCATTTGACTGCCGGGTACATGTAGAGAAAAATGGCAGAGGCCGGTGGACAATCGCTAAGATTTATGTGCGGATCGGCATCGGACAGTCCGTTATTTCCAATGTGAACCAAGGCGGAGGAGTCAGTGATACCCGAGAATTTTTAAAAGCAAATTACGGGGATAAATGGCAGGAAATCTATCGATATTTAAAAAAACTCGGAAAAATAATCCCGGAAAAAATGGAAGAACTGCGAGGAAAGGATATTATGACGTTAGGGCTGGATGTTGGCATCGATCAAAGCGGCGAACACTTTTATTTGTTTGAAGTGAATGACAGTCCCAGCTCCAAAGCATTAAAATCCGATGTAGCCTATTTTAGAAGTAATTACTACTTATATGTGTTAAAAGAAAAATTAAATATTCATGTGAAGGATGCAAAGGAAGAGGTAGAATCCCTTTCGGACATAATCGCTCAAATGCAAAAAGAAATAAGAGAAAAAGACAGGGCACTCGCCGGCATGGAAAAACAAATAGTTCAAAAAGAGAAAGAACTCACCAGCAAAGAAAAACGGCTGAATAATATGCTGAATAGTACCTCCTGGAAAATGACAGGCATTTTGAGAAAAACTAAAAAAATATTTGTAAAGAAGTAGCCATATGAGTGTCACAATATAAAGAAAACTTAATAGAATTGAAATCGTTCAAAGCGTATGATATGTCCCTAAAACCCGGACAAGCAGCGAATTGTATTCTATTACATGCACTTTAAAATAAAACAAAAAGTAGAATAAGGGGACTGTTTTTATGAAAACACAACAAGTAGAACTCCTTCCTACACTGACAAAGGAAGCTGTAAATGATGTGACTGGCTATCAGCTATGCGGTTATTTAATCGCTTTAGAAGGATGGAGAAGAGGATTAGAATTAAAATGGTACAGAGACGAATCCAGTCTTTGCAAACTGCATCGTATGTTCAGCAGCACGCATGGGAAATTCTACTCTTTAAGCAACGGAGATACGCTGCATTATTTCTATCGTTCCAGAGGGGATAAAGTAGCGAATGAATCAGTCACAATATGTCTGGATAAAGAAGAAACAAAAGCTTTTCTTGAGCAGGGGAATGTACCTGTCCCTAAAGGGAAGACATTAGAAACAGATGAAGCTATCATTGATTACGCGAATGAAATTGGTTATCCGGTTATTATCAAACCATTAAAAGGCAGCATGGGTAAAGGCGTCTACACCAATATTGATAATGAAGCGGAGCTGACTGCTGTTTTAAAAGAATTAAGAAACAGCTATTCCTACCGTCAATATATTGTAGAAAAACACTACGACGGCAAGGAGTACCGTGTATATGTTGTCGGCGATAAGGTTATTGGAGCAACGAACCGGATTCCTGCCAATGTGGTTGGAGATGGGATAAACACCATTGAAAAATTGATTGAACTAAAAAATAACGAAAGAAAAAAGAATCCGTATTTAGCAACCAAGCCAATAGAAGTCGATTACGAAGTGAATTCCATGCTGAAAAGAGCCGCCTATACAGTAGAAAGTATTCCGGCAAAAGAAGAGCAGGTCTTCTTAAGGGAAAAAAGCAATCTGTCTACTGGCGGAGACCCGATCGAGGCCACGGATGAATTGACAGACGAAGTGAAACAGATTGCCGTAGATGCATTAAAGGCACTGCCGTCGCTTCCACATGCCGGGTTAGACATTATTGTTAATCCAGAGGACAATCGGAAAGGCGTGGTGTTGGAAATCAACGGAACTGCAGAAATTGGTTTTCACCTGTTCCCCTTGGAAGGAAAGGCAAAAGATGTACCTGGTGCTATCATGGATTATTACTTCCCGGAAACAATTGGGAAAGAAAAATCTAACTTTTATTTTGATTATCTCTGCATGTTAGAACCATTAAAAAAATATGCCGTAGATGAAATGAAAGTGATTCGGACACCGGCAATTAATATGTATGCAAAAAGATATACCGTAACCGGAAAAGTGAATCAGGTAGGATATCTGGGTTTTATCAAAAGACAAGCACTGAAGAACGATCTCTTTGGCCATGCGAAAAAAATAAATAAAAATACGGTGGAAGTATATCTTATCGGCGAGGAAAAAGAAGTGCTGGACACATTTAAAAAGACAGTAGCGAAAGGAAATAAAAAGTCCTCTGTCGAGAATGTAGAAGAACAAGACCTAGTCTATACAAATGAACCAAGAAAGACCGGATTCCAGGTCATCACAAAGACAAACCGTCGCTGAAACCGTCAAAAAAATAATTAGGTAGTTAAATAGCCTGCCAGAGAATGAGAAAAGTGTGTTTTACCTAAAAAAATAAACAATTTTCCGATATACGTAAATTAAAGTAATGAATTATACTTTTGTTTTACTCATAAAGATGAGTGAATGATGATTGAAAACAGTAACTAGCGGAAGAAAAACACGGAGACTCCTGTGGGAAAGCGCAGAGGGAAGACCCCACAGAAAAAAAGCGAACTTCTTTTTTTCGAGGAGGCTGAGCTCAAGCCCACGGAAAGCGTAGTGTTTTTCTGTAGCGGTAGCTATTAATTTCAATTTATATAGCGGAGAATGAGCTGGATAAAACACATTTTCTTCCTTCTCTGGCAGATACATAAGGTGGGAGATTATGAGGGCAAAGGATTTAACGGGAAGAATATTAAATCGATCGAATCGAATGATTGTCTTGGAAGCACATAAAAGAGGGGTAGAGATTACCCCGATGCCAAATAAAAGATTTAAAATGGCGTACAATGGCAAGTCGTACCTCATTAGAAGAGGAATGATTGTAAACAGCTATAATACCTCGCTGGCCATTGAAGTGACAAACCGAAAAGAAATCACAAGCAGAATGCTGAGAGGGAAAGGCTTCCCGGCTCCGGAGAATATCGTATTTTCAAATACAGATGTCGAACGGGCATGGGATTGGGCGCAGCCGATTTTACCAGTCGTGATAAAGCCGTATAACGATGCAAAAGGTACAGATGTATACGTTAAAATCACAGAATATGATGAATTTGTTCATTGCTTTCATAAAGTTGGCGAAAAACATAAAGAAGTGCTTATTGAAGAATATATCAGCGGAAAAGAATATCGTTTTACGTATGTAAATAATGAAATTGTAGGTGTAGCGCACCGAATCCCGGCCAATGTGACAGGAGATGGTGTATCGACTATCACTGAACTGGTAGAGAAGAAAAACAAAGAGCGGGAAAAACGAAAAAATCCGATTCACATCAAAATAAAATTAGATGAGGAAATTGAACGGGTATTATCTAAATTGAATTATACATTTCAGACTATCCCGGCCGACGGTGAGATGGTATACTTAAGGTCGAATTCCAATGTGTCAACAGGCGGAGACGCCATTGATGTAACGGATGAGATCAGTTTTGAAATCAAAGAAACTGTAAGAAAAGCGGTTCGGGCTATCCCGGGAGCAAGAATATGCGGCGTGGATGTTTTAATCAATGGAGAGGATATTCATATTTTGGAAATGAATGTCGGTCCTCTGGGTCCTATGCTTACCATGCATCATTTTCCGTGGGTTGGAAAAAAGAGGGATGTCATTGGGAAAGTAGTCGATGCATTATTCCCGGACACAGCAGAAGTAAAAGTAGAATAGCGATGAAGAATATAGCAAATAGCATGTTAAAAGAATGAAAAGGTGGGAATATCCATGTACGAAGTAGGTATTATGACTAATTTTAAAAAACCTACAAAACTGGCAACAATGACAGCATTAATAGCGAAATCATACGGAATTGAAATTATTTATATGTCACCGAAAGATGTTAGTATCGAAGAAAGAAAGATTTATGGGAAAGTAATGGTTAATAATAAATGGGTTGATAAAAAAACCGATATTCCACCTTTTATTGATGCAGCTATATATTGCTTTAAAAAAGATAATAAAGAAGTCATGGACTTTTTAAGAGAGACGACATTTCTTTCGGATAAGAGAGAAAACCTGATAAATAAAGAGAAATTACAAGGAATATTAAAGGAAGATCCGAAATTCGCTCATTTAATTATTCCTACACATAATGTAAAGACATTTGATGATGTTTATCCCAATTTAATGGAATATAATAAAGTCGTGATTAAGCCTGGAAATGGAATAAAGGGCAAGGATATCTACTCTATTGAAAAAATTGGAGAAGATCTCTTTACAATAGGCTATCAGCGAAATGAGTGGGACGTTCCATTAAATGATCTGCGAGAATTTTTTGATGAGGTCTTGCAGCAAAGGAATTATATTCTTCAAAAATACGTTGCGTCCAAAACACCGCAGGGTGATCCTTTTGATATTCGGGTGCATGTGGAAAGAGACCGCTCCGGCAAATGGTCGATTGCAAAAATCTATGTACGGATCGGAATCGGGCAGTCTGTTGTCTCGAATGTCAGTCAAGGGGGCGGTGTCAGTGAACCTGTTGCCTTTTTAAAAGCATTCTATGGAAATAAATGGGAGACGATTTACAGTAATTTAGTGACGATAGGAAAGACACTGCCGAAGAAAATGGAGGCGTTAAGAAAAACACATATCATGTACCTCGGAATAGATATCGGCATTGAATCGAACGGTGATCTGTATTTATTTGAGACAAATGATGGACCGGGCACCAAGAACGTTATCTCCGAAGCAGCCTTCCATCGAAGCAATTACTATGCCTATGTCATGAAAGAAAAATTAAATTATCCAGTAAAGCAGCTGGTCGATGTAATCGAGGATGACCAACATAAGATTGCTCAATTGGAAATAGCGAATTCCAAATTAGAAACAGCAGTAAGTAAAGAAACGAAGAAAACAGAGAAAAAAGAAAAACAGATTCAGGATATGATAAACAGCACCTCATGGAAGGTAACCGGGTTCCTCAGAAAAGCGAAGAAACTGGTAAAGAAAAGTTAAACAACGCAATGCAAAAAGGAACGATGCATGACACTGATAAGTCATACATCGTTCCTTTTAATTATTCACCTGCTGCTTGTTGTTGAAGATA
This sequence comes from Oceanobacillus sp. FSL K6-0251, assembly GCF_038004725.1. Lineage (NCBI taxonomy): Bacteria > Bacillati > Bacillota > Bacilli > Caryophanales > Bacillaceae > Oceanobacillus > Oceanobacillus sp. FSL K6-0251. The sequence continues at coordinate 4,131,516 of NZ_JBBORS010000001.1, read as the reverse complement.
ATGATAATAATCGGCTTTCAGGTTAATAATTTCTGCTTCTCCAAACTCCACACCGGGAGCAGCATTAACCTCAAATATATAGATTTTTCCATCCGTATCAATCCCGATATCGATGCCAAGGCAGGAGGTTTGTTTTTGATAGAGTGCCTCCAATTTGGGAGGAAGATATTCTGCGACATAGTCACATTCCGCTTTAATATCCTTCCAATACTCTGGATAGTGAAATTTAATAAATGGAAGCAGTTTTTGTACGCCGCCACCTTGGGCCACATTCGAAACAACTTTATTATTGGAGCCGATACGAATCAGAGGAATGGCTACAGCCCACTTTCCCTCTCCATTTTTTTCTAGCCGTATCCGGCAGTCAAAAGGACTGCCCTCTGTGGTCAGGGATTGAATATATTGTTGTGCTAAATATACTTTGTCATCTATTAATTCTTCGATATAAGTTTTGAGTTCTTCCGCAGACAGCATTTTTTCCGAATTATTGACGTATAGCTGATAGGAATCTTCATCGATCTGATGGACCAAATAGACCCCGATTCCTTTGTGACCGACTCTTGGCTTGAGAATAGCCCGTTGATGCTTTTGGATAAACTGCATAAAAGAGTCGAAATCCGTGATTTGTACCGTATCCGGAATATATTTTGCAAACTGGCCATCTTCAATCAATGTATTGTAGAGCTTCAGTTTACTGCCAAATCCCTTCAGATTTAACAGCGTGCTTTTCTTTTTTAGGAAAGCAGCCACATTTTTATATTTATAGCAATAACTGTTCAAGTCAATAAATGCAGGAACAGGGATTTCTATCTCACGCCATTTATTATCATGCAGCGTAAACCCGTTAATCACCTCTTTATCTACATCCACGTTTTTCGGATGACTGTAGATAACCTCAATTTGATAGTACTTCGCGGCTTTTGCTAATAATTTTACATATTCGGGTGGTTTGTTGAAATTCCTCATATAACATATATACATGTCGCGCCTCCTGTAATCTTGGTGTTAAATAGGATGGTGTTTCCTCATCATGCTGCTTAGTTAAGAAAATAGCATAAGCCCATACATAAGTAAAATTTAACTTCCAAAAAATGTTGTTAAAAATCAAATTTTCTGTTAGTCTTATCTGTGATTCACATTTTTTACATAAGTCTGTCTATTTTTCGAATAAAAAAATAGGTAAAATATAATAGCAATTACATACGATAAATCATTTTTAAACTATACATATAATTAAAATTTAGGTACATTGACTTATTTTTGGGTTTAACGATCCTTCGTGAATCAGTTCTTTTGGTAGAGTAGTATTTATTTTTGTGATTTTTATACTAAATAAATACCTGTTTTCTGCCGATACAAAGAAAGGAAGTAAAATTTAATAGGAGGTGCGGCAGTTTGAGGAAAAAATGGATTCCTCTTCTAGTCATTGCTTTATTGATTATTTCACCATTTTCCACTGCGGGTGAAGTGTACGCGATGAGTAATAATCAATCGAAGGAAAGTCAGCAGAGCGTTGAGCACATAGAAGAGGAAGACAACAACAGAATAGACGCGGAACAGGACGCTTCGGACGATGAAGCAGAGCCAGAAGAAGTACAATTTCAGCTGGGTGATGAAGAGGAAGCAATTCAAGAACTGAAAGAAGATTTAACAGAGCTTGGATTTGCTGCATTAGAGGCCCCGACTGAATATTTCGGCTTACATACAGAAGAATCTGTAAAGATATTTCAAGTTTTTCATGACATAGAAGAGACAGGAATCGCGGACGAAGAAACACTGCAAATGATAGAAGACTTGCTATCGGGAGATTCCTTTGATCGTGAAGCGCATCTGGAGTTCAGTAAGCCAGAAGAATTTGAGACAGAAGCGGAAGAAGTCGAGCAAAATGCTGAGGCAGAAGAAGACGCTGAGTCCGAAGAAGGCACAGAATCTGAGGACGAGCAGAGCTCTGAAATAGAGGAAGGCGCAGAATCCGAGGAAGAGCAGGGCTCTGAAATAGAGGAAGGCACAGAATCCGAGGACAAGCAAGGATCTGAAACAGAGGAAGGCGCAGAATCCGAGGAAGAGCAGGGCTCTGAAATAGAGGAAGGCGCAGAATCCAAGGACGAGCAAGGATCTGAAACAGAAGAAGGCACAGAATCTGAGGACGAGCAAGGATCTGAAACAGAGGAAGGCGCAGAATCCGAGGACGAGCAAGGATCTGAAATAGAGGAAGGCACAGAATCCGAGGAAGAGCGGGGCTCTGAAACAGAGGAAGGCACAGAATCTGAGGACGAGCAAGGATCTGAAACAGAGGAAGGCGCAGAATCTGAGGACGAGCAAGGATCTGAAACAGAGGAAAGCACAGAACCTGAGGACGAGCAAGAATCTGAAGTAGAGGAAAGCACAGAATCGGAAGAAGGCCAAGAATCTGAGACAGAGGAAGGTGCAGAATCGGAAGAAGGCCAAGAATCTGAGACAGAAGAAAGCGCAGAATCCGAGGAAGAAGACCAAGAAATTGGTGAGCAGCGTTTGGACGAAGTAGAAACATTTGCTGCCCAAAGTACGTATCAGCAGGGAGATAGACACTCAGAGATTGTACAGTTTAAGAAAAAATTAAACGCAATCGGCTTTGGTTATATTACAGAAACGACGCTCTTTGGCAGTTTCATGGAAACACAGGTAACGCGATTCCAAGAATACTATGGTCTTCCGGCTAACGGCCAAATGGACCGGGCTACGAGAGAAAAGCTCGACTCTGTTTATAACAGTCCATTCCAACAAGGAAAACGTCATGATGATATTCCAAATATCAAGCAGAAGCTGAATAATCTAGGATATGGTTATATCAGTGTTACGACGCTCTTTGGAACTTTTATGGAACAAAAAATAGAGCAATTTCAAAGAGATCATGGTCTTCGTGTCAGCGGAATTGCGGATGAAGTAACGTTAGCCAAGTTGAATGAACTTGCTCCGCAGGATACGTACCAGCGGGGAGACAGACATGAAGATATGATTCAATTCAAGCAGCAATTGAACGCGGTTGGCTTTGGTTATATCACAGAGACCACACTCTTCGGCAGTTTCATGGAAACACAGGTTAAAAGATTCCAAGAATACTATGGACTTTCCGTTAATGGTCAAATCGACGAAGTAACGAAAGAAAAGCTGGACAGCGTTTATAACAGCCCATTCCAGCAAGGGAAACGTCACGATGATATTCCGGATATCAAACGGGATTTAAATAATCTTGGCTACGGATATATCAGTATCACGACACTCTTTGGCAGCTTTATGGAGCAGAAAGTAGAGGAGTTCCAAAGCGATCAAGGGTTACGTGTCAACGGAATCATAGATGAAGTAACGTTAGCGAAGATAGATGAATTGGCTCCATTGGATACGTACCAGCGCGGGGACAGACACGCGGATATTGTGACGTATAAGGAGCAATTAAACGGTACTGGCTTTGGCTATATCACAGAGACGACACTCTTTGGAAGTTTCATGGAAACACAGGTTAAAAGATTCCAAGAATACTATGGACTTTCCGTTAACGGTCAAATCGACGAAGCAACGAAAGAAAAGCTGGACAGTGTCTATAACAGCCCATTCCAGCAAGGAAAACGCCATGATGATATTCCGGATATCAAACGGGATTTAAATAATCTTGGCTACGGATATATCAGTATCACGACGCTCTTTGGCAGCTATATGAAGCAAAAAGTAGAGGAATTCCAAAGAGACCATGGTTTACGGGTAAACGGAATCATAGATGAGGTAACGTTAGCGAAATTAAATGAGGCAGCGCCACAGGACACGTACCAGCGTGGAGACAGACATGCAGATATTGTGACGTATAAGGAGCAATTGAACGCGGTTGGCTTTGGCTATATTACAGAAACGACACTCTTTGGAAGTTTCATGGAAACACAGGTAAAGAGATTCCAAGAATACTACGGACTTAACGTCAATGGAACAATCGATAATGCTACAAAAATAAAGCTGAACAGTGTATCTAATAGTCCATTTCAGCAAGGGAAACGTCATAATGACATCCCGGATATTAAACAAAAATTAAACAGTTTGGGCTATGGTTATATTAGTATTACTACGTTGTTTGGCAGCTATATGGAACAAAAAGTAGAACAGTTCCAAAGAGACAATGGCTTACGTGTTAATGGAATCATAGATGAAGTAACCTTAAGCCGAATCAATCAAGCTTTTGATCAGCAATCGAATGTAAAAATCTTTCTTGACCCAGGCCATGGAGCGCATGATCCAGGCGGCCAAGGCTATGGATTAAACGAGAAAGACGTTGTATTAGATATTGCGCTGGAAACAGAGCGAATACTAACGAGTAAGTATCAGGGTGTTGAAGTAGAAATGTCGAGAAGATCAGATGTGTTTGTTGAATTAACAGAACGGGCAAACCATGCAAATAGATGGGGTGCTGATTATTTTGTGAGTTTCCATAACAACGCCTTTAATGGGTCAACAGGCGGATTTGAATCGTATATCTACAATGGGGGCGTTTCTCAGGAAACAAGAAATAGACAAAATGACATTCATTCGTATATTTCTTCCCGTTTAAATGTTTCCGACAGAGGACAAAAGTCAGCGAACTTTAATGTTCTGCGGAACACAGATATGCCGGCGATTCTTATTGAATATCTGTTTATCGATAATTTCACAGAAAACGCATTGCTGAAAAGTGACAGCTATAAAAAGCAGCTGGCACAATATACAGCAGATGCCATTGCGCAATCTTATAATCTGGAAAGAAGATAAGAAACAGCATTTTTCCAAGAATAATAGAAAAGAGGATTTTCCCACAGGCGTAACATGGGAAAATCCTCTTTTTTAATGTAATCGTTTTGGAATAGAAATCGAGTAGATGGACTCAATCAACTGATTCAGCTTTCCTTCGACCCGGTGTAATAAATAGAAGGTTACCGCAGCAGGAAACCCAATATCGGTTAAAAGAGAAATCCATGCCTCCATCGCATTCACCACCTTTGACTTTTTAGACAAATTTTAAAAACAAGCTTTCAGACGAAAAACAGAAGAATTTTCTAGAATAAAAGACAATGCCGTGAGGAGAGCATCCTCACGGGCCAAAGTCTATTACGATAAAAGGATTATAATTCAATATCTTCCACAATACGTTCCACGATACGGGCACTGTGAATTTCAGTTAATCCGCCGCTTGCGGAATACAGGGCGTCCTGCTGAAGAATGGTATCCATTGCTTCCTGGACAGCTGCTGGATCAGCTGGTTCCACAGGATGATCGAGCGTGTAGGTTACCACACGGCCTTCTTCATTTACAAATTTCAATTCAAGCTTGCGCATAGGTTCTCACCTCCTTTCTTTACTAAATCCCCCATTAAGCTTCTCTTTCATGAATTTCGGAAACATCACGACGGCTGATTGCGTACAGGGTATGCTGCTGAACAGATGCGAATGCATTTGCTGTTAATAAGAGCTGTTCAGCAGTAGCGTCTGGTTTCACATAATTGAATCGTTTTTGCTTTAGGACAAACTCGCCGGTAATCGGGTCCACACCTTCATTCAGCGTAAGCTGCAACACCGATTCAGTTAATTCTGCGACTGCCATGGTCATCACCTCCTTTCACACTTATATTCAATTCTCAGAGACAAAAAGGGGCATGTATAAAAGATTTTATGTTTTGATAAAAAAATTACTTGTTTAAAAAGGGAAGAATTAACCCTATAAAACGCTCTATATCAGACTTTATAGCAGGGTCCATACAGAGAATGTCGAAAAATGTCATTAAAAAGGTCAAATAAGCTATAAATTACCGTTTGTAGCGTTAAACGGTAGCATATTTATTAAAAAACGACAGTTTACCCGGACAAACTACGATTTTACTCCGAGAAAATCCTAGTTTGGCAATATGACATAATTTTTAACTTCTGCTAGATTAAAAGCAATCTATTGAAAGGGGAGTTCAAAAATGACAAAGAAGAAATGGGAACTGGAGGATTTTATTGAACAGAATCAGCGTAGGGTGTACTACCAAATGGCAAGGCTGCAAATTAATGATAAGGATGGGGAATATTTTCAAGAAGGACTTGTAGCCATGTGGAGAGCGTATGAAAACTATAATCCGGATAAAGGACCATTAGCGACATACATGAATTTTGAAATTCGAAATCGTTTGGTGAATGTATTTCATAAATCCATTTTGGAAAGGAAATACATAGAGCAGCTTGGGCATCAGCAGGAAGTAGAGACGCAGGCAGGAAATTATATGGATGGGAAAAAGAAAAAAATACTCTCTAAAAATGAAGGAGGAACGAATCCGCAGGAAAAACTGGATCAGGAAAATGAAACCGATTTCTCCCAATTCACATCGATACTGACGGAAAAGCAAAAAGTCTGGTTTAACTGTGCAATTATAGAAGGACTATCCAATCAGGAAATTGCAGAGAAAGAACAGGTAAGCTTGGAAGCAGTAAAAAGCTGGGCAAAGAGCGCCAAACGTAAACTTCGGAAAATGGATTGGGATAGAGACTAAAAGGAAATCAGCACACACATTATAAATGGAAGGGCTATAATTATTATTTTGGACGATTATAGTCCTTTCTATTCTAAGGAAAGAAATTTAGAAGATTTATATTCATATAACAAGGAATAAATCCCTAAGTGAAGTTTTCAATTTATTTTACTTAAAAAACTGCAAAAATCAGGACTTTTGCCGCTAATAAAAAAATCTAGTAAAATAGTGAACCTTTCGTGAACGTTTTACCGCGGTAAAACGATTTCAATTTAAAAAAAATGACTTAAGAAAAGATTAGGTATTGCCGATATATAGATAGAAAGCTAGAATTAAATATAGGAGGTGGTAAGATTTGAGAAGAAAGTGGTTTCCTTTCTTTTTGGTGATTTTATTGGTAACTTCTCCATTTGCTTCCGTCAGTGAAGTATATGCGATGAGTCATTCATCTAAAGAAGATGAGCAAAATAATGAGCCAGAAGATAGGGATAAAGAATCAGATGTTGATGAACAGGATTCTTCCACGGACGAAGCGGTGTCAGAAGAAATAAAGCTTAAACTAGGGGATTACGATGAACAAATTCTAGATCTGAAAGAAGATTTAACAGAGCTTGGATTTGCAGCATTAGAAAAACCTACAACTTATTACGGCCTACATACAGAGGAAGCTGTAAAAGCATTTCAAAAGTTTTATGACATAGAAGACACGGGAGTTGCAGATGAAGACACACTACTACAAATAGAATACATTTTAGCAGACGATTCATTCGACCGTGAAGAGCACCTGGAGTTCAGTAAACCTGAAGAATTTGTGACGGAAGAGGAAGAAGTCGAGGAATTGCCGGCAGCCGATGCGGAAGAAGACGCTGAAGCCGAAGAAGCAACAGAGGAAGAGTCTGAAGCAGATACAGAAGAAAACGCTGAGGAAGCAACAGGGGAAGAAACTGTAGCGGACACAGAAGAAGAGTCTGAAGCGGATACAGAAGAAAACGCTGAGGAAGCAATAGAGGAAGAAACTGAAGCGGATGCAGAAGAAAACGCTGGAGAAGCAACAGAGGAAGAAACTGAAGCGGACGCAGAAGAAAATGCTGGAGAAGCAACAGAGGAAGAAACTGAAGCGGATGCAGAAGAAAACGCTGGAGAAGCAACAGAAGAAGAAACTGAAGCAGACACAGAAGAAAATGCTGGAGAAGTGACAGAGGAAGAGTCTGAGGCGGACACAGAAGAAAGTACTGAGGAAGCAACAGAAGAAGAAACTGAAGCAGACACAGAAGAAAATGCTGGAGAAGTGACAGAGGAAGAGTCTGAGGCGGACACAGAAGAAAGTACTGAAGAAGTAACAGAGGAAGAGTCTGGAGCAGACACAGAAGAAAATGCTGAATTAGAAGAAGAACAAGAAATCAGCATACAAAGCTTTGCCAGAGCAACCGTATTTTCTGCAAACAGCACTTTTAAACAGGGAGACAGGCATCAAGAGATTGTTAAACTGAAGAAGCAGTTAAACGCCATTGGTTTTGGTTATATTACGGAGACTAACCTTTTTGGAAGCTTTATGGAAACACAAGTAAAAAGGTTCCAATCCTACTATGGACTGACCGCTAACGGTCAGATGAACCAAGCAACAAAAAATAAACTAAATAGTGTGTATAATAGTCCATTGCAAAGAGGGAAACGTCATAATGATATTCCAGAAATCAAACGGCAATTAAACAGCCTTGGATATGGTCACATAAGCGTTACGACACTATTTGGGAGCTTTATGGAGCAGAAAATAAAGCAATTCCAAAAAGATTATGGTCTGCGTGTTAACGGAATAGCAGATGAAGTAACAGTCGGTAAATTAAAAGAACTTGCCCCTAAAGACACATATCAGCGTGGAGACAGGCATGCAGAAATTGTCCAATTTAAAAAACAGTTAAATGCCATTGGGTTCGGCTATATCACAGAGACCAACCTATATGGAAGTTTCATGGAAACACAAGTAAAAAGGTTCCAATCCTACTATGGATTAAGTGCCACTGGGAAGATGAACAAAGCGACAAAAGATAAGCTGAACAGTATATACAACCATCCACTCCAAAGAGGGAAACGTCATAATGATATTCCAGAAATCAAACGGCAATTAAACAGCCTTGGATATGGTCACATAAGCGTTACGACACTATTTGGGAGCTTTATGGAGCAGAAAATAAAGCAATTCCAAAAAGATTATGGTCTGCGTGTTAACGGAATAGCAGATGAAGTAACAGTCGGTAAATTAAAAGAACTTGCCCCTAAAGACACATATCAGCGTGGAGACAGGCATGCAGAAATTGTCCAATTTAAAAAACAGTTAAATGCCATTGGGTTCGGCTATATCACAGAGACCAACCTATATGGAAGTTTCATGGAAACACAAGTAAAAAGGTTCCAATCCTACTATGGATTAAGTGCCACTGGGAAGATGAACAAAGCGACAAAAGATAAGCTGAACAGTATATACAACCATCCACTCCAAAGAGGGAAACGTCATAATGATATTCCAGAAATCAAACGGCAATTAAACAGCCTTGGATATGGTCACATAAGCGTTACGACACTATTTGGGAGCTTTATGGAGCAGAAAATAAAGCAATTCCAAAAAGATTATGGTCTGCGTGTTAACGGAATAGCAGATGAAGTAACAGTCGGTAAATTAAAAGAACTTGCCCCTAAAGACACATATCAGCGTGGAGACAGGCATGCAGAAATTGTCCAATTTAAAAAACAGTTAAATGCCATTGGGTTCGGCTATATCACAGAGACCAACCTATATGGAAGTTTCATGGAAACACAAGTAAAAAGGTTCCAATCCTACTATGGATTAAGTGCCACTGGGAAGATGAACAAAGCGACAAAAGATAAGCTGAACAGTATATACAACCATCCACTCCAAAGAGGGAAACGTCATAATGATATTCCAGAAATCAAACGGCAATTAAACAGCCTTGGATATGGTCACATAAGCGTTACGACACTATTTGGGAGCTTTATGGAGCAGAAAATAAAGCAATTCCAAAGAGATAATAACCTGCGAGTAAATGGAATAGTAGATGAAAGAACCTTGGCAGCTTTGGATGAAGCAGTCAGCAATCGCTGGGTTGTTAACCATGAAACATATGACGTAACATTCAATCAAGCGTTGAACACCCAAATGAACCAATTACAGCAGACTGATATGTATCGAAATGATCCTGCATATGTGCATAAGAATTATGTGGATGGTTCAAACAGAACAACTGCAAATGTAAATGTCCGCTCCTCTGCAAGCAGCTCGAGCCATATTTATGGACAGATAAGCAGCGGAACACAGGTTACGATTCTTGGTTCAACAGGTAATTGGTACAGAATCAGCTACAATGCTTGGAGAAATCCAACTAGAAGTGATGTAAGCAGTTATCTAAATCCAGAGAATAATGATATCTTCCAGCATTTAGATTTAACCAGCAGTGTTGGTGTCACAGCCTCTTCCTTAAATAACGATATTCTAAAAGGGAAAGGCATTCTTGCCGGCAGAGGACAAGCCTTTATAACAGCTGGCAAACAGCATAGCGTTAATGAAATCTATTTGATTTCACATGCGTTACTAGAAACTGGTAATGGAAGCTCTGCATTAGCAAAAGGAATTGAAGTAGGTTTAAATAGCAACGGAAATCCTGTTGTAGTTACTTCATCTAATCGAAGCGGTCTTCGAAATATCAGAACCACATACAATATGTATGGTATTGGTGCGGTAGATGGCAATGCGCATAACGGTGGAGCCATCAGAGCTTATAATGAAGGCTGGTTCTCACCAGAACAGGCTATCATTGGCGGCGCCCAATTTATTGGAAATAGCTACATTCATAATCAATATAACCAAAATACGTTATATAAAATGAGATGGAATCCTGCGAACCCTGGATACCCGCAATATGCAACAGATATTGGCTGGGCAGTGAAGCAAGTTCCAAGCATTAAAAGATTATATGATATGCTGAATAACCCGGTATTCAAATTTAACATTACGCAATATCGTTAATATTTATTAACACCCGAGTTTCTTTCTCCGGAAAGGGATTCGGGTGTTTTTTTGCTTTTTTATATAACAGTTCATATCAAATTATGGTATGATTAACGAAAGAAAGGGTAATAGAAAACAAAGGTAAGTTTACTAGAGTAAAATAAGTAGGTGAACAACTATGTGGAGTGCTGCTGAATTGCTGATCGCATTTGTTATCGCTTTGCTGACAGCAATTATCACGACACCAATCATTATATGGATTTCTAAAAAATGCAATCTAGTAGATCAGCCTGATCAGAGAAAACAGCATCAAAAAGCTGTAGCAAGCATTGGCGGTCTGGGCATCTTCTTTGGTATCGCCGCAGGGTTCTTCTATCTGCAGCCAGAACATCCGCAAATGACAGCGATTATTATTGGCGGAATCATTATGCTATTGACAGGGCTTCTGGATGACATTATTGATCTTCGCCCCAGCACCAAGCTGTTAGGGCAAATAGGAGCTGCTTCGGTAGTAGCTTATTCCGGATTAGTTATTGAGAAATTGACATTACCTTTTATGGGAACGGTTTTCTTAGGAGAGTATGTTGGGATAGCTCTTACGATTTTATGGATTGTTGCTGCTGCAAATGCCATTAATCTGATTGATGGATTAGACGGTCTGGCTGGCGGCGTATCAACCATTGCTTTTATCAGCATTTTGGTGATGGCCATCATGGATTCTCGTATGATTGTCATTGGATTATGTGTTCTGTTAATTGGCGGAACACTGGGTTTTTTAGCATTCAATTTTCATCCGGCGAAAATCTTTATGGGAGATACGGGAGCGTTATTTTTAGGATATTCGATTGCGATTATATCGATGCTCGGCTTATTCAAAAATGTAGCCTTCTTCAGCTTTGTTATCCCGATTATCGTGATTGCACTTCCGGTATTTGATACACTGCTCGCCATTATCCGGAGAATCAGCAATAAACAAGGTATTTCGGTAGCGGATCGAAATCATATTCACTATCTATTATTAAAGAACGGCTACTCACATAGACAATCTGTATGGATTATCTACGCATTCAGCATGTTCTTCGGTGCGATGGGTATCGTCGTTAATAACGCACAGCTGATGACGTCCCTGGCTGTCTTCTGCTTCGTTATTCTGGGGATACATCTATTCTCGGTGGTATGTGGAATCCGATCGAGAGGAAGTATTATTTCTCTATTTCATAAAAAAGAAGAATTGCATAAAAGAAGGTTAAAATAAGATAAGCAGGTCTCTTTATTCTTGGATGGTACAAGAATAGGGAGGCTTTTTTTCATGTATAGGACGGGTGAATACATACAGACAGCAAAAAACTCTTTCCCGATAAATCTGGGAAAGAGTTTCGTGTTTATAAAGGATTTCCATATTCGTCCGTTTCTTCTTGAGGTACTTCCTCTTGAGGCACTTCTTCCTGATATGGGTCCTGTTCCTCTTGATATGGCTCTTCTTCATAGGATTCACCAGGCTGCTCTTCTTGATAAGGTTCTTCCTCCTGATAAGGATCACCTTGTTCTTCATAGGAGCCTTCCTCTTCGTACGTTCCTTCTTCGGTCGGTTCCTCCGAATTAGGATTCTCATAAGTTTCTCCTGATTCCTCCGCAGAGGAACCGGAGATTTCTAAGTGATCCTGAAGCAATCTTTTCGTTTCTTCTAATGCCGGCTCGTCAAGCAGCCAATAATACGTAGAACCTGGCTGATAATCGCTGCCTTCTAAGGTCATATCTTCAATATCAAGACCGCCGGTAGCGTACTTAATAAAAGTCATCATTTCATTAAACGTCATGTTCGTATTCATGTTGTTGCCGACAGCGGCAATCAAGTCATCAAATTGAAACACAGAGCTGAGGGATGCTGCTTTATCCGCTACGGCATTGACCACTTCCATTTGCCGTTTTCCGCGTTCAATATCATTATCCAGCTTACGGGTCCGGGCAAACGCTAATGCTTCTTCTCCATCAACTGTTTGTTCTCCAGCAAGCAGATGGATAGCATCTCGTTTATCCATGGAATCAGATTCTGTCAGTTCATACGGCACATCAATATCAATACCGCCAATAGCATCGACCACATCAACAAATGCATGGAAATTAACACGGACATAATAGTCAACCGGAATATCCATTAAATTTTCGACTGTTTCGATGGTTGCCTTTGGTCCGCCATAGGCATGAGCATGTGTGATTTTATCTTCGCGACCTACTTCAGGAACATATAGAAGGGTATCACGAGGAATACTTACTAATTTAACGCTGCCTTCTTCTCTATTAAACGTCGCTAACATAAGCGTATCAGATCGGGAGGTTTCTGCATTATCCCGGTGTTCATTTTCATCGACGCCAATAATAAGGATAGACACGTTGTCAATATTCGGGTCCACTTCAAAATCCCGTAAATCCGAACCTTCACGACCATCATCTTCATAAGAATCAGAGACTGCATTATTTGCTTTAACATATAAATAACTTCCATAACCAACAACACTGACTAAAGCCAAGCCTATTATAATTAAGGTAATTAAGACACCTTTACGGAGTTTACGCTTTTTTCGCGTAACCCGGCGGCCTCGCATATTCTTTTGTTTTACCATTACAAATCTCCTTTTTTTACAAGAAATATCGACGGATTTCTTGATAAAGCCCATTTAATTTTACTATGGAATGAACTATTAGTAAATTTACAATTGCATTACATATTCATGATGATGTAACAGGAAAAATCAAACATCTATCCATCGCATAAGTACAGCCGAGACACACGTAAACGGCGCCAGCTTTATTTATATGACAGAGTGCCTATTTTCAGCTGTCGTCTCTTAAATTATCCTTAATCAACGTAGAAGAGATGCCATCTGTCCGAGGGAGGTAAACCACTTCACAAAAAGAGCGCAGGGCATCGAATTTTCCTTTCCAATCATTCCCCATAACAAATGTATCGACATGATAGGTTAAAATATCATCTTTTTTTTGCTCCCAGGAGATTTCAGGGATAACCTTATCAACATAACGTACAGATTCAAGAATGATTTTCCGGTCTTCATAGGAATAAAAAGACTGCTTATGCTTGAGTATATTAAAATCATCGGTGGATAATCCTACAATAAGATAATCACCCATTTCTTTTGCACGCTTTAATAAATTCACATGGCCTACATGCAGTAAATCAAACGTTCCATAAGTGAGAATAGTACGTATCATTTCCACCTCCTAAAACCGTATTAACGTAATAGTAACATAAGAAAACAACCAGGAATAAATCTGAGGACAAAAAATATGTTTTTTCGCTATAAAAAAAGGGGATTTAGAGAATGAAGTTCTGTGCAAAAAGCATCTTGCACGGTATAAGGTAAGCTGAACGTACAGATAGCTGAAATGGATATAGGATTGCCAGGAATGTCGCTGTGACATTCCTGGCGGGATACATCATTAAAAAACATATAGAGAACCGAGCTTCTTAAGCTAATTCCTTGGGAAAGTTATTCGCATTTTGTTCAGCTAAGTAAACATAATAGTCTGTTCGTAATTGTGCTACTTCTTGATGAAGCAGTGAAGAATCAGGGGCACTGATAGATTCAAAGAGCACAAGGTTCTGGTCCTTATCGATTCCAATATCCAGACCAAGTGTAGCTAATTCTTTTTTTCGTGTTTTTTCTATCTTTTTTGCAACGTTTAAGGCAAACGAATCCAGATGCTCATCCACTGCAGAGGCATCCTCAGTAAATTTTAATGTTAAAAACATACCTGCATCAAAGGTGACGCCGCTTTCTTGATTGTTGGGAGAAACTTGTTTTTCCGTACCAACGCGGATATATTTTTTCACAATGACCCACTTACCCTCTTTATTTTTTTCTAAATGAACACGGCAATTAAAGGGCTCACCTTGTTCCGTTCTGGAAGGTATGTATGGCTGGACAATACATTTACGTTTGGAAATAATAGATTGAAAGAACGCAAAGGCTTCTTTCAATGTCATGTTCGTAGTGGATTCCTGGTGACTGACCAGGAAGGAATCTTTATCTGCCTGTACGATTTTATAAATGTTTTCTCCGGATTGACTGTAGACAGGCTTCACAACGACTTCTCCATACTTTATTAAGAAGCCTTTAATGATAGAGAAGCTTTTACAGCGCAAGGTTGGAATGGCATACTTTTGAAACTGCGGATCCTTTGTTAACATTTCCTGGACACTTTCCTTGGAGATTTTATTTCTCCCATCCTCGGTTAAGTAGGCGCGATCTTGTAAATAGGCTATTTTTTGTTTGGATTTTAAGCAGAATGCAGAAACATCAATAATCTTTGGAATAGACATCTCGGCATTTTCCCACGTATCTTCCTTTAAAACCATCCCGGAGGTCATATGGTCATCTTCGTTGATATCGCTTGGGTTCATATACAGAATCTCGATTCCTTTGGATTGTGCTTCGATGGATATCTCTTTTGCCAGATCGGTTGGTTCTTTGAAAGGTTGCATTAGTCCTACTAACATGGAATCAATTCTCCTCCTAATTATTCGTATTTCTAATTATTTATTTTTAATTTTACCATAATCTATTGTGTTATGAAGTACCATTTTTTGAAAAGACATGAACATGACCGGTTTGTCAAGCGGGAGGCAAAATAAAAATCTGTACCTGCTGTTCGACTGGAACAGGCGGGTACAGATTTTTCAATAATGCTCGTATTTTAATAAAAACGTTTAAAGCTGTCGAAATGAGAGCTCCAGTAAGGGTTATCCAATGATGTGATGGTAACACCAGTAGATGAACCTGCATGAAGGAACTGATTATTTCCAACATAGATACCCATATGAGATGGACCAGATTTATACGTTCCAGAGAAGAATACTAAATCTCCTACTTGCGGATTGCTAATCGTCTGTGCTCTATCATAATAGCCTGCAACACTGGTACGAGGGATATTTTTACCTGCCTGATTATAAGCGTAATAGATGAACCCACTGCAATCAAACCCGCCAGGAGAACTTCCTCCCCATACATATGGGTCACCCTGCTGGCTTTTTCCAACAGAGATAAGGGTATCTACATTATAACCTGCACTGGATGATGAGCTGCTGGAAGAGCTGTTGGATGATCCAGAGCTGCTATTTGAGCTGCTGCTGTTAGATGAGCTGGAACTAGAGCTGCTGGAACCATTTACTTTTAATGTCTGGCCGGCAATAATCAAATCAGATGACAAGTTATTGAGTGATTTTAATTTAGATACAGTCGTTCCATGCTGGCTTGCGATTTTAGAAAGGCTGTCGCCAGATTTCACTTTATAGGTGCTGGAAGAGCTTGATCCAGAACTTGAATTGGAACTAGAGCTGCTAGAATTACTAGAGCTTGAACTGCTGGAACCGCTGTTGCTGACAGTTAATTTATTTCCAGGGTAGATTAATGTCGTAGATAGATTATTCCACTTCATTAAGTTATTTAAAGAAATACCATGTCGAGAGGCAATACCGCTTAAAGTATCACCAGATTTCACTGTATATGTACTTCCGCTGGAATTGCTTGAACTGGAATTCGAGCTGGAACTAGAAGAAGAACCAGAGCTAGAATTCGAACTGGAAGACCCAGTTGTTTGTAAAACCTGATTCGGGAAAATAATATCCGAAGAAAGGTTATTGATAGATTTTAATTTGGACACGGTAGTTCCTTGACTTTGGGCGATTTTCCATAGGTTGTCGCCGCTTTTTACTTTGTAAGATGCTGCGTCGGCACTGTCTGTTGCTACAAAGGCAGATGCAATTGCTGCAGATGCAGTAACAGAGAAGATGATTTTTTTGTTAGCCATGTGTGCGTTTCCTCCTTAGATTTTAATGTTTGGGGTTTTATAGATGTGTTTGAATATGATTTGTAAGGAGACCAAGGAGGAGTGCATCAAGAAAATAACTGTGTGTGACAGGTATACTTTCTATTAGCTTTGTCCGTACGTTATATTAATGAAGAAATAAATCCATAAACGATGTACGCAACAATCCCGGTATAAGTACAAATCCCATATTCCATAAACGAACAAGATGTATTTTACTTCCAGATGTTTGTTTATTGTGATTGATAGAATGTAGTTTGTTAGTTTTAAAGAAGTATTACTAGTTTATTCCATTACGGCATAGTACAAGTATGTAATCTAGCACATCTGTCTATGAAAAATAATCCAATAAATACATCTTTATAGAATTATATCGTTTTATAGATAATAATGGTAGGTTATATAGAGAAATGTAACATGTTTGTAATGTTTTAAATAATAAGGTCGATAGAACTGTTTTGATAACACTTTCATTTAAATCTCAGGTATATAACCGTGTTGAAAGTATTGTTAATAATAACAGAAATAGTCATATTGATATAGAAAAAGTAATTAATTACATAATCATTCTTGGCAAATAATGTTAATAAACATTGAACAGACGTTTACTTGTAACTTTCCATTGAATTTATTTCGATAAATCATATCATTTCCCGGGAAATAACAACAAAATATACATTTATTAAAGAGATAGCGTTATAATAGAAGAAATAGATAAATGATTAATTGGAGGAATAGATGGTGGAACAATCAACATTGCTTATAAAAAACATTCAAGAAGCTTATCTGCCGGAAGAAGTTATAAAAAATGCATCGGTTATATCAGAGAACGGAAAAATAACACAGATTCTGACACAAGAACAAGCAACTAATCTATCCTTTTCCGGGAAAGTCATCGATGCAGAGCATAAATTAAAATTGCTGCCGGGGTTTATTGATGGGCACATTCATGGTGGCTATGGCGTTGATATCATGGATGCAACACCAGAAACCTTACAGACACTTGCGGATAAACTGCCATCAGAAGGAACGACCAGCTATCTCGCTACGACCATTACCCAATCAGAGGAAGAAATCTCTAATGCTTTAAAGAATGTTGCTGCATGGACAGCTGGCGGACAAAAATCGGGAGCAGATTTAGTCGGTGTTCATTTAGAAGGTCCTTTTGTAGAAGTTTCCAAAGCAGGAGCACAGCCGAAGCAATATATTACAGAGCCTGATTTAGCTAAATTTCTAGCCTGGCAGGACGATGCAAACGGACAAATTCGGACAATTACCATGGCTCCTGAGCATGATAAAACAGGGGAATTTATAGAAACACTAAATCAATCTGGCGTGAATGTATCTGCAGGTCATACTGATGCTTCCTTCCAGCAAATAAAGGATGCAACGAAATTAGGTGTTAGACAGCTGACGCATCTATGTAATGCAATGAATGGCATACATCATCGGGATATTGGAGCGGTTGGAGCTTCCTTTCAGTTGGAAGATTTACGCGCAGAGTTGATTTCAGACGGTATTCATGTTGTGCCAGAGATGCTGCAGCTTATTTTTGATAATGTCGGGTCTGATCGTATTATTATGATTACAGACGCGATGCGGGCAAAAGGATTAGATGAAGGAGAATATGAGCTTGGCGGACAGCCTGTTTTTGTGAAAAATGGAGAGGCTACCCTGGATAATGGTTCATTGGCTGGAAGTATTTTGAAAATGATTGATGCAGTGAAGATGATGCTGAAGCTAGATGGGGTAACATTACAGGATATTGTGAAGATGAATGCAGTTAACCCGGCAAAACAAGTTGGGATTTTTGATCGAAAAGGCAGTGTTGAGGTTGGAAAGGATGCAGATTTTGTTTTGTTAGATGAGCAGATGAATATTGCTTACACGGTTTGTAAAGGGGAAGTCGTTTATCAGGATGGAAAGTGAAGCAGTTTTCTATACTATTAAATAGTAATATCCATGTCTGCTATAAAGAAAGAGTGAATGAATGTTAGTTTTAAATCATTTGGTCAATAACTATTTTTATTTTTAGTAAAGGTATTTTAAGTCAAAATACCTTTACTTTTTTCGATTCTATTCCTTACCTCCCTGACTCAATTGTTAGTTTGTTTAACATTCAGATAATTAGTGTTTTCTTTAGATATTCTGCTCATATTTTTCTTTTATATGGTGCAATATAAAAGAAAAGCAATATATACAGGTAAACAGTGACCCTGTTTGCAGTTGGCTGTGAAAGGTATATTATCAATAAACGCGGAAAAATAAATTTAATTACCTGTGTAAATGCAGATGTATTTAACGCTACAATAAAAATATCTTCATAAAGCGACAAACCATTTGGGAATAAAGATATGTATTCTCCCTAGACTTGAAATATGCACGCGCGAAGTTTACTCCTTACTAGAAAGGCTTTTAATGAAGAACCCAAAGATTATAGCAAATAGTAACATTAATAAAGCATAATTAATAGCTCTTTATGGACCTGTCAACTCCATTCAATTGACGTACTGTACAAAAAAGCTGATTGTTGATCTTAAAGCAAATGCTCAGTTCGATTGTGATTTAATTTCCAAATACGTGGTCTAACTCCATTATCTATAGATGGTGTTGGCTTTTAGGCTTATCTTTAGCTGCTCATACTAAGAGATGAGATGAAAAGTAAGGACGGATATAAAAAGAATAGCCGCACCGTATATGATATAAAATATCACGTTATTTTGGTAACCAAGTATCGATATAAAGTATTACGTGGAGAAATCGCAGTAAGAACATAGGTATTAATAAGACAAAGGTGTGAAGGAAGAGGAATAACCATCTTGCAAGGAATTTTGGGGGGAATAATATTCATATTTACTTCTAAAATGTTTTACTAATCTAGTACCAAGTAAAATCATGCAGTACCTAAAAGAAAGACTTTCTTGATTACTTCAAAATTAGTTTCCAGAGATAAAAAAAGAGATGCTGGGGGCAGCATTTTTTGGCGTCAGTAGGTAAAGTAAATGAGGGAACGGTTAGAAACTATAATAACGAAGAAAAAACATTTCGAATAGAAGGTTAAGTTCAGTCTTAGTAACGACATTAGTCATCGATATTTATGTTCAGATCAACATGCTTTAGCAGGGTAGGTCGTTTAATTGTTTTATACTTTGTTTCCTGTTCCCCTTTATAGATAAACTACTTTTTTATTCTAATTTCTATCATGTATTACTGCACATTAAAAAATTCAAAACAAATCGCCTAATAAATTCTAATTGGTATTTCTATAGTAACTTGAATAAAACCAATACTTTTTACATGTTTTGATAAGAGATAGTTTAAAATGAATGAAGAATATAACTCATTGAAATTTATCATGTATAAATTAAAATAGTGTAGTATAGTAGACTTTAATTTTTAAGTAACAATGAATTTGGAGGCATAGTAAATTATGAGAATTGGGTACTTACGTAACTTTAAACAACCTCAACAATTAGCAGGTTTAATTGCTTCAGTTGCACAAACTAAAAGAGTAGATATATTATATTTCACCCCTAAAGATGTTGACGTAAGGAGAAGCAGGATTAGAGGATTGCTTTATAAGGACGGTGAATGGAAGCTCGTAAAAGCAAAAATACCTAAAATCATTGATGTGAATTCTAATTGTTTAAAACATAGGGAAGTTATCAGACACTTGAGAAAGCGAGCTCATCTAACTGAAAATGGAAAAAATCGTTTATCAAAACTATCATTGTAAGAACAATTGAAGGCAGACTCAAACTATCAAAAATTTACTATACCCACAAAGAACTGTTCTTCCTTCTCGGAAATTGAAGAATTTCTTAATGAATACGACGATATTGTTTTACGACCTATACACAGTAAACAAGCAGAAGGTGTATATAAAATTACAAAAATTAGCCCGATGAAGTATATTTTAGACTATTACAACACTTCAATAGAAGTCTCTTATGAAGAGCTCGCCACATTTTGTAAAAACGAAATTCTCAAAAAAAATTATATTATACAAAAATACATAGATTCAGTAACGCCAGAGAAAAATTCCTTCGATTTGCGAATTCATTTCGAAAAGACTGGATATGGAAATTGGCGAATTATTAGTAACCAGATTCGCATTGGTCTCAATCAAAAAACTACAACAAATTGGAGACAAGGGGGAGGAATTATTGATACAGATATATTTATGAAATTAAAATACGGCAGTGAAGCAGAAATAAAACTAGAGCAAATGAAAGAATATGGACTTCAATTAGCAGCAAAAATAGAATTACTTAGAAAAACAAAACTAGCTACTTTAAGTATAGATTTAGGGATAGATCATAATGATGATATATTTATATTTGAAGCAAATGATGCTCCTGTAACGACAAATTTACTTGGTGAAATAGCTATGTTAAGAACAGATTATTACCGATATTTATTAAAAACAATTAAAGATAATTAAACTAAAAGAGGAAGGACAAAACGACTTCTTTCTCTTCCTCAGTGCAAATTGCTTAGTGCATTTCGTTATAGAGTAATTGTAAAGCGTGCTGCTTTTACGACTGCAATTTGATACAATCTCTGTATGAAAATATGACAAAGCTAATTGTGATGCTACAAATCTCAATTGAGACAAGAATTTAGAACAGGTATGAAATTTATTTCCCTAAGGAAGTCTGGTATCCTAGACTCTCTTATCCACACGTTGATAATGAAAATCACCAAACGCTTTTTGTGGACAACAAGATACGTATTTCCTTTTCGGGGCCGGATTTTCAGAAAACATTTGATGCGTTCTTTCCCGATTGAAATATTGGAGAAATATATATTTTCACGAAAAAAGCCTTTATTTTTTGATAGTAAATAGTAAAAATGGTACATCTTAAAACTTGACAAATGCGTCACTATCATTTTTTAAAAAAATTTATACTTCAAATTAATTTCTATTGTGGTAGAATTATATCTAGATAACTAGGATAACGAATGATTAGGAGGAGAATTGATTCCATGTTAGTAGGACTACTGCAACCTTTCAAAGAACCAACAGATCTGGCAAAAGAAATATCCATCGAAGCACAATCTAAAGGAATCGAGATTCTGTATATGAACCCAAGCGATATCAACGAAGATGACCATATAGCCTCCGGGTTGGTTTTAAAGGGAGATACATGGGAAGATACAGAGATGCCTATCCCAGAAATTATTGATGTTTCTGCATTCTGTTTAAAATCCAAACAAAAAATAGCCTATTTACAAGATCGCGCATACTTAACTGAAGGTGGGAGAAATAAAATCTCAAAAGAGAAGGTACAGAAAGTAATGGAGCAAGATGAACATTTACAACAGTATGCCATTCCAACATCCAGATGTAAAACATTCTCTGTTATTAAAGGCTATTTATTAAAATATGGCGAAGTTGTTGTCAAGCCTATCTATAGTCAATTAGGGGAGAAAATATATAAAATATCACAAGTAAATAAAGATGAGTTCATTATCGGTTACAATAAAACTAGCCAAAAAATGAATTTACAGGAAACTTTTTCATATTTTCAAAATATCATTTCAAAAGATAAATTTATTGTTCAAAAATACATTCCTTCCAGAACACATTTTGGGGATCCCTTTGACTGTCGTGCCCATTTGGAGAAAAATAAAGAAGGAAAATGGGTAATTGCAAAAAAATATATTAGAGTCGGAATAGGTCAGCAGGTTGCTTCCAATATTGGACAAAATAGCAGCATGCTGGATACCGGTATGTTTTTTAAACTAAAATTCGAAAAAGATGCACAATCAATTAATGATCATATAAATTCCTTTGCATTAAATATGGCCAAAAAAATAGAAACAGTACGAAAGCAGAAGTTGGTAACACTTGGCCTAGATATTGGAATAGACGATAGTAAAAGACTCTTTCTTTTTGAAGCAAACAGTGCTCCAGACACTTCTTTACTACAAGAGGAAGTAGCTAAATTGCGTACGGATTATTATACTTATTTATTGAAAGCAAATGTCGAGCTTATTCCAAAGGAAATTGTTTAAAATTCAAGGATTTTCTTTTCCTATTCAACCAGAAGTTCTAGTGCTTATTCCAAATCATTAAAACGATACAAGGCGCAAAGTTGCTGATGAATGTGCATGACTTGGGCCAATTCAGGAGATATCTCTCCCATTGACCCAGCCGTTTCTGTTCTTATTTTGTTAAATCGTCAAAGGCTCCGGTGAACAGGTCTTTATCTCGTTTCAGGTCATTACGTTGTTGCTTGCTCATCGGTTTAAACGACTTTCCGAACTTCGTCCCAATCCTTGGTAAATGCTGCTTGGATAACATGGAATGCATTGATTACCACAATAGCGCTTTGGGAGGTTTGAACAGCAATTTTATAATCTTACCACATATCAATGGCAGCCGCCATGACATGTTCGGGCTGAGCTAATTCCCGAAGGATCTTCATGACTTCATTTTTGAGCTGGCTTTCATGCACCAGAAACAATTGTGGACGCCATGGAACAGAGAGAGTCTATATGACAAGACGATATTTGTCTTTTCCTTTCGCCAAACTAACCTTGTCTATTTCAATTAACGACAGCTTAGAATGCTCAGCAAGACCGGGGTGCTCCGAATAGTTCTCCAACGCATGAATTCGTTCATTTTGACCGCTGCGATGAATGACTTCCCTAACAGCTATAAAAGTACGATCGGCAGTGGCGTGCAGAAATGCTTTGTAACCGATCTTGGGAATGCATTGATATCGTTCCAGCCAAGGCAAAGGCTACATAAACGTATGATGGTAAGTTTCACATAAAAAACGATGGTGATGGAAATAATCAATAATAGGAGTACCATTGTGAGAACTGGCAATAACCTGTTTACGATGATATTCATGTACTTTGGTGATCCAAAAAACGATCGGGACAATGAACTCCCTGATTGATTAACTGAATGTGATGGAATACTCTTGCGTTTAGATAGCTAAATGGAATTTCTTCTTGATAATAAATAACAAAAGGCATTTCATTTCCATTATTCATTATGATATAATAGTAAAGTATCCATATCATCCTTTTGTTGGTATTTGTGTGAATACTTTACCAATATGACAGATGGTTTGGATTTTTCTTTTTTTAATCTAATTTGTCGGATTATGTTCACCATAAGTTGTAACTGAATGAGAGCATTAAAATTTGATAATAATAAACCTTGTATTCCTTTTATTTAGTAATGAGAGGATGAGCGATAGTTAAGTTTGGTGAATATATTGCTATTCCTATAAACATTAAACATACTCCAACAAAATAACCTACCATATGGTAGAAAAACATAAAGTGATTTTATAGGAGGGAACTTCTTGAAAAACATAGCAGTAGCCGGCACCGGTTACGTCGGTCTCGTAACCGGCGTGTGTATGGCAGAAAACGGACATAACGTAATATGCGTTGATATAGATGAACAAAAAGTAAAAATGATGCGAGAAGGAATCTCTCCAATCTATGAAGTAGGACTGGAAGGATTGATGCGTAGGAACATTGAAGCTGGCCGATTGCATTTTACCACTGATTATCCATCTGCGTATAAAGAAGCGGATGCTGTATTTATTGGTGTTGGTACACCGGAAAAAGAAGATGGGTCAGCGAACTTGCAATATGTAGAAACAGTGGCAATACAAATTGCTGAGTCTGTTGCAAAAGATTGTTTAGCTGTAATTAAATCAACGGTACCAATTGGCACGAATGATAAAATTGAGGAGCTTATTAATAAGTCACTTGTTAATGATGTTAGAGTCGAAGTGGCATCTAACCCTGAATTCCTTGCACAAGGATCTGCCGTAAAAGATACATTAGAGGCAGCTCGCATCGTTATCGGTACGGAGAGTGAATGGGCAGAGAATCTTTTAACAGAGATTTATACACCGTTTAACCTGCCAATTGTATCTGTCAATCGTCGTTCTGCTGAGATGATTAAATATGCTTCTAATGACTTTCTTGCTTTAAAAATCTCTTACATGAATGATATTGCAAACCTATGTGAATTGGTTGGTGCAGATATTCAAGATGTTGCTGAAGGAATGAGTTATGATGACCGTATTGGCAGCAAGTTCTTAAATGCTGGTATTGGTTATGGGGGATCTTGTTTCCCGAAAGACACTAGTGCTTTAGAGTATCTTGCAAGACAATATGGATATGACTTGAGGACAATGCAAGCAACGATTAAGATAAATTCTGAACAAAAATTGAAATTGTATGATAAAGCGAAGCAGCGGTTAGAAACGTTTGAAGGTATCAAGGTAGCAGTACTGGGTTTAACATTTAAACCAGGTACAGATGACCTTCGTGAAGCTCCGTCACTTGCAAATGTCCCATTGCTTTTAGAACAAGGGGCAGATATCTATGCATATGATCCAATCGGGGTCGATAACTTTAAACAGTTTTATTCAGAAGGAAGTCATGGGCAGGGGAATATCACTTACGTGGATAGTCCGGAAGATGCTTTAAAAGGAGCAGCTGCATGTCTCATCTTCACAGAGTGGGGAGAGATTAAAGCTGTTACCCCAAATCAGTATAAAGATTTAATGCAGACTCCATTGGTGTTTGATGGTAGAAATATTTATAATGTTCAGGAAATGGCTGATAATGGAGTGGAGTATCATTCTATTGGCAGACCGGTTAAGAATATAAATTAATTAGTGCATTTTGATTTAACTAGCATATTTATTAGCAGCAGTTTACGGTTGGGCATATAGATATTATTATGAATTGAAGAGTTGATAAGTAGGAGGGCCCTTGATATTTAGAATGAGGAATATCAAGGGTCGTTTCTATACTTATAATATGTGTATATGTTGATCTCTCATTTTACATTCATTGTTTATGTAGTAAGTAGAACAAACATTAAACTTACTGAATTAAAAGTAATTTGAGAAAGCACTTATTTGGGGCTGCTTTTATATGGATCAATCTTATGAACTGGAGTGTGGGATCATTTCTTTTCACCTGCTAAAATATGTTAAATAATAGTCATGATATAATCCTTTATTGCATCTAGGTGTATTTTTTCAAATAGATAGTCTTACTAAACTAGCTATTAAGATAAAGAGAGTCACTGCATTTTGAGACAACATAATAGAAGTAAAAAAGAGTCTGTATGATTACGGCCAAGGAAATGTACCACTTGTGCCATCTTTTTTACCAGTGATTGCCACAGAACTTACCACCTGTTGCCACCGCATTTACCAATTGGGAGATTTAAGATAACGTAGGCTTTTGATGTTCAACAATCGCGCCCGATTGAGGCAGAATCAAAGAGTCCATATTTGCAATATCCAACGTTTTTATCAACATTGATTATGGCTAATCAGTCATAACTTCAAATAGGTAACCATCTAAATTGGTCCAAAACAACCCACGGGAAGCAAATGGGTGATCTGTGCGTCGATTTTCTGTTTCAAACGGGCTGTTCCCAAAGGCTACATTCCTTTTACGAAGTTGTTCATGAATCTGGTCAAAAGTATGTCCATCAACACTGAAAGCCAAATGCTGTTGTGGAGTATCATCCTCGATTGTCATAAAGAAAACAGAAAGATCGTCATTAACTTGCACTTCTGCAAACTTATTGTCTATCCCTTCATAAACATTAAGTTTTAGGCCCATATTCTCTGCAAATTCGTGTGCAGCTTTATCATTATTTTTAGCGAATACCACTGTGTGGTTAAGTGTAATTGTCAATTTAAAGTCTCCTTATATATTTTTAAAAATTATTGTCCATCTGATTTTTTCTCTTCGTCATCAACTATTTTCAAAAGCTCTGCCCGTGTTTTTTCGAGCAGGTTTTGTAGTTGTTCCTTCTTTTCGGGCTTTTCTATAGCTTGACGGCCCACCTTGAAAAATTCATGGAATAAACCCTGAATGTCAGATCTTAAAGTCTGAATTTCGTCCAGGTCCACATTTTCAAGCACATTCATTCTTGAGTTAACAGGATCTTCATCTTGGTTTTTTTTCAAAAAGGCTTGCCCCTCATCTGTAAGATGATAAACTTTTTTCCGACCTTCTTTGATTACATTAACTAAATCTTGATCCTCAAGCATCTGTAGAATAGGATAAACGGAACCGGGACTAGGCGAATAAAGCCCCTTAAACTTTTCCTCAAGCTCTTTGATTAATCCATATCCATGTCTTGATTGTTCTTGTAACAATTTTAATAAGACAATCTTGAGATCACCACGCCCGAAGAAACGTTCACCACTAGTATCCTCACCAGATTCTTTGCCTGCGAAGATATGAGGTCTGCCTTGCCCGTCAAAGTTACCGTTTCCTATCCCAACTTCCGCGTCGAATCTGTTGCCTCTAAAGACACCATGATGATAAAAATGACTCTGTCCTTTTAAAAAAGGATATTGGGCCATATCAGGTCTTTTGTACACATTCAAAACCTCCTGTTAATTTTATTTTAAGTTAACGATATATCGTTAACTGTCAAGTTGGTGAATATACTTTCTTCAGTTCATTTTACCTATAACACGCTTTACTTAGAATAATGCCCTCTCTTATTCAGGTCCTACAATGAAAAATAAGCGCTTATCCTTATTTAAGGATAGCGCCTGTTTGTTGGAAAACTGAACCGTCAATATTTTAACGAATGTATACTCTACGCCCCGGCCATGTTCGACTTGGCGTTTCTCTATGCTCTAACGACATTCTCGTCCGAGCAAAATAACTTAAATGGACTCGAAAAAAAGCAGTCATTGACTAGACACACTAACCTAGAAAGTCACGGAACTAACGTTACCTGTTAGCGTGACACTCCTTTAAAAGACTGAGATCCACCAACTACAAATGATGCAATCTTTTTGGCTACTTCTTCCTTTTTTAAGGTATGTTTACCAAGATACAATTGCAATCCACCTTCATGAATGATTTGTGATAAGATTGGCACGAACATATCCTTTTCAATATCTGAATACTTATAATCCAAACTTTTTGATAAAAAACTCTTTAATTCATTTAGTATTTTTTCCTTCATTTGAGGTAAGGCCCATTTACCATAGCTGCTGCGACATTCAATATTCGGTTGTTGGTAAAAATCGTATACTGCAAAAATGAGTTGATGTATGGTCTCCTCACCGAATTTCATATCATCTAAAGTATGACTTTCGATAGATGCTGAGGCAAAATCCCCCATAATATAGTCAATTAAATCGTATTTATCATTAAAATGTGCATAAAATGTAGCCCGGTTAACCTGCGCTTCCTTTGTTATATTAGCTATTGTAATTTTTTCAAAATCCTTTTGAGAAGCTAGATTGTAAAAAGCATTAATTAAGAACTGTTTTGTTTGTGTAATACGTAGGTTCCTTACTTTCGATGCCATTGTCTCACCTCCCACCCGACAATTTCGTAATGTTGTTGCTATAGCAACATTCGGCAGTAGATTGTTGGTTGTTGTAAAAATGTATTGGCTGTATAGTTTTCATTAAAGCAACACATGTTGTTTTAATATATCACAGATTGGAGTTTATAAAAAATGAAAACTATTGCTATCGTTGGTGCAGGCCCTGGATTAGGATTGTCTATAGCAAAAAAATTCGGAGAGAAGGGTTTTAGGGTAGCGACCATTGCAAGGAATCCTGAGAAATTAGCAATTATCGAACGTAAACTCAAGGAACTAAATATTGAAACACAATCTTTTGTAGCCGATGTTACGAACTTAGCTGCCTTAAAACAAGCTATTCAATCAGCTAAAAAAGCATTCGGTTCGATTGATGTACTAGAATTTAGCCCCTATGCTAAGGAGGATATATTCACTTCTGTGCTTGAAACGAAGCCGCAAAGTGTAGTAGATATTATGAACAGCTATTTGTTGGCTGGCATTCTTTCCGTGAATGAGGTGCTACCAGATATGATAAGTAACGGTTCTGGTGCCATATTATTCACAACAGGCGTATCTACTATTTTCCCTTTACCATATGCGGGAAATGCCGGAATCGTTGGGGCTGGTATGCGTAATTATGCCTTAAACCTGCACAATGAGTTGAAAGAAAAAGGGGTGTTTATCGGACATCTTTCAATCGGGGCCATGATACAACCTGGAACAGAAGGAGACCCAGATCTTATTGCTGAAGCTTGGTATAACTTATATGAGAATAATGACCATTTTGAAGAAGTATTCCCTCCAGGACTCGATCCAACTATACTTCTTGGCGGAAATTAATATAAAGGAGATAAGACAACTATTGAAATGATAGTTGTCTTATCTCTTTTTCCCGTACTTAGTGCTACATTTAGCTATTTACCTCTCTGTCAAAATTAACATGAGTATCCTGTTTTATTAGGAAGTATTATTCAACTAAATGGCCCGATTGTTGAATACTGTTCTGATTGAAAACCAATCAAATTCGTACAACAAGCATAACATTTATAATTTAATATACGTATGTTTTTTATGTGAAGTGGTAATCACCTGTCATTTACTGGTACATTCCGTGTCATTCAGTGGTAAAAACTATGTCAGAGGTGGTACATTTCAATGGCTGTAATCAGTCTGTATTCCAATGCCTTCGCATTAAAAGTAGACTCTTTTATTATCTGTATATAACACACGTTATTTATCATCAATCGCTAACTCATTCTGCAAAAAATCCCAAAAACGGCTTAAACGCTCTGCATTCTCCATAGGATTTTCACCAATCTTTTCAAGAAGCTCTAACTCCTTCATTCTTTGTATAGCCCTCAATTCAGATTCATTCAAAGCCAAATCATCAGAAACGGAATAGTAGACAGGATGCTGAGGAGTATCTATTTTACCCAATAAATAATCAATGGATACCTGAAAGAATTCCGCAATCTTATAAAGTGTCTCTAATGAAGGTTCGTTTCTGCCTTGTTCATAATAACCATACCCGCTTGCTGACACATTCAATTTCTTAGCTACCTCTTCTTGACTATACCCGTGTTCAATACGAAGGTCTATTATTCTTTCACTAAATACATCTATATATAAATCCCCTCCTAACTATCAGTAAAATTTTACTTTCACTTACTTGATTCCATTGAAACAAGTTTTCTATTGAGTGTAACTGGCAGAGCAGAGTTTGAAATCATTTCATTGAAATCACCAGATTCTCTTAAGCACCTCTATTCCCTCACTATCTCCAAAAACTCATTCAATTTCCTCCGAGCTTCCGGACTCAATGTTTTCACCGTATTAATAAGCAGAATTAAATCATCCGGCATCTCTTCTAATTCCGATGCGAAAAAGCTTGAAAGATTGGTATCAAGTGCTTTTAATATATTTTCTAGCATTTCTATATCTGGTTTTGAGCGCCCATTTTCAAATTTACTTATATATGATTGTGAAACGCTAACTTTATCAGCGAGTTCTTGTGTAGACATATTTTTTGACTTCCGAAGTGCTCTTAATTGTTTGCCAATTTTATTGTTATTCATCGTACCATGCCCCTTTTAGAATCATCTAACTGCTAAATTAACTAAGAAAAAGAAAGGAGACAATATTTTTTTAGAAGCATAGTAAGTATAGAAGTAAAAAACGAGTCTGCATCCAAATATCTTCCTATTAAGAGCGGGCTCGTTTCATTATCAATAATAACTTGCTTTATTTTTCATCAATTGCTAACTCTGTCTTTATAAATTCCCAACAGCGGTTTAACCGTTCTGTATTTAATTTAGAGTTTTCACCGACTTTTTCAAGAAGATTTAATTCCTTCATTCTTTGAATAGCACTTAATTCCGACTCATTCAAAGTTAGTTCATTGGAAATTGGATAATAGACAGGATGTTGAGGAGTATCTATTATGCCTAATAAATAATCAATGGATACTTGAAAGAAATTAGCAATTTTATAAAGTGTTTCTAATGAAGGTTCGTTTTTACCTTGTTCATAATAACCATATGCGCTTGTTGTTAGATTCAGTTCTTTGGCTACATTCTCTTGCTTATATCCAAGTTCAACTCGAAGGTCTATTAACCGTTCTTTAAACACGTCCATGTATAGATTTCCTCCTTACTATTAGTAAAATTATATCGTCATAAAAGGTTTATTTTTTCTTGAACAATAATTAATTGTTTTTATGTATATACAAACAATATTTGTTTGTATATAATGAATTTTAATAGCTAGAATAGTTAGTTGATATTGAGCTACTCTGTGTTGAGATAAAAGGTTAGTAGAGTAGATAAAAAAATTTAAATACATAAGCTCTCAAAGGTCAGACCATGAGACATACTACCATTAACAGGAGAAAACCAATGAAACCACTATTTGAAAAAATACCGCAGCGAGATTCGATACGTGAGATTATAATGAATCAGTTTACGAAAATGATTAAAGAAGGGGAGCTGTCCATAGGTGATAAAATCCCTCCTGAACGAAATCTGGCAGAACAGTTTGGCGTCGGGAGGTCGACGATCCGAGAAGCGATTAAAAGTATGACCTCCATGGGGCTGCTTGAGGCAAGGTTAGGGGAAGGCACCTTCGTAAGAAAAGTAGACTCGGATGATATTAAACAACAGCTGCAATGGGGGCTGTACCTTGATCCGGTTCCTTTTAACGAATTGATTGAATTAAGAAAGGTTTTAGAGCTGGAAACTGTGAAGCGGGCTGCTTTAAACAGGACAGCAGAAGAGATCATCGAATTAGAATCCTGGATTAATGAAATGAAGCAAGAAGGTAAGGTACATCACAATAAGAAAAACGATTTGATGTTTCATATGACCATAGCTAAGGCGAGTAATAACAAAATGATTTACAATTTGCTGGATTTAATTCGAATGTCGCTGGAAGAATGGTTTGAAAATGTACTGAAGAATCCTGAGCATGTGAAGAACTCGATTGCGGAGCATCAATTGATATTAGAAGCGATTATACAACAGGATGTTGCGCAGGCGGTAAAGGTGATGGAAGCACATCTGGAACGCGGCGAACAGAGGTTGTTTGAGCAAATTAATCAAAATAAGGATAGCTAAGTAATTAATCTATGATTTATCACGGAGATGCGTTCGTAAAACTCCCGCCTTCAAATAAAGAGTAAACACAAATTTATTTTGGCGGGAGATAACGGACGCTAACTCACTGAATCACTTAGGCTAATTCAGTGGGAGAAGAACAAACACTCCCACTGAATGAAGTTTCGTTTTATATCCTTAAAGGGGGTGATGCAAAGCTATATTGTCTGGAAAATAAAAAAATGCAAAAGGGAGGGAAATACGTTTCGTGAAAAAACTCATTTTTATTTTAGGGCTGTTTACTGTTCTCGTCATGTATGGTTGTGGGGATTCCGGCAATGAAACGAATGCGGAAGAAGTAGTAGTAGAAATCAGTATTGGGCATGTTGGGGCTCCGGTCAGTCCGCAACAAGGAGCAGCAGATATCTTTACGGAATTGGTAGAAGAAAAAACAGGCGGATCCGTCGAAATTAAAATTTATAATTCATCCCAGCTCGGTGACGAAAGAGAGCTTGTGGAAGGGGTGCAAATGGGAACAATCGATGGAGGGATTATTTCCGCAGGCTTGTTTGCTTCCAGCTACAATGTAATGGAAGCGTTTGAAGTATACCGTTCTTATTTGAAGATACCGAGCATACCTTAACGGTCAACAATGGAGAGATTGGCAGAGAAGTCTTGGATAATCTCGAAGCAAACGCAGGATTGAAAGCCCTTTCTCTATGGGAGCATGGATTTAGACAGATTACCAATTCAAGAGGCCCTATTGAAACACCGGAGGATTTACAAGGACTTAAAATAAGAAGTCCAGAAGTACAATCGTACAGCGTTGCTTTACAGGAATTTGGAGCGAACCCGATACCGCTATCATTTTCAGAGTTATATGTAGCGATGGACAGGGGAGTTGTGGACGGCCAGCATAATCCGTTAATGCATATTGAAGGACAGCGGTTCTATGAAGTACAGGATTATCTGACAGTCATGGATTTTGCTTACACACCCAATGTACTGGCGTTGAGTGATTCGATATGGGAGCAGCTGTCAAAGGATCAGCAGAATGCATTGGATGAAGCGGCATTAGAAACGGCAGAGCTTTGGGCAGAAGAAGCTGCCGAAGAAAATGAAGAAATCCTAACCGAATTAGAAGACAAAATAGAAATTATTCATAAGGAAGATTTGGATTGGGAGGCGTTTAAACAAGTTGTAGAGGACGTTTATCCAGTCTATGAAGAAGAGTATGGCAGCGAATTTGTTCAATTCTTAGAAGAAGTACAAGCTGCAGCAAATTAAATAGACATGATTTTATCAGAAAATAAATTGCTAGAAAGGATGTATCACATAATGAAAGAAACAAGAGTACAGTATGCAACTGGAGAAATTGGTAAAACCGTAGCAGGGAGATTATTGCCGGGAACGGATTTAATTACTGGGATCGAAGAAATCTGTAAAGCAAATGATATTACGTATGCGTCTATTGCCAATTGCTTTGGCAGTTTTCAAGAAGCGGCCTATATGTATCTCGTTCCGCAAGAAGAATCTGTCGTCGGTGCCGGATATGGCGAATTATTTGTGGCAGACGGTCCAGTCGAGTTTTTAAATGGTACGGGCGTTGTGTGTCAGCGAGACGGAGATTATGACACACATTTTCACGCTACGATGTGTGATAAAGAGGGAAAGGTATTCGGCGGGCACATGGTGAAGGATAAAACACCAGTTCTGACAACTGTTGATCTGGTCATTAATGAAGTGAAACATGTGCATATGTATCGTGGTTATGATAAAGAGACAGAGCTAATTCAATTTAATCCGAAAGCAAAAGAATAGATGGCTAAAATAACACATTAAAAAAGACATAGCCATCTGAACATCTCCGACAATGTTGTTCAGATGGCTATGCAAATCAATTTATAAGGAGATTATACGATATGAATAACAAAAATTCAATTGGTTTCATCGGTTTAGGTGTCATGGGTTTCCCCATGGCCAGCAATTTATTACGGGCAGGTAAAAAACTGGTCGTTTTTGATATTAATGCTGAACAGGCGGCGCGGCTTCCATATCAAGAGCGTGTGACCATTGCATCCTCGAAGGAAGAATTAGCAAAACAGGTTGATATGGTTCTGCTTATGCTGCCAAATAGTCCGCATGTGAAAGAGGCAGTGACTGGAGATGGCGGGCTAATAGAGAGTTTGCCGGCTGGAGCTTTACTCATTGATATGAGCAGTATTTCTTCCACGGTTACAAAGGAAATCAATAAAAAGCTGGAGGAAAAGAACATCGACATGCTCGATGCGCCTGTCAGCGGCGGCCAGAGTGGAGCTATGAATGGAACATTGACCTTTATGGTTGGAGGAAAAAAAGCGAATTACGATAAAGCACTTGAATTGCTGCAAATCATGGGAGAAAAAATTATTCATTGCGGGGAAGTTGGGAGCGGTCAGACAGTGAAGATTGTTAACCAGCTGATGTCTGCAGTAAACCTGGTCAGCATGTCAGAAGGATTTACATTGGGTGTCAAAGGAGGCGTCGATCCGGAAATTATGCGTGAGGTTATTTTGAATGGCTCTGGAAGATGCTGGGCGCTGGAGGATAGAATGCCGGTTATTTTAGATCGGAATTTTGAACCGGGCTTTACGGTCGATTTGCATACAAAAGATATCTCCTTAGCGCTGGAAGTGGGGAAAGAGCTTCAAGTACCGTTATATGCCACCTCGCTTGTCCATGAACTATTTAAAACATTGCAGGCGAAAGGGGAAGGCGGGAAGGATAATTCCGCAGTGATTACGTTATACGAAGCGTTAGCAGAAACGGAAGTAATCAAACGGAATAAGGCGGTAATACAATGACTTCGGCCGTCGTTTTATTTGTATCTTTTCTTATCTTTTTGCTGCTGGGAATACCAGTCGCTTTTGGGCTGGCAGGAGCCTCTATCCTATCCTTGCTGATGATAGATTCTGGTATGATGACACAAGTGTTTTCAAAGATGTTTTCTGGTGCGAATTCCTGGCTGCTACTAGCCATCCCGTTTTTTATCCTTGCCGGTAATATCATGGAAAAGGGCGGTGTAACCAGACGTCTGGTAGATTTTGCAGATGCGCTTGTCGGATTTCTGCCAGGCGGTCTCTCAGCAACAAATGTGACGGCCAGTATGTTTTTCGGAGGAGTCTCTGGTTCCGCTGTAGCTGATACGTCTGCGACAGGAACGATACTGATACCAGCGATG
This sequence comes from Oceanobacillus sp. FSL K6-0251, assembly GCF_038004725.1. Taxonomy (NCBI): domain Bacteria; kingdom Bacillati; phylum Bacillota; class Bacilli; order Caryophanales; family Bacillaceae; genus Oceanobacillus; species Oceanobacillus sp. FSL K6-0251. Next base: position 4,096,998 of record NZ_JBBORS010000001.1, on the reverse strand, counting down.
GTCAGGCAGGGCTACAGCTCCAAGTATTCAGCAGCCATTACAGCTGCTTCCTCGCCTATTGGGATTATTATTCCGCCAAGTATCCCAATGATACTATGGGGCTTCACAGCCGGGCTTTCGGTAGCGGATTTATTTTTGGCAGGTATCGGAGCAGGGATTTTAGTCGGTGTTGCTTTATTAGCAGCTTCTACGGTGGTTTCGATAAAAAGAGGATATAAGTCATCCATTCCTTTCTCATTTAAAAATGTGTTCGGGAAAGGAAAAGAAGGTATTTTAGCCTTGGTCACTCCAGCGATTATCATTGTTGGGATTATTACCGGGGTTGTTACCCCAACGGAAGCGGCAGTTGTCGCTGTGCTTTATTCGATGGTACTTGGTTTCTTTGTATACCGAGAATTAAAAATCAAGCATCTGAAGGATATTATTATTAATTCCGGTAAAATGACGGCGACGGTCATGATGATTATTATTAGCGCATCAGCTTTTTCTTACTTGTTGACTATTAACGATGTACCGAGCAGTTTGGCTGGTTTTGTGATTGACATGAATCTATCACCCTTTTTGCTGATGCTTATGTTTATATTGTTATTCCTGTTTTTAGGAATGTTCTTGGATGCCAATGCAGCTATTATTATGACGGTTCCCGTGATTGCTCCAGTAATTGTAGCCTCCGGAATCGATCCGATTCATGCCAGCGTTGTATTAATTGCAACATTAGGGGTAGGGTTGCTGACGCCTCTAGTAGGCTTATGTACGTATGTAGCAGCCGGGATTGCAAATTTAAGATTTGACGAGCTGATGCGAGATCTTGTTCCGTTTGTCATCGTGTTATTAACATGCGTTATTCTTATGCTGGTATTTCCGCAAATTATTACATTTATACCAAGCTTATTAAATGGTTAGAAAAGAGGTGGAACTACATGTTGATTTCAAAGGTAAGTAAAGGCTTGGACAGACTGTGCATGCTCTTGTTAGTTGTAATTACAGCAGTGATGACAGGCAGCCTGGTCATCATGATTTTTGGAAGGAATTTCTTTAACACGTCCTTTGCATCCTTGGAAGAAATTTCAAGATATACGTTTGTATGGCTGACCTTTATCGGTGCAGCGATTGCTTTTAAACGAAAAGAGCATATGGGGATGGACTTTATCGTCAGTAAATTAAGAGGGAAAGCAGCAAAATATGTGGAAGCCCTGCAGGATATTTTTGCGCTGATTCTATTTGCTTTATTTATCTATTATGGATCCGAGTTAGCGGTACTTAATATGAATGTAGTCAGCCTGCAATCAGGGATTCCCATGGGGTACGTCTATTTCATCATTCCGATATCCGGTTTCATTATGGCAGTACATGCCGTAGATCATATGATAAAAAGAGCGAATAAGAAAGATAGTCATTATGAGATAGTAAATAATGAAGCATCTTCTATATAGGAGATAGTATATTCCTGATGGAGGGATTGACAAATGCAGTTAGAAGAAAGACTCTTAAGCTTCTATGGAGATGATTTTACCGGTTCAACCGATGCGATGGAAGCATTGACACTTAGCGGTTTACGAACTATTTTATTTTTGGAACCGCCTACCAAAGAATTGCTTGATGAAAAGTTTGCAGATGTACCATGTATCGGAGTTGCCGGGACCAGCCGAACAATGAGCCCAGAGCAGATGGAGAAAGATTTGAAGCCAATATTAAAACAAATCCAAGAACTCGGTGCATCGATTAATCATTATAAAATATGCTCTACCTTTGATTCTTCCCCGACGGTGGGGAATATAGGGAAGGTACTGGAAATGATTTTAGAAATAAATCATACACAAGACTTTGTCCCTATCATTGCAGGAGCAACACCATTACAGCGCTATACCGTGTTCGGCAATCATTTTGCCAGCATGGATAGTAAAACGTTTCGTCTGGATGAGCACCCTGTGATGTCGAGGCATCCAATTACACCGATGCAGGAAGCAGATTTAATCAAACATTTGAGTAAACAAACGAGTTATCCGATTGATTTGGTAGATGTTTTATCCATGGATGATCATTTTACCGAGCTTGAAGCAACGGTGGAGCGAATCGTTACAAAGCAAAAACCAAAGGGACTTCTATTTGATATGCTGACAAGCAATCATTTAACGAAAATAGGAAAGTTTATTTACGAAGAATCGAAAGAGAAGCCACTATTTGTCATAGGCTCCTCTGGGGTGGAATATGCGTTGACGAATTATTGGAGTTCTATGCAGGGCCTGAAGAAACAGGAAGCTAACGTGGATAAGATAAATAAGACAGAAAAAGAGCAGGTACTGGTTGTTTCAGGAAGCTGTTCTCCAATTACTTCTGAACAGATTAAACATGCTTTAGACAATGGGTTCACTGGTCTAAAGGTTTCTCCTGTTAGATTGATTGATCCAAAAACAAGTTCATCTTATTTTCATGATCTTATGAATACAGTTACGGAATTGATTAATGCGGGGGAGAACGTCATCGTTTACTCAGCACTTGGATCGGATGATTCATCGATTGAGGAAACAAGAGAATACCTGCAATCTATCGGAGCAGAACCTACCAGCAGCGGACAGCTGCTAGGCGAGCAGTTTGGAAAATTAATAAAAAAGACAGTAGAAAATACATCCTTAAACCGCATCGTCATTGCCGGAGGAGACACATCAAGCTATGCGACACAGGAAATGCGTATTTATGCATTAGAAATGATACGCAGTGTCGCTCCAGGTGCGCCTCTTTGTAAAACGTATTCAAATACGCAACGATTTGACGGATTAGAGATTGCCTTAAAGGGAGGCCAGTTGGGTCAAGTCGATTACTTTTCTAAAGTGCATCTGGGAAGCAGCGTAACTGTATAGAGGAGATGATTGGAGGGAGGATTAATGGATATAGAATCAAAAATCATTCATACCGGAAATGAATTACTGCAGAAGCATCTCACATGGGGAAATTCTGGAAATATGAGTGTCCGCAACAACGAAAATCAAATGATTATAACTGGTTCAGGGACAAATATGGGCAATCTGACAGAAGGTGATTGTGTTCTTGTTAATATCGAAACGCAGGAATGGGAAGGGACAAGGAAGCCTTCTAAGGAAATACCAATGCATCGCGCAATATATAGGAATCGGCCTGATGAGTCGGATATTTTCATCCGGGCAGTACAGCTTTAGGAGAAAAAGTTGGAGAAGCAGCTAAGAAGGCGAATATTCTATTTTTGAAAAATCATGGGATTATTGTTTTTGATGATAGTGTGGAAGAAGCGGTGATGCGGTTGGAAACGCTGGAGTTTACTTGTCGGATGATGGTGATGGCTAAGGCTTCGGGTGTGGCATTGAGCGTGTTGCCGGAAGAGGTTGTGGAGGACTTTTTGGAGAATTCGGGGTATAAGAAGAGAGATAAGTAATGAAAAGGAGCTATTCATTCTAGTGATTTTTGGCCGGGTTGGGTAGCAGGGGGGGGATGAAGTATGAGAAGGCGGATTAGGGTTTGTTTTAGTTGATGGGTAGGAAAAAAATTTTTTAAGACACCTGGATTGAAGAGATTTGATTCAGGTGTTTTTGCTATGGAGAGAAAAGAAATACATAGTGGTCTGAATTCATTTCATATTCAAGTTATTTTCCTATCACTAGGAAAAATATAAGTTTGTAAGCGAATTCAGGTAGATATAAGATAAAAGTAAGAAAAGAGAAAGGGGAGGTTAATTATGAAAAATATATTTTTAGTTTGTGGTTCTGGAGCTTCAAGTGGATTTATGGCAGCTAAAATGCGGAAAGCTGCAAAGAAAAAGGGAGAAGAGGTAACTGTTAAAGCTGCAAGTGAATCTCAATTAGATAATGTAATTGACCAAATAGATTATCTATTAATTGGACCTCATTTGGCATATAAAGAGGACGAAATTAAAGAGAAAACAAAAGGGAAAAACGTTAAGGTTGCCATCATTCCTCAAATAATCTATGGATCATTAGATGGAGAGAAGGCTTTGGATTTAGTTCTCAGTTTGGAAGAGAGTGAATAAATAATGATGGAAAAAATAATGAACTTTATGAGTAATAAATTTGCCCCTCGAGTAAATAGGATTGTTGCAAATCCGTGGGTGTCTGCTATTCAAAGTTCAATGCTTACTGGTTTGCCATTAGTATTTGTAGGCTCTTTAATTACTATTATTTCTATATTAAATAATTTCTTTGAATGGATGCCCGACTTGTCATTAATGAGTACATTCTCGTTTGGAATGTTTGGCTTAATTATTGCTTTTTTTATTCCCTATTTTGTGATGGAGAATAAAGGTCATTCTAATAATAAACTGGTTTCTGGAGCAACATCATTAGTTTTATATTTATTGCTTTTGTTCCCGGAAATTAATGATGGGCAAATTACATTTAGCTTGTCACGCTTTGGTATTGAAGGAATGCTGGTAGCTCTTGTTACAGGTTTATTTGTGGCAGTTATAATGAATTTCATGGCATCAAAATCATTTTTTGATGAAGATTCCGCTATTCCTGATTTTGTAGTTAGCTGGTTTGATAATCTTCTACCAATTACATTTATTCTTTTTGTTGGCTGGTTGGCTACAATTCAATTTGGGATAGATTTATTCCAAGTTATCCAAGCTATTTTTCAACCAATTGCTGGTATTGTTTCAACATATCCTGGGTTTGTTTTATCCGTGTTTATTCCAGTATTTTTATACTCATTTGGGATTTCAGCATGGGCAGTTTTCCCAGTATTTTATCCGATGTACATGGCAAACTTGGCAGATAATATGGATGCTGTAGCAAGTGGTGGAGTTGCAACTAATATTGCTACCCAAGAAACACTATATGCTTTAATTTCTATCGGAGGGGTAGGTACAACATTAGCGTTAGCAATAATGATGGCATTCATAAGTAAATCACAACAATTAAAGGCGATTGGTAAGGCAGTGATTGTTCCATCTGTTTTTAATATTAACGAACCAGTGGTATTTGGAGCACCAATTGCATTTAATCCATACTTAATGGTTCCTATGTGGATAAATGGTTTACTTGTTCCAACTATTGTATACGGAATTATGGCTTGGGGCTGGGTCGCTGTTCCTTCGTCAACTTTCTTGTTGTGGTATATGCCTTATCCGATTGCTTCCTATTTTGCTACGCAAGATGTAATGGCAATATTCTGGTGTATTGTGATATTGATCATAACGTGGGCCGTATACTATCCATTCTTTAAAGTATATGACAACTCTTTACTAGTAAAAGAGAAGGAAGAAAATAATCAATAATAAAGGGAGAAATTTGGTTATGTCAGAAAATGATTATAATGAAGAAATTGATGAGTTAACGCAAGTATCTATGAATATCTTAATGCATGCTGGAAATGCACGTGATAATTTAGTTAAAGCGTTTGAAAGCATTCATAATGAAAATTTTGAGGAAGCAAAAGACTCTTTAAAAAAAGCTAGGGAAGAAATTACAACTTCTCACGGAATTCAAACGAATACTTTACAAAAAGAAGCATCAGGAGAACAAATTAGATATTCAACGTTATTTGCTCACGCACAAGATACAATGATGACTGCGCAAAGTGAAATATTGATTGCCGAAAATTTATTGAAAATTTTCGAGAAAATAATGAAAAAAATTTAGGAGGTTTTATAGTGTTAAAAAATTATCAGATACCAAAAGATTTTCTATGGGGTGGAGCGATTGCAGCAAATCAAGCAGAAGGTGCGCATGATAAAGGAGGAAAAGGAAAGAGTATAGCAGATGTCCATAAATATTACCCTAATAAATCTAATTCAGAGATTCAAATGGAACAACAGAATGGTATGACAGTATCTCAAATTGAAGATAATTTGGCTGATAAAGAAGGTTATTATCCTAAAAGGCATGGTATCGACTTTTACCATACGTATTATGACGATTTAGCGCTACTCGCTGAAATGGGATTTAAAAATTTTAGAACTTCCATTGATTGGACAAGAATCTTCCCTACAGGTGAGGAGGAAGAGCCGAATGAAGAAGGACTTAAATTCTACGATAAGCTGATTGATAGAATTATTGAATTAGGTATGGAACCAATTATTTCAATATTACACTATGAAACACCAATTAATATATCTTTAAAATATGGTGGTTGGCACAATCGGAAAGTGGCAGATTTGTTTTATAAATACGGTAAAGTAGTATTGGATCGTTATAAAGACAAAGTGAAATATTGGATTGTTATTAATCAAATTAATTTAGTTGGTTTTGAGCCATTTAATTCTACGGCGATACCTTACGATGCCGTTGATGATTATGAAGAAGCAACATTTCAAGCAATTCATAACCAATTTGTTGCCAGTGCAAAGTTGAAAAAATATGCTGAAGTTGTTAATCCTGAAATGCAGATTGGGACAATGGTTTCTGATGTAACTGTTTATCCAGCTTCATCTAAACCAGATGATGTTGAGCTGGCATTTAAGAAAAATCGTATGGAGTATTATTATACGGATGTGCAGTTTTTTGGAGAGTATCCTCAATATGCATTAAATTATTTTAAAGAGAATAATATTCATATCGATATAACTGAAGAAGATAAACAAATATTAAAAGAAAACACAATGGATTATTTAGCGATTTCTTATTACTATACAGACACAGCGGATGCTTCGAAAAATACACTGAAGCAAACATCAACAACTCCTAACCCTAATGTAGAATCAAGTCCATGGGGATGGGCAATTGATCCGCAGGGATTGTATATTTCTCTTTCAACTTACTGGGATCGTTATAAAAAACCGCTCATGATAGCTGAAAATGGTTTAGGTATGTACGATGAGATGGAAGATGGGAAGATTCATGATGATTACCGAATTGAATATCTTTCTGCTCATTTATCTGCCATGAAGGAAGCAATGTATGATGGAGCTGATATCTTTGCGTATTGTGCCTGGGGCCCAATTGACATTGTAAGTTGTTCATCTGCTCAAATGAATAAACGTTATGGGTTTATACATGTAGATTTGGATAACGAAGGTAAGGGTTCAGGAAAAAGGATGAAGAAAGATAGCTTTGACTGGTATAAAAAAGTGATTGAAACGAATGGAGCAGAGTTATAATAAATTGTAAAATAAAAGTAGGTTATTGTTTTCAATAATCTGCTTTTATTTAATTCAAGGAGATTGAATGAAAGTGAATAAAAAGCAGAGAGAATTATTGGATATATTGAGCGAAAAAAATGATGAGTGGGTTAATTCTAAAGATCTGGCAGAATACTTTAATTGTTCAACTCGAACAATTAGAAACTATGTTTCAACAATTAACAGCGAATTATCGCATGTAATTGAATCAAGTAATATTGGTTATAAACTTAATAAAAATGCTCTGCACAAAGATCAACAGAATTTAAGTGAATCGAAGTTAAAACTCAATGACCGTAAATCAAGAATATTCTTAGAAATGCTTAAAAATTCATCTAGTGGAATTGATTTGTTTGAACTAAGTGAAAAACTATTTATTTCAGAATCGACGTTAAAAAATGATATTCAAGAGTTGAAACAAAGTCTTCCATCACAAACTCTTAAAATTACAATTAAAGGTGATTTAGTAAAACTTGAAGGATCGGAGCATTCAAAAAGAAAATATATGGTAGATCTATTATATGATGAGGGTAATTCTGTTTATGATGAACTAAAATCAAGTATTGAACAAATGATAGAAGATATATCTTTAGATGAGATTAAGAATATTATTCGCTCTACCTTATCAAACCTTAATATATTTATTAATCAGTACTCTCTTAATAACATTGTCTTACATTTTGCAATCAGCATGGAGAGAATTCGGCAAGGATACATTTTAACAGAAAATGATCAAGACATATTAAAAGATAATTTGGATAAACAAGAACTCACATTGACAAACGAAATAACGAAAGTTTTAGCTAGAAAGTATGGTATTCATTTTCCAGAATCAGAGATATATAAATTAGCTTTACAATTTGTTGGATTATATGATAAGTCATTAATTGAAAACAATAATGAACAACAGGTAGAAGCTTATGTTGATAGTACCATTTTATCCGTATTAAGAGATGTACTGCGCAGAGCGGAAGATATATATTTAATTGACTTTGAGGATAATGATTTTATCAATAAGTTAGCCATACATTTACAAGGATTATTCTATAGATCACAGTTTCAAAAATTTAATAGAAATAGTAATTTGCTTGATATTAAAATCAGCTACCCAATTATTTATGATATATCAGTTTATATTGCTTCATTAATTCAGGAAAAAATTGATATTACATTTAATGAAGATGAGATTTCGTTCATCGCGCTTCATATAGGTTCTCTCCTTGAAAAAGAAAAGGCTATTGATAAGAATTATATTAGGATATTATTGATTGCTAATGATTACCATGGTATAAGAGACCAAATAACAAAAAAATTAAAAAATCGTTTAGGGTCTTCTGTGCAAATTCAATCAGTCTCTGATTATAATGATAATCAATTCTTTCATTATGATTTATTAGTAACGACGGACAGGAAAGTGGCGACTACTTATGAAGGTTCTGTGTTTATTAAGCCATTTCTTACAGATAGAGATTTAATTAAAATTGAAAAACGAGTTGATGTAAAGAAAAAACAACATCAGAAAGTTTTAATAGATAAGCTTATAAAAAGATTCTTTAGTGAAAGCCTTTACTTTAATCAAATTGATCCTTCAGGATTGATGGTTTCAGATATCATAAAACATATGAATCAAATGATGATAGCAGAAGGATATGTTGGTGAGAACTTTTATTATAGTGTGCAGCGGAGAGAGAAGATGTCTCCAACAAGTTTTCCATCGGGAATTGCTGTGCCTCATTCCGTTGAGCTGGATGCACTAAAGAGCGGGATATCCATATTAACATTACAGGAACCAATCATATGGTCTGATCAAGAAATTAAAGTAGTTGCACTGGTTGCGATTAATAAGAAGGAATCAAAAAAGTTTAATAAATTTTTTGAGCTCTTTATTGAAATTGTATCCGAATCATACAATGTTGAACAACTAAGAAAATCGGAAAATTGTGATGAATTTATTACAAAGCTTAAAATGATGGCAGATGAATTGATTGATAAGAACATTTTAATTTAAAAAATGAGGGTGAGGATAAAAATAAAACCAACTGTTATCGGGCAGCCTTTCCTTTAGTGTCAAATTAATATTATTTTAGTAGGGAGACTCTCCAATAAATGTTTAAATTATCTGTTCATGCACTACGTAAAACCTACGTGATTTTAAAACTTCCATATCTTTTTTTGGATGCGATAAATATACGTTTGATTTGAGCTATCAGTTTTTTTTGCGTTTGGATTGATCGCTGACAAGGCGATCAATCCACTCATAATAGCCGCTCTTGGAAACACCTGACACATCTTCTTTACACGAAATTCGTGACGGTGTCGTTGGATAAATACATAGATTATTCCGGCTTATTGGCGAAGATGGACCATAGCCTTTTTTAGAATAGCTACCATCTTTTCCAAATCACGAATTCGTTTACCTTTGTTTATCCAGCTTGATTATCAGGACTGCGATTCCTACAAAGCTGTTCTCTTGGTACGCTTTATACTTCGTTCCCCATTTTTACAGCGTCTATGGAACTAAAGCTAATTCTCTTGCGACTTCGGCTGCTTACCTTCCATGTTCCACTACCAGTTTCACTGCGTATAATTACCATCCTAGTTCGATGAAAGCTGTAGAAGTAACCCCGATAGATGGTAAATACGCACTATTTAATAGAACTCGAATTGGATGGTTCATAATATCTGTCATCATTTGACACCGAACTCCCCAAAATGGATACGTCTGATAAAGAAAAAGTTAGCTCACCTCTTACCTTGGTCACCGACACTTCCTGAGGAATGTCGCATTCCCAATCCATCCGTTTTCCTCGGCTGTCTCTACAACACTATAGATAATGGCACTAGCTTTAGCTAATTTAGCGGTATTGCTAAATAACCAGTTTTTTTGCGACCGATCACGAATGGTTTGATCAATCGCTCTCCCCGGTTGTTATCTATTTCGAGACGACCATCCTTCATAAATGCTTCTAAATGATCCCATTGGTTACGACAATATTTAATAGCCTGACTTAGGGCATTTTTAGGCAGTACACGTGCTGTTTGTCGCAAAGCCATATCCGTACCAGGGCGTACTTCGACAGAAAGAGTGTCAAAATAGATGAATACAGGCGCTGACTGGAGAGGATAAACGGAATCATTCCTCCATATGGACTGGTGTCCATTATTCTTTCATCATGTGTAGGCGCAACATCTTTTTCATACTTTCGAATCCAATAATACATTTGACTCGCTTTAATACCTTGTTCTCGACACCATGCGGCAACTTGCATTTCACTAGCTTTCTATGCATCTTATCTTGTTTTCCATTTTATTCTTTTTTCTTTGTCATCGTATAACCTCTGAATTATTTTCTATGAAGATTATCTCATGCGTGATTTATAACTTATAGGTGGGAGGGATTTAACGCTTACTTTTAAATTAATTTAAAAGAAGATTAATAATTGTTTACAATACCTTTATTCCTTATTAATAATTGAACGTTACAATCAGTAGTGAAAATGAAATAAACAATCTGTGCAGCCAGTTGTGTAGTCTAAAAACATATAGATAGAGTTATTAATAGTATACATAATACATTTTGATTCGTTTTTAATGGCTAAGTGTTAATTAATTGGCGAGCAAATGGAGGGGATTTCTTGTTAATCTTTGTTAAAAATATGGTGCTTTAAGTCAAATAAGAACTTATCTCTTTTGGAAGGAATACAAAACAAAATGAACGGAGGAAAGTAAATGAAACGGTGGTTGCAGATAGCTTTATTTATCATTCTTATATCTTTCCTTACTGCATGTAATAGTGAAGCTGCAGGAAATGAAAGTAACGAAGATGGAAAAACAGTTATTGAGTATTGGCATGTTAACGCGGAAACACAAGGAGGACAAACTGTCGCAGAGCTTGTGGAAGAATTTAATGCCCAAAGTGATACTGTAGAGGTTGTCGCTAAATATAATCCGGATATGTATAAAGGCTTGATGCAGAATATGCAAGCTGAAGCTGCTGCAGGTAATTCTCCAGCTGTTGTACAAATCGGGTGGGCTTTTATGGATTATTTCTCTGAAAATTTCGAGTATATACCTCCGCAACATGTAATTGAGGAACATTTTCCAGATGACGCAACATTTTTGGAAGATCATTTCCTGCCAAATGTAATGGATCTTGCGAAGAATTCAGATGGAGAACAGGTTGGTATTCCTTATTCTCTCAGTACACCCGTTTTGTATATTAATAAAGATATGCTAAGAGAAGCAGGACTGGATGAAGATGGTCCACAGACATGGGAAGAGGTAAAGGAATTTTCTAAAGTGATTAAGGAGGAAACAGGAAATTACGGACTTTATTTTCAAGAACCTGCTGATAACTGGGCAACACAAGCCTTACTTGAAAGTAATGGGGCATCGTTTATTGAGGATGGCCAAGCAGCATTTGCATCCGAAGAAGGAATCGAAGCATATCAGTTCCTTACAGATATGATTGTAGAAGATGAGACGGCATTGCATATAGGCTGGGATCAGGGTGTGCAGAGCTTTATTGATGGGAGTGTAGCAATGACTTATACAACGATTGCGCAGCGCTCCAATATTCAGGATAATGCACAGTTTGATGTCGCAGCAGTAGAATCACCTGCATGGGAAGGAAAGGAAGTAAGGCTTCCTGCTGGAGGAGCGATGCTGGCTATTACTGCTCAAGAGGAAGAGGAACAAAAAGCTGCGTGGGAGTTTATGAGTTATCTATATAGCGTAGAAGCAATGGCTGAATGGACGAAAGGGACAGGCTATGTACCGCCACGCCATGATGTAGCGGAAGCAGAAAATGGGTTAAAAACTTATTTAGAAGAAAATGAAATGATGACTCCTGCAATCAATCAGATGGATGGGGTGGTTCCTTGGGCTTCTTTCCCTGGTAATGCTGGATTACAAGCAGAGCAAATGCTGCTTGACTTGCGGGAACAGCTATTAGAAGGGAGCATTTCTCCAGAAGAAGGATTGAAAACAACACAAGATGAAATCAATGCTTTACTGCCATAACTATGTAAAAGGGCTTCGGAAGAGGGGCAACCTTCTTCCGATTTCTTTAAAAACTGAAGTAAGTGGAGGAACAATAAAATGAGTTCGTTAACTGTGGCAAAGGGAAAACTGCATATTAACAGAGAGAATGCGTTTGGTTACTTATTGCTCATCCCTTCTATTATTATTTTTGCTGTTTTTACTTTTTGGCCATTTATCTACACCATATATTTAAGTTTTTTTGAATGGAATATGATTAGTCCCACTAAAGAGTTTGTTGGGTTAAAAAACTATACGGAAGTTCTTAGCGATCCAAGGACCTATCGTATCTTAGGAAATACGTTCCTCTACATTGTATTACTGTTAATCATTAATTGCGTCATTCCATATATTTTTGCATTTGTGATTGATCTTGTACTGCGTAAATATAAAAACTTTTATAAAGGTGCCTTGTTTTTACCAGCATTTATTTCGCTTGTAGTAGGCTCTATTTTATTCACTTGGATATTAAATCCGGTTTCAGGTCCTGTAGCTATTTTATTTAACTGGTTTGGTTTGGAAATTCCTAATTGGACAAAGGCAGAAGGCTGGATCATTGTTGTGTTGAGTTTGATTACATCCTGGAAGGTTTTTGGATACAATTTCATCCTTTTATATGCATCCATTAATGGGATATCCAGAGAAATCATTGAAGCAGCAAGGATGGATAACGTTTCGCTCGTACGTATATTCTTCCAAATTATTTTGCCGATGAGTAGTGCAACAGGGATATATGTATTTATTATCACCATTGTTCAGAGCTTGCAATATGTGTTTACCCCCGTAAAAGTTATTTCACAAGGCGGTCCGGATTACGCGAGTTCTAATTTGATTTATCATGCTTACCATGAAGCTTTTGTTGTTTATCGTACAGGGCATTCAGCAGCTATATCTATTATTACCATGGCGTTATTTTTATTACTGCTGTTTCTTGAATTTAGATATGTAGAGCGGGGGATTTATTATGAAAATTAATCGGCGTGTAGAAAATGTTTGGCATATTATTTTCATAATAACAATCCTGATTATGATTTTACCAGTTATCTATGCGGTTGGGATGTCTTTTAAACCATTACAGGATGCGTATAATAACGTTCTAAATATCATTCCAATCCATGCCACTTTGGAAAATTATATAACGTTATTTGATACGTTGCCGATTTTTCAAATTACATGGAATACATTTGTAGTTGCTACAGTTGCTACCATTTTTAAATTAGTTACCGCCTTTTTAGCAGCGTATGCTTTTGTTTATTTTTCGTTTAAAGGAAAAGAGATCCTGTATTTTCTATTAATTGGTACCATTTTTATACCTTTTACCGTAACGATGATACCAAACTATCTAATCATTTCAAATTTAGGAATGCTTGATAATGTTTGGGGGGTTATTCTTCCACAGTTGGCAGATGCCGTGGGGATTTTCCTGATTCGCCAATCGATGAAAAATATTCCCCTTTCTCTGATTGAAGTATCGAGGCTGGATAATATGAGCCATGGAAGAATTATGAAAGATATTGTATTGCCGCTCGTGCGTCCAGCTGTCACTTCGGTAGGTATTTGGTTCTTTATTAGTACATGGAATGAGTTTGTATGGCCTGTGCTTATTTTAAAGACAACAGAGAATTTTACGTTGCCTTTAGCGTTGCAAATGTTCATTAGCTCTGAAGGTGGAACTAATTTCACCGTTGCAATGGCCGTATCCGTGATTACAATGATTATTCCACTTATTTTATATTTGTCATTCCAAAAGTATATTATTGGAACGTTTACGTCATCTGGTATTAAGTAATGGAGGGGAATGCAGTGAAGGAAATAAAATTTGAGAATGTAAGGAAGGTATATGGTGACACAGAAGTAGTAAAGGATTTGAATTTTACGGTGAGAGAAGGAGAACGATTAATCTTGCTCGGTCCTTCTGGATGCGGGAAGTCAACTATATTAAGAATGATTGCTGGGCTGGAAGAAATAACGTCAGGAAATTTATATATGAATGGACAAAGGATAAACGATACGCCAAGTGGAAAACGAAATGTTTCAATGGTATTCCAAAATTACGCTTTATATCCGCATATGACCGTGAAACAGAATATCATGTATGCCTTGAAAGTCAAAAAGGTTGAAAAGAAAGAAATAAAACGGCGGCTTGATTTTGTACTAGAAATGCTCCAACTGAAAGGGTATGAAAATCGTTTGCCAAAACAGCTTTCAGGTGGGCAACGACAACGGGTAGCGCTGGCTCGTGCAACGGTGAATAGAAGTGATTTTTTCCTTCTGGATGAACCATTATCTAATTTAGATGCGCAGCTTCGGGTTTCTGCACGTAAGGAGCTGATGAAAATTCATGAAATGTTTGGCCAGACCATTGTTTATGTAACACATGATCAGATAGAAGCAACCACATTTGCTGATCGGATTGTGCTGATGTACAACGGGGAATTACAAATGATCGATACACCTGATAATGTATATCATCGGCCTGCTAATGTATTTACTGCTAAATTTATTGGTTCTCCACCAGCAAATATTTTGAATATAGAATATGACCATGGCGCAGTCAATATAGGGAGTCAATCTTTCTTACTAAATGAGATGTGGAAACAGTATGTGAACCAGACAGGAACGAATCAGCTACTATTCGGTATTCGACCAGAACATATTGAATTATCACCTGTATCTTCTCAAAAAGGAGTTCGGGGCCAAGTGAAATATATTGAAAATCAGGGGAATAACTATGGTGTATATATAAATGTGGAAGGACAGGAAATTATCGCAATGAGTGAGAGTAAGAATTGGACACAAGGCCAGAATGTATATGTTTGTCCTGTTATGGAGAAAATTCATTTCTTTGATAAAGACACGAAAAGAAATATTGGTTATCCCCAAGGGTTAGAAATGGAAGATGATAACACATATTCTAATGAGAGAAAGGTGAATGTATAATGAATAATCAAATCACATACTCTGATTTAATTTTATTGAATGAGGATATTCTAACAAACGCTCATGAATTGATTGATTGTGGGGCGGATAAGATTGAATTGATGATGGATGGACATGCTTGGAATGATATGGAAGATATTTTTGAAGTACTGGCAGAAGAATTAAGAAAACTTCCTGTCGATTTTAGTGTTCATCCTCCAGCTTGGGATATTAATTTAACAAGTGAAAATAAAGCTGTTAGAAAGACGGCATTTGATGAATATAAAAAAGCAATTGAATTTGCCGGAATGATTGGTGCGAAACATGTAGTGATTCATCCAGGGTTTTGCTTTTCTCCAGTTTTTGATAAAAAGCAGGCACAACAGCGATCTGCTGCATATATCAAACAATTATGTGATATTGCCAAACCTTTGGATGTGCATCTTGCTGTTGAAAATGTCGGTTATCAAGGGAGCGCTCTTTTTAGCGAAGAGGAATTTGGTCATTTTCTAGACGAGATAGATGATACAGCGGGCTATTTAATTGATATTGGACATGCCCAGTTGGATAATTGGAATATACCTAAAGTTATCCATACTGTAAAAGGTAGATTATTAGGGCTTCATATTCACGATAATTTTGGAGAAGCAGATGAACATCTCCCAATTGGAAAGGGAAAAATCAATTGGGATGACATTTTAGATGCTTTAAATGATATTCATCCAGACTGTGAATTGATTTTAGAATATGCACCAGGAACACCTTTAGAACATCTTCGTCATGGGAAGGCATTTTTGAAACAAAAACATATTGTAGGTTAAAAAGAAAACAGAATATAAAAGGCGAATGATAAACGAAGAAGGTATTATTATTCGCTTTTTTATATAAGCTAATAAGAAGATATTCTGTTACAGCTCTTGTTACTTATTGATATCATGATAACCCTAACAATGCCAATTTTGCCTCCGTATATTGATGAAAAACTTATGTTTAAAAGGAAGTTAAATGAAAATATTGGAAATTATGTAATTTGGTATACACCCCCTTTAATTTTACGGGGTATCCTGCATTGACAATGCCATCTGGAATGAAAGAAGATGACTTGTCAGTGGAATTTCAGATGATTGCGGTAAGCGGGAAATAATATGACGCAATGATAAATAGCCCTAAAAGGAGTAAACTTTTTGTAAAGAAGCTCCTTTTAAGGCTGTTATGCTCGTTTTATATGTTTGAAAAGTGGCTTCACTTTGGCTTGGATATAAGCACTTCACGGAAAATAGTTTTCCCATTGTTCCGAATGAAAAATATCAAGCTGAGGAAGTTCTGTAAATAAAACGGTTAAGTATTCAAATGGATTAATTCCATTTTCTTTAGCTGTTTGGATGATACAATACCCAATGGTGTTCGCTGGAGCTCCAGCCATCCTGGTAGAAAAATACCAGTTTTTGCGTCCGAAGGTGACGGCCCGAATGAAACGACCTGCGAGATTATTACTTATGAAAAGGCGTCCGTTTGTTAAAAAGCGTTGAAGAGATATCAACGCTAAGAAAAGTATTTTGTTTATTCTGTTATGCCAAATCGTTCATTAAATAATTTAGTGTCCTCAATATACTTCAATAATTCGCTTTTATTATTTTCAGTAATTAAATAAATAAGTATATCAATGATAAAAACTGTCCCCAGATGTGAATTAGAATAAGAATAGGAATGGATACTAGTTAATAATAAAAGGTCTGCATTTTGTCCAATATTATGGGATCGTGAATTTGTAATTGCAACTTGAGGAATTGCTTTTTCTTTTAGAAAGTCACTGTATAATCGCATTCTTTTAGAATATGAAGGAATAGATATAAAGATTACTAAATCATCTTTTGTTAAACCTCGTATATAATCTAACGCTTCTACAGATTCTCCGTCTATGAGGTTGGACTTAGAAAATACTTCATTTAAATGAACATTTAACATAGCAGCTGGACCGTAAGAATTTTGTCTTGCTAGTATCAAAATCTTTTTTGCATCTACTATTTTATTCATGAAATTAACAAATGTATCCAATGAATTTTTATTAAATACTTCGTCGATATTTTTAATTGATTTATTATATATCTTTAAAAGATCTTTATTATGATTTTTAAAATCTACTTTGTCATTATTAATAATTTCATCTTTTGGATTTGCGAGTCTAGATTTAAGGATTACCTGTAATTCTTTCTGAAATTGGGGGAAGCCCGAATAGCCCAAATCCTGAGAAAATCGAACAACAACTGATTCACTAACGTCAGCACTTCTAGCAACTTTTGAAGCAGGCAAAAAAGCTGCCTCTAGCCAGTTATCCAGGATATAATATGCTACTCTTTTTTTCGCGCCACTTAAAGTATCTAAGGAATTTTGTATTTTCTCAAACAATGACATATTTCTCTCTCCAGTTAGTTTATGATTTTGAATTTCTTTTCTATTTAACCATATCATAATTTGAATAAGTATTGATTAATAAATTAAAATTATTCGATAGTTAAGATTAATAAATGCTTTATTTAGTAGGTGTGGTGCGTAAAGAATTTAATTTCATATGTTCTATTCGCCTTCCATTACAAATAAAGTCATAATTATATAACTTTGATGCTGTATTGACAATAGAATCGATTAAAGGGGTTTTTATGTTAGCTAACTTTGCAAGCTCCCTCATAGGTACCAAGCTCATTGGTATATCCTCCATAACATACCTTGAATGAATATCAGTTGGAGCAGAAATATCTTTATAACTGTTATTCAATTGAATTGCCTCATACAATGTTTTTCCGTTAACTTCGTAATTAAAGTTAACCCATTCTTTTGCAGATTGGATATCCAAGCCAAATCCTTGTGCTATAGTCAATCTCTCTTTATCAAGTGATTCCAATAATTTGGAAATTGATGGCGTGATACCTTCATGGTAATACTTAAAATTCTCTTTACATTCTATTCTTGTTAAATTAAATAAAAATGGCACAGGATGAAAAATAGCTCCTATATTGCTCAGACTAGTTGTTATAACGCTTTCGCTATTATGGAAATAAGGAAGATAATTATTTACCTGATCCGTTATTTTCTGGGACATGGATGTAGGGATTGAGGCAAGGCCTACACTTTTCTTTACTCCATGAATTTTTATTTCTGTTGGATTATCTTTTCTAGCAGCAAATAGCATTGTTTCTGCCTCAGCGATTATATTTTCTTTTCTTTTTGAAGTAAAAATATTTTTAAATTCTAATGCGCCTCCAGTCCTGCCGGGATGCAATACAACAATTTGATTCTCTATAATAGTTTCTGATAACTCTATTGCAATTGAATGATGGGCAAAAGCAGGAACTACAACAAATATAAAATTCATGTCAATAAGAGTTTCTTTTAGGTTATTTGATACGAAATTAAACCTAAGTTTTTTTGTTCTCCCATTTGAAATCATTGTTATCTCGTTATTGTTTTCTTGAATAGGATTGATAGCGCTATCAAATTTATCATATAAATTAACTTTTATACCCCTTTCAATTAATTTTGCACCAAAAGCAAGACCGCCATTTCCAGCCCCTATAATGAGAACTCCCATTCTTCTTTTCCTCCTTTGCAAAAAATATTGTTGCTTAGCAAGAATAATTGTGATAATTTAAATTATATATTAATTCTGAAAAGGAGGAAAGTATTTTGAAAACAAATTTATTAATTTTAAACCAAGAAGAAGTTAAAAGAAGTGGTGGTGAGGACATATCTCTTGCTATTAAAACGATGGAAGAAGTTTTTTCATTGCATCAAAAAGGAGAGTATGTACTACCAAATAAAAATGTATTGCGTTGGGGGGATATAGAAACGGAGACTACAAGAGGCAGAATAAATTCAATGCCAGCAGCAATCGAAGGAGATTTTAATTCAGTAGGTATAAAATGGATTTCCAGTTCGCCAACAAATCCTGATAAATATGGGTTGCCAAGAGCATCTGGGATTATAATATTAAATGATTATGAGACATTATTTCCTAAGGCAATTATGGATGGAATGTTGCTAAGTGCAATGAGGACTGGAGCAAATTCAGGGGTAGCCGCTAAACATTTAGCAAAGAAAAATTCTAAAGTATTAGGTTTAATTGGAGCTGGGGCGCAAAATAAAACACAGCTTTTAGCAATGAAACATGTTTTAGAAGATTTATCTGAAGTAAAAATAAATGACTTAAATATTGAACGTGCAAAGCAATTTGCAGAGGAAATGAGTGAAAAAATTAATTTACCAATAACTGTAGTTAATACAGCTGAAGAAGCTGTTAGAGGATCAGATGTATTTATAACAGCTACTGTTTCAAAGGTTCCGATAGTGAAATATGAATGGATTGAAAAAGGAGCATTATATTTACATGTAGGAAGTCATGAATGTGAATTTGAAGTTATAGATAAAGCAGATAAGATTGTTGTAGATGATTGGGAAGAACTTAAGCATCGAGGAGTAGAATCTATTTCTATTATGTATGCAGAAGGAAAGTTTGAAGAAAATAAAATACATGCTCAACTGGGTGAGGTGGTTAATGCCGTAAAATCATCAAGGACAAGTGATGAGGAATTTATTTATTTTAATAGTGTTGGAATGGGTATTCAGGATGTAGCGTTAGCATCTGTGATTTATGAGAAAGCAATACAAGAAAATATAGGTACTAATTTTGATATGTGGGGAAACCCTACTTTGGTGTGAATTTGTAAGGGTTTACATTAGTTGTGAGAGGGAGGGAAAAGGATGATACCAACAGAAGCTATAACGTCAGAAAATCTTAATAGCTTATTATTTTATTTTACAGTTATGGGGCTGCTATTAGTATTAGCTATATTCGTAAGATTAAAGATAAAAATATTTAAAAAGTATTTTATTCCAGCATCATTAATAGCAGGGATTTTGGGTTTGTTTTTAGGTCCTTACGGTGCTAAATTGTTTTCGGAAGAAATGGTTAGCACATGGGGAGCATTAGCAGGAATATTGATATCAGTTGTTTTTGCTCCAATGCTTATTGGAATGAAAAAAGAGAAACAAGATGGTACAGGGAAATTGATTGCAAGACATTTAATATATAGCTATACGGGTAGTTTATTACAAATATCCATCCCATTGATAGTAGCTTCATTAATTTTAATTCCATTATTTGATTTAAATGAAATGTTTGCTTCGATAATTGAAGTAGGATGGGCTGGCGGTCATGGAACAGCAGCCGGTATGATTGAAGTATATAATGATCTGGGATGGACTGATGGAGCATCATTAGGCGTTACGGCGGCTACTTTTGGAATCATAATAGGTATAATTTCGGGAGTAATAATGATAAACCATGGTGTAAGAAAAGGATACACTTCGATTATAAAAAAATCGGAAGAATTGAGTGGAAGTAACGACAGTGATGTAATACCAATAAAAGCTCAAAAGTCAAACTCTGTAAATACTTTAAACCCGGATTTAGTAGAGAGTTTTGCTTTTCATGCAGGTCTTATTTCAATTGCAATTCTTATTGGATGGTTTATCCAACAAACAATTGCCTTATATATTCCTGGTATACCTCTTTTCCCTCTTGCAATGATTGGAGGACTTATAGTTAATTTAGTTATTTCAAAAACGAAGTATGTCGATATGATAGACGTTAATACCCTGAATAGAATTCAGGGTATCGCATTAGATTTTTTAGTGTTAGGAGCAGTAGCTTCCATTCAAATTCCAATTGTATTAGAGTTTGCTGTGCCGTTAGCAATTATAACAATTATAACGGTGGCTGTTATGATTTGGTACTTTTATTTTCTTGGAAAAAGATTTTTTCCTAAAGATTGGTTTGAAAATTCGATAGTACATTATGGAGCATATTCCGGAGTGACAGCTATTGGTTTAATGTTATTAAGAACCGTAGACCCAGAAATGAAAACGGATGCTGCTAAAGGTTTTGCATTAAGAGCTCCATTTTATAGTCCGATCTTAGGCGGGGGATTAATAACTTCTATCATTCCAGTGCTCATGTTAAATAGCAGCTCATTAATAATAGGGGTATCGGCTTTAGGTATATTAGTATTGTTACTTGTTGTGAGTAAATTATTTGGATTATTTGAAAAACCTCAATCTCCTCAATCTAATGAGGAAAAAGTATCTTCTCAATCAAAGAGAGATATTGTCTAACTATATAACTGATATAGGGCGTGAATGGATATGGTATAAGCTATAGAGATGAAAATATTTAAGTATACGCGCGTTTACTTTACAAGATAATCTTTTTAAGATAATAAGTTAGTAGTTTGGGGCTAGAAAGTACGGTGAAGGAACAGTGATATAAAGAATCATTTTACACAATAGCAACATTTAGTGTTGTTAAGCAATATATATTGTTGTATTATGAACTGTAACATATTAACTCAATGAAGTTGGGGAGTACAAACAGCAATGTGTTTATCTATATAGGCAGCGTTGATTAAGGGATTTAAGATGTAATCAACTCTTATATATCACTAAGCTAAAGAGACAAATAGAAGCCAAAAAGGGAACCTACTAGAAAAACTTATTATTAATTAACGTAAATCTGGTTATTTTTAAAAAAATATATTGTTAGCGTTTACAATCGATGAGTATAAAAGAGGAGGAAGAATTTTGGGATATAGAATAGGAATAGATGTAGGAGGAACTTTTACTGATGTTTGTATTTTTGATGAACAGTCTGGAAAAATATTAATCTATAAGCTATCTTCTACAAATAAAGACCCCTCTACGGCTATTATAGATGGTATTAATACAATTATGGAAGAAAACAATTTATTAAAAAGTGATATTAATTATCTTGTTCATGGAACAACAGTAGGGACGAATGCTGCGATTCAAAGGACAGGTGCTAAAACTGGTTTATTAACTACATCAGGCTTTCGAGACATCGTAGAAATTGCTCGACAAACGCGACCATCTTTATATGATTTGACAGAAGATAAACCAGAACAGCTTATTAAAAGAAGGCTCCGGAAAGAAGTGGATGAGAGAATACTGCATGATGGAAGTATTTATAAAAAAATTGATGTCGAGGAAGCTAAAAAAACTGTGACTGAGCTAATAGAAGAGGGTATAGAGTCTATCGCGGTTTGTTTTTTACATTCTTATATAAACCCTGAACATGAAAAAGTTATTAAAAATATTATCAATGAAACGTACCCCAATGTATTTGTGTCAATATCTAGCGAAGTATTACCCGAGTATAGAGAGTATGAACGTTTAAGCACAACCATTCTTAACAGTTATATAGGTCCAGTTGTTAGTGATTATATTAATAGATTTGAAAATAATTTAAAAAATAATGGGATAGATGTAAATCCTTATATTAGTCAATCAAGTGGTGGAACGATGTCTACTTCCACAACGAAAAAAAATCCGGTACGTACTGCTTTATCAGGTCCTAGTGCTGGGGTTTCTGGCGCTATTTATGTCTCCGAGTTAGCTGGTTTTGAAAATATTATTACATTAGATATGGGAGGGACAAGTACCGATGTTTGTTTGATTCAAGATTTAAAGGCTAATAGTGCTACTGGCAAAAAAGTGGCTGGTTTTCCAGTAAACTTACCTATGATAGATATTCATGCGGTAGGTGCAGGAGGCGGAAGTATTGCTTGGATTGATAGTGGTGGAGTACTTAAAGTTGGTCCACACAGCGCCGGGGCTGAGCCAGGTCCTGTAAGTTATGGATTGGGTGGTGAAGAGCCTACAGTAACTGACGCAAATATACTATTGAGAAGATTAAATCCTAAAGAAATATTAGGCGGGAAAATGAAGGTCGACTCAGCAGGAGCTCATCAAGCTGTAGATAATAAATTAGCCAAACCGCTAAATATGGAAAATAATGAGGTTGCTCAAGGAATAATTAAAGTAATTAATTCAAATATCATGAGGGCTGTTCGAGTTGTTTCAGTTGAACGTGGACATAATCCTAGAGACTTTACGTTGGTGGCATATGGCGGGGCTGGGCCATTACATGCGGTTGATGTTGCAAGAGAGCTCGGTATGAAAACAGTTTTAATACCAGAAAGTCCCGGGATTTTATGCGCTCTCGGATTATTAGTTGCAGATTTAAAAATGGATTATGTACAAACAAAAATAATGATGGCTGATTCAACCAACTTAAATGATATTCAAATAGAATTAAAAAAACTAGATAGTAAAGCCGGTAAATGGTTTGAAAAAGAAAACATTGAAGAAAGCCATAGAATTGTTAACCGTTCATTAAACATGCGTTATAAAGGACAGAATTATGAATTATCGGTTCAACTTACAGGTGAACTCGAGAACGAAGCTCAACTTAATCAAATAATTGATCGTTTTCATAAGACCCATGAAAAAAGATATGGTTATGCAAATTATAAGGAAGAAGTTCAAATCGTAAATTTTCGAACGGTCGTTTCAGCTGAAAAAAAGAAAGTCTCTTTGAAAAAATATAAAACGGATTCAGAGTCAGGAAAGGGCATAGTAGACAAAAGGAATGTTTATTTTGAGGAGTGCGATGGATATGTAGAAACAAATATATATGACCGAAATTTAATTGGTGTTGGTGAAGAAATACAAGGGCCATGTATTATTGAACAGCTTGATTCAACGATTGTTGTTCCACCCAATGTCACTGCCAAAATGGATGAATATAGAAATATTATTCTAAATATAGGAGGTTAGAAGATTGGGTAAAAAAACTATAGATCCGATTATGATTGAAGTATTAAGTAATGCTTTACTTTCCGTCGCAGAAGAAATGGGGGTTACATTAGTAAAAACATCGTATTCTACTAATATTAAAGAGAGGAAAGATTCCTCTACAGCTATTTTTAATGAAAAAGGTGAAACTATTGCCCAGGCTGCAGCAATACCTATTCATCTTGGCTCTATGCTGGGCATTTGTAAAGAAATTCTAAAGAAATTTGATTTGGAGGATATTCATCCTGGAGATATGTTTATTGCAAACGATCCATATAATGGCGGGGGCACTCATCTTCCGGATATAACTATCGCAGAGCCTGTATTTAGTAATGGTAAGATAATAGCCTTTGTCGCTAATATAGCGCATCATTCTGACGTTGGAGGAATGGTTGCTGGAAGCTCTTCTGGTAATTGTACAAGCATTTTCCAAGAAGGTATTCGTATTCCGCCAGTTAAGTTAATTGAGAGAGGGGAGTTATCTCAATCTATTATTGATATGATTTTACTAAATTGCAGGATCCCCAAAGAAAGACTTGGAGATATAAAAGCTCAAATTGCTTCTAACAAATTAGGGAGTAAGAGAGTTAATGAACTTGTAACTAGATATGGGTTGGATGAATACCAAAGTAGTTTAGATGAATTATTATTATACACGGAAAGAAAGGTAAAAGAAGGTATTAAGAAAATACCTAATGGAACATATGAATTTATAGATTATTTAGATGACGATGGGATAAATTTAAATACTAAGATTCCTATTAAAGTTAGAATTATTGTCGATAATGAATTCATTCATTTGGATTTTACAGGAACAAGCAAACAGGTCACAGGAGGAATTAATGTTGTATATACAGCGTTATTAGCTACTATTTACTATGCGTTAAAGGTAGTGATTGATCCAACTATTCCTTCAAATTCAGGATACTATGGAGCAATAAAAGTTACAGCTCCGGAAGGAACAATCGTTAACGCTGTTTCACCTGCTCCTGTTGGTGGAAGAACAGATGCTTGTCAAAGAATTGTTGATGTTATCTTTGGAGCTCTCTCCGAAGCGGTGCCTGAGAAAGTTGTAGCTGGTTGTAATAGTGCTGTTACAACAGTATTATTTTCAGGATATGATAATGAAAGAGATAAATATTTTGTTTATCCAGAGTCAATAGGAGGAGGGTTAGGCGCGAGGCATAATAAAGATGGTTTAGATGGAGTCCACGTGCATGTTACGAATTCATCTAATCTTCCTATAGAATCTATGGAAATGGAATATCCTTTACTTCTTGATAAATTTGAATTACGAAACGATTCAGGTGGTGCAGGTAAATTCAGGGGCGGTCTTGGAATTAGAAGGGACTATAAAGTACTGAATGATGTTGATTTTGCCACTCATGGTGATAGGCAAGTCATTCCTCCCTGGGGGCTATTTGGAGGCAGAGAAGGGCAATGTGGAGAGTTTGTTATTAATCCAGATACTAAAAACGAGAAGAAATTAGAAACTGGCAAGGTTTCTGATGTCTCTTTAAAATCTGGAGATATTTTGAGTGTACGAACTCCAGGTTCTGGCGGTTATGGAAATCCGGAAGAAAGGGATAAGGAATTGCAGGCAGAAGATGCTTTAGAGGGGAAAGTCACTAATGATGTTTAGAAAATTGTTAATATGCAGATAACCCTAATAAAAACTACTTTAAATCAATTTGGAGGTAAGTGAATGAAGCGGATAATTTTATTAATTATTACTATATCCTTAACCCTAATTGTTGCTAGCTGTTCTAATGATTCTGAAGGTTCTTCAGGTATGTCAAATAATTTATCGATTGCTGCAGGTACAATAGGGGGAGGCTTTCATTCTGGTGCAACTGCTGTCTCTAGTGTTATTAATGATAATATCGAAGGAGTTCAGGCAAATGTCGAGGTCACTGGGTCATCTGTAAATAATGTTGAACTTTTACAAGCTGGTGAAGTAGACCTTGCTTTTTCTTCAACCGAAGTTGCATGGGAGGCTTATCATGGTAAATTTACCTTTGAAGGAAATTCTCATGAAAAATTAAGAACTCTTTTGCCCGGATGGCCGGGGGTATGGATGTTTGTCACTTTGGAAGGAAACGGAATTGATTCTATACATGATTTGAATGGAAAAAGTTATAGTTCTGGTCCAAAAGGGAGTGGTAATGAAGTATTTGCAAGTAGGGTATTTAATACCTTTGGGATTAAACCAGATATACAAAACTTACCGACCTCTGATGCAGCGGATGCTTTAAAGGATGGTCTTATAGATGGTTTTTCAATAGCGTGGCCTTCAGAAGCAATTACTGAATTAGAAACTAGTGAAGAGGTGAAGATTGTTACTTTATCTGAGGAAGAAAATGAAGCATTTTTAGAGGAAAATCCCCCTTATCCTATTTTATCTATTCCTCCAGATGTTTATAATGCAGTACCTGATGGTAGAGAGGCGCTTGGATTATACAATTTATTGCTAGTTAGTCAAGATATATCTGAAGAGCAAGTATATAATCTTCTAGAAACTATCTATGAAAATGAGTCACAAATTGAGCAAACATGGCCACAGATGGCAAGTGGTATGTTATATGAAAACGTAGAAGAAACTACAATTCCATATCATCCTGGAGCAGTTAAGTACTTTGAAGACCAAGGCATAGAAATTCCTGAAGACTTGAAACCGGAATAAATAAAAGATAAGTAAAAGGTTCCTCTCTTTTAGAAGGAGGAACCTTAATATAATTTGATTAAAGTATTATAAGGGGTATTTTACTACTAAAATATGTGAACAGGTGGTGAAAGAGCTTGAATTTTATAATTAAGGTAATAGGAATTTCCTTGCCAATTTTAATTGTGTGGTCATTAAATTTTAATCCTTTATCGCCAAGTCTTTTCCGACCATTAATTATCCTTTTGTCTGCTGTATTAATTTTTGGAATATTTAAATCTAAATATCGTTGGCTTGATATTTCTTTAATGATAATATCAGTTGTTACTTTTTGCTATGCTATTCAAGAAGTCGAGGGAATATTAGGAAGGGGAGGAATTCATACAACAACTTTAAATTTAATATTTGGAACATTAGCTATTTTGTTAGTTTTGGAGATAACCCGCAGAACGGTAGGAATCGCTCTTCCGATAGTAACAATAGCATTTCTTTTATATGCTCTATTTGGTGAATTCATACCGGGAAATCTAGGTCATGGTGGATATTCTTATAACAGAATCATTACTACTCTGTTTACTTATGATGGTATGTTCGGTACCCCAATCGCAGTAACGGTAACATTTGTGGCGATGTTTATCGTATTTGCAGCAATTTTAAATTTAACCGGTGTAGGAGATGTATTCTTAAATCTGTCCAAATCTGTAGCTGGCAGTTATCGAGGAGGACCAGCAAAAATGGCAACAATTGCTAGCGGTTTGTTTGGAAGTATATCCGGAAGTGCAGTTGCAAATGTAGCAGCAACTGGATCTCTAACAATTCCTATGATGAAAAGATTGGGTTATAGTAAGACATATTCAGGTGCAATAGAAGCAGCAGCATCAACTGGTGGTCAATTTATGCCACCTGTAATGGCAGCAGGCGCCTTTCTTATGGCGGAAATTTTAGGTGTTCCGTATTTAGAGGTAATGTATGCGGCCTTGATTCCATCGATTATATTTTTTGTTACTATTTGGTTTTCTATAGATTTTCGTTCCGCTAAGCTAGGATTGAAAGGGCTGTCTAAAGATGAAATTCCGAGTTGGAGAAAACTTTTAATAAATAGCGGTTATCTATTAACTCCGCTTGTTATTTTAATAATTATGTTGGTAGTCTTTCAGTATTCACCAATTAGAGCAGCATTTTATTCCTTAATCAGTTCAATAATTTTAAGTTTTATTAAGAAGGAGACAAGACCTAACTTAAAAACTTTAGGTAATTCTCTTTTTGAAGCTTCAAAAGGACTTATTAGTATCGTTGCTCCGGTAGCTGCAGCCGGATTAGTGATTGGGGTCATAGGTTTAACAGGACTAGGTGGCAAAGTTGCGAGTTTGGTTATTGGTATGTCTGGCGAGAGTATTTTGCTGGCTCTTGTATTATCAATGATTACAGCCATCATTTTTGGTATGGGATTACCTACTACCGTATCCTATTTATTAGTAGTATCCATTCTAGCACCTGTTTTATCAGAATTAGGAGTAATTCCAATAGCAGCTCACTTGTTTATCTTTTATTTTGCTAGTTTATCTGGAATTACTCCACCAGTAGGATTAGCAGCATTTACTGGAGCAAATATTGCTGGATCACCTCCTATTAGAACAGCGTTTATGGCTAGTAGATTGGCTATTGCTGCATTCATACTGCCGTTCCTGTTCGTATTTAATAATTCATTACTGATGATGGGGAACTGGTTTGATATTATACTTAGTGCTATTACCGCAATCATTTCAGTAATGGCTTTAGCTGCAGCTTTAGAAGGTTGGTTTATAACTAATCTCAACGTATGGGAGAGAATCTTTTTACTAATGGTTGCATTTTTGCTTATTTACCCATCTTATGTAACAGATATTTTAGGGGTCCTTGCGATCTTAGGAGTGTTTTTATATAAGAAGAATCATAATAAACAAAAGAAGGAAGATATTGGTGAGATAGATGATTCTTATTCTGTGAATAAATAAGATAGAATATTATAATTTGGGGATAAGCTATAGTTAATAGTTTCGCTTCAACGATAAATATTTTCTTTAAGGAGCTTAATTAGGAGCTTAATTAACTGTAAATGGAAATAAGTATGAAAAACCAATCTTAGATACTAGGATTGGTTTTTTCATACTTGTAAATAGTTGAAATTTCTATTTAATGTAAAAACTTCTAATTACTATAAACGTTCAATAAAATTTTTAAATACACTAGTTTATAAGTTGTCTACAGTTGAATTAATATAAAAGAACTTCTAGGTTAGCATATCTTATGGAGATTATTCTTGCTACAATCACTGCTTTAGCTGGTGCCTTTATGTTAGCCAGCGCGGTAGAAGGATGGTTTTTGGCAACTATGTATTACTGAAGTTTTTTTAATTTGTGTTAGAGTCCAATTATTTTTTTAAAGTAAAGTGGTTGTCGATAATTGAAAAGATGGTGAAAATCATATAAGATGTTCTAAAATGCACAGAAGGGATTATTTTTTGTTGAATTATTATAATGTGGCTGTTACCAAATAATTCATTTAAGTTCAAAGAGATTACTATCCAAGAGGACAGCATGTAACGTAAAATCTAGTCAAGCGCTAATTTCTAATGAAGAAAATTCAACCTAAACAGCCACAAAACAGCCCCAAAGCACATTCACCTATACACCGACTGCAAAGCAGGATGTAATTTCTTAAAAGTCTCATATTGTGCTGCATAAACTGCTACTCTTTCTTGATTCGGCGTATAGTCTTTACTTGGGATGTTTCTGACAAACGTATTCACAAACTGCCGATAAGATTCACACCATCCCAGCTCGATAAAAGCTGTAGACGCCACCCCAATAGATGGCAGATACTCACTATTTAATGGAACTCGAATGGGATGGTTCATAATATCTGTCATCATTTGACACCAATGATTGCTCTTTGACACGCCGCCAATTAATGTAATCGTACGTTGATCCTTTAAATCATACATTTCTAATGTTTGTTTTAAGGAGAAAGTTACCCCCTCCAGAGCTGCACGTGCTAAATCTTTCCGCTCTGTATGCGGAGTGATTCCCCAATAGGCCCCTTTTGCCTGTGGGTCAATCATTGGGTTCCGCTCCCCGTTCAAATAAGGCAAAAATAATACACCGCCGCTGCCTGGCTCCGTTTGTTCGATTAACGTTTCAAACGTTTCATATTTATGTGCAACATGTTGGTCAATATACAATTGAGCTGCCCATTGGTGGACATTCCCCACATTAAGTAATGGTGCCACCGATATACGATGTGATTTTTCCACAAAAGCCAGATTAAAATGACTTTCTGATAAGGATTCTAACTGTCCTTTATTTCTTTCTACAATGGCTAGCCAGCCGGTTGTCCCCATATAAAAATAACAATCATTTTCATGAACTGCCCCAGCTCCGAGGGTGGTTGCTCCCGCATCTCCTGTTCCATTGATGACAATAGTAGATGTCGAAAATCCGGTGAGTTTACTAGCTTCTTCGGTGATTGTTCCTACGACACTATCTGCTTCTAGTAATTTAGGTAATTTTTCTTCGTTAATCCTGCAAGTTTGAGAGATTGTCTCGTTCCAGACACGATTTTTAAGATCCATCATTCCCGTAGTTGCTGCAGTTATTGGATCGGTGACTGCTTCATTCGTCAGTTTATAAATAACATAGTCCTTTGAACTAAATACAAATTTCTTTGTATTCTCATACTGGTTAGGGGAATGCTTTTCCAACCATTTTATTTTAGCCAGTGGTGTTGAGGCACTCACATTATTCCCTGTATGACTGCGAATTTCCGGACACTGCTTATGTACCCATTCCGCTTCTTTTCCAGCTCTCATGTCAGAGTATAAAATAGCGAGATACGTATCCGCTTCACTAATGGAAATGACATCTTCCATTTGACCAGAAAAGGTTATTGCCCGAACAGATTCAGGAGAAATGCCGTTTTTCCACCAAAGCGATGTAATCTGTATGACCGCTTTCCACCAATCTGCCGGTTGTTGTTCGATTAATCCCTCTTCAGATACAAAGGTTGTTAACTCAACCGAATGTTCTTCCATAAGCTGCACGTCTTTACCCACCAAAATTCCTTTTACTGCTGTTGTTCCAATATCAAAAACAGCTACATATGTCATATTACCCCTACTTTTCTATGATTGTTTTTATTCACCAATACATTGATATCATGCCGCTTCCTCTTGTAAAGCAGCAAGCCGGACGAATTCACTGCCCGCAACTGTCCCATCATGACCCTGCTGTAGAATACTTCTTAGATTATAAAGCTGCATGCAAATATGTATGAAACTATTATACATGATTTTTTAATGATTAATTGTCAGAAGACTCTGGAGTTATATTCGTAGAGAGCGGTCAAAGAATAATTTATTCTTGAATATTGTGTTATGTAGGCAAGTGAAAGGGTGGAGCGTCTTAAATTATGCAATTGCAGAACTAGTAATAGGAGCGGCACTTGAATGTAGGAGTTACTTATACACTCAAATTTTTGATTGGGGAGTCTATTCATTTATACTTTAGCAGCATTAAGCTACTACATATCTTTACTTTATTCTGAAGGCGTGGTTAAAAGATTAGAGGATAGATATTCCTAAAATAAATTGAAGAGAGCAGGTCATAGGGGATTGCTGTACGGATATTCAGCAACTGTGGAAAAAGTGTTTTTATTGTATATATAAGTGAATAGTTATATAATTATATAACATTAGGATAGTGAAAGGGGAATCTAGATGTTACAAACAACAATCAGCATGGAGAAGGCTGCCGGGATTTTAAAATTACTTGGTGATAAAACAAGGCTGACTATGTTGAAACTAATGGATGAACAGACTTGTTGTGTTTGTGAGTTCGTTGAAATATTTCAATCGAGCCAACCATCCATTAGCCAACATTTACGCAAACTGAAAGATTTGGAGTTAGTGAAGGAAGAAAGAAAAGGACAATGGATATTTTATTCGGTCAATAGTAAGAGTGAGTATTATTCATTCATCAAACCAATTTTGGATCAATTACCGAATCAAAATGATAAATTAAAAGAATTGGAAGAAAAAGGAATACGTATTTCTTGCTGTTAGGTTTGGAGGTTTTATTTTGTCAGCAACACTTCTACTCGCCATTTTAATATTTGTATTAACCCTCGTTCTGGTCATTTGTCAGCCGAAGAATTTAAATATCGGCTGGTCTGCCATGGGAGGAGCTGTTATTGCTTTACTCGCAGGAGTAGTGGGATTTAGTGATGTACTTGAAGTTATAGGCATCACATGGAATGCAACATTATCATTTGTCGCCATTATTCTTATTTCGTTAGTATTAGATGAAATTGGATTGTTTGAATGGGCAGCATTACATATGGCACGAATTGCAAAAGGGCATGGAATCAAGATGTTTGTCTATATCAGCATTTTGGGTGCGATTGTCGCAGCTTTATTTGCGAATGATGGTGCAGCACTTATTCTAACACCGATTGTACTTGCAATGGTACGTCACTTGAATTTTAAAGAAAAAATGATTTTTCCATTTATCATGGCAAGTGGGTTTATCGCTGATACAACATCCCTGCCGTTTATTGTTAGTAACTTAGTTAATATCGTTTCAGCCGATTTCTTTGGTATTGGATTTGTCGAATATGCTTCAAGAATGATTATTCCAAACTTATTTTCTTTAATCGCCACGATTTCGGTATTATTAATTTATTTTAGAAAAAACATCCCTAAAAATTATGATGTATCGAAATTAAGAACACCAAGTGAAGCGATTAAGGATTTAAAAATGTTTCGTCTATCCTGGTTTGTACTTGGTTTATTAGTAATTGGGTACTTTACGAGTGAATTTATCCATGTACCTGTTTCCATTATTGCTGGAATCATTGCGATTTCCTTTATCATCATGGCAAGACGCAGTACCGCTGTTAATACGAAAGAAGTGATGAAAGGTGCACCATGGAATATTGTATTCTTCTCTATTGGAATGTACGTGGTGGTCTACGGTTTAGGTAATGCTGGGCTTACTTCTGCACTTGCAAGTTTGATTCAAACAGTTGCTAATCAAGGATTGTTTGTTGCAACGGTTGGCATGGGATTTATTGCAGCCTTTCTGTCCTCTATCATGAATAATATGCCTACCGTAATGATTGACGCTTTAGCCATTGCGGAAACCAATACATCCGGTGTGTTACGAGAAGCACTTATTTATGCGAATGTAGTCGGTTCTGATTTAGGACCCAAAATTACACCGATTGGTTCTTTAGCAACATTAGTATGGTTATATGTCTTATCACAAAAAGGGGTTAAAATCTCATGGGGAACTTATTTTAAAACAGGGATTATTTTAACACTTCCCATCTTATTGATTACATTAGCAGGTTTATATTTAACATTGATTCTATTTTAAAAAGGAGAATGATTATGTCTAAAAAAACAATTTATTTCTTATGTACTGGAAACTCTTGCAGAAGTCAGATGGCTGAAGGCTGGGCGAAAAAACATCTTGGAGATGCTTGGGAAGTGAAAAGTGCGGGCATTGAGGCACATGGCTTAAATCCAAATGCAGTAAAAGCAATGCAAGAGGTCAATATTGATATTTCTAACCAAACATCCGATATGATTGATTCGGAAATCTTAAATAATGCGGACTTTGTCGTCACTTTATGCGGTGATGCTGCGGATAAATGTCCAATGACACCGCCACAAGTGAAACGTGATCATTGGGGTTTTGATGATCCAGCCAAAGCTCAAGGAAATGAAGAGGAAAAATGGGCTGTATTCCAAAACGTCCGTGATCAAATAGGAGAAAGAATTAAACGTTTTTCGGAAACAGGAGAATAAAATAATAATATCTGCGAAAATAAAACTAGAAAAGGTATAGTTCATTTCGAATTGTTCATCAATTAATGACAAAAGAAAACATTCTTCGATTAAAGCGATAGATGTATTGCTTTAATTCTGATAAATTTAATAGAGAACAAAAATAGAAAAGAGCGTTTACTATGTCGACGTAGGCTTTTTTAATTCCCCAGCATTAACATTCTCGATTGACTTCGGTTGAGCTACCGCACACGAATTAGGTGTGCGGGGAGTTAAAGAATTATTAAAAATAACTAGTAACCAAGATTTAGAAAAAATATAAAGACTATATATAAACACCAACTATGGCGAGGCAGTCCATAAAACAATTATGACTAATATTTTTTTCTAATATATTTGAAATACTTAATCAATCAACGAAGATATAGTATATAAGACAGACACATCATTTAAAGATAAATTTCTCGCTTTTTACGACTAAAAATAATAATGGTAATTACTTGTCTTGGAAGAAAAATGTGTTATCTACTATTAGCTTTGTCCAATCTCCTTTTCTGAAATTACGTATATTGAATACGAAAGGAGTGATAAAGCTATGTGTTATAATTATGATCCATGTAAAAAGAAACACGATAATCATTGTAAGTGCCGCTGTCACAAGAAGAAAGAGCGTCATCATGATTGGTGTTGGAGAA
Organism: Oceanobacillus sp. FSL K6-0251; assembly: GCF_038004725.1. Taxonomy (NCBI): domain Bacteria; kingdom Bacillati; phylum Bacillota; class Bacilli; order Caryophanales; family Bacillaceae; genus Oceanobacillus; species Oceanobacillus sp. FSL K6-0251. The sequence goes on along the minus strand of NZ_JBBORS010000001.1, from coordinate 4,063,045 downwards.
ATGATTACTATGGTAACCAAGACCATGATAGATGCCGGAAAGATAATCGTTATGATAACCGAGACTATGATAGATATCAAGGAAATTACTATCGTAGCAAACGATGTAAGAAAAAATTCTGTCATTGCTGTAACAGGTATTATTAAAGATAAACAGTTGTGACCCTCTAAAAGTTATCATTTTAATTAGGCTGGTAATTGGCTGTATTATGTTCGGATTGGACTCCCCTTAATACAGCCAATTTTCTACCTATAACTTTTCAGCTACAATAAAGCTGCGAAATTCTATCCCTTTGGATTCTTTCTTGTCCAAAGGGACTTATTATGGTTAAAATAAGGGAGCTGACCAATAATTTGGCAATATTACCGAAAATGGATATGAAATATGTTGGTAAAATAAATAGAGATAGTGACAAGATATACTTATACTAACCGTTAATTTAGTAAAATAAGAAAGAGCCTCATAGGGTATAATGATAAAGAAATATTAAATCATTTGAAGGAGAGTTGATTTTATTATGGATACGCAAGTAACTACAAAACTTAAAATACATAAGCCGGCTAATGAGGTGTTCGAAGCTATCGTAGATCCTTTGAAAATCGGAAACTTCTGGTTCTCCTCAAGTTCCGAGAGATGGGAAGAAGGCAAGTCCATTACGTTGAGATATGATGAGTATGGAGCAGAAGGTAAAATAAATGTATTAACCATTGAGGAAAACAAGAAAATCAAATTTTCATGGGGCGAAGAAACCAATGAAGAAACAGTTGTTAGCCTTACCCTGAAAGAGTTTGAAAATACAAGTACCATTATTGAAGTGAACGAATCAGGTATTAATGAACATGATCCGGAAGCAGTAAACAAAATGCTGGGTCAAAAAGAAGGCTGGGTATATACGTTAACTTGTTTAAAGGGCTATTTGGAACATGGAATTCGTGATTTGAGAGCATCTTTAGTTCATTAGGTAGAAGCATCTTCTGTAATTATCTTGCCTTATGGAACGAATGGATGAATTAGCTTAAATTCCGTAAATTGTCATGATGCAAAGTTAAGAATTATCCGCTGATGCTGCGTGTGGATGGTTATGTTAGGTATCGTAAAATAAAAAAGAAACCTGGCCAAAAAACACGGAGGCAAGGTCAGCAGCAGAATAACCCCTTCCTGTTTTGAAATGCAGAGAAGGGGTTATTTTTTTGTTGGATTTTTTAAATGGGAATGTATTTTTGATTACAACATTTCGCTTAAACCGGTACATAATGAAAAAATAAAATAATTCCATTTTATCTGCTTGCAAATGACGTTGCGTAATGTGATTTAATATTAATTAGGAGGTGTATTCATGGAAAAGAAAAGGAAGTTTTCGATTGGCGAAATTTCCAAACTGACTGGTGTCACCGTCCGGACGTTACAATATTACGATAATATTCAATTGGTGCCATTACAAAAAAGCGAAACAAGCAGACGGAGATATTACACAGAATCAGACTTAACCAGGCTCCAACAGGTTCTGTTCTATAAATCATTAGGATTAAAAATCAAAGATATTACGAAGCTGTTAGAAGAAACCACAACTGCTGAGCAGCTTCGTCACGTATTAGAAAAACAGCGGGAAATTTTTTATTATAAGCTGCATGATATCAAAAGCAATATTGCGATGATTGAAGCGAGCTTGGCCGGGATTGAAAAAAATGATTCTCTTCCTTTAGGGAATTTGGTGCAATTAATTATCTCTTTAAACAAGGACACCGTTTATCAATATAAAGATGTTTCCTTTGATAAAAAATCAGAAGATACCTTTATAGAGCACTATCAGAACGAGGAAGCGATTTTAGAAGTATATTGGGACTGGAAAGCGCTGATATTAGAAGCGGTCGCGCACATACTGAATGCTATTCAGCCAGAGAGTGAGCAAGGACAAGATTTTGCTAAAAGGTGGATTGAGATGGTAGTAAATATTTCAGACGGGAGCCAGGATCTGCTTGATGTTTATAAAGATTCCTATAAAAATCGGGAGCAATGGCCAAAGGAGGATCGGCAGCTGATTGACTTTACCAATACGTTTATCGATAAGGCGGTAGAACACTATTTATCCTCAGGTAAGTCTGACGATGGGAGGAACCAAAATGATTGAAATGAAGCATTTAACCAAAACATTTAAGGATAAAATCTCCGTCAATCAATTATCACTGGTCATTCAGCCAGGTGTGGTGACAGGCTTTTTAGGTCCAAATGGTGCAGGGAAATCCACAACGATGAAAATGATTTTGGGACTGATAAACCCGAGCAGGGGCAGTGTAACGATTGATGGAAAGGCCTATAAAGATTTGAAGCTTCCTATTTCTAAAGTAGGAGCTTTAATTCATGGAGACGCAGTAAATCCAAAACTAACTGCCAAGCAGCATTTAGAAATCCTCGCTTCAGCTAGCGGTATTTCCAAAAAACGAATAGATAGCATACTGATGGAAACGGGATTGGAAAATGTAAAAGACAAACCAATCGGTACATTCTCCTTAGGAATGAAACAGCGCTTAGGAATTGCTGCTGCTCTTTTGGGAGATCCGGAAACAGTCATCTTAGATGAACCCTTTAACGGATTGGATGTAGACGGCATTCATTGGTTGCGTAAATTAGCAAAGAGGCTGGCAAGGGAAGGAAAAGCAGTACTTGTGTCCAGTCATCTCATGAGTGAAATGCAAATGATAGCGGATCGAATGATTATCCTAGCTCAAGGAAAATTAATTGCGGATATGACCATCGATGAATTAGCACAAAACAGCCTCGGCTCCTTTGTAAAAGTAAGCTGTGAAGATAATCATACATTACAGCGTTTATTAACTGCGAAAGGAGCAGAGGTGAAACAGGTAAAAAATGACGCGCTGCAGGTTTATCAATTAGATATAAAACAAATTGGATTAACAGCGAAGGAAGGACAGCTTGCTTTATACGAATTAACGAAGGTACAGCCTTCCTTGGAACAATTATTTGTAGAATTAACGGAAGGAAAAGCGGATTACGTTTCAACGGATAAGCTGATGACAGAAGGGAGGGAAAGCGAATGAGGAATATCATTCAAGCGGAATATAAAAAGATTTTCTTTCTTACCTTTTCCAAAGTCTTTTTGACTTTTACCATTGGAATCAGTTTATTGATAGGAGTTATCTTTGCTGTAACAACCAACGTCACACAGGGTACGGCAATTACAGATTTATCTGTTATGGAGGTTGTTTCCGCAAATATGCTAGGCGTGGATTTAGCCAGTATTTTGCTGATTATTTTCACTGCGTTAACGATATCGAGGGAATTCACCGCAGAAACCATTTACACTTCTTTAGCAGCCGTTCCGAATCGGAAAAAACTGTTTTTGGGAAAGTATCTCATCTTTTTTCTACTGTCCATAGCAATGAGCGTCTTAATCGTAGCACTCACTTACCTGTCCAGCCAACTCATTCTTATGGCAAATAACATGTCCTTTGCCAGCTTAGCAGATTCGGATATCCGGCAATTTGTTTTTGGAGTCTTGCTGATGCCAATATTTTATTGCCTGCTTACCGTTGCGGCAACGATTCTTTTCAAAAACAGCGGTGGAGGAATTGCATTTTCTATCATCATTTTGGCAATCCCGGCTCTGATTCAAATGTTTCCCGATTCGCTCCAAAAAATCTTTCTTCCGCTTTTGCCTCAATCGGCAATACACAGTTTATCTGGTACAGCTGGAGCAGAATCGTTTGAAGCAACCGATGCGATTACCAGTATGGGCATATTGATTATCTGGTTAGTCATAACATCTGTCATAGCTATCTTTTCATTTCAGAAAAGGGATTTTTAATCTATTCTAGTAATAGGAAGAAATAATTTTTCATATAGATTATCATTCATAAAACTTATTTAACATGGAGAGAACAATGAATATAAAGAAGATATATCAACTTTTATTAAATTTGCTGCTTGTATTCTTTTTGATATTTTTGCTTTCTGTAGAGCAATTAAACTTATATGCAGTCATCTATGCTGTGGTGACGGTGCTTCTGATTGCCCATCTTTGGTTATCGCAGAATAAAAAAACAACAAAAATCATTTTGACAATTATTTATTTACTCATTATGTCTGCGCAACAGGTGTTTAATACCTTATTTGTATTTTCCGGTATCGATACAGGCATGGTATTTCTAATAAAGAAAATGATTGCGGTTATTTTTATGCTGGTTCCTTTTTTTGTTTTGTATTTTAATTATCTGTATACGATACAAAACGTCTTTTCCCAATCTGTAAAGGACGCCACTGCAATCAGTTTTAACACGATGAAAGAAATGCAAAAAAGTACAGTCAGCTTGGGGAATAAATTAAAGAAAGGCAGAAATTCCTTATCCCGGGAAAACCTAAATGAAATCATGGAGGATATTCCCAGGCACAGCTATACGAAATATTTAAATAAAAATACCTTAACCGATGCCTTCTTTGCGGAATGTCAGCGGAGTTTAGCTGATGAACATTTGTATATTGTCATTTCAAGTACCGGAAGTCCTGCAAGTGAACTGATCTCTGTCTTTACACAAAAAGTTTATAATCATGTTTCACTTAGCTTTGACAGAGACTTAAAAACGATTGTGAGTTATAACGGCGGAGAAAAAGTTTCCCCACCCGGCCTGAACCAAGAACAGTTAGTACAATTTCACAAAAAGGACGATGCGGAAATATTAGTCTACAGCCTGGAGGCTTCAAAGGCACAAAAAGAAATAATTATGGATAAAGTAAAGGAAATTAATGGAACAGGCAGTGCGTATAATTTTGTCGGGCTGGTTACCAAATTCTCTATCCGTCCAAATATTATGTTTTGTTCCCAGTTTGTCTATAATATGCTGAAAATAGCCGGCTTGGAGTATTTTCAGAGCCCTGCCACTAAAATAAAGCCGACCGACTTAGTGGAAAAAGATTATTATAGAAAATTGGCATTTTGTTATCGAATTAAATTTAATGAGTTGTGAAATGTTTGGTTGATTACTGAATCACAGGTTAGAAGAAAAAATGTATAACTATATGTATTGCAGATTAAAAAGGGTATGAGCTGCTGTACGTGGAGAAAATCAGGTGATTAGGTTAAGGTCTGGCTACCTTTCGAAAATGGAACGCTAGCTCTTTCTAGTTTAATTATAGCATATACAAAAAAGTAAATATAGACTGTTTATTCCCAGTTACTACTGCTAAAATCAATAGAACCATAGCGAATAGGAGAGATGTAGAATGCGTTCTTTGGTTATCGGTTTTCAGGAAATGGACAAAACACAGCTTATGAACGTTGGAGGCAAGGGGCTAAATTTAGGGGAATTATCAAAAATTCCAGGGATAAAGGTGCCGGAAGGATTTTGTATCACGACAGCTGGATATCAAAAAGCCATCCAAAAAAATGGTCGATTTAAAGAATTACTGCACCAGTTAGCAAGATTAAATGCAGCGGATCGAGACCAAATTGGTGAACTCTGCAAAAAGATACGGCAAACCATTATAGAAGCAGAAATCCCTTCTGATATGGTGCAGGAGGTTACCAGCAAACTCTCTAAATTTGGTGATAGACATGCTTATGCTGTTCGTTCCAGTGCCACTGCTGAGGATTTGCCTTATGCTTCCTTTGCCGGTCAGCAAGACACGTATTTAAATATCATCGGAAAAGAAGCTATCTTACAGCATATCCGAAAATGCTGGGCTTCCTTATTTACGGATCGTGCAGTGATCTACCGGATACAAAATGGATTTGCTCACAATCAAGTTTATTTATCTGTTATCATTCAAAGAATGGTGTTCCCGCAGGCTTCAGGTATTTTATTTACGGCAGATCCCATCTCCTCCAACCGAAAACTGCTATCGATTGATGCTGGTTTTGGGCTAGGAGAAGCGCTGGTTTCCGGCTTGACATCAGCTGATTGCTATAAAGTAGAAGAAGGGAAAATTATAGATAAGATGATAGCCGATAAAAAATTAGCTATCTATAGACGAAAAGATGGAGGGACAAATACACATCAGCTGAATCCGGAACAACAAAAGGCTCAAACACTTACAGATCAACAAATTTTACAGCTGGCCAGTATCGGACGTGAAATTGAAGCTTCCTTTGGAATGCCGCAAGATATTGAATGGTGTTTGGTTGATGATACATTTTATATTGTCCAGAGTCGTCCTATTACGACGTTATATCCCGTCCCTGAAGTGCATGATGCAGAAAAACATGTTTATGTATCTGTCGGCCATCAACAAATGATGACGGATCCTATGAAGCCATTAGGAATTTCCTTCTGGCTGTCAACAACTCCAGCACCAATGCATCAAGCTGGCGGGAGATTATTTGTTGATATTGCACCGCGACTAGCTACACCTGACAGCAGACAAACGCTGATAGAAACCCTTGGAGAGTCTGATCCGCTGATAAAAGATGCCTTAATGACTATTATTGATCGGGGAGATTTTAGCAAACCTTTGCCAAATGGCGATCATGAACCAACATTCACCAATCGTGATAAAGCGATGGATTCGATTGGTTTTCAATCACAAATTGAAAATGACTCCACGATTGTCTCTGACTTAATCAAAAGCAATCAAGCATCTGTAGATGAATTAAAACAGAATATCCAAGCCTATTCAGGAGCGGATTTGTTTGATTTTATTCTGGAAGACCTTCAGCGATTAAAGGAAATCTTATTTGATCCGCAAAGCTCGAAAGTAATCATGACTGCTTTAGAGGCTCCTGTATGGATTAATAAAAAAATGGAGAAATGGCTGGGAGAAAAGAACGTGGCAGATATACTGTCGCAATCTGCACCAAACAATATTACTTCAGAGATGGGACTGGAATTATTAGATGTGGCAGATGTCATTCGCCCTTACCCGGGAGTAATTGCGTATTTACAAGGCGTTAAAGAGGATGATTTTCTAGATAAATTGACCGAATTTGAAGGTGGCCCAGAGGCTCAACATGCCATTTATGCTTATCTGAACAAATATGGTATGCGCTGTGCCGGGGAAATCGATATTACAAAAACGCGTTGGAGTGAAAAACCGTCTATACTTGTCCCAATGATTCTCAATAATATTAAAAACTTTGAAGCTGGTGCCAGCAAAACAAAATTTGAGCAAGGACGGCAAAATGCTTTCAAAAAAGAACAAAAGCTTCTTGGACGCTTGGAGCAATTACCCGATGGGAGGCAAAAAGCGAAAGAAATGAAGCGGGTAATTCGTTTAATGCGGAATGTTATTGGTTATCGGGAATATCCGAAATATGGCTTTATTAGTCGTTATTTCATTTATAAACAAGCTTTGCTAAAAGAAGCTGAACGGCTCGTACAAGCGGATATTATTTATGAAAAAGAAGATATATACTACCTCACTTTGGAAGAACTTCATGAAGCTGTACGAACAAACAACTTGGATTATCAGATTATCAGTGAACGGAAAAAAGCATATAAATCATACGAAAAAATGACTCCGCCACGTGTGATGACATCAGATGGTGAGATCATTACAGGTGATTATAAAAGAAAAAATCTCCCTGCCGAGGCAATAGTAGGTTTGCCTGTTTCTTCAGGAGTTGTAGAAGGAAAAGCACGTGTTATTTTAAATATGGAAGAAGCCAACTTGGAAGAAGGAGATATTTTAGTTACGCCCTTTACCGATCCCAGCTGGACACCATTGTTTGTTTCCATTAAAGGACTCGTTACAGAAGTTGGCGGGCTGATGACACATGGAGCCGTTATTGCAAGAGAATACGGTCTTCCAGGAGTGGTTGGTGTAGAAAATGCAACGAAGCGGATTAAGAATGGGCAACGAATTCGTGTGCATGGAACAGAAGGGTATATTGAAATATTGTAATTGTTGAGGATGTTATAGTAGAGAGTTGTTTTAAGGATTTGTGCTCAACTTAACATTTTATGGTGGTTGGATACTGTTTGACAAAGTCGAAATTACTTTATGTAGCACTATGACGCAAAGTATAAAAGCATGAAAAGGGGTAGTAGTTATGTGAAAAAGCGGTTGATAAATGCCTTTTCTGTACAATACGAAGGGGGCAATTCTTTAATAAGGCGTATCCCATGTTTATTTTGCTAATCAGCAGTTTATTGAAAATCACTATTAATCCTATATACTAATAAAGTCTAGATTGAGCCCCTTTAGATATGATTATCTAAAAGGGGTTTTTATGTCTGTACTCTTTTGAACCTGGCAGGATTTTGAAGAATAAAATAAATCAAAAGAACAAAAAGCTAAAGCGAAAAAAAGGAAGTGTAAACTAAATTCCCCTTGCAGTTCTTTTTTGGGAGCGGGTTGGTTATTATTTGCACGAACGCTTACCGGACTTGCAACTGCAAGTTGAGTTGCCTTTACTGCCTTATATCCGATTTATTTTTCAGAGGATGAAGTCCATGTTGCAATGGGAAGCATTTCTTTTACTTTAATATTTGCTCAATTTCTTGGGATGCTCTTTAGTGGTTTGATTATAGAAGGTTGGGGATGAAGAGCTCCTTTTTGGATGGGGGGAACCTATCAATCTTTTTTCGATATTTATAATCATTTAATGAACCATCAGCAAGAGGAAACAGAATCGCTGGATAGTTTTGTTATTTGTGCGAGGCAGTAAGAAATTAGTTGTAATGGAGAGATATACCCAGTAAAATATTAAAAATAAAAATCATTGACATTGAAATGAAATCGTTTTACAATGTTATGTAACGGGTTACATAAATCCGTTTTAAATTTACATTAATATGTAACGGGTTACATATTTGATAGAAGGAGGAATGTTATGGCGACTATCCGAGAGGTTGCAAAGCTTGCCGGTGTATCTGTTGCTACTGTCTCCCGTGTTATGAATAAAAATGGATATATCAATGAAAAAACAAAAGAAAAAGTAGAAGCTGCAATTAAAGAATTAGATTATCGTCCAAATGATGTAGCCAGGACTCTTTTTAAAGGGACATCTAAAATGATTGCATTATTTGTACCGGATATTATGAACCCATTCTTTCCTGAGCTGGCGCGTGCGGTGGAGGATACTGCAAATAAGTCAGGCAATACTTTTATTCTTTGTAATACGGACAACAATCGGGAGAAGGAAATGAAATACCTGCATGCCCTGCTGCAAAAAACAATTGGCGGCGTGGTAATGGTTTCAAGCTCCATTCCTTTAGAAACGCTGAATAAAGTAAACGTTCCAATTGTTGCGTTAGACAGAGAAATTATGGATGTGATTTCTGTTACGGTTAATAACCGGACAGGTGCGGTAGAAGCAGTGCGGCATCTGCAGAAGTCAGGCTGTAAAAGGATTGCACATATAAGTGGACCGGAAGATACAACAAGTGCAGTAGAACGTAAAAAAGGGTATTTGGAAGCAGTGGAACAAGAGAATTGGTTTTCAGAAGATTTTATTACCTCGGGAGAATATACCTTCGAGGATGCCTATCATGCAGCAAAGAACTTAATAAAAAAACACCCTGAAATTGATGGTATTTTTGCTGCGAATGATTTAATGGGGGTAGGTGTTTTAAAGGCTGCTGAAGCTTTGAACCTGCGTGTTCCAGAAGATTTATCTGTTATTGGATTTGATGGGATTGAATTAGGAAAAATTACAACACCGGCACTGACAACAATGGGGCAGCCTATCTATGAAATTGGGCAGCGGGCTGCTGAAATAATTATTGACCGGATGGAAAATAAGCAGAAGGAAATTACTTCTGAACAATACACTGTTCAATTAATCAAAAGACAATCAACAAAGTAAGGGAATGAATTGTATGAAAAAAAATCCAAGTGTCTGTGTTGTTGGAAGTATCAATATGGATATGGTAACAACAACGAATAAAGTGCCTGAACAGGGAGAAACGGTTCTTGGTGAATCGTTTACAACCTATCCCGGCGGTAAGGGAGCAAATCAGGCAATTGCAGCAGCCAGGCTGGGAGCAGAGGTTGTTATGGTTGGAGCTGTTGGTGATGACTCATTCGGAAAAATTTTAAAAGAACGATTTCGTGATGAAGGCGCTAATGCGGAAGCAATTATAACAGTTCCTCATGAATCAACCGGTGCAGCAACTATTGTTCTTTCTGATGGGGATAATCGAATTATTGTTGCTCCAGGAGCAAATAAATATGTAACACCGGAACTGGTGAAAGATAAACAGGAAATTATTCTTTCCTGCGATATCATATTAATGCAATTTGAGATACCGAAGGAAACAATTGAGTACACGATAGAGCTTGCTTATAAACATGGAATTCCTGTTGTTATTAATCCAGCCCCATATAACAAGATTCTGGAGAACGTTGCAGAAAAAGCAGCGTTTATTACACCGAACGAATCAGAGCATTCGGCAATGAAGCAATCCATAGATACTTTATCTATAAAAAAGAAGATTATAGAGACAAAAGGAGAGCACGGTGTTGCCTTCACCTTCCCGGATGGGAAAGAGAAGACAATTTCTTCTTTTCAGACAAAGGTAAAGGATACTACTGGAGCAGGAGATACCTTTAACGGGGCCTTTGTAACGGAATATGCAAAAGAAAAAGATATAGAGAAAGCAATTGAATTTGCGAATGCCGCAGCCTCTTTAGCTGTAGAGAAAATTGGAGCTCAGGAAGGAATGCCGACAAGAGCAGAGGTTATCAAAAGAATGAAGAATCAATAAAGCAGCAAGGTTTTCTCTCAGGTAAGAACAGTATTTATACAGAAGAAAGATGCAGGCAGCTGTTAAGCCGAGAGAGAAGACGTCCTGCTTAATATAAAAATTTATTTATAAAATATTGAACAAAATTCAACTTAGAAAAATATTGGAGGAATTGTCATGAATAAGAAGCCAGTTATTATTGATACAGATCCAGGAATTGATGATGCAGTTGCACTAGGAATTGCTTTATACAGTGAAGAACTCGATGTCCGCTTAATTACAACGGTAAATGGAAACGTCAGCTTAGAAAAAGTTACGTATAACATGCTCCGGTTAATGAAATTCTTTAATAAGCAGATTCCTATTGCCAAAGGTGCTGCAATACCATTAATCGTTGATCCAGTTGATGCCAGTGATATTCACGGAGAGACAGGCATGGATGGTTATGATTTTGAAGAAGCAGATGAAAGCCTTCTTTTAGATGAACATGCTGTAACTGCAATGAAGAGAGAGATTCTAACAAGCGATGAACCAGTGACACTTGTACCGATTGGTCCATTAACAAATATTGCATTGTTATTTAGAACTTATCCGGAAGTGAAGCAGAACATTAAGGAAATTGTCATGATGGGAGGATCAACAGGCAGAGGGAATTCTTCGGTAATGGCAGAATTTAATATTTATGCAGATCCAGAAGCTGCTAAAATCGTTTTTGCAAGCGGTGTCCCTATTGCTATGGCTGGATTGGATGTTGGTCTAAAAGCACTTGTTTATCCGGAAGACAGCGAAGTTTTAAAAGATATGAATAAGACAGGAAATATGATTTATCATTTGTTTAAAAAATACCGGGGTGGAAGCTTCAATCATGGTTTGAAAATGTATGACAGCTGTGCAGTTGCTTATTTGCTAAAACCCGACCTGTTTGAAGTAGCACATTCTTATGTCGATGTTGAATTAGATGGTGCTTTAACAAAAGGAACAACCGTTGTCGATTTAAAAGGAAAAATGAATAAAACGCCAAATGTAAACGTTTGTGTTGATATTGATGCGAAAGAATTTAAAAAATGGTTTATGGAAAGCATTCAAAAATGTAATTAAGCATTAACCATTCTTCGGAGGGAAGACATCATGTTAGATAATCTTATTATGTACGGTTCCGCTGTTTTAGCCGTTGTCGTTATTGTCTATATGCTGATCAAGAAAATGGATATTAAAATTGCCTTATTTTTAATGGGGATTGTTCTGCTTTTGATTAGTTTAGCAATGGGAAAAGATATTGTATTTCAGGACTTTCAGTCAACCGGCTCAGCCCTGCTCGATCCATTACAGGTAATTGTTGAACAGTTCAAAGCAACACTGAGCTCAGCTGGATTAATTATTCTTATTCTTGGAGGATATACCGCTTATATGTCTTCCATTGGTGCGAATGATTTAACAGTTCAAGTATTGACAAAACCTATTAATAAAGTAAAGTCAGTTTATTTTCTAGTTCCACTTACATTTTTGCTTGGAAACGTTTTATCTTTGGTTATTCCTAGTGCGTCGACCTTAGCAATTCTGCTTCTTGCAACCTTGTATCCTGTTTTAAAACAAGCGGGGATGTCTACATTAAGTATTGGTGCTGTTATTGCCACCTCAGCAACGATTGTACCCACACCGCTGGGCAGTGATAACGTTGCTATTGCAGAGGAACTTGCTAAATATCCTATGTTTAATGATATGACAGTAACACAATATGTATTTAGCTATCACGCGCTTGTATCGATTCCTACCATTTTATTTATCGCATTGGTTCACTATTTCTGGCAAAAACGAATGGATAAAAAAATGACGGCAGCGGAGTCGGAGGAACAGGTGGAATTAAAAGATATTGAAAAGGTAGAGGGTAGTAAACTTTATAAAACAGTTTATTCAATTCTTCCAGTATTTCCGATTATTATTTTACTCGTTTCTTTTATTGTTGAAATGACAACTTCAGCTACGATAGCTGTTAATGTAGAAATTGCTGTGTTAATTTCATTTATCCTGGCAATTGTCTGTGAATTGATTCGTCATCGTAAGGCGAAAGAGGTCTTTGCAAGCACAGAGAAATTCTTTACAGGAATGGGTAATATGCTCCCAGTAGTAGCATTACTGGTTGCTGCTTCTGTCTTTGTTGCAGGTTTACAATCGATTGGTTTGATTGACACATTGCAGGAAACAATGCAAAGTACACATGGCGAAGGAAACGGATTTATTCTGCCGCTTATTTTAGTGGCTGTCACAGCGTTAATAGTCCTGTTGAGCGGAAGCGGCATTGCCTTATTCTTTGCAATGGTTCCGCTGGTTGTACCACTTGCCGAGGCAGCAGGTATCAGCCCAATTGCTATCAGTGTTCCAATGGGAATGGCAGGAAACTTATTCCGAGCCGTATCCCCTGTAGCTGCTGTTATCTTAATTGTAGCTGGAACGTTAAAATTAAATCCAATTCATATTATTAAGCGTACTTCTGTACCGATGATATCAGGTGTTATATTTATGTTTGTGCTATCTATGATTCTTTTCTTGTAAATGTATAAAATGAAGCTTGCTTCTGCTAGAGTTTTTACGGACGCTTATTTGTGATGAAATTTTAAAAGGAGCTGTTAGCAAATGCATAATATGCATTTTGCGACAGCTCCGATTTTTATGTCTGCACTCTTTTGAACTTGGTAGGCTTTTGAAGAATAAAATGTAAGTTTGTTCAGAAATTCATGCCTAAAAAGAGGGAAGAGTAAATTTATTAATGAAGAGATTTAAAAATGAGTTAATTGAACAAGTTAAAGTTCCAGTATAGTTAAGTACCTGGGGAGAACAATATGGTATTATTAAATTAAGATTCTATAAGAGGCCTCTCTACATAGACTCTTTTTATCATGTTTTCAAATCCTCCGTTATAAATAATCGCCATACAAGAATCCATAAACACGAAATCAAAACAAAAATAAATATTACAATTCCTTTACTTTCTTTTATGAAGTAGGTAAAAAGAGGTGAAAAGAGCACTTTTCAATGATAGCTAAGAAATGAATAAGATAAGGAAGTTTCTTAATTATTTTAAATATAGAACTCAAAATTAGGGAAAAGGTCATAACACAAAAAGGGGACAAGCCAGTTCGAATTAGGACTAAGTGATATTCGGCCTATTGTAAAATGATTTATAAATACATAATATTATGAAATAACATGAAAGCCTGTTATTTGAAAACTTCATAAGAAAGGAAGCGCACATATGAAAAAACGGTTATTCATCTATTTGGTTTTACTGAATTAGTATGACAAGAATTGCTTGTAATTCAGATGAAAAAAGCTCCGAACCAACTTGCCTTGTCTCTGCAGAGGAAGCTTCCCCTGAGATGCAAGTAATGCGGATCAGGGAAAAATATTGGACCGGATCTAAGTAAGGTAATGGAACCATGTAAAAAATATAAATTTGTGATGGATGGGAGAAAAAACATGATTAAACAAAAAACTTTTAGAATCATTGGAATGCTGGCTTTGCTTGTGGCATTAGCTGGACTCATGGCTTGTAACTCGGAAGAAACGGTCACACTCCAAAGTGAACAAAACGGAGTTATTATGAAAATTACATATGTAGCCGAGGGTGACGAAGTAATAGAACAATCTACCGAAAGTGAAATACCCTATTCTTCTTTAATGGTAACAACAAAAGAAGAGGCTCAAGCTATTCTCGACCCCATTGTTGCCGAAATCCAAGGAACAGAAGGACTTGAACATAATATTGATTATCAAGATGATAAAGCCATTGAAACAATGACAATCGATTACACGACAGCTGATCTTTCTGAAATATCAGCACTGCCTGGTTCTACCTTTGAAGGAGAAGAGGGTGCTGATACGGTCAGTTTGGAACAGTCTGTAGAAATGATGGAGAGCCAAGGCTTTGAAGTCGTAGAATAAAATTGCTTAATAGAGGAGGCCGTACCTGCGTTATGTGAGGGTGCGGTCGTTTTGTTTACATTACAAGAAGGTACCATTCTTAGACTTTATTTATTATGGACGATTCTGGAGTGGTTTTTTATTGCTCTTATCGCTCGTATGAGTAATAAAAGTTATGCAGGAAGAGAGAAGCTTCGGCATGATATGAATCAAGGCGCCTAAGCTGTAAACGAATTAAAGTAACAAAATTTGATGAAATATGTTGATATAACAAATTTATCAATAACCTATCAAAAATGAAATAATAAACAAAGGAGAAATCTATAATGACCAACATGATTGCCTATCTTTTTGGCAGACTTCTAGGAGCGTTTTTACTTTCTTTCATACTTACTGGGATTTGGGGTCTGCTTTACCGTATCATTAAGAAAAAATCTATGCCGAAGTTTTGGTTGAAGCTCTTTATTATTGCTGGCATTCTTACAATCATTTCGATGGTAGGGGCAATGAATCAACAGAATATGTAAGATATAGATACTCCAAATATGGACTTATTTCTGAATAGGGATCTTTCTCTATTTTTAAAAAGATGTCATTCACAAAAAATCCCTGGCACGATGCCTCACGCCAGGGTTTGGATTGATGATGGGTTTAATTGGTTATTTATCTTATTGATTAGGGTTAGGCAATTCGAAATGTGTTTCTTCATCTGACATCATTTCAAATTTTAATAAAAAGGTATCGGCATAATCTACTCTTTCTACGTACACTAACGGTCCTGTTATTTCTTCTCCCGGAGCTAATTCTTCATCTGCTTCCGGAAAAAATTCATTATAAGATATTTCCCCGCCATCTTCATCTATTGCTGATAAGTTGGCAGAATACATATCATGAGGCACATAAGCTTCATCACTTATATTTTTGAATGTAACGTCTGCCACGGCCAGCTTAAAATCATCATCAGAAGTAGACATGACATCTTCCATTGGCTTCCCATTTGCTTCTTCAGCAAAGTAAAAATCGTTTACCGTTACCTCATAATCAAATTCGTATAAATCGCTGGTAATTACTGCTGTATCACCGATGCTGTATACCTCTTTTTCTTCTTCTGAAGTATCTGTATCTTTTTCGCTCTCTGCTGTTTCGTTGTTTTCTTCTTCAGTATTTTCTCCAGTATCGCTGTCACTGGTGCATGCAGCCAATAATAAACTTAAAAATAATGCTGCCAGTAATAATTTTTTCAACGGGTTGTTCCTCCCAAATTTATTTTTTATAAAATTAATACTAGCAAAATAGTGTTCTATATTCCATTGTTATTTTTCAAATTTAGTCATTTTTTCTGTTGAAGAGGCTTTGCCACTTCCTTTCTATTTAAATGAAATAGAGAAATGAGGCAGGGGGTGCCTCTAGAAAGTTTCTATATTTTTATTTAATTTTTTTCTGAGGTTTAAGAAACAAATTGTTTGAACAAGGTAGGTAAATTTATTGTCGAAAAAACAATATAAGGGGTCGATTTAACTATTTTTCAAAGTTTAGAAACTCGAAGTTTTTAAGAGTTTTTATTTACATTGAAAAGAAGTTATCTAAACATAATAAAAATTATAGTTGCGCTATCCCTTTAAATACAAGGTTTAACAAATCAAAACAATTCAGGAGATGATTGTTCTCTGGTTAGGATACTATTTTTTAATATAAGAAAATTTAAGAATTAAATTAAGGTAATTTGAATTAATTTAAATGAATATATAATCATTATTAAGCCAATAAACTTATTTATAAAGAGATTTTTAAAAGGTAATTGAGGAAAAATTAACTATTTAAATATATTTATAAATATTTAATAAATCTATAAAAAGCTGATTTAAAGGATAAAAAGATAATTTAGAAATAAATTTTCTTCAATAAGTAAAAAAGAATTAAGAATTAAGGTCTAAAGTCCAGGGTTCACATGATTATGAGATTTAGATAGAATTGCCTTAATTAGCAGAATGTTTAGATACACTCTTCTGCTACATAGATTTTCGTTGATAGATTGGAATTTCTGAAATTATCTATTCATGGTTTTTATTTAAAAGACTAGAAAAGAAGTTACTTTTTTAGGCTAATGAAAATTTAGGTCCTTTGTTGGATTATTATCTATCAACGAGAATGTTCTGAAATTTTTAATTTTAGCTAATATACATAATTAATCGTTTGATTGACTCAGTCATCTTTAGAAATTAGCTAAAAGGCAAGGGGGAGTTTGATTAGATAAAGTACATATTAATCTTTTGTTGTTTTCGTCAAGTTAATGTTTATTAGATAAAACAGAATGGAAGGATGAGACTTTGAGTAAAAAGAATTTTGACTATAAGCGTAAGATGCAAGCAAAAAAAGTAAGTCGATCGAGTAAAATGAGAAAAGTCTTTGCTTCTTCAGCAGCAGCTTCTTTATTAGCTTTTAATACATTACCTGCTGTAGCAAGTGCGTCAACAGCCGGGGAAGCTTTGACAAACCCTAAAATCGCCAGCTCTTCTGCTATTTTAAATGTTGCTCCATTTGCTAGTTTGGCGGAAGTGCGGTTATTAGAGAATGTAAATGTTGATGCAACTTTAAATCAACCAGCAGATGGGGAAGACTATGATTTAGCATTAAATCTAAGTGGTACAGGTGTTGCTAATGTTGAAGCACTTAATCCAGACCGAGTAGTTGCTTTCAGCATTCCTGAATTAGCTGGTCAAATGTATCAAAAAGGTTCAGCTGATGTAAGTGTCGATCTTACAGCAATTACAATGGATGATATTCCTGCAGTAGGTGGGCTTGTAACTACCTTAACGGGGGAGTTAACTAGCACTGTGTCAGATGTTTTAGGCGTTGTAGATGACTTGCAAAGCAGTATTATTCCAGAACGTTTTCTTACCATCAATGGAGTAGATGAGTTAAGTGGCGCACTTGATGCACTTAATAACTTGGATAGTGCGTTAGCTGATTTACTACAGTACAATGATCAAGTTGATTATACAATAAATCCAGATGGTACAATTGTTGTCGAATTTACAGATGGTGTTGGCCAACATCTTGAAACAGCTGTTCAAGATGTTATTGTTGAAACACTGCAAAATGTTGTAGATGCTGCCAATGCTCTAGAAATTCAAATTTTACCTGGAGCTGAAAATATTCCTGGTGTTGGTCAAATTATCGGAGGATTGAATGAGGCTGTTAACGGAGTCCTAGGGGCGGTGACTGATGTAGCAGGTGAAGCAAATGGACTTATTGATCAAATCACTAATGGAACGATTGATTTATCCAATGATCTTGCCAGTGTACAAGCAATTGGTTCAATGTCCGTTAACTTAAACGTAGGTGTAGAAAACCCTGCTGGTGTATCAGGTGAAGTTCCTGTACGTGGTGCTGGTCTAACTACTACTGCTATTGACATAGACTTATTGAATGACTCAGAAGGTCAAGACACGATTGTCTTTGATGAAGAAGACGATTCCGACTCCGACAGCGACTCTGATTCCGATAGCGACTCTGATTCCGATAGCGATTCTGATTCGGACAGCGACTCTGATTCCGACAGTGACTCTGATTCCGATAGCGACTCTGATTCGGACAGCGACTCTGATTCCGATAGCGACTCTGATTCCGATAGCGACTCTGATTCCGATAGCGACTCTGATTCCGATAGCGATTCTGATTCCGATAGCGACTCTGATTCCGATAGCGACTCTGATTCGGACAGCGACTCTGATTCCGATAGCGATTCTGATTCGGACAGCGACTCCGACTCCGACAGTGACTCTGATTCGGACAGTGACTCTGATTCGGACAGTGATTCTGACTCAGATAGCGACTCTGATTCGGACAGTGACTCCGACTCAGATAGCGACTCTGATTCGGACAGTGACTCCGATTCCGATAGTGATTCCGACTCCGACAGCGACTCCGATTCGGACAGCGACTCCGATTCGGACAGCGATTCTGACTCAGACAGTGACTCCGATTCCGATAGTGACTCTGACTCAGACAGTGACTCTGATTCCGATAGTGACTCCGATTCGGACAGTGACTCTGATTCCGATAGTGACTCCGATTCGGACAGTGACTCTGATTCCGATAGTGACTCTGACTCCGACAGCGACTCTGACTCAGATAGTGACTCCGATTCAGACAGTGACTCGGATGCTGATGGAGATGCTGACACGGACGCACCAGAACTTAGCGATGTAGTAATTAGTGGAAATAGTGAAGATGGCTATGAAATTTCGTTCGTATCCGATGAAGAATTAGCTGATATAAAACTAATTGATGAAAATGGAAATGAAGTTGAAATTGAAGAAGTTATCTATGATGAAGAAACTGGCGAATACACCCTTGTTATTGCGGGAGACGAGGTTAATCAAGGAGATGTTCTGACATTAGTTGTTGCAGATGAAGCAGGCAATGTTAATGACGAGCATGAAGTAACTGTCCCTGCAGACGGCAGCTCTGGTTCAGGCGGAAATGATGGAGAAGGTGCAACTGCCACTCCTGGAAATGGATCAGGTTCTGGTTCTGGCTCTAACGGGACGCAAGGGCAATCTGGCCAAGGCTATAAAATTGAAAGTAGTCAAAACCAGCACGAAAGTCAGAAACTCCCAAGTACTGCAACATCCATGTGGACAATTGGGCTAGTTGGGTTAGTTGCTGTAGCTGCTGGAGTAGGAGTAACATTATTCTCCAGAAGAAATAAAACGAATGAATAAATAAGTAGTACCAAAACAAAAGCAAACGTCAAAAGATGTTTGCTTTTGTCTACATAAAATAATGCTGCTTTTTAAGTGTAGGAGGACATGATGATTACAGAGGAGAAAGTACCTTATCAACATTTTAAAGAACACCTTGAACCATTGAAAAATAATATAATAGAGGATGGAGAGACCTTTCAGCAAATCAACGGCCAGGCCTCGCTGACTATCTTTTTATCAATTGGATTTGCGGAAAAACGTGCTGCCGTCTTCACTGCAAATGGGAAAAGTTTTTATCAGGCATGGGAGAATATAGAGAATCAGGGTGATTCCTATTTGAAAAAAACAAAAGAATTATTTACCTCTATAAAGATTGATATTGTTACCAACGTTATTCCTGTAACTATTCCTGAATTTATCAACCGAATTACAAAAACCAAGAAAAATTATTTTCGTCAAGGTGTCAGCTTCAGTAAGGATTTCAAACATGCATTTTTAGAACAAGAACTAAATGGGAATGCTGTGATTCAAATTGATAGAGAAACAAAACGCGGCTTTATCCATGAACAAAATTTACAAAAGTATATTCAAAAACATAGACCAAATGGAAAACCAATTGATTTTAAGAAAGTAGAAAAAGTATATATTTTTGAGACACAAGGTTATTTTTATGAAAAAGGGAACTGCTATAAATTACATCAGGGCGAACGTGATAATGGACGGCGGGATACCCCATTAAATGCAGAAGAAGTTGACATATTAATAAAAGGCGGGCAAAAATATTTAGCCAGTTTAAGTAAACCCAATGGTAGGTTTGTATATGGTTTTTTCTCTTACTATGATAAAGAAATAAAGCACTATAATAGTCTTCGGCATAGCAGTACCATTTATTCCATGATTGAAGCCTATGAATTTCATCCCACAGAAGAAGCTGCAGACGCCATTGAAAGAGGGATTGATTATCTTATTCGTGAAAAACTATACGTCGATGAAGAGAAAGACATAGCTTATATCATTGATGGGGAACAAGCAGATAGGATGGAAGTGAAACTAGGCGCAATTGCTGCAGCAATATTAGCTATCACGAAATACACAGAGGTCTTTGAGAATGTAGAACATATTCCAATCGCTCAGAAATTAGCACGAGGTATTCTTCAATTGCAGCAGGAAAATGGTAAATTTGTTCATATACTAGATTATCCATCTCTTGCGTTAAAAGAGGAGTTCCGTATTGTTTATTATGATGGAGAAGCTTGTTTTGCGTTGATGCGTCTTTATAAAATTGACCGTGATGAACAGTGGTTACAAGCAGTTGAAAAAGCATTTGACTATTTTATTGAAAGCGATCACTGGAAACATCACGATCACTGGCTAAGCTACTGTACCAATGAGGTCACTCTCTATAAACCGGAACGTAAATATTATAAATTCGGCTTACAGAACGTACAAAATAGACTGGATTATATTTACAAACGAATCACCACATATCCTACCTTCCTTGAGTTGATGATTGCAGCATATCAGATGGTTAATCGTATGAAAGCAGACGGATACGGTGACTTAATTAACGAATTAGATTTTGATGAATTGAAATTAGAAGCAACGATTCACCGAAGGGCAGAGTATCAGCGTAATGGTTTTTTCTATCCGGAACTGGCCATGTATTTTAAAAATCCGAAAAGAATCACCGGCAGTTTCTTCATTCGGCATCACTCCTTCCGAACGCGAATTGATGATGTGGAACATTATTTATCTGGATATTGTGCGTACTATAATTTATTTTTAAAACAGAATAAACAGTAATAATTTACAGTCTAAGCAAAGCTCTGCTAATATGTCAAAAGGAGCTTTGCTGACATTGTTTTGGATAGGGAAAGGAGTTCGTCATTGGAGAAGAGAAAAGCTTATTTCTTACATTCAAATATTGGACAGCATCTTACTGGTATTGAAAAATCAGCAATGAAACGCGGGAATATGTTTGTGAAATATTTAGATGTGGAACCTGTATTTGTTACAGTGAATAAAAACGTAAATATACATACAAATTGGGAGCGCTATGTTGAAAATGGAATCGTTGACCCGGATATTTCCATGATTAATTTATTCGAGTTTTTTCAACGCAGTGAAGAGGGAAAGAACATGCCCCCTTTTCAAATAAAAAAAGAACAAACATATGGGTATGAAGATGAAAAATCAGCAGAAAAACGACATATTCGTATTTTTGATGCCAATAATAAACTCGTAAAGTATATGGTATTTAGATCAAATGAGCTTTTAGATTATATAAATTATTTTCATAATGGTAAAAAAATCGTCCGTGATCGATTTAACCGGTTTGGCCAATTATCCCACACCGAATATTTACACGATGATAACACGGTGTACATGACAGAATACTTCGATGTTTATGGCAAACGGGTGATTGTAAAGTACGATGACGGTCCTTATCTTATCAGTGATGGAAATGCTGTTTTTCAAACCGTGCTGCCAGATGAGCAGGCTCTTATTCTTTATTTTTTGAAAGAAATAATCGGACAGGAAGAACCTATTGTTATTATTGATCGTAATAAAAGATACAGCCCGATTTTTACGGGACAAAACCAATTAAACGTGAAAACAATATCTATGATTCATTCCACTTATTTTTCAAACACAGCATTTCGTTCCAAGATAAATAAGAATTATCTAGAAGTTTTTAATAGTCCGTATAGCTTCGATAATATAGTTGTGTTAACAAATAATCAGAAACAAGATATTGAAAAGCGATTTGGCTTTAATAATTTGGCTGTTATTCCGCACCCTTGCAAGATAACTGATAAATTAGATCAAAAGAAGCCTAAAACCAATAAGCTGGTTTCTGTCGGACGTTTAGCTCCCGAAAAAAATATCAATCACTTATTGGAAGTTCTTTCTTTAGTGAAGCAACATATTCCAGAAGTAATATTAGAAATTTACGGAAGTGGAAAAGAACTACAGAATTTAAAGAAATTAGTTCAAAAGCTTGATTTAAAAAATAATGTAACATTTAAAGGATATGTAGACAATGTAGAGGACGTATACGCCTCCAGCGACTTATTCTTATTTGCTGGACAAGCTGAAGGATTCACCATGAGTGTTTTAGAAAGCTTAGCATGCGGTTGTCCTGTTGGCAGCTACAATGTCCGCTACGGTGTTGATGAAATGGTTCAAGAAGAAAAAAATGGTTTTCTTGTTGATTTTGGAGATAAGGAAAGTTTTGCTGAGAAGATTGTTACGTATTTAAATCAAACGGACGAAGAAAAGCAATACTATCGGCAGGCAGCCATACGCACAGCTGCTCATTATACGGAAGAAAAAGTAGCAGATAAATGGCAACAATTGATCAGCAGTCTGAGTTAGTTCTATTTAGAAGGTAATGAAAATGATTAAGTTGATATGAAGAAGGGAGCATCACCATGAAACGTATCGGAATCCTCTTTATTATCATTGGCGTCGTCTGTCTAGGTGTTTTTGGTTATCAAATTATAGGACATGAGCAATCGCAAAAACAGTCTTTAGTTCAGGCGGAGGAAAGAATCGAGCAAGGAGTCAGCGAGCAGGATGACCCCGACCAGGATATAGAGAAAATCATAGAGGAGTTTAATTTAGAGACAGACGAAGCATTTGCCACCTTAGAAATCCCTAAACTGGGAAAAACATTGCCTATTGTCGAGGGAACTGACCCGGATTCATTAGAAAAAGGCGTTGGTCATCTATCCAATTCGGTGTTGCCAGGACAGGAGGAGCAAATTCTTCTATCAGGTCATCGCGATACCGTATTTCGTGATTTTGGAGAATTGGAGATAGGCGATACATTTGTCGTACAGATGCCTTATGGTGAGTATACGTACGAAATCAGGGAAACAGAAATTGTTCCTGAGGATGATACATCGGTTATCCGCGAGATGGGAGAAGAGGTATTAGTAGTAACGACCTGTTATCCATTCCACTTTGTAGGCAGTGCACCTGATCGGTTTGTTGCCTATGCTTACCCGGTTTCGGGGTAGGGTAGGAAGTTAGATAAAATAATCGATTTTATAGATGAAGGATAAAAGGAATATATTATATTGAGCGTGAGGCTGTTGCATAATTAATTATTTAATTGTGCAGCAGGTTTTTTTATGGTTTTGTCTATGTACTTTCACACCGCTAAACTATGTATTTTTATTATGTCATTCATATACAGTGATTGGCAGTGGATATTTAATTGAAAACTAAAAGCAACAGTCAGATAATAAAATCATTCTGTTGCTTTTACAATTTATAAAAAGAGATATGACTGGTGCTGTAATTGTCGTATTGAAGTAACAAACAAAACACAGCAATAGCTTAATGAAGCTATACTTGCCCCCATTTGCAATTAATCTAGATAGCAACGGCACTAATAAAGCTGTGATAAAGCTTCTTTAATCCTTAACAACTCAATAATTCATTCAATTATTTTATTTGCTTTGTTTCGTGATTTGTTTTCTGTAACAAGTTTTTAGTTATAGGGTTCGGAGCTTCTTTAAAATGCAATTACCTCACACGAACCTCACTCCGATAAATCGTCTCCCCATCCTTAATCGTCTCCAAAACTTGAATATCACGAATATCCATCGTATCCACCTTCATCGGATTCTGATCCAAAATCACCAAATCGGCAACTTTCCCATCTTCCAAGCTCCCTTTATCATCCTCTTCAAAATATTGATACGCGGCATTAATCGTGACAGCCTTCAACGCCTCATAGACACTGACACATTCCTCGGGCCCGATGCTCACACCATTTCTCGTTTGTCTATTCACCGCACACCAAATCGTATGCAGCATGTCCGGTTTGACGATAGGTGCATCCTGATGGAAGTTCACGCACAGACCGCGGTCATATGCGGATCTTGCCGGGCTAATACGACGTCCACGCCTGTCGCCAAGATTTTTTAGATGGACATCTCCCCAGTAATACGTGTGCGCGACGAAGATGGAAGGGACCATCGATAAGTCGGCCATGATGTCCAATTGGTCATTTCTTACGGTCTGGCAGTGTATCATCACAGGTCTCAGATTCTCTTTATCTGGATGATTCGATTCTTCCAGCGATGCTTGGTAGTTCCGTAACAGCTGATCAGAAGCGGCATCTCCATTACAGTGTGTTAATAGCTGCACGCCATCGTTGACTGCTGCGTCGGTATATTGTTTGACCTGCTCATCCTTGAACCATGGATATCCCAGGTAGGTTTCTTCGCCTTCATAAGGTTCTGTGAGCCAAGCTGTTTTCCCTTGAGGGGACCCGTCTAAAAACATTTTATATCCGCCGATTTTAAAGCGGTTCTGATATTTTTTGGCATAATCTTTATTTTCTTCCATCAGCTTTTTCGGCTCTGCATCAAATACGGGGTAGGCGACCACATCGATTTTCAGCTTTTGCTGCTGGGCCAAGGCTTTGAATAAGTCAATAATCTCTTTGGATGATGCGCCGTCCTGAACGGTTGCAATTCCATTTTTGATATATTCATTCTGGGCATACTCTGCCAGTTTGAACTCATCCCGTTTCACACCTTTAAAAAGGGTTTTCTGTAATCCCATCACGGCATTTTCTTCTAAATAGCCATTTGGCTCATTTGTACCTGCAACCCGGCCGATTGTACCGCCTTCCGGGTCGGAAGTGTGCTCGTTTATGCCTGCTGCCTGTAATCCCAAATCATTCGTGCAGCCTAAGTGGCCGGAAGCATGTAAAATCAAAATAGGATGCTCCGTGGATACTTGATTCAATATCTCTTTCGTTGGATGTCTGTTTTCTGCAAGAAAATTATGATCATACCCGCATCCGACGACAATATCGCCTTTTTTTAATTCTTTTTCCTGAATATATGCTTTTAGTGCTTGAATTACTTCATCAAAATTATCGCATTCACTTAAATCAGCCATCAATGAAAAATGACCAACCATCGAAACGTGACCATGCGGGTCGATAAAGGCAGGCATCAGGGTATTTCCTTGTAAATCAATGCTTTCTGCCTGAGGGCTGGCTGCTTGTTTCACTTCTGCTAGGCTGCCTTGCTTTTTGATAACCCCATTTTCTACTAACACTGCTTCGGCGCTGTCATTCTCTCCAGTCATCGTAATGATATCGCCGCCATAATATAATTTTTGCATTGCAGATTTCACTCCTTATTTCGCTGTAGATTATGCATAGGATTTTTTCTTACTTTTGATTGGTTCAGCTTCCTCTTTGAAATCGTATGTTTTTCTGCCCCATGCTTTAAATACCTTTAATAGAATCAAATAAATAGGGACAGGCGCCAGTAACCATAGAATTCCAGCTGTGACGGATAATGTCCCGGCCATAATCATCATAATCGTTGAAACGGTTATATAAGAGAACATCATCGGAATATTCATCATCCCTAATTCGATGGCTGTGGTGGAACGCAGGGAAGGCTCAATAATCCGTACAAGCGCGATTCCGCTTGGAACAGTACCCAGCGAGGTTCCCAGCAAACCGAGCGTCCGGGAAAAGTCGTTGTCGCCGCCTAAGCGCTTTCCAAAGTATAAAACGACTGCAATAGTAAGCGCAGCTATGACAACGGCTTCGATAATAATTGGAACAATCCACTGGCCGATGATACTGAATTGAACGGCCATAAAGGAACAGACAACTAAATAATCGGTGGACCAGCCGGTAATTTTCGTTTGAAAGGTATTATCCAGCAAATGGTCCAGCTGCAGCTTTTTCAATACCATTTTCACAAAATAGCCGGCAAGCATGCCGTAAATAAACAGCATTCCGCCAAGCGTCGGACCTATACCAGGAATCATGGAAATAAGAGATGCCATTCCTAAAGCCAGCACATAACAGATACCAATCATCGTAAAGTGGAACGTCATTGTATCCATATTTCCGCTGAATACCGTCTCTTGTCCGATTGATTCTCTTTTCTCATTCTTCGTGTAATAGCCTCGTTTGACATAATCTTTAATTTCGGATTCGCCATATTTCTTGGCTAACCCGCGTTTTAACCCATATTTTGCAAGTGGGACGCCAATTAAGAAGCAGGCGATAAAACCGATTGCCGCAAAGGTCAGGCCTACCATCGCTGCATTTTCTATTCCGTACTGCTGTTCAAAAATAGATCCGAATGTCGCCGCCTGCCCTGGTCCTTGTGTAAAGGCAAAGGGGATAAGCAGCCCATATAGGGCGTCCATTCCGAAATAACCGCCGACGAGTAAAATGACAACTGCGCCGACAGCAGGGGTGAGTGCATATAATAGATTCCAGAGCATGCCCATTCCGAGGGAGCCTCTGGCAATCTGCTTCCCGGCAGTATGGTCGTTATTCGCCTTGTTATTGCTTGTTAAGCCAATGGAGATGAACGTGATCGTAAATAACTGCGTAACAATTACAGTGAACATTTCGGCATTGGTTGCCTGGATAAGATTTGTATTCATGATAATCATGCCTAAAATACCAGCTATGACACTGGCAGGCACTAACATATTTCGAATAAAAGCTACTTTGGCCCGAATAATCATACCGGCACAAAGCAGGATACTTGCGATACTGAATGCAATCATAAAACTCATATGGATGACCTCCCTAAAAAAGCTGTCTAATTTTGACTGCAAAAATAGTATTTATATTTTATGCGATAGACACCAGTATTCTCAAGGAGGTCAGAATGTTCTAACCAGTTAAAAAACAATAACTATTCTATTTTTATTTGCTATTTCTCGACAAGGTTATTTTAAAGGAGTACATATCCGCACGATAATAGGCCCTCTCAAATTCCACGAAGTCTCCATGGACATCGGTAATTTTTCTTTCTGCAATAATGATGCTTGTCCCCTCAGGAATATTCAGTAACTCTGAATCATCCCGGGTGGAGATTCCGGCTCTGATTTCCTGCTCCGCCTGAAAGGTATTTACTTTTAATTCTCTTTCCAGCAGCTCATAGAATGCTTCTTCATCCAGGTTAAATTGAGACAGCTTTTTCCCTAATGCCACAGGGTAATAATGCCTTTCAATTCCCATCGGAATATCATTTGCATACCTTATTCTTTTAAAGTGATGTGCCTTATCTAAACCGGTCACTTCTTTTAATCTTCCAACTAACTCGATTTCCTGGGAGGCTACTAATCTGGCTCCCGGCGCCATCCCCATTTTCTCGATATTTTCCGAGGTGCTGTGAAGGCTGCCAAGCCAGTCATTAATCGTTCGAACGGCGATAAAGGTTCCTTTCCCCGGCTTTCTCACCAAGATTCCTTCCCGAACCAGCTGTTCGATACTTTGTCTCACCGTACTTCGGCTTACATAGTGTTCATCCATCAATTCTCTCTCGCTGGGAATCTTTTCTGCATAATCGCCGTTATATATTTTCTGTTCAATGATTTGTTTTAACTGCACATGAAGCGGGATGGAGTTTGTATAGTCTAAGGTCATGGTTGTTTTTCCTTTCGCTGCTGTTTGACTTGTTATTTCATCGGTATGCTTATTTTAGCATGTTTGACGCAGAGGAGTGGGTGGAGAAAGCAGAAAAGTTCGATAAATGACTGGTAGTATATTGATGACGTTTCAGATGTGATGCCTGATATAGTAGAATGAGAGAATGGTAAAGAGAATATGGCATACATGAAATAGAGGTAGCAGCGATGAAAAGAAATAACTTTATGATTGTGGGACTAGCACTGGCCGTTATAATGATAGCGCTGCTGCTAGTCAATGGAAGTAACGGGAACGATAAATATAAAAACTTTAACGAACTTCATCAACAGGAGGGGCAGGATGAAGATTATCGAATCAGTTCCGAAGAAAGAGATTCGGATGTTGCCAGCATAGCCATCCATGGCGGAGGGATAGAGCCTGGTACAACGGATTTAGCGGAACAATTAGCTTTCGCAGGCGACTATTCCTTCTATTCTTTTCAAGGAATCAAAGCAGCAAACAATACGGACCTGCATATTGATTCCACGAACTTCGATGAACCAGAGGCAGTAGCCCTTGTCTCAGACAGTTTCTATACCGTATCTTTCCATGGATACGAGGATGAACTGGAAAAACACACGTATTTGGGAGGATTGGATGAAGCATTAGCTCAATCTATCGAGATAGAGCTAAAAAAAGCTGGATTTTCCGTAAGTGATGCACCGAAGGAAATCAATGGGGAAGAAAAGGACAATATTGTTAATCAAAATAGGCAGAGCAAAGGAGTTCAATTAGAGATTAGCACTGCGCAGCGAAAGGCTTTTTTTGAGGAGGGGGATTTTTCGTCTGGGAATCGGGATAATCGGACGGAGGAATTTTATGATTATGTTGAGGCTGTTGGAAGGGGATTGAGTGGGGGTTAGGGTTTGGTAGTAAAGATGGAAGCCTCAATGTTGCAAACTTTTTGAACTATTAAGAATTTCTTAGTTTATCTTACATCTCTTTATCTTACAGTTTACATTTACTTAATAGATTACCTCTATAATAAAAAGTAAGACAGAAAAAGGGAGAGATTAAGATTATGATACGAAAGATTACTATTTTATCGTTAACAGTAATGATCTTCGCGTCTGTGTTCACAGTTCCTGTATTCGCATCCAAAGGTGGAGGCACTCAGACAGTTCAACAACAGAAAAAAATGGTTAATATTGCACATCGAGGGGCATCAGGTCATGCTCCGGAAAATACAATGGCTGCTTTTGAAAAAGCCTTTGAAATGAAAGCTGATTATATTGAAATTGATGTACAAATGACCAAGGATGGAGAGCTAATAGCCATTCACGATACAACTGTTAATCGTACAACAAATGGGGCAGGATCTGTTGGGGATTACACACTTGAAGAAATTCAACAATTGGACGCCGGAAGTTGGTTCGGACAAGAATTTGCGGGTGAACAAATTCCTACTTTTGAGGAAGTAATCGATACATATCGAGGAAAGATTGGGTTATTAATAGAATTAAAATCTCCTGAATTGTATCCAGGCGTAGAAGAAAAAGTCGCTGAAACCTTAATGGAGCGTAATATGCATAAGCCTAATAACGAAAAAATTATTATCCAGTCGTTTAATCATACATCTGTGCAACAATCAAAGGCACTCCTGCAGAATGTCCCTCACGGTGTCCTTGCGGGTACTTCTTGGGCAAATGTTACCGATGAACAGTTGGCACAATTTACAACTTTTGCTGATTTCTTCAACCCAAATATGAGCATTGTTACCGATGAGCTTGTTGACCGTGTTCATATTGCCGGGATGAAGATATATCCTTATACAGTGCGAACGCAGGAACAAGCAAATAACTTATTTGAACGCAACGTGGATGGTATTATTACCGACTTTCCCGAATATGTTTATAGACATCCAGTGAAAAACTAAGGGTCTTAAAAAAGCTAGACTGGAATTCAACACTCAGATAGAGTGCGCCAAAATCCAAACGGAGAAGGTGCTTTTCTTTTTAATAGAAAGTTAAAGATTCCACACCAAAGTAAAGGATTCTAAGAAAGTAATAATCGCTTTCTTAGAATCCCTTAAATGCTCCGTTTTCTAAAACTGCCTAGAGAAGTTCAAGGTATAGTACGAGTTATCATGATTTATGGGGAAATAACTATTTACTCCGTTGTCCTCGTAGATTGTGTTGGTAAAGTATCCCAAAAAGAAACATCTTTATTGTTGATAGATCCATCTGAAATGGCCCTAACAGCAGCATCCAACGTATTTACTGTTTGTTTTATTAAATAGCCATTACTTTTTTGTCCTAAAATGGCGGATTCATTGGAATGATCCGACATGCCGCGCATTTCAAATAACAGGGTAGAGATTCCGTATTCGACAGAAATTCCATTTCGGGAAATTGTCTCGGCAGAACCGCCATTATATTTACCAAGATGTCCCCAACCAGTTGAATCTATTTTATCAAACACCACAGCACCTAATTGTTTGGATTTATGAACAACTTCAGGGTCTGCATTTTCCGTAGTCGGATAAAGGATGGAACCAGACACTAGCTCTCCATCACGTTCACTATTAGCTCCCTGATGATGCAGGTCTATCATATAATCAATATCGTAAGCACTTAATACATTATTATGCAGGGCTTGTGTTTCCGGGAAAACTTTATTCACATGATCACGATTTAAATCCTCGCCTGCCGCATTGTATCTTGTTAGATGACGATCTCCGCTAGCAATATAATCATCTAAATCAAAATCTACATCTCCCATTGCTCCATCAGGGTTCAACATCGGAACAATCAACACATTCACATTATCTAGCACACCTTTTGTTTTACCAGTTCCCAGGTGTTTAATGAACTCAAGCGTCCCTTCTGTTGTCAATTGCTCGTTACCATGCTGTTGTGTTAAAAAAAGAATAGTTGGGTTTTCAGGGTTGGAGATATATTTAACAAGATATAGGTCGCGACCTTTCATAGATTGGCCAATCACTTCCAATTCCATTTGACTTTGTTTTGAGTCCTGTTTCTTAAGATAATCAACCATTTCATCGTAGGTAGTAAGAATGGAAGTATTAACCGTTTCATTGCCATTGTAATTTGGCCCGTTTCCTACTGCATGGACAGCCGGTGAAGTAAGGGTTGATCCTCCCACAACAAATGCCCCGGCAAGACTGAACATTAAAAGCTTTTTGCTTATCTTTTTCATAGATACCCCTCCCATTTTGTTATACTATCAAATTCGCTAGGAATGAATACAAATCCTTCTAAAATTATAAAAATAGAGAATATTATCTATTATTGAATAAGTGTGAAGGTGTTTTGATAGGGAATACGGTCTTAGGATGTGTGAATGATAGAAACATGATTAGTTAAGAATAATGTAAATGAGATTGTTGTAGCTTATGTGGGATGCTTTGGAATGTGCTATATTTTGGATAAGGTAGATTATAAGGCTAATAGGTTGTGCTGCTGTTGAGGGAAAAGTAAGAGTTTTTAATGATAAGCTAAAGATTAACCTATTTATTAGAAGTTGATATTACTGCCATATATTAAATAAATTAAAACAAAATAAAGCAATATTCTGTCTAATCTTGTATAATAGAAATTAGAAAATTGTAAAATATCAAGAGGGTGCTAACTAAGCCTGTCAGAAAACAAGCTTTATGTGTTGCCAGGCAATAATTCGAGATAGAACAATCCATCGAATAAAGCATCTATTTAATTAACGAAAAATTTAATAATTACTGATTAATCTTACTGTTTCACAAATGCTTAACAAAGGAGTCCTTATCTTGAAAAAAGTAATCATAATTGGTGGAGGCGTTATCGGCCTTACCAGCGCCTATTTTTTAAGAAAATCCGGTGCAGAGGTGACGATTATTGAAAAAGGAGAATTTGGCATGGCGTGCTCCAGGGGCAACCAAGGATGGGTCTGTCCTGCAATCCATGAGCCGGTGCCGACACCCGGGCTGGTAACGGAATCCATCCAAATGCTAATGAAAAAAGACAGCCCGCTTTATATCAAGCCTTCTGCCATGCCGCAGCTGTCCGGCTGGTTGACGCAATTTATGAAACATTGTAATGAAGCGGCTTTTAAAAAAGGGGAAGAGGCTTTATTAACGACGAGCAAGCATACCTTATCTCTATTTAATGAGATTCAAAAGGATGGCGTTGATTTCGAATTGCATAAAAAAGGAATGCTGTTTGTATTTCTCTATGAGGCGAACCTTAAGAAGAAATTAGAGCGCCTGAAAGCTGTCTCGCATCAGTATGGACATCAAAAGCCGGAGTACAAAAATCAGCAGGAGGTTAAAGCATTAGAGCCTGCACTTTCTGATGATGTAAAGGGCGGCATTTTTTTAGAGAATCAATACCATATTCGCCCGGAATCCTTTTCCAAAGGGATGGTAGAAAAATTAAAAGCATTGGGAGTTAAGCTGTATTCAAATACAGAAGTGATAGATATTGAAAAGAAGGAGAATCAGATTACTTCGGTAAAGACCAAGCAGGAAGTTTTTGAAGCGGATGCGTTCCTGCTGGCCGCCGGAGCGTGGTCTGATGATATAGGAAAAAAGCTGAATTATAAGCTGCCGCTGACTGCAGGGAAAGGCTACAGTATTACAATCACGAATCCTAAAACAGAAATCGATCATCCGCTTTATCTCGGTGATTTAAAGGGAGGAATTACTCCTTTTGACCATGCTATCCGCATCGGAGGAACCATGGAGCTGTCTGGAAAAAATGTAAACATCGATAAGAAACGTGTGCAGGGGATTCGGTCGGCTGCATCTCAATATCTAAAGGAAGAAATCAAAGGAGATACCGAAGAAGAATGGGGAGGGATGAGACCAATGACTCCTGATGGCATGCCGGTTATTGGGGCGATACCTCATCTGGACAATATGTATATTTGTACCGGTCATGCCATGGTAGGCTTGGCTATGGCACCCGTAAGCGGGAAAATGATTTCCGAAATCATCCTAACCGGGCAAACAGACTTGAATATAGAAGCTTTCTCACCAGCACGATTTGAAAAATCATAAAATGAGGGGGAAGATATATGCCAGTAAATACCTTTGATGTTATTATCGTATTATTTTATTTAGCGCTCGTCTTATACATTGGTTACTATTCCATGAGAAGAATTTCCGGTTTTAAAGACTATACCGTTGCCGGCCGTTCCATGCCAATGGCTCTTATTTTTGCGACGCTTGCAGCAACATTAGCCGGCGGCGGAGCAACCATTGGCAGGGTGGCGTTCGTTTACGAGACTGGTGTGGTTATCTTTCTTGCCGTTTTTGGTGTTGTTTTCAGCCAAATTTTAATCGGACAATTTGTCGCGCCGCGGGTTAGAAATCTGGGGAATGTCTACACCGTAGGAGATGTTTTTGGATATTTCTATGGACGCTCTGGGAAATTGGTGTCCGGTATCTTTTCTTTCTTATATAGCGTAGGAATGTTTGGGGTACAGGTGCTGGCAATGGGAAGAATTCTGGAAACCTTGACGGGATTTGATTATATTCCAATGACTATTTTGGGTTCTGTTATTACGGTAATTTACACTTGGGGAGGCGGCATGCTGGCCGTTATTTATACGGATGCCATTCAATTTATTATCTTAACCGTCGGCGTTGCAACAACATTGACATTGGCACTAAATAATATCGGCGGCGTACCAGCCATCGTTGAAAAAGTCAGCCCCATCGATGCCGGCATTTTAGATTTTACCGGCGGCTGGACCGTTGCTGCCATGATTGCTTTCTTCTTAACCTTCTTACTGGGGGAAGCATTAGCTCCTTTTTACATTCAGAGGTATGTTTCATCCAGAAATGCATTAGATAGTAAGCGCTCGGTGACCTACCTTGGCATCTTTTACTTTTTCATGACAACTGCTGTCGTTTTTATCGGACTAGCGGGTGTTGTTCTTCTTCCAGGCACCGATCCGGATCTTGTATTTACCACATTAATTTTAGAGCATATGCCAACCGGCGCTGTCGGATTGATTTTCGGAGGGCTTATTGCAGCCGTTATGTCCACTGGAGATTCTATCTTAAATACTGCTTCCACCATCTTCACGAGGGATATCTATCAAGAATTTATTAATCCGAAAGCAACAGATAAGCAAATGCTTACCCTTGCCAAATGGTCCACACTTATCGTAGGAATTGGCGGAATTCTTGTTGCCCTTTTAATTCCAAATGTTTTCGACTTAATGGTATTCATTTTTGACCTTTGGGCGCCGTCCATTGTTCCCGTTATTATTATTGCATTATTATGGGGGAAAGCGAGAGACAGGAAAGTATCGCCATACGCTGCGATACCAGCTATCCTGGCGGGGATTATCTCTTCTCTCCTATGGAATTACGGCCTTAACGAACCATTCCAAATCCCTACATTAATTGTTGGAATCTGCATAAACCTGTTTACATTCTTTATTGCACATCAATTGACGAAGAATAAACAGCCAACTCGCGCATTTATGCAAGAGGATCTTGATCCTGAGGGATAAAGGAGGAGAATCACACATGATATTTTGGGAGATTTTAGCTTATTTATCTATTGGTGTTTGTTATTTTGGAGCGGTTGCGGTGATTTATGGATGGATTAAGTTTGGGATGGAGCGGAAGAAGGGAAAGATGGGAGATGAATAGGGGGGTGGAAAATGATGGGGATAGAAAGTAATAGATTTCGTTGATGGAAGTAATAATTGATAGGGTTGGAGTGTACCGAATTATAAACTTAAGGCGACAATTAATAAATAAAAACTCCTTAGAGATTTTATATTCTCTAGGGAGTTTTTGTATTGGATAGAATCTCTAGTTATCAATTAAAAATCTGTTAGAGAATTGTTACTGTTACTTGTCGAATCTAAGTATATAAAGAAATTTAGAAATAAAAAGGTGTTAATTTTCAATAGAAGATATTTTTTGTTACCGTTTACATTTTTGAAAAAATATTATATTATAGATTTAACGATAAGACGTCATAACGTCTTGTTGTCTTGTAGTGTTTATACTATAATTAGAAGGGAGTAAGAAGTTATGGGAACATCAAGATTTCTGGCGGATCAATTATTATCGTTGATGGGAGGTTCAGATAATGTAGTGTCAATAACGCATTGTGCAACTCGTTTACGCCCTACATTGAAAGATCGTACATTGGTAGAAACTAAAAAAATAGAATCATTGGATGGTGTGACAGGTATTGTTGATAGGGATTCAGGGATTCAAATAATAATTGGCACACATGTTGGCGATGTCTATAAGGAGTTTATAAAACTATGGAAGTCGGACGATGAGGCTGTTCCTGATGATTCGGAAAATACTCATTTTAACGATAATAAAAAAGGTAATTGGTTTAATGAATTTGTTGCGTTAGTTGTTAGTATTTTTTCTCCTTTACTTCCATTATTAGCTGGGGCTGGTTTACTTCGAGGTTTTACAATTTTAGCAAATGAATTAGGGTGGTTATCAACTGAAAGCACAACGAATTTAATCTTAACACTGGCTGCGACTTCCGTATTCTATTTCTTACCTATTTTAGTAGCAATTACAACTGCTAAACGATTTGATACAAGTCCATATATTGCGATTGCGGTATTAGGAGCTTTGATTATGCCTGAGTTTATTGACTTGATAGAAGGAGATGGCGGAAATACAGTAGTTTTTCTAGGGATATCTATTCCTGTTTTTAATTATACAAGTCAAATCATTCCAGCTATTTTAACTACTTGGTTACAATCAAAAATGGAACACTATATGAAAAAGAAATTGCCAAATAGTTTACACATGATTGTGATACCTACGATATTGTTATTGGTATTGGTTCCGGTTGCTGCAGGGATATTCGGACCGCTAGGGAATTATTTAAGTATTGGGGTTGCCAATGTTATTGATTGGTTTACAGGTGCTAACCAAATTATTACTGGAGCATTTATTGGTGGGATATGGAATATTTTAATATTATTTGGAGTGCATTGGGCGCCGAATACAATGGTAATTATTCCGGAGATTGCAAGTAACGGATATTCTGCTTTTATTGCTTATGGTGCAAATGCTAATTTTGGGATGGCAGGAGCAGCACTAGCTATTTTCTTACGCACTAGAAGTAAAAAGTTAAAGGGATTCTCACTAACTGCGATGACTTCTGTGTTTTTATCAGGGATTGTAGAGCCGGCGATTTATGGGTTAGGTGTGAAATTTAAGAGTCCATTAGTAGCTGGATGTATAGGAGCAGCACTGGGAGGAGCATTTATGGGAGCATTTAATGTAGTTGGTTATGCTTTTATATTTGGAGGTCTGACTACAATTCCTGCATTCGCAGGTCCAACGTTATGGGCGTATATTGTCGGTTTGGCCATTTCATTCTTTGGTGGTATGATCTTAACGCTTATTTTCGGTGTGAAAGATCCAGAGGCAGAAATGTCTAAATCGAGGTAAGTATATCAAATGAATCAATGAAAGGATGATAGAAGTGAATTTAAATACAAAAATACAAGGAATTTTAGGATTGGCAGCAATTGGTGATGCAATGGGAGCGGTTACGGAGAACATGTCATTTGATCAAATTCGCACACATTTTGGCCAACCAGTGACGACAATGGAAAAACCTGGTAAAACAGCTTTTGCATTAGGAAATGAGGCTGGGCAGGTAACGGATGATTTTTCACAAATCTATTTTCTTAGCAAAGCAATTTTACGGAATAAAGGTGTGATTGATAGGGATATTGTGGTTAAAGCAATTTTAGATTGGTCAGAGGTTCCGTGGTATTTTGATCGCTTTGCAGGTCCAACTACAAGAAGTGCAGTAGCAATGTATAAAGACCCTTCGTTGAAAATGAAGCCATTGCCTGGAGCAGCAACGGTAGATTATGCTTCCAAAGCAACTAATGGTGCGGCGATGAAGATTGCGCCAGCAGGTATTTTGAATCCGGATAATTTGAAACAGGCAATTGATTCTGCCATTACTATTACGCAAGTGACGCATGATAATTCCTTGGCGATTTCTGGAGCATGTGCAGTAGCTGCTGCAACAAGTGCTTCTTTAGCACCTCATGCAACGGTTGATGAAGCATTAAGCGCAGGTCTTTATGGTGCTATCCGAGGTGAAACTAAGGCGCAGTTCATTTCTCGGGAAGTTGCAGGACCAAGTGTTGTGGAGCGTATCCAATTAGCGTATAATATAGTTGATGGCTTTGGTACAAAAGATGAGAAATTACGTCGCTTATCACAAGTGGTAGGCAGTGGCTTGCATATATCAGAAGCAGTACCTTGTGCGTTTGGAATTATTGCTTTAAACAAAGAGGATGCTTTACAAGCAGTCATTGATGCCGTAAATATAGGATATGATACGGATACCATTGCAACAATTGTCGGGTCGATGGTTGGAGCTTTTATAGATTTATCTGATAAGCGTTTTATCTCTTTATTCGATACTGTACAAGCCGCCAATGATTATAATTTAGTAGAGTTAGCAAATTCATTAGCAAATGTGGTGGAAGATAATGAAGGGAACCAGCGTTAAATATATAGCTATATATGAAGAATTAAAAAAGCAAATCATCAACGGCGAATTCGTCGTTGGTGATTTGCTGCCTGCTGAACCAGAGTTGCAGAAAAGGTATAATGTAAGTCGGATTACTGTGAGGAATTCAGTACAATTATTGGTTGATGAAGGGTATGTCCAACGAATTCATGGTGTTGGTACAATTGTATTAAGTAAAAAAGAATCATTACAACTGCAAACATTATTGAGTTTTTCTGAAGAAAATAACGGACGGGCGATAGAATCATTGTTAATCTCATTCAAAGAGAATATTCAAGCTTCTCCATTAGTGTGTTCTCAGCTTGAATTGCCTAAAGGTGCCATGGTGAGTTGTCATGAAAGATTACGATTGATTGATGATGTTCCGATTGGTTTCCAGCGAGTATATT
The DNA here is from genome assembly GCF_038004725.1 of Oceanobacillus sp. FSL K6-0251. Taxonomy (NCBI): domain Bacteria; kingdom Bacillati; phylum Bacillota; class Bacilli; order Caryophanales; family Bacillaceae; genus Oceanobacillus; species Oceanobacillus sp. FSL K6-0251. Next base: position 4,025,416 of record NZ_JBBORS010000001.1, on the reverse strand, counting down.
GTCCCGATTTTATTCAATTGTCATCAGAAGAACTAAATGCACCAGATGTTTCTTTATATCAATTATTTCGTCAAAAAGGATATGTTATAAATAAAGCGAAAGAAACTATTGAGTCTGTTATAGCTGATAAATATTTAGCAGACTATTTAAAAGTTCCAGAAAATAGCCCTTTGTTATATGTGCAAAGAATGACAGAAGATCAGCAGGGGCGACTGATTGAATACGCTGAGATTTTTTATCGCGGTGATCGATATCGATACAACGTTCAACTACAAGCTACGTGATTAATTGAAAGTAAACTTATTCTGAAATCGTTATGATTAAAAAGGAAGCAATTAATTAAAGTGATCTTCTTTGTAATGAAAATAAAAGAAATCCGAATATGCAATTAATATTCTAGCTATCTCATTAACGCCGACGTTTGTGACGTTATTTGGGATGGTTTTTTGCATCTTTTATAGGATGGTATAAAAAGTTTTAATCTGTATTAAAGAAGTAATTAAAACGAACAATTAGGTAATGCTTCATACTGTAAACTTTTCTCAAGGATGTATTAATGCTTTATTGACGCTGATAAGAATTGAAGTGTAAGAAGAATCTGGATGGGATTACTATAGAAAAGATTAATCGAAACTTAGAAATAGATTCTGTATAAATTGTAGCATCATTATTTTCTTGAAATTTATCTTCAAGATTACTGAATGAAGTATCCTTAAGGATGCCGTTATCATGGTACTCATATTATGAGAATTTGTTTTTGGAACATATGAAGGAATACCAAAAGTAATAATTTCTTAAAACGCCTAAATCGAATTACCTTTCGATTTAGGCGTTTTTTTTCGAGATAATTTAAATATTTAAATAAAAATATCAGGTCAGCATCAAAAGCCTTACGTATAAATTTATAGCATTTAATACTCATAATTGTTTAGGAGAGCATTATAACTTACTTTTCCACCCCAAATCGAAACGCCGTTCGTTTCCGGTACACCTCCCCAGCCCCCAAAATAATACTAGGCAAACCATCATCATGCAATGAACCAGTAAATCCCTGTGTTTCAAAACACACACCCAAATACTTTTGAGTTGTCCCTTCCAACAACGCCGCCCCATCATCTAAACTATTTGAAGTGTACATCACCATTCCTGGCTGATTCGTTTCAATAGCAAGCGTGCGTCCACTCGTCTTCTCGCTGACAAATACATTTTCCTTTTTATCGTGATCGAATATAAAATAATGGTCAAAACCATTTCCTACAATCTTATTCTGTTCGAAATTTGATACTATACCTTCCTTGAGCGTCCGACCTTGAGTAAAATCAAAGGGGGTGTTCTTTACATCAAGTAATCTTCCAGTGGGTAACAAGGCACCATCCAGCTCTGTAAATTGATGGCTATCTATCGTAACATGATGATCATGTATTGAATCACGTAAATTGCCTGTTAAATTAAAATAGGAATGATTTGTTAAAGTAAGCGGTGTTGTTTCGTCTGTCTGTGCCCAATAGTCCAATATTAATTCATTGTCTTTGGTTAATGTGTATGTAACGTCTGTCTTCACATTTCCGGGGAAACCATTTTCGCCATCACTGCTAATATAATGCAAGATGACGCCTGCGTACGCATCTGATTCAAATGTTTCTCCTTCCCAAAGGACTTGGTGAAATCCATTGGAGCCGCCGTGCAAATGATTTACTCCATCATTTGCTTCTAGTTCATATTGTTTTCCATTTAATGAAAAGTGCGCATTTTTGATTCGTCCAGCTACTCGGCCAATAATAGCGCCCAAAAAATAAGAGTCTGTCTCATAATTTTCGTAGTTATCATATCCCAAAACAACATTTTCAACTTTTCCATTTTTATCTGGAGTACTAATTTTCGTGATAATTCCGCCGAAATTTAATATATTTACCTCCATACCAAAATCATTTTTTAAGACGAAAAGCTTCCACGTTTCATTTAAGTATTTTGTGTTTACTTTCATAAGATCAACTCCAATATGAGTAAGTGAAAAAAGGACTTGATAATCCAAGCCCTTTTTATTTAATTTTATCTCGTTTAGACTAACATTTATCCCCAGACTTTCACATAGTTTTCTCCATTTTTTAAATCAACAATTGGTCCCAAAACACTTTTTTCTTTTCTTTGTTTACCCAGATAATCTGTATCTAAAGTAACTTCACTTCCATCTGGGTTTTCAAAATCTGCATCAACAATTCGTACTCGAGGTAGCGTTCCGGTAGATTGGATTTCTCCGAGGATGTTTTCAAAATCATCCGGAAGTTCACAAGAGAGATACACTTCATTGCCTTCTTCAATAATACGTAGTTTAGGGTCAAAACGATTTACTTCAAGCTTATCTTTTTCCCTTTCAAAAGAAGCTGCTCCGTTGAAATAGGCATTATGATTGATATATACAGGCTGATTCACCTTATGGAATGCTTCATGGTCGCCGGGCTCTTGTTTTACAGTCTCAATATACTCCTCTAATGACGCTGTATAGCCGTTGTAATGAGCTGTGCCAACTCCTTCAAAGTTGGAATCGCCGATGAATATATTATTATAAAAACGGTCATCTCCGCCATAAGTAGCTGCAAAACCAGCTACCTTTGTGCTGTGTGGATAATGGTAAGGAGTTGGACGATCCAACATTTTGCGATGAACCATTTTGCCGCGAATGATATTATTTACGTAAGCACCGCCCTGTGCATGATTATCTAAAGCATAGTCTGCAGTTAGTATATTATGATCAACTAAATAAGGACCACTGCTAACCTCAACAAACAAGTCGCGATTATTTCTATAAAATAGATTTTTGCTTATTCTCGTACCTTGTGTTTGCCAATCTGACCATATGCCTAGAGAACAGTCATGGAAACGGTTATTGTGAATTTGCGTATCAATCGCGGCATGTAATTTAATACCTGCTATCTCATGCCCGAAAAATTCTCTCTTTAATGCAATGTTATAAATATGATTATTATAGATTTCGCTAAATACACAGCCAAGATGACCTACGATGCCATTCTGGCCGCAATCATAGATTGTGTTATTTCGGATAATATGGGAACCGACTTTTTCTTTGTTCCAACCTGCTTGGTGAGCGTGGAACACAGATTCTAATTGATATTGGTAACCCGGCTTATCTTTTCGTTTGCTGCTAAAGTTATTTCCAGTGCTGGCTTCTTTTCCAATACTGATTGCGCTGCATTTCGCATCATGAATGATATTATCCTCGATTATCCAGCCTTTACTCCAATGAGGACCAATCAGTCCAGGTTGATCAGCGGTAGGCGGTGCCCAAGGAGTAGCTGCTTGTGCTAATTCAAATCCTTTAACTGTAATATAATCAATACCTGTATTTTCTGGATAAAACACAGATTTTCTAACGTTTATTTCTACTAATTCTTTATTTGGATCAAACTCATGAAAATTAGCGTAAATTGTTGTGTAGTATTCATCGACCTCTGCAAACCAAACAAATTTTGTTTGCTCTTGATTATGAACAGGGACGACTTCGTTTGTCCAATGATCTAATACTTCTGTTTGTATCTCGGGATCCAGTAGTTGTTCATAGCTTTCTGTTTCGTAAAAGGACATACCATTTAAATAAACGTCTCCTAAATGTCTTCCGGGGTTATAAACGACCCAGTCACCAAAAATTTCTTCGGTATAGGGATTGTACTCTCCAAAAAATGAATTAGGTAATTGAACTTTCCATACATTATTTTCTACTTCCTGCCAATCTTGGATATGCTCTGAACCTTTAATAATTACTTTTTCACCTTCTGCTGCTTCGTAAGTGATTCTTCTGAGATTGCTTAATCCGGAATTTTGAGGGTTTACTCGTTCTCTGTATTCTCCTTCATGTACAATAACTTTATCACCTGCCACTACAATAGAAGCTGCTTTGTTAATTGTTAAAAAAGGATTTTGTTTTGTTCCTTCGGCCATATCAGACCCGTTTTTCGCTACATGATATTCAAAAGTCATTTTTTATTTCCTCCCAATATAATTAAAGTTTCACTAAGTTTTTAGTACGATTCTCGCCAACTTTTCCTTCTTGAATTTCTTTCTTAACAGATGGAATAAATTTTTCGTAATTTAATGTGAATGTGACTAGCATAATAATGATGATACATGCAAAAGGAAAATAAATTTGCATGGATTTCATTGCTAAAATCGAGCTGTCCGGTTGAATGGAAGAACCAGCAACGTATCCGCCAATAGTAAGTGTCCAACCGACGATAGCCCCTTGTAACCCAGATCCAATCTTCATGCCAGCGCTTGTTAAACTAAACACAGATCCTTGTACAGGAACTCCTGATTTCCAATAAATCAAATCTCCTACGTCTGCTACAATAGCGCTAAGTGCACCTGTGAAAGGAACAACACCGATAGCGTTTACAATAAGACCTATAGTCAGTAACGTTAAATTCTCAGAGAATACGGTCATAATCAAATAAGAGATAATGGAAATAATTAACCCTATGACGATACTTCTTCGAATTCCGAACTTTTCTACAAATTTAGGTGTGTACATTAATCCTATTATTGTTGGAACAGTAGTTGCTAAGCTTAATATAGCCATGATGTCAGCGTTGTTAAATACGTAAGTAGCATAATAAACTCTGATACCGTTATCAGTCTGCCTTAAATACCAAAGCAAGTACAAAACAATTGTGATAATAAAGTATTTATTTGTTAACAATACTTTCATTATGAGAAAAAAGGGAACTCTTTGTGTTGTATTATTTTCAGTCTTTCGCTTAGCAATATTTCTTTCTTTTACAAACCACCCGGTAATCATCAAAGGGACCGCGCATAAAAAAGCATAAATTATTGTAGTAATCGTCCATCCCTGTTGACCGCCGCCGAATCCGCTTACAAAAAAAGTCGTAAATGTTGTAATGGATAAAACAGCCAGCTGTGAAAAAATAAAGCGGATGCTTCCTAATGAAACGCGATCATTCTTATCATTTGTCATAAGAGAAGTCAGAGAAGAATAAGCGACGTTATTAGCGGTATAAAAAACTGCAGAGATTAACAAATAGATGATAAAAATATATATGATTTTTCCAGTTTGGTCTAATGCCCCTGGCACATTGAATAATAAAAATGTCAATAAACCGAGAATGGGAGCTGTCCAAAACACCCATGGTTTGGCTTTGCCCATCTTTGAATTCGTGTTATCGATTAAGGTCCCCATAAATAAATCAGTGAACCCATCTGTAACACGGGAGATTAGAATAATCGTTCCAATTATTCCAGCTGAAATCCCCACTGTATCCGTCATATATATAGTGAGAAAAGAGGCAATAAAGGTCCAGCTATAATTTGCTCCAAAATCTCCTATACCAAATGTTAGTTTTTCACTCATTTTTAGCTTTTGCGTTTTTACTATTTGTGTTTCACTTTGCTCCGATTGTGCAGCATGCATTTTCATACCTCCATTTTTAATGAAAAGATAACGTCAACCTGCCATAAAGAGAACCCTTACATATTAAAATGAAATTTTTTTGATTGTTTCTACTAGCTTCTTCTATGATAACTGCGTGGAGCAGTTATCTTTTAAATTATCAATCTCATGACTCCATGTATTACTGCCGGTGCTGCATCAACTTTTTATTTAGTGATTGTGTTGAAGTATAGACTTGTTGGTAGAGTTTAAATAAAGTTTGATAAACTACTACATTTTCTTCTATCGGTTTATATATTTTTTCTGCATGTAAAAAAGTATCTGCGCAATCTTCAAGTGTTCTAAACCACCTGCAACCATAAGCTGCTAACATTGCTGCTCCCATTCCTGGACCTTGCTCATTGGATAATTTGACAACCTCTGTATTAAAGATATCTGCTTGCATTTGCAGCCATATCTCATTTTTTGAACCACCACCTACGGAAATAATTTGATCGATTTTCTTCCCTTGGTCCCGGAATAACTGGACAGACTCATTTAACGAAAATGTAACTCCTTCCATAACAGACCGTACAAAATGTTTCATCTTGTGAGAACTGTCTATTCCAATGAAACTTCCACGAATAGATGCATCAACATAGGGGGTGCGTTCACCTGCAATATAAGGTGTGAATAGTAAACCATTTGCACCCGGTGGAACTTTATCAACATCGTTAAGCAATTGGTCAAACGTTTTTTCTTCTGCGAAAGTATCTTTAAACCACGTAAGGCTTTGACCAGCCGCTAGTGTCACTCCCATAGTATAATAAGCATTTGGTACGCCATGATTAAAATAGTGAACTTTTCCCTGAAAGTTGCGATCTCTACGGTCTTCATGAGCGAGAACTACCCCGGATGTCCCGATGCTGGCCATTGTTTTACCTTCTGTTAAGACTCCTGATCCAATTGCGCCGCATACATTGTCAGCACCGCCAGTAAAGATGCGAGTTGATTTGGACAGACCAGTTTTTTCAATGATCTCAGGGGTCAATATTCCAATTTCTTCAGAAGATTCTACCAAGGGTGGACATATATCCAAATTGATATCTAATAAATCACAAATACTCTTGCTCCATTCTTTTTCTGCTACATTTAGCAATAAGGTACCAGCTGCATCGGAATATTCCGTATGCAAACTTTTAGTAAGCTTCAAACGGACATAATCTTTTGGTAACAAAAACGTTTTTACTTTATTATAAAGCTCAGGCTCATGATTTTTTACCCATAATAATTTAGGTAATGTAAATCCTTCTAATGCTAAATTTTTCGTGATACGAAGCAGTCTTTCTTTTCCCACTTTTTCATAAATCTCCTGACACTCCGCTGTAGTTCGTGTATCATTCCATAAAATTGCATTACGAAGAACATTTTGATTTTCATCGAGCAGAACCAGTCCATGCATTTGTCCAGAAAAGCTGATACCTTCAATGTCATCTGGTTTACCTTCGAATTGTTGAATTAGTTCAGAAAGCCCGGCGACAGTTTGGTCTACCCAATCTTTAGGGTTCTGTTCGCTATAGCCTGTTTTTTCTTGTAAGAGGGGATATGTTTTTGAAACTTCTTTTACAACATCTCCTTGTTGATTAACTAATAAAAGCTTCACAGCACTTGTCCCCAAATCAACACCGATAACATGCTTCATTATTCAGCCTCCTTATGTCCAGTTCTTATTGATCTGAATAAATTGTCAGCAGATATTGATTGATTACTGCCTTGATTCTTTCCAATTGTCCGGATTGTTGATTTATTTCTTTTAAATCAAGTGCATGCTCTTCTAATTTATGGAAATTCGTTTTTTCTTCCACGATGTTCAAACCAATACCGTGTGTATAGCTGCTATATCTGTTATTTACAACATTTTCAATAATTTGATCATCTAATAATTTCTGAGCCACTTTTAACCCGATTGCGAAACTATCCATTCCAGCTATATGTGCGTGAAAAAGATCTTCTGGCTCAAATGAACCTCTTCTTACTTTTGCATCAAAGTTTAATCCGCCGCGGCCCAGTCCGCCATTTTTGATTATTTCATACATAGCAAGTGTAGTAGCGTATAAGTCAGTTGGGAATTCATCTGTATCCCAGCCTAAAAGTGGGTGTCCTTGATTGGCGTCTACTGATCCTAAAATATTATTGACACGTGCGTAGTGCAGTTCATGCTCAAATGTATGACCTGCAAGTGTGGCGTGATTGGCTTCAATATTAAATTTAAAGTGATCTTGTAAATCATAATGCTGCAAAAAGGCGTAACTGCTAGCAACATCAAAATCATATTGGTGAGTTGTTGGTTCTTTAGGTTTTGGCTCAATTAGGAACTGTCCATCAAAATCAATTTCTTTAGCATAATCTACAGCCATATGGAAGAAGCGTCCGAGATTGTCTAATTCGAGTTTCATATCTGTGTTAAGGAGCGTTTCATAACCTTCTCGGCCTCCCCAAAATACGTAGTTTTCTCCACCAAGTTCTTTTCCGATTTCTAACCCTTTTTTTACTTTGGCTGCAGCGTAGGCGAATACATCTGCATTGTTAGAAGAAGCCGCCCCATGAATAAATCTTGGTTGAGTAAAATTATTAGCAGTATTCCAAAGCAGTTTCGTTTTGCTGTCTTTCATATAATCTTTGATCATGGAGACGATTGTATCTAAGTTTTTATTTGTTTCTCTTAAAGTTTCTCTTTCTGGTGCGATATCCACATCATGAAAACAGAAATAGGGAACATTTAGCTTCTCAAAGAATTCAAAAGCTGCCTCTACACGAGCTTTTGCTAAGTCCATTCCTGAGAATTTATCCCAAGGGCGGACAGCTGTTCCAGAGCCGAATGGGTCTGATAAATCTTCAGTAAATGTATGCCAGTATGCTACTGCAAAACGTAGATAATCCTCCATATTTGCGCCGCCAATGGTTTCCTCCGGATTATAGAACTTAAATGCATAAGGATTCGTTGACTTCGGCCCTTCATAAATTATCTGATTTACGTTTGGAAAATAACTCATTCTATAAATACCTCCTATTTCATTGAGTTAGTTAAAATAAGTTTATATAACTTTGTTTAACCTTAAAACTAAGTTTAGTATTTGTTGGAAGCGTTGTCAACAATAAAATTAAAGAAAAAAAGGTATTGATATGATAGATGAATTGATTTAAATATGATTGATTTAAGATTTGTTAATATAATGGTTAAACAAAGTGAGGATGAATGTTAAGCGATTTCTATGATAGAATAAAGATAAAGAATTATATAAAAAGGAGAAAAAAGATGCAAAAAATTCAAACCGGTGACCAAAATTTTGTAAAACAAATGAATAAGTCAATTGTTTTTCGTTCAATTAAAAAAAACGAACCACTATCCCGTTCGCAGATTTCTAAAATAACTGGACTCAATAAAGCAACTGTTTCTACAATGGTTTCGGAAATGCTTGAAGAGTCATTTGTATATGAAATAGAGTCTAACCAATCCAGTGGGGGAAGGAAGCCTGTGCTATTATATTTTAATAACCTTGCAGGCTTTTCGGTTGGAATTGACTTGGGCGTTAATTACATTCTCGGTGTTTTAACGGATTTGAATGGTCATATTGTAGAAGAAGTTACCCAGACTTTAACTAGCATTGAATATGAAGATGTGAAGAACAATTTAGTGAATATCATAAAAAAATTAATTAAAAAGGCTCCGGAAAGCACGTATGGCATAGTAGGAATTGGTGTAGGTGTTCCAGGTAATGTCGATCTCGATGAGAATATTTTATTTGCCCCAAATCTAAAATGGAAAAATGTTGATTTAAAAGCAGAGTTACAAAATGAACTTCACATTCCGGTTAAAATTCAAAATGAAGCTAATTGTGGAGTTCATGGTGAACATCTTTATGGGAGAGGGAAGAATGCATCTGATTTAGTGTATATTAGCATTGGAGTTGGTATAGGTACAGGCATCATTATAAAAAACAATCTTTACACTGGTACATCTGGTATTTCTGGAGAAATGGGACATGTTACTCTTAATGCAAACGGCCCTAAATGCCGTTGCGGAAATCACGGTTGCTGGGAACTTTATGCATCGGAACAGGCTCTTTTGGAGCATGTAAAAAAGCAAAAAGTATTAAGCAGTTCGAATGATATAAGTCTGGAAAAACTAGTAGCAGAAGCAAAAACAGGGAATAAAGAAGTTCTGCAGATTTTAAACACATTAGGGGAGTATATCGGAATTGGATTAACAACTGTTATTAATACGTTTAATCCAGAAATGGTTATCATAGGAAATAGAATCTCACAATTTAGCCGATGGTTAACCAACCCTGTTAATCATGTTCTACAGGATAGGCTATCTTATTATCATAATGAGAATACGGAGATTAAATTTTCTGCTCTGGGTCGTTATTCAAGTGCGCTCGGTGCTACTTCGATAGCGATTTCTCATTTTTTATCAGAACAAAAATTAGAGAAAATGACATTGTAACTACAAAAAACGTTTTACCTTTATTTTTCAAAGTAACATAAAACAAGGAGGCTCATAATGGACGTATGGTATGTAAGCTACGGCTCCAACATTAGCGAAAATCGCTTTTCCTGCTATATTGAAGGAGGTATTCCTGAAGGATCTGAAAAAGAGGAAAAGGGATGTGAAAATACGACCCCGCCAAAGAAAGTAAAAAAAGCCGAGCTCCCTTATCCTCTCTATTTTACAAAGGAAAAAAGCAAATGGGGCAAGGGCGGAGTTGCCTTCATTGGACATAAATCCAATAAAGATACCAAAACATATGCAAGAAAGTACCTGATCACCGATGAGCAATTTGGAGAAGTCGTGGAGCAGGAAAATAATGTGGATGCCTTAAATATCAAAGTGCAGGATATTATGGATAAAGGCTATGTTGACTTGAAAGCAGGCTGGTACGGCAGGGTTATTTATCTGGGAAAAGAGGAAGGGGCGCCAATGTTTACATTTACCAATCCGGATGTAATGGGAACGCACGAATTTACCACTCCCCCTCAATCCTATTTATCCATGATTTCCCGCGGGTTAAAGGAGATTGGTCTTGCGAAAGAAGAAATTGTGGAATACTTTTTAACGAAACCTGGAATTGAAGGGAAGTTTACGAAGGATTCGCTTTTTCGGTATATTTACGGTTGATTATTGTTTTTTCATAATATGAATTAAAATAATTATTCTTATTGGGAAATCCTATTTAAACTATATGAATTGCGTGGTCTAAGTTCCTTGTCTATAGACGGCATTTGTTTTCTAAGCGGAGTTGTAAAAATGATATAAACACCTGAATCGAAAGGTTGATGATTCAGGTGTTTTTGTGTGTTTATTCTGTTTTCTTAGATGATATTTTATGTGGCCAATAAATAACCAAATATATAGAAATATACCCCACTCGCGGATAACTAGATTTAAGAAAGGTTAAATGGTGTGTTGGGTATTGAATTAACCTGTTTCATTATATAGATTTATTCATTGTATTTAACACTTCATTCATTTTATCATTGGAATAGCCTAAGACATCTCTTAGTATTTCTTCTGTGTTTTCTCCTAATGTTGGTGGAGCAGCATTATTATTTAATGGAGCATTACTATAATGAATAGGAGTTCCAACATGAGAAAATTTCCCGTAGGAAGGATGATCAATCTTTTTAATGAGATCTTTCTCTTTTATCTGCGGATGATTTAATGCATCTTCAATATTCAACACTGGAGCGTGAGGTATATCGTAAGCTTCGAATACTTCTATCCATTCATTTATTTTTTTTCTGTCTAATTCTGCTTGAATAATATCGATTAAGATTTCCCTGTTTTTTACGCGTAAATCATTTGTTTTAAATCTTTCATCCGTTAACCATTCTTTTTTATTCATTGCCTTTATAAATTTTTTCCAAAAACCTTCCGTGTAGATAGCTAAAACTAAATAACCATCTGATGCTTTATAAGTTCCGTATGGGACAATGAAAGGGTGATGTGACCCTACAGGAGAAGACGATTCTCCAGTCATGTAATACTTTCCAGCATAATAGCCTAACAACGAAACAAGATTATCAAGCAAACTTAAATCAATATGAAGTCCTTTTTTCGATTTTCCTTTTTCTATTATAGCGCCCAATACAGAGATTGCTCCAAATAGTCCGCCAATAATATCGCCAATAGGAAGTCCAGATCGCTGCGGGACACCATCACCTGTAACACTCATTACACCGCTTAATGCCTGAACAATAATATCATAACCCGCTCTTTCTCCAAGTGGGCCAGTACTTCCGAAAGCAGAAATGGAGCAGACTATCATACCAGGATTAATTAACTGTATTGCTTCCTTGCTGAATCCTAGTTTATCTAAAACCCCAGGACGAAAATTTTCAACTAGAATATCACATTCTTTTATTAAATCTTTCAATGTTTGCATCCCAATATCGCTTTTTAAATTAACTTCTATACTTTTTTTATTTCGATTAACACTTAGAAAATAGTGACTTTCCCCATTTTGATATGGAGCAAAATGGCGCGTCTGGTCTCCGAATCCAGGACGTTCTATTTTTATAACTTCAGCACCTAAATCACTTAAAATAGTAGTTGCTAAAGGGCCGGCTAATGTTTGACTTAAGTCTAATATTCGGATATGAGATAGTGGACCTTTATATTCTTCATTTTCCACCATTATTCACATTCCTCCTCTTCGAATTAGTTGATTGTTTTTATATTCGGGACTAATTATTTTTTCATTAGTTTTTCTAACGCATTTTTGTGATTTGGATGATGTACTGATATTGCCATTAATGATGAAGCCATATCCAACGATTGCTTTAAATTCATTGACAAGCCTTGATAAACGATACGTTTCATCATTTGAATAACCTCTTGAGGTTCATTACATAGATTATTTGCATACTCTTTAACAGTCTGTAGCAAAGAATTATTTGGAATCACGTGGGTAACCAATCCAATCTCTTTTGCTTCAGCAGCTGTGAGCTTTTTTCCAGTCCAAAGCATTTCTAGTGAATTATCGATGCCGATAATTCTAGGAAGATAATATCCTCCACCGTCTCCAGGCACAATTCCAGCTTTTATATACCCTTCACCTAATTTTGCTTCATCAGAACAGAATCGAATATCGCACATTAATGCCATGTCTAATCCAGCTCCGATAGCTGCTCCGTTAATCGCAGCTATCATTGGTTTATCAATTTCTTCCATTAACAAGGGTATTTTTTGTATATTTTTCCATAAACTATTCTTTACCTCTAACGGTAAACTAGTGTAATTCTCTTGTTCTTGTTTAGTCTTAGCCATAAAGCCATCACCGTTTATCATTGCTTTAATATCTCCGCCTGCGCAAAATGCTTTTCCATTTCCTGTTAGAATACCAACATAAATATCGTCATTATTTTTAATTTCTTCTAATGCGTCAATCCATAGCTGGATCATATCCACACTAAAAGCATTTAACGATTCAGGTCTATTTAATCGAATAACTCCAATATGATTATCCTTTTCAAAAATTAAATCTTCCATTACATAACAACTCCCTTTAATGTGAATTTTGAATGATTTAGAAAGGAATAACGCCTATCAATACACAAACAATAGTCATTACGATCGTTGTACCGAACGCCCATTTAAATGTGAATTTTTGATGATCAGCCAAATCAACCCCAGCTAAACCAATAAGCAGAAATGTAGAAGGTGTTAATGGACTAATTGGAAACCCTGTTGTAATCTGACCTAGGATTGCCGCACGTGCCATTTCAGCCCCACTTATTCCGTAAGTAGCTGCTGCTTCGCTTAGAATAGGTAAGACACCAAAATAAAAAGCATCTGGAGTAAATACAAGACTTAGAGGCATACTTGCAATAGCTAATATAATTGCCATTTGCGTTCCAAGCCCCTCTGGAATAATGGATACAAGACTATTCGCCATTGCTTCGACCATTCCAGTCCCCGATAAAACACCTGTAAATATACCTGCAGCAAAAATAATTGTCACAATGGTTACAACACCAACAGCCAATGAATCTATTCTTTCCTGTTGAACTTTTGCATTAGGATAATTAACTATTAAAGCTATAACAAATCCAACCATAAATACTACTGGCAGTGGAAACCATACTTGAATAAGAAAAACAATTAGAACGATGGTTAAAAGTAAATTAAACCAAAAGAGTTTTGGCCGTTTTAATTCTTGTTCCTCTTTAGAAATTTCCATCGTATATTCGAACGAGGAATCTTCAATACCAAGCCTTTTACGTTCTCGTTTACCTAATAGATATGCAACAAAAAACACCCATAAAAGTCCAACTAACATTGCCGGGATAACAGGATTAAATATGTCAGTTGTATCAATATTGAGGGAAGCGGAAGCTCTTGCTGTAGGTCCGCCCCAAGGAAGTAAGTTCATTGTTCCTGCACTTAATGCAACAACACAGGCTAATACTAATTTACTCATTTTTAACCTATTATATAGTGGGAGCAGTGCAGGTATCGTAATGAGAAAAGTAGAAGCCCCGGAGCCGTCTAAATGGGCAAACATACCAATAACTGCAGTTCCTATAACTATTTTTAAAGGATCTCCTTTTACTAAAATTAGAACTCGTTTAATAATTGGATCGAATAGACCTGCTTGGTTCATGATTCCAAAATACAATATCGCGAAGGCAAGCATGATTGCAGTAGGTGCTACTTCTATAATTCCATCGAGCATCATTGGACCCAAATCAATTGTGTGCCCTGTAAATAATCCAAAAAGAAGCGGAACAATAATTAAAGCAACAATCACAGACGTTTTCTTAGTTAAAATGAGATACAGAAATACAAAAATGGTTAAAAAACCAAGTAAGGCTAACATTTCTTCACTTCCTTCCTAGGTAATGATATCGGTTAGCTTTCATATTGTTTTCTATAGGGAATAGAGGGGGCTGAAGGTACACTGTTTTAAAACAAATTTTCATTTAGGACATTTATATTCTAATCTTGTTTAGAATATTACCGTTAAACGGTAAGGGTTTTCATTTAACGGTACATGATAATTAATTATGGAAATATTGCACTATTAGACACATATAATCTGATATACATACTGTTGGATTGGAGGAGATTTTTTTGCAGAAAAAAGAATCAATGCAGACGATTAATCGTGCGGTTCAAGTTTTAAAAGTATTTTCATTCAACGAAAAAGAGTTATCTTTAACAGAGATAAGTGAGAGATTGGGGATTTCAAAATCAAGTATTCAAAGGATCTTATATACCCTTACAGAAGAAGGGTTTTTAGAAAAAAATGAACGAAGCAAGACGTATAAACTAGGGATGGAATTATACTTCTTAGGAAATTTGGTGGAGAGTAATTCACACTTACTGTCTATCACAAAAAAATTCATGCAAGAATTAAATACAAAAACGGGAGAAACGATTACATTAAATATTATCCATAATAATAAACGTAAATGTATTGCTTATGAACATGCAAAACATGAATTAACCACACTTTCCTATATAAGTAAAGAATCTCCTTTATATGCTGGCGCATCGGCAAAAGTATTGTTAGCGAATTTACCAGAAATTCAGAGAGAAAATATTATTGAGCACTTGAAATTAAAACAACTTACGGATTATACGGTAATAAATAAGGACTGTTTAAGAAAACAATTAAGTACAATAAGGGAACAAGGATATGCAATAACAAAGAATGAAAGAATTCTAGGTGTTTATGCAATTAGCGCTCCGATAAAAAATCGCTTAAACGACGTTATTGCGAGTATGACTATAACGATTCCTTTGATTAGGGTGGATAAATCTAGGATTGAACAGTACGTTGAGTTTATATTGGAGTCTGCTGCTAGTATCTCTAGGAAGATGGGATAGAGGTTATTGGTTACATTTCATATTTTGCGATTGATATTATATCTTCTGGTACGTCAGAGATTTCTAAGCGATATGGATTACTTTGGGAATAAAACACCAAATCGATATAGGGAGGATAATTTTCATTAATATAAAAAAAGTTATTGAGACGAGCGGGCAAGAATTTTAATAAGATAATAGTTTTGACAGAAGCAGTCCATACAAGATATGGACTGTATTTTATTGGTTTTAACACCAATTCTTTATAAAATGAGTCAAGAGGTAGCACTTGAAAGTGGAAATAAAACAAAAACTACATTAATTATCGAGACCTTTAATCCAAATCTAGTTTGGAGTTTCTTTTTTTAGCAGGACAAATTAAGTCACGAAACCAAACTGAACGGATTCATATAAAATAAATTATCTAATTTATAGTGAGGATTTTTTTGATAATTTGGCATACCTCAATACATATAAAAACCTTAGAGAAGTAATATTTAAAAAACCTAAAAATTTTATTGACATATAAATATATTTGTCATACAATTACGAAAAGTAATAAAAAATAGGATGGATTGGAGGGGAAGTCTAATGGAAAGGAATTACGGTGATTTAATTACAGGAATTATTTTGTTGGCGATTTCAATAGTTATGTTTATAGGCTCTCTTAATATGGAAGCGCTAACAGAAGGGGCGGTCGGGTCAGATTTTATGCCTAAAGTAATTGCAATATTAATTGCAGTAATGAGTATTCCTGTAATTGTAAGCGGTTTTAAAAGTGGGGAGATAGACAAAACAGATGAAGAAGCACCTGCTGCAGAAGTTAAAGAAGGAACAGATAATAAAAATAGCTTTATTTATCTGATACTTACGATAATTTTGTTATTTGTTTATTTATTTCTAATTCCTATCTTAGGCTTTTTAATTACCACTGCTGCTTATCTCATTATACAAATGCTACTTTTCTCAAAATGGACAATCAAAAATGCCCTCTTATATGGGGTTATTTCAATTGTCACATCGTCCGTTATTTATTTCGTGTTTCGCAATGTGTTCTATGTCATGCTTCCAGCGGGAATTTTTGGGTAAGGAGGGTTAGAAAATGTTTGATATGTTATTAGAAGGTTTTAATTCGGTTTTCACTTTTCAAATAATCCTGTTAATTGTTGTTGGTGTAATCTTAGGACTTATATTTGGTTCTATACCAGGTTTAACAGCTACGATGGCAATTGCGATTTGTTTGCCGATTACATATGGGATGGATCCAGTCGCAGGAATGTCTCTTTTGATGGGATTGTATATTGGAGGGGTTTCAGGAGGTTTAATTCCAGCAATTTTATTGAAGCTGCCAGGAACCCCATCCTCCATTGCAACGACATTTGATGGATATCCGCTGGCTCAAAAAGGAGAGCCGGGAAAAGCATTCTCCTTTGCGATTGTCTCTTCTTTCTTTGGAGGATTAATAAGTATCGTCGCATTAATTATTATTTCTCCGCCATTAGGCAAAGTTGCTTTAGAATTCGGACCTTTTGAGTTTTTTGCTATTGTGATTTTTTCCCTGACGTTAATCTCAAGTCTTTCTGGAGATTCGATCGTCAAAGGTGTTCTATCAGGAGCACTTGGTATTGCATTTGCATTGGTTGGTTCAGCACCAATTGATGCGTTTCCAAGATTTACGTTTGGTTTCAGTTCCTTAGATGCTGGGTTTGACTTATTACCAGTGTTAATTGGGCTATTTGCAGTGTCGGAAATATTGATTACTGCTGAAAAGAAAGTCAAAAATAATAAATCTACACGTCTGAAAAAAATTAGTTACCGAGTAAAAATGAAGGAATATTTTGAACAAAAATGGAACTTTCTTCGGTCGACATTGTTAGGTTTGAGCATTGGGGTATTACCTGGTATTGGAGGTGGAACCGCAAATATTATCGCATATGCAACAACAAAAAATCTTTCAAAAAAACCTGAAGAATTTGGTAAAGGGAATCCCAGTGGTATTGTAGCGTCTGAATCATCAAATAATGCTGCTATTGGAGGAGCGTTAGTTCCGCTTATTTCTTTAGGAATACCGGGAGATACAGTTACAGCTATGTTACTCGGGGGCCTTGTCTTGCATGGGTTGCAGCCTGGACCAATGCTGATTCAAAATAGTGGCGAAATAGTATATGGCATATTTGCTGCTTTAATCATTGCAAACATTTTAATGGCAGTGTTTTTATTCTTAGGAATGAGAGGATTTGTAAGATTGCTTAGCATTCCTCAGGCTATTCTTTTACCTATTATTCTAGCGTTGTGTGTTGTTGGTGCATTTGGTGTGAATAATCGTTTATTTGATGTAGGTGCATTATTTTTCTTTGGGATTATCGGTTACCTGATGATCAAAGCTAAAATGCCATTAACACCGCTTGTTCTAGGATTTATCCTGGGACCAATTCTAGAAACAAACCTACGCAGAGGTTTAATGTTATCTGAAGGAAACTTTATGCCTTTTTTAACAGAACCAATAGCTGCAGGATTCTTACTTTTAACAGTCGTTTCTATTGCCATGAAAATATACAGTAATAGAAAGAAACAAAAGCTTCAAAAAGTAAATTAACTAAATAAATCAAAAAAGGGAGGAATTATATTGAAGAAAATTGTGGATATTTTTACGAAAAGTTTAGCTGTTGTTTGTCTAGTTTTTATTTTAAGTGCATGTTCAGATGGGGAAAGTTCAAATGCGGAAGATGCATACCCGTCTAAACCAATTGAGGTAGTTGTTCCAGTTGGAGCGGGTGGGGATACAGACTTGAATACACGTATTACTGCTAAATATCTGGAACAGGAACTTGGTGAATCAATTGTCATTACGAACGTGGAAGGGGCTGGGGGTTCAACAGGTATCAAGGAAGTATTATCTAAGGAACCAGATGGACATGCTGTATTGGCTTACCATAATGCAATGTTAGTTAATAATATTTATGGATTAGCTGACTATACATCTGAAGATTTTAAATATGCAGGTGTAGGAATCGTTGATCAATCGAATACATTTCTTGCTTCTAAAGATGCTGCATTTGATGATATCGAATCCTTGATTGATTATGCCAAAGAAAATCCTGGCGAAGTTAAGGTGGCTACAGAAGTTGGAGCGATGACACATTTGCAAGTGTTAGAGTTTGAACAAAAAACAGGAGTTGAATTTAATATAGTTGATGCCGGTGGTGCTTCTGATAAAATTACCGCTTTATTAGGAGGAAGAGTTGACATTGTACCAACTTCTCTTGGATTAGTGCAGGATTATCTTGAATCTGGCGATTTTGTTTCCCTCGGTGTAATTGCTGAGGAGCGTCTGGAAGGAGCCCCAGATGTTGAAACGTTTACCGAGCAAGGTGTAGATATGTCAGTAGATAAAGTTTTTTATTGGGCTTTTAACCCGGAAACACCGGATGAGGTCGTAGAAAGATTTTCAGAAGCGTTAGAAAATGTAGTTGAAGATGAATCCTTTCAAGAGGAGATTAAGAACAGTTGGTTAACCCCAAGTTATCTAGATTCAGAAGAAACAGCTGAGAAGTTAAAAGAAATTACTGAGAATGACCAGGCAGTTTATGACGCGGCTAATTAATAATATAGAAGGAGGCTGTAAATGATGAAAGTGTCCGTAACCGTTAACACCACTGAATTAACAGATTTGGATTTACAACAAATGTCCCAGCTAGGTGTGGACAGGATTGATTTTGGGAACGGGAACTCTTTTGCAGGTGTGAAGGAACAAGGGTTTCCAGATTTGGATAGTTTATTAAAACTTCAAAGAAGAATCCGCTCATGGGGGATGGATATTAATAGAGTTACCTTGCCAAATATAACCGATTCATTTATGGATAATCAAGATGGCAGTGAGGTGCAATTGGAAAACTCCGTAAATGCCATTAAAGTCTTTGGAGAAGCAAATATAAAAATCGTCAGACAACGATTTGAAGGCGATGTATTTTATGGTCGTTCACAGACTTATCAAGCGATTCAAAGAGGCGGAGCCATCTCTAGAGGAGAGAGCGTTGGTTTATTGAAGGATAAAGCAGAAAGTCCGACTTTAGAAGAACTGGAAAAGTGGTGGCGTTCTTTTCAAAGGGCCTATAAAGAATTAGTGCCGACTGCTCAAGAAAATGGTGTGAATATAGCTATGCATCCATCTGATACACCACATCCAGATTCTCCCTTCGGAGGACTTGGTTTACACAGGATAATTGATGACTTTCCGAATGAAAACGTAGGTTTTGTTTACTGCATCGGTACGCGTGCGGAAGAAGGTGGATCCTCATTAGTCATTGATGAAATAAATCATTTTGGTAGAAAAAACAGAATTTTCTTAGTGCATTTTAGAAATGTACGCGGAAGTTTACCGACAGCTGGAGCATTTGAAGAAGCTTTACTAGATGATGGGGACTTGAATATGTTTAAGATATTGCTGGAATTAAAGAAAGTAGGTTTTAACGGTTGTCTAAACCCTGATCATGTACCTATCCTTGCAGGTGACATTGCAGACCAAGATAAAAAATGGGCAAATTCGAATATTGGCTGGAAATCATCTAACCTGGGATTTGCTTATTCCATTGGATATATTAAAGCCTTACTTACTGCATTAAACGAAGTTACAGGGTAATGAAATATACAATAGAATGTGATGATATGTTTAGTGTAAGTGTATTTCATACATTTACTGAAAAACAACAGAGAGGTGGTGTGAGAAAATGCAAGAAGATATGGAACCACTCTATATTAAAGTGAAAGAAATAGATAATACCGCGATTATTGTTAATAATGGAGGTTTAAAGCAAGGAACTGTTTTTAAGTGTGGTCTCGAATTAAAAAATATGATTCCTCAAGGGCATAAAGTAGCTTTAGAGGACATAGAAAAAGATGGAGAAATTATCCGATACGGAGAAATTATTGGATATGCTAAAGGTCGAATTGAAAAAGGATCCTGGATAAGAGACGCTGTAATGAATTTACCAGTACCTCCAGAACTAAATACATTAAAGACCTACGGGAAAGCAGAACCGAAGGAACCCTTAGATGAAGAATACACTTTTTTAGGATACAGAAACTCTGATGGTACAGCTGGGGTGAAGAATATACTCGGGATAACGACAAGTGTTCAATGTGTCGTTGGGGTTTTAGAGTTTGCTGTACAAAAGATAAAGGAAGAACTTCTTCCAAAGTACCCAAATGTTGAAGATGTTATTGCTATTAATCATAACTATGGTTGTGGTGTTGCAATAAACGCTGGCGATGCAAAAATTCCTATCCGCACCATTCAAAATCTAGCGAAACATCCTAGTTTTGGCGGGGAAATCATGGTTGTCGGTTTAGGATGCGAAAAGCTCCAACCAACGCGATTAAATGATGGAAAAGATAATGATAATATTGTAATGTTACAAGATCAAAATGGCTTCACAAATATGATTCAAACTATTATGGAGATGGCTGAAGAAAGGTTAGAAAGGCTAAACCAAAGAGAGCGAGAAGAATTTCCAATCTCTGAATTAGTAGTAGGTGTTCAGTGTGGGGGAAGTGATGCATTTTCAGGCGTTACAGCAAATCCAGCTGTAGGGTATGCGGCAGATTTGCTGGTTAAAGCTGGTGCAACTGTCTTGTTTTCTGAAGTAACAGAGGTCAGGGATGCGGTCCATCTATTAACACCAAGAGCAGATAGTCGAGAAGTAGCGGACGCTCTTGTTAGAGAAATGGATTGGTATGATAAATATTTGAATAAAGGTGATGTTGACCGGTCAGCAAATCCGTCGCCAGGAAATAAAAAAGGCGGATTATCTAATGTCGTTGAAAAGTCTCTTGGTTCAGTAATTAAATCTGGAACATCTCCAATTACAGATGTTTTATCTCCAGGAGAAAAGGTTCGAAAAAAAGGATTAAATTTTGCTGCTACGCCCGCAAGCGATTTTGTTTGTGGAACTTTGCAGCTCGCTGCTGGTATGCATTTACAGGTGTTCACAACGGGCAGAGGAACACCTTATAATCTGTCAATGGCACCTGTATTAAAGGTTTCAACAAGAAATGAATTAAAAAATCAATGGAACGATTTAATCGATATCAATGCGGGAACGATTGCTACAGGAAAAGCGACTATTGAAGATGTAGGATGGGAAATTTTTCATGATATTATTGCTACTGCTAGTGGTAAGAAAACAACTTGTGCAGATAAATGTGGTATTCGAAACGATTTAGCCTTATTTAATCCTGCACCAGTTACGTAACTAATCGGATGTCTATAAATAATGGGTAGCTTTTATGGTGTTAAGAAGGAGAGGGATATAATCTCTATCCTTCTTTTTATATCGACTTTAAATCAATGGAAAGAACTTTAGAAATAAAAATTCCAGTTGATAAAGATAGCAGGGAGTAAATATACAACTATGATATAGGGGAAGTTTATATGATATATTCTTTGGAAATTTATTGAAATTGACAAACTTATATATTTGTCATACAATTACGGGCGGTAATTATAATAATAAACCTTGATGTAATTTATCCGCAGGTTATTTACATAATTCACTAAATAATCAAATGTGCTATATGACATGTGATTTCTTTAACATACTGATTGCTAAGTACAAGGAGAGTGAAGGTAATGGAAGTATTTAAAACAGGAACAATACAAAGAAATACATTATCACAACAAGTGTTAAACCAAATAATTTCCATGTTGATGGATGGGCAGCTTCATCCGGGAGATAAGCTTCCGTCTGAATTAAAATTAATGGAGGATTTTGATGTAAGCCGCCCTGTATTAAGAGAAGCGCTTAGTTCTTTAGAAACATTAGAAATTGTCAAAAGAAGACCGCGTGGAGGAACGTATATTAATGAAAAAGTAGGAAATAGTCCATTTAGAGCAATGTTAGCATTAACAATCAATAATGTGTCAGCTGTTATTGAAGCAAGAATGTCCTTAGAATTAGGACTAGTTACTTTAGCAGCAGAAAAAATAACTGACGAACAATTAGATCTGTTAAAGGAAATAAACAGTGATATTGAAAAAAGCGTGAATAATAATTATGGGGCGTTAGATATCGAATTTCATAGAATCATTGCCCAAAGCGCAAATAACCCAGTAGTGGAAGGGATGATTGATTCATTATTGATTGCGCATGAAAAGACTGATAGCTTGATACCCTTCCGTGAGCGAGAAATAACGGTTGCATACCACGAAGCGATTTACAGAGCTTTAAAAAAAAGAGACCCAATTATGTCATTCACAGAAATGTATCGACATCTCCGTTATGTACGAGAAAAAATCATGTCTAGAATAGATGTATAACTTTTCGTACGGAACTTTTTACTATCTAAAATTTAAATAAGTGTTAGATGACTTCTGTATTAATTTAGGAGTCATTTTTTGTGCGGTTATAGACTTTCATTTAATGAAAGAAGCTATTGAAAATAATAATCAGAAGATTAAATAATGATTATTGACAAACAATTATTAATGTCTTACAATTAAAATCAAATCATTAAAAAGCTTATATTGCAACCTTCAAATATTGCTAATCAGGAGGAGGCAGTACATGGAGTTAATATTAGAAAGAAATTTTATGTGATGAATTAAAAATAATAGCAAAGGTGGAAAAGAAATGACACAAGTTAGTCAGAGCGATACTAAAGTAGAGAAAAGAACTGGTGGTCAAGCGATTGTTGATGTTTTGAAAAAAGAAGGTGTAACGAAAGTTTTTGGCGTTCCTGGAGAAAGTTATTTGAATGTACTGGATGCTTTTTACGAAGAAAATGAAATCGATTTCATTTCTGCGAGACAAGAGGGTGGCGCCTCATTTATGGCTGAAGGTTATGCGAAAGCTGCAGGTGATGTAGGTGTTTGTACAGCAACAAGAGGCCCGGGTGCAACGAATTTGTCGATTGGGCTACATACTGCGCAGCAAGATTCTACTCCTCTTGTAGCATTGATTGGACAGGTTGAACGTCCGTATAGAGGCCGTGAGGCATTTCAAGAAGTAGATTTTGTTTCATTCTTTAAAGATTTATGTAAATGGACAGTAGAAATCGATGATGCTGACCGTATCCCGGAAATTCTGCACCGTGCTTTTCATGTAGCACGTTCAGGAAGGCCTGGGCCAGTGCTGGTTTCATTGCCAGAGGATATGCAAGATGACATTGTAACTAGAGATACACATGAACCAATAAAGGTAACTATGATTCGTCCTGATGCAGATGCAGTACAAGAAGTTGCCGAAGAACTAAAAAATGCTGAAAAACCAGTTATTATTGCTGGCGGAGGCGTAATTCTATCAGAAGCTACTCAAGAGCTTGTTGCATTAGCAGAAGCCATGCAAATTCCCGTAGCTACAGCGTTTAGACGCTTCCATGCGTTCCCGAATTCGCACCCAAATTATATTGGTGCATTAGGGTTGGGAGCTAGAAAGTCTCTGAGTGAATATATTCAAGATAGTGATCTTGTTTTAGCGCTTGGAACTAAATTCTCGCAAATGACAACAGATGATTATTCTTTAATAAATGAACAAAATAGCCGTTTGATTCATGTAGATATTTCACCAGATACTTTGGGGAGGGTTTATACACCGTCATTACCTATTGTTTCCGATGTAAAGGAATTTTTAAAAGAGCTTCTTAACGTGATTAAACCGGAAGAAAATGTGGAGCGTCAAAAGAAAGTAACAGAAGCAAACGAAAAGTATACACAATTTTCAACACCTGAATTAACGGATAATAAAGAATACGCAAATATGAAATCAGTCATCCATTATATTCAAAATGAACTGCCAAAGAATACGGTTATTACAAGTGACGCAGGTAACTTCTTTTCGTGGATTTCCCGTTATTTCAAATATGATGAAGGGGGGACGTATTTTGGACCTACATCAGGAGCGATGGGTTACGGGATGCCATCGGCTATTGGAGTGAAAGTAGCTCATCCAGATAAAACAGTCATTTCTATTTCAGGTGACGGCGGATTTATGATGACTCCGCAAGAATTTGAAACAGCTGTACGCTATGATATTCCTATCATCTCTATTGTTGTAAATAATAATATGTTTGGAACTATCCATACGCATCAGGAAGCGAAATTCCCTGGACGAGTAGTGGGAACAAAATTGACAAATCCAAACTTTGCAGAATATGCAATTAATTTTGGTGGACATGGTGAAAGAGTTGAAAAGAATGAAGATATTGCAAGCGCATTTGAAAGAGCGATTGCATCTGGACTTCCGGCATTGATCGAAGTAATGACTGACCCAACAATTTTATCAGCAAATCAGGAACAATAATCTAATCAAATAATTTTCTGCATATGATGCGGGGATAGAAAAGAGGAGATAAGATGCTTTATATAAATGGGACATGGGAAACTTCAGAAGATAATTTAGAAGTGACTAGTCCAACTACTGGTCAACTTCTTGGAACAGTCGCAAAAGGAGGAGAACATGAAACGAAGCTCGCAATTGACGCTGCGAGAAAAGCTTTACCTGCTTGGTCTAAACGAACTGCAAAAGAAAGGTATGATTTTTTAAATCGCGTTGCGGAAATCTTACGTTCTAGAACGGATGAGATTGCTGAAGTAATTACAACAGAAATGGGGAAACCTGTGCAAGAGTCAAAAGCGGAGATTAGTTTAGCAATCGATTATTTAGAATGGTTTGCGGAAGAAGGAAGACGAATTTATGGAGAAACCATTCCTGCATCGTCTTCAAGTAAACGTTTATCGGTTATCCGCCAACCGATTGGAGTTGTTGGAGCGATTACACCATGGAATTTTCCAATTGCAATGATTACAAGGAAGATAGCTCCAGCCATGGCTGCAGGGTGTACTGTTGTATTGAAACCAGCTTCTTCCACGCCTCTTACAGCTGTAGAAGTCTTTAAGGCCTGTCATGATGCAGGAGTTCCGGAGGGAGTAGTGAACTTACTTCATGGATCTGCAAGTAAGATCACAAAAGCATTAATGGATTCTCCTGATGTGCGTAAAATTACATTTACTGGTTCTACTGAAGTAGGAAAACAGCTAGTAAGACAATCTGCAGATACGATGAAAAAGCTATCACTCGAGCTTGGAGGACATGCACCATTTATTGTATTTGAAGATGCTAATCTAGAGCAAGCTGCAGAAGCTTTAATTGCTAGTAAATTTAGAAACGCGGGTCAAACATGTGTTTGTACCAATCGTGTTTATGTCCATGAAAGTATTGTGAAGCCTTTTTCTGAATTGTTTGCAGAAAAAATAAGGAAATTAATAGTCGGTGATGGACTGAAGCCAGGGGTTACAATTGGACCATTAATCGATAATAATGCAGTCAATAAAGTAGAAAAACAGGTGCAGGATGCAACAGAAAAAGGAGCAGAAGTATTAGTCGGCGGGAAGCGACTTGCCGATGGAGAATACGCAAAAGGCAACTTTTTTGAACCAACACTTTTAGTAAACGCAACACATGATATGAAGATATCATACGAAGAAACATTTGGACCTATTGCTCCTATCTTTTCGTTTACAACAGAAGAAGAAGCGATAGAGCGGGCGAACAGTGGTGAATACGGTCTTGCTTCTTATATATTTACGAAGGATGCTTCTAGAATTGTAAGAGTCAGCGAAGCTTTGGAATATGGGATTGTAGGCATAAATGATCCTATGCCAACTGTTGCCCAAGCTCCGTTTGGCGGAGTGAAGGAATCAGGCATCGGTCGAGAAGGCGGCAGGCAGGGAATTGAAGATTATTTGGAATACAAATATCTTTCTTTCCAATTAGATGAACAATAACTGTGATAGTAAATACATGCTAAGCTCGGGATTCAAACCTGTACGGCAGTGCTTGCATCCTAAGATGATAATTAAATGGGAGGAGAGATGACGATGAAGAAATCAAATGCATCGTATGGTGATGAAGCGTTTAGTGAGTTTTTGAAAATGGCTTTTAGAAGGCACTTGGGGCATGACGAGGAAGATTATGAAAAACCAGTTATTGGAATAAGTAATACATTTAGTGAAGTAAACCGGTGCCACTCCCATATACAGCCGATGGTAGAAGCTATTAAACAAGGAGTTATTATGGAAGGCGGCACCCCTTTGGAATTCCCAATCATGTCAGTAGGGGAGATGTTTACAAGCCCAACAACGATGTTATATCGGAATTTAGTTGCAATGGATACGGAAGAGATGATTACCGCACAACCAATTGATGGAACTGTTTTGATTGGCGGCTGTGACAAAATGGCGCCAGCCCAATTGATGGGGGCAGCAAGTGCTGATAAGCCTGCTATTTTATTTACGGGCGGACCAATGAATAATGGGAAATATAAAGGAAAAACTTTGGGAGCCTGCTCTGACTGCCGTTTTTACTGGCAGGAATATAAAGCAGGTACGGTAGATGAAAAAGAAATCAATGAAATCAATAAACAGCTGGCTCCAACTGCTGGACATTGTATGGTGATGGGATCAGCAAGTACAATTGCTGCTTGTTCCGAAGCTTTAGGTATGATGCTTCCAGGAGGCGCGGCAGCACCTGCAACAGTTAATGAACGTATGCATATGGCAAGAGAAACTGGGCGGGAAATTGTTAGACTAGTGAAAAAAAACATTAAACCGTCAGATATTATGACGAAGGAAGCATTTGAGAATGCAATCAGATTATTGATGGCTATTGGCGGTTCTACAAATACGGTCATACATCTGACAGCAATGGCAAAAAGACTTGGCATTACATTGAATTTAGATCAATTTGAAAAAATAAGTAAAGAAACACCATTTATTGCTAATATGAGACCAGCTGGTAAGTACCAAATGGAGGATTTATACCATGCTGGCGGGATACCTGCCGTTTTAAAAGAATTAGAGCCGCTTTTAAATGTGAATGAAATGACGGTGACTGGAAAAACAATGAAAGAGAATCTATCTTCTGTAACTATTGAAGAGGTGTATCGCGATATAATTAAACCATTGGATAATCCGTTGCATGCAGATGGAGGAATTGCTGTTTTAAGAGGTAATTTATCACCAAGTGGATCGATCATTAAACCAAAGGCAGTCATCGATAAAACATTGATGAAACATAAAGGAGAAGCTGTTGTATTTACTTCATTAGAAGATATGGAAGCAAGAATAAATGATCCGGATTTAGAAGTTACAAAAGATAGTGTACTTGTTCTCCAAAATGCTGGTCCTGTTGGAGCGCCGGGAATGCCTGAAGCTGGAATGATTCCGATACCTGGAAAACTATTAAAACAAGGTGTTCGTGATATGGTTCGTTTATCGGATTGTCGAATGAGTGGTACCGCTTTTGGAACCGTTATTCTACACGTGGCACCGGAAGCAGCTGTAGGTGGCCCAATTGGATTGATAGAAGACGGCGATATAATAGAGCTGGATATTGAAAATCGCATTTTGAATCTGGATGTTTCAGATGAAGTGCTTGAAAAACGTAAACAAGGTTGGCAGAAACCTGAGTTTGATGATGAAAGAGGTTATAAATGGCTCTATCGTAAACATGTCTTGCAAGCAGATGAAGGTTGTGATTTCGATTTTATGTTGCCGACAAAGTCCTGATAAAGTCCTTTTAATATCCTGCTTGAAAGGTTGAATAGGCTGATAGTTAAGATATAGCAGAGCCGTTATTATAGCAATGTATGGGTAACCGTTACATGTTAATTATGAATGAGTTTTAAGTTTTACACGTTTTGAGTCAGACTGGGACAAAAGGTAATATTAGATTCAAAAGAATAATCAACAAATAAAGCAAAGTATATTTCTAAAGTATGTATCTGTACAATATATGGCTTGAAATTACCTGGTATAAACACCTTTGTCCCCAGTCCATATTTATTTAAAAAGATATATGAATTCCTCCCAAAACAAAACTATTGTATATATGTATAATAGATAAAATTTAATATCTCTTTTATGTATGCGGTTTCGAGTATTTTTAGGATTACTGATTTTTTTAATGCTGAAGAGATTACATTTTCAATGAAAGATTTAACGTAATACCTTTTCTGCATTTTAAGAAAGAATGAATAAAGATGTACGAATTATTACATATTTTGTTGGAGTATAAAATTTGTTTTTTTAGATGTAATATTACAATCTACTAATTTGTAACTATACTAGGTGTTCAATTAATAGAATGATAACTAGAGCTTTAAAACAAACCAATTACATAGGCGATTCGTTTGAGCATCATGAGCATGAAATTAGCAAATAAATATACTGCAACATGATATAGAATCAATTTATCTTTGTAAGGAGTGTCAAAAATTGCCTTTGTTGATTGTTGCGTTAGGTGTTGTGTTTCTTTTAATTTTAATGATTCCATTAAAGTTTAACGGGTTTATAGCATTAATCTTAGTAGCCATACTAGTTGGACTATTAGAAGGAATGCCATTAAATACTGTAATGGAATCTATTTCAGATGGAATTGGGGGACAGCTGAATGACCTTATTCTGATACTTGGGTTTGGAGCAATGCTGGGTAAAGTTATGGCAGATAGTGGTGCTGCTCAGCGGATATCCAATACTTTAATTGGTAAGCTAGGAATCAAGCGCGTGCAGGTAGCGATGCTGATTGTATCGTTTATCCTTGGTGTTACCATGTTTTACGAAGTAGCTTTTGTCTTATTAATTCCTTTAGTTTTCACTATTGTTCGTCAAACAAATTTGAACTTACTTTATGTTGGATTAACGATGTCAATCGGTTTATCAACAACACATAGTTTTTTACCGCCACATCCTGGTCCGGCAGCAGTCGTTGGGGTATTTGATGCAAGTATGGGGTTAACCCTCCTGTATGGCCTTATTATAGCTATTCCAGTAGGAGCATTGATTGCTTTATTATGGCCGAGATTAAGTATCGTAAAAAAGATGAATCCATCGATTCCTGACGGACTAATAAGTACAAAAGAATTTAAAGAAGAAGAAATGCCGAGTTTTAGTGCAAGTGTTATATCAGCGCTTATTCCTGTTTTTTTAATGGCAGTATTAGGGGCTGCTGAAATTGCTTTACCAGAAGGCCATCCTTTTTTGAATGTTATGATGTTCTTTGGATCAGCACCAATTGCATTATTAATTGCGTTATTGCTTTCTTTTTATGTCCTGGGGATAAGAATTGGCCGTTCATTAGAAGATGTCATGCAATCATGTGTTGATAGTGTTAAACCAATGGCAATCATTATATTGGTCATTGGAGCTGGAGGAGCCTTTAAACAGATACTTGTAGATAGCGGCGTTGCTGATTATATTCAATCACTAACAGATGGTTGGGCAATTTCCCCCATATTACTTGCATGGTTGATTGCTGTTATTATGCGTACTGCTCTAGGATCAGCTACTGTAGCTGTAATGACAGCTGCTGGTATCGTACTTCCACTTGTTGAATCCTCGGGCACAAGTTTAGAAATGATGGTTCTTGCTGTTACCACTGGCAGTATTGCGTTTTCACATGTAAATGATCCAGGTTTCTGGTTATTTAAAGAATATTTTAATCTCACAGTAGCTCAAGCAATTAAGGTTAGAACGACGTACACCACTGCATTATCCATATTGGGACTGATTGGCGTATATATTTTGAATATGGTTATAGATTAGTCTTTTCTGAAAATAGGATTGTAAATAATTTAAACCCAAATTTTAGGAATATGAAGGGCAATCAGCTTTCTAGAAAGAAGGTCTTGCAGATTGCTTATGTATAAATGTATTTCGTCATATAGCTAGCAAAGTATTTTTAAAATAAATAATATAAAGGGAGATTGATAATCATGAATACACCAACTGTTACACAAATGGAAGTATACCCAGTAGCTGGAAAAGATAGTATGCTATTGAATTTAAGCGGTGCGCATGCGCCATACTTTACTAGAAATATAATCATTCTTGAAGATTCAAGTGGTCAAAAAGGGATTGGAGAAGTGCCGGGCGGGGAAAAAATACGTCAAACATTGGAAGACTCAAAACAATTGATTATAGGAGAAACTATTGGTAATTATAAAGCTGTACTGAATAAAGTTCGAAGCACATATGCTGATCGGGATGAAAGCGGCAGGGGTGCACAAACTTTTGATTTAAGAACAACAATTCATGCTGTGACAGCAGTAGAAGCTGCATTTTTAGATTTATTAGGCAAGCATTTAAATGTACCTGTTGCAGCACTTCTTGGTGACGGTCAACAGCGTGATGAAGTGGAGACACTTGGATATTTATTTTATATTGGCAATCGAAATAAAACAGATTTACCTTACGAGTCTGGAGACAATGCTCAGAATGATTGGTACCGGTTACGCCATGAAGAAGCATTGACACCTGAAGCAGTTGTGCGATTAGCGGAAGCTTCTTATGAATTATATGGATTTAAAGACTTTAAATTAAAAGGTGGAGTGTTATCAGGAAGCGAGGAAATAGAAGCTATTAAAGCTTTAAAAAATCGTTTCCCTGATGCTCGTATTACACTGGACCCTAATGGAGCATGGTCACTTGATGAAGCCATTTCATTATGTAAGGATATGCATGGAATTTTAACATACGCAGAAGATCCGTGCGGCGCTGAAAATGGATATTCCGGAAGAGAAGTGATGGCAGAGTTCCGGAAAGCTACAGAGTTGCCAACAGCTACAAATATGGTTGCAACAGATTGGAGACAGTTAGGACATGCACTGCAACTAGACAGTGTTTCAATCCCATTAGCAGATCCGCATTTTTGGACAATGGAAGGATCAGTAAGAGTTGCGCAGTTATGTAATGAATTTGGTTTAACATGGGGTTCGCATTCAAATAACCATTTAGATATTTCTCTTGCAATGTTTACTCATGTAGCAGCTGCTGCGCCAGGGAATATTACAGCAATTGATACGCATTGGATTTGGCAGGAAGGGATTGAACGTTTAACTAAAGATCCTTTTAAAATAGAGGGAGGTAAAATTGCTGTTCCGAATAAACCAGGTCTTGGAGTAGAAATTGATATGGAGCAAGTGGTGAAAGCTAATGAAATTTATCATAAAGAAGCGTTGAGTGCGAGAGATGACGCAAAAGCGATGAAGTACTTAATTTCTGGATGGGAATTTGATAACAAGTGTCCATGTCTTGTGCGATAAGCGTATCCTGAAACTTTAAAAAGTAAGTTTTTTAAAGAGGTTATTAGAAGTATTGGAATAAAAAATTAACAAAATGCAGGTTTCATTAAATACCAAAATTAGCTGTTGAATATTGCTGATTTTGGTATTTTTGTATGCTTACAAATGTTTAATCCATAGCCGGTAGAAAACTTATTTCAATATAGTGTATAATGGCATTCAATAGTTCTATATAAAAGATATGCATTTTTATAGTAATAAATTTCCACAGAATATGGATGTTTCTGAAGAGAAGGGTTATATCAGCATTCAATTTTTTGATCAATATAATGATTAGTACTGATAAATTATCTACATTAAAGAAAGGAAGATTGACTTGGTTGAATTTAATAAGAATCCGATACAAAGAAATACATTATCCAAGCAAGTTTTAGAACATATTATTTCTATGCTGATGGATGGACAACTTCACCCTGGAGATAAGCTTCCATCTGAATTAACATTAATGAATGACCTTGATGTGAGCAGGCCGGTATTAAGAGAGGCGCTTAGCTCTTTGGAAACATTAGAAATTGTTAAGCGGAGGCCGCGAGGAGGGACATACATAAATGAAAAGGTTGGAAGCAGCCCGTTTAAAGCAATGTTAGCATTGTCAATCAATAACATCCCAGCTATTATCGAAGCCAGAATGACGTTAGAATTAGGACTAGTAACAATTGCGGCAGAGAAAATTACAGAGGAGCAGCTAGAGGAGTTGAGGGGGACAATTGATAGCATTAAAGCAAATGTAGATAACAACTATGGACAATATGATAAAAAATTTCATAGTATAATTGCTGAAAGTGCAAATAACCCTGTAGTAGAGGGTATGATTGATTCTTTATTGATGGCTCATGAAAAAACGGACAGCCTTATACCATTTCGTGAACCTCAGATAACAATTGATTACCATACAGCGATTTATGAAGCATTAAAGAACAGAGATCCAGTTCAATCATTTAAAGAGATGTATAAACATCTTAGTTATGTCCGCGAAAAAATCTTGTCTAGAAATGATGTATAGATTCTTTTTGTATATAGAATAGAAAAAGTAATAATGACAGTTAAATGAATTACTTATACCTTACTGTAGTAACTTTTCTTTTTGGCTAAGCAGATTAATTAGAATGTGTCTATCTCACTCTATAAAATTATCTCTGCCAAACACCATACAAGGGCGGATCAGTTTTCCGCCCGTTCACTCCACAAGCGTAGCTTCTATAATATAACGATCAGGCGCATACCCGATAAAATCAAACGGATAGCATGTTGTCAGCGTCAATGTCGGCTCCTCTTTCTCGACAATCACAGTACGATCCGCTGCATCGGTAATCCATGTCTTATTAATTTCATATTCAAAGGTCTCGCCATTGTAATGGACTTCCAATATATCCCCTTGTCCAAGCTCATCTAGACCAGTAAAGACAGTGTCACGATGCCCGGATAGTACCGTATGCCCGCCTTCGCGGTTTGGAACTGTCGTCCACTCACTTACATACATCCCCACACCTTGGTCAAGGGTGCGTTCATCCGCTCCCCAATATGTCGTAAAACGTTTATTCATAGCTGGAATATCTAGCATGGCTATCTCTGAACCGGCGTCTACCTCATAATTGAGTGTGGATGGATTAACTGTCTCTTCCTCATCACTTTTTTCTGGTATATTTTTTTCTGGTATATTAATAGCTGCTGCCTCAGCCGTTTCTGACTTCTCTGGTATTTCCTGAACCGATTGCGTTGCTTGAAAGTAATTCCAGCCGCTATAAACAACAACAAGAAAACCAATCGCAATCAAGAGCAGCGATAATTTTCGAATCATTTGTTTATCCCCCTTACATGAGAGAAAGGCAGACGATTGAGCCGTCTGCCTATCTAACATTTTATTGACGCTTGCGCAAGCCAAGTCCGCCAAGAATCATTGCACCTAATCCACCTAGGATACCAAGTGGTAATGCTGTTGCGGTGTTCGGCAGCTCGCCGCCTTCTTCATCAGAGGAAGCAGATTCATCTGAGGTTGCTTCATCATCTGATGATGAAGCTTCTTCTGTAGACGTAGCATCTTCTGCTGATGTTTCCTCTTCAGATCCAGCAGCATCTTCAGAGGAAGTAGATTCATCAGTAGATGTGTCCTCAGAAGCTTCTTCTGATTCGTTTGCATCGTTATTGCTGGCAGTAGAGTCGCCTTGAGGCAAGTTCTCACAAGCAATACCGTCTTTATCTCGGTCCAATCCATCCGGATCACTCGGATCGGCATCTAAATGTGCCTGAGCTTCTGGCTGCGTGTCAAAATCAGAACAATTCAGATCATCTGCAGCAAAAACCGATGGCGTTGTACCGAACATAAAAAGAACCGCAAGAAAAGCAACTAGCGTTAAACGTTTCCCTTTCATTTTGTTACCCCCTATATGTATTTTTTTAGCAGTAGTTATGAAATGATTCTATTTTTATAATAGTTTCTATCAAAAAATAACTACTATAACTAATGTAACATAATAGTAATTATATTGTAAAATATTCTTAATTTAATGAAATAATAAACTGTCAATTTATTAATAAAGTAATAACTATCTAGCTTATTTGTGCTTTTTAATAAACCCAAATAAATCTTCCATCATAATAATTTTGATGCCGATAGAAACGGCAACTGGAAACGAGTGAAGAAAAAATCTTTTGAATGGTATAGAATAAATAAAAAAAACTGGAACAATATCTTGAATTGATATGTGTTGTTCCAGGTTTTTTAGTGTAATGGGAGCAGATAAAAAGTCAATATAGTTCTTAATTTAGTAACGAAATCTCTTTTTATTTTCAAATTTCGGATTCCACCCCGTATAATAGAATTTATAGAAATAAGAACATATTTTAAATTCTTTGGGTATGTTAATAACTATATTAAACTCCAGTATATTATTTTCAATAACAAAAACAGTAACATTATTATATGGTAAGTGACGGTGAATAAAATGAAAATAAATAATTTAGGTTTATTAAATTCCTTGTCTTTCATCATCAACTCAGAAAATCCAGAAAATACCGATTATACATTGGCTCATTTTATTTTGAATAACTTATATCGTATTTCTTCCGTCAGCATATGGGAAATGACGGAGGAATGTTTTACATCCAGATCTGCAGTGAGAAGGTTTTGTTTAAGGTTAGGATATGATAATTTCAGTTCATTGAAGAACTCCATTTCCAAGCTTGTTTTTCCCAGTGATTTAAGACATCGGGACATAAAAGCAGAGCCTGACTATCGCATTCATATAAAAAATCTAGTTGATGAAATGATTACTGACATTGACGAACAAATAACAGACGAGGATATCAATTATCTTTGTGAGTTAATCAATCAGGATGTAAATGTAGTGATTCTGTGCGCAAATAATACGAGTGGCAATGCATTAAGATTTCAACAAGAGCTGATGTTTGCCTCAAAAGTGATTCATGTTATTTCTGGGTCATTCACCACGAATGAAATTCTGAAATTACTTCATGAAGAAGATGTCATTATTACCATCTCTGCATCTGGTAAATTTGCGGAGTTGTCATTAGAATTTGTTCAGAGTTTAAAAGGACATAAATTTCTAATAACGGGAAATAAAGCGGAGAAACTGAAGAATAGCTATGATAAAACTTTTTATATTAGCAAGGATGGTTTCTCAGCTGATTATTTAGGGATTTATGGAAAGTACGGGATTACTTATATTCTTGATTTATTATCGATGCAGTATTTGTCATTGTATACTTGACTATGCTGTTTATTTTCAAAAGCCTTCATAAAAAAACTTAGTAAATCTGTTTAGCACATTTATAGCTTGTTTAAATTGCTGGATAAAAAGGATACCATGTCAAAGCCTTGCTCTATGGAGCGGGCTTTTTGTTTTCCATATTGGTAACCATGGCAATTTTACGATGGTTCAAATTCTGAACCACTTCGTTTTTTTGAAAGTGCTAACATTGGATTTAGATGAAGGTTATTCATCATTATTGCAGGGAGGTATTTAAATGAAACAAGTACATGACAAGTTTCTATGGGGTTCTGCTACAGCAGCATATCAATGTGAAGGAGCCTGGGATGAAGATGGAAAAGGTCTGGGTGAATGGGATGTCTTTAACCACAACAGTTCTTTAAATATTAATCAGGTAGATGGTGATATCGCTTCTGATTTTTACCACAAATATAAAGAAGATATCGACCTGATGGCAGCGGGTAACCAAAACACCTATCGATTTTCTATCTCATGGGCGAGAATTATTCCACAAGGTGTTGGCGAAGTAAACCAAAAAGGAATTGATTTTTATAATCATGTCATCGATTATTGCCTGGAAAAAGGGATTACTCCGAATGCGACGTTGTTTCACTATGATTTGCCATATGAATTGTCTCAAATTGGCGGTTGGGAAAATAGAGAAATTATCGATGCCTTTGATGCGTACGCGAAAGTTTGTTTTGAAAATTTCGGAGATCGGGTGAAGATTTGGTCTACGGTAAATGAACCAAGGTATTATGCTTATTGCAGTTATGTGGTTGGTAACTACCCGCCAAACTACAAGCTGGATTTTAATCGTTTCTGGAATGTTCTCTACAATCTGATGTTAGGCAGTGCCAAGGCCGTTGATACTTACCGGAAATTAGGCATGGATGGCCGAATCGGTATTGTTCATGATAACGGGAATGTTGAATTGGATCCTGCAACAAAAGAAAAAGATGCAGTAAGGTTAAGAGCGGATGTTTTTTATAATCGCATGGTTCTGGATACAAGTGTATTTGGGAAGCTTCCAGAAGAGTTAGGTGAAGTGCTTCAGGATTGGGGAGTTGACCCAAGCTTCGTCTATCAAGAGGACGTTTCTGATTTTGCGAAAGGTAAAGTAGATTATATTGGCTTGAACGTCTATAACCGTCAATATGTAACCGATTATTCTGAAGGTGAAACAGAAGTGTTCCATAATAACAGAGGGAAAGGATCTAATTCAAAAGAAGGGATACGCATTAAACATGTCTTTGAAAGCTCCTTTGATCCTCATGTTAAAAGAAACCTCTGGGGAAGAGAAGTTTATCCTAAATGTATGTATAATGCTTTGATGGAAATCAAAGAAAAGTACGGGGATATTTTAGTATATATTGCGGAAAATGGACACGGACAATATGAAACACCTGATGAGAATGGATATGTAAATGATGATAACAGAATCGAGCTATGTGGAGATTTTATTCATTACATGTTAAAAGCGCGTGAAGAAGGCGTGAATGTACAGGGTTACTATATGTGGTCCACGATGGATTTATACAGCTGGATTAATGGCTATGAAAAAAGATATGGGCTTGTCCGGATCGATTTTGAGAATGATACGAAACGGATACCGAAAGCAAGCTACTATTGGTATAAAAATCTAATTGCGGAAAACAGAGATATCTAAAAACAGTTATTTGTTTGCTGATGGATGATGGAAAGAAATAGA
This sequence comes from Oceanobacillus sp. FSL K6-0251, assembly GCF_038004725.1. NCBI lineage: Bacteria > Bacillati > Bacillota > Bacilli > Caryophanales > Bacillaceae > Oceanobacillus > Oceanobacillus sp. FSL K6-0251. The sequence goes on along the minus strand of NZ_JBBORS010000001.1, from coordinate 3,988,568 downwards.
GTTTGGCGGGCATGAAAGTGAAGGGGTAAAACCTGTCCATTTGTTTCTAGTGTGATGATGCATGTCCGCTTAAGCTCTTTTTCAAACGGAATGGTATAGTCTATATAGTGAAATAAATGAAAATAACAGAAATAAAATTGTTGTCCTTGATAAATCGTATGGTGATTATAAAGCCGACTTAGATGTGCTTAACTATGTAAGCGGTATTTTATAGACAGGTAAAAGTCTACAAGGGAATCGATGTTATGGGTTTGGCTGCTCCGCTATCGAATTCCCATCTTAACCTAAAATAACTACACAGCCAGAAGAATCGATTTTATTTATAAAAGGTTTGATTGTGAAAATGTTAACATATTAATTTGTTCAGACGTCAATAGGACTTAAATTTTGTTTTAGTACCACATTGTTGGATTTATCGCGGAGAATCATCCGTAAAAATCCCGCTGAGTGAAATTTTGTTTTATTAATAAGCAGGCAGAAATGGAGGGAATAAAAAATGAAATATGTTGAGATGTCAAAACAAGTATTGGAGCACGTTGGCGGTGTAGATAATTTAAATTATGTTGAACACTGCGCCACTAGACTTCGTTTACATTATAATAACGAGAAACTGATAAACGAGGAAGCATTAAAAGGGATTGAAAATACGTTAGGTGTCATTAAGAAAGCTGGCCAAGTGCAGATTATCATCGGGCCTAATGTTAATGAAGCATACAACGATTTTTTAGAGGTGTCTGGGTGGAAAGAGGGGCAAAATAACGAAGCAGGCTCTGCAAAAGAAGCGGAAGAACCGCAAAAAATGAGTTTTATGAACTATTTAAACAAATTTGGTAATTTTATGGCTGCCGTATTTATGCCTATTGTTCCAGCACTGATTGCTGGCGGAATCATTCTTGCCGTTAAAAATCTATTAATCAACTATTTTGGTTTAGACATGGAATCTGGCACTGCAGTCATTATCGATGCTATTTTCAATGCAGCATTTACCTTCTTACCAGTTTATCTAGGATTTACAATGGCGAGACGTTTAAAAATGGAACCTATTTTGGGAGCAGTATTGGGAGCGTTGCTTGTCAGCTCGAATATTAGCGGTCAAGAAGGGCTAAGTTTTTTAGGAATCGGAATTCCAGCGGTGGACTATAGCACCAGCGTATTACCAGTTATGCTTGGTGTTGGGCTTATGTATTTCGTGGACAAATTCTTTAAGAAGGTTATTCCTGAAATCGTCATCTATTTTTTGAAACCGCTATTAACGATGATTATTGTTGTACCAATAACATTAATCGTGTTAGGACCTATCGGAACCCTTTTAAGTGACTATGTGGGTTCAGGGATTACAACGTTAATGAGTACAATCGGCGGACTGGCGATGCCGGTATTCGCTGTGGCTTATCCTTATATGGTTATGTTTGGATTAGATAAAGCGATTATGCCAATCGGTTTTAACAGTGTTGCAACGATTGGATATGACCCTGCCATTATGGTTATGGGGTTCATCTCCAACCTGTGCATTGGCGGAAGTGCTTTAGCAGCAGCTACTTCCATAAAAAATGATAAAGCGAAGAAGGGTATGATTGTTTCTTCTGGTGTAACCGCACTTTGCGGGGTTACAGAACCCGCTTTCTACGGTGCTTTGATTACGCGGCCTAAAATATTAATAGGCACTGCAATTGGAGCTGCAAGTGCTGGTTTGGTTGCTGGTATATTTGGATTGAAAAGCTATATTATGGGTGGAACCCCAGGGTTATTTACTGCGATGTTCTTCATTGATAATCAAGGAGGATTAGGGAATTTATTTTTAGCGGCAATCGTAGGAATTGTTGGGGTGGTTGTCTCCTATATTTCCTGCAGGATTATTATTTCAAGAACGAAATCAACAGAGAAGGCTGAATAAAATAAAGATTTTTCATTGGAGATAAAAAGATTTACTAAATATACCCGGGCCTTGAAAGGCTGGAAGGAACGGATATATTTCTTAAAAAAGTTGATGAGGTGAAATCGATGAAAGTTTTGATTGCACGATTTATTCTTGAATCGAATGCCAATATTCCGTATAAAAGTAATTTAGAGGATTTTGATCTCTTATTTGGAGAGGATTGCATTCGGGAAATGAAATGTAAAGATGTGTTTGCTAAAAAAGGTGTGGAGATAATTCCTTCCATTTATGCTGATGCATCAGCTGGCGGCGTTTTAGAAAAAACGGCATTTGATTATATTGAAAAGAGAATCTTGGAAGATATTAAAAAGCATATTCATGAAATTGATGGGATTTTTCTTCATTTACACGGGGCGAGTGAAGTAGAAGATTTGGAAGGCGGATCTGGGGATCATCATATTATGAAGATGATTCGCAAGCTGACAGGCCCTTATTTGCCAATTGCGGTAGTAAGTGATCCGCATGGTAACCTGTCTAAAGCGTATGTAGAAAGTACCACACTGATTCGCAGTTATCGCGAATCTCCACATACAGATATTAAAGAAACAATTGAATTTATTTGTGAAAAGCTCGTTGATTTGTTGGAGCAACGTCAAAATATTACCCCAGTATATCGTAAATTATCAATGATTTTAGGCGGAGAACAAAGCGTCTCCGCAGATGAACCAGTAAAATCGATTAATCAATATATGGATGAATTAGAAGCGGATTCAAGAATATTAAGCTGTTCCTGGCATGTTGGGTATATTCGTCATGACTGTGATGTTGCAGGGTGTGGAATTGTTGTTATTCCTTCAACAGAGGCTGATCAGGAATATGCAGATCAAATTGCGGATCAGTTGGCGGAATATGTATGGAATAAACGTTATGAATTCCATTATACTGGCTTAACTGCACAGCCGGAGGAAGCAATGAAAATGGCATTAGCGTGTGAAGGAAAGCCAGTGTTCATTACGGATTCAGGAGATAATGTAACATCGGGATCGGTAGGGAGCAATACCTTTATTTTACGTCAGGTATTACATCTTGATGAAGGTCATAACAAACGGTTTTTATTTGCCAGTATTCATGACGCAGAAACCTTAGATAAGCTGAAAAGCTATGAAGCGGGGGAAGAAACAAGCATTTCTTTGGGAATGGATATAGACGAATTATCCGCAAATGTAAATTTAGATGTTGTTATTAAAGCGAAAGGATATTTAGCTGGTTATGCTTATGTGAGAGAGGGGAACTTTGGTGATTGTATAACCGTCAGAATCAAGGATAAACCGATAGATATCGTTGTTTCAGGAAACAACCATCCGTTTGTTGAAATTGAACAGTTTCATGCGGCTGGTCTCGATTATAGAGACTATGATATTATCATTGTTAAACAGGGATATATTTTCCCTGAATTAAAAAAAGAGGGGAAATTAAATATCATGTCATTAACGCAGGGGGCAACGCTGCAGGACACAGCAAAACTTCCATTCAAGCGCATTATGCGCCCCATGTTTCCTATTGATGATATTTAGAAAGAGCAAGAATGGTACTACCCATTGCTAAGAAACAAGGTAATGCACAGGATTGGAATAAATGCATGTTCCTCTGATTAATAAAACCAATCAAATAAAAACATGTATACATTGGAGGCAAGTTAAATGGAAAAACAATATGATTCTAAAAAAGCACAATTAATAGAAATGGATGCTCCTGCTCCAGATTGCACAGGGACTCCAATATTGCTGGATGATACAACGATGCAGCAACGAAGAGAAAAGATATTAGATGAGATGCGTCACGATGGATTGGATGCGCTGCTGGTTTACGCGGATGTGGAACATGGCGGGAATTTTGAGTATTTAGTTGGATTTATTCCTAGATTTGAAGAGGCTTTATTAGTCCTGCATGCTAATGGAGATGCTTTTCTGGTCTTGGGAAATGAAAACTATAATAAAGTACAATTTTCGAGAATTCCAGCAAAAGGAATTCATTGTCCGCATTTTTCCTTGCCTAATCAGCCGATGGAGCCTCACAGTAAGATGTCAAGTGTTCTTCAGGAAGCCGGAATCAAGGATGCAATGAAAATTGGAATGGCTGGATGGAAGCATTTTACCAGCCAGGTAGAGGATAACCGGACTTTATTTGATGTTCCTTCTTTTATTGTAGATACGGTTCGGGAAATGGTCGGGAAGGAAGGTTCTATTACGAACCATACAGATATCTTCATCGGCGGGGATCGTGGCGTTCGCAGGGTGAATAATGCGAATGAAATGGCTCATTATGAATTTGGGGCATCCCTGGCAGCAGATTGTGTCTTGCGTGCGATAGACAAGCTGGAGGTTGGCATTTCTGAAATGGAATTAGGAAATGAACTCCATGCCTACGGTCAAAAAAATAATGTCGTCACGATTGCATCAACGGGTAAACGATTCGAAAACGGTAATTTATACCCAACTTCTAAAAAGGTTACACTAGGGGATGCCATCTCTTTAACCGTAGGATATAAAGGCGGATTATCGAGCAGAGCAGGATATGCTGTTATGAACAGCGAGGATTTACCGGAGAGTAAAAAGCATTATATAGAGGATCTGGCAGCACCGTACTATACTGCAATTACAGCTTGGCTGGAGAATATCCAAATTGGAATGCCGGGCGGGGATATGTATAAGCTGATGAACCATGTTTTGCCACAGGAAGCATATCACTGGGGACTATGTCCAGGACATTTGACGGCGGATGAAGAATGGCTATCGTCGCCAATCTATAGGGATTCAGAGGAAGTTATCAAAAGCGGCATGATTTTTCAAACAGATATTATTCCGCGTGTTGATGGATACGATGGTGTTTCGGCGGAAAGTACAGTAGCCATTGCGGACGATGTGTTAAAACAAGAGCTTAGAGATCATTATCCGGCACTTTGGGAACGGATGATGAAAAGAAAAGCGTATATAAAAGAGACGCTCGGCATCCAATTAAGCGAGGATGTTTTACCGTTATGCAGTATGGTTGCTTATTTGCGGCCGTATCTGTTGGATAAGAAGCTTGCGTTTTATTATAATCATGACTGATAAAGTTGAATCATTGCGTCAAAATTTTTTTGAAATATTTACAGCGCGAATGTGGAGCGAGTTTTAAGTATTAGAAAGAAAGGCAAAAAGAAATGAAATAAAATACTATAAAAATGAGATGTAACTATCCAGTAATAATATAAAAGGGATTTTTTGGGAAAATATAAATCTAGGCAATAGCCTGACACTGTCACCAGTTCTTTGACAGTGTCAGGCTATTTTATTTTCTCTTAGTAATGTTCTTCATTCTTCTACTAAGGATTCAAATGTATAAATATGATTAAAGAAAACAAAAAAGACGCCCGTTATGCAAATCGGGCATCTAATTTTAAATTACTATCTATCAAAGGAGTTGCCAAATATCCCACGGATCATTTTATGTCCGTAACTCTGCAATTGTGATTATTACTTATAACAGATAATATAAATAGCGTTAGAATGGAATTAGAAATAGGCTTTTAATTTTTAACCATCTTCAACACTTTATCTAACTTTTGTTTGCTACCCGTTTCGAAATATCCAGCGAATGGACATCCGACCTCTTGTAGACGTTCTACTGCATTTCCAATTGTAAAGGCTGTTGGTTCTAATCCCTTATGGACTTCATGCCAATATAAAGGCATAGAAACTGTACCCTCTTTTGTCATCCTTGGTGAATAAGGAGCAATCAACGTTTTATCTTGACCGTGTTGAACATAATCGATGTACAAACGTCCTTTTCTTTTTTTCTTTAATCGCTCTGTCGTAAAATCGTTTGGAAATGCTCTTTCTAATGTTTTTGCAACAGCCTCAGTAAAAAAAACTGTCTCGCCGTATGTCATGCTCCCCTCTCGAATAGGAATATATATTTGTAGCCCTTTGTTTCCAGATGTTTTCACGAAAGATACAAGATTTAAATCGTCTAATATCTGCTTTAATAGCTTGGCTGCTTTTACTGCTAAAACAAAGTGCTCTCTCTCAGGCGGGTCAAGGTCAAATACAATTTCCAAGGGGGTCACTTGTCCAATTCGTTGAAAAGGAACATGGTATTCGAGGGAACCATGGTTTGCTAACCAAACTAAACTTTCTAACTGATTGCATACAATTAAATCATCAGCAGCATCAAATGATAAAAAGTCCGGTGCATAATCCGGTATGCTTTTTTGAAAGAACGATTCTTCTTTTATCCCATTGGGACAGCGAATAATTGTTAAAGCGCGTTGTTTTAAAAATGGAAGCATCCAAGGTGATATTTCTCTGATATAAACTAAGAGGTCTTTCTTTTTAAAAACATCTGGCCATAAGTATTTATCCGTGTTACAAGTCTCGATTGGAATTTGAGCCATGTCTAATTGTAATTTATCCAATGTGCATTCAGTATATGAGGTGTTGGGGCTAATACTCTTAAAATTAGGTTCTCTCAACTCTCCTTTATATAAATCCAGAGTATTGATCATACTGGCTATTGCAGGAGGTAGATGATAACTACCCTCGACTAATTTCCCCTGCTCTTTAAAAAGTTTTTGTACTGTTTCAGACGATTCTTTAGATAAGCCATGTTTACATGTACCGATACGTATTAAATTATCGTTATCTAATACGTTCACAGCAAAATAACCATTACTTGGATTATACTCTGTTAAAATGCCTTGAATCACTCTCCAATTTTTAATCTTAAACCAATCATGATGGCTTTTACCTTTTTGATAAGTGCTGTCTTTTCGTTTTGCAACAATACCTTCGCACTTTGATGCTGAAATGACTTTCTGGATTTCTTTAATAGAAGAAAATATTTCTACACATTTTAAAACTTCATTATCGGAAACCGGCTCTAATAATTGATGAAGAATTTCTTTCCGTAAAGATAAATTATTGTTGGTAAGATTCTTGCCTCTTATTTCCTTGATGTCAAATGCCATCAATGCTGCAGGTCTATTACTTGCCTGTTTTTTAATACGGTCAATGCTTTTCGTCCTGCCCCGTGCTTGGATTTTTGTAAAATTAGCTTGGTAGCGATGATTTAGTATGACAAGTTCGCCATCTATTTTTAGTGGTAATTTGCTATTAAAGTAATCGTAATTATCATTGCACCAGTTAATAATTTCAGGAAACTTATTAGAGATATCCAGGTTATTCTTACTAGTTAAAATAATATTTTTATCAGTCCAGCTTAGTACACAGCGAAACCCATCATATTTAACCTCATACAACCATTCATCCCCCTCTGGTATATCTGTTGTTTCTATTGGTTTCATCCAGTTCATATGTAATCACCTCTTTTTAAATAGGATGCCTCATATCTTTGTATAAAAAACATACAAATCAGCAAAATAAATCAAAAAGGAGTGAACGGAATGCATACGATGTGGAAAGGAACAATCAGTTTTGGTTTGGTCAATATCCCTGTCAAAATGCATGCCGCTACTGAAAATAAGGATATAAAACTGCGGCAGTTGCATAAGAAATGTAAGATGCCTATTAAATATGAAAGGACTTGTCCAAATTGCGATAAAGATGTAAAAAGTGAGGATATTGTAAAAGCGTATGAATACGCAAAAAATAAATTTGTTATATTGGATGACGAAGAATTAGAAGCACTAAAGAAAGAGCAAGAAGACAAAGCTGTAGAGATTGTTGATTTTGTTCAATTGGAAGAAATTGATCCTGTTTATTTTGAGAAAAGCTATTACCTATCACCTAGTGAGGGCGGCTCAAAAGCATATGCATTGCTAAGAGAAGCGCTAACAGATACTGGTAAGATTGGAATTGCAAAAATGATGATACGCTCTAAAGAACAGCTTGCTGTAATCAGAGTGTATAAAACTGCGATAGTAGTTGAAACAATACATTACCCGGATGAGGTTCGGGGAGTTGAAGATGTACCCAATGTTCCTAGTCAAGAATCAGTTGGTAAAAAAGAGCTGGACACTGCCAAGCTTCTTATAGAACAATTGACGACTGAGTTTGAACCAAAAAAATATAAAGATAATTATCGAACAGCACTCATGGAATTAATCGAAGCCAAGAAAAACAATGAAGAAGTTGAAATTGGTAAAGATACCAAAGAAAAGCCGGATAATGTGGTTAATTTAATGGATGCGTTGCAGGAATCGTTGGATCGTGCTAAAAGTGATAAGCCTAAAACAACGAAGCCGAAAAAGAAAACGACTACTGCCAAAAGGGATGCAAAGACAAAAAAGGCTACTTCATAAGAGGATACCAGTCCTTAATATCGGGGGCTGGTATTTGTTATCCTGTTATTTTAGAAGAAGATGATATACAGTCGATGTTAGGCAATAAATCCGTTTTGCTTTAACAAATTTAAATGGTAGTTTACAATAAAACTACTGTATATTTATTTAAAATCTTCTAAAAATAGTAAACCTGTCCGATTGTTTTCTATATTCTTCAGTGGTAATCTATGTATGCAAAATAAATATTTTACGAGGAGGAGTAAGATGAGCAAACGGAAAAAAGTATGGTTCGAAGATGCCGGACATAAACTTGACCCTGGCTTAGTGGAACAATTACGAAATTCTCGGAAAGTAACTAATCAAGAAACCAACAACAATGAAATCCCCATTATCGTTTATTTAAGAAAGAATTGTGAGCAAGGAAAAAAAGACGACCTCTTAAAAGTATGCAACGTTGACTCCCATAATAAACTAGGCAGAGAACTCCACAGTATAAATGCTATAAAAGGACATCTAACACCGGATAGAATTAAACAAATTAAAGACCATGAAGCAGTAGATCGTATTTTTTACGATCGGATTGTAACCTCCTTTTTGGATATTGCCAGTGAGCAAACAGGCGCTGCAAAAGTAAGAGAACAGCTTGGATTAACTGGAAAAGGCGTTACGATGGCAATAATTGATACAGGTATTTATCCGCATGAAGACTTGACGACCCCTGCGAATCGGATTGTAGCTTTTCAAGATTTTATAAATGGGGAAAATGATCCGTATGATGATAATGGACATGGGACACATTGCGCAGGGGATGCTGCAGGAAATGGAAGTGCCTCCAATGGAAAGTATACAGGCCCTGCACCAGAAGCTTCTATCATTGGAATAAAGGTTCTGGATGAACAAGGAAGCGGGAGGTTATCCACCATAATTGAAGGCTTGGAATGGTGTATCGACCATAAAGAAGCGCATCATATTCAGATTATCTCGCTTTCGCTTGGGGCTCCGGCGTATGAATCATTCCGGGACGATCCTTTATCGCTAGCTGCTCAAGCTGCATGGCATGAAGGAATAGTTGTCGTTGCTGCTGCTGGAAATAGCGGACCTAGTGCAGCAACTATCAGTACACCAGCAATCGACCCATTTATTATTACAGTAGGTTCGACAGATGATCAGAACACGTTAGAGCGTGCGGATGACGTTATCGCAGAGTATTCTAGCAGAGGCCCTACGATTGATACGCTCGTTAAACCGGATGTTTACGCCCCAGGCACCAACATTATTTCTTTGCTGGCTTCAGGATCGGCAATTGAATCGGAACTGCCAGAGATGGTTATCGATGAAAGTTATATTCAATTGTCAGGTACCTCCATGGCAACACCAATTTGTGCAGGGATTATTGCTCTTATGCTGGAAGCTAATCCGAATCTTAGTCCGAATGATATTAAGAGTATCTTAAAAGCAACCTCTCATCCAACGCTTGATGACGTATGGGGATATATTGAAGCAGAAAGTGCTGCTCGTATGGCGAAGAATTACCAGCTCTCAGCTCCATCTGAAGCTTTGTAGGAAAGTCAGGTTAAGCAATGGGACTGGGAGAAAAGCTGATATAAAAAACAAGGTATTTTATGCTGCGGAAGATGCCGTATTTCATGATTCGGCTCTAGGTATATGCCGGAGTATGCATCTGTCACCAATACCAATCGATAATATTGGTGTTGCTCCATTCTTCTTACTATAAAATAGAAGTGAATAATTTAATTCATCACACAAGAACGGAAAAAGGATTTTCAAACCTTCCATTTGAAAATCCTTTTTCCGTTCCTGCTATTTACTCATCCTTCTCAATCTCAATTTCTTCCTTCCCGAGAATATAATAACTCAATTCTTTCTCCGGAATCTTCTTGAGATCTTTGCGCTTGATCAGGTAAAAGATAATCCCCAAAATAATCCACGCAGCTAAAGCAATTCTGGACTCTACTCCTAAGAATGCAGGAGAGCCTGGAATAAGCAGCAATCCCAGGAAGATAATGCTGGCAATCATCCCAAGAATAGCGATAATTTTCTTCCGGGGCGCTTCAATATGTTTTTTCTCGTTAAAGGTGTGATCCTTTTTCATTTTAAATAAGGTAGAAGCTGCATAGCATGTATAAAAATAAGCAATGGTTACACCGATGGAGGACATGTCTACCACCCACATCAATGCTTCTCTTCCGAACCATGGTGACAGCATCGCAACAATTACTGCGAAAATGATGCCCCAGTATGGCGTTTTATATTTCGGATGAAGCTTGGAGAAGCCTTCCGGAATAATCTTTGCCCGGGACATGGCGAACAATAGGCGGCTGGATGAGATGATAAAGCCGTTCAACCCAGTAAAAATTCCCATTGTCAATGCGACTGCAAGGATGGCTAACCCTAAAGGTCCGAGCAGCTCTTCAACAATATATCCGGTTCCCCAGATATGATTTTCTTCTACAACGCCTTCCCATGGGCGAATCATGGAGGTTGCTATAATCATTAAACTGTATAATGTAGCTGCAGCTAAAATAGCAAAGACGATTAAACGAAATGCTTTATGGGATGGGAAATCAAATTCCTCTGCAGCTTGCGGAACATTGTCAAAGCCGACATAAGCCCATGGAGCAATGGCAACAATGGAAATAATCGCAGCAATTGCTGTTGTTTCTGGCGGGAACATTGGTGTAATATTAGAAAAACCTGCACTTGGCTGGATGCCGACGAGAAGCAGCAGAATAAAAATAGCTGCAATCATAACGATACAAAAAACGAATTGCATACTTCCTGACAGGGTCGTTCCTCTAATATTAAAAAATCCAAATAAAGCGAGTAAAATGGCTGCTACTAAAATTTCGGTCAAATAGACATCCCAGCCGGCAATCTGATAAAGCGGGATATTTTCAATCAATCTTGGAAAGATAAATTTAATCATCAGCGCAAATGCAGATGCATTCAGTGCCACGATGCAGATATACCCTAAAGTTAAAAACCATCCGGAAATAAAAGCATGCGTCCTGCCGAGACTGACATAGGCATAAGCGAATTCTCCTCCGGAAACGGGAAAGCTTTTTATCAGAAACCCATAGCTGACGGCAATCAGAATCATGAGCAAGGCACCGATAAAGAAGCCGATTATTACTCCGAGCGGTCCGGCGGTGGACATCCAATTGATTGGCTGCACAAAGGCTCCCCAGCCAATGGCTGATCCTAACGCAATCGCCCAGACCCAATGCGGCTTGAGTGTTTTGGTCAGTGTCTCTCTCTTTTTCACTTCTCTCATAAGTTAATCTCCTTCGAATATGGAATGGTATGAATTTTTTCTGAATGATAGACGGTGTTATTTTGAAAAAAATTGTCTGTTTTTGACAGATTAAACCGTATAAAACCCTGCTATCCGTATAAAGGCAACGAAGGCATTCAGCCAACAGATTGGTGAATGCCAATTTTGCTAATATACATAGGTATACCCCATATTTTATACGATATAACATCGTCTTCTCAAGATGGTTAGAATGTCCGTACCAGTTAACACGAAGGAGAGGATTATGTCATTATTTGCTATTTCTCGACAATTTTATTTTGAAGGAATACATATCTGCCCGATAAAAAGCTCTCTCAAATTCGACAAAACCGCCATTTTTATCAGTGATTTTTCTTTCTGCAATCATGATGCTTGATCCCTCCGGAATGTGCAACAATCCTGAACCACTTGCTGTGGAAACTCCCGCTCTGATTTCCTGCTCTGCTTGAAAGGTTTTGACTTTTAACTCCCTTTCCAGCAGCTCATAAAATGTCTCCTGATTCAGGTTGAATTGTGCTAATTTCTTTCCTAAGGTAACGGGGTAATAGTGCCTTTCGATTCCCATAGGAAAATCATTAGCGAATCTTATTCTTTTAAAATGGTGGGCCTTTTCCAGCCCAGTAACTTTTTTAACCTTCCGAATAATTCAATTTCTTGCGATGTAATCAGTTTTGCTCCTGGAGTCATTCCCATCTTCTCCATATTTTCAGAGGTACTGCTGAGATTTCCAAGCCAGTCATTAATGGTGCTTACCGCAACGAAGGTTCCTTTTCCCGGCTTTTTCATTAAGATGCCTTCCAGGACAAGCTGCTGGATGCTTTGTCTGACAGTACTTCTGTTGACGTAATATTCATCCATTAATTCTCTTTCGCTGGGGATTTTATCTGCATAACGGCCATTATATACGTTCTGCTCTATTTTTTGCTTTAATTGGACATGAAGCGGAATGGAATTGGTATAGTCTAAGCTCATTGTTGTCCCTCCATTGGTTTTGTCATAAAAGCCTTTGCTGTTGATTGTTTAGCTAATCATAGCATGTTTTGATGGAGGGCGGGTGATTTCGAAGGGGAGTTTGGAGAACTTTATTTGAAAGCATCTTCTTCTAATGATTAGGAAAGATGCTATTTTCACGATATACTGTACATGAATTAATAGAAGGATGAAACGTGAATAAAAATGAGAGGATGAAATGGATGGTAACTCACATCATATGGGATTTGGGAGAAACATTAACGACCCCGCCAAACGGAAGAATGGATGAAAAACCGCTTACGGAATATCCGGAAATAGAATTAAGGGAACATGTACTGGAAGTGTTCGAATCCATAAGTCATATGGGTTTAAAGCATGCGATTCTCAGCAATACAGCAACCAGTGACAGCGACGTTGTTCGAAATCTATTAAAAAGATTACATATTTTAGATAGATTTGAATATGTCTTTGCGACGAAATCAGAACTGGATCCAGCTATTCCAGAAAAACCGGATGGCATCGTATATCACAACGTATTGGATGCACTGAACATCAAGCCTCATGAAGCGATTATGATAGGTAATACATGGGACACGGATATTATTGGAGCTAATAAAGTTGGGATGCATTCAATTTGGCTGCAAAATCCGGAGGTTTCTGTAAGAAAGGATTTTGATGAGAAGGTTATTACTCCTCCATGGATTGTGCCTGTTTGGGATATCCAGCAGGTGCCGAAAGCAATTGAGTTGATTGTTGGGTGCGGCGGGGAGGAGAGAATGGAGTAAATACTATTTATTTTACGCAGAATATCAGGACAGAACTCTCCGTTGACAGTGATACGACAGGGAATATAAAAGGTGAGCAGAGTAAAATCTGTCTCACTTTTTTAGTATTATAATTATTTATTAAAAATAATATAAAGCTGTAAAAATTAAAATTCCAACAATTATAAGGATAATTATTCAATTTTTATCAAAACTACAAACAATACTTCATTTTCTCTTGTTTTTTTAGGAGTAATTAACTATGATTATAGTATTGTGTCTTTATATCCTGTTATAAACAAAAGCATAAATAACGAACTTTATACATTATTACATAATAAGACAAGCAATCATTCAAGCAGGTAAATAGGATAGAGATGCAAAAATAGACAAAGCTGCTTCTTCAGTTATTTTGAGTTGCAGTAACTTATTAAAAAGGGGAGAAAAGAAAATTGGTTTTTGCATTACTGATTCTAGGGGTTTTAGTTTTAATTTTTTCATTTATCTATATCATTTCCCATGTCGTTCAGAAGAGTCTTCTTAAGCGGGAAAAAGTATTAAATAAACGGTTATTCTATAGTACTGCAATAAGCGGAATAGTTTTGATAGCTTTTGGAATAGGCCTTATTGGGTCAGACGAAAATACAGTGAAGGTAACAGAGTTAACAGAAGAAAATACAGAACTCAACAGTGAATTAGAAAGCATCCATGCTGATCATGAACAAGCACTTACGGAGCTGGAAGAGCAGCATACATCTGAGATTGCAGAACTGGAAAGCAAGCATGAGGATGCAATAGCTGATTTGACAGCAGAGGCAGAGGAAGCTTCTGACGACATAGAGGAGTATGAAAAGCTGGTAGCATCCTTGGAAGAGGAAAATGAGCAAATTAACTCTCTAAATGATGAAGTTGATGCACTATCTGAAGAAAATGAATCCTTAAAGGGCGACATTACCGACTTGGAGTCTCAGGTGACAAGTGCAGAATCCAGTTCGGCTACTGCAAGCTCCAGCGGCAGTTCTTCAAGCTCTGAATCCGGATCTGGCTCTAGCTCCAGCTCAGAATCTGATTCTAGTTCGGGTTCGAGTGAATCATCCTCTAGTTCCAATGTGCAATATCAGAACTGTACGGCAGCAAGAGAAGCTGGTGCAGCACCAGTGCGTGAAGGTGATCCTGGATATGGCCCTCATCTAGATCGGGATGGAGACGGGGTTGGATGTGAGTAAGTCATCCACTGATACATCTCTTTAAGAAAAAATTTAATAATAGAAGAGAATGAAAAACAGCTGTGGAGGGTCGGTACCACCTCCATAGCTGTTTTTCATTAATCAGAAATAGTTAATCTTCCAAAAATCGCTTCGTAATCTCTTTCGGCCTGGTGATTGCTCCGCCGACAACACTCGCATAAGCACCTAAATCCAGACAGCGCTTAAACATTTCTGGAGTGATGACATTTCCTTCCGCAATAACAGGAATTTGAACTGCCTCCAATACGTCCTTTAAAAATTGAAAATCATGATGATAGAGTTTTTCTCCGGCTGTTTCTTCTGTATACCCGTGAAGGGTGGTAGAAATACAGTCAAATCCTAAACGCTCAGCTATTTTTGCGTCCTCTAATGTAGCGATATCCGCCATGATTTCCACAGTGTTGTTCTGACTGCGTATATAATCTACTAATTCGCTAAGCTCTATCTTATTTGGCCGTTTCCTTGCAGTTGCATCAAGAGCGATCATTTCACAGCCGCTTTCTAAAAGTTCATCTATTTCTTGATAGGTGGCCGTAATAAAGACAGGGCTGTCAGGATAATCTCTCTTAACAATACCTACGATTGGCAGGCCCACTTCTTTTTTTATTTCCAAAATATCTTCCTTTGTGTTAGCGCGGATGCCGGCAGCACCGCCTTCTTTTGCTGCTAACGCCATTTTAGACATAATAAAAGAACTGTGCAGCGGTTCATCAGGTAATGCCTGACAGGAAACGATTAAAGACTTTTCCACTTTTTCTAGCATGTTATCAATCCTCCTTAAAGAATGGGAAGACTGCTCCGTATAAAGCAGCATCGTTATAGAGTTGCGCTATTTTCAATTCGGTATTTAAAAAATGAGCTGGCAGGAAAATAGTTAGCTGATTTTTAATGAGATTCAGCAGATAGTCCCCTTGTCTGGAGATTCCTCCGCCAATTAGTATTATCGCAGGGTCTTTCATTAGAATGATTTGGGCTAAACCTTTTGCTACTTCTGCGGTCCATTTGTAAATCACATCGTAGCATTTCATGTCACCGGAGCGCGCCAGTTCAAACGCTTTTTCAGCATGAAATGCATTTCCAAGTTCACTTTTTAGCACATTATTCAGTGCTGAAGTGGAGGCTCTTTGCTCGTAATTCAATTTGGTCTCGGGATCATATAAAAGGTAGCCAATGGAGTCGGCTTTTAAATTAGCTCCATCAATCAATCGATGATTATCGTAATGAGCGCCTCCGATGCCGGTACCGAGCGTTAAGCAATATACGTTGTCTGCTCCTTTGGCAGCGCCTTTCCAAACTTCGCCCAGCATGGCTGCGTTCACATCATTTTCAACATATACAGGTACATTCAATCTTTCCGTCAGTCTTTTTTTAAAAGCCGTTCCTGCGTAGTTGGGAATCGTTGGGCCGGCATAAACGATTTCACCTTTATTTCTATCAACGATTCCAGCTGTGCTGATGCCGACTCCTGAAATCGTGTATGCGTGCTTTTGTTCCGTAATAATGGCTTCTACTTGGTGATAGATGGCATCGTCTATATTTACTTTTGTCTCCACTTTGCTTTGGAATTGAAAGACGTGGTTCGTATCCATCACGCCATATTTTATGAACGTTCCACCAATATCTATCGATACATAATTCACCTTCCACCACCTAAACTTTCTTCGTATTATTTATGTGAGCCGTCAATAGACTTTTTGCTCCTTCCACATCCTTGTTAATTAGCATATCTACCATTTTTTCGTGTTCATCATTTATTTTTTGAAATTCTTGATGTGTTATATCGATACGTGATGCAGATTCAAAAAAGTAGCTGGTTATCATATTGGTCATCTGTATAAACAACACATTATTCGTGGCTTCTAACAGCTGTTTATGGAAGTTCATATCCGCTTCTATAAACGCTTCTCTTGTCACGGCTTCTCTATTATTTATAACTGACTCTTTCAGTTTGAGAAGATTATTGTTATTTTCAATTTTAATAATCTCTTCCATTGCGCTGGATTCAAATATGACACGCAGGCTTTGAATGTCTTTTAAGTCGCCGCCGTTCACCTGCCATAGAAAAAAGAAGCTATCAAGTAATTTGTCAATATTCGATTCATTTAAAATAGCACCTTGCCCTTGGCGGACTCTGGTTACACCTGTATTTTCCAGATAACTTAATGCTTCTCTGATCACAGAACGGCTCACCCCGAATATTTCCATAAATTTTCTTTCTGCGGGGAGCCTGTCGCCTGCTTTTAAATTATTATCGATAATGTATTGTTTTATTTCTTGAATAATTGTTTGTTTTAAAGATTTTCTTTCCGATGCATTAATTGGTTCCATCTTCTTTTAACCCTTCCATTTCATAAATATAGTCAAAGATAGGTTCAAAATGTACAGACATGATTTTATGACTGTATTCTAAATTTTTGTTTTTGAGACCTGCCAGTATTTCGCTATGCTCCTTGTAAGATGCTAACAAGTCTTTTTTGCTTTGCATTAAATCAATTTTTACAAGCGAGAAATACTCTTGAATCACCTCGGTGAAATTATAAAACGTTTCATTATCTGCTTCTCGGATAATATGCTGGTGGAACAGCTGATCATATTTTTTGGTGTCCCAATTATGGGTAATTGCTTGGTAGTACTCTTGATTCAAGCTTTTCAGGTAATCGAAATCTACATCTAAATTTTTTTCGATAATCAGCCTTAAAGCACCCAGCTCCAGAATTTTTCTGATTTCAACCAGCTCTCTAATCTTTACGCCATAAGCTTCATAATGATGTTTGAGAATGGATTTAATTGAACGGAAATCAGAGTCCCCTACAAAAACTCCGCCGCCGGGTTTGATTTTTAAGATACCAATAGATTCTAAAGATCTTAACGCCTCTCTTACTACCGTTCTGCTTACCTGCAGCTTGGCAATAAGTTCTTTTTCCGTAGGCAGTTTATCATTTTCTTTTAATTTATTTTCAAGAATATATGTTTTAATCCTATCCATTGCTATTTCTACTAATGATGTTTTTTGAATTGCCATCTACACCACTCCTAATAGAATAATCATAACACATAAGGAAGCAGCATAAGCAGAAGGCAAAAAAGAAGATAATAATAATTTTTTGCATCTAAAAGAATTATCATTCCTGCCAACGTGTTCTCAAGGTTCAAAGAAATAAAACGCATACAGGAATCGAAATTTACTAAAAATTATCTTGACAATTAAGGTGACACCTTCTATGATGAACATATCGAAAATTGGTCTGACCATATTATATATTTAAAGACTTATTTATTTCAACTACTTTGGAGGTTTTTTATTATGAAGGGTATTTTCTCAGCATTATTGGTTCCTTTTGATGAAGAAGGAAAGGTGAAGGAAAAAGGTTTACGAGAAATTGTAAGGCAGAATATAGATGTGCAAAAAGTCGATGGATTATATGTTAATGGAAGCTCTGGAGAAAATTTCATGTTGTCGCTGGAACAAAAGAAATTTATCTTTAAAACAGTGAAAGAAGAAGCAAAGTCAGATGTGAAATTAATTGCGCAGGTTGGTTCGATTAATTTAGATGAAGCGGTAGAGTTAGGACAATATGCTACAGAGTTAGGCTATGACAGTCTTTCTGCAGTGACACCGTTTTATTATCCATTTGGTTTTGAAGAAATCAAGACCTACTATGAAACCATCATTGAAAAAACGAATAATAATATGATTATTTATGCTATTCCAGCCTTAACCGGTGTGGCTATTTCAACGGCTCAATTTGAAGAACTGTTTGAGAATGAAAAAGTAATTGGTGTTAAATTTACAGATAGCAATTTATTCCTGTTAGAAAGACTGCGAAATAAGTTTCCTGATAAACTGATTTATTCCGGTTTTGATGAAATGTTGATTTACGGTGCTATTTCCGGGGTGGATGGAGCCATCGGCAGCACATACAATGTAAACGGTCAGCGGGCAAAACAGATATTTGAACTTTGCCAGCAGGATAAGGTTTCCGAAGCTTATGAAATTCAGCATGTTACCAATGATTTAATTGAAAAAGTGCTTGAACTGGGAATCTATCAGACATTGAAAGAAATTTTAAAAGTAAAAGGAATCGACGCAGGGACAACCAAGCAGCCAATGAAAGCTTTTGATGAATCAAAGCAGGAAGAAGTAGTTAAATTAGTAGAGCAATTCCAATTGTAATATATGCGTGCAAAAGTCATTTTTAATGGCTTTTGCGCTTAAATAAGAAAACGCTTTATCAGAAGGTGTGTAAAAAATCTTATAATTCGAGGAGTGAAATAAGATGGATAAAATAGGGCTGGGAACGGCTAACTGGTTGGTCATTATTGTATACTTGATTGCAATGCTGGGAGTGGGTCTTTATTTTACAAAGAAGGCTGGTAAAAATACAGACGAATTTTTTACTGCTGGCGGGAAAATCCCGGCGTGGGCAGCAGGATTTAGTATTTATGCTACGACATTAAGTGCGATCACGTATATGTCTACACCTGAGCAGGCATTTTTGACAGATTGGTCTTATGCAGCAGGGAATATTGCTATTTTTGCAATTATTCCAATCCTGATCTATTTTTATATCCCTTTTTTCAGAAAGCTGAACGTTACCAGTGCTTATGAATATTTAGAGGTACGGTTTGGGGCGTCATTAAGAGTTGTGGGAAGTTTATTATTTATTTTATTTCATATTGGACGTGTGGCAATTGTTGTGTATCTGCCTACGCTTGCCATTACATCGGTTTCAGATATAAACCCCATGTTGATTGCCTCTATCGTAGGTATCTTATGTATTATTTATACTTTCCTCGGTGGAATAGAGGGTGTCATCTGGAGCGATGTTATTCAGGGAATCATCCTGCTTGGAGGAGCTATCCTTGTCATTGGTGTTGGGATAAACTATATAAATGGCGGATTCTCAACAATTATTTCGGATGCTTTAGAGAATGATAAGTTAATCACTGCAGGGAACTTTCAGTTTGGAACTGCTGCAGCTGCGATACCTATCATCTTCTTAGGTTCGATTTTTAATAACTTGCATCAATATACAGCGAGTCAGGATGTTGTACAGCGTTACCAAACAACGAAATCTATGAAAGAAACGAATAAATCACTTTGGACAAATGGAGCGCTTGCACTCATTACGATTCCGATATTTTATGGAATGGGAACGATGCTGTATAGTTACTACTCTAATTCTGGCGGTTTACCGGAAGAGGTAAATACGTCGGCTATTGTACCTTACTTCATTGTGACAACGCTTCCAGCTGGTGTAGCAGGGTTATTGATTGCAGCGATATTTGCGGCAGCTCAATCAACTATCTCTTCCAGTTTAAATAGTATCTCTGCTTGTGTGATTACCGATTTTAAACAGCGCTTTTTTGTAAAGAAGAAGGGAAATGATGTATTACTTGCAAGGTTGGTAGTTATTATTGCCGGTGTATTAGGAATGACTGCCGCATTATACTTGGTTTCTACGAATAGAGCAGAAACATGGAATCTATTTTTAGATATAACTGGATTATTTGGAGTACCTATCGCAGCTGTATTCGCATTAGGCATTTTAACAAAACGGGCTAACACACCAGGTGTCTTTATAGGTTTGGGAACTGCGGCTATTGTAGCTTATTTTGTTCAAGGAACGGATTTAACTCCATTTGCTGTGAGTATGGTTTCCTTCTTAGTTTCCTTTGTTGTCGGTTATCTGGCGAGTTTTGTTTTTTCTGATAAAGGAAAAAATATTAAGGGGTTAACAATTTATACGAAAAGTGAAGGTTATGCAGATGAGGTAAGTAAGGCGGAATAATGTGAAAGACACTTCTGTTGCTGTGATGGGCAGAGGTGTTTTTTTGTGGGGGTAAATCATACTTTTAATCAAGAGATGCTATAGGGAAGTTAAAATGTTTCAATTACTCTGTCAAGGCAGCAAAGATTATACTAATCATGATGAATCCTTCTTTACTGAATATATAAGGACGTATTAGAGATTGTGTTAAAACGGGGAGGGAATCTTCTATATTTTGACAAGGTAAGGTGGTTAAGCTAAATACTGTATTTCTTTATACTATAATAGGAAGGTGAATATGAATATGAGATGGCTAGAAGCGAGAGAATTATTTCCTAATCAGTTTATATTGGTTTCTATACTGGATTATCATGAAGAAGGAGATAAAAAAATTGTTGATGAAGTAGAACTGATTCAATCAGTTTCAGAGAAGAATGCTAATAAAGAATTCTTTCATGCTAAAGAAGGTACAATGCTGTAGCATACTTCTAATCGAGATTTTATTATTCATTTACGGAGAGATCCTATGGTGAAAGTGGGGAGGGGATATGAAATTATTCTATGACGGTCAACTTATGTTTTAGAAGAAATCGGTGTTATGTATGAAAATGGAGATGCTATTTATGAAGCATATGGGATTGGTAGTACAGTACCTTTTTATACAAAGGCTATGAATCATATTGTTATTGGTAATTTCACAATAAAAAATTTTGAAATAGATGTCGGTATGTTGCCGAACAACCATAATGCTTTACTGGGTTTGGACATATTAAAAAAGCATCGTTTTGTGATTGATTTAAAAAAATTAGAACTTACTCCTGGTATAAAATCAAGTAGTTGATAAATTGGTTATAAAAATTTAATGTTATATGAATCCACCTCTATTTTTAATCCTCTAAATCTACACCTCAGATACTGGATTAATAATTAATATCCCGACTGTATGAACAGCCGGAATGCTGATAAGTAAGCACATCTTTTAAGGTGTATAATGAGATATTATTAAAAAGAATTCTCTGACCTCCTTAGAAAAACTAAAGGATATATTAAAAGTTAAAAAATGAACTTCCCGATATAGTGAAGAACTTATAAAAAAATTTTACTATATCGGAGAGTTTTTAATAGGTTGAACCTTGATAAACATCTATAATATTCTAGCCAGTAACACATTGAAGCGTCTTAATTATAATTCTAATACGCAAAATCCAGATGATTGTGCTTTATAATATCGTGGATATAACCGATTTCACTCGTCGGCAGAGTGATGTTATAAACATTTTCCAATTGAATGAACGCCTTTTTAATACCGCCTATAAATTCTCGATGCTTATGCTCAAAATTATCTAATTCTGCATAAATCTCTATTGGCTGTTGTTTGACGAGTCTTTCTATCAAACAACTGATATGAATGTATAAACTGATTTTGGAAGAATTAGATAATTTAATTTGAAATATTTCCTGTAACAAGGTTAATGCTCTTTCAACATGATTAATGATTTTTTCAGGATTTAATATCGTGATATGATCAAGCACACTTTGCATTGAAAACTGCTTAAGAAGCTTATCGTTAAGTACGGTTATCTCGCTTTCTGTCAATACGGTTCCAAGAATCTCATACCATTTAAATTGATTTTCTCCGTTGATTATGTCTTCAATAGCTACAAAGGGTATTCCTTCTATTTCAGGATCCAATGTTCCTACAATACCCAAAATGTTGTACGAGTCAAATAAAGCGCTTTCTGATTCGTTATGTTCCAAGGTTGAATAATCAAACGCGATAACATCAATATTTTTTATGTTTTTAAATATCCTGTCCAATAACTCTTTAAATTTCATAGCCGTTCCGATACCAGTATCACAGGTAGTAATAATAACATTTTCTTTTTTGTTTGCAGGAGGTTCAATGATTTGATACTTTGGTATCTGTTTCTTCATTTTCGCTAATATTTGCTTGATTGGTTTGTTTTGAAGGATACTTTCTCCTGCTTCAATGACCATGGAGGTCGTCACATTATTGACTAAACCAATCGTTCCTTTAAAGCTATTTTCTAATCGATCAGATAATTGTGTAAGGGAACCCATGTCTACAAAAATAATAATATCATTATGGTTATCGATGGTTTTAAGGAATAATTTCATTTTCTCGATAACATCTGAAACAGAGACTTCTATAGGCATGTCAAACCCTTGAAAGAGATATTTTCCCAATAATCTATTGGCTACATTTGCAATGCTTGAAGCGGTATTCTCCCCGTGGCAGACAATGATTGATTTGATTCCTTTACTATCCGTCAGCTTCTCGAAACTTCTTAAAAACAAAATAATGATATTCAAATCTAGTAAATTAATTGTTAATCCTAATACATTTTCCATTTCTTCTTTAATCAGATTTGCCTGATTGAATTCTCTTGGATAAACATGTTTTAAGCCTTCTAAAAGCTTTCTAAAAACACCTTCTTCATCTGTTAACGCTGAAAATGATTCATTTCGGTAAATAATATACTTCGTTATTTTTGAAATAGTCTGCTGTGAATAGAAGGTATAATCATAAACTTTTAGAACATTGAACAATAATTTTTCGATAGTATTAACTTTCTGTTCAGAGCTTTCTAAAAGGGAAAAAGACTGCAGTTCGTCTAAATATTTTTTTACATCTTCTACTAGAGCCGAAAAAGGTATATCTTGATGATTTTTTACTTTAGTCCGTATATCTTTAAACAAATGATGGATTATGCTTTCTGTTTTTGTAATATGTTTGTCAGCTAATGTAGGTCCATCTTCGTAATCAATCACCATTTCATCTAAAAAGATATGTTTGAATTGATAGTTTAAATAATACTTATTGTCTGCATATAGTTTTATTAAATGCTCAGGCAAATGTCTGATGTTAATGGAAATATTGTCATCAGCCATGGAATTTTCCTGTAAAGCACTGGCGCAGGAAAAAACAATAACGTTTTTAAGTTCACCTATATTGCCGGGAGGGTCATATTTAAAGAGTGTATAGATTACATTTTTAGAAATATCCAAGGTTTTGTTTATTCGTTTGCTTTCATCTTTATAAAATTTTTTAATCAATGTCTGTCTGTTTTTTAGAGACATTTGATTAAGAGATGGTAAATCGATAATCACTGGTATTCTTCTTGTAAAAGTAGGTAAAAAAGCTTCGCCAGGGTTCTCTGTGGTAGCAAGAATAACCCTGACATTTGTCTTCTTCTCTATATCATTGCTACCTAAGGGATTATAGACTCCCTTATCCATTAGCAGAAATAACTTTTCCTGACTCTCAAAAGATAATCGATGTGCTTCATCTAAAAATAATACCCCGTTATTCGCGGCTTCTACAATACCCATTTTGTGATTATCCGCTCCGGTAAAAGCTCCCTTTACATGACCAAATAGTTTCGCAGTAATTAAATCAGGATTATCTGCATATTCAGCACAATTTAAAGTAATGAATTTCCCATTGTTTGAAATAATCTCTTCATTGGAAGCATAATCATAAATCAATTTTGCTAAGTAACTCTTTCCCACACCTGAATTTCCTGTAATCAGAATTGGCAGCCCGCTCGGAGGGTAACTGATTGCTGTCTTGCATTGTTCAATCATATTTTTTGTATCCATGGATTCACCAATAAACTCTTGGAAAGGATCTGAAATATTTTCATTGATAGAAAAATAGCTCTTTAAATCAGAAATACTTTTAAAGACAAATGTATCCACTCTTTTATGATAGAAGTTTTCCAATGTTTTTCTCTCATAGAATAGAACGGGACGCGAATTCACTTTTATTAATTCTTGCCGGTGAAATAAGTCATTTAACAGGCGACTTGCTACACTTCGATTCATTTGAAATGTATCGCTTAACAAAGTTGCCGTAGCCCCTTTTCCCAGCTGCTGCGCTTTCCTATTTATGGATTGTTGACTTAGAAATTGAATTAGTTGATCTATATCCATCTATCTCATCCTTTTAAAATAAATAGTTATTGCAGCGTATCCGTGGCGGAAGATACGCTGCAATGCCCTATTATGATTTGCTCTTCATCAGCTGATGGAAATTTTGGAATTTAGAAACTGCAGGATCAATTCCTTTTTCATTTGCTAATACAGCAGATAGAAGCTGTAGAGGAATAATATATTCAAAGACACTAAATATTGAATCTTCATCTCTGGAAATAATCAAATCTTTCGGAGAAGCATTTGTTTTTTCACTTCCTATCAAATAACAATGGTTTGTAACTTTACTCAGAAATTCTTCCAATGCTAGTAATCTTTCCCGATTCTCGTGTTGGGATGCCAGAAAAATAAAGTTACTATCTTCACTGACGCAATTATACACACCATGCATATACTCTTCCATCTCATACCCGATGACTGGAACCCTTACCGTTTCTAGAAGTTTTAATGCCCCTTCTAATACTGTGGCATAATGGGACCCGTACCCGATAACCATGATTTCGCGGGCGTTTGTCAATTCATCTTTGATTTGATAAACCCATTCTTCTGAAGCATGAACAATTTCATCCAGCTTTTCGAAAGTTTTCTTCATTCTTGCCAAATAATTATTGTACTTCTCGTCACTTAGTAACTGATTATACTCGCTAAATTCTAATGAGAATAACATTAAGGTGAGGATAGATGCTACATATCCTTTCGTTTTTGCTCCAGCCTTTTCCTGATCTCCTACTTCAATAGGTAAATAATAATCAGATATATCGGCCAGATTACTATCTTTATATTCTGAAATTCCAACTGTCGGGATATTCATTTTCTGTGCACGTTTTATCCCATTTATCGTAGACAGACTGCTGCCTCCCTGTGAAATACCTAAAACAAGATTGTTTTTGCTGTCCGATATTTTTTCTTGCATAAAATGGGTGGGATAAGTTGGTTGAACCTCCCAATTAGTTACTTCTTCTATTAGTGGCTTGGCAGCTACTGCCGCATGATAAGAAGTCCCTGAACCGATAATATATACATTTCTCACTTCTTTATTTACAGATGGAATCACAGGTCCTACAATCTTTTTTCTGTTTTCGAGTAAATGGAGCAGTACTTCCTTTTCTTCCAAAATATATTGATGCATTAAATTAACAGTCATTTTCAATTCCTCCTTTAGAAAATACCTAAAACTGAACTTACAATTCCTATTACAATAATTCCTAACATAATATAGTTCACTTTGACGCTTTTCTTTAATAGATAAAGTATAAATAAGGTTAGACCAAGCGGTATCATTTTTGGCATAATCTCATCCAGTGTATCTTGCAGGTTCACTTCACTGCCTTGCATACTGAAAGAGAGAGGAGTGGATAGGTCAATCAATGTTCCTGTCATTGCTCCTATCACTATCAAACCTAATACCGATGCACTTAAAGATATTTTTTCAAATTGCCCTTTTTCCTGAATCTTGTCTAACAAATCTGTTCCTTTATTAAACCCTACGAAAGTTCCATAGTATCTGGCTAAAAAATGTGGAACATTATATAGCAGTAAGAATAGGATAGGTCCTAACATATTTCCGTCGCTTGCCAGAGAGATGCCTATACCAGCAGCAATGACTCTAAATGTGCCCCAAAAAAATGAATCACCTATTCCTGCAAGTGGCCCCATTAATGCAACTTTAATATTATTTATTGTAGTTTTATCAAAATTCTCTTTGTCTTTCGCGTTTTTTTGTTCCATGGCTCCGGATATACCCATAATAAAACTGGATACAGCTGGTGTCGTATTAAAAAATGCCAAATGTCGCTGATACGCTTCTGCTCGTTCTTTGCTATTAGGATACAATTTAATTAATAGCGGAATTAATGAATAAAGGTAGCCTAAGGCCTGCATCCTTTCATAGGTAAAGGAACCCTGAAGTGTGAAAGAACGCCAGAACACTTTTTTTAAATCTTTTTTAGTAATCTCGCCCGGTTTATTTTGTTCTTCCATTATAAAGAAACCTCCTCTTCATCAGATTTATCTAACTGATAAAGTATTACTGCAATGATTGCTCCAATAATGGCGACTCCAGTGATATCTACGCCAAAGTAAATAGCAATGACAAATCCCAAAAAGAAATATGGAGAAAGCTTCATACTGAACGTCATTTGAAGTAACAAAGCAAAACCTAATGCCGGAAACATCGAAGCTGCTACCTCTAATCCATTCGTAATAAAAGCAGGAATGTTATTAACAAAAGCCTCAACTGTTTCTGAACCCAGCATAATTCCTAAAAAATTTGGTACAAATCCATTTAAAAAGAATAAAGAAATTCCCAGCCAATGCATAAGAGTTATCTTTCTTGAATCACCTTGCCTGGCGTAACGGTCGGCACGGTGAATGAAAAAAGTATTTACCGTACGAACCAGAATTCCTAAAGACTGTGCTAAAATAGCAATTGGTACAGCTAGGGCTAAGGCAACTTCTGGGCCACTGTCTGTCATAATGGCAAATGCAGTTCCTAATACTCCTCCGGTAGTGACATCTGGGGGAGTGGCTGAACCAATGCCGACAATTCCCATCCAAACTAATTCCAGTGTAGCACCTACGATAATCCCTGTTTGCAGGTCTCCAAGAATCAGCCCTACCACTGGACCAAGTACTAATGGTCGTTCGATCATGGTCTGTCCAAAAATTCTGCCATCCAGGATTCCAACTGCTCCAACAAGTCCTATCAATATCGCTTCCAGCAGCATTTTCTTCCTCCTTCCAAAGCGTTTTTAAACAAGGTTTTTAAATAATTTTTTTGTATCGTTAGGAACTTGGCGAACCTCTACTTCGATTTTTTCTTCAATGGTCTTTAAATTTTTAATGTCCTCGTCATCTACTGCCACCGCTCGGGAAATTAATTTCTTTCCTTCTGCCATTCGAATTCCGCCAACATTAATACTTTTAATATTATCCGAGGCATCTACAAGGCATTTTGCGTCTTTAGTAGAATCAATGATGACTAACGCTTTCATTTTTGGGTTTTCCAATTTTGGTAAATCTTTGACAGCGTCTTCAACTGATTTAATATAAAGCTTGGCACTTGGTGGCTTAGCCATTTTTAAAGCCATTTGTTTCGTTTTATCCTGAGCAGCATTATCGTTCGCCACCAAGATGATATTGATGTCATAGTGCTTTGACCAGGCAAAAGCTACCTGCCCATGTAATAACCGATCATCGATTCTTACCAGTTTAATCATCAGAATTCCATCCTTTCCTGTTCCTGCCTTTCGACAACTTCATTAACATAGACAATCCCTTCTTTTCCTTGATAGATGCTTTTGTGAACAAGTTGTTTGAGACTAATATCTTCGTTGTTACTAATTAATTCAATAGCCACTGGGAGATTGGTTCCGGTTAGAACATGAATATTTTCTTTCGTCATCCATTCGGCCATTAAATTAGTAATACTTCCGCCTAAAATATCTGTGAGCACTACATATTCCGTATCAGATTCTTGCTGGGTAACTATGTTTTGCAATTGTTCTTTGATAGATTCTGTGCTCGTATTTGGATTCATTTTGATAGAGTGCATATTTTCTTGCTGTCCCAGTATCATTTCTATGGAATATACAAATGCGTCTGATAAATAGCCGTGTGTTGCGAATATAAAACACCTCATTCGTTCACCTCCTTTACTTTTATCTAGCAAAAAACATGCCAAGATAGTGTGTATTAAAGGTTTTAGTGTTGGTTATGTTCGTTGGAAGTTGTAGAATCAATATTTGAGAAGCTGAAGAATTTTTATATATGGCGAAGCACAGGCAGATGAAGCAAGATTTGTGCAACACTGGAGAGTGTAGATGTTTTTTGTGCATCTTAATGTATTTCCCCTTCAAAGAGGAAAAACAATGTGTTTAGTTGTAAGCGTTTTAGAATTACTATAAGGATAGTTTCACAAAACATTATTTTAATAAAACACTTTAGGAGGAATTATAGATGAAAAAAATATTATTAGCATGTTCAGCAGGTATGTCAACAAGTCTATTAGTTAAAAAAATGGAGGAAGCAGCAGAAGCTAAAGGCATTGAAGTAACTATTTGGGCTGTTGCGCAAGATAAAGCACCAAGTGAAATGGAAAAGGCAGATGTTCTTTTGATTGGCCCGCAAATGAGATTCATGAAGAAGAAGTATACTCCTGTAGCAGAAGAAGTTGGAATTCCATTAGATGTTATTGATCCAATGACATATGGACGTGTAGATGGGGAAGCTGTTTTAAATCAAGCATTAGAATTGATTGAAAAATAACCGTCAAAGGAGGACTAATAAATGAATAAGTTTATGGAGTTTTTGGAAAATATTCTGTTGCCGATTGCGGATAAATTAAACAACAATAGATATTTAACAGCTTTACGTGATGGGTTCATGGTTGCGTTACCATTTATTATTTTCGGTTCCATTTTCGTTGTTTTGGCAAATCTGCCATTCTTAGACAGGTTAATTGGAGAAGAAGCGTTTGCAACTTACCAAAATGCATTAGCGCCAGCATCAGAATCAACGTTAAGCCTTATGGGATTATTTGTTATCGTAGGTATTGGTTATAAGTTAACGCAGCGATACGGTTTGGAAGCTATTTATGGTGGTACAGTTGCCATCGCATCTTTCTTAATATTAACACCTCAAGTTCTTGAAGGAGTGGCTGGTGCTATCCCGGCTGTAAGCTTAGGTGCGGAAGGCATGTTTTTAGGAATTGTTACCGCATTCGTTTCCGCTGAGTTATATAGATTTTTCACTCAAAAAAATTGGACAATTAAAATGCCGGCTGGAGTACCAGATCAGGTTTCTAAATCATTTAGTGCATTGATTCCGGTTGCTTTGACATTATCCATCTTTTTAGTTCTCAGAATTGTATTCAGCTTTACTCCGTTTGATACGATACAGAATTTTATTTATACGCTTATTCAAGAGCCACTGACTGCTCTGGGCAGCGGTTTACCAGCAACAATTATTGCTGTTCTTTTAATTCAAGTATTTTGGTTCTTTGGATTGCACGGTCAGATTATTATAAACTCTGTATTTGACCCAATCTGGTACGCTTTAAATAATGAAAATCTACAAGCATTCCAAGCTGGTCAAGAAATACCAAACGTTGTAACCAAACAGTTTATTGATACCTTCTTAGTTGGTATGGGCGGAACTGGTATGACGTTAGCAGTTATCATTTTAATCTTAATAATAGGTCGAAGCAGGCAGATGAAAGAACTTGGCAAACTAGGTGCACCAGCAAGTATATTTAATGTAAATGAACCAATCATCTTTGGGCTGCCAATTGTTATGAATCCGTTATCTCTCATTCCTTGGATTCTTGCACCAGTTGTTGTAACGATTATAACGTACTTTGCGATGTCAACGGGTATCGTACCAAAACCAGCAGGAATTATTGTGCCATGGACTACGCCGCCGCTTCTCAGTGGATTCTTGGCGACAGGAAATGCGTGGCAGGGGGCAGTATTGCAAGCATTTAACTTAATAGTCGTAATGATAATCTGGTGGCCTTTCCTTAAGATTATTGATAAAAGCTATTATGAAAATGAGAAGAAAAGCAGCAAATAAAAATAAAGCACCATTGTCTATTTATTAAAAAATGGATTAAAGCAATCTTTTTGGAGCATAAAGAGAATCACAAGCAGAAGTGATTATCGCTATAAGAATATAATTGCGACTGAACATCCAGCTGATTGTCAATTGAGCAATCTTCTTTATCATAGTGAAAGAGGGTGAAATTTACTAAATGCTGGATATGTACGTCGCTATATATAAAATGAATATAAATTATTAATCTAACAAGAAAATGGTCCTAGCGGTAAAAACGGGATCAATCCTATTTATAAAATATAGGATGTCAGCTATTGAAAAGAGGGGAAAGTGCATGAAAAATATTACAGAAATTGCATTTCAAATTATTTTATATGCAGGAAATGGTCGCTCTAGTGCAATGGAAGCCATTCAAGAAGCGAAAGAAGGAAACTTTGAAGAAGCAGAAAGTAAATTAATTGAAGCGGGTGAGGAACTAAATAAAGCACATGAATTTCAAACAAACCTGCTTCAAGGAGAAGCTAATGGAAAAAGTACTGAAATCAATATTATTTTAATCCATTCACAAGATCATTTAATGAATGCTATGACTGTTCGTGATTTAGCAACAGAGATCATTGAATTATATCATCATAATAATTAGGAGGTATATCATGACTGTACAATACAAGTTCCCGGAAGGATTTTGGTGGGGAAGTGCAGCATCAGCAACACAGACGGAAGGTGCTGCAAATAAAGATGGAAAAGGAAAAAACATCTGGGATTATTGGTATGAAACAGAACCCAATCGTTTTTATGAAGGGGTAGGACCAGAGACCACCTCAGACTTTTACCACCATTATAAAGAAGATATCCAATTAATGAAGGAAATTGGGCATAATACATTTCGTCTGTCTATTTCTTGGTCTCGTCTAATCCCAGGTGGACGTGGGGAAGTAAACCACGAAGCTGTGAAATTTTATAATAATGTCATTGATGAATTAATTGCTAATGGTATTGAACCTTTTGTGAATTTATACCACTTTGATATGCCATATGAGTTACAAGAAGAAGGAGGGTGGGAAAGCAGATCAGTTGTTGATGCATATACAATGTATGCCCGTGAAGCATTCCGGTTGTTCGGTGATCGTGTTTCTAAATGGTTTACATTCAATGAACCTATTGTACCAGTAGAAGGCGGTTATCTTTATGATTTCCATTATCCTAATATAGTAGATGGAAGGCGTGCAGTACAGGTTGCTTATCATACGATGATTGCTCATGCTCAAGCAGTTGAGGCTTTCCGTGCTTCAGGAATGAGAGATGGAAAAATAGGTATCATTTTAAATCTGACTCCATCTTACCCGCGAAGTCAACATCCTGCTGACATAAAAGCATCACGTATTGCAGACTTATTTTTTAACCGTAGTTTTTTAGATCCGGCTGTGTTGGGAGAATATCCTGAGGAATTAATTGAAATATTAAAGGAGTATGGTCAATTACCCATCACTGAAAATGGTGATAAGGAACTTGTCAAAGCTAACACTGTTGATATTCTAGGTGTTAACTATTATCAACCACGCCGTGTGAAAGCGAAAGAGCATTTACCAAATCCATATAGTCCTTTTATGCCAGACTGGTTCTTCGATAACTATGAAATGCCGGGTAGAAAAATGAACCCATACCGTGGATGGGAAATCTACGAAAAAGGAATTTATGATATTATGATTAACTTAAAGGAGAACTATGGAAACATTGAATCCTTTGTCTCTGAAAATGGAATGGGAGTTCAAGATGAAGCACGATTCTTGGAAAATGGAGAAATTCAGGATGATTATCGTATTGAATTTATTCAGGGACACTTAAAATGGCTGCATAAATCAATTCAAGAGGGATGTAATGCTAAGGGATATCATTTATGGACCTTTATGGATAACTGGTCGTGGATGAATGGTTATAAAAACCGTTATGGTTTCTTCTCCGTTGATTTAGAAACTAAAAAACGTACACCGAAGAAAAGTGCACATTGGATTAAAGAGGTTTCCGAAAATAATGGTTTTTAGTAAGAGAACTCTATTAAAAAACGACGCAGCGGTCCGCTTTCTTTAGATTGTTTGTAAGTGTCCACTTTGAAATGTTTTCTGTGGATTTAAATACGGAATCAGGAACGCTTTTTCTCAGATAATTGTTTGGCATTTATAATTGAGATTGTGAAAACTTTAAAGTTTGCTATGTGGTTCTAAAAAAAAATATAGGTAAAGGTTCTGGTTCTATGTTTGAGTCAGGACCTTTATTGTTAAAATAATTTATATAGAAGAAATAAATATATTTACACACCCGAAAGTAAGGTGAAGTAAAAAGATGTTAGAAAATAGGATGAAAATGATATTACGAGAATTAATGGCAGCAGAAGCTCCTGTAGCAGGGAGGTATCTTGCTGCCGTAAATCATGTCACAGTCAGAACAACAAGGGAAGATATGAAAGCCCTCTCTAGCTTGTTAAAAGAGCATGGTGGAACGATTGAATCGTTAAAAGGGAAGGGGTATCAGCTGAAGGTTATCGATGAACAATACTTTCGTAACTTTTTAAAAGAAATATCAAGTCATGATCAAACCGTCGGCGAGTATGTTCCGCGGACACCTGAGGAACGAATAAAATATATTATCATTCGTCTCTTACTTAATCAAGATTATATTAAGTTAGACGATCTAGCAGAAGAAATGTATATTAGCAGGTCTACCATTCAAAATGATTTAAAGCATGTGAGAGTAATACTGTCTGCATATGAAATTGACTTAGATGTACGTCCGAATTATGGTTTGAAGGTGAAAGGGGATGAAATGAAGATTCGTTTTTGTATGTCTGAATATATATTTGACCGAAAGGAAGAAATGGGTGAACAATTGGTAGATTTACATTTAACAAGCTTTGATCAAAAGTTGTTAAATGTATTTTTGCAAATAATTATGAATCAAATTAATTTTCATCAAATCACTCTTTCAGACATTGCATTGAATAATTTGCTAGTGCATATTGTTATTGCCTATAAACGAACTAAAAGTGGACATTATGTAAAACTATATAATATGGACGTACAGGATATTTTGAAACAGAAGGAATATAAAGTAGCTCAGGAGATTGTTAAGGAAATAGAGGAAAAGTTAGAGATTACATTTCCTCAAGCTGAGGTAGCTTATATTACACTTCATTTGCTCGGGACAAAAATGCTTTCTCAAGCAAATAACGCGGTAGAAGAAGTGATTGATGAGAATATTCTCTGTTATGTTTCTAGAGCGCTGGATAAAATAGATCAAGAATTTAATTTGGGAATAAAAGACGATAAAGAATTGATTTTTGGGTTAAGCCTTCATCTAAAACCAGCAGTAAATCGATATAAGTACGGTATGAATATCCGCAATCCGATGTTGGAAGAGATAAAAAAGAATTATCCGCTGGCATTTGAAGCAGCTATTTCAGCTGGGCTGACAATTAGCGAAGAAATGGGAGCAGAAATAGATGAGAATGAAGTCGGCTATATTGCACTTCATATAGGGGCGGCGATAGAAAGAAGAAAGCTGATGTCTGGACCAAAGCGTTGTTTAATTGTTTGTGCTTCGGGCTTTGGTACAGCTCAATTAATTTATTATAAATTGAAAAATCAATTTGGTAAAGAACTGGATGTTGTTGGCACGACGGAGTATTATAAATTACGTAATTATAATTTAAATAATATTGATTTTATTGTTAGTTCTATTCCGATTTCTGGTGAAATTTCGGTGCCGGTAATTCAGGTAAATGCTATTCTAGGGGAAAATGATTTAATTAAAATTGGACAATTTGTAGAGGAGAAAAGCCAATCTATAAATACCTATTTTAATGAAAATTTAATGTTTTTTCGAAAAGAGTATCAAACAATGGATGAAGTTTTAAGCTTTCTTAACAATGAATTGATTAAGAAGGGCCTCGTAGACGATACATTTATAGAAGCAGTTTATGAAAGAGAAGAGGTTGCCCCTACCTCATACGGCAATTTAGTAGCTATACCACATCCAATAACTCCGAAAACGGAGAAAACTTTTTTAACTATATGTACGTTAGAAAAACCGATTAAATGGAAAGATAAACCAGTACAATTTATTTGCCTTTTATGTGTCAAAAAATATTCTCAGGAAGACCTGCAGGGAATGTATGAAATGCTTGGAGAGATAATTGATAATAGTACGTTGGTTAAGAGATTGATAAAAGCTAGAAATTATAAAGAGTTTGTTGAAAATTTGAAGTAATGGGATGTATTAATGTATCTCATTATAAATTAACATTGATAAGATTAAAGAAAAAAGATTGTAGAGAGAAAATGTAAGAAGAATGCTTTTGTATAGGTAAGTAATAATTAATCAAACAACCCGTCTGTATACACAGGCAGGTTGTTTGGAATCTAAGCTGTCAGAACACTATTACTTCCGCACTACAGGAATCCACATTTCACCAAATACCTTACCGTCACGCTGCCCCATCTCAACAGAGGTATTTGGTCCGCCGACATACGCAACATCCTGTGCTGCCGGCAGAGCCTCGCCAAAAGCCATACCAGTAAGTGTCTCATGCAGGACTTCAGCTGTTTCCGCTTCTCCTTTTACAACAACATATTCCCCTTGAGGAAATTGAATCACCCTTGTCGCATCAGGTAAAGTCTCTTTTGTCAGCACACCGACATAATGCATCATCTTGTTATTCACTGCTTCATTGACAATAAAAACATACTCATTTTCAGCAACGGTTTTTAACTTATCAAGCGTTCCATCCTCATTTACTTTATTCCAGAAATCCGCTTTTTCCTGATTGATGCCCATGTAATCTGTATAATCACTCTTTAGATCTGTTCCAAAGCCTAACACAACAAAGCTGTCTTTTTCTTCTAACGTATAATTTGCCATAGTTAAAACCATCCTTTTTTAGAAATTGTATCAAATGTGTTGTCTTTTCATTTGATAAGTTTATACTAACCTTAAATCATGTCAAAAAATGATACTGTTTAGGAGGATATCATGAGAAAAGTAGAGCGAATTAATACTATCATGCGCTATATCAATAATCGTTCACGTTTTACTATATCAGAAATCATGCATGAATTTACTATTTCTCGTTCGACTGCTATTCGAGATATCAAAGAAATTGAAGCGATGGGAATGCCGCTTGTTGCTGAAGTTGGAAGGGACGGAGGTTATTTTGTTATGAATAACTCTGTCTTGCCAACGGTCCGTTTTACGGATAATGAGATAAAAGCGCTTTTTCTTGCGTTTATGGCTACCAGAAATCAGCAGCTTCCCTATTTGAAAAGCCGCCAGTCCCTGGCTGAAAAACTACTTGGCCTTATCTCTGAAAATCAACAGGACGATCTGGTGCTTTTAAATCAAATACTCCTATTTGAAGGGACCAATCCGAATAATCCTGATCTTCTTGATTTGTCTGATCTGCCTCATCCAATGTTGGAGCAGCTTATCCAACACATCCTTATGGATAGCTATTTGTGGATTACTGTACAGGAAGGGGAGGAGTGTAAATCCTATCCGATTTATCTTCTGCATCTTTACCGGGAGAAAAGCTACTGGTTGATGGAAGGCTTTCATTTCGAGGAGGAAAAGACACAGATTATTCCTGTGGATCAGCTTACCGATATTCGCACCTATCCTGTTAAGCATAGGATGAGCAGGAAAAAGATTTTGGAAAAACAGCGCAGCCAGAAAGAAGAGATTAATCTCGTGCTTGAACTGGGGCCAAAGGCGATTGCTCAATTTAAAAAGTATCATCCGCTGACTGTTTCTATTTCTTATACTAATCCTTACCAGACTCGGGCGCGTTTAAACACGTTTGTTGATGTGAGGAATGAGGAGGAGGTTAGTGAGATGGTGAATTGGCTGCTTTTTTTGGGGGATGATGTTGAGGTTAGGGAAGCACCAAGGAAGGTTTTAGAGGAAGTGCGGAGGAGAACAATGATGTGGTAATGAAAGAAAAGATTAATACAGAATATAGCTAAGGTGCTTACTCATCATATTTTCTTTAAAACAGGGCAGGTTTTCCTTTCCTCATTAAATTCTCCGATTTTAAGGATAGCCTGCCTCATTTTTGGGATTCCAATTCATTTACACAAATGATTTCTCATCATCTTTGTCGAGATTAATCCGATTTCCCTTTATATTTTGGAAAGTAACCCAATATAAATGCAATACCTGAAAATACTGCAGCTAATATAATTGCGGTTCTTAGTAATAAATCGCTGACATTTATCATTAATTCTCCATTACCAATTATTAATCCAAACAATTGTGTTAAAACCATAATCAATGCAGTCAAAATGGATAGTATTAGACTTACTATAAAAGCTTTTTCTAGAAATTTTTGCAATTTTTATCCTCCCCAAATTGGTAAAATTCCCATTCCTATTAACCATCCTATTATTACAACAGGAACGGCATAATAAAGAATTAACATACCAAATGTTTTTTCAGGCTTCGCACCTACTATGCCAGATGCAATATAAATTGATCCCGAAGCTGGCGGCATTTGTGCTGATGTTGAAGCAAACGTAATCACTGCAACAGCAGCAATTAAAGGTGAGAATCCGCTTGCAACTAATATCTCATATGAAACTAAACCTACAGCTGTTAAAGTACCCGTTGATGTTAAAGGTCCTGCTATAATCGTAATTCCTATGCCCAATAGTAATAATGTTAACCATGCTGGAGAATTTAGGGCATCAATAAATTGTGCGATATTATCAGAGAGTCCGAGTTTCGTTAAAACCTCGCTTGCTGCTACAGCAAAGAAAATAAGTGCACCAATTACTGTAAATCGAGGTATGGATTTTTGTATAAATTCCATGAACTCTTGGCTGGAATTTGGTAACGCTTTCCTTCCTAATAAAAAAGCGATAGCAATCATCAGGGTTGGTATCCAAACAACAATATCAATACTATCGATTGCTTCTTCTCCTATAGAAGGGGTATTAATCAAGCTATCTGATAAAGGCCCAATAGTAAGCATTAATGGAATAATTGCACCTAAATAGATAAATATGGATGACCATCCCTTTTTTAACGAAACACTCAATGGTTCAAGCGATTCAGAAGGGAAAGCTTTTATATTTTGTTTTTTAACAAAGAATGTTATCATAACTGCCCTATGAATAAACTGATAAGCCCCAGCTATAAAGAGAGCAATATAATATTCACCAACAGAAACAGCTGCTGCAACTGGGGCAAATCCTAAAACAATAAACATCGATGTAGTAGGAGGCAGGACAGAAGCCATTCCTCCGTTACCAACCATGACGGTTGCTGCTATTTCTTTGTTCCATTTATTTTTAATCATCCATGGTCCTGTAATTGACCCAGTTGCAGCGGTATTCCCTGAATCTCCACCAGACAGGGTTCCTAGAGCGGAGGAACCGATAGCATCCATAAAGGCAGGTGCCCCCGGCAGTCTCCCTACAAGTGAATTTAATATCCCAAGTAATTTATCTACAATTCCTAATTTATCTATTACATAGGCCATAAATACAAATGCAATGGCAGCATATAATACTGAAAAAGTCGAAGCAAACGTAATTCCCTGTACAAATAAGTTAACAGCGTCCTTACCGCCTAATAGTAGTATTGCCAAAAACCCTATTAAAGCAGCTTCCCCTAAATTTCTCTTTAATTTAACACTCCATAATATAAGTATTACAACAAATATCACTAATGCTAATATCCCCATTTTAAACCTCCTTCGATTAAGGTTAACTATTTAATGCATGGATAACTTTCTTCCAATCCAATTTTTCTTCAGACTTTAATTTTTCATCTAATTTTGCTCGTGTAATATATTCAAGTTTAGATTTCGTACCATTTGTCATATAAGGCTCTACGCCATTCCTTTTCATAAATTCTATTACATTCTCCATTTCTTTTTCTCTTCGTTTAGAATGCGGTACATTGCTTTTTATATATCTCTCTACAATTTCTTCAAACGGATCTCTGTCCATTGTTGAAGTAATTGAATCAAGTATTTCGTCTTCCAGTTCCAGTTTTTCAGCTGTCTCCATTACTTCATACAATAATGTGGAAAGGCCTTTGGTAAAAATACTGCGGATAAATTTAAAGTTTGTTGCATCTCCGACTTTTTTGCTAATGCAGGTTAAATTCATATCGAATTTTTGCCCCCAATTAACAAATTCGTTCCCATTAGTTCCGCTAACTAACATAGGTACTTTATGTCCGTATACCTTTAAAGCGCCCATAATAGCTGCATCAATTAAATTTAATCCTTTTTTATCCAGCTTTTCAGCTATCGTCTTTTTTTCTTCGGCACTCGCTGTTGTCAAATCAACATATAAAGTGGATGTGTCTAAAGAATCTATTATAGAATTCCAGACTTCTACTGCATTGTTAGCTGGAACTGCCACAAATAAAATATCAATAGATTTTCTGACTAACTCTTTAGGCGTATTAATAAAGCTTAACGTTGTAACTTCTGAAATATCCTTTGATTCTGATCCATGAAATAAAGGGTCAAAAGCATAAATAGTATCCACGTTATATTCACTGATACTTTTCGTGATTTCACGACCGACTTCACCGTATCCAATAAATCCTATATTCAAATCCAACACTCCATCTCTATTGACTATTATTTTTTATTGCGTCTCTTAACCAAGCAGGCTCTAGCGCAGAAGTATCATTATGTTGTTCGTTTAAATTAAATTCCATAATCTTTTGTAATCGTTTGTTTTCATACGCCAGCTTTTTTTCAGCTGATATTATAGATTCTTCTATTTTTTCGTGAGGAATAATGACAACGCCATCTTCATCACCTATTACAAAATCACCTGAGTGAACTTGGATGCCCCCGCAGCTGATTGTGTCATCGAAGGTTCCAGGTCCATTTTTACGCGGACCAGTCGGCACAAATCCTTTAGAATATATTTGTATATCCATATCCGATAAATCTTGTTTATCTCTAACTAGTCCATCAACAATTATTCCTTTTATTCCCATTTTTTCAGCTGCTGCAGCCATTAAATTACCTAGGCATGCTGCATAAGTAGAACCCTTACAATCCACGACCAGTATATCGCCGGGATTAGACTCATAAATCGCATAGTGTAAATATAAATTATCTCCTGGATAAACGGACACGGTTCTTACTTGACCAACCAGCGGTTCTTTATAATTTACAGGCTTGATATGATAATCCATTACATTCTCATAATTCATACTGTCAGCAAGTAATGTAGAACTTAATTCTCTCAATTTAGTGAGTATCGTTTCTTTTTCATTATACTGTTTAGACATAATCAAAACCCCTTAGTAAAATTTATTACATTTTAAATTAAAATAGTAATATTTATTACAATA
Organism: Oceanobacillus sp. FSL K6-0251; assembly: GCF_038004725.1. Lineage (NCBI taxonomy): Bacteria > Bacillati > Bacillota > Bacilli > Caryophanales > Bacillaceae > Oceanobacillus > Oceanobacillus sp. FSL K6-0251. Next base: position 3,949,454 of record NZ_JBBORS010000001.1, on the reverse strand, counting down.
TAGCATGTCTGATTATTTGTGTAAACCTTTTCAATAAATTAAAAATAAAAAAAGCTTTTCACACCATATAAAAAATAGTGTGAAAAGCTTTAGGTTATGAATTGTTAATCCTTAGCATGGTAATGGATACTTTTAAGAATTTCATCGACTTTATCTAAGCGATCTGAATCTCTATTAGATGCTTGAATAGCTAATGCGTTTATGATGTAGTCTACAGCTACAGCTGCTGCAATCGGTGAATTATGAAATGCTAAACTATTTGCATCACATGTTATGACCACATCAGCATAGTCAACAATTGGAGAAGAATAATTATCTGTAATTGTAACTATTTTAACACCTCTTGCTTTAGCCGTTTTTATAAAATCATTAATCCGTTTTGCGTATCTCGGAAAACTTATGGCAATAAGTAAATCATCTTCGTCCATAGAAACTACTTCATCTACCCAATCTGACGTATCCGCTACCATAAGCCTGCAATTTCCTTTAATTCGATTTACGTTCTGAGTTAAAAACTGGCCGACAGGAAGCCCGCTGCGCACGCAGGTACAATAGACATGTCTGGCTTGCGTTATCAATTGAACAATATCATCCAATAAGGCCTTATCAACGTGGCTGCTAAGCGTTCTTAACTGATTAATATAATAATCAATTGTTTGTGCCCAGAGTTCTCCTTCTTCTACATTTTTTAGATTAGATTCTAATCGGGCGTGAGGAGATGCCTTATCTCTTAAATTATCTTGCAAATCATGTTGAAATTCTGAATATCCCACATATCCCAATTTACTCGTGAATCTCATTATTGTAGTTGTACTCGTTCCGACCTTTTTTGCTAATTGATTGATTGTATCAAAAGAAACTTCTGATGAATTTTTAATTATGTAGTCAGCAACTTTTCTTTCCGAATTCGTGAGATTTACAATGTTCTTCTTTAATTTATTTATCACGTTTTCCATCATATCACCATCAATATTTGTAGTTATTCACATGTATTACTGAATCAGGTATTCATGAATATTACGCTACTTTCTTAATTATCCGTGACCCCGCGTCAAGCTAGTATATATTAGCATACCAATTTTACGATAAAACAACAAGATGACACAGATGAAAAGAGCTTAGAAAAAATTTTATAAACACACATTGGAATAAAAGGGGGATATAAAAATCGGTAAATCTGATGAATAGTATTATCAAAATGGTTGTTAAATCCGTCTAGGCTTTCTTTTCTTGAGATCCCAGCTGTCTCTACAGAAAAACAAAACATTATAAACGTACATCAAATAAAGAATTACCCCCCCATCCAATTATAAAAATCTGTTTATCAAAAAAAAGAAATGGGAATGACTATTTAAAAGAAAGAAGGGCTTCAGGAAAGCCTGTACGTTATATTTCTTTTTTAATAAGGAATTTTATAGGAAGAGTGAAAATTTATTTGAAAATGTTGTCATAAATCTGTGGATTCACATTGTTTCAGCTTTTTATCCAATAGAGGAGGTTTCTATAATGAAAAAAGAACTGACGCAAGAACAGTTCAGCTATTCAGGCAGAAACGTTTTATCTGGTTTTTTATTTGGGCTTGGGATGGTTGCTTTTATTGACGAAGCTATTTTTCACCAATTGCTTCACTGGCATCATTTTTATGATCGTTCGACTACAGAAATTGGTCTTATTTCCGATGGGCTGTTTCACGCATTTAGCTGGTTTGCAACTGTCGGCGCGCTTTTTATGCTGGCTGATTTAAGGCGGCGGGGAGCTTGGTGGAAAAAGCGGTGGCTAGGCGGTATGACGCTGGGGGCTGGTGTGTTTAATTTGTATGATGGTATCGTTCAGCATAAACTGATGCAGCTGCACCAGATTCGTTATGGCGTTAACCTGCTTCCCTATGATTTAACATGGAATATTCTTGCTGGAATAATGGTAATCGCCGGAGGAATTGTCGTTTACCAAACGCAAAAACAGCTAAAGCTGCACAAGGGTGAGCCGGGATGATGGGGCATCAGCATGAAAATATGGCGCATACTGCTCACTCGATTGATGCTGTTACACAAATATTTTTAAGCCTCCCTTTTATCATTGGCCTATTGCTTTACATTACTGCAGTTATTTTTTCAAAAAGACAGAATAAGGCATGGCCTATATACCGCACAGTTTTATGGACAGCAGGAAGTGTTTTGTGCATTATCACCGTTGTAAATCCGTTAGCTTCTATCGCGCATCAGAATTTTACCATGCATATGTTTGGCCACTTGCTTTTAGGCATGCTCGGCCCGTTATTCATGGTACTGGCTGCACCAATGACACTGCTTCTGCGAACACTGCCGACACGTTATGCTAAAAAAGTAACAGCTGTTCTAAGAAGTCCGTTTTTTCATTTTCTTTCCAATCCAATTGTTCCTGCAGTATTAAATATAGGCGGACTTTGGCTGCTTTATACGACGGGTTTGTACAGCATGATGGAGACACTCATGTGGGTCCATGTGCTTGTCCACCTGCATGTTTTTCTAGCTGGATACTTTTTTGCGGCTACGCTGTTATATATTGACCCGATTCCATATCGATACAGTTATATCCATCGTTCCTTGGTATTGATACTTGCTTTAGCAGGACATAAGATTCTTTCCAAAGTCATTTATGCTTATCCTCCTGAAGGAGTTTCCAGAGCGGAGGCTGAAGCCGGGGGCATGTTAATGTATTATGGCGGGGACGCTGTTGATATCGTAATTATTATTATTTTGTGCTATCAATGGTATCAGTCAAAAAGAACAAGAGAAGTTCGTTATCCTGTGACGGGGTAAATAATGAACGGAAATGACAGGGTCTATGCTCTCTATTCCTATATATTGAATATAATCGGAAAATTATCTGGTTTATTCAATATATAGTTTTTTTGTTTGAAAGGTTTTGAAATGGAGTATTGTTATTCTCTCCTGCTAAACTTTTTCACTATCCAAACCTATAAATAAATCAAAATTTAAAGATAATCAAGAAGAATCGTGTCAGAAATCCTTGATAGAGCGAGCAAAAGGATTTAATATAAATATAACTTATTATAATCGTACACGTAAGCTGGTTGAAAAGAAGCAATTATCCCAGTGGACGGAGATGGATTATTCAGGAGGCTGAAAAAATGAAATGTAGTCCCAAATTAAGGTTATTTTCATTGAACTCCCATTATACCTTAGCAAAAGAGATCGCTGATATTTTAAATGTTCCTCTTGGGAAAAGCTCTGTGAAACACTTTAGTGATGGTGAAATCCAAATCAATATTGAAGAAAGTGTCAGAGGATGTGAAGTATATCTGATTCAATCTACTTCTGAACCGGCAAATGAGCATATCATGGAACTATTGATTATGATTGATGCGATGAAAAGAGCTTCAGCTGAATCCATCAATGTGATCATTCCGTATTACGGTTATGCACGACAGGATCGGAAGGCACGGGCCAGAGAGCCGATTACTGCCAAATTGATTGCTGATTTAATCGAAACAGCAGGGGCCTCCAGAATAATCACATTAGATCTGCACGCGCGGCAAATTCAAGGTTTTTTCGATTTGCCGGTAGACCAGCTTATGGGAGTACCTGTATTAGCGGAGTATTTTAAAAAGAAATTACCGACGGAAGAGGTTATTGTTGTTGCGCCGGATAATGGGGGCGTAGGTCGCGCCAGGAAGATGGCAACGATATTAGACGCGCCTATTGCGCTCATAGATAAACGGCGTCCCAAACCGAATGTATCACAGGTAATGAATGTGATTGGCAATGTGGCAGGGAAAAAGGTCATCCTTATCGATGATTTGATTGATACTGCCGGAACGCTTATATCGGCTGCTGATGCGCTGGTTGATAGAGGAGCGGAAGAAATATATGCTTGCTGTACACATCCTGTTTTATCCGGGCCGGCAGTGGAGCGGATTAAATCCTCCATTATCAAGGAATTAGTGATTACCAATTCGATTTATCTGCCAGAGGAGAAACAAATTAATAAAATCACATCCTTGACCATTGCGCCGTTATTAGCTGATGCCGTGCTGAGAGTTCATAACAATGCTTCTGTCAGTGTCCTGTTTGAATAAGTTTTTAGCATTTAGAAATACCTGTATTAATGACAAAAGGATTCAGTTTAGATACAACACCCCAAATGTGAGAGCAAGCAACTGACGTTTGGGGTGTTTTTATATAGAGGGAGGTTCAAATCATGTTATCCAAATCTACACAAGAAAAATTGAATAATGAAATCAATCAAACCTGTGAAGAGCTAAAAATCCCCGGCATGGCACTAACTATTTACCAACACGGCAACAGCATTTATGAAAAATATTATGGATACAGAAACATGAAAGAAAGGCTTCCTATTACAAAGGATACAATATTCGGCCTGGCTTCCATCACCAAATCCCTGACATGTCTGATGGTTATGAAGCTGGAGGAAGAAGGCCGGCTGCATAGCAGTGATAGAGTAACCGAATGGCTTCCCAATTTGAAATTGCCAAGAGAGGATTACTTGAAACAGCTGGAGATTAGGCATCTTATGTCCCATACCAGCGGTTTACCGGGATTGCCCTCTATTCATCACGCCCGCATGAAAAGCATTAGGAAGGATCCGGATGGCGATTTTTTATTTGGAAAATGGCAGGGGGAGGATAACTCTGCCATTCAAACTGCGAATGAATTGATTGAACAAATAAGCAGGATGGACTTTGCATTGTCAGGTCCTCCAGGAACGGTGTTCAATTACTCTAATGAAGGATATGGGATGCTGCAAAAAATTATTGAATTGGCGAGCGGAATGACGTTTATCGATTATGTGGAGAGAAAATTATTTTCCCCGCTGCGGCTAAAGAACTCCTTTTTTCTGACTGAATCCATTATTAACAAAGAAAATGTAACGGAATTATATGCCTATCAAGAAAAGCAGTCAGGTATTTTTCATTCGCCAGCCTGGTGGGATGTAGGAGCTATTTACACGAACGGGTCCTGGAAGGCTTCGGCTGACGATGTAATGAAGTATGCAGAGCTGCTTCGGTTAAATGGCAGGATACAGGGGCAAAGTCTTATTTCAGAAGATAAACTTGAAAAAATGACTTCCTCCGCTTTTTCGTTACCTAATGGCGGTGATTACGGCTTCGGGATAGAAATAAATCCGATTGGGGAATACATCCGGTTTGGTCATGGCGGCAGTATAAAGGGAGGTTCCTCTAATTTTCAAATCATTAAGGAAAAAGGAATATCTGCTTCCATTTTAATCAATATGGCCGATGTCCCGGCTGAAAAGATATTGGTTTCTGCACTACATATTCTTTTAGGGATATCAGCGGAGAATCCTTTCAAGAAAGATGATGTGTTATCTGGAAAAACATTGAATTTAAACCTGTTTTCCGGCATGTATCAATCAGGAGAAGGGAATAAAGCTTCCATATCGATACAGGATGATTTGCTTTATTTGAATCGGAATGAACAAATAACATGCTTTTCCCCGATATCTGAAAATGATTTTATCGCGGAAACGGGAGAGCGGATTTATTTTGCAAAGAATGGAGATTGTGTACATTCGGTTCTTGTTGGAAAGAGGGTATTGGAAAAAGTGGAATGAGAATAGATTCGATAACCCCTTGATTTCACGAGTTGATGAAATCAAGGGGAAGTGGTATAGGATTATGTTAAAATGTGCAGTAAGTATAATTATTTACGGATAAACTTATTCACTTATTTGAGTAAATTTATCATTTTGGGGTTGAGGAGTCATATTTGTCTTCTTATTTATTCTTTGAAGAAGAAAAGAAGACAAACAGGAAACTAGAATACCAACAATGATAGGTTGTACTATAGACTCTAAAAATAATTTTACTAAAAGCATAAACGACCCGGGGTGTATTAACACTAATTGCATATTTTCTATAGGCGAGTAAAAAGGAAACCACCCTTTACATATAAGTGATAAAATAGAAGTTGTAGTACTAGCATCTTTTGAAATGAAAGTAATTTCCTTAGAATTAAAAAATCCAAGAATATCATTGTGAGCATAATAGTATGAACCAAGAGCTAAACCTATTGTGCTAAAAATAATGATTATACTAAAGCCGGCATTAAACAATTGAATCAACTTCCAACCTCTTAAGTCTTTCTGCACACTACGAAACAATGCGAAAGAATAAACAATTGTAAAAATAATAGTAAACAATAAAAATGAATAGTTTTCAGGATTTTGGAGTACTAGTAATACCAGTAATAGTAAAATTTGAAGGAAGGTCATTAGCTTGACTAAATATAAACCTAGATTATCCCATTTATGAAAACCACCAGGTTTTGAGAAGAACCAAAACAAACCACTTAATAACATAATAAAAATAATAAGGTTAATAATATTTGGTATACGAGCATTTAAACTAAATGAATCTATAAAAATAATCAAAGAAATTGGAAGGATCAGCATACTGATATATAGCTTTTCTTTGGAGTGATTCATCATAAAATTCAAAAATAATTTATTTGATTTATTATATTTTGTTTTTACTTCTTCAATAATTTCTGTCTTTATTTTTTGAAACCAATGAATTAAATTCTTTTTGAACTGTGGAATTAAAAACTTTTTTTTGAAATTCAGTAAGTGATTAATTACTGGTATTAAAAGAGCAATTAATGTAGCAAAGAATATAGATCCTGAAATTATTCCTAATAGCATAAATAGATTCCTCCCTCTATATACTTAAAATATCTCCGAAATGCTCTTGTTTTCTTAGAATTTCTTAAACATCCAATTTGGGGTTGGATAGTGGGGGTGGAGCGTTTGTCAGAATACAGAATATTCTAATGCACTCCTAGCCATCCTAACGACCAAACAGGTAGTATTTGGTAAAAAATGGTGTAACCATGCTTGGTAACTCCACACTTCTTATGGTCGCTCACCCTCCCATGTATCACGGGATTGGTATCCATACATTCCCTCGTCCTGCGTATCCACAAGGTGGAGGTCGGAATAAGCTCCTATGCTGGGTCTAGCCCGAATGGAAAAAATAAGCTCCGACTCCGCATTATTGGTGTTTGTGTATTCTAAGTTCCCAAGGTCATTTGTTGCTATTTCTTTCTTCTACAGCTTAAGCTGCCTGTAAAGTTTCTATCTGAGGTAAACCTTTCAATAACTTGCTTCCATCAAATTCACACTGTTTTTGACCAATGACAAACAAGGCACGTAATAATTTCCCACACAACGCAATCAATGATTGTTGTTTCTTTAATGGATTTTCCGGGCGGGTCGTGTAATACCTATGCAAGGTTTGAAACGTCGGATTATTCGCTACGAGCGGTCGTATCGCTAAATAAATCGCCTTTCGCAGTTTCTTCCGTCCGCGTTTCGTTATTTTCGTTTCCCCTTTGAATTTCCCGGAACTGTGCTCCCGCAACGATAAGCCGGCCAGATTCACGAGTTGTTGCGGATGATGATAATTTGATATATCTCCTACTTCCGCGAAAAAGGTAGCTACGGTTGTTACTCCCAGTCCTTTGATAGCCAGCATTTCTTTTGCTCCTGGTATCTCTCCTAAGAGCGCCTCTATTTCCAAATCCAGCTCTTTCAATTGTTCTGCATACAGCTCATATTGGTCTAATAAGCTGTGTAGCTCTTGTCTGGCAAAGCGTAAGCCGATTTCTATGCCAACACTCTTCTTCGCTTTGTCTACCAGTTTGGTTGCTCGTTTGATACCAACACCACGTTTAACGACCGTTTGCCATTCCTCCAGTACGTCTTCTGGCGTTTTATCACGAATATCAGATGGAAATGGAAATGCCCGTAACGTATATAATGCGGCCTTTCCATTCCATTGTTTAAATACATCCTGAAACTCTGGAAAATAGCGCTGCATGTTATTTTGTATACGTCCTTCCGTAACTGTCTGCTGTTTGATGAGTTGATCTCGTAGTTTCATGGCTTCTCTTAACTCGGCATAGATGCCGTCGAGAAGGTTTGGTATAGAGTATCTCCCATCCTTCACCAGCTGGGCAATCACGCGCGCATCTTTGGTATCATTTTTCGTTGGCGAGTTATCATCCAGTTCTTTTGCTTTCTTGACATGCATCGGATTAACCAATACAAAATCCGTATCCTTGCTGATCAGATAATAACCTAAACTCATCCAATAGTGACCTGTTGGCTCAGCTCCTATGATGACATGGTTTTTATCGTGTTCTTTCTGGAGCTTTGAAATCCATTCCAGTAGGATTTCAAAGCCTTCTATTCGGTTTTCAAAGATCAATCTTTTCCCAAATTCATAGCCTCTGTCGTCCTGTGCTCGTGCCACATGTTTGTCTTTGGCAATGTCTATTCCCACTACAAGTGTAGATGGTGTGATTTGCGATATTTTGTGATTTTGATTATAATTCATGGATGAGTCCTCCTTGGTATTTTTTAATTTCGGGGTCATTGCAATGACACCCTGTACTATACCAAGAGGGCTCTTTTTTGTTCAAACCTCAAATTTCTTCATTACAGGAATGCTCCTAATTTATAATTAATTTTCCTACGATATCTTTCTTGTGATAGTTTCAAAATAATCAATAATTTATTCATCGCAACGACAAAAAGGTAAAATACAATCCTAATTTAATGGCTTTTAAAACAAAATCAGCTTAAAGATTTTCATAACATTATTCATTGATTATAGAAGGAGATGTTCTTGTCCGCCTAAAATCAAGTTTTTTAAACAGGGGAGAATAATAATTTTTGTTTACCAAAAATAAGAAAAGGGAATAGCTTTGAAAGAAGAAAGGAGGAGGTCAGACTATGCTTTGGACTATTATCATCGTTATTCTAGTTTTATGGTTACTTGGATTCATCGGAGACATCGCTGGAAACCTTGTGCATATCCTATTAGTTGTGGCTTTAATCATCCTGATTTATCGACTTATAACTGGCCGTAAATCTTAGCTGGGTTGGATGAAAAGTAATTTCATAATTGATATTAAAAGATAAATACCGTGGGGACATTATATTAAAATTACCGAGATCGTCCTATTTAATATAATGTCCCCAGTTATATAATCAGATACGATACATATGTAAATAAAAAACAATCAGTCGGATGGAAAGCGGAAAAGATGCCCCTAAATTAATCACACTATTAAAATTAGCAAATGTATTGCCTGAGAGGTAATCAAATTAATGATGAACAAGCAGCATCTATTTCAACTTTCGTACACCAAATCAGATAACGCGTCTTTGGTAGTCTTTGTATCTATCTTCTTTGAAGCACTCTTCATCCGCCTAAAGAAAAACACCCTCTCTATACGGAATGTGATTCTCGAAAAATCAAATCTTCCATATAAAGAGGGTGTTTTTTCTAGTTGAAAACTTCTTGCCTGCAAATACTAAACTTTATTAAAGTGCAGTCCAGCCGCCGTCAATAACCAGTTCAGCTCCAGTCATAAAGCGTGATTCATCCGATGCAAGGAACAGCACACCATATGCCACATCTTCCGGATTTCCGAAGTAAGGAAGCTGGGTGAATGTTTGATAATAAGGGGTTGCATCCGCAAAGGAATCTGCCGTCATTGGTGTTTCAATGATACCAGGGTGAACGGAATTGACGCGGATTTTATCTTTGCCATATTCTACAGCTGCAGATTTTGATAGAGATCGTAAAGCGCCTTTAGCAGCAGTGTATGGACTTGAACCAGCCATCCCAACAATGCCTCCGATAGAGGAAATATTAATCAGGGAGCCGCCGCCGGCTTTTTGCATTTCCGGAATAACGTATTTCATCCCGATAACACAGCCGTTTAAATTGATATCCATGACTTTATTCCATTCGTCCATCTCCATTTGTGCGATGGTTTTCGGACTGGATACACCTGCGTTGTTTACGAGCACATCAATTTTTCCATAATGCGTTACAGCTTCCTGGATAACTTGTTTCCATTCATCCTCTGATGTCACATTATGTTTTAGGCCGATGGCATCTCCGCCATTTTCTTTAATTTCGTTGATTACCTCATCTAATACGTTATCATTAATATCTGTTGCGACTACTTTTGCTCCTTCTTGTGCAAAAAGCTTTGCTTCTGAAGCTCCCATCCCATTAGCTGCCCCGGTGATAATTGCTACTTTCCCTGTTAATCGTCCCATTGTAATCATCCTTTTCCATAAATTATATACTCTGTCCATGCAAGCTTGTTACACACTCCTGTCTTGCCTGGTAGGAGAGTGTAGTAATATCTATTTTATTCCATGCGATCTGCAGCATTAAAGCTGCTGAATATCGTCCGGCCCCCAATAGGCATGCATTGTTGCAATTTTCCCGTTGGAATCAAATGTCATGACATCGGTGACGTCGATTCGGATTGGCTGGCCTTCCTTTTCTGTGTGAACCGCAAATGTAATGGCTGCTGCGTTACGATAAGATCCGCGCGGCGGCGCCAATAGCTCCAAGCTGGCGCCGGATATGCTTTCTTTGTAAAATGCTTCCACTTCTTTACGTCCTGTTTTTGGCGGTGTGCCAACAGGATCCTCCACACTTGCTTCATCTGAAAATAAAGCTATTAAACGTTCGATGTCGTTTGCGTTGAAAGCATCAACATATGCGTGTAATGCTTTTTTCATGGTGGCGTTGTCCATCAATACGATGCTCCTTTGCTTAATTGGAATGATCCTTTTATAAAGTCAACCCCCCGTCAACGGCAAGGATAGATCCAGTCATATAGCTGGCGCCTGGGGAAGCCAGAAAGGCAACCACATCAGCAATCTCATCTGGTTCGGACATGCGTCCTATAATCGGAAAGTCAATTTTCGGTGTGTTTCCGGTTTCTTCCCATGTTTTTTGGAAGCCGGATACCAAGTTTGTTTCCACACCGCCAGGACAGATTGCATTGATGCGGATTCCTTTATCGGCATATTCTTTTGCAGCTGATTTTGTCAAGCCGACCACGGCATGCTTGCTGGCAGAATAGACTGCTAAGCTGTGTTCCACGCGCAGTCCTGAGCTTGACGATGTATTGATAATTACACCGGAACCTTGTTCTTCCATGATTTTTAATACATATTTCATTCCCAGGAATACCCCTTTAAAGTTGATGGAAACGACGCGATCGTATTCTTCATCCGGGATATCCGCCAATAAATAAGGCTTTTGGATGACACCGGCATTGTTGAAGAAGACATCAATGCGGCCATAGGCTTTAACGGCTTCTTGTACATAATTCTGCACGTCTTCACTTTTGGAAACATCCGCTTTGACAAAAATGCCTTCTTCTCCTTGTTCCTTCACCAGGCGGAGTGTTTCTTCTCCGGTTTGCTCATTGAAGTCAACTAAGACTAATTTCATGCCCTGCTCAGCCAATTTAAGGCTGGAGGCGCGTCCCATCCCGCTTCCAGCACCAGTGATAACTGCAATTTGTTCTGCTTCAGACATACATCATTTCTCCTTATCTATTCTGTATTCTTTTAGATTATCTACCATTTTTTTATAATATCCATGCAGCTCATGTAATTCTTCATCGGAAAAATTTTTCCATAAGGAATCGGTCAGTGTGGAATACTTTTCATTGATTTGGTCAAGCACCTCGGAACCTAAGGGAGCTGTCAATTAATTGGATTCCCTTTACATATTTTTGCTTTTCAGACAAAGCTAATTTCACATAAGAACTGGGCTTTTGCCCATTTAATGAATACCTGCGTCAGCCTTCTATAACTTGCACCATATATGATATTATGATGAATAACAATGAAAGGGAGCGATATTCAATGGATTTAAAACTAACAAACAAAAAAGTACTTGTTTTAGCATCCAGCAGAGGCATTGGCAGAGAAATTGCCAATAGGTATGCGGAAGAAGGGGCTTCTGTTATAATTACCGGCAGAAATGAAGATACTCTGAAAAAAACAGCAGCTGAGCTTTCCAATCAGACGGGCAGCGAAGTAATTCCGTTTGTTACAGATGTTTCGAAAAAGGAAGATATCGCCCGTTTATTTGCTTTTGTGAAGGAACAGTTTGGCGTGCTTGATGTATTGGTAAGCAATGCAGGAGGACCGCCGGTTATTGATTTTGAATCCAGTGAGGAAACGGACTGGTATGATGCCTTTGAGTTAACCTTGATGAGTGCTGTCCGGGCGATGAAAGAAGCGATTCCTTTGATGAAGACGAATGGACAGGGGAGAATCTTATACATCGCCTCTACTTCTATTAAAGAGCCGATCAGCGAGCTGCTGCTGTCTAATATTTTTCGAAGCGGTGTCCAGGCTCTTTGCAAATCGCTGGCAGCGGATTATGCGGCAAATGATATATTAATTAATATCGTAGGACCAGGAAAAATTGATACGGACCGGTTACGGAGCCTCGATGAGAAAAATGCGGAAAAGAATCAGGTTGCATTAGAGGATTGGAAAAATAAAGTCCAGGCGTCGATCCCAATCGGCCGATACGGCACGCCGGAGGAATTTGCAGATGCGGCCGTCTTCTTAGGCTCCTATCGAAATAGGTATGTTACCGGACAGACATTATTGATAGATGGTGGTGTGGTTAAGGCTTATTGATGGTGTGATTTATCATTTTTAATGGTTTTAATTCAGCTAGAAAAAATAATCTGTTGGACAAGGCTATTCTATTTATAACGAATGTAAAAACGCTTCTTTCCTTTAACCTGAAGGTGGGAGCGTTTTTCTGTTGGTTTACTAATAAGCTTAAAAAAAGAGGGGGGTATTTTGTAGAGGAGGCAAGAGAGGATATCCTTGTTATGAAGGCCGGGATATAGCAATTTCCTATGGTGAACGTTCTGATTTAGAAAATATCAAACAATACACAGAACAAGAGCAACCAGACTTATGAGGTGAAAAACTCAGAAGAATGATTCCTGTGAGTGATTGTCTTGCTGTGAGATTGTTAAAAAACGTCACGCTTACTTCTGAGGCTCAACAGGTTCTTTTTGAATCAGCGTACTAAGAATCCTGCCTAATGCTTCAGATGGATCCTCTGAAGGCGGCACCCCATTTTCTTCGATGTTTTCAATGATTCCATTTAGCCGCTTGCAGCGCGAAAGTTGATTATTTAATTGCTTTTTAGAGATTTTTAAAAATAACGTTGTACCATCTTTGAATATGATATCACTTCCATCGCTTTTTTTTATGATTTTGGAAACATGCTGGTAAAAAATCCATACACACTTTTTATTGGAAAGCCCCTGCGTCGGAAATACAATAATTCCCCGGGCAACGCTGACGGGGACAGGGGTTTTTTGTGTATAACTTGTGTAATGAAGAACAGAAGCTCTTCTTCCAGCATAAGAAGACAGATTTTTTATGCAGTTCTGCTCAATGATTTCAAAGGGTTTTTCTTTGAAAGTAAGCATATGTTCATTATTTGATTCAAGGACTTTTGATGCGGATTTGGATGTTGTTCCTGGCAATATTGCCATGGTTTTCCCGGTTATTTCATAAATAGGTGCCATGACAACCCTCCTTATGTTTATATTTTTAACATATTATGTATCTCATAAAAATAGTTTACCATATTCAAAATAATAAATAAACATAAAATGTTTTTATTTTTCAAAAATTAATAACTATTATTTTTTAAAAATGAATTTTATAATTATTTCTATGCAATCAGAAAAATTACTGGACCTGTCTAATTTGTGTGCTTCTAAGAGGCCAATCTAGAATTTGCCTGCATAAAAAGAACCCCTCATAAAGCTTTAGCGCATTACGAAGAGGTTCTATTGCACATCTATTTCAACGAAACCTGATACCGGTATCAACTGCATCTGGTTAAGATGCTTCTTCAACCGCTTCATCAGGTATTTCAATGTCATCAACATTATTTACATCATCATAGTTTACAAGAATATTTATATCTACATTGCCGGTTTCATTTTCAACGGAGAGGTTGTATTCTAAATTCTCAATATAGAAATCCTTCTTGTTTACTTCAAAGGTGTAATCTAAAGTCATGTCCTCATCAGCAATATCCGAACCGCCTAACAGAATATTGAATGGGCCTTCAAATGCTTCATAAATATCCCGTTCAAAGCCATCATAATGAAAGGTGTAGGTTCCGCCTTCCGAATCAAATTCAGCATAATCAATGACAGCTTCCAGGACAGAAACAACCTCTCTGTAGGATGGGCTGAATAAAGGTTCATTTTCTTCCGCTTCTCTCACTACCCAAGGATTATCTGCTTCCTGTGTATAAATTTCCTCGCCGGCACGATACGTTTCGATGGAGGTTTCTTCTCCATCCGCTTCCGCTGTAGAAATCTGATGCAGTGCTGCAGGGTCCTCTGTCACTTGAACTTCTATGTTATAGCTTGTCGTTCTGGTAAGGTCAGATGTATCAATTGTAAAGTCAGCTGCGTATTGATTCACATCACGATGGGAACTTAGTACATTTTCAACAACCTCATCTTCACTTGCTTCCTGAGAACAAGCAATCAAAAAGAATAGCAGGGAAATAGAAAGCAAAGTGTATATCTTTTTCACGTTTTCACCACCTTTCTTAAATATGGGTAAATTATCTCAAACTCTAACTTATAGTCTATAACATTCACAAAGGTTTTGTAAATTAGCTGCAACATCAAAATGTATGCGATTTTTTCTTTATTTTGGGAAAATAAACCTTTTCTAACTCTGGAAAGGAAAACGATTGTTAGCTATTTTCCCTTTTCTCCTCCATGAATTGCGTAAACAGTATTTGAATATATTTTCCCTTATCCTCTAATTCGGTATGCAATAAGGCGTTCTGATAGGAATTCATGACGCTTTCCATCAAAAATAAATTGGGATTCTCTAATTTGAGCTGTTCTAGTAAAAAGTGATGATAATATGTCAGTTTATCATTTTTCAGCTTGTCTACTCTGCAGTTTAACGCTGTTAATATTTGCTGTAATTCCACTTTGCTGTCTTGCTCTCCAGCATCCTTTATCTGATGGTAGGGGAGAAAATAGTCAGCCTGTAAAAAGGGCGGATGTAAGTTTGCTCGTTCAATCTGCCCGAGAGCAAAATAAACCGTTTCTTCTATCGGAATTTCTGTTTTGTTGATATCCATTAATATTTTAGAGGTTAAATGGATGGTGCCAAAGCAGGTAACCGCATCGTCATAGGCGTGTTTTTGTTTCTTAGCACCGAACACGTCACAAATCCGTTCAGCCATCCACGTGACTTCCTCCAGGTATTGCTGGTTTAGGAATTCTTTTAATTCTTGATGTGCTGTATCTGAACTGGCCAAAGAAGCGAACAAGGCCATCAGGTTATGTTTTTTATCAATATGAAAACGGGCAGCAATCTGTTTAACAAAAACCTCTTTGTCTGAGGAGGATTTTCCAAGAGCAAGCTGATGGCGGTCGTGGATAACTTCCTCCTTGATAAATGACAAAATGGCCATTAAGCATTCCGTTTTGGAAGAAAAATAATTATAGAATGTTCCTTTTGATACATTGGCTGCTTCTAAAATATCCTGGATTGGAGTCGCAGAAAACCCTTTCTTAATAAAAAGCGTTTGTGCAGCTTCAATAATTTGTTTCTTTTTCTTGTTCATGTAACCGTCCCTTTATATAAAATTTTGCGAAAATAGAATAGGTGTACAATATTTATGATAGTCTACATCCCTTGATATATCAACATTTTAAAATCATTGAAAGATTTATGTTGCATTTATTGGACTACAGGTATAAAATAGTTAAGTCTTAAGTGAGAGGCTGCTTTGAAACAACAAATAAATGTTTTTTAACCCTCTTCTTAATGCCGTTATTTGTATGTCAGAAAAGCACTACGCAGCATAGAAACGTATTTCAGTGCAACAAAAATTTTAACATAACAGACAGAAGGAAACATGATTTTTCCTATGGAGAGAAAGTGAGGGTATATAATGACAGACATAAAAGAAATGCATAAACAACCGCCTTACGGGATGATTGCTATTTTATTTATCGGGGCGTTTGTAGCTATTTTAAATGAAACATTATTAAACGTAGCACTGCCTTCAATAATGACAGAATTTGAAGTAAGTCCGACTACGGTTCAATGGCTGACGAATGGATATATGCTTGTGAACGGAATTCTTATTCCGGCAAGTGCGTTTTTGATTCAGCGTTTTACAAATAGAAAGTTATTTTTAACCGCAATGACATTGTTTACATTAGGTACATTAATAGCGGCTATTTCACCGACCTTTTCCATTCTTTTACTGGCAAGGTTGATTCAAGCAGCAGGATCAGCAGTAATGATGCCATTGCTTATGAATGTCATGCTGACTGCTTTTCCAATTGAAAAGCGCGGTACGGCAATGGGAACTTTCGGTCTGGTAATGATTGTGGCGCCGGCGATTGGGCCAACATTATCTGGATGGATTGTGGAGCACTTTGATTGGAGAACGCTATTTTATGTGGTCTTCCCAATTGCTGTGATTTCCTTATTAATCGGCGTATTCAAGCTGAAAAATATTACGCCCCAGCGTGGTATCAAGCTGGATGTTCTATCAATTATTTTGTCCAGCTTAGGATTTGGCGGTTTATTGTATGGATTTAGTTCAGCAGGAGATTCAGAGATGGGATGGAGTCATCCGGCTGTCTATATGACATTGATTGTTGGTGTAATTAGTATTGTCGCACTGATTCTTCGTCAATTACGTATGGAAGATCCAATGCTTGAGTTCCGTATTTTCCGTTACCCGATGTTTGCCTTATCTTCAGCCATTTCTGTTGTATTGGCAATGGCATTATTTTCAGGAATGATTTTAATTCCGTTATATGTGCAGACTGTCCGCGGATTTACACCATTTGAAGCAGGGCTGCTCATGCTTCCTGGCGCGCTTGTGATGGGGATTATGTCGCCGATTACCGGACGTTTATTCGATAAATTCGGTGCCCGTACATTAACGCTTGTCGGGCTTACGATTACAGGTGTGACAACGTACTTCTTTACACAGTTGGATTTAGAGATTACGATCACATCGCTTATGGTCATTTTTGCGCTTCGTTCCTTTGGAATGTCGATGGTAATGATGCCTGTTATGACAAATGGGCTAAACCAATTGCCGATGCATCAAAACCCGCACGGCACGGCGATGAACAATACGCTGCAGCAGGTATCTGGAGCTATCGGATCGGCCTTGCTGATTACGGTGATGAACAGCCGGACGAACAGTGAGGCAGAATCGCTTGCTGAGGAAGCAATGAAAAATATAGATCCGTCACAAATGCCGACTGGTGCAGCAGCAGAGCAGATGCAGACAGAAATAATGAATGAGGCAATGCTTCACGGCATTAACTTCTCGTTCTTTATCTCCTTGTTGATTATCGGTTTAGCATTTATTCTGGCGCTGTTTATCCGGAGAGTAGGCACGGACGGGAAAATCATTACAAAATCAAGAGCAAAATAAGAAAGCAGAAAACTATCATCTGATGGACGGGTGATAGTTTTTTATGCATGGAGACGTTTTTCGCATGTTAAACTAAGGAAAGGGTTATTCATTTGATTTAAAATCTGATCAACAAAGAAAGCAGGAATAGAATGATTCACATATCAAAAGTACATAAGCAAGGCAGTGCTCCGACAAATGAAGATGCCTATGTAGAAAATTTGGGAAGAAAGCTGTTTGCAGTGATTGACGGGGCAACTGGAGTAGGAGGCTTGCCAGGGAAAATAGCAGCAGAAACCATGCAGCATCGCTTAGATAACACGAATACTGGTGCTTCGTTCATCGACTTGATTCATCAAGGAAATAGAGATTTGGCGGAGAGGACAAAACAGGAGCTGGGTCAGGAAATCAATGCCATTTCAAAAGAAAAACGCAGCACCTGCGGGATTGCAGCAATACAAATACATGAAACGTATATGGAGTATGCACAGTCCGGGGATTGCATGATTTTTGTAAAGTATCAGGATGGCGGAATACAGGCGCTTTCCTATGATCATGTTATGCGACTGGATGAAAAGGTAATCTCTGATTTATATGAAGCTATTTCCGAGAGAATCGGCGCAGATGTCAGTGGAGAAGCTTTTCAAAAGGTCTATCAAGAGGAGAAAGAACAGATTATTCCTGCATTGGCAGCGAATCGAAGGAAGTTAAATACAGTTCAGGGTTACAGCATTATGGATGGTACAGCGGAAGCGATGGATTTTTTAAGTTATGGAAGAATTCCGCTTCAACAGGTGGAAAAGGTTCTGCTGCTTACAGATGGGATGCAGCTCTATGGAGTGGATGGCGATGTTTGGAGAGATACGGCAATGTATGCGATGGAGTATGGCATTGAACGGTTGTTGAAATATGTTGTACAGCAAGAAGAAAGCGATATCTATCTGCAAAGGTATCCGCGGTTTAAGTATGCTGATGACAAAACGGCAATACTGTTGGAATGCAGCGATGAAGAGAGAGGTTTCATCGAAAAATCGAAATAACCTGGCAGCAGTTCATTTCCCCGGAAAGTGATATCGCTACAATATGCAACAAGAGAAGTGCAAAGCGAAGGAATAGGGAAACTGCTTGAGGAAGTTCAATAAAAGAAGCTATACTAAAGGAAGCAGGCTTCATTTAAAAGAATAGAGCAACAGGTAACAATAAGAAATTTTAGGGGAAGCAAGATTTTTCTGAGGAGGATCTGTATGTATAATGAACCACTTTTTTTAGAACCGGTTTTGCAGGAAAGAATTTGGGGAGGAACGAAGCTTCAAACAGAATTCGGTTATTCGACGCCTTATGAACGTACGGGCGAAGCGTGGGTTATTTCCGCTCATCCGAACGGACCATGCCAAATCAAAAATGGACCGCTCGAGGGCAGGACACTTCAAGATGCGTGGGAAAACCATAAGGAATTATTTAATAGAGCAAAGGCTGCAGGAGAGACGTACCCGATTTTAGTTAAAATCCTGGATGCGAATGAAAATCTTTCTGTTCAAGTTCATCCGGATGATATCTATGCCCAGAAACAAGAGGGCGTTCCTTATGGAAAAACAGAATGCTGGTACGTACTGGATGCGGAAGAAGGAGCAGAATTAATCTTGGGCCATCATGCCGACAGCCGGGAAGAGCTGAAGCAAGCAATGGAAAACGGTGAATGGGATACGCTGTTGAAAAGCGTACCTGTAACTGCAGGAGATTTTGTCTATGTGCCAAGCGGAACCATTCATGCCATTGGTGCAGGAATTGTCATTTTAGAAACACAGCAAAGCTCGGATATTACGTATCGTGTCTATGACTATGACCGCACGGATACCAGCGGGGAGCCAAGGGAATTACATCTCGAACAGGCTGCTGAAGTAACCAATGTACCTCATGAAGATCCGAGTGTGGGAACACTTCAGGAAGCAATAGAGGATTTGACAGTCCAAAAACTTGTTGAGGAAGCTTATTTTACGGTCTATCATTGGGATTTACAAGGAGACGCCATGATGGAAAGAGATAAAGATTTTCTGCAGGTGAGTGTGATCAAAGGGGAAGCTTCGATTTCGATAGATGATACATCCTTTGCTATTGAAAAAGGAGATCATTTTGTTATTCCTCATACGGTAAAAGCATTTTCTTTAAAAGGAAATGCGGAGATGGTTGTGTCTCATACGTAGCAGGTGAAGGGCATTGAAAAACAACCTGTGTTTATTGAGCAGTCTGAAGTGAATGAAGGGGAAACAAACATTTCCTGGTAATTAATAAATGAAGAAAAGAAATGGAGCTGTACACTCCTGTATCTGTATGCAGCTCCATTTCTTTTACATTCTTATGTATGCGAAGTAGATTTTATCTTTGTGACTGTTCTGGCAATATCGTCCGCATCACAAATAATGCGCGAGATCGTTTCTGATATTTCTTTCGGACTTTGATGCATTCCAGTTTTTATCCATTCATTTAATACTTCTATCGTACCGGAAACTTGAAAGGAAACATTATACTTTTCGAAATCAGCATTTTGAAGGACGCCATGCCGCTTTCTGTCTTCCAGTTCTTTTTCTGTAATTTTTTCTTTTACTTTTGACAGCAGCAGGCTGCTTCTTTGCTCATTCATAAATAGTTTAAAAATCTTCTGGTTTTGAAGAATAGCTTCTGCTACTTTTTCCATAAATTCTGTTAGCGTAATAGACTGACTGCCGCCGTATAGTTCATCAATCCACTGCAAAAGCTGATGTAATAATTCATTTTCTAACTGGTTGTAAAGGTCGAATATATCTTGGTAATGTAAATAAAAGGTTCCCCGTCCTATATCCGCTAAATTGGAAACTTCTGAAACGGTTATTTTCGTTAATTCTTTTTCTTCCAGGAGCGTTAAAAAGGTATTTTTAATTGCTTTTTGTGTTTTTTTCGTACGTCGGTCTGCCATCTTTTTCATCCTTTCTAAACACTATTTGAGAAACTGTTTATTTATTTACAGATGAACAGAAATTGAATATTGTTCCTTTATTAATGCGATTATATAATACATGTATACATTAATAAACAGATGTTCATAAAAGTATGTAAGAAGAGGCGGATAACATGGTTCAAAATAAACGTTCTACAGCAAAAAATATTGTAATTATTTATGCATATCCAAATGATAACGGATTTAATTCCGCTATTTTTTCAACCGTAGAAAAGAATATTTCATCAAAGCATCATGTGAAGGTTATTGATTTATATAAAGATAAGTATAATCCGGTTTTATACTTTGATGATACACATAAAAGAAGAAATTTACAGTTCGATGAAGAAGTAAAAGGATATGGAGAAATAGTGTCATGGGCCACGCATCTTATTTTCATTTTTCCAATCTGGTGGGGCGGAATGCCAGCTATTTTAAAGGGATTTATCGACCGTGTTTTTGCAAAAGGATTTGCATATGAATATAAAGGTATTGTACCAATCGGTCTGTTGAAAAATAAAACAGCATGGATTATTACGACGCACGATACACCGGCAATTTATGCGAATCTCGTACAGCAAGATTATGGAAAAGTGTTAAAGAAGCAAGTGCTTAAAATGTGCGGCATTACACCAACAACAGTACATACCATGTCTTTTTTAAGATATACAAAAGAAAAGAGCAGAAAAAGGTTTTTACAGCGAATGACAAAAGAAGCGCAAAAAATCTAAGTAATGCTTGAAATAGAAACTGGAGGATTATCATGCAATCGACGAAATACTATTTAGAAAAAATGAATGTAACGAATATCAATATAAAGGTTCTTTATAATTATTTAGAACAGGAATTTGGCCGGGGGGAGTTATTTCCCCGTTTTGTGATACGGCATAATTTCAAAAAGAGCATTTGGGAAGCTGTCTATCTTACGGATGGGCAGGAAAAATATGGCTATGCTATTTATCAGAAGGCGCCTGGGTTTAAAGGTGTTTTTATTGCATATCTGGCTATTCTTCCAAAATATCAATCAAAAGGCCTTGGCAGTGAACTCATTCGTCAGTTAAATGCGTTGTTTCCTGATGGTATTTTACTGGAGGTGGAGGATCCGGACGCTGCGAAGGATGAGAAGGACCAGGCAACGAGGCTTCGGCGAATCCGCTTTTATGAAAGAAATGGGCTGGTTGTGAATCCGGATATGAAGGTAAATACGTTTTTTGTCCCATTTCGAATGATGGATAATTTAGGTGGGACAGAGGCTTATGATATTTCTTTTTATCAAAAGCTGTATAATCGTATTTTGAGATTGCCGTTAGGGAGTATATTTATTAAGGAGAATCGGTAATATGCCATCATGCAGGTAAATGAAAGAAAGAACTGTGTACAGCTTGATTAGCAGCAAAAAAGAAGTCGGAGCTCTGTTTCCGGCTTCTTTTTTTAAATTTCACAGTCTAAGGATGAAAAAGAACTTTCGCAGCGTCTATTTCTTTATGAATAAGCTGTTGGAAAATCTCAGGACCTTTCTCCAGCGGAAGATGATGAGAAATCATCGGCTTTACATCTAGCTGTCCTGTTTTCATATAATAGAGTCCCGTAGTCCATTCCTTCCCTGGAAAAGGTGCAGATAATGCATTCCAGGCACCTAAAATCTGCAATTCATTTCGGACGATCTTTTCAAAATAATAGCGGTGGAGGGTAATATCGCCATAGGGAATACCTAAGTATAAAACCTCTCCACCTTTTTTAGGGAGTGCTAGCACCTGCTCGCTTGTCAGGGGAGAACCTGCTGATTCTACGGCCAGGTCAACACCAGAGGAAGCGGTATGTTTTTTTATAACCGTTTCTGTATCTTCTTTCAGCGGGTTAATCAGAATATCAGCGCCCAGCTGTTTAGCGATTTTTAGTTTGTTTTCATCCATATCAATGGCGAAAATGGTTGCCGATCCAAAAATTTTTGCCCACTGCACGGAAAGAAGCCCAATACTGCCAACGCCCATGATTGCTACTGCTGCACCTGGCTGGATAGAGGTACGGTAAAAACCGTGCAGCACGACAGAAGATGGTTCCAGCAGGGAGGCAGTGTCAAAATCAATTTCATCCGGGAGCGGCAGCGCGTGAGATGCAGGCAAGACCACGTATTCGGCATAAGCTCCCGGCTGTTTTGCGCCAATAACCGTCAGGTCTGTACAGCGGGTTGGAAATCCTTGTCTGCAGTAGATGCAATTCCCGCAGGCAAAGGTCGGGCAAGCAGCTATGCGGTCGCCTTCTTTCCATTGTGTTACCGCACTGCCCATAGCAGCTACCACTCCTGAAAATTCATGGCCAAAAGTGGTTCCTGGAACATAAGGACCAAGCTTTTTGTAGCGGGATAAATCTGAACCGCATATGCCGGCGGATTGTACCTGAATAAGAATGTCCTCTTCACGAATAATTTGAGGAATAGGTGTATCTTCTTCATAACGTAAATCCTCTGTATCGTATAAATTTAGAGCTTTCAAGTCAGAACTCCTCTCTAATGCGATTGATTTGATTTCTTACTTCTTTTTACTAAGAAATAGGCAGCAATACCAACGACAATGGAATTGAAGATAACCTGGTATTCAAAATAAAATTGACTGATGCCGCGCATTGGACCGAGCATAAAATCTAAAAACATATCAACCATATTAAAACCTCATTTCGATTTATATTTCAGACACTTTAATCATCCAGAGGGGTGAGCATGACTTTTATGGCTTTCCCGCTTTTTATTGCCTGGTAAGCTTCATCCCACTGATTGATAGAATATTCATGTGTTACGAGGCTTTTTGCATCTACTTTGCCTTCTTTCATTAATTGGATGGAGGGTTCCCAGTCAGCAGGCTTTTGACTTCTGCTTCCGACTACCTTTATTTCCTTTTGAATGACTTTTTCCATATCAAGGGAAACCTGAGCTTCCGGGAAAATACCAATTTGCGCATAGTGTCCTTTTTTTCTTAATAAATCAAGACCTTGATTGGCAGCGTGAATCGATCCGGAGCACTCTAAAAGCACATCTGCACCGTACCCATCTGTCAGTTCATTTACTTTGTTTTTCAGGTTTTCTTTTTGAAGGTTAATGACATAATCGATGCCAATTTCGTTTGCTTTATCCAGACGAATCTGATCATTTGTCAGGCCGGCAATTAAAACGGATGCACCATTGCTTTTGGCTACTTGAGCTGCGAGTAAGCCTATTGGACCCGGCCCGAGAACAATGACTAAATCACCCTCGTGAATTTCTGTTTTTTGGATAGCGTGATATGTGCACGCCAAAGGCTCTGTCATTGCAGCAGACTGGTCATCCACTTCTTTTGGCAGGTGGTGAAGGCTTTCTTCACGCGCGATAAGATACTTAGCAAAGCCGCCATTTATTTGGCTTCCCAATCCTTTACGGTGATTGCATAAATTGTAGTCTCCTGATTGGCAATACTTACATTCTCTGCAGATATAGAAGGTAGTTTCTGATGTCACGCGATCTCCTACTT
Source organism: Oceanobacillus sp. FSL K6-0251 (assembly GCF_038004725.1). Taxonomy (NCBI): domain Bacteria; kingdom Bacillati; phylum Bacillota; class Bacilli; order Caryophanales; family Bacillaceae; genus Oceanobacillus; species Oceanobacillus sp. FSL K6-0251. The sequence continues at coordinate 3,925,645 of NZ_JBBORS010000001.1, read as the reverse complement.
TAAACTTGGTAACGCCATCTCCAATCTCTGCTATTTCTCCAGAAAATTCATGTCCTAAGGTAACTGGAGCCGCGACTTTATAATGTCCTTCGTAGGTATGGATATCGGATCCGCAGATACCTGCCCAAGCTACTTTGATTTTCACATGATGACTGGATACAACAGGTTCCTCTACATCTTGCATGTGTAAATTCCCATGTCCCAGTTCTGTTTTTACAAGAGCTTTCATGATCTATTCTCCTCGTATTATATATTTTCAAATCAACTATATAGAAAAGCAGAAAAAAGATGATAGAATCTCGTTTCATGAAAGAATGAAGATACCTGGATAATATTTCGTAATACTATTATTTTCTGCTAGTTCCATATCAAAAGTAACTACTGATACGAATCAATCTTTTCATTAATTAAATAAGTCAAAGAATCTCCAGATTACCCAGTTAACGATATTACCTCCCTGGTCAATGCTGGACACCTGTGCAGAACCTTCCGGAAGATTAATGTCTGCACTCATTGCCATATCCGTGAACAATGGAGCGATATCCGTTGCTACATAGAGAGAAACCGCTATCATGAACGAGCCGACGATAACAGAGTGAATAATATTTCCTTTAGAAGCTCCGACAACAAAAGCTATAACAAATGGAATGGTTGCCAAGTCTCCAAAAGGAAGCACGGCATTACCTGGTAAAATAACAGCAATCAAAACAGTGACTGGCGTTAAAATCAAAGCCGTAGCAATAACTGACGGATGTCCCAGAAGAACAGCAGCGTCCAGACCGATATTGATTTCACGGTCGCCGAAATGTTTATTGAGCCATGCACGTGCTGATTCGGATACAGGCATTAATCCTTCCATCAGGATTTTTACCATTCGCGGCATCAGTACCATAACGGCAGCCATCGAAATCCCGATATTGATAATTTCACCGACACCGTAGCCGGCTAAAGCGCCAATCGCAGCACCAAGAATCAAACCGATAACCATGGAATCCCCAAATACCCCAAAACGTTTTTGGATGGAGTCTGGATCGGCATGAAGTTTATTGAGACCAGGAATTTTTTGAATTCCTTTAACCACAAAAATAAAAGGCGCATACGAAATCGTACTTCCTGTCGCCACGGAGACGCCTGGCATTTCATAAAAATCACGTACCATCGGCTGCGTCCAGTCTGCTATTTTTAAACAGACAATTTGGAATAAAGTTGCCGCAATCAGTCCTTGCACGATACTGCCGGATACGGTATAAACAATCGCGCCCATAAAGGTATAATGCCAGAAGTTCCAAATATCAACGTTCATCGTTTTCGTTGTTTTTGTTAATAGCATGACGACGTTTACAACTAATCCTAAAGGAATAATAAAAGCAGCAATCGTCGATGCCCATGCAATAGATGAAGTAGCCGGCCAGCCAATATCAATGGTATTTAAGCTGACGCCGAGTCTGTCTACCATTCCTTGTGCTGCAGGGCCGAGGTTTAAGGTCAATAAGTCGATGACAAGGAAAATACCTACAAATGCAACACCAATCGTCAGCCCAGAACGAAAAGCTTTTCCAGGCTTTTGGCCGAATAAAAGTCCAAGTAAAAAGATGACAACGGGCAAAATGACAGTAGCTCCCAAGCCTAGAAATGCTTGTATAAAATCAACAAATCCTTGCATTAGTTTTCCCTCCTATGGGTTAGGATGCTGCTCTATCCCTTAACAAGAACAGAGCAGCAAGATATTATTTTAATAATTCTTCTAAAATCTGTTTCTTTGTATCTTCTACACCAATTCCTGTCAGGAACGTACGGGCGTTGATAACAGGGAAGGAATATTCCTTCTTTGTCATTGCAGTAGTAACCAATAGATCTGCTGTATCTTCATAGGTGCTTACTTCTGCAATCCGGATTTGTTTTAAATCTATTTTTACGCCATTTTCTTTTGCTAATTCTTCAATCGCATTATTCACTACAGTGGATGTAGCAATTCCTGCTCCGCAAGCTACAAGTACTTGTTTCATAGCTTCTCACCTCCTTTAAAGTTTGGCAGGTCCAGCTTGTCAGCCAGTTGTTTCTGCATTTCTGATGCATTATCTGTCTGAAGTAATTGATTGAGAAAGTTCTCCTCTTGAAAAATCTTCATTAAATCCTGCAGAAGCTTCAATTGTGAATGAGGCTCATCCATTGCCAGCATAAATACGATTTGAACAGGAGTGGTCTCCGATTCTTCTCCCATAATGACAAAATCTACTGGTTTTTTTAAGGTAGCTATACTGATGGTTTTATGATTAACATGAACAGCATCTGTATGCGGAATAGCCACAGATACTCCAGCTGTCGGTAATCCCGTTGCAAATTCTTTCTCTCTTTCTACAATTGCTGGAATAAAGCTGTCTTTGACATACTGATGTTTTGCTAAATTTTCTCCCATTTGCTGAAGAACTTCTGTATAATCAGCTGCCTCTAAATGCATTAAAATAACTTCTTTATCAAAACGTAATTCACTCATGAAATAACACTCCTGCCTTAACTATTGATCAATGATATAATCTTGAATCAACTTGTGAATATATTCTTTGGAACTCGCTTGCGTCAGTTTAGGTAACAGACTGGGCGAGGAAGCAATCTTCATCAGCTGCATCAGTGCATGAATATGCTGTTTTTTGTCTGCTGCAGCAATCATAATCATCAAGTGAATCTGATGATTTTCTTCCCCGTACGGCACGCCGTTACGAATTTTTAACAGGCTCATGCCAACTTTTTTGACACCTTCCTCCGGTGTAGCATGTGGAATAGCCACGTGTTCGCCAATCGCAATATACGAATCTTCTTTCGAATGCTGGATGGCTGCATCAATATAATGCGGCGTAATGTATCCATTTGTAAGCAATGGAGCTCCGCATAACCGAATGGCCTCATCAAAAGAAGCGACAGATTCTCTCAGCGTAATATGATCCACTGTCAGAAAATCATGTAAATCCTTTTCTTCTGCTGCAGCGTCTTGTTTTGTAACGGAAGCATTTTTATCCCTGTGGATAAAAGCATAGAGTTCCTTCCGCAGACTCTTTTTATCGGAAATATTTGCATACAGCTGAATTTTAGCCATCAAATCATCTACATTGATTTCATTCGGGATGTAATCATACACCTCTAGCATGACCTGTTTACGAATACGCTGTTTGTCTTCCGTACGCAGAATCGGTTTACAGATAAATAATTTTTTATCTGTTTCTAATGAAACAGGCGAGAAAACAATATCGTAATCCAGCTCGTAATGTAAAAACTCTCTGACAGACAGCCAATCCAGAAATACGAATTCAGGAAACAACTCACGAAGCTGCTGGAACATTAAACGGGAAACGGAAATTCCCCGCGGGCATACGACCAGTGCTTTTATTTTCTGAGCCATGCTTTCTCCCTGTTTATGCATCCAGCCGCTAATCAACATAACAATATAAGTGATTTCATTTTCGGGAATCTTGCTTTCTATCACTTCTTCAAGCGGTGTAATTGCTAAATGGACCAAATGGCGGATCTGTTCGAATTCTTCATTATCGTTATCTTCAAAAAGAATGGAATCTGTCAGCTGATATTTGATCCGATAATATGCTGGTGTTAAATGCTGCAGAAGCTTATCAATCAACTGTTTTCGATCGTGAAAATTGATGCAGGCATTCTTTTCAAAGAGCCGGACCATTTTATCAATGGCTGGTACCAGGTCAGGAATGTAATCCTCGGCCATCCATGAATTTCGGTGGACGCTTCCGGTTAACAAATTGAGCGTAATAAAGATGCGTTCAGGTGTCGGCAGATTTTTGTCATATAGTATTTCTTCCGTTGCTTGATACTCCTTTGTATTGGAGAGTTCATCATAGCGGATAAATAAAGGCTTAATCGAATATCCTTTTTGAATTCTTCTCAGGATTAAGACAAAAATAGCTGGAAGTGTCATCATAATTTCATCAGTGAACTGAATGGTAAGCTTTTGTTCAACCCGCTCTAAACGGCGCTCGAACTGTGCAAGCAGCTCATCCTCAAGCATCAGAACTTCCTGCAGTTTACTCTTGTTGTCATCATGCAGGATTAATTCATTTGCGAGTCCTATCATCATTTTACGGGCTTGAAATTCGTTTCCTGTAATCTGATATCCGTCTTTTCTTGTATGCTGGATTTCCAATTGGTAAGCATTCAACAGCTTCTGCGCATGCTTCATATCATTTAGAATAGTGTTCTTGCTGACGTCTAACAGGTTCGTTAACCCGTTTAATGAAATTGTTTCTGTTCGCCCTAATATAGCCATGGTAAGAAATTTTACCCGATCCTGCTCTGACATGATTCCATCCTGGAATTTGGAGTCTGCAACAGCGTCTTGCTTCACGGTTGCAGTTAAAATAGATTGATCAATAATAAATTGACCTTTCTTGGTTCGTTCAATTTCGGGTAAACGGCTATCTTTTAACCACGTATTTATTTTTTGAAAGGTGTAGCCCAGCTGTCGGCGAGAAAGATTATATTTATCTGCGAGCTCTGAGCTTGTAATACATGTGTCATTAATCAATGCGTTAAAAATAATCTCTTCTCTTTCTCCTAACACAATGCCGCCTCCTTTGATTAAAATCATAACAATTGCTAAATAATAAGTGAATGCGTTTACATCACAAAATAGAGAATTATCTTTGTATTATATTGTGATAATCCATCTTGTCCTATCTTACTTAAAATTTTGAAATGCTAGAAGTAACAGGAAAACAAACTGGTAATTTATTTTAACCGGAAAAGGAATTTATCATAGAGAACCATCCGTAAAAAAACCTGTAAAATGACGTTTGGTTTTGATAGAAAGAGGAAATATCACTCTTTTTGGAGGAGGTGGCATAACAAGAAATGTAAAAGGTAGGTGTATTGAATGCTTTGGAAAAAGACGGGGAGTAATTTGTGTGAATCAGCTGGAGAATGATTTAAATCAGATTGAAAGTAGAAAAATAGAATTAAGGTAAAAGAATGACGCAATAAAATGGCAAGGTTTAGGATGTTAACATTAAATTATTACTTATTTCGATATCGTTTGTAATAAACTATTAATATTTTTGTAACTTATTGTTTGGTAAAATGTGCTATTATTGAATTTGTCGAATATTTATAGGGGGGACTACATAATGAAAAAATTAGTAGCTACAGTTGCTACGGGTGTCGTTTTAGGCGGCTCTTGTCTTTCAAATGTTTCAGCAGCGGAATATCAGGTTCAAAATGGCGATAACTTGTGGAATATAGCAAAAGAACATAGAACGACTGTTGACAAATTATTTGATTTAAATAATTTAAAGTCATCTCTTATTCATCCAAATCAAAAATTAATTCTTAACGAACAATACAAAGTAAAAAAGGGCGATACATTATCTAGTATCGGATATAAACTAGGTGTAACGGTTACTGATTTGAAAGAATGGAATAATCTTGAATCAGATCTTATTTTTATTGATCAAATGTTAACTATAAAGAAATCAAATGTTGAACAAAAAGGTGCACCAGTTGTACAAGTACCTGATAATAAATCAGCTAATGAAGATGAATTGAATGAAAATAATCAATCAAGTGAAAATATAGAAGCAGCGCAAGCAGAAGAAGAAGCGGAAGCTGAAGCAGCACAAGCGGAGGCAGAAGCAGAAGAAGCGGCGCAAGCAGAGGCAGAAGCTGAAGCAGCAGCACAAGCGGAGGCAGAAGCAGAAGAAGCGGCGCAAGCAGAGGCAGAAGCTGAAGCAGCAGCACAAGCGGAGGCAGAAGCAGAAGAAGCGGCGCAAGCGGAAGCAGAAGCTGAAGCAGCAGCACAAGCGGAGGCAGAAGCAGAAGAAGCGGCGCAAGCGGAAGCAGAAGCTGAAGCAGCAGCACAAGCGGAGGCAGAAGCAGAAGAAGCGGCGCAAGCGGAAGCAGAAGCTGAAGCAGCAGCACAAGCGGAGGCAGAAGCAGAAGAAGCGGCGCAAGCGGAAGCAGAAGCTGAAGCAGCAGCACAAGCGGAGGCAGAAGCAGAAGAAGCGGCGCAAGCGGAAGCAGAAGCTGAAGCAGCAGCACAAGCGGAGGCAGAAGCAGAAGAAGCGGCGCAAGCGGAAGCAGAAGCTGAAGCAGCAGCACAAGCGGAGGCAGAAGCAGAAGAAGCGGCGCAAGCGGAAGCAGAAGCTGAAGCAGCAGCACAAGCGGAGGCAGAAGCAGAAGAAGCGGCGCAAGCAGAGGCAGAAGCTGTGAACTCCTCAGAAAATGAGGAACCTGTAACGGAAACCAACACACAAGAACAAGCTAGCGGTGAAACAATCTCTGTAACTTCTACCGCATATACAGCTAACTGTGAAGGATGTTCTGGTGTTACATCAACCGGAATTGACTTAAACGCAAACCCGAATGAAAAAGTAATTGCTGTTGATCCAAATGTAATTCCACTAGGTACAAAAGTATATGTTGAAGGCTATGGTCATGCAGTAGCGGGCGATATCGGCGGCGCAATTAACGGTAATAAAATCGATGTTCATGTTCCGACACGTGATGAGGCTCTTAACTGGGGCGTGCGTGAAGTTAATGTTACTGTAGTAGAATAGTAGAAACTTAATAGAAAAAATTTGAGGGAAAGCACTTTGCAATAAGGTGCTTTCCTTTTTTTATGGAATATGAAGCGATTATGTCAATGAATATCTTCCCAATCCAACTCCCAATAAAGCATCGATTCCGTCTGCTTTTCTTTTTTCATATTCACTTTCTCAAGCACCCGCATGGAAGCAGGGTTATCCAAACGTGTTTCGGCTATAACTTTTTCAACCTCGGCAGTACGTTTTGCCCAATTTAATAAAGCGGCAAGTGCTTCTGTTGCGTAGCCCTTATTCCAACAGCTTTCCAGAAATCCATAACCGACTTCTGCCGTTTTATTTTCATCTGGTCTTCCTTTAAACCCCATATCTCCAATTATTTTGTCATCTGCCTTTCGTTTTACAAGCCAAACACCCCAATATAAGAGAACAGGGTCTTCTTTTAATGCATGTAAATGCTGGATAATATGAGGATCGCGTGGATAGTCTGAAGTCATTGTCTGTTCTGTACAAGGGGTAATGATAAGTCTGTCTGTTTCCAGCTTCATAAAAACCGCTCCTTTTTCACTGCATTTTAATTCGGGTATAACAGACTTTCACAGCTATTAGTATAACAGATAATATGGGTGATAAGCCTTCCAGGTTATAAGTTATGCTGCGATTAGTATCTGCTAATAACTCCTAGTATAATTAGCTTGTGTGTAGTATAATCAGGTTATTTCATTCTGCAAATAATTGTTTCAGAGATATTTTCAATAGAAGGGTGTTTAAAAAAGATGGAAGAACCAGAACAAAAACGTTCTCAAGCCTATGTTGAAATCATTGGTGATACGGTTGTCGGAAAAGACTTGATCATGACAATCTCCATCAGTGTGGTGTTGAGCTTTCTTGGCTTTTTTGCTGGCAGAGAGCTTATTTTTCCGCGGATTGCTCCAGAAGAAATGATCCTGTCTTATTCTCTATTGTCAGGCATCGTCGGCAGTGTAACAGGTTTGCTTGTGAACACGTTTTTATTTAAACCGAAGCGGACTTTAAATGAAACGGCGTCTACCAATGCAGAATTGTCGGAAATATATGAGAAGCTGCAGCTGGATATGGAGGAGGAGCGTGACTCTATTTTAAATGATCCAGTGACCACAGCAGAGATGAAGGAACAAGGATTTTATGAGATGTTTATCCTGGATGAGCAAACGCAAAGCGATGAGAAAAAAAAGAAATAGTTGAAAGAGGAGAATGAACGAAAATGGATGTATTACTGATATCAATCGGATTAGCGATTGTAGCCGGGCTGATTTTCACGGCAATCGGCTTGATTTCCGGCTCCGATGAAACCGCTGTGCTTGTTCCCGCTACATTGATTGTAGTGCTGTTGGGAGCACCTCCGGAAGCTGTTTTTGCCTTTTTTATGGCTGCCGTACTTTCCAAGCATCTCACGCATGCGATTCCTACTGCATTAATGGGTGTTCCTGGAGATACGACGGCTACGCCGATGCTGGACCATGCGAACTTTATGCGGCGCATCGGCCTGCCACATATTGCGTTGCGGAAAATGATTTCCGGCGGGATTATTGGTGCATTTATTGCGCTTCCTGTATCCTTGGCGTTTGCTGTATTCTTAAGCCAGTTTGGAGAATTTTTTCAGGAGAATGCCGGGCTAATATTTACATTAGCAGCTGTTTTGATTGGGTATTTTTCCAAAGGTCGCTGGGCGAGTATTATTTTGATTATCCCACTTGCCCTTGTAATTCAAGGGTTGAATATGGTCAGCACCACGATTCTGGGAACCGGATTATCAATCAGCTTTTTCTTAGGTATTGCAATTGGACCTATGTTTACCGATATCTTATTAGCAACCTCCGGAAGCGGACGGCTGATGATTCAGCGCCAGCAGCCCAATGAATATAAATTAGCTCCAGAAAAGAAATCATGGTCGGGATATTTTCCGAATCCATTTAAAGTATTAACGAAAAAACAAACAGCAGCGGTTGGAGGGACGTCGTTTTTATCTTCGTTAACCTTTGCTTTAAGTCCTGTCGGCATGACCGCATTGATGGGAGAGCTGGTAGGTTCCAGGATAAAGGGACAATACAAGAAGTCAACGGCCAGCCTTTCTACGATGAATGGGGTAACGGAATCAACGTATATTGCGGAGACGATTATTCCGCTTGTGGCCTTTGGAATTCCACTTAGTCCGGTAGCAATCGGACCGGCGCAAGCGTTATTTAATGCGCCGCCTGTATTTACAACAGAGCCGGTCCATAATCTGCATACGTTAATGGAGCCGATGGATTTTCTTCTATACGGGTTGATTGGAATTATTGTTGCGGCTGTTATTGCCTATCCATTTTCGATGAATTTTGCGCGGAAAGCGACGGTTCTTGTGTTAAAGCATATTAACCAGGAAGCCATTATTGCTATGTTTATTGGAGTGGTTACCTTGCTTGCGTTCTATGAAGGCGGCTTGGTGAGTGTTACCGTTACGTTTGCCATGGCAATGGTCGGCGGATTATTGAATCGTTTCCTTGGCGTGGGAATCGGGGTTCAATTTATGATATTCTATGGCTCCGGCTGGATTGTAACAACGTTATTAGGTATGTAAGGTGTGAAATACAGCGGAACAGATATATCAAAACAAGCCGGGCAATCAACATGGCTTCAAATATGGTAAGATAGCAACTGGAAGGATGTGAAGCACGTGAAGTTAATTGCAATTGATTTAGATGGTACATTACTAAGTGAAGACGGAAAGATCAGTGAAGAAAATCAAGAAGCGATTCATAGAAGACAAGCAAACGGCGATATCGTTGCTTTTTGTTCTGGAAGATCATTGCATGATATGCAGGAAATTGCGGAAGCGGCGAATTTAGAGGTTCCATTAATTTGTGCGAATGGTTCGTTGACCAGTGTGAATGGAGAAATTATCCGCAGCCAGATACTTGTTGCAGACAAGCTGACGGAAATCATGGACACGGTGGCGAGTGCAGGATTATATTTTGAGGTTTATACGAATAAAGGCGTCTATATTCAAAAGGATAAGAAGCCGATTTTAGAAGAAGAGAAGGAAGCTTTGTTTGATACGCCGGAAGAAAAGGAAAATGCCGGGCATATTATTCGAATACAAAATATGCAGTATGGGATGGTAGAAGTAGATGACTACTTAGAAGCAGGAGTAACCGAATTGGATCCGTATAAAGTATTTATTTTGTCCTTCCGTCGCCAGGAGCTGGAGAAGCTTGCGGAAGGCTGGGAAGGCAGAGAGGATATTTCCATCACCACCTCGGGCTATCAAAAATTAGAGGTTGCTCATCCGGACGCCAGCAAAGGAAATGCATTAGAAGCGCTGGCAGCGTATTATGAAATTCCGCAGAAGGACACCGTCAGCATTGGAGATAATTTTAATGATATTTCGATGCTTGAATATGCAGGAACAGCTGTAGCGATGCATAATGCTGAACCGGAAGTAAAGGAATATGCAGACCATGTAACAAGAAGTAATGAAGAAAATGGTGTCGGTTATGCATTAAATGAAATCATCAAATAAGACAGCAGGGGCTTTGCTTATAAAACGAAACGTCACGCAGCGGGAGTTTTGGCTCCCCATAATAAAAAATCCGAATCTGATTTTTACAGATTCGGATTTTAGTTGTTCTATATACTTTCTTCTTCTACCTTTTCAATCGACTTCTTCTTCACGAATTGAAATAAGCCAACTTCATGGGCTGCTTGAAATGCGCTGACAACAAACGGACCAAAAATAAGTCCGAGCACACCAAAGAAGACAAATCCAAAATACATGGATAAAACGGTTGGCAATGCCGCGAGCCCCATTTGATCACCGAGCACCTTAGGCTCCGTAATCCGTCTGATGACCAGGAGAAATAAGGCTAATACCATCAGCTGCAGACCGGTTGGAACGTCGCCGATAAGCATCATCAGTCCTCCCCAGGGAACCAGAATTAATGCCGGACCGACATACAGCGGAATAATGTCCACGAGCCAGATAATAAAGGTCATTAAGAGCGCAAACCGAGGTGAGATAAATAATAAGCTCACATAGGTAAGTATGAAAATCATTACACTAAGCAGGAATTGCGCTTTCCAGTATCCCCAGAAAACCGTTTTTAAACGCTGGAAGAAGGTCTTTAATTTTGTAGATGTTGTCTCTGGAAACAGAGAGAAAAAAGCTTGGAACAGCTTTGGCAGATCCAGACTGAATAAAAAGAAAGTAATCAGGTAGACAAGCGATACAAAAAGCAGATTAGGAATGGATTGGACCCAGGAACCGAGCATGCCAATCAAACTCTCTACTAAGTCATATCCTGTGTTTAACAGCCGTTCTGATTGACGTTCCAGTTCACTGATAATCGCATCACGCTGCGGCAAATCAGCAATTAAATCATTGAACCTGTTAATAATTTCAGTGATGATGGTCTGAATTTCACTTCCGTATCTGGGAACATTATAACTCCATTCCACGATACGGCTGATGGTACTTGTGAGCATGACATAAATTAATCCGCAAGCCACTACCACGAAGGTCGTAAAAACAATGGTAACCGGCCAGATTCGTTTTTCTTGTTTTAATACTTTTTGCAGCAGCTTCACAAGCGGTTCAAAAATAATTGCTGTTAATAATGCCAGCAGGACAGGTATAAATACCGAAAAGTAAAAATATAAAAATACAGCTAGTGCTATAAGTAAGATGCCGATAATAATTTTTTTGATTAATGATTGATTTAACAAAAGCTTTCCCCCTACCGAATAACACAATAAAATATCATAATATCATTTTATAATCCGGCTTTCAAATTGTAAACCGGATTAGTGGAGTTCAGGAATTATTGCTGTATTATTCCGCCTGTTCATGAATCCAATCGCTGATATCCTTGATAACCTGTTCATCCACATGATCGGGAATATTGTATTCAGCTATCGTGCCTTTATTTTCCCCTTGGGATAGAATAAAGTTATGGTTAAGGTCCGGATAGGTTTTTAATGTTGCCTGCGATTCATCTGCAAAAATATCTTCCCATGCAGCGAAGTCATTCTCCATGGTGACCTGAAAATCTGCTTCGCCCTGAAGAATAAGCAGTGGTTTATTGGAATCAAGAGCAATTTGGCCGACATCGTATTGATCCATTTCTTGAAGATAATATCCGCTCATTCCGCCAATGTCATATTCCATGGCTTCTTCTGGAGACATATCTTGAAAGCTTTCGGCAAGCTCTTTAAATGCATCTGCTTGTTCCTGCAGCTGTTCTCGTGCTTCTTCACTCAGATTATCAGAAGCTAAATCTAATTGCTGATTGTACAGGATTTCCCATAATGACCGGGGAGAGCCTGCTAAAAGAATCATGCCAGCTGTATCTGCCTTGTCGTCAATGCGCGGCGCCAGCATTCCCCCGAGAGAATGTCCATTGATGTATACTTGATCCGTCTGAATTCGGTCGTCCGCTTGCAGCATGCGGGCTGCTTCCACAGCATCATCCACCGATTCTTCCTTAACGGTCAGTGCCGCTCCCAGCTCTTCCACCATTTTTTCTCCATGTGTATACGTACGCTTATCATAACGTAACACCGCAATTCCTTCTTCTGCTAATCCATAAGCAATATCCTGAAAGGGTTTGTAGCTAAAAATAGTTTCATCCATATCATTTGGACCAGATCCATGTACAAGCACCACAGCTGGATATGGTCCGCCTTCCTCATCGGGCAGGGTCAATTTTCCATTTAGGGGGTAGCCGTCTTCCGCTTCTATTGTGATATCCTCTTCCACTGCAGCATCAGGGAGGGCTAAATCCTCCATTGGGCGCGCTATTTGTAAGCTCTCCAGTTTTTCTTCTTCATTCCAATCCATGGTTACCTCCATTCGTGCATCATCAAAAATGACTTCACCGGAAACAGCTGTCTCGTCATCATCTGCGGTTGCTTCCAGATTGTTAATTTCTTCAAATGTACTTCCGCGATTAGCTTCCCAGGACAGCCGTAATTCATCTGCAGGGTATGCATCCTGCAGTGCTGCGGAGAAATATTGGTCGGTAATTTGCTGATATTCCTCCTCCTGCAACTGCTGAAGCACTTCTTCTGCGTTCTCTTCTGCTGTGCTTTCCTGACTCGAACAGGCAGAGAGGAGAAAAAAGGCTGAACCAGCCAGAATTATGTATGTTTTGCGCAACATCATCACCCTTTTCATAAATTATGTGTTTATCTCAAATGAATGGAAGAGCATACAAAGCCTATACCCTATTGTACGATTTACGAAGGGGTTATGTTTCAAAACTACCTAATTATTTGTTGGTTTGTCCATATTTCGTTAAGATAGGGTTATACTTGAAAGAACGCATGATAGAATGATTTTTATGGGAAGAGGTGGAGGACATGACTACGAATGCAATCGAATTTCAAATAAAAACAAAGAAGAAGCAGGAATTTGTTTTCTTGGATAGCCAGCTGGAGGAAATTTTAGATTAGAGCGGTGTGCAGGAAGGAATCATGCTGGTATATTGTCCGCATACGACCGGCGGAATTACAATTAATGAAAATGCTGATCCGGATGTACGGCGTGACTTATCGCTTGGCTTGAACGAAACCTTTCCAAATAAAGAAGCCTATGTCCATATGGAAGGCAATTCGGACGGACATATGAAATCATCGGTTGTCGGTGCCAGCGAAACATTGATTATTTCCAACGGTCATCTGATTCTGGGAACATGGCAGAGTGTCTATTTCTGTGAATTTGACGGGCCGAGAACACGGACGGTGTATGTGAAGATAATAGAAGGGTAAGGTTTGTGACTAAAGGGGAGGCAGAAGCGTGACAACAGAAACTTTATTGTTTAATCCGGAAAGACATATTGCATTAGATGGAACACAAAATATTCGTGATTTGGGAGGCTATCCAACGAAGGATGGCAAGCAAACAAAATGGGGAAAGTATTATCGGGCAGATTCTCTGCATCAGGTGAGCCCTGAGGGGCATGCTTTTCTGCAAAAGGAAAGAGGCATTCATACCGTTATTGATTTACGCATGAGCATGGAAGGGAAATATCGAAAAGAGGATAAAGCACGTTATGATTTTTATAATATCCCCTTGCTGGACCCGGCTACATTTACGACTAAAATGCCGAAAAGTCTTGTGGAAATGTACATCTTGATGTTGGAGACCAGCAAGCCGAAATTTAAACAAATCATGGATATTTTTCTTGAGAATAAAGGAAATCCGGTTCTGTTCCATTGCCGGGTCGGAAAGGATCGTACAGGTGTCCTGGCCGCTATTTTATTAGATTTAGCAGGCGTGCCAAGAGATATTATCGTGAAGGATTATGCGCTGACGGGCGAGTATAAGAAGATAACGGATGAAGAGCTTCATCATCGTCCGCCGTTGATGTCACGGAATCAATTTAAAGCGATGTTGAGCTGTGAACCTGCTTACATGGAAGCGTTTTTGGACTATTTGTATAAAGAATATGGCAGTGCGGCTGATTTTCTGAAAGTGATTGGTTTGAGAGAGGAAGAAATCACTGCTTTGCGAGATGATTTTATAGAGGAAGGATAGAATAAAAAAAGGAGAAGAACGGTTGAAATTTATGCCGTTCTTCTCTCTTTTTTTCTGTTTTCTAATAGTACAGTGGATAGGGGTAGCCGTTATAATAACCAGGTGGTCCGGGCGGTCCAGGAGGGCCAGGCGGACCCGGCGGACCATAATATCCCATTGGCCCAGGCGGTCCTGGAGGTCCTGGGGGCCCGGGAGGACCATAATATCCCGGGCCTCCGCCAGGACTAAAAGCGCTGCCCAATAAACCGCCGGCTAATCCGCCGATGAACGGGAAAAAGAACGCACGCTGTTCTGGCGCATGCTGATTAAATGGCTGTCCCGGGTATGCATTATATGGTGAAGCAGTTATATCAAACTGATCCGGATGCTGATAATCCATCACCTGATATTCATCTGCATGAGAATACCCATGATTTGGGTCAGAGTGCATATACATTCCTCTTTTCTACATAAGCTATATACCTAACTTATGCAGCTGCTTCAATTATGTTCACCCATTCCTCTGTATCGTCTTTTAGAATCCGGTCCTTAACGGCGGAATAGTCGCATGATGAAACTGACAATAAGAATAAGGATAATCGCACCAATTAAAGCAGGTACGATAGAGAACCCGCCTATTTCCGGACCTAGTTCTCCAAGAATCGCAGTACCGAGCCAGGCTCCAATGAAACCGGCAAGAATATTTCCGATGATTCCGCCCGGCAAATCCTTACTTACTATTAATCCGGCTACCCAGCCGATAATTCCACCAACAATTAGACTCCAAATAAAGCTTAGCATAAAAATCATTCCTTTCTATATTTTATTTATCCCCAACTATATAAACTTTAAAACGAGAAATCCTTCTTTTTTTAACAAAAAATAGAAAAAATGCTTCAGAATTCCTAGTATGGAAAATGAAAATGAAATACAGCTATAATTTTTAGGTTGAAAGTACTTTTATAAATGAAAAGGTTAATAGGTAATAAGGTGTGTTCCCCCTGTGAAAATCATGGATATTTTATTAAAATCAATCTTTCATACATGGAACTTTTATCTTATAAGAAGTATTTAGTTTTTTTGATTTAATGTTAAAGGGTTATTTTTATTTTATGATTTGATTCTAAAAGAATGATAAATTTACTTTATGTTCCTTTTATTTCTTTTTAATGGAATTAGTAAAAATATTTTATAATATTTATTGTATTTAGATACATTTTTTCAGTTTTCTTCCGATAAATAATTATAGACAATTAGGAGAGATGAAAAAATGAAGAAATTATTTAAAGCCAAAGGAATCCGGTTTAAGTTAGTCTTATCTTTTTTCTTAATACTACTCGTCCCGGGAATAATCGTAAGTACGATGTCATTTTTTACTTCAACAAATACTGTAGAGCAGCAGAAGCGGGATCAGGTGCAGGAATTAACTGCGGTGATAAATCAGACAATCAATAATACATTTGATCTGAAGCAGAGGGATATGGAAATCTTATCAAGCGTAATTACAGCCGACGTCATAGAAGATACTGACGAATTAGATCGAAGAATGTCTGAGTACATAGAGATTCATGAAGAGGCTCCGGAATTTTATCTTGGAACGACAGACGGCGATTACCATATGCAGCCGGACTTAGAGATGGAGGAAGGCTACGATCCAAGAGAGCGTGACTGGTATCTGGAAGCCATGGCAAATCCGGAAGAAGTCATTATTTCTGATCCATACCTGACAGCAAGCGGGGACGGGCAGATAGCGGTCAGTATTTCGAAAGCACTGGAAGATGGTTCGGGAGCCATCGGTATTGATGTATCCATGGACTTTATTCAGCAGCTTGTATCAGAAATGAGCATAGGAGAAAATGGATACGCTATCCTGCTGGATACGAATCAAAACTTTATTTATCATCCGGAAACAGAAGCTGGAGAAGACGCAGAAGAAGCTTTCTATCAGAATATGTATGGAAATGATTCTGGGACGTTTGACTATGATTACAACAATATGTCTAAAATTATGGTATATGATACGAACAGTTTAACGGGTTGGAAATTGGGAGGAACCATTGACCAAAGTGAAGTAGAAGCTGCAGCCAGGTCTATCTCTACACCGGTTACCATTGTACAGGCTCTGACGATAGTCATCGGAACAGTCATTATTTTATTTCTGATTCGTTCGATTATCCGCCCAATCAAGGATTTAAAAGAAAAAGCAGAAGTCATCAGTACGGGAGACTTAACGCAGTCTGTGGAAGTCAAAACAAATGATGAGATTGGCGAGCTGGGCACTGCTTTTAATAAAATGGGAGAGAGCCTGCGGGAGCTGGTTGGCGAGGTGGAATATAATGCGCAGCAGGTAGCCGCCTCTGCACAGGAATTAAATGCAAATGCTGATCAGATGACAAGCTCATCGGAGCAGGTTTCCCTGGCTATTCAGGAGGTATCCTCCAGTGCAGAGCATCAGTTAAGCGGTACGGAAGATGGAGTGAATTCGCTGGAAGAAGTGTCTACAGGCGTGCACAGAGTCGTTGAAAGCTCTGCCCAAGTAACGGAATTCGTGCAAAAAATGAATGAACAGGCAGAGGTCGGCGGACAGGCTGTGAGCAACACATTAAATCAGATGACCTCGATTCAATCATCTGTCGAAAATACCAATGAAAATATTTCATCCTTATTAGAACGGTCGAAGCAGGTTAGCACGATTTTAAATGCCATTACCGATATTTCAGAACAGACGAATTTGCTCGCATTAAATGCAGCAATCGAAGCAGCCCGGGCAGGAGAGCATGGGAAAGGCTTTGCAGTTGTGGCAGATGAGGTGCGAAAGCTGGCTGAACAGTCGAAGCTTTCCGCTACGCAAATCAGGGAAATCATTGTAGGAATCCAGACAGACGTTGAGAATGCAGTAGATAAAATGGGGCAGGTTACCTCCAATGTCAACAGCGGACTGGATGTATCCTATGATGCCATCGATAAATTCGGTGAAATTCTCCGCTCCAGCGAAAGCATTAAACCGCAGATGGAAGAAGTAACTGCCATCTCAGAACAAATGTCTGCCGCAGTTGGGCAGTTAATGGAAACCGTGAATAATCTGGCTTCCATCGCCCGCAATAATGCCGCATCCTCTGAGGAAGTAGCCGCATCTTCTGAAGAACAGCTTGCCTCCATGGAGGAAATCTCGGCATCTGCGAAATCACTTTCTTCCATGGCAGAGGATTTATCGGAGAAAGTGTCAAAGTATAAATATTAAAGGTTTTAACACTATCTTAAGAAGAAACCCTTAAACTGAATTAATTTTTACCTTAATAAAAAAGTGCAGTAGTGAGAAATTGCTGCACTTTTTTTATGTCATTTTTTAGGTAATTAAACATAATTGTAAAAATATTTACAGGACTAATTAACGAAAAAAGTATTCAAATTATCATTTTCTTGCCGATAGATAAGTATAGAAGCATTTTTAGCAGTAGGGGAGGACAACCATGAAGAATACAGGAATTCGATTTAAGTTAATTGTATCATTTGTTTGTATGTTATTGATTCCGGGCGTTGTCATTGGGTTTATGACGTATAACAGCTCTTTGAATACATTACAGACGCAGCAAGAGAACCAAGTAGAAGAAATTATCACGATTATGAATCAAACTATTGATAATACATTTACTTTAAAGAGCAGAGATGCAGAAGTATTAGCGGGACAGATTCAAGGTGAATCGGTAGATAACGAATCCGAGGAGATAGCTGCATCTTTTGATCAATATTTTAACCTGCATGATGAGGTAGTATCCGTTTATGCTGGTTCTGAGGACGGAGCATTTATGGAAGCGTCAACGGATGTGATAGAGGGAGAATATGATCCGCGTGAACGTACGTGGTACATAGAAGCAATGGAGAGCACGGGAGAAATTATTATTTCAGAGCCTTATATTTCAGCGGGAGCAGATGGTGACATGGTCGTTACCGTTTCGAAAGCATTAGAGGATGGTTCAGGCGTTGTCGGTATCGATTTATCGATTGATTTTATTCAGGAAGTAGCGTCAGGAATTCAAATTGGTGAAAATGGCTATGCGATGCTATTAGACGAAACGCAGCATTTCATTTATCATCCGACAGTAGATATTGGCAATGAAACAGATGAATCTTTCTATGATCATCTTTATGAATCAAATACTGGCGAATTTGAATATAATTATCAAGACACCGATAAAATTATGGTTTATGGAACTAATGAATTAACAGGATGGAAAATCGCCGGAACGATTGACTATAGTGAAATTCAGTCAGAGGCAGCTTCTGTTTTTAACACATTATTGATTGTATTAGCCGGTGCTATTGTGATTGGGCTGGCTGTGACAGCAGTGATTGTACGTTCCATCGTGAAGCCAATCAAAGAATTGAAAGAAAAAGCGCAAATTATCAGCACAGGTGATTTGACGCAATCAATTGAAGTGAAAACAAAGGATGAAATTGGTGAGCTTAGCATCGCTTTTAATGAAATGCAGGGCAGCTTAAAAGAATTAATTCGTGATGTTGAATTCAACGCTCAGCAGGTTGCTGCATCTGCAGAAGAATTAAATGCGAATGCCGACCAGATGACAAACTCATCTGAACAAGTGTCTCTGGCTATTCAGGAAGTATCCTCCAGCTCGGAAACACAATTGAATGGGACAGAAGACAGTGCGAATTCATTAGAAGAAGTCTCGACAGGGGTCAGCAGAATCGTTGACAGTTCCTCTCACGTAGCAGAATTGGTAAACCAGATGAGCGATCAGGCAGAAATCGGCGGCAAAGCGGTTACGGATACGTTGAATCAAATGACATCGATCCAATCTTCCGTAGATAATACAAATGTCAATATTACCTCGTTAATGGCCCGTTCAAATGAGGTAAGCACGATCCTGAAGGCCATTACGGATATTTCTGAACAGACCAACCTGCTCGCGTTAAATGCAGCGATTGAAGCAGCCCGCGCCGGAGAGCATGGAAAAGGATTTGCTGTTGTTGCAGATGAAGTACGGAAGCTGGCTGAACAATCGAAAACCTCCGCTGGAGAAATTAGTACGATCGTTCAAGGGATTCAGCAGGATGTAAAGGATGCTGTTGAAAAAATGTCCCAAGTAACCGCCAATGTAGATAAAGGTCTGGAAGTGTCCGATGATGCGATGGACAAATTTAAAGGAATTGTCCAATCCAGTACGGATATTAAGCCGCAAATGGAGGAAGTTATGGCCATCTCTGAGCAAATGGCAGCTGCGGTACAAGAAGTTTCTTCCACAGCGAATGACCTGGCTTCAATTGCCAGAAATAATGCGGCATCTTCTCAGGAGGTAGCAGCTTCTACAGAAGAACAGCTTGCCTCCATGGAAGAAATCTCTGCATCTGCCAAATCATTATCTACGATGGCAGAGGATTTAACAGAGAAAATCAATCAATATAAATACTGATAAAGACTAATTTTCATCATGAAGAACTGGACCTTTCTATTCCAAAGCGCTGGAATAAGGTCCGGTTTTTTATTTGCTGTAATGCATTAGATGGATAAAGAATAGTAGGTATTTTGTTTTATTCAATTAACTTTACTCTAGAATCGAAGTAGGGAAACAAGGAAAAATGATTCATTTAACATAAATACAGCCGATAAATAATTAGAAGAATTTAGTAAAAAAAGGAGGCTGGAAAGAATGAAGCAGAAAAAAGAAACAAATGGAGTGAAGCGAAAATTAGTGATATCCTTTTCATCTATCTTAATTATACCGATTGTTCTCATTGGCTTTTTAACGTACAACAGCTCTGTCAATTCCATGCAAGCACAGCAGGAGGAGCAGGTAAATGAAATCATCACCCTGATGGGACAGAACATTGATGAGACGTTCGATCTGAAGGGCCGGGATATTGATGTATTTGCCGAAAATACTAGAGGAGATCAGATAGAAGAGGCAGACGATGAATTGACCCTTATTATGCATCAATATTTACATTTTCATGAAGAAGTAGAAGAAGTTTTCTTTGGTTCAGAGGAAGGCACCTTTTTGATTGATGCGGAAACAGAGGTCCCGGAAGATTTTGATCCGCGTGATCAATCCTGGTACATACATGCAATGGAGAACCCGGGGGAACTGATTATCTCTGATCCGTATCAAACTACAGCGGTCGATGGAGGAATGGTTGTTACGCTTTCCAAAACATTAGCGGATGGTTCCGGTGTTGCGGGTATTGACTTAACAATCGATTTTGTCCAGAATATGGCATCCACTGTTGAAATTGGTGAAAACGGTTACCCGATTTTATTAGATAGAGAAGGAACGGTTATTTTCCATCCTGACAATGAAGTAGGGACACAGCTGGAAGAAGCGTTTACCTCTTCCATATTGGAACAGGAGTCAGGTGTTCTTGAATATGAGCAGGATAATGAAGATAAAATTTTAGTGTACGATTCGAATGACCATACAGGCTGGACACTTGCGGGAAGTATTGATTACAGCGAGGTTAAAAATAATGCAGCTTCCATTATAAAAACACTTATCATCGTGATGATTGTTGCCTTTCTCATTGGTGCAGGGATAAATGCAGTCACGATTCAATCCATCCTCCGTCCGATTAATGGTTTGAAAAGAAGGGCACAGGTGATTAGCACCGGAGATTTGACGGAAGAGATCAAAGTGGCCAAAAACGATGAAATCGGGCAGCTTGGCAATGCATTTAATGACATGCAGCATAGTTTAAGAGAACTAATCAGCGATGTGGAAATGAATGCACAGCAGGTCGCAGCGTCAGCGCAGCAGCTGACTGCAAATGCTGATCAATTAACAAGCTCGTCCGAACAGGTATCGCTCGCTGTTCAGGAAGTATCATCAAGCGCAGAAAATCAGTTAGATGGAACAGAAGACAGTCTTCGTTCGTTAGAAGAAGTGTCAACAGGAGTAGGGAGAATCGTAGAAAGTACGACCAGCGTTTCTGACTATGTAGATCGGATGAATGAGCAGGCGAATGTAGGCGGACAGGCTGTAAGCAACACATTGAATCAAATGACATCCATCCAATCATCGGTAGAAGATACAAATAAGGATATTCATTCTCTGTTAGAACGCTCGAAGGAAGTGAGTACGATTCTCAAAGCGATTACCGATATTTCGGAGCAGACCAATCTGCTCGCATTAAATGCAGCGATTGAAGCAGCACGTGCCGGAGAGCATGGAAAAGGATTTGCTGTGGTCGCAGATGAAGTACGTAAGCTTGCCGAACAATCGAAAACATCTGCTAGTGAAATCAGTGTTATCGTCCAAGGCATCGAAAGGGATGTTCAAAATGCGGTGGAGAAAATGAAACAGGTCACGACCTCTGTAAATGATGGACTTGATGTGTCCTATGACGCGATTGATAAATTTGGCGAAATCATACGGACAGGCGAAACGATTAAACCACAGATGGAAGAAGTGACAGCTACTTCAGAAGAAATGTCTGCTCTTGTGGAACAAGTGACCTCAACGGCAGATGGTTTAGCATCCATTGCCAGAAATAATGCAGCATCCTCAGAAGAAGTAGCAGCTTCTACGGAGGAACAATTAGCATCGATGCAGGAAATTACGGCGGCTGCGAAGTCCTTATCTTCTATGGCAGAGGATTTGACGGAGAAGATAAAGGTTTATAAATATTAAGGGTAGAAAAATCATTTCCCAAAAATGGGAAGTGATTTTTTCGCTTTTTAATTACTCTTTACTGAGATGTTATTAAAAAAATGATGGAGGGGTAGCAATGCCAAATACGGATTGGACCAAATTGAATAGATTACAATTAGGAAGGTATGCTGAATATTTTGCAAAAATGGAGTTCGCTTCATATGGATTAGAGGTTTATACAACAGAAGTGGATGACAGGGGGATAGATTTTGTTGTAAGAGACAATCATGGACGTTTCTGTGAGATACAAGTTAAATCACTTAGAGGGACAGGGTACGTATTTATGCAAAAAAGTAAATTTGACATTACGAATAAAAATCTATATCTGACTCTATTATTATTTCAATCCGGGGAAATGCCAGATGTATTTCTTATACCAAGTGCGGTATGGGAAGCACCTGACAAGATATTCGTTGATAAAAATTATGACAAAGAAGGTCAAAAAAGTGCTCCAGAGTACGGAATTAACATCTCTCGAAAAAATTACTTCCAACTTGAAGGTTACAGATTTGAAGATTCCATTCAAGATTTTCTCAAAAAGAAAGAATAAAAAAAAAGCGGGTATTTGCTCACAATATAAATGGTATGAAATAGAATAAAAGTTATAAAATAGTTAAAAAATATTTAATTCATGAAAAAATAGCCGATAAATAATAGGTATGAAATCTTAGGGAATTATACGGTGTATTTGCAGAAAAAGGAGTGAGGAATGAGTCAATAGATACTGCATGCTTATTTTGTTTCAATAATTGGGAATGCTGGCGGCTTTCGTCGTAAGCATCTCAGAGAATGTTTGACCTGATTGTATAAACAACTGGTTCGATACATTATTGCATAAAAAAATGATATATACATCACCAGAATGAAATATAACAGCGAGGGAGAGTCAGTTGTGAAGAAATTAACCAAACCAAAAGGAATTCGATTTAAATTAGTAGTATCCTTCTTTTTCATGTTATTGATTCCAGGAGTAGCAATTGGAATAATGACCTATTTCAGCTCCATCGATTCATTAGAACATCAGCAAACGGAGCAGGTGAAAGATACCGCTGATCTACTGAACCAGACCGTGGACAACGCCTTGGAATTAAGGATAAGTGATTTGAATACATTTGCTGCGCAATTTAACAGCGGGCAGATAGAGGATGATGAAGAGACCTTAGAACAGGTATTAGGACAATATAAGGAGATGAATGAGGAAGTCTCTGAGGTATATATGGCTTCCAATGACGGCGATTTATTTTATAGACAGCCGGATACAGAACTGCCGGAGGGATTCGATGCAACCGAACGTGATTGGTTTATCAATGCGGTGAATAACCCTGGCGAGGTACAGATTTCAGATCCATTTGAAAGTGCCAGCGAAACAGGAACAGTAATCAGCATCACCAAAACATTGGATGACGGTTCCGGTGTGATGGGAGTAAGTCTCTATATCGATTCTATCCAGCAGCTGGCTTCAGAGGTCTCAATTGGAGAGAATGGCTATGCTGTCATTATTGATCCACAGCAAAAATACGTATACCATCCAACCTTTGAAACAGGGGAAGAAGTGGAAGGCGACGTATTAGGAACGATGTTTGAAGATGCGTCAGGAAGCTATGAATATAGCCATGATAATACATCAAAAATCATGGTGTACCAGACAAATGATTTAACTGGATGGAAGCTGGCAGGAACCATTGATTACGATGAAATCAAAGGAGAGGCAGCATCAACCTTAACGACGATGATAACAATTATTGTCATTACCTTAGTGCTGGGAACAATCATTATTCTATTCTTGATCCGTTCCATCACCCGTCCAATTCAGAGACTGAAGGAAAATGCAAAAGTCATCAGTACCGGTGACCTGACACATTCGATTGAAATAAACACAACGGATGAAATCGGCGAGCTGGGACAAGCTTTTAACGAAATGCAGGAGGGCTTGAAAACGCTGGTTCGTGATGTCGAATATAATGCCCAGCAGGTTGCCGCATCGGCAGAGGAGTTAAATGCGAATGCCGATCAAATGACAAGCTCGTCTGAACAGGTATCCCTAGCCATCCAGGAGGTCTCCTCCAGCTCGGAAACACAGCTGCACGGTACAGAAGAGAGTGCGAATTCGTTAGAAGAAGTATCTACCGGCGTTGGCAGAATCGTTGACAGCTCCACAAAGGTTTCGGATATGGTGACACAAATGAGTACACAGGCAGAAGTTGGAGGAAAAGCAGTCAGCGACACCTTAAATCAAATGACATCGATCCAATCGTCTGTTGATGATACGAACCTGAATATCGCATCCTTATTGGAACGCTCGAAGGAAGTAAGTACGATTTTAAATGCCATCACCGATATTTCGGAGCAGACGAATTTACTGGCGCTTAATGCAGCGATTGAAGCAGCGCGTGCTGGTGAGCATGGGAAAGGATTTGCTGTGGTAGCGGATGAGGTCCGTAAACTAGCAGAGGAATCCAAAACATCTGCAGGAGAAATCAGCTCCATCGTCC
The DNA here is from genome assembly GCF_038004725.1 of Oceanobacillus sp. FSL K6-0251. Taxonomy (NCBI): domain Bacteria; kingdom Bacillati; phylum Bacillota; class Bacilli; order Caryophanales; family Bacillaceae; genus Oceanobacillus; species Oceanobacillus sp. FSL K6-0251. Next base: position 3,901,401 of record NZ_JBBORS010000001.1, on the reverse strand, counting down.
ATGGTATACAGAACGATGTCCAAAAGGCTGTGGAAAAAATGTCTCAGGTGACAGCTAATGTTAATGATGGTTTAGACGTATCCTATGACGCCATTGATAAATTTGGAGAAATCCTGCGTTCCAGCGGAGATATTAAACCGCAAATGGAAGAGGTCATGGTCATCTCCGAGCAAATGTCTGCAGCAGTTCAACAGGTAACAGCCACTGCCAATGACCTCGCTTCCATTGCCAGAAATAATGCGTCCTCTTCAGAGGAAGTCGCTGCATCTACTGAGGAGCAGCTCGCATCGATGGAAGAAATCTCTGCATCCGCTAAATCACTGTCAACGATGGCAGAGGATTTAACAGGGAAAATTGCAGAATATAAATATTAAGAAAGTTGATAGAAAAAGAAGGATTTCTTATATAAGGGAACCCTTCTTTTTTTTTGCATGATACTTGCACATCCATATTTTTAGCTGTCAAGCTGAATTCATATTCATTTTTGGTGTAGACAAACCCTATCGTTTGTCCACACCAAAAAAATGGAGTACAGCCTTATTCTTTCTATACATACTATCCATTCATATGTTGTCTTAGTAGAACATGGCAATTTGTTTTGCTTTTACAAGAAATACAGCAGTGAACAATTATCAGCCAGTATCGCTATGAGCTATCAGCGTCTTCGTTGAATGGGTATATTTTTACTTATAGGAAAGTTAATTATTTTAGCGATTGTTTTGTGAGGGTGAGTAACTGTAGTTCCCAGAAGTATTTTCTAGCCTGACTAAAATTTTTAAACAATCATATAAGTGCACCGATGTTGATAGGACGAGTAGTGCTTGTCCTAATGAAAGCAATCCTGCGTTAGTTGTTAAGTCGATTTGCTACTTTGTTTTAAAATCTGATCTAATTGGTTCAGTAATTTATCCAGCGATTGTGATATTTTTAATAAATTCGGGTCGTTTGGATTCTTCTCATAAACTGCATACATTTCTTTTCTTTTCGTTTCAATCTGCTTGTTCAATTCATCAATTTCCGACATACTCTCACGCCCTCTCCAATTACCAAATAGAAGTTAATTTGGATATGGCATAAAAAGATATGATAAGGCTTTAAGCAGAATTCTAACAGGAAACGTAAGAAAAATAAAATAAATCAACTGTTCTAATTAATGGGAAGGTAGTATAAATAGTAAGTTTATATTAAAAATATCCTGTATTTTATAAAAAGGCAGAAGATTTTTGCGGCAAAAGAAGCAGAGGAATGAATAAAAAAAGAATTTAAAAAAATTATAAAAAAAGCTTAAACAATTTGTCCCCTTTGCCGATATAAGAAATAGGTCATCAAAGGATGATTCGTTAGGGCCTTAACGATTATTATTTATTTTGATATTGACCTGAATGGTTAATATAAATGAGTTCACAAGGATGTGGCTCAAAAAATTACAATTACATGGAGGTAAGGAATTATGATTATCAATCACAATATTTCCGCAATTAACGCACACCGTCAATTAGGGGTAAACCAAAACGGTGTACAAGGATCTTTAGAAAAACTTTCTTCTGGTCTTCAAATCAACCGTGCAGGGGATGACGCTGCTGGGTTGGCAATTTCTGAGAAAATGCGTGGTCAGATTCGTGGGTTGGAACAGGCATCTGTAAACGCACAAGATGGGATCTCTTTGATTCAGACTGCTGAGGGTGCTTTAAATGAAACACATGACATTTTACAACGCGTGCGTGAACTAGCTGTAAAATCTTCCAACGATACAAATACAGATGAAGACCGTGCTGAAATTCAAAAAGAAGTGACAGCATTATTGGATGAAGTGGACAGAATTGCTGGTCAAACTGAGTTTAATACGCAAAATCTTTTAGGCGGAGAGTTAGAAGTAACCTTCCATATCGGTGCGAATGAAGGACAAAGCATTCAAGTAGCAATCGATGCTATGGATGCAGAGGCATTAGGAATAAGTGATATTGATCTTAGTACACAAGAAGGCGCAGATGCTGCAATTACAACTATTCAAAGTGCAATTGAAACTGTTTCTGGACAACGTTCGGCATTAGGTGCTGTGCAAAATCGTCTTGAACACACAATCAATAATTTAGGTACATCTGCTGAAAACTTAACAGCAGCAGAATCTCGAATTCGTGACGTTGATATGGCAAAAGAAATGATGGAATTCACGAAGAACAACATTCTTTCTCAGGCAGCTCAATCGATGCTTGCGCAAGCAAACCAAGTACCTCAAGGTGTACTTCAATTACTTCAATAAGAAAAGATTATAAAAAAAGATCCCAACTGGGGTCTTTTTTTATTTTATGATGAACTTTATAAAGTAGACTTTTCATCCGATATTATATATAGAACTAACTTGCATGCTGTGTAAATAGTAAAGGAGTTTTCGTATGGAAAAATTAGAAGAAAAACAAATATTTCAACTAAAAAATATTATTGATACATTATTGGAAGCAACCGAGCATTTTTCTAAATTAATCAAAGAAAAAGAACTCCATCAAAGTATATTTATATTCAATTCTATTGTAGAAGGAGCAACCGCAATTGAAAATTTACTTAATAGAGCTGAAATAAAGGTAGACGATATAGAAACAGAGAAAATCAATAAGCCATTATTATTCATTGCACGAGAAATGGAGAAAAACAATTTTTCAAAAGTATCCGAAATAACCCGCTTCTCTTTACAGCCGCAATTAAGAAAATTAAAAAAGGCTTTTCAAGAAAGTAATGGCGATCATTCTAATCAGAAAATAACAATTGGTGTTTATCTTGACCCGAACAATCCAAGAAAAAGCTATCCAGAATCTAGAATTAACGCACTTGTAGTAGAAGCGGAAAAACAAGATGCCAAATTGTTATTTTTTTCTTCGGAAGATGTTAACTTTGAGACAGAAGAAATAAAAGGAGATATGTACATAAATAATTCGTGGGAAAAAGTTTCCCATTCTTTTCCTGATGTTATTCATAATGTTGGAATTACTCCAAGGATAAGACAATCACTAACAGAAAGAAAATTGAGAAGAAAATTACCATTTACAAGTTTTGGTGTGGAGAATAAATTACATCTACCTAAGAAAATGCTGCAGTATTTGACGTTTGCTGATTTATTGGTGCCTTTCAAAATGGTTACAGATGAATCCATTGTAATAGACTTTGTAAATGAGAATGGAAAAGCTGTGTTAAAACCTATTGTAGGGAGAAGAGGATTAGAAATTTACTTTGTTAAAAAATATAAAAATCATTATATTGTTCAAGATGATACAAAGGAGCGCAGATTTAATCAAGCGGAATTAAAAAACTGGATATATGAAATTGCTTTGCGTAAAGGTCGTCATTATATGGTCCAACAATATGTCGAAGCTCGCACTAAAAATGAAGAGCCATTTGATATTCGATCTCATGTTCAAAAAAATGCAGAAGGGAAATGGCAAATCACAAAGATATATCCGCGTATTGGAAATAAAAAGAGTATTTTAAGCAATATTAGCCGCGGTGGTAAAACAGATGATTTAGAGGCTTTTTTAATACATGAATTTGGAGAAAAAGGAAAACAGTATAACAAAGATTTGAAGCAACTATCATTTAATTTAACACAGCATTTAGATAAAATATATGGATTAGTACTTGATGAACTAGGGTTAGATATAACCATTGATAAAACAGGACGTTTCTGGCTGCATGAAGTGAATATGGGACCACAATCTACCTATCATGAGAAAGAACGGGCAGTGAATACTATTGGGTATGCAAAGTATATTGCAGAAAATGGAATTTATTTAACCAATAGCTCGCAGCGGTTAACTAGTAAGGGACAATTTAATGCTAGAAATACCAATTTACCTTGGGCCGAGTTAAGTAAAAAAACAAGTATTGGCATGCTTGTACCGGAACAAGGAGAAAATGAGCTGGCTATTGCATGTGCATATGTAGCCAAATATGAAGATGTTGACTTCTTTTACTTTTCGCCGAAGGATATAGATTATGATGAAATGTTTATCAAAGGATATTTTTATGAAGATAAAGAATGGATTTCGAAAGTAGTAAATTATCCAGATGTCATTTATGACCGTCTCAGATTAAGAGGAGTAAAAGGGCATAATACCATATATGAAGAATTAGAAGGAATTCCTTTTACCAATGAATTTTATGGGAATTCAATCAGTAAGCTGGAGGTTTATGATAAGTTAACGAAAGCTAAATCAGTTGACGATGTAATTATTCCGTATCAAAAGGTTGGTAAAGTAAGAGATATATTTCGTTTTATTGAGAAATATGGGACAGTTATTGTTAAACCAGAAATAGGCTCCTTTGCTAAAGGAGTGCATCTTATTCAAAAAATTGAAATGAATAAATACTTTGTAGTGGATGGAGATAAAGAAACTTATCATAGTGAATTTTCTTTATCAGATTATTTAAGAAGTATGATAAGAAAAGATACGTTTATTGTTCAAAGATATATAGAAACTAGAACGAAAGAAGGAAATCCATTTGATATAAGAGTCCATATGATGAAAGATGGTAACGGTGAATGGTCTTTTACTAATAGTTATCCTAGAATTGGTATTAATTATGCTACCATTTCAAGTACTGGAAACGGGGGCTATATTGGTGGATTAGAGGGATTTTTAAATAGAAATTTCAATGATAATGATTCAAAGTTAAAGCAAAAAATAGAGAAAATATCTTTAAACATTGCTGCTAGTTTTGAAGATTTATATAAGAATGAATTAAGTGAGTTAGCATTGGATTTAGCAATAGAAAAAAATTCTACTGTTTACTTGATTGAAGTTAACGTTAATAAACCAGGAATTATTTATTATGAATTTGAAGTAGCTAAACATGCGATACCTTATAGTGTTTATTTAGCGGAGTTTGAAAAGCAGAAAAGAATGATTGCTATAGATTCAGATATATCAACAGATATTGAGTAAGTAATTTAAAGGTTTAAGCAAGTGTAAGTAGATAATCAATTACGTATGATAAGTAAGAACCGTTGCACAATCAGGGAACTGATTGTGCAACAGTTTTTTTGTGAAGGCAAAAAACTATAAAAGTATACTCTCGTATATTATTAACTTATAACCAATAAAAAATAAATGTACGTAAATTCTCGCTAATTATTAATTATATTTATTGATGGGCTGGAAGAAATGATTCTTGCAGATTATTGGACCCGATTTCATTGACTCTTACTATGCCTATTCAGAATTTAAAATCCCCCCTCATGAAACGCACAAATAGTCTCTATAGACTTATGAATCACAGGCGGTAGATATCTCGAACGATTTTTAACAAGATATACATTTCTTTTTAACATCGGGCCTTCCAGCTTTTTGATATGCACATTTGGATGGTTGGATGCATTGACATAGTTTTCCGGAACAATGGTAATTCCAAGGCCGCTTTCCACAAGGTGATAAGCTGTTTCAAAGCATTCAATTTCGAATTGAATATTAGGATGGATACTTGCGTCTTGAAAAGCCTTTATGATATCAATCCGTGTTTGATATCCCTCTTTGCATAAAATGAAGGGCAGGTACTGTTTTTTCTATCGTAAGTGAAGTTTTAGATTGAAGAGGGTGATTCTTTTGGTAGGTGCGGTGCCTTCTTAATTGATGTTTTTGTAGTGCCGGTTATCATTACGACGATTAATTTATTTAGCTAGTCCAATGTATCATTTTTGATTAAAATATGTATCCTCTTCTTCTTTATCATATTTAGAAATAACAACTCTATCATGCAGGGTTGAAAGGAAAACTGTCGTAGAATTATATTTTGCGGCTTTTTTTTTGCTCCGTATTTTAACAAGTGTCTCTAGGTGATCCAGATAACTCCTGTCTTAAACATGGGAAACGTTATAGGATATAAAGTCTCCGGAAAAACATACATCCTATAAATGTTTCCATTCCATAGTCTTCAAATCATGGTATAATAGACTTAGTTTATTTGTTCTGTTTTATTGTTTTATTCAGACTATATTTTTTATACTAAAGGAAAGAGGTGGATGTTCCGGATTTCCCTGCCAGACAGGAAGGGGAAGTATATCTTACTCCATACGAATCGGCGTATGCTGTAAATCTATTAAAATACATAAGAAGGAGAACCGAAAAATGCATAGAAAGTACAAATGGGGTGTCTTTTTTATCGCCGCTGTTTTTACAATTTTCACATGGGCAATACCGTTACAGACAGTAAGCGCGGAAAAAGACAGTGAACGTTTTGTAGATACGCAAAATGATTCAAACGAACTAGATGCGGTTGAAATGCCGACACAAGCTCTTCTTTCTTTGAAGGATTCGGAGGATGACGAGGGGACAGAGGAAGATCAATCCGATGATGCGGAAGAGTTAGATTCGCAGGAGGTTTATATTACAGATGACGTATTGGCGGAACCGGTTACGGAAGAATTAGGGAAAGAAGCAGGGCAGCCGATTACAGAAGCTGATATGGAGCAATTAGTAGAATTGGAGAAGCAGGGAGCAGTTGGTGCTGCATCGATACGTTCTCTTGGAGGGCTGCAATCTGCGAAGAATTTGGAAAGATTACATTTGCCGATGCATGATCTCAATGATATTTCTCCGCTATCTAACTTGGGGAATTTACAGTCTTTAGATTTGGCTTACAGCTCGGTTAATGACCTGGCGCCTTTATCCAATCTGGGGAATGTAGAGAGTTTGAATTTGTTTGGAAATCCTATTAATGATGTTGCTCCTTTAGCAAATTTGGAAAAGTTAAGGGATCTAGACCTGGCCTATACGTTTATAGAGGATATTTCGTCCTTATCGGATTTGCCAAACTTAGAGAATTTAAATTTGGATGGTAACCCGGCGCAGGATGATGGCGGGGATTCACAAGATGATGGTGACGATGTTGTAAATGGCTCGGAATCAGATGAAGAAGGAGCCGAAGAGGAGAGCGGGGAGTTTGGTATTGATTCGCGGGAGGTTTATTTTGAGGATGCGGTGTTGGAAAAAGCGATTGCGGAAGAATTGGGAATAGATGGTCGGGCTATTACTGAGGCGGATATGACAAAACTGCCCAATTTATATGCCAATGGTTATGATTCTGAACGAATTACCTCTCTGGAAGGTTTACAATATGCGACGAATTTAGTTGATTTATCTTTATGGGATAATGATATTAGCGACCTGACACCTATAAGTGGCTTGGAAAATTTATCTTATTTAGATTTGGATGATAATAATATTGAAGATCTTACGCCCTTGGCCAATCTCAAAAACTTAATGACTTTATATTTGGATAATAATGCGATTGAAGATATTACCCCGTTGCAAGAATTAACCTTGGCAGACATGTATATCTCTTTGTATGGGAATCATATCGACGATGAAGCTGCGATCCAATATTTACGGGATAATGGTGCTTCAGTAGGTTATTATAACGATACCGATTCACCTGAGGTTTATTTTGAGGACGAAGTATTGGAAGAAGCAGTTGCAAATACGTTAGGAATTGAAGGTCGAGCGATTACGGAGTCAGACATGGCAAAACTAACTGATTTATATGCTAATGATTATGACTCTGACTTTGGTCCAATCACTTCTTTAGAGGGATTACAATATGCAGAAAATTTGATGACTTTAGATTTGATGGGAAACAATATTAGCGATTTAACACCTTTGTCAGGTTTGAAGAATTTAGAAAGCTTAACTCTTTGGGATAACGCTATTAGCGATCTGACACCTCTAATCAGCTTGGAAAACTTATCTTATTTAGACTTGGATGAGAATTATATAGAAGACCTCGCACCTTTAACTAATCTAACCAGTTTAGAGACTTTATATCTGTCTTATAATGAAATTGAAGATATTACCCCGTTGCAGGAATTATCCTTGATGGACATGTATATTTCTTTATACGGGAATTATTTCGATGACGAAGAGACCATTCAATACTTACGGGATAATGGTGCTACCATTAATTACGACTGGGAAGAGGAATCACCAGAGGTATATTTTGAAGATGGGGTATTAGAAGCAGCAATTGCTGAAGAATTAGGTGTAGAAGGTCGGCCGATTACGGAGGAAGACATGGCTAAGCTTACGGAATTAACCGCATATGGAACCGATTCGGAATCCATAACCTCTCTGGAAGGATTACAGTATGCAGAGAATTTACGAGAGTTAAAATTGATATCGAACGGCATTAGCGATTTAACGCCTTTATCCAACTTAGTAAATTTAGAAGAGTTAACTTTATGGGATAACGATGTCAGCGACATAACGCCGTTGGAAAATTTGAGAAATCTATCTTATTTAGATTTAGATAATAATGCGATTGAAGACCTCACTCCTTTATCGGATCTAAAAAATTTAGAGACTTTACATTTGGATGATAATGCAATTAATGATATTACTCCACTAAAAGAGTTATCCTTAAAGGATATGTATATTTCTCTGTATGGAAATAATTTCAACGATGATGATACAATCCAATATTTACGTGATAATGGTGCTATAGTCGGCTATTACTCTACAGAGGGTGATGAAGAAGACGAAACAGAAACACCTGACCCAGATGATGATTACATCGATCCAGAAGGGAAAGGCAATACACCAAACTCTGAAGGAAGCGGAGATGAAAACGGAGAAACAAATGGGGATACGCCGGCCCCTGAAGACAATGAAGGAGGAAATGAGGAACAAGAAAATAATACTCCAGTTCCAGAAGGCGACGATGGAGAAAACGAAGGTGCAGAAGAGGAAACTCCAAATCCGGAAGAAAATGAAGAAGGAACCGGAAATTCAGAAAATGAAACTCCAACTCCAGTAGAAAACGAAGAAGGAACTGGAAACCCAGAAGATGCTACGCCAACTCCCACCGAAGCAGAAGGCGGCAATGGAGAAGCAAATAATGCCGCTCCAAATGCAGTTGGAACAACAGGAGGCAGCGGAGAATCTGGAAACAATTCCACCGCTGAGGAAAGCCAAAGTGATGTACGCGGGGAAACGACAGCGGAAAAGCTGCCAAATACATCAACCAATGCGTATAATTGGTTCTTGGCTGGAGCGATATTCCTTTTCGCTGGTAGCTATATGTTGATTTTTTATGCATACAGAAACAGAATAAATAACGGATAGTAAGACGAAAGAAGCTACTCTCTCTCCCTTGCAAAATTTCAGGAATGAGAGTAGCTTTTTTCACTAATTTATCATTTTAAGAGTGGACGAAATTATTCTTAAATATTATATAAATTTCTCCAATAATGACATTTATAGATGATGTTCAAAAGCCCACCTGAAATGATTAACAGTAATTCTATGTTGGAGACAATTTTTTAATACCATAGAAATACTTCCATTTTTTGTTTATAATTCATTTTTTTACACATGTTTAATAGAATCGTAAAACTATATTCAATAACAAACACTTATAATACAATAAGAATATGTGAATCACGAGGGGAGGTTTTTAACATTTACAAACTACTATTAGCCGATCGTGATAAAGAAGAACTTCAAGGCATTCGTTGGTTACTATCTAAATATTCATTCCCAATAACAAATATTAGCTTAACTGACCAAATAACCGATGTTCTAACAAATCTCGAAAATGAACTTCCTGATATTCTATGTGTTGAATTAGATATGATACCAGAGAATAAGTGGGAAGTAGTAAAAACCTTTATTTACAGGTATTCAGGGCAGGTGATAGCGATTACTGCAGAGGCGACTTTTGAACGAGCTATGCAAGCGATGTCTATAAAGGCAGTTGATTTGTGGGTGAAGCCACTATCGCCTTCACGTATGAAACGTGCCATACAACAAGCAGTTGGTAACCTAACAGCCATTCGTAAGAAAAATACAGAAATTGAATTTGAACAGGTTATTCGATATGAATCTTTATTTATAGATGATTACGTACCCTTCCATTACCCAGTCTACTTATTAGAGGCTGAACATCGAGAAACACTGAATGATTTACGGGCTTTTATTAATCAATTTGATTTTGATTATAAACCATCAGTATTCTCAACTCATAATTGCATTATTCTTGTATTCCGCCATGATTTCCCAGAACCGTTAAAACAAGCACAGAGATTTTTAAGAGAATGGAAACACGTAGAAGCAGGTTCTATTGTGATAGTTGTACATACGGGGAGTGAAGATTCACTTTTTCAAATTTATATGAAACTAATTCGTATGATGGAAACAACATTTTTTATTGGTTACGAGCAAGTGCTGCTTGCAGAAGACGCACAAGATTGGGTGGAGATAGATCCTTTTCTAACAATGGAAGAACAAAGGAATTTGATTTTTATGCTAGATGAGGGACAGGGAGATAAGTTAAAGACATGGTTGTATGAGGAATTTTTTGATATGCAATCTCCTTATCTTGAACCAGGACTGCTTCGTACACGTTTAACGAGTATATTGGCACAGGTACGTCGTTTTATGTTTCGCAAAGGGATAACAAATCAAGATAGTGAAGTTTATTATAAGAAGGTATTTGAGATTATCTTATATGGTCCGGTTCTATATCGTATTGTTCAAGAGTTGATTCTATTTATTCATTATTTGTTTCAAACGGTTAAAGAGCAACAGATGTATGCGAAGGCAGATGTTGTCGAGTCAGCTATTAGCTACATGGAAAATCATTATAATTATGCAACTCTTTCGTTGACAGAAGTAGCAGAACATGTTGGTCGCAGTCCATCCCATTTAAGTCACATCCTAACCAAAAAGTATCATCAATCATTTCGTGAAATGCTGATTTATATCCGATTGCAAAAAGCAAAAGAACTGCTTGGATCAACGGACGAGTCCATTCAAAATATTGCAGTCTCTGTTGGATTTCGTAATCCGAATTATTTTAGTCGTGTGTTCAAATCATATACGGGGCTCACTCCTCGTGAATGGAGATTACGATAAGTGCGAAAATCTTAATGTAATGAAAAGTAGTTAATAATCATATATTTTTATAACAATCTAATATTTTTTCTATAAAATGAAAGCGTTTTATAAAATGATTTATAGTTACCTAAAATTTTTATTGTATTTCGAAATTCCATTATCTATATTCCACTTCTCTTCATTGATAAAATAAGAATTATCAGAAGACTTCAACGAGGAGTGAATGTGTGATGAAAGAGACGAAATCAAAAGAAGTAAAGCAATACAGAGGTACAGAATTAAATACAAAAGGATGGATTCAAGAGGCAGCATTACGTATGTTAAATAACAATTTGCATCCGGATGTAGCAGAAAACCCGGATGAATTAGTCGTTTATGGAGGAATAGGAAAAGCAGCAAGAAACTGGGAGTGTTATGAAGCGATTGTTGCTTCCTTAAAAGCTTTAGAAGAGGATGAGACATTATTAATTCAGTCTGGTAAGCCCGTAGCGGTTTTACCTTCTCATAAAGATGCACCGAAAGTTTTAATTGCCAATTCAAATCTTGTACCGGCTTGGGCAAATTGGGACCACTTTCATGAGCTGGATCAAAAAGGATTAATGATGTATGGACAAATGACAGCAGGAAGCTGGATTTATATTGGAAGCCAGGGGATTCTTCAAGGAACCTATGAAACATTTGCCGAATGTGCCAAGCAGCATTTTCATGGCGATTTGGCTGGAACTATTTCAGTGACGGCGGGTCTCGGTGGAATGGGTGGTGCGCAGCCGTTGGCGGTAACTTTGAATGGCGGAGTTTGTATCGCGATTGAAGTAGATCAGCATCGAATTAATCGCCGAATTGAAACGAAGTATTTAGACACGTATACCGATGATTTGGATGAAGCCATTCGTCTTGCTAATGAAGCCCGTTCAGAAAAGAAAGCGTTATCTATTGGCTTGTTGGGAAATGCTGCAGAATTGTTACCGAAAATGATTGAAAAAGGGCTCATCCCAGATGTGTTAACAGATCAAACCTCGGCACATGATCCGTTAAATGGTTATATTCCTGAAGGGTTTAGTCTGGAGAAAGCTGCTGATTTACGAGGAAAAGATGAAGCAGCATATATGAAGCTTTCCAAAGCAAGCATGGCAAAGCATGTTGAAGCAATGCTGGAAATGCAAAAACAGGGGGCTGTTACCTTTGATTATGGAAATAATATCCGTCAAGTAGCAAAAGACGAAGGAGTGGAGAATGCCTTTGATTTTCCTGGTTTTGTTCCAGCTTATATTCGTCCGCAATTTTGTGAGGGGAAAGGGCCTTTTCGCTGGGTAGCATTATCAGGAGAACCAGAAGATATTTATAAAACAGATGAAGTTATTTTGCGGGAGTTTAGTGATAATAAGCATTTATGCAACTGGATACGTATGGCACGTGAAAAGGTGAGTTTCCAAGGGTTGCCTTCACGTATTTGCTGGCTTGGCTATGGAGAACGCGCCCGTTTTGGGAAAATTATTAATGAAATGGTTGCCAGTGGTGAAATAAGTGCTCCAATCGTTATCGGTCGTGATCATCTCGATTCCGGTTCTGTTGCTTCGCCGAATCGGGAAACAGAAGCGATGAAGGACGGAAGTGATGCAGTTGCGGATTGGCCGATTTTAAACGCTCTGATCAATAGTGTTGGTGGAGCAAGCTGGGTCAGTGTCCATCATGGTGGCGGGGTAGGAATGGGATATTCCCTTCATGCCGGCATGGTCATTGTAGCGGATGGAACAAAGGATGCAGAAAAACGGCTGGATCGTGTGTTAACAACAGATCCAGGAATGGGAGTTGTCCGTCATGCGGATGCTGGATATGCGTTAGCCCAGGAAACAGCCCGCAAGAAGAACGTAAATATTCCGATGTTAAAAGATCAATAATGTGGATAGCAACTCCCAGGGAAAAGCAGTTCTTCTACTGGGGAGTGCTATTTTCAATGGTACTAGTAAATAGATAGAATGTAACTTCAGGAGGGAAAAACATTGACACAAAAGCTGTTTATTTCAAATGCAAACCAAGTAGTTACCATGGCCGGGCATTCTGATAAGCCTGCCAAAAAAGAGGCGATGTCCGACATAACAATTTTGGAACATGGGAGTATCTGGATAGAAGATGGCAAAATTGTTGAGGTAGGTACAGACGCAGAAATGCGCGAAAAATACCAAGGGCAACTTGATTCTGTAACTGAAATTGATGCATCGGGCAAAACTGTCACACCTGGTTTGATTGATCCACATACGCATCTTGTTCATGCGGGAACACGTGAAAATGAATATGCTATGCGTTTAAAAGGAAAAACCTATATGGAGATTATGGAATCTGGCGGTGGGATTCATGCTACAACCCGTGCTACACAAGCTGCCAGCTATGAAACATTATATGAAGCGTCAAAAAAACGTTTAGATAAGTTTTTATTACATGGTGTTACCACCGTTGAAGCAAAGAGCGGTTATGGATTAACGCTTGAACATGAATTAAAACAGCTGAAAGTGGCAGAGCAGCTGCGCCAAAACCACCCAATAGATATTGTTTCTACATTTATGGGAGCACATGCGGTGCCGCTGGATGAAAAAAGGAATCCGGAAGCGTTTGTTACACGTGTCGTAGAGGAAATGATTCCGGAAGTAGCCGAAAGAAAACTGGCTACATTTAATGATGTATTTTGTGAGCGCGGTGTATTTACACCAGAACAATCCAAGCGTGTACTGGAAGCTGGTAAACAGTATGGACTTACCCCTAAGATTCATGCCGATGAGATTGAACCATATGCTGGAGCGGAATTAGCGGCAGAAGTGGGTGCCATTTCGGCGGATCATCTTCTGGAAGCCTCCGATGCAGGGATTAAAGCGATGGCGGAAAAGGAAGTTGTCGGTGTTCTATTGCCGGGTACAGCGTTTTTCTTAATGGCAGAATTTGCTCCAGCGAGGAAGATGATTGATGCAGGGGTTGCTGTTGCATTGTCAACAGACCAAAATCCTGGGTCTTCTCCAACGATTTCCTTGCCTTTCATCATGAATTTAGGCTGCTTGAAGATGAATATGACACCAGAAGAAGTATTGACTGCGACGACGATTAATGCAGCGCATGCTATTGGATGTGCGGGTGAAGCAGGGAGCCTGGAAGCAGGGAAAAAGGCAGATATTACGATTTTTGATGTTCCTAATTATTTAACTTTATCGTATCAATATGGCATGAATCATGTGGATACGGTTATAAAATCCGGGAAGCAGCTTGTAGTGGAGGGGCGGTTACAATGAGCCATTATCCTTACCCAATGCTCCATAAGCCCAACATGATATGGTCCAAACAGACAGAGCAAACAATAGATTTAAAGGTTCATGAATGGATTGAAACGATTGGAGATACCGAGGTGGACTGGTCTCCTTATGATGTGACGATTCTTGGTGTTCCGCTTTCTAAATCCTCTATCAGTACATCGGCAGCCAGTGAAAATCCAGATGCGATGCGGCAAGCGTGGAAATCCTTTGGAACGTACAATCTGGATGAAAATATAGATTTGGCGGCGTTAAAGGCAGTTGATTTAGGAGATGTGAAGCAGCATGTAACAGACATCGCTTCTTCCCACCAAAATATTGAAGAGGCAATGGCAGCGATAAGAAGTCATCACCCGCATACTTTGCCGATTACGATGGGCGGTGATCACTCCATCACGGCTATGCTGGTAAAGGGATGGAAAAAGACGCATCCTGAGGAGACAATTGGAATTTTACAAATTGACTCCCATTTTGATTTACGTGATCTGAAAATATTTGGACCGGCAAATGGCACCCCGATTCGAAATATCATTGAGAGTGGGACGGTTAAAGGAGAGCATATTCACACCATTGGGCTGCATGGTTTCTTTAACGCTAAAGAACTAAAAGATGTTGCAGATCAAAATGGGATTCGTTATACGACTATGAAACAAGCGCGTAAAGAAGGAATACAGCAAGTTATTGCGCATGCATTAGAACAGTTGAATCAACAAGTAGATACAATTTATTTAACGGTGGATATGGACGTATTAGATATTGTACATGGACCTGGAACACCTGCTGCAGCTCCAGGCGGAATGTACACAGAAGAATTATTTGATGCTGTTCAGCTTGCAGGAGAACATCCGAAAGTCAAAGCCATGGATATTGTGTGTCTGGATCCGAGAAAAGATATAGCGCAAATTACGGTGAAAAATGCCGTTCATACGATGTTGTCGTTTTTAACAGGGTATTGTAAGAGGAGAAATAAAGGATAGTTAACGCAATAACTAAGCCAATGGTGATAAAGTGAAACTTCTTTCAGTGGGGGATTTCATTTACCACTGTAGATTAAAGGAATAAGGACTAAGTTCATGACGTCGTGGGAATGAGGTTGATTACTTGTCATAACCTCGCAAAATAGTTGTCTCAGATGCCTTTGTGACCTACCTTCTGCAGGCTGGAACGAGCCAGGCTGTTACTGGCTGTTCTATCTCCCACTTAGAAATAACATATCTCTTTCATTTCTTGAAGTGGGAGTATTACAAAGCCCTTCGATGGGGGAAGTAATCGCAGCCTCCGTCCCAGCCAGTAATACTGCGATAAATGTTTCTGTTATGGGAATGTATTACTAATAGAGTAAATTCAAATAAAAAAGGTTGGGTGTCAAATGAGTGAGATTCAAACGACTAAATATGATGTTGATAATGATCATAAAAATAATCGGAAAAATATTGTCAAATTTAGCATTTACAGTTTGATAGGTGGATTTATGTTTTTTATACCCATAACGATTAACGGAAACGCTTCTATTATGCTGGATCATATGGTTACTTTCATTCGAAATACTTTTCCCGCGTTTGTACCTTATTACTTATTAATTGTTATTGCTCTCGGTGCCGTTTATCCGTTTATTAGAGGTACATGGAATAAAGGGAACGTAAATACAGTTCTATCTTTTTTTAAGCTTTTAGGATTAGTTGCTGCACTAATGATTGTTTTTAATATTGGGCCAGCATGGTTATTTAATCCAGATATGGGACCTTTCATATTCAATAGTCTAGTTACACCTGTTGGCATTCTAGTTCCCATTGGTGCAGTATTCCTTGCACTTATAGTAAGTTATGGACTCCTTGAATTTATTGGGGTATTAATGCAAAGAATTATGAGACCTGTTTGGAAAACTCCCGGCCGTTCTGCGATTGATGCAGTTGCTTCATTTGTTGGCAGTTATTCAATTGGATTACTAATAACTAATCGTGTGTTCAAAGAAGGGAAGTATTCAGTAAAAGAGGCTTCCATTATCGCAACTGGATTCTCTACTGTTTCTGTAACGTTTATGGTAGTTGTTGCTAATACATTAGATTTAATGGGTATTTGGAATCTGTATTTTTGGTCAACACTTGTCATCACATTTTTAGTAACGGCAATTACCGTACGATTATGGCCGCTGAATAAAATGAGTAATGAATACTACGATGGGGCTAAACCTCAATATGAGGAAATAATTACAGAAAATCGCATAAAGGTAGCGTGGGAACAAGCGATGAAAGTTGCTGATAATGCTCCCAGTTTATTTGAAAATATTAAAATGAATTTAAAGGATGGAATGGTAATGACGATGGCAATTCTACCATCCATTATGTCTATTGGACTACTAGGACTTGTGTTAGCCGAATATACACCGATCTTTGATATTGTTGGCTATATCTTTTACCCTTTCACATGGTTAGTGCAATTACCTGAACCTTTATTAGCAGCAAAAGCCGTTTCCATGGGAATTGTAGAAATGTTTTTACCTGCTTTAATGGTGACGGAAGCAGTTTTAATAACGAAATATGTAATAGCTGTGGTATGTATTTCTTCTATCATCTTTTTTTCAGCTGTTGTGCCAGTTATTTTATCAACAGACATCCCAATTAGTATTCCAAAACTAATTGTAATATGGTTTGAAAGAGTTGTATTAACTATTTTAATTGCTGCACCGGTTGGATATTTATTACTATAAGGAGAAAGCTATTCCCTTTCATACAATGTTGTCGTTTTTGACAGGTTATCAAAAAAGAAAAGTGATCATATAATAAATATAACAGGTTGGCATATAAAATTCTTTTTCATTTTATATAAAATGCCAGAAAAATAATTGACTATTACCACTATTCAGATTATAATCAAAATAGCTATTAGTAAAAAGTTTTATTTTTGAGATAAAAGGGAGCGCTTACATGCCGCAAAAAATTCGCATTGGTAAAATTGCCACACTGCTTGCTATGTTAGATGAAAGTGAATACAGCTCCTTTGAATCCATGTTTGACGAGGTGGATACATGCCTTGGAAAAGTCGGGTCCATGAATATGCAGAAGGTTATTTCTGCAGTGGAAACAGCAGTTAAGAGAAGCGGATTAATTGAAGAAGGGGTTTATCGAGAAACCCACGCATTATATCATACAATTGTTGAGGCGCTTGAAGGGATAACCAGAGGACAACTGGCGATTGGAGAGACAATGCGGACAGTAGGTCTTCGCTTTGCTGTTGTACGCGGGAAACCGTATAAAGAGGAAAAAGAAGGAGAATGGATTGCCGTCGCCTTTTACGGGACAATTGGAGCACCTATAAAAGGATTGGAACATGAAGCGGTTGGTCTTGGAATTAATCATATTTAACAAATAAATACGAAATCATGACCTATAGTAACGAGACGTTAGGAGGTGATGATGGCTTACTTCAGTATGCCGTTATCGCCTCTTTTTGCTGTTTTTTTAGAGAAAGTCAATAGTGTAGCGGACCATAGAAAATCCGTTAAGAAGGAGGAAGAAACAATGATTGAATTAACAGGCCATACTTTAACGATTGAACAACTAAAAAGAATTTTGCTCGATAATGAAAAAGTATCCATTTCCGAAAAAAGCATGGAGGAAGTTCATGATAGCAGATGTGCTGTTGAACAAATTGTAGCAAATAGAGAAACGGTATATGGAATTAATACAGGCTTTGGAAAATTTAGTGACGTGATTATCAATCAAAAAGATGTTGAAAATTTACAATTAAATTTAATCCGTTCCCATGCATGCGGGATTGGTGAACCTTTTCCGGAAATTGTATCACGTGCCATGATGGTACTTCGATTGAATGCTTTACTAAAAGGATTTTCAGGTGTTCGTGGAGTGTTGGTGGAATTACTAGCTGAATTAATTAATAAAAGAATCCATCCAGTCATTCCACAACAGGGATCTTTAGGGGCATCTGGCGATTTGGCGCCATTGGCTCATTTAGCACTTGTTTTAATTGGAGAGGGAAAAGTCTATGGTGAGTCCGGAAACGTAATTGATTCAGCTTCCGTTTTTTCTGAAAAAGGAATTCGTCCGATTACATTGCAGGCTAAAGAAGGGTTGGCACTTATCAATGGAACGCAGGCAATGGTTGCTATGGGGATAGTTAATTATATTGAAGCGGAACAGCTTGCTTTTGATAGTGAATGGATTGCTGCAATGACAATGGAGGGGCTGGAAGGAATTGTAGATGCTTTTCATCCAGCAATACATGAAGCGAGGGGATACCCGCAGCAAATAGATGTGGCAAAAAGAATGCGGGGATGGTTAGACGGAAGCAAACTGATTACAAGACAGGGTGAAAAGCGGGTACAAGACGCGTATTCTTTGCGTTGTATTCCCCAAGTACATGGTGCGTCCTGGCAAGCACTTGATTACGTGAAGGAAAAACTAGAGATTGAGATGAATGCAGCTACGGATAATCCGCTTATCTTTGATGAAGGAGAGGTGGTTATTTCAGGCGGGAATTTTCATGGTCAGCCAATCGCATTTGCAATGGACTTTTTAAAAATTGCAGTAGCAGAATTAGCGAATATATCAGAGCGCCGTACTGAACGGTTAGTGAATCCACAGCTAAATGATTTACCTGCCTTTTTAAGCTCAGAACCCGGTTTGCAATCGGGAGCAATGATTATGCAATATGCTGCGGCATCCCTTGTCTCGGAAAATAAAACCTTAGCGCATCCTGCAAGCGTGGATTCCATTCCTTCCTCTGCCAATCAGGAGGATCATGTTAGTATGGGGACGACGGCATCAAGACATGCAGGAATGATGATACAGAATGCCCGGCGTGTGTTGGCGATTGAATGTATTTGTTCCCTGCAGGCAGCGGAATATCAAGGCGTGGAAAATCTGTCGCCAAAATTAAAGAAAAAATGGGAGAAGATGCGTCATGTTGTCCCGAGCATTACCGAAGACAGAGTTTTTTCAGAGGATATAGAGAAGCTTAATCAGACATTGCACCCGCTGTATCATAACAATAACTTTTTAAAAAAAGAAATTTCTATTAAATAAAGAAAAAGAGGCAGTATTTATCAGTTTTTATGAAGGGTATAAAGCTGCCTCTTCATATTTATCATGGAGAAGCGCCCGTGAAACTCTCGGCTCCAAATAAAGGAGAGGGAATAAATTTATTTAGGCCGGAGATAACGGGTGCTAACTCCCTGAATTACTCAACTAATCATTCAGTGGGAGAAAAGAAAAACTCCCACTAAATGAAGTTTCGTTTTATGAAAACGGCAGTGTTATCATCGAGATTATTTTAACTCGTGTGATACCTCATAAAAGATTGAAAAATAAAGGGGGAGTTAGGAGATGCTTACAAATGCAGTTTTAGTCAGTGTGCTTGTGATGGTAGTGGTAAGTTTATTTCGTGTCAATGTTTTGTTTGCCATTATTCTTGCTGCTTTAACGGCTGGTTTAATGTCTGGAATGAGTTTGGGTGAAGCAGCGGAACTGATGGTGTCGGGCATGGGGGGACAGTCAAACACAGCATTAAGCTATGTTCTACTGGGAATATTTGCTGTAATGATTGGTTTATCAGGGATTACTACAATCCTGGTAAATAAGATGTTAACACTTTTTAGAGGTAAAAAAATGGCACTTGTTTTGAGTCTTGCTGTAATTGCTTGTTTGTCACAAAATATCGTACCTGTACACATTGCTTTTATACCTATTTTAATTCCGCCATTGTTAGGTCTGTTTAATAAATTGAAATTAGATAGACGGGCAGTTGCTGCTGCATTAACTTTTGGACTTAAAGCTCCTTATATGACAATACCAGTAGGTTTCGGATTAATATTTCAAGGGATTATTCGAGATGAAATGATCGCAAATAACATGCCCATTACCTTGAATGAGGTAACGATTTCTATGTTAATACCCGGAGCGGGAATGGTAGTCGGATTATTGGTAGCTATTTTTATCACGTACCGTAAAGATCATCTGCCTAAGGAAAGCCAGCCGGATGAAGCAAATATAGAAGTTGCGTACACAGAAGAAAAAGGAAATTGGGGTTTTTATCAATGGATGACAATTATCGCGATTATCGCAGCATTGGTAACACAGCTTATGACGGAATCACTTATTCTTGGTGCATTAGCTGGAATTATTATCCTGTTTGCAACGAGAGTAATAAAGATGAACGAGAATGAAAAAGTGGTCCAAAAAGGTATTGGAATGATGGGGATGATAGCATTTATTATGCTGGTTGCTTCCGGTTATGCGACTGTGCTACAGGAAACGGGAGGCATTGAACAGCTTGTTGAACAGGCAATTTCCATGGTTGGCACATCATCGTTTCTGATTGCTACGACGATGTTGGTGGTTGGATTGTTTATCACAATGGGAATTGGTACATCATTTGGCACAATTCCTATTCTGGCAGCATTATATGTCCCGATTTGTGCAGCCGCTGGTTTATCCCCGTTGGCAACTGCAGCACTTATTGGAACAGCAGGTGCTCTAGGAGATGCGGGATCACCTGCTTCTGACAGTACGCTTGGACCAACTGCCGGGTTAAATGCTGATGGAAGGCATAATCATATATGGGATACGTGTGTCCCTACATTTTTGCATTATAATATTCCATTATTTATATGCGGAGTAATTGCAGCAGTAATTTTATAAAATGAAATTTTCCAGATGAATTTCTTTGACCAGTTTTTGTATCTAAAAAGAGTCCTTTTGAGGTTGAATCTTACATCCCAATTAGGACTCTTTTTAAATTCTTTAAAATCAACCCAAAATAATAAAAAAACTCCTCAATCACTTCACTTACCCGCCCAATCAACCGATATACCTAATAACAAGTAAGATACACCTTAGGAAAGGTGGAGTTATTATCGATGCGTCTCAACAATAATGTAATGGCGTTTACGATTTACAATAATATGAACAATCATTTTGCCATGGCTCAGAAATCAATGCTTCGTATCGCAACGGGCAAGCGGATTAACAGTGCTGCAGATGATCCGGCAGGGCTGGCTATTTCCGAGAAAATGCGTGCGCAGATTCGCGGATTGAATATGGCCATTCGGAATGCGCAGGATGGCATCTCGCTATTGCAAACGGCGGAGGGTGCGGTGAATGAAACGCATGCGATATTGCAGCGGATGCGGGAGCTGAGTGTGAAGTCAGCGAATGGAACGTATTCGGAATCGGACCGGAAAATCATGCAGGATGAGATGAATCAGCTCCGGGAAGGGTTATCGCAGATTGGACGGGATACCAAATTTAATACACAGTCTCTATTAGACGGTTCCTTTACCAATAAACGCTTGCAGATTGGTGCCAATGCGGGGCAATATATTGAAATTTCAATTGGCGATGTACGGGCAGCTGCGCTGGGTATAGATGAAATCGATATTACGACACAAGAAGGCGCAGATACAGCCATCGGGATTTTAGATGAAGCGATAGAGAAGGCATCCTCACAGCGTTCCAGTCTTGGAGCTGTACAGAGCCGGCTGGAGCATACGATCAATAACCTCTCCAATACAGTAACCAACCTGACACAGGCAGAATCGCGGATTCGGGATGCGGATATTGCAAAAGAGATGATGCTTTATACCAAGCACAGCCTGTTGGCACAGGTTGCCATGGCTATGCTGGCTCAGGCAAACCAGCAGCCGGGGATGATATTGCAGCTTTTACAGAATTAATTTTAAAAATGAGAACCTGAAAAAATATCTTTGCAGTCTATGAGAAACATAGATATAGTGAAAAATTAAATAAAAAGCGCTCTCACTAAAAGTAAGAACACTTTATCTCTACCCATGAAACGGGCAGCCTTTTCCTTGCCGATAAGCCTTATCCTGATAAAAGAAATTTGGCTTTTTCAGCTCATTGCTGTAGGGCTGATGCCAGACATGCGTGGTTGCCGGGGAGACAGGAGGAATAAGCCAGGTCCATTTTCCGGTTACCTCCCGTTCGGCTTTTGCTTCCTGCTTTTCGAAAATGCGGAACTGGGATGCAGCGGTGTGATGGTCGACAATGGATACACCTTGTTTTTTAAAGGAGTGGAGCACCATTTCATTCAATTCAATCAGGGCACGGTCCTGCCATAAATTACTGGCATGTTTTGTCGATAACCCCATGATTTCAGCTATTTTTGGCAGTAAATTATAGCGGTGCTCATCTGCAAAGTTTCTGGCGCCGATTTCTGTTCCCATATACCAGCCGTTGAAGGGAGCAGATATGTAATGCAGCCCGCCGATTTCCAGACGCATATCTGAAATAATCGGGAGGGCATACCATTTCAAATTCAGGTCTGCTACCGCTTCATATTCTGGATGTTCCATAGGAATCTCAGGGATGAATGCCTCGGGAATGGTTCTCCAGACAGGGGGATGAGCACCGATTTGAATAACAAGCGGCAAAATATCGAAATGTGTTCCTTCCCCCTGCCAGTCCAGCCGCTCACATATTTGGGTGAATTCCAGGGAATCGGAATCACCGATAATTCCTTCTTCTGTTTCATAGCCTGCATAGCGCAGCAGCTGATGATTCCAGATTTTCACGGTTTCTTCCTTGGCTGAGGAGGCAGGGAAGATGGTGATGTAGGGTTTGATTCTACCTTGATTAAAGGCGTTTTTTAAATGACTGAACAGGAATTCGAATATCTCTTCTTCTGTTGTTGCCTGTCTGGCATCTGCCACGTCGATGCGTTCCCAGAACAATCTGCCGATACAGCGGTTTGAATTTCGCCAGGCGAGCTTTACTCCATACACCATTTCCTCATAGGTTTGGGTATAAGTGCCATGTGCATTTATCTCGGCTGTAACTTCTTTAATTCGTTCTGCTGATTTTTCTGCAGGAGCACCAGTTTCTGTATAGTAGGTTGTCAGGAAACGTGCCGCTTCCTGCTGCATTTCATCTTTATTCAACGGAATGACCTCCAGCTGTTCACAATGGATCGTATGCTTTCTTTTCCATTGTAGCGAAGAGTAAGACGAATTTCTATGTTATTCGACAAATGAAAAGAGGAGTAAAGACCTTTGTTCAATTGTCTGTCACATGATAAAGTAAATTGTAGTTACCTTTTTTAAAAATGTGCGTACTGATTTGCTGGATGGTTAAATCATTATTAATAGAATATACGCTGTATTTTATGGGATTTTGTCAAAAAATGATACGATAATTGAAAAATTAATTTAGGTTTAAATAATCGATAATTGTTTAAATCCATCGAAATAGATGTGTTTTTGTCTATTTTACATGATATATTAAAACTAGATGTAATTGCTGTGTTGGTGCGAGGAGGAAATGAACTTGGCTCAGGCTGTATTTAAGATTCGGAATAAAAAAATATATTTTACGGAACTGTTATCTTGGGATGTATTAAATGAGTCAAAGGATATCATTTCTGGAGAAGATTATGATAATATACTTTCTCATTATATCGGACCTCATGTCGCATTAGAATTTTCAAAGCTGGTTGATGGTGAGGAAGAGCAAATTCATTTTAATGCAACGGTTAATAGAAAAAACGGAGAAATGGTGCTGCTGAGTATTTTTGGCTATCAAATTCAATCAGAGGATGGGGTAGAAGTGTTCGGAATCATTTCTGATGACAGGGAAGCAAATAATCAATTAATGAAGGCATTAAAAGAGCTGTCAGATATTAAATATGCGTTGGACCAATCTGTGATTTTAGCCATTACAGACCGGCAGGGGAAAATCATTCATGCAAATAACCTCTTCAGTGAAATATCCGGTTATTCTCATGACGAGTTGATTGGAAATACCCATCAGCTGATTAATTCAGGCTATCATTCCAGAGAATTTTTTAAAGAGATGTGGCGGACAATCGGATTTGGCGGAGTTTGGAAAGGCGAAATCAGAAATCGTGCAAAAGACGGCTCTTTTTATTGGGTGGATACAACTATCGTACCGGTGAAGAATGAAAAAGGAAAGCCGGTGCAGTATATTGCGATGCGCTACGATATCACGGATAAAAAAGAAAATCAGGAAAAGATACGGATGATGGCCTTCTATGATCATTTAACAGGGCTGAAGAATCGCCGTAAGTTTGATGAAAATTTAATCCAAAAGATAGCATATGCTAAAGAAAATCAGGAAAGATTCGGAATCATGTTTGTTGATTTGGACGGCTTCAAGTATGTGAATGATACGCTTGGACACATCATAGGAGATGAATTGCTTATCGCCGTTGCCCGCCGGCTGGAGGAAATCGTCAGTAAGAATGGAGTTGTTGCAAGGCTCAGCGGTGATGAGTTTGCCATCCTTATTGATTTCATCACTTCCCCGAGAGATATGCAGCGCTATGCAGAATCTATTATTACCAATTTTAAAGAGCCTTTTGCTATTGAAGGCTATCAATTAAGCACGACAGCAAGTATCGGGATATCGACCTATCCAGAGGCTGGTTCAGATGCGCCTACGATGATGAAGCATGCTGATTTGGCAATGTATCGCGTGAAGGGCTTGTCTAAAAATGATTACCGGTTTTTTGACAGGGAGATGCGAATCTCGAATCAAAGAGCGTTTCAAATAAAAAATGATTTACGAATAGGTTTAGATAATAATCAATTTTATCTTGTATATCAGCCTAAAGTATCTCCAGGGAAAAAAGATATTGTTACAAGCTATGAAGCGTTGATTCGCTGGAAGCATTCGGAATTTCAGGAGGTATCTCCGGGTGAATTTATTCCTTTAGCGGAAGAATTGGGCATGATTAATGAAATCGGTGATTGGGTGCTGGAAAATGTTTGCAGGCAGCTGAGGGCATGGAAAACCAATGGTTACGATTTACTTCCTGTATCTATTAATCTATCATCCAGCCAATTTTTGCAGGCCGATTTTGTCGATAAATTCTGGTCTGTTCTTCATGCGTACCAGGTGGATCCAGCCTGGATTCAGATTGAAATCACAGAGAGCCTCTTTATTGATAATGAAAAATACGTGCAGCAAATATTAAAAATAATGAAGGAAAATGGAATCAAGATTGCATTGGATGACTTTGGGACAGGATACTCTTCATTGGCTTATTTGCAAAAGCTTGATTTAGATATTTTGAAAATTGACCGTTCCCTCATTAGCGGCATTTCGCATTTATCTATCAAGCGAAAAATTGCAACAACCATTGTCCAGCTGGGAAAAAGCATGGGGATGAAGGTGGTTGCTGAAGGAGTGGAAACCAAAGAAGAACTCGATATTCTACGCAATCATGATATTGATGAAATCCAAGGTTATTATTACAGCAAACCACTTGCGATACAAGAAATGTCGGAAGTATTGAAAACAAAGAAGCTGGGTAAATCATAATGCGGTATGTTTATGTGAAAAATGAATAACGTCATTCCGAAAATGATTTATGATTTATTCGGAGATGACGTTATAGCAGGGTATACTTGGTTTTTACCTAAGTGCTTTGCTTTATATAATGCTTCATCGGCCTGATGAATGATTTGACGCGGGTTGCTGCAGGTATCCGGGTAGGTTGCTGCACCAATCGAAACAGTTATATAAATGCTTTCCTTTTGAGAAATCTGAAAGGAGTGCGCTTTCACGTCCTCCAGTATGCGTTCGGCTACCTCCAGCGCATTTTCAATACTGCAAGTTTGGCAGCACAATTGAAAATTCATCTCCGCCATTCCGGAACGCCATATCAAATGAACGGATATTTCTGGATAAGATGTCACCAAATTGCGTTAAAATTTGGTTTCCTGCCGGATGCCCATATGTATCATTTATCTGCTTGAACTGGTCAATGTCCAGCGATAAAATAGTCAGCTTTTCGTCTTTTATGACTGCTTTATTGACTACCTGGCCCCACACTTTTTCGAAGGAGCGCATGTTTTGCAAGCCTGTTAAAAAGTCTGTAGATACCTCCTCTTTATACTTCGCTAAAAGATTGGCTTCTCTTTTTTACGTGAGTAACACCGACAAATGATACAAAACAATAAATCGGTAAAAAGCTTAGCAGGGAGAGGTAATCATTTTGAAAGTGGAACATCATCGTGATGGTAAAAACGATATTGGAATAGAAAATCATCACGACAGCTTTTATATATATCTTTTTTTCCATTTTCGTCTGGTATAGCTTATGTATCAATTGAAATCCAATCACTAATGCAATCATTAAAAAGACAGCAGAGATGGAAAAGTCCGACATTCCGCCGATGATAAATCTGCCCGCAATCACCACGATACTGGCAATAATCGCAGGAAATAATCCTTCCAGCAAGATTATGAGCATAATTGGTATAAAACGCAGGTCTACCAAGGCACCTTCTGCGACTTCAATGGAAAATATAATTAACATAACACTATTCAGCCCGCATAGACCCCCGTCGATAATTCCTTTTTGCCAAAACGGTCTGTCAGCAATTTTTAATTTTGATCGGAGTGGTACGTATAGCACAGTTAAAGTGATGATGACGCAAAGATTAATAAAAAAATCATCTAAAAAAAAGAACATGATGTCTCCGTTAGCCAAACGTTTTCCTCTCCTTTACCCAATAATTATGCAGCTTGGACGGCTTGAATTCACGGCTGTGTAGAGCGTAGCCGAATTAAAGAAGCTGCGGTAGTTACCAAAGGAATCGTCAGCTGCTGTTTCTAGTCATTATGTATGTTTTTTATGTATATTTTTAAGCGATTATCCATTATAGATATCGTTTCTTTTTGCAGCTGATGCTTTAGAAATAGTTCTATATTCTAATACTAGAATTTTATCATGAATCGATGTACTTACCAAAATTTAAGATACGTTTTTTAAATATTGTATTCTTTCTTGTGGTAATAATTACTTAAATCGTTTGAACACATAAGCCAATTATTTTCCTATCCCCGTTATAGTATAAAATATGCATCATTTGACAGAAAACTATGTTAAAATAAAGGTAATTCGTAAATCTTTCAGAGTGAGGTGAATGGATAGGTGGATGTTGGGAAAATGTCGATGATTATGAGTCAGGCTAATTTGCAGACACAGGTGTCCTTCAGCTTAATGGGAAAAGTCATGGATCATGCGGAAGCGCAAAATGCGGAGCTGATTAAAATGCTGGATCAGCCGCAGCATCCGAATTTAGGGCATTCCATTGATGTGAAGGCGTAACACTTTTTCTCTGTAGGAATGAAAAAGGAAGATAAAAGCTGCCCCGTTTCGGTGTGAAGAAGCGGGGGTTTTTTACATATTAGCAATATATCTGCCAGGAATAAATGTTATTTACTATCTCATAAAAT
Source organism: Oceanobacillus sp. FSL K6-0251 (assembly GCF_038004725.1). NCBI lineage: Bacteria > Bacillati > Bacillota > Bacilli > Caryophanales > Bacillaceae > Oceanobacillus > Oceanobacillus sp. FSL K6-0251. Next base: position 3,873,993 of record NZ_JBBORS010000001.1, on the reverse strand, counting down.
TCTTGTAATCTTATAACAAGATACATAAAATGAAACTTCACTCAGTGTAAGTTTTACAGACAGTTCTCCATGATAAAGTATCCTTCACCTTAGAAAAGGGGCGTGGACGTTATTTCGAATTCTAAAAATCGAGCCCAAATTTTGCAAGAAGAATTGATTGAATTATTAAAAAGAGATCTTATCAGCATGGAAGATTATAAACGCATCTTAACAGCCCATCAGGAATATGCGAAACAGGTAGATAAAAGTATGGATGGGTTAGCACGTGAGGATGCGGAAGAAGAAGCCTCTAAAGAGAGGTATCAGGCTGCAGAACAGGATCAGCCGGAGGAGGCAGAGGCCTCTTTTTCACAGTCAGACAGCAAGCCTGTTAAAAAACAATCAACCGGGTTTTTCCAGGGCAATAAGGATAAAAAAGAATGGCTGTTGACTCCAGAGGAGCGGGAAGCGGCAAAGCAGAAGAAAGCGAAGCCGGTCCGCGAACCGAAAACAGCGGAGCAGGTCAGAGAAAGAAATATTACCTGGCTGCTTATTTTAGGAGTTTCTTTTCTGTTAATCAGCGGTTTAGTTGTGGCAACCAGCTCTTGGGATCAGATGGGAGCCTTGTTAAAGGTTGCGACATTGCTTGGCGTTTCGATTTTCTTTTTAGCATTAAGCGGGTTATCCTCCCGTTTTCTTAAAATCGAAAAGACAGCTTTTGCGTTTTTGACGCTCGGAAGTTTATTATTGCCGATTGCGATAATCGGTATTGGTTTTTTCGGGTTGTTTGGCGATTATTTAACGTTAACAGGAGAAGGGCGTTATTGGCTGGGAATGCTGTGTACTATTGTCCCGCTTCCGTTATACGCTTGGAATGCTTATAAGACAAAAGCGAAATTATTTGTATGGATTTTTTATATATTCCTATCCTTCTTTATCGGATTTTCCCTTGCTGCACTGCAAGTCCCGACAGATGTGTTCTTTTTCCTAATGATGCTGTATAACGGTGTCTTGTTATTCGTGTATCACCATTTTCGGAAAGAGAAGGGGCAAGTGTTTCGTGTGTTTTTACATGAACTGCCGGCCTATGCACAGTTAAATCTGATTGTTTCCACGTTATTAATGCTGTTTGTCTATAATCAGGCTGTGTTTTATAGTTTTAATGTGCTTTTGACTGCATTTCTCTATATGGCGATGGTGTTCGTCTATCAGACAAAGGGCTATCAATTTGTTTTTGCCGCTTTATTTGCTTATGGCATTTACCAGCTGACAGAGAATTCGTTTTTATATACAGCGGATACGTTGATTTATGCATTGATGGGGGCAGCTTATCTCGGATTTGCTTATGTGATGCGGAAGGACAGCTTTGCGAGTAAGGCGTTTTATTATATAAGCGGCGTCATTTCGGGCTTTGCTTTTCTCTACATCAGCTTTCAAGGCTTGATTATCCGTGCTGACGGGGATTCCTGGTTTATGCTGCTGGCGTATATTGTTATTGCTGCCACCTATGTCTATCTTGCAGAGGTGACGAAACGGGGCGTTTTTCGCTGGATTGCTCCTGCATTCTTTATTGCGGTCGGGATACAGTTTTGGTCGTTAGCAGTGCATCCGTTTTTTCCGGAAAGCATACTTAACTTTATGTTTTTCTATATGATTATTTTATTTCTGTTTGCCGGTTTTCAAAATCGGATTCCATATATGCAGGCTGTACAAAAAAGTATGTATTTCTGGTCGATGCCGGTAATTGGAATCATTATCCTGGGTAAGCTGATCCTGCTTGAGTTCGTGGAGATTGCAATTATATTTGCCTTGCTAGGCGTCGTTGCTTACTATATGACTGTGGTATCGAAAAAAACGTTGGAGAAACAAGTTGCTTCCTGGGCTGTTCCAATTAATTGGCTGTTGGCCATGTACATCCTTTATTTTGAATTTGTGGAAGCATCCTATGTTTACCGCAGTCAGCTGGATATTCCTTTTCAACTGGCGGGCGCCGGTGTCGTTCTGCTTGGAATCAGCCTTATCTGGAAGCAGAGAAAGCAGCAGGAATTGACCCGGACAACGTTCTATACGGGTCAGGGAAGCTATCTATTAGCTATGCTTCTGCTGTTTGTTGGATTTACCGGAGATGAAATATTTGTAAGACCTGCCATTCTGTTGATAGGAATCGGTGTCGTCTACTGGCTGGTTCGTTTTACTGGAAAGCCTGTGTTTTGGAGTCTGGTTGCGGCGGTAAGTTTAGGATTTTATGTATCGCTGCTGCGCACATTTTCAATTGATACGTTGGATGGATTTGTCTGGTTTATGCTTGGCCTGCCCATTGTATTCTTAGCGGTGGAACGTTATTTAGGAAAATGGGATGCCGGCTTAAAGCCGTATTTCTTCTATTTTGCGCACGCGGTGCTCTTGTTCCTTGTGCTCATCATAGCAGGAGACAGTGTAGCACGTCCTATCCTTTATCCGGCAGTCTGGCTGGTTCCACTGGCAATCTATACCTATACGGCACTGACAAAGGAAAAAGAATGGGAAATAAAAACGGCTTTATATGCTGGATTACTGATGCTGCTTGGAGCAGTGGTATCCTTCATCTCTCATTATGAATGGATGGCAGCTATTTCATTTGTTTATGCTTGGCTTGCTGCAGGAATCATTATGATTGCAATCTGGGCAGCAGTATCAGCGGTGTGGAAGCGGCGGATAGAATATTTTCTCATTCCGTTTATGAATCTGGTTTTAGGTATGGGCGTGTTTTTATTTGCAGTAGAGGTGTTTTGGCAGCTTCTCATCTTTACCGGACTGATTATAGTGAATGTATATTTTCTGCATATGCGAAAATGGACATTATACCTTGTGGTGCCTTTATTTTTCTCCATCTATTTATGGCAAATACAAGCGGTATTTGAGGAAACGATTCATTTATGGCTGATGTATACCATTGGATTTGGCATATTAACAGCTGCCGGGAGATATTTATTTTCAAAACTGTATGTTACTACTGAGGGAAGTCTGCGGGCTGTAGACTGGTATTCTCTGATGGCAGTTGCCTATCTCGTTTTTGCATTAAACTGGGCAAATGAGCTGGATACGATTTGGCTGACTGTTATTCCGCTTGTTTTGTTCGCTTCCTGGTTTTTCCTGCAGCAGGATCGTGTAGGGAATCAGATGCTGCAGAAAATATGTATCAGCCTTGGCGGCGTGGCTTGTTTACCGCCTTATTATCTGGTGCTTGATTATTATATTAATGCTATTCCAGAAGTGTTTTATGCGGAGCTTCATGCGCTGCCGGTTCTTGCTTTGGCAATTATTTTGTCTAAGAAAACATGGAATGATTACGAATCGGTGATGCGGCATATTCAGACCGTGCTGTTGATTCTGGTTACGGTGTACCTGATTGCGGATGCGATTCAGAGTGCTACGATAATGGATGCATTGATTATCGGAGTGTTGTCAATTCTTTCCTTACTCGCAGGGATGCGTTATCAATTAAAATCCTATTTCTTTGTCGGAATCGGAACCCTCTTGTTTAATGTGATTTATCAGACACGGCCTTATTGGGGCAATCTCCCTTGGTGGGCGTATCTTCTGATTGCCGGAATATTATTTATCAGCATCGCCAGCTATAATGAATGGAAGAAACAGCGTGATGGGGAAGGAAAGCTGGAGAAAAAGCTGAAGCAAATGATTGCTCGGTTTAAAGAATGGAATTAATGAAAGCAGTTTGGGGAGGCTGAATTATAAAGCAGCTCCAAACTGCTTTATTTTTTATAGGGAGGGATAAGCTTGCTTATAAAATAATTGCTTTCAGGGAAATTTGGGATTGAATCTGGAGAAGGTCTTTATAAATACCCTGATCCGGCATATGAAAAAACCTGCATTTTTGAAATAAATAATAGTGATCAAAAAAAGCTGCCCGCGCTGGACAGCTTTTTCTAATCATTATTATATTGCTGATGCGCCTGTTCCAGCTGCTGATACTGCTCTCTAGTTTTATCTGCCTGCCCCGTATTTATAATAACAAAGCTGTCCCCGGTATGAACAACAATAAATGGGGCCTCATTGGAACGGATAAATAGTTTCCCGGATCCCCATTCCTCGATGCGATAATTCCCAAGATGTTTGCCAAACAAGGAAATGCCGTTTGTGCGTATCGTGGTTTCAGGAAGTTCGTCGTAGAGGGAGATATCTTCGGTGTCAGAAAAAGCCCATGCTTCTCCATATAAACCTGTCATTTCAAAGGAGTCTTCGTTTATTTCCAGTTTATTTGGCATAAAAGGGATGGTGAAAACAACAATAACTAATATGAGGGAGAGGCCTAACACCGTTTTGTTTATCCTTCGAGATTTCTTTTTTACCTTTTTCGTCATCCAAAAAGATTCAATAAATAAAACGATAAGCATCACAACATAAGAGGCCTCAATTGCATAAGGAACATGCAAGAGCTGGAGCAGGAAGCCAAGGCTTAAAATAATGGCTATATGCAGGGTCATCTTGCCGACAGCACGCGGATAACCTGCTTGAATCATTTTCCGCTGCTCCTCAGGCGTACTTGTATTAAATCCGCTGATTAGATAATAGTTTTTGCGTATTAAAATAAGGTAACTGAAAAAGAAAAACATAAGGATTAAAAAGATTTGAATAACGTAGCTGTATTCCATTCGTTTTCCCCTCCAAATTCTTTCTGCACTATAACTACGAAATAAGGGAGAGAAGGTTTCAGCGAATACGAAAAATCAGGAATTTCTATGACAAACAAGCTTGTTTTATCCCGAAATACTTGCTTTATCGGCTGGATAGGATTAAATTATACATTATTAATAATGTACGGATAAAGGTCTGGTGGTTCGATGAATTATCTATTTGTGATGATAGGGGCTTTTTTGGGAGCGATCGCCCGCTATGGCGTCAGTCTATGGCTTGGTGATATGACTTTTCCAATGGCAACGATATCGGTAAATATCATTGGCTGCTTCTTGTTAGGCTTTTTACTGACGCTTGTTTCGCTTTCCAGACATGACCGCCACATATGGGCGTTGACGTTTGGCACCGGGTTTCTAGGCGCATTTACAACATTTTCTGCCTTTGCATTAGATGCATTGCTGTTAACCTTGCCCATGGCTCTGCTTTATATTGGGATAAGCGCGGTTGTGGGAGTCATTTTTGCCGGGGCAGGAGTTTGGACAGCGCGTGTTGTCTATGCACGAATCAGGAAAGTATAACAAACAGAAGGAGGCGTCATTCTTATGTTTTTTGTAGGGGCAGGCGGTGCCGTTGGTGCATTATTGCGTTACATCATCAGTGAATATATGAAGCCGTTAAAGGCAGAAAAAGGCATTATCTTTCCAGTTGCGACCTGGATCATTAATGTGTCTGGCTCTCTTTTACTGGGAGTGCTATATGGGCTTGATTTGCCATTCGAGCTGTGGCTGCTGTTAGGAGTCGGCTTTTGTGGCGGATATACGACCTTTTCTACTTTCGGGAAGGAAGTAATTGATCTGCTGCTGGATAACAAGTGGCTGGCAGCTTTCTGGTACATTAGCACATCTGCTTTATTAAGTATTGCTGCAGCTTGGGCGGGAATACATAGTGTTTTCATTTTTTCTTAAAAAAGAAACCGCCACCTCGATAGAAAGCCAATTATTTGTAGTTTTGTAAGCGGTTACGTAAAATAGGAAAAGAAGATACTATAAAGGAGAGGTGTTATATGCGAGATAAGGTGGTATTAATCACTGGTGGAGCCGGCGGAATTGGTCAAGCAGCTGCAAAATTGTTTTTAAACGAAGGTGCAAAGGTTGTTTTGGTTGATATTAATGAATCATCCTTAGCAAAAGCAAAGGAATCTCTCACGGATAATCCGGAAAATGTGGGCATTATTCAAGCCGATGTAACGAAGGAAGAAGACGTAAAGAAATATGTTCAGGAAACGGTTGATCAATTTGGCCGCATCGATGTTTTCTTTAATAATGCAGGAATTAATGGTCCTGTTGCGGAAATTACTGATTTGGATAAGGATACCTTTGAACAGATTATGTCGATTAATGTTACCGGGGTGTTTTTAGGCTTAAAACATGTGCTTCAACAAATGAAAAAACAGGGGCATGGACGAGTGATTAATACAGCATCTAATGCTGCCTATATCGGTTCAGCGGGAATGGTCGGTTATATAGCCTCCAAGCATGCGGTTGCAGGAATAACGAAGACGGCAGCATTAGAAACAGCTCCGTTAGGGATTCGTGTGAATGCGGTAGCTCCTGCTGCTATTGATACACAGATGCTTCAAGATATTCAAAATAATTTAACGCCTGGCGAGCCGGAGAAATCAGGAGAAGCTTTAAAACAGGGGATTCCGGTCGGAAGATTTGGCGCGCCGGATGAGGTTGCCCAGATTGTCCGGTTCCTGGCATCGGATGAAGCGTCGTTTGTACATGGCGCATTGTATAATGTAGATGGCGGAATGCAGGCGGATTAAATTATCCTAATAAAAAAGCAGTTATCTCGGGTATGTGAGATAACTGCTTTTTTAAAGACTTAAATGCCAGTGTTTTCTACTACGGCATCTTTATTATTAAATTTCTTCTCATCCAGGTTGCCGAGCACTTTGGAAGTGACAGTACCTGAAACCATGCTGCCGTTGACATTGACTGCGGTACGGCCCATATCAATAAGCGGCTCAACGGTAATCAGCAGACCAGCGAGTGCGATTGGCAGTCCCATAGAGGACAGAACAATAATTGCTGCAAATGTTGCTCCGCCGCCGACTCCAGCGACTCCAAAGGAGCTGATTGCTGTAATTAAGACAAGCTGTACAATAAAGTCAAGTGATGTTGGATCAATACCAACAGTTGGAGCAATCATAACGGCCAGCATCGCAGGATAAATACCTGCACAAGCATTTTGCCCCATGGTTGCGCCAAAGGATGCGGACATATTCGCAGCTCCGTCATCCACGCCCAGTGCTTCCTTCTGTGCAGTAATATTCAACGGAATCGCTCCTGCACTGGAACGGGAAGTAAAGGCAAATCCGAGCACCGGGAACACTTTTTTCATAAACGTAATCGGATTTAATTTGAATCCGCTGATGATGAGCATGTGAATAAGAACCATAACAATCAACGCGACATAGGATGCAATCACAAATTTACCAAGCTGAACAATCCCTGCAAAGTTTGTCGTGGCAACCATATTCGTCATCAGTGCTAATACCCCAAATGGAGTTAAACGTAAAATAAGCGTTACAAGCCGCATGACAATGGCAAATACGGCATTCACCATTCGTGTAAACCGTTCTGCCTGTTCCGGCTGTTTCCTGCTCACCCCAAGTGTGGCTATTCCGACGAGAACAGAGAAAATAACGACGGCAATAACAGATGTAGAACGTTCCCCAGTCATATCTAAGAAGATATTGTTCGGGATAAAGTTAATGATCCGCTGCGGTGTTGTTTCCTCTTCCATGGATTCAAAATTTTCTTCCATCGAAGCGCCGCGTTCTGTTTCTTCATGACCCGCTTCGATTTGTTCTGCATTCAAATCAAAAACAAGAGAGGTTACAACACCGAGTGTTGCTGCAACAAGTGTTGTCGAAATAAGTACGCCAATCACCCATGCGGCCATTTTTCCAAGCTGCTTTGTCTCATTCAAGTTAATAATGGCACGAATAATCGAAACCATAACGAGCGGAACCACGATCAGCATTAAGAAGCGAATATATCCGCTGCCGACAATGCCGTACCAATCGAGCGTTCCTGTAAGAATATCTGACCCTTCTCCATAGATAATCTGGAAGAGAGCTCCTAAAACGATACCAATCCCCATACCTGTAAATACACGTTTGGCAAAGGAAACATGCTTTTTCTGCATATAGATTAGTAAACCGATTAATGCAAGTAAAATAACAATATTTAATAATATAAACCAATTATCCATTTGGTATTATCCTCCTTTGATAAAATGTTCTTCGGAAATCCAACAAAAATAGTACGGATTAAACTATACAACGATTCTATTTTGATTTCAAGATAGTTGCTTTGGATGTGTTTTTATTTTGAAGAATAGGAAAGTATATAAAAAATGCTGAATATAGTCGCTCCAACGGGTTTCATGGGGTGAGTAATCGCAACCCCAGAAATACACTCCGCTTTCCGTGGGCCCCGAGCTCATCTCCTTTAAAGAAGACTTGCTGATTGGCAAGCCGTCAGGCGCAGACAGAAGCAAAGTCGCACTTATGCCCCGCGGGTAGAAAAAAAGAAGTACACTTTTTTCCTGCGGGGTCTTCCCACTGGGACTGCGATTACTCGCCCCACCGAAGACCATTGCGCATTCCCACGACGGACAGGACGTCCTAGTGTCGGTCGTTGGTCACAGGACGTGACCGTTCTTAGCCGACCAGGAGTCTCCGTGTATTTCTTCTGGGACTGGGACTGCGATTACTCGCCCCATCAAAACCGTCGCTAGAATTTGCGTTATTTCCTTGTAAAAAAGCAAATAAAACATAATTCTACTTAGATGGGAGCGGATGTTGTCGACTCCTGCGAGAAAAGCAACAGGTGATTTAAAGACCAAGCGGTGTTCTTGGTTTTTCTAATTTGTTATGTTTTTAATCTGTTAAAAAACCCTTAGATAGCCGCTGTTCTGAAAGGACACTGTGCTTATCATGAGTAGAGAAAAATATTTTACTGTGAGATGAGTAAGAAAATACCCAACTCAAAATCATTTTTTCAAGGAAAGATAGCTATTTAAAACCAAGTGATTTCCTAGGACTTTATATTCTATGCACGCTAAAGGGAAATGGCTATTCTTTATCGCTGTGCGGCAGGCTGTAATGTAAGTCTTCTATTACAAAAAATCAAAAAAATACGTCATTTTAAAACGGGAAATCAGACAGTAACGGTCCGTTTCGTTTTATAAAAAAATAATTCCTCTGCTTAGTATGTACGAACTTTGAAATAACATAATTGATTTTAAATAAGAAAAAGAGAAGAGGCATCCAGACAGAAATGGATACTGTCTAAATGTCTCTTCTCAAGATGGAGTTGATTATTTAAATGTTTCTTTCTGAACCGTGTATTTTGCCAATTTCTCACGGTTAACTTCATATCCGATACCCGGGGGAGCAGGGACTTGTACGATTCCGTCTTTGACAAATACTTCTGGGTCAATGATATCTTCTTCCCAATAGCGGGAGGAGGCTGCAGTGTCTCCAGGTAATGTAAATGCCGGGAGGGAGGTAATCGCGATATTATGCGCACGGCCTACACCTGACTCAAGCATGCCGCCGCACCACATTGGCACATTTGCTTCTTTACACAGCTCATGAATTCGTTTCATTGTTGTAATCCCGCCGACACGGCCGACTTTCATATTAATGATTTTACCGCTTCCCAATTGAATAGCTTGTCTCGCATCATCATAGGAATGAATACTTTCATCCAGACAAATCGGTGTTTTGATATGCTTTTGCAGCTCCGCATGATCAATTAAATCGCCGGCGGTTAACGGCTGTTCAATCATCATCAGGTTATACGGATCCAGCTGCTTTAATGTTTCCACATCATCTAGTGTGTAAGCAGAGTTCGCATCAACCATCAGCGGAATATCAGGGAAATGCTCGCGGATTTCCTTAACAACTTCTACGTCTTTGCCAGGTTTGATTTTCACTTTGATTCGCTTATAGCCTTCTGCTGTTTTTTCTTTAATGTTGGTAAGCAGGCGCTCCATATCATCTTCAATGCCTAGGCTGACCCCGACTTCAATTTCTGTTCTGCATCCGCCGATAGCCTCTGCCAGAGAAAGACCCTGCTGTTTAGCATAAATATCCCAGGCAGCTGCATCAATCGCTGCTTTTGCTAAGTTATTGCGCTTAAACGGCTCGAATAACTCTGTCAGCTCATCGGGATGGCTGATTTCACGGCCGAGAGTAAGAGGAATTAAATATTCTTCGAGCATTACCCAGGCAGCTTTTGTGAATTCTTCAATATAAAGAGGAGACTCCGAGGTAACGCATTCTCCCCAGCCAATGGTTCCATCCGCATCTTTTGCCTCTAAAATAATAAATTCACGATCCTGTTCTGTACCAAAGCTTGTCGTGAACGGATTTTTCATTCGCATATTCATCCGATGCATTGTTATTTCTGTAATTTTCATTTCCAAGACTCCTCGTAATTTGTTAGTAAATAGGAAAGATACCTATTGTAAAAGTTCAACATCTTCTTATGTTCTAGTATATGGAAGTTTGTTCTCAATAGCAATATGGATGCTGAGGGAAGCTTCATTTCTGCAAGACAGGAGATGAATTTTAGATAAAAAAACAAAGGCTGTCAGCTCCCAGCCTTTGTTTTCTACTTTTAAGCAAATACATCCATCGCCTGTTCAAATAATTTTAATTGGCTATTCAAAGCTTCATCATCCGGCGGAACATGCGAATAAGTGCCGTCATTTGCCTGCTGTCGTGCTTTTTTAGAGTCACGGAGCATGATGTCGAGGATATCATGAATACGATTTTTTATCCGGGGGTCAAAGATTGGAAACATCAGCTCTACCCGTTTAATCATATTTCGCGTCATTAAATCTGCGGAGGACAGAAAAATATTGATGTCGCCATTATGATGGAAAAGATAGATGCGGCTATGTTCCAAAAATCGCCCGACAATGCTCAGCACGCGAATGTTCTCGCTAACACCTGGAATGCCCGGGCGCAGACAGCAGATACCGCGGACAATCAAATCCACTTGCACGCCGGCTTGAGAAGCTTCGTAAAGCTTTTTGATTAAAGGTTTATCTGTCAGCGAATTCATTTTGGCAATAATCCGTCCATTGTTATATTCCTTGTGAAACGTGATTTCCTGATCGATAAGCTGAATTAGGTCATTGCGAATATCAAATGGTGCCATGGATAAATGATGAAAATCAGGCTTTTCTGTATAACCGCTCAAATAATTGAAGAAATTGGTGGCATCGATGCCATATTTGCGCTTGGTCGTTAAAAAAGACATGTCTGTGTAAAATTTAGCTGTCTGATCATTATAATTTCCCGTACCAAGGTGGACGACCCGTTCAATCCGATTTTCATGCTTTCGGACAATCAGCGTGATTTTACTGTGGGTTTTCAATGAAATCATTCCGTAAATAACATGACAGCCGGCGATTTCCAGCTGTTTTGCCCACTCTACATTATTCGCCTCATCGAATCGTGCTTTTAATTCCACCAGAACGGTTACTTGTTTTCCATTTTCCGCTGCACGCTTTAAACTGGCGATAATCGGTGAATCCCCGCTGACACGATAGAGTGTCTGCTTAATTGCCAGCACTTCCGGATCATCCGCAGCTTCACGCATTAAATCAACAATCGGTTCAAAGGATTCATATGGATGATGAAGAAAGAGGTCTCTTTTTCTGACAGCTTCCAATACCGTTTCATCCTCATGGATATCCTGTGCCGGCTGCGGGATAAATGTTTCATAAATAAGATACTCAAAGTCATGCTTTACTTGATCATAAAAGTCATTTAAACACGTTAAATCGAGCGGTCCATCTACAATGTACAAATCCTTTTCATGAATTTCCAGCTCATGCAGCAGGAAAGAAGTAATAGAAGGGTCCTGCTCCATGGCATTCATCTCTAAACGGACAGCCTCTCCAAATTTGCGCTTCTTCAGCTCTTTTTCAATTTCCTTTAATAAATCATGCGCGCTGTCCTCATGGATATTCATATCTGCATTGCGGGTAATACGAAAAGTGCTTGTTGAGATTACCCGATATCCCTTAAAAAGTTTATGGATAAAAAACCGAATGACATCTTCTAACAACACATAGTGATGCGCATCATCAATCTGGATAAACCGGTCTAACAATGCAGGTACTTGGACAATCGCTGTTTTTTTCTGATGCTGTTCTTGTTCATACTCGTCTTCCAGCTGAATAGCAAGATTTAACGATTTATTTAACAGCATTGGAAAAGCGCGATAGGCATCGATGGCCATCGGTGTAAGAATCGGATAAATTTGTTCATCGAAATATTGCTCCAGTATATATAATGCTTCTGCAGATAATTCCGACATTTGAAAAAGACGAATCTGCTGTGTTTCTAATTCCTCCTGTACCTGTTTAAACAGGTGATACTGCTGCTCTACCAAGTCATGATTTAAGGATGCGATAGAAGAGAGCTGCTGCTTTGGAGTCAGGTTTGATTTGTCATCCGGCCGGTTAAATCCTGCTTTTACCTGATCCTTTAATCCGGCTACCCGGACCATAAAGAATTCATCTAAGTTGGATGAAAAGATGGATAAGAACCGCAGCCGTTCGAGCAACGGGTTGCTTACATCGTCTGCTTCTTCTAATACACGTTTATTAAATGAGAGCCAGCTCAGCTCCCTGTTATTGTAGGAGGCTGATGAATTGACGTTTTTTATTTGTTTGTCCATATCACACCATCCCTTTTTAAGAAGATATTCAAAAAGTTCCCAAATGATAAGCTGCGAATCGGGCTTTTTTGCTTCTGGTTTGAATCCTTTTTGAACACTCGTTATAGCGTCCTATATATATCATAATCCTTTTCCGCATAAAGTATGTTAAAGAGGTGTAAAGTTTGTGTGAATAATTTGTTTGGCAGGAGGGGTCGTAACAGCTTTCTCCTGCACGCTTATTTTTGTCTTTACAAATCAATAAATTCCAGATCTACTTCTTTTCCAATTGCTTTTTCCAGATGCTTTTTCTGTTTTTCTGCCTGGTATTCTTCCGGCATGGCATTGCCTTTCGTATATATACGAATAATGAGGGTCTTTTTCTTTGATGTAAACTCTATTTTTTCGACAATCTGCCTTTTGGTCGCATCTAAGCAATAAGTGAATTTTAATAAAGATCCCAAATCTAATAATTTCTGGCGCTCTTCCTTTAGGAACCATGATTTATAGGGCTGAATAAATTGCTTGAAGACGGTCTTATTTTTAAACGAAGCAACCAGTGCAAGCTTCAGACGTTCCCGGTGCTCTAATCCATCAATGGTACGGTTAGCCAGAAGGTAGAAGGTATGCTGCGGGCTTGACTCGGAATCAATATATTCTCCGAGATTAAATAAAAAGCTCGCCATTTTCAACAGCTGCCGGTCCTGCTTGTCCAGATGGATCAGTCCATTTTCTTTGCAAAAATCAAATATTTGCTCGGTCAGGTTTTGGACATGGCTGATATGTTTACGATCCAGATCATAATCATTAACGAGCTCCTGGATGCTTTCCTCTAATACATTTGGAAAGAGGGAGGAATCGAATTGCTTTGCTAAATGTTCATACAATACGCCATCCCGAAGTCCTTTCCGGCTTAGGATCAAGCTCTCTGCCTGAACAGTCTGATAGAGGCAGTGAAAAACTTCAATCGCAGGAATAATAATGTCCGCCCTGTCTTTAGAAAGTCCTTCTACTTTTGCTAATTTAGCCGGTTTCAGAGAAGTTAAATGATTGCTTACTTCCATAATATCCTTTTGGAACATTTGATACTCATGCAGACCTGCTAGCGGATAAGACTCCAGATTTTGATGGACCTGAGCCAGGTTACGCGCACTTCCGCCGATGGCAACCAATTTGACCTCTTTATCTGCAAGCCATGGAAGTGTTGCGAATTGATCCTTTAGATAGTGGCGCAGCTTGGAGAGCTCTTCGGTTGTCGGAATGGACTTGTGGAAGAAATCCTTTAAGGTAAGCGCACCAAAAGGAAAACTGTGTGACTCCTTGAGTTCCCGGCCCTCAAAATAAGTAACCTCTGTACTTCCGCCGCCGATATCTACGGTAACTCCTTCTGTGAGAGAGGTAGAATGGATAACTGCTAAATAGCCATAGTAGGCTTCTTCCTGTTCACTTACAATGCGGATATTTAATCCTGTACGTTCGACGATTTGGGTTTCAATTTCTTTTTTATTCTCCGCTTGCCGGACAGCTGCTGTAGCCGCACAGATGGTGTCCTGTAAGGTATAGGTATCCAGCACTTCCTGAAAGCTTTTCAATGTATCAATTAAACGGTCAATCCCGGCCTGGTTTAAGGTATTATCCTCTTCTAAAAAGGTACGCAGCCTGGAGGAGGCTTTCACGTTTTCTATTTCTTTCAGCCGGTTCCCCTTTGTTTTTTCATAAATGACTAAACGCATGGTATTGGAGCCAATATCGATGATTGCATAATGTTGCTTCTTCATTTCTTTCGCCTCCTGTTGTTTTGTCTGATTTTTCTTTTAGTTTAACACATTTGCAGAGAAATAAGCTGGCATTGCTGCGCTGCGGCAGGAACAAAAATAAGAAAAAGCCTTCAATTATCACTTCCCTGGGTAGATGCATATCTTGGTAGGAAGCAATGGAAGGAGGGCAATGGAATGAATGAATTCAATGTACCTGCAGAAAATCAGCAGGGAATGTATCCATATAACTTTTATAACCCTGCCGGATTAAATAACCAATTCAATTATCAAGAAGTCAGAAGGCCATATCACCATCCAAGACCATTTTATGGAAATCCTGTATTTGGATTTGGCGTGCCATTTTTAGGAGGATTGGCGACAGGGTTACTGCTAGATGACATAGGAGGACCGCCGCCATATTATCCTTATCCTCCATACTATCCATATCCGCCGTATGGGTATTATCCTTATTAGTAATATTATTTTTAAGAAAGGTAAGCAAAGTATTTTGTTGCTTGCCTTTTAGCATGGTAGCAATTAAAAAAAAGACTTGTAAAACGCTTTCTATTGATTTATACTACACCTAAATCGATTTACTAAACCGATTTATTAATTATGAGTTAAACAGGTGAAGCAGATGAAAACAATAACAATGGCAGATGTTGCTAAGCATGCAGGAGTGTCCAAAAGTACAATTTCTCAATATTTGAATGGTCGTTTCGATTATATGAGCAAAGAGACACGTATCAAAATTGAACAGTCTGTGAAGGATTTAGGTTATTACCCAAATATGGTGGCTCGCAGCCTAAAGCAGAAATCCTCAACGACCATAGGTGTTATTGTAGCAAATATTCTTCATGTATTTTCAACACAGGTAATACGAGCAATTGAGGATTTTTGTCATGACAAAGGATTCCATGTGATTGTATGCAATGCAGATGATCAACCTGAGAAAGAAAAAAAATATATTGAAATGCTAAAGGCTAAACAGGTGGATGGAATTATTGCTTTTCCTACTGGCGGTAATGTAGAGCTATATCAACAGCTTTTGGACGAGGAGTATCCATTAGTGTTTATGGACCGAATTGTAAAAGAATTGAAGGTAGATACGATACTTTTGGACAATGAGGAAGCGTCAAGACTAGCTGCCGATACTTTATTGGAGGGTGGTTATAAGCATATCGCAATGATAAGTCCGCCTTTACTTGAACAGGTAACACCAAGAGTGGAGCGTGTAAATGCTTTTCAAAAATTTATTCAGCAGAAAGGCAAAGACAGTCCAAAAATTTCTTTAATTACCGGGAAGATCAGTACGATATATGAAAAGCTAGATGCATTGTTTCAAAAGGACAAACATCCAGATGCTATTTTTGCCATTAATGATCGTGTGCTGCATGAGATACTCTCATTTTTAAATAAGAGAAATATGAGGATACCAGATGATATAGCAATCATTAATGTGGATGATGTATCTTTCGCGGACTTCTATAATCCGCCACTTACAACAATTTCTCAGCCTGCTTTTGATATGGGAAAAAAAGCAGCTGAAAACTTATTTGAAGTCATTTTAAAAGAAAAAACTGATAAGCATTCGGAAACGGTGCGATTCAAGCCGATTCTAGTACGAAGAAAATCTTGTTAAGGAGGATACTCTATATGAAAGATATATTGGAAACAGTAGCTGGAGAGATGCAGGAAGTATTGTCACAGGTTGATGCAAATCAAACGGTAGAACTGGCGGAGAAAATTCAAAAAGCAAATCGAATATTTATTGGGGGAACAGGCAGGTCTGGTCTTGCGGGGAAAATGTTTGCAATGCGTTTGATGCACAGCGGCTATCCGGTATTTGTAGTAGGAGAAACAATTACACCAAGTCTGGAATCAGGCGACTTATTATTATTAATATCCGGTTCTGGCGGAACAGCATCTCTTTTACATTATGCGAAAAAAGCAAAAGAAATTGAAGCGTCCGTTGCATTGGTTACAACAAATCCACAATCAGCAATTGGCGAATACAGCAATTTGATTGTCTGTATTCCAGCCGCTACAAAAAAACGGTTAGAAGCAGAACCAAAAACCATTCAGCCGCTAGGAAGTCAGTTTGACCAGTCTGCGCATCTTGTCTTAGATAGTATGGTTGTTTACTTATTGAAGGCATATCCAGAAAATCGCAGTGAAGCAAGTCTGAATCAAAAACATACTAATTTAGAATAGGAGACTTTGAAATGACTATTATTGAAGGAATCAAAAAAGAGAAAGTGGTAGCTGTTATTCGCAAATCTAGTGAAAAAAATATTGTAGGAATTCTGGAAGCTTTGGCAGAAGGCGGAATTCATCATGTAGAAATTACTGCGGAAACAACAAATGTGAATACGATTATTAAAAAAGCAGTCGCAAATGTAGATGAATCGATTAAAGTTGGTGCTGGTACTGTACTGGACCCAGAGACAGCGCGTTCTGTTATTTTAGCAGGAGCTGCGTTTGTTGTTGCGCCGACATGGAATCTAGAAACATTGCAGCTTTGTCAGCGCTATGGAATAGAACATATTCCAGGTGTATTAACACCTACTGAAATAACAACAGCATATGAGCATGGCGCCCGCATGGTAAAGGTATTCCCTGCTGATGCAGTAGGTCCAAAGTATATTAAAAATATCCGCGGTCCGCTTCCTCATGTAACAGCGATGGTAACGGGGGGAATTACCAAGGAAAATTTGAGAGAATATCTAGATAATGGCAGTGCAGCAGTAGGGCTTGGCAGTAATTTAGTGGATGCTTCTAAATTAAAAACAGATGAAGATTATAAAGAACTGACAGCACGTGCGAAAGAATTTATAGAATTAGCAAAGTAAATAATAAATTGCAGAAACGAGATCGGAGATTAGGTAGAGATTCATCTTGATCAGTGCTCGTTTCTGCAAGCAATATTTAAATACATTTATGCACCATATTTTTGAATAGATAAAGGAGGTTATATATTATGAAATTTAATAAATGCGCTTTCATTTTTATAGTGTTTGTTGCATTATGCCTTTTTTTAGCAGCCTGTGGGAATGACGAACTCGAAGTCGAGGACGATGGTACGCTGAAAATTATTGCAGCACACAACCAGACATCACCAGATAATCCTTACCAAGCTGGACTTTTGAAATTTAAAGAAGTCGTGGAAGAAGAGTCAGACGGCAAGATAGAAGTGGAGGTTCATGCTGGAACAATTGGAACAGAGGAATCTGAACTAGTGGAAAAAATTCAGCTGGGGGCTGCTGATGTTGTCGTTGTTTCACCTGGATTTATGACACAGACAGGTATTCGAGAGGTTGATTTATTCTCTGCTCCGTACTTATTTACGGATTATGACCATTGGCTTCGTACGGTAGACGGAGAAGTTGGAGAAGAGATGGCACAAATTATTAATGAAAAATCGGATAACTCATTTAAGCTTTTAGGTTATTGGTCAGCAGGGACAAGGCATTACTATGGGAAAAGACCAGTTGAAACAGTGGAGGATATGAGAGGATTATCGTTTCGAACACAGACATCAGGCGTAGTATCTGACTTCTGGACGCAGGTGGGTGCTATTCCATCCGGGATCTCGTGGGGAGAATTATATCAAGGTTTACAGCAGGATGTGGTAGATTCTTCTGAAAACGCATACCCTTTCTTTGTACAGCAATCTCACCATACCACACCAAATGGAAAGTATATCAGTGAGACGGCGCATGATTATACAACACGTTTTCTTCTAATGAATGGAGAGAAGTTTGATAATTTAAGTGCAAATCAGCAGCAAATTATTTTAGATGCGGCAGAAGCTTCTGTCGAAACAGAACGTGAAGTGACATTAGAACAGGATGAAGATTATAAACAGCAGGCAATTGAAGATGGAGCTGAAGTGAATGAAGTAGATCGGAAGCCTTTTATTATTGCTGCTCAACCTATTTTAGATGAATTTGCAGAAGAAATTGAAGTAGAAAAAATGCTTGAGGAAATCCGCACTCTGGCAGAAGAGTAAGGGGGAAGTCATATGAAGAAATTTATACAAGCGTTGGAAAAAGTACAGATTATTATTGGAGTCCTTTTTCTATGTGTTTTCTTTTTTGTCATTGTTTTACAAATCTTGACTAGGCATTTAGGTATATCAATTATTTGGACGGAAGAAGCAGCAAATTATTCCTTTATTTGGGCAGTATTTATGGGGGCTGCTGTTATGGTTAATCGCCGGGAGCATTTTAATTTTGATTACCTGCAGCGAAAATTTCAAGGGAAAAAAAGAATTTATTTAAGTCTTTTTAACGATAGTGTTTTAATTATCTTTAATGTTTGTGTCTTTTTATTAGGTTTACAAGTGGTTAACGAGTTTTGGAATTATACATGGTCAACCTTGCCAGATATGAAAATGGGTTATATTTGGATTGCCATACCAATCATGGCAGGTACGATGCTGATTTATACACTGTCACATATGATACAACATGTACAGAAACTAAATGCAAAGGAGGTCCATGGATAATGGGATTTCTACTTGTTGGTTTATTTTTACTGTTAATGCTTATCGGTGTACCAATAGCTTTTGTAATTGGAATTGTTGCTCTCATTGGTATTTTGAGTATTCCTTATACACCAGAAGCAACGGTAGCTATGTCGATGGTGAATGGTCTTGATTCGTTCGTATTATTAGCTGTTCCATTATTTATTTTGGCAGCAAATTTAATGAATTCAGGGAAAATTTCTGAAAAGCTGATTGACTTTGCATTAGCAATCGTTGGACCGATTCGCGGTGGTTTGGCACATGCAAATATTCTTGTATCGATGATGTTTGCAGGCGTATCTGGCGCATCTCAGGCAGATACAGCAGGTGTGGGTAAAATTCTTATTCCCAGCATGCTTCGTAAAGGTTATGATAAAGAGACCTCTGTAGGCGTTACTGCTGCATCTTCCACGGTAGGAGTAGTCATACCTCCGAGTATTCCTATGATTATTTTTGCAGGACTGACAAATGCTTCAGTTGGTGCTTTGTTTCTGGGAGGAATTATACCGGGAATTTTAATTGGCTTAGGTATGATGATTTTAATTTACGTGATAGCTGTTAAACGGAACTATCCTAGAGATAAACGCGTTGAAATGAAAAAACTGCTTAAGTTATTTTTTGATGCATTTCCAGCTTTGTTGACACCTGTTATCATTATTGGAGGTATTATATCTGGTTTTTTTACTGCTACAGAAGCTGCAGCAGTAGCATCTATATATACAGCAATCGTATGTATGTTCTATTATAAAACATTAAAAATAAAAGATTTTCCAAAGATTTTATTCGATACTTTAGCGCTTAGTTCTTTATCTTTATTTGCACTTGCAGCTGCCAGTGCGCTTGGAGAGTTGATGAGCTATTACCAGCTGGGAACAGCAGCACAGGAGTTTTTCGATAATAATATTGGTGCAAGCTGGTTATTTATCCTTGTTATTATTGCATTTTTCTTGTTTATAGGAACATTCATGGATGCGATTCCAGCGATGATTTTGTTTGTACCTATTATATTGCCTACTGCTTTAGAATTTGGAATAGATCCGGTGCATCTAGGGTTAATTGTAATTATTACACTTGCGATTGGCTTAATTACACCTCCATATGGGCTCTGTTTATTACTTGCAGCAAAGATAGGAAATATGTCGATAGAACGATCTTTTGTAGCGGTAATTCCATATATTGCAATTATCTTAATCGTTCTCTTATTTGTTGCTTTATTCCCGGATATTACATTCTATATTCCTAAATTAATCAACCCTGCTTTATTTTAAAGGAAGACTTTAAAAGGAAGGAAGTTTGAAAATGGAAACATCAGATAAACAGTATGCTGCAGAGAATGCAGCCGAAAGAGTAAAAGATGGAATGATACTTGGAATAGGGTCTGGTTCAACGGTAAATTATATGTTAAAAAAACTTGCTAAGCGAATAGAAGAAGAAGGAATTCAGGTAAAAGGTATTCCTTCTTCTAAAAAGTCGGAGAAATTAGCAATTGAACTTGGAATTCCATTGACAAATTTTGCTGAGAATGGTCATATAGACCTTGCTATTGATGGAGCAGATGAGGTAGATAAGCAACTTCATCTGTCTAAAGGAGGCGGAGGTTCACTTTTTCGCGAAAAGATGGTAGATAATATTGCGGATTATTTTATTGTTATTGCAGAAGCAGATAAACTGGTTAAAAGATTAGGAGCATTTCCTTTACCTGTAGAAGTAGTGCCCTTTGGCTGGGAACTAACTGAGAAAAGGCTCCAAAAACTAGGATGCCAAACAACTTTGCGCTATCGGAATGAAAAGCAATTTGTTTCAGATAACGGCAATTATATTATTGACTGTCAATTCGAAAAGATTGATGAGCCAGAAAAAGTGCATAAGGAAATAAAATCGCTGCTTGGTGTAGTAGAAACAGGAATATTTGCAAATATGGCGGATGAAGTGATTATTTCAGAAAATGGAAAATTACGATCAATTAAACGATAGAAATGAATTTTGGAGGGAATAGAATGAAAGATATTATTACGATGGGAGAGGCAATGATTGTTTTTAATCCAGATGCGACAGGCCCGATGAAATTTGTAAATGGATTTAAAAAGCATATTGGAGGCGCGGAGCTTAACGTTGTGGTCGGCTGTTCCAGGCTTGGTCTAAATACAGGATATATCAGTCGATTGGGAAATGATGAGTTTGGTAAGACCATCCTTACCTTTGCAAGAGGCGAAGGAATTGATGTAAAAGAAGTGAAATTGGTAGACGATTATCCTACTTCATTAAATTTTAAAGAAATTATGGAGGACGGCAGTGTAAAAGTCTTTTTTTACCGTGATAAGTCACCTACATCAACAATGAAACCAGAAGGATTAAATGAGTCATATATTAAAAATACACGTATACTGCATTTGACAGGTATTTTCCCAGCAATTGGCGGAAACAATTTAGAAGTCATGATGGAATCCATTCGTCTTGCCAAAAAGCATGGTGTGAAAATTTCTTTTGACCCCAATATCCGTCTTAAGATGTGGACAAAAGAAGAGGCAAGAAAAGTATTATTAACTATTCTTCCACATGTGGATATTTTGCTTACTGGGGAAGACGAAATGGATATTATTATTGGGGAGAGTGAACCAGAAGCAATTATTGAGAAAACAAAGGAATTTAATATTCCAACTATTATAATTAAACGCGGTGAGCTTGGCTCAGTTGGTTACCATCAAGGAAAGACAATAAAAGCGGATCCTGTGAAAGCTTCTAAAGTTGTGGATACAGTCGGTGCGGGGGATGGATTTGATGCTGGATTTCTTTATGGTTTTTTAAATGGCTGGAATTTAGAGCGCAGTCTGCACTTTGCTAATACTATCGGTTCCATAGTTGTTAGTATTGCTGGAGATAACGAGGGACTTCCATACTATGAAGATGTTCAAGAGAAACTGGGAGAAGTAGAACGTATTGAACGTTAAGGAGGACAGACAGTGAGACTACAATTAGCATTGGATAGATTATCAAAGGATAGATGTATTCAACTGGCAGAGGATACTGAAGAATATGTTGATATTATTGAAATTGGTACAGGGATTATTAAAGAATATGGTATGTCCATTATCCGTGAAATGCGTGAGCTTTTTCCATATAAAATAATTCTGGCAGATATGAAAACCTGTGATGCAGCAAAACATGAAGTGAAACAAGCCCTGGAAGCAGGGGCAGATATAACGACAGTGATGGCTTTTTCAGCTGATGCATCCATTAGAGAGGCACTGAAGGAAGCTGATAAACGAGGCGGACAAATAATGATTGATTTACTTGGAATTCAATCCAAACAACGTGTAGAAGAATTAGCTTCATTAGGGGCAGAACTGGTAAGTCTTCATGTGGGGAAAGATCAGCAAAGTAATGGGGCTTTTCATAAAGATTTATTCAAATTAACAGAAGAAACAGGCTTAGCAGTAGCTGTTGCTGGCGGGATTAACGAGGATTTAATGCCAGACATTGTGGCAAACCATCCTGATATTATTATTATTGGCAGCACGATAACTGGGCAAGAAAACCCAAAGAAAACAGCAGGTAAATTAAAAACTTTTATGTAAAATATTTTACCGAGAATAACACAGGTTGCAGAAACTTGTGTTATTCTATTAATTAAGCAATATTCTGCCGATTTTTCTTAGACGGAAAAGGCTGCTATTTTTTAAATTCGAATGATTTTTAGTATAATGTAAAAAATAGCTCGGATTACAAATATTGAAGTGAAAAGTTATTAAACCACAGGAAAGGTTGGTTAGCATGAAATTAGGCACAATTGGATCAGGTAAGATTGTTCAGGAGATGCTGCGGGCAATAGAACCGGTTGAAGAAGTAAACTGTGTTGCTGCATATTCCAGAAAACAAGAAACAGCGGATGGATTAGCCGACGAGTTTCAAATCCCGAAAACTTATACATCTTTGGAAGAATTTTTTGCTGATGAAGAGATGGATACCGTATATATTGCTTCCCCTAATCAACTGCATAAACAGCAGGCGCTTCAAGCGATAGAAAATAAAAAGCATGTTATTTGTGAAAAGCCGTTCACCCCGACGGCCAAGGAAGCGAAGGAACTGAAGGAGGCAGCGATACAAAATCAAGTGTTTGTTTTTGAAGCGATTCCTACTTTGTTTTTACCTAACTTTCTAGAGCTGTCCAAGCATATTGAACGATTAGGACCTATCCGGCTGATTCAATGTAATTACAGCCAATACTCCAGCCGCTATGATCAATTAAAAGCTGGAGAGGTGACCAATATGTTTAATCCTGCATTTGCAGGCGGTGCATTGGCGGATATCAATATCTATAATCTCCATTTTGTATTGCGTTTATTTGGCAAGCCGGAAGAGGTTACTTATAAAGCGAATTTGTATGAAAATGGCATAGATACTTCCGGTATCGCTTTACTTTCCTATCCAGGTTTTCAAGCAAGCTGTGTTGGATCGAAGGACACCACTGGTGAAAATTTTGTCTCGATTCAGGGAGAAGAAGGCTATATGTATATCAAGCCTGGCGCAAATGGTGCAAGAAATGTCAAAATCACGATTGATGGAAAAACAAAGGACATCTCTGTAAAACAGGACCGGGCAAGACTTTCCTATGAATTTATTCATATCAATAAAATTATCAAAAATCATGATGAGAAAGTATTTGAGGAATTAATCGATCATACGATTGCAGCCGCTGAAGTGTTAGAGGATGCACGGAGTCAGGTCGGATTATAAAACGGAACTTCATTTAATGGGAGTTTTTTGCTTTTTTTCATGATAAAAGAATAAAAAAATCGCTGTATGAAAACTGTCATACGGCGATTTTTATTGGAGAATTAATTCGCAGAATTCAGGCTTGCTGCGAATTTGCCTGCAGGCCGTTGTATAGCTTTATCAGCTGCTTATTAGTCTTCAATATCTATTATATGGGGAGATATGGATTGATTTGGGATTTTTATGATTAAAATTCCATTCTCAAGGGTTGCCGTGATGCTTTTTTTTGGTATATTAAAAGGGAGTGTAATAATGCGTTCTTTCCGCTCGGTGGATTTTTTATTTACGTTTTCTTTTTCTGTCTGTACGGATAGGCTTTCGTCCTTATTTAATATTATTTTTATTTGATTTCCTATGATTTCAATTTGAATATCCTGCCGGCGGTATCCAGGAACTTCTGCTTTTACATAAACGTGATTTTTTTCCTCTATTATTTCTGCGGGAAAATCATTAAGTATCTGGCCCTGGAATGATTTAAAAGAACGGGAAAATAGATTATCCATTCGATCGACGAACTCTTGAAAGGGGGCAAAATCAATATTCCAATTTTCAGGGAAAACTTTTTTCTTATCAGAACGAGAATCATGCTTATCGGGATCCATCAAAAAACCTCCTAACGATAACTTTTGGTTATTTCTTACACGAGGCGGGAGCTGTATCTATTATGGAATCAGCCTATGGTTGTGACGTGATAAGAATATTGTATGCAGGCAGTGCAGAAGCTGTGCGCATATGACATATAAGAAAAGAGTGCAGAAAATAATGTTGTAATTTTCTGTTTCCTGTACATAGGCATTGTTAAAAAACGAGAGGAAGCGTTTGTTTTTCCATTATATATAAGGAAAAGCAATGGGCGTGCATGCTACGAAAAAGAGGGAGAGAAAAGATTGACTAAATTTTGTAAAGAATGTGGAAAGCCAATTGGGGACGGAGCGCAATTTTGTAAGCATTGCGGAACAAAGGTAAGCAGCGAGGTGCCGAAGCATAAAGCCATAGCGCCAGAAACGGAAAAAGAAGCTGCAGAGAAAAAAGCACCGGTAGAGCAAGCTGGCAAGGAAGAAAATCAGACACGAAGCGAGCAGCAGACGCGGCAGGTGAATAAAGAAAAGAAGCCAATGACAAAAAAGAAAAAGATATTGACAGGAATACTTGGCGTTATTGCATTATGTGTCATTGGTTTAGGTATTTGGGGAAATATGTATTATTCCGAGGAAAACACGGCAAATCGTTTTGCAAGTGCGATGGCTGAGGGAGATACTGAAACGATTCAAAAGGTGATGACAGTGGACGGCAAGGAGCTTTCTGCTGAGGAGGCCAATGCTGTGGCTGCGATGAGGGAAGAGGAGGAATTCGCTTTTATCAGTGACGGGGATTCCGAAGTGCTATTTGAAGAACTTCCTGTTTTTGATATGGAAGAATCCAATGAAAAAGCATTCTTGTTTTTCACGCAATATGATGTAGCAGCCGAGCCGCAGTATGTTACTGTCTATTCTAATGTAGAAGGGGTGACAACAACATTTAATGGCGGCGGGTTTGAAGAGGCTGATGCGTCTTCGGATTATATTGAATATGGTCCATTAGCTCCCGGTATTTATGAAGCGGCAAGCAGTTTTGAAACAGATTACGGAGAAGCTGCAAAAAGTCAGAACATACGGTTAATGGATACGTATAACAGCTATGAGTCGGAACTAGAGGTGGGGGAAGTCACTTTTTATGAAATGTTCGAGAGTGATTTACCATATAACTCGATGGAATGGATGATTAATGAAGAACCCCTTGAAACGAATACAGATAGTGGTTATGTGACAGCCGGACCGCTTTTACTTGACGGTTCCATGGAATTGACTGGTGTTGTCAAAACAGATTGGGGAGATATTGAAATTGAACCAATTGCGATTACAGATAGGGAACACGATGTGTATATTACCGAGTTATTCACTGATGGGGCAGAAGAAGAAATCAAAGAAGTCATCACAAACTTTAGTGAAAATTATGTAGAAGCAACAGCCCAGCTGGATGCATCCGTGATTGAAAATATTTCAGATGAATTAAGTGAAACGTTAGAGGATGAACTTTTTACGTATTTTAATGATAATGGATTCAGCGGCAGATTGGATGAAATCGGGATTGCCTTTGAGGATTCGGAATATGTAGAGGGTGATTCATCAGACAACCCGGAATTCGAACTTCCTGTTCAGCTGAATATGACAGGAACCTATGATCCAGATTCAGAGTATGAAGAAATAAATATAGAGACCATTTTTACTATTCAATACGGTACAGATGGCGGTAAATGGGATATTCAAGATTTCACAGAAGCTTTTTACCCGAGAGATGTCAATTATGAGTTTTTTGAAGCATCTGGCGAGGAATATGAAGGTGTTGTTTTAGAGGACGAAGATGAAGCCGACGAAAATAGTGATGAGAATGGCAATTCGGAGGATGAGGAACTTACAGAAATAGAAGCAGTAGTTGAAAATTATGTTGATAATTTAATCTGGGCTATTAATACTGGTGACTATAGCATAGTAGAAGATTATATTGCTACTGGCAGTGAATTAGATACGATGCAGCAAGACTTAGTGGAACGCTTATATGATAGTGGATTAACACAAGAAATCGTATCAATGTCTGTAGAAGATGTGGAAGAGATTGATTCAGAAACATGGGAAGTAACAACAAGTGAAACAATTGAATTGATGTATGCAAGCGATGAGACAGAAACAGAAGATTATCAGTGGACGTATACGGTGGAGTTAACAGCTGACGGATATCAGCTGACGAATTTAGAATAACCGTTACAGCCAGAGGGGAACCTTTGGCTGTATCTTTCTGATAAAACACTTGACCAGACGCCCACTTTTCCGATAGTCTATAGTTTACGAATATAAATAAAGCGAGGAAATTAGACAGTGAATATGTATACAGATAAACGGACAGATTTTTATAAAGACCGTTATGAAAATAGAGCAAGATTAATGATTAAATGTCCAGATCAGCCGGGAATTGTGTCTGCAATCTCTACATTTTTATGGAACCAGCAGGCAAATATTGTCACATCTAATCAATATACCCAAGATCCAAAAGGCGGCGAATTCTTTATGCGCCTTGATTTTGAATACCAGACCGGGACAGACGTGGAAAAACTGAAGCAGGAATTTCAGGAGATTGCCGATCGTTTTCAAATGGACTGGCGGCTAAGTCTCGTTCATGAGTTGAAAAATATCGCGATTTTTGTTTCAAAAGAGTCGCATTGTTTACTAGAGCTGTTATGGGAATGGCAAAGCGGCGATTTAATGGCAAATATTCCAGTGGTTATCAGCAATCATGAAAATTCCCGTAAAATGGTAGAAGCATTAGGGATTGATTTTTATCATCTGCCTGTTACAAAAGAAACCAAACCGGAGATAGAAGCGAAGCAAAAGGAAATCTTAGAGGATTACGATATTGATTTGATTGTATTGGCACGCTACATGCAAATTCTTTCCCCGACATTTGTGGAAGTATTTAAAGATAGAATCATTAATATCCATCACTCTTTCCTGCCGGCATTTATCGGAGCAAAACCGTATGAACGTGCCTTTGAACGAGGGGTAAAAATGATTGGTGCAACTTCGCATTATGTAACCAACGATTTAGATGAAGGACCAATTATTGAACAAGGAACAGAGCCAGTCAGCCATGAGCATAATGTGGAGGACTTAAAAAAGATTGGACAATCCATTGAGCGCAGGGTATTGGCGCAGGCTGTTAAATGGCATTTAGAAGATCGAATTATTGTGCACGGAAATAAAACCATTGTATTTGAATAAAGCGAAAAGGGAATGCTGCAGATTGTTTTTGCGGCGCTCCCTTTTTTATTATACTCCCTTTTTGGAATAGGTGATGGTGCATAGCTCCGCTCCGGCCAACCACTCCGCTTTCCGACGTACAAATGTTTTCGATGGGACGAGTAATCGCAGTCCCAGGACGTACTAGTGCAGACGTTGCAACAACTCTTTTCGATGGGGTGAGTAATCGCAACCCCAGGACGTTGCGGTCTTAGTCTGCCATGGGGACGGCTTCAGCTAACTTGAAAAGAAAACCGCTTTTCAAGTGGATCTTCAGCTCGCCCTGTTCCCATAGGAGTCTACGTGGTCGGCCTGCGCTCTGATAGGATTCTGCAGCGAATGAAAGGAATAACATTTTGATGAGTTGGACGAAATAGCAGCTTTCGCCTGAACAACCAATCCAGGCAGCATGGAAATGAAGTTACTTTTTAATGTGTGAAAGTTGAGTTTATTAGTCAATGATTTTTCTGATTTTTTATTTTAGAAAGCGAAATGATATTAAATATTAATCTGATACCAAAACCTAACAGGATGATGAAAAATGAGATAAACAAGAGAGAAGACGAGCTTGTATCAGCAGCTTGATTACGTATGAAAAGAAGGTAAACCAATCCCGCTAATGCTGTGATTGTCAGGATCGTATTGATGCATAAAGAAATAATTAAAAATCTTCTGTTTTTATTATTCACAATACCCCCCCTCGTATTACGGATGGTTTCTAAATATGGAAACGTCCAATCAAATGAAGCATTCCATAGATTGAATCTTCATTAATCCGGGATTTCTTGTATCCAACATATGCCCTAATCACAAAAAAATAATAGCTATATAAATTGAAATTAATAGCTACCGCTACAGAAAAACACTACGCTTTCCGTGGGCTTGAGCTCAGCCTCCTCGAAAAAAAGAAGTTCGCTTTTTTTTCTGCGGGGTCTTCCCTCCGCGCTTTCCCACAGGAGCCTCCGTGTTTTTCTTCCGCTAGTTACTGTTTTCAATCATTATTTCGTCATTTTTATAAGAAAAATAAAGTGTAATTTCTTACTTCAATTTATATATTATCCATTTTCCCGGGAGACGAAAGCTATAAACACGAGGTAACTTTGCTTAAGCAAAATCGCTTCTGAAGTTATGTTGATTTCTGCTTATATCCATAGAAAAACCATAGCCGGCAAAAGCAGCTATGGTTTCTTTTTCTTTGGAAATGATTATTGTTTCTCGGTTTCCCGTTCCCAGCACTCGATGCCGGTCTGATCGTCCAGAGTATCTTTATAGAAGACAGGGTCTTTTCCTTCTTTCCGCTGCCTCATATAATCCTTTAATAAAATATTGGCTTTCTTAAATAAGACAGAAATAGCATAAAGGTTAATCAGTGCAAGCAAGGCCATGGTGACATCAGCTAAAGACCAGACTAAGCCGAAGGAAGCCAATGTACCGAATACAACCATTACAAGCGCTGCTATGCGGTAAATAAACAGGATGGTCTTAGAGTCTTTAATATAAGCCAGGTTGTTCTCGCCATAATAATAATTTCCAAGAATCGAGCTGAAGGCAAATAGAAAAATAGCGATGGCGATAAACACGCCTGCCCAATCTCCCAGCATTTGGGTGAAGGCTGTCTGTGTCAGCGCAATCCCGTCTTCTTCACTGCCTGCAAAGCCGCCGGCGGATAAAATAATCAATCCGGTAGCCGAACAAACTAAGATGGTATCAAAGAAAACACCTAAGGCCTGAACGAGCCCCTGCTTGACCGGGTGGCTTACTTCTGCAGTTGCTGCTGCATTGGGGGCAGCACCCATTCCTGCTTCGTTAGAAAATAGTCCGCGTTTGATTCCCAGCATAATGGCTGCGCCAAAGCCGCCGCCAGCAACCTCGCGGATTCCAAATGCATTTTCAAAAATAAGTACAAACATATCTGGAATAACGGTAATATTCATAGCTAAGACAACAAGCGCTAAGCCGATATAAATAATTGCCATAAAAGGAACAATAATTTGAGAAACATTCGCAATACTTTTCAAACCGCCAAAGATAACGATGGCTACAAAAATAGTCAAAACAGCCGCAATCCAGACAGGGTTTATATCAAACTGTGAACTGAACGCAATGCTGATGGTATTGGATTGAACGGAGTTAAAGACCAATCCGTAAGTAAAAGTAATCATGATGGCAAATACAATACCAAGCCAGCGTTTTTTCATTCCCTTTTCAATATAATAAGCGGGACCGCCGCGATACTGATTGCTATCTTTCTCTTTATAGAGCTGTGCTAGAGTACTTTCAACAAATCCGGAGGCGGCGCCAAGTAGCGCAATCAGCCACATCCAGAATAATGCGCCCGGTCCGCCAAGCGCAACTGCTGATGCAACGCCGGCCATATTTCCTGTACCGACGCGGGAAGCGGCACTGATTGCAAATGCCTGGAAGGAGCTGGTCCCTTTCTTGCCAGATGCATCATAGGATTGTTTATCTGCTACAGCACGGAACATTTCCGGAAGCAGGCGAAACTGGACGAATCCGGTCCGAATTGTAAAATAAAGACCTAAACCTATTAAGACAATAATTAAAATATACGACCAAAGAAAATCATTGATATGGCCGATAATCGATTCCAAAATACCCATAAAAATCCTCCTTTTTATTAAAATAAATATATTCCTTTGCTGCTTTAAAATGCCAGTAAATCCAAGAAGCGATGAATAAAATAAAAACGAAGCTTAAACCAGACCTGATGAATAGCACTTGCTGTTAAAAGCAATCATTTACTGGATTACAGATGAAACGATACTCTGCTGATAAATTGGGTGTAATGATAAATACCCTGTGTCATTGCCGAGCAAACCAAATTAGCAGGCAGCATCCCATTACGGTCAGAAACCATAAAAATCCTTTATTGGAAGGCTGCGTCATTTTGCAGAGAATAATTTATTATAGCATAAAGTGGAACTTTATTCAGCGGGCGTTTTACAATCCCTATGCCATCCTGCAGCAAGTCAGCTTGAGATAAACTCACTTCTGACAAATATCGATAATCGATTGTACTGCTTCTTTGAGCTTTTCCTCTGCGATACCTGCGAAGCCGATCACAAATTGCGGATAAGGGAAAACGGCATTTTTTGAAGCGTAATAGGAAATCGGATAGATTTTGATACCTTTCTGCTCCGCTCTTCGAAGTATCTCTTCTTCTGTCAGACCATTTCGCACCTCACAGACGACATGGAGTCCTGATTGTTCTCCAAGAAGCTGTATAGATGGTTTATACGGTTCAAATAATTGATGGACCAGTTCAAATTTCTTTCTATATATTTTCCGCATTCGATTCAAATGCTTTTCAAAATAACCCTCCTGAATAAAATGCGCCAGCACATGCTGATCCATTCGCGAAACTGTAGAATGGTGAAAAGTAAGCCTGTTCCGATACTGCTCCAGTAATGCTTTGGGCAGGATCATATAGCTGATTCGCAGGGAAGGAATCAATGATTTGGAAAACGAACCAAGGTAGATAACCCGGTCATTGAAATCCATTTTTTTCATAGGAGGGATCGTTTTCCCTGTATAACGAAACTCACTGTCATAATCATCTTCTATAATATACCGGTCCGCTGTTTCATTTGCCCACTGTAACAACTGATTGCGCCGGTTGATGGAGGTCACTGTTCCATATGGAAAATGGTTGGACGGAGTGACATAGATGTAATCAGGCTCTAAGAGGCGAACTGCTTCAATGGACACGCCTTCTTCGTTCATATCTAAGGCTCGTCCTAAAAAGCCAAAGTGTGTTATTAACTTCACCATTAACTGATAGCCGGGGTCTTCAATGCCGAATATGGTAGATCCGGGGAGCAGGGAAAGCAGCTGCTGCATTAAAACTTCAATTCCTGCTCCGACGACAATCATGTCCGGGTCACAGTCAATTCCCCGTGCGTGATAGACATAGTGGGCAATAGCTTCGCGCAGCTCTTTATCGCCTTGCCCATCGCCAAGCAGCAGTAAATCATGATGAGATTCATCAATCACTTGACGGTTTAATTTTCTCCATGCAGAAAAGGGAAATGCCTCCGTATCAATTTTATTGGGAGAAAAATCAAATAAAACGGATGGTTCTTTCCCCGCATCAGCAATCTCCTTTTTCCCCGAATGCTCTACAAATTCTAAATCGCCATGGGCCAGTACATAGAATCCTTTTCTGGGCTGTGATGCAATATAACCTTCTGCAACAAGCTGTTCAAAAGCAGTTTCCACTGTATTCTGACTTACTTCCAAATGATTGGCGAGCTTTCGTTTGGAAGGCAATTTTTGGCCATAGGGAAGCCGCTCCTGTACAATTTCCTGTTTAATAAACTCATAAAGCTGTTCGTATAATGGGCTATTGTTTGTTTTTTCTAAATGAACAGATAATAAATCCATCTTCTCTCTCCTCTGGAAAACTGACCTCATTAAATGATGAAAAATTGGCACTTTCATTCATATCATATTATTTTTATAATAATAAAAAATCAATCAAAAATCTAGGAGGAAACAAAATGGCAGATCGAGTAACAGGTACAGAGCGTGTAAAAAGAGGAATGGCGCAAATGCAAAAAGGCGGCGTCATTATGGATGTTGTTAATAAAGAACAGGCAAAAATAGCAGAAGAAGCGGGCGCTGTTGCTGTCATGGCATTGGAGAAAGTCCCGTCTGATATTCGTGCTGCAGGCGGTGTAGCGAGAATGGCAGATGTCAGTATTGTAGAAGAAGTAATGGAAGCTGTATCCATTCCAGTAATGGCAAAGGTGCGTATCGGCCATATTGTCGAAGCACGTGTTTTAGAATCACTTGGGGTGGATTATATTGACGAAAGTGAAGTGCTGACGCCGGCGGATGATTTATTCCACTTAGATAAAAAGCCATTCACTGTTCCATTTGTATGCGGATGCCGTGATTTAGGAGAAGCAGCCCGCCGGATTGGAGAAGGCGTGTCGATGCTTCGGACAAAAGGAGAGCCTGGAACAGGAAATATCGTGGAAGCAGTACGCCATTTACGCGAAGTGCAATCACAGGTAAGAAGAATTGTACATATGAACGCGGATGAGCTGATGACAGAAGCTAAAAATCTTGGAGCACCATTTGAAGTGCTGCTGCAGGTGAAGGAAACAGGCAGGCTGCCAGTGGTAAACTTTGCTGCAGGCGGGGTGGCAACTCCGGCAGATGCTGCATTGATGATGGAGCTTGGAGCAGACGGGGTCTTTGTCGGATCTGGTATCTTTAAATCAAAAAATCCGGAAAAATTTGCACGTTCTATTGTTGAAGCAACAACGTATTATCAAGACTACCAAAAAATTGGCGAGCTTTCTAAAGACTTGGGAGAAGCAATGAAGGGTATCGATATGAAAACGTTAAGAGCAGAGGATAGAATGCAGGATCGGAGTTTCTAAGTCGCTGAAAGGAGCGGATACGATGAGTGAACAAAAATATCGAATCGGAATTCTTGGCATGCAGGGAGCGACAGAAGAGCATGCGAGTCATTTGCAACAAGCAGGACATGAGCCGATTCTGATTAAAAATAGGGAGCTGCTTGAAACGGTGGATGCTTTAATTATTCCGGGAGGGGAAAGCACAGCAATTTGGCGCTTGATGAAGAAAAATAATCTTGTGGATGCTGTAAAACAATTTGCCCAATCCAAGAAGCCGATTTTTGGAACCTGTGCCGGTCTCGTTTTGCTTGGCAAGGGTCAGGTGGATGCAGAGCAGAGTGTGCATTTAGGTCTGATGGATGTACAAGTTAAACGGAATGGTTTTGGAAGACAGCGGGACAGTTTTGAAGCAAATCTGGATGTGAACGGAATGAAGGAGCCGTATCCAGCCGTGTTTATACGTGCCCCATATATTGAATCGGCAGGAGAGCGTGTGGAAGTTTTAGCTGCCTATGATGATAAAATTGTGGCTGCAAAAGAAGAAAATTTAATTGTAGCGGCTTTTCATCCGGAGCTGACCGATGATAATCGCTTTCTGGAATTATTTCTTTCGCTGGTGGAGGAGAAGCCGGTATTAACGGTATAGCAAAAAGTTTTACAATAGAATAGCAGCAAGAAACTAGCATTGACTAATCAGGTAAGTGTATACGAGTTTTGCATGTTCTTATGGTGAAACATAGAAAAAGAGCTGATACGTGAACCAGCTCTTTTTCGCGTTTTAAAGGGAATGATGCAGCAAGTTTTTCTTATCCTTAATGAGGTTTCTCTTGGCTGGAAAGAAGAAAGGAGGTAAACTATTTCTTTTTTTTCAGTTTACTATTCTTTTTTCGATTTAATAGAGCTTCCCGCAGGTTACTGGACACTTGTTTTTTCTTCTGATCTGTTTCCGGATCAAGCTGAATTACTGGGTTTTGCTTTCCTGCGGATTCTTCTACAATTACCGCTGATTTCACTTTACAGTCACTCGGGAGCTCTTTCTTTGGAACAAGTAATTCCCGATTCTCCGCTTCCACTAAAATAACAGCCGATTCGCCTTCAAACCGGTCGATAATTCCTTTCATGCTATATCCCTCCTTTAAAAGTCACAAATTAGACCCTCGGCTTCCATATCTGCGATTCTGCTCGGACCGATTCCGTCAATTTCCTCCAGCTCCTCGAACGTATCGAACGGGCGTTTATTTATTATTTGATTGGCACGTTCGTCACCGATATGAATAATCCCGGTTAATTCCTCTTGGGATGCGTTATTGATATTAATACAGCTGCCATCCTCGTTTTCTTCATTTGAAGCAGAAGCGTCTTCGGAAGCATCCTGATTCTTCTCATCGGCTGCATCTGGTTTGGAAACAGTAATATCCTCGCCCATCTCGGTTTCAATCGAATAGGATGATCCATCTGTCGTAACAACAATGTTTCCATCAACATCGGTTCCGTACCAGTCAATGTTTTCTTCATCTAATAAATCAATAACCTCTGTACTTGGATGCCCGTATGAATTATCTTCTCCAGCGCTATAAATGGCAGCCTGCGGATCGACAGCATCTAAAAAGGCGGGATCAGTGGATGTATTGGAGCCATGGTGCCCTAAATGTAAGAAGGTGCTGTTAAGCGAAGAAGCTTCTATCATTTCCTTTTCTTCCTTCACTCCGGCATCTCCAGTCAAAACAAAGGAAACCTGATCATAGGCTAAACGAATACTGACCGACTCTTCATTCGCTTTTCCGGAAATGTCCTCAGGGTACAGCACTTCCAAGTCAATCGGGCCAAGTTCATACTCCTCGCCGGTCCGCGGTTCATGATAATTGATATCCTGAGATAGGATTTTTTCCATCGCAGTTTGGTATGTATTGGAGGTGCTTTCATTTCCGGACATCCAAACTTCATCGACAGCAAAATGATCCAGGACTTTGGAAAGCTGACCGATATGATCTGCATCCGGATGGCTGATAATGACAAGATCAATTGCTGAGATTCCCTGTGCCTCTAAGTAAGGAACCACTTCATTACCCTGCCAGTCCCCCGTATCAAACAGGATTGCCGTTTCCTCCTCTCCGTCGTCGAAAGTGAATAAGGTGGAATCGCCTTGCCCGACATCGATAAAATGTGCTTGAAAATCTCCGTCCACGCTGTTTGATTGTGCAGCTGTATCTGTGTCTGCGTTACAGCCTGCCAATGCAAAGATAATTATAAAGCTGAAATAAATAATGTTTTTCAAAATGAATTCTCCTTGTTCCTGTCATTCTTTTTATTCATCGTAATATAATGCACCGACAGCACCGGCATGGCCTCCTTTTTCTAAAAAGGTTAAATTGTAATCAAACATACTTTCAAAAGAGCCTATCACTTGCTTTAAAAGCGGATTTCCGGTCAATGCACCGCCGATCATGACGATTTCTTTTGTAGCTAATGAGTTTGCCGTTAAGCTGGAAAGCAGTACAATCGTCTCGCCAATAAGCTGGGTTAATGCGGCCAGCTGGTCCTCAGCTGAAACGGATTGATCCAGCTGGTCTTTTCCAAAATTAGCAGCGGTCAAAGAAGCCTCGACAGGCGAATAGCTGGATTGATAAATATCTGAGACCATCAAATCACTGCAGGTCCTGTCTCCTTTAGAGGCCAGATCTACCAGTGAATGATAATCAGAAGTACCCGCAATAATTGCTCCGAGGCCTGTAAACAACCCGCCGCCGACTCCTGTTCCTGATAAGCGTTTCTGTTTGTGGAAAAAAGAAGTTCCTGTGCCGATATTCACTAAAAGATAATCCGTATCCGGAAGCTTTTTTTCTTCCGATAATAAGTACTTTGTTCCCTCTATTACACATGTGAATTCCTTAAAAATAGAAATAGATTGGTTGTCGGCTTTAATCTGTTCAGCTCTTCCGCCTGTCACCTGAAGCGCTGCTTCCGGTGCAGTCAACTTCAACCAGGAAATGACCTCATGGGTTTGCTTGGCAGGAAAAGTTTTTAATCGAAGCCTGCCTCTCTCTTCATAGGCAATTTTTATTAAAGATCCGCCTGCATCAATACCAATTCGTTTCATTAAAAATCCCTCCATGAATGTAAGTCTGCTAATTTCGGTTCGGCAAATATAAGAACATTTATTCTTATATTATCATATTTTTTAATATAAAGATAAATTAAACAGGGGTCTCTTTTAAGAGGAAGAAGAGAAAGCTGCTGTTAAAGATTTCTTACTGCAGGTGAGATATGAGAAAATAATTTATGTAGCGAGTTTTAAATAAAAAGAAATTGAAACTTTTAAAAGCCTCGTTCGTAATAGTATAATAAGAGTAAGAGTATAGACGATTATACTTAGGATAGAATGATTAATCACGTAGGAGTGAGCATATGCGAGCAATTATGCAATTTTTAATGCAGAGCTTTGTTGGTGCTGTCAGCCTGACAGCTATATGGCTTGTTAGCTTTTTTATATATGGACAGACTGTCCTGTTGACCAGTCTTTTTGCTGCAATTGGGGGCGTATTGACCTATGCAGCCACAAAACAGATTATGGATTATCGATTTGTTAAAAGTCAGGGATTGACTAAAAAAGAATATAAATTTATTGATGCCAATTTAAAAGAGGCCAGAGGAAAAATCACACGTATGCAGAAAGCTTTATTCAAAGTAAGGTCTTTCCAGCATGCGCGGGAGAATTTAACGATTGTAAGAACGGCTCAAAAAATATATAACAACGCAAGAAAAGAACCGGTACGATTTTACCAGGCAGAGCGTTTCTTCTATAATCATTTAGACTCGCTTGTCGAATTATCAGAGCGTTATGCGTATCTTTCCAGCCAGCCTTCTCCATCTATCGAGATGCAAAAATCATTAAAGGAAACCAGGCAGACGCTTACCGCCTTTAGTCCCACGATTAAAAAGGATCTGCAAGTGATGCTGAGGGATGATCTAGAAACATTGGATTTTGAGCTGGATGTAGCCAAAAAGACGCTGCGCCGATCTAAAAAATAAGGAGGATTCTACATGACTGCAAAAGACCAAACTAATGATTCGATAAATGATTTATTAAATGACCCGTTTGGAGAACGAACAGAGGTTTCAACGGATATTTCCGAACAAAATATGGAAAGCTCGGAGGCGCCAAGACTGGTTGACAGACTTCCCGGCGAGCATCGTAAAAAAGCAGAGCAGTTAAAGCAGCAAATCGATACAACCAACCAACAGTCTTTAGTGAAATATGGTGTAGAGGCACAAGCAAAATTACATCAATTTTCACATGAGATGCTGGAGCATGTTCAAAAGCAGGATGTCAGCCAAATTGGTTCGATTCTAAATGAGCTGATGAAAAAGCTGGAGGATATTGACCCTTCTGAACTGCAGGAGGAGAAAACAGGCTTCTTATCACGTTTGTTTGGAAAACTGTCGAAATCTGTGAATGAGGTATTATCCCGTTATCAAAAGACAAGCTCCCAGATTGATCGTATCAGTGTGCGTCTGGACCGAAATAAAGATTTACTCTTGTCGGACAATGAAATGCTTGATAAATTATTTTCTACCAACCGGGATTATTACGATGCTTTAAATATTTATATTGCTGCCGGCGAATTAAAGGTGGAGGAAATCAATAATGAGATTATCCCGCAGCTTCGCCAAAAAGCAGAAACAAGCGGAAGTCAGATGGATGTTCAGGAAGTAAATGATATGCTTCAATTTGTGGACCGGCTGGAAAAACGGACGCATGATCTCCGGTTAAGCCGTCAAATTACAATGCAAAGTGCTCCGCAGATCCGTCTTATCCAAAATACGAATCAGGCACTTGTCGAAAAAATACAATCCTCTGTTTTAACTGCGATTCCACTATGGAAAAATCAGGTGGCCATTGCCTTGACCCTATTAAGACAGCGTCATGCGATGGAAGCACAGAAACAGGTATCGCAAACAACAAACGATTTATTATTAAAAAATGCGGATATGCTGAAAGAGAATACGGTGGAGACAGCCAAGGAAAATGAACGAGGCCTTGTCGATATTGATACATTGAAGCAGACGCAGGAAAAATTAATGTCTACCATTGAAGAAACACTGCAAATTCAATCAGATGGACGTAAAAAGCGTAATGAGGCAGAAAAAGAATTAATCGGCATGGAAGAGGAATTAAAAAATAAAATGCTGGAATTTAAAGAATAAAGACAGAAAACCAGGTGAAGCGCCTGGTTTTTTTATTTGGATGGCAGAAAAGGATGATGTATGATGGCGGTATTTGTGATAAGTTGACGCAGTCCACGTCTTATACCAAGCGCTTTTGGTTCCTAATTGACACCTTATTTTTAATCGCTTAACATAGATTACTGCACTGACAAATTGATTTTATATCGAACTGTAAGATAAGATAGAAGTGTACACCGTTTAAAGACGCTGGCGTTTTTAACAGACTGTCATCGGGAAGCTAAAAAATAAAGCTACTATAAGGAGGAAATCATAAATGCATCAGACACAGCAAATAAAAGAAGCAAGAGAGTTTATTCAAAGTAAAACAGATATGACCCCAGAAATCGGTATTATTCTTGGTTCCGGATTAGGCGGCTTGGCAGATGAATTAGAAGACGCAGTTGTCGTTCCGTATGAAGAAATCCCGCATTTCACTAAATCCGCAGCTGTTGGACATGCCAATCAGCTTGTTATCGGTACATTGCATGGCAAGCGTATCGTAGCGATGAAAGGGCGTTACCATTATTATGAAGGCTATTCCTTGGATGAAGTGACTTTTCCAGTACGTGTTATACAGGCGCTTGGTGCGGATAAACTGATTGTTACCAACGCAAGCGGAGCAGTAAATAAAGATTTTAACCCTGGTGATTTAATGCTGATTACAGATCATATTAACTTAGTTGGAACGAACCCATTAATTGGCCCAAATAATGATGACCTGGGAACTCGTTTTCCGGATTCTTCCCAAATATATAACCGTGAACTTCGCGATTTGGCTAAAAATATTGCCAAAGAAAATCAGATTAATTTGCAGGAGGGTGTATATACCTGGTGGAGCGGACCAGCTTATGAAACACCGGCAGAAATTCGCATGATTCGCGTGCTTGGAGGAGATGCAGCCGGCATGTCCACCGTTCCTGAAGCGCTTGTTGCCGTCCATGGCGGAATGAAGGTATTAGGTATTTCCTGCTTAACCAATATGGCAAGCGGTATATTAGATCAGCCGCTGAGTCATGATGAAGTGATTGAGGTTGCTGCACAATCGCGCAGTAAATTTGTGAAACTCGTTAAAGAAGTCATTCATCAGATGTAAGCACAGCAGTTATATGGCATAACGGAGACTTCATTCAGCACCAAGATGCAGGATGAAGTTTCTTTTTAAAGAATAAGAAAGGATATAAAAAATGTTGAATATAGCCGCTACAATGAGTTTCATTAAGGGAGTAATCTTCAATGTTGTCAGGTTAATGCGACCGCTGCGGAAAAACACTACGCTTTCCATGGGCTTGCGCTCAGCCTCCTCGAAAAAAAGAAGTTCGCTTTTTTTC
This sequence comes from Oceanobacillus sp. FSL K6-0251, assembly GCF_038004725.1. Taxonomy (NCBI): domain Bacteria; kingdom Bacillati; phylum Bacillota; class Bacilli; order Caryophanales; family Bacillaceae; genus Oceanobacillus; species Oceanobacillus sp. FSL K6-0251. The sequence continues at coordinate 3,834,793 of NZ_JBBORS010000001.1, read as the reverse complement.
TGCGGGGTCTTCACCCTGGGCCTGCGATTACTCGCCCCACCGAAGACCATTGCGCTTTCCCATAGGAGTCTCCGTGTTTTTCCTCCGCTAGATAGGTTTTATTACTATCTGTATAATATTTAAGAAAATTCATTAACCTGACAACATTGCTTGTCCTATCCAAAAGCGTCGCTAGAATTTGTGTTATTTCTTTGTAAAAAAGTAAATAAAACATAATTCTTCTTAGATGGGAGCGGAGGGAAGTCGACTCCTGCGGGAAAAGCAACAGGTGAAGACCCCGCAGGAAGCGGTTTTCTTCCGAGGAGACTGAAGCGTTGCCAGCGGAAAGCGACTTCCCGCAGCGGACATCTCTTCGGCGAGAACACTGATGTTTTAAAGACCAAGCGGTATTCTTGATTTTTCTTAGCTATTGATTTTGAAAGCGTTCTTATATATAATGAAGGTGATAAAGGATTGTTACTGTGAGGCAGGCAAAACCTGAATGAGTTAAACGGCATAGAGTGCGCTCTATCTGTTTAATTTGTTCAGGTTTTCTTTTTTGAAAGAAGAATAAGCATAGCTGGCGTTTGAAAAAAACCGGCCTCATGACATTTCTTTTGGTATAGAGGGTCCTCATAATTAGGGAAATGGAACCGTTGACATAATTTATTTTTTATTCTAACCTAAATATAGATTGAATATTGGCAAAATGGAATGTTACCTTATTGGGCATAACCTGGATTGTTTTGAATGCACGTGAAGTGTGTTCAAAATAATTCAGGTTTTTTATTTCTAAAAAAGCTGAAAGGAGGTGGAAGGAAAATGTAGCAGGAGCATGGCATATAACAGTATCAATATTACAGTTGGGCAAAAAGTGACTTATAAAATAAAGAATAAATCTATTTTGGAGGAGAAAAGATATGAAAAAGATATGGGGAGTCATGGCAGCACTATGTTTTGTATTCGTCCTGGCAGCTTGCAGCAGTTCCGAAGCAGAGGAAAATAATGACGGAGATACAGAGGGGAGTGAAAAGGAAGTCGTAGAAGCAGAATCAAATGATGAATTAACTATCTACATTGTCCGTCACGGGAAAACAATGTTAAATACAACCGATCGTGTGCAGGGCTGGTCTGATGCTGTATTGACTCCGGCAGGTGAAGAGGTCGTCACACAAGCAGGAATCGGTTTAAAAGATATTGATTTCCAAAATGCCTACAGCAGTGACAGCGGAAGGGCTATTCAAACAGCAGAAATCATTATGGAAGAAAACGAAACATCTTCGGAACTTGATTTAAATACAGATGAACGTTTTCGTGAATTTAACTTCGGAACATATGAAGGAGATCTAAACGAGACAATGTGGCAGGATATTGCAGATTTGCAAGGAATTACACTGGAGGAATTTTTAGAAAATCTCGAACCAGAAACGTTTTCAAACAGTGTAGCAGAGCTTGACGAAGGAAGAGATGAAGAGGGACTTAATTGGCCTGCAGAGGATTATGATACCATTACAGCACGGCTGACAGAGGGCCTGGATGAGTTAGTAGAAGCAGAACAAGGGCAAGAGGGGTCAGGAAATGTTTTACTTGTCTCTCACGGGTTAAGTATATCTGCTTTGCTGGATACGTATTTTGATGATTATGAGGTGCCAGAAGGCGGTCTTGATAATGCAAGTGTATCCGTTATAACGTATCAGAACGGAGAATTTCAGCTAGATTCTGTCAATGATATGAGTTATGTTGAAGAAGGAAAGAAGTAAGAGGAAGAATAATAATGACTCAAGGAGGAGAGTAACATGGCAAAAGCTTTTCCAGAAGGATTTTTATGGGGCGGCGCAACAGCAGCCAACCAATTAGAAGGCGGATTTCACGAAGGAAATAAAGGATTAAATATAGCCGATGTGCTGCCTGGCGGAAAAGAAAGATTACAGGTGCTGCGTAATCCGGGATTTCAGTTTGAAATAGAAGAAGGAAAAAGCTATCCGAATCATGAAGCAATCGATTTCTATCATCGTTACAAAGAAGATATTGCGTTATTTGCAGAGATGGGCTTTAAAGCATTCCGCTTATCTATTGCCTGGTCACGGATTTTCCCGAATGGCGATGAATTGGAGCCAAATGAGGAAGGACTGGCTTTCTACGATAAGGTCATTGATGAGCTGTTAAAATATGATATCGAGCCGGTCGTCACCATTTCCCATTATGAAATGCCTCTGCACTTAGTGAAGGAGTACGGCGGCTGGAGAAATCGGGAAGCTATTACTTTCTTTGAAAGATATACGGAAGCTATTTTTACCCGTTATCAGGGGAAAGTGAAATACTGGATGACCTTTAATGAAATCAACAGCGGATTAATGATGCCGATCATGGGATTAGGGTTTGCGATTAAAAAAGAGGAAGATCGTTATCAACCGACATTCCAGGCATTCCATCATCAATTTGTTGCGAGCGCGAAAGCAGTGAAACGATGCCATGAAATCATGCCGGAAGCCCAGATTGGATGTATGATTATTTACGCTCCATTCTATGTCTATGACAGCAACCCGGAAAATGTCATGGATGCATTGGAGAAGGATGAACGCTTTAATTATTTTTGTACAGATGTACAAGTAAGAGGAGAATATCCAGCTTATATCCAGCGGTATTTCCGGGAGCATAACATTGAATTGGAGATAGAGGATGGCGACTTGGATATTATCAAGGAAGGAACAGTGGATTACATCAGCTTCAGTTATTACATGTCTAAGACAGAAAAGAAAGTGGATGTGAATGGCGGGCAGGCAGATGGAAATATTCTGCTTGGCGGCGTTAAAAATCCATTTTTGAAAGCTAGTGATTGGGGCTGGGAAATTGACCCGGTTGGTTTACGCATTTCCCTCAACAGGCTGTACAGCAGGTATCAGATGCCATTATTTATTGTAGAAAATGGTTTAGGTGCCTATGACAAAGTGGAAGAGGACGGTTCGATTCAAGATGATTATCGTATCGACTACCTGCGGGAGCATATGAAACAAATGCTTGAAGCTGTAGAAGATGGTGTGGATTTAATGGGATATACGAGCTGGGGATGCATTGATCTAGTAAGTGCCTCCACCGGGGAGATGTCGAAACGCTATGGTTTTATCTATGTGGACAAGCATGATGACGGCAGCGGCACACTGGAACGAAAACGCAAAAAATCATTTTACTGGTATAAAGATACCATCGCTGCTAATGGTGCAAACTTGGCAAACGAGTAAAAAGAAATTATTTAAAACTAACATAAGAAAAGCGGCTTTACCTTCATTGTTTGAATGTAGAGCCGCTTTTTTGGATTTTGCGTGTTCAAATCATTCGTTTCTGCTAAAAAATAGGTGTACAATATGAATACAGAAAGTTCAGAACAAAAAAGACAGGTGATAAATCATGTATCCTATTCAACTATACGGAGACCGCGGTGTACGAATTCCCTTTGGCAATGTCATTGACAGACAAGTAAATAACGCAGTGCATCGCTTTGGCGCTCTCTTAGAAAAATATCCAATACAGGGAGTATCGGAATGGATTCCTGCATATACTGCCATCACGATTTATTATAACCCGAGTGAAATCACTTATAGAGAGCTTGAAAAAAAGCTTATCCATTTACAAAAAATAATGGAGGAAACAGCTCCTCCTGCAGCCAGAAAGATTACGATTCCAGTATGCTATGACAAGGAGGTTGCCTTAGATATGGAAGATGTTGCTGCCCGCTCTAAACTTTCCATTCAAGAAGTGATTCGTCTGCATACGGAGCCGCTTTATTATGTTTATATGATGGGCTTTATGCCTGGCTTTCCCTATTTAGGCGGTTTATCTGAAAAGCTTGCCGTACCAAGGCTGGATAATCCAAGAAAAATGGTGGAGCAGGGGGCAGTAGGTATTGCGGATAAACAGACAGGGATTTACCCGCTGGAATCCCCTGGAGGCTGGAGAATTATCGGCAAAACTCCTGTACGTCTTTATGATGCGAAGGGGGAGAAAAAAATCCTTATCCAATCCGGAGATCTGCTCCAGTTTGAAGCAATTGATCTGCAAACCTATTATAAAATAGAAGAAGCAGTAGAAAACGGAAGCTACCAGCCTCAGATAAACCAAGAAAAGGAGGAGCAATCATGAATTTGCATATCGTTTTGAATGGGAACCCAAAAAAGAGCTTTGGCGCAATGAATGAATTTGCGGCACGCTGCAGGAGTCAGTGCAGACATGTGAAATCGCATGGTGCTCTGTATTCGAAGGTAGTTACGGCAGGTGATTCACGTTGAAAGAAATCTTGGAAGTCATGAAACCTGGATTATCGACCAGTATCCAAGACACTGGAAGGATTGGCTATCAAAAATACGGTATTCCGACGGCAGGAGCAATGGACACCTTTGCCCATCGCATTGCAAATCTGCTCGTCGGCAATCCGGAGGAAGCAGCAACGTTGGAAATCATGTTGATGGGTCCCCGATTGAAGTTTTTACAGGATGCGGTCATTGCTGTCGGCGGCGCAGATTTGTCAGCAGCTGTTGACGGAGAGCCTGTCTGTCCATGGAAATCCTTCCGCGTTTATACAGGGCAGATTCTGTCATTTGGCAAGCCGGTTCATGGAACCTATGCTTATCTGGCAGTAAGCGGCGGATTTTATGCCGAAACAGTAATGGGGAGCAAGTCTACCTATGCGCAAGCCAATCTTGGCGGGATAGAGGGAAGAATCTTGCAAAAAGGAGACCGCCTATCTGCAGAGGATAAAAATCTGAAATCCATCCGGACAGGCAGGTATTTAAAAAAGACAGATATACCAAATTATGAACAGCACCGTCCAATCAGAGTCATTACCGGGCCGGATATATCTGCTTTTTCAGACACAATCTATCAGCAATTTCTTCAGGAAAGCTATCGTATTACTGAACAGTCCAATCGCATGGGTTATCGTTTAGAAGGGAAGGCTTTGTCTCATGTGGATAAAGCGGACATTATTTCGGATGCTGTGCTTCCCGGTACCATTCAGGTGCCGGCAAATGGTCAGCCGATCGTGCTTTTAGCGGACCGGCAGACAACAGGAGGATACGCACGTATTGCTACGGTCATCGCCGCAGATATTCCTCAGCTGGTGCAAAAGAAGATTGGGGCAGAGGTGCGGTTTTTATCGGTTCCTTTAGAAAGAGCCCACGCAGATTATCTGGCGCAGCAGCGTTATTTTAAAATACTCCGGACAGCTGTCCGGTCAGAGGAGTGATTGCTGATTTGAAGGGAGCTTTAACACAAGGTGATTCCATGGTAAAGTAAAGAGAACACGAACGTATAGGAGCTAGTCAATAATGAGTAAACAATTCGTCAGTCCGGCGTTAGTCATTTGTATCATTGGTTTTACGATGATCCATTTTGTCACGTATTTTTTGCAGGTTCATCTGCTGTTAACACTTTTAGTATGGTTTGGGTTTGGAATTATTTTCTTTGGAACATTATTTTACGGGCCGCTGCATTTGAAAATGCCATTAGGCTTGTTTTTAACTGGAGTAATCATCTTTCTATCTGTAGACACCTCTTTTCTTTCGGGAATGCGGGAAGGGCTTTTGCAGATGCGGAATATGGTCGGATTATTAGTTATCATCCCTATGGTCAGCTGGGTATTGCGGGAAGAAGCATTTTTAGAATCTGCCATCAGCTATGCGCATGATTTTGTGGATACGAGTAAGAAATTTTATTTTGGAATGGTTTCCTTTACACAAGTAATCGCATATTTTCTCTTATTTGGCGCGATTCCTATGCTGTATCAATTTGTATCGATGATCTTAAAGGACGAAAAGGGTGAGGCGTGGGAGAGATATAAAGGAACAGCGATACTGCGCGGGTTTGCGTTATCGGTTCTGTGGGTAGTCAGTATTCCGAGCTTTGCCTATGTGGTGGAAGCAATGGAGGCTTCCTTATGGAAATCAATTCTGCAAGGGCTGGGGGTAGCTGCATTAGGAACCATCGTTGCGATTTTGTTCTTCCCGCTGGAGAATAAAAAGTATCATGTTAACTTTACAAGAGGCCTCCAGCATGAAATTGATGAGATTATGCAGCATACGAGAAATAAACGGGAGACAAAGCGGATCGTCCGTGAATTTATGATTCTCTTTCTCTCTCTTTTCGGTTCCATCTTTATCCTGAGCGCTTGGGTGAACATGGAATTGCTTGTCCTGATCCCTTTAACCATCCTCGTATGGATACTTAGCTATTATCTAGTGAAGAAGCGTTTATATAAATTAACACATATTGCAGCACTTTATGTAAAAGAAGAGATGGCGGGCAAGTCGTATCAGCTATGCGTGATGGTTGGGGCAGGAATGCTGATTGCAGGATTGACTAAAACAGGCTTTGCCGGCTGGGTTGTCGACAGTCTCTATGCCTTAGAAGCAGTCGCTCCATTTATCAATCTATTATACCTGCTGCCGTTTATGGTAATTATCTTAGGCTTTGCCGGTCTCGGTCCGTTGACAGTAATGGTATTGGTAGCTGGTATTTTGCAGACTATCCACCTGCCGTATCCTCCAGAGCTGATTGTGCTTTCAGTGACGCTGGGAAGCTCAATATCAATTTTATTATCACCGGTGATTATGCCAATCATTGTCTTAAGCGGCTCCAATGGTTTGAGCGGCTTTAAAAATGGTTTTCAGTTTAACGGTGTGTTTGCTGTGGTGCTATATGCTTTGGTGATGACATATATTCAACTAATGGCATATATGGCCGGATAATGTTTATAGAGCAGGGAATGATTGGGGGAAATGGGCTTAGGAGGCCATACCCTGCTTGTTTCCCTCTTGACATTCATTTTTGAACAACATAAAATGAATGTTGAAAGCGTTTACTTTATTTGGTTGTTTTACATTTTTATTTAATAACTGATAAGGGATATTGATAGGGTTCACCGGAAATCGATTTGCTGTAAATGATAATAGATTCATATCCTTTCCAAATGAAAAAGGAGGAGTATCGATGCGGGATGCGGTGATTGTAGAGGCAGTACGTACACCTATTGGTAAACGAAATGGTTTTTTGAGTGAGATAAGGGCAGAAGAATTAGCTGCAGCGCCTTTAAAGGAATTAGTTAGACGAACCAATCTGGATGCAGCAGCCATTGACGATGTTATTATGGGATGCGTCACGCAGACAGGAGAACAGGCAGTGGATGTGGCCAGGCAGGCAGCGCTTATTGCCGGCTATCCGGTCAGTGTTCCTGGAACAACGATTGACCGTCAATGCGGATCGGGTCAGCAGGCCATACATTTTGCTGCACAGGCCATCTTGAGCGGGGATATGGATATTGTGGTAGCAGCCGGGGTGGAAAGTATGTCACGTGTGCCAATGGGAAACAACCAGCAGGGTGTAAAGTGGAATCGTGCTTTACTAGATAACTATGATATGGTGCATCAAGGAGTCGCAGCCGCTCATATTGCTGAAAAATGGGGGATTTCTCGCCAAAAAATGAATGATTATTCATTCAAGAGTCATCAGCGTGCGATACAAGCGCAGGGAAAAGGCTTTTTTCGACAACAAATGATGCCTATTTCCGTCAAGCGCGCGGATGGAACCACTGCTCAATTTTGTCAAGATGAAGGGCCGAGAAGAGATACCTCGATGGAGAAACTGAATGCATTGCCTGATTTATTTACAGAGGAGAGCGGAATCACAGCGGGAAATGCCAGTCAGATGAGTGACGGTGCAGCAGCACTTTTAATCATGTCTGCTGATAAAGCCAAAGAGCTTGGCTTTACTCCGCGTTTTCGTATTCTTACCCGCAGTGTGATTGGTTCTGATCCGACAGAGATGTTGACAGGTCCAATCGAAGCTACTAAAAAGGTTCTTAAAAAAGCTGGTTTATCGATGGAAGATATCGATGTTTTTGAAGTGAATGAAGCCTTTGCATCCATTCCTTTAATGTGGATGAAGGAATTAGGGGCAGATGAAGAAAAAGTCAATATTGACGGGGGAGCTATTGCCTTAGGGCATCCTTTAGGCGCAAGCGGAGCCAGATTGATGGTAACGATGATGCATACCATGGAGCGGCTCGAAGCGCGTTTTGGTCTGCAGACGATGTGTGAAGGGCTGGGAATGGCTAATGCGACAATTTTGGAACGATGGACAGGGGAATAGGGAGGAATTTTAAAATGATGCAAACCCAATTAAATTTAACGACTATGGTGAAGCATGCGGAGAAATACTTTGCTGATAAAACAGTTATTTCGCGTACGCTGAGCGGAGTTCATACCATTCCGTACAGTAAAATAACCGAACGGATTCACCGGCTGGCAGGTGCTTTAAAAAGCTTAGGCGTGGGAAAAGGGGACAGAGTCGGCACAATAGCCTGGAACCATCACCGTCATCTGGAGGCTTACTTTGCGATTCCGACGATGGGAGCCGTACTGCATACAATCAATATCCGTGTTTCACCAGACGATTTAGCCTATATTATCAATCATGCAGAGGATAAAGTCTTATTGGTGGATGAGGATTTATTTCCATTGATCGAGCGCGTGAAAGACCAAATTACGGATATAGAAAAAATTATTGTGATGACGGATAAGGAGGAGCTGCCTGAAACAAGCCTAACAAATATGGCATCCTATGAATCATTGCTTGAAGAAGCAGACCCGGACACAGAGCTTGATGATGCTATTGATGAAAATACAATTGCCGGTTTATGTTATACCTCTGGAACAACGGGCAGGCCAAAGGGTGTTGCTTATTCTCACCGCGGGATTTATTTACATAGCCTGGCTCTGGGATTAAAGGACACCGTAGGCTTATCAGAGGAAGATATTGCGATGCCTATTGTTCCAATGTTTCATGTAAATGCGTGGGGGATGCCATTTGCTGCATTATGGTTTGGAACAACCCAGGTGCTGCCGGGACCGATGCCGACACCGCAGATTTTAGCAGAACTGGTTGAGGATTATAAAGTGACGATGGCAGCCGGTGTACCGACGATTTGGATGGGCTTTCTGCAGGCACTGGAGCAGGGAGATTACGATACAAGCAGTCTGCGCTGTATTCTTTGCGGCGGCTCAGCTGCTCCAAAAGGGATGATCCGCACATTTGAATCAACCTATCATATTCCTTTTGTTCATGCATATGGAATGACAGAAACCTCTCCGATTGTGACACTGGCCCGTTTAAAAAGCTATCAGCAGGAGCTGGATGAAGAGGAGCGTCTGGAATTACGCTCCCGTCAAGGCATGGTCGTGCCGGGAATTGAAATTAGAGGAATCAATGAACATGGCGATATCCCGCATGATGGAAACACAATAGGCGAATTGCTTGTCAGAGGGCCGTGGATTGCCGATGCATATTATAAAAATGACCGCAGTGAGGAATCCTTCCGGGACGGCTGGCTTCACACAGGCGATGTGGTCAATATCGATGAAGAGGGCTCCGTGAAAATCGTGGACCGTACCAAGGATATGATCAAAAGCGGCGGGGAGTGGATTTCCTCGGTCGATATCGAAAATGCATTAATGGCGCATGAAGCGGTATTTGAAGCCTCGGTGATTGCTGTTCCGGATCCAAAGTGGCAGGAGCGTCCGGTAGCATGCGTGGTATTAAAAGAGAAGAAAACATTAACGGAAGAAGAAGTGAAAGAATTTTTAACACCACAATTTGCAAAGTACTGGATTCCTGACCGCGTTCTATTTATGGAAGAAATCCCAAAAACATCGGTAGGGAAATTCTTGAAACGGGCATTGCGGGATCAAGTGGAAGAAATGCTTTCCTTATCTGATTCATCTTCATAATATCAAATTTTTTCAACAGGAAGCGCGGAGCGGCGCTTCCGTGTTTTCTAATGGAAAAGGAGCTGGTTAAATGCAATTGACTGATATAAAGAAAAAAATGGAGCTGCCGGTTATCATGGCTCCGATGTTTTTAATTTCTAACCCAAACATGGTTGTCGGGGCATGTGAAGCAGGAATCATTGGAACATTTCCGGCTCTGAATGCCCGCACGAAGGATGTTTTAGACAGCTGGATGGCTGAAATCAATGAGAGATTACAGGAAAAAGAAGCAGCAAATCCAGAGGCAGCGATGGCACCCTGGGGCGTCAACTTCATCAGTCACTCCTCTAACAAACGATTTTACGAGGATTTGGAGCTGATCGAGAAGCATCAGCCGCCAATCGTTATTACATCGTTAGGAGATCCATCTCCGGTTGTAAAGATTGTTCATAGCTATGGAGGTCTTGTTTTATCCGATGTGGTGGATGTGAAATTTGCTGAAAAGGCATTGGAAAAGGGCAGTGACGGGCTGATCTTAGTAGCAAGCGGGGCTGGCGGGCATGCTGGAACGCTAAATCCTTTTGCATTTATCGAGGAAGTACGCAGCTTTTTTAATGGCCCCGTTGCTTTAGCGGGCACCATTACAAAAGGAGAGCAAATATTGGCCGCAGAGCTTCTAGGAGCTGATTTTGCCTATATTGGCACCCATTTTATTGCGACAGCGGAAAGCGGAGCAAGTGCGGATTACCAGGAATCGATTATTCAATCTGCGGCTGCGGATATTATCTATACGCCTGCGTTTAGCGGGATACCTGCTAATTACTTGATCCCCAGTATTGTCAAAGCTGGATTGGATCCAAAGAATTTACCGGAAAAGGCCGGGCTTGATTTTAAAAAGCTGTCGGACACCTCAGCTAAAGCGTGGAAGGATATTTGGGGCGCTGGCCAGGGAGTTGGCGGAACAACGAAAATACAGACGCTGCAGGGAGCTGTAGATGAATTAAAAACAGCATATACACAAGCAAAAAAACAACACCAGCTGACTTGATTTAAAAAGGGAGAGAAGGCAATGACAGATGCAGTGAAATACGAAAAGAAAGATGCGATTGCTTTGATAAAGATGAACCGGCCGGAGAAACGCAATGCCCTGTCGATTGTAATGGCGAGAGGCTTGGTGGAAGCGCTGACGGACGCAGAAAAAGATTCGGATATCAAAGCTGTCATCATCAGCGGAGAGGGAAAAATATTTTCAGCCGGCGGCGATTTGGAAGTGCTTCATACATTGGATAACAGCGCGAAAATAATGGAATATATGAAGCAGGCATTAGAGATTATTCAGACGATACGGGATCTTGATAAATACGTTATCAGCGCAGTCCATGGCTTTGCCGCAGGAGCAGGCTTCAGTATTGCCGTTGCAGCAGATTTTGTCGTAGCTAAAAAGGATGCAGCCTTTCTATGCAGTTTTACCGATGTAGGCATTATACCGGATTTAGGCTTAGTAAAAAAACTGACAGATAACCTGCCAAGTGCCGTAGCGAAGGAATGGATTTCTTCAGGAAGACCTGTTTCAGCAGAAGAAGCATATCGGCGCGGCATTGTTAATCGCGTAACAGAGGACGAGGTTGTGGAAGCAGCCATTGATTATGCCGGCTTTATTGTTAACGGGCCGCCGCTTGCTAATAAATTTGTAAAGCATATGGTCAACTATGCAGATGAATGGAGCAGCGGTACAAATGATCTGCAGGAAACGGCTATCCAGACCTTATTGCTGCAGACAGAGGATAATAAAGAAGGGATTCAATCATTTTTTGACAAAAGAAAACCGAGTTTTAAAGGAAAATAAAAGCGGATTGTTTAGAAAGAAGTGACGCCGATGTTAGATAAATTAGGGATAAAGCGGATTACTTTAGCATTGCCGTTCCGCTTAAATCATGTCCATTGTTTTATTGCTGAGGAAGCGGACGGCTATAAGATTTTAGATACAGGTCTGCATAATACAACTACGGAGAAAATATGGGAAAAGGAAATAGAAGGGAAACAAATTACGGACATTATTGTTTCTCATTACCATCCAGACCATTTTGGTTATGCAGGGAAACTGCAGGAACGAACCAATGCGCGCGTTTGGATGTCTGAAATTGATTTACAGGCGGCGCTGCAGGCCTGGGAGCAGCCCTTTTTAGAAAAGTTATGGGAGAATTATTATCGGGCGGGCATTCCCGAGGAGAAAAGCAGGGCTTTGACGCAGAATACTGCTGCATTTGCACCATTAGTAACCCCTTATCCAAAGGTGGAAAACATTTTAAAGGAAGGGGAAACGATTCAATTTGGGAAATATGTCTATGAGATTATACATACACCAGGTCATTCAGACGGTTTAGTCACCTTTTATAATCAGGAAAAGAATGTGCTGCTGTCAACGGATCATGTTCTTCCGAGGATTACTCCGAATATTTCCTATTGGTTTCACGGGGACCCAAACCCATTAGAAAATTATTTGAATTCCTTGGAGAAAATTAAGAAACTGGACGTCGAATGGGTTATTCCATCCCATGGCGACCCGTTCCAAAATGCATCCAAGCGAATTCAGGAAATAGAGACCCATCATAAAGAAAGATTGAACAGCCTAAAGGAAATGCTGAAAACCGGCTTAACGGTTTATGAAACAATGGAAAAGCTGTTTCCGAAAAAGCTGGCTGTTCACGATACGCGGTTTGCAGTAGGTGAAACGGTCGCCCATTTAGAATATTTGCGTCTGGCTGGGGAGTGTACGCGCGAGTTGACAGATGGTGTGTATATGTATCATGTAACGAACTAGCAGACAATGCCGCCCATTTTAGAGTGGCGGCATTATCTGCTAGTTCCTTTTTCTTTCTTTTACGTGATTGATTGTTATAAGATGATAGAAAAGATAAGAAAGGATGGATGTCTGATATGAGTAATCACCTTCAGGGTACAGTCACATTAAATAATGGCGTAGATATGCCTGCGTTTGGACTGGGAGTCTATAAAGTAGAAGAAGGACAGACAGCAGTGGCCGCAGTGAAAACTGCGCTGGAGCATGGTTATCGCAGTATTGATACCGCTTCTTTTTACCAGAATGAAGCCAGTGTCGGGCAGGGTATCAAGGAGTCTGGTATACTGAGAAACGATATTTTTCTGACATCAAAAGTCTGGAATGATGAGCAGGGCTATGCGTCTACATTAGAAGCATTTGAAAGAAGTCTTGAAAAATTAGATACCGATTATTTGGATTTATATCTGATTCATTGGCCTGTAAAAGAAACGTTTATAGATACGTGGAAGGCAATGGAAAAGCTTTATCATGATGGACGCGTTCGTGCCATTGGTGTGAGTAATTTTCATATCCAGCATTTAGAGCGGCTTTTAGCAGAAGCAGAAGTTGTTCCGGCAGTTGATCAAGTGGAATTTCATCCGCATCTAACGCAGGAAGGCTTGCGCGCTTTTTGTGAAAGACATGGCATCCAGCTGGAAGCCTGGTCTCCGCTGAAACGGGGAGAACTGCTAAATCATCCAGCGCTTGTTACGATTGGAGAGAAATACGGGAAGAATGCGGCGCAAATCATCTTAAGATGGGATGTCCAGCATCAAGTTGTTACCATTCCAAAATCAATTACCCCGGAACGCATCATTTCCAATGCGGATATTTTTGATTTTGAATTAACGGATGAGGAAATGAAACAGATCGATGCGTTGAATGAAAATAGCCGTTCTGGTTCCAATCCAGACGAATATGATAAATAACTCTCGGGCTTCCGTCAGAGAGAACTGTAAAAAATGCGCTGCGCTGAAAAACATTCTGCGCGGCGCATTTTTTCTTATCGATCCCAAAAACGCTGTTTCGCCATTGCATTGACAAAGGCTTTATAGAAGCCGTCGGTCGGGGCTCTGCTTGTCAAGACGCCGGGGCGATTTTGAAGATGAATTTCTTCTATCCACTTTGCTCCTTCGTCAATACCGCCAATAGGCTTATAATGGTTAAACTGATCCACAATAAATTGATTTGTCATAAAATGAAAATCCCTGGTAGCATATGGGCCGCCAATAACAAATAAACCATCATACAGAAGCGGCGATCCGGTTAAAAATGTTTCATCAACGGAAAGGCTATCCCCGTTTGTTCCTTCCAATGTTCCGAGCCTTCTGCTTACAAAAACAGGCTCTAATCCTGCTTTTTCCCACGACGCCATCGCGTTTTTTAAAGCATTACTGTCATATTGTTCATCAATAATCACCCCGACCTTTAAGGTATCCGTACGAAACACTGTATTTTGCATACTTAAAGCCGGCGAGGAAGCGGTCACATCGGATTCTGGAATAGCTTCCGGCGGAGCTGGCACGCCAACCTCCTCGGCAACCGAAACAGCCAGCGGTCTGCTGATATGGGCAATCAGACGAACCGCGCGCTCCCGTACTTCCGGATTCTTCACTTTTCCAAGCTCGAAACTGAATGCCTGCAGGATATGGCTTTTTTCCACATCACTCATGCTGTTCCAAAAAAGTCGTCCTTGAGAAAAATGATCCTCAAAACTGGGTGCTGTCTGACGTACCTTTTTTCCTTCGACCAGAGAAGGGTAGGTGACAAATCCGCCTTTATCGCCCGGCACAGGATAAGGTGTATTATTCGCCAGATAATTTTGATGGTAGGCAACCTGTCCTTTATCAATCACATAACGTGCTGCACCATCACGATGGTTATTATGTGCTGTGTGAATAGGGCGATTGATTGGAATTTGTTTGAAATTAGTGCCCACACGGTAAAATTGTGTATCTGCATAGGAGAACAGTCTGCCTTGCAGCAGCGGATCATTTGTAAAGTCAATTCCGCGAACAATATTTCCCGGATGAAGCGCAACCTGTTCTGTCTCTGCAAATACATTCTCGACATTTTTGTTTAAAGTCATTTTCCCGATTTTCTTCAGGGGAATAAGCTCCTCCGGCCACAGCTTGGTAGAATCTAGAATATCGAAGTCAAAATCAAACTCCTGATCCTCTCGAATCACTTGAATGCCAAGCTCGTATTCGGGGAAATTACCTTTCTCGATATTCTCCCATAAGTCCCGCCGGTGAAAATCCGGATCAGCACCGCCGATTTTCTGTGCTTCATCCCAAATCAGAGAATGAACGCCTAGAACTGGCTGCCAATGAAATTTACAAAAATGCGATACACCTTCTTTATTTACGAGTCGGAATGTATGCACACCAAAGCCCTGCATGGTTCGAAAACTGCGGGGGATGGTGCGGTCAGACATAATCCACATCATCATGGCGGCAGATTCTTCATTACTTCCGATAAAATCCCAAAATGTATCATGTGCTGTCTGGCCTTGAGGGATTTCATTATTTGGTTCTGGTTTTAGCGCATGAATCAAATCGGGAAATTTAATGCCATCCTGAATAAAAAAGATTGGGATATTATTGCCGACTAAATCAAAGTTTCCTTCCTCCGTATAAAATTTGGTGGCAAAGCCGCGCACATCCCGGAGTGTTTCATTAGCACCTCTGGAACCGGCAACCTGTGAAAAACGGACAAACACAGGTGTTTTTCTGCCCGCATCTTGTAAGAAATGTGCCTCTGTTAAATCAGATTGTGATGCATAGCATTCAAACACGCCATGCGCTCCATATCCGCGTGCGTGAACATTTCGTTCTGGGATTCGTTCTCTATCAAAGTGGGAGAGTTTTTCCCGATATATAAAATCCTCTAATAGCTGCGGTCCGCGGTCTCCGGCGCTTAGCGTATTTTCATCATCCGAAATTTTAACCGCTTCATCCGTCGTCATTGGTTTCCCTTCATTATCTCTATAAAATTTCTCCAGCTGTCTGATTTTTTTATTTTCTTCCGGCTCCCGATTCTTGTGGTCTGTCATGTCTTATCCTCCTTTTAAATGAATTTTTTTCACAGTAATAAAAGGATATTCGCTGGAAGTGGTAAATATGACCAGAGGAGAAGAATGGAGGTTTTCTGAGTTCATATTATCTTTTAAAAAATTTGTTTGATTGTTTAGCGTTATATAATATTATTAGAATAAGACAGACATGAGAGAGGGGAAGGCATATGGGCTGGATGAATCTCGTTATGTTTATTATATTGGCAGTGTTGGGGTTGTGGGGACTGATTTCCCGAGCTAAATGGCTGGAGGGCGAATCAAAAAAAATAAAAAATCTTAATATTTAAAGATTTATCTGTGTTAACATTGTCTTGCCTGATAACAGATAAAAAAGAGCCGTCCCGGGGGGATAGGCTCTTTACTCCGTTGTAAAGGGAATGATGATGTTTGGCTGAATCTTAGTCCTTCGGAAGCAGTCCATGGTGCTGTAATGCGTATGAAATGCCATCATCACTTACATCCTTCGTAACAAATGCAGCTGCTTCCTTTACTTCCGGCAGGGCATTTCCCATGGCGACACTGTTAGGAACGAGCTGCAGCATTTCTATATCATTTAAACCGTCTCCGAAGGCGTATTGTCTTTCTGACGGAAAATCGAGATACTCAAGCAGTTTTTTAATACCTAATGCTTTTGATCCGCCTTTTGGAAGGACATCTAGCGATTTTGGATGCCACCGGACAAAATCTAAGTTTGTGAATGTATCCTGATAAATCTTTTCTTCGCCTTCTGTGTTGAAAAGGAGGCTCTGATAAATGTCACTTTGCCGGGCCGTATTATGCTCTTCCTGTTCTGGATAAGCATCTACCTTTAATGTTGCAATGCTTTCTTCTATATATGGATGGTCATTCGGCACATTAGTTGTCATTTTTTTATCATTCATATAGACAACAGGATGGTTATTTTTTAAAGCAAATGCGGTTAATTCCTCTAACGTCTCTGGATTGATTGTGTTCGCATAGACAACTTCCCCGCGGCACACCACATATTGCCCGTTATAGCTTATGTAAGTGTCAATACCTAATTCGTCTCGTAAATCATCAAATAAGAATTTGGCCCGGCCTGTTGCGATGGCAAGCTCATGACCAAGTTCCTTCAGCTTGAAAATGGCTTTCTTCGTTGATTCAGGCAGGGTTCTTTCCTCTTCTGTCAATAATGTCCCATCAATATCAAAAAACAGAATACTTTTATCTGGTACCATTTTATCCCTCATTTCACCTTCATTATACGCTTTCTATTATGATGGAACTGCTGTATAGATTCAACTGTTGACTATTATAATAATTAAAATTATCGCTTAAGATTATTCTTCACAAATATATGTGAATCGCTTACAATCAAGGTGAGTGAGTTGAAATCAATATTTTACTTTCTAGCAGTCGCTGCGGAAAAACACTCCGCTTTCCGTGGGCTTGAGCTCAGCCTCCTCGGTAAAAAGAAGAGCCCTTTTTCCCTGCGGGGTCTTCCCACTGCGCTTTCCCACGACGGACAGGGCGTCCTAGTGTCGGTCGTTGGTCACAGGACGTGACCGTTCTTAGCCGACCAGGAGTCTCCGTGTTTTTCCTTCGCTAGATAGTGCTATCACCACCCATACTAATTTTTAATTCATTATATTAACCTGATAACATGGAGACCTGCGATTACTCGGTCTATTAAAACCGTTGCTGCGATTAGAAGTCCCATCAAAAAAAGTAACTTGTTATAATGTTTTAATTATAAAAAATTTTGTTAGAGACAAAAATAAGGAGTTAATTCATATGAAACGCCTGGTATTACTAATGATGATATGTATTCCTTTGTTCCTGGCAGGCTGTTTAAGTCCGAATAGTGCCCGGGTAGTCAATGATATGTATCAAGCTGCGATTATGGAGGAAGAAGAAAATGTAGCTTCCTACTTTTCAGAGGAGTATTTAGAAGAGCATCCAATTGATGAATTAACGAATGAATTAGCAGAAGATGCCCGGACCATGTACGGGGTCAATATGATGAATATTACGCTTATCCGCGAGAAAGAGCTGCAGGACGATTACATCGAATCGACCGGATTAGCTGATAATCCGGATTTATCAGTGGTTACCGCACAGACAGATGAACGGGAGGTAGTAGTCTGGACAGTGGAGCGGGGGAGTACCCGGTATACGATAATTCAAGGGGAAAGGTATGACTTTGATACATATAATGAAAATGTTCTTGAGTAAAAACACGGCACCCCGCCGTGTTTTGTTATTGGACTTTTAAACATCCGTTTAAAAATGAACTCTGAATGTTTTTCTAAAATATTTCCATAGAGCATGTTTTACACTTCCACTGCATAGGATATAGAAATCGTTGTAAGATGGAGGGAGCCTGCGATGGATATTTTAAATAAAGTAAAAAACGATAGAGAAGCAGAAAAACAGCTGGTATGGGAAGGCACGTTTGCGGAATACTTAGAGCTGGTGAAAGAAAACCCGACAATCGCACAGACTGCACATTCCCGGGTGTATAATATGATCAAGAGTGCAGGGGTCACGGAGAGAGATAACCATAAAATGTATGAGTTTTTTGGATCAGCTATTTTTGGTCTGGAATCAGCAATTGAAAGCTTAGTAGAAGAGTATTTTCATCCGGCAGCAAGAAGGCTGGACGTCAGAAAACGAATTTTGCTGTTAATGGGACCGGTCAGCGGTGGAAAATCGACTATTGTCAGTTTGCTGAAGCGTGGCTTGGAGCAGTATTCACGTACCGATGAAGGGGCTGTATATGCCATTAAAAACTGTCCAATGCATGAAGATCCTCTTCACTTAATCCCACAGCATTTGCGGGAAGATTTCCATGAAGAATATGGTATACGAGTGGAAGGCAGCCTATCTCCATTGAATACCATGCGTTTAGAAAAGGAATACGGCGGCAGGATTGAAGATGTTAAGGTACAGCGAATCTTTTTCTCAGAGGATAAAAGGGTAGGAATCGGGACATTCAGCCCGTCTGATCCGAAATCACAGGATATTGCCGATTTAACCGGCAGCATTGATTTTTCCACGATTGCTGAGTTTGGATCTGAATCTGATCCGCGTGCTTACCGGTTCGATGGAGAGTTAAATAAAGCCAACCGCGGAATGATGGAGTTTCAGGAGATTTTAAAAAGTGATGAAAAATTCTTGTGGCACTTGCTTTCACTGACGCAGGAAGGAAATTTTAAAGCCGGGAGATTTGCTTTGATATCCGCAGATGAGCTGATTATAGCGCATACGAACGAATCAGAATATAAATCATTTATTTCCAATAAAAAGAATGAGGCACTTCATTCCAGAATGATTGTGATGCCGATTCCATATAATTTAAAGGTCAGTGAAGAAGAACGAATCTATAAGAAAATGATTCAGGAAAGTGATATTGCGGATGTTCATGTAGCTCCCCATGCTTTACGAGCTGCGGCGATATTCTCCATTTTGACCCGATTGAAAGAATCGAAAAAACAGGGAATCGATGTCGTGAAGAAGATGCGGCTCTATGACGGGGAAAGTGTGGAAGGATATAATCAGATTGATATAGAGGAACTTTCAAATGAGTATACGGATGAGGGAATGGCTGGGATCGATCCGCGCTATGTCATCAACCGTATTTCCTCCACGATTATCCGTAAAGAAATCCCTTCTATCAACGCACTGGATGTATTACGTTCGCTGAAGGAGGGATTAAACCAGCATCCGTCTATTTCCAAGGATGATCTGGATAAATATTTAAACTATATTTCGATTGCCCGGAAAGAATATGATGAGATTGCGAAAAAAGAAGTACAGAAAGCATTCGTTTATTCGTATGAAGAATCAGCGAAGACCTTAATGGATAACTATCTGGATAATGTTGAGGCATATTGTAACCAGAATAAATTACGTGATCCGCTCACTGGAGAAGAAATGAATCCAGATGAAAAGCTGATGCGTTCGATTGAGGAGCAGATTGGCATCTCGGAAAATGCAAAAAAAGGCTTCCGGGAAGAAATCTTAATCCGTTTATCTGCTTATGCGCGTAAAGGAAAGCGATTTGATTATCAATCGCATGAGCGTTTGCGTGAAGCGATTCAAAAGAAATTATTTGCTGATTTGAAAGACGTTGTGAAAATTACAACCTCATCGAAAACACCGAATGAATCGCAGCTGAAAAAGATTAATGAAGTGATTGCCCGTCTGATTGATGAGCATGGGTATAATTCGGTGTCTGCGAATGAACTGCTGCGTTATGTAGGAAGTTTACTGAATCGATAAAGCAGTGTTTATATTTATTTCATCTTAGAAAAATGAAAAGTGGTATCCAGATGAACATGGATACCACTTTTTAACTTACCTGATAAAAGGAAATAAGCTTTTCTAAAAACCTCAAATTCTTTTAATCCGTCTGCAATAACTTATCCCCTCTTGCATACAATAGATAAAGCATGTTTCTAAAACTGTTTGTACCATAAACTGATGATTGGAAACAATTCAAATATAAGGAGAGGATTCGAGTGTCCAATGAGCAAGAGCATAATTTCGTCGTCTCCCAAGAAAACTGGTCTCTCCATCGAAAGGGTTATCAGGATCAGCAGCGCCATAATGAGAAAATAAAAGATGCCATCAAGAAAAACCTGCCTGACCTGGTCAGTGAAGAAAATATCATTATGTCCAATGGCAAGGATGTAGTGAAAATCCCGATTCGTTCGCTGGATGAATATAAAATCAGATATAACTATGAAAAATCAAAGCATGTAGGGCAAGGAAATGGAGATTCAGAGGTTGGAGATGTCGTCGCACGCGCGCCTGGAGACGGGCAGCAGGCGGGAGCCGGCAATGGCAAGAAAGCCGGGGATAAGCCGGGACAGGATTATTATGAATCGGAAGTATCCATTGCAGAGATAGAAGACGCATTATTCCGAGAATTAGAGCTTCCTAATCTGCAGGAAAAAGAAAAATCAGAGATTATTACGGAAAAAGTCGAATTTAATGATGTGCGTAAAAAAGGGTTAATGGGAAATGTAGATAAGAAACGAACGATATTAACCGCATTAAAGCGGAATGCGCGGGATGGAAAGGCACAAATCACGCCAATTTATAACGATGATCTGCGTTTTAAGACCTGGAATGAAGTCATCCGGCACGATTCCAAAGCGGTTGTCCTGGCGATGATGGATACAAGTGCTTCGATGGGCGCATTTGAGAAGTATATAGCCCGCAGCTTCTTTTTCTGGATGAACCGTTTTTTGAAAACAAAATATGAAAGTGTTGAATTTGAATTTATTGCTCACCATACAGAGGCGAAAGTGGTGACAGAAGAGGCTTTTTTCTCTAAAGGAGAGAGCGGCGGAACGATTTGTTCATCTGCGTATTATAAAGCGCTGGA
Source organism: Oceanobacillus sp. FSL K6-0251 (assembly GCF_038004725.1). Taxonomy (NCBI): domain Bacteria; kingdom Bacillati; phylum Bacillota; class Bacilli; order Caryophanales; family Bacillaceae; genus Oceanobacillus; species Oceanobacillus sp. FSL K6-0251. The sequence goes on along the minus strand of NZ_JBBORS010000001.1, from coordinate 3,813,788 downwards.
GGTCATTGAAGAAAAATATCCCCCGTCCCGCTATAATATTTATCCTTTTCATTTTTCAGACGGAGAGAATATTAGCTCGGATAACAAGACATGCATTGAGTTAGTCCATCAGCTGATGGAGAAATCGAATATGTTTGGTTACGGAGAAGTCAATGGCTATAACCGCTATTCTACGTTGATGAATGCTTATAAAACGATTGACCATCCGAAGTTTAAGCACTATGTATTAAAAGAAAAAGCGGATGTCTATCATGCGATGAAAAGCTTTTTTCAAAAGACAGCAGCACGCATATAGAAAAAAAAACGAACAGCTCAAAGAAATATACTAATCTTTGAGCTGTTTTATAGGAATGGCAAGATTTTATTCAGAGGACATAGACTAATAGTAGCTGAATAAAGGGAGGAATCTACTTGAGCGAAACAAAGGAGTTAACAAAAGCTATCGAAGAAATTACGGAGGTAGCCAAAGGGTTTGGTCTGGATTTTTATCCGATGCGCTATGAGGTTTGCCCGGCGGATATTATTTATACATTTGGCGCTTATGGGATGCCGACACGTTTTACCCATTGGAGCTTTGGTAAGCAATTTCATAAGATGAAGCTGCAATATGATTTAGGCCTGAGCCAAATTTATGAGCTGGTAATCAATTCGGATCCTTGTTATGCCTTTTTGTTAAATACGAACAGCCTGATTCAAAATAAGCTGATTATTGCCCATGTTCTGGCGCATTGTGATTTCTTTAAGAATAATATCCGCTTTGCAAATACGCGCAAGGATATGGTGGAAAGTATGACAGCAACAGCAGAGCGTATCGCCCATTATGAAATGGTGCATGGAAAAGAAGAGGTGGAGAGCTTTTTAGATGCAATTTTATCGATTCAGGAGCATATTGATCCTTCAATTGTCCGGTTTAAACTGCCACCCAAAGCAGCGGATGATATGATAGAGGAGGACACTCACAAAAAACGCGGTGAGTACGATGATCTGTGGAGTTTAGATCAGCGTGGCAAAAGCTCGCAGACGAAAAAGGTAAAAAGACAAAAGAAAATTCCCCCCTTTCCAGAAAAGGACTTATTATTATTTATTGAAGAATACAGCAGAGAACTGGAAGACTGGCAGCGTGACGTATTAACGATGATGCGCGAGGAAATGCTTTATTTCTGGCCGCAGTTAGAAACGAAGGTAATGAATGAAGGCTGGGCATCCTATTGGCATCAGCGCATAATGCGGGAATTAGATTTAACCTCCTCGGAAACGTTAGAATATGCAAAATTGAATGCCGGCGTGGTGCAGCCGTCCCGGACATCCATTAATCCATATTATTTAGGAATAAAAATCTTTGAGGATATTGAGGAGCGTTATAATAATCCAACGGAAGAAATGATAAGAAATGGATGTGAACCGAATAAAGGAAGAGATAAAATTTTTGAAGTAAGGGAAATGGAGTCTGATATTTCCTTTATCCGCAACTATTTAACGAAGGAATTGGTCGCAAAAGAGGATATGTATCTTTTTGAGAAAAAAGGAAGAGATTATCGGATTACAGAAAAGGATTATGTAGAAGTACGCGATCAGCTTGTTTCTCAGCGTGTAAACGGCGGTTTTCCATATATTACTGTAGAAAATGGCGACTATCTTCGTAATGGAGAGCTCTATCTGCGGCATGGTTTTGAAGGTATTGAGCTGGATATTAAATATTTGGAGCATGTTTTACCATATGTCTATCAATTATGGGGAAGAGCCGTGCATTTAGAAACAATTATTGAAGGAAAAGAAACACTGTATACGTATGATGGGAAGGATATGCATAAGCAGCGGATTTGAATAGGGTGAAGGCTGGTTAGATAGTTGGCCAGCCTTTTATTTTCGCACCTACACAGGAAAGAGTCTCTTTCGTTATCCATTTTAGTTTTGTCTCCTATTTCGTAATATAGAAAGTACTTGGAAACACGATTGTTTTTGGATATAATTGTAATAATTTTTTACGTGAAGAGGGAGGAGAGGAAGTGAATAATAATCCGTTTAGTCCATTTCCAGTATTGAAAACGGACCGGCTCATTTTAAGGAATGTAGAAAAAACAGATTTGCAGGATATTTTTGATTATGCTTCTGACCTAAATCTAACAACATATCTGACCTGGAGAGCGCATCAGACGCTTGCGGATACGGAAGGCTTTATAGAGTTCATATTAGCTAGTAACAAACGTCATATGGGAGCAACGTGGGTCATTGTCTGGAAGGAAAACAATCGTGTTATCGGCACCATTGACTTAGCTTGGAATCAAAAGCATTATTCTGCCGAGCTCGCCTATGCGCTTTCTAGAAAATATTGGCGAAAGGGAATTGGAACAGAAGCTGTTCAGGAAATCGTTCGTTTTGGTTTTGAAGAAGTGAAGCTGGAACGGATTCATGCAAGATGCCATCCGAAAAATAAAGCTTCCTATAAATTAACGGATAAAACAGGGATGATCTATGAAGGAACATTGAGAAAGTCGATGCGGAGAAAAGGGAAACAAGAGGATATTAAGATATATTCTATTTTAAAGAGCGAGTTTGAGGGGTAAGTATATCGCCATAATAGAGGAAAAGAACGATTGCTTCGCAGATTAGAAGCAATCGTTCTTTTCCTTTTCTTTATTCTATTTTTTTAGTCCTTTTCTTCCTTCTCCTCTTGTTTCCCTCTTTTATAAAAATAACTGTAAAGAGACTTCAACGTCTCTGCATTCAATTCAATATTATTTTCATAAGCATATTTCACCGAATACCCCATCGCAAGTGTCATCCCGCCTGCAACACTTCCGCCGATGACAGAGCCTGCACCAGGAACAAATTTGGAGACCTGACGAAAGATAGTTTTGCCGATATTACCAGTAATCGTGGCAATTGTCAGCTCCTTTGCTTTCTTTTTGGATAATGGTTTTTCATATAAGGTTGCCAGTCTAATCATTAACCCGACTTGGATTCCTGTCAATGGAATAAAATCTGATCCAGGAAGCGGTGTTGCTCCGACAGCAGTTGCTGAGGCCGAAGCGCCTAAAATCCATTTGTTGGCCGTCTGCGACTTTTCTTTAATAAGTCTTGCGAATTGAATTTCCTTCTCTTTTTTTTTCAGAATTTCTAGTATCTCATTTCGTAATTTATCAATATTCTCTCCGGTCCGGGAGGAAATCGGGATAACCGGATAACGTTTTGACGTATGCTCCTTCACATATTGAACGAGAGCCGGGATATCATCTGCTGCATCAATTTTATTTAAAATAAAAACAATCTGCTTATTTTCTTTTCTGATGGTTTCAAATGACTTTCTTTCCCCTTCTGAAAAAACTGTTCCAGCTGCGTTTAGGAAAAATAAAATGACATCTGCTTCGCGGTAAAAGCGAAAGGTTTCTTCCGAATTAGTGTGGTTGATATCATCAAGCCCGGGCGTATCTGCGAAAATAATTTTGTCCCGGTATACATATTTATCAATACCAATCGTTTCTCCAGGACGTGCACCGACTTTGGCGACATCATCACCAATAAGCTGGTTAATGGTAGATGATTTTCCGGTATTGATGTCCCCAATCATGGCGAAAATAATATCTTTATCGAGCTGTTTATTTATTTTTTTCGTTTCCTCATTATAAGCTTTATCGAAATCTTTCTCATTAAATGCTGACATCAGCAACACTCCCTCCTGTTACTATTCCCTTTTAATTATTATCATACACCATTATTTACAGAAGGATATAATTTTAGCTGTCTAAAAGAGAGAAGGAAGAATTTTATATCTTTAATCCTATCAGAAAATTTAAATCCTTTTGAACTTGTTCTTATTTCTTGATATAATGACTAACGTATAGTACGAGGTACTAATTTGAGGAGGAATAAGATGAAAAAATCAGATTTGATTGCACCTGCATTATATAATATTACTTCTGAATTTGAAAAATATGCTGCAGATGAAGGAAGAAAAGCGGTTATTTTAGAAGAAGAAAATGGAGATATAAAAGAAATCACGTATACGAATCTGATAAAGAATGCAAATAAGGCAGGGAATATCCTGTTAAATCACGGTTTAAAACGCGGAGATAAAATAATGATTATGCTGCCGCGCTGTATTGAAGCGTATGAACTATATATTGCAGCCTTAAAAACAGGAATGATTATTATACCAAGCTCTGAGATGCTGCGGACCAAGGATTTGCAATTTCGTATCTCACATGGCGAAATTAATGCAGTTGTTGCGACAGAAGCATGTGTGGAAGAGTTTAAAAGAGTTGTAGAGTATGAGCAGCTTGCTAAATTCAGTGTGGGAAAAGAGATAGAAGACTGGGTATCAATTGATAAAGAAAAAGCAGCAGCTTCTGATCAGTTAGAAACGGTAGAAACATCAAGAGACGATATTGCCATTTTATCTTATACATCCGGAACAACAGGAAATCCAAAGGCAGTTATTCATTCTCATGGCTGGGGATTTGCACATATGTCCTCTGCTCCTCGTTATTGGCTCAGTATTCAAGATGGCGATACGGTTTGGGCAACTGCTGCACCCGGATGGCAGAAATGGGTATGGAGTCCATTTTTATCCATTGTGGGGATGGGAGCAACAGCGTTTGTCTATTCAGGAAGATTCGATGCAGCAAAATATTTGGAGCTGCTGGAAAAGCATCAGGTTAATGTGCTTTGCTGTACGCCGACAGAGTACCGTTTAATGGCGAAGCTTTCTAATTTAGATGATTACAATTTGAATGCACTGCATAGCACAGTTTCTGCCGGAGAACCTTTAAACCGTGAAGTGATTGATAAGTTCAGACATCATTTTGATGTGACAGTCAGAGATGGTTACGGGCAGACAGAAAGTACCTTGCTGCTCGGATTCTTAAAAGGGATGGAAGTACGCCCGGGTTCAATGGGGAAACCAACTCCGGGAAATGATGTCGTTATTATTGATGAAGACGGGAAGCTGGTGAAAACTGGTGAGGTTGGAGATATTGCCATTCCGCTTGATACAGCTGCTTTGTTTAAAGGGTATTATAAAGACGAGGAAAAAACGAAAAGAACACAGCGCGGAGATTATTATGTTACCGGAGACCAGGCAAGCATGGATGAGGACGGTTATTTCTGGTTTGAAGGAAGAAGCGATGATATTATTATCAGCTCCGGCTATACGATTGGACCTTTTGAAGTGGAGGATACGCTCGTAAAACATCCGGATGTGAAAGAATGTGCTGTCGTTGCCAGCCCAGACCCGGTAAGAGGCAATGTTGTAAAGGCATTTGTTATTTTACAAGATAATATTATTGGAAATAGCGAAGTAGTTGCAGCCCTGCAGAGCTATGTAAAGCATGAAATCGCACCATATAAGTATCCGCGAAAAATTGAATTTGTTTCTGAATTGCCGAAAACATCCTCTGGTAAAATTCGGCGTGTGGAGTTAAGACAGAAAGAATATAATAATTCTTTTAAGTGAGGGAGACAGCATGAAGGTAATCGATACGCATTGTGACGCACTGCTTAAATTACAGACAGCACGCTTGGAGCAAAGAAAGCTTGATTTTCGAGATGCGCCGGAGATAGAAACGAATCTGAAGCTGTTAGAAGCGGGAAATGTTGCGGTCCAGTTCTTTGCGATTTTTGTTGATCCGGAAAATGTGGCGACAACAGATCAATGGAAGTATGCGCAAGAGCAGGCAGCCATTTTTCATGAAGAAATTGTGGGAAAGAATGAGAAGGTACGGTTTATTCAAAACTGGAAGGATATTCATTCGCTTGCTTCCGATGAGATTGGTGCCGTATTGACGTTAGAAGGAGCCGAAGCAATTGGCAATGATCTTGAAAAACTAAAGACGCTTTACCAAATGGGAGTTAAATCTGTTGGATTGACATGGAATCCGGCAAATCTATGTGCTGATGGCGCTGAAGAACCCCGGGGAGCCGGACTTACCAGATTAGGCAAGAAAGTAGTCCAGTTAAATAATGCGAATAATGTTTTGACAGATGTATCTCATCTTTCTGTTCGAGCATTTTGGGATGTGATGGAGCTGGCTGATTATCCAATTGCTTCGCATTCAAACGCCCGGGCAATTTGTGAGCATCCAAGAAACCTATACGATGACCAGTTGAAAGCATTGATTGAAAAAAAAGCGCCTATTCATTTTGCGCTCTATCCGGTCTTCTTGAAAAAAGGGGCAGAAACAGCAACGGTTGCTGACCTTTTGGAGCATATTGATCATGTCTGTGCTCTTGGCGGAGAGAAGAATATTGGTTTTGGATCAGACTTTGACGGCATCAGCTGTTATATTGATCATATTCCGGACGCCTCGGGCTATACGTATTTGCTGAATGAACTGCAAAAACATTATTCAGAGGAGCAGGTCAGAGGTTTTGCTTATCAAAATATAATGAATATGCTGCCGGCATAGAAAAAACCATATAGATAGCAAAAGAGCCAGAATATCCGGATATTCTGGCTCTTTCCATTCCTGTTTTAAAATTTTTGTCCATCGTATTTATCGAGTGAGAAGCCTCTCCCGAGAATTTCGGATGCACTGATAAAAATAGTGAAAGCGTCAGGTGTTTCTTCCTGTAATAATTTCTTCAGCTTAACTGCTTCCGCCTGCTGTACCACCACCAGTATCATGGTTTTATCCAATTTCGTATAACCGCCGACAGAACGGATTTTCGTAAGACCCCGGTCAATACCGTTCTGAATAAGCTGCTGTACTTTTTCTTCCTCATCCGTGATAATCATTACCAGCTTCGTTGCGGATGTTCGTAATTGGACAATATCTATTGCTTTACCGCTGATATAAATTGCCATTAATGCAAACAGTGTTAGTTCGAAGCTGAATACAAAAATCGAAGTAATCACAACGAGTCCATCTACGATAAATTGCGAGTAGCCGCTGGAAATACCAGTGAATTTCTTCACAATTTGGGCAATAGCTGCTGTACCCCCGGTAGAACCATTTCCTTTATATACAATCCCTAATCCCGCACCAAGAATAAGTCCGCCGTAAAGTGCGCTCAGAAATGGATTGGTCACTGTAATCGGAATATCTCCTGATAAAAAAATGACAAATGGAACCCAAAACGTTCCAATCAATGTTTTTAGGCTGAAATCCTTCCCTAAAGTAATCCATCCAATAATAAAAATAGGGATATTAATGATAAATTGGCTGAGTGCTGGATTAATCGTATATAATTCAAATAATATCGTGCTGATTCCGGACAGACCTCCAGCAGCTAATCGTGCTGGCAGGAAGAAAATATTATAGGATAGTCCGACAATGGTTGCTCCAATAATAATATAGGCATATTGCTTCCATGCATGCGATTGTTTTGCGTTAACCATGTGCTATGTTCCTTTCCCGACAATGATAATTAGACCTATATAAATGTATCACTGTTGAGAATAAGAGTAAACAGCATAGCTTTAAAGTGGTAAAGCAACAGAATCCGCTTCTGTCAGAGGCTTTGCAATTCGCTGGACAAACTTTTCCAATAAGCCGGGAAGGAGGGAGCCAATCAATGGTGCGCTTATTTTTCCTGTTAAACCTTTTAATTCAAGCTCTAATAGACAGGTCAGTGTGGAGGAACGGGAAGAAAGCTGGGAAAGCTCAAAACAGCCGCTTCCTAAACAACGGTCTTCTGAATCACGAACCCGAAATTGAACGGTAGACGGAGATGTTATTTCTATGATTTTGACATAGAGCTTTACATCCTTAGTAATGGAGCCTGCTTTTCCGTGAAGCTCCCAAATCGAGTCTGTCGGGGATATGTTCTTATGTGTTTGATAACCGGGCACCTGCTTCGCCCAATTAGACCAATCTTCTAAATAACGCCATACGTCTGATTGAGGCAGGTTAATATCCATACTGTAATCTGCTTTTAACATCAAGTAGTTCCTCCTTAAAAATGCTTTCAGCTTTTTTTAATCACCTTGATATACATATGTACAATTTCCAGCACTTATGCTAAAACTTCTTGTATAGTTTATAACGTTCTGCACAAGATAGGAGCAAGCAAGTATGATACTTGCTTTTGAATAAAAGAGGAGGGTCTCTGGTGGCTGACAAACGAAGAAATGCGTTGTTAGTACCGCAAGCAGAACGTGCAGTGAATCAGATGAAAGAGGAAATCGCTGATGAAATGCATGTGAATTTAGGAGCTGACACGACTGCTCGTGAAAACGGTGCGGTCGGCGGTGAGATGGTTAAACGAATGATTCAAATGGCTGAGGGCAGCATTGCGAATCGGAAAAAATAACCTGACTTTCAGCTTGAAAAATTACCCGCTCTAATGTTCTGAATAGAAAAACCTGTGGTGAGAAACTCCTTCTCACTACAGGTTTTTCTTGTAGAATAGGAAAGTATATAAAAAAATGCTGAATATATTCGCTCCAATGGGTTTCATTGAGGGAGTAATCTTCAACGTTGTCAGGTTAATGCGACCGTTGTGGAAAAACACTACGCTTTCCATAGGCCCCGAGCTCATCTCCTTTAAAGAAGACTTGCTGATTGGCAAGCCGTCAGGCGCAGACAGAAGCAAAGTCGCACTTATGCCCAGCGGGTGAAAAGAAGACTTGCTGATTGGCAAGCCGTCAGGCGCAGACAGAAGCAAAGTCGCACTTATGCCCTGCGGGTAGAAAAAAGAAGTTCGCTTTTTTTCTGCGGGGTCTTCACACTGGGACTGGGACTGCGATTACTCGTCCCATCGAAACCCGTCGTAGCGGACATCTCTTTGGCAAGAACACCGATGTTTTAAAGGTTCATTGACGTTCTTGATTTCCCATAAAGAAAAAAGTAAAACAAGCTCGGATTATTATCGGGAATGTCGAAGCTTGTGATAAAATAGAAAGCAGGGAGGGAATTATTATGAAGCGTATACAATTGGGAAACAGCGAATTATCTGTTCCAGTCATTTCTTTGGGATGTATGGTGATGCAGCAAAGTACGAAAGAGCAAGCGAATAAAGTGATTCATAATACATTGGATCATGGAATCGATTTTTTTGACCATGCAGATATCTACGGAAAAGGAAAGTCTGAGTCGGTATTTGCGGATGCGATTAATATGAGCCCCGCTATTCGCGAAAAAATGATAATTCAGTCGAAAGCAGGCATCCGTAACGGATTTTATGATTCTTCCAAGGAATATTTGATTTCATCTGTTGAAGAAAGCTTAAAGCGTTTGAAGACAGATTACTTAGATGTATTTCTGATTCACCGTCCGGACGCGCTGATGGAGCCGGAAGAAGTGGCAGAAGCATTTTCAGAGTTAGAAAAAAGCGGGAAAGTCCGGCATTTTGGGGTAAGTAACTTCCGGCCGCGTCAAATCGAGTTATTAAAAAAATATGTGGAGCAGGATCTCGTGGCTAATCAGTTACAGTTAAGTGTTACAAATTCCGGTATGATTGATCAGGGATTATATGCAAATACGGCCTTTGATCAGGCAAAGGATTTAGATGGCGGAGTGATTGATTATAGCCAGATAAATAATATGACAATTCAGGCCTGGTCCCCGCTCCGTTACGGTTTCTTCGGCGGGTTTATTATGGATCGGGATGCTTATCCGGAATTAAATAAAGAACTGGACAGGCTTGGAGAAAAATATGGTGTGGCCCGTGAGACGATAGCAATAGCATGGATATTGCGTCACCCTGCGAATATACAAACAATTATTGGAACAATGACTCCAAAACGTTTGTCGGAAATGGTAAAAGCAGCGGATATTACGCTTACGAGAGAAGAATGGTATCAATTATGGCAATCTGCAGGTAATAAATTACTGTAAAGAAAGCTCTAAAAATGTATACAGCATCAGATAATTATTGATTATCACGGAGAATCGTCCGTAAAACTCCCGCCTCAAAATAAAGAACGAAAATAAATTTATTTAGACGGGAGATAACGGACGCTAACTCCCTGAATCACTTAGGCTAATTCAGCGGGAGAAAAGCAAAAACGCCCACTGAATGAAGTTTCGTTTTATATTATGAAACTAAAAAAACCAGGCTGGATTTTTCCAGTCTGGTTTTTCAATATTAATGCTTTACAGGACTTTCGGTTTCAATATTTTGCATCCAGTTAAATGGATCTTCCATATGGCCATATTGAATACCTGTAATCGTATCGTAGACTTTTTTCGAGATATCTCCTGTTTTTCCATCGTTGATAATCAGTTGTTTATCTCCCCATTTTAATTCGCCGATCGGAGAGATAACTGCAGCTGTACCAGAACCGAATGCTTCTTCTAATTCTCCTCTTTGGTAAGCTTCATACAATTCTTCGATAGAAATGCGTTTTTCAACCACCGGGATATCCCAGTGCTGTAACAGCTCGATGACGCTGGAACGTGTAATTCCGGAAAGGATGCTGCCGTTCAGTTTAGGTGTGATTACTTCACCGTTGATTTTGAAGAAAACATTCATGCTTCCAACTTCTTCAATATATTTCTTTTCTACACCGTCCAGCCAGAGAACCTGCGTATAACCAGTTTGAGCAACCAGCTCCTGTGCTTTTAAGCTTGCAGCATAGTTTCCTCCTGTTTTCGCTTCGCCGGTACCGCCTTTTACGGTACGTACATATTCATCTTCTACTGCAATTTTTACCGGGTTGATGCCTTCTTTATAATAAGCGCCTACCGGTGATAAAATGACAATAAATTTATAGCGTGTAGATGCAGACACGCCGATGTAAGTTTCTGTTGAAATAATAAACGGGCGAATATATAGCGATGTACCTTCTGTATGAGGGACCCAATCACGATCAATTGAAACCAGTTGTTTAATGGCTTTTAAAGCAAATTCTTCGTCAATCGGAGGGATACATAAACGATCATTTGATCTGTTTAAACGTTCCATGTTTTTCTCTGGACGAAATAATTCAATGCTTCCGTTATCCGTACGATAGGCTTTTAAACCTTCAAAAACAGACTGTGCATAGTGGAATACCATTGCAGAAGGTTCAATTTGTAGTGGTTGATATGGTACAATGCTCGCATTATGCCACCCTAACGGTTCTGAATAATCCATCACAAACATATGGTCCGTGAAAATCTTCCCAAAACTTAATTGATCATCCTGTGGCTTTTCTTTTTTTGTCTCACAACGCTGCACGCGAATAGTTTGTTCTTCCATATCAAAAGTCTCCTTGCCATTGATTAAATTTCTATATATCATAAGACATATCAAAGATTTTAGCAAGACTAAATTTTAAATTAATTTATTAAATTATGATTACGGGTACGATTAAAATGGAAAAGTGAGGAAATGAATAATGAAAAAAATGGTATTATTTGATTTGGACGATACAATCTTATGGGACAAAAAAAGTGTACAAGATGCTTTTGATTTAACATGTCGGCTGGCGGAAAAGGAAGCAGGTACTAATCCGGTTGAATTGGAAAAAAATGTTCGTACGAGGGCAAGAGAATTATATGCTTCTTACCCGACCTATGCTTATACACAAAAAATTGGCATCAATCCATTTGAAGGTCTGTGGGCAACGTTTGAAGACCCGGGGGAGGAGTTCCGCAAGCTGCGGGAAATCGCTCCTGTATACCAGGAGAAAGCCTGGCTGGAGGGGTTAAAAGATACTGGGGCGGATCTGCCGGAACTTGCTAAAAAATTGGCAGAGGCTTTTAGATCATATCGGATAGAGAGCCCGCATTTATTTGAGGATGCTTTGTCTGTTCTTACAGAGCTGGGAAAGGATTATCGCCTTGCTTTGGTTACAAATGGTTCGCCAAGTCTCCAAAACCTTAAATTAGAGATTTCACCTGAATTACCTCCTTATTTCGAGAAAATTTTTATCTCTGGAGATATCGGAACAGGAAAACCAGATCCGGAGATATTTCATCATGTTTTACAGCATCTCGCTATTGATCCGGAAGAGGCAGTCATGGTCGGTGATAATTTGAATACAGATATTATTGGAGCTAATCGGACAGGTATTGATTCTGTCTGGTTGAATCGATTTGATGCAGAAAATAGGACGGACATCGAACCAGCCTATGAAATCAAATCACTTACGGAGTTAAAAAATATCCTGCAACCTTAATTGGGGGGATGTCTGGAGCCTTAATTTATAAAGGAATTTTATCCATAAAAAACCGTTAGAACACAGCTGCACGCCGTGGTTCAAACGGTTTTTTTAATATATTTTACAAATCAATCGCAGTAACAGATTTAATTTCGTCTAATAATGCAATTTCGGAAAGAGCTTTATCTTCTAAATGACGATCAATGGTCAGCAGCATAATGGCATTTCCACCTACATCTGAACGATCCACCTGCATGGTAGCAATGTTGATATTATGCTCTGCAAATGCACTTCCCATGCGTCCGATAACACCAGGCTGGTCAATATGCTGGATAACAACCATATGTCCTTCTGGAGTCGCATCCACCTGATAGCCATCAACACGGACAAGGCGTGCTCCGAGACCGTTTAATAGTGTTCCGGCAACTTTTCTGCTTCCGGAAGGTCCAGTTACTTCTATCGTAATCAGATTTGTAAATCCTTTTTGTGCCGATGTTTTGCTTTCGCTGACAGTAATTCCTTTACGATCCGCCAAGTATAATGCGTTGACATCATTTACACGGCTGCCGAGGAATCGTTTCAGGATACCTTTCACTGCATTGCGAGTGACCGGACCTGTTTCGATGTCACTTAATTCGCCGGAGTACGTAATACGAATGTCATTTATGACTTCATTTGCTAAATCGATAATAAATGTACCCAGTTTTTCCGCTAAATAGAAATAAGGCTCGATTTGATGCATTGCTTCACTAGGGATAGAAGGCATGTTCACTGGGTGGCGGACTGCTTTACCTTCTAAGAAGCGGATAACATCATGGCTGACATCGATGGCTACAATCTCTTGCGCTTCGATTGTGCTGGCGCCTAAATGCGGTGTTGCCACAACCTCTGGCAGGGTGAGTAATTTATGTTCTGTAAAAGGCTCCTGCTCAAATACATCCAATGCCGCACCCGCTACTTTTCCAGAAACAATCGCGTCATACAAAGCATCCTCATCAATAATTCCGCCGCGGGCGCAGTTAACAATTTGTACGCCATCCTTCATCAATTCAAAGGCTTCTGCGTTAATTAGATGTTTTGTTTCTTTTAACAGCGGTGTATGCACTGTAATGAAATCACCCGCTCGAAGCACTTCCTCTAACGTAGCATTTGTTATTCCCATCCGCTCTGCTTTTTCATCGGTTAAGAATGGGTCATAAGCAACTACATTCATGCGCTGTCCTTTGGCGCGTTTCGCTACTTCGGCACCAATTCTTCCCAGCCCTACAACGCCCAGTGTTTTTTGTTTTAATTCCACACCGACAAAACGTTTGCGGTCCCATTGCTTTTGTTTTAAAGCATAGAAAGCCTGCGGGATATTTCTGGACAGGGACATAATCATGGCCACAGTATGCTCAGCAGCAGAATTGGTATTTCCGTTCGGTGCATTTACGACAATAATTCCATTTTCTGTTGCTGCTTCCAAATCAATATTATCTACGCCGACTCCGGCACGTCCGACAATTTTCAAGCGGGATGCTTTTTCCAGTAAAGGACGTGTAACCTGTGTCTGGCTGCGAACGAGTAAAGCATCGAATTGGTCGATATTTTCTAAGAGCGCTGCTTCATCCCAGCCTGGATTTTTAACAATCTCTATATTTTCGATTTCTCTTAATGGTTTAATTCCTTCGTCACTTAATGGATCACTGACTAATACACGATATGTCATGAGTTACTTTTCCTCCTGTTGCAAATAAATTTCTTGGGCAGCCTGAACCCCTTTGCCAAGCTGGATATCTTTTCCGATTTTCACAAGACCGATTTCGATTAAGCTGATTGTTTGCAGCACGTCAGCAGGAGAGCAATAGCCCATGTGCCCGACACGGAAAATCGATCCTTTCAGGTGCTGCTGTCCGCCGGCCATGGTTAAATTGAACTGTTCCTTGACTGCAGAACGGAGCGCCTCTGAATCAAAGTCAGCCGGCCGGACCGCTGTTACGGTTGGAGAAGCATCTTCATCTGCTGCCAGTAAAGGAATATCCAGTGCTTTAAAAGCAGCTCTTGTCATATCACGCATAACGATATGCCGGCGGTACACATTTTCCAGGCCTTCCTCTTCCAGCAGATTCAGAACTTGATCGAGTCCAAATAAAAGGGAAAGCGCAGGTGTATACGGTGTAGATACTTTTTCTAAGTTTTTCCGGTAAACGCGCATATCTAAATAGAAGCGCGGCTGCGGATTGTCTTCAATAACCTTCCAGGCACGCTCGCTTGCTGCAATGAACATTAAACCGGCCGGCAGCATAAATGCCTTTTGCGAACCTGTTACATAAATGTCCACACCCCATTCGTCCATGTTAGCTTCCACGCCGCCCAGGCAGGACACACCATCCACAACGAAAAGAGCATCAGAAGATTCATGTACGGTTTTGGCAAGCTGCTCAATTGGATTTAAAATACCGGTAGAGGTTTCACAATATGTAGCAAAGACTACCTTGATTTCCGGATGTGCTTGTAAATATTCTTGAACGGCTTGAGGGTCAATTGTATCTCCCCATTCCACATCAATTCGGTGCAGCTTTAATTGAAAAGCATCGCATATTTTTGCAAAACGATCACCAAATGCTCCGCTGACGATAACAAGAACATCATCTCCCGGGTGTGCAGCGTTGCTGACAGCCATTTCTAAACCTGCTGTCCCGCTCCCGGCAACAGGAATCACATCCTGCTTCGTTCCAAATACAGATTTTAGCTTTGGAAGAATCCGTTCTAATAATTCTTTCGTTTCTTTCCCGCGGTGACCGATCATAGTCTGGTTCATTGCGCGCCCTACACTTGGAGGGATAGGACTCGGCCCAGGTATTCTTAGAATGTGCTGATCTTTTAGCATGAATGGTAAGCTCCTTTAAAATGAATTTAATAAATGGAATATCAATAAGTACCAAACTGGTATTATTGGATATGATAGCAACTTTTCAAGAATCCAGTTTTATAAAAAAATACAATGTCTTTAAAATGTTTTATTGGCAAACAATGTAACATTTTTTATAAGGTTAAGATACTTTTGTGAGGTTAAAAACGGATGTTTATCGATATCCAATTAATAACATACGGATATTTTAACATAAAAGTATTTAAAAATGCAGATTCATATGAAAAAGTATTTCTTACCAATATAGCAACCTCAACCGTATTGTCAATATAAAGTTACATATTATATGGGCGCAGCAGAGAAGAGAATTGTCGTTAAGGAGAGACATTAAAAAATTTAAAACCCGTTCATTCCGGCATGGAAATCGCTTTCCAGGATGTTTATAAAAAAGAAAAAACACTAAATAAATTGAACTATGCGAATATTATACCTATAATAGTCGAAAAAGGAAGGTGTAAAAATGGAGAAAGATTTAAGGATAAAAAGTAAAGCTTTTGACGGCACCATGCGAGCTCCTAATAGGGCGATGCTACGTGCAGTCGGGGTGACCGATGAGGATTTTAAAAAACCGATGGTCGGAGTTGCCAGTACATGGGCAGAGGTAACGCCGTGTAATATCCATTTGAATGATTTAGCTTTAGTTGCTAAAAAAGGAGTTAGAAAAGTTGACGGTGTGCCGTTAATTTTTAACACAATCACCGTATCTGACGGTATTTCTATGGGAACACAGGGAATGCGCTATTCTCTTCCTAGCAGAGATTTGATTGCTGACTCCATCGAAACAGTTGTCGGGGCAGAAAATTTAGACGGTCTTGTTGCGATAGGCGCTTGTGATAAGAATATCCCTGGATGTATGATGGCAATTGCCAATGCAGAGGTTCCGGCAATTTTTGTATATGGCGGAACCATTGCACCTGGAAATCTTGATGGAAAAGACATTGATATTGTTTCTGTATTTGAAGGTGTCGGGCAGCATAATGCAGGGAAAATCGATGATAAACAGATGAATCGGATTGAATGTCATGCCTGTCCGGGCGCAGGGGCATGCGGCGGGATGTATACCGCAAATACAATGGCTTCCGCAGCAGAAGCCATGGGATTAAGCTTACCGGGAAGCTCTTCCAATCCGGCAGAATCACAGGAAAAACTTGCCGATGTGGAAGCAGCAGGGGAAGCCATCAGAACATTGTTGGAAAAAGGAATCTATCCAAAAGATATAATGACTAAAGAGGCTTTTGAAAATGCGATTACTGTTGTGATGGCACTAGGCGGCTCTACGAATGCTATTCTTCACTTGCTGGCAGTTGCTCATGCAGCAGAAGTGGACTTAACCATAGACGACTTTAACCGACTTCAGGAAAAAGTGCCGCATCTTGCTGATTTAAAGCCAAGCGGGCAATTTGTATTCCAGGATCTTCACAATGTTGGCGGTGTCCAGGCAGTAATGAAAATGCTTTATGAAAATGGCTATCTGCATGGAGACTGTATGACGGTTACTGGGAAAACTATTAAAGAGAATTTAGAGGATGCACCATCATTAAAAGAAGGTCAAAAAGTAATTATGCCATTAAATGAACCAAAAAGAGAAGATGGACCTTTGATTGTTCTAAAAGGGAACCTTTCTCCAACAGGCGCGGTAGCAAAAGTATCCGGAGTGAAAGTAACCAGACATACCGGTCCTGCACGCGTATTTAATACCGAAGCAGAAGCAACAAAAGCCGTGATGAATAATGAAATTAAAGACGGCGATGTACTTATTATCCGTTATGTAGGTCCAAAAGGCGCACCAGGGATGCCGGAAATGCTTTCTATTTCCAGTATTCTAGTCGGGAAAGGAATGGGAGAAACCGTAGCATTGCTGACAGATGGACGTTTTTCTGGGGGCACACATGGTTTAGTAGTAGGACATATCTCTCCGGAAGCACAATCTGGCGGACCAATCGCACTCCTTGAAGAAGGCGACAGTATCACTATCGATTCATCCACGAAGGAAATCTTTGTGGATCTGTCTGATGAAGAATTGGACAAGCGTCGTAAAGCATGGGAAGCGCCGGAATTATATAAAAAAGGTATCTTAGGCAAATACGCACATAATGTAAAATGTTCTTCTAAAGGTGCTGTCACTGACTATTTGAATCGTGATTAACATAATTAAATTTATAGAACCTTCATCAGGTGATTCGATTATCATCTGATGAAGGTTCTTCATGTTTAAATGGAGCGGGATTTAAATTAATTTGTTAGGATGGCCGGCTTGAAGCAGCAGTATAAGCACTTTGCCAAAGTATCTAACCTAAGAAAAATAAGCTGTAATCTAATTTTAACAAAAAGTACGATGACAATATATATCAGCAATGTAAACGCATACATAAAATCAGACTAAATAGAATTATTAAAAAAATTACAAAATACTATTGACTATCATACAGAAACAAGATATGATTGTTCGCAATATAAGATATTTCTTAACGAAACATTTTTAAAATATCAAGAAGTTATTACTTCACCAATATATTAAATACGTTGACGGGAAAAAAGGAAAAGACCATAGCTTTCACAGAGATCTGGGGGTGCTGGAAGCCCAGAATAGCTACTTATTCCGACATCGTCCCTGAGTGTCACATGGAAAGGAATATTCCAATTATATGTGACCAGGTGCATGGTAATCTATGTACCTGTTATCAAACATAGCTCTAGCAGCTATTGAGGCAAAGTTTGAAAGAACTTTGTAAAACTGGGTGGTACCGTGAAAAGCAGATCCTTTTCGCCCCATACATGATAAGAAAGCATGTACATGGGGGGAAAAGGGTCTTTTTTAATTATTTTCGTAAAAACCCGAAACCAATCGCATGACAAATAGTTAGTTTAATTGAAAATTTCAGTTTTTTTAGCAAATAGGAAAATATCAGCGTATTCCGTTTGTGTAACACAATCATTCATCCGAAAGCGTGGTGAATGGCACGTTTTCAAAAGAAAAAGGAGGGGCATTGTTGTGAAAGTTAATGCAAATCAAGGGGTGGAAGTGAAGAGTAATTTGGTCACAGGGTCTGATTTGTTAGTTCAGGCATTGGAAAAAGCAGGTGTTGAAGTAGTGTTTGGTTACCCGGGGGGTGCTGTTTTACCAATTTATGATGCGCTGCACCGTAACGATACAACCTTCAAGCATGTACTTTCGCGACATGAGCAAGGCTCCATACATGCGGCGGAAGGTTATGCAAGAGTGTCAGGGAAACCAGGTGTTGTTATTGCAACATCAGGCCCGGGGGCAACGAATTTAATTACAGGAATTACAGATGCTATGATGGATTCGATTCCATTAGTTGTATTCACGGGACAGGTTGCGAAACAGGTTATTGGAACAGATGCTTTTCAGGAAGCAGATGTCATGGGAATCACGACACCAGTTACAAAGTATAATTACCAGGTAAATGATATCGCGGACTTGCCGAGAATCGTGAACGAGGCATTTCATGTTGCAACAACAGGGAGACCAGGTCCGGTAGTTATTGACATTCCTAAAAGTATTTCCGAAACTGTAACAATCAATGATTACGAGGATGATTTTTATTTGCCGGGCTATCAGCCGACAGTTTATCCGAACCCGATGCAAATCTCAAAAGTAACGGATGAACTAAGCAAAGCAGAAAAGCCGGTCATACTCGCTGGAGCAGGAATTTTAATTGCAGGAGCAACAGAAGAGTTAAAGCAATTTGTCAACAATTGGGAGATTCCGGTTGTCACGACACTGCTGGGACTGGGAAGCTATCCCGGCGGAGATAACCTGTCGCTTGGCATGGGTGGAATGCATGGAACGTATGCAGCAAATAGAGCCATTTATGAAAGTGACTTGCTTATCAATATCGGAGCACGGTTTGATGATCGATTGACTGGAAATCTGCAGCATTTTGCTCCTAATGCAAAAGTAGCTCATATCGATATTGACCCAGCTGAAATAGGGAAAAACGTTGAAACAGCAATCCCAATCGTAGCAGATGCGAAACAGGCGTTGAACGTACTTCTGCAGCAGGAAGTAAACCGCGGAGATTATACAGCCTGGTTAGATAAAATCAAGAAGAATCAAAAAGAATATCCGTTATGGTACAACCGCGAGGATAACCCAATCAGCCCGCAATGGCTAATCGAGCAGGTATATGAAAAGTCGAATGGAGAAGCGGTTGTGACAACCGATGTAGGACAGCATCAAATGTGGGCAGCTCAGTTCTACACCTTCAAGAACCCGGATAATTGGGTGACTTCTGGAGGGCTTGGCACGATGGGCTTTGGTTTTCCTGCAGCAATCGGCGCACAAATTGCCAAGCCGGATAAGATGGTTATCTCTATCGTAGGAGATGGCGGTTTTCAAATGACATTGCAGGAGCTGTCTATCTTGAAAACACAGAATTTGCCAGTAAAAGTGGTTATTCTGAATAATGAAGCACTTGGAATGGTAAGACAGTGGCAGGAAACATTTTATGAAGAACGTTACTCTCATTCCTTATTTTCAGAAAACCCTGATTTTGTGAAACTGGCAGAGAGTTATGGAATCAAAGGAATGCGTGTAGAGGATGAAAAGAATGTTCCAGATGCGCTGGAGGAAGCTTTCTCGCATGATGGCCCGGTTGTTATTGACTGCCGGATTGAAAGACAGACATGTGTATACCCGATGATTGCACCAGGCAAAGGAATGCACGAAATGATTGGGGTGACAAAATAAAATGAAACGGATAATCATTGCCACCGTTCAAGATCGCGGCGGGGTATTAAATCGAATCACTGGCATGCTCCACAGACGCCAGTTCAATATTGAAAGTATTTCTGTCGGCGCTTCGGATGTAAAAGGTATTTCCAAAATGACATTTGTTGTCGAAATTTCGGATAAGCAGAAGCTGGAGCAATTAACGAAGCAGCTGAATAAACAAATCGATGTCATTAAGGTTTTAGATGTCACAGATAAAGCCATTGTGACTAGAGAACTCGCTTTAGTAAAAGTGGTCGCGAACAATCAGACGAGACCTGAAATTATGACACTGATTACGGCATTCCGTGCAGATGTGATTGATATCAGCAAAGACAGCCTGATGATACAGGTTACCGGCAAGCCGGAAAAAGTCGATGCATTGATTGGACTGTTGCGGCCATATGGCATCAAAGATTTAACAAAAACAGGATTAACAGCATTTCCAAGAGGTTATCAACCTGAACAAGGTTTTAGTGAGCTGAACAATATGTCAGCCCATGGATAATAAATAATTATAATAATAGACAAAGATGAGAGGGAGATTACATTATGGCAAAAGTATTATACAACAAGGATATCAATCAAGAGGTACTAAGAGATAAAAAAATCGCAATTATTGGATATGGTTCACAAGGTCATGCACATGCAATGAACTTAAGAGATTCGGGATTTGATGTTATCGTCGGCTTGCGTCCAGGAAAGTCACAGCAAAAAGCAGAAGCAGACGGTTTTGAAGTATTTTCAGTAGCAGAAGCAACAGCTCAGGCTGATTTAGTAATGGTATTACTTCCAGATGAAATGCAGCCAAAAGTATATGAAGAAAGCATCAAGGATAACTTGCAGGAAGGAAATGCATTAGCATTTGCTCATGGATTTAATATCCACTTTACACAAATCGTGCCTCCTTCAAATGTAGATGTGTTCTTAGCAGCACCAAAAGGACCTGGACATTTAGTACGACGCACGTATGAAGAAGGAGCTGGCGTACCAGGATTATACGGTGTGGAACAAGATTACACTGGAAATGCAAAAGAAGTAGCACTTGCTTACTCTTATGGTATCGGCGCAGCAAGAGCAGGCGTATTGGAAACCAGCTTCCAGGAAGAAACAGAAACAGATCTATTCGGAGAACAGGCTGTACTGTGCGGTGGAGCTACTGCACTTGTAAAAGCAGGATTTGAAACATTGACAGAAGCAGGCTATCAGCCGGAAGTAGCATACTTTGAGTGTCTGCATGAATTAAAACTAATCGTTGACCTGCTTTATGAAGGTGGATTAGAAAACATGCGTTATTCTATCTCCGATACAGCACAATGGGGCGACTTCGTATCTGGACCTCGAGTTGTTGATGAAGGAACAAAAGAGCGTATGAAGGATATTCTTTCTGATATCCAAAATGGTACCTTTGCGAAAGGCTGGATTTCCGAAAACCAAACAGGCCGTCCGCAGTTTAACGCAATCAACCGTCGTGAAAATCAACATCAAATTGAAGTTGTTGGGAGAGAACTGCGTGCTTTAATGCCATTTGTTAAAAAACCAATTAACGATGTAACGGAAAAAAATGAAAAAGCACACGCTCAAAATTAAGTTTTTTGATACGGCTCTTTAAAGATGGTGAGCAGTCACCCAGAGTTGATTTAAACTAATAATCTAAGCAGCTTGAAAAAATAGAAGATGGATTGGAAGGAGGCTGGATTTCCAGCCTCCTTCAATGGACGTATGAAACCAGCTATCCAGATCTTCCTTGCAGCCCTGTTTGTATATAGCGCGTATCAATCAAAAGAAGACACCAGGCACCTGAGGAAATTGTCGAAACAGGTGTAAACAGGCTTTCTTAGGTAAAAGGGGAGTTTGGAGATGCCGAATGATTTGCAGGAGATGCGACGTGTTTCGACAAACTTCCATAAATGCATTTGTTCAAGCGGTGAAATGTTACTTTGTTCAAAAGAATACTACTATTAAACAGCTCGTTCACGAGTAAGAAGAAGGAGAAATAATAATGGAAAAGAAAATTGTCCTGTTACCTGGAGATGGAATTGGTAAAGAAATTATGGAGTCAGCAAAAAAGGTACTCGCAGCGATTGAAAGTGAATATCATCATCGGTTTATTCTCCAGGAGTGTGCAATTGGCGGAGATGCTCTTGACCGTTATGGTGTGCCATTGCCAGATGATACACTTCATGCATGTAACGAAGCAGATGCTGTCTTGCTCGGGTCAGTGGGAGGTCCTAAATGGGATAATCAGCCGCCGGAATTCAGACCGGAAAAAGGGTTGCTGGGAATTCGCAAAGGCTTAGGCTTATTTGCAAATCTGCGCCCTGTGAAGACATTCCCGCCCCTGTTACATGCCTCTCCTTTAAAAGAAGAAATTGTCAAAGATTCTGATATGATGATTGTTCGTGAATTGACTGGCGGTTTGTATTTCGGCGAACCTAGTGAACGCAGAAACAATGGAGAAGACGTGGTAGATACACTCGCTTATTCGAGACACGAGATTGAAAGAATCGTAGAAAAGGGCTTTGAGTCTGCACAAATCCGTAATAAGCATTTAACTTCGGTGGATAAAGCAAATGTATTAGAATCCAGCCGGGTTTGGAGAGAAATCGTGAATGAAAAAGCAGCTGGTTATCCAGATGTAGAAGTAGAGCATTTGCTGGTAGATGCCGCTGCAATGAAGCTGATTACCAATCCAAGCGGATTTGATGTAGTTGTCACAGAGAATTTATTTGGCGACATTTTAAGCGATGAAGCTTCGGTTCTGACAGGATCGCTTGGCATGCTTCCATCAGCAAGTGTCCGCACAGACGGTTTAGGAATGTATGAGCCGGTCCATGGTTCAGCTCCTGATATCGCTGGAAAAGGGATTGCGAATCCAATCGGCATGATTTTATCCACGGCATTAATGCTGGAATACTCCCTGGGGATGCAGGAAGAAGCGAAAGCAATCGAATCCGCGGTGATGGATTGCCTGGAGCAGGGCTATCATACAGCAGATTTAAAAATTAAAGATGGCAAACAAATGAGTACAGATGAAATAACAGAAGCGATTATCGAAAATTTAACGACAAAGTGTATTTCTGATTCAATTTGTAGCTCTTATGTATAAGGAAGTTGAACTATTTTAAGGACGATATGTATCGTTTCGGAGGTGTAGAAATTGGGAAAGGCTTTGACAGCATTTGAAAAAATTTGGAATAAGCATGTTGTAAAAGAAGAGGAAGGAAAGCCGGCTCTTTTATATATCGACCAGCATCTTGTTCATGAGGTAACGTCTCCGCAGGCGTTTGAAGGTTTAAGGCTGAATGGACGAAAGGTAAGGCGTCCGGATTTAACCTTTGCTACAATGGATCACAACGTTCCAACTATTAACAGAGAAAACATGAAGGACGAAATTTCCAAAAAACAAATGGAAGCTCTAAAAAAGAATTGTGCCGATTTTGGCGTGAAGCTGGCGGATATGTATCATCCGGATCAAGGGATTGTCCATATCATTGGGCCGCAGTTAGGTTTAACCCAACCGGGAAAAACCATTGTTTGCGGGGATAGCCATACATCCACACATGGAGCATTTGGAGCATTTGCATTTGGGATTGGAACCAGTGAAGTAGAGCATGTTTTGGCAACACAGACAATCTGGCAAGACAAACCTAAAACATTGAATGTTCAAGTCGTTGGAGATTTAGGTGTTGGAGTGACAGCGAAAGATTTGATTCTGGCGATTATTGCAAAATTCGGCGTTCGTTTTGGAACAGGATATGTAATGGAATACACTGGTGACGCCATTCGTAAATTAACGATGGAAGAGAGAATGACGGTTTGTAATATGTCCATTGAAGCTGGCGCACGTGCCGGTTTAATCAGTCCGGATGAAACAACCGTAGAATTCCTTCGCGGCCGTGAAATGGTTCCAGAAGGAGAAGCTTTTGAAGCTTTAGCAGAAGAATGGTTAGCACTGGCAACAGATGAAGGTGCAGAATTTGATCATACCGTTACCATCTATGCAGACGAAATTGAACCACAGGTAACTTGGGGAACAAACCCTGGAATGGGCGTGCCAGTCAATGCTTCTACACCGACAATTGCCAACTCAGAGTATCCGGACGAAGTAGAACGTGCTCTGACCTATATGGATTTAGAAGAAAATCAGCCGATCACATCGATTCATGTCGATCATGTCTTTATTGGGTCTTGTACGAATTCCCGATTGAGTGACCTGAAAAAAGCCTCGAAAATTGTAGAAGGCAAGAAGGTAAAAGACGGTATTAAAGCAATCGTGGTACCTGGATCATTTTTGGTAAAACAGCAGGCGGAGGAAATCGGCCTTGATAAAATCTTTATAGATGCCGGATTTGAGTGGAGAAATTCAGGCTGCAGTATGTGTCTGGGAATGAATGATGATATTGTCCCTGCTGGCGGCAGATGTGCATCGACGTCAAACCGGAACTTTGAAGGAAGACAAGGAAATGGAGCGCGCACACACTTGGTAAGTCCAGAAATGGCGGCTGCAGCAGCCATTGAAGGACATTTTGTAGACGTGAGAAAATATGTTGGAGTACCGAGTTAGGAGGAGTAGATGATGGAAGCTTTTAAAGAGCATAAAGGAATTGCTGCTCCGTTAAATCGCAGTAACGTAGATACAGATCAGATTATACCGAAGCAATTTTTAAAACGAATTGAACGCACCGGCTTTGGTAAATTTTTATTTTTCCATTGGCGTTTTGACGATGACGGGAACTTACGTGATGATTTTGTTTTAAATCAGCCCAAATATGAAAATGCTACAGTGCTTTTAGCAGGCGATAATTTTGGCTGCGGCTCCTCCCGTGAGCATGCACCATGGGCATTGGAGGATTACGGATTTAAAGTAATTATTGCTCCGGACTTTGCCGATATTTTTTATAATAATTCGTTGAAAAACGGCATATTAGTAATAAAGATGAATGAAGAACAGGTGCAGCAATGGATGAAAAAAGCGGAAGATGGTTTAACCCTGGATGTTGATCTAGAAAATCAGAAAATTACAGATGCAGATGGCACGGTTGTTTCCTTTGATATTCCAGCTTACCATAAGGAAAAGCTTCTTAACGGCTGGGACGATATCGCACTGACGCTTTTAGAAGAAGATGCCATTAAGGCATTTGAAGAAAAACGTGCTTAGAGATGATAAGCAGCTTTAATTATGAGAAAATAGAGAGATAGATAGAAAACTATAATGAATAAGAGGACTGAAGGAGTGTGGATTCACTTGGGGATCGCTTAACTGGTGAAAAAGTATATCAAGCATGGAAGAAATTAAAGCCAATTGTTCATCAAACACCGCTGTTAACATCACATACAACAGATGAATTAGTAGGGAAGCATGTCTATTGTAAGATGGAAAATCAGCAAAAAACGGGTGCATTTAAGTTTCGGGGCGCAAGCTACAAACTGATGCAGATGACAGATGAAGAGCTTGAGAATGGTGTTATTACTGCATCTGCCGGAAATCATGCGCAGGGAGTTGCACATGCCGCATCCAAATTAGGTGTGAAGGCAACAATATTTATGTCAGAGGGCACACCGCTTGCGAAAGTGAATGCAACCAGAAATTATGGTGCAGATGTTATCCTGACAGGAGAGAGCTTTCAAGAAGCTTATCAGGCCTCACTGGAGCATCAGCTGAAAACTGGCGCAACCTATATTCATCCTTTCGACGATCATGATATTATGGCTGGACAAGGTACTATTGCTATGGAGCTGCTGCGTCAGGAAGACCGTATCGATACGATTTTAGTACCAATTGGCGGCGGCGGTTTAATCAGTGGAATTGCAGTTGCTGCTAAGCATATCAACCGAAATATCAAAGTGATTGGTGTACAGGCTGAAGGAGCTGCAGCTATTTATGACAGCTATCGCACTAAACAGGTGAAAAAATGGACGCAGGTGAACACCATTGCAGAAGGTATTGCAGTAAAGGAACCCGGAAAGCATACTTTACCGATCATCCGGGAATATGTCGATGATATTGTCACTGTAACTGATGAACAAATTGCTGCAGCGATTATATATATGCTTGAACGGAATAAAACATTGATGGAAGGAGCTGGAGCAGCCGCTCTGGCAGCCCTATTCGCACATCATCATCAGCTTCGTTCTAGACATTGCGGAGTCATCGTGAGTGGTGGGAACCTCGATATCGGGAACATGCAGCGAATTCAAGAGTTATCCGAAAAGTATAAGCCAAAAAAAGTTAAATCATATGTCGCTTTGTAAAATGAAACTTCATTCCGTAAGGGAAACCTTATGGAATGAAGTTTTTTAGTGTTGTGAAAAATGAATAGAAACAAAAAGGTCTGCAGATAAAATCAAATTTTGTTGCATTTTCTAAAATCATTTCAAGATAATAGATAAATGTTTAACGTTAAAATATCCAATTTAATCCTGTTTTAAAGGTATATCCACCTTTATTAGATTGTTAATATATGTTAAAAATGACGGTATGTAGATGACTCTGACCGATAAAACGACACGAAAGAAAAGAGAAAGAATGAAAAAAATTATTCCGGTTTTTGTAGTAAATTATTGGAATAAGCCCTTGGTTTTAAAGGATTTTAATGTCGTAAAGGAAAAAATGTATATCGTTTCCAATTTTATTTTTTGCCAAAACCTATTGATTTTAGGGAGGTTATAAACTATAATTTCAAAGTATATTAAGGTTTGTTTACGATAAGTTTTCGAACTTTAGCTTTTTGAAATAAAAATGCAATATTTTATAAGAGCCAGAGATGAGAGAAAATAGAATAGATTTTACTGTATTAAAGCGATAAAATTCTCGTTTATTTACGGACAATTTTCAGAAAAATTTCAACAGTTATACTTTTATCATACTACATAATGTTATACGAGATAAAACAGTCGCTTAATCGGTGCACTAGATTTATATCATAGATGATTGCTGCAGCAATTATAAAACGAAACTTCAGCCAGTGGAAGTTGAGTGATTCAGGGAGATAACGGACGGTTCTCCGTGATAAAACAGATATGATTTAGTAGAAGAGCAGAGCTTAGACCAGGAATGTTTGTACAAATCTTTTTAGTTAGGAATTAATTAAAATGAATGAGTGTACATGCATTTTTTTATTCAGAAATTACTCAAATTTTTGTCATCTGAGTATTCAATAAATAGAAAAGGAGGGGGCTGAAATTTTTAGGGAGAGATTCATACAGCGTAGAGAAAACAATTTGAGTAAGGGGGGACACGGGTTTGAGTAATGAATTGTTAAAAATAAAAAACCTTAAAACATCTTTTCGGATTGACGATGAATATTACGCAGCGGTGGATGATGTAACGCTTACGTTGAATAAAAATGAAATATTGGGGATTGTTGGAGAATCCGGTTCAGGAAAAAGCGCTTTGGCATTTTCAATCATGCGTTTACACACGAGAGCGAAAATAGAGGGAGAAATTTCGTTAAATAATCAAAATATTGTTAAGATGCCAAAATCGAAGCTGAACAAAATACGCGGAGACGAGATGGCGATGATTTTCCAGGATCCGCTGACTGCATTAAATCCATTGATGCCCATTAGCAGACAAATTGAAGAGAACTTATTTTTGCATAATAAAAAATTGGGGCAGCAGGGCAGAAAGAAACGCACGATTGAATTGCTTAATTTAGTAGGCATTCCAAGACCAGAGCGAGTTTATGAGCAATTTCCACATGAATTATCCGGTGGGATGAGGCAGCGTGTCATTATAGCAATTGCAATTGCCAATGATCCAGAGCTGTTGATTGCTGATGAGCCGACTACTGCTTTGGATGTGACGATTCAGGCGCAAATTCTTGATTTAATCCAAGAATTAAAACAAAAAATACATGCAGGGATTATTTTGATTACTCATGATTTAGGCGTTGTTGCGGAAATGGCTGACCGGGTGGCGGTTATGTATGCTGGGCAAATTGTAGAAATAGCACCTGTGGATAAGTTGTTTGCTAATCCGCTTCATCCTTATACAAGATCCTTATTAAATTCGGTGCCGACAGAAGGACAGGACAGGCTTCATGTGATTCAAGGTGTTGTGCCGACGTTAAAAAACCTGCCGAGAACAGGCTGTCGTTTTGCAGAGCGTATCCCTTGGGTCGATGCATCTCATCACGAGGAGAACCCAGACTTACATGAAGTGGAACCTGGGCATTTTGTCAGATGTACTTGTTATAAGCATTTTTACTTCCCGGATAATAAGGAGGAACAGGAAAATGGCGTTTCTTGAGGTGAAAGATTTACAAGTATACTTCCCGATTAAGGGTGGAATTTTAAATCGAACGGTTGATCATATACGTGCGGTTGACGGGGTGTCTTTTGAACTGGAGCAAGGGAAGACATATGGATTGGTAGGAGAATCTGGTTCTGGAAAATCAACCACAGGGCGTGCGATTATTGGTTTGGAAGATGTGACCTCTGGACAAGTATTGTTTAATGGAAAAGACGTTACTGATAAAAAAGCAAAAACCAAAGATTTCCGAAAAGATGTCCAAATGATTTTTCAAGATCCTTATTCTTCGTTAAATCCGAGAAAAAGGGTATTGGACATTGTGGCAGAGCCCCTTCGGAACTATGAAAAATTATCAAAATTAGAAGAGAGGAAACGTGTACAGGAGCTTTTAGATATCGTTAATGTGAGTTCTGACAGTATTTTTAAATATCCGCATGAATTTTCTGGCGGGCAGAGACAGCGTATCGGAATTGCCAGAGCGATTGCTTTAAAACCGAAACTGATTATTGCAGATGAACCTGTGTCTGCTTTGGATGTTTCTGTACAGGCGCAGGTGCTTAATTTTCTTCAGGAAATCCAGAAAGAATTGAATCTAACCTATCTCTTTATCAGCCATGATTTGGGAGTGGTAAAGCATATGTGTGACAATATCTCAATCATGTATAAAGGAAGGTATGTGGAACAGGGCAGCACAAAAGACATCTTTGAAAACCCACAGCACATTTATACAAAACGGTTAATTGCAGCTATTCCCGATATTGATCCTAAAAATCGTGAGAGGCAATTTAAATTCCGGCAAGAAATAGCAAAAGAATATCGTGAGTCTTATGATAGGTATTTTGACGGTAACGGGCTGGCTTTCGGTCTTCAGTCTATTTCTAGCACTCATAAAGTTGCTTTGCCAGAGAAAGGTTGATTCGTCTATGTGGAAATTTATTGTTAGAAGGCTATTAATTACATTTCCCCAAATTGTATTTTTAAGTGTGCTTGTATTTATTATGGCACAGCTTATGCCTGGGGATGCACTCACCGGTTTGATTGATCCGACAATTACACAGGAAGCTTTGGAAATTCAGCGTGAGCGGTTAGGGCTTAATAATCCATGGTATATCCAATATGCAGATTGGGTTACTGGCCTGGTACAGGGAGATTTAGGACAGTCCTATCGATTTAAAACGGATGTAACAGCGGTCATTTCTGAGCGATTAAATAATACAGTCCTGTTATCTGTTGTTGCACTTGTATTTACATATTTAATTGCCATCCCGCTTGGACTTATCAGCGGGCGTTATAATGATTCGCCTTTGGACTCAGCAATTACAGGCTACACCTACCTTGGTTTTGCTACACCTATTTTTATATTCGCTTTAGTTATTCTTTGGATTTTTGGGTACCAGCTGGGATGGTTTCCGACAAGCGGCAGTGTGGCTCCTGGAATGCAACCCGGGACAATGGAATATTACCTGAGTAAATTAAATCATTCACTTTTACCAGGAATATCCATCGCATTGATTTCTGTTGTCGGCACGGTGCAATATTTAAGAAGTGAAATTGTTGATACAAAGCAAAAGGATTTTATTATTACAGCAAGAGCAAAGGGAGCTTCTGAAAACCGTGTTTATAACAGACATATTTTCCGGAACTCAGTCCTGCCGATTGCAGCTTTCTTTGGCTGGGAAATCACATCTTTAATTACAGGTACTGTGTTTGTCGAGAGGATTTTCGGTTATCCAGGGATGGGGCTTTTATTCTTAGAATCAATCGGGCAGCGTGATTTTAGTGTTGTGACAGCACTTACCTTATTATTCGGTATTGCCAGCATCTTAGGTGCTTTATTATCGGATATTATCTTAGGTATGGTAGATCCGAGGATCCGTATTAAATAGAATTTTGACAGACACTGAGGTGAATAATATATGGAAGCTAATACGGCTAAAATTGCTGAACAAAAGAGTCCTTCTTCCCTTAATATCTTATTAAGGGAGTTGGTTCGGGATAAACTGGCTTTGGTTTCATTGATTTTCTTAATTTTAATTACCGCTTTCGTATTTGGAATTTCTTTATTTCTAGATCAGGCTGAAATTGTGACGGTGGATCTATTCGCTATTAATGAACCGCCTTCTGACCAATTTATATTAGGAACAGATTATGGCGGACGTGATGTATTTGGCCAATTAATTATTGGCACACGTAATTCTTTAGCAATTGGGTTTTTAGTAACAGTTATAAGCGGGGTATTCGGAATCGCTTTTGGTGTTGTATCTGGTTATTTTGGAGGGCACATCGATAATTTCATGATGCGTATTATCGACTTCTTTATGGTATTGCCATTTCTAATGATTATTATTGTTTTTGTAACGATGACACCAAGTTATGATATCTTCACTTTCGCTGTCATTATGGCAGCCTTTAACTGGATGGGAATAGCAAGGTTAATCCGCTCCAAAGCATTGCAGGAGAAAGAGCTTGATTATGCACAAGCATCGAAAACATTAGGCTCTTCTAACTTTAGCATTATTTTTAAACAGGTTTTACCCAACATTACATCCTTAATTATCGTAACGATGACGTTAAATTTAGCGCAAAATATTGGAATAGAGTCTGGATTATCCTTTCTAGGATTTGGTTTTCCTGAGGATACGCCGAGTTTAGGAACATTATTAGCTTATGCAACAAATCCGCAAACATTGGAATTTCGCTGGTGGATATGGGTGCCGGCTGCAGTATTGATTCTATTATTAATGCTAAGTGTCCGTAATGTCGGAGAAGCATTGCGGCGTGCGGCAGATGCAAGACAACGGAGAGGTTAGAAATTTATTCTGTTACTTACATCAATTGCTTACAGCAGCTTGATGTTTAGTATATATTGCCGGTAGTCCTTGCCGGCGTAAAAGAAATATAATTAAAAGGGAGGTTTACAAGGATGAGTAAAGCAAAATTTAGCAAGCTTTTATTTGCAATGATGTTGGTTCTACTTCTTGTACTTGCAGCCTGCAGCGGCGGTTCTGATGATGCTGAGGGTGACGGAGGAGGAGATAGCGGAGATAGCGGTTCAGAAGAAAATAATGATTCAGAAGAAGCTGATGGGGAGATATATGATATAGCTGATTTTAGTCCTAGTAAAGAAGGGGAAGCAATGGATGGCGGAGAGTTGAATTTTGGACTTGTATCAGATACCGTTTTTGCTGGAACCTTGAATTTTAATTTTTATTCAGACGTATATGATTCGGAAGTAATTGATTGGTTCGATGAGGCGCTTTTAGAAGTTGACGATACGTTCACTTATACTCAAGAGGGTGCAGCTCAATTTGAGGTCAATGAGGAAGGAAATGAATTTACTTTTACAATTCGTGATGAAGTTAATTGGCATGATGGCGAACCAGTAACTGCAGAGGATTGGGCATTTGCCATTGAAGTTATAGCTGACCCGGATTATGACGGTCCGCGTTATGGGGATGTTGTAAACCTCGTCGGTGCAGAAGAATATCATGATGGGGAAGCAGATAGTATAGAAGGATTAGAGATTATTGACGACAAAACCTTGAAAATGACCTTTAAACAAGCAACACCTTCCTTACTTTCAGGCGGAATATGGTCTTATGCGTTGCCAAAACATATCTTTGAAGATATTCCAGTAGCAGATATGTCTTCTTCTGATGCGGTACGTGAAAACCCGATTGGGATTGGCCCGTTTAAAGTGGAATCTATCACTCCAGGTGAGTCTGTAACATATACGAAGAATGAGGATTATTGGAGAGGCGAGCCTTCTTTAGATAAAGTAACACTAAAAGTAATTGCTCCTCAAACTGTCGTACAGGCCTTGGAAACTGGAGAAGTAGATATGGTGGATTCTTTCCCTACGGATCAATATCCAGATGTAGTAGATTCTTTAACAAATGTAGATTTCTTAGGAAGACTCGACAGATCTTATTCATATGTCGGATTTAAACTAGGAACATGGGATGATGAGAATGGAAAAGTAGATATGGATTTAGAAAATTCAAAAGTCGGCGATGTCGAATTGCGCCGGGCAATGTGGTATGCAGTAGATAATGATGCTGTAGGAGAACGCTTTTATAATGGATTACGTTGGAATGCAACCACATTAATGCCGTCTTTCTATGAAATTTATCATGATGACTCTATTGAAACGCCAACTTATGACCCGGATATGGCAAATCAAATTTTAGATGAAGCCGGCTATGAAGACGTAGACGGAGATGGCATCCGTGAAAATCCAGACGGAGAAGAGCTAGTGCTTAATTATGCAACGATGGAAGGCGGAGACACCGCAGAACCTTTAGCAAATTATTATATCCAATCATGGGAACAAGTTGGAATTAAAGTCGAAAAAATTGATGGACGTTTATTAGAATTTAATGATTTCTATGATCGAATTGGACAGCAGGGTAATGATGATCCAGACATTGATGTTTATTCAGCTGCTTGGTCAGTAGGAACGGATGTTGACCCGACAGGCTTATGGGGACCAAATGTAATATATAATTTCACTCGCTGGGAGGATGAAGAAAATACACGTCTTCTAGAAGAAGGAGTTTCTCCAGAAGCGATGGATCTAGAATATCGACAAGAAGTGTATAGTGAGTGGCAAGAATATATGGTAGAACAAGTGCCTGTGTTCCCAACGGTTTACCGTGCAGAATTAGCTCCGGTTAACGAACGCGTAGTAAATTGGGATATTCGACAAGAAGGACAGGAAATACTTCGTTATGAAGTTGGTGTGACTCAGGACGAACCAGTATTGCCTTAATAGAATGATTGGGAAAGACTCGCAGCTTGCGGGTCTTTTCTTTTGGAGGTATTCTTTGTCAAGAGTAATTATCTATAACAGTTTTGATTCTTTCTTCTTTCTTCACAAAAAATTTCGGACAGAGACTGCTTGTTTCATTAAAAGAAGTGTAAAGTTTAACCTTCTAAATATACAAAAAACACGGGAAACCCCGTGCTTTGTCTATTTCAAGTATCGTTTTACGTCTTCTATTGTTTCAAATTCATCGATAGGACTCATCATGGTTTCTAAAGTACTTATTTCTTGTTTGTATACCTTTTGCTTTATATCCTCTGAAGGTGGAGCTACGAATTTTGTGATTAATCGAATAGCAGTATTAGCCAGTGCTGTTTTTCCTTCCACTTTTCCCTTTTTTAAGCCTTCTTCTTTGCCTTCATTCCGAGAAATCTCTGCTAAACTCATTGCCAGTTCACTCCCTTCTCGATAAGTGTTCCCTATATGGTGGATTATATCATAATAATACTTCTTTGTAAGTTGGCGGTTGACGCGGAATCCATCATCATTTTTACTATTAATTTCATTCCCCTCACATATTTGATTATTTCTAAAACCTCTCATTTGCGCTATAATGGATACGGATACATAATGAGTAATTTATAAGCGTCAGATCATCTCGGATATTAAGAATCTTCATTCAGGAGGCAAATATGATGAATACACAGGAGCAATTAAAGAAAGCAGTCGGCGAAAAAGCGGCGACCTTCGTGAAGGATGGAATGAAAGTCGGTTTAGGTTCAGGTTCCACGGTATATTGGCTTGTTCGCGCTTTAGGTGAAAGAATTGAGCAGGAAGGCATTCAAATAGAAGGAATTCCATCTTCTATTCAGACCGGTGCATGGGCAAAGGAATTCGGCGTTCCTCTGACTAATTTTGCGGAAACAAAGGAATTGGATGTAACAATTGACGGCTCAGATGAAGTGGATCCGGATTTTCAATTAATCAAGGGCGGCGGTGCAGCGTTATTTAGAGAGAAAATCATTGCGCAGGCTGCCGAGAAGTTAATTATTATCGTGGACGAGTCAAAAATGGTTGACCATTTAGGAGCGTATGCTTTGCCGGTAGAAATCCTGCCGTTTGCCTGGGAACGTACAGCTCATGAAATAGAGAAGCTTGACTGTGTGCCGGTGCTTCGTTTGAAGGATGGAGAGCCGCTTGTCACCGATAATGGAAATTATATTGTAGACTGTCCGTTTGAAAGGATAGAGGATCCAGCTGACTTAGACCGGAAAATACAGGCGATTGCAGGTGTGGTGGAAACTGGTCTGTTCATTGATATGGCGGATACTGTCATCATCGGAAGCTCAGAGGGTGTAACGATAAAAGATAAATAAATTTGCAAATAAAGGATCATCATGAAGATGGTCTTTTTATGCAGGTAAGAAAGTGTATAAAAAATGCTGAATATAGCCGCTCCAACGGGTTTCATGGGGTGAGTAATCGCAACCCCAGAAATACACTCCGCTTTCCGTGGGCTTGAGCTCAGCCTCCTTTAAAGAAGACTTGCTGATTGGCAAGCCGTCAGGCGCAGACAGAAGCATAGTCGCACTTATGCCCCGCGGGTAGAAAAAAAGAAGGTCACTTTTTTTCTGCGGGGTCTTCACTCTGCGCATTCCCATAGGAGTCTCCGTGTATTTCTTCTGGGACTGCGATTACTCGTCCCATCAAAAAGCGTCGCTAGAATTAGCTTCATCTCTTTGGCAAGAACGCCGAGGTTTTAAAGGCCAAGTAATGTTCTTGGTCGTTCTTTTGGCGAAAAGTATGAAACGAAACTTTAAGATCATCCCCTAACACCATCATAACAATCCATTTTTCTAACCAAACATTCCTCTGGTTATGCACGAACTTGGCCGGCATAGCATAGGCTAATGTGGAACTGGAGACATTGCCAGAGAGGATGAGGCCATTTGTGTGGAATTACCGGATTCATTAGCTGGGATAAACGTGCGAGGGACGAGAGAGACACATTAGAAAAGATGGCAGCTACATTGTCTTTGCGCGGTCCAGATGCAACGGATTATTGGCTGGATGGTCACGTAGGATTTGGCCATACCCGTCTTTCTGTTATTGATTTAGAGGGCGGCAGACAGCCGATGACCAAAGAGGCGGAACATAAGCAATACGTTATTTGTTATAACGGAGAGCTTTATAATACAGAGGAATTACGGAAAAGCCTGATGCAGCGGGGGTATACATTTACGACATCCTCGGATACAGAGGTCCTGTTAACAAGTTATATGGAATGGAAGGAAGACTGTGTGGACCACTTAAACGGTATTTTTGCGTTTGCTATTTGGGATAATGCGGCGGAGAAGCTGTTTATTGCACGTGACCGTTTAGGGGTAAAGCCGTTTTTTTACAGTGAAAAAGGAAAAACGTTTGTGTTCGGTTCCGAAATAAAAGCGCTTCTTGCGCATCCGCAGGTAACAACAAAAATTGATCGGACCGGGCTCTCGGAGGTCTTTGGTTTGGGGCCTTCCAGAACACCGGGGCATGGGTTGTTTAAAGATGTCAATGAATTAAGAGCCGGGCATGCGATGGCTGTTTCGAGAGAAGGAATAAAGGTCTGGCGTTATTGGAATTTAGAAAGTAAAGAGCATAAGGATTCCTTAGAAGAGACAGCAGAAAAAGTACGGACGCTGTTTATCGATTCCGTTCAAAGGCAGCTTGTAGCAGATGTACCTGTGGCTACCTTCCTGTCAGGCGGTTTAGATTCCAGTGCAATTACAGCCATAGCGGCAAATCACTACAAAGAAAAAGGACTGGGCGCTTTATCGACCTTCTCCCTCGATTACCAAGGTAATAAAAAGCATTTTCAGGAGAGTAAATTTCAGCCTTCCAGTGATCAGCAATGGATTGAAAAAATGGTGGAAGCTTTCTCAACAGATCATCATGAAGAAGTGATTACAGGGATGGAGCTTGCTTCCCTGCTGAAAGAAGCGGTCGAAGTGAGAGACCAGCCGGGGCAGGCAGATATTGATTCCTCCTTATTATGGTGCTGCCAGCAAATGAAGAAGCATACAACCGTGGCTTTGTCTGGAGAGTGTGCAGATGAAATATTCGGCGGGTACCCTTGGTTCCATGATCCGACGGCCGTGGGAGACAGCTTTCCATGGATTCGGTCTTTAGATGGAAGAGTTGAATTATTGCATGATGATTGGCAGAGCAAATTACAAATTGCAGATTATGTGCAGGACAGATATCAAACGACAATAGATGAAACGCCTCGCCTCGATGGAGAAAGCAAGGTAGATGCAAGGCGCAGGGAATTGTTTTATTTAAATATGCAGTGGTTTATGTCCCAGCTTCTGGACAGAAAAGATCGAATGAGCATGGGTGCAGGGCTGGAAGTGCGTGTTCCATATGCAGATCATCATCTTGTGGAATATGTCTGGAATATTCCCTGGGAAATGAAAATGGCGAATGGCAGGGAGAAAGGGATCTTACGAAAGGCGATGGAAGGCGTTCTGCCGCAAGAGGTGCTTTACCGGAAGAAGAGCCCTTATCCAAGGACATTTCAGCCGGAATATACGGAGCAGGTGTCGCAGTGGATGCGGAAGATTTTAACCGACTCCGAAGCAAGGATCTTTGAGTTTTTGAAGAAGGATAAGGTAGAGAAAATTGTAGAAAGGACGGGGAAAGAGTTCAAGGATCCGTGGTATGGTCAGCTGATGAGAGGGCCGCAGTTAATTGCTCATCTCTGCCAGATTGATTATTGGTTACGGAAATATGATATTGAAGTCAGTGAATAGGCTATGCGGTTGATATAGCAAAAAAAGTGTAGGAAGCAGATTTTTTATGATACCTCTGTTTCCTATGCTTTTTCTTTTTTGGAAGCCTGTACCATGATGTTCAAAATAATATCAAAAAAGTGTGAAAAAGCTGTATTGACGTGAAATTTGTCGAGTGATAAGATATTATCATGCTTTAACACTTTAACATGTTGAAAAGGAGCGTTCAGAATCCATTATGTTTTTTAAAGAGCAATATCAGCTGATAAAAGACGTGGCAGAGGATATTTATTACCACCCGGAATTAGGCTATAAAGAACAGCGGACAAAAGAGAATATCATCCGCTTTTTAAAGGAAGTTGATCCAGATGTGGACATCGAGCATTTCAGTACGACAGGATTCAAGACGACATTAGGGCCCGAAGAAGGGGATACACATATTGCGTTTATTGCTGAGCTGGATGCAGTGTATGCACCATCACATATGTACGCTGATAAAGAGACAGGAGCGGCTCATAACTGTGGACACTATACGCAAGTGGGCATCGCACTGGCAATCTATCGTTATTACGTGAAGACGAATGCCAGCAAGAATTGGAAAAATAAAATAAGTTTTATCTTTGTCCCAGCAGAAGAGTATTTAGATTTGGCTTATCGTGATGCATTGATTGAACAGGGAACGATCACGCATTATGGCGGCAAGCCGGAATTGATGAAGCTGGGTGTTTTTGATGATATCGATTTAGCTATTTGCGTACATGCCATTGGCGGCGAGTTTGATAACCGGACAGTGAATGTGAATTGCGATTTAGCTGGTTTTCTTTATAAAAAGTATACCTTTAAAGGAAAAGCAACGCATGCCGGTTTTGATCCGTTTTCCAGCAAGAATGCCTACAGCATGTCCACGGTTTTCAATACTGCAGTCGGTTTAATGAGACAGCAGCTGGATGAGAAGGAGCATGTTCGTATTAATCCTATTGTAATGGGCTCCGATATGTCGACCAATGTGGTTCCGAATGAAATCACAGTTGGCACCGATCTCCGGACAAAAACCGTGGATTATTTAAAAGAAGCGGCAGCCAAACTGGATGATGCAGCTAAGGGAAGCGCGATTGCCCTGCAGGGGGACGTGGGAACACATACACAAATGGGGTACCTTCCGTTTATTCAGAACAGATACCTTTCCACCTTTGTACAAGCTGTTTTTGATAATTTTTCGGAAATTGATGAAATCGATAACGAGAGCTTTATTAGTGCGGCTGGGGATATTGGTGATTTATCGTATATGATTCCATGTATCCAAATCGGCTACAGCGGCTTTACAGGAACGATTCATGGTGATGATTTCATTGATGTGGATCCGGAATTTATTTATAGCATTTTCCCGGAATTTGTTGCGGAAGTATTAGAAAATATAGATGAAAATGTGGACAAGGAAAAATTGTACAAACGTTCTTATTCGGAATATCTTTCGGTGATTAATCAGATTGTGGATGGTTCCAACTAGTTGCGTTTAAAAGGATGTTCAAAAGGCCTAATAAAAGGGGCTTTTTAAACACGTACTTTAAGAATTGGGGAATAGATATGGTGAAAAATTTTGTTTATTTTGTATTGTTTGTCCTGGCAGTTATTGCGGCAGCTGAGCTGATTGGTATTCAATCGTTTACAATCGGTTCAATGACCATTTCGATGCTTCCATTAGTTTTTGCGATTGCCATTGCGATGATCCTTGCTCTGCCGTTTTTGCGGAAAGGTATTCTGAAAAAGATATACAGTAAGAAGAATGTTGATTTTGCAAGCAAATATTTAATTTTTATTATGCTTCCATTAATGGCTCGGTACGGGTCCGATGTTGCTCCGCAGATCAGAGAGATTCTGCAGGTCGGCTGGGTGTTTATTATTCAGGAGATTGGTAATCTGGGAACAGTTCTTTTCGGACTGCCAATTGCTATATTGATAGGCTTGCGCCGCGAAGCAATTGGAGCCACCTTAGGATTAGGAAGGGAAGGAGAGCTTGCGTATATTTCCGAAAAGTATACATTGGAATCTCCGGAAGGGCGGGGAGTTATCTCGCTTTATGTCATCGGTACGTTATTCGGGACGATGTTCTTTAGTATATTTGCACCGATTTTGCTTGATTTCGGTATTCGTGTTGAGGCACTTGCGATGGCTTCTGGAGTAGGTTCAGGAAGCATGATGAGTGCGGCATCTGCCACGCTGGTAGCAAGAGTTCCTGAAATGGAAAACACCATTTTAGCCTATGCTTCCGCCAGTCAGCTGTTAACCAGCTTTATCGGTACATTTACGATGGTATTCCTTGCCGCTCCGTTACAGCAGGTTGTATATAAGTTCTTAGTTAGAGGTGACAAAAAATGAACCCGACCATGCGCCGTTATATCCGATATGCGTTCGTACTTTTATTAAGTGTAGCATTGATTTTATTTGCACAAGAAATCAAGCTGATTAAAAACCCGGATTCGACACCAATTACATCCATGACCTTTGTCGGGTTAGGAATCCTTTGGTTATTTTCATTTATGGGTGTGATTATTGCTGATCTTATGAAATTAGTTCCAATCAAAGTCATCCGTGATTTTCCTATTTTAGGCTGGGTATCAATTACATCTTTAACGATGTGCCTGATTTCAGATTTTTTCGTTGAAGCAATCCAGTCTGTAGACTTTCTTGCGATTACAACACCAATTTTGACGGTTGCCGGTATTTCCGTAGCCAACCGGCTTGTTGATTTGCGGAGAACCTCCTGGAAAATTGCGATTGTTGCTGTCTTTGTATTTGCAGGAACGTATCTGTGCAGTGCCTTATTAGCACAGCTTGGACTTTTTTTCGCAGGTAATTAAATTTGATTTGAAAAGACTTTTCCTATGAATGGCAGGAAGAGTCTTTTTTTAGATGGATAGATTAGCAAGAACGCTTACAGATTCCAGAACAAGTATGATAGACTTAAAGAAAGGGGATAGAGTCTTTCATATTCCGTGTTTTTTTGATGGGATATCCGGTTTTTCTTGCCGGTCAGACGATAACAAAATAGTCCTTGAAAGGATGAGCAGATGGAGCAGATACATCAAAAATTTAATCCTTATGCAATTGCAAGAGAATCTATATACGCAAAAAAAGGGATGGTTGCGACGAGCCAGCCTTTGGCAGCGGAGGCGGGGTTAGAAATTTTGAAAAAAGGCGGCAATGCCATTGATGCTGCGATTGCGACAGCGGCCTGTTTAACAGTGGTAGAGCCGACATCCAATGGAATTGGCGGAGATGCGTTTGCCCTTGTATGGACAAAAGGGGAGCTGCATGGTTTGAATGGCAGCGGAAGGTCTCCTGAACATATTTCCATAGAGGCAGTCAAAGAAAAAGGATATGATACGATTCCTCCATTCGGGTGGATACCTGTAACGGTGCCTGGTGTACCTAAAGCATGGGCAGAGTTGTCCAGACGATTTGGCAAATTGTCTTTAAAAGAAACGCTGCAGCCGGCTATTGAATATGCCCGGGAAGGCTTTCCGATATCGCCAATATTAGCACGCTTCTGGAAGAAAGCCTATCAAATGTATCAAAAGGAAGAGGGCTATGATTTTGCTGCCTGGTTTGAAACCTTTGCACCTGACGGCAGAGCTCCTAAAGTGGGGGAAATCTGGAAATCAGCTGATCATGCAGCGACGTTAGAAGCGATTGCAGAAACGGATGCCGCTTCTTTTTATGAAGGAGAGCTGGCTGACAAAATTGCCCGGGCCTCTGAGGAAGCCGGCGGTTTTTTAACAAAGACGGATTTAGAAAAGCATGAAACAGAATGGGTAGCTCCGATAAAGGTCAATTACCGGGGGTATGATGTTTGGGAGATTCCTCCGAACGGGCAGGGAATCATTGCGCTGAAAGCGTTGAATATTTTAAAAGGCTATTCGATGACAGCCAAGGAATCAGTAGATACATATCATAAGCAAATGGAAGCGATGAAGCTGGCTTTTGAAGACGGGAAGCGGCATATTACCGAGGAAATCCAAATGCGCTATACAACGAAGCAGCTCTTGAGTGAGGAATATGCGGCTTCGAGAAGGGCATTGATTGGCGAGGAAGCGATTCTTCCTAATGCAGGAGACCCTGCTGGCAGCGGAACAGTTTATTTAGCAACAGCAGATGAAGAAGGGAATATGGTTTCCTTTATCCAGAGTAATTATAAGGGCTTTGGTTCAGGAGTAGTGATCCCCGGAACAGGGATTGCGATGCAAAATCGAGGATGGGATTTCTCTATGGATGAGACGCACGTCAATGTGCTGGCAGGCGGGAAAAGAACCTATCATACGATTATTCCCGGTTTTATTACAAAGAACAATGTAGCAATTGGCCCATTCGGCGTGATGGGAGGGTTTATGCAGCCGCAGGGACATGTTCAGGTTGTGATGAATACGATTGATTTTGGACTTCATCCGCAGGCTGCTTTGGATGCACCAAGATGGCAATGGTTGAAAGAGAAAAGGATAGAGGTAGAGCATCGATTTCCGTATACAATTGCTCAAGAATTGCGTCAAAAAGGACATGATATACACATACAGCTGGAGCCGAACAGCTTCGGACGCGGGCAAATCATCTGGCGCAACCCGGAAACCGGCGTGCTCTCTGGAGGAACCGAGTCCAGAGCAGACGGGCATATCGCTGTATGGTAGAACAGGCTTGAAAATGAGATAAAGAAGGATTGTTATATTCATGAAAAAGCAATGGGATATTTTTATCGCTTTCTTCCGGATAGGAATGCTGGGCTTCGGCGGCGGGCCGGCCTCGATCCCGCTTATGCGGAAGGAAGCTGTCGAGAAGTATAAATGGATGGATGAGGACGAATTTACTGATATGTTATCCATCAGCAATACCCTGCCTGGACCGATAGCCACCAAGCTGGCAGGCTATATCGGCTATCGTGTCTCCGGCTGGATTGGTATGCTGAATGCGTTGGTTGCTTCTGTGATTCCAACGGTTTTATTAGTTATTATTTTATTAAGAACGCTATCAGAGGTCCGCGAATTTGATTGGGTGAAGGGCATGACTGCAGCGGTGGTAGCTGTTGTCGGGATGATGATGGCTGTTCTGACGTGGCAGTTCCTTCATAAAGCGGGAAAAGGTCTCGGCTGGATACGTGCGATTATCATGATTGCGGTGATATTTGTAGTGCTAAATTACCTGCATATTCATCCGGGCATTGTGATTGGCTTTCTCTTAATTATCGCTTTTGCTCTTCCGGTGAAAAAGAAGGAGAAAGAAGGTGAACGCTCATGATTTTATGGGATATTTTTGTTGCTTTCTTTATTCCGGGAATCATCGGCTATGGAGGCGGTCCTGCTTCGATAACCCTGGTCGAAAATGAGGTCGTGCGTAATTATGGGTGGATGTCTGTGCAGGAATTTGGAGAGGTGCTGGCCTTTGCCAATTCACTGCCCGGACCGATAGCCACCAAAATGGCAGGATACGTCGGCTATGAACTAGGCGGTGTGGCAGGCTCCATTGTCGGAATCTTTGCCACGGTTGCCCCTTCGTTGATTTTAATGATTTTACTGGGCGGCATTTTACTCAAATATAAAAAATCCGAACGCGTCCATCGGCTGACGGTATTTGTCCAGCCAGTTATTGCAGTGCTGCTGGGTGTGATTGCCTGGAATTTCTGGACAGAAGCATATATCAGTATTGGACTGCTGCAAACAGCCATTATTGTTGTTATCAGTTTTTATCTGATAGAAATAAAACAGGTGCATCCGGCATTTATTATTGCTGGAGCCATGTTATATGGCGGCTTTTTCTTGTGAAATTGCTTGGTCAAAAAAAATGAAGAACATGATAATTTGTTGAGGCTTACCAGAGACATTTTGTTAGA
This sequence comes from Oceanobacillus sp. FSL K6-0251, assembly GCF_038004725.1. Classification (NCBI taxonomy): domain Bacteria; kingdom Bacillati; phylum Bacillota; class Bacilli; order Caryophanales; family Bacillaceae; genus Oceanobacillus; species Oceanobacillus sp. FSL K6-0251. The sequence goes on along the minus strand of NZ_JBBORS010000001.1, from coordinate 3,771,447 downwards.
GAGGATATATTTTACCTGTCTGGCAGATGTCTCTTTTTTCCCATTTAACGCTATATCGCATCTCTTCTTCTATCCAAGCATGACAATTCTCTAATATTGTTTTGGCAACAAACACGTGACAAAGTTGCATTTTGATTAAGTTGTTTTCCCTAGAGGACACGGCATAAAATAAAGATAAGAAATGAATTCAAAAGGGAAAGGAGTTTAACAATATGTCAACACAAAACGGTGGATTACGTGCAAAAGTACAAAAATTTGGAAGTAACCTCAGTGGAATGATTATGCCGAACATCGGTGCTTTTATTGCTTGGGGGTTAATTACAGCTTTATTTATTCCGGATGGCTGGATTCCAAATGAAACGATGGCTAGCTTAGTTGATCCAATGATTAAATATTTATTGCCATTATTGATTGGTTTCACAGGCGGACGTATGGTCTATGATTTCCGTGGAGGAGTTGTAGGTGCCATTGCGACAATGGGGGTTATTGTCGGAGCAGAACAGCCAATGTTCCTTGGAGCGATGGTAATGGGCCCGTTAGCCGGTTATCTGATGAAGAAAGTGGATGATCTATTTCAGGCAAAAATTCGCCAGGGCTTTGAAATGTTATATAATAATTTCTCATCTGGGATTTTAGCCGCTATCCTTGCGATGATTGCTGTAGCTGGAATTGGACCAATCGTTTCTGGCTTAACAAATGCTTTAGGAAGAGGTGTTGAAGCTATTGTCAGTGCGGGTTTATTACCGTTAACCAGTATTATTCTCGAACCTGCCAAGACACTATTTTTAAATAACGCGATTAACCACGGTATTCTGACACCGCTTGGATCAGAACAGTCATTAGAAACAGGAAAATCTATTCTGTTCCTTCTTGAAGCGAATCCTGGACCTGGTCTAGGAATATTACTTGCTTTTGCTTTCTTTGGAAAAGGCGTATCCAAAGCATCTGCGCCAGGGGCAGCAATTATTCAGTTCTTAGGTGGTATTCATGAAATTTATTTCCCTTATATCTTAATGAAGCCTACGTTAATTATTGCAGCCATTTTTGGTGGTATGTCAGGAATATTTACACTTCAATTATTTGATGCAGGGTTGAGAGCTGCTGCCTCACCAGGAAGTATTTTCGCTGTTATATTCATGACACCTGCTAACAGTTATGTCGGAGTTATTTTAAGTGTTATTATAGCAACTGCCGTTTCCTTTGGTATTGCTTCCCTTATCCTGAAGACTTCAAAAGGCGGGGAAGAGGATCTTACCGCTTCTACTGAAAAGATGGAAGCAATGAAAGGAAAGAAAAGCAGTGTCAGCAGTTCTCTGACAGGAGAAAAGGAAGAAGCGGATATCGAAACACCTGTGAAGGACCCAACAGAAGTGAATAAAATTATTTTTGCATGTGATGCCGGAATGGGCTCCAGTGCAATGGGAGCTTCCTTATTAAAGAATAAATTCAAGAAAAACGATATTGCCATCGATGTAACCAATAAAGCAATAAATGAAATCCCGGATGATGCGGATATTATCATTACGCAAAAAACACTGACAGACAGGGCGAAAGCAAAACGTCCGGATGCAGAGCATATTTCTGTCGATAATTTCTTAAACAGCCCGCGCTACGATGAATTGGTCGAACGATTAAAGGATTGATGTGTTCTGTGCAGTTATAATAAAGTAATAGCCTTCTCTATTAAGGGAAGGCTATCTGCGGAAGGGAGGTGAATGGCAATGTATCTTACTAGTCGTGAACGAAATATCCTGTCTTTTTTACTATCGGATGAAGAAGACAAAACAGTAAAACAAGTAGCGGATAAACTGAACGTCAGTACCAGAACCATTCACCGTGAACTAAAGAAATTAGAGGATGTATTAGCGGCTTATCAACTGACTTTTTATAAAAAGGCAGGTTCTGGAATTAGGATTAACGGAAAGTTGCAGCAGAAGCAGCAATTAAAAGAACAGGTTGCACTGCTTGACGGGGTCGAATTATCGGAAGAAGAAAGACAATCTATTTTATTGAATACATTGATTCAGGTTCATGAGCCGATTAAATTATTTACCCTTTCCAGTGAATTGAATGTGACGATCGCTACAATTTCTCAGGATTTGGATGACATTGAGAAGCGTATCCAGACTTTTGATTTAGAGCTTGTCCGGAAAAAAGGATATGGCGTAGAAATTCAAGGGGATGAAGTGAAAAAACGGGCTGTATTAAGTAATTTAATCTCCCGTCATATTGATTTATTTGAATTTGTGGAGAAAATCAAAGCAAAAAATAAGGAAGAAAAAGCAAAGGGTGAAACAATTTCTGACCGGTTATTAGGTCTCGTTGACCCGCTGAAATTAGAGAAAATAGAAGAGCAGGTGCAGGCAATCGGCAGGGAGCTTCCTTATTATTTGGCAGACAGTGCGTATGTCGGGCTGGTTGTTCATTTGGCGCTTGCGATTGAAAGACTGCAAAAAGGAGATACCATCCATTTTGATGAGGGGTATAAACAGGAGATTCAGGGGAAGCAGGAATACCACATTGCAGCTAAATTAATTGAAAAACTGGAGACTGCTTTTTCCATCGAGATTCCGGAGGACGAGATTGGCTATATTACGATGCATTTAATGGGAGCAAAGCTTAGAGAAAATCAATCCTATTTGCTGGAAGAGGCCAGTATGGATCTGGCACATCGGGTGAAGGAGCTCATTCGCAAAGCAGGAGAAGAGCTGCAGATTGATTTATCGGCAAATAACCGCTTTTTAAACGATTTAACCACGCATTTAAAGCCAGCTATCTATCGAATGAAACAGCAGATGAATATTCATAATCCGATGCTGGCAGAAATCAAACGGGATTATATGGAGCTTTTCGAAATAATTGAAGCATGTACTGCATCTGTCTTTCCGGAGTTGCAGATTCCGGAAGAAGAAATTGCTTATATTGTCCTGCATTTTGCAGCGACACTTCTGCAGACCGAGGAGCGTCAAGATGTACGTGTTCTGGTTATTTGTTCCACAGGGATTGGGACATCAAAAATGCTGGCCACCAAATTAGAACGTAAATTTCCAGAAATAGAGCTGGCCAGGCACCAATCCATTTTTGATTTAAAGCAAGAGGAGCTTTTAGAATATGATGTCATTGTTTCGACCGTTCTTTTAGAAAATTTGAATCAAAGCTATGTGCACATTTCACCGATGCTGACAGAGGACGAGGCTGCCAAAGTGAAGACAGCCATCCGAAAAGCAGCATTAACACGGCCTTCATCATCAGTGAAAACAAATAAGATGATGGAAGGAGATTTTCTAGTAAACCTTCAAGAAATGCATCGTTATTCAGACACCATTTTACAGGTGTTAAACCGGTTTAAATTATTTCATCTGAAAGAAGGGAAGCGGCGTTTCTTGGCATCTATTTGTCTTCAATTACAGCAGCACGGCCTGATTGAAAATCAAAAAATTCTGTTTGAAAAATTGACCAAGAGAGAAGCTCAGGGCGGTTTAGGGATTCCTGATTCAAAGCTTGCTTTATTTCATACCAGATCAGATACGATTAACGGGCCGGGATTCTATGTTTTTCAATTACCTAAGAAGGAAGAAGTAGAGGCAATGGACGGAACAAAGATGGATGTATCACGTATTTTGATCATGCTTGCTCCGGAAGCCGTGCATCCGGAAGCATTAGATATTTTAAGCTTTATCAGCGGTTTGATTATTCAGGATGATACGTATCTGCAGCTGCTTCAGGAAGCAGAAGAAAAAGAAATTAAGCAAGCTTTGACAAAGCAGTTTCAATTATTTATTCAGGAAAAGTTTTACCAAGAGGAAAACCGTTAATTAAGATAAGTAGTTACTTTATCCAAGTTTTAAAAAAGGAGTGCATATCCATGACAAAAGAAATTTTAAGCGCAGAGAATATTGAATTAGGTGTACAGCTCGCATCTAAGGAGGAAGCGGTTCGTTACGTTGGCGGCATTTTATTAAATAATGGTTATGTGAAAGAAAGCTATATTGATAAGATGCTGGAGCGTGAAGCGATTGCAACGACATTTATGGGAAATGCATTAGCTATTCCGCACGGGACAGAAGATGCGAAAAAAGAAGTTTTAGCAACCGGACTGTCAGTTGTCACGGTTCCAGACGGCGTTGATTTTGGCGATGGAAATATCGTAAAACTGTTGATTGGTATTGCGGGAAAAGGGGATGAGCATTTAGAAATATTATCGCAGATTGCTATTATCTGCTCAGAAGAAGAGAATGTGGAGAAATTGACACAGGCAGCTACTAAGGAGGAAATTATAGCAACCCTTAATGAGGTGAATGACTGATGAAGGCGGTTCACTTCGGTGCAGGAAATATCGGCAGGGGCTTTATTGGACTTTTACTGGATCAGTCAGGGTACGAGGTTACCTTTGTAGATGTTAACGATGAAATTATCTCAAGCATTAATCAACACAAATCATACCAGGTTCATTTTGCAGATGAAACAAGTGATGCGGTCACTGTAGAACATATTTCTGGTATTAACAGTATAGAAGACCCGAAGGCTGTGACGAATGCTATCATCGATGCGGATATCGTTACAACCGCTGTCGGGCCGAATATTTTGCCTGTCATCGCAAAAGCGATTGCCAAAGGACTTGTGGAAAGAATCGATATTCACCGCGAGCCGCTTGCCATCATTGCCTGCGAAAATATGATTGGCGGCAGTACGTTATTAAAGGAATATGTTTACCAGGAAATCAGTGAAACAGATCAGGAAGGCTTTGACGATTTATTTGGTTTTCCAGATGCGGCAGTAGATAGAATAGTACCGAATCAAACAAATGCGAATTTGCTGGATGTTCGTGTGGAGCCTTATTATGAATGGGTCGTGGAGAAGACATTTATTCAAGGCGAGCTACCTGATATTAAAGGAATCACCTATGTTGAAGAACTTGGGCCATATATTGAGCGCAAGCTGTTCACTGTCAATACCGGGCATGCAGCGACAGCTTATTTGGGAAGCTGCCATGGATATGAAACCATTGATGAAGCACTACAGGGTGAAGCGGTGATGGATACCTTAAACGGCGTATTACAGGAGACTGGCCAGGCTTTAATAGAAGCCTATGGATTTGACGCCAAAGCGCATGCAGACTATATCCAAAAAATCATCGGCCGATTCCAAAACCCGCATATTTCCGATGAAGTTACCCGTGTGGGCAGAGGACCGGTTCGCAAGCTGGGGCCGAAAGACAGATTTGTACGACCGGCAAGTATGTATTTGGAATTTACATCTGCTGCGCCGACATATTTAGCCAAAGCGATGGCAGCTACTTTACGGTTTCAAAATAAAAGCGATGAAGAAGCAGTGAAGCTTCAAAGAATGATTCAAAAAAAAGGGCCGGCGGCAGCTTTTGCAGAGGTAAGCGGATTAGAACAGAATCATCCGATTACGGAAGCGGTCATGCTGGAGTATGAGAAGCTGCGCTAAATGATATATTAGCTAGATAGAAAAAGCATGGAAATACTGCCTTTCCATGCTTTTTCGTTAACCTATTTCACCAGACCAAGCTTTTTCAATCCGTTAAAAATACCTGAATCTGTCACTGATGTTGTTTGAAAGTCCGCATATTCCACTAATCTGGAATCGGCATTTCCCATGGCAATGCCTGTGCCGACAAACTGGAGCATTTCTTTATCATTCATTCCGTCTCCAAAAGCAATTACCTCAGAAGGAGAGATATTCAGATGCTCCAGCATGTGTTTAATAGCAATCCCTTTATTGACAGAAGTCCGAAGCACATCATAGGATTCACTCGCATGAGGCACGTTGACCTTGGAGAGGTGGTAATCCTCGGTGATTTCAAAGTCCTTTACCTGCTCTTCTGTCACATTAATTGCGGAAGCTGAAACAATTTTATCTGCGACATCCGGTCTGAAGATTTTATTTTGATGCAGCTGGAATACGTTATTGAAATCCTTCACATACGGATTCGTTAGAGAAGTGAAGTAATTATTTTCGGTTGTGTAGAGCACCAGCTCACTTTCACTTTGACCGGCAATGGATACCATTTTCTCTACATCCTCTTGTTTCATCGGTGCGTTAAAAATAACATCTCCTTGATGAAGCGCGTAGGCGCCATTATAGGTAACCGTGGAGGTGATCTCAAAATTAGAGGCTAAATTTTGGATATCCACAAACGGTCTGCCTGTGCATAAAAACACATCTAACCCAGCAGATTTTACTTGCCGGATTGCTTCTTGCGTGGACGGCGTGTAGGTGTGGTCCGGCTGCAGGATGGTTCCGTCAATATCTAAAAATAATGCGCGATAAGTCATTGTAATCTCCTTTTCTCCTTAAAACTACTCCTATTTTATCATAATGTCAGGGCAAAACCCAGCAGACAAAAAAAGAGAGAAGCCTTCTTTATCAGCTTCTCACCTAAATGTGTTATAGCGCCTGATCGTCAACCTGATCAAGCCAATCTTCAATAAAATCAACCGCCGCTTCGACCGTTCCTTCTTCAAAAGGAGACGCTAAACCGGCAGATTGAACAAGCTCTAAAAATGGCTTGGAGCCGCCGAGTTTGCACAGGTCCAGATAGTCCTGCCATGCTTTTTCCCGATTTTCCTGTGATTTCTTTAAAAATTGAAAGGCACAGATTTGTGCGAGCGTATAATCGATATAATAAAACGGATCCTCATAGATATGCCCCTGCTTCTGCCAGAAAGCACCTGATTCTAAGCTTTCTATTCCATTGTAATCGCGATGCGGCAGGTATTTCTTCTCCAGATTGCGCCAAGCCTGATTACGCTCCTCTGATGTCCAGTCTGGATTTTTATAAACAAGGTGCTGGAATTCATCTACTGCAACGCCATATGGCAGAAATTGAATCGCGTCAGAGAGATGTGCATACTTATATTTGTCCACATCCTCTTGAAAGAAATTTTCCATCCACGGATAGGTGAAAAATTCCATGCTCATGGAGTGAATTTCAGCAGATTCGCTTGTCGGAAAATAATATTCCGGCACAGAAAAATGACGGCTGGAATAAGCTTGAAAAGCATGTCCTGCTTCATGCGTCAAGACATCGATATCTCCAGAGGTTCCATTAAAATTAGAGAAAATAAACGGAGACTGATAATCTTCTATATACGTACAATATCCGCCGCTCTCCTTGCCTTTTTTTGCCTCTAAATCCAGCAGCTCGCGGTCCAGCATAAACTGAAAGAATGCACTGGTTTCCTCTGATAATTCATCATACATTTGCTTGCCATTTTTAATAATCCAATCTGGATTGCCCTTCGGAGCGGCATTTCCAGAAGCGAAAACAAAGGCTTCATCATAGAATTTCAAGGAATCTACACCAATTCGTTTAGCCTGTTTTTCATAAAGCTTTGTGGCAATCGGTACAATGACTTCCTCCACTTGTTTGCGGTAACGCTGGACCATTTCTGCGTTATAATCAACACGCTGCATGCGAAGATAGCCAACATCAACAAAGTTTTTGAAACCTAGCTTTTCCGCAATTTGTTGACGTGTTTTCACTAAATCGTCATAGAGGCGATCCAGCTTTTCTTTATTGTCTGCAAAAAAGCTTTGTCTGGCCTCCAATGCTTCTTTTCGGGTTTGGCGGTCCGGGTCCTCTGCAAATGGGCCGAGCTGTGCCAGCGTATATGATTCACCCCGGAATTCAATGTCGGCAGATGCAATTAATTTGGAGTAAGCAGAGGTCAGCTTATTTTCTGTCTGCAGCAGTGGAATGATTTCTTTCGAGAAAGCTTTGATTTCGCATTCCGCCAAATCAAATAATTGGGAACCATACTTATCTCGAAGCTGGGCTTCGTAAGGAGATTTCAGGAGTTCTTTATAAAATGCGGTAGATAATTCCTGAATTTCCGGAAGATGCGCATCAAAAAAATCCCGTTCTTCGTGATAAAATGCATCGCGGGTATCGATGGAAGCACGGATGAATACAAGGTTATACATGGTTGAAAGGTGATTCCGAATCGCGTTAATGGTATCAATAGCAGTGATTGCCTGCTCCATGGAAGCAGCGTTTTGGAATTGCTCCAGCTTTTGATAAAAATCCTCTTTCACTTTCGGGAGATCCGGTCGTTCATAGGCGTAATTTGCGAACGTTTGCATATTTCCTCCTCCTTATATTCATATCATAGAAATATATACCAATTATAAGTATACCTCCATTTATGGGAATTGTATTCTATTTTTGCACTTTAAGTATAAAGAATTAAAGGAATAAAGTATAAGTGCAGTGCTTTTGATGGGACGAGTAATCGCAGTCCGAGTCCTAGCTAAAGCATTTGTGAATGTCATGTTTTCTTTAGAAGAAAAAGTGCTATCTTGGGTCCCCTGCATGTTACCCGTCTATTTATTCGAATAATTTCAAAATACATATTGCATATTTAATCATTTTAGTGCATATTTATTATATATTATTTTTCATCAGAAAGTTTCTTACGACAACTATAGATTAGTATATTTTAAGATATTAACTCAATTTTCGCACCTAAGAATAAGCAAATATATATTGCTATTCCAAGATGAACATGTTCTTCATTACCATGCTTGCATTTTGGTGAAATATCCGGCCTTTTTGGACTTGATGATGGTGCATAGCTCCGCTCCGGCCAACCACTCCGCTTTCCGACGTACAAATGTTTTCGATGGGACGAGTAATCGCAGTCCCAGGACGTACTAGTGCAGACGTTGCAACAACTCTTTTCGATGGGGTGAGTAATCGCAACCCCAGGACGTTGCGCTTTTAGTCTGCCATGGGGACGGCTTCAGCTAACTTGAAAAGAAAACCGCTTTTCAAGTGGATCTTCAGCTCGCCCTGTTCTCATAGGAGTCTGCGTGGTTGGCCTGCGCTCTGACAGGATTCTACAGCGAATGAAAGAAATAAGATTTTAATAAGCTGAAGGAAATAGCAGCTTTCGCCTGAATAACCAATCATGACAGCATGGATATGAAATACAGGGAATCGCTTCGATGCACAGAAAGGAATCTTGGCGGATCATGTTACCATGCAGCATGAAAAATAGGTTCTATCTGATTAAACTTCTGTTTGGTGAGTTGTTTTTCACGCATAGAATATCCTGCTAGCGGAGGCGGACCGTTTTGACTCCTGAGGGATCAGCACCATCTGAAGATCCACTTTTGCTAAGTGCTCTTCTTGGAAAAAGTTAGCTGAAGAGCGTGCCCCTAGGGAAGCTAAATGGTCGCCGCAGCGGTGCTTTACACTTCACCTTCTATAATCTTTATCAAGGGTGTTAGCGAAGGAACAATCAACTCCTGTTTCTATGGAAATGAAGTTACTTTTTAATGTGCGAAAGTTGAGATTTTAAATAAAAGGGGCAGTACATAAAAATGAAAAATTTACTGAAAGATAAGGAATATATTTTAGAAAATATGCCTGAAGGTTTTTATACATGTTCGAAAAGCCTGGGAATCAAAGATGAAACGCTGGATTTCACGGTTATCTTATCAACAGAGCTGGCAAATGCGGCTGCCATGTTTACACAAAGCAGATTTTGCGGAGCGCCTATTCCTATTGGAAAGCAAAATGTTGCGAATGGAAAATTACAATGCTTTGCGATCAATAGTAAAAATGCAAACGTAGCGACAGGAGAAGAAGGCATAAAAAATGTGATCGAGTTAAACGAATTAATTGCTGCGGAATTAGACATCGCTCCAGAGGATATTTTACCTTCATCGACAGGAGTGATAGGGTACCAGCTGCCAATGGATAAGATGCGGGCAGGCATAAAAAATCTTAAAAATAATCTGGTGGAAGGCGGATTAGATAAATCGGCGGAAGCAATAATGACAACAGACACCTATCCCAAACTAAAAATGTGCAAAATCGGTGATGCTACCCTGGTTGGAATGGCGAAGGGCTCTGGAATGATAGAGCCGAATATGGCTACGATGCTTTCTTATTTTGTTACAGATGCAGCTATTTCTGCAGATGAGCTGGAGAAATTATTGAAGGAAGCGGTCAATCAATCATTTAATATGGTCAGTATTGATACGGATACGAGTACAAGTGATACGGTAGCAATTATGGCAAACGGGGTTGCTGGAAAGGTAGATTTACAAGCATTCAAAGAAGCTCTGACGGCAATGAGTATCGATCTGGCTAAAGAAATTGCCCGTGATGGAGAAGGAGCAACCAAGCTGGTGGAGGTAACTGTAAATGAAGCTTCCAGTTTTCTGCAAGCGAAGAAGATAGGGAAAAGCATTGTTAATTCGCCACTTGTGAAAACGGCTATTTTTGGAGAAGACGCCAATTGGGGGCGTATCGCCATGGCAATCGGAAAATGTGAAGATGAAATAGAAGTGGATCTGGAAAAGATAGCAATTTATTTTGGAGATACCTTAATTTATCAAGGAAAACCGATTGGCGATAAGGAGAACCTGGACCAAATTCAATCCTATCTGGAGAATCCGGAAATAAAGATAACGGTGTCTTTAGCGCTGGGGACAGATCAGGCTACTGTCTGGGGATGCGATCTGTCTTATGATTATGTGCGGATTAATGGCGAATATACAACCTGATACCTTTTCAATATTCCTCCTTGTGCAGATGAGATGAATATTGACTTTCTTATTCTTCAATTGTAGACTAAAAGTAGTGTAATTAATTAATGGCGGGGTGAGGAAATGGTAGAAGCGGTTATCACATTTGGAGCTATTTTAACAGCGATTACAGCACTTATCAGTATTTTTCTCGTTAGAATGACTTCCAAAGAATCCCATGCTGGTTATTATCCAAATCTATTCTTGGCACTTGTGGGAATTTTATTGATTCTTGTAGCATCAATCGCACCAAAAGTTGATTTTGCAGGAGCTGGATTTGGCGGAATCGGAATTGCCTGTATGTTTGCGGGAGCAATTGGGTTCATTATATCAGCAGTTTTAGATTCTTACAAAAATACAGCAGCATAAAAATAAAAGCAATGTCTGTACGAAAAAGCAGACATTGCTTTTATTTTTATGACTGGATTATTCCACTTTAATGATTTGTTCATTTTCCTGTTTGATTTGTCCCCGCTTTAATAATGTTCCTACTGCACGTTTAAAAGCAGATTTACTGATTTGAAACGTGGCCCGGATTTCTTCGGGGTCGCTTTTATCATGAAAAGGGATGGCGCCGTTATTCGCTTCCAGATGCTTTAAAATAGCATCTGCATCATCGGATAAACTATCCTGCTTCAGCGGGCGGAGAGAGACATTAATGGAGCCGTCTTCTTTCACGGCAATCACTCTACCTTCAATCACCTGTCCGACGCGAGGTTCCATTTTTCGCTCTGTTCGATGGATAAAACCGCGATAGCCTTCACTGGTGATAATCGCTGCCCCTTCTTTATTCGTATAATAAACTGTGCCAATAACCGTTTGCTGGTTCAGTTGTTCCGGTGCGGCAAAAACATTATTCGCAATAATGTTTTCAGAAGCAGGCACACCTAACAGGCGTCCTTTTTTATCAAGCTGCAGCGTGATATATAAACGGTCTCCGGAGCGCGGCCAGCTTTCCTGAAATAAAGGCAGGGAGTCTTTGGAGACAAGAATATCCTTCGAGGTGCCGATGTTGACGAAAACACCTAAACGGGGAAGAACACCCACAACCTCCGCCCAGTCATATAATCCAAGTGTGACAGAGGGCAAATATGTAGTGGCATTTACCTGTCCTTTTTTATTTACATAGAGGAAGACATCCACAGATTGATCCAGCTCTAAGGCGGATTGTGCTTCGTTATGATGAAGCAGCACTTCTTCTCCATAAGCAGATAAAACATATCCGGTATCTATTTTTCGTAAAACGGTCATGGCTATAATGGAACCGATTGGCAAGTCTGTCGGCATATTAGATGCTCCTTTCAAAAATATGTGAAATTTGGAAAAGGGATACTCTCTTTAAAGAGTACCCCTTTATGATTAAAGTAACACGTGATATCAAAATTAATTTTAAGTTGGAACATAAAATTCAGGAGAAATTAAATCCATTCCTAAATCATATGATTCGTTTATTTGTCCTGACTCAGTTAGATTTGCTGAGCCATATATCCGTATAACGCTTACGGAATGTCCGCGGTAAATATTCTAAAATCATCTTTTCTAACTTAAGCAATGCAGCCCCAAACCTTCTGCTGCATCCTTGCGGCCCCTTAGCCGCGCCAGTGTGAATAAGCATTTACAAAAAGCTTCACAGAATGCCAAATCACAACTGTTACTTCTTAACTTTACTAGTATGTACTTTTTCTTTCGATTTGTCAACTTTTTTTAGTTTGTGAGGATTTTCTTAAGGAATGGTAACCAAATAGATGCTTTATTTTGAAGGGTATTTACAGCTGATGACAGTTTGGCATAAAAATAGAGTTGACGCCATATGATACACTTGAATTAATTGAAAAAAAGCGTGGAGATGTACATATGTTATTATTTATTGAAGTTATTTTACCGATTATGGCTGTTTTTGCAACTGGGTTTATCCTGCAGCGTATCCGTGTGCTGGATGTGCGGTCGGTGTCTGCTGTCTGTTTATATATCCTTTCACCGGCGCTGGTATTTGTAACATTGTATGATGCAGAATTTGATTCTGGATTTTTAGTGATTCTCATTTATATGTTTGCCTTATTTTATATCATGGTATTTATTAATAAAATGCTGGCAAAAATCTTTGGCTGGGATGGAAATAAAGAGAGTGCTGCCATTCTTTCAACCGGCTTTATGAATTCGGGGAATTATGGTCTGCCGGTAGTTTTATATAGTATCGGCAATGCAGCAGTACCTTATGCCATTTTTATCATGGTAGTTCAATCCCTGCAGAATAATTTCTTCGGCATTTACTATGCGTCCAGAAGTACGAGTGGGATGCGGAGAGCATTTATGAATATCTTAAAAATGCCGACAACCTATGCGGCGATATTAGCCTTTTTCTTTTCGCTGCAATCTATTACAATACCAGATTATATCCATTCTACAATTGAAATGGTCGGAGACGCCGCTATTCCGGTGATGATGATTATGCTCGGTATGCAGCTGGGATCATTAACGGCATTAAAGATAGATTGGCAGGTTGTGCTTTCTTCCGTTACCTTAAAAATGATTGCTGCACCGATTCTGGCAGCCATCTTTGTCTGGCTTGTGCCGATGGACCCGTTGATTGGGACGGTGTTGATTATTATTTCTGCCATGCCGACAGCTGCAACAACCACGATGTATGCCATTGAATTTGATACGGAGCCGGAGCTTGTATCGACGATTACGTTTATCTCGACGGTGGTCAGTATTGTTACGATTACTGTGTTGTTGAATATTATTACTTAAAGTGTGTGTTAAAAAGCCGCTTAAATATTAAAGTTCATCGCTTGTTATTTAAGGGTTTTTTAACACATTCGTATACAATTTAAGTTTGGTATATTTATTTTGCACTAGGGCAATCTTTTTAGTGAGATTATTTTTGAGAATCAGTTTAGCAGGTAATAATTAGTCAAAGTTGATAATAAGTAAATTACATCTAAAAACGTTCTAAAGTTTCTAAAAATTAAGTAAAATAACAGACTTTTTGTTTAAATGTTTGATATAATATAAGGGAGAATTGGATGTGACTGTAAATGCTAAAAATTAGGGGGTTGAAAAAACAATGTATTTGCAAGACATTTTACCAAAGATGTCCAAACTTTACCTGGGAAGAATAGTTGATAGTTTTCTAAAAGATGTGCATATGGATACAGAAGAAGAGATGAGGGAGGTTATACTAAAAAATATTGATGAATTTCAAAACAAAGAACGTGTGAAACGCTATTTAGATTTTAGCAATGAATCACGGGATGTAGCGTTGCTTAATGAAATGATTCTAATGGCATTGATGGAGAAAGAAGGGTATCTTTTAAGTGAATCTGAGCTTTATAAAGAAGTGGAAGGTATGGAAAAAGAGATTTTGAAACAAGGACTGGATGATAATTATATTAACCGGTTCATTCAAAAAGATGCAAAGAGAATCTACAGTTCGGTATTGAAAGAAGCGTGGATGAAAGACGAATCTCTGAACGCCCATGAAATAAATATTTTAAATGTGTTAAGAAATGAATTAGATCTTTCAAAGAGAGAACATTATTTACTGGAAAGCCGTATTGGCAGATTTCCGCGAAAAGGTAATGTTTTGCATAATCACCAACAGATTGGCCGATCTTTAATAAACTTGCAAACTAGAGGCCTTATTCTTCGTTTTAGAGAAGATACGTCTTATTATATTATACCTAAAGATATAGCACGAATCTTACGTTATGAAATGGGCGCTGAACTTAGAAATGAAGTTTATGCAACACTGTTAACAGATCTTAATGTCACACAGCTAAGAAAAATATTAAACCATTTAGACTTTAGTGTCAGTGGTGTAAAAGAAGTGTTGGTTAATCGAATTATAGAATATAATATTTTGCCTTCCACAGCTCTTAAGGTATTTGGTTCTAAAGATTTATCAGATATTTTAAGGAATCTTGAAGGTACGAAAATCAGTGGTACCAAAAAAGAAAAAATCCAAAACATCATTGATTATTATGAAACACTTTCAACTCCTATGTCCTCTGACCCGACTGATGAAAGAGCAAGATTATATGATTTTTATGAGTCCTTATCCGCAAGAGATTATAAAACGCTTCGTATCAATAAAATTATTGAAAAAGATGTACAAGTGGATAATTATTTTGAAGAAGCAACCCGATATTTATTTAATTTAAAATTGGGTCTAAATTTAATGGAAATGGAAGGCGCAAGGCACGCTGATGGAAAGGTTCAATTTAGTTCTACAGAAGTCATATTATGGGACAATAAGAGCACAGAAGAACCGTATACTTTTCCAGATAAAGACTTTAAGCAGTTTTTAAGATATATCCGTTCAGATAAAATGAGAGTTACACTTTTTTTAATTGTAGTACATGATTATACAAAAGGTGCTGTAGCACAAGCTCAAAAATTGAAGGCATTTTCAGAAGAGGATACAGATGTAGCTCTGATTAAAGCGGCTGATTTAGCATATGTAGCTGAAGAATGGAGAAATTTTTCTGACCAAAAGGAACCACAATTTAATTTACAAGTATTTAATATGACGGGCGAATTAACCCGCAGTATGCTATTGAATAGAATGGAATGGGCTCTTAAGAGCAATCAGGTAATGCAATGATAAAAATCCACCGTATAAAGAAATTGTTTATACGGTGGATTTGTTGTTTCTTCTTCCAAAAGGTTGCCCTAACGCAACATTTAATGTTTTAAGAACCGCTGAAGATATTCCAGCACCCCAGCGTAATCAGAAATACAGATGGTAAAAAAGATAAACGCTGTAAGGCAGGTATTCTCCATAAATAACTTCCGAACATGATTCCGCTAAATAAAAACAATCCACTCATGCCGGCTGTTAATAACGCGGTAATCAGCGGGGAGTATCCAAGCATCGCAGCGCCGATTCCGGCACCAAATGCATCGAGAGCTAAAGCGAAACCTAATAGAATGGATTCGTTAATAGAGATAATACCTGACTTATCTAAATCGGCTTCTTTTGGACGAGTGAGCACAGTTTTCATATTTTCAAATTTAACATTGGAAGAAGCGTGATCTCCATTTTTGGCTGCTTCCGTTTCTCGTGAGCGAAACATGGAAATAAGGGAGAAGAAGCCTAAAAAGATAAGAATCCCTCCGCCAAGCATGCTGGCTCCCTGAGGAGAAATAAAGGAACGTAAGAAATCGCCTACCTCCATCGATAGAAAGACAATCAATCCGGAGCAGAACATAATAACAAATAAAGAGAGAAGAGGCACTTTGATTTGCCGCATCCCATAGGTTATTCCTACACTAAATCCATCCAGACTTACCGCAATAACGAGTAAAAGCATACCTGTATATATCATACGTAACATCCTCTTTCTAATAGTGCATGCTCAAAAAAGTCAATTAAAGCGTTCATTGCTTATTATTCGGGGATTTTTTGAACATCCTCTAATAAGTAGAAGTAAAAGCTTCAAAAAAGAGTATGAAGCCATGTCATTCCTGTAATTTTTGTGTATGATATTCTATGTTTTTGGGTGCAATGTGTGCCTTGGGTGAACGTATTAGAAGGAAATATGTTAAAGTAGTATCAGACTAGAAATCGATAAAATGAGGGATAGATATGAGTAAGACAGTGGTATTAGCAGAAAAGCCGTCTGTAGGCAAAGATATAGCAAGAGTCCTCGGATGTAACAAAAAAGGAAATGGTTATCAAGAGGGAAAACAGTATATTGTGACATGGGCATTGGGACATTTAGTTACATTAGCAGATCCCGAAACGTACGACCCTAAGTATAAAACATGGAATATGGAAGATTTGCCGATGCTTCCGGACCATTTGAAATTAGTGGTCATGAAGAAGACGGGCAAGCAATTTCAAGCGGTGAAGCAGCAAATGTCACGTCAGGATGTAGGGGACATTGTAATTGCCACTGATGCCGGGCGAGAAGGAGAGCTCGTTGCCAGATGGATTATTGAAAAAGCGCGTGTTAAGAAGCCGGTGCAGCGTCTGTGGATCAGCTCGGTTACGGATAAAGCAATTAAGGACGGCTTTCGGAATTTAAAGCCTGGAAATCAGTATTGGAATCTGTATCAATCTGCGGTAGCGCGTTCGGAAGCGGATTGGTATGTAGGATTAAATGCAACAAGAGCCCTGACCACCAAGCATAATGCGTCCTTATCCAGCGGCCGCGTCCAGACGCCGACACTGGAAATGATTGCGATGCGCGAACAGGAAATCAATCAATTCAAGCCAAAAACCTATTATCAGCTGCAGGGAAAAACAAAAGGCGGGTTTGCCGTTACGTGGAAGGATAAAAAGAATCAGTCCCGTATTTTCTCGAAAGAAGCAGCAGATAAATTAAAGGCAAAGGTATCGAAGGAAAAAGCATTTATTCAGCATGTGGATAAAAAGCATAAGAAAAAGCATGCACCAACCTTATATGACTTAACGGATTTACAGCGGGATGCCAACCGGATTTATCAATTCTCCGGAAAACAAACCTTAACTGTACTGCAGAAATTATATGAGCAGCATAAGCTTGTCACCTATCCGCGAACCGATTCAAGGCATCTGTCAACGGATATGGTCTCTACATTAAAAGAACGTGTAAGGGCATGTGGTGTGGATGAATATGCGAAAGCAGCGAATAAAATTTTAAAAGATGATTTACGCACTGGAAAAGCCATTGT
Organism: Oceanobacillus sp. FSL K6-0251; assembly: GCF_038004725.1. Taxonomy (NCBI): domain Bacteria; kingdom Bacillati; phylum Bacillota; class Bacilli; order Caryophanales; family Bacillaceae; genus Oceanobacillus; species Oceanobacillus sp. FSL K6-0251. The sequence goes on along the minus strand of NZ_JBBORS010000001.1, from coordinate 3,754,221 downwards.
GGATAACAGCAAGGTAACCGATCACCATGCGATTATTCCAACAGAAGAAACAGTGGATTATAGCGCGCTGTCTAACCAGGAGCGGAAAATTTATCAGCTGATTGTCCAACGTTTCTTAGGAGCACTTTCCAAGCCGTATGAATATGAACAGACAAGTATTACGGTAGAAGCTGCCGGAGAAATCTTTGAAGCAAAAGGAAACAGAGTTGTTGCTTTAGGCTGGAAGGAAATTTACCAGCATCAAGCAGACGATGAGGAAGAGATTCGTTCCAATGTCCCTCAAGTAACAAAAGGAGAGGAAATGGCGCTCAGCTTTACTATCAAAGAAGGGCAGACGACACCGCCGGAACGATTTACAGAGGGAAGCCTCCTGCAGGCAATGGAAAACCCGACGAAATATATGGAAACGAAAAAACAAGAGCTTGTGAAAACAATGAAGCAGACTGGCGGTATTGGAACAGTTGCTACACGTGCGGATATTATTGAAAAGCTGTTCAATAATCAATATATGGAGCTGAAAGGAAAGTATATTTATCTGACCTCAACCGGCAGACAATTACTAGAATTAGCACCAGAAAAGCTCCGTTCTCCTATTTTAACGGCAGAATGGGAACAAAAATTAGCACAGATTGCAGAAGGCAAGCTGAAAAAGGATGTCTTTTTAAAGGAAATTAAGACATATACCAAACAGGCAGTCCAAGAAATAAAAGCAAGTGAGGAAAAGTTCAAGCATGATAATATGACAGGGACAAAATGCCCGAAATGCGGCAAGCTGATGCTGGAAGTAAAAAACAAGCACGGGAAACGACTCGTCTGTCAGGACCGCAGCTGCGGCGGGAAAAAGAATATCGCAAAGTATACGAATGCCCGCTGTCCTAATTGCCATAAGCGTCTAGAGCTCCGTGGTGAGGGAGAAGGCCAGATGTTTACGTGCTCCTGCGGTCACCGTGAAAAACTTTCCACCTTCCAAGCGAGAAAAGAGAAGGAAAAGAATCAGAAGGTGTCTAAAAAAGATGTTAATAAGTATATGAAAAAGCAGGATGATTTTAAAAATAACGCACTTGCGGATGCGCTTGCGAAATTAAAAGATAAATAAGGCAGTGAAGTCCCCGTATGAAAAACGGGGGCTTTTCTGCTGGAAAAGTAAAACGCAGCGAGAAGGGAAGCAGGAAGTCTGACGAAGCAGCAGTAACATCTGCCTGAGTAAAAAGACCGTATTTCCTGAAAAATCCATAATTTGCAGTTTGATTTAAGTGTTATATAATAGGAAGAAGAGACGGCTAAAATGTAGAAGGGATGATTGATATGGATGCCTTTTCTGTAATCAAATCACTCAATAACAATGTTCTTATTGCCGAAGATATGAATCAAAATGAAGTTATCCTTATCGGGAAGGGCATCGGATTTGCTAAAAAGAAGCGAGATCTCATTGAATCCAAAACTGTGGAGAAGCTGTTTGTTCTTCGGGATAGAGAGGAACAGGAAAATTATAAAAAAATAATTGACAATATCGATGAAAAAACACTGCAGAGTATTGTGGATTCGATAGAAATAATCAAAAAACGCATCAATACATTCACGGATGAGCATACGCTGGTTGCGTTGACCGATCATATTATTTTCGCGATTGCCCGTCTGCAGCAGGGGTTAGAAATTCGTAATCCATTTTTAGCAGAGACGAAGGTGCTTTATCCATTTGAATATGAAATTGCTTCCGAAATTGTAGAATATATGAATCAATTTTTACCAGTTCATTTGCCGGAGGGAGAAATTGGTTTTGTTGCATTACACGTTCATAGTGCAATGGAGGGAACAGCACTAAATGAAATCAACCGGTATTCACAGCTTGTATCTAATTTAATCAAGATAATCGAGGATCAGCTCTATATAACACTAGATAGAGACAGTATGGATTATGTCCGTTTTGTCAGACATCTCCGGTACACAATAGAACGGGTTTTAAATGGGGACAAGGTAGAGGAGCCGCGAAAAATGGCAGACCTGCTAAAAGAAGAATATCCCGTGTTTTATAATTTGTCCTGGAAGCTGATTAAAATTATGCAGCAGACGTTAAAAAAACCTGTTTATGATGCGGAATCTGTCTATTTGACAATTCATTTGCAGCGGCTGCACGAAAACATCCAGCTAAAATCAAAAACGAATTAATTTATTTCGCACTTATACGTGTGACTGATTCGATCAGGCATGAGTAGGAATACTTAGATAACGGCGGGTACAGTATTTCTGTATCCATAAGCGCTATCCTTGTGTTTTTACTGATGTCTTTTTTATTGTCGGAAAGAAACGAAAGAGGTGATTGAGATGTTCAAAAAAACGTTTGGAGGTCTTCAAAAAGTCGGCAGAGCGCTTATGCTGCCGGTAGCACTCTTGCCGGCGGCAGGTCTTTTGCTTGGATTTGGCAATGCTGCCCAGCAGCATACCATGCTTGGCTATCTTCCTTTTTTGGAAGCGGATTGGATTCAGCTGACTGCAACGGTAATGGAAGACGCCGGCGGTATTATATTTGATAATTTGCCGCTGCTTTTTGCGATTGGTGTGGCGATAGGGCTGGCAAGTGACGGTACGGCCGGTCTTGCTGCGCTGGTAGGTTATTTGGTGATGAATCAGGTAATGGGTTCGTTTATGCAGGTAACCCCAGAATTGATAGCGGAGGATCCCGGATTTGCAAGCGTGCTTGGAATAGGAACCTTACAGACCGGTGTATTTGGTGGAATTATTGCCGGGGTGATAGCTGCCTATTGTTTTAACCGGTTTCATCATATGGAGATGCCATCCTACTTAGGATTCTTTGCAGGAAAACGGTTTGTCCCCATCGTGACTGCAGCTGTTTCCTTCCTTGCCGGCATTTTATTAATGTTTATCTGGCCGACAATCCAATATATCATGAACAGCGCTTCCTATTGGCTGATTGAAGAAGGTACATATATTGCTGTATTTATGTTTGGGTTTATTAAACGTCTATTGATTCCTTTTGGACTGCATCATATTTTTCACTCTCCTTTTTGGTATGAATTTGGCACATATACCAACCTTGCCGGTGAAATCATTCGCGGAGATATGACGATATTCTTTGCGCAATTAAGAGATAATGCAGAGATTACGGCAGGGAATTTTATGGCCGGGGAATTTCCGATTATGATGTTCGGGTTGCCTGCTGCAGCACTTGCGATGTATCATACGGCACGACCGGAGAATAAAAAACTGGTTGCGGGACTGCTGGCTTCAGGAGCTTTAACGTCCTTCCTAACAGGAATTACCGAACCGCTTGAGTTTTCATTCTTATTTGTATCGCCATTCCTGTTCTTTATTCACGCTGTGTTAGATGGATTATCCTTTGTATTGATGACATGGTTCAGTGTCAATGTCGGTTATACCTTCTCTGGAGGAGCTATAGACTTTGTGCTGTTCGGTGTTTTGCCGAATCAGGAATCATGGTGGATAGCGATCATAGTCGGGCTTCTGTTTGCTATCCTTTATTACTTCTTATTCCGCTTTTTTATTAAGAAATTTAATCTGATGACACCGGGAAGAGAAAAAGCGGTGGAATCAAATGAGAGCGGAGAGCAAAGAAAGCCTGCTGATTTAGCTTATCATGTACTGGAGGCAATGGGCGGACGAGAAAATATTACGCATTTGGATGCTTGTATCACGCGATTACGGGCATCAGTAAATTCGATTCAACATGTTGATAAGCATCAGCTAAAACAGCTTGGAGCTACAGGTATACAAGAGGTAGGGGATAATATCCAAGCTATTTTCGGACCGCGTTCGGAAATTATTAAAGGACAAATGCAAGATATCATATCTGGGAGAACGCCTAGACCAGCATTAGACAGTTCGAGTTTATATACTGTGGATGAAATAAATCTTCAAAGACAGCATCCTGATAGTGTGGAAGGGATTGCTTCTCCTCTAAGCGGAAAACTCATTCCGCTTTCAAATGTTCCTGATCAACTATTTTCCAGCAGGATGATGGGAGACGGCTTTGCAGTTGAGCCGTCAGATGGAATCGTTGTTTCTCCGGTAAATGGAAGAGTCAGTAACATCTTTCCTACCAAGCATGCAATTAGTCTGGAATCGGAAACAGGTAAAGAAATCATGATTCATATCGGAATCGATACCGTGCATCTCAAAGGAGAAGGATTTGACATATTTGTAAAAGAAGGCGAAGAAGTGGGAACAGGCCAGCCTTTATTAAATGCAGACTTAGAATATATCGATAAAAATGCCAAGTCAACGATTACACCAATTATCTTTACCAATCTGGAAGATGGCCGGCAAATCGAATTACTGAAAAGGGAAGGATATGCTGGAGAAAAAGGGATTATTGAAATCAAATAATGTGAAAGCTTTATTTTTTCACAGAAAATACACATAAATAAAGGTGAAACAGTTTACTTCATTCTTTAAAAGAATTATCATTTAAGGTGAACCATGTTTATTCATGTAAGGAGGGTTTTCTTTCCATGGCTTTTGTTATTCTTGATCCATGCAGAGGAGAAAAAGCAGGAGAATGCGTCAGTGTTTGCCCTGTTGATTGTATAGAAGAAGGACTCAAGCAATTTTATATTGATCCGGATATTTGCATTGATTGCGGCGCATGCAAAGCAGTTTGCCCCGTATCTGCAATCGAAGAGGAGTATGATTTGACTCCAGATCAAGAGAAGTATTTAGAAGAAGCAGAAGAATTTTTTGCGAATCGGTAGGTACTTTTGATTGGAGCGCGTTATAAAAATAGCCCGTCTGTTTTAAAAGCAGACGGGCTATTTTGGTATGTTCTGACCGAACTAATAGAATGTTCAAAGGGTTGTTCGAAATATAAAATATAGAGTAATGAAAAATACTAATGATACTCTTGAAAATCAACCCAGGAAAGCCTAATTTTTATCGATGCACCTGTTATTCATCTTCAGAGATTTCTTGTACTTCCTCAGCCAATTTACTGGCAATCCAGCGTTTTGCCGTTTCTTCGTCGATTTCATATTCTTTGCCGGCACGTAGTAAATCTCCGTGGTAGGCAGTTTGTACGTTCATTTTTACTTTCATGGGGATGCTCCTTCTGATGGGTTGTTTTCTTCTATGATATCATAGAAGGAAGTTAATGTGTTTAGGTGCATAGTTATGTGCTTCAAATTTTTACAAACGTGGAATGGGTACGATATTACTTGATATGTTAAAAATACTTTTGTACGTAACTTTTGGGTTTTTAAATACCGATATTTGGTAATTCGATTAAGAATCTCTACCGACAGAGTTCTTTCTGTTCTTTGGAGGAAAAGATTCCCTTTACGTTAATTTTCATGCAAACTGAAAGGATGAAATAGAGTTTATTTAGAAAGAAAGTGCAAATAGCTCGATACTAAAATAAAGGAGAATACTTATGTCTCATAGACTAAACGGAAAAGTGGCATTGGTTACAGGAGCTTCAAGAGGACTTGGGAAACATATAAGTAAAACGTTAGCAGATGCAGGAGCTACAGTCATCGTGAACTATGCGAATAATTACAAAAATGCGCAAGATACGGTTGATTTTATTGCATCCGATGGAGGAAGAGCGATAGCCATTCAAGGTGATGTACGGGATGAAGAATCAGTAGAAAAGCTGATAAAACAGGCAGAAGAAAAAACACAAGGAAGTATTGATATATTGGTTAATAACGCTACTGGTCCCCAGCCTGTATTATCAATTGAAGAACTTACATGGCAAGATTATTTAGCGCAACTCGAATTCTTTGTAAAAGCGCCGTTATTATTAACAAAGGCTGTCCTGCCAGGGATGAAAGAAAAAAAGAATGGTCGAATTATAAATATCGGAAGTGAAGTAGTTCAATTAGGTATTCCTAATCATTCAAACTATGTCATGGCCAAGGCTGCCCAGCTAGGGTTGACACGCTCCTGGGCAAATGAACTTGGTTCTTTTAGTATTACTGTTAATATGATTAACCCTGGGTTTATACCGGTTGAACGACATGAAGCAGAAGATACGAGTGAATATCGGAGTGGAGTTCCACTTGGCAGAATGGGAGTCCCTCAAGATATAGGAAATGCTGTTTTATTTCTTGCCTCAGACGCAGGAAATTTCATCACTGGTCAATCGTTATCTGTAAATGGAGGGAATACGTTAGGGATATAAGGGAGAAGCAAGCGGTTGCACAATCAATTATCTGATTGTGCAACCGCTTTTTGAATCTAAAAGAAATAATCAAAATTTGCATGATAAAGCTTTCTGTTTCATTGGAAAATATTAGGTGATACTCTCAAAAATTATTGCTGAGATGTAAATTCAAAAATCGACTCATCCTCATATAAAACAGTTTTCTATTGCTTTTATCGAATTATGTATTATGATAAAAATACAATGTAAAGGATTACATTTAGTTCAATTACTTTTTTAGAGAGGTGATATGGTTTATAAAAAAGATATATTTATATGTTGAAAAGAGGGGATTATATTGCCGACAATTCAGGATGTTGCCAAACATGCAGGGGTGTCCGTTGCTACTGTATCGCGAGTATTAAACAATCCTTCATCGGTTGCAGAATTAACACGCAAGAAAGTCGAACAATCCATCCGGGAATTGGATTACTCACCAAATATCTTAGGCCGGAATTTACGGAACGCGGAAAGTAAGATGTTATTAGTGTTATTACCTAAGATATCTAACCAATTTTATTTGAAAATTGTAGAAGGGATAGAAGAAAAAGCACTTGAGTATGGTTATAATATTCTGCTTTGTCAAACGCATTCTAAATTGGAAAGGGAAAAAGTATATTTTGATTTATTAAAAAATCAACTGGCTGTGGGCGCGATTACGATGGATCCAACAATTGACCGTCAAGTATTGGTTAATATGGCAAAAAGGTATCCATTTGTACAATGCAGTGAATATGTAAGTTCGAAAAATTTGCCTTATGTAACAATAGATAGTGAATTAGCAGCTTATCAAGTAACAAAATATTTATTAAAACAGGGGCATCAGCGAATAGGACTCATAAATGTCAGCGAGTCATTTCTATACGCGAGGGATAGAAAAAAAGGATATCTTCGAGCGTTAAAAGAATTTCATATTGAACCGGAAGAAGACTGGTTCTATTCTGCCAACGATGTGTCACTTGAATCGGGACAGCAGGTGATGCGTTCTATATTGAATAAGAACAAGGATCTTACAGCAGTGTTTGCTGTTTCAGATATGTTAGCTATTGGAGCATTGAAAGAATTAAATACCAGAGGGATTGATGTCCCAAATGAGATGGCAGTAGTGGGATTTGATAAGATTGAATTTACCAGCATGACATATCCTTCTTTAACTACCGTTGCACAGCCGATGTATAAAATGGGAGAGATATCGGTGGACATGCTGATAAAAAAAATACAGGGCGAAGAGGTAGAAGATATAATCTTAGAGCATGAACTTATTATAAGAGAGTCAACCTGATTAGAGATGTACCTATTGTTACAACAGAGAGGGGTTTTATTTTATCTGACTCTACCTATTACTAGCTAAGCACATGAACTAATAGCTGATTTAATTCAAAGTAAAGACTGAAAATTTAAAAAGAAACAATTGACCGGGAAGAACATTCTGCTATAATGAATGTAATCGATTTCATAGAGGGTCGACTAATAAAAAGAGGAGGATTTCTAATGCCGCAGATAAAGAAAATATTGCTGTTTGGAGTATTATATTTATTAGTTATTTTTATGGTTGCATGTAGTGGAGATAATGGTTCCGAGACAGACAGTAATGAAGGAAATGAAAGCGCTTTCGGTGAACGGGTAACGATTGTCTATGCGACAGGTGTAGATACAACAGGTGCCACGGAAAGTCAAATTGAAGCATTTGAACAAGAATACCCGCATATTAACGTGGAGTATCGTGAAATGCCGGCCGATACAGGCCAGCAGCATGATCAATATGTAACGATGTTTGGTTCTCAGAGTTCGGAAGTGGATGTATATAATGGAGATATTATTTGGGCAGCGGAGTTTGCTCAAGCCAACTATGCCTTGGAGTTAGATCGTTTTATAGAAGCAGACAGCTTTAATTTAGATAATCACTTTGATGGTCCCATTCAAGCAGGTAATTACAATGGCAGACAGTGGGCATTGCCGATATATATGAATGCTTCCTTTCTTTATTACCGTACAGATATAACAGATACACCGCCTGCGACTTGGGATGAATTGATTGAGCAAGCGGAAGAAATGCAAGGAGAAGAAGGAACAGAATTTGGTTATTTAATGCAAGGCTCTCAGTATGAAGGGATGGTAACCAATTTTATTGAAATTATCGCTTCTTATGGGGGAAGCGTTATCGATGAAAATAATAATGTAGTCATTAATAGTCCTGAAACAATTAAAGGCTTAGAAAAATTTGCAGAAATTGCACAATCTGATTTTGTACCAGGGAATATCTTGAATTTTCAAGAGATTGAAACAGAAAATGCATGGATTGCAGGGGATGCTGTATTTGCCCGTAATTGGACATATATGCAGTCTTCATCCAATGACGAAGCACGTTCAGAAGTCGCAGGAAATGTAGACATTGCACCTATTCCTGCAGGTGATGAGGGAAGCACTTCAGCATTAGGCGGATGGATGGCAATGATTAATCGATATTCTGAACATCCAGAAGAATCCTGGGAATTAGTAAAGTTCCTGGCAAGTGAAGAAGGTCAAAAAATTGGAGCAGTAGAAGGCGCACGTGCCCCAACTGTAGAATCCCTGTATAATGATCCAGAGGTACAGGAAGCTGGACCATTATTTTCAAATCCAAGTTTCGTAGAAGGCTTAAGTGTGGCTGTGCCGCGTCCGGTATCCCCGATTTATTCAGAGATATCTGAAATTATTCAAATTGAGGTTTCTCGAGTATTAACAGGAGAACAGACGGCTGAAGAAGCAGTAGAAAATATGGAAGCACAATTGGAAGCAGCTTTAGAAGAGTAATGATAGGCAAGGTGGATAAGTAGTGAAAGGTTGTTCATCTTGCTTTTTATTTACGTATATTTTTTATGAAAAAAGCGTCTGTTACATCTACTGATATCATTTAATTGAACTTTTTTATTTGAAAAATATAGTAGAAACAAGTAATAACTGAAAATTTTTAAAGAAACGATTGACTGGAAGGAACATTCTGCTATAATAAATGTAATCGATTTCAAAGAGTGGTCGATTAACAAAAAGAGGAGGGTCTGTAATGCCACAGGTAAAGAAATTGTTATTGTTTGGAGTATTATTTTTATTAGTTGCTTTTATGGCTGCGTGTGGTGGAGATGGCGGTTCAGGGACAGATGATTCGGAAGCAGAAAGTAATGGAGAAAATGAAAGCGCTTCCGAAGACGGTGAGCAAGTAACGATTGTTTATGCTACAGGTGTGGATACGACTGGTAAAGTAGAAGCACAAATTGAAGAATTTGAGGAATTAAATCCAAATATTAAAGTTGATTATCGTGAAATGCCTTCAGATACAGGACAACAGCATGATCAATATGTAACCATGTTTAGTTCGCAAAGCTCTGAGATCGACGTGTTTAACGGTGACAGCATTTGGCCGGCTGAATTTGCTCAGGCAAACTATGCATTAGAATTAGACCGTTTCATTGAAGCAGACGGCATTGATTTAGAAGAGCACTTTGAAGGACCGATTCAAGCAGGTAATTTTAATGGCAGGCAATGGGCACTTCCATTATTTATTGACGCATCCTTCCTCTATTATCGTACAGATGTAACGGAAGAACCGCCAGCTACTTGGGATGAATTAATCGAACAAGCTGGTGAACTGCAAGGTGAAGGAGATACAGAGTTTGGTTATCTATTACAAGCATCTCAATATGAAGGCTTGGTGACAAACTTTGTTGAAATCATTGCTTCTTATGGCGGTGAAGTTATTAATGAAGATAATGAAGTAGTGGTAAATAGTCCTGAAACAATTAAAGGTTTAGAGAAATTAGCAGAAATAGTACAATCTGATTTTGTACCAGGTAATATCTTGAATTTCCAAGAGATCGAAACAGAAAATGCTTGGATTGCAGGAGATGCTGTATTTGCCCGTAACTGGCCATATATGCAATCTTCTTCCAATGATGAAGAGCGTTCTGAAGTTGTCGATAACGTACAAATCGCTCCATTACCTGCCGGTGATGAAGGAAGTGCTTCGGCATTAGGAGGCTGGACAGCAATGATTAATCGTTATACAGAGCATCCAGAAGAGTCTTGGGAATTAGTAAAATATTTAGCTGGTGAACAAGGTCAAAAAACAGGAGCAATTGTAGGAAATCACGCTCCAACTATCGAAGCGCTTTATGATGATCCAGAAGTACAAGAAGCTGCCCCTTTATTCCAAAATCCAGAATTTGTTGAGGGACTTAGTGCAGCTGTTCCACGACCAGTATCACCGATTTACCCTGAAATTTCCGATATCATTCAAATTCAGGTTTCACAAGTGCTGACTGGTGATCAAACAGCTGAACAAGCTGCAGAGAACATGCAGACACAAATCGAAAATGCTATGGAAGAATAAAGCTTTCTAAAGAGGTGAGCAAGATGAGCGCTTTGAATTTCATCTTGCTCTTTCTATTAAGTACATCAAAATGTGTGCTTAACGGAAAGGGAGGGGAAAAATGTGAAGAAATTTCATTTGAATGAAAAGCGGCTGGGTTATTTGATGATACTTCCATCTATCATACTTGTCGTATTAATTACATTGTGGCCAGTTGCCCAGTCCTTTTATAATAGTTTATTTGATTATCGCTTAAATGATCCGACAAGATCGGAGCGGATGTTAAGTGCCAATATGGATTTGGAACGCTATGTGGATAATTACTTTTATATCGACAGTCAGCTTAGCAATTTAGAAGGCAGTGCTGATGGTGATGATATAGCGACTATTCAGCAAGCTAGAGAAACAATTGAAGGTTTCCATAGTGAATTGGCATCAGATAGTGAAATCAGTGCAAAAATGGAACAAATTGATGAGATGCTGATGAATTTCGAGCCGATTTCCGACAGCGATTTGAAATATGCGAAACTGGACAATGATTTTGCAGAAGATTATCGAACTGCTTTGACTTCTATTTCAGAAGAATTGCAGGTGATGGCTGGAGAAGCAGACAATGAGGATTTAGCACAGAATTATGAACAGACAAGCTCCTTAATTGAGGCTACCAGCACAAATATTTTGGAATCTAATTTTATTGGCTTCTCTAATTATGCTAAATATCTTCAGGATGGCCGAATGTGGAAATCATTAAGTAATACGATGATATTTACGATTGCTTCTGTTGCTTTTGAACTTGTATTAGGTTTGGCTGTTGCCTTATTAATTAACCGTACCTTCAGCGGCCGTGGTATTGTACGTGCCTCCGTGCTGATTCCTTGGGCAATCCCGACTGCAGTAGGTGCGATGATGTGGGGCTTCTTATTAGATGGTCAAACGGGTGTTATAGCGCATTATTTTAATGAATGGAACCTGATACCCAATTCATCTTGGCTGCTGTCTACCTCGTCTGGCGGGATGTTCTCAATAATTTTTGCCGATGTGTGGAAAACGACACCTTACATGGCATTATTGCTCTTAGCTGGACTGCAGACCATACCGAATTCCTTATATGAAGCAAGTGATGTAGATGGAGCCAACAAATTTCAACAGTTCTTCAAGATAACACTGCCGTTGTTGAAATCTTCTATTTTAGTTGCTTTATTATTTAGAACACTTGATGCCTTCCGGGTATTCGATCTTATCTATGTACTAACTGGCGGGGGACCAGCGAATGCTACCGAATCTATTTCGATATACGCATACATAACCTTGTTCTCGCAACAGAATTTTGGAGAAGGTTCCGTATTATCGGTTATTGTATTTTTAGCTGTAGCATTGATTAGCTTTATTTATGTACGCTTAATTGGTTCAGATCTATTCGCAGGACGTACGAAATAGGAAGGAGAAATAATATGAATAAACGTGCAGGTATAGGTTTCTATATATTTCTAATCATATTTGTATTTTTAGTGATGTTTCCGTTTATTTGGGTGTTCTTAACGTCGATAAAGCCTGTAGGAGAAATATTTACATCATTTAAATGGTTTACAACAAATCCTACGACCGAATCCTATGAAGCTGCGGTAACGAATCGCCCGCTTTTGCGATATATGTTAAATAGTTTTGTCGTTTCAACGGTAACAACAATTTTGGCGGTAGGTTGTGCTGCCTTCGCATCTTACGCAGTAACTAGATTACCGATAAAAGGGAAAGGTTTATTCCTGGGAGTTATTTTAGCTGCTTCCATGTTTCCACAAGTAGCAGTTATTTCGCCAATCTTCAATATCGTAACAGAGTTAGGCTTACGTAATAGTTATACGGGATTGGTTATTCCTTACATGACAATCAGTTTACCATTATCAATTTGGATTCTGTCTACCTTTTTTCAAAAGATTCCATTTGAATTGGAGGAATCTGCTAAACTTGATGGAGCCAGTCCATTTCAAACATTCCGTAAAATTATTTTACCGCTGGCGACACCAGGTATTTTTACGACTGCTATTCTGGTATTCATTGCGGCGTGGAATGAGTATTTATTTGCTCTAACAATTAATAGTGATGATGTATGGAGAACGGTACCAGTTGGAATTTCCATGTACCAAAGTGAATATTCTGTTCCTTGGGGAGATATCAGTGCAGCAACGGTTATTGTAACCATTCCAATTGTTATTTTAGTATTGATTTTCCAAAGACGAATTGTTTCAGGTTTAACATCAGGATCTGTAAAAGAATAGAGAAAACATAGTTAGAGCGGATAACTTAAGGGTTATCCGCTCTAACTATATGATAGAAATTCATCTCAGTAATTATGGTTATGAGTCATGAAGGATTTATCCAGCATCCTTCTTTGTTTGATTTCATTGCTATTTCGTTAACTAAGGTTAGATTAATAACATCAGACTTATTTATTGACGGGGCAGTTCCATTTATAATTGCGGATGCCCATTGTTCCATAGGCATAGGCAATGCTTCTGGCGGGTTATCCGGTGTGGACCACTCCCCATTTCCAAATGTCTGGCGGATTTTGTTGTCTTCGATTAGTATCGTGCCTTCTGTTCCGTAGAGCTCTAATTGAAACGGACTGCCTTTGGATAGGAAACCAGTCTCGAGAATCCCCATCGCACCAGATTCATATTCTACTAAGACGACAGCGTTGTCATCTGCTCCAAGGTTGTTTGTATGATTCATATGGGAAACCAGTTTTTTTACATTACCAGCCAGCCGGTTAGTCAAATAGATGGGGTGGGCACCTAAATCAATTAATGCGCCGCCTCCAGATTGCTCTTTTTCAAAAAAACGCTTCGGTAACCAGCCCTCGCTTTCTCCCGGCCCTACAACCGCCCCATCATGAGCAGTACGGCATCGAATAGTAGTAAGTCTTCCAATCCAGTTATTATCTATTACCTTTTGCGCATATAAATAATAATCTTCTGTTAATCTTGGAAGTGAAACCATTAATTTAACGCCATATTGGTCTATCGTATTATAAATTTCCTCACAATCTTTCACTGTAAAAGCTAAAATTTTTTCAGTGAAAATATGTTTTTTATTTTTTGCAGCTGAGATAATTACTTCTTTATGCAAATTTGTTGGGGTAGTGACAACTACTCCTTCAATTGATGGATTTGTTAAAACCTTTTGAAGATCCGATTCAAAAGGGATTCCTAATTCCTCTGCCCACTTTTCTCCTCTGTCCGCATTTTCATCCCACACGAGTTTAATAGATAAATTATCATTAGCTTGAATTTCTCGGGCGTAGTCATCCGCATGTACATGCCACCTGCTTAACAATGCAATATTAACCAATTCAATTTCCCCCTAAATATATATTCTACAAAACTCATTTTTTTAACTTTACTATTGATTAAAATAAACGGCTTTCCCCGTTCGTGCCGATTCGTATATTGCTTCCAATATTTGCGTGACAACAAGTGCTTCACTTGGCTTCACGACTGGTTCGGTATCATTGATAATACTTTCAATCCAATTTCTTGCTTCTAAATCAGGATCACTTTCAGAGTTACCGTCGTAAAATGCCACTCCTCCTGATTCCAATTCAATTTCCTGAGTATATAATTTACCAAAGTCTTCACCATTAATTCGTAATCCATTTTTCATATCTGCACCACTTTTCGTGCCGCTGAGAGAGCATTTTGCTTCATCCACGTCTAAGGAATTCAATGCCCAGCTAGATTCCAGAACAATTGTTGCGCCATTTTCCATCGTTATAAAACCAAATGCAGAATCTTCTACTGTAAAGGCCTCTGGATCCCAAGGTCCCCAGGCATTTGCTGCATTTTCATTTTTCCCTAATTTATGATAGACCGTTCCCATAACCGATTTGGGTTTATAGTTATTCATCATCCATAATGTTAAGTCAAGCGCATGTGTACCAATATCAATTAATGGTCCGCCTCCTTGCTTTTCTTCGTCGAGAAACACTCCCCATGTAGGTACTGCCCTTCTTCTTATAGCGTGTGCTTTTGCATAATATATTTCTCCCAAATCTCCTCGCTCACAAAGCTTATGCAGATGCTGGCTGTCGGGTCTAAATCGGTTATTATACCCAATCGTTAATTTTTTGCCTGTGCGTTCAGCTGCTTCTACCATCTTTTTAGCTTCTTCTGTTGTCTTGGCCATTGGTTTCTCACACATGACATGTTTTCCAGATTCCAACGCAGCCACTGTGATTTCCATATGCGCATTGTTTGGGGTACAGACATGAACAACATCAATGGATGTGTCTTGTAATAATTCTTTAAAGTCCATATATGTCTTCGCATCTTTCGTTCCATATTCCTTTGCAGCTTTTTCTGCCCTTTCAAGTACAATATCGCAAAACGCTGTCATTTCTACTTGCTCCAATTTGCTAAGGCTTGGGAAATGTTTTCCATTTGCAATTCCCCCGCAGCCAATAATTGCTATTTTAAGCTTTTCCCCCATAGTATCTCCTCCTTTGAAAACGATTACATTTATATAAGTTTAAATTTAATTTAAAGGATTGTCAATCTTGAATCATTTATCAAATCATGTCTCATTCCAAATTTTAAAGAAATCAGGCAGAATGGCATCAAGTCATTGTTTTTAACAAAATAAAGATTTCAAAAAGCGAATGCTTTTTACTTATTTCCTTATACTTTATGCTAAAATAGAATAATAGAAAACGTTTTCAAAATTAAGTGAAGTTATAAAAATTCAAGTCACTTATAAGCTGTATTTTAGAAAGGAGAAAATCATGAGCGAATTAACGAGGAAACAGTATCCATTAAAAGGAAGAAAAATCTTGATTACAGGAGTCAGCAGACGAGCCGGAATAGGATATGCTATAGCCAGAAAAGCAGCTGCCCTTGGAGCTTCTATTATTATTCACCATTATCAAGCACACGATCGAGAGCAAGATTGGGGAGCTGATGACTTAGATGCTGTGATAGAGGGAGTGAAAGCAGAGCTTGTAGAAGACGCAACATTTCATGAGTTCAAAGGCAACTTTATGGATGCTTCTGCTCCTGAAGAGTTGTTCAAAAAAATAAAAAAACATTGTGGACATGTAGACGGTTTAGTTTGTAATCATGCCTTGAGTGGTTCCGATGGACCTTTAGAAGAACTAACGGCAGAGATGATTGACAAACACTATATTATAAATACACGCTCTTCGCTGCTGCTTGCCCAATTATTTATGAAACAGCATTCATCCGAAAAAAATATTGGGAAGATTATTTTTATGACTTCCGGACAGCAGCAAGGCCCGATGCCCGGAGAAGTGGCTTATGCTACTGCAAAAGGCGGATTAGCAGAAATCGTCCTTACGTTAGCTGATGAATTAGCTGATAAAAATATTACAATTAATACAGTGAATCCTGGTCCAGTAGACACAGGTTATTTAACAGAAAGTAAATGGAAAGAGGTAAGAAGTAAATTCCCATTTAATCGTTTTGGGGAACCTAGTGATACGGCTAATCTCATAAGCTGGCTGTTAACTGACGAAGCGTCCTGGATTACAGGGCAGGTGATAAATTCAGAAGGCGGATTTGCACGATGGAGGACTTAAAGAGGGGGGAGTGTTGTTTGATTTATTTAATTGGTTTTAGATTTGATAATGAATATCTACTTAATTCCTATATTTAATGTATCTTTAAGCGTACAGTATAATTAGATTTAATTTATTAAAAATACCAAGTCACTCTATAAATGTGATTTGGTATTTTGGGTGTCATTTTGAAAATGACAGAAATGAAAATTAGTCCATATCAAAGTTAAAATAAACTTTAATGGTAAGCTAAAAACACTTAAATGAGCAATTTCTTATATTATTGCTTATTGCTTTATTTATTTGCAACGACTATACGGTGGTAGGTAAGAATTTGTAAGGCTGCAATATTCCAGGAATAATTCAGGTGTTAATTATACAATGAGTGAAAATGGCAGGATAATAAGATATAATATCTAATAAGAATAGAAGATGACCAGAGCTGAAAGGATAGAAATTATGGCCACAATTCGAGATATTTCTGAAAAAGCAGGAGTTGCAAAGAGCACCGTGTCCAGATATTTAAATGATGGATATGTCAGTGAAGCAACAAGAAAAAAGATTGAACAGACAATTAAGGATAGTTCTTCTCGATTGTTAAATAATTTTAATTTAGTTTGAAACAAAGTGTGATTTAAAAAATAAAGCAGCCATTATAAGAACTCTTTTCCGGTAGTTAATTGTGATACTATTAACTTTATCGGAAACGGGTTCTTTTTCATTTATTTTATGCATTATTTATCCTATTTAAGTTATACATCAGTCAAATGATAGTAAATTATGAAGTTTTCTCAAAAGATAATTTAGAATAAACATAGTTCATATCTTTAAATGAATGTTATATTTTAATAAAGGAGGTCGGATGATGTATCGTATTCTAATTGTAGATGATGAAAAAGATGAAAGAAACGTCATTCGTTTTTTATTAAAAAAATTTGATTTCGAGTTAGAAATCGTAGAAGCGGCTAATGGGAAAGAAGCTTTTGAAGAATTAGTGAGAAGCCCTGCTGATATTTTACTTACTGATGTGCAAATGCCTTTTGTAAACGGTATAGAATTAGCAACGAAAGTAAGGGAGCGCTATGATGATATAGAAATTATATTTTTTAGCGGTCATGATGATTTTAATTTTGTTAAGAAAGCCCTAACGCTAAGAGCTGATAATTATATATTAAAGCCTGTTAAACCAGAAGAATTTAATCAAACAATGACAGAAGTAATGAGGAATATTAAAAAACGTAAAGAGGAGCAAGAAAAAAGAGAAGTAAATCAATTATTTATAAAACAGCATATTCTATATCGTTTATTAAATCAAACACCGATAGATATATTGAAAAATGAATACCCTTTCTTAAATTTTGATTTTTTAAATGACTATAATCGAATGATTCTTGTCCATTCTGATACTGCTTTTTTGGATAGTTTGTTTGAGGAAGAAAATGAATATTTTTATGAAGTGATTAAGAGAGCCACATTAGATAGTAAATATGACGTAATTAATCTAAATCCTTTTCAAATCGTCTTACTATTTAAAGATAATTTAAGGAGACCATTTACATATAAGGAAGCTGCTAAGCAAATACAACAAAAAATCCAAGAAACATATGGCATCAATTGTGTTCTCTCTGTAAGTAATCATATGAAGAATCCAGTCCAAATAGCTCAAACGTATAATGAGTTAGAAGGTTACTTAAAAGATCGCTTTTTTTATTCAGATGTCTTTATCTATCCAATTGATACACCATTAACAGATAGTAAAGAGTACAAAGAAGATGAATATTTATTAGAAGAAATCGAAAGAGCACTTCAACAGGGGGATACAGTAGAATTAGAGCAAAAGATAAGTCTAATTATTCAAAAGTACGATAAAAGAACGAATACTGCACAAGGTTATCTTCGCTTCTTGTTCGCCCGGCTGCTGCAGTTATTTTTTCAGACAATGCCGGAATACAGTAAAGACAGCATGAATAGATACATTGAATTAATCTACTCTTATAAACATTTCTCTGACATCAAGCAGACTTTACTGGAAGTACAAAGGAAAGTAATAAAAGGATTAGAAGAAGAAAAGAATTCACCGAAGCATGTCATTGAAATAGTGAAACAATATATTATAGAGAATATAGAAAAAGACCTGGGTTTAGACATGTTAGCGGAAAAAGTATATTTAACGCCTGGTTATTTAAGTGATAAGTTCAAACAGGATACTGGGGTAGGAATTAATAAATATATTAAACAGGTAAGGATGAATAAAGCAGAAGAATTGCTTAGTAATACCAATATGAAAGTGAATACTATAAGTAAAGTGATTGGTTATAAAAACGATTCCTATTTTATTAGAATTTTTAGAGAGCATTTAGGTGTCAGTCCCCAAAAATACCGGGAGATGAAAAGAAGGTAGAGGTGAAGTGAATGAGATGAATCTTTTTAAACAAGGCTTTATTAATTTAAAATTCCGCAAGAAAATATTACTGATTTGTATTGTTGCCAGCTGCTTACCTATTATGACGTTAGGAAGTATGTGGTATTACCAAATACAAGATTCATTAGTTACCCGTGAAAATGAAAATCTTTCTGAAGCATTAAACCAGTCCATTCTAAATATAGATTATAAAATCGATAATTATTTGAACATAGTTAATCAAATTGTATGGAATGAAGAAATAAAAAATGGATTAACTGCAGAGTATGATAGCAACTATGAAATGTATAAGTTTTATAATGATACATTGGCTCCTACATTGGCTACCCCGCCAACTTTACAGACGGATATTGATTCTATTACTGTTTATACCGATAATCAAATGAACCCTTATGATCAATTACTGAGACCGCTGGCAGACATTAATCAAAATAGCTGGTTTAACAGTACTAAGGATTCGAATCGGCCAACTCTGGTAGCTTCATCGGAGGATGAAATATTTAAGCTGATTTATCCAATATTTGATGAACGCAGAATGTATAATAATATTCTTCAAATGGAAATAAATTATCAACAATTTTTTGACTCAATGTCCAGTTTATTTGAAGAGGATTATGGTGTCGCAATTTTGGACAGTGACGGAAATCCTGTTTATTCATATGAAACATTTTCTGATAGAAGTCTGGAAGGTAAATTTTCATTATTAGAGTCAGCAGAAGGTGTTGATAACATTGAATCTGATTTTGTCATTCAACAAGCTGAATTACCTTCTTATAGTTGGACTGTTTATTTATATCGGCCGACTGATATTATTTCAGCTGCTACGCTTCCGATGAGAGTAACGGTTGTATTGGTTATCTTATTAAGTATTTTAATTATGGTATTATCTATTTATTTATTGGCAAAAGTAGTGGTTAGACCACTAGAAAAACTATCGGAAAATATGCGAAAGATAGAAGAAGGAGATTTGACAGTCTCCGTTTTTAACAGCGGTACGGATGAAATTGGAAGCTTAATCAAACAATTTGGAGATATGGTCAATAAATTAAATAATATGATCAATCAGGTATATAAAAGTAAAATTGCCCAGCAAGAATATGAAATGAAAGCTTTACAGGCGCAAATCAATCCGCATTTTTTCTACAATAGCCTTTCATTGATTAATAGTAAAGCTATTATGGCAGAACAAGAAGAAATCAGCCAGATGACTCAACACCTGTCCAGCTTTTATCGAACTACTTTAAATAAAGGGAGAAGTATTATAGAAGTAGAGAAAGAACTTGAAAATGTGATTTCTTATATAAATATTCAACAATTAATGCATTCCAATTCATTTGATGTACATTATGAACTGGATAAATCAACTTATCACTATACCATGTTAAATTTACTTTTACAGCCATTAGTGGAGAATGCTATTAATCATGGAATCGACCATAAAGAAAGTTCTGAGCGTGGGAAATTGATGATCAAATTAAAAAGAATAGAAAATACATTAGAATTTTCTGTGACTGATAATGGAGCAGGAATAGAACCAACGAAGCTACAGTCCATCTTAACTACCAAGACGGAAGGATATGGTGTTAGAAATGTCCATAATAGAGTGCAATTATTTTATGGTTCTTCTTACGGTTTAAAGTATGAAAGTGAAATGGATTACTATACGAAAGTAACTTTGGTTATCCCAATTGTTCATGGAGAGACACAATTGTCTCACCATGTAGATGAATAGGAGAAAAACTCCACAAAATAGTTGTGGGGTTTTTTTAATTCAAGCATGAAAATAATAAAATATTCCGGAAAATAGTATATGAAAACGGATTATTTGATATTTCCCATGCATCAAACATCAATTAAAATAAATTTATACGAAATCGATGGCCATGATTTTGCTAGAAAGACAGAATATGAAGGGAGATTACAAGAAAATGAAAACGGATTCATTGAAAAATATTAAATTACTAATAATCTTATTAATGCTAACCAGTACATTAGCTGCATGTGTACAGAAATCTTCCAATGATGGGGAAACAACAACAGAAGATGGCAAGCCTATTATCAATATCGGCCGTTCGACAGGCTCCAATCCTAAACTGCCTGAAGGGGATACTTTTGAAGATAATGCGTATACTCGTGTAGCTGAAGAAGTATTAGATATAGAGATTCGAAATGCATTCGAAGCAGAGGGAGAAGACTATAACAGGCAAGTAGCTTTGGCTATTTCTTCTGGAGATTTACCAGATATGATGATCGTTTCCAGAGAGGAGCTGAAAGATTTAGTCGATAATGATTTAATTGAAGATTTAAGCGATGTATATGAAGAAAATGCGAGTGATTATATTAAAGAAACCTATGCCACCTATGATAATCAGCCTTTAGAAGATGCGACCTTTGAGGACAGCCTTATGGCACTTCCGGGAACGGAGTCTCTGGCAGCACCGCAAATGGTTTGGATACGTGAGGATTGGTTAGAAGAATTAGATTTATCAATAGATGAAGATGGAGACAGCCTGATTACTTTGGACGAATTGGAAGAAGTTGCAAAATCTTTCATTGAAAATGATCCAGGTGATTCTGGCAATCCGGTTGGGGTACCTTTTGAAAATTATTTAAATGCAGGAGATTATGGATCATTTACGATGAATTCTATTGCTGCGGTTTATGAAGGACAGCCTAAAAAATATTTAATAGAAGAAGATGGCAGTATTTCTTATGGATCAACATCAGAAGGTACAAAACAAGCACTTGAATTAATGAATGACTGGTTTGAGGAAGGTATCATTGACCCGCAATTTGGAACGAGGTCATTTGATGACATTATGGCCTTGCTTACAAATGGGCAAACAGGTATCGCAACAGGCCCTTGGCACATACCGGACTGGGGGTTATCGAATATTAGAGAGATGGATAATGATGCAAGATTTACAGCTTATGCATTAGCGGATGATGAGGGCAAAGTAAATGTACCCGAACAAAAAACAACAGGCAGTAATTTTATCGTTGTCAGGAAAGGATATGAGCATCCAGAGAAAGCAGTCGAAATGTTGAACTTATTTTATGACGACATTGAAAATACAACAGAAGAGGATATGGAAAATACGTTCCCTGAGGTCGCAGAATATTTGGAACAAGGTGTCGATGATTCAACGAAACCATTTAACATCGTAGTTCTTCCAATGCAGACATATTTGGATGATTATCAAGATGTTCAAGCTGTTTTGAATGAAGAGATGGCTGTTGAAGAAATTACTAATCCTCAAGTTAGACAAAGTATAAATGGAATTGAAAATTATACGGAAAATCCTGAGGACGCACCAACTTCTAACTGGTCTAGCTATCATTCCCGTATTGTAGGGTGGGGGTTAATGAACAAGCTGACGGAAGAAGAACGATTTAATTGGGTAGAAGCAGCTTATGTGGTGAACACACCAACAATGGAACAAAAAGGAGCTAATCTAACAAAGTTAGAAGAAGAAGACTTTATTAAGATTATAACAGGAGCAGAGCCGGTTGATTATTTTGATACGTTTGTTGACAACTGGCATAATCAAGGCGGTAACGAAATCCTGGATGAAATAGAAGAAGAGCTGACTCAACAAGAATAGATAGTGAAGAGGGGTTGAGCAACAGCCCCTCTGTTACACATTAGGAAAGCATAAAATTTTAGCGCAGAAGTGATTCGACGTAGTAAAAATTTTTAGATACCAAGTATAAGCGCAACTAAGGCATTCGCCGAAAGGCTTGCACTCCAGAGCATAAGGGATTCTAAGAAAGCAAAATACGCTTTCAAGACTCCCTTTAACGAATACCAAGTTTTCTTTAAAGGAGGGAAAGAAGTTGGCAATAAATAATCAGGTTGCACCTGCACGTGATCGTAAGAAAGATGTGAAAAAGGCGAAATTAACCTACCACGCTATGCTAGCGCCAGGAATGATTTTTTTGCTTATATTTAGCTTTGCGCCAATGTTTGGAATCATCATGGCTTTTCAGGATTTTGTACCGGCAAAAGGTTTCTTTGGCTCAGAGTTTGTAGGACTGGAACATTTCAGTTATATGTTCAACCTTCCTGATATTGGAAAAGTGTTTCGGAATACAATTGTAATTGCATTAGGGAAAATTATTTTTGGTTCGCTGCTTGCAATTGCATTTGCGATTTTATTAAATGAAATTCGTGTGAAATTGCTTAAAAAATCTGTACAGACTATTGTTTATTTACCTCACTTTTTATCATGGGTAGTTTTGGCAACGGTTGTGGTCAATTTATTTAGTTTGGACGGAACGGTTAATCAAATTTTAGATTCGTTCGGTCTGGATAGAATTAATTTTCTTGGAAGTAATACCTGGTTTCAGCCCTTATTAATTGGTTCGGATGTCTGGAAAGAGTTTGGCTTTAACTCCGTGATTTATTTAGCTGCTATTGCTTCTATCGATCCAGGCTTGCATGAAGCTGCCAGTATGGATGGAGCAAATTGGTGGAAACGTGTTTGGCATATTACCTTACCGGGGATGCTGCCGATTATCCTGCTCTTAGCCATTTTAAGTCTCCCAAGTGTACTAGAAGGCGGCTTTGATCAAGTATATAACCTCTATTCTCCAATGGTTTATGAAACTGGGGATACGATTGATACTTATGTATATAGAGAAGGTTTGGTCGGACGTGATTACAGTTTTGGAGCAGCTGTAGGTTTGTTTAGATCTGTAATTGGTTTGATTCTAATACTGTCAGCTAATAATATAGCCAAAAAATTCACAGAAAGAAAATTATTCTAAGGGGGAGTATAAATGATACAAGGAAATAGTCTCTCCACGAAAATGGGAAAATTTATCATTTATCTTATCGTTATATTTTTGGGGTTAATATGTCTATTACCCTTGTGGAATATCGTTGCTATATCCTTCAGCAGCGGGGCAGCAGTGGCGGCTAACATAGTTGGACTTACGCCGGTCAATTTTTCAACAGGTGCTTACGAAATGATTATGGAGGATGCACAGTTCTGGAGATCATTCTTTATATCTGTACAGCGCGTGGTGCTTGCTTTAGTAATTAACTTGACATTAATTGTGTTAATGGCTTACCCATTATCCAAAACGAAACGTGAATTCAAGAGTAGAAATATCTATATGAACATCATTATTTTTGCCATGTTATTTAGCGGCGGATTAATTCCGACCTATATTATCATCAGGAACCTGAATTTATTAGATACCATTTGGGTTTTAGTCTTACCGGGGGCAGTACCAATTTTTAGCGTGATTTTAATTATGAATTTCTTTGTCGGTGTCCCAAAATCTTTGGAAGAAGCAGCTATTATTGATGGTGCCAGTCCACTGCAAATATTAACTAAAGTCTATATTCCGGTTTCTTTGCCGGCTCTAGCAACAGTGGCATTGTTTAGTATTGTAGGTAACTGGAATGATTTTATGACAGGACTTATTTATATGAGTCAAGTAAGTAACTATCCGATTATGACCTATATTCAGTCTCTTACCATTGATATTTCTGAGTTGGTGAGGTCTGGTACAAGTAGTGATGCGCTGCAGAATATTGCTGAAGTACAGAATCGGAATCTCAATGCAGCAAAAATAGTAGTTTCTACGATTCCTTTATTATTAATTTATCCTTTTCTTCAAAAATACTTTGTAACGGGTATTGTTGTGGGATCTGTTAAAGAATAGTGTCAACTGGGGAGGAATAAAACATGGGGAGTATCTTAGGGATAGACGGTCCTGTATATCATTTTTTATCTAGAGTAGTAGAATTGATTTTACTAAATATAGTGTTTATCCTTTTCAGTTTGCCGATTGTAACAATTGGTGCTTCTGTTACTGCTATGTTTTCAATTACGTTGAAAATGGTTAGGGGTGAAGAGGGTGGGCTAATCAACGGGTTTTGGCAGGCATTCAAAAATAATTTCAAACAAAGTACGCTTATTTGGGGGCTTTTAGCTTTATTCGGAATAATTCTAGCATTAAACTATTTCTTTTTACAATTTTATACTGGAAAATTTTCAACAATAATTTTAATGAGTTTAGTAATGTTCTCGGCCATTTTCTGTATATATCTTGTACTGATTTTTCCATATATTGCACGTTATAAGTGTACAATAAAAGAAGCTTGTATAAATGTAATAAAAATAAGTATAGCTAATATGTATTTTATTTTATTAATTATTGTCTTTATACTGGGACCCGGAGTGTTAATGCTCTTCTCACCATTATGGCTGGTAATAAAATTATATATGGATATTTTTATTGGTTTTTCTTTTATTGCTTATGTTAGCTCTTTTATGATTAGAAGAATATTTGAAAAGTATGAAACTTAACAGTAGATTTTTGGAGAATAGTATTGATAAAAGATAAATAAAATTCTAGCATATTAAACGAATCCTTTGATAAACTGTCAGACTTTAGCAGGAGAGTTCGCTGAATTTCTTAATAAGTTGACTTAGGCAACTTATTAAGAAATTCTATTCAAACATTGTATAGTGTCACTCCAAAGAGTGAGACATTTACTATTGCAATCAATATTAAGTGAATTAATAAATCTTTCTTTTGTGTCTAAAAATTAACTATTTATTTAAAGGATAAGCACTGTAACCAGCGGAGAAAAATCCTAGAGACTACCATGGGAAAAGAAGTGTTTTTCTGTAGCGGTTGCCGAAAGGTAAAATATTAAGTTCAACTTATATAAGTGAATAAAAAATCTCGATATTTATTGACAATTGAAAGCGATATCTTTATTATGTAATTAAATATTAAACGTTTAACTTTTTTATTTAGGAGAGGGTGTCTTTTGAACGTAACTTTGAAAGATGTAAGTAAACATTGCGGTTTATCAACAGCTACAGTATCGCATGTATTACATGGTACAAAATCTGTAAAGAAAGAAACGAAAGAGAAAGTGTTAAAATCTGTTGAAACATTAGGTTATATACCACATGCATCCGCTCGCCAGCTTAAATCTGGTTCTAGCCAATTAATTGGTGTTTTAACCATTGGTTATAATCCATTTTTTACAGATGTACTTAATGGAATACAGGTTCAAGCAGAAGCCTTAGGTTGGAAAATTATTGTAGGAAGTACAGGGGAAGACATAGAAGCACAACAGTCATTTCTTGATTCTCTGATGCAACAAAGAGCAGAAGGAATTATTATGGCACCAACAAAAGGATGGACAAAGGAAAAATTAAAACGCTATCTAAATAACACATCTATGGTTTTTTTGGATCGTAAAGTGCCTGGTCTGGAAGAATATACGTTAGCTACAAATAATGAACAAATTTCAGTTGAAGCAGTCAATCATCTAATCAACGAACATTCCTATAAAGAAATAGGTATTATTTATGCAAATACGGAAGTTTCCTCTATGGAAGATCGAAAACAGGGATATATGAAGGCAATGAAATCTGCTGGTTTCTCTGTAAAAGACAACTTTATAGCTTGTGGTGACGGAAGTATTGAAACTGGTCAGAAAGCAATGAAAAATTTATTGGACCAAAATCCTCGTATAGAAGCAGTTTACATTACGAATAACCAATTACTTTTAGGAGCATATAGAGAGCTGAAAAAAAGAGATAAAAAAATTCCTGATGACATTGCAGTTATAGGATTTGATATAGAACCATGGATGGAATTTTTACATCCGCAAATCACTATTATTGAGCAACCTGTTCAAAGAATAGGGGAGCAAGCAATACAAAAGTTATTAGATATAAAAAACGGAGAAAATAAAAAGACAGAGGAGTTAAAGAATAAATTGATTATTGGAGAGACATGCGGGTGTATTCAAAGTAAAATTTAAATAATAAGTTTGATAAACTTATTAATTTTTAACTCGAAAGTTAAACGTTTAACTTTTCGTGGAGGATGAAGAAAATGAAAAAAATCATTTGTTTTTCTAATATTATTCTACTTTTATTAATAGTAGGTTGTAGTAATAATGAGAATGCTTCTTCTGAAGAGGATATGCAGGAACCTGTAGACTATTCTGAGCCAGAAGGAACAATTGTATGGTCAAGCGGAGGCCTTTCCGGATTAGGGTTAAGACAAGAATTAATAGAAGGGTTTGAAGAACAATACCCAAACGTTAATGTTGAGTTGGAGGAAGCACCGTCTACTACAAATCAATCACAAACTTATTATACGACCACAATTGGAGGGCAAAACGAAACACCGGATATTTACAGCGGGGATTCCAATTGGCCAGCACAATTTGGGAATGCAAACATTGCAATGGATTTGTCAAATGTAATGCCAGAGGAATTTTGGAATCGTTTTCCAGAAACATTGATTGATTCTGTTACTTATGAAGGCGGAATCTATGGTGCTCCATTCTATGATAATATCGGCGTTCTTTATTATCGCGAGGATATTTTAGAAGAAGCGGGGTTGCCTGTTCCGAGCACATGGGAAGAATTGCAAGAAACCTCCATACAATTACAAGAAGAGGGATATGTGGACTACGGGTTCGTTTGGCAGGGAGCTTCTTATGAAGGGTTAACGACAAATTTCTTAGAATATTTACGTGCAGCAGGCGGGGATGTCTTAGATGAAGATGAGAATGTCGTGATTAACTCACCGGAAACAGAAAAAGCTTTATCCTTTGTAAAAGAGTTGTTTACGAGCGGTGCAACACCAAATGCAGTAGCTACTTTTCATGAAGATGAAGCAACGAATACGTTTAGTTCAGGATCAGCAGCTTTCTTACGTAATTGGATGAGTTACTATGGTCAATTACAGGATCCGGATACCTCTGCAATAAGTGAAAATGTAGGAATAGTACCGCTTCCTGCCTTTGAAGGCGGAGAAAGTAACACAACACAATCCGGATGGAATGTGTTTATCAACCCAAATACAGAGAACCTAGAAGCATCTTTAGCTTTTATGGATTATTTAACAGGTGAAGAAGCTCAAAGGCTGATGGTAGAAAAACATGATATGATTCCGACCAATATCAGTATTACGGAAGATCCTGAAATGATTCAGGAATATCCTATATTAGAAATTTATCAAGAAGCAGTTCCGACACCAAGGCCGAAATCTCCAAACTATAATGCTATTTCTGAAGGTATATATATGAATGTGAATGATATGTTTGTCAGAGATCGAGATGTTAAGGAAATACTGGAAGTTATGGAAGAACAAATAAAATCAGCAAATGAATCTGGATTATAACACAAGAAAAGAGGTTTAGGCATGTCAAATAGAACTAAAAATGTGAATCAACAACCCTTGCATCATAGACCATGGAAAAAAAACGTGCCCGGATATTTAATGGTACTTCCTGCTTTTCTGGTGCTTGCAGCGATTATGTTCTATCCAATTTTTTACACCATTCGTATGAGCTTAAGCAATGTAGATATCTCAAGCAGCGGGTATATATTCGATTTTATTGGGCTGCAGCATTACATTGATATCTTCACCAACCCGGTTTATTGGGATAGCATATGGTTTACATTCTATTTTGCTTTTGTCACGGTTGCTGTTGAAATTGTGCTAGGACTGTTAATTGCGCTAGCGATTAATAAAGTGAAGCGTTTATTAAATGTATCTCTGGTTGTTATGTTAATCCCATGGGCGTTAATCACTGTCGTATCCGGTCAGATGTGGTCATACATCTACAATGCTGTCTATGGCGTATTAAACTATGTTTTGGAAACACTACATCTGATTGACAGCCCAATTGCTTGGCTGGCGACTCCCGATACAGCTGTTATCAGCATGATGATTGCAGAAATATGGAAGACCACCCCATTTGTTGTCATTATATTATTAGCAGGATTACAAATGGTTCCAAAGGATCAATATGAAGCTGCCTCCATGGATGGAGCAAATGTTTGGCAACAATTTTGGAAGATTACGTTGCCAGCTATTAAAGGTAGTATTGCAGTTTCTATTATTTTTCGCTTATTACAAGCTTTTGGGGTATTTGATTTACCGTTTGTATTAACAGGTGGCGGACCGGGTAACGCTACCCAACCAGTTGCAATGTTAGCACAAAAATCATTGTTTCAGAATTTGAATTTTGGTCTAGGTTCAGCGATTTCTGTAAGCGTTGTATTTTTCATTATTATGTTGTCAATTACATTTTATCCGCTGATTCGCTCTGTTGTGAAAGGAGAGTCTTAACCTATGCGACGATTATCCACTGCTGGCCGTTATGCCGTTTTGATTAGTTTTTTGGCTATTATTATAGCCCCATTCTATTGGATAGTTATTACGTCTTTAAAACCGGCATCTGAATTGGGGGATTATCCGCCCAGTTTAATTCCGGAAACATGGACACTAGATCATTATCGGGAAGCATTAGTTGATTTTGGTTTTTTAGAAAATTTATTCAACAGTATGATTGTATCTGTATCTGCAACAATTATTGTACTAATATTTTCAAGTATGGCAGCCTTTGCTATAGCAAAACTGCCATTACCGAATAAATATCCAATGATGGTTGGACTGTTGATTTTATCGATGTTTCCTCCAGTTACCGTTGCGCCGGCCGTCTATATTATGCTGAATAATTTAGGTTTGTTGAACACATATACTGGACTGGTAATCCCTTATATAGCTTTTAATTTGCCATTCGCAGTTTGGTTGTTACGAAATTATTTTGTACAGATTCCGACTTCGTTGCTAGAAAGCGCAAGAGTTGATGGAGCAAATGTATTTACTATTTTTTACAAAATATACCTTCCCTTAATTAAGCCTGGGTTATTTACAGCAGCGATTTTCACTTATATTGCAACATGGATTGAATTCTTCCTGGCATTAATTATAAATTCAGATCCGTCAATGCGGACGGTTTCGGTTGGTATTGCACTATTCAGTGGTCCATATTCCATTCCATACGGCACCATATTTGCCGGTTCAATCATTGCAATGCTACCAATTGTTATATTAACAGTTATATTCAGAAAAGGAATTATTTCCGGTCTAACCGGAGGAGCAATAAAAGGATAAATTATAATATAGAAAGGGAGTTTTGAAATGTTTACACTAGAAGGAATTGAAAAGTTAAAAAAGAATAAAAGCAGGTCTATTAATCCAGAGAATCCTACTGGAGCAGCCGGAGAAGGTGGTAAAGAAGGAAGTGAGTTAGGACCAAGCAGAAAAGGGAGCCCGATGATCCAAATAAAGAGTGGGGAAACCTTGACATTGGCAGAAATAGAGGGGCCGGGAACTATTCGTCATATTTGGATGACAGTGACAGATGCAACCATACACGGAAGCTTTGTACTAAGAGATCTTGTATTGCGGATGTATTGGGATAATGAAGAAACACCATCTGTTGAAACTCCATTGGGAGACTTCTTCTGTAATGGCTTTGGAACACGATGTGATATTAATTCTATGCCTATCGTAGTTAATCCATCCGGAGCAATGAATTGTTATTTTCCAATGCCATTTAGGAAAAAAGCACGTATCGAAATAACAAATGAACACGAGGGAGATATTGATGCTTTCTTCTACACTATTAATTATACCGTAGAAGACGAAATAGACGATGATACAGCATATTTTCATGCACAATGGCGTCGAGAAAAATATACGAAGGAAGCAAAAGATTATACGGTAGTCAGGAATATTGAAGGAAAGGGGCATTATGTTGGAACCTATCTTGCTTTAACTGCACTGGAGCGTTATTGGTGGGGCGAAGGAGAATTTAAATTCTATATTGATGATGATGAAAAATATCCGACTATTTGCGGCACAGGTACCGAAGATTATTTTGGCGGAGCTTGGGCTTTTCATAAAAAACATAAAGATGGAGTTATTCGATCATCCACTTATAATACACCGTTTTTAGGTTATGCTTTTCAATCTACGGAGGATCATACAAGGGATAATTTTCCAACTAAAGATAGTATTCCGACGCATGGATTCGGAAGAGATGCGTTGCCAATGCATGGACTGTATCGTTGGCATTTACCGGATCCAATACGTTTTGATGAAAAATTGACAGTGACGCTTCAACAAATAGGTAATGATGATATTAAATTGTTTGAACGTGCAGATGATATTTCATCAGTTGCATATTGGTATCAAACAATGCCGCATCAGCCGTTTCCTAAATTCCCAGAAACAAAAGAGAGACGACCAAGATAAGATACAGGGATAAAAAGAGAAACTTCTTAGCACAAAACAAGGAAGTTTCTCTTTATTGAGAGTTTTCTAATCTAATCTCTCACGGCATAACTGAAATTATTTTGATAAGAGATTTGATAATTGCCATTAAAATAGAACTTCAGCATAGTTCATTAAATAACTTTTTTTAAAAGTAACTATTAATTTTTGACTTCCTGGGCTGCAATACTTAAAGGTACTATTGCTATAAGCCAACAAAGGGGTATAGAGTTATAAGTAATTCAGATATAGCTGTTTAAAGGTATAAATTCTATTTAGCTTTGGATGGTTCACTGGAATTTTTAATTTACTGACTTGCTTATTCAACCATTAAGATTCAAACATTTTCTCACGATATTCCCTTGGAGAAACAAGATGAAATTTCTTGAAAACACGGTGAAAATACGAATAAGAGCCAAAGCCGCAGTTTTGGGCAATATTTTCTAATGTCATTGTTGTATATTTCATCTGATTGATTGCGGTAGAAATCCGAATCGATTGTGCATATTCCACCATTGTTTGTCCAATATATTCCTTGAAAAGGTGAACACATCTTGACACACTCATATTACAATAATTTGCAATATCATTTATTTTGAAGTCTTGTTTGGTTGCATTTTCTTCAATATAGCGCATCATCTTTGTAACAATATAAGGTCTGTTAATGTCTGTTGATTTTTTATCCAATGAGCGTTCTAGAGAAACACAAAGTGCACTTAGCAAGTAGTGAGTTAATTTACTATTCTTTTCTTTTTCCGGTCTTCTTTCTTCAATAAAGAGGGATTGCCATAAATTTAAGACGGTGTGATCCATCGTAATTTTGGAAAGTACTGGCCTGTGGCGAAAAAGCTGGTCAACTTCTTCGCCTTCACAATATAAGCAATAGTCACCGCTTTGTTGGCCTTCTGCTACATGCAGTTCATAGGTTTCCCCGGGTTTGACAATTAATAAATCGCCTTTTTCAATATGATGTGTTTCATTGTTTACTTTAATTTTCGCTTTACCTTCGATCTGTAATCGAAACAGATATGAGGCATAACGAGATTTATGCATCGTGTGAAATAATTGGTTATGATAGGAATAACCGCAAAAGCTGACTCTCATATTTTTCTCCTTTTATAATTAAATAGTTCATGTTTTCATTATATCATTTATGTTAAATTGATAGAATATCCTTTATGATAATAATTAGATTATCTGTAAATGAAAGCGATTATATCCTTGTGATCTGTTTTTCTCTCTATTGGATTTATTAATCGTTACTTTACGCAAATAAGACAACTAGGAGGTACAGGAATGAATATAACTGTATGGAATGAAAATCGTCACGAAAAAACAAATGAAACCGTTGCATCCATTTACCCAAAAGGTATCCATGGCGCAATCGCCGGCTTTTTAACAGAAGCAGGGCATGACGTAACAACAGCGACATTAGACGAACCGGAGCATGGATTAACAGAAGAAGTGCTGAATAACACAGAAGTCCTGGTTTGGTGGGGGCATATGGCGCATGGGGAAGTACAGGATGACATTGTGGAACGCGTAAAACAGCGTGTATTAGAAGGAATGGGATTAATTGTTCTTCACTCCGGCCATTTCTCTAAAATCTTTAAATCACTGATGGGGACAGGCTGTGATTTAAAATGGCGTGAATCGGATGATACAGAGCGTGTATGGAATGTAGATCCATCTCATCCCATTGCCAAAGGAATTGGCGAATATTTTGAAATTGAAAAAGAAGAAATGTATGGAGAGCATTTTGATATTCCTGCTCCAGATGAATTGGTTTTTGTCAGTTGGTTTACCGGCGGAGAGGTCTTCCGCAGCGGAGCAACATTTAAACGCGGTAGAGGGAAGATATTCTATTTCCGTCCTGGCCATGAAACCTATCCGACGTATCATCAGGCTGAGGTCCAGCAAGTAATCAAAAATGCAGTAGAATGGGCTAAGAATCAAGATACTCCAAAGCATACGTATGGCAATTATCAGCCGATTGAAAAATAAATCAAGATAGAGAGAGGAAGCGGTAAAATGAGTTTGAAAATAGCGGTTATCGGATGCGGAAGTATAGCAAAGCATCGCCATCTGCCGGAATATGCAGTAAATAAACATGTGGAAATCACGGCAGTGTGCGATATCGTCGGGGAACGGGCAGAAGAAGCAGCGGTTAAATATGAAGCAAAGGCATATACAGATTATAAGGAACTGTTGAAACAAGATGACATTGATGCTGTCAGCGTTTGTCTGCCAAATTACTTACATGCACCTGTCAGTGTGGATGCACTGAATGCCGGAAAGCATGTGCTTTGTGAAAAGCCGATGGCAACCTCTGCAGAAGAGGCAGATCAGATGATTGAAGCGGCACAGCAAAGTGGAAAGAAATTAATGATCGGACATAATCAGCGTTTTGTCAACTCGCATCAAAAAGCCAGAGAACTGATTGCATCTGGAGCGGTTGGCAAGGTTTACAGCTTCCGTACCACATTTGGACATGGCGGACCAGAAGGATGGAGTGCAGATGGCAAAGATAGCTGGTTCTTTAAAAAAGACGAAGCATTTATTGGGGCAATGGGAGATTTAGGCGTGCATAAAGCTGATTTAGTCCGTTATTTATTACAGGATGAATTTGTAGAAGTTGGTGCGTTCGTGGAAACCAGTGCGAAAGAAAATGCAGATGTAGATGATAACGCGACGCTGATACTTAAATCAGAAAAAGGCACGATTGGGACATTAGCTGCCAGCTGGGCTTATACAGCGAAAGAAGATAATTCCACCATTATTTACGGAGAGAAAGCTACATTACGTTTAGAAGATGACCCGACGTACTCTTTAGTTGTTCAATATACGAATGGCGAAACAGTAAAATACGAGCTGGGCGCCATTCAGTCCAATGATGAAGGCGGCCAGACAACGACACATGTCATTGATCATTTTATTGATTCCATTCAAAATGATACAACACCTTTGATCGACGGTGAAGAAGGAAAGAAATCGCTCGCTATTATTTTAGCAGCATTAGAATCCGTTGAAACAAAAAGAATCTATTCCTTGGAGAAGTGACAAATCATGAAGCGTTTGAAAATGGGACTGATTGGAGCAGGGGGAATAGCGGAAAACCGCCATATCCCTGTTTATCAGTCATTAAGTGATAAAGTAGAAATAACAGGTGTACAGGATGTTAACTTGGTCCGCGCGAAGGAAGTAGCGGAAAAATATGCGATTCCTCATGTATATGAAAATTATTTGGACATGTTCAAGCACGTAGATGCGGTGACCATCTGCACACCAAATAAATTTCATGAATCAATAGCAGTTGCTGCCTTAAATCAAGGGGTTCATGTTTTATGTGAGAAACCAATGGCAATGAATGCAGATGAAGGAAAGCGCATGCTGGAAGCGGCAGAAGCAAATAATAAACTATTAATGGTTGGATATCATTATCGTTTTGTAGATTCTGTGATGCTGGCAAAAGAGTCGATGCCGGAAGTGGGAGCACCTATTGTTACGCGCGTGCAAGCCATGCGGCAAAGAAAGGTCCCAGGCTGGGGTGTATTTATAAACAAACAGCTTCAAGGCGGAGGAAGCTTGATTGACTGGGGATGCCATTTACTTGATACAGCCCTTTGGCTTGTTTCCCCTTCGAAACCAATAGAGGTCAATGCTCAAACCTATCAGTGTTTAAGTAAGCAGCCAGATCAGGTTAACGACTGGGGAAGCTATGATCATGAAGCGATTGACGTCGATGACCATGTGAGTGCCTACATCCGTTTTGATGATGGAAGCACCCTGCTATTTGAATGCTCCTGGGCCGCAAATATCAAAGCGGATAAAACACATATCTCGATATCCGGCGAAAATGGAGGGGTAAATGTCTTTCCTTATGAATTCTATCAGCCGAAGTATCATAGAATGGTGGAGACACATGCCGATACGAAGGAAGATCAACAGGAAGCGGCCCTTTTACAGGCACAGAATTTTGTCGATGCCTGCTTGGGGAAAGATACATTGAAAAGCAGTCCAGAGGATGCGCTGCAGGTAACGAAGGTCATTGATGCCATTTATGAAAGCAGTGAACAGGGAAAAAGTATCTCGATTAATTAAAGGGAGGCTGAGAAAAATGAAATTAGGTGTATTTACGGTTTTATTTGCAGATAAAAAGCTGGAAGACATGCTTGATTATGTGAAAGGTGCTGGACTGGATACGGTAGAAATAGGGACAGGCGGTAATCCCGGTACAGCGCATTGTCAAATCGATGAATTATTGGAAAGCAGTGAGAAGCGAAAAGAATTTAAAGATAAGATTGAATCACGCGGATTAACCATCAGCGCATTCAGCTGTCATGATAATCCTGTTTCTCCAAATAAAGCTCAGGCAAAAGCCAGCCATGATACATTCATCAAAACGGTGCGTTTGGCAGAGATGCTGGATGTTCCGGTTGTTAATACATTTTCAGGTACACCGGGCTCCCATGAAGATTCGAAATATCCTAATTGGCCGGTAACCCCTTGGCCGACGGAATACGCCGATATCTTAAAATGGCAATGGGAAGAAAAATTGATTCCGTATTGGAAAGAGCAGGGACAATTTGCAGAAGACCATGGTGTCAAAGTAGGATTGGAGCTGCATGCCGGTTTTCTCGTCCATACACCGCATACGATGCTAAAACTGCGGGAAGCAACAAATAATGCCATTGGGGCGAACCTGGATCCGAGTCATTTATGGTGGCAGGGAATTGATCCGGTAGCAGCAATCAAGATTCTTGGAAAAGCTGGTGCCATTCATCATTTCCATGCTAAGGATACGTATATTGACCAGGATAATGTGAATATATACGGGCTGACTGATATGCAGCCTTATGGAGAAGTGCAGACACGTGCCTGGACTTTTCGTTCCGTAGGGTATGGCCATAGTATTCAGGAATGGTCGAATATTGTGAGTGCGCTTCGGACATATGGCTATGATTATGTGATTAGTATAGAGCATGAAGATCCGATTATGTCGGTTGAAGAAGGTTTTCAAGCTGCAGTGAAGAACTTAAAACAGGTGAATATCGTGGAGCCTCCAGCTTCTATGTGGTGGGCTTAAGACAAAAACACTGAGAATATAACTAGCTAAAAATAGAAAAAAAGGAATTTCGCATGTTATGTGAAATTCCTTTTTTATATCTTATAAAAATAATATGCCTTCTGCGGTCTATTGTCATTAATGCAAATCCTAATACATTTCCATTTTCATTACAGATATCTTTCAGTTACTTTTACTCTATATAATTTCGTAATGAAAAAAATTTAAGCCCTTATTTTTACTATTTATTTTAAATAACACCCGGTGAAAGAAATTAAAAAATATATTCTATCATTAGATAATACTAATTTTGTAATTTTAAAATAAGGAAATCATTAGCTGGCACTTCTATGCGTAAACTATTATTTTCAATTGGCATTTTCTTTTGATTCCATAGATTAAAAACGTGATTAGTAGAAGTACAGTCAAGTGATACCTCAGTCGGTTGATTCGCAGGGTTTATAAAAAAGTGAATAGAGCTGTCTTCAACCGTTCGGATAAAATGAAAATAATAGTCATCTTTTTTTGGCTGAATAATAGATAGCTTCCCTTGTGTAAATGCTTTTTCAGTAAAGCGCAGTTGAATAAATTGTTTAATAAAGTTTTTTAGAGAGGTATTTTGATTCTCCTCATCCCATACCATGCATTTTCTGCATTCGGGATCTTCTCCTCCAGTCATACCAATTTCATCGCCATAATACACACAAGGTGTGCCAGGGAAAGAGAATAACAGAGCATACAATAGACGAACCTTTTTAACATCCTCGCCGCATTCTGTCAAAACTCTAGGAGTATCATGACTGTCGAGCAAGTTAAAGGCCACTTCATTACTGTTTTCCATATAAGAAGCATAAGATTTGGATAATCGGTCAGCAAATTGTTTAGTGTCAATCTTTTCTTTGGCAATATAATCTAAACCTGCCAAGGTAAACGGATAGTTCATGACTGCATCAAACTGGTCTCCTTCCAACCATGGGAGTGCATCATGCCATATTTCTCCAAGAATATATAAGTCAGGTTTAATTGATTTAACTTTCTTGCGGAATGCTTTCCAGAAGGAATGATCTACTTCATTTGCTACATCCAGACGCCAGCCGTCAATATCAAATTCTTCAATCCAGTATGCGGCAACATCTAAAAAGTAAGAACGGACTTCCGGGTTCTCTGTGTTTAGTTTTGGCATCGTTTCAACATATCCGAATGTATCATAGTTAGGTGGATAGACATCCTTTACCGGGAATTCATGCAGATGAAACCAATCTTTGTATTTCGATTTCTCCTGATTTTCCAGCACATCCTGAAAAGGACCAAAGTACAGACCGCTATGATTAAAAACAGCATCCAGCATCACACGTATTCCTCTTTGATGACATTCATCCACAAGCTTTTTAAACGTTTCTTTGTCTCCGAATTGCGGATCAATTTCCATATAGTCAATGGTATCGTATTTGTGGTTGGAATATGCTTTAAAAATAGGAGTCAGATAGATCCCGTTTATTCCCAAATCAGTTAAGTAATCCAAATTGTTAATGATACCTTCAAAATCCCCGCCAAAAAAGTTGTCTAAGGCAGGTGCTTCACTAGCCCAGGGCAAAACCTTCTCCGGATCATTTTTCTTATTTCCATTTGCAAACCGGTCCGGGAAAATTTGATACCACACTGTCTCTTTCACCCAATCAGGTGTTTTAAAAATATCAATTGGATTGATGAATGGAAAACAAAAATAGTAGGATATATCGTCAGTTTCTATATTTGGATAAAACCCTTTTTCTGTATAAATTAATGTATTCTTCCCATCGCTTATTTCAAAACCATATCTTAAGCGTCTCGTAGGCACATCAAGTTCAATGAACCAGTAATCAAATAAGTCATCTGAAGCGGAAATAGACATCGGCTTTTTCTTATAAGTCCATTTTTTCTTCTTCCAATCATAGGGATCACCGTAAATCAAGCTTACTTTGTTTGCATCTTTTTTCTTCGTCTTCAGCCGAATATGCAATATTTTCTCTTTGTAAGCGTAAGCAAAATTCCCTTTCGGTCTATGATATATGGCTTCTTTTAACATGGAACTCCTCCTTAAAAATAAACAACCCCTGCTTTCTGGTTAAGAAAACAGGGGTTGTTGTTATGACAAAGCATTGCCCTTAAATTTTTAGTGAAACATGAAGTAGTTAAATCTATTATTGGCAAAAAGTCTGTCATAAGTCAAGAGGAAAATATAATAGAAATTTTTCTTTTGGAAAAAATGACTATTTTTCTAACACTTCTCCATTCAACAAAAAAATATTTTTTGAAACCCCTTGCAAAAAAATAAATAATAGATTAGTATTAACTCTAGAATATTTGTGCAAACGTTTGCGCAAATGTGGAATAAAAAAAGGAGTTGGGAATATGAGAGGGAAAGTTCGTTTCTTTGCATTAGTTTCTTTTTTGTTTGTTCTAATTTTAGGAGCATGTGCACCTGACAGAGAAGAACCTGGAGAAGAAAGTGCTGGCGGAGAAGAAGA
Organism: Oceanobacillus sp. FSL K6-0251; assembly: GCF_038004725.1. Lineage (NCBI taxonomy): Bacteria > Bacillati > Bacillota > Bacilli > Caryophanales > Bacillaceae > Oceanobacillus > Oceanobacillus sp. FSL K6-0251. Next base: position 3,716,021 of record NZ_JBBORS010000001.1, on the reverse strand, counting down.
AAAACCAGAAGAACTAGTGATTTGGATGAATGATCAAGATGAGCAAATGGAAGCCATTAATGAGATTGTAGAGAGGTACGAAGAGCAGGAAGGCATATCAGTTAGGGTAGAAGGACAACCAATGGTTGAGCAATTACAGCAGTTATCATTAGCTGGACCTGAAGGGAATGGGCCAGATTTGTTCTATCAACCGCATGACCAAATTGGAAATATTGTTGCGCAAGGACTAGCAGAACCTCTTGATGTTACCGATGATGAATTAAATAGATATGTAGATGCAGCAGTAGACGCTGTAACTTATACTTATGATGATGAAACAGATATATATGGATTACCTGCAGTTATTGAAACATATGGTATTTTTTATAATACAAGTATAGTGGGTGAAGCTCCAGAAACAATGGAAGATGTGTTAGACATTCTTGAAGAACATACGGATGCTTCTAATGACGAATACGGATTTTTGATGAGACCAAATGATTTCTATTTTGCTTATCCATTCTTAGTAAACTATGGCGGTTATATCTTTGGGGGAGAAGCTGGTGACTATGATGTGACAGATGTAGGTTTAGCAAATGATGGTGCAATTGAAGGCGGAGAATTTTATCAAGAATTTTTTGGATCTGGGAAAATCCCCGCAGGTACAAATGCAGATGTAATTGACGGATTGTTTACGGAAGGGAAAATAGGTGCAGTTATAAATGGACCATGGAGTATTCCAGTTTATGAAAACGCTTTAGGTGATGATTTAGGATTTGCTCCTTTTCCACAAATAAATAATGAGCCAAGCGCCACATTTGTAGGTGTTAAATCTTGGATGGTTTCATATTATTCAGATAATAAGGATTGGGCTCAAGATTTAGCAATGTTTATTACAAATGAAGAGAACCAACAAACTTATTATGATATTGCAGGAGAGTTACCTCCGAATGAAGAGGCTTTAAATAATATCGAAGATCCGATGTATGCAGACTTTGCTGAACAAATCGAGTTTGGCGTCCCAATGCCGAGTTCCCCAGAAATGGCTCAAGTGTGGGAACCGATGCAAAATGCATTACAATTCCTGGCTGAAGGGCAAGATGCCCAAGAAGTGTTAGAAGAAGCTGTAGATCAGATTAATAATAATATACAATCTGCAGGCGGAGGAGAATAATTAAAAGAGGAGATAAGCTCCTCTTTTTAATTTAAACAAACTGCATGTAAAAGAGGTTTTATTATGTACATTAACTTAAAGTTGAAGGAGGGGGAAGGTTGACTACTCCAGAAAAAAAGCCAAAAAAGAATTTTCAAAAACATAACCCTGCTATTGCTACTATACTTTCCATATTATTTGCAGGGTTAGGTCAGTTATATAACCGCAGATACATTAAAGGAGCTATCTTTATTGTTATCGAAGGAGCATTTCTATTTGCATTTTTAGAGGCGATAAATTACGGCCTTTGGGGTTTACGTACATTAGGTACTATCCCAGGGGTTGACCATTCCATTCGATTACTGGTATTAGGAGTATTGTCTTTAATTGTTACAGTGATAGCAATTACACTTTATGTGTTTAATGTGCTCGATGCCAGAAAACAAGCCCAAAAAATAAAAAGGGGATGGGTACCATTAAGTTTTAAACAAGTTATTAAAGAAGTTTATGACTATTCGTTCCCTTATATTATTACTTTTCCAGGTTTATTCTTAATGATTTTTGTTGTTATTTTTCCTTTATTGTTTTCTCTGTTATTAGCATTCACAAATTATGATTTATACCATTCCCCGCCACGGAACTTAGTAGACTGGGTCGGTTTGGATAACTTCAAAAACTTATTTACTGTTCCAATTTGGCAAGAAACCTTTTTCAGTGTATTTGTCTGGACCATTGTCTGGACGGTAGTTGCTACAACGTTACAGATTGCTTTAGGTTTCTTTCTAGCAGTATTGGTAAATGATGAAAGACTAAAATTTAAAAAATTAATTAGGACAATTTTAATTTTGCCATGGGCTGTTCCAGCGTTTGTGACCATTCTTGTATTTGCTGCGATGTTTAATGATGATTTTGGAGCGATTAACCGAGATATTATTATTCCTTTATTTGGCGGGGATGGGGTGGCTTGGCTGAGTGACCCGCTCTATAGTCGGGTAGCTATTATTATGGTACAAACATGGCTCGGGTTTCCATTTATTTTTGCACTATTTACAGGGATACTACAAAGTATTTCAAAAGATTGGTACGAAGCAGCAGATATTGATGGGGCTTCACGGATTCAAAAATTCAAAAATATTACGTTTCCTCATGTTATGTTTGCAACTGCGCCATTATTGATCATGCAATATGCTCAAAACTTTAATAATTTTAACGTCATTTATTTATTTAATGAAGGCGGTCCTGCTGTACGAGGACAGAATGCTGGTGGAACGGATATTCTGATATCTTGGGTATATAAATTAACTTTTGATACAAATAATTACTCAATGGCAGCTGTTATTTCAATTATTATGGGATTGATTGTATCGGGATTTGCTTTTTACCAATTCCGTAGAACAAGATCCTTTAAAGAAGAAGGTGACATTTAATGAATTCAAAATTAAAATCGAAGCTAGAATTAACTGCTATTTATCTCATATTGGCAGTTGTTGCCGTTGTTATTTTTTATCCGCTTCTTTGGACAATTGGTATGTCACTGAATCAGGGTACAAGTCTGTATTCTTCTAGTATTATTCCAGATAATTTTTCATTGGAACATTATCAATGGCTATTCAGTCCGGAAAGTGATTATCTATTATGGTATAAAAATTCGTTAATTGTTGCTTTTGCCAACGCTATTGGAAGTGTTGTTTTGACAGCATTTGTTGCTTATGCTTTTTCAAGGTTTAAATTTGTAGGACGTAAAAATGGGCTATACATCTTTTTGCTTTTACAAATGTTCCCTGTAATGATGGCGATGGTAGCACTATACATTTTCTTAAATATGATTGGATTATTAGATTCTTTAACAGGGTTAATTTTAATTTATTTAGGAGGACAAATACCATTTAATGCCTGGCTTGTAAAAGGGTATTTTGATACGATTCCAAAGGAATTGGATGAAGCCGCTAAAATCGATGGAGCAGGACCTATTAGGATTTTTTGGAGTATTCTTTTACCACTAGCAAAACCAATTCTAGCAGTGGTTGCTTTATTTAATTTTATGGCTCCATTATTTGATTTCTTACTTCCTTCTATTGTGTTATCCAGTGAAGAGAATTATACATTAGCTGTAGGGTTGTATAATTTTATTAATGATCAGTTTGCTAATAATTTTACTAGATTTGCAGCAGGTTCTGTATTAATTGCTGTACCAATTGCAACAATTTATTTGTTCTTGCAACGATTCTTAATTTCTGGTTTGGCTTCAGGCGGTACAAAAGGCTAGGGTATAGGTTAAAATATAAGAAAGGATATTATATATAATGTTTTAATCTAAATTTGTATAAACCAGCTAATTAGAGGGTGATAAAAATTGTTACTATTAAGGATATAGCAAAGGCTACCGGATGTTCTCCATCCACCGTATCAAGAGTGATTGCAAATAATTCGAGGATTAGCGAGAAGACAAAGCAAAAAGTTAGAAAAGCAATGCAAGATTTAGGTTATCATCCTAACCTAACCGCAAGAAATTTAGTTGTACAGTCTACAAAGACAATTGGTGTCATTATGCCTTCCTCCGCAGATAAATCTCTGCAAAATCCATTTTTTGCAGAGGTTTTAAGAGGAATAGGTTCTTACTTTCATCAAGAACAATTTTCAATACTTTTATCAACTGGCCAAACAGAGCAAGAAAAGTTTAAAGAAGTTGAAAGAATGGTTTTAGGGAAGTATGTGGACGGAATAATTTTACTTTATTCCCGTTTAAATGATCCAATTATAGATTTCTTAAAAGAGAAAGATTTTCCGTTTGTTATAGTAGGAAAACCTTTAGAGTATAAAAATGAAATTGTTCATGTAGATAACGACAACATAAAAGCAGGAAAAGATATTACCGCGTATTTAATAGAAAATGGGCACAGACGTATTTCCTTTATTGGAGGAGCAGCTGATCTTGTTGTAACTATTGATCGGCAAAAGGGTTATGAAATGGCTTTGAAGGAAGCTGCGATTCCTGTACTAAAAGAATATGCGCTTCATACAGAATTTTTAAAGTCTGGCGGCAGAGAAGCTGTGGAACAAATTTTAAAACTTGAAGTTAAGCCGGATGCAATAGTTGTAAGTGATGACTTAATTAGTGTTGGTGTTATTAGCATGTTAGAGGAATATGGACTTAAAGTTCCTGAAGATATATCGTTGGCTAGTTTCAATAATATTTATTTTTCAGAGATTATAAAACCAGCGTTGACAACTGTTGATATTCAAATTTATCAGCTAGGTGTAGAGTCAGCAAAAGCAATTATTAAGATGTGCATGAATCAGAAGCTAACTAGAAAAAGGATTATAATTCCACACGATATTGTTTACCGTGAATCTGTTCGTTTAAAAAAGTGAAAAAATATAAATTTTAATTTTAATAGAACTTTTCATTTCTTTGTAAATATGCTTTATATTGTTATTATAACGATTTGAACAGATGAAAAGTGTTTATTTTGAGTGTGAAAACCAGTTTAAAAAATAAATGAAATTATCTTTTAATATATCTGATTAAATTTATGGACAAAATATCAAATAAAATAGTATCAAATAGAACCTATACTATTTTATTCATGTCTTAATTGAATATTAATTAGTATTGCCAATTAAATAGGTGTCGCTATATATAGTATTTGGCTGTTTTTCCGATTAATAACGATTATGATAAGTGTAATCGTTATTTTTTTGATGAGTTTGATTTTTCTGTTTTATAGAGTCTTTTTATATGTTTATTAATGTTATTATAACACTATAGACTTATTTTAGTTTAAGCGAATAACCTACACAGCGATCGAAGAAAGGAAGTCGAAAAATGAATAAAAAATGGTGGAAAGAAGCAACAGCGTATCAAATTTACCCAAGAAGCTTTATGGATTCTAATGGAGATGGAATCGGCGATATTCAAGGCATTATCTCTAAATTAGATTATTTAAAGGACTTAGGGATCGATGTTATCTGGGTAAGCCCTGTCTATCAATCTCCTAATGATGATAATGGCTATGATATCAGCAATTATCAAGCGATTGCCAAAGAGTTTGGGACAATGGCGGACTTTGACGAGCTTCTTGAAAAAACACATCAAAAAGGCATGCGTCTGATTATGGATTTAGTGATTAATCATACCTCTGACGAACATCCTTGGTTTATCGAGTCGAGGTCATCGAAGAATAATCCATACCGCGATTATTATATTTGGCATCCAGAAAAAAAGAATGGAGAAGAACCAAATAACTGGGAATCTATTTTTGGAGGCTCAGCCTGGAAATATGATGAGCAGACAAAAGAATACTTTATGCATATCTTTTCTAAAAAACAGCCCGATTTAAATTGGGAAAATGAAGCAGTCCGGAATGATTTATACAAAATGGTCAACTGGTGGCTGGATAAAGGAATTGACGGCTTTCGTGTGGATGCAATCTCGCATATTAAAAAGAAACCCAGCTTTCCAGATATGCCGAACCCGAAAAAGAAAAAATACGTTCCTTCCTTTAAAGGACATATGAATCAGGAGGGCATCCATGAATTCCTTCAGGAGTTTAAAAAAGCAACGCTGGATCACTATGACATTATGACTGTTGGGGAAGCTAACGGCGTGAAACTTTCACAGGCAGATGACTGGGTTGGTGAAAAGCATGGGGTATTTGATATGATTTTCCAATTTGACCATCTCAATCTTTGGGGACGTGAAACAGGGGAAGGGCTTGATTTAGAAGAACTGAAGGATGTGTTTACCACATGGCAGAAGGGTCTGGAGAAAGTCGGTTGGAATGCATTATTTTTAGAAAATCATGATCAGCCGCGTTCTGTTTCCAGCTGGGGAGACCCGGAAAAGTATCATGCAGCTTCGGCAAAAGCTTTCGCTGTACTATATTTTATGATGCAGGGAACGCCATTTATTTATCAGGGACAGGAAATTGGAATGACGAATGCGCCATTTGAATCAATCGAGGAATATGATGCCGTTGATTCAAAGAATTTTTATAAGGAGCAGCTGGAAAAAGGCGTTCCGAAAGAGCAAATATTGGCTGCATTAGCTAAGACAAGCCGAGACCATTCCCGTACACCAATGCAGTGGAACAATGAAGCAAATGGCGGTTTTACAACAGGAGCACCGTGGATGAAAGTAAACCCAAATTATACAGCTATCAATGTAGAGGAACAGCAAGACCATGCCGATTCAATTTTGAATTTTTATAAACGGCTGATTGCATTACGGAAACAAGAGCAGGGACTCATCTATGGAAATTATAATCTAATGATAGCGGAACATCCGGATATATATGCATATACGCGAACATATCAAGAAGATAAGTGGATTATTTTGGTGAATGTCTTTGGGAAAGCAACGGAATATGAATTACCGGAGAAATTAAAGGATAAAAACTTAAAATTGCTAATCAACAATTACGAAGAGGCAGCGCTGGGAAAACTCAAACCTTATCAAGCTGTCATCTATCAAGTAGACTAAAGAAAAACAGGTTTGTGCTGATTTGCACAGCCTGTTTTTCTTTAGATTAATCAATCATTTGTAAAATACTTGTCGATTCATGCGAAATTTACCTTCCAAGGGACTTCATAATTTATGAATTTTACCGATATTAAAAGTAGGTACAATGGAAAACGGGAGGATACATATGGATAAATCATCAGTCATAGGATTAATATTAGGACTAATTGCTATCGGCGTAGGGATGGTATTAAAAGGAGCAGACTTAGCTGCATTGCTTGAGCCGGCAGCATTTCTTATCATCCTGTTAGGGACAGTTGCAGCAGTTACGATTGCCTTCCCGGGAAGTGCGCTGAAGAAAGTCCCGGCATTATTTAAGAAATTATTTTTTGAAGAGAAACAAACTGATTCAAAAGAGCTTATTGTCTTATTCATGGATTGGGCAGATCAAACGCGTAAAGAAGGGCTTCTTTCTTTAGAGAACCAAGTAAATGAAGTAGATGACCCCTTTCTTTCGTCTGGTTTGCAATTAGCCATTGATGGACAATCACCGGATTTTATCAAAGATGTCATGATTGAAAAGATAGAAGCGATGGAGCAGCGGCATGAAGAAGGTGCTGCTATATTTTCACAAGCTGGTACATATGCTCCGACACTGGGAGTACTTGGTGCAGTAATCGGATTGATTGCAGCACTCGCTGATATGTCTGACATTGACGCATTGGGACATGCCATTTCAGCAGCCTTTGTGGCGACCTTGCTGGGGATTTTCACAGGTTATGTTTTATGGCACCCATTCGCTAATAAATTGCGTGAAAAATCGAAGCGGGAAGTACTGCAAAAAGAATTAATTGTGGAAGGCGTCTTGTCTATTACAACAGGCGATTCCCGTTTAATTGTGCAGGAAAAATTAGGATCTTTACTTTCTTCCAAAGAGCTGGCAGAACTGCAGAAGAGGGATAGCGATGGCTAGAAGAAAAAGAAAGAAAAAACAATCACATGTAGATGAATCTTGGCTGCTTCCTTATTCTGATTTATTAACCTTATTAGTAGCCTTATTTATAGTTTTATTTGCTTCCAGTGATGTCAATGTGGAAAGATATTTCCAGCTTGCTAATGTCTTTCGTGATGAATTATCATCCGGATCAGGGACAGGACTGTTAGATTACGAGTCGGAACCAATTCCGCCCAGTATGAAAGAAGGTCGGGACGAAGGAGATTATATGGAAGAGGGCACAGATGATGAAGAAGGAAGCGAAGAGGAGACAGCTGACGAAGCTGATATAGAAGGAGAACAGGAGCTTCTCAGGCTTAGACAGGTCGAGGAAGAAATTAATATATATATTGAAGAAGCAGGTCTTACTGAAGAATTTGGAACAACTTTAACAGGAGAAGGGCTGCTGGTGACCATGCGCAATGATATTCTGTTTGATTCTGGAAGTGCAGTGGTCAAACAAGAAGGAATACAGGTTGCAGAAGATGTTTCTCAAATCCTGCATACAGAGCCTCCGCATCAGGTCGTTATCAGCGGCCATGCCGATGATGTTCCAATTCATAACGCAGATTTTGAATCAAATTGGGAATTGAGCGTGACACGGGCAATGAATTTTATGCAGATTTTGATGCAAAATGATGATCTTGATCCGACACTGTTTAGCGTGAAGGGGTATGGAGAATTTGAACCGGCTTTTCCTAATGATACAGAAGAAGACAGAGCAAGGAACAGACGTGTAGAAGTTCTGGTTTTACCTAATTATGAGATCAATGTTCCGGATGAAACAAATGAAGATTAGAATAGAGGGGAAATCTTATGGATACGCAACAATATTTGGATATTTTCTTAGATGAAAGCCAGGAGCATTTACAGTCAATCAATGATTTTATATTGAAATTAGAAGAAGATCCTTCTAACTTGGAATATGTACATGAGATATTCCGCTCTGCCCATACGCTAAAAGGGATGGCAGCAACAATGGGGTATGAAGATATTGCCTCTCTGACGCATAAAATGGAGAACGTTCTGGACCTGATTCGTAATGAAGAATTAATGACAAACACGGAAATCATCGATACGTTATTTATGTCTATTGATGATTTGGAAGATATGGTTGATTCTGTGCGAAACGGAGGAGACGGTAAAAAAGATGTCAGTGAACATGTGAAAAAACTGGAAGCAATTGAAAAAGGAGAAGGTATTTCTGAATCAGCAGCTGCAGCAGCAGTGGAAGAAAAGGAAGATACAGGAAATTATTTCAAAGCATCCGATTTAGATGAATTTCAGTTCACGGTTGTTCAGCAGGCCAAAGAACAAGGGATGACCCCCTATGATTTAAAAGTAACGTTTGAAGCGAGCTGTATTTTAAAAGGCGCCCGGGCATTTATGGTGTTTGAAGTATTAGAGAACTTGGGAGAAATTATCCGTACTTCCCCGACTGTAGAAGAGATTGAGGAAGGGACATTTGATTCAGGATTTACACTTTTATTTTTGACAGACCAAGAGCCGGACGCCTTGGTGGAAGCAGTGAAAAATGTATCAGAAGTGGAAACGGTTGAAGCACATGTGATCGAAACGGATGAAACGGCTTCGGATACGGAGGAACAGACAGAGGAAAAAACAGCAGAGAAAGAAATCGTGCAAGCAAATAAAAAAACGGTCAGTGAAAAGGTGACAGAGGTACCAGCGAAGAAGTCTGAAACAAAGGCAGAAGTGTCGAAAAATAAAGAGGCTGCACAAAATAACGGAAAGAAAACTGCTTCTAAGAATATCCGGGTAAATCTCGATAAGATTGATAATCTTTTAAACTTATTTGAAGAGGTTGTGATTGATAGAAGCCGACTTGAGGTGCTTGTTTCCTCAATAGACAATAGTGATTTAAGAGAGACTGTAGAGCATTTAAGCAGAGTAAGTTCGGATATGCAATCGCTGATTCTGGCGATGCGAATGGTTCCAATCGAGCAGGTTTTCAACCGTTTTCCAAGAATGATCCGTCAATTATCCAAAGATTTAAATAAAAAAATTGCCCTGGAAATAAAAGGTGCAGAAACAGAAGTAGATCGCACGGTCATTGACGAAATTGGGGATCCGCTGGTCCATCTGATTCGTAATTCTTGTGATCATGGAATTGAAAGGCCGGAGAAGCGGATTGCGAACAATAAGCCGGAGGAAGGCAAGCTCGTATTACGTGCTTACCACAGCGGAAATCATGTTTTTGTCGAAATAGAAGATGATGGTGCGGGAATCAACCGCGAAAAAGTATCGGAAAAAGCGATTGAAAACAATATTATTACACCACAGGAAGCCGAAGAGTTAACCGATGATCAAGTTGCAGCGTTAATTATGAGTTCAGGATTCAGTACAGCTGATACGATTTCCGATGTATCGGGACGCGGTGTTGGCTTAGATGTTGTAAAAAATAAAATCGAAGCATTAGGCGGTAAAATTTCCGTAACAACTATGACAGGGAAAGGAAGCACCTTTTCCATCCAGCTGCCTTTGACCTTATCGATTATTACTACCATGCTTGTCCATGTTAAGAAGGAAACATTAGCGATTCCATTAACTTCTATTTTAGAGACGATTATGCTTCCTAAAGAAAAGATTATGTGTGCGCAAGGAGCAGATGTTATCGATTATCGTGGCAAAATTATACCTGTCTTGTCTTTAGGTAAGGTACTAAAGGTTCCTGATTATGATACGGAAGCAGATCGTTATTCTACTGTAATCATCAAAAAGGGAGAAAAACTGCTGGGATTAATTGTCGATGAACTGATTGGTCAGCAGGAAGTTGTATTAAAATCGCTAGGGAATTATCTTGGAGAAGTATTTGCCGTATCAGGAGCAACCATATTAGGTGATGGTGAGGTCGCTTTGATTATTGATCCTAATGCGCTGATTGATTAAAGTGCATTTAAAGAAAGGGGGAAAGTAAATGGATACAGAGAAACATATTATATTCAGATTAAAAGAACAGACCTTTGCTGTTCATGTGCAGCAAATCGTTTCCATAGAGCGGGCATTATCTCTAACAGAAATACCTCGTACTCCTGGTTTTATGAAAGGTGTTACGGAAATGCGGGGAGTAATGACCCCTATTATTGATTTACGGGAAAGATTGAATCTAGGCGGTGTTGATATCACAGACCAGACCAGAACGCTCGTTGTACAAGTTGATGAGATGCAAATTGGGATGGTTGTGGATCAGGCGACAGAGGTAAAGGATATACCAGCTTCCTTCATTAAGTCTGCCCCTAAGCTTGTCGGTGAGATAAAAGATACCTTTTTATTAGGTGTAGCAACGATTGACGATGAACTTATTTTACTGTTAGATTTGGAGCAGATTATTCAATTCACCGAAAAAAATCAGCTTCAGGAAATCATCAATGATATAGATGAATCTGGGAAAACTATCGAAAGCTAGCTGTTTAGAAAGCACTTAATTAGAAATATCTGATTAGGTGTTTTCTTTTTGAAAACGAGAAACAGAGTATTTCCTGGGAAATATAATAGGATAATTTGTAGAAACAGCAGTTTTTTATAAAAAAACGAGAGAAAACTCCCTCTTCAAGCGCGTAGAGGTAAGGGGGAGACGAATCTCCCATGCACAAAAGATTGCTTTTGAGTGTCTAAACTGTCCAATATGGAATCGAACAAACGTTCCAAAAAACATCCTTTTTCTGATATAATAGACAGGAGAGGTAAGAAGCTATGAAAGTAAAAAAGCATTTTGTTTTCGTATCTATCCGAACAAAAAACAAATCACCTTCATCCATAAGACAATCGGCTGCTCCCGCTTTGTCTACAACTATTTTACAGGAAAACAAAAAGACCACTATTGGCATACGGTGAATGAAATGATACAACACGGACAGCTTCTTCAAAATAATTGGAAGAGCGAATTTTTCAATGAAAATAAGGCAATCAAAGCAGTTCGGGAATTAAAGAAAACCTATCCCTTCTTCAAAGAAGTCGATAGTATTGCCCTTCAAAAAGCGGTGGAAAACGTGAATGATTCCTATACGCGCTATTATAAGAAACAGAATAAGGCACCTCGTTTTAAATCAAAAAAGAATTCTGTTCAATCCTATACCACGAAACATGTCAATGCCATCACCAAAGAGATAGGAACGCAAGCAGGAATCTTCGTAAAGAAGCATTGCGATTAACCGCAGGGACTGCGGGGATAGCCTAATCCATAACTGACCGGTAGGTTGGTGTTCTTAGGAATCTCCCACTTCAAGCAACTTATAAGGTGGATAAGCGGGGGTAGTTCAAAATCTAATGGATGCGCCAAGCTGCGTTTTAGTAGTAAAAGCATCCGGGTTTCCAGTATACTTAAACAAGATAACAGAGAAATGAGGTATGAATAAAATGACAAAATCGGTGAAGTTAATTGCCTTGGATATGGATGGAACATTGTTAAATCCGGCACTTGAGGTATCAAAGCGTAATAAGGAAGCCATCCAGGAGGCATTGCGTCAAGGTATCCAAGTGGTACTAAGTACTGGACGGGGAATTGATACATGCTATCCTTATGCAGAAGAGTTAAAATTACAGACATTTATGATTACAGCTAACGGCGGCCAGGTGTGGACAATGGAAAAAGAATTGCTCCAGCAGAAACTGTTGGCTAATGAAACAGTAGAAAAACTGCAGCAATATACCGAAGAAGCAGGGGTACACAGATGGATGATTTCTACGGAAGGAGTATTTCAAGGCGATGAAACAGTAAATATACAAGATTATCAATGGCTTAAATTCGGATGTGCTTCAGAGGATCTGGATAGACTGCAGGAAGTTAAAGATAGGTTAAAGGAGCTGGAGGGTTTAGAAATAACAAACTCTTTGCCGACAAATATTGAAATTAACCCTGAAGGTGTAAGCAAAGCAAATGCATTATCCTTTCTTTGCGATCGTACCGGGATTTCCATGGAAGAAATTATGGCAGTCGGTGACAGTCTGAACGATTTGAAAATGATTCAGCAAGTAGGTGTAGGTGTTGCGATGGGCAATGCGCAAGAAAAAATAAAAGAAGCAGCTAATGCTGTAACAGACAGTAATCTGGAAGACGGTGTCGGTAAAGCAATTGAAAAATTTGCATTGAAATAATTGATGATATCCATATGTTTCATGTATGGGAATACAAAAGGAATTGGGCAGTATACAAAAAGCTGTCTAATTCTTTTTTGTATATATGAATCTTTTTATCATATATAGCTATTCAGCGCATATAATAAAAAAAGAGCATTTCGCTTTTAAACAGTATATCAAAATGGAAAGTAGTACAAGCTATAAGAAGAAGCTGACACATGAATTTATGGAAATAAAGGTACAATATTTGAAAAAAGTATGAAAAGTTGTTATGCTCAAAAGTTTCACTCTTTCAAGTTTTAGCGTATACTGTATATAAGGAAGGGAGATGCTATAATGTCTTTTTCGCGTGGACCTAAGGAACCAGTGCCAGAGGTGGAAACAAACGTCTGGTCATGCACTCAAGAAGATTGTCAAGGATGGATGAGAGAATCGTTTAGTTTTGAAGCTGAGCCGAGCTGCCCTTTATGCCAATCTGAAATGGCAAAAGAAGTTCGAGTAATTCCTGAATTGAAGTAAATAGTATCTCTATAATTTACTGAGGATAGAACGAAGCGAAGATGCAGCGGGTTGATTTTGATCCGCTGCATCTTCGCGTTCGTTAAACAGGAAATAGAAAGCATATTTTCAATATGGTGGTATAGTCAAGTTCAAATACCTATAGCTGAGCAGTTTGCAAACGAAATATAAAGGATTTTCATACATAAAAAATTTAATAGTTGAAATTATTGTAAATGTAAGATAATATTTGCTATACTGTAATAACAAATTAATATATTATTCACATCAAAATGTAATCGCTTACAATAAGGAGGAGTTTAAATGAGGTATGCTAATCCGAACACAGAAGGTGCTATTGTAAACTATGAAAAGCGTTATGATAATTACATTGGGGGAAAGTATCAGCCGCCGCTAAAGGGAAACTACTTTGAGAATACAACTCCGATTACAGGTGAAGTGTTTTGTGAAATCGCCCGTTCCACAAAGGAAGACGTGGATGCGGCGATTGATGCAGCATATGAGGCGAAAGATGCGTGGGGTCAAACATCTGTCGCAGAACGGGCACTGATTTTAAATCGTATTGCTGACCGGATGGAAGAGAATTTAGAAAAGCTGGCCGTAGCAGAAAGCTGGGAGAACGGGAAAGCAGTCCGGGAGACCTTGGCAGCAGATATTCCATTGGCAATCGATCATTTCCGTTATTTTGCAGGGACGATTCGCGCGCAAGAGGGGACGCTGAGCCAAATTGATAATGATACGGTTGCTTACCATTTTCATGAGCCGTTAGGAGTCGTCGGTCAAATTATTCCATGGAACTTTCCAATATTAATGGCAACCTGGAAGCTTGCCCCAGCATTGGCTGCCGGAAACTGCGTTGTATTGAAGCCTGCTGAACAGACACCGGCTTCGATTCATGTGCTGTTGGATTTAATCAAGGACTTGTTGCCAGACGGTGTGGTGAATATTGTCAACGGTTTTGGAGTAGAAGCAGGGAAGCCGCTTGCCACAAACAGCCGTATCGCGAAAATTGCATTTACAGGCGAAACCACGACTGGCCGTCTCATTATGCAATATGCGTCTGAAAATATAATTCCAGTAACCTTGGAGCTGGGAGGCAAATCACCGAATATATTTTTTGAAGACATATTAGATAAGGATGACAGCTTTGTAGATAAAGCAATTGAAGGAATGGTCATGTTTGCCCTGAACCAGGGGGAAGTTTGTACATGTCCGTCCCGCGCCCTTGTGCATGAATCAATCTACGACCGGTTTATGGAAAAAGCAATTGAACGTGTCAATCAAATTAAAATTGGTCACCCGCTTGATACAGAGACGATGATGGGAGCCCAAGCCTCGGAAGAACAATTTGAAAAAATTAAGTCTTATCTCGATATTGGCAAGCAGGAAGGTGCAGAAGTTCTTGTCGGTGGAGATGTTAATAAGCTTGACGGAGAACTGGCTTCCGGGTATTATGTGCAGCCGACAATTTTTAAAGGGAATAATAAGATGCGTATTTTCCAGGAGGAGATTTTCGGTCCGGTATTATCCGTAACTACATTCAAGGATAAGGAAGAGGCGCTGGAAATCGCAAATGATACACTATATGGTCTAGGTTCTGGTATCTGGACACGTGATATGAACACAGCGTATCGTTTTGGACGCGGCATTCAAGCCGGGCGCGTATGGACCAATTGTTATCATCAGTACCCTGCGCATGCCGCATTTGGAGGATATAAAAAATCAGGAATCGGCAGAGAAAATCATTTAATGATGCTGGATCATTATCAACAGACAAAGAACTTACTGGTCAGCTACAGCGAAGGCCCGGCTGGTTTATTTTAAAATAAAAAAAGGTTATAGGAACAGCAAAATGGCAGGCATAGGTTAGATACGTATGCCTGCCGAAACATACGGATTCTCTTGTCTGCAGTTACTTAAATAAGGAGGTATTTTCCATGGTAGACAGAGTGGTTGCAACGCAGGATGCGCAGAACTTGATGGAGAAGCTGAAAGACATTCATGGCCCGCTTATGTTTCATCAGTCAGGAGGCTGCTGTGACGGAAGCTCGCCCATGTGTTATCCGCTTGGAGAGCTAAAAACCGGCGAGTCGGATGTCTTATTAGGAAAACTGCCAGGCGATATCCCATTTTATATATCTAGAGATCAATTTGAGTATTGGAAGCATACGCAGCTTATTATTGATGTTGTTAATGGAAGGGGCGGGATGTTCTCGTTAGAAGGACCTGAAGGAAAAAGATTTTTAACTCGTTCGAGAGTTTTTTCAGAGGAAGAAGCAGAAGCGTTAAATGGAAGCCCATGATCATTTCAATTTTTAATAAAAACCAAGTTTTCTAAACAATTAAAAATCTCTGCTTGATTTTTTCAGCTATATCCGGTAGAATAAATTAACAGAAAATTTAGAGTGTGTCCTAAATAGGGGGGATAAGATGGTTACTGTTAAAATGTTAAAGCCTTATTATGTAAAGACAGAAGAGAAATATATCCGGATTATTTTAGCATATCAATACTTCTCCATTATCATGAATAAGAAGGTATATCAATTTATCCCTGTAAAATCTACGGAAGTTCGTATTAATCGCAAGACGAAAAAAATTGAGAATGTCGATGATGTCTTTGCTTTTCAAAAAGGGAAAGAAGTACTCACTATCTCCATGTCACAATTGATTTCGATTCCCGGCTTTTTGGAAATGCTTCACCGTATTGCAGAATCCTATTATTTACCTGAAGATTCGCAGGAGGTTTCCGAACAGCAAAAGGCTTTAGACCAGCTGATAGCAGAAATGGAGTATGAAAATGTCAGAAGGCTGATTGATAAAGCGATTGATAACGATGACAAAGAAACATTCTTAGAATTAACAAGTGCCTTAAACAATCAATAAAATGACTATATTTCTATTTCAGCTGTTTGACAGATGCTATTCTGTTAAATGGCTTTCTTTTGCTTATAAAAAAAGGGTTTGAGCAACAATACCAGTGCTCAAACCCTTTTTGCTATAGAAGCTCTACTCTTTAATATCCATTAATATTTCTGTAGCTTTCTCCACTCCGGAGCTGCGGTCATTGTTTTTGGTTCCTTCCACCATGATGGCGATCATGAGATCCTGGTCATCTGTCGGGTAGCCGACAAACCAGCTATTTTCATCTCCGCTGTCTTCTCCGGTTAATTTTAATTCGGCGGTACCTGTTTTACCTGAGATAGGAAAATCGGCTTCTTCAGCAGGTTTACCAGTTCCTTCTGTGACCACATTACGAAGGGACTCTTGGATTTGATTCGCTTGTTCTTCCGTAACTAAGCCTTCTTTCCAAAACTGCCCGGTTTCTTCATCTGTTAATAATGTCGGCTGTATCATATCTCCATTATTCAAGAAGGCGGAATAAGTAGTTGCCAGATGCAGCGCGCTCATTTCAATTTCACCTTGTCCATAGCTTGTGTGTGCCAGTAAATAATTGTCGTCTAACTCACCTGAATTAGAAATGGTAGAATCTGAAACCGGATAGGTGTATGGGAATTCTTCTCCAACTCCAAATTCATGCAGCCCTTCAACAAAAGCATCTCCGCCCATTTCAACGGCTTTCATTGCAAAGTAAATATTATCTGAACGAACCAGGGCATCATCTAAATCCACAGGTCCGTCGGAGGTCGATACACGTGTTACATTGTAATCCTCCCATTGCAATCCATCAATTTCAATGCCTTTATCGTATTCAATCGTACCGTTTTTCAGCCCGATTGCGCCAGTGACCGGTTTAATAACAGAACCAGGCGCAAACGTGGAGGAAGAACGATTCAGCATAGGCTGTAACTCATCCTCTTCCATATCTGCCCAATAATTTGGGGCAGTGCCATAAAGAATATCGTTTGGATCAAAAGACGGGCTGCTGACTAAGGCTAATGTTTCCCCCGTTTTTGGATCGATGACAGCTGCATTGCCAGGCTCCTCATCAAATCCTTGAAAAACATCATCCTGAATATTGATATCAATTGTTACTGTAATATTCTCTCCGTCTACTGCTTCTGTTTCAGCTAAAGTCACATCTTCTCCGTCATCTTTTGTTACTTGAATCGTCGCTCCTTTTTTACCGCGAAGCTCTTCTTCAAATAAACTTTCTAATCCCCGTGCTCCGATTCTGTCAGAAGAAGTGTATTCTGTCGGGTCTAGCTCTTCCAAATCCTCTGCATTTACGGAGCGGAGATAACCTACTAAGTGAGCGGTTATTTCGCCTTCTGGATAAACCCTGCCGTTTATTTCACGATAGGAAACGCCATCGATTGCATTTAACTCCTGTACGGTATCTGAATCATCTGGGAGGATGGTTTTCAGCGGAACAAATAAATCATCTTCCACCCATTCTGCTTCGATACTGGAATTAATAGAGTCGACAGACATTCCGAGTAAACGGGCTATTTCTTCGCGCTTTGCTTCATTTTCTCCCAATTCACTCGGGATAACTCCAAATTCGTATACGGTATCATTGATTGCCAGTGGCATCTGATTTTTGTCAAGGATTTCTCCTCTTTCCGGCTCGTTGGTAGAAATGCGGATTTCTCCGCCATCTGCAAGATCAGGGAAGATAAAGCCGGAATCCCAATTGATCAGCCAGCTGTCTTCTTCATCTTCCTTTTCGATTAAAGTCAGTTCTGCCTGGTAATCAAATGAAATTTCACCGGCGATTGTGTTCATGCTAACAGTGAAGGGAATCGTTGCTATGCCGTCGTCATATGCGTTAGCGACTTCTCTTTCCTCTAATTGCTGTATATTTATTTCAATATCCGTAGCAGCAATATCATCATATAATTTTCCTAAGCGCAGAGCGGACTCTTCTTCGCTATATGTATCTTTTGTTTCCTGAGAAAAAAGATGATACAGAGATTCATAGTCTCCTTCTTCTACTGCTTCTGCATATTGATTTAACGTATTTGTCGGGTCGGTTTGTTCTTCAGAGCACCCGGCTAACAGGGCGATAAAAAGAATCATCCATAAACTTTTTTTCCACATTTTCTAACCCCCATTAAAAAATATCTCTTTACGTAAAAGTATACCACGTTCTACATTTTTTTTAGAAAAATAGATAGAATGACATGAAATTTTTAAAAGTATATTGATCCAATCAGAAAAAGGAAGAGACTGTGTGAAAAAACGTCACGCTGTATATTTACCAGGTGACGTTTTGTTTTCCAATTGGAATCAGCTGTCTGCAGTTCTGAAATCTATGAAAAAAGTTTCAGTAATGACACATTTCTTTATTTTTGTTCCATATGGTCGGTAATCGTTGAGCGGATACGGTTAAATTCATCATCAGGTACCACATAATACCAAACTCCGCCGATGGTTTGACCGTCTCCTTCTATTTCCATTGTTTCGACATTATTTCTTGTTCCGCTATAGTCTGTAAATAATGTTTGCAACCGTTTCATATCTAAATCCGTTTGGACATTATTTCCTAAGATGTCCAGGATGTTGCCTGCTTTGGTAATGCTTGAAAAGCTGGCTGCTTCATCCATTGCAGCAACGATAACATTACGTTGGCGTTCATTTCTTCCCATATCACCGCGGCTGTCTTCTTTTCTCATGCGGATATAAGAAAGAGCTTCCTCGCCATTTAAAGTGAGATTTCCTTCGCTGAAATCATGCCCGTCTTGAGAAAAAGCTGTGCTGTTTTGAACAGTAACGCCGCCTAATGCATCAATACCTTGCTGGAAACCTTCCATATTCACACGTACATAGGAGTGGATAGGCAAACCAAAGGCTTCTTCTACTGTTTCCACAGATAATTCAGTACCGCCTCCTGTTTGAGCAGCTTCACCAAATGCATACGCATGGTTGATTTTATCCAT
Organism: Oceanobacillus sp. FSL K6-0251; assembly: GCF_038004725.1. Taxonomy (NCBI): domain Bacteria; kingdom Bacillati; phylum Bacillota; class Bacilli; order Caryophanales; family Bacillaceae; genus Oceanobacillus; species Oceanobacillus sp. FSL K6-0251. Next base: position 3,696,981 of record NZ_JBBORS010000001.1, on the reverse strand, counting down.
TCCCCGATCCGGGATATTTACATAGGTATCACGAGGAATACTTAACATAAGCATGGAGTCGGTTCTTGGATTTAAGGAAAGCAGTATCATCGTATCCGAACGTCCGACATCTCCATCCCGTTCATCTACTCCCAGAAGCAGAATGTTAACTGCATCTGAATCGCTATAGAGCCGGTTGATTTCATCCTGCCGTTCAGGGTCATTATCTCTTTCTAATGGACTATGCATCGATTCAACAACCTTGCCAACCTGATTCCACACAAAAAAGGCCCCGCCGCCGACGACTAAAATGAAAAACAGTATGATTCCACCAACAATAAATGGCCATTTTTTTCTTTTACGACTTCTATCATTTAATCTGGACACCAATATATTCTCCTCTATTCTTTCCTTAATTTAAACAAATTTTTACTAATTGTCAGGAAAAATAAATCTGTAATAGATTATATCGAAAATTAGATAAATCGTCTATGTTTAAAACAAATTTTGTGCGTACTATTTCTCCTGAGGGTAGGACTTTTGATTCGCTGTGAGATTTGAATTAGCTGTAAAGAGGAGTTTTGACGGGGGGGTTACGCCTTTGAATAGATGAAATCGCTGTCATTTATGAATCTATCAAAAGAGTTAAAAAATTTATCGAAATTAGTAGACAACGCTTCTATTTTTATATAGAATTACGTTTAGTAAGAAAATTCATCTTAGAGTGCAATATTACATATTTGCATGTAGAGTATAGGTTAACGACTTTTAGAAAAAATATTTAAAGGCGGTAGATGAATGGGCAGAGAGCAAGAACAGTATCAGAAGATATTGAAACGGGTTATTCATGATACGGAAAATCAAAAAGTAAATTCAATGGATGAAATCATTCAATTACTTATTAAGGAATTATCATTAAATACGACCACAAACATAAAAAGAAGTTATTAAATAAAAACTCTGTCGGATTATCGAGCAATCTGACAGAGTTTTTTTATTATGAAGGCGTATCCTCTACATCGATGTCGACATATTTCTGGCCGAGCAGTTCGAATGCTGCTTGCGCATTTGTCATTTCCGTTATCCAATCTTGGAAAGTATCGGTTTCTTCCGTTTTGACATAAATAATAAATGCGACATTCTCAAGATAATGAATGTCCTCCAAAAGATATTTGGACTGCTGATGAATTTCGTTTTCCAGCTTGCCGAGCAGTGTATATTCGACAGTGACGGAAACACCTTGCATCAGTTCTCTGCGGACGATTCCGGTCGTTTGGATGCCTTGTGTGGTTGCTGAGCCATAAGCACGGATAAGCCCGCCGGCTCCCAGTTTGATTCCTCCAAAATATCTTGTCACGACCACAGCAGTATCCTTTAATCCTTTTTTCTTCAATACTTCTAACATTGGGACACCAGCTGTTCCGCTTGGTTCACCGTCATCATTCGCTTTTTGGATATAATCGGTTTCCCCGATAATATATGCGGAGCAATTATGTGTCGCATCCCGGTGTTCCTTTTTAATAGATTGAATAAATTCCTGTGCTTCCTCTTCTGATTCCACCCTTTTAACATTTGCGATAAAACGTGACTTTTGAATGGTTATTTCGTCTGTCCCCTGTTTATTTACGGTATAATAAGTTGATAGCATTTTATTTTCACCTCATTATTTTAAGTATTACATAACATCCCTAAGGCATTGTAACCAGCTGTGTCTTTTGGGAATGCCGTTTAAGTCCGCTTGAGCAGCTGTTATCTTCGCTTCATATTTAATTTAACAGATATATACCGGATTTTGGTGAAATTAATTTTTAAATAACCTTATAAAACCAAGGAAAGCTACGAATAATTATAACATAGGTTGGTGAGTTTTTTATGACAATAAGATTAAGCAGTCAAGCGATAGATAACATTGTAGAGAATGTAATGCAGATGGTAAACCAGAGTAAGGATGAAGTATTTGAAATGACCGAGGAAGGCAGAAAAGAGTATGAATACCTTTCTGGGGAATTAGAATCAACGAAAAAGAAAGTAAAGGAATATATCAAAAACGGTGATCAGTTAGAGAACGAAGTCAAAAATCACCGTAAGAAGCTTGCTGCAGTCAGCAGAGACTTTATGAAATACTCTGAGGAAGAAGTGCGGAAGGTTTATGAAAAAACACATGATCTGCAAACAAAATTAGTCATTATGCGCGAAGAGGAAAAACTGTTAAGGAAGCGGCGTGATGAGATAGAGCTCAGATTGACAAATCTTACACATATATTGCAACGCGGAGAAGAGCTTACCGCTAAAATGACGGTTATTTTTAATTTTATGATGGATGACATGAAACAGGTCAATGAGATGATTGAAGATGCCAGAGAAAAACAGGAATTTGGTTTGAAAATCATTGAAGCACAAGAAGAGGAAAGGAAGAAGCTTTCCCGGGAAATCCACGATGGACCGGCTCAAATGCTGGCTAATGTCTTGTTACGGTCCGATATTTTGGACTATGTCATAAAAAAAGGGTCGCCAGAAGAAGTGAGCAAAGAAATTAAATCGCTGCGAAAAAATGTTCGTGCTTCTTTACAGGAGGTGCGGAGAATTATCTATGACCTGCGTCCAATGGCCTTGGATGATTTGGGACTTATCCCGACAATCCGGAAATATGTTGACAGATTGACCGAATATCATAATATTCATGTAGATTTTATTGTATTTGGGAAAGAAAAAAGATTAGATTCCAAATATGAGGTTGCTTTGTTCCGGCTAATGCAGGAGGCTGCGCAGAATGTGATAAAGCATAGTGAAGCAACAACAATCAAAGTGAAATTAGAAATTTTAAAAGATAGATTGATTCTGATTGTAGCCGATAACGGGAAAGGGTTTAATCCGGAAGAAAAAAGTGATAATTCCTTTGGATTAATCGGGATGAAAGAACGCGTGGAGATGCTTGACGGCAAGCTGGAAATCGTGACAGGGGAAGGAAAAGGAACAACGGTTACAATTAATGTTCCATATTCGTTAACTTAAGTATATAATGAAAAAGAGATATTGTAGAAAAAAAGAGCTTTTTGCAGAAAAGTAGAAAGTATCTGGATTTTTTCATAGGGGTGTCATCATTCATAAATAAATAAGCTGTTAAAAATAGTTTGAGCTGAAATGAGACAATAATGATGAAATATACTACAATAGACTTATTTAATCTAGAGAAAACTATCTATCTATTAATGATGAAGACAACATGACAGTTCAATTAGTATCATTTAGTAGAAAAGGAGATATATATATGGACGCACAAAAAGAAGTAAATATCGTATTAATTGATGACCACAAATTATTTCGCGAAGGTGTCAAACGAATTTTAGAATTCGAACCGGCATTTAAGGTAGTTGCAGAAGCGGATGACGGAACGGATGCAGCTAATCTTGTAAGAGATAATAATCCGGATGTTGTGTTAATGGATATCAATATGCCTAAAATTAACGGGGTACAGGCAACTGCTGACTTACTGAGACAATTTCCGCATACAAAAATAATCATTCTGTCTATCCATGATGATGAAAATTATGTGACACATGCTTTGAAAACGGGGGCGCAAGGCTATCTGCTAAAAGAGATGGATGCAGAAGCACTTGTTGAAGCAATTAAAGTAGTTAGCGAGGGCGGTTCTTATTTACATCCGCGCATTACACATAATTTAGTAAAAGAGTATCGACGTCTGGCACGGGAAAATACTTCCAGTCTGGCAAACAGACATGTAGAGCACCGCAAGCCGCTTCATTTATTGACAAGACGTGAATGTCAGGTGCTGCAGCTGCTGGCAGAGGGGAAAAGCAACCGTGCTGTAGCAGAGTCGCTTTATATCAGTGAAAAAACAGTAAAAAACCATGTAAGTAATATTCTTCAAAAAATGAATGTGAATGATCGTACGCAGGCTGTTGTGTGTGCTATACGAAAAGGCTGGGTAGAGGTTATTTAATTATAATAAACAAAAAAGCGTCCTGATTGAGTCTGTCAGGGCGCTTTTTTCCCTCTGGGCAAGCAGAATCTCTCATTTCTTCATAATGGTGAGGAGAGACGTTCATCTTGCCGGAAAGCATTCGATTTTTACAGCCGTTTCGTGTAGAATAATGTCAAGTAAGCCGTTTTCTATGAGGATATACAGAAACAAGACAGTATAGTAACAGAAAAGAAAAGGGGTAATTGCCTATGAAAGTTGCTGTTATGACAGATAGTACAGCATATATTACGCCGGAAGAACGGGAGAAATATAATATTCATATGGTTCCGTTAAGTGTCAATTTCCCGGATGGATCCTATCGTGAAGAATTAGATATTACCACGGAGGAGTTTTACCGGAAGCTTGCTGACGCCAAAGAATTGCCAAGTACCTCACAGCCGTCTGTCGGCGAGATGACGAAAAAATTAGAAGCATTAGCAGAAGACTATGATGCTGTTATTTCGGTTCATTTATCGAGCGGAATAAGCGGAACCTATCAGACCATGGTAAGTACAGGTGACATGGTGGAAGGAATCGATGTGTATGCCTACGATTCGGAAATCAGCTGTATGCTGCAGGGCTTTTATGTGCTTGAAGCTGCGGCAATGGCTCAAAATGGAGCATCCGCAGAGGCTATTTTAGCGAGATTGGATGAAATAAAAAAATCAGCCCGCGCTTATTTTATGGTGGATGATTTAACGAACCTCCAAAAAGGCGGAAGATTATCGAATGCCCAAGCGATATTAGGAAGTCTGTTACAAATCAAGCCGATTCTTCATTTTGAGGATAAGCTGATTGTTCCTTTTGAAAAAATCCGCACGAAGAAAAAAGCGATATCCCGCATCCTTGCCATGCTGGAAGAAGAGGTTGACGGAGGCAAGGAACTGCGCGTAGTGTTTATTCATGGAAATGACCGTTCTTATGCCGAGAAGCTCGAAGCGGATTTTAAAGAAAAACATTCGGAAATCGAAACATCTATCAGTTATTTTGGACCTGTTATTGGTACGCATCTCGGACAAGGCGCTGTTGGCGTCGCTTGGTATAAAAAATAGAATAAAACTTCATTCAGCAGCAGAAAAGCGCACTGAATGAAGTTTTCTGCTAAATAGATGCTTTTCCCCACAATTTACGGAGGTGTTATATTACGTATGGACAAACAGATTCCCCTAACCCCTGCACTCCTCGCTCAGGCTTTATCCGGAAAACGATTATTAGAAGATGAAGTCCCCATACCTCAAGCCTGTTTTCAAGTACTCCGATCTACGAAGCAGCTCATTCCAATTCCTGCAATTGAAAATAATAAAGGAGCAGCAAAATGTACTCGCTGCGGCAATACAGCCATGCATTATTTTTCCGAATACTCTTGTGGAATTTGCCAGAAAACCCATTTATATTGCCGGAACTGTATCCAAATGGGAAGGATCAGCGAATGCAAGCCGTTGTATAGTTGGAATGGCGCAGAGGCACGGTGGCCGGTGCATGCCAATCCGTTAACCTGGGAAGGACAGTTAACGCCAGCTCAAAGCAGGGCTGCGGCGCACCTGGAGCAAGCCGTTAACGAAATAATTCCATCCTATCTATGCTGGGCTGTCTGCGGTGCCGGCAAAACAGAAATGCTGTTCCCGGCAATTACTGCGGCATTGAAGCGCGGGGATCGTGTTGCTCTGGCTTCTCCACGCGTCGATGTTATCCGGGAATTACTCCCCAGAATGAGACAGGCTTTTCAAAACATCACCATAGAAGCTCTTTATGGCGGCAGTGAGCAACGTACTGGCAGGTCCCAATTGATTTTAGCCACTACGCATCAACTGCTGCGCTATTATCAGGCATTTGATGTATTAATCATTGATGAGGTAGATGCTTTTCCCTATTATTTAGATAGAAGCCTGATGTATGCTGCCAAGCAAGCTGTTAAGAAGCAGGCTACGACATTATACCTCACAGCCACCCCTCGTAAAAACTTCAGGCTGCAAATGAAGCTTGGAAAACTCCCGCATGTTTTTGTGCCTTTGCGTTACCATGGACATCTTTTACCTGTCCCCAAATTTAAATTTTCCTTTTACCTTACCAGTCAGCTGACAAATAAAAAGCTTCCCCATGTCTTATTAAAATGGCTTACGCAGAGAAAAAATCCGAAGCGGCAGCTGCTGTTATTCGTGCCGGAAATCGTCATGGCAAAGGAATTAAAGGAAGTCATTTCCACTTCCCTGCTTGAAACCAATACGATAGCAGCCGCAGAAGAATTAGAAATCGTTTTTGCGGCGGATCAGAATCGAGAAGAAAAAATCAACCAGTTCCGGGAAAAGAAATTACACGCCTTGATTACAACAACAATCCTGGAAAGGGGAGTGACCTTTCCCTCTGTGGATGTAGTTGTGCTGGGTGCCGGCCATGAAGTATTTAATGAAGCTGCACTGGTGCAAATTGCTGGACGTGCCGGAAGAAGTGCGGATGACCCATCGGGAGAGGTTATCTTTTTCCATGATGGGAAAACATATGCCATGGAAAAAGCCAGGCAGATGATTTTAGATATGAATGCAAGGGGGAGAAAGCGTTGAATATTTGTTTATACTGCTATGCCCTCTTAGAAAAGCCCCTGACATGGTCGAATTGGCTGACGATAGAAGCGAATTCGGTTCTTTGTGAAACATGTGCCGCAAAACTCAAAATAATTTCTGGAAAGCGGTGTGAGGTATGCAGCCGGGCGTGGAACGGCGCCATTTGTTCTGATTGTCAGCAGTGGAGGCAATTAGGAGAAAATATAGAAGGGAATTATTCTATTTACTATTATAATGAAACGATGCGTGACCTGATTACCCAATGGAAATTCCGGGGAGATTATGTATTAAGAGAGGTTTTTCGGAAGGACCTGCAGCGTGCTTTTGAAAAACAATTTGCTTCGATTACGCCATCCATAGCGGCCGTGCCTATTCCATTAAGTAAAAATCGAATGCAGGAGCGGGGGTTTAATCAATCATTAGCTCTGGCAGAAATGCTTGATATTCCAGTAAAGCATGCGTTGGGAAGAAACAGCGGGGAAAAGCAGGCAAAGAAAAATCGGAAGTCGCGTTTAAAAAGAGGGAATCCTTTTTTTATCACAGAGGCCCTCCAGCAGCCAGCTTTGATTGTGGATGATATTTATACAACTGGTACAACTGTCCGGCAGGCAGCACAGCAGCTGAAGCTTCACGGCTGCCCGGCAGTGTATTCCTTAACAGTAGCACGAAGTTAGAAGGGCAGGCCTGCACAGGATGAATAATAGAACTGCTCCCAAAACTGCGAAACGATTTGTTATAATAAATGTAACGAACGTAAAATAAATCGAATTTACTATTAACAATAGCGGCAATAGTGACGATGATATAAGTAGGCAAAAGTATTTCGTGAAAATAAAATATGAAATGATAAATTCCTTCCTGGCAATATGCAGAGCAGAGAGGAGAAACGGCAATGGGAGAACTGGCAAACTGCGAACGATGTAATCGTGTGTTTGTGAAGCAATTTAGAGAAATATGCAACGAATGCTATAAAAAAGAAGAAGAAGATTTTAGAATGGTATATAACTTTTTAAGAAAACGGGAAAACCGGATGGCTACAATTGGGCAGATTGTAGAGGCGATAGATGTAGATGAAAGTATTCTTCATAAATTTATCCGGGAAAAAAGGCTCCAGCCTTCTCACTTCCCTAATTTGTCCTATCCTTGTGAAAGGTGCCAACGGCCTATTACAGAAGGGACTTTATGTGATGCTTGCCAGACAGAGCTGAAGGAAGAACTGGAGCGGCATGATGCAGTGGAATCCATTCAGGAAAAAGCGCTGAAAGAAGAAAGTGAAACAACGTATTATGCAAAAGGAGAATGGAAGAAAGATTAATATACCAGAATCGAACAAAGAAAGAGTAATGCAGTATCCAAAGAAATCACGCATTACTGGAAGGGGTGCAGAAATTGAAAATACATGGACCAAATCCAACCAACTTTAATCCATATAAACAGGCATTTAAGGATAAACAGGCAGTCGAGTCTGAAGCATATAAGAAGGACAGTATTGAGATATCGCCGGAAGCGAAAAAGCTGCAGAAGCAGGAGCAGCCCAATGAAACGCGGGCAGCATATGTCAATGAGATAAAACAAAAAATCGAGAGCAATCAATATGAAATAAATTATGAGAAGGTTGCTCAGAAAATGCATGATTTTTGGACTGGTAAGTAAGGGAATACCGTCAAAGGAGGAAACGGTGTGGGCATACAGCTGATTCACGCAATGAATGATTTAACCGCAACACACAAAGATTTACTGGGATTATCCAAGCGAAAGACAGAAGCTTTGACGAATAATAAGCTGGATGAATTTCAGGCATTGCTTTTAGAAGAGCAGAAGCTTATCCGTCAACTGGAGAAACAGGAACAACAAAGACAGGAAGCCGCAGAAGCATGGAATCAAGAACAGCCTGATGCCGCAGCATCACTGACCATTACAGAAATCTTGGACAGGCTGGATGGAGAAGAGCAGAAAATGGCAGCAGATGCAGCGGCTGCACTAACGGATACAATGACAGAGCTAAAAAGACAAGAGCAATTAAATAAAGCATTACTGGAAGAATCGATGAAGTTTGTTCAGCTTTCGATGGAATTAGTTAATCCTTCCATCAACTCAATGAATTACGGAACTGCATCCTCTGATAAGATGTCCAACCGTTCTTTATTTGATTCGAAAGCGTAGAAAAGGAGAGAAGAAGGCATGAGCACGTTCCGAGGATTAGAAATGGCACGTCAGGCACTGAGTACACAGCAAAGTGCTTTATATACAACCGGGCATAATATTTCCAATGCCAATACACCTGGATACTCCAGACAGCGCGTTAATATGCAGGCGATGAATCCTTACCCGACGCCGGGGATGAACAGTCCGCATCTGCCTGGCCAGATGGGGACCGGAGTAGAAGCCGGGTCTGTACAGCGTATCCGCAATCAATTTTTAGATACACAATTTCGATCGGAGAATGCTTCTGTAGGCTATTGGTCTCAACGGACAGAGGCACTTTCAAGAATGGAAAATTTATTGAATGAACCGAGCGATTCAGGCATCGAAGCAGCAATGAGTGATTTCTGGAGTGCGTTGCAGACTGCATCTACCACCCCGGGCGAAAATGGGGGACGTGCAGTCATCCTGAGCAGAGGGGAAGCGCTGGCTGATACGTTCAATCATCTGTCGTCTTCGATGAATACGATTCGTACGGATTTACAAACGGAGACAGAGAATACAATTGATCAGGCAAATAGTATGATTGAAAACCTGAAAGATATCAATTCCCAAATTAAAAAGCTCGAAACGCATGGGTATACTGCCAATGATTTATATGATCGACGCGATAATATTTTGGATGAGCTTTCAGAAATTGTGAATATTGATGTGACATACAATAAAGACCATATTCCGGGCGGGAAGCAGGGGGATGGTGTCGCCATTGTGAATATCATTGTTGCAGACGGTGAGCCGGTGAATATCGTAAATGGGGTGACAGGAGAAACCCGGCAGATCGATGACCCGGTTTATACAGAAATTAATGGAATGAAAGTTTTTGAAAGCATTAATGTAGGCGATGTGGATATTACATCCTCCAGAGGCACTATCCAAAGCTATGTACATGCTTCCGGATATGCGGAGGGCGAAGGGGATAACGCGGTAGCAAAAGGCGATTTCCCGGAAATGCTTGAAAAGCTGGATAATCTGGCATATGCAATTGTGACCAGCATCAATGAACTGCATCAAGAAGGGGATTCCGGGCTGCCATTTTTTGAAGAATTAACTGATGCACGGGGGGCTGCCGGGAAAATGGCAGTTGCTTTAAAAGACCGTTCCGAAGTTAATGTGTCAAGAGAAGGAAATTCAGGAGACCTGGCAAGAGATTTGTCGAATGTTTTTACAAGTGCTAATGAGGATTTAGATGGTGTCTCTGTGAACGGTTATCTGGAATCCATTATCGGTGAAGTCGGCGTGGATGCTAACCATGCCATCACCATGCTGGATAATACAGCGACATTGCAGCACCAGGTCAATAACCAGCGTCAATCGATCAGTGCAGTTTCTCTGGATGAAGAAATGACGAACATGATTAAATTCCAGCATGCATACAATGCAGCTGCCCGCGGAATGACAGCGATGGATGAATTAATAGATACAATTATCAACCGAATGGGATTAGTAGGAAGGTAGGTTAGAAAAATGCGTGTCACTCAAAGTATGCTTTCCAATAACTTATTACGTAATTTATCACATAACAGTACGCAAATGAATAAATATATGGATCAGCTGTACACGGGGAAAAAGATATCCAAGCCTTCTGATGATCCGATGATTGCGATGAAGGGCGTTTCTTACCGTTCCAAATTAGCACGAATCGAACAGTTTGAACGGAATACCTCTGAAGTGAACAGCTGGCTGGATAATACAGATGCTGCCATTGACCAGACCAATCATGCGATGCAGCGGTTAAAAGAGCTGGCAGTAAAGGCAAGCAATGGGACAAACAGCAGTGATGAATACCAGAGTATTGTAGAAGAAGCAAAGCAATTAAAAGAGCATTTAGTAGATATAGCGAATACGAGTGTGAATGGAAAATATATTTTTAACGGTACAAATTCGGATGTACAACCAGTAACAATAGGCGAAGATGGAGAACTGACGGTTGATTTTGCAGATGATGATGTGGTTATCGAAGTTTCAAGCGGGATTACCGTAAAAGCAAATACAGATGGATCTACCGTTTTTGGCGAGAATGGAGATTTATTTGCAACGGTAGATAGCTTTATTTCACGCCTTGTAGACGGAGAAGGTATCGAAGAAAGCATTGGCGAATTAGAAGCTTCGATTGGCGGCGTTCTTGATTCACGTGCAGAAATCGGTGCCCGTATGAATCGGGTAGAGCTTGTCGAAAACCGCTTAGCCGATCAAAAAATCGTCACGACAAAAACGTTATCTGATAATGAAGACGTCGATTTTGCAGAGGCAATTACGAACCTGATTACACAAGAGAGTCTACATCGGGCAGCACTTTCAGCAGGTTCTCGTATTATCCAGCCTTCTCTGGTTGACTTTTTACGATAAGGACAAGTTCACGTGAAAGTTTGTTACGTATAAAACACCCTGCCCACTACGTTGTTTGGAGCAGGGTGTTTTTAGCAAATAGGACAGTTTTTTTATAAGACGGATGTGAGCATGTTATTCACTCAAAGGCTTAGCCAAGCCAATGTTTTCTAAATCATGCGATGGAGAGGGAAAAGAGATGGAGATTCCACAAATTAGAATGCATTCACAGCCGGCAAAAATACAAATTCAAACAGAGCCGGCACAATTACATATGTCACAAACGTCTGGTGATTTAACCATCAGACAGCCCAAAGCAGAAATCTCCATGCGTACGAAACAAGGAAAGCTAAACATCGATCAGAGCCAGGCATGGGAGGACATGAATTTATTAAGTGCGAAAAAAAGCATCGCCAAAAATGCGCAGGCCGGGGAACAGGCGGCTGCTCAAGGGACTGCCAGAAGAGCACGGCAGGGCAATGCATTAATGCGCATTGAAAATAGTGCAGATACCATCAAGGCACAGGCGATGGAAAACGCATTTTCAGAGCAAAAAAGATTGGGGATTACATTTATACCTTCTACCTTTGCTGTAAAAACTTCCTATGAACCGGCAGATTTAGATATTCAGGTGCAAACACATCAGCCGGTGATTGAAGGAAGAGCAAATAAACCAATCATGCAATATACACCTGGAAGCATAGAAACCTCCCTCGCCCAGCGTCCGGAGTTAACAATTGAAGTAATCAATACAAAAATATAAGGAGTGTGCACCATGAAGATGACATCAGCGTACTTAGGTGAAATCGAAGTCGATGAGTCAAAAATAATTACATTTCCATCCGGAATACCCGGATTTTCAGAGTCCAAACAATTTGTATTACTGGAATTTCCAGATAACCAGATGTTTCATATTTTACAATCGGCAGATAATGCGCAATTAGCTTTTATCATTACCGACCCCTATTATCTGTATCAGGATTATGTGTTTGAACTGGAACCCTCTACTATTGACCTTTTAAAAATAAAAGATCGCAATGATGTAGCTATCTATACGATTGTCACTGTAAATAAACCTTTTACGGACAGCACCATTAACCTGAAAGCGCCAATTGTGATTCACATTAAAGAAAACTTGGCAAAACAGGTCGTCCTTCAAACGGATGCGTATTCATCCAGAACGCCAATCAACCGGCCTTCCCATGAAAAGGAGGAAAAATAATGCTTGTACTTTCCAGAAAAAGAAATGAAGCTATCCAAATCGGTGACGATATTGAAGTAGAAGTAATTGCGATTGAAGGGGATCAGGTCAAACTGGGTATTCGTGCGCCAAAGTCAGTAGATATCTACCGGCAGGAGATTTATGTAGATATCAAAAACCAAAATAATCAAGCGGCACAGATTGATCAAACCCTCTTTGATTTCTTAAAAGGAGAAAAACTATAACTTTTACGTCCTTCTTTTATTATCGTACAGATAAACCTGACAATCATGCTAGAAAACTTGTATTTAACCCTTTACATTTCATAAAAGAAGCCGATATAAAAGATAAACAGTAAGGAGTTGTGACCTGATGGTTGTAAATAAAACTGGAGTGCAGGACCCTTCATTTATTCCTCATCCCATTAAGGCTGTTACATCCCCCGCTGCTTTACCATCTGAAGCAAAAGAAATAGAAGCAACCAAGACAGAAGCGAGCAGAGCAGTGAGCAAAGAACAAGTAGAGCAGGTTATTGAAAAAATGAATGGCTTTTTAGAGCCGGTCAGAAGAAATGTAAAGTTTGAAATGCACGATAAATTGGAAAAGTATTATGTTACTGTTGTAGACGCAGATAAAGACGAGGTTATACGAGAAATTCCTCCAAAAAAGTTATTAGATATGTATGCAGAAATGGCCGACTTCATGGGCCTGTTAATCAATAAAAAGATATAGAGGTGAGTGAATATGCGAATTGGCGGATTGGCAAGTGGAATTGATACAGAATCCATGATTAAAGATTTAATGAACGCAGAAAGAATCCCGCTTGATAAAATGCATCAGGACCGGACAAAGCTGGAATGGAAACGTGATGCTTTCCGGGACGTTAATAAATTATTAGGCAACTTTGATCAGAATATGATTTTGAATATGAAATTGAGTGAAACTTTTAATAAAAAAATTATTTCCTCGACACAGGAGGATGCGGTTCGTGCTACGGGGAATGCTGGTGCGAATAGTGGTACGTATCGGATTAATGTGGAGCAGTTAGCGACCTCTGCGATTAATGTTGGAGCTAAAGAAGTTCAATTTGATACTGAAAAGACTTTAAGTGAGCAAGGAATTACTGGTTCTATCACATTTAAAACATATGGAAAAGATAGTTCTTACGGAGATAACGGGGTTAAAGAACATAAATATGAGATTCGGGATGGAGACAAACTTTCCGATGTTGTCAAGAGAATTAATGATGATGTAGATAGTCCAGTTCGGATGACTTATGATGAGAATTCAAATAAAGTTATTATAGAAGCTACAAGAACCGGGGTTTATAATCCGAATGGAAAAGAAATAGAATTTGATGATAGTGAAGGAAGTTTTTTCTCACAATTAGGACTAAGTCAAGATCCGGTAGAAGTGGAAGATGGAGTAATGAGAGGTGGAGAACAAGGCGCCCAAAACGCAAAATTCACATACAACGGTGCCTATGAAGTAGAAACTCAGGATAACCACTACCAGCTAAATGGCGTCACCTTCCAATTCTTAAATAAAACAGAAGGCGAAGCAACATTAAACGTAACCAATGATATTGACCATACCGTTGAAAAAATCACCGAGTTTGTGGAAGCTTATAATGAAATTGTTGAGAAAATTAATGAATCGCAGCGGGAACAAGTTTTCCGTGATTTTCCTCCGTTAACAGATGAGCAAAAATCAGATATGTCCGAGCGTGAAATTGAACTTTGGGAAGAAAAAGCAAAAAGCGGAATGCTGCGGGGAGAATCATTCTTATCTAGTGGATTAACTAATATGCGCCAAAGCTGGTATGGAACAGTTAAAAATGACGGAGCATTCACTTCATTAACAGAGATTGGAATTGAAACGTCATCTGATTATATGGATGGCGGGAAGCTTGTTATTAATGAAGCTGATTTGCGGGATGCACTTGCTGCCGATCCGGAAAGTGTACAAAGGCTCTTCTCGAACAGTTCAGAAGGAGAAGGCAGAGGATTAATCAATCGTCTGGAAGATGCTGTGGAAGATACAATCGGTCAAATTAATCAGCGTGCTGGCACGGCAACAAGTGTATCCTTAGATGGGTATGCACTAGGGAAGCGCATGGAAGAAATCAACAGCCGAATTGAGAATTTCGAGCGTCGTTTGGAAAAAGTTGAATCGCGTTATTGGAGACAATTTTCAGAGATGGAGCGTGCTATTTCCATGATGAATCAGCAATCCGATATGCTGATGTCGAATTTTGCTCCTGGACTGGCACAATAAGAAAGAAGGGTGATGCAATTTGAGTAGTAATAAAGCATATCAAACCTATCAAAATAACGCCGTTAATACAGCATCAGGCGGAGAGCTGACGCTGATGCTCTATAATGGCTGTATTAAATTTATTAAACAAGCAAGGAAAGAGATGGATAATGACCATTTTGCTGCTAAAAATACCAACATCCAAAAAGCGCAAAAAATCATTAATGAACTCATGGTGACATTGGATATGAATATGGAAATCTCTCATCAGATGATGCCGTTATATGACTATATGCATAATCTATTAACAGAAGCGAATATAAAAAATGATACCGAAAAGTTAGAAGAGGCGCTCAGCTATGCAAAGGAATTTCGCGATGTTTGGAAACAGGTCATTCTAAAGGATCGTCAGCAGAAATACAGTCAGGGTGCTTCCATCTGATGAACCGGATCATACCTATTTACCAATTAACAGAGAGCATGCAGCAGCTATTATCCCAGGATATTGATTCACATAATCGGGAAGAGGTTATCAATACCTTTCAAAAAATGATGGAAGAGAGAGGAGAGCTGCTTGATGCAATAGCTCCTCCATACACAAAGGATGAAGACAAGCTGGGAAAAGCAATCGTCCACATGAACCAAGATATTGAGCAAAAGATAAAATTTATATTCTTTGCTTTAAAAAATGAAATGAAGCAGGTACAGCAGCAAAAGAAATCAACATCAAGCTATTCCAATCCATATAAAAATATGCAAAGCATGGACGGCATGTTTTTAGATCAGAAAAAATAAAGGTTTGTTACCTTTCAAAAAGAGATAATCAGCAATGGCCAAGCTGGTTATCTTTTTTTAGAAGAGAGGATGCTTTACTTTCTGTCTTAGATGTGGAGAAGAAAAAGAATAGAAGGATATGATTCTAGTAAATCGAATTCAAACATAACTTCGAATTTTGTCAAAAAATTTTAATCTTTCTAACCCTTGCATGTACAGGGGTTGGGCCGGATGAATAGAAAACGTTTACGAAAATTAAGGGTTTAGACAAGAGAAGTTTGTGAAATAGTGCTATAATATATTTATAAAAGTAAAGAAGGAGGACACTTATATGAAATTTAATATTAGAGGCGAAAATATTGAGGTTACAAACGCTATTCGAGAGTATGTTGAGAAGAAAATCAGCAAACTGGAAAGATATTTTGATTCCGCTCCGACTAGCGATGTGCATGTAAATCTAAGTGTCTATAATGATGAACAGCGCATTGAGGTTACCATCCCAATGACAAATCTCTTACTGCGTGCAGAGGTACAGCATATTGACTTATATGCTGCTGTAGACTTAGCCGTAGATAAATTAGAAAGACAAATTCGCAAACATAAAACTAAAATCAATCGTAAATTCAGACAAAACGGCGCTCCTAAGCATGCTTTTGCTGAATTAGAAAAAGAAGCAAAACTGGCATCTGAAGAAAATGAAAATCAAATTGAATTAGTACGTACCAAACGTTTTAACTTAAAACCAATGGATTCTGAAGAAGCAATCCTGCAAATGGATATGCTTGGACACAGCTTCTTTGTATTTACTAATGATCAATCTGGAGAAACCAATGTGGTTTATAAACGCCGTGATGGAAAATACGGATTGATTGAACCGCATGTTTAAATCAAAATAAAATAGTATATTAATAGAAAAAGCAGGATATTGCTTCCGATGGAGGGAGCAATATCCTGCTTTTTTACGAGATGGCTAAAAAGTTTTTTTATCAAGAAAAAAATATATAGCGATGATAGAAATAGCTCACAAAGTGCGTATGTACAGGCTTTGTTGTGGTAAAGGAAGAATAAATAAGCCAAAAAATTTATCAATTTTATCCAATCGATGAAATTTTGTCGAAAAAAACATCAAACTGGCGTTTTTTTTCAGTTTATACGGGTAAACGCGTCATTTTTACAGCCAAAAGCACAGTTTGTCTAGACAAACTGTGTTTTTGGCTGTTGAAAAATGGAGTTTGCGGATTCGCTGGAAAAGAAGGCGTGTGGTATAAATAAATTAGAAAGTAAAGGGGGGGCAGTCAAATGCAGTATACGACACAGCGAGTGCTGGATGAATTGGAACAGCGGGTAAGTCAGCACGAGCATACGATTCAGCAGCTATTACGTATTGTAGGCAACCTCAATAAGCATCTTGCACAGATATCCTCTGAACAAAAAGAAAAAGTTTAAAAGTAGTGTATCTATAATCGGTACTACTCTTCGCAAAACACCCTCGGAAGATCACTTCATTCAGGACTGAAATCAACATTTCAGTTCTTTTTTTTATACATGCAGGAGGTCTGTCAGTATATAGATAATTAGCTTGTGTCAGAAAGAGACCCTGCTGGGAACGAAACGGACAATGTAAGTTGTCATAACGGTTTAGGAAGTGTTATGATTACTTATATTGACTATTGCCTATCAGACATGGTAAATTTATCAGCTACGATATCATTACCTTTAAATAGTGGTATATGACATATAATTTTGAATCAAGTGTAATTCTATAAGCAATAAAAGTTTCAATTAACTGAGGAGCGTTCATAATGGCAGGAATTTTAACGAAGATTTTTGGTGACGGAAATCAAAAACAAGTGAAGCGTATCGAAAAACAGGTGGACAAGATCGAAGCATTAGAGCCTGAGGTGCAGAAGCTTTCAGATAATGATTTACAGAAGAAAACAGAGGAATTTAAGGAACGGGTCGCAAATGGAGAAGAATTGGACAACCTTCTTGTAGAAGCATATGCGGTTGTTCGTGAAGCCTCTAAGCGTGTGCTCGGAATGCGCCCTTTCCGTACACAGTTAGTCGGTGCGGTAGCGCTGCATAATGGAAATATATCTGAAATGAAAACAGGGGAAGGGAAAACGTTGGCTTCAACGATGCCAGCGTATCTTAATGCGCTTTCGGGTGAAGGCGTGCATATTATTACAGTCAATGATTATTTAGCAGATCGTGATGCGAAAGAAAATGGAGAGCTGTTTGCTTTTTTAGGATTAACGGTCGGTTTAAACCACAATGGTCTTCCCAAGGAAGATAAGCGTAAAGCGTATCAAGCAGATATCACTTATGGAACAAATAATGAATTTGGTTTTGATTACTTAAGAGATAACATGGTGTTATATAAAGAACAGATGGTGCAGCGGCCATTGAATTATGCCATTATCGATGAGGTTGACTCGATTTTAATTGATGAAGCCCGTACGCCATTGATTATTTCTGGATCAGCAAAAAAATCTGCATCGCTCTACCAGCAGGCAGATCGATTTGTGCGTACACTGCAAAAGGAAACAGATTATACCTTCGAGGAAAAAACAAAAGCAGTACAATTAACGGAACAAGGAATTGATAAAGCAGAGAAATTCTTCAGTATTGAAAATTTATTTGAATTATCACATGTTTCCTTAACGCATCATATTAATCAGGCATTGAAAGCGCACGTATCCATGCATAAAGATACGGATTATATGGTAGAAGAAGGCGAAGTCATTATTATCGACCAGTTTACTGGACGTAAAATGAAAGGCCGCCGCTATAGTGATGGTCTGCATCAGGCAATTGAAGCGAAGGAAAACTTACAAATACAAAATGAGAGTATGACGCTTGCTTCGATTACTTTCCAGAACTATTTCCGTATGTACAAAAAATTGTCTGGTATGACAGGTACAGCAAAAACAGAGGAAGAAGAGTTCAGAAGCATCTATAATATGGATGTTATTGCTATCCCAACTAATCAGCCAGTCCAAAGAGATGACCGTGCAGATCAAATTTATAAAACGATGGAAGGCAAGTTTAAATCCGTTGTTAATAACATCAAAGAACGCCATGAAACGGGCCAGCCGGTTCTGGTCGGTACGGTAGCGGTAGAAACCTCCGAGCTGATTTCACAGCTGCTGAAGCGTGCGGGAGTAAAGCATGAAGTACTAAATGCGAAAAACCACTTCCGTGAGGCGGAAATTATTGAAAATGCCGGTCAGCGAGGTGCAGTAACCATCGCAACCAACATGGCAGGCCGCGGTACAGATATTAAATTAGGAGACGGTGTGAAAGACCTCGGCGGACTGGCTGTCATCGGCACGGAACGACACGAATCACGCCGTATTGATAATCAGCTCCGCGGACGTTCCGGACGTCAGGGTGATCCGGGAATATCCCAATTTTTCTTATCTATGGAAGATGAGCTGATGCGCCGTTTCGGTTCAGATAATTTGAAAGCGATGATGGAAAGGCTTGGCATGGATGATGACCAGCCAATCGAAAGTAAAATGGTTTCCCGTGCAGTAGAATCTGCTCAAAAGCGTGTGGAAGGGAATAACTACGATGCACGTAAAACGGTTCTGTCTTATGATGATGTGCTTCGTGAACAGCGTGAAATTATTTATAAACAGCGTTTTGACGTCATTGATTCTGAAACCAACCTGCGTGAAATCATTATAAATATGATTCAATCTACTGTAGAGCGAATTGTTGCAACACATACACAGGATAATGATGAAGATAAATGGAACCTGGATGCTATTGTGGAATATATAGAAGGTAACCTATTAGAGCAAGGTGATATGACAACGGCAGAGCTTCAGGATAAGGAAGCAGAAGAAATAACCGGCATTATTATGGAAAAAGTGAATCGCCGTTATGATGCAAAAGAAGCAGAGCTTACGCCGGAACAGTTTGTTGAGTTTGAAAAAGTTATTCTGCTGCGCACAGTAGATACAAAATGGATGGACCATATTGACCAGATGGATCAGCTTCGCCAAGGTATTCATTTACGTGCCTACGGTCAGAACGATCCGCTGCGTGAATATCAAATGGAAGGCTTCACAATGTTTGAAGAAATGATTGCAAGCATTGAAGAGGAAGTATCCAAATATGTGATGAAAGCACAGATTCAGGATAATCTGCAGCGTCAGGAAGTCGTTAAAAATACGCAAGCTGTTTCTGGAGGCGGTGACGGTCAGAAGAAAAAATCCAGAAAACCAGTTGTGAAAAATAATACCGTAGGGCGAAATGACCCTTGTCCATGCGGCAGCGGTAAAAAGTATAAAAACTGTCATGGTAAGCAATAAGCTAATCGGCATTCATTTGAAATAACCCCCTGTTCAATAGTGGATACAACGGCTATTGGCGGGGAAACCCGGCTGGGGGAAACAGAGAGCTTTCCTGCACAGAGCACCTGTTATACCATGGCAAGGAAAAGCAATATTAGGAGGAATCAGTATATGGAATTAAGCGAAATTAAACAAGAACTGGAAAAAATAACTTCACGTGTTGAAGATTTCAGGGGGTCTCTTTGACCTCGAACAAAAGAAAGCACGGATTGCTGAATTAGAAGCATTGATGGCCGATCCTGCTTTTTGGGATGATCAGAATCAAGCGCAAACAGTTATTCAAGAATCGAATGGATTAAAAAGCTACGTCGATTCTTTTGAAGAGATTGAAGAAACATTAGACAATCTGGAAGTATCTTATGAGCTGGTTAAAGAGGAAAATGACCAAGAGTTATTTGAAGATCTGCAGTCAGAGCTGAAGGATTTTAAAGAGAAAGTAAATAAATTTGAATTACAGCTCTTATTGAGCGAGCCTTACGATGCGAATAATGCGATTTTAGAGCTGCACCCAGGAGCAGGCGGTACAGAATCGCAGGATTGGGCAAGTATGCTGCTGCGTATGTATCAGCGCTGGGCGGAAAGCCATTCGTTTTCTGTGGAGACCATTGATTACCTCCCCGGAGATGAAGCTGGTGTGAAAAGCGTTACGTTATTAATCAAAGGTCATAACGTCTATGGCTATTTAAAAGCGGAAAAAGGGGTTCATCGTCTTGTCCGAATTTCTCCTTTTGACTCCTCAGGAAGACGGCATACATCTTTTGTATCCTGTGATGTGACACCAGAGATGAGCGACGACGTAGATATTGATGTAAAAACAGAGGATTTAAAAATAGACACGTATCGTGCAAGCGGCGCTGGCGGGCAGCATGTCAATACGACGGATTCGGCTGTACGGATTACGCATCTTCCGACTAATATCATTGTTACCTGTCAAAATGAACGTTCCCAGATCAAAAACCGGGAACAAGCGATGAAAATGTTAAAATCAAAGCTTTATCAGCTGGAGATTGAAAAACAGCGGCAAGAACTAGCAGAAATTCGCGGAGAACAAATGGAAATTGGCTGGGGAAGCCAGATTCGTTCGTATGTTTTCCACCCGTATTCAATGGTCAAGGATCATAGAACAGATGTGGAGACAGGGAATACGCAGGCAGTAATGGACGGTAATCTGGATATATTTATTGACGGATATCTCCGTTCCCAAATGAAATAAACACCAATTGTCCTTTTTTGTTCATAATGATTTATGTAGAATGAAACCGAAGCAGATATACTAATAGTAGCAACTGGCAAGGAGGATTGAGGCGATGAAAAAAGGATTAGCTGCCTTGTTCCTGGGAATGGTTATTATTCTGGGAGCTTGCGGTAATGCAGACGATACCAACAGCGATTCAGCTGAAAATTTAGAAGCTGGCGAGGAAGTGTATCGCAATAACTGTGCTAACTGTCATGGTGCTGACCTTTCTGGAAATGGCGGTCCTGAACTGCTTGATATTGGGTCAAAATATTCTCAGGAACAAATTGAGGATATCGTCCAAGAAGGTATTGGCAGCATGCCGCCGCAGTCGCAAGTAGAAGGACAAGACTTAGAAGAGTTGGCATCCTGGTTAATTGAACAATAGGGACGGACAGACGTTTGCTTTACGGCAAGCGTCTGTGTCTCTTCTTCTCATTTTATTTAAAAAAAGTATTTTAAAAGCATTGATATTTCGTCGTTATCAGGTTTACATTCATAGTTCTTCGTTTATTAGGTATAGCGGGTTAATGCTGCTTTTTACTTGAATGTTCAAATAGAAATAATGATAAAAATCAATCTTCTTCATGAAATACAGTGTACCCTCCAGCCTTTCAAAAATTCCAAAATCCGTCGTTTTAGCACAAACCGCTCAATTACCCGTTATCCTTTAAAACAAAACCTTTTCAACTAGTAAACATAAAAAATTGTCGATTATAAGAAGCTGTGTTAAACCGCTCTATGCCGAGCTTAATTAGTGTTCTTTTTTGATTGTTACAAGAGTTGTCGAATTGAAATAAAAATGTAATACGATTTTTTCATCATAAAATACACAGAGATGTTATAATTATTTTTGGTCGTTTAAATCTATTTAAATGAATTCTAATGATATAAAAAAGATAGAGATAAAATAGCAGAAATAAAAATATAACAGAAATATATAAATAGATAGAGCTTGCAAAATATGTATTTTTTTGGCAGTTAATCAGACAGATATCAGTAACGGTTAAAGTCATAAGCGGAAATAATATATTAAATTAGGTGGTCATGAAATGATAACAATGGAGAATGTATCCAAAACATATAGTAATGGTGTGACAGCACTGAACGATATAAATATACATATCGATCGTGGTGAATTTGTTTATCTTGTCGGGCCGAGCGGGGCTGGTAAATCATCCTTTATTCGTTTGATTTATCGTGAAGCAAAGCCGACAAAAGGTAAGATAATCATTAATGGACGAGAATTAAGTAAAATAAAAGAAAGGCATATCCCATACTTGCGTCGTGATATAGGGGTTGTCTTTCAGGATTTCAAACTTCTGCAAAAACTGACAGTCTATGAAAATGTGGCGTTTGCTTTAGAAGTAATCGAAACGTCGCCAAAAAGTATTAAACGCAGAGTGTCAGAAGTCTTGCAGCTTGTAGGATTAGAGGATAAAGCAAAAATGATTCCAAGTGAATTATCTGGCGGGGAACAGCAGCGTGTGGCAATTGCACGGGCGATTGTAAATAACCCTAAGGTTGTAATAGCCGATGAACCGACAGGAAACCTGGACCCGGATACTTCATGGGGAATTATGGAAGTTTTAGAAGACATTAATTCAAAAGGTACAACCATAATCATGGCAACTCACAGTAAACATATTGTTAATACAATTAAACGTCGTGTCATTGCAATTGAAGATGGGAATATTGTACGAGATCAACAGCGGGGTGACTACGGCTATGAAGTTTAGAACATTGTTAAGACATATACGTGAAGGTATGAAAAACATATTCCGGAATGGCTGGATGACCTTTGCCTCCATTGCGGCCGTAACCACAACCTTAATTCTTGTAGCTGTATTTTTGGCTTTAGTTCTGAACCTTGACCAAATGGCAAGGAATATCGAGCAGGATGTACAAATCAGTACGCTAATTGAATTAACGGCAGATGAAGATCAAATTGTCGAACTCGGTGAAGAAATTGAACAGATAGATGGTGTGGCAGAGGTTCAATTTTCTTCCAATGATAATGAATTAAAAAGCTTAATTGACAGTATGGGAGATGACGGCCAGGCGTGGGTCATGCTGGAGCAGGACAACCCGTTGAACCATGTATATATCGTGGAAGCTGGCATTCCTGAGGAAACAGAGGCTATTGCCAATCAAATCAGCGAGTTAGACAGCGTAGAAGATGTATTATATGGCCAAGAAGTAGTTGATCGGCTTTTCCAATTTAATAATTATGCAAGAGCAATTGGAATGGCATTGATTATAGCGCTGGTATTTACAGCTATTTTCTTAATTTCAAATACAATCAAGATAACAATTATTGCAAGAAGTACCGAAATTGGCATTCAGAAATTAGTAGGAGCAACGAATTCCTTTATTCGCTGGCCGTTCTTTGTGGAAGGGGCACTGTTAGGGATACTTGGTTCCATAACCCCAATGGCCGTTATCGTGGGAGGTTATTATTATATTTATCATAACTTACCAGGTATAACGAATACCTTCCGATTTATAGACCTTCTGCCATTCAATCCATTTGCTTGGCAGCTGTCCGGGATGGTACTGCTGATAGGAGCAGTAATCGGCGTTTGGGGAAGCGTGATGAGTGTACGTAAATTCTTAAAAGTCTAGCATACAAAAGAAATAAAGATTATGTTCCATATAGGGAAAATAAGAAAAACTCGCATTTGCTGCAAACGCAGTGAATACGAGTTTTTCTAAAATAGAATAGTCAGCTGAGCAGAAAGACATAGGGGGCAGTTTTCAGCTGATAAAAAAATCACAATTTACTATAAAGCAGAAACAAAATGGAGAGGGGAACAACATATGAGAAGCTTGAGAGCACTTGCGGCATTCAGCCTGGTTACATTGCTCACAGTCACGACACCAATACATTCTGTTTCAGCAGAGTCTGTAAAAGATGTAGAAGATGAAATTAACGAACTGGAGAAAGAGAAGTCTGATTTGGAATCGGAAAAAGAGGAAGCAAAGAAAAAGAAAGATGATTCGGAGGAAAAGCTTGAATCAAACAAAAAAGAACAAAGTGACGTGGAAAGTGAAATCTCATCCATAGATGAAGAATTGAGCCGGACACAATCAGATATCGCTGATAAAGAAGGCGAGATTGAAGCAACCAATCAGGAGATTGAAAGTTTAACAGATGAAATAGAGGAATTGTCTAATCGTATAGAGGAATTAGAAGAAGACATAGTAGATTTAGAAGAGCGAATCGAACAGCGAGATGCGCTCATTAAAGACCGTCTCCGCAGTATTCAGCAGAATGGTGGAGAAATTCAATACTTAGAGGTTATTTTTGGTGCACAAAATTTCAGTGAATTCGTCTCTCGCAGTACCGCGGTGAATAAAGTAATGGATTCTGACAGATCTATTATGGAAGAACAGGCTAATGATAAGGCGCAGCTGGAAGACGATAAAGGGGAACTGGAAGCAAGTAAAGTGACGGTTGAGGAAAATAAGGTTGCTGTAGAAGAAAATAAAGCAGCGCTTGAAGATCAGCATGATGACCTGCTTGCATTGCAAGACCAATTAGATGAACAAATATCTGATAAAGAAACGTTATTAGCTGACTTAGAAATTGAGTACGATGAAATGGAAGAAGTGAAGTTATCAGCTGAGGAGGAGCAGCAGCTGATTGACGCTCAGGCAGCAGCGAAGCAATCTGCATTAGAGTCTGCTCAAAGTAAAAAGGATGATCTGGAACAGAAGGAAGCAGAAGAGAAAGCACGTGCTGAGGCAGAAGCCGAAGCAGAGCGCAAGGCAGAAGAAGAACGTCAGGCGGAAGAAGCGCGTCGAGCTGCGGCAGAAAGTGAACAAGAATCAGAGCAGCAGGAAGAAGAAAGTGAAGAGCAGGAACAAGAGAGCCAGCCGGCAGAGGAAGAATCAGAGAGTGAAGATACTTCCAGTGAAGAAGAAACAGAACAGCAGGAAGAAGAAAGTGATGTGGACGTGCAAGTAGCCAGCGGAGCTTCTGGTGAGGTGAAATCAGAAGATGCTGCGCCAAGCAATCGTTCTGGTTTTATTCGACCAACCTCCGGGCCGACCACTTCTCCTTTTGATCCGAATCGTGTACATCCGATACATGGAGATGTCAGACCGCATAACGGAATGGATTTTGGGCAAGCCGGAGAAGCGGATAAAGTAATTCGTGCAGCTGCTGATGGTGTGGTGGCTTATACTGGTTCAATGAGTGGTTATGGCAATACGGTGATGGTTACGCATAATATAAACGGCCAGGAGTATACGACCTTATATGCACATTTGGATAGCTTTACGGTATCTAATGGCGAGACGGTGAGCCAAGGCGATCAAATCGCTGTAATGGGCAATACGGGAGGTTCCACTGGTGTCCATCTCCATTTTGAAATTCACCCTGGAGGCTATAAGAACCCGGTTGACCCGGCAGGCTACTTGAATTAATTCAAAGCTAAATAAATAGAAATTTATCAAATAATAAATCCGAACTAGTACTTCATTTGCTTTTAGGCAGAATGTGAATTAGTTCGGATTTCTTGTTATTAAATAAAGCTGCCAGAAGAATGTTCTGAATAGTCTATTCAAAAGAAAGGTTCTAGATAATGTTTGTGTGTAAAATCATAGTCATTCACTGGATAACATGATATGATTTCTTTATTAGAAAATAAATATGCTTTGTTTTACTTGAGAAGTGTCTTTATTTTTATATAGGAACATACGCTTTTTAAATGATTTTTACGAATATCAGTTTTTCTAAATGATTTGCTGCTTGTGATAGATATATTAATTCAACTTCGGAGCTGGATGGAAGCTTTTGAAGCAACAAAGAGGTGTAGAAATGAAGCTTAATCAAACTAAAATCATACTGATATTAATTGGTGCTCTGCTTATCGGTGTGTTAGGGGGCTACGGCGGAGTTAAATTAGCTCAAAATTCAGAGGGGAACGCTCCTTTGGAAATAACGAATTCAGAAAATGAAACTGATAATGCCGAGGAAGAATCATCTGCTGAATTACCGGCAGATTTAGACAAGATTTCTCAAACCTTTGATTTAATCAAATCAAACTATATAGAAGATGTTGATGATAATGAACTGGTGGAAGGCGCTATAGAAGGGATGCTTTCGACGCTGGAAGACCCGCATACTTCTTACTTAGATAGTGAAATGATGGAGCAGTTCAACGAGCAGATTGAGTCTTCGTTTGAAGGAATTGGTGCGGAGGTCAGTGAGATAGACGGCTATATAACCATTATGTCGCCAATGAAAGAATCACCTGCGGAAAAAGCAGGGCTGCGTCCAAATGACCAGGTCTTAAGTGTGGACGGAGAGAGTTTAGAAGGATTGAATGTAAACGAGGCAGTTGCTAAAATCCGCGGAGAAAAAGGAACCGATGTTGTTTTAGAAATACAGCGTTCAGGTACTTCGGATCCATTTGAAGTAACGATTCAAAGAGATACGATTCCGGTGGAAACCGTATATAGTGAAGTGGAATCAGAAGATGGCAAGGATACAGGAGTTATTCAAATCACAAACTTCTCTGAACATACAGGAGAAGAATTTGAAGAACAGCTGGCAGATCTGGAAGAGCAGGATATTGACGGTCTAGTCATTGATGTTCGCGGGAACCCGGGCGGACTGTTAGATGTTGCGGAAGAAATCTTACAGCAATTTGTTCCAAGTGATATGCCTTATCTGCAAATCGAGGATGCGAATGGAAATGCAGAAGAGTATGTGTCTAATCTGGATGAGGCGAAAGATTATCCAATCAGCGTGTTAATTGATGAAGGCAGTGCCTCTGCTTCTGAAATTGTCGCTGTTGCTATGAAAGAGCTTGATTATGATGTTGTGGGAGAAACAAGCTTTGGAAAAGGTACCGTACAGCAGGCTATTCCGCTTGGGGATGACAGTTCTATTAAAATGACAACTCTTAAATGGCTGTCTCCTGGCGGCGAGTGGATTGATGGAAAAGGAGTGGAACCGACCGTCGAACAAAGGCAGGATGATTACTACTACTCTACTCCGATTCAAGTGACAGATGACGAGCCGCTCACGTTTGACCATACAAGCGAAGCAGTGGCAAATATGCAAGTGATGTTATCTGGACTGGGATATGATACTGGAAGAACAGACGGTTATTTCAGTGAAGAAACAGAGCAAGCTGTAGAAGAATTTCAGGAAGATAATGACTTGG
Source organism: Oceanobacillus sp. FSL K6-0251 (assembly GCF_038004725.1). NCBI lineage: Bacteria > Bacillati > Bacillota > Bacilli > Caryophanales > Bacillaceae > Oceanobacillus > Oceanobacillus sp. FSL K6-0251. The sequence goes on along the minus strand of NZ_JBBORS010000001.1, from coordinate 3,669,927 downwards.
AAACAACTGGAGAAGTAGACGAAGAAACAGGCGGTTTAATTGAAACACAGGTTATTGAAAGGATTCGGGACGGAGAGGACGACCGACAGCTGGAACGCTCTTTAGAAGAACTTTATCAATAAAACGAAACTTCATTCAGCGGGAGTTGTTGCTTTTCTCTCGCTGAATTAGCCTAAATGATTCAGGGAGTTAGCGCCCGTTAACTCCCCTCTGACTAATTATATTTCCACTTTCTATTTTGAGACGGAAGATTTACGGGCGATTCTCCGTGATAAAATAAGAGATTTGTTCATCCACCACTATGTGATGGATGAACAAATTGTATTTGCAAAGCAGGTGAAGAGTATTGGCGGAAGCATGGCTTATTGAATTGGCAAAAGGTATAGGCAAATTTTTTCTGAATCCGGCATTATACTGGTTTTTATTTATATTGACGATGGCAAGTTATTTTCGAATCAAACGGGAGCGGTACGATTTTGGGATAAAAATATATCCGAAGTTTATGGAGTGGCATCGGACCTGGCTTGTCTCCTTAATCAGCGGAATACTGATTTCTGCCGTCATTATTGGCACAGGCATGGTATTCTCTTATGAAACACTTCTCGTTTTAGCGTTAAGCTTTGTTGTATTAAGCATCAGTACGCATTTTACATTATTGTCTCCCAGCTATACACTTGGGCTGACTTTTCTTATTTTGTTTTTTGCACCGTATCTTATTGACATGCAAGATGTCATTGATTATTCCTTGCTTTACGAAAGCAGTCTTCCGGCGTTAGCTGTATTAGCGGGATTGCTTCTTTTTGTAGAATCCCTGTTCATTAAACGTATTGAAAAGCAAGATACGTTTCCAAGAATTACGCTGAGTGACCGCGGTGTCTGGGTAGGCGAACAGCAAATCAAACGATTAACGGTTGTTCCTCTGCTGATGCTTGTGCCTGAAGGATTAATTACTTCCTTTGCTCCCTGGTGGCCGTATTTATCCATTGGAGAATCCAGCTTAGGCTTAGCACTGATTCCATTTTTGATTGGGTTTAACTATAAAGCAAAAGGACATTTTCATCAGGATGCGATTTACAAGCTGGCAAAAGCAAATACCTTTTTAGCAATCGGTATTTTACTTATTGCTGTCGGCGGAGTATTTATCCCGTACCTTTCCCTGGCTGCGATAATTTTGGCGATTATCGGAAAAGAGTATTTGAATTATCGCTATCGCGAAGGAGACCGTTTGCGCCGTCCGTACTATCAGCCGCATGCCAAAGGCCTGAGAGTGGTTGGCGTGCTGCCTGGCAGTCCGGCAGACAGGCTGGAAATAGAGACTGGCGAGGTCATTTACAGAGTCGGCGGGAAAAACGTACGGACAAGCCAAGCTTTTTATGAAGCACTGCAGGGAAGCGGAGCTTATATTAAAATGGAAGTTTTGAACCATGAGGAAGAGGTTCGTTTTGTACAAGGATCTCTGTATGAAGGAGAGCACCATTCCTTAGGCTTTCAATTTGCTGAAGAGCCTTTTAAAGCTAGAAGAGAAAAGAATACAAACGCCTCTTAACATAAGAATGCTTGGAACAGTGGTTTACTGCTGCATCCAAGCATTCTTATTTGATTATAACAATAAAACGAGGATTGAAAGATTGACAGAAAGGCTATAATGAAAATAGAGGTTATTTCAATAATAATATAAAAAAATATATAATTTCTTAAAAACAAGAACGAATACTTGTTCGTTTTTTGAGAAAAGGATATAATAGAAAATAGCTATGGTATGGAACGGAGGAAATAGGATGAATGAGCAATTTGAGTTAGTTTCTGCTTATGAGCCTGCGGGTGATCAGCCGGCAGCTATTCAGGAAATTGTAGATAAGGTACTTGCCGGCCAGCATCATCAGACGTTACTCGGTGCTACTGGAACGGGGAAAACATTTACGATGTCCAATGTGGTGAAAGAAATCAACCGGCCGACGCTTGTTATTGCACATAATAAAACACTGGCAGGACAGCTTTACAGTGAGTTTAAAGAGTTCTTTCCAAACAATGCGGTAGAGTATTTTGTGAGCTATTATGATTACTATCAGCCGGAAGCGTATGTGCCTTCTACCGATACGTTTATTGAAAAAGACGCCAGCATCAATGATGAAATAGATAAATTGCGCCACTCTGCGACATCGGCGCTTTTTGAACGAAGCGATGTATTGATCGTAGCGAGTGTGTCGTGTATTTACGGTTTAGGTAACCCGGAAGAATACAGAAGCCAGGTGCTGTCCCTTAGACTTGGCATGGAAAAAGAAAGAGATCAGCTTCTGCGGGAATTAGTAGATATTCAATATGCAAGAAATGATATTAATTTTCAGCGCGGGACGTTTCGTGTGCGCGGGGATTCCGTGGAAATTATCCCGGCATCTCATGAGGAGCATTGTATCCGGGTAGAATTTTTCGGAGATGAGATCGACCGGATCCGTGAAGTCGATGCGCTGACGGGAGAAATCATCGGCGACAGAGAGCATGTAGCTATTTTCCCGGCTTCTCACTTTGTGACCCGTGAAGAGAAAATGAAAATTGCGATTAAAAATATTGAAAAAGAATTAGAAGACCGGTTGAAGGAATTAAACGATGCCGGGAAGCTGCTGGAAGCGCAGCGTCTCGAGCAGCGGACCAATTATGATTTAGAAATGATGCGGGAAATGGGCTTTTGTTCCGGGATTGAAAACTATTCACGTCCGCTGACACTGCGTGAAGCGGGAGCAACGCCCTATACACTTCTGGATTTCTTTCCAGAGGACTTTTTAGTAATTATTGATGAGTCCCATGTGACGCTGCCGCAGATTCGCGGTATGTATAACGGGGACCAGGCCCGGAAACAGGTATTAGTGGATCATGGCTTCCGCTTGCCTTCTGCGATGGATAACCGCCCGCTGCGGTTTGAAGAATTTGAAGAAAAGACCAATCAGTTGGTTTATGTTTCGGCGACACCGGGACCGTATGAATTAGAGCATTCACCAGAAATGACAGAGCAAATCATCCGTCCGACCGGCTTACTGGACCCAGAGGTGGAGGTCCGTCCGATTGAAGGGCAGATCGATGATTTAATAGGTGAAATCAATAAGCGGACGGAACGCAATGAACGCGTGTTGATTACGACGTTAACGAAGAAAATGTCAGAGGACTTAACAGATTACCTGAAAGAAATCGGGATAAAAGTAGCTTATCTGCATTCGGAAATCAAAACATTAGAGCGGATTGAAGTAATCCGTGATTTGCGTGTCGGGAAATATGATGTGCTTGTCGGAATCAACCTGCTCCGGGAAGGGCTGGATATTCCGGAAGTATCCTTAGTTTCCATTTTGGATGCGGATAAAGAAGGCTTCCTTCGTTCCGAGCGTTCGCTGATTCAGACGATGGGTCGTGCCGCACGAAATGAACAGGGTAAAGTTATTATGTATGCTGATAAGATGACCGATTCGATGCAAAAAGCAATTGATGAAACAGAACGCCGCCGTATGGTTCAGCAGGAATATAACGAAAAACACGGCATTACCCCGCAAACGATTCGCAAGGAAGTACGCGACGTTATCCAGGCAACAATTGCTGCGGAAGCACCGGAAACGTATGAATCGGAAGCGAAGCAAATGAAGAAGATGACGAAGAAAGAGAAGCAGAAAGTCATCGAAAATATGGAAAAAGAAATGAAGCAGGCAGCCAAAAATCTAGACTTCGAGAAAGCAGCAGAATTAAGAGATGTTCTCTTGGAGCTTAAAGCGGAAGGATGAATTTTTTATGCCAAGTAAATCTATAAAAATCCAAGGTGCCAGAGCGCATAACTTAAAAAATATCGATGTGGATATTCCTAAAAATAAATTAGTGGTTCTTACAGGGCTTTCTGGTTCCGGGAAATCCTCCCTTGCCTTTGATACCGTTTATGCAGAAGGACAGCGCAGATACGTAGAATCGCTGTCTGCCTATGCAAGACAATTTCTGGGACAGATGGACAAGCCGGATGTGGACGTGATTGAGGGCTTGTCTCCGGCAATTTCGATTGACCAAAAAACAACCAGCAAAAATCCGAGATCGACAGTCGGAACAGTGACCGAGATTTATGATTATTTGCGTTTGCTTTTTGCACGCGTAGGGAAGCCGACCTGTCCGAAGCACGGTATCGAGATCAGCTCGCAGACTGTACAGCAGATGGTTGACCGGGTTCTGGAATATCCGGAGAGAACGAAAATGCAGATTTTGGCTCCGGTCGTATCCGGCAGAAAAGGGGAACATGTTAAAGTATTAGAGGACTTGAAAAAGCAAGGTTATGTGCGTGTTCGAATTGATGGCGATATGATGGAGGTTGCGGATGATATTAATCTGGAGAAAAATAAAAAGCACTCTATCGAGGTGGTTATCGACCGTATTGTTATTAAAAGCGGCATCGAAAGCCGGCTGAGTGATTCCCTGGAAGCAGCACTGAAGCTGGGAGAAGGCAATGCAATCGTGGACGTTATTGATGATGAAGAATTGTTATTCAGTGAAAACCATGCCTGTCCGATTTGCGGTTTCTCTATCGGGAAATTAGAGCCGCGTTTATTCTCCTTTAACAGCCCCTTTGGCGCGTGTCCAAGCTGTGATGGGCTGGGCACCAAGCTGGAGGTCGATGTGGAATTGGTTATTCCGGATTGGGATAAGACGTTAAATGAGCATGCTATCGCACCATGGGAGCCAATCAGCTCGCAGTATTACCCGCAGCTATTGAAAAGCGTCTGCGACCATTATGGCATTTCGATGGATGTTCCAGTGAAGGATATCCCTGAGGAACAAATGGATAAAATTTTATATGGAAGCGGGAAAGAAAAAATCCACTTTCATTATGAAAATGATTTTGGCAGCTCCCGTACGAAGGATGTTGCATTTGAAGGTGTGTTAAAGAACGTAGAACGCAGATATAAAGAAACTTCTTCGGATTTTATCCGTGAGACATTAGAAAAATATATGGCGCAGAAAAATTGTCCAACCTGTAAAGGGAACCGTCTCAATAAAGAGGCGCTTGCTGTATTAATTGACGGGAAGCATATCAGTCAGGTAACAGATTTTTCTATCCTGGAATCAATGGATTTCTTTAAGCAGCTTGAATTGAGTGCAAAGGACCGTCAGATTGCACGATTGATTTTAAGAGAAATAGATAACCGGCTGTCATTCTTAAATAATGTCGGCTTGGATTATTTAACGCTGTCCCGTTCAGCAGGAACACTTTCCGGAGGGGAAGCACAGCGGATCCGTCTGGCGACACAAATCGGTTCTGCGTTGACAGGAGTGCTTTATGTGCTGGATGAGCCTTCTATCGGACTGCATCAGCGGGATAATGACCGTCTGATTGAAACACTCAAACAGATGCGTGATTTAGATAATACGCTGATTGTGGTGGAGCATGATGAAGATACGATGCTTGCGGCGGACTGGCTGATTGATATCGGACCTGGCGCCGGTGAGCATGGCGGGGAGATTGTTGCCAGTGATACGCCGGAGAATGTGAAGGCAAATGAGAATTCATTAACGGGCCGTTATTTATCTGGAAAAGAATTTATTCCTGTGCCGTCAAAACGTAAAAAAGCGGATAAACGCAAAATAAAAGTTACCGGCGCTTCGGAAAATAATTTAAAAAACGTATCAGCTGAAATTCCGATTGGTCTGATGACCGTTGTCACAGGGGTTTCCGGTTCAGGGAAAAGTACGCTGGTTAATGAGATCATTTATAAATCCTTAGCAAAAGAATTATATAAAGGAAAAGTAAAACCAGGGAAATATCGAAGCATAAAAGGCATCGAGCATATTGAAAAAGTCATTGATATCGACCAGTCTCCAATCGGGAGAACACCGCGTTCCAATCCGGCGACGTACACCGGGGTATTTGATGATATTCGTGATGTGTTCGCCCAGACAAATGAGGCGAAGATACGCGGCTATAAAAAAGGCCGTTTCAGCTTCAACGTTAAAGGCGGACGCTGTGAAGCCTGCCGCGGCGATGGAATCATCAAGATTGAAATGCATTTCCTTCCCGATGTGTATGTCCCTTGTGAGGTTTGTGACGGAGCACGTTATAACCGGGAAACATTGGAAGTGAAGTATAAAGGTAAAAGCATATCTGATGTTTTGGAAATGCGTATTGAAGAAGCACTGGAGTTTTTCTCTGCGATTCCAAAAATTAAACGGAAGCTGCAAACGATCTATGATGTCGGCTTAGGATATATTAAGTTAGGTCAGCCGGCAACGACATTATCCGGCGGGGAAGCACAGCGTGTGAAATTGGCGAGTGAATTGCATAAACGCTCTAACGGAAAGACATTTTATATTCTGGACGAGCCGACAACAGGACTTCACTCTGCCGATATCCGCCGTCTGCTGGAGGTTCTGCAGAGACTTGTAGATAATGGGGATTCTGTCTTAATTATCGAACACAACCTGGATGTCATCAAAAGTGCGGATCATATTATTGATTTAGGTCCGGAAGGCGGAGACCGCGGCGGTCAGATTATCGCGAAGGGAACGCCGGAAAAAATCGCAGAACAGGCAGATGTTTCTTATACAGGAAAGTATCTTGGCCCTGTGTTAGAGCGCGATAAGGAACGTATGAAGGACATGCTGAAAGAGAAAGTCAGCAGTAAATAGAGGATAGCCGGTCCATCTTTAGAGTGCAATTTTGCTCTTTAGATGGACTTTGTTTTATCACAGAATCACAGACTGTAAAAACATTTGCAGATAGATACAATGTTTTTAAGGCAAATCACAATGCTGTTGGAGAAAAAATAGTTTATTTCATCATACATTTGCAATCCAATCAGAATACTATGGTATAATAAAACGTAAATATCTTACGAATAGGGTGCAAATGTAATTTTTAAATCAGCTTAAAGCGTTGTTTTCGTATGAATAAGCTATCTAATTGACGATTTGTCCGCATTTCGATAGAGTAAAAGAATAAGAAGTGGAGGTTGAAACATGAAGCCGATAGAAATTGAAAAAGTTCAGCAGGCGCTGGACAGTTACTTAAATAAAGAAGTGTATGTTCATTTGGAAACAACAAATGGAGCTTATGCGAATCATTTAGACGCCAATGCCTATACCGTTGGTGCATATATACGTAATGCAAAAGTAACCTATAAACAGGCAAAGATTATAGGAGAAGGGAACTCCTATCGTGTTGGTTTGAAAATGGAGCTTGGCTGGATTTATGCAGAAGGACTGACCGACTGGACGATTTATCAGGAAGACCAATTGCTGCTGGCCGGTCATGACAGAGAAGGCCGGTTAATGGTGGCATTAGAAATTAGTGAGACGCCTTTTCATCAATAAAAAACGAAGGATATAGCTTGATTCTAGAAAGATAGGTGAACGTAATGGAGAAACATGTAGTAGTTATTTATCCGCATCCAGACGATGAAGCATTCGGCGCTTCTGGTTCCATCGCACAGTTTCGAAGAGATGGAGTGCCAGTAACATATTTATGTGGAACGTTAGGACAAATGGGGAGGAATATGGGGAATCCGACATTTGCAAATCGGGAATCCTTGCCTGAAATTCGTAAAAAAGAGTTGAAGCAGGCATGTGAAACGTTAGATATGGAACTGAAAATGCTCGGATACCGTGATAAAACGATTGAATTTGAAGATAAACAAGAGGTGGCCGATCATTTAAGAAGCTATTTAGAAGAAATTAAACCTTCTCTTGTGATTACACACTATCCCGGCTATGCTGTGCACCCGGATCATAATTCCTTGGGAGCAGCTGCGATTCAGGCTGTAGAAGATATGACTCCTGAGAAAAGACCAAAAGTATGGGCACAAGCCTTTTCCAATGGTCATGAAGAGGATTTAGGAAGCCCTGATATCGTGAATGATGTCCATGATACGTTTGATAAAAAGCTGCAAACGGTTCTGTCTCATGATTCTCAGGTAGCAGGCATGTTTGGCTGGTTTAAACAGATGGATGAAATCGATGAAGAAGTGAAAAATGAACTGATTGAGCATCAGGCGATGGAACGTTTTTATACTTGGGATTTTGAAAAGAACAGCTCCAACTAATTGTTTTGTTTAAAAAGAATAGGGAGAGGGAAAATAGAAATGAAACTTTTTCATTTCTATTTTCGTATATACCAGTAGAAGCACACATATCCATGAATAAATAGATGGCAAAACAATTACCTGAGGAGGTACTTTCATGAAAAAATTATATCGTTCCGAAACCAATAAAATATTAGCTGGTGTCCTTGGCGGAATAGGAGAGTATTTAAATGTGGATCCGACCCTGCTCCGGATTATTTTCTTGATTCTGCTTATCCCGAGCTTTTCTACATTGGCAATTGTTTATCTGATTGCTGCATTTATTATGCCTAGAGGAGACGTGTATTAATGTTACTTCGGGGGGTTATTTCATTAGTATTAAATGCTGTCGCGCTGATAGCAGTTGCACAGATTTTTGATTCATTTCAGCTGGATGGATTTGGCACAGCGCTGTTAGCAAGTGTTATTTTAGCCATCCTGAATATGTTTGTGAAGCCGATTTTGGTTATTTTAACATTGCCCATTACGGTGATTACATTTGGATTGTTTTTAATTGTGGTCAATGCGATTATATTGATGATTACGCAGGCGCTTATCGGACCTTCCTTTGTCATTGACGGGTTTGGAACGGCGTTTATCGCATCGATTGTGATTTCATTGATTTCGATGATTTTAAACAGTGTTGTCCGGGATATACGACGATAGAAGGGAAGGTCAGGTTATTGCCTGGCTTTTTCTTTGTGTACTAAAACGGATATTGTCAAGATACCGCTGCTCTGAGGGCGAGGGGGATAAAAAAGGAAGGAGAAGAAAAAATGCTAAAATCGATAAACCTAATCAAATCATTGCTTTCTGGCACAGATGATGACATCACAAATATAGTGAATGAGCCGCAAAATATGGAATATGAAGGGACTACTTTTACGATTCATGAAACGATGTATAGGAGCCGCTTAGCTAAACGAACACCAAAGAAAAAAGGCTACTTTGTTGTTTTCTGGGAAAAAGATGTAAATCAGCGTAATCAGGCTTATGCGTATAGTGAAAGTCCTGATAAAATAATGATTTCAATTATAGATAAAGACCTGAAAGGTCAGTTTATTTTTCCAAAGTCCTTGCTTTTAGAAAAAAGAATATTAAGAACGATTGATAACAAAGGGAAAATGGCAATAAGAGTATATCCTTCTTGGGAAAAGTCGTTAAATAACGCTGCAAAAAAAACACAAGCATGGCAAGCGCCATACTTTATCAATGTTTCAAATGAAATAGATTGGGGAAGGCTTACAGAATTATATTTTTCTTGAAAAGTACATATAAAAATATCGAATGAAAAAGTCCGAAGTGATTCAGTGTAGATAGTGAGCTCTTTCGGACTTTTTCAGTCCATTATTTCCCTTCACTTTCTTTATACTTCTGTTCCATCGCTTTAGCGATTTCCTCCATATAAGCTTCTTCCTCTTTCGACCAAAAAGTCGGAGCTACAAAATCATCAGCTTCAGCAGATTCCAATTGCTCCTCCCATTTATCGATATTTTCTGTAATAACATCTTCAGGGACAATCCTCATAAATAAATCATTGATATTTAAAAATACCTGCTGCGCTTCTGGGGCATGCGGAGGAACATTTTCCCGCATCAGTCTTTTCACCTCGGCCAGAATGGAAAGCCATTCTCTATCTAATTTTTCACGTTTTTTCTTTGGGATATCTGTGAAAAGTGATGCAAAATCATCTGGAAAATGCTCCTTCATCCATGCCTTTTGCTCTTCTTCAAATTCCATCCCGTGAAGCAGCGAGGTGAGGACCGTCCAATCTAATGGGAAATCATCATCTAAAAGTGCTTGCACATGATCAATAGCTGCAATGGCGCGGTTTAATTCTTCGCGCTTATGCACCAAAACCTTTCTTTGAACAGGGACGGAGTCTACAAAATTTTCTAAGGTAATTTCTTCTTTATCGAGCAATTCTTTGATTTCCTGAAGCGAATAGCCAATAAACTTTAACGATTGAATACGCTGTAAGGCAGCGAGTTCTTCCAAGCCATATAATCGATGACCGCTCTCATTTCTTTTGCTTGGGTAAAGAATTCCAAGCTCTTCATAAAAACGCAGCGTCCGTGTTGAAAATCCGGTTTTTGCTCCAAATTCTCCAATGGTATACATTTGAATCAGCTCCTTTACAGATAAGTATAACGGTTTCCGTAACGTGAAGTGCAAGAGGAAAAAATATAAGTGTTCGTCTGAATCGGAAGCAGGGAAATTTTTAATAGCAGCATGAAAAGACTGGATAAAAATAATGTGAAAAAGTTAGAGAAATTAATGAAGAGATGACTTTTTTGATCATACTATCACTATTATTTATTGGGGGCTGTAACAGTGAAGCTGGGGCGAAAGGCGCCGCAGCACGTAGAATAAGTTTTCAAACGAAGAAGCTGTCAACGAATGCATCCGGTACATTTGTTAACAGCTTCGTTCTATGGGAAGCGCATTTTCAAAATAACACTTACTTTCCTCTGTTAAAGCTTATCCTATTCAACAAAAATAATTTAATCACACCAAAACTTCTCCCCTACGTTTTTTAAATGGATTATGCTAAAATGTATATCAGTTAGCTTTGTTGAAGAGAGGAGCTTCAAAATGGTATCAACCGTCTGTACAAAAGATTTATTGGACAGGTTTCATTTGCAATTGGTAGCAGGAGAAGAAGGGGTTCACCGTGAGATTATCACAAGTGATATTTCACGTCCGGGATTAGAAATGACTGGCTTTTTTGATTATTATCCCAGAGAACGCCTGCAATTGATCGGAAAGACAGAATTAGCTTATTTTCTGGGTTTGAATGCAGCGGAGAGAAAGCAGCGTGCTGAAAATCTATGTACGGATGTAACCCCGGGGATCATCATTTCCCGCGGGATGGATGTACCGGAAGAATTTTTTGAAGCATCGAAGCACTCTGGCGTTCCTATCATACAATCACCACGGACAACCACGCGTGTATTGAGCCGTTTAACCAATTACTTAGAATCAAAATTTGCGCCTTTTACTGCGGTACATGGTGTGTTAATCGATATTTATGGTGTCGGCGTCTTGATAATCGGCCAAAGCGGTGTCGGTAAAAGTGAGACAGCGCTTGAATTAGTAAAGCGGGGGCATCGTCTTGTAGCAGATGATAATGTGGAAATCCGGCAGGAGGATTATGAGAGTCTGATTGGCAATGCGCCGGCTCTGATTGAGCATTTACTGGAGATTCGGGGACTTGGGATTATCAATGTTATGACATTATTTGGAGCCAGCTCCATCCGCAGCCAAAAGCGGATCTCGATGGTGATTCAATTGGAAATCTGGGATGAAAAGAAGCAGTACGACCGTTTAGGCTTAGATGAAGATACCATGAAGATCATGGATGTTCATTTGCCAAAAGCAACGATACCGGTCAGACCAGGAAGAAACCTTGCTGTTATTATCGAAGTAGCTGCCATGAATTTCCGTCTGAAGCGGATGGGCGTGAATACAGCAGAGGAATTTTCGGATCGGTTAACTAAAATGATTGAACAAGGTGATTTGGAATCACAATAGGAGGATGATATAGATGACTGGGACAGACGCTCCTATTGATCGCGTGTTTTTAGAACTGGGGCCATTAACCATTTATTGGTATGGTATTATTATCGCCGTTGGGGCCGTATTAGCCGTTTATTTAGCAACGAGGGAAGCAGAAAGAGTCGGCCTTGGCAAAGAAACCATTATGGATTTCATTATTTTTGCTGTGCCGATTGCGATTATTTCAGCGAGAATCTATTATGTCATTTTTGAATTTGAACAATATGCAAATGGTCCGCTTTGGAAGATGATTGCCGTCTGGGAGGGCGGTATCGCTATCCATGGAGCTATTATCGGCGGGGTTCTCACAGCTATCGTGTTCACAAAAGTAAAGAAAATTTCTTTCTGGCGTCTTGCTGATGTGATTGCACCAAGTTTAATCTTAGGTCAGGCAATTGGACGCTGGGGGAATTTCGTTAATCAGGAAGCGCATGGCGGGCCAATTTCCGAGGCGGCTTATGAGAGCTTCCATCAGTATTTGCCGGACTTTATTATGAATCAGATGGTGATTGACGGTGTGATGTATCACCCGACATTTTTATATGAATCCGTCTGGAATTTCCTGATATTTTTCGGACTGCTGTTTTTCCGCAGGATCAATCCAAAACGCGGCATGGTATTTTTAATGTATGCCGTTACCTATTCGATTGGAAGGTTCTATATCGAAGGACTCCGGACAGACAGTTTATATGTTATTGGTGAACTGCGAACGGCGCAGGTTGTTTCCATACTAACGATTGTAGCAGGAGTTATCATGATGCTGTATCTGATAAAAACATCCAACGACCGTTACCTTGACGTGCCTGCGAAAAAGAAACAGGCAAAGCCGTCGAATAAAAATAAAGGTAAAAAGAAGAAGAAAAAGAAGTAATGGAATTGTCTAAGTTGAAATGAGGTAAGAAAATGAAAGGGATGCTTTACAGGGGATTGAAAGAGGGGTTAAAGACCACACTAAAGCTTGGAAAGGTTATTTTCCCCATTACATTAATTATAACGATTTTACAGTTTACACCAGTTTTCCCCTGGTTTATGAATATCATCTCCCCGCTTATGGGGTTATTCGGTTTGTCAGGTGAAGCCGCTGTTCCGCTTGTTTTAGGGAATGGCTTGAATTTATATGCAGGTATTGCAGCGATTATTTCCTTTGATTTTACAGTGAAGGAAGTCTTTATTATGGCAGTCATGCTGTCGTTCTCTCATAATCTTTTTATTGAATCTGCTGTAGCAACCAGTGTCGGAGTAAGATGGTGGGTCATCGTCGGTATTCGGGTCGGACTGGCTGTCATTTCCGGGCTACTGATTAATTTATTCTGGAATGGCGGTTCAGAGCTTGCTCAATATGGATTCATTTCCAGTAATGAAGTAGTGCTGGATAATTGGTGGGAGATTGCACTCCATGGCGCGCAGGCTGCGCTGACAGCAATTGTTCAACTAGCTTGTATCGTTATTCCGTTAATGATTATTATGCAGGTTATGCGGGAGCTGGGCTGGATGACAGCTTTATCCAATAAATTCGCTCCGTTTATGAAGCTGCTGGGGATAGATAAACGGGCTTCCATGACGATGGTTGCCGGGTTGACGATTGGACTTGCTTATGGAGCAGGTCTTATGATGCAGGCAGTAAAGGAAGATAATGTGCCAAAGAAGGATATGTATTTAGCCTTGATTTTTCTGGTATCCTGCCATGCGGTCGTCGAAGATACACTAGTCTTTATTCCGCTTGGTATTCCAGTTTGGCCATTATTGATTATCCGGTTATCGGTAGCGATTATTTTAACGATGACGCTTGCTTATTTCTGGAAAAAAGAAGAAAGGAAAATGCATCATGAGCATTCGTACCATTCTGTTTGATCTGGACGGAACGTTGATTGATACAAATGAGCTGATACGTGCTTCATTTGAACATACATTTCAACAATTTGATATGCAGTTTACACCGGAAGAAATAAAACATCTTAACGGACCGCCGCTAAATGAAACCTTTTATGAAATAAATCCGGGGCTGTCTGAGCAAATGGTCGCTGCGTACCGGGAGTATAATATGAGAGAGCATGACCGTTATGTAGAAGCTTTTCCGGATGTATATGAAACAATCAAACAGCTGTATGAAAAGGATATTACATTAGGAATCGTCAGCACAAAAATTAAAAAAACGGTGATGATGGGGCTGGATTTAACCAAGCTGACGGGTTTCTTTTCGGTCATCATTACCTATGATGATGTAGTAAATAAAAAGCCTGATCCGGAACCGGTGGAAAAAGCGATGAGTTTGCTGGATGCCGATCCGGAGACAACGTTAATGGTCGGAGATAATTTTCATGACATTGTTTCCGGACAGCGGGCAGGCACACAAACGGCGGCAGTAAGCTGGTCCGAGAAAACGGAAGCCTTTTTAAAAAGCTATCATCCAACCTATTATTTGGATACAATGAGGGATTTATTAACAGTGGCAGGTGAATAGGCATGCGGAGAACGGAAAGGTATAAGGTTCATCATAAAGCAAATTCTCTATGGCAGATGTACAGTACCGTATCTTTTTTTAAAATAGTGAAGAATTTTATTGTCATTCAGGTTGCGCGATATACCCCTTTTTTAAGAATGAAAAATTGGCTGTATCGGCATCTGTTGCGCATGAAAGTAGGCGAACGTACATCCTTTGCTTTAATGGCGATGCCTGATTCCATGTTCCCTGAAAAAATCAAGGTTGGAGATAACAGCATTATCGGTTATAACACCACCATTTTAGCACATGAATATTTAATTACAGAATATCGTCTGGGCGAGGTGCATATTGGCAATGAGGTTATGATCGGAGCCAATTCGACGATATTGCCGGGGGTGCATATCGGTGATGGAGCGATTGTCTCGGCTGCGACACTTGTTCATAAAGATGTCCCGGCTGGAGCTTTTGCAGGGGGGAATCCAATGCGGATTATTTATACCAAGGAAGAAATGGAATCGCGTCAATCACCGGATGGGCATGAAGGGAGGAATTCTTGATGCATGGGGTATTGCCTGCTGTACGGCGGATGAAGGACTTTGAGAAAGTATTGGAAAGTAATCACGAACATATTATTATTTTAGAATCCAGATTAGTTCAGCTCAAGAGTATGATTGATTACGCTCATCGCGCAAATAAAAAGGTATTAGTCCATTTTGATTTGATCCAAGGATTGAAAGCAGACGAGTACGGCATGGAATTTCTGCAGCGTGAAATAAAGCCGGATGGAATTTTAACAACTCGCGGCAATGTGATTGCCGCTGCTAAGAAGCATAAATTGCTGGCAATCCAGCGTGTTTTTATCTTGGACAGTGCGGCGTTAGAACAGAGCATTAAGCTTATTCAGCGATTTCATCCGGATTATGTTGAAATCTTGCCTGGACTGATGCCTGAAGTGATTGAAGAGATAACGGGAGAAATTGATATTCCTGTCATTGCCGGCGGTTTGATTAAAGAGGAAGAGCAGGTGAAAGCAGCATTAGATACTGGAGCGGTTGCTGTTTCTACTTCAAGCCGGAAGCTTTGGGATTAAAGGTAGCGGCGGCGATTTAGATGGGCGGGTTGGAAGAAGTTACAACACCCTTTTTGTGTACGAGGCATGCGTATACTCTGTAGGGTTAAAGTCCCGATCTGCGAAGGGAGTAGTAGTGGTTAACCTTAGGAACACGAACTTCATAGAAGGCTAGAGGTGCTTGGGTAAGACTGCAAAACAAGCCTTACTGCGAAAGGGTGCATAGAGTAAATGAAGTGGGGACATGAAGAAGAAGAGTGTGTAATTACCCTGGGAGGCCTGATAGAAATGCGGTACACAGTCGTAACTGAACATGCGAATGTTCACTGAACTATCAGAAGTCAGCCGGGGGCCGTAGTACAAGATGCTTCTATAATATCTGGGAAGGCTTAATCATTTAAGGAGAATTGCCACTCTGCGTACGCAATACTCGGTGAAACAGAAACATAAAACCCTTCCTAATGGAGGAATATATAGTTAATTTGTATCGGAGTGTAAATAAAAAATGCCAATTGTTTCTATTTATAGAACCTGTTTTAAAATTAGTTTACGAAATTTATGCTCCTTTCTCTTCTTCTGCTTTGTTCCCTTCATATTCTTTTACTGCGGTTTCCATATGCAATAATTCCAACACATAAACAAATCGAGAAAATACAGATGATAATAAAAGAATTGTTTCAACCATTTTTGCATATGCTATTAAAATAAATGTGTTAGGTGGTTTATTGTATACTGTAAATGGATACAGTTAATATAAGCAAGATATATTGGCTAAAAACTTAGGAACAAAAGGAAAACCCAATGGATACTATTTTCTTTGCTATTTTTTCGATCAGTTATTTCATATTACTCCTATTAGTCATAAGGTTATTAAAGAAACCTTATGTTGAAAGCTCCATATACTTATTACCTGTTATCGCAGGTCTATTCTATGATAATACCTTCCTTACTATAGGCCGTATTATTGGTGAAGGAGATTTCTTAGAAAACCTAAATATTGCAAGGTATTGGATACATGCTTTCTTTACGCCATTGCTTGTATTATTCGCTTGGAAAACACTTGAGCAAGCAAACATGCAATGGGCAAGAAAGACTTCTATCCGAATTTTGGCTATAGGTTTAACTGCATTACTCGTGTTTTTGGAATTATTTACTGAAGTATTTAATCTTAACATCGAAGCAAAATGGGAATTTGGAGTGCTGAGTTATAGGAGCTTAGATCCTTCAAGCGGTCCCCCATTCATGATATTGGTTGTCTCATTCGTATTAGTTGTAGTTTCTATCCTCATATGGATTAAACAGAAATGGGCTTGTTTTTTTATTGGCTCTTTATTAATGATAATTGGAAGTGCTATTCAGTGGCCTATAAAGAGCGGTGCTATTACCAATCTTTTTGAGTTGATATTAATCATTTCATTACTTGGAACAGCTTACTTTCAGAGGAAAACTTAACTCAATATATAGACGGCTTTATTAAAGTCAATTTTATAAACATGAGTTTAAATAATGGAAGCATTTTTAAAGAAGGAGGTAGCAACAGTTCTTCACAAATAAACGGTGTGCTACCTCCTCATTTTTCATTTAGCTAAATTAAGAATCATAACTGCTCTAGCCAATTAATGATTTTTTCAATGACCAAATCCTGCTGTTTCTTCGGAGATATAGATGCATCTAAATCATTTTTTTGCTCACCATACATACCAAATTGCGCATGATTTCCACCTTTAATTTCAAAGTACTCAGTTGATTTCGGATTATAGATACGATTTTTTTCGATTTTATTCAAGGTACTTAATCCATCAAATTCTGCATAGATAGAAAGAGAAGGAATAGTTAGCTCTGATAAATTATTGCTATCGTTTGTATACGATCCCAGAAAGAATAATCCATCAACGTTGTCAGGATTTTTTTTTGTATAAGCCGCTGCCATTGATCCACCTAATGAATGTCCGCCAATATACCAAGTTGTAATTGATTCATCAAGTTGCATGACTTCATCCGCTCTATCTATCCCGAATATGGCAAAATTTAATGGCATTGATGGTATGAACACATTATAGCCTTCGTTTGCTAGTTGTTCCGCGAGATAGCTATATGCCAGTGTTTCTACTTTAGCACCAGGATATAATATAATTCCAACTTTGGATGGTTCTTCTGGTGTAAAAACATAAGTAGAGCCTTCCTCATTATTAGTTACCTCGGAAAGATTAACAAGCTCTTTAAGTTCATTAGTAGGCTTATATGTGATTTGTGACCAGATAAAAAAACATATAGCTGCTAGAGAGACTAGTCCTCCAACGATTAACATAGTTCTTTTGAAAATTTTCAAAGAAAAATCTCCTTCATTTTAACTCATCCATTATAAAAGTATATAACGTTTAAAATCCAAAATGCTTATTATTCCTTGTAAATCTTATCATATTATTGTTACGTATATTATTCCATATGTATCTTTTGTTAATTATTTGACTACTTCTAAGTTCTGATTTAATAATCTTGATAAGTAGGCTTACGTGCTTATCTTGAAAGGGGTAACGTTGTTTCAAGTTTTCACCATGCCAATAACATCAAGCCCTTGGTCTTTATCTCTATCCGAGAGGCTGGTACGTGAATCAATAATCCATCAGCACATAAGAGGCATCCACGCTTGTTTTCATGGCACGCTCAATCTTACCAGGTATTTGTTCGGCTGTAGTTTGAAGTGCTTCTACTCTGCGTTTATAGCCTGAACTACGCTTGTCAATCTTTGATGAAATGTCGTTAATTTGGCTTTTCTTCGAGCTTAATAAAGAAAAGTCTACTGGAATGAAAGTGGCGCCATCGGGCCACCCAAGAGTAAGCATGCGAAATCCTTTATAAAAGCGCATTTTTTGGGATGAATGGTTAAAATAGCGAGCCAATAATTCAACCAATTTACTGTGGTTACGGTTATGCGAACAATCGTCTACAATCAATGTTTTCGGCCAATTATGATCGGTTAGGTTTGTTAACTTTTTGATGGTATGATTGCTCAGGTACAATAAAAATCTTCTCCCGGCAAAGGTGGACTTGTTTAAAAGTCGATAAACCGTATTCTTTATTTCATTTGTCAATGGCCGTAATGGAACAGATATAAGCTTTACAGCTAATTAATTTGAACGTTGTTTCTAGCTGCGAAAGTTGAGTAATAAAGAAAAAATAATAATCGAAATGCAGTTCTTTATCTGACCTTTGTCTGAATCTGCAACAGTTTTCTATATAAATATGCCCTGTTAAACTATAATTCATTAAAAAAATTAAAAAAAAGCTTGCATTTTTGAATACGTTTCCAATATAATATGTTTAAAGATAGTGATGTTTTTTAAAACATAATGATGTTAACTAGGGGGTAGATTTAAATTTGAGTAATTAAAAATGGATAACAAATAAAACAGTCGAGGGGCAGGACGTTTAAAAATACGAAATAACGTGTTATCTAAAAGGAGGAGCAAGGATGGGGAGTATTGCATTTACATTAATAACATGTGCTTTCTTTATGGGACTGGTGGCTTGGTATTCTTATCATAAAACAAAGAATACAGTAAGTGATTCAACAGGTTATTTTTTAGCTGGCAGAGGATTGACCGGCGGGTTTATAGCCGGATCATTAATTTTAACAAACCTATCTGCCGAACAATTAATTGGTTTAAATGGACAAGGATATAGTGCAAACTTATCAAATATGGCCTGGGAAGTTACAGCTGGATTCTCTGTTATTATGCTGGCTCTTGTGTTACTTCCAAGATATTTGGGCGGAGCCTTCACAACACTTCCTGGGTTTATCAATAACCGATTTGACCAGGGTACGAGATTGTTGATTGTGTTATTGTTTATGCTGGGATATGGATTGATTACAATCCCTTCTGTACTTTATTCGGGATCTATTGCGGTATTACAATTATTCGATATACCTAATATGCTTGGGATTAGTTTTGAGCAATCGATGTGGGTAGTAGTTTGGGTTATCGGTATTATTGGTTCTATCTATGCTATTTTTGGCGGTTTAAAAGCTGTAGCTATTTCGGATACAATCAATGGAATTGGATTATTGATTGTTGGTTTGCTTGTACCAGTTCTGGGTTTCATTGCTCTAGGTGATGGTAATTTATTCGAAGGAATGAAAACGATTACGACAGAACATCCGGAAAAAATGAATGCTATCGGATCAAGTGATGATGGAGTTCCCTTTGGAGCTATTTTTACAGGAATGCTATTTGCTAATTTATTTTATTGGGGCACAAATCAGTATGTTATTCAAAGAACACTGGGTGCAAAAAGTTTGGCAGAAGGTCAAAAAGGAGCGTTATTTACAGGTTTCCTAAAAATTTTAGTTCCATTCTTGATGATGATTCCAGGTATTATTGCTTTCCATTTATATGGACCGGGGTTAGAGACAATGGATCTGGCATATCCAACATTAATCAGTGATATCTTCCCTACATTTTTAAATGGATTTTTCTTAGCTGTATTATTAGGAGCTGTTTTTTCCAGCTTTAACTCCTTATTAAATAGTGCTTCTACGTTGTTTGTATATGATGTCTATAAGGTAGTTATTAACAAAGATGCCAGTGATAGAAAAATGATACGTGTCAGTCAGTGGTTTGGAACGATTTTGGCATTAATAACGTTTTTTATTTCTCCGTTGTTAATCAATGCTCCTGACGGGTTATGGACTCTGATTCGTCAGTTTACTGGATTTTTCAATATTCCAATTATTGCAATTGTGTTAGTGGGGATTTTTTCTAAACGTGTTCCTTCCATAGCGCCGAAAGTTACGATTATACTCCATGTAATAGCATATTATTTCTTGATTTGGGGGTTGCCAACATTCTTTAATGTGGAATTAGCTATCAACTTCATTCACATTCAAGGGTTAATGTTTGTAATTGAAGTTGCGCTTATGCTTGTGATTGGAATGGTAAAGCCTTTAGAAGAGCCATTTGTATTTAAAGTTAACGCGCAGGTTAGCATGGTTCCTTGGAAATATGCATTGCCAGTAACGATTCTGTTATTAAGTGCAATGGTATTCAGTTATATTTTATTCTCGCCAATTGGCGTGGCTTCGCCGGAAAATATTATCTCAGGCTGGTTCTGGCCGGCAACGATTGCTCTTATCGTTGTAACGATCATTCTTTATCTTATTGCACTTAAATCGTGGAATAAAAAATATGCAGACAAACTGTTAAGCAGTCATGAAGAGCAACTAAAGAAAGAAGCTTAGCATTATATATGAGGGAGGTAGAGGATGAATAATCTACTAAAGAAATTGCAAGAAAATAATTCAAATAAGACGATTCACTCTATTACAGCGGATAAATTTAAAAAATATGGCAGGATCCTAACGGGATTTGATTGGAGCGAATGGAATGAAACCATGAAGCAGATAGAGATTCCTCAGGATGTAAATCAATATATTGCTTCTGATACAGCTTTAGAAAAAGCAAAGCTGACAGAAAAAATCCAAACAACCCTGTTTGGAGGAATGGAGATACAGGTTGGATATTGTAATGGTCCCAATAGTCATTTGAATGGGTTAGAATATCATAAAGGCAGTGAAATCAACATTGCTGTTACCGATTTAATTCTTATTTTAGGACACACCGGAGATATTCACAAAAATAAGTATAAAACGGAAAATCTGGATATTTTCTATTTGCCTAAAGGAACAATGATAGAAATTTATCAGACTACATTGCATTTTGCACCTTGTAAAGTGAATGAGGAAGGTTTTAAGTGTATGGTTATCTTACCTAAAGGAACCAATGAACCTATTGATTTCAGCAAATCAGTGATAACCGAAGAGGACAAACTGCTATTTATGAAAAATAAATGGCTGCTTGCACATCCAGATAGAACACCGCTTATTTCTAAAGGTGCCTATCCTGGAATTATTGGAGAAAATTTTAAATTAGAAACGATATAAGATTTACTAAATTTAAAGGAGAGATGGAGAAATGACAGTAGAAAGACAGGAATTAGATATTTTAGCGGGTTTCGATAAATCAAAATTTGATTATTTACCAGGGGAAGATCGTTATCTGACCGCAGAGAATCAGCCTAAATTAAAATTCAATTTAATAGGTACAGGGAATATTGGGCAGGAACATATGAAAGTAACCATACTGGAAGGCCGGGCAACCATTAATGGATTATATGATCCAAATGAAAAAAGTATTGAGCAGGCGAAAGACGTATTTGTTAATGAATTGCAGGCTGGAGATATAAACGTATTTGAATCGTTAGAAGAAGCATGTAATGATCCGGAAGCGGATGCATTGTTAATCTGTACGCCAAACTATACGCATATAGATGTTGTGCGGGTAGCGGCGAAATCGAAAAAACATATTTTTTTAGAAAAACCAATGACCACAAATCTGGAAGATGCATACGAAATCATGGAGATTGCTAAAGATTACCCAAGTATTTTTCAAATAGGTTTGCAATACCGTTATAAACCAATCTATGTAGAAGCAATTCATGAAGCACTGGAAAGAAAATCAGTTGGTGACATTAAAACGATTTCCATTATGGAGCATCGTGTACCTTTCCTTGATAAAGTAGGGCAATGGAATAAATTCTCCGAAAAATCAGGGGGAACATTTGTAGAGAAATGCTGTCATTACTTCGATTTATTTAATTTATTTGCGCAATCGAAGCCTGTAGAAGTATATGCAACAGGAAGCCAGGCAGTAAACTTTCAAACCTTCCAATATGAGGGGGAAAGTTCAGATATTATTGATAGCGGCTTTGTCATTGTAAAATATGAAAATGGTATTCAATGTAATTTTAATTTATCTATGTTTTCACCTATGTTTTATGAAGAATTAGTGCTTTGTGGAAATGAAGGACGTCTGAAAGCTACTGAAACAGAACGGTTTGTACCATTAGAAGGACCAGATAACTATTTGGAGGTTATTCGTGCAGGAGGAAGTCCTTCAAAAACTTCTACGCCGGTTTATCCGACAGAGATTCAAAAAAGTGGACATGGCGGAGCAACTTATTATGAACATGTTTACTTTGTAGATAATATTTTAGGAAAAACAACTTCGACTGCCACTGTAGAGGAAGGTTTCTGGTCTATCGTTGTAGGATTGGCGGCAGAAGAATCATTAAGAACCGGTGAAAAAGTAATTATAAATGATTTTTTAGCTGCAAATCCGAAAGACACGGTGGTGAATAACTAAGAAGAATCTGATAGAAAGAATCCTTCTATAAAGAAGGTGTTCAAAAAGCTGAGTTACTTTGAAATTCAATTTCTAATTCAGTGTTTATAAAATGTTTTTGGAAAGAGGGGAAGTTACATGGTTAATAAAATAGTATATATTCCAATTGGAAGAAAAACGTTTGATTTAAAAGCTGCTGAAGAGCAGAGGGAACAAAGCTCAAAACTCTTACATGAATTGGCTGATACGTTAATAGAACCAAATGAGATTATTACGTCTACTGAAGATGTAATGGATTTTCTGAATACAGAGGATTTAAATGATATATCCTACGTTGTCTATCAACATGCAACTTTTGCTGATGCTGCTGCTGTGGAAGAACTGATTCAAGTAGTGAAAGCTCCGATTATAGTCTGGAGTGTCAGAGAGCCTAGTGTTGGCGGAAGATTACGGTTAAATTCTCTAACTGGAGGAAATGCAACCAGCCATCACCTAAAAGCTGCGAAACATCCGTATGTCTTTGTATTTGGCAATGCAGGAGAATCAAGAGTCAAAGAAATATTATCGAACTATCTAAATGGGGTTCAAGAAGAAAAGGAAAGAAACGTAAAAACAATTAATACCCTGATTGAGGTAAATACGAAACAAAAATCAGAAGTAGAAAAAGTTATTAAAGACCTTCAAAATATTAAAATTGGCGTTTTTGGAGATCATCCACCAGGATTCTTTTTCTCTGGTACAAATGAAGAAAAACTTGGAGAACAGCTGGGAGTTTCGGTGAAATTTTTTGATTTAAATGAAGCGTTTGAGAAATGTGTGGAGCTCCCGAAGGAAAAATGGATTGGAGCCATTGAGAGAGCTGAGAAGCAGGTGATTGGATTAAACAGATCTGATGAAACAGTAGAACGATTTGCACAATTCACCACCTATGTCAAAGAGCAAATTGATCAAGAGGAACTTACAGGAACAGCAGTACGTTGTTACCCGGAATTTTTCAATAAATTAGGTTCTGCAGCCTGCTCAACACTATCACAATTTACTGAAGACGGTATCGTTTCAGCTTGTGAATCGGATATTCATGGGGCTATCTCGATGTCAATTCTGCAGCAGCTGTCAGGAGGAAGTGCTCCTTATTTAGGAGATATGGTACATGTTAATGAAGAAAGCAATTCTGTGGTATTTTGGCATTGCGGGGCAGGTGCATATTCTTTAGCAAATCCAAAAACTGGAGCACGTCCCGGGGTCCATCCAAATAGAAAACTGGGATTTACCATGGAATTTGGTTTAAAACCGGGAAAAGTAACTATTTTCAGAGTAAGCTATACACCGGAAGGATACCGCATGCTTATCATGTCAGGAGAAGCATTGGATACACCGCAGCGTTTTAATGGAACCTCTGTAGAAGTAGAATTGGGAACAAACGTAACAGATACGCTTTATGATTTAATGGATGAAGGATTTGAACCACATTACGCCCTTGTATATGCAGATATAACGGATGAATTAATCGAGTTGGGCAAACAGCTGAATATTGAAACTGTGGTATATAACAGTCGTTCGGAAGAAGTTCTTTCATGAAAAAGGTTGTTATAGGACAGGCAGGCGGTCCAACTTCTGTTATCAATGCAACATTAGCGGGTTTTGTAGAGGAAGTGATGGATGAATACAACCTTACCTTTTTACAAAACGGCTACGAAGGCCTGGTTTACGGAAATTTTTTGGATGGAACAGATGAAATAAACAGCTGGATTGTAGAAAACAAACATGTGCCGGGAGCCTGCCTTGGGTCTGGACGATTTCCTTTGGAAGCTGAGCATATCGAACAATGTGTTCAGCAATTAAGAAACATACAGGCAGATGCGCTTGTCGTAATCGGTGGTAACGGCACAATGGAAGCTTTAAGTAAAATTGAACAGGAAGCGGCAAATACAGGGTATGAATTACAAGTTATCGGGTTACCGAAAACAGTGGATAATGATTTGGGAGGAACGGATCATGCGCCGGGTTTTGGCAGTGCGGTAAGGTATGTTGCTCAATCAACCTTAGATATCAGCAGAGATCTTTATTCCATGAGAAATTTTGAACAGGTCCGAATCTTAGAAACGATGGGTAGAAATGCCGGCTGGCTGGCGCTGGCTACTGGATTTCTTCGCAGATATGAAGAGGACGGTCCGCATATCATCTTAATTCCGGAAAGACCTGTAAAAAAAGAAATATTCTTAAAAGAAGTTGATAAAATAATTCAGAAGAATGGTTGTGCTGTAATCGTAGTGAGTGAGGGGGTGAAATGGGAAGGAGCAGATCAAATTGAGAAGGAAGTTGTTGATGGCAGAAAGATACTTGGCGGGATTTCCTCAGAAATCGAGTTTTTAATAAAAAAGGAATTAAAGATAATGGCAAGAGCAGAGCTGCTGGGGATGAACCAGCGCAGTTCTTCCATGTCTGTTTCACCAGTGGACTATAAGGAAGCATCTCAAGCTGGAATCTGTGGGGGCAAATGGTTAAGAGAAGGCAAAAATAAAATCATGGTTTCCCTACAAAGAACGAAACAATTCGACTATAATATAAATAAAATACCAGTCGATTTGAAGGAAGTAGTTCAAGAGGGAGAAAGGTTGCTGCCGGATTATTTTATTGATAATCATCAGGCATATTATGAGTGGTTGACTCCATTAATTGGAGAAGACCTTCCTTCTTATCCTTCACCGATTCCTAGGAGAGATAGTTATGTCAGGGAGCCGTTTTGAGCCTAAAAAAGGCGAGGCATTGTATTTACAAGTGAAGAAAGAATTATATAAACGTATTCAGGAAGGTATCTGGAAGGCGGATACGCTTATTCCTACAGAGCAAGAATTAATTTCAGAATTTGATGTCAGCCGAACGACCATAAGACAAGCAATAAACTTGCTTGTTCAGGATAATTTACTTGAAAAGAAACAGGGACGAGGGACTGTTGTCCGGCCGCAAAATCTGGTAGGACACTTGGGCAAGCTAAAAGGGTTTACAGAAGAAGCAAGAGAAAGAGGACAAATCCCTAGAGCAAAGGTTTTACGAAGCGAATTTAAATCAACGTTTTTTTTCGAAAAGGATATATTAGAGGTTTCTGAAAAAGATCCTATCCTGCTGGTGGAAAGAATCAGGCTGGCAGATGATATTCCAATAGCGATTGAAAGATCCTGCTGGCCAAAGGACATTGGAGAATTATTGCAGACACATAATCTGAATGAAGCGCATTACTATGAAATTTTAGAGCAGCATAATATTTATTTGAAGCGTGCAAAAGAAACCATCAGAGCAATTAACGCAACAATGGATGAAGCGGATTATTTAGGGATTCGTCCGGGGGAAGCTCTGTTAGAAATGACAAAAGTCAGCTATGGAATGGACGATCGTCCAATTGAATATACCAAAACAAGATATCGAAGCGATAAATATCAATATAGTATTGAATTAAAAAGATAGGGAGTGGACACAGCATGTCATTTATAAACGGAAAGGTAATGCTTCAGCATGCTTATGAGAATGGATATGGCGTTGGAGCTTTCAGTGCGCATAATGCAGAAACCATTTTAGGGATTTTAGAGGCGGCAGAAGAAGAACAGGCGCCAATTATGATCCAAGTGGGGCAAAAGGTTATTCAGACATTAGGAATGGAATCAATGAAAGCATTGATAGATATCTATGCAAAACAATTTACAATTCCGGTCGCTATCCACTTGGATCACAGCAGGAGTTTTGAGCAAACAATGCAGGCTGTTCAGCTTGGCTTTCAATCTGTCATGTTTGATGGTTCTGCAAGATCTTTTGAAGAAAACAGCAGCATTACACGTGATGTCGTTCAGGTAGCAAAAGCGCTTCATATCGGTTCTGAAGGAGAAATTGGCAAAATAGGCGGAACAGAAGATGATATTTCTGTCGATGAAAAAGATGCCCTTATTACAACGACAGAAGAAGCAGTTGCCTTTGTAGAAGCAACAGACGTAGATTATTTAGCTGTTTCTATTGGTACTGCTCATGGGCTGTATAAACAAACACCTCAATTACGATTTGAGAGATTAGATGCTATTTCAAAGGCTGTTCAACGTCCCGTAGTGCTCCATGGAGGCTCAGATGTTCCTGATGAACAGGTTCAAAAAGCAATCCAATTAGGTGTTGCCAAAATTAATGTAGATACAGAATTGCGTCAGGCGTTTACAAATGGTGTAAAAGAAACTTTTAAACAGAATCCGGATGAAATTGTTTTAGCCAATTCATTAGGAAACGGAAAAGATTATTTAAAGAAAAAAGTTCAGGAAAAAATAAAGGTATTTGGAAGCAAAGGAAAAGCAAAGGATTTATAAGAAAACAAAAGATAGTAACCTTATGTTATGAAAGGATGATGTTATGATGAATAATGTATTGTTAAAAAATATCTATGGTCTTTTCATTGATGGAAAATGGACAGAGAGGGATAGAAAGCTTCCGGTTTTCAATAAATATTCACAAGAAGTGATTGCTGAAATTTCTGTAGCGGAAGAAAGCGATGTAACTGCAAGTGTTGCAGCAGCTAAAAAGGCTTTAAAAACACCATTTCCACCTTACGAGCGCTTTCATGTTTTAAAAAAAGCTTCTGAATTATTATTGGAACGAAAAGAGAGCGTTGCTAATGTCCTTGTTCAAGAAGTTGGGAAGCCTTTAACAGAATCAATTGGTGAAGTGGAAAGAGCGGCGTTAACATTGGAAGTTTCGGCAGAAGAAGCAAAGCGTATCCATGGAGAGGGAGTGCCAATAGAGTCAGCACCGGGTTCGGAAAATAGGAAAGCTTTGACAATAAAAGCACCAGTTGGGGTCGTAGCTGCCATCACACCATTTAACGTTCCTTTAAATCTAGTTTGTCATAAAGTTGGGCCAGGTCTTGCTGCGGGAAATAGTGTGATATTAAAACCAGCTGAAGAAACATCTATATCCGCGCTGTTGCTGGCGGAAATATTTGAAGAGGCTGGTCTTCCTGTCGGACGTTTAAACGTGTTAACTGGAGAGGGAGCAGAAATCGGTGAGTACCTGACCTCCAATCAAGAAATAAACATGTACACCTTTACCGGCAGCCCGAGCGTAGGTCAAATTATACGTGAAAATACTGGAATAAGAAAAGTAGCATTAGAACTGGGGAATAATTCAGCAACGATTGTTCATCGAGATGCTGATATTGAGATCAGTGCAGCAGCGGCTGCGCAAAAAAGCTTTAATAATGCCGGTCAGGTTTGTATTTCGGTTCAACGTGTTTTTGTGCATGAAGCCATTTATGAATCCTTTTTGGAGAAAATGATTGAAACAACAAAAGCTCTCAAGGTAGGTGACCCTGCGGATGCTTCAACAAATATTGGTCCAATGATTGCCGAAAAAGAAGCTGTCCGTGTTGAAAATTGGGTGGATGAAGCGATAAGCCAAGGTGCTAAGCTGCAGGTTGGCGGGAAACGCGACGGGGTTTTTTATCAGCCGACTATTTTGACAAATGTAAATCAGGAAATGAAAGTATGCAGAAATGAAGTCTTTGGACCAGTAGTTGCGGTAGATACGTATCATGATGAAGATGAAGTGATTGAAAAAGTAAATGATTCCGAGTATGGACTGCAGGCAGGGTTATTTACAAATGATTTAAGCTTTGTGATGAAAGCAGCCGAGAAGATTGAAGTAGGCGGATTGATTATTAATGATACTTCTGGTTACAGAGTAGACCACATGCCTTATGGCGGTGTGAAAAAGAGCGGCACCGGTAAAGAAGGTCCGAAGTATGCGATGGAAGAAATGACAGAGGAAAAATTAATCGTATTTCAATAATTACGTTAACGCAAGACGGATAACAGGGCTATTCTAAGCGGATAGCCCTGTTATCCATCAATAAATAAAATAAGCAAGGTGATCAAGTGTTTATTCTATCAATTATGCTACCTATTTTCTTTGTGTTTGTTGTCGGCTACATTGCGCAGTCCTTTCTCAAGTTAGAAACTGTCATGATATCGAGATTGGCGATTTACATACTTGTTCCCTTTTTAGTTTTTCGTACCTTTTATTTACAGACGATTGATAGTTCCTTTATGTATTTTATTATTTTTTTACTTGGACTTTGCTTTTTGAGTATTTTATTCATTACTTTATTTACAAAGGTCTTGAAATATTCTGAGGAACAACGTTGTGGATTAATATTATCCAGTGCGTTTATGAATAATGGGAATTATGGTACGCCGCTAGTTCTCTTTTTGTTTGGGCCAGAAGGGATGAAGGTAGCCATTGTATTAATGGTTTTACAGCAATTACTAATGAGCACATTAGGAGTCTATTATGCGGCGAAAGGGAGTCCATTTAATGTAGGGAGCATAGATGCAGCAGGACAGATTTTGCGCATGCCGATGATTTACGGGGCAACACTTGGAATCGTATTTAACTGGTTGAATATTCCCTTGGGAACTTTAATGAAAGGGATTGATTTTATGGCAGATGCTGCAATTCCAGTGATTATGATTGCCTTAGGAATGCAACTAGCAAACATGACAATCAGAAAAGTGGATTGGAAATTACTTTCATTCAGTCTTTCTATGCGGCTGATGCTGTCTCCTTTATTAGCATTATTTATCGTATGGCAGTTGCCGCTTGATGAATTGACGAAGCAAATAATGGTTATTGTAGCTGCTACACCAACTGCTGCAAATACGACAATGTATGCTATCCAGTTTCGAGTACAAGAGAATAATGTGTCTGCTGCAACCTTGATATCAACAGTGCTGAGTCTGGTTACTGTTCCTGTTGTCATTTATCTAATGACCTAATTAATCTTAACTTTATAACAGATTAATAAGAAGGTTTGAAATTATTTACACCGCTTTCAATTTATTATAATGTATAAATAAATAGGATAAAGCATGTGCATAAGTAAAGCGCCTTCATCATGTGCCAGAATATCTTTTAAAAGATTATGGTTTTGTCTTTGTGAACTTTTTTTGATCCCTGTTTTATTTTAGTTTAGGAAGCTACATTAGAAAAGGAGGAATTTACCATGACCGAAAAATATATCCTATCCATTGACCAAGGTACCACAAGTTCTCGTGCGATTTTATTTAACCAAAAAGGCGATATTGTAGAAACGGCACAAAACGAATTTAAGCAATTTTTTGATAAACCGGGCTGGGTGGAGCATGATGCCAATGAAATTTGGACGTCCGTATTGGGATGCATAGCTCAAGTAATCAATAAAACAGGGATTGAGCCGAGCAGTGTAGAAGGAATCGGTATCACCAATCAGCGGGAAACGGCGATTGTATGGGATAAGCATACAGGAAGACCAATTTACAGGGCAATCGTCTGGCAATCACGTCAAACAGAAGGTATCTGTAAAGAGCTCAGGGAGCAGGGGTATGAGGACACCGTTCGTAATAAAACGGGGCTGCTGATTGATCCTTATTTTTCAGGAACCAAAGTGAAATGGATTTTGGATCATGTCGAAGGTGCCAGAGAAAAAGCAGAAGCGGGAGACCTTTTATTTGGAACAGTGGACTCGTGGCTGATTTATAAGTTTTCAGCTGGAAAAACACATGTTACTGATTATTCCAATGCTTCCAGAACACTGATGTTTAATATTTATGATTTAAAATGGGATGAGGAGCTTCTGGACATTTTTGATGTACCGAAATCCATGCTTCCGGAGGTGCGCCCGTCATCTGAAATTTATACCAACACAGTGGCGTATCATTTCTTTGGGGAAGAGATTCCGATTGCCGGTATTGCTGGTGATCAGCAAGCTGCTTTGTTTGGGCAAGCCTGCTTTGAAAAGGGAATGGCTAAAAATACGTACGGTACCGGGGGCTTCTTATTAATGAATACAGGAGAAAAACCGGTTAGTTCAGAAAATGGTTTGCTTACTACGATTGCATGGGGCTTGGGCGGAAAGGTAACCTATGCCCTGGAAGGAAGTATTTTTGTTGCCGGTTCAGCAATCCAGTGGCTCCGTGATGGTTTAAGAATGATTGAATCGAGTCCGGAGAGTGAGGACTTTGCAGGCAGAATTGATACCACAGACGGTGTTTATGTGGTGCCGGCATTTGTCGGTTTAGGAACGCCTTATTGGGACAGTGCAGCCCGCGGTGCTGTATTTGGATTAACCAGAGGAACAAAAAAGGAGCATTTTATCCGGGCAACGTTGGAATCACTGGCTTATCAGACAAGAGATGTGATGGAGGCGATGGCTGCCGACTCTAATATTGATTTGAAAACGCTTCGTGTGGATGGCGGCGCCGTAAAAAATGACTTTTTGATGCAGTTCCAGAGTGATATCCTGGATGTGACCGTGGAGCGACCGGTTGTTCAGGAAACAACGGCGCTTGGTTCTGCTTACTTAGCGGGATTAGCAATTGGGTTCTGGGAGAGCCAGGAAGAGATTTCACAGCAGTGGCAAAATGAGAAAACATTTAAAGAGGCAATGGATAAAGAAGAAAGTGAGCGCTTATATAAAGGCTGGAAGAAAGCGGTGGAAGCGACGCGTGTATTTAAATTAGAGGATTGATCGGCAACGTAGTAATATACCGGCTGTGCAATAGATAAAATCCGAATCGAGCAAGTGACTATACAATAAAAGTCATCTGTGTTAAGATATAATCAAGTTAATATAAAGGACGGAGAAGCAGGAGAGACCGCAAAGTATCTGGTGTATAGACACCAGTGCATTTGTGGTCTTTTTTATTGTGCTGGAAATGAAGCCGCCCGCCAATGTTCGTCGGGCAGATTCATGCTTTTCATCTGTATTTGATGAATAACCGTCTTCAATAAAGGGAATAAAAACAATAGATCATTACTGGGAGTGGGAGTGGAAATAATGCATAATTTTTCAAGTAAAGAACGTAAAGAAACACTAGGGGCCTTAGAAAGTAATCAACTGGATTTATTAGTTATCGGCGGCGGTATTACCGGATCAGGAATTTCTCTGGATGCTGCGACAAGAGGCCTGCGTACGGGCCTGATTGAAATGCAGGATTTTGCAGCCGGTACTTCAAGCCGTTCTACCAAATTGGTGCATGGCGGCCTGCGCTATCTGCAGCAATTTGAAGTGAAGATGGTAGCAGAGGTAGGAAAAGAACGTGCGGTTGTTTATGAAAATGGCCCGCATGTGACGACACCAGAATGGATGCTGCTGCCATTCCATAAAGGAAGTAATTTAGGACCGTTTACATCAAGTATTGGTTTGCGTGTATATGACTTTTTAGCAGGGGTAAAAAAATCAGAGCGTCGGGAGATGTTAAAGCCGGCAGAGGTATTAGAACGTGAGCCGCTTGTAAAAAAAGAGGAGCTTCGCGGCGGAGGCTTTTATGTAGAATATAAAACCGATGATGCACGTTTAACGATTGAAGTGCTTAAAAAAGCTGTGGAAAACGGCGTGAAAGCAGTCAACTACACCAAAGCAGTTGAATTCATCTATGAAGAAGGCAAAGTAGTCGGCGTTGTAGCCGAGGATCAAATCAGCAAAGAAAAGCATCCAATCTATGCAAAGAAAATTATTAACGCTGGCGGGCCTTGGGTGGATGATGTCCGTGAATTAGATGGTTCCAAAAAAGGAAAAACCCTTCATTTAACAAAAGGTGTCCATCTTGTATTCGATGAATCGGTCTTCCCGTTGAAGCAAGCAGTGTATTTCGATACACCGGATGGCCGGATGGTTTTTGCTATTCCGCGTGACGGCAAAACATATGTAGGTACAACCGATACCGATTATAAAGGGGATATTGCGCATCCGACGATGACAGAGAAGGACCGGGATTATATTTTAGATGCCATTAATTATATGTTCCCATCTGTTGGTATTGATGCAAGTAAAGTCGAATCAAGCTGGGCCGGCATCCGTCCGTTAATTGCGGAAGAAGGGGCAAGCAGTCCAAGTGAAATTTCCCGTAAGGATGAGATTTTCCAATCAGATTCCGGGTTACTTTCTATGGCAGGCGGTAAATTAACTGGTTACCGCAAAATGGGCGAGCATGTTGTCAATATGGTAGCAAAACAGTTAAAAGAAGAAGAAGGCATCCTATATACAGAGAGCCAAACGAAGCACCTGCCTATTTCCGGCGGAGAAGTCGGCGGATCCAAAGGCTTCAAGAATTTTAAAGCAGAAAAAGTCAAAGAAGGCAGCAGCCTTGGGTTATCAGAAAATGAAGCAGCAGAGCTGACACAGCGTTATGGCGCAAATGTAGATAAAATTTTTACACTATATAAAGAGAATAAAGAAGCAGCTGCAAAAGAAAACATCGAACCGGCAGTATTTGCACAGGTAATATATGCAATAAATGAAGAAATGGCATATAAAGCAGTAGACTTCTTCATTCGCCGCTCCGGTGCATTATTCTTCAACCGTCCATGGGTGGAGACGCATATGGATACTGTCCTGCCATTTATGGAAAAAGAGCTCGGCTGGACCAGGGAAGAAGCAGCAGTCTATCGAAAAGAACTCGAGCAGCTATTATACGAAACAACGCATCCAGATAAATAAATGAAGGAAACAAAAAATAAGATGCACGCCAGATCGTGCGTCTTATTTTTTATGGGAATCTGCTATATTCTATGGTATACTTTTCTCGACTGTCTTTAAGAACGGGGGATTGATTCATGCTAAGAAGGAAAAATAAGAAGACAACTGCAAATAACGTAACCCCATTTATTCCTGAAGGCGACTTTTACTATACAAAGGGTGTCGAAGCATTTAAGAAAAGGAAGTTTGATATTGCGATTAAATGGATTCAAAAAGCAATTGAGGACAAGCCTCATTTTCCTTTATATAAATGTCAGTTATCCATTATTTATACAGAAACCGGTGCTTATCATAAAGCCAATCAGCTGCTGACAGAAGTGCTGCAGACTGGAGAGTATATTGATTGTTATTATTTAGCTGCCAACAACTATGCGCATCTTGGATTGCTTCAAGATGCCAAAAAGTATGCGCAGATGTATTTAGATAAAAAACCAGAAGGCGACTTCAGTAATGATGCTGCGCAGCTTCTTGACTTCATTGAAATAGAGGATGAAGAGGAAGAAAATTTTTCTCTGGAGGATGAGGATGAACTGATTGTCCTGCAGGAGACTGCATTTTATCATATGGAGCATGATGAATGGGAAAAAGCAATTCCGTTTATTGAGGAGCTCATGGAAAACTTTCCGGAGCAGAAGCTGGCTGTCCATGATTATGCCCAGGCCTTATTCTATACAGGAAGAAAAGAACAGGCGATGCATATTGAAGAAGATATGCTCGTGGACTATCCCAACAATTTGCACAGCCATTTGAATTTAGCCCTGTTTTATTATGAAACGGGAGAGGCAGATTATCAGACGCATATCGACATTATAAACAATATTTATCCGATGCATGAAGAACAAAAGCTGCGGATTGCGGAAGTCTTTGCGAAAACAGCAAATTATGGTTTAGCTTATGAACGGTATCAAAATATTTCTGGGGAGCAAGCTAAAAGAAGAGCATCCTATTATAAATGGTATAGCATCACAGCTTATCAATCGGGGAACCCAAGCAAGGCATTGCGTTTATGGGAAGAGGGTTTGAAGCGGCATCCCAAGCTGTCAGAAGAAGAAGGGCCTTGGGCGATAAAAAAATGAGCAAAAAGATAGACGTTAAATCTTAATTTCATTACACTATACGGTGGAATAAGAATATTATAAGGATAAAGGGGCGGGATTGAATGTCCGAAGAGAGAATATATGATGTGATTATTGCCGGAGCTGGACCAGCAGGGATGACAGCTGCTGTGTATGCTTCACGGGCAAATTTAGATACACTGATGCTGGAACGCGGAATTCCGGGAGGCCAGGTGGCAAATACAGAAGATGTAGAGAACTATCCTGGATTTGACCATATTTTAGGACCGGACTTGTCGAATAAAATGTTCGATCATGCTAAAAAGTTTGGCGCAGAATATGCATACGGTGATATTAAGTCGATTGAAGATCATGGCAAATATAAAACCATTTATGCAGGAAAAAAAGTTTATCATACTAAAGCTTTGATTATTGCAACTGGAGCACAATATAAGAAACTCGGGATTCCGGGCGAAGAAGAGCTTGGCGGACGCGGTGTGTCTTATTGTGCCGTTTGTGACGGTGCTTTCTTTAAAGAGAAAGAACTGGTTGTTGTCGGCGGGGGAGACTCTGCAGTAGAAGAAGGCGTGTATCTGACAAGATTCGCAAGCAAAGTAACCATTGTACACCGCCGTGATGAATTGCGGGCACAGCGCATTCTTCAGGATCGCGCATTTAACAACGATAAAATTGAATTTATTTGGGATACGATAGCTGAAAAAATTAACGGTCCAGAGGGAAAAGTCAGCAGCATTTCATTAAAAAATGTAAAAACGGATGAAGTATATGACTTCCCAACAAGCGGTGTATTTGTTTATGTCGGTATGCTTCCTTTAAATGATCCATTTACGGATTTAGGGATTACGGATGAAGAAGGATATATTCCTACATCTGAAAATATGGAAACGAAAATACCTGGTATTTTTGCAGCTGGAGATATCCGTGCAAAAGACCTCAGACAAATTGTTACAGCTACAGGCGATGGAAGTATCGCAGCGGAAACAGCAATTAAATATGTAGAAACATTAGAAGATTAATTAGCAAAATTGTCGTATTTTAGGAGATGCATAATACGATAGTTATTGGAAATTGTCGAAAATACAAATCATATCCATCTTTGGTTAGGATTTGTATAAAAAAATTAATCTATGGTAACTGCATCTTAACGTTGCTGTAACACGCATGAAACAATGAAAGGGTATTATAGAGTTAACTAATTGACCCCCTTTTAATAGATAGATTAGTTTTGGGACAGGTGACTCACCTGTCCATTTTTTTGTTTAAATGGAAAAAGGGAGAGTGTCTCAGCTGCGGCGAAGTTTCACAGGTCAGCTATATAAGAGAAGGGATATCTTCGTACCGGTGTTCGCAGCCCAAACGAAGGCATTCACTCAAAGGCTTGGCGAATGTCAGGTTTTCTAATATAATTGAACTAAGATGTAAGAAGCACGATAACAAGGGGCGGGCTGCTAAAACCTCAGATAACTTCTTTGGGGCTGCAGTACCTATACCTGTAAAAAGCAATTGTGTGTTGGAAGAGGACTGAAAGGGGAGAGTTTAGTGAATCAGGAAAAAGAAACAAAGCTCGTTATTATTACGGGGATGTCAGGAGCCGGAAAAACAGTTGCAGTGCAAAGCTTTGAAGATTTAGGTTATTATTGTGTAGATAATTTACCTCCTGCGCTTCTTCCCAAATTTCTAGAATTAATGAAGGATGCTTCGAACACCATTCAAAAAGTGGCGCTCGTCATGGACCTGCGGGGAAGAGAATTTTTTGATTCCTTATACAAGGCATTGGATGCAATCAGCCATACACCATGGATTCAAAGCCATATCCTGTTTTTAGATGCGGAGGATGAAACGCTGGTGACAAGATATAAAGAAACCAGACGCTCTCATCCATTAGCTGTCGGCGGACTTCCTTTAAACGGCATCCATCAAGAGCGAATTATTATCGATGAGCTGCGCGGCCGTTCCCAGCGGATTATTGATACGTCAAAACTCAAGCCGAGAGATTTGCGTGAAAAGATTCTTCAATTGTACAAGGAAGAAAAACAAGAAGTATTTTCCACTCATTTTGTATCCTTTGGGTTTAAATATGGCATTCCAATTGATGCGGATTTAGTTTTCGATGTACGTTTTCTGCCGAATCCGCATTATGTATCTGCACTGCAGCCATTGACCGGACTAAATCAGGAAGTAAATTCCTATGTGTTTAAATGGTCAGATACGAAATTGTTTGTAGAGAAATTAAATGATTTATTCCGTTTTATGCTCCCGCAGTATAAAAAAGAGGGGAAGTCACAGTTAGTTATTGCCATTGGCTGTACGGGCGGACAGCACCGTTCTGTTGCTTTAGCCGAATACTTCTCCAAGCAATTCAGCGATGATTATATTACCCATGTCAGCCACAGAGATATTGAAAAGAGAAAGGCCAAAACCTCATGAGCGATATCCCGAAAATAACAGCGATTGGCGGAGGGACAGGAATGCCGGTTTTGCTTCGCGGGTTGAAGGATTTGCCCGTAGATCTGACTGCTGTTGTGACGGTAGCAGATGACGGGGGAAGTACAGGAAGAATTCGTTCCGAGATGGAAATGCCGGCACCAGGAGATATCCGGAATGTGATTGCAGCTCTGTCTGATGCAGAGCCGATGCTTTTAGAGCTTTTTCAACATCGGTTTCAGCAGGGAAACGGGTTGACAGGGCATTCATTAGGTAATCTATTATTGGCAGCAATGACTTCCATGACTGGTAATTTTAATCAAGGAATAAAAGAAATTTCCCGGGTGCTTAATGTAAAAGGAAATATCTATCCGATTTCAAACGATAACATGTCTTTGCATGCGATTATGGAGGATGGAGAGATTATTCATGGGGAATCCAATATTCCTCTGTCCGGCAAACGGATTAAACGGGTCTTTCTAGAGCCGCAGCCGCTGCAGCCATTACCTAACGCTGTGGAATCAATTCAAAAAGCAGATTTAATCGTAATTTCTCCAGGGAGCCTTTATACCTCAATTATGCCGAATTTAATTGTTCCAGAAGTGAAGGAAGC
Source organism: Oceanobacillus sp. FSL K6-0251 (assembly GCF_038004725.1). Lineage (NCBI taxonomy): Bacteria > Bacillati > Bacillota > Bacilli > Caryophanales > Bacillaceae > Oceanobacillus > Oceanobacillus sp. FSL K6-0251. Next base: position 3,632,948 of record NZ_JBBORS010000001.1, on the reverse strand, counting down.
ATTATTAAATACAAAAGCAAAGATTGTGTACGTTTGTAATATCATGACACAATATGGAGAAACAACGAATTATTCTGCAGCAGATCATGTCCAAGCGATTCATGATCATGTCGGCGATGATTGTGTTGATTATGTGATTGTTCATGATCAGCCAATCGATGCAGAAACGCAGGAGATTTATAAAGAAGAGCAGGCGTTTCCGGTAGTAGCAGATAGTTCCCGTTTAGAAGCGATGAATGTCCAGGTTTTTCCTGGTAATATTGTCGTGAAGCATAAAGATGGAACTCTCCGTCATAATAATGATAAAATAGCTAAAATGCTTTATAAATTTTTATAGTAGTGAGTGTTCAAAAAGTACGATGAAAAAGACAAGGAAGTCAGATTCAGCGGAGTATGCAGGATTATTCCGCTGAATACAGTTTCATTGAATAAACGTATCAAGGCGTGTTCGAAAAGGGGAAGGAGCGTGATACAATGTCCTTCGCATCAGATATTAAGAAAGAACTAACCGCTATTCAATCGGATTCTTGCTGTCAGTTTGCTGAACTAGCTGCATTAGTTCGAATGAATGGCGTTATTTCTATATCAAAGCAAGGTTATGTACTGGATGTTCAAACAGAGAATGCAGCAATTGCAAGGCGTATTTACACATTAATCAAACAAAATTATACGTTGCCGGTGGAGCTGCTTGTCCGTAAAAAAATGAAGCTGAAGAAAAATAATGTATATATCGTCCGTATGAAAAATGGTGTTCAATCTTTATTAGAGGATTTGAATCTAATGGAAAATCAATACCAGATTGTCCGGACCATTTCAGAGAAATACTTAAGAAAAGAATGCTGCCGAAAAGCATATTTACGCGGAGCGTTTTTAGCTGGCGGGTCAATGAATAACCCGGAAACCTCCTCCTATCATTTGGAGATTTTTAATTATTATGAGGAGCATGCAGAAGCATTAAAAACATTGTTTAATGCATATGATTTACATGCAAGAACCTTAGAGCGCAAAAATGGTTATATCGTCTACATCAAAGAAGCCGAAAAAATTACTACGTTTTTAAGTGTCATTGGAGCACATCAAGCATTATTAAAATTTGAAGATGTACGCATTGTCCGTGATATGCGTAATTCTGTCAATAGACTGGTGAATTGTGAAACCGCGAACTTAAATAAAACCATCGGCGCAGCATTCCGTCAAATTGAAAACATTAAATTGATTGAACGGACAGTTGGATTGGATCAGCTGCCGGAAAAATTACAGGAAATAGCTAAGCTCCGTATTCAATATGAAGAAGTTTCCTTAAAAGAATTAGGGGAACTTGTTACCAGCGGGACGATTTCTAAATCAGGCGTGAATCATCGTTTGAAAAAAATTGATGAATTTGCAGAGAAAATCAAACGTGGTGAACTGCAGCTTGGTAATTAATGCTAGTATCCGAAGAATATGATATAATGCAGTAAATATCATGGAACATCGCCGAAAGAAAGACGCAGAATTTTTTCTGCTTCCTAAAAAAATGGAGGCGTTTACTTAAGACAGGAGAGTGAATTTATTGGTTGAGAAAACAGTGAAAATCGAATTAGATTCAGGACTACAAGCGAGGCCAGCTGCCTATTTTGTACAAGAGGCCAATCGATTTGATTCACACATATTTTTAGAGAATGATCATAAAAAGGTTAATGCCAAAAGCATTATGGGATTAATGAGCCTGGCTCTGACAAAAGGAGAAGAAATCAAGCTTATTATCGAAGGAGAAGATGAAGAAGAGGCGCTGGAATATTTAACAAGCCTTGTACGTGAAAAAGTTTAAAGCTATCCGTATAACGAACTTTGCTTTATTTAACAGATAAACAAAGCACCAAATAGTAAAACCTCAGCTAAAAAAGTCCTTCTTAAAGGCGAGTTACATTGCTCAATTTTAAGGGGGCTTTTATTTATATAGCATTATATAATTTCTGGTGCACCTATAAGTATTACAATTTGACTGCTTCAAATATAAATAAACTTAATTTTCTGTTATTAAAAAGTGACTTCATTTCCATAGAAACAGGAGTTGACCGTATCTTGGATAAATCCCTATCTAAATAATAGAAGGTGAAGTGTAAAGCGCCGCTGCGACGGACTATTTTGCTTTCCATTCTTCATGGTAACTTGTTGAATCTTCGCAAAAGTTATGTTAGGTTGAGAGACAAATCATTATATAAAGGGAGTGCCTGTGATGAAAAAGAGAATGAAATTAGGGTTAGCAGCCTTAACGTTAGGATTATCCGCTATTTCAACCTCAGGAGTTCAAGCAGCCTCGACAGATTATGGAAATGGTGTTCATTGCGATGAAAAAACTTGTTCAGTAAACTGGAGCGAAACATTTCAACAATCAACAGATAGAGCGATAGAAAGCTGGGCAACGGGACTGACATCAGCGCCTGCTAAAGCTAAATCTGCTATTGAGTCCAACTATAAATCAAGTAATGATTCTAACCGGCCAGAGTCAGGTACGACAACTGGCAGTCCTTCTTTTTAATTAGGCAAGGGGTATCACGGTATCACATATAGGAAAATAGAGTATTCATTCGCAACCGAGTGGAAAAGCCTGGCGGTGTTTGAGGAAAGATAGCACCAAACTTCTGGAAGACAGAAAAAAAGACAAGGGAAGCAAACATCTTTATCCCTTGTCTTTTTATTAACTTTATCTAGCGCGCCCAGAGGGATTCGAACCCCCGGCAAACCTGGTACCGGAAACCAGTGCTCTATCCAGCTGAGCTATGGGCGCATCTCATTGAATTAAAAACACAATCTTAATTATACATAGGAAGTTCCTTTGAGACAAGTCCTTTTTATATAATTTAGATGAAAAATTATTTTATGCGTCTTTCAATAAGTTTAAATGGTTCATGTTTAACAAACATAAAATCGGGAAGGATGGTTAAAGTAGAAATTTGGTGAAACTTTTTGTTTGACCTTCATTGACCAATGAGCTATCATATAAAGTATAGAAAAAATCATCAGCCATTAACGTTGGCAACTTAAGGAGGATTTTTAAATGAATTTAGTACCTACAGTTATTGAACAAACAAATCGTGGTGAACGCGCATATGATATTTACTCCCGCTTATTAAAAGACCGGATTATTTTACTTGGCAGCGGCATTGATGACAATGTAGCCAACTCTATTGTAGCACAGCTTTTATTCTTAGAAGCAGAAGATCCAGGAAAAGATATCTCTTTATATATTAATTCTCCTGGTGGTTCTATCACAGCTGGTATGGCTATTTTTGATACCATGAACTTTATTAAGTCAGATGTATCTACCATCTGCATCGGTATGGCAGCTTCTATGGGTGCTTTCCTGCTTAATGCCGGAGAGAAAGGCAAACGTTTTGCATTGCCAAACAGTGAGATTATGATTCACCAGCCTTTAGGCGGTACGCAGGGACAGGCAACAGATATTGAGATTCATGCAAATCGAATTATCGAGATTAAAAAACGTATGAACCGCATCATGTCTGAAAATACTGGTCAGCCTTTAGAAGTTATTGAACGTGATACAGAGCGTGATAAATTCATGAGTGCAGAACAGTCTAAAGAATATGGCATCATAGATGATATCTTTGAGCGCAAAGCGTAAACATTAATAAATCATGAAATCGAAAAAAACAGGCTAGGGTGACCTTAGCCTGTTTTTTACGTGCAATTTCTTGTTTTTAAGCGTAAAGCTCCCATGCTAATTTTAAGGAATCGGCAATATAATCTGCAATTTCTTCAATTTCTTGATTATCTGTCACTACACGGGAGTGATGCTGTCCATAAATTGGCTGCCTATCATCAAAAAGCTGTTTGATTTCCTCCATATTCTTCCCCTGTAGAACGGGGCGGCTGTCAATCAGCAGGCTGATTCGATCCTTCCAGCTGTCCCAAGACAGGTCGAGAAAGAATATTGTAGTGGTTGCGAGACAGACATCCTGTACTTCTTTTTGAAGAAAAGCGCCGCCGCCTAAAGAGATAACCTTTAATTTCTTATGGCATATTTCAGAAATAATTTCTTTTTCATGCTGACGGAAGACGGCTTCTCCATATTTCGCAAAAATCTCTTTCGGAGGCATTCCGAATCTGCGCTCAATTTCTTCATCGATATCAATAAAATCACGATACAGTTTTTTGGCAACAGCTTGACCAATGGTTGTTTTTCCAACACCCATAAATCCAATTAGTACAATACTTTGTTCCTTTAATGGTATTTCTCTCATATGACATTCCCCCTCGTCATCCAGCACGTTACGATGATTGCTGATGGATTGCTTTTCTTGCCAATTGGTCTGCTCTGTTATTTTCTTTTTCCGGTATCCATTTAATAAATAAGAATGGAAAGTCTGCTGCTTCAGCCTGGATGATTTCAAGCAAAGGAAGAAATTGTTTGTTTTTGGTTCGTCCTTTATCAATCACGTCTGCGGCTACTTTAGAGTCAGTTCGAAAAGATAAGATTTCTTCAGGGAAGTTCATCTTACAAATTTTTAATGCTTCTATGATAGCGTGAAACTCGGCTTCATGATTGGACATATAAGGTAAGGGGACAGTATATTCCAGCTTCTTTTCCCCAGCCTTTATATAAATGCCGGCTCCGCTTTTTTCTGTATTCACGTTTGTAGCGCCGTCTGTATAAACCTGAATCAAAGCATATCCCCCCGCCAAATCGTTCTTTTCTATATTCATATTATAACGAATTTTAAATCAAAAAGGAATGCGTGCGGGCCAGGAATGGCTTGAAAAATGATGCTAAATTATTCCTCTTCCTGATTATGTTCGTCTGCATCATGACCGTGTTCATGGTGCTCATGATCCATCTCATCATGGGCTTCTTCTTCCGATGGCTCTGCATCACCGGCAATAACCGTTTTCAATGGCATGACATGCAGCTCCCTTGCGGTAGTATGAGCATACATTTCATAAACTGCTTCTTCTTCAAAGGTAAAGCTGGCTGTATAGGTGCCGTCCTCTTGATGAACGCCTTCGATTTCCACACTGTCATCCGCATGCCCCTGTGTCCATACCTCGAATAACACTTCACGAGCATCTTCTACAGGCTCGTCGTCAAAGGTGACATGAGCTGTTAAATCAATGGTTTCTCCGACTTCAACATGCTCCGGCACATCGAAATCTACTTCCAGAACAGGCAGTTCCATGGAATCCGTGTCATCTTCCTCTGCTGTATCCGCTTCATTATTTGAGCAAGCAGCTAAAGCAGCCATCAGAACGATGAGGATAAAAAATATTTTTTTCTTCATTATTATGTATACCCCTCTCTATTATTGTCTCCCGACACCTAGTATAGCATGACCAGCCAAAGGAGAGGTTGAATAAATTATGACATATTTATTCCTTTCCAACTCTAACTCTACTATAATGAGGGAAAGGGAGGAATAGACATGAAACTAGTAGCTTATCGGAAAAACAAAGATGAAAATTATCGTGTTGGTGTTTTAACAGATGCGGAATCCATTGCAGATGTGGAAAGCCTGTCGCAGCAATTTGGAGGAAAATCACTTCCTGCGAATCCTAGTGAATTTTATGCACATGCATCCGAATACATAGAAGCGTTGCAGAAAATACTTCCAGAAACGGGCAGATATGAAAACCTTTCCCTTCAGGATGTGCAATTGGGAATGCCGCTCGGAGAAGCGAGAAAGGTTATTTGCGTTGGAAAAAACTATCAGGAGCATGTTCATGAAATGAAATCAGATATACCTGATTTTCCTGTTTTATTTGCGAAATTTGATAATGCTATTATTGGGCCGGAGGATGATATTTATTATCCTTCAATAACTGAAAAATTAGATTATGAAGCAGAATTAACCATTGTCATTGGAAAAACAGCTTCTAAAGTGAAAAAAGAAGATGCTTTTGATTATATTGCCGGCTATACCCTTGCCAATGATACCTCCGCACGTGATTTGCAAAAACGGACGCCGCAATGGCTGCAGGGGAAATCACTGGATCATACCACGCCGGTAGGGCCATGGGTTGTGACAAAGGAGGAAGTGGATAATCCGCATGAATTAGCTATCCGCTCCTATGTAAATGGGGAGGTGCGCCAGTCTTCTAATACAGCGCATCTTATTTTTGATATCCCTTTCCTTATAAATTTTATTTCTGAAATCATGACGCTGGAGCCGGGAGATATTATTTTAACCGGAACGCCGCATGGTGTCGGTTTAGCAATGGAGCCATCCGGCCTGCTTCAGGAAGGAGACCGGGTGAAGTTAGAAGTAGAAGGAATTGGAACTATGGAAAACCAGGTGAAGAAAGTATAATATCTGTATAGGGTAATACAGGGAACGGCAGCAATACGAAAAAAATGATTTCCTACTGAAATGCATGGAGGTTAAAGCATGCAGCAGAGTCTGGTGTTAAAGCAAGCATTAGCTTGGAAAATGAATCAATCGCTTCATCAATCCATTGAAATCCTGCAGCTCTCTGGTATTGAATTATATGATCATGTACAAAGAATTGCTGAAGAGAATCCTTTGATTGAGGATATCCGTCCCATTGATCAGCAGGTGCTCAGTCAATTTCATGGAGAGACAAACGCATTTGAAAATATGAATGCTTCGAAAAAAAATATGTACGAGCAATTAAAAGAGAATGTGTACATGCTTTCTATTTCGGAGGAAAATTTAAAAAAGGCGGTTCTTTTTGGAATTGATTCCTTAAATGAAAATGGCTATCTGGATATTACTATGGAAGAGTGGGCTTCCGGCTGTCAGTTATCCATGGAAGAAATAGAACAGGCTCTATCCTATTTACAATCCCTTGAGCCGCCGGGAATTGGAGCCCGGAGCTTACAGGAGTGTATCCAGCTGCAATTAAAAGAAATGGATTGTGATTATCCCTTTTTAGAGGAGCTTTTTGAAAATGATTTGGTCCTGATAGCCGAGGAGGATGCCCAGGCTTTAGCTGAAGCCTACGGGATTACAGAAGAGGAAGCTGGCAGATTAATTTCGAATATGAAGCTTTGTCATCCGAATCCGGGTAAATTATTGGAGGAAGAAGAGACAGAATATATTATTCCGGAAGCGGCAGTGTTGAAGGAAAAGGGAGAGTGGCAGCTGTCCTTTTTCAATTGGTCAAGCCCTACTATTCAGCTTCGGGATGATATCCTGCAGGCTGATATGCCGAAAGAGGGAGCAGACTTTTTGAAGGAGAAGAAGAAGGAGATAGAGATGCTGGAGCAGGCGATCCAATACCGTGGGAAGACCTTGGAGCAGGTTTTGCATATTATTGTCAATAAACAATTATCCTTTTTTGAAGAAGGGATAACGGCATTAAAACCGTTAACCCTTCAGGAGATAGCGGATGTATTGGATCTGCATGTTTCAACGATCAGCCGGACCATCAGCAATAAATATCTGCAGACAAGTTTTGGTATCCTCCGAGTCAAATATTTATTGCAGCGTGAATCCCGGAAAGGGGGAGGAGTCGCCCGTGTGGTTGCGAAGCAATATGTACAGCAAATAATTGCGGAGGAAGACCAGACCCGCCCGCTTTCTGATGAAAAAATCCGCAGGAAACTGGAAGAGCTGTATCAGGTGCATGTAGCAAGAAGAACGGTGATGAAATACCGGGAAGAGCTGGGTATTCCCTCTTCCTCCAAGCGCAAAAGGAGAACGAGCAGAAATAATGATTAAATTTTATACAAAAACGAATTGTCCGCTATGTGAAGAAGCGAAGGGGTTATTAGATTTACTGAACACAGCTCCTATTCCTGTCGAGGAAATAGATATTTATCAATCAGATGATTTACTGGAAACGTATCAATTAATGATTCCTGTCATCGTTTATAAGAATAATGAATTATATGGAAATGATATCAGCATAGAAAATATCAGCAGACTGTTAGCTGAATAAAGGAAAAGGCATTCTCTAAAGCAAATGTAAGTGCTTTAGAGAATGCCTTTTTATTATATACTCAACTTTCACACATTAAAAAGTAACTTTATTTCCATAGAAACAGGAGTTGATTGTTCCTTCGCTAACACCCTTGATAAAGATATAGAAGGTGAAGTGTAAAGCGCCGCTGCGTCGGAAAGCGAGAGTGGTTGGCCGGAGCGGAGCTATGCATCATCACTAATTCCCAAATGGACGGATATTTAACCAAAAAGCAAGCATGGTAATGGAGAACATGCTCACCCTGGAATAGCAAGATATATATGCTTATTCTTAGGTGCGAATGTTGAGTTATATAGAAGTACCCCTGTCTGGATGGAAGAACAGAATGTGTATGGTTAAACGCTTATCATGTATTTCGGGACATTATTGACCCGGAAGAAATGTTTCAGCGCATATAAACATTAAAATTTTGTAAACATTCGATTCTGTGTTTAAGTTCATATGCAATGGGAATAGTAAACTGTATGCCTTTTTATGCTATAAGATTTAGCAGATGTTTTGGTAAGGAGGTAACCACACCCCGGGACATAATTGCTCTTCATCACAAAAGTATAACGAAAACACTCCTATGCTTTTTCGCATTTAACTGGCGGCAGGACAGGTTCCTTGTTTTTTAGACAAAAGGGGTGCGAAACAGCCTTATTTTCAAGAGTTTTTCTTTGCTTTTGATAAGAGGTATGTTATAATACAAATGAATCGGGACATAAAACAACCACATGGGACGTTTTCAATCCCGTATGGAGGAGAATGGTTAATATGGAATCCATCATGGCCCTACAGAGAAAAATCGTACCTGAATTGGTAAGTTTGATGCAGGAAAGGTACACGTTATTACAGCATGTGCATTTACATCAGCCGATTGGAAGACGGGCATTAGCAGAAAGTACAAATTTAACAGAGCGGCATGTTCGCGGAGAGATTGATTTTCTGCATGAACAAGGTTTAGTCGAAGTGACCTCCAAAGGTATGTTTATTACCAATGAGGGAAAAGTAGTTCTAGATCAGTTAGCTGCTTTGATTGGAGATATGTCCCGGTTAGAAAATCTGGAGGATCAGTTAAAACGCACCTTGTCTATTGATAATGTGATTGTAGTGCCTGGTGATAGTGATCATAACCCTCAAATCAAGGCAGAGATGGGAAAAGCATGTGTGACGCATTTGCAATCTACTCTGCAGAAAAACAATACCGTTGCCGTGACAGGCGGAAGCACCATAGCGGCAGTAGCTGATGCAATGAAACCATTGCCAGAGGGAACGGATGTATTATTTGTTCCAGCAAGAGGCGGCATTGGCGAAAAGGTGGAGAATCAAGCATCACGTATTGTTTCAGAGATGGCAAGAAGGTCAAATGGCCAGTATAGAATGCTTTATGTACCAGATCCAATCAGTGATTCCACATATGAATTAATTATTCAGGAACCACATGTGATTGATGCGTTAGCTGTCATAAAAAATGCTGACATTGTTTTACACGGTGTTGGTGATGCGCTGCGCATGGCAGAACGAAGAAGGTCTTCCGAAAAAGTAATTGATGTATTGGAGTCAGAAAATGCTGTTTCAGAAGCGTTTGGTTATTACTTTGACGCAGATGGACGCGTCGTTTACAAAGTAAAAACAGTGGGACTGCAGCTGGAGGATATGGATGAATCCAAGCATATCATTACGGTTGCCGGAGGCTCATCAAAGGGACATGCCATTCATTCTTACTTTAAACAAGGGAAGAGCAATTTGCTGATAACCGATCAAGGTGCTGCAGAAAAGATATTAAGAGGATAACCTCTTTATATAAATAAAAAAACAAGAAATTCTTAGGAGGAATTTAATATGACTGTAAAAGTTGGTATTAACGGCTTTGGAAGAATTGGACGTAACGTATTTCGTCAATCTTTAAAAAATGACCAAGTGGAAATCGTGGCAATCAATGACTTAACAGATGCTAACATGCTTGCACACTTATTGAAATATGATTCTGTTCACGGCAAACTAGAAGAAGAAATCAGTGTAAATGGTTCTAATCTTGTTGTTGACGGAAAAGAAATCAACGTACTTTCTGAACGTGATCCAGAAAACCTTGGATGGGGAGACCTTGGCGTAGAAATCGTTATCGAATCTACTGGTATCTTCACAGAAAAAGAAGCTGCTGAAAAGCATATTAAAGCAGGAGCGAAAAAAGTTATCATCTCTGCACCAGCTAAAGGTGAAGACTTAACAATCGTTATGGGTGTTAACGATGATAAATATGATCCAGCTCAGCACCATGTTGTATCTAACGCATCTTGTACAACAAACTGCTTAGCGCCATTCGCTAAAGTATTAAATGATAACTTTGGCATCAAACGTGGATTAATGACTACTATCCACTCTTATACAAATGACCAGCAAATCCTTGATTTACCGCATAAAGACTATCGTCGTGCGCGTGCAGCTGCTCAAAACATCATCCCTACTTCAACTGGAGCTGCAAAAGCAGTAGGTTTAGTATTACCGGAACTTAATGGTAAATTAAATGGTAACGCAGTACGCGTTCCAACTCCAGATGGTTCATTAACTGACTTAGTTGCAGAGCTTGATAAAGAAGTAACTGTTGAAGATGTAAACAATGCAATGAAAGAAGCTGCTCAAGGACCGCTTAAAGGAATTCTTGAGTATACAGAAGATCCAATCGTTTCTTCTGATATCGTAGGAAACAACCACTCTTCTATTTTCGATTCTCTATCTACAATCGTAATGGAAGGCAACCTGGTTAAAGTTGTTTCTTGGTATGATAACGAAATGGGTTACTCCAGCCGTTGTGTAGACTTAGCTGTATTCATGGCTGAAAAAGGACTGTAAAATAATAATTGACGTTCGTTGTAAGGCAAGCCTCTCCGAACGGTATGAAATAGAGGAGGGAGCAATTCCTCCTCTATTTTCATTTTAGAACATTCATTTTTGTAGAATTAGCAGGAATGCAAGATAAAATGGTATAATAACAAGAGTTGCATATACCAAACTAGGAGGGATTCCGTTGAACAAGAAAACCATTGCTGATTTACAAGTAGAAGGGAAACGCGTATTTTGCCGTGTCGATTTTAACGTGCCTTTAAAAGACGGTGAAATTACGGACGATACGCGTATTCGTGCTGCATTGCCAACGATCCGTGAGCTGACGGATAAAGGAGCAAAACTTATTTTAGCGAGCCATTTAGGGCGTCCAAAAGGAACTGCTGTGGATGAACTTCGTTTAGACCCGGTAGCAAAACGTTTAAGTGAACTCTTAAACAAAGAGGTTCTTAAAACGGATGAAGTCTACGGAGAAGAAGTGAATAAAGCCATCGACCAATTGAACAATGGCGATGTGTTATTAATTGAAAATGTTCGTTTTGAAGCTGGTGAAGAGAAGAACGATCCAGAGCTTGTTGATGCCTTCGCTAAAATGGCAGACGTATATGTCAATGATGCATTCGGAGCGGCACATCGTGCACATGCTTCCACAACAGGTATTGCTACAAAGCTTCCAGCCGCGGCAGGACTATTAATGGAAAAAGAAATTGAAGTTCTTGGACAAGCATTGGAAGATCCGGCACGGCCATTTACAGCCATTATCGGCGGAGCAAAAGTAAAAGATAAAATCAATGTGATTGATAACTTGCTTGATAAAGTGGATAATTTGATTATTGGCGGCGGATTAGCTTATACGTTTGTAAAAGCGTTAGGCCATGAAATTGGGAAGTCATTATTAGAAGAAGATAAAATGGATTTAGCAAAAGAATTCATGCAAAAAGCGAAAGACAAAGGCGTTAACTTTGTATTGCCGACAGATGTTGTCGTAGCTGATGATTTCTCAGAAGATGCAAATACAAAAAATGTAGGTATTGATCAAATCCCTGCTGATTGGGAAGCGTTGGATATCGGCATTCAAACACGCGAAGAATATGCTTCGATTATCAAAGAATCTAAACTGGTTATTTGGAATGGACCAATGGGTGTATTTGAATTAAATGCATTTGCCGGCGGTACAAAAGCTGTTGCTGATGCAGTAGCAGAAACAGAAGGATTCTCTGTTATCGGCGGAGGAGACTCTGCAGCAGCAGTAGAAAAATTCGGTCTGGCAAGTGAAATGAATCATGTATCTACAGGCGGAGGAGCTTCCTTGGAATTTATGGAAGGAAAAGTTCTGCCGGGAGTAGACGCACTTAACGATAAATAATAAATTTAGAATGGATGAGGTGAGCGCATGCGGAAAGTAGTTATTGCGGGAAACTGGAAAATGAATAAAACATTAGCAGAAGCAACTGATTTTATGGATGCTGTGATTCCAAAAGCTCCAGGCGGGAATACAGAAGCAATTGTTTGTGCACCTTTCGTACATTTACCTGCTCTTGTTGAAAAAGCAAAAGGGTCCAATGTAAAAGTTGCTGCTCAAAACATGCACTTTGAAGAATCAGGTGCTTTTACTGGGGAAGTGAGCCCAGTTATGTTAACAGATATCGGTGTAACGCATGTCGTTATTGGACACTCCGAGCGTCGTGAGTATTATGCAGAAACAGACGAATCTGTTAACCAAAAAACAAAAGCTGCCTTTGCACATGGCTTAACTCCAATTGTTTGTGTAGGTGAAACGTTAGAACAGCGCGAAGCAAACGAAACAATGAATGTTGTCGGCGGCCAGGTGAAAAAAGCATTAGCAGGATTATCGGATGAACAGGTAACACAGACGATTATTGCTTATGAACCAATTTGGGCAATCGGAACAGGGAAAACAGCTTCCAGTGAAGATGCCAATGAAGTTTGTGCAAAAACACGTAAGGTAATTGCAGAAGTTACTTCCGGAGACATTGCTGATCAAGTTGTTATTCAATACGGCGGAAGCGTTAAGCCGGCGAACATTGATGAGTTGCTTTCTCAATCAGATATTGACGGCGCACTAGTCGGCGGCGCAAGCTTAGAGCCTGAATCATTTGTTCAATTAGTGGAGGCAGGTACAAAATGAGTCAAGATAAATTAGCTGCATTAATTATTCTGGATGGCTTTGCGATCCGCGATGAAGAAAAAGGAAATGCAGTCAAGCAAGCAAACACACCGAATTTTGATCGCTATTGGAATGCTTATGCCCATAACCAGTTGACAGCGTCTGGAAATGCTGTTGGCCTGCCAGAGGGGCAAATGGGTAATTCTGAAGTGGGTCACTTAAATATTGGAGCAGGCCGCATTGTTTATCAAAGCTTGACACGTGTGAATCTGTCGATTGAAGAAGGCGACTTTTTTGAGGTAGAAGAGCTTGTGAATGCTGTAAAACATGCGAAAGAAAAGGGCAAAGCATTGCATCTTTTCGGTCTGTTATCTGATGGCGGTGTACACAGCCACATCAACCACCTGTTTGCGTTATTAAAAATGGCAAAACAGTATGATTTAGAAGAAGTATATGTACATGCATTTTTAGACGGACGTGATGTTGGTCCGCAAACTGCCGGTGAATATCTGCAGCAGACAGAGGATAAAATGAAAGAGCTTGGCGTAGGTAAAATTGCAACGGTATCCGGTCGTTATTATTCCATGGACCGTGATAAGCGCTGGGATCGTGTGAAAAAAGCATATGATGCTATGGTTTATGGCGAAGGACCTTCTTATCATAGTGCTGCAGAAGTGGTTGAAGACAGCTACAAGAACGAAATCTATGATGAATTTGTTATTCCGTCTGTGATTACAGATGAAAATGACAAGCCTGTGGCAACAATTCAGGACGAAGACGCGATTGTCTTTTACAATTTCCGTCCTGACCGTGCAATTCAAGTTTCCAGAACGTTTGCGAATGAGGATTTCCGAGATTTCGACCGCGGCGAGAGCGCTCCGAAAAATCTTGAATTCGTCATGATGACCAACTTCAGTGAAACGGTAGATGGCCATGTTGCATATAAACCAGTTAATCTCGACAATACCGTTGGGGAGGTTCTGGAACAGAATAAGCTTAACCAATTACGTATTGCCGAAACAGAAAAATATCCGCATGTTACCTTCTTTATGAGCGGCGGACGTGAAAAAGAATTTGAAGGCGAAAAACGGATTCTGATTGATTCGCCCAAAGTAGCAACCTATGATTTGCAGCCAGAAATGAGCGCTTATGAAGTAACAGATGCTTTATTAAAAGAACTGGATGCTGGAACCCAAAACGCCATTCTTTTAAACTTTGCAAACCCGGATATGGTTGGACATTCCGGAATGCTGCAGCCAACCATCGATGCGATTGAAGCAGTAGACGAATGTCTGGGTAAAATCGTTGATAAAATTACAGAGTTAGGCGGACATGCGATTATTACCGCTGACCACGGGAACTCTGATGAGGTTATCACCTTGGAAGATCAACCGATGACTGCTCACACAACCAACCCGGTTCCTGTTATCGTGACAAAAGATGACGTAACATTGCGGGATGGCGGTATTCTTGCCGATTTAGCACCAACCTTATTAGATTTACTTGATGTAGAGAAACCGGAAGAAATGACTGGTTCATCCTTAATTAAAAAATAAAAATAAATGTTATTAAAGGAGAGAAAATAATGCCATATATTACTGACGTATACGCAAGAGAAGTATTAGACTCAAGAGGTAACCCGACTATTGAGGTAGAAATTTTCACAGAATCTGGAGCTTTTGGCTCTGCAATCGTACCAAGCGGTGCTTCTACAGGGGAATATGAAGCGGTAGAACTTCGCGATGGCGATAAAGATCGTTATTTAGGAAAAGGCGTTGAAAAAGCGGTTGAAAACGTTAATGAAATCATCGCTCCTGAATTAATCGGTTTAGATGCAACACGTCAAAACATCATTGATGCATTAATGATCGATTTAGATGGTACAGAAAATAAAGGGAAATTAGGTGCAAATGCTATCCTGGGCGTATCGATGGCAGCAGCTCGTGCAGCAGCGAATCACCTGGAAGTGCCTTTATACAACTATCTTGGCGGATTCAATGCCAAAACGCTTCCAACACCAATGATGAACATCTTAAACGGTGGAGAGCATGCGGATAACAACGTGGATATCCAAGAATTCATGATTATGCCTGTAGGCGCTGATTCTTTCAAAGAAGCATTGCGCACTGGTGCTGAAATCTTCCACGCATTGAAAAAAGTATTAGGATCTAAAGGCTACAATACAGCTGTTGGGGACGAAGGCGGATTTGCTCCAAACCTTGGTTCCAACGAAGAAGCACTTCAAACCATTGTAGAAGCAATTGAAGCTGCCGGCTACAAACCAGGCGAAGAAGTGAAACTTGCAATGGACGTAGCTGCTTCTGAAATCTACAACGATGGTAAATACAACCTTAAAGGAGAAGGCGTGGTACGTACTTCGGAAGAAATGGTTGACTGGTATGAAGAAATGATTTCAAAATACCCAATCATCTCAATTGAAGATGGTTTAGATGAAAACGACTGGGACGGCTTCAAAGTATTAACAGACCGTCTTGGTGATAAAGTACAGCTTGTAGGTGACGACCTATTTGTTACAAACACTGCTAAACTTTCCAGAGGTATCGAGCAAGGCATCGGCAACTCAATCCTTGTTAAAGTGAACCAAATCGGTACACTTACGGAAACATTTGAAGCAATCGAAATGGCGAAACGCGCTGGCTACACAGCTGTTATCTCTCACCGCTCTGGTGAAACAGAAGATACAACCATCGCTGATATCGCAGTTGCAACAAATGCCGGTCAAATCAAAACAGGAGCTCCATCCCGTACAGACCGCGTAGCAAAATACAACCAGTTACTTCGCATTGAAGATGAACTAGCTGGCATGGGCGAGTATGGCGGATTGACTTCTTTCTATAACTTGGCTGATAAATAATAAATCAGTTTACATGCAGAACCCTCTGTTTACGATGATAAATTCATTGTAGGCAGGGGGTTTTTATTGTGTTGAAAATTCGGGTATACATAGAGTAGCAAGGGTATGAAGTTAGCGTTTCGTATAAATAAATTTATTTAAAATTTGAAAACAAAGGAGGTATAACTTGCGTGAGCCCAAGTCCAGGTTAAATAAGTTATTTGATATTATCTTATTACTGGCAATCGTTGTAACAGTCATTATGTGGATATTTAATTTATCTTTTTCTTTACCGACTACCTTCGATAAGGTGGTTGAGGATAACGCGGGAACTACCGTAAATGACATTGAAAAAATAGAGATTGAAATGACTGGTGAAATACCAGAAGATTTTAATAATCTATCGGATTATATCCCTCCAGAGGATGAGAGAAGATTTGTGATGGAAGGGTCTGAGCAAATAAGCAAATATATTAATAGCGATTACAGGATATATCAGATAAATAGTGTAGATAGGGTGAAAGATGACAAAGAAAACGATTATCTGATAGAGGTAGAATTAAGAAATGGGGACAGTTTATCCTATACAGTAGGAAAAGGCTATGTGATTGACAATGAAGGCGTTCCTTATGAGGTTTTAGATGATAAAAATGCATTATACAGAAACGTAATATCGTTATTTGAACACTAAAAACTTATAGGAATCAGCACGGTTATCACGAATAAAAGCAGCTATTCTCTAAAAGGGTTCAAAAGAATAACTGCCTTATTTTAGTCATTTACGGTAAAAAGGTTTATGTTTAAGAAAAAATCTTTCCTGGATTTAAAATCCCTTTAGGGTCATAAAGCTGCTTCGTGCGCCGCATCATTTCTAAAGCGGTGCCGTGCTCCGCTTCCTGAAATTTCTTCTTGCCAAGACCAACTCCATGTTCACCAGTACAGGTTCCGCCTGATTCAATGGCCAGCTTGACAATGGCATCATTGGTTTGCTCTGCCAATGCTTGTTCTCCATCTGCATTTGGATTAAACATAATGCTGGTATGGAAATTACCATCTCCAATATGCCCCCAGATTGCTCCTTTTAATCCACTTGTATCCATGCTGTGACGGGTGAAAGAAACAAGCTTTGGGAGCTGAGAAATAGGAACACATACATCTCCGCCAATTTCCTTTAATTCTTTTAAATGTTGAAAGGAAACAGCTAATTTTACCCGCGCTTCCCAAAGCTTCTCTTTCTCGATCGGATCACTTGCTGCTGCCCAGTCCTCGCAGCCAAGCTCATGCATGATTTCGGAAGCGAGCTTTACCTCTTCCGCAACCGTATTTTTTGGCCCGGCAAACTCTAAAAATAAAGAATGGTTTACAGGGAAATCAAGTCCGCATTGCTCATTGATGATACCGATGCTGACAGAATCTATCAATTCCATCCGCATAACCGGGATGCCTTTTAATTGTATGGTTTGCGCTGCAATCGCACATAGCTCCGGTGTTTCAAAGGTACATCTTGCTACGGTTGAATATTCCGGGATGCCATAGAGTTTTAAGGTGATTTCTGTAATAATCCCCAATGTGCCTTCTGAGCCGGCAAAAAGGCTGGTTAAATGATACCCGGAAGAGGATTTTTTTGCTTTTGTTCCGGTATGAAAGGTCATTCCATCAGCCAGTACCACCTCTAAATCCAGTAATTGATCTCTCATTACCCCGTATCGTACAGCTCTGGTTCCGCTCGCATTTGTAGCTGCCATGCCGCCGATGGTTGCATCGTAATCAGGACCTCCTGCAAAAAATAATCCTTGCTGACGGACAAACTGATTCAATTCACTTTTCATCAATCCCGGCTGTACGGTAATACGCATATCCTCTGGAGAAAAGTCCAAAATCTGATTCATGTTTCGAAAATCGAGACTGATTCCTTTTTGTACAGGAATAGCCTGTCCTTCCAAACCGGAGCCTGCCCCATAGGCGGTCACAGCTATCTGATATTTGGAAGCGATACGAAGGATCATTTGTATATCTTTCTTTGATTCCGGAAAACATACCACATCCGGGGTCACTGCTTCATGAATCGATTCATCCTTGCTGTGCTTTTTTAATTCGGATTCCTGCTGCGTTACTTTTTCCCTGCCTAATTGTTCGTAAAGTTTTTCAACATATAACAAAATCTATCCACCTGCCAGTTGTTCACTAAAAATTAATAAATCATATGTGCGATTAAAGCAATAATCGGTAATGACATAAGGGTACGTTCAATAAAAATAACGAGTAAGTGCCATAATTTAACCGGTATTTTTGAAATCAGCAACAGGGTGCCCATCTCTGTTAAATAAATGATTTGAACTAACGATAAAGCACCAATCACAAATCGTGTTATCTCGGCTTCAATTCCAGAGGCCAGCACAGCTGGTAAAAACATATCAATAAAGCCAATAATGGATGCTGGTGCAGCAGCTGCCGCTTCAGGAATCTGCAATAGATATAAAAGCGGAATCATCGGCTGGGAAATCCAATGGAAAACAGGTGTGAATTCAGCAATAATAAGAGCTATGGTTCCAATCGCCATGACTTGCGGCAATAAAACGAAAATAATTCCCAGAAATATTTCAGAGCCCTGCTTTAATTGATCTGTTAACGTGCCTGCTTTTTTTGCTCTTCTGACAGCCTGATCAACTCCCCATTTAAGCGGGGAAGTGTTTGCTGGAATTTCTTCTTGGAAATGACTTTCTTTATAATACGTATCCGGAATTCTGGAAACAGGCGGAATTCTCGGAATAATGATGGCACTTACGACTCCTGCAATGACAATCGTTAAATAAAAGACAGGAAACATATGTCCAACATTCAGCATATTCGCGATGACGAGACAGAATGGCAGAGAGACGGTTGAGAAGCAGGTTGTAATTGCTGCTGCTTCACGTCCTGTATAAAATCCATCCTGATATTGCTCTCTTGTAAGAACAACTCCAACATTGACATTTCCGACCCATGACGCCAATAAATCAATGGCAGAACGGCCCGGCAGTGTAAATAATGGTTTAATGACTTTCCGAAGTAATGTCCCTACAAATTCCATCGCCCCAAAATTAATGAGATAAGGCAAGAGATAGGAGGCTACAAAAAACCAGACAATCAAGGTTGTCAATAATCCGAACATCACTTGCCCGGTAATTTCGGAATGGATAAATGTAATCCCGGCTCCGAAGAATGTCATCACAGCGAAAATAGTTCCGAGCACTCGGACAACCATCCAGAAAAAAGATACATTAAATAAGGATGAAAGAAACTCTGAATTTACGATAAATGCTGGCTTTAGCAGCATTGCAATGAGCGTAAGAACAGTAGAAATAACCATTGTAAATGTAATGATACCAGGCAGGAGGTTCTCCAGCTGTTCAATAAGAAATTCAGTTATAATGCCCAGCGGTATATTAAACGTATCTCCATCGACGATGGGAAAAAGAAATATAAAAATACCAAATAAGGAGGGCAGCAAAAATTTCAGGAAATCTTTTTTGGAATGTTTTTCGGACACGGTATGCTCTTCTGTTTGTTCACTATTATGGTTCAATGGTCTACCTCCTTATAAAAACGTGAGCTTATTTTTCGTTTTGAACAGCAGTCAATGCCTCTTCAAGTACTTTTATTCCTTCATCTACTTGTGCTTTTGTTACCGTTAATGGAGGAATCATCCGGATAATTTCCCCGGCATTTCCGCATAAATAGAAGAGAACACCTTTCTCTAGACAGCTGTTTAATACATTCATCACGGCTTCTCCGTCAGGTTCACCGGTTTCTGCATCTTTTAGCGCAATTCCAATCATTAATCCAACACCGCGAACATCATGAATAATCGAAAATTTATCTTTTAACTGTATCAGCTGGTTAAGGGCGTAATCCCCGACAGTACGTGCATTTTCAAGAAGTTTTTCTTCCTTGATGACTTCAATGGATGCCCGTGCTGCTGCGCAGGCGATAGGATTTCCGCCGAAAGTCGTTGCGTGGGACCCCATTGGCCATTGGTCCATTAATTCCTTGGAAGCAATTGTTACGCCAAGCGGCATCCCTGCTGCAATTCCTTTTGCAACAGCCATGATATCTGGTGTCACGTCAAAGGTTTGGGCTGCAAACCAGTTTCCTGTCCTGCCAAACCCGGTCTGTACTTCATCAAAAATTAATAAAATCCCATGCCGGTCACAAATCTCCCGCATTTTCTTCAGCCATGATTTAGGCGGGATAACATAGCCGCCTTCACCTAACACAGGCTCTACAATCATACAGGCAACTTCTTCCGGGTCAACCTGATGACGGAATAAATTCGCTGCTTCTTTTTCAAGCTTTTCTGCAAAAAATACCTCCGGATCTTCCCCGGCCGGACAGTCTTCCGAATGTGCGTATGGAAGCTGGTAAGTTAACCAGGAAGGCTGAAGGTGTTTTCTATATTTACTTTTAGAGGTAGAAACACTGAGTGAGCCGATGGTCCGTCCGTGGAATCCGCCTGTGAAAGAAATTACATAAGGACGATTAGATACATGCTTTGCGAGTTTTAGGGCTCCCTCAATTGCTTCTGTTCCGCTATTTCCAAAAAAGAAATTATCCAGCTTGGGCGGAAGTATTTCCTGAAGCTCTTCTGCCAATTTTAAAATAGATTCATAGATAATCACGCCGGATGGTCCATGAATCAAATGATCCGCGCTGTCTTTGATAGCCTGCACGACTTTGGGGTGACGGTGTCCAACATTTTCAACAGCGATCCCTGAAGTGAAATCTAAGTATTTTTTGCCGTCTGTCCCATAGTAATAACAGCCCTCTGCCTTTACAACAGGCAAGTTAGGATGGTCTTTTGCCATACTCGGAGCAAGGAAGTTTCCAATCGAATCAACTAAATGCTCCCAATCTTTTTGGTTTCTTTCCATTTTAAATCCTCCATTTCATTACATTGCGATAAAACGAAACTTCATTCAGTGGGAGTTTTCGCCCTTCTCCCGCTGAATGATTAGTTAAGTGATTCAGGGAGTTAGCGCCCGTTATCTCCCGCCTAAATAAATTTATTTTCGCTCTTTATTTTGAGGCGGGAGTTTTACGGGCGGTTCTCCGTGATAAAACAATTATTGCATAAGATGTATGATAAATATACATTATTATAAAAGACATAAAATATAATTTATCTAAGCTGTTTATAGTTATTTTTAAGGTTAGATGAAAAATAGCTTCGGTTAATTATAATACGTATTGTATAAATATACAATACGTATTTAATGGTTTTTTGAAAGAGAATAAAGGGGATATTATATCGGGCATTTGAGTAATAGAGATTCAACGATTCAGTATAGTTATTTCACTGCTTTAATCAATGTCCATCTGTCTTTTTCAACAACTTCTTCCATATCATCCCCAATCGAATAATCGATATAATCGCTTAAATACTGCAGCTCCTCATCTGATAATTCATGTAAAATACTTCGTCCCGTTCTGGATTGAATATCAGCGAGAAGTGCTCGTTTGTTTGGATATGTTTTTCTAATCTCCCAGAGGCGATGCGCTGTTATCTCTTTAAAACCAGCCTGTTGAAGACTTATTTTTATATCATCACTGGAGTATCTCCGTTTCTTTTCAAATTCTCTTAATTTCGGAAAAGCTTCAAAAAAGTATCCGCGGATGTGCTCTTTACTCCCTTCCAGTAAACAATCGTCCAATGTCCGGTCTTGAATAAGATAATAGCCATTGCTGTTTAATACCCTGTATGCTTCTGCAAATACGGAATCAAGATTTTTAAGATGATGGACCAATGCTCTGCTTAGTATCAAATCAACACTTTCCGATTCCAGGCCGGTTTTGTCTGCCAGCCCAAGCTGAAAAGAAATATTCGGGTACCTGCTGCAGTCTTTCTTCGCACCTTCTAATATTGGCTTGGAAGAATCGATGGCTAGGATAGATGGTATCCCGATAGCAGCTAAAGCTCTTGAATAAATTCCGCCTCCGCAGCCTATGTCCGCAGCATGGTGAATGGATGAAATATCAATGAGTTCTCTGATTTTTTCTTTCCACGCTGCATCCGCGTCCCGGCCAGTATAGCTGTACATATTATCTTTACTGTGAAAATCCAAAGCATTCCCTCCTTGAATGGTGTTGTTATCATTCATTATAGTCTTCTTTGTTATCTGTGGATAATCGTGTTTTTTAATCAAAGGAGATAAGAAAATATGATAGGAAATAGACTTAGATGGTAAAATAGAAGAAATAAATAGGATGAAAAGGATGGGAATCAATGAATGAACGTTATCAGATCAGTCATCAAACACCAGCAGTCGAAGCATTTAATGAGCTTCGTGTCGAGGCTGGATTAAGCAATAAAGAAAAAGCAGCGATTGAAATTGGGCTTCCTAATACGTTATTTGCTGTATCCATCTATGACGGTGATACGTTGATTGGGATGGGCAGAGTAGTGGGAGATGGGGGAATTGTTTTTCACGTAGTAGATATCGTGGTCAAACCAAGCTATCAGGGACAAGGGCTTGGAAAGGTCATTATGCAGGAGATTATGGCTTATTTAGATAACCATACCTACAAAGGCTCTTATGTCAGCTTGATTGCAGATATTCCCGCTGATAAATTATATGAACAGTTCGGCTTTCGTCATACGGCCCCGAATTCTGCGGGAATGGCGCGGATGTATTAATAAAAAACCCTGATTATTGTTGTGCAAACAATAATCAGGGTTTTTCAGTATACTTATTTATTAATCGTCTTCTCCGCTAATGCAACCACTTCTTCTGCAGTGCTTAAGGAAAGGAATTCATCTTTAAGTGCTGCAAGCTCTTTTTTGTTCAAGCTAAGAATCTGAGTTCTTGCCGGTAAGATAGAAGTTGCGCTCATGCTGAATTCATCCAGTCCAAGAGCAAGAAGCAATGGAATAGCAGTAGAATCTCCTGCCATTTCACCGCACATGCCTGCCCATTTGCCTTCTGCGTGAGCAGCTTCGATGACATTGTTTACCAGATTAAGGATAGCTGGGTGATATGGCTGATACAGATAAGAAACCTGTTCATTCATACGGTCAGCAGCCATCGTATATTGGATTAAGTCATTTGTTCCGATACTGAAGAAATCGACTTCCTTCGCAAATTGTTTTGCAATCACTGCAGTAGATGGAATTTCTACCATGATTCCTACTTCAATGTTGTCGGAAACTTTAACGCCATCTTTTTTAAGATTGTCTGTTTCTTCTAGCAATAACGCTTTTGCCTGACGGAATTCTTCCAATGTAGCAATCATCGGGAACATGATTTTCAGGTTGCCGTAAGCACTCGCACGCAGTAATGCACGTAATTGCGGGCGGAAGACATGTTCATTTTCCAGACAGAAACGAATTGCACGGAATCCTAAGAACGGGTTCATTTCATGCGGCATATCTAAGTAGCTGATTTCCTTATCGCCGCCGACATCAAGTGTTCTTACAACGACAGGCTTGTCTCCCATTTTTTCTAATACAGCTTTATAAGCTTCAAATTGAACATCTTCGGAAGGCAATTCAGAGTTACCCATATAAAGGAATTCGGTACGATAAAGTCCGACGCCCTCGCCGCCATTATTAAGAACACCTTCTACATCATTCGGTGTACCGATGTTTGCAGCAAGCTCAACTTGTTCACCGTCTGCAGAGAAAGTAGGCTCATCCTTTAATTTTGCCCATTCTTCCTGCTGCTTAGCAAATGCAGCTTGTTTCGCTTCATATACTTTAATCTCTTCTTCTGTCGGATTGATGATAACTGTACCTTCAATGCCATCGACAATAATCTGGTCGTCCTTTTTCACAGCGCCGGTAATTTCTTTTGTACCTACCACAGCAGGAATTTCTAAGGAGCGGGCCATGATAGCAGAGTGAGAAGTTCTGCCGCCGATATCGGTTGCAAACCCTTTTACAAATTCACGGTTTAACTGAGCGGTGTCAGATGGTGTTAAATCTCTTGCGATAACAATCACTTGCTCATCAATTAAAGCAGGGTCCGGGAAGGTAACCTGAAGCAGGTGAGACATGACACGTTTGGTTACATCATGGATATCTGCTGCACGTTCGCGCATATATTCGTTATCCATGGCTTTAAACATGTCGATAAACATCGTAGCAACTTCGTCCAAGGCAGCTTCTGCGTTTACTTTATCATCGTTGATTTTATCTTTAATCGGATTAATCAGCTCTGGGTCTCCTAATACAAGCAAATGCGCAGAGAAAATTTCTGCATGCTCTTCCCCGAGTTCTTTTAATGTATGTGCTTTGATTTTTTCCAGTTCCTGTCTAGAAACTTCTAATGCGCTTTCAAGACGCTCAATCTCTTGTCCTGGATTATCAATAGACGTTTTTTCAAAATTTAAATCCGGGTCTTTCAGTTCGTATACTTTCGCAATGGCAATTCCACTAGATGCAGCAATTCCATTCAATTTTTTCATTATGAGAGCATCCTTTCTTTAATAAAACTATCTTATTAATTATAACATATCTATACTAAATTAGCGTGGGCTGACGTGCAAGTTTAAAGGGTTTTCTTCAATTGTTAAAATCAATATAATCCGTTATTTTTTACCAGCATTCTTCAGCCAATCTCCGATAAACGCATATACTTCCTCCCGGCAGGTATCATTTAATAATTCATGCTTTCCACCCTCGTAAACCTGAACGACAATATTCTCCAGGCCATTTTTTTGAAAGAGAGAAGCTGTTTTCCATACTCCCTTTCCATATTGACCAATAGGATCCTCGTCACCGCTGATAAGGAGAAGCGGAAGATTTTTACGTATGTTTTGATTGAGACTTTGCTTTCTGGTCTGATAGATACCTTCCAATAAATCATAGAAGAAACGGGCTGTCGGAATAAAGCCGGTATAGGAGTCTGCTTCATAAGCGTCTGCATATGCTTTTTCTCTTGTAAGCCATTCGTGTTTGTAATGCTTATCCTGTTTCATACTGTTCCCTAAAACGAGCTGATTCATGAGAGGAGAAGGTTTCCTTGACGGCAGGAGGGATGCTGCTGTTTTTCCTGCGGTGGCAAGAAGTCTGGAATAATGTCCTGTACCGGTTAATATTAATCCATCCATTTCATTACTATAATGCTGAATGAAATTCCGCATTAAAAAAGAACCCATGCTATGCCCCAAGAAGTAATAGGGAAGATGAGGAAAAGCTTTTTTTCCATATTGCATGATTTCATACAAATCTGTCACGACGCGCTGAAAACCATTTTTCTCTGTAAAGTAGCCTTGTATTCCTAAATCACCTGTTTTCCCATGTCCGCGATGGTCATTGCCGATCACGATGTAACCTAAAGAAGTGCAGCAGGAAGCGAAATCATGATAGCGTTCAATATGTTCCACCATGCCGTGGGCAATCTGCAGGATGCCAACAGGTCTTCTTTCCGGAAGCCATTGTTTGATATAGATGCGGGTTCCGTCAGACACTGTCAGCCAATCTGTTTTCATCTCCATGTTTTCTTCCCCCTTGGTATCATTAATCACGATGCTTTTTTATTTACGCGGGACTGCTACATTCATTATACGTTGAAGACGGGTTGTTGGACAAATTCAAATAAGGGATGAATCACGAGGGGTGTATAGTAAAGAAGTATTTCACAAATCAATCTTGCACAACAAATTCAAAGTATGATAAAGTATAAGATAGGGATTGTCGGAACATAGGAGGAGTATGAAAACATGTTGTTAACTGTGGTTAATGTGATATTAGTAATTGACGTTATCGTGATGATTGCACTTGTCTTATTGCAGTCTGGAAAAAGCGCTGGTCTTTCAGGAGCGATTTCCGGCGGTGCAGAGCAGTTATTTGGAAAACAGAAAGCACGCGGAATTGATTTGGTGCTTCATCGTATGACAATTGTTACAGCGGTGCTGTTCTTTTTATTAGCTTTCTTGGCAGCGTACGTATTACAATAAATGATATTCCTTATCACAGTAGTGTGGTAAGGTTTTTTTATTTTCGCTTTTCATAATACAGGGTATACTAGAAATGAATTGGGAAAAATGATTTCCCACAATTTAACGGACAGTTTTATTTTTCAAGAAGATGAAAGGAATGGATGATTGTGAAAATAAAGTTACCACAGCCGTTTACATTTGAAGCAGGAGAACGTGCTGTATTATTACTGCATGGATTTACCGGACACTCTGCAGATGTCCGCATGCTTGGGCGTTTTCTAGAAAAGAAAGGCTACACAAGCCATGCGCCGATTTATCGCGGACATGGACTGCCGCCGGAGGAATTGATCAAAAGTAATCCGGATCAATGGTGGGCAGATGTGAAAGCTGCTTTTAACCATCTGAAGGAACTTGGATATCAGGAAATTGCAGTTGCCGGTCTGTCTCTTGGAGGCGTATTAGGTTTAAAACTTGCCTATTCGGAGAAAATTAAAGGTATGGTATCCATGTGTGCTCCAATGTTTTTTGATAATGAGGAAGAACTGACCAAAGGATTCCGGGAATTCTCTAAAGAGTTTAAACAGCTGGAACAAAAGGACGAAGCGGTTATAAAAGAAGAAGTTGATACGATTATGGATAATTCCAAGAACCTCTTTATCGGTGTCAGGGACACAGTGAAGGAAGTAAAATCAAATATTGATATGATTTACACACCTACCTTAGTCGTACAGGCTGAAAAAGATCAAATGATTAATACAGACAGTGCGAATTATATTTATGACAATGTCGAATCCACACAAAAAGAAATCAAATGGTATGCTAATTCAGGCCACGTGATTACAATGGATAAAGAAAAAGATCAGCTTCACGAAGATATTTATGCGTTTTTAGAGAGCCTGGATTGGGAAGTATAAAGTAGAAAGATGGAAAGATAAACAGAAAGAAGGTGAACGTTATGAAAGAACGCATTTTAGATTATATTAAAGAGAACAGCACGAAACCCTTGTCTGTCCAAGAATTAGAAGAGGCGCTGGCTTTAGAAAACGCAGAGGCGTTTAAGGAGCTGGTTGTCGCTTTAAATGAACTGGAATTAGAGGGAGACCTTGTCCGTACCAGAAAAAATCGATTTGGACTGCCGGATAAAATGAATTTGGTCAAAGGAACTCTCCAAATGCATGCCAAGGGCTTTGCTTTTCTGATTCCGGAAGATGAAGACCAAACAGATGTGTATATCCATGCAAATGATATGGGCTCTGCCATGAATAAGGATAAAGTGCTCGTCCCCCTGGAAAAAAAGGATACGGAGGACACGCGCCCAGAAGGAAAGGTTATTCGTATTCTGGAACGTGCAGTCGTCACCGTAGTCGGTACATTTGAAGATAATCGTTCCTTTGGATTTGTTATCGCGGATGACAAGCGGATTCCAAATGATATTTTTATTTCTAAAGGACATACCCATGGAGCGATTGACGGTCATAAAGTACTCGCCCGCATTACCAAATATCCGGAGGGAAGAAAAAGTGCAGAAGGAGAAATTATCCAGATTCTTGGTCATAAAAATGATCCGGGAATTGATATTCTCTCCATTATTTATAAGCATGGAATCCCGATTGATTTTCCAGAAGAAGTTATCGAGCAGGCAAATAAAGTTCCTGAAGAAATTGACCCAGATGATATCCAAGGGAGAAAGGATCTGCGTGATGAGGTCGTCGTTACGATTGACGGCGCAGATGCCAAGGACTTAGATGATGCGGTAAGCGTCAAACGTCTTGAGAATGGAAATTACCAGCTTGGAGTCTATATTGCTGATGTCAGTCATTATGTGGAAGAAGGTACGCCACTGGATAAGGAAGCCTTTGAGCGGGGAACAAGTGTTTATTTAGTTGACCGTGTGATTCCGATGATTCCTCACCGCTTATCAAATGGGATATGCTCGCTTAATCCCCAGGTGGACAGACTGACACTTGGCTGTCAGATGGAAATCAATACGAGCGGACAAGTCGTTAACCATGAAATTTTCCAAAGTGTGATTAATTCAAATGAACGAATGACTTATTCGGATGTGAACAAGATTTTAGTCGACAAGGACGAAGAGCTGCGCCAAAAATATGAGCCGCTTGTTCCAATGTTTGAGAATATGGAAGAGCTGGCAGCTATTTTACGCGGGAAACGCTTTGGACGCGGCGCCATTGACTTTGATTTTAAAGAAGCAAAGGTGCTTGTCGATGAAAAAGGCCATCCAACCGATGTGGTTATTCGTGAGCGCTCTGTCGGAGAAAAATTAATTGAAGAATTTATGCTGGCAGCGAATGAAACAATTGCAGAGCATTTCCATTGGATGGATGTCCCATTTATCCACCGTATCCATGAGGAGCCGGATGAAGGGAAGCTGGAGAAATTCTATGAATTCTTAGCTGGTCTGGGCATTTCTGTCAAAGGAACGGCTAACGAGGTTCATCCGCAGCAGCTGCAAAAGGTATTAGAATCAATTAAAGATGACCCTGAGGAAATGATTGTATCTAAATTAATGCTGCGTTCGATGCAGCAGGCAAAATATTCTCCGCAAAGTGTGGGTCACTTTGGCCTGGCAACGGATTTTTATACCCATTTCACGTCGCCAATCCGTCGTTACCCAGATTTGATTGTGCACCGGTTAATCCGCACTTATTTGATTGAGAAGAAAATCGATAAGAAAACGATGATGCACTGGAAGGACAGAATGCCGGAAATCGCCCGTCATACTTCTGAAATGGAACGCCGGGCAGTCGATGCAGAGCGTGATACCGATAATATGAAGAAAGCAGAATTTATGAAAGATAAAATCGGCGAAGAATTTACTGGTATTATCAGCTCGGTAACGAATTTTGGCATGTTTGTGGAACTGGAAAATACGGTAGAAGGACTGGTTCATGTCAGCTATTTGACAGATGATTATTATCATTATGATGAACGCAGTCAGGCGATGATCGGCGAGCGGACGGCCAAAGTATTCCGCGTCGGCGATGAGGTCGATATTAAAGTGGCTGATGTAAACTTAGAAGAATACACGGTCGACTTCGAATTGACATCCTTAGGTTCTCCGCGCCGGAAGGAAAGAAAGCAGAAGCCCGCAGGAAGAGTTATCCAATCTCCTGGAAAGAACAACGAAAAATCCAAAAGCAAGCCAAAGGGCAAAGGCAAAGCAAAACCCAAAAACAAGAAAAAGAATAAACCGAAACGATAGAATCTCTTTCAGGAGATTTTATCGTTTTTTTCGCACAGCGATAGAAACGTTTTAATTATGTGAAAGCTTTGAGATAAGGCGTATTTTTTGGTAAACTATAATGAGGATTCATTCATGGAGAAATGAATTTCTTTTTGAGTGAATAAGAACTTTTCAAAGTTCGATGGAAGAGGATGATTTCAAATGCCAAAAGGAAATGGAAAAACCATTGCACAAAATAAAAAAGCTTCCCACGATTATTTTATTGAAGAAACCTACGAGGCAGGCATTGTCCTGCAGGGGACAGAAATCAAGTCTATTCGGAATGGCAGAGTAAATATTAAGGACGCCCATGCGCGAATCGACAGAAAAGGGGAAGTGCAATTAGTGAACCTGCATATTGCCGAATATGAGCAGGGGAACCGGTATAATCACGACCCGACCCGTTCAAGAAAGCTGCTGCTTCATCGGAAGGAAATTGATAAATTAATCGGCTTAACCCTGCAGCAGGGCTATGCATTAGTTCCATTAAAGATTTATATTAAAAATGGCTATGCAAAAGTATTAATTGGTCTTGGAAGAGGGAAAAAGAAATACGACAAGCGTGAAGACCTGAAACGTAAACAAATGAAACGGGATGTGGACAGGGCCATTAAAGATCATATGCGGTAATCCGGAGCATACTTGACAATTAGGTATGGTTTGTTATAATGAAAGGTACCCTATTCGTGGTATGCTGTGAAGAAAACAGCTGCTATCAGGATAGCAGGGTACAGTTGAATAATTTAAGTTTGCTTAATTATTCCCTGTGTTTTTTATGATACGGGGACGTTACGGATTCGACAGGGATAGATTGAGCTCAAGTTGCACGTCGAGGTTACGGCTCGTAAAACGTTACGCCTAAATATAACTGGCAAAGAAAACAATCAACCTGTTTTAGCAGCTGCGTAAGTAGCCTAAAACGATCCTTCCTGCCATCGCCCGTGTGGCAGATTGAAGGGTCTCAAATGAAGCGGGCTATACTGCTATCCACCGTCTGAGGATGGGCAGAAGAACTGAATCAGACTAGCTCCATGGAAGCCTGTTGGCAGGCCGACATGTGAGCGAATGATAATATACCAACTAAGCGTGTAGATACTTGAGTGGCGATATCTCTGGACGAGGGTTCGACTCCCTCCGTCTCCATAAAAAGACCTGTAAGCGTTGGTGTTATTGAGGTTACAAAATCGTGATACGATTTGTGATACTGTAAGTTATTTGTAGTCACTTATGTTCACCACGCTTGCTGGTTTAAAGTCGTTCTCCATTTTTTCGATTGCTTCATCTTCAGCATTCGGGTAAAGGTGGCTATAAATGTCATACGTTGTTGACGTGTTAGCATGCCCTAAGCGTTTGCTAATAATTTGGATGTCATTACCTAGATTGATTAAATACGATGCGTGAGAATGCCTTAAATCGTGTATTCTAATACGTTTTACTTTTGATTGCTTTATATACTCTTCGAATCGCCTATCAATAGTAGTGTGGGATACATGGTTAAAATATTCACCAAAAACAACATAATCAATTTTGTTTTTATTTTGAAGCTTCAACTCGCCTAATAATTTCATGGTGTGTTGAGGCATTTTTATTTTACGATTAGATGATTCATTTTTGGGAGATGTAACACGATTGTGATAAACAGTTTTATTAATATCGATTGTGTTGTTATCAAAATCAATATCTTTCCAGGTCAATGCCAATGCCTCTCCTTTTCTTAAACCGCCATAAAACAAAACCATAAACAACGTACGAAACAGTAGCTCATCAGCCTCTTGTATGAATTGTTTAAATTCATCTATTGTCCAAAAATCTAATCTTTTCGGCTCTTTCATTTCAATATTTCCAACTTCTCGTGCTACATTTACTTTTAAATATTCCAGCCTAATAGCATAGTTTAATGTAGCTGATAAAACGGTATGCACTTTTTTAGCACTTGCAACACCCAAGTTGTCAAGCAAATGATCATGGAATCGAATGACGTCTCTTTTGGATATATCTTTAA
The DNA here is from genome assembly GCF_038004725.1 of Oceanobacillus sp. FSL K6-0251. Lineage (NCBI taxonomy): Bacteria > Bacillati > Bacillota > Bacilli > Caryophanales > Bacillaceae > Oceanobacillus > Oceanobacillus sp. FSL K6-0251. The sequence goes on along the minus strand of NZ_JBBORS010000001.1, from coordinate 3,602,038 downwards.
TTTTCTTGTGTTCAAATCGTGGTTTTAAATGGATTCGTACTACGCTCTCTATTTTCATGTAAGAAGATTCTTTTCTTCTCTTTCTATACCAATCAAGATACATATCAGCTATTTTCCCAAAGGATAAGTTTTCCTCGTCCTCCACATCGAAATTGTAAAGGAAATCAATTTCAGCATCCTTTGCTTCTTTTTTTGATTTAAATCCTCTCTTCATAAAACGTTTCTTTTCTCCATTTGGTAAATCTACATAAACGCTATAATAATAAGTGTTTCTTTTTTTGTCTTTATAAACTGCCACTCTTAGTCCTCCTTTTACATAAATAGGCAGGTAGCTAGCCTGCCTGTGTTAAATTATTGACGTCAGTAATTTAATCTAATTCCACAATATAAACAACAACTTTGCCATGTATGACTAAATCGTCATTATTTATTGATGTAACATAATCATAAAATGACATATCGTGCGAATCTGGTCTAAATATAATATTGTCTTCATCTTGATAAAATCGTTTAACTGAATAATCTCCTCCGTCACTATATACAACAATATCTCCATCTTTTAACTGATGTAGTTCTACTGGTTTAACAGCTATTAAAGATTTATCGGGGATAATTTTATTCATCGAATCTCCATTAACTTTTGTAATAAACAAGTCATCACAACCAGCCCATTTACCAAGCGCTGAATCCGGTAAAGATATTTCTTCTACAGTATTTTCCGTTATACCGTCTACATGTAATGGTAATCCTGCACTTATAGCTGTGGGATAGTAATTGTAAGGTTCGGCTGGTTCTTTGATTATTTCGTTCTCGTTATCTTCCCATCCCATTAAAAATGCTGGTGTCACCCTCAATGCTGCCGCTAATGGTTTTATAATGTCTATAGGCATATTTTCAATTTCACTACTTTCATACCTATATATAGTTGCTCTGTTTTTACCCAACTTTTTAGCCAATTCATCTACAGATAATTTAAGTTGTTTCCTTCTGCTTTTAATACGATCTCCTATTTTCATTATTATCACCTCACTTTCTAATTATATAATAACACAAAAATCGCATATATGCAACATATATAAAATAATAATAGATATTTTTTTCGTAAAATGCGATTATTATGTTGACATTTAAGAATATTTGGTTTATTATTTGGTTAATCGCACTACACGCGACATAATGAAGGAGGTGTTAAAGCATGAATGTTAGTAAGCTAAGAGGGAAAGTTGTAGAAAAAGGGATGAGTATTACAACATTGGCAAAATTAGTTGGGATAGATAGAAGTTCGTTATATAGAAAATTAAGAAATCAAGGTGAAACTTTAACCATTAAAGAAGCAAACAGGATTGTAGAAATCCTACAATTATCAAAAGAAGAATCGATGGCAATTTTTTTTAATTCTTTTGTCGCATGTGATGCGAACAAGGGATTTGAAGAGGTGAATTGAAGTGAAAAAAACAAAAAACCTCACCAGATCAGCTCGAGAGGGAGGAGATTCTCATAAAAAAATGATAGTTTATTCAAAGAAAGATGGCGTCAATAGATTAATGCCTATCGACATCGAATCAGATAGGAACATTATACCAAAAGAAAGGAATGATAGTATGACAGATTTAAAGGTATTCAATTTTGAAGAAAACAATGTAAGAACGTTAGTGATTGAAGATGAACCATATTTTCTTGGCAAAGACGTTGCAGAAGTTTTGGGATATGTGGATTTGGACCAAGCAATAAGGAAGCATGTAGACAAAGAAGACAAACAAACCTTGTCATATAAGGCTTCCGTCAAAATGACCCAAAGCCTATGGAGTGGGAATGACTTTTCTAATAAAACCATTATTAATGAATCAGGTCTCTACTCATTAATATTCGGAAGCAAACTAAAATCTGCAAAACGATTCAAACGCTGGGTAACATCAGAAGTTCTCCCGCAAATCAGAAAACAAGGTTTGTATATGACAAACACTTTGGCACAAGAAATTCAAAACAATCCGGAAATCATCCATTTTCTCGCTGAACAGGTTGCAAAAATTAACACAGCAAACAATCAATACCATGAACAAACAGCTGAAAAACTAAATAGTATTGACAAGAAAATAGAAGGTGAATATGTCACGCCACAAGATATATACGCCATCAATTACGCAATAAAGGTTAAATCAGAAAAGTTTGTTGATGATGCAGGGGTTCAAATGACAATAGACACCGTTCTTGCAGGGGATATTTATGAGCAAGCAAAAGCTAGCAAAAAGGCTAAAGAGCAACGAACGTATGATATTGGAAAAATGAAAAGAAAAATCCTTGTTGCGGTAAAAAAGTATCTAGGGATGAAAGGAAATGCGCCTAATAACCATATAAAGCGTAAAGATGTAGATGTTTCCATACAATTTATTAAAAATTTGCAAGCGTATGAGGTGAGATGAATGCCTAACATGCAACTTTATGTAGCAAGAAGGGAGCATAAATTAAAGCAATCTGACTTAGCTAAAAAACTAAGGATTTCCAAGCAAACTTATTACAGGAAAGAGAATGGCATATCTGAATTCACTCAAAGAGAAATGATAATGCTGGCAAAAATATTCAATTGCACATTAAACGATCTTTTTTGGGAGGAGGCTAACCATGCACAATAATTTAAAATCTCACTATCGTAACGAAGATCTACCTCTTGTGGAAACAGCACTAGGACAATTTTTAGTAGCAATTGAAAAAGCTAAAGCAATAGCAGCAAATGCAGAGTTTGAAACAAAAGAAGTTGTTTTAACCGAAATGAGATTAGCGTATGAAAATCTTGAAATGCTTAATCGGAAGAAAATTGAAGAGGACGTTACAACACAAGCAATAGAGTATGTAAGGAATTATTACCATGGATAAGACAGATTTTTATTTAAACGTATTGTTTGCTGGGTCATTAGGATTTTTGTTTTTGATGATGATTAATTAGGAGGTGATTAAAATAATTACAAGTTTTTTGATTATATTATCGTGGCTAGCAATCGGCATATTGCACACCGTTAGTAAAACTAAACCTTCATTAGTGATTTTGTGGTTCGCTATTGCCGTAATAATTATGTCTGAGATAGTAATAATTTCAATGAAATAGGAGTGATTGGATGTTAGATAAACGTATTGCTTACTACACTAAAAAGGTTGCTGCCTTTGGAGCCATCCACCCAAGTAAACGTCGTAATCCATATCGACACGAAAGGTTAATGCTTTATAAAAAGCTGATGGATGAGCAGATTGAGAAGGAAGGGTGGTAATTAGATGGAGAAGATACAACTTACTCAAGAACAGGCAGATGTAATTGAGCGCAAGAAGAATAAAATGGATTTTGAAAAAAGTAACATTGTTGAATGTCACGTAAAATCTCATTGGGAATTTGATGAAAATCTATTTCTCAATAAATTATCAACCGATGAATTGTGCCGTCTTTTGTATACACCAAACAGCTATGAGATTATTACGGAATTTAAGTTAGGGGATTGGGTAATTAACATCCATTCTGGCGACATCGGTCAAGTAGAAGAAATTAAAAAGGTTGAAGGTGCGTTAGGTAATAACGAACGGATTATTGTTAACTCTACCATCAATTATCCACATTCATTACGACACGCCACACCAGAAGAAATCCAGAAAGAAATAGAGTGTAGATGGTGGAATAATCATGGTAGGGAAGTATGGGAAATTAGAGAAGGCGACATATTGAAAAATGAAACCCATTATCCCTATTTCGTAACAAGAGGAAACAGGACAGAACAAGGATTAGAAAGAACCCCATCGTTAAATTGTATTTTCATGGAGATAGATGAAATTAAAAGCAGATTCAAAGTATCCTGCTTTGTAGAACAGAGATTAGATAAGTAAAGGGGCTGTTATTATGGACCACCCAGATATCACAAGAACCTTACGCACCGGGTATCCCACACCTGGAAAACGCCTAAAGGACAAGCCAGGCGAATATTGGGACCCCATTGAATGGATGAAAGAAAAAAATAGTCCTCTGCCAAGGACTATAAATAAAATTAAAAAATAAATTTATACGCCTATTATAAGGCGTTTGGGAGGATTGTGCAAATGAATTTGGATGAAGCGATTGAACTTTCGAATGAAGTGGAAAAAGCGTACGACAATGGATTTATTTCATTATATTCACCACCAGGGAAGGAAATTCATCTAAACGGTGAAAAATTTCATGAATTAGTCAAAGGTAAAGTTCTTTGTGTAAATAGTTTCGATTCTGAATATGACCGACTCTATTTCAGATATAACAGCTACGAATTTTTCACTCTTATTAAAAAGGGGTTGTTGTGAATGAGTAGCCTCTACGATTTAACCCAGGATTTTAAACAAGTGCAGTCGCTTATCGATGAAGGTGGCGAAGGTCTCCAAGACACACTCGATTCTATAAATCTAGCAATCGAGGACAAACTCGAAAATATCGGTAAAGTTATCCGCAATCTAGATGGCGAAATAGAAATGCTGAAAAATGAAGAGACTAGACTCGCCGATAAACGAAAGGCGCTTGAAACGAATAAAAAACGTTTGAAAATGTATGTGGAAGAACAGCTTACATTGACCGGTAAAGACAAAGTGAAAGCAGGGTTATTTAGTTTTTCAATGCAGAACAATCCTCCGTCAGTCAATATTTTAGACGAAGAAGGCATTCCTGAAATATATCAAGTTGAACAGAAACCGAAGATTGACAAGAAATTATTACTATCAGATTTGAAAAACGGAAATAAAATTAACGGGGCTGAATTAAAACAAGGCAGAAGCTTGCGGATTAGATAGGGGTTGGATAAGTGGTGAGAGGATCACGAAGTAACTTAGGAGGTCATTATGCCGGAACGGGCATGAACCATTGGGAAGAATCAGAAGATAATTATAAGAATCATAAAGTACACGTCAGATTAGAAAACGATTATGAATCAATGGAATCAGAAGAATTTGACAAACTTTGTGAAGCATTATCTGGGGAGGTTAAAACCTATAAAAAAGGTGAGGTGAATAAGTCAGGGCAAGCATTTACTGATTAAATAGGAGGTGATTATATGAGTTTACAAATAACAAATGCTGCTAATATTCAAACGGATAAAGGAACTTATCTGATTTATGCACCACCGGGAATGGGGAAAACCACAGCTATTAAGTACCTTCCGGGTAAAACGTTGGTGCTTGATGTGGATAGGACAACCAGGGTATTAAAAGGCGAAAAAAACATTGATATTGCCTATGTAGACAATACAGATACTTGGAAGTTTTGGGGAGAATTGATTGTTGACCTTGAAGAAAATTATAAAGGTAAATATGACAACATTGTGGTTGATAATATCAGTGAATTAGAGCGTAGCCTGTTATCAGACTTAGGTAATAAAGGGAAAAATAAAGGCGTCCCGTCACAGGGCGATTATCAATATATGCAGTTCCGTATCGTGAACAGTTTAAGATACATGAAAAATTTAGGTTCCAATCTAGTGTGGACTGCATGGGAAAGTTCAGATTTATTCACGGATAGTTCAGGACAACAATGGAACAGAAGCTTCCCACAGATTAACCATAAAATTTTGAACAATGTTCTTGGGTTGTGTGATGTGGTTGCAAAGTTAGCCATTAACTCTGACGGTGAAAGAGGTTTTGTTTTAAGTTCATCAAACAGCACATACGCAAAAAATCAGATTGATGATCGCAAAGGGTGCTTGCAAAGTGAATTAATATTGGGTGATGTTAATGATCCAACTTAGAGATTATCAGCAAGAATTAATTAATGATGTTAGGAAGTCGTATTTAAACGGCAGTAGAGCACCTTGTGTTGTTCTAGGTTGTGGCGGTGGTAAAACAGTTTTATTCGCTTACATGGCTCAACAATCGCAAGAAAAGGGGAATACAGTATGGTTTTTGGTCCATAGGACTGAATTGTTGCAACAAACTGTAGACACATTCGACAAATTCAATATTGAAAGAAAAACAATTCATATCGCAATGGTTGGTACCGTTTCTAGGAATCTATCAAAATACCCTAAACCAGATTTTATTATATTTGATGAATGTCACTTTTCAGCGGCCAAGACATGGAGAAAGATAATAGATGCTTTTCCAGATGCTAAGTTAGCCGGACTAACTGCAACGCCTACAAGGTTAGATGGCAAGCCATTAGGAGACATATACGACGATTTAGTCGAAGGTGAAAGTATTGGCAGTTTAATCAAGAAAAACCATCTAGCGCCCTATAAATATTACGCTCCATCGGTGGCTGACCTCTCTGCTCTGAAAAAGAAGAGAGGGGACTTTGATAAAGGACAAGCAGAAGAAATATTATCCACAAAAGCAGTGTTTGGTGATGTGATTAAGCACTATAAAAATTATGCGGACGGAAAACAGACGATTTGTTACTGTTCCACGATCAATCATAGCGAAATGATGGCCAAAGAATTTCAAGAACAGGGTATTAATGCAATTCATTTCGATGGAGACACACCAAAGAAAGAACGAAAACAGATTATCAAAGACTTTCGAAAAGGGGAAATAACTGTTTTATGTAACGTTGATTTAATCTCTGTCGGATTTGATATGCCGGATGTAGACTGCTGCATCTTATTAAGGCCAACTGATTCCACAGCTTTATACATTCAACAGGCATGTAGAGCATTGAGATTTCGTGAGGGTAAAACAGCCATCATTCTGGACCATGTAAATAATTATGAGCGCCATGGTCTGCCAGATGATGAGCGAGAGTGGAGTTTAGGTGATAAATATGAAAAACCTAAACGATTCCAAGAGGATGGAACATTAAAAATAAAACAATGTTTAAACTGTTTTGGAGTATTTGAAACTGGCAGCAATTCGTGCCCGCATTGTGGTCATGAAGTTGAGTTGGTAAAGCAAGAATTAGAAAATATCAAGGAGATTGAGCTAAAGGAAATTAAGCGCAAGAAAAAGGAAGAAGCTGAAAAGATTGTACTGGATTTTCGTTCTCCAGAAGAATGTAAGAGTTTGGCAGAATTACAAGCGTACGCCAGAAACATGGGATATAAAAATGGTTGGGCCTGGTTTCAAGCAAAGGCGAGAGGTTTAGTTAATTAAAAAAAATAAAAAAAAGAAAAGGATGATTAAATAATGGGATTTAATTTAGATTTTAACAACACATTTGAAGGATTTTCAAAAATCGAGGACGGCGTTTACGAGGTTGTTATTGACCATGCAGCAGAAGACGCAACAAAAGGTGGCGCAGAATTTACTAATTTTCAAATGACTATCAGAAATGATCTGGATCAACCGCATAAAAATCAAAAAATTTGGGAGCGTGTATTTAAAGCGAAAGCAACCGGAACTTATAACATGATGATGTTTAATACAATCGGTAAAGCTGCTAATTTACAGTCCGGAAAAACTTACAATACGTTTGAAGAGTTGCTGGAAGATTATCGGGGGAAACCGCTGCAAGTTTACGTTGAAAATGAAACGTCGGAGTATAACGGTAAAACCTATGAAAATCTTAACGTGAAGCAATGGAAACCGACAGCATTTCCGCAAGTTAATCATCAGTGGAAACAAAGCAATGACAGTAATAATCAATCAAATAACGATCCGTTTAAAAATAACGGCGAACCAATAACTGTTCAAAATGACGATTTACCATTTTAAGGAGTGAACTGCATGTTTCAGAAAATACCGCACGAATTAAAAGAACTACACCACTGGTGCGGTTACAAACTGCAGCAGAGAAACGGTAAGACAACGAAAATTCCTATAGATGCGAATACCGGTAATTTAGGAAAAAGTAATGATGAATCTACATGGGCGAGTTTTCAAACCGCCCTGGATTCCATCAATAAATTTAATTGTGATGGAATTGGGTTTTATTTTAAAGAACCATATATCGGTATTGATATTGATAATATCCAAGAGGATATAAAAAGCTATCAATCTGGTAATGGAGATAATATCGTCTCTGAATTTGTAGATATGCTTGGCAGTTATGCAGAAATATCACCTAGCGGGAATGGTATCCACATTATTTTAAAAGGCGAACTGCCGCCTAATGGAAGCAGGAAAGGGAACAAAGAATTTTACAGTTCGGGTCGTTTCTTTACAGTAACCGGCAATGCCATTGGTGGATACAATCACATTGTGGATGACACCGATTATGGAAAAATTAATTACCTCCACAATAAATATATTGCCAGTAACGAGCCTATAAAGGCGCCTGCTGCATTAAATAATCAAGGTAATAATTTATCAGAATTAGAGATTATCAGAATTGCAGAAAACAGTAAAAATGGCATGCGATTTAAATTGTTTTTAAATGGTGGCTGGGACCAATTTTATGATAGCCAGTCCGAGGCCGATATGGCATTTTGTAATGATTTAGCGTTTTGGACAGCTTGCGATTATGAAAAAATGGATACTATTTTCCGTCAATCTTCCCTCTACCGCGAGAAGTGGGAGAGGAAACAGAGTGGATCTACGTATGGAGAAATAACATTAAACAAAGCTATCCAGGAGTGTTCTAATGTATTTAATCCACAGCAGAACAACGACGATTTTAATTTATATGTACTTGAAGACAGCACGAAAGAAGTCAAGAAAAAATATTATTCCTACGATGATACAGGGAATGCGGAACGATTTACTGATAATTTCAATGATGCAGTTCGTTACAGTTACGTTCGCAAGAATTGGTATTTCTATAATGGCAAAACGTGGTCACTGGATCAAGAAGGTAAAGTCAAATCACTTGTTGACGAAATTCTGGTGAAAATGAAGCAAGAACCGGTTTTTGTTTCTGATGATGTGAATGAGGAGGAAGCACAAAAAAACCTCAGAAAACACATCAAATATTCCAGAGGGAGCAACGGAAAGACAAACATGCTGAAAGAAAGCCAGCATTTACTTCCTATCCAACCAGATGAGTTTGATAAGGACAAACATTTATTAAACGTACAAAACGGCTACCTGGATTTAATCACAGGTCAGTTACACGAACATGATAAAAGTAAGTTTTTTACAAAAATATCTTCCATCGAATATACGGATAAAATTGATTGCCCACAATGGATAGACTTTCTTTATCAGATATTCGATGGAAACAAGCCTTTAATTGATTATATGCAGCGAGCTGTAGGATATTCCTTATCTGGATCAACAGAAGAACAAATGATGTTTATTCTGCATGGTAATGGACGTAACGGTAAATCAGTGTTTTTAGATATTATCACTGAAATCATGGGAAGTTACACAACGAATATTCAGCCGCAAACATTAATGGTTAAACCACAACAGGGGTCAGCGAATAGCGACGTCGCCCGGCTGGATGGAGCGAGATTAGTCACTACTACAGAGCCTAACGATGGCATGCGATTTGATGAAGGTTTAGTAAAGCAGATGACTGGTGGAGACAAGGTTACAGCACGTTTCTTATACGGTGATGAGTTTGATTATTTTCCACAGTTTAAAATCTGGATGGCTACAAACCATAAGCCGATTATTAGAGGTACAGACGATGGTATATGGCGCAGATTAGCAGTTATCCCATTTACGGTGCAGATACCGGAAAAACAAGTGGACAGGCAGTTAAAGAATAAATTAAAACGTGAAATGAAAGGAATTTTAAATTGGGCTGTTGAGGGATACCAGGAATGGAAACGGATCGGGTTAAATGAACCACAGATTATTAAAGACCAGCGCCAGACATACCGAACCGAGATGGATGCAGTTGAGTTATTTATTGAAGAATGTTGCTTACGTAAATCTGGAGAGAGAGAGAAAGCTTCTGATCTATACGGTATATATAAATCGTGGGCAAAAGACAACGAACAATATTTAATGAGCAGTACAAAATTCGGTAGAGAAATGAGTAATAAATTTCAAAAAATAACCAGTAATGGTGTTCATTATGTTGGCATTAAATTAAAGCATCCATCAAACGAACAAGCATTCAGATTAAATATGAATTAGAACTTTAATAATTAAATTTTCAGAAATACAGACTTTTTATTTAGGAACATTCATTCTGTTGAAGCAAAAACGGAAGGGTTAAGGAAGGGTATTGGAACAGTTGATTTAAAACCCTTCCACCTTAAAAACATTGATATATCAACCTTTTATATTATTATATTTTCTTTTTGGAAGGGTTGGAAGGGTAAAAATAAAGAAATAGAAACAGAAAATAAAATATAAATACTAGGGAACCTTTTATGATTTTCGTGAAACTGTTCCAAAACAGGGTGAAAAAACAAGGTTTATCACTAGAGCCGTAAGGGATTGGAAGGGTTGATAAACTGTTCCGCGACCGTTCCATGAAAGGAGATTTAAAACAATGCGTGAATCCGACATCCAAAACGCAATTCGATTAGCACTAAATCCATACGCTGTTATTTTTCGCAATAACGTCGGCAAAGTAAAAACAGCTGACGGAAGATTTTTCGATACAGGACTACCTAAAGGATATTCTGATTTATCCGGTTTCCGTAAATCGGACGGGAAAATGATTTTTATTGAAGTAAAGAACGAAAAAGGACGTTTGAGAGACGACCAAAAACACTTTATAAATACTATGCAGCAATATCCAGTAATATGCGGAGTGGCTAGATCACCAGAAGAAGCAATAAAAATCGTGACTGGAGGTTAGCTTATGGAAATTGAACAAACAACGATAATAATACGCGATGCAATTAGAGATATTCCGAAACAATACAATGCAAATGCAGATCGTATCCGCGAATTGGAAAGAGAAAGAATTGATTTACTACACCTTATTGAACTTGTGGATTTAAATGCCAGGGAAGGCTACAAGGTTTATAAAGAACTTCAATCATTGCAGAAAGAACGTAGAAAAATGAAGGATGAAAATGAATTGTTGAAACACGTTATACAATCTTTTTCAAATATGAAAGGTCAATTAAAACATTTGGATAAAGCGATTGGCGATATACGAAACGAAAAAATTAATTTAGATAAACGCAGTTATCGCTGTAGGTCTAGAAAAGATCTAGAAAAAATTATAAATGAGGTGAAATAGTGGATAACATAAATCATCCAGAGCATTACAAAGGAAAAACAGAAGTAATCGAAATGATTGAACAGTTAACAGAAGGCATGGAAGGCAAGAAAGCATATATGCTTGGGAATGTTGTTAAATATATTTTCAGGCATGAAAAGAAAAATGGCATTGAGGATTTAAAGAAAGCTTCTTGGTATTTGAACCGGGTGATTGATAATGAAAATTAAATTTGTTATTAACGAACGAAGAAAAGGTGTAAAAAGCAATTTCAACCCTAAGTTATCAAAGTATTGGCAAAAGTCGTTTTATGATTTGTTTAGAGGTTGGTAGGGATAGAGATTAATAGATTTGAGACTAAATATATAAAGAGATGTTAAAACTTCTCAAACTAACCAAATGGAGGGTTTGAATTGAAGCATGATTTAACTAAGAGATACTGGATATTTATAACCCCGGAATATTATCCGGCTGGTGGATTAAATGACGTTGTGTACACGACTGATGTGTTGTCGGATGCGCTATATATACAAAGAGAAAATTATGGCATTTGGGATGAAGTGTATATATTCGATTCAGAACGCAGGAAAGTATTGGAGGGATAGCATGAAACAAAAGATATTAGATGCCGGATTGGCTGTTTTATTGGTTGGTGCTGTTATTGCAATGTTTTATATGGCTAACGAAGTCAAAGAAGTGCATGCAGAGAATGAACAATTAAAGCAAGAGAACGCAGATTTGCTACTGGATAAAATCAACCTAGAAATAGATTTAGAGAATATCACTGATGCTTATTGGCAGTTGAATAATCAACTGGAGAGGATGGAGGGTGAGGGAGAATGAATCCTCCATTAAACAATATTGGTATTAATTTAAATATCCAAAAGATAACAAAGAAGCAACTAAAGGAATGGAATGAATCGAAAATAGCTCATGTGGTGGCTTTGCATACCAATGGAGGTATTTATACATCCAATGGGAACGGAGTGTATGAAAGCGCGGAATACAAATTTAACAATTTACGAGATTTTTGGGAGATTGCAAAGAATAATCGTAACACTGGATTTATGTATGAGCTGTAATCCGATGAATGTTGATTAGCATAAAACATCTAATTTCATAAATGTTCGAGGGATTAATCAAATTAAGGAGTGAATCGTGATGGATGAACGGTTGGAAATTATAAAAGATAAACAACTGCAAATGCATGCGCTAAGCACGTTCGATATAAACTGGCTTATCCAACAAGCTGAAAAGGTGCAGGAGTTGGAGAAACAGTGGTCTTTCTCACAGAAATTTTATGACAAAAAGTATCAGAGGCTGGCAGAAGAAAACCAGCGCTACAAAGAGGCTTTGGAGTTTTATGCAAACCCTCAAATATGGAAAGAAGGAAAACTCATTACAGATAATCGTTATGAGATGCCATTAGCTTATAACGATAATGGCGAAAAAGCGCAACAAGCATTGGAAGGAGAATCCTAATGGAAATCTATAAAAAGCTAAGAGAATGGCTGTTAAACGCAGATTATCCGGTACACATGGTAGCAATGATGACAGATGAGGATGTTGTGGCAGAATATGAGGCTGTGACTGGAGACGATTCTATACCGACACCAGTTAATTAAGGGAGGGGTTTTTATGAAAAAATGCATTGATTGCAAAGTAAACGAAGTACGGAACAATAGCAGTAGCTTATGTGATAAGTGTTTTGACAAGGCTCTTGAGAGAAAAGTGGTACAAGCCCCAGAGCAAAGTTGGTGGTAAGTTATGAAACGCTACGAAGCATATGACGGAACGGATCTGATTGCAGAGGGAACTGCACCACAAATTATTAATAAATTAGGTATAACAAAAAGCAGGTTCTATTACTGGAAAAGAAAAGCTGTCTCCGGTGATGATGAAGGATTCAATGTGATTGAGGTAGATAAACCACCAGAATACGCAGTTTACAAAGGCGAAGAGTTTTTATTCATCGACACTAGGGAGAACATCATACAAAAGCTAGGAATTAATAAAAGAACATTCACTTTTTATATGTCTCCAGCAAATGCTAAGAGAGACGGTGGAGATAGGCTGATAATATTCGATTTAGACAAGGAGGTTGATTGATATGAAGAAGATTTATGTCAAAGAAACCACCAAGAAAACGCACGATGATGATGTACTGATTGTTGTTAAAACGTACCACAGCAAAGTAAGGGATTATGATTATGTGATTTTTAGATAGGGGGATGGATATGGCGGAAAAGAATTTTAAGGATTATGTGATTGATAGCATTGTTGAATTGCATCTGAAGCTTTATTACCCACGAGTTAGTAGCGAATACGCAAGTGGCCCGGAAGGAACTTACGACAGGCTAGAGGATGAAATTAAGTATCAATATATTAAAGAGCTGGCGAACAACAACCCTGATTGGGATATGCAAGAAATGGGCAAAGAAGCTACCAAAAGAATAGATGAAAGAACTTCACTTTATTAGGAGGTCAATCAATGAAAGTCAAAAAGATGCATCAGGATGCGGTATTACCTAAATACGCACAGCAAGGTGATAGTGGCTTTGATTTAGTCGCTGTGGAAGATGTAATTATTGAACCAGGAGAAACAAAACTTATTAAGACAGGGTTAGCATTCGATATACCGGAAGGGTTTGAAATTCAAGTCAGACCACGATCCGGTATCACTTTGAAAACAAAATTGAGAGTACAGCTTGGCACGATTGATTCCAATTATCGTGGTGAGGTTGGTGTGATAGTAGATAACATAACTCCATGTACAATTCGAGAAAATTTAGAAATGAACAGTTTTGTAGTTCCTGTATATCACGACATATCGGGAAACAATGTTAGTAATCATGCTTGGGATTGTATAAAAGGAATGCATTACAAGATTCAAAAGGGAGATAGGATAGCACAAGGGATACTTGCTCCAGTAGCTAGAACAGAATTTGAAGAGGTGGACAAGCTGTCTGGTTCAGTGCGTGGTGTGAATGGATACGGGTCAACTGGGGTTAAGTATACAGAGGAGGTATAGCATGAAAATAACTTATTCAATTCTTTACAAAAATGGTCGCGAGGATGTAATAGAAGTTCCTATTAATGAGGAGCATAAGAAATCTATAGAACAAGTGAATGATATCATTATAAGCACTTTTAAAAGTAAAATTCCTGGCTATATATCGATTAATAGCGGAAACGAAACTAATATAGTCAATGCGTCAGAAGTAGTACGAGTGAGTCACTACATCGACGAGGTCTAGAGGAATGAGAGCAATTAGCAGGGTTAGACACGCAAATAAGCGTAAATGTCTGATGTTGTGTATAGACAAGGAAAAATCCGGTTTCGAGTGCAAGAAGCCAATTGAAGAAATAACGGCATATGAGAAGATATTCAACAAGAGAGGTCAATACATCATGACGATTGAAGAAACGTACTATGAGGCTGTATACGTGAAGGAGAGGGTTGAGTGATGATGAAACATTTATGGGAAATCACGCACAAGGTAATATGTATCGAAAATACATTTAAAGTAACCACAAAATATAAGGATATCAAATTGGTTGCCAATGCATGCGAACGTTATTTTCTAGGGAGTAGCAATGGACCGGAAAGTATACAAGGAATCAAGTATCTTGGAGAAGTTTATGAATAAGGGGTGATACGGTGACAACAGCCATTAAAACAAAAAAATTAACTTTCAAACAAGTAGAATCAGAATGGTACGACTATCACGATACATTAAAAGAGATTAGCAAACTGAGAGAATCCATTATGAATCCATTTGATGAAGAACCAGACACGAATACGGGCGGAGGGGCAAACTCTGTAAGGAAACCAGGAGATCCGACCGGCAATATGGCTACAAGATTAACACGCAACAAACAGCTTAACCATCTGAATGACATTGTGGATGCTATTGACCAGGTATATAATGCATTACCAGATAATTATAAACAGTTAGTAAGATTAAAGTATTGGTCAAAGAATAGACAGTTGACTTGGGATGGAATAGCTCTGGAGCTGAATGTAAGTAAAAGGCAAGCTATGCGTTGGAGAAATGAGATCATCCAAGCAACTGTGGAGGTGTTAGGATGGAGGTGACTAAAACGATACCAAGAAGGAGTAGCACCTTTAAGCATTTCCGAGCAAAGCTTGCCACCAGGAATATAAAACCGATGACACCAACCATGTGTAAACATTTTAAGTCAGTGAGAATAGGAAACATATTATATTTATAAATGTCACTATCATGTCACTTTTGAGGTCTAAAAATGATTTATTATGCTAGTATAGGGATTTTACCTAAATACAACATCCTATGTATGTGTTTAAATTAATTTATTTCAAGACGCAGAGCCTTGGATAAGTTCTGTGTCGCCTATATCTTAATTGGGTGCAGCTTCCGTATTAGGCTGCACCACTTTACATAGAGGCATTCCGTTATGGGATGTCTTTTTATTTTTGTTTGGAAAGGGAGGGTTATTCGTGTATAGCACACCAAGAATATGTTTGTTTTGTGATTGCAGTACTTCTACGGTTGGAGCCAAGAATAACAACCAAGAAGTAATTGAGTGCCCTAAGTGTGGAGGACCTTTTATAGACAAATTCCATTATGCAAAATACAAACAGAAACTACCTACAGGAAAGAGGGAGAATAAATTGAAACGATTCGATGTACAACGAGTGGAGTCAATGATGCGATATGCAGAGTTTCTCACAGACTTTGGAGGACAAGAGGAAAAAGTAAGTAGAGTTCTTGACCTGATTCATTATGAAGTCGGCGGTTATGTCGAACCTGTAGATGAGATTGTAAGAGCTTATGCTGACGATGAGGAAGTTGCTAAATGTGGTTCGTTGCATCCGGACGTTAAAGAGTTTATTAGCCAAGAGGTTAAAAGACAATCTACTAAAGATTCTTCGATGTGATTTCACAATGCCTGAATACAAAACATACGAACAAAAGAAAAGGTTCTATCGTTCTAAGGAATGGTGTGGTAAAGACGGTGTTCGATTAGAAGCACTTAAGCGTGACAACTATGAGTGTGTCCAATGCAAGAAAGAAGGCAAGGTAACAGTCGACAGCATCAAGACACCAGGAGAACGTAAAGAGGTTAAGTTAAACGTGGATCATATCTATCCAATAGAACATTATCCTAAGCTGGCTTTAACGTTGGATAACCTGCAGACATTGTGTGTGTATCATCATAATGTTAAGGAAGGCAGAATATTCGAGAAGAAAAAGAATAAGTGGGCAGGAGATGAATGGTGGTGATTGGATGATTGAAGAGAAGATTAAACAATTAAAAATAAAACCAATTGATGATGATATTTATCATAAGCATTTAAAGCGAATGCAATTACGTGGTATAGATATATCTCAATGGAAATATTATAAAATAACTAATTACGGACCGATGTTCTTCACAGATGAATATCTATCCATAACACCGATTGAAGAATTAATGAAATCAGACTCAAAATTAGTTGGCAATAAAACCATTGCAGAACGAATTGATTCTATTATGTTCAGGATACAATTAGTGTTGTGGAAATGGAAAAATAAATATACGAGGTGATATGATGAGTTATTTAAAAAGAGTGATAGATAATAGAATAGAAATTCTTGATAAAGTAATCAGAATGAATGATGAAGAAATCGAAGCTGCGGAAGAAACGTTGAATTATTGTCGCACGAAAAAAGAAGAAGCGAAAAAAGAAAAAGAAGAATTACAGAAACAATTATAATCCCCCCCACCCAAAACTTTGGCAAATCTTTTTAGCCTGGGGACCGGGCAGGGGAATCGACTTCCGAGATTCAAAGGAAAAATAATACACAATAGGGGGTGAGTACATGGCGGTAAGTATTCCTAAACTAAAAAAGCAGCTGATGGAAAGAATAGATGTGGATGATTTGATGCAAGTTGAGAAAGTCGAAAGATACATTCAGCATGTGGAATCATATAGACGCATGGATGCAACCATTAAAAAAGAAGGGGAATCTGTTATAACAGTAAACGCCTCACAAACATTCGTGAAGGCTCACCCTCTGCTGACAGAACGTAACAAAGCAAACGCTGCTTTACTGAGTATAGAAAAGTCATTTGGTTTCGCACCGGAAATCGAAGAAGAACCCACGCGCTCTGCTGACGATCTGATATGATTACAAATAAGCATGTGGATGAATATATCAGCCTTTATATGGACGGTAAGATTAAGTTGAATAAAGAGCGCATTCTCTTAATCGAACATCTACAAAAACACGTCCTTAACAGGGATGATTTATATTTCGATGAAACAAAAATTGAAAACTTCATAGCCTTTACTGAAAAATGGTACTTCCCTTTACAGCCATTTCAGAAATTCATCGCAGCGTTTGTCTTTTTGTTTTACAAAGACGGCGCTGTTTTTTATGAGCAATTTTTAATTATGATGGCGAGAGGTGGAGGGAAGAATGGACTTATATCCGCGTTGGCTCATTTTTTCATTAGTCCACTGCATGGGATTGATCGTTACAATATATCGATCGTAGCGAATAGTGAACTGCAGGCGAAAACATCATTCCGGGAAATATATGATGTTATTGAAGGTGAAAAGGTTTTAGAAAATATGTTTTATCGGACCAAGGTTGAAATACTTGGGAATGACACGAAAAGCATTGTTCAATATCATACTTCAAACGCCAACACAAAAGACGGTCTTAGAGACGGTTGCATCATATACGATGAAATTCATCAATATGAAAATTACGATACAGTGAATGTATTTTCTAGTGGATTGGGTAAAGTAGACAACGGCAGAGAGTTCTTTATTGGCACAGATGGATTTGTGCGTGAAGGTTTCTTGGACAAGACAAAAGAACGCGCTATGAACATCTTAGAGGGCAAAGAATTAGACGATCCGATGTTTCCTTTCATCTGCAAGATTGATGACCCGAAAGAAGTAGATGATTTCACTGCTTGGGAAAAAGCGAATCCGATGTTTTGTGAACCAATGAGTAGTTACGGTAAGGGTTTATTCAGGAAAGTTAAAACACAGTATAAACAGCTTGTGAACAACCCCAGCAATCGCATGGAGTTTATGACAAAACGAATGAATCTGCCAGAAGTTGACCCAACACAAACAGTCGCTTCATGGGAAGACATAAAGGCGACTAACAGACCGATGCCGGAATTAGAACATAAAACGTGTGTAGGTGGATTAGACTTCGCCAGTATTAAAGACTTTGCTGCAGTAGGATTATTGTTTAAAGTCGGCGATGATTACATCTGGAAAACTCATTCATTTGTCCGCAAAGGATTTTTGAATAACGTAAAATTAAAAGCGCCTATTTACGATTGGGAGCATGACGGGTTATTAACCGTTGTGGATGAGCCTGTTATTGATATCAAGCACATTGTTAATTGGTTTTGCGATATGCGAGAAAAATACGGGTTACATCGAATAGTGGCAGATACATTCCGTTTGGATTTAGTCAAAACAGCATTGGAAGCAGAAGGGTTTGAATTAATATATATTCGAAATCCTAAAGCAATCCACTCCCTCTTGGCTCCAAGGGTAGAGACGTTATTTGCTAATCATAATATCATTTATGGAGACAATCCATTAATGCGTTGGTTTACAAATAATGTATATGTAAAGATAAAAAAAGATGGAAATAAAGAGTACTTGAAAAAAGATGAGATTCGGAGAAAAACAGACGGATTCCAAGCTTTCATCCATGCCTTGTGGCAAGCAGATAATATCTTGGAAGAAGAAGAGGAATTCTTCTTAGATGAAATTAGTTTTTAAGGGGTTTGATTTTATGGAGACTATTTTTGAAAGGTTCGTATCCAAACAAACGCAGGAGGAACAGAAGCTCCTAAAGTCTTGTCCGGAGTATCGAGAAGCAATAAAAGAAACCTGTCGATATAATCAGTTCGCACTGAAAGAGTCAGTTAAAGATGTGTTCAAAGTGCTGGTAAGGAGGTGAGACATTGGGGTTATTTGATTTACTCAGGAAAAATAAAGAACTGGAACAGATGTATGACCTAGATTTAATCGATTCCACCTCCGAACGTATACAGCAAAAAAAGTTAGCTGTACAAACGTGTGTGGATTTTATCGGAAGAACCATCAGTCAGTCAGAGTTTAGGATTCGAAAAGATAAGAAAACTGTTAAAGATGAAATGTATTATAAATTAAACGTCAGACCGAATCAGAACCAATCAGCGGCTATATTTTGGCAGACTGTTATCCATAAGCTGATACATGACACTGAGTGTTTAATCATTAAATCGGATACAGATGATTTATTAATTGCGGATGATTACAATCGCATCGAATATGGGCTTGTGGAAGATTTATTTAAAGATGTGACAATAAATAACTTCACTTTTCAAAGGACGTTTCCTATGAGTGAGGTTATTTTTATTGAGTACAGCAATGTAAATTTATCAAGATTAATAGATACCGTTTATGATGATTACGGCGAATTGATTGGTAGATTGTTGGAATTTCAGAAACACAAAAACCAGATACGAGCAACTGTAGATGTAAGCACTACAGTGAGAAAAGATGAGGACGGGCAAAACCCTTTACAAAAATTCATAGACAAGCTTTATGGGTCAATCAAGACAAAAGCTTTTGCTATTGTCCCACAACAACAAGGTTTTAAGTATGAGGAGCATTCAAAGGGCGCTGTTGGTTCTGGTCAATCTGTGGAGGATGTCACAAAAGCCACGAACGACTTTATGAATCAAGTGGCAAAAGCATTGGGAATCCCTCCCTCTCTCATTCACGGGGAGATGGCTGATGTGGAGAAACAGACAAGAAATTTCATGTTTTTTTGTATAGACCCGATTATCGAAAAGATTAGCGATGAATTAAATAATAAATTCATTGAGAAAAAGGATTATTTAAACGGTGAGAATCTGGAAGTAATCAGGCCAAGCTATCGAGATATATTCGACCTAGCTAATGCTGCTGACAAGATAATCGCTACCAGCGTGATGAATCCTAATGAAATGCGGGATAAATTCAAGTTACCAGAAACCGATGAACCAATTCATAACAAGTATGTGATGACGAAGAACTATTCCGAGGTTGTGGAAAGTAATGAAGAATCACAGGAAAGGTAGGTGGTCATCTATCTCCTAGCTACAGGTAGTAGCCTTTGTATATTTGAAGGGGGTGAGAATAAGTGAACAAACCGGATATGAATAAATTAATTAATCTTAAAAGAGACATTCGTTTTGAAGCAAAATCCGATAACGAATATAAGTTATCTGTCTACGGTTTTATTGGAGGCTGGCAGAACAATGCTGAAAGAGTATTAGAACAGATACAACAAACATCAGCAGAAAAAATTCATGTTCACATTAATTCAGGTGGTGGGTCTGCATTTGATGGTGTGGCTATCTGTAATATCTTAAAACAGCATGATGCAGAAATTATTGTGCATATTGATGGTTGGGCAGCAAGCGCTGCATCTGTTATTGCGATGGCAGGCGATAAAGTCATTATGCCAAGCAATACCATGATGATGGTACACCAAGCCAGCACCATCGAATATGGTAATGCTGATATGTTTGAAAAGACGGCTAAAGACTTGCGTAAGGTTGATACAGCATTACGTGCCTCGTATAAAAATCGTTTTGTTGGGTCCGATGATGAATTGGTTACATTGCTTAAAGATGAAACTTGGCTAACTGCTGAAGAAGCCGTTGCGTTAGGATTAGCCGATGAGGTAGCAGAAGAAATTGAAATTGATGACACGCAAGAGGAAGAAGAAACCGTTGAGAATTTTAAAGATGATTTAGTAGCGAAATATGCTGCACAACAAAACAACAAACCACCAGAACCAGAGCCTACTCAAAAAAATATGAGTAAGCTTTTTTTAAATTTATAAAACAAGGAGGTCATTACCTAATGACAATTAAATTCAATAATTTTGAAGAAAAGAAACAGGCATTTGCTGATGCCACACAGAATGGAACAGAAAAAGAACAAGCAACTGCTTTAAATAATATGCTTGAAGCACTTGCAAACGATGTGCGCGGGCAAATTTTAAATGAAGTAAACATGCAAAACGCTGATGCAATGGTTATGTCGCAGCGTGGGCAGAACGTATTGACGTCCGAAGAATCGAAGTTTTTCAACGCTGTAATTGAAGAAGGCGGATTTAAGGACACGGATACGCTTCCTAAAACCACACAAGAGCGTATCTTTGAGGATATTACAAATAATCACCCTCTTTTATCAGCAATCGGCATCCAGAACCTTGGAGCAGTTACGGAATTTATTTATTCAAATGATCCAACTGGACAAGCTGTATGGGGTCCGTTGTTTGGTGATATCAACGGACAGTTAAATGCAACCTTCCGTAAAGAGAAAATCGAACAGCTTAAATTAACTGCTTTTGTACCAATTGCAAAAGACATGCTTAAATTGGGCCCTGCATGGGTTGAGCGTTATGTACGCACAATTATCGCAGAAGCAATGACTGTCGGTCTAGAGCGCGGATATGTTGAAGGAGGAGGTCCATCTCAAAATGAACCTATCGGTTTACTTAAAGAGGTTGGCACTAACGGAGCTGTTACAGATAAGGAATCTGCGGGTACTCTTACTTTTAAACCAGGGCGCACCACCATAAATGAACTTAAAGGCGTTGTGAAAAAGTTAGCTGAACGTTTGAAATCAGACGGAGAAGTAGCTGACCGTCCACGTAACGTAGCTGGAAAAATCGTTATGGTGACTAATCCGTTTGATACGTTTGATATTCAAGCAAATGCAACGGTGCAGACTGCAAGTGGTGTCTACACTACTAATCTTCCTTTTAATCCGATTATGACGGAATCTGTATTTATTCCAAAAGGCAAAGCGCTATTTTTTGTTAAAGATGAGTACGTTGCAGCTATCGGCGGCGGTGTGGAAGTTAAACGATATACTGAAACGCTTGCTTTAGAAGATGCTGACCTGTTTATTGCAAAACAGTTTGCTACAGGTAAGCCTAAAGATAACAACGCTGCACAATTGTATGATTTAGATGTGGATATTTCCAATGATTCTGAACCAGGTGGCGTAGAGGGGTGATCTAATTGATCACAGAAAACATTTTGGAAAAGTTTAAGAACCGTATGCATATATCACATAATTCAGAGGATGACAACTTGAGAGGGTTGTTATCCTTTTCTTATGCTTACGTTAAAAGTAAATGCGGTGAATTTTCGCTTGAAGGAAACAATGAGACCGATATTAGGGGGCAAGAACTTGTCTTGGAACGTTCGCGATATGCCTATAATGACGCTGTGGAATACTTTGAAAATAATTTTCTAAGTGATATTACAGCACTGGGAATCGATATTGCTTATCCATTGGAGAGTGATGCAGATGCGTGATTTTAAATATAAGCCACCACGAGTCCACAGTGGTCAATTGCGAACGCCTATCACGTTTTATGAGTATGCCCCTAATGATGGTCCCGAACCAGGGGAAAGTCAAAAGAGCGTGCTTTATGAGTGCATGTGCAAAGTTGACAGAGTGTGGCTAAAAGATTTAGAGCTAGCTAAGTCAAATGGAACCTTATCAGATATCACGATTACCATTCGAGATCCGCAAGGTGATTATAGACCTAACAACACGCATTATTTAGAGATTGATGATGTGGATTACAAAGACTTACCTTACAATATCGTTACAGCACAGCCTAATCTCCAAGACAGACGCTTTATAGATATTGTCGCAAAGGTGGCTAAGCAATGAGTGTGGAAGTTAAAGGTCAGCAAAAAGTGATGGCAGAAATAGAAAGACGTTTAGGAAAAGCAAAAATGCAAGTAATTAGCGATGCAGCACTGAAAGCAGGCGCGCGTGTTTTTGTTGCTGAATTGCAAAGGCAGTTTTCCGGTTGGAAAGATACCGGAGCTAGTCATGATGAAATCACGGTGTCTCAACCAATAACTGTGAGAGGTAATCGCACAATAAAAATCCACTGGAAAGGGCCAGACAGTCGCTATCGTATTATCCATTTAAACGAGTGGGGAACAGTCAAAAACCCTAACCCTGCAGGTAAAGGATCTATCGCTAAGGCTATGCGTAATGCAGAAAATGCGTATAGACGTGCTGTAAAAGAGGCGATTAGGAGGGGGATTTAATGCTCGATTACATGTATTCCCTTTTAGTTGCTGACAGTGTTATTAAACGGTATGTAGGAAATCGAATTAAGTTTTATGAATATCCCGCAACTGGTGATTTTAGCGGGATTTATATTGTTATGGACCCGATAGATACAGCGCAGGTTGGTGATTATGCCGACAATATTTATTTAAGTGAGGATACCCTTATTCAAATAGATATCTGGTCAGATAACCGGAAAACAAGAGATTTAGTAGCAAAGCAAATCAGAAAAATATTAGTCAGCCAAAACGGATTCAGCGAAAAAACTGGTCCCGATGAATGGGATAAAGACACCGGGATATTCCGGATTGCAAGAAGGTATAGCAAGAAAACGTATCGAGAAGATTTTAATAAATTATAAATAGGAGTGATTTAAATGGCAGAACCAAAAATCAATCAGCCACACAAGGCCACAACTGGTGTTAAACATTTTGATTATAAAGTTATAGGTGATGAAGCTGCAAAAATTAATCGTGTTAATTTCTTGCAAAGCATTGGAGTAACAATGGAACAGGAAATCGTAAAAGCTTATGGGGATAATACTACAGCCGAAATGGCAACTTCCAGCGGGGATATTGAGGTAACAGGGGGCTTTCATAAAGTTCCTTTACAGGATAAAGTCCGCATGCTTGGCTGGGAAGAATCTGAAAATGGATTGATCGGAACGGGTGGAAACGATAATCCTCCATACGTTGGCGTTATTTTTACGCAAACTTATGAGGACGGTTCTGCGGAGTATGTGGGATTACCGAAAGGGATCTTCACACGTCCAAGTATCGAAAAAGAAACAAAAGGAGAATCCACAGAATTCTCTTCTGACGAAATCTCTGGTCAATTCCAAGATGATAAAGTAGAAGGATTTAGTGATGATAAATCAGTCATCTTTGCTTACGATCCGAAAGGAGAAACCACACAACGGGATGCTATCTATCAAGCTATCT
Organism: Oceanobacillus sp. FSL K6-0251; assembly: GCF_038004725.1. Taxonomy (NCBI): domain Bacteria; kingdom Bacillati; phylum Bacillota; class Bacilli; order Caryophanales; family Bacillaceae; genus Oceanobacillus; species Oceanobacillus sp. FSL K6-0251. Next base: position 3,577,953 of record NZ_JBBORS010000001.1, on the reverse strand, counting down.
TTGGAGAAGGGTACCCGAATACTGATGAAGACGGAAACCAAGGTGGTGTAGAAGGATAATGAGTACATTCGAAGCGATTGTAACAGAAGATGTCCAGTCGAACCGTTTGTTGTCTATGAGTGGTGGTAATGGAGCTCCTCACATCTCTGTCACCACGCCAGGGGGTAACCCTGATTTTGTATCAACTAGAGAGTTAAAGGAAAATGATGTAGTTGATGTTACCATGAAAAATAATCCTGTTTGGAATGTTGAAGCAGGGGAAGATTTATCTGCTGGGACCTATGTAGAAGTTGGTGAAGGCGGAGTTATTGTTTCATCCGATGGGAATGGCATTGGATATATAGCTGAAGCTGTAGAAGAAGGCGACACTGCTAAATTGGTTAGACAAGCAAGTGGTAAAACAGGCGAACGTGGCCCTGCGGGTCCTAAGGGAGACAAAGGGGATAAAGGCGATCCTGGAGAAGATGGAGCCCCAGGCGCTAAAGGTGACAAAGGAGATCCGGGAGACAACCTCTTCACAGAAGAAGAAGCAGCTGCATTAAAAGAATTAATTACAGATGGAGAGAGCGAATAATATCGCTCTCTTTTTATATTAGGAGGAAAAAATACATGGCAAATTTAAAAAGAAATTTAATAGAACTAGTAACAAACCCAGAAGAAGCAGCAGAAGGTGCAGAAGTCGAAACTAAAAAATATTGGACCCCTGCATTTATCCCGTTAAGTGTAATCTATCAAGCTACTGATTTAACAGCGGAAATTGATAATTCAGACGATGAGGATAAATTGAGCGAGCGTGAATTGATTGGAAAATTAATTGATTTTGTAGCAAACGATGTTTACAAAGGACAATTTACCCGTGAGGAGTTAGAAAACGGTCTACATGCTCCAAGTGCTATCACCACGTTGCAAGAGCAGATTGTATTTATAGCACAAGGACAGCAAAGCAATGAAACAAAAAAGTTCCTGGAGAAGAAAAATTAATGGATGAGGATTTTTCTCCAGCTAAACAAAAACAATACATGGATAATCTCATCCACGATTTGATGAAAGACGGCAAGGATATAAATGAAATATTAAACATGCCGTATAACTTTGTCTTAGACATTTTGGCAGAAAAAAGTAAACCAAAAGAAGAAAAATCACTTATTGCTGCATTCGGTGGCACTAGGTGATTTTTCCTTTTTCTAAACGAAGGGAGGTAAATTTAATTGGAAAGAATAGAAGGATTAAGTATTGGGTTAGATTTAGACTCCATTGGTTTAGAACGAGGTCTGACTGGTTTAAAAGACAAAATCCGTACAGTCAATAGTGAAATGAGAAATAACATGTCCTCGTTTGACAGGTCGGACAGATCGGTATCCAAATATGAAACAAGGCTAGAAGGTCTAAACAAAAAATTAGAAGTACAAAAATCAGTTACTAAAGCTGCAAAAGATGAAATGGAAAAAATGATTGATGAAAATGGAAAAGGTTCTGCTGAGGCAGAAAAAGCAGAAAGAGAGTACAACAATCAGGCTGCAGCTTTAAATAATCTGGAAAGATATGTAGAGCGTACAACTGATGAACTGGAACAACTACGCAGAGAGCAAGAATTAAATGAATCCAAGCTTGTCCAGTTTGGAGATAAAGCTGCTGTTTTCGGTGAAAAAATAGGGGCCGTTGGAGACGTAATGAAAGATGTTGGCAAAAACATGATGATGTACGTCACTGCTCCATTAATGGGTTTCGGTGCCTTGGCTACAAAAACCGGTATTGATTTTGACGATAGCATGGCCAGAGTACAAGCTATATCCGGCGCTACTGGCGATGATTTAACTAAATTACGAGATAAAGCCAAGGAAATGGGGGCAACAACCAGATTTAGTGCATCAGAATCAGCAGAAGCGCTTGAATACATGGCCTTAGCTGGATGGCAAACAGAGGATATGCTTGGCGGTATTGAAGGTGTTATGTCTCTTGCGGCTGCATCTGGGGAAGACCTTGCTACTGTATCAGATATTGTCACAGATGCTTTATCTGCATTTGGATTAAGTGCGGAGGATAGCGGAAGGTTTGCAGATGTTTTAGCAGCAGCTAGTGCTAACGCCAACACCAATGTTAGTGGTTTAGGTAATGCGTTTAAATACGTAGCTCCGGTCGCAGGTGCACTAGGTTACTCTGTAGAAGATACAGCGACGGCCATCGGTTTAATGTCTAATGCAGGTATCAAAGGTGAAAAAGCCGGTACTGCGTTGCGCACCATGATGACAAACCTCGCTAAACCAACGGATCAAATGAAAACTGAAATGGACAGGCTGGGCATTTCCCTTACTGATGGAGAAGGCAACATGAAATCCTTTGATGAAATTATGGATGATTTGCGTTCATCTTTTTCTGGTCTGTCAGAGGAACAACAAGCATCTGCAGCTGCAACGATATTTGGAAAAGAAGCCATGTCGGGTGCGTTATCCATTGTTAATGCGTCGGAAGAAGATTATAAAAAGTTAGCCGGTGCTATCGAAGATTCAAACGGAGCTGCCAAAGAAATGTCCGACATAATGGAAGGCACGCTTGGCGGTACATTGCGAGAAATCAAATCTGGATTAGAAGGTTTTATGATTTCTGTTTATGAAACGATGCTCCCGGCTTTAGAAATGGGTGCGGAAAAACTGAAAGGTTTAGTACAGTGGCTCAATAATCTATCCCCAGCAGCAAAAGTTACAGGGGTTATTATTGGTGCTTTAGCAGCTGCATTAGGGCCATTAGTTTTTGGTTTAGGGGTGTTTTTCACTGTTATAAGGAGTGCGACACGAGGATTTAAAGATTTCGCTAGGTTTATACAACCGGTTATTTCTAAAGTGAAAAACTTCGGGAAAGCTACTGCAAGTGGTGCGAAAAAAGGCGGTTTGCTAACTAAAATGCTGAGGTTGATTCTTGGAGGAATAAGGGTTCTCACGGGACCGGTAGGTTGGATAATCTCTGGAGTATTAGCATTAGGAACAGCATTTGTAACAGCTTATAAAAAATCAGAGACATTCCGTGAAGGCGTAAATAAAATTATAGATGGAGTTAAAAATGCATTTGCAAAAGTAAAAGAATTCATTGAAGGTATTAAAGGTCTTTTTCATGATGATGGACAATCCGGAAGAGATATTTTAGCCAGTCTTGGTTTCTCAGATAAATTTATTGAGACAGTGGACTTTATTGCACTCAAATTATCCCATATCAGAGGTCTTGTTACCAACTTCGTCGATGGCATTAAAGGATTATTTAAAGATGACGGACAAGAAGGCAGAGACCTTTTAAGCAGTATCGGTGTATCCGATAAAATGATAGCTGTTTTAGATGGTATTGCATTAAAAATTGTTCTTTTTCGAGACATTGTGAAAAAGGCTTTTGGCGCAACAGTAGATTTTGTTAAAAACGCTTGGTCTGGATTAACTTCGTGGTTTAGTTCTACTGGCGAAAGCATGGTCGAAAAAGCAACAAGCATCTTTGGTAGCATAAAAACTGCAGTATCTACCGGCATCCAAACTGCTGTAGATTTTGTTAAAAATTTATGGGGCGGTTTAATAAACTGGTGGAATCAAAATGGAGATAGCATTTTAGCTAAAGCAACCTCGATTTTTAATAGTGTAAGAGATAATGTTTCACTGGCAATATCCACTGTGGTAGGATATGTGAAATCTGTTTGGTCTAGTCTTACAGATTTTTGGAATGAACACGGTGAAATGATTTCTCAAGCTGCACAAAACGTGTGGAGTTTTATACAATCGTTTGTCCTTGGAACAGCTAACATAATCTGGTCAGGCATTAAAGGATTTGCTACCGGTATTTATACTGTAATTAAATGGGCGTTAGATAATATTATGGCAGGCTGGGCTGTTGTGTGGCCTTATATCCGTGATATAGCAACGGGTGTCATAAACGCTATATCATCAGCTGTTCAATTTGTTTTTCCGTATATCGTAACGATCATAAAAGGCGCGATGAATGTTATTTCTAACATCATGTCCTATGTTTGGCCTGTTGTAAAATTTATTGTCATCGAAACCTGGAATGCTATCAAGGGTACGATAGATGGAGCCCTCAAGGTGATAACTGGTTTAATACAATTTTTCAGTGCATTATTCACCGGAAATTGGTCGGCTTTGTGGGATGCAGTTAAGCAAATTTTAGGCGGAGCGGTACAATTCATCTGGAATTTTGTTCAGGTATCTTTCTTCGGTCGAATTATCAAAGGTGGAGTCATATTTATTAAAGGCTTTGCTGGATTATTTACGACCATGTGGGGAGGCATACGCAGCCTGTTTTCTACTGTAATAACTTGGATAGTCGGGTTTGTCCGAAGTAGTTTTAGCGGCATGAGAAATACAGTCGGTTCTATAACAGAGACTATCCGAAATGTGATTACAACAATTTGGAATGGAATCTGGTCGTTTTTCAGTAAAATCATATCAACAATTGTCACATTTATTAGAAATAGATTTACTGCGATGCGTGAAACTATCAATTCTATCACCACGAAAATAAAAGAATTGATTTCATTATTGTGGAATAATATTTATACTTTTTTCCAAACAATTATCCGAAATATAGTTGACTTTGTCCGTACTAGATTTACAACTATGCGTGATAATGTATCAAATATTTTCACTACAATCCGTGACACGGCACAGCGTTTGTGGAATGCAGTCAAAGATAAAATCTGGAATCCAGTAAAAAATGTTGTGAAAAATGTTAGAGACAGATTCACCACTTTAAAAGATAATGTATCAGGAATTTTTTCTAACATGCGCGATAATGTATCTGAGTGGGTTGGGAAGATGGTCCAGAGTGTAAAGGATATGCCAGGGAAAATGAAAGATGGATTAGTACAAATGGCATATAAAGTGAAAGATGGAGTGAAAGATTTAGGCCAAAAAATGATGGACGGCATCGGTGGTGGCGTTAATGGCGTTATCGGTGGGGTTAACTGGGTACTCGGTAAATTACAAGTTCCAAAAGACAAACAGTTAGTTGAATGGGACGTACCGCAGTTGGCGCACGGCACCAAAAGCCATAAAGGTGGATTAGCGTTAATTAATGATGGTAAAGGAGACAACAGCGGACCTGAATTAATTATTAATCGAGACGGAACAACCGGTATGTACGAAGGTAGAAACGTGCTTGCGAATATAGCAAAAGGAGCACAAGTTATTCCGGCGAAAATGACTCGTCAGTTGTTGGATAGTGGTATACCTGCGTATGCTAAAGGTATTTTTGGAAGTGCTTGGGATGATATTAAATCCGGAGTAACTTGGACAAGTGACAAAATATCAACGGGTTATAACTATGCAAAAGACACCACGATTGCAGCAGGAAAGAAAATCGGTGAATGGACAGGAAACGTTTGGGACTATGTAGAGAATCCTGGAAAGCTACTCAATATTGCACTTGAAAAAGTAGGTGTCTCAATACCGGATGGTGTTGGTGCTATGATTGAAATGGCAAAAGGTGCATTTACCACTGTAAAAGATAAAGCTATCGATTTTGTGAAAGAAAAACTCAATATGGGTGGTCCCGAAGGCGTTAGTGGCGGCATGGGATTAGTTGGTGCTGCAGGTAATTGGCGGTCACAAATCCAACGTGCTGCAGCGCAAATGGGTGAGACTGTTTCACCTACAGAAATTAATGGTATATTGGCACAGATTAACCGTGAATCTGGTGGTAATCAGCGTATTATCCAATCATCTGCGGTATGGGATGTTAATACTGCAGCCGGCAACCCAGCACGTGGATTGCTTCAATATATACCGCAAACATTTAACGCCTACAAGGTAAAGGGTCATGAGAATATTTATTCCGGTTATGATCAGTTATTAGCATTTTTTAACAACAAAACTTGGCGTCGTGACCTTCCTTATGGCAAACGTGGATGGGGTCCTCGTGGTGGAAGGAAATATGGAACTGGTGGATTAGTAAACGAAGGCCTTTATCATTTAGGTGAGGAAGGATATCCGGAATGGATAATTCCAACTGCGCCGAACAGACGCACAGAAGCTATGAAACTATTAGCTTTGGCTGGTAAAGAAATTCAAGGAAATAAACGTCCACATCAGTTGCCTAATGTTAGTGGTGTTGGTGATAGTGCAGGTATCCAGTACCTTGAAAGCATGGTTTCTTTACTATCCCAGCAAGTGGATGATTTGAAACAAATTATCTTATTGCTTACACAGCTGGTTGCGAAAAATCCTAATCTGCAAATTGGCGAGCATGAGTTTAAAACTTATATATCCCAGTTGGCAGATAGAGGATTAAATGATATTGGAAATAAAAAGAAAACAGCATGGGGAGGTGCTTAATCTATGAATCCATTAAAAGCAGCAGTCGTGTTTATCAATGATATAGACACGGCTTCCAAAGGCATTCATCCGATAGATAGAGCGCCTGTACCATCTCCAGAAGAAGATGTTGAGCATGTAGATGTCAGAGGCAGGCATGGTTCTCTAACTAAGAAATACGGGTTTAAGGATATTCCTTATCCGTTGGACTTTTACATTAACGAGATCATGCCTTTTAAGCAGGCGTTTAGAGTCGCTAAGCAGTTTTTGCTTGATGCTAAGACATTAAGGTTCAGTGATGATGAAGACGTCCATTATAGGGTTAAATCAATACGAATTGACACGGCAGAGAACATCATTGTTAAGTATGGAAGATTCACCGTTGAATTTATCCTGGACCCATTCCAGTATGAAACAAACGAAACAAGAACTATCACAGGAAGGACAGTCCTTAATAATCCAGGCTATGAATCACAGCCTTATATCAAAGCAACATGTTCCGGATCCGGAAAAATATTCGTCAACGGAGAAGAAATACAAATTACTGATATTAATGGAACAATAGAGATTGACTCTGAATTAATGAATGCATACAGAAAAACGACAGGAAATATCACCAATCTAAATAATCATATGGTTGGTGATTTTCCTGTTTTTAAGACGGGCAGTAATGTTGTTGAATTTAGTGAAGAAATTAGTAAATTAGAAATTAATCCTAGGTGGAGGTGGTTGTGATGTTAGTGAGTGAGAACGGAAGTGCTTCATTCAATCTAGATACCGGAAGTTTAATAATGAAAAATGCTGAATTTAAAGAGGGAAACTAATTCTTTCTTTTTTTACGTCTGACCGAAAGGAGGTAAAGTATGTATCCAATTTTATATAAATCAAACGAGACCAATTTCGTACATAACGGGATTGGTTTTTTACGTGATGCCATAACAGTCTACCCAGAGGAAGAATTAAACGGATATTCTGAAATTACCATTGAATATGATGCAGACGGCTTTCTTGCAGATGAAATTAAAAACGGCATGATTATCAAGTCTAAAGCAAATGACAAACAACAGCCACAGTTATTTCGGATTTATTCTCATGTCAAAGACCATTCTGCGGATCAAATCATTATCAATGGTCGTCACATCACAAATGATTTAGCTGATAACTTTGTTGAAGCATTAGAAATTCGTAACATGACAACCTATCAGGCAATGAAAGCCATTCAAGAAAGGCTAGCTTATCCGACTCGTTTCAATTTTTCCAGTACGAATACCACAACTACATCCAGCACTAATATCTATCGTAACAATCCATTACAAATGGTGGCTGGTACGGAAGGTTCTATCTTACAACATTGGGGCGGTCAGATTGAGCGTGATAATTTCGATTTAATCATGCATCGCAGGCGTGGTTCTGATGATGGTGTCAAGGTGCTGTATAAGAAAAATCTAACTGGATTACAAGCGACATTTGACGATGACAGCGTAGTTACTCGCATTTATCCATTTAAGTATGTGGAGGAAACAGAGGAAGAGCGGGCAAGGCTTATTACTGTTCCCGGAAAATATATTGACAGTCCAAACATTGATAAATATCCTCATATTAAAATCCTTCCTATTGATGCAAGTAGCGAGGAAGGTATTGAGAACAGCACTGATTTATACAATGCCTATAAGGACTATTTTAGTAATGAAGGTAAAGATAAAGATCTTCCTTCTGTCAGTATGGAAGTGGAGTTTGAGCATCTGCATGAGACAGAAGAATATAAGGATGTTGCTGCACTTGAGCATGTTGGGCTAGGGGATACTATCACCGTTGGTCATACTAAATGGGGATTAGATTTAAAAGCATCAATTGTAAAAATCGAATATGATGCCATTGCTGAAAAGAATAGAAAAGTTTCTGCTGGCAATGTCAGAGCCAATTTTACCGACAGTGTAAATCAAAATGAAAATGATCTTGGTGTTATCGGCGACCGAATGAATAACATTGACCAGAAATCCAATGAAGCCATTCGTGCAGCCAATGGGAAAAACACCATTTACTATGGTCCGGATGAACCGATTGGAGACAATCTTATTAAAGGCGATATCTGGTTCCGCATCGTTGATGGAGAGTACACAAGGACTTACATCTATGACGGAGTTCAGTGGCAGTTAAGTATTGATATGGAATCAAAAGAAGCTAAAGAGACAGCTGCAGAAGCACATAATAGGGCGGAGGAGGCAGTTGGTAAAGCAGACCTTGCTACCAGTAATGCTATTGAAGCAATAAATCAAGCTCAAGAAGCATTTGATAATGCAGAAAACTTATCTAAAGTGGTAGATGAAAACACAGAAGATATCAGTGAAATTAGTCAGATTGCTCAAGGTTTGCAAACAAAAGTATCTAATGCAGAAGGAGACATTTCCACAGTTACACAATTGGCTACTGCTCTACAATCACGAATGACAAATGCCGAGGGTAGCATAAGCACTCTCACACAAACGGCAACAAGCTTGCAAAGTACTATCAAAGGTGTTCGTGATGATTTAGACGACCTTCAAATTGGCGCAAAAAATTATATATCACACGAGGAAAACAACTGGGAAGCAGGAAGTTATTGGAGCGCAACTGGTAATTTAAATAACACATCCGGAAGAATCCGAACTCCTAAGAAATCAATTGAAAGCAATACAGTTTATACGATGACTGACTATTCAACTTATGATGATAGAGTAATATTCTATCTCTACCTGTGGAATGCAGATGGCAGTTTTTCGAGGTCCATGTTTGTGGATACTAATTCTCTTACCATGACATTTACAACAAGAGAGAATGAAACAGAATATGCGGTCGCAGTGTGGAATGATGGAGAAACAGTCATTGTATCCGATTTAGGAAATAAAGCGAAGGTGCAGTTAGAACGTGGAAATAAAAGTACTGATTGGTCTCTATCACCAGACGACATGGCGACTCAATCTCAAATAAGCCAGTTGTCCGATAACATTAATTTAAGAGTACAAAAAAATGATATTATCAACCAGATTAATATCTCCACAGAAGATATTTTAATATCTGGTAAAAAGCTTATCCTTGATGGGGATACAACTGTTAATGGTTCGTTTAGAGTTGAAAATGCTAATATTACATCTTTAAATGCTGGAAAGATTACTGGGGGGACTTTTGATGGAGGAAAGGTTAATGTCATCAATGTAAGTGCAAACAGCATTGTTGGTGGTATTCTTCAATCTCAAAATAGTAATACAACGTTTAATATGAATAGCGGATTGTTAACGATGAGAAATGTTAATTTCGTTCTTGGAAACGGGGCGATGATTGAATTTACCAATGTTTCTAACCGTATTCAATATAGCGATACAGAAGGCGGAGTTACTCGTTCTTCTGGTTTTGGCGTGGGTAAATCATTATCTGGTTTTCCGTTTTCTTACTCTGGTACAACAGGAGCATCAAACTTAGATACACTATCACCTTATTGGAGTGGTGCTATCTGGAATACGACAAGAGCAATTACCGATGGGGCTTCTAACAGTATCAGTGGTTTCAGGTTCCAGTTCAGAGCTCAGGCAGTTGATTGGGACAGAGGACTTGAAATTGATTTCAACGGTTCGCCAAGTATTACTCCGATTAATGGTGCTAGTTACAATTACGATTTGGGGAACAACGACCGCATGTTCAATGACTTGTATATTCGCCGGTTGCGTTCTGTTCAAAGTTTTGACGTGAGGAACGTTGCGAGCATTAATAAAGGATGGCTGTTTGAAACATCAGAGTCTGGCGGAACGATGTCAATAAGAGGGTTAAACGGTGGTAGTTACACTTATGTACTTGGGGATACGGAATCTTACAATCACTTTAGTTATGGATATATCACCAATTTACGGGCTCCTTCAAGCGGAAATTCATCTGTTGGGCTGAGCAGTAGACCATATACATTTGGACATTTCGATTCTTTCAATGTGTACGGTAATTTATACGCTCAAAAAGTCACCGAGACATCCGACAGAAGAAAGAAGAAAAACATCAAAAATACCAAATTAGGCTTAGCCTTCATCAACCAGCTGAATCCGGTTGATTATGAAATGATTGATTCTAGCACAACTAGAACAGGCTTCATTGCGCAAGAAATGTCTGATACGTTAAATAAATATCATTATACAAATCAAGAGATTGTATCACAGGATGGGCAAGGGTATTTAGGGATTAGCTATACGCAACTAATCGCACCATTGGCTAGAGGGTTGCAAGAACTGGATACCAAGGTTGACAGCAAAGTTAAGAATCTGGAAGAAATAATTGAAAAACAAGCACTTAAAATAGCTGACTTAGAACAGCGAATACACAATTTGGAGGTAGCTTAGCTATGAAATTAAAAATTAAAAACATCGAATTAGAAAGAGTTATTGTATTTCTGGAGAATTTGGATTTCCGAGGACCAAAGAGTGTTAACCGTTCTAAAATCACCAATTTCCTTGGTCAACAACTGGAGGAAGTTGCTGCAGGTGAAAAAACAATCCAGGAGGATTATAAAGAGGACAGAAAACAACTGGAACAATCACTGAAAGATTATTACAAAGAAACCGTCACTGTTGAAGGTGATAATTATCAGAAGGGGTTAGGCGTTATTAAATCAAAAATTAAAGAGTTAACCGCAGAAGAGTGTGAGCAAGAGTTCTCAGGGAACGATGCTTACGCTCTTTCTGTTTTATATGAGGCGTTTGACCTTGACAATGAAGCAAACGAAGGAGGTGAAGAATAATGCGTATTACTATCACAGGAATTAATTTCAATTATGATGACGGACGTGACAAGGATTGCACAAGTGTTGACTTAAACTATATTGCTGATGGCTTTGAGTTTAATAATGGTAAACCAGTTAGACTCTCACACGACCAATACGAGGAAAATAAGGAAGACTTAAATAAACTAAGATTACTGGTGGCCGAGAAAATTATTTCTGACGCTACTAACTTTATTGAAGATGTACAAGCATATAAAGATTCATTAACAAACGCTGAATAAGCGTTATTTTTTATGTCTAAAAGTAGTAGGGGGGTCGAGCATGTCAAATAAAGAGGAGATGGGAGATATGGATGCTTGGAAAGAGAGAATGCAGCAGGATGTCAGCGAACTAAAAAGCAACTACCATCTGATGAAAAAAGATGTTGAAGGACTACAACGCAATGATATACGTCAAGACGGGCAAATAGAGACAATGCAGCAGACGTTGAGCGCTATCCAAGATGATACAAACTGGATAAGACGCAAGATAACCGGCGCTTTTATTACGGCGCTTGTAACAGCAGTTGTAGCAGGAGTTGTGGGTGTTGCAATAGCAAATATATTTTAAGGAGAGGTTAGTATGGACAAAGGAACAATCATAAGGACGGTGGCATTAGTGATTGCGTGGGCAAATATGGCCTTAACCAATTACGGATTACAGCCTATCCCGGTAGTTAGTGAAGATTTTATTGCTATGATCCTTGCCGGAGCGGTCACGGTGTGGACATGGTTCAAAAATAACTACATCACCTGGAAAGGCAAGCAGCAAAAAGAAGTATTGCAAAAGAATTATTTAACCAAGTAAAGAGTAGCTACGGCTGCTCTTTTTAATTTATAAGGAGGTTTTATGTATGGCAAAAGTAGCAATGTGCGCAGGTCATGGCGGAAGTGGTTCCACACCAGGCAAGCGTTCCCCAGCTGGGGAATATGAGTGGAATTTTAATGATGCCGTAGTAAGAGCAGCAATTGCAAAGCTAAAAGATAATGGCGTTGAAGTTTTGCGGACTGACGATGCTTCCGGTAAAACAGATGTTGGTTTAACCGCCCGCACAAATAAAGCGAACGCATGGGGTGCAGATGCCTATGTCTCTGTACACCATAATGCGCTTGGAACAAAGTGGCTCAACTATGAAATAGGGATTGAAACATTTACTCAAAACGGATCGCACCCACAAGCTGAAAGATTAGCTAGATGCATACATCCTAAATACGTTAAAGCAATGGGGTTAAAAGATAGAGGGATGAAGAAATCAAACCTCGCTATCACTCGTCAAACGAAAATGCCGGCTGTCCTTACCGAGGGCGGATTTATGGATTCGAGAATTGATATTAAAGCAATGCGCAGTAACGCAAAACTGAAAGCGCAAGGAGAGGCTATTGCTGATGGAATTATGGAGTTTCTTAATGTAAAGAATAATAAAGAAGCTCCTAAAACATCTAAACCTAAACAGACGCAAACAGGGTCAACTCAAACTAAAAACAACAAAAACATGTCTGTGGTTGATTACCTTAAATCACAAGGTATAAGTTCCAGCATGGATAATCGTAAAAAATTAGCTTCACAACATGGTATCAAGAATTATACTGGTACCGCTAGCCAAAATACAAAGCTATTAAATGCTTTAAGAAGTTTTGGCTCTAATAAAACAGTAGATGGCAAGTGGGGTAAATCGACCACTCTTGCGTTACAAAAGGCGCTAGGTACTCCGCAGGATGGTTTTATCAGCAAACAGCCTAGAAACTCTGTCACTCAATCCTTATACGGTAATACGGTGCAATTTGGCAATGGTGGCAGTAATGTTGTTGTGGCGTTGCAACGTAAAGTTGGCGCTAAGGCAGATGGGAAACTTGGACCCGCAACTATCAGAGCGTTACAAAAGGCGTTAGGCACGCCACAAGATGGCGTGTTGAGCCGTCCATCTATGGTGGTTAAAGAATTGCAAAGACGTTTAAATGCAGGTACGTTTTAATTAAAAAAAAGCCCTTCACAGCGCGTGAGGGGCTTTACATATTATTTAAACATCTTTCGTATTGTTTTACCGGCTGCACGGCCTGTCAAACGCCTGCCTATTCTTTTTCCGACTTTACCTTTCTTCACAGCGTCAACGTCATTCCAGATACGGAGAAACTTATATATGCTTGATTTAAGGCTCATTGTTCTTCTTCCATTTCTTCTTTGCTGATAAACTTCATTTCAAATTCGGTGTCTTCCCCAACTTTGCCGTTCATAGTATCAACGCCTGCATCAGTCACTTCATAAGGAGCTTCAAACATTAATTCAATGCTTTCGGGCTGACTGTTATCATCTAATGGCACAATAAAAAATCCATCTTGAATCACCTGTCCATAATAAGTCATTACAGATTCATTCTCTGACCCAATCCCATAATCCGGTGAAACCTGTTGCTTATCACTCGTTACAATTGTAGATGTACCATTAAAATCAATATCCATATCCGTGGTATTTTCGGCTTCTGTGACAATGAGTAATGCCCTTACTTTTTCTTTCCCAGCAAAACGTTCTTCCCATTGGACTTCTTCGCTTAATTCAATGTCAACAAGAGAAACAGTCATATTTAAAATAAAACCATCAAAGTCAATTTTATAAAACCCTGGTTCTTGGTCTTCGTCTTCGCTGTAATACATACCAACTAAGTTAAACATGCCATATTCATTTTCGAAAGAATATTCATCTTCATCAATTGTTTCATTTTCCTTTGTTTCATTATTAACTTCTTCCGTTTCATCGTTTTCTGCTTTTTGCTCCTCTTTTGGTTCTTCATTTCCTGATTCTGCGTCTGATTCATTCCCGCAGGCAACCAAAAACAATGATAGTAATAAAACAAATAATAATTTCTTCATTCTAAATTCCCCCTTTTTATATGTATAGGAAAATTATACCTTAATTTTGCAAGGAATAATATACCTATTCATTTTCATCCCAATAATAAAGATCGTCTACTTTGCAATCCAATAACTTTGCTAACAAGAAAAGTTTTTCTACAGATGGCATGCTTTTGTTGTTAACCCATCTAGAAATAATGTTCGGACTGACATCCAACTGATTAGCAACCCATTTATTTTTCAATCCCCTTTCCTGTATCATCTTATTAATGTTACTTTTCAGATTCATATGCATCATCCTTATATAAAATTCATCAATTTAGTTCAATTTATATCGAAGTATTTTTGTATCTTTTCTCCAACTCTTGCATATAGTTTATTATACACCATAATTAACAGTTTGTACTACACAACATTTAAGTTGATTTAACAACAAACGAATATACGCACGAACAGTTAACCATGCGAATAGCAAAGCGTATATGCGTACGAATAGGGGTGCGAATATGGATTTATTGATTGGTGGAGGTTTGGCAGCATTTTCTATGTATGCAGCTGCAAAATGGAATAGATCAGATAAAGATAAAATACAGCACACGTTTAGAAATTTAAATTACAAAGTAAAGGATAAAGAACCGAAACATTTTAAGACACACAAAACAGATCAATACACGTTATACAGCTATCATGTACCGTATGGACTTGTGGATGACGATAAATTAAATGTATTGGAAAAGGTCTTAAATAAGCCAGTAGGAGTGTCTTTTGCCAAACAGAAGCTACACATCAAAGTGTATAAGCAGACATTGCCTACGAAGGTTAGTTATGACTGGCAAGAAACAGAGGGATGGACATTACCTATAGGGAAGTCAATGGATGGTCCTGTAATACATGATTTCGATAAGATACCGCATATGACAATAGCTGGAATGACCAGGCAAGGGAAAACTGTTCTTCTTAAATTAATAACAGCACATTTAATTAACAGTCACCCTGATGATGTGGAATTGTATATCATTGATCTTAAAGGTGGATTAGAATTTAGTCAGCATAATTATAAACAAATAAAAACAATTGCGGGTAGTCCAATGGAGGCTCACAACTTACTTCAAGACTTATCTGCAGAGATTCAAAAAGACCTGGCATATTTTAAATTCAAAGGCTATACCAACGTACTAAATACCAATATTGAAAAACGGAAATTTATTATAGTAGACGAAGGGGCAGAGCTTGTGCCTCATAAATACATGGATAAGGAAGAAAAACAGAAACTAGATTATTGCCAGTACGCATTATCCAACGTCGCTAGGATAGCTGGTGCGCTAGGCTATCGCTTAATATTTGCCACACAGTATCCAACAGCTGATACATTACCACGTCAAATCAAACAAAATGCTGATGCAAAAATAAGCTTCCGATTACCAACAGAAGTTGCCAGCCGTGTAGCATTAGATGAACAGGGCGCAGAGACGCTAAACAATGTCGGAAGGGCTATTTATCGGACAGCAGAGAAACACGTTATACAGGTACCTTACGTGGCTGATTCGGATATCAAAGGGAGGTTTGTTGACTATGTTAGCGCAGGTGAAAAGACAGCAGAGAGACGAACAGATATTGTTGAGTTTGGATAGTTTGACGTACGCAACCAGGGAACAGCTGCAGATAATAAATAATCTTGGTGGCGACAGAAATGCACAGCGTGTTTTATCCAGGATGGAAAAAGATAAATTATTACTTGCTGCACGGATGGAGAAAAAGATTTACTACTTGTCCAATAAAGGAAAACAGATAATCGGATCAAACCAAGGGAAGTTGAATAAAAAAGAAATTACTCATGTATTAATGAGGAACGATTTATATATAAAGTTAGGGATGCCCTCTGACTGGAAAAAAGAAAGACCTGTTAAATGGGGTGAAAATAAATTAATTCCGGACGCCACTTTTAGAAAGGCGGGGGAGTATCATTTTATCGAAATAGACAATCAGCAAACGATGGCAACGAATACGGAAAAGATTAAAAAATATAAGGAACTATCTCATGTGATATTTAAGCAATATAATCATCGGCCGACTGTCATTTGGTATGCTGCATCTGATTTGAGGAAAAAAAAGTTAGAAAATCTTTGTGTAAAAAATGGATTGAAGTTTGAGGTGTATTAAAAAGAGAGTGCAAAACGCACCCTCTTTGTGATACCAAAAATGATACTTCGCCGCTAAAAATATATGTTTATTAATTTTCAGTGGCATCAACAAAAACGTTTATATATTAATGATTATGGTACTTGTGCAACGCATCTGTTTACCGTTACATTGTTTCCCTCCGTCTCCATTTTAGTTTTATCGACTAGTTTCATGAAGTGTCAAAATCCTTGATAATAGGGTTTTGGCACTTTTTATTTTAATAATAAACAGTGAGCATGCTGAATTCTATCCACAGTCATTTTCTTTAAATTGCCCTCTATGAGCGTGAAGTATATAAAGGGGAAGACAAGCACAGTGTATCTGCCTATATCTTCCTCTTTATTCCAATTTATTTATAAATCTGTTTTGCTTCTTCATTTATTAAACGCGTAAAAAAGCAGTGTTACAAATGAAGCATCGAATATAAATCTACCCTTATATGGAAATATCTGTCATAGAACAGTGTCTTGGAATACGTAGTCCAAGATTTTCACGCAATGTATTTGCTTCATAGTTCTTTCGAAAAAGGCCCCGTTCCTGCAGAATAGGCACAACCGCATCAATAAAGTCTCCCAGATAACTTGGCAAATTAGCAATAATGATAAATCCATCAGTCGCACGTGATTCAAACCATTCTTCCATCAGGTCCGCTACTTTTTCAGGCGTTCCCATAAAAAGCGGCCGAGGTGTTGCTTCACGTAAAGCTACTTCACGCAGCGTAAGGCTTTCCTCGATTGCCTCCTGCTTGATTCGGTCTGTATCACTTCTAAAACTGTTCTTCCCTAGATCTCCGACATCAGGGAAGAGTTCGTCTAGCGGATATGTTGAAAAATCATGAAATTCAAACAGTCTGCTGAGAAATGCCAGTGCCTGGTCTATCTCTACTAAACGAGCGAGTTCTTGATATTTTGCCTCAGCTTCCTTATCTGTTTTGCCAATAATAGGTGAGATTCCTTGCATGACAAACACATCTTCTGGATTTCTTCCATATTGTTCGACGCGCTGTTTCAAATCATGGTAATAGTTTTGAGCTTTTGTTATAGATGGGATGATTGCAAATACGGTATCCGCTTTTTTCGCTGCTAAATCCTTCCCATCAGCAGAAGAGCCTGCCTGAAAAATCACTGGTTCACCTTGTCTAGAGCGGCCGATATTCAACGGCCCTTTAACCGAGAAAAACTCTCCAGCATGGTTTAATTCATGCATTTTTTCCTTATACATAAATATTCCTGTTTCTTTATCCCTTATAAACGCGTCATCTTCCCAGCTTTTCCATAACCCTTGCATCACATCGATATATTCTGATGCCTTTCTATAACGCGCCGCATGATCAGGATGATCTTTTACCTCTTGGCTAAAATTCAAGGCTGTTTTTTCAAGGCCTGATGTGACCACATTCCAGCCCGCTCTGCCACCGCTGATCATATCCAGAGAGGCAAACTGGCGTGCTGCTGAAAAAGGCTCGCTATAGGTTGTTGATAATGTGCCAACCAATCCAATATGTGAGGTAACAGCTGCCAGCGCAGATAAAATCGTAAGCGGCTCGAAACGATTCAAATAATGTGGATTAGAATGCTCATTAATGTGTAACGCATCCGCAATAAAAACAAAATCAAATTTACCTTCTTCAGCCTTTTGCGCCTGTTCTATATAAAATTTAAGGCTGACACTTGCATCTGACGGTAGCTCAGGATGTCTCCAATCAGACATTTTTTCTCCTACACCATGAATCATCGTCCCCATTTTCATTTGTCGTTGCACTTATCTTCTCCCCTTCCATTTATTTGTGACGTGATTCACAAATAAATACGAATTTATTGATATAAGCGTAAATTGATTAAAACTACTGTCCTGGCAGTTGAGTATAGATAGGATTACGCTTTATTATACAATAAAAAAATCAAAGGGAGAAGTATTTGCAGAATGACTTGATAAAGCTGGCTAACCAGCCTTGTCAAGTTATTCCATGCAAGTCTCAAATCGTATTATGAAGCGCAGTATCCTTCTCTTGCTGCCGTTTTTTCTTTTTACGCCATCCTCTAATCATGGCAAATACGGAAAATAAATAAAAGCCGATAAAAAAAGTATATAAATTCAAAAAGGCAGGCCAGATTTCGTTGGCACTTTTCGTAGCGATAAAGGTATCATCTGCGTTATTATTACGATAAATCAGTGGAATGCTTTCGCCCAAATCATATTTATTATATGTCGTACCGGTGACTGCTTTTTTGGTTATGTAATCGTTCCCTTCTTGATCTTGAAAATGAAGGAATAGCTCATATGTTGTGTAAGAAGCACCTCTTTGTGATCGTGTTTCATTATAGTCTCCGCCTAAAACAGTCGCTGTTACTTCTGTTTGATTCCATGGATTTATTTTATGAAAAATATTTGTTGTTATTAGTGCAATGAGAATTAACCCTGTCAGAAGATAGAGCCCTAAAAGCGTTAAAAGGCTTGTCATAAATATTTTTTGCACGATGTTTTTATAGGCCAGCTTATTTTTAATAAATGTTGTATTTTTCAGTAAGCCAGCACCAAAGATGAACACAACTAGATATAAAGCAATAAGAATCGGAATCCCTAATAGTTTTTCAAACTGAATGTCTTTTTCTGTTACAAAGGTATCTTTGTTTTTCATGTATCCAGAAATCGTATCTCCTGCTTCAATCGATTCAAATTGCTCTTTAGATACGGTGCTTGGCCGATCTGAATTGGAGACAAGGATTTCATAACGCGGGTATAAATACAATCCTTTTTGCTGTATTTTAATTCAATCGTTTCTTCCACTGGTTCATCTTTAATAGTGCTGCTGAAATGGATATACAGCCATGTAAAACCGATTGTTATGAAAAGAAATGTGATCAAAACAAAAATACTTTTAGAATTAGTTGGTATTTCGCCCATATCTCCGCCTCTCTTTCTGTAACTATAATAATCTACTAATCATAACATAAATTTCCTTGGTATTTGGGAAAGTGTGGGAACTTTTCGTTGAGTATTATTGGAGATTAAGATGCTCTGTTAAGATTTTCTGATATGTACGAGAACGAAGATTTCACAGTGGAAAACTTAATCGTTGTTTCATTTCTTTTATTTAATTTTAGTTTAGTAAATTTTTAAAAAAGTAAAATCTTTTATTTAGATTCTTCATTTGCTATAATATGTGGATACAATATTCAAAATGGAGAATAGGAGATAAGCTTATGCCTGATCATATAAATTTAGAAATCGGTGATAGAGAAATGCTGCATAATCGTGTATGCAGTGTGTTACGGCAAGCAATCCTTAAAGGAGACTTTAAACCGGGAGAACGTTTGGTGCAAACCGAGCTTGCTTCACTTATTGGGGTAAGTCGTATGCCAATTAGAGAGGCGCTTCGAACATTAGAGCTGGAGGGACTTATTACCATGGAGCCGCATAAGGGAGCGGTCGTCCGGGAGATAAAGAAAGCGGATATTCAAGAGATATATGAATTACGCTCCGTTCTAGAAGCGTTGGCATTAAAGAAAAGTATGGAGCATTTTACCCAAGCAGATCTCAAAACCTTATCGGAATTTCATCAATCGATGCTGAATACTGCATCCAATGAAGCCTATGTCGAAAATAATGCGAAATTTCATAAAGTGTTGATCAGCCGTTGTGACAGCTCCCGCTTAGTAAGCTTTATTGATACCATTTCCATGGGCTTTGCATTGGATACGCCGCAAATCATTCCCGGTCAAATTCAAAAATCAAATAAAGAACATGCGACGATTTTAGAAGCAATTGAAAACGGAGATGCTGAAAAGGCTTCGGACGCACTTGCAAAGCACATTCAACGGACTGGGGAAGAGCTGCTTGCTATATTGGAGAAATAAAATAACAACATTTATAAAAGCATGAAATCAGAGCCATTAATAGATTCAAAGAGTGGAGAATATCAGAGAGGATAAACTTCACTTTTTTTGTATTCAAAGAGAATCGTTTGCCATAGAGTAAAATAAAAACAAAAAATTCAAAAGATAGTTTACAAATCAAATAATATATCATAGAATTTAATTGTATCCAAAGTTACAATATCCAAAAAGTTTTGTTGTTTGTAAATGAAAGCGCTTCAAAAATGGAATACCTGTTTTATTAGCAGTTATGAAGTAAATTCATCTATTACAAAGGAGGATATGAATAATGGGACAGGAATCGGAGGAGCAATACGGAAGAGTAGCTGTGATGGAAGAGCCGGAAAAGTTAAGCTATAAGGAATATAAGCTTCCAAAGGTAGAGAAAGGAGCGGTTTTATTAAAGGTACGGCGGTCCAATATCTGTGGTTCTGAATTGCATATATGGAAAGGGCTGCATCCGACGAAGAAACGGGGCGTGCTCGGGCATGAAATGGTTGGGGAAGTATATGCGCTTGGAGAAGGCGTGGAAACGGATTATGCAGGCAGTCCCGTAAAAATAGGTGACCGTATTGTTTCCGCCTATTATATTACGTGTCTAAAATGCGCTGCCTGCCGGGAGGGACACTTTCATTTATGTGAGCATGCCTATGATTTCTGGAATATGCAGCCAGAGGCAATGCCGCATTTCCATGGTACATTCGCGTCCCATTATTATATTCATCCGAATCAGTATTTTTATAAAGTCCCTGACGATGTATCCGATGCCGCAGCTGCAAGTGCCAACTGTGCCTTATCGCAGGTTTATTTTGGCTTAGATAAGTCTGGTATTTCCTTTAATCAATCGATTGTCATTCAAGGGGCTGGAGGACTTGGTTTAAATGCGGCAGCTGTTGCAAAAGAACGGGGAGCAACGGTGATTGTGATAGATGGAGTAGAGAGCAGATTACAGCAGGCAAAGAAATTTGGAGCGGATTATACAATAAATATAAATGACTATGAGACGGTGGAAGACCGAACGAATGCTATTTTAGATTTAACCAATGGAATAGGAGCTGATGTTGCTTTAGAAGTCGCCGGCGTTCCTGCCGCCTTTGCAGAAGGTATCCACTTTATCAGACCAGGAGGTAAATATGTCACGATTGGAAATATAACACCTGGAAAGCTGGTCGAGTTTGATCCAGGTCTGCTAACCAGAAAATCGATTCAGATTATCCCTGTTGTCAGGTATAACCCTTGGTATTTAAGTAAGGCTCTGCTATTTCTTTCACAGACAAAGGATATATATCCTTTTGATGAATTGCTGGATGCCGCGTTTACATTAGAAGATATTAAAACAGCATTGGATAAATCGGCAGCAAGAGAGGTAACGAGAGGAACCATTATTATGGGTGGTGATAGCGGCTAAATATAAATGTACTGCTGGGTTATGCGTCTGGATTTTGGTTTTAACAGTCAACAGAATCAGGTGAGAAATAAAAATCTATTTAACACATGGAGGGTGACTTATGAGTAAACCAAAGTTATTTGTTTTGGACACAGGCACCATGAAAATGGATAAAAATTATATGATTGCCATGCACAATCCGGCAAGCGTGGATAATCCCAGTCCGCCAGCCGAGTTTGTGGAATTTCCAGTATATGCAGTGTTAATTGATCATCCGGAAGGTAAAATCCTGTTTGACACGGGATGTAATCCGGACGGTATGGGAGAAGAGGGGCGCTGGCCGGAGGGCGTGCAAAAAATGTTTCCGTCCTTTCAGGATGAATCCTGCTATTTAATCAACCGGTTAGAACAATTGAACACCCGCCCGGAGGATATTAAATATGTAGTTGCTTCGCATTTACATTTAGACCATGCAGGGTGTTTGGAATTATTTACAAATGCAACCATTATCGTCCATGACACAGAGCTCTCGAAAACCATGAAGCAGTATGCGATGACCAAAGACATGGGAGCTTACATTTGGGCAGATATCAATGCCTGGATTACCAATGATTTAAAATGGAAAACGGTTATGCCGAATGAAGATGAACTGGAGCTGGCGAAAGGGGTTAAAATTCTGAACTTTGGTCCCGGACATGCATGGGGCTTGCTTGGCCTGCATGTAGAATTACCGGGTGAGGGAGGAATTATTTTAGCTTCCGATGCAGTCTATACCTCGGAAAGCTTTGGTCCTCCTGTAAAGCCGCCAGGAATTATTTATGATTCAGTCGGATATTTAAATGCGGTAGAAAAAATTAGAAAATATGCGGAAAGGACAAATTCTCAGGTCTGGTTTGGGCATGATGCCAAGCAATTTAGGGAGTTTGTAAAATCGACAGAAGGATTTTATGAGTAATCGATAATCAGAATAAACAGCCTTATGACCTGTATGCAGCAACGTCATGAGGCTTGTTTATGAAAGCATGGCAAGGAGGGGACGACGATGATTGATATCCATGAAAATATTACCGGGTCCATCATTAATGGAGAAGAAAGAAATGGAGAAAGAGAAGAACTGGCTGTAACCAATCCATATAATGGGGAGGTTATTGGAAAAATAGCATGTGCAACCACAGAGGATGTGCATGACGCCATTGATACTGCACAGCAGACTTTTGTTCAAATTATGAAGAAGATGCCGGCACATGAACGCTCTGCTATTTTGCGGAAAGCTGCTGACCGCTTGGAAGAACAAGAAGGAGCATTTGCTGATATATTGACGCTGGAGGCTGGGAAACCAATCAACGAAAGCCGCGGGGAGGTTATTCGGGCGATTCAAGTGCTGCGCTTTGCATCAGAAGGGGCAAAGTCGATTTATGGTGAACAGATTCCAATGGATAGTGCCATCGGCGGAGAACATCAAATCGGGATCACAAAGCGTGTACCGCTAGGGGTAGTTGCAGCAATTACTCCCTTTAACTTTCCATTAAATCTTGCGCTTCATAAGATTGCACCTGCCATAGCAGCCGGGAATACAGTCGTTCTTAAACCAGCAGAAAAAACACCGTTATCTTCGATGATGCTTTATCACGTATTGGAAGAGGCAGGGCTGCCGAAAGGGGCGTTGAATATTGTGATGGGGCCGGGACAGCAGCTTGTAGAACCGCTGGTAACCCATAAAGATGTAAAAAAAGTGACGTTTACGGGAAGCGGAGCAGTCGGCTGGAAAATTCACGAAATGGCGAAAAAGAAAAAAGTAACACTTGAATTAGGATCCAATGCTCCCAATATTATTTTTGAGGATGGGGATTTAGATATTGCTGTCCAATCCATCCTGCAAGGCGGTTATACCTTTGCCGGCCAGGCATGTGTTTCTGCACAGAGGGTGTATGTCCACGACAGTGTCTATCAGGCATTTACAGAAAAATTAGTTGCAGCAGCAGAAGCTCTAAAGCTTGGCGATCCACGTGAAGAGTCGACAGAATTAGGCCCGATGATTACAGAAGAAGCAGCAGAACGGGCACAGTCGTGGATAGAAGAAGCTGTGGCACAAGGCGCGGCATTATTAACCGGAGGACATCGAAAAGGAGCAGTTTTAGAGCCGACAATCATTGGAAGCACTACTCCCAATATGAAGGTCGTTTGCATGGAAGTCTTTGCTCCAATTGTAAGTGTCATTCCCTTTTCTACGGAAGAAGAAGTCGTTGCCTATGCAAATGATACAGATTTAGGGCTGCATGCCGGCGTATTTACACGTGATATCAACCGTGCCATGCGTATGGCGGATGCCATTGAAACAGGAGGAGTCTGGATTAATGAAGTATCCGTCAGGCGTTATGACCATATGCCATACGGAGGCATCAAAGATAGCGGGATTGGAAAAGAAGGAATTAAATATGCGATAGAAGACATGCTGGATACAAAATTTGTTGGTATAAAGCTCTATTGATTTTAGTATTTATGATTGGCTTATCAATACCCGCGGATGCATCGAACAACTATATAATGTTCTAATTTACAAAAATAGAATGAGGGGTAGATAATCATGAATGTGAAAACAGCAGTGTTACGAACCTCTGGAGCTGAAACACCCTATGCAGAAAGCAAACCAATTAAAATTGAAACGGTCGAATTAGATGCTCCAGAATTAGGAGAAGTATTGATTCAAATAAAAGCGGCCAGCCTTTGTCACTCTGATTTATCGGTTATTAACGGCAGCAGACCAAGACCATTGCCGATGGCGCTGGGGCATGAAGCGTCCGGTGTTGTTGTAGAAGCAGGAGAAGGGGTAACAGATTTAGAAGCAGGGGATCATATCGTCTGTGTCTTCGTCCCCAGCTGTGGCCACTGTATCCCTTGTAAGGAAGGCCGTCCGGCATTATGTGAACCTGGAGCGGAATCCAATACAGCAGGAACCTTGATTGGCGGAGGAATTCGCATGCACGAAAAGGAAGAAACCATCCATCATCATGTTGGCGTATCCGCTTTTGCCGAATATGCCGTCGTATCAAGAAATTCATTAATTAAAGTCCCTAAAGAGATTCCTTTTGAGAAACTAGCACTATTTGGTTGTGCTGTGATTACCGGCGTGGGTGCTGTTGTCAATACGGCTAATATTAAATTAGGGAGTACTGTTGCGATTATTGGTCTTGGAGGAATTGGATTAAGTGCTTTGCTGGGAGCAATCTCTGCAGGTGCGAGCAGAGTGGTTGCTGTAGATATCAATGAATCCAAATTAAAACAAGCGAAGGAGCTGGGTGCAACGGATACATTTAATTCGAAGGACCCTGATGTCATCGAACAGATCCGTGAAGCAACGAATGGTGGACTGGATTTTGCATTTGAAACTGCTGGAGCCGTTCCGGCGATGGAGGTGGCTTATGGAATAACAAAACGCGGCGGAACGACAGTTACAACAGGATTACCGCATCCGGACCATCATTTTTCCTTTCCGTATGTGAGTTTAACTGCAGAAGAAAAAAGTATTAAAGGATCCTATGTAGGAAGCTGTGTTCCAGATCGGGATATTCCGAATTATATTCGCTTATTTAATCAAGGGAGGCTGCCGGTTGATAAATTGCTTACTGATATTATTAAGCTGGAAGAGATAAATGAAGGATTTGATAAGCTGGCGAAAGGGGAGTCATCCAGAATTATTATTAAGATATAATGAAGTTTCCATAAAACGAAACTTCATTCAGTGGGAGTTTTTGTTCTTCTCCGTGGTAAAAAGGTTGTCATTAAAAAAATCTATTTAGTTTATCGCATATATCATGATAAAAGCAGGGACAGAAGCAGCGTTAAAGGATAGATGAACGAAAAAGTTTAACTCTGTTCTGTCCCGTATACATAATCAGACTTGAATTTCTTATTGCTGAAAATTACAGGTATGCTTGAATAAGAGAGTATAGGGAGTCGTTAACATAGACTTAAATTTTAAAAAAATCAAAAAATACATTTACAGAAAGCATTGTATATATTATTATTAAATTGTATCCAATATCCAATCTGGAAAATGCTTATTTATTAGTTTCCATGAAACATACGTGGAAAGGAGAGATTCTGATGTACAGATCTTGGCTATTTGTTCCGGGGAATCAAGAAAAAAATCTGAATAAAGTAAAGGATTTGCAGGCCGATGTGATTATTTATGATTTGGAAGATGCTGTACCAGTGAATGAAAAAGTAATAGCCAGACAAAAAGTGAAAGAAGCAATTTGTAAGATAAGTCACCAAGTGAATTTTGTACGTGTGAATGATTTAACTACACCCTATTTTATAGAAGACTTAGATGGAATTATCGCAGAGAATCTTTCTGGAATCGTTCTGCCTAAAGTGAATAATCAACACGATATTATCATCGCAGCTTATTTGCTTGGACAAATGGAGGAAAAGTATGGTTTAGAACAAGGCTCGCTTGCTATCGTACCATTAATTGAAACCGCTTCCGGAATTCAGAATGTCCAAGAAATCGTCTGTGCGAGTAATCGGATTTTATGTCTCTGTTTCGGAGCGGAGGATTTTATGCTTGACCTTCATATCGATGCAGGGGAAATGGGAGAAAATTTAATGTATGCCCGAACACAGCTGGTGATTGCTTCCAAAGCGGCGGGAAAAGAACCGCCGGTTGATTCTGTTTTTGTCGATTTTAAAGATGAAGCAGGATTAGAAAAGGAAACGGAACGTGCAAAGTGTGCTGGATTCCAAGGGAAGCTGCTTATTCATCCAAAACAAATTGCGCCTGTACATCATGCTTTTTCACCTACACGTGAGCAGGTGAAAGAAGCAGAAAAAATTATTGCTTTGTATGGAGAATCTTTAAAAAATGGAAAAGGTGCGCTTGAGATAGATGGAAAGATGATTGACGCTCCCGTGGTTGAACGGGCAAGAAAGGTACTATCACATGCTGACATGTAATGAACGAATGTTTTTGAAATGGGGGAGAAGGATATGTTGCCATTAGAAGGAATCACCGTTGTTGCTTTAGAGCAGGCAATCGCCGCTCCATTTGCTACGAGGCAATTGGCAGATTTAGGAGCGAGAGTCATTAAAATAGAAAGACCGGATGTCGGGGACTTTGCCAGGGGCTATGATTCTACGGTGAATGGAATGTCCAGCCATTTTGTTTGGTGCAACCGTTCAAAAGAGTCAATGGAGCTTGATTTGAAATCAGATGAAGGAAAAGAGATACTTGGCAGTTTAATAGAAAAAGCGGATGTATTGATTCAAAATTTAGCTCCTGGAGCAATTGAAAGAATGGGCTTTGCACCGGAAGAGTTAACTGCGAAGCATCCCGAATTGATTGTGTGCAGTATATCAGGATATGGAAAAGGCGGTACTTATGAGCAGAAGAAAGCATATGACCTCTTGGTTCAATGTGAGGCGGGACTTGTTTCAATAACTGGCAGTGAAGAAACACCGTCAAAAGCGGGGATTTCAATCGCGGATATTGCTGCTGGAATGTATGCCTATACGGGCGTTCTGACTGCTTTATTTAATCGGATGAAAACAGGAAAAGGAACTGTTATGGAGGTATCGATGCTTGAAGCACTTGGCGAGTGGATGGGCTATCCTGCTTATTATGCGGCATATGGCGGAAAAGAGCCTCAACGGTCCGGAGCCAGCCACGCAACGATTTATCCGTATGGACCATTTCTATGCGGAGATAACAAAACTGTATTTATCGGATTACAAAATGAAAGAGAATGGAAGCGCTTTTGCGAGTTTGTTTTAGAAGATTCCGCTTTAAGTGAAGACGCTAGATTTATTACAAATACGGATCGGTCAACAAACAAAGACGAATTAAAACAGATTATTGAAGCAAAGTTTGAAGCATTTACATCCGATCAAATTATTGAAAGGGTAGAAGAGGCCAAAATAGCCAATGCACGGTTAAATACGATGAAGGATTTCTTCGCGCATCCACAGCTTACAGCACGCAAGCGTTGGAAGCAGGTCCAGACACCGCAAGGAGAAATTGTTGCACTAAAACCGCCGGTGACTATGGCCGGAATAGATTATGTGATGAATCCGATACCAGACCTTGGCGAGCATACCGAAGCTATTTTAGAAGAGCTGGGATTGGCACAATCAAAAATATAATAAAATGGAGGAATAATAATGAGTGTAAAGGAAGGCTGGAAAGGCAGATTTTATGAGGATTTTGAAGTTGGAGATATTTTTTCGCATCCATTAGGAAGAACGGTAACAAAAACAGATAATATTTATATGACCTTATTGACACAGAATACAAACCCGATTCATTTTGATGATTATTATTCGGAGCAGACTGAATTTGGAAAACCGCTCGTCGATTCTACATTTACCATAGCTTTAGTAACAGGACAGTCTGTGACGGATCTCTCCCAGAATGCCATGGCAAACTTAGGCTGGGATGAAGTTCGTCTGCCTAATCCGGTGTTTGAGGGAGATACGATTTATTCCTATTCGGAAGTGCAGGATAAGCGCGAATCGAAATCCCGTCCGAATGTTGGCATTGTCAATGTTAAAACAAGCGGTTATAACCAAAGAGGAGAAGTTGTGATTACATTTAAACGAACATTTATGATTTATAAAAAGGATTCTGCCCCGACAAGAGAGAATAAATTATTGGAACAGGTACTGGAAAAAGAACTGCAAAACAAATAGTAAGTATGGAGAAATAGAACAGCTGCGTTTCGATAGTCTGTAAAAGTATAAAGGAGATGTTCGGAATGATTGATGCAAAACAAACAGATAAGCCGATTCAATTGAATGAAACAGAACGACAAGAATTAAGAGAATCTGTACGTGAATTATGCGAATCTTTCGGAAACGCTTATTGGAGAAAATTAGATGTTCCTCATGAATACCCGCATGAATTTGTAGATGCCTTAACCAAAGAAGGCTATTTATCCGTATTGATTCCTCAGGAGTATGGCGGAAAAGGATATGGGATTGCTGAAGCAACTATTATTTTGGAAGAAATCCATCGGGCCGGCGGGCATGCAGCTGCTTGTCATGCGCAGATGTATACGATGGGAGCATTATTAAGACATGGAAGCCCGGAACAGAAGGAAAGATACTTGCCTGGGATTGCCAAAGGAGAACTTCGGTTACAGGCTTTTTCCATAACCGAGCCGGAAGCAGGATCGAATACGACCGGAATCAAAACCTTCGCTGAAAAAACAGAGGACGGCTACGTGATTACGGGCCATAAAAACTGGACCAGCCGTGTTTTACAATCTGATTTAATACTCGTATTAGCCAGAACAACGCCACTCGGGCAGGTAGATAAAAAATCAAATGGAATCAGCCTCTTTTTAGTCGATTTACGTGAAGTCAGAGAAAATCAGCCCGATTCCTTTGTCGTTGAACCTGTGCGTACCATGTTCAACTACGCCACCAATAAGGTATGGTATAAGGAGATGAAGGTTCCGCATGACTGTATTATCGGGGAAGAAGGAAAAGGTTTTAAATACGTACTTGACGGGATGAATGCAGAACGAATTCTGCTTGCTGCAGAAACGATTGGAGACGGTTACTTTTTCATTGATAAAGCGGTAGATTATGCAAACGAACGGGAAGTCTTTGACAGAAAAATCGGCCAGAATCAGGGTGTTCAATTTCCGATTGCACGTGCCTATGCATCTATTAAAGCAGCTGATCTCCTGCGTTATGAAGCTGCAGAAAAATTTGATTCCGGCGAAGTCTGCGGAGAAGAAGCCAATATGGCAAAGCTCTTGTCCAGTGAAGCAAGCTGGGAAGCAGCAAATGTTTGCATCAATACATTCGGAGGAAACGGTTTTGTTGATGAATATGATGTCGAGCGTAAATTCAGGGAGACGCGAATGTATCAGGTAGCCCCGGTGAACAATAATCTGATTCTCGCTTACCTTGGACAGCATGTGCTTGGAATGCCGAGGTCATATTAACCCCTTTTTTTGAATAGTAAGTGTGATAAATAAAAAAGTAGGAGGTTATTCCTGTGGGATTAAGCGAAAAACTTGCAGACTATATTATTGATACAGATTATGAGGATTTGCCAAAGGAAGTGGTTGAATTTACCAAGCTATGCATCATAGATTACTTTTCGTCTGCGATTGCAGGAGCAAGCCAATATCCCGTGCAAAAAATCGATGAATTGGTAAAAGAACTTGGAGGAACGCCTCAGGCTTCTTTAATAACAGGTGGAGAAACATCAGTAACGCATGCAGCATTATTGAACGGAGCGGCAAGTCACATCATGGAGCAGGACGATATTCATAAAGCCTCTATTATTCATGCAGCTACAGTTGTCATCCCGTCTGCATTAGCAGTAGCGGAATGGAAAAATCTTTCTGGCAAAGATGTTATTGAATCTATCGTGATCGGCTATGAAGTATGCTACCGGATCGGTGAAGCTGTCACTCCGTCTCATTACTATTATTGGCATAATACCGCAACGTGCGGGACATTTGGCGCAGCAGCGGCGGCAGCCAAATTACTGGGATTAGATAAAAAGCAAATTATTCATGCGCTTGGAAGTGCAGGAACACAGGCTGCCGGTTTATGGGAATTTATAGAGGATGGAGCGATGTCAAAGCAGCTGCATCCAGGAAAAGCTGCAATGAATGGTGTCATTAGTGCGCTTTTGGCAGAAAAAAACTTTACTGGAGCTAGTCAGATTTTAGAAGGCAAACGTGGTTTTTTTGAAGCGATGAGTGAGGTATATACCCTTTCAAACGTAACAGAGAGGCTGGGAGAGGAATTTAAAATCTTAGAAAATTCCTTTAAGGTCCATGCTTCCTGCAGGCACACACATCATGTGATGGATTTAATGATAGATTTGGCTAAAGAACGGCATATTCGTTTGGAGGATGTAGAGAGTATCCGTGTCAAAACATATCAGGCAGCCATCGATATTACAGATAATCCTGAACCAGATACGATATATGCTTCTAAATTCAGCATGCAATTCTGTACAGCTGTAAGTTTGCTGAAAGGCAAGGGAAGTGTTGATACGTTTAATGAAGACGCCCTTTGGGATGAAGCGATTCGTGCTCTGATGCAACGTATTGAGGTAAGCGTAGATGAGGATATTCAAAATCATTATCCTGAAAAATGGGGAGCTATCGCAGAAGTGAATTTAACCTCTGGAGAAAAGATTCAAAAGGAAATCGACTTTCCAAAAGGAGATCCGGAGAATAAATTATCTGTAGATGAGATTCTAGAGAAATTTCGGTCCCTGACAACGGATTTAACAGAGAACGAGCAGCATGTTCTATCCACTAACCTATTACAATTAGAGAATGCTGAATCGATAGAGCATCTATTTGAATTCGCAAAAGTGAAATAAATCCATTAAAAAGGACAGCGAAATGATGCGAAACCGGATTGAAAATAAAAAGGAGTGGCTTGCTCTTGAGACAAATTCATTACCAAGAGATTGTTGATCGTGTAAAAGAGCTCTGTCAGGAAGCGAATTATGATTTAGGGCAGGATGTTATCCAGGCGTTTGAGCAAGCAGTTCAAACAGAATCCTCAGATATAGGTAAAGGTGTGCTGACACAATTAATTGAAAATGCCAATATTGCCAGTGAAAATCGTGTTCCAATGTGTCAGGACACGGGCGTTTCCGTATTTATTGTAAAGCTTGGACAGGATTGTCATATTGCAGGCGGCAGCTTATATCAGGCAATTAATGAAGGGGTTAAACAAGGGTATGAAGAGGGGTACTTGCGGTATTCGATTGTGGATGACCCTTTAAGCAGAAAAAATACGGGAGACAATACACCTGCTGTGATTCATATTGAATTAACAGAAGGAGACAAATTAGAAATTCAAATGACTGCGAAAGGCGGCGGAGCAGAAAATATGAGTGCACTTAAAATGCTTACACCAAGTGATGGGCTGGAGGGAGTAAAAAACTTTATTCTGGATACGGTAAAGCATGCCGGGCCGAATGCTTGTCCGCCTTTAGTGGTAGGGATTGGCATTGGCGGAAATTTTGAAAGCTGTGCGTATCTGGCTAAAAAGTCTTTATTTAAACCAGTTGGAGAACGGCATACGGAGAGAGAAATTGCTCAATTGGAAGAAGAATTAATTCAATCGATTAATGCATTAGGAATCGGACCTCAAGGGTTAGGCGGCAATACAACGACATTAGATGTAAAGATTGAAACAGCCCCTTGTCATATTGCTGCTTTGCCAGTCGCTGTTAATTTAAATTGCCATGCAAGCAGACATAAGCATTTGGTTATCTGATTCGTTATTTTTACTTAGGAGGGAGCGTATGGTTCCGAAAAAAATACGTGTGCCATTTCAAGATGAAACAATCATCCAATCACTGCAGGCCGGGGATCAGGTATTGCTGACCGGCACCATTTTTACTGCGAGAGATGCTGCGCATAAACGGATGGCAGAGCAATTGGAGAAGGGAGAAAAACTTCCTGTAGATTTAACCAATCAGGTTATTTACTATGTTGGCCCGACTCCGGCACGAGAGGGAGAAGTTATTGGATCGGCCGGGCCGACAACCAGCAGCAGGATGGATAAGTATACACCATCTCTGCTTGAAAAAGGATTAAAAGGAATGGTTGGAAAGGGTTACCGCAGTCAGGAA
This sequence comes from Oceanobacillus sp. FSL K6-0251, assembly GCF_038004725.1. NCBI lineage: Bacteria > Bacillati > Bacillota > Bacilli > Caryophanales > Bacillaceae > Oceanobacillus > Oceanobacillus sp. FSL K6-0251. The sequence goes on along the minus strand of NZ_JBBORS010000001.1, from coordinate 3,545,964 downwards.
GTGATAGATGCCATTTCTGCTAATCAGGCTGTTTACTTTGCCGCAATAGGCGGATCAGGAGCTTTATTAGCCAAGCGCATCCGAGCTGTTGAATTAGTAGCATATGAAGACTTAGGTACGGAAGCAATCCGGAAATTAGAAGTAGAAGATTTCCCTTGTATGGTTATTAATGATGCAGAGGGAAGGGATTGGTATAAGGAATCACAAGCTGCATTTAAAAGCAGTGCCGAATGATTTGGCGTTAGTCGGTTTAATTGGCCAGGAAATCTTTAGCTGCTCTTGAAGCATGTATTTAAATAGAAAAAAAGAAGGATGCAATGAAAATTTCTAAATTAGATCATTTAGTGCTGACTGTAAAGAATATGGATAAAACCTGTGCATTTTACAGCCAGGTTCTAGGAATGGAAGTTATTACATTTGGAGAGGGAAGAAAAGCACTGCGTTTTGGGGGACAGAAAATAAATCTGCATGAAGCTGGTAAAGAATTTGAACCAAAAGCAAAAACCCCTATGCCTGGCTCGGCTGATTTATGTTTTATCACCGATGTGCCGATTTCAGATGTGATAGAGCATTTGAAGAGTTATGAAGTGATAGTTGAAGAAGGTCCGGTAAAAAGAACAGGAGCTTTAGGAGCGATAACTTCTTCTTACATTCGAGATCCGGATAATAATTTAATAGAGATTTCGAATTATATAACCGAATGATTGAAATGGTCCATGAATTGATATGTAAAAGAAATTGATTTTAATTTCATGAAAGGATGAAGGCATATCAAACGGTGCTATAATAAGATTTTCAAGTTAAGTTAATAAAAACAAATAATTCTAAAAATAGTTTACAAAATAGTTATTATGCTCTACAATTAATTGTATCCAGTTCTACAATATCCCGAAAATATTTCCTATAATAATGTAAGCGCTTTATATCATCAATTCTATTTTAGGTATGAATAAAGGGGGAAGTTAATAGAATACCATTTGCATGATGAAGAATGTCGAAATGTTTGAAGAAGTTAATCAAAAAGACCTATTACCTGCGGGCAGTTTTTTGAACATGCAGTTTAAGTAAAGGACGCCTTCTTAGAGACCGCCATCTGATCCTTAGATTTTCTAGAACTGGATTTCAAAGCGGAATAAAATTAAGTTGGAAAATTTATTTCGTAGTACCTTGGAGTTAGCTGATAATGAAGAAGTACGACAGCCAGATTTTTGAGTTTTTTTGACAGAATATTTAAAAATATAAGGGGGATTTCTTATGAAAGGTTTAAAAAAGCTATATCTATTCGCATTTATATTAGGACTTATATTTTTAGCGGCATGTGGGGATGAAGAAGCAAGTGGAGAAGATAATGGAGAGTTTGAAGAAAAAGATTATCCATCTACGGTAACTATTGGGACAGCTTCACAAGGCGGAACCTATTACATTTGGGGAGGCGGCTTAGCTACATTGCTGGAAAATCATCTGGATGTTACGTCAAATGTAGAAGTAACAGGCGGACCAGTACACAATATTCAACTTTTGGATGTGGACGATGTTCAACTTGGCATGGTTACAACCGGACCATTGTTTGAAGGATATTATAATGAGGGGGATTGGGCTGAAAAAGAATATGATGATATTCGTGTTATCTTCCCAATGTATGATACACCGTTCCATTGGTGGTCCAGCGCAGATTCTGACGTCACAAGCATTACAGAACATGAAGGAGAGCGGGTTGGTATAGGCCCTTCCGGCGGTACACCGGGCACATATAATCCATTGATTTATGATGCGCTTGGTATTGAAACAGGTGAACAGGTTGCAGCAGGAGCAAGTGATTTAGCATCTCAAATGCTTGACGGGCAGTTAGATCATATTGGTTTTTCAGCAGGAATGCCAATTGCTGCGGTAACAGAGGTAGAAACACAGATGGATATTAACATTTATGGTATCGATGGGGAAGAACGTGAAACAGTAAAAGAAGCACTGCCTTATTTCGAGGATTTTGTCATTCCGGCCGGTACGTATGATTCCTTGGATAGTGATGAGGAGACCATAGCTCAGTTTAATTTTGGTGTTGTTCAAAAAGATGCGAATGAGGAATTTGTCTATGATTTGGTGAAAGCATATCATGAGAATATTGATCAAATGATTTCTACCCACGCATCAGCTCAAGAATCTGAAGATCCGGAAACAATTCTGAGAAATGAAGAGTATCCGATGCATCCTGGAGCAATTCGCTATTATGAGGAGATTGGTATTGAACTTCCAGAAGCTGTTTATCCGCCCGAGTGGGAATAAATGCGGGCGAGGAAAAGGAAAATATGAATTTTATTTATTGACACAATGATAACTAGCCTTTGTTATAGCAAATCTTAAACACGCTTTTATTGTAATAAGGTTTAAAACAATGATGAATTGGATGAAAGCGTTTTATCGGAAGGGTTAATTCGCTTAAATAAAACAGCGGGAGAAGGGTACTTCATATACATGAAGGGATGGTGGGGCCTCCAAGTCCCACCTATATCCCTGCTCAATAGATAATATCCATTTGAATAAAAAGCTATCATAAAGTTTCAATATTATCATTTCGGCGTGTTAACAAGGAGGGCAATATATGTCAAAAGAGAAAAAACAAAAAAATTGGAATAAAGAAGGTGAAAAGCAGGTAGAAAAAAAAGAGGAAAACGAAAATAAAAAAATAGATACCACGCTTGGAGAAGATGAGATAGAAACTTCAGAGCAGATACGAAATCTATCTGGATTTGTACGCTACCTGTTTTTAGCTATTGCTGTTATTGGAGCACTCTATCATTTGTATATACTTAATTTTAATCCAATTGACCCTTGGGTATTCCGAAGTACGCATCTGGCTTTTGGCACAGTACTTGCCTTAATGCTTTACAAAGGCTGGAAGACAAAGTCAAATAAAGTGTCTATTATAGATTGGCTGCTTATTGCAGTTGCTATTTTCGTTGCTTTATATATTTATATCAATTTGAGTCAGCTTGTCTTTCGGTTTGGAGTAGCGCCTACTACGATGGACTTTATTGTTGCAGCTCTTGGTTTATTGTTAGTTTTAGAAATAACTCGTCGGGCGAGCGGCTGGATTTTACCTATATTGGCGTTTGTGTTTATTCTGTATTCTTTTGCAGGACCGTATTTGCCAGGGATTTTAAATCATAATGGTTATTCATTGGAGAGGTTCGCAACATATGTATATGGTTTAGATGGGGTATTTGGGGTAACGACAGATGTCTCCTCCAAATATATTATTCTTTTTATCATCTTTGGCGCATTCTTGCAAATGTCTGGTGTCGGCCAGTATTTTATTGATGTAGCCTTCAGGATAGCAGGCGGACTCAGAGGCGGGCCGGCAAAGGTTGCTGTGGTTTCTTCGGGTCTCATGGGGATGATAAACGGAACTTCAGCAGGTAATGTTGTTGCGACTGGATCTTTGACAATACCTCTGATGAGAAAGACTGGATACCGCCCCATGTTTGCCGCAGCAACAGAAGCAACTGCCTCCTCAGGGGGTCAGCTGCTGCCGCCGATTATGGGAGCTGGCGCATTTTTGATGGCGGAAATTACTGGAATGCCTTATTCAAGTATTATTATAGCGGCAACCATTCCAGCGATTTTATATTTTGTGTCCGTTTATTTTATGGTAGATTTCCAGGCTGTGAAAAGTGGAATGGTTGGTTTATCTCGGGACCGGCTGCCTAACTTAAAAAAATTAATGAAGAAATTCTATCTATTTACGCCAGTAGTTTTATTAATCTATCTGTTAGTAAATGGATTTTCTGTAATCTTTGCAGGTACTGTTGGAATCGTGGCTTGTTTTATTTTAAGTCTATTTAGTAAAGAAAATAGAATGGGTCTGATGAAGATCTTAGAAGCACTAGAATTAGGCATGAAAAATGCCATTCAACTGATTGCCATTGTAGCTACAGCCGGGATTATTGTGGGTGTCATCGCGTTAACGGGGGTTGGTCAGCGATTTAGTTCGATGCTGCTTACGATAGCAGATAATAATCTTCTTATCGCTTTAATTTTTGCCATGACCATTTCTATTATTCTAGGCATGGGGATGCCGACAACAGCGGCTTATGCTGTCGCCGCTTCTGTAATTGCCCCGGGATTAGTGAATCTAGGAATAGAACCGATTATTGCACATATGTTTGTCTTCTATTATGCTGTTATTTCTGCCATTACACCGCCAGTTGCGCTGGCAGCATTTGCAGCGGCTGGTATATCAGGGACAGATCCTATGAAAACAAGTGTAGAAGCATTTAAAATTGGACTTGCTGCCTTTATTGTGCCGTTTATGTTTTTCTTCAGCCCAGAATTATTGCTGGAAAGCGGGACAACCGGCTCCATTATCCTGGCGGTTATTACAGCATTGATAGGAGTATATTTATTATCTGCTGCTGTTCAGGGATGGTTTTTTGGAAAAACGGCCAGCTGGTATAGCCGAATCATTCTTTTAGGTGCAGCAATTATGTTTATGCTTTCCGGGATTCAGACAGATGTGATTGGGATTATTCTTACAATTGCATTAATAGGTATTCAAAAGTTTATTAATAAGTCTGACCCTCGGCAAGCTGTGACACATGAAGATATCAGTGCCTCATCTTGACTAGTAAATTGGAAATCCGTACTGTTATGGTATGGATTTCCTGTTAAAATAGTTTTTAGCTCATTGAGATAGGAAAAATTAAAATGATAAAAAGAAGGCTGCTCTTATGTTATTCAGGAAAAAAACGAACCAACCAAGAGGTCGAATCCATGTAAATGGAAAAATTATAACGTTTTTGATATCTACGATTATTTTTATCGGCTTATTGATTTTTTTGCCGGCAGAGATTCCCTGGTCTGCAAAAGCTACAATCAGCATCATGGTGTATGGAATTTTGTTATGGGCTTTTGAGTCCCTTCCGCTTGGAATGACATCTGTTCTTACCATGGTATTATTACTATTTTTACACGCTGTCTCCATTGATGTTGTCTTAAGCGGCTTCGGGTCTCCGGCGGTATTTTTAATTGTGGCTGGCATGATGATTGCCAAAGGAGTAAACGAAACTTCTTTGATGGACAGGATTACTTACATATTGCTGGCTAAGTGGGGAGCTTCAGCTAAAGGGATTTTTATGGGCTTGTTTTTACTTATGCAAATCCAGGCTTTTTTTATACCTGCAACTGCAGTGCGCGCCTCGCTGATGGTTCCAGTTGTTCTGTCTATTTTGAAATCCGTAGGTGCGAAAAAGGGGAGCAACTTTAGCAAGCTGATGCTGGTAGGAACAGCTTATGCAGGGAATGTCAGCGGGACAGCCATTTTAACAGCAGCTATCGGGAATATTTTGACCATCGAAATTTTACAATTATATACAGGGCGCACCCTATCGTATTTAGACTGGCTGTTATATGCTTTTCCAATATGGACTTTATTAATTATCGTTATTCCGTATATTGTTTGGAAATGCTACCCGCCTGAAAATTTTTCTTTTGAAACCTTATCGAACGAAATGAAACAGAAAAAGAAAGAATTAGGGAGGATAAACGGTGCAGAACTGAAATGTATGATTATCCTGTTGGTAACAGTTATTCTCTGGATGACAGAGCCGCTCCATGGCTATCACCCCACCGTCCCGGCTTTAATGGCGGTCGTTTTAATGGCAATGCCTAAAATAGGTTTTGTAGAATGGCGGAAGCTGGTCGGTGTCAATTTTGATTTAGTTCTATTAATTGGAGCAACGCTCTCTTTAGGTTTCGCCTTAATTGAATCCGGAGCCATTGAAATCCTGGAGGTGCTGATTACCTCGGAACAAATCGTAAATATATTTGCGAATCCATGGCTCGCGATACTTATCGTTATTTTAATATCGCAGCTTTACCATTTAGGGGTTACGAATGTATCAACAGCGGTAGTTACATTACTTCCTGTGCTTATCAGTCTGTCGTTTCAGGCAAATCTTGATCCGGTAGTGATTGCTTTTACTTCTGCACTAACCATTTTATTCGGATATGTGTTAATTGTAGAAACGATGCCCAACGTTGTCGTTCACGGAACCGGAATGATAAATCAACAGGACTTTTACCTGCCTGGTTTATTATCCACGCTTGCCAGCACGCTCATAACGCTTCTTGTTGCTTTTACGTGGTGGAAATGGCTGGGGTTTTGGCCTTAAATGTTCCTGTATGAGAATGTATTTATTATCCGCAAATAGATGATTTGCATTGTATTTCGACAGGGAAGAAATGCTTCTTTCCTGCCGAATATATGAAACACGATGTTAAACATATCTGTGTCCCGGAAATCAGAATGAAGCATCTTGCTTGTTTGGCAGCTGGCATTTTCCGCTGATTCACCCAACATTACTAAACCAGACACAAACTGTTCAAAAAATCAACGCAATTCAAAAATAGAATGTGCTACACTAACAGTGAGGGAGTTATTCTCTGGAAAGAAAAACTGGAAGGTATCTTTTTTTTAACTACATTTGTGAATTTATTCACAAATAATTTTACAGATTTAATAATGTATAAAGAATGTAAGGAATAAGCGAAATGATCTTGGCGGGACGTGTAATCGCTGCTAAAAAGCAGGTTGATAAATGTGAGAATATTAGAATACATGATGTAACAAAGATTCTATAAAACTGGAGAAGCGGATACAGCCAAAAATAAATCGAATAAATGGGAGGGATACACATGTTTGATGCAGTGGTTTATATTGGTCATGGAAGCCGTTGTGAAGAAGGAGAAGCTCAGTTTAAGAGATTTATTGAATCTGTGAAGGAGGAGGTTGCTTCTCCAAACCAGGAAATAGCTTTTTTGGAATTAATCGCTCCGACCATTGCAGAGACAATGAAAAAGTTAATTGCTGATGGGGCAAAGCGGTTTTTGATTGTGCCTGTTCTTCTTTTTTCAGCAATTCAACACCAATTGGATATTCCGGAGGAGCTGCGTGCGGTTCAAAGGAAATATCCCTTTATTTCGTTTGAAATCTCGGAGCCGTTTGGAACGCATCCATATATGGTTGATCTTGTGGTGAAACGTATCGAAGCTGAAAAAAATGAAAAGGATACAGCAATTATGCTTGTTGGCGGCGGGAGCAGTCATCTCAGGCCTATTCAAGAGCTGCAGCAGATTGGAAAGAGCGTTGAGCAGAAATTGGATATTCCGGTGTATACAGCATTCCTGCAGCTGGGGAAACCCAGCCTGGAAGAAACATTGGAATTTCTTCCTTATCGATATAAAAAAGTTTATGTGATGCCATATTTGTTATTTACTGGTCTGCAGCTTGAAAAAATAGAACAGATTGTTTTCTCTTCAAAGGATACTTTTGTTATTTGCCCAAACTTAGAATTTGATGAGCTGATGAAAAAAACGTTAATCAAGCGAATGGAGGAAGCGTGTGATGGAGAAGATGTATCCGGTGATGATGAACCTCGACAGAAAAAGGGTGGCAATTATCGGGGGCGGGGAGACAGCTCTGCGTAAGGCAAAAGAACTGGCAGGAACAGGAGCCAAAATCACCGTAATCAGTCCGGGGATACGGGAGGAGCTATTTAAAATGCATGATGTGGTCTGGAAGCAGAAAAAATTTGAAGCACAAGACATAAAAAATGCACATCTCATTTTTGCGGCAACGGATAATCAAGCAGTCAACGCGTATGTTTGCCGATGTGCGGCAGATAACCAGTGGGTCCATGATACAAGTCAAAATGAGCTATCTAATTTTATTGCTTTAGCAGGACTCAGTCAGGAAAAATTGACAGTGGCACTTTCAACATCTGACGCCGGCCTGGTACTTACCAAAGAGTTGAAAGAGAAGCTGGAAAAACAGGATAGAAGTAGGACTGAGAATGCGATAGAATGGGATGCAAAGAGGAGGAACAAAAAATGATGGAGACCATAACCACTTTCAGTAACACAGCTGTTTCCAAGGTAAAACAATTGAATCATAGTAAAAGCAAATATCTCATCATGACGATGCTGGCAGGATTTTTTGTCGGTCTAGGAATTATTTTAATTTTTACTATCGGCGGGATGCTTGCTCCGACAGAGTTTGCCGGAACATCGATTGTCATGGGTGTTTCCTTTGGGATTGCTTTGAGTCTGGTCATTATGGCCGGATCTGACTTGTTTACGGGAAATAATATGATAATGACAATTGGCTTTTTAACAAAGAAAACAAGGGTTTTAGATGTGCTGCGGATATGGGTATTCAGTTATTTTGGCAACTTTGCCGGGTCTATTGTTGTAGCTGGATTATTCTTTTATTCGGGATTGGCTACGGGAGGAACGGCAGATTTCATTATTTCCTCTGCAAGCGCCAAGATGAGCGGACCATTTATGGAGCTGTTTGTTCGCGGGATTCTCTGTAATATTCTGGTCTGTCTGGCCGTCTGGTGCTCTGTTAAATTAAAGGATGAAACAGCAAAGCTCATCATGATTTTCTGGTGTTTATTCGCTTTTATCACATCTGGCTTTGAGCATAGTGTGGCAAATATGACTGTGCTGTCAACTGCTTTAATGATCCCGCATCCGGAAACAATTACTTTTGCAGGTCTTGCTGCTAACTTGATTCCGGTATCCCTTGGAAATCTTGTCGGCGGGGCAGTTTTCATTGGTGCAGCTTATTGGTATGGAATAACAGAGAAAAAATCAACTTTGCAGTCAGCTGCGGATAAGAAATACAAGAGGGAAGCATAGATAGATGTTGAATAAAAGGTATGTTGCTCTTTAAGAGATGAGCGTCATGCCTTTTATTTATCAAAAAAAGGAGGGAAAACTCCCTCTTCAAGTGCGTAGAGGTAAGGGGGAGGTGAATTTCCTATGCACAAAAGCTTGCTTTAGAGTGTCTCAATTGTTCAACATCGAATCGAACAAACGTTCCAAAAATATCCTTCTTCTGATATAATAGACAGGAGGAGGTAAGAAGCCATGAAAGTAAAAAAAGCATTTCGTTTTCGTATCTATCCGAACAAAAAACAAATCACCTTCATCCATAAGACAATCGGCTGCTCCCGCTTTGTCTACAACTATTTTACAGGAAAACAAAAAGAAAAAGACCACTATTGGCATACGGTGAATGAAATGGTACAAAACGGACAGCTTCTTCAAAATAATTGGAAGAGCGAATTTTTCAATAAAAATAAGGCAATCAAAGCGGTTCCAGAATTGAAGAAAACCTATCCCTTCCTCAAAGAAGTCGATAGTATTGCCCTTCAAAAAGCTGTTGAAAACGTGAATGATTCCTATACACGTTATTACAAGAAACAGAACAAGGCTCCTCGTTTTAAATCAAAGAAGAACCCTATTCAATCGTATACAACCAAACATGTCAATGGAAATATTGCTGTATTGGATAAACATATCAAACTGCCCAAACTCGGGCTTGTCCGTTTTGCCAAAAGTCGGGAAGTGGAAGGGCGTATTATCAATGTAACAGTTAGGCGCAACGCATCAGGAAAATACTTTGTTTCGATTGTGGCGGAAACGGAAGTTAAGCACTATGAAAAAACAGGTTCCTCTGTAGGCGTCGATGTCGGATTAACCGATTTTGCAACCCTTTCCGATGGGACGGTGTATGAAAATCCAAGGTTTTTCCGGACATTAGAAAAAAAGCTGGCAAAAGCGCAGGTGATTCTTTCAAGGCGACAGGTGGGCTCGTCGAATTGGCAGAAACAAAAACGAAAAGTAGCCCGGCTTCACGAAAAAATTGCTAATAAAAGAAAAGACATGTTAGATAAAATCTCCACCGAGATAATCAAAAACCACGATATCATCGGAATAGAAGATTTGTCTGTGATAAACATGTTGAAAAATCATAATCTTGCGAAAGCGATTAGCGATGTATCCTGGTCAACGTTCCGAACGATGCTGGAATATAAAGCGGCCTGGTATGGAAAGCAGGTTGTTGTAGTTTCGAAAAGCTATCCATCCAGTCAGTTATGTTCTCATTGTGGACACCAAAACAAAGACGTTAAAAACCTTGCTTTGCGTGCATGGACGTGTGATAGCTGTCAATGCCATCATCAAAGAGATATTAACGCAAGCAGGAATCTTCGTAAAGAAGCATTACGAATAACCGCAGGGACTGCGGGGCTAGCCTAATCCATAACTGACCAATGGGTTGGTGTTCTTAGGAATCTCCTACTTCAAGCAGCCTATAAGGTTGATAAGTGGGGGTAGTTCAATTGGATCAATTTCTTTGGATAGAAGCATTGACTCAAGAAACCTCCGAAGCAACGAAATATTTTAATCAATGGTTTGGGTTTGGTACATCGCCAAAAGACTTTACATCAGAAACACCAGCTTTTGAAGCCTTGAAGAATTTGCTGAGAGACCAGCCCAATGTGATTAAAAAGCAGTATCAGCACCGGTTGACAGAGCAATTTGCACCGATTGATATGGGGAATTATACAATAGAACAGGTTTTAATACGGACGATTTTTCATGAAGGCATGCATTTGCAGGCGAATGGATATTAGGAAATGTATCGCAAAAGAGAAAGATAGCGTTCAACGATAGGCAGGTAAATGTAATACAAAGAGACGCAGCTTATGTGTACAATCCATAGGCTGCGTCATTTTCTATCCATCTATAATTCGATTGTTTTTCTCTCATCGTTTGTGAGTTTCTTAAAGCAGGATATCGCTTTTTTGGCATGGGATAGCCGCATTTTTCCAAATAAGGAATCCGTTTAAAGTGCCAACCCTCAGCTTGCTTCTTTGATAATTTCTCCATTTTCATCAAAACATCGATTGGACTGACATAACCTTTCTCCGTAAGTAACTCAGAGGCATATTTGTATATGTTTTTCTCTAATTGCTGTCTGTTCATTTAAAATCTTCCTTACTTAATCTATTTCTATTTTAGCTATTACTCTAACAGATTTCTGTTTGTAATAGTGCGTTTTAAATTATTCGCATACACATTTTTAGCAAACATAGAGATGGTTTATTATATTAAAAACAGGCACCTGCGATAAAATAAATCCGCATCATTTCCTGTTTCTATACAATTGTGGCAATTTCATGGTAAATCTGCAACAGCTTTTCTATTCACGAAATAAATTTGAAACAAGAATGTAAGTTTACAAAACGGTCTTTAAAGGAATAATGTAGATAATAACAAGACCTATGTTTTAAAAACAATAAAAATATATTTTGATGGAGGGTGTGTATCATGAAAGGAATTATTCTGGCTGGAGGAAGTGGAACACGTCTGTCTCCGAGTACAGATAGTATGAATAAGCACCTGCTGCCTGTTTATGACAAGCCGATGATTTATTATCCGCTATCTGTCTTGATGCTGGGTGGTATTAAAGAAGTGATGATTATTAGTACACCAGAAGATATTGCTCGTTTCGAGACATTACTGGGAGACGGATCGGCATTAGGTATTCAAATTGTCTATAAAGAACAGGCTGAACCAAAAGGAATTCCTGAAGCCTTTATTCTTGCTGAAGAATTCATCGGAAAGGATAATGTTACGCTGATTCTTGCGGATAATATTTTCTATGGCCAAGGGTTTACCACCTTATTGCGGAATGCGATAAAGAACCATCAGCATGCGACTGTATTTGGATATCGGGTTAAAGACCCCGAGCGCTTTGGTGTGGTTGAATTTGATCATCATCAAAAAGCAATTTCGATTGAGGAAAAACCAGATGATCCAAAATCAGACTTTGCCGTAACAGGGCTGTATATATATGATTCCAGAGCAGTGAAGATTGCTAAAAAGCTCAAACCTTCAGAACGAGGGGAATTAGAAATTACCGACTTAAATAAAGAATATTTAAAATGGAATCAGCTTCATGTAGAGCTGTTAGGCAGAGGCTTTGCGTGGATGGATACAGGCACCCAGGAGTCGTTGTTTGATGCAGCGGAATTTATCAAAACGACCCAGCAGCGCCAAGGATTTAAAATTGCCTGCCTGGAAGAGATTGCTTTCTATCTGGGATATATATCAAGAGATGTATTATATGAAAAAGGAAAGTCGATGGAAAAAACCGATTATGGGCAATATTTAATAGAAATTGCCAATCGCAAGCATAGCCAGCAATACTGGGATACCATCGACCATCATCCGATGTTAGGACTGGTTGAAAATGAGTAGGGCTATCTTAATTACTGGCGGAGCTGGCTTTATCGGCTCCAACTTCATCGACTATTACCAGCAGAAATATCCTGATCAGCAATTGATTAATGTAGATAAGCTAACCTATGCCGGCTCTTTAGCTAATTTAACTGAAGTCGAGAATAACGGGAATTATCAATTTATTCATGGCGATATTGCAGATATGAAAACCGTAGCAGCGATTTTCAAAGAGTATGATATTGAAGGGGTTATTCATTTTGCTGCAGAATCCCATGTAGACCGTTCGATTCATGATGCGAGCCCGTTCATCGATACAAATGTCGTTGGTACGTTGAATCTTTTGCAGGCGGCGAGAGCAGATTGGGAGGAAAAAGGAGAGCTTGGTGAGCGCAGATTTCATCACATATCCACGGATGAAATTTATGGCTCATTAGGTGAATCTGGAAAATTTACAGAGGACACGCCCTATGACCCAAGAAATCCATACAGCGCATCGAAAGCTGGAGCGAACTTTTTAGTAAAAAGCTTTGGTCATACGTATGGGATGAATGTGATTATTTCCTCCTGCTCGAATAATTATGGACCAAGACAGCATGATGAGAAGCTTCTGCCTACGATTATCCGGCAGGCTTTGGCAAATGAGCCGATACCGATTTACGGGGATGGGAAGAATATCCGTGACTGGCTGTTTGTTGAGGACCACTGCCGAGCAATCGATATGGTTTATCATCAGGGTAAAACGATGGAAACCTATAATGTCGGCGGAAATAATGAACAGGAAAATATCACCATCACCAATGCCGTTTGTTATTTATTAGACGAGCAAAGACCAGATTTACTGCAAAAGTATCGTTTAGCGCATTTTTCTGATTTGATTACCTTTGTGACGGATCGAAAAGGACATGATAAGAGATACGCCATCGATGCAAGTAAAATTCAAAGGGAACTAGGCTGGCAGCCGCAAGTTGATTTAGAGGATGGACTGAGAAAAACTGTGGAATGGTATGTAGCAAAATGGAAAACAAACATACCGATTTGATTTCAGTTGTTGTCCCGGTCTATGGCTGTGAACGCTGCCTTGTCGAGCTCGCAGAACGCATTATTCAAACTATCCAGTCCATTCCGGCAGATTATGAAATCATTATGGTAAATGATGCGAGCCCGGACCATGCCTGGGAAACAATGCTTAAGCTTCATCAGAAAGATAAAAAAATAAAAGGAATTAATTTGTCCCGTAATTTTGGACAGCATCATGCCATCACGGCAGGTCTTGACTTTACCTCAGGAGACTGGGTGGTTGTGATGGATTGTGATTTGCAGGACCGGCCGGAAGAAATTGCTTCGCTGTACGAACGGGCCCAGGACGGCTATGATGTTGTCTTTGCACAGCGCATGCAAAGGCAGGATAAGAATGTAAAAAAACTCACATCAAAAGCCTTCTATAAAGTCTATGATTATTTTACCGGGAAGAAGACAGATGCAACAATCGCCAATTTCAGTATATCCCGAAAAAAAGTAGTGGAGAGCTTTCGTAAGCTGCGCGAGCAAAATCGTTATTTTCCTTTCTTTATTCAATGGATGGGATATCAGCAGACAAAAATAGAAGTACAGCATGATGCCAGAAAAGAAGGAAAGTCCTCCTATCAATTGAAAAAATTATTCGCTTTAGCAACAGATGCGATTGTCTCCCAATCGAATAAACCGCTCCGGCTTTCGATTGGTGTAGGCTTTCTGATGGCATTCGCTTCGTTTATCTATGCGCTGTATTTATTTTCCCGCTATTTCTTTTTGGATGAGCCTGTTCAAGGCTGGACCAGTGTGATGGTGTCCATCTTTTTTATTGGCGGTTTACTATTCTTCCAGCTTGGAATTATTGGTCTCTACCTTGGGAAAATTTTCAACGAAGCGAAGAACCGTCCTATTTATTTAATTAAGGACATAAAAGGGGAAATCCAAAAAAATGAAACGTTAGAAGTGAAACAGGGAGGAAGAGGAAAATGAGTGAATATTTAAAGCCGACGCCTTGGGACAGCCGGAATTTCCCGCTTGATACCTTTCAATTAACCGAATATAGTGAAGCTGCGCTGCAGGCTGCAGCAGATGTCGAGGGGCATTTTACCGTTAAAGTAGATCCGCTGGCTGATAAGGCATTGCTTCACAAATATGGTTTTTATTATGCAGATACATTAATGGAGCCCTATTGTTACCGCAATAAATTTTTAGAAGAAGAAGCTGGAGATGTTACCTTCCATGAAAATTATGATGCAGCTGACATTTTAACGATTGCCGAAGAAGCATTTCAAGGCGGCAGGTATCACCGTGATTTTCATGTTCCGAATGAAATGGCCGATCTCCGCTACCGAAATTGGGTAAAGGACTTGATTGATCAGGAGCTGATTCTTGCTTATAAGCAGGATGGCCGTGTGAAAGGATTCTTTGCTTATCAGGAAGAAAATGTATTGCTTTTAGCAATGCATAAGGACATTCGCGGACAGGGATTTGCTAAACCTTTTACTTCTGCATGCGTCAAAGAGCAATTTGAGCGTACTGGCAGGGAGCAGCTGGTTACATCGATTTCACCCAGCAATCCGGCGTCATTAAATGTTTTCATCGGCTTAGGATTCCGGTTGCGGGCTGGGAAGGATATTTATCATAAGGTGAACGGTTCCTTCTATTAAACAGATACTATTAAACACATATCCATTTATTTTGTATCGCGGTAGAAGTATACAAAGGAATGTCAGGGGGAGAGAGGTTTGGGTTATTTTTATATTGCTGGAACCGTTTTGTTTACCGTTTATGGACAATTAATTATTAAGTGGACAATGGATCGGCAAGGGGAATTGCCGGATGGGCTCTTTGATAAATTTCTATTTTTATTTCAGCTTGTCTGGAACCCCTGGATACTCTCCGGTTTTATTGCTGCTTTCTTAGCGGCATTAAGCTGGATGGCTGCGATGACTAAATTTGATATCAGCTATGCCTATCCATTTATGAGTCTTTCTTTTATTCTTGTTTTTATATTCTCGGTTTTTTTATTTGGAGAACCAATCAGTACACAGAAAATCATCGGCTTTGCTTTTGTAGTAGCAGGTATTCTGATAATGAGGTGATACCATGATACCATTCAATGTACCATGTTATATAGGAAAAGAAAATACAGCAATCAAAGATGCCATCGCAGGAAAGAAATTATCAGGAAACGGCCCTTACGGGAAAAAGTGTGTGCAATGGATGGAAGAAAATATGGGCGTGAAAAAAGTCATGCTTACTCCATCCTGCACAGCGGCACTGGAAATGACTGCGCTGCTCACAGAGGTTGGAGAAGGAGATGAAGTCATTATGCCTTCATACACCTTTGTTTCGACAGCAAATGCATTTGCCCTCCGAGGCGCGAACATTGTCTTTGCAGATGTCGAACCAAGGACAATGAATGTCGACCCGGAACAAATTGCAGCGGCAATTACCGAAAAGACAAAAGTCATCGTGGTCGTTCATTACGCCGGCGTATCCTGTGATATGGACCGGATTATGGAGCTTGCAGAGAAACATAACCTATGGGTGGTCGAAGATGCTGCACAAGGATTAATGAGCTTTTATAAAGGAAAAGCATTGGGAACGATTGGCCACATGGGAACGATCAGCTTTCATGAAACCAAAAATTATGTTTGCGGGGAGGGAGGGGCATTATATATTAATGATCCTTCTCTCGTTGAGCGTGCGGAGATGATTCAAGAGAAAGGGACGGACCGTTCACAGTTTATCCGTGGAGAAGTGGATAAATATTCTTGGAGAGACATTGGTTCCTCGTATCTGCTCAGCGAGCTGAATGCAGCTTATCTGTCTGTACAGCTGGAGCATGCGAAGGAAATAAATGATAATCGTCTCGGAACCTGGCAAATGTATAAAGAAGGATTGGCTGATCTTGCAGATGCAGGAAAGATAGAGCTTCCTTATATTCCAGAAGGTAGAGCCTTCAATGGACACATATTCTTTATTAAAACAAGAAATATAGAAGTGCGGAGTCAATTGATCCGTTATTTAAAGCAGCTTGGTATTATGACAGCAACGCACTATGTCCCGCTGCATTCATCTGTCGCAGGAAAAGCATGCGGCGTCTTCTCTGGAGAAGACAGATATACAACGATAGAAAGTGAACGTTTGATACGATTACCACTTTACTATGGGATAAGTAAAGGGGATGTAGCATATGTCATTCAAAGCATTCAGCAATTTTATGCACAATAAATGGATATGGGTGGGCTGCCTTGTTTTGCTTGCCTACTTATCTCCTTATGTGATTTATGGAGAAGATGTACATATTAGAGTCCATGACAACATGGACTCTAATATTGTCTGGTATAAAGTACTTGCAGAGAGCGGGTCTATTTTCACGTTAACAGACGTGCCGCTGCCGTATGCGATTGACGGATTGCCGAGAAGTGCATTGCCGTCTGCTTTTGATGCGGCGCTTTGGCTCTATGTACTGTTTGAACCAATTACAGCCTATACCATCAGCCAGACTATTATGCGCTTTGCAGCGTTTTTTGGCATGTATTTATTATTAACGCGTTTTATTGTGAAAAAAGAGACAACACCTTGGATAACGGTAGGCGTTTCGCTTGCTTTTGCGATGCTTCCTTACTGGCCTTCGGGAGTTCTTTCCATTGCAGGGATGCCGCTTGCTTTATATGTCTTTTTAATGATTCGCAAATACCGGACAGAGGCGCCGAAGCATACATGGATACTGCTATGCCTGATTCCGTTTTTTGCTAATTTTGTCCTCAGCTTTGTTTTCTTTTTAGCAGTTATTGGCTTGCTGTGGCTGATTGACTGGATTCGCAATAAAAAATGGAATGGTGCTTTTTTTGCTGCCATTGCCATCATGGCAGGTATCTTTGTGATGAAGGATTATTTATTGATTACCTCCATGTTTTTCGATGACAGCTTTACTTCTCACCGGGAGGAGCTGGAGTTAAGCGGAAATACCTTTGAACGAAGCTATGAATTAGCATGGGAGAATTTTTTATATGGGCACACCCATGACGAGGCCGTACAGGCTTATATTATTATTCCGGTTATTTTAATAGCTATCTTGCTTGCCTTATTTAAAAACAGGCAGCCAAAATGGCTCTTCACCCTGTTTTTGATTAATTTAGCCCTCTCCTTCTGGTACGCTTTCTGGTATTGGGAAGGCTGGCAGCCATTAAAAGAGAGCATTTCTGTTTTGAATACATTTAATTTTGCACGGATTCATTTTATGGATCCGCCAATCTGGTATATTGCCTTTGCACTAGCCTTACTTATTTTGTGGCAGCTGAAAAAAGTCGGGAAGGTTCTTGTTGCCGTCCTGATTATCTGGCAGAGTATACTGCTTTTCGGGCAGTCAGAAGAGTTTAAGTACCGGGAAGTAAACACACCGACCTTTAAAGAGTTTTATTCAGAGGACCTGTTTACATCGATTCAAGATTATATTGGAGAAGATCCGAGTGATTACCGCGTGGTCAGCATCGGATTACATCCGACCATCGCTCAATTTAATGGCTTCTACACGTTGGATACGTATAACAATAGCTTCCCGCTGGATTATAAGCATCGTTTTCGCGAAGTAATTGCCGGAGAGCTGGATAAGAGTCCGACATTAGAACACTATTTTGATACATGGGGCGGAAGGCTGTACATGTATGTAGCCGAGCATGGAAAGGATTATATGTATACTAGAAACAAAAATGAACCGATTCAGGACTTGGCTATTGATACAGACGCACTGAAGGATCTGGGAGGAGATTACATCCTGTCTGCTGTCCCGATTGAAAATGCGGAAGATATTGGATTATCGTTGGAGGAAACATTTGAAGACCAGGATTCACCATGGGAAATTCATTTATATTCTGTATTGTAATTAGAATGTAATATTACACCCATAAGCATTCGTATGACAGGCTTTAAGGTGAAAACCAGCTTCCGGCGATACAAAACTGTAATATTTCTATAACCTTTCTGCAATCTGTAGATGTTACACTTCATTAGGAATTTATATAGTGTTAAATTTATCCTATGATTCACAAAGCTGCATAATAGCAAAAGGATCAATGTCCTTTTACAGAGAGAGAGCTATGTAGTAGTGATGCAGGAACAGGGGGAGTAGAATTGAAGAAATCATTTTTGCTAGCGATAGTAATGATAGTTGGTTTCATGAGTTCAAGTATTATACCAGTTCAAGCAGAAACTGCTGATGATCTTGAAGAAATTCGCGATCAGCGTTCAGATGTTAAAACAGAGTTATCTGATTCTGAACAACAGATTGCTTCCGTATTAGAAGAACTGGAGCAGTTAAAGAGTGAGATCGCAAGTACTGAAAATGAATTAGAAGCAAAGCAGCAGGAGATTGATGAAACAGATCAACAGATTGATGCTTTATTAGACGATATTGTTGTTTTAGAAGATGAAATGCAAGAGCTTGAACAAAAGATAGAGGAACGTTTTGAACTATTACAAGAGCGGATGGTATCTGTTCAGCAATCCGGCGGAGACATCAATTATCTGGAAGTTCTCTTCGGCGCACAGAGCTTTGAAGATTTTATTTCACGCGCAAATGCAGTGAATAAAATAGCAGATTCCGATGCGAAGTTAATTGAACAGCAGGAAACAGATATTGCTTCTTTAGAAGACAAGCAAAAAGAAGAAACTGAAAAAATGAATGCTTTGAATGACTTAAAAGAAGAGCAAAGCGCTGCAAAAGATAACGTAGAAGTTGCACTTGCTGACAGCAATGCACAAAAGGATGAACTGGAAACGAAGCAGGCAGACCTAGAAGCGCTTGTAGATGAACTGGAAATCACAGATTCCCAATTAGCCTCTTTAGAAGCGGATACGCAAGCAGAAATTGCTGCGGCGGAAGAAAAAGCAAAAGAAGAGGAAGCGGCTAAGCTCGCAGCCGCAGAAGAAAAAGCAGCTAAAGAAGCGGAAGCAGCAGAGGAAGAAGAAACTAAAGTCCATCAAGAAAAAGAGACAAGTGTAGCATCAAAAACAATCACAAATGACCCGGAAGAAGAAGAGGCTCCTGCAGAAAAAGAAGAGCCTGAAAAGAAAGAAGAATCGAAGGAAGAGACTTCTAAGCCGAAAGAAGATTCTGCAGAAAAAGAAGAGAGTTCAAGTAAGGAAGAAAGCTCAGGTAAAACATTTACCGTTTCATCAACAGCTTATACAGCTGATTGCAGCGGATGTACCGGCATTACAACAACTGGATTTAATTTAAAGAACAATCCAGGTGCAAAAGTAATCGCTGTTGACCCTAGCGTTATTCCGCTTGGCAGTGTGGTAGAGGTGGAAGGCTATGGTGTAGCTGTAGCACGTGATACCGGCGGAGCAATCAATGGAAATAAAATTGATGTATTCGTATCGGATCAATCTCAAGCACTCAGCTGGGGAAGAAAAGATGTAAAAGTTACGATACTGAGATAATGTAAATATAACGCATGTGTTCTGAATACTATTTGGAACACATGCGTTTTTGTTAGGGATATATCAGCAGTCAGAGTACTTTTAATAAGAACCTGCATCTAGGTAAATTTTTATCATCAAAAAAAGTCGCAAAATGCACTTCTATCCATTTTGAGACTTTTTTCAGTTTAATAAAAGACAATCAGTTGATTACAATGCTTTGAATAAAAGCAAAGTATCCCATGACGACAAAGAGCAGCGAGGTCAGCCAAGAAAGCGCCGGGTGTTTTTTAGCTTTAAAAATATAGATACTGCCGGCAATACAAGCAAGTGCTAAGGCAATAAAGAAGAAAACAGAGCCGTCTAAAGCTAAGCTAATTGCTGCGCCATCCATGGTTCCATCATAAAACATATTTAAAATAGGAGCGTAACCGCTATGTTCGATAAGGCTTTCCATGTAAAGCGGCGGTGATTGCTCATTCATGATGCCTGTCAGCAGCAGGATAAATAAAATAATAAAGAACTCTACACGTATCCAAGGTCTTGCCTGAAGGCTTGCATCGGCCTGTAAACGCCGTTTCATCCAAATCCCGTTAAAGATAGCGTATATGACTAATGGAATGATAAATAATTGTTTTAAGAATAAACTTTGGCCGTAAGAAACGAGCAGGGCTTCATCATACTGTCTGAAATCCACGGTGAATTGGGCTAATAAAATACCGCTTAAGACAACAATGACAAAACAGATAAGTGCAAAGGGATGGTAGCTGGTGACAAAACGCTGCCAATCCATAGACTTTGGTACAAACCACGAGGCCATCAACAGCGTTCCAATCCACGCGCTGACTGCCAGCATGTGTACGCCATGTGTGAAGACGCCAAGAAATCCCTCGAAAGAACCTGCGTGGCTTGCCCAGCCGACTCCAAATGCCGCAAAGCCTGTGAACACCATTCCGACCCAAGCTGCCTGTTTACTGTCTGTATTTTTGATATAAGCAATATAAACACTGAAAAGAATACAAATAATAAATAAGAATAGCCATGCATTTCCAATTCGAAAGGATAATAGAACATCTTCAAACGCGGAGCCTAAGGTAGAACGGCCTGCGATATGAGTTATTAACTGGATAAGAGGGACAAATGCAAATAAAGCAATCCCCCAGACTGCAGCAAGCTGCAGATTGGAAGATATGTTAACCCTGATATGAGAAGTGGCAGGAAGCAGTCGAATCAGAAAGCTTCCCGCTAAAAATGCAAGGCAAAGATATAAGAACGTTTCTGTAAAAATGGTTACATAAAACATACATTATTTCTTCCTTTTTAGTAGTACAATGGCGATGACAGCGACAATAGCAATAACCAGCACAGCAATTAGCAAGGTATTGGAATTCGTATCATCTGCAGCTTCTTCCTGCACATTATTTTCTGCGGCTGCTTCATTTTCATCAGCCTGCTCTTCGGGTGTATCCGCTGTATTCTCTTCATCTTCCGCAGTATTGGTGTCTTCCTCTTCCTCAACGGCAGATTCCTCTATGTCCACTTCGAATGAAATAGAGTCTTCCATTGGATGACCATCTACACCGATAATATCCCAGCTGAGGGTATATGTTCCATTTTCTAAAGGCTCCGTGACATCAGCAGAAAACTCATCTTCATTGACAGTCAGATTATCAAGCGCGATTTCTGTGCCGTCCTCAGCATGAAGCTCCATCACAGCACTATCTTCAATCACTGTTTCAAAATATAGCGTAATATCGTCTAACGTATCTGTTACCGTTGAGCCTTCCTCTGGATCAGACGTATCAAGATGTGTATGTGCAAAGACAGGACTTGCACTAAATGCGAAAAGTAAGACAACAAAAACGAACGCCCCTGTAAGTTTTTTCATCGTTTTTCCTCCTTCTATTTATTGAATTCAGTATAATTTCTCCAGATTTAAGCTTATAGCAGAATAAAGTGTAAGACAAGTATAGTCAAATCAAAAAAGTAACATTTCCTTGAACTATGAACAATTCATGACAATGCAATTTCCAGGCAAACATAAAAGGAAGGCTTTTCTATTTTGGTATAAATGTAATTTTGTGCGCACCTGAAGACTTGTGCGTAAGGCCGCTAAGAAAGTGAAATGAGCTGTTGAGATGCGCTTTATCGAACGCTGCGTTTTCTGATAAACTGTAATAGACAAGTTCATCTTCATTTCAAAACCTGGAGGAGGTAATATAATGAGTAGTTTTCCCAATGTAGAGGAAACAAAAACACTAATTAAAGATTTAGTGAAAATAGCAAGTCCAAGCGGCTATACTAAAGATGCCATTCAATTTATTGAAAACCGATTAGCGAAAAGTAACGTACAAACCAAACGCAACAATAAAGGCGGTCTGATTGCAACGCTGCCAGGGAAGGATACTTCAAAACATCGCTTCTTGACAGCGCATGTAGACACACTAGGAGCCATTGTTAAAGAAATCAAAGCAGACGGCCGCCTGAAAATACAAGTCATCGGCGGCTTCCCGCTAAATTTTGTGGAAGGGGAATATTGTACCATCCATACCGTGAGCGGAGAAAAATATACGGGAACGATTTTAATGCATCAAACCGCTGTCCATGTGTATCGAAAAGCAGGCGAACTGAAAAGAGATACGGAAAATATGGAAGTGCGTATTGACGAAGTGGTGAAGAATGAAGAAGACACCCGTAAATTGGGAATAGAAGTAGGCGATTTTATTTCCTTTGACCCGCGAGTAGAATTAACAGAATCCGGCTTTATTAAATCGCGTCATTTGGATGATAAAGCAAGTGCAGCAATCTTAATTAACGTGATTGAAAAGCTGGCAGCAGATCTGACAGAGCTGCCTTACACAACACATTTTCTCTTTTCCAATAATGAAGAAATCGGCTATGGCGGCAATTCGAATATCCCGCCGGAAACGGTAGAATACCTAGCGGTTGATATGGGGGCTATCGGAGACGGACAGAGAACCGATGAATATACAGTATCGATTTGTGTGAAGGATGCTTCCGGGCCGTACCATTACGGTCTGCGCAATCATCTTACAGAAATTGCTAAGGCGAACGGCATCGAATATCAATTAGATATTTATCCGTACTATCAATCCGATGCATCAGCAGCTATCCGAGCTGGATATGATGTCGTTCATGGCTTAATTGGACCGGGAATTGATGCATCGCATGCGTTCGAACGCACACACGAATTATCTCTTAAACATACGGAGAATTTGGTTTATCATTATGTGCAGTCGGAAATGGCAGAGGAATAATGGAATGAAGAATAAGACCGGGTACCTTACCTGGTCTTATTTTTTTGCGTGAAAAATAGACCTCTCTAACAAAACTGTACAATTCAAAATGAAAAATAAAAGTGTGTAAATCACCCTTTGTACACAAGGTTTCACTACGAATATAAGCAGATTATTTTTAAATAAACAAGTTGACTTTATACTGATTATGTTATAGGGTTAGTTACATAAGTAATTAACCAATTAAGGAATGAGGCTAATGAAAAAAGAATTAGATGAAAACAAACCGATTTTCCTGCAGATAAAAGAGCAAATTGAAGATTCCATTATCGATGGCTCATTGAATGGCGGAGAAAGGGCGCCTTCCACCAACGAATTTGCGAAATTTTATCAGATTAATCCGGCTACAGCAGGCAAGGGAATCAATGAGCTTGTCCTGGAAGGTATTTTAATCAAGAAACGGGGCGTTGGCATGTTTGTGACAGAGGAAGCGAAAAGCATTGTGATTGAAAAAAGAAAGCAGACATTTTATGAGAATTACCTGCTTCCAATGAAAAGGGAAGCGGAGAAGCTGGAAATGGATAGACAGGAACTAATTAATATGCTTAATCGAGAGGATGAGGCACATGGAAATTAAAGTGAATCAATTAAGTAAAACCTATGGTGACAATCATGCTTTGGATCAGGTTTCCTTTACTTTGGAAGGAAATAAAATCTATGGTCTGCTTGGCAGAAATGGAGCAGGAAAGACGACTTTCATGGATATTTTAAGTGGTCAAATGTTAGCATCTTCGGGAGATATCACCATTGATGGAGAGAACCCATTTGAAAATCAGCGGCTCACAGAATCCATCTGTCTGATCAAAGAAGCGAATAATTTCAGTCCAGAGTTAAAGATAAAGCAAGTATTGAAGATTTTTGCTTATTTTTACCCGAACTGGGACCAGGAAATGGCGGAAGAATTATTAGAGACGTTTAATTTGAAGCAATCTGCAAAAGTAAAGACGTTATCAAAAGGAATGGAGTCTGCGTTAGGAATTACAACCGGTCTGGCAAGCAGAGCACCTATCACTGTATTTGATGAGCCCTATATCGGTATGGATGCTCCTTCCCGTAAAATGTTTTATGACATCCTATTGGATGATTATCAGGAAAACCCCCGGACAATCATTTTTTCTACGCATTTGATTGATGAAGTCAGTTTAATGTTTGAAGAGGTTATTATTCTTAAAAAGGGTGCTGTCGTGCTCCAGGAAAGATCGGAAGAATTGCGGGCAAAGACAGTCGCTGTTTCTGGACCAAAGGATAAAGTGGATGCTTATTTAGTGGATAAGGATATTATCCAGCGTACGGATTTAGCAGGCAGCTCCATGGCATATGCTTTCGGCAGCAGGAAAGAAGCAGAAGAAGCCGGTCTAGAAGTGGAAGGTGTTCCGGTGCAGGAGCTGATGATTCATTTAACAGAGAAGAAGAAAGGGGCTTAATCCATGAACAATCAAATAAAAGGCATGTTTTATTATTATACGGTTGATGTGGTTCGAACCGCTAAAATATTTTTTTCCATATTAACAGGTATCATCATTGCATCAGCTATTATTTGTTATTTATTATTGGGAGTCGATGAATTTAAAATGTATTTCGCCATCCCGTTTGCAACATACTTTAACGTTGGTATTGTCGGGTTTCAATTAGTGAAAGGCAATGTTCCGTTTGGATTAAAAATGGGAGCTACCCGTAAAAACATGTATGTCATGCAGCTGTATTTTATGTTTGCATACTCCTTGGCGATAGCTTTTATTGGAAGCACGCTGCAGCAGGTAACAGAATGGTTATTCCAGGCAGTTGGTGTGACAAACTATATTTATGTTCATCCGGCTATGTTTTTGACAGATAACTGGATTATGCGGATTGTCGTGGATGCCCTTGTCATGTTCCTAATTATGGCTGTATTGTATTACATTGCATTACTATTTTACCGGACGGGATTAGTCGGTGGAGGAACTGTGCTGGGAGTCCTGATGGTTGTTACCCTATATGGTGCTTTTGAAGGCTGGCTGGTTGATGCCGTTGTCAATCTGTTCTCTGATGTGACTATAATGACCTTTGTAAGCATGTTTTTCATCGGTATTGTTTTTTACTTGATAGGTTTTCCGTTTATGCGGAAAATCACTATTGTTAATAGACGTTAAGAAGCAGGAAGCTGTCTTTTGTTCAACGCAAAAGGCAGCTTTTTGGCAATTGTAAGAATGAATCGATAGGAAGAATGAAGAAAAGATCAATCTGATCGTGAATATTGTTTTTTTCAAAGAATAAGAAAGTATATAAAAAAAGCTGAATATAGCCGCTGCGGAAAAATACTACGCTTTCCATAGGCCCCGAGCTCATCTCCTTTAAAGAAGACTTGCTGATTGGCAAGCCGGCAGGAACAGACACAAGCATAGTCGCACTTATGCCCCGCAGGAAGCGGTTTTCTTCCGAGGAGACTGAAGCGTTGCCCGCGGAAAGCGACTTCCCGCAGCGGACATCGCTTTGGCGAGGACACCTGTGATTTAAAGACCAAGCGGTATTCTGGTTTTTCTTTATCATTCTCGCGAAAATATAGTGGTGCATGAAGGGGATGCAAGAATTCAGAGTTTAAGATAAAAATCAAGGAGCTGCAGCACAATCAGTTACTGATTGTGCTGCAGCTCCTTTTAAAAATTTTATATTGTCAAAAAGGTAACTAGTTATTGTTTTAATTTAGGGTTCTCGGATTTTGCCTCATTAACACGAGGTTTCCGATAGCCGCCAGCAATATCTGCCTGCTTAAATTCTTTAGAGTAATGGACCTCTTGAGCGTCAGCAATGTCTCTCTTTTTTGCTGGCTGATATTGTGTATTTCTCATGAATAATCATCCTTCCTGTTAATGTTTGTTCTATCATGTGTTTTCCCGGTTTAAGTGAATTAAAACATATCCATTTATGGCTGAAATCAATTTAACCTTTTATTCTATTTTAAAATACGGATTGCTTCCTCTTAACTAGTGAAATTTAATTATTTATGTTAGAATTTGATTAACCAATCAAAAAATAAACTATATCCAGAGGAGAATATAAAATATGCAAAATGAAACCGTACTTGGTTTATCAAAAATGGATAAAGCGATTATTATTATAGGAGGTCCGCTTCTTGGAGCAATTATTGGCTGGTTTATTCAAATTATTTCGAGCTGGCTGATTAAAATTCCATTTGTCCCGTTTGGTCCGTTTTTTGAATGGATTGTATCCTGGAATAGCTCCTGGGTATCGATTATCGGAGTAATTGTTGGTTTGATTGCAGGAATTCTCTTTGCGGTGTATGCCTTCAGTGAATCATTAAAAATGACGATTGCAGATCAAGAAGTTACAATGAAAAGGTATGATCAAGAAGTTACCTTGCAAAAAAATGATATTTCAGCAATTTATATGGATAGAAAGGATATTGTCGTTTTAGGCCAAAAAGGAGAGGAGCTGTATCGGTCGCAAACAGATGTAAAGCAGCCGAAAATAAAAGCAGCTTTTTTGGAACACTATTTTCCCTGGAAGTCTCAGGATCCTTATCAAGCGGATTACCAGCGCTGGATTCCGGAGCATCCTGATTTTCCTGCTTCTGTGAACAGTTTGCTTGCTGCGAGAGAAAAGGTGCTGAGGGAAGATAATGTAAAAGAAGCAGCGGTGCTGCGGAAGGATTTAGCGGCTAAGGGAGCTGTGATTCGTGATGAGGACAAGCGGCAGTATGTCCGAATGATAAGAGGGTGATATGAAGTGACGAAGGAGAAAACATTTATCTCTGAAGCGCGGAGAGAACAAATTTTAAAAGCGACGATTGATGTGTTGAATGATATTGGCTATGTCAAATTAAGTCTTGCTAAAATAGCAAAACAAGCGAAAATCAGCACGGGATTGATTTCCTATCATTTTGCCGATAAAGAAGAGCTGATCCAGCATACCTTAAATTACTTAATTGGTGCCCAGCTCGAATTTATTGAAGAACGGATGAAGGCAGAGACAGATATCTTTGAGCAGCTGCTGGCTTATATAACAGCAACGCTCACGTACCAAAATGAATATGTTGAAAATAATGTAGCACTGATTGAAATCATCTTTAATGCCCGGACGGAGGATAATATTCCTTACTATAAATTGAATGAAGAGGAAGAAGATCCGCTTTACCTGCGATTAGAAACCATTTTGTCAGAAGGACAGGAGAAACGTATCTTTTCAGCTGACTTTGACCCCAAAGCAACGGCTATACTGATAAATGGCGCTGCGAGTGAGAGTATGCTGCTGCAAAGTGAAAGCTTTGATATAAAGAATTATCAGCAGGAATTAATTAAAATGGTTACGAAAATAGTAAAGTAGAAGTTGTATTATAAAGTAAGAGTGCTTGAATAAATATATTCGAATAAACTCGAAAAAAACCTCGAATTCTCCAAGAATGAATTCGAGGTTTTAGCCTATTTAAATGACGTACAGATAAATACACAAGAAGTGTGAAATACTGCCAAGCAGGATGAAAATATGAAATATCTCATGGAAGCCGAAATAGCGGGAACGCAGAAACTCCGGCTTTAACCAGTAAATAAATGCCCCAATCGTATAAAATATTCCTCCCACAATTAAGCAGGTTATTCCGCCAGTCCCGATAATTGGAGCAAGCGGGCCTGTATAAAATATGGCAATCCATCCCATTAAAACATAGAGAAGGGTAGACAGCCATCTCGGGGAATGGAACCATATTAATTTAAATAGAACGCCAAGGACTGCCAATCCCGTAACTACCCAGAATAGTACCCAGCCAACCGTTCCCTCGAGAGCAATCAGACATAGTGGAATATACGTGCCGGCAATCAGTACATAAATCATGGAATGATCCATTCTTCTCAAAAAAGCAATTGTTTTTGGACCGGCAATCACAGAATGATAAACCGTTGAAGCAGTATATAATAGAATTAAACTAATACCAAAAGCTGCGACAGCACCGACGTCTAATGGCGTTCCGACCCGTGCTGCTTTGACAACAAGTAATATCAGTCCGACGATAGATAAAACAATCCCAATAAAATGAGTAAAAGCATTCATTGGTTCCCGAATAAATTTATTCAAAAAAACATCTCCAATCCGTTATGTAGTTTCAAATACTATGTAATAACTATATACCTGTTTCATCAAGTAGTCAATGTTTGAAATTTAACGAATTACGTCTATAATGAAAAGTAGATAGCTGAACGATAAATAATTAAATTTCTTGCTTTGCTTACTATCTTTATATTATGAGAGAGAGGTCATTTCGTGGATATACAAAAGCAATTAGAAGGACTTCATTTAGAGAACCAGTTGAAATCGGAAGAAATACCCGATTTAGATTTATATATGGATCAGGTTATTCAGCTTTTTGAAAGTAAATTTGCTTCTTCCAAGCGGTATGAAGAAGATAAAGTGTTAACGAAAACCATGATTAACAATTATGCGAAGGCTAAGTTATTCTTCCCTATCAATAATAAAAAATATTCGAAAGAGCATTTGCTGCTGATTAGTATGATTTATCAAATGAAAAGTGTGTTATCTATAAAGGATATCGGGAAAACATTTGAAGAGATGAATCAGAGAGTGCAGGATGATGATTTTGACCTGGCGAATTTTTATACCAATTACATTCAGTTAATGGATAGAAACGCAGCGAGTTTTGAAGAACATATGAAGAACCAGGAAGAAATATTTGAGACAGAATTGGACAAAGATATTGTAGATGATGAATATCTAAAACAAGTATTACTGATTACCAGTCTGACAGGGATGAGTAACTTTTACCGCAGGGCAGCGGAAAACCTGGTAGATCAATTAGAGCAGAAAGGGGAGCACGAAGAATGAAATTAAGTATCTTGGATCAATCTCCATTATTTGCAGATGCGGACGCAAAGCAGGCGCTGGAAGCAAGTATGGATCTGGCAGTCCTGGCCGACCAATTAGGTTATGAACGTTATTGGGTTGCGGAGCATCATGACATGCAAGGCTTGGCGAGCCCTGCTCCGGATATATTGCTGGGGATTATCGGCAGCAGAACAGAAAGAATCCGAATCGGTTCAGGAGCAGTGCTATTGCCGAATTACCGGCCGTTTAATATTGCTGAGCGCTACCGGATGCTGGCTGCATTGTATCCGAACCGGGTAGATTTAGGAATCGGCCGGGCGCCGGGCGGTTCCGCAGAAGCTTCTATAGCCCTTGCTGGAAACTTTTTGGAAAAGGTGAAAGCAATGCCGGATTATATAGATGAATTGCTTCATTTCCTTCAGGATGACTTTTCGCCGGAGCATCTTTATTCACGTGTGACCGCTGCCCCCGTACCTCCTGTTCAGCCTGTGCCTTGGCTGTTGGGGACAAGCCAGCGGAGTGCTCAGCTGGCCGTAACTAAAAAACTGCCTTATGTTTTTGGTCACTTTATGGGCGCTGATAATGGACCGGAAATTATGGCCGGCTACCTGAGACAAGCTGAGAGTCCCTCCGCTATCGTTGCGGTATCTGTTCTGTGCGCTGAAACAGAAAAGGAAGCTTTGGAATTAGCAGAAGAAGCAAAGCGCAAAAGAGAAGAGCAGGATCCATCTCCGCAGGCAGATCAGGAGGAGCAAGCCCAATTTGCCGATAAACAAATTATTGGAGATAAAGCCCTCGTACAAGAAAAACTCACGAAACTGCAGGAAGCATATCAATGTGATGAAATAATGGTGCTCACGATGGCGCCAACGTATAAAGCAAGAGAATATTCTTACCGTCAGCTGGCAGAAATAATGAACCAGACCAAATAAAGCTGCCATCCCTTAAATTCTTAACACTTGTTTTCAAAATGAAATAAAAATCATAGGCTGCAGCATGATAGAATATACCTTAATAAAGAGGACAAGCGTAAATGGAGGATATTATGGGACAATGGGTTACAGCCATGATGGAGCAATTTGGGTATTTTGGAATTTTTCTGATGATGACGTTAGAGAATTTATTCCCGCCGATACCATCTGAAATCATCCTGCCTTTTGGAGGATTCATGACAATAGGCAGTACATTAACCTATACCGGTGTATTAACAGCAGCCACATTAGGAGCGCTGATTGGCGCCATGCTTTTATATTGTATTGGGATGATACTCGATGTGGAGCGGCTGGAGAAAATTGTTGACCGGTACGGGCATCTATTGCGTTTGAAAAAAACAGATATTTATAAGGCAGATGAATGGTTCGGAAAGTATGGCTATTGGACTGTATTTTTTTGCCGGATGGTGCCGCTGCTGCGGAGCTTAATCTCTATTCCAGCAGGGATGGCAAGAATGAACTTCTGGATGTTTATGCTATTAACAGCAGCAGGTTCTATTATTTGGAACAGTATCCTCATCGGTATTGGAACCATTTTGGGAGAGAATTGGCATCGTGTAGCAGCTTTTATGGATATCTATTCTAATGTTGTCTATACCTTTATCATTGCAGGAATATTCATTTTCATTGCCTGGTATATCAGGAAAAGAAAGAAAGAAAAACTGTAGGGATGTTCCTGCAGTTTTTTTAAGTTTTTTGTTGACAAAAGAACATATGTTTGGTTAACTGTATTTAGAACCTCTTCTTGGTAAGTCCTCTACTAAAACATAAGGATGTGTTTCCATGATTTATCCTCGCAACGCAACACTATTATTCCCTCAGATATGCGAAAATGGCGAAGTATACAAAAATGCTATTCCTAAAAATGGTCCAAATCGACTGATGGACTTAAAAATTGATTATGCCTTTAAAATGCTGTTTGGTGATGAGCGCAATAAGAAGATTATAATAGCCTTTTTAAATGCTTTTTTTACCAATTCCGACAGAGCACAAATCCAGAATCTTGAATTTCAAAATAAGAATGCAGCTGACGAAGGCGAGAACACTTCTTTATCATTGTTTGTTGAGACAGAAGATAAAGAAGCGGTTTTTGTAGAAATACTTTTCCCGGATCAAGATACCCCGGAAAATCAATCTTTATATTTTTGGTCAAAAATGTACCGCCGGCAATTTGAAGCAGATTCAGATTTGGAAAGCCAGCATTCCGTGGTAACCATAAGCATCATGAATTTTGAAATATTCCATGAAAGTGATGAATTCCATAGCGTATTCAGATTGTCAGATAAAGATAAAAATATCCCGCTGACCAATCTGCAGGAAAATCAATTTGTTGAGATACCTAAGCTGATCCGCAGCTGGAAACAAGGAAAGTTAAATCTGGAGAAAGATACTTTAGCGAGATGGTTATTGCTTTTAGCTGCGGTGGATGCAGGTAATAATTATTTTCATCTGGATATCTATAAAGAACTGGAGAAACTGGCAATGGTTGATCAAGATTTAAATATCGCTATGAAATACTGGGGAGATATCAGCAATACGGAAAAAAATCAATTGACCTATCAGGACAGGTATCGACATATGATAGAACAGCACTTTTTAAAAGAGATAGAAAAATCAGAAGAAAAAAGACAGGAAGCAGAAGAAAGAGCAACAGTTGCAGAGCTGAATTATAATCAAATGAAAAATCAATATAAACAGCAAAAAATTAAACTGATAGAGGAGAGAGAGAAAAGAATAAAAGCAGAAGAAAATGCAGTGCTTGCTAATCGGGAAGCGGCGAAGGTGGTTATCCGTTATGGAAAAGTCGTTGCACGTAACTTATTTGAACAAGGGATGGATAATTTATTTGTAAAAAATATAACTGGAATGTCAGATAAGGAAACAGCGATGATAAAAGAAGAATTAGACAGAGAGTAGAAACATTATTATGCTCTTTATCTTTGGGTAAAGTATTAGAAAAAGAAACAAAGTTATCTGAAAAACTTTGTTTCTTTTTCATAAATTATTCATCCAATGAGAAATAATCTTCTATAATTTCCACAATAGAAATCAACTCATAGATAGCAACTAATTCTATCGGCAATTTTTCTGTACTGCTCATTTGATTGGATTTTAACATTTCTTGAAATAGCTGATTGAGCTGTCCGCGTTTAGCAATCCATTCTTCTTTCTCAAAGTCGATTTTGCCAGCCAGCACATTTGCAAAATAACATACTGTTTCAAAAGCGTGTTTTTGTTTCAGTGCATCCCATTCAAATTTCATTGTAGGCTGCTCTGCTATATTAGTAACATGATATTGAATCATTCGCAGATAATGAATCTGCTGTCTTAATTGTGTTAATTCATCCTCGCGTTTTTCTAAAATATGATGGAATTTCAAATCCTTCTTTTGGTAGAGTGAAAGCAACTCTACTCTTTCAAGTTCTTTGTATACACTGCCGACTTTTTCATTTACACCAAAATCTAGAGGTGTTTTTGTGAAAATCAATTCATAATAACATCGCTTCATATGATTACTTAATTGCTTGCGGATAGGTACAATCTGTTTATCAATCGAACGATGGTAATTTGGCGGAAAAACAAACATATTTACCAGTGTGGAGACAGACAATCCAATTGTTGTTGTTGCCAGTCGAATAAGAAAGCTAAGAAAATAACTGTCGTCCACTAATTCAATCATTGCAATTGCTGTTAAGGTTGCAACCAGTAACCCTGCATGAAGGTTTAAGCGAAAGCAAGTGAAAATAGTAAGTATTGCAGCTAACATATAAGTAGACGGTGAATTACCGAATATAGCCAGAAATATAACGGCATAGGCAGCGCCAATCGCCGAGGCAGGAAAACGGACAAGTCCTTTCTTAATAGAATCTGTCACAGTTGGTTCAATTGTAACGATAGCTGTAATAACGGCAAATGTCGGCGGGAAATTGAACCATTTACAAATAAGCGCTGTGAAAAATACAGCAATCCCCGTTTTAATCACTCTATTTCCAATGATAGTTTGAACCTTCACGTCAATCCCTACTTTTCCTCATGTTAAATAATTTGTAACAAATAAATTTAATAAGATATTTTCATTTATTATATTGTATTGTATCATTTATTGCGTAAATTAAATGACGAAAAAAATTAGATTAGGTATATTTATTGGGGAGCACCAGACAAATCTACTAAAATGAAAAACATTGTCAGACGGGTGTTATTGCGTATTCTATGACGATTTTGAAAGAGTTTTGTCGTTATTGAAACATAAATGTAATATTTCTATAATATGCATGACATTTTCTTATGTTAAGCTTTACAAAGTTACAAATTAGAAGAAGAATATAAAAAATATTAATATAAAAAACTAATCGCAAATGTTCGGGAACTCAAATACATAGATAATATATTTGCGGTGCAAAATTTGAAAGCGGGGAATAGAAGTTGAAAAAGACAGTAATGACATTGACTGCGGCTTCCGTAGTAGGTTTGAGCAGTGTATTTTTTGCAGGGCCGGTAAAAGCAGAATCAGTAGAAGACCTGGAAAACAGACAGACTGAAGTACAGGATGATCGTGATTCTGTTCAATCTAATCTATCAGATGCTGAAAATCAAGTAGCAGATGTTTTAGTTGATTTACAAGATTTACAGAAAGAAATTGATGATTTAAATTCTGCTCTTCAACAAAATGAACAGAAATTAGATGAAACAGAAGAAAATATTTCAACTACGGAAGATGAAGTTAGTGAATTGGAAGATGCAATCAAAGAATTAGAAGAAGCAATTGAAAAACGTACGGATATCTTAAAAGAACGTGCGGTTGCTTTACAGCAAAATGGCGGAGATATTAGCTATATTGAGGTATTGTTCGGAGCACAGGATTTCAGTGATTTTGTAAATCGTGTTTCTGCAGTGAATAAAATTACTGATTCAGATTTAGCTTTACTTGAACAGCAAGAAGCAGATAAACAAGAAGTTGCAGATAAACAAGAAGCAGTTGAAACAAAATTGGATGAATTAACACAATTGAAAACAGATTTAACAGGAATTAATAATACAATTACAGAGCAAAAAGATGCTGCTGAGGATAAAGAAGCTTCATTAAAAGATAAAGAAGCAGATTTAACAGCACTTATTGAAGATTTAGAAATTGAAGATTCTCGCTTGGCTGCTATTGAGCAGGATGTAGCAGATCGTTTGGAAGTAGCAACTGCTCCAGCACCAGAAACATTGGTAGCAAGTGTCAGCGTAGGCTCTAGCGATGAAAGCAGCAATGAAGAAGCAGAAGCAGAGGTTGAAGAAGAAACTGAATCTGCAAATGAAGCTGAAGAAGAAGCAAGTGAACCAGAACAGCAAGAAACTTCTTCCAATGAAGACCAAGAAGAAACTTCTTCAAATAGCGAAAGCAATAATAACAGCAGCAATAACAACAATAGCAGCAGTAATAATAGCAGCAATAACAATTCTGAAAGCAGTAGTAGCACTGCGAGCTCAAATGAATCAAGCTCTAATACAAGCTCTAATAGCGGGTCCAACAGTAGTTCCAGCAATTCTGATCAAAATAAATCAGAACCTAAAGAAGAAAAAGCAGAAGAGCCTGCACCATCAACCGGTTCTGGAATCAGTGGAGTGCTTAGTGCTGCACAGAGCCAAACACACCAAAACACGTATGTTTGGGGAGGAAAAAGCCCTAGCACTGGTTTTGACTGCTCCGGATTTGTATCTTGGGCATTCGCTCAAGCTGGATATTCCATCCCGTCTTACACAGGTGCATTAGTTAATACAGGTACATCTGTATCTGCAAGTAATATGCAGCCTGGAGACTTAGTATTCTTCAATACGAATGGAACAAATGGCCATGTTGGTATTTATCTTGGCGGAAATAAATTTATCGGTTCACAAAGCAGTACAGGAGTTGCTGTTGCTGATATGTCACCAGGAAGCTACTGGGGCGGAGAATTTAGCGGAACAGTACGCCGCGTACAATAAATATTTAATCCCAAGGGTCCTTGCATGAAGATAAGCTTCATGTGAGGGCTTTTTTATATAATAAATTAAAAACTAATGACAAGTGGCTCTTTTATGTATCCATTCCCTGTATGAATGGAAATAAACTCCCTTAAATCTATTTATTTATTTCAAGCGGTTATTGAATTTTATCTGAATGAATGCGGTAATAATCTTCCTTCATAAGAGACTATTTCAATAACCAATCTAACCACTTCATTTAAATCGTTTACTATCTCGGCTAATGGGTATAGAATTATATATCCCATTTTCGCAGTAAATAAACATAGAAAGGATAGAGGTATGAAAAAAAGAAATAAACGTTTTTTAAATCCTGTATTTTTTATTTCTGCATCAGTAATTTTAGCATTCGTTATAATTGGTGCGTTTAATTCTACAGGCTTTCAAAGTGTAGCAACTCTATTATTTGATTTGACGACACAGAATTTTGGATGGCTCTATTTAATATCCGTTTTTGTGTTTGTCCTCTTTCTAATTGGCTTATCGATTAGTAAATACGGTAAAATAAAATTAGGTTCAAAAAATTCGAAACCAGAATTCGGTTTCTTTCCTTGGATTGGAATGCTATTTTCCACAGGCTTCGGCTCTGGACTGGTATTCTGGGGCGTAGCAGAGCCAATGAGTCACTTTTTTAATACACCATTTCCAGGCTTGGAACCGCAAACAGAAGAAGCTGCGAGGGTGGCTATGGGATATGCTTTCTTTAACTGGGGCATTAGCCAATGGTCTGTTTTTGCGTTAGTCGGACTGGTTATTGCATACTTACAATTTCGCAAAGGAAAAGACGGGTTAATTTCAACAGCAGTAAAGCCCGTTGTCGGAAATAACCCTATTACGGCCACTTCTATCAACTCGCTTGCTGTAATTGCTACTGTTATGGGAGTAGCGACTTCTCTAGGATTAGGAATTATGCAAATGAGCGGCGGTCTGTCATCTGTTTTTGGGCTGCCAGACGGGGTATGGATGCAAATTGCAATTGCATTAGCTATGCTTCTTGTTTATTTAGGTTCATCTGTCAGTGGTTTAAACCGCGGAATGAAATGGTTAAGCAGCATTAACTTATCCTTTTGTTTAATTCTGCTTGTCTTTGTTTTTCTGATGGGACCAACTGTATTTATATTAGAAACCTTTGTGCTGGGATTAGGAGATTATTTAACTAACTTTGTCGAATACAGCTTACGTTTAACTCCGTATACTGGAGACACCTGGGTAGTAGATTGGACTATTTTCTATTGGGCTTGGGCAATTTCATGGTCGCCATTTGTGGGAGCTTTTGTCGCTCGTGTATCGAGAGGGCGTACTATCCGTCAGTATATCTTTGGCGTACTTGTCACCTCTCCTGCCATTGCCTGTATTTGGATCGCTGTCTTTGGAGGAACCAGCTTATATAGTGATTTGAAAAATGGAACGATGATTGCTGAAGCTGTTGATCAAGATTTAGCTGTCGCCTTATTTGAAACGTTTGGTACCTTGCCATTAAGTACCATCACTTCGTTGATGGCGATAGTATTGATTTTTACGTTCCTAGTTACTTCAGCAGATTCTGCAACGTATATTTTAGGAAGCATGACATCAAGAGGAAGTTTGAATCCGGCATTGATCACAAAATTTATCTGGGGAGGACTCATTACAGCTATTGCAGTCGTCCTTTTAGTTGCTGGAGGGTTAGAAGCGCTGCAGACAGCATCTCTCACATCAGCGCTTCCTTTTGTCATAATTATTATCATGCTGATGATTTCCTTTATTAAAATATTGCAGAGAGAAGAGAACGACAAGCTAAAAAAATAATCTGTGAAATAAAATAAACCGGCTGTTTTTTGATAACAGCCGGTTTATTTTATTATATTAATATTTATCTGCAGCACTTTCATAGTCAAGTAGACACAGTGTGCCCCTTTCCATTATAATAAAGAATAAGAGAAAGGGTGATTCGATGGGAAGGTAATATGGAACTTTATATATGTTTATCATGCAGGACTATCCATTGCGCCTAATCATTTGGATTATCTGCGTGCAGAAAAGATAATAAGAGGATGTTCAAAAAGTTTTTATCCAATGGAATTGCGGAAGGAGTAAATTAATTTTCAGTGAGACGAATAATTGCAATCGCCGTCCTGTATTAAGAAGCTTCTTGATTTTCAAACACAATTGGATACTTTTGAACATGAACTTATAATAATTTTTAAAATTTCAGGAGGTGAAATCCTTGTGTAATGTTACACAAGGATCTTAATTGGACATATCGACCATGATTAATTTATTTGCGGTTGCTATTTTAATCGCATTAACTGCTTTTTTTGTTATGTCAGAATTTGCTATAGTAAAAATTCGAAGTACTCAGCTGGAGCCTCATATTGCAGCGGGAAGAGGTTCAGCTGCTTCAGCTAAGAAAGTCATTACCCATCTTGATGAGTATTTATCTGCCTGTCAATTGGGGATTACAATTACAGCACTTGGAATTGGGCGCTTAGCCGAACCGACATTTGAGAGAATGTTACATCCCCTTTTGGAGGAATTTAATCTTGGAGCAGGTCTTGTTACAACCCTTTCCATTTTTATTTCCTTCCTGATTGCAACGTTCTTGCACGTGGTTGTCGGGGAGCTTGCGCCGAAAACATTAGCAATTCAAAAAGCAGAACAGGTCACATTGGCTGTAGCCAGACCGCTGACCTGGTTCTATCGCCTGTTGTTTCCGTTTATCTGGTTATTAAATGGATCCGCACGATTATTAACCAAAGCAGTTGGCTTACAGCCAATGAGCGGGCATGAGGAAACACATACAGAAGAGGAGCTGCGTTTAATTCTGGCTGACAGCTATAAAAGTGGTGAAATCAATCAATCTGAAATGATGTATGTAAACAATATATTTGAATTTGATGAACGGGTAGCCAGAGAAATTATGACACCGAGAACAGAAATGATTTATTTCTCGACAGAAGCCAGTTTTGAAGAAAACTTAGAAACGATTCATCAAGGCCAGTTTACCCGGTACCCGGTTGCTGATCAGGATAAGGACAATATTATCGGTCTGGTAAATTTAAAAGAAGTGTTTACTGGAAAGCTGAGCAAGGATGAACCTGCGACGATTGAAGATTATATTCGGCCAATTATTCATGTATCCGAAGCTACCCCAATTCGTCATCTCCTTTTAAAAATGCAAAAGGAGCGCATCCATATGGCGATTGTCAATGATGAATATGGCGGTACGGCCGGGTTAGTAACGGTTGAGGATATACTGGAAGAAATCGTTGGCGATATCCGGGATGAATTTGATGAAGACGAAGTACCTGATTTTGAAACGATTGATGATACTACTTATTTAGTAGCAGGCCGTGTCAGCTTGGATGATATCAATCAAAAGCTGGGTATTACTTTGGAAGATGATGAAGTGGACACCATCGGCGGCTGGTTCTTCACCCATAACCTTGAAGCGGATGTAGGAACGGTGATGGAGGTTGAGGGGTATGAATTTACTCTGATTGAAAAAGACGGGTATCAGATTAAAAGAGTGAGAATCACTAAAACCTTATCAGAAGAAGAAATGGAACAAGATTAGAACGTAAATAAAAAAAGTTGAAACAATAAAGTTTGATGGTGAAGAAGGAAAGAGTGATGAAGCTCTTTCCTTTTTTATAGCTTAAAATAACTCTATCATATCCTTTATTCAGATATTAAAGTTTAAACTCCTTTTATTTTGGTTACACACTAAATAGATACTGATTTTCGAGGAGGCTTATCATGAAGGATATTCAAGATATTGTGAAAGAGTTAGAGAATGTGAGAGGAACAGGAGCAAATAAGATATTTACCATGTACCTAAATACAGATTTAAGCGACCCGGATCAGCAAAGCGGGGAGTGGAAGATTCATCTGAAAAATGGTTTGAATAATTTTGAGCATTATTTAAAAGAAGCAGATGATCAGGAAGAACTCAAAAATTTT
This sequence comes from Oceanobacillus sp. FSL K6-0251, assembly GCF_038004725.1. Classification (NCBI taxonomy): domain Bacteria; kingdom Bacillati; phylum Bacillota; class Bacilli; order Caryophanales; family Bacillaceae; genus Oceanobacillus; species Oceanobacillus sp. FSL K6-0251. The sequence goes on along the minus strand of NZ_JBBORS010000001.1, from coordinate 3,507,341 downwards.
AGGCAAATAAAACAGCGTGTGAAAGATTTTATGGGAGAAATAGAAAGAGATCTCATGCGCGGAGTTATCATTATTGCTTCAGCTGACGGCGAGGTCTGGTTTGCTGAGCGTGTACAAATGCATCTGCAAAATGAATTTGAGTGGCAGGAGACACCTGTATTAGATCAATTAAAGACACTGTCTGAAAAGTATCCGAAAACAGGAATTATTCTAGTGCAGCAAAATCAGGTCAAACTGATGGACACCAATCTAAATCAGGTAAAGGATACAGCAGAATATGAACTGGATGTGGAGGAGGATACATGGAAGATGAAACAAGGCCCTCGTCATGGCAGAGCGAAGCAGGGACTTGGAGCAAGCAGTGTACAAAAAGATCTATTCAATGACCGCTATGAAGCGAACCAATATCGATGGTATAAAAGTATTGCGCCTAAACTGGATAAGCAGGCAAAAGACAGAGAATGGAAACGTATTTTCATTGTCGGCGAGGCACCTGCTTCCAAAACACTGGAAACAGAAATGAATAAAGAGGTAGAAGAGGTCATCTTAAAGAATATGCTGGATCACGAGGAGAGTAAGGTTTTAGATACTGTACTCGATTAAATAGATAATGATGCAAAATCTCTTAAACTATCTTCTCTATAAATAAAAAAACGAACTTAAATCTCTATCCATTCCATAAATGAAAAGGAGATTTAAGTTCGTTTTTTTTATGAGGATAGGAAGCTTAGATAATCCATTTAATAATTTCAGTCAAGAGAAAAAATCTTTTTAATCACTCAACAGCTTCCAGGTATCCGGCATTTGCATAGCCAGTGACGTCTTGATAAGAAATCTCAACCCATTCATACTCGTCTTCTTCACCGATAAGCTGGACAATATCCCCGTTAACCAGCGTTTCTACAACCTCACTGTCTGCGTTGGGGCTGCTTCGGATATTTAATACCTCTGCAGTAACCTCATACTCCTCTTCATTGGAGTCGCCAGTGTCCGCATCCGTTTCTTCAGATTCCTCCTCCGATTCAGAATCCCCCGATTCCTCATCTGTATCTGCATCCTCATCTGCTGCATCTGCTTTTTCCGTTTCTTCATCATTTTCCAATTCGTTTACTTCAGATGCTTCATTTTGAAAGTCGAAATCTGGATCGTTAAATTGTCTTTGCATCACTAAAACAAATACAATAAAGATAATTCCTGCGATGAATAATAACAATAATCGAAATTTACTACTTTTACGCATACTACTCTGCTCCTAATATAATTGTTCTAAAAGTAGTATACATAACTTTTCGACATAAAGAAATAGAATTTCCAAAAAAATGTGTAAATCATGAGAAAAACTGCGGGTTTGCTCGTACAATAGCGAATCCGCAGTTTTTTTTCTGATGTTTTATTCTTATATTAATTGAAACATGTTAAGCGTGAAGGCATTCCGGGCATTTGCCATAAATCTCAAATTTATGATCTTCAATTTCATAATTTGACAGCTCCGCAGAAGCAGAATCCATTGGACATACTTCAATTTCTTTTGTTTTACCGCAATCCTTGCAGATAAAATGGTGATGATGATGATGGCTGCAGCTTAGGCGGAAATGCTTTTCACCTTCTAAATCTGTTTTTTCTAATATCCCTAAATCATAATATAGGTGCAGGTTCCGATAAATGGTATCGAAGCTGATTGTCCCATATTTTTTTTCGAGATGGACAATTAAATCCTTAGCAGGACGATATCCATCCTCGGATGCAAAAAATTCTAAGATATCCTTCCGTTTTCCGGTAGTTTTATATCCTTTTTCTTTTAAAACAGTGATGGCATCTTGAAGATTCATCGAAAAAACCTCCGTTTACTTTCGTAGTTTTTTCATTCCTATAGCAATTAATAATAAAATTAACGACGTCATGACAATTGTTCCGCCAGGTGGAATATCTAAATAATAGCCTGAAATAATTCCAAATATCACGGCAATTTCACCAAAGAGAATTGACAGGAATATCATTTGTTTAAATCCTTTAGCGATTCGCATGCTTGCTGCAACAGGGAGTGTCATCAAAGCGGAAACCAGCAGCACGCCGACGATACGAATGGAAGCAGCAATGACAAGCGCTGTTAATACAATAAACAGCATATTGATCCATTTGACATGCAGTCCGGCAATCGTTGCTTGCTCTTCATCAAAGGACATGGTAAATAGTTCTTTAAAGAAAAGCCAGATAATGACAAGTACAAAGGCGGCGACTCCAGAAATGACGTAAAAATCATTAACCGTTACGGCAGATACAGATCCGAATAGATAGTTGAATAAATCCGTATTAAACCCGTCTGCAACGGAAATGAAGATAACACTCAAGCCGACGCCGGCCGACAAAATGATAGGAATGGAAATTTCCTGATACGCTTTATACACGGTACGCAGCTTTTCAATAAAGATAGAGCCGAGTACGGAAAAAAACATGCCGCTGTATATCGGTGAGATAATCCAGCCGTATACCTTCTCAGTCATCAGCCCAAATGAAATTCCGGCTAAAGTAACGTGCGATAAAGCATCTGCTATTAATGATTGTCTTCTGACAACAATAAAAGTTCCTAGTAATGGTGCGATGATACCGATTAAGATACCTGTGAGAAACGTATATCTTAAAAAGGGGTAAGTTAAAAAATCCAAAAGCATTGTCTTTCCTCCAACGATAATTAATGCGTAACCAGGCTGACTGGATGACCATATATTTGAGAAAAGTCTGCTTCTGTAAGTGATGCATATTCATCCGGATTTCCGTGAAAATGCAGTGTTTTATTTAAACAAACAATATCTGTCGCATATTGGGTCATTGTGCCTGTATCATGTGTTACCAGCAGTAATGTTTTCTTGAATTCTGTATTAAGCTTATAAAGCAGCTCATAAAAAATTTTTACATTTTCATAGTCGATTCCTACAGTAGGTTCGTCCAAAATAATCAGCTCAGGGTCGCTGACCAGAGCGCGTGCGATAAAGATGCGCTGCTGCTGACCACCTGACAGATTCCCGATGTTCTGTTTGGTATACTCTGTCATACCAACCTGGGCAATTGCTCCATGAATTTTTTGCTTATCTTTTTTGGTTAAGAATTTTAAATAACCAAGCTGTGCAGTAAGCCCGGAAGCAACTACTTCATATACGGTTGCAGGAAATCCTTTATTAAATGCATTTGCTTTTTGCGAGACAAAGCCGATTCGATCTCTATTTTTAAGCTTTTGAATCGATTGTCCGAAAACCATTATTTCTCCCGTTTCCGGTCTTTCCAGGCCGAGAATGAGCCGGATCAATGTTGTTTTTCCGCCGCCATTCGGTCCGACTAATCCCATGAAAGCTCCTTGAGGGATTTCAAAGTTTATATTATCTAAGACTTTACGAGATTCATAATGGAAGTTAATATTTGACATAGACACAACTGGTGTTGTCATCGTATTCCCCCATTCATTTTAAAATAATAATGGAACGTACTTTCAAGTTCGTACTCTACCTATGATATCGTAAGGATTTCTGTTTGTAAATAGGAACGATTACGATTTTTAGAAACACCTGAATGAAAATGCATATTAATATAGAAGGAACACGTTATGTTTAGCTGCGATTATTACTGCTGGAATAGCAATGGAATTCTTTTCACGCTTATTTTGAATAACGGTTTTATATAAAAGCTGTATGAAAGGAAGAGCATGTCAGCAGTTTTCAGGAGTAGGCCTTATTTTGAAAAAGAAAATAATAAACTTTCACTTTGAAACCCCTTACAAAAAATTGCTAAATATATTGCCAAAAAATTAATAATCCGTTATAGTATAAGTAACGTGAGATATGCGATTTGCCAATATCTTTATTTTTTGGCTTAAAAATGAATGAGCATTCATTCAAGAGAGGCTGGAGGATTGTGAAATGACTTATTCGATTAAACATGCAGCAGTAATAGGTTCAGGTGTGATGGGTTCTGGAATTGCCGCTCATTTAGCAAATGCGGGAATATCTGTAACAATGTTTGACAGAGTACCAGATTCCTTGACAGACAAGGAAAAGAAGCAGGGCTTTACCTTAGAAGACAGGCAGGTCAGGAATCGGCTTGTGAGTGAGAGTAAAAAGAAATTATTAAAACAAAAGCCGTCACCGATTACATCAAAAAAAAGCTTAGATTTGATTCGGATTGCCAATTTGGAGGATGATTTGGCATTATTATCTGAAGCAGATTGGATCGTCGAGGTGATTGTTGAGAATTTAGAGGCGAAAAAAGAGCTGTTTAAAAAGGTGGATGCACATCGCAGGGAAGGTAGCCTGGTTACCTCTAATACATCCGGGATTTCTGTGGACGCCATGATTGCAGATTCCTCAGAAGATATGCAGGAGCATTTTTTAGGGACGCACTTTTTTAATCCGCCGCGATACTTAAAGCTGTTAGAAGTTATACCGACAGAAAAAACGAAGGCAGAAGTGCTTTCCTTCATGAAAACATTTGGAGAGGATGTATTAGGCAAGGGTGTTGTCGAAGCGAAGGATACGCCAAACTTTATTGCAAACCGGATTGGAACTTACGGACTGTTAGTAACTGTCCAGGAAATGGAGAAGCAGGGATTAAGTGTCGGTGAAGTAGATTCGGTTACCGGCCCGCTTATTGGCAGACCCAAAAGCGCTACGTTCCGGACGCTGGATGTCGTTGGAATTGATACCTTTTACCATGTTGCGAATAATGTTTACCACCATGTATCCGACCCGAAAGAGAAAGCCATTTTTACGGTTCCGGACTTTTTAAAGCAAATGATTGAAAAAGGATGGATTGGTGCGAAAAGCGGGAAGGGATTCTATGAAAAGAAGAGGGATAAAAGCATTGTAGAAATAAATCCAAGCACGCTGGAGTATCAGGAAAGAAAGAAGCTGAAAACAGCTGCTGTTGAATTAGCTAAGCAGGAAAAAGGATTAAACAGAAAAATGAAAGCGCTTATTAATCAAAAGGGAGATAAAGCTTCCGATTTTATTTGGTCTATTATCAAGCCGGTATTATTATATTCTGCTGATTTAGTCGGAGAGATTGCCGATGATGTCGTCTCCATTGATGATGCGATGAAATGGGGATTTGGCTGGGAGTCAGGACCATTTGAAATATGGGATGCAATTGGCGTAAGGGCTGCAGTGGAACGAATACAGGATGAAGAGACAGCGGTGCCAAGCTGGGTGCTGGATATGCTGGAGGAAGGGGACGAAACCTTCTATAAAAAAGAAAATGGAGCTATTTACTTCTTTCATGAAGATGCCTATAAACAAAAGGACGTCAATAAGAAAGAAATCTCCTTAGCGGCAATCAAGGAGCAAAAAGGTGTCATCAAGAAAAATACCGGCGCCAGTCTAATCGATATCGGGGATGATGTTGCTTTATTAGAATTTCATTCCAGAAGTAATGCGATCGGTCTTGATATTATCCAGATGGTCAATGAATCCATTGAGGAAGTAAATAAAAATTACAGAGGGCTGGTGATTGGAAACCAGGGCAAGAATTTCTGTGTTGGCGCCAATTTAGCAATGATGCTGATGGAGGCACAGGATGATAATATATTTGAATTAGATCTCGTTGTCCGTCAATTTCAAAACATGGCGATGAATATTAAATATGCTGATAAACCTGTGGTGGCTGCTCCATTTAATATGACATTAGGCGGAGGGGCAGAAGTATCCTTGCCGGCTGCTGCGATTCAGGCTTCTCCGGAAACATATATGGGGCTGGTTGAATTTGGTGTCGGTCTTATTCCTGGAGGGGGAGGAACGAAAGAGCTTTATTTAAAAGAGCTTCGTAATATCCCAGAAGGTGTAGATATTGATTTAACCAAGGTAGCGAATGATGTATTTGAAAAAGTAGCAACAGCAAAAGTTTCTACTTCTGCAAGAGAAGCAATGGAGAATGGCTATCTCAATAAAAATGACCGTATCAGCAGGAATCCGGATCATGTTCTCCATGATGCGAAAAAACGTGTATTAGCTTTAGCCGATGAGGGATATGAGAAACCTGCGCGTGAGAAAATTCCAGTTGTCGGAGAGGCGGGCTATGCAGCCATGGTCATGGGAGCTAAATCGCTGCATTACAGCGGCTATGCTTCGGAGCATGATTTAAAAATTGCTGAAAAACTGGCCTATGTCTTATCTGGCGGAAGAATAAAAGAAGGTACGGAGATTGATGAACAGGTCATGCTGGATTTAGAAAGAGAGGCCTTCTTAAGTCTTATTGCCGAACCGCTGACTCAGCAGAGGATGCAGCATATGCTTGTGAAAGGAAAGCCATTACGGAATTAAAGAAAGTTCAAAGGAGGATACATCCGTGAAAGAAGCAGTGATTGTAGCTGGTGCAAGAACACCAGTAGGAAAAGCAAATAAAGGTTCATTGCGGAATGTCAGACCAGATGATTTGGCAGCGCTTACGGTGAAAGAAACGTTAAAACGAGCTGGCGATTATCAGGGTTCGATCGATGATGTGATTATTGGCTGTGCGATGCCGGAAGCAGAGCAGGGAATGAATATGGCCCGGAATATTGCCGGACTTGCCGGATTAAGCCAGGATGTACCGGGCATCACAGTAAATCGTTACTGTGCTTCCGGATTACAGACGATTGCTTACGGTGCGGAACGAATTATGGTTGGCGCTGCAGATACGATTATCGCTGGCGGGGCTGAATCGATGTCGATGATCCCAATGGGCGGACATGTGATTAAGCCTAATCCGGCCTTGGTGGAACATGCACCAGAATATTATATGAACATGGGGCATACTGCCGAAGAAGTAGCCAACCGTTTCGAGATTTCAAGAAGCGATCAGGATGCTTTTGCAGTACAGAGTCATGCACGTGCTGCTAAAGCCATAGAGGACGGTTTATTTCAAGAGGAGATCGTTCCAGTAGAGGTGAAGGAGCGCTATGTCGGGAAGAACAATAAGATTGAAGAGAAATCATTTTCCTTTGAAATGGATGAGGGCGTCCGGGCAGGAACGAATGCAGAGACACTCCGTTCCCTGCGTCCAGCCTTCCATATAAAAGGCAGTGTCACGGCCGGGAATGCTTCTCAAATGAGTGACGGAGCAGCCTCTGTTTTATTGATGGATAAAGAGAAAGCAGAAGCGGAAGGACTCACACCGATTTTAAAATTCCGCTCCTTTGCAGTAGCTGGCGTAGCACCGGAAATCATGGGAGTCGGACCGGTGGAGGCGATTCCGAAAGCAGTGAAAATGGCAGGGTTGGAATTATCGGATATCGGTTTATTTGAATTAAATGAAGCTTTTGCTTCCCAGGCACTTCGAGTTATCCGGGCGTTAGATCTAGATACGGCTAAAGTGAATGTAAATGGCGGTGCCATTGCATTAGGGCATCCGCTGGGCTGTACAGGAACCAAGCTGACAGTCAGTTTAATGCATGAAATGAAGCGGAGAAACGAGCAATTCGGAATTGTAACGATGTGTATTGGCGGCGGGATGGGAGCAGCCGGTGTATTTGAACTTCTATAATCTATTTGAAAAGGGGAAATTGCGATGAGTGAAACAAAAGAAAGACTATTTAAAGGCGGCGGTTTTTTAGTAGAGGATATTGCGGCAGAAGACATTATCACACCGGAAGATTTTACCGATGAGCACAAGATGATTGCGAAAACAACGGAGGATTTTGTATTAGGAGAGGTCGTTCCTAAAATCGATAATCTGGAAAATCAAGAATTTGAGCATTCCGTGGATTTGCTGAAAAAAGCCGGGGAATTAGGCTTATTAGGTGCTGATGTTCCGGAGGCATATGGAGGACTCGCATTAGATAAAATCAGTTCTTCCTTGATTGCAGAGAAGTTCTCCCGCGCCGGCGGTTTCTCTATTACGCATGGCGCACATGTCGGAATCGGCTCGCTGCCAATCGTCTTCTTTGGGAACGATGCACAGAAGGAAAAATATCTTCCTAAATTAGCCACAGGTGAGTTAATTGCTGCGTATGCACTGACTGAGCCAAGTTCAGGTTCTGATGCGCTTGGTGCAAAAGCAACAGCCAAACTAAATGATGCCGGCACGCATTATATTTTAAATGGCGAGAAGCAGTGGATTACCAACTCTGCTTTTGCAGATGTCTTTATCGTCTACGCTAAAATTGACGGCGAGCATTTCAGCGCCTTTATTGTGGAAAGAGAATATCCGGGTGTATCTACAGGGCCGGAAGAAAAGAAAATGGGAATCAAGAGCTCTTCTACAAGAACACTGGTCTTAGAGGATGCCGAGGTTCCAGTAGAAAATCTGCTTGGTGAAAAAGGCCGCGGACACGTGATTGCTTTTAATATTTTGAATGTCGGCCGCTATAAATTGGCTGTCGGCGGTATCGGAGCATCGAAGCGTACTCTGGAATTAGCTGTAAAATATGCAAGTGAGCGCAAGCAGTTCCAAACACCGATTTCAAGCTTTTCGCTGACTCAGGAAAAATTAGCAACGATTGCTTCCAAACTGTATGCCAATGAAAGTGCCGTTTACCGGATTGTCGGATTATTTGAACAGCGGATGGGCGCATTATCTGAAGAGCAGCTGCAGGATGGACGTGAGGTTGCCAGGGCAATCGCGGAGTATCAAATTGAATGCTCGATGGCAAAATACATGGTTTCTGAATTGTTGGATTATGCAGTGGACGAAGCCGTTCAGCTCCATGGCGGATACGGATTTATGCAGGAATACGAAGTAGAAAGAATTTATCGCGATTCCCGTATTAACCGTATTTTTGAAGGAACGAATGAAATCAATCGCCTGCTTGTGCCGGGAACATTGCTGAAAAAAGCAATGAAAGGTGAGCTGCCATTATTGGAAAAGGCACAGGGACTGCAGGAAGAATTAATGATGATGATGCCGGAGGAAGTCGGCACAGAAGCCTTAGAGCAGGAAAAATATTTATTGAGGAACGCGAAAAAGCTCATCTTGCTCGGAGCTGGATTGGCAGCACAGAAATACGGCAAAAAATTAGACCGGGAGCAGGAAATCCTTGTTAAATTAGCAGACATGACAGCAGAGGTATTTAATATGGAATCTGCTATCCTTCGTACGGAAAAAGCCATTTCCAATGCCGGTTCAGAAAAAGCACAGCTGAAATTACTATATACGGAAGTGTATGTACAGGAAGCATTTAACAGAATGGAAGCAGCAGCAAAAGAAATTCTGATTACTGCGGAAGAAGGGGATTCACTGCGCGTCATGCTATCTTCTTTACGTAAGCTGACAAGGCATACACCAATCAATGTAGTTAAGAAGAAACGTGACATTGCTGCGAAGATTATTGAGGAAGAAAAATATATTGTTTAACTAACACAAAGGAGCTGTCGCAAAATGCATAGGATGCATTTGATGACAGCTCCCGTGTTCTAATCCCTCGTGGATTTTTCTTTTAATAAAGCTTTAATTTCTTTCAGCTCTTTTTCCATTTCTTCCAACTTTAAATCAGTTGGCGATGGTGTCTCTTCCCGGCTTGCTTCTTCCACATTATTGACAACAACCCCGACAAATAAATTAATAATAACGAATGCGCCAATTAAAATAAAGGTTACAAAATACCACCAGGAGGAAGGATCTTGTTCTAAAATAGGGTACATCACACCACTTGCCCATGACTCTAATGTAATTACCTGAAATAAGGTGAGCAGGGTTCGATGCAAAGAACCGAAGTATTCAGGAGAAATGGATGCAAAAAGAGTGGTACCAATAACGGCATAGACATAGAAGAACAGCCCTAAAAGAATCATGATTGTTCCCATCGAAGGTATCGTCAGCAGTAACGCATTAACCATTTTTCTTAAGGACGGAATAATCGATATCGCTCTTAATACACGAAGAACTCTCAGGATACGTAATACCATGATGTAACTTGAGCCGAGGAATACGAAACTGGCCGATATAATGATGAAATCGAACACATTCCACGGGCTCTTAAAAAAAGCTGTAAGAGAAGAGCTTCCTATTAATCTAATAATAATTTCAATTGTAAATACAGCTAATAATAAAGTATCCAGCCAATAAATGATAGAAGGGAATTGATTGGAAATAGCAGGGTACGTTTCAAAGCCTACAATAATAGCATTAAAGATAATTAATCCGATAATCGTGTTCGTAAATATTTTGTTTTCTGCAATCGCAGCACATTTTGCTTGAAAAGAATTTTTTATCATAATAAATATCCTCTCTCTATTAAGTGTTCATCCGATATGTAAAATAATTTGAATTACAATTTAAAAGACCTCTTTTTTCCACAACTATTATTGTACGAATACTTTTTTATTTTGTCACTTCTGATTACATTTACGGCCAGCAGATATGGATTCAATATATTGGATTAAAGCAGAAGTTTCGTGGTACGCTAATAAAAAAGAAACATTATCTTAGGAGGGACTAGCATGTATCGAAATTTAAATGATTTTTTAACAGAATGGTCACAGTCTGCTGATGGTACAAAATCTGTATTAAAAGCTTTAGAGGATGACAAATTAAATCAGTCAATAGTAGAAGGACATAACAGCCTTGGCTGGCTGGGCTGGCATTTGGTGAATAGTCCTGTTTTCTTTATGAGCCTGGTCGGAATTGATTTAGACTCTTCTTATGATCCAGACGCCGTTCCAACAAAAGCAAGTGACATACTGGAAGCATATGAGGATATCTCAACTAGCGTTGCAGAGAAAGCAAAAGAGCAGCTGACGGATGAAGCATTAGTAAATGAAGTAGGTGATTTCGGCGGACCTGCTCCGAAAGGAAGTATTTTACGTATGCTGGTCAGTCATCAAATCCATCATCGCGGTCAGATGACTGTGCTGCTTAGACAGGCTGGCCTAGAGGTGCCCGGCGTTATGGGACCAACGAAAGAGGATCAATAGAAGAAGCGGAGGAAGAATAATGACATTATCTTTTTATTGGTATTCGAAATGCGGCACCTGTCGAAATGCAAAAAAATGGCTGGATGCAAACCAAATTGATTATAAGGCGATTCCGATTGCTGAAGAGCCTCCAAGTGCGAATGAACTGCTGTCTTGGATGGAAACAAGCGACCTGCCGCCTAAAAAATTCTTTAATACCAGCGGTAAAAAATATCGGGAATTAAATTTGAAAGAAAGAATAAATGATTTATCGCCGCAGGAAATGGCGGAGATTTTAGCTTCTGATGGTATGCTCATCAAAAGACCGGTCTTAACCGACGGCAAGAAAGTAACTGTCGGATTTAAAGAAGAAACCTATGAATCTGTCTGGAAATAGTGCTAGAAATGTAACTGACTTCCATGTATAGTTGAAGAGAATAAAGTTTTGTTGGAGGGATACGAAATGAGCTTGCCAAATGATTATTTATATTCAAAAGAACATGAATGGGTAAAAAAAGAAGATGGAAAAGTTCGTATAGGAATTACAGACTTTGCACAGGATGAGCTTGGCGATATTGTTTTCGTAGAATTACCGGAAGTCGGCGATTCTTTAGAGCTGGAAGAGCCATTTGGAAGTGTGGAATCTGTTAAAACGGTATCCGAGCTGTATGCTCCAGTCAGCGGAAAAGTGGTAGAAGTAAATGAAGAACTGGAAGACAGCCCAGAGCTTGTGAATGAATCACCGCATGAAAAAGCATGGATGATTGTTATTGAACTTGAGAATGAAGCAGATTTAGAGGAATTATTAGATTCGAAAGCATACCAGGAATTTATCGAAGGATAATAAAATTACATTACACCTATTTTAGAGAAAGAGAAAATACAGGCGCTGCTCCTGAATTTTCAAAAAAGGCTCTAAAAATAGGTGAAAAAGAGCTGACTTTTCCACATTCGTGTATAGTTAGCTCTTTTCTTTTCATATAATATAGAAAAAGCATAGGATAGGATTAGGTTAAAAAAGATGTTTACCTAATCACTTCGATAAGGAGTGCAAAACGATGATGGAAGATGATTACAACAAAGTCATAATCGTTGAAGGGTTATCTGATAAAAAGCATCTAGAAAAAATTCTTGACGACAATACCATCACCATTGTTTGTACAAATGGAACCATCGGTGTAGAAAAATTTGAAGAGCTGTTGGAATATTATCATTTGGACGATACAGATGTATTTATTCTGGTGGACGAGGATGATTCGGGAATGAAACTCCGAAAACAGCTAGCCAGGGAACTGCCGCACGCAGAGCATATTTATGTAAGCAGTGAATTTCGTGAGGTTGCCGCCACCCCAAAAAGAATGTTGGCAAGTATTCTGGCAGGAAAACGCATTGGAATCAATCTCAATTACCTTGCAAAATGGTAACGTAAAACGTTAAAATAAGAATGGATTCTATTCGCCGAGGAAATAAATAAGGAAAGATGCGAAGTCGTTTTATACGCAATCAGTGTAATCCTTTCACTCAGCATATATTATTTTATGGGAAGAAAAAGATTGAGGGGAATGAACTTGAAACAGTTTAGTGGAGAAGAAAAGAATCATCAACGATTCATACTATATATTTATACACCATTTTGCGGGACATGTACGGTAGCCCGCGCTATGCTTGAAAAAATAGAAAGACTGCATAAAACTGATATATTTACGGAGATGAACGCGTCCATGCACCCTGATTTTATGCAGTCTCATCAAGTCGAAAGCGTGCCATGTCTTGCATTTATGGAAAACGGTAAAATGATTGAGAAAGTGTACACGTTTCAATCGACAGCAAATATTTATCAGTATTTGATGAAATACAAACCGGAATTATTCACAGCAATAAACAACTAAGTTTTTTCTGTACAAGAGGACGGTTCAATATACGAGAAGCAGCAGATTCCACAGAAACCTGAGTGAATGGCTAGGGATTGTGATTGACAAGGCACAAATGGCATGCTACTATAATGGCACTTCATTTAAAAATAGGCAAACTCTTATCAAGAGCGGTGGAGGGACTGGCCCATTGAAACCGCGGCAACCTTCAATCATTGAAAAGGTGCCAATTCCTGCAGGAAACTGTAAAGATAAGGGAGCAATGGACGATATTGTGTATAATAAAGCGTCTTTCTGTTCTCTTGCAGAAAGACGCTTTTTCAATGAAGAGAAAAGTAAATCGTACACAATAAAATAGGTTTGTACACATATAGGAGTGAAATAAAGTGATATCCATTGAAGGATTGAAGAAAATATTCTCTTTAGAAAAAAAAGATATTGTCGCTGTTGATAATTTAAATCTTAACGTAGCAGATGGAGATATCTATGGCGTCATCGGATACAGCGGGGCAGGGAAAAGTACTTTTGTCCGCTTGATTAACAGGCTGGAAGAACCGACGACAGGTACGATAAAAATCGGTGATCAGGTTATTACCTCCTTATCGAAAAAGGATTTGCGTATCGCCAGGCAGGATATTGGAATGATATTCCAGCATTTTAATCTGCTCTGGTCCCGGACAGTCGCTGAAAATATAGAATTTCCGCTTGAGATTTCCGGTGTGGAGAAAAGCGACCGGAAAAAGCGGGTGCTGGAATTGATTGAATTAGTAGGCTTGGCAGGAAAGGAAAATGCCTATCCGGCACAGTTAAGCGGCGGACAAAAGCAGCGGGTCGGAATTGCAAGAGCATTGGCGAATTCACCGAAAGTCCTGCTTTGTGATGAAGCGACCTCCGCACTTGATCCGGAAACAACGAATCAAATCCTGCGTTTATTGCAGGATATTAATGAAAAGCTGGGTCTAACCATTATTTTGATTACCCATGAAATGCATGTTATCCGCAAAATTTGTAATCGGGTTGCTGTGATGGAACAAGGGAAAGTGGTAGAAGAAGGAACGGTTCTCGATGTATTTACCAGACCAAAGCAGCCGGTAACGCAGAAGTTTGTTGAACAGCTGACTGGTCCGGATGAGGAAGAGGAAGACATGACAGAGTTGAAGGAAAGATATCAAGAGGGCGCGTTATTACGGATTCAGTTTTTAGGAGAAAGTGCAAATCAGACCGTAATCAGCCAGCTTGTGAAGAATTTTGATATCCATGTTAATATTTTGCAGGGGAAAATCACCCAGACACAGGTCGGGAGCTATGGGACATTGATTGTTCAGCTGATTGGAAATCAGCTGAAAGAGGCAATGCAGTACCTGGAGGAACAGGATGTTATTGAATTGGAGGTAATTCAGCATGCTTGAGGAATTATTTCCAAACGTTACGATAGAAGATTTAGTAGAAGCTTCTCAAGAAACACTTTACATGACCATTATAGCTTTAGTCGGCACAGCCATTATTGGCTTACTTTTAGGGCTGCTGTTATTTTTAACGTCGAAAGGGAACTTTTGGGAAAATCGATTGATTAATTTTGTTGTTGCAACATTTGTCAATGTATTTCGTGCTGTTCCGTTTATTATATTGATCCTGCTGTTATTTCCTTTCACCGATTTTGTAGTGGGGACACTGCGTGGACCTAATGCTGCTTTACCGGCTTTAATCCTCGGGTCTGCTCCATTCTATGCAAGATTAGTGGAGATTGCATTGAAGGAAGTAGATAAAGGGGTTGTAGAAGCTGCCAAAGCAATGGGAGCTAAAGCAAGTACGATTATTTTTAAGGTGCTGCTTCCAGAGTCCAAGCCTGCACTTGTATCGGGGCTGACGGTTACAGCGATTGCTTTAATCGGTTATACTGCGATGGCAGGAGCGATTGGAGCAGGCGGATTAGGAAACCATGCCTACTATTTCGGATTTCAGCGGAAAAGCTGGGATGTTGTATTTGTCAGCACAGTCATCATTGTGATTATCGTATTTATCTTCCAATTTATTGGGGATGCTATAACCAGAAAGATAGACAAGCGTTAAGAAAGGTGCTATTCAAGAATTTCTTGATTCACATAATAAAAAATAAAAAAGGGGCGTTCAACATGAAAAAGCTTTGGTTTTTAGCAGCTGTAAGTTTGATTTTATTCTTAGCAGCATGCGGAGGAAATGATGATTCTTCCAATAATGAAGAAGGTACAGGCAGTGAAGGGGACGAGCCGACTGAAATTACAGTTGGTGCTTCCAGTATCCCGCATGCTGAAATTTTAGAAGAAGCTGCACCATTATTAGAAGAAGAAGGAATTACATTAGAAATTGAACAGTATGAGGACTATGTTTTACCAAATGATGATTTAGATAATGGAACACTGGATGCGAATTTCTTCCAGCATCAGCCGTTTCTTGACCAAACGATAGAGGATGCCGGATATGAGATCGAATCTATTGGCGGGGTTCATGTAGAACCAATGGGAGTCTATTCTCAAGGTATTGAAAGTATTGATGATATTCCAGATGGAACAGAGGTAGTATTAAGTAACTCTGTATCAGATCAGGGGAGAATTTTATCTTTATTTGAAGCAAATGGATTAATTACATTAAATGAAGATGTGGATAAAGTTGCTGCAACAATAGACGATATTGAGGAAAATCCGAAAGATTTATCCTTCCACCCGGACGTTGCTCCTGAGATTACACCGGATATTTATAATAGTGAAGAAGATTCATTAGTGGTTATTAACACCAACTTTGCTATCGGAGCAGGATTAAATCCACTTGAAGATGCGCTTTTCATTGAAGGCGATGAATCAGATTATGTAAATGTTATAGCTGTACGTTCAGAAGACAAAGACAGCGAAGCATTAAATACATTAGTAGAGGTACTGCAATCTCAAGAAATACAGGATTTTATTACGGATAACTATGATGGTGCTGTAATTCCAACACCAACTGATGCAGAATAAAGAGCATTTCCGAAGAATACTAAGAATGTGAGAGTATATCCACCTATAGCGAAAGATTTTCATAAATTATCCGAAAATATAAGTTTAAATCGATTTTGAGCGGGAATCATACCTGTGTTAGCATATTGAATGTGTTAAACAAACCGAAAGGATGATTTATTATTACCACTGAAAATGGTTTAAGCTACACTTCGGAAATGGAAAAAGGAATTGGTCAATCAAGAGGTGTCAATTACGAGGAATATGACCGAAGCTTGAATAAAAAGTTAAAAGTGGAAAAAGAAAGAGAACAGGAATACCAGAAGGCGAAGAGACTTTCTACAGAAGCAGTTTCTGGTAATTTAAGATAAAAATAACAAAAGCTGATGTCACGGGGCATCAGCTTTTTAAATGGGAACAGATCATGAAAAAAGTGTCTAAAGAAGCATAGTTAAAAGCTTTTTAAAGACGAATGATAACAGTTGCGAATTAATTTGAAATGCTTTAAGATTGTAATGAGAATAAATTGAGAATGGATATCATATTCATTTCATTTAAAATACAGTTTTTGGAGGTATGATTTATGTCAGGCTCAGTATTAGAAGTTAAGAATCTTCACGTATCTATTGAAGATAAGGAGATATTAAAAGGGGTAGACCTAACCATTAAAGGTGGAGAATTCCATGCTGTCATGGGACCGAATGGTACAGGTAAATCCACATTGGCATCTGCCATTATGGGTCACCCTAAATATGAAATAACAGAAGGATCCATCACCCTCGACGGGGAAGATGTTTTAGAGATGGAAGTAGACGAACGTGCCCGTGCCGGTCTGTTTTTAGCAATGCAGTACCCAAGTGAAATCAGCGGTGTAACTACTTCTGACTTCTTACGTTCTGCGATTAATGCAAAACGCGAAGAAGGCGATGAAATTCCATTGATGAAATTCATCAAAAAATTGGATAAGGACTTAGATTACCTTGATATTGATCAAAATATGGCAACACGTTACCTTAATGAAGGTTTCTCCGGCGGGGAGAAAAAGCGTAACGAAATCCTGCAATTAATGCAGCTGGAGCCAAACATTGCTATCCTTGATGAAATTGATTCAGGGCTGGATATCGACGCATTAAAAGTAGTATCAAAAGGAATCAACCAAATGCGTTCGGATAATTTTGGCTGCTTGATTATTACTCACTATCAACGTCTATTAAACTATATTACACCTGATTTCGTACACGTAATGATGCAGGGACGCGTTGTGAAGTCTGGCGGACCAGAGTTAGCAAAACGTCTTGAAGCAGAAGGTTACGAGTGGATTAAAGAAGAATTAGGAATCGAAGACGAAGAAACTGCAGAACAAAACGCGTAATGTAAGGAGGGATAATCATGACTGTAGAAACAAAGCTTTCATTCAATCAAGAATATATCCAGGCATTTTCCAAAGAACGAAATGAACTCGGCTGGATGGCTACGCTTCGTTCCAAAGCTTTGGAAATGGCTGATTCGCTAGAAATGCCAAAACCAGATAAAACAAAGATTTCAAACTGGAATTTTACAGATTTCCAGCATTCCTATAAAGAAGCGGCAAAAATCGCTTCTCTTGATGAACTGCCTGAAGAATTAAAAGAATACTTCGATGAAGATGCCAGCATGGAGAATCTATATATTCAGCGTAATCAGACAGCTGCATATAACAGCCTTGCGCAGAAGCTTCAGGATAAAGGGGTTATTTTCACAGATATTTTTACAGCAGTCAGAGAGCACAGCGAGCTGGTTGAAAAATATTATATGAATGATGCAGTTGCTGTTGATCAGAACCGTTTAACAGCGCTTCATGCAGCACTGATGAACGGCGGCGTATTTGTATATGTTCCTAAAAATGTACAGGTGGAAGAACCGCTTCAAGCAATCTTCTGGCAGGAAGATAACAGCAGCGCATTATTGAATCACGTGCTTGTTGTAGCAGAAGAAGGCAGCTCATTAACCTATGTAGAAAACTATATTTCTCATAATGATACAGAAGAAAACGTTGCGAACCTTGTAACGGAAGTATTTGCGCATGATAACGCACAGGTTGCTTACGGTGCAGTAGATAACTTTGCTGCCGGCACAACTACGTATGTGAACCGTCGCGGTGTTGCTAAACGTGATGCAAGAATTGACTGGGCACTTGGACAAATGAACGATGGAAATACGGTTTCTGAAAACATTACCTACCTTATGGAGGATAATTCAGCTTCCGAAGCAAAAGCAGTATCTGTCGGACGCGGAAAGCAGACACAGAACTTCACGTCAAGCATTCGCCAATTCGGAAAAGAAACCGATGCGTATATTTTACAGCGCGGTGTGATGAAGGGTTCTGCCTCTACGATTTTCAATGCTATCGGTAAAATTGAACATGGCGGCACAAAATCGAACTCTGAGCAGGAGTCCCGTGTATTGATGCTGAGTGAAAAATCCCGTGGAGATGCCAATCCAATTCTTCTTATTGATGAGGATGACGTAACAGCAGGTCACGCTGCTTCTGTAGGCCGTGTGGATCCGCTGCAAATGTATTATCTTATGAGCAGAGGGTTAGAGCGTGAAGAAGCAGAACGCCTGGTTATTCATGGTTTCTTGGCTCCTGTGGTAGCTCAAATTCCAATTGAGTCAGTACGTAAGCAATTAACACAAGTGATTGAAAGGAAAGTTTATTAATGGATATCAAGGCCATTAAAGAACAATTTCCAATCCTTCAACAGGAAGTAAATGGACACCCCTTAGTATATTTGGATTCTTCTGCGACGTCGCAAAAGCCGATTCAGGTGATTGAAGCGGTGAATGATTATTATAAGCAAAATAATTCCAACGTTCATCGCGGGGTCCATACCCTCGGGTCAAGAGCAACCGATCAATACGAAGGAGCACGCGAAAAGGTCCGGGAGTTTATCAATGCGGGAAGCACGAAAGAAATTATCTTTAACCGGGGTACCACCGCGGGACTCAACTTGGTAGCATCAAGCTATGCCAGAGATAACGTCGGCCCGGATGATGAAATAGTGATTACGCCAATGGAGCATCATAGTAATTTGATACCGTGGCAGCAGGTTGCTAAAGTAACTGGAGCCCGTCTGGTATATCTGCCATTACAGGAAGACGGCTCGATTTTATTAGACGATGTAAAGAATATAGTGAATGAAAAAACAAAAATCGTTGCGATAACACATGTTTCCAATGTTCTTGGAACGATTAACCCAATAAAAGAAATAGCCGAAATTGCACACCAGCATCAAGCTGTGATGGTTGTGGATGGCGCACAGGGTGCTCCACATATCAACGTGGATGTGCAGGATATCGATTGCGATTTCTATGCTTTCTCAGGGCATAAGATGTGCGGGCCGACCGGCATTGGCGTTCTTTATGGGAAGCAGGAGCTTTTAGAAAACATGGAGCCGATTGAATTTGGCGGAGAGATGATTGATTTTGTAAATCTATACGATTCTACATGGAAGGAGCTGCCTTGGAAATTCGAAGGCGGTACACCTATCATTGCAGGAGCAATTGGACTTGCAGCAGCAATCGACTTTCTTCAAGAAGTCGGTCAAGATGAAATACTAGCTCATGAAACAGAGCTGGCAGCCTACGCACTGGAACAGATGCGCACCATCGATGGTATTCAGCTCTATGGACCGGAGAAACGAGCCGGGCTGGTTACGTTTAATCTGGATGATGTACATCCGCATGATACAGCAACCGTGCTTGATGCAGAAGGAATCGCTGTTCGTGCCGGACATCATTGTGCTCAGCCTTTGATGAAATGGCTGGATGTAACAGCAACAGCCAGAGCGAGTTTCTATCTTTATAATACCAAAGAGGATATTGACCTTTTAGTAGCTGGGCTGTTAAAGACAAAGGAGTATTTTGGGAATGGCTTTGAATAACCTCGATACACTTTATAGACAAGTTATTATGGATCATTATAAAAATCCGCGTAACAAAGGAACCCTGGAGAAAGAATCTGTGACAGTAGATATGAACAATCCGACCTGCGGGGATCGTATTCAATTACAATTAGATGTACAAGATGGCATTGTAAAGGACGCGAAATTCCAGGGAGAAGGCTGTTCGATCAGTATGGCATCCGCATCGATGATGACACAGGCAATCAAGGGAATGGAAGTGGAAGCAGCATTGAAAATGTCAGAAGCCTTCTCTGAAATGATGTTAGGACATGACGTCGATTCAGAGGAGATGGGAGATATTGAAGCACTTCAGGGAGTTTCCAAATTTCCTGCACGGATCAAATGTGCAACACTCGCTTGGAAAGCCATGGAAAAGGGTGTACACAACGAATAAGACAGAGCTTTTAATCTGTCAGAGGGAGGTTATTAACAATGGCAAAAAATATGCCGGAAATGGAAGAGTATAAATATGGATTTCACGATAAAGACGTATCTATTTTCCGTACAGAAAAAGGATTAACGCCAAATATTGTTAAAGAAATTTCGAAAATGAAGGAAGAGCCGCAGTGGATGCTGGATTATCGCTTGAAGGCACTGGAGCATTTCTATAGCCGTCCAATGCCGCAATGGGGCGGAGACCTTACAGGTTTAGACTTCGATGAGATTGTTTATTATGTAAAACCTTCTGAGAAACAAGGCAGAACATGGGATGAAGTGCCTGATGAAATCAAGCAGACGTTTGATAAATTAGGTATCCCGGAGGCAGAACAAAAATATCTTGCCGGTGTATCTGCACAGTATGAATCAGAAGTTGTTTACCACAGCTTGAAAGAAGATCTTCAAGAGCTTGGCATCGTCTTTAAGGACACAGATACAGCACTTAAAGAAAATGAAGAGCTGTTTAAAGAATATTTTGGTAAGGTTATTCCTTACTCAGACAATAAGTTTTCTGCATTAAACTCGGCAGTTTGGTCCGGCGGCTCATTTATCTATGTGCCAAAAGGCGTGGAAGCAACAACGCCATTACAAGCTTACTTCCGTATTAACTCTGAAAATATGGGACAGTTTGAACGTACGCTGATTATTGTAGACGAAGGCGCATCTGTACACTATGTCGAAGGCTGTACAGCACCTGTTTATACAACGAACTCGCTTCACAGTGCTGTTGTTGAGATTATTGTTAAAAAGGATGCCTACTGCCGTTATACAACGATTCAAAACTGGGCAAATAACGTTTATAATCTGGTTACGAAACGTGCGACCTGTGATGCGAATGCAACCATGGAATGGATTGACGGAAACATTGGTTCGAAGTTAACGATGAAATATCCTGCTATCCTGCTCAAAGGAGAAGGCGCACGCGGAAATACGCTTTCTATCGCTTTAGCTGGAAAAGGACAATTACAGGATGCTGGTGCGAAAATGCATCACTTGGCTCCAAATACGTCTTCTACCATTGTTTCGAAGTCTATCTCTAAACAAGGCGGAAAAGTATCTTACCGCGGACTGGTACACTTTGGACGTAAAGCAGACGGAGCTCGTTCCAATATTGAGTGTGATACGCTGATTATGGATAACGAGTCTACTTCAGATACGATTCCGTACAATGAAATTCTAAACGACAACATTTCCTTAGAGCACGAAGCAAAAGTTTCGAAAGTATCTGAGGAACAGCTCTTCTATCTAATGAGCCGCGGCTTATCAGAGGAAGAAGCAACAGAAATGATCGTTATGGGCTTCATTGAACCATTTACAAAAGAACTTCCAATGGAATATGCGGTTGAGATGAATCGATTGATCAGCTTCGAAATGGAAGGTTCTATCGGTTAAGTATGCTAAAAAGATTGAATAAAAAAAGTGGCTTCTGCGGAAGTCACTTTTTTTTGTACATTGATGCGTATGATTTATATGATAAAAAGTATTTTAGTAAACGAGTTTGTACATAAATAATCATTCTTAGTAAATCTTTAGGAGCAATTCTTTGTGAGTAAAATATAGAATTATTTCAAAAGCTTTCCAAATACTCAAGTTATTCTGTTAGAATGAACGTATTGTATTTTTTATAAATAAAAATGATGAGGCAGACTAAGGAGGAAAATGGGAATGAAAAAACTTTTATTAGCATTATTCACGCTTCTGCTTGCTGGTATGCTTACGGCATGCAGCGGGGATGAGGACGCGTCTGAAACAGAAAATCCTGCAGAGGAGCCGGCAACAGAAGAGGATGAGGCTGGTGCTGATGAAGCAGAGAAAGAAGAAGCAGAGAGCGGTGAAGGAAAAGGCGGTTTCTTATGGAAGGTAGAATCCGGTGATACCGAAATGTACTTACAAGGAACCATCCATTTAGGAACGGATGACTTTTATCCATTAGATCCAGCGATTGAAGAAGCGTTTGACAGTGCGGATGTGGTACTGCCAGAATTTAATCTGCTGGAGGAAATGCCAGCTCAGGAAGAGGTCTTAGAGTATGCCATGCTGGAAGAGGGGACAACATTGGAAGATGAACTTTCCGATGAGACATATGAAGAGCTTGCTTCTATTTTTGAAGAGAATGGATTAGATTTGGAAACAATGAATGAATTTCAGCCATGGTTCGTAGAGATGATGCTGCTTGAATTTACAACCATGTCCAGCGACGTTGATTCACAAGAAGCTGTTGATTTATACTTCCTTGAAAAAGCAACAGAGGATGAGAAGGAAATTATTTCATTAGAAAGTGCAGAGGAACAATTTGAAGTGCTGAGCGGTTATTCGATGGAAACGCAAATACAGACATTGGAACTAGCGATTGATGGCTATGAAGAGGCTCCAGAAGAGATGGAGGAGCTTGCTGAAGCTTGGCTTGAAGGAGACATTGAAGCGATGGAAACGATGTCTGATGACTATGGAGAAGCTGGAATCAATGCGGAGTATATGGAAGAATTAAATGATAACCGGAATATTGACATGGCAAATAGCCTGGATGATATTTTACAGGAGGATAGCGGTCAGGTGTATTTTGTTTTCGTAGGCACAGCACACTTTACCGTAGAACCAAGTATTATCACAGAGCTTGAAGACAAAGGCTATGAAGTGGAGCATGTGTATTAAGGAAAATTTGTCAGCTTAAAGTAAATTAACTTTTTAGGCACGAAATAGTGGCTTGGAGCGAAACCATTCGCAGTGTGAGCCATTATTTCGTGTTTTTTATTAAAATATAATAACTGAAAAAGTGTCTTTTTTGAAAATAAATCATATCATTAAGATAAGAATACTTTTTTTATGAAGTTTGATAGTATAATAAGTAATTAATCAAAAAGAATTGAAGCTCATATAAAGTTTTTTAAAGAGTAAGAAATAAAATGTTAAGGATAGCCGCTCCAACGGGTTTCATGGGGTGAGTAATCTTAGGTCCCAGAAATACACTAAGCTTTCGGTGGGCCCCGAGCTCAGCATTCTTTAAAGAAGACTTGCTGATTGGCAAGCCGACAGGCGCAGACAGAGCTAAAGTCACGCTTATTTCCTGCGGGGTTCTTCCCACAGGGGCTGGGACTGCGGTTACTCGCCCCACCCAAAACCATTGCGATTACTCGCCCCATCGAAAAACGTCGCAGCGGACATCTCTTTGGCAAGGGCACCGATGTTTTAAAGACAAAGTGATTTTCCTGGTTTTTTAACAGAAAATCAAAGCAATTTTCATTACATTTAAAAATTTTTAAATGAGTGATTGACAAAAGGCAGAAATATGGATAGAATACTAATAAATCTTATCAAATTACAGGGAATTGAACTTCCTCAAGCAACGAAAAATAATTAGGGGGAAGATAACATGTCAAAAGAGCATGAAATGGATGATTTTTATGTGAAGTTGAAGGAATTATTAAATGACTTGAATTATGGCACCATAACGATTGTGGTTCAAGATGGAAAGGTAATCCAATTAGAGAAAAATGAAAAAGTAAGATTAAAGTAAACACGAAAAAACACTGCTGACTAGACAACTAGAGGCGGCGTTCTGTTCAGAAGAAAATCTGGAGGAGCGGCGTCTTTTTTAATGGTCAAGTATTATCTGAGAAAGAAGGTTTATGCATGCAATTAACCTATCAAAAAGCTGCGGCAGAGGATTATGAATCTCTGAATCAAAAGCTTAAAAAGAAAGACAGCCTGGAGATATTGAAATGGGCATATCAGACCTATGGTGATGAGCTTGTCTACGCCTGCAGCTTTGGGGCGGAAGGTATTGTTTTGATTGATATGATCCATAAGGTAAAAAAAGATGCTGTCATCGTTTTTCTGGATACCGATTTTCATTTTAAAGAAACCTACGAACTCATTGATCGAGTAAAAGAACGGTATCCGAGTTTACGGATTGAAATGACGAAACCGGAGCTGACACCGGAGGAGCAGGCGGAAGTTCATGGTCCTGAGCTATGGAAGGTGAATCCTGATTTATGCTGCAGCATTCGTAAGCTGATTCCTTTGGAGCAGCAATTAAATCAATACACTGCCTGGATATCCGGCTTACGGCGGGAACAATCCCCGACAAGAGCTAATACGGAATTTGTTAATCAAGACAGACGGTTTCAATCGATTAAAATTTGTCCTTTGATTCATTGGACAGAAGAAGAAATCTGGATGTATATCCGTCTGCATCAGCTGCCTTATAATGAGCTTCATGATAAAAATTACCCGAGCATTGGCTGTGAACATTGTACAAAAGCGGTGTTGGCAGGGGAAGACGCAAGAAGCGGCAGATGGGCAGACACAAACAAAACAGAATGCGGCTTACATCTGGATAAATAAGCAATCTAGCCAGGATGAAATTGAATATTATTGGAGGTAAACGTTATGACAACCATTGCTCCACATGGAGGAACATTGATTCAACAGTATGAGCCAGACTATGATACACAGGGAATCACACAGGAAATAGAGCTGGATTCCTTTGCTCTTTCCGATTTAGAGCTGATTGGTATTGGGGGATTCAGCCCGTTAACAGGTTTTATGGGAAAAGCAGATTACGAATCGGTAGTCAGCGATATGCGTCTAGCAGATGGAACGGTTTGGAGTATACCAATCACATTGCCAATTTCAGAGACAGCAGCAAACACATTGGAAATCGGAACACGCGCTAAGTTAACTTTTAACAACGAAGTGTATGGTGTCATCGATATTACCGAGGTGTATGAACCAAATAAATGGAAAGAGGCAAAACAGGTATACCGGACGGATGATCAGGCGCATCCAGGTGTGAAGAAGCTGTTTGAACGTCCTGATTATTATGCAGCTGGTCCAATTACATTAACCAAGCGGCTACAGCGTGATCGTTTTCAAGCCTATTATCTCGATCCAAAAGAAACCAGAGCGCATTTTGAAAAACAAGGCTGGAAAAAGGTAGTCGGCTTTCAAACGAGGAATCCGGTTCACCGGGCTCATGAATATATTCAGAAATCAGCACTCGAAATTGTGGATGGGTTATTCTTAAACCCATTGGTAGGAGATACGAAAGCAGATGATATTCCGGCAGATGTCAGAATGGAAAGCTATGAAGTGCTATTGTCCAAATATTATCCGCGAAACCGGGTATTTCTCGCTGTATTTCCAGCAGCGATGCGTTATGCCGGGCCAAGAGAAGCGATTTTTCATGCATTAGTCCGAAAAAATTATGGCTGTACCCATTTTATTGTCGGGCGCGACCATGCAGGGGTAGGCGACTATTATGGAACCTATGATGCGCAGGTTATCTTCCAGCAATTTTCAGAAGAAGATCTCGAGATTACGCCATTATTTTTTGAGCATAGCTTTTATTGCAAAGCATGCGGGAATATGGCATCGACGAAAACATGTCCTCATGACAAAGAAAGCCATGTGATCTTGTCTGGAACAAAGGTACGAGAGATGTTGACCAATGGAATTACTCCACCTCCTGAATTCAGCCGGAAAGAGGTTGTCGAGGTGCTTATCCGGGGGATGCAGCAGCAAGCAAGTGTGTAAGTAAGAAAGAGAGAGGTGTTTTAGAATTATGCTGGTTGCTGTTGCTTTTATAATTGCTTTATTTTTTGCGATGAACATTGGAGCCAGCGGAACGGCTGCTTCGATGGGGCCGGCTTATGGGAGCGGTGCTATCCCCAAGAAAAGAACGGCAATGATCCTGGTTAGTATTTTTGCTTTATTGGGCGCCTTATCTGGAGGCGAGGTTGTCCGCACGATTGGAAATGGAATCATTTCCCCAGGGGTCCTTGATGTAGAAATTGTCATTATTATTTTAGCGGCAGCTTGTCTGACTTTATTCTTTGCCAACGTATTAGGAATTCCGCTATCTACGAGTGAAGTGGTTGTCGGTGCAATTATTGGAGCAGGTATCGCTTATCAGGCACTTTTATTCGATCAGTTGATTATCATCATTGCATTTTGGCTGATTACTCCTATTACCGCTTTTTTGCTTGGATTGGTGTTAGGGAAATGGATACGCTATGCGGAAAATCGCTGGAAGGAGCTTACAGAGCTTGGTAAATGGAAAAAACCACTGGCTTTTTTGCTCATCGCGGCCGGCTGTATCGAGGCATATGCTGCTGGAATGAATAATGTAGCTAATGCTGTCGGCCCGTTAGTTGGTGTCGGGCTGCTTGATGTGACTATGGCAGTATTGCTTGGCGGACTTTTCGTATCTCTTGGAGCAGTGTTACTGGGAGGCCGCGTGTTAGAAACAAATGGGAAAAAAATTACGCGGCTGTCCTTGCTGCAGGGGAGTGCTGTTTCTTTGACGGGAGGCAGTCTGGTGATAACGGCATCCATTTTTGGCTTGCCGGTGCCGCTGACACAAATAACAACCTCTGCCATCGTTGGCGTTGGAACAGCAGACAAAGGATTTCAAATGTGGCAGCAGAGCATTGTGAAACAAATTATTAAAGTCTGGGTTGTTTCACCGGTTATTTCATTAGTACTGTCGTACGGTCTTATTCTTTTATTTAAAACAACGGATTATTATACGCTTTTCGTAATCCTTTCCGTTTTTATTGCCACAGCAGGTGTCTACAGTCTTTATTTGTCTACAAGAGCAGAGCGTCGTTCCACGTATGACGAAGGCGGAGGCATTTAATGCGTTAAACCTTAGTAAATACATCAGAATGAACAGTTATAGAAGGATGGTGTTTATTTGAAACAAGAAACAAAACATATCGTTTGGCATGATACTGCTGTACAGAAACAAGAACGGCAGCAGAGAAATCAGCATAAAAGCTGTATTTTATGGTTTACCGGACTTTCCGGAGCAGGGAAGTCAACACTAGCTAATGCATTGGAGCATCGTTTATTTGAGCAAGGTTTAAACAGCTATGTGCTGGATGGCGATAATGTCCGGCACGGCCTGAATAAAGGACTTGGCTTCGGTGAAGAAGATCGAAAGGAAAATATCCGCCGAATCGGCGAGGTGGCGAAGCTGTTTGTAGATGCAGGGTTGATTGTCTGCACAGCATTTATTTCTCCATTTGCAGAGGATCGAAATCGGGTGAGAGCGCTGGTTCAAGAGGATGAATTTGTGGAAATTTATGTACGGTGCTCCTTAGAAGCCTGTGAAGACCGCGATCCGAAAGGGTTGTATAAAAAAGCACGTACAGGAGAAATCAGTAATTTTACCGGTATCAGTTCTCCTTATGAGGAACCGCTGCAGCCGGAATTGGTTGTTGATTCCGACCAGCATTCTATTGAAGCATGCGTTGATCAGATGATTGCATTCTTACGAGAAAGAAATTATTTGCCAGATTAATAGGTTCGCATAACACATTAAGAAGATATTTAATTTGAACACATCCTTTAAATTTAAAATTAATTTTGAGAGGTAGATAGCGTTGCAATTTCAAGTGAATAATAGTCCATTTAATCAAGAGCAGGTTGAGCTGCTCAATCGTCTATTTCCAACATTGACGGAAACTCAACAAATATGGCTTGGCGGTTATCTTTCTGCTTTACAAAATGCCGGCGCCGCCCCGGCTGCACCTGTCGCAGAAGCAGTCACAGCGCAATTGCCAACCGCTGCTGTAACAGAAGCTTCCCCGGTAGAGGTGACGGTTCTTTTCGGGTCACAGACAGGGAATTGTCAAGGATTGGCAACAGAGGTGTCAGGAAAGCTAAAAGAAAAAGGAATGAAGGTTACCCTTGCCTCTATGGCTGATTTTAAACCCAATAAACTGAAAAACCTTCAAAACCTGCTGGTTGTAATCAGTACACAGGGAGAAGGAGATCCGCCGGATACAGCGCTTCAATTTCATGAATTTCTCCACGGACGCCGGGCTCCAAAGCTGGAGGACTTGAATTATTCCGTATTGGCGCTCGGAGACAGCTCTTATGACCTTTTCTGTGAAACTGGCAGACAGTTTGATGAGAGATTGGCAGAATTGGGAGGAAATCGAATTATCGACCGTGTGGATTGTGATTTGGATTATGATGAAGCGGCTGAGGAATGGCTGGAAAATGTATTAAATAAGCTGTCTGAGTCACAGGAAACGGCTCAGGCTCCGACAATAGCTGAAGCAGCTGCTGCCGTAGAAACACAAGCTTCCGCATTTTCAAGAACGAATCCATTTGAAGCAGAAATCTTTGAAAGTCTGAATATAAATGGGCGCGGCTCGAATAAAGAAACCTATCATATGGAATTGTCGCTGGAAGGGTCGAACCTGGAGTATGAGCCAGGAGACAGCATTGGAATTTATCCTGAAAACGATCCGGTCATTGTCGAAGAGCTTATCAAAGAAACAGGGTGGGCTCCGAATGAGCTGATTCCAGTGAATAAAAAAGGGGATGAAGTTCCTCTGCAAGAAGCATTGCAAAAAAATTATGAAATCACTGTACTGACAAAGCCATTGCTGAAAAAAATAGCGGAATTCACACAAATTCCGGAATTACAGCAATTACTGGAGCAGGGGAACGAAGAAGCGGTAACAGAATATATATACGGACGTGATTTATTAGATTTGATTCGTGATTATCAGATAAAGGATCTTCCGGCAAAGGAATTTATTGCGCTGTTACGAAAAATGCCACCGAGACTATATTCTGTAGCAAGCAGCTACAAAGCAAATCCGGAGGAGGTTCATTTGACGGTTGGAGCAGTACGTTACCAAACTTATGGCAGAGAGCGGAGCGGCGTTTGCTCTGTGCAATGCGCAGATCGAAAAGAGCCGGGGCAGACCCTTTCCGTTTATGTTCATAAAAACCCGAATTTCAAGCTGCCGGCTGATCCGGATAAACCAATTATCATGATTGGCCCGGGAACTGGAATCGCCCCATTCCGCTCCTTCGTAGAAGAACGTGAAATAATGGAAGCAAACGGAAAGTCATGGCTGTTCTTTGGAGACCAGCATTTTGTTACCGATTTTCTTTATCAGACAGATTGGCAGCGCTGGTTGAAGAGCGGCGTTTTATCTAAAGTAGATGTGGCTTTTTCGCGGGATAAAGCAGAAAAAGTCTATGTACAGCATCGTATGCTGGAGCAAAGCAAGGAGCTTTATGAATGGCTGAAAGAAGGCGCAGTCGTCTACGTATGCGGTGATGAGAAAAACATGGCAAGTGATGTCCACGATACGCTAGTGACTATCCTGGAACGGGAAGGAAATCTCAGTACAGAAGATGCGCAGCATTATTTAATGGAGATGCAGCAGGAGAAACGCTACCAGCGGGATGTCTATTAGTAAGTAAAGGAGAATCAGAAATGTCAGATAGTAAAACAGTTCATAAACCGGTCCATATTCAGGATGGACCGCCAAGCGATGTAGAAAGAATCAAAAAAGAGAGTAATTATTTACGCGGGACATTGGAAGAAACGCTGAGTGATCCGTTAAGTGCAGGTATCCCGGATGACGATAACCGGTTAATGAAATTCCATGGAAGCTATTTACAGGATGACCGGGATCTGCGTACCGAACGGCAGCGGCAGAAGCTTGAGCCTGCCTATCAATTTATGGTGCGGGTCCGTGTACCCGGAGGAGTTGCTACACCGGAGCAATGGCTGGTTATTGATGAATTGGCTAACACCTACGGGAATCAGACGATTAAATTGACTACCAGACAGGCGTTTCAGATGCATGGCATTTTAAAGTGGAATATGAAAGCAAGTATCAAAGGGATTAATGATGCTTTGATGGATACCCTTGCAGCCTGCGGAGACGTTAACAGGAATGTTATGTGTAATCCTAACCCGGATCAATCGGAGGTGCATGCAGAAGTCCACGAGTGGTCAAAAGTATTGAGTGACTATTTATCTCCGCGCACAAATGCGTACCATGAAATTTGGCTTGATGGGGATAAGGTGGTTGATTCTAAAGAAACTGATGAAGTAGAGCCAATGTATGGAACGGTTTATCTGCCAAGAAAGTTTAAGATTGGAATTGCAGTTCCGCCATCCAATGATGTAGATATCTTTTCGCAGGATTTAGGTTTTATTGCTGTTCTGGAGGATGGACAGCTTCAAGGATTCAATGTATCGGTTGGCGGCGGTATGGGCATGACACATGGCGATACCAATACGTATCCGCAGCTGGGAAGAGTGATTGGTTTCTGTAAGCCGGACCAAATCACGGATGTTGCTGAAAAAATCATTACCATCCAGCGGGATTATGGAAACCGTTCCGAACGAAAATACGCACGTTTTAAATATACGATTGATGCCAGAGGGATTGATTGGCTTAAAAATGAGCTGACGGAACGTTTAGGCTGGCAGCTGGACGAAGCACACGACTTTCATTTTGACCATAACGGCGACCGCTATGGCTGGGTGAAAGGGACGAAGAATCGCTGGAATTTTACGCTTTTTATTCAAAATGGACGTATTCAGGATAAAGAAGACTATCAGCTGATGACGGGACTGCGGGAAATTGCCAAAATTCATACCGGAGATTTCCGTTTAACGGCAAACCAAAACCTGGTAATCGGAAATGTCACCAGTCAGAAGAAAAAGGAAATCATCGCACTTATCGAGCAGTATGGACTGTCAGATGGAAAGGAGCAATCTGCATTACGCCGTAATTCCATGGCTTGTGTTGCTTTTCCGACCTGCGGCTTGGCGATGGCTGAATCAGAGCGTTATCTGCCTTCCTTGATTGAGAAACTGGAAACACTGCTGGAAGAAGAAGGGCTACGTGATGAAGAAATTGTCATTCGGATGTCTGGCTGCCCGAACGGATGCTCACGAGCAGCATTAGGAGAAATTGGCTTTATTGGGAAAGCCCCAGGAAAATATAATATGTATCTAGGAGCAGGATTTGCCGGACAGCGTTTAAGCAAGATTTACCGGGAAAGCATTGGAGAAAAAGAAATTTTAGAAACGCTGCAGCCGATTATTCGGCATTATGCAAAGGAACGTCTGGATGGCGAACACTTCGGTGATTTTGTAGTTCGAAAAGAGTATGTGAAGGCTGTTACTTCTGGAGTAAACTTTCATGATTAAACGTTTTAAGGTTGAAAACTTTAAAGAAGAGACAGGGCTGCGGTTATCGCCCTGCTCTTCTTTAACTTTAAGAAAAGCAGGGCTATTGACTTGAAAAGCCGATTTGATACGAAAAAGCTTAGAAATGGATGAAATGAGGGTGACGAATGATGACAAAACCAGGATGTGTGTACTTAGTCGGAGCTGGTCCTGGAGATATTGGGTTAATGACTTTAAAAGGTTATACGTATTTGCAGCAGGCAGAAGTTGTTTTATACGATAGGCTGGTTAACCCTCTCTTACTGGAATATGCTTCACCGCAAGCAGAATTTATATATTGTGGTAAAATGCCTAAAAAACATATACTGCGTCAGGAAGCAATTAATGAGTTATTAGTAAAGCATGGCTTAGAAGGAAAGAATGTTGTGCGTTTGAAAGGCGGCGACCCAAGCGTATTTGGCCGGGTAGGCGAGGAGACAGCTGCACTGGAACAGGCCGGTGTGCCTTACGAGATTGTTCCAGGGATAACGGCGGGAATCGGAGCTGCTGCTTATGCGGGCGTGCCTGTTACACATCGTGAGCATAGCTTATCCTTTGCTGTTATTACAGGTCATGATAAGTCGCCTTCAGGTGAACCGCTGATTGACTGGCATGCTTTAGCGAACGGGATCGACACCATTGCGTTCTATATGGGATTGGGCAATCTGCCTTACATTTCAGAACAGCTCATCTCATATGGGCGGTCTTCGGATACGCCAGTTTTATTAATTCAATGGGGCACGACCGGAAAACAGAGAACGCTGCAGGGAAATCTTGCAACTATTGTACAGAAAGCAAAAGCGGCACAGTTTAAAAATCCAGCTATCATCTTAGTAGGAGATGTAAGCACACTGAAAAAAGGAGAAAGCTGGTTTGAAAGCAAGCCGCTGTTTAGTCAGCATTTGCTTCTCGGGCGGGCTGGTGAAGAACCGAGTGAAATGGCCCGGCATTTACGGGAGCAGGGAGCAGAGGTTTTTGAATTTCCGCGGATGCAAAAGAAAAAGCATCTGTTGAAAAAAGCCGATATTCCGGCAAATCGGGATCTTCTTTTTTTATCACCGGCAAGTGTGGACATTTTCTTCGAGTCTCTGCAGGCAAATAAAATCGATATTCGAAGGATTCAAGGTGAATTCTATGGAATTTCTAAAAAAACAGTAAAGGCCATAGAATCCTATCATTGTTTTGGAAAAGAAATAGCAGAACGGAGCCCCGACGCTTCCCCGCTGGTAATATTAGGAGACCCGGAAGGCTTCCATCGAAAAGAGCAGCGTTATCCATTCGTATTTGAGCCTGATTTCATTGCTACGCATAGCTTTATTCGTGTGCAGCAGACGGAGCAAACGTTCAGCCGTCTTCAGGAGGAGGAGCGTATCGAAACGATCATTTTTCCTAATGCGCGTTCTGTGAAAACAGTGACGGAAGGGTTTCAAGCTTGTGGAGAAACGCCAGAAAACATTAGTACCTATGCACGCGTGATTTGTTTTGGAGAAAAATCAAAGCAGGCTGCTGTCAAAGCAGGGTATGCTGTTTCGGAGGTATTATCTGAACCGACCGAAGAAGCACTGCAGGAAGTTCTTTTGCAAAAAGAAGCTCCGCTGGCTGCAGCGGCCTTTTCTTAAAATTTTTAAGTTTTACAATTAATATCGTTCATTAAGCAGAAATTTGCTAGACTTGAAAGAGAATGAGAGGAAGGGGAATACAGGATGCAGGCTATTTTATATATCGGGCATGGAAGCCGGGTACAACGGGGGAATGAGGAGCTTCTGGCTTTTGTAGACAGAGCGAAGAAAAAAAATCCGCAGATTCAGATACAGGAAACCTGCTTTATTGAACTTGCTTCACCATCCATCCAAACAGGCATCGACAGCTGTGTCCGGCAGGGAGCAGCACAGATTGCAGTTGTGCCGGTTCTATTGCTTTCAGCTGGGCATGCAAAGCAGGATATCCCAAAAGAAATAGGGCAGGCAGAAAAACGCTATCCAGACGTAACCTTTACCTATGGAAAGGTGATGGGAGTAGATCCGACAATCATTGATTTACTAAACAAACGCCTGGAAATGGGAGGACTGAAGCAAACCGGTAAACCGCCTGTGTATGAAGAACGCGAACCTGCTTCTGTATTACTTGTCGGGCGGGGCAGCAGTGATCCGGATGCCAATAGCGACCTTGCCAAAATTGCACGCTTATTATGGGAGGCAGCTCCGGTAAATGAAGTAAATACATGTTATCTGGCAGCAACCCGTCCTACATTGGATGAGGGGCTGGAGCAATTGCTTAAAAGTCCTAATTCGGTGGTGTATGTTGTCCCCTATTTGCTATTCTCCGGTGTATTAATGAGGGAGCTGCGCCAGAAATTAGATGAACTGTCTGAACGGACAGATAAACAATTTATTCTTTGTCCGTACTTAGGATTTGATGATCAGCTCGTTACAGTCCTAGTCGATCGAGTCAATACATTGCTGAAAGGAAGAGTCAGCTGATGCACATGCCGCTTTTTTTAGAGGTGAAGAATCAGACCGTCATTGCAGTCGGCGGAGGAGCTGTTGCAGCGAGAAAAATACGTCATTTTTTAGATGCTGGAGCTGCTATCACTATCATTGCGCCGAAGCTTCATCCATTTTTGCAGCAGCTTTATCAAAAAGGAAAAATCAAGTGGCAGGAAAGAGAGGTTCACGAGGGAGAACATTTTAATTGTCTATTTCTTTTATTGATGACAGATAAGAAAGAACTGAATGTGTCCCTTTATGAAAACAAACAGCCGCATCAGCTGGCTTATGTTGCAAATGATGCCATGAAAAGTGATGTATCCTTTCCTGCTGTTCTACAAAGGGGAGCGCTAAGCCTTGCGTTGTCCACCGGCGGTGCGAGTCCAATTTATGCAAAACAGTTAAAAAATAAGCTGGCGGATCAGCTGCCAGCAGAAATAGAAGCTGATCTTATCTTTCTTGATCAGGCAAGAAAAAGAATCCTCACCCTGCCTTTAACACCCGAGCAAAAAAAGCAGATTCTGCAGAAAATTACAGAAGAGGAATTCCTGCGGCAGGGTAACCGGCAGCAGCTTCTGGAAGAAATGCTTGAAACGGTTCAAAAATGACTTAAAAAATTCATAATCGGGATAGAGAATGAGAAGAAAAAGTGGTAAAAGTCATAAAATATCCATTTGAACTTCTTTCTAACCTCCTTTACCATAGAACTATATATAGTTCTGCTTTGTTTTTAAACATACTATATATAGTTTTTGAGTGCGTTGAAACGTATTTGCGGAGACGAAGAAGGAGGAATAGAAGATGGCGGAAGTAATGACTGCTCCTGAAAGTACAGAAGCAGATTTAATGCAGGATTTTCAAGAGATTGTATCCAGCACCAATCAGGATTTAATACAGGAGAATGCCAATGTGGACGGGAAATCACCATGCGGGCAGATGAACAAGTTTGCTAGTGAAAGTGCAAAACTTTATGCGAAAGAAAAGATGTTGAGCCGAGAAGCGAAGCAGGCAATGGAGGATAATTATATTCATATTCATGATTTAGATTATATGCCCACGGGGACAGCGACCTGCTGCCAAATTCCTTTAGGAAAATTGTTGGAAAAAGGGTTTAACACAGGGCATGGACATATGCGCTCCCCACAAAGCATTCTGAGTGCGATGGCATTAGCGGCAATCGTTTTTCAAAGCAACCAAAATCAGCAGCATGGTGGACAGAGCTTCCAGGCGTTTGATTATGATTTAGCGCCGTTTGTGAAGAAGTCCTATCAAAAGCGGCTGCATAGATTACAGCAATATCAGCTTCCCCTTGCTCCACAGGAATTGGAGAAGTTAGCTTGGGAGGAAACGGACCGGGAATGCTACCAGGCCTGTGAAGCGTTTATTCATAATTTGAACAGCCTCCATTCCAGAAGCGGCGGTCAGGTTCCATTTACGTCAATCAATTATGGAACAGATACAAGCAGAGAAGGAAGACTGATTATAAAAAATCTTCTTTTAGCTACACAGGCTGGTTTAGGAAAAGGGGAGACACCAATTTTTCCGATTCAAATTTTTAAAATGAAAAAAGACGTTAATTTTTATAAAGCGGATCCAAACTATGATTTGTATCAGCTGGCTTTGGAAACAATAGCAAAAAGGCTTT
Organism: Oceanobacillus sp. FSL K6-0251; assembly: GCF_038004725.1. NCBI lineage: Bacteria > Bacillati > Bacillota > Bacilli > Caryophanales > Bacillaceae > Oceanobacillus > Oceanobacillus sp. FSL K6-0251. Next base: position 3,472,139 of record NZ_JBBORS010000001.1, on the reverse strand, counting down.
TTCCAAACTTCAGCTTTATCGATGCGCCATTCAACTTCGTTTATTATGAAGAAGGAAATCCGGATTCGGAAGTAGCTTATATGGGCTGCCGTACGCGTATTATGGCTAATCGTCATGGAGAAGAAAATAGTCTCGGGCGCGGCAATATCTCCTTTACCAGTATTAATTTAGTGAAAATAGCGCTGACCTCATCAACCGTCGAGGCATTTATGGCGAAATTAGAGGTCTATACGGAAATGGTCATTCGTCAATTGTATGAACGGTATGTATTTCAGGCAAATAAACTTGTGAATAACTTCACTTTTTTGCATGGAGAAGGCGTCTGGACAGGCAGTGACGAATTAAATCCAGAGGATACATTGGAAGAGGTATTGAAGCAGGGGAGTTTAAGTGTTGGTTTTATTGGCCTGGCGGAGTGTTTAAAAGCATTGACAGGTAAGCATCATGGAGAATCAGAACAGGCGCAGGAGCTGGGAGAAGAGATTGTTGCCTTTTTACGGAAGAAATGTGACGAGGCTGCAGAAGACTATGATTTGAATTATTCGCTGATTGCAACACCGGCAGAAGGGCTGAGTGGCCGATTTGTGAAGCAGGATTGCAAGGATTTTGGAAAAAGAGACGGAATTACAGACAGAGATTATTATACAAATTCGTTTCATATTCCTGTGTACTATCCGATTCGAGCTGTGGAGAAAATAAAACGGGAAGCTGTCTATCACCCATATACCAATGCGGGTCATATCACTTATATTGAAGTAGACGGAGATGTCAGCAAAAATATAAAAGCTATCGACACCCTTGTGAAAACCATGGCTGAAAGCGGGATTGGCTATGGCAGTGTAAACCATCCGGTCGACCGCTGTCAAAGCTGCGGCTATACCGGAACGATCGATAACGCGTGTCCAAGCTGTCAAATCGCGGATGAAAGACAATTTGACCGGATTCGCCGTATTACCGGCTATCTGGTAGGAACAATGGATAAATGGAATACAGCAAAAGCATCGGAAGAACGAGACAGAGTGAGGCATGTATGATGGAAACAGCACGGATTTTATCCATTTATCATGATTCAGTCGTTGATGGAGAGGGCTTACGTACGGTTATTTTCTTTGCCGGCTGTCCCCATTACTGCAAGGGATGCCATAATCCAAGGTCCTGGAATATACGGAATGGCAAGGAGATGGATGTGCAGCAGATTGTCGAGGAGGCATGGAATCCATTGACAGATATTACGTTAAGCGGCGGAGATCCATTTTACCAGGCACAGGCTGCAGCAAGTATTGCCAGACAATTGAAGGAGCTTGGGAAAAATATATGGGCGTATACTGGATGGACGATCGAAGAGCTGCGTGAGAACAAAGATCCGCATCAGCTGGAGCTTCTTAACTATGTAGATGTGCTGGTGGACGGACCATTTATATTGGCTGAGCGGGATTTAACCTTATCCTTTCGTGGCAGCCGGAATCAGCGGATTATTGAGATGGGGAATGAGTAGAAGTAACATCGGCAGAAAAACTGACCAGAGACAAGGTCAGTTTTTTTGATGGGCAAAAACTGACTGTTGCAAAGTCTATATTGGCTTTTGGCAGATTAGAGTATATCCAAGCAAGCATAAAAGGAAAAAGAAGTATATAATAGCTTCCATAGCAGCAGGATAAGTTAAATCATTTTTAAAAGATAAATATGAAGATTTTGTAAAGATTCCTTCTTTTCTGCAGTAATAAGGTTTCAATCGAATGAAAAAAGGCAATAGCTCAAGATAAAGAAAAACCTTTCATTGCTGTATTATTTTGAAAATGGGGATGGAATGTGTTGAAGAATGCAAAATAAACAATAAATGCACTCTATAATTGAAAAATGAACAAGCAGGGAGATTTTGAAAATGGAAATGTATCAAAAAAAAGCTGCAGATGTTTTGGAAGAATTAGAGGCTTCCCAACAGGGGCTATCAACCGAAGAAGCAGCATCCAGACTGGATCAATACGGATATAATGAGATAGCGGATAAAGAAAAAGTACCGACGTGGAAGCTTTTTTTAGAGACCTTCAAAGATCCGATGGTTATTGTCCTGTTAGCGGCGGCTGCAGTACAAATATTGATTGGAGAATGGGTAGAATCCATTATTATCTTTTTGGTTCTACTGATTAACTCGGTAATCAGCGTGGTACAGACGAGAAAAGCGGAAAGCTCGCTGGAGGCATTACGGGATATGTCTGCCCCTGATGCGAATGTGATGCGGGATGGAACCGAAAAAACAATCGCTGCCAAAGAGCTTGTTCCCGGTGATATTGTCTACTTAGAAGCGGGAGACTATATACCTGCGGATGGACGTATGCTGGAAAGCGGCTCTTTACGAGTAAATGAAGGAATGCTTACCGGCGAATCGGAGGCGGTAGAAAAGAACACCGATATCATTGAGAACGAGGCTGCTTTAGGAGACAGACTAAATATGGTGTACAGCAGCTCTTTGGTTGTTTATGGACGGGGAACCTTTGTAGTTACCGGTACAGGAAACCAAACAGAGGTCGGTAAAATTGCCGATATGCTTTCTACTGCAGAGCAGAAAGAAACGCCGTTACAACAGAAATTAAACAGCTTCAGCAAGAAGCTCGGTGTCGGCATTTTGATTTTATGTATTGCTATTTTTGCTGTTCAGGCAGCACGTATTTGGTTCGGCGGCGGTGAGGCAGATACAACCACTGCATTATTAAATGCGCTGATGTTCTCGGTAGCTATCGCAGTTGCTGCTATCCCTGAGGCTTTGCAATCGATTGTTACTATTGTCTTATCTGTCGGCACAAATAAAATGGCAAAGCAGCATGCCATTATTCGTAAGCTGCCAGCTGTAGAGACGCTTGGATCTACACGGATTATTTGTACAGACAAAACAGGGACACTGACCCAAAATAAAATGACCGTTACCGATGATTTTATCCCTTTTCATAAAAATGAACGTTTACCGGAGAATCCGGATGAATGGGATAAGTCCGAGAGATTTCTTGTCTATATTGCAGCCCTTTGTAATGATTCGTATATTAATCAGGAGAACCAAGAGATTGGCGATCCGACGGAGGTTGCTTTAATTCAATTTGCGGATAAACATGCGCACAGTTATCAGGAATTACGAAAAAAATATCCACGGGAAGCAGAACTGCCCTTTGATTCTGACCGCAAGCTGATGTCCACTGTTCACCATATGGACGGGGAACGTCTGTTATTTGCCAAGGGCGGTCCAGATGTAATGTTTCATCGCGCAAGTCATGTGCTGCTCGATGGTGAGGAACAGCCATTGACCGATGATTTGCTGGAGCGGTTTGAAGGAGCCAATGAAGACTTCTCCAACCAGGCTCTGCGCGTATTGGCTTATGGTTATAAACGCTTGCCTGATAATCAGACAGATATTACGTATGAGGATGAGCGGGATTTTGTGTTAGTCGGGCTGACTGCGATGATGGACCCGCCAAGGGAAGCGGTGTACGGATCGATTGAAGAAGCAAAAGCAGCCGGGATCCGGACCATTATGATTACCGGCGATCATAAAACTACTGCCCAGGCAATTGGGCGGGATATCGGCTTAATGGAAAATGATGATATTGCAATCACAGGAAAAGATCTCGATAAGATGTCAGAGGAAGAATTAGAGGACAAAATTGAGCAGATTTCCGTTTACGCCCGCGTATCACCTGAAAATAAAATAAGAATTGTCCGAGCCTGGCAGCAAAGAGGTGCTGTAACAGCCATGACGGGTGACGGAGTGAATGACGCTCCTGCTTTAAAACAGGCGGATATCGGTATTGCGATGGGAAGCGGAACGGATGTATCCAAGGATTCGTCGGCAATGATTCTGACCGATGATAATTTTGTATCTATTGTTAATGCTGTTCAGGTCGGGAGAACCGTATTTGATAATATTAAAAAAGCAATCGGTTATTTATTTGCCGGGAATCTTGGAGCCATCCTCGCGATTCTGTATGCTGTTATCTTCAATCTGCCGAATCCATTTACAGCGTTGCAGCTCTTGTTTATTAATTTAGTCAATGACTCGCTGCCTGCAATTGCGTTAGGTGTGGAAAAATCAGAGGCAGGCGTGATGAAGCGGAAACCGCGTCCGGTTAACGAAGGTATATTTGCCGGCGGTACGCTGCGGACTGTTTTGACAAGAGGGATTTTAATTGCTGCTGCTGTTGTTATTTCTTTCTATATTGGTTTGTCCCATTCCAATGAAATGGGTGTGGCGATGGCATTTACGACGTTGATTATGTCACGTACCCTGCAGACCTTTGCTGCACGTTCGAATACACAGACATCGATTAAAATTGGCTTCTTCTCTAATAAATATGTGATAGGAGCAGTTGTAATCGGGTTTGCTTTATATGGGATAACGCTGCTTCCTTTTGCAAGAGAGGTGTTTAATATACCTGCTTCCTTTGGTTTCCAGGAATGGGGAATTGCAACAGGACTGGCAGCTGCCGCTGTGGTTTGTATGGAAATAGCAAAAAAGATTTTTCATAGAGCATAAACGAAATGAATAGAAATAAGTTAAAGTGTGTATTCAAAAAGTATTTTTTAACGGGCTTTTTGAATAACCTCTTAAAAAAATATGCCGTTTTACTTGGGATTTTTAGGTCAGGTAAACGGCATATTTTTAACAAATGTAAAGATTTTGTTAAGTTTTACTTGCATCATTATTGTGTACGGAACATCGTGGTATACTTAATTACTTAACAAAAAAATGAGGACGGAACATGCAGATGGACAAAGATTATTTTCAGACAAAGCAGGAGCAGGCAAAAGCATATTTTCAAACGCTGCAGGCTCAAATACAAGAAGAGAATTTTGCGTCAGCCTTGATAGAGACGCTTCATCAATATCAACAAGATAAAAAGAAAACATGGGTAAATATAGATCATTGGAAGCAGCAGCCAAGCAAATTATTTATTTCTTATTTAGCGAAATCAGGCCAGCTTGATGCTTATTTGCATCGAAGTATTTCGTACATTTATTTTCGTGACCTGGGAAGGGATATTACCTCTGAAGCAATGCAGAACAGAATAACTGCTGTCACAGAAGGCGTCAAAAATTACTTGAATCAGAAGGAGCAGCGAGTGCCGTTCCATCTGACAGAGCTTTACCAAATGGCACAAAAAGAATCGCTGGAAGAAGTATTCTTCTGGGTGTCGGATAAACTTAAACGTGTCTCCGCGATACTTCCGGATGGTTTGGATAAAAACGAAGCGAAACGAAAAATAATGAAGATTATTGCTGGTGTCGTTATGCATGAATTGGAAGAATTGGATGGAGAACTGTCCAAAGATCGGAGGAGGCAGCTGTTAGATCAGGCTGTTCGTACAGGATATTATTATGGATTGACCTATCCGCTGATTGATGATGTGCTGGATGCGGATATGTTAACGGCATCGGAGAAGAAGACTTTCGCTTATTTTATCCGGCAGACGTTATTCACAGGGGAGGTGCTTCCAGTAAAAGCTGACGATTGGCAGAAGAATCATTGGGAATTCATTTCTGCTGTGCATCAGGAGCTGTCGGAAGCATTTCATTATTTAAAGTCCTGCCAGCCGGAGGAGAATAGACAGCTTTTCCTGGAAAATGCGTATTTATTTTTCGAAGCACAGGAACTGGACAGGCAAAAGCATTTGGATAATGACAGGTATACCAATGAAGACCTGTATACATCTGTTATTTTAAAATCGGCTTCCTCCAGACTGATTATCCGTTCGTTTAAGCCTTTTTCAGAGGTCGAGAACATCGAAGCAAATATGTTTCATTACGGGATGTATAATCAGCTTGCGGATGATTTAACAGATTTAGATGAAGACCTGGCGAATAGGAATGTCACGCCGTATACGTATTTTGTGACGTATCGTGAACAGAATTCTAATTTAATCAATCCCTTTGCCATGTATTGGTCTGTTATTTATTATTTTATTCATAAGCTCTATCCGGGAAAGCCGGAGATAAGAGATGTTATTTTGGACAGGGCAATAAACGGTTTAAAACGGCTAAAGGCAAGATTGGGAAAAGAACGCTATCAGAAATTGATGCAGCAGTTTTCCTTTGATCCGAATTTTGACAAAGCTTTAGAGAAAACAGTACATCGTACGCACAACGTAGCATTCTTTGATAAATGGATCCGTGATCAATTTTTAGATACATTAAAACAAAATCAGCAATTAAAGAACCAGTTTGTATCGAAAATGAAAGAAATCAAAGAACAAGTAGAAGAACAGCTTCCCTTTGAGTCAGCGAAAAATTCATTAGAAGAAGCGGCAAACGACAGCCTGTCAGGCAATGCCAAGCGTTTACGCCCGATGATGACGTGGGTTCTGGCAAAAGAAGGGCTTCGTCTTCCAGACCATTTGGTCCTGCCCTTAGTAAAATCAATAGAATATATGCATACCGCCTCGCTTATTTTTGATGATTTGCCGTCACAGGATAATGCACCCGAAAGAAGAGGCAAGCAGACGCTGCATGAGAAATATAATCATGCGACGGCGGAGCTGACTGGACTTTGGTTAACACAGCGCGCTGTAGAAGAGCAGGCTGTAATCAAACATCAAGAACCTGGCAGGCTGCTGGAGCTTATTGCTTATTCCACCCGGACCACCCAAAACATGTGTCAGGGACAATTTTTGGATCTGCAGGCAAAAGGAAAGCAATTAACGCTGGATGAGCTGAGAGAATTATCGGTTTATAAGACCTCCTTTGGTTTTGAAGCGGCCCTGATGATGCCGATGATTATGGCTGGAGAATCGGACGAGCGGAAACAGGCAGTCCAGCGTTTCGCGTACCACGCAGGCATTGCCTTTCAAATCAAAGATGATTTATTAGATATAACAGGGGATGCGAAGCTGTTGGGCAAACAGCCGGGAAGAGACGAGCGGAATAACAGCTCGACCTTTGTGTCCATCCTTGGCAAGGAAGAGGCGCAGAAGGAAATGTGGAGACATTATATGGCAGCCAGAAAAGAGTTAGCAACGCTGCCGGATATTGCTTTCTTTTATCAGCTGTTAGATTATTTGATTTTGCGTGACCATTGAGTTTGTTCATATTACTATCGATTTTGTAAATCTGGATGGTCTTTACATACGCTTTATTGTATGTGAAGGTTATCTGGATTTTTTTAGGGATAAGAAAGAAAACAGGTAAAAATGTTAGTAAAAAGAGGGAGTATATAAAAAGTTGGAGTGATTACTAGAAGCTAAAATCTTTATTTCAACTTATATAGCTACGGAATCTGTGTTATTATTTTAAAATATACGGACAGTTATGGAGTGTGCTGGCAAAGCTGCACTCCTTGATATGAATAAAAATTATACAATTGTAAAAAAAGAAGCAGTTTGACTGAACAGGGAGGAGGACGAGCTGGTATGCGGAAAAAAGACATGCCCTTCATGCTTCAAATGCTGCTGTTCACCAGCGGATTAATCTGCCTGACGCTGCTTGTTACAGGACTGCTTATTGGATATAATCAAGCAACAGGAACAAAGGAAGCGCTTGCTGATAAAGCGAGCTTGAGTGCAAGTCATTTTGCCCGAATGCCTATCGTTGCGGATGCGCTTGCAGAAGGGGAGGCAGATGACGAGCTCCGCACTATTGCAGCCGAGGTTCGCGAGAATAATAATCTGCAATATATTGTGTTGATGAATATGGAAGGGATCCGGCTGATGCATCCTGTTCCGGAGCGGATTGGAGAACATTTTGTCGGCGGGGATATTGAGGATGTGTTTGAAGGAAAAAGCTATACGTCTGAGGCAGTTGGCACTTTAGGACCGTCGATGCGCGCTTTTGAACCGGTTTATGATCAAGATGGTATGCAGATCGGAGCTATTTCTGTAGGGATTTCCACAGAGGTTATTAATCAGGCTGTATGGGATAGTGTAAAGATAACCATTTACGGAACAGCTGTAAGTCTTCTTCTCGGTTTAGCAGGCTCTTACCTTTTAGCAAGGAGGCTGAAGAAAACCTTATTTAACCTGGAGCCTCAGGAGATTGCCTATCTGATAGAGGAACGGGAAGCAATGCTTGACAGCGTAAGTGAAGGAGTTATCGCTATTAATGCAGACGGTTACATCATTATTGCGAATCCATCCGCGGAAATAATGCTGGAGCGCGCCGGGCTTCATGGGAATATTATTGGACAAAAAATAAGTGAGATCTGGCCTGAACTGTCACTGGAAGTATTCGTAAACGGGGAAAAGGCCGTTTATGATAAAGCTGTCCGCTTCGGTGAGTTAGAAATGATCACGAACAGTGTTTCCTTTCAAGTGGATAAACATAATGTCGGGGCACTTGTCACTTTCCGGGATCGAAATGAGCTGGACGCCATGATGAAGAAGCTTTCTGGAGTAGAGTCCTATGCCCATACGTTACGGATGCAGACGCATGAGTTTATGAATAAGCTTCATATTATCGGAGCAATGGTCTATACCGAATCCTATGAAGAGCTCGCGGAATATGTAGATAGCCTTTCCATGATCTATCAGCGGGAAACAGGGATTATTTCCGCTCATATTGATGATGTAGCCATTGCAGGATATTTATTGACCAAATTGGAGCGCCTGGAACAGCTTCAAATTGATGTGGATATACAAGGGGAAAATAAATGGCCGAGCCTTTCTGATCCAACAGCTGTTGACCGCTGGATAACGATTATTGGAAACAGCCTGGAAAATGCAGTCGAGGCGATGGTCGGTCAGGAAGAAAAAAAGGTCACATTGATTTTTGATGTTTTTGACGGAGCGTTATTCTATGAAATCCGTGATAATGGAGAAGGATTTGATGTCGAGGATTTACCTTTTATCCTGGAAAAAGGCTATTCGACAAAAGGATTGAACCGCGGCTACGGGATGACGATTATGATTAATGCAGTTAAAGCAGGCAATGGAAATTATCATATTCAATCTGAGATTGGTGCAGGCGTTTGTTTACAAATTACGATGCCATATGAATGGAACGACAAAGAGGGGAATAATTCACAATGATACGGATAGCTATTATTGAAGATGAACCGCTTATTGCTAAATTTCATCAGAAGTATATTGAAAAAATTGATGGATTTTGCTGTACAGGGAGTGTAGAAACGGTCGAGGAGGGTATTGAGCTGGCAAGGCGCCCAGATGTTGATTTGATTTTACTCGATATTTATTTACAGCAGAAAAATGGGCTGGATGTATTAAAACAAATCCGTTCAGAAGAAATAAATGTGGACGTTATTTTAATCACATCCGCCAATGATCAGCAATCGTTACAGACTGGTTACCGCTACGGAGTCGTAGATTATCTGCTGAAGCCATTTACCTTCGAACGTTTCCAGGCGTCCCTCCTACGTTATCAGCAAACCATAAGAGTGACGGAAGGAAAGGTGCATCAATCAGAAGTGGATCGTTTATTTCACCCGCATGAACAGCCTGTTGTGTTAAAACCGGAGGATCTGCCAAAAGGAATCACGAAAGAAACATGTCGAAATATATTAACGGTCATGATGGAGCATGAGGATTGGCTGTCAGCGGCAGATTTAAGTGCTCATGCAAACATTTCCCATGTATCCCTGCGTAAATATTTACGTTTTTTTGAGGAAAAAAGATTGCTTGAAAAAAATGTGATTTACCATAGCTTCGGACGTCCGCTGCAGCAGTATAGACTCTCGCAAACAGGAAAAAACAATTTTCGTCATTTCTAGAGGATGTTCAAAAAGTCCAATAAAAATGACACGGCGAATTTCTACGTTGACGAGCTATTTCCGATGGGGTCTGCGATTACTCGCCCCACCAAGACCGTTACTCACGTATTATAAAGCACGAAAGAACTTCTGTTAAGAACGTCCACGTCCTGTGGACAACACAGAAGTCATCACATCCTGTGAAAGTCCGTTCGTAAATAGCTCGTCGCCTTGAACTTTCGACGCACAGGATGTGCTAGTGTCGGCGTTGCGACAGGACGTCGCGTTCTTAGCCGGCTGGTCCTATTTATCGAACTTTTTGAACACGTATTTCTAGTTTCGATTAGTTAAAAAATATATACAAACCATAGTAAATAGACGAAAATAAGAATAACCATTTTTGGTAAGCGTTTTCAGAGAGGGGTATGAACGATGAACTATGTAACATCGGCATGGAACGAACTTTGGAGGCAGCATAAACGCACAAAAAGTCTATTAAATATTTTTGCTCTCCATAAAAATGTTACTGAAAAAGATGTTGAAAAACATAAACAAACTTCTGCAAAGGACAGCACGGTTCAGGGGCAGCCTGAAGATTCAGGAGACGAACCGCCAAAGAAACCTTATTCCAGGGCACAAATCGTCGGTTTAATTTTAGGACCGCTTTTATTCGTTTTAACGATGTTATTTTTTCAGCCGGAAGGATTATCAGCCGAAGGAAAGGCTGTTCTGGCTACGACATTATGGGTAGCCACATGGTGGATCACAGAGGCATTGCCTATCCCGGCTACGTCTCTCCTGCCATTGATATTAATCCCGATAACGGGAGCGATGGAAGGCGGAGATGTTGCTTCTGCCTATGGAAATGATATTATTTTTCTATTTTTAGGCGGATTTTTTATTGCCACAGCCATGGAAAAGTGGAATCTGCATAAGCGTATTGCCCTTTTTATCATTGCGGTAATTGGAACAAGTGTACAGCGAATTCTACTTGGTTTCATGGCAGCTACCGGTTTTCTTTCTATGTGGGTTTCCAATACGGCTGCGGTAATGATGATGGTTCCAATGGGGCTGGCGATTACAGTACAGGTAGCAAGTGTGTTAAAAGGAACTCCGGAAGAAAAAGAATTACCAAAGTTTGAAAAATCCCTGATTTTTGGGATTGGTTACGCTGGAACAATCGGCGGTTTGGGAACATTGATTGGAACACCTCCGAATATTATTCTGGCAGGGCAGCTGGACGAATTATTTGGTGTAAATATTTCTTTTGCGACCTGGATGCTGTTTGCTTTTCCCGTTGTTGTTTTTATGCTTTTCTTTACATGGTTATATTTAGGGAAGGTTGCATTTAAAACAAGTATTAAGCAGCTGCCTGGCGGAAAAGAATTAATCCAGCGTGAACGAAGTAAACTGGGGAAAACAGGCTATGAAGAGAAGATGGTCGCAGTAGTGTTTGTTTTTGCTGCATTTATGTGGATTACAAGAGATTTCCTCTGGACAGATGGAAATTTTAGCATTGTTAACGTTCCAGGGATTTCTGATGGGATGATTGCAATTGTAGCCGCAGTATTATTATTTGCTATTCCAGCAAAAAAAGAGGAACGTATTTTATCTTGGAAGGATTCCCGTGATATTCCATGGGGGGTGCTCCTGCTGTTTGGAGGCGGATTGGCAATTGCGGCTGGTTTTACAGAAACAGGCTTATCTGACTGGCTCGGGGAGCAGCTGACTGTTTTAGACGGCTTCCATATTCTTGTGGTTATTGCTGCAGCAACCTTGATGATTATGGCTCTGACGGAGATTACTTCCAATACAGCAACAGCGACCATGATTTTGCCGGTAGTTGGAGCATTGGCGGTTGCGTTAAACATTCATCCGTTTGCGCTGATGATTCCATGTGCACTGGCAGCAAACTGTGCATTCATGCTACCGGTTGGAACACCGCCGAATGCCATTATTTTCGGTACAGGAAAACTGAAAATTATTGAGATGATCAAAACAGGATTCTGGGTCAATATCGTAGGAACAATTATTATTATTTTAGCTGTGTATTATTTTGTTCCAATAGTTTGGGGAATTGATTTAACCTCCATTCCAAGTGAATTCTTGAGCGGGAATTGATTGGAATTAGGCAGCTGGCTGGTATTTATGTATTCGATTTTTACTTGTAAATAGTTCATAACGAAAGCCTCCCTGGAATTCAATTCAGGGAGGCTTTCGTTATATGATGGAGCCTCAGCGATGAAATAACTTTGATTCAGCCTTCCTCTTATACACCAACCTAAGAACGATTTCTGCGATGCCTTTCTTTCCCGCCCTTCATGGCATTTAATTCTTCTTTATTCTTTTTCTTCTTCTTTTTTCCTTTATCTACGCTCATTCCAATACCTCCTTTTTGGTTAGTATGAGCCAAATATCAGAAAAAATGTAACTGCAGGCTATGCGTTTTCATAAGAGAATGAACGGATGAGTTGTATATTTTCATTTCAATTCTGCAAAATAAAAAGAGAAATCATGACGATAACGGAAATGAAAAATCAGCAAGAGTCTTCACTTCAAGTAATGCAACCCAACTAACAGGACACTTGAAGCCTATTACAGAGAATAAAGATAAACAACACAAAGCTTGGAGACATTGTATAATCCGCAGTGGGTTACTTGAGTTTTTTCGACAGATTTATATGGAAAGATTATATGTAAAAATAAATCCTTTTAAATGAATTAATCATATCGATTATCTAAATAACTTAAATTGTTTTAAAAACGGAACGATTGTTCATCTAATTTATTCTTCTTCTGATTATATTTAGCCTCTATCTGAGAACAAACTGTTAATTTTTAATAATAGAACTCCCCAGCAATATTATGATATAATTTTCAGAAAAAGCAGGTGAATAACTTGATTGGTGAAAAAATCAAACAATTACGTCAAGAAAAGCGAATGTCGCTATCAGAACTGGCTGAAAAGGCAGGAGTAGCAAAATCCTATTTAAGTTCCATCGAGCGAGACCTTCAATCAAACCCCTCCATCCAATTCATCGAGAAAATCAGCCAAGTGTTAGAGGTTTCTGTGAAAGATTTAATAATTGAAAACAACTCGATACATGAAACAGAATTAGATAGTGAATGGGTGAATATTGTAAAAGAAGCAATGGAATCTGGTGTGTCGAAAGAGCATTTTAGAGAATATCTAGAATTTAATAAATGGAGGCAGGAAAAAGGGAATTAAGTCAGTAAATCGTTCAGCAGCTTTATGGAAATCATCGAGAGTTATTTTATAATCAATTTTTCGCAGTGTAACTGGCTTTAATGAAGTTTCTATTTATCATTTACATTTAATTGTAAGATAAATAAATATAATATGATAAATAGCTATAATAATATCCTTTGAACATAGATCATTTAGCGAAGGAACTGTAAAAAGGCAGAATTGAGTATGTCAGTATATACCAAATGATATGACAAGGAGAATTACATGAATCAGCTTGTAGAGCTAAAGAGTATCAAGAAAAAATACGGGAAGAAAACTATTTTATACGACATGTCACTTCGCTTGGAAGAAAAGGAGGTCATTGCTGTCTTAGGTGGGAATGGCAGTGGAAAGAGCACCTTTTTACGTATGGCAGCAGGAGTAGAACGACCGGATTCAGGGCAGGTAGTATATACTGATAAGAATATCCGGATAGGGTATGTACCAGAAAGGTTTCCAAACTATCTCCGTTTTACACCAAATGAATATTTGCACTATACCGGAAGGATAGGCGATGTTTCAGAGGCTGAGCTCAAACAGCGTATTTCGTCGTTATTGCATCGGTTTCAATTGGATAAATGGAGTGACCGGCGAATTAGCACGTTGTCTAAAGGGAATATCCAAAAGGTAGGTATTATTCAAGCCATTCTTCCGCAGCCAGAGCTGTTAGTTTTAGATGAACCGTTATCCGGGCTCGATTTTTCCGCGCAGCAGGAATTACTTTTGATTCTAGACGAATTAAAGGAACAAGGAACCGCCATTCTATTAACCTATCATGAAGCTCCCATTTTTGAAGAGGTTGTTGACCAAACCTATTACATAAAAGATGGGCAATTAACAGAAGAAAAACTTGTGGAAAAAGATGCTGTGAAGGTGATTGAAGTAAAGGGTTTAACGGATATAGATGTGCAGGAATGGAACGAATTAATAAATAAAGAAAGAAGAGAAAATAGCTTGCTGCTATATGTGAATTCAGAAAATAGCGATCAGCTCCTGTCCAGGATTCTTGAATTGCAGGGAAGCATTGAGTACGTCGGAAACATCGATTATAAAATGGAGTGAAGAACAAACTATGTGTTTGTTCGTTTTACATAGAAGGAGAGATTTATTTGAAAGAAGTCATTAAATACAGCTTGCATGATTATATCCGTTCTCATAAATATTTTCCGCCGGTCTCCACCTTTATTGTGTTAATCGCTGTTTTTTATACGTATAAGCCGAATCCGGTTGTCGATAGCTATGCGATTACAGCATTGTTTTTGTTTGTGGTCTCTGCCTGGTTATGTATGAGCGTCTTGTCTCTGGATTCACCAGTACAAAGACAGCTGCTGGTTTTAAATCTGAGAAGCAGCTATCGATACTACTTGGCAAAATTAGCAGCGGTTTGGCTGATTGCCTTGCTATTGGCAGTGTTTGCCTTTCTTTATCCGATTATATTTCATCTATTTTCTGATTCTGTATCCATGACAGTTGGCTTCGTATCGATAGTGAATCATCTCCTATTGGCTGCGCTCGGAATTTGTATTGCCGCTTTTTTCAGTAGCGTAATGATGGAAAGTGCCATCAATGCCTATGGCGGTTTAGCACTGACGGTCATTCTTTCCATTGCTGCACTAGGTATCGAGAATGCTTTACCGGCATCTCTCAAATATATTACATGGATTATTCCACCGGCCACGATTACCCAGAAGCCGCTATTTCAATGGGAGGAAGAAAACCTGACCTATTTATCGGGCTTTCCATTTTTATGGATAATGATTTATACTGGGATTATTATGGTGCTATTTCTAATAATGGCAAATAGAAAACGTTGATTACTACGAAAAAGCAATAAGAGATTTACAATATAAAAGTAAAGGAGGAGAATCTTGGCAGGTGTATTTTCTTTTTTGAGTATAGTTCTATTCGCTTTTAATTTTTGGAAAAACAGAAAAGAGCTGAAAGCAACCTATTCAAAACTTCATGCTGTTCAAATAATCGGTGTTATTATCTCCTACTTGGTAACGATTGCGATAGCATTTGTGCTAATATACTATGCTGGAAACTGGCTGGTCAGCTTTATTCCATTTGCATTTCTCCGTTCGGCTGCATTTTTTGTAACGATAGCTGTCGTCCTCTTTTTTTGTTTAGATTTGCTTCATAAAGTATTAACGAGGATAACAAAAGGAATTTTGTAGGTTTATGTTCAAAATAGCCCACTGTTTGGGATTTATTTCGGTATATGTAAAGAAAGTATCTTTCGAGGATGCTTTTTTTATTTGTACAAATAACCGTTTTGCAAAATGAGTTTTCCTATCTTGATAAGCATCAATTATTTTCTCTTTCTTTCACGATAAAATGACAGTGTAATCGGATAGGGGGAGAGAAAATGAAGCTGCAGAGTTTCTTTATGAAACATAAGCATCCCGTTGTCTTGATCTGCGGAATGTTGATTATTACAGCATTTATTTCAAAATTTTTATTTGATTGGAATCCGGTATATTCACTTGCAATGGCAATGGCTGCAATTATCGGGATTCCGCCGATATTTATCCAAGCGTACCAAGCACTGAAAGTAAAAGTAATCAGTATTGAACTGTTGGTATCCATTGCTGTTACTGGAGCGTTTATCATCGGTGAATTCAGTGAAGCTGCTATTGTTATTTTCCTGTTTTTGTTCGGAGGGTTATTGGAACAAAAGACATTGGAAAAAACACGCTCTGCTATTCGGGAACTTACCAAAATGGCTCCCGCCAGCGCTTTACGAATCAACGGTGATAATATAGAAGAAATTAATATTGATGACGTAACGAAAGGGGATTTGCTCCTTGTTAAGACAGGAGCGCAAATTCCTGTGGATGGTATTATTCAAGAAGGAAAAGGCTATATCAATGAAGCAAGTGTGACAGGTGAATCCATGACAGCAGGAAAAACAACCGGAGAGAAAGTGTTTGCCGGTACAATTTTAGAAAATGGTACGTTGAAGATAGAGGCGGAGAAAATTGGAGAAGACACGACCTTTGGAAAAATTATTGAACTCGTGGAAGAAGCACAGGATAATAAATCCGAAGCGGAACGTTTTATGGATCGGTTTGCCAAATATTATACGCCGATTGTGTTGCTGCTTGCGCTTATTGTCGGTTTGATTTTTCAGAATGTCCATCTGGCAATTACGATTTTAATTTTAGGATGTCCGGGGGCGCTGGTTATTGGTGTCCCGGTCTCTAATGTTGCCGGAATTGGCAATGGAGCAAAAAATGGCATTCTAATCAAGAGCGGGGAATTGATGGCTGCATTCAGCAAGGCAGATACGATGGTATTTGATAAAACTGGAACATTAACGAGTGGCAAACCGGCAGTTTCTGAAGCGAAAGCATATACGGATGATTTGCAAGAAGCGCTTCGGTTAGCTGCGAGTGTGGAGAGAGAATCAGAGCATCCATTGGGGCAAGCAATCTTAGATTATGTGGGGAAAACCGAATATGCAAAAATTGATAAAACAGAGGTTGTGAAAGGACAAGGAATTATTGCTCACGTCGGTTCGGAGGAAATAATGATTGGTAATCAGACCTTCATGGAGAATCATGCTGTTTGGATAAATAATCAGGCAAAACAGGATTTACTTTATCTTCAACAGTCAGGGAATTCTACCGTATTTGTAGCAATCAATCGTCAATTAACACTGCTGATTGGTATCAAAGACCAGGTTCGGCCAGATGCAAAAAGAACGTTGCGTATTTTAAAACAAATGGGGATCAAGCGTTTTGTGATGTTGACAGGAGATAATCAGACAACGGCAGAGATAGTGGGAAATGAATTGGGTATAACGGAGGTTCATGGGGATTTCCTTCCAGAGGATAAGTCCAGCTTTATAAAACGGCTTCAAGAAGAAGGAAGAACGGTAGCTTTTATCGGAGATGGAGTGAATGACAGCCCTTCTATTGCTTTAGCTGATGGAGGAATTGCAATGGGGAGCGGGACGGATATAGCAGTGGAAACCTCTGATATTATCCTAATGCACTCTCATTTTAAAAAATTGATCCACGCCTTTGGTTTAACAAAGAAAACAACAGCCAATATGAAGGGAAATATCATCATTGCAGTGGGGACGGTGGTTTTTCTCCTCATCGGATTGATTTTTGGATATATCCACATGGCCAGCGGTATGCTGGTACATGAATTAAGTATTCTAGCAGTAGTTATCAATGGCATGCGTTTATTACGCTATCGTACGAAGGATGAAAAACTTGATAGCTATCAAGTACAAAATAAAACTTTAGAAGTACGATAGAAATATAAATAAAAGGAAAGTGGGGATTAATTATGGAAAAAGTAACGATTCAATTAGAAAGCTTAACCTGTCCGTCATGTATTCAAAAAATCGAAAGTGCTGTTCAGAAGCAGCAAGGCGTAGCAAAGGTGAATGTCTTATTTCATGCCGGTAAGGTAAAAGCAGAAATTAATAATAAGGAAACAAGTGCGGATAAATTATCAGAAGTCATTGAAAAGCTGGGGTATACAGTAGAAAATACAAAAGTACAAGGCGTATAATAGCGGAAAGACAATAACATGGCAGCTTTATCTATCTGCTAAAAAAAGCTGCCATGTTGAAAAGGAGGACTTGCCGTGAGCCAGGAGCATTTATGTGTAGCTGCAGTACCGCTTTTCCAGCATTTAGATTTAGAAGATCAAAGGATAATTAACCGGTTGGTAAAGCACCATATTTTTCAAAAGGGTGAACAAATTATTACTCCAGACGAAAACCCGCAATTAGTTGTGATTGCCCAGGGAAATATGAAGGTATATCAGCTTTCAGCGACTGGCCGCGAGCAATTATTAAGAGTTGTCGGACCGAACGGTTATGAAGGAGAAGGATTACTGCTTGGTGCCCAAAATGAAAATTTATTTGGGGAAGCAATGCAGAAAACAGAAGTCTGCCTGTTAAAACAGGAGGATTTTCAAAAAATACTATTGCAATACCCGCAAATAAGCTTGAAGCTGTTAGAAATCAATGCTCAAAAATTGATGGAGGCAGAACAGCAAGCACAATTTTTAATGATGGAAAAAGTAGAAAATCGTTTAATGACATATCTTCTTGATTTATATAAAACTGCAGGATCCAAGCAAGTAGAGATTCCTATGAAGATGAAGGAGCTGGCTTCTTTTCTGGGAACGACGCCAGAAACACTGTCTCGAAAATTGAAATGGCTAGAAGGAGAAAGACTTATTCAGAGGAAGGGAAGTATGATAAAACTGCTTGATAAAAAGGAGTTGGAAAATCGTTTGTTGTAATCGAGAAGACAGGTCTATTTTAAGACCTGTCTTCTCGTGCTGTAATGATGCTGCTCCCATTCTTCACGCAGCATCCCCATGCGGATGGAATCATAATATTCACCTTGATAATACCGGACCTTGCGAATTCGTGCTTCCATTTGCATCCCGAGTTTTTCCGCTACCCGAATCATTCGCATGTTACCGGACCAAGTTGTTAAACCGATTGATACGAACTAACGGCAGTTGATTAAAAAGATGATTGATCCATAGTTTCAAAGCGCGAGTGCCGATTCCCTTTCCCCAGGATGCTGCTTCATGTAAAACAATACCAATCTCTAACCAGCAGGAGGGCTGATGCTCCCAATAATAAGAAATCGTACCAAGAATATGACCATCAAGCTCTACAGCCCAATATTTTTCAGAATTTATCCAATGCGCCTGTTCTGTTAAAAAAGCTTCATATGATTTTGCCTGATGCGGGAAATAGGGGGCATCCCATTTTTTCCATTCTGGCTTTTCTTCCTTAAATATCAACTCCCACAGACGCGGCAGATCCTTTTCTTCAATTGTACGAATGCTTAGATTATTGTCTGTATATTGCAATGGACGAATCTCCTTTTCTATTCCTTTTTATTGGGTATCGCTTTTTTGAAAAATGATTGAAAAGGAACGTGCCTCTACTTTTCAATCACCTGTGTCCTCTGTTTCATTTTTAATCAGCTCCACGAGGATAGCCTCAGCAAATTAAGCTATTTCTCTCTTATTTCCTTTTTTATTATTATTCACCGGTATTTTTGACCAGATGGATGCAAGGATAGACCCGCTGATTACATGCATCACAACGGCAATAGCACCTGGCAATGCAGCCAATGGCTGTGCAGCAAAATGGGCGCTCGCTAAGGTGGTGCCTAATCCAGCATTTTGAATGCCGACTTCGATGGATATTGCTCTTCTTGTCTCTTCATTGAGACGAAGCACTGTGGCAACTAAGAAGCCAAGCAAAAGTCCCGACCAATTATGCAAGAGAACTGTGACAAAAATAAGCACTCCTGAAGATGCAATATTTTCTGTGTTTCCTGAAACAACTGCAGCCACTACTCCCGAAATAGCTATAACCGAAATCAGCGGCAAAATTTCTATACTTTTGTCAACTGCCACTGGAAAGAACCTTTGAAAAATAAGTCCTAACACAATGGGAACAATAATAACTTGAATGATAGAAATAAACATGGCAAACGGATTTACTGGGATCCATTGTCCAGCTAGAAGATACAAAAGCACTGGTGTCATAATTGGTGCCAGCATAGTAGAAACAGATGTCATCGTAACGGATAACGCTACGTTTCCTTTAGCGAGATATACCATGACATTCGATGCAGTACCTCCGGGAACAGATCCTACTAAGATAATTCCAGCTGCCAGAGCAGGCGGTAAATTTAAAAGTTTTGCAATTCCAAATGCAAGCAGCGGCATAATGGTGAATTGCAGAATAACGCCAATAATAACTGGTACAGGTTTTGTTAACACCAGCTTAAAATCGTTTGGTGTCATGGTGAGCCCCATTCCAAACATAACGATTCCGAGTAATATGGTCATGTAATTGTTTAACCAATTAAAACCGCCAGGCATATAGAAGGCGGCAACAGCGACTAAAATAGTGATGAATGCAAAATACTTATTCGAAAAATTACTGATGTGAATGAATAATTTCATACTTCTATGATACTCCCTTACTTCAATATAATAGAATAGGATTCCGTATTTTATTTTGATGCACATTTTCTGAGTATGTATAGACAAGAAATAAACTTTAAGTTTGGATAGACGGAATAGAATGCACAAACTTTGCGATAAATAAATAATATCGGATTAGTCTGAAAATAATGTTTATGTAAAATATTCCTTTATCCCTTTTTTCGGAAATCCTTCTAATAAATTGTTGACAAGTATATCGCAAAAAATTTAAAAAGTCTATATAAAATTTTCAATGCTAGAAAAGAATAAAAAGCAAACATAAAAAAACAAGCGCCAGGTTGCGCTTGTTTTTTTAACTATTAATTGAAAGATTTTGCTCCAAGGTAATGTTGCTGCCAATAATCAACGCTCATGTCAGCTACAACCATTGCACCGCTGCCGCTGCTTGCGTGAATCATTTGGTTGTTACCAATGTAAATTCCGCTGTGAGATGCGCCAGCTGTATCATATGTTCCTTCAAAGAAGACAACATCGCCAACGCTTGGAGAATCTACATGAACTCCGTCATTTGCCCACATTTGGCTGTGTGTACGGGAAACATCGATGCCTACTTGGTCAAACGTATAGTTAATCAATCCGCTGCTGTCCAATGCAGAAGGATTTGATTCTCCCGGAGTGTATGCTCCAAATTGATATGGGATTCCTAAAGCACTTTCAGCTGCTGCAACGATGTCAGAACCGCTGACAGAACCAGATTGTGTTCCTGCATTGTCTTCGGATCCGGAATCATTCGAGACTTCTTCAATAACAATGTCATTCTCAGTTGTTTCTTCTGTTGCTTCCTCTTCACTAGCTTCTGATTCTGAAGCTTCTTCAGAGCTTGGAGCGGATTCAACAGGAGTACCTAGTGCATCAGAAGTAGCTGGTCCTACAATACCGTCTTCTTGCAAGCCTTGATCAGATTGGAAATCTCTTACGTCTTGTTCCGTAAGCTCTCCAAAAATACCATCTACGTTACTAGAAGAATAGCCTTGATCGTGCAATGAACTTTGTATATTTTCTACCTCTGAACCGGAATCACCTTGTTGAACAAGAGAAGAGTTAACTGTTGCAGAAGGTGTTTCTTCAGAAGATTGTTCCTCTTGGGCTTCAGGGAGGCTACTTTCTTCGTAGGTGATATCTCCTTCTGTTGATCCTTCTCCCGCATTTGCTAATACACTGGAGCCTACTACTGGAGTGAGTGCTAACGTTGCAGCAAACGCAGTCGAAATAACATATTTTTTTGCATCAAGATTCAATGGTGCCAAAAGAATTCCTCCTTAAGAATGTTTATATTATTTTGTTGAAAAACAGAAACCTATGTAGCAAGATTTCGCTCAAATCGTGGTATGGCCGTCCGTTAATCTCCTATTCTATGATGTATTGTATATAGGGGAGTACAAATTGATTGAAACAGAAGATAACGGACTGAAACCAACCCAGACCTGATTCAGCTATATTTTCGCTGAACTTTTATTTTTTCACTATATACAAGGTAACATAGAGATATCACAAGAAGGTGTCCAAATTTTTAAAGGTCGGTAACAAATTATTAAAATATATTACATCAATCGACAGGTTTCGAATCAAGTTCTATCAACAATTTCAGATAAATTTACGGTTTTTTCATTTCATTTTCATTTCGAAAAGCTATTAATATTACAATCTTGTAAAAGAAATCGAAATTTTTAAAAAGGTAATTAGAATTTTAATAGAAAATAAGTTATCCTTATAAGGTAATTGATTATTTTGAAACGTCCTTACCGTTCTGAAAAGGCAGTGAAACCTTTTGTGGAGTTCAAACGTACAATTATTTAAGCGAGGCAGAAAGGATGATTCAGAATGCGTTTTTTTAAAGGCCTTTTTTCATCTGAACGAGAAGCGAAGAAAAACAGACAAAAGCTGCAAAAAAACAGAAAAGAAATGGATAGCGTAATGCGGGAAATGCACGCCAAAATAGACACTATTCAACTAAACATTACCAGAACACAGGAAAAGCTAATAGAGCAGCAAGGACTGGCAGATAAGTTTGCCAGATATGAAGAAAGCTCGGAACAAGCAAATGAAAAAAGCCGATTTCAAATGCAAAAAGAAGCGGCACAGAAAGAAATTGAAAAATTACAACGCCAAAAATATGATTTTGAAACACAGATGGTCCCTTTCCAGCAAAGCTATGACCGAATGCGTCAAACATTTTCAGAAACCTTTGACCAGCTGGATGCTTTAGAGAGGGAGACCTCTGCGAAAGAAAATGAAGCCGATATAATGAAATACACAACAGCACAAGAAGAGAAGATCCAGTTTGAGCTTGCTGAAGCAGAGGCGCTGCTTGAATTGCGATCAGAAAAATGAGGTGAAGACGGATGTTAGTGCATTATAAATGTCCCAACTGCGGGGCGGATATGGAATTTGACAGTGCTTCCGGTCATTTGGCCTGTGACAGCTGCGGGCATGAGGAGCATATTGATACGTATGATGACGTGAATATCTCGCAGTCCTTTGAGGAAGACGAGGCGAAGGAATATCATTGTGAGAATTGCGGTGCTATTGTTTTAACTGATGCAGATACAACGGCGACCTCATGCAGCTTCTGCGGGGCCGGGGTGGTGCTTGCTGACCGGTTATCCGGGGAGTTGGCACCTGCGAAAGTAATTCCGTTTACCATCAGTAAAGAAGAAGCAATGGAAGCATTTAAAAAATGGTGTAAAAATGGCAGGTTGACGCCTAAGGGCTTTATGACTGCAGACCGTGTGAAAAATATTACAGGAATGTATGTCCCTTTTTGGATGTACGATTTAGACAATGATGTAGACGTAAAGGCAACAGGTACCAAAGTACGCACGTATCGGCGCGGCGATTATCGTTATACGGAAACCAAGTATTATCGTGTGCATAGAGATATTGATATCAGTTATTTAAAAGTGCCGGTCGATGCATCAGAAAAAATGAATGATGAGCTGATGGATAAAATAGAGCCTTATGATTATAACAAGCTGGAGGATTTTAAAACGCCTTATCTAGCAGGATACTTAGCTGAAAAGTATAATTATACCGATGATGAATTATTTGACCGGGTGAAGGCAAAAATTCAAGGTTTTATGGATACGTATATAGCTTCCACCATCCGGGGATACAGCTCTGTAAGCTATCAACAAAAAAACATACGCACCAAGAAAGCAAACAGCTACTATGTCCTGCTGCCAGTCTGGATGGTATATTACGATTTTGATCAGCAAGAGCATACCTTTGCAATGAATGGGCAGACTGGAAAAATTGTCGGAAAGCCGCCGTTGAGCTATTCGAAGGCAGCGCTTTGGTTTTCCAGCATTGCTGGAGGGTCTTTTGTTTTATTTAAAGCAATAGCGATGATGCTGGGCGGTGATTTACTATGAAGAAGTTTTTAATTACGGCTGGTATACTTGTACTTATATCTTTCCTAATGCTGCCTGCAGTGTCTGCAGAGAAGCAGTATATTTATGATGATGCAAACATATTTACAGATAATGAGCGGACGGATCTGGAGCAGAGGGCGGCTGAATATAGTGAAGAGAACGAGATTGATATCCTTATATTGACGAAGGATGAGTCTGATGGAAGAGATATCCAAAAATATATCGATGACTTCTATGATGAACAGGGCCCCGGATATGATGGAGAACATGGAGATACGGTATTTATGGGGCTTGATTTTTCAGGACCTTCCGGAGAAAGAGATATTGCGGTAAGCGGATTTTATAAGGGAGAAGAGTATGTTGGCCCTGAGCGTGCGCAGCAGCTTGCCGATGATTTAGTTCCTGATTTACGAAATAACGATTATTACGATGCCAGCTTATTATATTTTGAAAAGGTAGAGCGATATATGGGTGTGAACCCGAGTATCAACCCGGACAGTATTTTTCTTCAAACTTGGTTCCAGTTGCTGGCTGCTGTTATAATTGGTGCAGTTATTGTAGGTTCCATGATTTTTAATATGGGCGGCCGTGTGACGACGAATGCAAGTACGTATCTTGATGCAGATAATTCAAGAATTAAAAGCAAGTCAGATAGATATTTACGTCAAACCGTTACGAAAACGAAAATTCAGAAGAACAACAGCGGCGGAGGCCGGGGAGGCGGCAGTATAGGCAGAACTGGCGGCGGACATTCCCGATCTTCCGGGCGTGCAAAGTTTTAATTATAGATTGAATGAAGGTATTGAAATAAAGAAAGGATGAACAGAATGATGGGCTTTTTTAGAGGGCAATTAGCAAATGTGATTGAATGGGAATCATTTCGTGATGATATGATCTTTTGGAAATGGAATAACAACGAGGTGAAAAAAGGGAGTAAATTAATTGTTCGCCCGGGCCAGGATGCTATTTTTTTCAACCAGGGAAAAATTGAAGGGGTTTTTAAAGAAGAGGGCGAATATGAAATTGAATCAGACATTATTCCTTTTTTATCTACCTTAAAAGGATTTAAATTTGGATTTAACAGCGGAATGCGTGTGGAAGTGCTTTTTGTCAATACAAAACAGTTTACTGTGAAATGGGGCACAAAAAATGCGATAAACATACCTTCTCCACAGCTTCCTGGCGGTATACCGATCCGTGCTAATGGAACCTTTCAGTTTACAGTGAAAGATTATGTGAAGCTGATAGATAATATCGCAGGCGTCAGAGACAGTTTTCTGGTGGAAGACATTCGCCTGAGAATTACTGCTGTTTTAGATCAATTATTAATGAAGTGGATTACCAGAGAAGGAAAGGATATGTTTAATCTTCAGGCGAATTCCTTTGAAATCGGCGAGGGTATCAAAGAGGATTTAGATAAGCAAGTCAATCAGGATGGTTTTGAGATTAAAGGTTTTCAAATCATGAGCTTTAATTATCCAAAAGAAATCCAGGATATGATTACAAAAACTGCCTCGCATGGCATGATCGGCGATATGGGACGGTATAAAGATGTCGCTATGACGGATGCGATTGCTTCCGGGAAATCAGATGGCGGCAATTCCGCAACAGATATGGCCGGAATGATGATGGGAATGCAGATGGCAAAGGAAATGATGAACGGTACGAATGACCAAAATACAGCAAATCACCAGCAGTCCAATCAGGGCGGACAGCAAAATCAGGGTGGACAACAAAGCCAGAATCAACAGACCGGAAACCAGCAGAATGCTTCTGATAATGAAGGAAGCGAATCAATTCCAAACTTCTGTCCGAATTGCGGAAGTAAAACACAAGGAATGAATTTCTGCGGGAATTGTGGACATAAGCTGGTTTAAATACGAAAAATAGATTAAAAATAAGGGTGCTGTCTTGGAGGAGATAGTATCCTTATTTTTTAGATGGACGATATGAAATGACATGCTATAAAATAAATGTAGTAAAAGAACAGAAATGTTAGATGAGAAAATCAAGAAAAAATAATTAATGCTAAACATGATTTTAAAGTAGTTATTATGTTTTAGCGTAACGTTAAAAGTCTATTTTGTTTACAAGTATTTAACAAAAAATGTATTACATCTAAGAATTAATTAAAGAAAGCACAAACCAAAGGAGCAGTTATAATGGGATATCGTATTCGTTTAAAAGAAAATAAACATTCGAATAGAAATCTTGTAAAGAAACACCATCATAAGGTTCACCAGATTCTTTATGCTCTCGAAAATACAGGAGAGATTACATTTAATAATCAAAAAAACACTTTTTTTCAAGATAGTCTGGCTTTTATCCCGCCATATTCAGACCACTCTATTACATCAGAGGGGAAAATGACAGTACTTGTGCTTGAGTTTGATGTGCTCCATTTGGATTCGGATATTCAAAAGGTTTTAGAAATGCAGGATTTTAGCAATCCGAGGTTAATTGATTTAAGTCCATTTGAAGCAGGAAATGTAAGACAGTTACTTCGCAGGATGCTTTATGAGCAAGCACAAGGGGATTTGATTAATGTAGTAGCTGTAAAAATCTATCTGGAAGAATTATTGCTGATTTTATTTCGAAGTCAAAAAGAATTAAATATTACGGATGCAAATGTGCTTCGGGCTGAACGTTTAAAAGATTACCTCGAAACACGATATTTTGAAATTAGAGATGCCAATGATTATTCTCAAAAGCTTGGGATAAGTACCAGACATATCAATACGATTTTTAAAGATCAATATGATATGACACCGATGAAATATTTAAATGAAGTAAGAATGGAAATTGCCAAAAAATTACTCATGGAAACCAATAATGATATTGCATCTATTTGTTTTGAAGTAGGTTTTGAAGCAATTTCTACCTTCTATAGAAAATTTAAAGCGTATACGAATATCTCTCCTCAGAAATTCAGGAATAAATATCAATATACAAAGGAGTCAGATAGCTGAAAGAATATGCTGATATTTAGTATATTCTTTTTTTAGTTTATTTAAAAAAAGAAGGTATACACCTTCAAAAGTTTATTTCCGAAATTGAGAATTTTATTCCGCCTTTAATAAGACAGCTAAAAAAATTTTTCGTATGATAAGCGTAAGTTGTTAAAAGAAAGCTATTAAAAAACAGCATACAAATAGAAGCGATTTAAATGCTATAAAACGGTAAGTTATTTTTTCTAGTGGACTAACAGGAAAGAAAAATAAATTTGAGAGGAGGAAAAGGATGTTTCAAATAGGCTTATGTTCTGTAACCTTTAGAAACTTATCTGTAGAAGAAATAATAGAAGCTGCTAAAAATACGGATATACAAGGAATAGAATGGGGCGGCGATATTCATGTTCCGCCTGGTGACTTAGAACATGCTGCGTATGCTGCTAATATAACCCGGCAAGCAGAAATAGATATTATCTCTTATGGTTCCTATTATCGTCTAGGGGTAAAGGAACAACCATTTTCTTTTGAAGCTATCTTAGATACTGCTGAAAAATTGACGGCTCCTGCCATTCGAGTATGGGCTGGAAATATTGGATCAAGCGAAGCAACAGAAAGACAATGGGAAAAAGTGATAGAGGATGCCAAACGAATTGCTGATTTAGCAGAAAAACAAGGAATTCATATTAATCTAGAGTATCATGGCCGAACTTTAACAGATACGGCAGATAGTGCCATACGGCTAATGAAGAAAATTAATCATTCAAACGTTTCCTTATACTGGCAGCCCTCGCCATTTGAAACAGTGAATAAGAATGTGAAGAGTATTGATACCGTAAGACAATGGCTTAGCCATGTTCATGTTTTTCATTGGCAGCTTGTTGAAAATAACGTCATTGTGTATCCTTTTTCAGCAGGTATTTCTGATTGGGAAAAGTACTTACAACAACTAGAAAAGCAACAAGGAATGTGTTATTTAATGATGGAATTTGTGAAAGAAGATAGTATCGAACAATTAAAGAATGATGTAAAAGTGCTTCAATCAATAATTACATCATATTCCGCCAAGTAAAGGACAAACATAAATTTAAATACTAGCTTATTGCAAAACGAAATGCCTGGATTGATTGCAAGGTGTAGGGAATTGGATGGATATCAACTTTATGAAAACAATGCTATTATTTTTTTATTTTAACTTAATATATTAACTGATTAACTAGTTAGGAGGTTATCTTATTTCTATTCCAAAATATCTGCAAATCAAGCAAAGTCTTCTTTACAAGATTAATAACGGAAAGTTTCTTCCAGGAGATAAGTTTTACAGTGAAGCGGAGTTGAAAAGAGAATACAATGTAAGCGGTATTACTGTAATTAAGGCTTTACAGGAGCTGACACAGGAAGGTTATCTTGTACGTTATCAAGGCAAAGGGACTTACGTTTCCAAAGGGAAAAAAGCAAAAGTAGTGCGTTTTTCTGATCAGGAAAAATATCAAGGGAAGCAAGAATCTGTCCGAGTACTAAATGTAGAAAAAATGACAGATCCACGAATAGCTAAAGAATTAAATATTAACAAAGAGGAAGCATTTTACTTAATCAAGCGCGTACGCATGATTGATGATGTGCCGTTGCTTGTCCAATACTCTTATGTTTTATCTGAATTTATTAAGGAAGATATTGGAGAGTTAGAAGCATTTTCCTCAATTTATGAAAAAATAAAACATGATTTTGAAATTAATCTTTTCCAGGCAGATTCGACAGAAATAACAGAAATTTGTTTCCCGACGCCGTCTGAGGAAAGTAAGCTGCTTGAGATTGAAGGCGATAAACCAACTGCGTTCATACGCAGATACACGTACTTACTGGAAAAAAGAGTGGTGGAATATATTGAAACGTATAAGCGTTGGGAGTATTTCAGCAATAAAATAGAACCTTTATAAAAGGAGTTGGACAAATGAATATCTTGTTAGTATCTCACCATGGAGTAGCTGGTGGTCTAAAAAAAGCAGTTGATATGATTACGGGAGAACAAGAAGAGCTTTCTATTATCGAACTTACCGAAGCTGGTGTTCAGGATTTTTCCTCAAAATTGGAATCTTATTTGGAACAATGGAAGCGTTCTAATAAAAAAATAGTGATTCTTGCTGATTTAAAAGGGGGAACGCCCTACAACCAGGCGGTAGCGCTGACACATAAATTAGAGATGGAACAAAACGCCTTTGTTATTAGCGGAGTTAATCTGCCGCTAGTCTTGGAAACACTCTTTTTAGATGAAACTGATTTTATGATTTCTGACCTTAATCGGGTTATTGAATCTTCAAGAAGTGCAATTTTTAAAGCGGATCCACTTGAATTGAATAATAATGATTTAGATGAATAGGGGGCAGTAAGGATGGAGATTGTCTGGTGGCAAGTATTATTAATAACGCTGTATGCAGCATTTGCAATTTATGATGGAAACAACACAACAATGGGATTTGTTAAACCGACAATGGCAGGTTTTTTTGCCGGGCTGATTCTTGGAGATATGCAAACAGGATTGATTGTCGGAGGGACGTTGAATTTACTGGTGCTTGGAGTTGGAAATTTCGGCGGTGCATCGATTCCAGATTATATGACGGGTGCATTGATTGGTACAGCTTTTGCTATCTTTTCAGGCGAAGGAGCTGAGTTTGGGATATCCTTAGCAATCCCGATTGGCTTGTTAATGGTTCAGCTCGATGTTCTTGCCCGATTTACAAACACGTATTTTCAAAACAGGGCAGAGACCTTTATCAAACAAGGGAACCTTGATAAAGCTGCCAGGATGGGGTTATGGGGATTGCTTCCTACTTCTCTGTCTAGAATGATACCCGTGTTTTTAGCACTTGTATTTGGTGCAAGGTTTGTAGAATCTATCGTGAACTATATGCCTGATTGGCTGATGAGTGGTTTGAGTGTAGCTGGCGGAATGCTTCCTGCACTAGGTATAGCCATATTATTACGATATTTACCTGTAAAGGAAAATATCCCTTATCTTATTATTGGATTTGTCGTAGCAGCATATTTAAGTATGTCTGTATTAGGAGCTGCACTTGTTGGACTAGCTCTGGCAATTTTAGGATATCAGCGGTTCACTAAAAATAATGATAACAATGATCCTGCGGTAGCTAATGGAGGGATGGGCGATGAGTAAACGAAAGATGTATCGTGAGTTAAAGAAAGTATTTTGGAGATGGTTTTTCTTTGGACAAGCAAGCTGGAATTATCAAAAGTTTCAAGGGTTAGGATATTATTTCAGTATTTTGCCGTTACTTAAGAATTTATATAAGGATCCCGAAGAACGCAAAACAGTTGCCATGACACATATGCAATTTTTTAACACGAATAATACGATGGCCCCTTTAATATTAGGTGTAAATACAGCTCTTGAAAGAGAGAAAAGAATCAAATCAATGGAAGCAGTAGCTTCATTAAAAACAGGTATGATGGGACCGCTGGCCGGGATTGGTGATACGCTTTTCTTTGTTATACCTACTACCATCATAGGTTCCATTGCTTCCTATTTAGCACTTGAAGGAAACCCAATCGGTTTGATTCTTTGGATTGTGTTTGGATTTATTCGTCTTGGTGCCATGCGTTTCTTTGTTTGGTCCGGATACCAAGAAGGTGTGAGACTCGTAACCGAAATAGGCGGCAGGTTAAAGAATCTTACAAAAGCTGCTAATATCCTTGGAATTACCGTTGTAGGTGCGCTTATCCCAACGGTGGTTACAGCAACTTTTGGATATGAGTTCCAGCAAGGGGAAGTTACACTTTCTATACAAGAGCTTGCTGATCAAATTTTGCCATCCCTAGGTCCAGTTCTTGTTGTTGCAGTCACTTATTGGATGCTGGGTAAGAAAAAGTTAAATTCAACACGCGTTGTCTTTATTCTAATGGCACTTGGGATTATTGCTTATAATTTAAAAATATTTACAACATAAGGAGAGATAGAAATGGAAGGAATTGTACATGTAAGAGTTGACGATAGATTAATTCATGGACAGGTAGCTACTCGATGGTCTACTGGTTTAAGGGTAAACAGAATTATGGTAATAGATGATATCATTGCTGCCAGTGATCATGAGAAAGCGGTATTAAGAATGGCAGCACCATCAGGAGTAAATACATCTATTTTGCCATTTGAAAAAGCAGCCGCAAATATTAAAGCAGGCAACTATCAGGGACAGCGTGTTTTACTGGTTGTTAAATCACCAGAAATCCTAGTTCGTCTGCAGGAGGAAGGATTGGAGCTGCCACAGGTCAATATCGGAAATCTTTCCAATCGTTTTGGTACAGTGCAAATCAAAAAATCAGTAAGTCTCTCAGCAGATGAAGAGAAAGCGATCCAAACACTTCTTAACAGCGGGGTGAAGGTGACAGCTCAAATGGTGCCAGATGACCCGGAAACAAGCATTGAAGTATTTTTGAATAAAGCCAAGCGATAAGTAAGAGGAGTGAATGCAGTGAACTATGTCGACCAATTTTATGCGAAAATAGATTATATTTTAAAGAAAATACGAACAGAGCAACGGGAGAATATTGAAAGAGCAGCCGATATCCTGACAGAAACGGTTGAACGGGGAGGTATTATTCAATCTTTTGGCTCGGGACATTCTTTCGCAGCTGCCATTGAAGTTGCTGGCCGGGCAGGAGGATTCGTTAACTCCAAGGCTATCAAAGAGTTTTACGGAATCAATGGCTGGTTTGAGGTAATTGAAGGGGTTGGTGATGCGTTTATTCGTTTAGTCGACCAGCAGGATGAGGATTGTTTTATTTTTATATCCAATTCTGGGAAAAACCCTTTGCACATTGACATGGCTAAATATATAAAAGAAAAAGGGAATAAGCTGATTGTTGTTACAAATTTAAAAGATTCTCAAAATGCGAAAAGCCTGCACTCAAGCGGAAAAAAATTATATGAATTTGCCGATGTGGTCCTGGATAACTGTGGAGACCCTGGAGACTGCGGAATAGATATACCGGAATATGGAATGAAAACAGGTCCTACATCTTCTATTTCAGCAGCTTACTTACTTGATAGTGTTGTTTTACAAGCAATCGAAAATCTAGTGAAAAAAGGTATCGAACCGCCGATAATGAAAAGCGCCAACGTGGAAGGCGGCCGAGAATACAATGAGTCATTAATCGAAAAATATAAAGATAGAATGCATCGCGTTTAAACTAGAATGATTATCTCCATTTAAGAGAAAGGAAGGGCTGCCTCTTAAATGGAGAATAACCAATGGATAAGAAGGCCGTTTCAAACTTTAAACCAATTATTCAAGGGGGATTATGATGATAAAGAAGTATTATCAAAAAGTACAAGAGCAGCTTGAAAATACGTTTAATAAAGAAACAAACGTTATGCAGAAAGTGAGTGAAGTAATCGCAGATAAAATAAATGATGGCGGAGTTGTTTATTTATTCGGATGTGGTCATTCTCATATTTTAACAGAGGAAGTATTCTATCGTGCAGGAGGACTTGCACCGATTTATCCTATATTGATTGACGAATTGATGCTTCATCAAGGCGGGGCAGCATCTTCTCAAAAAGAAAGAAAAAATAGATATGTTCGTCCATTATTAGCGGAATATTCCATTACTAAGAAGGATGTGCTAATTGTCATTTCTACTTCAGGCATCAACCCAGTTCCAATAGATGTCGCATTATATGGGAAAGAACATGGAGCTGTTACAGTGGCATTAACCAGTACAGCATATGCTGAACAGCAGCCTTCCAGACATGAAGACGGGTTATACTTGAAAGATGTCTGCGATTATACAATAGATAACCATGTACAGGTTGGAGACGCAATGTTAAGTAATTCTGACACAGGTATTCGTTTTGCCCCATCGTCCTCTGTGATTGGCATTTCGATTCTTCAAGCTATTTTAGCAGAAGTCACTGATTTACTTATCAAAACAGGGCAAGTTCCACCAGTATTTCTGAGTGGAAATATTACTGGTTCAGATGAACACAATAAAAAATTACTAGATATTTACGGAAAAAAAGTGCCGCTGCTTATTAAAAATATGGAATGAGATTGTCCAGGACAGGGAGAGAAACGTCCATAAAACAGGATTTTATTTTTCCATCGCTAACTATCTATGTTCAAAAAAATAAAAAGGCAGCTATTAAAATATCGGAATATTTATGGAAAGAAGTGTATGTATTTGGCACAATCCAATCTATTAAAATCTTATGGGCTTTTCTTGCTGAGTCTTTTCATTATGGGACTCGGCATTAGTCTGGTTACACTTGCACATCTCGGTACTACTCCTATTACGAGTCCGCCATATGCATTTAGTCTATTCTTACCTATTAGTTTTGGAATGCTGACGATGCTGTTTAATCTTCTTTTTGTCTTAATCGAAATAATAATGATGGGCAAAAATTTTCCCAGAGTTCAGTATTTGCAATTATTAGTAGGGCCAATATTAGGAATAGCTATTGATTTTTGGTCTTATTTCCTTATTCATATCCCGCAATCTTATTACTGGGTTCAATTAAATATGGTTGTCATTGGCTGTGTTATTATTGCATTTAGCACGGTGGTACAGTTGAAGGCACAAGTGGTAAATAATCCGGCTGAAGGAATTGTAAAAGTGATTTCTTACAAAACTTCACAGGAGTTTGGAAAGGTAAAGCTTTATTTTGATATAAGTTTGGTATGCTTAGCAATGTTTATTTCGTTTATCGTATTTGGTTCTGTTCAGGGTGTTCGAGAAGGAACCATTATATCAGCTTTGATTATTGGACCGCTTATTAAACTGTTTCAGAAACAAAAAACAAGCAGCAGTATTTCTGCAATGCGTCGGTCAAAGGAGTGAAAACATATGAGAAAAGGTCTGTTTATAATGGACGAAAATTTGTTTGAAAAAGTCTATACACCTGATAAACAAAGAGAGATTTCGCAATATATTGATATTATTGGAAAACCATTGACCAAATATAATTTTCAAGAAGAAGGTAATTTATTAAAAGAAGCAGAGGTTATTTTCTCTGGATGGGGTGCTCCGGTATTTGATCAATCGTTTTTAGAAAAAACGCCATCTTTAGAAGCTATCTTTTATGCAGCTGGAACAATGAAGAAATTATTATCAGACGAGATATGGGAAAGAGACATAAAAGTTACCACAGCTAATCAGGCAAATGCCATTCCAGTAGCAGAATTTACATTAAGTGAAATTCTATTTTCTTTAAAAAACGGCTGGCAGCTATCCAGATGGCTAAAAGAGGAAAAAAATTATATTAATGGTATGTATCAGCCGCTAATCGGCAATTATCAAGCAACGGCAGGTATTATTTCTTTGAGTCAAATCGGCAGGAAAGTAACGGATTTATTACGGCATTTTGACTTGAATGTATTAGCTTATGATCCATTTGTAAACGAAGATGAAGCTAGTAATTTAAATGTAGAGCTTTGTTCTTTAGAAGCGATTTTTAAACATGCAGATGTTGTTTCATTACATAGCCCGCTTTTGCCCGAAACAAAAGGAATGATTAAAAAAGAGCATTTTCAGTCTATGAAGCAAAATGCAACATTTATTAATACAGCTAGAGGTGCTATTGTTCGAGAAGATGAGATGATAGAAGTTTTACAAGAACGTACAGATATTACAGCTGTTTTAGATGTGACTTATCCAGAACCGCCAGCGGAACAATCCAAATTATACACTCTGCCTAACGTTGTTTTAACACCGCATATAGCAGGAAGTTCTGGTAATGAGAGGGCTCGTTTAGGGGCTTTCATGCTGGAAGAAGCAAAGCGCTTTACGGCAGGTGAGCCGCTTCAATACAAAATAACGAAAGAATCATATAGGAATATGGCTTAACTTCAGAAGGGAAACGAGTCATCTTCCAAAAAAAGCGAATCCTGTTCAATCGGATTCGCTTTTTTTGGAAGGTTATTTCGTGCATTGATAAAATCAGAAAGCTAATTCGTGCCAAATGTAAAGGTAGTTGATTTGTTATAAACATCACCTGCTTTTACAACGATGGACGGCAGTCTATCTTGATAGAGTGCTAAAGGTGTATTGGAAGTCTCAAAACAAACCCCATAATGAGCTGGGGCAGTCCCATTTTCTAATAGATATCCTTGTGAACCCTGATTCGCAGTATACATCGTCATACCAGGCTGGTTCGTTTCTATAGATAAGGTTCTCCCACAGGTGGGCTCATAAATTTCTATTCTGTTTTTAGCGTTCTTAAATAAAAAATAATGATCATATCCATCGGCTAAAGCTAATTGTTCAGATTCAGATAATGAATGCACCCCTTCTCCCAAGCGAGCTCCATATCGAAAATCGAATGCTGTATTTGACGTATCCAGAAGCTTTCCGGTAGGCAGCAGATTTTTATCCAATTCTATGATGGTGCTGTCCGGCATAGTGACATGATGCTGATAAATAGAATTTTGCACATTTCCGGTTAAATTAAAATAACTATGATTTGTTAAAGAAAGGGCGGTTGTTGCATCTGGAACGGCTTGATAATGTATAGACAATTCGTTCTTGCTGGTAAGACTATAAGTGATAGAGACATCCAAATTACCAGGGTGCCCGCCTGCAAAAGTGACATCATTCGTCGTTAATTGTAATTCGATTGCCGATTCTGTTTTGTTCACTTGTGTATCCCACAGAATTTGATGAAAGCCATTTGTTCCACCATGCAGATGATGGTTACCTTCATTTTTTTCCAGCTGCCAGCTCTGCTGATTAATCTTAAATCGCCCGTCAGGTATTCGTCCAGAAACTCTGGCAATCAAAGCACCTAAATATAATGGGTTATTTTCATAATCATGATAATCTTTAAAAGTCCATACAATATTTTCCTCGTTTCCATTTCGATCTGGTGCATATAATTTTGTGATGATTCCTCCATAATCCAGAATACTAATTTCAATCGTATCATTGGTTAGTGTGTATTCTTTCCAGCCGTTTACGACTTCTTTTACTTGAATATTCATTTTCTCACCTTCAGTTTGAAAAACAACGCAATGTGTTTTAGATTAGTTGTAATCGTAAAGCTTTTGATGCTTTTATTGTAGAGAAGTAATCTTAAAAATTAATAAGATACCAACTAAGATAATTAAATTAATTAACAAACTAATTTAATTTTAACTTTGGAAGATTGCTTTGGCAATAGGGAAAAAGTATATTTGGAGGAAACCCTTTCGTAAACCTATTTAAAAAAACAGTTTTATCTTGGAAACATGGATTCTTCTATATAAAATAAAATCAATGCGTTTGTAAAAAACTCCCTCGCTTTCATCTATCCAGCAATGTGATATGATTACAGTAGAAAGTTGGTTTGCTGGTGGTATTCGTTATTCTTTTTTTCGGCAGTTAAAAGGAAAAAAACCACGAAATGTAGATGCTTCTGAAAAAGAATTTCGCCAGGCGGAAATGGGAACGGAAATATATACATATAAATTTCAAATTATACCTGCTGTTGCGCTTGGCAACATAGAGTGGGCATATGTGCTTTTCTTTATACCGGGGGAATGGATTGGGGCAAACTGGGTGCGTTCACCAATCAAAAAAATTCAAGTTCGCTCTTAGAGCTGCTTTTGAGAATCTTATTAATTGTGATGGGGATTCGCATGATTTTACAAGGAATTGGTTAGGGGCGATGAAGTATGTCAGAAGAGAAAGTTTACTTTTACTATACAAATGATTTACATAGTCATTTTGAACAATGGCCTAGAGTAACAGCCTTTTTAAAAGAAAAGCAGGGCCTGCGGAAAGAGAATAATGAAGCTGCCTTTACAATGGATATAGGAGACCACGTTGACCGCTCTCATCCAATTACAGAAGCTTCAAATGGGTTAGCCAATGTGGAGCTGCTGAATGAAGCAGGCTATGATATCGTGACGCTGGGAAACAATGAGGGGATAACGCTTTCCCATCAAGAATTATATCAATTATATGATAAAGCCGATTTCCAAGTGGTCTGCAGTAATTTATTCAGCAGAGATGAATTGACGCCATTTTGGCTGAAGCGGACACACACTTTTATGACAGAAAGCGGGATACGGATAGGTGTCTTAGGTTTAACGGCACCGTTTAATGCCTTTTACGAGCTGCTTGACTGGCATGTAGAAAATGAATTTGACATTATTGAACGTTATATAGAAGACTTGAAAAAAGAATCGGATATTATTGTGCTTCTTTCCCATTTAGGAATTTCCGTTGACCAGGAGATTTCCCGGCGTTATCCGGCAATTGATGTGATTATCGGGGGACATACGCATCATCTGTTAAAAGAGGGTGAACTGGTAAATCAGACCTTAATCACTGCAGCGGGAAAGCATTGCTACTATATCGGTGAAGTGGAGCTTATTTGGGATCATAAGGAGAAAAAAGTAATTTCGAAGGAAGCAGCAGCAATCAGTCTGCAGGATACAGGAAAGGATTTGGAGACGGAAGAACATTTACAGCAGCTATTACAACAGGCTGACCAATATCTGGGTCAGGCGGTAGCAAGTGTAGAAAAGCCGCTGGAAGTAAACTGGTTTGGAGAAACCCCCATTATTGATTCACTGACTAAAGTGCTCCGAAGATGGACCAATGCGGATATAGCTATGCTGAATGCTGGCGTGCTGTTAGATTCGCTGCCTGCCGGGGCAATCACAAAAGGGGATATACACCGAATTTGCCCTCATCCAATCAATCCCGTCCTTGTGGATTTAAAGGGGGATCAAATCATAGAAACGGTCAGAGCGGCATTATCTCCTGCTTTTACAGAATTAAAATTAAAGGGCTTTGGTTTCCGCGGGGAAATCTTAGGGAAAATGATTTTTTCAGGCATTCAGGTCGAGACAGCCTTTCATCGGAATGGGGAAGTGTATGTGAAGCGGGTGTATACTGAAGATGGTTACCCTATTCATCCAGACAAAGTATACTATGTTGCTACTGCAGATACTTTTACTTTTGGCCAGCTCCTGCCGGAAATTGCCCGTTCTGCAAAAAAACAATATTTTGTCCCGGAATTTTTGCGTGACTTATTAGTATATGCTGTCAAACAGCATTGATTCATTTCCATTCTATCACGGAGAGCCGTCCGAAAATTCCCGCTGAGTGAAGTTTCGTTTTATGTGTGACGTTCTTTAGCCCCTCTGCATACACTTATCACGAGAGAAAAACAGAGGGGGCATTTTTATGATTACGGTAGAACCTCTTGAGGTGGATGGAATTATTTTTACAGCAGTGAGTGTGGAATTGCCGCAAACAACCTTATTAACAATCAGCAATGATGTAGGGTATATTATGTGTGCAGCGCTCGATGTGGATATTTTTAATGAAATACCTAAGCTGAAAGAAAGAAACGTTATCGCCGGCCGGGCAATGGGAGTAAGAACCATTGATCAATTGCTGAACGCTCCGTTGCAGAAAATAACAGATGCATCGAAGGAGCACGGCTGGGAAGTCGGGATGACAGGAAAAGAAGCATTGCTTAAAATATCATAATACATGGAAAGACACTTTTTTTGTTCTTGCAGGGGACAGAAGAAGTGTCTTTTTACATGTAAAACCAATCCATTTTCCTTTGTTCTAATTCCCTTCCATAATTGCATAAATTATTACGAAGGGGGTTGTTGCATTGAAACTTAAAAGAAGATATCGATTTCGAAAGCGAACGGGAAGAAAAAGAAGAATGCCCCCCTCTCGACGCTCCATTCTGATGCTGACGTTAATTTTATTCTTTGCAGTAGTGGGCTTTAGTTTTTATTTGATAAACGTCAAAATTGAACCGATTGTTATTGATATTGCCAAACGAAAAGCGGATGAATTTGCTACGAGAGCGATTAACTCCGCTGTATATTATGTAGAGGAATATGGATTTGAGGATATCCTGAACATTACCTATGACAATGAAGGAAATTTAGTAACATATAACCGAGATCCTGCAGTTATCAGTGAAATCAACCGGGTAGCTACTGACCGGGTAGAGGAGTATTTTGCGCATGTGAATCGGGGGGAGCAGCTTGAATTTGAGCATAATCTGCATGAGCCTTATGACTATGAGGGCGGTGCGGATGGCAGGGTACAGATTGATCCTACGCTGATTGAGATTCCTTTAGGGCAAGTAACGGGAAATTCTGTACTGGCTAATTTAGGTCCTAAAATTCCTATTAATATGGAAGTGGTTGGAGCAGTGCGGACAAATGTGGTCGAGGATAAAGAAGAATTTGGGATTAATGGAGCTTGGGTTTCCCTGTATATCAATGTAGAAGCAGATGTACAAATTATTGTGCCATTTACCTCCGAAGTTAGAACTGTACATACCGAGCTTTATTTAGATGGAGGCGCAATTATGGGAAAAGTGCCTGATTTCTATGGCGGGGATGGAAATGCTCCTGATATTGCCGTACCAAAAGATGATTTGCAGAGTGACTGAATATGTAGTATAGTACAAATTAGTTGAGAAGATATTTATAATTGAATAAAAACCTTATCAGATCGGTGAGGTAGAGGCGCAGATTAGATGAGTATCCGGCAGGAGAATGACAACGAAGATTGCTGGAGAAAGGATAGTTTGCCGAAGTATATAAAGAGGTCATGCTTTATATTGCTGGCATATTACTGAAAAAGTATTATGCTGTCATGTAATGATTTACATGGAGAACTACTGATCGAAATGGAGGATAACGTGAATTGGTGAAACAATGATAGGTTATTTTCTATCATTGTTTTTTTGCGTTTTTAAAGGGTAATTTGTATATGTTTTTACTGTGAAACAGTACTTGAGTATGATAGATATCCCTGTGTCTTACTTTCCTATTTCGAATCGGTTATATGCACGTAATTATTTCAAAAGGAACTGCAGTTTCCATTATTCATTACGCGTCGTTGACCTTATTCAAAATGCTTAAATACTCAGCTCGAAAATAAATCGTTGGAGGTCTTAACATGGAAGGTACGTTTTGGTCACTGATACCTGCAATTGTCATGCTGATATTAGTGGTGTTAACAAGAAAGGTTCTTATCTCAATAGGAACAGGGATTGTTGTAGGAGCATTATTATTAAATGATTTCCATATATGGGGAACATTAAAAGAAATATGGACGGTATTTTATACAATTTTTTATGCAGATGGAGCCTTGGAGATGGGGAATCTATTATTAATCAGTTTTCTTCTCTTTCTGGGCGTGCTTACTGCGTTTCTCCAAGCTTCTGGCGGGGCTAAAGCTTTTGGAGATTGGATGCTGCGCCGGGTGAAAACACGTACCGGTGCGGAAATCATGACTGCTGTAATTGGATTGATTATTTTTATAGATGACTATTTTAACAGCTTAGCAGTTGGACAGATTGCAAGACCTGTAACAGACAGGCAAAAAATTTCCCGGGCGAAACTGGCATATTACATTGATTCCAGTTCTGCTCCCGTTACCGTAATCGCACCTATATCAAGCTGGGGAGCCTATATTATTGGTATTTTAGGCGGGTTATTTGCAGCAAATGGAATTACAAATTTGCAGCCGATTGAAGCATTTATACAAATGATTCCATTAAACTTTTATGCGATTGCTTCGATTGTTCTGGTGTTTATTGTGGCGTATTTTCATTTTGATATCGGTCCGATGCGCACGCATGAAAAAAGAGCAAAAGAAAAGGGAGAACTGCTGGATCCAAAAAGAATTCAGGTTTCTGGGGATTTAGGTGATATTTTTGATCCGCATAAGGATGGAAAAGTATTTCATTTAATTGTTCCTATCATTGTCTTATTTATTGTTACCGTCCTTGCTATGATTGTGACAGGGATTATGGAAACAGAAGGGAGCGCATCTATCCTTGATGCCTTTGCCAATACGAATGTTAATCTTTCCTTAATTATTGGCGGTGTTGCAGCTGTTCTTACTTCTATTATTTTTCATATGCAGCAAAGAAAACCGCGCTCAGACATGGGACGTATTTTTATTGAAGGCTTTAAAACCATGATTCCTGCAATTAATATTCTCGTTCTTGCGTGGATGATTGGTTCGATTATCGGTGCTTTAGAGACTGGAAGCTATTTAGCTGGTTTAGTAAATAATTCCTCTATTTCTGCAGATTTTCTGCCGGCTATTCTGTTTATTATTGCCGGTTTAATGGCTTTGGCAACCGGGTCATCATGGGGAACTTTTGGCATTATGCTTCCGATTGCAGCGGAGGTTATGGCGAACACAGATATGGGGCTATTTTTACCTGCATTAGCGGCTGTATTAGCCGGAGCAGTGTTCGGTGATCATTGTACACCTATTTCTGATACAACAATTTTATCTGCAACCGGAGCCGGGGCGCACCATATAGACCACGTTATTACACAGCTGCCTTATGCTTTCATTGCTGCTTTTACTGCTTTGATTGGTTTCTTGGTTATTGGACTAACTCATTCTACGTGGTTAGCTTTAACTGTAACGCTTGTTCTTTTGGCTGGGATTGTCTGGATTACTCATTTCCTGATTAATAAAAATAAAAAGAAGGCATCTTAACAGAAGGCTTGGAATACATTTTAGTATTCCAAGCCTTTTATGATGTAATAAGGGTATTGCAATTAAATCCTGCTATTTCCATAATTAGATATTTGACAAAAATGTCAAAAAAGCTATAATACAAGATGAATAGTCTGAAAGTAATGATTTTTGTTATTATTCTTATTTAATGCGCTTTCATTCTGTTGTTATTCATTAAAAAAGGGGGGTTATGATGGATGGAGAGTCGATCACAATGGGGAACAAGGGCGGGGTTTATTTTAGCGGCTGTCGGATCAGCAGTTGGTTTAGGAAATATATGGAGATTTCCTGCTGTTGCTTATGAAAATGGCGGCGGAGCATTTTTTATTCCTTATCTATTTGCTTTACTGACTGCGGGTATTCCAATTTTAATTATGGAATTTACCATGGGTCAAAAGTATCGGGGTTCTGCACCTTTGACATTTCGAAAAATGAATAAGAAAACAGAGTTTATTGGATGGTGGGCAGTACTTGTTGCTTTTGTTATTTCAACATATTATTCGGTAATTATTGCCTGGGCAATATCTTATTCTATCTTTTCGTTTAATCTGTCTTGGGGAGAAGATACAGAAGGATTTTTATTTGGGGAGCATCTTCAATTGGCGGAGATTCCTGGGGAAATAGGCGGATTGGTACCGGGAGTAGTTATTCCGTTAGTGATTGTTTGGCTATTGGTGCTGGGAATTTTATTCCGCGGTGTAAAAAAAGGAATCGAGGTTGCAAACCGGATTTTTATTCCTTTGCTTCTCATCGTATTTATTATTATTGTAATAAGAGCAGTCACGCTGCCAGGAGCAATGAATGGATTGAATGCCTTCTTTACACCTGATTTCAGTCAAATTTTGTCACCAAGTGTATGGATTGCAGCATATGGACAAATTTTCTTCAGCTTATCGATTGCTTTTGCAATTATGATTACGTATTCAAGTTATCTCCCTAAAAAATCTGATATTACCAATAATGCATTTATTGTTGGTTTTGGAAATTCCGGCTTTGAATTATTAGCGGGAATTGGGGTGTTTGGAATATTAGGATTTATGGCATTTTCTGCCGGTGTCAGTGTGGATGATGTCGTCGCTGGCGGGGTCGGTCTTGCTTTTGTTGTCTTTCCGGCCATTATCAATGAGTTGCCGGCATTTAATGGATTGTTCGGAGCGCTCTTCTTTATCTCATTGACGCTTGCCGGAATTACATCTCTTATGTCCATTACAGAAGCGTATGTAGCAGCATTGGTAGATAAGTTTAAAATCACACGATCGAAAGCCGTTCTTTTCGGAGGCGGTCTCGCAGCATTGATTTCCTTATTATATGCTTCCAGAGGTGGCTTGTACTTCTTAGATAATGTCGATTATTTCATTAACCAGTTCGGAGTTGCCATGATCGGTCTTGTCGAAGTTGTCCTGATTGCCTGGATTCTTCGTAAAACCAATATGCTTAAAAATCATGCTAATGAAATTTCAGATATCCGTTTAGGTTCCTGGTGGACAATCAGCTTAGCTATGATTACACCAGTAGTTATGGGTTATATGATGTTTGGGCTGTTTAAGCAGAATTTATTAAGAGAGTTTGATACAGATACCGGGAACTATGAAAATTACTCGAATGCCTTTATCAATAATACAGGCTGGGCCGTAGTAGTAGGTGTGTTAGTTCTTGGAATTATCCTGGCAGCTTTGAAATGGAAGTCAGAAAATTCTCTATCCGATTATGAAGATAAATAGGAGGGAAGATGCGTATGGGTGCTTCAGCTATCATTGTAATGATTATCGGTATTGTTGTGATATGGGGCGGATTAGCAGCTAGTATTTGGAACGCTGTCCAGAAAAGTAAAGGATAAGTGTTACTCTTATTTAAACTTAAGAAAAGCCAAGAGAATAAATTGGTCTTTAAAATACTGGTATTCTTGCCGAGTAGATGTCCGCTCCGGGAAGTCGCTTTCCGAGGGTAACGGCTTAGCTTAAGCCGACGGAAAGCGTAGTGTATTTCTGGGGTCGAAGGTTATTCATTCCATGAAACCCGTTGGAGCGGCTATCCTCAATATTTTATTTAAAAAGGTGTGTATCCTGTTTTACAACTGGGATACACACCTTTTTCACGGATAGGATTGTTATTAATTATTTTTCTCCATCCGTTCCCATTTCGAGATATAAGGATAAGGATCAAATGAAAATTCACTGTATCCATTATCTTTATACATGCCATAATGCAGGTGCGGCGGGAATTTTCCAGAAGTTCCAGGAGGGCCGTAACCAGTAGATCCGACGCTGCCTAACACGTCTCCCGGTTTTACTACCTGGCCTACTTTTACATCATCCTCATAGCCGCTCATATGTCCATAATAATGATAAATATTATAGATATCCCGTATACCAATACGCCAGCCTCCATATAAGTTCCATCCCATCATTTCGACCACACCATAGGTTGTTGAGCGGACAGGGACGCCGTAGGATGCAAAGATATCGGTCCCCTCATGGATGCGCAAGCCGCCAAAACCGCGGCGGTCTCCCCACGTACTGCGGTAACTGTAATTATAATCTGTATCTAAAGGAAAGGCACGATCTGTCAGGTTGATTTCGCCAA
Organism: Oceanobacillus sp. FSL K6-0251; assembly: GCF_038004725.1. Lineage (NCBI taxonomy): Bacteria > Bacillati > Bacillota > Bacilli > Caryophanales > Bacillaceae > Oceanobacillus > Oceanobacillus sp. FSL K6-0251. The sequence goes on along the minus strand of NZ_JBBORS010000001.1, from coordinate 3,428,780 downwards.
AATTTTGAAACACTTTGGCGGTGTTCATGATTGTCTGGACAGTCAAGTCACGTTTATAATGCTCCCAGAGTGCGATTTTAACATCATCCTTATGCAGACCATATGCTAAGATATGATTTGCCATCGTATAAAGGATGTCTTCAGGATCATCGGGATCTGCCTGGCCATCACCATTTCCGTCTTTACCAATTCCGCCAAATTGTCTGATAACTCCCTGTTCTGTTGATTTAGCTGCATTTCCCAGCCCAAACCATGCGGTCTCTTCAAATTGTATGGAAATAACCTTTTCTTCTTCTGAGGAAGAGAGTGTGTTACGTTCGTAATTATCCATTGCAGCAAAATAATACCAAGGGACCTGGGTAAGGCTTTCTACCTTTTTGAATAGAGCCATGCGGTCTGTATATATTTGATCCTCTGATTCTGCATGGACAACAGCGGTGGTTTGCATAAAGGTAAGAAAGCAGCACATAATCAGGACCGTAGTGCGAATTCTAGCCAGATAAATCACCTCCTTATGGGATAAGTATTTTTTAATCATCCTTCTTCATCGTGTCGACAATTTCCTGTACCAGAGGCCCGGTATCTACATCTTCATTCTCCATCACAGAATAATGCAGGGTTTCAATGTTTTGAATCAAGCTTCTGTTATTAGAAGCATGAATCGTATAATAGCCAGGCAGTACAGACATTGCTGTTTTTTCTGCATTATCAATTGCCATTTCTTTGGATAGGTTATCTGAAGCTTCAAAAGCAATCAAAGCTTCTTCATCCGTTACAAGCGTGGCTACTTCTTTAAAATCAGGGTTCTGTAATAAAATGCGGGTAATCATATCAGCCATCTCTTCCCGGTCTACATGAATCTCTTTTGGTTCTGATGTATTATCTTGATTAAATTCATCCTGTGTATAACGGACAAAACCAAGCTGATCACGAGATGGCGAATTCGTGTTTGATTCCATCTCCGGGTTTCTGTTTTTTGGATCTAATGGGTCAGAATCGGAGTTATTTTGATCTGTTGCACAAGCTGCAAGCGTTATAACAAGGCTTAATAAAATGATTCCAAATCCTTTTTTCATCTTTAAGTCTCCTTTCCAAGAACTATTTCTTACATCTTAGTTTTGGAAAACAAGCGTAAATCATGCAGGTAATTTTTTCTGGTTTTTCTAACTGTTTCTGTGATAAACTAAGAATAATTGATAAGGAGTGTGACTATTCTCTTATGATTGAGTTAAATGGAAAAACATATGAATTAATTGAAGAAAATAAAGAAGGCTTTGAAGCAGAAGCTGTGAAAGAGCGCTATTCAGAGGTTTTATCAAAATATGATTTTATCGTAGGCGATTGGGCGTATGAACAGCTTCGTTTAAAAGGGTTTTATCATGATAATCATGCCAAAGCACCAATAGATGCGAAAATCAGCTGTTTTCAGGATTATATTTATGAATACTGTAATTTCGGCTGTGCTTATTTTGTTTTGAAAAAGATGCAGAAATAAAAGAAGTTCAATCTATCTTCTTATGGCTAAGAAGACATTTTGAACTTCTTTTTTTATACAGCAGGAAAGCTTTAATTATCTTTTTCTTCGAGAGGATGGGCTCCGGGAGCTCTTCGTTGCAGCTTTTTATGCTGTTTTTTGTCTGCGTAGGTGAAGGCACTTGTGCGCTGCTGGCCTTCTTCCCAATCTGTTGACTTTCCAGAAACCAAGTCATGTTCACGAATATCAGATCCAAAAGGCCCTTCGGGAAATTCCTCTGGAATGAGGGCATCATGCTGTTTTTGAACGGTTGAATGCTCTTGATAATCTTTTTTTGGCATCGTTATTTCCCTCCCGTTAGTTTGTAGTTTGTGCAGATGGAGGGAAATCTCGCCTTCTAATAATTACCTGTCTGTCACCTCTGCCAGCTTATACCCGCGAAAGCGTTTCGTAAGTAATTTACCCAGACGAAAAATGGCATCCTCATTACCAATACTGCTGATAATTTGTACGCCGATGGGCATGTTTTTCTCGTCTTCTCCAACTGGAATAGTCAGAGCAGGAAGCCCCCATACATTCGCATAGGCAGTATAAGGCATGTATTGCAAATAGGTTTTACGGATAGAGAAAATCTCTTTAAAAACCTGCCCGTGATCTAATGCGGACTGATAATACACGGGCATTATCAGCAGCCTTTTATCTAAATATGTTTTTAACAGCTCGTCACCCTGCTGAATGATATCCATTATTTCCCGGACTCTTTTTTGCGAAGGTTTAAACATTTTTGCTCCAATAATGGCCCAGGATAAATATGGGTGGACATTCGTACGCTGTCTCAGTTTCTCTTTTAAAAAGGAACGCACTAATCCGGAGCGGTCATTATTAAAAGCTTCATCTTCAACCAATTTACTTCCATTAATCGACATGATTTCCTGCCATATTAAGGCACTGTCCCTAAAATAAGGCGGCATCACCTGCTGGACATTGTAAATTCTTTCAAGAAAATTTTCCAGCTGCCCTAATAAATTCCCTGTTCTTGTGGAAAGCGGATAGCCTGGATTAGCTGGTAATATTTCTATTTTAAATTCCTGCAATGTCTGATGCTTGAAGTGGCTTGGAGATAAAATTTCATAAATAAGCTGCATATCCTCTACAGATTTCCCCATTGGCCCGACTGTCAGCATCCGATGTTGCAGTTCATGCTGGACAGACGGAAAATGGCCTTCTGTGGAAATGGTATCCTTCCCGGGTTTGAAACCGATAACTCCATTAAAATGAGATGGAAAACGAATGGAACCGCCAATATCTGAACCAATCCCGACAGCAGACCCGCCGGAAGCAAGCAGCGCACCTTCACCACCGCTGGAGCCTCCAGCGGTTTTGGTGATGTCCCAGGGATTATTTGTTCTGCCATATAACTTATTATCCGTTTCCTGACAGAAGCAAAGTGCAGGCGTATTTGTTTTTCCGAGTATAATAGCGCCCTCCTGCTTTAATTGCTGAACAACTTCTGCATCCTCTTGATAAATAAGGTCCTGACGGTGTTCTAAGCCTGCTGTAGTTTTCATTCCCTTCACATGAAAGCACTCTTTGATGCTGATGGGAACTCCGTGTAATTTACCCAGAGCCCCATTATTCTGCAGCAGTTCATCTGCTTCCTGAGCCTCTTGCAGCGCTTCAGTAAATCTTTCTTCAACAACTGCATTAATGGAAGGGTTAATCGCTTTGATTTGTTCAATAAAAGCTGTTACAGCATCTATAGAGGTTAGATGCTTCTTTTTAATTGCGGATGCTATACCCGTGGCATCCATTTTTAAAATATCTCGCTTTTCCATCCGGCATTTATCTCCTTCACACGTATTAGACTTACTATATCACGTTTTTTGAAAAAGAAGGAAAGATTCGCTTCTTAATTCTATACTTTATCAAGAAAGTTCAGTGAAAATACATTACAAATTATGATATGATAATAGTAGTATGGAAACATCCTTTAGTATAGACGTTTTTGGGGGAATCATAATGTATTTTGTAGATCAGGAAAAAATTAATCAGACATTGACATTTATGAATGAGATTTTAGATACGTTAAAGAATCATTCCTATCACAGCCCAGTAGAATATCTTGCGTTGGAGCGCATGGCGCATGTCTTTATCGAAGGTGTGCTGGATGTAGGAAATATGATGATAGACGGTTTTATTATGAGGGATCCGGGTAGTTACGAGGATATTATTGACATCTTAACAGATGAAAAAGTTATTCCTGCGGAGGAAGAAGCAGTATATAAAGCTCTGATTCATTGGCGTAAACCTTTAGTACATGAATATCAGGCAATCGATCATCAAAGTCTGGAGCAGTTTTTTGAAGAGCACGCAGAGGTATTTACCTATTTTTCAAAGCGGATTCATACATATCTGCAGAATGAACTAGGCGTAGCAAATGCTTTTTCAAATAAATAAAATGTATGTTTAAAAGGGGAGGGCAAGCGGATGGGGAAACGTGTCTCGACAAAGGATAAGGTTATCCAGGTATTGAAAGAACAGGGTACGATAACGATGGATACACTGATGGCCCATTTTACTATCTCAGAAACAGCTGTCCGGAAGCAGATTCATACGCTTGTGCAAGAGGGATTTATTGAGGTGCAGCAGCATAAAAAAGAGATTGGACGGCCGTATCATACTTATCGTTTAACAGAGAAAAGTCAAGAAAGTTTCCCTAATCGCTATAAAGAACTCTCTTTAGACCTGCTCCATGATTTAGAAGCATTACAGGGAAAACAGCTAATCAGCGAGCTTTTAAAAAAACAGTCAACGAAGGAAAAAGAGCAATTAAAGAAGCTTTTAGATTCCTGTTCTACAACGGAAGAAAAAGTAGCTGCGTTAAAGGATTTTCAAAATCGGAGCGGCTATATGTTTCAAGCAGAAGATAAAGGTGCGCAAGGCTTTCAATTAAATAATTTTCATTGCCCTTTTTTAGAAGTGGCAAGGGATTATCCTGTGATGTGCCAGCATGAAAAAGAAATGTATGAAGCCTTGTTTCCGAATCAGGAAATTAAGACAAAAGCGCTGCTGGTTGATGGAGATAAATGCTGTCAATGGCGGATAGCTGCTAACTCAGAATAAACATCGGTCAGTCAAGCGTCTTAAAATAGGTATGATGTAATCGAGATAGAGAGGTAATAATGTGAAGAAATATAAAGGATATCTTATTGATTTAGACGGGACTGTTTACAGAGGGAATGAGGTTATTCCTGAAGCAATTCCTTTTGTAAAGCAATTAGCAGAAAAAAATATTCCTTATGTGTTTGTAACAAATAATTCTACAAAAAGCACCCGGGAAGTAGCTGAAAAGTTAAACGGATTAGGAATCCTGGCAAATCACAAACAGGTCGTTACCAGCAGCATGGCAACGGCGAAGTATCTGCAGGACCAATCCGTAAAAACCTGCTACTGTATCGGGCAGAGCGGTCTGAAGAATCCAATAAAAGAATATGGTATCCAATTAACGGACAGTACAGATGCGGATGCGGTTGTTGTAGGCCTGGACAAGGATATTACCTATGACAAGCTTGCTAAAGCATGCATAGCTATCCGCAAGGGTGCACAGTTTATTTCTACCAATCGGGATCACGCTATTCCAACTGAAGACGGTATGGGACCAGGCAACGGAGCTTTTACTGCTTTGATTCAGACAAGCACCCAGCAGGCGCCTGTATTTATTGGCAAGCCGGATACGGTTATCATGAAAGAGGCATTAGATGTACTCGGTTTGCGGAGAGAGGATGTTGTAATGGTTGGAGATAATTACCAGACAGATATCCAGTCGGGAATCCATGCCGGTGTAGATACGTTATTTGTTTCTACCGGGGTGACTTCCACAGAAGAGCTGGCAACCTTTGAAGAGCAGCCGACATATATCATAGAAAATTTATCAGAATGGACCTTTGAATAGCAAAAAAGCATTCATCCCCTATCTAATATGAGCATAGGGAGAATGAATGCTTTTTTGTGTCCAATGTTTTTTATCCGTCTAATTCTTCATGTTCATTTTCTGCATCTCCATGAGCCAGACGACTGGAGGCTGCAGCTGCGACAGCGCCGACGATATCATCTAAAAATGTGTGGATTTCGCCGCTGCTTTTATCATTCAGTTTTTCTAAGATACCGGGTTTTTGTTTATCGATATATCCAAAATTGGTCAAGCCGATGGAACCGTAGACATTGACAATAGACAAGGCAATGACTTCATCAATTCCATATAAGCCTTCATCAATCTGAATTGTTTCCTGAAGCGGCTCGCTTAATAGCTTTTTCTCCGCCAGCATATCTAATTCAATGCCTGTGATGACTGCATTTTGTACTTCTCTTTTCGTTAACACACGATTTACATTAAAACGGCAGGTATCCATCGTTAAATCGTTATGATATTTTGATTGCAGATAGTATACCAATTCTGCAATATCATCTATTTTGACACCACGTTCTTTTAAAAGCTGTCTTGCTCTTACTTCAAGTTCTGTTTTGCTTGTATACTTCGTCATTTAAAACACACCTTTTTTCGATTTAATATAATTGTATAGTCCTTTCCTTCATATAGTTAATATATACGATAAGGAGGAGTTTGTTGATGCCGATGTCAGAAATGCTCCGCAGTCAATACGCTATCCAGATAGAAGGGAAGCAATTCATCGAAGAGCGTGAGGGTTATCAAAAAGAGCGCTATCACTATTTTACCATTCCTGCGACAAACAAGGAAATGATATTGATGGAACAAGCCACTTTGGCCTATTTCTTAAGAGAAAACGGATTATACAATGTAGCTTATCCCATTCGGAATATCAACGGAGATTGGTTTACCAATTATGGCAATGAATTGTGGATGGTTCTTGTATTAGACGATGAGTCACAAATATCTCGTCAGGAAAGCCCTGGTAAAATGCTCGGTGATATTCACCGCATTGGGAGCAGTTTTCAGTATGAACCGAAGGCGATTTCAAGCTATGGGTTATGGAGAAAGCTTTGGGAAGAAAAGCTGACTTTTTTTGAGGAAGAATTAACAAGACAGGCAAAAGAAGAAGGAGCGAGTAATTATTTATCTGAAGTGATGGATATTTTACCATATATTGTAGGAATCAGCGAAAATGCTATTCAATATTTACGGGAAAGCGAAAAAGAGCAGCGCATCTTACAAACAGATCAGAGTACGGTTGCTTTTGCCAGATGGAATACATCTGAAAAGAAAATTGTTTGGACAGATGAACTCGTATATGACCATCCGACGCGTGATATTGCCGAGTATATCCGTTATGCTTTTTTACAAAATAAATCGGAGGCAGAAATTAATCAGTTTTTAAATGATTATCAAAACTATCAGCCGCTGTCTGTATTTGCGTGGAGACTTATCTTTGCCAGGCTGTTCTATCCAATCCATCTTTACGATTTTTTAGAGGGCGCTTTCCAGTACCCGAATTCTCAAGCGTTAGAGCAATTATTAAAGCATCAAGAGGTTTATGAGAGGAGACTGGCGAGGTTTTATGAAACGGTAGGTGTTGATGTTTCGGATTGGCAGATACCTATGATAAGCTGGTTATAAGCAAAAATTCATTATTTCATCGCAGGAAGGAGAATACTCGTATATGTCCAAGCCAAAGGTTTATATTACGCGCAAATTAGAGGAGAAATATGTAAAAGCTTATCAGGAACAGCTGGAAATCCGGATGTGGGAAAAAGAGGAGGAGCCTGTGCCAAGAGAGACGCTTTTGAAAGAGGCTGCTGATGCAAATGCCTTATTTGCCGTATTAAGTGATTCTATTGATGAAGAGCTTCTGTCTAAAGCTCCTCAATTGAAGGTGGTTGCGAATATGGCCGTCGGTTACGATAACATCGATTTGGAAGCATGTGAGAAGCATGATGTTATCGCAGCGAATACACCGGATGTTTTATCGGAAACGACCGCAGATTTAGGCTTTTCCTTATTGATGGCTGCTGCCAGACGAATTGTAGAAGCGGATGCGTGGGTGAAGGAGGATAAGTGGCAGGCGTGGGCGCCATTTTTCTTTGCCGGCTCAGATATTCACGCAAAAACTATCGGTATTGTAGGAATGGGGAGAATTGGAGAAGCAATAGCGAAACGTGCAGCAGGTTTTGATATGAATATCCAATATCATAACCGTTCCCGTAAAAAAGATGCAGAAGAACGATTGCAAGCAACGTATGTCAGCTTTGAAGAACTTTTGGAGACTTCTGATTTTGTTGTGACAGTAGTTCCGCATACGAAGGAAACGGATAAAATGTTTAACCGGGCCGCTTTTGAAAAAATGAAATCAAGTGCTATTTTTATTAATATCTCACGCGGAAAAGTAGTGGTTGAGGATGCACTTGTCCATGCACTTAAAACGGGAGAAATCCAAGCAGCAGGATTGGACGTCTTTGAAGAAGAGCCGATTAGAGCAGATCATCCGCTTGTTGGTTTAAATAATACCGTATGTCTTCCGCATATCGGGTCTGCCAGTGTAGAAACAAGAAAAAGAATGGTAGAGTTATGCATGGATAATATCCTGGCAGTCGTCAGCGGAGAAGAAGCAATTACACCAATTTCATAGAACAAAATTTGATTTTAAAAAAATAAAAAACGGAGCAGGGTTTTGATATTGCCAAAAGCCTCTCCGTTTATATTTAATTAAAATACTTGTTCTATTTCTGTTACGCCAGGAACCTCTGCCATCAATGCACGCTCAATTCCTGCTTTTAATGTAATGGTTGAACTAGGGCAATTGCCGCATGCTCCCATGAGACGAAGTAAAACAACGCCATCATCGTCAACGTCAACTAACTCTACGTCTCCGCCATCACGTAATAAGAATGGACGAAGCTTGCTTAATACTTCTTGTACTTGCTCTTCCACAGTCACCTACTCCTTTCCCACAAATCTATTATAACGCGGTTAAGCATAAAAATCTATTTGAAAATGATTTTCAATTAGCTGGTTAATTTTATTTTATCTTTTTACGCTTATTTTGTAAAATAATTAATATGGAGGACAGGCGAGAGGAAAGAGATATTTGGAAGGAGAGGGTGTTAACATGCCGGCAATAACGATAACTGTCTATGGAAGTGAACAAATCTGCGCAAGCTGTGTCGGAGCACCAGGTTCCAAAGATACGTATGAGTGGCTTCAGGCAGCAATAGGGAGGAAATATGCTTCTGACGGCGTTCAATATAATTATATCGATATCAATCAAACGCAACCAGACGCTGGTCAGCAAGCATATGTAGAGAAAATAATAGAAGAAGATCTTTTTTATCCAGTTGTATGGATTAATGATAAAATGGTAGCAGAAGGAATCCCGCGTTTAAAGCCAATTTATCAAGCATTGGAAGAACTGGGACTCGAAGAAATAGAAGGATGAACAGAAGAGGGGAAGAGAAGATGAAAATACCTTTTACGAAGATGCATGGGCTGGGAAATAATTATATCTATATTGATCTTTTTCAAACAGAGCTGCCAGAGAACCGGCTGTCTGAATTAGCTATCAACATGTCAAATCAGAATACGGGCATTGGTTCGGATGGAATGATTTTGATTCATCCGGCAGAAAAAGCAGATGTAGGTATGCGTATCTTTAATAAGGACGGTTCAGAGGGAATGAATTGCGGGAATGGATTGCGCTGTACAGCTAAATATGCTTATGAAACAGGAATTGTGGATAAAAAAGAATTTACGATACAGACAAAAGCTAATATTGTTCGAGCTACTGTGAAAGAGAATGACGAGCAGAAAGTCAACGAAGTAACCATTGATATGGGAGCTCCGATATTACAAAGAGAACAGATTCCGATGCTTGGAGAAGCAGGAACAACTGTTATAAATGAGCCGTTCGAGGTTGCAGATAAGACACTGCATGTCACTGCGGTTTCCATGGGAAATCCGCATGTGATAACGATGGTGGATGCGATTGATGACGCGCCGCTGACAACGCTGGGACCGGTTATTGAAAAGGATGAACGCTTCCCTGAAGGGGTTAATACAGAGTTTATTGAGGTTGTGTCGGATGAGGAAATACATTTCCGTGTCTGGGAACGCGGCTCCGGCGTGACAGAAGCATGCGGAACAGGAGCCTGTGCGGCTGTCGTTGCAGCAACGTTAAATAAAAAAGTAACCAAAGGTAAAAAGATTGTTGTTCATTTAGCCGGCGGAGATTTAATCATTGAATGGAGAAAAGATGATCATATCTGGATGACCGGCGGAGCAGAAACCATCGCAACGGGAATTTTTTATGCTTAAAATGAATTACTTGATTCTGACAAGTTCAGGTGTATACTAAACATATAGGATATACAAGGAAAAAAGGAGGTTCAGAAGATGATTATTGAACTGACTGATCGTGCAAGTGCACAGATTAAAGAAATGATGAGAGAGGAATCAGACCAGGCGATGCTTCGTTTTGGCGTGAAAGGCGGCGGCTGCAGCGGCTTATCCTACTCCTTAGGTTTTGCTGATGAAGTAAATGAGGAATTGGATATTATTGAAACCATTAACGGTATTCCAATCGTCTTTTTTAACCAGGATATTCCAATTATTGAAGGTACCAAGATAGATTATAAAGAAAACATGATGGGCGGCGGGTTCAGCATTGATAATCCGAACGCAATTATTTCCTGCGGATGCGGCTCTTCCTTCCGCACTGCACAAAATGCCGGTGCACCTGGCGATTGTTAATAAAGAAAGATTGGCAGAGAAATACTGCCAATCTTTCTTTTAAATCTTTTATCTAAATTTCTACTAAAAACATCTCCAAGATCCTCAAACTAAACAATGTGGTGTTCAAGCTCTTTTATCCCCAGGATTTAATGAAGTGAACTGTATAAAAAAAGAAAATCGTCTGAAGCAGAGAAAATTCTCATTCAAACGATTTTTCCATCATGTATTCCCCTTTTTAAAACATTGCTGTTGAGTGTTTCGGTTGAATTCTTGCTTTGGGATCGATGTAATTTTTAGCATTATTGATTGCTGTCGGCCCTTCACCAAATCCTGTTGCAATCAATTTAACTTTTCCGTCATACGTACAAATATCTCCAGCGGCGTATATACCAGGAATATTTGTCTCCATTTTAGAATTTACAACGATACTATTTTTTTCAATTTCTAATCCCCAGTTTTTAATTGGCCCGAGACTGGAGATGAATCCATAGTTACAAATAACATCATCGACTTCTAATTCAATCAATTCTTCTTCTTTTATCTTTTGTAAAATAAGCTTTTCAATCTTCTTATTTGCTACAATGGCTGTTGGAGCATATGGCGTCAGCTTTTCTACAGCAGAGGCCTCTAATTGCTCTACACTATGCTCATGAGCTCGGAATTGGTCTCTGCGATGAATCAATGTCACTTTAGAAGCAACTTTTTCAAGCATCAAGGCCCAGTCTACAGCTGAATCTCCGCCACCTAGAATAGCAACATGCTTGTCCTTGTATTTATTCATATCCGTCACATAATAGTGTAAGTTCGTATTTTCGTAGGCTTCGCTGTCTCCTACGTTTAATCTTCTAGGCTGAAAAGCCCCATTGCCGGCCGTGATAATCATTGTTTTTGTCAAATGAACTTCCCCGGTGTTTGACACAAGACGAAAGCTGTCATCTTCTAATCGTTCCACTGTCTCAATGGCTTGTCCAAGTACAATTTCAGGATCGAATAAATTGGCTTGTTCTTCCAGCTGGTCAACAAGCTCCTGCGCACGGACTTTTGGAAATCCTGCAACATCGTATATATATTTCTCTGGATATAGTGCTGTTAACTGTCCTCCAATATGAGGCAGGCTTTCAATTATCTTAACACTAGCTTGACGCATGCCGCCGTAAAAGGCTGTGAATAAGCCAGTGGGTCCAGCTCCAATGATTGTTACATCAAAAACTTTCTCCATACAATACCTCTTTTCTTTCTAGACGTTTACCTATCCTATGGTATCACAAACTTGTTTTAGTTTGAATTATATCGTTTCAAAAGGGAAGAAATTTTCATTTAGATAGTAGCATGTCTAAATGCTTTCTTCATAGGTATAGATAAAAAAGAGGTTTTAAAGCTTGCTATTTTTGATTAAAGCATTTAAGATAAGTTAGTATTATTACAGTTTGATTACAAAACGAAGTTATTTATATGACAAAATGCGTTTTGTTTCGCATTTTAGTGATAAATTACAAAATTAATAGGAGTAGTGAAAAACCATGATTAAACCGCATATTGTAATATTAGGGGCGGGTTATGGAGGTATAATGACGGCAGTTAAGCTTCAGAAACAGCTTGGAAAGAATGAAGCAGAGATAACGCTGGTTCATAAATATGACTATCATTTTCAAGCAAGCTGTCTGCATGAAAATGCTGCTGGTACACGGCATCAAGATCGCTCCAAAATAAAAATCAAAGAAATTATTAATCGTTCTAAAATAAATTTTATTATAGATGAAGTTGTTTCTATCAAAAGAAATTCTAAAAAAATCAAGCTTAAAAATAAGGAATTACACTATGATTTACTTGTTATCGGTCTTGGCTTTGAGCCGAGGGCTGAAGGAATTCCGGGACTGGATGAACATGCTTATTCTATCACGGATATCAACAGCGCCCGTTTTGTCCGTGAGCATATCGAATATAATTTTGCCAGTTATGCGAATGCTGAAAAGAAGGATGAGAGCAAGTTAAGTATTGTTATTGGCGGCGGTGGAATTCTAGGTGTTGAATTTGCAGGGGAACTGATTAATCAAATACCAGAGATATGCAGAGAATTTGACATTGAGAAAACGCAGGTGCATATTTCCATACTGGAGGAAAGTAAATCTCTTCTGCCAGGGTTCGATGAGAAACTGGCACATTACGCAGCTACGTCTCTACAATCCAGAGGAGTAGAGATTATCCATCAAGCTAAACTGAAGGAATGTCAGGATAATAAAATTATTTATGAAACAGAAGGGAAAAATCATAAAATTTGTACACATACATTTATTTGGACTGGCGGGGTACAGGCCAATCCTGCATTTGAAAAAGCCGGACTGGCTTTGAAAAATAAAAAAATTGAAGTGGATCCCAATATGCTTTCTACAAAAGATGATTCCATATTTGTCGTTGGAGAATGTGCATATACAGCAGATGAACATGGGGAGGAAGTCCTTCCAACTGCAAAAAAAGCTATCGAGGAAGCCGCTGTAGTCGCAAAAAATGTTTCTTCCAGGTTACGGAATAAAGAACTTACTGCTTGTCAGCCGGTTAAACAAGGAATGCTCGCCACTTTAGGTCAAGAAGACGGAGTGGCGGTCATAAAGAATCGAAAGGTGTTTGGGTGGCGAGCTGTATTAGTCAAACGAATTTACGATAATCATTATTTATTTCAATTAGGCGGATGGCAATTATTACTGAAAAAAGGAAACTTTCATTTATTATAAATAATAATAGATAGAAATATAGTGACAAAAAAGCAAAGGTTGGCAGATGCTGCTTTGCTTTTTTGTCATTTTAAGATAAAATGTGCTTTGTATGCATCCTTAGAAAGGACGGAGGGAAGAGAATGGTTCAACTTGTTGTTTCTGTTGTATTATATTTTGTTATCTTTTTTGGAATTGCATTTATATTAAATATGTTATTAAGAAAAACATGGCTGATGGCGTGCTTATATCCGATTCTAATGATTTTTATTATAGATAATGTTTCTTTTTTCAGCTATTTCACAAGTCCGGGGGAATCTTTTTCGGCGCTTGGAGAACGAATTGTTGCTTTAACAATTGCTGATATTGTGATTTTATTATCTGGTTTTATTGGAACGATTGTATCTGGTTTGGTTATCCGGTTTTTAAGGAAAAGCGGCTATCAAATGTTTTAACAGAGAAATGGGATTACATAAAAGAAAAGACCAATGCTCCCAGCAGGAGCATTGGTCTTTTGGTTCTTATGGATTAATAAGAAAAAAACGGTGCAAGAGAAAAGGCAATAATAATTCCTGTGATGGCGCCAAAAAATACTTCAATCGGCTGGTGCCCGAGTAATTCTTTCAGTTCTTGTATTTTTTCATTTTCTTTCTTTTTGCTCCAGTCTTTGGCGCTGGAGGTAATCAATTGAAAATCACGGACGAGCTGATTAATCACAATTGCCTGTTCACCAGCCTGCCTGCGGACCCCGGAAGCATCAAACATGGTAATGACACTGAATATACAAGCAAGCGCAAATACACTTGATGATACACCTTCTGCAATGCCGACAGCAGTAGCTAACGATGTCACTGCTGCAGAATGGCTGCTGGGCATTCCCCCTGTACTGAAAGCAAGTCCAGGCTGAAATTCTTTGGTGAAAATCAGTTTAATTGGTATCTTTATAACTTGAGCGAACACAATCGCAATGAGTGCAGCCCATAATGGGAAATTCGTTAATAAAGTCATGGATGAGGGAACTTCCTTCCTAAGTAACGCATCAATTTTTGGCAGTTAAAAAAGTATATACTTTCTTACTGCATAAGTGTAGCTAAGGTTGTCACCTACAGGCTTGGTGACAATCAAGTTTTCTAATTATTTTACCATAGTTTGTACCGGAATAAAAGGAAGGCTCAGGTGCTATCAGGAATATGCGGTTTTGCAGATTAGAAAAGTGTATTCCTGGAAGTGCTTGAGCCTTCTCTGTAATAATTTATCACGGAGAATCGTCTGTGAAACTCCCGCTGAATGAAGTTTCATTTTATTGAATAATCGTGTCTAATGCTATTTCCATCATTTCATGGAATGTGGTTTGACGCTCTTCTGCTGTTGTTTCTTCGCCGGTGATGATATGATCAGAAACAGTAAGAATGGATAATGCCTGACGTCCGTATTTCGCAGCCAGGGTATATAATGCAGTAGATTCCATTTCAATGGCAAGCACTTGATATTTGGCAAGTAATTCATTTACTTCTTTGGCATTATCACGATAGAAGGTATCGCTTGTAAATACATTTCCGACACGGAGCTGTAATCCTTTTTCTGTTCCGGCATCATAAGCATTTTTTAATAATTCAAAGTCAGAAATTGGCGCATAATCAATGCCGTTAAAAATAAGCTGATTTATTTGCGAGTCTGTTGTGGCTCCCTGTGCCAGGATTACATCACGGACCTTGACATCTTTTTGAATTGCACCGCATGTGCCGACGCGAATCAGTTTTTTGACATCATAACTTTGAATCAGCTCATTCACATAGATGGAGATAGAAGGGACACCCATGCCGGTTCCCTGTACAGAAACACGCTCTCCTTTGTAAGTGCCGGTATACCCGTACATGCCTCTGACTTCATTATATAATACAGCATCCTCTAAATAATTTTCTGCGATGTATTTTGCCCGCAACGGATCACCCGGCAATAAGATTTTATCTGCTATTTCTCCCTGCTTTGCTCCGATATGTACACTCATTTTCATATCCCTCCATTATTAGTTTCCGTCTTTAAATTAAAGGTATCATAAAGATTTTTGAAAAACAAATGAATCCATTTTCAAAATAAAAAGCAGAAAAATTCAAAGATTGGAACACAAAGCTGTGTATGTATAGTTGTTTCTAAACTAAGTGTGAATTCAAAATGAAAGCGTATCCGATTCTTTATTTCATAAAAAAAGCAGTTATGTATTTCATATTTCGTGATTTTTGTATATAATAGAACATAGGTTTATGTGAATTAATTAATTTGGTACATAAACGATACAGGTTTTCAAAAAAAGAAAGGATGTTGTATATAATGAAATCGCAAACTTTTACAATCACTGCAGAAACTGGAGTACACGCACGTCCGGCTACTTTGTTAGTAAATAAAGCTGGTCAATTTGATTCAGAAATTGAAGTGAGCTACAAAGGTAAAAATGTTAACCTTAAATCCATCATGGGTGTAATGTCTTTAGGAATTCCAAAAGGTGCTGAAATTGAAGTAAGCGCAGACGGAAAAGACGAAGCGGATGCTTTAAACGGTATCGCTGACGTAATTAAAGAACATTTAGGTGAATAATTTTACATGATGCATAAAAGCGTCCTGATTTCAGGGCGCTTTTATGTATATACATATGGTTTTCAAAAATGCTCATATTTACATGCATCGAATATTTGATATAATTGTCTTCAGAAAGGTGTGAATAGCTTTATGATGCCATTTCTTTATTTCCCGGAAGATAAAATGGAGTATATTCCTGCAGTGATATCACTAATTATTTTTATCGCATTGGCCGTCACAGTGATGCGGTGGATGATGAAAAAGTCGAAAAAAGATCAGGAACGTTTTGAGCAGGAGTACCAGGATGTTTTACAGCAAACGCAAAAAAATAATAATGTGACAAATACCTCCTCTAATCAATAAGATTTGAGGAGTTTTTTGATTAAAAATTACTTCTTTGCCTAAACTATAAAAAAAGGTAAAGGAGCTTATCGATGCGACGACGGAATAAAAAGTTATGGATGCTCTCTCTAATGATGTTATTTTTTTTATCAGGATGCTTGCTGCCGCATGAAAACTCAGAAACGCTGGAGATGTATAATGCGGATGGAGATCGTGTAGGAACAGCCAGATTAAATGAAACCGATGGCGGTGTTTCTGTAAATGTGGAAGTAGAAGGTTTAAGTCCTGGTTTTCATGCAATACATGTTCATGAATACGGAAAATGTGAGGGGCCTGATTTTTCTTCCAGCGGAAATCATTTTAACCCGGATGGGAAAGACCATGGTCTGATGCAAACAGATGGACCGCACGTCGGTGATCTCCCGAATATTGAAGCGGATGCGGACGGGGCTGTTCAAGAAGAGCTGATTATTAATGAGGCAACATTAAAAAAAGGAAAAAATAGCCTGACGGCAGATAACGGAACTTCTTTAATTATTCATGATGGGGTAGATGATGGGATGAGCCAGCCGGCAGGTAATTCAGGAGACCGTATCGTTTGCGGAGTAATCAGCGGAGATTCTCAAAGCGGGGAAGAGCAGGACGCACCGACTGATCCGACGGAAAATAATGATAAACAGAAAAACGAAGAAAACGGCTAAAGATGTAATTGCATTTGGCTGTGAAATATAATAATGTCTGATTTCATGATAATAAAAACTGCATTCTCCCAAGGATGAATGCAGTTTTTACTCTTTTCTAATTAATTAGTAGATGCTCTCCATGCCTCGACTGCATGAATAATTCGTTGTACGCCTTCTTCAATGGTTGCCCGGGGGCATGCGACATTAATACGCATAAAAGCGTCCCCTTCATCTCCATAGTCCTGACCAGGATTTAAGCCGACTCGTCCTTTATCAATCATGAATCGGTTTAATTCTTTTTTATCCATATTCAGCTGGGAGCAATCTACCCAGACAAGGTAGGTTCCTTCCGACTTGATTACTTTTAGTTCAGGTGCATGAGCGGCAAACATTTCTTTAATATATGCTGTATGGCTTTCAACAACTTCGAGCAGTTCTTCCAGCCAAGGCCCGCCATGACGGTAGGCTGCTTCCATAGCTGTAATAGCCATTCCGTTTAAAGAGTTATTTAAACCTTGACGGAGAAATGCTTTTTCTAATTTTTGTTTGTTTTGCTTGTTTGGCGTCACGGCATAGGAAGCTTGCAAGCCTGCTAAATTAAAAGTTTTAGAGGGAGCCATGCAAGTAATGGTTTTATCAGCAATTTCTTCTGATAAACTGGCAATTGGCAGATGTTTATGTCCTTTGAAAACTAAATCAGCATGAATTTCATCAGAGAAAATCATCGCATCATATTGTAAACACAGCTCTGCCATTTTTCGAAGCTCTTCCTCTGTCCAGACACGCCCTACCGGATTATGAGGTGAACATAAAATAAATGCCTTCACACCGCTTGCTAGTTTCTTTTCCATATCCTCAAAATCTATGGTGTAATAGTCATCTTGTTGAATTAATGGATTCTTTACAACCTCACGGTCCAACACCTTTATAATATTATAAAAGGGTGTGTACACAGGTGTTTGAATCATAATCTTATCGCCGGGTTCAGTGAATGCCTGCAATGCCATATGTAGCGTATTGATCACGCCAGGACTGTAGTTAAGCGAGTCCGCTTGGATATCCCATCCGTGCCGGTTTTTAACCCAATCTGTAATAGAAGATGTGACATCTTCATCGATTACTGTATATCCGTAAATTCCGTGCTCTGCACGTTTAATAAGCGCCTGATTCACAGCTTCCGGGGCTTTAAAGTCCATATCTGCTACCCACATTGGGATAACATCTTCCGACTGGAATCTTTTTTGAAGCATATCCCATTTCATTGATTTGGTTTGCTTACGGTCATGTACCTCTTCAAAAATACTCATTCTTCGTTTGCCTCCTTACATGATTTCATTTTTCTATTATAACAAAGATTCCTCAGAAAGATAGAAAGCTGACCAGAAACTTGCAGTTATTCATTTTAGGACAAAAAAAAAGCAAAGCGTGAATACGCTCTGCCTACAGGGGGAATACGAGAAAGCCTTACAATTATAGTAATACCCGCTGTTAATAAAAATAAACCAAAAACTTTTAAAAAAGTTTATTAAATTTATTTTTATTAAAGATTGCTTATTTAACGGTGCTCACAAATGCAGAAAACCTTTCTTTTATGGATTCTCTCCATAAAAGAAAGGTTTTCTATTTTTTACAATCTCTTCTCAAGTTCTTCTTTTTCTGCTTCAAAACCAGCTTTACCAAGCAGGGCAAACATATTTTTCTTATATGCTTCTACACCAGGCTGATCGAATGGATTAACACCAAGCAGATACCCGCTGACAGCACATGCTTTTTCAAAGAAGTATACTAAATAGCCGAAAGTATATGCATCCAGTTTTGGAACCTCGATAATCAGGTTTGGAACATCACCATCTGTATGTGCTAATAAGGTTCCTTGGAATGCTTTATCGTTAATTTCATGAATACTTTTGCCAGCCAGATAATTTAAGCCATCCAAATCATTTTCTTCTTCTTCTACCTTCAAATTCTTCTTAGGCTCATTCACATGAAGGATGGTTTCGAAAATATTTCTTCTTCCTTCTTGGATATATTGTCCAAGGGAGTGTAAGTCTGTAGAGAAGTTGGCAGATGACGGGTAGATACCTTTTTGATCTTTCCCTTCACTTTCACCAAACAGCTGTTTCCACCATTCAGAAAAATATTGAAGCGCCGGCTCATAATTAATGAGCAACTCAGTTACTTTTCCTTTTTGATACAGAATGTTACGCACGGTTGCATATTGATATGCCGGGTTGCGATAGACGTCAGGAACAGCCAGGTCTTCCATGGCAGTTTGTGCCCCTTTCATCATAGCATCTATATCAATGTTGCTTGCTGCAATCGGTAATAGACCTACTGCAGTTAATACAGAATAACGTCCGCCGACATCATCAGGAATAACGAATGTTTCATAACCGTTTTCATCAGCTGTAGTTTTTAATGCGCCGCGTTTGCGGTCGGTTGTTGCATAGATACGTTTTTTAGCCTCTTCTTGACCATATTTTTCTTCCAGCAGCTTTTTAAAGATACGGAAAGCAATGGCAGGCTCTGTAGTTGTTCCACTTTTAGAAATAACATTAATAGAGAAATCTTTATCTTTCAGTATATCTGTCAGTTCACTCATATAAGTAGAGCTTAGGTGGTGGCCAACAAAAATAACTTGAGGTGCTTTTCGCTCTTCTGAGGAAAGCAGATTTTGGAAGGAGTGGTTGAGCATTTCTAACGCTGCTTTCGCTCCAAGATAAGAACCGCCGATACCGATAACAAGCAGGATATCAGAGTCATTTTTAATTTTTTCTGCACTTTTCTTGATGCGTGCATATTCTTCCTGATCATAGTTTTTAGGTAGATCCACCCAGCCTAAAAAGTCATTACCTGCACCAATTTTTTCATGAATCATCTGGTGCGCACGCAATACAAATGGAGACAAGTTTTTAATCTCTTCTTTGCCAAAAAATGAAAGTGCTTTATCATATTTAAACGTAACATGTGTCATTTAGATTTCCCCCTTAAAAATTGATTCCATATCTTATTCTACTTTAATCTATTAATGTGATGAAATCAAGGCTAAGGGTCTGAAAGGGGGGTGCACAAAAGGAAAATAACGTTCTGGAAAAAAGGTTGAAAATAACGGGATGTTCTTAAAAAAGAGGATAATAATAGGCTGTTTAGAAGAGAAACAAAGTCCGAAGAACAGAGGTAACAGAATATGAAAATCACCCAAGAGCGATAACGCTCTTGGGTGACGATTTTTGTCTTACTTATTCTGTGTCTGGTCAATCCAGTCCTGCAATTTGTCCTTCAGAATATTAAAACCGCTTGAGTCATTATTAGAATCATAATTGTTTGCGGTATTCTCTTGTTTCACCGTCTCTTTTGGTGCTTCCTCGGTAGCGCGGATAGATAAAGAAATTTTTCCTTTTTCTTCATCAATTTGAATGACTTTCACATTAACTGTATCACCGACATTCAAGTGTTCATTAATATCTTTTACATATCCGTGCATGATTTCAGAAATATGAACTAACCCCTGGGTGTCTCCATCAATTGCAACAAATGCACCATAAGGCTGGATACCAGTTACTTTTCCTTCTATTACTTGACCAATTTCTACGTTTGCAGTCACATTAAACATCTCCTATATCTTTTTATACCTTTTATAAGCTATCCAAAGCGGATGGAAAAAGAAAAACCAGATTTTGGTGAGGTTTTTATCAATTTTTGCTGAGAATCAGCTGATTAAAACCGTTATCTTTTTCTGCATCTTTTGAACACGTACTTTTTCAACAATAAAACAGTATATCACAATCTATAGGAAATGGCTAATCTAACAATTATGCTTTCAATGCTGCCGTTTGCTGAGACAGATAAGGGTATCTTTTTCTTCAAGTATATATGTTGTCTCCGGATGAAGGATATAGTCTTTTTCACGAATAATGCCAATTACTAGAATCTCTTTTTCCAAGAAAGAAGTGACTGCTTCTGTATAGGTTCTTCCTGTTAAAGAAGAAGGTACAGCTCGATGAACAAATTTTTGCTGGGTGAGAAGGTGATAAATATCTTCAAACGGTGTCGATTGCACCTCGGGATCCAATTCATGAAAAAACAGGCTGCTCATAAAATCATTTGATCGGATAATCGTTGTTGCTCCTGCACGGGCAGCATTATCAATCTGCTTCTTGGAGAGAATCTCGGAAACGATAGGGATATCAGGGTTATTTCCGCGAACAGCAATCGTAGTCAGTATAGTATGTGTATCTGATTCATAATCTGATTTTTGATTATCTGCAGCAATAAAAACACAGGATGCTGCTTTGATATTGGCCATATGCAGGATGGCATCTTCTGTTGCATTGCCTTTAATGTAATGGACTGGCAATTTGGTGTAAGAGAGGTTATTCAATGTCCGGTCAATGATAACGATTTTCTTATTGTAGTAATATTCGATGATTAAATGGACAAGCTGACGGGTCCGTTCATTAAAACCGATAAAGACATAATGGTCTGTTCCATGAAAAGCGAGCTTTCCTTCCTGTGATTTTTTTTCACGTTTAATAACGGTCGTAGATAAGGATGCAATATAGAATGCAATTAACCCCCCGCCGCTTAAAATTAAAAATGCAGCAAGTAATCTCCCGATTAATGTTGCCGGCACATAATCTCCATAGCCGACAGTCGCCCCGGTGACAAGCGCCCACCAAATACCATCTGTTAATGAAGGGAAGGTTTCCGGTTCAATTAAATAAATAAGGTATCCAAAGAACGGCATCGCGATCAGTACAAGCAGCAGGAGTTTCAGGATATTGGGTATACGATAATAAAGCAGTCTGAAAAAACGTACGTTCATCGGGAGCCCTCCAATCTATATTGGTTAGTATGTGCAGAGAGCAGGGGTCATTATTCGTTTTCTTTTGCAGCTGCCTTGCATGCCCAGGGGGAGTGTTTTTGTCTGGAGCATTTATGAAAAAGAGGAGAGCAGATGTCCGCTCCGGGAAGTCGCTTTCCGAAGCAACGCTTCAGTCTCTTCGGAAGAAAACCGCTTCCTGATCAGGTCTACCTGTTGCTTTTCCCGCAGGAGTAGACAATATCCGCTCCCATCTTTAAAAAAACATCCATTACACAGGTGAATGGATGCTTTTAGAAAATATTATATTGCTTTCAACGTTTCTTTCATACTTTCATAAACAATGGACCAATTATCTTGGTCGTCCCGATAAGATTTGGAGATAAAACGATGCATTTGTTTTTGTTTTTCCTCAAAGTCATCGGCATCCTTAGAAGGAAGCTGCGCACGTGCTTCATCTATATAAGCTTGAATTTTAGACGCCCTCGGTCCCCATTTGCCAGCCTCATTTCCTTCTGAATCAATAAAAATGATAATCGGAATTGATCTTGCTGTTCCGTTTGTCAAGTATTGATCCATTAATTCAAGATTATCTTCCCGAAGCAAAGCTTTAACAGGCATATTGACAGCCTCTGAAATTTTAAGAAGAATCGGCATATTTAACATCGCGTCGCCACACCAATCTTCTGTAAGAATAATGGCTCTTAAGTTCTTATTTTTAACTTCTTCAAAAAAGGCTTCATCAGCTGGTAATGAAAAATTATCATAGATGTATAATAAATCCTCTTTATTTACTTCCATTGCTTCAATGTATTCATCTGGATCAAGTCCTTTGTCATACCATTCGTTTAATGACATCTATATCCCTCATTTCAATTATTTGATATAGTAAGTGTACCTTCTTCTGTAAATTTGGTAAACAGTTGTTACTTATTATGGAGAGGTTCTGTAAATCTTCCTCCTTCAAATGAAGCGTGAATGGTAAATCACTTTAGATGGAAGAATAGGTGATAGGAGGCTATAAAATGGCAGATAAACAATATGATTTTTTAATGGATTTACTTCATACCCCGTCTCCATCAAGTATGGAAATGGAAATTCAAAAGAAATGGATCCACTATGTTAAGGAGTTTGCGGATGAAATCAGAACAGATCATGTCGGCAATGCAATTGCAGTATTGAATCCGGCTGCTCCATTTAAAGTACTTTTAGCAGGTCATTGTGATGAAATTGGCTTAATGATTCAACGCATCGATGAGCGAGGCTTTTTATTTTTTGAAAAAATGGGTGGCGTCAATCCAAAAGCAGCTGTAGGGATGCGGGTAACGGTGCTGGGCTATCAGGAAACCTTTACAGGTGTTGTTGGGGTAAATGCGCAGCATCTCGGCGGAATAAAGGGTGATTTTGATGTACAGGACTTATACATTGATTGCGGCTTCCAATCAAAGGGAGAAGCGCTCAGGAAGGTGCAGGTTGGCGATCTCTGTGTGTTCAAAACGGAGCCGGAAATATTACAGGACCGTTATATTTCAGCGAGAGGATTGGATAATCGTACCGGAGCTTTTATGGTTGCGGAGGTAATTCGCAGGCTCTCTGAAAAAGGTTTGTCCATTGGTGTTTATGGCGCAAGTACGGTCAATGAAGAAACAAATATGGGAGGGGCGTATTTTGCCGCTGCTGGTATAGAGCCGGATTTTGCCATCGCTATGGATGTAACCTTTGCAACGGACCACCCTAATGTGAATACGAAAAAGCAAGTGGAAGTTGAGTTAGAAGGCGGTCCGGTTTTAGCTAAAGGCGCTCCAATTCACCGTAAAATCAATCAGTGGCTGAAAAAAGCAGCGAAGGAAAAAGACATACCTTTACAATATGAGTTAACACCTAAGGCGACAAGTACAGATGCAGATAAAATGCGCTATACAGGCAAAGGTGTGCCAGTAGCGCTGGTGTCCTTGCCGCTCAGGTATATGCATTCACCTGTAGAAACAGTAAGTAAAAAAGATATGGAAATGGAAATTGAATTATTAGTAACGATGCTTGAAAATATAACAGGAAAAGAAAATTTAAACCCATTATATGATGAGAAAAATGGATAATGTGAAGATATATTGAATTAAAAATTTTTCTCTTGTCAAATGCGTTTTATATGGTATACTATACCTAAATTAAATATTCGATTCCAATCTTCGGGGCAGGGTGTAATTCCCGACCGGCGGAAATAGTCCGCGAACTGTATAACGTTACAGTTGATCTGGTGAAATTCCAGAACCGACAGTGATAGTCTGGATGGGAGAAGATGTCGAGCTTATTTTATTCACTATACGTGTATGTTTTTGCGTATTTATTTAGCGATGACACAGAACCCTAAAGCCTCAAAAGCTTTAGGGTTTTTTTAGCGGGATAGGCATGATAATGTTTAGTAAAGAGATACCGCTTTTCTGGGTTATACACAGAATAAAGAATAGCATCGAACCTTCATCACGAGTTGGAATCGGAAAAATGATGGAGGAGGCAGACTGATGCAAAAAAAGAAGAAAAATCAGCTGTTAAAGTTAATTATTATCGCATTATTAAGTACTATTTCACTCGTGTTATTTTTTATCAATTTTCCGTTGCCATTTTTACCAACACCATATTTAAAGGTCGATTTCAGTGATGTTCCAGCGTTAATCGCATCGTTGATATTCTCACCGTTGGCCGGAGTGCT
The DNA here is from genome assembly GCF_038004725.1 of Oceanobacillus sp. FSL K6-0251. NCBI lineage: Bacteria > Bacillati > Bacillota > Bacilli > Caryophanales > Bacillaceae > Oceanobacillus > Oceanobacillus sp. FSL K6-0251. The sequence continues at coordinate 3,404,769 of NZ_JBBORS010000001.1, read as the reverse complement.
TGTCGTAGGATTTAAAAACTTGTTATATCTGGCTGTATCTGGTTCTGGAGAGCCGATTGGCGTGTTATCTAATTTTGTGGCAGGGGTTATGATTGTATTGCCAGTATCACTCATTTATCATCGGGTCAAAGGCTTAAAAGGTCTTATTACAGGGCTTGCAGCGGGTACCGTTATCATGGCGGTTGGCATGAGCGTACTCAACTATTACTTCATTTTACCGGCGTACGGCTGGTTTATGGGCTGGGAAATGTCTGAGCAAGTGAAGTGGGTTACCGTTATCGGCGGGGTGCTTCCGTTCAATTTTATTAAAGGAATTATTATCGCGATTTTGTTTATCCCGTTATTTAATAGAATGCAAAGCTGGATTCAGCAGCAGCGGACCAGATTTATATAAAGTGAAATTCCTTCAGCCGGGAGCTGTAAAGAAACTTTCCGCTGAAGGTTACATGCAAAAAAAAGCAGAGACTTGGATAAAATAAGTCTCTGCTTTTTTTTATTCTGTTTTTAGTCCCAGATAATTATTCTGTGTCGGAAGCTTCTTCCACAAGAATGCTTGCAGTAGGCAATACCTCAAGTCTTTCTTTAGGGATGGGTTTTCCGGATTTTTCACTGATTCCGTATGTGCCATCTTCTATTCTTTGTAACGCATCGTCAATTTCTGTAATCTCTTCTTTTCGCATTAGATTGAACCCGGCCTCCCGCTGCTGTTCAAACTGCTCTGTTCCTAAATCTGCCGGATGATTATTGACGGAAGCAAGTTCATCATCTTGATTATTATCTGTTTCTATATGGGCTTCCGCTTCCTCTTTCATGTCTAAAAGCCTTTTTTTAAAATAAGTGATATCTTCTTTAGTTAAATGTTCCGCTTGCATGATTACCATCCTTTCTAAATGATTTATCCACAAATGCTTATAAACGATGTTCAAAAAGCCCAATCAACATGACATATCAAATTTCTATCGGACTTTTTGAACAAGCACTTTTCTCACAGAGAACTGTCCGTAAAAACCCCTACTGCGTGAAGTTTCGTTTTAGAACAATCCGGAAATTAACAAAGAGAGACCTAACAGCATCCCGTAAATTGTATTTGTTTTCGCTGTTTTTGCCATTGCCGGCATCATTTCAATTGCTTTTGTCTTCCCCTTAAATTGGATGATGACACTGGCTGCCGGTGGAATACTCAGTAAAGTAAGGAAAGACCATAAGGGCAGAGCGCCTGTCAGTATAAGAATAATAGTGATTGAAAATGAAACAATAAACAGCAAAGCAAGCAGCTTGATTGATTTTGGTCTGCCAAGAAGAACGGCAATGGTTTTTCTTCCGCCTCTCTCATCTCCATCACGATCCCGAATATTGTTGGCAAAGTTAATACAGCCGATAAATATAGTAATTGGAAGGGAGATCCAGATCATTTCCGTCGTCACGGAAGCCGTTTGAATATAATAGGTGATCCCAATAATAACGGATCCCATCAGCACACCAGAGAATAATTCTCCAAAAGGTGTGTAGGAAATCGGAATAGGACCTCCAGTATATAAATAACCGATTGCCATGCAAAATAAACCAATAATTGCAATCCACCAGCTCGATGCGATACATATGTATACACCAATTCCAACGGATATAGCATAAAAAAGTAAAGCAATGTTACGAATCCGCTTTGGGTGCATCCCGTCCCGGACAATTGAACCGCTGATTCCGACCGATTGATCGTTATCTAATCCGCGTACAAAATCGTAGTATTCATTAAACATATTGGTAGCTGCCTGAATCAGTAAAGAGGCAACCATCATCGCAAAAAACAGCAGCCAATCAATGGTACCTTCATTAAAAGCAATCATTGTCCCGACAAAAACAGGGACAAAGGATGCTGTCAGTGTATGCGGCCGGATTAACCGCCACCATTTATGAAATCCTTCCCGTTCATTCAGTAATTCTTTTATATCAGCCGAATCTTTCGTCGTCATTACCTGCTTCCTCCTAAAAAACAATATCGTATTTATTTTAGATAAGGGACAGAGACGTGTCAAACCTATTTTGCGGGAGGAACAGACAGTTATGGATGGAAAATGAGAAAAGCATAGCAGATTTAAACGAATTAGTAGGCTTTTCTTGAGAAAGTAACGAAAAGGGCATAAAATAGGAGAGGATAAAAAATACCTGTCCAACTTATGAAAGGATGTTCAAGAAGTATAATAAAAAAGAGGTTATCTCTTTTGTGATTCTTGAACACGTACCTATTACGGAGGTTTATCAACATGATCGAAGTAAAAGAAAAACAGTTTACTGCTGAATTGGAAGCTGCTATACAGTCCGTTCATACAGATCAAAAAAACAAACTGTTTAGTTATACGGAAAAAATAAATCCAGTTAATTTATATAGATTTTTAGAAAAAGCGGCTGATTTAAAGCTTCCTCGTACATTTTGGTCCAGTGCAAATGAAGATTTTCAAATGGCGGGGGCGGGGCATGCTTTTGAATTATCTGCTAAAGATTCTCCATCTCGCTATGAACAAGTGGAGCAGGAATGGCATGCTTTATTAAGTGATGCTGTTATTTATAACCCCTATCATGTTTCAGGTACTGGGGTTGTCGCACTTGGAGGTTTTTCTTTTGACCCGTTAAAGCCCCAGACAAAGCTGTGGGAAAACTTTCCCTGCAGTCATTTTTCTATTCCAAATTATATTCTAACTCATGCAGAAGGGAATTATTACCTTACCCTAAATCGCTTCATCTGCACAGACGAAACGTATGCCGGTGTATTGGAGCAATTACAAGACCATCGTCAGACCCTGCTGAATAATGCAGAGAATAAGAGGGATGGATATGTATTGCACATTCAACGTAAAACAGAGATTGATCCGGAACAATGGAAGGAAACAATTAAAAAGGCTACAGATGTGATGAAAAATACGGCAGTTGATAAAATTGTGCTGGCAAGAGAGGTACGGCTGCATTTTAATCAATCAGCAAACATTCCCGACATTCTCAAGCGTCTTGTAGATACGCAGCCAAATACCTATGTGTTTGGCTATGAAATGGGAGAGGATTGTTTCCTTGGAGCAACGCCGGAGCGTCTCGTTAAAGTGAAAGATGACGAAGTACTTTCTACCTGTTTAGCCGGTACAGCACCACGCGGAGAGACAATGGAAGAGGACGAGCAAATCGCTGATAATCTGTTTAGAGACCCAAAAAACCGCGAGGAGCATGATTATGTCGTGCAGATGATCCGCAATACGATGGAGGCTTACTGTACAGATGTTAATGTTCCGTCTGAACCGGCTGTGCATCAATATAAAACACTTCAACATTTATATACGCCGGTGCGTGCAAAACTGAAAAAAAACCATCGTATTTTTTCCATTATCAGCGGTCTGCATCCGACGCCTGCTCTTGGCGGAACGCCGAGACAGGAAGCGTTAGCGTTTATCCGGGAAAATGAATTATTGGACCGGGGCTGGTACGGAGCACCTATCGGCTGGATGGACAGTAATAATCATGGAGAATTTGCTGTCGCCTTACGTTCCGCACTTATCCAAAAGGACGAAGCTTCCCTGTTTGCAGGGTGCGGAATTGTCGAGGATTCGATTCCGGAAAGTGAATATGAAGAGACTAATATTAAATTGATGCCGATGTTATCTGTTTTAGGAGTGGATTAGAGAAATGAATTATACAGAAAGCTTAACACGTTATACTGCAAACTTTATTGACGAGCTGGCGAGGAATGGGATGACGGATGTTGTTATTTCTCCCGGCTCCAGGTCCACTCCGCTGGCGCTGGTGTTTAGAGAGCATCCATCTATCAAAGAATGGATTGTTATCGATGAAAGGTCAGCAGCCTTTTTTGCATTGGGATTAGCGAAAAAATCAAATCGGCCGGTAGCACTGGTATGTACATCAGGAACGGCTGCTGCAAATTATTATCCGGCTGTGGTAGAGGCTTTTTACAGCAGAGTGCCCCTGCTCGTTTTGACAGCGGACCGTCCGCATGAATTACGTCAGGTCGGGGCTCCGCAAGCCATTGAGCAAATAAAAATGTATGGAGATTATGTCAAATGGTTTCATGAGATGGCGACCCCGGAAGGAACGCCGCCAATGCTGCGTTATGCGCGTCAAAAAGCAGCGCAGGCTTTTGCCTTTACAGAGCAGGGGAATAAAGGGCCTGTTCAAGTAAACTTTCCCTTTAGAGAACCGCTCACGCCAGATTTCACCCTTCCTGATATTTGGGGTGCTGAAAAAGAGAAATCTACTGCCCGCATAAATAGAATGGAAGGCATGAAGTATTTAGGCGAAGAACAAATACAGGAACTTACGGCTCTTTTTGGTTCTTCTCGAAAAGGGCTCCTCGTGTGCGGACCAGAGATGAATGTAAATTTCGCAGAGCGTGTATGCGAACTGGCTCAAGTTTGGAATCTGCCTGTTCTGGCTGATCCTTTATCACAGCTGCGGACAGGGGAACATGACAAAACTCATGTCATCGAAGGGTACGATGCGTTCTTACGAGATTCGGAAATCCGTGAGCGGCTGCAGCCGGATTATATTATCCGCTTCGGAGCGATGCCGGTATCGAAAGCATATTTGTTTTATGTCAAAGAGCATAGCCATATTCCGCAGTTTGTTGTAGAAGAGAATGAAGGCTTCCGTGACCCGACCGGCAATGATACAGCTTATATCTATGCTGACCCAAGACAACTATGCAGCCAGCTGATTGAAAAAGCGCCGGATAAGCTTCCAACTGCAGCATGGCTGGATGAATGGCTGCATTATAATCAAATTGCTAAGAATCATTTATTATCTGGAGAAGAAACGCAGGTAACAGAGGGAGAAGCCGCCCGCGGAATAGCAGCGGTTATTCCTGACCAGACAACATTATATGTCGGAAACAGTATGGCTGTCCGTGATGTGGATAGCTTTTTTATGGTGTCTTCGAAGGCTGTTTCCATCCTTTGCAATCGGGGAGCAAATGGGATTGATGGTGTGATTTCAAGTGCTGTTGGTGCAGCAGCAGCTGGCCAGCGGGTTACCCTGCTGATTGGAGACCTCTCCTTTTTCCATGATATGAATGGGCTGCTGGCGGCAAAACAATACCAGCTCCCAATCACTATTGTATTAGTAAATAATAACGGTGGAGGAATTTTTTCTTTTCTTCCACAGGCTAATGATAAGAAGCATTTTGAAGCACTTTTTGGCACGCCGGTTGACTTGCCTTTTGAAAAAGCCGGAGCGTTATATGGTGCAGCTTATCAGGTTGTTTCAACAGAGCGTGCTTTAAAGGAACAGCTGGAGCAAAGTTATCAGCAATCCGGCTTATCCATCATTGAAGTGAAAACAGATCGTGATGAAAATGCTGTCTGGCACCGGGAGAAATGGAATCGTGTTATGGCAGAGATAAAAGAGGGATGGCAATGAGTTCAGCGGGTTTACCATACGAAATCATCGGTGAAGGAGAACCTGTGCTGTTTTTACATGGATTTACCGGAACACGCGAGACCTGGCGCGAGACTTGCTCGTATTTATCCGGCTATCAATGTATTTTAGTGGATTTGCCGGGGCATGGAGAGGCAGACAGTACCATTTCTTCGATGAAAGATTGCTGTACCCTGCTTGCGGAGCTTTTAGATAAATTAGGAATAAAAAAAGCGCATGTCGTCGGCTATTCTATGGGAGGAAGAACCGCAGTCAGCTTTGCAATGTATTATCCGGAGTATATTGCTTCTCTTATATTAGAGAGTGCCTCTCCAGGATTAAAAGAGGAAGCTGCCCGTCGTGAAAGGAAAGAAAAGGACGAGCAGCTGGCACAGCGTATTTTAGAAAATGGCATCGAAGCATTTGTAGATACATGGCAGGAGCTTCCTTTATTCGCCACTCAAAAACAGCTGCCGGATCATGTGCAGAGGAATATCCGTAATGAACGTCTTTCTCAAAAGGAGGAAGGCTTGGCGATGTCTCTGCAGGCGATGGGAACAGGTACTCAGCCCTCCTGGTGGGGGCAATTATCAGAGCTTGCGAAACCGACTTTATTGATTGCCGGCGAAGAGGACGAGAAATTTGTCGCCATAAATCAAATGATGCAAAAAGCAATTCCACAGGCAGCATTCATGCTTCGTCCGAAAGCCGGTCATGCTGTTCATGTGGAAAAATCGCGAAACTTTGGTAAAATGGTAAATGTGTTCTTAAATGAAAATCATATTACGTCATAAGCCTTGCGCTTGAAAGGAGTCATTAACATGACAGTAGAATGGCAAAAAGTGAAGAACTTTGAAGAAATAATTTATGAAAAATACAACGGGATTGCAAAAGTAACGATTAATCGTCCTGAAAAACGTAATGCCTTTACACCAAATACCGTAAAAGAAATGATTGAGGCTTTTACAGATGCAAGAGACGATTCCTCCATCGGCGTGATTGTGTTAGCTGGAGAAGGAGATAAAGCATTTTGTTCCGGCGGAGACCAGTCTGTCCGCGGTCATGGCGGCTATGTTGGCGGCGATGAAGTTCCGCGTTTAAATGTACTTGATCTGCAGCGCTTGATCCGTACCATTCCGAAGCCGGTAGTTGCAATGGTTTCTGGATATGCAATCGGAGGCGGACACGTGCTTCATGTAGTTTGTGACTTAACGATTGCTGCAGATAATGCAATCTTTGGACAAACCGGACCAAAAGTGGGCAGCTTCGATGCAGGCTATGGTGCAGGCTATTTAGCCCGCTTAGTAGGACACAAGCGTGCACGTGAAATCTGGTACCTGTGCCGTCAATATAATGCGGAAGAAGCATATGAAATGGGATTGGTAAACACTGTGGTACCTTTGGAAAAATTAGAAGAAGAAACCTTACAATGGTGTGAAGAAATCTTAGAAAAATCGCCAATGGCATTACGCTTCCTGAAAGCATCCTTTAATGCTGATACGGATGGCTTAGCAGGACTGCAGCAGCTTGGCGGGGATGCAACCCTTCTTTACTACACAACAGATGAAGCAAAAGAAGGCAGAGACGCGTTTAAAGAAAAAAGAAAGCCGAACTTCAAACAGTTCCCTAGATTCCCTTAAGTCAGTATGGAAGAAACCTTTGCAGATTACGCAAAGGTTTCTTTTCGCAAAGGAAGGAATATATTTTAATAACGACGGAGGAAGTAAAATGAGTACAGTTATTCCCCATTGGCTTGATAAACAAGCCGATTTATCCCCCGATGAAACAGCCGTAGAATGGAAAGATGGCACTACCGTGACGTTTAGCCAGCTGGCTGAAAACAGCCGGGAAAAAGCAAGAAAGCTTGCTGCCGCTGATGTAACAAAAGGTGATCATGTGGCGGTGCTTTCAGGCAACAGCATCGAAATGATAGAGACCATTCATGCTTGCAGTTATTTAGGTGCAGTGGCTGTTTTATTAAATATGCGCTTAACTGCTTTCGAACGAAAACAGCAAATGGAAGATGCGGAAGTTACGCTGCTGGTTGCAGAAGCAGAGGAGGAGGCTTTGACAGAAATAAAACAGCTGACGTTTGAAAAACTGAATCAGTTAAAAGCCTCTCCTCATATGCAGCTTTTGGAAGAGATAGAGCTGTCTGATGTATTCACAATGATGTATACGTCCGGGACATCCGGTTTTCCGAAGGCTGTCCAGCATACGTATGAAAATCACTGGTGGAGTGCAACAAGCTCCAGCTTGAATTTTGGAAAGCACAATGACGATAAATGGCTGATTCCACTCCCGCTATTCCATGTGAGCGGATTGTCCACGATGTTAAAAGGAATTATTTACGGCATGCCAATTTACTTATTGGAAAAATTTGATGTGGAAGATGTCCACGATGCGATTATGAATAAGGAAGTAACGATTGCCTCTGTTGTCACTGTCATGCTGCAGCGCCTGGTAAGTTATCTGGGGGAATCAAGTTATCCGGAGAGTTTCCGCTGTATGCTTCTCGGAGGAGGGCCAGCCCCAGAATCGCTGCTGCAGCAAACGAAAGCAAAACAAATTCCTGTATTCCAGTCCTATGGTATGACGGAAACAGCTTCTCAAATTGTGACATTAAGTCCGAGAGACGCACTTCGAAAAGTGGGGTCAGCAGGAAAACCGCTGTTTCCGGCGCAATTAAAAATACGCGGACAGCAGGCGAATGAAGTTGGGGAGATACTTGTTAAGGGGCCAATGGTGACACCTGGTTATTATAATAGACCAGAAGCGAATGAAAAATCTTTCTTAAATGGCTGGCTGGCAACAGGCGATGTGGGGTATTTAGATGAAGAAGGCTTCTTATATGTGGTTGATCGCCGCAGTGATCTAATTATTTCCGGCGGGGAAAATATTTATCCGTCAGAAATTGAAAATATATTGCTGCAGATAGAAGGAATTCGGGAAGCGGGGGTAACCGGCTTGACGGACAAGGAATGGGGAGAAATTCCGGTTGCTTTTGTTGTTACGGACAAAATGATTACAAAAGAGGAGATTCTTTCTTTCTTAAAGGATAAATTAGCACGTTATAAACATCCGAAGGAAATTCATTATATGGATCAATTACCGAGAAATGCTGCAAATAAGCTGGTTCGTCAGGCATTAAAGAATTATCGATAGGCGCATAGCAAGTTTGTAACAAATTTTTTGCTGTTTCTTTACAGTTTCATAAAATAGGTTTGGCTCTTTTTAATGACGGGTAGCGCTAACTATACTGTTTAGAAAGGGGCAAAAATCAATGGAAAACTTTATGAACGATTATTTTACAGCAAACTTTTGGACTGGACTCCAAAATGTGGTTATAGCGCTTATTGTTCTTCTTATCGTATGGCTGCTTGCTAAACTGATAAGCAACGTAATAGAAAAAGCGTTAAAGAAAACGAACTGGGATGATAAGCTATTTAATCGGTTCCGGTTAAAAGGGGAACCGGTGAAGTCAGAAAAGGTTATTGCAAAAGCAGTTTATTACATACTGCTGATTGTTGCATTTATTTTGTTCTTCAATATTCTTAATCTGTCGATGATTGCTAATCCATTATCGGATTTGATCTCAACATTCTTAAATTTCATACCGGCAGTAGTGAAGGCAGCATTAATTTTACTATTGGCTTGGGTCATTGCAACCGTTGTCCAATGGATGATTGTTGAAGGAAGCAAGAAACTGCGCATTCAGCGCCTGTTTTCCAAAATAGGAGTTGCTGATTCTGAGGATGGAATCCGAAAAACAACGGAAACTATCGGGAAATTTGCGTTCTATCTTATTTTACTCCTATTTATTCCTGGTGTACTGCAGGCTTTAAATATTCAGGGGGTTGCCGAACCGTTTAGCGGTCTGTTGGCGTCTGTTTTAAACTTTATCCCTAAACTTGCTGCAGCCATACTTATTTTTGCAGTAGGCTGGTTTGTCGGCAAGATTGTCCGCAGTGTCGTAACGAATTTATTAGACGCAGCAGGTACAGAGAAATGGATTCAAAAATTAAAGCTGTCCAATTTATTTGAAGGGACATCTTTTGCAAAATTTGTCGGAAACATTGTTTTCATTCTTATTCTGATTCCAATTACCATCTCTGCTTTAGAACAATTGGAATTAGCAGGGATTACGGAGCCGGCGATTGGCATGCTGCACAGTGTTGTGCAGATGATTCCGAATATCTTGATTGCAATTGGTTTAATTCTGGTTGGCATCTGGTTAGGTAAACTGATTGGCGAATTTGTCAGCAGTTATCTTGCTAAATTAGGATTTAATCGTTTTGTCTCCACGGTCAGCAATAATAAAGCAGTGGACCAGGCGAAATGGACACCATCTTATATTGGCGGCTATGTTGTACAGATTTTAATTATTTTCTTCTTAACGGTGCAGGCATTGTATATTATTCAGTTGGATTTCCTGGTAGGAATTGCAACCGCAATTACTGCTTATCTGCCAAATGTTCTGGCAGCAGTGCTTATTTTGGGCATTGCTTTATTACTCGGTTCAATGGTGCAAAAAGTATTACTGCATCTGTTAAATGGACCGGCAACTGGTGTACTTGCAGGGTTTGCCAAGTATAGTATTTTGATTCTGGCAGCATTTATGGCTGTATCCCAATTAGGTATTGCATCAACTATTGTAAATAGTGCATTTATCTTGCTGCTGGCCGCATTAGCATTGGCCTTTGGACTTGCCTTTGGTTTGGGAGGAAAAGATTTTGCAGCAAAATATCTGCAGAAATTTGATAGAACAATTGATAATACTTCCATTAATCAGGAGCAGCAGAATCGTACGGATAATACGGACAATAATGATAATCTGTAATAACAGTTTGAAAAGGCGTGTATACCTTCAAAGGTATATGCGCTTTTTTTCATATTTAAGAGATTATTTTCGTTTTTTGCGGAGAATATAATCGTGAGGTGATGATATTGGATAAACAAAAATATTTTATCAGTATTGGACAAGGTGAGATTTCCCGGATTCCGTATCAGGGAAATGATGATTTTGTGATTTATGCGACGGCAGAAGAGATATTAATGCTGCGCAGAAAATTTGAAGGACTGCATGAAGCGAGTTTTGACAGCTATAAACGTTCACATATCCCTTTTGTGCCCTACCATTTGGACACTGCCAATGATGTCTATGATGAAACGATGGCAGGAGTGTATCAAGCGTTATATGATCTGGGGGATGAAAATACGAAGAACCATATTCGGACTATGGGAATATTGGATGAAGAGTAGGTAAAAAAGTACTTTGGTATGAAAATGTTTAGATGATATAATAAAAAGGTACAGTATAGTGTATGGAAAATCAGAAATAAAGAATTTTTCATCAGTAAAAACAGGTTTTGTTTAGACAGGAAACATAGATAAGAAGAGGGAGTGCTTGTAGATGAGAAAGCTCGCTTTAATTCTTTGTTTTACAATGATGACAGCCGTTATTTTATCTATCACTGTACCTGGAGAGTCTGCTGGCGAAGGAAACAATCAGATTGATGCATCTGCAGAAGCAGAAGAAATGCAGCCGGATCAGGATGAAGTTATTCGCGTTATGAATGGGTTAGAAGATACATTGAAGCAGGATGCGGATGATTCGTATAAGCTGAAGCATTATGCAACAGAACAGGAGCTTACAGAAGCTTTTGAAGCATATGTTACACCAGAATTAGCCGCAGCCTTTGTTGACTATTACTTCCGGGCTGAAGCGGAAGGCGTTTATGTTATCCCGACACAAACGGAGCCATGGTTTCAAGAAGAAAATGAATATGATATGATAAATATATCAAATCATTCTGTACAAGTAGTACAGGAAAATGAAAATGACATGGTAGGGAGTTACACTCTTGTGGTGGAGATGGCATTTCAAAACGGCTGGAAAATTCAAGATATAAGCTATAAGTGATAACAGCCCTGTGGGAAAGTAGTGGAAGTAGTGAACGTTTTTAAGGATTTTTACAATAATACGGTACAATTATCTTTTTTAGATCATCCATTTTCAAAAAGCCCTAAGCATGTATGGGTGATTTGCAGATATAAAGATAGATGGCTGTTAACGGATCACAAGGAAAGAGGAATTGAATTTCCTGGAGGGAAGGTCGAACCTGGAGAGACAGCAGAGCAGGCAGCTGTCCGGGAAGTTATGGAGGAAACAGGGGCAACGGTAAACAAGCTCCATTACATTGGACAGTATAAAGTGGACGGGCGTTATGAAACAGTCATTAAGAATGTCTACTATGCGGAAATTGATGAATTGATTCCGCAATCTACTTATTATGAAACGAAAGGTCCGGTATTCCTAAAGAATATCCCGGCGAATGTAAAAAGGAAAACGGATTTTAGTTTTATTATGAAGGATGCTGTACTGGAATCCTGTTTGCTCCGGATAAAAAAATCGTATGTATAAAAATAGCAGTCAGCTGAGCGCTGGCTGCTATTTTCGGATCAGCATCTGCTCTATTTTTTCTACGGTTTTGTACATAATCGCCGCAAGGATAGCGATGATGACAAGGCTGGACATAACAAGCGTAAAATCAAATACCTGAAAGCCGTAAATAATTAAATATCCTAACCCCTGTTTGGAAACTAAATATTCCCCGACAATAACTCCTACCCAGGATAGCCCGACATTCACCTTTAAGGTGGAGATAATAGCTGGTAAGGAGGCAGGAAAAACCGCTTCTTTAAAGCATTGCCATTTTGTTGCTTCAAAGCTCCGCAACACTTTTAAATAATTTTGGTCTACCTCGTTGAAAGCCGCAAATACAACAAGGGTGGTAACAATAACAGAAATAATAAATCCCATCGCAATGATGGATAAATAGCCGGGACCAAGTGCTACGATGAGTATCGGGCCGAGAGCCACTTTTGGCATCGCGTTAAAAACTACCAGATAAGGATCCATGACTTTCGCAAAACGATGAAAGCTCCAGAGCATAGAAGCAATGATAATTCCGGCAATTGTGCCGATCAAAAAGCCGAGGATGGTTTCAAGCAGCGTAATCTGAATATGACTGAGTAAGGATCCCTCTAAGAGCCGGCTCCATATCGAGCTGAATACCCGGCTGGGCGAGCTGAAGAGCAGCGGATCTATCCAGTAAAACCTGCTGGCTGTCTCCCAGAGAGCAAAAAATAAAATTAAAATAGACAGCTGCCAGGTCAGTACAATCTTAGCCTCTTTTTTTAATTTTTGCTGATAGAGTGCAAATAACTTAGGGCCGTTCATAAGCATCCTCCTCTAGAGGCTTTACTGTATCTTTTTGCTGGTCTAAGTCCGCCCAGATTTTATCGAAAAGCCGGCTGTATTTTGGATGCTTTCTTGCCATAAACGGTGATTCATTTCGTAATTCAACAGGCACGTCATATACTTTTTCAATTGCACCGGGATGCGAAGACATCAGAATAATCCGGTCGCTCATTGAAATAGCTTCCCCAATATCATGTGTTACCAGAATCGCTGTTTTTTGATAAGCTTTTAATAAATCAGCTACCAATACTTCCAGTTTTAGCTTTGTCTGAAAATCCAGAGCAGAAAAGGGTTCATCCAGTAAGAGAATTTCCGGCTCTGTGATAAGTGTTCTGATTAATGCCGCCCGCTGCCGCATCCCTCCTGATAATTCATTAGGGTATTTATCTGCGACATTTTCTAGACCGACTTCTTCCAAAAGGGCAATTGCTCTTTGCTTTAAATCCTCTGGCTGCCGTTTTCTGATTCTGGGTCCAATGAGCACATTATCAATAATATTTTTCCAGGGAAACAGATAATCCTGCTGGAGCATGTAGCCGATTTCTAAATCGCTTCCCTCTATTTTCTTACCGTTCACTAAAATATTGCCTTCAGCAGGTTGCAGCATTCCAGAGATAAGAGAGAGCAGCGTAGATTTACCACAGCCGCTTGGTCCGAGCAATGAAATGAATTCATTCTTTTTCACAGAGAAAGAGATATTGTGCAGCGCTTCTGTATATTGTTTTTTGGAGAAGTAGTAATGAGATACCCGGTCTAATGTAAGATAAGACATTGTTGGCCTCCTTTATTCCCCGATAATCCGCTCTGCATACTCTGTGTTGACGAGATCTTCATAGGGAGCGTCTCCAGGGAGTTCTCCAGCTTCATCCATAATATCTTTTAGGTTTTCCCAGGCATCCTCTTTCAGCAGTGGAGATGTCGCAAAGGATCCCTGCTGTTTATAACGGTCGATGGCATTCGCGAGCATTTCTACATCGGTATCTTCAAAATATGGCTCTACCACTTCGGCAATTTCTAACGAATCTGTTTCCTGCACCCATTGCTGTGCTTTATAGATTGCTCTGGTAAATGCTTCGACCGTTTCCTCTTCTTCATCTAAAAAGCTTTGCTTTGCCATGAAGACAGTGTACGGCACTTGCCCGGATTCTTCTCCGAAAGAGGCGACAATCTCACCCTGGCCATTCGCTTCAAAAATACTTGCGGTTGGTTCAAATAACTGCACATACTCATAATCGCCGCTGGCAAAAGCGCCTGGAATATTTGCAAAATCAATATTCTGAACTAAATTTAAATCTTCTTGAGGGTTGATATCATGCTGCTTCAAAACATACTCTCCAACCATCTGGGGCATTCCGCCGACACGCTGGCCGAGAAAATGGCTGTCGCGTAAATCCTCCCAATTAAATTCTTCATCTGCATCCTTGGCTACTAAAAATGTGCCGTCTGTCTGAGTCAGCTGGGCAAAGTTCACGGCGTAATCCCTGGAATCCTGAGCATAGACATAGATAGATGTTTCTGAGCCGACCAGCGCAATATCTGCGCTGTCAGATAACAGTGCTGTCATTGTCGTATCGCCGCCCCATGTTGTTTGCAAATCAACCTCCAGTCCTTCTTCTTCGAAAAAGCCTTTTTCTAAAGCAACATATTGCGGTGCATAAAAAATAGATCGTGTGACTTCTGCAAGGTCTATCTGGGTCATTTTATTTTGATTACAGGCACTAATGAGAAGCAGAGAACAAATCAATAGAATGAAACAAGCAAGCTTTCTCATTTTCTTCTTCCTTCCTTTCTCAAAAAACTGTTCTTGAATATCTTCTATAAATATATGTTTCGCGGGATGATTGTGTGAACGCCTAGAATTTGGAGATTTTGTGAGGTGAAAAGGAAAGAGCAGCAAGAAAAAAGGGTAAATCCAAATTGGAGTTTACCCTTTTAACGCGTGAATATGCTATTTTGGAGAAGCTGTTTGATTATACTGGACGATACAGCGGACCAGCCTGTTGAATTGTTTCGCTGACTTCCGTGAATTTCTCGAAATTCATATGAAATTTTCCAGCTAATTTTTTAGCTTCCAATTCATAACTTTCCTTATCCGCCCAAGCATTTTTAGGAACAAGCACTTCATCAGGAACACCTGGAATGGATTTTGGAATAGCCAATCCGAAAATTTCATCTGTTGTTGTTTCCGCGTCATTTAACTCGCCGATTAAAGCGGAATGCACCATCGCACGCGTGTAGGATAATTTCATTCTCGTTCCCACACCGAACATGCCGCCGGTCCAGCCAGTATTAATCAGAAATACATTTGCATCAAATTTATCAATTTTTTCTCCGAGCATTTCTGCATAGACAGATGGATTTAATGGTAAAAACGGAGATCCGAAGCATGCTGAGAATGTAGCTACAGGCTTAGTTACACCACGTTCTGTACCAGCCAGTTTGCTCGTGTATCCGCTTAAGAAATGATACATTGCCTGCTCTTTTGTCAATTTACTGATTGGCGGCAAAGTACCGGAAGCATCTGCGGTCAGGAAAATAATTGTATTTGGATGTCCAGCCACACTTGGCTCTAAGCTGTTATCAATATTTTCTAATGGATAAGCTGCCCGTGTATTTTCTGTTAACGAAGTATCATCATAATCCGGGACGCGTGTATCTTCATCCAAGGCGACATTTTCCAGAACAGATCCGTAGCGGATCGCATCAAAGATTTGCGGTTCTTTTTCTGCGGATAAATTAATGCATTTTGCATAGCAGCCGCCTTCAATATTAAAGACACCCTCGTCACTCCAGCCATGCTCATCATCACCGATTAATCTTCTGTCAATGTCAGCTGAAAGTGTGGTCTTTCCAGTTCCGGATAACCCGAAAAATAAAGCAACATCGCCTTCATCTCCAACGTTAGAGGAGCAATGCATGGACAGAACATTTTGCTCAGGGAGCAGGAAATTAGCTACAGAGAAGATAGATTTTTTTATCTCTCCAGCATATTCTGTTCCGCCGATAAGCACAATGCGCTGTTCAAAGGAAATGAGAACAAAAGCCTCGGAGTTTGTACCGTCAACTTCCGGGTCTGCTTTAAAACCGGGAGCGGAGATTACTGTAAAATCAGCTTCATGTAATTGCTCCATGTCTTTTTCAACAGGAATAAATAATTGTCTTGCGAATAAATTATGCCAAGCGTATTCATTGATTACCTGAATAGGCAGTTTGTATTTTTCATCCGCACCCGCATAAGCTTGCAGGTGAAAAATTTCCTCTTGGTTATCTAGATAGGCAATCACTTTGCCCAGCAGCTGATTAAAGACTTCCTCTTCAATAGGCTGATTAACATTTCCCCAGTCTACCTTATCCGCTGACAAAGCATCTTTTACAATAAATTTATCTTTTGGAGAACGTCCCGTGTATTTTCCAGTGGTGGCACGGACCGCGCCAGTAGATGTTAATTTTGCTTCATCACGATGAATAATTTTTTCAATAAGCTGGCCAACAGAATAGTTGCTGTAAATATTAGTTAAAGTGAGCTCCTCCAGTATACTTCTCCGCAATATTTTCATAAAGCAATTATTCACTCCTTAATTAATGGTTTAGAATTGATTTTATCTTGAAATATGTTTATTAGTATAACACATTAAATATAATAGTCCATACTAATTTATGAAAAATTATTTTTTCTGTCACAAATGATAATAAGGTTGACAGGAGAGGCTTGTTTCGTTAATCTAAATATTGAACGGATACTCTTATTTGGAGATGGTGGAGGGACAGTCCCGATGAAGCCCAGCAACCTCACTTGAAGTGAAAGGTGCTAACCTGATGCAAGGATCATTCCTTGAACAATAAGAGCGAAAGGCCAATAAGTTTTCCTTTCCTCATATATTTTGAAGGAGAGGTTTTTTTGTTTTTAGGAGACTTTTTAAATATCCTCTAAAAAATGAAACCACATTGGGTGGAATGATAAATTTATATTGAAATAGAGTTCCGTAACATTATTGGAGAAGGGGAGTTAGCCTTATGGCTGCAAATCGTCGTTTATTTACTTCTGAGTCAGTTACTGAAGGGCATCCGGATAAGATGTCTGACCAAATTTCAGACGCTATTCTGGATGAGATTCTCTCGAAGGATCCGAATGCCAGAGTAGCTTGTGAAACTACGGTTACAACTGGAATTGTTTTAGTTGCCGGAGAGATTTCTACAAGTACATATGTAGATATTCCTGCAATTGTACGTGAAACAGTACAAGGAATTGGCTATACACGGGCAAAATATGGTTTTGATTCAGAAACATGTGCTGTATTGACTGCTATTGATGAGCAGTCTCCTGATATTGCCGGCGGTGTGGATGTTGCGCTGGAAGCAAGACAAGGACAAGAAAGCGAAGAAGAAATCGAGGCAATTGGTGCCGGTGACCAGGGATTAATGTTTGGTTATGCATGTAATGAAACTGAAGAGCTGATGCCTTTACCAATTTCTTTAGCACACCGTTTATCCAAAAGATTAGCAGATGTCCGGAAGGAAGAGATTATCGGCTATCTGCGTCCAGACGGGAAAACACAGGTAACCGTTGAATACGGTGAAGATAACCAGCCGCTGCGTGTAGATACGGTTGTCATTTCCGCGCAGCATCATCCGGATATTACGAATGAACAAATCGAAGCGGATATTATTAAACATGTTGTCGAAGCTGTTGTACCCGGTGAATTACTGGATGAAAAAACAAAGTACTATATTAACCCGACCGGGCGCTTTGTTTTAGGCGGTCCGCAAGGCGATGTCGGCTTGACCGGAAGAAAGATTATTGTAGACACTTATGGAGGCTATGCCAGACATGGCGGCGGCGCTTTTAGCGGTAAAGATGCAACGAAAGTGGATCGTTCTGCTGCATACGCGGCCCGTTATGTTGCTAAAAATATTGTTGCTGCAGGTCTTGCTGATTCTTGTGAGGTTCAGCTGGCTTATGCGATTGGCGTTGCACAGCCCGTTTCTATCTCAATCAATACGTTCGGTACAGGGGAAGTCAGTGAAGAGAGATTAGTGGAAGCAGTCCGGGAGCTTTTTGATTTGCGTCCGGCAGGTATTATCCGCATGCTTGATTTAAGAAGGCCAATCTTTAAAAACACAGCTGCTTACGGCCATTTCGGACGTACAGATATTACATTCCCATGGGAAAAAACAGATAAAGTCGAAGAATTAAAAGCGTTGACTGCAAAATAAAAAAACGTCAGGTGTTTGAAGATGCCTGACGTTTTTCTTTGGAATAGGATGGTTTTACTCATTTCCGCCCATGTTTGTTTCTTTTAAATAATATTGTCCTTTTTCCACATAGGATTTACGGATGCGGTCCATTTCTTGATAGTCTTTATCGGTTAATTCACGAACCACTTTAGCCGGCCTACCCATAGCTAATGTGCGGGGCGGTATTTTTTTGCCCGGCGGCACCAGACTTCCTGCGCCGACAAAAGCATGCTCCCCGATCTCTGCGCCATCTAAAATAATGGACCCCATGCCAATCAGCGCATGATGGCGTATAATTGCTGAATGCAAGGTGACTTGGTGTCCAACAGTGACATCATCTTCAAGAATTAACGGCATATCAGGACTTTGATGCAGCATAGAGAGATCCTGGACATTGGTACGCTTACCTATTTTTGTCGGTGCTACATCACCGCGAATCACCGTATGAAACCAAATACTTGCTTCTTCTTCAATCGTCACGTCTCCGTTGATTACTGCATTTTTGGCAATGAATGCGGCAGAATCAATAGACGGGGTTATTCCTTTATATGATTCAATCATTTGTATTCCTCCAACTCAGTCATATTGATTAAAGTATATCAAAGGAAATATTATCTGGAAAGGCAGTTCTAAATGAGTTGATTTTAGTACTGAATGAAGGAGAAAGACTTGTTATTCCTATCGTAATCTCCTAATTGTAGGCATATATTCTAAGTCATTTGTTTGATGTGGATAATAAGTTTGAATGTAGATTTATTTCTTTTTATCCTCTACAGATACGCATCTTTTTATGGTAGAATAAATAAGCTGGTTACTTAAGGATAGTAATAACATAAAGAGATAAACAGAAATGCTATTCTAAGTAATTTCCACGTTGTTGATTTGACAATGGGAGCAGTAACAGATGTTCCAGTCATAACTGGAATAAGTAATTGTATAAATCTGTTTTAATCTCGCTATGGATAATGGGACATCCATACAAACAGGCGGACTTTTACAGAGAGAGAAAGTTTTGCATGTGGCGCAGAGAACTGATTTATCGTTAAAAATGGGGTTGTACTTTCATGTTGATTCAAATTGTAATAGGGATTTTATTTTTTATCGGTGTCTATATACTGATAAGCGATGAGCAAAAATGGCTGCGTCTGACAACATTTGGTTATTTTATTTTGCTAACTATTATTTTTGCAGCCGGATATATGAATCAGTTGAACAGCCTGCAAGACCCTGAACTGGGTGACCTTTCTGCATTGCGCGACTGGGTTTATCTATTTGGATATTTATATTCTGTCCCGCTCATGGTTGTATCAGCTTATATTTGGATTCCCTATCCCAAAAAATATAAGACACTTCGCTCCCGTGTGCTCATGATTTCATTTATTATATTTATTATCATGACAGCCGGGCACTTCTTAAATTTATTCTTTCGATTACTATTTTTAGGAATTGCATAAGAAACGCTCTATGATGCAGAGCGTTTCTTTTTTTCGATAGCAATTAAAAAAGGTGCTTGATTTTGCTGATTGATAAATTGGTACCTGAGCACTTGATATTCTTTTTGATTTAATTGTGAAGCGTAAGAAAGAACCGCTTCTTTTTCTTCCCCGCCGCCCGGGTGTCCATAATAAATAACCAGAACGATCAGACCGTTTGTTTTCAGTTTTTTCAATATCGCTTCAACCGAGGCGATGGTGGAGGGCGCTTTTGTGACTATTGATTTATCGCTTTTTGGCAAATAGCCAAGGTTAAAAATAGCGCCGCCAAAAATTTCTTCTTTAATATTGCTATGTATCTTTTCATGGCTGTCCTGAATAAGGGTTACATTATGACAGTCATTTTCGTAAAGTATCGCTTTCGTATTTTGAATGGCCTGCTCCTGGATATCAAATCCATATACCTTGCCGGAAGGGCCGACAGTCTGGCTTAAAAATAATGTATCATATCCGTTTCCACAGGTCGCGTCGATAGCTGTATCTCCTTCTTTCAGGCTTTCTTTTAAAAGTGCATGTGCGCAGGTTAAAACATTTAATAGCATGTTACTGTCTCCTTCTGTATTTTTTCCAATGGAAATATGCTGTATTTCATTATAACAAGAAAAACGGTAAAATGTTTATTGCTCCGCTTCCAATTGAATAGTCAACAGTCTGTATTATATTTTTCCTCGTGATATGGTTTCCAATTATAAAAATAAGTGTATACTAAGAAGTAAGATACGTCAGGTCAACTTGACACGGAATATTTATTTCATTATAATTCCAGTATCTATCATAAAACGAAAGACGATGAAAAAGGATTAGTAATAGGTTTTATCAGTTTTAGAGAAGCAGTGGGTGGTGAAAACTGCTACTGATAGACGTATGAACTCACCTTTTTAGTTTGCAGTAATGAAATCAGAGTAGTTACTGTCGTTTCATCAACGTTACCGATGTCAAGCGAGCGCTTCTTAGCGTTAATTTGGGTGGTACCGCGGGAATAAACACAGCTTCTCGTCCCTTCATTGGGATGAGTGGCTTTTTTTATACCTGATTTTATAAGAAATCGGGATATAGATGTCCGTGCCGTATGTGATTGAACGATACAAGAGTCAGGACGAAAGGAAGGATTATAATGAGCTTTCAACATCAGGAAATCGAGAGAAAATGGCAAAAATATTGGGATAACAATCAAACATTCAAAACAAATACATTTTCTAATAAAGAGAAATTTTATGCACTTGATATGTTCCCTTATCCATCCGGCCAGGGGCTGCACGTTGGCCACCCGGAAGGTTATACGGCAACTGATATTTTAGCCAGAATGAAAAGAATGCAAGGATATGAGGTCATGCATCCGATGGGCTGGGACGCTTTTGGACTTCCGGCAGAGCAATATGCCATTGATACAGGAAACAGCCCTAAAGAATTTACAGAAGCAAATATTCAAACCTTTAAGAGACAGATTAAAGAGTTAGGCTTTTCTTATGATTGGGACCGGGAAATCAATACAACAGATCCTCATTATTATAAGTGGACACAATGGATTTTCAAAAAGCTTTATGAAAATGATTTGGCTTATATGGATGAAGTGGCTGTCAACTGGTGTCCTGCTCTTGGAACGGTGCTTGCCAATGAAGAAGTAATTGATGGGAAGAGTGAACGCGGGGGGCATCCGGTAGTTCGTAAACCGATGAAGCAGTGGATGCTTAAAATAACGGCGTACGCAGATCGACTGCTTTCTGATTTGGAAGAATTGGATTGGCCGGAAAGCCTGAAGGAAATGCAGCGTAACTGGATTGGGCGTTCCGAAGGGGCTGAGGTGACCTTCTCCATTGAAGGACATGAGGAAACCTTTACTGTATTTACAACACGTCCGGATACATTGTTCGGAGCAACGTATGCTGTTATGGCACCAGAGCATGATTTTGTTAAAAAAATTACAACCGCAGCACAAAAAGAAGCTGTGGAAAAATATTTGCATGACGTACAAACGAAGTCTGATTTAGAACGTACGGATCTTGCCAAAGAAAAAACAGGTGTATTTACGGGAGCCTATGCGATTAATCCTGTTAATGGAGAGAAGATGCCGATCTGGGTAGCAGATTATGTATTGATGAGTTACGGAAGCGGAGCAATTATGGCAGTTCCTGGACATGACGAGCGTGACTATGAATTTGCTTCTGTGTTTGATTTGCCAATCAGAGAAGTAGTCGCTGGCGGAAATATAGAAGAGGAAGCTTATACAGGAGACGGACCCCATGTTAATTCTGGATTTTTGGATGGACTGGATAAAGATGAGGCTATTTCTAAAATGATTGAATGGCTGGAAGTAAATAAAAAAGGGACAAAGAAAATCACGTATCGTTTG
Organism: Oceanobacillus sp. FSL K6-0251; assembly: GCF_038004725.1. NCBI lineage: Bacteria > Bacillati > Bacillota > Bacilli > Caryophanales > Bacillaceae > Oceanobacillus > Oceanobacillus sp. FSL K6-0251. Next base: position 3,383,021 of record NZ_JBBORS010000001.1, on the reverse strand, counting down.
CGTGACTGGCTTTTTGCAAGGCAGCGTTATTGGGGAGAGCCGATTCCAATCATTCATTGGGAAGATGGCAGCATGACTGCTGTGCCGGATGAGGAGCTTCCATTGGAACTTCCGGAAATGACCGAGATTAAACCATCGGGAACTGGAGAATCTCCGCTTGCCACGAATGGAGATTGGGTAAATGTAGTTGATCCGAAAACAGGAATGAAGGGCAGAAGAGAAACAAATACGATGCCGCAATGGGCCGGCAGCTGCTGGTACTTCCTGCGCTATGTTGATCCGCATAATACGGAACAGCTTGCTGATCCAAAAGCATTGGAGGAATGGCTTCCAATCGACATATATATCGGCGGAGCAGAGCATGCTGTGCTTCACTTGTTATATGCACGTTTCTGGCATAAATTCCTTTATGATATTGGAGTTGTTTCCACGAAGGAGCCTTTCCAAAAATTATTTAACCAAGGGATGATTCTTGGAGAAGGTAATGAGAAAATGAGTAAATCAAAAGGAAATGTTGTTAATCCGGATGATATTATTTCTTCTCATGGCGCAGATACGCTAAGATTGTATGAAATGTTTATGGGACCATTAGATGCTTCTGTTGCCTGGTCAACAAATGGTTTAGATGGCTCCCGGCGTTTCTTGGATCGTGTTTGGAGACTGTATATCAATGATGATAATTCATTAACAGATAAGATTACAGATGAAGCTGCAACAGAATTAGATAAGGTTTATCATGAAACGGTTAAGAAAGTGACAGAGGACTTTGAGAATCTTCACTTTAATACAGGTATTTCTCAAATGATGGTATTTGTAAATGAATGCTACAAAGCAGAATCAATCCCGAAAAATTACGCAGAAGGCTTTGTGAAGCTTCTTTCTCCAGTCGCTCCGCATATGTGTGAAGAGATTTGGCAAAAGCTGGGCAATGAAGATTCTATAAGCCTTGCTGGCTGGCCTGCTTACGATGAATCGAAGCTGGTGGAAGAAGAAGTGGAAGTTGTTTTGCAGGTGATGGGCAAGGTACGTGCGAAACTAAGCGTTCCAGCAGGTACTGAAAAAGACGACCTTGAAAAAATGGCTTTAAATCAAGAAAGTATAAAAAAATGGCTGGACGGGAAGACAATTCGAAAAGTGATTGTTGTTCCAGATAAACTTGTTAATGTTGTAGCTAATTAATCCATTTTCTCTAACTGAAAACCGGGCTATAATCAAAATTCGCTTGGCAGAAATTGATTATAGTCCGGTTTTTCTATGTTTTCTTTATAAAAAATACTAACTGGAGGAATTATCCAAACGCGGAAGATCTGTTTGCAAGTCTGTTTCTAGCAGCATCCATTTCCCCTCATCATACATCCAAATCGATTCCACGGTTCCAATTCCGTCTGCATGATAAGCACCACTTATTTGCTGAAAGCTCTTAAGACCTTTTTGACCTTCATCGTCTAAGTCAATGATGTCAAAAAATGCAACAGGATCAATCATAAGTGTTGTAGGTTCCAGAAGTTTACCCTGCTCATCGTATAGCTTTAAACGGATATATTCTTCTTTTTGGCCCGAGACATCTAAAATGATGGGGTCTTCATCTGGAAGCAATTGAATGGACACTCGAAAACCATCCATAAATTCCCCTTTCACGGGCTGCTCTACTGGCAGTGGAAGCTCGATAAAATCATCTTTTTCCCATTGATTTAACTGAGAAGTATATAATCCGCCGCTTCCGCCGGTAGGACTCTGATAAAGAATATCCATGACACCGTTGTGAGTTAATTCTGCAAAATGTAATTCGGGATCGTATCCTCCACCATAGTTTATCCGCCATGTTTTATCAGTAGAGGGGCTGGAAATTTCAACCCAAATATCTTGATAATAAACACCATCTGCAGCAAATAATTTTCCTTTTAACTCTAACAGCTCTTTCTCTCCATCTCCTGTAACATCCTCTTCATACGTTTGGATTAGCATCGCATCATTCGAAGCTGCTTCTGCCGGAGCGAAAAAGAGAGCTAAAAACAATAAACTGATATAAGCCATCAATAACACCTTCTATTCATAAAATAATTAAGTTTTGCCTTAGTTTAATCAAACGATTTGAATCCTATTCATAATGCATTTAATATAATAAAGAAGGAAAACAGAAGGAGATGAGAGAAAATGGCAGATATAAAAGAGCTTACACCGGCAGAAGTGGATACTATCAGAGAAAACGATAATATTCAGTTGATCGATGTCAGAGAAGATGAAGAAGTAGCACAAGGAATCATTGAAAATGCTTTGCATATTCCTTTAGGCGATATACCGGCTGCTTATGAGAAATTAGATAAAGATAAGGAATATATTATGATTTGCCGGTCTGGAAGAAGAAGCCATAACGCAACCGCTTTTTTACAAGAGCAAGGGTTTAATGTATCAAACATGAGCGGCGGAATGCTGGAGTGGGATGGAGAAATTATTATTAAATAATTCCATAAGCGTGACGAATTTATAGACTCTATAGAGGATATTCCGCGGGAAAATAAATTCCCGCGGGATTTTTATGCTGAGCAGGAGTAAGGTAACCAGACAATACGAGATTTATAATTTAATGAAGGGAGTACAAAAAAGGACATAATACAGCTTTATTTAATCCCTTCATTAGATAAAAAGAAATTTTCTCGTTTTGTGTTGACTTAATTTGTCGATAATGCTATAATAAATTTCCAGCGTTGAGTTAGCGCTTTTGTAAAAATAATTTTATAAAAAAGTTGTTGACGCAGCATTGGTTATCTGATATATTAATAAAGTTGCTGATTTGAAACAGCAACAAACAAAATTGCTCTTTGAAAACTGAACAAAACAACCAGTACGAAAGAAGAAAGACAACCTCGTTTTTCTTAAAAAATAAGTCAGAAGTTGACTTCTGAAAGCTAATGTTTCAAACACTTTTATGGAGAGTTTGATCTTGGCTCAGGACGAACGCTGGCGGCGTGCCTAATACATGCAAGTCGAGCGCGGGAAGCGAACGGAACTCTTCGGAGGGAAGTTCGTGGAACGAGCGGCGGACGGGTGAGTAACACGTAGGCAACCTGCCTGTAAGACTGGGATAACTCGCGGAAACGCGAGCTAATACCGGATAACACTTTCTATCACCTGATAGAAAGTTGAAAGGCGGCTTTTGCTGTCACTTACAGATGGGCCTGCGGCGCATTAGCTAGTTGGTGAGGTAACGGCTCACCAAGGCGACGATGCGTAGCCGACCTGAGAGGGTGATCGGCCACACTGGGACTGAGACACGGCCCAGACTCCTACGGGAGGCAGCAGTAGGGAATCTTCCGCAATGGACGAAAGTCTGACGGAGCAACGCCGCGTGAGTGATGAAGGTTTTCGGATCGTAAAACTCTGTTGTCAGGGAAGAACAAGTACGATAGTAACTGATCGTACCTTGACGGTACCTGACCAGAAAGCCACGGCTAACTACGTGCCAGCAGCCGCGGTAATACGTAGGTGGCAAGCGTTGTCCGGAATTATTGGGCGTAAAGCGCTCGCAGGCGGTTCTTTAAGTCTGATGTGAAATCTTGCGGCTCAACCGCAAACGTGCATTGGAAACTGGAGGACTTGAGTGCAGAAGAGGAGAGTGGAATTCCACGTGTAGCGGTGAAATGCGTAGAGATGTGGAGGAACACCAGTGGCGAAGGCGACTCTCTGGTCTGTAACTGACGCTGAGGAGCGAAAGCGTGGGGAGCGAACAGGATTAGATACCCTGGTAGTCCACGCCGTAAACGATGAGTGCTAGGTGTTAGGGGGTTTCCGCCCCTTAGTGCTGAAGTTAACGCATTAAGCACTCCGCCTGGGGAGTACGGCCGCAAGGCTGAAACTCAAAAGAATTGACGGGGACCCGCACAAGCGGTGGAGCATGTGGTTTAATTCGAAGCAACGCGAAGAACCTTACCAGGTCTTGACATCCTTTGACCGCTCTAGAGATAGAGTTTTCCCTTCGGGGACAAAGTGACAGGTGGTGCATGGTTGTCGTCAGCTCGTGTCGTGAGATGTTGGGTTAAGTCCCGCAACGAGCGCAACCCTTAATCTTAGTTGCCAGCATTTAGTTGGGCACTCTAAGGTGACTGCCGGTGACAAACCGGAGGAAGGTGGGGATGACGTCAAATCATCATGCCCCTTATGACCTGGGCTACACACGTGCTACAATGGACGGAACAAAGGGAAGCGAACCCGCGAGGTCCAGCAAATCCCATAAAACCGTTCTCAGTTCGGATTGCAGGCTGCAACTCGCCTGCATGAAGCCGGAATCGCTAGTAATCGCGGATCAGCATGCCGCGGTGAATACGTTCCCGGGTCTTGTACACACCGCCCGTCACACCACGAGAGTTCGTAACACCCGAAGTCGGTGAGGTAACCTTTGGAGCCAGCCGCCGAAGGTGGGACGAATGATTGGGGTGAAGTCGTAACAAGGTAGCCGTATCGGAAGGTGCGGCTGGATCACCTCCTTTCTAAGGATATATAACGGAATTCGTACGTGGTTGTTTGGTTCAGTTTTGAGAGAGCAATTCTCTCAAAGGAAGTTTGTACCTTGAAAACTAAATAAGAGTAACAACGACATCAAACTTTAAAAATAAGGCAAAAAAGCTATTGATATAGCGACACAACTGATTACATTCTGTAATCAGCCATCTTATTCAAAAACTTTAGTTAAGTGAATAAGGGCGCACGGTGGATGCCTTGGCACTAGGAGCCGATGAAGGACGGGACTAACACCGATATGCCTCGGGGAGTTGTAAGTAAACATGATATCCGAGGATTTCCGAATGGGGGAACCCACTGTTCGTAATGGAACAGTACATCTATCTGAATACATAGGGTAGGTGAGGCAGACCCGGGGAACTGAAACATCTCAGTACCTGGAGGAAGAGAAAGAAACATCGATTTCCTGAGTAGCGGCGAGCGAAACGGAAAGAGCCCAAACCAAGAAGCTTGCTTCTTGGGGTTGTAGGACATTCCATTGGAGTGACAAAGAAATTCTTTAGATGAATCGACCTGGAAAGGTCAGCCAAAGAAGGTAACAGCCCTGTAATCGAAAAGGAATTTCCTCCGGAGTGTATCCTGAGTACGGCGGAACACGTGGAATTCCGTCGGAATCCGGGAGGACCATCTCCCAAGGCTAAATACTCCCTAGTGACCGATAGTGAACCAGTACCGTGAGGGAAAGGTGAAAAGCACCCCGGGAGGGGAGTGAAATAGAACCTGAAACCGTGTGCCTACAAGTAGTCGAAGCCCGTTAATGGGTGACGGCGTACCTTTTGTAGAATGGACCGGCGAGTTACGATCGTATGCAAGGTTAAGTGGAAGACACGGAGCCGTAGCGAAAGCGAGTCTGAACAGGGCGAATGAGTATGCGGTCGTAGACCCGAAACTGTGTGATCTACCCATGTCCAGGGTGAAGGTCAGGTAACACTGACTGGAGGCCCGAACCCACGTATGTTGAAAAATGCGGGGATGAGGTGTGGGTAGCGGTGAAATTCCAATCGAACACAGAGATAGCTGGTTCTCTCCGAAATAGCTTTAGGGCTAGCCTCAAGATAGAGAGTACTGGAGGTAGAGCACTGATTGGACTAGGGGCCCCTACCGGGTTACCGAATTCAGTCAAACTCCGAATGCCAGTTACTTACGCTTGGGAGTCAGACTATGGGTGATAAGGTTCATAGTCGAAAGGGAAACAGCCCAGACCGCCAGCTAAGGTCCCAAAGTATACGTTAAGTGGAAAAGGATGTGGCGTTGCACAGACAACCAGGATGTTGGCTTAGAAGCAGCCATCATTGAAAGAGTGCGTAATAGCTCACTGGTCGAGTGACGCTGCGCCGAAAATGTACCGGGGCTAAACGTATCACCGAAGCTGCGGATTGTTCTTACGAACAATGGTAGGAGAGCGTTCAAAGTGCTGCGAAGTCAGACCGTGAGGACTGGTGGAGCGCTTTGAAGTGAGAATGCCGGTATGAGTAGCGAAAAAAGAGTGAGAATCTCTTTCACCGAATGCCTAAGGTTTCCTGAGGAAGGCTCGTCCTCTCAGGGTTAGTCGGGACCTAAGCCGAGGCCGACAGGCGTAGGCGATGGACAACAGGTTGATATTCCTGTACCACCTCATGATTGTTTGAGCAATGGGGGGACGCAGGAGGATAAGGAGTGCGCACCGATGGATGTGCGTCCAAGCATGCGAGGAAGTCAGATAGGCAAATCCGTCTGACATGATTCTGAGCTGTGACGGGGAGGGAAATAGAGTACCGAAGTTCCTGATTTCACACTGCCAAGAAAAGCCTCTAGTTAGATCATAGGTGCCCGTACCGCAAACCGACACAGGTAGGCGAGGAGAGAATCCTAAGGTGAGCGGGAGAACTCTCGTTAAGGAACTCGGCAAAATGACCCCGTAACTTCGGGAGAAGGGGTGCTCACTTGTGAGTGAGCCGCAGTGAATAGGCCCAAGCGACTGTTTAGCAAAAACACAGGTCTCTGCGAAGCCGAAAGGCGAAGTATAGGGGCTGACACCTGCCCGGTGCTGGAAGGTTAAGGGGAAGAGTTAGCTCTTCGGAGCGAAGCTTTGAACCGAAGCCCCAGTAAACGGCGGCCGTAACTATAACGGTCCTAAGGTAGCGAAATTCCTTGTCGGGTAAGTTCCGACCCGCACGAAAGGTGCAACGACTTGGGCACTGTCTCAACGAGAGACCCGGTGAAATTATACTATGCGTGAAGATGCGCATTACCCGCGACAGGACGGAAAGACCCCGTGGAGCTTTACTGTAGCCTGATATGGAATGTTTGTGCAGTTTGTACAGGATAGGTGGGAGCCTTTGAAGCGTGAGCGCCAGCTTACGTGGAGGCATCCGTGGGATACCACCCTAACTGTATGACCATTCTAACCCAGGACCGTAATCCGGTTCGGAGACAGTGTCAGGCGGGCAGTTTGACTGGGGCGGTCGCCTCCTAAAAGGTAACGGAGGCGCCCAAAGGTTCCCTCAGAATGGTTGGAAATCATTCGAAGAGTGTAAAGGCAGAAGGGAGCTTGACTGCGAGACCTACAAGTCGAGCAGGGACGAAAGTCGGGCTTAGTGATCCGGTGGTTCCGCATGGAAGGGCCATCGCTCAACGGATAAAAGCTACCCCGGGGATAACAGGCTTATCTCCCCCAAGAGTTCACATCGACGGGGAGGTTTGGCACCTCGATGTCGGCTCATCGCATCCTGGGGCTGTAGTCGGTCCCAAGGGTTGGGCTGTTCGCCCATTAAAGCGGTACGCGAGCTGGGTTCAGAACGTCGTGAGACAGTTCGGTCCCTATCCGTCGTGGGCGTTGGAAGTTTGAGAGGAGCTGTCCTTAGTACGAGAGGACCGGGATGGACACACCGCTGGTGTACCAGTTGTTCCGCCAGGAGCATAGCTGGGTAGCTACGTGTGGTAAGGATAAGTGCTGAAAGCATCTAAGCATGAAGCCCCCCTCAAGATGAAACTTCCCATCACTTGAAGTGAGTAAAATCCCTCAGAGACGATGAGGTTGATAGGTCCGAGGTGGAAGCGTGGCGACACGTGCAGCTGACGGATACTAATCGATTGAGGACTTATCTAAGTTTTTTCATGTCACGTTACTCTTATTTAGTTTTCAGGGTGCAAATTCTTACATATTTTTTGAAATTAGTACTTGATTTTTTCTCAAAAACGATTATAATATTGATTGTTACTGATTTTTAAAACATTGTCTGGTGGCGAGAGCGAAGAGGTCACACCTGTTCCCATGCCGAACACAGAAGTTAAGTTCTTCAGCGCCAATGGTAGTTGGGGGCTTCCCCCTGCGAGAGTAGGACGTTGCCAGGCAGCATATTGAAAAAGAGTTAAGCATCATGCTTAGCTCTTTTTTTATTTAGAAATATATGAAAGAATGTTACTGAACGAAAAATCGCTAGGATAAACATCGACCAAGCATTCTATTTATAAGCTAGCATTAATACAAGTTTTTAGTACTTCTATTTAGCTGTTATTATAATCATACATAAAAAATAGAATTTTATTGGTGTACTGTCTTTGAAATATACGTGCTGTATGGTGAACCTCTTCAAATGTGTATGTATTATTTGAAGACATTCATAAAAATCCACGATAAGGAACATATACAATGAAGGACTTTCTTTATATTGGATATATCTCATAAATCCATTCTATACCGATTATCCGGGAGAGGAAAATGAGTGTATTTTTTTGTGGCATAGGAAATTATAGAATTATTGCTTTGTGGATAACTATTTATAGAAAAAAGCCGCGTCCAGCTCCGGGCGCCAAACTTTAGAGACTTCGCGTTGTACCCTGCGATAAAGAAGACTCAGCGATTAGCGAAACGACAGACAGAGCTAAAGTCGCGCTTATGCTTCGAGGGTAAAAAAGAAATTCGCTTTTTTTCTGCGAGATCTTTGCCCTGGGCCCGGGACTGCGATTACTCGTCTCATCGAAAACCGTCGTAGCGGACATCTTCTTGGCAAGCACACCGAAGTTTTAAAGAACAAGCTGTATTCTTGTTTTTTTAACTTCGTTCCTCTTCGATATTTGAATTTTAAATTACATACTAAAAAGACGAGAAGTATCCAGGTTTAATGGTACTTCTCGTCTTTTTCCTTATTTAGATATATTCCATCGGTTATTAATGGAATCTGTTATACTTGTAATCGCTCCGTCTCCGGTAACATTACATGCTGTACCTAAGCTGTCTTGAGCAAGATATAGTGCAATCATTAAGGATACCATTGTCGGCCCGAAGCCTAACATGGATTCAAGCAGGCCGATAGAAGCCATAACAGCTCCGCCAGGTACCCCAGGCGCTGCAATCATCGTCACTCCCAATACAAGTAAGAAAGGAAAAACAGATCCAAATGTGATGGAGTCTCCCTGTAAAAATAAAACTGCAGTTGCACAGCTTAACAGGGTAATAGTGCTTCCTGATAAATGAATATTAGCAAGTAAAGGAATCGTGAAATCAGCAATATTGCTTTTTACCTTTAATTTTTTGGACTGTGCTAATGTAACAGGTATTGTAGCAGCGGAGGATTGAGTTCCAAGCGCTGTGAAATAAGCCGGCAGCATGGTTTTTAACATCCGGAAAGGATTCTGTTTACTCAATGCTCCAGCAACTGAATACTGAAAGATTAAATATAAAACATGTAACAGAATAATCATCACAAAGACAACTGCGAATACTTGTAAAATAGAAGCGACCTGTCCTGCATGTGTCATGTTGGCAAAGATTCCAAAAATATGAATTGGCAGTAATGGAATAATTGCTTTGCTGATAACTAATTCGACAATAGAGCGAAAATCAGTAAATACTTTTAATAACGTATCATTTTTTAATGCTGCCATTCCAATTCCTAAAATAAACGAAAGAATAAGTGCGGTAATTACTTCAAAAGGCGGATGAAGCTCAAAATCCAAAAAACCTTCCAGCAGTGCGCCGCTTGGGTCATTAAACATTGTTAATGACTGTCCGCTTAAAATAGATGGATACAGATTGCTTGCAGCTGTATATGCTACAATACCAGCGAAGATAGTTGATACATAAGCAATTAAAGCTGTAATCGATAATAATTTTCCGGCTCCTTTTCCCATATAACCAATTCCGGGTGCGATAAACCCTAAAATAATTAGAGGGATGATAAAGCTGAGGAATCCGCCAAAAATATCATTAAATGTGGCGAACAATCGAATAAGCCAATCATTTGCAATTATTCCGACAATAATACCGAGAGTAATTGCAATAATAATACGAAATAATAAACCAAAGCGTTGCATAAGAAACTCTCCAATCTGGTTTGTAAATAATATGTAACGGACATAGTATAACTCAAAATTAAGACGATAGCCAGACTTTATTAAGTAAAACGAATGGAAAAAGAAAGGAAGTCAGCTATTTATTCATATGTTTCAAATGGTTTAGAAATGCAGCCCAAGATTATTATTTTTTGTAGAATATAGAAAAGAGAAGCATCCCGGAGGATACTTCCCAGTCTGAGATATTAACTCATTCCAAATGGTCCTAATGTTTCCGTCTCCTTGTTTCCTGAACCTGATTTTTGTTTAGAGCTGAAAAAAGGAGCTGCTTGCTGCAAAGCCTGACCTACATTTTGTTGTTGATTGGTCATAGAATAAAAAGTGGCTGCACCAATACCGACAGAGGCAACCAATGGAAGCCAAATTGAGTTTTTTTCCATACTAATCCTTCCTTTCAACATATGTGAAAAAGACAGTTAGTAAAAGCTGGCCAGTTGATAGATGGCAAGCTCAGACAGGCTTATTATTTCCAGAGGAAAATAAATTATGAAAGACATTAATTAACAGCATCTATAGTTGTATCTAAGGCTGCATTCATGCCGGCTATTCTTCCGGTAACGAGTGCAGAAGTAATATTATACCCGCCTGTATAGCCATGTATATCTAAAATTTCTCCGCAAAAATATAGGCCATGCATGATTTTTGATTTCATGGTGTTTGGTACAATTTCTTTAATTGAAATACCTCCGCCAGTAACAAAAGCTTTTTCCATTGGAAGACTGCCGTGTACTTGGAAGGAGAAATTTTTAATTTCTTTTGTAAATTGAAGCATGGTGTTTTTCGAGATATTGGCACATTTTTGTTCAGAGCCGATGACATGCGTTTCCATTAAATAGTCAAGAAGACGTTCAGGAATCAGTCCTTTGACTGCATTTTTAAACGCTTTTTTTGGATTATCTTCAAGGGTATGCATGATTTGTTTAAATAAATCATCTTCGGTTATTTCGGGTAAAATATCGAGATGCATTTCTACAGCATCTCTGCCCCGCATCAGCTCTTTAACGACAAACTGGGAACAGCGCAAAACGGCAGGACCGGAAATACCAAAATGAGTGAAAATCATATCCATCTGATGGGTGATAATTGGTTTTCCCCGTTTATTTAATACGCTTAAACGAATATCTCTTAGAGATAAGCCTTGAAGTTTTTTTTGCTTAATAAAGGCTTCTTTCGAGGTGAGCGCTACTTCTGTCGGGTAAAGTGTCGTTACCGTATGACCGGCAATTTTAGCCCATGGATAAGCATCACCTGTCGAGCCAGTGTGAGGTACCGCTTTTCCGCCGGCTGCCAGAACGATGGCGGCAGCTTCTATAGAAGGTTCTTCATCGAAGTGTACCTTGTGCAGATTCTCCCCATATTCTATTGCAGCTGCTTTTGTATTCATTTTTACGGTGACACCTTGTTCTTTTAATTGATTAATAAGTGCATTAATCACATCCATTGCTTTGTTGGATTCTGGAAACATTCTGCCATGATCTTCCTCCTTTAAAGCAATCCCGAGACCTTCAAAATAATCGATAATATCATAATTATTAAACACTGAAAAAGCACTATATAAAAATTTACCATTGCCAGGAATATGTTTTATTACTTCCTCCTGCGGTAAACGGTTTGTTACATTACAGCGGCCTCCGCCGGAGATGGCTAATTTCTTGCCCAGCTTTTTTCCTTTTTCAATCAGCAGTGTTTTGGCGCCGTGCTCTGCAGCAGATATAGCTGCCATTAATCCAGATGGCCCTCCGCCGATGACGACAACATCATAATCCAAGGTTTCTCATTCCTTTCTTTTCCTTCCGTATCGTAGCACTTTCTATAAAAATGTACAATCCTGATAAAAAATTTCTTCTATATATCATAAGGGAAATGAGGGCTGCTTAGGATGCAATAGAATGAAATGAAATTTATTTGTCGTTTTTTAGCAGATTAAATCAAGCAATGTAGACAAAAAGTATGCTAAAATTAATAGGAAGTGCTAAAATAAAGCAATCTATTTTATTAATCTAATTGTAGGTGAAAAAGTTACAATGTCAAATATGCTACGAGGAACGATGCTTTTATCAGGTGCGTCGTTCCTGTCCAAGTTTTTAGGAATGATTTTTGTTATCCCGTTTTTTGCAATCGTTGGTACGACAGGTAATGCGCTGTTTGTATATGCGTACACACCTTACAGTATTTTTATTAGTTTATCCACAGTCGGCATACCGGCGGCAGTATCAAAATTTGTATCCAAATATAACGCTTTAGGTGATTATCAAATTGGGATGCGGATGTTCCGTGCCGGCAGTGCATTAATGCTAGTCACTGGCGTTGTTGCATTCCTTGTGATGTTTTTATCAGCTGATTGGATAGGAGCACAACAAATTAAAGGAGAAGGCGGACCAATAACCCCGGATGATATCGCCTTTGTTATCCGTATGGTCAGCTTTGCACTGATTGTTATTCCGGCAATGAGTATTGTCCGGGGATTTTTTCAGGGGAATCAGTCCATGGGGCCGACGGCTATCTCCCAAACCATAGAACAAATTGTGCGCATTATAGCTATTCTGCTCGGCTCTTATATTATTGTAAATTACTTTAACGGGTCGATTACTTTAGCAGTAGGTTTTGCTGCATTTGCAGCTTTAATCGGCGCCCTGGCAGCTTGTTTGGTTCTTTTTTGGTATTGGAGAAAAAGAAAACCGTTTATTGATAAGAAAATTGCAAACCAGAAGACGACACATGATTTTCGCACGGTCGATTTATTTAAGGAATTATTTCGATATGCCGGTCCATTTGTATTAGTTGGTCTAGCTATCCCGCTATATCAGCTTGTTGATCAGTTTACATTTCAGCCTGCCATGGTTGCCAGCGGCAGAGGAGCAATATATGATACAGAATTGGCTGTTATCAATAACTTGGGACATAAAATAGTTATTATACCGATGACTATCGCTACAGGATTATCTATGGCGATGCTGCCATCGTTAACGAATGCTTTTACACAAAACGATCAAACTACTTATACAAAACTAATTAACCAGGCTTTACAGGTTATCATGGTATTTGTCATTCCGGCAGCTGCAGGAATTGCAATTCTTTCCGATGAAATTTTTGGTTCGTTATTTACGCTGGAAGATATTGAGATTACAGGGAAATTGATGGCCTTATATGCTCCAGTGGCATTGCTCTTTGGCCTGATTACAGTAACAGCTGGGATGCTGCAGGGTCTTGATCAGCAAAATTATGCGGTTATCAGTTTATTGGCCGGTCTTTTGGTAAAAGTATTATTCAACAGTCAGTTTATTCATATGTTCGGCGGACAAGGAGCCATTTTAGGTACGGCAATTGCAGCAGGTATTGCTGTTTTGCTTAATTTAATCCGAATAAAAAGAAGTGCTGATTTTTCTTATAAACAAACAGTAAAGCGAACGATTTTAATTTTGATTTTTACAGGAATGATGTGCTTCGTTATTGCAGTGTTAAAATTTGGTTTCAGCTTCTTTCTGCCATATCAGGAGGAACGCTGGGCAACGACGATGATGCTTTTCATCGGTATATCTGCAGGCGGACTATTCTATCTATTTTTAGCGTATAAATCAACATTGTTAGAACATATCTTTCAAGGGAATATACCAGGCTTAAATCGATTGAAACGCAAAAAATAAGGAGTTCTCCTATGCGATTAGATAAATTATTGGCAAATATGGCTGTTGGAAGCAGGAAAGAAGTAAAACAGCTGTTAAAAGCGAAAAAAGTCACTTTAAATAATCATGTGGTCAAAGACGGTTCGATAAAAGTAAATCCAGATATAGACAATATCCATGTAGATGGAGAGCCTGTCATTTATCAGGAATTTATTTATTTGATGCTTCACAAGCCTCCCGGAGTTGTATCGGCAACGGTCGATGCAAAGGATAAGACGGTCATTGACTTGTTATCCGAACAGGAAAGACATTTCCAGCCTTTCCCAGTGGGGAGGCTGGATAAAGATACAGAAGGTTTATTATTAATTACAAATGATGGAGATTTAGGCCACCACCTGACTTCTCCGAATAAAAATATACCGAAAATGTATCGTGCCAAGGTGAAGGGGGATCTGCCTCGGGATGTAATCCAACAATTTGCTGATGGAGTTACGCTGGAAGATGGTTACTTTACTAAACCAGCTAAACTGGAAATATTATCTGTAGATGAAGAATCGGGGATTTCTGAAGTACAAATAGAAATTACGGAAGGAAAATTTCATCAGATTAAACGGATGTTTGAAGCGGTTCAGGGGAAGGTTATCTATTTAAAGCGACATCGAATGGGAGAATTAACCCTAGATGACCAATTGGCGCGGGGAGCTTACCGCCCGCTGACCGAGGAGGAAGTAGCTTATTGCTACAGTTTAAAGAAATAAGGAGTTATGACCATGTCTCATTATTTTATAGGTATCCAGGTAAAGCCATTGTTGGCAGAGCAGCTGACAGAATGGCAGAAGCATTTCATGCAGCATCTTTCTTATAAGCAATGGACGGATAAGGAAGATTTTCATATTACGCTTGCTTTTTTAGGAGAAGTAGGTGAAAAGTCGATAGAAACTCTCCGGAATGAGCTTTATTCTATCACAGCTTACACAGCATTTGATTTAAACAGAACAGGCTTAGGTACTTTTGGAAATAAACATCAGCCAAGGGTTTTATGGCTGGGGGTGGAAAATAATCCAATGTTGAACCGCATACAGCATCAAGTAGTACAGATTTGTGAAATTATCGGCTATAAAAATGAGAAGAGAGCGTATACTCCGCATATTACTATCGCTAAGAAATGGGCAGATCAAAAGAAAACCGTAACAGAAGACAGCTGGAATAAAATAATATCCAATATGCCTTCCTTAGCTGAAGCATTTAACGTGGATGCGGTGGAGCTATACAAGGTACATCCTTCTTCCACTCCGAAATATGAAATCATTCAGCGTTTTCCATTGCGTCATGAGTCATTTAGCTGAATCTCATTTACAAATAAGTGTGTGAAGGGACAGTTTGCAGACCTTTCAATGGCAACTAGAAGCGTAGCAGGTTTTCTGATGAGAAAAAGGAGAGAATAGGATAGATGGCACAGTTAATTAAGCTACAGGATTATATTTCCAGATATGAGTGGGATACCTATCGTTACCCCACTCAATATATCAGACAAAAGAAAGAACAGTGGGAACAGTTCTATTCGGAATGGCTTGATCCATCTCTGAAGGAGGAGACCAAACAAGAGGCACAGCCGGAAGCAGAAGAGGTAAAGGAAAAAAACTCACTGCTGCAAAAATGGAAAGAACGATTTATCAAATCACCGGTTGTTGTAGAGGATTTGACTCCAGACGAAGAAATCGTAAAACGGAATAAACCGTTATTAAAGCTCCCTGATACGGAAGAAGAATTAAAGCAGGTTTTTTTGGATCGCATATTGGAAATTCAGATGAAATGGGCATCATCCACTGTTTCGCAGGTTTCTGTCGTTGATTCGAATTATTATAATGATCCATTATTACGATTTTTGCTGCAGCGGTTTCCAGATACATATCTTGTGATGTACCGTCCTATATTTGAAGTGAAGCAAGCGGCAGTGGAGACAGATATTATACTTATCACACCAATTGGAGTAGAAATACTATCATTTGTTGAACTGGATACGGACGAAGTAATTATGGCTGGAGACGAACGTACCTGGACCATTACTGCTAAAAATAATGAAGAGCCGGGGCGGCTGGTCAATCCATTAATTTCGTTAAAACGGTCGGAAAAATGGATTGAACGTTTTCTGAAGGAAGAGAATATCGATATTCCGATTAAAAAAACAGTGATATCCAGAATTAATCGTATTTTATATGCCACCGCACCTTACCAGACAGAAATTATCGATAAGCTCTCCTTCCCGGAATGGTTTAAAGAGAAGCGATCTATTCATTTACCGCTGAAAAAGAGGCAGCTCAGTGTGGCTGAATCCTTGTTAAGAAACAGCTTATCGCATTCTTTTCTGAGACCGGAATGGGAAGCAGAGTAAGCTGACGATGTATTTATTGATTGTGAATCCCCATGCTGGGAATGGGAAAGCAAAGCAGGCCTTTGAGCGTATTCAAAAGATGGAAAGTTTTCACAGCATCGAGCAAAAAACTTTATTTACTGACGCACCTGGGGAGGGCAAAGTGATTGCTGCAAATTATTCCGGGGATAGAAGGATAAAGCATGTTATCGTTATCGGCGGAGACGGAACCATGCATGAAGTAATGAATGGCTGGGTGAACCAAGAAGTGCCGGTTTCTTTTATTCCGACCGGTTCTGGAAATGATTTTGCCAGAGGGACCGGTCAAAATCGGAATGCAGAGAAGCAATGGCAGAAAATCATTTCAAGTCCGGATAGGTACTGCTATTGGAATGGCAGGGTTCAACTGGACAACAGTGAGAACAAAAAATTTATCAATAGTATCGGTGTCGGGATAGATGCAATAACGACAGAAGCAGCAAATAAATCTCGATTAAAGGGCTGGCTCAATCGTCTGGGTTTGGGGAAGCTGATTTACCTGATTGCATTAATCCGGGTAATCTGGAGCTTTCAACCGATGAATATTCGTTTGAAATACGATGGAAAGGTAAGGACATTGCAAAATGTCTGGCTCATTTCTGCAGCAAATCATCCCTATTGCGGCGGAGGGTTAAAGGTAGTACCACATGCAGTCCTGCATCAGGAATATCTGTCCATACTGATTGTTCATCAGATATCCAGAAAGAAAATTCTATTATTATTCCTGCTGATTATTTTTGGCCTGCATCGTTTTTTAAAGGAAGTAGAATTATTTCGGACGAAGGAGCTGGTGATAGAGGCTGATTCACCAGTCCGCTATCAGGCAGATGGAGAAACTGGAAGGCTCCGTACTTGTCTGATTACAAAGGATCAACGGGCAGTACATATTATATAAATAGAAACTTCATTCAGTAGGAGATTTACAGACGATTCTCCATGATAAATAGTAGAAAAAGCAGATTGATTGAAATTTTATTATATTTTAATATTATTGATAATGCATGTAGATATTGTAATTTTGATCATTTCTAGATACAATAAAGACTTAACACATGAAAAAGAATCATATTATTTATCGGAAATAGAGAAGGATTGCTTGTCTATCTGATTTATAACCAGATAAAAAGCAAGAATGGTCTATTGATGAATAAAGATTTTTCGGATGTTTCTTGAACACGCACTTGAATGCTAATTTTGAAAGATGGGAAGACATTATGATTAACTGGCTCGAACATGCTTTAGGTACAGGATGGCTTGTCAGACCGGCTGGAGGTTTGACCGGCGAGGCATTTATAGCTGAAAAAAATGGAAAGCGATTGTTTTTGAAACGGAACACATCGCCTTTCTTAGCTGTACTCTCTGCAGAAGGAATTGTACCAAAGCTTATTTGGACAAAGCGAATAGAAAATGGTGATGTTATTACCGCTCAAGAATGGCTGGAAGGGCGTTCTTTGAATGAAGAAGAAATGAAGCAGCAATCTGTGGCTGATTTATTGTATAAAATACATCATTCCTCGGAATTAATGCATATGCTGTTAAAAATGGGGAAAAAACCGGTAACCTCAGATGAAAGCTTCACCCAGCTTTGTTTACAATTAGAAAATAATGGCTTAATGCATGAGCGGGAAGAGGTACTGGAAGCAATTGGTTTGCTGGAAATGATGCTTCCTTATACAAGGAACCAAAGGCTCGCTGTATGTCATTGTGACATGAACCATAATAATTTAATCTTAACAAAAGAAAACATCATTTATTTAATTGATTGGGATAATGGAACCATTGCTGATCCTGCAACGGATATTGGTATGCTCTTAAAATGGTATATTCCAAAGGAAGATTGGAAAGAGTGGCTTATCAATTACGGAATAGAGCCGGACAGACAATGGTTTATTCGTATGTACTGGTATCTCCTGCAGGACAACCTCCAATTCTTATGCTGGCACTTTGACCGTAATGAGAAAGGGAAAGTCCAGCAAAGATTGAAGGAATTACAGGAAATCAACCAATCGATTAAAGATTTTATTGTTTCTTAGCATATCGGGATACCAATCAGAGGTTTTGCTGGACCGTATTGATCCAATGCTGAAACTGATCTTGATGATCACCAATATGTTTTGTCAGATCGGATGCAGCAGCCCCATCTTTACCATATTGGTAAATGCGCGTCAGGACGTCCCGGATATCCTGATCAGATAATTCTTGTTGAGCTAATAGGAAAGCAGTGAGCCTTTCTAACTGAGCATGTTCATTCGGAGACACAGAGGAATCAGATTGATGCTCGTCTAAAATATCACACAGTAATTGCAATTTGTTTTGCAGAGATAGTTGCATCTAAATTCACCTCGTTCCTGAGCATAGTTTAAACGGATAATGCATTATTATTCACATCATCAAAAGCTATAAAAGTGAGGAAAGCGTATATGAGACAAAGATATAAACCATGGGCAGATGATTATTTAAAGGAAAAAAATTATATTGTATTAGAGAAACCGAGCTTACATAAAGGGGAATGGAAAAAAGTTTTTGGCAACAATAATCCGATTCATGTAGAAATTGGTTCGGGTAAGGGGCAATTCATTACAGGAATGGCAAAGCAGCACCCGGATATAAACTTTATCGGCATCGAGGTAGCGAAAAGTATTATTGTTTCTACAGTTCAAAAAGTGGATGAAGAAACGTTAGATAATGTTCGCCTATTGAATGAAGATGCGAATGATTTGCTTGCTATATTTGAAGAAAATGAAATCGGGCAAATTTATTTAAATTTCTCCGATCCTTGGCCAAAAAATCGTCATGAGAAACGTCGCTTGACCTTTAGAAGCTTCTTGGAGCAATACCAGCATATTTTGCCGGATTCAGGTCAAATCGTTCTCAAAACCGATAATCGCGGATTATTCGAGTATTCATTAGTCAGCTTTTCCGACTATGGAATGAAGCTGAAAGAAGTGAATTTAGATTTGCATGCTATTGAGGATGAAGCGAATGTGAAGACAGAGTATGAAGAAAAATTCGCTTCCATGGGACATGTCATCTATCGCTGTACAGCACAATTTTCATCTTAATAAAGAAAGCTAAAGCTTGATGATTCGCAAGTCTTCCAGTGCGAGACGCGTTTAAGTTCCAGAGGATGAAAATAAATGATTGACAGTACTTCTGTTTATTTGTCATAATATATACGATATGAATGGATTTGATGAACCTTTAATTCAGTCCCGCGAGGCTGGTAAGGAAAACGGATGAAGCAAAATAAATATGTCCTTTAAAGAGACGTTTCCAAAGCTTAATAAAAATGATGTTTAAGATTCTATGGTCTTTTTTATCATCCTTTTGGAACACATATTTAATGGATAATGTTCCTTTGTGTATTCTGACACCTTACCCCGGACTGGTAAGGTGTTTTTAGCTAGAGAGCAATTGGATATAGAATACATACAGAAGGGACAGGTATTGATGAAATCAAGAGAAATACAAGTACATGAACGGCTGCCATTATTACAGAGCTTGCCTTTAAGTTTGCAGCATTTATTTGCAATGTTTGGTTCCACAGTTTTAGTACCGCTTTTATTTAACGTAGATCCAGCAACTATTTTAATGATGAATGGGTTTGGCACACTGCTGTATATTTTTATAACGAAAGGGAAAATTCCTGCTTATTTAGGATCGAGCTTTGCTTTTATCGCACCAGTTATGTTAGTTCTGACAGATGGAGGAGGCTATGGTGCCGCCTTGGGTGGTTTCTTCGTAGTAGGTCTTGTTTTGACTCTGATCGGGGTGATTGTGAAATATGCGGGTACAAGCTGGATTGATGTTATTTTTCCGCCGGCAGCGATGGGAGCTATTGTAGCCGTTATTGGGTTGGAGCTTGTGCCTACAGCAGCAGATATGGCTGGATTGTTGCCGGGGGCGGATGTTCCAAGAGATATGACTGCGATAACGGTATCTTTGCTGACGCTGGGGGCAACGATTGTTTATTGGGTGACTTTAAGAGGATTTCTGAAAATTATTCCGATTCTTCTCGGTATAGTAACTGGTTATCTGATTGCGGCGATGTTTGGAATTGTTGACTTTACAACCGTACGGGAGGCTGCCTGGATTCAAATGCCGACCTATTATCAGATTGAGTTCAACTGGTCTGACATCCTTATTATTTTACCGGCTGCGCTTGTTCTTGTGCCTGAACACATTGGACATTTAGTAGTTACAGGCAATATTGTGAAGAAGGATATGGTAAAGGATCCGGGCTTAGACCGTTCTTTATTTGGTAATGGTATTTCTACGATGCTTTCCAGCTTTTTCGGATCGACACCAAATACAACATATGGTGAAAATATTGGAGTTCTTGCGATAACAAGAGTATATTCTACATGGATTATCGGCGGAGCTGCGGTGTTAGCAATTATCCTTTCCTTCTGCGGAAAGCTTGCTGCTTTAATTTCATCTATTCCAACACCGGTTATGGGCGGTATTTCTTTACTGCTTTTCGGGATTATCGCGGTAAGCGGTTTGCGTATGCTTGTAGAGCAGCAGATTGATTATAATAATTCGCAAAATCTTATCCTGACCTGTGTAGTATTGGCAATTGGTGTCAGCGGAGCCAGCATTGAACTTGGTGCAGTAGAATTGACAGGAATGGGGCTGGCGACCATTGTTGCCATTTTAATCAGCTTATTCTTTAAACTGCTGGATGCTTTAAACTTATCGAATGAGGATAAGTAAATAAATATATGAATGAGGCATAGAAAGAAAACTGCACTCGAATGAAATTGGAGAGAATTTCATATAGAGCGGCAGTTTTCTTTTTCAAATAACAATTTTTGCAATAAGAAAGCATAAACAATGAAAAATAGAAAGCGATAACAACTCCTATACAGTCGTTGTTTGATATAAAAAGTAGAATAGAAACGCACCATACCAGCCTGGAAGCTGGTTAAATTTTTTATTGACGAACCATCTGTTTGGTGATAATATTTCGATTATCACTAAAATAGTTTCGTTATTGATAGAAGATTCGAAGCAGTTCCATACGCTTGTGGACTGCATTTTACACTATAGACTATGAATTTTCTTCAAAAGAATCATAAAAGTATGAAATCATTTAAAACTCTATTAATAGTCTGAAAAATATGTGAATATATACACATCTATAGGCGTAATTCACAGAATCTTTCATATAACGGAACCATTTAAACAGTTAGCCGATTGTCTTTGGGCATAGAAATGTTCATAATCTCTTAGAGGACAGACAGCAGGAAAAACATAATTTAATTAATTGGAGGATGAATGAACATGGCACAAATGCTTGCATTAGTTCTTATTGTATTGATTTTATATATTGGAGACGTGGTTGCTGCCAAAACCAAGGCTTGGGTACCGTCGATTTTTGTCTGTGCCGTTCTGTTTTTAGCGGGTTATTGGACCTTTTTCCCGCAGGATATAGTTGAAATAGCAGGTATACCTCCTGTAGTTGCTACAGTGCTGATGTACATGCTGATTGTAAATATGGGGACACTATTATCCTTAAAGGAGCTGAAGCAGCAATGGCGTACGATTTTAATCGCTCTCGGCGGTGTTTTAGGTGTTGTTGCCTTTCTGCTTAGCTTTGGCACCTTACTTTTCGGATTTCAGGCTATGGTTGTCGCCGTTCCACCGTTAGTGGGAGGGCTGGTATCCTCACTGATTATGTCAGAAGGTGCTGCAGAAGCAGGTCTGGTAAGCTTATCTGTATTTGCAATCGTTATTTATGTGATGCAAGGCTTTGCAGGTTATCCTTTAACATCTGTGATGTTGAAAAAAGAAGGAAAGCAATTATTGAATAAAATACGCAGCGGTGAATTAAAAGAAGCTGATACATCGAATAAAACAGCAGCTGAAGAGTACGAAGGTGCAAAGTTATTTAGGAATCTCCCGGAACAATATAATACCAGTTATTTTATATTTTTTAGATTAGCTGTTACCGGGTTCCTTGCTTATCAGATATCTGCATGGCTGGAGCCAGTCGTATCTGTCAGTCCGATGGTCCTTTGTCTGTTATTCGGTGTTATCGGCAGAAGTGCCGGCTTCTTGGAAAAGCAGGCGCTGCAGAAGGCAAACGGGTTTGGTTTTGCGATGTTGGGGCTGATGCTTTATATTCTTGACGGATTAAGAAATGCTACCCCGGATATGATGCTTGACATTATCTACTTATTAGTCGGAAGTATTCTTTTAGCTGTAATCGGAATGTATATCTTCTCCTTTATTGTTGGCAGGCTGTTTAAGGTCAGCAAAGCAATGGCATATGCAATATCCTTAACTGCCTTTTACGGGTTTCCAGCGGATTATGTAATTACCAATGAGGTGATCACCTCATTGACGAAGGATACAAAGGAAAGAGAAATATTGACGAGCCATATGCTCCCTCCGATGCTGGTTGGCGGATTTGTGACCGTAACGATTGTTTCTGTTATACTAGCAGGAGTATTTGTCAGTTTCTTGTAGATTGAAGGAGGAATCATTACGTGAAAGCAAACCAGGAACGCATTGAAAAACATATTAAAGCATTAAGCAGATATACAGCGACGCCGAATGAAGGAACCACCCGCTTGACTTACAGTGAAGAAGATTTACAAGCCCGTATCTATATTAAAGAGCAGATGGAAGCATATGGGTTAGAAGTAAGAGAAGACGGTCTCGGCAACATTTTTGGCAAGCTGGAAGGCGAAAAGAAGGATGCGCCAAGTGTAATTGTAGGATCTCACTTTGACAGTGTTCCTCATGGCGGAGATTATGACGGTCCGGCTGGTGTGATTGCCGGTCTAGAAATCGCTGCATTATTCCAGGATAATCAAGTTAAGCCGGTATATCCATTAGAAATTATTGCGATGATTGAAGAAGAAGGATCAAGGTTTGGCGGCGGTTTAATGGGCTCCAGAGGAATTGCCGGATATCTTTCAAAGGATGATGTTCAAGAGACCAAAGATAAGGACGGTATCTCTGTCCCCGAGGCAATGAAAAAGATTGGTTTGGATCCTTCATTAGAGGTGAAACGAGATCCAGAAACAATCAAAGCATTTTTAGAAATGCATATTGAACAGGGGCCTATTCTAGAAGAAGAGCAGATTTCCGTGGGAGTGGTGGAATCTATTGTCGGATTAACACAATTAGAGGTAACGATTGACGGGAAAGCAGGACATGCTGGTACAACACCGATGGATCGGCGCTCTGATGCGTTAGTAGCGGCTGCCAATATCATTTCCAAGCTTCCGCAGATTGCAATGGAAGAAGGAGAAGGAACGGTGACAACGGTAGGAAGACATCAGGTATTTCCAAACGGAGCAAATGTAATTCCGGATAAAGTTGTTTTCTCTGTGGATATCCGTTCCAGCAAAGAAGCACATGTAAAAAATGTCGTGCAGAAAGTAAAAAATCTGGTTCGCTCTTGGGAAGCCAATGGTATTCAGACTGCAGTAGAGCAGTCCTTATACATGCAGCCTAAGGAACTGAACAAGAAAATTCGTTCTATACTTGAAGCATCATGTGCGCAGTTAGGTACCTCTTTTATCAACATGCACAGCGGAGCGGGACATGATGCGATGGTCCTTGCCGATATAACGGATGTCGGATTGATTTTTGTGCCGAGTAAAGACGGTCTCAGTCACTGCCCGGAGGAATGGACCGCAATCCATGAGCTTGCTGCAGGCATCGAAGTATTATACGAAACTGCATTAAAATTAACGGAAAAATCCTAGTGTCGATTTGGCACTGGGATTTTTTTAATAGGTTATATCATATATGTTATGATAATAAAAAGAAGAAACGATGGAGTAAACATGGTCAAAAAAAAGCCTGCTGAAAAATTCAAGCCGGCTTTTGCAGATGTATTGATTAATTTATGTAATGATGGTAAAATATAAAAGTTAAAGATATACTGAATAATATATATCCATATATTATAATTATACATTATAATAATAAGTATGTCAACAGTTGTTT
Source organism: Oceanobacillus sp. FSL K6-0251 (assembly GCF_038004725.1). Lineage (NCBI taxonomy): Bacteria > Bacillati > Bacillota > Bacilli > Caryophanales > Bacillaceae > Oceanobacillus > Oceanobacillus sp. FSL K6-0251. The sequence goes on along the minus strand of NZ_JBBORS010000001.1, from coordinate 3,359,171 downwards.
TCGGAAATAAAGGGGGAAGTTGATGGATAAGCAAAGGGATAGCCACGAATTTGAATATCAGCGACTAGAGAAGGTATTAGATATTATTGATAAGAAACAACATGCTTTGAAGGAACAATCCTCCAAGGTGAAGGAAGATGTCGTTGAATTACGTAAAACATTCTGGGATGATATTACCGTTAATATGGATGAAATGGATGACATTATTGAGACACAGGAAAGTATTAAGCAGCAATCCAATATCCTCGCACAGAAAGAGCGGCATTACGGGAAAAATTATCAGCGGATGAACCAATTAGAACGGCTGAAAAACCAGCCTTACTTTGGGAGAGTTGATTTTCAGGAAGAAGGCAGTGAAGAAATCGAGAAAATTTATATTGGTACTTCTTCGTTAATGGATGAAGAAGAGAAGGATTTTCTTATTTATGACTGGCGGGCTCCGATTTCCAGTATTTATTATGACTATGCTCCAGGCCCGGTAGAGTACCGGACGGAGGAAGAAACAGTGAATGGCGACATGAGCTTAAAACGACAATATATGATCCGGAATGGAAAAATGAAAGGAATCTTTGACACCTCCGTAACTATTATAGATGAGATGCTCCAGGAAAGCTTGAGCGGGGCGGCTGATACACAAATGAAATCGATTGTTTCTACGATTCAGCAAGAGCAAAATGCCGTTATCCGTCATCGCGGCAGTAAGGTGCTTGTTGTACAAGGTGCAGCGGGAAGCGGAAAAACATCTGCAGCATTACAGCGCATTGCCTATTTGCTTTATCATCATCGGACTAATTTGACAGCGGACCAGGTGCTGCTTTTATCTCCAAATGATTTATTCTCAAGCTATGTAGCAAATGTGCTCCCTGAATTGGGCGAGGAGCCGGTCAACCAGCAAACCTTTCATCAATTCGTTCTCAAAGGAACAGATAAAGCATTACATGTAGACACCCCCTTTGAACAGATTGAAAAGCTGATGGGGTTAGAAGAAGAAAAACAGAAATCATTAAGGGATGCAATTCAGTATTTTTCCAGTACGGCTTTTATGGACACAATTAATCAGCATTTAGAGAAATTAAATCAAACAAATCTTGTTTTCCGCTCTATCCGTTTTCGAAATGAATTACTCATTGATAAGACGGAGATTGAAGATTATTTTGCATCCTTGGAGAAGGATATGCGTCTTCCAAATAAAATGGAGCAGTTAAGAAATTGGCTGCTGCAGCGCATTCGTGCATTTCAAAAGGAAGAAATCGAAAAAGATTGGGTTTTGGATCAAATCCAGCTGTTAACCAAAGATGACTATATGAAAGCTTATCATGAAGCAGAGAATGAACATGAAGAAAGCAGTATCCAGGATGAAGAAAAGGTTTTGAGAGAGAAAATTATTCGTAAAACATTTGCTCCATTGCAAAATATGATCCGTCAGAACCGTTTTATTAATACATTTAAAATGTATATGGACTTTATCGCAGAATTGAATGGAACCAGTGCGCTTCAACAATATAAAGCAGAAGCAATTAGGCAGCTCCGGAAAAAACAGCTTCCATGGGAATTGGCAACTGCTTATAACTACTTTAAAGGGGAAATGATTGGCCACCAGGTTAACCGGCCTGTGCATCTGATTGTAATGGATGAGGCACAGGATTATACGCCTTTTCAATTTGCTTATTTAAGGCATCTTTATCCGTATGCCAGTTTTACACTGCTTGGGGATGTAAATCAGGCAATTTATTCCTATGCATCGGAGGAAAATCCGATTCAGGAGAATATTTCGTTTAAGGAAAGTACGGAGCGGATCGTATTAACGAAAAGCTATCGCTCAACGAAGCCGATTGCAGATTTCACATCATACTTTTCACCGAGCAGTGAACCGGTTGAACCCTTTGAACGTAGTGGTTCACTTCCAGAGGTCATTCATTTGACAAAATCCATTTCTGAAAAGGATGCATTGCTTCATAAAATAGAAGAGAAGCAGCAGGAAGGCCATGAAACGATTGCGATTATAGCGAAGACGGCAGGTGCCTGTGATAAAATATATCAACAGCTGCATAAAGAAATAGATATCAAACAGGTTAATGAGCATACCAAAACCTATCAAAAAGGGGTTGTGGTTGTTCCTGTCTATTTAGCAAAGGGGATTGAATTTGATGCGGTGATTCTTGCAGATGCTTCCAGTGAAGTGTATTCACACCCTACAGATAAATATTTGCTTTATACCGCGTGCACCCGTGCTATGCATGATTTGACCTTATTGTACTCTGATAAAATATCTCCTTTTTTAAGTGAGGTTCCTAAAGAGAAATACAGGTATGCGACGATTGTGGAAAGGTGAGAAAAAGTATGAAGAAGGATTTCCGTACCTTGCGATAAAGGTTTGGAAATCCTTTTTTATTGCAGTGTAACTGACTGTGCGATTTTCAACATCGAGACACAAGGAAAATCCGAAGTTGCAGTTTTTCTTCTCTGGAGATTGGCAAATAATAAAAACGGAGACAGAATGATATCCAATCCTGTCTCCATTTTTTCTTATTGATAATTATTTGTCTCAAAAAGGTCAATCAGCTCAATATCTGGATTTTTATCTTTAAACCAGTTTAATGCAAATTCATTTCGGAACAGCACGAGCGGCTGATCATGACGGTCACGTACCAGCAGATTTCCAGAATCAAACAAGGAAGCATCTGCCTGCTCAGGATTTAGCCATCTTGGAATCCGTTCACCAATTGGCTCCATGATTACTTGGGCATTGTACTCATTTTCCATGCGGTAGGTGAAGACCTGATATTGCAATTCTCCGACGGCGCCTAAAATAAAGGAATCTGTTAATTTATCCCGGAACAGCTGAATAGCGCCTTCCTGAACAAGCTGTTCAATCCCTTTACGAAACTGCTTCGATTTCAATGCGTTTTTTGCCATGACCTTTTTGAAGATTTCCGGCGGGAACTGCGGCAGTTCATCAAATTCATATTTTTCTTTGCCGGTCAGCAACGTATCTCCGATTTGGTAGGCATTGGGATCATAAATACCGATAATATCGCCGGCGTATGCTTCTTCAATGGTTTCTCTGGAAGACGCCACCATTTGTTGGGATTGAGCCAGTTTTAATTCTTTCCCGGTCCGTGCTAACGCAACACTCATCCCGCGTGTGAATTTTCCGGAACAAACACGTAGAAAAGCAATTCGATCACGATGGGCAGGATTCATATTGGCTTGGATTTTAAAAATAAATCCAGAGAAGTCTTCTTCTTCCGGTTTTACGGCACCTTTGGTCGACTTACGCGGTGTCGGACTCGGTGCTAAGCGGATAAAGGAATCAAAAAATGTTTGCACGCCGAATGGGGAAAGTGCGCTTCCGAAGAAAACAGGTGTAAGTTCGCCGTTTAAAATGGCTTCTTCAGAATAAGTATTTCCAGCTTCCTCAACAAGCTCCAGTTCATTGACTGCATCTTGGTAGGTTCCATTTTCAGTTAACTCTGGGTGATTTTCTAATTCTTTATAAGGGATATAGCTTTCCTCTGCTCCTGGATGATGCTGTACAAATTGTTCATTTTCCCGGTCAAAAATTCCGAGGAAGCCTTTTCCCATGCCAGCCGGCCAGTTCATTGGATACGTATCGATTTCTAATACCTCTTCTAATTCCTCCAATAAAGCTAATGGCTCTTTTCCTTCCCGGTCTAATTTATTCATAAAAGTAAAGATAGGAATTCCTCGCATCCGGCAAACCTTGAACAGTTTGATGGTCTGTGCTTCAATTCCTTTCGTAGAATCAATAATCATCACAACACTGTCAACAGCGGTTAAAGTCCGGTACGTATCCTCACTGAAATCTTCGTGTCCCGGGGTATCTAAAATATTGATATGAAAACCCTCATATTCAAAGTTCATGACACTGGATGTAACCGAAATACCACGTTGTTTCTCAATTTCCATCCAGTCGGATGTAGCGAATTTGCCGGATTTTTTCCCTTTGACTGTTCCTGCTGAACGGATAAGGTTGCCATATAACAGTAATTTTTCTGTCATTGTTGTCTTCCCGGCATCGGGATGCGAGATAATCGCAAATGTTTTTCTTTTCTGTACTTCTTCTTGAATTGACATAGTGAAATCCTTTCTATCATAGACTGATCCATCTTTTACAGCTTTATACGTGTTTGTTTATAGATCAGAAGCTAATGTTTAAAAATCATCATTTGTTTATTAGATGTTTGCCTATTGTTGCTTTATAATATGCAATAGATATATCATACTACAATTTAACCTCTTTCGTGAAATAGAAATCAGGTAATATAATAAAAAAGTCAATCAGATATTAATTCTGACAGCGTGAATTTAAAATATGTGAAATGAATGAAAAGGTCGTGCAGGAAATGGTATGGGTACCCAAACAAGAAATAAAAGAACGATGCGGAGAGTTGTCTTATAAATATGGAGAACGTCTGTGGAAAAAGGGAAATGTGCAGTTAACCTTTTTGGAACAGCAGCTGATTGGAACGGTCAGAACTACGGATGATTTTCATATTACAGTCACGTATCGAAATAATAAAATAGAGAGCACTGCGTGCAGCTGTCCGAAGCTCGGATCTTATACATTAGATTGTCAGCATATCGCTGCGGTCTTAATCGGTATCCACGAAACAGTAGAGCCGGAAGCTGCCACACCGTCGCTGACAGGAAAGCCGGATAAGGAATTTCGTCAGCGCGGCTATTTTGAGACAAGGCAGGCTATTCCGGTTCATTTTTACCTGCGTATTCCAGCAGAACCGGAACGGGCCGCATTGCAAATGGCTGTTCAAATCGATGGAAAAATTGTCCATGATATTATTGCTTTTTTAGAAGCATTGAAAAGCGGAAGGCATTTTTCAATTGCTGATAATCTATCCTTTGATGCAAGCAAATTTTATTTTGAAGATGATTGCAATCAGATTTTAGAAAAGCTTATCCATATCTATGAGGACCAGCAGATGATTGGCAAGCTCTTTGAGGATAAAACAAGCTGGGTTTCGGTCCCGGCTTCAGCTTGGGACCGTATGGAGAAATTACTATCTGCAAGCCCGCTGGTATCCCTTTATATGGAGGCAAATGATTATCATAAGCAGCCATTACATTTTTATGATGCACTGCCTCCGCTTTCTTTTCGTGTCTATCAGTCAGATGCAGATTATTCCATCGCTTTTCGAGAAAGAAAAGCTACATTTTTTTTGCTTGCTTATCAGCTTATTTATCAGAGCGGATCCCTTTATTTATTAACAGAAGAAGAAAAGCAGCTGATTACTTTATGCGAGCAGCTATGGCAAAAGCAAACACAAACCATCGTTGTCAGCAGGGAGCAAATGGTTTCTATCTCAGCACTTTTAGAGCGGATTGGTGAAGTGGAGGATAGGACAGGAATGCTAAAGCATCTTAATACTCCGCTGAAAGCTGGTGTTTATATAGATCGGGTCCATAATCGTCTTCTGGCTGGTGTGGAATTCCAATATGGAGATAAAAAGATAACGCCATTTGAGAAAACAAGTCTGATTCGCCGGGATAAAGAAAAGGAAGCAGAAATTATTGCTTTTCTGGAAAGAAGTGGATTTGCGAATACGGGAGGCAGTTTTATTCTGCAAAATGAACAGCTGGAATATGATTTCTTATATCATCATTTACCAGTATTGTATAAGATGGCCGATGTTTTTGTAACGAATGCCGTTCGTAATCAAATCAGCAAGAAGCGGTTTCAGCCAATTGTACGTGTGAAGCATAAGCGTGACAGAACAAATTGGCTTTCCTTTGCCTTTCAAGTGAAAGGTTTTTGGGAGCAGGAGGTTCGACAGATTCTGGAAGCGATAGAAGAAAAGCGGCCTTACTATCGCTTAAAGGATGGTTCTTTTCTGACATTGGAAACAGAGGAGGTAAAAGAATTAGAAAAATATCTGCTTTCCGTTTCGATGACCCCTTCTGAAATTCTGGAGGAAATTGAGCTGTCGCTGAAGGAGGGTTTGTCATTTGCGCATCAGATGGAGGATAACGGTTATCTGGCTGATGGAGCAGCTGTGAAGGAAATGATTCATGCTATTCAGGTACCGGCAAAGGAGAAGTATCCAATCGCAAAAGAAATTAAGCCGATTTTAAAGCCTTATCAGCAGGACGGCGTGCGCTGGATGCTGGCGGTGGCTGAATCTGGTCTGGGCGGCGTGCTGGCAGATGAAATGGGGTTAGGGAAAACCGTGCAGGCTATCGCTTTTTGTATCACGAAATTTCAGCAGCAAAAGAAAAAAGCATCTATTCTGATTGTCTGTCCGACCTCGCTGAGCCATCAGTGGAAGCAGGAATGGGAATTATTTGCCCCGGCTTTTTCCGTTGATATATTGGAAGGTACCGTTAAGGAAAGAAATCAAAAAAAGAAAGCATTTAAAGAACAGGATGTATGGATTGTTTCCTATGGTGTATTGAAAAATGAAATCGATTGGCTGAAGAAGAAGGCTGCTTTCCAGACGATTATTTTTGACGAGGCGCAAACCTTTAAAAATCCTGCGACACAGGTTTTCCGTACAGTAAAGAAATTAACAGCCGATTATCAGTTTGCGTTAACAGGTACACCATTAGAAAATAAAGTAGAGGATGTATGGGCGATTTTTCATGTTATATTTCCTGAATTGCTCGGCGGCTTGAAGGATTTTTCCTGGCTTACTAATGATCAGGTGCTGAGAAGAGTTCACCCATTTATGCTGCGGAGAGAGAAAAAGGATGTGCTCCAGGACTTGCCGACCAAAACGGAATATATTGAACGTGTTCCGCTGACGGAAGAACAAAAACAAATCTATATTTCCTATTTATCCAAGTTAAGACATCCGAAATTTAAACATTTGGATCGTGCAACGATTCGTAAAAATCGTATTCGTATCTTAGCGGGACTGACCCGGTTAAGACAAATTTGTTGTGACCCGGCATTATTTGTACGGGATTATCATGGAGAGTCAGCTAAACTTAAGCGGCTGATGGAAATTGTGAAGGATGCCAAACGTTCCGGAAAACGGCTGTTGATTTTTTCTCAATTTACGCAAATGCTGCAGCGAATAGGTGATTTATTAAGGGCAGAGGAAATTTCCTACTTTTATTTGGACGGGCAAACACCTGCTGAGGAACGGATCCAACTTTGCCGCGCTTTTAATCAGGGAAAGAATGATATTTGCCTGATATCGCTGAAAGCTGGCGGTACTGGATTAAATTTAGTGGGTGCTGATACGGTTATTTTATACGATACATGGTGGAACCCGGCAGTAGAAGACCAGGCAATCGATCGTGCACACCGAATCGGACAAACAGATGATGTTACCGTTATTAGGATGCTGGCCGAAGGAACCATTGAAGATAAAATGTTCGAGCTCCAGCAGAAAAAAAGAAATCTGATTGAACAGATGGTACAGACGAAGGACTTATGGAATAATCAGCTGACAGATGAAGACGTAGAGAAACTGCTCCTGGGAACGCTGGAATAAAAGAAATGGCTTAAAAAGAAGAGGTAAGGCCTCTTCTCTTTTAAATTCTTAAAAATATAGTTGGAAAATATAATTAAATGTGATATAAGCAGCTGGCTAGCGTAGTGTATTTCCGTAGCGGCCGCTTACAGCAAATTTATATCTATTATGTTACCCATGGATTTTGGTGAAGAGAAAAAAAGAAAATAAATATATCTAATCAAAATGAAGCTTGACGTTTTGTTAAACAAATGATTATGCTTAAGAAGAGAACGAATAACTTTGCATGAAATCAAGGGAGGCTGCTTATTATGGTGACATCAAAAGAAGTCATGGAACTTACCTCTGCCTATGGTGCAAATAACTACCATCCATTGCCGGTAGTTGTTGCAGAGGCAGAAGGAGTCTGGGTGAAGGATCCTGAAGGAAATAAATACATGGATATGCTAAGTGCATACTCTGCTGTCAATCAGGGACATCGGCACCCAAAGATTATTCAAGCACTGAAAGATCAGGCAGATAAAGTCACACTTACTTCAAGAGCTTTTCATAATGAATTATTAGGGCCTTGGACAGAGCGCCTTGCGAAATTAACCAATAAAGATAAAGTCCTGCCGATGAATACCGGAGCAGAAGCAGTAGAAACAGCGATAAAAGCAGCGCGCAGGTGGGCATATGAAAAAAAGGATGTTGACGCGAATCAAGCGGAGATTATTGCAGCAAAAGGAAATTTCCATGGCAGAACAATGAATGCGATTTCATTATCGAATGATCCGGATGCAACTACAAATTATGGCCCTTTTGTGCCAGGGATATATAAGATAAATTATGGAGATATTCAAGCGTTAAAAGAAACCATCACACCAAATACAGCAGCAATTATTATCGAACCGATTCAAGGAGAAGCAGGTATTCTCATCCCGCCGGAAGGCTATTTGCAGGAAGTTCGAAAAATATGTGATGAAGAAAATATATTATTTATTGCCGATGAAGTACAGACTGGTTTTGCCCGCACTGGAAAAATGTTTGCCTGTGAATGGGAAAATGTAGAGCCAGATATTTATGTGATGGGGAAAGCATTAGGCGGAGGTGTGCTCCCTATCTCTGCCATTGCTGCTAATAAAGCGATTATGGATGTTTTTACGCCCGGTTCACATGGCTCAACATTTGGAGGTAATCCATTAGCCTGTGCTGTTTCGATGGCAGCATTGGATGTAATTGAAGAAGAAGAACTGGTTGATAAATCACTTGAACTGGGCGAATACTTTGCAATTGAATTATCTGCTATCAGCCACCCTGATTTGAAGGAGGTCCGGGCTAGAGGATTATTTATCGGTGTAGAATTTACGAAGCCTGTCCGGCCGATTTGTGAAGCATTGAAGGAAAACGGCATTTTGTGTAAAGAAACCCATGAAACCACCATTCGTTTTGCACCGCCGTTAGTGATTACAAAAGAAGAGCTTGACTGGGCACTGGATAAAATAAAGAAAGTGCTCCAGGCGAATTAAATATATTCTTTACGTCCCAATAAATTTTCATTGGGGCTTTTTTTATGGTGTGCCGGCCTTCTCTGAGGCAGTACGTTATTAATTCCCAAACAGTGCCAGTATGGAAATAAATCATTAGGCAAAAGATAAGCTGTGAGGAGGTGAGAAACAGTGAAAACACTACATGCAATTGCAGTTACGTTATTGATTATTGGTGCTATTAACTGGGGACTGATTGGATTTTTTCAATTTGATCTAGTATCCGCAATTTTTGGCGGGCAGACGGCTGTTCTTTCTCGAATTATTTATGGACTCGTTGGAATTAGTGCTATTTATTATCTTACCACTTTATTCTCTGGAGTTGGTGAACCTGTTCAGGATTCAGATCATTTGCAGACCGGCTTCCAAACAGAGTTCAGTGAAGAACATGGCATTGAAGAAGAAATTGACGATAAATAATGAAACAAAAATAACCTTTTGAATAAATAAAATACGGCTGCCTTTTTACCCATTACTGTTTTTTTCGCTTTAAAACAGCTTAAAGCGGTAATTGGATAGGGCAGCCGACATTATCAGGAAGTGGGGAAGAACCTCCGGAAATGATGTTTTATTTTATTCGGAAGGTTTTTTTTCCTCTAAATCCTCGATTGTTTCAGCAAATTGCTTTCTTTCTTGCGCGGTAGGCAGGCGGCAGCTTTGTTTTTTCTCAAACCATTTATGCCTGTTGCGTGCCACAAAATCATAGAGAGTATCCCGGATAAAATATGGAAGAAATTTACCAGCTGTCAGCATTCTCCAGGGAAACGATATATATTTTGCCACTTGTAAAGCAGCGTCTGATTTGATAAAAATTTTCTCCCCATCGATCAGCAGTACACTGTCGATGTCATCCGGCACCCGATATTTCCTTCTTATAAATTCTCCTGCCTCACTTTGCAGAGAAATAAAAAGAAATTGATTTTCTTTATCTTTATTTAAAATAAACTGCACGAAGCTGTCGCAAATATGACATTCTCCATCAAATACGATAAGTTTCACTTGCATCACCTCACACAATCCTTCTTTACAAATACCCTACAACTTCACTGTAACATAGAAAAATTGTTTTTATAAAGCATTAACGATAAGTCCTTTCTGTATAAACTCCATAGAGACTGTGATATGATAGCATTTGTATATTTTTTGTGTACTGAAGGAGTAGAAAATTTTGGAAGGGTTTCAGCAGCAATTTATTATTTCTGTATTTATTATTTTACTTGGTTATTTCTTTAAAAGGACAAAAATTTTAAAGGAATCGGATGGACAGACGATAGCCAGAATCGTTTTTAATATTACTTTGCCTGCGTTAGTGCTTGTTACTTTTAATCAAATGGAGATAACGCTGCCGCTTGTTTCTCTTATTGTCATTGCGATTTTATTTGGACTTGTCGCTGCTGCGGCCGGTTTTTTTGTCTTTCGCTCTGCAGATACTGATTTAAAAGGAATGGCAATCATGATGATGCCAGGTGTCAATGTCGGCTTATTTGCCTTTCCTCTTGTAGAAGCTATCTGGGGCAGAGAAGGTATCCAATATTTTGGTATGTTTGATGTAGGTAATGCTGTGATTGTATTCGGATTATGTTTCTTTATTGCCAGTTATTTTGCAAATGGATCATCGAAATTTTATTTGCGGGAAACAGTCAGTCCATTACTGCGGTCTATTCCATTTTTAACCTATATGTTTGTCGTTGCTTTAAACATATTTGATTTTCATTTGCCAACGTTCTTATTGGATACCGCAGAAATTATATCTGGGGCGAATATGCCCTTGTCCTTATTGTTACTGGGTCTTTATTTAAACTTTTCCTTTGAGAAATCATGGTTTCCTCTGATAGGGAAGTATTTAGCTGTGAAGTATGGAACTGGACTGGTTCTCGGTCTCAGCCTCTTTTGGCTGTTTTCAGATTATCCGATGCTTGCAAATACGGTTTTAATCGGTTTTATTCTGCCAACATCCACAACAGCTGTGGTGTATGCAATAAGATACAGATATAACGCAAAAATAGCCGGAACTATAGTGAATATAACGATCATTTTAAGCTTTCTGCTGATTTGGGTGCTTGCAAGCTTTGTGGCATATCATTAGTTTCTTATAATGCTTTTACATCCAATGTCTGAACAAAATCAACAAACGCCCGGACAATATTCATTTGTAAGGTATCTTCCTGATAGTACATCCAGGTTTGTCTCTTTAAAGGCTCACCGGACGCCCCTGTAATTGGTTTAATAAACAGATCGGAGTGGGGGCGGACGACCAGATTAGCGACAATCGCATAGCCGAGTCCATGAACAACCATCTCTTTGCAAGTCTCTACTTGATTGACATGGATGGTAATATTCGGCTGTTCGATGTAATTTTGATGCCACCAGTCATCTAATAGCATACGCATATGCTCATCTGTGTAATAGTCTACTCTTGGGAGCTTGGGGAGTGTATCCCATGCAAAATCCCAAGGAGAGGCAACACAGATTTCCTCCTCATATAACAGCGCTTTCTTTTCCTTCCAAGCATAATTTCCTTTAATAAAGCTGATATGTACATCATGATTTAATAAAAGGCGGTGCATATCACTGCTCCATCCAGTAACAACTTGGCATTCTACCTCCGGATATTTTTCTTTAAACAGCTGCAGCAGCTTCGGCATTTTATTTGCTGCAAAGAAATTAGAAACACCGACCCGTAACGTTCCCTTCACTTCCTCCTGCATGTTGCTGAGTTTTTCCTCCATTTTACGCTGTTCCAGCAGCATTCTTTTTGCGTGCTGTGCCAGTTCTTCCCCTTCTGGAGTAAACATGATGCCTCGCCGCTTCCTTAGAATAAGCGGGACGCCATAATGATTTTCCAGCTTTTGAATTCTTGCAGTTAAGGTTGGCTGAGATAAAAATAATTGATGTGCTGCCAGTGTGATATTTTCTGTTTCGTAAAGGGCGGCAAGCATTTTCCAGTCTTGTAAATTCAAGGCTTCTCCTCCTATTATTAAGATATAGAAAAAATCTATCGTTATTAATTTGAATTATATATTTTTCTAATATTCTATTCAAGGTTATACTGGATATAGGAAAACGTTTTATTGGGGATTTTTATTCAACACATGCTTCTCTATGCTTTGCTACCTGCATAAGTGAACCAATGGCTTGGCAACTATAAGCTCTGTTTATCTCAAAAGAATAAATGATGACGCTTTCAAATTGAAGGAGGAGAAATAATGCGTACAAGTGAAGGTTTTGTTCCTGGTTTAGATGGTGTGATTGCGGCGCGAACAGAAATTTCTTTTTTAGATGTTGATCGGGAAAAAATAGTTATTCGCGGAGAGGATTTAATTGCATTAGCGAAAGATAAAACGTATTTTGATGTCGTCCATTTATTACTGGAAGGATATATTCCAAGCCAGGAGGAAAAGAGCAGTCTGGAAGATAATATTAAAGGGTATTATAGCCTGCCTGAAGATACCTTGCCTGTATTTAATCTGCTGCCAAAGGGCATGCATCCAATGGATGGGATGCGTACGGTTATCTCATTATTAGCCGGATACGATACGGACCTTGAAAACCGTTCGAACAAGGAAAATAAACAGCGGGCCTATGAATTGTTAGGTCAATTGCCTTTTATTACGGTAAACAGCTATTTTGCTACAGAGGGCAAAGCGATTGCCAGCTCGGATGAAAGTCTCGGCTATAGCGCCAATTTCCTCTATATGATTACAGGAAAAAAACCGTCCAATCTGGAGGTGGAAATTTTTGATCAGCTCTTATTACTCTACAGTGAGCATGAGATGCCTAATTCAACCTTTGCCTCCCGTGTGATTGCTTCTACAAACGCTGATATGTACGGCGCGCTGACTGGAGCTATATCTTCCCTAAAAGGACATTTACATGGCGGAGCAAATGAAGCAGTCATGTATATGCTGCAGGAAGTCGATTCTGTAGACGGGTTTGAAGCGCTCATTCGCCATAAGCTTCAAAATAAGGAAAAAATCATGGGGTTTGGGCATCGGGTGTATATGAAGAAAATGGATCCCCGGGCAACAATTACAAAAGAAGCGCTGCGGAAACTATGTGAAAGAGATAATGATGATACGCTTTTAAAGATGTGTGAAGCTGGGGAAGAAATCATGAGGGAAGAGAAGGGGCTATATCCTAACTTAGATTATTATGCAGCTCCGGTTTATTGGAAGCTGGGTATTCCAATACCGCTTTATACACCAATTTTCTTCAGTGCCAGAACAGCAGGGCTTGCGGCACATATTATTGAACAGCATGATAATAATCGGATTTTCAGACCGAGAGTAGAATACACAGGAAAAAGTTATTAGAGGGAGGACATTCAAATGGAATCAGTAAAAACAAATCAGACCGATCAACTTTTAGAAGAAATTGCGGACTATGTATTAAATAAGGAAATTACAAGTGAAGAGGCTTATAAAACAGCGCATCATGTACTGATTGATACGATTGGCTGCGGTATTCTTGCTTTAAATTACCCGGAATGTACGAAGCTGTTAGGACCTATTGTTCCAGGCACTGTAGTTCCAAATGGCGTGAGAGTACCAGGAACACCGCATGTTCTTGATCCTGTGCAGGGAGCATTTAATATCGGGACAATGATACGCTGGCTGGACTATAATGATACTTGGCTTGCAGCGGAGTGGGGGCACCCTTCCGATAACTTGGGAGGCATTTTAGCTGTGGCTGATTATGTGAGTCAGCTGCGGCGGCAAAAAGGAGAAGCTCCCTTAACTGTAGAAGAGGTTTTAGAGATGTCGATTAAAGCACATGAAATACAAGGTATCCTTGCTTTAGAAAACAGCTTGAACCGTGTTGGCCTGGACCATGTCTTATACGTTAAAATTGCAACAACCGCAGTAGTGACTAAAATGCTGGGCGGCGGAAAAGAAGAAATTGTCAATGCATTATCCAATGCCTGGATTGATAATTCCAGCTTGCGGACGTATCGTCATTTTCCGAATACAGGTTCCAGGAAATCGTGGGCAGCAGGAGATGCGACAAGCCGTGCAGTTCGCCTGGCATTAATGGCCATTAAAGGAGAAATGGGCTATCAGACTGCTTTGAGTGCAGAAGGATGGGGTTTTCAAGACGTGCTCTTCAAAGGGAAGGATATCGTATTAAGCAGACCGTTTGAAAGCTATGTCATGGAAAATGTATTGTTCAAGGTATCTTTTCCGGCAGAATTTCATGCGCAGACAGCAGCAGAAGCAGCTGTTCAATTACATCCTGAAGTAGTTGACCGCATGGATGAAATTAAAGAAATTACGATAGCTACACATGAATCAGCTATCCGTATCATCGATAAAAAAGGACCGCTGCATAATCCGGCGGACAGAGACCATTGTCTGCAGTATATTACTGCGGTTGGGTTATTAAAAGGAAATATTGTAGCGGAGGATTATGAGGATGATGCGGCAAAAGACCCGCGTATTGATGAACTTCGTGATAAAATGACGGTAACCGAAAATAAACGTTATACGGAAGAATATTTAGATTCGGAGAAGCGTTCCATTGCAAATGCGGTACAGGTTCATTTTACAGATGGCACTTCCACAGATATGGTGGATTGTGAATATCCTTTAGGTCACCGGTTCCGTCGAGAGGAAGCATTTCCGCAAATAATCAAAAAATACGAAGCGAATGTAGCAACTCAATTTACAGAAAAACAAACCGCGCACATCAAGAAACAAAGTGTTAATTATGATACGATAAAACAGATGCCGATTACAGATTTTATCGAATTATTTTTAGATTAGAAGGGTGAGGAAAAAATGGCTTGGATCGTAGATAGCCCAATACCACAGCATGAATTAGCTGAGAAATTTCGAAAGATGGCAGAAGAGAAGGGGATATTGCAAATACCTGGAGCACATGATGCGATGGCTGGTTTAGTAGCCAAACAGGCTGGATTTCAGTCACTGTATTTATCAGGAGCTGCCTATACAGCAAGCAAGGGATTGCCGGATTTAGGCATCGTTACTTCTACAGAAGTAGCTGAGAGAGCAAAGGAAATCGTAAGCGCAACAAATTTACCGCTGCTGGTAGATATTGATACCGGTTTTGGCGGCGTCTTGAATGTTGTTCGGACAGCAAGAGAAATGGTGGAGGCAAATGTGGCTGCCGTTCAGCTGGAGGATCAGCAGCTTCCCAAAAAATGCGGACATCTAAATGGGAAGAATGTGGTTGCCAAGGAAGAAATGATGCAAAAGATAGCTGCCATTAAAAAGGTAGCACCAGCGCTTTTCGTGGTAGCAAGAACGGATGCCAGAGCGGTAGAAGGGTTAGAAAGCGCTATTGACCGTGCCAAAGGTTATGTTGATGCCGGAGCAGATGCTATTTTTCCAGAAGCATTGCAGAATAATGAAGAATTTCAGGCTGTTGCTAAAGCGATAGATGTACCATTATTAGCAAATATGACAGAGTTTGGGAAAACACCTTATTTAACTGCAAAGGAGTTCGAGGACTTAGGGTATGGCATGGTCATTTATCCGGTAACCTCTTTACGTGTTGCTGCCAAAGCGTATGAGCGTATTTTCGGACTTATCCGGGATGAAGGTACGCAAAAAAATGGCTTAGAGGATATGCAAACGAGAAAAGAGCTGTATGAAACAATTCAATACGATGAATTTGAAGAACTGGACCAAGGCATTGCAAAAACGGTGATTGAGGATTATTTCAAATAGTAAAAGAGGCATTTGCACAATCAGATAACTGATGTGCAAATGCCTCTTTTTTATTGTTTACCGCATTTTATCGCAGTGTCACTGGCTGGGACTGGGGCTGGGACTGCGATTACTCGTCCCGCCGAAGCACTTTTGTAAGACTCCCACTTCAAGAAATGAAGGAAAATGCTTATTTCTAAGTGAGAGATCCAACAGCCAGTAACGGTCCGATTCGTTCAACTAACAGCTCTTTACGATGAGGGGAGTAATCGCAACCCCAATCAGTGGGGGATGAAAAGAACCCCCCCGCTGATTGAAGTTTCATTTTATCCCAAAGCAACATCCAGCACCATCATAAGTGCAAAGCCAATCATCAGGCTGATTGTCGCTAAATCTCGATTGCCATTTTCTTGAGAGCTGGGGATAACCTCTTCGGCAACAACGAAGATCATCGCACCGGCAGCAAAGCTGAGGGCGTATGGAAGTAACGGCTCAATATGAGCAACTGCCAACGCACCGATAACCGCTGCAATCGGCTCGACGAAACCGGAAAACTGCCCATACATAAAACTTTTCATCCGTGACATCCCCTGCCCGCGTAATGGCATGGCAACAGCAACACCTTCGGGAAAGTTTTGAATTCCTATTCCGATGGCTAATGTAATTGCTCCAGCCAAGGCAGCTTCTGTACTATGATTAGCCAATGCGCCAAAGGCAATTCCAACCGCCAGTCCTTCTGGAATATTATGAATCGTGATAGCGAGCACAAGCAAGGTGCTGCGTTTTCTTTTATCAGCTGCAAGCCCCTCAGCCTGTTTTTTTTCTGCGTTAGGGTGAAGGTGGGGGAGGATTTTATCAATAATCCATAAAAATCCGCCTCCCAATAAGAAACCGACTAACGCAGGGAACCAGGGACCAACAGCATTATCTGTCGATGCTTCAATAGATGGTCCGAGCAATGACCAGTAGCTGGCTGCTATCATAACCCCTCCGGCAAAGCCTAACATACTATCTAACAGTTTTTGATGTACTGTTTTCGTTGCAAAAACAATCGCCGCCCCGAGTGCAGTCATTCCCCATGTGAAAATGGTTGCTGTCAATGCCTGCATGACAGGGCTAAGATTTTGGAAAAACTCTAACATTATATATCCCTTCTTTTTTTCAATCAATTATAATTTAATATATGCCAACTTAATCACTTTATCATTAAAATAAGAAAAGATGAAATAATTTTCACTTTTTAAGAGGAAAATAATCAACTGAAAAAATGTGTCTCCCCTTTGTTATTGGTTTTACTTAATTATTCCACACCTTAAATGCATTTCATAAGTATAATAAGATTTAGAAAATGAAAGAAAGATAAGGTTGGTGAGATAAAGATGTATGTCATTAGTCTGTTAGGAATGAGCAAAGTAATCCAAGCACCCATATATAAAATTTGGGAATGGCTGGATGCTTTTAAAGGATATATACCAACAAAAACAATGGATCAAATAACGTATTTTGAAATTGAGGCAATAGATGTGTTGATATTTATAAAAGAGAAATTAGAAGAAGAATATGATTTAATGGAGATTAGAGAACTGCTAGGTAAAAAAAGCTTTGCATAATGTCGTTCAAAAAAGAAGGGAAAGCATTTGATTCCAAGAAAAAAATAGAGGAAAGAAAATCAGAGGCTTCCTCATCATTTTCTTTCCCCTATACCATTAAGCGTTATTGAAAATCCAATATCGTTTCGAAAAACATCACGGAAATCATCGCATAGATATCAACAATAGGCTCACCTGTTAAAAGGGGAGTATTGAACATATCGGCAGTGAAATCTGTATTTTCCCCAAAAATATCATCTTCCTCCCATAGATCATCATCTTCCCATCCATCGGCTTCGGATGCGGAGCTATCTTCCGTTGCATAGTATTCTGCTGCGTATTCAACGTCCAAAAGAGAAGTATAATTATTGATGCTGTCCTCATAGGAATTGAAAAGCTCTTCTAATTCTTCAATTGAGTTCAAATCATGCTCTGAAGCAAGAGCTTCTAGATGTTCGTCGGTAATTTCTTCTTCCTCGAAGGAGCTAAAAGAATCCTCTGATTCGCCCAAGTCTTCATTCAAAAGGAATTCTATTAAAATATCAGTGGTTTCCATAAATACAAATACAGCGCTATCTGTAATTTCCTCATCCTCTAAAAGTAATCCTTCTTCACGAAGCATCTCCTCTAATTCTTCGTAAGTCAAATCATACTTTTCGATAAGTTCATCCATTCCTTCTTCGGTAACGGGTGTACCAAGCTCAGAAACATCGTCAAAATCAGCTAACCCCAAATAAAAATCTGCCAGATAGTCTTCATAATCCTCCACTTCCCATCCAATGGATTCAATAAATTCTTCCACTTCAGGATCATCTGCTTCCAATGCAAAAGCGTGGGAAGGTAAAAGACCAATCATAAGTATCAGTGCAAAACAAATAGATAATAATTTCTTTCTCATCTTCATACCTCCTATGTATATCGTATGACTTTTGAAACATCATCTTTAAGTATAAAGTGTTTTCAGATGAAATTCCATGAATATAGGATTGTCTTCAGGAAAATAAATCAAAAGTCACGGGTCAAGGGAGAAATCGCTTGTTCAATAAATTGACACAAACTTATTGACAAATTATTGAACGAAAGGCATAATATAATTAAAGGAGATGAGATAGATGAAAATCAATAAAAAATTATTAAAAGGCTTGTCTCTAGTTTGTGGGACATTAATTACAATTGGTGCGATTATGTTTATATACGGTTATATTGTAAGCGCTACACCTATTGTGACAGCAATAGGCATAGGCTTGGCAGAAGGGGCGACATTTATTTTTATTATGGGATTGTTCCTTGTTGCTGTAGAAGAGAATTTTCATGGGAAGAAGCATAAACAACAACAATCATAGGTAATGAAAAGAGAAAAAAGCTCAAGCAGTTCATAAACTGCTTGAGCTTTTTAGATGCTTTAAATCATATATCCCCATATCATTGCAAGCAATGAACCAAGGATGGTTAAGATAGCAACTGCTACACCATAAATTGTGTGAAGATAAATACCGCCTTTATCTTCACTTTCTCCGGCGTGCATAAATACAACGAGCTGTACTCCTGCTTGAATAAATGCTGTAACAATCAGAATGGTTAATCCCATTGCAAAAGACATGTCAAAGAAATAGACACTTAATGCAACAACAGTCAGGAGTAGTGAAAAGATATATCCGTTAACCTGTTTTAGTGGAAAAAGTTCTTTCATGTTACATCATTCCCTTCAAGTAAATAAAGCTGAAAATAAAGATCCACATAACGTCTAGGAAGTGCCAGTAAAGAGAGAAAATAAATGATTTATTCGCTGTCCGCGCATTTAAACCGCCGCGCAGAACTTGAACAATAATCATAATTCCCCAGAACAGCCCGAAGGTTACGTGAGCTCCATGTGTTCCGAGCGTTGTTAATAGGGTAGCAGTAAAACCGCTTGTCTGCAATGTTGCTCCAATATGGTAAAAATGAATAAATTCATATATTTCTACGCTAAGGAATCCTGCACCTAACAGGAGCGTAACTACCATAAAGCCAATCATTGCCTTCACACGACCAATACGCATCGCATGAACTGCTAATCCAATTGTAAAACTACTTGTCAGTAAAAGGAATGTCTCAATCAAAACCGGCGGTAATTCAAAAATCTCTGCGCCAGCCGGACCGCTGCCAACGCCACGGTCTACATAAACAAAATATGATGTAAACAGCGTGGCAAACAGCATAATTTCCGCACTTAGGAAAATCCAGAATCCCAAAATATTCATTTTATTGGTTTCGGTGCTATATTCAAGAGGCAGATTTTGAGAATCAAGTTTCATTATTTAGCACCTCCGAATTTGTTTTCTGTTTCTTCAATTTCTTCTTTATGAATATGATGTCCGTCGTCTTTTTCAAATGAACGGTAAATCAGACAGCCGATAATTCCAAGGAAGGCGATAATGACTCCAACCCATACATGGAAGACAAAGAAAAAGCCAAATACAAAGAAGAAACCTGCAAGAATAATCGACCAGCCGCTGTTATTCGGCATATGAATGTCTTTAATTTCCCCTTTAAATAAGTCATGTCCATTCTTTTTATAATCCCAGAACGCTTCTTCAGAATCCACATTTGGTGTGATAGCGAAGTTGTATTCTGGAACCGGATTATGCGTAGCCCATTCAAGAGAACGTGCATTCCAAGGATCGTCACCGACATTTCTTGGTGCATAACGGAAGCTGTAATAAACGTTATAAACAATTATTACAAACCCGACTGCTAACAGCAGCGCTCCAAAGAAGGATACCATGCTTAAAGGTCCGAAGCCGGATGCTTCTGAATAAGTGTACATTCTGCGTGCCTGTCCGTTTAACCCGGTAATATACATCGGGAAGAAGGATAAACAGAAGCCAATAACAATATTCCAGAATGCCCATTTGCCAATACGCTCATTCAGCATGAAACCGAACATTTTTGGCCAGTAATAAATGAGGCCTGCAATCATCGCAAATACCACACCAGGGATGATTACGTTATGGAAGTGAGCTACTAAGAACATCGTGTTGTGATATTGATAGTCTGCACTTGCCATTGCAAGCATGACACCAGTTACTCCGCCAATTGTAAACAGCGGAATAAATGCCACGGAATACATCATTGGGGTCGTAAATCGTATTTTACCTCGCCACATCGTCAGAAGCCAGTTGAATATCTTAATTCCCGTCGGTACGGCGATTGCCATGGTTGTAATCGAGAAGATACTGTTGGCAACAGCTCCTTGTCCCATCGTAAAGAAGTGATGGACCCATACCATAAAGGATAGCAAGGAAATAATAACCATGGACGCAACCATTGATTTATAGCCATATAAATTACGCTGTGAGAACGTAGCGATAATTTGAGAGTAAATCCCGAATGCAGGAAGTACCAGAATATATACCTCAGGATGTCCCCAGACCCAGAACAAGTTCGCCCACATCATATCCATACCGCCGTCTCCAGTTGTAAAGAAGTTGGTAAAGAATTGACGGTCTAACGTTCCCATTAATAAAGCAATGGTCAGTACAGGGAATGCAAACACAATAATAAGGTTTGTGATTAATGCAGACCAGGTAAACATCGGCATTTTCATCAATTTCATGCCAGGCGCACGCATTTTCATGATCGTAGCAATAAAGTTAATCCCTGTCATCAATGTTCCGATACCGGAAATTTGCAGTGCCCAGTTATAGTAGTTTACCCCAACATGTTCACTGAATTCTGTTCCTGCCAGCGGATAATAGTTTGTCCATCCGGCATCCGGTGAACCTCCGACAACAAAGGAAACGTTAAACAGCATTGCTCCGGCAAAATATAACCAGAAGCTGAGCGCGTTCAAGCGCGGAAAGGCAACGTCTCTTGCCCCAATTTGCAGTGGGACAACGAAGTTCATCATACCGATAATAAATGCCATTGCCATGAAGAAAATCATAACAACACCGTGTGTCGTGAAAACCTCGTTATAGTGCTGTGCGTCTAAGAAGCTGTTATCTGGAACAGCTGTCTGCAGACGCATCATCACAGCATCTGCTCCACCTCTGAAAAGCATAAGCAATGCTGAAATGATATACATAATACCAATTCGTTTGTGATCAACCGTTGTTAACCAATTATTCCAAAGATATCCCCATTTTTTGAAATAGGTAACACCAAAAACAATCGCAATACTTACAAGTCCAATCGCAACGATGGATGCATAAAGCATTGGATCATCATGGGGCGGAATAGAAAATCTATCTAAAAAATCCATTATGTCGAAACTCCTTTCTAGAGCTCAGAAATTTTCAGGCGCCTCAAATTTGAGTGCTGTTGTAAAGCTGATTAATGATGATGGTGTCCGCCATCTTCATCTGAATCAGATGGTCCATGATTATGCGGACTGTTCTCTCCCTCAGGTGCAGGTTTAAATTCCTGATGTGTACCAGTGAAAGTCATTTGTCCTAAATGTCCAGGCTCTAATAATTCTTCAAATTCTTCTTCGGTCAGCGGATCCGCAGTATTATGAATATCTTCT
Organism: Oceanobacillus sp. FSL K6-0251; assembly: GCF_038004725.1. NCBI lineage: Bacteria > Bacillati > Bacillota > Bacilli > Caryophanales > Bacillaceae > Oceanobacillus > Oceanobacillus sp. FSL K6-0251. The sequence continues at coordinate 3,337,424 of NZ_JBBORS010000001.1, read as the reverse complement.
ACCCAGGAATCGAATTCACTTGGAGGCATTGCTGTAACAGCAAATTCATTTTCTGCAAAACCTTCTCCGTTAAAGTTAGAGTTTCTTCCCATATATTCCCCAGGCTCATCTGCAACAACGTTCAGATAGTTTGTCATATCTGCCATCGCATATTTCTGTCCTGCCAATTGAGGAATCCAGAAACTTGAAATCGTTCCATGAGAATATAAACGGAATTCAACGTTTTGATTTGTTGGGATGAAAACATAATTCACTGTTTCAATGTCCTGTTCCGGATAACTGAAATGCCATTTCCAGTTAGAAGAGGATGCATAGATAACGAGCGGCTCGTCTTCAGCATAGCCTTCTGGAGGGCTCTCCACTTGATGTGTCGAAATGGTAGAAACCACGGATAAAAAGGCAACAATTAAAATTGGAACAGCGACAATAATTCCTTCTACATATTTATTACCCTCAATATGAGGCGGCTCGTAGTCAGGATCTTGTTTTGACGCTCTATATTTAAATAAAATAACTGCCAGCATTACTAAGACAACAATTACAATGAATGACATTGTAAAAATCGATATCCAAATCACAGTTGCAGTTGTATCTGCTTGAGGACCTTTTGGATCAAGTACAAGTAATGGTTCACAGCCTGCCAGAAAAGCAGCAATGCCTGTTAATAAGGCTAAGTAGGTCCACTTTAACTTCATGTTGATACCCCTTCCTTTGATGTTTAATAAGATGGATTACTATGATTAAAAGGTTGTTCACAAAATGAACACACAATTAACTTAGTATTGGTTTATAGCAGAGATAATATTAATACTGATGTAAGGAAATTACAAGAGATTGAAAAACACTTCACAAAATGTTCATGAAAACTTCTACATCTTTTTGAATTTTGTCGGTAAATGTCGAAAAAGGCTTGACAATATTAATAAATGGTAGTAATAGGGCTTTTAACATTAAATTGAAACTTCCTTTAGTGAGGGGTTTTCGACGCACAAAGGTTCCTCGATGGGGGAGTAACCGCAACCCCAGTTCCGGAGTTATACTGCGATAAACTGATTTATGCCGGTATATATCTGAAAATAAATTTAAGAAGGGCTTCTGAATAAGATTATGAGTTATTTTTTGATATTATAAGAGGAAAATGTAAATCAAATAAGTGTAAAGTGGAATATGCTATAATGAAACGAAGGGGGAGTCAGCATGGATCCATTAGATATATTGATAGATTTAGAACAATTACTTCCTTATTATAAACCGATTGTCCGGGCAGATAAGCAGCTGGTAAGCGGTTATGAAGTAATTGCTTACTACTTAGATGAAAATAATAAAGAGCAGCGTTTAGATTGGCTCTTCGATGATACCTCCATTCCAGATGAATTCCGGCTGGAGGTAAACCAGTATATCCATCAAAAAGCAATTGAGAAAAAATTACAAGAACATTTTACAGGGCACCTTACTTTATACTATGATGCAGAATTATTGGTACGTGATAATGGAGAAGTATTTATTGATTTATTGCATGAGTATCAAGAAAAAGGATTAAATCTGAATGAAATCATTCTCGAAATCAAGGATACCTGTCTGCCAATTAATACAGATCAGCTAGGTCATATCATTAAATACTTAAAGACACTGGGAGTAAAAATCAGCATTGAATTAGCCGACCCAAATGGCAGTCTGAATCAACTAGCCGTCTTGCATCCTTCCTTTATTAAAGTAGATACATCGTTTTTAAAGGATGATCTGCTCCCGCATCTGTATAAGGATGTTTATTTTGGCGTGTCGATGTTATCGAGAAAAATAGGTGCTTCTTTGTTATTTAAAGGCATCCGTTCTTATAAACAATTGAATTTTGCATGGCAAAGCGGCGGTGAATATTATCAGGGCAGCTATCTGACTTATCCGCAGCAGGATTTTATTGAGGAAGATGCATGTAAAAATAAATTAACGGAGTATTTTAGAGAATTTGTAACCTATGAACAAAAGAAAGCGAAGGCACAGTTTGAATTATTAGATTCCGTTTATGCAATAATTGACCGTCTTCTTTCCCAGACAAAACAAACAAACGACGACAGCTGGCTGCTGAAGCTTGCTGAGGGCTGTGAAGATTTTGTATTTCGTATCTATGTTTGCAACAGCGTCGGCCTGCAAATCTCGGCGAACGTGGAAAAAGATATGCAGGGGAGCTGGACCTTGATTGAGGAAGGGATGCATAAAAACTGGAGCTGGCGTCCATACTTTTTCGAGAATATAATGCGGATGAATATTGAGAAAAAAGGAATTTTATCGGATTTATACACAGATATCGAGCGTTCCGAGCTGATACGAACGTACGCTTATCCGCTGTCTCAGGAACGATATATATTTTTTGATATTCCATACAGTTATTTGCTAGAAAAAGAAGGCTTACTATAAGAGAATAGTAATGAAAGGGGAATGAGTACCTTTCAAAGCTTGATTTGTCCGTTTTTTCGTCTTTGATGAATTTCCGGATAGAAGGAGGTTTTTAAATGAAATTGATTCATACAGCAGATTGGCATCTGGGTAAGCTGGTTCAAGGCGTTTATATGACTGAAGACCAGGCCTGCATCCTGGATCAGTTTGTTGAAGCGGTGGAAAAAGAAAGTCCGCACGCTGTTATTATTGCAGGAGATTTATATGATCGTGCGGTACCTCCTGTAGAAGCAGTTGATTTATTAGATAAAACATTAGACCGGATTGTTAATCAATTAGGAATTCCCGTCATAGCGATTGCCGGTAACCATGACAGTCCGGGCAGACTTCATTTTGGCAGCCGCTTAATGAAGGAAAAAGGTTATCATATCATTGGCCAGCTTTCGGAAAGCATACAGCCTGTTGTTCTTTCAGATGAATTTGGGGAGGTGCATTTTCATCTTATTCCGTATGCAGATCCAAGTGTGGTCAAAGCCTTATTTCAAGAAAAAGATATTCGTAATCATCAGGATGCCAATGCTTTTCTTGTTAAGCAGATAAAGGAAAACATGGACGAGGCAGCACGCCATGTTTATGTTGGACATGCTTTTGTAACTCCTTTTGGCGAGACGGAAGAAAATACGAGTGATTCAGAACGCCCGCTGTCTATTGGCGGAGCAGAGCATGTCGATGCACATTTATTTACAGATTTTCATTACACAGCGTTAGGGCACCTCCATCAGGCACATCATGTGCTGGATGAAAAAATTCGCTACTCCGGCTCCATCCTAAAGTATTCCTTATCGGAAGAACATCATCAAAAAGGGTATTTAGTAGTTGAACTGGGTGAAGAAGGAAACGTCCAGGTTGAGAAAAAAAGGCTTATCCCCAAACGTGAAATACGTTCTATCAAAATGAAAATGGAGGATATTTATAGGGAGCCTCGAAGCGAAGATTATGTATTTGTCCAGCTGCTTGACGAGCTTCCTGTTTTATCGCCGATGGAAAAGGTACGTTCTATTTTTCCGAATGCCATGCATGTGGAGAGAGTAAGAACTACGTCAGGAGTCACGCAACAAAAAGAAAATCAGGCCCCCAAGACGAGCTTAAGTGAAATGGAATTATTTGATGCCTTTTATCAGGAAGTAACGGAAAAGGAAGCTTCCGAAGAAATGAACGAGATAATGAAGGAGTTATTTCAAGAAATTCAGGATGCAGATAACGAACGGAAAGCATCTAAATAAGAAGCAGGTGAAAAGAGAATGCAGCCTTTACAATTAACATTACATGCTTTTGGGCCCTATAAGGAAAAAGAAGTAATCGATTTTTCTAAACTGCAAGGGAACACATTATTTGTCATTTCCGGAAAAACCGGGGCAGGAAAGACGACGTTATTTGATGGGATAGCCTTTGCATTATATGGAAAAGCAAGCGGATCTGACCGGGAAGACCAGCGTATGCTTCGCAGTGATTTTGCAGATGAAAACGTACATACTTCTGCGGAGCTTATTTTTCAAATACAAGATAAAACGTATCGTATTTTCCGGCAGCTGGGTCATGTGAAAAAAGGAAATAAGAGTAAAACAGGAGATAAATGCGAATTTTACGAAGTGCGGCCAGATGGAGAATCGCCGTGCGTAGACAGACAAATGGTAAGCGAAATTGACCAAAAAATAGAAGATATTATTGGTTTGACTCCAGATCAATTTAAGCAGATTGTAATGCTTCCACAAGGGGAGTTTCGAAAACTGTTAACTTCTGATACAGAAAATAAAGAAGAAATCCTGAGACGTTTGTTCCGAACCGCGCATTATAAATATATGAATGAACTGCTCCGGGAGAAGAAAGCAAAATTAGAAAAAGAAAATCAGCGTATTCTCAACCGTATGGAGCAGCTGCGGACGCAAATATTTTCCTTAGACCTTCCAGATGACGCCGAAATCCGTGAGTTGGCAGATAGAGAGCATGTCAATACGAATCAAATTATAGAAGCTTTAGAAACAGAGCTTAAGAAAAATGAAGCAGTGTATACAGAAGAAGATGCTCATTATAAAGAAGCAACAAAGCAGCAAGAGCTCACGCAAAACCATTTGTTCCAAGTCAAACAGATCAATGAGCGTTTTTTGGAATTAGAAACCTATCAAAAGAATCTTGCCATATGGAAAGAACAAGCGCAGGAAATGGAAGCTTTAAAGAAAGGTTTGTCTGCTGCTGAACAGGCGAAGCTGATTATTCCTTATGAGCAGCAAAAGGATGAAGCTTGGAAAGAACTCGAAGAAGGAAACAAACACCTGCAGCAGCTGGAAGCGCAGAAGGACACCATGGAAAAGCAAAAGCAGCAGGCAGAAGCTGATTTTAAAAAAGAACAGGAAAATGCAGGAAAGCGCGAGAAGCTTTCGATTGAAGTAAACCGCTTAGAACAATTTCTTCCTGTTGTTAAAGAATTAGAAGGGAAAAAGCAGGAGATTCAAAAGCTTGCGGCACAATTAAAGCAAGGGAATGAACAGCTGGAAAAATTAAAAGCGCTACGTGAAACAAAAAGTAAACAAATAGATCGTTTAGAGCAGGAAGAACAGGTACTAGATAAAGAGGCAGACAAGCTGGACACCGTAAAAGAAGCGTTAAGAATACTGCGTGAACAAGCAATGCTGATGAAAAAATATAAAGAAAAAACGGCACAGGTGCAAAAAAGTGAGACAGAGGTTAAACGTACAGAGGATGTTTATCTGCAGGAAAAAGAGGCTTACAATCGGCTTGAGCAGGCTTGGTTTGCTAATCAGGCGCATGTATTGGCTGTTCACCTGCATGATGGAGAAGCCTGTCCCGTCTGCGGAAGCTTAGAACATCCGTCACCAGCAGCAACGAAGGAAGCGGAAGTCAGTAAGGAAGAGCTGGAACAAGCGAAAAAGCTGATGGAGAAGAAGGAAACAGACTGGCGGGAGCAAACAGCCAACCTGAAAGCGTATCAATCAGAAAGAAAAGGATTGGAAGAGGAACTCGCACAGCATGAATTCGTATTTACTGACCCGGAACAGAGCTATCAGGACATCGTTGAAAGAGGAAAAAAGAAAAAAGCGGAAGAGGATCGCCTCAAGCAATCTAAAATCCGTTTATCAGATTGTAAAAAAGAATTAGCACGGGAGCGTCAGGAACAAAAGCAAAGAGAAGTGGAATGGAATGAAAAGACCAATCAGGCCAGCCGGCTGCAATCGGATTATCACAGTAAAGAGGCTGTCTATCAGCAGCAATTGATTCAAATACCGGAAAACCTGCGCGTTCTTTCCCAATTAGAAGCTGAAATAACCCATTTAAAAACAAAAAAACAGCAGCTTGAACAACGCTGGGTAGAGGTGCAGGAGAATTATCAGAAAGTCCATGAAGCATTCACAAAGTGGACGGCTGATGTGCACCACCTTAGAGAAAACCAGGCGAAAATGAAGCAGAAAGCAGATAATCTGAAGAAGACCTTTCAAGAGAAATTGGAGCAGGCAGATTTTACTGAAAAAGGGTATCAAGAAGCAAAATGGGAGGAAGCAACGTATCAATCCGTTAAACAGAGGCTCTCTGAATATGAAAAAAAGGGCTATCAATTAGAAAAGCAAATTTCCGAGCTTCAGCAGAAGCTGGAAGGTCAGTCGAAGCAGGATGTATACGAAATTGAAGCTGTGTTAGAAAAATGGAAGCAGAAAACAACAGCCAGTCTTGAAAAATTACAGCGGCTGCAGCAGGAGAAAAAGGATATGACATTCTACGTGGATCAGCTGCAGGAGTTCCATCACCAATCGGCGGATATAGAACAGAAAAGAATGCTCGTTACAGATTTATATGATACGCTGCGTGGACAAAATCCTAAAAAGGTATCTTTTGAACGGTATCTGCAGATGGAATATTTAGATCAAATTATCGAGGCTGCTAATTTTCGCTTAAATGACCTATCGAATGGTCAATTTTATCTGACAAGAAGTGATCGCCAGGAAGCACGTGGAAAACAGAGCGGCTTAGGATTAGACGTCTATGATCAGTACACAGGGCAGACCAGGGATGTAAAAACATTATCTGGAGGAGAGAAATTCCATGCCTCTTTATGCCTTGCTCTGGGAATGAGCGATGTTATCCAAAGCTTTCAGGGGAATATCGTGATCCAAACGATGTTTATCGATGAAGGATTTGGGTCGCTGGATGAAGAGTCTCTGCGGAAGGCAATTGACGCACTGATTCAGCTGCAGCAATCCGGAAGAATGATTGGCATCATTTCGCATGTTCAGGAGCTGAAGGATGTCTTTCCGGCAGCAATTGAGGTTCATAAAACAAAAGAGGGCTGCAGTAAAACGGAAATCGTCGTGAAATAAGAAGTTGTCAAGGTATCTATCTGTGTGACTTCTATAATGGATTAGCTAAAAATAACTATATTATTTGCTATTTAAACAACCCCTGTATTATCATTTAATTATTATATTTTTCGACAATAATTTTTATAGTACCTCTAAAAATATTTTAGTATAGGGCTTTTAAAGAGCCTGAATGAACAGCAGGGAGAAAGGTAGGAATCATCGTGAAGATTGGAATTGATAAGCTGGGGTTTTATGCACCACATCTGTATGTAGATATGAATGATTTAGCAGAAGCGCGGGGAATCGACCCGGGGAAATTTACAATTGGTCTGGGACAAGACGAAATGGCTGTCCCGCCAATCACACAGGACCCTGTTTCTTTGGCTGCTAATGCAGCAGAACAAATATTGGACAGGGAAGATAAAGATGCAATTGATTTAGTCATTTTTGGAACAGAATCTGGCGTGGACCATTCCAAGTCAGCAGCTGTGTATGTACATCAATTATTAGGTCTGAATCCCAAAGCTCGTTCTGTAGAAATGAAGCAGGCCTGCTATGGCGCAACAGCAGGAATACAAATGGCAAAGGGGCATATTGCACTGCATCCGGATAAGAAAGTACTTATTTTGGCATCTGATATTGCCCGCTACGGTTTGAATACACCTGGCGAATCAACACAAGGCGCCGGTGCAGTTGCTATTTTGGTAAGTGCTGAGCCAAGATTGCTGGAGCTGGAAAGTGAAAGCACGTATTACACAGAGGATATTATGGACTTCTGGAGACCGGTATATTCTTCTACGGCTTTTGTAGATGGAAAATACTCCAACGAACAGTATATAGCTTTCTTCCAAAAAGTATGGAAAGATTATCAAGAACAAACAGGAAGAAGCCTGGAGGATTTTGCAGCTATCGCTTTTCATTTACCATATACCAAAATGGGCTGGAAAGCACTTCGTACAGTGATTGAAGACGCGCCTGAAGCAGTACAGGAACGGTTGAAAAACAATTATCAAATCAGTACAAAATACAATCGTAATGTAGGAAATATCTATACAGGCTCTCTTTATCTCAGTCTGATTTCATTATTAGAAAATCAGGATGACTTAAAAGAAGGAGATACCATCGGCTTGTACAGCTATGGATCCGGAGCGGTTGGCGAATTCTTGTCCGGCAAGCTTCAGAACGGCTTTAAAAAGCACTTGCAGACAGCGTCGCATCAAGCAATGTTTGACAACAGAGAATGCATTTCTGTGGCAGCATATGAAAAAGTATTTGAAGAAGCACTTCCAACAGACGGAAGTGAAAAAAAGTTAAATGTGAATGAAGATCCGGCAAAAATCTGTTTAGCCGGTGTGAAAGATCATATCCGCAGCTATGCAGTTAAATAATAAGAAAAAACTCCTGGACAAAATAAAACCTGTTCAGGAGTTTTTTTCGTGACAACTTTAAGACATTTTCAGCATGAATTATGTGAAATGAATGACTTTAAAATGTATAATCGGGGTAGAGTTAAACATATCATGAAAGTTGGAAGGTGTTTTAATGACGAAAAATAATGAAGTTATTGAAGTAACAAATCCAGCAACAGGCGAAGTAGTCGATACAGTCTTAAAAGGAGGCAAGAAAGAAGCAGTGGAAGCCGTTGATAAGGCATATCAAGCTTTTCAGGACTGGTCGAAGCAATCTGTCTATGAAAGAAGTGCTTTGTTGAATAAATGGTATGCACTTGTGGAAGAGCATGAAGCAGAGCTGGCCAGAATCATGACAATAGAGCAGGGAAAACCGTTGAAGGAAGCAACAGGTGAAATCCGGTATGCGAATAGCTTTATTTCCTGGTATGCAGAAGAAGGAAAAAGACTTTACGGTGAAACAATCCCGGCAACGGCAAGTGATAAACGCATTGTAGTTAGCCGGCAGCCGGTAGGGGTTATCGCAGCGATTACACCATGGAACTTCCCGGCAGCAATGATTACACGGAAAGTTGCTCCGGCATTAGCGTCCGGCTGTACAGCGGTAGTAAAACCAGCCAGTGCCACCCCTCTAACCGCTATCCGCCTGAGAGAGCTTGCGGTAGAAGCAGGTATTCCAGAAGGTGTACTGCAAATCGTTACTGGAAGCTCAGGTGAAATCAGTGATGCGTGGATGGCGGATGAGCGTGTTCGAAAAATATCGTTTACGGGTTCTACAGAGGTAGGAAAATCACTCATGCAAAAATCAGCGGAAACAGTGAAGAAACTCTCTCTGGAGCTTGGCGGTCATGCACCATTGATTGTTATGGGCGATGCGGATATTGAAAAAGCGGTAAACGGGGCGGTTGCTTCTAAATATCGCAATGCCGGGCAAACCTGTGTATGTGCCAACCGGATTTATGTTCACGAATCGATTGAACAAGAATTTGCCAAGGCATTTAAAGAAAAGGTTGCACAGCTTAAGGTTGGAGACGGCTTAGAAGAAGGTGTGGATATTGGTCCTTTGATTGACAAATCTGCAGTTGAAAAAGTAAAACATCATATAGAGGATGCACTAGATAAAGGGGCAGAAAAGCTGTTAGGTAACAAAACAGAAAAGGAAGATTTATTTTTCGGTCCGACCATTTTAACCAATGTAAACGATGAAATGGTATGTATGCAGGAAGAAACATTTGGACCGTTAGCGCCGATTACGACATTTCAGACGAAGGAAGAAGTCGTTAAACGTGCGAATAATTCACCTTATGGATTGGCAGCCTATTTATTTACAGAAAACCTTACGACTGCAATTGAGGTCAGTGAACAGTTAGAGTATGGAATCGTCGGTATTAATGATGGTGCTCCATCAACGGCACAGGCCCCATTCGGAGGGTTTAAAGAAAGCGGCCTTGGACGGGAAGGCGGTCATCACGGAATTGATGAGTATGTTGAAGTAAAATATTTATCGATTCAGCTGTAAGGCACGCAGACAGCTGCTTATCTAAGGTTTTATAAAGAAAAGAAGTAGTTGTCACATGTTTTTACCAGAATATCCTGGGGCTGGGATAGCGGTTATTCGCCCCGCCGGAAATATTTATGCAGAGAAAGGCGGAGCAGATAATCTGCTTGCCTTTTTCTGATGACATGTTTGAAGGAAACCTGTATACTACTTCTAGAGAGGTGCAGATGAATGGAATTTAATATTGGTCCCAGGATGTTAAAAACAGGGTTGGCAGTAACCTTAACGTTATTGATTACACGTATATTCGATATGGAATATGCCGTTATTGCAGCAATTGCATCTGTAATAGCAATGCAGCCGTCTATCATGCGATCATTTAATTATATTAAAGAAGTAGTTATTGCAAACTCTGTCGGTGCAACACTCGCCATATTGGGAGTATTTTTGCTTGGCAGCCATCCGATTTCGGTTGGAGCAGTAGTTATTTTATCGATTGCAATTAATATAAAACTGGGATTGACCAAAACAGTAAATTTAACCGTATTAACCATCGTCAGTATGATGGTGGCCAGCCAGGGCGATCATATTAATTTTGTATATATTTTATCTCGAGTATCACTTGTTGCAATCGGGGTGGTTTCCGCATTTATCGTGAATGTATTTGTTAATCCTCCGAATCATCAAAAGATTTTGTTTCAGATGATTAAGGAAGCCAGTGAAAGTTCTCATTTTCTTCTGCGAGTTATCCCGAGTAATACGATGAGTGTCCCGCAAATCCGGGACGAAGAAAGAAATGTGGAGAAACAAATTAATAAAATAAGAGATTATTTTGATATCATTACGGATGAGAAAAATAGACTGTTTATCCGGAAGCGCAGATCTTTTTTCCGCAGCATTGTCATTTATAAGCAAATGATACAGGTATTGCGAAAGAAGCATACGCTGATCGTAGAGCTGGAAAAAAATTTAAAAGAAATTGAACAAATGGCTGCCGGCAAGTCTTTCTTAATTAAAAAGCTGGTCAGTGAGATCAATAACTATAGTGAAAATGTCTTTCTTATGTATGAAGATCGCATCGTCCTGGACAGGGACCTGCAAAAAGAGACGAAAAATGCGATGAGCGTAACGATCAATAATTTAATTGATGCACTGCAAGGAACAGACTATGAAAAATGGCATTATGTTTTTCCTGTTGCGAATAGTATTGTCGAGCTTTTCTATGAGTTGGATAAGTTAGAAAAGTATGTGCGTAAAAAAGGATTACATGAAGAAGAGGAATAAGTAGAAGCAAAGGAGATTGTGGCAGCACAGTCTCCTTTGCTATTTTGTCAAGAGCCACATAAAACAGGTATAAAACCTCCCTTTTTTGCATATAGTAGTAATAGTATACAGAGAAAAGGGGAGGATGGAATTGGTCCGTTTTTTATCTCATCATGAATTAGAAAATTTATATTATATGTATGAAAAATATGAAAATGCGTATCAAACGCTCCTGGAAAGTAAACAAAAGTATATGCAGGAAGAAACACAAAAACAAATAGAAGAACAAATGGAGATTGTGAAGGAGCAGCAGCGTCAAATGCTTGCTTCATTAACATAAAACAGCGTGTAGGTTCGTGTCTACACGCTGTTTTATTATTTTTTACGATGAAGATTTTCCTTAATATAGCCAATAAATTCGTTTGCTTTTTCTTCAGGGGCTTTCGTGAATATACTGACACCGACAAATAGCAGGGAGGACAGGCTCAGTCCCCATAAACCAGAAGCCATTCCTAACGGCTTTGTCTGCAGCAGTTCTAATATCAGAACAAGTGCGCCGGGAATAATGGTGCTTGCCAATACAGCAGCGGCGGTGCCTCTTTTCCAAAAGAAAGCGCCGATAATTGTCGGGACAACAACAATTAAGCCGGCAGAAGAAGCAACGGACAGAACGGCGATTAAATCTAATTGTAATTCTGCAAATAGGTAAGCCAGCAGAGCAATAACAGGTATAATAAATTTCCCGATGCGAAGCTGGACCTGATCTGTTGTCCCTTTGCGAATATTTCCGTAAACATCCTTCGCGAACATTGAGGATAATGTAAGCAGAATCGAGTCTATCGTCGAAACAGCGGCAGCAATAATACCTACCATGACAATAACAGCTAAAACAGAAGGTACAGCTGATGAGGTCAGTACAACGGGTGTAGCTAAATCAGCGTTGTCTAGACCAGGCTCTAATAAGAAAGCGGAATACCCCCAAAATATAGATACCAGTGTATAGATACAGCCAAAAATCATAAAGCCTAATAACATACGCCGCATGCTTTTCAAAGAAGCTGGCATAAACAGACGCTGACTGACCTGCGGATTTGAAATACTAAAGAAAAACCAGGGAATGGTTAACCCGATAAATGTTAAGAAGCTGAAATATCCATTGCCAGGCACTGTCAGCATTTCTGGATGATGACCTTCCAGCTGCTCAAAGAAGCCCGAAAATCCGCCAAGTTCGCGGACTAAAAAGAGTACAACTAAGGTTGAACCGATAATCATAAATAAGGACTGCAGCGAGTCTGTCCAGGCCACAGAGCGGATTCCGGCTATGTATGCAAAAAAGAGTGCTAAAACAACAGCGATAATAACGCCGGTGCTGAAAGAGATTTGCTGGTTTGATACGCCCTGCAGCAGATATCCTACTCCAGCTAACTGTACAGCACTGTAGGGTATTAAAAAAAGACAGTTGCTGACGGCAATCGCAATGGCAGAAGCCTTGCTTTGATAACGGTCGCCAATCATTTGAGATGGTGTAATATAACCATATTTTTTTCCGACAATCCAAAAACGGGGACCAAAAAATGCAATTAACGACACACCCATTAAATAGATCAGTTCAAAACCAAGCGCGCCAACTCCGCCACGATAGGTAAGCCCTGCTAAGCCGACCAGCATAAATGCGCTGTATGTTGTAGCGCTGTAGCTTAATGCGGAAACAAAACCGCCCAGCTTACGATCGCCAAGAAAATAAGCGCCCATATTTGTCTGTTTGCCAGTTCGCGATAAAAAAGCGATAAAAAGAGAGATAACAATATAAATTCCTAATCCCCACCAAATCAGTGATACATTCATTCTTCATTGCTCCAATCTTTTGTTAGTATGGCATTAAGTCCGATGACGATGAAAGTTAACATCAGCCAGAACAGAAAGCTCCCATACCATTTTTCAACATGACTTAAAAGTACAAAAGGGATGGTAAAAGCGGCAAGAACGATAATGCCGATAATAATTGCTGCGTTTTTTTCCTTCATAAGCCTGCCTCCATATATTTTAATGTGATATAATTCACAATAGAAAGAATGTGAATTCGCTAACAATCATAGCAGATTGTTCATAAATTTGCCACATTATTTAAGACGCAAATAATAACCTATTTTTGGAAACGGTTGCAACAAAGCTTTTTATCAGCTAAACTTAAGAAAAAGGAGGGAAAAGATGGAAACCTTACAGATCGGCAGTGCGAAACTTACCTGGCTAAATGGGGGCGTTACACATTTGGACGGAGGCTCAATGTTTGGTGTCGTTCCCAAGGCTTTATGGGCGAAAAAATATCCGCATAACGATAAAAATCAAATTGAACTTCGAACAGACCCGATTTTAATTGAATTAGATGGGTCTAATTTACTTATTGATACAGGAATCGGCTTAAATAAATTATCTGATAAACAAAAAAGAAATTTCGGAGTATTGGAAGAAACAAATATAGAAGCATCCTTATCTGAATTAGAGCTTACAGTGAACGATATTGATATCGTATTAATGACACATCTTCATTATGATCATGCGAACGGTTTAACAAAACTAGTTGGTGAGGAAAAATACGAATCTGTCTTTAAAAATGCAAAAATTTTTGTTTCCCAAATAGAATGGAATGAGATGCAGCAGCCGAATATCCGTTCAATAAATACATACTGGGAGAAGAATTGGAGGCCGGTAGTTGATCAGGTTTATCCGTTTCGTGAAAAAATTGAGGTATTGCCGGGTTTAACAATGGTTCATACCGGGGGCCATAGTGAGGGGCATGCTATCATTCGTTTCCGGGAAGGAGAGCAAGGCTTCATACATATGGCAGATATTATGCCGACACATGCACATCAAAATAAATTATGGGCGCTTGCATATGATGATTATCCAGTTCAATCTGTATTACAAAAAGAATATTGGATGGAAGCGGGTTATAAGGAAAAGGTCTGGTTTACGTTTTATCATGATGCTTATTACCGGGCAGTCAGGTTTAATGAGGCTGGAGAGAAAATAGATCACGTGGAGAGGTTGCGATATTCTTATGATTAAGAAAAAGCAGCCTTCTCCAAAAAGGAAGGCTGCTTATTAACAAAGTATATTATACTGCTGCTTCTGTATCTATAACAGCACCAGTTTCTATGTCTACATAGAAATCATATTGTTTATTCGTACCATCGATATTTCTAGTTACACCACCGCGGTATACATCATAAAGCAGTCCGTTTCTTTCTAATTCTTCCGGTTTCATATAAATCCAGGAGCCACTGATAGGACCTTGGCGTTTAAACATTTCTTTGGCATGATTCAATGCTTTTTCAGGAGTAACTTTCATTTGATTGTTAACCTGTTGACGTGCGATATAACCGATTGCAATACCAAATGCAGCTGCAAGTAATACCTTTCTTTTGCTCAATTTATTCACCTCTGTTTAGTAAGATTCAATGTCTGCTTTGTTTGTAGTATATCGCATACGGTGAGAGAAATACAAATAATTGAACACCGGTACTGGAAAGGATTGGGCTTTTTCGGGTATACTTGTAATATTGAAGATCTATTTTTACGGATATACTAACTGTATATAGGAGGCTTTACATGAATAAAGAAACACTGGCATTATTTAAGAATTTAACGGAATTACAGGGAGCTTCAGGGAATGAGCATGCCGTTCGCCAATTTATGAAAAAGGAATTGGAGAAATATTCGGATGAAATCATTCAGGATAATCTGGGGGGCGTATTTGGAGTAAAGCACGGTAAAGGTCCTACTGTCTTGGTGGCTGGACATATGGATGAGGTCGGCTTTATGGTAACACAGATTACAGATAATGGCATGCTTCGTTTTCAGACTTTAGGCGGCTGGTGGAGCCAGGTTATGCTGGCTCAGCGTGTTCAGGTAATGACAAAAAATGGACCGGTTACGGGAGTGATTGCTTCTGTTCCGCCGCATTTATTAACTGAAGCACAGCGCAGCAAACCGATGGAAATAAAAAATATGCTGATTGATATTGGGGCGGATGATAAAGAGGATGTCGCAAATATCGGCGTTCGTCCGGGAGATACCATTGTTCCGGTTACACCGTTTGAACCGATGGCCAACGAGAAAAAGATCTTGGCAAAAGCTTGGGATAATCGCTACGGCTGCGGGCTGGCTATCGAGCTTTTAAAAGAACTGCAAGGGGAAACCCTGCCAAATCAGCTTTATTCTGGTGCAACAGTACAGGAAGAGGTTGGATTACGCGGAGCACAGGTAGCGGCCAATATGATCAAACCGGATATTTTTTACGCATTAGATGCTTCACCGGCTAATGATGCTTCAGGGGATAAAAAGGCATTTGGCCAGCTGGGAAAAGGAGCTTTATTGCGTATTTTTGACCGCACAATGATTACGCATAAAGGCATGCGCGAATTTGTTCTGGACACAGCGGAATCAAATGATATCCCGTATCAATACTTTGTTTCTCCAGGCGGTACAGATGCAGGGCGTGTTCATATAACAGGCGATGGCGTTCCTTCTGCGGTTGTAGGGATATGCTCCAGGTATGTTCATACATCAGCATCGATTATTCATGTAGATGATTATGCCGCAGCAAAAGAATTAATTACAAAACTTGTTAAAACAACAGACGAAACAGTTGTTTCCGCATTGCATCAGGGTTAATGAAATGCAGAAAACAGTTATTGTCGGCTCGAAAAACCCAACTAAAATCCAGGCTGTCCGAAATGTTTTTCCAGAACTGGAGCTAAGCTCGAGGGAAGTCCCGTCTAAAGTGTCTGCCCAGCCTTTTTCAGATGAGGAGACGCGGATTGGCGCGGTGAATCGTGCGAAGGCATGTGCTGCAGGAAGTGCTGATGCTATTGGAATTGGCTTAGAAGGAGGCGTCATGTATGTGGACGATACATTATTTCTCTGTAACTGGGGAGCGCTGGCTGCAGCGGATGGCACATTATATACTGCCAGTGGTGCAAGGATTGCCCTCCCAAAAGAAATTGAGGAAGCACTTAAAAAAGCCGGGGAATTAAGTACGGTGATGGATGCCTATACCAAGAAAGAAAATGTCCGCAGCCAGGAAGGAGCTATTGGTATCTTTACGAATAACCTGATATCAAGAGAAAGTATGTTTACACATGTTGTACAGCTTCTGAAAGGGCAGTATGATTTTGCGGGGCAAAAATAATCAAACAAAAAACAGGCGATAGAGCCTGTTTTTTGTTTGAGAAAATCATTATTCGTAGATATAACCAATAACATCTAATGCTTGTTCCACGGTTTCCACTGTAATATTTGCTTTGTTGGAAAGTTCTTTTAAAGGATGAATTAATTTTTCCGGACGAATAATAATCGTCGGCTTTCCTAAAGCTATGGCTGTACTTGCATCCATCGCTGTATTCCATTGTTTATATTCTTCGCCGAATAAAGCAATCACAATATCTGATTTCTGCATTAATACCTGTGTCCGAAAATTGTTAACACTGGAAGCAGCATCGTCACGATAAAAATTACCGGGCTGTTTTCCTAAGATTGCTTCTCCGATATCATCTGAACGGTCATGATTTGTCTGCGGAGATACAAATGTCAGCGGCAGCTTTTTTTCTTCCGCAAGCTTTTTAACATCTTCTCTCCAATTATCATGAATTTGTCCAGCAAGATAAACTGTTAAATTCATTCCAATCCCTCCCAATCAATGGTATCTTTAATAGTAAATGTTTTTCCTAAACTTGTTAAGTTATTTGATTATTGTATAGAAATGATTTATAGCTACCGCCCTAATGGATTTTATGGGGTGCGTTCGCAACCTCAGAAATACACTGCGCTTCCCACGACGGACAGGACGTTGTAGTGCCGGTTGTTGACCACAGACCACAGGACGTGACGTTCTTAGCTGACCAGTAGTCTCTGTGTGTTACCTATGGGAATGTGATTACCAATGTTTTCAGGTTAATGAGTTTATAAAAATTATATTTGATTCTAGTAGATAGTAATAAGACTAACTAGCGAAGGAAAAACACGGAGACTCCTGTGGGAAAGCGCGTAGGGAAGACCCCGCAGAAAAAAGCGAACTTCTTTTTTTGAGGAGGCTGAGCTCAAGCCCACGGAAAGCGTAGTGTTTTTCTGCAGCGGCCGCATTAACCTGACAACATTGGTGATTACTCACCCCGCCATAACCCGTCGCAGGGGGTATCACTCTGGCAAAAACACCGATATTTAAAGACCAAGTGATGTTATTGTTTTATCTTATTTGAAAAATGAACGATAAAAATCAAAATTCAAATAATATGGAAACAAGGTAACATAATTGAAAGAATATGTGTGGCAAGCTATGATAGGAGTAAAGAAAGGATGTATAAAATGAAAGAATTACAAAATACAGAGGAATTTAATACGTATATTCAAGAAGGCCCGGTTGTCTTTTTATTTACGGCAGGATGGTGCCCGGATTGCCGCGTGATTGAACCGATTTTGCCTGAAATAGAAGAGGCTTATTCACAATTTCAATTTGTAGAAGTAAATCGGGATAACTTTATCGAGCTCTGTCAGGAATATGATGTCTATGGTATTCCTAGCTTTCTGGCGTTTGAAAAAGGGGAAGAACTGGGCAGATTTGTAAGTAAAGACCGGAAAACACAAGAAGAAATCGAATCCTTTTTAGACGGGCTTGCTAAATAGGTAGGGAGGCATTTGTATGGCAAAAATGACAAGCATTAAGATGAAACGCCTGTTGGAGGATGAACTGAAGAACCCTGATTATCGAGTGACCTACAAGCGTGATGACGATGCTGTACGAATTGAATGGAAGGACTCGAACGAAGGCATGACGGTATCATTGCCTAATTTAATTGCTAAATATAATGACCGGGGGAAGGAAGCCCTTGATGAAATCGTGGAGCATGTTAATGAAGCGTTAAAAATTATGAATCAGACGCAGCATTTAAAAGGAATGGAAAAGCAGATTTTTCCTGTGCTCCGTTCCCCTTCCTTCCCGACAGAAACAAAGGCAAAGAAGAAGTTGATTTATAAAGATCATACTGCAGAAACCCGGGTTTTCTATGCACTTGATTTAGGAAAGTCTTACCGTTTGATTGATGAGGATTTATTGGAGGAAGAGGGCTGGTCTAAGGAAAGATTAGATGAAATAGCATCTTTCAATATCCGCTCTTTATCTTATCAGCCGAAAGCAGATCAGGTTGCAGGCAATGATTTTTATTTCTTGGCAACACAGGATGGTTATGATGCAAGCCGTATTCTGAACGAAGCCTTTTTAGAAGAGATGCGTGCCAATGCAAAAGGAGAATTAACTGTTGCTGTACCGCATCAGGATGTGCTTATTTTAGGAGATATCCAAAATAAATCTGGATATGATATTTTAGCGCAAATGACAATGAAATTTTTTGCGGATGGCAGAATACCGATTACTTCTTTGCCGTTTGTTTATGAAAATAAAAAATTAGAGCCGGTATTTATACTGGCAAAAAATCGACCTGAGAAAAATGAGGAGTGAAAGAAATGGATGTTTTTTATAACCGTCAAGGAATTGGAGATGTATTGATTCTTCCTATTAAGGAAGGGAACCGCTATGAATTAAAGCAAGAAACGAATGGGGATATCACTAAAATAACATCAGCTGATGGAGAAGTGCTTGGCTACAATATTTTTCATGCTTCCACCTACTTTCAATTAGATGAAAAAAACGGTGCGATTCCTCTAGAAGAAAGCTTATTAGCGGAAATTCGTACACTTTTCCAAAGAAAAGGAATAGATGACCCCCTTGAATTTGATTTGAGCCCGAAATTTGTAGTAGGATTTGTAAAGTCAAAACAGGCCCATGAAAATGCGGACAAATTAAGTGTATGTCAAATTGATGTTGGGGAAGAAACCTTGCAAATTGTTTGCGGCGCTCCAAATATCGATGAAGGTCAAAAGGTCGTTGTAGCGAAAGTAGGAGCAACGATGCCGTCCGGAATGAAAATTAAAGCATCTGAATTAAGAGGTGTACCTTCTCACGGAATGATTTGTTCTCAAAAAGAACTGGGCTTGCCTGATGTGCCGAAGGAAAAAGGCATTTATGTACTGGATGATACGTATCAAATTGGCGAAGAATTTACATTTTAACTTTCAAATCCCTTGTGTGAGCAGGGGATTTTTTAACAGGAAAGGAAACCGAAAAAATTATCGCAGTAATCATGTAAATCCCCTTGAAAAACTGCTAAAATGAACAGTATGAACAATTAAGGAAATGAGTGAATGCATATGTGGTGGGAGCAATGGAAAGAACGGCTCAAAAACATATTTACAAAAGAAGTGGAAATAGAAGTAGAGGAATTTGTTGAGGTTGAACAGGAAGAATCTGATAAACAACCAAATATACAGACAAAAATGACATACCATTATCCTTCCGGGCGATCATTTAAGTTTCCGGTGATTCCAGATACTGTTGATCAAAAAAAAGAAACGAATGTTGACAAGCAACCTAGTTATAAAAGAAGAAATCAAGATATTGTACAAGAAAGAAGAGAGAGACGGACACACAGAGAAAATAATCAAAGAAAAGAAACAACTGCGGACAAAAAGCCGGACAATCATCGCCCGCTGCCGAACCGAAGCAGAAAAGAAGCTTCGTATCCTGCACGTAATGCGCGCAGTACTCCGCAAGCGGAAAATAACCCGGGAAGAAAAGTATATAAGAAAAACCCGGATGTTCCTTTTCAGCCGACAGAGGTGCCTTCTCCGATTTATGGCTTTCAGTCGAGAGAATCTAAGCTGATTCATGAAATACCAGCGTATCAGAGAAAGGAATCCAAACTTCAAAAAGAGGATGAAGCAGCGAGCAGCTTAGAAGATACGATGATGTCAACTGAATCATTGTTAAGGAAAAAGGAAGAATTTCCGACAATAGATACAGGACACCACTCGGATAGAAAAGAAGCTGATATCTTTGAAACAGCGGATCCGTCAGATAAGCAGCAGGATACTTTTTCAGAAGATATGATATTAGAACAAACGCATGAAGTTCAGCAGGAAATCAGCAGTACGGCGGAGATGCTGGAGACGGAGGAAGATGAGGTTCAAGAAACACCTCCGGAGCCGGAAGAGCTTAAAACCGAAACTGAAAATGATGTTACTTCCCAAAAAAGAAACCCGATTCATACAACAAACCAGATGCCAAGCCAGAATAAGGAAAGGTCAAGTCAGGCTTCAACTGCTTTTAATGTAATGATGACTCCGCGGGATAAGAAAAATTTGCAGGAGCAGCGAAAACGGGAGGAAATTTTTCAGCGATTGCAGCAGGCACATGAAAGACGCGAGGACGAGCTGCGCAAGGCAGAGGAAAAATTAGCCGAAACCCATGCAACGAATCAAGATTCCGAAAGCATGGCTTCGACTGTGAATATAGTACCTGCACCTGTACCTTCACGGAGCGAACCTGAACCGAGAGAGGTTCCTTTGCACTTGTTAAACGATCCAGCAGCCAAATCAACCGAAGAGGATGAAGAATGGCTGATAGAACAGCAAGATTTACTGGAAGAGACATTGAAGCATTTTCAAGTCAAAGCAAAAGTTGTAAAGGCAACACAGGGGCCGTCTGTTACACGTTTTGAGGTGCATCCTGAGATGGGCGTCAAGGTAAGCAAGATTAAAAACTTAGCTGACGATTTAAAACTAAATATGTCAGCGAAGGATATTCGTATTGAGGCACCTATTCCAGGTAAAAATACAGTAGGCATCGAGGTTCCTAATCTTCACCCGGAAATGGTGGGGATCCAGCGGATAATTGAATCGGATGATTTTAAAGATAATAAGTCTCCTTTAAGTGTGGCGCTGGGACTGACTATTGAAGGAATGCCCAAAGTAATTGATATTAATAAAATGCCGCATGGTTTGATTGCAGGAGCTACCGGTTCGGGGAAAAGTGTCTGTATCAACACCATTCTTGTCAGCTTAATTTATAATGCCAGTCATGAGGATGTGCGGATTCTGTTAATCGATCCTAAAATGGTTGAACTTGCTCCATATAATGGTATCCCGCACCTTGTTTCTCCTGTCATCACAGATGTTAAAGCTGCTACACAGAGTCTGAAATGGGCTGTGGCAGAGATGGAGGATCGCTATGATCGTTTTGTAAATGAAGGGGTCCGGGATATAAGCAGGTATAATCAAAAAATGCTGCGAGAAGGAAAAGCAGATCAAAAGATGCCGTTTATCGTGATTGTTATTGATGAATTAGCTGATTTAATGATGATGTCTCCGCAGGATGTGGAGGATGCCATCAGCAGAATTGCGCAAAAAGCAAGAGCATGCGGTATTCATCTTCTGCTTGCAACGCAGCGTCCATCTGTGGATGTTATTACAGGTCTGATCAAAGCAAATATTCCTACAAGAATTGCTTTTAGTGTATCTTCCCAAGTGGATTCACGGACAATTATTGATTCCAGCGGTGCGGAAAAGTTACTTGGAAAAGGGGATATGCTCCTGATTGAGAACGGCGCCGGGAAAAGTGTTCGTTTACAAGGACCATTTGTGTCTGATGAGGAAATTGAACGAGTAGCAAATTATGCAAAATCAATGGCTGAACCGAAATATCTGTTTGAACAGGAAGATTTATTAGAACAAGTACAGATAGATGAAGAGGAAGATGATCTCTTGGAAGATGCGATTGAATTTGTATTAAATCAAAATAGTGCAAGCACATCTTCCCTGCAAAGGCATTTTAAAATAGGATATAACCGTGCTGCGAGATTAATTGATTCTCTGGAACAGCGGGGAATTATCTCAGGGCAAAATGGCAGCCGTGCGCGAGAGGTCTTGATTACAAAAGCGCAGAGAGACAGTATGTAAACTGTCTCTCATTTTTTGGCGGTGAAAATACGGTTACTTTATAATAAACTAGCTCACACTTTGTTTGTTAAGAAAGGCTTGCCGGATGCTGTTTCTCCGCATATCAAAAATAAGGACAACTAAAAAAGTTGCTATAATTCCGGAAAGTTACTAAAATATAAAGGAAGCTTTTCAAGAGAGAAAGAAAATATAAGGCAAAAGCACATATTATTCATTATCTGTATAGAATGAGATATAGGCTCTCTATCTGTACAGAAAATGGTGCTTCTTTTTTACGTGTTAAGAAAGGATAATAGGGACTTGAGATGATTCGTCCCCACCGGCCAGCATTTGCAAAAATGCAAAAGGAAGTACATTTTATGTAAATAAATGGGCGGACAAACGCTTTCGTTTAAAAAAATATGTTTAAAATGCTTGAATTTACTTTTAAAAGCTTTGAAATAATAAATTTTGCTTTAAAATAAGTTATTTATTTGTTATAATCCATTGAATGGGATTGCGGTTATATAATATCTTGACACAGAGCCGCTGATAACAAATAAAATGACATGAAAATGAATGGATGAAAAAACGTTGGAGGTTCGTTTTATGACAACTTACCATTTTATAGGTATTAAAGGAACAGGGATGAGTGCATTAGCACAAATTCTTCATGACTCAGGTGAGAAAGTACAGGGTTCAGATATTGACAGCCGTATTTTCACACAGCTGGCATTAGAAGAAAAACATATTCCTATTCTGTCTTTTTCAAAAGATAATATTCAATCAGATTATACGATTATAGCAGGAAATGCTTTTCCTGAAGACCATGTTGAAATAAAACAAGCGAGAGAGCTTGGTTGTAAATTTTATTGGTATCATGAGTTTTTAGGCGAATGGTTGAAGCAGTATACAAGTATTGCTGTTACAGGTGCACACGGGAAAACGACAACGACAGGATTATTATCACATGTTTTGGAAAGTGCTTATCCAATCTCTTATTTAATTGGAGACGGGACAGGGCGTGGGCATGTTGACAGTAAATATTTTGCTTTTGAAGCTTGTGAATATCGCAGACACTTTTTAAGCTATGAGCCGGACTATGCGATTATGACAAATATTGATTTTGATCATCCGGATTATTTTACAAGCTTAGATGATGTAGTGGATGCTTTTCAATCTATGTCTGATCGCGTGAAAAAAGGTATTGTTGCATGCGGTGATGATGAAGAACTTCAAGGCATTCATACGAAAGTGCCGATTATTTATTATGGTTTTAATGAGACAAATGATTTCCAAGCGAAAAATGTGGTAGAGACAGAGCAGGGAACAGAATTCGATGTATATGTTCGAAGCACCTATTATGAGCATTTCTTCATTCCTACATTTGGAAATCATACGATTTTAAATTCACTAGCAGTGATAGCGATTTGTCACTACGAAGGAATTCCAGTTGAATTTATGAAGGAATTAAGCTCTTTTAAAGGGGTTAAAAGACGCTTTACAGAAAAGACAATTGATTCTCAGGTAATTGTAGATGATTATGCACATCATCCTAAGGAGATTGCAGTAACAATTGAATCAGCTCGTAAAAAGTATCCAAATAAAGAAGTGGTTGCTATTTTTCAGCCGCATACCTTTACACGTACAAAAACATTTTTACAAGAATTTGCAGATAGTTTAAACCAAGCAGATAAAGTCTATTTATGTGATATTTTTGGGTCGGCTCGAGAGCAGTCAGGTCAATTAACTATTGAGGATCTGCAAAATTTGATTCCTGAAAGTGATATTTTAGATTTAGAGCATACCAATGTGCTACAAGAATATAAAGATAGCGTGTTGATTTTCATGGGTGCAGGAGATATTCAAAAATTCCAGAAATCCTATGAAGAGACACTAGCCTAAATGAAAAAGCAGTGAAGCGGTTCACTGCTTTTTTCTATTTGCCGTGGGTGTGCAGGCAATCTCGTTTATCCTGAGAGGCTAAAGAGCTGTCTATGGATTGCTTAGAGAATTTCCGGGGCTCCACTGGCTCTCGTTGCTAAACAGCGACACAGGGGCAGATATAAGCCATTCTTGCAGTACTATTGATGAAAGCAATGTATCTTAAATACAGTAAAGACAGCTGTTCGAAAATACCTGCTGAATGAAATTTCATTCGATGTAAGGGCGGTTAGCTGCAGCATTCTATACTGGATATAGATTGATGTTGTATTTTAACGGAAAAATAAGATACAATAAGTATATGGATTAAATCTTTTAAGGGAAAATGTAGTTTATTCTTTAGCTATGCAGGGTAAGAATAAATTATGGTGCCAGCTCTCCCGGTATGGAATGGGCTAAAAGTGATACGGATAAGTATGCCGTTTACTTCACCGCAGATGTTAAAGAGCCAAATAATCGTGTTTTCCTGCAGACTGGATAAAGCAATGTTTTATCCAATACATTTTTACCGGGTTATTTGGACAACCTCTTTATGAAGTACATACTATCCCTTAAAACGTATTTAATCAATATGGATGAATCAAGAAATAAAGGAGTGATATAAGTTTATGGGAGTTATCCTCTATAGTGCACTGGCAATTGCCATAATAGCCTTGCTCATATTAATGATTTATGCGGTTATTTTAGTGTTCAACACAAAGAAAACAATGGAAGAAGTTCGGGAAACATTAGGGAAAATCAATCACCAGGTAAATGGAGTTACAGAAGATGCAAGAGAGGTTGTTCAGGATTCTAAAGGGCTGGTAGCTGATTTAACTCAAAAATCAACTCAGCTTGATGGTTTAATCCAGGGAGCAAAGGGAATAGGTGATACAGTAGAAGACTTTAATAAGTCATTACAGCAATTATCTAATATTATTTCAAAGCACTCAAAAGAGGACCAGGAAAAAGCTGCTCAAGCAGTAAAATGGGGTGCTTCCATTTTTGAGTATTGGAATAATCGGAAACACAAGTCTAATTAAATCTTAGGAGGTTATACGGATGGCAGACAATCAGATTAACACGAAGGATTTTATTATCGGAACACTTGTAGGAAGTTTTGTAGGAGCTGCGACAGCATTGTTGCTTGCACCAAAATCAGGTAAAGAACTGCGCAGTGATTTAAACGATAGTGCGGTTCAAGTGAAAAATCGTGCAACAGAATTAGCAGGAACAGCTCAGGAAAAAGGTGTGGAATGGAAAGATAAAGCTTATTCTACAACTTCCGATTTAACGAAGAAAGCAGTGGATGTAACTTCTGATTTATCCAAGACAGTTGCAGATAAATCTCAGGAGCTTACAGAAAGCGTAAAACAAAAAACGGCTGATTTGAAGGATGTCGTAGAAGATAAACTGAATGATGCTCAGGATAAAGCAGAAGATGTAAAAGATTCTGCTGGTGAGAAGCTGGATGATGCAAAAGATAAGGCTTCGGATTTAAAAGATGAGGTATCAGATAAAATAGAAGATGTAAAAAAAGAAGCTGCTGATAAAAAAGCAGAGGCAGAAGAAACTGCTTCTAAAAAAACAGCAGAAGTAAAAAAAGAAACAAAACAAGCAGTTAATGAAGTAAAAAAAGAAGCAAATAAAAAATCATAATACTTAAAAACATTGATGAGCATTTTTACTCATCAATGTTTTTTTATAATTATATCTTGTCTGTCCCGGAGAACCGCCCGTAAAATTCCCGCTGAATGAAGTTTCGTTCTATATGATTGTAGAACTCCGCTGATTTTTAAAGTGAAAATATATTGGATTTATAAAGGAGGAGGGGAGGGCTTTTGGCCCTTCTTCCAAGATATATAATATAATTAATGGTTCCATTTTTCCGTATTTTCTCTAAGAATTAAAATTTTACATTAATTAGATGGTGACAAATAGAAGAATCTTAGCTATAATGGTCTCTAATTATTCTAAATGATTAAATAGATTAAGTGACTTGAGGAGTGTGTATTAATGAGTAATGAAATGGAACAGCTAAGAGAACAAATGGACAAGGTCAATCTGGAAATACTAGAATTGATTAACAAGAGAGCAGGCATTAATCAAGAGATTGGTGAATTAAAAACCAAGCAGAGCATTAAGCGATTTGATCCAGTGCGTGAGCGTGAGATGCTGGATAAAATTAAAAGTAACAATGATGGTCCATTTCAGGATTCAACACTTGAACATATTTTTAAAGAAATTTTCAAAGCAAGTCTTGAGCTTCAAGAAGAAGATAACAGCAAGGCACTTTTAGTATCGAGAAAGAAACAGCCTGAAAATACAGTCGTTGAGCTTAAAGGGGAAAAAGTCGGCGATGGCGGAATCAGCTATGTATTTGGTCCATGTGCAGTAGAAGGATATGAGCAGGTTGCTGCAGTAGCTGCGTCTGTAAAAGAAAAAGGATTGAAATTACTTCGCGGCGGGGCATTTAAGCCGAGAACATCTCCATATGATTTCCAAGGACTTGGAATCGAAGGATTAGAAATCCTGAAAAAAGTAGCGGATGAGTATGATTTAGCTGTTATCAGTGAAATTGTAAATCCTGCAGATTTAGAACAGGCAGTTGATTATATTGATGTCGTTCAAATCGGTGCAAGAAACATGCAGAACTTTGAACTGTTAAAGGCTGCTGGAGATGCTGGAAAGCCTGTCCTGTTAAAACGCGGACTATCTGCAACCATTCAGGAATTCATAAATGCAGCAGAGTACATCATGTCCAGAGGCAACAAAAATATTATGCTGTGTGAACGTGGAATTCGTACATACGAAAAAGCAACACGTAATACACTGGATATTTCTGCAGTACCTATTTTAAAACAAGAAACTCATTTACCTGTTTTTGTAGACGTAACACATTCTACAGGCAGAAGAGATTTACTGTTGCCTACAGCTAAAGCTGCTATCGCAGTCGGAGCAGACGGCGTAATGGCAGAGGTTCATCCGGATCCGGCAGTTGCTCTTTCTGACTCAGCTCAGCAAATGGATATCCCGACATTCGATCAGTTCTTTAAAGAAATCAAAGATGTTGAAAATCGTTTAGGAAAATAATAAAGACTGTCTCAAAAATTAGTGGTATAATTTTTGGGGCAGTTTTTTTGATAGAAAAAATGCTATACAGGATCTGCGCTAAAATAAAACGTTGAAAATGTTTTCAAAGTTTCAAGTTTGGATATAATAAGATAAAGGTATATTATATTTATAGTGTGTTTATGAAAATTTTCATTTTGTTTTCATGAAAGTTTTGTAATTTTTTTCATGGTAGCGTATGATATATAAATAGATGCAGCATTAGTTCTTGTTTAAAGTGAAACATTATTCAGCAGGGCTGTATTTCCCGATTTTGACTATGCTTGAAACGGGAGTCTTGCAAAAGCTCTTCGATGGGACGAGTAATCCCGGCAATATTGACAGGTTAATGATTTTGATGAATTTTGATACAGATAGTAATAAAACTGTCTAGCGAAGGAAAAACACGAAGACTCCTATGGGAAAGCGTTGTGTTTTTCTTCAGCGGTCGCACTAACCTGACAACATTGGCAGTCCCGGTTTCAGCCAGATGCACTGCGATAAAATGAATTTTAGGAGGTAGATAAACATGACTGTTACAATTTATGATGTAGCAAGAGAAGCAAATGTTTCCATGGCGACCGTATCTCGTGTTGTCAATGGAAATCCAAATGTAAAACCAACCACACGAAAGAAAGTATTAGCAACGATTGAACAATTAGGATATCGTCCTAACGCAGTTGCACGCGGACTGGCAAGTAAGAAAACAACAACCATCGGTGCGATTATTCCGGATATATCGAATATCTTCTTTTCAGAGCTTGCCCGGGGAATTGAGGATATTGCGACAATGTACAAGTACAATATTATTTTAAGCAGCTCGGATCAAAACAAGGACAAGGAATTGGAATTGATCAATACAATGCTGGAAAAACAAGTAGACGGTATCCTGTTTATGGGCGGAAATATCACGGAGGACCATGTTCATCAGTTTCAGACAAGCTCTGTTCCAGTTGTACTGGCTTCTACGTATGATTCGACAGACACCATTCCTTCCGTCAATATTGACTATGAACTGGCTGCATATGAAGCAACAAAATCATTGATTGAGAAGACAAACAAACAGCCTGCTTTAGTAGGCAGTGAATCAGATACAAGCGTGAACATTTTAAAAACGAATGGCTATCTGCGTGCATTGAAAGAGGCTGATATAGAGCCTAAAGAAGATTATATATATAAGAGTTCTTATGCGTATTCAACAGGTATAGAAGCAATGGAGCACTTTTTAAAATTAGAGGAACGCCCAGCTTCTGTATTTGTGATGTATGATGAAATTGCTCTAGGTGTTATTCATGGCGCGCAGGATAATGGACTGCAAGTCCCTGAGGATATCGAGGTATTTGGTTTTGATAATATCCGGCTGGCAAGCATGGTACGTCCTAAACTGACTACCGTTGTCCAGCCTACCTACGATATTGGTGCAGTAGGTATGCGTCTTCTGACGAAATATATGAACGATGAGGAAGTAGACGAGAAAAATGTGGTATTGCCGCATCGTATGGAATTCAGAGATTCTACAAAATAACACACAACAAAAAAGACAAGGCAGTTTTGAATCATAAACTGCTTTGTCTTTTTCTATGGCTGATAAGAGACAGTACTGGTTTGAAAAAGAAGAAATCTAACCTCCATTACAATCAAATAATCGCAGTATACTTAAGCATATCTTCTAACAGTAATTTGTTTTTCTCTGTGATTTCAGCCCTTCTAGGAATTACCGGATAAGAATCGGCTGCATCCTGCCAATTTGCCGGAAGGGCTACGGGAGCTTCCTTTTGCCATTTTTTCAGCCACTTTTCAGGAAGGGGACCTTTACAGCAGCTTCCTGTTTTCATCACATTCCACACCTGTCCCCACGCACGTGGCACAACACGCCACATGTCGTATCCGCCGCCGCTGACAGCAAGCCATCTTCCATCACAATACGTATCTGCAATTTCAGCGGCAAGCAAAGGGATTCTCTCATATATCTTCATGGTGCCGCACAAATGTGTTAAAGGATCAAGAAAATGGCTGTCCGCTCCATTTTGTGTCACAATAATATCTGGTTTGAAGAACGCAGCAATTTTCCGTAAAGCTGTTTCATATAATTCTAAGAAAGAATCATCCTCTGTAAAAGCATCAATAGGTAAATTAAAACTATAGCCGTGTCCGCCTTTGATTCCTCTTTCATTTACGTTTCCCGTACCTGGAAAAAGGTAACGGCCTGTTTCATGTATAGAAAAGGTGCATACATTCGGATCATCATAAAAACCAGCCTGCACGCCGTCCCCGTGATGTGCGTCTGTATCTACATAAAGCACTTTCAAATCCTCCTGTTCCCGCAAGTATTTAATAGCAATCGCGCAATCATTATAAATACAGAACCCGGAGGCTTTACGTGGAAATCCATGATGAAGTCCGCCGCCAATATTGGTTATTTTTTTATAATCTCCGTTTAATATTTTATCAATAGCAGTGAGACTGCCTCCAACTAATGCAGAAGAAGCTTGATGCATATTTGGAAAAATAGGTGTATCTTCTGTTCCTATGCCATACTCCTGTGCCCGATCTGCTATTAAATCTCCGCTGCCGGCTCTTTTAACCGCTTCAATATAGGTTGTATCATGAAAAAGAGCAATCTCTTCATCTGATGCAACCCGAGGTACAATGAAATCCTCTGCTGTTAAGGTAGCCTGCTCTTCCAGCAGTTCCTTCGTCAGTAAGGTCCTCTTGTGATTAAAAGGGTGATCTTCTGAGAATTGATAGTTTAAAAAATTAGAAGTATAAATAAAACCTGCCTGCTTCGTCATTTCTTTGGCTCCATAATATTATTTGGCCAGAGCAGGGTATAGCCGGCATCTCGAAGGTCATTGATAATAGGCATCGGATTTAACGTTTTAACACGGAAGACAAGTATTTTATAGTCAGGATCCTTATAAGGATAAAGCAATACGGAAACAATATTTACATTATGGTTGCCGAATACACTTGCCACCTTTGGCAGCTGTCCAGGCAGATCAGGTACTTTTACTTCAATAAGGGAGCTTTGTTCATGTGTTCCGGTCAATTGAATCAATTTATAGAGCATATCTTTTTCGGTTACGACACCAACCAGTTTGTTTTGGCTGACAACCGGTAAACAGGCAATCTCTTTGTCATAAAAAATATAAGCAATTTCTTCGACAAAATCCATGGGATGAATCGTTATCACCGGACTCGTCATAATGGTCTGAATCTCTTTGTTAAGAATATGAAAATCACTTGTATCCAAAAAAGTGGATGGGCTTGCATCTCTTACGTCGCGGTCAGAAACAATACCGAGCACCTGCATCGCTTCATCTACAATCGTGATATGTCTGATTTTATGCTTTTCTAACAGCTGCAATGCTTCATTAATTGTTGCTTTCGGTGGAAGCGTTATCATATTCCTGTTCATTAATTCTTCAACTAGCATAGTAGAATCCCCCTTCAGTTATATCTCTGTTAATAATGATTCGGACCTAAAAAACGCAATTTATCAAATCGTTCAATGGATTTTTGCGGCACATTACTTCCTATACGGACCATCAAACAGTTAGCCGGATGAGAGTTTATCTCCGGTTCATCTGTAGGAGCTGGAAGAAGCCCTCCCGCTGCCATCATCTTTTCCATCACTTTCCGATAATCCCAGATACTTAATTGACTGTAATCAAGATCCCAATGCCAATAATATTCTGTAGAAATGACAATATAATTTTCCATGTAAGGGTCCTTCATGGATTGCCGGAGCAGTGTAGACCCGACGCCTCCGCCCCGATATTTCCGGATAATCTCAATTGCGCCTAATTCAATTAAATCCTCCATATTGAACTTGGACCATCTTTCCAATGGATCAGGATGCAGGTAAGTCACATAGCCGATAATGGTATCTGTTGTACGTGCAATGATAATTCTAGACTCTTCCAGCTCTGCGATGTCTAAAAGTGCTTCAAATTGTTTGTCAGCTGGCCGGAATGCAGTTAATTCTTCATGAAAATGATATTGTTCTAACTGGGAGCGTGAAACAGGACCTTCGATTGTCAGCAGACCTGCCTCTGTTTCTAAAAGGATTGAATCAAATTCCTTTATGTGTTTCATCCATCCACCACCTTTATGAGATACAAAATGCTCTTACCATCCATTATACAGAAAATCGCAGCATTTTTTTAGTATTTTTTGATAATTGTTAGGAAGCTTATGGTATGTAATAAAAAACTTCACTCTATAAGCGGATATCCCTTGCTTGATAGAGTGAAGTTTTATTAAAAATATATATCATTTGTTAATCGTCATCATCACCGTCATCGTCTGAGCTGGATGAGGACATACTGACTGGTATGCCAATTCTCAGCCATTTATCTGTTTCTGTTCGAGGATAGAGCATGGAAAAGTCATCCATATCATCATAACCATTTTCTCTCAGCCAGTCAGGGTTGAACATAATCCCGTTGCTTCTGCTGAATGACCTGCCGTCGTCATCTGATTCTAAAACGCGTCTGCTGCCTCTGGTTAAGCTATTGTCCTCTTCTGTCGGCACATGACGGGAATCAAATAAGTCTGTTTTAACCAGACCTACATCTTCACATAAATCGGATGGAAGCATTCCTGAAACGGCGCAGTAGCTTCTTTCTACAATGCCGTCCGGACGTTCAAACGTTGATTCCGGTGTTACCAGGACAGGGTCTACCTGCGCGGCGGCATTAATAACCTCCGCCCACAACTTCATATTCCGCTGACTGTATGTCAGATGATACTCATGATTGATGGGAGCAGGCGTTTCATAGCCAATCCAAGTTCCAAAGGTAATATTTGGATTAGTTGCTACAAACCAGGCGTCATGATAATCCTGAGATGTTCCTGTTTTTCCAGCCCAGTCGACATTTGTGTTTTGAAGCTGGGAATTCACGAAATTACCTGTCCCGTTATCAATCACATCCCGCATCATATCGACTGTCAGGTAAGCTGTTTCAGGTGAAAATACTTCTACTGGATCCGTTTCATGCTCATAAATCACATCGCCTTCAGCGTTTGTGATTCTATCAATCATATAAGCATCTGCAAACTTCCCGTTATTGCCAAAGGTGGAGAAAGCATTGACGTTTTCTTCTACTGATATACCATGGTCCATTCCGCCAATAGAAAGAGATGGCTGAACATGATCACCAGGCGTTAATGAAGTGATGCCCATCTTTTCCAAATATTCAGCAGCAGGGTCATTATTGATTATTTCCATATACACGGCGGCAGCAGGAATATTATAGGAATTGGCCAGCGCTGTACGGGCAGAGACAAGGCCATAATTTCCTCCTCCATAGTTACGCGGAGGCCATCCACCAGCAAATGTCCTAGGATAGTCTGCAATCGGTGTTCCCGGCTGAATAACGCCTTCTTCCATCGCCGGCGCATAATCAAGCAAAGGCTTGATGGTACTGCCGATAGAGCGTCTTGTATCCGTAGCGAAATTTACCTGGTGATCTTCATCAAAACCGCGTCCGCCGATAAATGAAATTATTTTGCCGGTGTTATTTTCAACCATTATCGCACCAGTCTGGATTTCCTGTGTTACTTCATATTCTTCCCCATCACTGTTTGTAGCGGTAAACGTTCTGGCATATCCATAGTCTGAATAATTGTCTGCTGCTTCTTCCATGGCGTCGTACATTTCTTTATTAATCGTCGTATGGATTTGATAGCCGCCGTCACGTAATTCTCTTTCTGTACGCTCCGCATATTCAGCTCGTAAATCGTCATCTTCTGCCAAATCTTTCTCAGTCACGCCGTCTTCTTCCATTAATAAACCTTGAATAATATCCTTGGTTCTTTTCTCTACTTCATAAGTGACATATGGATATTCGTCTGTAGAAGAAGGGATCGCATCAATAAAATCGCTGGCAATATCATAATTGGCAGCTTCTTCGAGTTCTTCATCTGAAATAAAATTCATATCATGCATGCGATTTAAAACTGTTCTCATCCGGCTGATTCCAGCTTGCAATTCTTCTTCAGACTTTCGCGCACCTTCCGCTGTAAATGGTGTGTAGGAAGAAGGACCTTGCGGAAGGCCGGCCAGATATGCAGCCTGCGGAAGTGTTAATTCAGATGCCTCTACACCGAAAATACCTTTAGATGCTGTCTGTATACCTGCAATATTACGGCCGGATGAATTTCTGCCATAAGGAATAATATTTAAATAAGCTTCGATGATTTCATCTTTTGTAAAATAATTTTCCAGCCGCATTGCTAATAATATTTCTTTGGCTTTCCGGTCAAAGGACACTTCGTCTGTTAGAATTTGATTCTTAATCAGCTGCTGTGTCAGTGTGCTTCCTCCTGTTTGGACAGAGGAATTTAGAAATTCCTGTGCCGTCGCTCTTAAGATCGCTTTTGGCACCACACCGTTATGCTCGTGAAAATACTCGTCCTCTGTTGCGATAACCGCATCAATCAATGTAGGTGAGATATCGTCAAGTGCTACTTCTTCCCGATATAAATCACTTCGGATATCTCCCAGGTAGACATCGTTAGCGAAATAAATACTGGATGTCTCAGAATAATTGTAAATATCATCTGCCATAGATGCTTCACTTCGTAATGGTTCGTCATAAACCAGGGAGGCAAAGTACCCAAGTCCGATTCCGCCGGCAAAAATCCCGCCGATGCCGATAATCACAATGACAAATAATACAATATTCCAAACAACGTCGTATGTAACTCGTGATGTCTGCTGGAGAATACCTTTTTTCCACCAGTCTTTAACAGTATTAAAAAAACGTTGCAGTTTTTCTTTCATAATAGACATTAGACCTCCTATTTCAACATTTATTATAACATAGTGAAAATACAGTTTGGTAGTAAGACGGAAAAAGGCTTGCATAGAAGAACTATTTATGCTATGAATAGTATCATATGAATTTAATTTTTTATGAAAGAAACATGGAAGGATCGAAGTAGCAACGTGAATCCCTGTCTTAGAGAACTGACGGATGGTGCGAGTCAGTATATATTCACTTGCGAATTACAATCTGGAGTTTTTCTTTTTATTATTCGCGTCATGGAGGCTGATAATAAGAAGAACGGTGACAACCATCGTTAACAAACCTTAAGCGGCTATTTTATAATAGCAACAAGGGTGGTACCGCGAATCCAACTCGTCCCTTTCTTACCAGAGAGGAGGCGGGTTTTTTTATTTACCTTAAAAAGGATGTCCCAAAAGCGGGGAGCAGCTGGCATTGTCAGTAAAAAGAAAATACAAATAAGCAGGAGGAAATAATATGAATATTTTACAGGATTTAGAAAACAGAGGGTTAGTAAATCAAGTAACAGATCGGGATGGATTAGAAAAGCATCTTGAAAATAATCAGGTAACCTTATACTGCGGCTTTGACCCGACAGCGGACAGCTTGCATATCGGACATTTAGTCCCTTTAACGATGCTGCGCCGGTTTCAGCGGGCTGGTCATAAACCGATTGCCTTAGTCGGAGGGGGAACCGGGATGATTGGTGATCCAAGCGGCCGTTCAAGTGAACGCAGCTTGAATACCGAAGAGGTTGTTTTTGGTTTTACGGAAAGCATTCAAAAGCAAATTGCCAAAATTGTAGATATGGATGATACCTCCAGCGATAATCAAGTTGTCTCCCGCAACAACCACGATTGGCTGGGAAATATGACAATCATTGATTTCCTTCGCGGAGCAGGAAAGCATTTTGGGATTAATTACATGCTGTCTAAGGATTCGGTTGCTGCAAGACTTGCACAAGGAATTACCTTTACCGAATTCAGTTACATGATTCTGCAATCACTAGACTTTTTACGGTTATACGAAGAAGAAAATTGTACATTGCAAATTGGCGGAAGTGATCAGTGGGGGAATATCACAGCAGGGTTAGAGCTTATCCGCCGTTCCAGAGAGAACCAAGGGGAAACTGCTGAAGCATTTGGCTTAACTGTTCCTTTAATCACAACGGCAGATGGAACAAAATTCGGAAAAACCGCCGGGAACGCCGTGTGGTTAGATGCTGAAAAAACATCTCCATATGAATTTTACCAGTTTTGGATCAATGCTGATGATCGTGATGTGATTCGTTTTATCAAATACTTTACTTTCCTGTCAGATGAGGAAATTGCAGAGCTGGAAAAAGAAGTAGAAACACAGCCGGAAAAACGGGTGGCACAGCGCCGTCTGGCAGAAGAAATGACACGCAGCATCCATGACCAGGCTGCTTTGGATCAGGCGCAGCGAATTTCTGCAGCATTATTCAGCGGAGATATCAAACAATTAAAAGCAGATGAAGTAGAACAAGCGTTTAAGGATGTTCCCAATCATGATACGGGGAAAGAACCTTCCAGCTTAATCGATTTATTAGTGGATGCTTCTATCTCTTCATCGAAGCGGCAGGCAAGAGAAGATGTGAAAAATGGAGCTATCTACATTAACGGAGAACGTGTTCAGGATTTGGATTACGTGGTAGATGAAGCGGACCGTTTAGGGGATGCTTTCACGGTTATCCGCAGAGGAAAGAAAAAATATTTCTTGATTCGTTTTCAATAAAAAGAAGAAAAAATAGATTTGACGCTGTGATAACGTCAAATCTATTTTTTCCTCCAATACAGTATATACAGCGAAGTATATATTTTATTTGTTGTAGAAGAATAAAGCCAACGTGGCGGGACCTGAATGCGCGCCAATCACGGAACCAACCATTTCAATAATAATATTTTCTTCTTTGACATGAAACGTATCCTGAATCATTCTGGAAAGCTCCTGTGCACGAGGTAAATCATCACCATGGCTGATTCCAATGGTTTGATTTTGGAAATTGCTGCCCCGCTTTTCCATGACCTCTATCATGCGCTTCAGCACTTTCTTCGTTCCGCGAATTTTTTCTAAAGGAATAAGCTTTCCTCCGTCGACATGCAGAAGAGGTTTGATATTCAATAAGCCGCCGACAAAGGCAGCGGTTTTACTGACACGGCCGCCGCGATATAAATACTCTAAATTGTCCACAGTAAATATATGCTCCATCTGTGCGGCGTTTTTGGCGGTTTGCTGAATGATTTCATCAAAAGAGATATCCTTTTGAGCCATTTTAGCTGCTTCCAGTACGACTAGACCGAGGCCCAGTGAAGCACATTTGGAATCAATAATGTGCAGCTTTGCTTCAGGATATTTCTCTTTAATTTCTTGTTCAACCATTTTTGCAGCTTGGCAGGTTCCGGATAATTCCGATGAAAAAGCGATATAGAGTAGAGGCTTGCCTGCTTCCGCATAAGAAGTGAAGATTTCTTTAAATTGGTTTGCTGATGCCTGCGATGTTTTTGGTGTCTGTCCTTCCCGCATCGCATCATAGATTGTCTTCGGTTTAATATCGACACTGTCCCGATAATCTTTTGATTCAAGATGAACAGTTAAAGGTATCATTTCAATACTATATTCGTTATAATAATGTTCGGATAAATCACATGCGCTGTCTGCCAGAATGGTGATTGCCATTTTAATCACATCCGTTTCTATTTAAATAAGATTTAATTATAAGTTTACGTTTAATTGAATATTTAGTCAAAAATTTAATAAAGGAGGCTGTTTTGTGTTTTATATTGAAGCTAAGAGGATAAGTATAGTAATACTTGGAGCATTATTAAATGCTGCATCTTTAAACTTCTTTCTTATCGGTGCAAATGTCTATGCCAGTGGATTTACGGGAGCGGCTCAGCTATTATCCAGTATTTTTAATGATTTCTTAGGAATCGGCCTATCCACAGGTATTTTATTAGCTCTTTTAAATATTCCAGTTTTGATTTTAGGATGGTTAAAGGTAGGAAAGGGATTTACTGTTTATAGTGTGATATCTGTATTTTTCTCTACGTTATTTTTAGAGATATTACCGCTTATTTCTATTTCGAATGATATTATTTTAAATGCGGTATTTGGCGGTGTTATCGCTGGAGTCGGTGTAGGTATTACATTAAAAGCAGGTGCCTCTACAGGCGGTATGGATATTGTGGCAATGATATTATCCCGTCTGAAAGATAAACCGATTGGCAACTATTTTTTAATTATGAATTCCTTGATTATTGTTATTGCAGGTATTTTATATGAACCTGAAAATGCGTTATACACCATGCTGACACTTTATGTAACGACCCGTGTGATCGACACCATTCATACACGCTATGAAAAGGTTACCGCGTTTATTGTTACTAAGAAAACGGACGAGCTGCAGAAAGCCATCCATGATACGATGGTTCGCGGGATTACGATTTTGCCTGCAAAGGGAGCGTATACGAAAACAGATAAAAGTCTCATGTATCTTGTTGTGACAAGATATGAATTATATGATTTAGAAAGAATTATCAATGAAGTAGATCCAGAAGCATTTACAAATATTGTAGAAACTGCTGGAGTATATGGGTTCTTTAGAAAAGATTAAAAAGGTGTGTATATGTATGAAACGTTGGTATGCTGTTATTGCTGTGCTCGTACTATTGGCAGGCTGTGGGAATAGAGATGGGGAAGTCATTGAGCCGAGTGCTCCGGAGGAAAATAATGAAACGACAGGCACCGTAATGTTCCAGGAAATTGACATTACAGCAGATGGAGAACAATTCCATATCGTTGGTCAGGTAAGAACAGAAGGAAATGCTTTTTTCTATCGAATTGAACAGGATGGAGAAACCATTCAAGAGGAAACAACGGTAGACTTGGAAGAAGCAGATGCAGGTTCTTTTCAAAGCTTTCAAATCATGGAGACATTCTCCGAAGATACGCTTAGTCATGAGGAGCCTCCATTCGTCGTGATGTATGGAAAAGATGAAGATGATAATGAGATTAACGCAAATTATGTACCGATAGATACAGAAGAATAAGCTGTTTTTTGCCAGTATTATTTAAAATCCCCGGATTCGCTAGACCATAAGCGGTTCCGGGGATTTATAAGATAACAAGAAAGAGGCCGGGGAGCTCCCGGCCTCTTTCTTAATAGCCGAATTTAACAAATATTTCTTCCACCTTGGGATTAATATTCTCCCAGTCAGCGTCAAAATGTTTGTTGACCGTAATAAAATTTTGATAGCCAAATACGTTATCAACATCTTCCAGTTTCATTAATTCATTTAAAATTTCATGCTCGCTAACATCACCGGGCATAACAGAAATACTGTTTGTCCCAGAAAAAATAACACTATCTGATGTGTATTTCATTGCATTTGGATTTGGTGTCGGGGAAATATGTACTGCCATATGAGTACCTCCTCATTTAATTGTTCGTAAGTTTATATTAACAGAAAATCGAAAAGAGATAAAGAAAAGGAAGGCTGCATATGTTTTATCTGCAGACTCCCTTCTTAATAACCATTACACAAGGCTGTTATTCTTATTAAGATTTAAATATTCTTCTAAAAATATGCTGATACCGTCTTCTTCATTCGTTAAGGTCTGATGTTTGGATACAGAGACAAGGTCGTCAATCGCATTTCCCATAGAAACACCGACACCGGCATAATCAATCATTTCTAAATCATTGTCCTCGTCGCCAAAAGCAATAATATTTTCACGGGCAATGTGATATTCGTCAGCAATAGCTTTTAGCCCGACTGCTTTATTCATTCCTTTTTTGATAATTTCAATGATATTCCATGGAGCGCCCCATTTACGATGTTCAATGACTTCCGCATGATAATCATTTAAATGATTTCGCAGCTCCTCTACCTGCGAAGCGTTAGGATGAATAAGAACAGAAGTCGGATCATATTTTAATTTAGATTTAATGTCGCCGATAATATATGGTGATTGCTCGGGGAAATCTTGAAAGATAGTCATAATATCTTCACTGTATTGATCTAAATAAACCTGGTCTTGCACTTCAGCTAATATATTTTTTACTTCGACTTCGTTGGAAACATCAATAATCCGATGTGCGGTAGTCAGGGGCATTGGCGTGTGAATACCTTTCCAGCTGGTATCCAGAGGATGGTGTACAAGTGCTCCATTGAAGTTTACCATCGGTGTTTTTAATTGGAGTTCCTGATAGTATTGAATACTGGCACGGCCGGGTCTTCCGGTGGCAATAACAACCACGTGGCCATCTTCTATTGCTTGAGATATCGCCTGTTTATTTCGAATACTGATTTTCTTATCATCTGTCAATAACGTACCATCTAAATCCAATGCGATTAAGTGCCTGTTTTTATTTTCCATTCTGTCACCTCTCATTTGATTTTTATGTTACCATGATTTGAAAATATGTAAAGTAAAGAAAAATTAAACAAAAGTTGCATTGTTTGCGAAAGATATTACAAAAACTTTACAATAGAGATAGTACGTTGATAAGTGAAAGGAAGCGTGTCAGAAATGATAGGAATATATCAGGAACCAATCGAGGGAATACCTTGCTTGCATGTTGTCGATCAAAAGTATGCTGGCGGGGAACGGCCGACGGTTATTTATTACCATGGTTTTACAAGCGCGAAGGAGCAAAATTTGCCGATAGCCTACATGCTTGCTGAGAAAGGATTTCGGGTGCTTCTACCGGAAGCGCTGCACCATGGGGAAAGAAACAGCGGTTTATCAGATGATAAACGGCAGCTCGCTTTTTTTGAAATCGTGTTAAAAAATATTCGTGAATTGGATATTATCCGGAAATACTTATTAGAAAATAAGCTTTTAAAAGAAAATGCATTAGGTGTAGCTGGAACCAGCATGGGAGGAATTACAACAAGTGCTGCGCTTGTCAAATATTCCTGGGTCAATGCAGCGGCTGTTATGATGGGTACCCCTAAACTGCAAGCATATGCGCACCAATTACTGCAGTATGCTGAAAAGAATGGGAAGACACCATTTACACAAGAAGATTTGGATGATTTGTTTGAACAGCTGGCTGAATTAGATTTGTCTGCCCACGTGGAATCACTTCACGAACGTCCGTTAATGTTCTGGCATGGGGAAAATGATAAAGTAGTTCCTTATGAACAATCGCACTCCTTTTACCAAACAGTCAAGCAGGCTTATAAAAAGAAAGACCATCTGCAATTTATTGGCGAAAAAGGCAGGGAGCATAAAGTTAGTGTGCCGGCAATGCACCACGCTGCAGAGTGGTTTGAGCGGCATCTGTTGTAAAATGATTTAATTACATGTTAAAGTATGATTTAATAGAAACAAGGGAAAGGAGGATGACACGTATGGATGAAGCGATGAAAGAGAATCTAATGGGTGCATTAGAAAACGTTATTGATCCGGAACTAGGTATTGATATTGTCAATCTTGGTTTAATATATGATGTAGATTTGGATGATGATGGCTTGTGTGTAGTTACGATGACATTGACTGCAATGGGATGTCCTTTATCTGCGCATATTGAGGCAGATATCAAGCATGCTTTATCAGATATTCCAGAAGTAAAAGAAACAAAAACAAATATTGTTTGGGATCCGCCTTGGGGTAAAGATAAGATGTCCCGCTATGCGAAGATTGCCTTAGGTATTCCAGATTGATAAAAGAGAGCAGAATATAAACAAAGGCATCCGTCTAAAAAGAATGGATGCCTTTGTTTATATTTGGAGATTATTATAAGAAAATCAATACAAGAATACCGACGATGACACAGTAGTATGCGAAATACTCCAGTTTTCCGTGCCGCATCACGTTCATAAACCATTTAAGTGCAAAATAGCTGGCAATGAAGGACGTAATGAATGCTACCAGATAAGGTGCCCATAGATAACTCATTGCCGGGTCACTGGCGATTTCAGGTATTTCAAGAATACCTGTACCAAGACTTACCGGAATATAGAGCAGGAAAGAAAATCGTAAAGCTGTTTCCTTTTTCATGCCGACAAGCATCGAAGCAACGATAGTTGCACCGGATCTGCTGATTCCCGGCGTGACAGCAATCGATTGAACCAGGCCGACAATGATAGCATCTTTTGTTGATAAATCTCCATCCTGTTTGCGTCCTCTGAGATTACGGATAATCCAAAGAGCAAGAGCGGTGATTAATAAAGTTATCCCGACTACATTCGTTCCGCTCAGCGTTTCGCCAAGTGCATCTCCGAATAACACGCCGATAATCCCGACAGGAATGGTTGCGATGACGAGATAAACAACAAACATAAAGTCACTTTTGACCGTTTTATCTCCTTTGAATAAGAACTTCCATGTACTGACGATTAAACGTATAATATCTTTGCGGTAAATCAGCATTACAGCCAGTAGAGAAGCGAAGTTAACAAAGATTTCAAAAGAAAGCCCTCTTGCTTCAATATTAAACAGCTCTCTGACAATGATTAAGTGTCCGCTGGAGGATACCGGTATTGGTTCGGTAACTCCTTGTACGATACCAAGAACAAAATACTGGATCAGTGTCCATAAATTACTTAAAGCGTCCATGTTTTTATACCTTCCTTTATTTTTTCTTCTCTGATTGTACAGTTATTTCTTAAAATGAACAAAGCAGAACTACAATCAATTTTGTCCATTCCAATTTATTAGCCTGTCCTTATATGTAAATATGCTAAAAATGATAAGCATAGAACG
Organism: Oceanobacillus sp. FSL K6-0251; assembly: GCF_038004725.1. Classification (NCBI taxonomy): domain Bacteria; kingdom Bacillati; phylum Bacillota; class Bacilli; order Caryophanales; family Bacillaceae; genus Oceanobacillus; species Oceanobacillus sp. FSL K6-0251. The sequence goes on along the minus strand of NZ_JBBORS010000001.1, from coordinate 3,296,104 downwards.
TTTTCTTTAATAAAAGGCATTTTAGAAATATAGAAACCCCTTGCCGCATAGAATAAGACAAGGGGTTTTACCTACTTAGTGTCTTCTTTCAAAACCAGACCAGCTAAAGCAAAAACGAATATAGAAAAAATACCCGCTACAATCAGTGCATCACGAACAATAAATGGTGCTGCGCCCATGCTTGTCAATACATAAGAGACTGCTAAAGAAATAGCTACAGCCCAAAAAATAGTTGCTATAAAACGCATAAGTCCACCTCACTTTACTACCTTATCTAAGCGTACCATAAATACTATTTTAACATGAAAAGCTTTTTGTTGCTGTAAAGAATTTAAAAAAATCATGAAAATTAATGGTTCTTTACCTGAATATGACTATAAAGGAGTGTTTTCCTTGCGAGTATTCGTTACTCCCCACAATCATTGGATTGGCTACCATATAGTAACAGAGTTATTAGATGCGGGCTGCCAAGTCGATGGAAAGCGGGATAATCAAATCGATTCTGGACTGGAAGATTTTTTTGGAAGGAACAGTCATTTTCAAGAAACGGGTCAAGTGATAAGTCCATATGATTTGGCAATTGTCATTAATCATCATTCCGATATAACGGATTTGCCGCAGTATACTAAAAAGATATTGCATATATATACCGATGCAAACGGACATAAGATATCAAATTATGCAGACACAACAGTGATTTCCGCTCCCTATCTTATTGGGGAAGGAATGGAAATGAACGAAAATGGATTGATTGCAGACGGCAGACTGCTTTCTTTTGCAGATAAAGAATGGCAAAACAAAGCGATTTATATCAAAGATTTTTTAAATGTATTGATGCAATGGATAAAAATGACCCATTTGCCAAAATTAATAGAGATTATCTCTGTTAACGATAACTTAACAAACACAAAAGTTGAAAAAAAGCAGGTTCTGCTGGAAAATAGAGATATAGATGAAGTAATAAAAACAATACAAACATTTAATAAGCGACTTCGGTAATGAAATGGGTGTGCTAAGTTGAAATATATCTACTATCCAACAATCCTTCTGTTTTTGATTTGTACATTGTCTGCTTGCTCTTATTTTGAGACGGGTCAAATACAAAATGTCGGGTTTATAACGGATTCAGAAATAGATAATAACCCTTGGACAGAGCAAGGATATCAGGCCATGGAGGAGATTGGTGAAAAATATGATGTAGATGTTTATTATAAAGAAAATATACAAACGATGCATGATATGCAGGAAGCTGTTGACCAATTTGTTCAAGATGGTGTGAATTTGATTTACGGGCACAGTAATATTTATGGAGAATATTTTATGTCATTGGCAGAAAGTTATCCAGATGTTCATTTTGTTTACGTGAATGGAGGAGAGTCCGAAGAAAATGTAACCTCTCTTAATTTTAATGGGCATGCCATGGGATTTTTTGCTGGTATGGTTGCTGGAAATATGACAGAAAGCCAGCAGATAGGGATTATTGCGGCAAATGCTTGGCAGCCGGAAATTGAAGGATTCTTTGAAGGGGTCAATTATGTAAACAATGAGGCAGAGATAAAATTCAATTATACAAATGATTGGAATAACGTGGAACTGGCGTTGAAAAATTATAATGCCATGCAGCAAGAAGGTGCAGATGTTGTGTATCCGATTGGAGATGCTTTCAGTGAAGCTGTCTTGAAAGAGGCAGAAGAGGATAATCTTTATGGAATCGGATATATGATGGATCAAATGGAAGTTGCGCCGGATGCCGTATTAACAAGCACGATTCAACATGTTGGAGAGTTATATCAAGCAGCAGCAGACGAATTTAACCAGCAGGAGCTGGAAGGAAAAATTTATACCTATGATTTTAAAGGTGGTTTTATATCACTTGGTGAATTTCAATCCGCTGTCCCCGATGAGGTAAGACTTCAAGTAGAGGAAGACATCGAAGCGTACATTGAAACAGGTTTATTGCCAAATGAATATTGAGCGGCGAAGCAGTAATCAAAAAATATAATAAATCAAAAAAGAAATTGGATAGCCTGGTTATGAAGAAGGGGTAAAATTGTAACTTGCTATCCAATTCATTTTATCTTAAAATTAGTACCAAGTCATAATGTTTGATATTAATGTTATTATAGAAGGGGAGCGCGGTTAAATGAGTATCGGTATTTTAGGGACCGGCCATTATTTGCCTACAAATGTAGTTACCAACCATGATTTGGAGAAAATCGTTGATACAAACGATGAATGGATTCGAACCAGGACCGGAATTCATGAAAGAAGGCTGGCTACAGACGATATTGATACTTCAGATATGGCATATCATGCATCCATAGAAGCGCTGAAAGATGCAAATGTGAAAGCGGAAGATATTGATTTAATTCTGGTAGCGACAGTAACACCGGATACAGCTTTTCCATCCATTGCCTGCCTGATCCAGGATAGATTAGGTGCTGTAAATGCCGCAGCAATGGATGTTGGAGCAGCCTGTGCCGGATTTATGTATGGTGTGATTACAGCAAATCAATTCATTGCAGCAGGTACGTATAAAAATGTACTCGTTGTCGGGAGTGAAAAATTGTCTAAAATTACAGACTGGACCGACCGTTCGACCTGTGTTTTATTTGGCGACGGTGCTGGAGCAGCGGTCATTGGTGAAGTATCTGAAGGGAAAGGTATCCTGTCCTTTGAACTCGGTGCAAATGGCGCTGGAGGGAAGGAACTCTATTTAAATAAAGAAGATCATATCATCATGAACGGTAGAGAGGTTTTTAAATTTGCTGTGAGGCAAATGCCGGAGTCTACCATCCATGTTGTTGAAAAAATTGGATTATCTCGTGAAGATGTGGACTATCTTGTTCCGCATCAGGCAAATATCCGGATTATGGAAGCGGCAAGAGAGCGATTAGGTATTTCCGAGGATAAAATGGCGAAATCGATTGAGCGTTTTGGAAATAATTCTTCTGCTTCGATTCCTATGGCTTTGTCTGAAGCAGTAAAAGAAGGTAAAATAAAAGATAATGATTTAATCGTATTAGTAGGATTCGGAGGAGGTTTAACCTGGGGAGCGGTTGCAATGCGCTGGGGCAGGTAAGCTTTATCTAATTAAAGGAGGATTACTATCGTGGAAAAAAGAGTTGTAATAACAGGACTAGGAGCTGTAACTCCCGTTGGTAATGATGTTTCTACGATGTGGGAAAGCATTATTAATGGGAAATCAGGTGTTGATTTTGTTACGAAAGTAGATAAAGAACAATTCACAGCGAAAGTAGCTGCCGAGATAAAAGATTTTGATCCGGCTGCTTATATGGAGAAAAAGGATGCCCGCAAAATGGATCCTTTTACACAATATGCTGTGGCAGCTGCGAAAATGGCTGTAGAGGATGCAAAATTAGAAATTACAGATGAGAATGCTGACCGTGTCGGTGTCTGGATTGGTTCTGGAATCGGGGGAATGAAAACATGGGAGGACCAGCATTCAAAGTTTTTAGAGAAAGGTGCGAAACGTGTCAGCCCGTTTTTTGTGCCAATGATGATTCCGGATATGGCTGCAGGACAAGTGTCTATTCAATTAGGAGCCAAAGGTATTAATGCTTGTACAGTAACAGCCTGCTCTTCTGGTGCAAACTCTATTGGAGATGCATTCAAAGCAATCCAACGCGGTGATGCAGATGCAATGATTACCGGCGGTACAGAAGCGCCAATCAGCAATATGGCATTTGCTGGATTTACGTCAGCAAAAGCATTAAGTACAACCGATGATCCGAAGAAAGCAAGCCGCCCATTTGATAAAGAAAGAAATGGTTTTGTTATGGGTGAAGGTTCGGGTATCCTGATTTTAGAATCACTGGAATCCGCAAAAGAACGCGGCGCACAAATTTATGCAGAAATTGTCGGTTATGGAGCAACAGGCGATGCATACCACATTACAGCACCTGCTGATAATGGGGAGGGCGCTGCCCGGGCGATGCAGCATGCAATTGCTGACGCAAAGCTGGATTCCAATGATATTGATTATGTGAATGCGCACGGGACAAGTACAGACTTGAATGATAAGTATGAGACAGAGGCGATTAAAACGGTCTTTGGTGAAAAAGCGTCCAGTTTAGCTATTTCCTCAACGAAATCAATGACTGGTCACTTATTAGGAGCTGCAGGGGCGATTGAAGCAATTATTTCCATTAAAGCAATCATTGATGGAATTGTCCCTCCAACTATTAATTATGAACATCCGGATCCGGAATGTGATTTAGATTATGTGCCAAATGAAGCCAGAAAGCAGGAAGTGAATGCAGTAGTAAGTAATTCATTAGGTTTTGGCGGGCATAATGTAGCGCTAGTGTTTAAAAAATATGAAGCATAGTTAAAAGAAGCTTATCCCTTTTTTAGGGATAGGCTTTTTTCTTAAATATCCGCTCCAGAAATACACTCCGCTTTCCGTGGGCTTGAGCTCAGCCTCCTCGAAAAAAAGAAGAACACTTTTTTTCTGCGGGGTCTTCCCACTGCGCATTCCCACAGGAGTCTCCGTGTATTTCTTCTGGGACTGGGACTGCGATTACTCGTCCCACCGAAAACCATTGCGATTACTCGCCCCATCAAAACCGTCGCTAGAATTTGCGTTATTTCCTTGTGAAAAAGCAAATAAAACATAATTCCACTTAGATGGGAGCGGATGTTGTCGACTCCTGCGGGAAAAGCAACAGGTAGACCTGAGCAGGAAGCGGTTTTCTTCCTACCCGCTGGGCATAAGTGCGACTATGCTTCTGTCTGCGCCTGACGGCTTGCCAATCAGCAAGTCTTCTTTAAAGGAGGCTAAGCCGTTGCCCGCGGAAAGCGACTTCCCGTAGCGGACATCTCTTCGGCAAGAACACCGATGTTTTAAAGACCAAGCGGTATTCTTGGTTTTTCTAACATCCTGTAAAAACCTTGTATTTTCCGTGGGACAAGCACATAGAATGATATAAACGGACAAGCAGGTGAGGCGATACGATGGGCTCTTTCTTTATATTTCTAGTCGGATTTGGAATGACAGTTACAGGAAGTGTTACTATCATAGCATATTTCAATTTTCTCCCCGCCGGGTTAAGCTGGGCTGACTATTTTACATTTATAGCAGGGCGGTTAGAATGTTATTTTCTTCCTTTAGGTTTATTGCTGATCCTTATTTCCCTCCGTCATTTTAGTGTAGAAAAATAAGTGATTTCGCATAAAAATATGAGAGATGGTCATAATGTATTTTAACCTTCAAGTTCAAAAGATATAGAACGTAACAAGAATATAACGCATCAAATTTTTCTTTTGAACTAAAAGATAATAAATGGCAGATAAGGTGGGGTTAGGAAATGTTATATTTACATGACGCTTGGGTAAATTGGTTTGAAGGGGAAGAGAACGGATATAATGTATGCCCCTTCCACGAATGGCGAAAATCTGATTCTGTTGAATTATTAGATCAAGTACCGCTGCTGTACATATCGAGCGAACTATTCGAATACATTGAAAATGATATTCGTGAGCTTCCAAAAGATTTACTCGATAGTATCTATAAAAGAGCAACGATACGAAAAGGACAAAAAAGAACGGTATTGGAATATGCAGCTGTAGTCACAGATGGCATGGAAATACTTGCTTTTGATACAGCGGGGTATTATATTCCAGTTAGAAAAAGCAGGCTGATACCCAGACAGGAACAATTAGTGTACAGCATGATTGAAAAAGCAGAACAAAAAACCTACGGCTTTAAAAAGGAAAGCTATCAAAAGGAATACCATATGCTATCTATGCCGCCATCTTTTATTCATGGACTGACAAGGAAAGAACGTCAGCTTAAACAGCTGTTAATGATTGGATTAGATCAGTTAAAAACAACAAATAATAAACAAGAATTAAGGTATTGGCTTACAGAATGGAATCCTAAAAAATATCCTTCTATTAAATATATGAATGAAGAGGAGGTTTGGGAGGCGCTTTATAACGGCTTAAAAGACGGCTGGAGTCGAGCGCATGAAGAACTTTGCAGGAAACTGATACGTGGGCAGGCTTTCCTGGAACGAATGTGGGAAGCTGAAATGGAGCCCGAAGAAAATACATCGAAACAAAATTAAAAAAACAAGGAAACGGTAAAAAATCGTTTCCTTGTTTTTTTAGCATTATTTTCTGACTCTGCCTAATCCCACCGCTTTTTTTGCTTTTTTTAATGTCTTTCCAGCAGTGATAGAAGCTTTTTCGGCTCCTTCATCCAGAATAAGATCCAGCTCTTCTGAGTCGATTAATTCTTTATATTTTTCTTGGATTGGTTCTAATACACTGATGACTGCATTAGCTACACCCTGTTTAAAATCTCCGTAGCCTTTATCAGCATATTTTTTCTCCAGAGCTTCAATAGATTCTCCAGTACAAACAGAATAGATGGTTAATAAATTGGAGACGCCAGGTTTATTTTCTTTATCAAATTTCACGATGCCTTCTGAATCGGTAACCGCACTTTTGATTTTCTTTTCTATTTGTTTTGGTTCATCCAGCATAGAAATGTATCCCTTTTGGTTCGTATCTGATTTGCTCATCTTTTTCGTCGGATCCTGTAAAGACATAATCCGTGCACCAACTTTTGGAATACGAATTTCTGGAATTGTAAAAATATCGTTGAAACGGTGATTAAAGCGTTGTGCTAAATTACGGGTCAGTTCCAGATGCTGCTTCTGATCATCCCCAACAGGAACGACATTTGTATTATACAGTAAAATATCGGCTGCCATAAGTGTAGGGTAAGTTAATAAAGCAGAAGAAACAGCTTCCTGTCCTTTTGATTTATCCTTATATTGTGTCATTCTTTCCAGTTCGCCAATATAGTTGATGGACTGCAAAATCCATGCCAGCTGCGTGTGGGCCGGAACTTCAGATTGGACAAACAGGGTTACCTTATTCGAGTCGATTCCTGATGCCAGATAAAGTGCAGCTAATGATTTGATATTTTTTCTTAACGCTAATCTATCTTGTGGAACAGTGATTGCATGCTCATCAACAATACAGAAATAACAATCGTATTCATCCTGTAATTCGACGAATTGTTGAAGTGCACCTAAATAATTTCCTAGGGTCAATGTGCCACTAGGCTGAATTCCTGAAAAAATAGTTTGCAATGTCTTCACCTCATTTATTTATTTCCAAGCAGAAAAGATATCCGCTGTGTGAGCTTGAGGAATCAGGATTAAATATTGAATTATTTCCCAGGCAATAAAAAAAGCCCACTCATTCCCAAAATAGGGACGAATGAACCGCGTTGCCACCCTGATTATTCTATAAATAGAATCACTTCATTAGTAAAATAAAGCTCCAAAGCCCAATTCCACCTTCCCATGATACTTGTTTTCAGCACCACAAGCTCTCTTAAATCAGGGGGAAAGATGTACTATATCTTCTTCAATGCTTTTGCTATTAAATTAAGTTTATTATAAGTTTATTTTTAACAAATTGCAAGTAACCTATACATAAGAAAATCGACAAAATAGCCAGCGATATTTTTTTGGATGTATATTTACCTACAAAATAAAACTTTTTTCCACTTTTTACGAGTTTTCCTTTTAAAAACTTCCTTCCTTCATTTATACTAGTAATAAAATATATTCAAATGGGAGATTGATTGGATGAAAAAATGGAGGAATCTGGTAACGGCTTTTGTTGTTGCTGGTGCAGCATTGGTCGGTCTGGGGCAAGCAAATGAAGTTCATGCAGAAGATGGCGCGGATGTAGTAGCAAAATCGCATAAAGAGCGGTCTACGAGCTTAGAAGAAATAGATACTTCCCAACGGTTTAGCCGCTTTGTTATTACGTCTGATTATAATTTTACATATCCGGATGCAGTACGGGGAATCTATGTTACTGGTAATTCAGCCGGCGGAGAAAAAATGGAAAGTTTAATAGATTTAGTATCTTCCACAGATTTAAATTCAATGGTAATCGATGTGAAAGAGGATTACGGACATATCACATTTGCCCCTGAGGAAGGATCAGTGTATGAAGAAATAGGCACAACATTTATTTCTGACCCCGATGCAATGATGGAACGATTAGAGCAAGAAGAAATTTATCCAATTGCGCGTATTGTTGTTTTTAAAGATAATATTTTAGCTGAAGCCCGTCCTGATCTATCTTTTAAAGAAAATGGAGAAGTTTGGACAAACGGCAGCGGTCATGCATTTGTGAATCCTTTTGAAAAAGAAGTATGGGAATACAATGTAGAAATAGCTAAAATGGCCGCAGAAATGGGCTTTAAAGAAATACAATTTGACTATGTTCGACATCCGGAGGGCTTTGAAAATAGAGATGAGGATTTAGAATATTCCATGGGGGATTATGCAGATTTAGATATGGATAATGTTCAAAAGCGTGTCGAAGCAGTGACTGATTTTGTTGCTTATGCCCGTGAAGAACTAAGCGATTATGATGTTGATGTATCCGTAGATATTTTCGGGTATGCAGCAACGATAGAGGAAACACCGGGAATTGGCCAAAACTTCTCAAAAATCTCTGAGAATGTAGATATTATTTCATCTATGATTTATCCAAGCCATTGGGGTTCTTATTTTGGACTTTCTAATCCAGATGAAGAACCATATGCTCTTGTCGATGAATATTCCCAAGTAGAAAATGAAGTTTTGGGTGCTTTGGATGAACCGCCTGTATCTCGTCCATGGTTGCAGGATTTTAGTGCGCCATGGTTATACAGCGGACCGACATTTGAATATGGCAAAGAAGAAGTAGAAGCACAAATACAAGCATTATATGAAAATGATATTAATGAATTCCTGTTGTGGAATGCAGGTAATACCTATACGGAAAATGTAGATTATTTAATTGGAAAAGAAGACTGATGGAAAAGCTCCAGGATGAATGAAAACTGCTCGACCGAGTAAATAAGAAAAAAATAAAAAATCAAAAATCAAATGATATTGGAACAGCCTGACACCGGAATTTTGAACAGTGTCGGGCTGTTTTTATTTCTTCGATGAATATTCTTGCTGACTCCATTCTTTTATCTAAATCTGTGCACTGCTTCGATCTCATCACACTTTAATCATGGAGAACCGTCCGTAAAACTCCTAATGAGTGAAATTCGTTTTATGTATCCGCCACACCTGCTTATTTTCTTATACACGAAACTTGAAACTTAATCTAACAAAAAATAGAAACTGTCGCAAAAACCAACATAATAATAGTGTTTGTTCTCTTGACAATAATATACACAAAGTATAGAATGTTTTTTGTTGCCAAAAACAACAATTAAAGTAATATCTAAACTATTTCAGGCAGTGAAAAAGAAAAGTGTTGTGAATTTATATCTTTGACATCAGAAGGGGAAGGTTTCTGATTCATTCTATATTCCGGCGGTATGTGATTTTCAAATGAGGAACATAGATTAAAATAAATGGACTTTCCATTTTAATCTATTTCGTTTGTAAGCACTCTCATTCAAGGAGAAAAAACAAATTTGTATTTTTGTTGAAAGCGTATACCGCAGAAGCTTATCATGATGTCATTTATAGAGAATTAAAAATTACAACATCTTTATCATAAACAAATAGAACTGCTAAAACTTACATCAGGGGGACAGACAGATGCCATTATTAATTGTTGCACTAGGGGTACTTTTATTACTTATTTTTATTATGAAATTTAAATTAAATACATTTGTTTCATTGGTTATTGTTTCATTTATAGTAGCTTTAGCACTTGGAATGCCTATGGGAGAAGTTGTTGAATCGATTGAGAACGGATTAGGAGGAACGCTTGGCCACATCGGGTTAATCTTTGGGATGGGCGCTATGCTTGGAAGACTTATTGCTGATTCCGGCGGGGCTAATCGAATTGCGATAACGTTGATTGACAAATTTGGTGAGAAAAGAATTCAATGGGCAGTTCTATTTGCTTCATTTATCGTTGGAATCGCCTTATTCCTGGAAGTAGCCATCGTATTACTTGTTCCAATTATATTCTCGATAGCAAAAGAGTTAAAAATTTCTATCGTGAAATTAGGATTGCCGATGGTTACAGCTGCGCTGGCAACACATGCTTTCTTGCCTCCGCATCCTGGTCCGACAGCGGTAGCTTCAGAATATGGCGCAAATATTGGGTTGGTTTTAATTTATGGAATTATTGTTGCTATTCCGACCGTAATTATTGCAGGAATTTTATATCCAAAGCTTGCGCAAAAAATTGTGCCTACTGCATTTACCAGAGAAGGCAGCGAATCGTTTGGTGTCCAGAAAACGTTCAAATTAGAGGAAACGCCTGGTTTTGGAATTAGCTTATTTACAGCATTGTTTCCTGTAATATTAATGGCTTTAGGTGCGATTGTTGATATGATTCAGCCAGCTTTGGGCATTTCTGATAATTTATTTATGAATGTGATTCGTTTCATTGGTAATTCTTCAACAGCTATGACACTTTCTTTATTACTGGCAATTTATACGATGGGAATAAGAAGAAATATTCCTGTTAAAAAATTAATGGATTCCTGCTCTTCAGCGATTAACGCATTAGGAATGCTGCTGCTGATCATCGGTGGCGGCGGAGCGTTAAAGCAGGTGCTTATTGATGGAGGTGTCGGAGATTACGTTGCTGATATCTTTGCAGGTTCCATGATGTCTCCCGTCTTTTTTGCGTGGATGATTGCAGCGATTTTACGTATTTGTTTAGGTTCCGGGACAGTTGCAACATTAACTACTGCAGGGTTAGTTATTCCATCACTTGCCGGAATCCCGGACGTTAACTTGGAACTCGTTACACTTGCAACCGGTGCAGGCAGTGCCATTGCCTCTCATGTAAACGATGCTGGCTTCTGGATGGTTAAAGAATCTCTGGGGATGTCCTTAAAAGAAGCATTTGGAACATATACGGTACTTTCAACCATTGTAGCTGTATCTGGTCTAGTATGTACTTTATTATTGGATATCATCATTTAAAGAGGCAGAACTAGTTCGATAAAAGTGATGCGGAGAAGTGTGGCAGTACTGTGAAAGGTGCAGGCAACGTATGCAGCTGAATTTGGTTCTTACATTCTTCTATTTAAATTTAACACAAAAAACCAACCATTTATTGATTCTATAAATGGTTGGTTTTTTGCACTTTACGATGCCAGCAGGCAGAAAAAAAATCGGGATAAGTTTGTTGAAGGGGGAGGGAAAAAATCACTTCTCCTTCCCTTCATTTTGTTATAGTTAAAGAATCATGTTGGCAATCAGAAGACAAATAAATCCTATAAACCACATGATTGTAGTTGGTACGGACCAAACCATGATTTGTTCTTTCACGTTCTTGATTCCTAACATACGGTTCACAACCCAGTAGAAACTGTCGTTAAAGTAAGAGAAAATTAAAGATCCGAGTGCTGCAGCAGACGCAGCTAGTGCCATATTAACATCCATCTGTGCCAAAATCGGTGCTGAAATGGATGCTGCTGTAATCATAGCAACTGTTCCGCTTCCTTGAACCAGACGGACCATTGTCGAAACGAAGAACGGAATCAGAATAGCTGGCAGCGGCAGTTCAGCAATTTGCTGTGCAATATAATCTCCTGTTCCACTTGTACGTAATACGTTTCCGAGCGCACCGCCGGCACCGGTAACAAGCAGAATTATACCCGCATCCTGAATTCCTCTTTCCATTTCCTCCAATGTATTTAGCCGGCCGCGGTTACCCGCCAGCGCATAGATTGCAACGATAAGACCTAATGCAACGGCTATAATCGGCTGACCTAAGAAGATGAAAATTCCATAAACACCTTCTGTTAGCTCTAAAGCATCCAGCGTTGTGTTCAAGAAAATCAGAATAATAGGAATTAAAATGGGCAAGAATGAACGTCCAAAAGATGGAAGATCCTTTGCTCTTTCGTTAATGACTTCAACCATTTCTGGATAACCCATATGCTGATCTGGTCTAGTGAAGCCTGCTTCGGAATCATCAGGCAGCTGGTAAATTCTTTTTCCTAGCCATTTTGCATAAAGAACACCTGCAATCATAAGCGGAATCGCCAGCGTAAGGCCTAATGCAATCATAATGCCGATATCTACTCCGAAAATGCCAGCTACTCCTAACGGTCCTGGCGTAGGAGGAACTAAGGTATGAGTGAGTACGAGACCAACGGCTAAGGCAACACCGATGGAGATAACAGATTTTCCTGTTTTTCTAGAAAGCGTTTTAACTAAAGGATTTAAAATAACGAAAGCAGAGTCAACAAATATTGGAATTGAAATGATATACCCTGCAATCGCCATTGCCCATTCTTCTTTTTTCTTTCCGACAAATTTAATTAATGAATAAGCGAGTGTTTCAGCAGCACCGGTAATTTCAAGGATGCGTCCCATCATGACGCCCAGGCCAATGACAATCCCGATAGATGCAAGCGTACTGCCAAAACCTTCTGAGATAGCAGCAGCAACATCGCCTGGGACCATCCCCCCAACAAGGCCTGCGATGGAAGCAGCAATGATTAGTGCTAGAAATGCGTGAATCTTTGTCTTTAAAACTAATAAAATTAGTACAATTACCCCAAGTATTAACCCGGAAACCATTTGGATACCTGATGGTTCCATAATATTTCTCCCCCTTTGTAAATGTTTACATTTGAAACAAAAATAAAAACGATGGATACCATTTCTCATAAAAGCACATTTGATTCTAGAATGTAGCAACTTTTATTCAGCATTTGTTATTTATGCAAAAAGAATGCGATTTCAATTTAAAAAAATATAATTAGAATGTGCATCACCCTTTTTGCGGACGATTGTAAGTGCTTAAATAAAACTTAAAAATAAAAGTTCATGCACCTCTCCGCGTATATAAGTGAACAGCAGGATTTCTAATATATATTGAATCACCAAAATTGCAACACTTTTTTCAATTAAATAATTAAATCTTTAAAAAATAATGAGAAATGTTATTTATCGCATCACATTGTGCTGTAATGAATTCTATATTCTTCAACAGAACTTGTCAAGTAGATATTTTATATTAATTTTGTTACTTTTTTCAACATGAATATGTATACCTTGTTTCCTGATGGGTCATTTATCACGGAGAATCGCTCGTAAAACTCCTCTGAATGAAATTTCGTTTTATGCAGGGGAAGGAATGTTTTACATAATGCATTTCAACGTCAATGACTGCTAAGGTGTGTGAAGAAAATTCGTGCTTTCGGTGAAAATGCAAATGAAACTGTTGAAATATGTTTTAATTGGTAGTAGCCAGAAACAATAGCTTGGCAGTGGAATCAAGAAGCTAAATCTCCGTTTAACTGGACATTTAGCGGGAGTTCGATGCAAAATAAACCAAAGGGGTTACATAAGGAACGATTGCGTGATAAAAAATTAAATAAGAAATGTGTATGAAAGGGCAGGTACGTCTATTCAAATGGATGAAAACAAGGAAATTATCTTGTCATTTATTTTTATCACGGAGAACCGCCCGTAAAACCCCCGCTGAATGAAGTTTTGTTTTATAGAGAACAAGAATTCAGATTACTTACCCGAATTTTTCTTGATACAATGGAACAAAATAAGCTCTTTTCTTAAAAAAATAAAGAAATCGATAACTTGATTTTTTCGACAGAAGGTGAAGTTGAATGATAAAAGTATTAGTAATTGTCCCGTATGAGGGACTGCTTGAAATGATGAAAGAAGTTAGCCAAGAAGTAGAGGATATTGAATTACAAGTGGAATTAGGTAACCTGTCAGAAGGTGTGGCTATTGCAAAGAATGCTGAAAATGAAGGGTACCATGTTATCGTCAGCCGCGGGGGTACAGCTTCCATGATCCAAGAGGCCGTATCGATACCGGTAATAGATATCCAAGTTTCCGGCTATGATGTGCTGCGAATTTTAACACTTGTGAAAGGATTTTCCGGTAAAGCTGCTATTGTGGGATTTTCAAATATTACCCAAGGTGCTGCTACCATATCTGAACTGCTGGATTTAGATATTAAAACATTAACAATTACGAGAGACAGCGAAGTAAAAGAAAAACTACTGGAATTAAGTAAGGATGGTTACGAGGTTGTAATTGGGGACGTTGTCACTGTGCAGACGGCTAAACAATTAGGAATGACCGGAGTATTGATTACATCGGGAAAAGAGGCAGTGATAGACGCTCTGGAAGAGACACGAAGATCCTACCGCTTATTTTCAAGATTGCAACAGAATATCGCATTTATGGAAACCATTCTTGACAGTGAAGAGCAGGCTATCGGTGTTTTTAATCAGGACAATGAAGTGATTTATGGGAATGAGCAATTTTACCATGAGTTTCATTGGTTAAAGTTAGACAATACTGATGTTAAGAAGCTTATACAGGAAACAACCTTAGCGAATGAGAAGCAAGTAAAAACGCTTTCCATCAATAATAAATTATGGGAAATAACGACATGCCCGATTCAAGACGCAACCATCTTATTTTTTAAAAATGCACATTCGCCCCAAACGATTACGAGAAGTGAACATATAGATTCCAATGTTATTGAATTACACACCTTTGTTGCCCGTACTCCAATTTTAGGGAAAAGTGATGTTATTCATCATGTAATGGATCAAATCGAGCATTTCGGAGAACTTGACGGCCCGGTCTGGGTTTCGGGAGAGCAGGGAAATGGCAAAGAACTGGTTGTCCACTCTATTTATTTGAAAAGGCAAACAGCAGATAAACCGCTGATTACCTTGCACTGTGATGTGATAACTGCAGAACAATGGAAAGACCTGATGAAGGAAAGCTTTTTTCAAAAATATGCTAACAGTATATTCTTCTTGAAAAATATTGATAAATTGAAACATTACATGCAGAAGGAGTTATTGCAATTTCTTCAGAATGAAAATAACCGGAATCCGCAATGGCTTATTTCTTCTGGGGATAATATGGAAAAAATAATTAAAAATGGCACCTTCCATCGCGAGTTGTTTCAATTGTTAGCTCAATCTCATATTCATATACCTCCGCTGCGGGAACGCAGAGAGGATATTGAGTATTTAGTTCATGTGTTTATTTCTGATCTGCATCCGAAATATGGCAATGAAGTTGTCGGAATCCGCAACGATGCACTGGAGCAGCTGATTGATTATGATTGGCCCGGAAATGTTGGGCAATTAAAATATGTCATTGAACAATTGTTTTTAGAATCTCAATCTTATTATATTGAGAAAACAGAAGTGGATACTGTGTTTAAGCGGGTAGAACAACAAGCAAAGCAGAATGATGTGTTATCGTATGTGGATATGAGCGGTACATTAGAAGAAATTGAGAAACAAGTCATCATAAAGGTTCTTGAAGAAGAAGGAATGAATCAATCCAGAGCAGCAAAACGCTTGGGAATCAATCGTTCTACCTTATGGCGCAAGCTGAAATAACAGCTTGCGTTTTATTTTTGACAATAAAATTACAATATGATGCTAAATACAACATGTTATTAAAAAGGAAATAAAAATAAATAAAATATATTGCAAAATACAACGGATTGGTTTATCATTATGAATGAAAACGTTATTAGTGTATAAACAACCTCCTTATAATTAAAGTAAGATAAATATCATACAAGAAAAGTTAAACAATAAAAGAAAAACGGAGATTGTTCAGAAGGGGGTAAATAGAGTTGGAACTGGCAGTGATTGCAGATGACTTAACTGGTGCAAATGATACAGGTGTTCAATTTGCAAACAGAGGGTTAAGTACGACCGTACTTTTTTCAGACACCGAATTACAATCATCGCATTTAAGTGAAGATGTCATCGTTTTAAATTCAGATAGCCGTGCACTCGATTTTCAAAAAGCATATGATATTGTTTTTAAGCT
This sequence comes from Oceanobacillus sp. FSL K6-0251, assembly GCF_038004725.1. NCBI lineage: Bacteria > Bacillati > Bacillota > Bacilli > Caryophanales > Bacillaceae > Oceanobacillus > Oceanobacillus sp. FSL K6-0251. The sequence goes on along the minus strand of NZ_JBBORS010000001.1, from coordinate 3,280,286 downwards.
ATCTACAGAATTGAACAGATTAGGGGTAACAAACGTTTTTAAGAAAATCGATTCTACAATGAGAGGGAACATCGGTCAGGAAATCGATGCAGTAATGGATGTCTTTCAATTCAAAACCTCTTTTGTAGTACCGGCCTTTCCGAAAAGCAAACGGACAACGGTGGAAGGAAAACACTATGTGAATGGGGTGCTGTTAGCAGACTCGGAAATGTCCAATGATCCCTCCTGTCCTGTAAAGCAGAGCTACCTTCCAGAATTATTGGAGGAACAGAGTAAACGGGATATCCAATTGATTTCCATTTCGGATGTGCAAAAAGGAAAAGATCATATACTGGAAAAAATGTTGAAGTTGACTGCTGCAAACTCATCTCAAATTATTGTCATTGACGCAACAACAGATGAAGAATTGAAGGCGATTGTTGAAGCGGCCGAAGCATTGAAAGAAAAATTTCTCTGGGTCGGATCGGCGGGGGTAGCCTCTCATCTTTCCAGTACAGGCGGTAACCGGAAAGAGGTATTGCAGAGCAACCAATCAGATAAACGTCCGCCAGTACTGGTTGTAGCAGGCAGTGTGAACATGATTACCGATCAGCAGATTCATGATTTGAAAAAAGGGAATAATATAGAAGAGATTGTTATTTCTCCTGAAGCGTTCTTTGACAACGACAAACGAAAGTATGAAATAGATCGTATCGTTCAGTCTGGCCAGGCGTTATTGGCAAAAGGGGATTTAGTAATAACAACGGATCGCGGACAAGAAGCGAGAAATCGAGTAAAGCAGCTGAAGCAGGAGCTTGATTTATCAAACTTTGATGTAGGTTATACAATTGCTGAATCCATGGGAATGATTGCTGGTCAGTTGATTGAAGCGAATGATATTAGTGGTGCAGTCTTAACCGGCGGCGACATTTCAGGTGCAACCTGTAAAGCATTAAAAGGAGAAGGAATTCGGGTGATTGGAGAAGTGGAGCCCGGTATCCCTTATGGGCAGCTTTTCGGCGGATTATTCGATGGGCTTCCTGTTGTAACCAAAGCAGGCGCATTTGGAACGGAACAAGCGCTATCCAAGGCCCTTGAAACAATTACAAAAGTGCAGGGACCTGTGATGAACAATAAAAAGTAACATATAACGCCAGGTGTATGGTTGGTAATTACAATATGCTTGGCAAAAAAGATTAGGATAATTAGGAGGAATTTATTATGGCTGCGAAACAACCAACGATTGCGATTACAATGGGTGACCCTTCAGGAGTGGGGCCGGAGATTATTGTCAAATCTTTAAATGATAAACATATTTATGAAACAAGCCATCCATTTGTAGTTGGTGATGCAAAAATATTAAAAAGAGCACTGGAAGTAACAAATGTAGAGCTTAAAGTAAACAGCATTACTAAACCAGAGGAAGCAGTATATGAATATGGCACAATTGATATTATTGATTTAGATTTGGTTTCTGAGGATTTACCATGGGGGCAGGTTTCCCCTGAAGCGGGAAATGCTGCATTCCGCTACTTGGAAAAGGCAATCAGCTATGCAAATGAAGGGGCAATTCAAGGAATTTGTACAGCTCCTTTAAACAAAGAAGCACTTCATAAAGCTGGTCATGTTTATCCTGGTCATACAGAAATTTTAGCAGAACTGACAAATACAAAAGATTTCGCAATGATGCTCTCTGCGCCAGGTTTAAGAGTGATTCACGCAACCACTCATGTTGGACTGATGGATGCAATCAAGAAAAATAATGCAGAGCGTCAATATACAGTGATTAGGCTTGCGCATGAAACATTACAAAAAGCAGGAATTGAATCTCCTCGCATCGCAGTTTGCGGCATCAATCCGCATGCTGGAGAAAATGGCCTGTTCGGTAACGGGGAAGAAGAAGAAAAAATCATTCCGGCCATTGAAAAAGCACAGGCTGAAGGAATCAATGTGCAAGGGCCGCTTCCGGCAGATACACTGTTCTTTAGAGCGAAACGCGGTGATTTTGATATCGTTGTGGCGCAGTATCATGACCAGGGACATGGCCCGATTAAAGTATTAGGTCTGGAAGCTGGCGTGAATATTACAGTTGGGCTTCCGACTATCCGTACGAGTGTTGACCATGGGACAGCATTTGATATTGCCGGCAAAAATATTGCTGACGAGCTGTCATTAAAAGAAGCGCTGCGTATGGCAGTTGAATTAGCCCCAGAAAATGAATCCTAAAAAATTGAGCAAGAGGTTGTGATCAGCCTCTTGCTTCTTGGCATGAAAAGCTGGCAAGTATGAGACTGGGGGTTACGGAAGAATAAATTCCTCATTAAAACAGAGAATATTTCATCGATTTTAGATAAACGTAATTTGAAAGGAGCTGTAAACAATGTCTTTACCGAAAATGGCAAAAATTAGACAAAAATTTGAAGTGGAAAGTCTGGACGATATTACAGGAACTGTTTCAGAGCAATTCAACCATGTGAATGCGGATAAGAAAATCAAACCCGGCATGGAAATTGCAATTACTGTCGGAAGCCGCGGGATTGCTAATATTCCGCTTATTGTCAAGGGTGTAGCGGATGAAATTAAAAAAAGAGGTGCAACACCATTTATTATCCCGGCGATGGGGAGTCATGGCGGAGCTACTGCGGAAGGTCAAATCGAGGTACTTGATGGACTTGGGGTAACAGAGGTGTCAACCGGCTGCGAAATTCGTTCATCCATGGAAGTTGTAGAAGTAGGCAAAACATCAGCTGGTATTCCTGTTTATGTTGACAGGCATGCATATGAAGCGGATGGTATTATCGTGATGGGGCGTGTGAAGCCGCATACCGATTTTAAAAAGGATATTGAAAGTGGTATCTTGAAAATGGCATCGATTGGTATGGGAAAACATAAGCAGGCGTTAGCGCTTCATACACATGGCATCAGAGGAATTCGTGATATGATGCCTGAGGTTGGCAAGGTTGCGATCAGTCATTCAAATACACTGTTTGGTATAGCGATTGTAGAAAATGCGCATGAAGAAACCGCGATTATTGAAGCGATTGATCCTAATCAAATTGAAGAACGTGAAAGAGAATTATTAAAACGTGCATTTGCTTTAATGCCTAGTCTTCCGGTTGATGAGATGGATATATTAGTTGTTGATGAAATAGGCAAAAATCATAGTGGAACAGGCATGGATACAAACATTATTGGCCGTATACGGGTGCTGGGAGTAGAGGAGCCTGAAAAGCCTAGTGTCAAATACGTGATTGCTTCTAAATTAAGTGAGGCCAGCCATGGGAATGCATTAGGGATTGGTCTGGCGGATTTGACAACAAAACGTTTATTTGAAGTAATTGATTTAAAAGCCATGAATGAAAACGTTGTAACAAGTACATTTTTAGACAGAGCTAAAATTCCAATCGTCCTTGATAGTGATCGGAAAGCATTAGAAGCAGCACTCCGCGCCAATTGGGGCGTCCCGTCGGATGAGGCAAGAATCGTGCGGATTCCAAACACGCTTCATATCGGAGAGTTATTTGTATCAGAAGTGATTTTCAATGAATTGAAAGAGAATGAAAACATTGAGGTATTAGAGGATTTGCATCAAATGGAATTTGATGCAGAGGGCTATTTTCCTCCAATGTAAATAGAAAGGCAAGTTAGGTTACTTCATTTATTTTAATCATTGTGAATGGACGAGTTGGCTATGTTAAAATGAAAGTGGAAAAGATAAAGAAATTATTTGTCGTCTATAATCAAAAGGAAGTTTATTTAAAACATTTTAATAGAAGTTTAAGATGCTGAGATGAAATCAGTAACAATAAATTGCTTGTTGGGGAGTGTATGTAAAAATGAATAATCTGCAAGAAAAAAATAAACACTTAGGCAATATTTTGAAGGATATGGGCCGCGTAATGGTTGCCTTTTCTGGCGGAGTAGATAGTGCAGTTGTATTGAAGCGGGCGCAGGAAGAGCTTGGGGACAATGTATTAGCCGTGGTTGTAAACTCTGAGCTTTTTCGCGACTCTGAATTTGAAGCCAGTGTACAATTAGCTGAAAATCTGGGGGTCCGTGTGCATCAAACAGAAATGAAAGAACTGGAAAATCCAGATATTATAGCAAATAATCCGGAGAGCTGGTATTTCAGTAAAAAACTGCTTTACACACATCTGAATAAACTGGCTGAAGAAATGGGTTATTCGTACGTTTTAGATGGCATGATTATGGATGATGAAGCGGATTTTCGTCCGGGATTAAAAGCAAGAACAGAGGAAGGTATCCGCAGTGTGCTGCAGGAAGCAGACTTTTATAAAACAGAAGTTCGCGCACTTGCGAAGGAATTGAAGCTTCCTGTTTGGGATAAAGTGGCATCCTGCAGCCTGGCTTCTCGTTTTCCTTATGGTACGAAGCTAAACAAACAAATCGTTCAGCAAGTCGATCAAGCTGAATTGTATTTAAAAGGGCTTGGTTTTGAAGAGGTGCGTGTGCGCTATCATGATAATGTAGCGCGTATCGAAGTAGCTGGAGACAAAATATTGGAATTACTTGATGAAAAGGAAGAAATCCAAAATAAGCTGGTCAGCTTTGGGTTTGATTATGTATCTGTCGATTTGCTTGGCTACCGTACAGGAAGCATGAATGAAGTTATCGAGCAGGGTCAATGGGAAACAAAACTGTCAGCGCACGCTTAAACCATCGAAATCAATCAGGAAGCAGTTTTCATCTGGAAGAGGGAACTTAAAAAAGCAGGTAAAAATCACGCAGTCCAAAAGAAAGTTATTGGACGGCTTGTTTTTACCGGGCTTTTTTCAGCGGCCTGTGAAAGATTGAAGGCTGCTCTTTTTTTATCGCGGAGAACCGCCTGTAAAACTCCTGCTGAATGAAGTTTCATTTTATAGCAATCTGAAATTATATGAAAAGAAGGAACCATAAACAGAGAAGTGCTTTATTTTGATTGCTTTTCTAAAATCAGCAAAACCTTGTCGTGTTCAGAAAGGAAATTATGGATTCCTGCTATCATTTCACAATTAAAATGAAATCGGTTATAATGGAACGATAATAATCGAAAAGGAGCAACCTGAATGAATTGGTATGAAAAGCTGAACGATTATTTTCCGGTAGAAGAGATGAAATCTAAAAAGCATATGGAGCTTTTACTGGCGGAAAAGGGCGATGTCTATTTTAAAGATGAGAGTCCAAAACATGTATTGATGTATGCGGAATTCGATACATTTCTTTTTATTGATTATCTCTGGGTATCATCGAATACTAGAGGGCAGGGGATTGGTCATCAGCTGATAGACAAGCTGAAAGAAAAAAATAAGGCGATTATTCTGGAAGTGGAACCGATTAATTATGATGATACCGACTCGGAAAAAAGATTAAAGTTTTATTCCCGTGAAGGTTTTCGTCATGCAAGAGCGATTGGATATAACCGCAAATCACTGGCAACGGATGAAGAAACACCGATGGAAATCTTATATTGGTCTCCTCAGGGTGATTCAGAGGAAGTTATTTATAGTCAGATGAAAAAAATGTATGAAGATATTCATACATACAAGGACAAAGAGATTTATGGAAAAAAATATCAGCCTTCAGATGAAGTATTGCGTTATAATGAAGATGAAAAATCGGATAACCTTTTAGAAGGTATGCAAAAACGGAAAGAATCGAATTAAAGGCGATTCTTTAATGAAAGCTTAAAAACACTGCAGGAGTGAAGTATTTCCTCTGCAGTGTTTTTAAGTTTAGAAAAGGATTATTAAGATTTTGTCGGGTTTTCAACAGGTGTTTTTTGGTTTAAACGTTCTGCCAGACCAATTGGTGCCTTCGGGCTTGAAGTTCCTTCTAAATAACTGTCTTTAAAATGATAGGCGCTGGAACCATGTTCTGAGAAGTCCAGTCCGGCTTTTTCTTCTGCAGCAGATACGCGAATGGGGGAGATTTTATTTAATACATAAGTGAATCCTCCAATTGTGGCAGAAACCCAAATGATTACTGCTGAAACGCCGATTGCTTGAATTCCTAACTGACTGAAACCATTTCCGTGAAATAATCCGGTATCAATCGAGAAGAATCCAATAGCTAATGTACCCCAAATTCCGCAGATGCCATGAACTGCAATTGCTCCTACAGGGTCGTCTAACCGCAGTTTTGTATCGATAAAGCGGATGGCTTCTACTAGTAAAATACCGGAAACCAGCCCGACGAGAATAGAGCCGCCTAAGGAAATTTCTGCTGCGCCGGCAGTTATACCTACTAAACCGCCTAAAACCCCATTCATGGATAAGGATGCATCCATTTTTTTAAATCGTAATTTTGTGTAGAAGGAGGAAGATACTAACGCAGCAGAGGTGGATAGCAAGGTTGTTCCGATAACATAGGGGACAAGCGATGGATCAGCCGCTAGTGTACTGCCGCCGTTGAAACCAAACCATCCTAACCATAAGATAAACACGCCGAGTGCTCCGAGAGGTAAATTATGTCCAGGGATAACATTAACTTTCTTGCCATTGTATTTTCCGATCCTTGGACCAAGAATGGAAATAACCATAAGTGCTCCAGAAGCTCCGGTTAAGTGAACAACTGTAGATCCGGCGAAATCACTAAAGCCAAGAGCTGTTAACCAGCCATCTCCCTGCCAGATCCAGTGTCCGACTACAGGGTAAATAAAAGTGGTCATGGCAATAACGATAAGGATATAGCTCCCTAATTTAATTCGTTCTGCTACTGCTCCTGACATAATTGTTGCGCATGTTGCGACAAACATAGCCTGAAATACGAAGAAACCAATATCTTCCACATCAGTTAGAAAGAAACCATTTGTTCCAATAATAGTTCCTGCGGAAGAACCGAACATAATCCCGTACCCGGCTGCGAAAAATAGAATAGCGGCAATACAGATGGTTAAAAAATTTTTCATTAAGATATTTAATGTATTTTTTGAACGGGTAAAGCCGGATTCCACCATAGCGAACCCTGCGTGCATAAAGAAAACTAAAAAGGCGCCAAGCATCACCCATACAAGATTGATGGAAAGCTCTAATGATTCTACAGTCGGTGTTTGAGCGTATGCGGGTGTTGTTATTAAAAATAATACGATAGCTAATGTAAATGATTTCTTTAACATATGATTTCCTCCTGTCTGTTAATAAATTGCTTTTGTCCCGCTTTCTCCTGTTCTTATGCGGATTACCTGCTCGATTGGGGAGATGAAAATCTTCCCGTCTCCAATTTGTCCGGTTTTACAAGCGTCGATAATATGGCCGACTATATCATCGACTCGTTCTTCGGAAACAACTAATTCCACCTTTAACTTAGATAGTAAGGTGACTTCGAACTCTGTAGAGCGATATACACCAATTTTGCCTTTTTGCTTGCCGGTCCCGGCTACTTCTGTCACGGTCAGGCCGTCAAAACCGATTGCTGACAGTTTTTCTCGTAAATCCTGAAACTTCTCTGGGCGTATAATTGCTTCCACCTTTTTCAATGAGGATTCCTCCTTTTAAAATTATGTTAGGAAACCTAACATATAAAGTTATGTTTAATATCATATTATGTATTTATTAAAATAGCAAGCTTTTTTTAGAACATTTTGATTAAAACGCTTTCAGGAAAAAAGACGTTTATCCCGTGATAATAAGTGGAATAATTTATAGTACAGGCAGAATTATAAATTTTATATCGGGTAAATAAAATTTATGTGGTTTAAAGGTTTATTATCAATTAGATGAGGGAATCTTAAAACTATGTGAGAAGCGGTAAGAGAATTTAAATAAATGATTTTATCGCACCCCCTACCTTTTATTAGATATTTGGTGTATAATAAGTACATATGAACAGATTATACTTATTATTATTTAATAAAGTTTAGGTGGATGTTGAAAATATAAATTAGATTGAGGAGTGAAGTTTTATGGTAACACTTTATACCTCACCAAGCTGTACTTCATGTAGAAAAGCAAAAGCATGGCTGGAAGAGCATAATATTCCTTTTACAGAACGTAATATCTTTTCTGAACCTTTATCTCTTGATGAGATTAAAGAAATATTGCGTATGACTGAGGATGGAACAGATGAGATTATTTCTACAAGATCGAAGGTTTTTCAAAAGCTGAATGTTAATATTGACCAGCTGCCGATGAAAGATTTATTTAATTTAATACAGGATAATCCTGGTTTATTGCGTCGCCCTATAATTTTAGATGAAAAACGACTGCAGGTTGGTTATAACGAAGATGAGATTCGCCGTTTCTTACCGCGGACCGTTAGAACCTTCCAATTACGTGAAGCACAACGAATGGTTAATTAATAATAAATAAGTCAGTTAAGGTGCAGATGATGTCTGCGCCTTTCTTTATGGGTAAAAATGGTGAAAATCAAATAAGCTCTGATAAATGACAAAACACGTGAAATACGTTAAAATAACTAACTAAATAAAATGTATAGCTATATTCGTATTTAATAGGGATGCTCATCTGTTTTTTCAGAAAAGTGACAGGAACTGGGCGTATTCATTTCTTGTGGATTGCATTTTTGCATACAATGTGATAAATAAGGATTATGATTAGGATTACATTGATTTGGGTACATCTATTATAGAGACGTTAATTATATGCTGTCGGCTCAGGTATCCGTTTAGAATAAAGGTGCAGGAGATGATTCTATCTTAATGAGAAGGGGGAGCTTACTGTGGAGATAGAAAGAATTAATGAAAATACGATTAAATTTTATATTTCTTATGTTGATATAGAGGAATTAGGTTTTGAAAAAGAAGAAATCTGGTACAATCGGGAAAGAAGTGAGCAATTGTTCTGGCAGATGATGGATGAAGTCAACTATCGTGAGGATTTCAATCCGGAAGGACCGCTTTGGATACAAGTTCAAGCGATGGAAAAAGGTCTTGAAATTGTTGTTACGAAAGCGAAGGTCTCTAAAAATGGTGAACATTTAGAGCTGGAAACCGAGGATGGGAATATTGATTTACCAGTAGATGATCAGCTGGACAATATTTTAGAAGAGAAGTTTGGAGACAATAAAAAAGAAGACGAAGATGAAAAGAATGACGAACTGATGGAAGAGAATTTGTGGATTATTGTTGAATTTGATGAGTTTGAGAATCTGATTCAGCTTAGTCACCAGCTGCAGGATGTAAGTGATTTTGGAGAAGAGACGTTATATTCCTATAAAGATAACTACTATTTATATATGGAATTTTCTTATGATGTATTAGATGAACATCGTCAGGAAGACGTCATCAGCCAAGTGCTGGAATACGCATCAGATTCATCCCTTTCTATTCATCTTTTGGAAGAATACGGTAAGAGGTTGATGGAAAACAATGCATTTGAGCAGGTTCGTACCTATTTTCCAAAGGATGTCTGATATAAAACCTACAAGAAATCATTTGCTGCGATTTGTTGTAGGTTTTTTTGATGTTTTTTTTGCCGTTACAATGGAGCGGTGTTCAAATTCAGTCATTTGTTTGAAAAAATGCAGCAGCAGAAAAAAGCAGGAAAAGCAGAAACGCTGTCGAAATAATATATGTATAGGAGGTGATAAAGCTTGCAGCGAGCAATGAGTAAAACGGGAGAGTCTATTCTGCTATTTCGTCATTCGCAAAGAGAGATTGCTGTTTGGAAAGAGAACAAAAATATCTTTTATTGTCCTGTCTGTGAAGAAAGAGTGATTATCCGGTCGGGAGAAAGGGTGGTGCCCCATTTTTCCCATTTACCTCAGACAGCATGTCTTTTTTCGGGAGGAGAAGGAGCTTATCATGCAAGAGGGAAGCTGCAATTATTTCAGTGGCTGACACGATTTAATATGCGAGCAGATTTAGAAGTATATTTTCCTGAAATTTCTCAAAGGGCTGATATTTTTATTTGTATTGGCCAAAAGAAAATAGCAGTTGAGTTTCAATGTTCAAGAATCCCGCGGAAAGAAATCTTAAGCAGGATTCAGGGTTACAAATCAATCGGAATCGAATCCATGTGGATTCTCGGAGCGAAATATTTAAAACGGAAAGGAGCCTGCACTTTTCAAACAAATCATTTTTTAGATACGTTTATTCATTCTTCTCCGCAAAAGGATTATCCGCAATTGTTTTTTTACGACCCGTTTCTATCAGAAATGGCTGTTCTTCATCATTTACATCCTCTACAAACCTCTAAGCTTTTTGCTAAACAGTTTATCTACCCGCTTCATAAGCTGCATTTTAAACATCTCTTTCACAAAGAAAAGAATCCCGGCAAGTTTCCGGAGGTCTGGTTAAAAGAAGTACAACGTCTCCGTATAAAAGTGGAGGGAGCTTATGGATCTGTCTATCAGCTGCGGAGGTGGCTATACAGTAAAGGATACCTGTTTCAGCATCTTCCAAGTATCTGTTTTATACCGATTCCTTATTACGCTGCTGTGCCTGTTCCGTTTTATAAGTGGCAAACAGAGCTGTATGTCACTTGGTTAGCTGATTTAAAAGCAGGGGAGCGGACAGATATCGGCCGGGTAAAGAAAATACTTTATTCCTTCTACGGCAAAGGCACCTTCGATTTTTCCAATGCATTGAGTTATTACCTTCAGTTAATCCAACGTGCCGGATATATAGACATACAATCCTCCTCCATTCTGCGGACTAAGAAAGAAATTATTTGTTATTCTTCGCTGGAGCAGGCAGCTCAGGGAGATCAGTCCTTTTTTTATCCATTTTTTACAGAAAAAAAAGCAAAATACGAGCATGATTCGCCCTTATTTCGTTATACTAAATAAGAAGAATAAAAACAGTATGGCTTTAATACATTTACATCGGAAGAGTTGTTGGAAACAGAAAGTACTGTTGAATTGTAAAAAGGGAGGCAATAATCGTATGGCAAAAGCAGCAAAACAATTACCAAAGCGTGATGAAATACCAGAAGAGTCTACGTGGCGTTTAGAAGATATTTTTGAGACGGATGAACAATGGAAAGAAGAATTTCAAAGCTTAAAAAATGATATTTCAAAATTGGCAGCGTATAAAGGGAAATTAGGGACTTCCGCAGATACGTTATTAGAAGCATTACAGGTTCAGGATGAACTGTCAGAGCGTCTAGGTAAGTTGTATGTTTATGGTCATTTACGCACGGACCAGGATACGACGAATTCCTTTTACCAAGGGTTAAATGCGCAGGCAGAAAATCTGCTGACGACTGCATCCAGCCAATTTAGCTTTCTTGTACCGGAGATTTTAGAAATACCGGAAGAAAAGCTCAAGCAGTTTATAGAAGAGAACAAAGAACTTCAGGTTTATAAAAAAGTATTAGATGATATAAATCACAGCCGTCCGCATATATTAAGCGAGAAGGAAGAGATATTGCTTGCAGAGGCAGATGAACCGATCGGAGCCATTTCACAAACATTCGGTATGCTGAATAATGCCGATTTAACCTTCCCGTCCATCACAAATGCGGATGGGGAAGAAGTTGAGCTGACGCACGGCAGATACTCTACATTTATGGAATCATCGGACCGGAATGTGCGCGAACAAGCTTTTAATGCGATGTATGACACGTACGGTTCATTTAAAAATACATTTGCCTCTACATTAAGCGGAGAGGTGAAATCACATAATTTTAATGCGAAAGTCCGGAATTATGAAAGTGCACGTCAGGCTGCTCTAGATAATAACCATATACCTGAGGAGGTATATGATAATTTAGTTGAGGCAGTGAATGAAAAATTACCTTTATTGCATCGCTATGCCAAATTAAGAAAGAAAATTCTCGGTGTCGATGAACTGCATATGTACGATTTATATACACCGCTCGTAAAAGATGTGAAAATGCCTGTTACGTATGAAGAAGCTAAAAAATACGTCCTGGAAGGCTTAAAGCCATTAGGGAAAGAATACGCCGGTATTCTAGAGGAAGCCTTTAGCGAGCGCTGGATCGATGTAGAAGAAAATAAAGGAAAAAGAAGCGGCGCCTACTCGTCAGGGACATATGGAACAAATCCATATATTCTTTTGAACTGGCAGGATGATGTGAATAATACTTTTACGCTGGCTCATGAATTGGGACATTCTGTGCACAGCTATTATTCGAGAAAATATCAGCCGTTCCGTTATGGAAACTATTCCATCTTTGTAGCAGAAGTGGCGTCGACTACAAATGAAGCACTATTAAACGATTATTTATTAGAGCATCTGGATGACGAAAAGGAAAAGCTATATATATTAAACCACTTTTTAGAAGGTTTCCGCGGAACCGTATTCCGCCAAACCATGTTTGCTGAATTCGAGCATGATATTCATGTGCTGGCTCAAAATGGAGAGGCGTTAACTGCTGATAAGCTGACAGAGGTGTATTATGATTTAAATAAAAAGTATTATGGAGAAGACGTTGTAAGTGATGAAAAAATTGGCTTAGAATGGGCGCGAATTCCTCACTTTTATATGAATTATTATGTATATCAATATGCTACAGGCTATTCTGCAGCAACGGCGCTGTCAAAGCAGATTTTAGATGGGGAAGAAGGCGCTGTGGACCGCTATTTAGGCTTCCTGCAATCCGGCAGCAGCGAGGACCCTATTGATGTATTGAAAAAAGCTGGCGTGGATATGACGCAGAAACAAGCTATTTTAGATGCGCTGGATGTTTTTGAAGAAAAATTGACAGAGATGGAAGCATTGCTGGAAAAATAAAATGAATCATAAAAACGGTCAGGAAGCTCGGTTTCCTGACCGTTTTAGATATAATAGATGCTATTTTCAGCGCCGGTATCCTCTTGTTTTCTGATAGGCAATGGAAGACAGCATACAATAAATGGATGCGAGTAATAAGGGGAGCGTTATATACATAGGTATCATGTTCATAAAGCCTAATAAATTAAAGAAAAAGGCGATAATCACTAAAAGTATGAATAAGAAAGGAAAATAATTACGCCGCATATGATTGGACTCCTCCTTTGATGGGGAATTGGTTTGTACTGCATTATATGTCCGAGTTATTTCTTCTAGAAGTAGAAGTTCAAAAAGTCCAACAAAAATGACACAATGACTGCCGGAAAAGAACAGAAGTGAATATTTTGTGAAAAGATGCACATAATTATTGAAAACTGAAAAGGAACTTGCTAGAATATAATTGTAAGTTGATTACAAACAAATACCCCTTTTGTTTGATCATGAAACTTTCTCCCATCCCCCCTTTGTAATTATACAAAGACGGAAAAAAAGATACACGCTGCCCCGTGTATCTTTTTTATTATCAAAAAAACCTGATCCGGTCTTTTTTTGATCGGATCAGGTTCAAAATAAAATAAATTGATAACCATGCTCAAAATAAGTGTATTTCCTAATTTGTATTAACGCATCGGTCGTTTGGCTGCCGGGAAGCCTTAACTTCTAGGAAGCTCAGACATTAATCATGATAGATTCAAAGCGTGCCGAGGTATTTCCAGCAGGATTCATTTTTTTCCGGCACTCTCTCAACGATTTGCTGAAACTGCAGCTTTTTAAGCTCTTTTTCTGTCTTATCAATGGACCAGTCATAAATAACAGATAGTTCCTTTGTGCATACTGTTTTCTGTAATTGCAGATAGTCGATTAATGATGGTTTTACAGACGGAATCGGTGTGCGCTGTAAAATTTCTTTTAACACAAATTCATAAATATCATACGGATGAAGTCCAGAAAGCTTTACACCTTCATCTTCAACTTCCTGGTTAAATAAAACAATGGTAGGTGTATAATCTACTTCCATCTCATAAGCAAGGTGTAAATCACATTGCAGTGCACGCTTAGAAGTATTTGAAAATAAATCCTTTTGAAATTCTTCGATATCTAAAGCTGCATCGGAGGCACATCTTAATAAGACATCCTCATTACAGATATTCTGTTTATCAAAAAACAGTGTCTCCTGTATTTTGCGAATAAATTGTTTAGAGGCCTTTTTGCCTTGCAGTTCCGCTGCTTTAATTGCGAGAGCTGGAACCCAAGGGTAATCAATCTCTTTATGATTGCTTGGGAAATGAGTGAAACTGGATTGTTTTGTTTGTTTGTTTTTATTTAAACCATTTGAATTTAATGCGGTCAGCTGTCCGCTGATTACATGCTTTATCGTAAAAAAACGGCCATATTCAACATATAACTTTTTTAGATAAGGCTCTAATGCCCAGCATTCAGAACATAATGGATCAATAAAAACATACATTTCAATCGGTTTTTGAACATATTTCATGTAGTTAAAAGCAGGGTCCATTTGATTAGAAGATGACAGTTCTTGTTGATTTCCATTCATTTTGAATGCTCCTTTCTAAGATTCAGGGGTATTCATCATATGATTTGCAGTCAAGGTCATTCGTTCCATCATTTCCGTATAATAAGGTTCTTCTACCTCGTTTTCTACTAGTGCAAGATTCATACAGGCCAGCCAAGCATCTCGGGCACTTGGTGTTATCGGAAACGGAAGATGCCTTCTTCTTAACATCGGATGTCCGCGTTCTTCTTCATACAATCTCGGACCGCCGAAAAACTGTGTGAGAAATAACTTCTGTTTATGAGCTGTTTCGGTTAAATCATCCGGAAAAAGCGGTATTAAGACAGGATTTTCTTTTACATATCCATAGAATGTTTCCACAATCTGCTCCATCTTTTCATAACCGCCAATTCCGCTATATACCGTTTTTATATTATTTTGTTTCATATCATTTGCTCCTTGTACTAGTATTGTAGCAATATAGATTCACTTCATCAAATAATCTGTACCGTAACAGAAGGCTAATCTCCTATTTGTTATTACAAATGGAGAATAACAATTTGTAATACAACTGCTTTTTACAGGGGGTTTCACTGTTTTTGATTAAAAAAACGTGCTATTTTAGCGGGCGTTTCCCGGAAAGGTATTTCATAGTTTCCAAGTAAGCTTTTAAATACTTTTTCTCCATGGTCCCTTGAAGCTGCTTCTAATTCCAGCTCAGCGTCCACCGCATCTAAATACATACTTTTATCTAAAACAATGAGTGTATCCTGATAAGGTCTCTCTTTTCGTAAGGTGGTCATTTTTCCTAAATAAGTCAGCGATGACACGTCGACAGACATTTCCTGCAGCTGTTTTAATACATTTGGAGCTTCTGTCGGCGAGCCGGAAGTCCATGATAGAAATGCTTCCTCTGACAGCTTGTCATGCGTCTCCAATAATCCATCCGGGTGCGGTTCTTTTAATGTTAAAGTATATGTTTCGTTCTTTTTCCGTATTCGTAATGCAGAATGGTTTCCTTTTAAATCAAAGGAGGGCGTTTCAAAGTAATAATTTGTCTGCTCTATTGTCTCTGCCTGTGAAAATAAAGCTTCTGCCAGTTGATTATATTCCTGTGTGGTCAGCAGGTTTTTAAATTCAATTTCTACTTCTTGGCTCATACATAAAACTCCAGTTCTAAAATTAGATTATCTCTATTATGGCTTGTATGAAGAAGCATTGCAAAAAATAACTATGCGGGCAGATGGCTTTCGAAAAAACCCGATACTTTGGCGTGGAGATTCCTGACAGCAGGTTGTTTAAGAGCATCCTATTTAAGGCCCGGTTTGCCGAGTTTTCCTTAAAAGTCCCTCTTTCCTTTGTACTAATGCTACTCTGTGATAAAATAAAAATAATAATATTAGTTTACATATAGGGTGATGTTCGATGGACTGGGGAAAAACGTTAGCGCCATATAAACAGGCAGTGGAAGAATTAAAAGTAAAGCTAAAAGGGATTCGTGCTGAGTATGAGAGAGAATCCAGCAATTCACCGATTGAGTTTGTCACAGGAAGAGTAAAACCAATACCAAGTATTATCGAAAAGGCGCGTGAACGGCAAATTCCTCTTGAGAATTTAGACACCTTACAGGATATCGCAGGGATAAGAGTTGTTTGTCAATTTGTTGATGATATTTATCCCATCGTCGAAATGCTCAGGAAACGCAATGATTTTCAAATTATTGAAGAAAAAGATTATGTTTTTCATAAAAAAGATAGCGGGTACAGATCTTATCATATGATTATTGAATACCCCGTGGAGACGGTGACGGGAAGAATAATTGTTATAGCTGAAGTTCAAATACGTACACTTGCGATGAATTTTTGGGCGACCAATGAACATTCTTTAAATTATAAATATGAAGGGAATTTACCTTCAGAGGTTAAACTGCGTCTGCAGAAGGCTGCCGAGGCTGCATTTAAACTGGATGAAGAAATGTCTAAAATCAGAAGTGAGATCCATGAAGCTCAGCGTGTTTTTCATCGTAAATCATAGGCAAAGGATGGGAAAATGTAATGAAGTTTAAAATTGTTTCTAGAGGAGACAAGCGGTCAAATAAAATAAAGAACATGATGCGGCAATATTTGGAGTCTTTTGGACTGGAATATCACAAGGAGGAGCCTGATTTGGCTATTTCAGTTGGCGGCGACGGTACCTTTTTAGAAGCTTTTCATCGCTATAATCACCGTCTGAAAGAAACAGCGTTTATCGGGATTCACACCGGTCATTTAGGTTTTTACACGGATTGGACGCAGGAGGAAGTGGATAAGCTCTTGACTGAAATTGCGAGAACGCCATTTCAAACGGTAGAATATCCATTAATGGAAGTAATCATCCGGGACGAATTAGGGAAAAAAGAAGACAGGCATCTTGCGTTAAATGAAGCGATGATCAAAACGGCAGATGGTTCATCTGTTGTCTTAGATGTGGAGTTGAAGGGGGAGCATTTTGAGACATTCCGCGGGGATGGGATATGTATATCGACCCCTTCCGGCAGTACAGCATATAATAAAGCGCTTGGAGGAGCAATTATTCACCCGTCTCTGGAAGCTATTCAGATAACGGAGAATGCATCGATTAATAACCGTGTTTTCCGGACGATTGGCTCGCCGTTAGTTTTACCGAAGCACCATACATGCTTTCTAAAGCCGATGGTGGATAATTCCTTCTTGATTCAGATTGATCATTTCACAAAGAATTATCATGAAGTAAAATCGATTCAATGCCGTGTGGCCAATGAAAAAATCCGTTTTGCGCGATTTAGACAATTTCCTTTCTGGCATCGTGTACGGGATTCCTTTGTTACTGAGGTGGATTAAGTGACTGCAGCGATACAAAAAAGCTGGATAATTCCGGAGGATAGTGCTCAGCTGACGATAAAGGAATTTTTACAGAAAAAGCAGGGCTTTTCAAGAAGACTGCTGACTGCTATGAAACAAGAGGGCGGAAAATTTTTAATCAACGAAAAGAAGAGCTATATAACCGAAGCACTCAGGAAAAATGATACGTTAACCGTCATTTTTCCTGATGAAGTGTCAGGCGGTATTGAAGCAACAGAAATGAATTTGGCAATTATTTATGAGGATGAAGATCATTTAGTATTAAATAAACCGGCTGGTCAGGCTTGTCTTCCAGCAATGAATGACCGCCGTGATTCATTAGCAAACGGGATTCAGGCCTATTATAATGCATCAGATCATCCGGCAACGGTGCATATCGTAACAAGATTAGACAGAGATACGTCTGGTCTTGTTTTAGTTGCGAAAAACCGGTATGCGCATGCGCTGTTATCCGAAGCGCAGAAAAAGAATCAAATCCATCGTACGTACGAAGCGATTATTACTGGAGAAATGACTCCTTCAGCCGGAACGGTACATGCGCCAATCGCCCGCAAGAAAACATCTATTATAGAACGTGAAGTGAACTGGGAGGATGGAAAGGAAGCAACGACACATTACCAGACTGTATCCAAACTTTCTGGAGCCTCTCTTTTGCGAATTCAATTGGAAACAGGGAGAACGCATCAAATTCGTGTTCATTTCAGCCATTTGGGGCATCCTCTTCTGGGTGATGACCTGTATGGAGGAAGCACAGATGCCCTCGAGCGTCAAGCGCTGCATTGTACAGCAATTGAATGGGAGAATCCTTTTGAACATAAGAAAATGCAATTCCACTGTATGCTTTCCTCAGATATGGCTGCATGTAAAAAAAGCTTGTCTATGGATTATCCGGGAAATCTGTAAACCGCTCAGGCTGAAAGGATTGGTTGGATGGCACGGAAATGATTGTCTGCTCGGGAAATTGAAAAGCAGTCAGTTTATTTCCGAACACACAACCTGTATCTATATTGATTGTCCGGTTGATTTGACGCGGTTCTATAACAGGTGTATGCCCGTAAACAATCCATGGCTCTCCCCGGTAATGCTTTGCCCAGTCCCGCCGGATTGGTTTTCCCTGATGGTCTGTTTGGCCAGTGACATCTCCATAAAGGACAAATGATTTTGTGTGCCCGTCTTTCTGTCCAATTAAATGTTCCTTTATTCCTGCGTGAGCAACAACTAATTTCATGTCTTCAAAATGTAAATACAAAGGAGCTTTCTCATAAAGCGTCATAAACTTTTCCTGAATGTCCATTTGTTGAGATTCATTTAAGCTTTTCCATTCAGCAACCGTCGTTTCTAAACCATGCTTTTCCTGTACCCGGTTTCCTAAAAAAAAACGGTATAATTTATTGCAATGATTTCCCGGGACATAATAAGCTATTTTTTGTTCCATAACTAACTGATAGACCAGCCGTATAACAGCGATGGAATCTGGTCCGCGGTCTGTGATGTCTCCTATAAATACGATTTTGTTGCCGTGAGGATGAGAATAGATGCCATTATTCTGATGATATTTCAGCTTGTCCAGCAAGTCTAAAAGCTCGTCCAAGCATCCATGTATGTCGCCGATAATATCTAATTTCATCGTCAAACCTCCTTGTACATATAAGTTCATTTCATTAAAATATAGGCTCATCTTACAGTATAACTTAATTTTCTTTGAAGTATGTGATGGTGAATGAAATCTTTTTTACCGGTCCATTATGTATTGGATTTTTTCCATTTTTGAAGCGTATTTTTTTCCGTGCTTTTTTGAACACGCATGTAAATTAAAATAATAGATATAGTAATCTTCCTGTACACGTGAACTTCAAATTGGAAAAAGTTAATGTTTCCCTAACACAAAATAATATATTGAAGGAAATTTACTTGACAACAAGAAAAAACACATATAAAGTGAGTGCTGGGTAAAAAAGTTGCCTTCAGGAAAATAAATAGCATCGTAACCTTTTTAAGTGTATAGCCAGCAAAGAAAAAGCTGATTATCTATATAAATTGAAATTAATAGCTACCGCTACAACGGGTTTCATGGGTGAGTAATCGCAACCCCAGAAAAACACTCCGCTTTCCGTGGGCCCCGAGCTCATCTCCTTTAAAGAAGACTTGCTGATTGGCAAGCCGTCAGGCGCAGACAGAAGCAAAGTCGCACTTATGCCCCGCGGGTAGAAAAAAAGAAGTTCGCTTTTTTTCTGCGGGGTCTTCCCTCCGCGCTTTCCCACGACGGACAGGACGTCCTAGTGTCGGTCGTTGGTCACAGGACGTGACCGTTCTTAGCCGACCAGGAGTCTCCGTGTTTTTCTTCCGGGACAGGGACTGCGGTTACTCGCCCCACCGAAAACCATTGCGATTACTCGCCCCATCAAAAACCGTCGCTAGTTACTGTTTTCAATCATTATTTCGTCATTTTTATAAGAAAAATAAAGTGTAATTTCTTACTTCAATTTATATAGTGAGATAAAGTTCTTGTTTGCTGCTATAAGACTTGCTATTTGTTTCGCATCTTGTAAAATAGGGAAGGATGTGTAAGAATAAGAAAATCAGTGAAAAGAAAGGGGGAATTGCTATGAAAAAGGATCAATATGATGTTCAATATAAAGAACAGTTTCAAGAACATATTGATAAAGTTCAAGAAGCATTGGAAATGGAAAAAATGGAGGAGTTTCGGACAGAGTTTCTGGAAAACCATCCATATGATCAGGCTGTATTTTTCCAGCAGCAGGATGAAGAAAGAAGGTCACAGATATACACGTATTTATCTCCTGAAGAAATGTCAGAGATATTAATCAATATTGATTTGGATGATGTCGTTGAGTTTTTTGAGGAGATGGATCCGAGATATGCTGCGATGATTTTTGCTGAAATGCCTGTCGATGATGCAGTCGATATTTTGAATGAGCTGGATAAAGAAAAAGTGGTCAGTTATTTAACAATCATGGATAAGGAATCTGCTAACGATATTAAACAGCTGCTTCATTATGAAGAAAAAACCGCTGGTAGTATTATGACAACAGAATATGTCGTCCTCTTTGAAAATCAAACGGTTGCGGAGACGATGAATCAGTTAAAAAAAGAAGCTCCAGACGCTGAGACGATTTATTACTTGTTTGTTCTCGATGATGATAAACATTTAGTCGGTGTCTTATCAATAAGAGATTTAATTATTGCGGACCATGATACATTGATTAAAGAAGTCATGAGTACCAAAGTTGTCGCTGTATCCGTTGCAAAGGATCAGGAAGATGTTGCACAGATGTTCAGGGATTATGATTTTCTTGCACTTCCGGTAGTTGACTTTCAAGATCATCTTCTAGGTATTATCACAGTCGATGATATTTTAGACGTTATGGAAGAAGAGGCCAGTGAGGACTACTCCAAATTAGCCGCAATGTCCAACACGGATATTAAGGACGATACAGCAATTCGTTCAGCAAGAAAAAGACTTCCTTGGCTGGTTATCCTGTTATTTTTAGGTATGTTAACTGCTACATTGATTGCCAGCTTTGAAGAAACCCTGGAGCAAGTAGCGATTTTAGCTGCTTTTATCCCTTTAATTGGAGGGACAGCAGGTAATTCTGGGACACAGGCTCTTGCTGTATCTGTACGAGGAATGGCAACAGGAGAATTTGAGAATACTGGAAAATGGAAGCTTTTGGGCAGAGAAGCATTAACAGGACTCATCAATGGGGTCTTCTGTGGAATAATCCTTGCAGCAATTATTTTTATATGGCAGGGAAGTATTTATTTAGGCATACTTTTAGGATTATCTATTATGGGTTCCCTTCTTGTAGCAACATTAGCAGGGGCTCTTATCCCGATGCTGATGAATCGCTTGAATATTGACCCGGCAGTAGCATCAGGACCATTTATTACAACGATTAATGACCTTATTTCTACATTGATTTATTTTGGAATGGCCACTGCATTTATGAGTTATTTAATTTGATTATATGACTGAAAAAGGATTGTCTCACAAATTAGAGGCAATCCTTTTTCATATGTAGAGACATGGCGCTTTTGACACAAAACAAAATCTAGGTTCATACACTATACAAGATAAGCCGAGAAGGGGTGTAATGACCAATGACAGAAAAAAATAAAGCGCAAGCTCCTTTACTTTACATCAGCCAGCCTCAACTGAAAGCATCTCAAGCTCCGATGCAGGAAAATTATGTTGGCGACTATAGAAGAAAGAAGAAACTCCATTCAAACGAAGTCCCGACTTTGAATAAAACACAGCCAAAAGATAAAAAAAGACCATCAGCCGAGAGCTCCCGGTCAGAAGAACAGCAATCGAGCAAGAAAAAGTTTATGGAAATGACGATTCCGGAAAAAATTAATTATTTAACCAATCGTTCTGAATTTGCTCCGTCGATAAGGTGTGAAATAATGACAGCTTCTAATAAAAAATACCGGGGCATTATTCGTGAAACAGAAAAAGATACTGTTTTTTTACAGTTAAATAACCGAAAAAACAGGGTGGAAATTGCAATTAAGGATATTGAAAGCATTCAGTTATTAGGGTTTTAAAAAACACCGTCCAGGAATATATTACCTGGATGGTGTCTTTTTGGTTCTTGCTGCTATTTTAGTGAAATGCTCTAATTGCTGGTAAGCAAGTAACATGGCAGAAACAATCTAAATCTACTGTGATACAAATACCTGTTGCTTCCAGGTCTTCGGTGTTTTGGTCAGTAGGATCCTTCATATGATCAAAACCGCAGCTTTCTCCATCACTGAGTAATAACTCAAGAATAGCACAATTGTTTTTATCTACTTTTTTCACCCTGAAAATAAAGCTTGATAAAATAGGATTCATCTTGTTGTGATGGTTTTTCGTGGTGCCAAACCCTTTAAAAGGTTTGCAATCCTTGCAGTATAGAATAACAGGTACGGTGTCTAAATCATTCGTTACTTCATTTGTACATAAAAGATCGTTGATTGATTGTTCACAGCTCGTATCACAGCAATTTTCTACAATGTCATTTTGAGCATCAACAATGTCTTTTAAAATATCTGCTACACAACTTCCGGTATCGTAATTTTTTCCACAACCCATGAGAAATTGCTCCTTTCACAATTTGAATTTTCTTTCCTTATAGGATATGTGTCTTCCTTGTGTTGGTGTGGGCGAGTGTGGTTATGATGAATGGCTATTGCAATAAAAATAAAATTCTGACTATACAAAAATTAAGAAACTGTATATAATATAGAAAAAAGCGGTTTCAAATTTTTGAGGAAGGGTATATAAAGGTGACTATACAAAGGAGGTGCGGGGGATGGGATATATTCTTCCGGTGCAGACTTCACAGTATGCTGATTATCATCAAAGAGTACAGCCGACCCAGAAAAAAGCGGACCAAGTAGAAAGTGCTTTTAAGGTTCAATTGGATAGAAAGCATCAGGAACTAAGCGCGACATATGAGCGCTATTACCGCAATCGGCCTGAACCTCAAAAACCAATCGACCTGCCGCTGGATTCTTCCCTCATCACGGGGAGAGGAAGGCATATCAATAAATATGTATAATAAAAGCATTCCTGTTTCCAACAGGAATGCTTCCTTATGATTAAGCAGAAGATCAGCCTCAATCATAATCTGTATATTTTTTATGATTACGATTAAAAAAGGGTACAATGTATAGAGGACTCCCTTTTATATACTCTGCATAAAAAATTTCTGAAACATCTTTATACCCCTGTTCATGGATAGACTCCTCCAGCCAGGATAATGGAAGATTTTTCTCCTCCATATTATCTTGAATGATTTCCCCGTCATTAATGAGCGTGATAGGCAAGGTAACATCCTGGGGAGATAATTTTAGATCCTTGCGTGTAGGCGTTTGATAATCCGTTTTTTTCAGAACAGAAACCGTTCCATTTGCTTCTAATACTGCAAATTCTACCTCACTGATAGAGAACACATCTTTTTCTCTTAAAAGGTGCTGCAGCTGATTAATATCCAGCTTGGTTTTTTTCATCATATCCCGGACAAGTTTGCCGCGATGGATTATAATGGTTGGACTTCCTTCAAGCAGATGTCTGGTCCGCTTATACTTTTGTGATACGATTTCGATAATATACATGAGAATAGCATATAGAGCTACGACGAATGCTATTTCCGGTATGCCGGCGTTTGGGTCAAATAAAGCATTCCCGACTAATTCTCCCAAGAGCAATGCGGAAATAAAATCAAATGGGGTAATCTGAGAAATCTGTGTTTTGCCTAATAATTTTGTGATTAAAAATAATGCGAAAAAACCAAAGATAACTTCTGTAAACATACTCATATAACTAGACATATCATACGCTCCTTTAATGTACACAGTATTTTATAGTGTGTACAAAAGCAGAGAAAAAATGTATTAAAAAAGACCCTTATCTGCCAGAGATAAGAGCCTCTATTTAAACCTTTATAATTTTTTTATCATGGTGACATGAGGAATGCCTGCATCCATAAATTCTCCAGATGTCACTTCATAGCCAAGCTTTTGGTAAAAATTTTGTGCATGTGTCTGTGCGTTTAATTTGGCTTTATGAAAATCCTGTTGTATTATTTCTTGTTCCATTTTTTGCATTATTTTTTTGCCGATAGACTTTCCGCGTTGTGATTTGAGCACGCAGATGCGCTCTAATTTACCATAACCGTCTTCCGTGAATCGAAGGCGGGCGGCAGCAACTGGAGTTTCTTCATCATAGGCGATAAAATGCGTTGCTGTTTTATCGAATTCATCTATCTCTTCTTCAGAAGGCACGTTTTGTTCATCTACAAATACCTCATTTCGAATGTGATACACATCTTGTAATTCTTCTGGTGTCCTTGCAGTTTTTACGAGCATGCGTGTTTATTCCTTTCCTAATAAAAATGTTTCATATACCGTCCAAGAACCGTTATCTAATTCGTATAACAGCTGGAATCGGTCAATATAATCCTTGATTGCAAAACCTTCCATTTTTAATCTTCCTACAATATCTGAGAATTCATCATGCTCCAAATCCTGGGCAATTGTAATATGCGGTACAAAAGAATGTTTTTGGTTATTCTCAAGAATTCCTTGCTGCAGGTGTTCATTGAGCGTTTGTAACTGTTCGATTGGTTCAACTTTTAAATAAATGGTATTTGTTATCGGTTCAAAGGTACTTACCTTATTGATATGAATATAAAAAGGGTCTACGCTGCCCGCAATTTTATGGAGCTCCTGAACCACGTCATCAATCTGCTCCGGATCTGTTTCAAACGGGTACTTTAATGTAATATGCGGAGGGATTAACGCGTACCTTGGGTCGTAACGCTTTCTTAATGCATTTGCTTGATCCTGTACGTTTTTTGAAGGGAAAATAGCGATTCCATATTTCATTCATACAACCTCCTAGTATATAAATTATTATCAGCTATAAATAATCTGTATTTACATAAGTATAGCAAAAGAAATGGAAAATAGAAATTTTAATCAAATAAAGTTGTGAGCTGGCGGCGCATATCATTTTGCCAATACTTCCATGTATGGATACCATCCTCTAATTCATGATAGGTATATGCTGCTCCAGCATTTTCCAATGTCTGATTTAATTTGCGGTTCGGTTCTACAAAGTCAGCTGTATTCCCGTCGCTCATTTTTACTTCTGTTTCCTCTGTACCGATGGTGTGATAAATATCCAGTGTGGACAGGGGCTTTGCCTGCTCCACATGAGCTAACACCTTATCATCCACGTAAGGGGACTGTATTCCTGCTTTATCAAATAGGTCCGGATATTTCATTGCGGTCATCAATGCCAATGTTCCTGCCAGAGAATCGCCAATAATAGAACGTGATTTTTCCTGGTGATTTGCCGGAATCAGTTCATCTAAATATGGCACGACTTCCTGGATGAGAAAATCTGTGTATGCTTCATTCTGCTCGCCGGACGGGTGATATTTTTCTCTGCGGTCATATTTATCTTTGTAATGAATTCCCACAAAAATCACATTATGCATTTCTTTTTCATCATGAAGCTTGTCGCTTAATGTAGCGATTCGTCCCATCTGAAAGTAATCCTTTCCATCCTGCATGATGCAGATTTCATATTTATACGCTGTAGAGAAGACTTCAGGATGATAAATCTGTAATGTCATCGTTTCTCCTAAAAAGGAGCTGTTTATTTCTTTTTCAATCATTTTTCCTTTCCTGCGCAAGCTTCCCACCTCCATTTTTTATAATGAATAATATGTTTTTATCGTATAGAAATAGTTTATCATTGTGTAATGGTGCTGTCACTTGAACGTCCTTTTGAAGCTTATTCTATCGCAGTGTAACACCCTGATTCATTCAACTGATATTTAGTAAGAAAAGCAAAAATCGGCTGAATAAAGTCTCATTTTATTGATAAAGATGATAATATTTCCCTTTCCGTTTCATAAGCTCCTCGTGGCTGCCCTGCTCCATGATATTTCCATCTTCCAGCATGATAATTTTATCTGCCTCCCGAATCGTATTGAGTCTATGGGCGACAACAAAACTTGTGCAATCCTTCATCAGGCGTTTTAATGCTTCTTGAATGTGCAGCTCTGTTACGGTGTCAATATTACTGGTCGCCTCATCAAGGATTAAAATTTTCGGATTTGCTAATAATGCGCGGGCGATGGTCAACAGCTGTTTTTGTCCCTGACTAATGCCGCTTCCGTCCTGATCCAACACGGTGTCGTATCTATCCTGCAAAGACATGATAAAGTCATGAGCATTCGCATTCTTCGCAGCCTGTTCTACTTCTTTATCCGTCGCATCTAAGTTGCCGTAACGGATGTTTTCCCGAATCGTTCCGTGAAATAAGAATGTATCCTGTAAAACAAAAGCCATATGCTTTCGCAGGCTGGTCCGTTTTATTTTTTTAATATCGATACCATCCAATGTAATCTGTCCGCTATCATAATTATAAAAACGGGAAATCAGATTAATAATGGTAGTTTTCCCGGCGCCGGTGTGGCCTACAAATGCAATTGTTTCTCCGGGCATTGCTTCCAAGCTGATATCATTTAGAATGTCTGCTGATTCGTAACCGAAGCCGACATGGCCAAAAACAAGATGTCCCTTTGTATCTGGAAGCTCTATTGCCCCGTCCTCGTCAACTTCCTCTTGGGTTTCATCCATTACCTGAAATACTCTTTCTGCACCCGCGATAGCGGATAGCAGCAAGTTGAATTGGTTTGATAATTCATTTAAAGGTCTGGTGAATTGTCGGGCATATTCAGTAAAGATAACAATCGTTCCGACAGTAACCAGTGCTCCGTTTGACGTGATAACTAGCACACCGCCGACAAAGGCGATCATCGCAAAGCTTAAAAAATTCAAGGTATTCATGATTTTTGGGATGAACCCTGAGATGGTCAAAGCCCAAAAACCAGTATTCTGCAAGGATTTATTTCTTCGCTCAAACTGGTCTTTTACATAATCCTCCTGTGAATACGTCTTCACAACATGCTGACCGGAAACGATTTCTTCTACATAGCCATTAACATCTCCCAAATCCCGCTGCTGTAATTTATAAAGAGGTCCGGTTCTTCTGGTAATCCAGCGCATCGCGAAAAACATGGCTGGAATAATCGACATCGTAACAACTGTCAGGATAGGACTCAGATAGAGCATAATACTGACTGTACCGATTAAAGTAAGCACACTGGCGAAAATTTGAATCACTGATTGGTTCAGGGTGTTATTGATATTATCGATATCATTGGTTAGCCGGCTCATCAACTCCCCATGCTGACGCTGGTCAAAGTAGGAGATAGGGAGGCGGTGAAATTGTTCAAATAAATTTTTCTCAGCGTATATACGGTTTGCTGTGCAATATCTATCATCCAATAGTTTTGAAGAAAGAGCGATAAGGAATGGATCATGTAGACGATAACCAATCCTAAAAGCAGCAGACCAAGTCCGTTTAGCTGCCCGACTGCAATAAAATGGTCAATAGACATTCCGACTAGAAAGGGACCCAATAGAGCAAATAATGAACTGATAACGACCATGAAAATAACAAGAAATAATTTCCCTTTTTCCATTTTTAAATAGTTCCAGATCCGTTTTAAGGCAGCTCCCATGTTTTCTGCTTTTTTTGAAGCACCTGTATCCACAGTTGATACATCAATTCGTTTATATTGAAAAGCAGCTTTTAAAGAATTATTTCGCATGGAGAACCTCCTTTTCCTGCTGTGATTCTGCGACAGCCCGGTATAATTCAGAGCGGTCGAGCAGCTCATTATGCGTACCGATATCCAGAATTTTTCCTTGGTCTAGCAGAAGTATCCGGTCGGACGTTTTAGCAGTAGCTATTTTTTGTGTGATTAGAAGAACTGTATACGGATAATAATTCAACGCTTGCAGAAAACGTGCTTCAGTAGCTAAATCAAGTGCACTTGTACTGTCATCGAGCATTAACATCTCCGGCTTGCGAATAAGGGCGCGGGCAATAGAGATGCGTTGTTTTTGTCCGCCAGAGAGATTTACTCCTTTCTGACCGACTCGGGTTTCATATTGATGTTCCAGCTGTTGAATCGTATCATGGATCTGTGCATCCTTCGCTGCTTGAATCACTTCATCCATTGTTGCGTCTTTTTTTCCAAAAGCGATATTATCAAAAATAGAGCCGGTAAATAAAAGCGGTGTCTGCGGAACGTAACCGATACCATCCCGTAAAGCCTTGAAGGAATAGTCCGTTAAAAGTATATCATCTACGTAAATATTTCCTTTAGAAGGCTCGTAAAGGCGGGGTATCAACTGGAATAAAGAAGTCTTCCCGGACCCTGTTGCTCCGATAATCGCCAGTCGTTCACCAGCATTTACGGAGAATGAAATATCTGATAGTGTTTCCTTAAATGCGTCCGGATAACGGAAAGAGACATTCTCAAATACGAGGCGGCCTTTCGACAAAGAAAAAACCGCCTGTTTTAACTCCTCTTGTTCTCCATCTTCCTCTGTGAGCACCTCGCTGATTCGCTCGGCAGACGCCTTTGTTCTGGAAAGTATCATGATAATAAAAGAAAACATAGAAATGGCCATCGCTACACGAAGCGCATAATTGATCATCGTAACAACTTCACCAATATTTGCCTGCCCGTTAACAGTTTGGATGCTTCCGAACCAGATAATAAAAATTAAACTTAAATTCATAACAAACAATAAAACGGGACCGGATGATTCCACAATTCGAAAGGTTTTTCGGGTCGTCACAGCAAGTGTCCGGTTGGCGTCATCAAATCGGTTTTCTTCTGTGCTGCGGCGGGTAAAGGCTTTGATGAGTCTCATACCGGCAAGGTTTTCCTGCATGACACGATTGACATCGTCTACATTGCTCTGTACCTGTTTAAATAATTTGCTTGAAATTTTTAATATCCATAAAAGAAATAAAATGAGAAGCGGCACAGTGACTAAAAAAATCAATGCCAGCTGCGCATTGACTACAAAAGCCATGATAACACCGCCAAGGACAGTCAATGGTGCTTTTGCCATAATACGAAGCACCATGAAAACGGTATTCTGAATCTGGCGGATATCATTTGTAAACCGCGTAACCAGAGAAGATGTAGGGTATTTATTTAATTTTGCATAGGTGAAGCTCTGAATTTTGGAAAATAGTTCCTCCCGCAAATCATAAGCATAGGAAAAGCTGACATGAGAGGACAGAAAAGAATTTAGAACGCCTGCAAGAAAGGATAAAAGAGCCAGGCCAATCATAATCGAACCCCAAAATGCAATATTTTGGATATCCTGATTTACTACCCCTTGATTAATCATCAGTCCCAAGAAGAGGGGAAGCAACAGCTCTACTGTAAGCTCGATAAGCATTAATGAGAATGCAATTATTGAAGGAAATGTATAAGGTCTTAAATAGGAAAACACCTTTCGCAAATCAACCACCCGCCAACTAAAAGAGTAAAAGTATTCAGAAATTAAAATGGAAATAAATTGTTTACTATATTATAGAATGAATGGTGATAAATAAGCCAGTATTTGGTTCGGTTTACGAAGTGATGATGGGGGGGAGTTATAACCCTGTAAAATCTACAATAATAACTATATAAATTGAAATTAATAGCTACCGCTACAACGGGTTTCATGGGGTGAGTAATCGCAACCCTAGAAAAACACTCCGCTTTCCGTGGGCCCCGAGCTCATCTCCTTTAAAGAAGACTTGCTGATTGGCAAGCCGTTAGGCGCAGACAGAAGCAAAGTCGCACTTATGCCCCGCGGGTAGAAAAAAAGAAGTTCGCTTTTTTTCTGCGGGGTCTTCCCTCCGCGCTTTCCCACGACGGACAGGACGTCCTAGTGTCGGTCGTTGGTCACAGGACGTGACCGTTCTTAGCTGACCAGGAGTCTCTGTGTTTTTCTTCTGGGACTGCGGTTACTCGCCCCACCGAAAACCATTGCGATTACTCGCCCCATCAAAAACCATCGCTAGTTACTGTTTTCAATCATTATTTCGTCGTTTTTATAAGAAAAATAAAGTGTAATTTCTTACTTCAATTTATATAGATAGTATGTAAAAAGGAAAACGAGCATGAGTAAAAATAAAAATAGCAACTCCTAAATGGTTAGAAGTCGCTATTTATTAATGAATGATTCCGATTGGACTCGAACCAACGACTTCCACCCTGTCAAGGTGGCGCTCTCCCAGCTGAGCTACGGAATCGTATGTAAGTACAAATTATATTATACAGCCAAATGAAGCAGAAGACAAGCTAATAAATATTTATTTCGTTCTAATTGAATCGCATCGAAAAATGAGTTTTTGATGACTGCTTTATTTTAATAGACTATTCTCTATGCTTTTGTCCGCCTGTTAAAGTGGAATAAATGAGGGACAATACATCTTAGGAATAGATAAATTTAAAATCATAAGAATATTTAATAACTTTCCTTCAATTCTTCCTTCCTGTAAAATGAAATAGATTACATTATATTTAATTTGAAAGAGAGAGGAAATATAAAATGCTAGAAAAATTAAAAGCCTATCGATTTCCACTTATTCTTTTAGCTTCTATTATTATTGGAGCGATAATTGGATTGATTTTTGGAGATGATGCAACTGTTATCAAACCTTTTGGGGATTTATTTATTAATTTATTATTTATGATTGTTATCCCGCTTGTATTTTTCTCTATTTCGTCAGCGATTGCCGGCATGGATAGCATGAAGCGGCTTGGGAAAATCATGGGGTCGATGATTACCGTATTTGTCGTAACCGGGGTGATTGCTTCTGTAGTGATGCTTATTGCTACTGTTATATTCCAGCCGGGCTCAGGTGTCGATATCCCTTTAAGTACTCCTGAAAATATAGAAGAACAGAGTTTAGGGGATCAATTAGTCAATACATTTACAGTACCTGATTTTGTTGATTTATTTTCAAGAGATAATATGATGGCCCTTATTGTGATGTCCATCCTGGTCGGTGTTGCAACTGGATTGGCAGGAGAGAAGGGGAGACCGTTTGGAAGATTGCTAACGAGTGCTTCCGATGTGTTTATGAAGTTAATTAAACTCATTATGTATTATGCTCCGATTGGGCTCGGCGCGTACTTTGCATCCTTAGTAGGGGAATTTGGTACAGCGTTGATTGGTGATTATGCCAGGGCAGTGATTGTCTATTACCCTGTGGCTGTATTGTATTTTGCGATTGGTTTTACATTATATGCCTTCCTTGCTGGCGGAAAAAAAGGAGTCAGCCGCTTTTGGAAAAATATACTTGGACCGGCTGCAACCTCACTGGGGACTGGAAGCAGTGTTGCAACAATCCCGGTTAACCTGCAGGCGGCAGAACGGATTGGTGTTCCGAAAGATATTCGTGAGACCATTATGCCGCTTGGAGCCACCATTCATATGGATGGTTCCTGTTTATCTGCTATGTTAAAAATCGCCTTTATCTTTGGGGTATTTAATCAGGATTTCACTGGAATCGATACATTTTTAACTGCCATTGGTATTTGTTTATTATCTGGTATCGTGATGAGTGGAATTCCGGGAGGCGGCTTTACAGGGGAGTTAATGATTATCACATTGTATGGCTTTCCGATTGAGGCCCTGCCAATCATCACAGCTATCGGAGTGGTTGTTGACCCGCCGGCTACAATGGTGAATTCTACTGGTGATACGGTGTCGAGTATGGTTGTGGCAAGACATATCGAAGGGAAAGACTGGATGGAGAAAGCAGATGCCGCCAGGACTTAATTTATAAAATGCAAAGGTGCTGTGTCCCGGTAAGTTTGGGGCACAGCACCTTTTTTAAATTATTTAGTTTAGAAATATATTATTCGTGGAACACAAATAATATAAATAAATTGTTAGATTTCGTAGGAGGTATATTAACATGAGTGATGGTTTTAAAGATAAAATTAAAGGTGCAGGAGATAAAATAAAAGGTGAAGCAAAAGAAGCGTACGGCAAAGCAACAGATAACCCGAAAAAGCAAGCGGAAGGAAAAGCTGATAAAGCAAAGGGTGCCGCAAAAGATAAAAAAGGCGAAATAAAAGATGAGCTGAACAGTTCGAATGAAAATGATACAAAATAAAAGGCTGTTTTAACGGCAATAACATTTTGAAAATCGTTAGGTCGGCTTTTGCCTAAATATAAAAACCCCAGATACCTTGATAAGCAAGGAATCTGGGGTTTTTTGAACAGGCTTCACGCTATTAATGAGAGTAGAAATGAATGGAATATAACAGCCTTGATATAGCAAGGTTTGAATGGTCATTTTGTAAAGAGTAAGAAAGTATATAAAAAATGCTGAATATAGCCGCTCCAACGGAAAAAGCAACAGGTAGACCTGAGCAGGAAGCGGTTTTCTTACCGTGAGGCTGAACGTTGCCCGCGGAAAGCGACTTCCCGTAGCGGACATCCGGACATCGCTTCGGCGAGGACACCTGTGATTTAAAGACCAAGCGGTGTTCTTGGTTTTTCTAAAACCCGCCGAAAAAGCAGGCGAAACTGCATTCATGGATACTCCAAACTGATTAACCTGAACCAGATTGTGGTTCTTAAGATTAATAAAATAATTTTCATTTTATAAAAATAGCCCTTCACAGAGCGTGAGAGGCCTTATCAATTAAATTTACTGTTTTTCCATGTTATTAAACTCTGAAGTGTCGCGAATTGACCAACTAATTATTCCTGGTCCAGCCACAGGCTCAGAATAGATGATTTTCTTTCTGGAAATATTTTTAAAATATTCATTAGCTTCTTTTTGAGAATTAGCGACTACTGTATGTTGCGCCCCGTTCGTATAAATATCAAATGCTTCCATTTTAAAATCCCTCCAAGTTATTAAACGTATTATTCTTTCTCATGTTTAAAAACCAGTATTGCCAATCTATCTATATATTAAACAATCAATAAGGACTTTTTAAATAAAAAAGCCCTCATATTGAAAGGTTAAGCTTCCTGCTCACGCATTTTTTCTAACTAAAAAGCCACCGAAAATACAGTTCTTCAACCTATTGCAAAATGTATAAAAAAAAAGCCTTGAAACATTGATTTAACAACATTTCCAAGGCTTTTCTTGTATTTAAATTCAGTTCAACCCGATTAACGAGAGTAGAATTCAACAATAAGCTGTTCGTTAATCTCAGCTGGAAGTTCAGAACGCTCAGGGAAACGAGCATACGTACCTTCTTTTTTCTCCGCATCAAAAGTAGTATATTCTGGTACGAAGTTGTTCACTTCAATCGCTTCTGTAACGATATCTAGTTTTTGAGATTTTTCACGAAGAGCAATTGCTTGACCTGGTTTTACAGAGTAAGATGGGATATCTACGCGAACGCCATCTACTGTAACGTGACCATGGTTAACCAATTGGCGAGCTTGTTTACGTGTGCGAGCAAGACCTAAACGGTAAACAAGGTTATCAAGACGAGATTCAAGAAGAATCATGAAGTTTTCACCATGGATACCTTTCATGTTACCAGCTTTATTGAACAGGTTACGGAATTGACGTTCGTTCAATCCGTACATGAAGCGTAGTTTTTGCTTCTCTTGCATTTGCAAGCCGTATTCAGATAGTTTTCTGCGTGAGTTCGGTCCATGTTGACCAGGAGCGTAAGGGCGTTTATCTAATTCCTTACCAGTTCCAGTTAATGAAATGCCAAGACGACGTGATTTCTTCCATACTGATCCAGTATAACGTGACATAGGACATTTCCTCCTTTATGTTTTATTTGCATAAAATAAAACGCGCGTGATCGTTCCGTTGTTCATTATGTTTTCATGTACCATCGCTCCAGCAGCAGAGAGTTACACGATACACCTTTATAAGCTGAAACTTACAAAGGAACAAAATGAGTGCAAGCGTCGACTCACTTAGGCCACTTTATTATTTTACACAAATTATAGTATATAATTTACATATACGCTTGTCAACATAAAATTAACATAGAGTTAAATAAATCAGGCTAAATTAGAGTGAAATTAACAAAATGTTAAGTTAGAATATTTTTTTCTCTAAGAGCAAAAATGATTTATTATGCATTCGAATCCGTTATAATGAATATATCTACAGTTACCATTTATAGTGAAAAAGGACGTTTATAAATGTTTCTCAAGCTGTGCAACAAATTTTTCTAAATTATCTTGATCGATTGCATCGAATCTGTCATAAATCGGACTGTCGATATCCAAAACACCGATAATTTCCTTATTGCGGGAAATAGGAATAACAATTTCGGACTTTGAAGCTCCGTCACAGGCGATATGACCAGGAAATTGATGGACATCTGCTATACGCTGTGTTTTATTTTTAGAAACCGCAGTACCGCAAACTCCTTTTCCAAAAGGGATACGAATGCAGGCAGGAAGTCCTTGAAAGGGGCCGAGCACTAATTCTTCGTTTTCGGTTAAGTAGAATCCAACCCAGTTAACTTCATCTAAAAATTGGTTGAGCAGAGAGGAAGCATTTGCTAATAGCGCGGTTTGATTTGATTCTCCTGTGGATAGTGCGTCCAGTTGTTTAATAAGAAGCTCATAGTCTTTTGTTTTTTCTCCAGAATAATCAAGTTGTTGAAACATGATGTATTACCTCCTAAAAGTTTATAGTAAAAGCGTGACAAATAATGACATATTGAAATTTATTGTCGATAATCGATTAAAGGATTTATCCCTTTCTTTGTCGTATGAATAGAGTAAGGAGTTGAAAAGAATGAAAAATAATATAACGAAGCAAAAAGTAGTTGATGCTGCTTCCTCCCTATTCTTTCAAAAAGGATTCCATGGCACTTCTGTGCGCGATATTGCAGAGCGGGCCTCTGTGAATGTTTCCTTGATCAGCTATTATTTTAAAGGGAAGCAGGGCCTTTTAGAATATGCTGTAACAAACTATTATGAAGCATATTTAGAAAAAATAGAAGAATCACTGGAAAAAACAGAAGCTGATGCTGCAATCTATCGATTAAATGAATTAATTTTTACAATTATACATTATAAGCAAATGCATCATCAATTAACATGTTTTATTCAGCGCGAATTATCTCTTGATTCCGTGTTTGTCAGAGAAATGACCGTCACCTATCTGGCGAAAGAAAACTATTATTTAAAAGCGCTGTTTCAGGAAACAATTGGTAAAAGCGTCGGACAGGAAGAGAAGCACTATTTATTTATGCAGCTGAAGGGGATGCTGATTACCCCTTATATTTTGCATTCAGATTGGAAGGACCAAATTGTAGGGGAATTTGCTCATGAACAATTTGTTAAAAAGTATACAAAAAGTATACAAAAATGGATACAGTTTAATACGGACGTGAGGATAGGAGGGGAGATTCAATAATAAAAAATATGTCTTTTTCTCCGTATTACAATAAAAAGTTGTTGAATCGATAAGAAAAATGTATTTTCTTTAGCCAAAAGGGCGGAATACATGATATTATAAAGGATATATTATTGTGATTTTTATAATTGTTGATATATTTATATAGAGGTTTATTGGTTGGGAGGCAAAGTATGGCTGTCGTAGTAGGGATTATTTTAGCGATTATTGTATGTTTAACCGTTGCTTTAA
The DNA here is from genome assembly GCF_038004725.1 of Oceanobacillus sp. FSL K6-0251. Taxonomy (NCBI): domain Bacteria; kingdom Bacillati; phylum Bacillota; class Bacilli; order Caryophanales; family Bacillaceae; genus Oceanobacillus; species Oceanobacillus sp. FSL K6-0251. The sequence continues at coordinate 3,245,175 of NZ_JBBORS010000001.1, read as the reverse complement.
TTGTAAGAAAACGAGTTTACGATCATGTGGACCATATAGAAAAATGGAAATTAGATATCACGGATAGAGATGTAGCAAAACAGATTGGGCAGATTAAAGCATTGAATCTTTCTGGAGAGACCTTAGAGAAATTTGAAGCCTGGAAAGAAGAATGGGAAAAAATCGTAACAAAATCCTTGCCTGACGTAGAAAAATATCTTGTGAATGCAGAGGAAGCAGCTGACCGTTTTCTTGTGCCGAAAGCAAACAAGATTTTAAAAGAGGCGGAAAGTCATCTGGGGAAAACAGAAGAAGAAATAAAAGAAATTATTGCAGAGTTAGAGGAATTACTTCGTGCAGAGGCAAATGGACGTGAAAGCGCGGAGGAATTAAAGCCTAGAATCAAAGGATTAAGAAGCATGCTTTCCCAATCCAGATACCAGTATGGCAAGGCTGAAAAGGAATTTGATAAAGAAATTGATGCATTGGAACTGATGCTGGAGCAGTACGATGAATTTGTGAATGATGGTGATTATTTAAAAGCAGATGAAAGCATTCAAGAGCTAAAGGAAAGTACTCAAACGGTAGAGAATAAATTAGAATTATTCCCTGATTTGCTCAAACAAGTAAAGCAGGATATGCCGTCACAATTAACAAATCTTTCCGCCGGTATGAAAGAGATGAAGGAAAATGGATACCGGATTAAACACTTAGGTTTTGAAAAAGAAATTATTACATATCAGGAACAATTGAGAAATCTGGAATCTCAGCTGGAAACAGCAGATATAACAGAAGTTGAAGAGCAGCTTCAGCAAATGGAGACCCGTATTTCAGAAATGTACGAAGCGCTGGAAGGGGAAGCAATTGCTAAAAATTATATAGAGAAGAAAGCTCCGGAGTATGAAGATTCAGTAAAACAAATAAGTGCTACGTATGAAGCAGCAACACTGGAAATTGAAGAAATCCAAAAAGCTTACCACGTAGAAGACGATGATATGGAACGTTTCCAAACCATGGGTAAAGCGATCAAGGCTTTGAAAAATCATGTAGAAACAATAGAGCAGAGTATAGATGATGACAAACAATCTCATTCTGAATTGAAAAAAGGAATTGAAGAAGGCTTTAAGAAGATTGAAGAGCTGGAAGAGGAACATGAATCGTTTAAAAAGTCTATCGTAAATTTACGGAAAGATGAACTGGAAGCAAGAGACAAGCTGGAAGAAATGCACGGCCAGCTTGCAGAGTTGAATCGAAAGCTGAAAAAGAGTAATATACCAGGAGTGCCAAGTTATATTTGGACGCGTTTTGAAACAGCATTGCAAAAAAACAATAAAGTAATGGAAGCATTAGAAACCTACCCTCTGGATATGAGCAGCGTACAGCACGCATTGACGGAAGCAAAAAGCTCGATTGATCAAGCTTATGAACAGGTGGATATGATGTTGGATCAGGCTTACTTGACGGAGCAGGTGATTCAATATGCAAACCGCTACAGAAGCCAAAATTCAGAGCTGGATCATAAGCTGAAGGAAGCTGAAAGGCTATTCCGTAATTTTGAATATGAGCTTTCTTTAGAGCATGCCGCCAATGCAGTAGAAGAGGTAGAACCCGGTTCTTTAAAGAAAATAGAAACGTATCAAGAGGAAAGAAACAATTAAAATAACTTTTAACAAATGGTAAGTTCCTTAGATTTTTCCGCTACGATAACATAAGAAATATAAGATGAAGGCTGTCGCTAAGAATGAAATACTTATTGCTTAGGTCAGCCTTACATTTTTGTTTATGCAAAAAGATTTAATGTAAGAAGGTGCAAATATGATATATTTTGATAATAGTGCGACGACGAAGCCGCATTCAGAAGTCGTAGATAGTTTTACAAAAGTGTCCGCTAACTACTTTGCCAACCCCTCATCCATACATCCTTTAGGGGGACAAGTTGAAAAGCTGCTGGAGGCAGCCAGACAGCAGGCAGCGGATTTAATTGATGTGCCGAGAGAAACGATCATCTTTACCTCTGGAGGGACAGAAGGAAATAATACTGCCATCAAAGGAGTTGCCCTGGAGCATCAATCACGCGGCAAACATATTATTACCACTGGAGCAGAGCATCCATCGATTCATGATACTTGCGGGAGTCTGGAAAAACTGGGCTTTGAAATTACCTATTTACCTGTGACAGAAAATGGAACTGTTTCTGCAGCAGATGTAGAAAAAGCCATTAGAAAAGATACCATCCTTGTTACTATGATGCAGGTGAATAATGAAATTGGTTCGATTCAACCGGTTGAAGAAATTGGGACTGTTTTGAAAAAATATCCGAAAGTATTATTTCATGTGGATGCCGTACAGGGTTTAGGGAAGGTTCCTTTGAAACTTACGGGTTCTGGCATTGATATATGTACCTTTTCCGGTCATAAAATTCATGGTCTAAAAGGAACCGGACTTCTGTATGTCAATCATACAGCGAAATTATATCCGCTTTTGCATGGCGGAAGTCAAGAATCGGGTATTCGTTCAGGAACAGAGAATGTAGCAGGCGCTGTTTCCTTTGTAAAAGCATTGCGGTTAATCAAAGAAAAGGAAAGCAGTCAAAAGGATAATGTTTTAAAAAGGCTGCATGATAAGCTTATAAATGAACTTCATCAGATGGAGGATGTAGAAATTAACAGTCCGGAAGATGGTGCGAATCATATTGTTCATTTTTCCGTTCCTGGAATCAAGCCGGAGGTTATTATCCACAGTTTAAGCCAGAAAGAAATATATATTTCAACAAAATCTGCTTGTTCCTCCAGGGATTTAACAGAAAGCCATGTGCTCGTTGCCTGCGGAAAACCAAATGAAGTTGCTTCTTCCGGCTTACGGGTAAGCTTTTCTTATGAGAATACGGAAGCAGAAGCGGCAATTTTTGTAGAGGAATTAAAAAAAGCAATTCAACAATTTAAAGAGGTATTGAGGTAGATAATATGCAATATGATCATATATTAATTCGTTATGGAGAGTTAGCATTAAAAGGAAAAAATGCCAAGCAGTTTATATTAAAGCTTCATGATAATATACACCAGAAGGTAAAAGAGTTTGATGGTGTGAAAGTAATGCGGACACAAGGGAGAATGTTTGTCCTGCTAAATGGCAATCCGCCGGAGCCAATCATTGAAAAACTACAAAACGTTTTTGGCATTCATAGCTTAAGTCTGGCAATTCGTGTAGAAAACGATGTGGAAGAGATAAAAGAAGCGGCTCTCTATGCATTAAAGCGGGAGCCGAATGCGAAAACATTTAAAATGAGCGTTCGCCGAACAAAAAAAGATTTCCCAAAGCATTCGGGAGAAATGAATCATATCCTGGGCAGTCATTTATTAACGAATACGGAGGATATTACCGTAGATGTACATGACCCTGATTTGGAAATTAAAGTAGAGATACGTAAGGAAGCAACCTATATTACGAGCGGAACCATCAAGTGCCGGGGCGGATTGCCAGTCGGAACTTCAGGAAAGTCGCTGCTGCTGCTTTCAGGAGGAATTGACAGCCCGGTGGCCGGATTGTTAGCAATGAAAAGAGGCGTACATTTAGAAGCAATTCATTTTCATTCTCCGCCATTCACCAGTGAACGCGCGAAGCAGAAGGTGCTGGATTTAGCGAAGCAGTTGACGACATATGGGAAATCAATCAAAGTGCATATTGTTCCATTTACCAAATTACAGCAGGAAATTTTTAGAGAGATGCCGAATGATTATGCGATGACTATTATGCGCCGTGTGATGTTTCGTGTCAGTGAGGAGCTTTGCAAGCGCGAAGGAATCTTATCCTTGACTACAGGAGAGAATCTTGGGCAGGTGGCAAGTCAAACCATGGACAGCATGCACACCATTAATGAAGTGACCAATTACCCTATTATCCGCCCATTGATTGCGATGGATAAAGATGAGGTTATTCGAATTGCGCAGGATATCGGCACATATGAAACATCGATATTACCGTATGAAGATTGCTGTACAATCTTTGTGCCGAAATCTCCAAAAACAAAGCCGAAGCGGGATAAAGTGAATTTCTATGAATCGAAATACGATTTTACTCCGTCCATTGAAGAAGCGATAGAGGGAATAGAAACCATAAAAGTAACCGAGAAGACCTTGTTTAATGAGGATTTTACAGACCTTTTCTAAGTAATATCTCAACTTTCGCACCTAAGAATAAGCAAATATATCTTGCTATTCCAGGAGGAACATGTTCTCCATTACCATGCTTGCATTTTAGTGAAATATCCGGCCAACCACTCCGCTTTCCGACGTACAAATGTTTTCGATGGGACGAGTAATCGCAGTCCCAGGACGTGCAAGTGCAGGCGTTGTGACAGGAGTCACGGGCTTAGCCTGCAAACCACTTAGGAGTCTGCGTGGTTGGCCTGTGCTCTGATAGGATTCTGCAGTGAATGAAAGAAATAACATCTCAATGAGTTGGATGAAATAGCAGCTTTCGTCTGAACAACCCAATCATAACAGCATGGATATGAAATAAAGAGGATAGCTTCGATGTACAGAAAGGAATCTTGGTCGAACATTTTACCATACAGCATGAAAAATATGTTCTATCTGATTAAACATCTATTTGGTGAGGTGTTTTCCATGTATAGAATATCCTACTAGCGGAGGAAAAACACCGAGACTCCTATGGGAAAGCGCAATGGTCTTCTGCGGGGCGAGTAATCGCAGTCCCAGTGGGAAGACCCCGCAGAAAAAAGCGAACTTCTTTTTTTGAGGAGGCTGAGCGCAAGCCCATGGAAAGCGTAGTGTTTTTCCGCAGCGGTGCTTTACACTTCACCTTCTATTCTTTGTCAAGGAAGTTATCCAAGGAACAATCAACTCCTGTTTCTATAGAGATAAAGTTACTTTTTAATGTGCGAAAGTTGAGTAATATAAAAAGGACATGCACAAGAAAAAATTACCATAAAAACAAATGCATGTTTCTCCCCTGCTTGGTGCAATCTATAGTTACCAAGGAGGTGAACAACATGGCAAACAATAACTCAAATCAATTAGTTGTTCCAGGAGTGCAACAAGCACTTGATCAAATGAAATACGAAATTGCTCAGGAATTTGGTGTTCAACTTGGTCCTGACTCAACTTCTCGTGCTAACGGATCTGTTGGTGGAGAAATTACGAAAAGATTAGTAACAATGGCTGAGCAACAATTTGGTGGAACTAAATAAATAACATGATTGGCTGGCTGCCTCCGCTGATGCGGGGGCAGCCTTTATATTTGGATCTGATAAAAAACCTGCCGCAGCTTATTAGTGCAGTGCGCGGCAGGTTTTGAATTATTTTATTAAGGAGAATTTCCCCTGGAACTGCAGCTGAGTGAAGTTACGTTTTATAAAAAAGTACGTTGTATACGATTCCAGAAAGTGTTGTTTGACATTCTGACGGTTTTTATAACGGTGTTGTCCATTTCGATGTCTACATGACGAATGCGCTGTACAGGCCATGCTTCATTATCGAGACTGATAATTGGATAATCATTGCCGTCTTGAATGACTTCCAGCTGCAGTCTTCTATTCTGATTTAATATAAAAGAGGATCCTAATGTACGATAATTATTATTATTTAAAGAGGCGACTTCAGAAACTTGAAAGCTTGACAGTAACGGGTCGATAACTGCCCCGTGAGCTGATTTGGAGTAGCCTGTACTACCTGTAGGAGTAGATACTACCATGCCGTCACCCCGGAATGTTTCAAAATGTTCATCGTCTATTTTAACATCGATAACAATCGTTTTAATAATACTGGAGCGCAGAGATACTTCATTTAAGCAATAAAAAGCTTTTTCTCCATTCACACTCACTTTAATTGTTGGAAAACGGCGGACTTCTATTTTATTATTTGTGACCGCATCAATCATTTCTTCAAATCTGGTTATACTAAAATCACAGTATAATCCAATTTGATCCCCATCCGCGATACCTGTATAGATGCAATCCTGGCGGAAACCGGTGCGGCGAACTGCCTGCAAAAAGGTGCCATCTCCGCCAATACTGACAATAATAGACGCATCTTTAGATTCGTTCACGACATTCAAACCATTTTGTTCCGCCAGCGATTTCAGGTGATTTGTTTTTTCGCCTTCCTGTCGAGGGTGGTAATAAAAGAAAATGTTATTTCGATTCTGCATATAATAACCTCCAAACAAAATATAGTGGCACTGTACGCTTCTGTCAGTCTGCTCTATCCATGATATAGAGCCGTCATGTTGTCAGACAGGAACGGATGAGCTGCTTTTTATTTCAAAAGGAAGTGCAAGAGCACCATCCTCCTTTAGAAATAAGCATTTTCTATCTTTATCATAACATTTTCTAACTGGTATTTCTCTTTAGAATATGAACAGATAGTGAATGGTATAGGAAAGGGAACCAATTGAAAATACACATTCAGGAGCGCTGATTATGGATAGTTTATACATTATTTTAATTCTTATCGCAGGAATAGTTTTTTTCATCGCTTTTTTCCTGCAAAGTAAATGGATTATTAAAATTAAATATCAATTTCCGGAAATGCGTGATGCACAGATTTCTGTCTATCTTTATAAATGGTGTGTGATCAGGCAGAAGAATTTACGTATATCAAACCAGGCAGAGATGGAAAAAGGATTTATCCATTTTTATAAGCTGTTGCGGGAGAAAAAGCTTCATGTTTTAAAAGAAATACGATTACAAGCTTTATTAAAGGAATTGCAGGTGCTTGAATTTAAATGGCAGACCAAAGGAGGAACAGGGAATGCCTTTACTACTTCTATCACCAGCGGGACAATGTGGGCTGTAAAAGGGTGGCTGGTCGGTTACCTTTCACAGCACCTTCAGCTTTGCGGGAAACCGCAAATTAATGTTCAGCCGGATTTTCAAAGTGCCCGTCTTGAGACTGCTTTTTCGTGTATGATTTCCTTCCGCTTAGGAAAAACTATTCTAGGAATCATGCGTGTATTGAAAATAAAGGAGGTAAGAAAATGACAGAACATCCAATAGAAGGTTTGATGTCTAGCGCAATGAAAAATATACAAAAGATGGTTGAGGTAAATACAATTGTAGGAGAGCCTTTAAAAGCACCCGATGGGACTGTGATTATTCCTGTTTCCAAGGTTGGTTTTGGTTTTGCGGCGGGCGGAAGCGAATTTATGCCGTCAGAATTAAAGGCAGATGATGTGGAAGAGCACGAAATTCCATTTGGCGGCGGAAGCGGGGGAGGAGTATCGATTACACCGGTTGCTTTTCTCGTATTAAAAGAAGGAAAGATGGATTTGGTTCATATGGATCAGCATACACATCTGTATGAAAAATTAATTGATTTACTGCCAGAGCTGCTGCAGCGATCAAATATGCTGAAAAAAGAAAAAAGTGGCGAAAAGAAAGTAGAGCAGCATCATCATAAAAAAGATGAAAAAGAACGGGTAAAAACTTCAGAGAAGGAGCCTGAAAAGGAAAAGGGAGAATTAGAATCGATTCTTACCCGTTTTGAAATATAGATTGTCTACAATAGCTATAATTGGACAGTTTGTATAACAAGCCCCATAATAGGAATTGAATGATAATAGTAAAGATGGGGAGGAGAAATATCATGCCAAAACAAACTACATTTAAACAAGAACCCGTTACATTATTAGGAGAAGAACAAAAAGCAGGGAACAATGCTCCTGACTTTACGGTACTTGCAAATGATTTATCTGAGAAAACATTAGCTGATTACGAAGGAAAGGTGAAACTAATCAGTGTTGTGCCTTCTTTAGATACTGGTGTATGTTCCGAGCAGACTCGTCGTTTTAATGAGGAAGCAGCCAGCCTGGATAATGTATCGGTACTTACAATCAGCATGGATTTGCCATTTGCTCAAAAACGCTGGTGCGGTGCAAATGGGATTGAAAACGTAGAAACATTATCTGATCATCGCTCCGCAGATTTCGGCGAGAAGTATGGTGTGCTTATTGAAGAGCTTCGTTTATTAGCCCGTTCCATTTTCGTTGTGGACGAAAATAACAAAATTACTTATGTGGAATACGTTTCAGAAGTATCAGACCATCCGGATTATGATGCGGTATTGGAACATTTAAAATCAAAATAATAAAAAAAGCATGGTTTCCGCTTGGGACCATGCTTTTTTTATTGGTTATTCTACGGATTCAAATAATGGAATCATCTTTTGTGTTGCTACATCCAATAATCCTAAATCAGTAATTCGTACTTCAGGGATGACAGTTAAGGTTAAAGAAGATAATGCCATCGAAGGAGAGCGTCTGCCAACCTTTACTCCCATGGAATCTGCTGTTTGATTAAAGGAATCAATTTTTGGTGCAAGCTCTTCCACAGGTTCCGCTGCCATTAATCCGGCAATCGGCAAGTTAACTTGTGCTTTGACTTCTTGATTAGATACAAGGCAAAGTCCGCCGCCGGAAGCTTCTAATTGCTTGGCAGCTAGAAGCATATCCTTTGTATTTTTTCCAACAACGACAAGGTTATGGCTGTCATGCGCAATCGTAGTAGCATAAGCTCCTTCTTTTAATCCAGCATTTTTCAATATACCTACAAATGGTTTTCTACCTTGCCCATGTCTTCCAGTTACTGAAACATATAGGCAATCCTCTGGGAGAGATGAAATAACCCCATTTACAGCTTCCAGTTCCACCGTTCTTTTCTGTGTAGTACCGATTGGAAGCATCTCCATCGTATTGATTCTTACTTTTCCGTTCTGTACGGGTGAAGTAATTTGAAAATCTTCCTCTGTTAATACAGGGATGGAAACTGTATTTTTTGTTAGTGGCGGTACTTCACTGGATAGGGTTTCTGTTAAATGCTTCTCCTCCACCAATTGTTTTCCTTCGACAAATACATCGTTGATATCCATCTCATCAAGGGAGTTGACAAGGGAGAAGCTGGCGATATAGCCGGAGGCAATCGCTCCCTGATCTCTCAATCCGAAACGGACCGCACCATTTAAACTTGCATAGCGAATTGCTAATGGTGCGGGAATTCCTTCTTCAATACAGCGGCGGACGACCCGGCTCATTTGTCCGTTTTTCAGCATATCACTAGGTTCCACATCATCTGTACACATGGCAATATTGGAAGCGTAAGGAAGAACCTTCCATGCTTCTGCAGCAATGTCAGCAAATTGGCTGACACTGGATTCCCGGATATAGATCAGCATGCCAGCCCTTAATTTCTCAATAATTTCATCTGATTTACGGCTTTCATGATCTGTATTTACTCCAGCAGCAAGGTAGGCGTGCAAATCTTTTCCTGATACTCTTGGCAGATGGCCTTCGTTCAGCTTATTTTTTTGCAGACCAGCTTCCACAATGCCTGCCATTCGATCATCTTGGTTAATGACACCGACATAATCCATGACTTCAGCAACACCGACTGCTTCCGGCAAGTCTAATAGTTCATTAATATCTTCCGGACCAAATGCTGCCCCAGCTGTCTCCACACCTGGGACCGCTGGTACGCAAGAAGGAATGGTAAGTAAGAATTGTACGGGCAGATTTCTGCTGGCGGCTGCCATGTATTCCACACCTTCTTTTCCAAGGACATTTCCGATTTCATGCGGGTCGATAACTGCTGTTGTGGTGCCATGACGTAAAACTTCGCGGGCAAACATGTCTGGTGTAACCATTGTGCTTTCGATATGCACATGACAGTCAATCAATCCTGGAATGGCATATTTTCCTTTTGCATCGATTTCTTTTTCACCCTCGATAGGAAAGGAAGGTTTGCCATTTTCATACGCAGCAATTGCACTAAAACGATTTTCTTTTATGCCGATATCGGCAGGATATACTTCTGCAGTAAATACGTTAACCAGCTGTGCATTCCGGATAACTAAATCCATTTTGATATCTCCGCGTGCTGCAGCTACGATTTGGTTGCGACTATATTTCATCATTTTTTTCCTCCTTGTGTTGCTTTATTCTGCTAAGGTTATAAAATAAATAATCAATGGGATAACAAGAACAAACAGTCCCGGATGAACTTCTTTTATCCGGCCAGACAAGCTTTTTACAACAACATACATAATAATACCGGCAGAAATTCCGTTTCCGAAATTAAAAGTGAAAATGGTGATTACGATGGTAATAAATGCCGGCAATGATTCCGTAACTTCTGTGAAATCAATGTTTTTAACAGAAGAAAGCATGGTTAACCCAACTAAAATCAAGGCTGGAGCTGTTGCTTCTGTAGGAATAATCATAATAATCGGCGTAACGAATAAGGTTGCTAAAAATAAAATTCCTGTAGAAACAGCAGTTAATCCAGTACGGCCGCCTGCTTCGACGCCAGCTGCAGATTCCACATAGGTTGTCATGACAGGGACAGAGAAGAAGGAGCCCAAGGTGGTACCGCCTGCATCCACTAAGAAAGGCTTATCAATATTCGGCAGGTTTCCATTCTTGTCCAGCATGTTCCCTTTTCCAGCAACACCCAGCATGGTGCCGAGGCTGGAGAAGAAGTCCGGTACGAAAAAGGCCAGCATAAATGGGAAATATGCCATTTTTAATGCATCCATGATATCTAATTGAAATAATACTGGTCCCGGACTTTCAGGTAATGAAAATATGGATTCAGGAAGCTGAGTTACTCCCATTGGAATACCAATAATGGTTACAAGCGCAATTCCGATTAATAAATGTCCGCGCACATTTCGTGCTAAAAGAACACTCATAATGAGAAATCCAATTAAAGCGAGTATAGCACTGGGGGAGCTGACATCGCCTAATTGCAGAGAATTTGCACCCTCATCAGCAACCACCAGCCCCGCATTTCGAAAACCGATGAGTGCAATAAATAAACCGACACCTGCACCAATAGACAATTTGATTGCCGGCGGAATAAGGCGAACTATCAATTTTCTTAAACCGAAGATGGTAAATAATACGAATAGGATACCTGAGATAAATACCATACCCATCGCGGTTTGCCAAGGAATTCCTTCAGCGAGAACCAAAGTGACTGCTAAAAAAGCAACAGAGCCCAGGCCGGGAGCAAGGGCAAACGGACGGTTACTGTATAACCCCATTAGTATAGTGACTATTCCTGTCATCAGGATGACGGAAACAGTAATAGGCCCTACAGGCATCCCCGCTTCCTCCAGCATTCCAGGAACAATGATAAGAACGTATAGCATGGTCATAAACACAGTTAATCCTGCTGTCAATTCTGTTCGTGTATCTGTTTTGTTTTCCGTTAAATGAAAGAATTGATTAAGTTTGTTAGAAAACTTCATAAGATGACGATCTCCTTCTAAATGAATTGTTGGATGTGTCTCGTAAAATAAACAAAGTTCGGAAAAAACAGGATATCCCTGTATTTCCGAACTTTGTAAGTTAAAGTTATGTGTAACAGAATTGTACCAATTCAAAACCCAAATAAATGCTATAGTTAACATAGACTTTAACTACGTAGTCCGGTTCTTTGACGGGAACCAGGTAGAAACGCTCAGACCATATTACTGAGAATATACGAGTTAAATACACTTAAGTTACTATAGCAGACAGTGGTTGAAATATCAACATAAAAAATGAACGTTTTGAGGAAAAATAGATTTATTGTTCGTGTTTTCTGGGTAAACTGCTAACATATAAGAATATGTAAGAGAAATTCCTTTTACATCTGTCTCAAGTATTGTTAAAATAGAAAGTTGTCAGCTTGGATAGGAGGACATGCCATGGAGCAATCAAATGTTGAGAAATTATTTAAATCTATAGATGAAGTTACTGAAATCATACAAAATGCAAAAAATGAAACCTATCTGGAAAGTTTGATTATCGCTTTAAATATCATCTTAGATGATGGAGCTCAAGATGAGTTAGACGATGTTACAAAGCACAAGGTTGCAAAACCGGTTCAAACAGTTAATGAAGAAGAATTTGATGCAGAAACGTATCGAAAAGCGTTAAGCCTGTCTATTTTAAAAGGGATGAAAGGGGCTTCGCAACAGCAGCATTTAATGACGCCTGATACAGTCGGCTTTTTAATCAGCTACCTGACAAATAAGCTGATTGATAAAAAAGGGCAAATAAGTCTTTTTGACCCGGCTGGCGGGACAGCTAATCTGCTTACCATCGTCTTGAATCAATTGGAAAATCCTTTTAAAGCATATGCTTCTGAAGTCGATCCCGCGTTGATAGAGCTGGCTGTGTTAAATGCCAATTTGCAGAAAAAAGAAATCAGCTTTTATCATCAAGACAGTTTACGGCCTTTCCTGATAGAGCCTGTAGATATGGTTGTCACAGATCTTCCAGTAGGGTATTATCCAGATGATGTGACAGCGGAAGAATATCAATTAAAGGCTGATAAAGGAAATTCTTACGCACATCATTTATTTATAGAGCAGAGTTTGAAATATTTAAAAGAGGGCGGCTTTTTTATCGGTGTTATCCCGGAATTTTTATTTGACAGTGATCAATCGGACAAGCTGCATGCGTTTTTCCAGGAAACTGCACATATTGTCGGAGTCATCCGCTTGCCGGAAACATCTTTCAAGTCAAAAAATCAGGCGAAAAGTGTATTAATCCTGCAGAAAAAAGGGTATGGTACAAAAGAACCGAAGCAGCCGTTACTTGTACAATTGCCTTCATTTAAGAATGCGCAAGCAATGGCAGATATTATCAAACAAATCAATGAATGGTTTACATCCTATCCAAATAGGATTAAATGAAAATATAGGAGTGGAATGAAAATGAGTAATGTATTAGCAATTAATGCGGGGAGTTCATCTTTAAAATTTCAATTGATAAAAATGCCTGAAGAGGAAGTAGCGGCAATCGGCCTAGTAGAAAGAATCGGATTACCAGAATCTGTTTTTAAAATGGAAGCAAATGGAGAAGAAGAAAAAACAGTTACAGATATTCCAGATCATAGTGTAGCAGTAAAAATGTTATTAGATGCTTTAATTTCTCAAGGAATTATTCAATCATTTGATGAGATTGATGCGGTAGGACACCGTGTTGTTCATGGAGGAGAGTATTTCTCTGATTCGGTTTTATTAGATGATGAAGCAATTCAAAAAATTGAGGAAGTATCTGAACTGGCTCCTTTGCATAACCCTGCTAACTTGACTGGAATCAATGCTTTTAAAGAAATTCTTCCAGATGTTCCAATGGTGGCAGTATTTGATACAGCGTTCCATCAGTCTATGCCGGCATCTTCTTATTTATATAGCTTGCCAAGAAACTATTATGAAGACTATGGAATTCGTAAATATGGATTCCACGGAACTTCTCATAAATATGTTTCTGAGCGTGCGGCGGAGCTTTTAGGAAGACCGTTGGAAAGTCTTCGTTTAATTTCTTGCCATATTGGTAATGGCGCCAGTGTTACAGCAATTAAAGATGGGAAATCAATGGATACTTCAATGGGCTTTACACCGCTAGCCGGAGTAACCATGGGGACAAGATCTGGAAATATTGACCCTGCCTTGATTCCTTATATTATGCAGCGTACTGGGAAAACAGTTGACGAGGTATTGCATGTATTAAATAAAGAAAGTGGAATGCTGGCATTATCTGGGTTCTCTAGTGATTTACGTGATATTCAGGATGAAGCAGATACGAATGAACGAGCTGAGCTTGCATTAAATGTGTTTGCTGGGCGTATTCATAAGTATATTGGATCGTATGCTGCTAAAATGAATGGCGTGGATGCAATTATATTCACTGCAGGTGTAGGGGAAAATAGCATTGCTATACGTGAAAAAATTCTTACCGGTTTAGAATTCATGGGCATTTATTGGGACCCAAAACTAAATGATGTTCGCGGGAAAGAACAATTCATCAACTACCCGCATTCTCCAGTAAAAGTAATGGTCATTCCGACAAATGAAGAAGTAATGATTGCCCGGGATACCGTTCGTTTAAGTCAATAACATATACAGCCCAAAAAGCCTTTTTACTCATGAAGCTTATCGAGTAAAAAGGCTTTTTCAATACATTTTTAATAGGAAAATAAAAAGATTCTTAAAAAGTTCTAGCGCGTAACAAGCACGTCGCAGCTGGCATATCTCGTAATGCTTTCAGATACACTTCCAATTAAGAAGCGCTCTACAGCATTCATCCCGGTTGCCCCGCACATGATTAAATCAGCTTCAAAATTAGCCGCTATTTCTTTAGCAATTTTGACTTTAGGAGACCCATATTCAATGCAGCGGACAATATCTGTTAATCCGGCAGCTTCAGCCTGTTTGACGTAATCATCCAATAATTCTTTCGCATACGTCTCTGCTCTTTCGGATAAAGAACGGTCATACGCTTCAGCTGTTGAGAAATTACGAGAGTCCACGACATGAGCAAGAATCAATCGAGCATTATTTCGTTTAGCAACAGCGAGCGACTTAGTAAAAGCCTTTTCAGCTGCTTTCGATCCATCTACTGCGACAACAATATTTTTATATTCCATCATGATTCATCTCCCCTTTCTACTATTATTATATACCTGATTTGTAAGCGTTACAAACGAATAAATGTAAATTACATAACATTTCGAAAAAAAGTCAAAAAAGCAAATGAAATGATTCTAAAATTCGAAAAATGCTTGACAGTCGAGCTTAAAACAATTTTAGAATCAATAAAACCCCGGTCTTCTGCAGACCGGGGTTTTCGTAATTTAAAAACTAAGAAATAATTTGTAATGTTTTTGGATATTTTGTCAGCTCTAAAGGCATATAATTGGTCGTAAACAGCATATCTTCAATTCTTACGCCGCCAATATTTGGAACATAGATTCCAGGTTCAATCGTAAAACACATTCCAGGTTCGATAGGAAGGGTGTTTTCGCTGTGCATGGAAGGATATTCATGTGTTTCAATTCCCAATCCATGCCCAAGCCGGTGTGTGAAATAGTCACCGTATCCTTGCTCTGTAATATAATTTCTTGCGATTTTATCTAATTCGCCGACTGCAGTGCCGGTTCTGCTTGCATCTATCGCTCTTTCTTGTGCTTCCAACACCGTGTCATATATCTGTTTCTGTTCATCTGAGATATTACCAAAGGCAACAGTCCTTGTAATATCAGAGCAATAACCTTGATAAATAACTCCTAAATCGAAGAGAACGAAACTATTTTTCTCTAACTGCGTTTTATCAGGATTTCCGTGAGGGGAGGCTGTTTTTGAACCGAATAAAGCCATGGTCTGAAAGGACATCTCGCGTATACCCTGTTTTTTTAAGGTGTGCTCAATGGTCGCAACTACCTCTAGTTCGGAGACACCTTCTTTTAAGGCTTCCACACCAGTTTTAACACCTAAATCTGCTAATTCAGCGGCTGTCCGTAATAAATCATGCTCTTTTTTGGTTTTAATTAAACGCAGATTTTGGATAACTGGCGTGGCATCTATATAGGCCGCATCCGGGAAGATTTCTTGAAGCTGGTTATAACGGTAAAGCGTCAGATGGTCTTTTTCCACTGCCATGACAGCTGGTTCTTTTTCTTGTTTCTTTAAGAACGCCTGTAAGGAATGCCAAGGATTTTCATGGTCATAATAGCTTACAATCAAATGCTCCCATCCGGCATTTCTTGCATCATCTTCTTCCATTTTAGGTAATAGAAATATCGGGTCGATTCCGTCCATAACAAGGATTCCGATAACTCTTTCATGCGGATCAGTATAGTATCCGCTTAAATAATATACATTTGCTTTGGAGCTGATAAAACAACTGTCCGCTTGCTGTTTTTTTAGCTCGGCAAATAAATGGTTAATTCTGTCTGACATTATTTTTTGCCTCCTAGTTGATTAGTATTACTGCTGTTTGACATGAATAAATAGTATGCTCTAAAAAAATTATAGCAGATAGAAAGAAAAAATCCGATAAAAATGAAACTTTTTGCGAAATCAATCGTATTTCATACTGTACACGGACCGTACATTACTATTACTTATTCCAAGAGGAGGATTTGTATGTTTCAATTTTTTAATCGAATGAAAACAATTGTCAGTTCAGAACTGAATGCAATGATTGATAAGGCGGAAGATCCGGTCAAGATGTTAGATCAGTACTTGCGGGATATGGGCAAGGATATTGAAGAGGTTGAAGCTGCTGTAGCAAAACAAATGGCCAATGAAAAAATGCTGAAGCGCAAAGCGAATGATGCGAAAGCGATGGTGGAAAAGCGCCAGGAACAGGCT
Organism: Oceanobacillus sp. FSL K6-0251; assembly: GCF_038004725.1. Lineage (NCBI taxonomy): Bacteria > Bacillati > Bacillota > Bacilli > Caryophanales > Bacillaceae > Oceanobacillus > Oceanobacillus sp. FSL K6-0251. The sequence goes on along the minus strand of NZ_JBBORS010000001.1, from coordinate 3,229,036 downwards.
GAAAAAGCAGTAGAAGCAGATAATGAAGAATTAGCGAGAAAAGCATTAGAAGATAAAAGACATCAGGAGAAATCGTATGAGTCTCTACAAGCTTCTTGGGAGCGCGCGGATGAGGATGTCCGAATCCTGAAAGAAAAACTATCTGAAATGAAAAAAGAATACCAAGAAATGAAATTGAAAAAAGACTCCTTAAAGGCACGTGCAGAATCTGCGAAAACAAGAACGAAAATGAACCGTACAATGTCTTCTATCGGCAGCGATCAATCTCGTCAAGGATTTGAAAGAATGGAAGAAAAAGTACTGCAATACGAAGCAGAAGCAGAAACCTCAGAAGATTTAAATGAAAGTGCGCGTACGCTGGATGATGAATTCAAAGAGCTTGAAAATAATAATGGTGTGGATGATGAATTAGCTGCTTTGAAAAAGAAATTTAATAAATAATTGCTGAAAAAGATGCATAGAAATACCTGATAGCGGGAAGACACACTACGAAATCAAAATAATAATCCAAATCGTCAAAGGAGAGATTTTCAGTGAAAGTATCTTTTCATGGACATTCTGTAGTAAAAGTAGATACAGGAAAGCATCGCATCATTATTGACCCGTTTATCAATGGAAATGAAGCATGTGATTTAGATCCGAGTACGGAAAAGGCTGACGTTATTTTGCTGACACATGCTCATAATGATCATGTCGGAGATACAGTGGAAATAGCTAAAAATAACGATGCCTTGGTTGTAGCGCCGAAAGAACTTGCCGATTATATAGCATCAAAAGGTGTGGAGGCACATCCAATGCATATCGGCGGTTCCCGTGAATTTGAATTTGGGAAAGTGCAGCTTACGCAAGCTTTTCACGGCTCATCCTATGAAGAAGAGGATGGAACAGTCATTTACGGAGGAATGCCTGCAGGAATACTTCTTACAGTAAATGGAAAGACAATGTATCACTTAGGAGATACGGCATTGTTTACAGATTTAAAAATGTACGGTGAATTAAATGATATTGATATTGCCTTTATTCCAATCGGTGATAATTTTACGATGGGGCCAAGTGATGCACTGCTTGCAGCTGAATGGGTAAATGCCAAGACAGTTGTTCCTGTGCATTATAATACCTTTCCGCCGATTGTTCAGGATCCGGAAGATTGGGCATCTAAAGTGAAGGCTGGTAATGCCCGCGCAATGAAAGTTGGAGAAACAATCGATTTAACTTCTTAACGTGCGTGTTCAAAAAGTATATATTTTGCTAGAAAACCACAGAGATAGATTATATTCTGTGGTTTTCTGCTGCATAGAAATCATCCTCGCTCATACAATTATAAAAAAGGAGGATGCCAGCCTTGAAAACAAATATTATTCTAAGGTTATTATTAGTTTGCTTTTTTATCTATATTGCATGGCCGATGGTTCCGCAGTCTTCCAGCTCTTTAGAATTCCTCTTTTGGGGGTGCTGGTTATTATTTGCCTTTGTATTTATCGGCGCAAATCTTGCAACACTATTAAAAATGTCCCGGCCCCCGGTTATGGAACAGGAGGGGATAAATAAGAAGAAACTGCGCAGCCATTGAGTTTCTCCTGTATCAATTGTATAATAAGACTAATATGTTTTATATAGTACAGTTGAAAGAGGGTGATGGCAGATGGCGACCAAGCATGAACAGATTTTACAGCATATTTTATCATTGCCAGTTGGAAGCAAGATATCTGTCCGTCAAATTGCGAAAGATTTAAATGTGAGTGATGGGACTGCTTACCGGGCGATTAAGGAAGCAGAAAATCAAGGAATCGTAAGTACGATTGAACGTGTAGGAACGATTCGGATCGAGAAGAAAAAGAAAGATAATTTTGAAGAGCTGACGTTTGCTGAGATTGTTAATATCATTGATGGACAAGTACTTGGAGGCAGAGACGGGCTTCATAAAACACTCAGTAAATTTGTGATTGGCGCCATGCAGTTAAATGCCATGATGCGCTATACGCAAGCTGATTCGCTGCTGATTGTCGGAAACCGTTTTGAAGCGCATAAGCTTGCTTTAGAAGCGGGAGCAGCTGTCCTGATTACAGGAGGCTTCGATACGGATGATTCTATAAAACAGCTTGCCAATGAAAAAAAATTGCCTATTATTTCGACAAGCTATGATACGTTTACAGTTGCGGCTATGATTAACCGCGCGATTTATGATCAATTGATTAAAAAGGAAATTATTTTTGTAGGAGATATTTCAACACCGTTTGAGTCCTCTTATTATTTAGCGGCGAAACAGCAGGTGAAGGATTGGTATATTAATAATGAAGTTTCCTCGCACACACGATTTCCGGTTGTGGACGACCGTATGAAAGTAGTAGGAATGGTTTCTTCGAGAGATATCGTCGGGAAAGACCAAACTACATTTATTGATCGTATCATGAGCCGGAAGCCGTTAGTTGTTCAGGAAAAAACATCTTTAGCCTCGGTTGCACATATGATGGTCTGGGAAGGTATCGAGCTCGTTCCTGTGGTGGATAGTTCGCATGTATTAAAAGGCGTTGTTTCCAGACAGGACGTATTAAAAGCCATGCAGCAGATCCAGAGACAGCCGCAGGTCGGAGAAACAATTGAAGATATTGTTGCTAACAATATGTCGCAGAATCCGAGTGAGGAAGGGTTGTTTGAAGCGCATGTTATTCCGCAAATGACAAACCATTTAGGAACATTATCACATGGTGTATTTACAGCTCTCATCACAGAAGCAAGTGAAAAAATGATGAAAATAGAGAAGAAAGCAGAAATTTCGATTGAGAATATTACGGTTTATTTCAGCAAGCCGGTACCAATCGACAGTATTTTACTTCTTAGGCCAACACTTTTAGATGTCGGCCGTTTATATGCAAAGATAGATGTAGAAGTAATGCATGGACAAACTACTGTCGGACGGTCATTGATTATGGCGCAGCTGATCAATCGGTAACAGCGTAATTGATTTTTCTTTTGAAGACGAAAAAAACAACTGGAATACGATAATTCCAGTTGTTTTAAGCTGAAATGAAGCAATTTATTCAAAATGTAACGATCTGATTTGAAAGCTGTGCTTCTATTTTACCTAGTTTGGATGCAATCTTCTCCACTCTTTTTGATAGTGCCGTGCTTCTTTGAATCCACGAATCAATTGCATTAATCCTAATGCAAAGATAACAAGGCCGATAAACAAGCTGAGCTGTGTCAGATAAAGGGAGTATTGATTAATGGAAAAAGCGATTAAAAATGCTCCCAGGCTGGATCTCGCCCGGCCATTAAAGTATTTTTGTGTTAACGTATTTTTCTCTTTGAGGATTGCTACTTTATAATAGATATAAAAGACAGCTGAAATTATAATTATTATTGGAAAGATAACCATTTTAAATGCTCCGCTCCTAATTACATATTGTTTAATGCTACGTTTATTGTACCGTTTTTTTATCAATTAATCTAGGAAAAATCATAACTATATCATCAACAAAAAGGGAGATTGTCATGGAAATTACAAAAATTATTGAAGCGATTGAAGCAAGCGAGAGAATCATTATACATCGGCATGTCCGCCCTGATCCGGATGCAATTGGATCTCAGATGGGGTTAAAAGCATTGATTAGACATTCCTTTCCGGAGAAAGAAGTCTACGCTGCAGGAGAAGATATCCCGTCCCTGACTTTTTTAGCGCAGATGGATGATGTATCAGACGAGCTTTATCAGGGAAGCTTAGTCATTGTCTGTGATACAGCAAACCAGCCGCGGATTGATGATGATCGTTATAATAAAGGAAAACAGCTGATAAAAATCGATCATCATCCGGTCACAGATTCTTATGGAGATATCGAATGGGTGTCTACCGATGCCAGTTCTACTTCTGAGATGATTGTTGGTCTTGCATTGGAAGCGCGTCCCCGGGGCTGGAATTTAAATAATGAAGCAGCCCGTCTCTTATATGCAGGAATCGTTGGGGACACAGGAAGATTTAAATTTCCAAGTACAACTGTGAAAACATTTCAATATGCCGGTGAATTAGTTCGTTATGATTTTGACCGGACAGCTATATATGATGGGTTATACGAGGCGGAGGAAAAAGTATTGCGGTTAAGCGGCCACATTTTACAGCATTTTAAGATGTCTGAGAATGGGCTGTGTGTCATTAAATTAACTGCTGAATTATTGAAAGCATTTGATGTTACTGTGGAGGAATCAAACCAGCTTGTCCAGACGGTAGCAGATGTCAAAGGGATTAAAGCATGGGTATTTTTTATTGAAGAGCCTGACCAAATTCGGGTGCGTATCCGTTCGAAAGGAATTGTAATTAATCAAATTGCTAAGAAATATAATGGCGGAGGACATCCGTTGGCCTCTGGTGCAACCGTATATAACTGGGAGGAAGCAAATCATTTAGCAGCTGATTTAGAAAAAGTGTGCAGGGACGAAGTTTAAAACAGATGTAATTGCTGAAATTGGAGAGATATGAAACAAAGCTAAGGCTGTTATGCGAGAGGCAAGATAAAATAATTTGTCTGCGTTATAACAGCCTTATTGATTTAAAGTGGATAATGAAACGAATCATACTATCATCTTACGGATTCAGGCAGGACCACAACTCTTAATTCTGAACCAAATGCAATTTGTCGGACACGGAATTGGTAGCTCATGCCATCAAGAGTGAAGGCTTTATTTTCGATTGTTGCGATTAATAGCTTATCTGAACGTGATACAAGCTCTACTTCCTCTCCGATGACGTGGTTGATTTCTTCGCGAATCAAAGCCCGCAGCTGATCCTGCATTAATAAATCGATACGCATCGATTCCGGGTCTTCTATCTCAATGTCGATTCTTGAGATGGTGAGCGGCTGTTTGGTCTGCTCGCTTAAATCTTCTTTATCCTTCAGCAGGGTCTGATTTGTTTGCTCCAGCTCGGTTACCTCATTCGACAGCTCCATATTCTCTTTTAACATTTCTTCATACATGGTTCCGTACATATAGGTGAAGACCATATAGGAAATAATGCTGCCGAAAAAGAAACCGACAAAAATGAGCTGCCAGCTTGTTTTTTTATGATAATGCGGGATGTGCATCAGGGAGCATCTCCTTGTGAAAACCATTGAATAATAATCAGGCCAACCTTTACTCCGCCCATTGCAGATAGAATCAACAGGATCTGTTTTACTAAATCCATTGGAGTTCCGTCGAATAACCCTCTTTCAAAGTTGGCGATTGCGTCAAAGGTGCCTCCGATTGCAGCGACAATCCCCCATATTCTTAAGCGTTCTGCGATTCGATTCATAGAGGTCAGGGCAGCATCTCCGGTGGCGAAATCACCTATGCTTCCTATAATCGATCCTCCGATGATGACTCCTAACGCAATAAAAAAACAATGAATAAATGCTGCAAAAAATCTTTCCTCCATACTGTGACACTCCTCGCATGATAGCTTGTCTGCTAATTGGCAATCCTTATAATTGGAGGTTGCTATATTCTAGCTTATGAATGAAACAGACAAGTTATGAAAACTAAAACGATAGGCACATATGTACTATCTTGTTATAATAGATATAGAAATGCGTGTTCAAGAAGCAGGAAGACATTCGATTTCTCATTTTAAGGAGTTTTTTGAACATCCTCTAGAAAGAAGGCAGGGTAGAATGACGTACACACATATATCGGTGAAAAGCGGCTATAGTTTAATGGAGAGCACCATTTCTATACCAAAGCTTGTTCAAAAAGCAAAATATTTACAGTATCAAAGCCTCTGTTTAACAGATGAGGCTGTTCTTTATGGTGCTGTTTCATTCTATAAAGCTTGTATGGATCAGGGGATTAAGCCGATTATTGGCATGCGGATTTCTGTTCAGATGGATGATAATGAACAGGAGATTCCATGTATCGTTCTCGCTAAAAATAAAACAGGCTACCAGCAGCTTCTACAGTTAAGCACCTATCTGCAAACAAATCAGCTTGATAAGCTGCCGGTTGAACAGCTTGGGGAATATACAGACGGTGTCATCGGTGTACTCTCTGGAAAGGCATTCCTGAGGGCTGGCAATGATTCCTCCGAAACAGAAAGCCAACTACTCTTTCAACAGCTTAAAAAGGCAGAAGCTTATTTTGAAGAAGGTGACTTTTATGTCGGCATCGATTCAGCTTCACATCAGCTGCAAATATGGAAAAAGGCGGACTTCGCTTATGTGGCGATGCAGAATGTAGTGTATTTAGACGAACAGGATGTATTGGCTTATGATTGCCTGCAATCGATGCGGTTCGGGGAGAAATGGGCTCCAAAACGAAAGGAACAGCTGCCTGAAGGTCATCATTTTACTTCTCCGGAGGAAATGAAGCAATTATTTCATACTTGGCCGGAGCTGCTGGATAAGACTGAAGAAATCGCAGGAAAATGTACTGCCTATTTACATTTTGATGAGCAGCATCTGCCTTCCTTCCCCACGCCGGATCAGGTAACCGCAGATACCTATTTGCGGGAGCGCTGTGAAGAGGGTTTGCAGGAGCGGTACCCGGTCGTTACAGAAGCTCATCGAAAACGGATGGAATATGAGCTGAATACGATTATCAATATGAACTACAGCGATTATTTTTTAATTGTTGCCGATTTTATTCAATTTGCGAAAGATAAACATATCATGGTCGGACCGGGAAGGGGATCATCAGCTGGTTCCATTGTTGCTTATATTTTAGGAATCACAGAAGTTGATCCATTAAAATATAATCTTCTGTTCGAACGTTTTTTAAATCCGGAACGGCTGACTATGCCGGATATTGATGTAGACTTTTCTGATATCCGCCGTGATGAAGTAATTGATTATGTAAGAGATAAATATGGCAGGGAGCATGTTGCACAGATTATTACTTTTGGCACCTTTGCGACACGCTCGATTCTCCGAGAACTGATGAAAACAATGGATGTCCATGATCAGGATGTTGCTTATATTTTGCGGGAAATGAAGCGGGCATCATCCAAAAGTATTCAACGGCTGCTGCAGGATTCAACGGAATTAGCATCCTATGTAAAGGCCTCTGAAAAATTAAAGGTTTTATTTACCATCGCGATTAAATTAGAAGGCTTGCCAAGAAACGTGTCTACTCATGCTGCGGGCGTTGTGATTAGTGAGCAGCCTTTAATGAGAGATGTTCCGTTGACAAGCGGCACAGGGGAAACGTACTTGACACAATATGCAATGAACGAATTGGAAGCCGCAGGTCTGTTGAAAATGGACTTCCTGGGGCTCCGAAATCTTTCGTTAATAGAAAGAGTCATGAAAGGTGTGGCATATACCCAAAACAAAGGAGAAATATTGACCCATATTCCAGAACAGGATGAAAAAACGTTTGCCATGCTGCGACAAGGGGAAACCAGCGGTGTTTTTCAGTTAGAATCAACAGGGATGCAGCGTGTTCTAAAAGAGCTGCAACCATCCTCGTTTGAAGATATTGTAGCGGTTAATGCGCTTTATCGTCCAGGTCCGATGGATTTTATCCCTGTGTATATCCGGCGTAAATTTAAGCAAGAAGCTGTAACCTATCCGCATCCAGATTTAGAACCGATTTTAAAATCAACCTATGGTGTTCTGATTTATCAGGAGCAGATCATGCAGATTGCGCACCGTATTGCCGGTTTCAGTCTTGGTGAGGCGGATATTTTAAGAAGAGCGGTAAGTAAGAAGAAAGACAATATGATGCAGCAGCAGGAGGCAGCCTTTATCAAAGGGTGCTTAAAGAATGGCTACTCTCAGGCTGTGGCTGCGGAAATTTTCAGCTGGATTGTCCGCTTTTCCAACTATGGATTTCCAAGAAGCCATGCTGTCGCCTATAGTAAAATATCCTATCAGCTCAGTTATCTGAAAGCACATTATCCAGAAGTATTTTTTTCATGCCTGCTAACGGATGCTAAAAATCAGCCCGAAAAGCTGTCTATGTACCAGGAGTCGTTAAAAGAGCTTGCAATTAAGATACTCCCGCCACATATTAATAGAAGCTATCAGCAATTTACAGTGGAGAAAAACATGATACGTACCGGGTTAGCTGCTATTAAGTCTATCAGTTATCAAGCGTTGGTTCATATTTTAGAAATCCGAAAAGAGGCTTCTTTCACCAGCTTTTTTGATTTTTGTATGCGAATCGATATAAAAAAAGTAAATCGGGCCGCTATTAAAAACCTGATTTTAGCTGGTGCATTTGATACGTTTCATCCCAATAGGGCAAGCTTGATTGAAACGATTAATCCAGCGCTGGAACAAAAGGAATTGTTTCAGGGGATGTATGAAGATGCCTCCTTATTTCAGGATGCGTTGGAATATACAGAAGCGGAAGACTACTCCAAAATACAAAAGCTCACTTTTGAGAAAGAATTGATGGGTATCTATATCTCAAATCACCCATTTGAAAGTTATCGGAATGTATTAAGAGCGAATGGAATACTTTCTTTTAAACAGGCAGAGGAGTTCATCGGGAAGAGAAAAGAAATCTATACCGTCGGAGTAGTAGAAGAGATAAAGATTATACGCACAAAAAACAGAGAAAGAATGGCATTTTTAACAGTGTCGGACGAAGATAAAAAGATGGATGCTGTTCTTTTTCCGGATTTATTTCGGCAAATTTCGAATCAGCTGGAAGAGGAACAGCTGGTTTGGATGCGTGTTACGGTCGAAGAGAGAAACCAGAAGCGTCAGTTTATTTTAAAGGAAATAGCAGCACTGGATTTGTCTGAAGTGGATATACCAGAAACGAATAAATTATTTATACGAATGACAAACCAAGATAAAAGCAGTGTTTTGAAATATTTGCAGCAAATAGCTGAACAGCATCCGGGGAAGACGCCGGTAATCGTATATGATCCTGTAAACAGAGAAACCTACCAGCTTGCAAACAGCTATTCTCTTCAAGTGACAGAGAAAGAAATGAGACAGCTGAAAAATTATTTTGGAAATGATAATGTGGTTGAGCGCTGATTTTATACGCTATTAGAAAACACCCGAAATATATTTTGAAAATAGAGGAGAAGCCGAATTTTTTACCAGAAACCGGCTTCTTCTTTATTATATATTTTGAAGAGGGGAAGGCAGCAATTTTTCATGTATTTCGAGTGATAATGGCACAATATAAAAAACTGAAATTTTACGACAGCAGCTACTTTACACAAGCATACCATCTGTTATAATAAAGGGGATAAAAATGGCTTGGCCTAATATGTAAGCGCAATAATTATACATATTACTTACTGTATTCAAAGGAGCGGAATTCAATGGCAAACCTACGAGACGAAGCATTACATTTACACGAACAAAAGCAAGGGAAGCTGGAAGTGAAGACAAAGGTGCCGGTGAGGAATAAAGAAGATCTAAGCTTAGCTTATTCTCCTGGTGTAGCAGAGCCTTGTAAAGAAATCTATGAACGAAAAGAAACCGTCTATGATTATACGATGAAAGGAAATATGGTTGCGGTAGTAAGCGACGGTTCTGCCGTTTTAGGACTTGGTAACATTGGTGCAGAAGCTTCTTTACCTGTGATGGAAGGAAAAGCGGTATTATTCAAAGGATTTGCAGGCGTGGATGCTTTTCCAATCTGCTTGGATACACAAGATGTCGATAAAATTGTAGAGACTGTTAAATTGATGGAGCCGACCTTTGGCGGGGTGAATTTGGAAGATATTGCAGCACCTAACTGCTTTATTATAGAAGAGCGGTTAAAAAGCGAAACCAATATTCCCATTTTTCATGATGACCAGCATGGCACGGCAATTGTCACAGTGGCAGGCCTGATGAATGCTTTAAAACTGGTAAATAAAGATTTCTCTAATATCAAAGTCGTAGCAAATGGAGCCGGCGCAGCTGGAATCGCAATTATCCGCCTCTTAAAGAGCCTGGGAGTTCATGACATGATTATGTGTGATTCTCGCGGTGCAATTTATGAAGGACGTCCTAAAGGGATGAACAACGTAAAAGAAATGGTCGCAAAATATACCAATGCGCAGAAGATAGAAGGAAGTCTGGAAGATGTATTAGAAGGTGCAGATGTATTTATCGGTGTTTCAGTAGGTGGCGCTTTAACAAAAGAAATGGTTGAAAAAATGAATGATGATGCAATTATTTTTGCAATGGCGAACCCGGATCCAGAAATCCTGCCTGAGGATGCAAAAGCAGCTGGAGCAAAAGTAATCGGCACCGGCCGCTCCGACTTTGCGAACCAAGTCAATAATGTGCTTGCTTTTCCAGGGATATTCCGGGGAGCTTTGGATGTCAGAGCAACGCGTATTAATGAAGAAATGAAGATAGCTGCTGCAGAGGGGATTGCATCTTTAATAGAAGACAGAGAGTTGAATGAAGACTATGTAATTCCTTCTCCTTTTGACGGACGAGTTGCACCGCTTGTAGCTAAGCACGTAGCGGAAGCAGCAATGAAATCCGGAGTTGCCCGCATTCACGTAGATCCGGAAGAAGTGGCAGAGAAGACAAGACGTCTGACAAAGGAAATCAATAAATAATTTGACATTGTAATTATCCCCTGAGACATTTTAATTTTTATTCAAAGTGTTTTAGGGGTATTTTATGTAAAAAAATAAAAACTTAAAATGAGATATTAGTTATCCTGTCTAATTTAAAATATTTTTTAATCTGTTTGTTGAATCATTTGGAAGAAGGCTTGATATAAGGTTATCAGAAAGCTTTTATATCCGTTTATTTGATATATAATGATACATTTATAATGACAATCTGATTGCGCGACTTGCAAACAGGTGGTAATCTATTTGTTGGGTTTCTATTTGATTTCTGTAGAAGAACAAGTAAGTACGTGTTCAAAAGTTGCCAAAGGTTTATAATGGGACGAGTGTTTACAAATGTTTTCAATGAGGTGACCGCACAAAAAAAGCGAACTTTTTCACCTGCGTTTATGGGGTTGCGATTACTTGCCCCGCTATAACTCGTCCGCAGCGGTCGCATTAACCTGAAAAATATACCAGCTTTATTTTTTATCATCCATTTTAAAACGCACTACTATAACTTGGGAAAATAGTTTACAATGGTAAGATAGGAAAAACGTTCTTACCTGAAAGCTCTATTTGAATGCTGGTTAATAGATGCAATTTATTTATTATATATTTTATACACAGTTAACCTGGCAGCAGAAAAAGGGGGGATAAACTTGCCACTTAAAGATTTTTTCGGCAAGCGTAAGAAGTATGCATCAATCCCGAGCGAGAAAGCAAAAGTAGATGTTCCAGAGGGGTTAATGCAGAAGTGTGATAATTGTAAGCAAATCTATTATCGAAAAGAGATAGTTAAGTCTTTATATGTTTGTCCAAACTGCGGATATCACCATCCGATGACAGCATGGACAAGAATTGAGAGTTTATTTGACGAAGGAACATTTACAGAATGGGATGCGGGCCTGACCTCTGCTAACCCGCTTGATTTTCCTGATTATGAGACGAAGATCAAGAAGGACCGTCAAAAAACAGGTCTGAACGAAGGAATTGTTACTGGTACAGGTGCGATTGAAGGAAATCAGGTTGCATTTGCTGTCATGGATTCCAATTTTCGTATGGGAAGTATGGGCTCTGCCATCGGTGAAAAAATAGCGAGAGCGATTGAAAATGCCAGAGAAGAGTCGATTCCTTTCATTATATTTACAGCATCTGGCGGAGCTCGTATGCAAGAAGGGCTTTTAAGCTTAATGCAGATGGCAAAAACATCCTTTGCTGTGAAACGATTTAGAGACAGCGGCAATTTAATGATTTCCGTGATGACTCATCCGACTACTGGCGGTGTATCTGCAAGCTTTGCATCTATTGGAGATTATAATTTTGCAGAACCGGGAGCGCTTATTGGTTTTGCCGGGCGGAGAATTATTGAACAGACAATCCGGGAAAAGCTTCCAAATGATTTTCAAACAGCTGAATTTCAATTAGAGCATGGCCAAGTAGACAAGGTTATTCACCGTCATGATATGAAAACAACGCTTGGAAAGCTTCTTTGTATGCACACGGATGGGAGGTAATCAAAAATGCCAATATTAGAATTTGAAAAGCCGATTGTGAATTTGAAAGAAAAGATCAAAGAACTGAAATCTTTTACAGAGAATAGTGATATTGATTTAAGAGACGAAATCAATAATCTGGAGGAACGTTTAGCAAAGCTGGAAGAGGATATTTATGGCAACCTGAAACCCTGGAATCGTGTGCAGATGGCCAGACATCCTGAACGGCCGACCACGCTGGACTATGTCGATAGATTATTTGAAGATTTTATTGAATTTCATGGAGACCGCTTATTTGGCGAGGATGAAGCAATCGTTTCCGGAATTGCTTATTATAAAAAGCAGCCGGTGACAGTGATTGGACACCAGCGGGGGAAAGATACGAAAGAAAATATTAAACGTAATTTTGGCATGCCGCATCCGGAAGGTTACAGAAAAGCCTTACGCCATATGAAGCAGGCCGAAAAATTTAACCGCCCAATTATTACGTTTATCGATACCAAAGGGGCATACCCTGGGAAAGCTGCAGAAGAAAGAGGGCAAAGTGAAGCTATCGCCAAAAATCTAATGGAGATGGCCGGTTTAACGGTTCCCATTGTATGTATTGTGATAGGAGAAGGCGGCAGCGGGGGCGCCCTGGGAATCGGTGTTGGAAATCATGTTCATATGCTGGAGAATGCTACATATTCTGTTATTTCTCCGGAAGGTGCAGCTTCGATTCTTTGGAAAGATGCAGGAGAAGCACAGCGTGCCGCTGAAACGATGCAGATTACAGCTCCAGATTTAAAAAAATTAGGTGTTATTGATGAAATGATTCCTGAACCAAAAGGCGGCGCACATCGAGATATTGATATACAAGCTGGTCTTATTGATCAAGTGCTAGAAAAATCACTGAACGAGCTGAAAGCATTGTCACCAGAGGATATAGTTGAAGAAAGATGGCAAAAATATAAAAAGATAGGTTCATTTCAAACGATATAATTGTTTATAAAGGCTGAGAATGAATGTCAGCCTTTATTTTAGTTTGGATTATAATGAAAGAATCATGTAAAATAGAGAATGTAGTGGACGAAAGATAAGAAACCAAGCCTTTAATGATTTTGGTTTATCATTGCAGTCTCAGATGATTTTCTTTATCTTTTATTTATGTAGGGATATGTTCAGGTGTTTTAAAAATGTAATAGAGGGAATTGGACAAACTAGTACAACAGAGCGGGGTTGGCTTGTTGTTTGAGAAACGGGCTGTATGTTAGAAGTCAGCACTTGGATATATTTAAAATAAGTTGGACATTGCAATATTTTAACTATAAGGTGGGAAAATAAATGAAAAAAATTGGTGTTTTGACTAGTGGTGGAGATGCCCCCGGCATGAATGCTGCAATCAGAGCAGTTGTAAGAAAAGCAATCTATCATGACATGGAAGTGTTTGGAGTCAAAAATGGTTATCAGGGATTAATGGATGGTAATTTTGAAAAAATGCATCTTGGTTCTGTAGGTGATATTATTCATCGCGGCGGGACGATTTTATTTTCAGCTAGAAGTGAAGAATTTAAAACTGATGAAGGTCAGCAAAAAGCAGTCGAACAACTGAAGGAAGCCGGAATTGAAGGGCTAATCGTAATTGGCGGTGACGGCAGTTTTAAAGGAGCACAAAAACTGACGGCAAAGGGAATTCCTTGTATCGGTGTGCCGGGGACGATTGATAATGATATTGCAGGAACGGATTTCACAATTGGTTTTGATACATCTCTTAATACGATTATAGACGCTGTGGATAAGGTTCGTGATACGGCTACTTCCCATGAGCGTACATACGTCATAGAAGTAATGGGCCGCAATGCAGGAGATTTAGCATTATGGGCTGGCTTATCCGTTGGAGCTGAAAGTATCCTCATCCCCGAACAAAACGATGAATTCTCTCAAATCGTTGACCGGTTAAACCGCGGACATAAACGTGGGAAAAAGCACAGTATTATCCTGCTCGCAGAAGGCGTCGGCAATGGGTTTGACGTAGGGAAACAAATTGAAGAGGCTACTGACTTGGAAACAAGGGTAACTGTATTAGGACATATTCAAAGAGGTGGTTCTCCAACTGGCCAAGACAGGGTATTAGCAAGCCGTCTGGGTGCTGCAGCTGTAGAATTGCTCTTAAATAATAAAGGCGGTCGTATGGTCGGGATTCAAAACAACAAAATTGTCGATAATGATATTGATGACATTTTAAAATTGAAGCATCATATTGATAATGAAATGTTCCAGTTATCTAAAGAATTGTCTATTTAATGAAAGATTGGTATTGAATTGAAGGAGGAAATAATAATGAGAAATACAAAAATTGTTTGTACGATAGGGCCGGCATCAGAATCGGTTGAAAAATTGGAGCAGTTAATCGATGCAGGAATGAATGTAGCCAGATTAAACTTCTCCCATGGAGACTTTGACGAGCATGGTGCGCGAATCAAAAATATTCGTGAAGCAGCTGCCCGAAAAAATAAAACGGTAGCGATTCTTCTGGATACAAAAGGTCCTGAAATTCGCACAGGTAATTTTAAAGAAGGAAGAGCAGATATTGTTCAAGGGAATGAAGTAATTGTTTCCATGAATGATGTAGAAGGTACTGCTGAGCGATTCTCCATTACGTATGGTGGATTGATCAATGATGTTCATCCAGGATCTAAAATCCTTCTGGATGATGGTTTGATTGAATTAGAAGTAAAAGAAATCAAGCAAGAAAGCGGAGAAATTGTAACGGTAGCGTTGAACTCTGGGGAAATCAAAAACAAAAAAGGAGTTAACGTTCCGAACGTATCTGTTAATCTTCCAGGAATTACAGAAAAGGATACCAATGATATCATTTTTGGAGTGGAGCAAGGTGTAGACTTTATTGCAGCATCCTTTGTACGCCGTCCTTCAGATGTATTGGAAATCAAAGAAGTACTGGAGCAGTATCAGGCAGAGCATATTAAAATTATCCCTAAAATTGAAAACCAGGAAGGCGTAGACAATATTAACAGCATTCTGGAAGTAAGTGACGGTTTAATGGTTGCCCGTGGAGACTTAGGTGTCGAAATACCTGCAGAAGATGTACCTCTAGTTCAGAAAAAGCTTATTACGCAATGTAATACAGCTGGAAAACCAGTTATTACAGCGACACAAATGTTAGATTCCATGCAGCGTAATCCTCGTCCGACCCGTGCAGAGGCTTCTGACGTTGCAAATGCTATTTTTGATGGTACAGACGCTATCATGCTTTCTGGTGAAACAGCAGCTGGTAATTATCCGGTGGAATCTGTTCAAACCATGAGTAATATTGCATTAAAAGCAGAATCTGCATTAAATCATAAAGTAATTTTAGAAGAACGTTCTAAAAATGTAGATATGGAAATCAGAGAAGCGATTACGCAATCTGTTTCACATACGGCATATAACTTAGGTATTGGTACAATCATTACACCGACAGAAAGCGGATCGACAGCCCGCATGGTTTCCAAATATCGTCCGAAAGCAACGATTATTGCTGTAACCGTGGATGAAGTCGTAAATCGTCAGCTTTCTCTTGTGTGGGGTGTTCATGCAGTAATGGGAACTCCGACAAAATCTACAGATGAAATGCTGGAAGTGTCTGTCAAACAGGGGCTTGAAGCGGGCGTATGCAAACGAGGAGAAACTGTCCTTGTTGTTGCAGGGGTACCGGCTGGAGAAAAAGGTACAACAAATCTGATGAAAGTTCATGTCATTGGAGATGTAGTTGCAAAAGGACAAGGTATCGGAAGAAGTAAAGCATACGGACATGTTGTCTTTGCTAAAAACAATGAAGAAGCATTGACCCGTATGAATGAGGGAGATATCCTTGTAACACATGCTACGGAAAAAGAAATGATGCCGGCAATTGAAAAAGCTGCTGCCGTTATTACAGAAGAAGGCGGTTTGACTTCGCATGCTGCTGTAGTTGGTGTCAGCCTTGGAATCCCTGTTATTGTAGGTGTAGAGAATGTCTTTGATTTATTGGAAGACGGTCAGGACATTACAGTAGACAGCAGCCGCGGACAAGTTTACGCAGGTCACGCAGGTGTATTATAATAGGTAAGCAAGCAAACAGAACCTCCGAATACAATCGGAGGTTCTGTTTATACATTCCAAAAGTATAGCTGCACGATAGAAAGGATGTTAACAATGAGAAATAAATACCTTCTTCTGGCATTTATTATTATACCGGCAATCGAAATTGGAGTATTTCTATGGCTAAGCCAGCTTATAGGTGTGCTATGGGTAGTCGGATTAATTATTACAACAGCTATATTAGGGATTTTTCTGGCCAGATATCAGGGAATGGAAGTATTCAGACGTGCGCAGCTGCAATTACAAAGAGGGGCCCCTCCGACAGAAGAACTTCTTGATGGTCTGGCAACCATGCTTGGAGCATTCCTTTTGATTATTCCGGGCTTTGTTTTAGATATTGCAGGATTATTATTATTAATACCCTGGACAAGAAATCAATTTAAAAATCAGCTTAAGAAAATCGCTATGCAGTTAATGGGGAGAAATACAATTATTTATCGTCGCTGGTAGAGAGAGTTCAAAAGGGGTCCAAACGATAAGCGCTTTTCTCTGTTTGCTTCTAATTCAGCCCCTTTTTGAACACAGCTTAGCAGGAATCACCCTTTAATATAAAGGAATAATTGCTGAAACACCCCAGATTTTTTGATGGCGAGCATCACAACTAAACTGACCGGGGCAAAGATTAATCCCAGAACACCAAACCATTGGACGCCTAAAAACATCCCGATCAGCATCATTAAAGGCGAGATGCCAATGGAAGTTGCCATGATTTTAGGCTCTATAAACTGTCTGATAATAATAATCAGGCCGTACAGCACAGATAAACCAATCGTTAAGGAATAATTAAAGGTTAAAAAGCTAAACAGAATCCAAGGTATTATAATAATGCCGATTCCTAAATAAGGAATAAAGTCTGCGATTGCAGCAAACAATACAATGGTAATTGCATGCTCCACCCGAAGGATGAGCAGACCAGTCCACAAAATAACCGCAGAAATACAAACCAGTATTACCTGTGCTTTAAAGTAACCAATCACAGCTTCTTTTAAATGAGAGACTATTTTTTGATAAAGCGTGTACCAATTAGAAGGCATCATGTCATGGATGCGGATTTGAATATTTTGGAAGTCGTAGCTGATCATAAAAGTAGCCAGTACAATAAAAATAAGAACAGTAAAAGAATTTGGCAGTATAATTAAAAAATTTGCTGTCTGCTGCATCAGTATTTGAAAGAAATGAGTAAAAGCAGACGTCATCGAATCTGTAAAGGAATGAATATATTCATAGACTTCCAAACGATAATCGACATGCAGTGTCGTCAGCAGAGAAAGCAATTTATCGTATAATGGCAGGATGTGCATATCTAATAACTGCTGAAACTGTTCCATTATATGACGGAAATAAGCAGGAAGCCTGTCCGATAAATAGCTGATACCTTGATAAACTTCGCTTATTAAAAAGTATAGAGCAATCGTAAATAAACTGAGAAAAAGACTGAATGTGCTGATTAGAGCAAGCAGCCTCGGCATTTTAAGTGTGTTTACAAACCATCTGATCAGCGGCTGGAAGAGTAAAGAAAGCAGGAATGCTATCAGAATAGGATAGATATAAGGAAATAATATATAGAATAGGAAAAGACTGCTGCATAAAGTGCTGATAACAATAAAAGAACGGATAAGTTGTCCAAGGATTTTTGATTGCATCATATTTCCTCCAGAAAAAAAGACCTAATTTAATCTATGATTGGAAGCGGCAAAGTAGAAGTAATAAGGTCTTTGCATCATGGGTAAGTAGTAAAACGCCAGCAGGAAATGGAGGAATCTAACAGTTATTTAACATAATTTAAACGGTTTCAATTCACATTCTGCTTTTTATCATTTATAATGAAAGATGGGCAGATAATAAATATTGCTATAATCAAACTGAAGGGTACAAATGGAAAGGTAAAGTATTTCTATGTTTGTTTAAAAGTAGAATAATAAATTCATTGATACGTAATGGTCAAAAGACTCTGGTTCCACGTTTACATTGTCCGCGAAGCGCACGTTCCATCACCTGAATGATACGAAGTGAATGTATAGTAATTGCTCAATTTTATTCCTACATAGATTTAAACAATCAAAAAAGTTTGTCACCCTTGTATTATTTTATTTGAAATGAATATCTAATACTTTGATTAACTGGAAAGGGAGAGGTAATATGTCAACATCAAAAAAAGGATTAGAAAATATTGTCGCAACACAATCAGCAATTAGTTCGATCATAGATGATCAATTATCCTATGTGGGTTATAAAATTGATGATTTAGCTGAAAATTCCAGCTTCGAAGAAATTATTTATTTACTTTGGAATCAAAAGCTGCCGACTCAATCAGAATTAAATGCGTTAAAGGCTGATTTAGCAAAGAATATGAATATTTCAGATGCTATTGTCAATCATTTGCGTTCCTATGATTTGAACAGTGTGCATCCAATGGCAGCTCTTCGGACAGCGGTTTCATTATTGGGGATTTACGATGAAGAGGCTGATGTCATGGACGAAGAAGCAAATAAAAGAAAAGCTGTTCGTATCCAGGCAAAAATTGCTGCTGTTGTAGCTGCATTTGCAAGGATTCGTGACGGAAAAGACCCTGTTCAGCCAAAAGAAAACTTAAGTTATTCTGCCAATTTCTTATATATGCTGAACGGAAAAGAGCCGGAAGATATTGAAGTAGAAGCAATCAATAAAGCACTCGTGCTCCATGCTGATCATGAATTAAATGCATCTACGTTTACAGCACGGGTTTGTGTAGCAACCCTTTCAGATATTTACTCTGGACTTGTAGCAGCGATTGGAGCGCTAAAAGGACCATTGCATGGCGGTGCAAATGAAAATGTAATGAAGATGCTTCTGGAAATCGGCGAAGAAGAAAATGCTATCCCTTATATTAAAGAGAAGCTGGAAAACAAAGAAAAAATTATGGGCATGGGCCACCGTGTGTATCGTGATGGAGACCCGAGAGCTAAATTCTTGAGAGACATGTCCAAACAGCTTACCAAACTGACAGGACAGGAAAAATGGTATAATATGTCCATTGCTATTGAAGATTATGTGAAAGAGCATAAAGGACTTCCTGCAAATGTCGATTTTTACAGTGCATCGGTTTATCACAGCCTGGGAATTGAAGAGGATTTATTCACACCAATTTTCGCAGTAAGCAGAACTTCCGGCTGGATAGCGCATATTTTAGAACAATATGCAGACAATCGGTTAATTCGTCCGCGTGCCGAATATAATGGACCGGATTTACAAGAATATGTATCTATTGAACAAAGAGGATAATATCGTTAAAATGTAGTAGAATAGATTAGGAATCATTAATAGGAGGTTTTATCTATGACACAAGGTGAAAAAATTGTAGTAGAAAATGGCGAAATGAACGTACCAAACAAACCAATTATTCCATTTATTGAAGGGGACGGAACTGGTCCAGACATTTGGGCTGCTGCTCGCCGAGTAATCGAAGCGTCTGTTGAAAAAGCTTATAATGGAGAAAAAGGAATTGATTGGTTAGAAGTATATGCCGGCCAAAAAGCATTTGATAAAACAGGTGAATGGCTGCCGCAGGATACGTTAGATAAAATCAATGAATATAAAATTGCAATCAAAGGACCTTTAACTACACCAATCGGCGGCGGGATTCGCTCCCTTAACGTTGCTTTGCGTCAGGAATTAGATTTATTTACCTGCCTGCGTCCAGTACGTTATTTTGAAGGCGTTCCATCTCCAGTAAAACGTCCGGAAGATGTAGACATGGTTATTTTCCGTGAAAATACAGAAGATATTTATGCTGGTATTGAGTGGCAGGAAGGCACTGACGATGTGAAGAAAGTGCTTGACTTCCTGAAAAATGAAATGGACGTAAAAAATGTACGTTTCCCTGAAACTTCAGGTATCGGTGTGAAACCAGTATCGGAAGAAGGAACAAAACGTATTGTCCGTGCGGCAATTAACTATGCATTAACCGAAGGACGCAAAAATGTTACTTTAGTACATAAAGGTAACATTATGAAATTTACTGAAGGAGCTTTCAAAAACTGGGGTTATGAAGTTGCTGAACAGGAATTCGGTGATAAAGTGTTCACTTGGGCTGAATATGACCGCATTGTAGAAGCAGAAGGCAAAGAAGCAGCAAATAAAGCAGAAGAAGATGCATTAGCTGCCGGTAAACTTCTAGTAAAAGATTCGATTGCAGATATCTTCTTACAACAAATCCTTACTCGTCCAAAAGAGTTTGATGTTGTTGCAACAATGAACTTAAACGGTGACTACATTTCTGATGCACTTGCTGCACAGGTAGGCGGTATCGGGATTGCACCAGGAGCAAACATCAACTATGATACTGGACATGCTATTTTTGAAGCAACGCATGGTACTGCACCAAAATACGCAGGACTAGATAAAGTAAATCCATCTTCTGTTATTTTATCTGCTGTATTAATGCTTGAGCATTTAGAGTGGAGAGAAGCAGCTGATTTGATTACAAAATCAATGGATAAAACAATTGGTTCTAAAGTTGTAACTTATGACTTTGCACGTTTAATGGATGGCGCAACTGAAGTGAAATGCTCTGAGTTTGCTGATGAACTGATCAAGAACATGGAAGCATAAGCACCAAAATAAAAAAGTGTAAATATAGGAAGGTCAGTATAACTGACCTGACCTAAACAAAAGAAAATGTTTGTGGTGACGAGAGGTATCGGTGCTGCAAGCATTTTCTTTAAATGTATGTTATTTAAAAACGACTAGGGGAGGTATGTAAAATGAGTTCTGCACGAAAAAAAATTTCCGTTATCGGTTCTGGCTTTACAGGAGCGACCACGGCATTAATGGTTGCACAAAAGGAATTAGGGGATGTTGTTCTTGTTGATATTCCTGATATGGAGAATCCGACAAAGGGAAAAGCGCTGGATATGGCAGAAGCAGCACCGGTTCAAGGTTTTGATGCGAAAGTGACGGGCACGTCTGATTATGCGGAAACAAAGGATTCTGACTTAGTTATCATCACTGCAGGAATTGCACGGAAACCGGGAATGTCCAGAGATGATCTGGTCAATACAAATGCCAAAATAATGAATACGATTACAAAGGAAATTGTTAGGTATTCAGCCGATGCAACGATTATTGTGCTGACCAATCCGGTAGATGCGATGACTTACAGTGTGTATAAAGCTTCCGGGCTTCCAAAAGAACGTGTTATCGGACAATCCGGGGTGTTGGACACAGCCCGTTTTAGAGCCTTTGTAGCGGAAGAATTGAATATTTCCGTGAAAGATATTACCGGTTTTGTTTTAGGCGGACACGGTGATGACATGGTCCCGCTTATCCGTTATTCTTACGCAGGCGGCATCCCGCTTGAAAAGCTGATTTCGAAAGAACGGTTACAAGAGATTGTACAAAGAACCCGGACTGGCGGCGGTGAAATTGTAAATCTGTTAGGAAATGGAAGTGCTTACTATGCGCCGGCTGCTTCTTTAACCGTAATGGCAGAAGCAATACTAAAGGATCAGCGCCGGATATTACCATCCATTGCTTATTTAGAAGGGGAATACGGCTATGATGGTATTTACTTAGGTGTACCGACTGTTCTTGGCGGCAAAGGGATTGAAGAAGTGATTGAGCTGGATTTAACAGAGGAAGAGAAGCAGCAATTAGATAAATCTGCAGAATCTGTAAAGAAAGTAATTGACATTCTGGAATGAATTTTAATAAAAGCGCAATGGTTTAAAAATAGACCATTGCGCTTTTATTAATGACTCAACTTTTGCACATTAAAAAGTAGCTTCATTTCCATAGAAATAGGAGTTGATCGTTCCTTCGAAAATACCCTTGACAAAGAATAGAAGGTGAAGTGTAAAGCACCATCACCAATTCCAAAAAGGCCGGATATGTAACCAGCAAGCATGCTAATGGAGAACATGTTCATCTTGGAATAGCAAGATAAATTTGCTTATTCTTAGGTGCGAAAGTTGAGTTAATGAATAAGAATGTTTTAAAAAATAGCTGAAAACAGCCGCTCTAGCAAGAACACCAAGTTTTAGAGACAAAGTGATCATCTTGGTTTTTATTATGAGTAAAAATACATTTTCGATTGGTTATTATTTTGTACCCGCTGCCTTCATTATTGCATAGGCTACTATACATAATGAAGGAGAGGATCTGAATGAAATGAGTTTAACTATCCCGCATTTATTGTATGGATTTTTTACTTTGCTTATTTTAATAACAATGATTTTCCGGAGAGGCATTGTTCTTCCAAGCCTACTAGGAACATTTGTTATTGCCTGCTTTTATAAAGGAAGTATAGTCAGCGGATTTATGGCTATTTTTAACGCTAATTTAGTCGCAGCACGTGAGCTTTTTAGTATCTTTTTGATTATTACTTTTATGCTTGCGCTATTAAATGCCTTAAAAGATTTGAAAGCGGATGTACTGATGATTCAGCCAATTCAGAAGGTCATGGTCAATGGACATTTATCTTATTTTGTTTTAATCGCTGTGACGTATGTGGTTTCTTTATTTTTCTGGCCGACACCAGCTGTCCCGCTTATTTGTGCTTTACTTGTCCCTGCAGCGATACGTTCTGGGCTGCCGGCGATTACAGCGGCAGTTGCGATTACAATAGCAGGCCAGGGGATGGCTTTATCCTCTGACTATATTGTTCAGGTTGCACCAGCTCTTTCTGCAGCTGCAGCGGGTGTAGAAACTTCAGCAGTTGCTGATCGGGCACTGGTTTTATCTATTATTACCGGTGTGATTGCTTCTGTATTAGCTTATTTATTTTACAGAAATTCGATTCGTTCAAAAGTAGACCCTAGAAATCAGACAGAAGCAGAACAAATTCAAGATTATGATTCCTCCGGCCATAAGGCAGCTTCGAAGCATTTGAACAAGTGGAGTCGCGCGTTTGCCTGGCTGGTGCCAATTGTTTTATTATCCGTCGTCGGATATATGCTGTACAGTAAATTTTTTGGATCCAGTGATTTGGTCGGTGGAGAAGGAGCTGCCTTCGTTGGCGGAGTGGCAGTGATTCTATTATTATTGGCTACGGCTGTATTTGGAAAGCAAAATGCGTTAGATTATGTGGGGAATCATATCACCAATGGATTTGTATTTGCCTTTAAGGCAATGGGACCAGTTATCCCGATTGCAGGATTTTTCTTCTTAGGAAATGCGGAATTTTCACGGGAAATATTACTTGTAGAAGAAGCGCCATCCTTTTTATTCGATATCATTTCATCCATCCAGGCCTTTCTTCCGGAAAGCACGGTGTTTGTTGCTTTTAGCTTATTAATTGTAGGGATTATCACAGGACTGGACGGATCTGGCTTTTCCGGCTTGCCATTAACGGGAGCATTAGCTGCATCCTTAGAATCTGCTTCCATCGATGCAAGTACATTAGCAGCAATAGGCCAGCTTGGAGCAATTTGGACTGGCGGAGGAGCATTAATTGCATGGTCCTCCCTAATTGCTGTTGCAGGATTTTGTGGTGTTTCAGCAATGGAACTAGTCAGGAAAAACTTTTTTCCGGTCATACTGGGACTATTTATAGCGACGCTTGCTGCGTTAATCATATTTTAATGGAAGAGAAAATATAATTGTATGGGTTAGGGTTGTTCATTCTGGCTCATACAATTTTTTAGCTGTTTTCCAATGGTATTATTTGAAATTTTTTAAATATAATGTGAATATATGTTTGAATATGTTAAACTGTTAAAAAATCCATAAAGGAGGTTTTTAATAAAAAATAATTTAAGCGCTTACAAAAAATAAAAGGAGGGGAAGTTTTACATGAATGCAATTTTAATAGCTTTCATAGGGATTGTTGTATTTATTTTAGGCTATCGGTATTATTCCAAGTTTGTTGCAGAGAAAATATTTCGATTAGACCCGAATTATGTTACTCCGGCACACCGTTTCAAGGATGGTGTGGACTATGTCCCAACCAATAAATTTGTTTTGTGGGGGCATCATTTTACATCTGTAGCAGGTGCTGCTCCTATCTTGGGACCGGCAATTGCTATTTATTGGGGCTGGCTTCCGGCTTTTTTGTGGGTTGTTTTAGGAACCATTTTTGCAGCTGGTGTCCATGATTTTGGCACATTGGCATTATCTGTCCGAAATAAAGGGTATTCTATTGGAACAATTGCAGATCGCTTGGTCGGGAGAAGGGCAAAGCTATTATTTTTATTCATTATTCTTATTCTCGTATTGATGGTAAATGCGGTGTTTGCATGGGTTATTTCCAATTTATTTATTAGTTATCCTGCAAGTGTATTTCCTGTTTTTATACAAATTCCGTTAGCTATTTGGATTGGTTATGCAGCATATAAACGGAATATAAAAATGCTTCTTCCCTCTGTTATTGCATTAGTTATCATGTATGCAGCGGCTATTATGGCAAGCAGGGTCGGCTTCCTTCAAATTGATTTAGTCAGGTATATGGGAGGAGAGAATGGCACTGGTTTGTTCGGACTGGGTACTGTTTCAACGGCGTTCCTGATATGGATTGTTATTTTGATGGTATATGTATATATTGCGTCTACACTCCCGGTATGGAAATTGCTGCAACCGAGAGATTTTATTAATTCGCATCAATTAGTTGTCGGACTGGCTATTCTTTACTTGGGATTGCTTTTCACGTCTCCAAGTATGACAGCTCCTGTAGTAAATGAAAGTCCGGATAGAAGCTTTCTGCCGCTGCTATTTATCACAATTGCCTGCGGTGCGATTTCCGGCTTTCATGGACTAGTATCCTCAGGGACATCTTCTAAACAGCTGGATAAAGAAACCGATGCGCGTTTTGTAGGTTACTTTGGAGCAGTAGGAGAAGGCATTCTGGCCCTGGTTTCCATCATTGCGGTAGGGACATTCTTTGCAAATACCGATGCGTTTTCACAAGCCTATACTTCTTTTAATGAAGCGAATGCCATTGGTCTTGGAACGTTTATCGAAGGAGCGGCAACATTAGCGCAGGGGCTGGGAATTCCAACAGATATAGCAACGACAATCGTATCGATTATCGTTGTCAGCTTTGCTGCGACGACATTAGATACCTCGGTACGCTTGATGCGGTACATTATTGCAGAATTAGGGATTGAATATAAAATCCAGCCATTAACGAAAACACATGTAGCGACAACGGTTGCTGTGCTTTCCAGTGCGGCACTTGTGTTAATTCCTGAAGGTCCAAATGGTTTCGGGTCAGGCGGCTACCTCATCTGGCCACTATTTGGCACTGCCAATCAATTACTGGCTGCCATTAGTTTATTCTTAATTGCTATTTGGCTAAAACGAAAAGGAAGTAATTATATGGTTGCGCTCATCCCGATGATATTCCTGATCTTTATGACTTTGTTTGCGATGTTCCAGCAGGTGGCCTTTGAATGGTCGTGGATGGGAACAGGTTCCAATATGCTATTGTTTGTTCTGGGCTCTATTATCTTTGTATTTGCGATTTGGATAGCTCTGACCTCCTTTTCAGAACTGATGAAAAAAGTAGAAGATCCGTTAAATAAAGATTGATTTTGCTTCCATACATATCTTCTTCAAAAGATATGTATGGAGGTTCGATATAAATAAATTATAGCCGGGAGGGCGGGAAAATGTTCACAGACAGGTTAAAACAGTTGATCCACTATTATGAGGAAGTAATAAGCTTGCCGCATAAAACAGAAGTAGCCAGAGAATTAAGAAACGAAGATGATTTTTTCTTGCTGCTTCTATATTCTGAAATGGTAGGAATACCGAACCCGGTTTATTATTATACGTTGGAATTATACCCGTATATCATTGAATCCTTCCATGATTGGCATTTACGAATGGGGATGGATAAATCACCACTTAACGGGATTCGCTGCTGTTAAAAAATTGGATGGGCATGCTGGCCATACATTGGAAGGAGGAGAGAAAGGATGCTTGGAGATAATAACCGGATTATTTTTGTAGGAGGCAAAGGCGGCGTCGGGAAATCCAGCTCGGCTGCTGCTTTGGCAACGGGATATGCAGAAAAAGGCTATCGTACCTTACTCATTTCAACGGATCCAGCTCACAATATAAGCGATATTTTTCAGCGGCAGATCGGTGGAAATATCACCTATATTGAAAAAAATCTATATGCGCTGGAAATTGATTCTGAAAAAGAAACAGACGCGTATATTCAAAAGGTTAAAGAAAACATACAGGGGGTTGTTCATGTTCAGATGATGGAAGAGGTACACCGTCAATTAGACACAGCAAAAGCCTCGCCGGGAGCAGATGAAGCTGCCTTATTTGATAAACTCATATCAATTATTTTGGAAGAAGGGGCCAGGTTTGATAAACTAGTATTTGATACGGCTCCAACAGGTCATACGATTCGGTTGTTATCTCTTCCGGAATTAATGGGAATTTGGATTGAAGGTCTATTAAATAAAAGGAAAAAAACGAATACACAATATTCGCAATTGCTAAACGATGGACAAGCCGTAGATGATCCTATTTACGATACATTACAAGAAAGAAAACAGCGGTTTACCAAGGCAAGAGAAATTCTATTGGATAAGCAGGCAACAACCTTTCTATTTGTTTTGAATCCGGAGAAATTACCAATATCGGAAACCAAAAAAGCAATTCATCTCCTGGAGAAATTTCAGATAGATGTTCCTTACATTATTGTCAATAAAGTGTTGCCAGAGGAGACCGGCGCCGGTTTTTTTGAAAAACGGAAACAAAATGAAAAAATCTATTTAGAACGTATCGCCGTGGACTTTTCTACTCAAACGATTTTGTATATTCCCTTTTTTTCTGAAGACATCACAAACCGTAAACAATTGAAGCAAATGGGAGCTTATTTGAAGGAGGTATTAGCGGATGAGAGCACTAGTACATGAAAATGGAAGCTTGCATATGAAAGAGATGGAGCTCCAAAGTCCGGGAGGATCAGAAGTTGTTGTAAAATTGAAAGCAGCAGGGCTTAACCGGAGAGATTTAGCTATTCCGAACCGTCGTAAAGAAACGGAAGAAGCATTGATTCTTGGCTCAGATGGAGCGGGAATCATTGAAGAGGTAGGAAAAAATGTCAACGATGTAAAAGTTGGCGATGAAGTGATTATCAATCCGGCTTTACGCTGGGTACGAAATAGTGAGGCGCCGCCGAAAGAGTTTGATATTTTAGGCATGCCAGACCATGGTACGTTTGCTGAAAAAATTGTGATTTCTGAAGATCAGGTAGAACCAAAACCGGCATATATGAGCTGGGAGGAAGCGGCAGCCTTTCCGTTAGCTGCATTAACAGCGTATCGGGCAATGTTTACTAAAGGGGAACTCGAAAAAAAAGAAACGGTATTTATTCCCGGAGCAGGCGGCGGTGTTGCGACTTATTTGATTGCATTTGCAAAAAATATCGGTGCCCGGGTAATTACAACTTCAAGAAGTGAACAGAAAAGAGAAAAAGCACGAGAGCTCGGTGCGGATGTCGTGATAGATACGGCAGATGATTGGGAAGAGAAATTAAGCAATGAAACCATTGATATGGTAATTGATAGTAACGGCAAAGCAACCTTTCAACGTTCTTTAGCCATTTTGAAAAAAGGCGGTAAATTTGTTACATTCGGTGCGACAACAGAGGATGTTATTGATTTTGATTTACGTGCTTTCTTCTATGGACAATACAAATTGATTGGTTCTACAATGGGGTGCCGGGAAGAACTTATGGCTGCGTTAGCACATGCAGAGAAATACCAATTGCATCCTGTTGTTGACCGTGTTTTTTCCTTGGATCAAAGTGTAGAAGCACTTAGTTATTTGGATGAAGGAAAACAGTTTGGAAAGGTAATTATTCGTATTTCTTAAAGCGGATATTTAAAAAAGAATTCCTATAGGAAGAAGCGGCAGATTGATGAAGAATAAAAGCAGAGAGACTGACGAGCGCTGATGTGCTATAAAAGTCTCTCTGCTTTATATTGTATTGGCACTGGTCAAAGGAAAAGCAAGCATTAGAACGATATTTATGATTTTAAATAGGGCTCCATCCGGTTGACCGCTTCTTGCATCCGTTTTTGGTTCCGGTCATATACTTCCTTGGATGCAGGGTTATCAGTAGCTAAAGCAAACAGCTCTAAATCTGCTTGGCATTTTTTCATGCTGGCTAATAACAGAGCAGATTGTGCCGGCTCAGGAACGGTGATATGGTCGTCATAGAGATCAAGAAATAATTGTCCTTGATGGTCTACTTGACCGAGAAACACATTATCTATGGTAACATTTTGTTTTTCTAACTCTGCTTCCAGCCACGTCGGGTTTAAGGAAGCATTAGCCAGAGGCTCCAGCAGTATATTGCCGTCAGCAATAACCGTTTGCGGTTCTTTAGCTGGTGCTGGAGTGATATTTAAGTCTTTTAAAGTGATGGGCTGGTTTTCCTTTTTAGGCAAAACATTTAATTCCCCAGTCGGCTCTAATACGGCAAATTCAACATCGGAAACGAGGAATTGATTATTGTTTCGAAGCTTTTCTAATAAATCATCAGTAGAATAGCCTTCTTTTTTTAAGTTTTCCTCCATAATTTTTCCATTTTGTATAAAAACAGTACTTTTCCCATCCGTGAAATCTCGCATCCGTTTGCTTTTTAACGATAACTTTTCAATGGTGAAGGCAGCAATAAACCAGACAAACATCGCTAATAATGCATAATAAAAGCTATTATACGGATCCACTGTATGGAAGGCGGCAATTCCTCCGAGTACGATTCCCGAAATGGTTTCAAATATATTGAGCTGTGATAATTGCTTTGCGCCCAGCCACTTTACAAAGAAAAATAAGACGGTGATTAAAATAATGGAGCGAATAATAATGGATATCCATTCAGGCATGATTTTCCCTCCTTATGACTTATATTGCGGTTCTTGTTTGTCGATATGAATAACCTGCTGATGTATATCATGGCGTGTTTCTTTGATTAGCTGCGAAGCTTCTTCAATTGCGGCTTTTAAATCCTGTTCCATGGAAGCGGCGTATAATAAATCTAATCCTGCTTCAATGGATTTTAATGTAGCGTAGCACGTCTTTACCTGTGATCCTACTGTCATAAAACATCTTCCTATCCTTTTGGTTTGAATATCATGGCGCCGATGACACCGAATATAATGGCGGCTGAAATACCAGCACTTGTAACCTCAAACATTCCAGTTACGACACCGATTAATCCGTGTTTATCCGCTTCCTGCATAGCTCCATGAACTAAAGAGTTCCCAAAGCTTGTGATAGGAACGGTAGCGCCTGCTCCTGCAAAATCAATAAGCGGTTCATACCAGCCGAGTCCATCCAAAATCGCTCCAGCAATAACCAGAATAGATAATGTATGTGCAGGAGATAGCTTAAATACATCAAACATAATTTGTCCGATAACGCAGATAAGTCCTCCTATTACAAATGCCCAGAAAAAAATCATAGATGTTCACCTCTTGCTTCGATTGACACTGCATGTGCAATACATGGGATAGGAGCTTTCTGCTGAATGCTCAAGGTTGAATGCAAAGACCCGGTTGCCACCACAAGAATTCGTTGTAAATTCCCTTTGATGACTTCTTGAAGGTAATGGCCATATGTCACGATAGCAGAGCATGCTGCACCACTGCCTCCAGCAAGAACTGGCTGATCTTCGCGGTAAATTGTAATCCCGCAATCCACATATTTTTCTGATTCAATCGGAATATTTCTGTCACGCAATAAATCAAAAGAAACCTCTCTGCCCACATGCCCCAGGTCGCCAGTGATGATTAGATCATAATAAGACGGATCTATCTGCAGGTCCCGTAGATGTGCTTCAATCGTATCAGCAGCAGCGATAGCCATTGCGCCCCCCATATTAAATGGATCTGTCATCCCCATATCAGCTACTTTTCCAATCGTCGCCGAAGTAACAGCCGGTCCTGTTCCGTTCTGAGCAACAAGCGCACAACCGGCTCCGGTAACTGTCCACTGGGAGGTTGGAGGTTTTTGTCCGCCGTATTCTGTCGGATAGCGAAATTGTTTTTCTGTCGCTGCGTTATGACTGGAAGCGGCACAAAGAATATAATTTGCTCCCTTTGCATTTATAATAGAAGCTGCAAGTGCCAGGCTTTCCATTGAGGTAGCACAAGCGCTGAAAGCTCCCAAAAAAGGAATGCTGCTTGTACTTGCTGCAAAGCTGGTCGGTGTCATTTGATTGATTAAGTCGCCGGCAATCAAAAATTCAATATTTTCTTTTTCGATGCGGGCTTTTTTTAATGTAGTCTGTATCGCTTCCTCCAGCATTTTTTGCTGGGCTTTTTCCCAGGAATCCTGATTGAGCCACATATCCTCATGAAGCGTATCGAATGCCTCGGGGATGTTCCCCTTTGCTTCAAATGGTCCGCCGATTGTTCCTGTAGAAAGAATAGCCGGCCGATTTTCAAAAATCCAGGATTGATGTCCTTTCAGCATTAGAATCCCCCCCATTGCGTAAGTATGGTTTTAATAATGGCTACGACAAATGCAGAAAAAACACCATAAACAATTACCGGGCCGGCAAGTTTAAGCATATTGCTGCCCACGCCGAGAATAAAGCCTTCAGAACGATATTCGATTGCTGAAGAAATAACGGCATTACCAAACCCTGTCACCGGCACTGCAGATCCCGCTCCGGCAACCTGTGCAATACGGTCATAGACCCCAAATCCGGTTAACAGCATTGTAATAAAAATTAATGTAGCAATCGTCGGATTTCCAGCTGTTTTCTCTGTGAAATTAAATTGATAAATATAGAAAGTAGAGATGAGCTGTCCGATGAAACAGATAAATCCGCCTATAAGAAAAGCTTTGATGCAGTTTTTAAAGACAGGCCGTTTGGTTTCCCGCTTTTGTTGAAAAGCCTGGTAGCGCTGTTGATTTGGCTGTAGCTTTTGTTTCTTTTTATCTCCCATGGAAAGCACTCCTTTTCAGGTTAATACACGAAAGAAATGAAGATAGCTCGTCATCAAATATCAAGTCTGTTCCTTGGACAGATGGATGATTTCCTTCATTTTTTTCTTGATTTCTTCTTTTGTTAATGTTTGATTATCCATTTTTTCTTCCAGCTTTGCTGTTTCCAGGATGATCTTTTTATCCGTCGATAATTCTATTGTAAAATCAGGAAAGGCCTGTTCGAGTTCTTTTTGATAGGCTTCCGTTTTATCTTGCAGCGAAAAACGCTCATGATGTGGAACTTCGATGGTAACGAGCAATGTATCATCTGTATTTACTGCATGAACAGCGGTAATATCATCTTTATTAATCAGCAATTCCTTTGCCTGTGTTGCGGGATCCTGAGAGGAATTGGTGGATAAATGCTTTATATTTGGATTTTCTGAATAAGAAGATTCGTTCTGATGATTACAGCCGACTAAAAAAAGAATAAAGAGGAGCAGCAGGGCCATTTTTTTATTTCGCATATATTCACATCCTGTTCTGTAACGAAATATGTAGGGCGGAGGACCAGACAGTCCCCCTGTTTTCCTGTATTTGCTGACATATCTTATTACTGTTTGTATTGAGGCTCTTCCTGCGTAATTTGTTGCATCCTCGGTTCTAATTGGTCTAAAATACCCTGTGTTTGTTGTGCTGCATTTTTATATAGCTGTTTTGCTTGTTTATTATCTGTTTGAAGAGCAAATTGCTCCAGACTCGCCTGAGCACTTTTTAAACCTGCTACAGTTTGTTGAACTTGTGTGCCTACTGTCATCTTCCTCACCCCTTTTCATATCTTGCACTTATTATTTTGATGAAATAATTATATTTTATGCTTGTAAACAATTTCCAAAACCTATATGGACAGGAAAGCAATGAAGACGTGTAAAAGCAGGTGACGGGAGGGAAAGTAAATAACAGGAATCGTGTTGACGTTGGAAGGATAATGAACGTAAACATAAAAAAACGACAGGTACCTGTCGTTTTTAACATATATCGCAACAGATGGAAGCTTATCCAAATGTTAAATTTTATTTATTGTTTGTTTAAGTTTTTTGATTTTACAAAAGGTCCTACATCCATGCGTGTTGGTTTTTTATATTTTTGGCTCATTTGTTCTGTCCATGTTTCCTGTTTGTTATTCGAATTTCGCGATTCATAATAATCTTTCATAGTCTGATCGTATTCCTGAATAAAGTGTTTTTGTTTGTCAAAAGGAATATACTGATTTTCGTGATAAATTGCCGGAAACGGCAAACGTGGTTTGATATCTGGTATTTCTGTCGGGTAGCCAATCGCCAGGCCGAACAATGGAACCACATGATCCGGTAATTCCAGAACATCGTTGAAGGTCTGGATATCATTACGAAGGCTTCCTAAGAAACAGATTCCCAGTCCCAATGATTCAGCAGCAACAACAGCATTTTGAGCAGCTAAAGCGGCGTCGATCGTTCCTACTATAAATTGTTCGGTGCTTTCCAAATTTTCGGTATGTTCGATTCCATCCAGTTGTTCAAGACGATGCAGATCCGCGCAAAATATAAGCAGATGACCATTTTTCTTTACATGCTTATGCCCCGAAATGGCATAGAGTTTTTCCTTGAGGTCCTGGTCCGATACACCGATGATACTGTAGGCCATCACATTACTGGAGGTGGAGGCGCGTTGTGCACTTTCTACAATTGTTCTTATTTGAACGTTGTTTAAGGGTTTATCTGAAAATTTTCGAATAGAGCGATGATTCATTAATGTTTCAATGACTTGATTCATACGGGTTCCTCCTCTTCATCGATACTGTTCCATAAGTTATTATAATGATTTATTTTGAAGA
This sequence comes from Oceanobacillus sp. FSL K6-0251, assembly GCF_038004725.1. NCBI lineage: Bacteria > Bacillati > Bacillota > Bacilli > Caryophanales > Bacillaceae > Oceanobacillus > Oceanobacillus sp. FSL K6-0251. The sequence goes on along the minus strand of NZ_JBBORS010000001.1, from coordinate 3,196,182 downwards.
CAATACTCGATAGCAAGTGTATCATGGGATTTACATCGGTTCCAAGAAACTTGCTCTTTTACAATGAATGGTGTAAAGAAATTATGTTATTATAAAGGCAATATAAATCTTTATAATAACATGAGCAGCAGCTGATGGGCTGAGAACAGTAAAATCCAAAAGTTACATATGCTGGAGGGGCGATGTGTGTGAAAACATTTAAACTGCGTAAATTGGTTGTTTTAGATTATGATAAAGGATTAGAAGGAACAGAAGTGGAGCTGATTGACGGTCTCATTATTAATCGGGAAGATGATTATGATACATGGTTGATTGAAGGATTTATTAATCGTAATTACTGGAATTATTTTGAGGATAAAAAACATGAGGAACTGATGGTGCAAGCAACCATTACAAAAGAGAGCAATGAACCTGCTTCATTTATAACAAAGATGACTGAGATGCATGAAATCGGACAACAAATGAATGTAATGCTGATGGGGAAAATTATTGATAAACAAAAGAAAGATGTGGAGCAGCTATTAACTGCGCTGGTGGAAGATGGATATGAGGGAGAAGAGTTAATTCAAAAATTCAAAGAAATCTATTAGAGGATGTTCACAAAATCCAATAAAAAATGATATGTCAGGAAAAGGAGCTTCTCCCAAGAAGATCCGCGACGTGCGGGCAGCGCAGAAATCATCGCAACACGATGTGCTCTGATCCGACTGGTCCTTTTAAGCGTACTGTTTAAACATGTGCAAACAGTATTCACATGATAAGAAGAAGGGAAAAACAATGAATAAAGAACGAAAAAAATTTGAGACGCCCATCCGGCGTTCTCCATTTCAAATGCTATTGATTTATTATATGGCTGCGATAGCGCTATCGACTATATTGCTATCTTTACCTGTTTCGCATAAGCCCGGTATTGATATTCCTTTTATTGATATTGTTTTTACGGCTGTCAGTGCGATTAGTGTAACAGGATTAAGTACTATTTCCATTGCAGATTCATTAAGTACCACGGGAATTATTTTTTTAGCTCTGATGATGCAGATTGGAGCAGTAGGGATTATGGCAATTGGTACGATACTCTGGGTGGTGTTAGGTAAACGGATAGGTTTTAAAGAAAGAAGCATGATTATGACCGACCAGAATCAAACGCATTTTAACGGCATGGTACAGCTAATCAAGAATATTATATTCTTGCTGCTGGCGGTTGAAGCAGCTTTTTTCATTATATTAGGCGTCTATTTTATGAGGTATTATGATTCCATAGGAGAAGCATTCCTGCAAGGTTTTTTCATGGTTATCAGTTCGGTGACAAATGGTGGTTTTGATATTACGGGGCAATCCATGATTCCTTTTCAATCTGATTATTTTGTTCAAATAATCAGTATGGTGCTTATTATCATTGGCGCTATCGGGTATCCGGTCATCATAGAGATAAAGGAATATCTTTTGCATAAAAGAAAATTAAAAAAACAATTTCATTTTAGTTTGTTTACGAAGCTGACAACTGTAACTTTTTTTAGCTTGGTTTTGGTTGGTGCGTTCGGCATTTATCTGTTTGATATAAATGGATTTTTTAAAGGTGTTGTCTGGCATGAATCCTTTTTTTATGCGTTGTTTCAGTCTGTTACCACAAGAAGCGGGGGATTGGCGACAATGGACTTAACTTTATTATCAGATACCAACCATTTATTCATGTCTGCATGGATGTTTATCGGGGCATCTCCAAGCAGTGCCGGGGGAGGAATCCGGACAACGACCTTTGCGCTGGTTTTGATTTTTCTATTTACGTTTATCCGCGGCGGAAGAAGTGTTAAAATTTTTCACAGAGAGGTCTACGAGGTAGATTTAAATAAAGCGGTGACTGTAACCTTTTTTGCAATAATGGTTGTATTTTCTTCTGTTATTATCCTTAGTTATTTAGAGCCGTATTCATTAGATGCGCTTATTTTTGAAGTTACTTCTGCTTTCGGAACAGTGGGGTTATCCCTGGGGGTTACAGGTGACTTAACCACATTCAGTAAAATAATATTGATGATATTAATGTTTATTGGACGAGTCGGTATTCTCACATTCCTTTTAGTATTCCGTCGTAAAAAGGATCCAGCGAAATTTAATTACCCGAAGGAAAGAATGATTATTGGGTAAAGGGCGTTAAGAAAGGAATAGTTAGTATGTAAAATAAAATGGCCTGTGCCTTTAGCACAAGCCATTTTGTGTTTAGCAGTAAAATGCAGCTCCTACGATGATTAGTAAAATGAAAAGAACAACAATCAACGCAAAGCCGTTTCCGTAGCCGCCACCATAGCCGCCACCATAGCCTCCACCATATCCATAGCCCATGCTTTTCACCTCCTGAACTTACAGTATTACTGTATGCAGATAGATAAAATGTGTATAGACGTTTGCCTAGTTTTTTAACAGCAGCGTTCTGATACTTCCTCTGTTATTGTTTCAGCAGGCTTTATAAAAGACAGGAGATTTATACAGCAAGTAATAAAGAATACAGGAATTACTTAGCAAACAGCATGCAATTACATTTTCTACTTTATTTTATGTAGAGATATTGATAAAATGGAATTATATAAGTGAAATGAGTAATCATATTTTGTACATAGGCGAAGGGAGTGCTTCATGATGGAAATGCTTTTCGGTGTGGTTTGTTTTGCGATTCTTGTTTTGAATATTGGTTATTGCGTTATGGATAGAGAGTAGTCTTTCCGCCATTATAAAAGCAGAATGCTGTTTCTATTTTCTTGAAGAAAATAAGAATCCAGTGTTCTGCTTTTAGTCTATCCAGCCAAATTCGTTGAAAGGATAAATAATTAATTCAGATTTGCCGATAATATCATCTCGTGGAATAAACCCAAGTCCATTGCGGCTGTCTTTACTAATCAGTCGATTGTCTCCCATGACAAAATAATTATTTTCAGGAATTTCTAACGGACCAAAATTATTAGTTTGTGCAATGACTTCATCGCTTAAAAAATGCTGCTGATAGGCCTGACCATCGATATATAATTGACTGTTTTCAATTTCTATCGTTTCTCCGGGCATCCCGATAATACGTTTTACATAGTTTTTTGGCGGCTGATGGATGATGACCACATCGCCCCTGCCAGGGTCATCTATCGTGTAAACAATTTTATTAAAAATGACACGCTCTCCATCCTGAAGAGTGGGATACATGCTTTCTCCTTCTACAATGGAAGTGGCAAAAATAAATGTCCTGAGAAAGAAAGCAAGCATTATCGTAATAATAATTGCCTTCAGCCAGCCTACCCATTCTTTTTTTTGATCGGTATTTTCCACTAACTCATCTCCAAAACGTGCATAGTCTCCTTTTATCGTAGCATGTTTACGCGATTTTGCGCAAACATGCCAGTGGAAACAATTGAAAAATATATTGCGGAAGAGAAATAATATCCATTTACTTTTTATTTAACAGGTATGCTTCTAATCGATCCAATCCTTCTTTTAAAATGTCCTCGTGATAGGCATAGCTTAGACGCATATAGCCTTCGCCGTCTTTAGAGAAGCTGCTGCCTGGAACAAGAGCGACTCTGGCATTCCGGACCAGGGAGAGCCCTAAATCAAATGAACTCATATCATTTAATGTCAGCTTTGGAAAAATATAAAATGCGCCCTGCGGCTGCTCAACCTCCAATCCCATGCCTGTCAAACGTTCATACACATAATCCCTTCGTTTTTTAAACACTTCTTTTATATATGCCGTGTGTTCCTGATAAGTAGTCATTGCTTCTAAAGCAGCGTATTGGCTGATGGAAGCAGCACAAGATACATTGTATTGGTGAACCTTTAACATTTGCTCTGATATCCATTCAGGAGCAAGGGTGTATCCGATACGAAAGCCTGTCATGGAGTGTGATTTAGATACACCGTTGATAACGATGGTTTGATTTTTTAAATCGGAAATCGAAGCAATCGATGTGTGGGCAAAATCAAAAACAATCTCACTGTAGATTTCATCGGATAAAATAAATATTTCTTTCCCTTTAATCACTCCGGCAAGAGCTTCTAATTCTTCTCTGGAATAGGCTGCACCAGTCGGGTTAGAAGGGGAAGGAAGAACAATACATTTGGTATTTTCATTGATAACATCTGCCAATGCTTCCGGAGTAAACTTAAACCCGGTATTAGTTGTATCTACATGAACCGGTTTGGCGCCAGCGAGCGTAATCAGCGGTTCATAGCCGGGATAAATAGGACTTGGCAAAATCACTTCATCCCCAGGTGTAAGGATGGTCCGGAAAGTAATATCAATTGCCTCAGATGCTCCAGAGGTAACAATAATTTCCGAATCCGGCTGATAAGCCAGTCCATAATTTGTCTTGTAATAGGTATGTATGGCTTTTCGTAACTCCCAGATTCCTTGATTCGGCGTGTACGTTGTAAAGTTATTCTCAATCGCCTGAATTCCTGCATTTTTTACATTATCCGGAGTATGGAAATCCGGCTGTCCGATTGTTAAAGAAACGACGTCCTTTTCATCAGAAACCAGATTAAAGAATTTACGGATTCCTGATATTTCAATATTTTTTACATTGTTATTTATTAAATGCTTCAACATAATCACCTACGCTTAAAAAGTAAAATTTTCATTAAATGTTCAAATAATTTGGATTAATACGAATGAAATTGGGTATAATAAAAATATAGAATAAAATATAAGGAGAATACAATATGAGACCAAGATCTCTTAATTTCGAACAACTTGTTGACATGAATAGACAAGAATTATTAAACGATGAGAAAAGTATATCACAAATTGAAGAGAAGTTAGACAAGAAACAAGAAGCTTTTTTATTGAATCATAAAAAGAATAAAAATGAATTAACCGCTGAGTAGGAGAAATCCTTGCTAAAGCGGTTTTTTATTGGAGAGAGGGAAGAGGAATAAAAAAACGATTTTGAAGCAGCCCTGTTCTTATTGTATCATCTTTATAAAATAAGGGATTTTACCGCCGTATAAAATCGTTTCAACATGACGAAACTGAATAGCAGCGAAATCAGAAAGAAAAGGTGAGAACATGTTGCTGTCAGGGATAGTATCTATCGGAAATGTTGGAATTAATATTACTTATATTTATGTCATTATGATGCTGTTATGCAGTACAGCTGTGTACTATCTGACGAAAAAAATATATCAATGGGCGGTTAGAAAGCAAATGATGCGGTTTCTGGCATATATCGGTGCAAGCATTATTGTGATTAGCTTAACGATTATAACAGCTGTCATCCAGGAAAGGGATGCTTGGCACTTTCTAAGGGCTGCTATGCAAAGCCTCGCTTTTTTAGGCATCTGCTTAGCTATTTTTCCATTATTGCATCAATTTTTATTGAAAAGAAAATAATCTTCGGCAAATGTTATTTTCTTTTTAATACGGCAATAAAATGTTTATATGCGATGGGCCAAAGATTAATGTCTGGCCAGCTTCCTTATTTCTTTTTAGAGCGTGCAGGAGGCCAATCCATTTTTCCTAACGAAGAAGGTACGTAATAGCTGGAGTGATGTTTTTTGGCAGGGGTCGATTTTGGTTTTTCCTGCTTCCAGTTAATATACTGACAAATTAGCCGTTTAGCTTGAGATAAAGACATTTTTACAGGCGGGTTGCGATAGCTTTGGTCTAATGCACCCAGATGCTTCAGATGTTTTAAATCCTCTTTGGCAGGAGGGATATGGAAGCAATATTCTCCAACCTTAATAAGCACTGTAGAATGTTGATTGCTAAGCTTGGGATGGTCAGAAAAATGCAACCCTTTTTTAGAAGCTTTTTTCTCTTTTAATAATTTTTCGATGGCTTGTTTTTTTAATTGATACAGCTGCTTCGGGTCAGGAGCCGTTTTTGCATGCTTATTAATAACAAATAAAGCCTGCGCCAGCTTTTCAACCTCAACGTCATGTTTCATTTTTAGTCTCTCCCTTTAAAAAAGGATTCAATCAATCTATATTTAATTAATACTCTAACTTAAAATTTATGGAATTTCAATACTATATCGAAAAAATACGAACAAATGCACTTGTTTTGTGCCGGGTGAAAAATAAAAGCTTGAATAATGCTTGCGCCAGCAAGGATTACGCGCATAAGCACGTGCTGAGAAAAATATACTGTAGATTATTAGGAAGGCATGATAGTAATTTCCGAATTCAGGGAAGAAAAAAGACCCTCGCATGGCGGCTAAGGTCTTTTCAGATGAGCAAGAAGAAATATCATTTTAGTGCTGTGGGAATGCTTTGTTGAAATATCGTGCTGTCTAATTTACTTTTTTTAAGTCATCAAGAATTGCATCCATGTTATCAAATTCCACTCCATCATAATTTTTGACAACTTCGCCTTCCGGGCTGACTAGAAAGAAAGATGTCCCGTGGAGAACCTGATCATCTCCCTCTGCGGGGGCTTGAACAAGGTTTTTAAAATGCTTAATGGAAAATTCGCGGATCGTTTCAAAATCATAACCAGTGACGAAAGACCAATTATCGAAATTTACATCATAGTTAGAGGCATAATCCTTTAATACCTCAGGGGTATCGAAATCTGGATCTACGCTAAAAGAAACAATTTGTGCATCGATGCCTTCCTCTTCCATCATGGATTGCAGGTGAGCCATATTATATGTCATCGGCATACAGACGGTGGTACAGTTTGTAAAGATAAAATCAGCAATCCACCATTCTCCTTTTAAATCTTCAAGGGAGAGCTGTTCTTCATCCTGTGTCGTATACTCAAATTCTGGGACTTGTTCTGACATGGTTGTTTCAATTGCGTAACCCTGTCCGCAGCCTGCTAATACGAAAAATAAACCAATAAGTAATAAATAATGTCTCATATCATTAAACCCTTTCCTACTGTATCTTATGTTCATTATAGCATTGGGGAAAATGTTGAAAAAGTCTCTCATATGAAGGAATTATGACATTTTAAACCGGGCTGCCCGGATATCTTTCTTTCGATAAAATTTTACTGCAATCCAATTCTTTCAAGCTGAAGGATAATCGAGCCCTTTAATAGTGATTCTCCAATCGCTGCTGCAGGCGAAAATCGAGGTTATCCTATGAAGAAACAAAAAATTCTGCAGGTAAAGCATTAATTTGGATGTAATGTAAATACATGCAGCTCCGGTTTGCAGAAGAATCGATAAGGTAAACGGGTGGTTCCAATCCCGCTGTTCACGTATAATGTCAATCTATCTGAAACAGTGTATTTCCCTTGTACATATTTTTCTGCGTACGCCGGCGTATATAAATCGCCAATAAAAGGTAACCGGACCTGCCCTCCATGGCTATGACCTGATAATTGAATATCCACAGGATAATCCTTCACCATATCGGCAAGGTCAGGCTCGTGCGCAAGAAGAATGGTGAAATCAGAAGCTGTCCGATCTCTTAACGATTGACTGACATCCGGATTCCCAAGCATTGCATCATCCAGTCCAGCCAGCAGAAAGGAAGCATTCTCACGATGGATACGGGAGGCATTGTTTTGGAGCAAGGTAAAATCAGCTGCTTCAAAGGTTTCGTATAAAATATCCGTTCCATAGCCCCCATGATCATGATTTCCATAAATCCAAAACTTTCCTTCAGGCGCCTCCAGCTGCTGTAATATACAGATGAGACTGTCGTCCCAGTGATAATTATTAGGTTCGTCTACTAAGTCCCCTGTAAATAAAATCAAGTCGGGTTCCAGATTATTAATTTTTGTAACAAGAGTTTCGAGCTGCTCTAAGCTATAATGGAAACCTAAATGGGTATCGGAAAATTGCACAATTTTAAACTGATTAAAAGCGTTGGGAATTTGTGGAGATGTAATTGATTCTTCTGTGATTTTCAGGAGAGAAGGTTCTATCTCACGAGCATAAAAATACGTTCCGCCGCTCAAACCAAATAATGTTAATAAGCTTCCTAAAGACCTTTTTAAAAATGTTCTGCGATTCATTGTATAATTTCCTTTCTGCATATAAACCAATACGAAAATTATAGCACGGATAGAAGCTTTTTTTCATTTGGCAAATAGGTAAAGTTTTATACTTTTTTATTTAAGATACAGTAAAATCATTCTTACTGCTTTTAAAGACCTGATTTATCGCGTTTTACTCGGACATAATTCTTCTGTAGAAATATGTGAAGGCACTTTTTTAGGAGCAATATTCTTCCAAATGAGGAATCTGCTGATACAATCACTGGGAGAGAACCGCAGAAGTATGTTAAACTAAAAGTGTGTGTATAACGAAAAATCAAGTAATATACTTTAAGGTGACCGTTTATGGGTAATTATCCTCGCAGATAACACCCGTGAACTTTTATGATGAAGATAGAGCAGGTCTCGCAGAAACGTTTTGGAAGAAGATGTATCTACCGGGTTACTTTCACAGCATTTCTAATAAGTTAAAAGCATCTTTGAATTTCAATCGTCTTTATATGAAGAAGGGGGTAAATAAGGTGAGTACAACGCAAGATAAACAATTGTCAGATATGAAAATCAGTGAAGTCCTTATACCTGCTGAAAAGGTAGCGCATGTCCAGCTCAATAATCCTTTAGAACATGCATTGCTGGTATTAATGAAATCCGGCTATGCAGCAGTGCCAGTACTTGATGCAACCTATAAATTTGCCGGGATTATCGGAAAAACCGTTATCCTGAATGAAGTACTCGGGATTGAAAGCTTTGAAATGGAACGCTTATCAGAAATTCGGGTAATGGACGCCATGGCTGCAAATGTACCGACCTTAACCAGAGAAAATAGTTTACTAGACGGGCTGAATGCTTCCATTGACCATCCATTTGTATGTATAGTAGATAAAGATGGTTATTTTGATGGTATTTTAACAAGAAGAGCAATATTGAAGCAAGTAAAAAAAGATATTTATATGAATGCATATAAAAAATAATAACAATGTCTCCATGACGTGGAAGAGCGATAGTTTATTCTGCTTCATGGGGATTTTTTTGCATGTTAGGAAATATATATGCTGAATTTAGCGCTTCAACATGTTCCATGGGGGAATAATCTTAGGCACCAGAAATACACTCCGCTTTCGTAGGCCCCGAGCTCATCTCCTTTGAAGAAGACTTAGCGATTGGCAAGAACATCGATATTTTAAATAACAAGTGGTTTTCTTGGTTTTTCTTACAGTAATATTAGTTGCCGATGAAGATGGCGTCTGCTAAAGTAAGAAGGAGATTATAGAAAATGGAGGAGTAGTTGATTATGGATGCAAATGAAATTATACAATTTATTTCTAATAGTAAGAAAAGCACACCTGTAAAAGTATACGTGAAGGGAGACTTGGACAAGCTTCCTGAACAGAACGAAATAAAGGCATTTGTTGATGCGAAAAGCGGTACATTATTTGGAGAATGGAAAGCAGTAGAGCAATTCTTAAAAGATAATGAAGCTGTTATCGAAGATTATGTTATTGAAAATGATCGCCGTAACTCTGCTATCCCAATGCTGGATTTAAAAAATATCAATGCGCGTATCGAGCCGGGTGCGATTATTCGTGACCAGGTAGAAATTGGCGATGGTGTTGTAATCATGATGGGTGCATCAATTAATATTGGTGCTGTTATCGGTGAAGGAACGATGATTGATATGAATGCAGTTCTTGGCGGGAGAGCTACTGTAGGAAAGAACTGTCATATTGGTGCAGGTACTGTCCTTGCCGGCGTAATTGAGCCGCCATCTGCTAAACCAGTTATCGTAGAAGATGATGTGGTAATTGGCGCAAATGTTGTTGTCCTTGAAGGAATCACGATTGGAAAAGGCTCTATTGTTGCAGCAGGATCTATTGTTACCAAGGACGTAGAACCAAACACATTAGTCGGTGGTACACCTGCCCGAGTTTTAAAAGAAATCGATGAGCAGACAAAATCGAAAACAGAAATCAAACAAGAGCTTCGTAAATTAGATAATTAAGGCAGATGAAAACTTTATGACAGCAATTGATTTGCAAACGATCCGCAGGGAACTGCATCAGATTCCTGAATTAGGTTTCAGGGAGGAAAAGACGCAAAAGTACCTGCTCGCAAAAATTCAAGAAATGGCGACAGATCGTGTTGAAGTGAGAACATGGCGGACCGGTATTTTAGTACATGTATCTGGAACCAATCCAACAAAGCGGATTGGTTTTCGGTCTGATATCGACGGACTCCCCATTTTGGAAGACACAGGCTTCGACTTTGCTTCAACGCATAGGGGACAAATGCATGCGTGCGGACACGATTTCCATATGACCATTGCTTTGGCAGCACTCAACAGGCTGATTGAACAGCCTGTAAAGGATGATGTGCTATTTATTTTTCAGCCAGCTGAAGAAGGCCCGGGCGGCGCAAAGCCGATGATTGCGTCAGAAGAATTTCTTGCATGGAAACCAGATACGATTTTTGCACTGCATATTGCTCCAGAGCTGCCAGTTGGTCAGGTATCCTCTAAACCTGGACTTTTATTTGCTAATACGAGTGAGCTGTTCCTGGATTTTAAAGGACTTGGCGGCCATGCTGCCTATCCGCATTTAGCGAAGGACATGACCGTAGCAGCGAGTAATTTTGTTGTGCAGGCTCAGCAAATTGTCTCCAGAAGGTTAAATCCGTTAGACGGTTCCGTCGTTACGATTGGAAAAATGGAGAGCGGATTTGTTCAGAATGCCATAGCGGAGACAGCTCGTTTGGAAGGAACGATTCGAACGACAGAAGCTTCCTCCATCATATTGGTGAAGGAAGAGCTGGAGAAGCTGATCAAAGGATTTGAAATAGCCTATGATTGCCAGATAAATGTCGATTATGGAGCGAATTATTACCAAGTAGTAAATGAAGAAAAATATGTGGAGCTCTTTAAAACGTCTCTGGAAAACACGGACATTACTTATGTCCAGGCTTCTGCAGCAATGACTGGAGAGGATTTTGGAGATATGCTAAAAGAGATTCCAGGATTTATGTTCTGGCTTGGGGTAAATTCTCCATATGGACTGCATCATGCGAAGCTAACCCCGGATGAAGCTGCGCTTTCTGTAGGCGCAGAAGCTGTAGAAACCTATATCCGCTCCATTGGTTAGTGTTTGACAGGTATATTATGGTTTAATAAAAAAGATTTTCTCTTGTGATGGGAGAAAATCTTTTTTATATGCTCTATTCTTCTAAAATCAAATGTATACATCTTCCTTCTTCATCATATATCAGTTAAAGAGAAAATAGGAAGGAGTGACCTCATGCAGATTTATGATGCCCTCCCTGATTTATCTAAATTCAAACCATTGCCCGGAAGTAATCAATCCCTGTTATTTTCTAGCGGAAAGCCGATTCTTGTTATCTTTTGGTCTGTTAGCTGTTCATCCTGTGGTTATTTCTTGCAAAAGCTGGCTGCTATTCCTCCAATCAAATCCCAAAAAGTGATTACCATATTGATTCACACATATTTAGATGGTGAACAAATCAGCCTGCCTGAAATAAAAAATAAACTAAATCAGCTGCATGTTGATGCTGTATATTTAGATGATGTAAATGGACAATTGGATGATATATTTCAGTTCCGTTATGTACCTGCGTTATACTTATTTGATAAACAGGAAAAGCTGCGGTTCAAACAAATTGGAAAACCTTCTACAAGTTTGGTAGAACAGCGTTTGAGACGATTAATCAATACAAAATAAATAAAATATATAGACTCTATTCTTTCCGGGATGGAGTTTTTTTGTGCAAAAGGAGCAGATTATGGATGGTTTCAAAATATTTCATGGATAGAAATCACGCAACAAAAGCTGTCTTAAAAAATTTATCAAAAATTTTCAAAAAAATTTCACAAAACAGTAGAAATTTATTTCGGAAACCGTTATATTAGTTATTACGGATTAATGGAAAGGGGGAATTAATTTTGAATACCTTTAAAAAACTGAAGCATTTCTATTGGCCTTATAAAAAGTATTTTATTTGGTCGATTATCTGTATGCTTATCGTTACCAGCATTACGGTTGTTTATCCGATTATCCTGCAAATTACAATCGATGAAGTAGTTGCTGAACAGAGATATGGACTGATTCCTTATATTTGTGGTGTATTCTTAGGGTTAATGATGATAAAGGGTGTATCTACTTTTTTCTTTCAGTACCTGGGTGATTTATTTGGAATGACCTCTGTATATAAGCTGCGTGAATCATTATACGATAAGCTGCAAGCGCTGGCATTTAAATATTATGATAATGCCAAAACAGGGGATATTATGTCCCGGCTGACTGCAGATGTCGAAGGATTTCGTTTCTTTCTTTCGGTAGGTTTTGCAGAATTGATTCGCGTTGTGTCGTTGATGCTGATAAGTATTTCGGTTATGTTTTATTATTCTATTCCTCTAGCACTTATAACAATGGCGGCGATGCCGTTTCTGGCATTTGTTGTTTATAAATTTGATAAGCAGGTTCATCCGGCCTTTCGAAATATCAGACGCTCCTTTGGAAAGTTAAATACAAGAGTACAGGAAAATATAAGCGGGATGAATACGGTTAAATCATTATCAAGAGAAGACTTTGAGATTGGCAGGTTTTCTGAAAGTAATGATAATTACCGCCAAAAATATTTGTTTACATCAGGTTTGTGGGCAAAGTATTTTCCAGTGATGGAATTTATCGGAAATGTCAGCGCCGTTGTTTTATTAGCGTTTGGCGGTTTTTTTGTCATAAATGGATCCATGACGACCGGACAATTAATGGCCTTTTTCAGTTTAGTCTGGTTTATCATGGGACCGCTTATGAACTTAGGATTTATCATTAATCAATTTTCACAGGCAAAAGCATCTGGAGAGCGGCTGCTGGAGATCCTCGAAGCGCCTGAAGATATCGAAGAAAAGACTGGTGCGATGGATGCTGATATTCAAGGCCATGTCACCTTTAAGGATGTCACATTAACATATATCGAAGAAGATGATGAAGCATTAAAACATGTCAGCTTCGATGCTCCGCCGGGCAAAACAATCGGGTTAATCGGCGCAACGGGCGCAGGAAAAACAAGTATTACCCAGCTGCTTACACGGTTTTATGAACCGGAAGAGGGGGAAGTTTTAATCGATGGACGCCCTGTTTCGGACTATAAGCTGAAAAGTCTCCGCAGCCAAATTGGTTTTGTTCTGCAGGAGCCGTTCCTGTTTTCCACAACCATTAAAGAAAATATTTCTTATGGTACACCAGGAATTCAGGAAGAAGAAATTGTTGCAGCGGCAAAAATGGCGCAAGCGCATGATTTTATCATGGAGCTTCCAAAAGGATATGATACGCTTCTAGGAGAAAGAGGAATGGGGCTGTCCGGGGGACAGAAACAGCGGATAGCTATAGCCAGAGCCATTTGTATCGATCCGAGTATTCTTGTATTAGATGATGCAACGTCTGCTGTTGATATGCAGACGGAGCATAAGATTCAAAAGGCATTGCGTGAAGTGATGAAGAACAGAACATCCTTTATTATTGCGCACCGTATTTCCTCTTTAAAGCATGCGGATGAAATTTTAGTGCTGGAAGACGGGGAAATCGTTGAACGGGGCACCCATGACTTCTTGTTGAAAAATAAAGGTCCTTATGAACGTATTTATAATATCCAATATCAAGACCGCGAAGAGATTATGAGTGTGGTCAATTAAGGGAGGCGGCGTATATTGGCAAAAGCAAAAGAAGCTAAAAAGCAAAGTAATCATCTGGAGCGATTTCACTATACAATAGACCAGACAATTGAAAAGCCGTTTAACTGGGAACAGATGTGGAGATTGCTTCAGTTCTTAAAGCCTTATTCCAAAACATACTTGCCCGGTGCGATTATTGCAATGATGATTGCTACAGCTGTCCGATTATCTATACCGATTCTGATCGGAAAGGTAGCTGTGGATATTGCGATTGCCCAGAATGATGGAAATCTGTTAGTTTATCTTGTTGCAGGGATTGCTATTCTTTATATTATCAGTTTTATTGCCAATCGATTCCGAATCAAATGGGTAAATATTTTGGGGCAGAATGTAATCTATGATTTAAGGCAAAAGCTTTTTTCCCATGTACAGAGGCTGTCACATCGGTTTTTCGATAACCGCTCGGCAGGATCTATCCTAGTCCGGATTTTAAATGATATTAATTCCTTGCAGGAACTATTTACCAACGGAATTATTAATCTGTTGATGGATATTTTAATGTTGAGCGGCATTATTATTATCCTGTTTATAATGAGCCCGCCTCTGGCGTTGGCGGTGGTAATCGTCATTCCGCTGATGTTTATTATATCAACTGCGTTAAGAAGAAAAATTAGAAGAGCATGGCAGCTGGTCCGCCTGCAGCAATCGAGAATGAATTCACATTTAAATGAAGGACTGCAGGGAATGCGTATTACCCAATCCTTCTCTCAAGAAAAAGAGAATGCGGAATTCTTTGATGGTGTAAATTCAGGCTTCTTTAACAGCTCCCGTGATGCAGCGAAGAAAAGTGCTTTTTTCCGTCCGCTTGTAGATATCTGTGACGCAGCCGGGACCATTATATTAATCGCTTTTGGCTCTTACTTAATTTTGAACGGAACGATTGAATTAGGGACGTTTATTTCCTTTGCATTCTTCTTAGGGATGTTTTGGGAGCCGATTTCCAGGCTGGGTCAGATGTATAATCAGCTGCTGATGGCAATGGCCTCCTCCGAGCGTATTTTTGAATTTTTGGATGAACAGCCTAATGTGGAAGAAAAAGAAGGCGCATATCAATTTGAAAAGATGGATGGCCAGATTGAATTTGATGAAGTCGAATTCGCTTATAATGCAGATCGGATGGCATTAAAAAAGATTTCCTTGAAGATGGAGGCAGGCCAGACAATAGCCTTGGTTGGTCATACGGGAAGCGGAAAGTCTACCATTGCCAACCTGATCAGCCGTTTCTATGATCCTACATCTGGAGCAGTAAAAGTGGACGGACATGATCTGCGGGACGTGACGTTAGACAGTCTAAGACAGCGGATTAGTGTTGTTCTTCAAGATACGTTTATCTTTTCTGGAACAATTATGGAAAATATCCGCTTCGGCAGACCGGACGCGAAGGATGAAGAAGTAAAGGAAGCGGCAAAGGTTGTTGGAGCAGACAGTTTTATCAGCCGGTTAGCCAATGGTTACGAGACAGAAGTGGAAGAGCGGGGGAATATTCTATCTGCCGGTGAAAGACAATTATTGTCCTTCGCAAGGGCGCTTTTGGCAAATCCGAGCATCATTATATTGGATGAAGCTACAGCAAGTATTGATACCGAATCGGAAGTGAAGATTCAAAAAGCATTGAAACGTTTATTAAAAGGAAGAACGTCGATTATAATTGCCCATCGTCTGTCTACGATTCGAGAAGCGGACTGCATCTATGTTCTGGAGCAGGGAGAGGTTTTAGAATATGGAAATCATCAGGAATTAATGCAGCAGCACGGAAAATATTATGAACTTGTTAAATCACAATTCACGATGCTGGATGCTATATAAATAAAAGGAAGGGAGCAGCTGCAATTGTGGCTGTTCTTTTCTTCTTTTATCGCAATGCAAGATAAAGTAAAATTCCCCGCTGAATAATGTTTTACATTATGTTAATATATAGAAATGAAAGACTGGAGGTTGCTTGTCATGAAAAAAGATTTTGCAGTAATTGGTCTCGGCAGATTTGGCGGAAGCATTTGTAAAGAACTAAGCGATAAAGGAATGCACGTTCTCGCCATTGATTCAGATGAGACGAAGGTCAATGAATATAAAAATATTGCATATCATGCTGTCGGACTTGATGCGACAGATGAAGATGCCTTGAAAGAAATAGGGATTACCAATTTTGATCATGTTATTGTAGCTATCGGAGAAAACATCCAGGCAAGTATTCTGGCCGCGGTTATCTTGACGGATTTAGAAATAAGAAGGATCACGGTGAAGGCCCAGAATGATTATCATGAAAAAATTCTGAATCGGATTGGCGTTCATCATGTCGTCCATCCCGAAAGAGATATGGGCAAGCGGCTGGCACATAGCTTCATATCCAATAATATTTTAGAGTATCTGGAGCTATCCAATGAGCACAGCATCGTAGAGGTTATCGCAGGCAAGAAAATGATTGGTAAAAATTTAATTACACTGGATGTCCGGGCAAAGTTTGGGTGTAATATTGTTGCGATAAAAAGAGGATCAGAAATTGATGTATCCCCTGAAGCAGATGAGCCTCTCCATGAAGGAGATATACTTATTGTAATTGGGGCAGATCAGGATATTAATCGGTTTGAAAAAGCATTTATTTTTGATTAACTATAAGTTCGTCCTCTTTAAAAGACCCTTTCACATTGAATATCTTTGTAAAAGGGTCTTTTCTAATTATCAGCTAAAGCTGCTCATTGTCAAAGCGGTAGATAAGAAGGCGCTCGTCTGGATTCAGCCAGTATGCTTTTAGTTTTATTTCCTGCAATAATTCAAAAGGGCTATCATATTCAAGGAATTGAATATATGTATCATGAGGGTAATATAGAATAATATCTACCACCCTCGGGGCCTCTTCAACTGATTTTAAAATATTAGAGGTAATGCGCTTAAAAATTTGTACAGAAAAAGGATTGAAAAAATAAAAATGATTATCCTTTGCACGAATTTTATATTCCTCTGCCAAGCAGCAAATAAATTGAATATCGGTCTGCTTATCCTCAGCGTTTATTGAGTGTGTATATGTTTGTAAATTATGCTGGGCATCGTTAAAAAAATGCGTGTTCATTTCTATGCCAGTCACCGATATCTGCTGAAAAAAATCAAGATAAAAGGCTAAACGTCCTTTTCCACATCCAAAATCGATGACAGTGCCTTGTTTATCAAGCGTATAATTTTTCGTTAATTTTTCCAAAGCGCTGTATGGAGTCGGCTCATAAGGATTGTAATGATGTGATTCAGGATAGATTGTTTTCTTATCCTCGATGGTATGAATTTGCAACAGCTTATCATAATATTTATCCTTCATAAACAAGTACCTCTTTCTGGATAGCAGTGCCGCCCATTTTAAAGAAAAGCTCCATTCTCCAAAAATAATTTTTCAGGAGAATGGAGCTTCTGTTCTTTATATTTCCATAATGATTGGTAAGACCATTGGACGACGTTTCGTTTTTTCATATAAGAATGGAGCAATCGTATCTGTAATTTCATTTTTAATTTCAGACCATTGTGTTGTACGGCGTTCCATTACTTTTTCTAAATGCTTAGCGACAAGTTTTTGCGCATCGTTGATAAGGTCTTCTGATTCACGCATATAGACAAAACCGCGAGAAATAATATCTGGACCTGATTCAATTTTAAATTCTTTCATGTTGATACTTACAACAACAATTACTAAGCCTTCTTCAGACAGAATTCTGCGGTCTCTAAGAACAATATTCCCGATATCGCCAATTCCGCTTCCATCAACATAGATAGAGCCGGATGGGATTTTACCTGCAATCGCAGCTTGGTCTTTTCCAAGGGCCAGTACATCTCCATTGTCCATAATAAAGGAATGATTTTCTTTGACCCCGCATGATTCAGCTAATTTCATATGCTCGATTAACATACGATACTCCCCATGAATCGGCATGAAGAATTTCGGTTTGATTAAACGAAGCATCAGTTTTTGCTCTTCTTGACTTCCATGACCAGAAGTATGAATATTATTCAGTTTTCCGTGAATAACATCCGCTCCTGCACGGTATAATTTATTGATAGTTCTGCTTACGCTGACAGTGTTCCCCGGGATTGGCGAGGATGAAAATACAACGGTATCTCCAGGAATAAGTTGAATTTGCCGATGTGTTCCATTAGCAATTCGAGAGAGTGCTGCCATCGTCTCGCCTTGTGAACCAGTACAGAGGATCGTCACTTCATTTGCCGGAAGACGATTAATTTGGTTTCCGTCAATAAACGTATCTTTAGGTGCCTGGATGTAACCCAGCTCCTGGCCGATGTTTATCGCGGATTCCATACTTCTTCCGAAGACAGCAACTTTACGGTTATGCTTCACGGACGCTTCAACTACTTGCTGGAGGCGATAAATATTAGACGCAAACGTAGCAAAAATCAGTCTGCCGTCAACACGGCTGAATATATCCTGAATGCTTTCACCAACGACGCTTTCTGACATTGTAAATCCAGGTACTTCACTATTCGTACTATCGGATAGGAGGCATAATACTCCTTCTTCGCCAATTTGAGCCATTTTAGCAAGGTTTGCTGGTTCACCGACTGGTGTGAAATCAAATTTGAAATCGCCGGTATGAACGACATTTCCAGGCGGTGTTTTTACAACAATACCAAATGAATCTGGAATACTGTGTGTAACACGGAAAAAGCTAACGGAAGTTTTACGGAATTTTATCACATCGTCTTCTTGAATGGAAATTAGCTTGGTACTGCGTAATAAACCGTGTTCTTCTAATTTATTACGAATTAAACCGAGAGCTAATTTTCCGGCATAAATTGGCACATTAATTTGTTTTAATAAGAATGGGATTCCACCAATATGATCTTCGTGACCATGTGTAACAAAAAGACCCTTGATTTTATCTTGATTTTGCACAAGATAGGTGTAATCCGGGATTACATAATCAATACCAAGAAGGTCATCCTCAGGGAATTTGATTCCTGAATCAATAAGGATAATCTCATCCTGGAATTGAACTGCATACGTATTTTTGCCGATTTCCCCAAGTCCGCCCAGGGCAAATACAGCCGTCTGATCATTTTTTACAAACTTCATTACTATACGTTCTCCACTTCAAAATTGCCGGTACTTTTTTCGTATTCGAGATGTGCCTCATCTAATACTTGAATGTACTCAATGTTAATATCGCGGTCACTAATTTTTGATCTTGCTTCTCTGACGGATTCAGCTTCTACATAGAGGCTCTCCGTACGTTCTCTTACAGGCACTTCTTTACGTGATGCCTGATATAATACTTTAAAAATCATTTCATCTCTCCTTTAAAATTTAAAAACTTTATTTAGTCAGGGTTATTCATACGATGTGTTGTATTCCGTTATAAAAGGCAAGTTTCCGTCAGCTCACCTGAAAAATGGCTTTTCTAATTAAGAATGATATTCTTATTTGGCTGTTCATTATTTATTAGTAGTTGGTACGCGTCCCTCTTTGCCTAGTAAATCCTTCAAACGTTTTTTTAGTTTCTCTTTAAGACGTTTCAGCATAAGGACTCACTTCTCCTTCCGATAATATAGAAAAGCAAATTTAACCCTCTACCGTCCAATCCTCTTATCTATAGTATAGTACGAAATTGGAAAGAATTAAATAAAAAACGATAAATAATAAAAAATATTCCTTTGTTCGTGTTTGCTAAACTATTTCTATCATCGTCTAAATCAGCAATTTTATACAGTTTGAAAAGAATTTTCCGGGAGCGCTAAATTAATTGATTTCAATGGAATTATCCGGAATGGCAAAAGGATTCTCCTCGTTGATCCGGTCAAAAAACATAATACCGTTTGTATGATCGATTTCATGTTGAAAAACAATAGCCGGATAATCTTTTAAACGCAATTTAACTGGATTATCATTTATATCTGTTGCAGTTATAGTAATACGAGCGTGTCTTGGGACATATCCTTCTATAACACGGTCAACAGATAAGCAGCCCTCTCCATTTTGCAAGTATGCCTGCTCTACAGAGTGACTGATGATTTTAGGGTTGGCCAGTCCCATACTGTATTTTTTTCCTTTGCTGTCTTCAAAATGCAGTGCAATCAATTGTTTTTCAATGCCAAGCTGAGGGGCAGCCAGACCTACTCCGGCTCTTAAATTATATTTTTCAGCTATTTCATCATCTTGACTGTTTTTTAAGAATTGAAGCATATCTTCTAATAATTGTTTGTTTTCCGCAGACAGCGGCACATCTACCTTAGCGGCTTTTTTTGTTAAAGAAGGATGTCCTTCTCTGACAATATCTTTCATTGTTATCATGTTTACGACTCCTTTATATCTGTTTATTTACGTTATAGAGGATGTTCAAAAGGTTCCTGAATAATAAGCGGCAAACTCTTTTATTGACTTGGCTTTTCCTGGGCGCAGCGATTACTAGCTACATTGAAAATCATTCGTTCCTTTTGAACACGTTAGCTTAAATTATAAAATAATGCGAGACAAGTCTGTTGCTTATCATAACACATAAATTTAAACATGGATGATATTTCATATTATAAAATAGGAGGGGAGGATGTAAAAGGTTTTGCTCTAGTCTTTCCTGAACTTCGCATCATATGTTACAATTTTAGTCGTATATAGTTTAAAAAACGGATACATAGGAAAAACAAAAAGAAACGTACATATTGGAGGTTTTTTTGTGTCAAAAAAAGGTTATTTATACGCAATTATTATTTCTTCTTTATTATTCATTGCTGCATGCAGCAGTAAATCTGCTGAAGAACAAATACATGATCATCTTGAAGAAGCAATTCAAATAGAAGAAGGATATGAAACACAGCAGCAGGAAATTGAAGAACTGGAGCAGCAGGAACAGGAAATATTCAGTCAGATTGTGGAGCTGGATATGGAGCAATTTGATCAGATTCAAGAATTATCACAGGAAGCCATTTCTATCGTTGAACAAAAGCAGGAAAAGCTTGGTGAAGAAAGAGAAAGCATTGAAGCTTCTCAAGAAGAATTTGAACAAGTGGAGTCCCTTATCTCTGATTTAGAGGATGAAAATGTTCAGCAGGAAGCAGAAAGCATGTATGACATCATGATAGAGCGATATACAACATACTATGATTTAAATGATACGTACCAAACCTCCGTCGACCAGGAAAAAGAGTTATATGAAATGCTGCAGCAGGAAGAGCTTGAACAGGATGAAGTAACCAGTCATTTAGAAGCTTTAAATGAAAATTATGAAGGAATTATTGCATTGAATGAAGAATTTAATCAATTGACAGCTGACTATAATGAAGCAAAACGTACATTTTATGAAGTATCGGATTTAAATGTAAGTTATGAAGACGAATCAGATGCCGATACAGAAGAATAATTACCGTTAAGCACCTCCTGCTCAGGAAAAACCTGCGCAGGAGGTTTTTTGAAGAATAGGAAAGTATATAAAAAAATGCTGAATATAGCCGCTCCAACAGGTTTCATGGGCTGAGTAATCTTAGGCCCCAGAAATACACTACGCTTTCCGTGAGCACCGAGCTCAGTCTCTTTTAAAGAAGACTTGCTGATGGGCAGCCAATAGGTGTAGACAGAGCTAAAGTTGGGACTTCGATTACTAAAACCACTGCGCATTCCCACAGGAGTCTCTGTGTATTTCTTCTGGGACTGGGACTGCGATTACTCGTCCCATCAAAAAGCGTCGCTAGAATTAGCGTTATTTCCTTGTGAAAAAGCAAATAAAACATAATTCTTCTTAGATGGGAGCGACTTCCCGCAGCGGACATCTGCTCGGAAAGAATACCAGTATTTTAAAGACAAAGCGGTATTCTTGGTTTTTCTTAGCGGGTAGGATCGGATGTTCTTATAGAGCGCATGTATGCTGCAAAGAAAAAATTACAGCACAATGTTTTATGCAGGGAATGATACAAAATTGATACAGTTTTTTTACATAGTAATACAGTTTTTACTTGATGGAACAGGGAGCAGCAAACCCTTGAATCATATATCAATGTACAAGAAACAAACTGATTGACCATCCATAAAAAATGAGCTAAGATAATAGGAGATAAAAATTGTATTACTTTCTATTGCTCGTCCTTTTAGAACAGTAGTGATAAAATAATACAGATTAAAAATTTCTGCATTAGGGTAAAGGTATTAGTATGTAATTTTTATTGTTTAAGGGTAGAATAGTAAAAGGATACTTAATTTTGATATAAGAAAGGAAGAGGTGAATCATTTTGAAACAGGTACTTGAAAATATTGAAAACCAATTCGAAATGTTCCAAGTTCTAGATGAAAATGGAAAAGTTGTAAACAAAGATGATCTCCCTGATTTATCAGATGATGAATTGAAGGAGTTAATGAGACGCATGGTATATACACGTATACTTGATCAGCGTTCCATTGCACTTAACCGCCAAGGACGCTTAGGTTTCTATGCGCCGACTGCCGGTCAGGAGGCTTCTCAGTTAGGAAGTCAATTTGCATTAGAGCAAGATGATTTTATTTTACCGGGATATCGTGATGTTCCACAGTTGATTTGGCAGGGACTTCCATTATACCAAGCTTTCTTATTCTCTAAAGGACATTTTCATGGAAACCAATATCCAGATGAAGTAAGAGCGCTAAGCCCGCAAATCATAATCGGTGCACAGTATGTTCAAACAGCTGGCGTAGCACTTGGTTTGAAAAAACGAGGCAAGAAGAATGTAGCAATCACTTATACAGGTGACGGCGGTACTTCTCAAGGTGATTTCTACGAAGGAATAAACAATGCTGGCGCATTTAAAGCTCCTGCTATTTTTGTTGTGCAAAATAACCGTTTTGCTATTTCTGTTCCTGTAGAAAAACAAACCAATGCAAAAACATTAGCTCAAAAAGCTGTTGCTGCCGGAATTGAAGGAATTCAAGTAGACGGCATGGACGTTTTAGCAGTTTATGCAGCAACTAAAATGGCTCGTGACCGTGCAGTAGCAGGTGAAGGTCCTACCTTAATCGAAACATTAACTTACCGTTTTGGACCGCATACCATGTCTGGTGATGATCCAACTCGCTACCGTACAGAAGATATGGACAAAGAGTGGGAGCAAAAAGATCCGCTTGTTCGTTTCCGTAAATACCTCGAAGGTAAAAAGCTTTGGACAGAAGAAGATGAGAACAAAGTAATTGACGAAGCGAAAGAAGATATTAAAAAAGCAATTAAACAAGCTGAACAACAGCCTAAACAAAAAGTTACTGATTTAATTGATAATATGTATGAAGAGCTTCCAACTCATTTACAGGAGCAAAAAGAAATCTATCAAGCAAAGGAGTCGAAATAAATCATGGCACAAATGACAATGATTCAAGCAATCACTGATGCAATGCGCGTTGAGCTGAAAAATGACGAAAACGTGCTTGTATTTGGTGAAGATGTTGGACAAAATGGCGGAGTTTTCCGTGCTACGGAAGGTCTTCAAGATGAATTCGGCGAAGACCGTGTATTTGATACGCCGCTTGCTGAATCAGGAATTGGCGGCTTAGCCATTGGTTTAGCAATGGAAGGGTTCCGTCCGGTTCCAGAAATCCAGTTTTTCGGCTTCGTTTATGAAGTAATGGATTCGATTAACGGCCAAATGGCTCGTTTGCGTTATCGCTCCGGCGGCCATTACAATGCGCCAATTACTGTTCGTGCACCATTTGGCGGCGGGGTTCACACGCCTGAACTGCATGCGGACTCTTTAGAAGGTCTTATTGCACAACAGCCGGGTATGAAAGTAGTTATTCCTTCTACACCATATGAAGCAAAAGGACTGCTTATTTCTGCAATTCGCGATAATGATCCGGTTGTATTTTTAGAGCATATGAAGTTATACCGTTCTTTCCGCGGGGAAGTTCCGGAAGAAGATTATACCGTAGAGCTTGGAAAAGCTGACGTAAAACGCGAAGGTACTGACGTTACGTTACTTGCTTATGGCGCAATGGTGCATTCTTCATTAAAAGCAGCTGAAGAATTAGAGAAAGATGGTATTTCAGCAGAAGTAATCGACTTGCGTACGGTTTCTCCAGTAGATTATGACACCATTTTAGAGTCTGTTAAGAAAACAAATCGTGTCGTATTTGTCCAAGAAGCACAGCGTCAAGCTGGTATCGCTGGACAAGTTATTTCTGAAGTGCAAGAGAGAGCAATTTTACATTTAGAAGCTCCTATTCTTCGTGTTACTGCACCGGACACAGTTTATGCATTCTCTGATGCAGAGGAAGTATGGCTGCCAGACCATAAAGACATTGTTGAAAGAGTAAACGAAGTAATCAATTTCTAAATTATTTAGGAGGTCAAATCCATGGCATTTAATTTTAAATTACCAGATATCGGTGAAGGAATTCACGAAGGAGAGCTCGTTAAATGGTTCGTTAAAGAAGGCGACGAAGTAAAAGAAGACGATGTGCTCTGTGAAATTCAAAATGATAAATCTGTCGTTGAGATTCCATCTCAGGTAGACGGAACAGTTACAAAAATCCATGTGGCAGAAGGTGAAGTTGCAGTTGTAGGTGATACGTTAATTTCATTTGATGCAGAAGGATACGATGATGAAGAAGAGGAAGATACTAAATCAGACGATGCTTCTTCGGAATCAAAAGAAGAAAAAGCGGAAGAAAATGCGGATCAAGCGTCTGACGACAATGCATCTGAATCAGATGACAAGCGTGTTATCGCAATGCCATCTGTTCGTAAATTCGCACGTGAAAATGATGTGAATATTAAAGATGTACAAGGATCCGGCAAAAACGGACGTATTACAAAAGAAGACGTAGAAAGCTTCTTAAGCGGAGATCAGCCTGAGGCTTCTTCTGAATCTGCAGAACCGGCAACTTCTGAAGATACACAAGCAGCTGCTGCTCCACAAGGACAGTATCCGGAAACACGCGAGAAAATGACAGCAATGCGTAAAGCAATTGCTAAATCAATGGTTAACTCTAAATCAAAAGCTCCACACGTTACGTTAATGGACGAAGTGGATGTTACAGAATTAGTAGCTCACCGTAAGAAATTCAAAGCAGTTGCAGCAGAACAGGAAATCAAGTTAACGTACATGCCATATGTCGTTAAAGCATTGGTATCTGCGTCTAAGAAATTCCCAATCCTTAACTCTTACATTGATGATGCAACGGATGAAATTGTAGAAAAACATTACTACAATGTCGGAATTGCTGCAGACACAGATCGCGGACTTTTAGTGCCGGTTGTGAAAGATGCAGATAAAAAATCTATCTTCCAGATTTCTGATGAAATCAATGAATTGGCAGTTAAAGCGAGAGATGGTAAACTGAAACCAGACGAAATGAAAGGTGCTTCCAATACGATTTCCAATATTGGTTCAGCTGGCGGTCAGTGGTTCACTCCAGTATTAAACTATCCAGAGGCAGCTATTCTCGGAATTGGTCGTATTGCTGAAAAACCTGTCGTTCGTGATGGTGAAATCGTAGTGGCTCCAGTTCTTGCTGTATCCCTAAGCTTTGATCATCGTATCGTTGATGGTGCAACTGCTCAAAATGCATTGAACCAAATCAAACGTTTATTGAATGACCCACAATTAATTATGATGGAGGCGTAAGTCATGGTAGTAGGAGATTTCCCGGTAGAAGTAGACACACTTGTCGTTGGTGCTGGTCCAGGAGGCTATGTTGCAGCAATTCGTGCAGCACAGCTGGGACAAAAGGTTACAATTGTTGACAAAGGTGAATTAGGCGGCGTTTGTTTAAACGTTGGATGTATTCCTTCTAAAGCACTTATTGAAGCAGGACACAAATATCAGAATGCAAAAGGCTCTGATGATTTAGGTATTACAACAGAAAACGTAAGTCTTGACTTCTCTAAAGTACAAGATTGGAAAGCATCTGTTGTAAACAAACTTACTTCTGGTGTTCAAGGACTGTTAAAAGGAAATAAAGTGGATATTGTAAAAGGGGAAGCTTACTTCGTAGATGAGCATACGGTAAAAGTTGCCGGCGAAAAAGACTCTCAAACTTACAAATTTAACAACTGTATTCTTGGTACTGGTTCTTCACCAATTGAAATCCCTTCTTTCAAATTCTCTGAAAGAGTATTGGATTCTACAGGAGCATTGGCTCTAACTGAAGTTCCTGAAAAATTAGTTGTTATCGGTTCTGGTTATGTTGGAACTGAGCTTGGTACAGCTTATGCAAACTTCGGCACAGAAGTAACGTTCTTAGAAGGTGCTAAAGATATTCTTGGCGGCTTTGAAAAACAAATGACACAAGTTGTTAAAAAAACGCTGGATAAAAAAGGTGCTAAAATTGTTACAGAAGCAATGGCTAAAGGCGCAGAAGAAACAAAAGATGGTGTAAAAGTGACTTATGAAGCAAACGGCAAAGAAGAAGTCATTGAAGCTGATTACGTACTTGTTACAGTAGGACGCCGTCCAAACACAGAAGAACTTGGCTTAGAACAAATTGGTGTTGAAAAAGATGACAGAGGCTTGATTAAAGTGGATAATCAAGGAAGAACTTCTGTAAGCAACATCTTTGCAATCGGCGATATCGTTCCTGGTCCGGCTCTTGCTCATAAAGCATCTTATGAAGCTAAAATTGCCGCAGAAGCAATTAGCGGTGAAAAAGCAGCTATTGACTACAACGCTATTCCGGCAGTAGCATTTACGGAGCCTGAATTAGCAACAGTAGGTCTGTCTGAACAAGCTGCGAAAGATGCAGGCTATGACGTAAAAGCTGCGAAATTCCCATTTGCAGCAAATGGACGTGCATTATCGTTAAACACTTCAGAAGGCTTTGTGAAGCTGGTTACCCGCAAAGAAGATGGTCTTATCATCGGCGGTCAAATCGCTGGTCCAAATGCGAGTGACATGATTTCTGAAATCGGACTGGCTATTGAAGCTGGAATGACAGCAGAAGATATTGCATTAACTATCCATGCTCATCCAACACTAGGTGAGATTACGATGGAAGCTGCAGAAGTAGGCTTGGGTACACCAATCCACACAATGTAATATTTGTTGAAAAAAAAGGCATGCTCCGGGTATATATCCGGGCATGCCTTTTTTAAGGAATAAGAAAGCAATAAATACACTCCCTGCGGAAAGCGACTTCCTGAGACTGGGATTGCGATTACTCGCCCCATCGAAAAGAGTTTGCGATTACCCGCCTCATCAAAAAACGCCGAAGCGTACATCTCCTGGGCAAGAACACTGGTTTTTGAAGATCAGGCGGTGTCCTTGCTTTTCTTAAATATAAAAAGGGAGTCAGGCACCTGCTTTAATAATCCAAGGTGCCTGACTCCCTTTTATCATGCAATAAATCTATTCTGAAGGGTTTTACTCCTTCATGCAGAAGCTAGTAAATAATTTGATCATTTGCGCTGACAATGGATTCTAATGTCTCCATAAGATCTCCGCGTGACATATGATTTTCAATCGAGTAGATAACATCTTCATCTTTAAGTAAGTAAACACTATTATTATTTAAAGTATAATCTGACGGCAGCTCTTGATTATCCATGGTGCGTTTTTCCGGACTGGAAATTTCATCTGGATATTTTGCCTTCAAATCAACAAATGTATTCATATAACTATCATTATCTTCAGCTGGAGGAACATATATAACATGATAGTCTGTAAATTCAAATTCAATAACTTGCATGTTCTCTTCATGTTGACAGCTATTTAATATGGGAATCATAGTAAATAATAGTAGAATGATACCAAATTTCTTCATTCTATGTCACCTCTTCCCGAAAATAAAAGCAATCACTGTCACTTTTGTTTTCGCTGGATATAAATAGTTTAACAAATAAAATCCACTATTTAAGAGATGTTATAAAATAGTAACGAAAATGATATTAGAGTAACATTCTTTTGTAGCAATGTGTAATACTTTAAAAGAAAAGTAATGATAAACGTGTTTTGGTGTCGAAAACTGGGTATAAAAAAGCTCTCCTTAATTTTAAGGAGAGCTTTTCTTTAACATTATTTCATTCTTCAGCACAGTTTTTATTAGTTAAGATTCAGGTCTATTTTCTTCCTGATCAATCTCGGGAAGAGTTTTTTTGAATCCTTCTTTCATTTCTTTTATTTCTTTTTTCTGTTTTTCCCGGAACTCCGGATCATATCTGCGCTGTCTGGCTTCCAATGTTAAAATTTTATGTTCACTTTTCAATGCTTTCAAGAGAGAGTAGCACATAAAAATCATTAAAATAGCGAATGGAAATGCTGCGATTAACATAGCCATTTCAAGTGCGCTTAATCCGCCAGACCATAACAGAACGGAGGCGATAGCAGCTAAAATCAGTCCCCAAATTACTTTTATACCTATGTTAGGGTTTAACTTTCCGCCGGTTGTAAGCATACTAAGCACAAAAGTACCAGAATCGGCTGACGTAATAAAGAAACATGAAATCAAGAGAACAGCAATACCGATGACAACTGAAGCCATTGGCATGGACTCAAGGAAAGCAAATAAAGCTACTTCATTCCCTAGTTCATTCATTAATTGATGAATCATGCCACCTTGGGATGCATCCATTTCTAAACCTGCGACACCAAAAACAGAGAACCAGATGGCGCTAAATATGACAGGCACAGCAGTTACACCAATAACGAATTCACGAATTGTTCTTCCTCTAGAAACACGGGCGATAAAGGTTCCAACAAATGGTGACCAGCCAATCCACCAAGCCCAATAAAATAGTGTCCAGGAATTTAAGAATTCTCTTTCTCCAATATATGCATTTGTGCTTAATGTCATACTGGGGAGATTTTGTATATAATTTCCTAATGTAGTTGTAAAGGATTCAATCATCTGGGTAGAAGAACCAAGGATGAACACAAAGACCATTAATCCAATTGCAAGTACAACATTGGTCCAGCTCAAGTATCGAATACCCTTGTTAATGCCTGTTGTAGCAGATAACATAAATAGTGCTGTGATAATGATTATAACGATTAAATTTGTTGTAAAGTTATTTGGAATTCCTTCAAATGTAAAATTTAACCCGGCTGTAATCTGTGTTGCACCTAGACCTAGTGATGTTGCAATACCAAATACAGTTGCGAAAACAGCAAGTGTATCGATGGAAATCCCTAAAATACCTTTTGTGCGATCACCAATCAATGGTGCAAAAACAGAACTGATTAAAGCAGGAGAACGATGTCGGAATTTAAAATAAGCCAGTGCCAATGCAAGTACTGCGTATACAGACCATGGGTGGAAACCCCAATGGAATAAAGTGTACTGCATCGATTGTTCTGCTGCAGCCAATGTTTCTGGTTCAGCTGAAGGAGGTGAATAATAATGTGTTACGGGCTCTGTCACACCGTAGAATACGAGGCCTACCCCCATACCGGCAGTAAATAAAAATGCAAACCAGGTGAAATAACTATATTCTGGTTTTTCATCAGGTTTTCCTAATTTTATTCTTCCATAAGGTCCAAAAATGAGAAATAGGGCAACTAGTATAAAACCAGTAGTAACGAGCATATAAAACCAGCCAAATGTGTCTGAAATAAAACCGTCAATGATGCCTAAAACATTTTCTACATTTGCAGGGAAAAAGGTTCCCCAAATAAGAAATACAAGTATCAACGATATGGATACCCAAAAAACAGGTGTAATTGTTTTTGATTTAATAAGTATGACCTCCTTATATTATAACATTTAAGTAATGTAAGCTAAGCAGCATCACTATTTTCTTATACATTTCAATGTTCATTCATTCTGGTTACTGTCATGTTTAAAAGTTCAACTAATTGGCGTTTATTATATTTCCTTTATAAAGAGAGATTATCCAGACATTGATAATGAAATTAAAACAATACAAAAGATTGTTGTACAAATCCAAATCACATCAATTTTTCTGTAATTATGAATTTTAACTTTTGTAACGTTAGTTAGTAATTTAGCGTGAAATGGATTATGTTAGCGTCAGAACAACTAAACTGCTGCTTTTTTCCGTTTTTAGACTGGTTTTATACCGATTTATTCCCTCTTCTTTTGTTAAATACCTATAACAGACTAACAATCCTTTAACCTTATTGTCAACCTTTTGATTTAACACCTGTACAAGCAAACGGAAGAAGTATGTATCCTGTCAAAGCTATTTATCATCTAAATTAATTTCGTCAGCAGATAATCAAGAAGGCTTTTCCCAATGGAAGTTTGTATTCATTGTTTGCTGGTATGAAATTCAAATCATTTATTCCAGTTTCATGTCGAAAGAATGTAGATAGTGACACTTTATGTATTTTGTAATTTTAGCTTATTATTTAACTACCCAATATTAAAAAAATCAAACATATTTCATTCCCTTTCTTAATAAATACTTTGGTTGCTCATTGTAAAAAATTAACTTATAATAAAATCAGAATTTTATAATGGATTATGGGGGTTCTTGATAATATGTTACGAAAAAGCGGATTTATTGTCGTATTCATTCTGTTAGTCGGTGCGATGGCGGCCTGCAGTTCGAATGATAATGAGGAGAGCAGTGCAGAACAATCTGAGGAGGAGACAGAAGCGCCAGAAGAAAATACCGAGAACCAAGAGAATAAGGATTCGGTTGAAAATGAAACAAATGAACAAGAAACGGAAGAAGAAGGCAATGAGGAGGAAAACACAGAGGACCAGGAGCCGGCTTACTACATAGACGAAGAAACAGCAGCAATTCACCCTATTGATGATGCAGACGAGAACGTAGTCCTTCTAACCATTGATGATGCACCTGATGAGTATGCTCTGGAAATGGCTGAAACATTGCAGGAAAAGGATGCGAAAGCGATATTTTTTGTGAATGGACACTTTATTGAAGATGAAGAAGGACAAGAGGCGTTGAAAACCATCCATGAAATGGGATTCCCAATCGGTAACCATACGTATTCTCATCCGGTGATCCCGGAAATTCCTGAGGATGAGCAGACAGAGGAGATCGTCAGTCTAAACGATAAAATTGAAGAAATTATTGGTGAACGTCCGCAATTCTTTCGGGCACCGCATGGCGCGAATTCAGATCATTCACGCGAAGTTGTAAAGGAAGAAGGAATGGTTTTAATGAATTGGACGTACGGTTTTGACTATTTTGAGGAATATCAGGATGCAGATAAATTAAAAGAAGCTCTTATTTCTGGCGAAGCGCCTGAAATAGATATTAATTATTCCTTGCTCCAACCGGGCGCGAACTTGCTGATGCATGATCGTGAATGGACAAATGAAGCATTAGGAGATGTTATTGACGGTCTGCGGGATCAGGGTTATGAGATAGCTGATCCAAATTTAATTGAAACATTAGAATAAGATAATGTGGAGGGGAAACCGTGTATCAAACAAGGGTTACGAAGCTGTTAAATATTAAATATCCGATTATTCAAGGGGGATTGGCATACTTGGCTTATGCTGATCTTGCTGCAGCAGTAAGTAATGCTGGCGGGCTGGGACAGGTTACTGCAATGAGCTTGTCCTCTCCAGAAAAATTGCGGGAAGAAATTCAAAAAGTAAAACAGTTAACAGACCGGCCTTTTGGGGTTAACTTTGCTATTGGGCAGCACGGCAGAAAATTTGATCACATGGTAAAGGCGGCTGTAGAGGAGCAGGTGCCAGTAGTTTCAGTAACTGGAGGAAATCCTGCCGGTGTCTTTGACCTGTTAAAAGGTCACCCTATCAAAAAATTAGTCTTGGTTGCATCTGTAAGACAGGCTGTCAAAGCGCAGGAATTAGGAGCGGATGCCGTAATGGTTGTAGGGCAAGAAGGCGGAGGTCACTTGGGCAGAAGTGATACGGGTACCATTGTTCTTACGCCGCAGGTTGCGGATGAACTTAAAATTCCCGTCATTGCATCAGGCGGTATTGTCGACGGAAGAGGCTTGATGGCAGCACTAGCTCTTGGAGCAGAAGGCATTGAAATGGGGACAAGATTTATTGCAACAAAGGAAGTTCAGGCGCATATAAATTATAAAAAAGCAATTGTATCTGCCGGTGAAGGAGATACAGTAGTTATTAAACGTTCATTAGGCACGCCGGCAAGAGCATTACGTACGCCTTTTACAGAAAATATTCGCTCGCTGGAAGAAAAGTACGGGAATAATTATGAGCAGTTAAAGGATTATATTAGTGGAGAGGTAAATCAAAAGTATATCCATTCTGGCAAGGCGTCAGATGGATTTGGATGGGCGGGCCAAGGCGTGAGCCGTATCCGGCAGATTTTAAGTGTAGAAGATGTCATGGACTCCATTATAAGGGAAGCAGACGAGATTAAAGAAAAATGGAGTAAAGAGGTGTAAAAATGAATTATACGTACCCCATGGACGAAACGTGGTCGACAAATGAAATTATTGATGTAGTCAATTTTTTCTCATTAATTGAGCAGGCATACGAGAAAAAAGTCAGACGGTCTGATCTTCTTTCTTTATATCGGCGCTTTAAAGAGATTGTTCCGTCAAAAAGTGAAGAAAAGCAATTATTTGAAGAATTTAAGCGTTCTTCTGGATACTCCAGCTACCATGTCGTGAAAAAAGCAAGAGAGTCGGAAGAAGCTTTTATTTCGATAAAATGAAAGAAATCCCCTAAACTTTATGTCGTTTAGGGGATTTCTTTTATGCATCACGGCTGTCGATTGCCAATTTGTAAAGCGGGAGCAGCTGTTCATAGGTTTCTGTTATCGTTGTAAATAGTTCTTTATCATTTTGTAAAATCGGATCATCATAGGATAGATGTCTGCCGATCAAGAACTCGGCTTTTTTTACATCGCGGAAACGTTCTATCTCTTTTTCCGTTAGCGCTTCTAAGGAAATGGCATCCTTTTTAGTGTGATCTAATGAAACAACAAATGACGCAGGAAGAGTTTTTATTTCTTCAAAATGATCTAAATAGCTCGCTGCAATTTTTGATTTGTTTGGTAATTCATAAATAAGTGCCAGCCAAATGAATAAATGATCATCAAATAATCCGACTTGAAAGTGAGGGTGCTTTTTATAGCCCCTTTTGTTATCTGCAATTGCCAGCCATGTATCATTCGGCGGATTTACACTTCTGCGAGCGTGTCGGGCAATATGTAAATAAAGCTCCTGGTCTATTTTCTCAGACAAATAGGAAACAAGTTCTTCTCCGATAGCTTGAAATTTTGGCTGTATTCTATTCTGGATAGCTTCCATACGCTCATCTAATCCATCAATTGTAAATGTTTGAAAATCTTCTTTTGTAAAATGACGTAATTCCACAAATACCATCCTTTCCTTTGGTGTATATACCTTTTTAATATAAATTATTATTCTTTATCTGTAATAAGAAGTCAAGCGAGAGCAGAAGACGTTAAAAGAGGACGATTAAAAAGCAATTGTTTTTGCCCGGGAGAAATGTTTAATACTTCAAAAAGAGGGTATAGTGAGGTAAGAATAAGATTGATTTTTTAGTTTTTAGTGAACAATTTATCTCGTGAATCATAATATATAGCACATACATGAAACGAAAAGAAATGATAGGCTCTTAGGTGAAATGTGAATTTCCTTATAAAGGAGTGATAGGATGAAATATGTTATGGAAGCTCTCCGTCGAAAAGAAGCAGAAGAACGTCTCCCTGTCATCAAATTAGAGATTGATTATGAATTGGCAACGTTATTTGATGCGATGCAGGAGGAAGATACTGTACAAATTATCAAATCTAAAGAGAGGCTGAAGCAGCTCAGTGAGCAGTGGATAAGCCTTATCGATTAAATAATATCAGAATACCCTAATATATAGCCGCTTTCTTTATCAAAAAAAAGGAGAGAAAACGCCCTCTTCAATCGCGTAGAGGTAAGGGGGAGGTGAATCTCCTATGCACAAAAGATTGCTTTTTGGTGTCTCGACTGTCCAATGCTGAATCGAACAAATGTTCCGTAATCGTCCTTCTTCTGATATAATAGACAGGAGGAGGTTAGAAGCTATGAAAATAACAAAAGCATTTCGTTTTCGTATCTATCCGAACAAAAACAAATCACCTTCATCCATAAGACAATCGGCTGTTCCCGCTTTGTCTACAACTATTTTACAGGAAAACAAAAAGAAAAAGGC
Organism: Oceanobacillus sp. FSL K6-0251; assembly: GCF_038004725.1. Classification (NCBI taxonomy): domain Bacteria; kingdom Bacillati; phylum Bacillota; class Bacilli; order Caryophanales; family Bacillaceae; genus Oceanobacillus; species Oceanobacillus sp. FSL K6-0251. Next base: position 3,162,495 of record NZ_JBBORS010000001.1, on the reverse strand, counting down.
CACTATTAGCATACGGTGAATGAAATGGTACAAAACGGACAGCTTCTTCAAAATAATTGGAAGGGCGAATTTTTCAATAAAAATAAGGCAATCAAAGCGGTTCCAGAATTGAAGAAAACTTATCCTTTCCTCAAAGAAGTTGATAGCATTGCCCTTCAAAAAGCCGTTGAAAACGTGAACGATTCCTATACACGTTATTACAAGAAACAGAACAAGGCACCTCGTTTTAAATCAAAAAAGAATCCTGTTTAATCGTATACAACCAAATATGTCAATGGAAACATTGCTGTATTGGATAAACATATCAAACTGCCTAAGCTCGGATTGGTTCGTTTTGCCAAAAGTCGGGAACTGGAAGGGCGTATTGTCAATGCAACAATCGGGCGCAATCCTTCAGGCAAGTACTTTGTTTCGATTGTAGTTGAAACAGAAATTGGACACGATGAAAAAACAGGTTCCTCTGTAGGCATCGATGTCGGATTAACCGATTTTGCAACCCTTTCCGATGGGACGGTGTATGAAAATCCAAGGTTTTTCCAGACATTAGAAAAGAAGCTGGCAAAAGCGCAGGTGATTCTTTCAAGGCGACAGGTGGGCTCAGCGAATTGGCAGAAACAAAAGCGAAAAGTAGCCCGGCTTCATGAAAAAATTGCCAATAAAAGAAAAGACATGTTAGATAAAATCTCCACCGATAAGGAGACAAGCTAAAATTGCCGCGTCCTGCGGCAACGCTTGCATGACCAACATCCTGTTGGCCTAAACCACGATATCATCGGAATAGAAGATTTGTTTGTGAAAAACATGTTAAAAAATCGTAATCTTGCGAAAGCGATTAGCGATGTATCCTGGTCTGCGTTCCAGACGATGCTGGAATATAAAGCGGCCTGGTATGGAAAACAGGTCGTTACGATCGCTAAAAACTATCCATCCAGTCAGCTGTATTCCAATTGTGGACACCAAAACAAAGACGTTAAAAATCTCGCTTTGCGTGCATGGACGTGTGATATCTGTCAATGCCATCACCAAAGAGAGAGAAACACAAGCAGGAATCTTCGTAAAGAAGCATTGCGATTAACCGCAGGAACTGCGGGGATAGCCTAATCCATAACTGACCGGTAGGTTGGTGTTCTTAGGAATCTCCTACTTCAAGCACCTTGAAGGTTGATAAGTGGGGGTAGTTCAAAAGAAAGAGCATATTAGGGTTGTTTATTGAATATTTCCATCCTCAATTATTCCTTTATAGTAAGTTTAGGATTGGTTTAATAAAGAGGAGTCTGATAAAATAAGCTTACATGTAGTTTTTGGAGGCGATATATAAATGAATCAGCAACAAAGACAGAAAATTTATGAAACAGCAAAACGTTGGATATATGAGGCAGGGACCGAAATTCGAGAGCATATGAATGATCCGCTGGATATTGAAACAAAATCTAATCCGAATGATTTAGTAACGGCTCTGGATAAACAAACGGAAAAATTCTTTGTAGACCGGATTCATCAAGCTTATCCAGAGCATCACATTATTGGCGAGGAAGGCTTCGGGGACACATTGTCTAGTGTCGACGGAACTATATGGATTATTGATCCGATTGACGGAACAATGAACTTTGTCCACCAAAAACGCTCATTTGCAATATCTATTGGTATTCTACATAATGGCATAGGTGAGATTGGTTTTGTTTATGATGTGATGGGTGATCAGCTTTACCATGCTAAGCGCGGTGAAGGTGCCTTTAAAAATGAAACCCGATTAGAACCATTAGATAAAAAGAAAAAATTGGAAGAATCCATTATCGGCATGAACCATTTTTGGTTATGTGAGAATCGTGTGGTAAGTTATTCAGTTATGCAAAAATTTGTGCGTACGGTAAGAGGTACACGGACAATTGGATCGGCAGCATTAGAATTAGCGAGTGTAGCTGAAGGGGTTCAAGATGCTTATCTTGCTTTAAGTCTGGCACCATGGGACGTTGCCGGCGGAATTATATTGAATCAGGAAGTTGGCGGTGTTGCCGGAGATGTAGACGGAAACCCTTGGAACCCGCTGGAAAGAGCACCGGCTGTCGTGGCTAATCCCGCAATCCATGATTCCATTATAGGATTTTTAAAGGAAGGAAGGAAATAATCATCCCTTCCTTTTTTTCTTTCTGGACATTGCAAATCCGAATACAGAAAATGCTAGGATAATACATAAAATGATGGCCCATACATTTCGAAAAGCAATAGCCAATCCCACTAAAATAAATAACAGAACAACTAGAAATGCTAATAATAGCATGGAAATATCAATTTTCTTCATTTTCAACCGCCTTTACTATTTGTCCACAAACCAGTATAAAGGATAATAACGAGAACTTCAAAAAACAGACATATAATTTTTCATTTTTCTCTAGTCATATGAAAGCACTTTTAGTATGATTAAGGAAGCGTGTAAATGTGTATCTTCTATTAGATAAGGTGGCATGTAAGTTATGGTATTTGATTATGTCTTTGAATTGAATGGAACCGACAATATTTTCTGGATTTTTTATGTAATGAATCTAATTCTTTCAGCAATAGCTTATCAGCTGGGCTTTGCAAAAAAGCTCCCGATTGCAAAAAATATCATTGTATACATACTATTAATGGTTGGAACATTTGTTATAACTATCTTCTCCACGGTAATGAGAATGCCTACAATAGAATGCTTGATTATTATCATATTAGTGTTGGGGATATACCGTTTTCGTCTGCATCGAGAGAGAAAAAATCGCAGCGATGTACAAGAGGATAATGCATAAGCAAAAAAAGTATGAGAAGCCGTCCGTTTTTAAATCGGAGAAAGTTATTAGGAAAAAGTGGATATCACTTAAAAAAGCAGAGAGTCGATAATCGGCTTCTCTGCTTTTTAATGGAATAAAAAAATACAGGTTATAGGAAATCATCTACTTTCTTTTCTTCTTGATAAAAGCGAAATTTTCCTGTTGCCAGTCTTTTTTTTGTATTTTCTTCAATGCGGTCATAGCAAGTAGTACATAAATGAATATTTTTTCTGCGATTGCGCAATCTTTTCGCATGTGGTGAATTATTTTCTATTTCTTCCACTTTATCGCATATGGTGCATTTAACCTGCATGTTTCCACCTCAATTCGGTAATAAGAGTAAAACAATTTCTTTAGAAAGTGCCTGTTCAAAAAGTATGATGAAAAAGACCGGCCAGCTATGAATGCGATGTTCCAGGTTTGGGATTACGTACTTCGTCGAAGCGTTCTGGCGCAATTCCGGCACTAGCATCTCCGAAGACTACCGCTGCGCATCGCCGTGTCATTTTTATTGGGCTTTTTGAGCATTCTCTTATATAACACACTATAAGTATAGCATATTTTATAGAGCTAATTAAATAATCAAAGTTTGAAAAGGTGAGAAGTGGGAATGATAACAATAAAGAAGTGCCTGATTTTCAGCAATCCTATTTTGCCTGAGGAAGCAGGGGAAAGGGATTCCTTAAGTAAAATGAAGTTTCAATTTATGGAAAGGATGATAACATGAAAAAAAGATATGTGGTATCAGCATTAGGAGCAGTCGGAGCGGGAGTTGCCGGTGTATTATTGACAGATAGAAAGAAACGAAAAAAAATAAAATCATCGCTGGGAACTTTAAGGGTATTTGAAAACGCCGGAAAACCTGATGAATTTACGGAAGAAGAATTGGATCAATTGGAAAATGCTAAAATGGTTTCCGAGGGGTCGCAATTTGGAGTACAGTACTATAATGAAAAAAAGGCTGAAATGAATCAGCTGTCAAAAGAAGAAAATGAAAAAAGATAATAGAAAGTCCGCCCGCTGTTTATTTTATAGACAGCGGGCGGACTTTGTTAATGATTAATGAATATGAATTTCTTTAATATACTTAATTGGATTATCCTGATTAGAGCCATCTTTATAATAAAAGTGAACGGGGCCGTCTTCACGAAGCGGCTTTCCTTCTAAGGAAAAAAGCAAATAACCATTCTTGGCGTCTTCTAAAGCTATTTTTTCGTTTTCTCCATTGCTTTTAATAAATTCAACTTCCGCAGCGTCTGCTTTTGGTTCTGCATTATTCAGAAAATCATGCAATGGGATAACATAGCTGTTTTTTAAATATGCTTCCCCTTCCATCTTCGAGATACTCCGGTTTACAGGCGGTTTTTGAAAGTTTGAAGTAAATGTTTCTTGTTCTTCTGGTTCCGTAAAAGCTTTTTCTAATTCCACTTTTCTATCATCAAAAATCCATACAGTTGGATCAAGTGTGATAGGATAGCCGACATTTCCTTTAATCATTACGATCATATTATTTTATCCCCCTACGTATATACATACATGCATGCAGTGCAAATCAAGATAGGGAAGCGTTTGCTTCACAAATGCAGTTTGCACGTACTTCCAACTATTAGAATAGCAAAGATTAGGAGTACTTTCATCTATTTTAATTCAGAAAGCTGCAACATCTGCCTGCCCTTGATTTTAACAAAAAAAGGAATAAAAAGCGTATTTTTAACATTATACTTAAGTTATGTTTGCATTTTTGTGCTTGTAGCGATAATATTATATAAAGAATGTTAAAATGCGGAGGGGATTATATTGATGCCTGATGTAACGATTAATCACCGTGAAAAAGCCCACGCTCTTTTGAAAGCTGATGCTGATAAGATACTTCGTTTAATCGAGGTTCAGATAGAAAATTTGACGATGCCACAATGTCCTGTATATGAAGATGTACTGGATACGCAGATGTTTGGCTTATCTAGAGAAATTGATTTTGCAGTTCGTCTGGAATTGATTACAGAAGAAGAAGGACGAAATTTATTGGGAAACCTGGAGAAAAAGCTTAATATATTACATGAGGCTTCACAACGTACATTGTGAGTATATTTGCCGCTGCTGGGACAGTACCATAATAAAACTTTGCCAATTTAACAAACGGCAAGGTTTTTTTATAAGTTGGAGAATAACAATTGTCAGTGTGCATTGATTCTTATTCAGGAGTAGTCACGGCTGAATTTGAGCTTTGAATCCAAAAAAAGTTCGGCAACAGCTTTCACTTTTTCAGGCAGGATAATTCGAAGGATTGCGGCTTTTAATGTGTATGCTCATGTTATCCTTACTATATTGATAGAAAAAATACGTGAAGGCTGGCTGAATCTTAAATTAGGAAAGAAAAGATGAAGACGTTTCAAAAATGAAAATGAAATAATTACATACGTAACAAAAGGAAGCTGAAGAATGGTTGGAATACTAAAAAATGCGTAACCATGCAGGTTAGAATAAATTTTTAGAGCTTCCTGTTGTTTCCTATATGTTAAAAAATGTATACTGACAAATGAGAGATAATTATAACAGCTCTATTAAAAATATGATATACTGTTAAAAATCTCTTAAAAAAGGATGTTCAAAAAGTCCGCCAAAAATGACACATCGAATTTCTTCGTTAGCTTGCTTTTCCGCTGAGACCTGCGATTACTCGGTCTATTAAAGCCATTGCTCATGTATTTAACGGCATACATTCCGCTGGGGACTGCGATTACTCGCCCCATTAAAATCGTTGCTCAAAGCTGCGCTGCCTCGAACTTCTCGGTCTTTTTTAACGGACTTTTTGAACACACACTTAAACTTACATAGTGACTAGGAGAAAAATAATGTTAAAAAATTGGAAGCACTTCGATTTCACATTGATGATTACGCCAATTCTATTAGCTGGTTTTGGAGTAGTAATGGTATATAGTGCAAGTATGGTATTAGCTGTTGTGGAAGGTTCAGACAGTAATTTTTATCTTAACAGGCAATTAGTATTCTTTATTGTTGCACTTATTGGATTCGCGGTTACATCCTTCTTGCCGTACCAAATCTATCAAAGACTGATGAAGATAATCATTATATCTTGTATTATCTTACTTGTAGCTGTTCTTTTCTTTGGAGATACAGTCAATAATGCAAGGTCGTGGTTTCGGTTTGGTCCATTCAGCTTGCAGCCTGCAGAGGTCGCTAAGCTTGGTCTGATTATGTATTTAGCTGCAATATATTCTAAAAAGCAGGCTTACTTAGACCAGTTTAGCAAAGGAGTGCTGCCTCCGCTTATCATCACTGCCGTCGTTCTTGGATTAATTGTGGCGCAGCCGGATGTTGGAACAGCTGCTATTATATTTTTGATGGCATGCTCTGTTATCTTTGCTTCTGGTATCAAATGGAGACATTTATCTATTCTTGTTTTTGCCGGCTTGCTGCTGCTTGCATTTGCCATTCCAAACATGGTAACGGAAGAAAGACTCTCCCGTTTTACTGGTGCTTACCAGCCGTTTAATTCGCCGGATTTAAACGGGTATCAATTAATCCAGTCGTATGTTGCGATTGGTGTGGGCGGCTGGACAGGAGAAGGATTAGGACAAAGTATCCAAAAACTGGGCTTTCTGGTAGAAGGTCATACGGATTTTATTATGGCCATTATTGCGGAAGAACTCGGATTTATAGGGGTAGCGATCGTTTTAGGTTTACTTGCTGCCATTGTCTTTAGAGGACTCTATATTTCCAGACGATGCCAGGATAGTTTTGGTTCATTGCTTGCACTTGGGATTGCATCGATGATAGGCATTCAAACTTTTATTAATTTAGGCGCAATTAGCGGGGTTCTGCCAATTACAGGTGTTCCCTTGCCATTTATCAGTTATGGAGGATCCTCTTTGCTGTTTATGATGATATCCATGGGGATTCTTAATAATATAGCTATGCAAGTTAATAAGAAAGAAAGTGAAAGGGAAGAACTGGCTCCTAAGCCTAGTTTATTCCACAGAAAATCTATCAATTCGTACAGAGGTGGTAAAGCATGACAGACTTAAAGCAAATTAACAAAGTATTAGTTGCAAACAGAGGAGAAATCGCGATACGTGTATTCCGGGCTTGTACCGAGTTAAATATTCGCACTGTAGCTGTTTACTCCAGCGAAGATTCGTCTTCCTTTCACCGGTTTAAAGCGGATGAAGCTTATTTAATCGGGGAAGGGAAAAAGCCGATTGACGCATACTTAGATATCGAAGGAATCATTGCTTTAGCAAAAGAAGTAGATGTGGATGCAATCCATCCGGGCTATGGCTTCCTTTCTGAAAACATCGAATTTGCAAAGCGCTGTGAAGAAGAGGGCATTATTTTTATCGGCCCTACCAGCCAGCATTTAAATATGTTTGGAGATAAAGTAAAAGCAAGAGAACAAGCATTGGCTGCCGATTTACCAATTATTCCGGGTAGTGACGGCCCGGTTAACTCTTTAGAAGAAGTCAAAGCTTTCGGAGATAAGCATGGCTATCCGATTATTATTAAAGCTTCGCTTGGCGGCGGCGGAAGAGGCATGCGTGTGGTGCAGGATGCCAATGAAGTGGACAATGCTTATGACCGCGCAAAATCAGAAGCAAAGGCTGCCTTTGGGAATGATGAAATCTATGTAGAGAAATTAATTGAAAATCCGAAACATATTGAAGTACAGATTATTGGTGACAACCAAGGGAATATTATTCATTTATATGAAAGAGACTGTTCTGTACAGCGCCGTCATCAGAAATTGATTGAGGTAGCTCCAAGCTTATCTCTAAACGAAGAGCTGAGAGAAGCAATCTGTCAGGCAGCTGTCGATTTGATGAAAAATGTCGACTATCTCAATGCGGGTACGGTGGAATTCCTGGTAACCGAAAACGATTTTTACTTTATCGAAGTAAACCCGCGTGTGCAAGTAGAGCATACGATTACCGAGATGATTACCGGTGTGGACATCGTTCAGACGCAAATCAAGATTGCGGATGGATTTGGACTTCATGATAAGGAAGTAGGTATTCCAACACAGGATAAAATTTCAACACAAGGTTATGCGATTCAATCCCGTGTGACTTCGGAAGACCCGCTGAATGATTTTATGCCGGATACCGGAAAAATCAATGCTTACCGCAGCGGCGGCGGATTTGGTGTCCGTCTCGATGCAGGAAATGCGTACCAGGGAGCAGTTATTTCACCTCACTATGATTCATTATTAGTAAAAGTTTCTACCTGGGCGCTTGATTTTGAACAGGCTACCATTAAAATGGTGCGAAACTTAAAAGAATTCCGAATTAGAGGAATCAAGACAAATATTCCATTCCTGGAAAATGTGATGCTGCATGAACAGTTCTTATCCGGAGAATATGATACGACGTTTATTGATAAAACACCAGAATTGTTTATTTTCCCAGTACGCCGTGACCGCGGAACCAAAATGCTGACGTATATTGCAAACACCACGTTAAATGGCGTAGATGGTGCGGAAAAGCAGGATAAACCAGATTTTGATAAATTGATTATTCCGAACACAGAAAATATTGAAACACAGCCGGGATCGAAACAAATTTTAGATGAACGCGGTCCAGAAGGACTTGCTAAATGGCTGAAGGATCAAAAACAGGTGATGCTGACCGATACCACATTTCGTGATGCCCATCAATCTTTACTGGCTACACGCGTTCGTACTAATGACTTATTGCACATTGCAGAGCCGACGGCAAAATTACTGCCAAATCTATTTTCTGTAGAGATGTGGGGCGGTGCAACCTATGATGTTGCTTACCGTTTCTTGAAAGAGGATCCTTGGCAAAGACTGCTGCATTTGAGAAAGCGCATGCCGAATGTGTTATTCCAGATGCTGCTGCGTGCAAGCAATGCGGTTGGATACAAAAACTATCCGGATAATGTAATCGAATTATTTGTGAAGAAAAGTGCCGAAGCCGGTATTGATGTCTTCCGTATTTTTGACAGCTTGAACTGGGTGGAGGGCATGCAGGTAGCCATCGATAACGTCCGCAAAACGGATAAAATTGCAGAAGCTGCAATCTGTTATACGGGTGATATCCTAGACACAGGCAGACAAAAATATGATCTTGACTACTATAAGAATATGGCTAAAGAACTGGAAACAGCTGGCGCTCATATTCTGGGAATCAAGGATATGGCAGGCTTGCTGAAGCCGGAAGCAGCCTATCAGCTGATCAGCACATTAAAAGAAACCGTCGATATTCCGATTCACCTGCATACGCATGATACCAGCGGCAATGGAGTGTACGCTTATTCGAGAGCGATTGAAGCAGGAGTCGATGCGGTTGATGTCGCGGTTGGTTCGATGGCAGGGATGACTTCTCAGCCAAGTGCACAGTCACTGTACTATGCTTTAGAAGGAAAAGCATATCAACCAGCGCTGGATATTGAAAAATTTGAAGAAATTGGCCAGTATTGGGAAGGTGTCCGCCAGTTCTATAAAGATTTCGAAAGCGGCATGAATGCGCCGCATACAGAAATCTATCAGCATGAAATGCCAGGCGGTCAATACAGCAACCTGCAGCAGCAGGCAAAAGCGGTAGGGCTTGGCGATCGCTGGAATGAAGTGAAAGCAATGTTCCGTACGGTGAATGATATGTTCGGTGATATTGTCAAGGTTACTCCATCCTCCAAAGTGGTCGGAGATATGGCGCTCTTCATGGTGCAAAACGATTTAACAGAGGAAACAATCTATGAAAAAGGCGAATCCATTGATTTCCCTGATTCGGTGATTGAATTTGCACAAGGATATATCGGACAGCCTTACCAAGGCTTCCCGGAAAAACTGCAAAAGCTGATTTTAAAAGATAAAAAACCAATCACTGTAAGACCTGGGGAGCTATTGGAAGACGTTGATTTTAAAGAAATGCGTGATACACTTTATAATGAACTGAATCGTCCGGTCAACAGCCATGATTTGATTTCCTATGCATTATATCCAAAGGTATTCAAAGATTACGAGGATTTCTTGAATACGTATGGCGATATGTCCGTATTAGACACACCGACATTCTTCTACGGCATGAAGCTTGGTGAAGTGATTGAAGTAGAAATTGAAAAAGGGAAAACCCTGATTGTGAAGCTGGTTTCTATTTCTGAGCCGAAAGAAGACGGCACCCGTGTTGTTTATTTCGAATTAAATGGGCAGAGCAGAGAAATCGTCGTCCGTGATAATAGTATTGAGTCTGCGATCGCAGCCAATCCGAAAGCAGATAAATCCAATCCAAAGCACGTAGGCGCAACGATGCCTGGAACCGTCCTTGAAGTACATTGTGCCAAGGGAGATACGGTTAAAAAAGGACAGCATCTGATGACAAATGAAGCAATGAAAATGGAAACATCCGTACAGGCACCGCTTGATGGAGTGGTTAAAGAAATCCATGCGCAAGCAGGCAGCTCGATTGCGGTAAATGATTTATTAATTGAATTTGAATAAACAAAATAAAAACAGCCCCTTGGTGAATCAGCCAAGGGGCTTGTTGCGTAATGGATGATTATTGGGATAAGGGGATACACCAACTCGTATAAATAGAGAAGGATAAACTCTCAATCGGATCCTCTTCAGATTAAAGCTATGGATAAAAAAGAAGGACCCCTTGTTTAAAGAATAAGAAAGTATATAAAAAATGCTGAATATAGCCGCTACGGAAAAATACTACGCTTTCCATGGGCCCCGAGCTCATCTCCTTTAAAGAAGACTTGCTGATTGGCAAGCCGGCAGGCGCAGACAGAAGCATAGTCGCACTTATGCCCCGCGGGTAGAAAAAAAGAAGTTCACTTTTTTCTGCGGGGTCTTCCCACTGGGACTGCGATTACTCGCCCCACCGAAGACCATTGCGCTTTCCCATAGGAGTCTCCGTATTTTTCCTCTGGGACTGCGATTACTCGTCCCATCAAAAACCGTCGCTAGAATTTGCGTTATTTCTTCTTAGATGGGAGCGGATGTTGTCGACTCCTGCGGGAAAAGCAACAGGTGAAGGCCCCGCAGGAAGCGGTTTTCTTCCGAGGAGACTGAAGCGTTGCCCGCGGAAAGCGACTTCCTGGGACTGCGGTTACTCGCCCCATCGAAAACCGTCGCAGCGGACATCGCTTCGGCGAGGACACCGGTGATTTAAAGACCAAGCGGTATTCTGGTTTTTTCTTTAAGTGCAAGCAAGGTCCCTTCTATTTTTTGGCTGGAATATTGAAATATAATAGATTCGATTATTTTTCTTTTCTGCTGCTTCGGAAAGACAGATGGATAAAATAAGTCAGCATTCCAAAGTAACATGTAATAAATAGTGCATGGGCTAGTGCAATAAATAAATTAAGCTGTGTAAAAATGATGAGCGAGCCGGAGATAACCTGCAATGTAATCAGTGACAGCGTAATTATCCAGCCCCATCTCATAACCTCGCTGCGGCTATATTTCTTTAGCATACGGACTGTTAAAAGGATTGTCCACAAAAATAAGATTCCAGCTGCAAAACGATGCCCCATCTGGACCCATTGATGAAAGGAATAGCTTGCAAAGGCAAATGGCTCTGAATTGGAACAAAATGGCCAATCGGTACAATCCAGGATGGAATTCGTATGACGTACCAGTGCCCCGCTATATACCACACACATTGTATAAACCGTTATCGCATAGATTTCAATTCTGTGAGATTTTTTAATATGGATATCTTCTGTATGTAATTTCTTATCAATTTCAAAGAATAATAGCATAAGTAAAAAAACAGCAGAAAAACAAATTAAAGATATCCCGAAATGGGTAGCCAATATAAAGTCAGATTGTCCCCAGACCACTGCTGCTGCACCGACCAGTGCTTGTACAATAATAAAAAATAATGCAGAAAAACTTAAAAAAATAACTTCCTTATGATGTCTGTATGCTTTCCAGGAAAGAATAGCAAGTAAAAGCACCAATATACCAACTGCGCCGCTGACCATTCGATGACTTAATTCAACAATCATTTCAAAATGAAGGTTAGCAGGGAGAAGTTCGCCTTCACACAGCGGCCAGCTGTCTCCGCATCCATCCGCTGAACCTGTTTTTGTAACAAGTGCTCCTCCTAAAAGAAGGGGAAGCATTCCAATGGCCGTTGTCACAGATAGTATTTTTAGTATTTTTAACATATCTATGCAACCTCACTTCTTATGTAAATTATCCAATATCTCCAGTGTACCAAAAATCATGCGGGAAACGCTTTCCAATTTTGAACAAAATCTAACATCCGCTTGTAATGCCTGTATAGAAGCACAGCTTTCCCTATTTGAAAAATTGTATCAGGGACGAATAAGATAAATTTTTTGCATTGATTTTTGATATCATCCGTTTAACAAATAAAGACAGACAAAATGACTTTATTCCAAAAATAAAACCCAAATACCAATCTTAATAGTATCATGTTTTTTTGAAGTTTTCATCAGCAAATAAAAAAAGCTTGCATAATTCAGTTATGTTTGCTAGAAATATATTATGGATTAGTATGCAGAAGAACAGTTGCCGTTTTATAAAAAATAGAAAATATACATAATTCATTTTCTTTATCTATTTTCCGAGACAACTTTTTAGCTGGATGTTCAAATAGTTGTAATATATTATATAAAAGTTCATTAGATTGTCATAGAAATCCATGCTATAATTAAAGTTGGAAACGGAATACATAGAAACAAATGCGTGTATTCTGTTTATTATTATGTCTTCCTACTGGTGCGAAGGGGGGAAATTATGGATAAAGTAGATATGACTTACTCGGAGCTGATCGGTAACACAACCATTTCAACCAAAGAAAAAATAACTGTTTTTCTGTCAGAAGTGAAGGCGCTTATAAAAATCGGAATTGTCAACTCTAATTTGATTACGGCAATTACAGGTTTTTTAGTAGCTATCGCTTTAACGAACGCCTCCTTTAGCAATCATTGGGGAACATTTCTTTTGATGATAATTGGAAGTGCTTTAGTAATTGCCGGCGGCTGCATTATGAACAACTGGTATGATGTAGATATTGATCCCAAAATGTCCCGAACGAAGAAAAGACCAACTGTGACCGGATTCTTTTCATTGCGGGCAGTACTGATAATGGGAATAGTTGTCAGCAGTCTTGGACTCGCAGTATTGATGTTTACCACTTGGTACGCGGCATTATTTGCTTTTATTGGCTGGTTTGGCTATGTCGTATTGTACACCATGTGGTCAAAGAGAAGATACACATTAAACACGGCTATTGGAAGCTTGTCTGGTGCAATGCCTCCTGTGATTGGCTGGGCAGCAGTCGATCCTTCTTTTCATGTGGTTCCGCTTATCATGTTTTTAATTATGTTTATATGGCAGACACCGCATTTTCTTGCCTTGGCAATGAAGAAAAAAGAAGAATATAAGGCGGCTGGAGTACCGATGCTGCCAGTGGTTAAAGGCATGGGCATAACGAAAAGACAAATCAATGTTTATATCGCTTGTCTTTTACCGTTGCCGTTATTCTTGCTTCCTACACTGGGCTTAACTTTTACAATTGTAGCAACAATATTGAATATCGCATGGCTGGTGATTGGTTTTATAGGGCTGTTTACGGAGAAGGATATGAAATGGGCTAATTTAGTATTTATATTTTCCTTGAATTATTTAACAATTCTTTTTCCGTTAATGATTATTGTCACACTGCCGATATTTAATTAATGATTGTTATTCCTTAAAATTTAAATATAAAAGGAAAGAACAAGAAGAAAGAGAGGTATTCTTACATGAGAGGTTGGATGGGAAAAACCAAAGTATTTTTCGTATTCACATTACTTGCATTATTTCTTGCGGGCTGCGGAATCGAAAATCTGACTGCACTAAAGCCTAAAGGTTACGGCGCAGAACAAGCCATGGATCTTATTATTTTGACCACATTGATCATGACAGGTGTGTTTATTGTGGTTATGGTGATTTATGTGATTACACTTGTTCGCTTTCGCAGAAAAAAAGGACAGGAAGACCATATTCCTGAGCAGGTGGAAGGGAACCACAAGCTGGAAGTAATATGGACAGTAATCCCGATTATTTTGGTGTTGATTATTGCTGTGCCTACTGTTCTGGCGACTTTTGATTTGGCAGATGACTCCAGTGCAGATGAACTCATCAATGTTAATGTAAAAGGAAATCAATATTGGTGGCATTTTGAGTATCCTGGAGAAGAAGTTCAAACAAGTCAAGACCTGTATATCCCTACAGGCGAGCGCGTTTATTTACATATGCTCTCTTCTGATGTTATTCATTCATTCTGGGTTCCATCAATTTCCGGGAAAATGGATGTCAATGCAGAGAATGTAAATACAATGTATATCGAAGCTTACGAGGAAGGTGTGTACTGGGGCAAATGTGCTGAGCTATGCGGACCTTCGCATTCATTAATGGACTTTAAAGTCATTGCTGTTTCACCTGAAGAGTATGAACAGTGGGTTGATGATATGCAGAACATAGATGCAGAAGCAGAACCTGAAACTGCGGATGCTCAGGAAGGTCAAGAGTTATTTGAAGCAAATAACTGTATGAATTGTCATGCGACAGATGCAGCTGCTTCCGGCATTGAAGCTGGCCCAGAGAATAACGGACCTTTTGGACCGAATTTATCAAACTTTGGAGACCGTTCCAATGTTGCCGGTGTGTTAGAGCATAACGAGGAGAACCTTGTAGACTGGTTAATGGATCCTGAATCTATTAAGCCGGGCAACCAAATGACGGGTCAATATCCAGAGCTGAATCAAGATGAAGCAGAAAGTATTGCAGCATATCTATTGCAATTACAGCCTTCAGAAATTACACCTGAAAACGCAGGAGATTAAAAAGTGAATGACTGTTACAAAAGGGAGGTTTAAAATTTGGGTATGACTAGTGCTCAAAAAAGCGGTTTCGGGGCTACCTTATGGGATTGGCTGACAACTGTCGATCATAAAAAGATCGGTATTCTATACCTTGCAGGCGGAGGATTCTTTTTCCTGTTAGGCGGTCTTGAAGCTGTAATTATTCGTATTCAACTTATTTCACCAGAGAATAATTTTATTAGTGCAGGGCTTTATAACGAAATGATTACCATGCATGGTACAACGATGATTTTTCTTGCAGCAATGCCAATATTATTAGGATTGATGAACTTTATTATGCCGCTGCAAATTGGAGCGCGTGACGTTGCGTTTCCGTTTCTAAACTCTTTAGGTTTCTGGTTGTTTTTATTTGGAGGATTGTTATTAAACCTTAGCTGGTTTACTGGTGCACCCGATGCCGGCTGGACCAACTATGCTCCTTTGTCAATACAATCACCGGGTCATGGGATTGACTTCTACATTATGGGGCTGCAATTATCCGGAGCAGGAACATTAATGGGCGGAATCAACTTTATTGTTACGATTGTTTTAATGCGCGCACCGGGTATGACTTATATGAGGATGCCATTGTTTACATGGACGACTTTTGTGGCTAGTATCTTAATACTATTTGCTTTCCCTGCATTGACGGTTGGATTATTTTTAATGATGTTTGACCGCATGTTTGGTTCTGCATTTTTCGATGCTGCATTAGGCGGGAATGCTATCATTTGGCAGCATTTATTCTGGATATTCGGACATCCGGAAGTATACATTTTGATTTTACCGGTTTTTGGTGTATTTAGTGAGGTTTTCCCGACATTTGCTAAGAAACGTTTGTTTGGATATACAGCAATGGTATTTGCGACATTTTTAATTGCATTTTTAGGATTTATGGTGTGGGCTCACCATATGTTTACAGTTGGCCTGGGGCCAGTTGCAAACTCTATCTTTGCAGTAGCAACGATGGCAATTGCTGTTCCGACGGGAATAAAAATATTTAACTGGCTGTTTACCCTTTGGGGTGGCAGTATCAAAATCAATACAGCAATGTTATGGTCATTAGCTTTCATTCCATCATTTACTATCGGAGGAATGACTGGTGTTATGCTTGCTTCAGCTGTTGCTGACTATCAATATCATGACACTTATTTTGTTATTGGACACTTTCATTATGTTATTGTCGGTGGAACAGTGTTTGGTATATTAGCTGGACTTCATTATTGGTGGCCAAAAATGTTTGGCAGGTATTTACACGAAGGGTTAGGACAGTTATCGTTTTGGACATTCTTTGTTGGGTTCCATTTAACATTCTTTATTCAGCATTTCTTAGGTTTAATGGGGATGCCACGCCGTTACTGGGTATTCTTGGAAAATCAAGGGCTGGATACAGGTAACTTAATCAGTACCATTGGTGCTTTCTTTATGTCATTTGGTGTTATTGTATTTTTGATTAATATAATCTACACAACCATCAAAGGGAAAAAAGCCCCTGGCGATGCTTGGGGAAGCGGGCGCACACTTGAATGGGCAATTTCATCCCCGCCTGTCCATTATAACTTTAAACAATTGCCATTAGTTCGCGGGTTAGATCCATTATGGATTGAAAAAACGGAAGGTAATAAAAAAGTGACTCCGGCAGAACCATTAGATGAAATTCATATGCCTAATGGGTCTATTCTCCCTTTCATTATGACTATTGGGTTTACGATTGCTTCCTATGGTTTTATTTATCAAACAGAAAGTAAATATTGGCTAATTGCTGTATATGCAGGAATGGCAATTGCATTAATCAGTATGTTAATCCGTTCATTAAAAGATGACCACGGACATCATATTTCTAAAGAAGAACTAGAAAGGGTGGGTGATTAATATGAGTCATGATCATTCCATTGATCCAAAGAATATGCCAAAAGATCCTTCAAAAGCAACAACGGAAGGTAAACATAAATTTATGGGCTTGTGGATATTCCTTGGTGGCGAGACAGTTCTTTTTGCCTGTTTGTTTGGTACGTACCTTGCCTTAAAAGATTCTGCTGCAGGCGGTCCGACAACGCAGGAATTATATGGCCTGGGTCTGGTATTCTTAATGACAGTTTTACTTTTAACAAGTTCTTTAACAAGTGTGTATGCTATTTATCACATGAAAAATAATGACTTTAAAAAGATGCAGCTATGGATGGGAATTACAGCATTACTAGGTCTTGCTTTCCTTGCGTGTGAGATTTATGAATTTGCACATTATATTCATGATTATGGGTTTACATTTCGTTCTTCTGCATTTGGATCAGCCTTCTATACATTAGTTGGTTTCCACGGCGGGCACGTTGTATTCGGATTATCTTGGATTATTACATTGATGGTTCGCAATGCGAAGCGGGGACTGGATTTGTATAATGCACCAAAATTTAATACATTTGCGCTATATTGGCACTTCATCGATGTAGTGTGGGTATTCATCTTTACAGTTGTTTATCTGATGGGGATGGTGAGTTAATTTATGACAGATGAAATGAGTACAAGAAAAATTAATTCGTTCCAAAAGCAAAAGAATAAAGAAGAAATGCAAAAAATGGTAGTCAGCTTTGCTTTAATGATTTTCTTTACCTTAGTTGCATTTGCTCTTGTTATGTTAGAGGTACCATCTACGTATGTTATTCCAATATTACTGCTTCTTGCCTTTGTACAGGTAGGGTTTCAGTTTTTCTACTTTATGCACTTAAAGGATAAAGGACATGAGGTACCTGCCCAGATTATCTATGGGGGAATTTTTATTACAGTGATGGTAGCATTGACTTTTACTATCATTACTTGGTGGTAAGTAAGACAAATTGAAATCAATCCTTTTGAAATGACAAACGCTATGATGATTTATTTATTAAATCATCATAGCGTTTTGTTTATCATATGGAAAATATAGTGCGTAAAATAGAAAGATATGTTTTAAAATCGTCACAATCCCACTAGAGAATTCTTGTTTATTTTAAGGTATAATAGATAAAGTAGACTAAACTGGAGATGATTAGGTATGTGGTTAGATATACAAATATTCGGGTTTCGGGCATTATGGAGCCCTTACTTTATGATATTTACAGCTCTTATTGCACTAGCTTATTTTCTAATTACAGGACCGTACCGGCATAAGTTTGGCAATCATGATAAAGTTACTGTGAAGCAGCAGATTTCTTTTTATACGGCAATAGTGTGTTTATACTTAGTAAAAGGCGCTCCAATTGATTTACTCTCACATATAACGCTGACTGCTCACATGATTCAAATGGCTGTTTACTTGCTGATTATCCCGATACTGGTTATCAAAGGGATACCTTCCTGGCTATGGCGAAAAGCAATTGACCGGCCTGTTATTAGACCGATTGTGGAAATAGGTACAAAACCGTTAATATCCTTATTGCTGTTTAATGGTTTATTTTCTCTTTATCATATACCATCTTTCTTTGAGTTTGCAAAGTCTTCGCCAGTCATTCATACGGTGATTCACGGGATTCTATTAATTGCAGCCTTCTTTATGTTTTTCCCGCTGCTGGCCCCTTTAAAGGAATTCGACCGGATGCAGCCGCTATTAAAAATAGGTTATATTTTTGCAAATAGTGTATTAATCACACCGGCCTGTGTATTGATTATTTTTGCACCTGAACCTCTTTACGCTACCTATACACAAGGAGGAGCATGGATGCAGGCGATGAGTCTTTGTGTACCGACAGATGTTTTACAGGGACTTGCTCCCGGTTTAACTGGGCCGGAAATGTTTACACCGCTCAGTACACTGATTGATCAGCAGCTCGGCGGTATTATCATGAAGGTTATTCAGGAAATTACTTATGGAGGGGTTTTAGCAACAATTATTTTTTCTTGGGTTAACAAAGAAAAAAACACGATTGATCCGTTGCCGGCAAAACCAGCAGAATCACATTGAAAAGAGATATTTAGAAGTGGAGCTGAAGTAAAAGGATAGAAAGTATGTAGCGTATATAACGGGAGGGCAAAGCCTTAAACATCTATAATATATGGCTGCAATCTGTGTTCATATAATTATCGTTATACGGAGACATAAGCACGCTTTAAAAATGTCACTGTATGGGCATGGTTTCAAACTTTCTGAGAACTTTAGAACGCATAATTAGAAATACTGGAGGATAAAGCAATGCATTTACTACCAACAATCAGTACATTTTTTATTGCTTTGAGTGCAATACTTGTAGCAATAGGCTGGGTTTTAATCGTTAAAAATAAAAGAAAAGAACATAAAGCTGTGATGATATCAGCAGCTGTCAGTGCCCTTCTTTTCTTCATTATTTATGTATCACGTACCGTATTTGTAGGAAATACAAGCTTTGGAGGACCTGAAAGTATACAGACTTACTTTACGATTTTCCTGATTTTCCATATTATTTTAGCTACAGTTGGAGCTGTATTTGGAGTTGTAACGCTTGTATTAGCATTTAAGCGGAATATTAAGAAACACCGTAAAATCGGCCCGATAACAAGTATTATTTGGTTTTTCAGTGCGATTACGGGGATACTTGTTTATATTTTTCTATATGTAATGTACGATCCGGGTGAAACCACGAGTATGATTAAAGCTATTCTTGGTTTTTAATCTGCGGATGGGATAATATATATGCAGCATTTAAAGGATACAGTGCTTTATAAAGGAGCATGTATCCTTTTTTGAAGAATAAGAAAGTATATAAAAAATGCTGAATATATCCGCTCCAACGGGTTTCATGGGGTGAGTAATCTTAGGCCCCAGAAACACACTCCGCTTTCCGTGGGCCCCGAGCTCATCTCCTTTAAAGAAGACTTAGCGATTGGCAAGCCGACAGGTGCAGACAGAGCTAAAGTCGCACTTATGCCCCGAGGGTGAAAAGAAGACTTAGCGATTGGCAAGCCGACAGGTGCAGACAGAGTTAAAGTCGCACTTATGCCCCGAGGGTGAAAAGAAGACTTAGCGATTGGCAAGCCGACAGGTGCAGACAGAGTTAAAGTCGCACTTATGTCCCGAGGGTGAAAAGAAGACTTAGTGATTGGCAAGCCGACAGGTGCAGACAGAGCTAAAGTCGCACTTATGCCCCGAGGGTGAAAAGAAGACTTAGTGATTGGCAAGCCGACAGGCGCAGACAGAGCTAAAGTCGCACTTATGCCCTGCGGGTAGAAAAAAAGAAGGTCACTTTTTTTCCTGCGGGGTCTTCCCACTGGGACTGGGACTGCGATTACTCGCCCCACCGAAGACCATTGCGCATTCCCGCAGGAGTCTCCGTGTATTTCTTCCGGGACTGCGATTACTCGCCCCATCAAAACCGTCGCTAGTATTAGTGTCATTTCTTTATAAAAAGCAAATAAAACATAATTCTTCTTAGATGGGAGCGGATGTTGTCGACTCCTGCAGGAAAAGAAACAGGTAGACCTGAGCAGGAAGCGGTTTTCTTACCGTGTGGCTGAACGTTGCCCACGGAAAGCGACTTCCCGTAGCGAACATCTCTTCGGCGAGAACACCGATGTTTTAACAAGCGGTATTCTTGGTTTTTCTTATCTGATTAAATCATTCAGAATATAAAAAGAGCTGACATATTAACTGGAGATAATATGTCAGCTCTTTTGAATGGTGTCTTTTTATTTTTTGTAATATTGCAGTTCGTCGCTAAGTTTTGCGAGTAATGTGTTCGTTCTTTCTACAACGCTTTCAGGAAAGTTCTCTTCTTCGCCATACTCAACGCCGTGTGGATAATAATGTTTACCAAGTAAAGGAGTCATTAATTTAATAACGGCGTTGCGCTTATCCACATCACCTTCGATAGCATAACCTTGCACGCGGATATAGTATGTAATACCTTCTTCGTTGGATCCGATTTTGTAATCATAGGTAACGCGTTCATAATCCCATTGCCCGGCCCGGATAAAGGCAAGATTTGCTGTTACGTGATCCAGTACCTGTACATCAATAATTGTGTCTTCTATCCCAGTGTTTTCAAATCTCATTTTACTTTCACCTCATCAATAATATTCTGCTTAATTTAAGGATAATACGAAACGGTAATAGATGCAATAGAAACCATGGACGATAGCAAAGAAAGGGTATAATATTATGATAATAGGGTATAAAATAGATAAGTAGATTATACATAGAAAGTTCAAAAAGTCCCCGAATGATAAAACAGCAATCGCTTTAGCTGACGCGTTGTATCAGATAGGAAAGAAGGATGCAGGCACCCGCCTATCGGAAATCGCCGGCTGCTTTTTGAACATGCATTGATAATGTTTTATTTATCTGCTGGATGGGGGTTCCAATCATGAAAAGGCTTCGTAATGTAATGATAATCATGATTATTGCACTCCTTGTATTTATTGTTATATACCAAATGAATTCATCACCTGTAGAGGTTGTAAGAGAAGCAGCGTCCCATCTTAATGAGGATGAAGAAACGATAGAGCCTAAAGGAACAGCAGCAGAGCTTCCTCAGATGAATTTAGAAGGCGATTTATATCAATGGATAGGAAAGACGTCAAATGAACTTACAGAAGAACTGGGAGAACCGGACAGAATTGATGTTAGTGCATATAATTATGAATGGTATGTATATAATGACTCAGAAAGCCAATATGGTCAGTTTGCTATTTTAGAAGATGAGATTGTATCTGTTTATGCCATTGGGGATAATTTAGAGATATCTCCAATTGACTCTGGAGCGGATTATATCGAAGTGGCAGATACATTTCCTTTTTTAAATGAAGTAACTTATACGGATGGCGATTCTTCGTTTACTTTCCGGTTAAACACAGAAGACCTTCAGACGAGACCGCTGGTGAAAATAAATGACTCTACTTTTATTCAATTTTATTTTGATACGTTTACAGAAACGTTGTCGTCTATGAGGATTTCTACAGGAGATGCGCTTTTATTGCAAAGGCCATATGAAATTGAATATCAGGGAGATCTGCCTGAACAGCCTGAATTTAATGAAGAGGAATGGAGAGAAATTCAGGAAGGGATGGAGCAGCAGGTTTTTGATATTTCTAATATCATGCGTTATAAACATGACTTGCCGCACTTAGAATGGGATGATCAAGTAAGTCTTGTTGCATATGACCACAGCAAAGATATGTACGAGAATGATTATTTTTCTCATGTTAGTTTAGATGGAGATGGTTTAAGAGAACGTCTGGAGGAAAAACAGGTTGCCTATGTTGCTGCTGGAGAAAATATCGCAGCGCAATATCCGGACGCTCCTGCGGCAATGGAGGGCTGGTTAAACAGTGAAAGTCACCGGGAAGCATTACTAAGTGATGAATATAGTTATCTTGGAGTGGGTGTATACCGCTTTTATTATACACAGAACTTCTTAGGAAAACCTTTTTAACGTACTTATGTTTGTTTAACAGAGAAAGGAGCCGCACACCTGTGGCTTCTTTATTTTTTGTAGAGTAATAAAGTAAGGATAGCCGCTCCAACGGACATCTCTTTGGCGAGAACACCGGTATTTTAAAAAACAAGCGGTATACCTAGTTTTCTTGTACAGAAAATAATAAGCCGATAGCACATTTTCAACCGATTTACATAGGTTATTGTAGGAAGTTATAAATAACGCTTAGCAGGCTGAGCCTCACAAATAAAGGATTACTTTCAATGGGACTGGTAGTAGAATCGCGATTACTCGTTCCAACAAAACCATGCACATACTGTAGCTTTCATAACTGTATGCCCCTAAAGTGTAAAAAGGACGGTGAAAAAATGAGTCAATTACATCCTAGTGTTGCAGCATTTAAAGCCTTTGTGAACCGCCATCCTAAGTTGTTGGAGGAAATCAGAAAAAGCGGTAGGGGATGGCAGGAGTTTTATGAAAAGTGGGCAATTTTAGATGAAGATGACCCGTTTTGGGATGAATATAAAACGGAAGATAAAGCGGCAAAAACAGAATCAAAGAGTCAGGGCGAATCAACAAATCAAGAAAGCAAAAAAAGTAAGAAAACGGATCATTCCTATATTATCCGGCAGATTGTAGACTATACGCAAAACTTAGATTCGGAAAAAGTACATGGACAAATCGAACAATTAAGTAAAGCGATTGGTGTTGTTCAGGAAATGATTGGTGATATGAAAAAGCCTTCCGCTAATAAAGCGCCCCGGGCTCCTTTTTCACTAAGAAAAGATTAGAGGGGATAACATGGATAATGACGTCATTGCCTACCTTAGAAAAAATCCGGAACTTGCTGAATTTGTCCGATATCATCCTATTTGGTATCGTTATTTGATGCGCGACCCCGGCCGTCTGACAGAATTGAAAAAAGAAGCAAAAAAATTTTATGGAAAAACATTTCCTCAAAAAGTGAATACCTTCTCGAATCAATTACAAATGGTAAGAATGTTCGCAGAGATGGCTAAATCGATGAAAGATTGAAGTCAGCTCTGTTTTCTTTCGAATAATAAAATGGTATGATAAAAAGGATAACTATTAATTGAGGATGCAGTAAAATGAAAGAACATCTATTTTAATAGGAAATGGCATAAACCTTACTAAGAGATTGTTTCTCTTGTTTACATTTATTCATTTATTCGCGGAGGTGTGGAAATGATTGCTACAATGGAATATGTAGATATATTAGATGAGTCGGAGCATGTCGGAAAAATGATCCTGCAGTCCGATATCATGCAGCAATACCAATCGGCTAAGAAAGTATTGGATGAAGATAAAGAAGCACAGAAACTGATTAGAACATTTGCAGATGTTAAAGAGCACTATGAAGATGTGCAGCGGTTCGGCAGATATCATCCGGACTATTATGATATTATGAAGCAGGTCCGTTCCAAAAAAAGGGATATGGATTTGAACGACAAAGTAGCTGCTTTTAAAATTGCTGAAAGAAATTTGCAAAATTTATTGGATGAAGTCAGCCAGTTCGTGGCAGAGAGTGTCAGTGAGCAAATTAAAGCTCCTAAAGACGGCGCAGCGTTAACAGACAGCGGCTGTGGCTGCGGGAGCGGCGGAGCTTGCGGCTGTGCCTCGTAAAATGAAACTTCCTTCCGCAAGGGGTTCCAGACGGTTATTTGTGATAAGACGTAGAGCAGGGTCCAGAAAGCGGGCTTCCTGCTTTATACATATAGAAATAAAAGGAGGGATGACAGCATGGTAGAAAGGCAAGGAATTGTTGTCTGGTTTCAACATATGAAGAATGTCAGGCAGCTAAAAAAACATGGTCATCTTATTCACGTATCTAAAAAGCATCGCTATGCGGTTATTTACGTTAATCGCGAGGATATTGATGCTATTGAGAAAAAATTTAATCAGTTTGCTTTTGTTTCTAAAGTGGAACGTTCTCAAAAGCCGTTTATTCCGACAAACTATGAAAACGCGAAGCCGGATAAAGCGAAGCAATACGATTATAAAATGGGAATTTAAACAAGACGTCTAAAAAGAAATATATCAAATAAAAAGAAAAAACCTGCAGTCAAAATTACTGCAGGTCCTTTTATTTTTATAAAAAATAAAAGGCTAAAGGGAGAGGAGAAACCGGATGAAGAGCTTATGGGGAAGAATAAGCCTTCTTCCGTTTCAACTAAATCATATTTAGCTGAATCATTATGATAGTATAGACAAAGTAAAAAATAATATACATAACGAATAAAAATAATTTGCTAAAGCGGCGAATCGTGGTAGACTATTGACGAGCTAAAAGAAGCTGAGGTGATTCAGAAGTGCGCGTTATAGCAGGAATACATAAAGGAAGAGTGTTAAAAAGTGCAGCTGGTGAGTCTACAAGACCGACTTCTGATAAAGTAAAGGAAGCTGTGTTTCAAGTAATGGGTCCTTACTTTTCAGGAGGACTAGCTTTAGATTTATTTGCGGGAAGCGGGTCTCTGGGAATCGAAGCATTAAGCAGAGACATGTCTAAGGTGATTTTCGTAGATAAACATCCCAAGGCAGTTCAAATCATTAAAGAAAATTTGAAATCGCTCCAATTAGAAGCGCAGGCAGAGGTCTATCGAAATGACGCAGAACGTGCTTTAAAAGCCATCGCTAAACGAGAATTACAATTTGATTTAGTGCTTTTAGATCCGCCGTATAAAAGTAAAGATTATATGAAATTACTTGATTATCTGCTCGATAGCAAAATGCTGAATAAGAATGCGATTGTCTATTGTGAGCATGATAAGACAAACATGCTGCCGGATACGTATAAATCCTTGAAAGCAATCAAACAAGCAGATTATGGCGGTTTAGTTCAAGTAACGATTTACCAATCAGATAAAAGAGAGGAAGCATAAATGATGAGGAAATTAGCGATATGCCCCGGGAGTTTCGATCCGGTAACGAATGGCCATCTGGATATTATCAGACGTGGTGCTAAAGTGTTTGAAGAGATAGTAGTTACCGTGTTTAATAATCAATCCAAATCTCCACTCTTTACAGTAGAAGAAAGAATGCAGTTATTAGAAGAATCATTGAAGGACCTGCCAAATGTAAGGGTCGATTCTTCGAGCGGATTACTCATGGATTATGCGGAAGAAGTAGGAGCTACTGCAGTTATTAGAGGATTGCGGGCAGTCAGTGATTTTGAATATGAGATGCAGATTACGTCGATGAACCGGAAGTTAAACGAAGACGTGGAAACCTTATTTATGATGACAAACACAAAATATTCTTTTTTAAGCTCAAGTATGGTAAAGGAAGCGGCTAAATACCAGGGAAATATTTCTGGTCTTGTTCCAGAAGTGGTGGAAACGGCACTGAAGCAGAAATATAATCAATAAAAAAATAATGAACGGATGCGGATTTCATTCGTTACATATTTTCAGAAGAAGAGAGAGTCAGCGGTCAAGCGGCTCTTTCTTCTTCTTTAGGGAGAATTATTTTTTTCTGACTTTATTAATAAGGATGAAAATAGCAGCCCCTAAACTGATGATTGTCAGGCTTGGCCCAATTGCCTGTAATAGATAGTATATTTGTATCCCGATGGGGGTCTCTTGTATTGTGCCGGCAGGAATCTCGTTAGAATGAAAAACAATTCGATCCAGGTATAACGGTTTGTATAGTAAAATAGTTAAAATCACAGCAAAAGTTCCGTGTAAAAGCCGGGCGAAGAAATAAGGGTAGAAACGGATATCTGTCTTGGCTAAGATGCTGGCTACCTGTGCTTGGATGGATAATCCATTAAAGCCAAGGATGAAGCTGATCAAAATTGCTTTTTGTAATAAAGAATCCGTGGTGACCTGTGAAATTAAGTTTGATCCGACGGTAATTTCAAATAAACCAGAAATAAACGGAAGTCCCAGCTCTTTTGGCAGATCAAAAACAGGAAAAATCGGTTCAATAAATGCAGATATAAAGGATGTGATGTCCATCAGGAAAAGCAATTTAATAAGAACGGAAAAGAGAATAATAAATCCTCCGACCATCACAAGAGTCTGAATCGAATTTAATACCGCATCCCCTAATATTTCTCCGAAAGGCCGGGGATTTCTTAACCGATTTCGATGCATCTCTTGAAATGCTTTTTTCAGTGAAAAGGGCTGTCTCTTTTGTTTGGTAATCTGCTTTTCCTGCTTTCTGCCATGAAAACGCATAACAACCCCGACAATCGTATTAGCTCCGTAATGACACACAGCCAATAGAAGCCCCAGTTTGATATTATAAAAAAAGCCTGCAGAAATGGCACCGAATATAAAGAGCGGGCTTGAATTATTGGTAAAAGACACTAATCTTTCAGCTTCTATCTGTGTGACTTGCTTTTCTTCACGGAGTCTTGCTGCTATTTTGGCACCGGTAGGATAACCGCTGGCCATTCCCATAATCCAGCCGAAGCTGCCGGCACCGGGGATATTAAAAAGCGGCCGCATGATCGGTTCAAATAAAATGCCTAGAAATTTCACAACGCCAAAAGCTAATAATAATTCAGCGGTTATGAAAAAAGGAAGCAAAGATGGAAATACGACCTCCCACCACATATTTAATCCACGGATGGCTGCTTCTAATGCTTGATCTGGAAAACGTATTAAACTAAAAAACAAAAAAATGGATATGCCGCCATAGCCTAGTGTTTTCAGCTTTTGCTTCAATCTGATGTCCCCCTATTAGTGCGTGTTTAAAAAATGGATGTATTATTTTAATTCGTTTTTTGAACATCCTTTATTCGTTAGAAGAAAGCATCCTCATGCTGTTTTTATCTTCCTGTTATGAAGTCTCATTCTGTACAATTATGGTAGGAAGTAGTAGAATAATGCTAGCTTGTCCGATGTATCGTTTTAATAAAAAAGTTGCTATATATGATATATACGCGAATACCATCTGAAAATATGCCATAGATATATTTTTAGTAAGGGTGTCAGGAAGGGGAATAAGCAGTGTTGCGATTATCAAAACGGAGGATTGTAGGATTATTAGCGGTTGTACTGATTGTTTATTTTTTGGGAGTGTATCAATTGCCGTATTATATACAAAAACCAGGCGGAGCCGATGCATTAGATCCCATTGTCGAAGTGGACGACGGCTATCCAAGTGAAGGGGATATGCATTTAGTGACCGTCAGCGGAATGCAGGCAACTCCCATTTTATATGCTGCAGCCTTTGTCCTTCCACATCAGGATATTCTTCCTTTAGATCAGGTTTTCCCGGAAGGAATGTCTCAGGAAGATTATATGGCAGCACAGCTTCAGGTAATGGAAAGCTCTCAGGAAGCTGCAACTGTGGTGGCCTATGAAACAGCAGAAAAAGATATAGATATCCATTTTAATGGCGTCTATGTGGTTGCTGCGGTGGATGGCTTGCCGGCAGATGGTAAATTAGAGAGTGGAGACCGTATCATCGGAATTGATGATGCAGAAGTGCAAGAATCTCAAGATTTAATTGATTATATTGATGGAAAAAAAGCCGGAGATACAGTGACAGTTTTGTTTGAAAGAAATGATGAAGAACACACTGCCGAGATGGAATTAGAACCGTTGGATGACGAAGGAACTCGTGTGGGCGTTGGAATAAATCTTGTCACAGATCGTGAAGTAACTGTAAATCCAGAAGTTCATTTTTCCAGTGGTAATATTGGCGGGCCGAGTGCAGGGCTCATGTTTTCATTGGAAATCTATGATCAGTTAACAGAGGGCGATCTAACCGGCGGCAAGCAAATCGGCGGAACTGGTGAAATTGACTATGAAGGAAATGTCCATCGAATTGGCGGGATAGATAAAAAAGTTGTCGCTTCCGATAGAGAAGACGTTGATATTTTCTTCGCTCCGAATGAAGGCGGCCGCGAAGACTCCAATTACCAAGTGGCAGCAGAAACAGCAGAAAGTATCGGGACAGATATGGAGGTTGTTCCGGTGGATACGTTTGAAGATGCTGTAGAATATTTAGAAAGTGTTAATGAATAAATGAATTAAATAAAAGAGGATTTCCGTATTATAATGAAGACGGAAGTCCTCTTTTTTGTAACGTCAGAAAGAATTGCTTCAACAAAATGAAGTTTCACTTTATAATAATCGGTGATTTAATCTCCTGTAAAAAGAAGTCTCTTTGCTTCTTGCCGGGTAAAATACTGTAATACGCCTTCGCAGCCCGTTCCTCGATTTCCAGGAAGGGGTGTTTGATTTGATTTATTTTTGTAATAAACGGGAGGTCCGCTTTCTTTTTCTGCTGATTAAGATAAGCCTGGCCGGTTTTATTCATGGCCAGTACCCGTATATAACCTGTCTGGGTACCAAGTATATTATCTTCTTTTCTTGTATTGGTTAAAATATGGACAAAAATACGTTGAAGCCTTGTCCATGTATAACGTTTTGTTTTTAAAGCAGTCATCCATCCTTGAAAAGAGGAAGCCTCCATAGCTGTGCGTACAATACGATGCTCCAGCCCCTCAACAATCCCTTCGATCTGCTGCAATTCTGCTAACGTCATTGTTTGTACTCGATATTTCAAAAAAGAGAAATATAACTCCCAATCATGCCAGTACCCTGAGGCATGTTTATAGCTCTGTAAAATATCTGATGTGGTCTCCGGCATAGCTTCAGCAGCTGCTTTGCTGGCAGTCGGGTTATTCAGCACTTCTTTACGGATACTTGTTGCACTTGCTATATTTCCAGTAATAGCAGTGTCGTGATAATTATTTTCGATTCGTTTTATAGTGATTGGTTTTATTGGATAATGGGCGTCTTTAATTGCCCGGACATAGCTTAATCCTAAAATATTATTTGGTCTGGACACATCCAGTATATCAGATATACCAAAAATATGCTGATATGCTTTTGTTGCTGCGTCTGGATAGGCATGTCCCTTATTTAAATATTTTTTAACAAAGGATTCGTATTGATTCTGATGCTCTTTCTGGAGCTGATAAGCATCGGAAAAAGAATCGATTATGCCTGCTTCACTTCCAAAGCATACAGCACTGACGCCGGAATGATAAAGCATATCGATTGCTCCTTTGGCGAAATAATCGCTGTGCTGTACAGCATAGACATACGGCAGCTCAACAACTAAATCAGCGCCACCGAGAATGGCCGCTTTAGCCCGATTATATTTATCCATAATGGCCGGCTCGCCACGTTGCAAAAAATTCCCGCTCATAACCGCAACAATACAGTCTGCATCAGTTTCTTCCCTGGCTTTTTTTAAATGATATTGATGTCCGTAATGGAAAGGATTATATTCAACTATTAAACCGCAAGCTTCCATACACTCACCTCTATTTTTTCAAGTAGCTTTATTTTAACATATTCCGGAATTTGTAGGACGAAAAGAGAAATAGAATGACAAAAAGACAAACTGCCGTTAGAATAGTTTTAACTGTTGTTTTTTATACACTGTAACAGGGAATACTACGTATGTATGGAAGATTTAGCAATTGGCAAGCCGACAAGGGCTGTCTGAGCTATAGTCGAACTTATACCTGTGGTGTAAAGAAAATATATTGACAAACGAAGCATTTTCTTTTATCATTTATCTTGTTGCCTAGAGGTGATTTTAATGAAATTGACTGTTAATCAGATTAGAAAAGGTTCCGTAAATGAGCCATATTTCTTTGATAGCCAAGCCGATGTGTCAGAACTGGAAACGATGAATAATGATATACGAAAAATACCTCCAGTACATGTGACCGGACAAGTAACTGTGCATGGTGAAGAATTCTATGTGAATTTTCATGTGACCGGAGAAATGACACTCCCGTGCGCACGTACATTGGTGGATGTTCCTTATCCATTTGAAATAGATGCAAATGAGGTTTTCTCTGCATCTGCTTATTATGGAAGAGAGGAAGAAGAACAAGAAATTCATCCTATTCAGGGAGAAGTTCTTGACTTAACACCATATATCAAGGAAAATATATTATTGGAAATTCCATTCCGCGTTTTTGCCGAAAACGCTGATTCGGATGAAGCAGCTCCTTCCAGCGGGAAGGACTGGGAATTTGTATCTGAGACAAAGGAAGAGAAGCCCATCGATCCAAGATTGAAAAAATTGGAGTCTCTCCTTAATAATAACCAGAAAGAAAAATAAGAATCTGATTCAAGTTTTACTTTCATTTTTGAAGGAGGTGTAAGTCATGGCAGTACCTAAAAGAAGAACTTCCAAAAAAGTAAAGAACCAACGTCGTACGCATAAAAAACTACATGTACCTGGTATGGTAGAATGCTCCAACTGTGGCGAATTAACGAAACCTCACCATGTTTGCAAAGCATGTGGAAATTATGATGGAAAAGAAGTTATCAGCAACTAATTTTAATTAACGAAAACAGATCACACTGCGTGGTCTGTTTTTTTCGTTTTCCTCCACGTATATATTTTTTTAAGAGCTTTCTGGATATTTTTAATATAAAACGATTCTAGCATACCTATTTTTTGCATACATTGATAGCAAACCCTAATAGGAGGTATGTTATGAACGATACAAGACAGGACGCGTGGACAGAAGAAGAGGACAGATTGTTAGCAGATACCGTACTTCAATGTATTCAGGAAGGGAGAACCCAATTAGAAGCTTTTAAGGAAGTTGCTGAAAAGTTATCCAGAACATCTGCAGCATGCGGATTCCGTTGGAATGCGAAAATAAGAAAGCAATGCCAGGACCAGGTGCAGGCTGCAAAGGACAAAAGAAAAGCAGGGTTAAAGCAGCGAATTGCCTATCCAGCTATCGAAACCTCATCGATTCAATCTATTGATGCTGCTATTCAGCTGCTAGAAAAAATGAGGAAAGATATTCCGCAGCAGGATGATTTTGTGAAGCGGGAAGAAGTAGATAAAATCTTAAAGGAAAACAAAGAGTTAAAAAAGCAGATGGAGAAATATGAAATGGTGTGGGGAAAAATAAATCAACTTATTCATACGGTCTCCAATCCATAAGAACCCCAGATAAAGGGGATGCCTTCATTTAATCTTATATGATGCAAAAAAGCACGAAGCTTATTGCTTCGTGTCTTTTTCTTCAACGCCCTCAGGCAGCCAGAGCAGTGGATTTTCTCCTAAATCGCGTTCCATCTCATAATGTGGTTTGATGAAATCCATCTTTTCCCAAAATCCATGTGAATTAATACGTGGACTTGTTTTAATAGGAAGGTTAAAGCTTTTTGCAAAATCTACAAGCGCTTTTCCATAGCCTTTTCCTTGATAATCGGGAAGCACTTCTAATTTCCAAAGTGTCAAATAATCCTGAGAAGGCTTAAAGTAAAAATCATACTTCCTGCTCACTTCATAAAGACTCATTCTGGCTACTAAATTATCCCCGATATAAATTCCATAAAAAGGAGACTTACTATTATTCTCGATAATCTTATTCTCTAAATCTTCCATCATGGTCAATTCCTGGTTTCCATATTCACGAAAACGCTTAAATTTTTCTAGTGTTTTAAAATTAATCAGTAAATTTTCTATCTTTATATTTCCCATGTTAACCCCTCCTGAATAATTATCCTGTTATCAAAGATGAATGTAGATTTCCTTCTCTGTCTAAATTATAATACATAGGAGACAAATTTAAAATTATTTCTGTTATATTTATATTAGAAAACTTTTGCATTCATTAAAAGGAAGACTTGAAAGCGGGTTTAGTTTTCTAAAAATCGCTTCTGTTCAGAAGTGCATTTATAGGCGGATAGACGCCGGGGTTATGCAGTGGATGCTGGTGCAGGTGCATTATGTCAAAATAAACTTGCATACATCAAAGCGGTCATCTTAACTTGATAGAAATAAATTGTTTAAAAGCAGGGAGGAAAAGGATGAGAGATTATATATATTATACAATAGCTCTTTTTATTGCATTCCCATTCATCATTACTTTTTTAGCTTATGGGATAACGAAGCTCCGGAAACAACATACATGGAAAGCTGTACATAATGCTGTCCAGTGGTCAGCGATCTTTTTTATCTTAGGTGTAGGTGTCTTGCTGCAGCTTTTGTTTGATCGAAGCTTTTTTGGCTGGATAATCCTGCTGTTTCTGATAAGTTTGACGGGAATATTGATTCATCAATATCAGAAACAAAGTGATATAGAGATTTCAAAAGCAATTAAAATTGTTTGGAGAAGTGCATTTTTATTATTCTCTTCTGCTTATCTTGTTTTAAGTCTTGTTTATATTATCAAAGAAGTATTATCTTAAAATGCGCAGTAAGAATATAGGTAACCAGTTAAGGGCACAGGGCCTGGAAGAAAAGCTGTCTCTACAAGCTTTTTTTGCTTTCCGGAGAATGCTGCGCCAGCCCCGCCACGATACGGGGAGTGAAAAGCTCTCGTTGAATAGAGATTCTCTTTCTCATTTGAGATAAAATAAACTTCTTCTGAAAAAAGTTTATTCGTTTCCCCGGAAGCAGATTAGTTTGATTCTTGCTGTTTTTTCTGTACAATACGGAATGTATTCAAATCGATATAAGGGGAAAATGATATGCAGATAAATTCGTTAACTTTGCCTGCTGCCAACAGGTTAGTAGCTGATTATAAAAAAGAAGCAGAAAATATAACACAGTTGTTTGATTACCATCCATATAATGATTTTCATAAACGATTACAAGATGTAGCTGAAAAAGATTTTGACCGGCATGGGCTGACGAATGTATTACATACATTAAACAAAGAATGGGGAGCGCCGGAAGAAACACTTAAACAAATTGAACGTTTAAACGATAAACAGAGCACGGTTGTTATCGGCGGACAGCAAGCGGGCCTTTTGACAGGACCTATTTATACAATCAATAAAATTATTTCTATTCTTGAACTGGCGAAACAGCAAGAAAAACTATTGGAAGCACCAGTTGTCCCGGTTTTTTGGATTGCTGGTGAAGATCATGATTTTGAGGAAATCAATCATATTTATTGTCCGAAAGACAATGGAGATTTTCATAAGCTAAAGCTGCGGACTAAAAATATAGATGCGGGGAAAAAGGCTGTTTCGGAATTAGAAATGGATAAGAAAGAACTCTCCAAATGGGTGGAAGCTGTATTTGAAGCTTTGCCTGAGACAGCACATACAAGAGACATCTACACAGTGATTCAGGAAATACAACAAAAAGCTTCTAATTACATTGATTTTTTTGCTCGTCTTATTTTTGCACTATTTCCAAATCAAGGGATTATATTAGTGGATTCTGGCAACGCAGCATTTCGTAAACTGGAATCAGAGTGTTTTGTGGAATTAATTCAGAATCAATCTCAAATCAGCGGTTCCGTAGTCAAGACGCTGGAAACGTTAGAAAAGCATCAGTATCCGCTTGCTATTGAAGCAGATACATCAGATGGGAATATATTTTACCATGATGATATACAAGGAAGAATTTTGTTGAACGTAGACGAGAGTGGAAACTGGGTCGGTAAGCAGCAGGAGATTTCCTTCACTGTGGAGGAACTCAAGGATATTGCCAGAAATACACCGTGGAAACTAAGCAATAACGTGGTAACAAGACCAATTATGCAAGAGTATATGTTTCCTACGCTGGCTTTTATAGCCGGTCCCGGGGAGATAGCTTATTGGGCTGGATTAAAGGCGGGTTTTCATGTAATGAACCTGCAAATGCCGCCAGTTGTGCCAAGGCTTTCCCTGACTTTTTTAGACGCAGCTACGAAAAAATTAGTCACAAAATATCAGCTGACGGTGAAAGATGTTATCTTAAATGGCGTTCAAGCGACGGTGAAAGATTACATGGAGAGAAATGGTCAGCAGGAAATTGATCAAATAACAGAAGACGTGGCGGAGAAAATTAAAGAAGCGCACCAGCCAATCCGGGAGATGGCTTCTGAAATGGGTGACGATATTCAGTCGCTGAGCAAAAAGAATTTAGCTTACTTATTAGAGGATATTCAATTTATGAACAAGCGGTTCCATAAGGAATTTGAAAAGAAGCATGCTAAAGTTTTACGTGAATTTAATCAGCTGGAGCAAGTGCTTCATCCGAATGGAGGCTTGCAGGAGCGCGTTTGGAATCCGTTATTCTTATGGAACCACTATGGTACAGAGTTTATTTCACAGCTGACTGCCTTTTCATTTGATATGGAACAAGGACATTGGGTGGTTGAATAAAATCCCCCCACAACTCTCCACCACAACTATATAGTTGGAAGAAAAACTGTCTATCTATTGATATGGCAGTTTTTTTCATGTCTTAAAAAGAGATATAAAACACAATAGAAAAGAGAAATAAAATATTTTTGAAGAAATAGTGGAGCATAGTGGGGGGATGTGGTATTATGAATTTACGAAAGTAGGGGGCGTCTATATGTTCATGGGAGAATTCCTGCATAGCATTGATACAAAAGGACGAATCATTGTCCCTTCCAAGTTCAGAGAAGAATTAGGGACAAGTTTTGTATTAACGCGTGGACTCGATAAGTGTTTATTCGCATACCCTAAGCAAGAATGGGAAATTTTAGAAGGAAAGTTAAAGCAACTCCCACTGACTAAAAAGGATGCCCGGGCTTTTACACGTTTCTTTTTCTCTGGTGCTGTGGAATGCGAAGTGGATAAACAGGGAAGAATAAATATTCCTGCGAATCTTCGGACCTACGCTAACTTGGAGAAGGATTGCAATGTGATTGGTGTTTCCAATCGTGTGGAGCTTTGGGCGAGCGATCATTGGAATACGTATGTGGAAGAATCTGAAGAATCGTTTGCCGAGATTGCTGAGAACCTAATGGATTTTGATATTTAATTTCAACACGTATTATAAGGATAAAAAAGTTGGTGGCTAAAATGTTTGAGCATTACAGTGTTTTAAAAGAAGAAACAATAAAAGGATTAAAAATAAAGCCGGATGGTACTTATGTAGACTGTACGGTTGGAGGCGGCGGTCATTCCTTAGAAATTGCCTCAAGATTGAATGAAAACGGCAGGCTTTTTGCTTTTGACCAAGATATTCAGGCATTAGAAGCTGCCCGGGAACGCTTACGTATACATCAAGAAAAAATTACATTTATACACTCTAATTTTCAAGGGCTGGTAAAAAGTCTGTCAGAGCTCGGGGTGGTACAAGCTGATGGAATTCTTTTTGATTTAGGGGTTTCTTCCCCGCAATTAGATCAGGCAGACAGAGGTTTCAGCTATCATCAGGATGCAAAATTAGATATGCGTATGAACCAATCTCAGGTTCTCACTGCATATAAAGTGGTAAATGAATGGACCTATGAACAATTGGTATCTATCTTTTTTCGATACGGTGAGGAGAAATTTTCCAAAGGGATTGCCCGTAAAATTGAAAAAGCAAGAGAGGAAAAACCGATTGAAACGACCGGAGAGCTGGTAGATATTATTAAAGACGCGATACCTGCACCCGCCAGAAGAAAAGGCGGTCATCCGGCAAAACGTATTTTCCAGGCGATAAGAATCGCTGTGAATAATGAGCTGGAAGTGTTTAACCAGGCACTTCATCAAGCTGCAGAATTGACAGGCGTAAATGGAAGAATTGCAGTCATCACATTCCACTCATTAGAGGATCGTCTTTGTAAGCAGGCTTTTAAAACATGGAGTACAGATAAACCTGTACCCAGGAACCTTCCTATTGTCCCGGAAACACACCAGGCTCCATTTAAATTAATAACCAGAAAACCAATAATAGCTCATACGGATGAGCTGGATGAAAATAGACGATCCCGTTCGGCCAAGCTGCGGATTGTCGAAAAAATAAATGAATGGAATAATGATTTCCGTTATGAAGAAGGGTGGAAAAAGTAATGAGTGAAAATCAGGCTAGAAAGTGGCAAGTAAATCCCCAATATAATCCCCAAGAAGAAACGAAAACGATAGTCAAAAAGGTAAAGAAAACACCTTGGATCAGTAAAGGCGAAAAAGTGATTTATTCGGTTACCAGTGCTGCGATTTTAGTATTTGGAATCGGAATGGTTTCCTATGCTTCTGGGACAGATAGCTTAAATCGGGAAGTACAGCAATTAGAAAACTCCATAAATCAGCAAAAAATCGTAAATGAAAACTTAAATTTTGAGAGAGAGGAACTGTCGCGTCCAGAAAGAATCACAGAGATTGCAGAGAAAAACGGTTTGAAAATCCAAAATTCGGAAGTGAAACAAGCAGAAACAGTTAACAACTAGCAAGGGGTTTCTTGAACATGAAAAAAAATAAGACGGCAAATGTCATGGCTAGCATTTATATGCTAGTTTTCGTTGCTTTATTCCTTGTGCTTGCAGGCAGGTTTATGTATATACAGGCAACGGGCGAAGTTAGCGGCGTTGCATTGGATGAATGGGCAGAAAACCAGCGGACAACCTCCTATAAGATGAATGCAGAGCGTGGACAAATCATGGATAAGAATGGCATGGTATTAGCTTATGACCGTCCGGCGTATCGGATGTACGCCATCTTAGATGAAGGATACTCAGAAAATTCACCGGAAGCCCTGCACGTTTCAGACACGGAGGAAACAGCGGAAGAATTGGCATCTATTTTAGATGAGGATGAAAGTGAAATAAAAGGGATACTGGATGAAGCGGTAGAATCGGAGAGATTTCAGGTTGAATTTGGTCAGCTGGGACGTCAGCTGTCTCAACAAGAAAAAGAAGCCATTGAAGAAGCAGAAATTCCAGGTATCTACTTTGACGAAGAGCCGATGCGGTATTATCCAAATGGTATGTTTGCTTCACATATTATTGGTTTTGCCCGCGAAGTGGAAGAAGAAACCGAGGATGGCATTGAACACAGCATCACCGGTGTAACTGGAATGGAAAATGTCATGAATGAGGTCCTTGGAGGAAAGGATGGATTTATTTCCTATCAGCGTGACCGTTTTAACAGCAAACTATTGGATCCTGATGAAATTATTCAAGAGCCGGAGGATGGGGATCAGGTTTATTTAACCATTGATCAAAAAATCCAAACCTTGCTGGAGGATTTAATGACACAGGTAGATGAACAATATAATCCTGTGAAAATGAATGCAATTATTATGGATCCAAAAACGGGTGAGATTATGGCGATGAGTACACGGCCAAGTTTTAACCCAAATAGCCCTGAAAATGTAGAGAACTGGTATAATGATCCGATTTCTTCTCCATTTGAGCCGGGATCAACATTTAAAATATTTACTTGGGCAGCAGCGATTGAAGAAGGTGTCTATAATGGAGAAGATACATTTGAATCGGGAACGTATCAGCCCAATGAAAGAATTGAGGAAATCAGAGATCATAATCAAGGAGAAGGATGGGGGACGATTTCCTACGATGAAGGCTTTATGCGTTCTTCCAACGTAGCAGCTTCTAAATTGCTTTGGGAAGATATTGGCGCAGATGAATTCTATGAATATATCCAGGCGTTCGGTTTTGAAGAAACTACCGGAATTGACCTTCCTGATGAATCTGTCGGCCGGATACAATATAATTGGCCATCAGAGAAGTTAAGAACGGCTTTTGGTCAAGGGACAACTGTTACCCCGATACAGCAGATGAGAGCTGCTTCAGCCATCGCAAATGACGGACAAATGGTAAAGCCGTATGTAGTGGATAAAATTGTTGATTCTACGACAAACAATGTACTGGAAGAAACCGAAGCAGAATACACCGGTCAGCCAATTTCACCGGAAACTGCGGAAGAAATGAAAGAATTGCTTGCTTCTGTAGTGAATGATGAGGATGGAACCGGCGCCCCATATAAATTAGATGATTATGTGGTTGGAGGCAAAACTGGAACCGCACAAATGCCGGACCCTGAAGGCGGCGGCTATTTAACTGGAAAAGAAAATCATGTGTTTTCCTTTTTAGGGATGGCTCCAATGGATGATCCTCAGTTAATGGTTTATGTATCTATTCAGCAGCCGGAATTGGAGGATACAGAATCAGGTTCCGCCCCGCTTGCGTTTATCTTTAATAATGTAGTTGAAAATAGTCTTCATTATTTAGATGTAGAGCCCGAAGAAGATGAATCTAACAAGATTCAAGAGGTGGAATTCCCTGAAGTAGCAGAGCAATCTGCAGAAAGTGTTCAGTCTGAATTAGAGGAACAAGGAGTCCAGCCAATTCTGATTGGCGAGGGAGAAACCATTGTTGCCAGTAATGTGGAAGCAGGAGAGAGAATACTGCCAAATGAAAAAGTTCTGTTGCTTACAGATGAACCAACAATGCCTGATATAACAGGATGGTCGTTAAGAGAAGTGATGAGCTTTGCTGATCTGCTGAATCTGCAGACAGAAAGATTCGGTAATGGTTATGTCACTTCACAGGGTATCGAAGTTGGAAAACCGATTCAGGAAGGTGACTATTTAGGTTTTGAATTAGAAGTTCCTTCCGGAGAATCATCTGATGAAAATGATGATGATAATGCAGGTGAAGAGGAAACAGAAGAAGGAAATAACAACGACGAAGCAGGGAACGAAGAAACTGAAGAGGAATAGAGAGAAGGCTTGCTGAAAAAAGGATTACTTTTTCAGCAAGCCTTTTTTTACGACAGTCATACTATAAGCCTAAGTTTAGGAGAATCTGTTCTCAATAGAAATACATGAGGGACAAGTAGAAAAGATAGCTTGTTCTATTCCATTTTTTACATTCATATAGTGGATACAAAGCAGGTTGAAAGGAGTTCTTTCATGAAACGCGCATCCACCATTATCATAAAAAAACGAATGATTACTGTTTTTTTATTTGCGATTTTAATTTTTCTGGTTATTATTGCAAGATTAGCCTATGTTCAACTGGTATTAAGTGATGATTTATCTGACAGTGCCAATGATTTATGGACAAGAGATATCACTTTTGCTGCAGAAAGAGGGTATATCCTTGATTCGGAGGGAGAAATCCTTGCAGAGAATGTAACTGCTCCTACGGTATTACTGATGCCGCGGCAAATTAAAGAACCAGAAAATACAGCGAAGCTTCTGGGGGAGGTCCTTGACGTGCCAGAGGACAGAATGCTGGAATTAGTTACACAGAATTCATCCAGTGTGATGGTGCGCCCTGAAGGTATTAAAATAAATAATGAGCAGGAACAGGCGATTCGAGAACTGGATTTGGATGGTGTTTATTTAGCGAAGGATTCCAAGCGTCACTATCCAAATAACAGTGCTTTATCACATGTGCTCGGATTTACAGGGATTGATAATCAGGGGTTAATGGGACTTGAATTGTACTATGATGATAAATTAAAAGGAGAAAATGGGAGGCTGTCATTTTATTCCGATGCCAAAGGTGGAAGATTAGAGCAGCTGGCAGACGAATATACATCTCCAAAAGATGGTTTGAATTTAAAAACAACGATTAATAACAAAGTAACCACCATTATGGAAAGAGAGTTAGACCAGATTGTAGCGGAATATAATCCGGATGGGGCGATGGCCATTGCAGTTGACCCTAAAACAGGCGGTGTGCTGGGGATGTCCAGCCGTCCCAATTTTGATCCGGAAAATTATCAGGACGTGGATGCATCTATATTTGGCAGGAATTTGCCTATTTGGAGCACCTATGAGCCAGGGTCAACCTTTAAAATCATTACGTTAGCTGCTGCTTTAGAAGAGGGAGTCGTTGATTTAGAAAAAGATCGTTTTTACGATGATGGCGATATTAAAGTCGGCGGAGCAACGATTCATTGCTGGAAACGCGGTGGGCATGGAGATCAGTCGTATCTTGAGGTTGTTCAGAATTCCTGTAACCCGGGATTTGTTAATTTAGGACAAATGCTTGGTACGGAAAAGCTTTTTTCTTATATTGATGCTTTTGGTTTTGGGAGGAAGACAGGGATTGATTTGCAGGGAGAAGGAAACGGAATCCTATTTAAACCAGAAAATGTCGGTCCTGTGGAGCTGGCAACCACATCCTTTGGACAGGGTGTTTCGGTAACGCCGATTCAGCAGGTGATGGCTGTTGCAGCAACGGTAAACGGCGGTTATTTATACGAACCGATGATTGCGAAAGAATGGGTGGACCCTGTGACCGGAGAAGCGGTTGAAACCTATGAGCCGCAGTTAAAGGAACAGGTTATCTCCCAGGAGACCTCCGAAACGATTCGGGAAACCTTAGAGACAGTAGTTGCTCAGGGAACAGGAAGACCTGCTTATGTCGATGGATATCGTGTCGGCGGGAAAACGGGGACCGCTCAAAAGGTAGGACCGAACGGCGGATATTTAGAAAATAACTATATTGTATCCTTTATTGGCTTTGCACCGGCGGACGATCCGGAAATTGTTGTTTATCTTGCTGTCGATAATCCAAAGGATACGATTCAATTCGGCGGTGTTGTTGCTGCGCCAGTTGTCGGAACGATTATTGGTGACAGCCTGCGGGCGATGAATGTAGAACCGCGGACAGATGGATTAGAAAAAGAATATGCCTGGCCGGACCAGCCTAAAATTGAAGTACCGGATTTTATAGGTGAAAGTACAGATAAACTGGCGGAATATCCGTTAGATCTTTCCATTGAAGTAAACGGTGAAGGGGATGAAATCATTGATCAATCCCCAAGTGCGGGAACAATGCTGGAATCTGGAAGTACGATTCGATTAATATTAGGTCATAAAAATAATCGTTAAATCGTTAAAAATTTGCTATAATAGATTCTGTTGTAAGAGGATGTTTAACAAGTCCAGCAAAAATGTGAACAGAACATTCATGACAACCCTCTTAAACGATAGTTTTTTCGAGAATACATTAAAAGGAAAAGAACAGAAATAGGGTGTAAAAAATGAGACTAAAAGAATTATTGGATGGAATCGAATTCTATCAAACATCAGAATCTATTAAAGATATAAATATTGTCAATGTAGAAATGGACTCCAGAAAAGTAGAGCCGGGGAGCTTATTTGTCTGTATTGAAGGCTATACTGTGGACGGTCATAATTTTCTGCAGCAAGCGATAGACAAAGGTGCTGCGGCTGCAGTTATTTCCAGGGACGTAAACGTCAGCGGTGATATTCCACTTATCCGGGTCAGAGACACGGGACGTGCCTTGGCGATGCTGTCAGCCGCATACTATGATTATCCAACAACGAAATTTCCGCTGATTGGGGTTACCGGCACAAATGGTAAAACAACCACGACCTATTTATTAGATACTATTTTTGAAAAACAGGGTAAGAAATCGGGTGTCATTGGCAGCATCCAAGTGAAAATTGGCGATGAAACATTTCCAGTAAATAATACGACACCTGATGCATTAGAGTTAAATCGCATCTTTCATCAAATGCAAAAAAAAGAAACAGACCAGGTTATTATGGAGGTTTCTTCGCATGCTTTAGACATGGGAAGAGTTTTTGGCTGTGATTATGACATTGGTATTTTTACAAATCTGTCGCAGGATCATCTCGATTATCATAAAGATATGGATGATTATTTGCGGGCGAAGAGTCTTCTCTTTGCCGGTTTAGGGAATGACTATCATCAAGGGAAGAAAAAATATGCAATTATCAACGAGGATGATGCTTCAAGCGACTTATTAAAACGAAGTACAGCGCAGCAGGTATTAACTTACAGCTGCAAGCAGGATGCGGATATAATGGCAAAAAATATTATGCTTTCTCCTGCCGGTGTGGCATTTAACCTTGTGACTCCAATAGGCACAGTCCATATTAAAACTGGTTTAATCGGCATGTTCAATGTGTATAATATGCTTGCGGCGAGCGGCGCTGCTATCGCATCGAAGGTGGATTTAGATGTGATTAAAGAAGCCCTGGAGAATACAAAAGGGGTAGATGGCCGGTTTGAACCAATTAATGAAGGTCAAGATTTTTCTGTCATTGTTGATTTTGCGCATACACCGGATTCATTAGAAAATGTGCTTCAAACGAGCAAGGAATTTGCAGAGCGTAAAGTGTATGTAGTTGTGGGCTGCGGTGGGGACCGCGACCGTACTAAACGGCCGTTAATGGCGGATGTTGCTGTTAAGTATGCAGACCATGCGCTGTTCACATCCGATAATCCGCGTACAGAAGACCCGGTGCAAATCCTTGATGATATGACAAGTCATTTAACGGAAGAGGAAGCAACCTTTGAAGTAATTGTGGACCGGACAGAAGCCATTAAGCATGCGGTGAAGCTTGCTCAAAAGGATGATATTATTTTGATTGCGGGCAAGGGACATGAAACCTATCAAATCATCGGCAAGAAAAAATTTGATTTCGACGATCGTCAAATTGCCCGGGAAGCAATTAAAGAGAAAGGGGAGTAAAAGATGTTATTTACTGCATCACAATTAATGAAATTATTCCCCCGGCATCAAGGGAACGTCTCCGCTGATTTAGAAATTCATGAAGTAGTCCATGATAGCCGGGTGAATACAAACCACGGGCTCTATGTACCAATTGCTGGTGAACGGTTTGATGGACATCAATTTATTGGCGGAGCAGTGGAGAACGGGGCAGCAGCAGCCTTTTGGCAGAAAGAAAAGCCGCTTCCGTCAAATCTTCCTGACTCTCTGCTGATATTATTTGTAGAGGACACTGTAAAAGCATTACAGGAGCTGGCTGTTGCGTATCGGAAGGACGTCAACCCGACTGTTATTGGGATTACCGGATCAAATGGGAAAACAACGACGAAGGACCTGACTAATGCTGTCATGCAGACAACGTTTAAAACCCATGCTACAAAGGGGAATTTCAATAATCATATCGGGCTCCCATTGACGATTTTATCGATGGACCGGAAAACAGAAGTGCTGATTCTTGAAATGGGGATGAACCATTTTGGAGAAATCGAGATGTTGAGTAAGATCGGGGAGCCGAATCAGGCGATTATTACCAATATTGATGGGCAGCATATTGAAAATTTAGGCTCTAAAGAAGGAATAGCCAAAGCCAAATTAGAAATTGTGTCGGGTATCAAGCCAGAGGGTACATTGGTTATTGATGGGGACGAACCGCTGTTAACAGATGCAGCTGTGCCTGTAGCTAAAACACGGGTCGGCTTCAGTGAAGACAATGATGTAGTGGTTCGCAATATCACCGTAGAGGAAGAAACGACAACCTTTGATGCAGGAGAGAAAACTTACCAGATCCCGCTCTTAGGAAAGCATCACGCAAAAAATGCCGCTTATGTTATTCAACTGGCATCCGGGATGGGAATAGCTCCTGAAACAATCCAGAAAGCGTTCGGACAATTAGAAATGACGAAAATGCGCTTTGAAAAGCATACAGGCAAAAATGGTATTACGATTATTAATGATGCTTATAATGCTTCTCCTGCATCTATGAAAGCATCGATTCAAGTAGTCGAAGAAATGAAAGGCTATCAGCATAAAATACTTGTATTAGGTGATATTTTAGAGCTTGGTGATTATGCAGAAGAATTTCATCGCGGAATTGCAGATGTTATTCATTCTGATATTACAGCAGTGTATACGTATGGTAATCATTCGCATTACATACATGACGAATTAAAAAAGAAAGGTACGGAGCTGATTGCTGTCCACTTGCAGGATAAGCAGGAGCTGGTGAATCAGATTGAACAATATCTGAAACCGGAAAACCTTATTTTGCTGAAAGCATCAAGAGGAATGAAATTTGAAACATTTTTAGAACAATTACGTTAAGGCATCTTATAGGTATTGTTTACATCATCAGGAAACAGAATCAGTGCGGTGGATTTGAGGATTAGAGAAGTTTCAGCAAATGCTCATAAGAATTGCACTGATTCTGGCATGCTTTGTTAACAATTCT
Source organism: Oceanobacillus sp. FSL K6-0251 (assembly GCF_038004725.1). Classification (NCBI taxonomy): domain Bacteria; kingdom Bacillati; phylum Bacillota; class Bacilli; order Caryophanales; family Bacillaceae; genus Oceanobacillus; species Oceanobacillus sp. FSL K6-0251. The sequence goes on along the minus strand of NZ_JBBORS010000001.1, from coordinate 3,118,766 downwards.
ATAAATGGTTACAAATGAGGTGGAGAGAAAATGAATATTACAGGTTTATTAATTACAATCGCAGTAGCGTTTCTTATAACAGTTCTTCTATCTCCAATTTTTATCCCTTTTTTAAGACGATTAAAGTTTGGACAGAGTATTAGAGAAGAAGGCCCTGAGTCTCATCAGAAGAAATCAGGAACACCGACAATGGGCGGAGTTATGATTGTATTCAGTATTGTGATTACATCCCTGATTATGGGAATGAGAATGGACACAGGGATCGGCTATGAGCTGTGGCTGTTACTTTTTGTGTTATTTGGCTATGGCTTACTAGGGTTTTTAGATGATTATATTAAAGTAGTAATGAAACGAAATCTAGGCTTAACTTCAAAGCAGAAGCTATTTGGACAAATTATTATTGCACTTGTATTTTATTTTGTTTTGCGCGGGCAGGAAGACTTCTCGTCAGCAATTGCCATTCCGGGAACAACGGTTGAATTTGATATTGGCTGGTTCTATGCAATTCTTATTATTGTAATGCTTGTAGGAGCCTCCAATGCTGTTAATTTAACGGATGGCTTAGATGGTTTATTAGCTGGTACTGCAGCGATTGCTTTCGGTGCTTTTGCCATTATTGCCTGGTATGGCGTGCCAAATGATATGGTAACCGTCTTTGCTTTAGCAGTTGTCGGCGCTCTGTTAGGATTTTTAGTGTTTAACGCGCACCCTGCCAAGGTGTTCATGGGAGATACAGGATCATTGGCGTTAGGGGGAGCAATTGCTGCCATTGCGATACTTCTGAAGCTGGAGATTTTATTAGTAATTATCGGCGGTGTGTTTGTTATTGAAACCTTATCTGTTATTATTCAGGTTATTTCCTTTAAAACGACAGGAAAACGTATTTTCAAAATGAGCCCGCTGCATCACCACTATGAGCTGGTAGGATGGTCAGAATGGAGAGTCGTTACCACATTCTGGTCTGTCGGCCTGCTATTTGCGATTCTTGCTATTTATATTGAGGTGGGTATCTAATGAACACATGGAAACAATTTCCCGAAAAAGTGCTTGTCTTAGGATTGGCCCGAAGCGGTACAGCTGCTGCGAATGTTTTGTTGGAGAGCGGCAAGGATGTAACGGTGAATGATGCGGCAGCATCCTATGAAGATGTACCTGTTTTGGCGCTTCAGGAAAAAGGAGCCCGTCTTGTGCTCGGCTCTCATCCGCTAAGTGTTTTAGAAGGGATAGAGATGGTTGTTAAAAACCCGGGTATCCGTTATGATCATCCGGTTGTTGCAGAAGCACAGAAACGCAGTATTCCGGTAATTACAGAGGTGGAATTGGTAGCTTATATAACCGAACAGCCGATTATCGGAATTACTGGTTCCAATGGAAAAACAACCACAACAACGTTAGTTACGGAAATGCTGGAAAAAAGTGATTGTAAGGTAAAGCTTGCCGGGAACATTGGAATTGCTGCAACGGAAGTGGCCCAAACGATGCAAGCAGATGAAAAGGTGGTAATGGAACTATCCTCCTTTCAGCTGCAGGGAATAAATACATTTCGTCCATCGACAGCAGTCCTTTTAAACATTTATGAAGCGCATTTGGATTATCACGGCGATTTAGAAAGCTATGTCAGAGCTAAATGTAATATATTTAAAAACCAGCATGCCGATGATTATCTGGTATATAATGCTGATGATCCGACACTTGAAGAAAAAGTGAAGGGTACAAAAGCAAAAAATATAGCCTTTTCGGCAACAAAAAATCTGTATCATACAGGCGCTTGGGCAGATGATACGCATGTATACTTTTTCGATGAAGCAATTATTCCTTTAGAGGATATTGTCTTGGTCGGGAAGCATAACTTAGAGAATATCCTGGCAGCTGTTGCAGCAGCAAAATTAAATGGAGCAACTAATGAAGGCATACAGCATGTCTTAAAAACTTTTTCCGGTGTCAAGCATCGTTTAGAGTTTGTCGGGCTGCTGCATGGCCGCTATGTTTACAATGATTCGAAAGCAACAAATATCCTAGCTACGCAAAAAGCATTAGATTCCTTTAAAAAGGATATTGTCCTTCTTGCAGGCGGCTTAGATCGCGGGAATGAATTTGATGAGCTGATTCCACATTTGCATCATGTTAAAGCAATGGTTGTATTTGGAGAGACGGCACCGAAACTAGAGCGAGTTGGAAAAGAAGCCGGTATCCAGGTGATTGAGCACGCAGCCGGCGTAGATGATGCAGCTAAAACCGGTTTTTCATTAGCAGATGAAGGTGATATCCTATTGCTTTCTCCCGCATGTGCGAGCTGGGATCAGTACAAAACATTTGAAGAAAGAGGAGACATATTTGTTCAAGCAGTTCATACAATGAAGTAAGGGGCTTGAACAAATACTAATCCTAAACAGCAAACCATATTCGGACAAGCCGAGAATGATACAGCATATTTAAAATGCCCCTATTTCCAAAGTTTATCTCATGGAAAGAAGGGGTATTTTTGTCTAAGTTCATTCAAAATCAAAATAAAGTAGACAGAGTATTATTTGGAATAATCATTCTCCTTTTATGTATCGGTATGCTGATGGTTTACAGCTCATCCTATATTTGGTCGGAGTATAAGTTCAATGATGCATTTTATTACTTAAAAAGACAGCTTTTATTTGCCGGCATCGGGTTTATCGGAATGGTTGTTATCTCTTACTTTCCTTATTATATATGGAAAAAGTATGCAAAGATTTTATTATTTTCTTGCTTTGTTCTGCTTCTCCTTGTGCTTATTCCGGGAATCGGCATGGTGCGCGGAGGAGCACAGAGCTGGATTGGCATCGGTGCATTCAGTATTCAGCCCTCTGAATTTATGAAGCTGGGTTTAATTATTTTTCTGGCATCTATATTATCTGATCATCAAAAATATATTACCTCGTTTAAAAAAGGGTTTTTCCCGTGCCTTCTATTGATTTTTACGGCATTTGGTCTGATTATGCTTCAGCCAGATTTAGGAACTGGAATGGTGCTGGTCTTAACATGCATGATTCTGCTTTTTGTGGCAGGTGCAAAGCTTTCTCATTTTTTTGGACTGGCCGGCATTGGAATTATTGGGTTTATCGGATTGATTGCTTCTGCACCTTACCGGATTAATCGGATTCTGGCTTTCTTAAACCCATGGGAGGATCCGCTAGGACATGGATTTCAAATTATTCAATCTCTTTATGCTATCGGTCCCGGGGGACTGATGGGACTGGGGCTGGGCAACAGCCTGCAAAAATATTTTTATCTGCCGGAGCCGCAGACAGATTTTATTTTTTCAATCATTGGTGAGGAATTAGGTTTAATTGGAGGTTGTACAACTATTTTATTGTTTTTTCTGCTATTATGGAGAGGGATTAAAATTGCTATTGAAGCTCCGGATTTATTTAGCAGGCTGTTAGCGCTGGGAATCGCAAGTATGTTAGCATTACAGGCGATGATTAATATTAGTGTAGTCATCGGATTGATTCCGGTAACGGGAATTACCCTGCCTTTTCTCAGCTACGGCGGTTCATCACTGACGTTAACACTTTGTGCGGCCGGGATTCTTCTAAGTATCAGCAGGCACGCCAAAAGTATGGAAAAAAGTACGAAGCCGATTATTTAAAATAGCAGCGAAGAACATTTATATAAAACGTAAATCCCGTCCATGGAAGAAGTAAGAAAACTTCTGCGGACGGGTTATCCGTGATAAAAAAGAAAAAACTTCAGAAACAATAGAAGTCAATGACGTGTAGCACCATAATTTATGATATAATTTTTGTAAATACTAGGGAGTAAACTGATACAGTTATATTCCCTGAAAATAATGGATAAAGGAAGAAATGGAGATGAGTGATAAAAATATCGTTTCGATTGAGGATCGAATTCCAAAATTGAAGCAAGCTAGGAAGAAAAAAGCAAACAGACGATTAATATTTTATCTATCTATATTTTTCTTTCTCATTGCTATCATTGTTTACTTGCAATCTCCATGGAGTGAAATACGCACGATTGAAGTAAACGGCAATGTATTCTTAACGGATGAGTATATAATAGATGAGTCAGGGGTAACAGAAGGAACAAATATCTGGTCCATGAATGGATCATCTGTTGCAGCCGGGATGGAAGAAAATCCCGTCATTGAACATGCATCTATTAATCGGAGTTTTCCCAGCACCGTTGTGATTGAGGTAGAAGAACAGCCTGTCCTTGGCTATGTTCAGGACGAAAGGGAATTTTACCCGGTTCTTGCAGACGGTCAAGTCATCCAGCAAAATGCACAAAACTCTATCAGCAATGCTCCATTAATAACAGGCTTTAATGAAGCGCAATTAACAGAATTGGCAACAGCCATGGATAATGTTCGCCCAAGTATTTTTAATATGATTTCTGAGATTGAACGAAAAGATTCAGATGAAGAAGAGGATACGCTGCAGGTTAGATTGTATATGAGTGATGGGTTTCTGGTAGAAGGCATTGCAGATCAAATGTTGGACAGATTGGATTACTATCCTTCTATTGTGTCACAGCTTGACGAAGAGGATAGTGGTATCATTCATATAGGTGTCGGCATTTATTTCGAATCTTTTCAAAAAGATGAAATGGAAGAAGTAGATATCGAAGACGAAATTGAAGAACTCAATGAGGAAATTAATGAAGAAAATGAAGAAACAGGAAATGAATAATTTGCAGAATGAAGTCATATATCATCCTTTTTTAACGAATGGTATAATGTCGATTTTTATAGAAATAGATTACTTGAAAAAAATAAGCATAAAATATGTTTATTTTTTATTCATTTTCTTTTAGAATTAAAGACTATACAAAGGATAACGTGGCAGTAAAAATATCGTCAGCATATTTTTACGGGGAGGTGCTCTTTTTTGAACAACAGTGAGATATTAGTTAGTCTTGACATTGGGACAAACACGATAAAAGTAATTATTGGAGAAGTACAACAAGACTCTTTAAATATTATTGGAGTAGGTACTGCAGCGTCAAACGGAATGAAGAAGGGTGCTATAATTGATATTGATCAGACTGTTCATTCTATCAGGAATGCAGTAGAACAAGCAGAACGAATGGTAGGGATGGAAATTCACCGCGTAGTAGTGGGGATAAACGGATCCCATATCCAGCTTCAGCCTTGTCATGGCGTTGTCGCTGTACAAAGTGAGAATCGGGAAATAAATGATGAAGATGTAACGAGAGTAATTGACGGAGCTCAAGTGATTTCTATTCCGCCGGAGCGGGAAATCATCGATGTGATTCCGAAGCAATTTATTGTGGATGGATTAGATGAAATTACGGATCCGAGAGGGATGATTGGTGTCCGTCTGGAGATGGAAGGAACGATTATCACCTGCTCAAAAACGATTTTGCATAATATCTTAAAATGTGTGGAACGGGCTAATTTGGAAGTATCTGATATTTGTCTTCAGCCGCTTGCTGCCGGAACAGTTGCTTTATCAAAGGATGAGATGAATATGGGCTCTGCCCTGATTGATATCGGAGGAGGCTGTACAACGGTATCTGTATTTGAAAATGATCATTTGGCTGCGACAAGTGTTATTAATTTAGGCGGAGACAATATAACGAAAGATTTATCCGTCGGCCTGCGTATTTCTACAGAAGAAGCAGAGCAGATCAAACTAAATTATGGCTATGCATTTTACAACGATGCTTCTGAAGATGAGACATTTGAAGTCACAACAATCGGAAGCAATCAAAAACAGGTATTTAATCAACTTCAATTAGCTGATATGATAGAAGCTAGATTAGAAGAAATATACACTTATATTGATAGGGAAATTCGGAAAATGGGCTTTCAGGAGCTGCCTGGCGGTTTCGTATTGACAGGAGGCACCACGGCTATGCCGGGGAGCTTGGAATTAGCGCAAGACTTGTTTTATTCTCATGTACGTGTAGCTGTCCCGGATTATATTGGTGTCAGGGAAGCACAGTTTACTTCAGGTGTCGGTATTTTACAATTTGCTTATCGTAATGCGAAAATACAAGGGAAAGAATTATATCCTGCTGTAGCAATAGATGGGGAAGCGGAGCAGCAGCCAGTGAAGCAATCCAGACCTGCAGGCGAGAAGAAAAAGAAACAAGGCAAGAAAAAAGAATCAGGATTTGCTAACCTATTCAAATATTTCTTTGATTAATTTCTTTTAACAGAAGTTGAAACGAGGAATTGTTCGTAATTAGTAGACTAGGAGGAAACCATAATATGTTAGATTTTGATACAAACATGGAAGAATTAGCAACGATAAAAGTTATTGGAGTTGGCGGCGGCGGTAACAATGCTGTTAACCGTATGATTGAGCATGGCGTAGAAGGTGTCGAATTTATCGCAGTAAACACAGATTCTCAAGCTTTAAATCTTTCGATGGCTGAATCCAAGATACAAATCGGCGGGAAATTAACCCGTGGTCTTGGAGCCGGCGCTAACCCGGAAGTAGGGAAAAAAGCAGCAGAAGAAAGTAAAGAGCAGTTAGAAGAAGTGTTAAAAGGTGCTGATATGGTTTTTGTTACTGCTGGAATGGGCGGCGGTACAGGAACTGGAGCAGCTCCGGTCATTGCACAGGTAGCTAAAGATTTAGGAGCGCTGACAGTTGGTGTTGTTACTCGTCCGTTTTCTTTTGAAGGCAGAAGAAGATCAACACAGGCGATTTCCGGTATCGATACGCTGAAAGGAAGCGTGGATACACTAATTGTTATTCCAAACGATCGACTGCTTGAAATTGTAGATAAAAATACACCGATGCTGGAAGCCTTCCGTGAAGCGGATAATGTGCTTCGTCAAGGTGTACAAGGCATATCCGATTTAATTGCGAAGCCAGGTCTTATTAACGTTGACTTCGCTGACGTGAAAACGATTATGTATGATAAAGGTTCTGCTTTAATGGGTATTGGTATCGCAACTGGCGAAACAAGAGCAACAGAAGCTGCTAAAAAAGCAATTTCTTCCCCGCTGCTGGAGACTTCTATCGATGGAGCGCATGGTATTTTAATGAATATCACAGGCGGTACAAACCTGAGCTTGTATGAAGTGCAGGAAGCAGCTGACTTAGTTACTTCTGCAGCGGATCAAGAAGTGAATGTTATCTTTGGGTCTGTAATTAATGAGAACCTTAATGATGAAATTGTTGTAACTGTCATTGCTACCGGTTTTGATGAAAATGCTCAGCCAAAAGCAGATACGCGTCAAAAACAACAGCGTCCAAATATAGGACAAACCCAGCAGGCTGCTACACAGCAAACAAATGAATCAACTCCTGTCAGGGAAAGAGAAACATCCAATCCATCACCTTCTAAGCCTCGTCCCGAGGAAGATGAGTTAGATATCCCGACTTTCTTGAGAAACCGTAATCGTAATCGATAAAGCGAAAAAATACTGTGCTAAGAGAACTCTTTTAGCACAGTATTTTTTTATTTAAAGAGTAAGAAAGTATATAAAAAATGCTGAATATAGCCGCTCTAACGGCTTTCATGGGGTAAGTAATCTTAGGCCCCAGAAATACACTCCGCTTTCCGTGGGCCCCGAGCTCATCTCCTTTAAAGACCAAGCGGTGTTCTTTGTTTATCTAACAGGAAAGAAAGTAAAGTTTCCTTGCCCCTCTTTTTTATTCCAAAAATCGTTAGACATTATTTCTAAGAATAAGTGCTAAATAGCTTAATTTTGCACACAAGAATTGACAGACTTTTCTCTTTCGATTGTCTATACTTTTCATCATATATTACTTCCATTCTATGAATATCATGATCAGCAAAGTACGCAGGAGATAACAGCTTCTTCTGATTAGCAGCAATTTAGGGGGTGCAACAGAGAGTGTCTATTTACTTAGACGTTATTTGGGCATTAAATTTTATGGTAGATTTAATGCTGCTGATGCTCGTACAAATACTTGCCCGGAAACCAGTAAAAAGAAGGCGCTTATTTCTAGGGGCATTTATTGCGTCATGCATTGTTCCGCTGACGATTTTGTATCCAAATTCGTTTTTTAATCATGTGGCCGGGAAACTGTTCTACTCTTGTATTATCATTTTCAGCACATTTGGATTTAAGAGTCTGTATCGCTTTATTAAGCTGATTTGCCTCTTTTATTTTGTATCCTTTTCCATTGGAGGCGGGTTAATGGCAATACATTTTTTCCTGCAGCGTCCGGTAACTGTTTCTTTGGAAGGGATAATCACCTTCAACCAAGGCTATGGTGATCCTGTCAGCTGGATATTTGTTATTACCTGCTTCCCGATTATTTGGTATTTTACAAAGAGACGAATGGACGAGCACGTAGGAGAACAAGTGAAATATGACGAAATGTACAAGGTAATCTTAACAATGAATCATCAGTCTTTTGAATCCATTGGTTATATCGACAGCGGAAATCAGCTTGTCGATCCATTAAGCAAGCAGCCTGTCGTCATTTGTGATCAGCCGTTTTTAAAGCAATGGTTCGATGATGAAGAGTGGGAAGAGCTGAAAAATATGAAAGAGCATTTAGACTTCAGCCGGCTGCCAAAGAAATGGGAGGATAAGCTGCATTTAATTCCTTACCAGGGAGTAGATGGAACACATTCTTTCATGCTTGCTATTCGGGCTGAGGAACTGACAATTTTTTATAATAACGAAATTCTTCAGGCAGTAAATGTATTCATTGGAATTCAATTTGGAGTATTGGAAAGGGACGGGCAATATCATTGCTTGCTGCATCCCCTCATCATTAAGCAATCTATCATACAATCTGCATAAAGGAGCGTGCGTTAAGTGGCTAATTGGAAATTCAAATTTAAATTACGCTGGTATCAATTTCTTAAAAAAATTGGAATAAAACCAAAGGAAATCTATTATATAGGCGGAAGTGAGGCATTACCCCCGCCGCTGACAAAGCAAGAAGAGCAGGAATTGCTTAAAAAATTGCCCGAAGGAGATAAAGCGGCAAGGTCGATGCTGATTGAAAGAAATTTGAGATTAGTTGTTTATATTGCCAGAAAATTTGAAAACACGGGTATTAACATCGAAGACCTGATTAGTATTGGCACAATTGGGCTGATTAAGGCGGTAAATACGTTTAATCCGGAAAAAAAGATTAAACTGGCAACCTATGCCTCCCGCTGTATTGAAAATGAAATCTTAATGTATCTGCGCAGAACGAATAAATTAAAGACAGAGGTTTCCTTCGATGAACCATTAAATATTGATTGGGACGGCAATGAGCTTTTATTGTCGGATGTGTTAGGAACTGAAGAAGATATTATTACCAAAAGTATTGAATCGAATGTGGATAAATCATTGTTAAAATCAGCATTAGGCAAATTAAATGCACGTGAAAAACAGATCATGGAATTGCGCTTTGGATTGATTGGTGATGATGAAAAAACGCAGAAAGATGTAGCAGATATGCTTGGAATTTCCCAGTCTTATATTTCCCGTTTAGAGAAGAAAATTATACGTCGGTTGAAAAAAGAATTTAATAAAATGGTTTGACTTGATATATCAATTGTTTGCCGCATAGGTTGACTTTATTTACATGATTTTCCTGCATAAAAACTTTTCCCGGGGAGATACTGTCCTTGAACAGCATCTAAGATTGGGGAGGTTTTCGGGAATGGCAAGACATAAAGTTGAAATATGCGGGGTTGATACATCCAAACTTCCAGTACTTAAAAACGAAGAAATGAAAAAACTATTTATCCGGCTGCAAGAAGAAAATGACATTACAGCCCGGGAAGAATTGGTAAACGGCAATTTACGCCTTGTTCTTAGTGTTATTCAGCGTTTTAACAACCGGGGAGAATATGTCGATGATTTATTTCAGGTCGGCTGTATTGGTTTAATGAAATCAATCGATAATTTTGATTTGTCCCATAATGTACGTTTTTCTACCTATGCTGTTCCGATGATTATCGGTGAAATCAGAAGGTACTTGCGGGATAATAATCCAATTCGTGTATCCAGATCTTTACGTGATATTGCTTACCGGGCTCTGCAGGTCAGGGAACAATTAATCAGTAAAACATCCAAGGACCCATCTCCAGCAGAAATCGCCAAGGAAATGGGAGTAGAGCAGGCTGATATTGTCTTTGCGCTGGATGCCATCCAAGACCCTGTTTCGCTTTTTGAACCAATTTATAATGATGGCGGCGATCCGATTTTTGTCATGGATCAGCTGAGCGATGAAAAAGATAAAGATTCCTCCTGGGTTGATAAGCTATCGCTAAAAGAAGGAATGCATAGATTGAATGCTAGGGAAAAGATGATATTAAATAAGCGCTTTTTTCAAGGGAAAACACAAATGGAAGTGGCGGATGAGATTGGCATATCCCAAGCACAAGTGTCCAGACTTGAAAAAGGAGCTATCCATCAAATGAATAAGCAAATGTTTGAATAAGGAACTAAAAGCCTTGTCCCCGCGGCAAGGCTTTTTGCATGCAAAAATAACTGTTTCCTTTTTATTTTCCATGAAAAAAAGCATGTTCCAATGCATAGGATAAGAAGAGGAGGGAGCTGGCATGGTGAAACTATCTGAACTGCAAATAAAAGAATTGATTGTCATGGATGATGGAACAAGGTTAGGGCATATCATTGACTTAGAGATAGATGGAAGAACCGGAAGAATCATTGCAATTATTGCGGAAGCCAAAGGGAAAAAATCAGGCATGTTTGCGAAAGCAGGCGAGCTTTTTATCGCCTGGGAAAAAATTGTACGGATTGGGGAAGATGTTATTTTAGTGGAGAAAGTAAAAGGACCGGATCTTTATACCGAAGATTAAGGAGAAATTATCGATATAATGTGTTAAAATAAGACACAAATTTGAATTTAAGATAATGTTCAATAGGAGACATTATGGGGAAAAGAGGGGAAAAACATGGAGCCATTTCAGCTTAAAAGTGAGACAAGACTTCATTTATCTTCATTGGAGGAAGAAATTCCAGGTCTGGTAGCAGGCTTTACAACAAAAAATGGCGGTGTAAGTGAGGGGGCTTATAAGCAATTAAATATGGGGCTCCATGTGTTGGACGACGAGAATAAGGTGCTGGAAAATCGGCGGATTCTGAGCAAGGAATTAAATATTCCCCTGAACCGCTGGGTTTGCGGTGAACAAGTACATGGAACAAGCATCCATTTTGCAGGGAAAGAAGATGCGGGAAAGGGCAGTATTTCCTTTGATTCCGGTATTTCCGGTGTCGATGGATTAATTATCAATGAGGCGGATTCTCTCCTCGGCACGGCTTTTTTCGCAGACTGTGTTCCATTATTTTTTGCAGATTCGACCACAAGAATTGCGGGTATTGCTCATGCCGGCTGGAAAGGAACAGTCGGACAGATTGCCCGGGAAATGGTACAGAAATTGAAAGAAGCCGGTGCCTCTATAGAGAATTTGAAAGTTGTGATAGGCCCGAGTATTTCCAAAGAAAACTACGTTGTTGACGATGTTGTTTTATCACATCTAACTGATGAACAGAAACAAAAATTTACGAAAGAAATATCGCCAAATCAATATTTCATCGATTTAAAAGAGCTTAATGTCGATATCCTTGTACAATCTGGCGTCTTTCGTCATAATATAGAGGTAACAAAATATTGTACATTACAAGATGAGAAGCTATTCTTTTCTCATCGGCGCGATAATGGAAAAACAGGGAGAATGCTCGCGTTTATTGGATTTGAGAAACAGAAGAAGTAATGGAGGATAAGAATGGTTGCAGTAAAAGAAAATCTAATGGAAATTCAAGCAGATATCAAGCAGGCTGCAAGGAGAGCAGGCAGAAATAAGGAAGATATTAATATTATCGCAGTGACGAAATATGTTACAATAGAACGAGCTAAAGAAGCATTATCTGCCGGGGTAATTCATCTGGGTGAAAATAGAAATGAAGGATTTTTAGCGAAATTTGAAGAGATCAGGGACAGTGCCACTTGGCATTTCATTGGTTCCCTGCAATCCAGAAAAGTAAAAGATATCATACATCATATTGATTATATTCATTCACTAGACAGAAAATCTTTGGCGAAAGAGATTAATAAACGGGCAGAAAAAACGGTGCCCTGCTTTGTTCAAGTCAATGTGAGCGGAGAAGAATCGAAACACGGATTAGATGAAGGAGAAGTGGAATCGTTTATTAAAGATTTAGCGGCATTTGAGCATATACAGGTGGCAGGTTTAATGACGATGGCTCCGCATGTCGATAATCCGGAAGAAACCCGGCCGCTGTTTAGAAAATTGCGTTTGCTGAGAGACCGTATAAAGGGGCTTGGTTTAGACTATGCACCATGTGAATACCTGTCTATGGGAATGAGCAATGATTATGAAATTGCTGTAGAAGAAGGTGCAACACATATTCGGATAGGTACCAAGCTGGTCGGCAGCGAATTATAAAGTGAGGTGTAGTAAATGAGCTTTAAAAAGAAGCTTAAAAATTATTTCACGATGGACGATGAATATGAGTATGAATATGCCGAGGAAGAACAAAAAGAAGAAATACCCCAGGTTCAGGAAAAAACAGCAGGAAGCAAAAATGTTGTGAACCTTTCCAGTATACAAAATACGAATTCAAAGGTTGTATTAGCTGAGCCGAGAAATTATAATGAAGCTCAGGACATCGCAGATAATATTGTTAACAGACGAGCTGTAATCATTAATCTGCAGCGTGTGGATCGTCAGCAGGCAAAGCGGATCGTTGATTTTCTGAGCGGAACGGTTTATGCCGTAAAAGGGGATATTCAAAAATTAGGATCAGAAACATTCCTGTGTACGCCGGATAATGTAGAAGTATCCGGCAGTATTTCTGAAATGTTATATGAGCAGGAAGATTATGATAAAGGATGGTAGCAGGAGATGTTGGCACAAATCGTTTCACTAATAAGCTTTGGTTTAAACATTTATAGCTTTGCACTAATTGTGTATATTTTTATGTCCTGGTTCCCTGGAGCCAGAGAATCTCAATTTGGAGAATTACTCGGAAAAATTTGTGAGCCTTACTTAGAAATTTTCCGTAAGTTTATTCCGCCGCTTGGTATGATTGATTTTTCTCCAATTGTTGCGATATTATTATTGCATTTTGCAAGAATGGGATTTATCCAGTTTGCAATGATGCTTTAGGCTTGAAGGAAAGGAATGACCATGGAAGTTTATCAGCATTTTCGAAAAGAAGAACAGCCATTTATTGATCAGGTTCTTTCATGGAAAGACCAGGTGGAGCGATCGTATATTCCAAAATTGACTGATTTTTTGGATCCGCGCGAACAAGAAATCGTGCAGATGCTGTTAGGCACTAATCACGACGAGCTTCAGGCAGCTGCTTTTGGCGGATCCGAGTACAGTGAACGAAAAAGAATGGTGATTGCTCCTATTTATGAAAGCATTACAGAAGATATGTTTCAAGTAGAGCTGCTGGAGGCATCTTACCCGGAGAAATTTGTAAGTCTGGAGCATCGGGATGTAATGGGTGCTTTTTTATCACAGGGTGTGAAGCGAAAAAAATTAGGAGATATTACAGCAGCAGATGGGAAAATTCATTTACTTGCAGCGGGAGAGGTCGTCCCTTTTATCAAGATGAATTTAACATCTATTAAGAAATCTCGTATATCTTTCAAAGAACAGCCGCTCACTTCGCTGGTTACAGAAAAAAAAGCCTGGAAAGAATATGATAAAACTATTTCTTCCCTGCGTTTAGATACAGTTGTTAAAGAAATATATGGTGTCTCCCGAAAAGACGCTGCTGCTTTGATTCAAAAACTGCTCGTAAAGGTAAATTACCGGGTAGTAGATGATGTGAAATTCCAATTACAAGAAGGGGACATGCTCTCTGTACGCGGAAAAGGCAGAAGTAAAATTACAGCGATACGCGGGAGAACCAAGAAAGATAAAATCAAAATGACGGCGGCAATTTTGCAATAAATGCTGGAAATTTAGCTGGAATTATTGAATAATAAAGAGAGAAATCGGAAGCTCAAGCAAGCACCGATTAGGGAGGTGGAGATGGTGGCACTATCACCATTAGATATTCATAATAAAGAGTTTGCAAGAGGATGGAAAGGCTATGACGTGGATGAAGTAAATAAATTTCTTGATCAAGTGATGAAGGATTATGAAATTGTTATACGTGAAAGAGATGAACTGGATCAAAAAGCGAAAGAGCTTCAGGAACGATTAGGACACTTTACGAACATTGAAGAAACATTAAATAAATCTATTCTGGTTGCTCAGGAAACAGCAGAAGATATTAAAGGCAGTGCGCAAAAAGAAGCAAAATTAATTGTGAAAGAAGCAGAAAAAAATGCTGACCGTATTGTCAACGAAGCATTAAGTAAAGCGCGTAAAATATCCCTTGATGTGGAAGAGTTGAAAAAGCAGGCAAAAGTATTCCGATCAAGAATGCGCATGCTTGTGCAGGCTCAATTAGAAATGCTCGGTACAGATGATTGGGAAGAATTATTTGATACTGAAGTGGATGAAGATTTAGAATTGATGGAGCATGAATCTTAAAGGCTTGACTTAGGCTTGTATATTACATATAATTCATACAAGTATCATGTTTTTTGACATTTAATTTATGCTAAAAATTTCATAATCACTATCGTTATACAATGAAAGAGAAAGTATAGAAGATGACTCTGTGTAAGCGAGTCAGGGGCGGTGGAAGCCTGATACAGAAGTCTTTTAGAAAATCACTCTGGAGTAGCTATTATGAAAATAATGTAGTAATAGCCGGCTGTCCACGTTACGGATTTCGAGTGAATTTAATGCCGTGCATTAAATTTATAAGGGTGGTACCGCGAGTCTTCTCGTCCCTTTAGGGATTAGAGGACTCTTTTTGTATATAAAAATTTAATCTACGATGTGTCATGAAAATAACAGGAGGGAATATCTTGGAATATAAACAAACATTATTAATGCCGAAAACAGCTTTTCCAATGCGTGGAAATCTTCCAAATAAAGAGCCGGAGCGCCAACAGAAATGGGAAGAAAGTGAACAATATCAAAAAAACTTAGAACGTACAAAGGACAGAGCCTTATTTATTTTACATGATGGACCGCCTTATGCGAATGGAGATATCCATATCGGTCATGCACTGAATAAAATCTTAAAGGATTTTATTGTCCGTTATAAGTCCATGACAGGCTATTATGCACCATATGTTCCAGGCTGGGATACACACGGGTTGCCGATTGAAACAGCATTAGCGAAAAAGAAAGTAAAAAGGAAAGAAATGTCTGTTGCAGAATTCCGCAAGCTTTGTGAAGAATATGCACTTGGACAAATTGACAGCCAGCGTACACAATTTAAAAAATTAGGTGTACGTGGTGATTGGGATAATCCATATATCACCTTAACGAAGGATTATGAAGCTTCTCAAATTAAGGTGTTTGGAGAAATGGCACGAAAAGGCTATATTTATAAAGGACTTAAGCCGGTATATTGGTCTCCGTCTTCTGAATCTGCCCTTGCAGAAGCAGAAATCGAATATCAAGATAAACGCTCTCCATCTATCTATGTTTCCTTCGAAGTAACGGATGGAAAAGATGTGCTTGACGGCGGCGAGAAGATTATTATCTGGACGACAACTCCTTGGACGCTTCCAGCGAACTTAGGAATCAGCTTACATCCTGATTTAAGCTATGTAGTAGCACAAGTAAATGATGAAAAATATGTCATTGCAGAAGCTTTATTAGAAGATGTGAAAGAAGTATTAGGCTGGGAAGATGTAACGGTTGTGAAGAAATTCAAAGGGCAGGAAGCGGATCGTGTAGAAGCACAGCATCCATTTTACAATCGTAAATCCCTTGTTATGCTTGGAGAACATGTTACAACTGATGCGGGGACTGGATGTGTTCATACAGCTCCTGGTCACGGGGAAGATGACTTCTATGTTTGCCGCAGATATGGAATCGATGCATTTTGCCCAGTGGATGAAAAGGGTGTCTTTACGAGTGAAGCGCCAGGATTTGAAGGTTTATTTTACGATGCAGCAAATAAAGTTATCACAGAACAATTGGATGAGAATGGCGCCTTATTAAAATTAGAATTTATCACACACTCTTATCCGCATGACTGGAGAACAAAGAAACCAACTATCTTCCGTGCAACTTCCCAGTGGTTTGCATCTATTAAAGATTTCCGTCAGGATATTCTTGATGAAATTAAAAAAGTGCATTGGTATCCGCATTGGGGAGAAACAAGACTTTATAATATGGTGAGAGACCGTGAGGATTGGTGTATTTCCAGACAGCGTGCCTGGGGAGTTCCGATTCCAGTATTTTATGGGGAAGACGGAACAGCAATCATTACAGATGAAACGATTTCGCATGTATCCGAACTCTTCCGTGAGCATGGTTCCAATGTCTGGTTTGAAAGAGAAGCGAAGGATTTATTGCCGGATGGATTTACATCAGAGCATAGTCCAAATGGCAAGTTTACTAAAGAAGTCGATATTATGGATGTTTGGTTCGATTCAGGCTCCTCACATGAAGGTGTACTGATGAACCGGGAAGAACTTGATCGTCCGGCTGATGTATATTTAGAAGGAAGTGATCAGTATCGCGGCTGGTTTAACTCTTCATTATCTACTTCCGTCGCAGTAACGGGTAAAGCGCCATTTAAAAATATTATCAGTCATGGGTTCGCCCTGGATGGAAATGGCCGCAAGATGAGTAAGTCATTAGGAAATACGGTTGATCCGTCCAAAGTACAAAAACAATTAGGTGCTGATATTTTGCGTCTGTGGGTTTCCAGCGTGGATTATCAGGCAGATGTGCGTATCTCGGATGCTATTTTAAAACAGACTTCAGAAAGCTATCGTAAAATCCGGAATACCTTCCGTTTCTTACTGGCGAACCTTGCTGATTTTGATCCTAGCAAAGATCGCGTGAAGGATGAAGAATTGCAGGAAGTAGACCGTTATATGCTTTATCGTCTGCAGCAGATCTTAAATAATGCACGTGATAATTATGAGCACTTTGAATTTGCACCAGTAATCAGCCAAGTCCATAATTTCTGTGCTGTTGATTTAAGCTCCTTCTATTTAGATTTTGCGAAGGATATCCTGTATATTGAAGCTGCAGACCACCCGCGCCGCCGCAGTCTTCAAACAGGCTACTATGAAATTTTAACAACACTTGTGAAATTGCTTGCTCCAATTATTCCGCATACAACGGAAGAAGTTTGGGAATACATTCCTGGAGTGGAGGAAGAAACGGTTCACTTAACAGATATTCCTGAGCCGCGGGAGGTTGCAGGTGCAAAAGACATTGTCGGAAAATGGGATCACTTTATGGAAGTAAGAGATGATGTTCTGAAAGCACTCGAAGAAGCAAGAAGCGAAAAGGTTATCGGGAAATCATTGGAAGCTAAAATTACAATCGTGCCGCTTGATGAAGAAACGAAGCAGGTGCTTGAAAACATTTCGCATCTGCATCAATACTTTATTGTTTCAGAAGCAGTTATCGCAGATGAAAAAGGAACAGGCAAAGCATATGATTATGTTGAGGTTGCTGTTGAAAAACATCCTGGAGAAACGTGTGAACGCTGCTGGGTTGTTTCAGAAACAGTAGGCGAAGACAAAGATCATCCAACACTATGTGCTAGATGTGCCAGTGTTGTCAAAGAAAATTATGAGAATTAAAAAACAGGAGCCAGCTTTCTCAAAAGCTGGCTCCTGTTTTTACATATCTGCAAATTGTAAATGCTAATTATTGTATTTTTCTTTACAATTATAAAAATTACCAGTAGACTTAATTTGTAAACTGAATAAGTATTATGCACTGGGGGAGCTGTTAAGCTGAGAAAGACATTCTGTATTGACCCTTGGCACCCGAACTAGATAATCCTAGCGTGGGGAATGTGCAGTCGATAAGGAATTAGATAATTTATCCATTTATCAATAAATCTATCAAAGGCTGCATTCTATGGAATGGGCTCTTTTTTTATTGAATATATTCCCCATTTCGCTTATATCTTTTAAGCTTAATGATCAGGAAGGGCCGCTAAGAAGCTTGGCATAACAGGGAGCAGCTCCTGCAACAAGTAATTTGTTCATTGGAGGTGACGAAATTGAAGAAACAGTGGGCGTTTATCGATACAGGATTCCGTGGTGCTGCATGGAACATGGCTTTTGATGAGTGCTTGATCAATTGGCATCAAGAAGGTAAAATTCCGCCGACATTACGTTTCTATGGCTGGGAAAAGCCCAGTTTATCGATTGGCTACTTTCAAAAAGTCGATAAGAAAATTGATCTGGAAGCAGTGGAGCGCCATCAGTGTCAGTTCGTCCGTCGTTTGACCGGCGGCAGTGCTGTGCTTCATGACGATGAATTAACGTATAGTCTGGTTATTACAGAGAGTGATCCAGATATTCCTGTATCTGTACAAGAGGCCTACCATGTACTGGCAGAAGGAATATTTGAAGGATATCGCAATTTAGGGATTCCTGCAGAATATGCAACACTGGACAGAGAAAGTGCCAGAGGAAGGACAGCAATATGCTTCGAAAAACCTGCGTTCTATGAAATGGTTGTTGACGGTAAAAAGCTTTCTGGAAACGCACAGACAAGGAAAAAAGGTGTATTGATGCAGCATGGGTCTATTCCTATGAGCATGAATACAAACATGCTTTTTGATTTATTTGTATTCTCTTCCGAAAAAATAAGAGAACGAAGCCGGGCAGCATTTTCTAAAAAAGCGGTGACGATTAATCAATTAACGAATCGAGAGCATCGGTATGATATGCTGACGGATGCATTCAAAGAAGGGTTCAAGGAAGGTTTAGGTTTAGAATTTCATCCTCTGCAATTAACCAAGGCTGAGTGGGATGAAGTAGAGCAATTAGCACAATCAAAGTATGAAACGGAAGCGTGGAATATCAACTCAAACAAGGAGCGTGCTGGCATTGGCTAAACAATCAGAATATATTCGTAAACCAGAATGGCTGAAAACAAAAATCAACACCAATGAATCATACAAAAAATTAAAGAACTTAATGCGGGATAAACGGCTGAACACAGTTTGTGAGGAAGCAAAGTGTCCGAATATTTATGAATGCTGGAGCGAGCGAAAAACGGCAACTTTCATGATTTTAGGAGATACCTGTACACGCGGCTGCCGATTCTGTGCCGTAAAAACTGGTCTTCCAAGCGGAGTTGACCTGGGAGAACCAAAGCGGGTCGCTGACTCTGTTGAAATTATGGGATTAAAGCATGTCGTTATAACAGCAGTTGCGCGTGATGACCTGGAGGACGGGGGAGCTGCTGTTTTTGCCAACACAGTCCGTGCAGTTCGTCATCAGAATCCAGGCTGTACAATAGAAGTTCTCCCTTCGGATATGAAAGGGGACTATGAAAGCTTACATACACTGATGGACAGCGAACCGGATATTTTCAATCATAATATTGAAACGGTGAGACGTTTAACGAAACGTGTTCGGGCAATTGCAAGATATAACCGGTCCTTGCAGCTGTTACAGCGTGTTAAAGAAATTGCTCCGGACACTCCTGTGAAATCAAGTATTATGGTAGGCTTGGGAGAAACAAAAGAAGAACTTATCGAGGCAATGGATGACCTGCGGGCGCATGATGTGGATATAGTTACTATCGGGCAATATTTACAGCCGACCAAAAAGCATTTAAATGTGGAACGGTACTATCATCCCGATGAGTTTGAAGAATTGAAAAATATCGCCCTTGAAAAAGGCTTCTCGCATTGTGAAGCTGGACCGTTAGTACGCTCCTCCTACCACGCGGATGAACAAGTAAGCCAGTCAGCCGCCCAAAGGCGAATTAAATATATGAAAGGCTATGAGTCACAGGAAGATACAAAGGTTGATTTTCAATTTTAAATGATATATTTTCTGATAATATTCCTCTCTGCCCGTTTATAAAACGGCCGGAGGGGATTTTTTATATGCTCATATGCTTACGAACCGATGAATGCAGCTGTCAGAAAGAAGGAAAGCCGTATTGTTTCTTGAAAATTACCAGCAGAAAGGATAAGATAAAGAAAGCTTGGTAAACGAACCCTGAAAAGGCGCAGATTTGCTTTAGATTGGAGAAATGAACATGTGGAGATATTATCTGATTACACTTGTCCTGATTGGGATAGATCAATGGACAAAATGGCTTGTTGCTGCACGAATGGAAATAGGTGAATCAATCCCGATTGTGGAGGACTTCTTTTATATTACCTCACATCGGAATTCAGGAGCAGCATGGGGTATTTTAGAAGGACAAATGACGTTATTTTACATTATTACGGTTATTGTGATTGCCGGGTTAATATACTTTTTACATACACATGGAAAACAGGACCGCCTGATTGCTGTCGGGGTCAGTGTATTGATTGGAGGGGCGGTCGGGAATTTCATCGACCGTATTTTATATCAAGAAGTAGTAGACTTTGCAAACTTCTATATTTTTAATTATAATTTTCCGATATTCAACGTCGCAGATGCATCTCTTACAATTGGTGTGGTGATTGTGATGATTGCAATTATTTTGGATGAGAGAAAGCGGGGGAAAGAGAAAAAATGACAGTAAACCAGCATACAGTGACAGAAACAGAGCATAAAAAAAGAGTGGATAAAATACTGGCGGATGTGCTGCATGAATATTCGCGTTCTCAAATTCAGGGCTGGATTGAAGAAGGCAATGTCAAGCTGAATGGAGAAGCAGTGAAAGCAAATCAAAAATGCCAAACCGGAGAAAGCCTTACATGGGAAATACCTGAAACCAAACCGCTTGTTTTAGAACCGGAAAATATTCCTTTAGATATCGTTTATGAAGATGAGGACCTGCTGGTGGTGAATAAAGCAAAAGGGATGGTTGTCCATCCTTCTGCAGGTCATCATACCGGGACATTGGTCCATGCGTTATTATATCATTGCACTGATTTATCAGGAATTAACGGTGTGGAGCGCCCCGGGATTGTCCACCGTCTCGATATGGATACGAGCGGACTTTTAGTTGTTGCGAAGAATGACTACGCCCATCAGTATCTATCAGAGCAGCTGCAGGAAAAGACATTAAAAAGAACGTATGAAGCAATTGTTCATGGAGAAATTGGCCATGAGACCGGGTTAATCGATGCACCGATCGGCAGAGATCCGAAAGACCGTCAAAAAATGGGGATCGTTGAAAACGGCAAACAGGCGGTTACTCATTTTCGCGTGCTCGAACGTTTCCCTGACTATACGCATGTGGAATGCCAATTAGAGACTGGCAGAACACATCAAATTCGTGTGCATATGCAATATATTGGTTTTCCGATTGTAGGCGACCCCAAATACGGTCAGCGGAAATCGTTAGATGTCCAAGGGCAGGCTCTGCACGCGAAGCAAATTGCTTTTATCCATCCGAGGACAGAGCAGCAGATGGAATTTGAAGCAGCACCGCCTGCTGTCTTCATGGAAGCACTCGACCAAATCCGCAAAATGTATTGACAGGCTCGTCATATTCTGACATAATAAGTAACAACAAATAAAGACCTTTAACAATAGTCCTGTGAGGCTAGGAAGGCTGCGATTAGCAAGTTTGCTTACGGTACACGTATGCCCTTTTCCATCAGCAGGAAAAGGGCATTTTTATGCAATTTGGAAGGGGCGGGCTAATTTGAAGAAAAAAACAGAGATTCTTGATGCTGCAGCGATAAATAGAGCATTGACCAGGATGTCCCATGAAATCCTGGAAAAGAACAAAGGCGGAGAGAACCTTGTTTTAATTGGAATCAAAACAAGAGGCGTTCCACTGGCGAAAAACATTCAAGAAAAAATCAAGCAAATTGAAGACATCGAAGTTCCGTTTGGCGAATTAGATATTACCATGTACCGGGATGATTTGGAAAAAAAGGATCATCACGAAGAACCGCGAATCAACTCGGTTTCTATTGATATGGACATAACGAACAAACAGGTCATTCTGATTGACGATGTTCTTTATACAGGCAGAACTGTCCGTGCGGCAATGGATGCTGTAATGGATGTCGGCAGACCGGCGGCGATTCAGCTTGGGGCTTTGGTAGACCGCGGGCACCGCGAGCTGCCTATTCGGGCTGACTATGTTGGCAAGAATATACCTACTTCTGAGCAAGAAATTGTTGTTGTTCAGCTAAGTGAAAAAGATCAAGTAGATCTTGTTTCTATTTATGAAAAGAATACATGATAACTTTTAATCAGATCCAGAGAGATTTGAAAGGTTGTTCAGAATAGCGAATGCTTATAGGGTATTCGTCTAGCTCTCTGCAGCCTTTGCAGGGAGCTTTTTTTTTAAGGAAGTTCAAAAAGTCACTAAATGATAAATGAAGAGCTCTTTAGTTGACTTGCTTTATCCGATGGGCTGCGGTTACCGATGTTGTCAGGTTAATGAATTTTATTAATTTTGATATAGATAGTAATAAAACCTATCTAGCGGAGGAAAAACACGGAGACTCCTATGGGAAAGCGCAGTGGGAAGACCCCGCAGAAAAAAGTGGTCTTCTTTTTTCGAGGAGGCTGAGCGCAAGCCCATGGAAAGCGTAGTGTTTTTCCGCAGCGGTCGCGCTAACCTGACAACATTGCTGCGATTACTCGTCCCATCAAAACCCGTTAGCAACTTTTTGAACATATATATTTGTATAATGAAAATCAATTTTAAAGAATGACACCAAAGAGGGAGAGATGAATCGTGAAACATTTTATTTCGATGCAGCAGCTGTCGAAGGAAACGATGAATCAAATTCTGAAAGAAGCCGAATTGATAAGAAAATCACCAAGAACCTTGAATAAACAGTTATTTGCAGCCAACCTGTTCTTTGAACCAAGTACAAGAACGAAAATGAGCTTTGAAGTTGCGCAAAAAAAACTTGGATTAGAGATGCTGGATTTTCATACGGAAGCTTCCAGCCTTGTCAAGGGAGAGTCCTTATATGACACAGCCAAAACTTTTGAAGCTACAGGTGCAGATGTGTTAGTCGTGCGCCATCCATCTGATAATTGGATAGCTGAAATTGAAAAAGAAGGTTACTTGAGCATACCGGTTATCAACGCCGGCTCCGGAAAAGAGGAGCATCCTACTCAGTGCATGCTGGATTTACTGACAATGTACCAGGAATTTGGCCATGTTGAAGGCAGGAAGGTTGTTATCGCTGGCGATATCAAGCATAGCAGGGTAGCAAGGTCGAATGCGCTTGCTCTGGAGAAATTAGGAGCTGAAGTTTACTTGAGTGCAGCACCAGGGTTTGAAGATACCAGCTTACATTATCCATATATCCGAATGAATGAGGCAGTAGAAATAGCGGATGTCGTGATGCTGCTGCGAATTCAGCATGAGCGTCATATTCATAAAGCAGAAACGTCAGATTATCTCACCCTCTATGGTTTGACAATGGAAAGAGCTGCAAAAATGCAGAAGCATGCAATAATTATGCATCCCGCCCCAATCAACAGAGGGGTGGAAATTGACAGCAGGCTTGTAGAAAGTAAACAGTCACGTATTTTTAAACAGATGGAAAATGGTGTCTATGTCCGAATGGCAATTTTAATTCACGTATTAAAAGAATGGGGGATTATCAATGAAAACGAAATTAACGAACGCAAAACGCTTAACATCATCTAATGAATTGGTAAACTGTGAGGTGCTTATCGAAGGCGGAAAAATCAAAAAGGTGGCCCGGGAAGTAACAGAGCAAGCGGATAACACAATTGATGCAAAGAATAACCTTGTTGCTCCAGGGTTTATCGATGTGCATGTGCATCTGCGTGAACCGGGCGGAGAGTATAAAGAAACGATTCGTACAGGAACAGAAGCAGCTGCCAAAGGAGGATATACTACTATTTGCGCAATGCCAAATACGAATCCGGTTCCGGATAGCCCGGAAACATTGGAGCAGCTGCTTCAAAAAATTAAAGAGGATGCTGTTATCCGTGTTCTTCCTTACGCTTCGATTACCAAAGGTTTAAAAGGTGAAGAACGTACAGATGTTAAGGCGCTGTTTGAGCAGGGAGCTTTTGCCTTTACAGATGATGGGGTAGGAATTCAGACTGCCAATCAAATGCTTCAGGCCATGAAAGAAGCAGCTGCATGCGGTGCGGCAATTGTTGCTCATTGTGAAGATAATTCCCTGGTCTATGGCGGAGTAACCCATGATGGAGAAGTAAGCAAGCGTCTAAACCTTCCGGGGATTCCGTCTTTAAGTGAATCGGTACAAATTGCCAGAGATGTTCTGTTAGCTGAAGCTGCCGGCTGTCACTATCATGTTTGCCATGTCAGCACGAAGGAATCGGTTCGCGTCATTCGTGATGCGAAAAAAGCTGGTATTCATGTTACAGCGGAGGCATCCCCGCATCACTTAATATTAAACGAATCTGATATTACTGAAAATGATGCAAATTTCAAAATGAATCCGCCGTTAAGAGGAAAGGATGATCAGGAAGCACTGATTGAAGGGCTTTTAGATGGTACACTGGATGCTATTGCAACAGACCATGCGCCGCATGGAGAAGAAGAAAAAGCAAATGGCTTCTTAGAAGCGCCATTCGGAATTGTGGGATTAGAAACAGCTTTTCCATTGTTATACACTCATCTGGTACAAAAAAACGTACTAAATTTACATGAATTGATTGATAGAATGACGAAAAAGCCGGCGGATGTGTTCGGACTTCCTTATGGAACGTTGGAAGAAGGAGCGCCAGCAGATTTAACCATTATTGATTTAGGAAAAACAGCAAAAATCGATCGCTATCAATTTGCTTCTAAAGGGAAAAATACACCTTTCCACGGCTGGGAGGTAACAGGATTCCCTGTCCTGACAATGGTAGATGGCAAGGTCGTATTTGAGGAGGGCAACCATGCGTAAACGTAATTTAATTTTGGAAGATGGAACAGTTTTTGAAGGATACGGTTTTGGAAGCGAAGAAGTTTCCAAGGGAGAGATTGTTTTTAATACAGGAATGACTGGATATCAGGAAGTTATCACCGATCCAAGTTATTGCGGACAATTTGTAACGATGACGTACCCTCTCATTGGAAACTATGGAATCAATCGAGACGATTATGAAACAGTGACACCATTTATTCATGGTTTGATTGTGAAAGAATATAGTGAGCAGCCTTCCAATTTTCGGAATGAAGAGACCATCGACAGCTTCTTAAAGGCGAATAATATTCCCGGGATCGCCGGAATCGATACGAGAAAATTAACACGGATTATTCGCAAGTATGGAACGATGAAAGCAGCTATCCTTTCTGCGGAAGAAGATGTAGAAAAAGCAGTAGAAGAATTGAGAAATGCGGAATTTCCTAGAGACCAGGTAAAACAGACATCGACAAGCAAGCCTTACGTTGTTCCGGGCAGAGGAAGCCGTGTGGTACTGGTTGATTTTGGTGCAAAGCATGGTATTCTGCGGGAATTAACGAAACGGGATTGCCAAATTACGGTGGTTCCTTATAACTATCGTGCAGAGGACATTCTGCGTCTCCGTCCAGACGGCATCATGCTGACAAATGGACCAGGAGATCCAAAAGATGTACCGGAAGCGATTGAAATGATCAAAGAGATTCTTGGGCAGGTGCCGATATTTGGAATTTGTCTTGGACATCAGCTTCTGTCTTTAGCCTGCGGGGCAAATACAGAAAAGATGAAATTTGGACATCGCGGTGCGAATCATCCAGTGAAAGATTTAGAGAATGATAAAACGTACCTTACTTCTCAGAATCATAGTTATGCAGTAAATCCAGATTCCCTTGAAAATACGGGACTTGAACTGACACAAATCGCCATCAATGATGAAACCGTAGAGGGAGTTAGACATACGAAGTATCCGGCATTCTCGGTACAGTACCACCCGGAAGCATCTCCAGGACCAGAGGATACCAATTATCTTTTTGATGAATTTTTAAAAATCATGAAACAGCAAGCGAAGAAGCAGGAGGTTCATATTCATGCCTAAACGTACAGATATTCAAAAAATTCTCGTGATTGGATCTGGCCCGATTGTCATTGGACAAGCGGCCGAATTCGACTATTCTGGAACTCAGGCTTGTCAAGCATTGAGAGAAGAAGGTTATGAGGTTATTTTAGCCAACTCCAATCCGGCAACGATTATGACAGATAACACAGTTGCAGATAAAGTATATATGGAACCTTTAACAGAAGAATTCTTAACAAAAATTATTCGTAAAGAGCATCCCGATGCTATTTTGCCGACATTAGGCGGACAAACAGGCTTAAACCTTGCTATGGAGCTTGTCCGTAAAGGGGTATTGGAAGATCATAAAGTACAGCTTCTGGGAACCGCACCGGAATCGATTCAGCAGGCCGAGGATAGAGAGCTGTTCCGTACCCTGATGAATGAGTTGAATGAGCCAGTGCCGGAAAGTGAAATTGTACATACCGTGGAGGAGGCTGTTAATTTCGCCAATACCATCGGCTATCCACTCATTGTGCGCCCGGCATATACGCTTGGCGGTACCGGCGGAGGAATGTGCTACAGCGAGGAAGAGCTGAAGGAAATCACACATAACGGACTGGTGCTTTCTCCAGTAAACCAGTGCCTGATTGAACGAAATATTGCAGGGTTTAAAGAAATAGAGTATGAAGTGATGCGTGACCATAAGGACCAGGCAATTGTGGTTTGTAACATGGAAAATATCGACCCGGTGGGAATCCATACAGGGGATTCGATTGTTGTGGCTCCGTCACAAACCTTAAGTGACCGGGAATATCATATGCTGCGTAATGCTTCCTTGAAAATTATTCGTGCCTTAGAAATTGAAGGCGGCTGTAATGTCCAGCTGGCGCTTGATCCATACAGCTTCCAATACTACATTATTGAAGTGAATCCGCGTGTCAGCCGTTCATCCGCACTGGCTTCCAAGGCAACTGGTTATCCGATTGCAAAAATTGCGGCGAAAATCGCGGTTGGCTACACATTGGATGAAATTATTAACCCAATTACTGGTAAAACGTATTCAATGTTTGAACCGGCATTAGACTATGTGGTTACCAAATTCCCGCGTTTTCCATTTGATAAATTTACATCAGGAGACCGTCGTTTAGGAACGCAGATGAAGGCGACTGGTGAAGTGATGGCAATTGGCCGTAATTTGGAAGAATCCTTACTTAAAGGCGTACGTTCCCTGGAAATGGGAACAGAAGAGCTTTACCTTGCAAAAGCAGAGAGCTTAGATGAAGAAACATTAGATAAACGCTTGAAGCGTGCAGATGATGAACGTATTTTTCTCTTGGCAGAAGCATTGCGCCGTGGTTATTCGGTCGATAAAATCTTTGACATGACCAAGATTGACCGTTTTTTCTTAAACAGTTTAAATAAAATTATTGAAACAGAGAAAGCCTTGATTGAAAATAAAAACGATATGGCAGTGTTAAAAGCAGCAAAAGAGCTGGGCATTGCAGATGAGCAGGTTTCCAGACTCTGGGATGTTCCGCTGGATGACGTATATGCGTTAAGAAAAGAAAATAATCTCTTCCCGGTTTATAAAATGGTAGATACCTGCGCAGCAGAATTTGAGTCGGAAACACCTTATTTCTATAGCTCGTATGAAACAGAAAATGAATCGGAAGTAACAGAACGTAAGAAAATCCTCGTGCTTGGTTCCGGACCAATCCGCATCGGACAAGGGATTGAGTTTGATTATGCAACGGTGCATTCGGTATTTGCGATTAAAGAGCTGGGCTATGAAGCAATTATTATGAACAATAATCCGGAAACCGTATCTACTGATTTTACGATTTCCGATAAACTTTACTTTGAGCCGCTTACGCTGGAAGATGTTATGCATGTGATTGAACTGGAAAAACCAGAAGGCGTGATTGTGCAGTTTGGCGGTCAAACTGCGATTAATCTGGCAGATGGACTGGAACGCCGCGGAGTGAAAATTCTAGGTACCGGCCTGGAAGCAATTGATCGTGCAGAGGATCGCGATAAATTTGAAGTATTATTAGATGAGCTTGACTTACTTCGTCCGCAAGGAAAGGCAGTACCAAGGTTAGATAAGGCAATTGAAACAGCAAATGAAATTGGCTATCCGGTACTTGTACGCCCTTCTTATGTTATTGGCGGCAGCCGTATGGAAATTGTATACAGTGAAAAAGAGCTGGAAAATTATTTAGCGAAATCAGATGGTGTGGATTCTGCACATCCGATTTTAATCGATAAATATTTAACAGGAATGGAAGCAGAAGTAGATGCCATCAGTGATGGAGAAACAACGATTGTTCCTGGAATCATGGAGCATATCGAACGCGCTGGAGTCCACTCTGGTGACTCGATGGCTGTATATCCTCCGCAGCGTTTAAGTGAAGCTGTAAAAGAAAAATGTCTGGATGCAGCAGTGAAGATTTCAAGCGCATTGAACGTAAAAGGACTAATCAATATCCAGTTTATTATCCGTGATGAAGATGTTTATGTGCTTGAAGTAAATCCAAGAGCCAGCAGAACAATTCCATTTCTAAGCAAGATTACTGGCGTAACGATGGCAAATATTGCTACGAAATGTATCTTAGGTGAGAAATTAGCCGATATGGGCTATGAAACTGGTATTTTACCTGAACAGAACCTTGTTTCTGTCAAAATTCCAGTATTCTCTTTTGAAAAATTACGCAGTGTGGATACCATTCTTGGACCAGAAATGAAATCTACCGGTGAGGCAATCGGTTATGATAAAACATTAGAAAAAGCATTGTATAAAGGACTTATTGCTTCCGGATTAAAAGTGCCGCAAGAAGGCGGCGTATTATTGACCGTTGCCGATAAGGACAAGGCAGAAATGCTGGAAGTAGCAGAACGGTTCCACCAGCTTGGGTTTGTCCTCTATGCAACACAAGGGACAGCATCCTTTATTCAGGAAGAAGGCGATATTCCTGTTGTTCAAGTAGGTAAAGTAGGGGTAGATGAGCCGAATGTATTATCCATCATTGAAGAAGGAAAAGTCCAATTTGTTATCAATACACTTAATTCTGGGCAAAAACCAAGGTCGGATGGTTTCTTAATCCGCCGTGAAGCAGTAGAGCATGGCATTGCAAGTCTGACAAGCT
This sequence comes from Oceanobacillus sp. FSL K6-0251, assembly GCF_038004725.1. Classification (NCBI taxonomy): domain Bacteria; kingdom Bacillati; phylum Bacillota; class Bacilli; order Caryophanales; family Bacillaceae; genus Oceanobacillus; species Oceanobacillus sp. FSL K6-0251. The sequence goes on along the minus strand of NZ_JBBORS010000001.1, from coordinate 3,089,746 downwards.
TAGACACGGTGAATGCGATTATCAATGTCATTGACTCCACAACATTTACAGCACAATCCATCAGCCAGCAAAAGGTGAAGCAATGATGAAGAAAAGACATGAAATGGAAGTAATCGCTGTTGATACAATCGCCAAAGAAACAATTGAAATGACATTGTATCAGCCGGAAATCAGTCAGCAAACTGTGCCGGGACAATTCCTGCATTTGCTTGTCCCCGGTTTTACATTAAGAAGGCCTATCTCAATTGCCAAGGTCAATTTAGAGGAAGGCACCGTCACCATTTTGTTTAAAGTCGTCGGCGGCGGCACAAAAGCGTTAGCAGCTTATCAGCCGGGAATGACAGTCGATGCACTTGGTCCAAATGGAAATGGTTTTCAGGTAGACGATGTACAAGAAGGAGAACGTATTCTGTTAGTAGGTGGAGGAATTGGGGTTCCTCCCATCTACCATCTCGCCAAGCGCTTAAGTGAAAAGAATGTGGAGCTTGTTGCTGTATTAGGATTTCAATCCAAGGATTATGTCTTTTACGAAGAAGCATTCCAGAAAATAGCGGAAACGTATGTAGTTACTAATGATGGCTCCTATGGACATCAAGGGTTTGTCACACATGTATTTTCTGAAGTGGGCGCATTTGATCAATATTTCGGCTGCGGACCGCTGCCGATGCTCCGCGCTGTGACCACAGAATTAAAAGATGCGGCAGGAAAAGTATCTCTGGAAGAGCGGATGGGCTGCGGCGTCGGAGCATGTATGGCCTGTGTACTGCCAACGGTGGATAACAGCTATAAGAAGATTTGCAGTGACGGCCCCGTATTTTCTGCGCAGGAGGTTATTTTATGAACCTAGAGGTGAAATTGCCTGGACTAACATTAAAAAATCCGATTATGCCGGCATCAGGCTGCTTTGGATTTGGAAAAGAGTACAGTGAATTCTACGATTTAAGCCGGTTAGGCGCTGTTATTATGAAGGCGGCAACGCAATTTGAACGCTTTGGAAATCCGACGCCGCGTGTTGCAGAAACTTCTTCAGGCATGTTAAATGCCATTGGTCTGCAAAATCCGGGAGTAGAGCGGATTATTGCCAATGAAGTTCCCAGACTTGCTGCATATGATACATCTATTATCGCAAACGTTGCTGGAAGCTCATTAGAGGAATATGTTTTTGTAGCCAGTGCATTTAATCAGACTAAGGATGTGCATGCATTAGAATTAAATATCTCCTGTCCCAATGTAAAAGAGGGCGGTATTCAATTTGGCACAGACCCGGAAATGGCTAAACGCGTTACATCCGCAGTGAAAGAGGCGAGTAATCTTCCTGTGTATGTGAAGCTGTCCCCGAATGTGACCAATATTGTCGAAATGGCAAAAGCCGTAGAAGAAGCCGGTGCGGATGGACTTTCCATGATAAATACATTAACGGGCATGAAGCTGCATTTGCCGACTGGGAAACCGCTGATTGCCAATCAGACTGGCGGATTATCCGGTCCGGCTATTAAGCCGATTGCAATCCGGATGATTTACGAAGTGCGGCAGCAGGTGTCTATTCCGATTATCGGCATGGGAGGCATTTCTACTGCAGAGGATGTGCTGGAATTCCTGCAGGCTGGTGCAGATGCAGTAGCAGTTGGTACAGCAAATTTCCAAAATCCATTTGCGTGTGTAGATATCATCGATGCACTTCCAGAAACACTAATGAACTATCAATATACTTCTGTGCAGGATGTAATTGATAGAAGGGGCGTGCAGGTATGAGCGTCTTTGTCGCATTAGATTTTCCAACATGGACCGAAACGGAACGGTTTTTAAAGGATAATGATCTTGCAGGTGTCCCTGTAAAAGTCGGAATGGAGCTTTTTTATCGAGAAGGACCGGCAATCATTGAAAAATTGAAAGCAGATAACCACCCTATTTTCTTAGATTTAAAGCTTCACGATATTCCAAATACGGTTCATCAGGCAATGAAAAATATTGCTTCTTTGAACGTAGATATGGTAACAACGCATGCGATTGGCGGAAAAGAGATGATTTATCAGGCGAAGCAGGGGCTGGCAGGTTCATCTACCAAGCTGATGGCAGTGACGATTCTTACTTCGATGGATGATAATGTTTTAGAGCGGGAGCTTGGTTTATCAGGCGATGTAGAAGAGAATGTTATCCGTTTTGCAGCACTCGCAAAAGAAGCAGGAGCAGATGGAGTGGTCAGCTCCGTTCATGAGGTGCCAGTAATCAAAAAGCATTGCGGTGACGACTTCTTGTCCATTACTCCGGGCATCCGTTTAGCAGATTCTTCCCAGGATGATCAGAAACGAATAGCGACGCCTGAGAAAGCGAAAGAGCTGGGCAGTGATTTCCTGGTTGTCGGCAGAAGCATTACCAAAGCAGAAAATCCAAGAAAAGCATATGAACAAGTGATGAAGGAGTGGCAGCATGGAGAATAATATAACCAAAGATTTATTAGCAATTGAAGCCGTACAATTAAATGCAGATAACTATTTCACATGGACATCTGGACTTAAATCACCTATCTATTGTGATAACCGTTTAACGATGAGCTATCCTGCCGTCCGCAAAAAAATTGTTCAAGCATTTGCAGATATGGTGAAAAATAGTGATACCAAACCGGAAGTTATTGCCGGCTGTGCAACAGCAGGTATCCCGCATGCAGCCTGGCTGGCAGAAGAGCTTGATTTACCAATGGTATATGTACGTTCGAAGCCAAAAGGACATGGAAAAGGCAACCAGATTGAAGGGGCATCGGTAGAAGGGAAAAAGGTACTTGTGATTGAAGACCTGATCTCCACTGGCGGGTCATCCATTCAATCTGCCGAGGCGTTAAAACAAGATGGCGCTGAAATTACAGCAGTATATTCCATTTTCACATATGGACTTCCAAGAGCGCAAAAAGCGTTTGAAGAAGCAGGCTTCTCTTATGAATCGATAACCGGTTTTGATCAGCTGTTAGAATTACTTATTGAAGAAAATAAGCTTACAGAGAAAGAAAAAGAGACAGTACTTGCTTGGAGAAGCGAGTTATAAGAATAAGAAAGAAGGATGTGACTCGTAAAAGAGGGCACATCCTTTCTTATTTTTATTTTTCCCACATACTTATCCATTCATCAATGGAAAAGGAGAGAATGGTATTTTCATCTTTTTGTAAACGTATCGCTTCTTGCAGCTTTTCATCGGCTGTTTCGATAAAACGAGTAACCTGCTGGCGTACTTCCTCCGAATCTACAGTACGGTCAAGCCAGTCTTGGAAAGGAAGCTCTTTTATCCGTATATCCTCCTGCAGTAACGTAAATGGATGTTTAGAAAATAGTTTTTTCCATTCGGAGATTTTTTTGGCATGTTCATGACTGGGATCACGCATGGCTTCCAGCTGATTTAAAAATTGATCAGCTGCATCCTCCTCTGGAGCTACATTATCAACAAATAAACATTTTCCGCCAGGCTTCAACACACGATATACTTCTTGAATAAACTTCTCAGGTCGTGGAAAATGATGGGCCGCGATACGGCAGGTGATGATATCCATAGAGTCATCCAGAAAGGGAAGTTCCTCTGCATCAGCAATAATCAGCAGGATGTTATCGTTTTCATTTATGCTATTTCTCACACCTGTCAGCATGGATGGAGTTAAATCAGTTGCGATAACTTGTTTGGCGAAGGGAGCTAACGTTTTTGCGACCTGACCTCCTCCTGTTGCTATATCTAAAATGATTTGGTCAGTGGATGGCTTTAACCATTCCGTGATTTTTTGTAAAGCGGCGGGGTTGCTATGTGTACGGCTGTTGACATAAGCATCCTTCCTTTTTGTGAATAATTCTTTGTTCTGCAATTTTTTATCCATTTAACACCGTTCCTTTCTTAATTTTCAGTAGAAAGTAAATTTCATGAGCAATTCATGCTGGAAAGTCTTCTTAAACTGATGTTATATGATATACTTGGATAAGTAAAATACTATATTATAATCAAAAATGATAACCTGTACTTATCGGAGGTTTTTGCTATGCGGATGGATGATTATGAAATCCTTTTAAAACTCTATGAAATTGGCACGATAAGGGGAACAGCAAAAGCGATTCTCATTTCCCAGCCAGCGGTTACCCAGCGTTTGAAATACATGGAGAACTATTTTGGAGAAGAGATATTTATACGAACATCAAAACGTTTATTACCCACACCTGCTGGAGAACAAATTATTCAGCATGCCAAAGAAACGGTGGAAAAGGAACGGCAATTTAAAAATCGTTTAGCAGAGACGGGCGAAGCGATACAAGGTACGCTGTCGATTGCCTGTTCTTCGTTGATCAGCCAGCGTTACTTGCCGGACATTTTAGGGGAATACACTGCTGCTTACCCCAAGGTAACGATTGATTTAGTAACAGGCATCAGTGAAAATATCAAACAAAATCATAAGCAATATCATGTATGCATTATTCGCGGGGAAAAATTAAAAGAAACGTCCTCGGTCCATTTGTTTGATGATCCGCTCTATATTTTTGATACAGAACCATTTCCGGAGCAAGCTTTAAAAGAAAGACCTATTATTTCCTTTAAGAGTGATGACAGCATGCATGAGCTTGTCGACAGCTGGTTGTTTGAACAGCAGAATTACATTAAACCGCAAAAAAAGATGACTGTGGATCAAATCGAAACGTGTAAACAGTTTATGAAGCAGGGAATTGGCATGGCTGTATTGCCCGGCAGTGTCTCAAATCATCTGAAGGAGCACTATCCGTATATTCCTTTATTTTTAGAGAAAAAGGCAGTAACCCGAGATACATGGGTCTGCTTCCAGGAAGGGATCCGCCAGCTCCCGCAGGTCGATCATTTTCTTCGGCTGCTGGAAAATTATGATTTTGTCGCAGTGTAACTGGCTGGGCCTGCGATTACTCGTCCCATCGAAAGGCTTTTGTAAGACTCCCGCTTCAAAAATAGGGAGAAATCGAACATTCTAAGTAGGAGATCTAACAGCCAACGGCCCGATTGGTTCAACTAACATTCAGTGGGGTAGAAAAGGCCTCCCACTGAATGAAGTTTCACTTTATCGCAGATTAAAATAAAGTATCTTTAGAAAAAAGGTTTAAAGAAAATGAATAAAGGAAATAGTACCATTAGATTAAATGATAAAGGAGCAGTGATTTCAATGAGTAATATTATTTTCAGTTCAAAAGCAACCGCACAAAACGGCAGAGACGGACATGTAAAATCAGATGATGGGATTATCGATGTTAACTTAGTTAATCCAGCCGGAAATAAATCAGATGAAAAAGGCTCCAACCCGGAACAGCTCTTTGCTGCTGGTTACGCAGCTTGCTATGATGGGGCACTTAATTTAATGGCATCCAATCAGGGAAAAAATATTACGTCAGAAACAACAGCAGAAGTTCATTTTATGAAAGACCCTGCTGACGACGGCTTTAAAATCGGCGCAACTCTGCATATCAAAATAGAAGGCGTTGATCAGAAAGAAGCGGAAGAACTGGCAGAAGCTGCGCATCAATTTTGCCCTTATTCGAAAGCAACGAGAGGTAATATTGATGTTGAACTGAAACCGACCGCAGTTTAAAAATCTATGTATAAAAAAATTCCAGCCGATAAAGGCTGGATTTTTTTATACATAGATTACTGATTTTTCATCCCCTGCTGCAAGGAAACCATTTCCTCTCCAAGCGCTTGAAGTCTTTCCAAAACACGTTCATCAATAATTTCATCACTGTCCATATTAAAAGCACTATTATGGACAAACACATTCCCGGTTGGAACTAAGCCTTTAAAATAAGACAGAATCGATCTTAGATGATATTCCATGACAAGAAAATGCCGGTCTGACCATCCAGTAGCAACCATTCCCGTTACTTTATGTTTAAAAGTGTATTCCGGTAAGTGGTCAAACAGATTTTTTAACGCTCCAGAAATCGATGCTTGATAAATTGGAGTCCCAAACACAAGGAAATCAGCGGAAGCAATTTTTTGAACTACATCCCAGGTATCTTCATTATAGTCTGCCAAGGGAGCACCGTTAAAAAAGTCGATTTCATAATCTCTTAAGTCCACTAATTCCGTTTTTATGGATGAATCGAAACGACGAGCGTGGACTAGAATCTGATTAACAACAATTGATGTTTTATCTCCTGCAAGTGCACCTGATATTCCAACAAGTTTCATATATTTTAACCTCTTTTCCAGATGATTTTAATTAATAATTATAGTATGAGTTTATCATTTAGAAGGGGAAGGCTCTAATTTAATGATTGGTTTAGGTGATAAATCCGGATGATATTTTATTCATAAAAATTTGGTGTATCACGTCAGAGAAATGATACACCAGATTTTTATTTTACTTTCAGTTGATCTACCATCTCTTTTTTCGGTGTCACAAACAGTGTTTTTTGATTATCATACGTCACATAACCAGGTTTCGAGCCATTCGGCTTTTTTACGTGGCGAATCAACGTGTAGTCTACCGGTACAGAAGAAGATTGCTGGGATTTACTGTAATAAGCAGCTAAAACAGCAGCCTCCTCTAATGTCTTTTCACTTGGCTCTCTGTCCCGGATGATTACGTGTGAACCGGGAATGTCCTTCGTATGGAGCCAGATATCATCACGGTGTGCCAGCCGCATCGTGGCGTATTCATTCTGTTTGTTATTTTTCCCGACTAATATCGTTGTGCCGTCAGAAGACTGGTAGGTTTCAGGTTTTGGCTTCTGCGGTTTTTTCGTCTTTTTCGAAGCACGCTGTTTTCGCAAATATCCTTCTTCCCGGAGTTCCTCGCGAATTTCTTCAATATCATCGGTACTTGCTACATCCAACTGCTGCAATAACTGATCGAAATAAACGATTTCTTCGTTCGTACGTTTGATTTCTGTTTCCATCATCTTACGGGAATTCTTCAGCTTCTGATAGGTTTTGAAATAATTCTGTGCATTGCCGCTTGGTGATTTATTCGGGTTTAGCGGAATAGTGATTTCTTTTTGATCCGGATCATAATAATCTACAACGGAGATTTCTTTTTGATTCGGCTTGACTAAATGCATATGCGCCGTTAAAAGCTCACCCATTTTTTGGTAGTGATCTGCCCGTTCAGATTTTTCTACCGTCTGCCGATGTTTTTTCAGCTTGCGGACGTTTTTATCCTGTTCATTTTTAATAAAGCGATAGAGGTCTTTTGCCTGCTGCTTGACCCGGTCCCGCTCGGCTTTGCCGGAGTAAAAGGCATCGAGCATTGTATTGACCTCTTCAAATACTGTATCTGCTTTTTCTTCTGGAAAAGACAGTACATGAAAATCTTCTTTTGGCTCCTGATAGATAGCAGGCTGATAATCATTTACCTGTAATTGCTTCTGAACAAGGGAAAGCATATTCTCAAAATCCTGATTCGTGCCAAGGTGGACACGCTCGATCATTTTTTTCGTCACAAATGGGGAAAAGCCTTCTAATAACCCAAGCAGCTGTTTATCCATTTTGCCAGCATTGAAATCTAATTTTTTCACAATGGAATCACTGTCGGTATCTAAAATGGAAAGCTTATGCTGGTCAGGCGGCAGCTGATACTGCTGCCCCGGCAAAATCATCCGGTGCCGGTTTTGGGACAGAGAAACATGCTTCAGGCTGTCAATAATATGCCCCTTTTCCTGGTCGACTAAAATAAAGTTACTATGCTTGCCCATGAGTTCGATAATTAATTGTTTATAACTGATATCTCCTATTTCATTACGAGTCCGGATAGTAAATGTAACGATCCGCTCCATTCCTTTTTGTTCGATCTGTTCAATTACACTTCCGGTCAGATGCTTCCGCAGCACCATACAAAACATAGGAGGTTCTTTCGGATTGGTATAGGAATCGTTCGTAATATGAAAACGGGCATAGGTGGGATGGACAGAAAAAAGCAGGCTGTGGTTTACAGACTGGCTGCGGACTGTCATCACAATCTCTGTTTCCGATGGCTGATAGATTTTATTGATTTTTCCTCTTTCTAATTTCGTTCTTAATTCTTCTGTAACCGCTCTTGTTACAATACCGTCGAATGGCATAAGTAATCACCTCATCGGCAATTATAGCATCTTTTTAGATGTTGAGGCATAGAAATGGATTAAGTGCTTGTACAATTTATGTCTGCCGGAGGAATGTATAATGAAATGGTATCAGCTTACAACCGAAAAATTAGAAGAGACATTACAAGTAAAATCGAATGTCGGGTTAGGAGAGAAGCAGGTTGCGAAAAGACGTCAGCAATATGGCGAGAATGTTCTAGCAGCGAAGAAAAAAATACCTGGATGGATTTTGTTTTTAAAGCAATTTCAGGATTTTATGGTATTAGTTTTATTAGCTGCCACGTTGATAGCCGGATTATTAGGGGAGTATATTGATGCGATTGCGATCATGGTGATTGTATTAATTAATGGAATCATTGGTTATTTTCAAGAGCAGAAAGCAGAAAATTCACTAGAAAAACTGAAAGAATTATCTGCGCCGATAGCCAGTGTCAGACGAGATGGACAGTGGGTCAAGATTCCATCCAAAGACATTGTGGTAGGAGATATTGTCCGGTTTACAAGCGGGGACAGGGTTCCAGCAGATGTAAGAGTGATTAAAACAACCAGCCTGGAAACCGAGGAGTCTGCTTTGACAGGAGAATCCCTTCCTGTTGCGAAACATACCAAAGAAATTAGAATGGACGGATTAGAAGCCCAGGATCAAGTGAATATGGCTTTTATGGGGACATTAGTTACACGGGGATCAGGTGAAGGAATTGTTGTCGGTACAGGAATGAAAACAGTCATGGGACAGATTGCCACGTTGTTGGATAATACCAAGAAGACCATTACACCGCTTGAAATGAAATTGGCCGAGCTGGGGAAAATCCTGATTGTTGTCGCCTTATTCTTAACGATACTCGTGGTCGGGGCAGGGATATTCCAAGGGCACCCAATGTATGAAATGTTTTTAGCAGGAGTTTCCTTAGCGGTAGCTGCTATTCCTGAAGGACTGCCGGCGATTGTTACGGTTGCTTTATCACTTGGTGTCCAGCGGATGATTAAAAAGAAAGCCATTGTAAGAAAGCTTTCAGCGGTAGAGACACTAGGATGTGCCTCTGTTATTTGTTCGGATAAGACAGGCACCATGACAGAAAATCAAATGACAGTGAAGGAAGTATATATAAATGGAAAAACATTATATGTTACCGGGGACGGATACCAGACACAGGGAGATTTTTTATCTAATCAGAAGAAGGTAGAGGATTCTCATTCTAATTTAAAATCGATGCTGCTATATGGCATGCTGTGTAATCATGCCTCCATTTCTACAAAAAAAGGAAAGAATGTAGTGGATGGCGATCCGACAGATGGTGCGTTACTTGTTGCAGCATATAAATTTGGTTTTCATGAAAATGATAAACAGCCTTTTCGGATTATCAAAGAAATACCATTCGATTCCGATCGAAAGCGGATGAGTGTCGTAATAGAAGATGATAATGGCATGCGTTTATTGATTACAAAAGGTGCACCGGACATGCTGCTGCCGAGGTCATCCCATATTCAAACAAAGAATGGAAAGACTGTTTTAACAAAGGAACAGAGTAAACAGACAGAACAAGCAATGGTAGGGATGGCGGAAAAAGCACTCCGAACGATTGCGATAGGTTTTCGGGTATTATCCCCTTCCGATTCATTAGATACAGCATTGCTGGAAGAGGATTTGACCTTGATTGGCCTGTATGGGCTGATGGATCCTCCTAGAAAAGAAGTAAAAGCAGCCGTTCGCGAATGTAAAGAAGCCGGAATCAAAACGGTGATGATAACAGGGGACCATGCGCATACGGCAAGAGCAATTGCAAACCATTTAGAAATTCTTCCAGAGAGCGGGAAAGTATTGGAAGGAAAAGAATTAACACAGATGTCAGACGCTGAATTAGTGGACACGATTGAAGATACGTATGTTTTTGCACGTGTCACGCCAGAGCATAAACTTCGAATCGTCAACGCCTTTCAAGAAAAAGGACATATTGTTGCAATGACAGGAGATGGTGTCAACGATGCACCAGCGATGAAAGCAAGTGATATAGGCATTGCAATGGGAATAAGTGGAACAGATGTCACAAAAGAAGCATCATCGCTCGTGTTAATGGATGATAACTTTGCAACCATTAAATCGGCTATTCAGGAAGGCAGAAATATTTATGAAAATATTCGTAAGTTTATCCGCTATCTGCTGGCTTCCAATGTAGGAGAAATTTTAGTGATGCTCTTTGCTATGCTGCTTGGACTGCCGCTGCCGCTTGTGCCTGTGCAAATACTATGGGTGAACTTAGTGACAGATGGACTGCCGGCCATGGCATTAGGTGTGGATCAGGCGGAAGGAGACGTCATGAAGCGGGGACCCCGGAATCCACGTGAAGGCATTTTCTCCCGAGGGCTCGGTTACAAGATTATCAGCAGGGGAATTTTGATTGGGGTTGTCACCTTAATTGCATTTATTGTTGCTTACCAGAATGACCCAAGCAATTTAGTCTATGCGCAGACTATTGCTTTCTCAACTCTGGTGGTAGCACAATTAATTCATGTATTTGACTGCCGCAGCGAAAAATCTATTTTTGCAAGAAATTTGTTTGAAAACAGATACCTGATTTTAGCTGTACTGTCGTCCATGCTGCTGCTCTTAGTTGTTATTTACTTCCCGCCGATTCAGCCGATTTTCCATACCGTCAGCTTGTCTGTGGTTGACTGGTGCCTGATTGTCGGACTGGGAGCATTACCGACCGTATTATTTGGATTTACTAAAAGATAAGACAGGAAACAGCTATCCCATTTATTATGATAAGGCGGATAGCTGTTTTCATTATTTAAAATGTGTATTACAATATTTGCAGGCACTTATATAAAACGGATAAACCAAGCAATTCAAAGCCTGTAAATCTCACTCTATTTTCCTATTTCTTGGTTTTGCTCTTGTAACAAAAAAGTTTATAGTATAAAATTCAATAAAGATACAGTATAATGGTACTATTATAGATAGAAAAGAAATGGCAGGGGGAAAAATTTTGAATCTAAGTTTAATAAATATTGGCTTTGGTAATGTTGTTTCCGCAAACCGCATTATTTCTATCGTGTCTCCGGAATCAGCACCAGTAAAACGAATTATTACGGTCGCCAGAGATAATAATAAGTTAGTGGACGCTACCTATGGCAGACGTACCAGAGCTGTTATCATTACGGATAGCGATCATGTTGTATTATCTGCAGTGCAGCCTGAAACAGTAGGACAACGGCTTGTGACAAACGATGAAATTGCAGACGAATAACGAAGCTGGAAATTAGGAGGAAATGGTTTGATTAAAGAGAAAGGCATTTTATTTATTTTATCTGGTCCATCAGGAGTAGGAAAAGGTACAGTTCGTAAAAAATTATTTGAGGAAGAGTTAGATCTTCAATATTCTATTTCCATGACAACCAGAGACAGAAGAACCGGGGAAGTCGATGGTGTCGATTATTTTTATAAATCCCGTGAAGAATTTGAAAAGCTGGTGAAAGAAGGCGAGCTTTTAGAATATGCCCAGTATGTAAATAATTATTATGGGACTCCGAGAAAATATGTAGAGGAAACAATTGAAAAAGGACTTGATGTTTTTCTTGAGATAGAAGTGCAGGGAGCAATGCAAGTGAAGAAAAATTTCCCTCAAGGTGTATTTATCTTCCTATTCCCTCCTAGTTTAGAAGAGTTGAAAAATCGTATCGTTAATCGTGGTACAGAATCACAGGAACTTGTTTTAAACCGTTTGAAGGAAGCTCGCAATGAAATAGAAATGATGGATGCCTATGATTATGTTGTCGTCAATGATCAGGTAGAAACAGCAGTTGATAAAGTAAAAGCAATTATCAAAAGTGAGCATTTAAAGCGGGAAAGAATCGCAAAACAATATAAGCAAATTTTGGAGGATGAGTTATCATGATGTTAGAACCTTCTATTGATTCACTGCAAACGAGAATTAAATCAAAATACAGTTTAGTCACTTTATCGGCCAGAAGAGCGAGAGAACTGAGCGAAACAAATGAAGTTTTAGTAGACCGTCCCAAATCGCATAAATTTGTCGGGAAAGCATTAGAAGAAATTGAGGCTGGAAAGCTTTATATTAAAAAATAAATGTAAATTACAGAACAATAAAGACCTTTGCACAGCGAATAATTCTTCATACAAGAATTGTTCGGGGTGCAGAGGTTTTTCTATTTGCAGCGGAGTTGTTTTAAATTTTGCCCGGCCTCTTTTCCAAGCCTTCATTCGGCAGAGAAAGCCTATTATATGTTATAACTATGTATAGAGAAGATAAAAAAATGTTGAAATATGTTTTTAAATGTAAATGCTTGTTTAGCATACGAATACGTGAAGAAAAATCATAGAGAGGATGTTTTCCATGCTCCATCAGAAAAAAATACTTTTAGGTGTTTCAGGCGGTATTGCTGTCTATAAGGTAAGTGCGCTTGCAAGTAAGCTGACACAGCTTGGTGCGGAAGTGAAGGTTATCATGACAGAAAGTGCGACGGAATTTGTTACACCGTTAACCTTCCAGGCATTAACAAGAAATCCAGTGTATACAGATACCTTTGATGAAAAAAATCCAAAGAAAATAGCGCATATTGATTTGGCGGACTGGGCGGATATCGCCATTATTGCTCCGGCAACAGCGAATATTATTGCAAAGATGGCCCATGGGCAGGCAGATGATATGCTCTCCACCACCATGCTGGCAACGCAGGCCGAGGTATATATTGCTCCGGCAATGAATGTGCATATGTATGATCATCCGGCTGTTATCCAAAACATGAAACAGCTTGAAAAGTGGGGGTACCATTTTATCGAGCCGGGTGATGGTTATTTAGCCTGCGGTTATGTCGGAAAAGGCCGTCTGGAAGAACCCCAGGAAATTATTTCTGTGTTGGAACGTCATCAGCAGAGAACACTCGATATGCAGGGGAAAAAGGTGCTTGTCTCTGCCGGACCGACAAAGGAAATGATTGATCCGGTACGTTTCTTCACCAACCGTTCCTCCGGAAAAATGGGTTTTGCTTTAGCTGAAGCAGCTGCAGACCGGGGCGCAGATGTTACGTTAGTTGCGGGACCTGTGTCGATAGAGGCGCAGCATCCATCGATAAAACGAATCGATGTTGTTTCTGCCAAGGAAATGTATGATGCGATGAACGAGCAGTTTGCTGATAAAGATATTGTCATCAAATCAGCTGCGGTAGCCGATTACCGTCCCAAAGAGGTACAAACATCTAAGATGAAGAAAAAAGAAGGCGATGATGTAATAACTCTGGAACGGACAGAGGATATACTAAAAAAACTTGGAGAAAGAAAAGAAAATCAATTTTTAGTCGGATTTGCTGCAGAAACAGACACCCCTATTGAATATGGACTGGGAAAACGGAAGAAGAAAAATTTAGATGCTATTGTTGTCAATGATGTCAGCCGTGAGGGAGCAGGATTTGAAGGAGATACAAATATTGTTTCCTACATTAATAAGGCGGAATCGGTCATTGAATTGAAGCAGGCCACCAAAAAACAGATAGCAGTCCAGCTCTTAGATTGTATTTTACAAGATATGAAGGATGATTCCATTTGAAAATTGCCAGTGTCATCGTTGATGTGCCGACAAGTGCAACGAATCAAACATACGACTATTTAGTTCCAGAAAAATATCATGAAATCATTACTCCCGGTATGCGCGTCACTGTGCCATTTGGACCGCGGAAGATTATGGGGTTTGTTGTCCAATTAAAGAAGGAAACACATTTATCAAAAGTAAAAGAACTGCATGAGGTGTTAGATATAACACCTGTTTTAACAGAGGAACTGCTCCAGCTGGGGAAATCAGTCGCCAAAAAAACACTTAGCTTATATATTACCGTATTTCAAACGATGCTGCCCCAGGTATTAAAATCCCAGTACACGAAGGATTTGGTACGGGAGACAGACGAATTTCTCAGCCCGGAATTAGAGGATTTGTTTGCAGGCAGAGAATCCATTTCATTTGAAGAATTCACAGCTTCTTCTATCAGCTATTATCAATTACAAAAACAAATAGAAGCTGGAAATATTACGATTTACTATCATGTGAAGTCAAGAATTACGAAAAAACAGCTGACCATGGTGCAATTGGATGTATCAGAAATGCGTGCCATGGAGGCGTTAGAGGATTTATCCAAGCAGGCAAAAAAACAAAAAGAGCTGATTCAATTCTTTATTGAGTATCCGGAGCCGATCGAACAGGCGAAATTAATTCAAACTTTAGGCACCTCTGCTCAGACTGTGAAAACGTTGGTATCCAAAGGGATTGTAAAGACATTTCAGCAGGAAGTATTCCGTGATCCTTATAAGAATCAGCCAATTGAACAGACAGAAGCATTCGAACTTACGGAAGAACAGGCGGAGGCCATCAAACCGGTGATGGCCTCTATTGAGAATCAAGAGGATAATATATTTCTATTACATGGTGTTACCGGAAGCGGTAAAACAGAAATTTATCTGCAATCAATCCAGCATGTGATTTCAAAAGGACAGGAGGCGATTGTTCTTGTTCCGGAAATTTCGTTAACGCCGCAGATGGTCCGCCGCTTTAAAGGCCGATTCGGATCCAGTGTAGCAGTTATGCATAGCGGTCTTTCTGCCGGAGAAAAGTATGACGAGTGGAGAAAAATTCAGCAAAAGCAGGTGCAAGTGGTTGTCGGTGCCCGCTCTGCGATATTTGCTCCTTTTTCAAATATTGGTATTATTATTATTGATGAAGAGCATGAAACAACCTACAAACAGGAAGACCAGCCAAGGTATCACGCCCGGGACGTTGCGATAGAAAGAGCGGTCAGTCATCGCTGTCCGGTTGTGCTTGGCAGTGCAACGCCTTCGTTAGAAAGCTATGCCAGAGCTAAAAAAGGTGTCTACAAACTGTTAACACTTGCCAGCCGTACGAATCAGCAGCAAATGCCAAGTGTTGAGATTGTCGATATGCGCAAAGAACTGCATGCCGGCAACCGGACCATGTTTTCTACGTCGCTGATGGAAAATATGAAGGCTTGTATGGAGCGTGGAGAACAGATTGTACTGCTCTTAAATCGCAGAGGATATTCGACGTTTGTGATGTGCCGTGATTGCGGCCATGTATCCGAATGTCCACATTGTGATATTGCATTAACTTATCATAAGAACTCACATCGGCTTAAATGTCATTATTGTTCCTACGAACAGGCGGTTCCAGCACATTGTCCATCCTGTGAAAGTGATTCTATCCGCTACTTTGGAACAGGTACCCAGCGGGTGGAAGAGTCCCTGGCGAAGCTTCTGCCGGAAGCTCGCGTGATTCGGATGGACGTGGACACAACGAGACGCAAGGGTTCTCATGAAAAATTATTAAAACAGTTTTCAGAGAAGAAAGCAGATATTTTACTAGGGACACAGATGATTGCCAAAGGCTTGGATTTTAAAGATGTGACATTGGTCGGAGTGTTATCAGCAGACTCGATGCTGCATCTTCCTGATTTCCGTGCCTCCGAGCGTACTTTTCAATTATTGACGCAAGTAAGCGGTAGAGCAGGCAGACATGAGCTCACGGGTAATGTAATTGTGCAGACCTATACGCCGGAGCATTATAGTGTGACATATGCTGCCGGCCACAATTTTTTAGATTTTTATCAGCATGAAATGGCTGTCCGAAAAGCATTTCAATATCCGCCGTTTGTTTTCCTTGTATTAGTCACCGTATCGCATGAAAATCATGCCCGGGCCGTACAGGTTACGGGGGAGATTGTAAAGCAGCTGAGTGAGATTGTGTCACCTGGAACAACTATTTTAGGCCCGACACCTTCCACTATTGCACGGATAAAAGATAGATATCGGTATCAGTGCATGATAAAATACAAGCATGAACCTGACTTAATAAACTATTTAGAACAAATTCAATCGGCATATGCTGATGAGATACGGAAGCAGACGCTGCAGTTGTTCATCGATATGCAGCCGTATTATATGATGTGAGGAGGTTCAAAAAGTCCAATAAAAATGACATGGAAAAAAAGGAACTTCTACTAAGAACGTCCACGTCCTGTGGACAACGCAGAAGTCACCATATCCTGTGAAAGCTCGTTAGCTTGCATTTCCGTTGGGGCTGCGATTACTCGCCCCATTAAAAGAGTTGCTCACGTATTTATAAGCATACGTTCCGCTACTCAATGCTGCGCTGCCTCGATCTTCTCGGTCCTTTTTATCGAACTTTTTGAACATAATTTAATCTATATAAATTGAAGTAAGAAATTACACTTTATTTTTTTTATAAAAATGACGAAATAATGATTGAAAACAGTAACTAGCGGAAGAAAAACACGTAGACTCCTGTGGGAAAGCGCGGAGGGAAGACCCCGCAGAAAAAAAGCGAACTTCTTTTTTTCGAGGAGGCTGAGCTCAAGCCCACGGAAAGCGTAGTGTTTTTCTGTAGCGGTAGCTATTAATTTCAATTTATATAACTGGAAGGAAATGAGGGAATAAATTTGAAACGAATCGTTTTTATGGGGACACCAGACTTTGCTGTCCCTGTTTTACAAAAAATTATCGAAAATAACTATGAAGTTGTGCTTGTTGTAACCCAGCCGGACCGGCCGAAAGGAAGAAAAAAAGTTATTACCCCGACTCCGGTCAAAGAAGAAGCCTTAAAACATGGCATAGAGGTATTTCAGCCTGAAAAGCTAAAGAATGACTTTCAAGCGCTGGCAGATGCAAAGCCGGACCTGATTATAACGGCAGCCTACGGGCAAATCCTGCCTAAGGAGGTGCTGGATATAGCACCATTTGGAGCAATAAACGTACATGCTTCCCTGCTTCCGGAACTGCGCGGCGGTGCGCCGATTCATTATTCCATTATACAAGGGAAGCAGAAGACAGGAGTAACCATCATGTATATGGCGGAAAAACTGGACGCGGGAGATATCCTGACGCAGGTAGAAGTAGAGATAGAAAACACCGATCATGTCGGAACATTGCATGATAAGCTGGCAGAAGCTGGCTCAGACTTGCTTATTCAAACCCTGCCTGATTTATTTGCTTCTAAAATAACACCTCAGAAGCAGGACGAAGCATTAGCAACCTTCGCATCAAACATTAAACGGGAACAAGAAAAGATTGACTGGAATAAACCCGCCGCAGAGATTTATAATCAAATAAGAGGGCTCCACCCTTGGCCTGTTGCATTTACTACCTATCAAGGCAAGGTAATGAAAATCTGGTGGGGAGAAGAAGCAGCAGAAAGCTCATCGTCCAAACCGGCGGGGGAAATTATCTCGAAGGACAGTTCTTCTTTTACAGTGCAGTGCGGACAGCAAACAAGTATAAAGATAACGGAGATTCAACCTGCCGGAAAGAAGCGCATGAACGTAAAAGATTATTTGCAGGCTTCTCAGGACAGGATTCAAATCGGCGTCATACTAGGAGAATAAAATAATTATGAAATATCAACTGAGACAAACCATGCTTGATGTTCTTATTCGGATTGAAAAAGATAAAGGATACAGCAATCTGCTGTTAAATCAGGAATTAAAGCAAAAAGGTTTAATTGAAAAAGATAAAAGATTACTTACAGAAGTAGTCTATGGCACTATACAAAATCAAATAACCATTGACTATTATCTAGCACCATTTATCAAAAATAAGAAAAAAATAGATGTATGGGTGAAACAGCTGTTAAGAATGTCTGTATACCAGATGGTGTATTTAGAAAAAATTCCGGATCATGCTGTGCTTCACGAATCCGTTGAAATTGCTAAGATACGCGGTCATAAGGGTATTGCTTCTTTCGTGAACGGAATATTGCGCAGTATGCAGCGGGACGGTCTGCCGGACCTATCCTTGATAAAGGATCCTGTGGAACGAATCTCAGTGGAGACAAGCCATCCGCTCTGGCTTGTTGAAAGATGGATAGAAATGTATGGCAAAGAACGAACCGAAGCAATGTGCCATGAAAATTTAAAGCATTTCCCTATGTCTATCCGGATTCAGCCTATGAAAACAAATCGTGAAACGGTTATAGAGCAGCTTGAAAGAGAAGGATTCATGGTATCAGCATCCCAATTTTCACCACAGGGTATTT
Source organism: Oceanobacillus sp. FSL K6-0251 (assembly GCF_038004725.1). Lineage (NCBI taxonomy): Bacteria > Bacillati > Bacillota > Bacilli > Caryophanales > Bacillaceae > Oceanobacillus > Oceanobacillus sp. FSL K6-0251. The sequence continues at coordinate 3,071,613 of NZ_JBBORS010000001.1, read as the reverse complement.
TGATTGAAAAAGGAAATATCTTTAAAACAAATCTTTTGCAGGAGGGGTTCGTAACTATACAGGACCAAAGCTCCATGCTTGCGGCGGAGTCATTAAAATTAGAGCCAGGTATGAAAGTGTTGGATACATGCAGTGCGCCGGGGGGAAAGGTAACGCATATTGCAGAGAAAATGACAGATCAAGGAGATATTCACGCCTATGATCTGCATCAGAAAAAAGTGAAATTAATCGAAGAAAAAGCAGCTGTATTGAATTTACATTCGATATCTGCCCATCAAGGGGATGCCAGAAAACTGAATGAAAAGTATGAAGAAGCAAGCTTTGACCGGATTCTTATCGACGCTCCCTGTTCCGGCTTAGGCGTTATTAACGGCAAGCCTGAAATAAAATATGAAAAACAGGTGCAAGATATTGAACGTCTTGCAGCCATTCAGCTGGATATTGTCCAGGCTGCAGCAAAACTTTTAAAACCAGATGGGCTGCTTATTTACAGCACATGTACAGTTGACAAAGAAGAAAATAACCAAGTAATCCAGAAATTTTTAGAAAAAAATGATGGATTTAGTGTGGACCTCTCCTTTAGAGAGGACCTTTCCGAACAATTAAAACAAGCGCCAGGCTGGTCATCAGAAGGATTACAACTATTCCCCCAAGATTTTCAGACAGATGGATTTTTCCTGACAAGAATCAAACGGAATAGGTAAAGGATGTTTACTAGAGGAAAAAGTTTCATTTAACTTATAGAATGCATAGTTTTAATCTACGGAAGAATGTGCCATAATTATAAAGAAGTCTATACGGATATTTAAATAATGAAAAACGCATAATCCGGTTTTATCAAGGTGTTATTGACTGGGACTACGATTACTCGTCCCACTGAAGGACTTTTGTAAGATTCCCGATTCGAGAAGAGAGGATCGAAAATTCTAAGCGGGACTTCAGCAGTAAGTAACAGTCTGATTAGTTTAATTATCATTTCGTGGAGGAGAAAAGCCCCGCGAAATGAAGTTTCACTTTATCTTATTTGTGGACATTCATTTACGAAAAGTAATCAGTATTATTTGAGAAGGATATATATTTGGATTTGTAAAGGGGGAGTAGCTCTTGAAAGGACTTTTCTTAACGCATTGCGGACAAGTTCGCAATCATAATGAAGATGCAGGCGGTGTTTTTGAAAATAAAAGCAAGCAGCCAATTGCCATTATTGCTGATGGCATGGGAGGTCATCAAGCAGGTGATGTAGCAAGTATGCTGGCTGTTGATAATATTAAAAACAGATGGGAAGAAACCGAACAAGTTGAAAACACAGATGAGATTGAACAGTGGTTTCAACAAACAATTAAAGAAACAAATGAACAAATTTTTCAGAAATCGCAAGAAAACAAGCAGCTGGAAGGGATGGGGACAACCCTTGTGGCCGTAGTGATAATAGGAGATTCCCTTACGATTGCCCACATTGGGGACAGCCGCTTGTATATTGCCAGAGGCAGTCAGGTTGAACAGCTGACAGAGGATCATTCCTTTGTAAATGAGCTTGTAAAAAGAGGCGAGATTACAGAGGGGGATGCTGAGGTCCATCCTTATAAAAATTACATTATTCGTGCGCTGGGGACAGACGCCAAAGTTGATACAGATGTAAAGACGCTGACATGGCAGGCGGGAGACCGGCTGCTGCTATGTTCAGATGGTCTGTCAGATAAACTCAGTCAAACGGAATTAGCACAACATATTACGGCAGATAACGAGATGGATGAGATAGGTTGCCAACTTGTTGATTTAGCGAATCAGCGCGGTGGAGAAGATAATATATCGCTTATCTTGATAACACATGACGGTTCAGGCTCGGAGGCAGGTGAACCTGCATGAACACGGGACACTTACTAAATGACCGTTATCGAATCGAGAGAAAAATAGGCGGCGGCGGAATGGCTAATGTCTTTCTCGCCAGAGATACCATTCTTGAGCGTGATGTAGCTGTTAAAGCATTGCGTACCGACTATGTACACGACCAGGAGTTTATTGCCCGTTTTGACCGTGAAGCGCAATCTGCAAGCTCTCTCTCTCATCCGAATATTGTCAATATCTTCGACGTCGGTGAAGACGATCAGGTATTGTATATGATTATGGAATATGTAGAGGGGATGACTTTAAAGGAGTATATTCAGCAGTTTGGGCCAATAGAGGTTCCCCTAGCGCTGGATATCATGAAACAGATCGCTTCTGCTATTGCGCTGGCACATGAAAATGATATTATTCATCGTGATATCAAGCCTCAAAATATATTAATTGACCGTTTTGGCCAGGCGAAAGTGACAGATTTCGGGATTGCGATGGCTCTCAGCGCAACCGCATTGACGCAAACCAATTCTATCCTGGGTTCTGTTCATTACCTGTCACCAGAGCAGGCGCGCGGCGGAATGGCAACAAAAAAATCAGATATTTATTCATTAGGTATTGTATTGTTTGAATTATTGACTGGGAAATTGCCTTTTTCTGGGCAATCCCCAGTATCTATTGCATTAAAGCATTTGCAAAGCGATACACCGTCTGTGAAAGAAATCAACCCGGATATCCCGCAGAGTGTAGAGAATATTGTTTTGCAGGCAACAGCTAAAAATTCATTTTATCGTTATGAAGATGTCTATCAGTTTGAGGCAGCTCTTGAAACTGCATTGTCACCGGAAAAATTACATGAGGATCCTTTTACGATTCCGGATGAAGAAGGCGACGAGACAAAAGCGATTCCAATTATTACAGACGATGATTTGTCCGAGGATGATACAGAAGCAGGACGGACGATAGTTCATCAAGCGGATACAGAGCCGACAAAAAGCTACCCGGATGATGACAATAAAAAGAAAAAAGAAAAGAAGAAAAAGAAACCTGCCAGTAAAAAGAAAAAAATTATCTGGATATCGGTTCTATTATTATTACTTATCGGTATCGGAACTGCTGCGGTTGTGTATGCGATGCAGCCTCAAGATGTCACGATAGCCGATTATGTAAATGAACCGGCAGATGAAGCAAGAGAGGCACTGGAAAGTCAAAATCTTCTAGTTGAAATAGAAGAGGTTAATTCGGAGGAAATTGAGGCCGGATATGTGGAGAGAACCAATCCTGTTGCTGGAAGAACAATTAAAGAAGGGGCAGCAATCACTCTGTTTGTCAGCCAAGGGCCAGAACAAGTGGAATTTGGTGATTTTGTCGGAGAAGATTTTGAAGAGGTGGAAGCACAATTGAACCAAGAAGGTTTTGAAGATATTACACCTTTTGAAAGAAACTCTGACCAGCCTGTCGGCGAGATAATTTCGCAGGTGCAGCCGGATCCGGAATCATCTGTCGTTCCAGCAGATACGAAGGTTATTTTTGAAGTCAGTGCTGGACCAGAGATGGTGAGCCTTAATAACCTGACAGGAATGAGTGAAGAAGAAGCACAAGCTTATGTTGATCGTAATGAATTGGTTATGAATAAGCATGAAGAGCATTCAGATGATGTCGAAGAAGGGCTTGTTGTCAGACAATCTCCAGAATCAGGAACAGATATTGAAAAAGGTTCTACCGTTGATGTTTATTTCTCTTTAGGGCCGGAAGAGGAACCGCCGCGGTCTCATTCTGTTTCGTATATGGTTCCATATACGCTTAATAATGAAGAGGAATCAGCTGAAGAAGGCGGAGAAGAGAACGAAGGAAATCAAGAGGAAGACAACGAAGAAGAATCATCTGGTGACGGGAATAATGACGAAGAGCAAAACAGCGAATCAGATGAAGAGAATGCAGAGAACGAGGACACAAATAATGAAGATTCGAATAACGAAGATTCCAATAATGAAGAAGCAAATGCAGAGAATGAAGAAGAAACAGAACCGGCAGAACCAGAGGAGCAAACGGTGCGAATCTATATAGGTGACAGTAATAACGATATTTCAGATGTATATCGGGAAGAGACAATAACAGAAGATACCGAAGTGACGTTCACATTAACGATTGCGCCGGGAACGGATGCCGAGTATCGAATCACCAGAGATGACGAGGAAATTACGGAAAGGACTGTATCCTATGATGGAGAGGAAGAGTAGATGGCAGTAGGAAGAATTATTAAAGCATTAAGCGGCTTCTACTATGTACAGTCAAATGAAGGAGTTTATGCTTGCAGGGGCAGAGGGGTATTCCGGAATAAAAAAATAACCCCTCTAGTTGGCGATTTTGTGGAATTTGAAGTTCGTAATGAAGTGGAAGGCTACATTATGAAAGTAAGAGACAGGTCGAATGAGCTTATTCGGCCTCCTATTGCGAATATTGATCAAGTAGGAATTGTCAGTGCCGCAACTTCTCCGGACTTCAATCCGCTATTGCTGGACCGTTTTCTTGTCCTTGTAGAATCAAAGCATATTCAGCCTTTGATTCTTATTACAAAAATGGATTTAATAGCGCAAGCAGAAATCGATAGAATTAAGGAATATCAAACAGCCTATCAGGAGATCGGCTATGAAGTGAAGCTGTTATCATCCAAAGAGCCGGAATGGATTTCCGAAGTAATGCCCTATTTTAAAGATAAGGTGACCGTTTTTGCGGGGCAGTCCGGCGTCGGCAAATCATCGTTATTAAACACACTGGATCCAAATCTGTATTTGGAAACAGCTGAGATTTCAAAAAGTCTTGGAAGGGGAAAGCATACCACAAGGCATGTAGAGCTCCTGGCAATTGGAGAAGGGCTTGTGGCGGACACGCCTGGATTTAGTGCGTTAGAGTTTTCCGATTTAGAGCCGGAAGATTTGGGACCGTGTTTTCCTGAAATCAGACTTCATATGCCGGATTGTAAATTTCGGGGCTGTTTGCATGATAAAGAACCCAAATGTGCAGTGAAAGCAGCTGTTTCGGATGGAGCTATAGCTGACTTCAGATACGATCATTATTTACGTTTCCTAGAAGAAATTAAAACGAGAAAGCCGAGGTATTAATTATGACAAAAATAGCACCTTCTATTTTATCAGCTGATTTTGCCAAGCTTGGAGAAGAAATCAAAGAAGTGGAACAAGCCGGGGCAGATTATATTCATGTTGATGTCATGGATGGACATTTTGTTCCTAACATTACCATTGGTCCTTTAATCGCAGATGCGATTAAACCAATTACAAATTTGCCGTTAGATGTTCATTTAATGATAGAAAATCCAGATGCATATATACCGCAATTTGCTAAAAGTGCATCTATCATTACCGTCCATCAAGAAGCCTGTGTGCATCTGCACCGTACATTACAATTGATTCGCTCCCATGGTGTAAAGCCTGGCGTCGTTATTAACCCGGGCACTTCAGCCGAAGCCATTAAGCCGGTTTTAACGGAAGTGGATCTTGTTTTATTGATGACTGTGAATCCAGGCTTTGGGGGGCAGTCTTTCATTAAAGAAGTTGTCCCTAAGGTTGCCCAGATAGCCTCCTGGCGTGAAGAAATGGGCTTAAGCTTTGAAATAGAAATCGATGGCGGAGTAAATGAGGAAACTGCGCCTGTATGTACGGAAAATGGTGCAGATGTATTAGTCGCAGGAAGTGCTATTTTTAATCAGCGTGACCGAAAAGCAGCCATTGACGTGATTCGCAAGAGTGCAGAGAAACAATGACGCGTGTCGGCATTGTAGGTAATGGTCCGAAAGAACAGTTACCCAATCTGTTAACCTATCAAGAGGAAGTGGATTTTTGGATTGGCGCTGATCGCGGGGCACTTTATTTAGCAGAGCAGGGAATAACGATAGACATTGCACTTGGAGATTTTGATTCTGTCACTGAAAGCGAATATGCTATTATTGAAAAACATGCGGAGCTTTTTGATAAGCACCCGGTGATGAAGAATCAGACGGATTTAGAGATTGCTATCGAGACGGGAAAAAAGAAGGAAGCAAGTGAATTTTACTTGTTTGGAGCAACTGGGGGCAGGCTGGATCATGCATTAATGAATCTGCAGCTGCTTTACCCATTATTACAGCAAGGAAAGCGTGCGGTTATACTTGATAAGGGGAACCGTATTGAAATGCTGAAGCCGGGCAGCTATTCAGTGGAGGAGGAAGGATATTCTTATATTTCTTTTTTAGCATTTACACCTGTGGCTGCCGGATTAACATTGACCGGATTTGTATACCCATTAGAAAATAAAACGATACATTGGGGATCATCTTTATGCATATCTAATGAGCTTAGTCAAAAAAAAGGTACTTTTTCTTTCTCTAAAGGCATACTAATACTAGTAAAGAGTTATGATGCAGTTTAACTAATGATAAGTGTTCAACATTACGATAAAGGGGATTAAGAAGTTCGATACGTCATTTTTAGCGGACTTTTTGAACATCCTTTAGGAGCAAATAGGATAGTTAAACAGGGAGGGCCTTTATAAATGAAATTTTATACGATTAAGCTTCCTAAGTTTGTAGGCGGATTTGTAAAAGTGATTATTGGTGTATTTAAAAAAGAAAAGTAATAGTAAACGAGCTTTTGTCATTAACGGCAAAAGCTTATTTTTTAGAGGAATTTAGAGAAATTCGTTTAGTTGAAAGAGATAATTTAAGAAAAAAAAGTAAAGCTGAAAATAATTTCTTTGTGGAGAAAAACCTGAAACTGATAACCATGATATGTATTTATTACTTCTCCAATGATAGTAAAATTTTTTTAGACACAAAAAAACACCATGTAAAAAATGGTGTTTTTAAGGCATATGCACATATTTTCGTATATTATACACGTTCTACTTTGCCTGATTTTAATGCACGAGCAGATACATATACTTTCTTCGGTTTTCCATCTACCATAATACGTACTTTTTGTACATTTGCTTTCCAATTACGCTTGTTGGAATTCATAGCGTGAGAACGTTGGTTACCACTACGTGTTTGGCGTCCAGTTACAACACATTTTCTAGCCATGTCATTCCCTCCTTACATTCCAAAATCAGTATACCACTAACTTAATTTATCATAACTTCCCCGATATTGCAATTGAATCTTTTTTATTCGTTAAAGTCTGTGTGCTTTTTGAACATCCTGTGAAAGAAAAATTGCTTGACAGATGAATGAAAATCATCCATTGTAATAATGGAGTTTTTCTTCTGCATAGAATAGAAGGCAATGGTTGAGTGGACAGGTTTTCGAATTCTCGCAGGCTCTCTTTTAAAATGGCAGAGCGTATAGTATAATTTTAACCATATATGGTGGAAAAACGAATGATTAAATGGAAGTGGGCAACGATAACTCGTCCCCTTCAGTTTGTTTGGACAGCGATTAAACATATTTTGTAATAAAAGGAGCTGTAGTTATGTCAATAGAGTTGCATACAAACGATGGACTCGTTACGATAACAACAGATGTTATTGCAACAATAGCTGGTGGAACAGCTGTTGAATGCTATGGAATTGTAGGAATGGCATCGAAAAGCCAAATTAAAGATAATATTTCAGAAATACTGCGCAAAGAGAATTATTCAAAAGGAATTGTCGTGCGTCAAGAAGACGGGAAGCTACATATTGACTTGTATATTATTGTAAGTTATGGTACAAAAATTTCTGAAGTGGCACATAATGTGCAATCACAGGTAAAATATACACTTAGTCAATCCTTAGGTTTAGAAATTGATTCGGTAAATATATTTATTCAAGGTGTCCGAGTAGAAAAGGAATAGAGCAGAAGGAGGAGAAGATGTGGCAGTTGAGAAAATAGATGCAGCGTTATTATCACAGATGGTGCTGACCGGAGCTTACCATCTTTCAAATAATGCACAAAAAATTGACGCATTAAACGTTTTCCCTGTTCCTGACGGGGATACTGGAACAAATATGAACTTAACAATCACTTCTGGAGCAAATGAAGTGAAGAAACTGGAAACAGACAAGGTTTATGAAGTTACAAGTGCCTTTTCGAAGGGATTATTAATGGGAGCCAGAGGGAATTCTGGTGTGATTTTATCCCAGATCTTCCGCGGCTTTGCGAAAGCATGTGAAGGAAAAAAAGAGCTTTATGTAAAAGATTTTGCTGAAGCCTTTGAAGGGGCTGTCCATGCAGCGTATAAGGCGGTTATGAAGCCTGTAGAGGGAACTATTCTTACCGTAGCAAAAGATACCGGAAATAAAGCAATGGAAATTTCCGATAATAATTTGGACATCATTGCATTCATGGAAGAAATTTTAAAAGAAGCAAAAGCATCGTTAAAACGTACTCCTGATCTATTGCCTGTTTTAAAGGAAGTAGGGGTCGTGGACTCGGGCGGTCAAGGTCTGGTGACAATTTATGAAGGCTTTCTTGCTGCGCTAAAGGGTGAAGAACTGCCGGAAGAATCTGATGCTGCTGGTAAAATGGACGAAATGATCAATGCCGAACATCATAAAGTAACTCAGGATTTCATGAATACTGAGGATATTGTATATGGATATTGTACAGAGTTTATGGTGAAATTAGAAGATGAAAAATTAAAAGATCATCCTTTTGATGAAACGACTTTCCGCAATGAATTAAGTGAATGGGGAGATTCCCTCCTTGTTGTTGCGGATGATGAAATTGTAAAAGTGCACGTACATGCTGAAGCTCCAGGCACGTGCTTAAATCTGGCCCAGCAGTATGGCAGCTTGATTAATCTGAAAATCGAAAACATGCGGGAACAGCACACAGCAATTGTCGGAGATAAAAAAGAAGCGCCAAAAGAAAAATCCGCTTATGGCATTGTGACTGTAGCAATGGGAAATGGATTAAAGGAACTGTTTGAAAACTTAGGGGCTGCCGTAGTCATTGAAGGCGGACAGACAATGAACCCGAGCACGAAGGATATTACCGATGCAATTGAAAAAGCAAATGCAAAGAAAATCATTATCCTTCCTAATAATAAAAATATCCAAATGGCAGCGGAGCAGGCGGCAGAATTAGCCGGCGACCATGTTAGAGTGGTTCCGACTAAAACGATACCACAAGGCATCAGTGCTATGCTGTCATTCCATCCCGAATCATCTTTGGATGAAAATAAATCTGTGATGGAAGAGGCAGGAAAGCAAGTACGGAGCGGGCAAATCACTTATGCAGTAAGGGATACCCAAATTGATGGCATCGATATTGCTAAAGGGCATTTTATGGGGATTGATGAAGGAAAGATTGTAACAACACATAAGGAAAAACAAGAAACGGCTCAAGATCTGATTGATAAAATGATTTCGGAGGACAGTGAAATCTTAACGATTCTTTCAGGAGAAGATGTATCTGAAGAAGAAGTCGAAGCATTAGAAGCTTATGTGGAAGAAAAGTATGATGAAATCGAAGTTGAAGTTCATCGCGGAGAACAGCCTATCTATTCTTATATTTTCTCGGTTGAGTAAAAAAAATAAAGAAGCGTCCACTCTGATATTGTAATCAGGCTGGACGCTTCTTTTATTTATATACCAACGATCTTTAAAACAAACTCGATAAAAAACAAAGTGGATATGAGCAGCAGCGGCTTAGATATTTCATTTCTCTTTCCGAGAGCCAGTTGCACTATAGGATAGGCAATAAAACCAAATGCCATTCCATCACCAATACTATAGGTGAATGGAATCATCACTATAATGAGCAGTGCCGGGATACATTCGGAAAATTGATTCCATGGCAAATATTTCATGTTTTGAACCATTAAGAATCCAACAATAATTAGAATCGGGCTCATTGCTGTTGCAGGAATAATGGAAATCCATGGAATAAATACCACCGTAGCCAAAAATAAGAAACCAGCAGTTATCGCTGCTCTGCCAGTCTTTCCTCCTGATGCTATCACAGCTGCATTTTCAGCGCTTGAGATTGTAGGCGATGTCCCAAATATACCAGAAAGAAACGAAGATGTTGCGGTAATCCGATAAGATTTCTGAAAAGATTCAGGTGATTTCAGCATATCTAATTGGCTGGATAGTGTACCCATGTTTTCAAAATTCAAAATTAAAGTCAATGTAAATACAGATAGCCAAAAAGAGATGTCGCCAATTGCTGTAAATGAAGGAATAAATAGTAATTCATCCAAGTTAAAGCTTACAGATGAAACGCCATTTGTCGGAACATTGAATGCCATAGCAATGAAAGTACCAACAATCATGGTGATTAAAAAATTAGCTGGAACCCCTTTTACAAACAGGTAGATAGCAACAAATAATGTAATCAGTCCTGCAATCACAGTTGGCGAAGTAAAATCACCGATTGTAATGACAGTTTGTTCTCCGCTTGTAACAATTCCGCTATTTTCAACACCGATCAGAATTAAGAAAAACCCTAATCCGATTGTTATCCCGTGCTGCAGGGAGTCCGGTATAGCCTCTTTTAAGATGGTGCTGAGCTTTGTAAAGGCGGTAACCATAAATAATAGTCCTGCTAAACAGACAACAGCTAAACCTTCATGGAAACTAAAGCCATTATTTCCAATAATTGAAAATGCAAATAACGCATTAATCCCCATACCAGGAATTAAGATGAGAGGAAGTTTTCCGAAAAACCCCATCATGACAGTGCCGGCAAAACTCGCTAAAATGGTTGCTATCATCCCGTTTTCTAATGAAAGCCCTGCTTCACTTAGGATGCTCCCATTTACAACGACGATATATACCGTTGTCAGATAACCGATAACACCAGCAACAATGTCTTTTCTTAACGTATTTTTTTGTTGCATAGGAAACCTCAATATATTATTATCCCTCTCCCGCCCAATAAAGAATGAAATCTTTATCCACAATTGAATATTATAAGAAGATGTTCAGAAAGTCAATATTCCCAGGATTTAGCCTAGATCACTGTAAGAGATTCGAACGCATGGTTGCTTTTTTATGAATAAATTGTGAATGAAACTCGTATTTTTGTTATAATAGTAGTGGAAAGCTAAAACAATTACAGGGCGGTGTTATTTTTATGAAATATAATTCCGTATTCGATATTATCGGTCCGGTTATGGTAGGACCCTCCAGTTCACATACGGCAGGAGCAGCACGTATTGGAAAAGCGGCCCGGAACCTATTTGGAAGACAGCCCGCCTGGGCAAAAATACATCTTTATGAATCATTCGCTAAAACCTATCGGGGACACGGAACAGATTTTGCGCTTGTCGGCGGCCTTTTAGGTATGGAAACCAATGACCCGCAAATTAGTAAATCTTTGCAGCTGGCGAAAGAACAAGGATTAGAGATTGAGTTTATTGAGGATAGTGCAGCAGTAGACCATCCGAATACAGTCCGTATGATTATCGGCGATGACAAAGAACAGCAAGAGCTGATGGGAATATCTATTGGCGGAGGGAAAGTGGAGATTACAGAATTGAACGGCTTTGAGCTCCGTTTATCCGGGAATCATCCCGCTATTCTAATTATGCATAATGACCGTTTTGGCGCGATTGCATCGGTAACGAGAATTCTGGCAAAATATGAATTGAATATTGGACATATGGAAGTAAATCGAAAAGACGTTGGCAAAGAGGCGCTGATGGTTATTGAGGTGGATCAGAATATAGAAGATTCTATATTACAGGAGCTGCAGGCTGCTGACCACATTATCTCTATTGCAAAGATTGTAAGTTAAAAAGGGGGAATTGCGATGTTTCGAACGGTTGCAGAGTTAGTGGAAATGGCAAAAACAGAAAACATCCCCATATCAGAAGTAATGATACGACAAGAAATGGATGTAAAAGAAAAAACGAGAGATGAAGTTTTTGCAGAGATGGAAAAAAATCTTGTCGTTATGGAAAATGCGATCGAGGATGCACTGAAAGGGGTCCAATCCGTAACAGGACTTACTGGCGGAGATGCTGTGAAAGTGCAAAAATATATGAAAGAAAAAACCCCGCTGTCCGGTAATTTAATGATGGACGCGGTCAGTAAAGCAATGGGAACAAATGAAGTAAATGCAGCCATGGGAATCATTTGTGCCACCCCGACTGCCGGGAGCGCTGGTTGTGTGCCCGGCACATTATTTGCGGTGAAAGAACAATTGAATCCGAGGAGAGAAGAAATGGTGCGGTATTTATTCACTTCCGGAGCATTCGGCTTCGTGGTGGCAAACAATGCGTTTATTTCTGGTGCAGCAGGCGGGTGTCAAGCGGAAGTCGGGTCGGCAGGAGCAATGGCCTCTGCCGCTATCGTTGAAATGGCGGGAGGTACACCAGAGCAGTCCGCTCATGCTTTTGCAATGACATTAAAAAACATGCTTGGCTTGGTATGTGATCCGGTAGCTGGTTTAGTAGAAGTTCCATGTGTGAAGAGAAATGCCGGAGGATCCTCTCTTGCTATTGTATCTGCAGACTTAGCTTTAGCGGGTGTAGAAAGCCGTATTCCATGTGATGAAGTCATTGGAGCAATGTATCGAATCGGAAAACAAATGCCTTCTTCTTTACGTGAAACAGGGGAAGGCGGCTTGGCTGATACACCAACGGGGCGATTCCTAAAAGAAAAAATCTTTGGGGTATCTGTCTAACAGAAGAAAAGATAAGAAATAGCAATAGCTCCTGCATTTTTTAGTATAGTATAATTTTTAGTATGGATTTAATAGTATTCAGGAATAGCCGCGGCCAGCTCCGAGCGTCAAAAACTAGGAGATTTCACGTCACGCCCTACGATAAAGAAGACATAGCGACTGGCAAGCCGTCAGGCGCAGACAGAGCCATAGTCGAACTTATGCCCTGCGGGTGAAAGTCAACATCGGTTCGTTACCTCACTGTGTTTCCTTTATCTCTTTAAATAAAGGAAGTTCGACCAAGGTCGAACCACCCCCAAAGACCGGGGGCGCAATCTCTACGTTTTTCGACGCACACGACGTGCTAGTGCAGGCGTTGCGACATGGACGTCGCGTTCTTAGCCTGCAAGGGCGCTCTGCGCTTTTGGTTTAGAAAAGGATGTTGGAAATGAATGAATCAATCTTAGAAGTGAAAGGTATTGGCGAAAAAGTAGCAGAACAGCTTGCCTTCATGCATATTTACGAGACGAATGATATATTACAATATTTCCCGTATCGATATGATATCTATGAAGAAAAACCTCTGCAAGAACTGGTTCATGATGAGAAGGTTACGATTAAAGGGAAGGTCCTTTACAATCCTTCTCTTACTTTTTTTGGAAAGAAAAAGTCACGGTTAAGCTTCACTGTAGAAGTGGAAGGGATTGCTGTAAAAGCGATTATGTTTAACCGGGCATTCGCAAAGAAACAGATTCAGCAGGGACAAGATATTACCTTAACAGGAAAATGGGACGCGCACCGCCTGCAAATTACAGTCAGTAAATATAAAACAGGAAAAATGGAAGAAAATGATTCCATTACCCCTGTATATTCATTGAAAGGCGATTTAACTTCTTATAAATTCCAAAAGCTTATCAAGCAGGTGCTTGACTCACATGTGGACGATATCACAGAGATTCTTCCTGCTTCTTATTTGGAAAATTATAAGCTTCCGGAAAGGAAAGCTGCAGTAAGGACGATGCATTTTCCGGAGAGCAGGGTTGCTTTAAAGCATGCACGGAGGCGGTTTATCTATGAAGAATTTCTGCTGTTTCAGCTGAAGATGCAATTGATTCGAAAAATAAATCGTGAATCCACCAAGGGGAATGAACAGGATTATCAGGTGAATAAAGTTGAAAGTTTTATTACATCATTGCCGTTTACATTAACCGATGCGCAGCAAAAAGCATTAACTGAAATTTTAAAGGATATGAAAAGTGCTTATCGAATGAACCGGCTGCTTCAAGGCGACGTTGGCTCCGGGAAAACCGCTGTTGCGGCAATTTGTCTATACGCTGCTGTTACAGCTGGTAAGCAGGGAGCTTTAATGGTTCCTACTGAAATTTTAGCGGAACAGCATTTCCAATCCTTTCAAACGATGCTGGAAGGCAGAGCGGACGTTGCTTTGTTAACAGGATCTGTGAAGGGGAAAAAACGAAAAGAGCTGACCCGGCAAATTGAAAATCAAGAAATTGATATTGTGATTGGAACGCATGCACTTATTCAGGAGGATGTCTTATTTAAGGCTTTAGGCTTAGCAATTGTGGATGAGCAGCATCGCTTCGGAGTTGCGCAGCGCAGGACATTGCGAGATAAAGGACTGGATCCGGATGTTTTATTTATGACAGCAACCCCGATTCCCAGAACGCTTGCGATTACAACATTTGGCGATATGGATGTATCCATTATCAATCAGCTTCCTTCCGGGAGAAAAGAGATTGAAACATTATGGGTGAAGGAAAATATGTTTGAACGGATTCTTGATTTTATTCAAGAGCGGGTTAAGCAGGGCGAGCAGGCATATATTATCAGTCCGCTTATTGAGGAATCGGATAAATTAGATATTCAAAACGCTGTTGACCTGTACCATCAGCTGACAGCTTACTACGATAATGAAATGGAAATTGGCTTAATGCATGGCCGCCTATCTTCCGCGGAGAAGGATGAAGTAATGCGCGATTTTGCAGATAACAGGGTAAAGGTGTTAGTTTCAACAACCGTTGTCGAAGTCGGAGTGAACGTTCCGAATGCTACCGTAATGGTAATTTACGATGCAGAACGTTTTGGCTTGTCGCAGCTGCATCAGCTCCGGGGGCGAGTCGGCAGAGGAAGTAAGCAGAGTTACTGTATTCTGATTGCAGAACCCAAAGGGGAAGTAGGCAAAGAGCGGATGCGCATCATGTCAGAAACAAGTGATGGATTTGAACTGTCCGAACAGGACTTGCAATTGCGCGGACCGGGCGATTTTTTTGGCAGAAAACAAAGCGGTATGCCCGAATTTAAAGTAGCTGACATGGTACACGATTACCGCGCGCTGGAAACCGCGCGCCAGGATGCCCAGCATATTGTTGAAAATAATTTATTACAATCCGAAGACTACAAGTATTTAAAGGAAATATTATCAGAAGAAGAGGGGCTGCTTGAAAAATTGGATTAGCAGAGACAGCAGTTAAATCAATAGATTACTTGCATAAAAAAGCATGCTATTATATATTACTATTAGTACCAAGTCTTAAAACGAAACTTCACCATCGGCAGTATTCAATAAGCGCTCTTTTTCCCGGATCGGGACAAGAGCCGGGACGGCGATTACATGCCCTTCCGAAGCTATTGTAATATGGCATAAAAAGAATCGGCACCTCTGAAAATATTAGATGAAAGTTTGATGATAGAAATGAGACGATCAAAAGCAGAACGGCAATCGTTATTAAGAGAAAAAATCGAAGGCTCTCCATTTGTAACGGATGAACAGCTTGCGAAGGATTTTCAAGTGAGTATTCAAACGATTCGGCTGGACCGTATGGAGCTGTCTATTCCTGAACTTCGTGAACGGATAAAACATGTTGCTACAAAGCAATGGAATGAAACGGTCAAAGCTTTGCCAGTGGAAGAAGTAATCGGGGATATTATTGATTTGGAGTTGGATGAGCGTGCTATCTCTATGCTCGATATTACATCAGAGTTTGTTTTTTCCAGAAATAAAATTGCCAGAGGGCATCATCTGTTTGCCCAGGCAAATTCATTAGCTGTGGCCGTCATTAATGATGAACTTGCATTAACTGCAAAGTCCACTCTGCGTTTTAAAAGACAGGTTAAGGAAGGCGAAAGAGTGATTGCCAAAGCAGCTGTTAAAGGAAGGGACAAGCGGGGGTATACCATCGTGGAAGTAAACAGCTTTGTTAATAATGAGCCTGTGCTTACAGGTGAATTTTTCATGTTTCATTCCAGTGAAAGCAAAGGAGAATAAATCAATGCGATTAGCGATAGATGCAATGGGAGGCGACCATGCACCAAAGGAAATTGTGTTAGGTGCGATGGAAGCTGTAAAAGAAAATAAAGATTTACAAATTACCCTTTATGGGGATGAAAATCAAATTAAACCAATTTTAACGGACAGCAAGCAAATTAATATCATACATACAGATGAAAAAATAACATCAGAGGATGAACCTGTAAAAGCGGTACGGCGCAAAAAGAATGCTTCGCTTGTTTTAATGGCTAAAGCTGTCAAAGACGGAGAGGCAGATGCCTGTATTTCTGCAGGGAATACGGGTGCATTAATGAGTGCCGGCTTGTTTGTCGTTGGACGTATTCCAGGAATCGACCGTCCTGCATTAAGTCCTACTTTTCCGACAGTGGACGGGCAAGGATTCTTAATGCTGGATGTCGGGGCAAATGTAGATGCAAAACCAGAGCATTTGCTTCAATACGCTATTATGGGTTCTATTTATGTGGAGAGAGTAAGAAATATCAAAAAACCTCGTGTCGGCTTATTAAATGTAGGCACAGAAGATGGTAAAGGGAATGACTTGACGAAAAAAGCTTTTCAGCTTTTAGAAAATGCTCCTATCCACTTTGTGGGAAATGTAGAAGCAAGAGATATATTAAATGGTGTGGCAGATGTTGTAGTGACAGATGGCTTTAGCGGGAATGTAGCACTGAAAACCATGGAAGGTGTTGCAGAAACAATCTTTTCTCTTTTAAAAGGTGCTTTTATGTCTTCCACAAAAACCAAAATTGCTGCGGCGCTTGTTAAAAATGACTTGAAAGGTATAAAAGACCGGTTAGATTACTCAGAGTATGGCGGTGCGGGGTTATTTGGACTTTCTGCACCAGTAATTAAAGCGCACGGATCTTCCAAAAGCCGGGCAATCACCAATGCTGTGAAGCAGGCAGTTTATATGGTTGAGAACAATGTGACCGCAACGATTCAGAATACCATTGAAACGATCAATGAAGAGGAGGAGAAATAAATGAAACGTATTGCATTTATGTTCCCGGGACAAGGGTCGCAGGCTGTTGGCATGGGGAAAGATTTATATGACTCTTATCCGCAGGTGCAGGCTCTGTATCAAGAAGCAAACGAAGTGCTGGATATGGATATCCAGACACTTATGTTTGAAGGACCGAAAGAAACTTTGACGGAAACAGAGAATACACAGCCGGCACTATTATTATCCAGTGTTGCCGTATCCAAGCTCTTAGAAGAAAACGGCATTCAGCCTTCGATGGTTGTTGGACATAGCTTGGGGGAGTACAGTGCATTAGTTGCTGCTGGTGCAATCAAATGGCAGGACGCAATTCAGCTTGTTAAAGTAAGAGGACGTTTAATGGAACAGGCATTTCCAAAAGGGCAGGGAACCATGGCTGCTGTGTTAGGTCTTGGTCAGGACAAGGTTCAGGAAGCACTTGAGCAAGTGAAAGACGAAATTGTAGATATTGCCAATTTAAATTGTCCGGGGCAGATTGTTATTTCCGGTTCTGTTGCAGGCGTGGAACAAGCAGCTGCATTATTAAAAGAAGCAGGAGCAAAACGGGTATTGCCGCTAAATGTAAGCGGACCGTTCCATTCCGGGTTGATGAAGCAGGCTAACGAGGATTTTGCAGCACATTTAAATGAAACAGCTCTAGGAGATGCAAAAACACCTGTTTATGCAAATGTTTCAGCTGATGCAGTAACGGAAAAAGAAACCATGAAAGAATTATTAGTACAGCAGCTCTACTCGCCGGTACGTTTTGAAGAATCGATTCAAAAGATGCTGGAAGAAGATGTGGATGCATTTGTTGAAGTAGGTACAGGTAAAGTACTTTGTGGATTATTGAAAAAAATCGATCGGAAAACAAAAACATTTGCTGTACATGATCAGGAATCACTCGACGCGTTTATTCGCTGGTACAAGGAGGAAGAATAATGTTACAAGGTCAAACAGCAGTAGTAACGGGAGCTTCCAGAGGGATTGGCAGAGCAATTGCTTTGGAACTGTCAAAAAATGGAGCAAATGTCATTGTAAACTATTCAGGTAGTGAAGCAAAAGCAGAAGAGGTTGTTGGAGAAATTCAGGAGCTCGGAGTAAAAGCAGTTAAAGTACAGGCAAATATTTCTGAGGAAGAATCTGTTAAACAACTCATGAAGCAGGCTGTGGAAGAATTTGGATCGATCGATATATTGGTGAACAATGCCGGTATTACGAAGGATAATTTATTGATGCGAATGAAAGAAGATGAATTCGATCAGGTGATTCAAACCAACCTGAAAGGCACGTTCTTATGTACGAAAGCAGTCACCCGTCAAATGATGAAGCAAAAATCAGGACGTATTATTAATGTAGCTTCCATCGTCGGAGTAAGCGGAAATCCCGGACAGGCTAATTATGTTGCAGCCAAAGCGGGAGTAATTGGTTTAACCAAAACAACCGCAAAAGAGCTTGCTTCACGAAATATCTTAGTGAATGCTGTTGCACCAGGGTTTATTTCTACAGATATGACGGATTTATTAAGTGAAGAACAACAGGAATCTTTATTGCAATTAGTGCCGTTAGCGCGCTTAGGCAAACCGGAAGACGTCGCACGGGTTGTCCGCTTTTTAGCAAGTGAAGATGCAAATTATATTACAGGGCAGACCATTCATATTGACGGTGGAATGGTGATGTAATACAATTGCAGAACAATAAAGAAAAATTGGTATTTACGAAGCCTTTAGGCAAACACCTCAGTTACACTTTCATTGACTAAAAATGGCCGCATCATGTGACCAGCGTCAATAATAGGACATCATGTCCGTTCTGCTTTTTAATTTTTAAAGTGAAACAAAAAATAATGATATATTTTGAAAGGAGGTGAACGGGTAATGGCAGATGTGTTTGAACAAGTAAAGTCTATTATTTCTGATCGTCTGGATGTAGACGAAGAAAAAGTAGTTTTAGAAGCTTCATTTAAAGATGACCTTGAAGCAGATTCACTAGATGTTGTTGAGCTTGTTATGGAATTAGAAGACGAGTTTGATATTGAAATTGCTGATGAAGATGCTGAAAAGATTAATACAGTAGGTGATGCTGTAGATTACATAAACAGCAAAGCTTAATGAATAAAAACAACCTATGGGAAAGCTTCTTTTTAGAGGCTTTCCCATAGCTATTTAACGTAGTGGTTACCTGTCTTATTGAAAGATGGTGCTGGTGGCCGTGCTTAATCATGAAATAAATAATTTATTAAAGTATGTGGTAAAATAAAGGTTATATAAGTCAGTATCTGTATGTATTAAAGAATTCCGGCAACGTTTATTTGTTTCTTTAGAAAGTGTGAAATCATTTATTTTATGGGGGTGAAGGAGATTAATTTGGAATTAAGCCAGCTGGAGAATGAATTAGGAATAACTTTTCAACAAAAAGATTTATTAAAGGAAGCATTTACACATTCTTCTTATGTCAATGAATATAAAAAAAGCAAGCTGAATGATAACGAGCGGCTGGAATTTTTAGGAGATGCCGTACTGGAATTAGCTGTTTCACAATATTTATATAGGAATAATCAGGAAATGCCTGAGGGAGAGATGACCAAATTACGTGCAGCTATTGTCTGTGAGGCGTCTTTAACGGTATTTGCAAAACAATTTGACTTTGGGAAATACATCCTTTTAGGTAAAGGAGAAGATAAGACTGGCGGACGTCAAAGACCTGCCATTCTAGCGGATGCATTTGAGGCCTTTTTAGGAGCACTTTATTTAGATCAAGGCTTTGATGCGGTGCTTCGTTTTCTAAATATGCATATTTTCCCTGCATTAACAGTAGATACGTCAACAAGTGTGATGGATTATAAAAGTCATCTTCAGGAAATCGTTCAGCAGCAAAAAGATAGAAAAATTGAGTATGAGATTATTGAAGAGCGCGGACCTTCTCATTATAAAGAGTTTATCGCTCAGGTTGTAATTCAGGGAGAACCCGCTGGAAAAGGAAACGGAAGAACAAAAAAAGAAGCTGAGCAAAAGGCAGCCAGAGCAGCGCTTGAGAAAAAACTTCCAGAATAAAAAAACGTTACGCAAGGATAATTTAGCTGCTTGTTCTTGCGTAACGTTTTTCTTATATTGCATGGCTGAAAAGGTACTGTGGCAACTTTTTCACTGGGATGAGTAATCGAAGCCCTAGTTCCTAAGCGTTGCAGCCTTAGGCTTTCTGTGTCATTTGCGAATGGCTGCTAATTCATTTATAAAGGCCTGTGTTTCTGACGCGCTTAAACGGCCTTTACTGATAACCATATCATACATCCATTTTAAGTCCTCATATTTTTCAAGGTTATAATCCTCTGCGTCCATAATTGAACGATTTACTACCTGTAGCTTTTCAGCTAACTCTTGAAGCATATACTCCATATTTTCCTTGCTTGGCTGCTCTAACTGCATCGTATCCTCCTCTTATTTATCCTCTTCAGGAATTTTATCCGTACATAGAAAAAGTACAAAATAGGAATGAATGGTATTTCAAATGGGCTATGTACGAATAAATAAAATTAATCTTATAACAAGTGTTAATTATAGCATAATTTTTATCCTTCGTTAAAGCATTCCTTTCTGAATTAATAGCATGTCGCGCATAGGCTAAAGTGTCATAATGTGATAAAATATATTAGCTAAACAATTCAAGCAGCGGAAGAAAGAAATAAGTTTCATTTTATTGAAATGTTCACTTTGCCACAGCTTTGGAAATCATAAAGCTGCGTATGAAATGATGAGAGAGGCTGCTGTCAGCCACTTTTTAAAGAATAAGAAAGTATAAAAAAATGCTGAATATAGCCGCTCCAACGGGTTTCATGGGGTGAGTAATCTTAGGCCCAGAAATACACTCCGCTTTCCGTGGACCCCAGGCTCATCTCCTTTAAAGAAGACTTAGCGATTGGCAAGCCGACAGGCGCAGACAGAGCTAAAGTCGCACTTATGCCCCGAGGGTGAAAAGAAGACTTAGCGATTGGCAAGCCGACAGGCGCAGACAGAGCTAAAGTCGCACTTATGCCCTGTGGGTAGAAAAAAAGAAGGTCACTTTTTTTCTGCGGGGTCTTCACACTGGGACTGGGACTGCGATTACTCGTCCCATCAAAAAGCGTCGCTAGAATTAGCTTCATTTCTTTGTAAGAAAGCAAATAAAACATATTTCTTCAAAGATGGGAGCGGATGTTGTCTACTCCTGCGGGAAAAGCAACAGATAGACCTGAGCAGGAAGCGGTTTTCTTACCGTGTGGCTGAACGTTGCCCGCGGAAAGCGACTTCCCGGAGCGGACATCTCTTTGGCAAGAACATCGATATTTTAAAGACCAAGTGGTATTCTTGGTTTTTCTTACGATAACGATAAATAGATACGATAAAATAGAAAGATTAGATTTTTAGGAGAATGATTATGCATTTAAAGCGATTAGAAAGTGTTGGATTTAAATCCTTTGCAGAGCGAATTAACGTAGATTTTGTACCTGGAGTAACAGCGGTGGTAGGTCCGAATGGAAGCGGGAAAAGTAATATTACTGACGCAATCCGCTGGGTGCTGGGTGAACAATCTATGAAATCACTGCGCGGATCCAAAATGGAAGATATTATATTCCAGGGGAGTGACTCGAGATCTCCTTTAAATATCGCTGAAGTTACCCTTGTATTAGACAATAAAGATCAGCGCGTACCGCTGGATTACGAAGAAGTCAGTGTGACAAGAAGGGTTTATCGATCTGGGGAAAGCGAATTTTATATCAATAAACAGGTTTGCCGACTGAAGGATATTGTTGATCTGTTTATTGATTCCGGTCTGGGCAGAGAAGCTTTTTCTATTATCAGTCAGGGAAGAGTGGAGGAGATTCTCAGCTCGAAAGCAGAGGAACGCCGTGTGATTTTTGAGGAAGCGGCAGGCGTTTTAAAATATAAGCAGCGTAAGAAAAAAGCGGAATATAAGCTTGCTGAAACGCAGGAGAACCTGAATCGTGTCGAGGATATTGTTTATGAAATTGAACAGCAGCTGGATCCGTTAGAGGAGCAATCAAAAAAAGCAAAAGAATATCAGACCTTGCAGGCTGAACTTCAAGAAACAGAGATTTCTGTGCTGATTACGGAAATGGAACAAATTCATCAGGAATGGCAGCAGGTATTAGAAAACTTAGCTGTAAACGAAAAAAAACAGAAAGAACAATCCGAAGCCATTCGTCTGATCGAAACGGACGTAGCAAAAGAAAAAAAACATATACAGCAATATGAAACAGAAATAGAGCAGCTGCAGACGGATTTATTAGATATAACAGAACGACTGGAGAAATTTGAAGGAAAGAAGCAACTGTTTGATGAACGCTCCAAGCACGCAGATGAGAATAAAGAAAAGCTTGTACAGCAGTTAGATCGGGTTACTTCAAATGTTCGTGTGCTGGAAAAACAAAAAATAAATGAACAGGAGAAGCTGGCGCAGTTAGAGGCTGAGAAGACTGATACTTTGGCCAGGAAAAAAGAATTAGAAAAGAAATTAGCAATGCGGCCGGAAGATGTAGCTAACCGAATTGAGGATTTAAAAGCGGAGTATATCGAGTTGTTGAACCAGCAGGCTGCTTATCGAAATGAAAAACAATCTGTTGATCGGCAGCAAGAGCAAATTGAAGCAAAAAATAATTCTCAATCCATGAAATTTAAAGATATGCTCACGGAGAGAAATGAGCTGCAAGATAAACAGACAGCTGCGGAAGAGGTCTTGCAGACTTACCAGAACCAGCTGGAAAAGAAGGCGCAGCAATTAAAAACGTTAAAGGCTGAATTGCAATCAGAACGCACACAATATGAGGAAGCGCAATCCAAGCTTTATCAAGGCTATCAATACATTGAAAAAGTAAAGTCAAAAAAAGAAATGCTCGAAGAAATGAAGGAAGACTTTCAGGGCTTCTTTCAGGGCGTCCGTCAGGTGTTACGGGCAAGAGAAGAAGGCAAGCTGAAGGATATAGAAGGGGCGGTTATCGAGTTAATGGATGTCCCTAAAGACTATATTACGGCAGTGGAGACCGTATTAGGCGGACAAGCACAGAATATTGTTGTGGAAACAGACCAGGCGGCAAGAGAAGCGATTAATTGGTTGAAAAAGACCAATAGCGGGCGGGCAACTTTTCTCCCGCTTAAATCGATTCAGCCCCGTTTTTTATCCAGTGAAGGAAAACAGGAAGTAAGGGAGCACCCGGGATTTGTAGGTGTTGCTTCTGATTTAGTGCAGCCGAAAGCTAAAAAATATGAGAAAGCAGTGCAGCATTTAATGGGTAATGTGGTTATTGCTAAAACCTTGCGGGATGCAAATGACATTGCAATAAAACTGCATCGCAGATACCGGATTGTCACGCTGGACGGAGACATGGTCCACCCTGGAGGCTCTATGTCAGGAGGAGCGCAGAAAAAACAAAATCAATCGCTGTTTACCCGCGAAAAAGATCTGCAGGAGCTGCATGCGCGCTTGGCAGAATACAAACAGAAAACAGAGCAATTTGAGCAAGGTGTACAGAAGAAAAAAGATTATTTGCGAGAGCTGGATGAAAAAATCAGCGATACCGAGCAAGAAGTGCAGAAAATGCAAAAAGAGGTGCAGGAAAGTCAAGCTGATTTTCAAACCTTTCAGGCGAAGCTGACATCCATCAATGACAATTTGTCCATCTATGATATGGATAAAAAACAGAATGAACAGAGCCGCACAGAATTAGCGGATCGAAATAAAGTCCTGACAAAAGAATTAGAAGAAATCAATATTAAGCTTCAAACAGTGCAAAAAGAAGTGGATGATTTAACAGAGGAAGAAGCGAAATTAAAAGAGACGCAAGGAAAATTACAGGATGCGTTTTACGAGATCAAAGTAACACTGGCTGAGCAGGAAGAACGCTTTAAAAATCAAAAAGCGAATACAAAAGCTTTGGAGACGCAGCTTGAACGGGCAATTGAGGAAAAAAAACAGGTGGACGAAGAGCTGGAGACAATAACGGCAATAAAAAATCAGGAAGAAACAGAAGAAGAAATGGAAGAGAAAATTGTCAATGCCAGAACTTCCAAACAGAGATTAACGGAAAGCATAGAGAAGCTGCGCACTAAAAGAAAAGAAAGCTTAGACAAACAGCAGTCCCTGGAAGCGAAATTGAAAGAAGCGCAGGAACAATACAGCGTGACGAATGAGCACTATCAAAAACAGGAGGTCAAATCAAACCGCCTGGATGTGGAGCTTGATAACCACCTGCAGCAGCTTGAAAAAGAATACTTGATGACATATGAATTGGCAAAACGTGATTATGCAAAGGTTGAAAATATGGATGAGGCAAAAGCAGTCGTCAGCCGTTTAAAGGATAAAATCAACCAGCTGGGTACGATTAATTTAGGTGCTATTGATGAATATGAGCGTATTTCTGAAAGGTACCAGTTCTTAAAAGAACAAAGAGATGACCTTGTGGAAGGAAAGCGAACGCTATATACTGTTATTGAAGAGATGGACACAGAAATGAAGGAGCGGTTTTCAGCCACTTTTTCAAAAATAAAAGAAGAATTCTCTCAGGTGTTTATGCACTTGTTTGGCGGCGGACATGCTGAATTAAAATTAACAAACCCGGATAATTTATTAGAAACAGGCGTAGATATTATTGCGCAGCCGCCGGGGAAAAAATTGCAGCATTTAAGCCTTTTATCAGGAGGAGAACGAGCATTAACAGCAATCGCCCTTCTCTTTTCCATTTTGCGTGTCCGTCCAGTTCCGTTTTGTATACTGGATGAGGTCGAAGCGGCTTTAGATGAAGCGAATGTAGTCCGCTTTGCCAGGTATGTGAAGCAATTCAGCAAGGATACACAGTTTATCGTCATTACACATCGAAAAGGAACCATGGAGGAAGCAGATGTTCTTTATGGTGTGACGATGCAGGAATCAGGGGTGTCGAGACTGGTTTCTGTCCGATTAGAGGATACAAAAGAATTGATTCAATCGTAGGGGGATATCAATATGGGATTTATGGATAAATTGAAAGCGCGTTTTAAGCAAAACGAGGAAACCAAGGAGGTTTCCGAAAAATATCAGGAAGGTATGAAAAAGACAAGAGATACCTTTTCAGGGAAATTAAATGATTTGATTGCACGTTATCGTAAAGTAGATGAGGATTTCTTTGAAGAATTAGAAGAGGTATTAATTACAGCAGATGTCGGTGTTTCCACTGTGATGGATCTTGTCGAAGAACTTAAAATGGAAGTAAAGCGTCAAAAAATCAAGGATTCCTCTGAAATAAAGGATGTTATTTCAGAAAAGCTTGTAGATATTTATTATGGCGATGAAGATTCGTCCATCCAGCATTTGCAGCTGGATGAAGACGGATTACAGGTTATTCTTGTTGTTGGTGTAAATGGCGTGGGGAAAACAACAAGTATTGGCAAGCTTGCACATCAATTAAAAGCAGATGGAAAAAATGTCATCTTAGCAGCAGGGGATACTTTCCGTGCTGGAGCAATCGACCAACTAGAAATCTGGGGAGAGCGTGCCGACGTTCCTGTAATAAAGCACAGCGAAGGCAGTGACCCTGCTGCGGTTATTTATGATGGAATCAGAGCTGCAAAGTCTCGTGAAGCAGATGTTCTCATTTGTGATACTGCAGGAAGACTTCAGAATAAGGTGAATCTGATGAACGAGCTTGCTAAAGTGAAACGCGTCATTGAACGTGAAATTCCAGGTGCTCCCCATGAAGTTTTGCTGGTTTTGGACGCTACTACCGGTCAAAATGCATTGACACAGGCACGTACCTTTTCAGAGGCAACAGATGTGTCTGGAATTGTCTTGACTAAACTGGATGGTACAGCAAAAGGCGGGATTGTGCTGGCTATTCGTAACGAATTGCAAATTCCGGTGAAGTATGTCGGATTAGGTGAAGGGATCAATGACCTGCAGCAATTTGACGCAGATGCCTTTGTATTTGGATTATTTTCTGATTTAGGAATGAGTGAGGAGAGCGAGAAAACGGAATAGGCGAAACCCGCTTGACTACTTGACAATTTCCGATTGAGTTGGATATGATAAATGTAAAGGAAAATCACTTAACAAGAGGTGTGCCCGTTGCTGGAAAAGACAAATCGGATAAATTATTTATATGATTTTTATCAAGCACTGCTGACTCCAAAACAGCGCAGTTATATGGAAATGTATTATCTGGAAGACTACTCATTAGGTGAGATATCGGAGCTCTTTGAAGTTTCCAGACAAGCTGTATATGATAATATAAAAAGAACAGAAAAAATGTTAGAGTCTTATGAGGATAAGCTTCATCTTTTTTCTAGATTTGAAAAACGTAAGCAAATCATTGTGAAGCTTTCGGAAACGGTAAAAGATCCGGAGGCAAAAAAGTATGTTCAACAATTACTAGATTTAGATTAGGGGGATACCTTCTATGGCATTTGAAGGATTAGCGGACCGTCTCCAAGGTACGATAAAGAAAATTACCGGTAAGGGTAAGGTCTCTGAGCAAGATGTAAAAGAGATGACAAGAGAAGTTCGCCTGGCGCTTTTAGAAGCCGATGTAAACTTCAAAGTTGTAAAACAATTAATTGCCCGGATAAAAGAAAGAGCGGTCGGGCAGGAAGTAATGGAAAGCTTAACACCAGGGCAACAGGTTATTAAAGTTGTAAAAGATGAATTAACGAATTTAATGGGTGGAGAGCAAAGTAAAATTGCTGTCGCCGACCGTTCGCCGACCGTTATTATGATGGTTGGTTTACAAGGTGCAGGTAAAACGACCACCACGGGAAAGCTTGCGAACCATTTACGTAAAAAGCATAACCGTAATCCGTTATTAGTTGCATGTGACGTCTATCGTCCGGCAGCCATTCAACAATTGGAAACGCTCGGTACACAGCTGGATATGCCTGTTTTTTCATTAGGAACAGAAGCAAATCCGGTTGATATTGCCAATCAGGCGATTGCTCAGGCAAAAGAGAATCACAATGATTATGTCATTATTGATACGGCCGGCCGTTTGCATGTAGATGAAAACCTGATGAAAGAATTACAGAAAATCAAAACAGATGTAAAACCAGATGAAATCTTTTTAGTGGTTGATTCCATGACTGGGCAGGATGCTGTTAATGTAGCAGAAAGCTTTAATGAACAGCTTGATATTACAGGAGTTGTTCTGACAAAGTTAGACGGGGATACCCGCGGCGGTGCGGCGCTTTCTATCAAAGCGGTAACGGACAAGCCGATTAAATTTGCCGGGATGGGAGAAAAACTGGATCAGCTGGAAGCCTTCCACCCAGAACGTATGGCATCCAGGATTCTCGGTATGGGGGATGTGCTTTCTTTAATTGAAAAAGCTCAGACCAACGTGGATGAAAAACAGGCAAAAGAATTAGAAGAAAAAATGCGTACGATGTCCTTTACATTTGACGATTTCCTGGAACAAATGGGTCAGGTCCGTGAAATGGGGCCGTTAGATGACTTAATGGCTATGATTCCAGGCTCAAACAAGATGAAAGGCTTGAAGAATGCCCAATTAGATGAAAGCCAATTGACCGAAGTTGAGGCAATTATCCAATCCATGACGAAAAAAGAGCGTCAGGAGCCGAGTATTATCAATGGAAGCAGGAGAAAACGGATTGCAAAAGGTTCGGGAACTTCTGTTGCAGCGGTCAACCGCTTAATAAAGCAATTTTCGGAAATGAAAAAAATGATGAAGCAAATGACCAATATGCAAAAAGGGAAAAAAGGAAAAGGCGGCGGATTTAAATTTCCTTTCATGTAGAGTTGATTTTCATGCTTTTTTGTAATAAAATAAGCTTGTAATGGAAAAATACTTTACAGACTAAAAACTATCTGTTAAAATCAATTCTTGTGATAAGATAATTATTGGAGGTGCAAAGCATGGCAGTAAAAATTCGTTTAAAACGTATGGGTTCTAAAAGAAATCCATTCTATCGTATTGTTGTAGCAGACTCTCGTTCTCCACGTGATGGTCGCTTTATCGAACAAATTGGTACGTACAATCCTGTAGTAAATCCAGTTGAGGTTAAAATAGATGAAGAAAAAGCACTTGATTGGATGACAAAAGGTGCAAAACCAAGCGATACAGTACGTAATCTATTCTCTAACGAAGGCATCATGAAGAATTTTCACGAACAAAAAAATTCTAAATAAGTAGTGTGATATCATGAAAGCCCTGATTAAATCGATTGTTACCTCATTAGTAGATTATCCGGATGATATTGTGATAAAAGAAACGGAAGAAGATTCTAAAGTTACGTATCATTTAACTGTTCATCCGGACGATGTCGGAAAAGTCATTGGCAAAAACGGCCGGATTGCAAAAGCAATACGAACTGTTGTATACGCAGCAAACACTGGTGGTAATAAACGTATTTTTTTGGATATTATGTAAGGTTCGTATTCAGAAAGAATACATTCTTTCTGAATAACTTGGTAAAGGGAAAGCTGACCCTGCTTTTAGGGCTCAACTTTCCCTTTTTACACATTTAAACCCGAATCTATCAGGCAGGAGCTGAATTGAAATGAAATTAATTAAAAAAGTTCCCATTAAGGTAGTCGTGACAGAGGACAGCAAAGAAAAAATCCGCCAAAATTTCACAAATCATAAATTACGTCTTGAACAAGAGTGTCAACAACTCCAATTTGAAATGAGAAAATTAAAGAACAAAAATGCAAATGTTCGTTCAGATATGGAAACTCGGTTTAACCAGGAAATTAAAAATCGCCAGGAAAAAATGAAGCTGTTAGATTTTAAGATAGAACAGTTAGATGAATTAAAAATGGGTAGCGAAATCGTTGAAAAAGAGGTTGAAGCTCTTGTTGAGGTCGAAGTAGGCTCCGATTGGCACCATCTTATGAAGGAGCAGGCTATCGTAATTAAAGATGATAAGGTTATCCGAATCGACGAATGAAATAGGTGAAAAAAGATGCATACAGAGAAATTAAAAATTGGTAAAATCGTGAATACACATGGAATTAAAGGCGAGGTAAAGGTTTTGCGCATTACCGATTTCGAAGAACGTTTTACGCCTGGAAATGAAGTGATTATTTCATCAGACCAGCGTGATATCACATTGGAAATTGGATCACATCGCATTCATAAAGGGTTTGATTTGATTACATTTAAAGGATATGCCAATCTGAATGATGTAGAACAATGGAAAGGCATGAATTTGTATATCGATAAAAATCAAACAGCAGAATTGGAAGAGAACGCGTTTTACTATCATGAAATTATCGGCTGTCAAGTTCAGACAGCGGAGGGAGATACATTAGGGAAAGTGAAAGAAATCCTCTCTCCCGGCGCTAATGATGTCTGGGTAGTACAAAGGCCTGGCAAGAAGGATTTGTTAATACCCTATATTGAAGATGTAGTCAAAAAGGTAGACATTCAGACTGGAGTTATTTCAGTGGAGTTAATGGAAGGGATGTTAGATTAGATGCATATTGATATTCTGACACTTTTCCCGGAAATGTTTTATGGTGTGATGGAAAGTTCTATCCTGAAAAAAGCGGCTGATAAAGATCAGTTTTCTTATCAGCTTGTTGATTTTCGTCATTATTCCACGCAAAAACATAAAAAAGTAGATGATTATCCTTATGGGGGCGGAGCAGGTATGGTACTGACGCCACAGCCTGTATTTGATGCTGTTGAAGCGGTGAAAAAAGAGAGAACTTCCCGTCCGCGTGTTGTTTTGATGTGCCCTCAGGGAGAGCCTTACACACAGAAAAAAGCAGAGGAGCTGGCTCAGGAGGAGCATCTGATTTTTATTTGCGGTCATTACGAAGGATATGATGAGCGAATTCGTGAGCATCTTGTAACGGATGAAATTTCTATAGGAGACTATGTCTTAACTGGTGGAGAATTAGGGGCAATGGTTGTTGTTGACAGTGTTGTTCGTTTATTGCCAGAGGCTCTTGGAAACGAAGCCTCCGCAAAGCAGGATTCTTTTTCGATTGGATTATTGGAACACCCCCATTACACTCGCCCTGCGGATTTTCGCGGGATGAAGGCTCCAGAAGTCCTTTTATCCGGAAACCATGCGAATATTGAAGCCTGGAGAAGGAAAGAATCCTTGAGGCGAACTGCTGAAAGACGCCCTGATTTATTAGAAAATCAACCGTTAGATACAACAGATAAAGAAATACTTCAAGAATTAAAAAATGACGAAAAATAGTTGTGCTTTACGCCATAATATGCTATATTATTAATTGTGCTTATGTGCGTGTAAGCATGTAAAACGATGTTCCGCTGTTCAGATAAAAGGGCATGAGCATTAGTTTGGAAGGAGTGAAAATCATGCAACAAATTATTGCAGACGTAACCAAAGATCAATTACGTACAGACCATCCTGATTTTCGACCTGGTGACACTTTAAAGGTGCACGTGAAGGTTGTAGAGGGAAGTCGTGAGCGTATTCAGGTATTTGAAGGTGTTGTAATTAAACGTCAAAACGGCGGAATCAGCGAAACATTCACAGTAAGAAAAATTTCTTACGGTGTTGGTGTGGAGCGTACTTTCCCATTACATTCACCAAGAGTTGATAAAATTGAAGTTTCTCGTCGCGGTATTGTACGTCGTGCGAAGCTTTACTACCTGCGTAACCTGCGCGGAAAAGCTGCTCGTATTAAAGAACGTCGCTAATCAGCCGGCAGAGGATATGAAACGAATACAAAAGGGCTACGTCAATCATGGCAGTAGCTCTTTTTCATTCTTAAAGAGAACGTTCAAAAAGTCCAATAAAAAGGAATAAAAATAACACGGTGATTAGACGAACTTTTACTAAAATCGCAGTCTCAGGACGTCGCGTTCTTAGCTGACTGGTCCTATTTAACGAACTTTTGAACAGGCACTTTAATAAAAATAATACTACTTAGAATTTGTTTATCTAACACTTACTAGCTACAATATAAGGTAGACTGAAGTTATCGGAGGAAATCAGATGACAGAGAAAGAGCAAAAAAAGAAAAAGAATGAGTGGTTGGAGTGGATAAAAGCTATCCTTCTTGCTGTAGGTTTTGTGTTCTTAGTGCGGATGTTCTTATTTGCGCCTATCGTTGTAGAAGGACCATCGATGCTGCCAACCTTGCATGACCGTGATCAAATGATTGTTAATAAAATTAATTATACGCTTGGAGAACCAGATCGTTTTGACATTGTTGTGTTCCATGCTCCTGAGCAAAATGATTTTATTAAGCGTGTTATTGGACTGCCTGGAGAGCATGTAGCAGTGAGAGATAATGTACTGTATATCGATGGGGAACCGGTAGATGAACCGTTCTTAAATGATCAGGTCTTTACAAATGATTTCGAACTGGAAGAATTGGAAGAAGGCTATGAAGTGGTTCCTGAGGATTCCGTATTCGTACTAGGCGATAATCGGAGCAACTCAACAGACAGCCGAATTATCGGAGTAGTACCGATGGATGAGGTAGTCGGAGAGGCAAGTCTGGTCTACTGGCCATTGAATCGTATACACTTTAGTGAATAAGGAGGGTGAAAAAATATGCCTATACAGTGGTTTCCCGGTCATATGGCGAAGGCGCGCAGAGAAGTACAGGAGCAATTAAAGCTTGTTGACTTTGTCATTGAACTGGTTGATGCAAGAGCACCGTACTCCTCGCAAAACCCGATGCTGCAAGAGGTTTTAGGGCAAAAACCTAAGCTTGTCTTACTGATGAAAAAAGATTTAGCTGACCCTGCGAAAACAGCTGAATGGATAGCAGGTTATCAGGAGCAGGGGATACAGGCTGCAGCGGTCGATGTGAATCAAAAAGGAGATATACAGCAGGTTGTTCAGCTGGCCAAAGCAATGGGACAAGAAAAGATGGACAAGCTGAAGGCGAAAGGAATTAAGCCGAGACCAGCCAGAGCAATGATCGTTGGTATCCCGAATGTGGGGAAATCTACTTTGATTAACCGGCTTGCCAATAAAAAAATTGCGAAGACGGGAGATCGTCCCGGAATTACTAAACAGCAATTATGGATTAAAATAAAGAAAGACTTCGAATTACTGGATACACCAGGTATTTTATGGCCGAAATTTGAAGAAGAGGCTGTAGGATACCGGCTGGCGGCAATCGGAACAATAAAAGACCAGCTGCTTCCTCTTCAGGATATTACAGCCTTTGTTATTCGCTTCTTATTTGAAGAATATCCGAATTACCTGAAGGAACGCTATGCTGTAGAAGATAGTACGGACATGGTAGAACTATTTGAGGATATCGGCAGAAAAAGAGGCGCATTAGAAAGCGGCGGTCATGTGAATTTTGATAAAGTATCCGATATCGTTCTTCAAGATTTAAGAACAGGAAAATTAGGCAAGTTCACTTTGGAACAGCCATAAAATATATTTAACAGCCTGCAAGGGATTTTCTTTGTAGGCTATTTTCATATTTATAGAAGATGTTTAAAAAGATAGCTTAACAAGTTTGATAAAATGACGATAATAAAAGAAAGCAGGATAGGTATGAAAAAGCAATCAATCGCAGAAATTAAAGGGTTACTTAAAGAAGGTACCCTGACAGCAGAAGAATGGGAAGTAATTCTTCAAGACGAAAGGAAAGGCGTTCAGACACTGGTACAATCCTATCAGCGTAAACAAGAGCGTGAAAAACGTTTAATTAAACAGTTTGCTGATATGCAGCGCTATGAGAACAATGCATATATGAATGGAATAGAAAATATAGCAGGTGTGGATGAAGTCGGCAGAGGTCCGCTTGCAGGTCCTGTTGTAGCAGCTGCTGTGATTCTTCCAAAAGATTTTCAATTAATCGGGTTAAATGACTCCAAGAAACTAAAAGAAAACGTAAGGGAAGAATACAGCACCTATATCAAAGAGCATGCTGTCAGCTATCATATTTCATTTATAGATAATCAGACTATAGATACGATTAATATTTATGAAGCAACCAAAAAAGCAATGTATGATGCGTTATCAGGGCTGACTCCATCTCCTGAGCATGTACTGGTTGATGCAGTTCATTTGCCCGGCTTAACCTGTTCTCAGGAAGCGATTATCAAGGGAGATGCGTCAAGCGTCAGTATTGCGGCTGCCAGTGTTTTGGCAAAGGTAGCCCGTGATCAGTATATGAAGGAATTACATAAGAAATATCCCGGCTATGATTTTGATAAAAATATGGGATACGGGACCAAAGCACATTTAGAAGGGCTGAATCAATTTGGGGTGACGCCTTACCATAGAACATCATTTGCACCAATAAAAACAATGGGAAAATGATAAAGAAAAAGAGGAGAGCCTATGCGGATTCAAGACAATGTAAAGGCGGCTAAATTACTGCATCCTTCCAAGGCGAATCTGCTTCATAATCTGAAGACAGGGGATATTTTACAAGGAACAGTAAAGCAGCTTTTTCCAAATCAACGAGCAGCCATTCAAATTCAGGGCAGCCAGCTAATTGCCCAGCTGGAGGCTTCTCTTTCTGTGGGCGGAAAATATTTTTTTCAAGTAACATCCCATGAAGGGAAGATGCCTGAATTAAAAGTAATGACTGGTGAGCAGCATAATGGGCAGCAGATGACTCGTCATCTTCTCCAGCAGCTTGGCATCAAAGAAAATAAATTATCGTTCCAGCTGGCCAGTGCGCTTGTCGGAGAACAAGTGCCCATGCAGAGAAGTGATTTGATGCAGGCAATACAGTATATTCAGGATAACAAAATCTCACAGAAGCAAGCACAGCCTATTCTTATGGAGTTAATGAAAATGCGTATCCCGGTAACGCCAGCTTCATTCCAAGCAGTGCAGGCGTTTCAAAACGGCAATTTTAGTGAGAGCTTAGCGTCGCTGGAACGTTCCCTTCTTCCCGGCCAGCAGCCGATGTTGCGGGCTAGCCTGGAACACATACTTAAAGGTTTTCCTTCTGAACAAAGCGCTGTGCGTGCCATTTTGAGTGCCGATGCTCAAGCTGCAAAGCCTGTTTTATTTCCGCTGCTTCAAAGCCTCGGCTTCGTTTCTAAAGGACTGGACAGACAGGCATGGACAAATATTTTGCAGCAATGGAATTCACCTGTTACACAAACGCCGCCCAATCAAGCGGCGGCTTCAGCTCCATTTACAGCTGGTTTGGAAGAAATAAAGGGGAAGATTCAATCTATTTTAGCTACTCAGCAGCAGCTGACAGCAGAAGCGAAGCCTGTACTACAACAAGGCAATAACACGGCAGCACTGATGAAGCAGAGTATAGAAGCGCAGTTTCCGCAATCTTTTTCAGATAAAGGATTAGGAAATGAAGGAAATGTCCGTCAAATTATCGAGGCTTTATCTGATTCTAAAAATTTTCCAATGTTAGAACGGTTCTCGAATATTTTGGGAACTTCGAATGAAAGAGCGATGAGAATTGTACTGACAGCCGATGCACAAGCTGAGAAACCAGTACTGTTTCCTCTTTTGCAAAACTTAGGAATGGTTTCCAAAGCCCTGGATAAACAAAGCTGGATAAATGCATTAAAGCAATGGAACCCGCCTGTATCACAAAATCAAGGGCCAGTAACCGCGCCATTTACAAGCAGTTTCGAAGGAGTAAAGGAGCAGATTCAGTCTATTTTAGGCAATCAAAAGCAATTAATGACTGAAGCTAAAGCGTTACAAGGAGCACTGATGCAAGGAAACAATGCTGCAGTACAGCCCAAGTCAACTCTGGCTGCTGAGTTTCCGCAGTATTTCGCCAATCAATCACCGGTTACCCAGGAGAGCGGCACCGTGCGTTCATTACTGGAAGCTTTGGCCGAACCGAAAACCTATCAGGCACTGCAGCGGTTCATAAATATATGGATAGCTTCAAATGAAAATACCATCCATGATCCTAAAGAACAGTTCCTGCAGCAAATGCAGTGGGTTCTCCGCGATGCCGGACTGAATGCTGAAAATTCGTTGAAAACAGATGATGCAAACACGATGCAGTTCAAACACTTATTACTAGAAATGCTTCAGAGCAGCAGTGGTGGAATCAGCAGGGATAACGCACAGCAGGTGGTTCATTTTTTAAATGGCATACAATTAAATAACATGAATGACAGCAGTTATTTTATTCAGGCTAATATACAGATACCTGGACAAAAATTGGGGGTATCCAAGGATATCGATTTGCATTTTGAGGGCAAGAAGACTGCTGACGGGAGGATTGATCCGGAGCATTGCCGTATTATTTTTGACCTGAATCTGCACGGAATGAAAGAAACCATTGTTGATCTGCATGTTCAAAAAAAATCACTGTCTATCACCATCTATAACGATCAGGCTACAACCCCGGTGCTGGTGGAAAAGCTTCGTCCTAATCTGCAGGAAGCATTAGAAAGCATGGATTATCACGTGGCATCAGTTACCTGCAAGCCCTATACGGAAGCAGAAAAACAACAGCGTCAGGCAATAAAAACTGCTGAGGAAAGGCCTGGTTCTGGAAAGGTGGATTTTCGAGTATGAATGAAAAACGAAAAAAAGCAGTTGCCTTAAGCTATGAGCAGAGTATGGACGATGCACCAAGAGTAATGGCTTCAGGAAAAGGCTTTGTTGCAGAAGAAATTATTGAGCGGGCAGAGGCGCATGATATACCAATTTTAGAAGACCCTTCCTTAGTCGAGGTACTGGCTGAATTAAATATCAATGAACAGATTCCAGAGGAGTTATTTCAGGTAGTGTCAGAAGTGTTTGCTTTTATCTATCGGGCAGATAAACAAACTGGAATAGAGAATAGGTGAACAAGAGTTTAGTCAGGAACCATTCATTTTCTATTTTACAACGGTGTCCATACTTTTGGCGGGTTAAGAAATAATATTGATTTTTATGTTCCCTATTTCTTGTTTATTTCCTATATTTTTAATACAATAGTAGTGCATTGATTTTGATAGGAGGATGGAAGATGAACATTCATGAGTACCAAGGTAAACAAGTTTTACGAGAATTTGGTGTAAACGTTCCGAACGGTCATGTTGCTTATTCTGTAGACGAAGCTGTAGAAGCTGCGGAAAAGCTTGGCTCGTCTGTAACCGTTGTCAAGGCGCAAATCCATGCAGGTGGACGCGGTAAAGCCGGCGGGGTAAAGGTAGCAAAGAGTCTGGAGGAAGTTCGTACATATGCGGATGAAATTTTAGGGAAAACGCTTGTAACACATCAGAACGGACCTGACGGCACAGAAGTAAAACGTTTACTTATTGAAGAAGGCTGTGATATTCAGAAAGAATATTACGTAGGGGTAGTTCTTGACCGTGCCACATCAAGAGTTGTTATGATGGCGTCTGAAGAAGGCGGTACAGAAATTGAAGAGGTGGCAGAAGCAACACCTGAAAAAATCTTTAAAGAAGTGATTGACCCTGTTGTTGGTTTATCACCTTATCAAGCTAGAAGACTAGCATTCAATATTAATATTCCGGATGAATTACTGGGTAAAGCAGTTAAATTTATGACTGCACTATATGATGCTTTTGTTGCAAAAGATTGCTCTATCGCAGAAATTAACCCGCTTGTAACTACAGGTGATAACGAAGTTCTTGCGTTGGATGCAAAATTAAACTTTGATGATAACGCACTCTATCGTCAACCAGAAATTGCAGAACTGCGTGACTTAGGCGAGGAAGACGAGAAAGAAATCCAAGCTTCTAAATATGACTTAAGCTATGTTTCATTAGACGGAAACATCGGGTGTATGGTAAACGGCGCCGGCTTAGCAATGTCTACAATGGATATTATTAAGCATTATGGCGGCGATCCGGCTAACTTCCTTGATGTAGGGGGCGGTGCTACAGCCGAAAAAGTAACCGAAGCATTTAAAATCATTCTTTCAGATAAAAATGTAAAAGGAATTTTTGTAAACATTTTTGGCGGAATTATGAAATGTGATGTTATTGCTGAAGGTGTTGTAGAAGCAACGAAGCAAATTGGCTTGACTATACCATTAGTTGTCCGCTTAGAAGGTACAAACGTAGAGCGGGGCAAAGAAATTTTAGATGAATCAGGTCTAAATATTACTTCTGCAACCTCTATGGCAGACGGCGCAGAGAAAATTGTTGCTGCAGTGAAGTAAAGCAGTTACCGTGTATTGACTTACAAATAGAGGACGTAAAAATAGGAAAGGGCGGACTTATAATGAGTGTTTATATTAATAAAGATACAAAAGTAATAGTCCAAGGAATTACAGGTGGAACTGCACGTTTCCATACAAAACAAATGCTGGAATATGGTACAAAAATTGTTGGCGGGGTAACACCGAAAAAAGCAGGTACAGAAGTAGAAGGAGTTCCTGTTTTTAACACAGTTGATGATGCTGTAAAAGCTACTGGAGCAACCGCATCTGTTATCTATGTACCGGCACCTTTTGCTGCAGATGCTATCATTGAAGCAACAGATGCAGAGCTTGATTTAGTTATCTGTATTACAGAACATATTCCGGTAATGGATATGGTGAAAGTGAAACGCTATATGGAAGGCAAGAAAACACGCCTTGTTGGGCCAAACTGCCCTGGTGTGATTACAGCAGATGAAACAAAAATTGGGATTATGCCAGGATATATCCATAAAAAAGGGCATATCGGCGTGGTATCCCGCTCTGGTACATTGACGTATGAAGCTGTTCATCAATTGTCCGAAGCTGGTTATGGACAGACAACTGCTGTCGGTATTGGCGGCGACCCGGTTAACGGGACAAACTTTATTGATGTACTAGAAGAATTTAACAAAGACTCTGAAACAGAGGCTGTTATTATGATCGGTGAAATCGGCGGTACCGCGGAAGAAGAAGCTGCTGAGTGGGTGAAAGCGAATATGACAAAGCCCGTAGTCGGATTTATCGGCGGAGCAACAGCACCTCCAGGAAAACGTATGGGACATGCCGGTGCTATTATCTCCGGAGGAAAAGGAACAGCTGATGAAAAAATCCGTGTAATGGAATCCTGCGGAATTAAAGTAGCTGCAACTCCTTCTGTTATGGGAGAAACAATGATTGAAGCATTGAAAGAAAATGGTTTAGAGGAAAAATGTAAAACGCATTAAGCATGTTGAAGTACTTTAAGGTACCTGGGCAGAGGATTCTACTTCCTTCTATAATATAGAAGGAAGTAGAATTTTGTCCGGGTTTTTCAGCCTCAATTAAGTAGGAAGGGAAGGATATGGATTGAATTATCTTTTTGATCGGCTGGATTTTATTCATCTCAGCCGGTGCCGTTATGCTACACGTACTTTTATACGCAAGTGGGTACGAACAGATCCTGAACTAAAAAAGATTTATCAGCTGTCCCCGTACGAATTGTCACAAATTATTCGAATTCCTCATCAAAAAGCACAAATCCTCTTGAAAGACCTTCATAATCCGCAATTAAAAAAGAAGATATTGGAAGAATCTAGAGATTTTCATATCATCACAATAGTTGACGAATATTATCCCTCTATGTTAAATACAATTAAAGATGCACCCCTCGTTTTATATGGTTCAGGAAATCTGGATCTTTTAGCAAAGCAGCCGATGCTCAGCGTTATCGGTACAAGAAATCCGTCAAATGAGGCCTTTGGAAAGCTATTTATGGCGATTGCGCCTCTTATTGATGCGAAATGGGTGATTGTCAGTGGAATGGCAAGAGGTGTTGACAGTATGGCACATCGGCTGACACTGAAACGGCAGGGAAATACGATTGCTGTTTTAGGCGGCGGCTTTCGATCCATTTACCCAAGAGAGCATTTGCCGCTTTATCAAAAGATTGTAAAGCAAGGACTGGCTTTATCTGAATACCCGCCAGACGCACCGCCTCAAAAATATCATTTCCCGGAAAGAAATCGAATTATAAGTGGCTTGACAATGGGAACCTTAGTGATAGAAGCAATGAAGAAGAGCGGTACGATGATTACGGTGAATCAAGCCCTTGACCAAGGAAGAGATGTGTTCGCTGTACCGGGCAATCCGCTTTTGGAACAATGTGCCGGGTGTAATCGAATTATTCAGGATGGTGCAAAATTAATTCAATCTGCTGAAGATATTTACACAGAATGGAATTATAGTTTTCGATTATTCAATAAATAGTGTTTGACAAAAACGTATTCTATCTATAGTATTAGGAAAGATTTCTATTCGTAAATTGTCAACCTCATTATGGGAGGAACGTACATGTCAGATTATCTCGTTATCGTTGAGTCGCCAGCGAAAGCAAAGACGATTGAACGGTATTTAGGAAAAAAATATACAGTAAAAGCTTCCATGGGGCATCTTCGCGATTTGCCAAAAAGTCAAATGGGAGTAGACGTTGAGGAAAATTATAAATTAAAGTATATTACTATTCGCGGAAAAGGGGATATACTTAAAGATTTAAGAAAATCAGCAAAAAAAGCCAAAAAAATCTATCTCGCAGCCGATCCGGATCGCGAGGGAGAAGCAATTGCATGGCATTTAGCTCATGTTTTAAATGTGGATGAAAATTCAAAATGCCGGGTTGTTTTTAACGAAATTACTAAGGATGCCATTAAAGAATCCTTTAAGAATCCCCGGGCGATAGATTTAGACTTGGTTGATGCGCAACAGGCCCGCCGCGTTCTCGATCGTTTAGTAGGCTATAATATCAGTCCTATACTATGGAAGAAAGTGAAAAAAGGATTGAGTGCCGGACGAGTACAGTCTGTTGCTTTAAAAATGATTATTGATAGAGAAAAAGAAATTGAGAATTTCCAGCCGGAAGAATACTGGTCTATCGACGGATTATTTGCAAAAGGAAACGAAACATTTGAAGGCGCCTTTTATGGTGTCGATGGTAAAAAAACAAAGCTTAAAACAAAAGATGATGTGGAAGAGGTTAAAAAGAAGCTGGACGGAAAAGAGTTCACCATTCAAAGTGTGAAAAAAAGAGAAAGAAAACGAAATCCAGCACATCCATTTACTACTTCATCCCTTCAACAGGAAGCAGCAAGAAAACTTAACTTCCGTGCAAAGAAAACGATGATGATTGCCCAGCAATTATATGAAGGTATTGATTTAGGGCGTTCTTCAGGCGGGATTACTGGATTAATTACGTATATGCGTACAGATTCCACACGAATCTCAGATGGGGCGAAGGAAGAAGTAAAAGGCTACATCAAAGAGAACTATGGCGAAACGTATCTTGGCAAGCAAAGCCCTGTTAAAAATAAAAGCGGCGCGCAAGATGCCCATGAAGCCATTCGCCCGACTTCCACTTTACGGGACCCTAAGGCATTAAAAAATATTTTATCAAGAGATCAGCTGCGTTTGTACAAACTGATCTGGGAACGCTTTGTTGCCAGTCAAATGGCGCCTGCTGTAATGGATACGATGACTGTCCACCTGTTAAACAATGGGGTGGAGTTTCGTGCAACCGGTTCAAAGATAAAATTCAAAGGGTTTATGAAAGTTTATGTGGAAGGCAACGATGACAATAAAAAACAGGAAGATAAAATATTGCCGGAGCTGGAAGAGGGAATGAAAGTTGAATCGAAAGAAGTGAAGCCGAATCAACATTTCACCCAGCCGCCTCCACGGTATACTGATGCAAGACTGGTTAAAACAATGGAAGAAATGGGCATTGGCCGGCCGTCTACTTATGCACCAACGCTGGATACGATTCAGCGCAGAGGCTACGTATCCATGGATAATAAGCGGTTTGTGCCAACGGAGCTTGGAACCATCGTCTGCGAGCTTGTAGAAGAGTTTTTCCCTGAAGTCATTGATGCAGAATTCACTGCCAAAATGGAAACAGACTTAGACTCTGTTGAGGAAGGGAAAACAGCCTGGATACAAATTATTGACGATTTCTACCAGGACTTCAGCAAACGGCTTGAAAAAGCAGATGCTGAGATGGAAAAGGTAGAAATACGTGATGAGCCTGCCGGAATTACCTGTGAAGAATGCGGACACGAAATGGTATATAAAATGGGCCGCTATGGGAAGTTTCTAGCTTGCTCCAATTTCCCTGAATGCAGAAATACAAAACCGATTTTAAAGAAAATTGGTGTCACTTGTCCGAAATGTCAAGAGGGGGATGTTGTAGAAAGGAAATCAAAGAAAAAAAGAACTTTCTATGGCTGTGACCAATTTCCGGAATGTGATTTTGTATCATGGGATAAACCGATTGCCAGAACGTGTCCAAAATGTGACTCCATGCTGGTTGAAAAGAAAAGTAAAAAAGAAACGCAAGTTCAATGCTCTAATTGTGAATATAAGGAAGTTGCGCAGAAGTAGCTGATATCATCAGCTGCTTCTGTTCTGCTGTGTGTGAAGAAATGTAAAATAAATAATAAAAAGAGATGCATCGTGTTAGTTAGAAACGTTGAATTAGACGTATAATAATCGTTAAAGTTGACTAAAATTATAATTGTTATTAAAATCTATTTGGTAAGGCATTTCCCTTTACAGAAGCTGTTCAACTATTTAGCAGGAAGACCCCAAGCTATTGGAGCAGTTATTTATCGTTTTGTGGATACACTTATAGAATGGAAATAAACAGGATCTTCAGATACTCCTAACCACCCTTTCGTTGTTTTTTCACTTCATCGAATATTCATAACTCTAAGCACCTTTCTGAATTTTATTACAATTTAGTTAAATTCATTGCAATCTCAGAAGGAGTGTGCTATGCTTTATCCGTTATACGATGATGAGGTGACTTCTTTGTGAATTTAAAAACATACATGGACCAGTTTATAGAGTATTTACAAATTGAAAAAAATGCCTCACCGTATACCATTCAATTTTATCGGACTGATTTAGAAACATTCGAAGCTTTTATGCAAAGAGAAGAAGTATATGATTTAAAAGATGTAACCTACCGGGAAGTCCGGATATTTCTTACAGAGTTATATAACAATGCGTTAAGCAAAAGGTCTGTCTCCAGAAAAATATCTTCACTGAGAAGCTTTTACCGTTTTTTGGAACGGGAGAAGCTGATTGTGGGGAATCCGTTTACGAAGCTTTCACTCCCTAAGTCAGAAAAACCTGTCCCAGGCTTTTTGTATGAAGAGGAGTTGGAGAAGCTTTTTTGTGTGAGTGATTTGACGACAAATTTAGGGCAGCGCAATCAAGCGCTGCTGGAGGTTCTGTATGGAACCGGAATCCGCGTCAGCGAGTGTCAGCAATTGCGCTTGCAGGATATTGATTTTTCGATTGGAACTATTTTTGTAAAAGGGAAAGGGCGGAAAGAACGTTATGTCCCCTTTGGCAGTTTCGCGGAAGCGGCTTTAGAAAAGTATCTGTTCCACGGAAGGAAAAAATTACTGAATAAATCAAATAACAAAACAGAGAATGTATTTCTAAATGCAAGAGGAAATCCGATAACCACAAGAGGCATTCGTACTGTGTTAAATAAAATAGTAGAAAAAGCTTCTATAAATATTCAAGTGCATCCTCATAAGCTCAGGCATACTTTTGCAACGCATATGTTGAATGAGGGAGCTGATTTAAGGTCTGTGCAGGAACTATTAGGACATGAAAGTTTATCCTCTACCCAAATATATACGCACGTTTCAAAAGAGCATTTGAAGAAGGCTTATATGAAAAGCCATCCGCGCGCAAATGATAAAAAATAAGTGAGGTGGATATATGGACTCCCAAATGCATGCTACAACCATATTTGCGGTGCAGCATAATGGAAAATGTGCCATGAGCGGTGACGGCCAGGTGACACTTGGCAATGCCGTCATTATGAAGCAAACCGCAAAAAAAGTGAGAACTTTGTATAATGGAGAAGTTCTGGCTGGGTTTGCCGGATCTGTGGCAGATGCCTTCACATTATTTGAGAAATTTGAAGGTAAGCTACAAGCATTTAATGGCAATTTGACAAGAGCTGCTGTCGAATTAGCAAAAGAATGGCGTTCTGATAAAGTTCTTAGAAAGCTCGAAGCTATGCTGATAGTCATGAATAAAGAAAATATGTACCTTGTATCCGGCACAGGAGAAGTTATTGAGCCGGACGATGGGATACTTGCTATTGGTTCTGGAGGCAACTATGCGTTAAGCGCCGGCAGAGCATTGCTTCAAAAAGCACCGCAGTTATCTGCTGCTGAGATTGCGCAAACTGCGTTAGAAATTGCAGGAGATATTTGTGTGTTTACGAATGATCAGATTACGTTAGAAGTACTGGAATAATCGTTTCTTTCTTTTTGAATGAACGCTTTTAATGAAGTCTTGACAAAGGAGGATGCTTTTGATGACGGTGGATTTAACGCCAAAGCAAATAGTGAATCAATTAGACAGATATATTATAGGGCAAAAGCAAGCGAAAAAATCGGTGGCAGTAGCTCTGAGAAATCGCTATAGGCGAATGAAGCTTGATGAAGAATTTCAAGATGAGGTCGTGCCCAAAAATATTTTAATGATTGGTCCGACTGGTGTAGGTAAAACAGAAATTGCCAGACGGCTTGCAAAGCTGGTCGGTGCACCGTTTGTTAAAGTAGAAGCTACAAAATTCACAGAAGTTGGTTATGTCGGCAGAGACGTGGAATCAATGGTTCGTGATTTAGTGGAAAAAGCTGTACGAATGGTGAAAGAAGAAAAGATGGAAGATGTCATGGAGCGGGCGGAGCAGGAAGCAAATCAAAAACTTGTTAAACTGCTTGTACCACAGACAAAAACTAAAAACTCCGTGAAAAACCCTTTTGAAATGTTGTTTCAAGGCTCTGATTCAGATGAAGATCAAGAAGATGATGCTTCGAATGAAGAATCAGAGATAAGGACCAAAAGAAAACGAACAGCTCATCAGCTGGCATTAGGTGAGTTAGAAGACCATTATGTTTCTATTGAAGTAGAAGAAATTCCGCCTTCAATGTTTGACATGCTGCAAGGTTCGGGAATGGAACAAATGGGGATGAACATGCAGGATGCTTTTGGTCAGTTCATGCCCAAAAAGAAGAAGAAAAGGAAACTAACCGTTTCTGAGGCAAGAAAAGTGTTGACCCAGCAAGAGGCGCAAAAGCTTGTCGATATGGATGAGGTCACTCAAGAAGCGATTAACCGCTCTGAACGAACAGGTATCATTTTCATTGACGAAATTGATAAAGTAACAGGCAAACAAGAAGGCTCTGCAAATGTTTCCAGAGAAGGTGTACAAAGGGATATTCTGCCGATTGTGGAAGGATCAACGATTGTCACCAAGCATGGAACCTTGAAGACGGATCATATCCTATTTATCGCTGCAGGAGCTTTTCATATGTCGAAACCTTCTGATTTGATTCCTGAGCTGCAAGGCAGGTTTCCAATTCGCGTAGAGTTGGAGAAGCTTACAATCAATGAATTTAAGCAAATTTTAACAGAGCCTTCCAATGCCTTATTAAAACAATATAAGCAAATGCTAGAAACAGAAGGTATAAAACTTAAATTTACGGACGAAGCTATAGAGAGACTTGCGCAAATTGCTTATGATGTGAACCAGGAGACCGACAACATTGGGGCTCGCAGATTACACACAATCTTGGAAAAATTATTAGAGGACCTATCCTATGAAGCTCCTGATATTTCAATGACAGAAGTTGAAATTACAAAAGGGTATGTTAATGATAAGCTTTCGACAATTGCTCAAAACAAGGATCTCAGTCAATTTATATTATAATTTAAAATACCAAAATGGAGGAATATCAAATGGATTTATTAACGAGAGCAAGAAAAATTAATGCAATGTTACAAACAGCAACAGGAAAGTCAGTGAATTTCAATGAAATGTCAGCATCATTGCGTGATGTGATTCGCGGGAATGTATATATTGTCAGCAGACGCGGAAAATTATTAGGTGTCGCAGTGAACCAAGAGGTTGAAAATGACCGTATGAAATCTATGCTTGAAGAAAAACAATTTCCTGTAGAATATACAGAAGGATTACAAGAAATCCGTGAAACAACTGCAAACTTGGATATTGAAA
This sequence comes from Oceanobacillus sp. FSL K6-0251, assembly GCF_038004725.1. Taxonomy (NCBI): domain Bacteria; kingdom Bacillati; phylum Bacillota; class Bacilli; order Caryophanales; family Bacillaceae; genus Oceanobacillus; species Oceanobacillus sp. FSL K6-0251. The sequence continues at coordinate 3,027,035 of NZ_JBBORS010000001.1, read as the reverse complement.
ACAAACACACAGTATTCCCTGTAGAAAATAAAGAGTTATTCAAAGACGGCTATACGACTATTGTTCCAATTATCGGCGGAGGAGAACGCTTAGGAACGTTAATCATCGGCCGTGTGAACGAAACATTTAATGATGATGATTTATTATTGGCTGAATACGGTGCAACGGTAGTAGGCATGGAGATTCTTCATGAAAAAACGGAAGAAATTGAAATGGAAGCTCGAAGCAAAGCTGTTGTACAAATGGCAATCAGCTCTCTGTCTTACAGTGAACTGGAAGCAATCGATCATATTTTTGAAGAGTTAAATGGAAAAGAAGGCTTATTAGTAGCAAGTAAAATTGCTGACCGTGTAGGAATTACCCGTTCTGTTATTGTTAACGCACTTCGCAAGCTGGAAAGTGCAGGAGTTATCGAATCTCGTTCTCTAGGTATGAAAGGAACGTATATTAAAGTATTAAATGATAAATTCTTAGTAGAATTAGAAAAAATCCGTACACGCTAAAAAGTAAATAAACTTAAAAATGCTGTGAGGGAAATATTTCTTCACAGTTTTTTTTATGTGCAAATAAGGAAGGATATTGCGTTTTATAACATATTTTCTGTCGATGACTAACTAAAGTCCCGATTTTTTATGTTCAGTAATAATAACAACGGAAAGTCTGCGGTTCTAGCAGGCTAATTTTATTTTGGCGACTTTTTGAACAAGAACGATTAGTAAATTATATTTAATAAATATTTTTAATGAGTATATTGAATTCCTTTATTTTAAAAGGTAGAATGGAAATAAGGTCTAATGACCTGTTTTTCTATGTATATTTGGTTATGGAGAATGTATTATAGAATTTGCAGCTGATACAAAGCTTGCGAGGGCATTTGTGGAAAACAACAAATAAAAATCATTTATAGGGTCTTTTAGTCTAGTAAAAATGAATGATTTTTTAATTTGTCAATAATAATGTAGAAATTGCATAGACTTTGTCTATCACTTAATTTAAAATTAATTCGTATAAACAATGTAATTTATGGGTGTTTATGAAAAAAAAGAGGTGTAAAGAATAAAATGGATTTATTTAGCGGCACGATTGGTAACTTAGAAAATTCGATACAGTACGCTTCTGCAAAAAATAATGTTATTTCTAATAATATTTCAAATGCTGATACACCAAATTATAAAGCTGATAAAGTAAGTTTTAAATCCGCTTTAGAAAATGAGATGTCTGGACTTCAAGCTAGAACAACCAATGAACGTCATTTGAACTTTGGTGAAGAAGAGAACCGTCCGTACCGTATTGTGAAGGACGCGTCAACTACATATAATCACAATGGGAATAATGTCGATATTGATAGAGAAATGTCAGAACTGGCTAAAAATCAAATTTATTACAATAGCCTTATCGATCGTATGAATGGAAAATTCAGCAGCTTACAATCTGTCATTCGAGGAGGTAATTAAAATTGTCTATCTTTCAATCAATGGATGCCAGCGCAAGCGGTTTGACCTCACAGAGATTACGTATGGATCTGGTGTCCTCTAACTTGGCAAATGCACAGACAACCAGAGCAACCCAAAATGCTGATGGAGAGTTTGAACCGTATCGCCGGAAAATGGCAACATTTGGCACAGGGCAGCCTTCCTTTAAGCAGATGTTAAAGCATGCAGAAGGAAATAATGCCTCTGGCGGCGGTGTGCGTGCAACTGGAATAGTAGAGGATCAGACACCGTTTGAACTTGTATATAATCCGGAGCACCCCGATGCAAATGAAGACGGCTATGTAGAAATGCCCAATGTAGACCCGTTAAAAGAAATGGTTGATTTAATGAGTGCTTCCCGCTCCTATGAAGCAAATGTAACTGCTTTTAATGCGAGTAAGGGAATGCTTATGAAAACATTAGAAATTGGACAATAAAAAGGTAAAGGTGGTAGAACAAAATGAATACGATTGGAACTTATCTCCCTCCAGTAAACCCGGTTGAAGAAGGGCAATCTTCGCGGTTAACTCCAAGTCAAGCACAAAGTAATTTCTCTTCCATGTTAAAAAATGCTATAGAGGATTTAAATCATATTCAATTAGAATCTGATAATAAAACGAATGGATTAGCAAATGGCAGTGTGGAGAATCTGCATGATGTGATGATAACTGCTCAAAAAGCAAGCGTCACACTGGAAACAGGTGTCCAAGTACAGAGTAAAGTAATCGATGCCTACAATGAGATTATGCGGATGCAGGTATAATGATAATAATTAAGCTGAAAATGTTTGTTCAAAAAAGTACAAACAAAGAATCAGCTTACGGCTTGGATAGGGTGATGCATTATATCCGAAAAATATTCCAATGCAGGAATTACATGATGCAGCTGCTCTTAACATAGAAAGTTTTTATGATAAGTTATTTTAATTGGACTTTTTGAACAATCTTAAGTGTACAGAGAATAGTTTTGAATTTAGTGAGGGTAGTGTATATGAAAGAGAAATTACAAAAATGGAGAGAATCCACTTTTACTTTTTGGAAATCCAGATCGAAGGGGCAAAAAGGGACGATGATCGGCGGAGCAGTATTAATCGTTTTGTTAATTGCTGCGGTAACTTTTTTTAGTTCCAATTCAAACTATGTTCCTTTGTATAATAATTTGTCCATGCAGGAAGCCGGCCAAATTACAACGGAGTTAGATACCAGAACAGTGCCATATGAGCTTGAAAATGGCGGAACTACCATTCTGGTGCCTGAGGAGCAGGTTGATTCGTTATTATTAGAATTTGCTTCTATGGGGCTTCCAAACAGCGGGAGTATAGATTATTCTTTTTTTAGTGAAAATGCCTCATGGGGTATTACGGAGAATGAATTCAGTGTCATGAAACTAGATGCGATGCAAACAGAGCTCGGGAATTTAATTTCAGGAATTGAAGGTATACAAGATGCAAATGTCATGATAAACATGCCTGAACAGCCTGTGTTTGCCGATGAAGCAACAGGAGAAGCCAGTGTTGCTATTATGTTACATACACAGCCGGGATATCAATTTGAGGGAAATCAAGTAGACGGTCTATATCATCTGGTGTCAAAGGCAATCCCTAATTTAGATGCAGAAGATATTATTATTATGAATCAGTACTTTGAATATTATGACCAGGAAACGCAATTAGCCGGCGGTCAGGATACATACTCAAATCAGCAAACCATTAAAAAAGATGTAGAACGTGATATTCAGCGCAGGCTGCAGCAAATGCTCGGAACAATGGTAGGAAATGAAAATATTGTTGTTTCCGTTACGGCAGATATTGATTTTTCACAAGAAAACCGTACAGAAGAATTAGTGGAGCCTGTTGATCTTGAAGCAATGGAAGGAATACCGGTCAGTCTGGAGACGATTCAAGAATCTTACACTGGTCAAGGAGCCCCGGATGGCGTTGCAGGAGCCGGGGAAGAAGATGTTGCGAACTTTCCTGCTGAAGAAGGGGACAATGACGGGGACTATGAATTAGATAGAGAAACAATCAATTATGAATTTAACCGTATCCGCCGTGAGATAGTGGAAAGCCCTTATCAAATCAGAGACCTTGGCATACAGGTGGCAGTTAACAGCACAAGACAAGGAGAAGATGGAGAAATAGAATTTTTAAACCAGCAGGAACAGACAGATGTGGAAGAAGGTGTGGAATCCATTTTGAATTCCATCATAGAAACATCGGTTGACGGAGATTTACAGGATATGGAGGAAGAAGCTGAACCGAATACCTCGATTGTGTTTCAGGAATTCAGCACTTCAGTCGGGGAGCAGGAAGAACCGTCAGGAGCAGGAATCCCTATATGGCTTTATATTGTTGGCGGAATTTTACTAATTGTCATCATTATTTTACTCTTTATGCTCAGAAGGAACCGTACAGAGGAAGAATGGCTGGAAGAGGAAATTGAGGAAGAGCAGCCGTTAGCTTCTGTAGCAGATAATGAAGAACCAATTATTCCTGAACTTCCTAGAGAAGATACAGAAGAAGTTATCAGGAGAAAACAATTGGAGAAAATTGCAAACGAAAAACCAGAAGAATTTGCGAAATTATTACGCAGCTGGATGAATGAGGATTAGGAGGTTTTATTTATGGCAAGAAAAAATACACTGACAGGCAGACAAAAAGCAGCCATTCTTTTAATCTCATTAGGTCCGGATGTATCAGCACAAGTGTATAAGTATCTATCAGAGGAAGAAATTGAAAAGCTGAGCTTAGATATTTCCTCTGTTAAAAAGGTAGATTCTAATTTAAAAGAAGATATATTAAATCAGTTCCATCAAATTGCTGTGGCACAAGACTATATCTCTCAGGGAGGGATTGGATATGCTAAAACGGTGTTGGAAAAAGCATTCGGGAAGCAGGAGGCATCCAGTATTATTAATCGCCTGACTTCTTCCTTGCAGGTGAGACCGTTTGATTTTGCGAGAAAAGCAGACCCGCAGCAGGTTTTGAATTATATTCAGGGAGAGCATCCGCAAACTATTGCACTGATCCTCTCTTATCTGGATGCGGAACAGAGCGGTCAAATCCTTTCTGCACTGCCCAAAAATGTACAGGCGGAGGTGGCCAGCAGAATTGCTACGATGGACTCCACCTCTCCAGAGATTATCAGTCAAATAGAGCAGGTGCTGGAGAAAAATATATCTTCATCCATGACAGAAGATTATACACAGACGGGCGGTATCCAAACGGTGGTAGAAGTACTGAATGGAGTCGATCGTTCTACAGAAAGAACGATATTAGAAGCTCTGGAGTCACAGGACCCGGATTTGGCGGAAGAGATCAAGAAAAGAATGTTTGTATTTGAAGATATTGTTACATTGGATAACCGGGCGATTCAGCGTGTTATCAGAGAAGTTGACAATGATGACCTGCGATTATCTCTCAAAGTAGCAAGCAATGAAGTGAAGGACATTGTGTTCCAAAATATGTCTGAACGGATGGTGACCACCTTTAAAGAGGAAATGGAATTTATGGGGCCGGTGCGTCTAAAAGATGTGGAAGAGGCACAAACAAGAATTGTCAATGTGATACGCGGGCTGGAAGAAAAAGGAGAAATTGTTGTGGCACGAGGCGGAGGAGACGATATTATTGTCTGATGTAAAAAAACAAATATCGATTAAACCAATTGAGTCTATTGTTACACGAGCCAATGCTCCTCAAGATGACGCAAAAGAAGTACACCAGCAATTAACGGAGGCGATTTCCTGCCAAAAACAGGAATTAGCTTCCATTGAAGAAAAGCAGAAAAAGCGGGTAGAAGAAGCGGATAACCAGATAGAGGAAGCACGGAAAAAATGGGAAACAGAAAAGCAAGAGCTAATAGAGCTTGCCCGGAAACAAGGATTCCACAAGGGTTATGAGGATGGAAAACAAGAAGCTTATACACAGTTTGAATACAAACTGCAGGAGGCAAATCATATCGTTGATATAGCGAAAGAGGACTATCATCAAACATTGGAAAAGCAATCAGAAAGTATTGTAGAAATAGCCATGGCGACAGCGAATAAAGTTTTACATAATGAGCTGAAGGAGCAGCCGGATTATATTAGAACATTAATAAAGGATGCACTTGATGAAGTGAAATCTCAGCCAATTATTAGCATTGTTATCCACCCGGATTATTATGAGGAGGTTCATTCCTATCAGGAAGAACTGCAGCGCATAATCGGGGATGAAACGAAACTTTCTATCCACGCTGATATGAACATTCAGCCGACAGACTGTATTATCCAATACCCGCACGGTCAGATAGAAACAAGTGTGAATACACAGCTTGAAAAAATCCGGGAAGCATTAATGGATTATGTCATGGAGGATGCCGAATGAATAAAGAGGCCTTGATTTCAGTCATAGAGAAGACCATTCCATATAAACGGTATGGGAAAGTGATTCGTGTTGTAGGTTTGATGATTGAATCGGAAGGACCTGCAGCAAACATCGGCGAGGTTTGTTACATTCATACGAGCTCTGATAAGGGAGAGCCTATTTTAGCAGAAGTGGTAGGGTTTCAAAATGAAAAAATCATTTTAATGCCTTATCTGGAAGTAAACGAAGTGGGTTCAGGCTGTTTAGTAGAAGCCACTGGAAATCCATTAAACGTAAAAGTTGGCCGGAGCTTGATAGGACATGTGCTGGATCCGTTGGGAAAACCACTTTTAGACGGCGAAGCACTGCCTAAAGGCTTAACAGGATATCAGACGGAGAGAAAGCCGCCGAATCCTCTTTCCAGGCCGACAATCAGGCAGCCGCTACAGGTTGGCGTCCGGGCAATTGATGGTTTTTTATCAATGGGAATAGGACAGCGTGTCGGTTTGTTTGCCGGGAGCGGAGTAGGAAAAAGTACATTGCTGGGAATGATTGCAAGGAATAGCAATGCGGATGTGAACATTATTGCTCTTATCGGTGAACGAGGAAGAGAGGTCCGGGAATTTATTGAGCATGATTTAGGAGAAGAAGGACTGAAAAAATCCATTATTGTTGCAGCAACCTCTGATCAGCCTGCACTTATGCGGATTCGCGGGGCATATACAGCAACGGCAATCAGTGAATACTTCAGAGAACAGGGATTTAATGTGAATTTAATGATGGATTCTGTCACCCGTGTTGCAATGGCACAAAGGGAAATTGGTTTGGCTGTTGGAGAGCCGCCAACGACAAAGGGGTATACTCCGAGTGTGTTCTCAATCTTACCCAAGCTTTTAGAGCGGGCTGGGACAGATGAAAATGGTTCGATTACGGGTTTTTATACCGTGCTCGTTGACGGCGATGATATGAACGAGCCAATTGCTGATGCAGTAAGAGGAATATTGGATGGCCATATTGTTCTGGATCGGAAAATCGCAGAAAGAGGCCAGTATCCTGCAATCAATGTGATGAAGTCAATCAGTAGGGTCATGAATGTGATTACAACAGATGAGCATCAGCAAATTGCTACAAAATTAAGGACGCTTCTCGCTGTCTACGAAGAAAATAACGAATTAATCTCTATTGGCGCATATAAAAAAGGAACAAACCCTGAAGTGGACTTAGCTGTGGCATCATATCCAAATATTGTTTCTTTTTTAAAACAAGGGGTCTATGAACAAGTTAGTTTTGAAGAAACCGTACAGATGATGAAAAACCTGGTTCAATAAAGGAGTTGTTTTAAATGGCTAAGATATCCAGTTTAGCTAAAATACGGGATTTGCATGATAATGAGAAGCAAGTAGCTCAGCGGGCTTATGCGGAATCCCAAGAAACATTTGAGAAAATTGCCAGAGAATTATACAGCTTATTGAAGAAAAAAGAAATGGCAGAAAGTACCTTTGAAAATGCGATTCAAGCATCTACATCTATTGAAAAAATAAAAGAACAGTCTGCTTATATAGAAAAATTGACCAATCAAATTCAAACGGTGCAGCTGCTAGTACAGAGAGCAAGAAATGACATGAATTCTAAGCAAACGAAATTATCGGAAGCTTATATTGAGTATAAAAAATACGATAAGATGATTGATTTAAAAAAAGAGGAAGCTAAAGCCGTATTAAAAAAGCAGGAAGCTGCGTTTATGGATGAAATGTCCATGCAACAATATCTGAGACAAAATCAAAGGTGAAAATAATGAAAAATAAAAATAAAAAACAAAGTGAAACGGAACCGGAAGTTAAGAAGTCTCCAGGTATCTTTATGAAGCTGTTTTTAATAGCTATGCCACTTTTTATCCTGGCTGTTATTGTCGTCTTTGTTTTACATATTGCCGGATTTAATACATTAGATTGGCTGAAGGAACGAGGTCAATCCATTCCGGTTGTCGGAGAAATGTTCACAGACGAATCAAATGAAGAAATAAGTGAATTGAATGATTTACAGGCATTGCAAAATCAATTGGAAAGCAGAAATGAAATCATCAATAATAAAGATGAACAAATCCAAGAGCTTGAAGAAACAATTGCTGATTTAGAAAGCGAGATTAGCAGTTTGGAAGAAGAACAGGAAGAAAACGAAAATAACGAGGATACAGAACAAAGCGATGAGCAGCAAGGCGGGGAGCAGGCGCAAGCTGAGGCTGGTGCCGTTTCAGAAAAAAGTTCGATGACAAGAACATTGGAAGGTATGAAGAGTAAGGAAGCAGCTGCTATTCTAGAAAACCTGGAAGCTGATTTAGCCGTAACTATTTTAGAAGAAATGTCTACTGGGGACCGCGGTGATATATTACAGCAAATGAATGTGGAAGCGGCGACGACCTATACGCAAATGTTAATGGAGTAACAATATAAGAAACTTGAAAGGAGGTGAAAAAGTGAATGCGATGAGGCTGAATATAGCTGATCTTATGTTTTCCAATCAGGCGAGTATCAAGTCAAGAACACAGCAAGGCTCCCGTTTTGGTGATTTATTATTACAGCAATCAGGGTCACTACCTGCCAGGGGGGATATAAAAACCCCGCTTCAGCAAAATCAGAAGCAGCAGTTAGCAGATGTGTTTGAACAGGTAGGAGAATCACTTCCTGATGAAGTACTTGCTATTTTGAAAGATAATGATGTTTTGCAGGAAGAAATCGTTGCTTTGTTAATGGAAAATGCAGTAACTCAGCAAGAGAGTTCTTTAGAAAAAAATGGTGATCAGCAAAGATTACAGATAGAGAATCTGCTTAGCCAATATCTATCTTCAGCGCTTGCGGAGCACCCAGAAATATCCTCAATGGCAGATTTACAGCCTGCGATAGACATTTATAACGAAATAACCAAGCAGCTGCAAGGAATAGAACAAACTGCAGATATACATGATACATCCAGCTTATTAGCGCAATTGCTGCAGGATTGGGAGCAGTTTTTTAAAGAAAATCCTGATATAGATAAACAGGAAGTGCTGGACGGTATTTACCAGCAAATGCAACATGCTGATTCCTCCATTTTTGAACAGACTGTACATCAAATGGCGTATCAAATGCTTGAAGCTGGCTTGCGGGAAGAAGAAATAAATGATGCTGACGACTTTGAAAATGTGGAAGTAATCAAGGCTTTGCAAGATTTTAATGAATTTATGCTGAGAGCCGATGGGGCAACAGCGGAGCAAATAGAAAAAAAGATAGATGATTTATTGATTGAAGCCGGTTTAATGACTGAAGAGCAGATGAAAGGCAGTTGGGTTGAGGCTGAACAAGCAGAGCAGCAAGCCAGAATACAACAATTCATCCAAGGTATAAGCCAGCAGCTCCAAATAGCAGATTCCTCCGTTTCTAGTCAGATAGTAAATCAAATTGCACATCAATTGCTGGCCGCCAACTTGCCAGAAGAACAAATGCTAAACAACCGTAAAGCAAATTCTGCGGTGGTCGAACAGACCGATAAAACCGGACTAGATGCAGAAGGATTACAGCGTGTGGAGGCTAGAATTGCAGGGTGGCTGCAATCCATTTTTAAAGAAGTATCTCCTGGAGTTATCAAGCAGAATAACGATGTCCAATTAGTCAGGCAGACAGCTAATGAAACAGGTTACCACCAGCCAGTAAAAGCGGAAGCTGAAGTTGTTCCTCGGATCGAGCCGAAAATGGCAGCCTGGCTGCAAACGTCATTCCAAGATGCATCGCCGGCTGTTTTTAAGCAGGATAGTCTTCCTATCTCCAAGATAGAACAATTTATTGTTCAGATGGGGCAGACAGATTCATCAAAAGGCCTATCAGGTAAAGAGCTGATCGAGAAAATTGAAACAATTGTACAAAGTCAGCGCCTGCAAAATTTTGTGCGGGGACAAAATCCCATCTCCATCCAATTGAGACCGGAGAACCTAGGTGATATGACGATACGTTTTATACAGACAAATGGAGAGTTGACAGTACAGATGCTTGTTTCTTCTAAAGCGGTGAAGGAAGTATTGGAATCGAATCTGCACCAGCTGAGAAATGTGTTTTCACCGCATCAGGTATCGGTTGAGAGGCAGGATAATGTGAATGCTTCGCAGACAGATGCATCGAAAAATGCGAAAGAAAATCAAAGTGAGCAGCATTCAGAGCACCAGGAAACAGCTTCTGACTCCAATGAACAGGATTCGTCTTCTGAAACAGAATCCTTTGAATCATTTATGGAGAAACTGCTATCGCAAAATATAGAGGAGCAAGTTTAATAATAACCACAGCTGCACAAAAACGTAGCCGGAATTTGAAAGGCGGTGACAACGATCACTTCTATAGATCCATCTTTATACTTAAGTAATCAGCCAAAAACAAGAGAGCCTTCTTCTGAACTGGGAAAAGACGAATTCTTAAAATTATTGATTGCCCAAATGCAAAACCAGAATCCGATGAATACGATGGATGAATCAGAATTTATAGCGCAAATGGCATCATTTTCTTCCCTGGAGCAAATGACGAATATGTCTAATTCGATGGAACTCTTAGTAAATAATCAGCTCGTATCTCCGGCTATTCAATATAGCCATATGATTGGAGAAACGGTAAATTATAGAACCTTTGATAAAGAGACCGGAAGAGAAACAGGTGTGGAATCAGGCAAAATTATTTCTGTATCTCAACAGGATGGATGGGCTGTTTTTCATTTAGAAAATGGCCAAAAAATCTATGCTGATACCGTTATTGAAGTAGGAGCATCCGGAGAAGAAACTGATAATGAATCAGAAAATGAGGTGACAGACCCTTCGGAAAATGAGGAGGGAGAAGAATAATGGTTCGCCCCATCCAACCAATCGTACCACCTATATCACAGGAACAGCATATACAAAAAGCGGCACCGAAAAAAGGAGCAATTTCCTTTAGAGATATTCTTCAAAACCAGCAAGAGCTGACAATCAGTAAGCATGCCGCAGAACGGATGCAAGAGCGGAATATCCAGCTTAGCAATCAAGAATGGCAGTCTATTCAAGAGAAAGTAAAAGAAGCAAAACAAAAAGGTGTAAAAGATGCATTGGTCGTAATTGATGGCAATGCAATGGTAGTCAGTGTCAAAAATAATACAGTGATTACAGCGCTAAACCAATCAGAAGCAGATAAAAAAGTATTTACCAATATTGATGGAACAATTTTATTGTAAAAAAGGCCGGACCCTTTATGGGAAGCCTATTGCCGCGGAATGACAGAAGCGGTCAAATGAAAATAAAAAGGGGAAATAATCATGTTACGTTCAATGTACGCAGGTATTTCAGGAATGAAAAATTCACAAACAAAATTAGATGTTATCGGTAATAATATTGCAAACGTGAATACATCAGGCTATAAGAAATCGAATATTAATTTTCAGGATATGCTGAGTCAGACAACCTCAGCAGCACAAGGACCGGGAAATGGACGTGGCGGGATTAATGCATCTCAAGTTGGTCTTGGTTCACAGGAAGGTGCCATTTCAAATACTCATACTCCAGGTTCCAGACAAACAACGAATAATCCATTAGATTTTGCGATCCAAGGAGATGGGATGTTTGTCGTACAGGAGGGTGATACAAATTACTATACCCGCGCAGGCAACTTTTACTTAGACGCTGGCGGGAATATCGTTAATGCAAACGGATATTATTTACAGGCTGAAGGAGGAGGAAATCTTACCATTCCGGAAAATGCCGAGAGTTTCAGTGTGCAGCCGGATGGAACGGTCACCTATACGGATGCTAATGAGAATACAGAAGAAGTAGGACGAATCGCATTAGCGAAGTTTTCCAACCCAGCTGGATTGGAAAAAGTTGGTGGCAGCTTGTACGCCGCTACAAATAATGCTGGACTAGTTGGTACAGGTCTAGAAGGTCCGGGAGCAAATGGAACTGGTGAAATAATCAGCGGTGCATTGGAAATGTCCAACGTTGACTTATCCGAAGAGTTCACAGAAATGATTACAGCACAGCGTTCATTCCAGGCAAACACGAGAATAATTACAACGTCTGATGAAATTTTACAAGAGCTTGTTAATCTAAAACGATAAGCAAAGGGGGAAGGGGACTGACCTGAATGGACATCAGGTTAGTCCCGATAACGTATGATTCGATTAACCCGATTAAATAATGAACCTTTTGTTCTGAATGCTATCATGATTGAGCAGGTACAGGCATATGCCGATACAAGCATTTCTCTATTAAACGGAAAAAAGGTGTTTGTCAAAGAAAGCGAAGAAGAAATTATTGAAAAGGTAACAGCCTTTTATCACCAGATTGGGTTTCCCGCACTCCCGTTAAAGGCAGGTGAAAAGAATGAGTAAAATAGTAAAAATAGCTATGACATCTATTATTACATTACTTGTTGGCGTTGTAGCAACGCTTATTATCGTTATCTATGTTAATGAGCCGGAAGAAACTTCTGGAGAGCAATCGATTGATGAGATGGTAAGCCATTCTTATGAAACGCCAGAGGTGACTACAGATATTAAGGACGACCGATATGTCCAGGTTCAATTTCAAGTTATTACAGATGATAATAAAGCAGTGGAAGAATTAGAAAAACGGGGCTTTCAAATTACGAATTTATTAATTAAAGAATTGGCCGTTATGGAAGTGGATGATTTTCAAACAGGTCTGGACGAGCTCGAGGATACATTGAAAACAGATTTAAATGAAATGATGACAGAAGGAACGGTTACCGAAGTATATACCATTAAGAAAATACTTCAATAGATTCTATCATGTCAGGAGGTGACCAAAGTTTATGGATGAGGTATTATCGCAAAATGAAATTGATGCCTTGCTTTCAGCGATAACATCAGGAGAAATGGATGCGGAAGAATTGAAAAAAGAAGAAGATGAAAAACGCATTCGTGTTTATGATTTTAAGAGAGCGTTACGTTTTTCAAAAGACCAGATACGCAGCATTTCAAGACTGCATGAGAATTATGCAAGGTTGCTGACAACTTTTTTTGCTACACAGCTCAGGACATACGTGAATATTAATGTTACCTCTGTCGATCAAGTGCCTTATGAGGAATTTATACGCTCTGTACCGAAGCCGACCGTACTTAATATTTATAGTTTGGAGCCATTAGATGGCAATTTAATCATGGAAATCAATCCCAATGTAGCATTTGCATTATTGGAACGATTACTTGGAGGAAAAGGTTCTACTGGTTCGAAAACAAGCAGTTTGACAGAAATTGAAAAGATTTTGCTCACACAATTATTTGAGAAAGCAGAAGTCAGCTTAAAGGAAGCTTGGTCATCTGTTGCAGATATCGAACCCATTTTAGAAGAATTCGAGGAGAATCCCCAATTTATGCAAATCGTTGCACCCACAGAAACGGTGGTAGTTGTTTCGTTAACCGCTATGATTGGAGAGGTATCCGGGATGATTAATATATGTATTCCGCATATTATCTTGGAGCCGATTATACCAAAGCTTTCTGCAAGCTATTGGATGCAGACGAATAAAAACAAAGATGAAAAAAGTCTGCAAAGAATGTCGAAGTATCTTCAAAATACCGATGTAGAAGTAAAAACTGTTCTGGGGGAAGCATCCATCAATATTGATGAATTTTTGAAGTTCTCTGTCGGCGATGTGATTGCGTTGGATCAAGCAATTGATGCACCATTAAAAATGGCTGTAAATGATGAATTTAAGTTTCTTGTACAGCCGGGAAAGTATCGGCATAAAATGTCTGTCCAAGTATTAGAGGAACTGAATGGGGTGATGGAAAATGATGAATGACGGCAAGCTGTCACAAGAAGAAATAGATGCCCTGCTTAAGGTGCCTGCAGATGAACAGGAGGATGACCAGCAGGAGCAGACGGCAGACGAAGCATTTTTAACAAGTATCGAAAAGGATGCCTTGGGGGAAATCGGTAATATTTCCTTTGGAAGCTCTGCTACTACACTGTCTACACTGTTAAACCAGAAGGTAGAAATTACTACACCGGCTGTCACGGTGATTGGCAAGGATCAATTAGAAGAAGAAGTTACATTTAAACCTGTGAGTGTTCAAGTTAATTACATAGAAGGCTTTACTGGCAATAATGTGTTTTTCATTAAATCAGAGGATGCGGCAGTAATCGCAGATATCATGCTTGGCGGAGACGGGACAAACCCGGATAAAGAACTGAACGAAATGCACCTAAGTGCCGTTCAAGAAGCCATGAATCAGATGATGGGAGCAGCTGCTACCAGCATGTCTACTGTATTTAATAAGAAAATAGATATTTCACCGCCTGAGATTATTCATGGACTGGAAAATCAAAAAAAAGAAGGTTTATTTAAAGACGAAGTGTACGTTAAAGTATTTTTCAAGTTAATGGTTGGAGATTTAATAGATTCCAATATGGTACAGCTGGTTCCGTTGGATTTTGCTAAAGAATTAGTACACCAATTAATGAATCCGGCTCCTGAAGCTAAAGAAGAGCCTTCTGTCAAAGAGGAACCAGAAACAGCAGTAAGTCAGACTGCAGCAAGTGTAAATACGCATTCAGCAGTTGCTGCTGCGCCGGTAACTGAAGAGAAACAGGCTGAACAAGAACAACCTGTCAGGCCTGCTGGAAATACAGGAACTACGAATCAAAAAAATGATGAGATTTTAGGAAGACCAAGCTCCCAGGAAGCGGATGTCCAGGAAGCAGCATTTTCTGAATTCGAGCAGGCTTCGCTCAATTATCAAGGGCAGCGGAATTTAGATATGTTAATGGATATTCCATTAAGAGTCACTGTGGAATTGGGCAGGACAAAGCAGTCTATCAAGGAAATATTAGAACTGGGAGCCGGCTCTATTATTGAATTAGATAAACTGGCGGGAGAACCTGTAGATATTCTGGTAAATGAAAAATTAGTTGCTGAAGGAGAAGTCGTAGTTATTGACGAAAACTTTGGGGTTCGTGTAACAGATATCGTCAGTCAGCATGATAGAATCCAGCATTTAAGAAAATAGATATGCATAATTAGGTATATTGAAGGAGAGAGAAAAAATGGGCCAAAAGATTTTAATAGTAGATGATGCAGCTTTTATGAGAATGATGATCAAGGATATTTTAACAAAGAATGATTTTGAAGTGGTTGGAGAAGCACAGGACGGCAACGAAGCTGTTGAAAAATATAAGGAACTTCAGCCTGATTTAGTAACAATGGATATTACGATGCCGGAAAAAGATGGATTAGCAGCATTAAAAGAAATTCTTCAGGTTAATTCAAATGCAAAAGTCATTATGTGTTCAGCTATGGGACAGCAGGCAATGGTTATTGATGCTATCCAGGCCGGAGCAAAAGACTTTATTGTTAAACCATTCCAAGCAGATCGTGTCATTGAAGCAATTCAAAAAGCACTCGGCTAAATAGACTTCAATTTAAAAAGTGAGTTGACGAGATTGAAGAAGCAATTATGGCGTATATATGCGTTGGGGGCAGGGATTCTATTATTTCTGCTGCTCCCAATCAGCGTAGGCGCAGAAGCAAATGTGTTAGACTGCCTCGAAAATGAAGAGGAGTGTAATGAAGAAGAAGTAAATTTAAATAATGAACAGCCGGATGTAAACGATGAAGATACAATCATAGACAATAACAATGAATTTTTAGTGGAGGACGAAGCTTCTAATTCATCCATGGGCTGGCAGATTGTGCGTCTGGTTATTGGTCTGGCACTCGTATTAGGTTTAGTTTATGTCGTATTAAAGTTTTTAGGAAAGAGAAACGGGTTTAATCAGCAGCCGGGTCTCTTAAGAAATGTAGGCGGAGTATCTGTCGGAGCAAATAAATCTGTTCAAATTATCCGTGCAGGAAACAAATATTATCTTATTGGCGTTGGAGATAATGTGGAGCTTTTAGAGGAAATCGATGATCCAGAAACAATAGAACAGTTACTTGATCAGTCAGCAGAGAAGGGTTCAGATCCATTATCATTCTTTTCAAGAGAAAAAAATGACAATGGGAAGAAAGCGTCTGGCAAGTCTTTTGATCAATTACTTACCAGAGAGCTGAAATCGATTCGTAAAAATCGCCAGAATCTAATTAATAAGCATAAGGACGATTCAAATGAATGATTTTATAGATATCTTTTCTAGCTCTGACCCGACGAATATAGCCACCTCTGTGAGGCTCCTGTTATTATTAACGATTTTTTCCTTAGCTCCGGGAATTTTAATTTTAATGACGAGCTTTACACGGATTATTATTGTTTTATCCTTTGTACGTACATCATTAGCTACGCAGCAGATGCCCCCAAATCAGGTACTCATCGGTATTGCTTTGTTTATGACGTTCTTTATCATGGCTCCTACCTTTTCGGAAGTCTATGAACAAGGATTATATCCGCTTTTTGAAGAGGAGATAACGTTGGATGAAGCATATGAAAATGCAAGTGTTCCGTTAAAAGAATTTATGGCGCAGCATACAAGGCAGAAGGATTTGCAATTATTCTTGAGTTATACAGAGGCAGAACCGCCGGAAACGGTACAGGATATTCCGTTAACCACTTTAGTCCCTGCATTTGCAATCAGTGAATTAAAGACGGCATTTCAGATGGGCTTTATGATTTTTATTCCATTTTTAATTATTGATATGGCTGTCGCAAGTATCTTAATGTCCATGGGGATGATGATGCTGCCGCCGGTAATGATTTCATTGCCATTTAAAATATTATTATTTGTGTTGGTTGATGGGTGGTATTTGATTACGCAGTCACTGCTCGGTGGTTTCTAGTAGAACCGTATTGAAAGTGGTATTGGAAGTGGAAGGAGTATAATTAATGAGTAGTGAATTAGTATTAACCCTGGCTGAACGGGGAATCTTTACAATTTTATTAATAACGGTTCCTGTATTGCTGCTGGCTTTGGCCGTAGGTTTACTTGTAAGTATTTTTCAGGCAACAACACAAATTCAAGAACAGACACTTGCATTTATTCCAAAAATTTTGGCGGTACTACTTGGTCTCGTATTTTTTGGACCTTGGATGTTAACAACCATTGTTGAATTTACTTCCAGTCTATATATGAATATTAACCAATACATAGGGTAGATCTGATGATTGAAATGATAAATTGGAACCTTGTTCCTGCGTTCATGTTAATATTTGTCCGGATTATGGCTTTCTTTGTCATTATGCCTCTATTCTCTTATCGGTCTGTTCCTGTTCAATTTAAAATAGGAATCAGTTTTTTTCTGACACTCATTTTAATTCCTACGGTAGATATCAGTAATGTTGCGCTGAATGATTTATATTTATTCCTGCTATTTAAGGAAGCTCTCATTGGAATTTGTATCGGATTGATTGCTTTTATTCTTGTTTCAGCTATTCAGGTTGCCGGGGGATTTGTTGATTTTCAAATGGGATTTGCGATTGCCAATGTGATAGATCCGCAAACTGGGGCGCAAAGTCCGTTGACAGGCCAGTATTTCTATATTATTGCTCTGCTATTTCTATTATCCGTAGATGGCCATCATATGATTTTGAATGGGATGATGAACAGTTTCACATATATCCCTTTAGATCAATTTATTCCATTTGGAGAGGAAAGCATTGTTGAACTTGTGCTGACAACGTTTAACACAATGTTTCTGATTGCTTTCCAAATCGCAGTACCCATTGTAGGCTGTTTGTTTTTAGTGGATGTTGCCTTAGGGATTGTGGCTCGGACAGTACCGCAGATGAATGTGTTTGTCGTTGGGCTGCCATTAAAAATCCTTGTCAGCTTTGTAGCAATTCTTGTATTTCTAGCACTTTACATCGGCTTGCTGCAATCTGTTTTTGAAGCAATGTTCCGTGTAATGGAGCAGTTAATGGCTTTATTTGGAGGTGTTTAATGTGAAATTGACATTAGACTTACAATTTTTTGCAGGGGAAAAAACAGAAAAAGCAACTCCAAAGAAAAGGCAGGACGAACGTAAAAAAGGACGTGTTGCCAAAAGTCAGGATATCAATACAGCTGTCCTGCTGCTCGGCTGCTTTATCGGATTGTTTGTTTTTGGCGGTTATATTTTGGAATATATGACGAGCTTTTACAGAAAATCATTTACAGAATACATTCATTGGGATGTGACGAATCACTCGGTTCAAATGATGTTTAATGATTCGTTCCTTCAAGCGGTTTTAATGGTTGCCCCAATTATGGTGATAGCCGTTATTTCCGGTGTAGCTGCAAATCTGCTTCAGGTCAAATTTCTGTTTTCAACAGAGCCGTTAAAGTTCGATTTGAAAAAAATTGACCCGATTAAGGGAGCTAAGAGGATTTTTTCTATTCGGGCATTAGTGGAATTTTTGAAATCATTATTGAAGATCGCCTTGGTTGGGACGGTCACATTTACCGTCATTTGGATGAATAAAGATCAGATGCTGATGACTGCATTTTTAGATGCTGAAGGAGCGTTGGGCTTTTTTGCACGGGTTACTACCATCATGGCATTCTCGGCTATTGCTTTATTGATTTTTTTAGGAGTGCTAGATTATTTATACCAAAAATACGATTTTGAAAAAAACATTCGGATGTCCAAGCAAGACATTAAAGACGAGTATAAAAATGTCGAAGGGGATCCGTTAATTAAATCAAAAATGAAAGAAAAACAAAGACAGATAGCAACCCGAAGAATGATGAGCGAGGTTCCGGGAGCGGATGTCATTATTACCAACCCGACCCACTATGCCATTGCCATTAAATATGATGAAGCAAAGGCAGAAGCACCATTTGTTATTGCGAAAGGGACGGACAGCATTGCACAGCGCATCAAGGAAATTGCGAATGAACATCATGTACAAATGGTAGAGAATCGTTCATTGGCAAGAGCGCTGTATGCTGCAACTGAAATCGGCGAAGTTATTCCGGAAGAATACTTTCAGCCTGTAGCAGAGGTTCTTGCATATGTATATCAAATGGAGAAAAAAGCGTAAGAAGTTAGGAGAGAATGGAAATGAAATTCCGGGATATTGCGGTTCTCATAGGCGTTATACTGGTTATTGTTATGCTGGTTATCCCGTTGCCTGGAGAATTTTTAAGTCTTCTCATATTAATTAATATAATACTTGCATTGGTTGTTATTTTAGTAGCCATGAATACCACGGAACCATTGCAATTTTCCGTATTTCCAACACTGATTTTGTTGTTGACATTATTTCGGTTAGCTTTAAATGTGTCCACAACCCGTGCCATTCTCTCGGAAGGTAATGCAGGAGGAGTTGTAGAAACATTCGGCTCCTTTGTAATTGGAAATAACCCTTTAGTCGGGTTTGTTGTATTTATTATTTTAGTTATTATCAATTTTATTGTTATTACCAAAGGGGCAGAACGTGTATCGGAAGTTGCTGCCAGGTTCTCCCTCGATGGGATGCCCGGGAAGCAGATGAGTGTCGATGCGGATTTAAATGCCGGTTTAATTACAGAGAGCCAGGCGAAAGAACGGCGGGAAAAAATTGAAAATGAAGCCGACTTTCATGGATCCATGGACGGGGCAAGTAAATTCGTTAAAGGAGATGCTATCGCCGGGATTGTCATCGTTCTGATCAATGTACTTTTCGGAATGATTATCGGGGTGGCTCAAATGGGCTTGTCTTTGTCAGAGTCCGTTGAATTATTTACACGTCTTACTGTTGGGGACGGACTGGTCAGTCAAATACCTGCTTTGCTTATTTCAACGGCAACAGGGATTGTCGTTACAAGGTCTGCCCGGGGAAGTAATTTAAGTTCGGATGTAACAGGTCAGCTGCTGCAATTTCCGAAGCTTTTATATATCGCAGCAGGAACAATCTTTCTGCTTGGTCTGACTCCAATCAACTTTTTCTTAACGACGCTTCTGGCCGCTTTTTTAGCCTTCAGCGGGTACTGGATGGAGAAGAAAAGTGTGGAGCCGGAACAAGTTACTGAGGAAGAGGAAGAAGAAACCGAATCGACCGCTCTCAAACAGCAGGAAAATGTGGTCAGCCTCTTGAATATGGATCCGATTGAATTTGAATTTGGCTATGGATTAATTCCTTTAGCGGATACATCCCAGGGAGGAGACTTGCTGGACAGGGTCATTATGATACGGAGACAGCTGGCGATTGAGCTTGGACTCGTAATACCTGTAGTAAGAATCAGGGATAATATCCAGCTGCAGCCGAATGAATATCAATTAAAGATAAAAGGAGACAAGGTTGCCAGCGGTGAATTAATGCTGGATCATTATTTGGCGATGGCTCCCGACTTTTTAGAGGATGATATAGAAGGAATTGATACAAAAGAGCCTGCATTTGGGCTGCCTGCAAAATGGATAAGTGAAAATGTAAAAGACGAAGCGGAATTATCCGGTTATACGGTCGTTGATCCTCCTTCTGTTGTATCGACTCACCTGACAGAAGTGATTAAAAAACATGCATTTGAGCTCTTGGGAAGAGAGGAAACAAAACAGCTGATTGATCACTTAAAAGAAACAAATCCGATTTTAGTCGAGGAAGTAACCCCGGAACCATTGTCCGTCGGCGATGTTCAAAAAGTACTGTCGAAGCTTTTAAGAGAAGGTGTATCTATCCGGAATCTGCCGGTAATCTTTGAAACATTAGCTGATTTTGCCAGATTGACTAATGATACAGATGTGCTGGGAGAATACGTCAGACAAGGGTTAGCATCACAAATCACAAAAAGCTTTGTAAAAGATGATAATGCGTTGAAGGTGATTACGATATCCGGAAAGATTGAAAAAGCAATTGCTGACCATGTTCAACAGACAGAGCACGGCAATTACTTAGCGTTAGACCCGGATCAGCAGCAGGAAATTGTGCAGGCGATTCATAAGGAAGCGGAAAAAGTATCCCTTCAGGAAGAAACAACGATTATTATATGCTCGCCGGCAGTGCGGATGTATTTAAAACAATTGTTAGACAGGTTCTTACCTCAAGTTGTTGTATTATCATACAATGAACTAGAACCGACTGTGGAGGTACAAAGTGTTGGGGTGGTGAATATCGCATGAAGATAAAGAAATATAAAGCGCCGTCTATGCCGGAAGTAATGAAGCAGGTAAGGAAAGATTTTGGCACAGACGCAGTTATTTTACAATCCAGGCAAATTAAATCAGGCGGCATGTTGGGGCTTTTTAAAAAGAATTATATAGAGGTAGTTGCCGGCTATGATCCGGAACCGGTTCAGCCTGTTAAAAAAGCAACTGTCAAAAAAGAAGCTCCTGCACTGCAAAAGGAGAAGACTCCGGAAGCGGCAGCAGATGTTTCTTATTCTAAAGAACTGGAACAGGTTTATAAACTCCTGGAAGCGCAGAACAGACAGCTCCAGCTCAGGTTAACGCCGGATGAACAGCTGATATATGACCGCCTGACAGCGCAGGAGGTTCTTCCTGATATTGCTTTGGAGCTCATCAAGGAAGGGGGGAATCAGACTGCTGCCCTCCAGCAAAGAATCCATGAAGAAATAGAAAAGCGCTTGGAAGGGCTGCAATTAGGCTTTACATATCACCATAAAGTGATTCAATTTGTCGGCCCGACTGGTGTAGGAAAAACAACTACGATTGCAAAAATCGCCGCCCGCATGCAGCTGACAGAAAATAAAAGAATTGCGTTTATCACACTGGATACGTACCGGATAGCAGCAGTTGAGCAGCTGAAAACATATGCAAAGATTCTTCATATACCTGTACATGTAGCGTATAACAAGCAGGAATACCATCAGTATATCGCGGAGCTGCAGGATTATGATGTGATTTTAGTAGATACAGCCGGAAGAAATTATCGGGATGAAACTTACTTGAAAGATATGGCGGACTGGATAAGCCCTGGAGAAGTAACAAATTATCTTGTATTATCAATGACGGCAAAACCGAAAGATTTTCTGGATATTTACGGAAAGTTTACAGCAATCGGTGTTCATGGGCTTATCTTGACAAAATTAGATGAGACAGAGCAATACGGAAATATTTTGAATGCTGCATTTCATTATCCTGACATCCGGATTGGCTATATGACAAATGGGCAGGATGTTCCCGAGGACATGCTGAGTCCAACCTTAAATCAGCTTAGCCGTTATATAATAGGTGATGAACAATGAGCTATGACCAGGCTGAACAGCTCCGAAACCGGCTATCCCCTGAAAGGACAGCAAAAACGATTGCTGTTTGCAGCGGAAAAGGCGGTGTAGGAAAATCAAATTTCACACTTAATTTTTCGATGAAACTTGCACAGGAGAATCATAAAATCCTGGTATTTGATTTAGATGTAGGAATGGGAAATATCGATTTACTCCTTGGTATGCAGACAGACTATTCTATTGCCGATGTTTTAAATAATAAAATTTCCATTCAGGACGCCATTGTAAAAAGTCCTTATGGCATAGATTATATTCCCGGAGGCTCTGGCCTGCACGATTTCTTAGAAATTAATGAGCATAAGAAAGCTATTTTTTATCAAGGGCTGGAAAAGGTATGGCGAGAATATGATTATGTGTTATTTGATATGGGTGCTGGTGTGACAGAGACTTCATTATTTTTTATTTTGGCAGCAGATGAATGTTTTATTGTCACTACGCCTGAACCGACGTCCATTACGGATGCATATGGAATGGTGAAGCATATATTATCTAATCAGCCGGATATGCCAATCTATACTATTTTAAATCGTTCAAGGAATAAAACAGAGGGCAGCAATATTCTCGATAATTTCCACACGGTTATTCGCCGCTTTCTGGACGCAGAGGCTCGAAGATTAGGTTGTATTCCAGAAGACGGAAATATAATGAAAGCTGTCATGCATCAAAAACCGTATACCAAGTTATATCCGAAAACGAAGGCTTCCAAAGCAATGGAGTCGATCCTGCAAATGTACGTAAATGACACAAACAAAACGGTACGTAAATCTGGCAGTTTCATAGAACGGATAAAACATTTCATGAAGGGGTGAAGAAATGACTCTAATTAATGTTCTTGTCGTAGATGATTCTGCATTTATGAGAAAAATGATTTCTGAGATTTTAACAGAGGATGGCAGATTTCATGTAGTTGGAACTGCCGTACATGGCGAAGATGGGGTAAATAAAGTAAAAAAGCTGCATCCGGATGTCGTAACCATGGATGTCCAAATGCCGAAGCTGGATGGTTTAGGAGCTTTAAAACAGATTATGGAGGAATGTCCTGTTCCTGTGGTCATGCTGTCCAGTGAAACAAGAAAAGGCGCTGATTATACCATCCAGGCTATTTCGACAGGTGCGGTTGACTTTATTACAAAGCCGTCCGGAGCGATTTCATTAGATATAAAAAAGGTAGAAAAAGAAATATGCGACAAGGTCTATACAGCAGCAACCGTAAAAGTACATAAAAAAATAAATGGAGCAGCGCAGCATGTGCCGATAGAACGTATACAGCAGCCATTGACAATGCCTGCGAAGCCCTCTCTTTCCTCCAAAAAAATGGTTGCCATCGGAACGTCTACTGGAGGCCCGAGAGCGCTGCAGAAAGTCATTACCGCTTTACCGAAAGATCTTGGTGTTCCTGTTGCTGTTGTACAGCATATGCCTCCTGGATTTACTGCGTCTCTGGCAGAACGGTTAAATCAAATTAGCCGGTTGACTGTTAAAGAAGCGGAACATGGAGAATTAATGAAAAAGGGAACGGTCTACATCGCGCCGGGCGGATACCATATGGAAGTGAAAAGCAGCGGCATGGCATTAATGATTTCATTAAATCAACAACCGCTGGATAATGGTCATCGTCCGTCCGTCAATACATTATTCCGCTCTCTGTGTTCTCTTAAGAATTATCAGATTGTAACCTGCGTCTTAACAGGGATGGGGAATGACGGTACGCTTGGCTTAAAAGCATTGAAAAAAGCAAATTCTCATGTCGTTTCACTTGCAGAGACAGAAGAGACAGCTATTGTATATGGAATGCCGAAGTCTATTATCAATGAGGGGCTAGCTGATTATCAAGTGCCATTAAATCAAATGGCTAGCCAGCTGAGCAATCTTGTTAAATAACAAATAACCGGAAGGGAAAGATTGGCATGACACAAGAACAGTTAACTCCAGAAAGATTAGAAAAAACAATCATTTTTGATTTGAATGGCAGTGAGTATGGGTTGCCGGTGAACTTTGTAGAGTCTATTGAAACATCCTTGCCTATTACACGCGTCCCGCACGAAAAAAATTATATTAAAGGTGTGATTAATCTTAGAGGGAAGATTATTCCTGTCATTGATTTGCGCATTCGGCTGGAAGAAGAGCCGGAGCATAACAAGGAAGAAGATCAGATAATCATCACCAAGATTGATGAGACACAAGTTGGGTTGATTATAGACAATGCAAATGATGTGCTAGACATCCCGGTTGATCTTTTGGAAAATCCTCCGGAAACCATTGGCACTGTAAAAAAAGAATACATCCATTCTATTGCTCATCTGGATAATCGGCTGATTGTATTATTAGATATTTATAAATTATTAAATTTAGAAGAAATAAAAACAAAAGAATTGGATGATCAATGATGGATGTTTTCCAATTAACGAGCTTTCAGAAGGATATTTTGAAAGAAATAGGGAATATAGGTGCTGGAAACGCTGCAACCTCCTTATCACAGCTGTTGGGTCATAAAATAGATATGCTGGTTCCTAATGTGGAGATTGCTGATTTTAACGAAGTCATTGAATTGGTTGGCGGACCGGAACAGCCTATTGTCGGATTGATGTTTCAGGTGGAAGGGGAAATAACGGGTGTAATGGCTATTGTCGTTGATATTGAAGAAGCAGAGTATCTGGTACAAAAGCTGACGCATAATCCGGAATTTCGATTATCAGAAGAGACGGATGGAATAGAATTAGAGATTGCTATGTCTGCATTAAGTGAAATAGGAAATATTTTGACCGGGTCGTATCTTACCGCGCTTTCTGACTTTACTGGTATGAATCTGCAGCCTTCTGTTCCACATCTGGGAATCGATATGGCTGGTGCTATTATGACAATGGGCTTATTAGAAATTTCTCAGGTAACAGATTATGCAATTATTATTGATACGGAAATAAGGCAAGAGGAACGAGGCCATGAACAGATTAGAGGGAATTTCCTTTTTATTCCTGATCCAGAATCTTTTCAAAAGCTCTTTGCCAAATTAGGATGGTCTTAAGATGAGTATAACGAAAACAATTGTAAATGTCGGTATTGCAGATACGAAAATTGTTCGATCCCCTAATACGATTCGAACGCTGGGGCTTGGCTCTTGTATTGGAACGGTATTATACGATGAAAGGCGTGGAATAGCTGGATTGTCTCATATTTTATTGCCTGACTCCAGCCAAGCAAAAGCCGGCAGTATAAGTGAGATGAAATATGCAGATACAGCCATCCCGCAGCTGTTAGAAATGCTTCAGGAACAGGGAGCCAGAAATATGAAAGCAAAAATGGCCGGGGGAGCGCAAATGTTTCAGGTTGGTAAAGGAACAAGCTTTATGCGGATTGGTGATAAGAATATAGAAGCAGTCCAGGACGCGCTTCGAAAATTAAATATTAAAGTTGTTTCCTCAGATGTAGGCGGTAATTTGGGGAGAACGATTGAGTTTGATCCAGTAACGTCCAAGCTTTCCATCAGAAAACGTAATCAGAATGTCTTTACAATTTAACCGATTTGAAAGGAGTGTGTCATCGTGAGTTCATTAGAGCCTTCACAAGAACAAATTTTATGGAAGCATTGGATGACCAGTCAAGATAATGAAGCAGCAAATCTACTCATTGAGAACTACATGTATCTTGTTTCCTTTCATACGGAAAGAATTGTAAGTCAATTGCCTAATCGTGTGGATCGTGAAGAAATCCGCAGCTATGGCTTGCTGGGTCTGTATGATGCATTGCACAAATTTGAGCTGAAACGTGATTTGAAATTTGATACATATGCCTCATTTCGAATTAAAGGTTCGATCATGGATGGATTAAGAAAAGAAGATTGGCTGCCACGTTCGATTCGTGAGAAAACAAAAAAGGTGGAGCAGGCAAGTGAGATTTTTGAGCAAAAAAATCAACGGGAAGCACAGCCGGAGGATATTGCCGAAATGACAGGAATGCCTATTCAGGACGTCGAAATAACATTACGGGATATGGTACTGAGCAACATGCTTTCTATTGAAGATAAACCAAAGGGGCAGGAGAATGACCTGAAAGAAGGTATTGGCTACAATGTATCAGATAAACCGGAGCTCAGGCCGGAAGAAAGGCTTATCCAAGAAGAGTGGAAGGACGAATTAATAGAAGGAATCAAGTCATTAAATGAAAAAGAACAGCTTGTTATCAGTCTTTTTTATCAAGAGGAATTAACCTTTACAGAGATTGGACAAGTATTGGAATTAACGACTTCCCGTATTTCACAAATCCATAAGCGAAGCATTGTAAAATTACGCTCCACGCTGCAAAAAATCACCCAGGTTTAATATGAGCATGTATGGAAGGGAAAAAATATGTCAACATTACTATGGATGATCAGCTTTTTACTACATGGCATTTCAATATTAGCTATTTATTTATTATTAAAGAACAGGCAGAATGCTAATGGTAATAAACAAGCAGAAAATGTACTGAAAGAGACTTTGGAAGAAATAAGGAAAGAGAATAGAATGCTGCAAAGACTTCTGGAAGAGGATAAACAGCCTGACAAAAGTCCTGTAAAGCATGACAGCATAAAAAAGTATCCTCCTTTCCCCCCTGCAGAGAAGAAGAAAGAGGGAGCTGCGATGACAGAGAAAGAAACGCAGCCTATAGAGGATTTTCAACCTGCTGCTTATCAAGATGAAGTAGAAACATCCTTGGAAGCCAAAATACTGCAGCTTCACACAAACGGAGAAACAATAGACGATATAGCTAAAAAGTTAAACTGTGGAAAAACAGAAGCTGAAATAATTATCAAAATGCATCAAAAAAAGTCGTAGAAATCACTTGCCTCCTTGGAGAGGTTGTGGTATAGTAACCTTTGGTGTAAATAGTCTATCTATGATTAGTTAGCTAAAAATCACACGCATTTGGATTTATAAGGTTGGTGCTGATATACAGTGTTCTTATAAAGAAGATAAATGCGGAGGAATAAAACCAATTAGGAGGAATTTATTATGGCAGCAATTTCAATGAAACAATTGCTAGAAGCTGGTGTACACTTTGGTCACCAAACACGTCGTTGGAACCCGAAAATGAAAAAATACATTTTTACGGAGCGTAACGGCATCTACATCATCGACTTACAAAAAACAGTTAAAAAAGTGGATGAAGCATATAACTACGTGAAGGAAATCGCAGCAAACGGCGGTACAGTACTTTTCGTAGGTACAAAAAAACAAGCTCAAGATTCTGTACGTGACGAAGCAGTGCGTTCAGGCATGTACTATGTTAACCAACGCTGGTTAGGTGGAACATTAACAAACTTCCAAACAATCCGCAAACGTATTAACCGTTTGAAAGATATTGAGAAAATGGAAGAAGACGGTACTTTCGAAGTACTTCCTAAAAAAGAAGTAGTAAACTTATTAAAAGAAAAAGATCGTCTTGTTAAATTCTTAGGCGGAATCAAAGAAATGAAAAAACTTCCAGATGCATTATTTGTAATCGATCCTCGTAAAGAGCGTATCGCAATTGCAGAAGCACACAAACTAAACATTCCGATTATCGGAATCGTTGATACAAACTGTGATCCGGATGAAATCGATTATGTAATCCCTGCAAACGATGATGCAATCCGTGCAGTAAAACTTCTTACTTCAAAAATGGCAGATGCTATTCTAGAAGTAAAACAAGGTGAAGAAACAGAAGAACCTGTTTCTGAACAAGACCAATTAGAAGCAGAAGTTGCTGAAGAAGCTGCTTCCCAAGAGTAATCTTTTAAAAGGTGAGGGTGATAAGAGGATAGAAGCCTTTTATCACCCTTTTTTCAAAGAGTAACAAAGCATAAAATACTGAGGATAGCCGCTCCAGAAATACACTACGCTTTCCGTGGGCTTGAGCTCAGCCTCCTCGAAAAAAAGAAGAACACTTTTTTCCTGCGGGGTCTTCCCACTGCGCATTCCCACAGGAGACTTCGTGTATTTCTTCCGCTAGAATCAGTTTCTTTTCTTTGAAAGAAAGCAAATGAAACATATTTCTTCTTAGATGGGAGCGGAGGGAAGTCGACTCCTGCGGGAAAAGCAACAGGTGAAGACCCCGCAGAAAGTGCTCTTCTTTCGAGGAGGCTGAGGCGTTGCCCGCGGAAAGCGACTTCCCGTAGCGGACATCTTCTTGGCAAGAACACCAGTATTTTAAAGACTAAGTGATTTTCTTGGTTTTTCTTAAAAAGAAATTCAACTTGTACAATCGAATATTTTAAGGAGGAATTAACATGGCAGTAACTGCTAAAATGGTTAAAGAATTACGTGAAAAAACAGGTGCTGGAATGATGGATTGTAAAAAAGCACTGACAGAAACAAATGGAGATATGGAGCAGGCAATTGATTTTCTACGTGAAAAAGGAATGGCGAAAGCTGCTAAAAAAGCGGATCGTGTTGCTGCAGAAGGATTAACGCATATTGAATTAGACGGAAACAGAGCTGCAATTATTGAAGTAAACTGTGAAACAGACTTCGTTACAAAGAACGATCAGTTCAAGCAATTGCTTTCTGACCTTGGAAAACACATTGTGAAAAATAATCCTGAAACTGTTGAAGAAGCTTTACAACAGCCATTTTTAGATGGTTCTGAAACAGTTGACGCAGCAATCACTACAGTGGTTTCTAAAATTGGAGAAAAAATCTCACTTCGCCGCTTCACTGTATTAGAAAAAACAGATAATGATGCTTTTGGTGCATACCTTCATATGGGCGGACGTATCGGCGTGCTTTCATTGTTAGAAGGTACAACAGACGAAGAAGTAGCGAAAGATGTTGCAATGCATGTAGCAGCTATCAACCCTCGTTATGTATCCCGTGATGAAGTTGCTGAAGAAGAAGTGAACAGCGAGCGTGAAGTGCTTAAAACACAAGCATTAAACGAAGGAAAACCAGAAAACATCGTTGAAAAAATGGTAGAAGGCCGTCTAGGTAAATTCTTCGAAGAAATCGTTCTTTTAGAACAAAGCTTTGTAAAAGATCCAGACCAAAAAGTGAAAAAATATGTTGGAGATAAAGGTGCTTCTGTAAAAGCATTTATTCGCTATGAAGTAGGCGAAGGAATGGAAAAACGTGAAGATAACTTCGCGGAAGAAGTAATGAGCCAAATCAAAAAATAAGTTGTGCAAATTAGGGGACATTAATTTGTTCCCTTCTTTGTAGGGGTTTTTCAAAAGGCCGAGTGAAAACTGAAAAGTTTAATTCGTCCTTTTGAGTATCCTCTTATAGCTATATATTGTAAATATATTTTTTCTCTGGAGGTTATTATGACGACAGCACATTATAATAGAGTTGTGTTAAAATTAAGTGGAGAGGCATTAAGTGGAGAAGAAGGATACGGAATCTCACCTAAAATCATTCATTCCATTTCAGAACAGGTTAAAGAAATTGTAGAGCTTGGTGTAGAGGTTGCTGTAGTAGTCGGCGGCGGTAACATCTGGCGTGGTAAAGTAGGATCAGAAATGGGCATGGATAGAGCTTCAGCTGATTATATGGGGATGCTTGCAACAATTATGAATTCTCTTGCTTTACAGGACGGTCTGGAAACGATTGGTGTACAGACCAGAGTACAGACATCCATTGAAATGAGACAGGTTGCTGAACCATACATACGGCGGAAAGCGATTCGCCATCTGGAGAAAAAGCGTGTTGTTATTTTTGCTGCTGGTACTGGAAATCCTTATTTTTCTACAGATACAACAGCTGCATTACGGGCTGCAGAAATTGAAGCAGAAGTGATTTTAATGGCTAAAAACAACGTGGACGGCGTTTATACAGATGACCCTAAAATCAACAAAGAAGCAAAGAAATATGATTCACTCACTTATTTAGAAATGTTAAATGAAGGATTAGGTGTAATGGATTCTACCGCTTCTTCATTATGTATGGATAATGACCTGCCGCTGATTGTCTTCTCTATTATGGAAGAAGGTAATATTAAACGAGTTGTGCAAGGTGAAAATATCGGAACAACGATAAGGGGGAACTAAACATGTCAGAATCAGTGATAAAAGATACGAAGGAAAAAATGGAACAGGCTGTTCAAGCTTTCTCAAGAAATCTAGCCTCTGTTCGTGCTGGACGTGCCAATCCAAGTCTATTAGATACGGTTTATGTTGATTATTATGGTGCTTCTACACCGCTGAACCAACTAGCTCAGGTAGGTGCTCCAGAAGCAAGACTGCTGACCGTTACTCCATACGATAAGTCAGCAATTGGTGATATTGATAAAGCAATTCAAAAAGCGGACTTGGGACTTTCTCCATCAAATGATGGAAACATCATCCGCATCAATATTCCTGCTCTTACCCAAGAAAGAAGAAAAGACTTGGTTAAAGTAGTAGGGAAATATGCAGAAGAAGCTCGTGTACAAATTAGAAATCTTCGCCGCCAGGCAAATGACCAGCTTAAAAAAGCTGAAAAAAATGGTGATATGACAGAAGACGATTTAAGAGCATTTCAAGACGATGTTCAAGAAACAACAGACGCGTATATTAAGCAAATTGAAGATTTAGCAAAAACCAAAGAAAATGAAATTATGGAAGTGTGATAGGGGATACATGCCTTCTATCTATCTTAACAGCACAAACCCTGGCAAAATATATTTTGTTTAAAGGTGACAGTTTTCTGCTAACGTAGTAAGATGCCATTAAGCCCTCTTATTAAAGGGGGTTTTTGTATTAATGTTACTGGCTATCATGCACTTATATATGAGTGGATAAAAAAGACTTCCGCATCCGCTGTATGTCGCGGTTAACGGAAAATCCTTTTCTAAATGTGTCATGTTATCATATTTAAAAAAACAGTCGATTTCATACATGTTAAACGAAATACAGTCATATTATTTATTGGCATGGTCATGCCTTTCATCCCTTGTTCTTCGAAAAAAGATGAAGAGGGTTATGAACAAACAACCATTCGGGGGACGGAAAATGTCTATTAAAATTCCTTTTTTATCAAAACAACCAAAAGAATCGGATTCACTTTCTGAAGAGAATGCTCCCAATCATGTTGCTATTATCATGGATGGGAATGGCAGATGGGCACAAAAACGGGGATTACCCAGGTTTGCTGGTCATAAAGAGGGTGTATCTACGGTGAATAAAATCGTTAAAACCGCTGTGAAAGCAAATGTGAAGGTTTTAACGCTTTATACTTTTTCAACAGAAAACTGGAAACGGCCAAAACAAGAAGTGGAATATATTTTAAAACTTCCAAAAGAGTTTTTGCATGTATATTTACCAAGCTTAATGGAAAATAATGTTCGTATCCAAACGATAGGCGATTTTCAGGCATTGCCGAGCCACACACAGGAAGCAGTAAACTATGCAAAAGAAAAAACAAAGCATAATGATGGTCTTATTTTAAACTTTGCCCTTAATTACGGCGGCCGATACGAGATTTTAAAAGCAGTCAAGCAAATCGTAACGGAAGTAAAAGAAGATGATATCGATATGAGCAGCTTAGATGAAGAAACCTTTTCAAAATATTTATATACAACAGGTGTCTCTGACCCGGACCTGTTAATACGTACTGGCGGCGAATGCCGTTTAAGTAATTTTATGCTTTGGCAAATGGCGTATACAGAGTTTTGGTTTACAGATAAACTATGGCCGGAGTTTACAGAAGAAACATTCTATGAAGCATTACTTGCATATCAGCATCGGAAAAGACGATATGGAGGTATATAAGGTGATGATGATTTAATGAAGCAACGAACGATAACAGCAATTATAGCTCTGCTTGTATTTGTGCCGATTATTATTATTGGCGGTTTGCCATTTACTATTTTTGTCTATTTGCTAGCGACGATTGGGATAGTTGAATTAATGCGGATGCGCCATCCTGATAAGAATTTTTTTCCGTATGTTTTATCAGCTTTACTGACGTGGGTTATTTTACTGCCTAATGAATTACTGGCTGATATTGAATGGCTGACGAAGTATGAATTGATTTCTATCTTTATTTTTGTTTTATTGGCGTATACCGTGCTTGTAAAAAATGAGTTTACTTTTGATCAGGTGGGCTTTGTTGTTCTTGCGGCGTTTTATGTTGGTTTAGGATTCTTTTATTTGCTGCAGACTAGAGATGGAGAAAATGCGCTGAGAAATATTTTATTTGCATTTTGCATTATTTGGGCAACGGATACAGGAGCCTATTTATTTGGACGCAAACTGGGAAAACATAAATTATGGCCGACTATCAGCCCGAAAAAGACCGTTGAAGGCGCGCTGGGAGGTATTTTTGTAGCTGTAGTTGTAGCTGTGATTTTTCACCTGATAGCACCATTTGAGCAATCCTGGTTGACATTGATTATTGTTACGATGATAGCTTCTGCCTTTGGACAAATCGGTGATTTGGTTGAATCTGCCTTTAAACGTGTGTATCATGTAAAGGATTCCGGGAATATTCTTCCTGGACACGGCGGCATTTTAGATCGCTTTGACAGCATGCTTTTTGTTTTTCCATTACTGCATTTTATTCACTTTTTTTAACAAATAGAAGCGAATATTGTAGAATTGGTAAAGTAAGCTGACTTATTGAATATACTAGGTGAAGAGCTTTCTTTTGGCTAATACATAACAAAATTACATTATCGGACAAGTTAGCATATACGTTATTCTTGTCCCGGCACATACATGTATAGTTCCTGCTGAAGGATACTATATGAATGAGAAATAAATGATTGTTATGTGAACTTGTTGCGGAGAATCAAATGGTTAAATACTCCCTAACAACCTCTTTCTACCTTTATAAAAAAGGAAGG
Organism: Oceanobacillus sp. FSL K6-0251; assembly: GCF_038004725.1. Classification (NCBI taxonomy): domain Bacteria; kingdom Bacillati; phylum Bacillota; class Bacilli; order Caryophanales; family Bacillaceae; genus Oceanobacillus; species Oceanobacillus sp. FSL K6-0251. Next base: position 2,994,307 of record NZ_JBBORS010000001.1, on the reverse strand, counting down.
TGCTGTCATGACAACGGTTATTGCGTTTATATTGATGTTTGGTTTGCTCGTTTCCATCCATGAGTGGGGCCACCTGATTTTTGCAAAAAGAGCGGGCATGCTTGTCCGTGAATTTGCAATTGGCTTCGGGCCCAAAATATTGTCATTCACAAAAAATGAGACACTTTATACAATCCGGTTAATTCCGGCGGGCGGATATGTCCGTGTTGCTGGAGATGACCCGGAAATTGTGGAGTTAAAACCAGGGCATCATATTGCGCTTGATTTTAACAGAGATGGAAAAGTATCTAAAATTATTGTAAATAACAAATCAAAGCATCCAAATGCCCGCACGATTGAAGTAGAGAAGGTCGACCTTGATCATAAGCTGTATATCGAAGGCTATGAATTGGATGACGAAGAGATAAAGCTACATTTCGATGTCGATCCGAAAGCGATGTTTATCGTGGATGAGCAGGAAACACAGATTGCTCCTTTCGATAGACAATTTGCATCTAAAACGGTCGGACAGCGTGCCATGCAGCTTTTTGCCGGTCCAATGATGAACTTTGTCCTTGCTATCTTTATCTTCCTGCTTATGGGGATGATTCAAGGCGTTCCGGTAGAGGAAGCACAAATGGGTGAGGTTCAACCGGAAAGCCCGGCAGAAGAAGCGGGGCTGCAGGAAAATGATGTTATTACACAAATAGGAGACCAATCTGTCTCAACATGGGATCAGTTTACGGATATTGTCCGTGAAAACCCGGATGAGGAATTAGATTTGGTTATATCCAGAGGTGACACAGAGGAAGAATTGACGGTTGTCCCAGCTGAAGTGGAGACCGTGGACGATAAAGGGGACCCAATTCATATCGGACAAATCGGTGTAACTCCGGCTTATGAAAAAAATATCCTTGGAACATTAGCATTTGGATTTGAGACAACTTATGAAACGTCGAAGCTTATACTTAACAATTTGGTCATGTTAGTTACGGGCCAGCTTTCCATTGATGTGCTATCAGGACCCGTAGGAATTTATGATGCGACAGATCAGGTTGTTCAATCTGGCTTTACAAACTTTTTAATGTGGACAGCGATGTTGAGTATTAATTTAGGAATTATTAATTTAGTTCCTCTGCCAGCATTAGATGGCGGCCGTTTAATGTTTGTCGGACTGGAAGCCGTCAGAGGAAAACCGATAGCTCCAGAAAAAGAAGGAGTCTTCCATTTTGTCGGGTTTGCCCTCTTGATGCTCTTAATGATTGTTGTCACATGGAATGACATTCAGCGATTATTCTTGTAAAATAAAATAGTAAATCCAATAGGTTACCCTTGTCGGTTTATAGACAAGGGTTTCGTGTTTTTAATTAATAGAGGAGGTTCGAAAAGTCCAATAAAAATGACACTGCGATTAAAGGAACTTCTGCTAAAACCGCCCACGTCCTGTGAGCAACGTAGAAGTCACCACATCCTGTGAAAGTCCGTACGTAAAAAGCTCGTCGCCTTGAACTTTCAACGCACAAATGTTTTCGATGGAACGAGTAACCGCAGTCCCAGGACGTGGCGTTCTTAGCCGGCTAGTCCTGTTTACCGGACTTTTTGAACACACACTAAATAGGAGAAAATTTCTTCCTGTGTAGTCAAATATCTATCTACAATTGGAGGGGTAGAGATGAGTATTTCCAAGCAAGAAAAAATGAGATTACTGCTTGAGCAAATTCAGCTGTCTGACACATCAATTCAAACGTATTTTGCTTCAAGTTATTTAGAAAAAGTAGAGGTTTATAAGCAAGAGAAAAAATGGCATTTTTATATTCATTTAGAGGATGTTCTTCCATTCGATGAATATTTATATTTCCAACAGTCTTTGCAAAAAAGCTTCTCATCCATTGCCGAGAAGGTCGAGCTGACATTACATACAGATAATAAGCAATGTAATGAAAAAGATATTGGTGTATATTGGAAACACTTTTTAGCAACAACTTCCATTTCACCTGCATATCAGGAAATGGTAATGCAGCAAACGCCTCAAATTGTGGAAAATAAGATAATCTTAACTTCAAGAAATGAAGCAGAATCAAATATTTTGAAGAAAAGACTTGAACCAGCATTCAGTCAATTCTGTTATCAAATTGGTTCCAGACCTTACTCCATTGATTTAGAAGTAAATGCTGATCAAAGTGAAATGCAAGCATTCCAAGACAATAAGGCGAAGGAAGATCAGGCGCTTGTCCAAAAAACCGTACAGGAGAAAGAAAAGCGGGATAAAGAAAAGGATACGCCTGTCAGCCAGCCGCTGGCGATCGGTTATAAGATTCAGGACGAGCCGGCAGAGATGAATCAAATCCTGGAAGAAGAAAGACGGATTACTGTACAAGGCTATGTATTTGATTCAGAAATCAGAGAGCTGCGGTCTGGAAGAAGCCTTTTGATTATTAAAGCAACGGACTATACCGATTCCCTGCAAATAAAAATGTTCTCCAAAGGGGATGAGGATGTCAATAAGTTTCAATCTGTTAAAAAAGGGATGTGGGTAAAAGCTCGCGGCAGCATCCAAACGGATATGTATACTAATGAATTGGCAATGATGGCAAAGGATATTCATGAGGTACAAGTAAGAGAAAAACAAGATGAGGCGCCTGAGGGTGAAAAAAGAGCAGAGCTGCACGCACATACGACAATGAGCCAAATGGATGCGGTCGTTTCTCCGGATGCATTGGTTGAACAGGCTGCCAAATGGGGACATCCAGCTGTAGCAATTACAGATCATGCTGGTGTACAAGGATTCCCAGACGCTTACTATGCAGGTAAGAAACATGGCATTAAAGTGCTTTATGGGGTAGAAGCAAATCTAGTCGATGACGGTGTTCCGATTGCCTACAATGAGAGTGACCGTTTATTAAAAGATGCAAACTATATTGTATTTGACGTGGAAACAACAGGGCTTTCTGCTGTGTACGATACGATCATCGAATTAGCCGCGGTAAAGGTACATGATGGTGAAATCATTGACCGATTTGAATCGTTTGCTAATCCGCATCATCCGCTGTCTGAGACAACGACGAATTTAACAGGGATTACGGATGATATGGTTAAGGATGCTCCTGAAGTCGGCGATGTCTTAAAAGATTTTCATGCCTGGATGGGAGAAGACATTTTAGTAGCGCATAATGCAAGCTTTGATATGGGCTTCTTAAATCAAGGATTTAAACGGATTGGCTATGAAAAAGCAGCCAACCCAGTCATTGATACACTAGAATTAGCAAGGTTTTTAATTACAGAGCTTAAAAATCATCGTTTAAATACATTATGTAAGCATTTAGGGATTGAATTGACACAGCACCACCGTGCCATTTATGATGCGGAAGCTACAGGCTATTTATTGTGGAACCTGGTCCAGAAATTAATGGAAAGAGAAATCATCAATCATCAGGACTTAAATAATCATATGGGAGAAAACAATGCTTATCAGCGCTCCAGACCTTTTCACTGTACGATTATAGCGCAGACGCAGGAAGGCTTAAAAAATCTATATAAAATTGTATCCCATGCGCATATTGATTATTTCTACCGTGAACCGAGACTGCCACGGTCTATTTTGAAAAAATACCGTAAAGGTCTCTTGATCGGGACAGCTTGTGACAGAGGAGAAGTCTTTGAAACGATGATGCAAAAATCCGAGGAAGAGGCGGAGCAGGTTGCTGAGTTTTATGATTATATTGAAGTGCAGCCACCTAAAAACTATGTCCATTTGGTAGATAAAGATTTAGTGCAGAACGAAGCACAGATAGTAGATATATTACGAAAGCTTGTCAATCTTGGGGAACGCATGGGGAAATTAGTAACTGCGACCGGGAATGTGCATTATTTGCAAGATATTGATAAGCAGTACCGGCAAATCCTGATTGCATCGCAGGCTGGTAATCCATTAAACAGGCAGACACTGCCGGATACACCATTCCGGACGACAGGTGAAATGCTTGGGGCTTTTTCCTTTTTAGGAAAAGAAAAAGCAAAAGAAATTGTGGTTCAAAATACGCAGCAGTTAGCTGACAGTATAGAGGATATCTCTCCTATTCAGGATGGCTTGTTTACGCCGAATATCGAAGGCGCGGAACAGGAAATGCGTGATTTATGCTATGATATGGCGAAAAAAGTATATGGCGAGCCGATACCGGAAATTGTTACCAAACGGTTGGAGACAGAATTAGAAAGTATTATCGGAAACGGATTCGCGGTAATTTATTTGATTTCCCATAAACTGGTTAAAAAATCCTTGGATGATGGCTACCTTGTAGGTTCACGGGGCTCTGTCGGATCCTCCTTTGTTGCTACGATGACCGAAATTACAGAGGTTAACCCGCTTCCGCCGCATTATGTCTGTCCAAGCTGTAAGCACTCTGAGTTCTTTACAGACGGATCTGTAGCGAGCGGTTTTGACCTGGAAGATAAAAATTGTCCAGAGTGCGGTGCTGCACTTGTAAAGGATGGACAGGATATTCCTTTTGAAACGTTCTTAGGCTTTAAAGGAGATAAGGTTCCGGATATTGACTTGAACTTCTCCGGAGATTATCAGCCGCGTGCCCATAACTATACGAAAGAACTGTTTGGTATAGATAGTGTGTACCGGGCTGGAACAATTGGAACTGTAGCTGAAAAAACTGCCTATGGTTATGTAAAAGGCTATGCTTCCGATCATCAGCTTGTTTATAAAAATGCAGAGATTGACCGTCTTGTACAAGGCTGTACCGGGGTGAAAAGAACAACCGGACAGCACCCCGGGGGAATTATTGTTGTTCCCGATGATAAGGAAATTTATGATTTTACACCGATACAGTTCCCGGCGGATGACCGGAACAGTGAATGGCGGACAACACATTTTGATTTCCACTCGATTCATGATAATCTGCTGAAGCTGGATATACTTGGACACGATGATCCGACTGTTATCCGCATGCTGCAGGATTTAAGCGGAATTGATCCTAAAACCATTCCGACCGATGATGAAGAAGTGATGAAAATCTTTGGCGGAACAGAGTCTTTAGGAGTTACTCCAGAGCAAATCCAGTGTAAAACTGGCACGTTGGGAGTACCTGAATTTGGTACAAAATTTGTGCGGCAGATGCTTGAGGATACGAAGCCAAATACCTTTGCAGAACTGTTAATTATATCAGGTCTGTCCCACGGTACCGACGTGTGGCTTGGCAATGCACAGGAGCTGATTAATAACGGCACGTGTAAGCTTCCGGATGTTATCGGCTGCCGTGATGATATTATGGTCTATTTAATGCATAAAGGCTTAGAGCCTTCCTTGGCATTTAATATCATGGAGTTTGTCCGTAAAGGTAAAGGGTTGAAGGATGAATGGATTGAGGAAATGAAGAAAAACAATGTACCTGACTGGTATATTGAATCTTGTAAGAAAATCAAATACATGTTCCCGAAAGCCCATGCGGCAGCTTATGTTTTAATGGCTGTACGAATCGCTTATTTCAAAGTGCATCACCCGATTCTTTTCTATGCGGCATATTTCACCGTTCGTGCGGATGATTTTGAGTTAGATACGATGATTAAAGGTTCGGATGCTATCCGTAAACGTATGGAAGAGATTAATTATAAGGGCAATGATGCATCGCCAAAAGAGAAGAACTTATTGACTGTGCTTGAGCTTTCATTAGAAATGTGTGAACGCGGCTTATCTTTAAAAAAGGTAGATTTATATAAATCAAGCGCAACCGAATTTATCGTTGACGGTGATTCGCTGCTTCCTCCTTTCAATGCTGTGGACGGCTTAGGCACCAATGCGGCATTAAATATTGTGAAGGCCCGTGAAGAAGGAGAATTTCTTTCTAAAGAAGATTTAAGAGAAAGAAGTAAAATTTCCAAAACCGTGCTGGAATATTTAGATACACACGGATGCTTAGAAGGTATGGAAGAAAAAAACCAGCTTTCCTTATTCTAAATGTGAAAGACATACGCATAAATCCGTTTGTTTTTGGAGAAACTAAAAGAAATTAGTTGAGGGTAAAAAGCGCTGTAGTATTGATTTGGAGGTTTGCAAAGGGGTATAGAATATGCTATACTATTTTTGTTTAGAATGTTCGATACGTACGAATGTAAAGAGTGGGTGCACACCCACTCTTTATTCATACCTCGCCTAAACAAGACTCTCTGCTTCCCCCGCCGTATTTTAGGCAGGGGTTTTATATTGATTGAAGGCGTGAGGACATGGTTAAAGGAGGTTTACACTTGAGTTCCAAGATAATTGAGATAACAACCGAATTAGTTCATCCGATTTTAGAAGAGAAAAATTTAGAATTAGTTGATATCGAGTATGTGAAAGAAGGGAAAAACTGGTTTCTACGTGTTTATATTGATAAAGAAGGTGGTATTGACATTGTAGAATGCGGTGAGGTCTCTGAACAGTTAAGTGAAAAACTGGATAAAGCTGACCCGATAAAAGAAGCTTATTTTCTAGAAGTATCTTCCCCGGGAGTTGAAAAACCGTTAAAAACACTGGATGACTTTAAAAAGAATATTGGAAACAATGTTTTTGTGAAGTTATATGAAAAAATTGATGGTGAAAAAACGTATGAAGGCATTTTACAAAATGTAGAGAACGATACCCTTTCTATTGAATACAAAATAAAAACGAGAAAGAAAATCGTAGAAATACCTTATGATAAGGTAGCAAAAGCAAGACTGGCAGTCTTGTTTTAATGAAGAGTACGAGAACAACATCCAAAAGGGGGAAAAGAAAAAGTGAGCACGCAGTTGTTTGATGCGATTGATCATTTAGCAAAAGAAAAAGGGATAGACAAGGATATATTGATGGAGGCTTTGGAAGCAGCGCTTATTTCTGCTTATAAAAAGAATTTTAAGTCCGCATCGAATGTTCGGGTAGAGTTGAATGAAACTACTGGAAAGATGGCTGTTTACGCAAGAAAAACAATTGTCGAAAATGTAGAAGACTCGCAGCTGGAAATATCTCTTGATGAAGCAAAAAGTATTAATCCGAATTATGATGTAGATGATGTGATTGAAGTGGAAGTAACACCGAAAGATTTTGGACGTATTGCTGCCCAGGCTGCTAAACAAGTAGTTACCCAGCGAGTGCGTGAAGCAGAACGAGGCGTTATCTTCTCGGAGTATATTGATAGAGAAGAAGATGTCATGACTGGAATTATTCAGCGTAAAGATTCACGTTTCGTCTATGTGAACCTTGGCAAAATTGAAGCCAAGCTGGCAGAGGCAGAACAGATGCCTACAGAAGAATACCATATTCATGACCGGCTGAAGGTTTACGTGACAAAGGTTGAGAATACAAGCAAGGGGCCGCAAATCTATATTTCCCGGTCACACCCTGGTTTGTTAAAGCGGTTATTTGAAATGGAAGTTCCTGAAATTTATGATGGAATTGTTGAAATTAAATCTGTTTCCCGTGAAGCTGGCGACCGCTCTAAAATTTCTGTACATGCACCAGACCCGGAAATTGATCCGGTGGGATCTTGTGTGGGACAAAAAGGGCAGCGTGTGCAAGCCATCGTAACAGAATTAAAAGGTGAAAAAATCGATATTGTAGAGTGGTCTGAGGATCCTGTCGTTTATGTATCGAACGCATTAAGTCCTTCTAAAGTATTGAAAGTATTTGTTGATGAGGAAGAAAAAGCAACGACGGTTGTTGTCCCAGATTATCAACTGTCTCTGGCAATCGGTAAAAGAGGACAAAATGCACGTTTAGCCGCTAAACTTACAGGCTGGAAAATTGATATCAAAAGTGAAACGGATGCAAGAGCAGAAGGTTTGCTGGATGATGCAGAAATAGAAGAAGCTTATTCTGACAACGATGAAGATTTGTTTGAATAAGGAGGTATTTTAACTTGGCTAAGAAGAAAAAGATACCAGAGAGAAAATGTGTTATGACAAATGAAATGAAGCCTAAAAAAGAATTGATCCGCATTGTCCGGAATAAAGAAGGGGAAGTGTTCGTTGACGAAACTGGCAAGAAAAACGGACGAGGAGCTTACCTTTCCAAGAATAAGTCTGTGATAGAACAGGCTCGGAAAACCAATGCGCTTAACAAAATCTTGAACGCAGAAGTAAGTCCAACAATCTACGATGAGTTAGAAGCTTTAGTAGAGGGAGAATGACATGAATCCTAATTATTTGAACATCATTGGTCTCGCTGTCCGGGCAGGGAAATGCTCAACAGGAGAAGACACTATTTTAAAGGATATTCGTAAAGGTCGTGCAAAGCTTGTTTTATTGGCAGAAGATATTGGACCGCAAACCAAAAAGAAACTTTCGGATAAATGTACCTCGTACAATGTTCCGTATCGACTTGTTGATAACCGGGATATCTTATCGCAGGCAATCGGGAAAGAACAGCGAGTAGCTATAGCAATACTAGATTCAGGCTTTGCAAAAAAACTCCTTACTCTAGTTGGATAAATAAATCCGGGGGTGAACGCATGAGCAAAATACGTGTATATGAATATGCAAAGAAAAATAAGGTAGCGAGTAAAGAAGTCATTCAATTTTTAAAAGAAAAGAATGTGGAGGTTTCCAACCATATGTCTACGATTTCTGACAATGAAATCAAACAATTGGATGAAAAATTTAACCCGCAGCCAAAACAAGATAAAAAGAAAAACGATCAAGTAAATACGAATAAACAGCAAAAGAATAAAAATACTGGAAATAAACCAAATACAAATCGGAATCCTAAAAAAGATAATCCGAAAAATAAAAAACAAAAAACCTCTAACAAAGGTAAACAACATCAACCACAAAAGGAGCAGTCGTTAGTGAAAGAGACTCCAAGTAAAATTACGTACCACGGTATATTGACCGTACAAGATTTAGCAGAAAAACTTCATAAAGAACCTGCAGAAATCATCAAGAAATTAATGTTTATGGGTATCATGGCTACAAAAAACCAAGACCTTGAAGATGACGCTGTAGAGCTGATTTGTGATGAATATAATGTAGAGGTCGAAAAAGAAATTATTTTAGAAGATACAGACCTTGATAAATATATTGAAGAAGATGACAGTGAAAAATTGCAGGAGCGTCCTGCTGTTGTTACCATTATGGGACATGTTGACCATGGGAAAACAACGTTATTAGATGCTATACGCCATACGAAGGTTACTGCTGGTGAAGCTGGTGGAATCACACAGCATATTGGCGCTTACCAAGTTGAAAATGAGGGCAAGAAAGTTACATTTTTAGATACACCGGGTCACGCAGCGTTTACAAGTATGCGTTCGCGCGGTGCACAAGTAACAGATATTGCTATTTTAGTTGTCGCAGCAGATGATGGCGTGATGCCGCAGACAGTGGAAGCAATCAACCATGCGAAAGCTGCTGGAGTACCAATTATTGTTGCTGTTAATAAAATGGATAAAGAAGGCGCTAATCCGGACCGCGTGATGCAGGAATTAACAGAGCATGAACTGATTCCTGAAGATTGGGGAGGAAGCACCATCTTTGTTAACCTTGCTGCACTTAAAGGGGAAGGTATTGACGATCTGCTGGAAATGATTTTATTAGTTGCAGAGGTAGAAGAATTAAAAGCAAATCCAGATGCGAAAGCTTTCGGTACAGTAATCGATGCGCAGTTAGATAAAGGCAGAGGTTCTGTGGCAACACTGCTTGTGCAAAACGGTACTCTGCATGTAGGAGATCCGCTTGTTGTCGGCAGTACGTATGGTAAAGTTCGTGCTATGGTAAATGATTTGGGACAACGCGTAAATCAAGTAGGACCGTCAGCTCCAGTTGAAATTACGGGGTTACAGGATGTTCCGCAGGCAGGAGACCAGTTCCTTGCATTTTCTGATGAGAAAAAAGCGCGTCAAATTGGGATTGCCCGTCAACAGAAGCGGATCGATGAAAACCGCGGCGGCCAATCAACTGTCAGCCTGGATGATTTATTTGAACAAATCAAGCAGGGTGAAATGAAAGAATTAAATATCATTGTGAAAGCGGACGTACAAGGTTCTGTGGAAGCATTAGCCGCTTCTTTACGCAAGATAGAAGTAGAAGGCGTCAATGTTAAAATCATTCATACAGGCGTAGGAGCGATTACAGAATCCGATATTATCTTAGCTTCGGCATCCAATGCAATCGTTATTGGTTTCAATGTCCGCCCTGATGTCAATGCAAAAAGAGCTGCAGAATCCGAAAAAATCGATTTACGTCTGCACCGTGTTATTTACAGTGCGATTGAAGAAATTGAAGCAGCAATGAAAGGTCTGCTGGATCCAGAATATGAAGAAAAAGTTATTGGTCAGGCGGAAGTACGTGAAACATTCAAGGTATCACGTATTGGTACCATTGCAGGAAGCTATGTAACAGACGGAAAAATTACCAGAGATTCGAGCGTTCGTCTTATTCGTGACGGTGTGGTTCTTTATGAAGGTGAATTACAAGCATTGAAACGGTTTAAAGATGACGTAAAAGAGGTACAACAGAATTATGAATGTGGAATTACATTGGCTAACTTTAATGATATTAAAGAAGGCGATATTATCGAAGCCTATGTAATGGAAGAAATGGAACGAAAATGATTCTCTATGCAGAAGTAGAATGTATGTTGTATGAAGGGAATTCCTTAAAAGCAAAGCGCTCCGTGTTGAAGCGGGTTATGAATAAACTGCGCCAATCGTTTAATGTTTCTGTAACTGAGCTTGAATTTCACGATTTATGGCAACGAACCAAACTTGGGATAGTTATTATTTCGACGGATTATGTGCATGCTGAAAAAGTAATACAACAAGCTTTACACACAATAGATTCTTTTTCTGAATTAGAAAGAACTATAACGAATATCGAACGATTATAACGAAAATGCATAGAGCTATGTGAGGTGAGATAAATGGCTGAATTAAGAGCTCATCGAGTTGCAGAACAGATGAAAAAAGAACTGGGTGATATTTTATCCAGAAAAATCAAAGACCCCCGCGTTGGTTTTGTGACGGTTACCGATGTAGAAGTAACCGGTGATCTGCAGCAGGCGAAGATTTTTATTTCTGTATTAGGTGATGAGAAGAAAAAGCAGGAAACATTATTGGGGCTTGCAAAAGCAAAAGGGTTTATCCGTTCAGAAATTGGCAAGCGAATTCGTTTGCGCAAAACCCCTGAACTTACCTTTGAATTTGACGAAGCAATCGAGCAAGGTAACCGAATAGACTCTATCTTAAGAGATCTTAATAAGTAATGCTAAAAAACTGATCCCTCTGCTCCTTGGCAAGGATCAGTTTTTTTACAAGAATAAGAAAGTATATAAAAAATGCTGAATATAGCCGCTCCAACGGGTTTCATGGGGTGAGTAATCGCAACCCCAGAAATACACTCCGCTTTCCGTGGACTTGAGCTCAGCCTCCTCGAAAAAAAGAAGTTCGCTTTTTTCCTGCGGGGTCTTCACCCTGGGACTGCGATTACTCGCCCCACCGAAGACCATTGCGCATTCCCACAGGAGTCTCCGTGTATTTCTTCTGGGACTGGGACTGCGATTACTCGTCCCACCGAAAACCATTGCGATTACTCGCCCCATCAAAACCGTCGCTAGAATTTGCGTTATTTCCTTGAAAAAAAAGCAAATAAAACATAATTCCACTTAGATGGGAGCGGATGTTGTCGACTCCTGCGGGAAAAGCAACAGGTAGACCTGAGCAGGAAGCGGTTTTCTTACCGTGCGGCTGAACGTTGGCCGCGGAAAGCGACTTCCCGGAGCGGACATCTCTTTGGCAAGAACACCGATGTTTTAAAGACCAAGCGGTATTCTTGGTTTTTCTTAAAATTTATTTCAAAAGGAAAAAGAGGTGTAATGACGATGAATGGTATCCTGCCGCTGTGGAAGCCAAAAGGAATGACTTCTTTTGATTGTGTGGCTAAATGCCGCCGCTACTTCCATACGAAAAAGGTTGGTCATACAGGGACATTGGATCCGGAAGTGGAAGGCGTGCTGCCTATTTGTATTGGCAATGCGACCAAAATTGTTCCCTTTCTCACAGATACAAAAAAAGTTTATGTTGGGACAGTTGCATTAGGATCCACTACAGAAACAGAGGACGCCACAGGGAATATTGTAGAAGAAAAAGAAGTTACGCACATGCCGGGAAGAACAGAGGTTGAAGCGGTGTTAGAAAAGTTTCAAGGAACGATTACACAAATACCGCCCATGTATTCTGCTGTAAAGGTCAATGGAAAAAAGCTGTATGAATATGCCAGAGCAAATGAAAAAGTAGAAAGACCAAGCAGGGAAGTCTTTATTCATGATATACAGCTTGGGTCTATAGATGAGGAAAAAAACGCTTTTGACATCTATGTAGAATGCTCCAAGGGGACCTATATCAGAACATTATGTGTGGATATCGGGAAGGAATTAGGATATCCGGCACATATGCTGCAGTTAGAAAGAATCCAAACCGGTAGTTTTTCCAAGAAAAATACGGTCACTTTTGCTATGATAGAAGAGGCGGCTGCCAGAGGTGAACAAGAGCAGTTATTAAGCCCGATTTCAGAGGGGGTAAGTCATCTAGTACATCAGGAAGTAGATGATGCATTAATGTTTCGCATTAAAAATGGTCAAAAATTAGCTGTTACCGATGCTCCTCTGACAAATAATCCGTTTGTGTTTACAAACAACGAAGAAGTATTAGCCATTTACGAAAAGCATCCGGAAAAACCGGATCAAATTAAACCATTAAGGGTATTTTAACGAGAGAAAGTGCAGGTGTAGCAGGATGAAAACAATGGAATTATCCTATCCGCATATGTTACATAAGGAGGATTTACCAGAAACAGTAAGTGCTATCGGTTTCTTTGACGGTATTCATAAAGGACATCAAAAGGTCATTCAGCAGGCAGTTGATAAAGCAAAAGAAAATAATATGGAGAGTGCAGTTATTACTTTTTTTCCGCATCCATCGGTTGTGCTGAGAAAAGATGTCCATCAGGTGAAGTACATAACCGTATCTTCTGAAAAACAGGCCATACTGGAAAAGCTTCAAGTAGACCGTCTGTATATCATCCGGTTTGATCAAGAATTATCGAAGCTCAGTCCGCAGGCTTTTATTGACCACTTTATTATTGGCTTACATATCAAGCACCTTGTAGCAGGCTTTGATTACTCATTCGGCCATAAAGGGCAGGGCAAGATGGCAGATATGCAGGACTATGCTAGAGATTTATTTACATGGGAAACCATCGGTAAAATCACATTAGATGAAGAGAAGGTCAGCTCCACCCGAATAAGAGCGGAATTAGCATCAGGAAATATGGAGCAGGCAGCACAATTGTTAGGAAGAGCCTTTGAAACAACTGGATTGGTCGTAAAAGGAGCACAGCGCGGGCGTGAGCTTGGTTATCCAACTGCTAATCTGTCTATATCCAAAGATGCCTTGCTGCCCAAGCAGGGGGTATATGCAACGCTCGTCCGTCATCAGGATAAAATATATGGCGGAATGGCGAATATCGGAACGAATCCGACATTTACAGAAACGATGGAGAATATGTCTGTCGAAGTATACCTGTTTGACTTTGACGGTGATTTATACGGGGAAGAATTAACGATAGAATGGTTATCTTATACAAGAGAAGAAATAAAATTTGACTCAAAGGAAGCTTTGATTGAAAGAATGCAGCAGGATGAGGAAGAAATTAGGGCTTATTTAGCAAATAGAAAAACTAATACTTGATTTTTCTCTTCAAAAACGCTATTCTTATATTTGTACAACCATCGCTTGGCATCACGTAACTCCGACGTATGCTAGGGGATTGGGGATAACAAATTTTATTTTGGAGGTGCCATCATGGCAATTACACAAGAACGCAAGAACGAAATTATTAATGAGTACAAGGTTCACGATACAGATACTGGATCTCCAGAGGTTCAAATCGCTGTTTTAACTGCAGAAATCACTGCATTAAACGAACATTTACGTACACACAAAAAAGACCATCATTCACGCCGCGGTCTTTTGAAAATGGTAGGTAAACGCCGTAACTTGCTAACTTACCTACGTAATAAAGACGTTACTCGTTACCGTGAATTAATCAAAAAACTTGGTTTACGTCGTTAATAAACGCAAAAAGCAGGAGAAATCCTGCTTTTTCTTTTATGTAAATAATCCTATAAGAGGATGTTCAAAAAGTCCAATAAAAATGACACATCGAATTTCTGCGTTGACGAGCTTTTTCCGATACTCACATATTTAAAGACATAGAGGAACTTCTGTTAAGAGCGCCCACGTCCTGTGGGCAACGCAGAAGTCACCACTTCCTGTGAAAGTCCGTTCGTAAAAAGCTCGTCGCCTTGAACTTCTTGGTCCTATTTATCGGACTTTTTGAACACACACTATAAAACGATAGGATTGTTCAATCAGGATGTATTTTGAACGCCATATAAAAGGTAGTGATTGATTCCTGACAGGCTATCGTTTATTCTATAAAAAGGGATTCTTTTGTGAATAATAGAAAATAGAAGAAAAATGTAATATATGAAGAGCTACATATATACTTAAATTACTGTAGCCTTGAAAGGAGCAACAAAACCAATGGCAGATGAAAAAAAGCTATTCTCTACGGAGATTTCAGGAAAGAAATTTACGGTTGAAGTAGGGGAGCTGGCTAAACAAGCAAACGGTGCCTGCATGATTCATTATGGAGACACGTCGGTATTATCTGTAGCAACAGCTTCCAAAGAACCAAAAGATTTACCATTCTTTCCGTTAACCGTGAATTATGAAGAAAGATTATATGCGGTAGGCAAGATACCAGGAGGATTTATTAAACGCGAAGGACGTCCGAGCGAAAAAGCAATCCTGTCTTCCAGACTGATTGACCGTCCAATCCGCCCGTTATTCCCTGACGGATTTCGTAATGAGGTGCAAGTAATCAGCACGGTAATGAGTGTCGATCAGGACTGTTCTTCCGAAATTGCTGCAATGATCGGGTCATCTATTGCGTTAAGCATTTCAGATATTCCTTTTGAACAGCCGATTGCAGGTGTCCATGTCGGACGTGTCGATGGAGAACTGATTATTAACCCTACGATAGAACAAGAAGCAAAAAGTGATATCGAATTGACTGTTGCCGGAACAAAGGATGCCATTAATATGGTTGAAGCTGGTGCCGACGAAGTGCCGGAAGATGTTATGCTGGAAGCAATCATGTTTGGTCATGAAGAAATCAAACGCCTCGTTGCATTCCAGGAGGAAATTGTACAAGCATTCGGCAAAGAAAAATTCGAAGTCGAAATCGCAGAAACTGACGAAGAACTTGTACAAAAAGTGGAAGCAGAAGCAAAAGTAAAACTGCTTGAAGCAATTCAAGTTGTTGAAAAACATGCCCGCGAAGATGCAATTGATGCAGTGAAGCAGGAAATTGTTGAAAAGTATGAAGCAGAAGAAGCGGAAGAAGAAACGATTAAGCAAGTAAAATCTGTATTAAACAGTCTTGTGAAAGAAGAAGTACGCCGCTTAATCACCAAAGAAAAAGTACGCCCAGACGGCCGAAAAGTAGATGAAATCCGTTCATTATCTTCCCGTATCCATGTCCTTCCGCGTACACATGGTTCTGGTTTATTTACACGTGGACAGACACAGGCCTTAAGCATATGTACATTGGGAGCATTAGGTGATGTGCAGATTTTAGATGGACTGGATTTAGAAGAAACAAAACGTTTTATGCATCATTATAATTTCCCGCAATACAGTGTAGGAGAAACTGGACCTATCCGCGGACCGGGCCGCCGTGAAATTGGCCATGGTGCACTGGGAGAACGCGCACTGGAAAAAGTAGTGCCAAATGAAAAAGATTTCCCTTATACAATCCGCTTAGTATCTGAAGTACTTGAGTCTAATGGTTCTACTTCTCAGGCAAGTATCTGTGCAAGTACATTAGCAATGATGGATGCAGGTGTTCCGATTAAAGCGCCAGTAGCTGGTATTGCTATGGGACTGGTGAAATCAGGAGAGGACTATACGATTCTTTCTGATATCCAGGGGATGGAAGATGCGCTTGGAGATATGGATTTTAAAGTAGCCGGTACAGAAAAAGGTGTTACTGCGCTGCAAATGGATATTAAAATCGACGGTTTATCCAGAGCGATTTTAGAGGAAGCATTGACACAGGCGAAGAAAGGCCGTATGCATATCCTGGATTCCATGCTTCAAACCATTCAGGAGCCAAAAGATGAGCTATCTGAATATGCACCAAAAATCTTGACCATGTCGATTAACCCAGATAAAATTCGTGACGTCATTGGGCCGAGCGGAAAACAAATCAACCAAATCATTGATGAAACCGGCGTGAAAATCGATATTGAACAAGATGGTAATGTCTTTATCTCATCTACAGACAGCGAGATGAATCAAAAAGCGAAGAAAATTATTGAAGATCTTGTCCGCGAAGTCGAAGTCGGTCAGCTGTACCTTGGTACCGTGAAACGTATTGAAAAATTTGGTGCTTTTGTTGAGCTCTTCAAAGGAAAAGATGGGCTTGTCCATATTTCCGAGCTGGCGGAAGAACGTACAAATAAAGTGGAAGATGCTGTTTCTATCGGCGATCAAATCATGGTAAAAGTAAAAGAAATTGACCGTCAAGGAAGAGTTAACCTTTCCAGAAAAGCAGTACTGCAAGATGAAAAGAAAGAAAATGCTAAATCATAGTAAGAAAAATAATTAATTAAAGAAGAAAATATATTTCTGTGATAAAAAAGAAGCTGGTGTTAAATTCAGTTTCTTTTTTTATGGAGACAGAATAAAAAATGCATCGCTTAAAATACATTCATACTTGTCCCTCTAAAAGCATAAAAATACGAAGAGGGAGGGATTAAAGATGAAGCGGTATTTTAAGTATGTCCATGTTCTTGTTTTCCTGATTCTAATTTTCACGGTATTTGATATACGATATAATCCTTTTCAAACAGAGACGGTCATGATAGAACCATCAGAAATAGAAGTGAGTGCAACAAATGATGCCCTTTATATGGAGATTGAAGAAAAGAAAGGGGCTTACCAGGAAGAACCAGAAAATGCTTATATTGATGAGGTTTGGAAGAAGACACCAGGAAGAAATGGATTAGAAGTGAATGTGGAAGAATCGTATCAGAAAATGAAAGAAGCAGATAAATGGAATGAAAGCTTACTTGTTTTTAATGAAACCTCTCCTGATATCTTACTGGAGAACCTGGAACCAGCTCCAATTTATCGAGGGCATCCCAAAAAAGAAATGGTCTCTTTCTTAATCAATGTTTCCTGGGGGGAAGCATATATCCCGGAAATGCTGCAAATTTTAAAAGACCATCAAGTGAAAGTCACTTTTTTTATTGAAGGGAAATGGGCGCAAAATAATTCTGACCTTGTTAAAATGATTGAAGAGGAAGGACATTTAATTGGTAATCATGCCTATAATCATCCGGATATGGCTGCACTTGATAAAAGCAATGCCTATACGCAGATAGAGGAAACAAATCAAATTTTAAAAACCATCACAGGAGAACAGCCTAAATGGTTCGCGCCCCCAAGCGGAAGCTTTAAAGATGAAACAGTAGAAACTGCTGCAGAGCTGGAGATGGAAACAATTTTATGGACAGTTGATACAATTGATTGGAAGAATCCATCGGTATCTGTTATGGTTAATCGGATAGAAAAAAATGTTCACCCTGGAGCGATGATTCTCATGCATCCAACGCAGGCAACAACGAATGCGTTAGAGCAAATGATTACCATTATCAAGAAAAAAGATTATAAAATAGGAACCGTAGAATCGTTGTTAAGTGAATCACGTTAAGCTGAGATATTTAGGAGGATATGTATTGGTAGAAAAATATACAAGCAGTAATGGAGTACGGATTGTGTTAGAATCAATGCCGGCGGTACGTTCCGTCACGATTGGTATTTGGGTTAAAATTGGATCTAGAAATGAAAATCTCCATAATAATGGCATTTCTCATTTTTTAGAGCATATGTTTTTTAAAGGAACGAAAACAAGAAGCGCACAGGATATTGCAGAAGCATTCGACTCTATCGGCGGGCAAATCAATGCTTTTACATCGAAGGAATATACATGTTTTTATTCAAAGGTTTTAGATACACATAAAGAATTTGCTTTGGAAGTATTAGCGGATATGTTTTTTGAATCTACATTTGATGAAGATGAAATGGAAAGAGAAAAAAAGGTTGTCTACGAAGAAATAAAAATGTGCGAGGATACACCGGATGATATCGTTCATGATTTGCTGGCCGAAGCTGCCTATGGTGAACACCCATTGGGATATCCAATTCTCGGAACAGAAAAACAGCTGGCATCTTTTGATCAAAAGCAATTACAGGAGTATGTAGAAGCTAATTATACACCTGATAATGTAGTTGTTTCGGTTGCCGGCAATGTATCCCATTCATTTATCAATGAGATCGATGCTTATTTTGGCTCTTTTACAAGAAAGGCATCTGAAGAAACAATCATCAAGCCCGCCTTCTTGCAGGAAGCAATTTACCGGAGCAAGGATACAGAGCAGGCACATCTTTGCCTTGGCTATAATGGATATGAAGCGGGAGACAAGCATCTATATCCATTATCTATCATGAATAACGTGCTTGGGGGCAGCATGAGCTCACGTTTATTCCAAGAAATACGTGAGAAAAAAGGACTGGCCTATTCTGTTTTTTCTTATCATGCAGCATTTATAGATGATGGCTTGCTGACCATTTATGCCGGCACAAGAAAAGATCAGCTGGGTCAATTAGAAGAAGTGATGAATTCTACACTTCATCATTTTATAGAGCATGGGTTAACAGAAAAAGAATTACGAAACAGCAAAGAACAGATTAAAGGAAATCTGATGCTGGGATTAGAGAGCACCAACAGCCGAATGTCACGGAATGGACGGAATGAATTATTATTGCAAAGACATCGTACCTTAGATGATTTGATTTTAGAGATTGATGGGATTACCAATGAACAAGTTACAGATGTTATTAAAAATGTGTTTAAGCAAAAGCCGTCACGGGCATTGATAGCACCGGAAGATACGCGCAAGTAAAAGCATGTTTTTCTTATTTTGGACATATAGTATATAAACGAAACTTCATTATTCTAAGGCTGTGACTGACTGCCTTCAGAACAGAGAAAAGGAGTTTTTCTATGGTACGCTTTCGAGATATGGGAGATAAGGAAATCATCAACGTGAACGAAGGGAAAAGGCTTGGGATGCTTGGGCAGACCGATTTAGAAATCAATCCGAAAACCGGGCAAATCGAAGCGTTTATTGTGCCAAGCTATAAATGGTTCGGCCTTGTAAAAGAGGGAGAAGAAACAAAAATCCATTGGAAGTCTATCAAAAAAATAGGGACAGATATGATCATGATTGATACAGAACTCCCTGAAGAAGGCTAAACAATGTAAAGCTTGTTTATTTTGCAGGAAAAGGTAATCAGACACACCTTTTCCTGCCGGATAAACAGGCTTTTTTTCTATGTTTTTTTCCCATCGGGACTGCGATTACTCGCCCCATCGAAAACCGTCGCAGCGGACATCTACTCGGCAAGAACCCGATGTTTTAAAGAACAAGCGGTATTCTTGGTTTTTCTTATTTTTCGAAAATAGGTTTTCACCCTTCTTGCCAGGAAGTCGGTATTTTAATGGCTAAATTGTTCACCACTGAATTAAAAATTCATAAACTATATCGAATCATGAATACGTGAAAAGTTGTCTGGAGGTTATACGTAAAATGAGTCGACGGATTGCAGTAATTGGTGGAGATGCAAGGTATTTAGAGTTAATAAAAATATTGAAAAGCAATCATGCTAATGAAGTAATTCTTTGTGGTTTTGATAAATTAGAGCAGGGATTTACAGGATTAAACGAATCAGCACTGGATGAATTGGACCAGAGCAAGCTGGATGTCGTTGTTTTACCGATAACAGGTACTGATTCAAAAGGGAACGTAGAAACTGTTTTTACAGATAAAAAAATTCATTTAGATGAAGCCTGGTTTCAAAAATTACATTCGGAATGTATGATTTTTACCGGGATGACGAATGCGTACTTAACAAGTATGGCGGAAAAAGCGGGCGTTACCTTAGTGCCGCTGCTTGATCGTGATGATGTTGCCATCTATAACTCCATTCCAACAGCGGAAGGAGCCATTATGATGGCTTTTGAGCATACCGATCAGACCGTCCACTCTTCCCGGGTGATGGTTGTAGGATTTGGAAGGGTAGGGAATACGGTAGCGAATAAATTTTCTGCGCTGGGAGCCAAGGTTTCTGTTTGTGCCAGGAGTATAAGGGATTTAGCGCGTATTACGGAAATGGGTTTACAGGCTGTGCCTTTACACGAATTAAGCAATCATACAGAGAACTGTGATATTTTAATCAATACTATTCCGAGCTTAGTAGTAACCAAAGAAGCGATTCAAAATCTGCCGACAAATGCAGTTATTATTGATCTGGCATCCAAACCCGGCGGAACAGATTTTGATTTTGCGAAAAAGCGTGGTATTCAAGCTATACTTGCGCGCAGTCTGCCGGGAATCGTAGCACCAAGAACAGCGGGGAAAATCCTTGCTAATGTGATGGAACAAATTCTGGAGGAGGAGCGTGCGTCAGAATGACATTCAAGAATAAGCGAATCGGCTTTGGCTTAACAGGATCGCATCATACCCTTCCTCATATTTTTCCAATTATCGAGGAATTGATTGAACAGGGAGCAGAAGTCATTCCATTTATAACAGAAATGGTTCAATACACCGATACGAAGCATGGAAAGGCTGCGGATAACGTGAAGAGGCTTGAAAAAGCAGCCAATCATCCTATTATTACCACTATTCCTGATGCAGAGCCCTATGGACCGGATAAACCACTTGATGTGATGGTGATTGCCCCGCTGACAGGGAATTCGATGAGCAAGCTGGCGAATGCCCATACAGATAATCCGGTTTTAATGGCTGCAAAATCAACGCTCCGAAATGAACATCCTTTATTATTAGCTTTAACAACCAATGATGCGCTTGGGTTAAATGCCAAGAATCTAGCTGTATTGCTTAATGCAAAGCACATCTATTTTGTGCCGTTCGGGCAGGATAATCCGCATCAGAAGCCCTCCTCGCTCTCAGCAAATCTGGATCAATTAATCCCTGCTGCAGAGGCAGCGTTAAAAGGAAAACAAATTCAGCCGATTATTGTACCTTATTCCACGAAAAATGTGTTAAAATGAAGTTTAGTTGACATTTAATAAGTGGAGGGAGTTATTGGAATGGCAGAGCAACAAACATATAATGTAGCCATTGTAGGTGCTACAGGGGCAGTAGGTCAGAAAATCAAACAAATACTCGAAGATAAAAAGTTTCCGGTAAACCAGCTTAAATTACTATCTTCTGCCCGTTCGGCAGGAAAAGAAGAAACTTTTAACGGGGAAACGATTATTGTTGAAGAAGCTGCGCCAGAATCATTTGAAGGAGTAGATATTGCACTATTTTCTGCGGGCGGTTCCATTTCTAAACAACTGGCACCTGAAGCTGTTAAAAGAGGGGCAGTTGTGGTAGATAATACAAGTGCTTTTCGTATGAATGAAGATGTACCGCTTGTTGTACCAGAAGTAAATCCGGAAGATATTGCAAAACATCAAGGGATTATCGCCAATCCAAACTGTTCTACCATTCAAATGGTTGCAGCTTTAAAACCGATAAAGGATGCATTTGGTATAGGGAAAATCATCGTTTCTACTTACCAGGCAGTATCTGGTGCCGGAAATGCAGCGGTAGAAGAGTTATATGAGCAGTCAAAAGAATATTTAGACGGTAACGAAGTAAAAGCAGAGATTTTGCCGCTTAAAGGAGATAAGAAGCATTTCCCGATTGCGTTTAACGCATTGCCGCAAATTGATGTTTTTGAAGATAATGGTTTTACATTTGAAGAGATGAAAATGATTAATGAAACGAAGAAAATCATGCATGATGAGGCATTAAATGTTGCGGCAACCTGTGTGCGCCTTCCATTTGCTACCTCCCATGCCGAGAGTGTTTATATTGAAGTAGATCAGGAAGGCCTGAATGTAAAAGATATTTGGAAGACACTGAAATCTGCAGATGGAATCGTCCTTCAGGATAATCCGCAGGAGCAGGAATATCCGACACCGCAATCTGCTGAAGGCAAAGAGGAAGTTTTCGTAGGGCGCGTAAGGAAAGATTTAGATAATCCAAAAGGATTCCATTTATGGGTAGTATCTGATAATTTATTAAAAGGCGCAGCATGGAATACCGTGCAAATCGCACAAACGTTAGTAAAAAGTGACGGCTTTAAAAAGTAATTAGATATCTTAGTATGTGTTTAAGAAGGCTGATAAAAGAAAAGATGCTTTTCTGGAATAATATTTTCATCTCCCTTCTTGAACCTTCTTGTAAATAATGATGTAATCAATCTATTAGACATCCAGAGTGTAACTTCTTGGATAGTGTTGAGGTGTTAATATTGCAAGTATTAGTACAAAAATTCGGAGGAACTTCCGTACAATCAGAAACGAACCGGGAACATGTTATCCGTCATATTAAAGATGCACTTGTTCAAGAATATAAGTTAGTCGTTGTTGTTTCTGCATTGGGAAGAAAACCGGATCCTTATGCAACAGACAGTTTATTAGGCTTAATTGATTTTCCGGCGAATAAAAACTCAAATCGGGAGCTTGATTTGCTGATGTCATGCGGTGAAATTATTTCATCCGTTGTGCTTTCTAATGAGCTGCAAAAAAACCATGTTTCTGCAACAGCTTTGACTGGTGCACAGGCTGGTTTTGTAACGAGTGAAGATTTTAATCGTGCAAAGATAAAAGAAGTCAATCCGGACCGTATTTTACAGGAATTAGAAACGCATGATGTCGTTGTGGTTGCTGGTTTTCAGGGCCAGAGCGAGTCCGGAGAAATAACAACGATTGGCCGGGGCGGCAGTGATACTTCTGCAGCTGCCTTAGGTGTTGCGTTGGACGCAGAGCGTATTGAGATTTTTACAGATGTGGAAGGAATCATGACCGCAGATCCGCGTGTCGTAAAAAGTGCGCGTCCGCTTGATGTAGTAACCTATACAGAGATTTGTAATCTTGCTTATCAAGGGGCAAAGGTCATTCACCCTCGTGCTGTAGAAATAGCCATGCAGGGGAAAATTCCGATGCGTATCCGCTCCACCTACTCGGAACGGCTGGGAACACTTGTCACATCTTCCCGGATTGAAGAAGCTGGCGCAGATATTTCCGAACGAATGATAACGGGTATTGCGCATATTGCAAATGTGACACAGATTAAGGTGCAGACGAAAGAATCAGCGTACCGGGTACAGTCGGAAGTATTTAAGGCAATGGCTGAAGCAGGTATCTCTGTGGATTTCATTAATATTTCGCCGACAGGTGTTGCTTATACTGTGCCGGCTGAGCTTACGGCAAAAGCAATTGAAATTTTAGAGGTGCTGGGTTTCCAGCCGGAAATTACCGAGAGCTGTGCAAAAGTATCAGCTGTAGGAGCCGGCATGACAGGAGTACCCGGCGTTGCATCTAAAATCGTGCAGGCATTAACCGATTCTGGAGTGCAGATATTGCAGTCAGCAGACAGTCATACAACTATCTGGGTCTTGGTACATGACCACGAGCTAGTTACAGCAGTTAATGCATTACATGATGTGTTTGGTTTAAGCACAGAGGAAGTATCGCTTTAGAATCATGTAAAAAAACATGAAGCAGGATTTTGGCTGCTTCATGTTTTTTTATGGACTCTAAAATATAAGTTTGGACCGGAAATTTCACTTTATTTCTGCATCTCTTCTTCCGTATGATTTTTAACCGATTGTTTATACTAATCGTATATAAATAGCTGGAAGGAGTTTTTGTATGCGAATGGATACGGATGATAACAACGAAAATCAAGGAGAAGAGGAAAATCAGCCGAATGCATCCTCTCTTGTCGAAAAAATTCAGCAGCTGGGACAGGCGAATGTTCCGCAGGCGCCCGATTCAAATATCCATGTTTTATCCATTATCGGACAGGTAGAGGGACATCTTCAGCTGCCGCCGCAAAATAAAACAACAAAATATGAACACTTGCTGCCGCAGCTGATCGCCGTAGAGCAAAATCCTAAAATCGAAGGATTAATTATTCTTTTAAATACAGTCGGCGGGGATGTAGAGGCTGGACTGGCTCTGGCAGAAATGATTGCGTCGATGTCGAAGCCGACTACTTCGATTGTATTAGGAGGCGGTCACTCCATTGGTGCGCCAATTGCCGTTGCTACCGATTATTCCTTTATTGTGCCGACAGCAACCATGACAATCCATCCGGTCCGGTTAACAGGAATGGTTATCGGTGTTCCGCAAACCTTTGAATATCTGGACAAGATGCAGGAGCGGGTCATTCAGTTTATTGTGGAGCATTCCAATATCGACTCGGAAAAGCTGAAAGAGCTGATGTTTGCAAAAGGCAACCTGACTCGTGATATCGGTACAAATGTAGTTGGCAAGGAAGCAGTGGATTATGGATTAATTGATGAAGTCGGCGGGGTTAAGGAAGCAATACAAAAGTTAAACCATATGATTCAAGGGGTACATCCCGAAAAAGAAGAAGGAGATGCTTCATGATCCTCTATACACCATTATCTTATCAGGATATTTTTCCGGAATCGCAAGGAACTGGAAATGAAATACAAGCAGTAGAGTGGCAGGGAAGAACGGTTTTTGTATCAAAAAATAACGATGGCCATTACCAAATTAATCAGCTAATTTCGAGTAATCCGAATGATTATCTGAATCCGGATTTTTTACCAGGAAGAATTATCAGCTGATGGTAATCTATGCTATAATATAGAAATGGTAAAGAGATAAAATGAAGAAACAATACTGGGTGATATTATAACTGGAACAGCAGCCTCTTTAAAGAGCAGACCTGGAAAAGAAGCATGAATACTTTATTTTCCTGATAAAGTCTCTCTGTCAGCATAAAGAGAACTGATTCCAGTTTCCTTGTTTGTTACCCGGGAGAAGAATATTTTTCTTATTTTAAATCTAGCATTATAGTAATCTTTATTTGTTTTACATACGGGGGTGAGAAAATGGCTGCCAAAAAGAGAAAGAAAAGAAAAAAACGGACAACGAAACAGACGAAAGGCCTGCAAATGGAATTGACCGGGTTATTATTGATTTTTATTGCTATATTCGGAAGCGGGGCAGCTATGTTAAGCGGCGGTGCCATCCCTGATTGGCTAGGAAATATCTTTCAGTTTTTTATGGGGATATGGCATTTCCTTATTCCTGTTGCATTATTTTTGATTGGTTTTTATCTTATCTTCAAAAGAAAGGCGCCAGATTTTTTAACAAGAAGGCTGATAGGTTTTTATATTTTGCTGGCCGGTGTTTTATTGCTGACCCATGTACAAGTCATGGAAAGGCTGCTCGCTAATACAGCAGATGTATCTATACTTCGGCTGACCTGGCAGCTTTACTTTCAATATTTAGATGGGACAGGCACCTTGATGCAGACTGGCGGGGGGATGATTGGCGCGCTGTTATTTACCGTCTCCTTCTTTTTATTTTCAATTGCAGGGTCCCGGATAGTTGTATTTTTCTGCTTATTGATCGGGATTATTTTTATGACAAATCTATCTATCGGCGATTTTGTTAAAAAGGTAGCAGCAGGGTTTAAAGCCACTTTTGCTTATTTTGGGGAACGTATCCAAAGATCCAGAGCAAATCGGGCGGAGCGGAGAGAAGAAGAACAGAAGCAGAAAGAGATTGCCGACACGGTCGTGCCAAATCAGGAAGAGGCTGGCAATGCGGTTCCGGAAGAACAAGAGTACAGTGCTGAAGAGCTTCTGATTAATAATTTTACCGACGTTGCCTATCAAGACCAGCCGGAACCTGAGAAGAACAAAGGGAAAACAACCCCTTCCAAGGAAAAAACAGCCAATATCGATACAGAAGAAGAAACGCATGAAACCATGCCAATGACAGCAACAGAAAATCATGATTATCAATTGCCTTCTATGGAATTATTAGCTAGCCCGGCTCATAATTCACAGCAGCAGGAGAAATCGCATATTCAGGCAACCGTCCGCAAGCTGGATCGTACGTTTCAAAGCTTCGGCGTCAAAGCGAAAATAGCCAAAGTGCATGTCGGTCCGGCGGTAACGAAATATGAAGTATATCCAGAGTCTGGTGTGAAGGTGAGTAAAATCGTCGGTCTTCATGATGATATTGCGCTGGCTCTTGCTGCGAAGGATATTCGAATCGAAGCACCAATACCTGGCAAATCAGCAGTCGGAATTGAAGTGCCTAACAAGGAAATATCGATGGTTTCGCTCCGGGAGGTTTTAGATAAACAATCGTCTAAAGCAAATAAATTGGCATTTGCTTTAGGCCGGGATATTTCTGGAGAAGCGATAGCCGGCGAATTGAATAAAATGCCCCACCTGCTGATTGCCGGGGCGACAGGAAGCGGGAAAAGTGTCTGTGTAAATGGCATCATTACGAGTATTTTAATGCGTGCCAAACCGCATGAAGTGAAAATGATGATGATTGACCCGAAAAAAGTAGAGTTGAATGTGTATAACGGCATTCCGCATTTATTAACACCTGTTGTGACAGATCCGAAAAAAGCATCCAGAGCGCTGAAAAAAATTGTTGCGGAGATGGAGCGGAGGTACGATCTGTTCTCCGATAGCGGTACACGAAATATGGAAGGCTATAATGCATATATCCGCAAACAAAATGCAAATGCAGGCGAGGAGGAACAGCAGCCTTACCTGCCGTATATTGTGGTTCTTGTGGACGAGCTGGCCGATTTAATGATGGTGGCTTCGAGTGATGTAGAAGATGCAATTACCCGGCTTGCACAGATGGCGCGTGCTGCAGGAATCCATTTGATCATTGCAACTCAGCGTCCATCCGTAGATGTAATAACGGGTGTAATCAAAGCCAATATTCCATCCAGAATTGCTTTTAGTGTTTCATCTACAACGGATTCACGTACTATCCTTGATTCGGGCGGAGCTGAGAAGTTACTGGGCCGGGGCGATATGCTTTATGTTCCTGCCGGAAGCTCCAAGCCTACCCGTGTACAGGGAGCATTTCTGTCAGACGAAGAGGTCGAGCGTATTGTAGACCACTGTATTGAACAGCAGCAGGCAAGCTATCAGGAAGAAATGATACCGGAAGAAACGAATGAAGTAACAGAAGAAGTGGACGATGAGCTTTATGAAGATGCTGTCCAGATGATACTTGAAATGCAAAGTGCAAGTGTCTCCATGCTTCAGCGCCGTTTCCGGATTGGATATACCAGGGCAGCCCGGCTGATTGACGCCATGGAAGCACGTGGCATTGTCGGGCCATATGAAGGAAGCAAGCCTCGTTCGGTTCTGGTATCGAATCAGGAAGAAGAGCATTCCACGACATCATAGAGAAACGCGGTTTATCTGCTAAGGATAAGCCGCGTTTTTAAAATACGGAATTATTAAAGTTCAAAATTTACAGAAGAAGTGGTAGGATAAAGTTAGACTGCCAACAGTGTGCGGAATG
This sequence comes from Oceanobacillus sp. FSL K6-0251, assembly GCF_038004725.1. NCBI lineage: Bacteria > Bacillati > Bacillota > Bacilli > Caryophanales > Bacillaceae > Oceanobacillus > Oceanobacillus sp. FSL K6-0251. The sequence continues at coordinate 2,966,773 of NZ_JBBORS010000001.1, read as the reverse complement.
TACATCCGCCGCTCAGTGTAAAAGACGAACACATCATTTTTACTGAAAGAGGTGAAGAAATGACTTTACGTGAAGATGCCAGACATTTATATTTGCAGGTAATGGATAAAATAAAAGCAGGTATTGAAGCTGGAACGTATAAAGAGGAAGAAAAATTGCCGTCAGAGTATGAGCTTTCCAAACATTTAGGGATTTCCCGGGCAACGTTGAGAGAGGCGTTAAGAATGCTGGAAGAGGATAATATTGTTACGCGCAGACATGGCGTCGGCACGTTTGTAAATTCAAAGCCGCTGTTTCAAGCAGGCATTGAGGAGCTTAACAGTGTGACACAAATGATCAAACAATCGGGAAAGAAGCCGGGAACACAATATATCAGTACAGAGGTATTAGATGCTGCTGAACAAGAGCAGCGTGATTTCAATTTACCTGATCTAGAATTTGTAACGACCATTGAAAGAATCCGCACTGCTGATGACGCTCCGGTTGTCTTTTGTATAGATACGGCACCGTCGTCCTATCTGTCTTTAGAAAAACTATGGGAGAAGGCATCTATATTCAGTACGATTGAAGAAGCTTCCAATAAGCAAATCGCTTATGCAGTAGCGGATATTGAGCCAATTACATATCATGAACGCATCTATAGTATTTTGCAGTGTACACCGGATGAATCACTTCTTTTATTAAAACAGATGCATTATACAAATGAAGATGAAGCTGTTTTATATTCGATGAATTATTTTCGGGCAGATATGTTTCGTTTTCAGGTTGTCCGGAGAAGGGTATGATATATAAAGCAAATATTTCAGGCTTTCTTTCGATATAATGGTTTATAAAGGAGAGAAAAGCGTAAAATAGAAATAGATCGTAAAGAATGGAGGATAACTATGAGCGTGAAGGAAATCAAACAGGTGGAAAATGATATAAACTTTCATATGCTTCCCAATAAAAAGCATAAAACAATTACTTTTGCAGTTAAGTTCCGTGCCCCATTGGAAAGGAAAACTATCACGAAACGGGCACTGCTTCCCTATATCTTGAAACAAGGTACGGCCTCTTTTCCAACGCGTAAAGAATTGCAGGAAGAGCTAGCTGAATTGTACGGCGCAGTATTATCTATTGGCGGTGCTAAAAAAGGAGAAAACCATATTATAACGTTCTATTTGGAAGTGCCGAATGAAAAATTCCTTCCAGACAGCAGTTCTCTGATTGAACGGGCGATTCAATTGTTGCATGAAATTGTTTATAAACCGAATCAGGAAGGACAGGGATTCTCTCCGCAGGTATTTGACAGGGAAAAAGGGATTCTTCGTCAAAATATACATTCCATCAAAGACGATAAGGCAAGTTATGCGAACATTCGCTTAGTAGATGAAATGTGTGACGGAGAGCCGTATAGTATTCATGCGCAAGGTTATGAAAAGGATCTTTCTTCCCTTTCTAATCAAGAACTGTTTACGTATTATGAAACTATCCGCGACGAAGAAGTGATGGATATTTATGTGAGCGGTGACTTTGAAGCGGATCAAATGCTGCAGCTCTTAACCGGTCAATTTAAACGAACGCTCAAGAAAAAGGAAAGCACGCCTTTTAACCAGGAAGCTTCAAAGCGGTCAACTGATGAGAAAGAGCTGATTGAAGAAGATCAGATTCAGCAGGCAAAATTAAATATCGGTTATCGGACGAATATTCTTTACCGGGATGAAAAATATCCGGCGTTGCAGGTTTTTAACGGTATGTTTGGCGGTTTTCCAAGCTCTAAATTATTTATCAATGTAAGAGAGAAAAACAGCCTGGCTTATTATGCTGTCTCTCGCGTAGAGAGTCATAAAGGGTTATTATTTGTGATGAGCGGGATAGCGCCGGAGGACTATGAGAAAGCACTTGCGATTATCCGTGAACAGAAGGAAGCAATGCAGAATGGTGATTTTACAGAAGAAGAATTAGAAGAAACGAAATTGCTTATTATTAATCAATTAAAAGAAACCTTAGACCATGCGCAGGGCATGGTTGAATTTATGTATCAGCAAGAGGTGGGACATAAAGAAATGCCGGTGGATGAGCTTTTTGAGGGCATCCGGCAGGTAACCAAAGAGCAGGTTATTGAAGTAGCGAATCAAGTGCAGGAAGCTATGGTTTACTTATTAACAAGCGAAGGAGGGGCGGGTCATGAATAAGCGGTATTTTGAAACAGTTGACGAAACCCTATATGAAAAAAAACTGGATAACGGACTGCAGGTTTGTCTGTTGCCAAAGCCGGAGCTGACAAAGACATATGGTGTTTTTATGACAAATTACGGCTCGATCGACCAAAGCTTTGTTCCTATAGGTCAGACGGAAGCAATCACTGTACCGGATGGAATCGCTCATTTCTTAGAGCATAAATTGTTTGAAAAAGAAGATCGCGACGTTTTTACAGACTTTACCAAGCAGGCGGCTTCTCCAAATGCATTTACCTCTTTTACCGAGACAGCTTATTTATTTTCTGCAACGAGCAATATTGAGAAAAATGTTTTAACATTGATTGATTTTGTACAGGATCCGTATTTCTCAGAGCAATCGGTAGAAAAGGAAAAGGGGATTATCGCCCAGGAAATCAATATGTACGATGACCAGCCTGATTGGCGCCTGTTTATGGGAACGAATAAAGCATTATTCCATAACCATCCTGTCAATATTGATATTGCCGGGACGGTAGATTCTATTTACACGATTACAAAGGATGATTTGTATACCTGTTATCATACATTTTATCATCCGGAAAATATGATTTTATTTGTCACGGGGAATTTTGATCCAGAGCAGATGATGCAATTGATTTTAGAGAACCAGGAGAAAAAATCATTTGACAAGTTAGAGGAGATTCAGCGGGAATTTCCGGAAGAGCCTGATTACGTGAAAGAAAAGAATTTACAAATTAATATGCCGGTGTCTATCCCGAAATGCGCTGTCGGTATCAAAGAGCCTAACCAGCAGCTGCAGGGAGAGGATTATTTAAAACGTGATTTATTAACAGATATGGTGCTCGATTATTTCTTTTCAACCGGCGGGGAATTTTATCAAAAACTATATGAGGAAGATATCATTGATAACAGCTTCTTTTTTGAAAGTAATCTGCAAACCTCCTTTGGTTATGTTTCCATTGGATCCAATACGAACCAGCCTGACGTATTCTCTGCACGGGTCCAAGAAATGCTATTATCAACCAGAGAGATGGAAATTAGTGAAGCTGCCTTTGAACGTATGAAAAAGAAAAAAATGGGGCAGCTGCTCCGTGCGATGAATTCGTTGGAGTTTATTGCTAATCAATTTGCTACATTATCGTTTAAAGACGTGAATTTACTTGATATCGTGCCATTCATCCAAAAACTGACTGTCCAGGATATCAATGACTTTTTAAATACATGGATTGAAGAAGACCGTCTGGCAACCTGTACGATTCAAAAGCAGACGGTGGAAAAATGAAGGGGAATATCCTCTTAATCGGAGCAAGCGGAGATATCGGTTCTGCTGCTGCCAAAAAACTGATGAGTGATGGATATCACCTTATCCTGCATTATCATTCCAATCAGGCCTCAGTAGAAGCATTGATGGAAGTCGATAAACAACATGCTGTTTTAGCTGCTTATCAGGCAAATTTAGCAAATGAAGCAGAGGTGAATGCGTTTATCGAAGAAATATCCTTTGCGGTGGATGGGATTGTTTTCGCCGGCGGTCATGCTCATTATGGGCTGTTTCAGGATATGAAGCCGAAAGAAATGGATGATTTACTACAGGTTCATGTGAAATCACCGTGGCTGATTACCCACCATTTTTTACCGGATATGATTCGCCAGAAACGGGGCGCTATTTTATTTGTGACAAGTATGTGGGGAGACCATGGGGCAAGCAACGAAGTGGTTTACTCCAGCGTAAAAGGCGCTCAAAATATATTTGTAAAAGCTTTGGCGAAAGAAGTGGCGTTATCAAATGTTCGTGTAAACGCAGTAAGTCCCGGTTTTATTGATACGAAAATGAACCATAACCTATCTGCGGAAGAGACACATGCTTTTATTGACGAGATCCCTGCTAATCGTGCCGGACGACCGGAAGAGGTTGCTAATGCAATCAGTTATTTACTCAGTGAGGAATCCAGTTATATCCAGGGAGAAATTATCCGCATTAATGGCGGATTATAAGAACAAATGGACATGTATAAATTCCTCATTTCCTCAAATACTAAAGATGCTTAAGGCGAGTTACAGAGCATGCTGTTTAAAAGCCCGTATCAGGCGGGGTTATAGTAATGCTTTAGGCTGAAAGGCTTTATCTTTGGCAGCAGAGTAACCAGCAGGCAGATGGAGGAATCCTTCATTTGCACAAGAATACGTTTGAGGAGGCATGGCCAAATGTCAGTATTAGATAACTTTGATTCATGGAAAGGCTTTTTAAAAGGACGTTTGCAGCAAGCTGAGGAAAATGGTATCAACCATGATACGTTAACAAATTTAGCAGCTGAAGTCGGTGATTACCTCGCAGAAAGTGTAGATGCAAAAACACCGGAAGAAGAGGTATTGAAGGAGCTGTGGAGCACAGCTTCTGAAGAAGAGCAGCAAGCTCTTGCCAGCGCGATGATTAAACTTGTCCAAAAGCATGATTAAAATGATGAATAATAAGAAGAGGAGCTGTATAGGATTATCTATATAGCTTCTTTTTGTGTATCCTTTGAGAAATGGATTTCATTTGTGCCAAAAAGTATTTCGATGCAGTAAAAAAACATCATTCATTTTTTTATTTTGAAAAAACGTTAAAGAAAACGGAGTAAGCCAAACCTGTAAAGGCGTAGGATTGTCTACGTCAGGGATGGGACTACGATTACCAATGTTGTCAGGTTAGTGAATTTTATTAATTTTGATACAGATAGTTATAAAACGATGATGCTTATACTTTTTTCCTTGAATTCATTATATTTTCTCAAAGTGCAAAAAATGAATGGAGAAAAAGGGATTAGTAGTTTAGGAAATATAGAAAAAATGGTATATTATAATAGAAGATTCATCTATTTTTCGATATGATAGTACATAGTATGACATAATAAGTTGCCTGACCAGAAAAAACTACTTCTAAAAGGAGCTTACAATGGATAGAACACAGTGGTATCTAGAATATGAAAATTTAAAAAATCGTCCGGGATTATTAGGTGAAATCTCCTCTCTGCTTGGAATGCTTTCGATAAATATTATTATGATCAATGGGGTTGAAAATTCCCGGAGAGCCATGCTTATCCTATCTAAATATGATGAAAATATAACAAGACTTAAATATATTTTAGAAACAATGGATGCAATAAAAGTACATAAGCTTCGTAAGCCTAAACTGCGGGATAAAATTACCGTCCGGCACGGAAAATTTATTCATCACGATAATGAAGACCGTAAAACAATCCGTTTTGTGCGAAATGAGCTTGGACTTTTAGTTGATTTTATGGCTGAATTATTTAAAGTGGAAGGGCATAAGCTTATTGGGATAAGAGGGATGCCCAGAGTAGGAAAAACGGAGTCCGTCGTTGCAGCAAGCGTCAGTGCAAACAAAAGGTGGTTGTTTGTATCCAGCACCATGATTAAACAAACAGTACGCAAAAATTTAATTGAAGGAGAATACGATTCGGACAATATCTACATTATTGACGGCATTGTCTCTAAAAGAAAAATGAACGAAGAAGAGCATTGGCAGCTTATCAGAGAGATTATGCAGCTGCCGACGGTTAAAGTAATTGAGCATCCAGATATATTCGTTCAATCTACAGAATACAGCATGCAAGATTTTGATTACATTATTGAGCTGAGAACACATGAAGATCAAGAAATCACTTATGAGACAGTAGAAAATGAGGATTTGCGACAAGACGGATTCTCGATGTTTTAAAAAGAAAAGCGTAGAGCGCCCGTTTAAAAACGTAGAGATTGGAGCGGCACAACTGAGATAAAGGAATCACGGTGAGGTGACGAACCGATGATGACTTTCACCCGCGGGGCATAAGTGCGACTATCGCTCTGTCTGCGCCTGCCGGCTTGCCAATCACTAAGTCTTCTTTGTCGTAGGGCGTGACGTGAAATCTCTAAAGTTTGGCGCTCGGAGCTAGACAGTTATATCTCTAGCTTGAGATTAAATTTACGGAATAAGTTATACTCTCTTAGTTTAATTAAAAAGGTGGAAGGTGTTTTAAATGGATGTTGGTGAAAAGCTGAAAGAGGCACGGCTGGCGAAGGATATTTCTTTGGACAGCCTGCAGGAAAAAACAAAAATTCAAAAAAGATACTTGGTTGCCATTGAAGAAGGCAACTTTGATATTCTTCCGGGAAAGTTCTACACACGTGCATTTATTAAAGAATATGCGACAGCAGTAGGAATTAATCCGGATGAAATCATGACCGATCATAAAGAGGAGCTTCCTGCTACAGAAGAAGAGAATGTACAATACAGCAGGATACAGCGAACGAGAAAAGAAAGCAGATCAGATAAAGAATCACGTTCCTCGTCTATTATTCCAACGGTAACTGTGGTTTTATTGATTATCGCTATTATCGCGGTAGCTATCTTTTTCATCCGTCAGAGCTCTTCTCCGAGTGACGGGGAACCAGTTGAGGAAGAAAACAGCAACGATGGCGGCATGATTATTGATGATTCCGGTGAGGGAGACGGTAATGGCGCTGCGGATGATAATGCAGATGACAGTGAAGGTGGAACGGAAGATGAATCGGCAGAAGAGGAGGAGACAGAAGAAAATGAAGAAGTCTCCGTAGAGGTCGTTGAAGAAGGAACAGGTAATTCTCCAACTTCTGAACTTGAAGTCACTGGTGCTGGTGAAGAAGCTACATTAATTTTGGAATCTGCAGATGATGAACAGAACAGCTGGCTGGAAATAACCGGAACAGATGATGAATCTTTATTTAGCGGGAATTTTGATGCAGAAGCATCTCCTGTAGAAATTGATTTAGCTGATGAAGAATCGATTTCGTTGAACATAGGTAATTCATCAGCAGTGACGATTTCTATCGATGGAACAGATATCGAGTATCCGACTTCTGCTATCCATCAGCGCATCAATTTACAGATGAACAATGAATGATTGGAGTAAAAGTAAACCCTCCTTTTATATAGGAGGGTTTACTTCTTGCCCATTGGGAAATTATAAAATAAATGCATCCTTCGATAGGGCTAATAATTCTGGTATTGGTCTTTAAGAAGGATGTCAACGCAGCTAACATGTTAAACAACAAAGTATAGGAAAGCTGCGCAGCAAGTTTTTGATGGAGGGTGTAAAATGAATTTACCAAATAAGTTAACTTTTTCTCGTATTTTAATGATACCTCTTTTTATTATATTGATGAGTGTTCCGTTTCCATGGGGAAGCTGGGATATTGGAAATGCAGAATTGCCTGTTGCCCACTTTGCGGCGGCCTTGATTTTTATCATTGCAGCCTGCACAGATTGGGTGGATGGCTACTATGCAAGGAAGTATAACTTAGTTACTAATTTAGGGAAGTTTATGGATCCTTTAGCGGATAAACTTCTTGTTTCGGCGGCTCTCATTTTGTTAATAGAAATTGAACTGGCTCCGGCTTGGGTAGTTATTATTATTATCAGCAGAGAGTTTGCTGTTACGGGATTAAGACTCGTTGCAGCAGGCGAGGGAACCGTAATGGCTGCCGGCAGCATGGGCAAATTAAAAACAGCAACACAAATGATTGCAATTGCTGCTTTGTTATTGCATAACTTTCCATTTTCTTATATGAATTTTCCATTTGGTACAATTATGTTATATCTATCCTTAGTATTCACCATCATTTCAGGGGTGGACTACTTTGTTAAAAACTGGAGTATAATGAGGGATTCGAAATGACAAAAAATTATCAAGCAGAAATCGTTGCAGTAGGGACAGAGTTATTGCTTGGACAAATAGCGAATACAAATGCACAGTGGCTGTCGGAGCAGCTGGCTACGTATGGAATAAATGTTTATAACCATACTGTGGTGGGAGATAATTTAGATCGTGTTGAACAGGCATTTCGTCTGGCGCAGTCACGTTCAGATATTGTAATTGTTACTGGCGGGCTGGGACCGACGGAAGATGACCTGACACGGGAAGGCTTTGAACAATTAACAGGCCTTGAAATTATAGAAGATAAAACAACAATGGAAAAGATAGAAAGCTATTATAAAGAGCGAAACCGCACGATGACACCGAATAATCGGAAGCAGGCCCGTGTTTTCAAAGGTGCCACTGTATTAAAAAATAATGCAGGGATGGCTCCGGGAATGTATATCGACTATCAGGATACGCATTGGTTCTTTCTGCCGGGCGTTCCTCGGGAAATGAAGCAAATTTCTTCAGAAGAGCTATTTCCATTTCTGGAAAACTTAACGGGTAAACAGCAGGTTATTCAATCTACTGTGTTGAAATTTATCGGCATCGGCGAATCCAATCTGGAGCATGAATTAACAGATATGATTCATGAACAGACAAATCCGACGATTGCTCCGCTGGCACAAGACCAAGGAGTGGTTATCCGGGTTACTGCGAGTGCTGCATCGAAGGCTGAGGCACAAAAACTGGTTGCAGATAAAAAACAAGAAATTTTAGCGCGTATTGGAGCATACTGCTTTGGTGAGGATGAGCAGACGATTGAGAATAAAGTAATGGAGCTGTTGGCAGAAAAAGGAAAAACATTAGCTGCCGCAGAAAGTTTAACAGGCGGATTATTCTCTAGCAATCTTGTATCGGCGGCTGGAGCATCGAATGTCTTTGCCGGCAGTCTGGTAACGTATCAGACAGCAGCAAAAGAAGCTTTATTGGGCTTGACGCCGGAATGGATTTCGGAATATGGGGTCGTAAGCAAGGAATGTGCCGAAGCAATGGCAGAGCAGGCTGCCACGAAATTAAATACACCTACCGCTATTTCCTTCACCGGAGTCGCTGGTCCGGAAACGCAGGAAGAAAAGCCGGTCGGACAAGTTTATATTGCCATTTACGATGAGGGGAAAATAGTGGAATCAAGTTCTATTCTTTTATCAGGCAACCGTAATAATATTCGTGAAAGAGCTGCTTTAAAAGGGTTTGAATTATTATATCAATATTTGAAATAAAAGTTTAAAAAAGGAAGTTTTAATAATTAACCCTTACCTGACTTAGAGATTTCCTTTTTTAATACGTTTTTACAAGTGATTTTAAATTTTAAGGCAAATTCTGTCTTGAAAATATAAGAACATTTATTCGTCTTTTTGCTTGTTAAATTGATGAAATCATTGTATGATGGATACAGATAGATAAAGGAGGAATTTTCGGTGAGTGATAAACAACAAGCTTTAGATATGGCTTTAAGACAAATAGAGAAGCAATTTGGTAAAGGTTCCATTATGAAAATGGGAGAGAATGAAATACCGAAGATTGCTACGATTCCAAGCGGATCGCTGGCTTTGGATGTATCTCTTGGAATTGGTGGATATCCAAAAGGAAGAGTAGTAGAAATATATGGTCCGGAATCTTCCGGTAAAACAACAGTAGCGCTCCATGCTATTGCAGAGGCGCAAAAACAGGGCGGGCAGGCTGCTTTTATTGATGCAGAGCATGCACTTGATCCTGTTTATGCAAGAGCGCTTGGTGTGAATATTGATGAGCTTTTATTATCACAGCCAGATACAGGGGAACAGGCTTTAGAAATTGCTGAAGCACTTGTACGAAGCGGCGCAGTAGATATTGTTGTCGTCGATTCTGTAGCAGCACTTGTACCGAAGGCAGAGATTGAAGGGGAAATGGGAGATTCTCATGTCGGCTTGCAGGCCCGGTTAATGTCACAGGCACTCCGTAAGCTTTCAGGAGCAATCAATAAATCGAAAACAACAGCTATCTTCATCAATCAGATTCGTGAAAAAGTAGGCGTGATGTTCGGGAATCCGGAAACAACTCCCGGCGGCCGTGCGTTAAAATTCTATTCCTCTGTGAGACTGGAAGTGCGCCGTGCTGAAACCCTTAAAATCGGCAATGACGCTGTAGGGAATAAAGCCCGTATTAAGGTTGTAAAAAACAAAGTAGCGCCTCCATTTAAGCAGGCAGAAGTAGATATTATGTATGGCAAGGGCATTTCAAAAGAAGGGGAAGTTCTGGATATTGGTTCAGACCTTGATATAGTACAAAAAAGCGGTGCCTGGTATTCTTATAATGGAGAACGGTTAGGTCAGGGCAGAGAAAATGCAAAACAATACCTGAAAGAAAATGAAGAAGTATTTGAAGAAATCAGCAAGACCATCCGTGATCACTATGAACTGGACAAAGAGCCGGAACAAAGTGAAGAAAAATCAAAAGAAGAGCAAGAAAGTCTGGACCTTTAATATAAACTAAAAAACCATAGTCAGTGCTATGGTTTTTTAGTATCTTCTAAAATACATATTCAGTATGTACGCAGATGATTTATCAAGATTTCCAATATATTATAATTTATATCGGGAGTTCCTTGACATTCAAGCTTGTGAGAATTAATATTAATAGTGTATAATTTTATAATTTGTATTATGAAATTACCTTTATTTTATGCATTTGAAAATGTGATATGCCGACAAATACGCAATTTACAATTTTATAGGCAATAGGAGGTGAAGTTATGAACACTGTGATTATTATCATCTCCATTTTGCTTGCTCTAGTCGTCGTATTTGTTGTTGGTTATCTGGTACGTAAATCTATTGCAGAAGCTAAAATTTCTAGTGCGGAAACCTTAGCGAAACAAATTATGGAAGAAGCACGCAGAAATGCAGATACTGCTAAGAAAGAGGCGCTTCTAGAAGCAAAAGATGAGAATCATCAGCTTCGGAGCCAAGCCGAAGATGAGATTCGTGAGCGTCGTATGGAAGCTCAGAAGCAAGAAAATCGTCTGATGCAAAAAGAAGAAAATCTGGACAGAAAAGGTGAAACATTAGACAAACGTGAGGTTCTGCTCGAACAGAAAGAACAAACTCTTGTGGAACAACAACAACAAATGGAAGAAATGAAAAGCAAAGTGGAAGCTATGAAAGACGAGCAGCAAGCTGAGCTTGAGCGCATTTCAGGATATACAACCGAGCAGGCGAGACAAGTTATTTTAGAGCGCATCGAAAAAGAAGTACAGCATGAATCAGCAGTCATGATTAAAGAAGCTGAAAATCGTGCGAATGAGGAAGCTGATAAGAAAGCAAAAAATATCTTATCGCTTGCACTGCAAAGATGCGCAGCTGACCACGTTGCTGAAACTACGGTTTCTGTTGTGAATTTGCCGAATGATGAGATGAAAGGCCGTATTATTGGACGGGAAGGCCGAAATATCCGTACCTTAGAAACATTGACAGGAATTGATTTAATTATTGATGATACACCTGAAGCGGTTATTCTATCCGGTTTTGACCCAATACGGCGTGAAATCGCACGAATGGCGTTAGAAAGACTTGTACAAGATGGCAGAATCCACCCTGCGCGTATTGAGGAAATGGTTGAAAAATCGAGACGTGATGTTGACGAATATATACGTGAAGTGGGCGAGGAGACAACATTTGAAGTTGGTATCCACGGATTACATCCGGATCTTGTGAAGATTCTAGGTCGTTTAAAATATCGTACAAGCTACGGTCAAAATGTCTTGAAGCACTCAATGGAAGTTGCTTACTTGTCAGGACTGCTGGCAGCGGAATTAGGAGAAGATATAAATCTTGCTAAAAGAGCTGGTCTGCTGCATGATATCGGAAAAGCGATTGATCATGAAGTAGAAGGCAGTCATGTTGAAATTGGTAAAGAATTAGCAATGAAATACAAAGAACCAGAAGTGGTTATTAATTCAATTGCTTCCCACCATGGAGATGAGGAGGCAACCTCTGTTATAGCTGTATTAGTTGCAGCTGCAGATGCACTTTCTGCCGCCAGACCGGGAGCTCGAAGCGAAACCCTTGAGAATTATATCAAGCGTTTAGAAAAATTAGAAGAGATATCTGAGTCGTTTGAAGGCGTAGAGAAGTCATTTGCCATCCAAGCCGGTCGTGAAATTCGTATCATGGTTCGTCCTGATGATATTGATGACATGGAATCAGCGAGAATTGCACGTGATATCAGAAAACGTATTGAAGGGGAGCTCGACTACCCTGGACATATTAAGATTACGGTTATTCGGGAAACAAGAGCAGTTGAATACGCAAAATAAAGCAAGGGCGGCAGATGTCGCCTTTGTTTTTTTATTGACTTAGAATAGCAAAAAAAGCGTTATGTCACAAAACAAATCAGGGAAAGATACAAACGAGTACAGTGAATGCTTGGCCTGTTGTCTTTCATAGCGGCTGAGATAACATAATGATATCGTTTATATGGAAAGAAGAGAGGTAGAAAAAATGAAAATTTTATTTATTGGTGATGTGGTAGGTTCTCCAGGAAGAGATATGGTCGCAGAGTATTTGCCTAAATTAAAAGAAAAATATAAGCCAAGTGTAACTATTATTAATGGAGAAAATGCTGCTGCAGGAAAGGGTATTACGGAAAAGATTTACAAGCAATTTTTACAAGCTGGAGCACAAGTAATTACAATGGGAAATCATACGTGGGATAAAAAAGAAATTTTTGAGTTTATCGATCAGGCTCCTGCGCTGATTCGTCCAGCGAATTTTCCAGAGAATAATCCGGGGAAAGGAATTGCCTATACAAACATTAACGGAAAAGAAGTTGCTGTGATTAATTTACAGGGAAGAACCTTCCTTCCGCCAATTGATGATCCCTTTGATAAAGCAGATCAATTAGTAGAGGAAGCGAAGAAAAGAACCAATACGATTTTTGTAGACTTTCATGGTGAAGCAACAAGTGAGAAACAAGCAATCGGCTGGTATCTGGACGGAAGAGTAACGGCCGTTGTCGGGACGCATACGCATACGCAAACTGCAGACGAAAGAATATTGCCCAGAGGTACTGCATATATATCTGATGTGGGGATGACAGGACCGTATGATGCGATATTAGGTGTGGAGAAAGAATCTGTTATTAAAAGATTCCAAACTTCCCTTCCAGTACGTTTTGAAATTGAAAAAAAGGGAAGAACACAACTAAATGGAGTATTCATTAGTACGGACGATTCGACGGGGAAAGCAGCAAAGATTGAACGGATCCTTATTAATGATGATCATCCTTTCTTTGCATAGTATTTGCCCGTGATGCAGTCGAACAAGGTATACATCTCCAGAAGAAATAGTAGCAATAAAAGTATAAATAGCACATGAGGAGGTACTAGTGATGGAAGTTTTAAAAGTTTCAGCAAAATCAAATCCAAACTCAGTGGCAGGGGCTTTGGCAAATGTACTTAGGGAACGAGGTACGGCTGAAATTCAGGCAATCGGTGCGGGAGCGCTGAACCAATCCGTCAAAGCAGTTGCTATAGCTCGCGGTTTTGTAGCACCAAGCGGAGTCGATTTAATCTGTATACCGGCATTTACAGATATACTAATTGATAATGAGGAACGGACAGCGATTAAGTTAATTATTGAGCCGAGGTAATGAATATTTCAAAGGGTTGTCGTTCCAAAAGAAAAACAGGCAGCCCGGATTGGATAGGGGCATGCCCTTCTCAAATTAACGGGTGATTTAGGACTTATTCCTTTATGAAGCAGAAAAATCTCTTTTTTCCTACGTGAAAAAAGAGATTTTTTATATGTTTCAGGCGTTGAGTATTGTACAATTATTATGTAGGCTTTATACTGTAAGTTAGTGCATCAATACATATGAATCGATGAAAGAAAGGGGATCAACCTGATGAACGAAGAACAGCGAAAACAACAGGCCCAGATTCGTAACGAAGAAGCTAATATAGAACGAATTAAAAATACATCCAGCGAAGAGTTCATTGCTAAATATTTTCAAATGGAGTATGAGCCGCAATCTCCAGATATAAAGAAAGCAAGAAAGCGTCGCAAGGAGGATATTCAATTTCATTATGATTTCTCCATCCCGGAGGATATGCAGCGAATTGGCGAGGGCAAAAAATTTCTGATCCGCACCTATGGCTGCCAAATGAATGAGCATGATACAGAGGTGATGGCCGGTATTTTGTCTGAAATGGGCTATGAATCCACCAATGTAACAGAAGAGGCCGATATTATATTGCTTAACACGTGTGCCATTCGTGAAAATGCGGAAAATAAAGTATTCGGTGAAATTGGCCATTTAAAACCATTAAAATTAGAAAACCCGGATCTTATTATCGGTGTCTGCGGCTGTATGTCACAAGAAGAATCCGTAGTTAACCGGATTTTGAAAAAACACCAGCATATCGATCTAATATTTGGGACCCATAATATCCACCGTCTGCCGCACCTTGTTAAAGAAGCGTTATTCGGAAAAGAAATGATTGTTGAAGTGTGGTCTAAAGAAGGCGATATAATTGAGAATCTGCCGAAAGTACGTAAAGGAAAGACCAAAGCATGGGTAAATATCATGTATGGCTGTGACAAGTTCTGTACGTACTGTATTGTCCCTATGACCCGCGGGAAAGAGCGCAGCCGCCGTCCAAAGGATATTATTCAGGAAGTCCGCCACCTCGTCGCACAGGGCTATAAGGAAGTCACTCTTCTTGGACAAAATGTGAATGCATATGGAAAGGACTTTGAAGATATCGAATACGGTTTGGGCGATTTAATGGATGATATTCATAAGATTGATATTCCGCGTGTCCGCTTTACAACTTCCCATCCGCGTGACTTTGATGACCGTCTGATTGAAGTGCTGGCTCAGGGCGGGAATCTTCTGGATCATATTCATTTGCCGGTTCAATCCGGAAGCAGTGAAATACTGAAGAAAATGAATCGGAAATATACACGGGAAGATTATTTAGAGTTAGTTAGAAAAATCCGTGAAGCCATGCCACATGCCACATTGACTACAGACATCATTGTAGGCTTCCCGAACGAAACAGAAGAGCAGTTTGAAGAAACAATGACATTAGTGGAAGAAGTAGGCTTTGAAGCAGCTTATACATTTATTTATTCACCTCGTGAAGGGACACCGGCTGCAAGGAAAAAGGATGATGTACCTGAAGAAGTAAAAAAACAGCGCTTATATCGTTTAAATGAACTTGTTAATAAACAATCAGCAGCTTCCATGAAATCTTATCAGGGTGAAGTTGTCAAGGTGCTTGTCGAAGGGGAAAGCAAGAAAGATCCAGATGTTCTTGCCGGCTATACAGAAAGAAATAAATTAGTAAACTTTAAAGGACCAAAATCCGCGATTGGCCAAATTGTAGAAGTAGAAATTACAGAAACGAAAACCTGGTCATTGAATGGTATTATGGTAGAAAATAGAGTTGAGGTGGAATAAGATGGCGATGTATGAACGTAAAGAAGTACTTGATGAAGCCAGAAAGTTAGCGGCAATGCTATCGAACACAGAAGAAATCGAGCGTTTTAAGCAAGTAGAAGCTAAATTAAATGAAAATAAAAAAGTCCAAAGCTTGATTAAGAAAATTAAGACGCTGCAAAAACAGGCAGTTAATTTTCAAGCATATGATAAGAAGGAAGCTTTACAGCGTATCGAGCAGGAAATTGACAGATTGCAAAATGAAATTGATGAAATTCCGGTAGTTCAGGAATTTAAAGAGACACAAATCGTGGTCAATGATGTTTTACAGCTGGTTTCCAAAACAATCTCCCGTACGGTTACAAATGATATTATTGAATCAACAGGCGGCGATGTGCTTAAAGGCGAAACCGGCTCCCAAACACAGAATAGTTCCAGCTGTGCGCACTAAACTGAGGATTGTTTAATAAAATAAATAAACAGACGAAGCCGGGCAGTGAGCTGTCCGGCTTTTTGTTACCTCGCAGCATGTTTCAAATCGTCCAATAAGCAATTTTGGGGCATCCGATGATAGCCCATTTTTTCAAAATAAAAACCTTTCAAGCTCTCCTTCGCGCCTGCTTTTCTTTTTTCTTGGCAATAGTTATGCACTTTAGGTATTTGCCGTGCATAAAATGACTATGAAAAAAGAGGAGGTAAAATATATCATGACTTTTCTTGATAAAGAATATAGAGAAATCATTACGAAAGCAGTATGTGGTAAAGGCAGAAAATTCACAAAAGATACCCATACAATAACTCCAAGCCATCGTCCGACAAGTATTCTTGGGTGCTGGGTGATCAATCATTTATATCACGCGAAGAAGAAGTCTGAGGATACTGTCATTATCAGTGGCAGTTATGATATTAATGTATGGTATTCTTACAATGATAATACGAAAACAGAGGTTATCACAGAAAGGGTGGAATACACAGATGTAGTTCCGTTATCTGTTAAGGACGATAATTGTATCAATGATGAATACGATATTATCGCAAAGGTACTTCAGCAGCCTAATTGTTTAGAGTGCATGATTTCAGATAAGGGCGGCAGTATTACCGTCGATATTGAACGTGAATTTGTCGTTCAAATTATTGGCGAAACCAAAATCTGTGTAAAAGTAAAACCTAACTGGAAGAGCGATGACGAAGAAGATGATTTTATGTGGGACTATGAAATGACTGATGATGAGGCAGAGGATATCAGACCGGACTTTATCCATCACAAACACAAAGATTAACATGAAACGAGGGTAGCCATACTCTCGTTTTCTTTTACACCCTAAGGAAATGATAAAAACGAAGCATTCCTTTCTTTTTTAGTGAATGTTTCGTTTTTCTAAGAACAGGATAGGACAAGAATCGGGGAGATTATGCTATAATGGAGTTCGATTCCATTTAAAGATACGTGAAAAAATAGATAATTTAGCAAGCTGGAGGAACTATTTCATGACAAAATTAACACCAATGATGCAGCAATACATAGACATTAAGTCGCAATATAAGGATGCTTTTTTATTTTATCGGCTCGGAGATTTTTATGAGTTATTTTATGAGGATGCCACAAAGGCTGCGCAGGAATTAGAAATTACCTTAACGAAGCGAGCCGGGGGCAATGATCCGATTCCGATGTGCGGTGTTCCTTATCATTCTGCAGAAAATTATATCAAGGTATTAATCGATAAAGGGTACAAGGTAGCCATCTGTGAGCAAGTTGAGGATCCGAAGACAGCGAAGGGCGTGGTCAAACGGGAGGTTGTCCAAATGATCACCCCGGGTACGGTGATGGAAAGTAATATGCTTGTGGAAGGTGAAAACAATTATATCGGCAGCCTGTCTCATTTTGGAGATGGTTCCTTTGTCATTGCGTATAATGATTTATCAACTGGAGAGAGCCGCCTGGCTTTAATGCAGGATGGCTGGGACAGTGTGATTCATGAATTTTATCATCAGCCGGTAAAGGAAATCGTGATTTCCTCTTCTTTGCCTGAAGAATTGCAAGCGCAGCTCAAGGAGCGGCTGCAGGTTACATTATCCTATCAGGATGAAGTGAATTTTAATGCGGAATTTCGTGAGCTGAGCGAGAATTTAAATGATGAACGTCTGATGGAGGCCTTCAGCAGATTATTGAATTATATCCAGAACACACAGAAGCGTTCCTTAGATCATCTGCAGCCGGCAGAAGTGATTGAGCTCAAGCAATATATGAGCCTGGATATGTATTCCAAACGCAATTTAGAGCTGACAGAGTCGATTATGAAAAAATCAAAGCACGGCAGCTTATTATGGGTTTTGGACAAAACGGTAACCGCGATGGGCGCAAGAATGCTGAAAAAATGGCTGGAGCGGCCGCTGTTAAATCAAGTTAAAATAAATCAGCGGTTAGAAGTCGTCGAGACCTTTCTGAATGCTTTTATGGAACGGGAAAACCTGCGGGAAAGCTTAAAGTCGGTTTATGACTTAGAACGCTTATCCGGAAGAATTGCATTTGGGAACGTCAACGCAAGAGACTTAATCCAGTTAAAACAGTCCCTCCAGAATATACCGGCGATAAAGGAGGCGCTCAATGCGCTTCATGTCTCTGAAGTGAGCGAGCTGGCAGACGCTTTGATTTACCCTGATCATATTGTTGAATTGCTGGAAAACAGCTTAGTCGAAGAACCGCCGCTTTCTATTAAAGAAGGGGCTTTGATAAAAGAAGGCTATCATGAAGAATTAGATAAATACCGCGATGCGTCTAAAAACGGAAAACAATGGATTGCATCCCTGGAGAAAAAAGAGCGGGAAGTAACTGGAATCAAGTCGCTGAAAATAGGATATAACCGTGTGTTTGGCTATTATATTGAAGTGACGAGACCTAACCTGCCTTTATTACAAGATGACCGCTATGAACGGAAGCAGACGCTTACCAATGCAGAACGCTTTATCACACCGGAGCTGAAAGAAAAAGAAACACTTATCTTAGAAGCAGATGAAAAAAGCGTAGAGCTGGAGTATGATTTATTTATTAAAATCAGAGAGCAGATAAAGCAGGATATTCCATTAATTCAGCAGCTCGCGCAAATTATCAGTGAAATAGATGTATTGCAGGGCTTTGCGACAATCAGTGAAGAAAATAACTATAAACGTCCGGCTTTCCAGGAAGGTGTCTTCTCTGTAGAGGGAGGACGGCACCCCGTTGTCGAGCAGGTGATGAAGACCGGAACCTTTGTACCAAATGATGTACAGCTGGATGCTGACAACCAGATGCTGCTTATTACCGGCCCGAATATGTCTGGTAAAAGTACCTATATGCGTCAAGTAGCATTAATCGCTATCATGGGACAGACTGGCTGCTTTATACCAGCTGAATCAGGAATCTTGCCTGTTTTTGATCAAATTTTTACACGGATCGGTGCAGCGGATGATCTAGTTTCTGGACAGAGTACCTTTATGGTAGAGATGCTGGAAGCCAGGCATGCGATTCAAAATGCTACCGCCAACAGTCTGATTTTATTAGATGAAATAGGACGAGGAACAAGTACGTACGATGGCATGGCCTTGGCTCAGGCGATTGTAGAGTATATCCATAACCATATTCACGCCAAAACCCTTTTTTCCACGCATTATCATGAGCTGACAGCACTGGAGGATTCCTTAGAGCATTTAAAAAATATTCATGTCCGTGCGGAAGAGCATGAAGGAAATGTTGTTTTTCTTCATCAAATCAAAGAAGGAGCAGCAGACCAGAGCTATGGAATTCATGTTGCTAAATTGGCCGATTTGCCGGACGAATTAATCAATCGTGCTTCTGTTATTCTGGAAAGCTTTGAAAATAATGATTCCAAAGAAGCGCAGAAAGAAGAAGCTCCTTCTCTTGAACCAGAAGAGGCCCAGTCAGCCCAATTATCCTTCTTTGCAGAGGAGAACAGCAAAGAAAATAAACCCGCGAAGTTAACTAATAAAGACAATGCAGCTTTAGAGGAGCTCAAAAGCTTAAATATATTAGAGATGAACCCGTTAGAAGCTATGAATGAATTATATCGCCTGCAGAAGAAATTAAAGTAACACGTAGTAGAGGAAGTTCAAAAGTCACTAAATGATAAGCTGCGAATCTCATCGTTGACGTGATTTTCCCAATGGGACTGGGACTGCGATTACTCGCCCCATCAAAACCGTTGCTAGAATTAGCTTTATTTTTTGTAAGAAAGCTAATGAAACATATTTCTTCTTAGATGGGAGCGGATGTTGTCGACTCCTGCGGGAAAAGCAACAGGTGAAGGCCCCGCAGGAAGCGGTTTTCTTCCGAGGAGACTGAGCCGTTGCCCGCGGAAAGCGACTTTCCGTAGCGGACATCTCTTTGGCAAGAACACCGAGATTTTAAAGACCAAGTGGTGTTCTTGGTCTTTCTTACACGCATTTAGAGGAAGGTGATAACATGCCAATTCAACAAATGCCGGATAGTCTGGCAAATAAAATCGCAGCAGGAGAGGTGGTAGAACGTCCTGCTTCGGTAGTTAAGGAAATCATTGAAAATAGTATCGATGCAGGTGCCACCTGGATACGCATCGATGTACACGAAGCCGGATTATCGGAAATACGTATTGTCGATAATGGGTCTGGTATTGCTGCAGAGGATGTGGAGAAGGCCTTTTTGCCGCATGCGACCAGTAAAATAAGCACAGAGACCGATTTATTCCACGTGACGACACTGGGGTTTCGCGGAGAGGCGCTGGCGAGTATAGCTTCTGTCAGCAGACTTTCTATCCAGACCTCTCAAGGAGACGCTGCCGGAGTATCGCTTGAATTAGAAGGCGGAGAAGTTGTCAAAAGAGGCAAGAGCGATGCCCGCCAAGGTACGGAGATTGTTGTCAGTGATTTATTCTATAATACACCGGCACGGTTGAAATATATGAAAAGCCTTCATACCGAGCTGGGACATATATCAGATGTTTTGAACCGGATGGCATTAGCGCATCCGGAAATTCGGTTTGAAGCAACGCATAATGGCAAAGGGCTCCTAAAAACTTCAGGCAATGATGACATGCTGCAGGTCATTTCGCAAGTGTATGGAATGAGTGTGGCCAAGCAAATGTCCCCAGTTGAACATAAGACGCTGGATTTTACGATTACCGGCTACATTGCGAAGCCGGAGGTGACAAGAGCATCCAGAAACTATATGTCAACGATTATTAATGGCCGATTTGTCCGCAACATTGCCCTGAATAAAGCAATTATTGAAGGATATCATACGCTGCTGCCGATCAGCCGTTCTCCAATTGTTGTTCTTTCTATTGAAATGGATTCGATTCTGGTCGATGTGAATGTCCACCCTGCTAAGCTGGAGGTCCGGTTCAGTAAAGAAAAAGAGCTGTATGCAGCAGTCAAAGATATGATCCAGGCTCATTTTCGGAAAATGACACTTATTCCGGAAGTAACGAAAAAGCCGGAGCCGAAGCAAAAATCAGAACAGCACGCGTTTCAATTTGAAACAGAGTCTGCTCCTCCATTTCAGGAGAAAGAGAAAAAAATAGAAGCGGAAAAACCATCTGATGCTGTTATCAGAGAAGACAATCGGTATCAGGAGGAAGAACCCGCCTTTCTTCGTGAAGAGAACACCCATATTGAAGTTCAAAGGCGCGAACAGGAATCAGCACCTGCCCCAGAAGGAAAAGTCTCTGAGGAGCTTATAATAGACACTCCCGTTCCTCCGATAGAAAAAGCATCCGAGCAGGTTCAGCCTCGGGTCCCAATGATGTATCCAATCGGGCAGCTGCAGGGAACCTATATTATGGCACAAAATGAAAATGGCCTGTATATGGTGGATCAGCATGCAGCACAGGAGCGGGTGAAATATGAATTCTTTAAGCAAAAGCTCGGTAAACCAATTAATGAGTCACAGGAGCTTTTAATACCGTTAACCTTTGATTTTTCTAAAAAAGAGGCTATCTTTATTGAAGAAGCAAAGGATACGTTAGAAAAAGCCGGATTATTTTTTGAACCGTTTGGTCACCAAACCTATGTTATACGTTCTCATCCAACCTGGTTTCCAGCCGGACTGGAAGAAGAAATTATCCGGGAAATGGTGGATCAGTTTATTCAGGAAGCAACGGTGAATGTAGAAAAAATACGGGAAGAAGCAGCGATATTAATGTCTTGTAAACGGTCGATCAAAGCAAATCATTATTTAACCAGCGAAGAAATGTTCCAGCTGCTCGAAGACTTACGAAGTACCACCGATCCTTTTACCTGTCCACATGGAAGACCGATTATTGTTCATTTCTCTACCTATGAATTAGAAAAGATGTTTAAGCGTATTATGTAGAATGGAAGCAAAAAAATAATGAAGTTGAGGAATAAATAAATGAAGAAAAAAGTAGTTTCTATCGTAGGACCAACAGCAGTCGGAAAGACAGCATTAGGAATTGCTGCTGCAAAAAAGTTCCGGGGGGAAATTATCAGCGGAGATTCCACACAGGTATATAAGGGGATGGATATCGGTACAGCTAAGGTAACACCGGAAGAAACGGAAGGCATCCCTCATCATATGATTGATATTATTAAGCCGGATCAGCCATTTTCTGTCGCCGATTTTCAGGAGCACGTGAAATATCATATTGAAGCAATCCACGAACGGGGCAACCTTCCAATCATTGTTGGCGGGAGCGGCTTGTATATCCAATCTGTGCTGTTTGATTATCATTTTTCCGATCAGCGCCGTGATGAGGAGCTAACGAAAAAGTTATTTCAGCAGATTGAAGAAGAAGGCCCGGATAACCTGTATGAGCGCCTGAAGCAGGTGGACCCGGAGCAGGCCAAAAAAGTTCATCCGAATAATCACAGGCGTCTTGTCCGCGCCTTAGAGGTCTATGAGCTGACCGGACTGACAATGTCGGAGTATCAGAAAGAGCAGAAGCCAGAATCCCCTTATAAACCATATATTATCGGATTAGATATGGAACGGACCGTATTATATGAACGGATTAACCGCCGGGTGGATAACATGATAGAAGCTGGATTAGCCGAGGAAGTCGAGTCTCTTATAGCGAAAGGGTATAAGGACTGTCAGTCAATGCATGCGATTGGCTATAAGGAGATAGCAGCTTATTTAGATAACCGCTTCTCACAAGCAGACGCTGTCAACGCGATTAAACAAAACTCACGCAAATATGCGAAAAGGCAGCTCACATGGTTTCGGAATAAGCTGGATGTAAATTGGTATCAGCTCACGGAGAAGGAAGCTGCACAACAAATGAAATTAATTTTAAATGATTTAGCAGGATTTTTAGAATCATAAATCGAATAAAGATGTATAGATAGAAAAGAGGAGGAACTTATTTTATGGCTCAATCCGTTAATATTCAAGATCAATATTTAAATCAATTGCGAAAAAATCATGTTTTTGTCACTGTTTTTTTAACCAACGGCTTTCAATTAAGAGGGACGGTCAAAGCGTTTGATAACTTTACGGTGCTGTTGGAAACAGACGGCAAGCAACAGCTTATTTTTAAACACGCTATTTCTACATTCTCTCCATCGAAGAATGTGGAAATTGAAAAAGAATAGAGGATGTGAGGAGAGGAGCTTGGTTGAGCTTCTCTCTTTTTGATATGGGGAACAGGTTAGGATTATACGTGATACACGAATAAGCCTCTCTTGGAAGTTAATCAAAAAGAGAGGCTTAAGGCTTCACTTCATTTTGTTTACTTACCAGCCAACATATTTCATTAAATATAAATTGGATTCTTTTTAATCACACAATCATAAGGAAGGATGCTCATTCCGGTAATACTCATGAAATATCTTCATCAACGCTCTTTTTTCAATCCGGGAAACATAGCTTCTGGAGATGTTTAACTTCTTTGCAATTTCGCGTTGAGTCATTTCATCCTGATCATTTAATCCGTAACGATACACAATTACTTCCCGCTCGCGACTGTCTAAGATAGAAAAATACTGTTCAATCTTTGAAATTTCCATATTTAATTGGATATACTCAATTACATTTTCATTTTCAGCTTCTAATATATCAATTAAGCTGATTTCATTTCCTTCTTTATCTTGCCCGATTGGATCATGCAGGGAGACGTCTTTTTTGACTTTCTTAAGTGCTCTTAAATGCATCAGTATTTCATTTTCCACACAGCGGGCGGCATAGGTGGCCAGTTTGGTACCTTTTCCTGTAGAAAAGCTTTCGACTCCTTTGATTAAGCCGATGGTTCCGATAGAAATTAAATCTTCCATATCCTCTCCGGTATTTTCAAATTTCTTGACCAGATGGGCTACGAGACGGAGATTATGTTCAATCAGTTTGTTTCTGGCTTCTTCATCTCCTTCCTGCATCAATTGGATGTATTTTGCTTCTTCCTTAGGGGATAGTGGCTGGGGGAAAGACTGGTTCTTGACATACGAGACGAAAAATAAAGCTTCCTTAATAAACAGTCCAAGTGCAGATAATATCATGGACAAATCCCATCACCTCCAAGAGTAAGCATCTTTCAACCTTCTAGGTAATTGCCT
Source organism: Oceanobacillus sp. FSL K6-0251 (assembly GCF_038004725.1). Taxonomy (NCBI): domain Bacteria; kingdom Bacillati; phylum Bacillota; class Bacilli; order Caryophanales; family Bacillaceae; genus Oceanobacillus; species Oceanobacillus sp. FSL K6-0251. Next base: position 2,942,910 of record NZ_JBBORS010000001.1, on the reverse strand, counting down.
ATAGCCTATTCTTATGTGCGGAAGAAGAAAAACGTGTCTGTCCATACAGAATGGAAAAGCTAAAAAGGAGAAAATAATTATATTTCCCTCGCCAATTCGAGATTTTTATAAGGGAGCGATCTATATAAAAAGCTCCGATTTCTCTTGATAACAGGAGAAATCGGAGCTTTTATTTCATTTAATTTGATTGGTTTTGATCTGTATCGTACATTTCTTTTAAATCATCGGTTATTGTATTTTTATCGAGTTTTATTCCATTCCGGTAAGCTGATCTTGTAACCATCAGGCTGGCTACCGGAGCTGTCAGGAATAAGAACAGAATAGCTAATAATATTTTTGCGTTCATCTCGCCCTGGGTTAAAAAGTGGATAAATACAGCCAGCATGATAAAAATAACACCTAACGTTGCGCTTTTACCGGAAGCGTGTGCACGGCTATAGACATCCTTTAACCGGAGTATACCGATGGCGCTTACTACGGCAAAAAATACCCCAATGACAACAAAGATGGCTACAATTCCTTCAATCATCGCGGTCAATGACAACACCTCTTTCCAGGAATTTTGAAAGGGTCAAGGTCCCGACAAATCCCAAAATAGTCAGTACGAGAACAATGTCAGAGAACACGGATGTGTCTTGTAAAATCATCAGTATCCCGATAAATCCGACAAGCAAAACACCAATAGCATCCAACGCCAGAATTCTATCCTGTGTAGACGGACCGATCATAACACGGATAAACAATAAAACGAGGGCGACGGAAAGTGCACTCAATGCAACAATCAAAATTGTATCAAACATTATTTCGTCACCTCCATAATTGCTTTTTCAAAAGAGTCCTGGATATCCTTAATCATAATTTCTTTATCCGGCACATCAATCGAATGGACATAAATGGTTTTGCTGTCATCTGAGAAATCCATGGAAATCGTTCCAGGAGTCAAGGTGATTAATGCTGCCAGCATAGAGATTTCAAAATCTGATTCTAAACATGTTCTGACAGCAACAATTCCAGGCTGATGATCTTGCTTTGGATTAAGCACTACTTTCACAACATCAATATTTGCCTTGATTAATTCAATCATAAACAAATAAATTAATTTCATAATCGCCCAGACCTTTTTTAAATAAAAATCAAACTTTAGGAAACGGCGTATGATAAATAAAATTAAAATCCCAATGAAATAACCGGAAAGAAAACTTACGAATGTATACTCATTTTGTAAAAACATCCAGAGTATCGCGAGCAAAACGTTTATTAATATTTGAAAAGGCATAGCAACTACTCCTTCAGCACAGATTCAATATAATTTGTAGGATTCATAATATCTTCTGCAACTTCCATCGAATAGGTGAAAATTGGTTCCGCTGCAAATCCTAAAATAATGGTAAGTGCAACAAGCGGTAAGATCGGCAGTAACAGTTTTCCTACGGGAATCTTTGCTTGTGCCTCTGTATGCTTCTGCTTGCCCCAAAAAGCGTAACTGAAAATTTTCATCATAGAAAATAAGGTCAGAAGCCCAACCAGGAGCGCTACCGCAGAAATGACATACTGTTGTTCCTCAAAGCCCGCTAATATTATCGGGAACTTACTGAAGAACCCGCTTAACGGCGGAATACCTGCTAAGGAAATGGCAGTGATAAAGAACAGCCAGGCAAGCCAAGGATGGGTTCCAATCAATCCACCCATTTTCTTTAAATCGGTTGTTCCCGTAATTTTCTGTGTTGCTCCAGCAAATAAGAAAAGTGCTGTTTTTACAATCATGTGATGCGCAATATAGTAAATGGCGCCGGCAACAGCCAAAGGAGTAAAGATACCAAGCCCCATCACCATATAGCCGACCTGGCTGATAATATGATAGGAGAGAATCCGCTTGAAATCAAATTGCGATACAGCTCCAAGAACTCCGAATAACATGGTAAAACCGGCAACCGTAACAATTAATCCTTTGTGCGTAAAGCCTGTATCATGATTAAAAATAACAGTAAATGTACGGATAATCGCATAAATACCTACTTTGGTCAACAGGCCCCCGAATAAGGCTGCTATAGCAGCAGGAGGACCGTAATAGGATTTCGGAAGCCAAAAATAAAGTGGGAATAAGGCTCCTTTAGAAGCAAAAACAATAAACAGCATAATAGCTACTATATTGAGTGCGCCAGTCTGATCTAATTCCGAAACACGCTGGGCGATATGCGCCATATTCATTGTTCCGGTAATAGAATAAATCCACGCTATCCCTACAATAAAGAGGGCGGATGCAAAAATGTTGATGATTACATACTTAAAGGACTCTCTTAACTGATAGCCTGTCCCTCCATGAACAATCAATCCATAAGAGGCAATCAACATTACTTCAAAGAATACAAATAGATTAAATAGATCGCCTGTTAAAAAAGAACCGTTGACCCCAATCATTAAGAAAAGATAAAGTGGGTAGAAAAACTGCTTTTCACGGTCTCTTGCGATTGTCTGGAAAGCAAAGAACAAACAGACGGTACCTACTAAAGTAGATAGAAGCAGCATCAGTGTTGAAAGTAAATCTGCAACAATAACAATTCCAAAAGGTGCCTCCCAGTCGCCGACTTCCAATACGAGCGTTCCATGCTGGTACACATAAATGGCTAAGTAAACGGAAAGTGCCAGTAAAGCAAGCATTGTAATTCCGCTTATCACACGCTGTATCGTGTGTCGTTTGTATAAAAGTATAAGTATAGCGCCGATTATAAAAGGTATAATAACCGGCAGAATAATTACATTACTCATCAGCAGAACCCCTTAATTCTTCTAAATCGTCTGTTTTATGCACTTTATAGGTTCGATAAGACATAACTAACAATAAAGCAGTAACAGCAAAAGCAATAACGATGGCTGTCAGTACCAGCGCCTGAGGCAGCGGATCTGTATATGCTTCTGCTTCAAAACTTAAAACAGGAGCAGCACCGCGCTGCAGCCCGGACATCGTTAATAATAAAAGATGCACGGCGTGAGAAAGTAATAATGTAGCTGCAACAACGCGGAGCAGGTCTTTAGACATAAACAGATAAATTGTTACGCTAAAAACAATTCCTATGACAATTGACATTAATAGTTCCATTATTTATCATCCTCCGCAATCGTCAGAATAATTGCAAGTGCACTGGCCAGTACAACAAAGTAAACACCTAAATCAAAAGGCAGTGCGGTGGTCAATTCAACTTCTCCCAGGATTGGCAGTCTAAAATAGTCAAAGAATTGTTTTAGATAAGGAAAACCAAAAACCATAGAGACCACACCTGTTACACTGGCAAAAAGTAACCCGATGCCGATTATTTTTATATAATCAAATCGAATGACCTTCTTAATGGAATTTAAGCCAAATGAGAGGTACAAAATAAGAATGGCACTTGCAGTCATTAGACCTCCAATAAATCCTCCGCCAGGGCTGTTATGACCTGCGAGCAGTAAATAGATAGAGAAGGAGAGGACAATCAAAATAATGAGCCTGGTCAATGTCTGCAGCATCATATTATTTGGTTTTTTCATCATACGTCCTCACTTCCTTTAAAACGTAATCGTATTAAACTGACAACAGTTAATACCGCTAAAGCGACAACAAGCACTTCCAGCATGGTATCAAGACCACGGAAATCCACCAGGATAACATTTACGATGTTATATCCTCCAGCTTCTTCCTTGGCATTTTCAGTATAGTACTCGGAAATCGAAGAATAATTTGCCTCTTGTCCCAATGAAAATGCAGATAGGGAACCAAGTGTAATCATCAGCCCAAATCCAATGGAAATGATTAATTTAACAGCCTTCAATTTTGGAGGTGTTTTTACCTTCTTCAATTTCGGCAAGTGATAAAAGACAAGCATAAACAAAATAACGGATACGGTTTCGATAAGCAGCTGCGTCAACGCTAAATCCGGAGCTCGGAACAGAACAAATAATAGAGCTACGATAAAGCCGCTGACACTTGTTGCGATAATTAATGCTACCCGATTATTAATAAACGGAATAACAATAACAGACCCGATAAATACTGCAATGACAAACCATACGTAAATTGGCACCGGTGATAAATCAAGCGATTGGATCGCCGGTAAATTATAACGGTACATCGTATAGGCCATTATCAATATGATAAATGTACACATATAGATGAAGTAATCTCTTAACCTGCCTGTCATCTGGATACGTGTTAGCCATTGAGACCCTTTTACTAAGCCGTCATATCCATAATCATAGGCGTAGTTGAACAAATCACGTTCCCCGCGGTAGAATGCGGTATTTTCCCATTTTTTAAAGGTCATAAATAAGATGACACCCAATACCACCACACCGATTGTCATCCATAACTCTGGTGCTAAAAAGCCATGCCAGTGAGTGATGTGTACATCAAAAAACTCTCCTGGAGAAAGAATGCCGGGTGCGATAGCTGCCATAGCAGGCTCGATAATGGAGTACGCTAACAGATTAGGGAAAAGCCCGAATACAACAACAAGAACAGCGAGTATGATAGGGCTGATCAGCATACCGATCGGAGCCTCATGCACATGTTGTACTTTTAGCTTACTGCTATCGAATTTACCCATGAATGTCTTCGAAAACATCAGGATACAATATAAGAAGGTAAATACGCTGGCAATCCAAGCAATAATCGGAATGATAAATCCAAATGTTTCTAAATGGAAAATACCGTATTCCGTCACATTCAGCATCCCTGTCAAAAACATCTCTTTACTTAAAAAACCATTAAATGGAGGCAATCCTGCCATCGAAGCCAGTCCAATAAGAGAAATGGTTGCTGTAATAGGCATAATAGTCATTAAACCGCCCAGTTTACGGATATCTCTTGTACCTGTCTCATGGTCAACGATTCCGGCTGCCATAAACAGACTTCCTTTAAAGGTTGCATGGTTAACCAGATGAAATACCGCTGCTAAGATGGCGGTCATGTATAACGCATTGTCCCCATCCTGAAAATAGAACGCAGCTGAGCCTGTCCCAAGTAAACTCATGATTAAACCGAGCTGACTTATGGTGGAAAAGGCCAGAATTCCTTTTAGATCCTTTTGCCGTACTGCTGAAATAGAACCCCATGTTAAGGTAACTAATCCGGCAATGGTAATAATCCAGAACCATTCTGGTGCACCTCCGAATACCCCGGTTAATCTGGCAACAAGATAAATTCCTGCTTTTACCATAGTTGCAGAGTGAAGATAAGCACTGACGGGTGTCGGCGCTTCCATTGCATCTGGAAGCCAGATGTGGAATGGAAATTGAGCCGACTTGGTAAATGCGCCTAGTAAAACCAGAATCATTGCCGGGATAAATAATCCGCTCGCCATAACAATGTCCGCATTTGCTATCAGCTCCCTGATACTGAATGTTCCGGCAATAACGTAAAGTAAAGAAAAACCAGCGAGCATGGATAATCCGCCGAAAACGGTGATATACATTGATTTTTGAGCACCATAAATAGATTTTTCTCTCGTATACCAGTAACTGATTAATAATGAAGAAGCGATACTTGTTACTTCCCAGAAAACATAAATAACAATTAAGTTATCGGAAAGAACGACTCCTAACATAGCACCCATAAACATTAAAAGATAGACATAGAAATTGTTTAACTTTTCTTTTCGTTTCGACAAATAGTAAATAGAGTAGAGAACAACGAGTGCTCCGATTCCTGTAATCAATAATGCGAAGAGCAGACTTAGACCGTCAACATATACGTTGAAGTTTATTCCGAGGGAAGGAACCCAGTCCAAATTATTTAAAATTGCTTCGCCAGATGATGTTCTAGGTATAAAAGATAGAAAATAAATGAATAGTACCAGAGGCAGAATCAAAACAAACCAGCCAGTATGTATTCTATTTAAATACTTATACAAGAATGGAATAAGTATGGCTGCGATAAACGGTGATAAAACAGCCCAGTGTAGTAACGTCAAAAGTAATTCCTCCTTTTACAAAAATAGCGAATTCCTTTTAACTGTAGAGCAAAATAAAATACTTTAAATATTCCTTCAGTTAAAAGTGTTCAAGTTCATTTCTAATGTTGAAAACAAAAAGCCTGCCTATTATGAATAAGAAATAGGGGTGGAAGCTTTCTTTTTACAGAGCACATAAAGGTTATTCGGTGTGATAATGAAGGGGGAATACCATGCTTTCTATTTGTTCTCCATCTCTTTACGGTTTTTTTGCACAAAGTTAGAGTGCTACATTTGATTATAACCTATTCAGAAGATGGATGCATACAAAAAGAATGTGATGATCAGGATGGAAAGCTTGTATTTTAAATAGGAAGAAACAAGGGAAAAAAGCGAAAAAAAAACTTCAATTTTTAAATTGAAGTTTGGGAAACAAGACAAAATTATACAGATTCTTTAATTTTATGAGATAGAGATCTTTTATGGATTTCTTCCTCAAACAAAGAAAGAAAATCAGGACTTAAGTTTAATGATATTGCTGTATAATATGATTCAAGTAATAGTTCGTCCGATAATGTTTCCACAATACAACCTCCTCAAGTGTCAGCATTTCTATTAAGTTAATAATAATTTAACACGTGTATCTTGTGTTAACAAGCTATAACTTATCTACATATAGTTGTATATAAGTTGTGTATAAGAAGGTGGGTAACCCTGCTTACTGTTGTTATTAAAACATTTTTATGTTGATAAAGTTATCCACAAAATCGAAAAATATCAGAATTTGTCGAACGATTTTCTAGAGATAGATGTATTTTTAGGGATCAGGCTGCATAGTTTCCGATCAACAAAAGAAAAAATTGGAAATCGCTGTCGATTAGGCGAACATTCCTAATGGAGGCAATAATTCTTTGAAACGCTAGTCAGTTGTAGTAGGATTAGGTATAATGTGATGTAGCATGAATACTCCCGCCACTTAATTTCATCTGAAATTTGAAGTGGGGGTTTCTGGGGTATCGACTTTACAAATGACGATTAAGCCCCAGTGGAGTTGACACATTGATGTGCTGAAAACATCCAACCCCGCTATCCCATTGGTCCTGCCTTTGGGATTACATTTCAGCCTGCTTGAGGTTCACAAGTTTGCCGCAGTGTAACTGGCTGGGACTGCGATTCGTCCCATCGAAGGGCTTTTGTAAGATTCCTACTTCAAGAATGGTGAGAACTCAAAATTCTAAGTAGGAGATCCAACAGCCAGTAACGACCCGATTCGTTCAACTAATATTCAGGGGGGGAAAGAACCCCTTGAATAAAGTTTCACTTTATGTGCCTTGGCTGATATGTTTGGCTTGAACATTTTATGTGACAAAGCAACGATTCTCGCCACAACCTTTTATTGGTTTAGTTTTCAAAGAACATCTTTCAAAAATATTATACCATGCAAACTTATGTTCGTAAATGTGGAAAAAGACGATTCAGTTCCTACCTACTTGGCTTCACTTTGTACATTCCGACGTACAAATGTTTTCGATGGGGTGAGTAATCGCAACCCCAGGACGTTGCGGCGTTAGCCTGCCTTGAGGTTGGGATTCCTTTCGCCTAATTATGATGGAGTTTCTTTATCTTGTATATGCGGCGGATTAAGTTAAATAACAATGTTTGTATAAGTAAAGTACTATAGTATGCAAGGAACAAATGTGTTAATTTATTGAAAATCTTGAGGTGTGTATATGTTTTCTAAATTTTTGCCTGATGAGCAAATTGATCAAATTTTTGACTTGAAACCAGAGAAATTAAGAGAAAAGGGAATCAAGGGGATTATCACGGATTTGGATAATACGCTTGTTGCATGGGATGTGAAAGATGCAACCCCTGATGTGATTACATGGTTTAAAACAATGGAAGAAAATGATATAAAAGTAACCATCATATCAAATAATAATCAAGAACGTGTCACCGTTTTTTCGGAGCCGCTTGGAACTCCCTTTGTATTTAGTGCCAGAAAGCCTTTGAGCAGAGCTTTTAAGACTGTTGCAAAGCAAATGGATTTGAAAAAAGAAGAAATTTTAGTCGTCGGTGACCAGGTGATGACGGATGTCCTCGGAGGCAATATGGCCGGATTCTATACTGTACTGGTCATACCTGTAGTGCAGACAGACGGAAAAATAACAAAGATTAACCGTTTTATGGAAAGAATAATTTTAAAAAGAATTAAGAACAAGGATAAGCATTATAAGGAGGAATAAGGTTTGGAGCAACATATTTGTCAAGGGTGCGGAAGTATTATTCAGACAGAGCATCCGAATGAAGCAGGATATGCGCCAGTCAGTGCATTAGAGAAGGACGTTATTTTATGTAAAAGATGTTTTCGTTTGAAGCATTATAATGAAATTCAGGATGTGTCGATAACGGATGCAGACTTTTTGAAAATGGTCAGTTCCATACGTGATAGAAATGGATTGATAGTGCATATCATCGATGTATTTGATGTGGATGGTACGCTATTAAGTAATTTGCCAAGAATCACGGGGGACAACCCGATTATTTTAGTTGGCAATAAGCTGGATTTATTGCCAAAATCAACAAATGAAAATAAGTTAAAACAGTGGCTGCGTCATGAAGCGAGCCAGCTGGGAATCAAAATAAAGGATGTTATATTGATTTCTTCTGTAAAAGGAAAAGGAATAGATGAGCTGAAGGAAAAAATAGAAGCGCATCGGTCTGGCAAGGATGTATTTATTGTTGGTGTTACGAATGTCGGGAAATCAACATTTATCAACCGTTTGATTAAGGAGTCAACAGGAGAAGAGGAGGCCATTACGACGTCTTACTTCCCGGGAACAACATTAGGATTTATCGAAATACCATTAGATGAAGATTCGTTTTTAGTAGATACACCGGGAATAGTTAATAAACAGCAGATGGCACATTATGTTTCTGAAAAAGAATTAAAAATGATAACACCCAAAAAAGAAATTAAGGCCAGGGTTTATCAATTGCAGGAACAGCAGACCCTATACATTGGCGGCTTAGTAAGGATGGATTTTATTAAAGGAGAGAAACAATCGTTTGTATGTTACTTCTCGAATGACTTAACGATTCACCGTACAAAACTGGAGAATGCGGATGAATTATACGAGAAGCATGCCGGGGAGCTGTTGTCTCCACCGTATAAAGAACAGTTGGAGAACTTCCCGCCGCTTACGGCACACAGCTTTAAAATGGAAAAAGGAAAAGTAGATATTGTTTTTCCGGGATTAGGCTGGATCAGTGTGCAGGGCGAGGGGGCTACGGTAGCAGCCCACAGTCCCAAAGGGGTTTCCGTAACCACTAGAAAATCCCTTTTATCCGGCCAGCAGTAAGCAGGTAAACTTCTGAGAGAACACAAAAATAATATCGGATCCAACTATTTATCATAGAGAGAAGAGAGACAGGAGGCGTACCGTTGAGTTTAAAATTGAAATTAATCGGTTATCCCATCAAGCATTCCTTATCACCTTGGATTCAGACTTCCTTTTTAGAGCGTTCCGGTCTGGAAGGTTCTTATAGATTGCATGAAATAGCAAGTAAGGAAATTTTTGGTGAGGAAATGAAGAAGTTGAGAGAAGAAGAAGTGAATGGATTTAATATTACGGTTCCTTATAAGCAAACAATTATTCCTTATCTGGATAGAATTGATATTACTGCGGAACGCGTGGGGGCAGTCAATACCGTTTCTTTGGAAGGAAATGAATGGGTCGGGTATAATACGGACGGAATTGGCTATGTGCAGGCATTGCGCGATAAGTTTCCTGATATGGACAGGAATATAGATGTTCCTATTTTAATACTCGGTGCCGGCGGAGCTGCACGAGGTATTTTCCATGGACTGATTCAGGCAGGCTATACGAATTTGACGCTTGCCAACCGGACGAAGTCAAAATGTGAAGATATTATGAAAGGAACCAGTGCTTCTGTTATCACGCTGGCAGAGGCTGAGAAAAACATTGCAGCATATGATGTTATTATTCAAACCAGCTCTGTTGGGATGGAGGAAGCAAAGCAAATCGTAGACCTGTCTAATTTAAAAGCAGGCACGATTGTCAGTGATATTGTATATCAGCCGCTTGTGACACAGTTTTTAAAGCAGGCAGCGGAAAAAGGCGGCCGGATTCATTATGGACATACGATGCTGCTTTATCAAGCACAGAAGGCATTTGAAATCTGGACCAACAAAAATGTCGACGTCACTGGAATGGATGAAGAGATGATAACCAAGATAAAAGGGGATAAAGCAGATGTTAACCAATAAACAAAAGCAATTTTTACGAAGTGAATCGCACCATATTAAGCCTATTTTCCAGGTTGGGAAAGATGGGGTAAATGAAAATATGGTCACACAAATCAGCGAAGCATTAGAGAAGAGAGAATTGATAAAGGTCAGTATTCTTCAAAATTGTGTAGAGGATAAACATGTTGTTGCTGAACAGATTTCTGCCGGCACGGAAGCAGAAGTGGTACAAATCATCGGCAATACGATTATTTTGTATAAAGAGTCAACGGACCATAAAGAAATTAAATTACCATAAACAGAGGCTGTTCATAAAACCGCCAGCGGTCATAATGGGACGAGTAATCCAAATGACGCTTCATGTTTGAAAGCATATTAATAATTTCAGAAGGTGAGTCTTTGAAAAAGATTGGAATTTTAGGCGGAACATTTAATCCGCCGCATATAGGACATTTATGGATTGCTGAAGAAGTAAGAATCCGAAAGCAATTGGATGAGATATGGTTCATTCCGACGCGGACACCACCTCATAAAGATACCGTCGTTTTGGATGCATCCCATCGCTTGCGGATGCTTCATTTGGCAATCAAGGATAATCCTTATTTTCAAGTAAACGCGCTAGAGCTTGAAAGAGAAGGGAAATCATACACTTATGACACGATAAAGGAACTGACGGCGGACTTTCCTAAGGCTGATTTCAGCTTTATTATCGGCGGGGATATGGTAGACTATCTGCCAAAATGGAATCGGGTAGAGGAACTAGTTCATATGGTTCGTTTTATAGGTGTATCGAGACCGGGATATACATTAGATACGCCTTATCCTGTGGAACGCTTGGAGATACATCCTTTGGATATTTCCTCTACCTTTATCAGAAATCGATTAGAAAAAGGGGAGAGAGTTCGTTATTTGCTTCCTGATGGTGTGATGAATTATATTAAGGAGAATCAGATTTATGAATATAGATAACCTGAAGGCAGATTTGAAGGAAAGACTGACGAAAGGAAGATATGAGCATACGTTGAGAGTAACTGATACAGCAGCAGAGCTTGCTGTAAACTTTCATGAATCCGTAGAAAATGCTACTATCGCTGCCTTATTTCATGATTACTGTAAATGTGATTCCTTAGAGGAAATGAAGCAAACCATTAAAACGAGCAGCGAACTTCCGGATTTGCTTCTTTCATTTCATCATGAATTATGGCATGGACCAGTTGCATCGGTCCGGATAGAAGAAAATTATGCGATTACGGATCAAGAGATAAAAGATGCTATTTACTTCCATACAACGGGAAGAGCGGATATGACAAAGCTGGATAAAATTATCTTTATCGCTGACTATATTGAGCCGTTCAGAAATTTCCCCGGGGTAGAGGAAGTGAGAGAGACAGCTAAGACAGATTTAACAAAAGCATGTTACCAGGCAGCAAAGAATACGGTTCGTTTCTTGATGGAAAGGGACAACACTGTATATCCTGACAGCTTTCATGCTTATAACGACTTAAATCAACACATTTTTGGAGGAATAAAAAAATGAATAATAAAGAATTAATACAAGTAGTTGCAGAAGCCTGCGATGATAAAAGAGCAGAAAATATTGTTGCCTTAGATATGAACGAAGTATCTTTAGTCGCTGATTATTTCGTGATTTGCCACGGAAGCAATGAACGGCAGGTACAAGCAATTGCCCGGGCAATCAAAGAAACTGCAGAAGAAAATGGAAAAGACATTAAAAGAATGGAAGGCTTTGAAGAAGCGCGATGGGTTCTTGTTGATGTCGGTGATATCGTTTGTCATGTTTTCCATAAGGATGAAAGATATTATTATAATTTAGAAAAATTATGGGGCGATGCGGACCGTATTGCGCTGAATATTACGCAGGAAGGGTAAGGAAAATGGTGTATCGAAAAATGGCTGCGGTCTATAATCGGCTGATGGATAATGTCCCATATGATGATTGGGTGGTTATGATTCAGCAAATGATAGCTCAGACAGAAAGACCAGTGCAGTCAATTATTGATTTAGGCTGTGGTACCGGAGTCATTACCCGGAAATTAGCTGCCGGAGGATATACAATGACGGGGGTAGACCAGTCCGGGGACATGCTGCATGAAGCGCAAAAGGATCTAGAACCTGCAGATGGTATCAGCTGGTTAGAAGCAGATATGACAAAGCTGGATGGTGTGGAGCAGCGTTATGACATGGCAATCAGCTGCTGTGATGTAATAAATTATGTAACAGACCTTCAAGCTGTAGAGCAAGCTTTTAAGAATGTTTATCAGTTGTTAGAACCAGACGGGATATTTTTCTTTGATGTCCATTCCATGCACACTGTAGAGGATATCTATATCGGCCAGACATTTTCCGATGTAATGGAGGAGGCGGCTTATATCTGGGAGTGTATCCCGGGAGAGGAAAAAGGAGAAATGTACCACCATGTTACCTTTTTCCATCAAGAAGAAGACCGCTTTATTCGTTTTCAAGAAGAACATCATCAACGGACATTTCCGATAGAAGTATATAAAAATATTTTAAAAAATATCGGTTTTAAGAAAATCCATATCTATGCTGATTTTTCATTAGAAGCAGATAATTGGGATGAACAATCAGAAAGGATTTTCTTTTTGGCTGAAAAATAAGCTGCAAAAGTGTATTTTAATCTATTTTCTGAGGAAAAGGAGATTATCTTTCTTTGTCGAAATACTAAGTAAGAGGGTACTATTTTGACAAAGAAGGAGGTAATACCTTTTGTATTGGTTAAAGAAAAATAGTTATATTTTTATTGTGATTGCTGCTGTTATTATTTTTTTTATATTTATCAGCAAAGAAGAACCGTCCAGCCCGTTATCCGCCTCATTAATATCTTCAGATTTGGAAGAACCAACAGAAGCCCCGCTTACTGAGGAAACTCCGGCAGAACAACAAGCACGAACAGCAGTGGTCGATGTAAAAGGAGAAGTGATGCAGCCGGGAGTATATGAAATGGAACAAGGTGACCGGATCAGGGATATTATTGACCGAGCTGACGGGTTTACCGAAAATGCAGATATTCTACAAGTGAATTTAGCACAGGTTGTTCAGGATGAGATGGTTGTCTTGATACCTGCTGTCGGCCAAGAAGAACCTGCAGTGAATGCTCCTGCGGGGGAGCAGACAAATAACAATAAGATAAAAATAAATACGGCTTCCAGTGAGGAGCTGACCCAGCTTCCTGGTATCGGACCTGCTAAAGCGGAAGCGATTATTGCCCATCGTGATAATCATGGATTGTTTCAAACACCAGAGGATTTATTAGAGATTTCTGGTATTGGAGAAAAAACACTGGAGACGCTGATCGAGCATATCCAAGTGCCGTAGAAAATAAGGGAAAGAGGGGATCATCATGGAGAGAATTGCTTGGGATCAATATTTTATGGCGCAGAGTCATCTACTAGCTTTAAGAAGTACGTGTACCCGCTTAATGGTAGGCGCTACGATTGTCCGGGATAAACGTATTATTGCCGGAGGTTATAATGGAAGCGTTTCTGGGGATGTACATTGTATCGATGAGGGCTGCTACGTCATTGATGGACATTGTGTACGGACGGTTCACGCGGAAGCAAACGCACTGCTGCAATGTGCGAAATTCGGAGTGCCGACAGACGGCGCTGATGTATATGTTACCCATTTTCCCTGTCTGCAATGCACAAAACAGCTGATTCAAAGCGGTATTAAAAATTTATTTTATGCAGAAGATTACAAGAATCACCCTTATGCAGTCCAGTTATTTGAAGAGGCTGGCGTGCAGACACAAAAAGTACCGTTGGTTGATGCTGTAGTGGATACAAAGTTTGAAGAAAAGACTGCTTTTATACATGCGCTGATGGAAAAATTGGATGCATCCAATTTGACGCCGGATGAAACAGAGACAATAAAAGCCGATGCAGAGCGGCTGTTTTTTAATGAAGAGAGAAAGCAGTGAGGGGATATTGGCATTTTCCTGCAATTGCCGCCGTGTCAGCCATTTTATATCATTTATTGGATATGAAATGGCTGCTCCTTCTTTTTATACTCTGGCTCATTTGGCTCAAGCTTCTGAAAAAAATGAATGTCACCGTTTGGCTGGTTACAGTGTTCAGCTTTATCACCTTTCTATCTATTATTCCCCAGACCGTCTATGAAGAAAGCTCGATAGATGCAGAAATTACCGGGAAAATCGAAGGAGAAGTAAAGCTTAGCTCCAAACAAATTCAATTCACCCTCCAACCTCTACAAAACTCCTCTAAACTTTTAGTTACGTATTTTCCTGAAAAGGATGAAGATTTTCGTGAAATTCCTCTTGAGCATGCTTTATTTCACGGCTCCACCTGCACCATTCAGCAAACAGTTGAAATTCCCCCTTCCAGTACAAATCCCGCACAATTTGATTTCCGTCAATTTTTACTGCAAAAACAAATTACCCATCAGGCTGTTTTAGAGGATTTTAATCAAATTAACTGTGCCGCTGAAAAAGGCATCCTTCCATTACTTTATAAGGTGAGGACAGAGCTGCTGAATGAAATGGAGGGTACTTGGAGTGATTATACTGCCCCGTGGATTAATGCTATCGTTTTTGGAGACACCTCAGCAATGGGAGAGCCTGTTACAGAGTTATTTCAGCGGTTTGGTCTCTCGCATATTATTGCTATCTCAGGCACCCATGTCACCTTGGTCATTGCTATTTTATATTTGATTTTAGTGAAAGGAAACCTGCTGACGAAAGAGAAAACACAGCTGTTTTTAATCCTGTTTCTTCCGCTTTACGCCATATTGGCTGGAGCGAATCCCCCTGTTCTCCGTGCTGCTTCAATGATGATTGGACTCCTTCTATTTCAAAAGTTTCGATGGAAACTGCCGTATTCCGATTTGCTGTGTATTATCTTTATGGTGTTTATTCTTTGGGATCCTTATATCATTTACCATATCGGATTTCAGTTTTCCTTCGCAGTAACCTT
This sequence comes from Oceanobacillus sp. FSL K6-0251, assembly GCF_038004725.1. Classification (NCBI taxonomy): domain Bacteria; kingdom Bacillati; phylum Bacillota; class Bacilli; order Caryophanales; family Bacillaceae; genus Oceanobacillus; species Oceanobacillus sp. FSL K6-0251. Next base: position 2,927,743 of record NZ_JBBORS010000001.1, on the reverse strand, counting down.
TTCCATACTTCTGTCTCAGGAATGGATCAGCAAGTCAAAATCACCTGTTTGGAAGATCTTTCAAGTGAGTTTTATTGCTCAAATGGCAATTCTTCCGCTCCAGATTTATTATTTCAATATCTTTCATCCGTTGTCTATTCTGATGAATCTGACAGTTATTCCTTATTTTACCTTCTTCGTCATCCCGCTTATGTACGTTTTTGCAGTTGTTCATTTTTTACCAGATAGTATGCTCGTCATATTGGATAAGCCTTTTACATTTATTCATGAAAGGGTTCTGGGAGCTATTGAATGGGTCGATAATACATTCGTTCCGTCTATGTATCTAGATCAGTTATCCATCTTCAGCGTCATGTTTTATTTTGCTTGTTTTTTCTTGTTTATGAAGTTTTTAGAGCGAAGACAGGAAAAAGCAGCTTGGATTGCAGGGGTTCTTTTAATCCTTCCAGTTTTAATGACGGCAGCCAAGCCGTATTTTCAGGAGGAAGGTATTGTGACCATGTTTGATATGGGGCAGGGGGATGCTATTTTAGTGGAAGCAGCAAGAAGAGAAGCAGTTGTTATGATCGATGCTGGCTCTGCTTTTCATTTTGAAGATATGGAACCGACCAGAGGAGTGTATAAAAATATTATTCGTGCTTATTTTCATCAGCGGGGGATTAAAGAACTGGATGCGATTATTGTTACACATGACGATGTCGATCACTTTGGGAGTGTCCGTTTTATTTTAGAAGAGGTAAGCGTAAAGGAATTAATGGTAAGCGCCTATTTTGATCCAGTGCTATTAGAAGAGTTCCAAGCAATTCAGCCATCATTAAATATAACGCAGATTGGATCAGGGGATGTACTGAACTTTCATGATGCTATTTCCTTTCAGGTATTGGCGCCGGATATAGATACGGGAAATTCAAATAACAATTCGATTGTTCTATATACAAATTTTGGCTTGAAATGGCTGTTTACTGGAGACATCAGCAAGAAGATTGAAGAAAAAATAATACATGATTATCCTGCACTGCAAATCGATATTTTAAAGGTGGCACACCATGGCAGTAAAACATCTACAGGAGAAGCATTTATAGAAGCGGTTCAGCCGCGTTTCGCTTTAATTTCAGCCGGGAGAAATAACCGTTATAATCATCCAAATGAAGAAGTATTGGACATATTAGAAAATAATGGAATTCAAGCGTACCGCACGGATGAGGATGGGGCGATTCAATTTTATTACACGGCGGAAGGAGGAACCTTTTCAACCTTTTTACCATAAAATAAAAATAAAAGAATAAACCTTACCGGACAACAAAAAAAGAAGAGATAGCATCCCTTCTTTTTGACCCTCTATCTCTTTTATTATTGACCAATTACGCTGATGGTAACGCCCACCGCAAAAATGATAAAGAAAAAGAGAAATGAAAAGGTAAATCCTTTAATGGAGTCTACAACATCGCTGCCTTTGTACTGCGGATCTTTTTCGAATTCGTTCAAGATATACCCCTCCTCTGCTCACTATTATAGTATAAATCATCCACATAAAAAAATCTACATTCTTTACATGATTCCTTCTTCTATATGGTAACAGCCAATTTTAGCAACAGTTGACATCTATAGTTTTTGCACAGAAGCGCAAATTATATATAAGCAAATATCGTTCTTAAAATTTGTTTCTAGAGCTTATTTTAAGGCGTTTAATATAGATGCTTCATAAAGGAAGGATGCAAAAGTCTTGCGGTTCTTCCTTTATTTTTTTGTTGCGTTTATGTCTGCTTCCTTATAGGATAAAAAGAGACGAGTTTATGCATGGAACATTCACATGCTCAGTATCGAAATAATGTCTAGATGGGAAGCGTAATATGCATGATGGACCAACTAAAAAAAATAAAAACTAATCAGATTCATCCGGTTTACTTTGCTTTTGGAACAGAATCCTTTTTTCTGGAACAATTAAAAGACCGGTTAGTAAAAACAGTTTTAGACGGAGATAAGACTAATTTATCCCTTTATGATTTAGAAGAAACCTCCATACAGGAAGTATTAGCAGATGCAGAAACATTTCCATTTTTCGGTGAACGCAAATTAATATTTGCCGCCAATGCTTCTTTTGTGAAAACAAAACCCGATAAAACACCGTTTGAACATGATTTAACGTATTTACAGGAGTATCTGCAAAATCCGCCTGAGTATTCGGTGTTATTGGTTATAGCGCCTTATGAAAAATTAGATGAGCGTAAAAAAGTAACAAAACAATTAAAGAAACTGGCGTCCCCCGTGGATTGTCAACAAGTAAAAGAAAAAGATGCAAGAAATTGGATTCAAAGTCTGATGAAGTCATATGAGATAGAAATTGAACAAGAGGCGATGGAAATATTGGAAGCAGAGGTCTCTAATAATATCCAGCTCCTGCAAAGCGAGATGGAAAAGCTGGCTCTTTATGTTGGAGAAAATGGGGTTGTTACAAAAGATATTGCACAGCAGTTAGTGTCACATACCCCGACCACTACGTCTATCGCACTTGTCGATGCAGTTATGAAAGGAAGTATTCAGGAAGCAATTCAAATTTATCAGGATTTAGAGAAAATGAACGAGGATCCAATTGCGATGATTGGACTGCTTGCTTACCAATTTCGTATGATTTTAAGAGTGAAGCAGCTGAAAAAGAAGGGGTATTCTCAATTTCAAATTCAGAAGCATATTGGCGCACATCCATATGTTATTAAAGTAGCAATGGCCAGAGAAGCTAAACTGCCCGAAGAGCGTCTGTCTTACATCCTTTGCCAGCTTGCAGAAACGGATGCCAAAATGAAGCAGGGACTGATGGAAAAAGGGCTGGCATTTGAATTACTGTTGATGGATTTAGTATAGTGAGCTGCGTTTCAAAAACATAATAAAAGGTGAAGTATTTACGGCAATTGTCCGTACTTACTTCACCTTTTATTTATTATGATGCGTTAACTTTTTTTGCTAAACGAGATTTTTGACGGCTAGCAGCGTTTTTGTGGATAATTCCTTTTTGAGCCGCTTTATCAATTTGCTTGTTCGCAGATTGGAATGCTGCTTTTGCATTTTCCACATCGTTTGCTTCTACAAATTTTTCTACACGTTTAATCTCCGTACGCATTGCAGAAAGCTGGGAAACGTTATTAGCGCGTTTCTTTTGGTTAACTTCTACACGTTTGATTGCAGATTTAATATTTGCCATGTTTATTCACCTCCTAAAAAGTATACGATTTTAAAAAACATGTTTTAGAGGTTGTTCAAGCTGAATTGCTTCTGAACATGCCCTTTTGTATGCTTTCATCAATTGTCTATATTCACAGTACGACAAGAGTATTTTACCAAAGCTACCTAATCTTTTCAATAGAATTGTTGCTTAATCAATAAATTGGTATGAATTTATTCCAGGCGTGCATGCTAAGAATGTTTGAAAACAGGAGTTTATCCGGTGAAATTTCCATCTAAAAATAAAGTGTAGAAGGAAAGCTTTATTTTTAGATAATGGAATTTTATTTTATCAGAATAAAGCATATTGAACAAAGGGGTGCGGTGTAATGAAAAATAGAGAGGATCATTTTCAAGTAAGAACAGACTTAGCTGTAGAAGCAAAGGATATGTATACGGAAAAGCAAGACAATAAACAGAAGGAAGTTGCGGGTGTCACATTTAAAGAAAGCACGATAAAGGATATAAATATTTCCTATGTGACGATTGATGAGGCAGGCGCTGAACAAATTGGGAAGAAGCCGGGGAACTATGTCACCATTCATACTGACGGTGTCAAAAAGCAAGATACAGAGAAACAGCATCAAGCAGCGAAGATTTTAGCAAAAGAGCTGGAGGAATTAATGAGAAAGCAAGACTTGCCTGATCAGGCCTCTTGTCTGATTGTGGGGTTAGGTAATTGGAATGTAACACCGGATGCTTTGGGTCCGATGACGGTAGAGAAAGTGCTGGTAACCAGTCATTTATTTCGTCTTCAGCCGGAATCTGTGGCAGAAGGATATAGCGAAGTAGCTGCGATTACACCGGGTGTGATGGGAGTGACAGGTATAGAAACCAGCGATGTGATTTTTGGGATTATCGAAAAATACCAGCCTGATTTCGTTATTGCCATTGACGCGCTAGCATCGAGATCTATCAGCAGAGTGAATGAAACCATTCAATTATCGGATACAGGTATACATCCAGGTTCAGGGGTTGGCAATAAACGAAAAGAAATAAGCCGTCAGACACTCGGTATACCTGTGATTGCTATTGGCGTGCCAACGGTGGTGGATGCAGTTACTATTACAAGCGATACCATTGATTACTTATTGAAACACTTCGGTAGAGAATGGAATGAAAGAGATGATCCATCTAAATCCTTAACTCCTGCTGGTATGAATTTCGGCTCGAAGCAGTTAACAGATGAGGACTTGCCTGATAGAGCACAGCGGGAAAAGCTGTTCGGCATTGTTGGCGGCCTGTCGGAAGAAGAAAAAAGACAGCTGATAATGGAAGTATTAACGCCGATTGGTCATAATTTAATGGTTACGCCTAAAGAGGTAGACGGCTTTATGATTGATATGGCTGAAGTGATAGCAAATGGGCTGAACGCTGCATTACATGAGACAGTAACGATTGATAATTTTTCAAGCTATTCCAGGTAGCCGTATGAAGCTTTAACATCCTCTATCAAGTCTATTTTTTCTTTTTACACGGTTCTACTTTCTCTAGTTTACTCATAGGTTGGACTATAGAGTTATTAGAGAAAGGTGGCATCGTGTATTTTTATGAAAAAAAATAACTGGAGCAAAATGGTACAAACCTTTTCTCGACGAAGCGGGCTTTATATCATATTTTTTGTCAGTATATTTCTTTTAATAAGTATATTAACGGCAGTCCAGCCTGCCTATCGATTTTCATCAGATACGTTATCGAATTGGACGAAGGAAATGGACAGTGCGATTTTTTATCATTTGATTACAATGGAAAATCGTGCTTATAAGCAGAGTTTTCCGGAAGGGGAAGCAGAAATACCTCAATTATCTGGTGTGTTTCTTGAGCTTACGTCTAATGTGAAACCAACAGATCCCAGGAGCTTTTTTGGTAATGAAATTCCAGGTTTTTCGATATTTGACAATCAATTATTAATGGCAAGTGAAAATGATTTTACTCATTTTCCGATTGAGTCCAATCCGCCTTTAGAGGAAGTATTAAGGGAAAGGGAAGCGGTGCTGACAGGTGAAGATGAGGAGGAGACAGGAGATGCAGAAGAAACGGAGGAAGAAACAGAGGAAACGGAAAGCGAGCAAACAACTGGAGACAGAGATGTTGTGTTTATTTATAATACCCACAACAGAGAGTCGTTTTTACCGCATTTGCCAGATGAAACAGACCCCAATAGCGCCATGCATGGGGAGATTAATATCACAAATGTCAGTGATCGTTTAGCAGAAGGTCTTAAAAGGAAAGGAATTGGCACACAAGTAGATAATACAGATTTCGGGGAGCTCCTGAATGAAAGAGGCATGGGATATCATCAATCCTACGAAGTCTCTCGGGATATTGTTGCGGAAGCAGTGGCCGGCAATCAGGAGATTCAATACATGTTTGACCTTCATAGAGACGCCCTTCGCAGAGACAAGACGACACAAACGATTGAAGGCGAAGATTATGCAAAGATTTTATTTGTTATCGGCACCGGGCATCCGGATTATGAAAGGAATCTGAAAGTAGCAACAGAGCTGCATGGATTGATGGAAGAAGAATATCCGGGTTTAAGCCGGGGAGTGTTCCAAAAGGACGGATCAAGCGGGAATGGCGTTTACAATCAGGATATGGCAGAAAATGCATTGTTGATTGAATTTGGCGGTGTAGATAACACGATGGATGAGCTGTATCGTTCTGCTGATGCCTTAGCGGAAGTATTCAGCGACTATTATTGGGATGCCGAAGCCGTTCAGTCTGATGAATAAGTATGTGAATATTCTTATGTAAGGAGCGATTTGATGCGAAATATTATTATATTATTATTGCTCGTCATCTTTTTTCTGAGCGGACTCGTATTTGGAATGCAGAAGAATGAGCCGGCTGAACAAACGGTATCCTCCGACACTCCTGCAGTTGAAGTAATAGAGGATGAAGCGCAAGATAGAGAGGAACAGGAAGAGATTATTGTTGCAGAAACAGATGTACTTGAAGGTGGAAATTATTCGTTGACCAACCGTACAGCAGCTACTATGGGAGGCATCGTCAAACAATTATTTGAAGTAATTGTATCCATCATGTATGGAATAGGAGAGTTGTTTTTTTAATCAACACCTAAGTTAATCATTGAATCTCAAGGCGTCAATTGCTATAATCAATGCTAGTAATTGACGCCTTTTGTTATGGGAAGAAAAATAGGGGCTACAGGAAAAACTTAGGAGTGTGCGTGAAATGACGAATAAAAAAAGAAAGGTCAGAAACTTTTCGATTATTGCCCATATCGATCATGGGAAGTCTACATTAGCTGATCGTATTCTTGAAAATACAGAAACCGTGACAAAACGTGAAATGAAAGACCAGCTGCTGGACGGAATGGATTTAGAGCGTGAACGCGGAATAACCATTAAACTGAATGCAGTACAATTAAAATATACAAACCAGGCTGGCGAAGAATTTATTTTTCATTTAATCGATACGCCAGGCCATGTTGATTTTACTTATGAGGTATCCAGAAGCTTGGCAGCCTGTGAAGGAGCGATTCTTGTCGTAGACGCAGCACAGGGGATTGAAGCGCAGACCTTGGCAAACGTTTATTTAGCGATGGAAAATGATTTAGAAATCATTCCGGTAATTAATAAAATTGATTTGCCGAGTGCTGATACGGAAAAAGTGAAAAAAGAGCTGGAAGATGTGTTAGGGATCGACGGCGATGAAGCAATTCTAGCTTCTGCCAAAGCAAATATAGGGATTGAGGAAATTCTGGAGCGTATAGCAGAGGTTGTTCCAGAGCCCCCTGGAGAGGCTGAGGACCCGTTAAAAGCGTTAATCTTTGACTCGCTTTATGATACTTACCGCGGGGTTATCGCTTATGTTTGTGTGAAGGAAGGCTCTGTGAAAGTCGGAGACAAAATTAAGATGATGGCTACCGGAAAAGAATTTGAAGTGAATGAAGTCGGGGTATTTACACCGAAGCAGCTTGCCAAAAAAGAGTTGACGGTCGGGGATGTTGGTTATTTAACTGCATCGATTAAAAATGTCGGTGATTCAAGGGTCGGAGATACGATTACGTTGGCTGATCGACCAGCGGATACAGCGCTGCCTGGTTACCGCCGTCTGAATCCAATGGTATTCTGCGGACTATATCCGGTAGATTCTAATGATTACAATGATTTAAGAGAAGCGTTAGAACGTTTAGAACTGAATGATTCTTCCCTGCAATACGAAGCAGAGACTTCCCAGGCGCTTGGTTTCGGCTACCGCTGCGGATTCCTGGGACTGCTCCACATGGAAATTGTCCAAGAGCGTATTGAAAGAGAATTTGGTATCAGTTTAATTACGACTGCTCCAAGTGTTATTTTTGAAGTTGAGCTGACGAATGGTGATGTATTTTCGGTTGATAACCCTTCTGAAATGCCAGATCCACAAGTAATTGAGGAAGTACGTGAGCCATACGTAGAAGCTACAATTATGGTTCCGAACGATTACGTCGGAGCAGTGATGGAAATTGCCCAAAAGAAACGCGGGAATTTTGTAGATATGCAATATTTAGATGATATTCGTGTAAATGTAGTCTATCATATTCCGCTTTCGGAGATTGTATATGACTTCTTTGACCAGTTAAAATCACAGACAAAGGGATATGCTTCATTTGATTATGAGCTGATCGGCTACCAGCCTTCCCGCCTTGTGAAAATGGATATATTGCTTAATGGCGATTCAATTGATGCGTTATCGCTTGTTGTCCACCGTGACTTTGCGTATGAACGCGGAAAGCAGATTGTTGAAAAGCTGAAGACACTAATTCCAAGACAGCAATTTGAAGTGCCGATTCAAGCAGCAATCGGTAACAAAATTGTAGCCCGTTCTAATATCAAAGCGGTACGTAAGGATGTAACAGCAAAGCTTTACGGCGGAGATATTTCCCGAAAAAGAAAGCTTCTTGAAAAGCAAAAAGAAGGTAAAAAGCGTATGAAGATGGTAGGTTCTGTAGAAGTTCCTCAGGAAGCGTTTATGGCAGTCCTGAAGATGGATGAGGATTAACTGCTGAAATAATCTATTGTCGCTATTAATTAATCCCGTTACCGTGTTTTCTGCCGGTTGCGGGATTTTTTAAAGAATAAGAATGCTTATAAAAATAGCTGTAAATAGCCGCTGCGGAAAAATACTACGCTTTCCATGGGCCCCGATCCGAGCTCATCTCCTTTAAAGAAGACTTGCTGATTGGCAAGAATATCGTGTTTTAATGACTAAGCGATGTTCTTGCCTTTGAATTAGGAGGTCACAGGCCGATTTTTCGTTTACATTGCGAGAGGACATAAAGTATTATAAAATAACTTCAGAAATAACAACTGGTGTTTCTGAAGAGGAAAACAAGAAAGAGTTATCTTATCTGTTTTTTTAACAAAGGAAGGAAGTTCAATCGATGCAAGTTCAGTCAGTATATATTCATATTCCTTTTTGCAAGCAGATCTGCCATTACTGTAATTTTGTAAAATACTTTTACATGGAGACGAAGGCAGATGCCTTTATAGATGCTTTAATAAAAGAAATAGACACAGCTATCCCAGGAAGGAAAAATGTCTTTCGGACGATTTATATGGGCGGAGGAACACCAACTGCTTTGTCGATGGAGCAATTGCAGAAGCTTTTTCAGTTTTTAAATGAAAAGTTTGACCTCTCCTCCTGCGAAGAATTTACAATCGAAATCAATCCGGGGGATATTGATACGGATAAAGCAAAATTACTTCACGGTTATGGTGTAAATCGAATTTCTTTTGGAGTTCAGGTAATGGATGATGAGATGCTTGAAAAAATCGGGCGCATGCATCGAGTGAAGGATGTTTATACAACAGTTGATATTCTTACACAGTCAAATTTCTCTAATATTAGCCTGGATTTAATTTATGCTCTCCCGGATCAAACCGTTGCCCACTTTGAAAAAACTTTAAAGGAAGCACTGCAATTCGGTCTGCCGCATTATTCAACCTATGCGCTGCAAATTGAACCGAAGACCGTGTTTTATCATAAACGGAGAAAAGGAGCCCTGCACCAGCCTCCAGAGGATGATGAAGTAGAAATGTATCAGCTGCTTCAGGAAAATATGAAAAAGCAGGGCGTCTATCAATATGAAATAAGTAATTTTGCCAAGCCGGGGTTTGAGAGTAAGCATAATTTAACCTATTGGAATAATGATTATTATTTTGGTTTCGGAGCAGGGGCTCATGGTTATTTACCGGGAAAGCGGACGGCAAATTATAAACCGCTGGGGACTTATATGAAGGAAATTAGCCGCAGCGGATCAGCAGTCGAACATTTTGAGGAAATAACCCTGCAGGATCAGATTGAAGAAGAATTATTTCTGCAGCTCCGAAAAGCAGAAGGGATTAATACAGAAGCATTCAGGGAAAGATATGGACTATCGCTGGATAAATTATATCAGGAAGAGTTACTTCAGTTAACAAACGATAAATTAGTAACTTACCATGATGGAAGCTATGTATTGACAAATAGAGGAATGCTTCTCGGGGACAGGGTTTTTCAGCAATTTTTATTATTGGAGAACTTTGAACAAAAAATAAAGGAAGTAAAAAGCCAAACGGTTTGACAAAAGAAATTGAATTTGATAATTTTATTATAGATTTAGCACTCAAAAGATGAGAGTGCTAACAGAGGTGATCATCATGTTAACAGATAGGCAACTTATGATATTGCAGGTGATTATTGATGATTTTATAGAATCTGCTAAACCGGTCGGCTCCAGGGCATTATCTAAAAAAGATACCCTGCCGTACAGTGCCGCAACCATTCGAAACGAGATGGCGGATTTAGAAGAATCGGGGTTTTTAGAAAAGACGCATACATCTTCTGGACGCGTGCCTTCAGAAAAAGGATATCGTTATTATGTTGATCATTTAATTGGTCCTGAAATCCATCAGCATGGACTGGGTATCATTGAAAGATTAACAAATAACGGGATATATGAGTTTGAACAGATTGTGCAGACGGCAGCAGAAGCCCTTTCTAAACTGACCAATTATACGTCTATCATTCTTGGACCGGAAATGTTTGAAGCAACCGTAAAGCAGATTCAGGTATTAGCACTATCCGATCAATCAGCAGTAGCGATTTTGGTAACAAACACAGGGCATGTAGAGCACCGTTCCTTTACATTGCCAAAAGGAGTTTCATCATCTGATATCGAAAAGCTCGTCAATATTTTAAATGACCGTCTTCAGGGCGTTCCGCTTTATCGAATTCCCGAGGTGATTCAAAATGAAGTAGCTTCCTTGATGATGAAATATATGAATGGAGTTGATTCTTCTATCAATTGGATTCGCACGCTCTTCACGCAAGAGCAGGCAGTTAAGCTTTATTTTGGCGGGAAAGCCAATATTTTAATGCAGCCGGAATTTAATGATGTGGATCGAATTCGTTCGTTTTACTCCCTGATGGAGCGTGAGGATGAAATTGTAAATCTCTTGAAAAACTCCAATCAAGGTATTAAAGTTTCTATTGGCCATGAAAATGAAGTGGAAGAGATTAAAGACTTGAGTTTAATTACTGCTTCTTATCACATTGGCGGCGGCCAGATGGGTACCATTGCACTGCTTGGTCCTACGAGAATGGAATATAAAAAAGTATTATCCTTAATGGAAAGCATTTCAAAGGAAATGACTGGTGCAATGGGGAAATGGTATAGTGATAAATCATAAGGAAAACAAGGATTTTAGTTTTCTAACTATATCTTCTATGGTATAGTTTTTAATTGGAAATTAGAAAAGAGGTGCCTGAGTAGATGTCAGAGAATGAAAAAAAAGAAGAAGCAATGCAAGAAGAACAGGAAATTGTAGAAGAGACAGCTGAAGAAGCAGGTACAGATGCAGAAACTGCAGAAGAAAATGATGCGTCAGAAGCTCAAATAGAAGCACTGAAAAATGAAAAAGAAGAACTGGAAGGCCGCATGCTTCGTTTGCAGGCAGAGTTTGATAATTATAAACGACGTACATTAAAAGAGCGCGAAGCAGATCGTAAATACAAAGCACAGGATATGGTTCAGGAATTGCTTCCTGTGATGGATAATTTCGAACGCGCGCTGCAAGTAGAAGTATCTGAAGAAAATAAGAGCATCCTGGAAGGAATTGATATGGTGTATCGTCAATTAAAGGATGTATTTACGTCACAGGGTGTTTCAGTTATTGAAACAGAAGGTGCTGACTTTGACCCGAATGTGCATCATGCAGTAATGCAGATTGAAGATGATTCTGTAGAAGCAAATAAAGTAGTGGAAGAGCTGCAAAAAGGCTATCTCTTAAAAGATCGGGTTATCCGCCCTGCAATGGTAAAAGTAAATAAATAATTAAAAAAAGTGTCGCAGAAGTATTGAAGGAGGAAATAAAGAATGAGTAAAATTATCGGAATCGACTTAGGAACAACAAACTCATGCGTATCAGTGATGGAGGGTGGCGAAGCAGTCGTTATCCCTAACCCGGAAGGAAACCGTACAACACCATCTGTTGTATCCTTTAAAAATGGAGAAAGACAAGTTGGGGAGGTTGCAAAACGTCAAGCAATTACCAACCCGGATACAGTTCAATCTATCAAACGTCATATCGGTACTGACTATAAAGTAACGATTGGCGATAAAGACTATACACCGCAAGAAATTTCAGCGATTATTCTGCAGCATATTAAATCCTATGCAGAAGATTATATTGGCGAAAGTGTAGATAAAGCAGTAATTACGGTTCCTGCTTACTTTAATGACGCAGAACGTCAAGCAACAAAAGATGCTGGTAAAATTGCTGGTCTTGAAGTAGAACGTATTATCAACGAACCAACAGCTGCAGCGCTTGCCTATGGTATTGATAAAGATGATCAAGATCAAACGATTCTTGTATATGACCTTGGCGGCGGTACCTTTGATGTATCTATCCTTGACATTGGCGATGGCACATTCGAAGTTGTTGCAACAGCCGGAGACAATCGTCTTGGCGGAGATGACTTTGATGAAGTCATTATCAAGCATATGGTAGAAGAATTCAGAAAAGAAAATGGCATTGATCTTTCTAAAGATAAAATGGCTGTACAGCGCTTGAAAGATGCTGCAGAGAAAGCGAAGAAGGATTTATCTGGTGTTGCACAGACACAAATTTCTCTGCCATTTATTACAGCAGGTGAAGCTGGTCCATTACACTTAGAAATGACATTATCACGTGCGAAATTCGATGAGTTATCATCTGATTTAGTAGAACGTACAATGAAACCGACTCGCCGTGCGCTTTCTGATGCAGGCTTGTCGAACAAGGATATTCATAAAGTTATCTTAGTCGGCGGTTCTACACGTATTCCAGCTGTACAGGAAGCAATCAAGAAAGAATTAGGTCAAGATCCTTCTAAAGGCGTAAACCCGGATGAAGTTGTAGCACTTGGTGCAGCAATCCAAGGCGGTGTCCTTCAAGGAGACGTGAAAGACGTATTATTACTTGACGTAACACCACTTTCTTTAGGTATTGAAACAATGGGCGCTGTGTTTACAAAACTGATTGAACGTAATACAACTATTCCGACAAGTGCATCTCAAACATTCTCTACAGCAGCAGATAACCAAACTGCAGTAGATATCCATGTACTTCAAGGTGAGCGTGAAATGGCGGCAGATAACAAAACGCTTGGCCGTTTCCAATTAACAGATATCCCGCCTGCACCGCGCGGAATGCCTCAAATCGAAGTATCCTTTGATATTGATGCGAATGGTATTGTTAATGTTAGAGCGAAAGATTTAGGTACAAATAAAGAACAATCAATTACGATCAAGTCTTCTTCCGGTTTATCTGATGATGAAGTAGATCGCATGGTCAAAGAAGCAGAAGAAAACGCGGATGCGGATAAAGCACGCCGTGAAGAAGTAGAGCTTCGCAACCAGGCAGATCAGCTTGTATTCACAACAGATAAAACATTAAAAGATTTAGGCGATAAGGTTTCTGATGAAGATAAACAACAGGCAGAAGCTGCAAGAGATGAATTGAAAGAAGCTTTAGAGTCTAATGACCAAGAACAAATTAAAGCGAAAAAAGAAGCTTTGGAAGAAAAAGTACAGCAGCTTTCTGCTAAGCTTTATGAGCAGGTACAACAAGAAGCTCAAGAAGCACAAGGAGCAGAAAATGCAGAAGGTCAGCAAGGTGACGATGTTGTTGATGCAGATTATACAGAAGTCGATGATGACGATAAAGAAAATAAATAATGAATAACTGCTGAATAAAAGTCAAAGTCAGGATTCTCTTGGCTTTGGCTTTTTTACAGACAGGATAGAAGCAAGATAGTGCTTACAGGTAAATTAGTTTGAAGCTGATATTCATTGTTGCCATAGACAAATGAATGATGATATGATTAAACTTATGCAATCAGAGTATCGGGAGTGAATAATTTGGCAAAACGAGATTATTATGATGTCTTAGGTGTGGATAAGGGCGCCTCAAAAGATGAGATAAAGAAGAGCTACCGGAAACTGGCTCGTAAATATCATCCGGATGTAAATAAAGAAGAGGGCGCAGCAGAAAAATTTAAAGAAGCAAAAGAAGCTTACGAAGTATTAAGTGACGATCAGAAAAAAGCACAATATGATCAATTTGGGCATGCAGGCGCACAGGGTCAAGGCTTCGGAGGCTTTGGCGGCGGTGGCGGAGCTCAAGACTTCGGTGGTTTCAGTGATATTTTTGATATGTTTTTCGGTGGCGGCGGACGTTCACGTGATCCGAATGCGCCACAGCAGGGCGACGATTTACAATATACGCTGATTCTTGATTTTGAAGAAGCGATTTTTGGAAAAGAAACCGATATTGAAGTTCCAAAAGAAGAAGAATGTGATACGTGTCATGGTTCAGGAGCCAAACCGGGAACAAAAGTAGACACATGCTCCCATTGTCACGGCTCGGGTCAATTAAATCAAGAACAAAATACGCCATTTGGCCGTGTTGTCAATCGCCGCGTGTGTCATTACTGTAATGGTACAGGGAAAATCATTCCTGAAAAATGTGAGACCTGTGGCGGTGCTGGAACAGTTAATAGAAAGAAAAAAATCCATATTGACATTCCAGCCGGTATCGATGAAGGGCAGCAAATCCGTGTAGCCGGCAAAGGAGACCCTGGGAAAAATGGGGGTCCAGCAGGGGATTTATTTGTTGTTATTCGTGTTCGTAAACATGATTTCTTTGTCCGCGAAGGTGACCATATTTTCTGTGAACTGCCACTTACCTTTGCACAAGCGGCTTTAGGCGATGAAATTGAAGTGCCTACGGTCCATGGGAAGGTTAAATTACGAATTCCTGCCGGCACTCAAGCAGGGAAAACCTTCCGCTTAAAAGGAAAAGGGGCGCCAAATGTTCATGGCAGAGGCCAGGGCGACCAGCACATTAAAGTAAAAGTAATGACGCCGACTAATCTGTCAGATAAACAAAAAGATTTACTGCGTCAATTTAATGAATTAGGCGGAAATGAATCCACCGATGAACAAGAGGATAATATTTTCCAGCGTTTTCGTAAAGCGTTCAAAGGAGACTAATCAGAGTGGTCCTCCAGCTTGTAGTTTTGATGATATTTTTTCAGATAAGCAGGCTGGAGGCATCTCTGTTTACATAGATATTTCAAAAGAACGGCGGTGTACAACATGAAATGGTCAGAGATTACGATTCTTACGACAAATGAAGCAGTGGAGCCTATTTCAAATATTTTGCATGAAACAGGTGCGAGCGGGTTAGTTATTGAAGATCCGTTAGATTTAAAGCATTTTGAAGGGGAAGGCTTTGGAGAAATTGTGGAGCTTAATCCGGAAGATTATCCGGATGAGGGTGTCCGTATCAAGGCGTATCTGCCGATGAACAGCTTTTTAGGTGAAACAGTGGAAGAAATTAAACAGGCAATCAACCAATTACTGCTTTACGATATTGATTTAGGGAAAAACGAAGTAAGCTTGAGTGAGGTTCATGAAGAAGAGTGGGCGAGTGCCTGGAAGAAATACTATAAACCGGTTAAAATATCCAATCGGATTACAATCACTCCAACTTGGGAGGACTATCAGCCGGTCTCTACGGATGAATTAATTATTGAACTGGATCCGGGGATGGCTTTTGGAACAGGGACCCATCCTACAACCATATTAAGTATTCAAGGTTTAGAAGCGTATGTGCAGCCTGATGATAAGATTATTGATGTGGGCTGTGGTTCAGGCGTCTTAAGCATTGCTTCGATTAAATTAGGCGCTGAATCTGTACAGGCTTTTGATTTGGACGATATAGCTGTTAAAAGCACCAATTTGAATGTGAAACTAAATCATCTTCAAAATCAAGTGACGGCGAAACAAAATAATTTACTTGATGGGGTAGACGGTCAGGCTGATGTCATTGTCTCCAACATCCTTGCTGAAATTATCGTCCGATTTGTAGAAGATGCTTATAAAAACCTTCGACCTGGTGGTCATTTTATCACTTCAGGAATTATTCAGAAGAAGAAACAATTGGTCCGTGATCGTCTGACAGAAGCTGGTTTTGAGATTATCTCTGTCAGTGAATTGGAAGATTGGGTTTCCATTGTTGCCAAGAAACCAGAATAAAAGTAGGTGATGGCTGATGCAGCGCTATTTTATTTCGAAAGAACAAGTAGAAGATCAGACAATCAAAATTACTGGAGAAGACGTGCACCATATCGCCAGGGTGATGAGAAATAAGCCCGGCGATGAGATTATTTGCAATACGGATGACGGAAAATCAGCGCTTTGTAAGATTGAAGAAATACATGAAACAGAAGTGCAGGCAGTCATCGAAAGCTGGTTGGATGAATCTGTTGAATTGCCAGTGGAAGTAAGTATTGCACAAGGAATTCCTAAGGGTGATAAATTTGAATGGATACTCCAAAAAGGAACAGAGCTCGGTGCAGCGAAATTTATTCCCTTTGCAGCGGATCGTTCTGTTGCTAAATGGGATGAACAAAAGTTTCATAAAAAAGCAAAACGTTTCGGTAAAATCATAAAGGAAGCCAGCGAGCAGAGTCATCGCAACCAGATTCCTGAGCTGTTACAGGTGATGCAGTTAAAAACATTGATAAAAGAAAGTGAAACCTATCATGTAAAGCTGTTTGCATATGAAGAAGAGGCGAAGGGAGCGGCAGGAAATACTTCTGCTTTTGCATCTGTATTGGATAACCTGTCTGATCATGACCGCATTCTGCTGGTAATAGGTCCAGAGGGTGGTATCTCTGCAGAAGAAGCTGCTAGTTTGAAAGGTGCCGGCTTCCAGCCAATCCGGCTTGGAAAGCGGATATTACGTACCGAAACGGCGGCGTTATATGCGCTTGCCAGTATTTCTTATCATATGGAAGAATTAAGGAATAAGAATTAAAAGGTAAACCAGCCTCTTTTCGGTTGTTTTACCTTTTTTCTTATATATCCATAATTTTAAGCCCGGCGATATGTCAATTCAGATAAGTTTCTATTATTTGCAGGACGCCGGATTCATCATTGGAAGGAGCTCTATGTTTAGCGGTCTTTTGCACTTCCGGGCTGCAGGTTTCCATTGCATAACTGTGTTCTGTTAAAGCCAGCATCTCTAAGTCATTATTGGCATCTCCAAAGGCGAGCAATTCATGCGGGGAGATATTCCATCTGTCTAATAATATGTTTAATCCGTTTCCTTTGTTTACTCCGGGAATAATCATATCGATACTGCCATGGCCGCTGGAAACCGCCTGCATCTCTCCTTGAAAGGCTTGATTTAATTGATAAACGATGTGACTGGTTTGATTGACTTCTACATTTAAAGCAAATTTAACAAACGTATCATTCGGCAAAGAATCAAAATGTTCCACTTCTTTTAATTGGTGATAATAATGCTTGGCAAATTTTTTAAAATCGTTGTCAGCGCTTTTTAAAATATATGCACTGTGTAATCCACATAAAATAAACGCTGCTTTATCTATGCTGTGTATTAAATAGTCAACCGCTTTTTGAACAAATTCATTAGGAAAGCTGTCGATTGTTTCCAGTTTAGGAGAGTCATAGATAATCGCTCCATTTTCCGCTACAAAATAAATGTTATCTTCTTTTCCTTTGAAAAAAGATGTTAATTGGGCGTATTGATTTCCGCTTGCAACAATAAATTTTATCTCATTTTCTTGAAGCTGCTGAAAAATACCGTCAAATCTTTTCCGGTCATAATTACTGCTGGAGTCTAAAAAAGTTCCGTCCATATCCACTGCAATTGCCTTTATCATTGGTAAACCCCCATTGTTTTTGATAGACTTGCATATACTGTTAGTTTATCATCTAATCATGACATACTCACTTGATATACTTTGCAACCATGCGTTCATTTAATAAATCAACTATTGTGTTTGAAAGATTTGACAGGCGCACCAGGAAAATATAAAATTTTACTGTTTAAAGTCATTTGCCATGACGCTGTTAGGAGTGAGAATGATTGAATTTTGAAAGAGAAAAATCGATAGAGCATAATCCTACGGGAGCAGCCCGATTAGGATTAGCATTGCTTCTTGGTCTGCTTGCTTTTTTAGGGCCGCTTAATATCGATATGTATTTACCTAGTTTTCCTGAGATTGCGCGAGATTTAGACACAAGCGCTACACTCGTACAGGCGAGTTTAACAGCGTGTCTGCTAGGTCTGGCGATTGGGCAATTATTTGCCGGCCCCATCAGTGACGCTCAGGGCAGAAGGAAGCCATTGTTGATTGCTACGAGCCTGTTTGCGGTAGCCTCTATACTATGTGCTTTTGCTCCAAATATCATCTTATTGATTGCCATGCGTTTTTTACAAGGCCTGACTGCCTCTGCAGGAGTCGTTCTCTCCCGCGCAGTTGTACGTGATGTGTTCAGCGGACAGGCACTTACGAAGTTTTTTTCGTTATTGATGGTTATTAATGCGATTGCTCCCATGATCGCTCCGATGATAGGCGGTTTTATTCTGTCATTTGATTCGACCAGCTGGAAGAGTATCTTTTTCTTTTTAAGCGCGGTCGGACTGCTCACCGTTACCATTGTGGCAATAAAGCTTAAAGAGACGCTGCCGCCGCATAAGCGTATTCCAAGCTCAGCAGGAGCTTCGTTAAAAACAATGGGCAGTCTGCTGAAAGACCGTTCTTTTATCGGCTATGCCCTGGTCGTTGGTTTTATCCACGGGGGAAGCTTTGCTTATGTATCTGGAACGCCATTTGTTTATCAGGATATCTATGGGGTCTCCCCGCAGGTGTTTAGTGTATTATTCGGTATCAATGGACTGGCAATTATCACAGGCAGCTTTCTCATTGGACGCTTCAGCGGGATTATAGCAGAAAAAACGATGCTTCAAGCAGCGGTTATCACTGCACTTACAGTCACAACCTTATTGCTTATCATGACCATTATCGAAGGACCTTTAGCATTGATTGTTTTATTCATATTTATTTATATGATTACAATGGGAATGATATTGACAAGCACCTTTACATTGGGGATGTCCAAGCAGGATCATCGCGCAGGAAGCGCCAGCGCCGTTTTAGGGATGCTTCCATTACTACTTGGTTCTATTTTTTCACCGCTTGCAGGTATTAATGAGGCATCAGCTGTTCCGATGGGGGCAATCATATTTACCACCACGCTCATGGGCTCTATTGTTTTCTTTACCCTTGTTAAAAAAGATGAGGTAAAGGCATGATGGAAGAGCTGGATCTGGATAACATTTAAGTGAAGATGGAATAAGCTGTATCAGGAGAAGATTAAAACAGAGATAAGGCTGGTTTAAACGAGCAGATTTATCTCTGTTTTTATATGGTTAAATTGTATAAATTCTACTCAGTAAAGGAATGGAAGCAGAGCTTGCAGTATATAGTTATTTCGCAAATATGGAAGAGAAGCCCTCTAGATATTTCTATGAGTAAATCAGATTAGGGTAAATAAAAAATATTGCTGATGAATATTTTTTATTTAGTTGTCTCTTCTTACTTGTATAAGCAGGTATACTAATATAACATACAAAATAAATAGTTAGAATAAAAAATAATCTTTTTTTAGGCTGTCTTGGCATATGTCAGATGGCGAAAAATGAGAAAGTTAGAAAAATAGAAAAGCAGGTGTAATAAATGAGAAAAGTATGGAAGGTTGGCAAAGGATTTGGAAAAAAGCGTCTTGAAGATGCCATTATGAATTCTTCTAAAGGAGATACGATTCTTATTGAACCAGGCACTTATGATTTTCCGAACGGCTACAATATCTTTGAATTAGAGATCAAAGGAACGGGAAATCGGCCCAATGATGTTGTCTGTAATGGATTTTTTTCATTACAGAATAATTCAAAGCTTAATCTATCAAATCTTATGTTATTAGCGCCTCCAAAGATGAATGCGTTCCATATGACGGGAAATTCAAGTTTATTTTTGAAAGACGTTATCGCGCATGGTGAAGAAACTGGGCAATATCCAACCATTTGGTGCGTGAATTCCTATGTAAAGATTGCTTCATCAGAAATTTATTATAATCAAGATTCTCCGTATGGTATGTATATTCAGGAAGGTTCGAAGCTGGAAATGACTGCTGCAGTGGCAGATTCCATGTATGTCAGTCAATCACAGGTATATTTGAATAATGCAGTAATCCGGGTAATCCTGTATTTAGAAAACGAATCATTTGCGGAGGCTGCAGGGATGTTGGAATTACCGCGTATGAATCCAAATAAATATGCGCTTACGGTTTATTCTGGTTCTCGGGCTGACTTTGCGCTGGTTCAGAGCCCGGAAAATCATATGGAAGCAAATGTAGATGAAGGCTTATTGATTATTGATAAAATAGAATTAGGCGAGAATAATATATTTGATATTTATCATAATGACCAGTCTACAGTAGAAGTAAATGGAGAGCGTGTCTTGATACATAATAGGGATGAAGATGTGAATCAGCAGGAAATAAATGCAAAAGGACAGCAGACGGAAGAAACCAATTCGAGTGATGAAGAAAGATATAAGCCAGAAGCAGACAGAGAGGAACAGAGTCTTGAGAGTGTGTCTGTCCAGCAGGAGGAGAAATCTGCGTTAGAGCAGCTTAATGACATGTATGGTTTAAAGGAATTGAAAAAGCAGATTAAGCAATTTATCAATACAATGAAGTTTAACCAATCCCGAAAAATGAAAGGGCTGAAGGCAGCCTCGCTTAATCTGCATTCGATATTTCTCGGCAACCCCGGGACAGGTAAAACAACAGTTGCTCGATTATTGGGAAATGTATTATATCAGGAAGGGGTTATTCCAAATGACAATTTTGTAGAGGCTACGCGAAAAGATCTTGTCGGGGTCCATATTGGGGAGACAGCTCCCAAAACACAAGCAGTATTAGACCGTGCTCGTGGAGGGATTTTATTTATTGATGAAGCATATACCCTGCATAGCTCTTCCGATAATGATTTTGGAGCAGAAGCTGTAGAGACCATTTTAAAATTTATGGAAGATAATCGTGGTGAAATAATGATTATTTTTGCTGGATATTTTGATGATATGCAAAATTTCCTCTCGATGAACAGCGGATTAGCTTCCCGTATTCCGAATGAGTTTGTGTTTGATGACTATTCCAGTTTGGAAATAGCTGAAATTGGTTATTTAGATATACTTGATCAGGATTATATCGTTGACGAAAAAAAGTATAAAGAAATAGTCATGAATCAATATACTCGGACAGTTGATGAAAGTAATGCAAGATGGGTTCGTAATTTCAATCAAAAATTAATGATTACAATGGCAAATCGGGTTATTGAAACAGAATCTGAAGATACACAGACCATTTTAAATGAAGACATAGATGCTTTAGTGGGAAATAGCAGCGAGGATAAAGAAGAAAAGGTGGAGGAATTATTAACCCAGCTGGACCATTTAATTGGGTTAGAAGAAATAAAAGAATACGTACATCGTTTAGTTAAACAAGTAAAAATTGATAAAATGCTCGCTGATGAAGGTGAATCATCTTTTAATCCAACCTATCATATGATTTTTGAAGGAAACCCTGGTACGGGAAAAACAACTGTAGCAAATATACTTGCTTCTTTATTCTATTGTTTGGATATTTTGCCGAGTAAAAATGTAAAAGTGGTGGATCGTGCCGATTTAGTAGGCTCCTATATCGGCCATACAGAAAAAAATACAAAGCGCATTATTAATCAGGCGATGGGCGGTGTTCTATTCATTGATGAAGCCTATCAGCTAACGAATAGTAGTGAGAATGATTTTGGAAAGCAGGCTGTGGAAACCTTACTCACTTATTTAGAAAATTACAGGGATAAATTTGTGGTGATTTTAGCTGGCTATACGAAGGAGATGGAAAAATTCTTAGATAGTAATCCAGGACTCCGCTCACGTATTCCAGAAAAAATTATTTTCCCTGATTATCATCCGGATGATATTGCTGCAATCGTTGAAAAAAATATTTCGAAGCAATGGCAGGTCGATTCCAATCACCTGCATAGCGTGGTCAGTGAAGTGTACCGTAACCTTCCAGAAGCAGAGAAGGCCAATGCAAGATGGGCCCGTAATTTCAGTGAAAAACTGATTCAAAATCATAAAATCTGGATTAGCGATCATCAGCTTTCTGGACAGGAGATAAAAAAGATCAGCCCGGAATTATTAGATCAGATGCTTGCAGCTTATTCTAAGTAATATAAAATAAAAAGGTTTAGGAGAAAAGGTTACCGGGGTAGAAATGAAGCTGGTTAAAATTGTGCAGCAGCATTATAATGAGAAAAGATAAAAGCCCTTTTACCATACTTATATGGATGAAAGGGTCTTTTATATCGTATTTTTAAATATTTGTGATATCATTAAATACGGATAAACTAAAATTAACTGTGAATGAAATGAAAGGATGATATATAAATGGCTGAAAAATTGCCAAAAACAGTGAGCTTCCATACGCTTGGCTGTAAAGTAAATCACTACGAGACCGAGGGCATCTGGAGAATGTTTAAAGAGCAGGGCTATGAGCGAGTAGACTTTGATCATGATGCAGATGTGTATGTTATTAATACATGCACAGTTACCAATACAGGGGATAAAAAAAGCAGGCAGACCATCCGTCGTGCCATCCGAAAGAACCCTGACGCAGTCGTTTGCGTAACAGGCTGCTATGCACAGACTTCTCCTGGTGAAATCATGGAGATTCCCGGAGTAGACGTGGTTGTCGGCACACAGGAGCGTAAAAACATCTTCGCATATATTGAAGAGCATGAAAAAACAAAGGGACCTGTTAACGGCGTGTCGAACATTATGAAAAACCGTGTGTTTGAGGAAATGGATGTTCCAGTATTCACAGACCGTACACGGGCATCACTCAAAATCCAAGAAGGATGTAATAATTTCTGTACGTTTTGTATTATTCCATGGTCAAGAGGGCTGCTTCGTTCCCGAGATCCTGAAAATGTTATTGCGCAGGCAAATAAATTAGTAGAAGCAGGATATAAAGAGCTTGTACTTACCGGAATACATACAGCAGGATACGGAGAAGATTTAAAAGACTATAATTTTGCGATGCTGCTGGAAGAACTGGAGCAGGTAGAAGGATTAGAACGTATCCGTATCAGTTCGATTGAAGCGAGTCAAATTACAGACGAGGTTATACGTGTGCTGGACAGAAGTAAAAAAATCGTCCGTCACCTGCATATTCCGCTGCAATCTGGTTCTGACCCGGTATTGGCCAGAATGCGCCGTAAGTATTCCACGGACTTTTACCGTCAGAAAGTGAAAAAGATACAAAAAGCATTGCCTGGACTTGCTATTACATCGGATGTTATTGTCGGATTCCCTGGAGAAACAGAGGAAGAATTCCAAGAGACCTGTGATTTCATTAAAGAAATCGGTTATTCGGAGCTTCATGTATTCCCATTCTCCAGAAGAACCGGCACGCCGGCAGCAAGAATGGACAACCAGGTGGAAGATGAAGTAAAAGAAAGACGTGTGCATGAATTGATTACATTATCGGATCAGCTTGCAAAAGAATATGCTTCCAAATATCAAGACGAAGTGCTGGAAGTCATTCCGGAAGAGCATGCAAGTGAACAGGAAGATAATCAGCTTATCGGTTATACAGATAACTATATGAAAGTGCAATTTGAAGGCTCAGCTGATTTGATTGGTAAAATTGTTAAAGTGAAGATAATAGAGTCTGGATATCCTGTGAATAAAGGTGTTTTCGTACGTGTGATGGATCACGCGACACATGTTGCAGAAAAAAACGCATAAAAGGAGATAACAATCATGAATTTAGCATCTTATATTGACCACACATTATTAAAACCTGACTCGACAAAAAGTCAAATTGCAAAAATTGTCGAAGAGGCAAAAGAAAATAGGTTTGCATCTGTTTGTGTTAATCCGCATTGGGTTGTTTATTGCGTGAGTGAACTAAAGGATTCCCCAGTGAAGGTATGTACAGTCATTGGCTTTCCTTTAGGAGCTACGACGACAAAGACAAAGGTTTATGAAACGAGAGAGGCCATCGAAAATGGAGCAACAGAAGTAGATATGGTTATTAATGTCGGAGAACTGAAGGCTGGCAACGAAGCATTGGTGAAAGCAGATATAAAAGCAGTTGTAGATACCGCAAAAAACAAAGCTTTAACGAAGGTCATTATAGAGACAGCTCTATTAACAGACGAGGAAAAAGTATTAGCCTGTCAATTAGCAAAAGAAGCTGGAGCAGATTTTGTAAAGACCTCGACAGGATTCTCTGGCGGCGGCGCAACCGTGGAAGATATCAGATTAATGCGCGAAACTGTCGGACCGGAGATGGGAGTAAAAGCATCTGGGGGAATCCGAGATCTGGAAACAACGGAAGCGATGATTGAAGCTGGAGCAACACGCATCGGTGCAAGCGCCGGAGTAGAGATTGTCTCTGGTAAAGAAGGAACTTCAGATTATTAATAAATAACCATTGACCGCTTAGCGGGATTATATTATAATTTAAAAAGGCATGAAAGTATGTTCATGCTCGCATTAAAAATGGTTTTGTGCTTCGGAGGGAGGGAAATTAGCATGTCAAATACAACTCGCGTTCGTAAAAACGAGTCTCTTGAGGATGCTCTTCGTCGCTTTAAGCGTAGTGTATCAAAAAGTGGTACATTACAAGAATATCGTAAACGTGAACACTATGAAAAACCTAGTGTACGCCGTAAGAAGAAATCAGAGGCTGCTAGAAAACGTAAATTCTAAAGAAGGTGTGACGTATGACGCTACTTGATCGATTAAATCAAGATATGAAGCAGGCGATGAAGAACAAAGATAAAGAAACCCTGAGCGTTATTCGCATGGTAAAAGCTTCTATTCAGAATGAATCGATTAAGCTTGGAAAAGATACTCTATCTGAGGACGAAGAATTAACTATTCTTTCGAGAGAAGTTAAACAGAGAAAAGATTCCCTCCAAGAATTTAAAAATGCTGGAAGAGAAGATTTGGTTGAAAAGACCGAAAAAGAATTGGAAATACTGGAGCAGTATTTACCAAAACAGCTTTCAGATGAAGAATTAACATCGATCATTCAGGAAACAATAAAAGAAGTTGATGCTGGCTCCATGAAAGATATGGGGAAAGTAATGGGCTCCGTGATGCCTAAGGTTAAAGGACAGGCAGACGGTACCAAAATTAAACAAATAGTAGAGCAGCAATTGCGATAAAGAAAACCAACCCTAAATCGGGGTTGGTTTTTTAATTTGTCCAGAAAATCAATGGCCGCAGTGAAACGAAGGAAAAATGAAAGAATCATTCAACTTGTCAAACTTAGATGAAGCTTTCTCTAACCTGAGGAGATATGGTACTATCAAAGTATACCCATCCACGAAAAATGAAACCTTTTAGGGATTACTTTCGTAAATATAGATAAGGTGCAGGAGGAGGGGGTGACTCAAGTTGAAAAGACATCGTAAGCGGTTAGCTGTATACATATTGTTTGTAACAGTTTTAACCATCGTATCCATATTTACTGGAACGCAGACAGAGGCTGAGCAGGGTGAAGGTGAAACAGTTTATATTGTTCCAATTGAACGGGAAGTGGAAAGAGGCCTGGAAGCATTTATTGACCGGGCTACCACAGAGGCGATGGAAAGCGGGGCAGATCATATTATTTTTGAAATCGATACGCCTGGCGGCCGTGTTGACTCTGCCGGACAAATTGGTTCGCATATCCAAAGTATAACTGTCCCGACAACGGCTTATATTGTCAATGAAGCATTATCTGCCGGATCTTATATTGCGTTGTTCTCTGATAATATTTATTTTAATCCGCATGCAACCATGGGAGCGAGCGGGATTATTAATCAAGACGGAACAGCAGCAGATGAGAAAGCACAATCTGCCTGGCTTGCGCAAATGAGAAGTGCTGCAGAATCAAATGACAGAGATCCTATTTATGCTGCGGCAATGGCTGATAACAGTATTGATTTACCGGAGTATGGAGCTCCTGAAGGACAGTTCCTGACACTCGGCCCGAGAGAAGCAGTTGAAGTTGGATATGCAGAAGGAATTGTTTCTAACCGTGCTGAACTTCTGGAAGAGCTTAATCTGTCTGAAGCAACGGTTGTAGAAACAGAAACTTCGATGGCAGAAGAACTGGCGAGGTTTTTAACGCATCCGGTTGTTATTCCTATTTTATTATCTGTTGCCAGTATCGGTTTGATTGTAGAGCTGTACTCTCCAGGTTTTGGCGTACCGGGAATATTAGGACTGGTATCCTTAGTATTATTCTTTTACGGGCATGTTGTTGCCGGATTAGCAGGCATGGAGGCGCTGCTGCTGCTTATTATCGGTATCGGTCTGATTGTAGCAGAATTCTTTGTAACCGGCGGGATACTGGGAGTGCTGGGAATAGCCGCGGTGATCGGTTCCTTATTCATGTCAGGGTATGATATGGTACACATGTCAATGAGCATAGGGATTGCCTTTTTAATTGCTGTGATTCTTGCTGTCATCTTATTTAGAAGAATAGGTATGGATAAAGGGGTTTTTCGCCATATTGTATTAAGGGACAGTACAGCAACAGAAGATGGTTATGTATCCTCCGTAAACCGTTTAGAACTTGTCGGACTTGAAGGGAACTCATTAACAGCGCTGCGCCCCTCTGGACTGGTAGAATTAAATGATGAAACAATCGATGTCGTGTCAGACGGCACTTTTGTTGACAAGGGTAAGAAAGTGAAAGTAATTCGTGTAGAAGGTGTTCGTGTCGTTGTTAGGGAAGTGAAATAATTATTATTGAAATCAGGAGGAATCAGCATGGACGAAAATATTTTAATGCCGCTTATTATTATTGCGGTCATCGTTATTGCTTTAGCTATTTTATTTACTTTTGTACCAGTTGCACTATGGATCAGTGCCTTGGCAGCCGGAGTAAAAATCAGTATCTTTACGCTCATCGGTATGCGCTTGCGCCGGGTAGTGCCAAACCGTGTTATCAACCCGCTTATCAAAGCGCATAAAGCCGGGATGAATGTGAAAACCAACCAGCTGGAAAGCCACTATTTGGCAGGCGGTAATGTAGACAGAGTAGTAAACGCACTTATTGCAGCACAGCGGGCAAATATTGATTTATTATTTGAACGGGCAGCTGCGATTGACTTAGCAGGCCGTGATGTATTAGAAGCGGTACAAATGAGTGTAAACCCGAAAGTAATTGAAACACCATTTATTGCCGGTATTGCAATGGATGGTATCGAAGTAAAGGCATTAGCCAGAATTACCGTGCGTGCCAATATTGACCGCTTAGTCGGTGGTGCAGGTGAAGAAACAATCATCGCCCGTGTCGGCGAAGGGGTTGTAAGTACCATTGGTAGTTCTAATGCACATACAGAAGTTTTAGAAAATCCAGATATGATTTCTCAAACCGTATTAAGTAAAGGTCTTGATTCTGGGACAGCTTTTGAAATTTTATCCATTGATATTGCTGATGTGGACATCGGTAAGAACATTGGTGCAATCCTGCAAACTGATCAGGCCGAAGCAGATAAGAATATTGCTCAAGCGAAGGCGGAAGAACGCCGTGCAATGGCGGTAGCACAAGAACAAGAAATGCTTGCCCGCGTACAGGAAATGCGCGCGAAAGTAGTAGAAGCCGAAGCAGACGTTCCGCTTGCATTAGCAGAAGCATTGCGTTCAGGCAAAATGGGTGTCATGGATTATATGAACTATCAAAACATTGATGCTGATACAGATATGCGTGATTCCATTGGTAAGCTTTCTACAGATAATAAGGATGACGACCAAAATAAGTAATTAAAATGAAAATAAAGGAGGGGGCATATGGACTGGATATTTGAAAATCTGTTTCTTATTATTATCATTATTTCTGGAATAGTTGCATTTCTGGGGGATTCTAAAAAGAAACAGGAAGAACAGAAAAAAGAGCAGTCTAGACCTCCAAATAAACAGGCGCCGTCAAGACAAAGACAGCAGCGTTCCCCGCAAGAAATGAGAACGAGACAGCAGACACAAAGACAGACACAAAGAAAAAGAGAGCAGCCTCGTGCCGAGCGTCAAGTCTACAGAGAGGGAGCACGTCCGGATATTTCTGCTGGAGGTATTGAAGAACAGCAGAGAAAACAGATGGAGCGGATGACAAATCGCTATCAAACCTCCTCTCAAGAAGATGTGGAAGACGCAAAGCAAAATTTCAAAGACTTGATTGTGGATCGCAAGGATGAAGCAGATAGCCCAGGAAAGAACGAAATGAAGAAGCGTGTTTCTGGAAATCTTGATGGAAAAGGATTAGTCAACGGTATTATTATGGCAGAGGTCTTAGGACCGCCGCGTGCGAAACAGCCGTATAGAAGTATCGTGCAAAGAAGAAAATAAAAGGAAATATCAAACACCTTAATCGGCATTGTTATGCTGGTTAAGGTGTTTCTTTGTTTTTCCTCGTATCTAGTTCTGTTCAAAGCATTATTTACATATGTATCAATGAGGGGGGATCATCATTGAAAAAATGGCAACAAAGAATCCGTTCGCTTTTAATGGAGCAATTCTCTCTTCCATCCGATGTTGTTATGGAAATGCCGCGCATAACTATCATTGGACATTTGCATTTTTATATTGAAAATCATCAAGGCTTAGCACTGTATACAAATGAAGAGCTTAAACTAAAGGTAACAAATGGGTTTGTAAGCATTAAAGGACATTCCTTTGTGCTTAAAATGATGCTTCCAAAAGAAATTATGCTGGAGGGAACGATTTCTGAGGTAATTTTTTTAAATCATGAAGGTGAAAAAGAAGATTGATGCTTCCATATTTACAAAACTGATGGAAACTTCCTTTTTAGAAAACGTCTTTTGATAAGCGCAGCATGATTTTATGTAAAGTTCAGGATAGCAGATAAGCAATGGGAGGTTGAAATGAAAAAACAAAATCCGCCGTCGATACGTGCTTACGTTACTGTTCGTGTGAAAGGTGTCAAACCGGAATTATTTCTGCAAAAATGTGCCAGCAAGGGCATCCCTATTTGGGATGTAAAAAAAATAGATGCTGCGTGCTGTGAGGCTACAATTATGTTTAAAGATTTGGGAGCCTTAAGAAAGTTAAGGAGAAACTCTTTGTATAAAGTTTCCTTTGCCGGTCAAAAAGGCTTTCCTTTTTTTCTTTCGAGGCTCAGCCGAAAAAAATTCTTACTTGCTGGTATTTTTACTGGTTTTTTATTTTTTTTCATTTTGTCTAATTTATTATGGTCTGTTCATATCACTGGCGTGCCAAAAGAAATTGAAGAAAAAATAGAAACAGAGCTGGAGGCGTTTGGAGTGTATCCCGGTGTCTGGTTATTCTCTCTTGCTACTCCAAAAGATATCCAACGGCAGCTCTTAAATGAAGTTCCGGAGCTGCTCTGGACAGGCGTTCAGCTTCAAGGGACCTCATTGCAACTGGAGGCTGTTGAAAAAA
Source organism: Oceanobacillus sp. FSL K6-0251 (assembly GCF_038004725.1). Lineage (NCBI taxonomy): Bacteria > Bacillati > Bacillota > Bacilli > Caryophanales > Bacillaceae > Oceanobacillus > Oceanobacillus sp. FSL K6-0251. The sequence goes on along the minus strand of NZ_JBBORS010000001.1, from coordinate 2,898,634 downwards.
CGATTGTGGAGGAAATCCCTCCTGGAGAACCAAGAGATTTAGTGGCAACGAAAAAAGGTGTTATCACTAATATGTATGTTTCTAGAGGACGAGCTGAAGTTAGTGTGAATGATTACGTGGTTCCGGGGAAAATATTAGTGTCTGGTAATTTAAATACGGAGGAAGGAGAAGATAATACAGAAACGGAAGAAGACCCGGACAAACCAATTGCTGCAGAAGCAGAGGTGTTGGCAAATACGTGGTATGAAGTTCATGTCACTGTGCCGCTTCAATACCAGACAGAAGAGATAACAGGAAATCAGAAAACGAAGCATTATTTGCGTTTTGGTGATGTACAGCTTCCATTTTGGGGATTTAAAAACCCCGATTATTCCCATTCACAAGAGGAGCGGAAAGAACAGCCCATTCATTTTTTAAAATGGGAGCTTCCTTTCTCTTATGTTTCCAGTGAAATTAGTGAGACAGAAAAAACAGATGAAGAGCGATCCAATGAGGAAGCAATTAAGGCAGGGGTGGAGCAGGCTAAAATACAATTATTAAATGAGCTGGGGCCAGAAGCGACGGTATTATCGGAAAAAATTTTACATGAACATATAGAGCATGGTAAAGTTGAATTAGTCTTATATCTTTCGGTAGAAGAAAATATTGTAAAAGAAGAACTTATTATTCAAGGAGACTGATTATGCCCGAAAACTTAGTGGATATTGATTTACAATTAGAAGGTGCCAATGAAGCACTTGCTTTATTTGGTACAAATGATAAACATTTAAAACAGCTGGAAGCTTTACTTGATGTAGACATTATATCCAGAGGCGAATCCATCCGCGTTTCTGGAGAGAATCAAGCAGTGCAGTTAGTACAAGAGATTCTGCTGACTATTTTAAGCGTTATCCGGAAAGGACAGACAGTTTCGGAACGGGATGTTGTCTATGCTGTAGACTTGGCGAAAAAAGGTAAGATAAAACAGTTTGAAACGTTATTTGAAGATGAAATTACAAAGAACTATAAAGGAAAGTCCATTCGTGTAAAAACACTTGGACAGAAACAATATGTCCAGGCAATCAAGTCAAAGGATCTTGTCTTTGGCATAGGCCCGGCCGGAACAGGAAAAACGTACCTGGCTGTGGTGATGGCCGTTCATGCGATGAAGAACGGACTGGTGAAAAAAATTATTTTAACCAGACCTGCCGTGGAAGCAGGCGAAAGCCTAGGATTTTTGCCAGGTGATTTAAAGGAAAAGGTAGATCCTTATTTGAGGCCATTGTACGATGCTTTGCATGATGTATTAGGCACAGAGCATACAGCTCGTTTAATTGAAAGGGAAACGATTGAAATTGCGCCGTTGGCCTATATGCGGGGCAGAACCTTAGACGATGCTTTTGTTATTTTGGATGAAGCCCAGAATACAACACCGGCTCAAATGAAAATGTTTCTGACGCGCTTAGGGTTTGGCTCGAAAATGATTATAACGGGAGATATGACACAAGTAGACCTCCCGAAAGGTATTGTATCCGGATTAAGGGTTGCTGAGCGGATGCTTAGCCCAATCGAAGGCTTAGCCTTTGTTCATTTGCAGGCTGCTGACGTAGTGCGCCACCCACTCGTTCAAAAAATAATAAATGCTTACGAAACAGAAAGTGAGAACGAAGGGTGAGACAAAAGAATGTCTCATCCTTGTTGTTCATCATAAAATTAATCTCTGATTAACGTTTAGATATCCATGCTGCATATGGACAAAGTTTTTCAAAGGCTTTTTAGAGCTAATGATGGAAAATTAAGTAAAAATATCAGGTGAACAGTATGTGACTTTGTTGTTTTGCTATGATCAAGGAATTCACTTAATTTTAGATAATTTCATCCCAATCCGTTGGATGGAAGTGGTAAAATAAAAAGAGGAGGTGAAGGTGTTGAAAAAAAGATGGAAGAAAATACTTCCTTTTTTTAAAAATAATCGAAAATACTTTATTGCGATTGTCCCGGCTCTTATTATAGGAGTACTTGTTTTTCTGACGTTATTAGATAATGTACGTACAGATACATATGATATTCAGCGTTTTGCTGTTTCTGAAGAGACAATACGTTCCCCGATAACGATTGAAAATAAGCAAGAAACGGATCAGCGAATCAGGGAAGCAGTCAATGCCGTTCCTGATCGGTACAGCATTTCCGAAGAGGTGACAGAGGAGCGATTAAATTATGTAAACGAAATTTTTGACGCTGTATTAACCATCATTGCGGAACATGATGAAGGAGCTTTAGAAGAGGTATATGAAGAAGAAGCAGTTGAATTAAGAGCGTTACTATCGGAAGAAATTCGTTCAGAAATTTCGGAAGATGTGCTGATTTCCTTGCTGCAGCAGCCGGAAGAGGACTTGGAAGAAGCGGGGGCAGTATTTTCCGAGAGTTTGGAAAGCGTATTAGAGCAAGGTATCAGAGCAGAGAATATTCAATCTGGAATTACCAATATAGAGCGTGATTTAGCTTATTCGGAAATGAATGAAGGTTTACAGGAAGATTTAATGGAGTTAGCAGAATTTGCGGTCGTAGAAAATGCTTTCTTTGACTATGAGGCAACGGCTCAAGAGAAGAAGGACGCCGCAACACTTGTGGATCCTGTTGTTATTCGTGCCGGTGAAACCATTGTTCGCGAAGGCCAGACCATTACAAATGAAATCTACGAGCAGCTGGAGCTGGTAGGCGTATTATCACAGGAGGGCAATATTTACCCAATTCTGGCGTTGGGATTTCTGGCAGCGATAATTGCATACTTTTTCGGGATGGAATGTCTGCAAATTGCAAAAGATAAGAAATGGAACCTTCTGCCGATTGTAGCTGTTTCCCTGTTAAGTGCACTGGCTATTTTTGTTATGAAAATCCAAAGTTATTTCTTTGACCAGTCAAATGCACTCTATTTGGTAACACCTATTGCAGCTATTGCTATTTTATTAAAAGTATTAATCGGCGATCGTTCAGCAGTACGTCTCAGTATCTTATATGCAATTTTAGCAGCATTTATGTTTAACAGTTATATTGCCGGAATGCTGCACGTCGAAGCGGCTATCTATTTCCTTTTTTCTCAGCTCGCCGCAATTGTGTTAATGAAGAAATTAAGTGAACGCCTTGTTATTTTAAAAACAGCGATTGGACTGATTTTAATTCATTCTGCTGTCATTATCTTATTTCTATTCCTGTCCTTTGAAAAATATACGTGGTTCGATGTCTTTTTATACCTTGGTTTAGGGATAGTTGCAGCTTGCCTTTCAGCTATTTTGGCAATTGGATTATTGCCGTTGTTCGAAAGCTTTTTAGGTATATTGACAGATATGAAACTCCTGCAATTATCTAATCCTAATCAGCCGCTGTTAAAACGGCTGCTGGTGGAAGCGCCGGGAACGTATCATCATTCGGTAATGGTAGCCAACATTAGTGAGACTGCCTGTGAAGCGGTGGGAGCAAATGGTTTGCTGGCACGGGTGGGCGCTTACTATCATGATATTGGCAAAACTGTGCGGCCGGCCTTTTTCATTGAAAATCAGATGCCAAATAAAAATCCACATGATAAATTGCCGCCTAAGGAAAGCGCAGATATTATTATCCGCCATACAACTGATGGAGCAAATTTGTTAAAGGCGCATAAAATGCCTAAGGAAATCATTGATATTGCGAAGCAGCATCATTCGAATTCTTTAGTGCAATTCTTCTATATGAAAGCAAAGGAGCTGAATTCGGAAACAGAGGAAGCAGATTTCAGATATCCCGGGCCGAAGCCGGAAACAAAGGAAACGGCGATTGTCTGTATTTGTGATTCTGTCGAGCCGGCAGTCCGTTCCTTGCAGGAACCGACACCGGAGACGATTGATTCCATTGTGTCATCGATTATCAATGGCAAAATTTCAGATGGACAATTAGATAACAGTCCTTTAACATTAAAAGAGTTAAAAATCATTCAACATACGGTTTGTGATTCTTTGAAAGGAATTTTCCATTCTAGAATTCAGTATCCGAAGAAGGAAGGGGATAAATAATGCTTATTGATTTTCAGGATGAAACCAATGCTGTGTCTGATGAACATAGAGCGCTTGTCGAAAAGCTGCTGACCTTTGCCGGAAAAGAAGAAAATACAGCTGCTGAAGCGGAAATTTCAATCAGCTTTGTGGATAATGAACAAATTCAAGTAATCAACAGAGATTATCGTGATAAAGATAAACCGACAGATGTTATTTCATTTGCGATGCAAGAAATGGAAGACGAAGAACTTGAAATTGTTGGCGAAGGGCTGCCGGTTGTACTGGGAGATATTATTATTTCGATAGATAAAGCAAAAGAGCAAGCGGAAGAATACAATCACAGCTTTGAGAGAGAGCTGGCCTTTTTAGCGTTACATGGATTCTTACACCTGCTTGGGTATGATCATATGAATACAGAAGATGAGAAGAAAATGTTTCAGAGACAAGACGAAATTTTAGGTGCATTTGGCATTGAAAGATAAGAAAAGAGTTGTTGGATTCCGTTATGCTTGGGCAGGGCTGAAAACGGTGGTGAAAAAGGAGTCGAATTTCCAGCTGCATCTTGTCGCTATGACGATTGTAGTTGCAGCAGGCTTCTTTTTCCATCTTTCTCTCATCGAATGGGCGGTTATTTTATTAACCATTGGTTTAGTGCTTATCACTGAAATGATAAACAGTGTCATTGAGCGGGTCATGGATTTTATTCAGCCGGGTTATGATGAAAGAATAAAGGAAATAAAGGATATTGCAGCTGGTGTTGTCCTCGTGACTGCGCTGATATCTGTTGTAGTCGGAATACTTATTTTTGGTCCTAAAATAATGCAATTCATATAATAGTATGATAAAAATAATGTTTATTGAACGATTATCCAGCTTCATAACGTTATTAGCAGATGTGGTTGTCATCAGGCCTTTTGCCGGCAACCGTGTTGCGTTAATGCAGTTAAGAAAGTCTGAAATTAACTGTCAAAAGGGAGGAGCTTGACCAAGCTCCTCCCTTTTTGTAATTCATTGTATGATTGTTAAAGGTTTTGTCGATATAGTGAAACTAATTAAAAAATGTAGTATGATAGGAAGCAAGCAAACAATGAATACTCCCGCCACTTCATTTCTAAAGAAATTGGAAGTGTGGGTTTCTGGGGTGTCGACTTTCAAGATGACGATTAACCGCCAGTGGAGTTGACACATCGGTGTGCTAAAAACACCCAACCCCGCTATCCCATTGGTCCTGCCTTTGGGACTACTTTTCAGCTTACCTGAGGTTCACACATTTGTGTGCCTTGGCTGACATATTTGGCTTGAACATTTTACGTGGCAAAGCAACGATTCTCGCCACAACCTGCAATGTTCAGTTTTCAAAGAGCGTCTTTCAAGAACATTATAACATACGAACTTAGGTTCGTGAATGCAAAAAGGCGATTCATCTCTCACTTACTCATTGGATTTTACCCTGCACATTCCTTGAGGTTGGGAGTCCTCTCGCCTAATCAAGAATAGAAATTCGGAGGAAAACAGCATGACAAATAATTTCAAATCAGGCTTTATTGCTATTATAGGCAGACCAAATGTTGGAAAATCAACATTCATGAACCGGGTGATTGGTCAAAAGATCGCTATTATGAGTGATAAGGCACAAACAACACGAAATAAAATACAAGGTGTTTTGACAACAAAGGAATATCAAATGATTTTCATTGATACACCGGGAATTCATAAACCGAAGCACCGATTAGGCGATTTTATGGTACAGGTGGCAGAGAATACCTTGAATGAAGTAGATCATATTTTATTTATGATTAATGCGGATGAAGGTTACGGCCGCGGGGACCAATATATTATTGATTTGCTTCAAAAAATAAAACAGCCGGTATATCTGATCATTAATAAAATCGATAAGATTCAACCGGAAAAGCTTATGCAGCTGATTAATCAATATAAGGATTTTTATGAATTTGAGGAAATTATTCCTATTTCTGCATTGGAAGGGAATAATGTAGATCATTTACTAGAGGTGCTCGCTAAGCAATTGCCGGAAGGTCCGCAATATTATCCGGAAGATCAAATAACAGATCATCCGGAAAGGTTTGTTATTTCTGAGCTTATCCGCGAAAAAGTATTGCATCATACGAAGGAAGAGATTCCGCATTCGATTGCCGTTGTCATTGAAAATATAGAGAAGAACGAAAATGATAAATTATTGGTACAAGCAACGATTGTTACGGAAAGAAGCTCTCAAAAAGGTATTTTGATTGGCAAGCAGGGCGGTATGCTGAAAAAAATCGGCCAGCAATCACGCCGCGATATCGAAGCATTGCTTGGGTCTAAGGTATATTTAGAACTTTGGGTGAAAGTGAAGAAGGATTGGAGAAATAAACAGAATCAATTACATGAATATGGCTTCCGGCTTGATGAATATTAAAAGATATGGCAGACCGGATACGCTGTTTTGATTCGTTTTTTGAATATCCTCTTAAAGATGGTAATATTTTATACTAATGAAAACGTCAAATCGAACCAACCTATAAAAGAAGCGGGGCATTCATGTCAGGCTGTCCTCTTTCGTCAGAAAAACGTCTTATTCGTTAAAGGAAGTCTTAAAACCGGATTTCGTATTCTTAGAATCCCTTCTGCAGTAAAGTCAAAGCTTTAGAAAATGCTTGGTTGCACTTGAGAAGTAAATAGAAAAGTTTTTTCTTTCCTATTTGTGATGAGTCAGTTACAGCAAAAAAATAATTAGAAAGGTGGGGTTTCTTGTGTTAGATGCAACATGGAATTTGTTTTATCAAACAGGAAACATTGAAACCTATTTATTATTAAAAGAACTAGAGCAGCAAGGACAATTAAGTCAGGAAAAAAGACAAAATGAAAATACCCAATCTTCTATGGGTGACGGTATAGATTTGCCATCTTTGTAACCATGTCGCTTGAAGCATGATAATTCCTGCGATAAAGTGAAGCTTTATTCAGCCGGGGATTTTTCATCTCCCTGAAGGAATTTAGTGAAACTGTGATAACAAATGAGGGCGGGTGATTTTACGTGCTGGAACAGATAGATGGTATGGTATTAAAAACAAAAGATTATGGTGAAACACATAAATTAGTGACTATCTACAGCGGAAAGTTTGGTAAATTCCAAGCTCTGGCAAAAGGTGCAAAAAAACCAAAAAGTCGAATGGCTGCAGTTACTCAGCCATTCGTTTTTGCCCGTTTTTTTGTTTATCTTGGAAGCGGATTGAGTACGATTCAACAGGGAGAATTATTAAACTCCCATCGTAAGATACGCGAGGATTTCGTGAAGACGGCTTATTGCTCCTATATTGCAGAACTGACGGATAAGCTGCTGGAGAATAAAAATATAGATCCGTACTTATTCGGTCAATTTCAACAAACTATCGTGTGGATTGAAGAAAATGATCAGGCTGAAATCCCGATAATGATGTATGAATTAAAACTTTATAAAAAAGCTGGGTTTGCCCCTGTACTAAATCAATGTATCAATTGCGGGTCGACGCAGCAGCCTTTTGTGTTTTCTGTGGTAGAGGGCGGCTTTCTATGTCCGAAATGCCGTCATATGGATCCGGAAGCAATCGAACTTGCGCCGAAATTGGCAAAGCTTCTCTATCTCTTTTCTGAAGCAGGATTAGAGCGTATCGGAACAATTCAAATGAAACCGGAAAATGTGAAAATGTTTCAGGCTATTTTAAAAGATTATTACGAACGTTATGGCGGATATTATATTAAATCCCGCAAGTTTCTGGATCAGCTCGATTTGTTTAAGAATTAATTGACAAGTTGAGGGGTAATGGAGTATGATTTGTACATAAATTAACGCAATTTAACCTTATACAAGATAATAACTACATGATAACTGCAATGATGAAGAAAAGTACGGAAGCATGTTCTGTAAAAAGCGAGTCCGGGATTGGTGCGAGCCGGGTGTATAGAGGCTTTTGGAAGGAACTTCGGAGCAGTATGAAAAAGAGGCTCTTGTTATGGAGAGCAAGTAGGGTGGAACCGCGGTTTAAGCCGTCCCTATGTCTGTCGTTCAAGCAGACATAGGGACGGCTTTTTTAGGTTTTCAGCTGATGGCGTGGCTATAATGAGGTTTTTTATCATCATCAAAGGAAATACTTACAGTAAATTTCGATCCATTAAAGGAGTGGAGTAAATGAATATTCAAGAAATGATTTTAACATTGCAAAATCATTGGTCAGATCAAAATTGTATTTTAATGCAGGCATATGACACTGAAAAAGGTGCAGGAACGATGTCTCCTATGACATTGCTGCGAAGCTTGGGACCAGAGCCGTGGAATGTTGCCTATGTAGAGCCTTCCAGACGACCGGCGGATGGCAGATATGGGAAAAATCCGAATCGTCTGTATCAGCATCATCAATTTCAGGTAATCATGAAGCCATCTCCTGAGAATATTCAGGAACTGTATTTAGAGTCCTTGGAAAAATTAGGGATTGATCCGCTTAAGCATGATATCCGCTTCGTAGAGGATAACTGGGAAAACCCGACGCTTGGCGCAGCCGGTCTGGGCTGGGAAGTATGGCTGGACGGGATGGAAATCACACAGTTTACCTATTTCCAGCAAATCGGCGGTTTGGAAGCAAATCCGGTAACGGTCGAATTAACATACGGGATTGAGCGGTTGGCTTCATATATCCAAGATAAAGAAAATGTATTTGATTTAGAGTGGAATAATGGAGTGACTCTTCGTGATATTTTCTATCAGCCGGAATATGAGCATTCTGTCTATACATTTGAAGCATCCAATACGGATATGTTATTTGATTTATTTACGAAATATGAACAAGAGGCCAAAGCAGCCATGGAGAAAGGGCTTGTCTTCCCGGCATATGATTATGTTTTAAAATGTTCACATACCTTCAACCTGCTGGATGCAAAAGGGGTTATTTCTGTAACAGAAAGAACAGGCTATATCAGCCGAATTCGTAATCTTGCCCGCAGTATTTCAAAAATTTATGTACAAGAACGTGAAAAATTAGGTTTTCCGATGTTGAAAAAGGAGGCAAACTAGAGTGGCACAGGATGTATTGATTGAAATTGGATTAGAGGAGCTGCCGGCTCGATTTATAGATGATGCAGAAGCGCAAGTATTGGATAAAACAATCAAATGGCTGGATGAACAGCGTATTTCCTATTCGTCTGCAGTCTCCTTCTCAACGCCGCGAAGATTGGCTGTCCTTATAGAAGAAGTGGCAGAAAATCAGGTATCTATAGAAGAGGAAGCAAAAGGACCTGCTTTAAAGATTGCCAAAGATGATGAGGGAAATTGGACAAAGGCCGCGGAAGGCTTTACCAGAGGTCAGGGAAAAACAACCGATGATATTTATATCAAAGAGGTCAAGGGAACTTCCTATATCTATGTAAAAAAATTCATCGAAGGAAAAACAGTGCAATCATTACTCCCGGAATTTAAGGATATTATTGAGTCCATCACATTTGGGAAAAATATGCGCTGGGCAAATGAAACATTGCGCTACGCCAGACCGATTCGCTGGCTGGTAGCACTTTATGGAAATAAAGTGATTCCTTTTGAGATTGCGCATGTGAAAACAAGTAATTTCACCTACGGACATCGTTTTCTCAGCGATAAGCTGACCATAGGGGAACCCAAGCAATACGAACAGCTGTTAAATGAGAATTATGTCATTGCAAATGCTGAAAAACGTAAAGAGAAAATTGTAGAGCAGCTGGATACACTGCAAACCAAAAATGGATTTCAGATTCCGGTGGATACAGAGCTTTTAAATGAAGTGAAAAACCTTGTAGAATATCCGACTGCTTTCGTAGGCAGTTTCGCAGATTCTTTCTTAGCTCTGCCCAAAGAAGTACTTATTACGTCTATGGCCGAGCACCAGCGTTATTTCCCGGTAGAACGAGACGGAGAGCTGCTGCCTAAATTTGTAGGAGTAAGAAACGGTGATGATTACGAATTGGAAACCGTCATCCGGGGAAATGAGAAGGTACTTCGCGCGCGTCTTGCGGACGCAGAGTTTTTCTTTGAAGAGGACAAAAAACTTTCAATTGATTTCTTCCAGGAGAAGCTGACCAGAGTTGTATTTCAGGAAAAGCTGGGTACGTATACAGACAAAGTAAACCGGGTTAAAAAAATTGCGAGTCATTTAGCTGAAGAACTTGCTTTAAAAGAAGGAAAAGAGATTGCCCGCGCTGCAGAAATCAGCAAATTCGATTTAATGACCAATATGGTAAATGAATTTACGGAATTACAGGGCGTAATGGGCGAGAAATATGCTGCATATTTTGGAGAATCAAAAGAAGTTTCTCAAGCTATACGCGAACATTATCTGCCCAAGCAGTCTCATGGGGAACTCCCTGCAACAACAGTCGGCGCCGTACTGAGTATTGCAGATAAAATGGATACCATTGCAGGCTGTATCAGTGTCGGACTTATCCCGAGCGGTTCGCAGGATCCATATGGCTTACGAAGACAGGCAACGGGAATTTTACGCATTTTGCAGGCTCAGCATTGGGATGTGACAGTAGAATCACTCATTAACTATACTTTATCTGTATTAGCGGATGCCGGTTTAACTGTAAATGCCTCTGCGAATGATGATTTGCGCACATTTTTTGGTTCCCGTGCTGCGTATTTGCTCCGTGAAGAGAATGTAGAATCAGATATTATTCATGCAATTACAGACAATCAGCTTGGCGTATTTCATTTTGCAGTAGATAAAGCACATGTTTTATCTGTGAAAAAAGCAGATGAAGCTTTTAAAAACTCGCAGGAGGCGCTGGTGCGTGTGCTGAATCTGGAAAATAAGGTAGAGGATAAAAACCATGAAGCAGACGCTGCGCTTATCCAAACAGAATCAGAACAAGCATTATACGATGCTGTGAAATCTGTGAAATCAAATTATGCTGCACATTTAGAGGCACAAAACAGTGAAGAGGCATTACAGCTTCTTGCGGATCTTGCTGATAATATCCACGCATTCTTTGATCATAATATGATTATGGACGATAATGAAGAAGTAAGAAAAAATCGTCTATCTATGATTCATGAGCTTTCTATGCTTATTTTGCAATATGCGGATTTACGAAAAATAGCGTGGAAGCAGCATGCCTAGAAATATAGTAAGACTTCTGCGATGACGACAATTAATCTAAACAATTTTACACTTTCTTCACTTTAGAGGATGTTTAAAAAGGTTTTCTCTCTTAAAAAAAGGTTTTTTAGTGAATGGAGTCGAATAATAATGAATGTACCATGTTTTAAATATGAAAAACATGGTACATTATCTTTCATAATGCCAAATTTGATGCAATTGATATATAGCAAACATCCTATTTATTTGCGTATAATGCGGCAGTTTAGGTGGTGAAAAAGTGGACTTATCGAAAAGACAGCAGCGGATTATAGAAATAGTAAAAGCAGACGGTCCCATCACGGGGGAGCAAATAGCAGACCAGCTGGCGCTGACCCGGGCCACATTGAGACCGGACCTGGCTATTCTGACGATGGCTGGTTTTTTAGACGCACGTCCTCGTGTTGGCTACTTTTATACAGGTAAAACAGGTTCAGAATTGCTGACAGAAAAGATAAAGCGGTATAAGGTTCATGAATTTCAGCAGGTCCCAGTAGCTGTAAATGAGAAGGTATCAGTATACGATGCAATATCAACGATGTTCTTAGAAGATGTAGGCACACTTTTTGTTGTCGATGAAAATTCATGCTTGGTGGGAGTTCTTTCCCGAAAGGATTTGCTGCGTTCAAGTATGGGCAGGCAGGACCTGAGCTCTATCCCTGTACCGATTATTATGACAAGAATGCCTAATATAACTGTTTGCCGAAAAAATGACCTGCTGGTCGATGTAGCTCATCAGCTTATATCCAAGCAGATCGATGGTGTCCCTGTAGTAAAAGATACCGAAAATGGTCTTGAGGTTATCGGCCGTATTACAAAAACAACGATGACGAAACTGTTGGTTGAATTAACAATGGAAGATACAATATAATTTTTTAGGTGCTAAGGGGAGGATGTCGAGATGAAGGAGCAGCAAGTTATTTATGTGTTATCTGATTCTGTTGGAGAAACGGCCGAGCTGGTAATTAAAGCAGGCTTAAGCCAATTCAAAAGCGGGGATTATAAAATTCAGCGTATTCCTTATGTAGAAGATAAAGGAACGATTGATGAATTCTTACAACAGGCAAAATTGAATTCAAGTCTTATCGGTTTTACACTGGTTAATCCAGAATTGCGAGCGCATTTAAACAAGCGTGCAGCTGAACTGGATATTGAAGCAATTGATATCATGGGTCCGACTATGGACGCCATGGAGCGTGTTTTTAGTGATCAGCCCCGTTTAGAGGCAGGACTTGTTCATAAACTGGACGAAGATTATTTCAAAAAGATTGAAGCGATTGAGTTTGCTGTTAAATACGATGACGGGAGAGATACGCGGGGCATCACCCGTGCCGATATCGTATTGATAGGTGTTTCCAGAACCTCCAAAACGCCACTGTCTCAATTCTTGGCACACAAACGCTTTAAAGTAGCAAATGTTCCGATTGTTCCAGAGGTAGACCCGCCGGAAGAGCTGATGATGGTCGACCCTAAAAAATGTATTGGTTTACGTATCTCTTCAGAAAAATTGAATGGCATTCGGAAAGAACGTTTAAAAGCGCTGGGACTGGGAGATCAGGCAACGTATGCAAATGTAAGCAGAATTGAACAGGAGCTCGAATTTTTTAATGATGTCGTTGAAAAAATTGGCTGTCCTGTTATTGACGTGTCTCATAAAGCAGTGGAAGAAACAGCAAATCAGATTATTAGAATGTGGCAAAGCAGACAATAATAATCATTTTAAAGCTTTACAAGAGATATAATAACAGTATATTTTCAGGATAAAAATGGTTGGAAAAGCATTCTGTACGCAACTCTCACGGAATGTTTTTCTTTGTTCCATAGATTTATATACAAATTAATAGAAATCTATTAAAAAATATATTATAATGGTAAATCGTATGAGCAGATTTAAATAAAATGCAATTTTAATCATAATTTGCTCTGAAAAAGAAGGAATCTATGTATCCTTTGTAGAATCTATGTTAAGGCTATTTTTTTTGAGAATAAGAAAAAAATATGTCGAATCATGAAAAATGGAGCAACTAAGTTTAAAAAGGAGGATTTTGCATAATCTCTCTAAAATGTGTTTTAGCATCCTATAAAATCAAATAGAATAGTTGGTGGTAAACATGGCTAATCAAATACCTGAACCAATTATTGAGGAAGTGAAAAAAACCAATGATATTGTCGATGTCATTGGAGAGTACATTCAATTAAAAAAACAAGGTAAAAACTATTTTGGTCTATGTCCCTTTCATGGCGAAAATACACCCTCATTTTCAGTTACCCAGGATAAACAGATCTTTCATTGCTTTGGCTGCGGAAAAGGCGGAAATGTATTCTCGTTTCTAATGGAAATGGAAAATTTCACATTTTATGAGGCGCTGAAATATTTAGCTGACCGAAGCGGTGTAGAGCTGCCGACAGCATCCATTCCCAAAGAAACTTCTTTATCAGAGGAAACAGAGCAGATGCTCTCTGCGTATGAATGGTTGACAAAATTATATCATCATCTCATAAAGTATCAAAAAGATGGGAAGGATGGATTAGAGTATCTAAAAAGCCGCGGGCTTACGAAGGAGACGTTAGAAGAATTCCAAATCGGATATGCTCCGGATAAGCGCGATTTCACAGCGAAGTTTCTTACACAAAAAGGATATTCTAAACCATTGCTTTTGAAAAGCGGTATTTTAGCAGGAAACGATAATAATGAAGTCATCGACCGTTTTCGCGGCAGAATTATTTTCCCTATACGGAATGCATTGGGGCGCACTGTCGGTTTTGGCGGAAGAGCAATGCATGATGACAGCGGTCCGAAATATTTAAATAGCTCGGAAGGCGAACTTTTTCAAAAAAGTAAGCTTTTATATAATTTTGACTTGGCAAAGCGCCATATCCGAAAAGAAAATGAAGCTGTTTTAATGGAAGGCTATATGGATGTTATTTCTGTTTATCAGGCTGGCGTGAAAAATGTAGTGGCTACGATGGGGACCGCTTTGACAGAAACGCAGGCAAAGCTTTTAAACCGCTATGTCGATACGGTTATTATTTGTTTTGATGGGGATAGTGCAGGGATAGAAGCCCGTTATAAGTCGGCACTTCTATTGCGGTCTGTCGGCTGTGATGTCCGTATTGCCAATTTGGATGCAGAGGAAGACCCGGACAGCTACGTCCGGGAGCATGGAGGCGAAGCTTTTAAAGAAAGGGTTCTGCGCACAAGTGACAGTTATATGAGTTTCTTCATGCGATATCAGCGCAGACACTTCAATCTGCAGCTGGAAAGTGAGCGTATTGAGTATATCGAGCGCGTTTTAAAAGAACTTTCTATGATTGAGAGTGCGCTGGAACGGGAATATTATATTCAGGAATTGCATAAGGAATTTGATTTGTCTGTAGATACCTTGATGAGCCAGCTGGCTCAGTATCAGAAAAGCCAGCCTTCCGCGAAGGATAATCAGCGTGATAAGAGTTATACTAAGCCATATGTACCTGCAAATAAGAAAAAGTTATTTCCGGCATATGTTAATGCTGAAAAAAGAATTTTATCCTATATGCTTCAGGATGCCTATATAGCTGAAAAAGTACAATATGAGCTTGGAGCGGGATTTAATGTAAATGACCATAAAATTGTTGCAACACATTTATATGCTTTTTATGAAGAAGGTAATTCACCAGATATTAGTTTATTTATGGAGAGACTGTCTGATGAACATTTAAAGAATCAAGTCATTGAATTGGCGATGTCCAGCGATGTCCAGCATAGTACAGAGGAAGAAATCGATGACTATCTGCGAATGATTCATCGGGAGGCGGATCAAAGTCCGGCGAAAAAAAGCTTAAAAGAGCAGCAAAGGAAAGCGGAGCAGGAAAATGATCCATTGGAGGCTGCCCGCTTGGCAATGGAGTTAATCCGGCTGCAGAAGCAAAATAACGAAAAATAATTCAACAATTTGGAAGGAGGGGGACTCATGGCCGAACAAAAACCTTCGCATATGAAAGAACCCGAACTGACATTAGAGCAAGCAAAAGAAAAATTGGTTGACATGGGTAAGAAACGCGGTACACTTGCGTATGAAGAAGTGGCTGACGGTTTATCTAATTTTGACATGGAACCCGAACAAATGGATGAGTTTTATGAGTATCTGGAAGAACAGGGTGTCGATGTGTTAGGTGAGTCTGAGGATGACCCCGAGATGCAGAAAATCGCAAAAGAAGAAGAAATCAACCTGAATGATCTCAGTGTTCCTTTAGGGATAAAGATCAATGACCCGGTCCGTATGTATTTAAAAGAAATCGGCAGAGTAGACCTGCTTTCTGCAGCAGAAGAAATTGAACTCGCTTCCCGAATTGAAGAGGGAGATATCGAAGCAAAGAGAAGGTTAGCGGAAGCCAATCTTCGTCTCGTTGTCAGCATCGCAAAACGCTATGTTGGACGGGGGATGCTTTTCCTCGATTTGATTCAAGAAGGAAACATGGGTCTGATCAAAGCTGTTGAGAAATTTGACTACCGCAAAGGGTTTAAATTCAGTACCTACGCAACCTGGTGGATTAGACAGGCTATTACCCGTGCAATCGCGGACCAGGCCCGTACCATTCGTATCCCGGTTCATATGGTGGAAACCATTAATAAATTAATCCGTGTACAGCGCTCTCTGCTGCAGGATCTGGGACGTGAACCGACACCGGAGGAAATCGGCGAAGAAATGGAATTAAGCCCGGATAAGGTGCGCGACATTCTAAAAATCGCTCAAGAACCTGTATCTTTAGAAACACCAATCGGAGAAGAAGACGATTCCCATCTAGGTGATTTCATTGAGGATCAGGAAGCAATCTCTCCATCCGATCATGCAGCTTACGAATTACTGAAAGAACAGCTGGAAGATGTATTAGACACATTGACAGACAGAGAAGAAAATGTGCTTCGTCTGCGCTTTGGATTAGATGATGGAAGAACGAGAACACTTGAAGAAGTAGGGAAAGTATTTGGGGTAACCAGAGAACGTATCCGCCAAATCGAAGCGAAAGCATTGCGTAAATTAAGACACCCAAGCCGAAGCAAGCGATTGAAAGACTTCCTTGATTAAGGTGTTATACTGAAATAAGTTCATTCTGAATACTGGAATATGCAAGTTCCCGTTTAACGGCTTGCGTATTCCAATTATTGTTTTATATGAATTCATAGAGAATATTCAAAAGTCCATAAAATAAGATTTTGCTTTTTTTAACATTTAAATGGTGACGCTTCCGGGGTGGATTTATGAATAATCATGAAAAAAACCAATTGATTATCCAGGAAATTTTAAAGTGGAAAGAGAATCGTTTATTGCCGGAAGAACAATGTGATTTTTTATTAGCATTATATACTAAAGGCGGAGAAATAGAAATAACCAATAAAAATAAAAATTGGCTATCTACATGGAAAAAGCTTCATTTTACCATGATGTTGATGATATTGGTAAGCGTTATCTTTTTAGATTATTATTATCAATTAGCCGGCTCTGTCGGGGCAGGTATTTTATGTTTTGTTTTCTTTATAAATATTCTAATCTGGTCAAGAAATGGAAAGAATGCATCACGGCGATATCGTTATTTATTTATATCTATTCAATTGTTATATGTGTTGCAGCTTTCTATTTGTATAATGGATACTTTTGGATTAGGAGCTTATAATAATTTTATGATTACTGCCAATGGCATTGGATGGATTGTTTTTGGATATTTGAAAAAGCTGCCTGTTATTCGTTATCTGGGAGCAGCTTTGACTATAGGAATCATCACTTTTGTCGTTTTTTTTAAATATCTTGGATAATCCTTTAAAAATTTTTAGATTTCGAGTAAACTAATAGTAGTATTAATTTATAATATTTGGATTACATAAGGAGGAAGCGTAATGAAAAAGAATCCGGTTATACCATATGCAATTATTGCCGGGCTGGGGCTGATAGCTGTCATTATTATTTCTGTAATTGGTATTGATCAAAGACAGGCTATTCAAGATGCTGAAGAAAATGGTGAAGAACAGACAGAAGAGGCAGAAGGAGGAGAAGAAGGCGGCGAGTCTACCAGTGCTGATGCTGGAGAAGAAGTTTTCCAATCCAATTGTGCCAGCTGTCATGGTCAAGATTTAGCAAGTGGTTCTGCTCCTGATTTAACGCAAGTTGGAAGCACTTATTCTCAAGAAGAAATTGCTGATATCATTGAAAATGGAACTGACGGAGGCATGCCGGCTTTCCCTCAGCTTGCAGGTGAAGAATTAGATGCACTCAGCGAGTGGTTAAGCGAGCATGAATAATATATAATAAAAGAAATGAAAGCTTTCTGATTCGTACAGAAAGCTTTTCTTATTGGAGAAATACAGAAAAGAACTGTCTTTAAAAGGAGAACAAATAATGAACCAGAATGTCACCCTATCAAATCGTTTGAAAATAGTTGCTGAATATCTGCCTCAGGGAGCGCATTTCGCAGATATTGGTTCGGATCATGCGTATCTGCCTGCCTATGTCTGCCAAAGAGATAAAACAGCAAGCGCTATTGCCGGAGAAGTGAATCAAGGGCCTTTAGACAGCGCCAAAAAAACAATTCGATTTCATCAATTAGAGGAACGAATCGATGCCCGTTTAGGAGATGGTTTATCTGTCATAAATGAAGGCGAGGTCAAACAAATTGTTATTGCAGGGATGGGTGGAGGATTGATTACTTCCATCTTAGAAAACCATGCTGCTATTGCTAAATCTGCTGAACGAATTATTGCGCAGCCTAATGTAGACGCAAGAGCAGTCAGACGATGGTTTGATCAAAATGATTTTATACTGAGAGCAGAAGAAATTGTGGATGAGCAGGGACATATCTATGAAGTGCTTGTTGCGGATCGTTATGCAGAAGCATCTTCACCATACAGTGATAATGAACAGAAGAAGGGCAGGCAGCTTTTATTAGGTCCCTATTTAATGAAAGAGAAGAATGCTGCTTTTATTAAAAAATGGTCACAGGAGATAATGAATATCGAACGAATCATTTTGCAAATGCAGCAGGCAAAGCAAATAAATCATGAGAAAATAGCTGATTTCCAAACAGAATTATACTGGATGAAGGAGGAACTTGATCATGAAGGAACAAACGACGAAACACACTGATTTTTTTCGGATTATGGACAGCTGGGCACCGAAAAGTTTTGCCTATCATTGGGATAATATCGGGTTACAGACTGGACGGTTTCATGATACGACATCTCAAATTCTGATTACACTGGATGTGACGGAGGAAGTAGTTGATGAAGCAATTGAAAAAGGGGCGAATTTGATTATTGCCCATCACCCCTTGCTGTTTCAGCCTTTAAAACAGATTAATGTCGATCATCCGAAGGGGAGAGTGGTACAAAAGCTTTTAAAAAACGATATAACGGTCTTTGCTGCACATACCAATCTGGATATCGCCGAGGGTGGTGTAAATGATTTATTAAGTGACGCCCTTGAATTGAAAAATAAAGAACCCTTAGAAGTGTTAGAACAAGAGTCGCTGCTTAAAATTGTTGTTTTTGTTCCAGAGTCGCATGTACAGGAATTACGGGATGCTCTGCATCAGGGCGGAGCTGGCCAAATTGGCGATTACAGTCATTGCACCTTTCAAAGCGCCGGACAAGGGACTTTTCTTCCGTCAGAGCAGGCTGTCCCGTATATTGGCGAGCAGAATGAAATGACTTTTGTCGATGAAAAGAAGCTGGAAGCCGTTGTTCCTAAGAAAAATCTAGCCAGGGTGATAGATGCTGTTATTTCAGCCCATCCTTATGAAGAACCGGCTTATGATATGTATCCATTGGAAAATAAAGGACAGTCGATTGGAATCGGACGCTTTGGTGTCCTGGAATCCCCGGTTTCAATGAAGGCATTCATTGAAACGGTGAAAAAGAATTTAGACATGCCTCGCGTGCGTGTTTCTGGTAATATAGAAAAGAATGTAAAAAAAGTTGCTGTCCTGGGAGGAAGCGGGGAGAAATATGTCAGTCATGCGCTCCGAAAAAAAGCGGATGTATATATTACAGGAGATATGACATTTCACGCTGCTCAAGATGCAGAGCAGATGGGACTGACAGTCATTGATGCCGGTCATTATATCGAGAAGATAATGAAAACAGCAACCAAGGAAAAACTTATACAGGAAATACCTGCATTCAGGTCAAAGGTTTATGTATCTGAAGTAAATACAGACCCGTTCGTATTTATGTGAAATAGATAGTTAAATGATTTATTTGAGTGATAAGCATTTTAACCAGCATAGTGTTTTTGAGGTCTCCCTCTATAACACGTGGTAGAAAATGTCATAGGCTGGATATTTATCACGGAGAACTGTCCGTAAAACTCCCGCCTTAAAATAAAACGTAAAAATAAATGTATTTGTATTTAGGCGGGAGATAACGGATGCTAGCTCCTTGAATCACTCAACTAACTCTCAGTGGGTGAAGAATATAAACCAATGTTGTCAGGTTAATGAATTTTATGTTTGTTATAAATAGGTAGTAAAAATCTAACTAGCGTAGTTTTTTTTTCGTAGCGGCTGGCTATTAACCTGAAAGCGTTGGAAGAACAAAAACTTCCGCTGAGTGAAGTTTCGTTTTATTTCAACTTATTATAGAAAAGATTTCAAAGGAGGGAAACAGATGGAAAAAACATTTGCAGAACTATCCCTGGATATGGATATCCAGGATATTATTCAAGAATTGGATTTTAGAAATCCGACTGCAATCCAAGAAAAAGTGATACCTGCTATCTTGGATGGAAAAAGTGTTATTGGTCAATCCCGGACCGGTTCCGGCAAATCGCATGCATTTTTATTGCCGATGTTTCAACAGCTGGATGAGAATCAAAAGAAAGTGCAGTTTGTAATTACTGCGCCAACAAGGGAACTGGCAACACAGCTTTACAATGAAGTAAGGAAAATCATTACGATTGCGGATAAGACAGAAAAATGGACAGCCAAGCTGCTTGTCGGAGGTACCGATAAACAAAAGGCAATTGAGAAATTAAAAACACCGCCAATGATTGTGGTGGGGACACCAGGGAGAATTTTAGATTTAGTAAAGGATGGGGCATTATCCATCTATAGTGCGGAATCGTTTGTGATTGACGAGGCGGACTTGATGCTTGATTTAGGATTTATTGAAGAAGTGGATCAATTATTAGTACGCGCGAAGCAGGATATTCAGCTGCTGGTCTTCTCGGCAACCATTCCACAACGTTTACAGCATTTCTTTAAAAAATATTTAAGAAATCCGGAATATATTAAAATGGAAGAGCATTTTTCTCCGGAAACGATGGAGCATCGGCTTATCCTGAAAAAGCATCGGGATGAAGCGAAGATTATTTGGGATATTTCCAAGACAATCCATCCCTATTTAGCGCTGGTATTTACAAATGGGAAACAACAGGCTAATGAGCTGGCAGAAGCGCTTGGAGGCTATGGCTTGGATGTTGGTGTCATTCATGGCGGTCTGACGCCCCGGGAGAGAAAGCGTGTATTGAAAGAGATACAGCAGCTGCGCTATCAATACGTAGTCGCAACAGATTTAGCTTCAAGGGGAATTGATATCAAGGGTGTCAGCCATGTGATTAATGCCCAGCTTCCAAAAGAAGAGCATTTTTATATTCACCGTGTCGGCAGAACAGCACGAGCCGGACTAGAAGGCACGGCAATCAGTATTTACAGCGAAGAGGACGCCCGTTTAATCGAAAGATTGGAACAAAAGGGACTCACGTTCTCGTTCGTAGAGGTTAAGCAGGGTGAATGGACCGAGGATAAATCCTGGAATGAAAGAACACGCCGGAAAACCGAAGAAACAAGTAATGACCGGGAAGCGTGGAAGCGCGTAAGAAAAGCAAAGAAAGTAAAGCCGGGCTATAAGAAAAAACAAAAGCAGCAGCAACAGCAAATTAAAAGACAGCTGACAAAAGAGCAAAACAGGAAGAAGCGTTAGGAGGAATAAATATGGTGAAAATCGGTTCTCATGTTTCAATGAATGGTAAGAAAATGTTATTAGGATCCAGCGAAGAAGCTGCTTCCTACGGGGCAAATACCTTTATGATTTATACAGGCGCACCGCAGAACACAAGAAGAAAGCCGATTGAAGAATTAAATATTGAAGCTGGATTAGAACATATGGCATCTCATGGAATAGCTGACATTGTTGTGCATGCGCCGTATATTATTAATATCGGCAACACGGTAAAACCGGAGACATTTGAATTGGGCGTTAATTTTCTGCGGAGTGAAATCGAACGTACTGAGGCTCTGGGGGCAAAACAAATCGTACTTCATCCGGGAGCGCATGTGGGGGAAGGCCCGGACAAGGGTATTCCGAAAATTATCGAAGGATTAAATGAAGTGCTTGAACAAAAAAATGATGTTCAAATTGCATTAGAAACAATGGCTGGAAAAGGCTCCGAAATGGGCCGTACATTTGAAGAACTGGCTGAAATTATTTCTGGTGTTACGCACAATGAACATCTCTCTGTTTGTTTGGATACATGTCATATTCATGATGCAGGCTATGACGTCGTCAATGATTTTGATGGGGTATTGAATTCATTTGATAAAATCGTCGGATTAGACCGTCTGAAAGTAGTCCATGTCAATGACAGTAAAAATGACCGCGGAGCTCATAAAGACCGTCATGAAAACATCGGTTTTGGCTACATTGGCTTTGATGCCCTCCACAAGGTTGTTCATCATCCGCAGCTTAGCGAGCTTCCTAAAATCCTTGAAACACCTTATGTAGGCACAGATAAGAAAAATAAAAAAGCACCGTACAAGTATGAAATAGCAATGCTGCGCGAAGGTGATTTTCAAGAGAATTTAAAGGAAATCATTATGGAAGGCTAGCCCCGTATAAAATCAAACTTTATTCAGCGGGGGGTATGGTCAATTAACCATGATAAATTAAAAAAGATGAGCACCCTGTATATGGGGATGCTCATCTTTTTTAATTTCAGCCGGTTTTAGTTTTCAAATAAATGCTCCATCCCATATGATTTAATGACCTCATCCATTAACTGCTGTGCTGCTGCTGCTGTTTTCTGATCCGTGATTTTTGCAAGCTCCATCATAAAGCGGTCACGATCTGCCTGGTCAAATGGATTAGGTGCAGAAGTTCTTAAATAATGTACAATCTGGTCCGCTTGTGTACGTGTGATAGCAAAGCCGTATTCGGCGCTATAATGTAAAATTTCATCTGGGGTTAATTTACGCAGTTTATTTTTAATCATTTCTTTGATAAAGAAAGACATATCATCCCTCCTTTTGAATATCCTCTTATTTTCTTCCATCATGTAAATATATGCAGACAACAAAAAGATTATACCATTCTTTGCTAAAAATTCCGCATGATACCTGTATGAAAACCTGTGGATTCCGTATGCTAATCATATAATTCTAAAGTATAAGGAGTTTATCTCATGAATGATAATGATAAAGACAAACGTATACAGGATATGCCGAACCATGGACAAAGACCACAGCATGAACATACAAATGAACAGTTAGACAGCAAAAGAATGGAAGAATTTTCAACAGAACTAACCGATGCCAACCTGCTGGAATTTGAAGATGAGAAAAGCTTTAACCCGGGGACGATATATGGATGGGGAAGTATTATCTTAGCAATTATTTCATTTTTTACCTGGCCGGTTATTTTAGGAGCCGCCAGCATTGTATTCGGATTTGTAGCACGAAGCAGAGGGACAAATATTCTTGGTATTATCGGAATTATAGCAGGAGCTCTTTCTTTGATTTCCGCTTTTTTCATTATCCCTTTCTTTTCCTAGGCGGCATTTCTGAGCATTATAATTATTTAGCAGAAAGCTGCATTTCATAATAAAAAGCAAGCATTCACTTTGAAAATAAAGCGGATGTTTGCTTTTTCTAATGCTCCTCTTGAAATTGAGGGAAATAGTAAACTTCATGTACATGGATGTCATTGGAGGAGGTATTCGGGTTCAATGATTCAAAAGCCTTTAAAATAATCTCAACAGAGACAGTGTTGACCGTTATGGTTTGGATTTCTTCTGTAATACTGAGGACCGTATCTCCAGGATTTACTTTTACCGGAACAGCTTCAAAAGGAGGCAGTTCCAGATTTTCATTATTTGAAACGGAGGTTGTCCCGTCTGAATGAGCTAAGTCTTGAAAAATACTGACTGCAACTAATATAATAAACGTAATCAGGGAAATTCTACGCAAAAATTCCATAAAAAATCTCCTTTAATGAAACTATTTTCTTTCCTCATACGTACATATAATATAG
Organism: Oceanobacillus sp. FSL K6-0251; assembly: GCF_038004725.1. Classification (NCBI taxonomy): domain Bacteria; kingdom Bacillati; phylum Bacillota; class Bacilli; order Caryophanales; family Bacillaceae; genus Oceanobacillus; species Oceanobacillus sp. FSL K6-0251. Next base: position 2,875,211 of record NZ_JBBORS010000001.1, on the reverse strand, counting down.
AAGAGGATGTCAAAAAAGTCCTTCTTATCGTTTTTTTATACATGCATGATAAGCAGGGCAACGAGAGGGTGTGAATGGTATGGACGTGGTTGAATTACAATGGATTGGATTTCTTGCCTTATTTTTTGGAACTTTATTTATATTAGGTGAAATGTTTGTAAATATGCGCGGTATATTTGGTGTATTAGGGCTGGGATTTATAACTGTTTATTTTACGGTATACACAGAAACCGATTCGGTCTTACTCATGTTTATTATATACTTCCTGGGAATATTACTGATTATTATTGATGGCAAAGTGTTGAACGATGGAACCTTGGCTACAATTGGCCTGGTTTTGATGATCGTTGCCGTTGCATTGCCGCAGCCGGATTTTGCAAACGGTCTTTATGCGGTAATCAGTATCGTCATTGGAGCATTTTCATCTCTGGCGTTTTTAAAAGTATTTAAACGGAGGCAGATGTGGACGAAAATCGCTTTAATGGACCAGCTTACAAATGAACAGGGCTACAGCTCGCTCAGTAAAGAGTATGAAGCTTTGCTGGGAGAAGAAGGCGTTGCGCTGACCGATTTTAGACCTTCCGGTACGATTGAAGTGAATAAAAAACATTACAGTGCTGTATCTGGCGGACGCTGGATTAAAAAAGGAACGCCGATTAAAGTAGTGGCAGTGGATGGAACCAGTGTCCGGATAGAGGAGCTTAAAGAAGATTAATTAATAGTTCGTAATTAAATAGAATAACCCTGAAACAGGATTCATTTCATAAAGCTGGAGATGAATCCTGTATTTGTATGCAATCAGATCTAATATTATACATATTTTTATGAAAAAAGCAGATACTAAGCATCCCTTTCTGTTCGAATGAACACAAATATTAAATCTATGTAAATTTTTCATCAAACATGTTTACATTCTCTTTAGAATCATCAATAATGAATGAGGCGCAAAATTCTACAAAAGTTTACATAAGAGGTAGAAGGGATGAAGTTTTCGTGGATATCGATGTTCAAAGTTTAATTATTGAATTTCTCGGAGGAATCGGGATATTCCTAATGGGGATAAAAATGATGGGGGATGGACTCCAAAAATCAGCAGGAGATCACTTGAGGGATATTCTGGACCGCTTTACAACCAATCCTTTCCTTGGTGTGCTTGCTGGTATTATTGTCACTGTGCTTATTCAGAGCAGTTCAGGAACTACTGTTTTAACGGTAGGGCTTGTTAACGCCGGTTTTATGACATTAAGACAGGCAATTGGTGTTATCATGGGCGCGAATATTGGTACAACCATAACAGCTTTTATTATTGGAATCGATGTTGGGGAATATTCGTTGTTATTTTTAGCCTTAGGCGCGTTTACAATCTTTTTCTTTAAAAAGCAAAAAATCGTAGCTGTAGGACAGGCAATATTCGGATTTGGAGCTCTATTCTATGGGCTGGAGTTAATGAGCAGCGGAATGACACCTCTCCGTTCTTTACAGGCGTTTCAAGATTTGACGGTTTCGATGAGTGAAACACCGATTCTTGGAGTGGTTATTGGTACTGTATTTACTGTAATTGTACAAAGTTCATCTGCAACCATCGGTATTCTGCAAGGGTTATTCGCACAGGGTGCAGTTGACTTAAAGGCAGCTATTCCTGTATTATTTGGCGATAATATCGGTACTACCATTACAGCTGTTCTTGCAAGTATAGGTACATCTGTCGCTGCCAAACGAGCTGCCTATACACATGTAACGTTTAATTTACTAGGTGCGATTATTTTTATTATCTTGCTTTATCCGTTTACTCAATTTATTTACTATTTACAATCCAGCTTAAGTTTAAACCCGGAGATGACAATTGCCTTTGCGCATGGAAGCTATAATATCGCAAATACGGTTATTCAATTTCCATTTATCGGTGCTTTGGCATGGCTCATTACGAAGCTGGTGCCTGGAGATGATGTCATTATTGAGTATAAACCAAAGCATCTGGATTCTATTTTCCTTCAGCAGTCTTCATCGCTGGCACTGGGCCAGGCTAAGATGGAAGTCGTCCGTATGGGGAAATATGCGTATCAAGGTTTAGAGGAAACCCACAGTTATGTCACTACGCAGAATCCGAAAAATTCCGAGATGGCTCTGCAAATTGAAGGAGCGCTGAATAATCTGGATCGTAAAATAACGGAGTATTTAGTGGATATCGCTTCTACCAACTTAACAGAACCGGAAAGTATAGAACATACCAGCTTAATGAGTACAATTCGTGATATTGAACGAATTGGCGACCATTTTGAGAATGTGGTTGAACTGGTGGACTATAAAATGTCCAACAAAGTTTCGTTGACAGATCAGGCAATTGAAGATCTCAACAAAATGTTTGATTTAACGTATATGACAGTTAAACAGGCTGTTGAGGCTTTAGAGGCAAACGATCGGGAAGCGGCTTTAGAAGTTATTCAAAAAGAAGACCAAATCGATAAAATGGAGCGGAAATTCCGTAAAAACCATATTATCCGTATGAATGAAGGCACTTGTAATGGATCAGCAGGAATCGTTTTTGTCGATATCATAAGTAATTTAGAACGAATTGGCGATCATGCTGTAAACATTGCTCAGAACGTCTTAGGAGACCATTAAGGATAATCTGATATAAAAGGGCTCTATCTGTTGTAATGAAGCGGATAGAGCCCTTATTTCATCTATTTCGGGATAAAAGGGGAAGAGAACGCTTTTAACGTGATAACTGCCGGTCATTGTTATGCAGCGCGGAGGTGTATAAATTATCAACAGCATTTATGGAACATCTGATTATTTTGAAGCATGCATATTAAAAAGTGGGGATAACAGATGCGATAGAAATACAGCTTTTTCTATATATTACCGGAAATGAAAAAAGTTTTTATAAGTTTTTGTTGAAATATGTTATATTACATGCTATTATAATTCTTGCAGTCAACTTCTGATAAAAACTTTTGCAACACCGCAAAAAAAGTTGTTGACATAATCAACAGAACATGATAAATTATATTTTGTTGCTAATTAAAACAAACATTATTCCACAGTAGCTCAGTGGTAGAGCAATCGGCTGTTAACCGATCGGTCGTAGGTTCGAATCCTACCTGTGGAGCCATGGCGGTGTAGCTCAGCTGGCGAGAGCGTACGGTTCATACCCGTGAGGTCGGGGGTTCGATCCCCTCCGCCGCTACCAAAAAATATATACATACATTTGCTATTTCATGGCGGCCGTGGCGAAGTGGTTAACGCACCGGATTGTGGCTCCGGCATGCGTGGGTTCGATCCCCACCGGTCGCCCCATTCAATAATAGTAAAAGGACCCTTAGCTCAGTTGGTTAGAGCTATCGGCTCATAACCGATCGGTCGCAGGTTCGAGTCCTGCAGGGTCCACCATTTATTCTGCCTGGAGGTATACCCAAGTCTGGCTGAAGGGGTCGGTCTTGAAAACCGAGAGGCGGGTCAAACCGCGCGGGGGTTCGAATCCCTCTACCTCCTCCATACATATTTCACAACAGAATGATGGAGAGCTTTTATATCAAAGCTCCATGTACGGCTTGGTAGCTCAGTCGGTAGAGCAGAGGACTGAAAATCCTTGTGTCGGCGGTTCGATTCCGTCCCAAGCCATCTAAAAAACAAGCGCAAAGCTTGTTTTTTTGTGTGCTTTTTTCAGATTTTGCAAGCGGAATCTGATTCTTTTTTATAAATATTTTGTTGTTTCTTTAAGGCAAAAAAGTTTCACTAAATCAAAAAGGGATAGTCAATAATATGTAAACGGTTATTTAATAAGGAATGTTTGATACATATCAGTGCAAAATATTTGCAAGAAATTCTTACCTTTGATAACGTATAAATTGTAGAAATAAAATCATCATTTATTTTAAGGAGGAGTTACACATGGCAAAATTTGAATTACCGGAATTACCTTATGCATACGATGCATTGGAACCATCTATCGATAAAGAAACAATGAACATTCACCATACGAAGCATCACAACACCTACGTTACCAAATTAAATGATGCATTAGAAGGACATGAAGATCTGCAAAACAAATCAGTTGATGAGCTTGTGAGGGACTTAAATGAGGTTCCTGAAAGCATCCGTACCGCTGTACGCAACAATGGCGGCGGACATGCTAACCACAGCTTCTTCTGGAAGACTTTGTCACCAAACGGCGGCGGAGAACCAACTGGCGAGCTGGCTGATAAAATCAACAGCAAATTCGGTTCTTTTGACAAATTTAAAGAGGATTTTGCAGCTGCGGCAGCAGGACGTTTCGGTTCTGGCTGGGCATGGTTAGTATTAAACAATGGCGAGCTTGAAATCACAAGCACTCCAAACCAGGATTCTCCATTAACAGATGGTAAGACGCCACTATTAGGATTAGATGTATGGGAGCATGCATATTATCTTAAATATCAAAACAGACGCCCGGACTATATTTCTGCATTCTGGAATGTTGTTAACTGGGATCAAGTAACAAACAATTACGAAGCAGCAAAATAAAGAATAATTATAAAAGCTTGCAGATAACTTTATGTTTCTGCAAGCTTTTTGTATAGATACGGATCCTTCGCTAAAAATAAAAGAAGAAGGAGTCGTTTTCTATGCAATTACAACAGCAGTACAGAAGATATAAACAACAAAAAGATGAATATCGGGATCTTTGGATACTCTTGCTTATCGGCGCTTTATATGCAGCAGGAATCTTTTTATCAAATACATTTGTTAATGTGTACCTATGGAAGCAATCCGGAGATTTTTTTGTGATTGCTAATTATCACTTGGCAAGCTATGTATTCCAGGCATTATCTTTTATTTATGCTGGAAAATTATCCAAAAAAATCGATCGCATCATTATATTGCGAATCGGAATTCTTTTTTTATGTTTCTTTTTTCTGTTCGTTCTTTGGATCGGCGAGCTGGCTGCATATTATAATTTTATACTCGGTTGTTTATTAGGAATAGGGTACGGTTTTTTTTGGTTAGCTTATTATGTACTGACCTTTGAGATTACCGAACCGGATACAAGAGATTGGTTTAACGGCATTTCCGGCACACTGACCTCCTTTGCAGGTATGGTTGGACCGTTGCTTGCAGGATGGATGATTTCAAAAATGGCCGGGGATTTTGGTTATACCGCTATTTTTATCATTTCCTTAAGCCTGTTTATCGCTGCCATTATTGTAAGCTTTTTTATTATACGAAAGGGAAGCAGAGGAAGCTTTGCTTTACCTGCTGTCATCAATGAAAGAAAGAAAAATAAAAATTGGAAGCGTATTTTACATGCTCACTTTTTTCAAGGGCTGAGAGAAGGTATTTATGGTTTCTATATTACCATCTGGATTTTTCTTGTTACGAACAGTGAGCTTATTTTAGGGGTTTTTAATTTATTTCTTTCAGGATTATCCATTATTTTTTATTTTGTTGCTTTAAAATGGATTCAACCTGCATTAAGAAAAAAAGCCATTTTATTTGGCGGAATCTTACTGTTTGCTTCTATCTTTATTATTATTTTTGAAATGAGTCTGTTCTGGTTGATTGTATACGCGGTGATTATCGGAATTGCCTTCCCAATTCTGACCGTTCCGTATCAATCCCTGACCTATGATGTAATTGGCAGAGCACGGATGGTCAGCGAGAGAAGAGTGGAATACATTGTAGTCCGGGAAATTTATTTGAATCTGGGAAGAATTGCTTCGATTGCCGTGTTTATATTTGGCATGTTCCTATTTCCGCATGACGTGATTATCCCTGCTTTACTGATTATATTCGGCGCTGGACATGCCATCATCTATTTTTGCATCCGGAACATTTTTATTGGACCGTCAAAAAAACAAAAAATCGCATTAAAAGAAGATTTTACGGACGAAAAAAGTCGCTAAATGTGGTAAAATCAAACAGTGGTCTTTATTATAACTTGAACGATTATAAGCGGAAGGTAATTGTGCCCCGAGGGGCGGAGTTTCTTTTTATAATTTAAAGGTTTAAAAAGATGCACATAAATGATTCATTGTATATACTTTTAAACGAGCTATACAGTTTAATGCGATGCAAGTTCAAAATAGATGTGAAGGAGGAGAAAAGTGGTAGACAAGAAGAAAAAGAAAAAACGGGCTCAGCTTCCCGTTCGCATGAATATTCTTTTCTTTGCTATCTTCTTATTATTTTCTGCACTCATACTTCAGTTAGGTGTTGTTCAAATTCTAAACGGGGAAGCTTATCAGGACGAAATTGAGAGAACCAATTTAGATACGACAAGTATACCTGTGCCCCGGGGGAAGATTTATGATACAAACGGGAAATTAATTGTAGATAATGAAGCGATGTATTCCATTACGTATACGCCTCCCAAGGGTGTGCAGGCGGATGACCGTCTGAAAGTAGCGGAAACATTGGCACAATATATTGATATGAGTGACGACCAATATATTGATCGAATAACAGACAGAGACAAAAGAGAATATTATTTATTGTTACATCAAGAAGACATAGAAGAGCGATTAGAGGAAATTGATACAGAAGAAATGGACAATTCTGAGGTTTATAATGCGACGCTGGATTTGATTACGGATGAAGAAATTGCAAATTTTTCCAGTGGTGAATTGGAAATTATCGCAATTAAAAAAGAACTCGATAAAGCATATGCGCTAACCCCTCAAATTGTAAAGAATGAAGAGGTTTCCGCAGAGGAATATGCTTCTGTAGCGGAAAATCTGGATAAATTGCCTGGTATTAATGCTACAACGGATTGGAATCGTGTCTATCCAAACGGTGATACATTAACAAGTATTTTAGGCAGTATCTCCAGCCAGGAGCAGGGAATTCCGGCAGAGGATATGAGTGCTTACCTGACGAAGGGATACAGCCGGAACGATCGTGTCGGCAGGAGCGGGCTGGAAGAGCAGTATGAGGATTTTCTGCGCGGGCGTAAAGAACAGATTCAATATACGACACGCCAAAACGGGTCGATTGTCGGTTCGGAAACCATAGTAGAGGGAGAACGAGGCAAAGATCTGGTGTTAACAACAGATTTAGATTTTCAGCAGGAAGTGGATGAGATTTTATTAGATGAGTTTCAGTCCATGAAAGCAAAAAGCCCTTATGAAAATCGATTTGCAACCAATGCGTATGCTGTGGTTATGAATCCGAAAACAGGAGAGCTGCTTGCTATTTCCGGTCTGAACTATGATTCGGAGAAGAATGAGTACAGTGATGCAGCATTTATGGCTTTAGCCAATGCGCATGAGCCTGGTTCCAGTATTAAAGGAGCAACAATTCTTACTGGTTATGATTCGGAGGTAATTTCACCGGGCGATGCTTTCAATGATGCGCCGATGAAGTTAGCTGGAGCGCCAGTGAAAAAATCTGTTTCAGCAATGGGAACCGTTAACGATTTAAGTGCTTTAGAAAGGTCATCCAATGTTTACATGTTCTATGTTGCTTTACGGTTAGGGGGAGACTATCGTTACCCAATGCCGCATAATGCCAGCTTGAGCATAAATATAGGAGAAACCTTACAAACGCTGCAAAACTATTTTAATCAGTTTGGCTTAGGAGCATCTACGGGGATTGATTATCCATATGAAAGTACCGGCGTTAGAGGGGAAGCCCCGGATAACCCTGGTAATATTCTTGACTTTGCTATTGGCCAGTATGATACGTACACAACCCTGCAGCTTGCACAATATGTATCAACAATTGCCAACGACGGCTACCGTGTCCAGCCGCATTTCTTAAAGGAAGCGCGTGATCCAATCGCTTCTTTAGATGAGCTGGGGCCTTTGTATTATTCCAAAAACACATCGGTAATGAACCGGATTGAAATGACAAATGACCAAATCAGCCGTGTGCAGGAAGGATTCCGTCTTTCCTATCAAGGATCACAGGGAACGGGAAGCGGTTTTTTTGCGAATAAATCCTATAATCCGGCAGGAAAAACAGGAACAGCGCAGTCATTTCAGTATGTAGACGGCCAGGAGTTTGCCCTTAATAATTTAACATTAGTCGGCTATGCGCCTTATGATGATCCGGAGGTTGCTTTTGCCGTGGTTGTACCGTATGTTGGAATTGGTGAAGGAGACCAGGTCAACCTGAAAATTGGTGAACGTATTTTAGATACGTATTTCGAAATAAAAGAAGAGCATGATGAAGATGCGGAAGGTGATTCTTCCGAAGACAGTGAAACTGAAAACGAAGAATAAAAAAACTTCTGCCCGTAACGGGTGGAAGTTTTTTTGTGAATCATATAAAAAATGAGCAGCTCCCGGATGGAACAGCTCATTTTAAATTTGATGATTTTATTCGGAATACGTGGTGATGACATCGCCAATTTCGCTGAACGACATCTCGCTATCGATTTCATAGGTTCCAGGTATGACACTGCCGCTTAAATCATTATCATCCAGATAATCATTAAAGTCCCACGCGTCATCAATAATACCGGCATCTTCTAAAGCATTACTGATAGTGGAAGGCGGTGCGCCGTCCTCCAGTGTGATTTCTACTTCAATCACATCAGAATCCTCGGATGCTTCGTCATCTTCATTGCTTTCTGAGTCGTTATCATTACTATCTTCGTTCTCATTGCTTTCTTCATCATTACTATTTTCTTCTTCATCTGTGCTATCATTTTCATCCGAATCGTTGTTTGAATCGGAATCTGCTTCTTCGTTTCCGTTTCCTTCATCTGCATCGGAATTTTCTTCTTCCCCATCTTCTCTGCCAACGCTATAGGCAATGTATTCATCCTGAGTCAATACGGCATAACCTTGATCTTCCAAAACCGAAATCAAATCTTCCGGCTCGGTATCCTTCAGATTGCCTGAGGATTGACCGCCAAAAAGATAAATAGCGAGAAGCAGGGCACCGCTGGTTAATAGACCGACAGCAAACGCTCTTACATGTTGTTTCATGATAATACTCCTCTAATTATTATTTTTAGGTTGAGACGATACAGCGTCGTCAGATATATTTTGAGGCAATAATTCTTCTTCTAAAACAGATACTTTCTTTTTCAGCTGATATGTATCTTGCATTGTTGTAATAGACAATTGTTCAAGCTGACTCTCTACTTCTTCCAGACGATCGTTAATAAAGAATGACAGGATAAATAGAACAATTCCAATGACGACAACTGCCAAAATGGCAACTAACATTTTTAATTCCCTCCCTTTATGAGGATGTTCAAAAGCCTTCAAATGTACGCAGCGTAATAGGTCCGCGTTTACCCGTCGCAGCGGCTGCATTAAGCTGACCACATTGCTGTGATTACTCGTCCCGCCGAATACCATTGGAAACTTTTTGAACACGCACTTTATGTATCATTTATAGTTATACCATAAATTAAAAGAAGTGACTATGCTAAAAGCTGGAGAAATCTTGATAAACGTCTGCTTTAACTTTAATAAATCAATGTATGAAAAGTTTTCGGATTCTTTGAAGAAACATTCTTGATAAATTGAAGAAACTTTGATAATATAATTAAAGTCTGTACAGTTATGTAAAAAGGCAAGTTGAAAAGTTTGGAGGGATAGATATGCGCGTAAATATAACGTTAGCTTGCACGGAAACAGGAGATCGTAACTATATTTCTACAAAAAACAAACGTAATAATCCGGAACGTATTGAGCTTATGAAATACTCACCACGTCTTAAAAAACATACCCTACACCGTGAAACTAAATAAGCATTCATAAAAAACTCTTATCTGATATTATTGGATAAGAGTTTTTTTATCTATGGAGGTGGATTTCTCATGTCAGAAAAAAAGATGCTGCGGCAGCATATGCTGACGTATATAAGCGGATTGTCGGAATTTGAACGGAAAAATATAGAAGAAAAACTGCAGAATCAATTAGTGGCAAGTCCTGTGTTTCAGCAGGCTGCGACAATAGGCATCACAATCTCCACGGCTCAGGAGTGGGCTACATCTTCCATCATGGAAAAGGCATGGGAGGAAGGAAAGATAATCGCTTCCCCTAAATGTATTGTGAAAACGAAAGAAATGCAATATTATGTTTGGAATCAGCTCGATCAAATCGAAGCTGGCTATGCCGGGATAAAAGAACCTATTCCAGAAAAAACGACACCTATAGCGCCTGCTGATATCGATTTGCTGCTGGTGCCTGGTGTTATTTTTGACAAGGACGGCTATCGCATCGGTTATGGCGGCGGGTATTATGATCGTATGCTGGCTGATTATAAGGGTGTAACGATTTCACTGTGTACGGAAAAGCAGCTAGTTGATCGTATTCCAAGAGAAAGTCATGATTTGCCTGTAGAGCTGATTATAACAGAAAAACGAACTATAAAAACTTCCAAATAGCATATCTAATGTATAAGATGGCTTTCTTCGTTGACAATAAAAGATGTAAAAGAGGTTGTTCAAAAAGGGTACTATCTCGAAGGAGGTCAGGAAAATGATGCGCTTTATCTTTGTATTTGCGATGCTGCTATCCATTGCATTCCTTTTTATGAAATGGAGGTACCGCATTTTAAACAGCATGTTAAATTGGAAACAGGGGAGAAAGTACCTGGTACCGCTGCTTGGTAATATGATTTTGTGGAAAAAGAAAAAGGAAATGGTTTAATTTCTAAATCACCATTTTTATTTTCTTCACCATTCATCTGCATGCTCCCTCTTTGTCGGCGAATCGAAACGAGAGCTTACTCAGGATGGTAAGACAGGTGTGCTTTACGAATCTGTTTAAAAATTATCTTTGCACCCTGGTTTACTGCAAACGGAAAATTGTACCTGATTATAAATATTTGGTATGCTTCAAAGAGGGGAGGATGATTTATGGACATACCTATGCAATATCGGGCGTATGAGCTGGTGAATAAATTAACAACACAAGGTTTTCGAATTATTGCTGGTGACTATAAAACGGATGAAATCTGGCTGGAGCGCAAAGCTGACAGAAAATCCGCTATTATTCGAGTGAAACCGCAAACGTTTGATTGGTCGAATCACCTGCGTCAGGATTCGCAGATTGCCTACCAGCAGATGCAGCGGATCAGGCAGGCTATTGCGAGCTCAAATGCTGTCTTCTATTCAATTTATATCGCAGAAGAACTGCCGGTGGATGATTGGGAAGACGTAAAGCACCCGCGGGGAGAAGGAACAAAGAAAGCTCCAAAGATGCATACATATTATCTTGCTGAAGCAAATGAAGAGGAAGAAATCAGTCAATTAAACCATGATCTACATATTTCATTATCTTCGGATAGAGAAAAGTATGTAACAGAAACTGATAAAGAAACTGCCGCAAAGCGCATGAAAGATGTTTTATTTCAAGAAATACAGGAAGAAATGGAGAATCGTAAGAAAATATTTTCATTTTCGAAACCGTTGTTTACATACATATTGATTGCTTTCAACGTACTCATTTTTATTTTTCAAATAACCAGCGGAGAAATGGAGAATACACAGCATTTAATTGATATGGGGGCAAATTTTAATCTGCTTGTCATGGAAGGAGAATGGTGGAGATTCTTCACATCGATGTTTTTACATTTAAATTTTCTTCATTTGATGATGAATATGCTTGCTTTATTCTACCTTGGCGCAGCCATTGAACAGATATTCGGGAGGATCCGGTTTCTTTTTATTTATTTCCTGGGCGGTTTAACAGGTTCTATTGCAAGCTTTGCTTTTTCTATCAATGTGTCAGCAGGGGCATCGGGCGCTATATTCGCTCTGTTTGGCGCACTTCTCTTATTTGGGTTGATTTATAAGAAAATCTTCCTTCAGACAATGGGCTTTAATATCATGCTTATTTTAGGGATAAACCTTGTGATTGGATTTACTATTCCTGAAATCGATATGGGAGCGCACCTTGGCGGACTGGCCGGCGGGTTTTTGATTGCTGCAGCAGCCTATGTCCCAAACAAAAAAAATAAAAAGAATCAGCTGCTTGCTTTGGTTGGTTTTGTTGTGCTAAGTCTTGGATTGTTTATTTATGGCTGGTCTTTCAATTCTTCATCTCTAGAGTTGAAATTAATTGAAGTAGAGATGCAATTAGAAGAGAATCATTTTAACGAAGCCATTTCCATTGCAACAGAAGCTTTGGATGATACGAATGATGAGACGCTGATACCTTATTTCCTTTTCCATCGTTCGTTTGCGTATATTCAAGAAGGAGAGTATACAGATGCTGCAGAGGATTTGGAAGAGGCTGTTCAATACGACCATAGACTGCCGCAAATGTACAATAACCTGGCCGTTTTATATTCAAGGCAAGGCGCAAATACCGCAGAAATCGAAGCTATTATTGATGAAGGCTTATCTCATTTTCCAGATGATGAAGAATTATCCAAGCTGAAGGATGATTTGCAACCTTACTGATTAAAAAACCAGACTGCTGAACGTGAATGGCAATCTGGTTTTTTAGTGTGTTTTAAATGATGTAGCATGTATAGATTTCATCTGGTGATATAAACTATCTACATCCTATGATATAAGGTGATAAAATTGACCAATCAGATGAAAAAAGTAGCTTCAAGTTTAGAAACCAATGTTTCTTATCTAAAGTCTTATCTGGGAGTGGATAAAAGCTTCGACATAATTAATTTAGACTTAAACTATGCCGGGAAGGATATGGCTATGTTTATGGTCGACGGGTTTGCAAAAGACGATATCATGCTTTATATTATGCAATCGCTGCAAAGGCTTCAGCCGAATGAGCTGGATACCGATACATTACGAAAATTAATGAAGAGAGATATTCCCTATATTGAGCTGGAAGAAATGAAAGAAATGGATAAAATAGTCGATTTTATCCTTTCTGGAGCCACTGTTTTATTTGTGGATGAAATGGATAAGGCAATTATCATTGATGCAAGAGAATATCCGGCAAGGTCTCCAGAAGAGCCTGATTTGGAAAGGGTTGTCAGGGGCCCCCGTGATGGATTTGTGGAAACCCTCGTATTTAATACGGCATTAACCAGGCGCCGGGTCAGAGATCGCTCCTTAAGAATGGAGTTTACACAGGTAGGCAGACGCTCTAAAACAGATGTGGTTATCAGTTACATAGAAGATATAGCTGATTCCAGACAGGTGGAGAGGCTGAAAGAGTTACTTGACGGCATAGATACAGACGGGCTGCCAATGGCAGAAAAGTCGATTGAAGAATTTTTTAGCCGCCGATATTGGAATCCCTATCCGGCGGTCCGTTATACCGAGCGGCCTGATACAGCCGCTTCTCATCTGTTAGAGGGTCATATCGTGCTTATTATTGATGGCACTCCCAGTGTGATGATTACGCAGACAACATTCTGGCAGCATTTGCAGCATGCAGAAGAATATCGTCAAAAACCGAGTGTCGGAGCGTATTTACGAATTGTTCGGTTTATTGCCATTTTTTTTTCTCTTCTCCTACTGCCGTTATATTATTTATTTTCAGTACAGCCGGAGCTGCTGCCGGCAGCATTTGATTTTATCGGACCGGAAGATTCAGGTGTTATTCCATTGCTGGTTCAATTTTTAATCGCCGAGCTGGGCCTAGATATTTTAAGGATGGCATCGATTCATACGCCATCAGCACTGGGAACGGCTCTTGGCCTGGTTGCTGCAATCATGATTGGCGAGGTTTCGGTAGAAGTCGGCTGGTTTTCCCATGAGGTGGTTTTATATATTGCGACGGCAGCCATTGGCTCGTATGCCACGCCGAGCTATGAATTAGGGATGGCCAACCGCCTTGTCCGCTTATTTTTATTATTTACAACGGCTTTGTTCGGTGTCGGCGGATATGTTGTCGGTGTAACCATTTGGCTGTTATTTTTAATAAAAATGAGAACGTTGGATACGCCTTATTTCTGGCCGCTGGTTCCATTCTCCGCAAAGAATATGCGTGATACCTTTATTCGTTTTCCATTACCAGAGAGACATCTGCGTCCATCCATATTACGGCCGAAAGATCCAGATCGTTGATTCGATTTGGGTCTTTTTCGCATTTCCCATTTTCATGCCCTTTTGGTATAATGTTTTTGGTGATAGCATGGAGAATATACACGATGTACGAAAACTGCTGTTGAAGTTTGGTACTTTTATTTATACAGCAGATCGTTTAGGTGATTTAGAATTAATGATAATGGAAATAAATGAACTATATGAATGGAAATTGATCAGTGTAGAGCAATTTCAACAAGCGTTATTGCTTCTGAAAAAAGAGATAAGAGAATATAAAAAGGGGACGGAAAACAATGAGTGAACTATTAGCAGGCGTAGATATCGGCGGTACGACCGTTAAAATTGGATTTATTACAAAAAATGGAGACATCATTGAAAAATGGGAAATCCCTACGGATTTAACAAATGAAGGGGTCCATATCATTCCAGATATTTGGGCAAGCATTGAATCAAAATTACAGACGCCGTCATTCAAGGATGCTTCTATTAAAGGAATTGGCGTCGGAGCACCGGGCTTTGTAGATGCGCATGCCGGTATTATTGCAGAAGCTGTAAATATTGGCTGGAAAGATATTCATTTAGCGGAAGAGCTTGAAAAACTGGCGAACGTTCCCGTTTATGCTGAGAATGATGCCAATATTGCCGTATTAGGAGAGAACTGGGTCGGTGCAGGGAATCAATCCAGAAATTTAATTGCCATCACACTTGGTACAGGGGTTGGAGGCGGAATTATCGCAAATGGGTCCATCTTAAATGGTGCCAATGGAATGGCTGGTGAAATTGGCCATATTGAAGTATTAGAGAATGGTTATTTATGCAACTGCGGTAAAAGAGGATGCTTAGAAACTATTACATCAGCAACAGGCATCGTCAGACAGGGAATGGAAAAGGTGCAGACAAATCCGGACTCCAAATTGGCGAAATTATTTCAATCAGAGGGAAGTATTACCACGCAGCATATTTTTGAGCTGGCAAAACAGGGAGACCAGGCTTCCAAGGAGATTATTGACTATACCGCAGATGTTTTAGGTAAAGCGATGGCAAATATGTCAATGATTATTAATCCTTCCAATATTTTGATAGGCGGCGGTGTTTCCAATGCAGGGGATTATTTAATCGATGCTGTTACAAAAGCATTCAGAAAACACGCACTGCCAAGGATAAGCGAGGTATGTACGATTAAAGTTTGTCAGCTCGGCAATGATGCAGGCATTATCGGCGGAGCGTATCTGGTATATGAAAATAATAGTTAATTGATTTTCAGACTTGATTTTTTTAGATTATCTACTAAAATAGTAATTTATGAACGGGTATTAAAATAAAATGATTTAATGTGAAACCTTTTGCTTGCCAAATCGTATGAAAAAGATGTAGAATTCATTAATTGTAGGTTTACATTAGTTTATAAAATGGGAAGAAGTATGTTAAAGGATAAACTCGAATTCCTGTTTTTATTATTTAGGAGAGGATATAATGAAACGATTTAAAAAGCCAAAGATACCGCTCTATGTCATAGCGGCGTTACTTCTTGGCCTGAAAACGTATATTGTCTATCGATTTGTATTTAATATTGAACTTGATAACTCCATGCAGGAATTAATTCTGTTTATTAATCCATTTGTGTCAGCATTCTTAATACTGGCATTAGGGGTCTGGTTTAAAAAGTCTTCCAGACAAATGAAATATATTCGGTATGCGATGCTGGCGATGTCACTGATTGTCTGGGCAAATCTGGTATTCTATCGCCAATTCACAGACTTTATCACCATCCCGCAATTATTTATGGGAAGCAATATGACAGATTTAGGATCCAGTATCTTAACTTTGATTAAGCCATGGGACCTTTTCATTTTTGCTGATGTGGCGATTGTCTGGTATATAAGTAAGAAATTTGCAGGAAGTTTATCTGTCTTGTACCCTAGAAGTGGAAAAGTCGGTGTTCTGGCGTTTTCATTAGTTTTACTTGCAGGTAACTTTTTCTTAGCAGAAATGGAAAGACCGCAGTTATTCACCCGTGGTTTTGATCGCGAATATTTAGTGAAAAATATCGGGCTGCTTAACTATCATGTATACGATGTAGTTGTTCATTCTAAAAATGAATCACAGCGTGTTTTTGCTGACGGAAATGAAATTCCTGAAATTCAGGAATTTATAGAAGAAAATGTAGATCATGAGCGCAGTGAAGAGATGAATGGTGTTGCGAAGGATAAAAATATTATTTTCCTTAATGCAGAATCATTGCAGCATTTTGTGATGAACAGTGAAGTTAATGGGGAAGAGGTTACGCCGTTCCTGAATGATTTAGCTCAAGATGAGGATACGTATTACTTTGATAATTTCTATGAACAAACTGGTCAGGGAAATACATCTGATTCCGAGTTCTTAGTAGAAAATTCATTGTACCCGCTGTCCCGCGGTGCTGTATTCTTTACCCACGGAGGAAATGATTATCATTCCTTCCCGGAAATGATTAAAGAAGCCGGTTATACTTCTTCCGTATTGCATGCGAACAACAAAAGCTTTTGGAATAGAGATGCTATGTATGACAGCTTAGAAATCGATGAATTCCTTGGTGAGGAATCATACGATGTCACACCAGAAGATTCTGTAGGATGGGGTTTGAAAGACAAACCGTTCTTTGAACAATCTATCCCGCTTCTGGAGGATTTGGAAGAGCCGTTCTATTCCAAAATGATTTTACTGACAAATCACTTCCCGTTTGAATTAGATGAGGAAGATGCAACAATTGATAAATTTGATTCCAATTCCAATACACTGAACAGTTATATCCCAACTGTCCGTTATATGGATGAGGCAATTGAAGAATTCTTTGATGAATTGAAAGAATCCGGTATGTATGAGGATTCCATTATCGTCATTATGGGTGACCATATTGGAATCAGCGCAAACCATAATAAAGCGATGGCCCAATATTTAGATCAGGATGAAATTACTCCGTATGATCAGGTGCAATTGCAGCGTGTACCATTATTTATCCACATCCCTGGAGACGGTAATGGCCAAGTAATGGATGAGATTGCCGGTCAAATCGACTTGAAGCCAACCATGTTGAACATGCTTGATGTCGACCCTGGCGAGGATATCTATTTCGGTAATGACTTATTCAGTGATGACAGAAAAGACTATATCGCATTACGTAATGGCGATTTTGTCAGTGATGATTATGTAAGTACAGCTGGAATCTGTTATGACCGCGAAACCGGAGAGCCAATGGATCAGGCCATTGAAGAAGAGACTGATTCTGAGGAAGAAGCAAGTGAAGAATTAGAACAAGTAGAAAGTGCTTGTGACTCCATTCAAGAACAAGTGGATACAGAGCTTTCTTATTCCGACTCCATCATATACGGAGACTTATTCCGATTTGTTGATTTTGGAGATGAGGAAGAAGAATAATAAAAACGATGCAGGTGATGAGCGCCTGCATCGTTTTTTCTGTATTAATTAAGGCTCTATACTGAATGTGGTGGTGTCCTCCGTTCCATCGCCAGATGGAACGGAGGCAAAAAAATACACTCCTTTTCCTCTCTCTGATAACCTTGAGTTGTCGAGACAAAAGGAATGGGAGAGGAAAAGAGTGCATCATCATTTTATCACAGAGTTATTAGGAATAAAAGATTCTCATGTAAATGTCTGGGATCTCAGAGAAGAAGAAAGTCATTTCGTTGCGGAGTTATTCACGAAACCGCGCATGCAGAAATGTCCGTTTTGTGGAGAAAGAACCAAACGGATTCATGGTTACCGTTGGCAAAGCATTCAAGGGCCTGCTTTTACGACAAAAGAAGTTCATATTTCATTACGGAAAAGGCGTTACATTTGTGTGTCCTGTCATCGCACCTTTTATGAACGGCTTCAGATGATACACCGTTATCAACGGTGTATAGCAAGTGTTCAGACCACAGCGATGAAGCATGCAGCGGTGAGTTCCTTTCGTACGGCAGCACTGGTAACTGGTGTAACAGTGAATCGTGTTTTACGGTGGTTTGATCGGAAGGAGCTAACCTCCAGTAAAGTGTTACCTCGAGTCATTGCGATTGATGAATTTAAAGGCGATGCGGATGGAGAGAGGTTTCAATTGAATGTGGTCGATGTGGAGAATAGAAGAATCATCGATATCTTACCTGATCGAAAAGTAGAAACGATTGAGAAGTATCTAAAGTCATGTGATACAGGTAAAGTAGAAATGGTTGTGATGGATTTATCTCAAGCGTTTAAACAAGCCATTCGAAAAGCATTGGGCAATCCCCTGATTATCGCTGACCGTTTCCACTTCATGCGTCAGGTCTATTGGGCTTTGGATGAGGTGCGCCGTGAAGTTCAAAAGGAGCTTCCTAAAAAAGATCGGCTTCGAATGAAACGCTCCAAGAAACTTCTTTGGAAATCATGGGCAGCCTGTTCGGATGATCAGAAGAAAAAAGTACAGCAATTAGTAGAAATAGATGCCCGTTTAAAAGAAGCCTATGATTTAAAACAAGCGTTAGATACGTGGTTTAAAGAAAGTGATGCATACAATGTAACTTCCGGTTTAGAAGTATGTCTGGAAAAGTTAGAGGCATCCACATTAGAAGGATTTCATCGTGTCGCACGTACATTTAAAAGATGGCACCAGGAAATTCTGCATTCTTTTATGTATCCTTATAATAATGGCTACATAGAAGGAGTCAATAATACGATTAAAGTATTGAAACGATTATCTTATGGAATTAAAAATTTTGAACGAATGAGAAAGAAAATTCTATGGCAACAAGAGGTCAAGCTTGTGCTGAAGCAAGCTTATAAATAAAGAGGTGGAGGAATGTTTTTCCACCACCACATTTGACATAGAACCTTAATTAATCAGCTGTTTCTATTGTTGTATTTTTGCTTTACAAATAATCTAATAAAATAAACAAAAACGATTGCTATAAATGCAATATTAAAGAATCTCGGCTCTTTCATAAAAGAATAAATAAAAACACAAAGAGTGATGAACATAATGATGCTGCCCAGCAGGTCTGCTTTAGAAAGTCGCATTTAATCACTCCTGGCTTCGTATTTATAATTACTTGCAAATGAGTATGTATAAAAGTGAAGATGCCTTAATCAGGCTTATTTTGCTTCCTGTGGTATTTTTTATTTTTACTATTTGGAGAACAGGCTTTTTTAAGATAAGAAAAATCAGGAGCACTATTAGACTTTTAAAACACAGTGTTGTTGTTAACGAGATATACGCTGCGGGAAGTGGAGTGTAGTTCTGAATCCTGATATTACTCACTTCATGAAACCCGTTGAAGCGGCCGCCACCAACTTTTTAGATACTCCTAAAAGTGCAATAAAAAACAGACTCCTTTCATGTTATGCAACATAAAAAGAATCTGTCCGTTTCGTTTTAGCCCGTAATTTCTGAAATAATAGTCGCGATGGAGAAGAATCCAAAGACAACTGCAGTCAGAGCAGAAAATAACAGCGCCAGTATATTTTTATATTTCAACTGACGAATCACGGATACGACCGCTAATAGTGCAACTGCTAAAAATATAACTCCTAATATAATATGGCTCATCCGAAATTTTCCTCCTTTTCAACGTAATTATTCTTGTGTAAAAAGTCAGTATTTAATACTATGTAATTATCGTTAAACTATTTATATTTTATAGTATTTCCAAGTGTTTGTCGAGTTATTATAAAAGAATGGAGAGATAGGTATGGAAATTATTGCGATGCCGGTAGGTTTAGTCCAGGCAAATTGCTATATCGTTTACAAAAAAGAAGAAAAAGATGCTTTAGTTATCGACCCCGGCGGTGAACCGGAGAAGATTATTGCTGCCATTGAAAAACATCAGCTGAACGTGAGGGCAATATTACTGACCCATGCTCATTTTGATCATATCGGTGGTTTGGAAGGGCTTCGGGAATTTACAAATGCACCGGTTTATCTTCATAAAGCTGAATGGGATTGGTTAGGGGAGCCTAAATTAAATGGATCAGCTAAATTAATGGGTCAGCCTGTAACTGCGCAAGCGGCAGATAAAGAATTAGAAGAAGGACCATTGGAAGCTGGCGGATTTTTCATGGAGGCATTACACACCCCTGGTCATTCGCCGGGAAGCATCAGCTTTGTTTTCCCTGAAGATAATTTTGCTGTTTGCGGAGATGTCCTGTTTCAACAGGGGATTGGAAGAACAGATTTAGTCGATGGAGATATAGATATTCTTGAGCATTCGGTAAGGGAGAAATTATATCGTTTGCCGGAGGATCTGACGGTTCTTCCCGGCCACGGGCCAGCAACGACAATCGGCTATGAGAAGAAAAATAATCCTTTTTTTCCGGCATAGAAAGGTAGTATCTTTATTGCGGGGACCAAAATTAAATAGAAAAAAGACCATCTATAATCCAATACAGATGGTCTTTTTTCGATGTTTTTAATGTCCAAATCCAGGTACCAGGATAAACTCAGAATACCAAGTATATCCAACAATAAATACCGTACAATATGCACCAAATAGATACATGTACATACGTTCAGACAGCTTTAAGTAACTCAGTGTAAGGAAAAACGCCGTTTGAACCAGGAATAATAGTGCAGTATTCAGCATGTCACCTACATAAAACATAACTGTAAAAATACCTGTCCAAAAGGCAAGAACACGAAACATGCGGTCCATGTCTTCCCCCTCCTTTATAGGTAACGTTCTCATAGTTATTATATACGAGCAAGAAAGGATTGTAAACGATTCTTAAAGATATCATGCCCAATTAGCATAGATTTAATTTCAAAACAATGAAAAATCATTCACATTAATGCTGAATCTGTCCTTTTATACGTAAGGGCGGGATAATCGATAAGTATGATTGCTATCTGTCGGTTTGATTAAAAAAACGATATAAATTGTATTGTTTCTTTCTTTGTGAAGTGTTATGGTAACATCTCCTTGAGGAAAAACATAATCAGTCTGATAGGGAAAAGAAATCTCATCATCACCTGTTTCGTTCCGTAATTGCTGATATGCCATTTGAAAAAGTGTTTCTATTTCTATATGATACAGCTGGTTTTGAGCGACAGCTTTTGACGTATGGTAATGATAAAGCAAAAAATGGATTGAAAGAAATACAATAAGAATTACCCAGACGACATGAAATAATAAAAACCCTTGCTGATTATGGATAATTGTAAATCGTTTTTTCATAAACGTCACCTGATTCTTTGGTAATGGTTAAATAAATGGCGTTTGCATGTTCTTCAAACGTAATATCAGCAACCTGACGAAGATAAATTTCATGGCCTAATCCATTTACCTGCCTGCGTACCGTATTATTGTAGAGGCTGACGCGGGCTATACTTTCTGTATGGTCGTTTCGATCGGCAGCACGGATATATAATTGATTATTCGCTACATGCGCAGAAGAGGAAGACATGACATCATAGTGTAATTGAGTGAAAAATTGTTGTACAGATAAGGCTTCCGTATTTGTTTGTTTCAGCTGCAATGCAGACAGAGCGTAAGATACAAAAGGCAGTGTTAATACCAGGACGGTCATAGCAACGAGCATTGAAATGAATGTAAAACCTTTTGTATTACTCCATAATCGCGTAGAGGCATTTACTCTCTTTTTTTTGTTTTGCATTAGTCCATTCAGCACATCCTTTCAGGTACTCACCTTCCAGCGAAAAAGAGAAGGCTGCAGGCGTCTGATATGGAGTTACGGTGTAGTAGTCCTGAAAAGGTGCCGCTCCCGCCAGCACGCCCTGCATGTCATCATGTAATTTACTTGTGATTTGTACTTTTTCAATGGAATTGTACTGTTCTTTGGCAATGATGGAGAGAAGCGGCAAAAGTATCGTGAGCATGGAGAATAGAAGCAGGGATGCGATTAAAGTTTCAAATAAGGTAAACCCTTTATCTTTTTTCCACATAGTATCTGCCTTTCCCTAACGGAAATACAATCTGATAAGGCTCTCCTGCCAAGCTTACTCGAATCGTCTGGGGGTTTTTTATAACCCCGCTGATGTAGAATTCAACATTTTTGGGAAATGAGGTTACTAACGAAAATTGAGCCGGATATTCCCGCTTGATTTCTCTGAATCGATCAAGCACAATGCTGTAGCTGTCCGGGTTAAACTTTAGTACATATGGGATATCGTTTTCCTGCGTGCCTGCTGTGCTTTGCAAGTAGAGCACATCCATTTCTAATGTATCAAAAAAATGCTGCAGCTCTAATTTTTCTATTTGCTCCACCTGCTGCCTTGGAATGAGTAAAAGAATAATCGACAGGATGGATAATGCGAATAATGCCTCAATCAGTGTAAACCCTCGTTCAGTTTGAAGCATTTACAACACCATTAGAAATGGAGAGCTCATTTCCGTTTGAGCATGTCCGCTGGTCTTCGGTGATATAATCAGCGCTTACCAGCTGATTCATACTGGAAGGTAAATTGCCTGTATCAATATGATAAGCATCTGCCTGAGCTTGTACGACAGAAATTAATGCATCACAGCCCTTCGAGTGAACATCCCCTGTTTTCTTTCCCAGATTCGGTATAATTAAAATCATTATTACCGAGATAACCATTAAAACTATCAACATTTCAATCAGTGTAAATGCTTTTGAACTTTTTAACATAAAACCGCTCCTTTACATTGTATTCATCAATTCAAACATAGGCGACATCAGACTAACGTAAATCAATATGATAAATGCGCCGATAATTGAGAAAAAAACCGGTTGGATATAAACAATGCTTTTTTGAAGCCGCTGATACATGGTATCAATCGAAATATCTGCATAGATAGCTAAATCCTTCGCCAGGCTTTTCGCATCCATATTAGAGGATAAAATATCCGTCAGATGACTCTCTAAAAATTCCATTGTTGTTAACAGTCCGTGAATGGTTCTTCCTTTAAAGTATTCCAGCTGCATCTGCTTCGCGTAATAAGAAATAATCGGGAGCTTAGTCTGCCGGGACATATAATTTAATAATTCCTTCATCGGCATTCCGGTTTGCAGGAGAGAGCTGTATAATGCGGCAAAGTGGAAGGATGTTTGTCTTTTTACGTAAGAGCGGTAGAGAGGCACTCGTTTATATATAGACAGTTTTGTTTCTAAAGAGATATTATTTCTTGAAAATAGCCAAACAAGTACAACAAGGGTGGAAAAAACAAGAAGAATTAGGAGAGAATATCCGAGCCATGCAGAAAGAAAAATAACAGTCTGCAGCAGCATGGGAAGCTCACCAAACATCAGCTGCTGGAAGGAAGGGATGACGCGTGAATAAATAAAAAATAACAGCCCGCTGAAAATTATCATTAATATAAGGGGATAACGCACTGTTTGCTGAAATTTACGAATGTAGTGAACGCGTTGCTGAAATAATTGATAGCAATGCTCGATTCGTTCATAAATATCTGCTTTTTCCCTTACTACAAAAAGGTAAGAGACAATGGAATGGTGGAAACCAGCCTGATCCATTGCTTCATCCAGCTGCTTTCCCGCTTCCAGATTACTTAAAACCTGTTTGGAAATGTGTTCTAACTCACCGTAATATTTCATTGCATCTAAGGAATGGACGAGGGTAAGGCCTCTGGAAAGCATGCGCTGCAAAACATGTAAAAATTGCAGCTGGGTGGTAATCGTTAACCTTTGATTATTGGGGAGAAATCGTTTCAGTAAAGCCATAAGCAAATGCCTTTCTTTGTAAATTTTTAAATTGCTGCTTTTCCGGGAGAGCTTGCAGGCTGCCTTCAATGGCTTTTGTCAGGTGGACGCCTTCAATCAATTCTCCGATAGCACTCCGCTGCTGTTTATTCTTTCTTCTGATTGGAATAAGGCGCAGAGCACCTACTCCAATCAGAATCTGATGAAGATTGGCTGTTTTGATACCCATCTCTTTCAAACGGAAAATCGTACCGACAGCATTCTTTGCATGCAGCGTACTAAGGACGAGGTGACCGGTCAGAGCAGCCTCTACGGCAAAGTGCGCAGTTTCTTTATCCCGTATTTCCCCGACCATCAGAATATCAGGGTCATGACGCAACGCAGCTTTTAATCCCGCTTGATAGGAAATACCTGCACGCTCATTTATTTGAACTTGCAGAATTTGCTTTATTTTTCTTTCGATGGGGTCCTCTAAAGAAATGATTTGACAAGGTCTTTCTTTCATTTCCGTTTCTAACAGGGAATATAATGTAGATGATTTCCCGCTTCCTGTTGCCCCGGTTATCAGGATAAGGCCCGATTCATGGCTCATCCATCTTCGCATTTGCTTTATTTGTTTTGGAAAAAGAAATAAATAATCCAGCGGTAAAGTGTCATTTTGAGGAAGAATCCGGATGGCAATCGTTTCTTGCTGATAATGAGGAAGGGTTGAGATACGAAGTGCATAATCTCTTGATTCGAAACTCCAGATCATCGTACCTGCCTGAGGCTTTCTGCTTTCACCGATATCCATATTCGCACTAAATTTAAAAAATGTTCTTAAAAGCTGATATTGCTTTGTTAAAATGGTCCGGATGAAGGTACGTTTTCCGTGGATGCGGAAGTAAATTTCTGTTTCCTGCTCATAGGGATAGAAGTGGATATCGGATGCATGCTGCTTCGTGGCCGACTGAAAGAGATCGTCAGATAATTTTGTGACGTGATTCATTAGCTCACCTCCTTTACAACTATTTCTGACATAACTTATAATTCGACATTCTTTTTAAATGTCCTTCTTTTTATCAAAAAAGAATAGAATTTTTTTAATTGTTTAAACTAAAAATAGAACGGTCTTCAAAAAGGAGCGATGATAGAGTATGAAAAGCAATGACTATATCCGTTTTCTGACAGAAGAAGCGGTGAAATACATGAACTTATCTTCAGAAGAAAAAGCAGAGCGCAAACAAAAAAAGAAGAAATCATCTTATCCGATCTATGGTAACAAATGGCTGGGGGTTATTCCTTTTTCCATTCAGTCCTGGTACCATGAAAGAAAAAATAGCCGGGATTAATCCGGCTATTTCTCATTCATTGTGGATGCAGTTAAGTAAAAAATCCCTCCGTTAATCACTTGAAATGTAATCATTGGTTTAAACCGCTTCTCCAATGCTTCTAATTCTTCTACATGCCTTGGATGATCAAGTTCATCCGCATAAAAATGCTTTAAGGTAGCTTTTTCCGATTCCAGCTGTTTGATAGATGCAGCAGCCCATGCGTTATCCTGGTTTTGAACATGTTGTAATAAAACGTTTTGAATACGGAGAAATCCGCTTTTGGGATTAATCATCGGCGTCAGTGTATAACAATAATCGGATATGGCTCTATCAAGCGGGATACGTTCTAAATAATCCATCATATTTAAAGCCATATGTCCATGAAGCAGCTGCAGGCCTACTGAAAATATTTCATCCCTATGCTGGACACCACGATAGCTGATTTTTATATTGACTACAAGCCAAGGATACAGGGGAGTGTTTTCCGATGTGCGGACCTCCTCAAATAATCTGGTATAACGTTCTTTCTCCGTTAATTTATTAATAATTTGATGCAGTCTCGGACTCCCAAAATGAATCCATTCCCCTGGTTCACTCGCTTTCTCTTTGTCCGTAATCAGACGCAGCGCCTGGGGCTCTCCTTCCCGGCCGATTTTTTTAATGTAATGCCAGTAGAAAGGGCGGTTCATTAATTCTTTATCCATTTCCTCGGTAAGCTGGATATGGATTTGTCCCTCATCCTTAGAAAGAATGGTACAATGTTTGGTTTCAAAATAGCTGGTTAGAAAATCGGATAAATCAATTTGCTGTTCCATCTCTATATTGCTCCTCGTTTTGTATTTCCTGGTTTGCCTGCTCCATCACGTATTTCAAGTTATCAAGCTTAATACGAACTTCTCCGGCTGAAGTGGATTCCTGATAGATAGATTCTATTTCTTTCTCCATACTATCTACTTTTAACTCTGCTAAAATGGCATCTAAATTACCAATTACATTCTCAAACAAGTTTATTTTTTCGTAAAGCATGGACAATATATGCTCTTCAATCGTCTGTTTAGTGACAATGTTGTAGATATGCACATCTGATTCTTGACCAAAACGATGAATACGGCCAATTCGCTGCTCTAAGCGCATCGGGTTCCAAGGTAAATCATAGTTGATCAGATGATGACAAAATTGCAGATTAATTCCTTCGCCGCCGGCTTCGGTAGCAATCAGAACCTGTGCATGATCCCTAAATAATTGCTTCATCCAATCTTTTTTCCCTCGTTTAAAGCCGCCGCGAAAAGGTACCGAAGAAATACCATGTTGCTGCAGATACCATTGCAGATAGTACTGTGTAGCGCGATATTCGGTAAAAACAATCACTTTTTCACCATTCAGCGATTTAATCAGATTGGTTAATTCCTCCGCTTTGGGATGCTGCTCCAGCTGTTCAATGTTTCCGATAACTTCCTGAATAGCTTCATGATTTCCATCTTGGTCTAATTTCAGTAAAGAGGTAAAGCAAGCTTCTCTGGAAGAACAGAATTCACGTAAATAAGTGATTTTAGCAAAGGATGCCATTCCAAAAGACAGCTCCATTAATTGATGGTAAACCTTGTGATAGCTTTCTGGAAGAGAAGTCCAAATGGTTTGGATTTTTCTTTTAGAATTGTTTAAGCTGGTATCTTTCCTTGTATTACGGACCATTACCTGCTGGACAAGCTTCTTCAGATAAGGATCCTGCTCCATTTTTTTGCGGTCCTTTCCATATTTCTCTGTAAAACTTTTATAATTCCCTAAATGTCCAGGCTTTAAAAGGCTGACAAGATTAAATAATTCTAACAGCTTATTTTGTACCGGCGTAGCGGTTAATAAGAGACAATACTTTTTCTTTAATTCCTGGACAAACTGGTAGTTTTTTGTCTGCTCATTTTTTAGTTTATGAGCTTCATCCACCAGGATAAAATCATAATCTATATCTAAAATAGCCTCCCGATGCGGAGAACGCTTGGCGGAATCGATGGAAGATATAATAATTGGATTATCGTCCCAGCTGTAATTTTTACGATAGGCAATGGCAGGAATGAGAAATTTTTCGTTTAATTCTTTTTCCCATTGATTTACGAGAGAAGCCGGAACAAGAATTAATGCTTTTTTCACCAGCCCTCTTACCATATATTCTTTTAGAACCAGCCCTGCTTCAATTGTTTTTCCAAGTCCTACTTCATCCGCTAAAATGGCCCGGCCATGCATCGTTTCAATTACTTGTTCAGCAGCTTGTAATTGATGATCTAAAATATCCAGATGCGGCAAATATTCCAGCGCCTGCAAGCCATTGAAAGAAGGGCGCTTTGTTAGATTTGCAGCCTGATATGCCATACGAAAAAGCTCCCAATTTGTTAAATTATTTTCATCACGAAAGGCTGACTCTAAGCCGGTAATGAATTGATTGTCTTGTTGAATTTGAATAGAATCCATTTATTCGATGCACATCCTTTCGGGTAAAATATGGTTTTTCAATTACTTTTTTAAAGAGTTATGATATACTTTTGTCAAATAGATTTTCCTGCTAACATAATATATGATGAAGGATTATATATCCTTTAGTATAACCAACATGAATATATTCAATCAGCGGATGAATACAAGGGGAGAGCTTACAGTTTATGTAACGCCGAAGGAGCAAGTTAAGAGCGAATCTCTCAGGCAAAAAGACTCTTGTAGGACGCTACTCTGGAGAGCGTTTATAGGCATCAGCTGTCTATAGACCACCCACGAAGCAAATATTCACATGATGAAGACCGTTTTCTTTGTGAATATGCAACTTTCTGGTTTGCGGACAGAGACTTCTTTTAGGAGGAGTCTCTATTTTTGTGCTTAAAATCAATTTTTAAAAAAATCACCAGCAAATGTTATAAGGATGTTCATGTATTTCAATCAACCTTAGTGAGGAGAGAAGCAGATGAGTGAATTAAAGCGTACACCGATTTTTCCAGCTTATGAAAGGGTTGCCAAGACCATTGATTTCGGCGGATGGGATTTGCCGGTACAGTTTTCAGGTATTAAAGAAGAGCATGAAGCGGTCCGGACAAAAGCCGGTCTGTTCGATGTGTCCCATATGGGCGAGGTTTTGGTGAGCGGTCCGGAAAGCGTCCATTTTTTACAGACGATATTAACAAATGATGTAACAAAGCTAGTGCCAAACAAAGCACAATATACGTTTATGTGCTATAAAAATGGAGGAACAGTCGATGATTTAATTGTATATATGCTGGCTCAAAATGAATACTTGCTTGTTGTAAATGCTGCTAATACGGAGAAAGACGTTGCCTGGCTGCAGGAACAAAATAATTTCAATCCGAATGTTACCATAAAAAATGTTTCGGAAAATTATGCGCAATTAGCTTTGCAAGGACCAAAAGCGGAGCAGATTTTACAAAAGATTGTAAAAGAACCGCTTCAAGATATCTCTTTCTTCCGTTTTAAAAAGGATATCGAAGTGGAAGGAATAGAAGGAAAGGCCCTCATCTCCAGAACTGGTTATACAGGCGAAGATGGTTTTGAAATTTATCTTGATTCTGAAAATGGCAAATATTTGTGGAATATACTGCTTGAAAAGGGAAGGGAAGAAGGCATCCAGCCAATCGGTTTGGGAGCAAGAGATACACTGCGTTTTGAAGCGAATCTTGCTTTATACGGGCAAGAGCTGTCAGTTGATATTTCGCCATTGGAAGCTGGTTTAGGTTTTGCTGTGAAGCTGAATAAGGGAGTAGACTTCATCGGAAAAGAAGCACTTGAACAGCAAGCTGCTAATGGGACGGAAAGAAAGCTTGCAGGAATCGAAATGATTGATAAGGGCATTCCAAGACACGGCTATCCAGTGTACCAGGGAGAGAGCGAGATTGGTTTTGTTACTTCCGGTACACAGTCACCTACACTAAACAAAAATATTGGGCTCGTACTGATTCAATCTGATTCCGCAAAGATTGGAGCAGAGGTGGAGGTTCAGGTCCGAAAGCGCCGCTTAAAAGCGAAGGTGGTCGAGACACCGTTCTACCGTAGATAATCATCGTACATTTTCACAGGAAAAAGAGTTCGGGGAAAAAAGTTTCACTTTATTAGTGCAGTAAAATAAGGGGGAGAAAAGATGGAGTTTCGTTATTTACCGATGACCAGGGAAGATAAACAAGAAATGATGGAGACCATAGGGATAGAGAATACGGAGGAGCTGTTTGCAGATATCCCAGGCAGCGTTCGTCTCCAGAAGGAATTGGAGTTAAAAGAACCAAAGAATGAATATGCATTGATGAAGGAATTAACAGCGATGGCAAATAGAAACACATCCACGAAAGACGTTGTATCCTTTCTTGGGGCAGGTGTATATGATCATTACACACCTTCCATTGTTGATCATGTCATTTCGAAATCTGAATTTTATACAGCATATACACCTTATCAGCCGGAAATTTCCCAGGGAGAATTGCAGGCAATTTTTGAATTTCAGACAATGATCTCTGAACTGACAGCTTTACCAATCGCAAATTCTTCTATGTATGACGGAGGTACGTCTTTAGCAGAAGCAGTAAATCTGAGTGCCGCCCAGACCAAACGTAAGAAAGTGCTGGTATCAGACGCCGTCCACCCTGAATATCAACAGGTTATTCATACGTACGCGAAAGGACAGGAAGTTGAAATAATTCCGATTCCATTACAAAATGGAAAAACAGATCTCGTCCATTTGGAGGAACTTCTGAATGAGGATATTGCGGGTGTTGTCGTCCAATATCCGAATTTTTTCGGGCAGATAGAGCCAATGGAAGCAATCCAAAAGCTGTTAGAAAATCAAAAGAAGACCATGCTGATCGTGTCCAGCAATCCGCTCGCCCTCGGCTATCTGACTCCGCCGGGAGAATTTGGTGCGGACATTGTAACCGGCGACACGCAGGTATTCGGGATTCCAGCCCAATTTGGCGGGCCGCATTGCGGATATTTTGCAACAAGTAAAAAATTAATGCGCAAGGTTCCGGGACGTCTGGTCGGTCAGACAAAGGATGAAAATGGAGTCAGAGGCTATGTGCTGACGCTGCAGGCACGGGAACAGCATATTCGACGTGACAAGGCAACTTCCAATATATGCTCCAATCAGGCGCTGAATGCATTAGCAAGCTCTGTTGCGATGAGCTCTATCGGCAAGCATGGGATACGGAAAATGTCCGAAATGAATATGCAAAAAGCCCGTTATGCAAAGAAGAAATTGAAAGAAGAAGGTATTTCGATAGTTTATGATGGCCCATTCTTCAATGAATTTGTCATTCAGTTAAATCAGGACATTACTAAAGTAAATGCTGCATTGCTTGAAAAAGGAATTCTTGGCGGTTTTGATTTGGGAAAAATCGACCCTTCCTATCATGGTCAGATGCTTGTGGCTGTGACAGAAATTCGTACAAAACAAGAGATAGACCAACTTGCAAAAGAATTGAGGGATATGCATGGCTGATAAAAATTTTCCATTATTATTTGAACGCAGTAAAGAAGGGAGAACGAGCTACAGCTTGCCGGAATTGGAAATAGATGCCTTTGATTTAGAGGAAGAATTAGAGGACGTCTATATTCGCAAAGAACCTCCTAAGCTGCCAGAAGTAAGTGAACTGGATATTATTCGTCATTACACTGGGCTGGCATCCCGCAATTATGGGGTAGATTCCGGGTTCTATCCCCTTGGTTCCTGCACGATGAAGTATAATCCGAAAATTAATGAAGACATTGCGCGTCTGGAAGGCTTCAGTCATATTCATCCCTATCAAGATCCAAACACGGTGCAGGGTGCTCTGGAGATGCTCTATGATTTGCAGGAGTCATTAAAAGAAATTACTGGCATGCATGAGGTTTCATTACAGTCAGCTGCCGGTGCGCAGGGAGAGTGGACTGCATTAATGATGATTCGTGCTTTTCATGAGGCCAATGGGGATTATAACCGTACAAAAGTCATTGTACCGGATTCTGCCCATGGAACCAATCCGGCGTCTGCAGCAGTAGCCGGGTTTGAAGCAGTTACCGTGAAATCAAATGAAGAAGGATTAGTGGATCTGGATGATTTGCGGCGGGTTGTAGGGGTAGATACAGCAGCCTTGATGCTTACCAACCCGAACACGTTAGGATTATTTGAAAAAGATATTTTAGAAATGGCTGAAATAATACATGATGCCGGCGGTAAGCTTTACTATGACGGCGCTAATTTAAATGCGATTATGGGTTATGTCAGACCGGGAGATATGGGATTTGATGCAGTACATTTAAATCTTCATAAAACGTTCACAGGTCCGCATGGCGGCGGCGGTCCAGGCTCAGGACCGGTGGGAGTCAGCGAAGAGCTGGCAGCATATTTGCCAAAACCATTAATTATGAAGGAAAAGGACTCGTTTCGCTTTGATTATGACAGACCGCAGTCTATCGGCCGGATAAAACCGTTCTATGGAAATTTTGGTATTAACCTGCGTGCGTATACGTATATTCGTACGATGGGAGCAGAGGGCCTGAAAAAGGTCAGCGAATATGCCGTACTCAATGCGAATTATATGATGCGTCAGTTAGAAAAAGTATTTCAACTGCCTTATCCGCAGCATTGTAAGCATGAATTTGTACTGTCGGGGAGCATTCAGAAAAAACTTGGCGTCCGCACATTAGATATGGCGAAAAGGCTGCTGGATTTTGATATTCATCCACCTACCATTTATTTTCCGTTGAATGTGGAAGAAGGGATGATGATTGAGCCTACTGAAACAGAATCGAAAGAAACGCTCGATTCCTTTATTGATATCATGACCCGTATAGCAAAAGAAGCAGAAGAAGACCCGGAAACTGTACAGGAGGCACCACATCATACAATTGTGAAGCGGATGGATGAAGCAACCGCTGCACGTAAACCAATCCTGCGGTACGAAGAATCGTAAACCATCATAAAAGCTGATTCAGAGGTTATGCTCTGAATCAGCTTTTATTTTTAGCCCAATTAACAGCTTTCACAAAATGGAAAACAAAGGCTTTATTTTTTCATTTTAATCTTTCCAGTCCATTTTTTAAATCCGCCTTTAAGCTGATAAATTTCTTCAAATCCTTTTTTATGCAGGAGCTGCGCAGCTCTTGCGGAACGGCTGCTGTTTTGACAATACAGGTAGACCGGCTTGTCCTTTCTCAATTCCACAAGTCTTTGCTTCATTTGCGTTACCGGGATATTACGCGCTCCGAGAATATGACCTTTATCAAATTCCTGCGGCTCACGTACATCGATCAATTGTGCTTTGCGGTAGCCTTCTACAAATTGATCTTCTGTCAGTACATTTAAATAAGTGCGTTGTCTATAGTAGCGAAAAATAGTAATCGCAAGCAGAACAACTAAAGCAATGAGTAAAAATGTCATTTTGTTTCCCCCGTCTATCTTTATATTCTACACTCTTATTATATGGGCAGCGTTTTTATTTTTCAAAGTTTTTATTTTGCAGACGGAAAATCATCTGAAAGTAAGGGTTAACACCAGAATCTATGGTTGGAAAATATAGTTAAATGAGATAAAAGCAACTCGCTGGCGTAGTGTATTTCCGTAGCAGTCGCTGGCCGCAAATTTATATCTACTATGTTACTCATAGATTTTGATGAAGAGCTAAAAATAATAATCAACTTTCAGGCTGCAGATATTATGTTTAGAAAAAAGGGGTGTTTCTAGTCCGCTTTAAGGGAATAAAAAAAGTAATCAGCGCTTGTATGAAAGGTACTTGCTTTTCTGATAATTAACTATATATTGTGTCAGAATAATGAATTGGATACTATATATTGTTTTGTGAAGAAGAGTTATGATAAACTAATAAGTAATCAATTGCAAGACAAGGAGCGATAACATTGACTATCCATTTAGAGTCATTAAGGCAGGTTAATATCGGGGCGCTTAATGAAGATATAAAAAAATTTGAAGCAGTGCATCCAATTACCAAAGAAATGCATATCACCCATCAAGGCGTGTCGAGATTGGTCATGCTGGATCGGTATGCATATAAAGATACAGAGAAAAAAACATTAAAAAAAGGTGATTTTGTTGTCTTGACCGTAAAAGCAGACCCTAAATTTCCCGCTCGGGGTCTAGGATTTATTATAGATATTAATTGGGAAGAAAACAAGGCGGAAGTAGCTGTCGAATCCGATTATGTCGGGGTTTTGGATAAGGAAGAAGAACGGGAAAGCGGGATGATCACGCGTTCACTCGATGTTATCGAAAAACCGTTGGAAATTTATTATGAACAAATTGCCAAAAGAAATGCGACCGGTCTTTCAGAAGTAGAAGAAACCGAAGAAAGAAAGGCCAAATCATTTGATGCCTTTTATAACCAATTGGCTTCTATGAATTTTATCCCGGCGGGCCGTGTGCTATATGGAGCAGGCGCTGAAACCGATGTAACTTATTTTAACTGTTATGTGATGCCTTTTGTAAAAGATTCGCGCGAAGGTATTTCCGATCATCGTAAACAGGTAATGGAGATTATGTCACGCGGCGGCGGTGTCGGCACGAACGGTTCCACATTAAGACCGCGAAATACACTGGCCAGAGGGGTCAACGGAAAATCTTCAGGAAGTGTCTCCTGGCTGGACGATATCGCCAAATTGACGAATCTGGTTGAACAGGGCGGTTCCAGACGCGGTGCACAGATGATTATGCTCGTTGATTCTCATCCGGATATTGTGGAATTTATTATCTCAAAAATGCAGAATCCGCGTATTTTACGCTATTTAGTAGAAAATACAGAAGATGAGCAGATGAAGCAGCTGGCAAATGAGAAGTTAAAATTCACCCCGCTGACAGAAACAGAATTTGATTTGTACCAGGGAATTGTCAATTATAAAGCCATCCCCGGCCAAGGCGGGTTCACAGATGCTGCCATGAAGCAGGCAACGGATTTATTGCGTGATGGCGGAACGTATTCCGTCCATAATCCGGATTTCCTGGCAGGTGCAAATATTTCTGTCTGTATTACAAAGGAATTTATGGAAGCCGTGGAAAAAGACGATTACTATGAGCTGCGCTTTCCAGATGTAGAAAATTATACACTGGAAGAAATGAAAGCCTATAATGAACAATGGTATGAGGTAGGCGATGTCCGTAAATGGGAAGAAATGGGCTATGGCGTTCGGGTTTACCGGAAAGTGAAAGCAAAAGAACTGTGGAACTTGATTAATATTTGTGCAACATACTCTGCAGAACCGGGCATTTTCTTTATAGATAATGCCAATGAAATGACAAATGCAAAAGCGTATGGTCAGCAGGTTGTTGCGACAAACCCTTGCGGTGAGCAGCCGCTTGCTCCGTTTTCTGTTTGTAATTTGGCTGCCGTCAACCTTGCTGAAATGGCAGATAAAGATACCAAAAAGGTAAATGTAGAAAAATTAAAAGATACTGTAGAAACTGGTGTGCGGATGCAGGATAATGTAATTAACGCAACGCCATATTTCTTAGAAGAAAATAGAAAACAGGCTTTAGGAGAAAGACGTGTCGGCTTAGGCGTGATGGGACTGCATGATTTATTGATTTATTGTGAAACAGCTTATGGCTCAGAAGAAGGAAATAAGCTGATTGACCAAGTGTTTGAAATCATGGCAGCTACTGCTTACCGCACTTCAATCGAGTTGGCGAAAGAAAAAGGAAGCTTTCCTTTCCTGGTGGGTGAAACAGAGGAAGAAACAAAAACGCTCCGTGAACGTTTCATCCAAACGGGATATATGCAAAAAATGCCTGCAGACATTCGGGAAGGCGTATTAGAGCATGGTATCCGCAACTCGCATCTGCTGACTGTCGCTCCAACTGGAAGTACAGGCACGATGGTCGGAGTAAGCACAGGACTGGAACCATACTTCTCCTTTTCTTACTACAGAAGCGGACGATTAGGTAAATTTATCGAAGTAAAAGCGGATATTGTGGAAGAATATTTAAATGAACATCCAGAAGCAGCGGATAAAGAGCTGCCGGAGTGGTTTGTAACCGCAATGGACTTAAGTCCGGAAGCGCATGCGGATACACAATGTGTGATTCAGCGCTGGGTGGACAGCTCGATTTCCAAAACAGTAAATGCACCAAAAGGATATACCGTTGATCAGGTAGAAAGTGTTTACCGCCGTCTGTATAAGGGCGGTGCCAAAGGCGGTACGGTCTATGTGGATGGAAGCAGAGATTCGCAGGTCTTAACCTTAAAAGCAGAGGATAACCAAGTAGGGGAGCAGACAGAATTATTCCCGGATGAGAAAGAAGATAAAAAAATTGTTCTTATGGACACCATTCAGGAATTAGATAAAACAAATGTAACAATCGGATCTGAGGTGGGAGATACCTGTCCAGTCTGCCGAGAAGGCAGTGTAGAAGATATCGGCGGATGTAATACGTGTACCAGCTGTGGTGCTCAATTGAAATGTGGATTGTAAGACATAAAGAGTGGTTCTGTTTATAAACAGAACCCTCTTTTTTGGTATATAATACAGTTTGATATATAAAATCTATGTACAGGGAGAGGTTTATTTGAAAATCCGTCTGTCTGAATACAACGAAAAATGGATTGAAATGTTTGAAAATGAGGTGCGACTTTTAAGTGGAGTGTTTGGAAGTGAAATAATAAAATTTGAACATTTCGGAAGCACAGCAGTCAAAGGAATGAAGGCAAAGCCTGTTATTGATATGATATGTATTGTTAAAGATATCAATAAAATGGATGCTTTCAATGATCAGATGCGTCTGCTGGGATACGATGTTGCTGGAGAGTGGGGAATAAAAAATAGACGATTATTCCGAAAGGGCGGGGAAAACAGAACACATCATATTCATGTTTACCAATATAATAATCCCGAAGTTGAGAGACACCTAGTATTCCGAGATTATTTAAGGAACCACCCTATTGAAGCAGAGAGAGAGAGTAATTTGAAAGAAGAACTGGCCTTAAAATACGATGATACTACTTTTTACAGTAAAGCAAAAAGAACATTTGTAGAGGGGGTAGAACAGTGGGCATTAAATTGGTTTAGGAATAAGTAAATGCGCATAAATTAATCAAGGAGTTGTAGGGTCATTGATTGCCCATTGCTTCTGTCTGTTCTATCAGCTTTATTGCATATTTAATCGGAATAAAGGTGAAAAAGGAAATAAAGTCTATTTCGCCTGCAGCTGATTATTCTTCCATAACCATCTCTTTCATGGTTAATACGCTTAAAATAAGCTGAAAATAAATCGGAATATTTAAAAAATCATTATGAAAGTTAGTAATCATCCTGCTGATTATAAAATCAGACAGGATGATTCATCAAGATTTAAACCTATATCAATACTGCCCCAACAATCCCTTTTTCATCGCCATGCGTTCACAGTATTTAAAAAAGAGCAGACCAGCGATAAAATAGACGAGAGCATTTATAAATAAAATTAACAGCGGCAGCCAGCCGATATCCATTAAAGTCTGTCCGTCGATCATGATATCTCTGACTAAATCAACGCCAATAACAAAAGGCAGAAAATACATAAGAGGGGATGCAGCAAGCGGAATAAAGGTCAGCCCAGCCAATAAAAATTGCAATATCTGCAGGAAGGCTTGAATTTGTTTATAAACAATGGCCAGCCCGCCGACCATTAATCCGACGCCATACATTCCGAAAACAGTTAATACAAAGACAGGGAAAATAGATACAATATCAATATTAAGCCATTGTCCTGCTGTCAGCATGGTAATAACCAGTAAAATAGAAATAATGATTCCGTAAATAATTGTACTGGCAATCAGCCTTGTGCTTAAAATACGCCAGATCCCCATCGGTGACATCGACAATTGTTCAAGCGTTCCGCGAATGGCTTCATTTACAATTTCGAAACCAAACATTTGAATGACGCTAAGTGCCAAAAACCAGAAGATATAGTTAACAATCACAAATTGAATATTCGCATCCTGTGTTGATGGATCCCCAAAAAAGTGTATTACTCCAAATAAACCTAAAAAGATAAAATAAAAGGTTAAAACAAGGGCAAGAGTATTTGGTAAATAACGCTTCAGTTCCAAGTATTCCTTTCGCAGGTTTGCTCGAAATAGATTAATCCACAGCATGTTGAAAGTCTCCTTCAATAATTTTTAAAAATACTTCATCAAACCGAATCGATTTTCGGTCAATCGAATCAATTGGTGTACGGTTCAATTGTAATACTTGAAAAATCTGATAAATATCCTCGCTTTTCTCAAGCTGTACAGTAAGATAGCTGAATAGTTCGTCCTCTACATAATCATTTGCCGGAAAACGGGCGGAAATGGCTTTTTGCTGATCTGGTGACAAAGCTTCATTTAAAGTCAGTCTGTAGGAGCGTACTTCAAACAGTTTTATCAGTTCATCGACGCGCTGATCAATAACGACAGTTCCTTGATTAATAATAACGGTGCGATCACAAATATCCTGAATCACTTCCATGTCATGAGAGCTGATGATAATGGTACGCTGATAATTTTGAACAATGGATTTCAAGATTTCTCTAACCTCCAATCCGGTTTGCACATCTAAACCAAGCGTGGGTTCATCTAAGAGCATGACTTCCGTATTAGCAAGCATCGCTACAGCTATTGCTAATTTTTGCTGCATCCCTCGGGAAAGCCGGTTTACCAGTTCATTCTCTTTTTCCTTCAAACGGAACATTTGCAGCAGTTCATCGATCTCTTCTTTGACTTCCTTTCTTGACCTTCCTCTGTTTCCGGCAAAATACTCCAAGTTCTCTCTCACCGTAAGCCGCCAATATAAATTACGATTGCCCTCCAGCACGGCGCTGATATGATGTAACGATTCTAAGCGTTTCGCGGTATTAGGTACTCCTTTTATCTTTATTTCGCCGCTGTCCGGGTATAACAAACCGCATATTAATTTGATCGTAGTCGTTTTTCCGGCTCCGTTAGGACCAAGCAGACCAAGAATCTCTCCTTTATAAACATTAAAATCAACGTCTTTGACCGCTTGAACAATTTCTTTTGATTTTCTTTTCCGATAGCTTTTATTTAACTGGCTGATCTCAATTATCTTTTCCACGTTATCCCTCCTCTTTCTGAAATAATTGTAGCAATTAGCAAAAATCCGAACAACAATCCATCGAAGGAAATAACCTCCGTCTTCAGACGTATCTGAAGGAATATATGCTAATTTGTTCAAGAATAAGAATGTTTATAAAAAAGCTGAAAATAGCCGTTCAAACGGGTTTCATGGGGTAAGTAATCTTAGGCCACAGAAATACACTTCGCCTTCCGTTGGCCCTGAGCTCATTTTCTTTAAAGAAGACTTAGCGATAAGCGCAGACAGAGCTATAGTTGGGACTGGAATTGCGATTACTTGCCCATCCAAAAGCGTCGCTAGAATTTGGATTATTTCTTTGTAAAAAAGCAAATAAAACATAATTCTTCTTTGATGGGAGCGGAGGGAAGTCGACTCCTGCGGGAAAAGCAACAGGTGAAGACCCCGCAGAAAGCGGTCTTCTTTCGAGGAGGCTGAACGTTGCCCGCGGAAAGCGACTTCCCGGAGCGGACATCTCCTTGGCAAGAAAACGGATGTTTTAAAGAACAAGTGAAGTCCTGGGTTTTTCTTATTGCCTGCTGCAAAGGATGAAAGCGGAAGTGAATATACAAATAAAGGATAATAACTTGAGTTTTATAAGGAAATCAGCTATTATTAAATTAGAAAAAAAGTTTCCTTTGATAAAAAAAATTAACGTTCTTATTGAAGGTGTTCACGTTTCTCTGTGACAAAACATAGAAAGGAGCTTTTTTATGCCTACACCGAGCATGGAAGACTATATTGAAATTATTTATAATTTAATTGAAGCAAAGGGTTATGCCAGGGTTTCATCGATTGCAGAAGCATTAGAAGTGCACCCGTCCTCTGTGACAAAGATGGTCCAGAAATTGGACAAGGATAATTATTTAGATTATGAAAAATACCGTGGTTTTGTACTGACATCGAAGGGGAAGAAAATCGGTGAACGGCTTGTCTTCAGACATGATCTGTTAGAAAATTTTCTGGAGTTAATCGGAGTGGACGAAGAACATATATATAATGATGTAGAAGGTATAGAGCATCATCTCAGCTGGAATTCGATAGACAGGATAGCAGATGTGGTTGCTTATTTTAAAGAAGATGAACAGCGGAGAAAAGATCTGCAAAAAATAAATGAAGTTAATAAAACGTAACCGGTTATTCTCAGGAATGACTGGTTTTTTTGATGCGGTTTAACTGGTCATTTCTTCATCTTCAGGTGCGAAAAAGCATAATAAACAAGCTGATAGACGTATAAATCAATAAGCACCTATAAGGGATGGAGCGATGTCATGAAAATTGATGCTGTATTTTCTGGCGGGGGAGTGAAGGGGTTTGCATATGTCGGCGTGTTGGAAGCTTGGGAGGAGAAAAATTTGCAGGTGGAGCGTGCAGCTGGAACTTCTGCAGGAGCTATTATAGCCGGGTTTTTGGCAGCAGGTTATCATTATAAGGATATTAAAGAATTAATGAAAACATTGGATGTTCAGAGTTTAGCTGATCCGCCGCTGTTATCCAAATTATTGCCGGCTACAAAGTGGTTATTTCTGTATTTTCAATTAGGATTATATAAAGGGGAGAAGCTGGAAGCATGGTTGGGAGATGCATTATCCAAGCGGAATATATATCGGTTTGGCGATTTAAAACCAGGTGTGTTAAAGGTAGTTGTCAGTGATTTATCGCTTGGTAAACTGATAGTAATCCCAGATGATTTAGAAAGAGTATATGGCATTCGTCCAGATACGTTTTCGGTAGCCGCCGCTATTCGGATGAGCGCCGGGTTTCCTTATTTTTTTATGCCGAAATCCATACAGGGTAAAAATAAGCAAAAAAGCATTATCGTAGATGGGGGATTGCTTAGCAATTTTCCATTGTGGATTTTTTCAGAAGCAGAAGAGAAGCAGGTACGTCCTGTCATCGGTGTAAAATTAACAGATCCTTCCACATCTGTAGAGCCGCATCAGATTCGAAATGCGCTCAATATGTTTCCTTCCCTTTTCACAACGATGAAGCAGGCGCATGATAACCGATATATTTCCAAGCATCAAGCAGATCATATTATTTTTGTCCCCACCCCTGAACAGAATTCCATGAATTTTAATATTACAGAGGAGAACAGAGAGAAGCTGCGTCGGATTGGAAAAGAATCCAGTGAAAAATTTTTGCGTACATGGAGTGGTTAATTATTATTTTTCAGAGGTACGTAATGGATAAAGCGCGTTCGAATGGGATAATATTCGAACGCGCTTTATTTGAAGAATAAGAAAGTATATAAAAAATGCTGAATATAGCCGCTCCAGAAATACACTACGCTTTCCGTGGGCTTGAGCTCAGCCTCCTCGAAAAAAAGAAGAACACTTTTTTCCTGCGGGGTCTTCCCACTGGGACTGCGATTACTCGCCCCACCGAAAACCATTGCGATTACTCGTCCCATCAAAACCGTCGCTAGAATTTGCATTATTTCCTTGTAAAAAAGCAAATAAAACATAATTCCAATTAGATGGGAGCGGATGTTGTAGACTCCTGCGGGAAAAGCAACAGGTAGACCTGAGCAGGAAGCGGTTTTCTTACCGTGCGGCTGAACGTTACCCGCGGAAAGCGACTTCCCGGAGCGGACATCTCCTTGGCAAGAACTCCGATGTTTTAAAGAATAAGTGCTGTTCTTGGTTTTTCTTAAAATGGGAAATGAGAGAATATAAAAAGGAGCTTAAAATTTAAGCTCCTGCAAGGGTCTGCCCTGTACTAATTTATTTCTAAGAAGAAACACGGTTCTTTTTCTTCGCTTTATTTCCTTCGATAACACGCAAATGACTTGCTCTTTTAGGATTTCTTTTCTTTTGTTTTGCTTTCTGATAGCTGGAACCAGCCGATTTCACAGCCTGTTTATGACCGTACTTGGATTTAGATTGTTTTACAGCCTGCTTATATTTTTTCATGCTGTCACGCTGTCGTCCGGAAGGCTGCCTATTGCGTATGAGAAAGAAATAAACCAATCCAAAAATAGCTGCCCCTATCCCGATAGAAATCAATAGTCTTGAAAGAAATGCAACGGTATTTCCAAATAGCTGTGTAAATAAACCGAAAGCTGCAAAAGCAATAATCAAATAAACAAAAATAGATACTGCTTTATTTCTCAATTGAAATCCTCCTTTCTCACACATTATTTATACTTCTATTTTACCATATCATGCTACAGGATGCCTGTGAAGGAGCTTCTGCCAATCCGCCAATATATATCGGTCGGATGATTATCCGAGATACTTGAAGGCTGGACAGAAATCACGGTATCCTGTGGAAACTGTTTGCTTGTTAATTAATTATTCCCTCTTTCATAAAAAATATTCCCGCAGATTAACAGAAAGATTATTTCTTCATACGAGTTTCATGATTTGGTCATACTAGAGGGTGGAGGTGTTTATTAATGAGGCGCTTATCAAAAAAACAACAAATAAATGATAATGAGGAATCTGTATTAAAAAAATCGATGTACACAGGATTTGTAGGCGGGGTTGTATTCAGTTTACTTGCAAGTGTAATGTATTACTTTAATTTTTTGGAGGTCGCACCAAAGTTTTATCTGCTGACTTCCTGGGTATCAGAAGGATGGACAGATACGTGGCTCGGTATCTTCTTTACAACGATTCTGGCTGGGGTAGTTTCTCTGCTCACCGCGTTTGTATATTATATGATTTTCAGAAAAATAAAGTATATGTGGGTGGGAATTATATACGGCTTTATCTTATGGGCTCTTATATTCCTTTTATTCCGTCCCATATTTAACGATATTCCTGCTGTGACGGAATGGAATTTGAACACCTGGATAACAACCATCTGCTTATTTATTTTATATGGCACATTTATCGGCTATTCCATCTCCTATGATTATATGGATTCGCAGCAAACCGAAGACATCATAAAGAAAAGCTAGGATTTTCCTGTGATTATTCAAACGCATCTATATATGATAAAATACTTATGATACTTGAGATTTTGGAGAGGATGAAACCTTTTGACGAAATTGGACCGCTTACGTGAAAAACTGGAAGAAAACAAAGCAGACGCCATAATTATTGACAGTCCGTATAACAGACGTTACATGACTAATTTTACTGGCACAGCTGGAACAGCATTGATTACTGCAGATAAGGCTCTATTTATTACAGATTTTCGTTATACAGAGCAGGCTGCTGAACAAGCGGCAGCATTTGAAATTATAGAGCATAAACAAGGAATGATTCAGGAAATTGCGAACCAAATCGACAAGCTTGGTGTAAAGAGGCTGGCTTTTGAGAAAAATTATACGACTTACAGTCAATTTGAAACATATCAAAATCAATTTTCTCAAGAGTTGATTCCTGTAGAAGGAATCGTTGAAGCATTACGGATGATTAAAACCCCTGATGAGCTGGAAATTATGAAAAAAGCTGCGAAAATTGCAGATGACGCATTTGCGCATATTCAATCATTTATCGAGCCTGGGGTGAAGGAAATTGATATCTCGAATGAATTAGAATTCTTTATGCGCAGACAGGGAGCGACTTCTTCCAGCTTTGATACCATTGTAGCGTCCGGCTTACGTTCTGCTCTGCCGCATGGGGTGGCATCTGATAAACAAATGGCAGAGGGCGAACTGGTGACCCTGGATTTTGGTGCATTATATGAAGGGTATTGCTCTGATATCACAAGAACGGTAGCTGTTGGAGAAATTTCTGCGGCGCTGCGTGAAATTTATGATATAGTATTAGAGGCGAATCTTCGCGGAGTTAAAGGAACAAAAGCTGGCATGAGCGGGAAAGAGGCAGATGCTTTGACCAGAGATTACATTAAGGAAAAAGGATATGGCGATCGTTTCGGTCATTCGACAGGTCATGCAGTGGGAATGGAAGTTCATGAGAGCCCAGGATTGTCGACTCGTTCTGAAGCAATATTAGAACCGGGCATGGTCGTAACGGTAGAGCCGGGGATTTATGTTCCAGGGGTAGGCGGCTGTCGTATTGAGGACGATATCGTTATTACAAAAGACGGCAATGAGCGATTGACCTTTGCTCCCAAAGAATTAATCCAATTATAAAAGGGTACAGGAGGAAAAAATATGATTTCAGTAAATGATTTTAAAACAGGTTTAACTATTGAAGTAGACAATGATATTTGGCAGGTTATTGAATTCCAGCACGTAAAACCAGGAAAGGGAGCGGCGTTTGTACGTTCAAAACTCCGTAATTTACGTAATGGAAATATTCAAGAAAAAACGTTCCGCGGCGGCGAAAAGGTAGAAAAGGCGCATATTGAAAATAACAAAATGCAGTATTTATATGCTTCTGGCGATGCGCATGCATTTATGGATACATCGTCGTATGAGCAAATTGAAATTCCAGAAAGTCAAATTAAAGATCAATTGAAATTTATTAAAGAAAACATGGAAGTTTCTGTGGTCACCTATCAGGGTGAAATTATCGGAGTAGATCTTCCAAATAACGTAGAGCTTACGGTAACAGAAACAGAGCCTGGAATTAAAGGGGACACAGCGAGCGGAGGTTCCAAACCGGCTACGTTAGAAACCGGACATATTGTACAAGTTCCTTTCTTTGTTAACGAAGGAGATGTGCTCGTTATTAATACTGCGGATGGGAAATATGTTTCCAGAGCATAATTTAATAAACACAAGCAGTTTGCTGAATCTTCGGCAGACTGCTTGTTTTTTTATGTAAAAAAATAAATGACGGGCTTCAGCTTTTTTTGAAATCCCTTTGTTATCACTCCTCTCTCTTCCAAACCTTTCAATAAAGAAAAAGCTCCCAGGGCATAATTTCATTTTAAAATCATATATCTCTAAGTAAAACAAGCTGATTTTGTATTTTCAAAAAGCGGGGTTTTAGGATGAATGAGATTTTACGGCTTTTTCCGCCATCTTTTCAGGACCGGATAGACGGTCTTATAGGTCATCGCTGGTCACAGCTTCAAGAAATTCGAGTACGTATTCATCAAAAAATAGAATTTATTTTCGACTCAGCTGTTTGCTGGCTGGACGAGCCGTTGCCACGTAAGAAAGAAGCTGTTTTTATTCTGAATCAGCTGAGTGAATATTCGCTGTATCGGCTGGAAGAAGAGCTGCGTAATGGGTTTATAACCATTGAGGGCGGCCATCGTGTCGGCATTGCAGGAGGTATTATAACAGCGGATCAAAAAGTAAAAGCGATTCAGCCTGTTTCATTTTTTAATATTCGTATTGCCAAGCAAAAAAAAGGCTGTGCAGATATGCTGATGCCTTATATCTATGATGGGATATACCATCACACTATGATTCTTGGAGCACCGCAATCTGGAAAAACAACGGTAATACGCGATATCTGCAGGCAAATAGCCAGT
Source organism: Oceanobacillus sp. FSL K6-0251 (assembly GCF_038004725.1). Classification (NCBI taxonomy): domain Bacteria; kingdom Bacillati; phylum Bacillota; class Bacilli; order Caryophanales; family Bacillaceae; genus Oceanobacillus; species Oceanobacillus sp. FSL K6-0251. The sequence goes on along the minus strand of NZ_JBBORS010000001.1, from coordinate 2,830,907 downwards.
CAATCTGCTACAGGCCGCTCTAAAAAAGTAACCATCGTGGACGAGCGTTCCGAAATAGCAGCATCCATCCGCGGTGTTCCGCAGCATGATATAGGGATGAGAACGGATGTGTTAGATGCCTGTCCGAAAGCAGAAGGGATGATGATGGCGATTCGTACGTTATCTCCTGATATTCTGATTGTCGATGAGATTGGCACAGAAAAGGATGCGGAGGCGATTACCGAAGCATCCCAGGCAGGTGTGAAGGTTATTTGTACAGTGCATGCAGGAGATATGGCTGATTTATACCGCCGCCCTCTTATGCAAAAAATAGTTCAGGAATTAATTTTTGAGCGTTACCTGCTGTTAGGGCAGGGAAAAAGAATCGGAAAGCTAGCTTGTGCCTTTGACAAAGACGGGAATCCGATCAGTTTTAAGCAAAGAGGTGGTGAAGGTGAAGTGGATTGGCGTGCTGCTTTTAATTAGTATGTCTACAGTACTTGGCTGGGAATGGGGAAGATCATTAAAACAGCGGCCCAAGCATATTCAATTATTATTGCAGTCGCTTCAGATTTTAGAGGCGGAAATGGTATACAGCCAGGTCCCATTACAAGAAGCATTTCAACTAATCAGTAAAAAATTGCAGGGTCCGACTGCTTTATTTTATCAGGAACTGGCTGAGGAGCTGGAAAATAAAGAAAAAGATTTTGATGAGATATGGGAAGAATGTGCGCAAAGATTAATTGGACAATCTGCGCTGCAAAAAAGCGAGCTGGAGATATTGCTTCAGTTTGGCAGAACACTGGGACAGCATGATATTGAGCAGCAGAAAAAACATATAAAATTAACCAATCTCTATTTAGAAGAGCAGTGGAAAAATGCCACAGAACGTTTTCAAACGTATGGAAAGCTGTCAAACGTGCTGGGACTTCTGTGCGGTATCTTTCTGGCACTATTGTTTATGTAATGAAATGAGTGGCATCAGGGAAGGAGCAAGTACATGTTTGTGGATGCATTGATACTATTTCAGATTGCTGGTATAGGCATTATTGTAGCGCTTATCCATACGATTTTAAAACAGATGGGCAAGGAAGAAATTGCCCAATTTGCTACGTTGATCGGCTTTATACTTGTTCTGCTCATCGTGGTGAACGGACTCTCAGATTTATTTCAGCAAATCAGATCTGTATTTCTATTTTAAGGAGATTGGATATGGATATTCTCCAGATTACGATTTTAGGTGTACTCGCAAGCATATTATATATCCTGGTAAAAGAGGTACAGCCTTCGCTTGCTTTTTTAATTATTCTTATTACGGGTATTGTTATCTTTTTCTCCATCATTCAGCAAGTCCAATTAATATTTGAAACCATTCAGAAGCTGGGCGACCAGGCGAATGTGCAAGGACTTTATTTAACAACGATTTTAAAAATTATCGGTATTTCTTATATTGCTGAAATCGGAGCTCATCTGACGAAGGACGCCGGTCTGAATTCTGTATCCAAATACATTGAATTAGCAGGAAAAATATTTATTTTACTGCTTGCTGTTCCAATTATTACTGCGGTAATCGAAGCGATTATCGGTTTTATCCCTAATGTTTGATTGGCGAAAGAAAATGAAGCCGGGAAAGGGAGTATCCAGATTGTCTAAAAGACCTGTCAACTTACTCCGAATACTATGTATGCTATTTATCGCTCTTGTTATTAGCCAAGGAAATTCAAAAGTTGTCCAAGCTGAGGATGCTCCGATGACCGAAGAGGAGGAGGAAACCCTTCAAAACTCTTTATTAGATGAGATTTCACTGGATGAAATTCAATCCTATTGGGACCAGCTGATCATGGAGTACGGAGATAACTTACCTGATTTACAAAAAATCAGTATCTATGAATGGATTAAAAATGGAAACAGCTTCTCCATTCAAGATATTCTGATGCATTTTTTGCGCTACCTCCTCCATGAGCTGATTATCAACGGAAAACTTTTAGGGACTCTTTTAATGCTGACCTTATTTGCTGTTGTGCTCCAGTCGATTCAATCTGCATTTGAGCAGACAACCGTCAGCAAGGTTGCTTATTTTGTAGTTTTTTTAGTTCTGTTGTTTATCGTACTGAATAGTTTTTATCTGGCAACTTCATATACAAAAGATGCGATTGATACGATGCAAAGCTTTATGATTGCACTGCTGCCTCTGGTATTGGGAATGATGGCGAGCTTTGGCAATGTGATTTCTGTTTCTTTCTTTCACCCGATTATTATATTCTTTATTCATTTTAGCGGTGTATTTATTTCAGCCTTTGTTTTACCTTTATTATTTCTTTCCGCCATGCTGATTATTATCAGCAGTTTAAATAGTCATTTTAAAGTAACGCATTTGGCCAATCTCTTTAGAAACGTTGCTGTAGGCAGTCTGGGTATTTTTTTAACTATTTTCCTGGGGGTTATTTCTGTTCAGGGGACTGCGACAGCAATCCAAGACGGAGTAGCAATGAAAACAGCTAAATTTGTAACAGGAAATTTTATACCGGTATTAGGACGGACATTTACCGATGCTGCGGATACCATTCTTAGTGCCTCCCTCATTTTAAAAAATGCTGTCGGCATGATTGGCCTGTTTATTATTTTGTTTATTGTCGCTTTCCCGGCTTTGAAAGTGGGAGTCATTGCAATAATTTATAAGCTGGCGGCAGCAATATTACAGCCGATTGGCGGGGGCCCGATTGTGCAATGCTTAAATACAGTAAGCACGTATATTTTATTTATCTTAGCCTGTTTGCTGGCAGTCTCCCTGATGTTCTTTCTTGGGATTGTCATCATTGTCGCAGCAAGTAATTTAACCGTCTTACTAAGATAGGGGTTGATGAGAATCGAAATATTTACAGACTGGGTGACACAGATTATTTTATTTATCATACTGGCCTCCGTAATCGATTTGCTTGTGCCGGCAAATCATCTGCAAAAATATGTGCGGCTGGCGATTAGTTTAATCTTGATTTTGATTCTGCTTCAGCCTGTTTTTTATTTGTTTAATACGGATATAAATACTGCTATATCAAGCTCAATGAACAAAATAGAGAGTCAGTTTCAAGGACAGCCTTCGATAGAAAATCAAATAGATTTAGAAAAAAAAGAAATAGAAAGTGGACAAGATGCATATATTTTAGAACAAATGGCTATTGAATTGGAAAAAATAGCGGCAGAACCATTAAAAGAGGAATTTAACGCAGAGATTGCCTCTATTGATTTCCAATTTTCTGTAATGGACTCCGTATCCTACGAGGAGCTGACAGAGGTCATTGTTTATATAACAGAATCAGAACCAGGGGAAGGAGCGATGAACACGGTTGAAGATGTGGTTATTGAATGGGGCAATGAGGAGGAAACGCATTCGGAAGAGCCATTACAAGAGATGGAGGCCAGTTTAAAAGAAATTTGGGAAATTGAGGATAAAGAAATAACGGTCTATTGGGAAGGAGAGGGATTTTGAAAAATAAACTGACTCACTTTTTAAAACAGACCACGGATAGGGAACAAGCTTCGGGGAAAGAAAAAAAGCAGCCGTCTAAAAAAATAGGATTTATTGTTATTTTAGGACTGGTGGGAATTTTATTTATGATTATCAGTAATGTATTAAAACCGGAAGAGGAGGTTCAGCCCGTACCTTATGACGATTCACAGCTGGAAATTTCGGAAGAAGCGGCTTCAGAATCGGCAGGTGGTGAAGTAGAAGACCTGGAGAATGAGTTAGGCGAACAATTATCCAGCATGCTGAATCAGATGGATGGTGTTTCGGAAACAGAAGTAATGATCAATTTAGAAGCAACAAGTGAGCAGGTCTATGAAAAAAATAGAACAACAGGGAAGCAGACGACAGACGAAACGGATCGAAACGGAGGTTCAAGAGTGGTTGAGGATCAGACGGATGATCATCAGGTCGTGCTTTATCGTCAGGGAGATCAGGAAACACCTTTATTGGTACAAACCAAACAGCCGGAAGTACGGGGCGTATTTATTGTAGCACAAGGCATGGAAAGTCAATCGATGAAAAGTCAAGTCATTGAAGCAGTATCCAGAGTATTAGATGTCCCTTCACATAAAATCTCAGTGATGCCTAAAAATTAAGGAGGTAGAATGTATGTTAAAAAAACAAACAGTATGGTTACTCACAATGTTAAGCTTGATGGTTGTTTTAAGTGTCTATTATATCTTTTCAGCAAATGGGAATGATTTAGCTTTTGTGGACGATGGGCAGGACGCAGCTTCAGAGGATGTGGTTCCTGCAACCCAATCTGAGGAAGGAATTGAAGTGGATAATATAGAAAATGTAGACAGCGATGAATTGTTCACAACCATCCGTATGGAAATCCAGGATGAACGCAGCCGGAAGAAAAGCCAGTTAACGGATGTAGTGGCTTCCGCAAATGCATCAGCAACTGAAAAGGATGAAGCATTACAGGAAATTGACGGGTTAGAGGAATTAGAGAGTAAGGAATTGATTCTTCAGGAGCAGCTGCTGGCTGCAACAGAATATGAAGATGTGCTCGTCCGTTCCAACGATGGGAAAGTCCATATCCATGTAAAAACGGAGGAATTACCTGTAACAGAAGCTGCGAATATCATGCAAATGGCCCGTGATGAATTTGGAGAGGATGTCAAAGCGGAAGTTAATTTCCAGCCAACTGCTGAAACGACAGACATGGAAGATACAACGGAAACAGAAGAAGCAGCCGAAACAGAAGAGACAGAAGAAACGGGAGAAGCCCAAGAAGGAGAAGAATCAGAAGACACAACCGAAACGGAAGAGTAAAACAACAAGCCAGCAGCCCGCCTTGGGCTGCTGGCTTTACAAATGTAAAAAACAAGTTTATCCCAACATTAACAGGCATTAACTGTTATAATAATAAAAACAGCTTTTCATCCAGTTAATACAGATTTGATTACGGTAGACTTGATGTTTTTGTTCATTCTATCGTAATATATTAGAAGGTAATGAAACAGCCAGTATGAAATTATAAAAAGAATTTAATTGAAATGAGGAGTGCCAACATGTTACAAGTAGATGAAATTAGAGAAATTATTCAAATGGTCGATAAATCATCATTAACCGAATTTTCTTATGAGGCGAACGGTGCAGTCATAGCTATGAAAAAAAATACAGGGTCTGTTACTACTACCGTTCAATCACAGCCTCAAGCCGCAGCAGAACCTCAAGCTCCGGCAGTTCAAGAACCAGAGCCTGAAGTAAACACACAGCCAAATATAAAAGCAGAGGAAACGCCGCAGGCTTCAGCGGATTATGATTATGAGATTGTTTCCCCGATGGTCGGAACATTTTATACTTCTTCTTCTCCAGACAGCGATCCTTTTGTGGCAAAAGGAAGCACAGTAGATACAAGTACAGTCGTATGTATTGTGGAAGCGATGAAATTATTTAATGAGATTGAAGCGGAAACCAATGGAGAGATTGTGGAAGTTTTAGCTGAAAATGGCGAGCTTGTAGAATATGGTCAGCCATTATTTAGAGTAAAGAAGAAGTAAGGGGATGGAATAATTGATTAAAAAGCTATTAGTTGCCAATCGTGGAGAAATAGCTGTCCGAATTATCCGTGCCTGCAAGGAGATGGGTATAGAGACAGTTGCAATATATTCTGAAGCGGATGAAGAGTCATTACATGTGGAGCTGGCGGATGAAGCATATTGCGTTGGACCAAAACTGAGTAAAGACAGTTATTTAAACATAACAAATATTATGAGTGTTGCATTGTCGACAGAGGCTGATGCGATACACCCGGGGTATGGATTTTTAGCAGAGAATGCTGACTTTGCAGAGATTTGCAGAGCATGCAATGTAATCTTCGTCGGTCCGACACCAGAAGCCATTCAAAAAATGGGAATTAAGGATGTCGCCAAGGAAACAATGAAATCTGCTGATGTACCGGTTGTACCTGGTTCAGAAGGAATTGTTGAAGGGGTAGATCATGCAAAAGAAATTGCTTTGGAAATAGGCTATCCTGTTATCATTAAAGCAACTGCCGGGGGCGGCGGAAAAGGAATCCGCGTGGCCCGCTCCGAAGAAGAGCTAATAAAAGGAATGGAATTAACACAAAAAGAAGCGGAAACCGCCTTTGGAAATCCAGGTGTCTATATTGAAAAATATATCGAAGACTTTAGACATGTAGAAATTCAAATACTGGCTGATACGCATGGAAATGTTGTTCATCTTGGAGAAAGAGATTGCTCCATCCAGCGCCGTCTGCAGAAATTAGTGGAGGAATCACCTTCTCCTGCAATCAATGAAACACTGAGAGAACGGATGGGAGATGCTTCTGTAAAAGCTGCTCAAGCCGTGGATTATGTCGGTGCAGGAACGATTGAATACATTTTTGACAGACAATCGGAAGCATTTTACTTTATGGAGATGAATACCCGTATTCAAGTAGAACATCCTGTAACAGAAATGGTTACCGGAGTGGATCTGATTAAAGAACAAATTCGAATTGCAGACGGTCAGGAGCTTGCGTTTACCCAAGAAGATATTACATTTGAGGGACATGCAATCGAATGCCGTATTAATGCGGAAAATCCATATAAGAATTTTATGCCTTCCGCAGGGGAGATTGAAATGTATCTGCCGCCTGGTGGACTTGGAGTTCGTGTGGACTCCGGCGCCTACAGCGGATATAGAATTCCACCATATTACGATTCCATGATCGCGAAGCTTATCGTTTATGCTTCCACCAGAAATGAAGCCGTAGAACGTATGAAGCGTGCTTTGGAAGAGTTTGTTGTTGAAGGAGTGCATACAACCATTCCATTCCAATATCAAATCATGAGCCATCCTGTGTTTAAAGAGGGAGACTTCAATACGAATTTCTTAACTGAATATCCAATCATCGAAGAAAAGGAAGATGAGGATAGCAAATAAGGAGTGAAGGCAATGAGTGATCAACTATTATTAGAGATACTTGAAGATGATAGCTTAGGCAGTGTACAGATTGTACCGGAAGTCCTTGAAGTTATCGCAGGACTTGCTGCAACGGAAGTAGATGGGGTAAAATCAATGCACGGCAGCTTTGCAACGGGTGTTGCGGAGAAATTTGGCAAAAAATCCCACGGTAAAGGGGTCCGCGTAGAATTAACGGATAATGGTGCTATTATTGATATTTATGTAATCCTTAAATTTGGAAAATCGATTCCAAAGGTTGCTGCCAAGCTGCAGACGAATATTAAGCATAATATTCAAACCATGACTTCTATCCAGGTGGAAGAAGTTAATGTTCATGTAGCAGGTATTCAAATGGATAATCAGGAAATTGTATAAATACAATTACAATAAATGTTCAAATGAGAAGCGGAAAGATTTAGTTATTTTTTGAACATACCTTATGACTCATGCCTCAAAAAATAAAAATAAAGACAGATGTATGAATATACGTTTTAAAACAAAGAGAAGCACAGGCAAATGACCTGTGTTTTTCTTTTTGATAAATTGGCAAAAAAGGCTTCAGCTTTGTAAATTCTTTTTTATTTTTCTCAGAAAAGCGGGCATACGGTATCCTAGCCAAAAATAAGGGAAACGTGTTATGATTTTAACAGTAAATGAAAGAATGTAGAAGGAGACGTGTGATGAATCGACATAAAGCTAGAGAAAAAGCGTTTCAGACGCTTTTTCAGTTAGATATGAATGAAGATGAGGTAAGTTTAGCAATGGAATCATTGAAGGAAGAAGAGCGGAAAGACGTATTTCTGTCCATGTTGATTGAAGGCGTAATTACGTATAAAGAAGCAATTGATTTAAAAATATCGGAGAACCTGGAAAAATGGTCGCTCGAGCGAGTTGCATCCGTAGAACGTACTATTTTAAGACTTGCTGTTTATGAATTATTATACATGGAGGATATTCCCCAAAATGTAACTATCAATGAAGCGGTAGAGCTGGCACATACATTTGGAGATGAACAATCCGGTAAATTCATTAATGGTGTCTTATCAAAGGTTATTTCTTAAGGAGGGAATTGATCATGACTGCAGAGTTATTAAACGGAAGAGAGCTGTCAGATGAGTTAAAAGAAGAAATGAAACATGAAGTAGAGACTTTAAAGCAACAGAATATCCACCCGCATTTAACGGTTATTCTGGTAGGAGATAATCCTGCGTCTAAATCTTATGTGAAAGGGAAAGAAAAAGCATGTGATTTCACGGGGATCTCGTCCAACTTAATTGAGCTGCCGGAATCGGTTTCCGAGCAGGAGCTGTTACAAGTGATTGAAGGGCAGAATAATGATAAGGATGTACATGGTATTCTTGTTCAATTGCCATTGCCTGATCATATTGACGAACAAAAGGTCATCCATGCTATTTCTCCTTTAAAAGACGTAGATGGTTTTCACCCGGTCAACATTGGAAAGCTTGTAAATGGAGAAGAAACCTTTTTGCCTTGTACTCCTTATGGGATTCTGACGATGCTTGAATCTAAAAATATTGAAATAGAAGGGAAGCGCGCTGTGATTATCGGACGCAGCAATATTGTCGGAAAACCGATGGGATTATTGCTGTTAGAGAGAAATGCGACAGTTACATATTGTCATTCCCGTACGCAAAACCTTCGTGAACTTGCGTTGGAAGCAGATATTTTAGTAGTTGCCATGGGCAGAGAGCATGCTGTTGACGGAAGCTATGTGAAAGAAGGAGCAGTAGTTATCGATGTTGGTATTAACCGCATGGACAATGGCAAGCTGACTGGTGACGTGGAATTTGAAAGTGCAAAGGAAAAAGCATCTTATATTACACCAGTTCCCCGCGGTGTCGGTCCGATGACGATTACAATGCTTTTAAAAAATACCATCAAGGCTGCTAAAGGACTGTCTGAAAAGTGAAAGACAATTATCTGACGGTTACTGCACTAACCAGGTATGTGAAGCGTAAGATAGATACAGACCCCCATCTGCGACAGGTTTGGCTGCGAGGGGAAATATCTAACTTTAAACACCATAGCCGCGGACACATGTATATGACCATTAAGGATGATAATGCCCGTATTCAGGCAGTGATGTTCTCTTCGAATAACAGCAGGCTTGTTTTTCGTCCGGAAAATGGCATGAGTGTGCTTATTCGGGGAGAGGTAAGTGTTTATGAGGCAAGCGGGCAATATCAGCTTTATATCCGTGACATGGAGCCAGACGGCATCGGGGCGTTGTATCAGGCTTTTGAGCAATTGAAAGAAAAATTGCAAACAGAAGGCTTATTTCTTGATGACCAGAAAAAAAAGATTCCTGCTTACCCGAATCATGTCGGCGTCATTACATCTCCGACCGGGGCAGCTGTCCGTGATATTGTGACAACGATTGAAAGAAGAGCACCTTCTGTGAAGATTACAGTGCTGCCGGTATCTGTGCAGGGTCCGCAGGCGACCAGTTCCATTGTGAAAAAGATTCAATATGCGAATGCTTTTCCAGAGGAGTATGACGTTTTGATTGTCGGCCGCGGCGGCGGGTCGATTGAGGAGTTGTGGAGCTTTAACGAAGAAGCAGTGGCACGAGCGATTTATGCATCGGAGATTCCTGTTATTTCTGCTGTGGGGCATGAAACAGACACAACAATTGCTGATTTTGTATCTGATTTACGTGCGCCGACGCCGACAGGAGCAGCTGAGTTAGCTGTCCCTTCGCAAAAGGAACAGCTTGATAAAGTATCGTATTTAGCGCAGCGTCTGTCACAGGTGATGCGTACAGATATACAAATGCATCGTAAACGGTTGGAATCATTAAGCCAAACCTATGCATTTAAATACCCGAAACAGCTGATTGCCCAAAAAGAACAAGAACTGGATTCGATGCTGGATTCATTAAACAAGTCGTTAAAAGCAAGAATGGAACAGAAGCAGCTTCGTTACACGCATCTTAAACAGAGGCTGGATACACAGCATCCGGAGCAGGAAATAAAAACAGCGGCAGATAAAAATAATAAATTGCTGGCGGAGTTAAACCGATCCATGAAACAGCTGTTTGCAAAATCAGAAAGCGACTTACAGACTTCTATCAACAAATTAACACTGGTTAACCCGCTTGCTGTTATGGCACGGGGTTACGGGATCAGCTACAGCCAAGATGGTGATGTGATTAAATCTATCAAGGATGTGAACGAAGGAGATCCAATCGATGTACGGCTGCAGGACGGATATCTGCATGCAAACGTCCAAAAGATAAAGGAGGTAGATCAGAGTGGCGGAAGAAAAGAAATATGATGAATTAACCTTTGAGCAAGCGATGGAAAAGCTCGAAGTTATTGTCAATAAACTGGAGGAAGGCGATGTTCCTCTTGAAAAAGCGATTGAGTATTATCATGATGGGATGAAGCTCTCTAAGCTATGCAATGAAAAATTAACCAATGTACAGGAAAAAATGGTTCATATTTTAAATGAGCAGGGTGAACTGGAGCCGTTTGAAGTAGAGGAGGACAAATAAGATGGCGCATAAACGATTACAGGCATATTTAACGTATTATCAGGAGGAGCTCGAAAAAGCGTATACAAGCTGTTTTAACAAGCTGGAAATACCGGGTAATTTAAAACAGTCCATGCTTTATTCCTTAGATGCCGGAGGAAAGAGATTGCGTCCTATTTTATTATTTGCCAGCTATGAAGCATACGGCCAGGATGTTCAAAAAGCGATGTCATCGGCGATTGCTCTTGAGATGATACATACCTATTCACTCATTCATGATGATTTGCCGGCCATGGATGATGATGATTACCGGCGCGGTATGTTAACGAATCATAAAAAATTTGATGAAGCTACAGCCATTCTTGCGGGCGATGCCTTGTTGACCTACAGCTTTGAATTAATTCTAAATGATCCATTGCTTACTGCAGATGAAAAGGTGACGCTCACCAGAGAATTAACTGCCTGCAGCGGTCCGAAAGGGATGGTCGGCGGACAGATTCTTGATATGGAAGCAGAGAAACAATCTGTTTCGTTAGAAGCCATGGAAGAAATTCATGCCTTGAAAACAGGAGAACTGATTCGTTTCGCTATTTTTGCAGGAGCGTATTTAGCAAATGCAACAGAAGAGCAGGTACGTTATTTAGAGAAATATGCTTATTATTTAGGGCTTATTTTTCAGGTGCAGGATGATATCCTGGATGTTTCCGGCGAGGAAGAAAAGCTGGGAAAACGGGTAGGCAGCGATGAATTAAACGAAAAAAGCACGTACCCTAAATTATTAGGCCTGGAAGGTGCAATTGCGCAAAAAGAAAAATACGTTCAACAAGCATATGAGAACTTGAAATTAGCCGGCGCAGAAGATTCTCTTTTAAAAGCGTTGACGGATTACTTTAGTGAAAGAGACCACTAAAAGCGTGTGTTGACACATTATATTATGTAAAGGAAACGGGTTATGAAAAAAAAGAAAAAAATTGCTGAGCTATTAGTAGAAAGAGAATTGGCGGAAGATATGGAAAAAGCGAAACGTGCGGTGATGGCGGGACTGGTTTATTCAGGAGAAGAGCGTGTGGATAAGCCGGGAAGCCTTGTTCCTGTCAATAAGCCGCTCCGAATCAAAGATAAACGTTTAAAATATGTAGGCCGCGGCGGCTATAAGCTTGAAAAAGCTCTTCAATTATTTTCAGTGTCTATTTCAGATAAAATTTTTATGGACATCGGCTCGTCGACAGGTGGTTTTACAGATTGTGCTTTAAAAAATGGCGCTAAAAAATGCTATGCCATTGATGTCGGCTATAATCAATTAGATTGGAAGCTCCGGAACGACCCTCGTGTGATTGAGATGGAACGGACAAACTTCAGACATGTTACACCAGAGACGCTCGAGTATGGTTTGCCTGAAGTTGCTTCTATTGATGTTTCTTTTATTTCGCTGAAGCATATATTCCCTGTTCTGGCGACATTACTGCATGAAAAGAATGATGTTATTGCGTTAATAAAGCCGCAATTTGAGGCTTTAAGAGACCAGGTTGGTGAAAAAGGGATTGTCAGAGATCCGGCAATTCATCTGGAGGTTCTCGAAAAAGTGGTAAATTATGCAGCGATGGCTTCATTTACTTTAGTAGATATAACATACTCTCCTATTAAAGGAACAGAAGGCAATATTGAATTTCTGGCACATTTCAAATGGAGAAATGAAGAAACGCCAAAAGAAATCGGATTAGAAGAAGTTGTCAGGGAAGCACAGCAGGCATTGACTCAATAATTCTGGAACACATGACATATCACATTATAAGAAGATGTATGCACTATAAGGAGGGTTTATACGTGAGTAAAATACAACGCCATATTAAAATTCGTGAACTGATCACAGAAAACATTATTGAAACACAAGATGAGCTTGTCGATTCATTAAAAAATCTTGGCTATAACGTCACACAGGCTACCGTATCACGGGATATTAAAGAACTGCAATTGGTAAAGGTACCGACGAATACAGGTCAATATAAGTATAGCCTGCCTGCAGATCAGCGTTTTAATCCGCTGCAAAAACTGCAGCGGTTGATTGTGGATACGTTTGTCAAAATAGAGAATGCAAGTCATTTTATTATTTTAAAAACACTCCCTGGAAATGCCCACGCAGTCGGCGTCTTGATCGACAATTTGGATTGGGAAGAAATCATGGGAACCATCTGCGGGGACGATACTTGTTTAATTATATGCAGGACACCTGAACATGCGGAGGATATCAAAAATCGATTAATTGGAATGCTTTAAAATTATTTAGTCGGGGTGAGGCAGCATGTTAACTGAATTATCTATAAAAAACTTTGCGATTATTGAAGAATTATCCTTAAACTTTCAAGAAGGCCTTACTGTTTTGACGGGGGAGACTGGTGCAGGAAAATCGATTATCATTGATGCTATCCAATTATTAGCCGGAGCAAGAGGTTCTGTAGACTTTGTTCGACATGAATCGAATAAAGCGGAGATTGAAGGATTATTTTTCATCGATCACGAAAAGCACCCTATTTACCAAGTAGGAAAAGCATATGGGATTGAAATCAGTGATGAACAAATTGTACTTCAGCGGACCATAACCTCCTCTGGAAAAAGCATCTGCCGTGTAAATAGTAAATTAGTGACACTGGCTATTCTCCGGGAATTTGGAAAAACATTGATTGATATCCATAGTCAGCACGAGACGCAATCGCTGATGGATAATGAGCAGCATATTGATTTTTTAGATCTCTATCTTGGAGATGACATGAAGGAAGCAAAAAAGGATTATCAGGATATTTATAACCGTCTGGAAAATCTGAAGAAAAAGTACCGCAGCCTGAATGACAATGAGCAGGAGATGGCACAGCGCCTGGATCTGCTCCAATTCCAACAGCAGGAATTAACAGAAGCACAGCTTATCCCGAATGAGGATACGGCGCTTGAAGAAGAGCGCAATCAGCTTGCAAATTATGAAAGGATACATCAATCTCTTTCGGATGCTTATTTTTCTTTATATGGCGAGCAGCATGGATTAGAATTAGTCAGCCACGCACAATCAGCTTTACAGGACGGAGCAGATTTAGATCCTTTTATTGCTGAAAAATTGGACAGTATATCTAATCATTATTATATGCTGGAAGAACTCACGTATGATATTCGCAATTATCTTGACCAGCTGCAATTTAATCCGGAGCGCCTGAATGAGATTGAACAGCGGATGGATGAATTGAACAGATTAAAGCGTAAATACGGTCCAACGGTGGAAGAAATGTTAGACTACTTAGGACGCGTTGAAGAAGAAATCGAACAGATTACAAATCGGGAAACGCATTTAAATACACTTGTAACAGAAATTGATGAGGTTGAAAAGGATGCTTTATTAGAAGCAGATCAGCTTCATCACTTACGAAAACAAGCCGCGGAAACATTAACGAACGATATCCACCGGGAATTAAAAGACCTCTATTTAGAAAAGACGACCTTTTCCATTGATTTTGAGGATTCAACGCAGCGGAAGCTGAAATCAAACGGCTATGATAAAATACTTTTCCGCATTTCCACCAATGTCGGCGAGCCTTTAAAAGACCTCACAAAAATAGCTTCAGGAGGAGAATTATCAAGAATCATGCTTGCTTTGAAGAAGATTTTCTCAAAGCATCAGGGCATTACGAGTGTTATTTTTGATGAAGTGGACACCGGAGTCAGCGGAAGAGTCGCACAGGCAATTGCTGAAAAAATCCATGAAATATCGCTGGAATCACAGGTTCTGTGTATTACACATCTTCCGCAGGTCGCTGCTATGGCAGATACGCATAAATTTATTCAGAAAAAGGAAAAGGAAAATCGCACTTTTACTTCTGTTATTGAATTAAATAATACGGAACTGATTGAGGAATTAAGCCGGATGATTACTGGAACAAAATTAACAGATACAGCAAAAGAACATGCGAAAGAAATGTTAACATTGGCAGATCGTTTTAAAAAATCAAATTAAAGGGATAAAAACGTTAAAAAAATCGGACAATAACTGTACCGGTTTTTTCTTTTTCCTGTACTTACAAATTTCGTTAATCACATGTCCTTTTGCATCTTAAGAATAACAACACTATACGTCCGTTTATCTATATTTTTAGAGGAAAAGATACACATATCACATAGGTTGTTCCAGTTTAAACTGCCCTCCAACTGCAAAAAGTATATGTACAGAAAGATAATATTTTTTGTATGAGGAGGAGACGATTTATGAGCAAAACAAACAAAATCAGATGGACATATAAAATCAGCTCGCTATTATCGCTTGCTTTTATATTGTTTTTTATTTCCCCTTCCTTTATCCACGCAGATACTTCCATGCAAGGGTATAAAGAGGTTTTTCAAGACTATCCTATCCTTCCTTTTTTCAATAATGAAGAGCATACGAATAAAGAGGATAATCAGGGGCAGCATCAACGTCTGGAGGATGTAAGAGTAGTACCGGGAGGACAATCCATTGGAGTGCAGTTAGAAACGAAAGGTGTACTGGTTGTCGGTCATCATCAAGTGAAAATGTCTGAAGGAGTAAAGTCTCCGGGAGAAGCCGCTAAAATAAATATTGGTGATACAATTGTTGAAATAAATGGTCAAAAGATCAATCATATGACAGACATTAAACCGATTGTTGATCACAGCGGTAAGGAAAATAAAAAAATGCAAATCAAGCTGAAACGCGGAGATAAGTATATTGAAACAAACCTGCAGCCGATTTTCGACAAAAAAGAAAATGCTTACAAAATTGGTTTATATATCAGAGATACAGCAGCAGGTATTGGAACAATGACATTTTACGAGCCGGAAACAGGGAAATATGGCGCGTTAGGACATGTTATTTCGGATATGGATACGAAGAAACCGATTGACATCAAGCAGGGATCCATTATCCATTCTTCTGTAACTGCAATTGAAAAGGGTGATAATGGTTTACCGGGAGAAAAACAAGCTTCCTTTCAAACGCAAGAAAAAAGAATTGGTAATATCACGAAAAATACGGATTATGGAATATTTGGGGTATTAGAAAAGGAGGTAAATCATGAAAAATATGATGAAACCTTTCCTGTCGCACTATCCCATGAAGTCAAAGAAGGGCCTGCAAAAATTCTTACTGTAGTGGATGGAGAGAAGATTGAAGAATTTGACATTGAAATTATCAGCAGTGTTCCTCAAAAATCAGCATCTACAAAGGGAATGGTTATTCAAATTACCGATCCGCGATTATTAGAATTAACTGGCGGAATTGTTCAGGGAATGAGCGGAAGCCCTATTATTCAAAATGACAAGGTTATCGGTGCAGTAACACATGTGTTTGTAAATGATCCTACCTCGGGATACGGTGTTCATATCGAATGGATGCTTGAAGATGCAGATATTATTCAATCTGATTTGAATGAAGCTGCAGCGTAGCAGCTGCTGTCATTCCGGTTAAGCTTTCTTTTCCCTAACAGAATAAAATAATAAATCAATAATTAAAAATGTCTGTAGTAGCGTTTGCTATTATAGACATTTTTTAGTTTTTAAATAATCATTAAAATATAGTATGTTTATTGGAAATATGCATTTTATTTCCAACTACTATCTGATATAATGAAAACGGATACAATAATACGTTGAAAATTGTGTCGAAAGTTGGTGAAAAAAAGAGAAAAACGAAGAATACTTGAGAAAATCGAAATAAATCAAAAGTTTTTTGATTTTAAAGAGGATATTTATGTTTTTTGTAGAATATGATATAGGTGCATAAAAAGCAAAAGGAGGATTTTTTAGTGAGTAAAATATCTGTGTGTTTTGTTGATGATAATCGTGAGTTAATACAATTAATGGAGGACTTTTTTGGGGAACAGGAAGAAATTGAAATTGTCGGAACAGCATTAAACGGAAGGGACTGCCTCCCGTTGATTGAAGAGAAAACACCGGATGTGCTGGTATTAGATATTATTATGCCGCATATGGATGGAATAGCTGTTTTAAATGAAATTAAAAAAATGGAATTAACTAAAAAACCACATATTATTATGTTGACTGCATTTGGTCAGGAAGAAGTGATGAAGAAGGCAGTTGATTTAGGAGCTTCTTATTTTATCCTGAAGCCGTTTGACATACAGAATCTGGCTGATCAAATTCTGCAGGTTCAGGGAAGTGCGGTTTCCAGAGTATCAAATGTGACGAAAACAAATATTGAAAGTAAGAAAAAGCAGGACCTGGAAGCGAATATAACCAATATTATTCATGAAATAGGCGTGCCTGCGCATATTAAAGGATATATGTACTTAAGAGAAGCAATTACTATGGTTTATAATGATATTGACCTTTTGGGGTCCATCACAAAAGTGCTTTATCCGGATATCGCCAAAAAATTCAATACAACTGCTTCCCGTGTAGAAAGAGCAATTCGCCATGCAATAGAGGTAGCTTGGAGCAGAGGGAATATTGATTCCATTTCAGCATTATTTGGTTACACCATCAATATTTCTAAAGCAAAACCGACGAATTCTGAATTTATTGCGATGGTAGCTGACCGATTACGATTGGAGCATAAGGTATCGTAATATGGCCTGCAAGTATTGACAAAAAGCTTTAAATAACTAGCAACCCGTATTGTCACAGAAGGAAATTATATAAAACCTGCCGATGCATCCAATAAACAGGAAGCAGTACAGCCATTTATGAAGAAAAGAGTTGTACAATTTTATTTGTTATAAGTAAATTGCAAAATTTGTGTTTTTAATAAATATTCTAAAAAGTTGGGACATTACTTATTTTTTGATTAGAACGGTTTTCTTTTTATAAAATGAAAGGCTGTGTATATGCTTTATTCACTTATCCAAGAATAAAAACAGCAACCTGGTACCAAAGTGCAAGAGCAATAATCACAAGAGCAGAAATGATTTTTATCAAATTCTTTTTGGAAAAATAGTTCTTGTCCGGGTAAACTTCTAAAAAAGTGACAATGATGAGAAGAGCTGATAAAAATGGCAGTGTTAAATAATCTGCAACCTTTGTTAAATAGATAATTCCCAGAATAAAGCTGATAATGGTGATTGGAAGATAAAGCCAGCGTTTCTTTTTTAACGTTTCAGTCAATTTTATACACTCCTTATACTTGTACTTTATATTAAGCATATTATGAATGGATTAATTTTATACTAGAAAAAAGGTTAACAGGCACATCTGACAAATGTGCCCGTTAACCTTTTTTGACTGGCCGATAAAATCACCTATAGAGGATGTTCTAACGTTTCTGCTATGTGCAGCTTATACTGCCCGCATGCTCCTGCTCTAAAGCACATTCCTTTTAGTGGATATGACGGTATAAGCCGATTACCTTGCCGAGAATAGATACGTTTTCGTAATAGAGAGGTTCCATCGTTGCATTTTCGGGCTGGAGGCGGAAACGGGTCTTTTCTTTAAAAAAACGTTTGACAGTCGCTTCATTTTCATCCGTCATTGCTACAACGATATCTCCATTATCCGCAGAGCTTTGCTGTTTTACGATAACCATATCTTTGTCGAGGATGCCTGCTTCAATCATACTGTCTCCATCAATGACAAGTACAAACAGATTATCCTCCGGTCCGGCAGAAGAGCTGGGAACGGGAATAAACTCTTCCACATTTTCAATCGCAGTAATCGGGATTCCGGCTGTTACCTTCCCTATTACAGGTACATAAATGGCCTTATCCTTAGGCGCATCATTCTCATTATTATATATGATCTCGATGGCACGAGGTTTGGTCGGGTCTCTCCGAATATATCCTTTGTTTTCTAATCTTTCTAAATGACCGTGAACAGTAGAGCTTGAAGCTAACCCGACAGCTACTGCAATTTCACGTACGGAAGGCGGATAGCCCTTCTGCTCTACTTGATCTTTAATAAAGTCAAAAATCATCTGCTGTCTTTTTGATAGTTTTGTCATGACTTACTCCCCTCTAGCATAGGTATTTGTTATTCATAGTATAGCATTGAATGAATCAATTTACAAACAAATGTTCTAAAAAAGTATTGACAGGAACAGTTGTTCTGAATATACTATAGTAAGAACAACTGTTCCGGAACCAGATAAAATATCGAAGGGGAGTTTTAATATGTTTGAAAAACTGATGAAGTCTGATGCTTTTTATATTGTAGCTTTTATTATTGCGTTAATATTTTTATATACGATGATGGTTACAATTTAAGTGATTGACCAGACGACTGATTTCCTTGCTTATTTTGTAGAGAGCAAATATGCTGGTAAGACAGATTCTGTAAAGAATTGTCACCGAAAAGTTGAAAAAGAGCGGTTTATTATTGGAGGATAAAACATTGAGAACGATTATTTATTGTCGGGTAAGTACAGAAAAAGAAACACAAGAAACATCACTTCAAAGACAATATGAAGAGTTATCTGCGCTGGCCGATAAATTAAATTTTACGGTTGTGGATTGTATTCAGGAGAAGGCCAGCGGCTATGACATTGATAGAGATGGCATATTTAAGCTTCTTGATTATTTTTCTCATCAAGAAGCTGATTGTCTTTGTATTCAAGATGAAACAAGGCTTGGAAGAGGAAATACAAAAATTGCTTTATTTCATCAGCTCCGGAAAATTAATATCCCCATTTACACGGTTACCCATGAAGGAGAACTTGAGCTGAATGAAGCGGATTCGATGGTGTTGAACATCGTCGGTATAGTGGAAGAATATCAGCGTAAACTACATAATATGAAAATAAAAAGGGGAATGCGACGTGCTGTATCAAATGGGTATAACCCTCAAGAAAATTTACATCATATCAATCAATCCCCGGGAAGAGAACGCGCTGAAATTCCGATGGAAGAGATTGTGCGGCTGCGGCAGAATAAATTAACGTTTCAAGAAATCACAACAGTTTTAAAAGGACTTGGATTTCATGCATCAAAGGCAACCATCCATCGCCGCTACCAGGAATATATCAATTCCTTGAATGAAAGTGAATCGTGACGTAAGATAAAGAAACAGGAAGGTTATTTTAACTCCTGTTTTTTTAATCGAAGGAGGGACAAGCTATGTTGTCTAAAGATAAATTAAATAGAATAAATATGTTAGCTAATAAAGCGAAAAATGAAGGCTTAACAGAAGAAGAAAAAACAGAACAGCAAAATCTTCGAAAAGAATACCTGGCAAATGTACGGGGTTCTTTTAAAAATCATCTAAAAGGGATGACAGTCATTGACCCGGCCGGGAATGATGTGACCCCGCAAAAGCTTCGTGATTACCAGGAACGTAATAAGAAACACTGATACATCATATTAACTTAGCTTGTATCGTATCGGATTTCATTATAAAATAGAGGAAGAAACAGAATATGTTTTGAAGTGGAAGGAGAAAAACAATGACACAACAAGTTGAGGAACTATCCATCAATACCATTCGCACGCTCTCCATCGATGCAATTGAAAAAGCAAACTCCGGGCATCCGGGATTACCGATGGGTGCGGCACCGATGGCGTATACACTCTGGACAGATTTTATGAATCACAATCCAAAGCATTCCAAATGGTTCAATCGTGACCGTTTTGTATTGTCTGCAGGTCATGGTTCCATGCTGCTGTACAGTCTGTTACACTTATCAGGCTATAATGTATCTATCGATGATTTAAAAGGATTCCGCCAATGGGATTCGAAAACACCGGGACATCCGGAAGTGCATCATACGGATGGTGTAGAAGCAACAACGGGTCCATTGGGACAAGGCATTGCGATGTCAGTAGGAATGGCAATGGCGGAAGCACACTTAGGTGCTGTGTATAATAAAGAAAAGTATAATGTGGTCGATCATTATACATACGCGATTGTCAGTGACGGAGACTTAATGGAAGGAATCTCGCATGAAGCTGCATCGTTAGCCGGCCATATGGGCTTAGGTAAACTGATTGCTTTGTATGATTCCAATGATATTTCATTAGACGGCGATTTAGACCGTTCTTTCTCTGAGAATACGGAACAACGCTTTAAAGCATATGGCTGGCAGGTATTGCGGGTGGAAGACGGCAATGATGTCAACGCCATTCGCCAGGCAATCAAAGAAGCACAGCAAAACCAGGACCAGCCGACATTGATTGAAGTAAAAACAGTTATCGGTTATGGTTCTCCAAATAAATCTGCTTCCAGTGCTTCCCATGGCGCACCGCTTGGGGCAGATGAAGTGAAACTGACTAAAGAAGCCTATAAATGGACGCATGAAGATTTCTATGTGCCGGAGGAAGTATATGCTGACTTTAAAGAAAAAATCGTGAATGACGGTTCCGAAAAAGAAGCAGCATGGGACGAGCTGGTTGCTGCTTATCAAGAAGCCTATCCGGAATTAGGAAAACAGTTCGAGCTTGCTTTAAAAGGAGAGCTTCCTGAAAACTGGCATGAAAATCTTCCTGTATTTGAAGAAGGATCTAAATTTGCTACACGTGCGTCCTCCGGGGAAGTATTAAACGCTGTAGCTAAATCCGTTCCGAATTTCTTTGGCGGAAGTGCCGACCTTGCCGGTTCGAACAAAACAACAATCAATGACGAAGCGGACTTTACCAAGGCAGATTATGCCGGACGTAATATCTGGTTTGGTGTACGTGAACATGCAATGGGTGCTGCTTTAAATGGAATGGCGCTTCACGGAGGACTTCATGTCTTCGGTGGAACCTTCTTTGTCTTCAGTGACTATTTACGTCCATCCATTCGTCTGGCGTCGATTATGAATATGCCGGTAACGTATGTGTTTACGCATGATTCGATTGCAGTCGGGGAAGACGGTCCGACCCATGAGCCTGTGGAGCAATTAGCTGCTTTACGTGCGATGCCTCATCTTTCATTAATCCGTCCAGCGGATGCGAATGAGGTACAGGCAGCATGGCGCTTAGCTTTGGAATCGACAGATCAGCCGACAGCGCTTGTATTGACACGTCAAAACCTGCCTACCTTAGCAAATACCGCAGAATTAGCCTATGAAGGGGTTAAAAAAGGTGCGTACATTGTAAGTAAATCCGAAAAAGAAACACCGGATGCGCTTCTTTTAGCTACCGGTTCCGAGGTTCAACTGGCAGTTGCAGCACAGGAAGCATTGAAGGAAAAAGGTGTCGATGCACAGGTAGTAAGTATGCCTTCATGGGATCGCTTTGAAGCGCAGGATGAAGCATATAAAAACGAAGTACTTCCAAAAGAAGTCACAGCCAGAGTCGGGATTGAAATGGCTGCGTCATTCGGATGGGACCGTTATGTAGGCTTTGAAGGAAAAACACTCACAATTGACCGTTTTGGTGCTTCTGCGAATGGCGATTTATTGATTGAGAAATTTGGTTTTACAGTAGATAACGTTGTTCAATTAGTAGAAGAAGTGACGAAATAAGGAATATTTAAATATTTTATGTCATGAGGAAGAGAGATGCTAGCATCTCTCTTCTTTCGTATCTATTATAATTGTTGCTCGATAAAATGGATGATTTCTTTCCGTTCTTGTTCGGTGCAGGAAAACTGTTGCTCTATAGTTTCCAAATATTTTCCAGCCTTTTTCAGCTCTGCAACGCTTTTTTTCATATAGGATTTATAATGGTTATTTATTTTGTTAATTTCACCAGCATATTTCTCATCTGTTCCAGGCGTGACGGTTTCTTCGTATAAATCAATAACTACTTCCCCTTCTCTAGTTGGGAAAAATTCATGGGGATCAGTACTGTCAAATATACAAAAATCCAAATCTGGAACTAATACCATATCAATACTATTTGGATCAAAACTACAATGATAAATTTCAGTATCATAACCATATTCAATACAAGCACTCGCTACTTTTTTCATAAATGTTGACTTGCCTGTTCCAGCTCTCCCTTTTACATAAAAAACGCAGGATAGTTTTTCTGTAATATGAGGGACGACATTGACCGGACCATCTACAGTTGTGGTACCAAAAAGGCGGTGATACTCGTGGCCATCTTGATCCTTCTTCGATTGTCCTTCTAAGACTTCTTGAATAAACGTATCGGCAATTTCATTCGCCCGCTTAAAATTCATTTCTTTAATATAGATCTCTTCCAGATCATCATGTATGCGTAACCCTGTTTCCAAATGTTTATATGCTTTTTCTGTGTAGTGAATGAAGTTTTCTTCTAGTTTCTCTTTTCTTACCGAAATGTCTTGTGTAAATCGATTTAAATCCAGTTCGATTCCTTCACGCATATCATCTGGTATAATGGAATCATTTAAAAAAGCGAGTCCCTTTTCAGGTATAACCACACCATCCAAATAATGTTCACCCAACGCACTTTTTAACACTTCTACTTCATAGGTAGCTTCATATTTTGTGATTATATCTTTTAAAATTTTTGCTTTCACCGTTTGAGAAGAGTGTTTTAAACGAAAGATTTGCTGTATACGTTCTAAATTGGAAGGCAGTAAATTCACAAATCCCACCGCTGTATTTGCCGTAACATAATAATAATTTCTCAAGAAGACACTTCCTTTTTGATTTGAAATTTTGGGCTTTTGTTTAATTAATTTATGCTGCTTCCCATTTTTGGTGAATGTAATTGGTTGTTTGATAGTGGATCAATACCAAAATCAATGGTTGACAGACAGTAGTTAAATTGATAGTGGTAACCGCTGCGGAAAAATACTGCGCTAATTAGTCTCTTTACTCATATCTATTCATTAATATCAACCATTGATTTTGGTGAAGAGCCTTGATAGTATAATTGTATCAATGATGATATGGAAAAAATGTTTCAAAAGAAATTCAAGTAGGGGAAAGCAGAAATCAAAAATCAGCAGATTGACAGACTTCTCTTAAATTCCTGAAAGAGAAAAGTAGACGCCAAGTTTTCTTTATTGTTTCGACAAAAGAAGTTGTTCTTTGCACACTATTATGACAACTTTCGGAAATAGATTCCTCTATAATGATAGTCAAAGGGGGAATACGTGATGAATGAATACGCAATTTATTGGATAGAAGAAAATGTAGCAAAAAATTATTATCATAAAAGTGATTTATTACATCGTTTCTTTTTAGAATGTGCTGAAAAAGAGGACGAAGTAATAATTAGAAAGCAATTTCGATTTATCACTCGAAAAATCCATTTTTACAAGTTTGCTATGCATTTAAAGACGTTTTCTTCGCCGGATATTTATGTGAAACGAATTGGAAATAGAGTGCTTGTAAAAAAAGGAGAAGAATCACTCTGCTTATATATTGAAAATGGGGAATTGATTTTAAGGTGTCGCCATTTAGCCGTTGCGGTATCACTGCTTTTTCCTATATTAGAAGATATTCATCCTTATTTCTTTGTCCAAGGAAAAGATACACCACAATATGGATGGATTTCTCCTAAATCTATAAAAGAGCTCAATGATGAAAGTCAAGTGTTGTATAATTTCCTCTAATCTAATATACTGTATTAGAGACAACACGAAGGAGGAAATTTTGTAACATGAGTACGATATGGGTAGTATTAATTGCAATTGCAGCTTTAATTGCTGGTGTTGCTCTTGGATTTTTCATTGCTAGAAAATATATGATGAACTACTTGAAAAAGAATCCGCCAATAAATGAGCAAATGCTTCGTACATTGATGATGCAAATGGGCCAGAAGCCGTCACAGAAGAAAATTAATCAAATGATGCGGGCGATGAATAATCAGAATCAGTCTGGGAAATAATTGATAATTATTTTATGGACAAGCACTAAAACCACTTTTTAGAAGGTGGTTTTTCTTATTGGTCAAAATTTTTTTCAGCATAGTAAAAATTTAAATTGTGCAGGATCAAAGTGCTCGGGTTTAGAAGCGCTTTGTCAGTATACATAGGATGTGCGGACACGTTGGAATCAGTATATGGTCATCCAGGTAAAGCTTAACGAAGGGGAGTTTTTCAAAAAAAATAGTCATTCGCCTTCCCAATTTGAATGAAGCTGCATAAGTTAAAGTAGTTCGAATAGAGGAGGTTATATACACATGGGTAGAGAAGAATGTTGTGATAATCGTCAAAGCTTTGGCTCAGCGGGCTTTGCGTTATTAGTTGTGTTATTTATTTTGTTGATTATTATTGGAACAGCATACTCCGGCGGCAACCAGTGCTACACGGGTGGCTACTACTGTTAATGATTAAAAAACCTGGTATTCGTGAAAGGGATTTCGATAAGCGGGCTTCTGCTTTCAAAAATCTCTTATGCACTGGCGCCCAAGCCTTTGCTCGAATGCCCTATTTGCTGAAAAACAAGAAGACGTCCTGGCGGATGAATTGCCAGGGCGTCTTTTTTCAATTAGTTTCCCAGGTTTTGCAATGTTTTTAACGATACTTTTTTACGTAAATAAATGTGTGCTATATCGGTAACAATGAACGTGGAAAGCAGTAAAATAAGCATAATCAGATAAACATTCGTTATATTCATATTCCAAAGAATAATCGTTATCATCCCGAAAAGAGCAATTTGTCCAAGCGAAATAAAGAAAGGGATGAATCTCCCTTTAAATAATTCCTGTTCGTCTGTCCAGTGAAGCTTTGGATGATAGACATCAATAAAGAAGTTAATCACGACGGCTAACCAATTATACAACAAGGTAATTCCTATCCAGCCAATGAATATATGAATTGGAATGTTTACATAAATGCCGACACCAATAAGCAATAAAAACGGCAGCATAGACATAAGATAGGCAACATATAATTTTGCGTTTATCAAATGCTGAAATGGTATTGGCAAAAATAAATTTAATTTTATGCTTGCTCCTTCTCTGGAAATAGCAGTGGAGGCTGTAACATTGGTACTTAATAAAAAAATCGATATCATAAATAAGGTCAGAAAAAGATTTTTTTCTGGTGCAGCAGAGACAAGTGCTGCCAGATCATTTCCCATATCCAAAAATAGAATCACCGTTATAAATACCGGGAAAAATAATGCCTGAATGACACACTGCATTAGAAAAGCAGGGGTGCGAAAAATCATTTTAAATTCCTTCAGCAGATATGTTTTTAAAATTGAACGCTGCTGTGTTAATTTTTGAGATGCTTTAGCTGATAAATTTCCTTTGCTTCCCGAACTCATTCCCCGGACACCCTTCAAATAAAATCGCTGTCCAGCCCAAATAAATAAGAGAACACAAAGGATAAACACAGCCAGAAGTGCAAGCAGGAAAAGAAGACCGGACCAATCAGCCGCAAAATGGAGACTGCCTGCTCCGAAATAAGCCGGTGGAAAGATTATGGTTATCATTCGCAGTAATCCTTCTTGCTCCTGCATATAGGTCGTAAACGTATCAAGCATTGCCGCATCGTCCATGTTGAGACGAACAAGTACGTTAACGAGAATAACAAATAGTAAGGAACCGATACCCATAAAGATTTTGGAGCGATCCTTGTTTTTGGCGATATTGACATAACGCATGATAAACATCAGGATAACCGCTACAAGACTAAATGGAATAATTGGAAAAATGATAAACAAAATGAAGCCATAGACATAAAATAGAATAGGCGCACTGCTGATACTTCCATACATAAATAAAAATGGCAGAAATAAAAGTGCTGCAATGCCATAATTATAAATTAGCGGATTTGCTGCTTTGCCAACCAATAATTGATAAGGATGTACCGGCAGTGGAATATAAGCTGTAATATCATCAGAAAAATAAAAAGCAGATAAAATCATAATAAATGAAAGAAAAAACAGGATAGCTGCAATAAAAAGCAATGCCAAACCGAGTAGCATACTTTCCTGGTTTACTTCAGCCAGCATGTGATAAGCATGTGTAACCATAGAATGTATTCCTTGCATAAGCATAATAAAAAATGGAATAAGAATCAGGGAAACAATAATATAAATCCATGTATTACTTTGTTTGCCTGCTGAAGAATACTGCATTCTTAACATTATTTTTGTAATTGTCCATGTATTACGCATCATTGGTTAGCTCCAAAAATACATTTTCCAGAGATTGGTCGGTTTGATATTCTGCCTGCAGTTCATCAATTGTTCCATAAAATAAAAGCTCTCCGTGATTAATAATTGCCACTTCATCACAGAGCTGTTCTACGACCTCCAGGCCATGGCTGGAGAAGAAAACCGTATTTCCTTTATCAGCGTGCTCCCGCATCATTTGTTTTAAAGCATAGGACGATTTTGGATCCAGACCAGTTAATGGTTCGTCTAAAATCCAAATATCCGGATCGTGCAGCAGTACAGAAGTAACCATTATTTTTTGCCGCATTCCATGAGAGTAACTCTGAATATAATTTCCCAAGGCATGGTCGATTGAAAATTGTTTTGTATAATAGGCTATCTTTTCCTGCCGCACGTCCTCAGGAACCTGATAAATATCAGCAATAAAATTAAGGTATTCCAAGCCTTTTAGCCTCAGAAAAATATCAGAACGGTCTGGAACAAATCCAAAAATCTCTTTTGCCTTTAAGGGCTCTTTATCAATATCAATGCCATTTAAAGTAATTGTTCCTTTATCGATGGGTAAGATACCGGTCATCATATTGATTGTGGTAGATTTCCCAGCGCCATTTGGTCCAAGAAAGCCGACGATTTTTCCATCTGGGATGGTCAATGATAAATCTTGGATAATATGATGATGTCCATCAAAGCTTTTATTGATTCGAGAAATTTCTATCATCCAAAAACCTCCATTTCTACACTTATATTAGAAATTGTATTGTCAGGTAAATATAAACTTATCGTAACATGCGGCTGCATTTTCACAAAATTAATTTCCCATCTTTAAGAAATAAAAGGCATTTTCTTTTCGAAGGTGATTGGATTTATCACCTTGCAAATAATAGCCAGCAGTATGGTTTCTTTTTAAAAAATGAGCAATGCTCATACAAGCAAAGGTAAGATACTGTTCGTTTCAGAAAGGTTGTGTTAGAATTTACAATGGACTCTGGGTATGAAACCTCATTTAATATTTAATGGATTTCTTATAAAGTATCGTGTATATAGAAGACAGAAAGGAAGAAGAATGAATGATAACAAGAAAAAGTAAGCGGGAAGTTCAGCAAATGCAGGAAGCAGCTGATTTGCTGGTAGCCACACATAAAGAAATCGCAAAACGGATTAAACCGGGCGTAACAACACTCGAATTGGACGCATTTGTAGAAAGATTTTTAGAAGAGCATGGAGCAACGCCGGAGCAAAAAGGCTATAATGGCTATCCTTATGCGATTTGCGCTTCTTTAAATGATGAAATTTGTCATGGCTTTCCAACAGATAGACCCTTAGAAGACGGAGATATTGTAACTATTGATATGGTTGTTAATTTAAATGGAGGCTTGGCTGATTCTGCGTGGACATATGCTGTCGGCAATGTAGACGAAAAAGGACAGAAGCTGATTGAAGTAACGAAGGAAGCATTGTACAAAGGTCTTGCTCAGGCAAAGCACGGCAATCGTTTGGGTGACATAGGCCACGCGATTCAATCGTATGCGGAGGCGGAAGGTTTTTCTGTTGTGCGAGATTTTACCGGCCATGGAATCGGACCGACGATTCATGAAGATCCGCATGTACCACATTACGGACTGCCAAATAAAGGCATTCGTTTAAAAGAGGGAATGGTTATTACGATTGAGCCAATGATCAATGAAGGCGACTGGCGCAGCAAGATGGATGATAATGGCTGGACTGCAAGAACGGTTGATAAAGGACGCTCCGCCCAGTTTGAGCATCAAATCGTTGTTACAAAGGAAGAGCCGATTATTTTAACAGAGCAGGATAAATAATAAAAATACTCCCTAATGTGTGAGCATGAAATTTCGCATTAGGGAGTATTTTTTCGATTATTTTTTCGCTGTTCGGGCTCCAAATAAAATAGTAATCACGGGACTTAACAGGCAGAAAAATGCAAACGGCAGGTAGGTCAGTACAGGAATGCCTAAGACATCTGCGATAAACACTCCGCATACGCTCCAGGGAACAAGCGGATTAATTACTGTTCCTGCATCTTCCAACGTACGGGATAATGCTTTTTTCGTTAGCCCGGCTCTTTCATAAATTTGCTGAAATGTTTCGCCGGTTAACAGAATTGATAAATACTGCTCCCCGATAAAAACATTCACCCCAATTGCCGTCCCTGCAGTGGAAGCGATGATGGACCTTGTTCTTTTAAGTCGTTTTTGCAGTGCTTCTAAAATGGCCGGCAAAATACCAGTAACAAACAATAATCCGCCAAAGCTTAAAGCGAGAAGTACAAGGGCGATCGTGAAGAACATGCTTTCCAGACCGCCTCTTGTAATTAATTCATTAACAGGATCAAAATCAGAATTTCCAGTATAGCCGCCAAACCAGATAGCAGGAATAGCGCTTAAAGGAAATTTATTAACAGCAATCGCAATGATACTGGCAACGACACTGCTTATAGATAAAGATAAGAAAGCAGACAATTTAAAAATTGTACAGCCAATCAATACTATCAATGGGATCCAGGAACTCCAATGTATCAATCCTGTTCCTTGTAATGCCTCCTGATACTGTGCAATATTATTGCTGGCATGGGAGCCACTTGGTGATAGTATTGCAAAAGCAATAAACGAAATAATAAATGCAGGAATCGTTGTTAAACTAATATGTTTAATATGTTCAAATAAATCGACACCGACGATCGTTGAAGCAAGGTTGGTTGTATCAGATAATGGAGACATTTTATCACCAAAGAAAGCTCCGGAAACAATTGCTCCTGCTGTAATCGCCAAAGAAGCGTCCATCGCCCCGGCCATTCCTATCAGAGCAACGCCGACAGTTGCAGTAGTAGTCAGGGAGCTTCCTAAAGAGATACCAATAATACCGGTAATAGCAAAAACAACCGCATAAAACCATGTAGTTGAGATAAGAGATAAACCAGTTGTCATCAAGACAGGAATGGTTCCGCTTATCATCCAGCTGCTGATTAGAATACCAATTACAAAGAATAAGAATACCGCTCCCATTGCAGAACCGGCTCCTAAGCCCATCGCCTTTTGCAGAGATTGGTAAGTGATTTTATTCCATAATCCATAACCAACCAAAATAAATATAGCGATAAGGATAGGTATATGCGGCGCGGCTTCCAGTCCAATCATAAAAAAGCTGATAATCCCCACAAGCAGGATGAGGAAAACGACGGAAACAAGTAATGAAGGGTGATGTTTTGCTTTAATTGAATTCATTTTTAATTACCTCCTTGGCTTTGCATATGTATAAGATATGCCTATTTTTCTATAAGAAATGTAAAAAGCTGCAGCATGATCGTTTTAAACCAATAAAAAAACTCCGCCCCTATAGAAAGGGACGAAGTAAATCTCCGCGTTACCACCCTAGTTGATGCACATTAAGTACATCCGCTTGATTTCAGTGACAGGTTTTAAAATAAAGCCTGTAATTCAACTATTATATACCAAGGTTTGCACCAGCCACCTTGTCTCTAAATAACTGTCATATAATAATCTACTGCGGACTTTTACTGTCAAAACGATTGAATTGTTAATAATGACTATACAATTAATTTACTTGAATTGTCAATAAGAGATTCAAATAATTGCTATTTACGTATCTATTTTTTGAGAACAATAAGTGTACATAATGCCTTTTTCAAAAGTTGACTTAGCTTTCTCTTTTCGCAGACAAATTCACAAGAATTCCGGCACAAACCATCATTATAATAATGGAAGAGCCTCCATAGCTGACGAATGGTAATGTTACTCCCGTTATCGGTAACATACCAGAAATCGCTCCTAAATTAATCACTGCCTGAATCATAATCAGAAAAGTGATTCCTATTGCCAGTAATTGATAAAAGGAATTGGACAGCTGTTTGGCGATGAAGATACCTCTAAACAGGATAATCATATAGCAGGCAAGAACTATCAGTAAGCCTGCTGCTCCGAGCTCTTCTATCGTAATTGCCATAATAAAATCGGTATGTGCTTCTGGGAGATAGCCGAGCTTTTGTGTACTGTTACCTATTCCGTTTCCCATTAATCCGCCGCTATTGATTGCAAGCAAAGAATTTGCAAGCTGGTAGCCATTCTCTGAAAACTCCTCAAACGGCTGCCTGAAGGAAGTCAAACGATTCAAACGATAGGCTGAGCTTAGGGCGAAGTAAACCGTACCTACAGCAGCAACACTTCCCAATAAAAAAATATGCCGTTTTTTTA
Organism: Oceanobacillus sp. FSL K6-0251; assembly: GCF_038004725.1. Lineage (NCBI taxonomy): Bacteria > Bacillati > Bacillota > Bacilli > Caryophanales > Bacillaceae > Oceanobacillus > Oceanobacillus sp. FSL K6-0251. Next base: position 2,800,332 of record NZ_JBBORS010000001.1, on the reverse strand, counting down.
CACCACTGCATGTAACAATAATTCCGCAAGCGGCCAAAATAATTCCGGCTGCTCCTAAATCAGGCTGTGATAAAATGAATAAAAAAACAAGCAGCAAGATGATGACCGGAGGCAGGACGCCATGTACGAAATGGTTGATATACGACTGTTTTTTTGCATAAATCGAGGCAAAGTAAATGACCATGGATATCTTCACCACTTCTGACGGCTGAAATAAAAATCCGCCAATCGCAATCCAGCGCTGGGAGAAGTTGCGTTCTACTCCTATATTTGGTATTAAAACAGCTATTAGCAGAATTAACGAGAGCATTACAAGCGCGGGACTCCATCTGGCATATAGTGCAGGGTTTATTAACGCAGCCAAGGTAAAGAAGGCTATGCCGATTAAGAGCCATTGCAGCTGTTTTACAAAAAAGTAATTTCCGCTATCATAGTACATTTGTCCAATTGGAAAGCTTGCACTGTATACCATCAACAGTCCAAAAATTGATAAAATACCTACCGCAGCAATTAACAAAAAGTCCATTTTCTTCACTTTTGCCCAAAGCATATTCTCATCCTAACTATATAAAAATCATGCATGAATGCTCTTTTTTGAGAACAGTTCATGTTTGCCTCCCATAATTGAATATTGCCGGCCAGGCTGATTATTATTGAAATACTTAAAAATCATGGTTTTCGGTAATTCCTATTAAATATACTAGGGATGTTGACAATTCGTCAAATTACGCAGCGTTTTTCTCCTGGATTGTAATAAATAGAGTACGTGAAAGGAGGTTGAAAATACTTGTTCGTGATATGAGGACTTTACTTGAACTAGAAGGAGGATTCATAATTAGTTAGTATTCACTGTCAGGGGTAGAAGGGGGAAGAAGAGGTAAAAAACGAATGATAACTTTGACGACAGGAACAACAGAGAAATTTTCCTGTTATCGACATTGGACGAAATTATTTTGACAGAGGAGCAAATGTAGCTTCATTTTATAAAAAAGGAAAATACAAATATTAAAATGAACCATTCTCTAAGGATATAGAAAATGGTTCATCTTGTTTCTGAAGTTTACTTTTTATTTTCTTCATAAGGTTCAATATGAATCAATGCGTGATTTATTCCGTATTCTTTGTAAAGATACTCCTCAATATGCTCTGTGATAGCATGGCTGTCAACAACATTTAAGGTGGGATCCACTAAAATAGTTATATCTAAAAGCTCTTGATTGCCGTGAATACGGCCTTTAATATCAACAACCTCCCGTACATTTTTAAAGGTGCGGATAGCTTCCTTCATTTCATCTAATTTCTTATAATCAAATCCATCTGTCAGCGTAACCGTAGAATCTTTAAAAATATCCCATGCTGTTTTGCAGATGATTAATCCGACCAATATCGCTACAATCGGATCTAACCAAAATAGTCCGAATTGGGCTCCGATAATGCCGATAAATACGCCAATACTTACAAAAGCGTCTGAACGGTTATCCATTGCTGCCGCATAAAGTGCACTGCTTCCGATTTTTTTGGACAGTTTTAAATTATAACGGAAGACACCCAGCATAACCAATGCAGCGAATATAGCTACCCAGGCTGTCAGCATATCAGGCTGTTCATAATCGGATGCATAAAGTGTCCGGCCTGCAGTAAATATGACTTGAAGGCCGATAAACATCATAATAAAAGCGGCAAATAGAGAAGCGATACTTTCTGCACGGTAATGGCCGTAGCGGTGGACGGAATCTGCAGGTTTGACCGCTATTTTTAATCCGACTAATACAGCAACGGAAGCAATAATATCGGTAAAGTTATTTAAACCGTCAGCGCGCAGCCCTTCTGAATTTCCGATGGAGGCAATATAAAGCTTTAAAATGGCTAAAAAGATATAAGCGATGATGCTGAGCCAAGCTCCTTTTTCCCCGGTTTTTAAGTTTTCATTATGATTATTCATCTTTAATCCCACCATATTCTAAAATTAACTAGATATCTCCATACCATATTCAAGTTAGCTTATATAGTCTATCAAATCACTTACTGGTGGGTCTAGAGAAAAATAACAGACCACAGGAAGAGTTATTGAGAATTGTAAGCATATTTTCCTTTGGGAAACAATCATTGCTATGGCAGTATTTATTGTTTCTTTTTATATATAAAATGATTCAGAAAATAAGGTGCTTGCATAGATGAAAATAAATAAGAAAAAAATGGATAATATTTATAAGTTGAAATTTATTGAAAGTTTGTGCATAATGGGTAAAAGGCTTTAAGGGGGAAACTTCCATGAAACAAGAAAAAGTCGTATACCGTTTTTTTCAGTATGTAGGAGAACCGTTAACAGCACGAAAAGAAATGGCATTTGAAGAGAAGCTTGCTGCTCAATTATTATTGGACGAACTTGTATTTAAATGGAACAAATCTCATTTAGAAGAAGAAATAAATCAAGCCATTGAAACAAATAATTATGTAGATTTTAAAAAATATAGTGAAGCTTATAAACAATATGTGTGGGAAGATTAACTATAAAGGTATAGGTGCCTGAGACCAAGTGCGCCTATACCTTTTTTTAGGAATAAGAAACCTTATAAAAGTTGAAGGTAGTCGATTCAATGGGTTTCATGGGGTGAGTAATCTTAGGCCCCGAGAGTAAAAAAAGAAGTTTGCTTTTTTCTGCGAGGTCTTCCCGCTGGGACTGGGACTGCGATTACTCGTCCCACCGAAAACCATTGCGATTGCTCGCCCCATCAAAATCGTCGCTAGAATTAGCTTTATTTCTTTATAAGAAAGCTAATGAAACATATTTATTCTTAGATGGGAGCGGAGGGAAGTTGACTACTGCGGGAAAAGCAACAGGTGAAGACCCCGGAGGAAGCGGTTTTGTTCCGAGGAGGCTGAGCCGTTGCCCACGGAAAGCGACTTCCCGTAGCGGACATCTCTTCGACAAGGACACCGATGTTTTAAAGACCAAGCGGTATTCTTGTTTTTTTATTTGGAGTATGGCAGTTATCTTTTGCACGCTCCAAGTAAATAGCAGTTGTGAGAACATTCATGTCAGCATATACTGCATGCAGAAAAGACGGAATATAGGTTTTTTTAAGAAATAATATTAAATTAAAAAAATAGATAGGATTAACCAAATAAATCCATTATAATGCAAGTAAAGGAGGGGGATAAAGTGGACGCAAAATCGAGAAAGAAAATACAGCGCAGCTGGATGATGTACGATTTCGGGAATTCAGCTTTTGCAACAACGATGATGGCTGCAGTACTACCCGTTTATTATTCAACAGTTGCTGCATCTGGTCTGGATGATCATTTAGCAACAAGCTATTGGGGATATTCACAATCTATCTCTGTGCTGATTGTAGCTATTCTTGCACCGATACTTGGTGCCATCAGTGATTTTTCAGCAGCAAAGAAAAAATTTCTTCGTTTTTTCGCATTTATGGGGATTATTGCAAGTATTTTAATGATCTTCATCAGTGAGGGAGATTATTTACTGGCCTCTTTATTATTCATTATTGGTTCGATTGGATTTTCGGGCGGTAATATTTTTTATGATGGATTTTTACCGGAGATTGCTGAAAAAGAAGAGATGGACAAAGTATCATCAGGCGGTTTTGCCTATGGATATATTGGAGGCGGTATTTTATTAGCTGTTAATGTGATGATGATATTAAACCCATCCTGGTTCGGGATTTCTGATACAGAATGGGCAACCAGAATTTCGCTTGCTTCTGTAGGTATCTGGTGGCTGATTTTTACGATTCCGCTCCTGAAAAATATAAAAGAAGAGAAAAAAGAGAAAGTAAAGCGGGAAAAATCATATATAGCCATTGGTTTTTCCAGAGTCGGAAACACCTTCCGGGAGATAAAGCAATTTAAACAGCTGGCTATTTTTCTGATTGCATTTTGGCTTTATAATGATGGAATTTCTACCATCATCCGAATGGCAACTGTTTATGGAAGTGAGATTGGGATTGGTCAGAATGATTTGATTATTGCCTTATTGATTACCCAATTTGTCGGCATACCATTTACCTTCTTTTTCGGTTGGCTGGCAACAAAGATTACAGCAAAGAAAGCATTATTTATCACATTGTACATCTATTTAGGAATAGTCATTATTGGTTATTTTATGAGCACTGCTCTTCATTTTTATATGCTGGCAATTATTGTAGGAATGGTTCAAGGAGGAGCACAATCATTGAGCCGCTCCATTTTTGGACGTATGATACCAACTGGAAAGCATGCGGAGTTTTTTGGATTTTATGGTATTTCATCCAAGTTCGCGGCAGTAGTCGGCCCATTTATATTTGCGCTTATTGGACAATTGACGGGAAACAGCCGCTTAGGCATTTTATCGCTTATTTTCTTCTTTATTATCGGAATCATTCTCTTGAAATTCGTGGATATTGATAAAGGAATAGAAGAGGCAAGGAGAGCTTCGAATAAAAAAGAGGAAGTCAACGTACGCCCGCAATAAAGATAAGCACATGCTGAGAGGAGTCTTGAACCAAAGAGCATGTGCTTCTTTTTCTTATATAATTGGTACACTAAAGCGGTTTATATCATGATTCGCTACAGGTGTGCCGGTATCATATGAAATATTGCCGATACGGCGGATAAGCTGCGCTTTTACTGATTCTCCGCCTTCATTCCAATAATCCGTAACCAAAGGAAGCAGGCTGACAGCATCATTTAATGCATCCGTATATAACTCTGCAAAGCTTTCCTCCCGTTTTTCTCCAGTAGCTGCATGCACCCACAGCTTATTTTCTTCATTAAGATAATCGATATTTTCATGGATGGGCTGATGAGAATAAGAACTGATAAAAGCTTTTAAGATTTTATTTTTCCAGCCGCCCGGGTCTGCAAAAAGTTTTTGAGCAGTAATCATATCCTGGTAAGCAATCTGAATATCCTTCGTCTGAAAAGATAATTCGGGGTGAAACCTGCGGATAGCATCATCTAATATGTATAAAATGGATACAGGCAATGTGTCACCAACATTGATTTCTGCATATGCCGCATGCTTCCACAGTTCCATTTTACGTGTGTCTAAAGCCATTTTCGTATCAATAAGGGTTTCCAGCTTTTGGTGTTTACTGCCCTGATACCCGGCCCGGTAATGGATATAAGGGTGTGTATGACGGTCCAGCAGATGGTGGGTGATAAAACCTGCCACATAGGCTTTTACTTCATCAGACCCTTCCTGAGCCTGTTCAATCAGGTATATTAGAAAAGGGCCGCATTCTTTTGTGTGCAATGTGTTGCCGATTTCCTGTCCGGTCTTTTGACTGGAAAGCCATGGCCAGAATCGGTAATAAAAGAAAGGGTCAGGTCCTTGAGCGCCTAGAAAGAGAGCATGTCTGGAAGGGGAATGGTGGATATCCCAGGATAATGCATTGCAAGCATCTTCTGCGAAAAAAATATGTGTCCAGATATTCGGCATGATTTATTCTTCCTTTCTTCAATTCAATTGGTATACGTAAAAATAGCTGATATTCTCTGGAAATATGCTTATTCTTATCATATCATGAAAAAGAAATCGAAAAAAATCAAAAAATTTGATACACTAGATATGATTCGAGGAAAAGTTCAAGGAGGAATTAGGATGGATTATCGTGTTGAAAAAGATACTATCGGGGAAATTAAGGTGCCGGCCGACAAATATTGGGGAGCGCAGACACAACGCAGTAAACAGAATTTCCCGATCGGTCAGGAAACTATGCCTGTCGAAATCATTAAAGCGTTTGCAATTTTAAAAAGAAGTACAGCTGTTGCCAACTTTGAACTGGGGTTAATGGAGGAAGAAAAAGCGGAAGCAATAAAATATGCTGCAGACCAAGTATTAGCAGATAAATTAAATGACCATTTTCCATTAGTAGTATGGCAAACAGGAAGCGGAACACAGTCAAATATGAATGTAAATGAAGTATTGGCGTATGTTGGTAATCAATGGCTTCAAGAGCAGGGGAGCGAGTTAAAACTTCATCCGAATGATGATGTAAATAAATCACAAAGTTCAAATGATACATACCCTACAGCGATGCATGTAGCAGCTGTATTGAAATTGGAAGATACCGTACTTCCTGCCGTGAAGCAACTCAAGGACACACTGGAAGAAAAACAAAATAAATTTACGGACATTGTAAAAATAGGGCGGACCCACTTGCAGGATGCAACACCATTGACGTTAGGCCAGGAAATCAGCGGCTGGCACCGGATGTTAGAAAAATCATACACCATGATTAAAGAGAGTAATGAACATCTGCGGGAGCTGGCTATCGGTGGAACAGCTGTCGGAACGGGTTTAAATGCACATCCGGATTTTTCAGAAAAGGTTTGTAAAGCTATTTCAGCATATACTGATAAAACATTTATTTCTGCTAAAAACAAATTCCATGCATTAACGAGCCATGATGAGACGGTTTATGCGCATGGGGCGTTAAAAGGTCTTGCTGCAGATATGATGAAAATTGCCAATGATGTACGCTGGTTAGCGAGCGGACCGCGTTGTGGTATTGGAGAAATTACGATACCGGCAAATGAGCCTGGAAGCTCGATCATGCCAGGAAAAGTAAATCCGACACAAAGTGAAGCCGTAACGATGGTAGCGACACAGGTGATGGGAAATGATGCGGCAATCGGATTTGCTGCCAGTCAAGGGAATTTTGAACTAAACGTCTTTAAACCGGTGATTGCCTATAACTTCCTGCAATCCAGCCAATTGCTGGCAGATAGCATTCTTTCCTTTGATGAGCGCTGTGCAATCGGAATTGAAGCGGACCTGGAGCAAATTGAGAAAAATCTGCATGGATCATTAATGCTGGTAACTGCTTTAAACCCGCATATCGGTTATGAAAATGCTGCAAAAATCGCCAAAACAGCATTTGCAGATAATGCAACATTAAAAGAGACAGCAGTTAGGCTTGGTTTATTGACTGCTGAACAATTTGATGAGTATGTAAGACCAGAGGAAATGACACATCCCAAATAAGCTTAGAAAGCAGTACTTTTGAATACGAACATGAAGCAATCAAAAAGCTGAATCCATGCATAGGGTTCAGCTTTTTTAATTTCCAAAAATTAGCTATCATAAGTTGGGCGAAACTGCAGAAGATACTTGTACAGGAGGTGATAATCATGGCAAACAACAATTCAAACCAATTAGTAGTGCCTGGAGTACAACAAGCTCTTGATCAAATGAAATATGAAATCGCTCAAGAATTTGGTGTAAACCTTGGTGCAGATTCAACTTCTCGTGCAAACGGTTCTGTAGGTGGAGAAATCACAAAACGCCTAGTGCAGACTGCTCAACAACAAATGCATGGTAAATAATTTTATTAAATAAAATATTACTGGCTAAAAAGGGGAACTTATAATGAGTTCCCCTTTACCAATATCTTCTGTCTTAACGTATCCGCTGTTCACTCTCATTATCAAAGAAGTGGACCTTATTCATATCAAAGGAAAGCTCTAATTCATCCCCGCCTTGAATATCTGCACGAGAATCGACGCGCGCAACAAATTCTTGATTATCGATACTGGAATAAAGAATAGATTCTGCTCCCATCAATTCCGCAACCTCAATTTTGGCTGTCAATTTAGACTCAGGAGAGGATTCTAAGAAGACTAATTCATCATGAATATCTTCCGGACGAACACCGATAGTCAGCTCTTTTCCTTCATAGCCCTGTTCTTTCAGCGGTGCAAGCTTTGGCTGCGGAATTAGGAAGGAATGGTCACCGATTTGGAACTTGTCTCCCTGCAATGTGCCAGTAAAGAAATTCATAGATGGAGATCCGATAAACCCGCCTACAAAAATGTTTTCCGGTAAGTCATACACATCCTTAGGAGCACCAACCTGCTGAATAACACCATCTTTCATTACAACGAGTCTTGTTGCCATTGTCATTGCTTCGGTCTGGTCGTGAGTCACATAGATAGTTGTGGTTTGCAGTCGCTGGTGCAGCTTTTGGATCTCTGCACGCATTTGCACACGCAATTTTGCATCCAGGTTAGATAAAGGTTCGTCCATCAGGAATACCTTGGCATCCCGGACAATCGCACGTCCTAAAGCAACACGCTGTCTTTGTCCGCCGGATAATGCTTTTGGTTTTCTGTCTAAGTATGCTTCTAATCCTAAAATTTTAGCCGCTTGATCAACACGTTTTTTGATTTCTTCTTTTTTAAATTTGCGAAGCTTAAGTCCGAATGCCATATTATCATATACATTCATATGAGGGTATAAGGCATAGTTTTGGAATACCATTGCGATATCGCGATCTTTTGGTGAAACATCATTCATTAATTTCTCATCAATATACAGTTCCCCGTCAGATATTTCTTCCAAGCCGGCAATCATGCGCAATGTAGTTGATTTCCCGCACCCGGATGGCCCGACAAATACAATAAATTCCTTATCTTGAATATGTAAGTTGAAATCTTTTACCGCTAATACATCCTTATCGTATTTCTTTTGAATATGATTTAATTTTAATTCTGCCATGATGACATCTCCTTAAAATGATTTAGTGTTAAAATAAAATGAAAGCGTTTTTCTTATGTTTTTAATTTTACTGAAAAAGCTGTAAAAACAATATGGAGATGTTGCACAAAATTATGACTGGATATTGTGCATATTTGCTAAAATGGCTAAATAAACGGTAAATGCATTATCAAACTGCTTGATATCAATGCCTGTACTTTCATAAAATTTATCGAGTCGATACTGCAGGCTGTTCCTGTGGATATATAAATTCTTTGCTGTTTCAGATACATTTAAATTACATTGAATAAACATTCGAATCGTTTCTAAAGCCTCCGGGTCTGTTAAAAACTCTTTCAAAACCCATTCACTTAATTGCTGCCGTTGCTTATGGGAAAGAATTTCAATAAGGAACGAAGGGTATACCTCGGTATAATCAATCACAGCTGTGTCCATTTTTCGAAAGCTTCTCTCTGCCATGGTGGTAATTTGCTCTATGCAGTCTGCCAAGTCTTTATCATTTTCTAAGTAGGGGCCGATGAAAAACATGATTTTCACATATAATTCACCTGTTAATGTATCGGCGATCTGGTGATAAGTGATGCCCTCCTCTAAAAAACTGGCCGGTTCCTCGATAATAAACCCTTCATTTGTATGATTCCATAATATAGATAAATCTCCTGAAAAAAATTCCTGTAACGTTTTTCTGAATACATTTGTATCAATCTGTCCTTGTTCGATTCGAAAAAAAATAAAACGGTAGCGCCCGGCTTTACCAAGGTTTGCGTCTTTTTGCCGGTGAATCCGTGCTTCCCACTGTTTTTCTTTAGGTGTTTGAATGGGCAACTGAACATGGTAAGAAGTAAGAAAAGTGCCCAGAAGGATTTTATCTCTGTCTGTTAATTCTTTATTATCAATACCGATAACGGTATTTTCCAGTTGGTACCACTTAAAATCAGGGTTTACTTCTTTCTGGTTTTTGGGAAGCTCTGTCAAACTGGGGTAAAGCTTCTTCAATCGTTGTAAATGCAATCGTATTCCTCCTTTTAAACTGAGATAGCAGTTCTATTGCATGCTGCTTTTATTATACTATGAAAATGCAGGATTTATTTTTTAATCCATTAAATAGATATGGCTATACATACGTTAACAGCTTTGTTATAGTAGCAAGAGACGATGAAGGAGGAGTTATATTAATGTCAAATTTACAAGAACAAGCAAATCAATTAGAACAAGCACTTCGTGAAAGCAAAGAATTTCAGGATTTAAAACAAGCTTATGAAGCAGTAATGTCTGACGAAATTGCAAAGCAAATGTTTGAAAACTTCCGTGAAACACAATTAAACCTGCAGGAAAAGCATATGCAAGGTCAAGATATTTCTGAAGAAGAAATTGAAAAAGCAAGACAAATCGTTGAGACGGTTCAACAGCATGATGCCATCTCAAAATTAATGGAAGAAGAGCAGAAACTAAACAATGTGATTAATGAAATCTCTCAAACCATTACAAAACCATTAGAAGAACTTTATGGTGCAGCTGAATAAAAAATGAACGGATACATCCCTGCCGCTGCTTTACCTTTTGCAGCAGCAGGGATTTTAACTTTTTAACGATGAAAGAGCACCAGCTTAGCATTTGGGCTGACACATCGATGTGTATGTTCAGCGTACCCCTCTTTATCCAGCTTTTCCTTTCCAATTTCCTTTGCTTCTGCATGCGTGGAAGCATCAAATTGTGTATCAAGCAGTTTTTCTCCTGATTGTGAAAATACCGTTAAATAATATGTCCCCATCGAATGACCTCCTCCAAAATGTAATCGCTTTACTCTAAATTATAAAACAGATGAAATACTTCTTGCAATAGTTATGAATTGGTATTCATTTTTTCTTGAAGAATAAGAAGTATATAAAAAATGCTGAATATAGCCGCTCCAACGGGTTTCATGGGGTGAGTAATCTTAGGCCCCAGAAATAAACTCCACTTTCCATGGGCCCGAGCTCATCTCCTCTAAAGAAGACTTAGCAATTGGCAAGCCGACAGGCGCAGACAGAGCTAAAGTCGCACTTATGCCCCGAGGGTGAAAAGAAGACTTAGCAATTGGCAAGCCGACAGGCGCAGACAGAGCTAAAGTCGCACTTATGCTCTGAGGGTAGAAAAAAAGAAATTCACTTTTTTCCTGCGGGGTCTTCACCCTGCGCATTCCCACAGGAGTCTCCGTGTATTTCTTCTGGGACTGCGATTACTCGTCCCATCAAAAAGCGTCGCTAGAATTAGCTTCATTTCTTTGAAAGAAAGCAAATAAAACATAATTCTTCTTAGATGGGAGCGGAGGGAAGCCGACTCCTGCGGGAAAAGCAACAGGTGAAGACCCCGCAGGAAGTGATTTTCTTCCGAGGAGGCTGATCCGTTGCCCGCGGAAAGCGACTTCCCGCAGCGGACATCGCTTCGGCGAGGACACTGGTGATTTAAAGACCAAGTGGTGCTCTTGGTTTTCTAATCATAATGATTTAGATAGAAGCGCCGGGGAGGTAATGATAGTAAACAGGATAGATATAATAAAAAAATGAAACGAATGGATATGTTTGTACGTATAACAAGTGGATGAATAAAAATTTGAAAAGTTATATGAACCTTTTGATTCGTTCAATTGTATAGTCAACAGAAGGGAGAGAAGTATGTGCTAAAGCTATCAAATGTCACAAAACGGTTTGGAAATCATACTGCAGTAAACAATTTATCTCTGGAAATTCCTGAAAGAGAAATGTTTGGGTTTTTAGGCGGAAACGGGGCAGGCAAAACAACAACATTTCGTATGATTCTCGGCCTGCTGGATAAAACATCCGGCGATATTACCTGGGACGGCGGCCCGATTTCTTATAATGAGAGTCATTTAATTGGGTATTTGCCGGAAGAAAGAGGGCTGTATCCGAAATTAACAGTGAAAGAGCAAATTATTTATTTAGGACGGCTGCGGGGAATGAAAAAACAAGAGGTTCTTAAAAAGCTGGATGAATGGCTGGAACGGTTTAAAGTACCGGAGTACTTAGATAAAAAAGTGCAGGAGCTGTCTAAAGGGAATCAACAGAAAATACAGTTTATTTCTGCCGTGATTCATGAGCCTAAACTGTTAATATTAGATGAGCCATTTTCTGGATTAGATCCAGTCAATGTAGAAATGCTGAAAAATGCTGTCAAAGATTTAAAAAATCAGGGGACGTCGATTGTTTTCTCTTCTCACCAGATGGAGCATGTCGAGGAAATGTGCCAGCATATCTGTATTCTGCAAAAAGGAACGCCAGTTGTTCATGGCTCCTTACGCGAAATCAAACACAGCTTTGGAAAGAAAAATCTTGATATCCGCGGTGATTTTTCAACAGAATTTTTAAAGAATTATCAAGGTGTGGCTTCTTATAAAGAACTGCCGGATGGATGTGCATTGCAGATTGAGGATGAACAAATTGCACAAGATATATTTTCAGAGCTGCAAGGGAAAGGCTTTGTCCGGAAATTTGAAATTGAAGAGCCTTCTTTAAATGATATCTTTATTGAAAAGGTAGGTGCTTCCTATGAATAAATTCTGGACGATTGTTGGTCATACGTATCTTTCGCGGGTAAAATCGAAATCATTTATTATTACCACGGCAATTACATTAGCTATCATTATTGGTTTTGCAAATATATCCTCTATTATTGATATGTTTTCAGGTGATGAAGAATCGGATCAAGTGCTTGTCATCGATGAATCCGGAATATACGGTGATTATTTGCAGGGGGAAGGGATAAGTGAAGGCGCCGGAATTGCCTTTGAGAATTTTGAAGGAACAGAGGAAGAAGCGAAGGATGCAGTCTCTGCTGAAGAATATGATGGCTTGCTTGTCATTGCTGCCGATGAAAATAATCTGCCCGAAGGAGACTATTATGCGAACCGTATTTCGGAAACGGGCGAACAGGTAGAAATTGAGCAGATTTTGCAGCAGCTGAAGGTGGTTGTTGGAACGCAGGAGGCGGGAATTGACCAGCAAACGTTAGATATGATTTATGCCCCGGTGAGCCTGCAGACAGAGCAGCTGGATGACAGTGCCAGAACAGCAGAAGAAATGAATCAATCTCGAGGTCTGGTATATGTCATGCTGTTTGTTCTGTATATGACCGTTCTTCTATACGGTCAGATGATTGCTACAGATGTTGCAACAGAAAAATCATCCCGCGTCATGGAGCTTCTTATCTCCAGTGCTCCGCCTATGATGCATATGTTTGGAAAGATTGTCGGGATTGCTTTGTTAGGATTGACACAAATGATTATCCTGCTGGGCGGAGGTTACTTTGCCATTCAAGCAAATCAAGATTCTGCAGCAGGGGAATTTTTTGAAGTAATGGGAATTATGGATAATGATCCGGTTATTTACATTTATGCAATTGTCTTTTTCCTATTAGGCTATTTCCTCTATGCAACTCTGGCGGCCATGCTCGGATCGTTAGTCAGCCGGATTGAGGATGTTAATCAATTGATTATGCCGATGACGATGCTGATTGTCATTGCCTTTGTCATTGCAATGACAGGTCTGGGTATGCCTGAATCAACATTGATTACGGTGACATCCTATATCCCATTCTTTACGCCGATGATAATGTTTTTACGTATCGGTATGCTCAATATCCCATTTTGGGAAATTGGTTTGTCTATCGGGATTATGATTGTAACGATTGCTTTGTTTGCTGCATTGGCAGCCCGCGTATACAAAGGCGGGGTACTGATGTATGGCAAATCAGGATCGTTAAAAGATTTTAAACGTGCCATCAATTTATCAAAAAAAGAATAGCTGTATGATTGATTTTAAAATAACCGCTTTGCCTGTGTGGCATATGAAGCGGTTATTTTAAAGGAGTAACGGGAAAGATAATGATGGTTGAACCGGAAGAAATTATCAGCAGGATGATTTATACAAACCTATAGAAACAGACTCTAAAAATAACTCCTGTTCAGGATACGTTTTATTTTGATTAATGATATAATGGACTTTTAAGCAGAAGTCTTCTGCATTGACATATATACGGTAGGGTGGTATATTAAAAGAGAAGATTAAAGGAGGGATACGATGGATTCCTTACATGAGCATACATTGAAACCAAGAACAGATGCCGAGAAAAAAGCAGTGACAAATCGTTTAAAACGAATTGAAGGTCAGGTCCGCGGTATTCAAAAGATGATTGATGAAGATAGATACTGTGTAGATATTCTTGTTCAAATCAGTGCGATTAATTCCGCGTTAAAGCGTGTTGGATTTGAAGTTGCTGAACGTCACATCAAGCATTGTGTCAGCGATGCTGTGAAATCTGGAGAAGGCGATGAAGCAATTGACGAACTGATGGATGTGCTGAATCAGTTTACAAAATAATAAATAAATCATGATAAAAGTCTACACGTACGGTAGGCTTTTTTTATTGTGCTGGAGAATAATCAGCGGATAGAACGTGCATTCTGTTATTGCCTCTGTTAAAATAAGGATATCATAAAACTGGGAGTGGAGACAGTGAATGCAGCAGTTACTTTTATTCATGCAGCTGATTTACATTTAGACAGCTTATTTAAAGGCCTGAGGCATGTGCCTGCCAATCTATTTAAAGAAATTCAAGAAAGCACATTTACTGCTTTGAATCACCTGGTTGATGAAGCGATAAACAATAAGGTAGATTTTGTTTTACTAACAGGTGATCTGTACGATCAAGAATCACAAAGCTTAAAAGCGCAAATAAGACTGCGACGCGCATTTGAAAGGCTGGCCGATGAAAATATTGCAGTATTTTTATCTTATGGAAACCATGATTTCAGAAAAGGGGATGCCTTTGTCGTGGAATACCCCGATAATGTATATATCTTTCCTGATGAATCCGTAACATCTATTCCTTTTTATAAGAATGGAGAAGCGGCTGCGGCTATATACGGATTCAGCTATGAAAATAGAGCTGTATATGAAAATAAATCTTCAGAATATGAACGGACAGAGGATGAATTTCCACTTCATATCGCTATGCTGCATGGCAGCGTGGCAACAAATACAGAGCACGACTCTTATGCGCCATTCCAGCTGAAAGACCTGTTAAACAAACGCATGGATTATTGGGCATTGGGCCATATACATAAACGGCAGCAGCTCCATACAGATCCTCCGGTTATTTATCCGGGCAATATACAAGGGAGGCACCGAAAGGAGACGGGAGAAAAAGGCTGTTATCTGGTTAACTTAAGCAGACATCAGGTAAAGCAAACCTTCCTGCCGCTTCAGGCAATCCGTTATGAAGAAGCACAGGTGGACATTCGGGATTGTCTCACTCCTTCTCAAGCAGAAAAAGCCATTATGAGGCAATTGCCGGAACACAGTGTTCCAAGCTTATTGTATTTGAACATAACAGCAAGAGAAAATGATGCATTTTCCCCGGATGATATCCTTGTTCAAGAGTTAGTTGAAGTGATAAATGAATCTTTGACAGAAGCTTTTCCATGGCAGTATATTTACCGTTATCAGCTTGTTTTGGAGGAAGAACCAGCTCAGCTGAAAGACGCTTTTTTAGAAGATATATTAGAAGAAGCTGATATGGCATTTATTCAGGAAGGATTAAATGAAATTTATCATCACAAGGATGCGCGAAAGTTTTTATCCCCTCTGTCGGAGGAAGAGGAACAGACGATTAAATCGGATGCTTATAAGCTGCTGAATACGCTATTGCGGAAGGAGAGAGCAAAGTGAGGATAAAGGAAATTACGATTTACGGCTTTGGCAGATGGGTCGACCAGTCTTTCTCCTTCTCTGGTTCTAATTTGATAACGCTCTTAGGCGATAATGAAGCCGGGAAGACAACCCTGCATCAATTTATTTTATATATGCTTTTTGGAATGTCCAAAAAGCAATGTGATTTTTATCGTCCCAAAACCAGCAGTAAATTAGGAGGAAGGATGATATTAGAGCATCCTGCGGAAGGAAATATAATGATTGAACGGTTGGATGCGTCTGAGGTCAGATGCTTTGATAACGTTGGAGCGGAAAGAGACATGACCTGGTTCGGAGCTTTTTTGGGAAATATGAATCTGGAAACCTTTCAATCGATTTATTCCTTTTCTAATCAAGATTTAACCGTGATGCAGGATATGAATGAATCGGATATCAGTGAGCTTCTATTAAGTGTCGGTTTAACAGGTTCAACAGCGATTTATAAAGTGGAAAAGAAGCTGCAGGCAGAGCTGCAGAAGCAATTTAAGCCTTCTGGCACCAAGCCGGTTATCAATGAAAAACTAAGTGCGTTACGAATCAAAGATAAACAGACTGGAGAAAGCAAGGTGCTGGAAAAATCATATAAAGAACAAATAGAAAAAATGCGTGCATTGGAAAATAAACATAGGTTGAAAAAAGAGCAGATTGCAGAGAAAAATGAACAGCTGGAAAGAGAAAAGCAGCTGGAAAAAATACTGCCTATACGAAAAGAAATGCTTCGTGTTTCCGAAGAATTGCAAAAACTGGCGGATGTCCGTGATTTTTCATTAGATTATCAGAAGCAAATAGAGACAATCCATGCAGATATGAATCAGGCAGACAGAGAAATCAGCTCCCATCAGGCTACCTTAGACACGTATATGGAGAAAAAACAAGATTTAGAAACGATTTCCCTGCAGGACGGAGAAAAAGAAAAATTAAATCATTTCCTGAATCAAAAAGCAGAAATAACCTTTATGATAGAACGAAAGAAAACGTTGGAAGAGGATTATCAGTATAAAGCCCGTGAAATTACAGAGATGATTCAGGAAAAGCAGATTCGTATAACCGCTGAAGATTTAGAACAGCTGGAATTACCGTTTTATCTTGAAAAGGAATGGGCGGCATTACGTGAAGAGCTGGGAAATGTACAAAAAAGCATCGCTGATAATCAACAGCAGAAAGACCATTTGGCCCAGGAAAAAGCACGAATGGAGGAGGAGCAGAAGCAAGCAGAAAAAGAACTGCTTGCTGACGTGCACGTAGATGAATTAAAACAGCGGATCCAAGCTTATCACCAGACCAATCAACGCAGCGAAACACAGCAACAGTATATGCATCAAATGCTTGGTCAAATGATAGAAGAGAAGCAGAAGCAAACAAAAAGATTTACAGCTGTTGGAATAGGGATTTCCTTGGCAGCAGCCTTTATTGGATATGCAGGAAGCATGCCGTGGCTTTTTTTATTAAGCCTGGCAGGCGGAATTGGTATATATTATTTCCGGCATGTACAACAGCAGGATATCCAAAAATTAAAACAGCAGCAGGAAAGCTGGCAGACCGCCCCCTCTGAACAGGAAATGGACGTGACAGAAGCAGAATATCTGGAAGCACAGGAAATTTTGGAAAAGCAGCAAATATTGCGCAGTAAGCTCTCTGCTTTAAATGAGACGTTACGAGAAACGATTCATCAGCTAAAAGTGAAGGGTACGGCTGAATCTAACCTAATCAAGCAGCAAAATAAATTAGAAGAGGGCAGACGGAAGCAGCAAAATCAGTTTCCATTTTTACAATCCATCGATGTCTTTTATTGGCAGGATATTTACCATTTATTACAAAAGCTGCTTCAGCTGACGAATGAAAAGCAGCATATCTATACAGGATTAGTCAGAGTAAAAGAACGGATAGAGCAGTTTTCAGACCAGGCCAAGAGTTGGCTGAAGCATAAAGGGCTGGCGGAGCAGACTCATATGGATGAAATAATGCATGCCCTTGAAGAAATAGAACAGCAAGAACAGCAGCGCCAGCATGAGCTTCAGCAGCTGAATCAATTTATAAAGGACACCAGCAATAAACAGGCAGCTTTCATCCAAAAAAGAAACCATGATAAGAAAGAAATAGATAAACTGTTAAATATGGCAGAAGTGGAGTCTGTAGAAGTTTATTTTGAAAAGAAGACAAGAAAAGAACAATATAATAAACTGTACGCCAGACAAGAAGAACTGAGAGAAAGAATCCACATCCTGCTTCCGGAGAAATGGCAGCAGGAATGGATAAATGTTTCCATAGAGGGTGCTGACCATTATAAAAAGAAAAAAGAATTAGAGCTGGCTTTAGCGGATGAGGAAGAAGCGTTAGAACAACTAAAGAGTCAGCAGGCAGAATTGAAATTACGTATTGAACAGCTGGAAAGAGCGGAGGATATATCTCTGCAAATGCACCAGCTGGCAATGGAGAAGGAAGAACTGGAGGACTTGGTCAGAACCTGGGCTGTACAAAAAACAGCTTTACGGATGCTGGCTGCTGCGAAAAGCCAATACAAGGATAAATACTTGTCGCTTGTAATTGAAACCGCCCAAATCTATTTTAAAGAGATTACTAGAAATCAATATGATACAATATATTCACCTGCAGCAGAGCAGCCTTTTCAAGTAGAAAACAGCAGGGAAAAACGGCGGTTTCGCGTGGAGGAGCTTTCTCAGGGAACAAGAGATCAGCTTTATATTTCCCTGCGCCTTGCGATTAATGAGGTGATGGCAAAAGCGAGCGGTCTGCCATTTCTGATGGACGATGTTTTAGTGCATTTTGACGGGAAACGTTCAGAACGTATGCAACAGGTACTGGAGCGGATGGCGGAAAATCAGCAGGTTATTGTATTTACATGCCATAGAGAGCTGGCTGAAGCTGCAAATGGAGAAATCATTCATCTTAATGCTAGGGATGCTTGATTTGGAGGGAGGAAAAAAATGAAAAAAGGAATCGCAAATTTAACAGTCGGTGATAAATTTGAAGGGTTTTTATTGATCAATGATGCTACGAAGGGTACGACCAGCAACGGAAAACCATTTTTAACGTTAATGCTTCGAGATGAATCTGGCGAGATAGAATCGAAGCTGTGGGATGCTACCAAAGAAGATGAAGAGAACCTGGTTGGCGAGCAGATTATCCATGTAACGGGAGATATTAATCAATTTCGGGGGAAAAATCAACTACGCATTCATTCCATCCGCTTATCTCAGGAAACAGATCAGGTTCAGGTCAGTGACTTTGTCGGTAAGGCTCCCGTAGGCAAAGAAGAGCTGGGAGAAAAGCTGACAGAAGCTATTTTTGAAATGAAGAACCCAACGTTGCAGCGTATTGTGCGGGGGTTTGTAAAAAAATATCAGCATGAATTACTCATTTATCCGGCTGCTGCGAAAAATCATCATGATGTCGCATCAGGGCTCGCCTATCATATTGTCAGCATGGTGGGGGTTGCCCGTCAGCTTCATGAACTGTATCCCTCCATCAATAAAGATTTATTATATGCAGGTATTATCCTGCATGATATCGGAAAAATAAAGGAATTATCTGGTGTCGTGTCAACAACATATACGCTGGAAGGAAAATTGCTTGGACATATTACCATTATGGTAGAAGAGATAGCAGAAATGGCGAAGGAGCTGCAAGTAGAGGATAAGGAAGAGGTGCTTATTTTACAGCACTTGATTTTAAGTCATCATGGAAAAGCAGAATGGGGCAGTCCGAAGCCTCCAATGGTCAAGGAAGCTGAACTGTTGCATTTAATTGATTTGATTGATGCAAAAATGAATATGCTGGATAAAGCACTGGATAAGGTGCAGCCGGGCGAATTTACAGAGCGGCTTTTTGCAATGGACAATCGCTCTTTCTACAAGCCTTCCTTTGAGTAGCTCTTAAAAAATATTGAATCCATCGGATTGCTGTGAAGATTATGTCATTTTCTATTTACTTGTTCATATATATTTATTAAGGAGTGGACAAGGGGGATTTAAGATGAGCTCGATTCCAATTTGGGTCTTTGCAGTGATTCTGTTAATTTTATTCAGCGGATATATGGCAGTGCGTGCGTTTTTAGCTGAAAGAAAGCTGGATCGGCAGTTTATTGAACGAGAAGGTAAGATATATATGGAACGTATTCAAAAGGAACGATTGAAAAAAAGAGAGCAGTAATAAAATGAAAAAATCGCTACCCATTTTCAAAATGGATAGCGATTTTTTTATTGTTCAGATTCCGTGTCTTCTGCAGGCTGCTCTTCTTCAGAAGGCTGTTCAAATAAATCTTCAAGTCCTTCAGCAGAGATATCTACATTCGCATCTTCAATTAAATTTTGAAGTTTTGCTTGAATATCTTCCTGATTTGCTTGTTGAAGAACGAGTTCGCTTCTTAATTCATCTTTTAATTCTTCAAAATCGCCAATGGATTCTTCTTTTTCACGTACATCATTTACTTTGATGATATGGAAACCAAATTGAGATTGCACAGGGTCGCTGATTTCACCTGGTTCCATAGAGAATGCAACTTCTTCAAACTCAGGAATCATATCGCCGGCAGAGAAGTAACCAAGATTACCGCCGTCTTCTGCACTGCCATCTGTTGAGTATTCTGAAGCAAGGTCTTCAAACTCTTCCCCATCATCTAATTTTTCTTTTACTTCATTTGCTGTTTCTTCATCCTGCACAAGAATATGCTGTGCATCTACTTCTGAATTCTTTCTGTCATAGTAATCCTTCAGCTCTTCATCCGTAATTTCCATATCTTCAGAAATAGCGGCTTCCTGAAGCATTCCTACATAGACTAAATCTCTAAGTTCTTCTTCATCACCGAATTGCTGAGCCACCATGGAATCAAATTCATCTTCGCCAAGTTCATTTTTCATGGTATCGATTTCTTCATCTACTTGCTCGTCAGTCACTTCGTATTGGTCTTCTAACACTTTTATGGTAACAAGCTCTTCAAGAACAGCTTCTCCATTACGTTCTTTTAATTCATCATAAAACTCTTCTTTTGTGACGTCGCCTGCGTCTGTAGTCGCGACCACTTCATCGTCGGAAGAATTACATGCAGCCAATGCAAGCACACTGGCAGATATTGTTGCTGCTAATGTCCATTTTTTCATGTCTGATACACACCTCTACTCTTTTCTCATCTTACTTTTATTGTTTACCATGATTAATATATCATACTTTTCCAGTTTAAATAATTATTTTCAACTTTTTACTAAAAAATCACATTAAACTGTCACATTTAAAACACGCAGATAAGAACAAACTAGCATAGCTACCAATATCATATTCGTAACCCGATCCATTCTTTCTGATTTTTGCTTGGAAAGCTCCATTTTTGTACTTAAAGCACTAATCATCACATTAAAAATAAGTAATATAAAAAAACCAAAAATGATATAAAAAATAGCCATGTTCTATGTACGCCCCTTTACAATAATGCTACTTCTCTAACTCTATCAAAAACAAATCGCATTGAACAGTCATAAAGCGCAACTTAATAGAGTAAATCACGTTTTTTCTCTTCCTGTAAAACCATATTTTTATGATTGCGATAGAGAGGCTGCGGACACGCATGCTGTAATAAAGTAAAAAAAAGCTTTTACCAGCGGAATTTTGCCAGCAAAAGCTTTCTTTCTATGAATTGGCATTTGTGTTTTTAAGTTTTTCTTCTAATTCACGGATACTTGATTCAATTTGTTCCAGTGACTGGTGAATATTATCCTGCTGAGGTTCTACAGCGTTTTTCCAGTCTTCAACGGATTTTCGCATTTCTTCCGTCAATTCTTTGACTAAAACAGCACCTTCTTTAGAAGTTCGAAGCAGCTGCTCTTTGATTCGAATGCTGTCTTCTTTTAAATTCATCAATAGTTCTTTTAATTCTAAGGATTGATTTTTGACTCTTACACGAACATCCTTGCCTGATTCAGGTGTGCTTAATAGTGCAATGCCAGCACTGACAGATGCTCCAACGATAAAACCCAGGGTTAATGATTTTTTCTTAGACATAATAGGAAATGCACTCCTTTCTTCTTTCACATATACCTTTTCCTTTTACGATATGTACTTAAACATCTTCCTGCAAAATAAATGCAATATACATATTATAGGAAAAAGAATCAATTTCTGCTAGTATGAATGTTTTTTTACTATCTTTATTTTAACACAAAATAGATAAGATATGATAAATATACTTTTTTAGAATGGAAAAAGCATTCGCTCCAATTTAAAATGGAACGAATGCTTCGGAAGACAAAGAAGAGCTGAAAGTATTTTTAACTCTCTGATCTCCTTTACGAAACCGCAGCTACTTTACTTCGCTTCATAATTCCCTCTACAATTGGATAAACAACCAGCATGATAACGGTATTCATTACTGCTGCTGGAAGAACAACAGCTGCAAATAAAGCAAGAAAACCGCCTTCTAAGAATCCTAAGAAGAAAAGCGCAACAGATAAAAAGATACTGCCGCTGATCAGTGTCCCGGCAAATGTTAATACAGAAGCTGTTACTTTTGTATTCATCTGCTTTCTTACCAGCAAAAATAACAGAAAGAAAGCAACTGCTGTCAACGGTTTATCAATCAGGTTGGCAATTTGCCCTCCCGGAGCCGCTGTGGTCAATGCGGAAATAGCACCTGTTGCAAATGCAAGCAGAATAACATAATTCCATTTAGGGAATAAAATAATACCTAAAAACATCATTGCCAGCATCATATCAGGCTTTACACCAAATAATAGCGGGGGCATTACAAAATGCAGTACGGTTCCGATACTTACCAAAAGGGCAAGAATGGTTAAAATTTTTGTCTTCATTACTTAACTCTCCTCTACTTTTCTATACTCTGCTTTCCGGTTGTGCGCTCATCGCCAGCCGCGAAAGGTTATAGTCAGTATATCAAATGCTGTTGAAAATAAAAAGAACGAAATGGATTGTTTCTAGTGTTTGATTTGCTCATTGATTGCTTTTGCAACCGCCTGTAAATCATCTGATGTGTAATCTTCTGTATGCGTTATCCAATTTGGTGTGTACCCATCTCCATCGCCGTAGCGCGGAATTAAATGAACGTGCAGATGGAAGACTGACTGCTCAGCAACCGGTTCGTTATTATTAAGCAGATTGATTCCTAATGGCTGATAGGCATCGCGAATAGCGTTAGCAATAACGGGTATTCTACTGAATAATTCTTTTGCTGTTTCTGGCGGTGTTTCATAAATATTCTTAGTGTGTTCTTTAGGAATAACAAGTGTATGCCCTTTGGTTACTTGACTGATATCGAGGAAAGCATAAACCTTATCATCCTCGTAAACTTTGGCAGAGGGAATGTCTCCATCGATAATTTTGCAAAAAATACAATCTTCATGTGCCATCTTTTGTTCCTCCCTATCTAATTTAAAATGTAATCTTTTATCTATTGTATAGAGTTGGACCGGGTAAAGTAAAGGGTTCTGTATTAAACTTGTTAAAGGATGTCTAAAAAACTTCCCGTAATTTGTAGAACGGTTCATTTTGGAATCTTCTTCGAATGATGATAAAATCAGATTAGTGAACAAAGGGGGTTAACAAGGTGAGTTCCTTATTACATATTGAAAACTTGTATGGAGGCTATACCCATAAAAATGTACTGCACGATATATCATTTGATTTAAATAAAGGAGAAATCGTCGGGCTGATTGGATTAAACGGTGCTGGAAAAAGTACAACCATTAAGCACATTATCGGTCTGATGCAGCCAAAAAAAGGGGAGGTACAGGTAGAGGGGAAAAGCTTTCAGGATGATCCTGAAGGGTATCGTAACCAGATGGCATACATTCCGGAGATGCCTATCCTGTACGATGAGCTGACTTTATATGAACATCTCAGGCTGACAGCCATGGCCTACGGAATTGAAGAAGAGGTGTTTGAGCAGAGGCTGCCTAAGCTTTTAAAAGAGTTTCGGTTAGAAAAGAAATTGAATTGGTTCCCGGTCCATTTCTCAAAAGGAATGCGGCAGAAGGTTATGATTATGTGTGCTTTTCTGATTGAACCGCCGCTTTATATTGTGGATGAGCCATTTGTTGGTCTGGATCCATTAGGTATCCAGTCTTATCTGCAGATGATGGACTCGATGAAAAAGCAGGGGGCAGGCGTCTTAATGTCCACGCATATTCTGGCAACAGCGGAGAGATACTGTGACCGTTTTCTTATTTTACATGATGGGAAATTACGTGCGGAAGGAACATTAGAGGAGCTTCGCATGCAATTCCAGATGCCAGGGGCGACTTTGGATGATTTATATGTACAGCTGACAAAGGAAGATGATCATGTTTGATTCGCACGCACTTTATAAAAAACGTTTATCTTCCCATGTCAAAAATTTAAGCAGATATTTAAAATATATGTTCAACGGACATATTGCATTTGCCATGTTTTTTTTCATTGCTGCAACTGCTTATTATTATCAGCAGTGGCTGGAACAATTACCGGAGAATTTTCCGACTGGAATCATCATGGGAATTGTTTTAGGATTGCTGATCAGCTATAATCCAATCCGCACATTATTGCAGGAGCCGGATTTGGTGTTTCTTATTGCTGCTGAGCAGCAGATGGGATCGTATTTCCGTAATAGCTTGATTTACAGCTTTGCGATCCAGACGTACCTCATTGTACTTGCAGCGGCTGCATTCAGTCCGCTTTATTTCGCCAGTTTCAGCGGACGGGCAGGAAGCATATACCTTGTTACGCTTCTGTTATTTCTGGTTTTTAAAGGCATGAATATGCTGGCAAACTGGAATATGCTGAAGGTAAGAGAGAAGAGTTTGCGAACCATTGATTTAACAGCACGTACACTGCTTAATATTGTAACAGCCTACTTTGTGATTGAAGGACAGGCATTATACGCTGTGATAACGATCGTATTGCTGCTTCTTGTAATTGTATATGATTTTATTGTGGCAGCAAAACAGCCGGGCATTATTTGGGAATTGTTAATAGAAAAGGACCAAATCCGCCTGCAATCCTTTTACCGGATTGCGAATTTATTTGCGGATGTTCCGCATTTGAAGAATAAAGTAAAAAGAAGAGAATGGCTGACAAAGACCTTTATCAGCAGAATCCCATTCGAGCGTTCAGCTGCCTATGATTACTTGTATCAGATTTCTTTTCTCCGCAGCGGAGATTATTTAGGGATGTATCTCCGGCTTGTGGTAATCGGCGGTATTTTCATCTGGGTCATTCCTAATGTCTGGATAAAGCTATTATTTGCTATTCTGTTTATTTATTTGAGTGTTTTTCAGATGATGGCTCTATATCACCATCATCGTACGCAAATGTGGCTGGATCTGTATCCGCTGAAGCCCGGATTAAAACTGGATGCAGTGATTAAAATTATTCGCAAGCTCGGCTATATGCAGGCATTTGCTTTTACCTTCTTATTTATTTTTCAGCTTGAGTGGCTGGGGAGTATTATTGTATTAATTGGCGGTCTTGCTTTTGTCTGGGCATACGTAACATTCTACGTGCAACCTAAACTGGATAAGGTATAAAAAACAAGCTGACGAGAGAATAGCCTCGTCAGCTTGTTTTATTTGGCTTGTTCCTGATAGGTCAAATAAATATTTGCAAAAGCTTTTGCAGCTATAAGCATTGCTTTTTCATCAATATCAAACCTCGGATGATGATGCGGATAATCATTTCCCTCCAGATTCGCACCTGTCAGGAAGAAAGCACCTGGTTTTTCTAATAAATAATAAGCGAAATCTTCTCCGACCATTAACGGATCTGTAATCGCGGCAATGTCTACACCGTCAATTTCCTTTGTTGTCTGAAGGACAAGATCTGTCTGCTCTGGATGATTGATAACCGGCGGATATCCTTTAACATAGTCAAACGTATAGGAAGCGCCGAAAGAATCGCAAACCCCTTTTAGAATCTGCTCCATTTCTTGAATGATTTTTTCTTGCACTGCTGTATCGAAATGTCTGACGGTTCCGACCAATTTAGACTGGTCGGCAATGATGTTAAAGGCATTCCCTGCTTCAAAAATACCAATTGAGATAACGGCAGATGATAATGGGCTTAATCGTCTGCTCACAATTTGCTGGAGTTGGGAAACTGCCTCAGCACCAATCACGATGGCATCCTTTGTATCTTGCGGAATAGCGCCGTGACCGCCCTTTCCCTGAATCGTAATTTCAAACCGGTCCGTACCTGCCATGATTGCCTGATGTGTAGAATAAATACTTCCAAGCGGCAGGGTTGCCCATAAGTGTGTGCCAAATACAGCATCTACATCTTTCAGAGCACCAGCTTCAACAATCGGTTTCGCCCCGCCGGGAGCATATTCTTCTGCATGCTGATGAATAAAGACAATACTTCCTTCCAAGTCATTTTGAAACTGCTGCATTACTTTTGCAAAGGTAAGCAGGGTAGCAGTATGCCCGTCATGACCGCAAGCATGCATAACACCCGGAATCTGGGATTTATAGGGAACATCCTTCTCATCCTGTATCGGCAGTGCATCAAAGTCAGCCCGGAAAGCAACGGTTTTGCCCGGCTTTGCCCCTTTTAATGTTGCTACAATACCGTTACCGCCAACATTTTTTTCATATGGAATACCTAATTTTTCATAATAGTTTGCGATGTATTTAGCAGTTTCTGTTTCTTGAAATGACAGCTCAGGATGCTGATGCAAATATCTGCGGATGTCTACCATTTCTTCATATGTGTTATCAAGGAGTGAATGAATTGCTGATAACATGTTAATCACCTCTTTCAATTGATAGCCTTGTGACTCAACTTTCGCACCTAAGAATAAGCATATATATCATGCTATTCCAGAATGAACATGTTTTCGATTACCATGCTTGCTTTTTGGTTAAATATCCGGCCTTTTTGGAGATTAACTCCTGTTTCTATGGAAATAAAGTTACTTTTTAATGTGCGAAAGTTGAGCTTACGAAAAATAGAGAAAAGCCTTCTAATTTCAATCTCTTTCATTATATCACTAATCCATGCAGCTGTAGAACAAATATTTCGAGGATAAAAATACTTGCTTATGTCTGCAATATAAAAACCATGAAGCAGTAATCGCTTCATGGTCAGGAAGAAGTTCATATCAATTGTTCTTAATGGATACGCGGGTCTTCTAATAGTCTCTCTATTTCTTCTTTATGATGTGTTTCATCAGAGATCAAGTCCTCTAATTTCACAACCAGCTCTGTCAGCCCCAGTTCCTCAGCCTGTGCTTTTCTTTTTTCATAGCGCTTGATCGTATCTGTCTCAGATTGAAGGGAAGCCTTCAATAAATCTACAACTTGGGAAGGCTGCGGTACAGAAGCTGCTTCTGTAGTCGGAGTGCCGCCAAGTGATTTGATTTTTTCGGATAAATAAAGTGCATGTCCTAATTCGTCTGTTATTTCTGATTCAAAAAATGGTTTCAGCGCGGACCTGTATAAACCTGAGACAACGGATGCGCTGTACGTATACTGGATAGCTGCAGCGTATTCATTCGATAAATCTTCATTTAATCCGTCAATTAATTCTTGTAATTTTGCATCCATACTTTATCACCCTTCTTTATGATTTTTACTTCTTTATATATATTTCCCATTGTTATTTTTGTCAAACCTGTTTAGCATAAAAAAAGAGAACAGAAAAGGAGAGATTATATGAAAAATAAAACAGCAGCAGTTTTGTTCAGCGTATGGATGGCTGCTTGTTTACTTAGTATTGTCTGGATAATACAAATAAAACGTGATATTTTGCCATATACCGATCAATGGACCAGAGGAATCGTTCCTCATGTGCATGGAACAGGTTTATTTGATTTTTTTAGAGTGATTACGGAGTTAGGCTCTTCGCATGTGCTTATCCCGATAGCCATTGCTGCAGCGGCAGGACTTATGCTGTTGTATAAGCATTGGTATCCGGCGCTGCTGCTTTTAGGAGGAACGTTATTTGCGCATTTACTTAATACATGGATAAAGCAGCTTGTAGCCAGAGAAAGGCCGAGTGTCTCTGTTACTTTAAATGCTGAAGGATTTAGTTTTCCATCGGGACACAGTATGATTTCCATGGTTTTTTACGGGCTGCTGGCTTATTTACTATGTAAAAAAATACATTCAGAGAAAGGAAAGCTGACGGTGCAGATTCTATCAGGTATGCTCGTTTGTTTAATCGGAATCAGCCGCTATTTTATTAATGTACATTATATAACAGATATTATCGCCGGATTTACAATTGGTTTTGCGCTGCTTTATATTTATATTCGTATAGATAAAAACGTCTCAGACTTAAGACGGAGAAGAGAACCTGCTTAAGCTGGTTCTCTTTTAATCCTATTCTGAAGTAAAATAGAGTCATAGAGAAAGGGGTTGATGAAACACATGAGGAGAGTTTTTTCTTATTTTATAGCAATTTGCTTCATTTGGATTGGAATCATGTTAATTGTAAACAGTTTAAATATAGATGGTTTTGAATTAAATTTTGGCTGGACATATATTTATCCATTATTCTTTGTGGTTGCCGGAGCTGTGCTGCTGGGAAGTGCTGTAATCAGAAAAGGCGGCAGGTGGATGATAGGCACGTTCTTGCTCATTTTTGGAGGACTCTTGTTAGCAGATCGGTTTGGGCTGGTTGATTTTACATTTTGGAATGTGTTTAAGCTCTGGCCGCTGATTCTGATTTTTATAGGAATCAGTCTATTTCGCGGACTTCATTTTTTGACTGTGTACAGCGGCAGTTCGAAAAAACAAAAAAAAGATCGCTGGTATGCCTTCTCTGAACCTAAAAAGAATGATGCAACATTCACGATAGGTGATATGGAGAAGAAGGGAAACTGGAATTTGGAGCCGATGAATATTAGCACCATGGTAGGCAATTTTTATTTAGACCTGACTGATGCGTATATCCCGGATGAAGAAACAGAAATAAATATTCGTTCGCTGGCGGGCGATGTCACTATCCTGATTCCCGGAGAAGTGGAATTTCAAGCCAAAGCAGCAGCTAAGGCTGGAGATATCAATATTTTGGATGAGGAATCGACAGGAATCAATACATCCTTGTTTTATAAAACGGATCAGTTTGAAACTGCTACCAAAAAATTATTTATCGACATTCGCTTAAAGGCAGGCTCTATTCGGGTAGATCGAGTATAAGATGGGAGGGGGGAGAAAATGAAACGTTGGGGAAAAAGTATCCGATTCAGCTTTATAAAATCTCATCTTTATGTTTTATTTTTAACAACATGCATCCTGCTGGCTATTATTCTATCCTTATTTGTTATTTTGGAGCCGGACTGGCTAACGGCACAAAGTATCTTTTTATTTATCGGCTTATATATTATCATTGGATTTATTTTGTCCCTGCAGGCCGGATTTACACAAATCGGTAATTTATTAAAAATTCGTTTAGATGCTATCTCCATCCAAATTAAGCAATTTGCCAACGGAAATTATACTTCTAAAATCACGAATGTTCATGAGGATGTGGATGAAACAGATCGAATTATTGCTGAGCTGAATGATTTAGGAGATAAATTGCAACGGCAAGTGGAGTCCTTACAGCGGATGGCCGATGAGAAATCAGATTATGCGAAATCAGCACATAAAGCAGCAGTTATTGAAGAACGGCAGCGGATTGCCCGGGACCTTCATGATGCTGTCAGCCAGGAGCTTTTTGGGCTGGCAATGCTATCAGAGACAGCATTAAAGCTATTTGATAAAAATCCTGCTACAGCGAAAGAACAAATGGAGGAAGTCGTACATTCTGCGCATCAGGCACAGGCGGAAATGCGTGCATTATTGCTTCATTTACGGCCGGTTTATCTTACCGGCGGAGAAACGTTAGAAGAAGGCATTCAGAAATTAATCGATGCTTTAGAACAAAAAAGCAATCTGACATTCCAAATCGATATGGATGAAGGCTTAGATTTAAAAGAAGTAGTCGAGGAGCACATTTTTCGAATTATTCAGGAATCCTTATCGAACATCCTGCGGCATGCGAATGCAAATATGGTTCAGGTAGAAATAAAACAGAGGCAAGAAGAGCTTTATGTCCGTATTGAAGATGATGGCATCGGCTTTGAATCAGATGATCAGCAGAATAATAAAGCTTCTTATGGTCTGAAAACAATGAAGGAACGCAGCGAAGAATTAGGTGGAACATTTACCATTCGTTCCAAAGAAGGGCAGGGTACATATATTTATATTCGAATTCCCAATCAGGGGAATTAAAAAGGGGAGAATGTATTATGATTCGTGTAGTTGTCATTGATGATCATGATGTAGTGCGTAAAGGAATTATTTCTTTTTTACAGACGGAGGATGATATTGAAATTGCAGGGCAGGCGGACAGCGGATTTAAAGGAGCTGAGCTTGTTATCCAGGAGAAGCCCGAAGTCGTGCTGATGGATTTAATTATGGAAAATGGAAATGGTATCGAAGCAACCAGACAGATCATGACTTCTTATCCAGAATGCAAGGTGATTATTTTGACATCCTATTATGATAATGAACAGGTAATCCCTGCCTTGGAAGCAGGAGCATTCAGCTATTTGCTGAAAACCTCTAATGCACAGGAAATTGCAGAAGCTGTACGAAAAGCAGCCAAAGATGAAAATGTGATTGAACCAAAGGTTGCTAACACAATGATGAACCGTTTTCGCACCCCTGCGAAAAAACCCCATGAAGATTTGACCGAACGGGAATTAGAAGTGCTGCTGTGTATTGGGGATGGAATGACCAATCAAGAAATCAGTGAAAAACTCTATATCGGAATTAAAACGGTGAAAACACATGTAAGCAATATTTTAAGTAAGCTGGAAGTGAATGACAGAACCCAGGCTGCTGTTTACGTACACAGGAATCAATTATTTAAAACAGCAGGAGATTGATTCGCTTCACATGAAGATACGCCACCAACAAAAAAGGTTGTCCGCAGGGGAACAACTTTTTTTAGAATAAGAAAGTATAAAATGTTAAGGATAGCCGCTCCAGAAATACATTACACTTTCCGTGGGCTTGAGCTCAGCCTCCTCTAAAGAAGACTTAGCAATTGGCAAGCCGACAGGCGCAGACAGAGCTAAAGTCGCACTTATGCCCTGAGGGTAGAAAAAAAGGAGTTCACTTTTTTCCTGCTTAGGTCTTCACCCTGCGCATTCCCACAGGAGTCTCCGTGTATTTCTTCTGGGACTGGGACTGCGATTACTCGTCCCATCAAAAAGCGTCGCTAGAATCAGCTTCTTTTCTTTGAAAGAAAGCAAATGAAACATATTTCTTCAAAGATGGGAGCGGAGGGAAACCGACTCCTGCGGGAAAAGCAACAGGTGGAGACCTAAGCAGGAAGCGGTTTTCTTACCGTGCGGCTGAAGGTTGCCCGCGGAAAACGACTTCCCGTAGCGGACATCTCTTTGGCGAGAACACCGATGTTTTAAAAACAAAGCGGTATTCTTGGTTTTTCTTGATGAAACGATTATTAAAGGGAATTGTCCGAAAACAACCTGCTGCATAGATGTTCGTTTTCTGTATTTATTCTTCCTTCTCATGCATATGCCCTGAAATAACAAACGGACGCTCCATAAAGTAACTCGGCTGTTTTGCCTGCTGCGAATCATGAGCTTTTTTAAATTGATCGGAGTTTTTCCAGTTCTCAAAATCAGCAAACGATTTCCACTGTGTTAAAACCACATATTTACTTGATTTTTCCTGACGTAAAAAACGCCATGCTTGAAAGCCTTCCATTTTTTCAATGCCGCTGTCACTATGCTTCATACGATATTCAAAGGCGGGGCTGCTGTCTTCTGAGATAGGGAGATGATTCATAACCACATACCCTTCCTTAGATAATTCGCCAACCGATTTTAATACATCAAAGGCTTGACCGGCTGAAAAAATATTTTTAGAGCTGTTTTCATAATAGGCGATACCGCCATCATTACTGGCGATAAAGTAAAAGTCAATATGCTTATTTTTTTTCTCCAATGTTTCTAAAAAATGAATCGTTCCTCTGGACATAAATGCTTTCATAAAATTCCTCCTTCAATTGTCGACCTTCTTTGAATATCTACTTATAATTAAATTGTACACAAATACAAATAATATTGAAAATAATACCCTTTTGTCGAATGTACTTGTAATTTAAGGATGTCCATTCTTTATCAAAAGATGAGAATAACGTATAATGAATGCGTATATGCTACTTGAGGTGAACTTATGAGAAGCGAGCGAAGAAATGAAAAAAGAAACGAACGCAAAAAACAGCAGAAGAATGTTTTTCGACAAAAAATCAAATGGCTGGGAATAGCCGTCGCTGCTGTTTTTCTTTTATTATTAAGCGGCTATGGTCTGCTCATTTTAGGCGGGAAAATGATTGCCAATGAGGAAGATTTACAGCTTGATTTGACGACCACTATCCGCACAGAGGATGGAGAAGTTATCCGGACATTATACAACGAGAACAGAGAGTATGTTTCAACAGACCATATACCAGACCATGTTCTGGAAGCATTTGTTGCAGTGGAAGATCGCCGGTTTTATGAGCATCAGGGAATTGATCTGCAGTCGATCAGCAGAGCTGTTTACCGTGATATTTTAGCGAGAAGCAAAGTAGAGGGCGGAAGCACCATCACACAGCAATTATCTAAAAATCTTTTTTTGTCAAATGATAAATCCTGGACAAGAAAAATAAAAGAAATGATGGCGTCACTTTATCTGGAGCGCAGACTCAGCAAGGACGAGATATTAGAGTTATATGTGAACCAGGTTTACTTTGGAGAGGGAGTATATGGCCTGCAGAAGGCTTCAGAATATTTCTTTTCAAAAGATGTTGATGAGTTAACGATATCTGAGGGAGCACTGCTTGCCGGGTTAATGAAGGCACCCAATGGATATTCGCCTTTAAATCATCCTGATAAAGCAGCAGAGCGCAGAAATGTTGTTTTAATGACCATGGAATCAGCCGGCTTTATAGATGAAGAAACAATGGCTGCAGAGCAGGAAAAAGGATTAGGAATCAATCTGAAAGAAGAAGAAAGAGGAACGAATCCCTGGGTCGACAGCTATGTTGATATTGCTATAAAAGAGGCTGCGGAAGCGCATGACTTAAGCTTTGCCGAATTGCAAAGCGGAGGCTATGATATTACTGTCTATATGAATGAAGATTTTCAGCAGGTTGCTTATCAGAACTTTCAAGAGGATGCTTTCTTCCCTGGGAATACAGAGGGGACAGAGGGAGCCTTTGTTATGCTGGATAAGAATAACGGACATATTGTCTCGGCTATCGGCGGACGGGATTATAGCTTTGGTGATTTAAACCGGACAAATGTACAGCGGCAGCCGGGGTCAACCTTTAAACCAGTTGCTGTGTATGGACCTGCGTTGATGCAGGAAGACGAGTATAATCCTTATACAATTATCCCTGATCAATATATGGATATAGACGGGTATGAAGCAACCAATGTTAGTGGAGAATATAAGAATAACATAACGATTTATCAAGCGATTGTTGAATCAACAAATACCTCTGCAGTCTGGCTGCTTAACGAAATTGGAATAGACAATTCGAAATCCTATCTGGAGAAAATGGGGATGCCAATCGAGGATAAAGGATTGTCGATTGCACTGGGAGGTTTAAATAAAGGGGTCACGCCGCTGCAAATGGCTCAAAGCTTCCAGACCTTTGCAAATAATGGAGAAATGTCGAAAGCGACAGCAATAGCGGAGATAAAAGACCGTAACGGGGAAATTATTTATCAGTCGGAATCAAGCAGCGAAGAAGTATTTACCCCGCAGGTTGCCTGGGATATGACAGAAATGCTTAAAGAAACCGTCCGGACAGGGACAGCAAGCTCCGGCTACTATGGTAAGGAGCTTGCTGGGAAAACAGGAACAACACAGCATCCAGCTGTTGACGGAGCGTCAAAGGATGCCTGGTTTGTAGGCTATACACCCGATTATGTTACGGCTATGTGGATGGGCTATGATCGGTCTGATGCAGAGCATTATTTGACAGGAGGAAGTTCTTACCCGACGTCCTTGACCAAAAAAATATTGACCGATATCGATAACCAGACGGGTTCTGGATTAACAGCGTCCTTTGAGATGCCAGAAGGTGTAGAAGCTTTGCCGGAGCCGATTGATTTACCAGTCATCGAGCATGTAGATGCAAGCTATACCTTTGGCGGATTTGCTTTATTGAAAGGAAAGCTTAGCTGGGAAGGCTCCACAGATGATCGAGTCGTCTACCGTATTTATAAAGAAGAAGAAGGTACAGATGAGCTGGTCGGAGAAGTGGAAGGAGAAACAGAATTTATCGTTGATGATGTTTGGTTCCGCAACGAAACGTATTATGTCGTTCCGGTTGATCCCATTACCAATATGGAAGGTTCTCATTCCACATCCGTATCCTTTTTCTAATATCTTGTCGGTTCGTTTTATCACGGAGAATCGTCCGTAAAATCTCGCCTCAAAATAAAGCGTAAAGATAAATTTATTTATGCGGGAGATAACGGACGCTAACTCCCTGAATCACTTAGGCTAACCCAGTGGGAGAAGAACAAAACTCCCACTGAGTGAAGTTTCGTTTTATAAGAAATATCTTTTTAGAATGATTATAAAATGAGACAATTTGATGACAAACAAATCGTAACCCTATACAGAAATGCGATAAATAGATATAGTTAGAGATGGAAAAAGAATATAAAGGATGAACGTTGCATGGCAAAAGTAAAAAATACAACTATTTTAGACGCATATCGCGGAAAGAAAACAGACTACACGCCAGCTTGGTTTATGCGCCAGGCTGGAAGGTCCCAACCAGAATACCGGGCATTAAAAGAAAAATATTCCCTGTTTGAAATTACTCATCAGCCGGAGCTTTGTGCTTATGTTACAAGACTTCCGGTAGAAAATTACGGAGTGGATGCGGCGATTCTTTATAAGGATATTATGACGCCTCTGCCGGCTATCGGGGTAGATGTAGAAATCAAAAGCGGAATTGGACCAGTGATCGACCAGCCAATCCGGAGTATGCAGGATATAGAAAAGCTTGGTGAGATCAATCCGGAAAGTGATGTTCCTTATGTGCTGGATACCATACGCCTGCTGACAGAGGAACAGCTTGATGTACCATTGATCGGCTTTTCCGGAGCGCCGTTTACATTAGCGAGCTATATGATTGAAGGCGGACCTTCAAAAAACTATACGAAAACAAAAGCGTTAATGTATCGTGAACCACAGACTTGGTTTGCATTAATGGATAAATTGTCAAAAATGATTATTCGTTATGCAGAAGCGCAAATTAAAGCTGGTGCAAGTGCGATTCAAATCTTTGATTCTTGGGTTGGCGCATTAAACGTGGAAGATTACCGTTATTTTATGAAACCAGTCATGATGGATATTTTTTCAGCGTTAAAAAAATATGATGTACCGCTGATTACCTTTGGTGTAGGAGCAAGACATCTTCTGCTCGAGTGGAATGACCTGCCTGTCGATGTCATTGGCCTGGATTGGCGCACTTCCGTGGAAGAAGCGAGAAGCTTAGGTGTAACGAAAGCACTACAAGGAAATCTGGACCCTGCAATTTTACTTAGTGATTGGGAGAC
The DNA here is from genome assembly GCF_038004725.1 of Oceanobacillus sp. FSL K6-0251. Lineage (NCBI taxonomy): Bacteria > Bacillati > Bacillota > Bacilli > Caryophanales > Bacillaceae > Oceanobacillus > Oceanobacillus sp. FSL K6-0251. The sequence continues at coordinate 2,765,501 of NZ_JBBORS010000001.1, read as the reverse complement.
AATTGAAAAAAGAACGAAAGCGATTCTTGATCAAGGAATGAACACAGAAGGCTATGTCTTTAACCTTGGTCATGGTGTTACTCCTGATATTAAGCCGGAAACCTTAAAACGGCTGACAGATTTTATTCACAGCTATTCCAACCAAAATTGAGGAACAAACCCGGGCTAATGAAGCCCGGGTCAAGCAGTTAAATCCTATCTGTCAAACAGATGTATAAAATGGTATAGTTTCTAACTACGGAATAACAAAATGTAACGAGGTGTATTGGAAATGGAAAAAAAGAAATTAGGATTATTAGTAATGGCATACGGTACGCCATATAAAGAAGAAGATATTGAACCTTACTACACACATATTCGTCACGGCAGAAAACCTGATCCAGAAGCCTTACAGGATTTAAAGGATCGTTATGAAGCAATTGGCGGCATTTCCCCTTTAGCAAAAATAACAAAGGAACAAACAAATGCTTTAGAAAACAAGCTGAATGAAGTACAGGATGAATTTGAATTTAAAGCATATATCGGTTTAAAGCATATTGCTCCATTTATTGAGGATGCCGTAGAGGAAATGGCAAAAGACGGTATTGAAGAAGCAGTTTCCATTGTTTTAGCGCCACATTATTCTACATTTAGCGTGAAATCATATAACGAACGGGCGAATAGTACTGCTGAAAAACATGGTATAAACATTGAATCTGTACAGGATTGGTATACGGAACCAGGGTTTATTGACTTCTGGGCAAAAGGTGTGCAAAATACCTTTGCAGAAATGCCTGCCGAAGAAAAAAAGAATGCGGTATTAATCGTATCTGCCCATAGTTTGCCGGAGAAAATTCTTCAAAATGGCGATCCGTACAAACAGCAGTTAGAGGAAACAGCACAATTAATAGCAGAGGCTGCTAATGTGAAAAATTATGAAGTAGGCTGGCAAAGTGAAGGGAACACACCAGATCCTTGGCTTGGTCCAGATGTACAGGATTTAACTCGTGAATTGTATAACAAAGAAGGGTACAAAGCATTTATATATACACCTGTCGGATTTGTAGCAGATCATCTTGAGGTGCTATACGATAATGATTATGAATGTAAAATAGTCTGTGATGAGATTGGAGCAAGCTACTACCGTCCGGAGATGCCAAACGCTCACCCAGCATTTATTGAAACATTAGCAAATGTTGTATTAAAGAAAGTAAAGTGTGCTTCCTGATGGATAGAAAAAAAGTAGTAATTGTCGGCGGCGGGATGACAGGTTTATCAGCCGCCTATCACTTGCAAAAACAAGTGAAATCAGCAAACCTTCCAATTGATATTACATTAGTGGAAGGTTCTAACCGGCTGGGAGGACGCATTCATACGATAAAAAGAGACGGGTTTACGATTGAGAAAGGACCAGACTCACTTTTAGCACGTAAACCGGCTGCAATGAATTTGGCAGAGGAATTGGGTATACTTAATCAAACAAGACGTAATTCTACCGGGCAGTCCTTTATGCTGATTAAAAATCGGCTGCATAAAATGCCAAAGGGTGCATTTATGGGTGTGCCAAAAGAAGTTGGACCGCTTCTGCGTTCAAATTCCTTTACGTTGACAGGTAAAATCCGTGGATTAATGGATCTGATTATACCAAGAAAAAAACGGTCCGGGGACGAATCATTAGGACATTTTATGCGTCGCCGTTTTGGGGACCAAGTGGTAGATAATCAAATTGATCCGCTGCTTTCCGGAATTCATTCTGGTGATATTGATCAAATGAGTCTGGAGGCAATATACCCTGTTTTTGGAAAAATGGAGCAGGAATATGGCAGTGTTATGAAAGGTCTCCGTAAGACCATGTCGAAACCGGCAAAAAACAGTAAGCCTGCCCAAGGACAGTTTTTCTCTTTTACAAACGGTTTACAGAAGCTTGTTGATGCGCTTGAAGCAAAGCTGGATACGGTGAAAATTCTCCGTGAAAATAAAGTGAATCATATAGAGAAGAAGGAAACAGGGTATCATCTTCTATTAGATTCAGGAGAGGTGTTAGCAGCAGATTTTGTTTTAGCAGCAGTTCCGCATACTCAGGTTCCCGGAATGCTGAGTAAGCATGCTCCGCTGCAGGAATTATATGCTATTCCGGCGACATCCACAGCAAATGTCGTACTTGCTTTTGATGAAAAACAAATTAAGCGTGATTTAGATGGAACCGGGTTTTTGGTTACTAGAAATAGTAATTACCGCTTCACTGCATGCACGTGGACCCATCGTAAATGGGAAGGAACTGCACCTGCAGGGAAAGCTTTATTGCGCTGTTATGTCGGAAAACCTGATGATCAGGAGATTGTAAAAGAATCAGACGAGACGCTTGTGGATATTGTCTTGAAGGATTTAAATAAAGTAATGAAAGTAAAGGGAAAGCCTTTATTTTATGAGATTACTAGATTTATTGAGGCAAGACCACAGTACCACACAGGGCATTTAGAGCTTGTCAGCAGGGTCCGCGATTATGTAGCCAGCCAGCTTCCAAACCTGGAGCTGATTGGCAGCTCCTATGACGGTACAGGACTTCCGGATTGTATTGAGCACGGACAAAAGGGTGCAGAATTGGCAATAGAAGCATTGACTCAAAATAAATAAGTTGGATATATGATTTAAAACAGCTATGGAATATTTGTTTCTGTAGCTGTTTTTCTTATGGACAGAAGTAAATAAGTGATAGAATGAAGAAAATAACTTGTTTTAAAAAAAGGCATTCGTTTATCATGAAAAAACGTGAAGCTTAAACGCGAATGAACGAGAAGGAGGAGGGGGAGCAGCTGCTATATAATCAAGTCAATCCAGAGATCATGATTTCGTTGCTGGAAGAAAACGATGCAGAAAACTTATTTGATTTAGTCAGCGCCAACAAAGATTTTTTAAGCAACTGGTTATCCTTTCCGTCTGTAACCAATCAGATGGAGGATTCCAAAAGTTTTATTAAAAGGTCCTTATTTCGTTTCGTAAATAAAGAGGGCTTTTGGGCCGGGATATGGTATAAGGAAAAATTAGCCGGGTCCATCGGTTTCTTATATTTTGATTGGAAAGTAAAGAAAACGGAAATTGGATACTGGCTTGGAGAAGCATATACAAATAAAGGAATCATGACACTTACCTGTGCTGCAATGGTGAATTATGCATTTCACGAATTGGAATTAAATAAAGTGGAGATTAAAACAGCCGTAAAGAATAAAAAAAGTGCGGCGGTCCCTGAAAGACTGGGTTTTAAACATGAAGGAACCATACGGGCGGATGAAGTGATAGGGGATACGATTCATGACCGGGAAGTATATGGGATATTGCGAGCCGAGTGGGACAGGTGAGGCGCAGCTTTTCCAAAAATACCAAAAAGCCAGACTGGCATAATACCTGTCTGGCTTTTTGGCGGAGCTGGGACTGCTATTACGATTGTTGTCAAGTTAGATAGAAAGCATTAAAATTTAAAACAAATTATTCCGAATAGCTTTCGATTAACTTATCGATTAATGAACCGACATAATCCACCGCAATCTCGATATTTTTTGGATTGGACATATCAATGCCTGCATCGTTAATTAACTCAAGCGGGCGCTTGGTACCGCCTGATTTTAAGACGTTTAACCAGTCATCCACAGCAGGCTGTCCTTCCTCACGAATCCGCTTAGCCATGGTTGTTGAGACGGTTAAACCGGCAGAGTAGGTATATGGATACAGACCCATATAGTAATGCTGCTGGCGCATCCATGTTAAGCCTGCACCATTATCAAAAGTGACGGTGTCTCCCCAGAAGGATTCTAATACTTGACGTTTCTCTCTGCATAAAACATCAGCTGTTAACGGAGTGCCTTTTTCAGCCAAATCATAAACCTTACGCTGGAATGCGCCTTCTAATAGATGTGTAATAAAGTTATGATAATAGGTCCCCAATAATTGGGTAATCACCCAGCGTTTCATCCGCGGATTATCTTTGTTTGCGTGCATTAAATGATCAGCAAGCAGCAGTTCATTTAATGTAGAAGGTGCTTCAATAAAATAAGTTGACGGTCGTGTATTAAAAAGCGTCTGATTTTTACCGGCTAAATAGAAGTGACCGGCATGCCCTAATTCATGTGCAAGAATAAAGGCGTTGCGCATTTTATCGGCCCAGGTCACCAGAATATATGGATGTGCTCCGTATGGGCTCGAACAGAATGCGCCGCTTGCCTTACCAACATTTTCAGCACGGTCTACCCAACGGTCTGATAATGCTTTTTTCATTCCTTCGATATATTCCGGCCCCATGATATCGAGTGCGTTTAAAATGGTCTCGGAAGCCTCTTCATAGGATGTACTCGGATTAAACGCAGGGTCCAGCGGAGCTTTTAAATCACAGAATCGCAATTCTTCCAGCCCGAGCTTTTCTTTTAGTAATTTCGCGTACTTCTGCATGTGCGGAGCTAATTTTTCCTGGATAACATCTAATTGATTATGATACATTTCCGTGGTTGCCTGCTGTGGTGCTAAAAGCATATCCGTGACAGAATCATATTTTCTTAACTTGGAAAGCTGTACCTGTTTTGTAATCTCTGTCTGATAGGCAGCAGCATACGTATTTTTATATTGTTCCAATGTTTCTATAAAGGACTCATAGGCGTTCCTTCTCAATACAGTATCCTCTGAATACTCATAACTTTCTTCGTATAACGGTTCACTCATTGGCTGTGTTTTTCCCTGACTGTCTGTTACACTTTTGAACTGTATATCGGACTGTTTGCTTCGTGAAAAGATATTGTGTGGAGCTTCTAAAACTTCACCCAGCGCAGATAAAGCCTCCTCTAATTCAGGTGAGAGAATATGCTCCTTCTGCTCTAAAATATCAAACAAATATTTCCGGTATGTTTCAAGTCCAGGCTCATCTTCTATAAACTGCTCGATTTCAGATGAAGTCAGGTTAAGAAGCTCTGTTTCAAAGAAAGAAATCTTGGAGCGGATTGCAGCAAGTGCAGCCCCGCTCTTTGCAGCAGCCCCCTGATTCACAGGATCGCTCCCGTCTGCACTTACTAATAAATTTGCATAAACGGCAACATGAATAACCTTCTGCTGGTAAGCTTCTACAGAGTTAATAGCTTGTAATAAAGTGTTTGCATTTTCAGAAAGCTTTCCTTTAAAAGTGGTAATTTGATCAGCTTCTTCGACAATGTCCTTCAATGCTTTCTCCCAGCTTTTTTTGTCAGGAAAAAGATCTGTTAAATCCCATGTCTGTTCAACAGGCACATCTTTTCGATATCTTCTGCTTTCTTCTATCATTGTCATTCCTCCCAAATGCTTGAAATATTACTGTCTATCAAAGAAAATATAGATACAGCAATATGTTAGCCATTAATTCGATTACCTAATTAATTATAGTACACAGAAGGGGAAATTTATAGCGTTTTATCACAGAAGCAATAAATGTGCAAAAAAAAGAGAATAGCCGAGTACAGGCTATTCAGGAGAAGGATATAACTTATGGGAATTCTTAATATTAGACAGAGCGAGAATAACAGTAATGCCTTACTAATGGTTTTACTGGTAACATCTATTAACGCCCTGGATAATCGCAATCGTCACAAATGTTGCCATAACAATCTGCCTTTTCATTTACCATTGCATTTCCACATTTTGCACATTTCTTCTTTGGCAGATTTTTAAAAAATTCGATAATTCCAGTCATTTCGATTCCTCCTAATGTTTTAAATGATTTAAAAGTATTGTACTATAACAGAATATTGATGTCAACACTGTATTGCTACAATTTTTAAAAATTTTAAGGAGCTGTTTTTAAGATGCAATTAACTATTATCGGCTTTTGGGGCGGCTATCCAAATAAAGATGGCGCTACTTCAAGCTATTTATTAGAAAAAGACGATTATAAATTGGTGCTGGATATGGGGAGCGGAGCCCTGTCCAAGCTGCAGAAATTCACATCTGTACCTGAACTGGATGCAGTGATTTTATCGCATTATCACCATGATCATGTAGCAGATATCGGTGTACTCCAATATGGAAAACTGATTGATTATTATGTGCATAATAATGAAAAAAAACTAAAAATATATGGACATACAGAAGATGAAGAAGGCTTCTCGTCCTTGTCCCACCAGTATACAGAGGGGGTTGCTTATAACCCGGAGGAAGAATTGAAAATAGGGCCTTTTTCCATTACATTTCTAAGAACAGCGCATCCAGTTCCATGCTTTGGCATGCGTATTACGGACGGGAAAAAGACGATTGTATATACTGCAGACAGCAGCTACACAGAAGCGTGGATTCCATTCGCAAAAGATGCGGATGTACTTATAACAGATTGCAATTATTTTAAAGAACAGGATGGAACAGCAGCCGGACACATGAATAGTGAGGAAGCTGCCGGCATTGCGCAGGCTGCAAATGTGGGAAAATTAGTGCTTAGCCACCTGCCTCAGTTTGGTGTACTAGAACAGTTGAAGGAGGAAGCTGAACAAATATATACAGGTCCGGTTATATTAGCAGAGGAAGGGTATGTTTGGAAGTAACTTATAAGAGGTGTTCAGTAAAGCTGTTATAGGTTTTCAAGGTGACGAGTTATCATCGGGCTTTTTAAACGCCTATTTGCAGGTAGAAGTTTTGATTTGCAATAATTTATACGTTAGAATAAAAATAGTGAAAATAAAGGGAGGAATAGTAAGTTGAAATTTATTGATAATAAAGGAATCACAGACCCTCAAATTAATCTGGCTATTGAAGAATATATTCTTGAAAATTTTGGTGAGAAAGATACATACCTCTTATTTTATGTAAACAGTCCTTCTATTATTATCGGACGAAATCAAAATACAATTGAAGAGATTAATACGGATTATGTGGATGAACAAGGAATTAAAGTTGTTCGACGTCTTTCCGGCGGCGGCGCAGTTTACCATGATGAACAAAATTTAAATTTCAGCTTTATTACGAAGGATGATGGCAACAGCTTTCAGAATTTCGCTAAATTTACACAGCCAGTTGTCGATGCTTTGAATAACATCGGTGTGCCGGTTGAATTGCAAGGAAGAAATGATTTAGCTGTAGAGGGAAGAAAAATATCTGGCAATGCGATGTTCTCTACCCGCGGCCGTATGTTCAGCCATGGAACGTTAATGCTGGATTCCCAATTAGAAGAGTTAACTAAAGCGTTAAAGGTGAAAAAGATTAAAATTGAATCAAAAGGAATTAAATCAATTCGCAGCCGCGTGGCAAATATTGCTGAATATCTGGACAGCCCAATATCTATGGATGAATTTAAGGAATTGATTTTACGCTATATTTTTGATGTGGAAGACGTTAACGATGTGCCGCAATATGTATTAACCGATGAAGACTGGGCAAAAATTCATGAGATTTCCGAAAAACGTTATCAGCAATGGGAATGGAACTATGGAAAATCTCCTTCATTTAACTATCAGGAGTCTAAAAAATTCCCAGGCGGGCTTGTTGATGTTCGTTTAGATGTGAAGAAAGGCATCATTGAAAATTGTACCATCTTTGGCGATTTCTTTGGCTTGGGCGATGTAAAAGTATTAGAAGATGCACTGACCGGTATCCGCCATAACCGCGATGCTGTCAAAGAAGCTGTAGATCAGGTTGATGTCTCCCATTATCTTGGCAGAATTTCTAAAGAAGAATTTCTAGAATTGCTTTACTAAAATTTCTAGCAGAATACGAATCATTTAATAAAACTTCATTCTGAAGCGTTAAGAGCTCTGCGCAGAATGAAGTTTTTTGTCGATATTAATTCTAGAATTTAACACCTGAATTTTCTTTGTTTTTTTTAAAATAATGCAAAATTTTTAAAATAATTATTTCTTTTTCCTCAGTTTGGTGCTATAATACTTTTAACTCATCCATATCACTAGGGAATAAGGAGGAAAAATAAAATGCAAATGAGAGAAATCACCCCTTATACGATGGCAATATTGTCGGATAAGGACGAAAATGGAAAGAATATCACCCGTATTTTAGAAGATGAAGTAGAGTATGTATTAAAAGGCAGGCCGACTAAAGTGATTGAATACGCATGCGCATATTTTGGATCTGATTTAAAAGGCCGGCAAAATGGCATCAAAAGTATATCCCACATTACACATAAAACTCCAATACCGATTGATCCAAGAAATAAAATGTATTTCTTTCCCACAAAATCTCCATCCCATGAGAGCTGTTCCTGGATATCACATACTCATATTGAAGATGTTAAAAGAATAGATAGTAAATCGACGGAAATTTTATTTAAAAATGGACGAAGCATCACATTGGATATTTCTCACGGCATCGTTATTAATCAAATACAGCGTACCGCTCATATACGCTATCTTATGGATGAGCGGGGCAGTGCATTTTAGTAACCCTGCAGTACAGGATTTCAAATGGGATTAAGAGATAATAAATGATTAGAAGAGTTGTTACTTTATCTTCGTTTTTCTGCTTTTTCCTCAGTCTCCTCTCAAAATCACCTCAGCCAACTTCAGTCATAATAATATAAAGCTACCTAGAATAAAAGCCGATATTTTGGCAGGCCTCTGCATAAAATAATGTTATTGCTTAAGAATATGATTATAAAACCTTCTCTGCTTCCATTCATGATGATAATAAATATAATTATAATAGGGTACCCTGGTGATAGATTGAGTTTCATTGGGCAGAGAAGTTTATACTTTTCAAAAAAACTGCAGTAGCATATAATCATCAATAAGATTGTTGGAATTTTGAGGGAGACTGACCGTATGTACGTAATGAATATTACATTTTCAAATTGGCAGACATTTCTAAAAGAAGAAGGCTGGGAGGAGTTTATCCGCCAGCTGTTGGAGCAATATGAAGGGCTCGGTCCGTTGCCTGGTATTGCGCTTCCTTTTTTTGAAGCTTTTTTACCATTTTTGCCGCTTATTGTATTTGTACTCGGAAATGCTGCTGCTTACGGTTTGTTTGAGGGTTTTCTCTATTCTTGGCTTGGTGCTAGTTTAGGTGCTGTTCTAGTGTTCCTTGTTATCCGGCGTTTAGGAAATACAAGACTCTTAAAACGGATACGCCATAACAAGCAGGTGTCCAGGATTACGAATTGGGTAGAACGGCATGGCTTTGGACCTTTGTTTTTATTATTATGTTTCCCATTTTCTCCATCATCTGTTATTAATGTGGTGGCCGGGTTGTCAAAAATCAGTTTCTACCCATTTTTATTAGCGGTGCTGTTAGGGAAGACCGTGATGATTTTTTCTATTTCTTATATTGGCTCCAGTATTATGGAATTTGCACAAAATCCGGTACGGACCATTTTAGTGGGAATAGGTATTATCATTTTTTGGGTATTCGGCAAGTATTTAGAGAAAAGACTTCAAAAAAAGGTGGACAAGCACCAAGTATAGTAACAGAAGTCAAATCAGCTAGTATAACAAAAAGAATAAAAAGACGTTCATATATTTTTTAAAATTAAACGAATACTGTCTGTCTGCGGATAAAAGGTTAAAGTTCTTTGCTTTGGGGTATGATATTAATAATTAAACTAAAGCGAAGGAAGAATAACAGTGAAAAAATATAACTATGTAAGAGTTTCTATTGTCGCTGTTTTGTTAATCGCTGTGTTTTTACTTATCCGGACATTTTTATTCGAAAACTATGTGGTTAACGGAAAATCCATGGAACCCACACTGTATGACGGAAATTTAATGATGGTTAATACGTTTACAAGTGATATTTCAGATATTTACCGTTTTGATGTGATTGTATTTCATGCCTCGGAAGAAAATGATTATGTAAAACGGGTTGTCGGGCTTCCGGGAGAAAAAGTAGAATACAAGGATGACCAATTATATGTAAATGGCGAGTATATCCCTGAGGATTTTCTGCAGGAAGAAAAAGAAAAGACGGAAGCGACACCTTTGACAGAAGACTTTACACTTTTGCAGGTGACTGGGGAACAAACGGTGCCGGAAGATGAACTGTTTGTATTAGGGGATAACCGCAGAGACAGCTTAGACAGCAGGTCAATCGGCTTCGTCCCTGTAGAGGAAGTAGTTGGCAAGGTGGATGTGACGTATTGGCCGATAACACAGTTATTTAAGCAGCCGCACTAAGACGGATGGAAAGCAGGTATATGTTCGTGTAAGATGTATGAACAATCCTAGCATTCACCATTTTAGTGCAGGCATGAAACAGATGAAAATAAAGTGAAACTTCCTTCAACGGGGGTGCTCCGTCCCCCCACTGAAGGACTAAAGGAACAAAGGTTAAGTTCGCGACGTCCTGGGTCTGCGATTACTCACCCCATCAAAAAGCGTTGTCGCAACCCCTTTGTGACCTACATCCTGTAGGCCGGAACGAATTGGACCGTTACTGGCTGTTGGATCTCCCGCTTAGCAATAACATGTATTCGTCATTTCTGGAAGCAGAAGTCTTACAAAAGCCCTTCGGTGGGGCTAGCAATCGTAGCAATGTTGTCAGTCAGGTTAATTAATTTTCTTAAATTTAAAACAGATAGCAATAAAACTATCTAGCGGAGGAAAAATACGTAGACTCCTATGGGAAAGCGCAATGGTTTTCGGTGGGGCGAGTAATCGCAGTCCCAGTGTGAAGACCCCGCAAAAAAAAGTGAACTTCTTTTTTTCGAGGAGGCTGAGCGCAAGCCCATGGAAAGCGTAGTATTTTTCCGCGGCGGTCGCGTTAACCTGTCAACATTGGTAATCGCCGTCCCAGTCTCAGCCAGTTACACTGCGATAAATTACTTTTATTAGGAACAAGCTTCTATCTTTGATAAAATAAGGATAGAAGCTTTTGTTTTGAGGCAAGTAAGGTATAATGTGAAACAAACAATAACGAAACTGCTTTCTGCGGGAAATTTGCAGAAGGTTATCCGTAATCCATACATATACCACTAAAAAGGAGTGTGTATCAGATTGACTGTGCGATTTATTTTAGGCAGGTCCGGTACAGATAAAAGCGAGTGGATGATGAAGGATATTGAACATCGTCTGCAAAAGGAGCCGATTGGTCCGGCTATTTTTTATATTGTACCGGATCAAATGACCTTTCAATTAGAAACAGCTTTATTCAGCCGGGAGCATTTAAATGGGAGTATCCGGGCGCAGGTTGCCAGTTTTTCACGGCTTGCATGGCGGATTTTACAGGAAACAGGGGGCGGATTAAAGCCTTTTATCAGTTCGGTTGGAACCCAAATGATGCTTCGGAAAATCATTGCTGAAAAAAGCGGAGATTGGATGGCTTTTCAAAAAGCAATCAAAAAACAAGGATTTTTGGACCAGTTAGAATCTGTTATTCAAGAATTTAAGCGATATGAAATTACACCTGATGCACTTCGGTTACAGCAGGAGCAATTCAATAAATTTGTGCATCAATCTCCCTCGGAAACAGGGTTAGTCCGAAAATTGGATGATTTCATTTACATTTATGAACAACTTCTTAACCAGCTGCAGCATATGTATATGGACAGTGAAGACAGACTGCAGATATTAATGGAAAAAATTCCGCAGGCAAGCACGCTGGAAGGAGCACATATTTATATTGACGGCTTCCACCGCTTTACGCCGCAGGAGCTGTCCGTAATCACGGAATTAATGAAGAAATGTGCGCAGGTTCATATTGGTTTGACATTAGATCCGACAGCCACAGAGAATCTGGAGGAACTGGATATCTTCTACCAGACGAATCAAACCTATCACCAATTAACAGCTGCAGCGGAAGAGAACGGTATTTCGCTGGAACAGTCTGTTTATTTAGATCCGGCAAAGGATCAGTTTAAAGAGCGTGCCTACTTTGCTCACTTAGAACAGAATTTTGACGTACGGCCTTTACCGGAATACAAAGGGGAGGCTCCGATTCAAATAGCTGAAGCAGTGCATCCGCGTGCAGAAGTAGAGGGTGTTGCGGGAGAAATTCTTTCCCTTGTCAGAGACGAAGAATACCGCTATCGGGATATTTCCATTTTAGTAAGACAGCCGGATGTATATGATGATTTAATAGAAACGATTTTTGGCGATTATGATATTCCTGTTTTTATTGACCAGAAGCGTTCGATGCTGCATCACCCATTGATTGAACTGATTCGTTCGATGCTGGAGGCAATTGAAAATGGCTGGCGTTCCGATGCCATTTTCCGGGTTTTAAAAACCGGCTTTATCCCTGCCAGTGATGAGGAGTTTCCTTTAACCAGTGACGCCATTGATCAATTAGAGAACTATACGATAGAATATGGTATTCGTTACCGGAAGCAGTGGTTAGATGATAAACCTTGGAAATATCAACGTTTCCGCGGATTTGAACAGGCTGCACAGACAAACACGGAAAGGGAGATGCAGGATAAAATCAATCGTTATCGCAACCAAATAACGCATGCACTCCGTCCTTTTGATGAAAGCTTTCGTGCAGCAGGAAGTGTAAAAGAGCGCTGTGAAGCTATTTTTATTTGGCTGGAATCGCTAGGCGCACCCGAAAAGCTGGAAGAAATGCGTGCATCCTTCGATGAACAGGGCATTCCTGAAAGAGGAAGGGAGCAGCAGCAGGTCTGGGATGCAGTGCTCCAATTAATGGATGAAATGGTAGAAATAGCTGGTGACGAAGAAATGGATATGACTACTTTCAATGCTTCCATCAATGCCGGCGCAGAAGCTTTGGAATTTTCACATGTGCCCCCGACCATGGATCATGTGTTAGTGGGAACGATTGACAGGTCAAGAATGTCTGATGTCCGTTGCATGTTTTTACTTGGTGTGAATGAAGGAATATGGCCAATGAAGCCGACAATTGATGGCATGATTGACGATGAAGAAAGAGATTTGCTGGAGCAAAATGGCTTGAAGCTTGCGGATAATGGAAAACGGCAGCTGCTGGATGATTGGTTTTATATCTATTTATCTTTAACTGTAGCAAAGGATAAGCTGATGATTAGTTATCCAATTAGTGATGAGGAAGGAAAAGCGAAGGTCCCTTCTCAGGTTGTTCATCGAATAGAAGGCCTGTTTCCGGCAACGCAGGAGCATGTATTATTTCAAGATGTGGAGGATACTGCGGATACAACGCGATTTATTACGACCAAAACGAAAACAAGAGCAGCTCTGACAACGCAATTTGCAAGATTGCAGCGCGGCTATGAAATAGATCATGCCTGGTTTGCTGTATATAATTGGTATGTAAAAAATCAGCCGAAATACCGTATGACCTATCGCATATTACAAGGCTTATTTTATAAAAACCAGCCGGAGCATTTAAAAAAGGAAACAGCGGAAGAACTTTATCCAAAACAAATCAAGGCAAGCGTCAGCCGTCTGGAATCTTATTACAGATGTTCGTACCAGCATTTTGCCCGTTACAGCTTGAATTTGAAAGAAAGAGAAACATATAAATTGGATGCTCCGGATATCGGACAATTATTCCACGAAGCATTACGCCTCATTACAGAGTGGGTTCAAAATGAAAAAACAGACTTTAAGCAGCTTACCAGGGAGACATCGGCAAATTATGCACACCGGGCAATCCAGAAATTATCTCCCGTACTGCAGCATCAAATCTTGCACAGCTCGAACCGTTACACATTTATTCAGCAAAAGCTGAAGGAGATTATTGCCAGGGCAGCATTTATATTAAGTGAGCAGGCAAGACAGACAGATTTCAGCCCAATTGGTCTTGAACTCAGCTTTGGAGAGAAGGATAGCCCGCTGCCTCCGCTTATTTTGCCGCTTGAAAATGGGTATGAACTGCTGCTGCGCGGAAGAATTGACCGGGTAGATAAAGCACAGCTTCATCAGGATTTATATTTACGGATTATCGACTATAAATCAAGCTCCCGTGCGCTGGATTTATTGGAAGTTTACTATGGACTTGCCCTGCAAATGCTGACGTATTTAGATGTTGTACTGACTCATTCCGAAAAATGGCTCGGTCAGCAGGCGAGCCCGGCAGGCGTTCTTTATTTCCATGTGCATAATCCAATGATCAATATGGATAAAGAGAAATTAGACAGCGATATCGAGGAGCAAATCTTTAAGTCTTATAAAATGAGAGGACTGCTCTTATCTGATGAGGACATCGCCAGAATGATGGATGAGTCATTAGAATCTGGGAACAGTCATATTATTCCTGCCGGACTGAAAAAAGATGGTACATTCAACAGCAATTCGAAAATTGCGGATGAAGATACATTTGAACAATTGAAAAATCATATCCATGGATTACTGAAGCAGGCAGGACTGGATATGACTTCAGGCGGAGTAGAAATTAATCCGTTTCTGAAAAAAGAGACCGAAGCATGTACTTATTGTCCTTTTCATGCAGTTTGTCAGTTCGATCCTGCGTTAGAAGGAAATAATTATAGAAAAATAGCAAATATGAAAGAAAAAGAAGTGATTGAACGGCTAAAGGGAGGGGAAATCCGTGGTTAAATGGACACAGGAACAGGAACGGGCAATTTATCAAAGCGGCACGGATATCCTTGTAGCCGCAGCAGCTGGTTCCGGAAAAACAGCTGTCCTTGTAGAACGTATTATTCAGAAGTTATTAAAGGAAGAAGATGCAATTAATATCGATGAATTACTCGTCGTTACGTTTACAAATGCTGCTGCCCAGGAAATGCGGGCGAGAGTTGGAGCAGCGTTAGAAAAGGCTCTGGCTGAAAAGCCTGGATCACTTCATTTAAAAAAGCAGCTGTCCTTATTACAGAGAGCTTCTATTTCGACATTACACTCTTTTTGTTTAGATATTGTACGAAAAAATGCCTATATGATCGAGCTGGATCCTTCTTTCCGGATTGCCGATGAGGTAGAGATGGATATGATCAAACGGGAGGTTCTGGATGAGCTGCTGGAGGGCTGGTATGATGATTCGAATACGGAGCAGGAAACGTTCTTTGAAGTGGTGAACCGCTTTTCTAATGACCGAAGTGACAGAGATGTGGAAGAGTTAATTTTACGGACGGCAAATTTTGCAGTCCAGCATCCATCACCCAAAGCATGGCTGCACCAGCTGACGGCTAATTATGAAATAGATGAGAATTGGACGGAAGAGACCATCCCCTGGATTCAGGAGGTGAAGGAAGAAATATCGGGTCAATTAGAAGCGATGAAGCAGGAGAATGCATTAGCTATTGCTGTGGCAAGAGAGCCGGATGGACCGTATCATTATCTGGATGCTTTGGAAAAGGATACGGCGATACTGGATACAGCGATGGAAAAAATAACGCATTGGGAGGCATTACACCAATTTGTCCAAGATGCAAAGTTTGCTGCTTTATCCAGAAAAAAAGCAGACGATAATCCAGAGAAACGGGAGCAAGTGAAGGATTTTCGGAAAAAAGTCAAGGACAGATGGGACAAGATGAAGGAAAAATGGTTTGTCCGCAGCTTGCCTGCTCATATTCAGGATATGCAGGAAATGGCACCTGTTTTGAAACAAATGACCTTGATGGTAGAAGACTATATGGATAAGTTTCAAAATCGAAAAAAAGAACAGGCTATCGTTGATTTTAATGATTTGGAGCATTATTGTCTGGACATTTTAACAGAGACAAATCCAGAGGATAACAGCAGACAGGCTTCTTCGATTGCTTTCCAGCTGCAAAAGCAGTTTAAAGAGGTACTCGTTGATGAATATCAGGATACGAACCTGGTGCAGGAAAGTATTCTGCAATTAGTCCGCAACCCGGAAGATAATGGGAATATGTTTATGGTTGGCGATGTGAAGCAAAGTATCTATGGGTTTCGTCATGCAGAGCCTTCCCTGTTTATCGAAAAATATAAACAATTTGCCGCAAACGATGATCCCGCAGAAAGAATTGATCTTAACCGGAATTTCCGGAGCCGGGGAGAAGTGTTGATTGGTGCAAACTATTTATTCCGTCAGCTGTTCGATGAATCGGTCGGGGATATTGCCTATGATGAGGATGCTGAATTGATTTATGGTAACCGCATGTACGATGAATTTCCATTCGACTCTAATCCGGAATTGCTGCTGATTGATTCTCCACAGGGACAGAAATCCGATGGAGGAGAAGAAACAGAGGAAGATTTAGAAAAGGCGCAAATTGAAGCGCGCGCCTATGCTAAAAAAATACAGGAATGGATTGGTACCGGAGAAAATGGAACACCGATGCAGGTGGTGGATAAAGGAAAAGGGCAGCACCGTAATTTGATGTACCGGGATATTGTTATTTTAATGCGTTCAATGACATGGGCCCCGGTAATTATGGACGAGCTGAAAAAACAAGGTATACCTGTCTATGCTGAACTGACCTCTGGCTATTTTGAAGCGATTGAAATCAGAGTCATGATCAGTTTATTAAAGACTGTTGATAATCCGCGTCAGGATATTCCGCTGGCTGCAGTACTGCGGTCGCCTATCGTCGGGCTGCAGGAAAATGATTTAGCGGCTATCCGCTTAGCTGATCGTCACGGTAATTTTTATGATGCTCTCTTAGCATACATGGCAAAAGAAGATAACAGCGTAACTGAGCAATTAAAGGAGTTTCAAGAGCTGCTGGATAATTTAAGGTTATCTGCCCAGCAGGGAGCGCTCTCGGAATTGATTTGGCAGATTTACCGGGAGACCGGCTACTATGATTTTGTCGGCGGTATCCCTGGAGGGAAGCAGCGTCAGGCAAATTTACGGGCGCTGTATGACCGGGCAAGAAGCTATGAAGAAACGTCCTTTCGCGGTTTATACCGCTTCTTGCGATTCATTGAAAGAATGGAAGAAGAGCAAAAGGACTTAGGTGCTGCCCGTGCACTCAGTGAGCAGGAAGATGTTGTCCGGATAATGACGATTCATAAAAGTAAAGGACTGGAATTCCCGGTCGTTATCCTCGGCGGCATTGGCAAATCGTTTAATATGATGGATTTAAATCAAAAGTATCTGCTTCATAAGGATTTGGGCTTTGCCAGTAAATTTATTGATCCCGAGAAACGAATTCAATATTCTACGTTGTTTTATCATGCGATGCGGGAAAAAATCAGGAGAGAACAATTATCTGAAGAAATTCGTCTATTGTATGTTGCCTTGACACGTGCGGAAGAGAAGCTGTTTATGGTAGGGACAGTGGATTCGGCGGAGAAGCGGAAAGCAGCATGGTCCTGGATTGCACACCATCCAGACTGGGTGCTGCCGGCTTATTTCCGGGTTGGAGCAAAGGCTTATCTGGATTGGATTGGCCCTGCGCTTATCCGTCATCCGCAGGGACAAGTCCTGCGGGAAGAGGAGATAGGTAATCAGGTTTTATCTGCGATTACGCAGGATGCGTCCAAGTGGGAGGCAAATATTTATCCACGTCAGGATATCGTTGCCTTTGAAAATCGGGTACAGGAGAAACAGGATGCCTTAAAAACGCATATCAGAAATTGGGATCCGATTGAACAGAAAGATAAAGCGTTAGATGCTTGGGTGGATCACCGTCTTTCTTATCAGTATCCTTATCAGGAAGCTGCTCATTCACGTGCGAAGCAATCTGTAACCGAGTTGAAACGTCAGCAGGAGCAGAAGGATACGTATAGTGATGAAAAAATGCTTCCTGCAGCGACGAAGGCTCCAATTACGAAAAGACCAAGATTTATGCAAGCGGAAAAGAAATTAACACCGGCCGAAAAAGGGACCGCACTTCATACCGTGATGCAGCATCTTCCTCTAAAAGGCATGCTTGCAAATGAAGAAGTAGAGGAATTTATTGAAAAACTGGTGCAGGAGGAGAAAATGACAGCTGCAGAAGCAGAAAGTGTATCCACTTCGGATATTATCGCATTTTTAGAATCCGCTATTGCACAAAAGATTTTTGATAAGAAAAAGTTGTATAAGGAAGTGCCATTCAGTTTAATGCTGCGGGCCGAAAAGGTATATGCTGACTGGCAGGGGGCCTCCTCAGAAAAAGTGTTGATCCAGGGAGTTATTGACTGTATTATCCCTTCAGAAAACGGCTGGATTATTCTTGATTATAAAACAGACCGGATTACAGAAGAAATGTCAGAGAAATTGGAAGAAAAATTGAAAAAACGATATAAGACCCAGCTTGAGCTTTATCGATACGCTATAGAAGAAATCTGGAAGCAGCCTGTGGAGGAAACCTATCTCTATTTCTTTTCAAAAGGACTGCTTATCAAAGGGGAGTAGCCGGTGCAACCTTATCAGGGAAACAAACGATTAGAATGGATAGATGCAGCAAGAGGCTTTGCGATTTTTGGAATATTTATGGTCAATATAGGAGCATTTTCTGCTCCTTATTTTCTCTATGGCGGAGCAGAGGATGCCTGGACGGCTAAAATAGATCAGTACAGCTTGTTTTTTATTGATATTTTCTTTCAAGCGAGCTTTTACACGCTGTTTTCGATTCTTTTTGGTTTTGGGATTCAAATTCAAAAGGACAGCTTAGATAAAAAGGATATTTCTCCATACGGCTTTTTTGGACGCAGGCTGGGAGTGTTGATTATTTTTGGAATCATTCACGCCTTTGCGATATGGAGCGGAGATATTCTTCTGACTTATGGAACAATGGGATTTTTGCTATTATTCTTCTTATACAGCGGGGAGAAGGTTTTAATGGGCTGGGCGATTGGTTTATTAGGTGCATCTACCCTTGCCTTGACAGGTCTGCAGTATGCGGCAAGGAATTTTATTGATATAAGTTATACAGCGGAAATAAACCAAGCTTTTCAAAGCTATCAATCCAATGATTTTTCCATTATTCTGGCGCAGAATTTTCAGGATTGGCAGTTATCAAACGGGATTTTCAGCTTTTTCCTGTTTCCTTTTATTTTCCTGCCGCTGTTTTTATTTGGGATGTACTTAGCAAGAAAGAGATGGTTTCATGAGCCGCTTGTCCATAAGGGAATATTGAAAAAGGTTTGGGTTATTTCTCTAGTTGTGTTCATCGTATTTAAGATAGGACCGTATACATTTGGCAACCCGCTCTGGTTTAGTCTAGTTCAGGATAATATTGGCGGGACGGCATCGGCCGTCTTCTACCTGACGTCGATTACATTATTATGGGAGAAGGATAGGGCGCAGAAGGTACTTGGTGTCCTGAAGCCGATCGGAAAAATGGCATTATCTAATTACTTGCTGCAATCGATTATCTCTTTTTGGCTTTTCTATGGCATCGGTTTTGGATTATACGGGGAAATCCGGCCCGTTCATCAAATCGGTCTCGTGATTGTGATTTTCTGCTTACAGATTATCGGAAGTATGATCTGGCTTCGATATTTTCGGTTTGGTCCCGTGGAATGGGCATGGCGATCCATTACGTATAAAAAATTACAGCCAATGAAACGCTAATCATGGCAATTTGTTGACAAAGATACGTTTAAATGTCATCTTAGGGAAGAAAATGGTATCATTATAAACGAATTATTAGTCATTTTTGTGAAATATGACAGATGATGATGACATGTATTTATAAAATTGAAGGAGGGAACATGAATGACGCATATGCATATTACATCGTGGGCGCTGGGTCTGATTCTATTTTTAGTAGCTTTAGCCCTTTACAAGAAAAACAGTAACAAGCCTGCAACCATTGTTCATATGATTTTACGACTTGTGTATTTGTTTATCATCGTTACCGGTGGATTATTAACTTGGGACTATATTCAAGGCTATGGCATGCCGCTTCTTGGGGAAGCTATTGTAAAAGCACTTGCCGGTCTTTGGATTGTTGTGGTAATGGAAGGAATTCTGGTTTCTACGAAAAAAGGAAAAGCAGTAACCGGCAAATGGATTCAATTCTTTATCGCACTGATTATTGTTATTGTTTTAGGCTTTTTCCGTCTCCCAATGGGTTTTTATTTCTAAAATAAGAGGATGACGAACACTCCTGTGAGGATAGTGTAATACATTCTCGACGAACAGGAGGAGACAAAGTGCCTTGGTCCATTGCCGAGGCACTTTATTTTAAAATAAGAATGTTTATAAAAATAGCTGAAAATAGCCGCTACGGAAAAAATACTCCGCTAGAATCAGCTTCATTTCTTTGAAAGAAAGCAAATAAAACATATCTTTTCAAAGATGGGAGCGGATGTTGTCGACTCCTTCGGGAAAAGCAACAGGTAGACCTGAACAGGAAGCGATTTTCTTACCGTGCGGCTGAGCCGTTGCCCGCGGAAAGCGACTTCCTGGGGCTGGGACTGGGACTGCGATTACTCGTCCCACCGAAAACCATTGCGATTACTCGCCCCATCGAAAACCGTCGTAGCGGACATCTCCTTGGCGAGAACACCAATGTTTTAAAGATAGTGGTGTTCTTGTTTTTTCTGTTTAATTGTGAACGCTTTTTTACATCATTCCAATCAAGGTATGATTTTTTTAGAAAATAAGTGATAATAAAACAAGGGTGGAATCGTAATTACAGTTTTATTATCATTGGGGGAAAATCTATGATTAAAAAAATAAGTATTGGATTTGCTGCTGTTATCAGTATGTTTATCATGCAAATACCGGTACATGCACAGGACGAAGATATACATAATGAAGTATTTTATCAGGTATTGATTGACCGCTTTAATAATGGGGATACGGAAATTGAAGGAGAATTAGATATTAACGATCCTTATCATTACCATGGAGGGGACTTTCAGGGAATTATAAATAAATTAGATGATTTGCAGGATATTGGAATTACCACGATTTCCCTGAGTCCGATTACGGAAAATAAAGAAAGAGGATATCATGGTTATTGGATCAATGATTTTTATGAGATCAATCCGCAATTTGGAACAATGGAAGATTTTGAGCGTCTTGTATCCGAAGTGCATAATCGTGATATGAAAATAATGATTGATTTTGTATTTAATTATGCTGCGGATACCAGTCCGTTAACAGATGATGCGGACAAGGAAGATTGGTGGCTTGGAGCACCTGAATCAAATGACGAATGGCTGTCAGAAACAGTTCAATTTGATTTAACAAATCCGGAGGCTGCGGAATATGTATTAGACGCTGCGAGATATTGGCAGGAAGAAACCGAAGTGGATGGATTTAAGCTTCATGATGCAGACATGGCGCCGCAGCCATTTGTCGAAGAGCTGACAGCAGCTTTGAAAGAAAACCGTCCTGATTTTTATCTGATTGGTGATACAAGTGCGGCAACGATTGATGAAGCAGCTTCGTTAATGGAAAATACATCCCTCGATCTCATCAATTATCCGGGTTTCAATCAAGTATTAAGCGAAACATTTGCAGATAGCGATCAGGATGTTTCAGCCATTTTTGATGCGTGGAAAGAACAAAGGCTGACCGATTTTTATAAGCAAATCGACGGCCTTCAACAAGAACGTTTTACAAATATCTTTTCAGAGAATCAACGTAATGCTGTCACTGCTTGGACGCTTGCCTTGACCTATATGTATACTACACCGGGGGCAACAATGGTAACGCAGGGGACAGAGCTTCCCATGTACGGAATGGATGCGGAAGAATCGCAGCGGCTTGTTCCTTTTAATAGCGGAGATGAAGATTTAAGGGAGTTTCATAAGCGTATTGCTGCGCTGCACAATGAATTTCCGGCATTAAGGTTGGGAGATTTTGAATATGTCGGCTCCGAAGCATCCATGCTGGTTTTCCGCCGCAGCTATGAAGACGAAGTGATGTATGTCGCTATTAATAACGGAAGTGAATCAGCATATATTGATGAAACTAATTTAGAATCTGGTATGCAGCTGACCGGTATTTTAGAGGATAATTTAGTCCGTGAAAATGAAGAGGGCAATTATCGGATTGGAATACCGAGAGAATCTGTAGAAGTCTATCTTTTAGAAGAAGATAAAGGCTTTAATTGGTTATTTATCGGCTTTATTATTTCTGTTCTTTTATTATTTGTGATTGCTGTTGTACTATTAAAAAGAAAGCAGAAGCAAAGAGAGCATGCAGACAATTA
Source organism: Oceanobacillus sp. FSL K6-0251 (assembly GCF_038004725.1). NCBI lineage: Bacteria > Bacillati > Bacillota > Bacilli > Caryophanales > Bacillaceae > Oceanobacillus > Oceanobacillus sp. FSL K6-0251. The sequence continues at coordinate 2,743,621 of NZ_JBBORS010000001.1, read as the reverse complement.
ATACTGTTAATTACCTTGGTGAATTTGAAATATAACTGCATAAAAAACATGTGTCTGATTTATTACTGACGCATGTTTTTTATGATTGTACGTTTGGAACATCCTTTCTAAGGGACTTTACTCACCCCTATGTATAGAATAATTTTAGAATATATAAATATATATCGTTCCATTCTCCTGCTTATATTGTATAATAAAAGAAGAGAGTATTTGTTTAAAGGAGGTGCCCAGTATGGAGCGGAGCGCAATAAAGAAAGAATTCTATTTGCTTTGCAGAATTATTCTTTTTGTTGTTATCGGATTATTTATTGTTAAAAATTTCCTTTTAGCTCCTTCGGTCGTATGGGGTGAATCGATGCAGCCCACTTTTTTCGATCAGGATAAAATCATTGTTAATAAAGTAGCTTCAATAGACCGGTTTGATGTGATTGTATTCCAGGCCCCTGACTCTGACAATTATTACGTGAAACGGGTTATTGGTGTACCAGGCGATCATATCGAATATAAAAGTAATACGTTATATTTAAATGGAGAAGCAGTGGAGGAATCCTACTTAATAAATGATGACAGTCCGGCGAAAATGGGTTTTCAAACTGGTAATTTTACATTAGAAGAATTAACAGGCTATTCCATTGTTCCGGAGAATACCTATTTTGTTTTAGGCGATAATCGCGGAAACAGTAATGACAGCCGCTTCTTCGGCTTTCTGAATGAAGAGGCAATTATTGGGGAAGTAACATTCCGATTCTACCCATTTAATAATATCGGCAGGCCTGAATAAACCTGTATCTAAAAAGGAACTTCCTGATTTAGATGCGGTTTTTTTTATTTTATTCGTCTTTGCTATTTAAGAAAGGAAGAAAGCGGTTTTTTCAAAATTAATCCAGCTTATATATCTATCCTAATTCAATTGCGGCTGTATTTGACATTTTGTCAACATCCCTCGTATAGTAGAATAAGAGGAAAAGATAACTGAAAATAGAAGGGTTTGTATAACGAATGAGCCAAAATATAGGAGATTACTTAAAAGAGCAGCTAAAGGAAAAACATATTTCTATGCGTGAACTAAGTAAACAGACGAATATTAATGTTTCGACGATATCCCGAATTATCAACCATAAGCGTAAACCGACAAATCAGCATTTAGTGGAAATTTCAAAAGCACTGGATGTTCCTTTTGATGAATTACTTCAGAGAACCGGACTGCCGGTCAAATCTTCAGAGAATCATACTAATGATATACAGACATCTATTGTAATGATAGATCAATTTTTAGAGCAATCAGATGATCATTATGATTCTTTTTCAATGGAAAAATTAAAAAAACAACTGGATTGTTACGAAAAAGATGCAGAAACGGAAGAAGGGCGCCGTCTCATTCTGGATACATTTCATCAGAAAAAAGAAGATGCACGAGCCCGCGGGGCCTATATGAAAAAACTTTCCACTTTTTTTCATCGGATTTGTCATAAAAAAGGAACAAGGAAAGAATTAATTTTAATGGGTGCAGCACTAATTTATTTCATCAGTACAGCTGATGTTATTCCGGATTATCTTTTTCCTGTTGGTTATTTAGATGATGCTGTAGCAGTTCAAGTGGTAATGAATGCACTTGCTAATAAAACGTAATTAATGAGGGTTTGGATATGAATCGGAAGAAATACAATTTGGATTACAGTATAATCACTATTTTGTTCTTGTTATTATTAATTAGTTTAATTGCAATTTATAGCGGTTCGGGACAATATGCGCAATCACAGCCTTACTATTTTGTGATTCGCCAAGGTATTTGGTATTTTTTTGGTGCGTTGATAATGCTGGCAGTGATTTTCTTTGACTATGAGCTCTTAAAAAAACAGGCATTTAAGTTGTATGCGATTGGCGTGTTCCTTTTATTAGGCGTTCATTTTTTTGGGGTTTTTCGCAACGGTTCTCAACGTTGGCTGAATTTAGGAATCTTTGAGATACAGCCATCTGAATTTATAAAAATATTTCTTATCATCTACTTAGCTGTTTTATTAGAGAAGTATGGCAATCGAAAGCTGCCCTTAAAAAAGAGTATTCAATTAACGCTGAAAGTAGTGGCAGTAACATTAATTCCATTTGTTTTTATATTTTTACAGCCGGATTTAGGATCTGCTTTGATTGTATTAGCCATTGCTTTTTCCATGATTATTGTTTCCAGTATCTCTGTTAAAGTTATTTTACCGGTGCTATTCACCATAGCTGCTTCTATAGGCGGTTTAATTTTTTTGTATTCTTATAATGAAGATATTTTTTCCCGGTTATTTCAATCACATCAAATGGACCGTATTTATGGGTGGTTAAATCCGGCGGAGTATGCATCTGATTATGGGTATCAGCTTCAGCAGGCAATCATGGGAATCGGTTCAGGACAATTGAGCGGCGCCGGATTTAATCAGGGGATGCAGATTCAAAATGGGAATGTACCTGAAGCACATACAGACTTTGTTTTTACAGTAATTGGAGAAGAATATGGTTTTATCGGAGCAAGTATTCTGATTTTATTATATTTCCTGCTTCTTTATCGAATTACAAAGGTTGCCTTCGAAGCAGATAATCTATTCGGGGTCTATCTTTGCGTCGGCATCATCGGAATTCTTGCCTTTCAAGTATTTCAAAATATTGCGATGACCATTGGTTTAATGCCGATTACTGGGATTACCTTGCCTTTTATCAGTTATGGAGGAAGCTCGCTGATAACCAATCTGATTATGATGGGGCTGGTCATCAATGTGCAAATTCGTTCCTCCAATGATTATTTATTTCGAAAAAAAGCAATTAGTGAATAAAGGGGAAGCTAAAAAATCAGCCTGGGAAGATTTTTTAGCTTTCTTTAATTATTTTTTAATACATTCAGGATCCCGGATTAGGCAGAGAAGTTGAAAATTTATTATTTCTTAATAATCAGAATCACTGCTTCGGATGAATTATTGACATTAAAGTCCCCTTCCAAATGAACTCTATGATAAAATAGCGATACAGGTCAAACAAATAATGATATAAACACATAGGATATAGGAACAATCGTAATTATGTCATTAGAGTCAATGAGGAGAGGATTGGAATGAAGAAAAAAGTTGGTATTGTTTTTGGAGGGAAATCATCAGAGCATGAGGTTTCTCTGCAATCTGCCAAAAATATTGTGGACGCAATTAATTTAGATAAGTATGAAGTATATCTGCTGGGGATTGATAAGCAGGGGAATTGGCATGTCAATGACCGTTCTCACTATTTAATAAATGAAGAGGATCCAAGCCTGATTGCATTAAATAAAACAGGGAAGGGAATTGCCATTGTCCCTGGAGCGGAAGAGAATCAAATTATTGAGACCGGCTCAAGTGTAAGCATGGACCAATTAGATGTTATTTTTCCAATTGTCCATGGCACACTCGGTGAAGATGGAAGCCTGCAGGGTATGCTGAGAATGGCCAATATTCCATTTGTAGGTTCTTCTGTACTTGGTTCAGCTATCAGCATGGATAAGGATATTGCCAAGCGTCTGCTGAGCGATGCAGGCTTACATGTTGCCCGCGGATACAGCTTCCGTAAAGCCAAACAAAATCAAATCTCTTATCAGGATATTGCTGCGGAATTAGGAACACCATTATTTATTAAGCCGGCAAATCAAGGCTCTTCTGTTGGCGTACACAAGGTGGAGACGGAAGAAGCATTTAACCATGCTATTCAGGATGCATTTATGTATGATCACAAAGTTTTAGTTGAAGAGGCTGTCTCAGGAAGAGAGATAGAGTGTTCGGTTTTAGGTAATGAAAACCCGATTGCCTCTGTACCAGGCGAGATTCTTCCAACCGTCGAATTTTATTCTTATGAAGCGAAGTATATTGATGAATCTGGAGCAAGCTTAGAAATACCTGCTGTATTGGACAAAGACGTGGCAGATCGAATTAAACAGACTGCTGTTCAAGCTTTTGAGGCTTTAAATTGTGAAGGCTTAGCCAGAGTAGATGTATTTTTAAAAGAGGATAATACGATTATTATTAATGAAATTAATACATTGCCCGGATTTACGAAGATAAGTATGTATCCAAAGCTTTGGGAAGAGAGCGGCGTTTCCTATCGGGAACTGATAGAGAAATTAATTGAACTGGCAATCGAAAGACATCAAAGAGATCAGCAGCTGAAGAGCTCTATTCAAAATTAAAGACGTAAAAGGATGATTGAATGTCTAGCGACAACATAGAAAACGGCGGTATCAAAGCATATTTACAAAACAATTTGCCGGCGCTGATTTTTCACTTTTTCCTGACAGTGTTTGCCATGCTAATGGTACTTTTCACGAATCAACTGCAAATGGTATTTTTCGGAGTTTTAATCGCGTATGTATTATTTGGATTTGCATTGAAAAATCAAGGAACGCTTTTAAAAAATAGTTTGACGGTTTCCCTGGTTTTTATCATTAATCTGATAATGTACACCTTGGTCCCGCTGGCAGTATCTGAGGCACTTATGTTTTATTCCTTGCCGTATCTTTATTTAGCATTGATTAATGGACAATTGATTTTCCTAGCTATTATATTGCCATCCATTTGTATGCTGATCGGGTTATATGTGAAAATAAGCATTATAAAACTAACAAATAAGAACGAGGCATAAATTTACAAAGAGGAGCTGTCATAGGGAAAACAGTTCCTCTTTGTAAAATAGCCTGGATTTCCTGTTAACAGATGGATAAGAATGGGTATACTATCAATAGAAATTAAACGGGAAAGGAGGGAACCGCGATTCTTAATAAACGTATTCGTCATATACAACGTTATCGAGAAATACTTGTTGCATTTTCCCGTAATGGCTTTGGGTATATTGTAAAGGAATTGGGATTGCAAAAGGTTGTTTCTTTGCCGGAAAGAGTTCTTAAAGGGAAGAAGGAAATACATAGAAAAACAACAGGAGAGCGAATTCGGCTTTTCCTGGAAGAATTAGGTCCGACCTTTGTGAAGCTTGGACAAATCGCAAGCACAAGAAGTGATTTGATTCCCCGAGGTATTATTAAAGAGCTGGAGAAGCTGCAGGATCAGGTCGGGAAAGTCTCCTATACCGAAATTCAGGAAATTATCGAGAGGGAATTGGGAGAGCAGATTCATGATATATTTAAAGAGTTTAACAAAGAGCCTATCGCCGCCGCCTCGATCGGACAGGTTCATTATGCTATTTTGCAGAGCGGGGAAGAAGTAGCTGTGAAGGTACAGCGCCCGAATATTGAAAAGAAAATTCATACGGATTTAGAGATTTTAATGAATTTTGCCACCCTTGCAGAAACACGTTTAGAGTGGGCTTATCAATATAAAATCACCGAAATCATTGAAGAATTTAAAGCATCCATCCTGGCCGAATTAGATTACACTTTGGAAGGACGGAACGCGCATAAAATTGCGATGAATTTCAAAAATGATAAAGAAGGCGTGAAAGTCCCTGATGTGTATTGGAAATATACAACCGAACGTGTGCTGACAATGGAATTTGTCAAAGGGATAAAGTTAGATGAGAATGTGCAGCTTATCCGGGAAGGCTATCAGCCCAAGGTAATTGCAGAAAAATTAATTCATAATTTATTTGAACAAATATTATTAGATGGTTTTTTTCATGCAGACCCGCACCCGGGTAATGTGATGATACTCCCTGGTCATCAGCTGTTATTTATGGATTTTGGAATGGTCGGCCGGCTCACACCGTTAATGAAGGAGCATCTGACGGATATGATTATTGCGCTGGCCCGTCAAAATACGCATGCTATCGTGAAGGCTATCTATCGAATGGGTGTGGTTCCTGATGAGGTCAATGATGATATGATGCGTGCAGATATTGAAGAGCTGCGGGATAAATATTATGATGTTCCATTTAGCCAGGTTAGTCTGGGAGAAGCGGTGAATGATTTATTCAGCGTTGCTTCCAGGCATCAAATTCGTATTCCCGCAGATTTATCTTTAGTCGGGAAAACGCTGGTTACCCTGGAAGGGACCGTAGAAAGATTAGACCCGGATATCAGTATTGTTAAAATAGCGCAGCCTTTTGGAAAGAGGCTGATTAAAGAGAAATATCGACCTAAAAAAATGGCAGAGGAAGTTTACGAGCAGGTTGATGATTATAAGGATATTATTTTAGATTTACCGGAGCATGTTAATGCGGTCTATAAGCTGATTCGGAAGGGTAAGGTGCCCTTGGAAATATCCGTTTCCAGAGTGGATATGATTCTTAAGAAGCTGGACAGAATCAGTAACCGTTTATCGTTCAGTATCGTCCTGTTATCGTTCAGTATTATTATGGTTGGATTAATTGTCGGTTCAGCAATCGCGGGAGAGGTTTCTTATTTTTGGAGTCTGCCAGTTATCGAAATTGGCTTTGTTGTTGCTGTACTGATGTTTATATGGCTTATCTTTGCGATATTCAGGTCAGGAAGGTTTTAGCTTTAAACAGAGAAAAAGCTTATGTCAGAAGGGCTTGTCCCTTTCCTGACATAAGCTTTTTTAAATGCTATTTAGAATACCTTATCGCCGTTAAAGATAGAGTTTTTCACAACCACATAATCCACTGTGCGGATAGCATCTAACTGTCTGCCGCCGGCGTAAGAAATAGAGGATTGAAGATCCTGTTCCATTTCTGTCAATGTATCCTGAAGGGCACCTTTATGCTCTACGTACATTTTTTTGCCCTCTACGTTTTTCTTTTCTCCCTTTTGGAACTCTGATGCAGAACCGAAGTATTCCTTCAGCTTCTTGCCATCTTTTTCAATGGTATCTCCAGGAGATTCTTCGTGACCGGCAAATAAAGAACCGATCATGACCATGGATGCACCAAAACGTACAGATTTCGCAATATCGCCATGTGTACGGATTCCGCCGTCTGCAATAATTGGTTTACTTGCAGCTTTTGCACACCAGCGCAGTGCTGCCAGCTGCCACCCGCCCGTTCCAAAACCAGTTTTGATTTTAGTAATACATACTTTACCAGGCCCGATTCCTACTTTTGTAGCGTCCGCGCCGGCATGCTCCAGCTCACGTACAGCTTCAGGAGTACCAACATTACCAGCAATTAAAAAGCTGTCTGGTAAATGTTTTTTAATATGCTTGATCATACGGATAACAGGTTCTGAATGACCGTGTGCAATATCAATGGTAATATATTCTGGAACTAAGTTATTTTCAGCAAGTGATTCCACAAAAGCATACTCGTCATCCTTCACTCCGACACTGATTGAAGCGAATAAATCTTGTTCTCGCATTGTTTTTATAAAATCAATACGTTTCTCAGGCTCGAAACGGTGCATAATATAGAAATAATTATTTTTAGCTAAATAAGTTGCAATATTTTCATCAATAATCGTCTGCATATTTGCAGGAACGACCGGTAATTTAAAGCTTCTTCCGCCAAACTCAATGGAGGTGTCACATTCTGACCGGCTATTTACTACACATTTTGCGGGAACTAATTGGATATCTTCATAATCAAAAACATTTTCCATTTAAAACACTCCTAAACACGAATAAAATTTGTATTGGATATTAAAAACATTCGCCTTTAGTAATTTAACCCAATCCAGGTATTTTGTCAATGTTTTATGCCTGTTTATCGACATAATAATTTGAAAAATAAGGCACTTCATGACAATCTATAGTTGGATTAATAAATATAGGGGGAAAGGTAAGGGGGGGTATTGTATACGCGACAACAACGTTTAATTAGAAAAGAACAATCATGCTATAATTGGAGGATAATCATATCAAAGTAATGAATTGGAAGGGGAATACACCATGGCCATATTTTCAAAAGATGCATTAGAAGGAAGACATGTATTAATAACCGGCGCAACTGGCGGAATAGGAAGAGAAACAGCGAAGATTGTCGCACAGATGGGGGCTAAGGTCACCATAACCGGACGGAATGCCGATAAGCTTGCAGAACTTAGACAGGAGCTGGAAGGTCTTACTGATGCTTCGAAGCTATTTGTGCAGCAGGCAGATATAACAGAGGAAGCGGAAAGAACGCAATTGGTCAGCAACGCACGGGACGCATTGGGATTTATCTCTGATTTAGTCAATGCCGCTGGAATTGCGGGAAACAAGACGGTGAATCAGCTGGAAGAAGCGGATATACAAGCCATGCTTACTGTAAATTATTTATCTGCATTCAGTCTGACCAAAGAAATTTATCAGGAGATGCAAGAGAAGCAGCAGGGGAATATCGTCAACGTGGCGTCTTTATCCGGTTTGCGGGGGACATATGGAAATAGTGCTTATGCTTCTTCTAAATTTGCGATGATCGGCTGGTCACAGTCTATGGCTTTGGAAGCAATTGCATATAATATTCGTGTCAACGCAGTTTGTCCCGGTTTTGTTGATACAGAAATGGTACAAGGTTTATTTGAAGCAAAAGCGGAAAATACGAATCAATCCTATGAACAGGTAAGAAAAGCAGCAGAGGATTCGTTGCCTTCTCAAAAAATAACAGCTCCGGATGAGGTGGGCAATACGATTGCGTACCTGCTGACGGATGCTGCGCGAAATATTGTAGGGGAGTCGGTGAAAATTTCGGGCGGGGCTGTGATGCGTTAATGCACTAACCTTTTTCATTGGAAAAAGCTAATGGTTCAAATTGCACCATTAGCTTTTTTATACTTATTTTAAATTAAACTCTACTTCATGTCCTTTGGAAATATCTTCAGCATCCATATTTCTCATCGGGCCAATTTCAATTTCCATACTTTTATCTTTCCAAATTTTTTCATACATTTCTTTGTCTAACAGGAAAGTTTGCAGCAATTCTCCTTCTTCACCAGATGCGATACTACTACTATTGTCATAAGGATGAAACATTCCTTCACTTAAAAGATATTGAGATCCATCATTTACTGTGAGCCTTGAAGAAAGAGAGCTTAAGCCAATTTCTTCATCACCCTGGTTATCAATTTCAAATCTTATCGTAGCAACTACGATGTTATCAGGATCCTCATAACGAGCTGCTTCTTCGGCATTTGGAGTAAAATCAACAAATTGATAACCATCTAATGTAATTGTTACGTCTCCTAATTCGTCGCTCTCCCCAATGCCATCTTCTTGTTCAATCATTTCTTTATCGCCCATATTTTCAGCACTCAGTGCATCCTGATAAAAACCTTGGCTCTCTGTTTCCGCATTTTTTTCAGCACTGTCACCATCTAAAGGAAGGCTAAACTCGGTACCAGAACCAATACTGGAAGAATATTCATTATACTCTGTAGTTGGCGTAGGAACATTCAAAATAACATTTCCTTCTGCCAATATTGCTTCTAAATCTTCTGATCCAAAAGGATAAGCGTAATAGCCGGTCACTTCATCTCCAGATTCCACTAAGTATTCATTATCGGGGTTTAGCATACTTGATAATTGCTCATCTAAAGGGAGAAGCTCCCGATAATTTGTATAGAATTTTGTTGCTCCAACAAAATCTAAATCTAATGAAGGCATGTAATGTAAATCCTGATCAGAATCATTTTCTACCGTATATTGAGCTAAAATAACGCCGCCATCTGTTTCGTCATTAAAAGGAATACTGAAATTGGTATGAAAATCTTCTAATTCTACTAATTGGTATGCATCCAGTGTTACAGTTAAGCCTTCCATTTCATGAGATTGAGGCTCATCGTTCTCATAAAGAAGCGTAGCAGTACCTTCTGTTTCCTCTTCCATTGCAGTAATTAATGCATCAAAATCTGCATTAGAAGATTCTGCTTGAGCCTGTTCTTCCTCATCAGCATCTTCTTCAGCTTCTTGCTCTGCGTCTGCTTCATCGGAAGAAGCATCTTCATTTTCTACTTCTTCTTCCATTTGTTCTGGTTCCTCAGCTTTTTCCTCTGAGTCTTCTTCTGTTTCGTTTTCTTCTTGATTTGTTTCTTGTTCTTCCGCTTCTGCTGCGTCATCTTCATCACTAGAACCGCAAGCAGTTAAAGCGATTGCGAATACAGCTGCAAGAAGAACATAAAGCATTCTTTTTGACATCTAATACCTCCATATATTTAAAATATATATAATAGTAACATAATTTTAGGTGGAAAAATGTAAAAAGTCATAAAAAATTATCCTTTTTTGAAGAAAATTACCTGTTTTATTTGATTTTTTAAGAAATGGTAGTTGATAATTGATGGGGATATGATAAGGGCAGTTAAAAAGTTAGTATCAATTGAAGAAATATTTTATTAGAAATTTTTTAGATAAAAGAGAAAGTTCATGAAGAAAGTAAGCAAAAAAAGTTTATTACCTTATTGAATAAGAGGCATATTAATGACAAAAAAGTATTTCTAATTGTAAGGGGGGGTTAATTTGATAGAAAATAAAATAGAGTTTTATCATTCAAAAGGGAAGCTTTTTCTCGGAATCATTTTTTCATTATTACTTGTCGTTTTTGGGACCTTAATAATGTATATTGCCTATATAGAAGAAGCTATACTAATTATCGCTTTGGCATTGTTTATTATGGTTTTATTTAGTTTCTTTACCATTGCAAATATATTGAAAATATTCCGGGGTTATCCTTATATCACGATAACAGATGAATATCTGCAATTAGATTCATCTACGAAAAGTGAAGTAACCATTTATTTTACGGATATCGAATACATAAAGGTATCTAAAGTCTCATCTCAAAGCATCTTCGAGATTGTTTTATATAACGAAGGTGATTATTTTGCTCAATTATCCTTTCATAATAAAGTGAGATTATGTATGAATCGAGTAACTGGTTATTCTCCATTTACGATTAACCCAAAAGCTACACGAAAACAAGATCGCTCTCGATTACTAGAGACGTTAAATCTGATTATGCAACAATAAGTAAACAACGAAACTTCAATCTTTGAAACAGCACAAAAACAAAATGAAGAAACGGACTTTGTGTAAAAATATGATCTTACCCCGCCAATCACCCAAGCTTTCATTAGAAATTGGTGAAAAAAATCTAAACAAAAAATCAATAATTTGCATGTTAAAATCCGATTAAAAGAAATTGCGGAAAGAGAGTAAATCATGTAGAGGATGTAGAAATATGAAACACAATGCATTAAAAAAATTAAGAATTTAAAAAAAGATACCTGGCGTTTAATTGTACTATTTGTTTGGATCTTAATAATTGGTACTTTTGAAATTGAACTCACTTTTTGGACTACTTTCATTGTTGTTATGTCAACTATTATAATAGGTACCATGTTAAAACGTATTGTCGATAAGTGTGGAGATAATAATGAATTATCCTAACTTGTTCCTCGATAGGGAGCAAATGATGATAAAAAAAGTTTACGTAGGTGGCGCCCTCAAAAGTTAAAGAATTTATTATACTTTTGAATGGCTGGATTTAGTTCGATACTAGACTGGACTTCATTTGGTTAATTGAAAATACACCTGTATTCGGATTCTTTGAATTTGCCTATATCGGAATTCCTCTAACGATTATTGGTATTATTTACATGATGACGATTGGTTATAAGCTTATTCCGAATCGGGAAACGGCTTTGGAAGAAGCTGATACGAAAAATGAAGAAGAAGCTACAAGCGAAGAAGCCACATGGAAACAAATGGTTGCCATTGGAGTTTTGCTGGCAGCAGTCGTTTTTATGATCTTTGAAGAGCAATTTGGAATTCCTTTGCATATTGTTTCTGTTATGGGGGCAATGGTTATTGTTTTAACACGTACGATGTCGGAGAAAAAAGCATACCGTTCCTTAGATTTCTCCACAATCATTTTAGTAGCCGCCATGATGCCTATGGCGACTGCTTTAGCAGAAACAGGCGCTGCACAGATGATTGCGGATTATGTACTGGAGATGGCAGGAAGCAACGCCGGACCGTATGTTATTACCGCTTTAATTTTCGGAGTAACCACTGTACTGACCTCTGTCATGTCCAATACAGCAGCGGCAGCACTTATGGCTCCGATTGGATTAGTTATCGCAGCAAGTATGGGAGTTGATCCAAAAGCAATTTTAATGACGGTTTGTGTAGGTGCATCTGCAGCCTATGCCTCTCCTGTTGGCACACCGCCTAATACAATGATTTATGGTCCGGGAAATTATACATTCCTTGATTATATTAAATGCGGTTTTCCATTTTTGGTTATTCAGCTGATTGTATGCGTTGTCATTGTGCCGTTGATTTGGCCATTTTAAAGATTAATTATAATAAATAAGCAGTGAAAAATCATGCTGGATTTTTCACTGCTTATTTTAATTAATACATCGAATTTATTGTTTCTATCCTTTCCTATATACAATGTCTCCATCAACAATCGTCATTTCAATATTGGTATCTACTAATTCGTCTGCATTCTTCATTTGAAATGGGTCGGCAGAATAAACCGTCATATCTGCCAGCTTGCCGCGGGAAATGGTTCCTTTTAGCTTTTCTTCATTTGTTGTATAAGCTGCGTATTTTGTAAATAGATAAAAAGCTTCGTGCATGCTTAATTTTTGTTCTGGGTACCAGCCGCTGTGTGTTTCACCGGGAGCTTTTCTGGTAACTGCCGCATGAATCCCGAGTAAAGGATTCAACGGTTCAACAGGTGCATCTGAGCCACCGCCGCAGATAATGCCATTATCAAGTAATGTTTTCCAGGCATAGGCATAAGGCATGCGTGCTTCGCCAAGACGCTCTGTAACCCATGGATAGTCACTTGCAAGGAAGCGAGGCTGAATATCAACGATACGATCCGGCGTTGCAAGGCGCTTTACTAGGTCTGGATTAATGACCTGCGCATGTATCAGACGGTCTCTATAGGCGGATGCCGGAAATTGGTCCAGGGTATCAAGGACATTTTCCAATGCCTGGTCGCCAATTGTATGAACAGCAACAGGCATACCCATTTCCCTTGCGCGTTTTACGATAGTGTACAATGTATCCTGCGAGAGCATTGCTTCTCCAAATTGCCCGGGCTGATCGGAGTATGCTTCCTTCAATAGTGCCGTTCTTCTGCCGAAAGCACCGTCTGCAAATATTTTTACCGCTCCGATTTGCAGCATATTATTCCCATATCCGGTGTACATTCCCGCTGTATGCAGATCCTCTAAGAAAGGATAATCAATTAATAGATTTGCCCGCAGACCCATTTTTTCTTCATTTAATAATTCCTGATAGAGCTGGTAGGTTTGCTGTAAGCCGCCTAAATAAGCCGGATCATTGGAATGCACACTGGTTACACCATATCCAGAAACGGTGGAAATGGTTTTACGAAGTGCTTTTTTCCATGTTTGATAGGATTTATCAGGGATTTTTGCTTTAAATAATACCGCTGCTGATTCAAGAATTAAACCGGTGGGTTCTCCATTTGCATCCGTTACAATCTCGCCGCTCTCTGGAACAGCAAGCGTGCTGGAATAATTAATTTCCTCAAGCGCCTTCGAGTTAACAACGGCTGCATGCTCGCATATTCTTGTCAGAAAAAGCGGGTGGTGCGGGGCAGCCGCATCAAGCTCTTCTTTCGTAGGCAGACCGCCGTCAGTGAATAGATTTTCATCCCAGCCGGCGCCAAGCAGCCATTCTCCCTTGTCCAATGTATCGGCACGCTGTTTTATTTTATTTAAAAATACTTCTTTCTTTGTGACGCCGGTCACATCTAAATCAATAAACTTCATTGCCTGCATAGAAAGGTGGAGGTGTGTATCTGTTAACCCCGGCGTAGCAGCTTTTCCACCCAGATCAATTACCGCATCACTTTTTGCGCTCCAAAAAGAAAGCATTTGTTCATTGGATCCCATATCTATGAAATGTCCATCTTTAATAACAACAGCCTGTATAACTGGCTGCGAAGTTTGAAATGTATGTATGACCCCATTGGTATATATCTTTATCATGGAAACGCTCCTTATCTAAATTATCGTATGTTTTACATCGTTCAAAACGTATATTAAAAACGGACAGAATCATTTTACAGACGATTTGTAAACCCTAAATAGGAAAGTATTCTGTAAATGGCACTATGAATATATTTTATCAAAATTGTTTCATTTTGACAGCAGGCAGGATTGACATTTTCAGAAATTTTATTATATACTTGATTCAACAAAGTTGAACAGAAGGAAACTGGATTGAATTTTATTTGTAGTATATAAAGAGGGGTAATTTGCATGAGGTTATTGTAATACCTTGCAATATCTATGCTGGCTTATTTGGCGGGTCATGCACAATCGAGGTATATTTTCATAGCTTGAATTGAAAACGCATACAAAGGAGGGGTATGAATGTGTGGATTACCAAGCAATGTTTATTTAAAGGAAGTCGGACCAAGAGACGGTCTGCAGAACGAGCAGAAATGGATTTCTACAGAGGATAAGGTTGCATGGATTAATATGCTTTCCAAAACCGGCGTCTCGGAAATTGAGTATTCATCCTTTGTTCATCCAAAAATGATTCCTGCACTGAAGGATGCAAGGGAGGTAGGCAAACGGATCAACCGTGAAAAAGGGGTCGTCTATTCTGCTTTAGTACCGAATATGAAAGGGCTGGAGCACGCTTTAGAGGCTGGTATTGACGGTGCCTCCGTGTTTATGTCGGCGAGTGAGACGCATAACCTCAAAAATATTAATAAACGAATTCCAGAGACATATCCGATATTAACTGAGGTTATCAAAGAAGCTAAAAATGCCGGGAAAATAGTAACAGGCTATGTTTCTACGGTATTTGATTGTCCATACGAGGGACGGATTGCAGTAGAGGATGTGCTCAGTGTATGTGACCAATTAATTGAGAGCGGAGTGGACTATCTTTCCCTTGGTGATACCATTGGAACAGCTGTGCCGACGCAAGTGGAGAAATTGCTCAAAGGTCTTTTTCCTTATTTTCCAAAAGATAAACTGATACTACATTTTCATGATACGAGAGGAATGGCAATAGCTAATATCATGACGGCGCTTCACATGGGAATTACCCGTTTCGACAGTACCATCGGCGGCCTGGGCGGTTGTCCTTATGCACCGGGAGCTGCAGGTAATGTTGCTACCAATGATGTGCTGTATTTGTTAAACGGGCTGGGAATTGAGACAGGAATAAATGAGAAACGTATTCAGGAAGCAAGTATATATATTCAAAATAAGCTTGGAAAAACATTGCCGAGCAGATCGGTAGCTTATTTGAAAAATGCATGAAGATAAAACAAACAGCGGAAAAGTCTTGTCGAGCAAGTGATGGCAAGGCTTTTTGGTATGTTGCTAAGTATCGTTTCCCGTAAATGATATTCGAGAATAGATTGACTCTATTGGTTTGTCTGGATTATGATTAAATATACTATAAGAGGATGTTCAAGAAATATAATAGAACACGAATGACTATTTGGCAAAGGAAGGAATGAGCAGCATCGAATTACATAAAATTGGAGAGAAAATTAAGTATGCAAGACGCCGGGAAGATAAAACACAGCAAGAAATTGCGGACGCTTCCAATATCTCTAAAAGTCTGTTATCTAAAATTGAAAATGGACAGACTGCCTCCGCAATAGCGACGTTATCCCGAATTTGTGACGCTTTACATATACAGCTGTCATGGGTGCTGGATGATAAAGAAGAGCAGGATATTGTTATCCAAAAGAAGAGTAACCGCCCGCAAAAAGTAGGGGATGAAAGCATGGGGTATTCCTATGAAATTCTTGCTAACCGCTCCCAATATAGCGGGATTGAACCGACGATTGTCCATGTTACTCCAAAGTCTCTGAATTTGCGTGATGAAAAAACGTATACGCATTCACAGGACGAATTTATCTATATATTGGAAGGGGAAATTGAATTATTATATGATGGGAAAAAGCAGCTGCTCCAAACAGGCGACAGTGCTTATTTCGCAGGGTCCAAACCACATTTATTTCTCCCGGTAGATGAACAGGAGGCAAGGGTGTTGACCTGTTTTATTGACAGAGTCTGAATAAGGAAAGGAAACATAGGTCTAATTAATCAATATAACGTTTTTTATACTGGGAGGCAGAAGAATGAATTCACCTGAATGCCCTTTTTGTTATCCTTCTTTAATAAAAAATCAGCAAATCATATTGGAAAATGAAAAAGCAATGTTTTTACAATTAGAGGAAGCAAAGGAACCAGGGAGATCACTCGAAGGAGCTGGAGTGATTGTGACCAAAGCACATCGAGTCTATCCATTTGACTTAACAGATGGAGAATGGCTGGCAATAAAAGATCTTTTACAGCGAGCCAAAAATCTGATTGATGAAAAGCATGTGCCTTCCGGATATAACATTGGCTGGAACAGCGGGGAGGCAGCTGGTCAGTATATTATGCATGCGCATCTGCATGTATTGCCGCGCTATGAAGATGAACAGATGAGAGGAAAGGGCATACGTTATCTGTTTAAGCATGCATTAAATAGACGGCAGGGGAAGAAAGACATTAATCTGGCTGCCGCCAGAAAAAGGCTGCATAATAAAAAATAGAAAGTAAACAAAAATCTCTGCTCATTTTAAAATGAACAGAGATTTTTATCTTTTGCTGCATTTGATTTCTGGTTTTATAACAATAAAGCTGTTCCTAAATACCTCTGGTTATGATTGGACATATTATTGGGCTATGGAGCAAAGTCCATTTGGCCGGTAATTAATAAGATAAATACGATTATCCAAAATATAAAGAAAGAAGAGGAAAGCATAAAAGATATAATCGGAATGGTATTTTTTTCTGTTTTCTTTCCTAATCCAATAATTGATAATATGATACCTGCTGCTGTAAGAAAAAATGTGATATAATCACCAGCTAAGTTTCCTATGTTAGCTATCCTTGTAGGGGTTATGAAAACGATGAAAAAGCAGATAACACCTATGATAAAAGCAAAATAGCTAATAAGGCCATGTTTTTTCAGCCTATCAGGTTCATTTTTCAAATTAACACCTCTTTATTCAAAGTAAAGCATGATACATCCGGATAGTCAGAGAAACAACTTTATTGCCGTGCCGCAACTATTGCTGTCTTACATTAGTTATCATTATTTTCTTCGCTTGTTTTCGCTGCAGCTACTTCTGATGCCGCTGGTGCAGGAGTTTCTTTCGATTGCGGTTTAGCATTGCCTTTCGATGCACCTGCCAGTAATTCCTTAATATCGATTCCAGAGGTTTCTTTTAGATTTTCCTGCAATGTACTGATTAAGTTGGTTGCATAGCTGGAAACTTTGTTTGCTCCGCCATTAGCGCCATTGCTTCCTGTATCGACTACTGTAATCTTATCAATATTGGATAATGGGCTTGCAACTTGTTTTGCATAATCTGGAAGCATTTTGATAACCATATCAAGAATAGCTGCTTCTCCATATTGTTCAAAGGCTTGAGCGACTTTTTCTTTCGCTTCTGCTTCCGCAAGACCTTTCAAGCGGATAACCTCTGCTTCTGATTCCCCTTGTGCACGTTCTGCATCTGCTTTCGCAAGACCGTCAACACGGATTTTTTCAGCTTCTGCACGAGCTGCTGTTTCAATACGATATTGGTTCGCATCTGCGGTAGCCATTTCTCTTGCTTTTTCAGCAATTGCAGATTGCTCCACGGAATATCTGTCCGCATCTGCTTTTTTCTTAACTTCTGAATCATATTGCTTCTCACGACGCAAAATTTCTTTTTCTTCCAATTCAATTTGCTTTTGACGCTCGATGATTTTAATTTGCATTTCTTGTTCCGTAACTTCCTGTTTGGAACGGGCTGTTTCAAAATCATAAGCTTGGTCCGCGCGTGCTTTTGCAGTATCCTGTTCACGACGGTATTCAGATGTTTTTAATTGATTTTCTTTTTCTGATTCTGCAATCTCGGTTGCCCGTTGCAATTCTGCACGTTTTGCATCTTTTGCTGCTTCCGCACGCTTGATTCTCGTTTCTTTCTCTGCTTCAGCTGTAGCGATATCTGCATCACGTTTTACTTGTGCAATACGGGGCTTACCAAGTGATTCTAAGTATCCATTTGTATCTCTTACATCTTTAATCGTAAAGGATACGATAACTAATCCCATCTTAGCTAAGTCGTTAGAAGCAACCCGCTGTACTTCCTGAGAAAACTTGTCACGGTTTTTATAGATTTCTTCAACCGTCATCGAACCAAGGATGGAACGTAGATGACCTTCCAGTACTTCTTTCGCTTCCAGCTCCCGGTCCTGTTTAGATTTTCCAAGGAATTGTTCTGCTGCTGTAGCAATTTCACTGATTGATCCGCCTATTTTAAAAATTGCTGTACCATCTGCTAAAACAGGAACACCTTGTTCTGTGTAAACTTCTGGAGTAGTTACCTCCAATTTACTAGATAAAAGACTAAGTGGTTCTGCTTGTTGAAAGACAGGAACGACGAATGTTCCGCCGCCGCGAATAATTTTAATTTTATTTCCGGCTTCATCTACGTGAACATTCTTTCCACCTAAATAACTTCCTGTAACAATGAGCGCTTCATCGGGACCGGCTGTACGGTACTTGGTTACAAATAGACCAAGCAGTGCCAAAAGAAGCGCGGCTGCTACAATAATAACAATCCACAATTCTGACATGATTTTCCTCCTCTAAGTTTTATTTTTCCGGCTGCCGGCCCCTGCGGGTAAGAGGGGAGCAGCCGGAAATACTTCACTAACATTCTCTCTATTTAAAAAGGAATGAAGCTTCAGTATATGTGAAAAGCTAATCTTTAATTAGCTAATCCAACGATTGATAGGGGCTGACATAGAAAACACCATCTTTAATTTCGATAATTAAAACACGCTCATCCTGAGAGATTGCTTCATTATCATAGCTGACAGCCGGTTTTGAGATAACTCCGCTTTTCCATTGCACCATTACTTCTCCATAACCATCTATCGGAATAGATACAATCGCAGTCCCTACACTGCCAATGAGAGCATCTTCTGAATATCCCCATGATTGTTCAGCTGATCGGATTGGAACAAGAACAAATAAATGCAGGAGAGTTACAAAAATGATACTTGATATAGAAGCAATAATTAGAATGACTAGACTTGACCAGTCCATGAACCATTCGAGAATATATCCCATGGCAGATAAAAAAATGAAAAAGGAAAGAACGAGCACCGGATGCAGGAAAGGGATGGATTCAAAAATGCCATCCAATAAATCTCCAAATAATAAAACAACAACGGTTAAAATTGCTGCTATAATCAGTATCCATAAATATAAATCTTGTATAGCGTAACCAAATAAAGTCAATATGTACCCTCCCTTTTTCCTTGTCTTACTTATATGTACGTTTATTGTTACAGTTTGGTTTCAATTTTTTGGAGAAAACGATGCGTTTTATATTATTATAATAAAACAGAGGCTCTTTTATGAAAAGAGCCTCTTTCCCTATTTAATAGTGTATTGGTTTTGTTTGTACGTTTTTATGTTAAGTATCTAAAAGAACTAGCTGATTCATTAACTCATCTAATTCTTGGCTGCAGTTAACGGTTTCTTTGGCTCCCAAGCCATTCTTTTGTGCTTGTTGTAACATTTCACTTCTTTTTTGAACAATTGATAGTACAATGGCCTCCCTGTTGTACTCATCAATCTTTACTTCTTCTTTCATATCCTTTACGATGCACCTTTCTTAGTAATATTTGGCTGCGATGAATAATGTAATAAAAGCTTATTATTAAAGTACCAAAAGAATTATCGCAAAAAGAGAAAAAAAATGAAATGCTTTCGACAAAACTAGTGGTTTTTCTTTCTCATTTTTTTAAAAAATGGTCTGAGAGTCTTACTCATAAAATAGTAGTTTAGTGATTTTACTGAATAATCGGGCATCATTATTTTCCTTTTCCTTTAAAATATATCAATACAGGCCATTATCTAGCTGGTTGTAGAGGAAGGTTTCTGTTTAATTAGCAGTGCACGAGTGTATTCCTCGGAAATATGCATTAATATTTGATTTTTCGATATATTTAGTAAAAATATGATGTTGTTCTAAAGAAGAGTGCGGTGCACTCTTACAAAGATAGTCTCCTTATTTCACAGCGAGGAGGGGAACCGTTTTTTGCAAGCACGGTAGCTATAAGGCTAACATGCATTTTTCTAAAGCTTGACTTGTTGATTAAGTAATGTTTTGCTTTTTAACCAATTAAATAAAGAGAGAAAAAAACTCTCTTTTTATTTAACTGTCTTTGATTTCATCAAAAACGACATCTGTCTGCGGATATTTTCAGATCTGGAAACAGTTTTAAACGTTAATGAAAAAGAAGGTATATCAAATGTCGAGATGGTATTTTTTAATTTTTTGATATAAGGTAACACGAGATACACCAAGCTGTTTAGCTGCCTTTGATTTATTGCCGTTACATAATTCCAATGCTTGTTCAATTGATATTTTCTCCAAATTTTCCTTCTCCAGCGGCAGTGTTTCCGTATGTGGCAAGGGAGGATTTGAAAAGGAGACCGGGAGAAAGCTTAATACATCCTGTCTGGTTAAGGTTGTTCCCTCATGCAGGATAATGATTCTTTCCATCAGGTTTCTGATTTCTCTTATATTCCCAGGCCAATGATATTGCTGCAGGGCTTCCATTGTTTCGTCAGGTATCTCTGGAATAGAAGTCTGATACTTCGCAGCAAATTGCTTTAAAAATGTTTTTGCCAGAATGCTGATATCTTTTTTTCTATCACGCAGAGGAGGCATGGTCAATTGAATAACATTTAATCGGTAAAATAGATCCGATCTGAATTTATTCTCTTGCATCAGCTTTTCTAAATCCTGATTTGTTGCAGCTACAAAGCGGACATCAATTTGTTTTCCGCCTGAGTCGCCGATACGGTAAATACGGTTTTCCTGCAGAACACGCAAAAGCTTTACCTGCATATCTAAGGGAAGCTCACCTACTTCATCTAAAAAGACTGTGCCGCCATCAGCCATTTCGATTTTCCCTGCTTTCCCTCCTTTTTCTGCACCGGTAAAGGAGCCGCTCTCATAGCCAAATAACTCACTTTCAAACAACGCCTGCGGGATGGCGCCGCAATTGACAGGAATAAAAGGGGCATTCTTTCTTTTGCTGGCATCATGAATCGCCCGGGCACATACCTCTTTCCCTGTACCGCTTTCTCCAAGAATCAAGGTGGTTGCATCGGTTCCGGCAGTTTTACTGGCGAGCCGGATCATTTGGTGGAGTGCCTGACTGTCTCCTTTTAATTTAGCAAAGGGAGAGCTGGAAGAGGCGGGAGTCATTTTTTGCTTTAGCTCCTGCAGCTCTTGGGAGGTGCTTTCTAAATTATCGTTCAGCTTCACGATGTGGGTAATATCCCGTTCAATCGAAATCACACCGATTAAAGTATTTTCCTGATTAAAGACAGGGGAGGAATTGACCACAACATGCTTATCTTTCCTTGGTCTGTGATAAGCATTTTTAACAGGCTCTTTTGTGTTTAAAACCTTCATCACCATCAGGTCATCATGCGAAAAAAAGTTTGTGATAGGCTGATTGATAATTTGTTCTTTATCGATTTGATAGGTTTGTTCGGCAGCATGGTTCCAATAGATTACTTTTTGTTCCGTGTTTACAATGGTAATGGCGTCATCTTCAGATTGTAATAATTCCTCAAAGAAAAAAAGTTCATTCATAAACTCACCTCGTAAGTGTAAAGTAATCTGTAAACCGTCTATACAATATGTGTAATTTTCCTTTACACTATTGTAAAGGTGATTTGCAATAAAAGGCAATAGAAAATCATAAAATAATGAAATCGCTTCCATTATTCGCAAGCTTTTATCAGGTGTTTTTATTAATAATGATAATACTGGCATGTTTTTTGCATATAGATTGATAGGAAAACAGAATTAAATTATCTACTAGGAGGTATGTTACATGGTGCAGCCATTTACACATGAACCATTTACAAATTTTAAGAAAGAAGAGAATAGAAAAGAGCTGGAGGGAGCATTACGTTCTGTTCGCGCGGAGCTGGGTAAAGATTATCCGCTGGTTATCAACGGAGAAAAAGTTTACACAGAGGATAAACTGGTATCCATTAACTCAGCTAATAAGGAAGAAGTGGTTGGAAACGTATCAAAAGCAACAAAGGACCATGTTGAACAGGCTTTTCAGGCAGCAGTAGAAGCTTATGAAACCTGGAGAAAAGTACCTGTGGAAGACCGTGCGCATGTTTTATTCCGTGCGGCCGCTATTGTCCGCCGCCGTAAGCATAAATTTTCTGCTTGGCTGATTCAGGATGCCGGCAAGCCTTGGGATCAGGCGGATGGCGATATTGCAGAGGGCATTGACTTTTTAGAATATTATGGGCGCCAGATGCTGGAGCTTGATCAGGGAAAACATGTAGAAGACCGTATTACGGAAAATAATAAATATTTTTATAAAGCAATGGGTCCCGGCGTTGTTATCCCACCATGGAATTTTGCATTTGCTATTGTGTGCGGAACGGTTGCTGCTCCGATTGTTGCTGGAAATCCGGTCTTATTGAAGCCTTCTGAAAATACACCAGTGATTGCATATAAGCTTGTAGAAGTATTAGAAGAAGCTGGTCTGCCTAAGGGCGTATTAAATTTTGTGCCGGGTGATCCAAAGGAAATTGGCGATTATCTGGTAGACCACAAAGATACACATTTTATTAACTTTACCGGTTCACGAGCGACTGGTGTCCGTATTTTTGAACGTGCAGCTAAAATACAAGATGGACAGCAGCATCTGAAGCGGGTTGTTGCAGAAATGGGCGGGAAGGACACAATTATTGTTGATGAAACAGCTGATTTAGATTTGGCTGCTGAGTCAATTGTTCATTCTGCATTCGGATTCTCCGGGCAAAAATGCTCTGCATGCTCCCGTGCAATCATCCATGAGGATGTCTACGATGAAGTTATCAGGAAATCAGTTGAAATTGCCAAAACATTAACTGTCGGCAATCCATCCGAAGAAAATGTGTATATGGCTTCGGTCATTAACCAGACACAATTTGATAAAATCAAAAACTATATTGAAATTGGCAAGGAAGAAGGAGAGCTTGTTTTCGGTGGAGAAACAGATGACTCTAAAGGCTTCTTTATCTATCCAACTATTTTCAAGGATCTGAACCCTAAAGCACGTATCATGCAAGAGGAAATCTTTGGACCTGTCGTTGCGTTTGCAAAGGCAAAAGACTTTGATGAGCTGTTAGAGATTGCAAACAATACGGAATATGGGTTAACAGGAGCGGTTATTTCTACAAATCGCGCTCATTTAGAACGTGCCCGGGAGGATTTCCATGTCGGCAACCTGTATTTTAACCGCGGCTGTACAGCAGCAATTGTCGGTTACCAGCCGTTTGGCGGGTTTAAAATGTCAGGAACTGATTCAAAGGCAGGAGGTCCGGATTACCTGCAGCATTTCTTAGAGGCTAAAATTGTGTCAGAACAATTTTAATAGATAGCAGCTTGCCTGTGAACAGAAGCAGAAATCGTTT
This sequence comes from Oceanobacillus sp. FSL K6-0251, assembly GCF_038004725.1. NCBI lineage: Bacteria > Bacillati > Bacillota > Bacilli > Caryophanales > Bacillaceae > Oceanobacillus > Oceanobacillus sp. FSL K6-0251. Next base: position 2,720,231 of record NZ_JBBORS010000001.1, on the reverse strand, counting down.
TTTCTGTTCACAGGAAGCATTTAAAATGAAGAGCTTGTTTTGAAGATGGGGGGATATTGGGTTATGGCTAATTTAGCTAGAAATTTTTTTATAGGACTTTCCAATAATGACTTTTTAAATAAAAGCGCGAGAAAATTTGGAACGCGGTTTGGAGCAGAACGTTTCGTAGCCGGAACCGTTTTCGATGCCATTGTTCCTGTGATAAGAGAGTTGAATCAAAAACAGATATCTTGTACAATGGACCACCTCGGAGAGTTTGTAACAGATAGAAATGAAGCGGTGCATGCAAAAGAGAAAATCATAGCGATGCTCCGCCAAATCAAGGAAGAGCATTTGGATTGCCATATTTCTATCAAACTGACGCAGCTGGGGCTGGATATTGAAGAATCTTTTTGTATTGAAAATGTGGAGCAGATTCTAGACGTGGCTCATGCATGTGACATTTTTGTGAACATAGATATGGAGAAGTATATCCACTATGAGAAAACCCTGGAGATTCTGAAAAGTCTTCGAAAAAGCTATACCAATGTCGGTACTGTTATACAGACATACTTGCTTGATGCAGAGAAGGATTTAAGCGGTCTTGAAGATGTGCGTCTGCGCATCGTAAAGGGCGCCTATAAGGAAGACAGTACAGTTGCGTATTCCTCTAAAGAGGACATTGATAAGAATTTCCTGATGATAGCAAAGAAAAGGTTGCTTGGAAAAGCTTTTACATCTATCGCAACGCATGATCATCGTATCATTCAGGAATTAAAGGAGTTTATCGAGGAACATCATATTTCAAAAGATCGTTTTGAATTTCAAATGCTTTATGGTTTTCGAGTCGATATGCAGCATCAACTAGTAAAAGAGGGATTTCGATTCTGCACATACATCCCCTTTGGAGAGGATTGGTTCGGATATTTTATGCGCCGTTTGGCAGAGAGACCGCAGAACCTGAATCTTCTTATGAAAGATGTTTTTTATACTGAGGAGGATAAGCTGAAAAAGCAGCCGATTATTATTGGAACTGCAGCGTTAACATTGTTGCTTTTTTTGGGGAGACGGAGGAAGAAGGAGCAGAATAACTGATAACTTAAAAAGGGTTGTTTCTAATACCGTCTTTTTCAACGCCTGTCGCTAGAGATAGGATGATGATCAAAATACAAATTACAAGTTTTACACTTGTTATTATAAATTTTATCACGGAGAAGCGTCCGTAAAACTCCCGCCTCCAAATAAAGAGTAAACACAAATTTATTTAGGCGAGAGATCAGGTGAGCTAACTCCCTGAATTACTTAGGCTAATTCAGTGGGAGAAGAACCAAAATTCCCACTGAATGAAGTTTCGTTTTATTACTTACAAAGGGAGAGGGAAGGATGTCAGAAACAACCTATCAAGTTATGGCGATTGTCTTGTACTTTTTAGTGATGATTGCTATTGGTTTATATTCTTATCGTAAGACATCAAATTTAGATGACTATATGCTGGGCGGAAGAAGTCTGGGGCCTGTTACATCTGCACTGAGTGCCGGTGCTTCCGATATGTCGCAATGGCTGTTAATGGGACTTCCCGGCGCAATTTATGTATTTGGTCTGGCCGAGGGATGGATGGCCATCGGTCTGGCAGCCGGGGCTTGGGTAAACTGGCTGATTATTGCTCCGAGACTGCGGACCTATACCGAGGTATCAAATAACTCCATTACGATTCCGAGTTACTTAGACAGCCGCTTTAAAAACAATACGAAGGTATTACGCATCGCATCCGGTATTGTTATATTGCTTTATTTTACGTTTTATGTCTCTTCAGGGATGGTTGCAGGAGGCGTATTTTTTCAGAGCGCTTTTGATGTAAACTATCATACTGGCTTAATGACTGTAGCAGCGGTAACAATAATTTACACGCTTGTCGGCGGTTTTCTTGCAGTCAGTTTTACCGATGTAGTGCAGGGAACGATGATGTTTCTGGCGCTGATTCTGGTACCGGCATTGACCATCGTTTCGCTTGGAGGAGTTGGCGAAACAGTAACCATCGTCCAAGACGTCAATCCCGATATATTAAGCTTTTTTGCGGCTGCATCAGCAACGGGGGTAATTTCATCCTTAGCATGGGGATTGGGTTATTTTGGACAGCCGCATATTATCGTTCGTTTTATGGCAATCAAGTCGGTAAAAGAAACCACCTCTGCCCGCCGTATCGGCATCAGCTGGATGGTCATTTCATTAGTCGGTGCTGCCGCAACAGCGATATCCGGATTTGCATTCTTTCAAGCCAATCCAGAATTGACACTTGCCGATCCGGAGGCTGTATTTATTGTTTTAGGGCAATTATTATTTCATCCATTCATAGCCGGCCTTCTGCTGGCGGCAGTACTTGCCGCAATTATGAGTACGGTGTCTTCCCAGCTGCTGGTAACTTCTTCTGCGCTGGTGGAGGATATTTTCAAGGCTGTGTTTCATGCAGATGCAAAGGATAAAACCTATGTGAATTTGGGTAGACTGGCTGTTTTAGCTGTTTCACTTATTGCTATGATATTTGCCTGGCAGCAAAACGACACCATCTTAGGGCTTGTTTCCTTTGCCTGGGCAGGCTTTGGCGCTTCTTTTGGACCGGTCGTGCTGCTGTCTCTATTTTGGAGGAAAACAACAGGATCTGGGGCGCTTTGGGGGATGATTGTCGGTGCAGTCGTTGTATTTGCATGGGGCTACTCTCCATTGTCCGGATATTTATACGAAATAGTACCCGGGTTTATCCTGAGTACAGCAGTCATTATTTTAGTCAGCCTTAAAACGTATAAGCCTAACAAAGAAATTGAAGCGGAATTTAATGAAACCATGAGCAGGCTTCAAGAGCATAAGAATAAATAAGAAATAGGGCCGGGGTGTGTAACTCCGTCTCTTTTCTTATTACTCAATTTTCGCACACTAAAAAGTAATTTCATTTCCACAGAAACAGGAGTTGATCGTTCCTTCGCTAACCCCCTTGACAAAGAATAGAAGATGAAGTGTAAAGCACGGCTGTGGCGGACCGTTTGGCTTTCCGACGTACAAATGTTTTCGATGGGGTGAGCAAGCGCAGGCTGGAGGATAACCGTTTTAGCAGCAAATTGAATTTTTAAAATGCTTATGTATGTAACCTTTTTGTCGAAAATGATACAATGAACAAATGAAAGAATAGTTTTTGAAGGAAGGATGCATTCAAATGAGCAAATACTTTGGTTACGCAGGAACCTACACAAGAAAGACAAGCCAGGGAGTATATCGATTCACCCTGGATGCAGAAAAAGGACAGCTGTCTGCTTCAGAGGTAGCAGCAGAGCTTGGAAATCCAACATATCTTAATTTTAATGAAAATCAGAATTATTTATATGCTGTTGCGCAGGAAGATGATATGGGAGGGGTAAATGCTTTCCGTGTTGATAAAACGAGCGGTGAACTAACTCCGTTAAATGGTCAATTGGTAGAAGGGAACCCTCCATGTCATGTAGAGGCAGCAGAAAACCTGGTTGTAACAGGAAATTACCATAAGGGCGATATTGGTCTTCATTTTACAACTGACGATGGAGAAGTAGAGCAAGGGCAATTTACCAAGCATGAAGGAAACGGACCGCATGAAAGACAGGAAAAACCGCATGTTCATTTCACTGGATTTACTCCAGATAAGAAATTTATCGTTGTTGCAGATTTAGGAACAGATCGTTTAGTGACGTACAAGGTGGAAGATTCCTCATTACAGGAAGTGAGTACTTTTCATGCAAAGCCGGGAAGCGGACCAAGACATATTACGTTCCATCCGAATAAACCAATTGCTTATTTAATTACAGAGCTTTCTACAGAGGTGATTGTTTTAGATTACAATCAGGAGACAGGCGAATTTACGGAGAAACAGACGATTCTTGCGAAACCTGCTGACTTTGAAGAAACAAATGATGCGAGTGCGATTCATATCACTTCAGATGGAAAATTCCTTTATACAGGAAACCGTGGGCATAACAGTATTGCTTCATTCAAAGTAGATGAAAATAGCGGGGAGCTGACATTTCTTGAATTCACACCATCCGGTGGTGAATGGCCAAGAGATTTTGTATTGGATCCGACTGAAAACTTCCTTCTTGCTTCTAACCAGCATAGCGGAAATGTAGTATTGTATAAAAGAGATGCAGAAACAGGGAAATTAACGCAGACAGATCAGGTAATCGATGTTCCAGAAGTGGTTTGTGTGAAGTTTCTTTCCTAATTAGCTATAAAAAAACTTCCTTTTGCGGAGGAGTACGAAAACGCTCCGCAGAAGGAAGTTTTATTTTCTTAGCGCTGTTGTAATCTAGCAATTCGTTCATCCAGCGGCGGGTGAGAAGATAAAGCATTAAGGATACTGGATTTATTGCTGATTTTCATGGTTTGAATTGCTGTATCATTTGTGTGATCGTCTGCTTCTGCACGATTGATATAAGCTTTTAACGATTGTAGCGCATGTGTCATCTTATCACGGCCTGCTAAATCTGCACCGCCCCGGTCTGCGTGATATTCCCGATGTCTGGAATAAGCACTGACGACAAAGCTTCCTAAAATAGAAAATAAGATTTGGAAAATAATGATTGCAGCAAATTGAACAATCCATTGCAGCTCGGAACGCACAAATCTGGAAACGATCATTGCAGCGATCCGGGATAAGAAGACGACGAATGTATTGACGATTCCCTGTAATAAAGTCATTGTCACCATATCGCCATTTGCAACGTGAGCCACCTCATGTGCAATGACTCCTTCTACGGCATCATCATCCATACTGTCCAGCAGCCCTTGAGAAACAGCAACTAAAGAGCGTTTTTTACTTGGACCTGTTGCAAAAGCATTTACTTCATGTGACGGGTAAATACCAACCTCTGGTGTGTGTGAAAGTCCGGCAGCACGGGACAACCGTTCTACTTTTTCATAAACGTCACGCTCTTGCTGTGTAGTAATATTATTCGGATCAACTATTTTCACCTTCATCATGGTCTTAGCCATCCAACGGGACATTGCTAAAGAAATAAATGAACCGGTAAAACCTACAACAATACTGAATATCATGAGAGAAACATAATCAATTCCGCCATCTGAACGATAGCTTGGTCCAATATCAAATATACTTGTAAGGATGGACCAGACAATGACGATTGTCGTCATAACCAAAATATTTGTTAAAAGAAACAGTGTAATTCTTTTCCCCATACATAACCTCCTGATGAATTTTCTATACTATAAATCATATCATATTTTGCGGCTAAGACTGAACTGTTATCTAGCTGGCTATGGAAAATTATTTGGAAAGAGAATAACTGCTAATAATGTAAACGTGTTCAATTGCTGATATAATAGAAAGGAAGGTTAATAGAAAGGCGGGGGTTTTCGTGGAGGCATTTCAATGGAACAGTGCGGATGAATTACGTCAGCTCTTAAATGAGCTTGTGAGCTGGAAGAGTATCAGTCTTTCAGAAGGAGAAAAGCAATTTCCCAGAAAGCTATATGCAAAGCTTCAGGATTTAACTTATTTTCATGACCATCCTGCTTACTTAAAACTGCATGAGGCAGACCAGCGCCGGAAGCTTTTAACTGCTTTATATAAACATCCGGAAGCTACGCAGACGATTTGTTTGATCAGCCATTTTGATACGGTAAATACCGAGGAATATGGTTCACTTGAGCCGCTCGCAACACAGCCGGAGGAGCTTACGAAAGTATATCTGGAACAAAAGGATACATTTTCGAGAGAGATTCGTGCAGATATAGAATCAGGTGATTTCTTATTCGGGCGCGGCACAATGGATATGAAGATGGGGCTTGTGATGCATATGAGTCTGATTGAACAGGCCAGTATAGAGGAATGGCCAATTAACCTGCTTTTATTAACTGTGCCCGACGAAGAAGTGAATTCAGCAGGCATGCGTTATGCTATCCCTGTTCTGACGGAATTACAAAAACAGCATGATTTAACCTATACGTTATTTTTAAATAGTGAGCCGACATTTCGGCATGACCCAAAGGACAATACACACTATATTTACAGCGGGACAATCGGGAAAGTTTTAGCTGGAGCTTTATTCTACGGGAAGGAAACCCATGCAGGAGAACCATTGAGCGGAATGACATCTCCATTTATCTCTTCATTTTTAACAAGGGAGATGGAATGGAATCCCATTTTTCAGGAAACGGTACTCGGTGAAACCGCTCCGCTGCCGGTTACACTGCAGCAAACAGATTTGCGGCTGCGGTATTCCACTCAGACTCCGTACCGTTCTTCCGCTTTATACAATATTTTTCTTTTAGAACGGACAGCAGAAGAGGCTTTTGCTTTATTTGAACAGGTTGCCAAGACTGCTGCCGCACAATGTAATGAACGGTATAAAAAGATATGCAAGGATAATCAAGTGCAGCCGATTGGTCATGTAAAAGTAATTACTTATAAAGAGTTATTAGAGTATGCAGGGAATAAACTGGGCAGGGAATTTGTTGAAGATGTGAAAAAGGATATTCATTTTCATGATGACTATGATGACCGGGAAAAATCGCTTCGTATTACGGACAGCTTAATGATTCATTGTCAGGAGCTTGCGCCAGCCATGGTGATTTTATTTGCACCTCCTTATTATCCTGCTGTAAATTCCAGCGGTAACGGTTTTGTAGAATATTGTGTTGATTTTGTTGAAAAAGAAGCGAAAAACGAATTTCAATTAGATATCAAACGGAGTCATTTTTTAAATGGAATTTGTGATTTGAGTTATGTACATTATCAAGGCAGTGATACAGGCCTGCAGGTTTACGAGGAAAATACGCCGGTATGGGGGGATTCGTATGAATTGCCGTTTTCATTGATGCGTAAATTGGATGCACCTGTATTAAATGTAGGTCCGTTCGGACATGATGCACATAAACGCACAGAAAGGCTGCATGTTACCAATGCATTTGAGCAATTTCCATATTTAATGCGTCAGCTCATTCTGCAAATTTCACAAAAAGAAGGCAAATCGTTATAATTTTATGGGTGTAACCATTAAAAAATAGATCGAAATGATTTATAATGAAATCAGAATGGAGGTGTTGTTCCATGAGTCCAGCAAACATAGGTATTCCGGGTTTGATATTGATAGTTATCATTGCCTTAATTATTTTCGGTCCCAAAAAGCTTCCGGAAATCGGGAAAGCAGCCGGACAGACCTTACGGGAATTCAAAAATTCAGCAAATAATATAATGTCTGAGGAAGACAAAAAGAAAGAAATAAAAGAAGATAATGATGAGCCTGAAAAGGACCCGTCAAAATAAGAGGAACAAGGCGCCGATGTAGTTTTCCATCATGCGCCTTGTTTTTATATTACATATAAAAAATGCTTGTAAAGAGGTTGATGCATTATCTTTACAAGCGTTCATAATCACGATCTATTTTCTTAGCCAGCCGTACGTAAAGCTAATTAATTATAGGGAAGAGGAGGAAAAGATTTGTTTATCATGGCATCACTAGAATCCCCAATAAGAAGTACCTACAATAATCAATAAGATGAACAGGACTACCAGTAGAGCAAAACCTCCGCCAAATTCATTGTAATTACTCATTTTTTACACCCCCTGTATGTTTACTATATGAAATGATTTTATGTTTGAGAGGGTATTTGACTAGAAAAAAGGATTTTAACCTATAGATATCGAATTAGAAAATTAAGAACGTAATACATCATCCGAGGTGGAATCGATGCAAAAACTAAATAACTTTTTATTAAACAAATGTCACAACAAAGGAAGTGTTTCAGGAATAAGTGTGCGCTCCGGGACAAGCGGTGCAAGCTTGTTTAATTATTATGCATCAACACGGCTGCAGCCTGCTTCCAACTTGAAAATACTTACAGCAGTAGCGGCATTAAGGAAATTAGGTCCTGAATATACATTTCAAACCGAGCTTCATTTGGGGGGGAAAGTAGTGGAGGAAACCTGTCATGGTAATGTTTATTTGGTTGGAAAGGGAGACCCGACTTTACAAGAAAAGGATTATAAACAGTTTGTGGCTTCTTTAAAAGAGCGTGGGATCAAAAATATATCCGGAGACTTTATTCTTGATGACAGCTGGTACGATGATATCCGCTGGTCTGATGATTTAATTTGGGCTGATCAGCAATACGGGTATGGTTCAGAAGTATCTGCTTTAACACTTGCTCCAGATACAGATTATGATACGAATGCTATTAAATTAATCATTACCCCGGAAAAATTGCATACAACCCCAAAGATAGAAATCCTGCCGCATACGGAAGGAATTACGGTGACCAACGATGCTGTAACGACAGAAGAAGCAGATGAAGAAGCATTGATTGTAAGGCGGAATAATTCAGCAAATCACTTTTTTATATCAGGAAAAATCGGCAGGAAAGAAGGAAAGCAGGAAGTATATATGGCTATTAAACATATTGAAAATTATATCGCAGACACAATCCGGCAAATATTAAAAAAGGAAGGTATTGCGTTAGAAGGCCGGATAAAAAAAGGAAAGCTTCAGGGAGATGCAGCGTGTATTTACCATAAACAGTCACCGCCATTAACTGGCATTATTATTCCCTTTATGAAGCTTAGCAATAATGGGATTGGTGAGATGCTCACAAAAGAATTAGGGCGTAAAACATATGATGACGGTTCATGGGAATCGGGTCTGGCAGCAGTGAAAGAAGCTCTGGCTACCTATTCAATCAATCTGGATACAATCCAGTTAAAGGATGGTTCCGGAATTTCAGCAGCTAACTTTATTCCAGCCGAAGAACTGACGCGTTTACTGTACGAAATCCAGCAGGAAAAGTGGTTCCCTGAATTTTTAGCCAGTCTGCCGGCAGCTGGAGAAGCCGATAAAATGATTGGAGGCACTTTACGTGAACGTATGAAGGGACTGGATGTTCAGGCAAAAACAGGAACCATTGAAGGTGTCAGCACTCTTTCCGGTTATGTAACCAATGGAAAGGGAGAACGGCTTATCTTTTCCATCTTATTTAATCATTTATTAGATACGGATACAGGAAAAGAATTAGAAGATGAACTGGTTGCGATAATGGCGGAGATAGAAGAATGGTGTTGACCTTTGTCATTTGTTTTTTGGGGGGGTTCATTATTTGATTTAAGCTGTTATTAAACAGAAGTTTAAGGGCGTATTGTGGAATCGTGAAGCCGGGGAAGCATATTTATAGAGCGAAGGAATAATAGCAGCAAGCTTTATTTCGATGAATTAAGCTTCATTTCATGTTTTTTTTATGACCTTACCATAGTTTTACCACATTTCCATGCTAAAGTGAAACTAAGATAGAAAAAATGGAATGAAGAAGCAGAAATGTTTTACTTTCATTTCATCATAATCACTTTGAATCTTGTAATGAATATGTCAAATAATAAGGAGAATGAATATGACAGTGCATATTTACGGAGTATCTTGCTCATCTACAAGAAAAGCGAGACAATGGTTTCGCAAAAATGGAATTGCTTATAAGGAACGAAATATTTTACATCAACCATTGACAATTGACGAACTAAAGAATATTTTACAAATGACTGTGGAAGGCACGGATGAGATACTTTCAACCCGTTCTAAAATTTTTAAAGAATTGAATTTGAATGTAGAGGATTTGTCTCTGCAAACTTTATTGAAATTAATTCACAAATACCCAAGACTGCTGAAAAGTCCAATTTTGGTGGATGAAAAAAGATTCCAAGTTGGGTACCATGAGGAAGATATTCGTCAATTCTTACCTCGTAAAACGAGACAGCTGCAATGGTTACAATGGAAAGTGGATTTAGGTTTAATAAAAGGGTAACGAACCTTAAATGAACCTTAAATTATGGAAGCATACGATGAAATGGCTGTATGCTTCCATATGTTGAATGTTGAGCAAATTAAATAATATGTAAGGAAGAATATAATTTCATCTTTACTCTAAAAAAGAGGCAGCTTTAAAATGAGCTGCCTCTTTTTTGGGGTATTGTTTTAAATTTTACTGACAACCTGCAGCGCCTGCTCAATATCTGCTATTAAATCCTCCGCATCTTCAATTCCTACAGAGAAACGAAGAAGGTCATCACCGATTCCTCTGTTATCTCTTTCTTCCTCCGGCATATCGGCATGTGTTTGTGTTGTAGGATAGGTAATAAAGCTTTCTACACCGCCCAGACTTTCGGCAAATACAATTAAGTTGAGGTTAGCTAAGAAAGAACGCACCTGGTCGGCATCTTCTAAACAAAATGAAAGCATGCCGCCTTTATTTGGATAATAAACCTGTCCAATTGACGAGTGGTCTCGCAGGTAAGCAGCAATTTTTTGTGCGTTTTCCTCGTGACGCTGCATACGCAATGCAAGTGTTTTTAACCCGCGGACAAGCAGCCAGCTGTCTGAAGCAGATAATGTTGCTCCTGACGCATTATGCATTTCAAATAATTTTTCGGAAAGGTCAGGACTTTTGGTTACGACCAGACCGGCTAAAACATCATTATGGCCGCCGATATATTTTGTCGCACTATGCACTACAATATCCGCACCAAGCGTAATTGGCTGCTGGAGATAAGGTGTTAAAAATGTATTATCAACAATAAGCAGCAGGTTATGCTTTTTAGCCAGCTCCGCATACTTTTCAATATCCACCTCCTGAAGTAACGGGTTCGTCGGTGTTTCTAAAAAGATAGCCTTTGTATTTTCGTTAATACATCGTTCTGTTTCCGTGATATTTTGACAGACATCATAGGTCACGGAAATATTATAAGCTTTTTCAAAATGATTAAAAATACGGTAAGTTCCTCCGTAGATATCTTTTGTCGCGATAAGGTGATCGCCCATACGAAACAGGGAGGAGAGAACTAATTGAATAGCTGCCATTCCTGAGCTGCAGGCGAAAGCAGCATCTCCTTCTTCCAGCTTTGCGAAACCTTCCTCTAAAACAGATCTGGTCGGATTCTTGGTACGCGTATAATCATAACCTGTGGAATGGCCAATTTCCTGGTGCTGATAAGCTGTTGACATGTAAATAGGCGGATTTATAGCCCCTGTCCGTTCGTCCGTTTTATTACCTAACTGTACTAATGCTGTTTCTATTTTTCTCATTTTCCTTCAGCCTCCTCAATCCAGAAACATGAATTCGCTTATCTTTCGCGAATATGCTGTTTTCTTATGATTTTCCCATGTGAAATCAATAAAAAACCCTTCTTATTCCAGAGATGAGATAAGAAGGGTATGATATCGTGATGATACATATCTTATCTTTAAAGGGGAGTTCCCTTCTGGAATTAGCACCTTGCTAGAAGCAGCTGGTTGCTGAGACATCGTCGGGCCAGTCCCTCCGTCTCTCTGGATAAGAATTGGAATTTTATTAAATTATAATTACGTTAACTTTACAAGAGCGAGGAAAAAAAATCAAGTCTTGATTTTTTTAAAAATGAAAAAGCCGGCAACACTGGCTTAGAGGCTGTGTATAGAAAGAAGAAGCTTGAAAAAAACGAAAAGTATTTGAAAAGGACTCCGATGACGATTACAATGGTAGTGTAGTGAACGTATTGTTGAATGGTTATAAAATGGACAATTACTCTGAATGAGTTGGATATGTCTGATAATAAAAAGGGTGAAATAATAAATATCCGAATGAAACTATTTAAAAAGGAAGAAGATATATGCGCAAAAAAAAGCTATTATGGGTAAACATTTCTATGTTAGCAGGTTGTATTATCATCATTGGCATGGGGATTTATAAGGATAACCGCTCTGTAGAATATTCAATGGAAGTGAGTACAGAAGACGGAACTGGACAAACTGGAGAAAGCGTAGAGATTTTTACAACCTCCTGGAATAATCGGTTATTAGGAGACAATGAACAAATTTATCAAACAGCTAATTTAGATTATCGCAACATACTTCAGCAGGAAGACAATGAAATAGAAGTGCAGGAAGAGCGTACTGTGACTCAAGGTACCGAAACAGAGGAAGAAACATACACAAATCCAGAAACAGAGGTGCAGGAAGAAGATTATATAGCTTCTGAGGAAGCATCATCTAATCAAATAACAAATGATGAGCCAGCTGACAGTGAACAAAGCAGTAACGCTTCAAATAAGGAAAACGCAGCTGGTGAAAATAATGAGAATACAGAAAGCCGAGAATCAGAATCGAATAATACGCAACGTTCCACAGCTTCTGTACATCAGAATCAATCTGAAAAAAATAGCCGCTTTTCTGATTCCAATAATTCTGGAGCTGAAACTGAGGCGCCCGGCACAAATGACAGGAATGAAGAGAATTCAGAGAAAGAAGATTCAAAAGATAAATCGGATCAACCGCCGAAACAGCCGGAAGAGGAAGAAAATGGCAACGATGATAATGCAAACAACAAGGAACCCGATTCTGAAGATGTAGAGAGTGAAGAGCCGGAATCAGAGGAAGGAAATCCTGAAGAAGAAGAAAATAATGGAGAGCATGAGACTGAAGAAGAGGGAGAAAACTCAGACTCAGAAACAGATAAAGGTTCTGAAGAGCACAAAGGTTCTGAGGTCGATACTGCATCCATCTATGCTGATTAAATTACGAAAGAAAGCAGCTGTTTCATAATTAAATTAATAAGGTAAAATAAAACTGCGAATTTGCTGTAGCCTGGCGAATTTGCAGTTTTTTAATATTAAAATCTCAACTTTCGCACCTATTAATAAGCATATATATCATGCGGGTTCTTTGATAAAACAAGTTTCGCTAAGTTTTCTAAAGAAATTATAATGAAAATTAGCCTAATCCCGCAAAATTTGATATTATAATAGATGCAGTGACTATTAAACGTGATAGTTCGAAATTACATTACATTTTATTTGTGGAAGATAGAAAGGATGGAAGATGAATTATGAGTAAACCAAAAGTAGTCGTTCTTGGTGCAGGCTATGCTGGATTAGTTGCAACAAGACGTTTAACTCAACAGCTGTCTCCTGAAGAAGCTGAGATTGTGTTAATCAACAAACATAATTACCATTATGAAAGTACATGGTTACATGAAGTAGCAGCGGGTACGATTACCCCGAATCAGGCACGTTTTATGCTAACAGATGTAGTTAACCCTAAGCGTGTACGTTTAATTTACGATACCGTTACGGAAGTGAAGCGTGAGGAAAAACGCGTTGTTCTTGAAAACAGCGAAGTGGCTTATGACTATCTTGTATTTGCACTTGGATTTGTATCCAACTCATTTGGCATTCCGGGTATGGAAGAGAATGCTTATGCAATCACAGATATTGATTCCAGCCGATTAATTGCAGAGCACATTGAATATCAGTTTGCTCAGTATTCTTCAAGCGAAGAAAAACGTGACGAGCAGCTTACCATCGTTGTCGGCGGCGGCGGATTCACAGGGATTGAATTTGTTGGTGAGCTTGCAGACAAAGTACCTGAGCTATGTAAAAAATACGATATCGATCGCAGCAAAGCAAAAATTATTAACGTAGAGGCAATGCCATCTATTTTACCTATGTTTGATGAAGATTTAGTTTCTTACGGAAAACAGTCCTTAGAAAATCGTGGCGTAGAATTCCGTATTGGTACTGCCATCAAAGAATGTACAGAAGACGGATTTGTTGTCGGCGAAGATAACGAATTAATCAAAGCTGGTACAGTTGTATGGACAGGCGGCGTAATGGGTAACCCGGTATTGGCTGAATCCGGATTTGAATTATTCAAAGGAAAAGTAAATGTTGGATTAGATTTACGTCCAGAAGGAGAAGAAAATATCTTTATCCTTGGAGACTGCTCATGGACAATGGATCCGGAAACTGGAAAACCATTCCCTCCAACTGGTCAGCTGGCTGTACAAGAAGGCGCGAAAGCAGCAGATAACATTGTTGCATTGATTCGTGATGAAGTGATTACTGACTTTGTTTTCTCTAACAAAGGAACAGTTGCATCTCTTGGCTTATCTGATGGTATCGGAAACGTGCTTGATGGTAAAAAACTAAGCGGTAAAGCAGCGGCAGCAATGAAAAAAGTTGTTGATGACCGTTCTCTATTCTTAGTCGGCGGTGCTAAAACATTACTTAAAAAAGGTAAATTCCGTCCATTCTAATAACCAAATAACATTCGAATTGAAGTTGTATTTGATAAATTACTCCACAGGAGGTAAGCGATATGAAGAATTTATTATGTTACGTTCTACTTGCTCTGACAGCCCTGGTAGGCTACCGTGTTGCAAGTGAATATTTAGAAGACAACAGGGACTTTAGATAAGCTTTTAAAAATTGCCGGGATAATCTCCCGGCAATTTTTTTGCTTTTTAACAAGGAATACTCTCCACCGCGTAACAGTAAATCCTAGCTTATTCACTGTATAGAAATAAAGCATCCCAAACATACTAAGTCTTAAGGGGTGTGTCATGATGCGAACGATTGTACTTTTATTGCTATTTTTATTTCTTATATTTCCTCATACAACGAATGCTGCTGTTATGGAACTTTATGATGAACAGGATGATTCTTGGCTTATCGATTTAAAGCCGTATATATTTGAAATGGATGAAGCGTTATTGGATTGGAATGAGATTCAAGGGTTAACAAAATATATGCAGGAGCAGGTCTATAAAAAACCGGAAAATGCTTATATAGATAAAAATGGAGAAATTATCAAAGAAAAACAAGGATTTACCCTGGACGTAAACCAATTTCATACTCTGATTAACGAAGCTTATTATGGCGGGGCAGGGAAAAACCGGCTACAAGTACCAAAACAAATGATTCCGGCACGCGTGAATGAAGACCTTTTAAAAGAATTAAAGGAGAAAGAGTTAAATCGTTTTACGACAAGGTTTAAAAAAGGGAATACTGAAAGAACACGCAATATTGAATTGGCTGCAGATGCAATCAATAATACAGTGATCTTTCCCGGTGAGCATTTTTCCTTTAATGAAATCGTGGGAGAGCGGACAAGAGAAAGAGGTTACCTGCCGGCTCCGGTAATCGTAAAAGGGGAGTTTAGTGAAGATATTGGCGGAGGGATTTGCCAGGTATCCTCAACATTATTTAATGCGGTGGATCTGCAAGGCATTGAAATAACCGAACGCTATGCACACAGCAGAGAGGTCCCTTATGTTCCGAAGGGCAGAGATGCTACAGTGAGCTGGTGGGGGCCGGATTTTGCGTTCCGTAATAAATATAACCGTCCGGTGCTGATTCAAGCAAGGGCTGAAGAAGGAGTGATGACGGTCGCTGTTTATACGAGTCGCGATGCTTCTCTTTTTCAGGCAAAAAACCCCTGATTTTACTGCTCAGCGTAAAATCAGGGGCTTGCTGTTTTATGATGGAAAGGCTAGTGATATTATTCAGCCTTTTGTAATTCTAATTCAAAGTTGATTTTTACTTCTTCTCCTACCAGAACTCCGCCAGTTTCGAGAGAAGCATTCCATGTTAAACCGAATTCTTTACGGTTGATGCTTGTTGAACCGCTGAAGCCTGCAACAATGCTTCCGCTCATTGGATCTTTACTTTGACCTTCAAAAACAACATCCAAAGTGACCGGTTTAGTTGTTCCTTTTAATGTTAAATCACCAGTTACTTCGTAGTTATTCCCAGATTTTTTGATATCTGTTGCAACGAAAGTGATTTTAGGGTAATTTTCTGCGTCAAAGAAATCAGCAGAACGAAGGTGGTCGTCACGGTCTTTGTTACGAGTGTTGATGCTTTCCACATCAATGTTTAATTCAATTTCTGCATCGGTTAAATCTTCTGCATCTGCAACGATTTTTGCATCAAAATTATCGAAGGTTCCTTTTGCTTTTGAAATCATCATATGCTTTACAGAAAATCCTACTTCACTATGCGCTGTGTCTAAATTCCAGTTTACTTTTGCCATTTACGATTCCTCCTAAATAATTAGTTACTTACTTTCTGTTACAAAGTGTAAAATAATAAATAAAGAAAGTCAAGTATCTTTAATTAAAAATATTTTAAATGCATATATGTATGATACCCAAGTAAATAGATAATGAAACTTCTAAAGGTTTCTGCCGTTCCTAAAACCTTGTTTTTGCAATAATAATATATAGGGTTGTATAAGGAGGGGGAGAAAGTGGACAAAGGTACTATGATTAGTATAATAGCCGTGATTATCGCAGCAACAAATCAAATTTTTGTGCTATTAGATAAGTCACCGATGCTTATCGATAGTACCCTGATAGAACAACTATTATCTGCTATATTCACCATTGCGGCGGTTTTAAATGCTTGGATAAGGCGGAAAAAAGCGGCTAAGGAGAAACAAAAAAAGAAGTCTTCTAAAAAGAAATAAGATAGCTGTTTAAAAATAGATGGGAAATAAATGCCTGTAATAGAATAAATTTTCTTTACAGGCTTTTTTTTAATGCTTTGTTTTAACAATTTCGTTATACTAAATATTAGATAATAGAATAAAAAAAGGGAGAGAAGCTGATGACTCAAAAATTACAACCAACATGGGATCTAGATGTTATTTTTCCAGGGCAAAGCGATTCTGAAGCGCTTCGTCAATTTGTAAATGAGCTAAGTGAAGAAATTGAGACTGTCACCGAAAGCGTAAATAATCTTGAAGCAAACGGATTTGGAGAAGATTGGGAGCATGTTTTAAAACAAATCGAGCTTATTACAAAAAAATTACGTGAGATGGGAGCGTTTATCAGCTGTTTAAGTGCACAGGATGTAACGGATAAACAGGCAGATATCTATGTTGCCAAAAGAGCGCAGATAGCGGCTGCGCACAGTGCGTTAACAAAAATAGTCGACCAGAAGCTGGGAGCAGTGACTGAAGCGAATTGGGACCTCTTGCTGGAAAGGGAAGCGATAAAGCCGCTTCAATTTATTTTAACAGAAAGAAGAGAGCGGGCACGTGAACAATTATCTAAAAATGAAGAAATTTTAATCGGGGATTTAGCAATAGATGGGTACCATGCATGGAACCAAATGTATGAAACAATAGTCGGCAATATGAAAATTGATATAGAAGAGGACGGAAAAGTTCAACAATACTCTGTTGGGCAGGCTGCTAATAAGCTGTCGACACCTGACCGTGAGCAGAGAGAATATGTTTACCGGCGAATAAGTGATGCCTGGAAAGCGAATGAGGACTTATTTGGGCAGACATTAAATCACCTGGCTGGATTTCGCCTGCAGACCTATAAACATTATGGATGGGACAAAGTCTTAAAAGAGCCGTTAGCAAAAAATCGAATGAAGGAAGAAACATTAAATACAATGTGGGGAGCAATTGAAAAGCATAAATCCCTATTTGCAGACTACTTACATCAAAAGGCTTCTCTGTTAAATTTGGATAAATTAAGCATTTTCGATGTGAATGCTCCGATTCAATCAAAAATGGAAAAGAAAAGTTATGATGAAGGAGCTGCTTTTATTGTAGAGCAATTCCGCGGCTTCAGTCCCCAAATGGCGGATTTCGCACAAATGGCGTTTGAAAAACGCTGGATTGAAGCGGAAGATCGTGCAGGAAAACGTCCGGGGGGCTTCTGTACAAGCTTTCCGCTCAGTGAACAAACTCGTATTTTTATGACGTACTCTGGAACACCTTCTAATATAGCTACCCTGGCTCATGAGTTGGGACATGGCTATCACCAGTATGTGATGAACGATATGAACGGTTTGAATCAAGGCTATGCAATGAATGTTGCGGAAACTGCTTCGACCTTTGCAGAAATGATTGTAGCGGATGCATCGGTGAAAATGGCGGCGACAGATGAAGAAAAATTAACGTTGTTAGAGGATAAAGTATCGCGCAGTGTGGCTTTCTTCATGAACATCCATGCACGCTTTTTATTCGAGAAACAATTCTATGAAGAACGGAAGCAAGGTATGGTCAGTACGGAACGGTTAAATGAACTTATGGTGGAAGCACAGAAGGAAGCTTACTGCGGAAGTCTGTCCGAATATGATCCGCATTTCTGGGCTTCCAAGCTGCATTTTCATATTACTGGTGTGCCATTTTATAACTTCCCGTATACATTTGGTTATTTATTCAGCCAGGGAATTTATGCTTATGCAAAGGATTATAAAGGAGATTTTGAAGCAAAATATACTGCTTTATTAAGGGATACCGGCAGAATGACCGTAGAAGAGCTTGCTGAAAAGCATTTGCAAGTAGATTTGTCCAAGCCTGAGTTTTGGGAAAATACCATCGAAATATGTAAACAGGATGTGCAGGAATTTTTGGAATTAGCGAAGAAAGTTGAAAAATAACAGGGGCTATTGCGGTTTTTTAGAAAGTGATTTAT
Organism: Oceanobacillus sp. FSL K6-0251; assembly: GCF_038004725.1. NCBI lineage: Bacteria > Bacillati > Bacillota > Bacilli > Caryophanales > Bacillaceae > Oceanobacillus > Oceanobacillus sp. FSL K6-0251. The sequence goes on along the minus strand of NZ_JBBORS010000001.1, from coordinate 2,701,985 downwards.
ACTAAGCCTATACAAAAAAGTGAATATAAAAAGCCTGCAAGGGGAGCCTTTGGCTGAGAGTGGACATTTTCTATGTTCTGACCCTTTGAACCTGTCAGTTAGCGCTGGCGTAGGGATTGTGGACTTTTTGATGGATATAAAAGCAATGTGTGAGTGGAGTTTAAGGTATTCTCTTAAAATGTATTTTTAAAGAATACCGCCATCAAGAAGACTCCCTTGGCATTGCTTTTTTGTTGTCTAAAAAAAGATTGTTCGATGTAAATGGGGGAGAGACGATTGAAGAATAAAACATTATTTTTAGTAGAAGTAGCTATTTTTACGGCACTTGCATTACTGCTGGACATTTTACCGTTAGGATTTAAGCTTTGGCCGCAAGGAGGCTCCGTTTCTTTTGCAATGATTCCTGTCTTCATTGTAGCCTTTCGCTGGGGTCTGAAAGGAGGTTTGTTGTCCGGTTTCCTTTGGGGAATATTACAGGTGGCAACTGGTACAGCTTATATCCTGCATCCCGTACAGGGAATCATTGAGTATGGATTAGCTTTTACGGTAGTAGGGCTTGCCGGAGTGTTTTCGAAGCAGGTTATCGAAAGCATGAAAAACAAGCGGGTAAAGAAATCCTTTGTCTATATATCCGTAGGTGTATTTCTGGGATCAGCTGCTCGTTTTATTTGTCATTATATTGCCGGAATGGTTTTCTTTGGTTCAGCCGTCGAAGGACAGCCGGCGTGGCTTTATTCATTAATATATAATTCATCCTATATGGTTCCATCCTTTATTTTAAGTCTTGTTATTGTGTTCCTCCTGTTTTATAAACAGCCGAGAACATTAGTTGGAAAAGTATAACAAAAGAAAACTCCCTCACACAAAAACCTGTAGCACATCTTGCTTCAGGTTTTTCTTAAACCATTATTTTTATTTGGATAGTTTTGTTAAGTTTTATTAACATTTACTTATGGAATAGGCGTTGAACGTGAATAATGGTAGAATAAAGAAAATAAAATATATAAAGATACATTCTCACATCTTCATTTAACAAAAAAAGGGAGCTTTAAAAGAAGGAATTTTTGTCTAAGAGAACGTATATATGAATAAGGGGGATTTTCTAAGTGGGAAAACAGATTCTAATTGTGGATGACGAGCAATCGATTGTTACTTTATTAAAATATAATATGGAAAATGCCGGATTCACAACAGAGGTAGCATACGATGGAGAAGAAGCCTATCAAAAAGCTGCTGCAGATAACTATGAGTTAATTATCTTAGATGTAATGCTTCCAAAACTGGATGGAATAGAAGTATGCCGGAAGTTAAGAAAGAATGATATTGATACACCGATATTAATGCTCACCGCAAAAGATGAAGAAATAGACAAAATCCTCGGTCTGGAGCTTGGCGCAGATGACTATCTGACAAAGCCGTTCAGCCCGAAAGAAGTCATTGCCCGTGTGAAAGCAATTATCAGAAGAACACAGCGTCCGCTCGAGAATCATTATCAAGCGCTACGGATAAAGGATTTAACGATTTACCCGGAACGTTATGAAGCAGAAATGAAAGAAGAATTGATTACTTTCACACGAAAAGAGTTTGAACTGTTGTACTATTTGGCTAAACATAAGGGAAAGGTCATCTCCAGAGATCAATTACTCAGCAGTGTGTGGGATTATGATTTTGTTGGAGATACGAGAATTGTAGATGTTCATGTGAGTCATCTGCGGGACAAAATTGAACCTGATTCCAAAAAGCCTGTTTATATTAAAACAGTCCGCGGATTAGGTTATAAATTGGAGGAGCCGGTTTAAATGCAAATATTATTTTCGAAACCCTTGTTTCCTAATATACTAGGTATCACGATTGTCCTGGTTTTATCGGGCTGGTTAATGGTACAAGCTCAAGGAAACTGGATATTTATCGCAGCAATTATTTTAGTGGAATTTTTAGTGATTTCCATTATATTTATGCAATTCTACAATAAATACACAAGACCGCTTAATAAAGCTTCAAAAACAGTAAATGAAATGATTAAAGGAAATTATTCTGCCCGTTTTAATAACAGTAATAGTGAAGAAATGGAGCAGTTAAGCAAAAATATCAATAAATTAGCACGAAATATGAATGAAATTACGATTCAGGAACAAATGCATGCCGAGCAATTAACTTCTATTATTGATAATATGAAAAACGGGCTTGCGCTGATTGATGAAAAAGGATACGTTCATCTGGTGAATCGAGGGTTTACGGAAATGTTTCAAGGAAAAGAGAAACAATACCGCGGTCATCTATATTATGAAGTATTTGAAAACGAGGCAATGCACGACGTTGTCCAAAAAACATTTCTGTATGAAGAGCCTGTCAAAGAACAATTTAAAAATAAGCGCGGTCTGACTAAAAACTATATGGAAGTGATTGCAGCTCCTATTTTTAATGAGCATAATATGATTAAGGGTGCTGTCCTGGTTATATATGATATTACGGAATTAAAGCGTTTAGAAAAAATGCGCAAAGATTTTGTTGCCAATGTTTCTCACGAGCTGCGTACACCAATAACTTCTATCCGGGGATTTGCGGAAACGCTAAAGGAAAAACAGCATGATGAAAAAGCAGCAGAAGAATTTATTGATATTATTTTTAAGGAAAGCCATCGATTACAGTTGCTTATAGAGGATCTGCTCGAGCTTTCCCGTTTAGAAAGAGAAGATTTTCAACTTCAAAAAGCAGATTTTAATGTCAAACAGATGATTGATGCGGTTTTGCCGTCTTTAGAACAAAAAGCAGAGAAAAAAGAGTTGCATTTTACGACATCTATTCCAGCTGATATTCATATGTATGCAGATGCAGAAAAATTGAAACAGGTTATTATCAACCTTGCAGACAATGCAATTAATTATACGTCATCAGACGGAAGCGTTAGTCTAAACGTCTCTGAAAAGAATAATCGAGTGTTGTTTTCAATCGAAGATACAGGAATCGGGATTGAAAAAAAGGCTATCCCAAGAGTATTTGAACGATTTTACAGAATGGATAAGGACAGAAGCCGGAATACTGGAGGAACAGGACTTGGACTTGCAATTGTGAAGCATATTGTAGAGGTTCATCAAGGGGAGATTGTTGTAGAAAGCGAAGTGAATAAAGGAACTGCTATTCACGTTTATATTCCGAAAGATTAAGTCATCACTAGCGTTATAGTGATGGCTTTTTTTCTGCGGGGGGCTTCCCTCCGTGCTTTCCCACGATGGACAGGGCGTCCTAGGGTCGGCCGTTGGTCACAGGACGTGACCGTTCTTAGCCGGCCAGGAGTCTCCATGATTCTCCTTCGCTGATTAGTCTTATTGGTATCTACTTGTATTAAATATAATTTTTATAAAATTCATTAACCTGACCACATTGCTGCTCTTTATCTTCCCACCGAAGACCATTGCGCTTTTGGTTCTGAAAGATATCGATGTCATATAGAGACGAGTTTAACTGGTTATGCGATGTGTACAGATTGGAAAAACTATGTAATAAGAACGTGTGCATTATGAAGTTTTCCCCAAACATGATAAAATGAAGTTACTTAAACAGTTGATAGATAAAGGAGACGGAATTATGACCAAAAAGCTAATTCTAATGGATGGCAACAGTATTATTTATCGTGCTTTTTTTGCTCTGCCATTATTGAATAACGAAAAAGGCGTCTATACGAATGCCGTTTACGGATTTACTACGATGCTGCTCCGTATTTTAGAGGAAGAGAAGCCAACGCATATGCTCGTGGCCTTCGATGCAGGGAAAACAACATTTCGCCATCAAACCTATAAAGAGTATAAAGGAGGACGCCAAAAAACACCTTCAGAGCTTTCTGAACAATTTCCAGTCTTAAAAGAGCTGCTGGATGCTTTTGACATCAGGCATTACCAGTTAGATCAGTATGAAGCAGATGATATCATTGGCACATTATCAAAACAGGCAGATGATAAAGACTGGGAAGTAACCGTTATTTCTGGCGACAAGGATTTACTGCAGCTTGTTTCGGATCACGTGACGGTCAGTGTAACCAAAAAAGGAATCAGTGAAATTGAAAAATATACACCGTCTTATCTTCTTGAGAAAATGCAGGTAACGCCTGAACAGATTACTGATTTAAAAGGACTGATGGGAGACAGTTCAGACAATATCCCGGGAGTGCCGGGTGTCGGTGAAAAAACAGCAACGAAGCTGTTAACACAATTTCATACGTTAGAGAAGGTTTACGAGAATCTGGACGATGTAAGCGGGAAAAAGCTTAAAGAAAATTTAACAAACCACCAAGATGATGCGCTAATGAGTAAAGATTTAGCAACAATCAATCGGGACTCGCCCATCGAGGTTAGTCTGGATGATGTTATTTATGAAGGCTACTCTGCCGCTTCCGTCCGTCAAATGTTTATGGATTTAGGCTTCCAATCTCTGTTGACGCGTCTTGCCGGCTCCGACGAAACGGAAGAAGAGGCGATAGAGCATAAAGAGATTCAATATGACATAGTGGAAGAAATAACGGAAGATCTATTTTCAGAGGAAGATGTACTCGTAATAGAGATGTTGGGTGAAAATTATCATACAGCTCAAATAGAAGGTATTGGCATTGTCAACGCCGATAAAAAAAGCTTCATACCTACTTCGGTTGCGATGGACTCGCCTATTTTCAAAAAATGGGCAGAGGACCCTCAGAAAAAGAAAATTGTATTTGATGCTAAGCGGACAAAAGTTGCCTTATTACGGAACGATATACAAATAGAAGGCATAGTGTTTGATGCGCTGCTTGCTTCTTATTTAATCAATCCTGCTGAAAACAGTCATGATATACCTGCTATTGCAAGCAGAAAAGGAAAATATGACGTATCCTTTGATGAAGAGGTTTATGGAAAAGGCGCAAAACAAAAGGTTCCGGAAGAAGCAATTCTCAGTGAGCATGTGATCCGGAAAACCAATGTACTGCTTGAATTATATCCGGCGATGGAGAAGGAATTAGAGGATAATGAACAGGCGAAATTATTAAAGGAATTAGAAATGCCGCTTGCTTTGATTCTTGCTGAGATGGAGCATCAGGGTGTTTTAGTAGATGTGGACCGGCTGAAAGAAATGGGAGACGATTTAAAAGAAAGGCTCAGCAATTTAGAAAAAGAAGTATATGAATTAGCTGGCAAGGAATTTAATCTGAACTCACCGAAGCAGCTCGGGCCGGTGTTATTTGAAGATTTAGGGCTTCCTGTAATCAAGAAGACGAAGACTGGTTACTCTACGGCAGCAGATGTTTTGGAACAGCTGGCAGATCAGCACGAAATAATTCCTAAATTACTTTTGTACCGTCAGTTAGGGAAGCTGCAATCAACCTATATTGAAGGCTTGCAAAAGGTGGTCCGTAAAGATACGCATAAGATTCATACACGCTTTAATCAGGCTTTAACACAGACAGGCAGATTGAGCTCAGTTGATCCCAATTTGCAAAATATCCCTATCCGTCTGGAGGAAGGCAGAAAGATACGGCAGGCGTTCGTCCCATCTCGAGAAGGCTGGAAAATGTTTGCTGCTGATTATTCGCAAATCGAATTACGGGTACTTGCCCATATTGCAGGGGATGAGAAATTGATTGCTGCCTTTAAAAATGATTTAGATATTCATACACAGACAGCAATGGATGTATTTCATGTCGAGAGAGACGAAGTCACCTCGGGTATGCGCCGGCAGGCAAAGGCTGTCAACTTTGGGATTGTATATGGAATCAGTGATTATGGACTATCCCAGAACTTAGGGATTACTCGGAAAGAAGCGAAACAATTCATCGAACGGTATTTTAAGAGCTATCCAAGCGTTAAAGAATATATGGATGACATTGTTGTTGAAGCAAAGCAAAAAGGCTATGTATCCACACTGATGAACCGTCGCCGTTACTTGCCTGATATTACGAGCAGGAACTTTAATGTACGCAGTTTTGCGGAAAGAACAGCGATGAATACACCTATTCAGGGAAGTGCAGCGGATGTAATCAAAAAAGCAATGATTGATTTAGACCATCGAATGAAACAAGAAAAACTGCAGGCCAAGCTTTTATTACAGGTCCATGATGAATTGATATTAGAAGCACCGGAAGACGAGATTGAAATCTTAAAGGAAATCGTTCCAGAAATGATGGAAAAAACGGTTGACATTTCTGTTCCGCTCAAGGTCGATTATTCTTATGGAGAAAGCTGGTTTGACGCGAAGTAAGGGGAAGGGAAAATGCCGGAATTACCAGAAGTAGAAACCATTAAAGAGACGTTAAAATTGCTTGTTCAAGGAAAGACGATTGAAAAAGCAGATGTTCTTTGGGCAAATATAATAAAACAGCCGGATGATGCAGAGGTATTCAAGCATCTGCTGGAAGGACAAACCTTTCAACAAATTAAAAGAAAAGGAAAGTTTCTGCTTTTTTATCTAGATGAATATGTTCTTGTATCTCATTTAAGGATGGAAGGCAAATATAGTTTGCATCAGCCGGGAGAAGAGATAGAAAAGCATACGCATGTTGTCTTCCATTTAAAGAATGGAGAGACATTGCGTTATAACGATGTTCGTAAGTTTGGAACCATGCATTTATTGGCCAAAGGGAGTGAATTCACGCAGGCTCCTTTAGCTGCGCTTGGCCCCGAGCCGTTTGAAGAAGCATTTACGACGGATTATTTTTACGAAAAGCTGAAAAAATCCTCCCGGTTTATTAAAACGGCGCTTTTGGACCAAAATCTGGTCACGGGGCTTGGAAATATTTATGTTGACGAGACGTTATTCCGTTCCGGGATCCACCCGTTAACAAAATGCAATGAACTGACAAAAAAAGAAGCGTCTGCTATTCGTTCTGCAGCCATTGAAACTCTTCAAGAAGCTGTGAAAGCTGGTGGTACGACCATCCGAAGCTACGTAGACAGCCAAGGGAATATGGGAATGTTTCAACAGGTTTTATATGTTTACGGTCAAGATAAGAAGCCATGTAAAACCTGCGGAGAAGAAATTATAAAAATGAAGGTTGGCGGACGGGGAACGCATCTATGTCTTCATTGCCAGCCGCAAAAAAAGGTGAATGTTTTATGAGTTTAGTGATTGGATTGACCGGAGGCATTGCCAGCGGGAAAAGCACGGTAGCGAAAATGTTTACAGCATTAGATATCCCGGTAATCGATGCGGATGTGATAGCGAGAGAAGTCGTGGAGCCTGGAGAAGCATCTTATAAAAAGATTATCGAGGTATTTGGCAAAGACATAGTAGGCGCAGATGGGTCGATTGATCGCCCGAAGCTGGGATCTATTATTTTTTCAAATGAAGAAAAAAGAGAACAATTAAACCAAATTGTTCACCCGGCTGTCCGCCAACGGATGCTGGCGAAAAAAGAAACGTACACAGAGCAGGGAGAAAAATGCATTGTGCTGGATATCCCGCTGCTGTTTGAAGGCAAGCTGGCTTCTTTAGCGGATAAAACAGTCGTCGTGTTTGTAGATGAAGCAACACAGTTAGAGCGTTTAATGGAAAGAAATCAGCTTCGTGAACAGGAAGCAATGGACCGGATTAAATCACAGATGCCATTAGCAGAAAAGGCAAAGCTTGCTGATGAAGTAATTGATAATAATCATTCCGTGGAAGAAAGCAAGAAGCAATTATTTGATTTGCTGAAAAAATGGGAAGTAATGGAATAGGTGAGTGAAAAGACACTATCTGAACGGTAAATTACACCGTTCAGATAGTGTCTTTTTATATCAGAAAAAGAAATGCTGAAAATGGTTCTGGAAAAAAGAAGATAAAAAAATCTTTGTCATGGTCAAAATATGTATCCCCCTGTTTAAATGGTCATCCATCTGTTCCTTACAAAGGATATTCAAAAAATGTGTGAAACATTTTAATATTTAATGACACACTTTCTTTTATATGTGTTATACTAATTACAACAAAAGATAAAAAGTATAACATTTTCGGGAGGAAGATAGTGCTTATGGAAAAAACGCGTATTGCAATTACAGGTTTTGGTCGAATTGGTAGAATGGTTTTTCGTCAAGCAATGGAAGAGGAGCATTTAGAAGTTGTTGCCATTAATGCGAGCTATCCTTCAGAAACGCTTGCTCACTTAATTAAATATGATAGTGTCCATGGTCCTTTTAATGGAGAAGTGCAAGCGCTGCCGAATAAATTGATTGTTAACCGGAAGGAAGTTCTTTTGGTGAATTTCAGAGAACCGGAAAAATTACCATGGGAAGACCTTGAAATTGACGTTGTTATCGAAGCAACTGGCAAATTTAACACAAAAGAGGCAGCTGGGCGTCATCTGCAGGCTGGAGCAAAAAAAGTAGTCATCACCGCTCCTGGAAAAGAAGTGGATAAGACAATTGTTATTGGTGTAAATGAAAATGATTACAATCCAGAATTAGATGATGTTATCTCGAATGCATCTTGTACAACCAATTGTTTAGCTCCTGTGGTTAAAGTAATTGATGACCACTTTACGATAAAGAACGGATTAATGACGACTGTTCATGCATATACAAATGATCAAAAGAATATTGATAATCCGCATAAAGATTTACGCCGGGCAAGAAGCTGCACGCAGTCTATCATTCCGACAACGACCGGGGCTGCTAAAGCGCTTGCAGAAGTGCTGCCTCAGACGAAAGGTAAATTACATGGAATGGCATTGCGTGTACCAACACCTAATGTATCATTGGTAGATTTAGTAATTGATATTGAAGAAGATGTTACGATAGAAGAAGTGAATGCTTTATTCAAACAAGCATCAGAAGGAAGTATGCGTGGGATTATTCAATATTCGGATGAACCTCTGGTTTCTATTGATTATACTACAAGCACTTATTCTGCAACCATTGATGGGCTCTCCACGATGGTGATGGATAATAATAAATTAAAGATTATTGCTTGGTATGATAATGAATGGGGCTACTCTAAACGTGTTGTCGATTTAGTCAGCTATGTAGGTTATAGACTGGAACAGAAAGTGCGTTTAACATCATAGAACGATATAAAAGGGAAGCGGGTTTCTATATCAGCTTCCTTTTTCCCGAAAAGAGATTCTTATAACAGCAGAAAAACATCCGCTTGAGCGTTTATGCGGATGTTTTTCTGTCTTATACTTTAAATTTCTGTGTCTCCTCCTGCAATCCTTGAGCAGTTTCACTTAAGGAGGTGGCGACATGGGCAACTTCATTCATCGTTGCAGATTGTTCTTCCATTGAAGCGGCAATCGTGTCAATATTGCCAGACATGACCTGTGATCCGGTTGAAATTTCTGTAACGGAGGCAGAAACTTGTTCTGCGCTTGCTGAAAGCTCCTGTGAGGTTGCTGAAACCTCCTGGATTTCGTGTGTCATTCCTTGGACAGCAGTCACAATCGCTTCAAAAGATGTTCCGGCCTCAGTAATAACCTCTACTCCTTTTTGAACAGCAGGTAAAGCAGTTTGCATGGCTTTCTCCACATTTTCTGTATCATTTTTGATTTCTGTGGTTAACAGACTAATAGAGCTGGCTGATTTTTTGGATTGCTCAGCTAGCTTGCGTACTTCATCTGCTACAACTGAAAAACCTTTTCCTTGTTCACCTGCACGGGCTGCCTCAATCGCTGCATTTAATGCTAATAGATTGGTTTGATCTGTGATATCAGTAATGACCTTCGTAATATTTTCAATTTCTTCGGTTTGTTTTGCCAGTTTCAGCACAAGATCATTGACAGAAGAAGCAGATTCATTTATGTGATTCATTTGCTGCTGAGCGTCCCCGATAACCAATGTTCCATTTTGTGCGGCTTCACTTGTTTCGCTGGAAGAAGCATGAAGTGACTGCGCAGCTTCAGCAATTCGCTGAACACCCTGAGCGGTTTCTCCCATTGCAATGGAGCTTTCATTTGCGGCGTGTGCTGCAGTTTGAGAAGTTTCCGCAGTCTCCGCAGCCTGCTTCGTCACTTCTTCCGTTGTTGCAGATGCTTCTTCAGCGCTTGCTGAAAGCTCTTCGGATGATGCACCCAGCTGTTCCGCATTGTGTTGAATACGCATAATTAAGTCCCGGGTATTATTTTTAGAAGCATTGAAAATTGCAGCCAGCTGACCTAGTTCATCTTTAGATTTAACAGCTATATCCTCTGCAGATAGATCACCATCACCAAATTTCCTTGCAACATCCATGACACTTACTAATGGGGCTGTGATAGAACGGCGAACATAGAACATTAAACCAATACCAATGAGTATACTTGCACCCAGAACAACGAATGAAATAACCTGGGCAGTAACAATGGCAGAGCTTATTTCGCTATCGATATTATCCATTTGTCCAGTTTGATAGATTTCCATTTCTTCAGCTGCATCAAGCATAGCAGTATTGATATCCTGTACAGTTGTATTGACGATTTCTGTCGCCTCTTCGATATTCCCATTTTCCACATCAGCTATAATATCTGGCATTGCCTCATTGAAATCATTATTCGGGGCATTAGCCTGATCCCAATATGATCTCATTTCCTCAGATGCTAAATAGCCTTGTAATTCATCTAAATTGCCGTCAAGGTCTGCAGCGACAGCTATAAGATTCTCTCTATGGATATCTTCCTCCGGTTCTAAAATCATTGAACGGGTATGGAGCGCCTGCATCGCAACATCATAGCGGATATTTTCAATTAATATAAGCTGCTCCAGGCGTGAATCCATTGCCTCCCCTACATCATTTTCAATGTTTTTCAAATTCATGATGCTGCTTCCAACAGAAACAGCCAATAAAACAATTAATACAGTAAAAGATAAATTCAATTTCTTTCCTACACTCATTAAAACATACTCCTTCTTTTTTAAAATGACATCTTTATGGATAATGGCTTTCTTAATTACTTTATCGGTTGTTGTTGAACAATATGTAATAAGTCTTTATGACTATTTCATGAGAATAATACCAAGAAATTTAAACGGGTTTATGTTCTATAAATGTCTTTTTAATGTGCTTATATTAAATCCGCAGTTTACTCTATTTTGGTAAAGTAGTTTAAATGTACAAATCATGTTAAAATAATATATACATATATGTATGTATTTATATGTTTAAAAGAATTGGAAGATACGGTAGAATAAATACGCTGCAATGCTGTTTACAGAGAAAAGAGATGCTTGTAGAATAGTTTTTTATAGCGATAAATATAGGATGTGTATGTTTATGTCAATAGGGTATAAAATGAAACGTTTTTTTAGTAATCATGCAGAAACAAGTGATCATCATATAGATGCAAGCTTAAAAACCAGATATTATAAAGCGAGTAAGAATACTGTTATTCAGGAACTAGAGACGTATTTTAATGGAAGCTCTGACTTTTCGATTCATGCCAGCTCGGAGCAGCATGGGGAGATTAGTGCTGTCAGTAAACGAGGTAAAAAAGTTTTCATTATTGCTACAGTCATTATGGTCCGGCCGTATTATACAGCGCTTGACTTTTCAGTGACTACAGAAACACCTCTCCAGATAGATTTTGGTTACAGTAATAAAATCATAAAAAGAATGTATCAGCATGTGAATGAACAATTACCATTAATAGAAGGGTAAATGAAGAAGGAGTGAACGAAATGCGTTGTTCTAACTGCAATAATAAAAATACGAAAGTGTTAGATTCTCGTCCAATTGAAGAGGGAGCAGCTATACGCAGACGCCGGGAATGTGAGAAGTGCGGATTTCGTTTTACCACTTTTGAACGGATTGAAGAAGTACCACTCATTGTTGTGAAAAAAGATGGCATGCGTCAGGAGTTTTCAAGGGAAAAACTTACCAGAGGGATTATCAGAGCTTGTGAGAAACGCCCTGTGGCGATAGATACGATAGAAAATATTGCTTTAGATGTAGAAAAGAAATTACGGAATGAAGGGAACTCAGAGGTTTCCAGTCATAATGTAGGCGAAATGGTGATGGAAAGACTTGCTGAGGTGGATGAAGTATCTTATGTCAGGTTTGCTTCTGTCTATCGTCAATTTAAGGATATAACTGTTTTCTTGGATGAGTTGAAAGAAATTATCAAGACAGATAAACAAACACAGGAAGAATAAAATAAAGGATGGGTTGAAATGAATGTAATCGGAAAAATCCTTCCTATTGATGGGTACCATGTTGTTATGGATGAACAGCCTTTCATTGATTTTAATGCATCATTGACGCATTTTTATCAGCCGTTGATTGGGGTTCAGGCAATTTCGTTATACTATACATTATTTTATGAGGTAGATTATGCGCAAAAAGCGCAGACACATCATACATTAATGACATATTTGAATTTAACGCTGGATAATATTTACCGTGCACGTATAAAATTGGAAGCTATCGGGTTATTAAAGACCTATAAACGAAGAGAGGACAACAGAGATTATTATACTTATAGTGTGCAGCGTCCTTATTCCCCCAATCAATTTTTTGGAGAACCTATGCTGTCCCAGCTATTATTACATCATATAGGAGAACAGAAATATAATGAGCTTTATGCTCGTTATGTAAAGGACAGCATTGCTTATGGGGAAGAGGTAACAGCTGATTTTAATGAAGTGTTTGATACGATTACACCTTCTTCGTCTGCTGTTCTGAATATGGAAAATGAAAAAGAAAATAGAGAAACGGATTTAATGGATTTTTCATGGATAGAACAGTCGCTTCGTCAGCGGTTTATTCCGGCTGAAAAAGTTTTACATTCTGTAAATAAAAAACTCATTTATCAGATGAAGGTATTATATGATGCAGAAAGTATAGAAATAGAAAAAGCACTTTTATGGGCACTTGATGAAGATAACCAATTGAATCAGGAAGAATTTAAATCTGCTTGCCATGATATGTTTATCTCCCGTAATAATGGACAGGCTATCCGTTTAAACGAAAAAATGGCAGCTGTTGATACACAAGTTTCTATGAAGCAGCCTGCGACAAAAGAAGAGCAGCTGATTCACGAGCTGGAGAACATATCACCAAAGCAGTTATTGGAGGATTTATCTGACGGAAACCATGCTTCGGAGCAGGATATTAAAGTAGTCCGGGAAGTGATGACTAAACAGGGGCTGCCAGCTCCTGTCATGAATGTACTGATTCATTATGTTCTGCTGCAATCCAATATGAAGCTGTCTAAAGCGTATATGGAAACCATTGCGGGCCATTGGTCAAGAGTTGGATTGAAAACAGCAAAAGATGCCATGAACTTTGCTAAACAAGAACAGGAAAAATATAAATCATCCAAAAGTAAACCAAGGAAAAGTAATAATTATAATTATAATAACAACTATAAAAAAGAAGTTGTTCCGGACTGGTTTAATAACCGGAAAAAGACACCATCAAAAAATACAACAGACAGCAATATAAGCGAACAAGAGCAGCAGGAAATTGAAGCTAAGCTGCAAAAATATTTAAATGAAAGCTGAGATGAAAAGGAGGGATAATAGGTGAAACCGATACAATCCGAATTAAAAGCATGGATGGACAAAAATGAGAACTTCAAAACCAATTACACTAGAATAAAAAATGAAATTCTAAGTGATCCCTCTGTTAAAGCATTTTTGCGTGACCATCCGGAACTGACTGACCACGATATTGAAAAGAATTTAATGCGGCTCTATGAATATAAATCACAATCGAAACAATGTGACCGTTGTGCATCTTTCGGAGAGTGCCAGAATTTGATGCAGGGTTACTCTCCGGTATTAAGTATGGATAAAAATGAAATTAGACTGAGCTATGAAAAATGTCATTCACGTATTCAGGTTGAGGAACAGGAAGCACAACAGAAGCTTTTTCAGAGCCTTTATATGCCGAAGGAGATTTTAGAAGCAAAAATGTCAGAAGTGATCCAAGATAAGTCAAGAATTTCAGCTATTGGTGAGATTATCAGCTTTTTAGAAGAAGCAAAAAGCGGGCTGCCGAAAAAAGGATTGTATCTTCATGGATCATTTGGAATTGGAAAAACCTATTTGCTCGGCGCGATAGCAAATGAGCTGAAAAAGAGAAATTACTCTACTACCTTGATTTACATGCCAGAGTTTGTCCGGGAAATAAAAGGTTCCTTTAAAGATGATTCATTTAACGAAAAGATAGATTTCTTTAAGAAAGCGGATGTGTTAATGTTAGATGATATTGGAGCGGAATTGCAATCTGCCTGGTTTCGGGATGAAGTGTTGGGCTCCGTACTGCAATACCGGATGATGGAAGGATTGCCTGTCTTTTTCTCCTCCAATTTTGATTTGAATGAACTGGAGAAAGAATTGGCAAGCACCAGAAACGGTGTGGAAGAAGTGAAAGCCGGCCGGATTATTGAACGGATTAAGCAGGTTAGCAGTGTGGTAAAAATGTCCGGTAAAAATAGAAGAGACGAATAACGATTTGAACACACATGATTCACAATCTGCCTTCATAAAAAAGATTTCCGCTCAGATACGGAAATCTTTTTTTATGAACAGGAAACGTAGGTAAAAAGCTAGAGGGTTTCATGGGGGAGTAAACCTAACAATATTGTCAGGTTAATGAATTTTATTAAATTTGATATAGATAGTAATAAAACCTGTCTAGCGGAGGAAAAACACGTAGACTCCTATGGGAAAGCGTAGTGTTTTTCCGTAGCGGCCGCACTAACCTGACAACATTGGTAATCCTGAACCCCAGAAATATACACCGTTTTCCGCAGCCCCCAAGCTCATTTCCTTTAAAGAAAACTTGCTGACTGGCAGGGTTATCAAACATGGTTTGGTTTCAACTTTTCTTATACTACATGACTTTCATTTGCTAGTCTGACTAGTTTACGCATTTTTATATAACCTTGTCCATATAATTGTAACAGTTTGTAAGTGGATGAGGGTGATATGTATTGTTGGAACTGTATTTTGAATCGGATAAAGAAGTAACGGTTTTTCGTAATCAGTTGACTCCATATAAAAAGCAGATCAGAGTACATCAACAAACAAATGCCTGGAGCAGCAGATTAAGGCTGGAAGGTGATTTAGCAGAGAAGGAGTTCATCCATGTGATAAGCTCCGTGATGGCAGAGGTTTTTATAGAAGAGCATCTTTCTGACATCATTATTGGTAAGATTACCGATAATTATTATTTTTCAGATCCGGATGAAATCAACCGTATTTATGATTTTTCTATGTGGATTTTGTTTGAAACAGATTCAGACAATCAGTATTTGCGAGAACATGTGAATACTATAAAGCTTTTGCAGGATATTTTTTTTCGTCATTTAAAAGAACATAAAAGCATTCATTTTAGTGCAATATTGCATTTTCGGCTTGCTTCCTTTTTAGAATTTGTCCACGAATGTGTCGGGAAAGCAATTGAAGAATTTAAACGGGAAGAGGATCATCAGGCATTTATAGATATGCTCCGTCATTATATCGAGAAAAAAGATCCCTGTGTTGATTTGGTTTATATCGAACAGGGAGAGAATTTTATTTTTTATAATGATAAAGGAGAAGTAATTTCTAAAGATATGCTGCGTATGTGGATGTTTCAAGCACCGTTATATGCATTGGGCCTGCATGAAAATGAATTTAATTTAAGTCCGCTTATTGCCATGTCGCCAGCAAAAATAAAAGTGTATGGAAATGATCCGGACGATCCGAAAATCATGACAATAACAAATATCTTTCAAGAAAGGGTGGAATTTGAAACGGAAGGAACTTCTATCCTGTCTCGCGGAGAATAATCCATTGGACTTGCTTTTCAAACCTGAAAGGAATATAATACGAATAGAGTTTGAAAATAAGCTGCTGAGATGAGGACAACATTATTTCCTGATTACGTACTCAGAGAGGGAAGTCATTTGGCTGCAAGCTTCCTTTCGTGAAGAAATAATTACCGCCTCGGAGCATTGCTGCTGAAACGATTGAAAGTAGGCAGTAACGTCCTATCTGCGTTAAAGATCAATGAAGCTGAGGATAAGAGGATTCGTTTATCTTCAGGAATTTGGGTGGAACCACGGCATAAAACGCTCGTCCCTTTGCATAGCGCAAAGAGATAGAGCGTTTTTTTACATTTGATAAAGGAGTTCGATGAACATGGCTGATTTAACAATTATTTTTCCAGATGGAGCTGAAAAAGCCTTTCCGGAGGGAACAACAGGAGAAGATATTGCTGCTTCTATTTCTTCAGGTTTAAAAAAGCAGGCACTTGCAGTTAAATTGGATGGAGAGCCTGTAGATTTACGCCGTCCTCTTCCAAAGGGCGGAAAAATTGAAATTATTACGTATCGTGACCAAGAAGGCTTGGAAATAGCACGTCACTCTACAGCCCATTTATTAGCGCAAGCTGTAAAACGCTTGTACCCTAATGTGCAATTAGGTGTCGGTCCAGTGATTGAGGAAGGCTTCTACTATGATATTGATATGGAGCATACCTTAACTCCGGAAGACCTTCCGAAAATAGAAAAAGAAATGAAACGGATCGTGGACGAGAACTTAGAAATAACTCGTGTAGAAGTATCTCGTGATGAAGCAAAAGCCCGCTTTGCAGAAATTGGTGATGACTTAAAATTAGAATTGCTGGATGCAATCCCTGAAGATGAAACAGTAACCATATACGAACAAGGGGAGTTCTTTGATTTATGCAGAGGAGTGCATGTTCCTTCTACCAGTAAAATCAAAGCATTTAAATTATTAAGTATTTCTGGCGCTTATTGGCGTGGAGACAGTAATAATAAACAGCTGCAACGTATTTATGGAACCGAATTTGAGAAAAAATCACAATTAGAGGAATATCTGCAAATTTTGGAAGAGCGTAAAGAAAGAGATCATCGGAAGCTTGGGAAAGAGCTTGGTATTTTCACCGTGTCGCAAAAAGTAGGACAGGGTCTGCCATTATGGCTGCCAAAAGGAGCAACTATTCGTCGTAACGTGGAGCGTTATATCGTTGATTTAGAAGAACGCTTAGGTTATGACCATGTGTATACACCTGTTCTTGGTAATGTAGAGTTGTATAAAACAAGCGGACATTGGGACCATTATCAGGAGGATATGTTCCCGACTATGGAAATGGATAATGAAGAGCTTGTATTGCGTCCAATGAACTGTCCGCATCATATGATGGTTTTCAAAAATCAACTATGGAGCTACCGTAACCTGCCTGTCCGTATAGCAGAGTTAGGAACCATGCATCGTCATGAGATGAGCGGGGCGCTTGCCGGTCTGCAGCGTGTCCGTGCAATGACATTAAATGATGCGCATATTTTTGCTCGCCCGGATCAGTTAAAAGAAGAATTTATCCGCGTGGTAGAACTGGTTCAGCGTGTTTACAAAGACTTTGGAATCGATGACTATTATTTCCGTCTTTCCTATCGTGACCCAGAAGATAAGGAAAAATATGTAGATAATGATGCCATGTGGGATAAAGCGCAGGCAATGCTGAAGGAAACCATGGAAGATATGAACTTGGAATATGTAGAAGCAGAAGGAGAAGCTGCTTTCTATGGTCCGAAGCTGGATGTGCAGGTGAAAACAGCATTAGGAAAAGATGAAACATTATCTACAGTGCAATTGGACTTTCACTTGCCAGAACGTTTTGACTTAACGTATATCGGAGAAGACGGAAAAGAACATCGTCCCGTTGTTATTCACCGTGGTGTTGTTTCTACGATGGAACGCTTTGTTGCATTTCTTATTGAAGAGTACAAAGGGGCTTTTCCTACTTGGCTTGCTCCCGTACAAGCAAAAATCATTCCGGTATCTTTGCAGGCGCATCTTGATTTCGCTAAAGAGGTGGAGGATAAATTACGCCAGGAAGGTGTCCGTGTTGAATTAGACAGCCGTGATGAGAAGCTGGGCTATAAAATACGTGAAGCACAGACACAAAAAGTTCCATTTGCCCTTGTTCTGGGAGATAAGGAATTGGAAGCAAACAGTGTGAACTATCGCCGTTACGGTGAACAAGACACAGAAACACTTCCGTTTGATCAATTTGTTGATTTTATCAAGGAAGAAATTAATCAGAAGAAATAAGCAGTAATCATGATTTTTAAAAGGGAAAAGCTATTTTCATATTTAATATGAAAATAGCTTTTTTGTGGAATAAGAAAGTATAAGCGGAGATCGCTTCGGCGAGGACAACGATGTTTTAAAGACCAAGCGGTATTCTTGGTTTTTCTTGTGAGAGAGCATTTCCACGTTAACCGTCTTACTTCTATTTTGCTAAAAACATTGACACTTCAAAATAACCGTGCTATGATTCAATAGTTGTTTAAAACAAAAGGATACAGTCCTTGACAAAAAAACGATAAAATGCTATATTATAAAAGTTAATGATATGATCTAACGACAAGCAGAAGCACCCGCTTCTCACCTGTTTGACGTCCCTGGAGGATAGTTGACTGGTTCATCACGATTCATGTTTACGAATGAGGAGATGTGTGGGTGCAAGTATGTACCGACACTTTTTTTATGTATTGAAATGACTTGTCCAGATAGATCAGTAACAAAATTTCGGAGGTGGCTGGCTATTAGCAAGGATATGAATGTTAACGAAAAAATTCGTGCAAGAGAAGTTCGTCTCATTGATTCAAATGGGGATCAGCTTGGAGTAAAATCTCGTAACGAAGCATTAGATATTGCTCAGAAACGAAACCTTGATCTAGTATTAGTTGCTCCAAACGCAAAACCACCGGTATGTCGTATTATGGATTTCGGGAAGTATCGTTTTGAGCAGCAGAAGAAAGAGAAGGAAGCTCGCAAGAAGCAAAAGGTTATTAATGTGAAGGAAGTGCGTTTTACTCCTGGAATTGGTGACCATGACTTTGAAACGAAGCTTAAAAATGCACGTAAGTTCTTGGAAAAAGGGGATAAAGTTAAAGCTGCGGTTCGTTTCCGCGGTCGTGCGATTACCCATAAAGAACTAGGGAAAGAAGTACTGGACCGTTTCGCTGAAGAAGTGAAGGATCTCGGAACAGTAGAAACAAAACCGAAAATGGAAGGCCGTAATATGTTTATGATGGTCGCTCCATTGAATGAAAAAAAATAAGCTTTTTATTGCAATGACTGGAGGAAAAAATCATGCCTAAAATGAAAACTCATAAAGGTTCAGCAAAACGTTTCAAAAAAACTGGATCTGGAAAAGTAAAAAGATCTCATGCATACACTAGCCATATGTTTGCACACAAATCTCAGAAGCAAAAACGTAAATTACGTAAGAGTACTTTAGTTTCTTCTGGGGACTATCAACGCATTAAACAAATGCTGCCAAAATAATAAATTTAGATATGTAATTGAATACAGGAGGGATTTCTTATGCCACGTGTTAAAGGTGGAACAGTTACGCGTCGTCGTCGTAAACGCGTCTTAAAATTAGCAAAAGGTTATTACGGTTCGAAACGAACTCTATTTAAAACAGCAAAACAACAGGTTATCAAATCAGGTCAATATGCTTATCGTGACCGCAGACAGAAAAAACGTGATTTCCGTAAACTTTGGATTTCTCGTATTAACGCTGCTGCTCGTTTAAACGATATGAGCTACAGCAAATTAATGCACGGTTTGAAGCTTGCTGGTATCGATATTAATCGTAAAATGCTATCTGATTTAGCTATTAATGACGAACAAGCATTTTCTCAATTAGTATCTCAAGCAAAAGAAGCTTT
The DNA here is from genome assembly GCF_038004725.1 of Oceanobacillus sp. FSL K6-0251. NCBI lineage: Bacteria > Bacillati > Bacillota > Bacilli > Caryophanales > Bacillaceae > Oceanobacillus > Oceanobacillus sp. FSL K6-0251. The sequence goes on along the minus strand of NZ_JBBORS010000001.1, from coordinate 2,682,379 downwards.
AAAATAATAGGAAGAATGAGAGATCGCATCCAAATTGGATAGCGATCTTTTTTTATCTTTCGAACCAAGGCGCTCAGTGTTGCAGGAAACAGAGACTTTCTTTATGATGAAAAGGTATCATTCATGAAAACAGGAGGAAGAAATGGAAAACATATCATCATGGCTTCTATATATACTTATTGCGAATACGATTGGGTTTTATTTGATGTTTAAAGATAAACAAAAGGCAAAGCAGCGAGCATATCGAATTCCTGAACGGACCTTTTGGCTGCTGGCTATTTTAGGAGGAAGTGCCGGTGTATATATTGGCATGCAGACTTTCCGGCATAAAACAAAGCATAAGAGCTTTACTATTGGTATTCCGGTATTTATCGCGATTAATATAATCAGCTTTATTAGCCTGACTGTCTATTTCTAGGGGGGGAGTGCTTCATTTTAATGGAGCATTTTTTTAATAGAAAAACCAGCGTAATTCTTTTATCATACACAGCTCGTCTTGAAACATATATATAAATAGAAATTAAACCAGCTTCCTCAGAGGAGGGGTAGCCATGGAATACGTTGGGAATTATTTGCTGGTGATTGTTGAGATGGGAGGCGTGCTTTCTCCGCTGCTGTTTATTATTCTTCATCTCATTCGGCCCATGTTATTCTTACCAGTTGTGTTTATTTGTATTTCTGGCGGTATCTTATTTGGTCCAATTGCAGGAAGTGTTTATTCTATTATCGGGATAACAATGGCGAGTTTGCTTTTTTATATCATGGCAGGCTGGATGCCGAAATCTATTGATAAACTCATTATTTTGAAGCAGCGGTTACTTGGCAAGCATACAGAAATGACAACCGCTCAGATTACGCTGTTACGCCTTGTTCCATTTATTCATTTTCACTTATTATCTTTATGCTTGATTGAAACGAATCAAACCTTTAAAGGATATATAAAATCTTCCTTTATCTCAAACATACCTCTGGCAATTGTCTACACAAGCATCGGCGGTTGGATCTCTCAGCTTTCTCCGGTATATATCGCTGCATTTATCATCGCCTTACTCCCATCCCTGTACCTGTTAAGGAGAAAAGAGATTATTATTAAATGGCAGGAGTTTTTTGCTTCGCCAACGTCTGGTACGGAGCATCGGCATCATGGATTAACAAAACCTCTTACACCAAGTAAAACAACCAGCTCTTGAGCATAAGAGCTGGTTGTTTTAAAATAAAAGTAAGAAAAAGGGGTTAAAAGAGGTGATGTATGATATAGAACTCCCGTCGTGCTGGAATTGTGAGCATGAATTTAAACTTCGTGAGCTTGTCTGGAGCTGGAGAATGCGCTGTCCAAGCTGTAAAAAGAAGCAATTTTTAACAAAAGAAAGCCGGTTTAATACATTACTTTTCAGTCCGATTCTAATGATTGTTATTTTCATCATGAATGTATGGAACTTTTCTTGGGTGATTATTATTCCAGTAAGCTTTTGTTTATTCCTTATTTTTATGTTAATTATCCCTTATTTTTACCGTTTTACCGACAAAGAAGCTCCTTTTGTATAGAAAAATAACCAGTCCTGTCCGGGCTGGTTAGTCTTTTGTAATCTCCGTTATAATCAACTCATTAATCGGATGCTTCCACGTAATGGAAGCGTGCGGATAGTGAATTAATATTTCTTGCTCCAGAAAATACAAATCCTCTCTCGTCAATCCCCGAAGCTCTAATGGATTTTTAACGGTAACATGAATATCCACGACTTCAAAAGCATCTTCGGTGGTCCCTAAGTATTTTTCACCGATAAAAAGGCAGCCTTTATAAGTTAATTGGAAATTTTTCTTATTGTTATTTTGTTCATCTAATAAATAAAAACCCTGATTTTCCCGAGAAAGACGCAGCTTTCGCTCAGGATTTTTTAAGTATTGAATCCATGTATAAATTAATAGTGCAATTGCAATCACTAATAATATTCGAAAGAGAATGATGGCCATAATTATCTACTCCTTAGAACGTCCTGTTACCCCTTCATACGGATGAGATTCAAAAAAGTTTCAGAGAAATATTATTTTATTAAAAAAATGTTGAAATTTAATATTTCCTGCCTTTCCTGATTGTCATACTGGGATCTTCTCTGATTTTAAATCCTTATATTATTTTATTGACTTAAACTAATTCGATTAGTTATAATGTTAATAACATTAGTTGAGGTGATTAAATGATAATTAAACGATATCATAATTTATATCAAATTACTTTTCTGCCGTATCTTTTTCCAATTAACTGCTTTGTTGTAGAGCAGGAAGCAGATTTAATCTGTATCGATATGGGAGTGGGGAAGTTTGCTGATACGGTAAAAGAAATGGTTCATCAAACTGGAAAGCCATTGAATACATTAATTTTGACCCATGCACACGGAGATCATGTAAACGGGATACCCTATTTTAAAAAAGTCTTTCCTGAAGTACTGGTGGGAATTTCAAAAAGAGACAGTTATTTATTAAAAAAAGATTTTCGCTTGCAGGAAGACGAGCCGGATAAACCTGTAAAGGGAGGCTTTCCTAAAAACATTATCCCGATTGATTTTACTTTTAAAAGCGGAGAATTCATTGATTCTTTGGAGGTAATTTCGAGTCCGGGGCACACTCCGGGAGCTGTATCTTTTTTTGAACCGCAGCATCGAATGCTTATTGCCGGAGATGCATTCCAAACAAGGGGAGGCCTTGCTGTTTCCGGGGTCTTAAAGTGGCAGTTTCCTTTTCCTAAAATAGCAACTTGGGACAGGAAAATGGCTGTAGAGAGTGCAAAAAAATTACTGGATTTAAATCCCGAATTACTTGCAGTAGGACATGGTAATATGCTCGTCTATCCAAAGGAGCAGATGAAAAAAGCGATAAAAGTTGCAGAAAGAGGCATGGAAAAATGAGAAAAAAGATAACCCAGGAAAGAATCATTGATGCAACGCTAGAAATTGTGGAAGAGAAGGGAATAGCCGGTGTAACCATAAAAAATACAGCCATACAATTAGGCATCAAGCCGCCATCCCTATATAATCATGTGGAAAATTTAGAAGACCTATTAGATATAGCAGCTAATAGGAGTATGCGGAATTTGTATGAGAAACTACTCACAGCCAGTATTGGATTGGAAAAGAAAGAAGCGCTGTGGGCGATTGCGCAGGAGTATCGAAATTTTGCAAAAAACAATCCGGGACAATATGAATTAGCGCAAAAAGTGAATGTTTGGAATAGCGAGGAAACGAAACAAATATCTGAGCAGATTGTAGCTATCTTTCTAAAAATACTGCAAAAATATACGTTATCCGAAGAGGAAGCGATTCATTTTATTCGGGTATTACGAAGCTATCTGCATGGGTTTACGCTGTTAGAGATAAATGAAGGATTTGGGCTTCCGCAGGAGCTGGAAAAAAGCTTTACAATCGGATTGGAACTGGTTTTGACAAATTTGGAAAGCCGTTCAAATCAAGATGGTCAATGGGAATAAAAAGATTTTCTAAAAGGTCTGTGATAAAATGGAAGAGAACATGGAAGAGGAGGCGTTACGTTGGATTGGAATCAGCTATTTGATATGCAGAAGCAACTAGATACATATATTGAAAATAATCATGATTTGTCAAATGTAAATTTATTTCGTGAAAAGCATCTTGCCTTGCTGGTAGAGCTTGGAGAGCTTGCAAATGAGACAAGATGCTTTAAATTTTGGAGTACCAAACCAAGAAATAGCGGGCAGGTTATTTTAGAAGAATACGTAGATGTTCTGCATTTTTTAATGTCCATTGGTATAGAAAAGGATCTTATTTATCAACCAGCGGATAAAACACAATTGGAAGAGGACATTACCGAATCAGAATGTTTTTATCACGTATATGAGAAGGCGATTACCTACCGGGAAAACCCGGTAAATGAAAATTATCAGCAGCTGTTCAGCTGGAGTCTGCGATTAGGAAATCAGCTTGGGTTTACGGATGAGGATATCCAGCAGGCTTATTGGGAGAAAAATAAAATTAATTATGAGCGTCAGGATCAAGGTTATTAAATCTTTTCCATACGTTGGGGAAGAGTAAGCTTATAGCAAATGATTGAAAGCGGCGAGTCCTCGTGTTGTATTTGTTGTTGATGAATGCAAAACAAAGGAAATTTGAAGTTTTATTACACCAGGCAAGCCAATTTTCTTTAAAGGAGAGATTTTGAATATGGCAAAATTAGACAACACCTTAACAATGCTTAAAGATTTAACGGACGCAAAGGGAATACCAGGAAATGAAAAAGAAGTGCGTGACGTATTTGAAAGCTATATCAAGCCCTTTGCGGATGAGCTGACAACAGACAATTTAGGCAGTGCCATCGCAGTGAAAACCGGAGATGAAAATGGACCGAAAATTATGGTTGCAGGGCATTTGGACGAAATTGGCCTGATGGTTACACGCATTGATGAAAATGGCTTTTTATATTTCCAGACAGCTGGCGGCTGGTGGAATCAGGTTATGCTGGCACAGCGCGTAACGATTATGGGTTCGGATGGAGATGTGACAGGGGTTATCGGTTCCAAGCCTCCGCATGTACTTAGTCCGGAAGCCAGAAAGAAACCATATGAAATAAAAGATATGTTTATCGACATTGGTGCTACTAGTAAAGAAGAAGCAGAATCGTTCGGTGTAAAACCTGGAGATTCGATTGTTCCTTATTTTGAATTTACCCAATTAAAAAATGAAAAATTATTGATGGCAAAAGCTTGGGACAACCGTATCGGTTTAGCAATTGCCATTGATGTATTAAGGGCATTAAAAGATGAAGCACATCCTAATACCGTCTATGGAGTCGGTACGATTCAAGAAGAGGTCGGTCTGCGCGGGGCAAAAACATCCGCCCATCTGATCCAGCCGGATATTGGTTTCGGTGTCGACGTCGGCATTGCAGGAGACACACCGGGGATTGCGAAACAAGAAGCGGACAGCAAGCTTGGCGAAGGACCGCAAATTGTGCTGTATGATGCTTCCATGATTTCACATAAAGGACTTCGTGATTTGGTTGTGGATACAGCAGAGGAGAATAATATTCCTTACCAATTTACCTCGATGTCTGGCGGAGGTACAGATTCAGGCTCCATCCACTTAACGGGCAATGGTGTTCCATCTCTGTCTGTTACAGTAGCAACCCGCTATATCCATTCTCATGCAGGGATTCTTCATCGGGATGACTATGAAAATGCGGTGAAATTGCTGACAGCTGTCATAAAGAAATTAGACCGTGAAACCGTAGATGCTCTAATCAAAGCTTAATAATAATGAAAAAATCGTGTCTTTAATCTATTTACAAGGCACGATTTTTTTCATAAATGAGGATGTTCTCCAATGCCTGTTATTGACAGATAGAAAAAGCTGTGGTAAATTATATTTAATTAAAAAATATGTAATTAAATATAAAAGGAGTTTTTCCAATGAATCCAATCCGTGGAATGCACCACGTTACAGCAATTACAAGCAGCGCAGAAAAAAACTATGAGTTTTTCACTTATGTACTCGGTATGCGATTAGTAAAGAAAACAGTCAATCAAGACGATATCCAAACGTATCACTTATTCTTTGCGGACGATGAAGGCAGCGCCGGAACAGATATGACATTTTTTGACTTTCCAGGTATCCCGAAAGGTTCTCATGGAACAAATGAAATCTATAAAACATCTTTACGTGTTCCAAGTGATGCGGCGCTCGAATACTGGGTGAAACGTTTTGATCGCCTGGGAATTGCACATACAGGAATCAAACAGCAATTTGATGTAAAAACATTATCCTTCGCTGATTTTGATGATCAACAATATCAGCTCGTTTCAGATGAGAATAATAATGGAAGAGCATCCGGTACACCATGGAAAAATGGCCCAATACCAATAGAATTTGGAATTACTGGACTTGGCCCTGTTGTGGTACGTGTGGCAGATTTCAACTTTTTCAAGCAAGTGCTGGAAAAAGTATTTATGTACAAGGAGATTGCAGACGAGGGAGCATTCCATCTATTTGAAGTGGACGAAGGAGGAAACGGCGCCCGAATCATTGTAGAGCATAATGAAGAATTGCCTCCTGCAAGACAGGGCTATGGTACCGTGCATCACGCCGCATTATGTGTGGACGAACGGGAAGATTTAGATACATGGCAGCAAAGAATAGAACAATTTGGTTTTAACACCTCTGGATTTGTGGAACGCTTCTATTTTGGTTCCCTATATACGCCAGTTGCGCCGCAGGTATTATTTGAAATAGCCACAGCCGGTCCTGGTTTTATGGAGGATGAGCCGTATGAAACAGTGGGAGAGAAATTAGCCTTGCCGCCATTTCTTGAGCCGCAGCGTGAACAGATTGAAAGTCAGGTAAGAGAAATCGATACGGTCCGCAGTACAAAAACCATTGAAAAAGAATATGAATAAAATAAAAAGATTCGTTTATCTATCCATTGATAAACGAATCTTTTTTTGTACAATTTAAGAAATATATCTTAAATTAACGTTAAATCTATTTTTAAGAACGGTATGTACCCATTACTTTAGATACATAAGCTGTTGTTTCCTTAAACGGCGGAATACCCTGATGTTTATCTACGTTGCCCGGTCCGGCGTTATACGCAGCCAAAGCTAATTCTATATTTCCGTTATACCGGTTAAGCATCTGACTTAAGTATTTTGTGCCGCCTTCAATATTTTGGCGGGGATCATACGAATTCGTAACACCTAAACCTGAAGCTGTTCCCGGCATTAATTGCATTAAACCTTGCGCGCCGGCATGGCTTCTGGCGTTCGGATTAAAATTAGATTCCTGCTGAATAACAGCATTGATTAATCGTTCACTTACATTATATTTGTTTGCCATTTCCTGAACGATACCTTGATAATTTGATGCCTTCCCACTGACAGGCTGACTTGCAGCTGGCTGTGCAGAAGAAGCCATTTGTGCCATAGGAGAAGAAACAACTTCAGGATTTTGAATATTCGATCCAAAATCCTGTGCTGTTCGTTCTTCTGCCTCCCGGATTCGTTCTAAAAGCAGCTGCTGAAAAGACTTTCCGCCGAAGCCTGTATTTTCTTCCACATTTCCTGCTTCTGGAGCAGAACCTAGCATGCCTAAAGGGTTTGTAAGTTGATTCGTATTGATTTCCATTCGCATTCACCGTCCGTATTTTACTGAAAAATAGATTCTTTATCCTGCGTAATCACGATATAAAATGAATAATTATTACTAAAAATTTTTAGTTTCACGCACATTAACTAATTCTATTTTATCTGTTTTACAATTTTTAAGCAATATTATATAGAAATTATTTTCATGTTTGTTTCTCGCAATAAATTTTCGTAGAATGGATCATTTCCAATACACACGACAGCGTCACAGATACTTTGAATTTCATCCATATCATGAGAGGTATACATAATCATTTTATGGTCAACCGTCGCTCTTTGTTTCAGATAACCAGCTATTTCTTTTTTGGACCGTAAATCAATACCCACGGTCGGCTCATCCAGCAGCAGCAATTCCGGATTATGGATTAGACTGATAGCCATGTTTAATTTACGTTTCATTCCGCCGGATAATGTATGAACAGGTTCATTCCATTTAAATAGCTCCATATCCTCGCAAAGCTTTTTTAATTCTTCTTTTGAGCGATGGACCCATGAAAGTTTTTCGAAAAACATCATGTTTTCCTTCACAGTCATGTCTTCCCACAAAGCAATATCTTGAGGGACAAATCCTACAATTCTGCGAAGCTGTTTTCGATTTTTTCCGTATGTCCATTCACCTAAACGTATACTGCCTGAATTTGCTTTTGAAATTGTTGCTAAAATACGGAGCAGAGAGGACTTTCCCGCGCCATTTTCTCCAACCAAACCGATGATTTCGCCGGATTCTACCTGGAAGGATACATTTTCAAGCACCTTCTTTTTTCCGAATGATTTAGATACTTTTTCAATTTCCAGCTGCATTGCCAAAAACTCCTTTCACATACCAGACGATGAGACAAATTGGTGCAATAAATGTCCAGCCGCTCCATATCTCTTCATAAACAATCTGTCTTAACGGGTTTGCATATGCAACCCAAGGGAAATGTTTATAAACCCCATCCATGGGTAATATAATTCCGCTGATGATTATCGTTACTAAAATAATCAAAACAGCAGTTATATAATAGGGGAGCAGCTTTTTAAAAGCTAATCCTGTCAAAAAAACAAGCATACAAACCGTTACACGAAAACTGACTAGATAAACTAATTGCGATATACTAAAGCCTTCGTCATATAAAATATGGAAAATGCCCCATGTCAGCATATCTAATACAAATAACCCCATACTGTAAAGAAGGAGGTTGGACAGCAAATAGGTTGGAAAAGAAAAACGATTAAATATGAAACGGATGCGGGTTGTTGCATTTTTTTCTTTTATCAGCCAATCAAATAAAAAGAAGGTAGATAAAAGTGAAAAAACGGACCATAAGCCCCATGGGTTTTGGAATAAAGAAAACCCTTCATCGGTTTCAGTGTCTTCTCCAAGCAAAGTGAAATTAGTGAAAATCAGATTCTCACTTTCTTCAATAGAATAAATTTCATTCATTATTTCATCAAAAGAGAGAATGGATGAACTGTTTAAAGCCTCCCCTAAATCCATAATGGTATATGCTGTTTTGGCTTTTCCGCTATCCTCTTGAACAAAGGAAGCAATCATTTCTACAACCGGTGTATAACCCATAGATAAATCTGTCTGGTAACTTGTAATCAGCCGGTTGCGCTGACCAGCCTGAATAGCATCTTCATATCCTTCTTCAATAATAAATGCACTATCCAGCTCATGCGTCGCTACCATTTGTCTTGCTTCTGTTTCATTCTCTATGTCTACTACACGAATGAGATCGGAGGAATCGAGCTTTTCTCTTAACTGCATTGCCATCTCTGTTTCTTCCTCCAGTATAACTCCAACTGGAATCGAGCTTTGGTTTTGAATAAGCTCTGTACCAGAAAGAAGCAGCCAGGTGAAAAGGATAGGTGAGATTGCCCAAAATAATATAGATACAAGCTGCTTTTTCAAATGCAGCCAACGTGTCGTCAGAATATCCATCATATGCTTCTGCGCTCCTTCCAGCTTAAAAGTCCCAGCAGTATAAATAATAAAACTCCAATTAGCAGAAGGCTGGAAGTATATTCGGCATAATGTCTCCCGTTAAGTACAATTTCCTGAAGCCAGTAAAGACTGTTATAAGCATAAGAGTAGGGAAGATAATCCTGAACTCCTAATGGAAAGTATAGCGTCGGAATCAGTGCGCCGCTAAATATTATCAAAATGGATGTAAATAATATCTGTGTGAGCAGTCTTAATTTTAAAGAAGAAATAAGCACTTCAAAAATGGCCAAACAGATAATAAACCCAACTTGATACAAAATAATAAGTATGAAAGAGCGAACAATATTTTCTTGATTCAGCTCTATATTTAAAAAAGAAAGTAATGCCCAAAAGGACAGACAGGCTAACATAAGGGAGAGTACGAGCGTAACCATTATCTTAGCGAGCATTTGCCTGAGCTGTGTAGCTCCATACAAACGAATACGCTGACTAATCAATGCCGGATTTTCTTTTGTGAAAAAATAATATAACGAAAAGAGCCAGAGACTGCTGATAATAAACCAGCCTCCCAAGCTAAAATAAGCAACAGGGGAGGAACTTGCCTGATTGGACAAGGTTCGTTCCCTTATGACCTGGTCTCTGCCGACAGTATACATTAAAAACTCTTGGAACTGCTCGAAAACAAAGTCATTTCTTTCTTCATCGTCCATTTCAAATTGTTTTGCATAATAATTGATTGCCAGAATATTAGCTTGCGAGGAACGAATGTGACGGACAACGCTCTGCAGCGTTTCATTCATCATGTAGCTTTCCAGCAGCTGTTTTTTATTGCCGACGATGGGAACTTCCACAGAGTATCCTTGATATAAATCCTGAATAAAGCCTTCCGGAAAAGCGATATATGTACTTAAATTGTTTAATTCAATCTGTTCAATAGCTTCTTCCTCGGATAATTGATTGACTTCTAAAAAATCAATAAAGCCTGAGGACTGTTCTAATAATTGCACCATCATTTCTGTTTCTGTTGAATTATCTAAATCAACTAAACCTAATTGGATGGCTTCATTTTCATCCTGGGAAAAAAAACTGACAACAATCACCATCATAAGCCCCGCCAACGCAAGCGGAAATATGAAAAGAAGAGGAAGTGAATACCACTTCCTCTTAAGCTGCCGTATATGATTTTTGATAAAAAGCCCAGTTTGCTTTAGAAAAATCATGATCATGCACACTCTTTTCTTTCTAATTCAGTCTTTCAAATGCTGGCTTAGAGGCCAAACTGCATTAACCATTGTTCAAGCTGACTGCTGAAGTCACCTTCGAAGTATTGCTGCAGTTCTTCGGCAGACATGGCGCCGAGGTCAACGACATTTGATGTATCAACACCTTCTACCGCATCGATAACTGCACCTTCAGAATTAATGTCCATGGAAACATTTTCAACATATCCAGGGAAATCTAATGCAATATTATTGTTTGAGCTCATTTGGTCGCCATCGTAGGTAGAGTCACCAGTCCAGCCAAGATTTATTGTTTCATTTTCTACTGTGAATTGCAGTTGACGGTCAAAATCACGAGTAGACCCATCTAACGATTCATCGCCAGTATACGTACCAGCGAATTCAACTGGCATGTAGCCATCGTCAAATGAAAAGCTAAAGTTAGCATTATCTGTTACAGAGTCTCCAGTTCCTTGGAAATCTCCATTGAACGCCATCGTTACATCTTCAGATCCATCGCCCATTGTTAATGTATGGTCAAAATAAATCTGATCATCATTAAATAATTGGCCGCCGGATAAATTGAAAGTAACAGGATCTTCGTTTTCAGGTGCTAGACTGATAGAGAAGTCGCGTTGGACAACTTTATCATCAGATACCCAAAGTGTAGATTGGACGCCATCAGGGAATTGGAAGTTTTCTACTGCTTCAATGCCTTGATCCATGGCGCTGTCAAATTCTCCTAATACTTCATCAATCTGCTGTTGGAAGACTTCGGGGTCTTCTAATGGAGTGCTTCCAGCTCTTTCAAGCTGATTGCTTAAAATTTCCTGAAACTGTTCGTCACCTTTCATTTTTTCTAAAACAGAAGTGATTAGAGATTTAAATTGATCTTCAGAAAGATTCATCGTGATTTTCTCAGCGCTGATTGAATCACCATTTACTTCTACGTCTTCATTTTCACTTTCAAATGCATCGTCTGGAAGCTCATCATAAATGAACATGACATATTCATCCTGAAGGTATTCTTTCTCTTCATCTGTTAATAGCTGACCATCATTTTCAAACATCAGCTCTTCAATTCCTAGTTGCTCATTGCCTGTGAATGTGTAAGGATCTATTTCAGCCAATACACTGCCGATATCCTCATCAGAAATCTTAAGTACTTCTTCCAGGAAAGGAAGTTCTGCATACACATCAGAGCCTTCTACATAACCTGCCAGCCCATCGAAGTTCATGCCAGCAACATTTACGGATAATTCCGTAGAAGCCTGATTGTTTTCCATATCTGTCTCTGAATGGAATGCAAGCTCAGCGTTTGAAAGCATCGCTGCAATTTGCGGGTCTATATAGCCTTGATTTTCAAGTCCTTCCAGGTTTAAACCGAGGCTCACGTTTTGGGAAACAGGATTTTCCATGGATTGTTCATACCAATTATATTCATCCTCATATCGTGTTTCCATAAAATCTTGCAGTTGTTCAATTGAATTTTTCTCAGCTTGGAAATAGGTTGCTTTAGGTGTAGATGTTGTTAGGAAAAATGCAGCTGCACCACCGCCGGCGAGGACGATTACAGCAATAATAATAGCAATAATTCCTTTTGAAATTCCTTTTTTCTTTGGTTGTTCCTCATTATTTTCTACCAAAGTTCATGCTCCTTTCTTGAAACTATATTTGCGCAATTTGCACAATTTAGAATGGTCAATAAAAGCTCAGCGTATGTAGTTTTGCCAGGCTACTGTATCTTTTTCATACTATAAATTATATTCATCAGCTGAGAATTAGAATCAAAAATTTATACGATGAAAAATGACCCTAACCTGTTATAACATTAAAGAAATAAGTAGTCAATCGGTTTCAAGCCTTGGTTCTTAAGACTAAATATCGACTGAGCTTGATTTCCTATTCCCTAAATAGGATAAAAATAAACAGGCTGGAAGCAGTTTTTGTCAAAACATGCTGTCTTTTATTCTACTATTTTCTACGGAACGAAACAGGAAAAGGTTTCAAAGTTTGCTAAATTTGTCGAATTATATGTTTTAAAAATCAAGTGGTGTTCTTGTTTTTTCTCGAAAAAACAAGAAAGTATATAAAAAATGCTGAATATATCCGCTCCAATGGGTTTCATTGAGGGAGTAATCTTCAATGTTGTCAGGTTCATGCGACCGCTGCGACGGGTTATGGTGGGGTGAGTAATCGCAACCCCAGAAAAACACTACGCTTTCCATAGGCCCCGAGCTCATCTCCTTTAAAGAAGACTTGCTGATTGGCAAGCCGACAGGCGCAGACAGAAGCAAAGTCGCACTTAAGCCCTGCGGGTAGAAAAAAAGAAGTACGCTTTTTTTCTGCGGGGTCTTCCCACTGGGACTGCGATTACTCGCCCCATCAAAACCGTCACTAGAATTTGCGTTATTTCCTTGTAAAATAGCAAATAAAATATAATTCCACTTAGATGGGAGCGGATGTTGTCGACTCCTGCGTGAAAAGCAACAGGTAGACCTGAGCAGGAAGCGGTTTTCTTACCGTGCGGCTGAACGTTGCCCGCGGAAATCGACTTCCCGCAGCGGACATCTCTTTGGCAAGAACACCGATATTTTAAAGACCAAGCGGTATTATTGGTTTTTCTTAATGGATTAAAATTTTTGAAACATCCTAAAAAGCATGCCGGCTTCTCATTCAGAGAGCGGCATGCTTTTTAGGATGACATAATAAAGATATAACTGATGTCAATTAGGATAAATCGCTTTGAATTCCATCCTCTAAGGAAGATATCATTTCCTGTTTTTTACTTTCATCTGAATGATTCCAAATCAATTCAAAAAGAACCCCGAGACCAGGAAGCATTTTTTCTTCTCCATTATTAATGGCATCCACAATGGTTGCTTCTAATTGTTCTTGATTATTATTTGATATGTTAGCGTAAATTGCTTTACGGATATTTAAATCCATTCCTGTTCACTCCTTTAATTGTGATATTAAAAGTAGTTTGACCATAAGTTGTGAATTTATGTATGATGTAGTTAGAATTTAAAATTGGATAGGATGAATAAAGTGATTACATCTGTGAAGAATGAGAAAATAAAGGGTTTAAAAAAGCTGCACCAAAGAAAATATAGAAAGCAAATGAATGCATTCTTGGTTGAAGGGGAGCATTTAATAGAAGAAGCGCTGACGAGCGATTGGGAAGTAAAGGAGCTTATTGTTTCCGAAGAGGTTGCTGTGCCGGATATGGCAAAGCATCTTCCTGTTACTGAGGTCACCAAACAGGTGTTTAAAGAACTTTCTTTTACTGCTTCGCCTCAAGGGATGATGGCTGTCGTTGAAATAAAGAAAGAAGAAGCAGTGAACGGAGAGGTAGTTGTTTTATTGGATGCCGTCCAAGACCCGGGGAATGCAGGGACAATCATACGTACTGCGGACGCTGCGGGTGCAGATGGAATTATCCTTGGCAGCGGTTGTGTCGATTTGTATAATGATAAAGTGATTCGTGCCACACAAGGGTCCATTTTCCATTTACCAATTATACATGCTGATCTGGAAGAGAAGCTGTTGCGGCTGAAAGAAGCTGATTACCGTGTTTGGGCTACAGCATTAGAAAAAGCGGAGAATTACAAAGATCTCCCAATCCCGCAAAAAATAGCGCTTATTTTTGGGAATGAAGGAGCCGGCGTAAAGGAATCCTTGTTGGAAAAAGCGGATGAACGGGTAACCATTCCCATCCTCGGAAAGGCAGAATCATTAAATGTCAGCATCGCAGCAGGCGTGTTGCTATATTATTTAAAGAATTAACCTTGCAATGCAGCGATAATTTTTCTATAATAACTGTAATACATCATAAAGTAAATGATACGTTCTTTTGTTATGAAAAGAACAAACAACTAAACGCAATGAAAGAGCAAGTAACTGCCTGTATAAATGATTTAGGGAGGAGATGCCTTGACTGGAAGCATTTCTATCATGTCGGCAATTACGTTTCACTCTGGAGCGGACACTTGGACCATACCAAAATGTAAAGGTGATTCGGACGCCATCCGTTATGAGGCAAGAGTTGGATTGGATAGGTTTATCCAGTCAACAAGGGTGGTACCGCGACCATATAGCTTCGTCCCTTTTTGGGAGACGGGGCTTTTTTATGTTTAAAAAAGTCCATCAAACACAGGAAATGATTAAAAGGAGGTATTTCGGACGATGAAAGAAGAATTGCAGGCGATAGAGCAGGAGGCTCTCGCAGCTATTGAAAAGGCAGAAAACAGCCAGGCTGTACAGGAGATGAAAGTGAAATACTTAGGAAAAAAAGGTTCTCTGACGACCGTTCTTCGCGGTATGGGAAAGTTATCAAAGGAAGAACGCCCGGTTATCGGCGAGCTTGCTAATAATGTTCGGGAATCCATTACAGAGGCATTGGAAGCTAAAACAGAAAAATTAGAAAGAGAAGCTTTAAATGAGCAGCTGGAAACAGAAACCATCGATGTGACACTGCCTGGAAATCCGGTTCATGTCGGCGGCAGACATTTATTAACAAGCATTATGGAAGAAATTGAGGATTTGTTTATCGGCATGGGCTATGAAGTGAAAGAAGGGCCCGAGGTAGAAACAGATTATTACAATTTTGAGAAATTAAATTTACCGAAAAACCATCCGGCGCGGGATATGCAGGACACCTTCTTTATTACAAATGAATTGCTTTTGCGTACACAGACCTCACCTGTGCAGGCACGTACGATGGAAGCATATCAAGGAAAGCGCCCAATCAAGATGATTTGCCCGGGCAAGGTGTATCGCCGGGATACTGATGATGCGACACATTCTCATCAATTCAGACAAATCGAAGGGTTAGTAGTAGATAAAAATATTACCTTGAGTGATTTAAAAGGTACATTAGATGTGTTTGCGAAAAAAATGTTCGGGAAAGACCGCGAAATCCGTTTGCGTCCATCTTTCTTCCCATTTACAGAGCCCTCTGTTGAAATGGATGTATCCTGTAAGGTTTGTAATGGAAAAGGGTGCTCGGTTTGTAAGCATACCGGCTGGATTGAAATCCTGGGCGGCGGAATGGTCCATCCACGTGTATTGGAAATGAGCGGTTATGATTCCACTGTTTACAGCGGGTTTGCATTCGGAATGGGACAGGAGCGCATTGCGATGTTGAAATATGGTGTGAACGATATTCGTCATTTTTACACCAATGATGTCCGTTTCTTATCACAATATCATCAAGCGTAAGAGAAGAAGGAGGAGAGTACATGCTTGTTTCATATAATTGGTTACGAAACTATGTCAATTTAGATCATGTAACACCAGAAGAATTAGCAGAAAAAATAACACGATCCGGGATTGAAGTAGAGGGAGTGGAATATCTGGCCCCTGCTGTAGAAAATATTGTCGTGGGATATGTGAAATCCTGTGAGAAGCATCCGGATGCAGATAAATTAAATCTTTGTCAAGTAGACGTCGGGGAAGAATCCCTGCAAATCGTCTGCGGGGCGCCGAATGTTGGAGAGGGTCAGAAGGTTGCTGTTGCAAAACCTGGGACTAAGCTTCCAAATGGGATGAAAATCAAAAAAGTTAAGCTGCGCGGAGTGGAATCAAATGGGATGATTTGTTCCCTGCAGGAGCTCGGATTGGATGAAAAATACATTCCTACCGACGTCGCAGAAGGGATTTTTGTTTTTCCAGAAGATGCAGAGGTTGGTACACCTGTACAGGAGCTGTTAAATCTAGATGATGCGGTGTTAGATTTAGATGTTTTAGCGAACCGTCCAGATGCATTAAGCATGCTTGGTGTAGCGTATGATGTAGCAGCTGTTTTAGATCAGCCAATCCATTTACCAGATGAAAACCTGAATGCAGATGAATCTATCCAGGCTGAGGATTATATTGATGTGAAAATTGATTCCATTGAAAATAACCCATATTACGGAGCATTTGTTATAAGAGATGTGGAAATTAAGCCGGCGCCACTATGGATGCGGAATTATTTAATGGCATCTGGTATCCGTCCGATCAACAATGTTGTAGATATTACTAACTTTGTATTATTAGAGTACGGACAGCCGTTACACGCGTTTGACTATGACCGGTTTGGCTCCAAAGAGGTCGTTATCCGACAAGGAAAAGAAAACGAGACAATGATTACCTTAGATGATCAGGAACGTCAATTAAATGAGAAGAATCTTGTTATTACGAATGGCAAAGAGCCGGTTGCTTTAGCCGGGGTCATGGGTGGCGCAGATTCTGAGGTGACCGATGAAACCACGAATATCCTGCTGGAGGCTGCTTATTTTGATGCCGCTTCTGTTCGCCATACGGTCAAACAGACCGGCCTGCGCAGTGAATCCAGCACGCGTTTTGAAAAAGGGGTTGACCCAAATCGCGTGAAACGCGCCGGTATCCGGGCATGCAGTCTGCTTCAAAAATATGCTGGCGGAAAAGTAGCAGCTGGTGTTGTAGAAGTAGATGAATTGGATAAATCGGAGAAGTCTGTGACCATTACAACTTCGAAAGTGAACCAGCGATTAGGAATGGAGTTAGATGAAAAAGACGTGACCTCTGTCCTCGCACGGCTGCAATTTGAATTCAGTAAAAATGGAGAAGAAATTGTTGTTCAAGTTCCAACGCGCCGTCTGGATATATCTATTTTTGAAGATATTTTAGAAGAAGTTATTCGTATTTATGGTTATGATCATCTGCCATATACGATTCCGCAAGGCTGGGTACAGGCAGGAGGATTAACAGATGTCCAATTGCTGCAGCGGGAAATCAAAAATTACTTATCCAGCGCCGGATTGATGGAAACATTAACCTACTCCTTAACAAATAAACAGGATGCATCGCGATTCCTGACACCTGATATGGAGGAAGGGACTGCTAATACAGTCGGTTTAGCAATGCCGATGAGTGAGGAGCACAGCCATCTCCGCTTAAGTCTTATTCCAGAGATGCTTCGCGTACTCCAGCATAATGTAGCGAGAACACAAACAGATTTAGCGTATTATGAAATTGGAAAAGTATTCATTTCTGAAGAAGAGCAGATAACCAAACAGCCGATTGAGAATTTGCATGTTGCCGGCGCGTTAACTGGTTTATGGCATAATCACCCATGGCAGCAAGAGAAGAAGCCGGTTGATTTTTATGTAGCAAAAGGAATCGTGGAAGGCTTATTCGCACATTTAGAATTAGATGTTACCTTTGTACAGACTAAAATGGAAGATATGCACCCGGGACGTTGTGCAGAAATCAGATTAAATGGCAAAGGAATCGGCTATGTCGGCCAAATTCATCCGCTTGTTGCCAAAGATTTTGATGTAAAGGAAACCTATGTTTTTGAAATAAATCTGGAATCTGTATTTTCTGTACATCAAGCAACACCTTCCTTTACGGATATTCCGCGTTATCCATCTGTAACAAGAGATATCGCCTTTATCCTGGATAATGATGTTCCTGCTGGAGAGGTTCAGGCAGTGATTAAGGAAACAGGAGCTCCGTTAGTAAAAGAAGTCTCTATATTTGATGTATATCAGGGAGAGCATATGGAAGAGGGCAAAAAATCTGTAGCTTATCGTCTTCTGTATCAGGACCCAAGCCGTACGTTGAAAGATGATGAAGTGGAGACATCTTATCAGGCGGTTGTTGAAAAAGTAAATAATCAATTTGGATCGTATGTCCGTTCCTGATCAAGATATAAAAAGCCGCTGGCACAGATTTTGAAGCTGTGCCAGCGGCTTTTAGCGTAAATAGACTTGATTTATTTATCAGGATTTACCGTCAAAGAAAGCTGCCAATTAACAGGAGTCAGATTTTCCTGCTTTAAAATAGCGTTTGTTTTTGAAAAGTGACGGCACCCGAAGAAACCCCGGTGTGCAGATAAAGGGCTTGGATGTGGCGCTTTTAAAATATAATGCTTATCGGTATCGATCAACTCTATCTTCTTCTGTGCTGCTGCGCCCCATAATAAGAAGACAACCGGGTGATCCTTCTGATTTAAAGCATCAATTACTTGATTCGTGAACCGCTCCCAGCCTTGATTTTTATGAGAATGTGCTTGATGTGCCCGGACAGTCAAAACATTGTTAAGCAAGAGCACCCCTTGATCAGCCCATTCTTTCAGATAACCATGGGAGGGAATCTTGAAATCAACATCAGCTGCCAGCTCCTGATACATATTTTTTAAGGAAGGAGGCACTGGCACACCAGGCTGTACGGAAAAGCTCAGGCCATGTGCCTGATTAGGGCCGTGATAAGGATCCTGACCTAAAATGACGACCTTCACTTCCTGGAAATCTGTAAAGCGAAGAGCATTAAAAATATCGTACATATCCGGATATATCGTGTGAGAACCGTATTCTGTTTTTAGAAATTCCCGCAAGTGTTTATAGTAGTCTTTTTCAAATTCTTGCTCTAAAACTTGTCCCCAATCGTTTTTTAAAGGTATATTCATTGTAGCACCTCATTTAGTGTAAATATTTCTTTGCTTTATTTGTATTGGCAAAATGAAGCTTAGCAACATGTCCCAGCTGCTGTTCGCCATGAGCTTTTATATAATTGGCTGCTGCCTTATCCACTTTACCGGACGCACCTTTTGGTAAGGTAATGCCTGCTTCTTGGGATAATTTATCCATTGCTGTTACGAACCGGGCTCTGGCTAAAATAGAAGCAGCAGCAACATTAATTGAATGGCTTTCTGCTTTTGTAATAAAAGTAGTTTTTTCATGAAGCTTTAATGCTTCTGATTGCAGATAGCGTTTGTAAACGGCAGGCTCACAAAATTGATCAATGACGATTCCATCATAATCTGTACCATCTAATTTTTTAATTAATTTGTCAATGGCATGATGATGCAGCATTGCTTTCATCTTCCCCTGCGACCAGCCTTTAAGCTGCAGGCGATTATATTTCTCATTCTCCAGTTTAAGGATGGTATATGAAATAGGAAGCTGTATGATCTCTTGTGCAATACGGTGGATGGCGTCATCTTTTAAGTGTTTGGAGTCTTCCACACCCAGCTGCTTTAATTGAACTTGCTGCGCTTTGTCTGCAAAAACAGCCGCAACGGTTATCGGTCCAAAATAGTCGCCGGTTCCTGACTCATCGGAACCTATATGACTTTTTTGAAAAATAGCTGTGTCCACACTTGAAGAGGGCTTCGCTTTAGCTGCTTGTGTCGAAGCAGATGCATCCTTCCATTGGGTGCTCTCCTTCTCTGGCTGGCTGCCCTGAAAGAGAACCTTCCCAGAATGATATGCTGTGATGACAGCATAAGGTGTTTTTGCCCGGAAAACAGCCCCCTGCGGTGTTTTTTGTAAGTAAGTATGATAATGCTTTTTCATTTGTTTGATTTTATCAGCAGATGTTGTTAATACTTCTTGGCCCAAAGCTTCATTCCTCCAATCATCGGATACCTAAGACTATAGCAAATATAACGGGATTTTGAAATACTTCTTTTTCCGCAAAGTTCATGTTAATATATACTAGAATCAACGTTACACAGGAGGAAGTTAAAATGACAGACAATGAAAAACAGCGCGTAACAGTTGAAATATACAATCGGACATACCATGTTATCGGAACGGAATCAGAACGCCATGTTCAGCTAGTGGCTAATTTAGTTGATCAAAAAATGAATGAAATTCATGATGCCAATAAACAATTAGATACAGCCAGCTTAGCAGTATTAACGGCTGTGAATACAATGAACGATTATTTAAAACTAAAAGAGGATTATGCAACACTTTTAGGTTCATTACGAAAGAAAGAGGACTAACAAACATGATTAACTTAATTATAATTATTCTTCTATTATTTGGGATTATGATGGGATTAAAAAGAGGATTTGTTCTTCAGCTATTTCATTTAACAGGGTTTATTGTTGCTTTTATTGTAGCAGTAATGTACTATAACCCGGTTGCAGAAAGACTTTCCTTATATATTCCTTATCCAGACCTCTCAGGTGATGGAGCCTGGTCAGCGTTTTTAGAAAACCTGCCAGTCGAATCGGCATTTTATAATGCGATTTCCTTTGCGCTTATCTTTTTTGCGGTGAAATTTATTCTGCAGATTATTGCTTCTATGCTGGATTTTGTGGCGGCAATACCCATCATCAGCTTTATCAATAAAATTTTAGGAGCCGCGCTGGGGTTTGTTGAGATATATCTCATCAGCTTCATTATTTTATATATCCTGGCGTTAACGCCTGTCGGCGGAGTGCAGGAAGCAATCCAAGGTTCTTCTCTGGCAATGCGGATTATTGAACAGACACCATATTTCTCAGATCGTATTTTTGAATTATGGTTTAACTTGACAGAATCTCTGACCAAATAATATAACAGGTCATTAGCAAGTATAGAAAGCAAAACTGACTCAAACTAACATGGATAGCTTGAGTCAGTTTTATCACGGCATGAGTGTCCGTAATTCGCCCTAACTATATATGGAACAATTATTTTAATATGTATGGGCGAAAACGGTCACTTCATCTCCTGATTAACTAACCTTCCGTGGAAAAGGAAAAATCTCCACGGAAGGAAGTTTCGTTTTATGTAAATAGTGACAGAATAGGGTGAAAGAAAATGAATAAGAAAGATATCATTCGTTTGCTGGAGAATATAGCTGTTTATATGGAGCTGAAGGGAGAAAATCCATTTAAAATAAGCGCTTATCGAAAGGCTGCGCAAGCGATTGAAACGGATGACCGCAGCTTAAATGAGATAGATGACTTTACAAAGATGAAAGGGATTGGAAAAGGAACTGCAGCAGTAATTACCGAGTTTATCGAAGCTGGACATTCAGAAACCTTAGCGGAATTGGAGAAAGAAGTACCGGCCGGGCTTGTACCGTTATTAGATTTGCCAGGTTTAGGCGGGAAAAAATTATCCAAGCTCTATCAGGAGCTGGGCGTCATAGATGCGGAAACGTTAAAAGAAGCTTGTCTGTCTGGAAAGGTAGAAGAGTTACCTGGATTTGGAAAAAAATCTGTAGAGAAAATCGTTGCAGCAATCGAGGATGCGGGGAAGAGACCGGAACGGCTTCCGGTAGCAATGATGCTTCCGATTGCTGAGAAGATAGAAGCTTACCTGGAGGATATTCCGGGTATTGTCCGTTACTCTCAGGCAGGGAGCATCCGGCGTATGCGTGAAACTGTAAAGGATCTTGATTTTATCATTGCTACGGATGATGCAGGCGAGGTAAAAGAAGCTTTAATCGCACTGCCTTCTGTCAAAAATGTTATTGCAAGCGGAGATACAAAGGTTTCTATCACTTTAGAAGAAGCTTATGATATCAATGTTGATTTTCGTATGGTTTCTGACGGGGAATTTGCTTCTACTTTACATCACTTTACCGGTTCAAAGGATCATAATGTAGCTATGCGGCAATTGGCAAAGTCGCGCGGTGAAAAAATCAGTGAATATGGTGTAGAGGTGGAAGAAACAGGAGAGACGCTCCAGTTTGAAACGGAAGAAGCCTTTTTTAATCATTTTGATCTGCATTTTATTCCTCCGGAGGTTCGTGAAAATACAGGAGAAGTAGACCTGTTTACAGAGGAACAGAAATTAATCCGGCTATCCGATATTCGCGGAGATTTGCATATGCATACCACCTGGAGTGATGGAGCACAGTCTTTAGACGAAATGGCTGAAAAGGTAAAAAGTATGGGCTATTCCTATATGGCGATTACAGACCACTCTAAATACTTGCGCGTAGCAAATGGATTAAATGAAGAACGCCTTCGTAAGCAGCGTCAGGAAATTAATGCATTAAATGAAAAGTACGCTGATTTCCATATCTTTTCGGGTGTGGAAATGGATATCCTGCCAGATGGCAGCTTAGATTTTGAGGACGACTTTCTTAAAGAAATGGACTTTGTTATTGGTGCGATACATTCCAGTTTTCAACAATCGGAAGAGGAAATCATGCACAGGCTGACTAACGCCTTAGAAAATCCATATGTTTCGATTATTGCTCACCCGACAGGAAGACTAATCGGAAGAAGAGATGGATATAAAGTGAACCTGGAAAAATTGATTGAAAAAGCAAAAGAAACAAATACCGCATTAGAAATTAATGCTAATCCCAATCGCTTAGATTTATCCCACGAATGGGCTAAAAAAGCGCAGGAAGCAGGCGTAAATCTTGTCATTGATACTGATGCGCACAACTATCAGATGCTTGA
Organism: Oceanobacillus sp. FSL K6-0251; assembly: GCF_038004725.1. NCBI lineage: Bacteria > Bacillati > Bacillota > Bacilli > Caryophanales > Bacillaceae > Oceanobacillus > Oceanobacillus sp. FSL K6-0251. The sequence goes on along the minus strand of NZ_JBBORS010000001.1, from coordinate 2,659,898 downwards.
GCATATGCAATATGGCGTAGCTACAGCCCGAAAAGGATGGATCAAACCGTCCACGGTAATCAACACATGGACAAAAGAAGAATTAGCCGCATTCTTTAACCAGGGGAAATAAGTGAGCCAGTGTTCTCATACGGAAACTGGCTCAAAGCATAGATTTTAATTTTTAATAAAAGAGGGGTTAAAATGAACGAACGTGTATTAAAAACGCTTGAATTTCACCGCCTTGTTGAAAAGGTTCGTGATCAAGCAGAAACCTCTATAGGAAAGGATTTAGCATCTAAGATACAACCCAAGTCGACGCTTGATGAAGTGGAGGAACTCCAAGCGCAGACAGACGAAGCCGTTCAAATTTTCCGGCTGAATAAAGTGATTCCTTTAGGTGGTATATCTGATATACGACCGAGTGTGAAACGCAGTGCAATAGGGAGCATTCTTTCGGCGGATGAGGTTTTACGCATTGGGGATACGTTATATGGAGGCAGACAGGCCAAAAGTTTTTTAGAACAGGTCGAGGATGTAGAAATACCAATTCTTCAATCTGCCGCAGCAAATATTATCGCAATCCGGGATTTAGAACAGCATATTAACAGCTGCATCGATGATCATGGCCAGATAATGGATGGTGCTTCATCAGCTTTACGTTCTATCCGCAGCTCTATACGGACATATGAAAGCAGTGTCCGCAGCAAGTTAGAAAGCTATACACGCTCTAACAGTAAAATGCTTTCCGATTCGATTATCACGATTCGGAATGATCGTTATGTTTTGCCGGTAAGACAGGAATACCGTGCTGCCATTGGCGGAATTGTCCATGATCAGTCATCATCCGGTCAGACATTATTTATGGAGCCAAAAGCGGTAGTGGATATGAATAATAAATTACAGGATTTATTTTCTAAAGAAAAACAAGAAATAGAACGGATTTTAAAGGAACTCAGCGGGCACATCGCTTCCTATGAACAAGAGCTTTTAAATAATGTCTATTGGCTTTCGGAAATTGATTTTATCAGCGCCCGGGGAAAACTTGCTCAAAAAATGCATGCGGTAAGACCTAAAATGAATATACATGGTTATATAAAGATGCAGCAGGCAAGACACCCATATATTCCAGATGATCAAGTTGTTCCAAATGATGTGGAAATGGGCCAGGACTATCAGGCAATTGTTATTACAGGACCAAATACAGGCGGAAAGACGGTTACTTTGAAAATGGTTGGGCTTTGTACATTGATGGCTCAATCGGGTTTACAGGTACCCGCACTCGATGGCTGTGAAATGCCGATATTTGATGAGGTTTTCGCTGATATAGGTGATGAACAGTCGATTGAACAAAACCTGAGTACCTTTTCCTCTCATATGACAAACATTGTGGAAATTATGAAGCATGTCACGGATCAGTCGCTGGTTTTATTTGATGAATTAGGCTCTGGTACAGATCCGCAAGAAGGAGCTGCTTTAGCAATGTCGATCCTGGATGAGGTGCTTTCTAAAAATGCAAGTGTTATTGCGACGACCCATTATCCGGAATTAAAAGCTTATGGATATAACCGGACGCAGGTGGTCAATGCTTCTGTAGAATTTAATGTAGAAACATTGCGGCCGACCTACCGGTTACTAATTGGCGTTCCAGGACGAAGCAATGCATTTGACATTTCGAAGCGGCTAGGGCTTGACGGAAATATCATTAATCAAGCGAAGCAGCTGATTGGTGTGGATTCTCATCAAGTAGAAAATATGATTGCTTCCTTAGAACAATCCCATACAGAGGCAGAGCGAGACTATGAAAAAGCGCATCAGGTACTGGAAGAGAGTGAAAAACTGCATCAAGAATTAACAAAAGCAATGAACCGATGGGAAGATAAGAAGCAAAAGATTTATGAAAAAACGGAAGAGAAGGCTGAAAAAGCGTTGCTGAAAGCGCGTCAGGAAGCAGAAGAAATTGTGCAGATGATGCGCAATATGAAAGACCAGTCTGGCATGAAGGAACATGAGTGGATTGAAGCCAGAAAGATGCTTGACGAGGCAATGCCGAATCTAAGCAGGGATAAATCAGCTGTCCAGCCTGAGAAGAAACAAGAGCAGAGCGAGCTGAAGCCGGGAGACGAGATTAAGCTGCTCACCGTAAATCAGCTCGGCGAGGTTGTTGAAAAGGTAAATGACAGGGAATATATGGTGCAGGTCGGCATTATGAAAGTAAAAGTAAAACGGTCTGATTTAGAGCTTGTCAAGAAGAAGAAAAAGAAGCAGGCTGAGCCAGTGGCCACGGTTAGAGGCAATAATCAGCATGTGAAAACAGAATTGGATTTACGCGGCGAACGTTATGAGGACGCGATGCACAAGCTGGAGAAGTATGTGGATGATGTATTGCTATCCGGTTACGCTCAAGCATCTATTATTCATGGGAAAGGGACTGGCGCCTTGCGAAAGGGTGTTCAGGAATTTGTGAAGCGGCATCCGCATATTAAAGGCTCAAGGTCAGGCGAAGCAGGAGAAGGCGGAAGCGGCGTTACAGTTATTCGCTTTGAATAAGTAATCGAATTAAATGTTTTGTAAGATCGGAAAAAGGGATGGATTTAATATTGGTAACAAATCCCTTTTTCCAAATGAAGGAGCGAGAAAAATGGAAGGCTTTTGGGAAAATATTTTAGTAATCACTGCAGCGAGGTATAGTGTATTTATTTTATCCACTCTGCTCTTTTTAGCAATTGCTGAACTGGTAACCTCCTATAAAAACTGGGAGGAAATAAAAAAAGGGAATCTGGCCGTTGCGATGGCTACCGGAGGAAAGCTATTCGGCATAGCCATGATTTTCAGATTCTCCATTGAGCATAACGATAGTTTAATGGTATCGATGGGCTGGGGGATTTTTGGTTTTGTATTATTAATAGCAGGATATTTATTTTTTGAATTTTTAACTCCATTTATGAAAGTGGATGAAGAAATCGGCAACGGCAATAAGGCTGTCGGCTTTATCTCGATGGTCATCTCTGTCGGGTTAGCCTATGTTATCGGAGCAAGCATCGTTGGTTAGGAGGGCAATGAGTGATATTTGAACGTTTAGCAAAAATATTAATGGCAGTTGGAATTATTTTTTTCATCGTAGGATTGGTTTATTTATTTCTCTAAATATTAGATAATATTTTCAAAGTTAGCAATTAACCGTTATAATAGGTATAGACTAAATTGAAGGAGGAATGATTTATGTTGGAAAAAAGGGCTTGGCATGATCGCTACCCTGAGGATTTACCTAAAACACTGGAATATGATAAGTGCGCTCTGTATCAATATTTAATTGATGCGGCGAAGCATCACGGAGAAAAGAAAGCGCTTTATTTCATGGGTAAGGAGATGACTTATAAAGAGCTGTATAAAGAGGCGAAAAAAACAGCGAATTATTTGCAATCTATCGGAATCAGAAAAGGAGACAGGGTTGCTATTTTTTTGCCAAATACTCCTCAATCGGTCATTAGCTACTATGGTATCCTGATGGCAGGAGCAATAGCTGTTCCAACAAATCCGCTTTATACGGAAAGAGAATTGATTTTTCAAATGAATGATGCGCAGGCTAGAGCAATTATTTGTTTAGATATTTTACTTCCGCGTGTAAACAGCGCCCGTTCACATACGACATTAGAGCATGTTATTGTAACCGGCATCAAGGATTATCTTCCTTTCCCTAAAAATATGATTTATCCATTTATACAGAAGCGAGAATACAATTTGGTGGTGAAGGTAGAGCCCAGCAATGATACCCATGTATGGAAAAAGATGATGGAGCACTCGGTTGCTGATTATTTAGAATCCCCTATTAATCCGGAAGAAGACCTTGCACTTTTACAATATACCGGCGGGACAACAGGCAGTCCTAAAGGAGTAATGCTGACGCATTATAATTTAAGTGCCAATGTGCAAATGTGCGAAACATGGCTTTCGCGCAGCGAAGAACAAAAAGGTCAGGATGTAGTTCTAGGTATTCTTCCATTCTTCCATGTATACGGGATGACAGCTGTGATGAACTTTGCGATAAAAAAAGCCTCCAAGATTATTCTGATACCAAAATTTGATGCGGGTGACTTATTAAAAGTAATAGATAAACAGAAACCTAATCTTTTTCCAGGCGCCCCAACGATTTATATCGGTCTGTTAAACCACCCGGAATTAGAGAAATATGATTTATCCTCTATAGATGCGTGTATTAGCGGGTCAGCCCCATTGCCAGTTGAGATTCAGGAGCGCTTTGAAAGAATTACCGGTGGAAAGCTGGTTGAAGGATATGGATTAACAGAAACTTCCCCTGTAACACATGCAAATTTTGTATATGCTGAACGTATTAACGGCAGTATCGGCGTCCCTTGGCCGGATACAGATGCTAAAATTGTTCAAATGGGTGAAGCGGGATTAGAAGAAGTTCCGGTTGGAGAAATCGGCGAAATCGCTGTAAAAGGACCGCAAGTAATGAAAGGGTATTGGAATAATGAAGAAGAGACGGCGAGTACCCTGAAAGATGGCTGGCTTTTGACCGGCGATTTAGGATATGTTGATGAATCCGGGTTTTTCTATGTCGTGGACAGAAAGAAGGATATGATTATTGCAGGCGGTTTTAACATTTATCCAAGAGAAATCGAAGAGGTTTTGTATGAGCATGAAGCTATCCAGGAAGCGGTAGCAGCAGGTATACCGGATCCATACAGAGGAGAGACAGTAAAGGCTTATATTGTGTTGAAAGAGGGAGCGGCTCTTACGGAAGAAGAGTTAAATGAATATGCAAGAAAACATCTCGCAAGCTACAAAGTCCCGAGAATTTATGAATTCCGTGATGAATTGCCAAAAACAGCAGTCGGGAAAATCTTAAGAAGAAAACTGATTGACGAAGAGAAACAGAAACAAGAAGCAGCATCTGTTTGAGCCTCGTGCTCTTTTTTTCTTTTCCAAAGCAGCTTGACAGGTAATTTAATTAAGCAGAGAATCGGAATGTATTTATATTGAAAACGTTTTAAATAAAACAGCTTTTCATTGACATTAAACTTCAAGAATTGTATATTAAAAATATGAATGACCATTCACTCATTTTTAATTATGTAATCAAGGAGTAAATCATGAATAATCAAAAACCAAAATATCATCAAATTATTGAAGCTGCTGTAAAAGTGATTGCCGAAAATGGATACCATGGGTCACAGGTTTCCAAAATAGCAAAGGAAGCGAATGTTGCTGACGGTACCATTTATTTATACTTTAAGAACAAAGAACATATTCTTGTTTCTTTATTCGAAGTGAAAATGGGAGAATTTATCAATCAAATAGCAAAAGCAATCGAAGAAAATGATTCTGCTTCTAATCAGCTGTATACCTTAATAAAAATGCATTTCACGCAGCTGTCTTCAGATTATTATTTAGCTATTGTGACCCAACTGGAGTTAAGACAATCAAATATTTCTTTAAGACTGCAGATTAATCAAGTTTTGAAGCCTTACTTAACCGTGATTGACGGTATTATTCAAAAAGGAATGGAGCAGCAGCATTTTAGAGAGGATTTGAATATTCCTCTGGTCAGGCAAATGATTTTCGGTACACTTGATGAGATTGTTACGAATTGGGTGATGAAGGAACAGAAATATCATCTTGTTGACATGGCGCCTGAGATTCATAGAATGCTCGTCAGTGCTTTAACTTCAAAATAAACAGATAATGAAATATAAAAAAGAGGTGATTGATTTGTCCGTTTTGGAATTAAAAGTAGAGGAGAAGGTTGCTTATTTAACAATCAAAAGCCCTCCTGCTAATGCATTATCTTCTAAGCTGATCGCAAAATTAGATGAACTGTTAACACAGATTGAACAAGAAGGGGAAGCCAAAGTGGTTGTCCTGCAGGGAGAAGGCAAGTTTTTCTCAGCTGGGGCAGATATTAAAGAATTTACCGCTCTTCAAGAGGCATCAGAGTATGAAACTTTAGCTAAGAACGGCCAGAACATTTTTAACAGGATAGAGCATTTTCCGCTTCCTGTTATTGCATCCATACATGGCGCTGCATTAGGCGGAGGATTAGAGCTCGCAATGGCTTGTCATATAAGGTATGCAACGGCTGATGCCAGAATAGGGCTTCCAGAGATGAATTTAGGCATTATTCCTGGTTTTGCCGGTACACAGCGTTTGCCGCGATATATAGGTAATGCCAGAGCATATGAGATGATTTTAACCGGAGAACCGATTTCCGGAAGGCAGGCGGAAGAATGGGGGCTTGTTAACCGGATTGTGGAAGAAGATGAGCTGGAAAATGAAGTTCGTCAATTAGCCGGAAAAATTGCTGCTAAAAGCAAGCCTGGAATCAATCGGATTATGCAATTGATTCCTTATGCAAATACAAGCCAATTTGCAGAAGGAGCTGACAGGGAAGCGGGCTTGTTTGGTGAAATTTTCGGGTCATATGATGCGAAAGAAGGTGTAAGCGCTTTTAAAGAAAAAAGAGCAGCAAACTTTCAGGATAAATAGATTTTCTGGCGGTTCCCAAATTACTCGAATGATAAGAGGATGAAGTATTATTGACTGCTTTTTAAACATACATTCTAGTTTGTGACAAGGAGGAAAAAGAATATGAATATTTATGTATTATTGAAAAAAACGTTTGATACAGAGGAAAAAATTGCTGTTCAAAATGGGAAAATTGAAGATGATGGTGCAGAATTCATCATTAATCCTTATGATGAATATGCAGTAGAGGAAGCGATTGTACAAAGAGATAAGCATGGCGGAGAGGTCACAGTGGTTACCATTGGTGACGAAGACTCTGAGAAGCAGCTTCGGACAGCTCTTGCTATGGGAGCGGACAAAGCAGTTCTAATTAATACAGAAGAAGATTTGGAAGAAGGAGACCAGTTTACAACTGCCAAAATTTTAGAAGCATTTTTTGAAGACAAGGAAGCTGATTTGATTTTGGCAGGGAATGTTGCTATTGATGAAGCAAGCGGTCAGGTCGGTCCGAGACTTGCCGAGCTTTTGGGAATATCCTGCGTTACAACGATAACGAGCCTGTCTATCGATGGGGATACTGCTTCGATAGAAAAAGACGTTGAAGGAGATGTTGAAATCATCGAAACCAGCCTTCCTGTACTAGTTACTTGTCAACAAGGCTTAAATGACCCGCGTTACCCTTCACTGCCGGGAATTATGAAAGCGAAGAAAAAACCGCTTGAAGAATTAGAAATCGATGATCTGGACCTAGATGAGGATGACGTAGAAGCAAAAACGAAAACAATCGATATTTATCTTCCGCCTGAAAAAGAAGCAGGTAAAGTGTTAGAGGGAGAGGTAGCGGATCAGGTGAAGGAATTGGTATCTTTATTGAAAAATGACAAAAAGGTACTTTAAGAGAAAGTTTGTATGATAATGCAGCTGATAGTGAAAGGGGATAATAATAATGAGCGATAAATTACTAGTGATTGGTGAAGTAAGAGATAATGATATAAGAAATGTTTCCTTTGAGGCAATTGCAGCGGCGAAGCAAATTGATGCGGATGCTGAAATTGTGGGTGTTTTATTCAGTGATAGTGATTTAACCAGTGCAGGTGAAGAACTAATTGCTTATGGGGCGGATAGTGTTGTTACAGTCACGCACGACAATTTGAAAACGTATACATCAGAAGGGTATGGACAGGCGGTTTTAGAAATTATCGATGAATTATCTCCAAAAGGAATTGTCATGGGGCATACCTCTATTGGAAAAGACCTGACACCAAAGGTTGCAAGCAGGCTGTCAGCAGGACTTATCTCTGACGTAGTAGACATTGAAAAAAATGGCGATGACAATGTATTTATTCGTCCTATCTATTCTGGAAAAGCATTTGAAAAGAAGACATTTGCAGATGATTTTATATTTGTAACGATTCGCCCGAATAATATAGCTGCTCTTGAAAAAGATGCTTCAAGATCTGGCGAAGTAAATACCAAGGATATAGATATTAAAGATTTACGTACCATTGTGAAGGATGTTGTCCGAAAAACCTCGGAGGGGGTTGACCTCTCAGAAGCAAATGTTATTGTAGCAGGCGGAAGAGGAGTGAAAAGTGCAGAGGGATTTAAACCGCTTTACGAGCTTGCAGATGTACTGGGAGGTGCTGTAGGTGCATCCAGAGGTGCCTGTGATGCTGACTATTGTGATTATGCGCTGCAAATTGGGCAGACCGGAAAAGTGGTAACTCCTGATTTATATATTGCGGTAGGTATTTCCGGTGCAATTCAGCATTTAGCCGGAATGTCTAATTCCAAAGTAATTGTTGCTATAAATAAAGATGCTGAATCAAATATCTTTAATATTGCTGACTATGGAATTGTTGGTGATTTATTTGAAGTCATCCCGCTGCTTATTGAAGAAATTAAAAAAGTAAAGGCATAAAGGAAATAAAAGGTCTGTGAGAAATGCTGAGACACAGGCCTTTTGAAAGTAATTTTAATCAATTCAAGCAAACTATTAGGAAGTATACTTATACGATGATATACTCATACTAAGCTTATGATAAGCTGCATGATGTTTTAAGGAGGTAAAAATAATGGCAATTAAACATGTAACGGATCAAAACTTTACAGACGAGACATCAAAAGGTCTTGTACTTGCAGACTTTTGGGCTCCATGGTGTGGACCTTGTAAAATGATTGCTCCTGTTTTAGAAGAAATTGATGGAGAAATGGAAGAAAAAGTACAGATCGTCAAATTAGATGTGGATGAAAACCAGGAAACAGCTGGGAAATTTGGTGTAATGAGTATACCGACACTTCTTTTATTCAAAGATGGAGAAGTGGTAGACCAGGTTATTGGTTTCCAACCTAAAGAGGCATTAACAGATTTAATTAATAAACATGCCTGATAAAGTCACGTTTTCGTTCTGTGGTGATACCTTATCACAGAACGGATTCTTTGATTTCTATTAGAAAAAAGAGAATCCCTTTGTCATCAAGCAGATGAAAAGGGATTTTCTGATGTATAAAGGGCTGGTTATAGATGAAAGAAGCAATTGAAAAAAAGTTGGCTATTCTTCCAATGCAGCCTGGCTGTTATTTAATGAAGGATAAGCATGGGACAATTATTTATGTAGGAAAATCTAAAAAGTTAAGAAATCGCGTTCGTTCTTATTTTCGCGGGGCGAATGACAGGAAAACGCAGCGTTTAGTCCAGGATATTGCAGATTTTGAATATATGGTTACGTCATCAGAGATTGAAGCACTTATTTTAGAAATGAATTTAATAAAAAAATATGATCCTAAATATAATGTAATGCTGAAGGATGATAAATCGTATCCTTATTTGAAGATTACATCTGAGCGGCACCCGAGGTTAATTGTCACAAGACAGTTAAAAAAAGATAAAGGAAAATATTTTGGTCCTTATCCTAACGTGATTGCGGCAAGGGAAACCAAAAAGCTTTTAGACCGAATCTATCCGCTCAGGAAATGTAATAATCCTCCCGGCAGACCGTGTCTTTATTATCATATGGGGCAATGCTTAGCCTGTGGTAAAAATCCGCCTTCTAAAGAAACGTATCAGCAAATTGTTCAAGAGATAACCTCCTTTTTACATGGTGGGTTTAAGGATATTCGCAACCGTTTGACAAGAGAAATGACAGAAGCAAGTGAAGTGCTGAATTTTGAAAGAGCAAAAGAACTTCGAGACACTATCCAATACATCGATGCAACGATGGAACAGCAAAAAATGGCTGCTAATGATTTAGTGAACAGGGATGTTTTTGGTTACAGCTATGATAAAGGCTGGATGTGTGTACAGGTTTTCTTTATCCGGCAAGGAAAGCTGATAGAACGCGATGTCAGTATATTCCCATTTTATGATAATGCGGAAGAAGCAATCGTCAGTTTTATTGCACGATTTTATTTGCAGGAAAACCATCTGAAGCCAAAGCAGGTATTAGTTCCGATAGGCATTGATGATGAGATATTGGAAAAATTACTTGAAGTCAATGTCCATACACCGCTTCGTGGCAGAAAAAAAGAAATGGTAGAATTAGCTGAAAAAAATGCAAAAATCGCTTTGAACGAGAAATTTCAATTAATTGAGCAGGATGAGGAAAGAACCTACCAAGCAATGGAGGATTTAGGAGATTACTTAAATATAGAGACACCTCGCCGGATTGAAGCGTTTGATAATTCGAATATTCAAGGAACAGATCCTGTATCGGCAATGATTGTTTTTGAGGATGGAAAACCGAATAAAAAAGAATATCGCAAATATAAAATCAAAGATGTCAAGGGACCAGATGATTATGAAACCATGCGGGAAGTAATACGCAGACGTTATACAAGAGTACTTCGCGAGGAGCTTCCTTTACCTGATTTAATTATTGTTGACGGGGGAAAAGGCCAGATGACATCAGCATCAGATGTGCTGGAAAATGAACTTGGTTTAAGTATTCCGCTTGCTGGACTTGCTAAGGATGACCGGCATAAAACCAGCGAATTATTATATGGGGAACCTCCAGAGGTCATTCCGTTAAAACGCCAATCGCAGGCCTTTTATTTAGTGCAGCGGATACAGGATGAGGTGCACCGCTTTGCCATTACCTTCCACAGGCAATTAAGAGGAAAAGGATTGTTTCAATCCGAGCTTGACCGTATCCCGGGGGTTGGAGAGAAGCGGCGCAAGCTTTTATTGACGCATTTTAAATCAGTAGAAGAAATTAAAAATGCCTCTTTAGAAGATATGCGTAAAATTGGCATACCCAAAAATATAGCTACAGAGGTTATCGGACATTTAAAGAAGCAGGAAGCAGAACAAAACGATCGTGAAATCGAATAAGTTTCGCGATCGTTTTGTTCAGTTTTAAAGATTATTAATCCTGTATATAAACCGTAAATTCAACTTGTTTCAGGCGACGGTGAACAGATTCAAGGCATTCACAATCTACGTCTTCCAGCTGCTGCAGCGCCTCTGCTATTATTCCGGCTTCTAAACGGAAATCGGTCTCCATATTTGATTTTAATTTCGCAACAATTGTATCGGATAGAAGGTAAAAGGTTTTTACGTTCTTTTTATCTTTTACTAAATCCAGGGTCCCTAAACCCATTTTTTCAAAAAATAAACTTAAATCTTCCAGACTGCTGAACTCAAATTTCCGTGCCAGATTTCTGCCTAAAAAATAAAGAAGTGTATCTTTTTCTTCCCCAAAAAGCTCCGGCAGACCAATATAGCGTAAAATATCATATCCCGCGCCGTCACTATATAATTGCTCTAACTCAGTTACATCTAATTTTTGATTGCTGCCATACTTTGACACTATTTTCATCCTTTCCTTCACGTCTCGCTCGTGTTACATGTCTATGGTTATTATGTATTGTTGTCTGTTGATTAGCAAGTATAGGAACTAGATAATTTAACTTTACTTGCGTGTTCATACAGGTCTCAGCCTGAGCAGGAAAAGGGGACTCCTTCACCGCCTGTCGTCCGGTCATTCGGTTATTTTTCCTGTCAGCTATATTTCGAGATTTTTGAACACTGCCATTAAATTAATAGATTATCCAAGAGATTAACATCATCTGGAACCGCAAACGAAGTTAAATATCTCTATTATAATAACATTCTCTGCGACTTTTCTAAATCTTTTTCTTGGTTTTCGTATGGTTTTGTTTCATTTTGATGTAAAAACGGCGATTATCTTATAGAATGATGCAATAATATAATTCAATTTCTCATGTAATAGACTCAACTATAGCACCTAAGAATAAGCATATATATCTTGTTGTTTCAGGATTATCAAGTTCTTCTTTATTGTGCTTGCTTTTTAGTTAAATCTGCTTTTTTGAACTAATGATAGTGCATAGCTCCGCTCCGTCCCCATGGAAAACAAAACAGTCCGCCGCAGCGGTATTTTACACTCCACCTTCTATTCTTTGTCAAGGGTGTTTTCGAAGGAACGGCCAACTCCTGTTTCTATGGAAATGAAGTTTCTTTTTAAGGTGCGAAAGTTGAGTAATAGAGATTTTAATAAATACTTTTCATTTTCTTAAAGAAGCCGGTCGGGAATTCTTGACGCTTTACAATGTAAGAAGTACAATAATAGATGTTATTGGCTGTACTATAAAAATAAATATTTACAATTTTGTAAAGCGCTTTATTTTTATAGTATACATATTATAGGGATTACGTTTCAAAAGGGGGGTAAACATGGCAGAACAACGTGAGTTCTTCTTTAGAAGACTACATTCGCTGCTGGGAGTTGTGCCGATTGGTATTTTCCTAGTACAACATTTATTTATCAATCATCTTGCTGTGTATGGAGAAGAAGTATTTAATACAGCAGCTGGTATTATGCACGAATTACCATTTGTATTGCTGCTGGAGACATTAGTAATCTATCTACCAATTTTGTTCCATGCGATTCTGGGTGTTTATATTGTTTTTACATCTAGATACAGTACACGACGTTATGGATTCTTCCGTAACTGGATGTTCGCACTACAGCGGGTTACTGGAATTATCCTTGTTATCTTCATTGCATGGCACGTATTTGAAACACGCGTTCAGCTTGCTTTAGGAAATGTGGATATCAACTATAGCTTGATGGAAGGCATCCTTTCCAGCACGCCGATGTTTTGGTTCTATGTGGTAGGGGTTCTTTCGGCTGTATTCCACTTCGCAAATGGATTGTGGAGCTTCATGGTAACATGGGGTATTACACAAACACCGAAATCACAGCGCATTTCTACGTATGTGTGTCTGATTGTATTTTTAGCAGTCGGCTATCTAGGTATAAGATCATTACTTGCATTCGCATATGGTGTATAAATAGTAATGGAATGAAAGAAGGAGTGAGCTAACGAATGAGTAAAAAAGTTGCTGTAGTCGGCGGCGGTCTGGCCGGTTTGATGGCTACGATCAAAGCCGCTGAAGCAGGAGTAAATGTAGATTTATTTTCTATCGTACCTGTAAAACGTTCTCACTCTGTATGTGCACAGGGCGGTATCAATGGAGCTGTTAATACAAAGGGAGAAGGGGATTCTCCAGATTTGCATTTTGATGATACAGTTTACGGCGGAGACTTTCTCGCCAATCAGCCGCAGGTAAAAGCAATGTGTGATGCTGCACCAGGTATTATACATATGTTTGACCGTATGGGAGTCATGTTTAACCGTACGCCGGAAGGGCTATTAGATTTCCGACGTTTTGGCGGTACGCAGATGCACCGTACAGCATATGCAGGGGCAACGACAGGACAACAATTATTATATGCATTAGATGAGCAGGTTCGCCGTTATGAGGTGGAAGGACTGGTCACTAAATTTGAAGGCTGGGAATTCCTTGAAGCGGTTATTGATGAAAACGGTGTAGGAAAAGGAATTGTGGCTCAAGATGTGAAAACACATGAAATTAGAGCATTTCGTTCAGATGCAACCATCTTTGCAACTGGAGGACCTGGTATCATTTTCGGGAAATCAACAAATTCCATGATCAATACAGGCTCTGCAGCAAGTAAGCTTTATTTGCAAGGTGCAAAATATGCAAATGGAGAATTTATCCAAATCCATCCGACTGCTATTCCGGGAGATGATAAACTAAGATTAATGAGTGAATCAGCTCGTGGGGAAGGCGGACGAGTTTGGACGTATAAAGATGGAGAACCTTGGTACTTCCTTGAAGAAAAATATCCGGCATATGGTAACCTTGTTCCTCGTGATATCGCAACACGTGAAATTTTTGATGTTTGCGTAAACCAAAAACTTGGTATCAATGGGGAAAACATGGTTTACCTTGATTTATCGCATAAAGATCCAAAAGAGCTTGATGTAAAACTCGGCGGAATTATTGAGATTTATGAGAAATTTGTCGGTGAAGATCCTCGTAAAGTGCCGATGAAAATCTTCCCTGCAGTTCACTATTCCATGGGTGGATTATGGGTTGATGAGAAGCAAATGACAAGCATTCCTGGAATTTTTGCTGCTGGTGAATGTGATTATTCACAGCATGGCGGAAATCGCCTGGGTGCGAATTCCCTGTTATCCGCAATCTATGGCGGTATGGTGGCAGGTCCAAATGCTATTGAATATATTGATGGGCTGGAGGAGCATGTGGAAGAGCTTCCGGATGAACTCTATCAATCTCGTGAAGAAGCAGAACAAAGCGATTTTGAAAAGCTGATGAATATGCAGGGAACAGAAAATGCATATCAAATCCATAAAGAGCTTGGAGACTGGATGACAGATAACGTAACAGTGGTACGTGAAAATGAAAAGCTGTTAAAAACGGATGAGAAAATCGTCGAATTGATGGAGCGCTGGGAAAATATCAATATTAATGATACGACCCGCTGGAGCAACCAAGGAGTTATGTTCACCCGTCAATTAAAGCATATGCTTCAATTAGCACGAGTGATTACCATTGGTGCATATAACCGGAACGAAAGCCGCGGAGCACATTATAAACCGGAGTTTCCGGAAAGAAATGATGAGGAATGGTTAAAAACAACTGTTGCTGAATACAATGCGGAAAAGAATGAGCCTGTATTTAGTTATGAAGATGTAGATATTTCCTTGATTCCCCCTCGGAAACGAGATTATACAACAAAACATTAGAAAGGAGTAAACGAAATGGCTGAACAAAGTAAAGTTACCTTTATTATAACTAGACAAGACGGTCCGGACGCTGCTCCTTATGAGGAAACGTTTGAGATACCTTATAGACAGAATATGAATGTTATTTCTGCTTTAATGGAAATCCGAAAAAATCCTGTAAACAGCAAAGGAGAGCAAACCACACCAGTCATGTGGGACATGAACTGCTTAGAGGAGGTTTGCGGCGCTTGTTCAATGGTTATTAATGGAACAGCAAGGCAGTCCTGTGCGGCATTGGTTGATCAGCTGGAGCAGCCTATCCGTTTAGAGCCGATGGCCACATTCGATGTTGTCCGTGACCTTATCGTCGACCGTGATCGCATGTTTGAAGCTTTAAAACAAGTAAAAGCATGGATTCCAATCGACGGTACGCATGATTTAGGTCCTGGACCGCGCATGCCGGAGAATAAACGCCAATGGGCATATGAGCTGTCTAAATGTATGACATGCGGTGTTTGTCTGGAAGCTTGTCCGAACGTAAATGACAGTTCCAATTTCATTGGTCCTGCTGCTATTTCCCAAGCACGTTTATTTAACGCGCATCCAACTGGTGAAATGAATGCCAGTGACCGTTTAAACGGTTTAATGGAAGACGGCGGAATTGACGGCTGCGGAAATTCTCAAAACTGTGTACAAGTTTGTCCAAAAGGAATTCCTCTGACAACTTCTATCGCAGCAATGAACCGCGCGACCAATATCCAAGCATTTAAAAACTTCTTTGGAAGCGACACAGCACTTTAATAGGTGATGGATAACAAGCGAAAAACCCTAACCACTAATCCGGTCAGGGTTTTTCTTCAACTGAAAATGAAAACGTTTTAATTAAAAGATAGAGATTGATATAAAATTGTACAAGAGAGAGGAAAAAGTTGTATGCCCCGTATTCCTTATATTGAAGATTTTTCGGCATGGGAGAAAGATTTTTCTTTCTATATCCCTATATCTGTCCGATTTTCTGAAACAGATATGTATGGTCATGTGAATAATGTTTCCCCATTTATTTATTTTGAAGAAGCGCGTATTGCCTATTTAAACAGTATCGGTTTTTTATCAAAGGATATGCGTCAAAAAGACGGAATTATTGTTGCTGATTTGCAATGTAATTATCTGAAGGAGCTCTATTTTGGCGATGATATTCGTGTTTATGTAAAAACAGCATCTGTCGGCAATACTTCTTTTGATATTCACTATAAGGTGATGAGAGAAGAGGAGGCCATCCTGACAGCTCGAGGAAGGCTAGTTTATATTGATACAGAAAAGAAAGCCCCAAAAAAGCTGTCTGATGCATTAAAGCAGAAGCTGCTGGAGACATGATCTATATTAATCGCGTTCAAACTAGATGGACACGAAGAGAATGAATAGCCAGGCTGAACGTCTAAATAGAAAAAGCTGGATGGATGATAGTTTTTTATCGTCCATCCAGCTTGCGCATTATTTAGCTCTTCTGTTTTCGCTGCTTTCAAAGAGCTTTCTTAGTTTTTAATTCCTTTCTTCTAGTTAGTAGCTAATTTTTTCTAAATGAATTTAAACTACTACTGAAGCAAGAACTTTTTGAATATCATAAATATTAGTGTCTTTCTTAAATGTTTTAGAAACAAGCGGATTGACTCCGCCTGAAATCCATATTTTAAGTTCCGCATCCATATCAAAATGTCCGGCAGTCTCCACGCTGAAATGGGAGATGCTTTTATACAGTATGGAATGATATTCTGTTTTCTTGCCGGTTAAACCTTGTTTGTCAACCAAAATCAGACGTTTATTGGTGAAAATAAATAAATCACGAATAACTTTAAAAGCTGCGCTTACTTCTTCCCCTTCAATAAATAATTGCTCGTATTCTTTCATGATTTCCTTTTCATCTACGTTTGAAGCATTTCCCATTAAACCATCTAAAATTCCCATCATTTCGTCCCCCAGTTTTATAGTTTATTTATTATACTTTTGTTTCTTCATAGCCATATCTGTAATGTATGTAAAATATTTCTCTAATTCTTTCATTTCATCCGGGCCCATTGCCTCCCATCGATCAATCTCGTGGAATCTCGAACACTCCACCCTATATTCTTTAATCAAACGACTGATTTCCGAGATTGGATTGAATTCATTTTCTAAATTTCTATTATCTGTCCTGCCTAGCAGGTAGTCCACACTTACTTCGAAATAGTCAGCTAATTTAACTACTAAATTATAATCTGGTGTTCTTGTTCCTTTTTCATAAGCAGTATATGCAGGGCGAGTGACACCAATAATAATTGATATTTCTTGTTGGGTATTTTTCTTTTCATTCCTTAATGCTGCTAATCTTTGATTAAGCATTTATTTTTATCCTCCCTATAACTATATTTTACAGTAACAATGTGTTACTTGAAATGGAATGTAACAAATAGCGACTATTCATATAAAAATCTATAATCAATTGTAACCTTAATAAGGGAGACGTGAAAAACTAAAAAAGTCAAAATACATTTCTTGAAAGCCTGTAGCAGCAAATTTAGATGTTGGATAGGAATAGAAAAGAAATGGTTTAATAAATAGGTGAGATATTCTCTGGAGCTAAAGAAAAATGAAAAAGAAATGCAGAATAAGGAAAGGATATTCCTATTCATATGTAATTTAATTAATTTAAGAAAATTTTTTAGTTATAAAAAAGATAAATACTATCTATTACTATTTGATTATATATGGTAAAATTTACTTATTACATATACAGGGGTGATCAATATGTCAAAAGAAAGAAAGCGTGTTTTGAAAAAATGGCAGTTTTTTCTAATCGCGATAATCGCAGCCGCAGCAATTTTAAGCGGTTGCGGGGATGAAGGAGAGGCAGCAGAAGAACCGGATCAAGATGAAATGAATAATGAGGAGGAGACTAAAGAAGCAGAGGAAGAAGCTGCCGAGGAGGAAGAGTCTGAAGAAGCAGAAGAACTTGCTGAAGCGGAGGAGCTTGAAGAAACGGAAGAAATAGAGGAAGAAACGGTTGAAGCGGAGGAGCCTGAAGAAGCAGAGGAGAATCCGGCTGAAGTGGAGGAATCCGAAGAGGCAGAAGAGGATCTGGCTGAAGTGATAGAACCGGAAGAAGTTGAAGAAGAACTTGTTGAAGAGGAAGCATCTGGAGAAAGCTTCTCTCAACAAAATGCAGTGAGCGCAGCTGGCGATTATTTAAATTTTACAGCTTTTTCAGAAAGCGGTTTGATAGAACAACTGGAATTTGAAGGATTTACAAATGAAGAAGCTGTTTATGCAGTCAATCAATTGGATGCAGATTGGCAAGAACAAGCAGTTTTATCGGCAGAGGATTATATAGCATTTACTAGCTTTTCAGAAAGCGGCTTGGTAGAACAGCTGGAATTTGAAGGATTCAGCAATGAACATGCGGTGAATGCAGTCAGTCAATTAGATGTAAATTGGCAGGAGCAAGCAGTATTAACAGCAGAAGATTATTTGTCTTATTCCAGTTTTTCCAAAAGCGGCTTGAATGATCAGCTCGTGTTTGAAGGGTTCAGCAATGAGCATGCTACGTATGCTGCAGAGCAAGTAGGCTTTTAAAAAGATAAATAGTATAAAAGTCACCCTGAAAATAGGGTGGCTTTTTCTTATATAAAATCTGAAGGGGCAGATTTATTATGCGGCGAGCATTTGATTGTTAAACCTTTCATTACTTTTAAAAATAAAAAGTCTGAGCTCTTTTTTCAAAGCTCAGACTAAAAAGCACCTTCATATAGCCTTAGTTTATACCTGTAAGGAATGACGATAAAGTATACGATTGTATGGTGAGTCCTGCCTTAGCATCTCACCACTGAATGCATGTATTGATTTGAGTTCAAAACAAAAATAGAATAAAAAAGAAAATAAATGTATTTTGATCTCGAACGACATGCTGGTGTATCATTTTTTCTTTTTTGTGTGTTTACAGTTTTAATTCGCCCATGCGAAGCAATTCAACAACAGCCTGTGAACGGCCTTTTACCCCCAGTTTTTGCATCGCGTTTGAAATGTGGTTCCTCACAGTTTTTTCTGAGATGAATAGCTCTTGGGCAATCTCTTTTGTTGTTTTATCTTGTACCAATAGTTCAAACACTTCTTTCTCGCGTTTGGTCAGCAGCTGCTTCGGTTTATACCCATTATCCTTCAAATGTTACCCCCTCCTTGCTTTATAGAACTGCATCATGAAGGGAAATTATTTAGTCGATATAGCTTATGAAGGCTGAAACAAAAGAGTGCGTACATTTTTAAAGGTATTTGCCTTGGACGGCTTTAAAAAAGTTTTCAAGAAGCGATTTTTAGTTTACTATGTAATACAAGCAGCAAGAAAATGACTTCATAACCATTGCTATTTAATTAGTGTTAAAATACCAGGAGCAATTCTTACTTTTAGGGGGTATCAATGTGGAAAAAAATAAAGAATTGGAAAAGAATAAAGATGTAGAAGCAGTGAATAAAATGGAAAAACAATTAAGGTATATTTCTGGCATGATTAAACAAAATGGCAGGAAAATATTACATCATTATCCGATTACTTCGCCGCAGTTTATTGCCTTGCAGTGGCTGCTGGAAGAAGGAGATTTGACCGTTGGCGAATTGTCGAACCGTATTAGCCATGCATTTAGTACGACGACAGACTTAGTTGACCGTTTAGAGAAAAATGAATTAGTAGAGCGTGTCCGCGATACAAATGACCGGCGCGTGGTGCGCATCCATCTTCTGGAAAAAGGGAAGCATATTATTGAAGAAGTAATCCAAAAACGTCAGGAATATTTGCAGGATGTTTTATCTTCATTTTCAGATGAGCAGAAAGAAACGTTGAATGATTTGTTAGGCTTTTTGCATGATGAAATGAAGCAAGTTAATGAGAAGTAGCAATAGCAAAAAGGGAGAGAGCGCTTTGGAACAGCCAATTGGTGTAATAGATTCAGGAGTGGGCGGGTTAACGGTTGTTCATGAACTAATGAGACAGCTGCCTAAAGAGCCGCTTATTTACTTAGGAGATACAGAAAGATGCCCATACGGACCGAGAACGAAAGAAGAGGTAAAACAATTCACATGGGAAATGGTCCGTTTTTTACTTAAAAAAAATATAAAAATGCTTGTGATTGCTTGTAATACGGCAACCGCATTTACAATAGAAGAGTTACAAGAAAAATTGGATATTCCGGTTATTGGCGTTATCAAGCCTGGCGCGAGGGCTGCAATCAAATCTACGGAGAATAATTATATCGGTGTAATTGGAACAGAAGGAACGGTGCAGAGCGGTGCATATAGTTATGCACTACGTCAAATCAAGTCTGATATTGAGGTTATTTCTTTAGCTTGCCCTGCTTTTGTTCCGATGGTGGAAAAAGGGATCCTGGACGGGCCGGAAGCAAAACAAGTAGTGGAAACAACCCTGGTGCCTATTTTAGAGCATGATCAAATGGATACATTGATTTTAGGCTGTACGCATTATCCACTATTAAAGGATACTATTCAAGCGGTGGCAGGAGAGAAAATTACTGTTATTTCTTCCAGTGAAGAAACGGCAAGAGAGACGAGTACAACATTAGATATTCATCAAATTGCGAATGGCGATGACCCGATGCCGCCCCATGAATTTTATGCGACAGGAGATTTGAATATTTTTATCGAAATCACACAGAAGATTTTTAAAGATAGTAATTTTGGTGTGCTGACAATTAAACATGCAGATTTGCGTCATGTTTAATCTCAGTAGCTTTAACTCCTATGCAGATGAGAGTGAATCTTTGCATAGGAGTTTTTTCTCACAGCTGCATATTAACCTGACAACATTGCTGCGATTATTCGCTCCATCGTAAAGAGCCATGCGTCGAAACCTCCACTGATTAAAGTTTCAGTTTATGTGGTCTTTTTTCAGATATAAAATGAAACTTCCTTTATAAACTATCTAAATCATGGTCTATTTCTCGGGGTGGGCTCGTATGATTAATAGTACAAACCATCTTGGGAGGTAGTTGCATGAGTAAAATGATAATCCGATTAATCGTGGCTTTTGGAATATTAGTCTTGTTGGCAGGATGTTTTAAAGGAGAACAGTCATCAAAAGAGGTGGATCCTCCGCAAAATGCAGAAGCAGTAAATGGGGAAGAAACAGCAGATGATGAAGCAGCAAACGAGGAAGATGCTGCAGCTCCTCCTGAGGAAGCAGAAGATACGGTTTCTAGAGAGTTGTATTTAATTGATTCAAACGGGATGGTTGCCTCACAAATGATTGAGCTTCCAATTCCTGAAACAAATCAAGTGGCGCAGCAAGTTATTGAATATATGGTTAAAGGCGGTCCAATCACTCCAATGCTGCCAAACGGCTTCCAAGCTGTGCTTCCGGAGGATACAGAGGTCCTTGGCATTGATCTTCAAGAAGACGGTACAATTGTCGTAGATTTATCCGGAGAATTTTCCGATTATGAAGCAGCATCTGAGCTTCCTATTTTAGAAGCTGTTACACACACGCTGACACAATTTGAGAATGTTAATAAGGTCAAGCTTCGGGTGGATGGAGTCGATTTAAAGGAAATGCCAGTAAATGGTACACCGATCAATAATGGCTATACACGGGCAAAGGGAATCAATTTGACCAATAATGATACATTAGACTATTTTAACAGTAGTCCAGTTACCATGTTTTATCCGGTAGAACAGGAAAATAACCGTTATTATGTTCCTGTTACACAATATGTCGAGATGGATGATGAAAATGATTTAACAGGCGTTGTGAATGAACTGGTAGACGGTCCAGGCTATCAAAATCATGTTGTGAATGTTTTTAGCCCGGAAGCAGCCTTGACAGCAGATCCGGTTATAGAGGAAGGAGTTGTCCATCTGACATTTAATGAAGGTATCCTGATGGATTCCGAGCAAAATATTATCTCAGATGAAGTGATGGAGACTATGGTCAGAACGTTAACGCAGCGGCCAAACATCGATGCGGTAAATGTTCAGGTTGAAAATGTGGATGAAGTATTTAATGAAAATGGAGAGCCTTATTCTGCACCGGTGTCAGCAGATATATATACACCAAGTGAAGAATTATAAAAGGATTGCAATGTGCGATGAAGCATCTGGAGAGCAGTTTACCTGTTCTTGAGGTGCTTTTTTCTTTGAACGGATAATTTGAAGATACATACTTCTTTTAACAGCATTCTCATGTTTCTTTTTTCGAAAATATGATAAGCTATGTAATGTGAAATAAGGAGGAAAATAGATGGAAAGACAGGATAATCGAAAACCAAATGAATTGCGGCCGATAAAAATAACACCGGGCTATATTACACATCCGGAGGGGTCTGTATTAATTGAAATGGGCCAGACAAAGGTTATTTGTAATGCGAGTATTGAAGATAGAGTGCCGCCATTTATGAGAGGCCAGGGAAAAGGATGGATTACAGCGGAATATGCAATGCTGCCGCGTGCAACAGAGCAGCGTAATATTCGTGAATCTTCTAAAGGAAAAGTGAGCGGCAGAACGATGGAGATTCAACGTTTGATTGGACGAGCACTACGTTCAGTTGTAGACCTTTCCAAAATCGGGGAACGGACCATCTGGATTGATTGTGATGTTATTCAAGCGGATGGCGGAACTAGAACAGCTTCCATTACAGGTGCTTATGTCGCTATGGCAATTGCACTTCATCAGCTTGTTGAAAAGAAAGTGCTGAAGGAGCTTCCTTTAACTGATTTCTTAGCGGCAATTTCAGTTGGTGTATTGCCTGAGGGATGTGAGGTACTTGATCTGAATTATCAGGAAGACAGTACAGCGGATGTCGATATGAATATTGTGATGACTGGTAAAGGGGAATTTGTAGAACTGCAGGGAACTGGAGAAGAAGCTACATTTAGTCCAAAGCAATTACAAGCGATGCTCGGTTTAGGTGAGCAAGGTATTCAGGAATTGATCAGCCAGCAGAAAGAAACGCTTGGCTCTATTGCAGATTTGGTTAACCAAGACTGATTTCATTGGGGGAGATACCATGAAGAAGATTATTATTGCAACAAAAAATAAAGGAAAAGTAAAAGAATTTAGAGATTTCTTTGCTCCTCATCATATTGAGGTAGT
Organism: Oceanobacillus sp. FSL K6-0251; assembly: GCF_038004725.1. Classification (NCBI taxonomy): domain Bacteria; kingdom Bacillati; phylum Bacillota; class Bacilli; order Caryophanales; family Bacillaceae; genus Oceanobacillus; species Oceanobacillus sp. FSL K6-0251. Next base: position 2,637,226 of record NZ_JBBORS010000001.1, on the reverse strand, counting down.
TTCCCTGCTTGATTTAGACGAGGACATTCCAGATATTGAGGAGACAGGGGAGAGCTTTGTAGAAAATGCAGCTATCAAAGCGGAGCAAATTTCTAATCGTTTCCAAAAGACAGTGCTGGCTGATGATTCAGGGCTGGTTATTGACAGTTTAGAAGGAAGACCCGGAGTGTATTCCGCCCGTTATGCCGGCGAACCGACAGATGATCAAGCGAATATTGATAAGGTTCTGGAGGAAATGAAGGAAATTCCTGAAGGCGAACGCGGAGCCCGCTTTGTCTGTGTCTTAGCAATTGCTCAGCCTGGTCAGGAGCCGTTGTTTGTAACTGGGTATTGTGAAGGTCATATTCAAACGGAACAGAGTGGAGAAAATGGTTTCGGCTACGATCCTATTTTTGTACCGGAGGGTTATGAAAAAACAATGGCAGAGCTGGATCCGGCTGAAAAAAATCAAATCAGCCATCGGAAAATAGCGATGAATCAATTGGAACAAAATATACATTTGCTCTAAGGAATAAAGAGGAGGAGTATAATGACAAGCGTACTGATTACAAGTGACAGTCACGGGTTGACGAAAGAACTGGAAGAAATGACGGAAAAGCATGCTGCAGATTTATACATCCATTGCGGTGATTCGGAGCTGGATTTTGATGCGGCAGAGTTGAGCGCTTTTTATAAAGTTGGAGGAAATTGTGATTTTGATTCGCTTTATCCAGAACAAGAAATGTTAGATTTAAATGGTCTTCGTTTCTTTGTAACGCATGGTCATCTTCACCAAGTGAAAGGAAGCTTGACCAACCTATCCTATGCAGCAGAAGAGTATGCTGCAAATGTCGTATGCTTTGGTCATACCCATATTGCCGGTGCTCAAAAAATGGGGAATCAATTATTTATCAATCCAGGGAGTATTCGTATGCCTAGAAATCGTGTGGAAAAAACATACGCTGTTTTAAGCTGGGAAAATACAGATGAAGTGCAGGTAGACTTCTACACTTTAAAAGATGGAAAAATAGAAGATATGAGCTATCGTACTTCTTTGTAAAACGAAACTTCATACATTGATAATGTTATGGACGACTCTCCGTGATAAATAAGATAAAAGCAGTTCATATTTTTCTGAAAAGAGAATGTGAACTGCTTTTATTGCTTTCACTAGAGAATTTTCAAGCTGTTTTTCCCTTGTGTACCGAGGGTTTTCGTCATTTTTATGAAGCCGAGAAATAAAAATTAAAAATCTGTTGACAAAAACTTCTATCCCACATATAATATTACTTGTCCGTTAAAAACGGTGCACATCATTTCATACATAAAACACGGTAATTGCGGGTGTAGTTTAATGGTAAAACCTCAGCCTTCCAAGCTGATGACGAGGGTTCGATTCCCTTCACCCGCTCCATCATGTCCCAGTAGCTCAGCAGGATAGAGCAACAGCCTTCTAAGCTGTGGGTCGCAGGTTCGAATCCTGCCTGGGACGTAAACAGTTTAAAAAGCTCAAAACCTCAATTAATAAGGTTTTGAGCTTTTTTGGTTTCTAGAAAAAGATAATTGGCTCTATATTAAAAACTGGGCTTGCAGGGATATGAATAAATTCAGTTAAGAAAGAAACTAGCTGACGTTATTTTTCGGGTGCAGCAGCTTACATCTATATCACGAATGATTTATAATGCATAGATTTTGATGAAGTGCCTAAAATGAATTTAACTATCTTTTGCAAATTAATATAGACCCGCTGCTTTTTTAAGGGTAACATGATAATGAGACAGGAAGGTTAAACCTGCTGCAGATATAATCTGAAAAAAATAGTTTAAATAGTGCAGGATAGGGTATAACAGATTTGAAGAAAATTTTTGGAAACCCAGAATAGAGGTGAACAAATGAAAGATAGTGCTAAAGTGATATTATTTCCGAATACGAAAAAACAATTGGAAGAAGAAGGTTTGCATGCATTAAAGGAAAAAAGGTACAAAGAGGCATTAGATAAATTAAACAGTCTGATTGCATATCATGAAGGAAGCCATGAAATATACATTGGTAAATTAATGTGTTTGATGGAATTAGGAAAGTATAAGGATGCAGAGCAGCTCAGTGAAGAACTGCTGGCCAGAAAAGACGCACATTATTATCATTACTTCCATATTTATTTAACCATTCTTTTTCAAACAAGCCAGTATCAGCATTTGATGGATTTGTTAGAAATAGAATTTGAGCATAATATGATTCCTGACATGCTTCAAGAGCCTTTTCAGCAGTTATATGAAATGAGCGGCAATATGAAGATTGGGATCGATGAAGATAATGCCGTCAGTTTTATGAAAGAACTTAAGGAAGCTGTAAGGGATGATGATTATCTGAAGCAATGGAATATCATTGATAACCTTCGGCGGATACAGGCAAATCCGGAGGAAGAAAATATCAGACTGCTTGAAAATCCTCAAGTGCATCCTGTTATTAAAACTGCTTTATTAGAATGGTTCAAAGAAACAGGCGTAGAAAGATCTGTCTACATACATAAATTTGAGGCAATGATGGTTACTCAGCCGACGGAATTGATCCAGATATCTGAAGAGAAAAGCTATATAGCTATAACGGAAGAATTAGAAAAAAGAGCAGAAGCCAATCCATCTCTATTAAATTTGATTGAGCAGCTTGTATATCGATACTTTTACGTGACTTATCCATTTACACCGAAAGAGAGTGATATGTTTTCTTTTGCAGAAGCCGTCTATATTCTTGGAAATGACTATTTACAGCTGGATTTGCAGCTGGACGAATTGAATGAAACTGCCCAATCATGGATAGAGTCTATAAAAATTTGTAACTCGCTTTATTTAAGTATCATTGAAGAGTAGGTAGTAAAATGCTTGAAACACAAAAGATATGTGTTATAATGAGGTGGTTGTAAATCAGGAAAAATGATTGATCAAATGAATAATGAAATGCAATGATAGATTTGATTTTGGAGGGAATAATAATGACAACAAAATGGGAAAAACAAGAAGGTAATAAAGGAGTATTAACGTTTGAAGTATCTGTTGAAGACTTTGATCAAGCGTTAGACCAAGCGTTCAAAAAGGTATCGAAGGATGTTCAGATTCCTGGTTTCCGTAAAGGGAAAATTCCACGCAGTATTTTTGAAAAACGCTTTGGCGTAGAATCTCTATATCAGGACGCAGTAGATATTGTACTTCCTAGTGCTTATTCTAAAGCAGTTGATGAAGCTGAGATTTTCCCAATTGCACAGCCTTCTATCGACATTGATCAGATTGAAAAAGGACAACCGCTTGTTTTCACTGCGGAAGTAGAAGTGAAACCAGAGGTGAAACTTGGTGAATATAAAGGTTTAGAAGTGGAAGAAAAATCTGTAGAAGTAACTGATGAAGATGTAGAACAGGAAATCGAAAATCTTCGTGAACGCCAAGCAGAATTAGTTGTAAAAGAAGATAGCGAAATCGAAGACGGCGATACTGCTGTTATCGATTTTGAAGGATTCAAAGATGGCGTTGCTTTTGAAGGCGGACAAGGTGAAAATCATTCACTGGAAATTGGTTCCGGACAATTTATCCCTGGCTTTGAAGAACAATTGATTGGTAAAAAAGCTGGTGATGAAACAGAAGTAGAAATCACTTTCCCTGAAGAGTACCATGCGGAAGATTTAGCTGGTCAGGACGCAGTCTTTAAAGTGAAAATTCATGAAGTAAAAGCAAAAGAATTACCAGAACTGGATGATGAATTTGCAAAAGATGTTGATGAAGAAGTAGAAACACTTGATGAATTGAAAGCAAAAAAACGTGAAGAACTGGAAACAAACAAAAAACAACAAGCTGAAAATGAACAGCGTGAAGAATTACTTCAACAAGCTTCAGATAATATCGAGGTAGAGATTCCAGAAGCAATGGTAGACACAGAAGTAAATCAGATGGTTCGCGAATTTGAACAACAGCTTCAAATGCAAGGCATGACATTAGAAATGTACAGCCAATTCTCAGGACAAGATGAGAATGCTTTGAAAGAACAAATGCGTGAAGATGCTGAAAAGCGTGTAAAAACTAACTTGACGTTAGAAGCAATTGCTGAAGCTGAAAATCTTGAAGCTACAGAAGAGGATATCGATGCAGAGCTTGAAAAAATGGGCTCTATGTACGGAGTTGAGAAAGAACAGCTTCTACAAATGCTTGGCGGTTCCACAGAAACATTAGAAAATGATTTAAAAATGCGTGCTGCAATTGAATTCTTAGCTGAAAACAGCAAAACAAAATAATTTTTATAAACAAGTGAAAAAAGAGGATAAATAAGACAAGGTGCGCCGAGAGACGTGCCTTGTCTTTCCTGTTAATTAGGACAGTGTCGAATAAACGAAGATTTTGTCAAAAGCGGTATTTGTTCCAGGATATAAAGTATACTATACAGATGGAATTGCAAATAGTTGACATTTAAAAGAATTGATTCATACTGTATAGACACACTTATCATAGGATTATCTTTAGAAAATATAAAAAGTATATTGTTTTGTATTTCTATTTGTATCTGATATGATGAATTATAAAGCTGACTGCTAATCCGATACGGCACATGTAGGAGTGAATGAATATGTTGAATTTAGAAGCCGGGATGGGACAATCAAATTGCTCTTTTTGTGGGAAGAACGAAAAAGAAGTTCAGAAATTAGTAGCTGGCCCTGGCGTTTATATATGTAACGAATGTGTTAGGAAAGTCTCAGAGATTGTTGAGGAAGGCGGCGAAAAGTAATGTTTAAATTTAATGAAGAAAAAGGACAATTAAAATGTTCTTTTTGTGGCAAAGGCCAAGAACAAGTACGAAAGCTGGTAGCTGGTCCCGGTGTTTATATATGTGATGAATGTATTGAATTATGCACAGAAATCGTTGAGGAAGAGCTTGGCACCGAGGAAGGCATGGAAATGAATGAGATTCCAAAGCCAAAAGAAATCTGTGATACACTTGATGATTACGTAATTGGTCAAGATAAAGCCAAAAGAAATCTTTCTGTAGCAGTATATAACCATTACAAACGTGTTAATTCCGGCATGCATAATGGGGATGTAGAAATCTCTAAAAGTAATATTGCCATGATTGGGCCTACAGGAAGCGGTAAAACACTCTTAGCTCAAACATTAGCAAGAATTATTAATGTACCATTTGCAATGGCTGATGCAACATCATTAACAGAAGCAGGATATGTAGGAGAGGATGTAGAAAATATTCTTCTCAAACTGATCCAAGCTGCTGATTATGATGTAGAAAAAGCAGAAAAAGGAATCATTTATATTGATGAGATTGACAAAGTAGCAAGAAAATCTGAAAATCCATCGATTACAAGAGATGTTTCCGGAGAAGGCGTACAGCAGGCGCTTCTAAAAATCTTAGAAGGAACAGTAGCAAGCGTACCTCCTCAAGGTGGAAGGAAGCATCCGCATCAAGAATTTATCCAAATCGATACAACCAATATTTTATTTATTGTCGGCGGTGCATTTGACGGTATTGATCAAGTAATCAAGCGTCGTATAGGTAAAAAAGTAATTGGTTTTGGTGCAAATGAAGAGCAGGAAGAATTGGATACAGCACAATTGCTGTCTAAAGTTCTTCCGGAAGATTTATTACGCTATGGTTTAATCCCAGAATTTATTGGACGTATTCCGGTAATTGGCAGTCTTACTCCGCTGGATGAAGATGCCCTGATTGAAATTTTGACTAAACCAAAGAATGCACTTGTTAAACAGTATCAAAAGCTGTTTGAAATTGATAATGTCGAGCTTGAATTTGAACAGGATGCGCTTATCGAAATTGCTAAGAAAGCTATTGAACGGAAGACTGGTGCACGCGGACTTCGTTCTATCATAGAAGGAATCATTGTAGATGTTATGTTCGACCTTCCTTCTAGAGAAGACGTAGAAAAATGCATCATTACAAAGGACACTGTTATCCAGGAAGATGGAAGTCCAAAACTTGTTTTCCAGGACGGTACCGTTCAAGAAGGAAATGAGAAGTTACCAAAGGAAAGTGCATAAGCATAAACGGGTGAGGAATGCAGATTCTGGTCAGAATCTGCATTCTTCCTCTTTTCTGCTGGTATAGGACGTGCTTTCAGTAAAATCTTCTTTTATCACGATGCCCGATTGGCGAAACTCCTGATGAATAAATGTTTCGTTTTATAAAATGACTATAATAATCATAGATACCTGAATACTTGTTTATAATAAAAGAAGGTATGATGGTGTTTACATTTTGTTGATTTTTTTTTACACTTAGAAAGAGCCTTACAGAGAAAATACATAAAAAATGAAAATAGGGGGTGAATGTATGACAGCAAACTATTTAAAAATGCCGCTGCTGCCTCTGCGGGGGTTGATTGTGTTTCCGTCGATGGTATTACACCTTGATGTAGGAAGGGATAAGTCTATTGCTTCTTTGGAACAAGCTATGTTAGCTGATCAATACATATTTTTAGCTTCACAGAAAAAAATGAATTCAGATGATCCGAGTTCTGCTGACATCTACAATATTGGAACCGTTGCAAAAATTAAACAGATTACGAAGCTGCCGAATGGAACACAACGAGTACTTGTAGAAGGGTTCTATCGGGCGGAGGTTATTCGTTATCTGGAAGAAGAAGAAAACTTTATTGTAGAGGCAGAAGAAAAAGAGGAGATTGTTGGAGACAGCTATGAAACTGAAGCTTTAATGCGTACGCTGCTTGAACAATTCCAACAGTACATAAAGGTTTCACGTAAATTAACGGATGAAACATTTGAAACCGTTGGCGATATTGATCATCCGGGCCGCTTAGCGGATATGATTACCTCACATCTTTCTTTAAAGCTGGATGACAAGCAGGAGATATTAGAATGCTTTGATGTCACGGAAAGAATACATAAGCTTCTGGATATTATTGCGGATGAGCGGAAGATTTTATCCATTGAAAAGAAAATCGGTCAAAAGATTAAAACTTCCATGGAAAAAACTCAGAAAGAATATTATTTAAGAGAGCAATTAAAGGTGATACAAAAAGAATTGGGAGACCGTGACGGCAGAACTGGCGAATTGGAACAGCTCAGAACAAAAATTGAACAGTCTGATATGCCTGAAAGAATTACCACCGTTGCGATGAAGGAATTAGGACGTTACGAAAAGGTCCCGCAGTCATCTGCTGAAAGCTCTGTCATCCGAAATTATATTGAGTGGCTTGTTGCGCTTCCATGGCAAACCAAAACAGAAGATAATATTCAAATGAAGAAAGCTGAAAAAGTGTTAAATGCAGATCACTATGGATTAGAAAAGGTGAAGGAACGCATTTTAGAATACTTAGCTGTTCAAAAGCTTACTAATACGATAAAGGGGCCGATTTTATGTCTGGTCGGACCGCCTGGAGTCGGGAAGACTTCTCTAGCGAAGTCGATTGCCAACGCAATCGACCGGAATTTTGTCCGTATTTCTTTAGGCGGCATTCGGGATGAAGCGGAAATTCGCGGACATCGCCGAACTTATATCGGCGCCATGCCGGGAAGAATTATGCAAGGAATGCGGCGGGCTGAAACGGTTAATCCGGTATTTTTATTAGATGAAATTGAGAAAATGTCCAATGATTTTCGGGGCGATCCTTCTTCAGCTATGCTGGAGGTACTGGATCCAGAACAAAATCATAACTTTAGTGATCATTACATTGAAGAGACCTATGATTTATCTAATGTATTGTTTATTGCTACTGCAAATAACATCAACAGTATTCCAGAGCCGTTATTGGATCGGATGGAATTAATCTCTATCCCGGGGTATACAGAGGTTGAAAAGCTGCATATCGCGAAACGTCACCTTATACCAAAACAAATTAAAGAAAATGGACTGACTAAAAGTAAAATACAAATTCGTGAGTCTTCTATCATGAAATTAATCCGCACATATACGAGGGAGGCAGGCGTCCGCGGTTTAGAAAGACAAATTGCGACGCTTTGCCGGAAAGCGGCTAAAGAGCTTGTCTCTGATGAAAGCAAGGACAGGATTATTATAACCGATCGCATTGTAGAAGAATATCTGGGCAAGCCGGCATACCGATATGGATTGATTGAAGAGGAAAATCAGGTTGGAGCGGCAACAGGGCTTGCATATACAACAGCTGGCGGAGATATTTTATCGATAGAGGTAACGCATTATCCGGGGAAAGGGAGCCTAAAGCTGACTGGTAAACTTGGCGGCGTTATGCAGGAATCGGCGCAAGCTGCGTTTAGCTATGTGCGTTCTCGTACAGAACAGTTGAATATAGAACCCGATTTTTATGAAAAATACGATATTCATATCCATGTTCCTGCCGGTGCAACACCTAAAGATGGTCCGTCAGCCGGAATTACCATTGCAACAGCCCTCGTATCTTCCTTGACAGGGCGTCCTATCAAAAGAGAAGTAGGAATGACCGGTGAAATTACACTTCGCGGGCGTGTCTTGCCTATTGGCGGATTAAAAGAAAAAGCATTAAGTGCACATCGCGCCGGATTGACGACGATTATTCTTCCGGAAGATAATGAAAAAGATATAGAAGACATTCCAGAAAGTGTCCGTGAGGGGCTTCAGTTTATCCCGGTGAAGCATTTAGATGAAGTATTAGAAATCGCGTTGGTAAAGGAGGATGAACCAAATGAAAGTTAATCAAGCAGAAATTGTAATCAGTGCTGTCAGTGAGAAGCAATATCCGCAGGAGCAATATCCTGAGTTTGCGCTGGCTGGCCGTTCAAATGTCGGAAAATCTTCCTTAATCAACAAGCTGATTAACCGGAAAAACTTGGCAAGGACTTCTTCCAAGCCGGGAAAAACACAAACTTTAAATTTCTATCTGATAAATGAATCTCTTTATTTTGTCGATGTTCCGGGTTATGGATATGCACAGGTATCTAAGAAAGAACGGGCAAAATGGGGCGGCATGATGGAAGAGTATTTTAAAAACAGAGAACCGCTCCGGGCTGTTATTTTAATTACTGATTTACGCCATGAACCGACGACTGATGATGTTCAGATGTATGATTATTTGAAGTTTTTTGAGCTTCCGGTCATCGTAATCGGGACAAAGCTGGATAAAATCCCAAAAACAAAGAAGGACAAGCATATTAAGCGATCTAAGAAGGTTTTAGAAATAGATCCAGATGATATTTTTATTCCTTTTTCCGCAGAAACCGGCGAAGGCAAGGATGCGGTTTGGGGAGCGATAAAATCTTTTATCGCGGAGGAGCGTCCGTAAAACTTCCGCCTGAGTGAAGTTTTCTTATAAGAGAAGATAAAATAAGGATACAGCCAGAATTTTAATTTCTGGCTGTATCCTTATTTGCGTTTGAGCATAAACATACCTAAGAGAATAAGCAGAATCGGCCAAAATCGTTCTAAGAGCGAAACAATCGGTTCAAGCCAGCTGGTGTATATAGAAAGCTGTTCCGAAAAAAGAAATAGCAGGCCTAATAAAATAGAGAAAAGACCTAAGAAAAATCCTTTTTTTGTTTTGGTATAACGGATAATAAAGGCAAGTCCTATAATAATGAAATAAACAGACCAGTCATCGATCCAAAAAGAGTAATGTTTGACTCCATGAAGATGAATGCCGATTCCAAAAAGTAATGTACCTATAAATAAATTCTGGTATGTTTTTGTTGTATAGCTATGAATGATGATACCAATTCCAATTACAATCAGGAAAGATTGCCATGAATAAAGGTCAACAAAAAAAGGAATCCGAAGCTCCCGCAGTAAAAGAAAAATACCGATTCCGATACATAAATAAGCAAGCAGTGAATGCTTTCTTTTCATCGAAAAACCTCCCAAATGTCTCTGTTTCTGTGCTGCAAATGATGATACCTGCTGTAACAGACACCCCCTTAAAAAGCAAGTACATTGTCTCTTAAAGTGAGTTCCTTGCTATAATGGGTCAGTTATGTTACATTACAGTCGGAATAAGTTGTTGCAGCGGTCGTTTTTATTTAGCTGGAATGAATCATTTTATCATACATATCTTTATGTTACGTACGAATTGTTTCAGATTCTGTTCACATTTTAGCACGAAAAGCACTTCATGACATGTTATAATGATTATTAGATAATAATCATAAAAAGTTTGAATCATTTAATCATAATGGGGGTAGTACGGTGCATATTTTAAAGGTTGGTTTTAATTACAAAACAACCCCTGTAGAAATTAGGGAAAAGTTTACATTTAATGAAGAAAAATTGTCAGAAGCAATGATTGTATTGAAGGAACAGAAGAGTATTCTGGAAAATGTAATTGTTTCAACATGTAATCGGACGGAAGTATACGCAGTTGTTGATCAGCTTCATACTGGCAGATATTATATTAAACAATTTTTAGCAGATTGGTTTGGAGAAGAAAAAGAAACCTTTTCAACTTACTTGCACATTACGGAGGATGATGGTGCAATGGAGCATTTGTTTCGCGTGACGACTGGACTCGATTCCATGGTTCTTGGCGAAACACAGATTCTTGGCCAGCTGAAGCAGGCTTTTTCAAAAGGACAACTGGCAAATACAACGGGTACCATTTTTAATGAACTGTTTAAGCAGGCCATTACATTCGGGAAACGGATGCATAAAGAGACAGGTATCGGTGAACATGCTGTCTCCATCAGCTATGCAGCTGTGGAATTAGCAAAAGAAAAGTTCGGAGACTTGAGTAATAAGCATGTAGCTATTTTAGGCGCCGGTAAAATGGGCGAATTAGCAGCGAAAAACATTCAAGGTGCTGGAGTAAAGGATATCACTGTCATTAATCGCACACAGGAGAAAGCAAAAATGATGGCAGAGAAATTTGAAGCTAAGGTTGCCGGGATGGATGAACTATCTGTTGTATTAGAAGAAGCGGATATCCTGATTAGTTCTACCGGTTCAGAGTCTGTTGTTTTATCAAAAGAAGATATTGAAAAGGTACAAAGTAAACGGCAGGATAAAGAACTATTCTTAGTAGATATTGCGGTTCCCCGGGATATTGATCCGGAAATTGCTGAAGTTAATCAAGTTGCTTTATTTGATATTGATCACCTGCAGAATATTGTGGATGAACATCTGGAGTCTCGAAAAGCAGCAGCAGAACAAATTGAAATATCCTTAGAGGAAGAAATTGTCCAATTCAAGGAATGGATGAAAACATTAGGTGTTATCCCGGTTATATCTGCTCTAAGACAAAAAGCGCTATCTATCCAATCCGAAACAATGCAAAGTATTGAACGGAAAATTCCAAGCTTAACGGATCGCGAGAAAAAAGTGCTTAATAAGCATACGAAAAGTATTATAAATCAGTTACTGAAAGAGCCGATTACGCAGGCGAAAGAATTGGCAGGTGCTGAGCAGGCAGATGAGGCGTTGCAATTATTTATTGATATTTTTGGGATTGAGAATGAGGTAAGAGAAGAATTTGCGAAACAGCTGAAAAAGAATGATGCATTCACCAAATTTACGCAAGAGGAAGCCTCCTCATTCAAGGTTATTGAACGAGTAACCACTGCCTAAGCAGGATGGATTCATTCTGTTTACATCATTCACATCCAACCAGAAGGTCATTTCATTTACTTTCTGGTTGCTTTTTATTGTAGAAGAAACCTGGAAAAGTCGAGGAGGACACATCATGCGAAAAATAATTGTTGGTTCGAGAAAAAGTAATTTAGCCATGACACAAACGAAATGGGTTATTGATCAGCTGAAAAAAGCTGGTGTAGAAAATGAATTTGAGATTAAAAAGATTGTTACAAAGGGAGACCAAATCCTGGATGTAACCCTATCGAAAGTTGGTGGAAAAGGTCTGTTTGTAAAAGAAATTGAAAAAGCGATGTTTGACAAAGAAATTGATTTTGCCGTACACAGTATGAAGGATATGCCTTCTTCTCTTCCAGAAGGGCTGGAGATTTCCTCTATTCCTGACAGAGAAGACCACCGCGATGCTTATATTGCGAAAAATAATATCAAATTAGCAGACCTGAAAGAAGGCTCGATTATCGGCACAAGCAGCTTACGCAGAGGGGCACAAATTCTTGCAGCCAGACCAGATTTAGAGATTAAATGGATTCGTGGAAATGTGGAAACACGTATCCGAAAATTAAATGAGGAAGACTACGATGCCATTATCTTAGCTGTATCCGGTTTGAAGCGGGTTGGTTTAAGTGAGAATCTGATTACAGAATACCTGGATCCGGAAATCTGTGTACCTGCTGTAGGACAGGGTTCGCTTGCCATTGAAAGCCGTGAAGATGATACAGAATTAAAAGAAATCGTTCAAAGGATCCATAATGAATATACAGCCAAAACAGTATTAGCGGAACGTACTTTCCTGCATTTATTAGAGGGAGGGTGTCAAGTTCCAATCGGCGGCTATGCTTATTTAGATGGCGAAGAAATCGTCTTAACTGCTTTAGTAGGAACCCCTGACGGAAAAACAATCCTGAAAGAAGTCGTCCGCGGTAATGACTCTGTTCAAGTTGGTAAGCAGGCGGCTGAAATATTAATAAATCAGGGAGCTAAAGATATCGTTGACCGTGTCAAAGAGGAGATGGAATAATCATGGGAAAGCCGCTTCACGGGGAGCGCATATTGATTACGAGAGAAGAGACAAAAGCTGCTGAAATGGCTGACAAAGTCACGAAGCTGGGCGGTAGTCCAGTTATTGTCCCAATGATTGAAATAAATTTTCCAGAAAAACTTGAGGATACTGCTATACTGGAACGCCTCTCGGATTTCAGCTGGGTATTCATGACAAGCGCTAACGGTGTGGATGGTTTTTTTCAGCTGCTCCGTAAACAGCAGATAACGTTTCCGGAAGGATTGAAGATAGGAATCGTCGGCAAGAAAACAGAAAAGGTATTGCATCGATATGGTTATGCTGCTTCCTTTGTTCCGGAAACCTTTGATGCGCAGGCGATGGCAGAAGCGTTTATCTCTTTTTACACATCGGATAAGCCGGTGCTGCTGATACGGGGTAATTTATCAAGGCCGACGCTTCCAGAAAAGCTAAAAGAAGCCCAGATTGCTTATGAAGCATTGGAAGTGTATGAGACAACGTATTGTGTGGAATCAAAACAGAAGTTGAATCAAGAGCTTCCAACTGTTGATTATATAACGTTTACAAGCCCATCAACAGCAGAGGCGTTTGTACAATTAGCGGAATGTATACCGAATAATGCAACCTATATTTGTATCGGTAATACGACGGAAGATAAGGCAAGGGAATTAGGGATTCCTGATCTATATACGTCCATACCATATACAACAGATGCGATGTTGGATTTAATTTCAACGATTGCAAACGAAAGGAAGATAAATCATGAGTGAATTCACATTTGACAGACATCGGCGTTTGCGTTCATCCGTTTCGATGCGCGCACTCGTTCAAGAAACACACTTACGGGCAACGGATTTTATTTATCCGATATTTGTTATTGAAGGAGAAGACATCCGTAATGAGGTTTCGTCAATGCCGGGAGTTTTCCAGGTTTCTTTTGATCATTTATTGAAAGAAGTGGAGGAAGCGTATCAATTAGGAATCCGTTCGCTTATTTTATTTGGCGTGGTAGAAGAAAAGGATGAAATCGGATCCGAGGCTTTTCATGATCATGGAATTATTCAGGAAGCAACAAGAATCGTGAAACAGGCGTATCCGGAAATGCTTGTTGTTGCGGATACCTGTTTATGCGAGTATACCTCGCATGGACATTGCGGCGTGATTGAAAACGGAGATGTAGCCAACGATGCTTCTCTGGAGCTGTTAGCTAAAACAGCTGTATCTCAAGCAAAAGCAGGTGCCGATATTATTGCTCCTTCCAATATGATGGACGGATTTGTAACTGTCATCCGCCATGCTTTGGATGAAGCCGGTTTTCACCATATTCCGATTATGTCCTATGCGGTGAAATATGCTTCCGCTTATTACGGTCCTTTCCGTGATGCAGCAGACAGCACACCTCAATTTGGAGACAGGAAAACCTACCAGATGAACCCGGCTAACCGTTTGGAGGCAATTCGTGAAGCGAAATCGGATATTAAAGAAGGCGCTGATTTCTTAATTGTCAAACCGAGCCTGTCTTATATGGATATTATGCGGGAAGTGAAAGATAATTTTGACGTGCCCGTCGTTGCATACAACGTGAGCGGGGAGTATTCCATGATTAAAGCGGCTGCTTTAAATGGCTGGATTGATGAGAAAAAATTAGTAACAGAAACCCTGCTATCGATGAAACGTGCAGGCGCAGACTTAATTATTACCTATTTTGCAAAAGATGTGGCAAAATGGTTGCAAGAAGATAAATAAGGGAGGAAGAGCATGGTAAACACAAGATCAGTAGATGCATACAAAGAAGCTGTTGATTTAATGCCCGGCGGGGTAAACTCTCCGGTACGTGCATTTAAATCAGTGGGGCTTGATCCGATTTTTATGGAAAAAGGAAAGGGCTCTAAAATTACCGATATTGACGGCAATACGTATATTGATTACGTACTAAGCTGGGGACCGTTAATTTTGGGACATGCAGATGAGCGTGTGACGAAAAGTTTAAAGGAAGTTGTTGAAAAAGGGACAAGCTTTGGAGCACCTTCATTATTAGAAAATCAGCTGGCTAAGCTCGTTATTGACCGTGTTCCATCGATTGAAATGGTTCGGATGGTCAACTCTGGGACAGAAGCAACGATGAGTGCGATTCGTCTGGCGCGGGGTTATACAAACCGGGATTTGATTATTAAATTTGAAGGAAGCTATCATGGCCATGGGGATTCCCTGCTGATTAAAGCCGGCTCTGGTGTTGCAACACTTGGTCTTCCAGACAGCCCGGGGGTACCAGAAAATATCGCTAAGAATACCATTACCGTTCCTTATAATGATGTAGAGAGCTTAAAGCTTGCTTTTGAGCATTATGGTGATAAAATCGCAGCGGTGATTATGGAGCCTGTATGTGGAAATATGGGAGTCGTGCCTCCAAAAGAAGGCTTCTTACAGGCTGTACGCGATATTACCGAGCAAAATGGTTCGTTGCTTATCTTTGATGAGGTAATGTCAGGCTTCCGCGTCGGTTATTACAGTGCGCAGGGACATTTTGATGTTACGCCTGATTTAACCTGTCTGGGTAAAGTCATCGGCGGCGGTCTTCCTGTCGGCGCATACGGCGGAAAACGGGAAATTATCGAACAGATTGCACCGACTGGTCCAATTTATCAAGCCGGTACATTATCCGGTAACCCGTTAGCCATGACAGCGGGCTATGAATCGTTAGCTTCCTTGACAGAAGCGTCTTATGAAGAAATTAATAAGAAAGTAGACCGTCTTACAGAAGGGTTCCGCCAGGCGGCAGACAAATATGATATACCGCTTCATATTAATCGTGCCGGTTCCATGGTCGGTGTATTCTTCACAGATCAGGAAGTCGTTGATTTTGAAACGGCGCAATCCTCTAATTTAGACTACTTTGCGCAATATTACCGTGCGATGATTGAAGAAGGCGTATTTTTACCGCCATCTCAATTTGAAGGATTATTCTTATCTACTGCACATACAGATGAGGATATTGAAAAGACAATTGAAGCGGTGCATATTGCTTTTTCTAAGATTGAAAAATAATGATAAAGAGAAAATAAAAGAGAAATCCATGCGGGTTTCTCTTTTTTACTGACAGAATATTACTTTCTCAAATTCAAGTGGAGGTCATACAAAGATGCTGTTTCAAAATAATAAGCTAACTGTTCGTGAATTAACAAAAGAGGATAATTATTTACTGGCAAAGTGGCTTTCCGATCCGGCAGTTCTTCAATTTTACGATGGGAGAGATAATCCATTTGATTTAGAAAAAGTGAATGAAAAATTTTATCCGCTTCAAGACAATGTAGTCAGATGTATCATAGCTTTTGATAATATTGAAATCGGTTATATTCAATATTCTCTATTAAATGTAAACACGAGAAAAAAGTATGGTTATTTAAATGATAATAATGTTATTTATGGAATAGACCAATTTATAGGAGAAACGCAATACTGGGATAGAGGTATTGGCAAACTCCTGATCCAGTCTATGGTTGCTTATTTAATGAATACGAAACATGTAAATAAAGTCGTCATGGACCCCCAAGCCTGGAATAAAAGAGCGATTCGCTGTTACGAGAAAAGTGGTTTTAAGAAAATAAAATTACTTCCTTGCCATGAACTGCACGAGGGCGAGTATCGGGATTGCTGGTTAATGGAATACCCGGAAACAGAGTGATTTCTTGAAGCGCGTTTAACATAAACGATACCCCTGCTTTTCTTGTTTGCTTTAAACCAATCTTCCTCCTTAGCATATTCCAATGTTTCTTATCATATAAATGATAACGAATGATTCGCATCTGGACTGTTTGCGAGAGGAGGAATACATTTGTCAGTAGATTCTAATTCATTTGTTTTTGAACTGGAAGAATCACTGTTTTTTGAAAAAGGACAGGAAGTAGAAGAGCTCAGAGGAATTTCCATTGAACCAGAAATAACAATCGAATCATTAGATAACTATATTTCTATCCATGGCAATCTTGAACTGCAGGGAGAATATCAAAAAGTAAATGGTGAAGAAGAAGGAGAAGAGATTTTTGACTTTGATCAAATTCAGGCTAAGCGTTATGTCGAAAGTATTAGAGAGGTAAATGGACTGTATGTATTCACCCATAAATTTCCTGTAGATATATCTGTGCCGCCTCATCGGGTGAATAAAATAGAAGATGTCACGGTACAAATTGAATCCTTTGATTATGATTTATTAGGTGCAGATAGTTTAAAAATTACTGCTGCAGTTGAGATTCAAGGGATTTTACAGGATGAAGCATATCGTCCGTCAGAAGAAAATTGGGAAACAGCAGAAGCGGATCAAGAACAGGTAGGAGATACATTTTCCTTCGAAATAGAACTTCCGGAAGAAGCATTGACCCGCAATGAACAAACGATATCGGAAAATCAGCAAAAATTAGAAGAACTGCTAGCGTCAGAAGAAGAAATTAAACCGGAAGTTGAACCGATATTGGAAGAAAGCCCCCCGGAAGAAGCATTAATTCGTAATGAGCAAGCGATATCGAAGGATCAGAAAAAAATGGAAGAACTATTAACATTGGAAGAAAGCTATTCAGAAGAGGAGCCAGAAGATGACCCGGATCGATGGAAAGTAAAGTCACAGCCTCTTTCTGAATATTTCGAGTCTCTTTCGAAAGGAAAGGCTTCAGAGGATGAGTCGGAAGAAGAAGAGCAGGTGGAAGAGGTATTAGAGGCTGAGGAAGATATGGAGATGACAGGGGAGGAGCCAGGCTGGGATGTCGCTGATGAATCCGAGGTGATTGATTATATAGAAGATACCTTCTATCCAGATACACCCAGGGAGGAAGAAATACTGGTGGCTGAAGAACCGAAAAAAGAGGAGGAACGAACAGAAAGCGAATCGTTACTATCTCAGATTTTCCGCGAAGCAGACGAGGATCATTATGCCAAAATGCGTCTGTGCATTGTTCAGGAGAATGATACGATCGATACCATAGCAGAACGGTTTGCAATCAGCCCGCTGCAATTAATCAAGCATAATCAATTAGAAGAAGAATTAGAAGTAAATGAAGGACAGCTGCTTTATATTCCGTCTAAACAATAAATAAAGACTCTGCACAAATAATGAATAAGATTATTTGTGCCGGAGTTTTACATAATCTATGTTTTTAATTATTTTATGCAGGTTAATATTCAGATGTAATGCAGATTTGATATACACGAGCAATTTCAAGTTTACAAATAAGGGGTGACATGTGGTGAATATATGGAAGAAGGTCCTGGAAGCATATCATATCTATCCCGTCAGTATTGAAAAACAGACAGAGCGTGTTGTAAAAGTATTTGACGGTATGCAGGAATATGCTTTGAAGCGCAGTTTTTTAACAGAACAGACGATGGAGAATTGGCAGCATGTCTACCGTATTGCTCGTGAAAAAAATGTGACAGAGATTTTACCTGTGTATTTAACCCGGGACAATGCATTTTTTCATAAGGAGGAAAATTTTTACTATTATTTAACACCTTGGATTGACTCTCCGGAGGTCACAGATTCCGCGTATAACATTGAGCGAACATTGCAGACACTTGCACAAATTCATAAAAAGACAAGGCAGACCAGCCGTATTAAATCTGATCGTCTCAAAGAATCCTTTCAAGGGTTTTCAAGCTTTTGTAAACAATCCTTAGATCAGCTCCATGCCCGTGTCACCGATTATGAAAGCAGAAAATATATGTCGCCGTTTGAGCTGCTTTATTGCACGCATTATAAAGGGGTTTGCCATGCTGTAGGGCTGCTGCAAGATAAACTGTATCAAATCTATGGAGAGGAAGAAACGGAGATTTTATGGTCTTCCAGCTTATGTCATCAGCGAGTCGACGATACGCATTCAAAGGGGGGCTATTTAATTAATTGGGAATCAGGAGGATTCGAGCATCCGGCACGTGATTTATCACATTATTTCCGGGGCTTGACAGGAGCTTATAACCAGCCTGAGGAAACAATACAGCAGGCATTTACGGTCTATCAAAAAACAAATCATCTGACTGTAAAGGAAATGCATCTTGTTTCTGTCTATTTGTTAAATCCCTCATTCTATTTAAGTGTACTTAAGAATTATACAGACCGCCGCACAAAGAAATCGATGGTTAATCAGGTCAAAGAGCTGCAGCAGCAATTCCGCCGTTTAGAATTTGGGATGAATTGGGTGGAGTTTATTCAAGAAACATATGAGTCCAAAGAAGAACAGCCAGACTAAATCCATTGCATGTAAAAAGAAAGGGCAAGGCCAATTAGTACAGCTAGTATTAAAATATCAAATGCTGTTGGTATTAAAAGCGTTCGGATAATCTGAAAGACCAGAATAGGTGTGACGCAGGCTTCTACAACGAAAATACATTTTCTGGCCCAAAGCGGTATACGATAACGATAATAACGGGACATTTATTTCCCTCCTTTTTTGAATGAAGTGTGACTTCAGGAATGATATATAATATGTTATGTATAAATGCTCGAAAAGTGTGTCAATAATATAGATACACTTTTTAATGAACTGGGAACAAGCCTATTTATCGGTAAATATATGAAAATCTAGTTGACGTTCTTAAGCGGAAACGATAAAATAAATGTTACTAAGAAAACATACGAATACGTGGAAGAGAAGTAGTAAAGAGTAAACGCTCTTAGAGAGGGAAATCCTGTGCTGAAAATTTCCCGAGAAGGTTGTTCTTGAAGTCGTCTCTGATGTAGAATCTCTGAAAAATGAAGTAGGAGGTTCCGGTTGTCAGCCGATATCCATGACCTTGAGTGTGCTTTAATGAAGCTGCAGCAGCTTTTATTGATCAGCAAACAAAGGTGGTACCACGGAAATATACCTTTTCGTCCTTTATGTATAAGGATGAAAAGGTTTTTTTAGTTGAATGAATGAAGGAGGTTTTTTAACATGTCAGATAAACAAAATCAGCTTCCTCCTAAATATAATCCACAAGAAGTGGAAGCAGGAAGATATCAATTTTGGTTAGATGGGAAGTTTTTTGAAGCAAAAGATGATCCGGAGAAGGAGCCGTATTCCATTGTGATTCCGCCGCCAAATGTAACAGGACGATTGCATTTAGGGCATGCATGGGATACCACGATGCAGGATACAATCACACGTATGAAGCGTATGCAGGGCTATGATGTATTATGGCTTCCTGGAATGGATCATGCGGGGATTGCTACCCAGGCGAAGGTAGAAGCAAAATTAAAAGAATTGGGAACCAGCCGCTATGAGCTTGGACGGGAGAAATTTCTTGAAAAATCCTGGGAGTGGAAAGAGGAATATGCAAGCTTTATCCGCTCGCAGTGGGAGAAGCTTGGACTTGGATTAGACTATTCCCGGGAACGTTTCACGTTAGATGAAGGTTTGTCTGAAGCTGTTCGGGAGGTATTTGTCCGTCTTTACGAAAAAGGATTGATTTATCGCGGCGAATATATTATTAACTGGGATCCCTCCACGAAAACAGCTCTTTCTGATATTGAGGTGATTTATGAAGAGATTCCAGGGAATTTTTATCATATGCGCTACCCGATAAAGGATAGTGATGAAACAATTGAGATTGCGACAACCCGGCCGGAAACTATGCTCGGTGATACGGCGGTTGCGGTGCATCCAAAAGATGAACGCTATCAGCATTTAATCGGAAAAACGGTTATCCTGCCGATTGTAGGAAGAGAAATGCAAATTGTTGCAGATGATTATGTAGATATGGAGCTTGGCTCCGGAGCAGTTAAAATTACACCTGCTCATGATCCGAATGACTTTGAGATTGGGAACCGTCATAATCTAGAGCGTGTGCTTGTGATGAACGAAGATGGCACCATGAATGAAAATGCAGGGAAGTATCAGGGATTAGACCGTTTTGAATGCCGGAAGCAGCTGGTTAAAGACCTGCAAGAGCAGGGTGTGCTCTTTGAAATCGAAGAACGTCCGCATCAGGTCGGGCATTCGGAGAGAAGCGGTGCAGTGGTAGAGCCTTACTTATCTACACAATGGTTTGTAAAAATGGAGCCGTTGGCAGAATCAGCTTTGAAGATGCAGGATTCTGACGCGGAAAAAGTCAACTTTGTACCAGAGCGATTTGAAAAAACATATTTCAACTGGATGGATAATATCCGTGACTGGTGTATTTCCAGACAATTATGGTGGGGGCACCGGATTCCGGCCTGGTACCATAAAGTAACAGGTGAAATTTATGTAGGTAAAGAAACGCCGGAGGATGTTGAAAACTGGGAGCAGGATGAGGATGTATTGGATACATGGTTCTCATCTGCCTTATGGCCGTTCTCTACCATGGGCTGGCCGAATGAAGAATCCGCTGATTTGAAACGTTATTTCCCTACCAATGTTTTGGTAACAGGCTATGATATTATTTTCTTCTGGGTATCCCGGATGATTTTCCAATCAAAGGAATTTATGAATGAACGTCCATTTGAGGATACATTGCTGCATGGCTTAATTCGTGATGCTGAAGGAAGAAAAATGAGTAAATCCCTGGGGAACGGTGTAGACCCGATGGATGTCATTGATAAATACGGTGCCGATTCGCTGCGTTATTTCTTAATGACTGGTTCTACACCTGGTCAGGACCTGCGTTTTCATTGGGAACGAATCGAGTCTACCTGGAATTTTGCCAATAAAGTATGGAATGCCTCCCGTTTTTCTCTGATGAATATGGAAGGGTTCCAGTATGAGGATATTGATTTAACAGGGGACTTAACGGTTGCAGACAGATGGATTTTATCCCGATTGAATGAAACAATTGACCATGTAACGAGAAATGCAGATAAATATGAATTTGGCGAAGCAGGAAGATATCTCTACAACTTTATTTGGGATGAATTCTGTGATTGGTACATTGAAATGGCTAAGCTGGCGCTGTATGGTGAAGATGAAGCCAAGAAAAATACAACCCGTTCTGTATTGGCACATGTATTAGACCAGACGATGCGTATGCTGCATCCGTTTATGCCTTTTATTACAGAGGAGATCTGGCAGCAGCTTCCGCATGAAGGAGCATCTATTACAGTCAGCGAATGGCCAAAAGTAAATCCGGCATTTGATGATAAAAAAGCAGTTTCTGAAATGCAGCGCTTAGTTGCTATTATCAAATCTGTACGTAACAGCCGGGCAGAGGTAGATACACCGATGTCTAAGCAAATTGAGATACTTATCTCCGCAGAAAATGAAGAGCTTGTGCAGGAATTAGAAAAGAATCGGGAGTATTTAGAGCGTTTCTGTAACCCGAGCTCTCTGCAAATTGCAGAAGATATTGCAGCACCGGACAAAGCGATGACCTCTGTTGTGACAGGTGCAGAAATCTTCCTTCCTTTAGAAGGCCTGATTGACTTTGATAAAGAAATCGCACGTTTGGAAAACGAACTCGCTAAATGGAACAAAGAAGTAGAAAGAGTGCAGAAAAAGCTCTCTAACCAAGGCTTTATCAGCAAAGCACCAGAATCCTTAGTGGAAGAAGAAAAACAAAAAGAAAAAGATTATCTGGATAAACAGGCGAAAGTAAAAGCCCGTTTAGCAGAATTAAAACAGTAATTAAAAATGCTATGAGACAATTTCTCATAGCATTTTTTCTTTTATATACGTTACATATTCTTCTAATATATTGATATCGCTGAGTTTGCTCAACGTACGCGAACCAACGGCGTCTTCAATTTCATTAAATATAAATTCTCCATTTTCCGTGAACATAAAATCAATACCGGCAAGGCCGAAATCATAAGCATTTATAATTGTTTGAACGATACTTTTTTCTGTTTCATTTAACGTATACAGAGATGCTGTTCCGCCAAGAGAGTAGTTTGCTCGAAAATCGTTTAAGTTCTCACGTAAAACAGCTGCTATAATCCTTGTACCAATCACGAACACGCGTAAATCCTTGCCCGGCTGAATATGTTGAGAAGACTGAAGTACATAGTCTTCGGTCAGGCTCTGGCGGTATGCTTCCCATTCTTTTTGGCTATGAAGCATCGCAACCTGCTTTCCTCCTTTCCCATTAGCTGTTTTGGCAACAAAAGGGAAGTTAAAAGGCAAGGAGGGAGGGGCCATCTTTCCGGGGAAAAAATAGGTTTCCGGAACAGGAATACCTAGTTGCTGGATAGCGAGATAGCCATATGCTTTATGATTAAATGTTTCTGAGATTATAGAGTGATTAAATACGGTAATTCCCATTTGTTCTAATTGTTTATTGAGCAGAGGTTCCATTGTCCGGATAACTGCGAAATCTGCACAGATTTCTTCTCCATTCGCATAGATAACCTGTTTATTTTGATTTATGCCAATCGATAGATCTTCCCTGATCAATAATCTGAGATAGATGGATTGCTTTTTAGCTTCATCTATAAACCAGTCGATATAGCTTTTATTTCTTATTGAATCTGCTTTCGTATATATCAGCCATCCATTCATCGGGAAAGCTCCTTTTTTATATAAGTTATCATGTAATCAGCGGCGTTGACGCCCGTACACTCATAAAGATTGCGGATATGTGCATTCGCATTTATTTCACAAATCAGCAGTTCACTGTCTTGGCCAAACAATAAATCGACACCGGCAAAATCAGCTCCAATGGCTTTAGCTGCTGCTACAGCCAGCTTTTCTGTATTCTCATTAAGGGGAAAGGGCAGCATTTTGCCTCCATTAGTTACATTTGCCCGAAAATCTACTTCGTTTTGCCGTTCCACAGCAGTTATCGCTTTGTCACCAACTACCTGAACGCGAATATCCCTGCCTCTGCTTTCCTCTATATAACGCTGAAATACGAAGGGGCGCTCGCCAATATTCGAGATAATATCTGTTAAGCTCTGTTGATTGTCGATTAAATGAACCTGTTCACCAAAGGAGCCATATGCTTCTTTCACAATCAGCGGAAATCCAAAATGATTGATTATTTCCTGGATATAGTCGGATGGCAGATTATCTGCATGATATTTTTTAGGAGCAATAACCGTTTCCGGAATAGGAAGCTGATTTCTCATGAGCATTTGATAGGTGTAGATTTTATCGTCGCTGATTTCGATAGCAAGTGAACTATTAAAGACACGAACCCCCAACTGCTCCAGCTGTCTTGCCAGATAAATATCCTTGTCGATAAAAAAAGCAAAATCAGGCAGTTTATTATGGTTTGGTATAGGTGACACCGTTCCATTTTTCGGGCATAATAAAGTTAAAACCGCATCATTTTTTAAACAAATGGTTTTCATTTTTTGTTTTGCAGCGGCTTCTTCAATCATAGTTGCATAATCGATAAATTTATCCGTTGCGATACTTCCATTAATAATAATCCAGCCAGTATAATTCAAAGTTGTACATCCTTTCTGCTAAAGGGTGAAAATTTAGCTATTGGTCAATTTCTCCTGATAACCTTAAGGCAGTCACTGAGGAGATGAAGCGGCCACTTCCCTGTATAAAAAAATTTTTAGCTGTATGTAATATAGCAGGGAAAAGCACAGACGCTTATGCTGTGATAATTAGTATACGATGAAATAGATAAAGGAGGAAAGAAAGATGCGTACGAACATCCATGAATTTTTTGAAAAACGTCAGAAGCTTGGTGTACAGCCTGGACTAGACCGGATAGAAGCATTATTAGAAGCTTTAGATCATCCGGAGAAGAAGTTTACTTCGGTCCACATTGCCGGTACAAACGGAAAAGGGTCCACAGGAGCTTTTTTGCAGGCTGCTTTAAGAGCAAATCGTTATCGGATTGGAACCTTTACATCACCGAGTTTAAACGGTTTAACCGGGTTTATCCTTTACAACGGGGAATTTATTTCAGAAGATGTATTTGCAGAGTTGTTTGAGGAAATAGAACCGGTCATTGAACAAATGGATCGAGAAGGCAAACCGCCAAGCCATTTTGAAATTATGACAGCAATGGCATTTTTATATTTCTCCAGAAATGTTGATATAGCTATTATTGAAGCTGGTATGGGCGGAAGAGACGATACGACCAATGTGATACAACCAGTTTTATCCATTATTACCACGGTTTCCAAGGACCATACTGCTTTTTTGGGAGATACACTTGTGGAAATCGCAGCGCATAAAGCTGGAATTATAAAACCTCATACTCCGATTATAACAGGGGTAGAGGGAGAGGCACTCACTCCAATTGTTAATGAAGCAAATAAAAATAGAGCAGTATTATATCGTTTTGGGATGGACTTTACGATGGAAAATATCCAGATAGATGAATTTGAATGGAAAAACCTTGGCTCACGTTACCGAGTAAAGCTTCGGACAATTGGATTACATCAGCATCATAATGCTTCCGTAGCGATACAGGCGTTAAAAGTGTTAAAAAATCGATTCGGTCATCTGGATATGCACACGTCCATCGAAGCAATCCAAAAAGTGACCATCCCCGGCAGAATGGAAAAGATTCATGATAACCCGTTTATTCTAGTAGATGGTGCTCATAACGAAGCAGGAGTAAGAGCTTTTATTAAAACTGTGAGAGCTATTTATCCAAGAAGAAAAGTACATGTACTGTTTGCAGCTTTTAAAG
The DNA here is from genome assembly GCF_038004725.1 of Oceanobacillus sp. FSL K6-0251. Taxonomy (NCBI): domain Bacteria; kingdom Bacillati; phylum Bacillota; class Bacilli; order Caryophanales; family Bacillaceae; genus Oceanobacillus; species Oceanobacillus sp. FSL K6-0251. The sequence goes on along the minus strand of NZ_JBBORS010000001.1, from coordinate 2,612,142 downwards.
ATAAGGATATAGAAGAAATGCAGCGTCTGCTGGCAGATGTCTTTCCAAACTTATATATAACATCGTTTGATCATCCCCGGGCAGCTGCCCTAACCGATTATCCGCTGCAAGATAAGGGAGAGCAGGTCGAGGACTGGCAGGCATGGATGAAAGAAAAAATAAAAACGTCAATGGCACCGATCCTGATAACAGGTTCCTTTCATTTTGTTGATTATATCCGTTCTTTTGTGAAGTCACTTGAAGCGTCTGAATAGAGGGAGGATTATTAAGAAAATTGTAGAACGATTATAATAGATAGTGTCATGATTCGCCTTACTTTTTACAAGGGCTGTGCTAGAGTGAAACAAAACTGGCACTGGAGGGCTGGATGAATGACAAAACATAAACTGCATAGAATAAAAGATACGAAAGGTACTTGGACATACAAAGTCCATACATCCTCCAAAGATGATAGTGCAGAAAGAACATCGGCAGCAACGCTGGAGAACGAACCAGAAGAAACAGACATCACCACGCTGACAGCCGTTAAAGGCACGAATAAGGGAAAATTAAAAAGAAATCCTGTATGGAAAACAATCCTGATTAGTGGGGGAAGTGCTGTGCTTGTCGGTACCTTGATTGGTTTTTTAATTTTCCGGATGTTTCTGCAGGTTGATACACCGACAAGTGCTGAAAATCCATCCCAAACAACCCCAGCGGTAACGCCGGCAGAAAAAGAAGAAGCCAGTCCAGATGTTATTGCTGTCACACTCGCTTCGTTAGAAACCTATATCCTTCAAGCAGGTGTTTTTTCAGATCAAGAAAATGCTGACCCATTAATCGCCAGCTTGAAGAATTTAAATATTCCATCTGTATTTTTTGACAGGGATGGGGAGTTTTATCTAATGGCAGGAGTTGCATCGTCAGAGGATGCTGCACAGGCTCTTGCTGCATCCCTTTCCGATAATCAAGCAGAGCTTTATGTGAAGGCATGGGGAACGCAGACAAAGGACATAGAAATGACCGAAGCAGAAAGGGAATGGATCACAGCGTTTCAAGCTTTTTTTGAGGAGCAGCTTCAGCAGACAGAGTCCAATCAGCCGATCCCTGAGGAAGAGATAGCTGCTCTAGTGGACAAGGCTCCTGCAGAGACTGTGGCGATTGATGAATTATTAAGCAGCATAACCGAAATGCAAGGAGAGCCTTCTTTTTACCAATTGTTGACCTGGATGAAAATCTATGACGAATTATAGGGAGCAGACGTTATAAAACCCTTAGAAAGCTGGATTGAGATGCCCGCTTTCTAAGGGTTTTATAATGAACTGTTGATTTTACATAAAATTTATTTTTATAGTAGTACAAGGTTATCAAAACAACAATTTTTTATTAGAAAACAACGATTATTACTAGATAATTCTTATTGAAAATGGATAATTGTCAAGTTGTAGGAAAAGTGTGTTCTCGCTATGATATAAAGGAAACTTCATTCAGCGAAAGTTTTATCTCCGTTGAAGAAGGAACAAAGGCTAAGTTTACGCCGTCTCCGGGACATTTGTGACCAACAGCCAGTTGAACTGCAATAAATAAACGAAAGGCGGGATACCCGTGGCAAAACCAATTTTTATACGAGATTTACCTACAGAAGACAGACCGAGGGAGCGTTTGTTAAAGCATGGAGCGGATAAGTTGAGCAATCAGGAAATACTTTCTATTCTAATCGGCAGCGGCTCTAAAAATGAACCTGTCCAATTACTAGCAGACCGTATTTTGATGCATTTTGAAGGAATTAAACTGCTAAGAGATGCCACCGTGGAAGAATTGACAGCGATTAAAGGGATTGGAACGGCAAAAAGTTTAAATATACTGGCTGCCATTGAGCTTGGAAAGCGAATCAGCAGCTATAAGCCGGTGGATGCCTATGTAATCCGCTCTCCAGAAGACGGCGCGAATTACGTTATGGAAGAGATGCGTAATTTATCACAGGAGCATTTTGTAGCGCTTTTTTTAAATACTAAAAATCAAATCATTCACCGGCAGACTATCTTTATCGGTTCGTTGAATGCTTCTATCGTCCACCCCCGTGAGCTGTTCCGGGAAGCTGTAAAACGGTCAGCCGCCTCCATACTAGTTTGCCATAACCACCCCTCCGGAGATCCAACCCCCTCACAAGAAGATATTCTTGTTACAAAGCGTCTTGTCGAATCTGGAGATATCATTGGAATAAAGGTTATTGATCATTTAGTTATTGGGAATGAGTGTTTTGTTTCATTAAAACAAAAAGGATACTTATAAATACTATCTATTTTAGCGTTTTTTTCGTATAATTATATTTGGAATTAATTTTCAGCGCCATTTTTCGGAAAATATAAAAGTGGCGCTTCTTAGAATTGTATAAAGTATCACTCCATTCTGCAGGGCGGTTCTTTTCATCCCCTGCAAACGAAGCTTTACTGCGAAAGGAATACATTCTAGAGTGCTGATATAAAACGAAATTGCCTTCCAAGGGAATTTTACGGATGGCTATCCGTGATAGAGGAACAGCTAAAAATTAATATTTGATGGAAGAACGGAAAGGATGAAATTTATGGGGATATTTAACTTTTCACAGGATTTAGGAATTGATTTAGGAACAGCAAATACATTGGTTTATGTAAAAGGTAAAGGAGTTATTGTCCGAGAGCCTTCTGTTGTAGCTAAAAATTTGGAGACTGGGGCCGTCGAGGCTGTTGGAAGTGATGCAAGAATGATGATTGGGCGTACACCCGGAAATATTTCTGTTGTCCGCCCGATGAAGGATGGGGTAATTGCAGATTACGATACTACTTCCATCATGATGAACTACTATATGAAAAAAGCAATGAAGAAACGTTCTCTTTTTGCTAAGAAACCTAATGTAATGATTTGTGTTCCATCTGGCATCACCATGGTGGAGGAACGGGCAGTTATTGATGCAACGAAGCAAGCCGGTGCGAAAGAAGCCTATCCGATTGCAGAGCCCTTTGCAGCGGCAATTGGAGCAGGGCTTCCTGTCTGGGAACCGACAGGAAGTATGATCGTTGATATCGGCGGAGGAACGACGGAAATCGCTGTTATTTCATTGGGAGGAATTGTAACGAGCAGCTCCATTCGAATTGCAGGAGATGATATGGATGAAGCGATTATCTCTTACATAAGAAAAAAATATAACCTAATGATTGGAGAAAGATCCGCTGAATCGATTAAAATGGATATAGCAGCAGCGAAAAAAGGCATTGTTGGAGAAGAACGGGATATTAGAGGGCGTGATTTGTTGACGGGATTGCCAAAAACAATTACAGTTACATCGGAAGAAATTTCTGGAGCTTTGGATGATAATATTGATGCAATTGTGAATGCTGTCAAAACAACATTGGAAAAAACGCCGCCAGAATTATCGGCTGATATCATGGATAGAGGAATCGTCTTATCCGGAGGCGGTGCTCTATTAGAAAATCTGGATAAAGTCATTAGTGATGAAACGAAAATTCCTGCATTTGTTACAGAGGAACCATTGGAAAGCGTGGCAATTGGAACTGGAAAATCACTAGATTACATCGAACAATTCCGTTCAGCTCCGAGTGTGTCTTCACGCGCGTTAAATTAATAAGTAGGTGTTTGTATGAATTTTTTTCGAAGCAAGAAATTATTTATAATCCTTATCGGATTTATTGTACTCGTCGTATTAATAGGATATTCTCTAAACAATCGCGGACATTTAAACGTTGGTGAAAAGATTGTCAGTGATGCCGTGGGGTGGGTGCAGAATGTTGCACAGGCTCCAGTAACGTTTGTCACTGATATTGCTTCCAATATCAGTGATTTCAAGACAACATATGAAGAGAACCAGGTATTAAGGGAGCAGCTTTCTCAACAAAAAAGTGTAGCCTATGACCTGCAAAATCTGGAAGAAGAAAATGAAGAGCTGCGTTCCATGATTGATATGACGGAAACAGCTCGAGACTATGAACCAATCTATGCAACAGTGATTGCCCGTTCGCCGGAGCAATGGGTTAATCAGGTAACCATTAATCGCGGAGAGAATGACGGGGTACAGGAAAATATGGTTGTGCGTACAGCTGAAGGAATGATTGGAAAAGTGCTTCATACATCAGGGGGTACGGCCACGGTACAATTACTGACAGGTTTTGACGAGTTCAACCGTGTTTCTGCAACTGTATTGAGAGAAGACGACAGTGATATTTTTGGAATGATAGAAGGGTTCGATGAAGAGACAGAGATGCTCTTATTCCGCATTATTGAAGAATCGGATACAGATATCGAGGAAGGAGATACCGTATATTCCTCAGAACTTGGCGGAGAGTTTCCTGCTGGCATAACCATTGGTGAAGTAAATGAAGTAGTTGCCGACCAATATGGATTGACCAGAATCGCAATGGTCGAACCGGCGGCGGATTTATTTGACATCCGCAATGTTATTGTTGTGAACCGTTCTATTGACCAGCCGGAAGACGATGTTGAAGAAGGGGATGACGAGTCTTGACTAGACGTGTGATATTCCCTTTGATTCTGTTCGTCGTCATGGTACTCAGCGGCGTGGCTTTAGAGCTTTTACCTCAACAGTTATTAATGGGTACATATATGATTGTGCCGCACTGGCTGTTTATTATGCTCATTTACATTGCCATATTCTACGACCGTAATGATACTTATTATGCTGTTTTATATGCACTTATTTTTGGATTGCTTTTTGATATTGTGTATACAGGTATTTTAGGTGTTTATATGTTTTCTTATGCACTGGTAATTTACATTGTCCGCGGTTTAAAGAAAATGCTGCAAGGTAACTTTTATGTGCTGTTAATCCTTTCCGCTTTTGGAATAGCTTTGGCTGATCTAAGTGTCTATACGGTTTTCACTGTGATTGGATTAGCAGATATGCCGATAGAAGTATACTTATTGAATCGATTAGTGCCTACTATTCTTTTGAATCTTTTATTCCTGGTATTAATCTATCCGCTAATAATAAAACCGATACGGAAATGGGGAAGAGAATTAACCTGATCTGACCGTTTGAAATAAATCTGTTCAAACGTATATTTATGAAAGAGCGGCGGACTCTGCTCAGTCAGTAATCTGCTTTTATGCTGGCTGTAGAAAAAAGAGGTGAATATATCGTGCAAGAAACCAAACCGACCATCACGATTAAAGGGACAAGAGATGGTTTGATTTTATTTATAGATGAAAATTCTTCTTTTGAAGAAATTGTCCAAGATTTAATCAAAAAGCTTGATGAAAGCAGCCCGAAAAAAGAGGAACCTGTAGTTTCTGTAAAAGTAAAACTCGGACACCGTTATTTAACCGAGGAACAGCGCAATCAATTAAAGAAAATTATTGAAGAGAAGAATCGTTTCCAGATTGAAGCAATGGAATCCGAAGTTATACCAATCAAAGATGCAAAAACTTGGCTGGATCAGAGTAAATTAAAAGTAGTTAACCAGATTGTCCGATCTGGACAAGTTCTTGAAACAGAAGGCGATTTGCTGCTGATTGGTGATGTGAACCCTGGAGGCAGAGTAAGAGCCAGAGGAAACATCTATATCATGGGGAACTTATTAGGAATTGCACATGCTGGCACAGAAGGGGACCAAGAAGCTTTTATAGCTGCTTCTTATATGAAACCGGCACAGCTTCGAATTGCAGAATATATCAGTCGGGCACCTGATTATGAAGCAGATGGAGTATACATGGAATGCGGAATCATTGATCCGGATCAGAACAAGATTGTAATTGATTCTATCAAAATACTTTCTAAACAGAGAAAGGTGATTAGCGCATTTGAGAGGAGAATGAATAATGGGTGAAGCGATTGTAATTACATCCGGGAAAGGTGGAGTTGGTAAAACAACGACAACTGCAAATATTGGGACATCTTTAGCATTAATGGATAAAAAAGTTTGTTTAATCGATACAGATATCGGCCTTCGTAATCTCGATGTAATTATGGGGCTGGAAAATCGTATTATTTATGATATTGTTGACGTTATTCAGGGGCGCTGTAAGCTGCAGCAGGCTTTAATCAAAGATAAACGTTTTGATTACCTTTCTTTACTTCCTGCCGCACAGACAAGCGATAAGTCATCTGTCACCACAGAGGGAATGAAAGAGATCGTGACAGAATTAAAGCAAGAATACGATTATATCATTATTGATTGTCCGGCAGGTATTGAACAAGGCTTTCAAAATGCCATTGCTGGTGCGGACAGAGCGATTGTAGTCACAACACCTGAAAATTCCAGTGTACGCGATGCAGATCGAATTATCGGATTGATTGAAAAAGAAGATATGATCGAACCGCCGAGACTCGTCATTAATCGAATCCGTAATCATATGATGCAGAATGGCGATATGCTCGATGTAGACGATATTGTTCAGCTCTTAGCAATTGATTTAATTGGGATTGTAGCGGATAGTGAAGAAATGATTAAAGCTTCTAATAAAGGAGAACCCATTGCGCTGCATCCAAATTTTAAATCCTCTATCAGCTATCGCAACATAGCCAGAAGGATTTTAGGCGAAACCGTTCCGCTTCAGTCGCTCGAGGAAGAAAAAAGTTTTATGCAAAAGGTAAAAGCATTCTTTAAAATATAATAATCTTATAAATAAAACATCCGCTGCGGAAGTACCGTGGCGGATGTTTTATTTATTCAGTAGCCAGTAAAAGCTTCTCCAATCGTTTTTCGATAAGGTCTCTCATTAAAATAGAAATCCAAGCATTCATTATCCTCCACAGAAATGCGTTCTCTATCAGGGTATTCAATATAAATAGTATGTTTTTTTTCACGATGAAACCGGGCTAATACATCCAAAAAGCTATCTTGAGGAGAGGCATAAATCGGTTGGATAGCACGTACAAAATGTCCGCTCTCATATCTCTTTAAAAGGAAACGGATAAATACATAAAAGCGATATTTCCATTCTTTTCGATTTTCATGTATTAAAAAGAGCCAAATAAGAAAACTGCTCAGTGTAAATGGAAAGAAAAGAAGCTGAGCGAGAATAATCAGGGCACAAATTACTAAAGAGCTGATGATAGTTACATAATACGCCTTTTTAAAGGTTAAGAAAGTAGTTAAAGCTAAGAAAACAAGTTTTCCGCCATCCAGCGGCCAAATAGGCAGCAAGTTAAATAAGAGGATGATTGTATTATAATAAAGAATTAATCCGTAGTAATAGTCTGGTATCATTCCAAAGGAAAATGCGCTATAAAGGAAGCCAAATATGAAAACTTGTACCATCGGACCTGCCAGTATAACAATTACTTCTTCACGGACGGGGCGAGTCCCGTGTTCATCTGTCTTCATGACGCCGCCGAAAGCCCAAAGAATAATAGCGGAAATTCGCCATTTAAAGGAAGAAGCAGCAATATAGTGCCCTAATTCGTGAAGAAAAACAAGGCTGAATATAATAGCAAGTTCAGTAAAAGAACCTGTTAAAAAGGAAATGACAAAGAATATCCAAAGAATCGGATGTAGATGAATAAGCTGTACGGAATTTTTAAGGCTGTTGATCAACCAGAATCACCTGCTCAGGATCAATATATTGGTTTTCTTGCTCAATTGCGAAAAAAACAGATGAACTTTCGCTTTCCATTTCCATTCCTGAGGTTCCCAGAACTTGCCCATTGGCAATATGCTGATATAAATGAACCTCGATGGAATCTAAAAAGCCATATTGTGTCGTGGTTCCATCTGCATGCTGAATCTTGACTGTTTTTTCTGTGGAACGGTCGTTGCCGGCAAACACAACAATACCTTCTTGGACAGCTGCTACATTTTCTTCTCCCTCCGGTTCAATATAGATGCCTTGCCCATTTTCATGGAAATGCTCTGAAATGATGCCGTTGACTGGAAGATACCCTGCATCGTTGGTTACTTCTTCTGAAACTGTACTCGGCCTGAATGACAGGGGAGCACCAAATGCATCAGAATACCATGCATTTACTTTTGCAAAAGGAAATTGATTCGTTAAAGTGGAAGTAAGCCACTCTTTAGGCTGTTGCATAAATGGCCTGTCTATTTCTGTAACGAATGCGGTCCCCAGAAACAGTGAAACGGACAAAAGAGCCTTCACAGCAATACTGGTAATACGGGAATTGTTCTCAGGACTTGCTGAATTTGTATGGCTGGCGGATATAGAAGGATAAAAACCGTGAGACTCTTCCATTTCCGGTAACGCGTTACTTTGCAGATAATCTTCTTGCTGGCTCCGATTTGTTCGATTTAATCCTTTTGCTTTTTGACGCATTTCAATGGCTTTGCGAATTCTTTTTAAGTTTTTATCCATACATCTCACAATCCTTTATAGCGTGGTGTGATTCATTATATGTGGAACAAGCTGTATATATGAGTAAATGGAAGAAAGATAAATGACAGACTGTGCAGGCTGAAGATGATTGATATTTATCCCTTTATCAACGGATATATCGCAGTGTAATTAAAGGTAAGGTTCTTGCAGAAGGATGCATTATTTTATATAATTTGAAAGACACTCCGTCTAAATGGACGAATATAAAGGTATTTTTTAAAAAAGGTTGACAATGAAACCTGTAAAATGATAAGATTTATCTGTTATGCAAAGTAGCACCCGTGCTACAACCGCGCAGAACAGGTTTTAAAACTGCTGTCTGCAGTACCTGAATGGCGAGTCTGAGTTTAAAGAGGAGGTGCATATAAATGTACGCAATTATTGAAACTGGTGGTAAGCAAGTTAAAGTAACTGAGGGACAAGAAATTTATGTAGAGAAAGTTACTGGTGAAGTGAATGACACGGTGACTTTTGAGAAAGTCCTATTCGTCGGCGGAGACGATGTGAAGGTTGGTGCTCCATATGTGGATGGCGCATCTGTAACAGCTAAGGTTGAAAAACATGGCCGTCAAAAGAAAATTGACGTTGTGAAGTTCAAGCCTAAAAAGAACTATCATCGTAAACAAGGTCATCGTCAACCATATACGAAACTTGTAATCGATAAAATCAGCTTATAAGGATCTGTTGTTCATAATGATTCAGGTAACGGTTTTTCAATCTGACAATCAGGTTACAGCATTTAAACTTACTGGACATGCAGAGAGTGGTCCTTATGGGTATGATCTTGTCTGTGCAGGAGTTTCAGCTGTGACATTTGGTGCTGTGAATGCAATTATGAAGCTATGTGAGACAGACCTCGATATTGATCAGGGAGCTGACGGCGGTTATCTTGCTGTGAAGCTTCCAACAAATATAAGCTCCGAAAAACTTGAAAAAATACAGTGGCTGATAAAAGGGATGATTGTCTCTTTAGAAACCATTGAAGAAAGTTATGGGGAGCATATTGAACTGAAATTTTCATAAGGAGGTGCATTTTCATGTTACGTCTTGATTTACAATTTTTCGCATCTAAAAAAGGTGTAGGTAGCTCAAAAAACGGTCGTGATTCAGAATCAAAACGACTTGGATCTAAACGTGCTGATGGACAGTTTGTAACTGGCGGTTCTATCCTTTATCGTCAACGCGGTACAAAAATTTATCCAGGTGAGAATGTTGGCCGCGGCGGGGATGACACGCTTTTTGCTAAAATCGATGGTGTTGTGAGATTCGAACGCTTCGGTAGAGATCGTAAAAAAGTCAGTGTTTATCCTGTAGCTAAAGAAGCATAATGCTCGGATAACAGTATAGTTAAGAAACGAACAAGACAGGCTGTCGAGATAATCTCTCGGCAGCCTTCTTTGATTTCTAAAGTATAGCCGGATTCTGCTGTTTACGACTTTTGATTTCCTCTGATTTCTGCTATACTCAATTTTAATGAGGTGAAGGAATGGACGAAAAGGAGACAGTTGGTTTAATCCAGAAGTATCGACATGATCTAATGAACCGATTACAAATTGTTTCCGGTTATTTGAGTATGGGAAAAGCAGATAAAGCAAAAAAGAATTTAGATGATGTAATCAAGTTTTATGAAGAGGAACGAAAACTGATGCGGTTGAATGCTGATGCATTTATGATCTGGGTATTGCGGTTTCAGGATAACTACCCTTCTTTTGCATTAACCTATCGTATAGATTTGCTGGAATCAATGGAAAAATCCATTGACGGGCAAAAGCTTCTCTCTGCTTGTGAAGCATTATTAGCTGTTTTATCAGATGCTGCAGAAGCGTTCCATGTGCACGAACTCTTTCTCAATATGAAAGAAAAAGAAACCCATTGGGAAATCGGGATGAACATAAATGATGTCGTACTTGAGAAAATAAATATGAATAACGTAGAAAAACAATATGGGATTTCTATGACGAATGAAAAAGAACAAACAAGCTTTAATTGGAAAATAGCAAAGGAAGAAAGAGGTGAATAGCCATGTTTGTTGATCAGGTAAGTGTCTATGTGAAAGCCGGAGACGGCGGTAATGGACTTGTTGCATACCGCAGGGAGAAATATGTTCCAAAAGGCGGCCCCGCAGGTGGAGATGGCGGTAATGGAGCGGATATCGTCTTTAAGGTAGATGAAGGTTTAAATACATTAATGGATTTTCGCTACAATCGTCATTTTAAAGGTAAACGCGGTGAAAACGGAATGAGTAAAACCCAGCACGGTAAAAATGCTGCTGCTTATGTGATTCCAGTACCACCCGGAACAACTGTAATCGATGAAGATACAGAAGAAGTAATAGCCGATTTAACAACTCACGAGCAAGAGGCTGTTATCGCAAAAGGCGGACGGGGAGGAAGAGGTAACACAAGGTTTGCCAGTCCGCGTAATCCAGCTCCCGATATGGCAGAAAACGGTGAACCGGGGCAGGAGCGTAATATTAAAGTAGAGCTGAAGCTGATTGCTGATGTGGGATTGGTCGGTTTTCCAAGTGTTGGAAAGTCTACATTATTGTCTGTCGTCAGTGCGGCTAAGCCAAAGGTTGCTGCTTATCATTTTACAACGATTGCTCCAAATCTGGGTGTTGTGGACACAGGAGACCAGCGCAGCTTTGTGATGGCCGATTTACCCGGTTTAATAGAGGGCGCCTCCCAGGGGGTTGGATTGGGCCATCAATTCCTGCGCCATGTGGAGCGTACAAGAGTTATTGTTCATGTGATTGATATGGCAGGGACAGAAGGACGCGACCCTTATGAAGACTATATTAAGATTAATGAAGAGCTGGCGGCGTATGATAAGAAGCTTTTAACAAGACCGCAAATCATCGCTGCCAATAAAATGGACATGCCGGGTTCAGAAGAGAATTTAGCAGGGTTCAAAGAAAACCTTGGGGAAGAAGTTCCGATATATAAAATTTCAGCTGTTACCAAGGATGGTCTGAGAGATTTATTATTTGCAGTGGCAGATAAGCTGGAAGAGATTCCAAAATATGAGCCAGAGATAGAGCAGGCGGATGAAACGGTTGTTTATCGTTACCAGAAGGAAGAGGATCCTTTCCATATCACAAGAGATCCGGATGGTGCATACGTACTCTATGGACATCGAATCGAAACATTATTTAAAATGACTGATTTCCAACATGATGAAGCTGTTCAGCGTTTTTCACGCCAATTAAGAGGAATGGGTGTAGATAAAGCGCTTCGTGAGCGCGGAGCACAAGACGGTGATACGGTTCGGCTGTTAGATTATGAATTTGATTTTATTGAATAGATTTTAATTTTCAGTTCCAAGCGCCAAAAACGAAGAAATAACACATGAGCCCCGGCGGAAAAACTTAGCAGCCTGCAAGCCTGCAGGTGCGGACAGATCAAAGTTAAACCGCTCTAAATGAACAGGGGCTCAAGTTTCGGCGTTGTTTAACAGGTGCTTTGCATTTTTCTATTTAGGAGGAAATGAAGTTGACGAGTATTGGTTATTTAGGCCCCAAAGGAACATTTACAAAATTAGCAGTAGATGCAACGTTTAACGGAGAACATAAAGAAGCTTTTAAAACAATCCCAGAATGTATCGATGCCGTAGATAAAGGAGAAATTGATATTGGAGTTGTTCCGTTAGAAAACGCTATTGAAGGAACTGTACAATTGACGGTGGATTATTTGATTCATCAAGTGCGGATCCCTGTAGTGGGAGAAATCGTTGTCCCGATTCAACAGCATTTATTGGTGCGCAGTGATATAGTTCAAAAAGAATCCGATATAGAAGAGGTGCATTCGCATAGTCATGCTATTGCTCAGTGCCATCAATATTTGCACCAGAATTTACATAATGCCAAAATTGCTTTTACTTCCTCAACGGGGAAAGCGGCTGAAATCGTAAGCAATTCTGATCAGCCCATTGCAGCTATCGGAAATCGGGCAGCAGCTTCAGAGTATGGCTTGGAAATAATGAAAGAAAATATTCATGATTATCCAAATAACCATACCCGATTCCTGGTCCTTTCTCACCAGCCGGAGAAGGTTAAAATCAAAAGCGAAGCCAAGGGTGATAAAACAACGCTTTTAATTACGCTGCCAAGTGACCAGGCAGGAGCACTGCATCAAATTCTTTCTGCCTTTGCGTGGCGTAAATTGAATTTATCTAAGATTGAGTCCAGGCCTACGAAAACAGGATTAGGCAATTATTTCTTTATTATTGATGTGAATCAAGCCTATGATGACGTTCTTCTTCCCGGTGTAAAGGCTGAACTGGAAGCATTAGGATGCCAGGTTACAATTTTGGGATCATATTCTGTTTATGATATCTTATAAGTTAAAAGTCCTGTCCCTATTTGAAGTTTAGAAGTGATAACAGCGATAATATAATATTTTAAAATAAAAGATAGGTAACAATTTGCAAACAGAATATAGGAGAACAAAAGAAAAAAGTGCTGAGTGATTACGCCCAGCACTTTTTTCTTGCTTATATACCTTTTGTATCGTCTTTTTGCTTTTCTCTGTACGTTTCTAATTTTTTCTCATATTCCTCTGGCGATGTTTCCAGATAAGTTTTCACCCGCTGTTTGTTCGGTGTAATCGTTAGCCCCAGGAATTTTCTTTCTTCATTAGCAATTTTGAAGAAGGATATAACCAGCAATATGACTACAATACTAAATGGCAGAGCAGCTGTTATCGCAGCTGATTGTAATGCGTCAAGACCAGTTTCTCCTCCCGCTAATAAAAGAATAAATGCAATAGCTGATAAGGAAACTCCCCAAACAATTTTCACTCTTCCAGGCGGTGTCAGAGACCCGAAGGAGGTTTGCATTCCTAAAACGAAAGTTGCCGAGTCGGCAGAGGTTATAAAGAATATGGATACAAGCAGAATCGCAATAATTGATAGTATCACGCCCATTGGAAGTTCGTTGAAAATTCCAAACAATTGTGTTTCGGGCGGCATATCAAATATATGTGGAGTACTTTGACCGATAGAGATGCCAGTGACTCCAAATACGCTGAACCATATAATACCTATTACTGTAGGAACCAGCAATACAGCAAGAATAAATTCACGTACTGTACGACCCTTGGAAACACGTGCAATGAAGATTCCCACAAACGGGCTCCAGCTCATCCACCAGCCCCAATAGTAAATCGTCCAGTCGGACATCCAATCACTTTTTTGCTGATTCAGCGGTGCGACATCTAAAGCATTATATACGAAATTTTGCAGATAGCCGCCAGTGCCGGAGGTCATAATATTCAAGATTAAAATAGTCGGTCCGACAATTAATATGATTAGAAATAAAATTCCGGCCAATACCATGTTTGCATTACTTAAATATTGGATTCCTTTGCTTAAACCGCTCCAAGCGCTGATTAAGAACAGCACTGTTACCACAGCTATAATAATTGCTTGTACGAATATGTTATTAGGTATACCGATTAAGTAGTTTAAACCGCCATTAATCTGCAAAGCACCTACACCAAGTGAGACGGCAACACCGATTACGGTTGCAAAAACTGCAAGAACGTCTACCACGGTGCCCAATGGTCCATCAACGCGATCGTGGAATATCGGGCGTAATGCTTTGGATAAAAGTCCAACTTCCCCTCTTCTAAATTGAGAATATGCGAGTGCCAATGCTACAACACCATATATAGCCCATGCATGGAAGCCATAGTGTAAGAAAGTAGAGCGCATCGATTCAAGCATCGCTTCGTTCGTCTCTGGATCCGCTGTTGGCGGAGCAAGATAATGCGAAACAGGCTCAGACGCACCATAGAACACTAACCCAATTCCCATCCCGGCACTAAATAACATAGCAAGCCAAGAAACGGTATTGAATTCTGGTTTATCTTTTGGTTTTCCTAACTTTAACGTTCCGATTGGACTGAAAATAAGAAAAATACAGAAGAAAACGAGGATGGTTGTAAGAATCATGTAATACCAGCCAAAATATTCTGTAATCCAATCTGATAAATTACCTGCAATGTTTCCAAATCCTTCTGGAAAAACTGCTCCAAGTATTACTAAAATGCCAATAACAATAGAGGCGTAAAGAAAAACGTTAGACATTTTTCTTTTTGATGAGTTTTTACTCATAATTTGCTCCTTCCCGTATTTAAAACAATCCTAAATACAAATTTGAATTTTGTATTTTATAGACTTTCATATCCTAACAAGGAACCATCATAAAATCAACTGCAATCTGGATAAAAATAAAGCGAAAGCCTTATTGTACAGCGGTAAGAATGGATTTTAAATTTTATTAAGCTTCTTGTTTCAGGATATCCCCTTATATCTATATACCTCTATAAGATAAAAGAAAACATTTTTATATCAAAATGCGCCTTCAACAGAATAAATGAACTGCCAATGAAAAAAGAAAACCATTTTTAAGGTGCCTGTATGTTTGCAGGTTCTGTTCAGGCGGACAGCCCGGGATAAAATAAAACGGTACAAGAAAAAGCGCTGAGTTATTTTCTTCCCAGCACTTTTTAAGCATCTAATCAGTGTTCAAAAATCTTTCATAACAGAACCTGTCCCTAAGCATGCAACAGCACAGAGTCTGACGGAGAAGCAAGCTGAGAGGCGTCCACAGAATTTAATTTGTTTGCATACTTATTTACCACGGAGAACCGTCCGTAAAACTCCCGCTGAGTGAAGTTTTATTTTATATTCCTTTGGTATCGTCTTTTTTCTTTTCCCGGTATGTTTCTAAATTCTTTTCGTATTCCTCTGGGGAATTTTCCAGATATGTCTGCATTCTTTTTTTGTTAGGCGTTATAGATAAACCTAAAAATTTCCTTTCCTCGTTAGCAACTTTAAAGAAGGATATCACCAGCAATATAACCACGATGCTGAATGGCAAGGCAGCGGTTATTGCGGCGGACTGCAGTGCATCGAGGCCATTTTCTCCGCCTGCCAAAAGAAGGATATATCCAATGGCTGATAATGCAATCCCCCAAATAATTTTTATCTTCCTATCTGGAGTTAAAGACCCAAAGGATGTTTGCATCCCTAAAACGAAAGTTGCTGAATCCGCAGAAGTTATAAAGAATATGGTTACGAGCAGAATTGTAACAATGGATAAAATGGTGCCCAGCGGCATTTCATTGAAAACTGCAAATAATTGCGTTTCCGGGCCCATATTAAAGATTTGCGGAGCACTTTGGGCAATCGAAATACTTGTAACGCCAAATACACTGAACCATAAAATACTAATGATTGTAGGAACAAGCATTACAGCCAAAACAAATTCTCGAATTGACCGGCCTCTGGAAACACGGGCGATGAAGATGCCGACAAATGGACTCCAGCTCATCCACCAGCCCCAATAATAAAGCGTCCAGTCAGCCATCCATTCACGCTTTTGAGCATTTAGCGGCGCGACGTCTAAAGAATTATACAAAAGATTTTGCAGATAGGAGCCTGCTCCGCTTGTCATCATATTTAAGATTAGAATAGTTGGTCCAACAATTAATATAGTAAGAAAGATGATGCCGGCTAACACCATGTTTGCATTGCTCAAATATTGAAGCCCTTTATTTATTCCGCTCCAGGCGCTGATAAGGAATAGCACCGTTACAATAGCGATAATGATCCCCTGAACGATTGAGTTATTAGGCACACCGAACAGGTAGTTTAACCCGCCATTGATTTGTAAAGCTCCGACACCGAGCGATACGGCAACACCAATTACAGTTGCAAAAACGGCTAATACATCTACGACAGTGCCGAATATACCGTCCACACGATCATGGAATAATGGACGCAGGGCTTTAGATAATAGTCCGACCTCTCCTTTTCGAAACTGGGAATATGCGAGAGAAAGAGCAACTACGCCATATATCGCCCAGGCATGAAACCCATAATGTAAAAAAGTGGAGCGGATCGACTCAAGCATCGCGGCATTGGTTTCTGGATCTTCTGTAGGTGGAGCAATATAATGTGAAATTGGCTCAGAGGCACCATAGAACACTAATCCAATCCCCATCCCGGCACTGAATAACATGGCAAGCCAAGAAATTGTATTGAATTCTGGTTTATCTCTTGGCTTCCCTAATTTTAAAGTTCCTATAGGACTGAAAATAAGAAATAAACAGAAGAAAACAAGAATCGCAGTAAGAATCATGTAATACCAGCCAAAATAGTTCGTGATCCAGGAGGATACGTTTCCGGAAATTTGTCCGAATTGATTTGGAAATACTGCACCAAGTATCACTAAAATACCTACAACAATAGAGGCATAAATGAAAACATCAGATATTTTCCTTTTTTTAGAGGGGTTGCTCATAATTTTCTCCTTCCAGTATTTAAAAAATACCTACAATGATTTTTATTATTTTTTAGAATCCAGTTTCCTAAGCAAGCATAAAAAATAATCTCTGCCATGAACGACTCATCTCAGACGCTATAACATTTACGGCCAGCATGAAAACAGACTCCAGACTAAAACAAAACCTATGATTGGAGCGTGTCCAAATAAATACCCGACACAAGAAACGTTATTTAAACGATGCTTTCTCTGGTTAGTATGTACAAATCAGATTGAAACATTTATGGATATGGACACTATTTTGACAGGTCGTCTCTTCTGTGAGGAATATGAAATAAAAAATTTGGCATATTTCTTTATCAATATAAAATGCTGGATTGAAAGCTTGAAAATGAACAAGCATGTAACCATACATGTGCAACTTTTTTCTGTTTCATGCATATGCTGATATAGAGCATTAGCCCATTTCAATCATGAAAGGGAAAGGAGTTCGTTATTTTTGAAAATACACATTGTGCAGCTTGGAGATACGTTGTGGAAATTGGCTGAGAAGTATAATGCTTCTTTTGAGGAATTAAAAAAGGTAAATTCACATTTGGCTGACCCGGAGAAACTAATGCCTGGAATGAAGATCAAAATACCCGGATCAAAAAAAGCGGTACAAAAAAGTACATCTAAAAAAGAAGAGACAGCACCACTATCTAAGGAAGAAAAGAAATCCAAGAAAGAACAAATGACGCCGGTTTCCAAAGAAGAGACAAAAACAACCAAGAAAGAACAAAAAAAACCGGTGCAAAAAGAAGAAAAGAAAAAAGAAGAGCATCCTTATAAGCATAAAACACCGACACCAATTGCTGTTTTAAAAGAGGATGATCAAAAAGAAAAGAAAAAGGAACAATTTGAAGCAGTGATGCCCAAAATGCCTCAAATGCCACAGGCGCCTGCTATGCCTATTTTAGAAAAGGAAATGAAAACAGAAAAGAAACCAGCTAAAATGCCAAAGCCGCCGAAGCCTAAAGAACATAAGCAAGAAAAAACAGCACCAGCTAAAGAGCAGCAGCCGGCAAGTAAGACCGAACCGCAAACACAAGCGCCAGAACAGCAACAGCCTGTATTTGACTTTGATTCTTACCAGCAGCCGGCAGCGATGCCTTGTGAACCTATGCCGTTTTTACCGCAGATGATGCCAGTGTTTTATATACCTTGTCCGCCAATGCATCCGCCGGTACATCCGTATCACCCGTATCCTGTTCATCCGGGAATGCAGCAAGGATTTCCAATGATGCCGCCGACGGGAGACTGCGGCTGTGGAGGACAGCAACCACTACCGCCGATGCAAGGGAGCTTTGCCCCGATTCCGGCTGGTTTTAATGAATCACAGTTTGAAGCAGCTCCTCAGCAGTTTCAAGACATGATGCCTTATCAGCAGCAGCCGTCTGTAAATGAAGCAAGTCAGCAAACGCCGATGCCTGAGTCTTATCAGTCAGTAACGAACCGAGCATTGCATTCTAAACAACAGTCCGATAATGATAAACCGTTGTCTTCTAATAAAGCTAATCATCTGCCAACATCAGCATCATTTTTGGAGCAGCCGCAGGAACAGAGTCCGAAATTCTCTGAAAATCGACACTATTTTCAGCCTCATCAGACGCCGTTATCTAATTCACATGGAAATACATTCTATCCAAAGCCGCCATTTTTTCCGGAACAGCCTGACGATAAACATGATTCCAGCTCGTAAAAGTTTTGATAAAAAAGGTGTAAAAAATCCTTCCTTATCCATACTAAAGTATAAGGGAGGATTTTTATTATGTTTAAAATACAATATATAGTTTATGCAGTGTTCACCATGATAATATTAACAGGCTGTTCAGATACCGATACAGCTACAGAAAAAAATGCAGGCAATGACCAATCTGTTCAGCCAATTCATTATGAGGAAAACAGAAACCGAACAACCTCGGAGAATGATGCTGAAAAGCAAACAAAGGCCCCGTCATTAGAGAATTTTGACCGGGAAGAATCAGCTGCATTTCAAAAATTGGTCAGCGAGCATGTTGATGCAGAAGATGTTCGGGTTGTTACAGGAAGAGATCGAGTGGTTGTTGCTGTTCAAATGAAGAAAGGGACAGATCAGCGTGATTTTGAAGAAATAAGTGAGGAAATCGAACAAATTCTGGATACAGATAAACAGCTTTTTATCTATAATGATGTGGCAAAGTGGGAGCAAGTTAAAGATTTTTATGCACGTGATGAAGCAAACCAAATGGGAGAAGATATGGAACGTATGTTTGAAAATCTGTTCGAGTAGCTAAGGAAAAAAGACGGTTTTCCTTTTCTGATGGGACTTTTTTTGATATAGTAAAAAAAGAGTTTCGAGAGAGGAGTATGTCTAATGGCTGGACATTCCAAATGGAAAAATATACAGAAGAGAAAAAATGCACAGGATGCAAAAAAAGGTAAAATTTTTATGAGGCATGCGAAGGATATCTATCTTGCTGCGAAAAGCGGCGGCGGAGATATGGATACCAATGCTGCTTTAAGAACAGCTGTGGATAAAGCAAAGGCTGATAATATGCCTAATGATAATATAGAGCGAAATATAAAAAAAGCAACCGGCACGCTGGATGGCGCCACCTATGAGGAAATTACCTATGAAGGCTACGGCCCCGGCGGTGTTGCGGTTATTGTAAATGTGTTAACAGATAATAAAAACCGTACTGCGGCTGAAATCAGACACGCTTTTAAGAAAAATGGCGGAAATCTTGGTGAAAATGGAAGTGTATCTTTTATGTTTGATCGTAAAGGCTACATTGTCGTTGAAAATGAAGATGATACTATCGATGAAGATACGATGACTTTAGATGCACTGGAAGCCGGTGCAGAAGATGTCAGTATAGAGGATGGAGCTTATGAAATCTATACGAGCCCCGAGGATTACCAGGATGTTGTCTCTTATTTGGAGGAGCAGTCTTATAAGTTAGCTGATGCAGAAGTCACTTTCATTCCGCAAAATTATAATTCTTTATCTCCGGAAGATGAAGAGAAGATGATGAAGTTAGTGGATGCATTAGAAGAAAGTGAAGATGTTCAAGATGTTCATCATAATCTGGAGTCGAATGAATAAACTTCTATTTATCCTAAATAGAAGTTTATTCATTGATTCTGTTTAAAGAGGATGTTCAAAAAGTCCATAAAAAATGACACGGCGGGGAAAAGATTTTTTCCTATGAACACCTACGTTCTGGCACATTATTAGACGACCTGTTCTTATTTATTGGTCTTTATGAACACGCACTTAAAATAAAGGGAGCTCAATATGATTGCATATATAAAAGGAAAGCTTACGACGATAAAAGATAATGCTGTCATTGTGGATGTACATGGGATTGGGTATGAGCTGATTTGCCCCAATCCCTACGTATTTGAACCGGAAATGAATCAGCAAGTCCAAATACATACGCATCATCATGTCAGAGAAGATGCACAAATTTTATTCGGCTTTCGGAATACAGATGAGAAATATTTATTTACGAAGCTTATTTCAGTGTCAGGCATCGGTCCTAAGGGAGCTTTGGCGATTTTAGCCGGCGTGAATATTCAAGGCTTTATTGCGGCGGTTGAAAATGAAGATGAAAAATTTTTAACAACCTTTCCAGGGGTCGGAAAAAAAACAGCGCGCCAGATTATTTTAGACTTAAAAGGAAAGCTGGTTCATGATTTTGCAATAGAAAATACAGAGGAACAGACTTCCGGAGAAGCAGCAGGCACTAGCGGGCGTGAAATTGTGTCTGAAGCATTGGATGCCTTAAAATCATTAGGCTTTACCACAAGTGAGCTGAAAAAAATCACACCGCAGCTGAAATCAGATAAGACGCTCACGAATACAGACGAGGTTATTCGCAAAGCATTTAGTCTGTTAGCAAAATAATAGAAAGGAGTGTTCCTTTTGGATGAACGTATGATTGACGGAAACCTGCATGATGAGGATGTGTCGATAGAGCAAAGTTTAAGGCCGTTACAGCTAGAGGACTACATTGGTCAGCCAAAGGTAAAAGAAAATTTAAGTATTTTTATCCAAGCAGCTAAAATGCGTGAAGAGCCGCTGGATCATGTATTGCTGTTCGGGCCGCCGGGGTTAGGTAAAACGACACTGGCTTCTATTATTGCTAATGAGATGGGTGTGCAATTCAGGTCTACTTCTGGCCCGGCAATAGAGAGAGCCGGAGATTTAGCAGCAATTCTATCTTCTTTGGAGCCTGGAGATGTATTATTTATTGATGAAGTGCATCGTCTCCCGAGATCTGTGGAAGAAGTGCTTTATCCTGCTATGGAAGACTTCTTTATTGATATTGTAATTGGGAGCGGGCCAAGTGCGCGCAGTGTCCGGATTGATTTGCCGCCTTTTACACTGGTAGGAGCAACAACACGATCTGGGCTCTTGAGTGCGCCGCTGCGTGACCGGTTTGGTGTACTCAGCCGTCTGGAATACTATGATGTGGCGGATTTACGTCAAATTGTTATGCGTACAGCCGATATATTCCATATGACGATTTCAGAAGATGCGGCTATAGAGATTGCCCGCAGATCGAGGGGAACGCCGCGTATTGCAAACCGTTTATTAAAAAGAGTACGTGATATTTCACAGGTAAAAGGAGAAACAGAAATTAGCTTTGAAACGACCAGACAGGCTTTAAAAATGCTGCAGGTGGATGACGCCGGTTTGGATCATATTGATCATAAATTGTTAACGGAGATTATAGAAGGCTTTAATGGCGGGCCAGTCGGGCTGGATACCATTGCGGCAACGATTGGTGAAGAATCGCAGACGATTGAAGAAGTATATGAGCCGTATCTGCTTCAATTAGGTTTTATCCAGCGTACACCCAGAGGGAGAAAAGTAACACCCAAAGCCTATGAACATTTTGGAATACCAATGATAAACGGGGAAGAGTAATGGGTAAATTATTTATTATTGCTGGAATCGTGCTAATTATCATCGGCTTGATTTGGACCTTTATCGGGAGGCTGCCGGGTGATTTTACGTTTCAAAAAGGAAATATGACCTTTCATTTTCCGTTAATGACTTCTATTCTTGTTAGTGTCATATTAACGCTGATTTTATTTATTATCAGCAGATTTAGATAGGTTTTAATGATAAGAGGAAAGTAAGGGATGGACATGAATATTGAAGATTTTGATTTTGATCTGCCTGAAGAATTAATTGCGCAGACACCGCTGAAGGATCGGACTGCATCCAGGCTTTGTGTGCTGGATAAACAGACAGGCCGAATACAGCATCAGCATTTTTCAGATATAATAGATTACCTTCAAACTGGAGATTGCCTTGTTTTGAATGATACAAAGGTGTTGCCTGCCCGCCTGTATGGTGTAAAAGAAGATACAGGTGCGAAGCTGGAGGTTCTTTTACTGCATCAGGAAGAAGGCGACAGTTGGGAAGTGTTAGTAAAGCCGGCGAAAAAAGTAAAAAAAGGGACAGTCATTGATTTTGGAGATGGGCTGTTAAAGGCTGTTTGCACAGGCACGAAAGAACATGGCGGACGTACAGTCGAATTTTCTTACCAGGGTATTTTTTATGAAATATTAGATGAACTTGGAGAAATGCCATTGCCGCCATATATTAAGGAGCAGCTTTCTGAAAAAGACCGTTATCAGACGGTTTACGCAAAAGAAAAAGGATCTGCTGCTGCTCCGACTGCCGGTCTTCATTTTACCGATGCATTATTACAGCAGATAAGGGAAAAAGGCGCCCAGATTATTTTTATTACGCTTCATGTTGGTTTGGGGACATTTCGGCCGGTAAGTGTTGATTCTGTTGAAGAGCATACGATGCATAGTGAATTTTACCGTATGTCCGAAGAAGCGGCTGACACTTTGAATCAAGCCAAAGCAGAGGGCAGAAGGATTATTTCAGTAGGAACCACCTCCACTCGGACACTGGAAACAATTGCCCGGGATTATGATGGTTCCTTTGCAGAAACGAGCGGCTGGACAGATATTTTTATTTATCCGCCATATCAATATCAGGCGATTGATGGATTAATTACAAATTTCCACCTTCCCAAATCAACACTTATTATGCTTGTAAGTGCTCTGGCCGGGAAAGATGAGGTGCTTCATGCATATCATGAGGCTGTAAAAGAACGTTATCGTTTCTTCAGTTTTGGAGATGCGATGCTAATTATCTAGCCTAACGAGGTATAAATACGTTATGATATGTTTAGGCTGAAGAAAAGGGAAGATAAATGATGACACCGATAACGTATGAATTAATAAAGACAGATAAACAGACAGGGGCAAGACTTGGCCGTGTCCATACACCGCATGGCTCGTTTGATACGCCTACTTTTATGCCGGTGGGGACACTGGCAACAGTAAAAACAATGAGTCCGGAAGAATTGCATTCGATGCAGGCAAATATTATCTTATCGAATACCTATCATTTATGGCTGCGCCCCGGAGAAGATATTATTGAAGAGGCTGGCGGCCTGCATAAGTTTATGAACTGGGATAAAGCCATTTTAACAGATTCAGGCGGTTTTCAAGTGTTCAGCTTAAGCGATATGCGTCAAATCGAAGAGAAAGGTGTACACTTCCGAAATCATTTAAATGGAGAGAAGCTGTTTCTTTCACCTGAAAAAGCAATGCATATTCAAAATGCATTGGGATCAGATATTATGATGGCATTTGATGAGTGTCCTCCGTATCCGGCGACCTATGATTATATGAAGTCATCTGTTGAACGGACCTCCCGATGGGCAGAGCGCTGCCTGGAGGCGCATAAGCGTCCGGATACCCAAGGTCTTTTTGGTATCGTTCAGGGCGGTGAATATGAAGAATTACGAAAACTAAGCGCTCAAGATTTAGTTTCTCTTGATTTTCCCGGCTATGCAATTGGCGGATTATCTGTTGGGGAGCCAAAAGATGTGATGAATCATGTCTTGGAATTTACTACACCTCTATTGCCGTCGAATAAGCCAAGATATTTAATGGGAGTCGGTTCCCCGGATGCACTGATCGATGGGGCGATTCGTGGCGTAGATATGTTTGATTGTGTTCTGCCGACCCGGATTGCCAGAAATGGAACGTGCATGACTTCAAACGGCCGATTAGTAGTTCGGAATGCGAAATATGCACGTGATTTTTCACCGATAGATGAGCATTGCGACTGTCATGTTTGTAAGAATTATACAAGAGCTTACATCCGACATTTAATAAAATGCAATGAAACATTCGGATTCCGACTTACGACTTATCATAACCTGCATTTTCTGTTAAAATTAATGGAGCAAGTCCGAACTGCTATAAAAGATGATCGACTTGGTGATTTCAAAGAGGAATTCTTTGAACAATATGGATTGAATCAAGAGAATCCAAAGAACTTTTAGGAAGGAGTTGGAACATATGGAAATGGTTACACCTATTTTATGGATCGTACTTATGTTTGCTATTTTTTATTTCTTACTTATTCGTCCGCAGCAAAAGCGTCAGAAGCAAGTAAGAGAAATGCAAGATAGCCTGCAAAAAGGTAATGAAATCATAACAATCGGTGGATTACATGCGAAAATCCATGCGATTGACGAAGGCACCATTGTGTTAATTACTGAAGAAGGTACAAAATTAACATATGACCGTTCAGCAATCAGAGAAGTAAAACAAAACGCATAATCAATGAAAAAAGCTAATGAGTAACATTCATTAGCTTTTTTTTTATGGATTACTATCGTTTACGAATCAATTTTCTTCAGCCGGACTTGAAAAGTTAACCCCGATAATCCCGCCTAATATGGCTGCAATCAGATAAAACCCGTGATACATTGCTTGTGTCCATGTAAAACCCTGCTGGTAGCCGAGAAATTGCACCAGAAAAACAAATCCGGTAAATCCTAAACCAACCAGTACTCCTAAAAGCCAACCCTTTGCTTTTCCTTTTAAACCAGTAATTATTCCGCAGGTGAATAAAATAACCAGACCAATGACAAAGGTTGCCCATGATAAAGTTGATTCTGTCATGTCCACGAATTTTAATAACAAGCCCAATGCAAAGCTCGTGAGAAAAAGTAAAACGAATAATATAATCCAACCGTAGAGTAAGGATGTCCATTGAATTTTTACCATTGATTCATCTCCTCTGAGTTTGTCCCTTAATTAAATTTATGCCCGGACATTTTATTTAGAAGAAATATTTATAGGAGAATGACATATAAATTCTCTAAATTTATTTCTTTTTAGAGAAAAACGGCAGCTGTCTTAATTCTTCTTTTCGAATAAATCGTAATAGAATCAGCAATATCATATAAATTAGAGCAATAATGATGAGCAGCAGGATAAACGAGATTAAAGTTGTATCGGCTGTGTAAAATTGGTTTTTTATATAAAACGTCAGCAGGAAAGTAGTTCCGCATAAAATAATCATGCGGATAATCTCCTTCCAGGCAGGAAAATAATTTATTTCCTTTTTTAATACCATAATATGGAGAAAAGTAACGAGAACAACATTTGCGCAGATAGCGATTGCTGCTCCTTGGATTCCTAAATTGGAACTGGTTGCCAGCAGTATCATCGCTCCGAATTTTAAAATGACTCCAATCAATGAGTTCCACATTGCCGGCCGGGCTAAATCAAGTGCTTGCAGTGCTGCCTGCAATGGGGCTTGAATATATAAAAATAAGAAAAAAGGTGCCATAATAATCAACAACGGGGCAGCGGAATCCGAACGATACATAAGATTTAGCAGATCAGCAGCGAATAAAGTCATTACAATGGTGGCTAATGCCCCTGAAGCAAAGGAAATTCGGATGGATTGGTGAATACGGCTATGAATCAGTTCCTTTTGGTTCTTGGCAGCAGCTTCCGAAATAGAAGGAACAAGTGCTATTGACAGGGAGCTTGTTATAAAAGTCGGTAAAAATAATAAAGGCATGGTATAGCCCATTAATTCTCCGTATTGTTTCGTTGCAACAGCTGTAGTTACTCCAGCCAGCGCAAGAGATTGGACAATAATGATTGGGTCGAGAAAATTAGAAATCGAACCAATCATTCTGTTCCCCAGGGTAGGCATAGAAATAGATAATAGTTCTTTTGCGGTTTCTTTTCCGGATAAAACTGTTTCTGTAAAGTGTTTGCGTATTTTCAGCTTTCTTTTTTGACGAAATTTTCGAATCATGTATAAGAGAGAAGCGAATTCACCAATAATAATACTGAACATAGCGCCTGCCGCTGCATATTCCACCCCGTAAGGTAAAAGGATATATATGAATATACCGACGAAGGCAATCCGTACAACTTGTTCAAGAACTTGTGCGATACTTTGCGGCTTCATATTCTGTTTTCCCTGGAAATATCCCCTTAATACTGCGGAGACAGCAGCTATAGGGATAATCGGGCTAATCACCACTAGAGGAAGCAGTACACGTTTGTCCGTGAATAAGGTATCCGATAAAATGGGTGCTGCGAGAATCAAGATGACAGTAAACAGGATACTTGCACTTAAAGTTATCGCAAGGGAGACGGCAACGATTTGTTTTATTTTTTTCGAATCATTTTGAGCATCTGCTTCGGCTACACGCTTGGAAATAGCCACAGGAAGACCGAATTGCGTCAGCGTCATTACCAGAAATAAGGTAGGCAAAGCCATCATATAGAGACCGACACCTTCTTCACCCATAAAGCGTGCGACGACCATACGGTTAATGAAGCCCATAAAACGGGTCAGCATCCCGGCGATAATTAGAATCAATGCTCCTTGGATAAAGGATTGTTTTGTCATTTGTGTTGCCCCGCCTTCTCAAAAAAATAAATTTGATATACAATGATATATATGCTGTATAATGGACAAACCATGACAGTTGAATAAAAAAGTCGTACAATAAGAAAGTACTTCATGGTGATTAACAAGGATGCTTAAGAAGAAATGGTGGGATGAAATGGACAGCCGACATGTAGACACATGGAAAGAAATGATTTATCCGGCACTGAAAAGCAAACAAGAAGAATTAGAAATGCTAGGTTATGAACAAGCGACTCCAGAGGGCGTGTGGAAGTGTCTTTGTGTAAAAATCTGGAACGGAGAACCGGAAAAAAGGTTACATGAAATCGTTCAAGATATTTTTCATTTGAAATCATCTGTTTATTTAAGCTATTTAACGATTCAATCCTATGAAAATGATGATTTAGCCGCTTCAATCGAAGCACTTATAGGCAATTCACCAGATAACGGGTAAATAATACTCGTTTGAACACGTATGAAATGGTTGATATATGAAGGAGGAAGTGCAAACGATGAAAAAAAGAGGCAGAATCGTTGCCTTTTTTCTTGTCATCGCAATTTTGGCAGGAGTAATTGGAACAACGTTTAGTAATCTGGCAAGCAATGTGAACCTTGGCTTGGATCTGCAGGGAGGCTTTGAGGTTTTATATGAAGTAGAGCCTGTTGAAGATGGTCAGGAGATTTCAAGTAGTTTACTGGAAGGGACGGTCCAGACGCTGAATGACCGGGTGAACCGACTGGGAATAAGTGAAGCGGTTATCGATATAGAAGGAGATGACCGGATTCGAGTGCAGCTTGCAGGTGTTGACAACCAAGCTGAAGCAAGAGAATTGCTGTCTACATCCGCACAATTGTCTTTCAGGGATGTTGATGATGAAGAGTACCTTGATGGATCTGATATTGTAGAAGGAAGCGCCAGTCAGGATTATAATCCGAATACCAATGCGCCGATTGTTACCTTGCAATTACAAGATGCATCTAAGTTCGGTGAAGTAACCGAAGAAATTAGCCAAATGACAGATAACCGTTTAGTAATCTGGATGGATTATCAGGAAGGTGAGGATTCTTTTTCAGAAGAGGTGACGAAAGAAGATCCTAAATTTGTCTCTGCGCCGGCAGTAAGCGAGCCCATTCATTCTCGTGATGTCATGATTGAAGGAGACTTTACGGTAGAGTCGGCTCAGCAAATGGCAGATATCATTAATTCTGGTTCACTGGATGTACATATGAATGAAATTTTCTCTACATCTGTAGGTGCACAATTCGGCGAACAGGCATTAAATGAGACAGTTATTGCAGGACTGATTGGGATTGCTTTAATCGTTCTTTATCTCTGTGTAGTTTATCGCTTCAGCGGGATTATTGCTTCCATTAATTTGGCTGTATATGTATTCTTAGTTGTATTGATTTTTGAATTACTGAATGGCGTATTGACATTGCCGGGAATAGCAGCCCTGATTCTGGGAGTAGGAATGGCAGTTGATGCGAACGTTATTACGTTTGAACGTATTAAAGAAGAGCTGCGTGCCGGCAAGTCGGTGAAAGCTGCCTTTCAATCTGGAAATAAAAGCTCTTTTGTAACGATTTTAGACGCTAACATAACAACCTTAATTGCAGCTGCTGTGTTATTTATATTTGGGACAAGTTCTGTTAAAGGCTTTGCAACGATGCTGATTATCAGTATTTTAGTCAGCTTTATCACTGCAGTATTTGGCACAAGGGGACTTCTGGCTTTATGGGTCCAAAGCGGCTTCTTGAAAAAAAGAAAGACATGGCTTGGTGTCAATAAGAATCAAATCAAAGATATTGCAGAGGGCGAAGAAGCAGAGCCGACCGTTTTAGGAAAACAGGTTAACTTTACAAATCATCGCAGGAAGTTCTTTGCTGTAAGCTTAATACTTGTAATTATTGGAGCTCTCGTTATTGGCATCTTTCGAATTAATCCGGGTGTTGATTTTACAAGCGGCTCGCGAATAGAAGTAGTAGCTGACCAAAGCTTGACAGAAGAAGAAATAGAATCGGAATTTGCAACGCTTGGTTATGAAGTCAGCTCCGTGAATTTATCAGGTGAAAATAACGATATCGGAGTTGTCCGGTTTGACACGGTTCTTGACGAAGGGGAAGTGGATACCGTACAGCAGCACTTCCTGGAAATCTATGATCATGAGCCTAGTGTGAGTGTTGTATCACCAATTGTCGGTCAGGAGCTTGTGAAAAATGCAATCTATGCAGTTGCTATCGCATCCATATTTATTGTTGCGTACATTGCCATACGTTTTGAATTCTTCTTTGGGGTTACAGCAATTATTGCCCTCTTGCATGATGTCCTGTTTATGCTGATGGCTTTCAGTATCACGCAAATTGAATTTGATGTCA
This sequence comes from Oceanobacillus sp. FSL K6-0251, assembly GCF_038004725.1. Classification (NCBI taxonomy): domain Bacteria; kingdom Bacillati; phylum Bacillota; class Bacilli; order Caryophanales; family Bacillaceae; genus Oceanobacillus; species Oceanobacillus sp. FSL K6-0251. The sequence continues at coordinate 2,583,364 of NZ_JBBORS010000001.1, read as the reverse complement.
CCATTGTAGCGGCAATTCTGACGATTATCGGTTATTCCTTGAATAATACGCTCGTTATTTTTGACCGAATCAGGGAAAACATTCGTCAGGAGAAAAGAGTCAAATCCTTTAAGAAGCTTGCAGAAATTGTGAATAAGAGTATTGTTCAATCATTTATCCGAACAATGAATACATCGATCACTACTATTATTGCTGTTGTTGCGTTCCTAGTACTTGGAGCTGCGTCTATATGGGCTTTTGCTTTCGCTCTCTTAATTGGATTGATTGCCGGAACTTACTCTTCTCTATTCCTTGCTTCCCATATCTGGTTAGTATGGAGAGGCAGAAAAGTGAAGGATAAGCCGGTAGACTTTAGAAAGAAAGAACGAGTGGAAGGACCGCAAGTATAAATACCTTAGAGTGCGTATTCAAAAAGCCCGAAGTACGGACACTCACTATGTCATGTGTATTGGATTTTTTGAATATCCTCTTTAAATAAAATGGATAAGAGCGATGAAAAAGAGAGCTTTCAACATGGTAATATGGTAATGTATTCGAATACGTCTGATCACGGACCTTGCCGGGTACAGTATCATTTGCAATATGGAAGCTCTCTTTTTTCATTAATATGCTTAAAATGATTCCTTATCGGGTAATAAACAGGTAGTAAATATTTTTTAATGGAGGAAGTTTTATGAATGCACAAGTTTATGTCATACTCGCAATTATATTTGTAATTATTATTGCCGTTTTTGCTGTAATCAATGTGGACCCTGTTGCAGTGAACTATTTATTTTGGACACAGGAGTCTCCTTTAATTCTGGTTATTCTTTTTTCTGTATTAATGGGAGGATTGATTACTGCAGCAGTAGGAGCTATCAGACTATACAGAGCACATCAAGAAGTGAAAAAACTCCGCACAGAAAATGAGCGTCTTAAAAAGCGCATGGCAGCAAATGGAATGACGGATGAACTGGATAATGAAAATGGCAGAAACGATAAAAAAGATTACCAAGAATCCCGAAAAGAAATGCGTGTGGAAAGAAGAAATGCGAAAAGAACAGATAAAGAATAATCTGTTTAATCAATTTAATTCATAATCAGAGAAATCTATTTGATGCCCCTGGCTTACTTTAGTATAATAACTAGGTCAGGGGTGAATTTATGCTATCAAGTAAAGCGAATTGGAAATATATAGATAATCCTCCTGTAGAGGAGAGAGAGTCGCTCGACATTGCGATGTCACCTATTGTAAAAGATTTATTTTTACAAAGAGGAATTACGACAACAGAAGAAGCAAAACAATTTATGCAGCCCGATCTCAACCATTTGATTGATCCATTTTGTTTAAACGGTATGGAAAAAGCCGTAAAGCGAATCAAAGAAGCGGTAGATAATAACGAAAAAATAGTTGTATACGGAGATTATGATGCGGATGGAGTAAGTTCTACGGTTGTTTTGCTGCACGCATTGAATAAAATTGGTGCAGTTTATGAATATTATATCCCGAATCGGTTTACAGAAGGATATGGTCCCAATGAAGCTGCCTTCAGGCAGCTTCATCAAGCTGGATTTGGATTAATTATAACGGTCGATACCGGGATTGCTTCAATTCGTGAAGCCGAAGTAGCAAAGGAGCTCGGGTTGGATTTAATTATTACAGACCACCATGAGCCCCAAGCGGAGATACCGGATTGTTATACCATTATTCATCCGAAGCTGTCTGAAGCGTATCCGTTTAAAGAACTGGCAGGTGTTGGTGTTTCTTTAAAATTAGCACATGCTCTTCTCGGAGAACTGCCTGTGGAGGTGCTTCCTTATGCAGCGATAGGTACGATAGCTGATCTGGTCCCGCTGGTGTCTGAAAATCGAATTTTAGCTGCATTTGGTCTAAAAGAATTGCAACGCACAAATTATGTTGGCTTGAAAGCATTAAAACAAGTATGTCAGCTGGAAGAAACCATAACCGAAGAAGATGTAGGCTTTCGCATTGGACCGCGTATAAACGCTGTAGGAAGACTGGGTGATGCTGATCTGGCTGTTGATCTTCTGCTGGAAGAGGACGCGGAAATTGCTCTGGAAATGGCGAATGAATTGAATCACATAAATGAACAGCGTAAGAAAATAGTTCAGGATATTGTAGATGAAGCAATGGACATGGTTCAAACAGATAAGCGGATTATTATTGTAGCTAAAGAAGGCTGGAATGAGGGCGTATTAGGGATAGTTGCTTCAAAATTAGTTCAAAAATATGATCGGCCGGCGATTGTGCTTGCGAAAAAGCCGGAACAGGGAATTGTAAAAGGGTCAGCCAGAAGTATTCCTGCATTTGATTTATTCGAGGGCTGTATGACAGTCAGAGATTTGTTCACACACTTTGGCGGACATGCCCAAGCAGCGGGGATGACATTACCTGCTGAAAATCTAGAGCCGTTAGAAACTGCTTTAAATAAGCTGCTTTTTGAAAATTTATCAGAAGAAGATTTTAAGCAGGAATTATATATTAATGCTATATTAGATATGGAAGATATCAATGTTTCTCTTATCGAGGAGATAGGAAAGCTTTCTCCGTTTGGTATGGGCAACTCAAAGCCGTTATTTGAGATAAAGGAGATACCAAAGGAAGTCCGTCAAATCGGAAGCAGAAAGAATCACTTGAAAATGCAATTTGCTTCTTCCAATGCCCAAATAGATACAGTAGGTTTTGGATTTGGAGAGCTGAAAGAAGCTATTTCGCCATACACTAAAGTATCCGTTGCCGGCGAGCTTTCTGTTAATGAGTGGAATGGGAGAAGGAATGCGCAAATAATGCTGGAAGATTTAAAAATTACGGAACGGCAGCTCTTTGACTTTCGCGGAAAAAAAGCAGAGCAATTGCTTTCTGAAACGGTGAAAGAAGTTTTTGTTTGCGGAGAGCCTCTCCGGTTGAGAGAGCATCAGGAGACATTTACCTATAAAGAGGCGCTTTCTAAGAAACTTGATGCTTATCAGACCATTGGTTTTACTGCGTTGCCGGCTTCATTAGATGATATGAAGAAGATTATTCGGCAGGTGAATCCTGAAAATATTGTCATCGCGATACGTCAGGTGCCAAATCAATATCCATTTCAATTCCCTTCCCGGAAAGAATTTGTAGACTATTATAGCTTGATTAAACAGCATAAGAAGTTTCAGATTAAAGAGATGCAGAAAGCGATTGAACAGCACCGGGGCTGGAATGAAGCAAAAGTAATGTTTATGTCGGAAGTTTTTGCAGATTTAGGTTTTGCAGAGAAAAAGGATGGATGGCTCCGTTATGCGGAATCAGGGAATAAAAAGGATTTATCCGAATCCGAAATTTATCAATCCTGCATGAAACAAAAAGAAGCAGAAAATATACTTATCTATTCGAATTATCAAGATTTAAAAAAATGGTTTGAAGCTTGTATGGACACGCCCAACAACCTGAAGGAGGAAGCAGTATATGGATTATAAAGAATATATTGAGATTGTGGAGAACTGGCCGAAAGAAGGTGTCCGGTTTAAAGATATTACGCCTTTGATGGCTAATGGACCAGCTTACAAATCGTCTGTCGATGAAATTGTAGAATATGCAAAAGAAAAAGAAATTGATGTGGTTGTAGGTCCGGAAGCAAGAGGATTTATCGTAGGATGTCCGGTTTCCTATGCCTTAGAAATTGGGTTTGCTCCTGTTCGCAAAGAAGGCAAGCTGCCGCGGGAAGTAATTAAAGTTGATTACGGTCTGGAGTACGGAGAGAATGTATTAACTATTCATAAGGATGCAATTAAGCCTGGACAGCGTGTATTAATTACAGATGATCTTTTAGCTACAGGCGGTACCATCGAAGCAACGATTAATTTAGTTGAACAGCTTGGCGGAATTGTTGCGGGGTGCGCTTTCCTGGTGGAGTTAAGTTATCTGGACGGCAAGGATAAGCTGGAAGGCTACGATGTACTTACCATCATGACCTATTAAAAGCTATGGAAAAAAGAGTCAAAACAGATTCTGATACTGTGTTGACTCTTTTTGTATAGATTAATTTATCCGTATATATTAGGTTTTAGTTGGACAGACATATAAAAAAAGTCTTATAATAGTAATTATTATCGAATAATGTATTTAAATCGAAGAAATGTAAGAGATTTTAATTCAAAAGATGGCTTCAAGCTCTAAAATACTTGTTGCTATTTTTATTTTTATACAATTTATTGAATACTGAAGGTAAATAAAGGTGATTACATGGCAAAAGATGAAAATGTCAACATTACAGATATTGTAGAAAAAGTAAAAGAGTATTTATCTGATGACGATGTTGCTTTAATTGAACATGCATATGAATTTGCAAAAGAAGCTCATAAAGATCAATTTCGCAAATCTGGTGAGCCGTATATCATTCATCCGGTACAGGTCGCAGGGATACTGGCTGAATTATTAATGGATGCAGAAACAATTTCAGCAGGCTTTCTTCATGACGTAATCGAGGATACTGACGTCACATTTGAACAGATGGAAGAAGAATTCAATCATGAGATAGCTGCGCTTGTAGATGGGGTAACGAAGCTTGGGAAAATCCGCTATGAAACAAAAGAGGCCCAGCAAGCAGAAAACCACCGAAAAATGTTCGTGGCGATGGCGAGGGATATTCGTGTTATCATGATTAAGCTTGCCGACAGATTGCATAATATGAGAACGTTAAAGCATCTGCCGCCAGAAAAGCAAAGGCGTATTTCCAATGAAACGCTGGAAATTTTTGCTCCGCTTGCCCACCGCCTGGGAATATCAACAATAAAGTGGGAGCTGGAGGATACGGCATTACGTTATCTTAATCCACAGCAATATTATCGTATTGTTCAGTTAATGAAGCAAAAACGGGAGGAAAGAGAAACTTATATCCAGGAGGTTATTGCTGACCTCTCCCAGGAATTTGAAGCTGTAAATATTAAAGCAGAGATGTCCGGGCGTCCGAAGCATCTATACAGCATTTATCAAAAGATGGTCAATCAGAAAAAGCAATTTAACGAAATATATGATCTTCTTGCTGTCCGTATTTTAGTTGATAATATTAAAGATTGTTATGCTGTTTTAGGTATTATCCATACAAATTGGAAGCCGATGCCCGGAAGATTTAAGGATTATATCGCGATGCCGAAGCAAAATCTGTATCAATCCCTGCATACAACAGTTATTGGACCAAAGGGCGACCCGCTGGAGGTGCAGATTCGTACCAAGGAAATGCATGATATTGCCGAATACGGGATTGCTGCGCACTGGGCCTATAAGGAAGGAAAGCAAGCAAAAGGAAAAAGCTCTTTTGAGGAAAAATTGTCATGGTTCCGGGAGATTCTGGAGTGGCAAAGTGAAACACATGATGCAGAGGAATTTATGGAATCGCTGAAGATTGATTTGTTTTCAGATATGGTTTATGTTTTCACACCAAAAGGCGAGGTAATTGAGCTGCCGTCTGGATCCATCCCAATTGATTTTGCATACAAGATTCATACTGAAATCGGTAATAAAACCATTGGAGCGAAAATCAATGGGAAAATGGAACCTTTGGATTACGAGTTGCAAAATGGAGATATCGTGGATGTGATGACTTCGAAGCATTCCTATGGACCATCGCAGGATTGGCTGAAAATGGTTCAAACCTCACAGGCTAAAAGTAAGATAAAGCAGTTTTTCAAAAAACAGCAGCGTGATGAGAATATTGTCAAAGGAAAAGAAGCTGTGGAAAAAGAAATTCGCGCCTTTGATATTGAGCCTAAAGAAGTATTGACTCCAGATAATCTGCAGCGTGTATTCGATAAGTTTAATTTTACAAACGAAGAAGATATGTATGCTGCTGTCGGCTATCAAGGAATTACCGCAGCGCTGATAGCAACCCGTTTAACAGAACGAATTCGTCATTTGAGAGAAGCAGATCAGGATTTAGAGACAAAAATAGAAGAAGTAAAAACCAATAAAGCAAAACCATCCTCTAAGAAGGATTCGGGTATTGAAGTGGCAGGAGTAAATAATTTACTTGTCCGGATTGCAAAATGCTGTAATCCAGTTCCCGGTGATGATATTTTAGGGTATATTACAAAAGGCAGAGGAGTGTCTGTTCATCGTGCGGATTGTCCGAATGTACAAACCGAAGAAGCGAGGCAGCGCTATATCGATGTAAAATGGAAAACCCAATACGCGGAACGAAAGCAATATCATGTAGACCTGGAAATTACAGGATATGATCGCCGCGGTCTGCTTAATGAAGTATTGCAGGCGGTCAACGAAACAAAAACAAATATCACACATGTGAATGGCAGGTCTGATCGTAATAAAATGGCAGTAATCCAATTAACTATTTTAATCCACAATACGAATCACTTGAAAAAAGTAGTTGATCGAATAAAGCAAATACAGGAAGTATATACCGTAACAAGAACAGTTCAATAAGGAGCGTTTGTTTTTTATGAAGGTAGTATTACAACGGGTGAAAGAAGCTTCTGTCACCGTCCGGGAAGAGAAAATAAGTGAAATACAAAAAGGATTTTTGCTGCTTGTTGGTATTACTCACGAAGACACAGAGGAAGACGTAAAATATCTCGTAAATAAGATTGTTCACCTGCGTGTCTTTGAAGATGAGAATGAAAAAATGAACCGTTCGATTAAAGATGTAGACGGGGGTATATTATCTGTATCGCAATTTACATTGTACGGAGACACTAAAAAAGGCAGACGACCAAGCTTTATCAAAGCAGCAAAGCCGGCCGAAGCAGAAGCATTATATAATACATTTAATCAAGCATTACGTACAGAAGGCGTCATAACAGAAACAGGAGAATTTGGCGCAATGATGGATGTCCAGCTGGTAAATGACGGACCTGTTACATTGATTTTAGACAGCAAAGACAGATAAAAACGATTAAAGAATAAGATTCTTGTTTTGTGGAGATGCTATAAAAACTTAAAGAGGCCGAATCAAAAGGAGAAATGAAGTTATGCATCGACACACAAAACAACGCAATGCCAATAATTATTCTGAATTGATGATGACAGATTTCCATCATTTTATGAAAATGGAAAAATCATCAACCTATTTAGAAATAGCAACGGAGCTTGGAATTTCCATTCAGGAAGTAAAGCAATTGAAAAAAAGCTTAGGTCGTTCTTGACATTGTGAGCAACTAACCTTATTATTATAATCATTCCACTTCCACAAGTGTTTTCAGCGGGACGAGTAATCCCAGTCCCAGGATGTGGTGTGGCTTCTGCGTTGTCCACAGGGCGTGGGCGGTATTAGTAGAAGTTCCTTAAAATTAAATGATAAAAACCATTGAAGGAAAAAGTAATGTAAGTACAGATAGCAAGAGAGTAGTTGTCAACGGCTGGAAGCAACTATCTATACGACTTATATGAAAGACATTCTGGAGGAGTTATATCGAAATAGATGAGTAGATATAAACGTGTTGCAGGCGTTAACTGATAAAGGTGGATATCATTCAGATATCAACTAGGGTGGCAACGCGGGTAAAAACCCGTCCCTTATTTTTTATAAGGGACGGGTTTTTTGTATTGTCCAATAAAAATATGGGGCAGCCGTCAAACGTTGCTTGTTATCATTTTCGCTAACCAGAAAATTACTTTCATCCGTGTTCTGTATATTCGCAAAGGAGGAAATAAAATGGCTATGAAGGCTCCAAGAGGAACAGTGGATATTTTGCCGGAAGATACGGCGAAATGGCAGTATGTTGAAAACAAAATTAAAGAAATTTGTGAAGCCTATTACTATCACGAAATACGCACGCCGATTTTCGAGCACACAGAAGTATTTCAGCGTGGGGTGGGAGATTCTACGGATATTGTACAAAAGGAAATGTATACTTTTGAAGATCGTGGAGGAAGAAGTCTGACCCTCCGTCCAGAAGGCACAGCTGCTGTAGCCCGTGCTTTTGTAGAAAATAAGTTATTTGGCAGTCCCAATTTACCGGAGAAGCTTTATTATTTCGGCTCGATGTTCCGTTATGAACGGCCGCAAAAAGGAAGAATGCGTCAACTAAATCAATTTGGCGTCGAAGCAATGGGAAGTGAAGATCCTGCAATTGACGCAGAAGTGATTGACCTGGCAATGCATATTTATCGCAGCTTAGGCTTGAAATCTTTGAAGCTGGTGATTAACTCATTAGGCGATAAAGAAAGTCGTCAAGTTCATCGTGACGCACTGGTGACTCATTTTGATCCATATCGTGAGGAACTTTGCTCCGACTGCCAATCACGATTAGATAACAATCCATTACGTGTATTGGATTGCAAGAAGGATCGTGATCATCCAGCAATGAAAACTGCGCCATCCATCTTGACCTATTTAAATGAAAAATCACAGGCTTATTTTGAGCAAGTGAAAGCTTATTTGGATGCAATGGATATTTCTTATACCGTAGACCCTAATTTGGTTCGCGGTCTAGATTACTATAATCACACTGCATTCGAAATCATGAGTGAAGCAGATGGATTTGGGGCAATCACAACACTGGCCGGCGGCGGCAGATATGATGGATTAATCAATGAATTTGGCGGACCTAACACTCCAGGTATCGGTTTTGGGATGGGATTAGAGCGCTTGTTAATGGCTCTTCAGGTAGAAAATATAGAAATCCCCGTAGATACAAAGTTAGACTGCTTTGTAGCAGGTTTTGGCTCTGAAAAGGTACGTACAGAGGCTGTGAAAGCTGTTCATCAGCTACGTATGGCCGGTATCCAGGCAGACACAGATTACCAGCACCGCAAAATGAAAGGCCAGCTTAAAGCAGCAGACCGGTTAAAAGCTAGATTTGTGATTTTCTTAGGCGATGATGAACTTGAAAAACAAATCGTAACCATTAAAAATATGGAATCCGGGGACCAAAAGGAAGTTCCGATGAAGGATATTGTTAGCGAATTTAAAGTGTTATTGGAGGAGAGCTAAAAAATGACAGAACGTGTTTTATCTGGACACTTAACTGAAAAAGAAATTGAAAAGGAGGTCAGGCTGAAAGGCTGGGTCCAAAAACGCCGTGATCTTGGCGGACTTATATTCATTGATTTACGCGATAAATCCGGAATCATCCAAATCGTTTTTAACCCAGATTATTCCGGGGAAGCATTAGAAATAGCTGAAAGCATCCGCTCGGAATATGTAATCGATGTGGTCGGAAAACTGGTTTTACGTGACGAGGCAACCATAAATCCCGCTATTGCAACTGGTAAATTGGAAGTGCTGGCCAGTTCAATCACCGTATTGAATAAGGCAAAAAATCCGCCGTTTATGATTCAGGATGATGTAAATATTGCAGAAGATATCCGTTTGAAATACCGTTATTTAGATCTGCGCCGTCCAGGCTTGCAAGAAACGTTTAAATTACGGCATCAAACAACGCAAAGCATCCGCAACTATTTAAATAAAAATGAATTCTTAGAAATGGAAACTCCGATTTTAACGAAAAGCACGCCGGAAGGAGCCCGTGATTACTTGGTGCCAAGCCGTGTACATCCTGGTGAATACTATGCGCTGCCGCAATCTCCACAGTTATTTAAACAATTGATTATGATGAGCGGTTTTGAACGTTATTACCAAATCGCACGCTGCTTCCGGGATGAAGATTTGAGGGCGGACCGTCAGCCGGAATTTACACAGGTTGATATTGAAACTTCCTTTTTAACAAGTGATGAAATTATGACAATGACGGAAGAAATGATGAAAGAGGTTGTTAAAGAAGTAAAGGGCGTCGATATTCAATTACCTTTACAGCGGATGCCTTATGATGAAGCAATGGATCGTTATGGCTCGGATAAGCCGGATACCCGCTTTGGGTTAGAGTTAATCCATGTATCTGATATCGTAGCTGATTCTGGGTTTAAAGTATTTAAACAGGCGGTAGAGAATGGCGGTAAAGTAGCCTTATTAAATGTGGAAGGTGCTGCTGCCGGCTACTCTAGAAAGGATATTGATAAATTAACAGAGTTTGTCAATATTTATGGTGCAAAAGGCTTAGCTTGGCTGAAAGTAGAGGAAGAAGAAGTGAAAGGCCCAATCAGCAAATTCTTGTCAGATGATGAAAAAGCAGCGATTGTGGATAAAGCCAATGCAAGCAGTGGAGATTTGCTGTTATTTGTAGCTGATAAATCAGCTGTTGTCTATGATAGTTTAGGCGCTTTACGCTTAAAGCTTGGAAAAGACTTAGGGTTAATTGATGAAGAAGCGTTTCATTTCTTATGGGTAACAGATTGGCCATTATTTGAATATGATGAGGAACTGGGCCGTTATTTTGCAGCACACCATCCATTTACATCGCCAATTGAAGCGGATAAGGAAAAATTATTGACTGATCCAATCAATGTTCGGGCAAATGCATATGACTTGGTATTAAATGGATATGAGCTTGGTGGCGGGTCCATTCGTATTCACCAAACGGAACTTCAAAACCAGATGTTTAAAGCGCTGGGATTCACAGAAGAAGAAGCAAGAGAACAGTTTGGTTTCTTGCTGGATGCACTGGAATATGGTGCGCCTCCTCATGGAGGAGTTGCGCTTGGTCTGGACCGTATCATTATGCTTCTGGCAGGACGCTCGAATCTGCGTGATACGATTCTATTCCCTAAAACAGCGTCTGCATCTGACTTGATGACAGAAGCTCCGAGTGAAGTGAGCGGAGATCAATTGCAGGAATTGTCAATTGCATTGTCAAATCATGAAATGAAAGAATAGAAATAGTAGAATATGCACGGTATTTAAAATATCGTGCATATCATTTCAGGAATATTTGCTGAAAAATGTGAATTAAAAGCAACAAATCCTCAAGAATCTTGTGTTTATTTGGTTTTTCATATAAAATATAAAAACCTTCTAGTTGAGGAATCGGTTGAAATAAATAAAGGAGATGAATGATAGAAGCCATGGAAAATAAATTACAATATCAAAACAGAACAGCAAAAGAGTACGTGCAGGGAGTCTATGAGGAACTAAAGAATAGAAACAGCCACGAGACAGAATTTTTGCAAGCAGTAGAAGAAATTGTCGAATCTTTAGAAGGCGTTTTTGAGAAGCATCCTAAATATATGGAATTAGGCATTTTAGAGAGAATTGTAGAACCAGAGCGCTTGATTGCCTTCCGTGTACCCTGGGTGGATGATGAAGGCCGGGTTCAGGTAAACCGCGGATATCGTGTTCAATTCAGCAGTGCAATCGGACCTTATAAAGGCGGGCTTCGTTTTCATCCAACAGTAAACACAAGTATTATTAAATTTTTAGGCTTTGAACAAATCTTTAAAAATTCTTTGACCGGGCAGCCTATAGGCGGAGGAAAAGGTGGATCAGATTTTGATCCAAAAGGAAAATCAGACTTAGAAATTATGCGATTTTGTCAGAGTTTTATGTCAGAATTAGCTAGACATATCGGACAGGATACAGACGTGCCTGCAGGAGATATTGGTGTGGGCGCCAGAGAGATTGGCTACCTTTACGGGCAATATAAGAAAATCAAAGGCGCTGTAGAACCAGGCGTTCTAACAGGAAAAAGCTTAGGTTTTGGAGGCAGCTTGGCACGTAAGGAAGCAACTGGTTACGGTACAGTTTACTTTGTACAGGAAATGCTTAAAGATAATGGGCAGGACTTTTCTGGCAAAACAGTTATTGTATCCGGGTCAGGAAATGTATCGATTTATGCCATGGAGAAGGCAGCTGAATTTGGGGCAAAAGTTGTTGCCTGCAGTGACTCTAATGGATATGTCTATGATAAGAACGGCATCGATGTGGAACTTGTAAAGAAAATCAAAGAGGTAGACAGAGAGCGTATTAATGTATACTTAGAAACTTATCCAAATGCAGAATACGTTGCCGGCGGATCCGTTTGGGAGATTCCATGTGAGATTGCTTTACCTTGTGCGACACAAAATGAAATCGACGAAACTGCAGCAAAAACATTAATCAAAAATGGTGTTATTGCAGTAGGTGAAGGTGCTAACATGCCATCATCCTTAGATGCAATTAACCAATTCCAGGGAAATAATGTTTTATTCGCCCCAGCGAAAGCTGCAAACGCAGGCGGTGTAGCAGTATCAGCTCTGGAAATGGCGCAAAATAGCAGCCGCGTTTCCTGGAGCTTTGAAAAAGTCGATGAAAAGCTGCAAAGCATTATGCATGATATTTATCATAATAGCATCCAAGCCGCAAATGAATATGGTAAATCAGGAAATCTTGTTGCAGGGGCTAATATTGCAGGCTTCTTGAAAGTAGCAGATGCTATGGCAGAACAAGGAATTATTTAAATAAAAAATAGGCTTTCATATATTTGAACTTTGAATCAATGTATGCTAAGATTAATTCAAATAAAACGTTAATCATCCTGATGTGTACGTTAACAATTGGTATTTTGACCGAACACCTATAAGTTAGGGAGTCCGATTGGTCTTTAAAGTGCATGCATGCCTCAAGCAGGAAGCATAAAACCTTTAAAGCAGGACACCCACCTGCCAAAAGCGGGATCAAAACTTTATTGTTTGACGGCACTATCGGGATTACGCAAAAATACTGCACATTTTTTGTGCAGTATTTTTGTATATTGAAAAAAGGAATTCCGACTCCCTCCATCATTCCAATATATATGTCTGATTCAAACTAGTTAGAGCCTTGTGCAATCTGTTCAAGATTTCCGTTTTTATCCATACGGAAGGAAGGAGAATTCACAAGATTGGTATCCTCAAAAACTGTCATCTTGCGGGCACGATCCATAATCTGGATAAATGTCTGATAATCTTCTTTCATCGCTTGCAGCTGTTGTTCCGTATCTGCTAATTTCTTTTTTAATTCTTCGACTTTTGTCTGCAAGGATTGATTCTCACTCTCTAACGATTGCATCGACGATCTCGATTGATTGGAAGTATATAATTCTTTTTTTAGTGATTTTAAATACTTAATAACAGTATCTAAATTAAATGCTGCAACCGGTTCAGCACTTGTTTGTACGGCCGGCACCTCCACGGAAGTCTCCAGTGGCGGGATATTTTCTGTGCTTTCAACAGGCTCTGCTTTGGGAACAGCCTGAATGGTTTTGTTTAAAGCTCTTTTTCTTTCTTTTCTTTGTCTTTTTGCTAAATCAATTGCATTTTCGTATTTATTACGCACTTCTGCATTCCATCTGAATCCACAAGCTGCTGAAGTACGGTTTAAATGATCTCCCACTTCTTCAAAAGCGTTCAATTGGGTGCTGCCCTCACGAATATGCCGCAAGACAGTTTCTGCCAACAGCAAATCATCTTCATGAGACCAAGCGTCTTGTCTTACTTTTACCATGTTATTCACTCCTCATAATTATAAAAATACGTAGAAAATCTGTCATCCTTTATCGTTTAATGAATATACAGTTTTTCTTACACCTGCACGTTAAAAAGTGAGATTTCCTAACGTACTAGAAAGATTATAGTAATCTCTATTCTTTCCAGAGGAGTTTAAAATTATACATTGCTTTAAAATTATAGTGTGAGTTCAAAAGTTTGATAAAATGAAGCCTCCTGTTCTTTAAAGAGAGTGAAGAGTGCAAAAAAGCCCATACACATCAGGTCTAGAATGGATGTGTATGGGCGGAAAAAAGTCACTTTATCTAATTTTTGTTAATTCGTTCATATACTTGTTTTAATGCAGTCTCAAATTTTCCTGTGTCTTTGGGTGTATAGTAGTTTCGATTTTTAATGGTGTCAGGTAAATATTGCTGTTTGATCCATGCCCCTGGGTAATTATGCGGGTATTTATAATCTGCTCCTCTGCCAAGCTTAGTTGCCCCTGAATAATGTGCATCCTTTAAATGTGCTGGAATATCACCGCTGTTGCCTTTGCGAATATCCTCCAAGGCTGCGTCCAAAGCTTTATAGGCTGTATTTGATTTGGGAGAAAGGGCTAATTCCACAATAATATTAGCTAAAGGAATCCGCGCTTCCGGAAAGCCGATCCGTTCAGCTGCTTGAACAGCAGCAATGGCGCGCGGGCCAGCCTGCGGACTTGCCAGACCTACGTCTTCATATGCAATGACAATCAGCCTTCTGGCAATACTGTCTAAGTCGCCGGCTTCAATCAGACGTCCTAAATAATGAAGCGCTGCATCCACGTCGCTTCCGCGGATTGATTTTTGAAAAGCACTTAAAACATCGTAATGAGCATCTCCGTCTTTATCGTGAGAAAAGCTTTTTTTCTGCATACATTCTTCCGCAATTTCCAGTGTTATCTCGATTTGCCCCTCTGCGTCCGGCGGGGTAGAGCTGACCGCCAGTTCCAGGCCATTTAAAGCTGATCTCAAGTCCCCATTTGCTGAGATGGCAAAATGTTCTATAGCATCTTCATGGATATGAATCGCTTTATCTCCGTATCCGTTCGATGTATCCCGGACAGCGCGCTGCAGTGCCGTTTTAACATTGTCCAGCGTTAACCCGCGTAATTCAAATAAATGACAGCGGCTCCGGATTGCCGGGTTGATGGAATGGTACGGATTGCTGGTTGTACAGCCTATCAAGGTCAGTAAATTATTCTCTAAATGCGGCAGTAAAAAATCCTGTTTTGCTTTATCCAGACGATGTACTTCATCTAAGATAAGAACTGTTTGACCTTGCATTTTAGCCTGCTCGACAACAATTTCCATATCCTTCTTTTTATCTGTAACGGCATTTAAGGTTTTGGAGGGAAGTCCGATTGTTTCTGCAAGGGCAAATGCCATGGATGTTTTTCCTGTTCCGGGAGGGCCGAATAAAATCATGGAAGAAAGCTGGTTAGCTTTTATCATCCGATCAATTATTTTCGCTTGACCTACCAGGTGTTCTTGTCCTATAATATCATCTATGTTTTTTGGTCGCATTCGAAATGCGAGTGGCTGTTTATACATGACATAACTTCCTTCATCTGTTTAGGTATCGTATTCTATTAGCTTAAAGCGAATATAGAAGAAATGCAAGAGGTTAGCAGTCATGCTATAATAGGTATTGATAATATAAATAATCAAATTTGTATAGGTGGAATTAAAAGTTGGTATAATGAAAGAATAGGTTTGAATAGAATCTTTCAGCTATTATTCGTCCGCTTGAAGACCTTTATACTTCAGGGATTAAAAAGGAAGTTTGAGTACGTTTCATAACTTGATGGAACTTTACTTGCTAAAGTTTTTCAGCGGGGCGGGCAGCTGCAGTCCCGTTTATTAGAAAAGGTAAAGTGAAACCGGACTGTATGAGGTTTCCCTTTGTAACATATAAATGACAGAAGATAGTTAAAAAAATTGAGGTGTAAATGATGAAAATTTCAACTAAAGGAAGATACGGACTGACAATAATGATAGATTTGGCAAAAAACGAAGGGAACGGGCCGATTTCCCTAAAGGTTATTGCAAAGGATAATGATCTGTCAGAACATTATTTAGAGCAGCTAGCTTCTCCATTAAGAAATGCTGGATTAATTAAAAGTATACGCGGTGCATATGGAGGATACCAGCTTGCTAAAAAACCGGAGGAAATTAAAGCCGGTGATGTGATTCGGGTGTTGGAAGGTCCGTTAACCATTGTGGAAGGCATGGAAAATGAGAAGCCGGCACAGGCATCCTTATGGCTGCAAATCAGAGATGCGGTAAAAGATGTATTAGAAAAAACGACTCTGGAAGATTTGGCAAATTATGATGAAAGTGATGAAGGACCTGCAGAGGCATATATGTTTTATATTTAAGGGCTGGAAAGGATTTTGACTCATGGAAGCAATATATTTAGACCATGCCGCTACTTCTCCTATGGCAAGAGGAGTTGCGGAGGCAATGATTCCTGTATATGAAGAAATCATTGGCAATGCATCAAGCGTTCATTCTTTTGGACGGAAGGCAAGGCAGCAGCTGGATGCTTCAAGGCAGGCTCTGGCAGCATCTATTGGTGCAAATGAAAAGGAACTTATATTTACAAGCGGCGGAACAGAGGCGGATAATATGGCGCTCACAGGCGTTGCAGAAGCAAACCGGAATAAAGGGAACCATATTATCACTTCCATTCAGGAACATCATGCTGCTTTGCATACAGCTGAAAAGTTAGAGAAACAAGGCTTCCGTGTAACCTATTTACCTGTTGATGAAAAAGGGCTGGTCTCGACGCAAGATGTTGAAGCAGCTTTAACGGATGATACGATTTTAGTTTCTATTATGTATGTAAACAATGAGACAGGTGTTATTCAGCCTATCAGTGAGATTGGAGAATTGCTAAAGGAGCATCAGGCTTATTTTCATACGGATGCTGTGCAGGCTTACGGTTTGCTGGATATTGATGTGCATGCACAAAACATTGATTTACTGACAGCAACTGCACATAAAATCGGCGGTCCTAAAGGGATTGGCTTTTTATATGCAAATGAAAAAGTAGCTATGAGTCCGATTCAATTTGGCGGGGAACAGGAGCGGAAACGCCGCCCCGGTACAGAAAACATTCCGGCGGCAGTCGGTTTTGAACTGGCATCGAATATTGTAATGGAAACGAAAGCTGCAAGAAATCAACAATATGAGAAATATAAACAAATTTTAATAGATACCTTTACAGAAGCCGGCATTGATTTTGGTATCAATGGAGATCCGGAGAAGACTGTCTCCACGATAATCAATGTCCGTTTTCCAGGGGCGAATGTAGAAGCACTGCTAGCCAATTTTGATTTGAGCGGTGTTGCGGCTTCAAGTGGAAGCGCGTGTACAGCAGGAAGTGTTGAGCCTTCTCATGTATTGTCAGCCATGTTTGGTTCAGAAAGTCCGGTTACGACAAATTCAATTCGATTCAGTTTTGGACTGGCAAATACAGAAGAGAATGTAAAGGAAGCGGCAGAAAGAATTGCCGGAATCGTAAAACGATTAACAAGCTAAAGGAGGGGCGGAAATGAAAGAGAATAAAAATACACGTGTTGTTGTTGGTATGAGCGGCGGTGTCGACTCTTCCGTTGCAGCACTACTATTAAAAGAACAAGGATATGATGTTGTAGGGATCTTTATGAAAAACTGGGATGATACAGATGAATTTGGAGTCTGTACCGCGACAGAAGACTTTGATGATGTTGTCCGGGTCTGTAATCAATTAGATATACCCTATTACTCAGTCAATTTTGAAAAACAATACTGGGACAAGGTATTCACCTATTTTCTGGATGAATATAAAGCGGGAAGAACGCCAAATCCGGATGTGATGTGTAATAAAGAAATCAAGTTCAAAGCATTTCTTGACCATGCGCTTTCTCTAGGGGCAGATTATCTAGCTACCGGACATTATGCGCAGGTGGCAAGAGATGAAAATGGCAGTATTCAAATGCTGCGCGGGGCGGATGACAATAAGGATCAAACTTATTTCTTAAATCAACTCAGCTCAGATGTATTAGAAAAAGTCATGTTTCCGTTAGGGCATCTGCCAAAGCCGGAGGTCCGCAAAATTGCAGCTGATTATGGTTTGGTAACGGCAGCGAAGAAAGACTCTACCGGCATCTGCTTTATTGGAGAACGAAATTTTAAAACCTTTTTAAGTGAATATTTGCCGGCACAGCCAGGAAAAATGATGACGTTGGATGGGATTGAAAAAGGAAATCATGATGGGTTAATGTACTATACAATCGGTCAGCGTCAAGGGCTTGGCATCGGCGGTTCTGGTGACCCTTGGTTTGTTGTGGGCAAAAATTTAGAAGATAATTATTTATATGTTGCACAGGGCTATCATAATGATTATCTATATTCGGACTCGCTCGTAGCAACGGATATTAATTGGGTACAGCCGGATCAAATTGAAGAAACATTTACTTGCACAGCGAAATTCCGCTATCGTCAGAAAGATTCAGAAGTAACGGTGACAGTGAAAGACGATAAAGCCTATGTCGCATTTAAAGAAAGCCAGCGGGCAATTACGCCTGGCCAAGCCGTGGTATTTTATCAAGGCGATATTTGTCTCGGCGGCGGAACGATTGATGAAATTATTAAAGATAATAAAGCATTACAATATGTTGGTTAGTAGGATGGTTTGATAAATGGATAAAAATCAGCAGGCAATTGCATTATTAAATGAAAAAAAGTATGAAGAAGCAGCACAGCTGTTTAACGACGTTATTGAAGAGTCACCCAACGATCCGCTCGGTTATATTAATTTCGGCAACCTTTTAATGCAGCTGAATGAGACAGAAAGGGCAGAGCGCTTTTTTGAGCGTGCTGTTGAACTGGATGAAAAAGCAGCAACAGCTTATTATGGTTTAGGTAATTTATATTTTGAGAAGGAAGATTACCAGAAAGCTTCGCAAAAATTTCTAAAGGCAATTGAGCAGGGGCTGGAGGAAGCGGATGCTTACTTTATGCTCGGGATGTGCTTCCGGAATCAAGAACAGTGGAAGCTGTCTTTACCTTATTTATTACGGGCAACCGAACTAGACTCTCAGGATGAGAGCTTTCTGTTTCAATATGGTTTGTCCTTAGCTCAGGTTGAATTGTTAGATGAAGCGCAAAAAACATTTGAAAAAGTGCTTGAATTGGATGAAGCGCATAGCGATGCTTATTATAATCTGGGTGTGATTTCCTTATTCCATGAGAAAATAGAGGAAGCTTTGCGTTATTTTGAAAAAGCACTGGAATTGCAGTCAGATCATGTCTTAGCTGCAAACGGAAAGAAAATTGCATTACAGTATATGGAGCAATTTGAGGATAAATAAGGGGTAATCATCATGGGAAACCAGATAGAAACAAAGGAAGCACTGCCTTTTGTAACAGGGAGCGTCATCAATACAATTTTTCGCAATGAGGCAGAACATTTCTCTATCGTCCGAATTAAAATAACAAAAACAAACCTTGATTATCAAGATAAAGAAATCATTGTAAAGGGGTATTTTGATCAGCTTCAGGATCAGACTGCCTATTGTTTTTATGGAGTGATGGAGAAGCATCCCCGCTATGGTTCACAATTAAAAGTACAATCCTATGAGACCATTCTGCCGACCACAAAGGATGGGCTTGTCCAATATTTATCCAGTGATTTATTTTACGGTGTCGGAAAAAAGAGCGCCTTAAAAATTGTAGAGAAGCTTGGAGAGAATGCTGTGTCTAAAATTATGGATGATCCCTCTGTTTTAGACGGCGTCTCCGGCGTATCCAAGGAAACAGGAAAAAAGCTGGCTGAGCGTCTCCGGGAAAATCAAGGATTTGAACGGGTTGCTGTTAAATTATCAGAGTACGGAATTGGTCTGAAAATGGCTCAGGTCATTTATCAGACTTATCGAGATGAAGCATTAGAGGTTCTGAAAAAAGATCCGTATCAATATGTTTTTGATATTGAAGGCTTCGGGTTCAAAATGGCAGATCAAATAGCTTCCGGACAAGGGATTTCACATACACATGAAAGCCGTATTGGTGCAGGTGTCATTTATATTCTGCAGCAAAGCATTCAGGCAGGTCATGTGTATCTTCCGTTTGAAAAATGTATGCAGGAGGTTATTTATTTACTTCATCTGCCTAATCCAGACCAAGGCTCTGTTTCTGATGTTATCATGCAGTTAAATACAGAAAAAAAGGTTATTGTCATTGATGAACGTGTTTACCTGCCCTCGTTATATTATGCAGAGGATAACTTTACTGCCAGCTTGAAAAAAATTCTTACCAAACCGATAGAGGATGAAGTGCCTTTGGCGGAGCTTTTGAAGATAACGGGTGAGATTGAGGAAGAAGAGTCATTGAGCTATGGAAAAGAACAATTTGATGCCATTGTTCAGGCAATCCACTCAAAAATTATGATTTTAACAGGCGGACCGGGAACGGGGAAAACAACGGTAATCACCGGAATTATTCAAGCATTTGCCCAAATCCACGAGCTTTCTTTAAATCTATCGGATTATCAAAAGAAAGATAATTTTCCGTTTATATTAACAGCTCCTACCGGGCGGGCAGCAAAACGGATGTCTGAGTCAACTGGCTTGCCGGCTGTGACCATCCATCGATTACTTGGCTGGAACGGTATGGGCAGCTTTGAAAAAGATGAGCATGAACCATTATCCGGAAAGCTGCTGATTGTTGATGAATTTTCCATGGTTGATACCTGGTTAGCCAATCACTTATTTAAAGCTATTCCCGATACAATGCAGATTATTCTGGTTGGTGATGAAGACCAGCTTCCATCGGTGGGGCCGGGTCAGGTTTTAACTGATTTGATGAAAAGTGAGGTATTGCCGGTTATTTCATTAACGGATGTATATCGTCAAAAAGAGGGCTCTAAAATTATTCAGCTTGCCCACCAAATTAAAAACACCGATTGTGATAAAAATTCGTTGGAGAATGCGCGTGATTTCAGTTTTATTTCCTGTCATGATTATCAGATGACAGATGTGTTGACATCTATTATTGATAAAGCGCAAAAAAAAGGAATTGATTCTTCTTCTATTCAGGTGCTGTCTCCCATGTATCGTTCGCAAGCTGGCATTCATGCAATCAATGAAGCATTGCAGCAATTGATTAATCCTCCCGGCGAGAAAAAACGGGAGATTGCATTTCAGGATGTGGTTTATCGTGTCGGCGATCGTGTAATACAGTTAATCAATCAGCCTGAGGATGGCATATACAATGGGGACATTGGAGAGATTGTCGCCATGTTTAAACCGGAAGAAAATGCAGAGAATGAAGAACAGATTGTAATTGCATTTGAAGATAAAGAAGTTGTTTTCATTCGAAAAGATTATAATAACTTTACTCATGCGTTTTGTATTTCCATTCATAAATCACAGGGAAGTGAATTTCCAATTGTGATTCTTCCGGTGGTTTATTCACACCACCGCATGTTGCGAAAAAATCTTTTGTATACAGCAATTACAAGAGGAAAAGAGTCATTGATTATTTGCGGTGAAAAAGAGGCCTTTATTAAAGGTGTGCAAACGGAAGATACGAATCGCAGATATACTTCATTACAGGAAATGCTGCACATTCAATTAGCGAATCAAAAAGCGGAGAAGAAGGAATATGAAACGGTAGAGGACATCCCGGAGGAAGAACTGTCTCCCTACGATTTTATGGATTAAATGTATAAATATTTTTATTTGGGGCAATACTTGGACTGATAGAAGCAGAAAAAGGATGAAGATGTATGCTAGTATGTCCAAATTGCCGGGAAAAACAAATAGGAAAATTAAGCCCCACAAGTTATTATTGCTGGGTGTGTTCGATTGAATTAACAGTGTCTGGAAAGGAAGTACACATCCACCAGGTAGAAGCGGACGGGACACTCAGTTCATTAGACGATCTATTTTCAAAAGAAGAAAGAAGATTATTATAATATGGGTTTCTAAAGCGGGCAATGGTTTTCGGCGGGGCGAGTAACCGCAGCAATGTTGTCAGGTTAATGAATTTTATAAAAATTATATTTGATACAAGTAAATAGCAATAAGACTATCTAGCGGCAGGAAAAACACGGAGACTCCTGTGGGAAAGCGCGGAGGGAAGACCCCGCAGAAAAAAGCGAACTTCTTTTTTCGAGGAGGCTGAGCTCAAGCTCACGGAAAGCGTAGTGTTTTTCCGTAGCGGTCGATGAACCTGACAACATTGGTAACCGCAGTCCCAGCCCCATCAGAAAAACCACGTCAGCTAAAAAGAAAAAGTTCGCCGATTATCATTTAGTAACTTTTTGAACATCCTATTATAAACTCCCAGTCTGTTGGTTACACTACCATGGACTGGGAGTGATTATTATGTGGAAAAAAATAAAGGCAAAGCAAGTCATCTATTTCCTTGTGATTGCTATTCTTTCTTTTATTCTTTTATATTTTTTAGCTATTACCAAACCATATTATGGGGCATTTTTTTCCTTTATCCTTAAACTGGTGCTTCCGTTTTTGATTGCCGGAATTTTGGCTTTCTTGCTGCATCCATTCATTGAGTGGCTGTATCGGTACCGGATTCACCGCGGGATAGCAATCTTAGTGATATATCTGGTCTTTTTCGGAGGCGCCGGCTACGCAATATACCGCGCGTATCCACTAATCGTTGAACAGGTGAAGGAAATGAGCCGGAACTTTCCAGAATTTATCGCGCTGTATCAAGAAGGATTAAATAAGGTGTATACATCTACCGCCTTTTTACCCGAGACAGTGCATGACCGGATGGATATGTTTATTCAATCTCTCGAGAATACGATGAATAACTTCTCAGGAAAAATTATCGGCGGTTTTAATGGAATGATGGACGCAGTTATTCTCTTGACTATTATTCCTGTCCTTGTATTTTATTTCTTAAAAGACTATCCGTTTATCAAATCCTTTTTATTTCGTCTTATCCCGTATAAATATCGGGAGGAAACAGGAAATGTATGCAGGGAAATAGGAAAAGGACTTGGCGGTTATATCCGAGGACAGTTTATTATCAGTGCAGCTGTTGGTGTTATTTCCACTCTGAGCTGGATGTGGTTAGATTTACCTTATGCTTTATTGCTTGGTATCATTCTGGCAATCGTCAATATCATTCCTTATTTTGGTCCGATCCTCGGTGCCATCCCGGTAGTAACCGTTGCTTATATGGTGGAGCCGGAAAAAGCGTTATTCGTTATCGTAATTATCTTTATCATCCAATTGATTGAAAGCAATCTATTATCACCATATATTATGGGGAAAACAGTCAAGATTCATCCAATCGGGATTATCTTCGCCTTATTATTGGGCGGCCAACTGGCTGGTGTCATTGGTATGGTTATTTCAGTACCTGTTTTTACTATGTTGAAAGTATTGATTCAGCAGTATCGAATGTCAAAAGCCGGCTGAATTAATAATAAGTATTTCATCATCTATTTTTTAAAGGCGAAAAATTGACATACAGCGGAAAAATCACTATAATAACGCTATAATCATACAAACAACAGGAAATGATAAAAAACTGTCATTTTTAATCATGTAGAACACGTTGAAGGTATTAAGTACATGACATGATATTTCAAGAGAGGGACTCCCCCGGCTGAAAGGAATCCTAATTATACTGTTATGGAAAGCTACACTGGAGTACGGCTAATCCCCGTCGGTATCATACCGTTATTATGATGAAAGTGATGAACATGGATTGTTCATAATAAGGGTGGTACCGCGAAATCTCGTCCCTGCAATGATGCAGAGAGGAGATTTTTTGTTTGATAAAAAAAAGGAGGGAAAATGATAATGAAATTTTTAAGTTCCGCAGAAATTCGGCAAATGTTTATTGATTTTTTTAAAGAGAAAGGGCATCAGGTTGAACCAAGTGCTTCTTTAGTACCGCATGAAGACCCTACGCTTCTTTGGATTAATAGCGGGGTGGCAACATTAAAAAAATATTTTGACGGCCGGATTATCCCGGATAATCCTAGGATTGTGAATGCACAAAAAGCAATACGTACAAATGATATTGAAAACGTCGGTTTTACAGCGCGTCACCATACGTTTTTTGAGATGCTAGGAAACTTCTCCATTGGTGATTATTTTAAAGAAGAAGCGATTGAATGGGCATGGGAGTTTTTGACAGATGAGAAATGGATAGGTTTTGATCCGGAAAAATTATCTGTCACGGTTCACCCGGAAGATGATGAAGCGTATGATCTTTGGCTGCAAAAAATTGGTCTGCCAAAAGAGCGGATCATCCGATTGGAAGAAAACTTCTGGGATATTGGAGAAGGCCCAAGCGGACCGAATACCGAGATTTTTTATGATAGAGGCGAAAGCTATGGAAATGACCCGGCTGATCCAGAACTTTATCCGGGGGGAGAAAACAGCAGGTATTTAGAGGTTTGGAATCTCGTGTTTTCGCAATTTAACCATAATCCAGACGATACGTATACACCGCTGCCAAAGAAAAACATTGATACAGGAATGGGATTAGAACGGTTAACCTCCATTATTCAAGAGGTACCTACAAACTATGAAACAGATTTATTTATGCCGATTATCCAGGCAACGGAAATGATTGCAAACAGCAAATATGGGGAGGATGATGCAGCGGATACGGCATTTAAAGTAATTGCTGATCATATTCGAACAGTCAGCTTTGCCATTGGTGATGGGGCCATGCCGTCGAATGAAGGCAGAGGTTATGTCCTGCGCCGGCTGCTTCGCCGTGCTATCCGTTTTGCGAAGGACCTTAATATCCATGAAGCCTTTATGTACCGTCTTGTTCCGGTAGTAGCTGAAATTATGAAAGATTTCTATCCGGAGGTTGTAAAGGAAACAGACTACATTCAAAAAATAATTAAAGTGGAGGAGGATCGCTTCCATGAAACGTTAAATGATGGATTAGAAATCTTAACCAAACTTATGGAAGCAGAAAAAGAAAAAGGAAGCACGATATTTCCTGGGGAAGAAGTATTCCGCTTATATGATACGTACGGTTTTCCAAAGGAATTAACAGAAGAATATGTAGAAAAACTTGGTTTTACTGTGAATCAAGAAGGCTTTGAAAATGAAATGAAGCTGCAGCGTGAAAGAGCAAGAAATGCACGGCAAAAAGTGGATTCCATGCAGGTTCAAGACACTGTTTTTTCAACGATAGATGTAGAAAGTGAATTTGTAGGATATTCTTTATTAGAAAAAGAAACGGTCATTCAAGCAATCATTCAGGGCAAAGAAACAACAGAATCTGCAGAAGCAGGACAAGAAGCATATATTCTGCTGAAGGAAACGCCATTTTATGCGGAAAGCGGTGGGCAGGTTGCTGATATTGGTTTCATTCAAACAGATCATGCCTATGCGGTCGTTACGGATGTGCAAAAGTCTCCAAATGGCCAGCATATCCACCGTGTAGAAGTAAAAGAGGGCGTATTACAGGTTGGGGAGCAAGCAGAAGCGGTTGTTGACCGTGCATTTCGGAATGATGTCATTAAAAACCATACGGCGACGCATTTACTTCATCAGGCATTAAAAGATGTACTGGGTTCTCATGTTAATCAGGCAGGTTCATTGAACGGGACCAATCGTCTCCGCTTTGATTTTTCTCATTTCAGCAGTGTAACGGATGAAGAACTGGATGAAATCGAAAAAATAGTAAATCAAAAAATATGGGAATCGATTCCGGTTGTGATTGAAACAAAAGGAATTGAAGAAGCAAAAGCGATGGGGGCAATGGCCTTATTCGGTGAAAAATATGGCGATGTTGTCCGGGTTGTTCAAATCAATGATTACAGTATTGAGTTGTGCGGCGGATGCCATGTGAGCAATACAGCTGAAATAGGCTTGTTTAAAATCGTATCAGAAAGCGGCATAGGTGCAGGTACAAGAAGGATTGAAGCTGTTACAAGCAAAGAAGCTTACAGCTATTTAAATAATAAAATCGAATTGTTGAAGCAGTCAGGTACATTATTAAAAGCTAAAGACGAGCAGATTCCGCAAAAAGTGACTGCTTTACAATCGGAATTAAAAGAAACACAAAAACAGATAGATTCACTGCAGGCTAAACTATCTAATCTCGAAGCATCTTCTATTTTAGATGAAATAAAAGAGGTAAATAATGTAAAAGTTCTGGCTAAACAAGTCGATGTAAAAGATATGAATCAGTTACGTTCGATGGTAGATGAATTAAAACAAAAAATAGAATCAGGTGTAATTCTTCTCGCAGCTGTCAATAATAATAAAGTACAGCTTATTGCAGGAGTGACAAAAGACCTGATGAAACAAAATCTCCATGCCGGAAACTTGGTGAAGCAGGCAGCTGCAATTTGCGGCGGCGGCGGTGGTGGTCGTCCGGATATGGCACAAGCTGGGGGAAAAGACCCATATAAAGTTACAGAAGCATTACAAAGTGCTTTAACTTATGTAACAGACGTGACAAATGCTTAATCCTTGGTTGTATGTTTTCTCGTTAATAAGTATAATGATAGAGATAAACATGTTAAAATAGAAGTAGAAGGTTAATGAAGGACGAGGTGTCATTATGAGTTCAATTGATAAAACAATGAAATTCAACTTTTCCGAAGAACCATTTGACCAGGATATTAAAAAGATTTTAATGACTGTTCATGAATCATTACAGGAAAAAGGATATAATCCGATCAATCAGATTGTCGGATACCTATTGTCAGGTGATCCTGCATACATTCCTAGATATAATGATGCGCGTAATTTGATACGTAAAGTTGAACGGGATGAAGTTATTGAAGAACTTGTAAAGTTTTATCTAGAACAGAATAAGGAGAATTCATGAAAGCGATAGGTTTAGACGTGGGTTCAAAAACAATAGGTGTTGCCGTAAGTGATGCCCTTGGCTGGACAGCGCAAGGGTTAACCACTATTTATTGGGATGAGAATGAATTTGAATCTGCAGATGAAGAACTAAAGGGTCTGATTGAGGAAAATGAAGCATCTCTGATTGTAATCGGACTCCCTAAAAATATGAACGGCACGATTGGTGAAAGAGGCGAGGCGTCCGAGCGCTATGCTGCGTATGTAAAGGAAAAGTATGAATTGCCTGTGGTATTATGGGACGAGCGTTTAACCACGATGGCAGCGGAACGTGTACTGCTGGAAGCGGACATGAGCCGCAAGAAAAGGAAAAAAGTAATTGATAAGATGGCAGCTACAATGATTTTGCAGGGTTATCTAGATTCAAAAGGAGGCATTATGTAATGACATTAGAAGAAAAAGAACGCATTATTATCCCCGACGAAAATGGGGACGAGCATTTGTTTGAAGTGCTATTCACCTTTGATGTGGATGAAACAGAACAATCTTATATTGCTGTCGTGCCTGCTGAACAAGCAGAGGATGAAGAGGTAGAGGTATACGCATTCCGTTACGAAGAACAGGAGAATGAAGATTTTACCCTGTACCCGATTGATTCCGATGAAGAGTGGAGCATGGTAGAGGAAATGTTAAACACATTAGCTGAAGAAGAAGAGTAAAGAGATAAAAGAAAGCTGACATTCACATTTTGTGACATCAGCTTTCTTTTCCCGTGTAATTGCTGCTTTCTATCCCTTTTCATACTTGCTGAAATATATATTTTTTTCAAAATTCCTGTTGAAAATGAATCTTTTTGTTTAAGATGTAGAAGGATGAAATAAAATAACAGGAATATTGGATAATTTTATATGAATTTAGTATAATGAAGCGGATGAAAGGGGGACACAGAGTGTCAAAAGATGACAAGCATAACGGATTCCAAAAGAATCTTATACAAAGAGCAAAAGATGCTTCTAAAGTAAGAAAGATTGTCGCAATTATTATTGTTTGTTTTACGCTCATCTTAATAATCGGCGGAATTTCAGGTTATTTATATATTCATTCTGCACTACAGCCTATTGATGAAGAAAATTCAACTCCTGTAGAAGTGGAAATCCCGATTGGGTCTTCCAGCTCAACGATAGCCGGGATACTTGAAGAAAACGGAATTATCAAGGATGCCCGTGTATTTCGTTTTTATACAAAATTTAATAATGTGAACGAATTTCAAGCTGGAAATTATACATTCAATACAGCCATGAGCATGGATGAAATTATTGAATCGCTGCAGCATGGAAGAATTATTGTCGATGCGGTCCATACTATTACAATCCCTGAAGGATTGACTGTAGACCAAATTGCTGAAATATATAGTGAGCAGCTTTCTTTTTCGGAGGAAGATTTCCTGGAGGTTGCCAATGATCCAGATTTTATTGACGAATTAATGGAGGAATATCCTTCCTTACTGACGGAGGATATTCTGGATGAAGATATTCGTACCCCTTTAGAAGGTTATATGTTTGCTTCCACTTATGAGTTTTATGAAGAAGAACCATCCATTGAATCGATAATAGATCGTATGGTAGAACAAACAAATTCTATCTTCCAGCAATATGAAGGAGAGATTGCAGATCGAGGTTTTACTCCACACGAAGCGATAACCTTTGCATCCGTAGTGGAAAAAGAAACTGCTCATGAAGAGGAGCGCGCACAAATTGCCGGCGTATTCCAGAATCGTTTGGATGAGGATATCCAGCTGCAGACAGATCCAACGGTATTGTATGCAAAAGGAGAACATCAAGCAGTGGTCACCTTTGATGATTTAGAAACCGAGTCACCTTACAATACCTATTTGGTGGATGGACTGCCGGTAGGCCCGATATCGAATTTTGCGGAAAACTCCTTGAAAGCAGTAATCTCACCGGAAGATTCCGATTATCTGTATTTCTTACATGATGAAGATGGTAATATTCATTTTGCTGAAACATTTGATGAACATGTAGAAAACCGGGAAGAGTATATCAATTAAAGTGTGTTCCAAAAGTGCTCACTCTTAAACGGACTAATGGAGAGCTTCTCCATTTTCCGTTTTCTTTTTTAGCCGTCAGGAAAGGGTCGTGTTTTTCTAAGGATTGGTTGCGATTGCTCAACCCGTCATGCCCTCACAGCGGTTGTTAATATTAAAAATAAAGCTGCATTGTCACCCATCGATTTTGGTGAAGAACCAATTATAATGGTTGAATGTAAAAGGAAATGATGAAATGGAAAAAGATATCGAGAGCTACTTGGAAAATCTGCTTCCTGCTTCTTCAGGAGCTGCAGACGTTCTTGAAAAATATGCCGAAATCAATCATGTGCCGATTATCAACCGGAGCAGCATGCATATGATTAATCTTATTTTAAAGATGAAGCAGCCGGAAAAGATTTTAGAAGTAGGCACAGCGATTGGTTATTCCGCATTGCGTATGCTGGAAGGAGCGTCAAAAGCAAATATCGTTACCATTGAAAAAGATGCCAATCGTTATCAGGAAGCAATCACAAATATCAAGGAACAGAAACGTGATAATCAAATCGAAGTTATTTTAGGAGACGCCGCAGAAGTCATGCAGGAATTAGCTGAAAAAAAATTACAGTATGATGTTATTTTTATTGATGCAGCAAAAGGGCAATATCAAGTTTATTTTGATTTAGCAGATAAAATGCTGATGCCCGGAGGTGTATTGATTACCGATAATGTATTATTTCGGGGCATGGTCTTCTCGAATGAAGAGGTGCCTAAAAAATATAAAACACTGGTACGGAAATTAAGATCGTACAATGAGATGCTAGTGAATCATCCGGATTATCATACATCGATTATACCGATGGATGATGGTGTCTCCATTAGCTATAAAAAGTAAGGTGTGTAAGGAGTTAGCAGCATGGAAAAAAATAAACCCGTTGTAATCGGTGTTGCCGGAGGAAGCGGCAGTGGAAAAACCTCCGTTACAAGAGCTATCTATGAGCGTTTTAAGGAAACGTCCATCCTGGTAATTGAGCAGGATGCATATTATAAGGATCAGTCGCATCTTCCTTTTGAGGAAAGATTAAAAACAAATTATGACCATCCCTTGGCATTTGATAACGATTTATTAGTAGAGCATCTTCAACAATTACTTGAATATAAATCAATTGAAAAGCCTATATATGATTATAAGGTGCATAACCGTTCAACAGAAACAATCCATGTTGAGCCCAAAGAAGTCATTATCGTTGAAGGAATTCTGATTTTAGAGGATGCTAACCTCGTTGATTTAATGGATATAAAAGTATTTGTCGATACCGATGCAGATTTGAGAATTATCCGCCGGCTATTAAGAGACATTAAAGATCGCGGGAGAACATTGGATTCAGTCATTGACCAGTACATTCAAGTGGTCCGGCCGGCACATATGCAATTTATTGAACCGTCAAAACGGTATGCAGATTTGATTATCCCAGAGGGCGGAGAAAATCATGTTGCAGTGGATATTATGGCATCTAAAATTGAAAATATCTTAGTAAAGAATTCAAATTTATAATTATTTTTCTTGATATTTTAGGTAATATCTGCCATAGTATTGATTAGTATATTTTGAAGAGTTAGCACATAAGCTATATAGCCAATTTTATTAATTAATTTATATATACTAGGAATAGGCAGCTGTGTTCTTTTGGATAAACCAGGTTTGAGAATAAGCTGCGATTATTACCAGATAGAAAAGAAATTAGAAGGAGTGTTTAGAAGATGGCTGCAGAAAAAAGCTTTTACATGACACAAGAGGGGAAAGACAAGTTAGAGGAAGAACTGCATTATTTAAAAACGGACCGTCGCCAAGAGGTCGTTGAAAGAATAAAAGTAGCTCGTGATTTCGGAGATTTGTCCGAGAACTCGGAGTACGATGCGGCAAAAGATGAGCAAGCGTTTGTGGAACAGCGTATTACCCAGGTAGAAAACATGATTCGCAATGCCGTCATTATTGAAAATGATAATGAAGATCCTAATGTAGTTGGACTTGGAAAATCAGTTACGTTTGTAGAATTGCCTGATGGGGATGAAGAAACGTATACTATCGTCGGCAGTGCAGAAGCTGATCCGTTCGAAGGGAAAATTTCCAATGATTCTCCAATGGCCAAAAGCCTGTTAGGACAAGAAATTGGACAGGAAGTTTCCGTAGCTACACCAGCTGGAGACATTGAAGTCCGTATAACCAATGTTGAATAAAAATTGGAAAGCGTTTGCGTAGGCTTTTATCTTGATGAAGCTACTGAGAAAAAGATATTATCTTTGACCAGTAGAAAAGTTATCCAAACGTATATTTTAGAAGTACGAAAACTTACAGTTAAACATAACTGTAAGTTTTCGTACTTCTATATATTTCTATGCTGTTTGAAAATATAAACCTGCTTGCTGCATTAATGCAGCGATGTTGTGAAACGGGAAACGCAATAGTTTTCTAATTAAAACGTTAAAAACCAAACAATCTGTACGAATAGTATTACATACCCGAAATTTTAAGGATTTAAATAAGGCGTCTATCTTCATCACATTCTCTTAATCCTTTAAGTTTAAACAAGAAATAAACAGCAATTTTGTGCTAAAATAGAATAGACAAAAATCGCTGGATTCGATAGGATAGTATAAAGTAAATAGTGTAGCGAGGGGGAATCTCTGGTGAGTCAGACAAGATCAAACAAATTTGAAAAAAGAAGAAAAAATACAAACGCAATTACCATTCTATCTATTGCTGCAGGAATCGTCTTAGTTATTTTTCTTGCGGTATGGGTGTTTGGCGGCGGAGATGATACAACGGAGGAAGGTACTGAATCGGATGCATCCGAAAATACGTCAGAGGAAGATAATGGGGAGGCCGGCGGAGAAGATGATAATGGCTTCTTAATAACCGATCCGGATTCTAATGAAGATGAAGAAAATAACAATGAATCTGACAATGAGGACGCAAATCGAGAAGAAGACAATGCAGATGAAGACGAGGATGCTGATGAAGATGCAGCCAATGAAGAAGATGAGAATGAGGAAGAAAATGAAGAAGATAATTCCTACGAAGACAGAGAGTCTGCAGAACCTTCCGGTGATGACGTTGCGGAGGCCTATACCGGTGACTGGGATCCGATCGGTACAGAACAGGAAGGCGACCATAATACAGATTTTAGTGATGGATCTGCAGACCGTGTTGAAATTAAGAGAGCAGTCTCTAAAGTTACTGGTTTAAGTGAAGATGGTATGATAGAGCACTGGGTTGGAAATAATGGACCTGACAAAGTAATTGCTACCGTTTCCGATTCAAGCAATTCAGAGAATTATCGTGTATTCCTAGACTGGGTTGACGGTGAAGGCTGGCAGCCGACTCAGGTAGAAGAATTGAATTAAATTGAGGCGGGACAATAATGGAGGATTAGAATGACTATCGGAATTATTGGAGCAATGGATGAAGAAATTGAATTACTGAAACAAAGCATGACTGATGTACGAGAAATTGAAATAGCAAAGACTCATTTTTATCAAGGTTACCTGGAAGGGAAAAAAGTTGTCCTCATGCTATCCGGTATCGGGAAAGTAAATGCAGCTATGTCTGCAACCATCTTACATGAACGGTTTCATCCGGATAAAATTATTAATACCGGGTCTGCTGGAGGTTTTGCTGAAAACCTGGAGGTTGGAGATGTTGTTATTTCCACCGAGGTATTGCATCATGATGTGGATGCGACAGCATTTAATTATGTCTATGGACAAGTTCCGGGGATGCCTGCAGTCTATACAGCCTCGCCGGATTTAATAGATTTGGCAGGTAAGGTAGTATTAGAATCAGGTATTCAGGCAGAAACAGGTATTATTGCAACTGGTGATTCGTTTATGCAGCGTGAGGATCAGACAGCTGTTGTCCGTGAACGTTTTCCTGAAATGCTTGCTTTAGAAATGGAAGCTGCTGCAATTGCGCAGGTGTGTTATCAATATCAAACGCCATTTGTCATTATTCGAGCATTATCAGATATTGCCGGAAAGAAATCATCGGTTTCATTCGATGTATTTTTAGAAAAAGCAGCAAAGAATGCAGCGGATGTGATTATAAAAATGGTTCGTGAATTATAAGTTGTTTAGTTAGAAAAACTCGTATTTGCTAATGAGCGAATACGAGTTTTTTAATGCATAGGTATTTCTTTGTGAAATATCATCCTTGAAGACCTGGACGGATATCATTTTACTCCCCAACATCAAAATAATCCTGAATAAAATTATAAAAAACTCGTTCAGATGGAGCCAGGTTGCGATTTTTTGGAATGATAATACCGACTGCCCGCTTGAGAGGCGGATTATCAATAGCTACCTTGGCGCTATAAGCGGTATTTAAATCATTAAAGGCACTTTCAGGAAGTAACGTAATCCCCATCCCGGCTGCAACTAATCCTTTAATGGCATCTAAGTCCTCTCCTTGGGATTGAATATTCGGTGTAAACCCAGAACGGATACAAGCATCAATAACCAACTGATGAAGCACATACCCCTCAGGAAACAATACAAAATTCTCCGCTTCTAACTCTGCGACAGAAATTTTTTCTTCGTTTGATTTGGCGTGAGAACTGGGAATAAGAGCATAAAAATTTTCCATAAATAGAACCTTGCCAATGATGTCCGGCTGATTATCGGGAACAGGGCCAAGGAATGCTAAATCAATTTCTCTATTCCGGACAGATTCAATTAGAAAATTATAAGACCCCTGTCTTAATTGAAAACGGATATTAGGATAGCTTTTCTTAAATGCGGATAAAACGGTCGGCAAGAGATTACTGGCTAAGCTTGTCGGAAAGCCGATTTTTATTGAACCGCCTTCCGGGTCTAAGTATTCATCGACCTGTTTCTTAGCATAATCCACTCCCCTTAAAGCGGATTTTATATGAGTTAAAAATATTTTTCCAATAGGTGTTAAATGTACATTTCTCCCAGCTCTTTCAAAAAGCTGAACCCCTAATTCACTTTCTAAATTTGAAATTTGCCGGCTGACTGCAGATTGTGCAACATGCAGTTCGAAGGCAGCCTCTGATACATGTTCTCTTTCTGCTACAGCAACAAAATATCTTAATTGGCGCAGTTCCATATTTCCACCTCATATCAAAATTAGATTATTCCTATGTTTATTATATATTGTTTCGATAAATAAAAAAACATAAAATATATTTTACCCACTTTTATTGCAGTGTGAGATGAAAAGAGCATCCCGCTGAATGAAACAGATATTAATGGATACGGAATGGAGGAACAAAGATGATATTTCAAGATTTGCCAAAAGCACAAGGTCTATATCACCCGGATTTTGAACATGATGCTTGCGGCATTGGCTTATATGCACATATTAAAGGGAAGCAGACGCATGACACAGTTACAAAAGGGCTGGATATGCTTTGTAAGCTGGAGCACCGCGGTGGACAGGGAAGTGATCCGATGACGGGCGACGGTTCTGGTTTAATGGTACAGATTCCCGATCAATATTTCAGAAGAGTCTGCCCGGAATTTCAACTGCCGTCTGCAGGAGAATATGCTGTTGGTATGATCTTTCTTTCTCAAGATAAACAAGAGCAAACAGCAGTCATAAACCAAGTAAATCAGCTGATTGCTGGGGAGAGACAGCAGTTGATTGGATGGAGAGATGTGCCTGTAGACGCTGCTTGTATCGGGAAAGGCGCAGTAGAAACGCTCCCGGAAGTTAAGCAGGTATTTATTCGGTCGACTATGGCGGCAGATGAAATGGCTTTTGAAAGAAAGCTGTATGTGATTCGTAAACAAGCAGAGCATTGGGCTGAGGAAAAGAATATTCGCTTCTATGTTCCGAGTCTTTCTGCCAGAACCATTGTATATAAGGGCTTGCTGACTCCGGAGCAGGTGAACGGATTTTATTTAGATTTACAGGAAACGGATTTTGTTTCGGCTTTTTCACTCGTTCATTCCCGATTCAGCACAAACACATTTCCATCCTGGGAACGGGCGCATCCGAACCGCTATTTAATCCATAATGGCGAAATTAATACATTACGGGGAAATGTCAATTGGATGCGGGCGAGAGAAAAACAATTTGTTTCTGATGCATTTGGCGATGATTTAGAAAAGCTGCTTCCCATTATCCGCAGTGACGGCAGTGATTCAGCAACATTAGATAATGCACTGGAATTTTTAACACTTGCAGGAAGAGAGCCTGCTCATGCGGCGATGATGCTGATACCTGAACCATGGGATAAGAATAGCCATATGAATCAGGAAAGACGTGCTTTTTATCAATATCACAGTCTGATGATGGAGCCTTGGGATGGGCCAACATCAATTACCTTTACGAATGGGAAGCAAATCGGAGCAATATTAGATCGAAATGGGCTGCGTCCGGCAAGGTATTATGTGACGAAGGATGATTACATTATCTATTCCTCTGAAGTAGGTGTCGTTGACGTAGAGGAAAGCAATGTTTTATTAAAGGAACGATTAAGTCCGGGAAAAATGCTATTAGTAGATATCGAGAAAGGAAGAATTATTTCCGATGAAGAGATAAAATCTGCTATTACAACAGAATACCCTTATCAAGATTGGGTAAAGGAGCAAACCGCCGTCTTAGCTCCAGAAGTTGATGAAAGTACAGAAATGGATCCGCAATTGTATCATAAACAGAAAGCATTCGGTTATACGATGGAGGATATTGAAAAGTATTTGATTCCGCTTGTGCAGGATGGAAAGGACCCGATCGGTGCAATGGGGAATGATGCTCCGTTAGCTGTTCTATCCGAACGTCCGCAAAGCCTGTTCAATTATTTTAAACAGCTCTTTGCTCAAGTGACAAATCCGCCGATTGATGCTTATCGGGAGCAGTTAGTGACATCCATGCTGACCTGGCTTGGAAGCGAGGGGGATATGCTTCACCCGGAAACTGAAAAGAAAAGACGAATCCGTCTGGATTCACCAATTTTATCGAATGTGCAGATGAAAAAAATTGAAAATAACGAAATAGACGGTTTAAAAGCGGAAGTCATTGAAGCATTATTTACAGATGATTTGGAAGCTGCGCTGAAACAAGTGTTTGAGCAGGCGAAAGCAGCAATCTATAAAGGGAAAAATATATTGGTGTTGCGGGATACAGAAATGAATCAAATGCAGAAAGCGATACCTGCACTGCTTGCAGTCAGCGGACTGCATCAATATTTAATTCGTGAAGGTATCCGTACAAAAGCAAGTATTCTTATCCAGTCAGGGGAAGCGCGTGAGGTGCATCATTTTGCATCCATGCTTGGTTATGGAGTCGATGCGATTTACCCATATCTCGTGTATCAAACCTACCACCAGGCATTTGAAACGGGTAAATTAGCATTAAATCCAAAAGAAGCACAGGCAAAATATATTGCCGTGGCGACAGAAGGCATTATCAAAGTAATGTCTAAAATCGGAATTTCAACTGTACAGAGCTATCGCGGTGCTCAGATTTTTGAGGCGGTCGGCATCAGCAAGCAGGTCATTGAAGATTATTTTACCGGAACGGCTTCGCAAATAGACGGAATTGATTTGGGTGTGATTCAGCTTGAAACAGAGAAACGTCATCAGGAAGGGTACCAGGAAGCATTTGATCAGCTTCTGGATTCAGGAAGTGAGTTTCAATGGCGAAAAACAGGTGAACATCACGCATTTAATCCGTCAACGATTTATAAGCTGCAATGGTCCTGCCGGCGCGGGGACTATAAGCTGTTCAAGCAATTTTCTAAAGAATCAAATGAAGCGCGTATCGGCTTTTTACGAAATCTATTTGACTTTAAAAAGACAAACTCGATTTCTATCGATGAGGTAGAATCTGTGGACACGATTGTAAAACGATTTAAAACAGGAGCGATGTCGTTCGGATCTATTAGTAAAGAGGCACATGAGACATTGGCGATTGCCATGAATCGCCTCGGCGGTAAAAGCAACAGCGGAGAAGGCGGCGAGGATACAGCACGCTTCACCCCGGATGCGAATGGGGATTTACGATCCAGCGCAATTAAGCAGGTAGCATCCGGCCGCTTTGGTGTTACGAGCAACTATTTAGTAAATGCGAAAGAACTGCAAATTAAAGTTGCGCAGGGAGCGAAGCCTGGAGAAGGCGGTCAGCTGCCGGCGGAAAAAGTATATCCATGGGTTGCTGATGTGCGCAGGTCTACACCTGGAGTCGATTTAATTTCTCCGCCTCCGCATCACGATATCTACTCCATTGAAGATTTGGCGCAGTTGATCCATGATTTAAAAAATGCGAATCGCAACGCAAGAGTGAGTGTTAAGCTTGTTGCTAAATCAGGTGTCGGAACGATTGCTGCCGGTGTGGCTAAAGGGAATGCGGACGTTATCTCTGTCGTCGGTTATGATGGAGGAACAGGGGCTTCGCCAAAAACAAGTATTAAGCATACAGGTCTGCCGTGGGAATTGGGTCTGGCGGAAGCGCATCAGACATTAATGCTAAACGGACTGAGAGACCGTGTTATTTTAGAAACGGACGGCAAGCTGTTAACTGGAAAAGACGTGGTAACTGCAGCTTTGCTGGGAGCGGAGGAGTATGGATTTGCTACAGCGCCGCTCGTTGTTGTCGGCTGCGTGATGATGCGTGTCTGTCACAAGGATACCTGCCCAGTCGGTGTCGCTACCCAAAATCCAGAACTTCGTAAAAAGTTTGCCGGAGACCCGGACCATGTTGTGAACTATATGCGGTTTATTGCGGAAGAGGTCAGGGAAATTATGGCAGAGCTTGGCTTCAGGACAATGGATGAGATGATCGGGCGTACAGAATATTTGGAAAGGTCAGCGCGTGCTGAAGCACATTGGAAAGCGAAGCATCTCGATTTATCAACACTTGTTTATCAGGTGGAAGGAACCAAAAGAAACACCACGCAGCAGGATTATAAATTAGATCAATCCTTAGACATAAAAGAAATCCTGCCTGCTGTTCAAGAATCATTAAAAACAGGCGAAGCAATGGAAGCAAGCTTCTCTATAAAAAATACAGATCGTGTGGCAGGCACGATTGTCGGCAGTGAAATAACGGCTAAATATGGAGAAGAAGGCCTGCCGGAGGATACCATCAATCTACATTTTACCGGTTCAGCCGGGCAAAGCTTTGGTGCTTTTATCCCTTCAGGTATGACAATGACAGTAAGTGGGGATGCCAATGACTATGTAGGCAAAGGGCTTTCAGGAGGGAAAGTGATTGTGCGTGCGCCAGAAGATACAACCATTGACGCCAGCCATAATGTTATCGCTGGAAATGTTTCCTTCTATGGTGCGACAAGCGGAGAAGCATATATTCATGGCTATGCAGGCGAGCGTTTTGCAGTCAGAAACAGCGGTGCAAAAATTGTTGTAGAAGGCGTCGGAGATCATGGCTGCGAGTATATGACAGGCGGCAGAGTTGTTATCCTTGGCAATGTCGGTAAAAACTTTGCAGCCGGAATGTCTGGCGGAATTGCTTATGTAAGACCGGATGATATTCCTGCGTTCCGCGCCTTAACAAATGCGGCGCTGATTCAATTTGAAGAAATAACAGATCTGGGGGAACAGGAAGAAGTAAAAGATTTGATTATCAACCATTTAGATTATACCAACAGTGAGAAAGCAGCATTTATCTTAAAGCACTGGAAGGAAGAAGTAAAGAAATTTGTCAAAGTAATCCCGACAGACTATAAATTAATGCTTCAGCAGATTCAATGGTTTAAAGAACAGGGCTTAGGTACAGAGGATGCGCGTTATGAAGCGTTTATGGCAAAGAAAAATAACGAAATGACCGTAAAGTTAGATGAGGAATCCTTGATGAAGGAAGAGAAAGGAGCCAGAGTAAATGGGTAAAGCAACTGGATTTATGGAAATAAAAAGAAAAAAAGCAACGGAGCGTGACCCGCTTGAAAGAATAAAAGATTGGAAAGAATACGCTGGCACCTTCTCTGATGATGCAGCAAGCCAGCAGGGTGCGCGCTGCATGGATTGCAGTATTCCGTTTTGTCATATCGGCATGGAAATCGAGGGGGCAACCTCAGGCTGCCCTGTCTATAATTTGATTCCGGAGTGGAATGACCTTGTTTATAAAGGCAGATGGAGAGAAGCGTTAGACAGGTTAATGAAAACTAATAATTTTCCTGAATTCACTGGGAGAGTTTGTCCTGCCCCATGTGAAGGCTCTTGTACCGTAGCGATTAATGACCCGGCTGTATCGATCAAGAATATTGAGCAGAAAATTATTGATAAAGGCTTTGAAGAAGGCTGGATTGAACCGCGAATTCCAGAAGTGCGTACTGGCAAAAAAATCGCTGTGATTGGTTCGGGGCCGGCTGGATTAGCGGCAGCAGATCAATTAAACCAGGCGGGGCATGAAGTAACTATTTACGAACGTGCAGACCGTGCCGGCGGATTATTGACCTATGGTATTCCAAACATGAAGCTGGATAAGGGAGTCGTTGAACGGCGTATTCAATTGCTACGGCAGGAAGGGATTCATTTTGTATTGAACACCGAGGTAGGAAAGGATATTTCAGCCGAGGATATGAAAGCAAGCTTTGATTCGGTGATTATTTGTACTGGTGCCCAGAAGCATCGTGATCTGCCTTTAGAAGGAAGAGATGGAAAAGGAATCCGTTTTGCGATGGATTACTTGACGCGTTCAACGAAAAAGCTGCTTGATGCAGATATCGAGTTGGAAGAGGAGTTAAATGCAGAAGGAAAAGATGTGATTGTTATCGGCGGCGGAGATACTGGCGCGGATTGCATCGCCACAGCCCTTCGTCAGGGCGCTAAAAGTATTGTCCAATTCGGAAAGCATCCGCAGCTGCCGGTGAAACGGGCTGACTCCAACCAATGGCCGGCTTATCCGCAGGTATTCAGTCTGGAATATGCGCATAAGGAAGCGAAAGAAAAATTCAGGAAGGATATTCGTGAATATTCTATCCAGACACAAAAATTTGTAACAGATGCGCAGGGGAATTTAAAAGAGCTGCATACGATTCAAATGGAGAAAAAACAGGATGAAAATGGTGTCTTCTTTTTTGAGGAAATACCGGGAACTGAAAAAGTGTGGCCGGCACAGCTTGTGTTAATTGCTATCGGTTTTGAAGGTGCTGAGGAAACAGCTGTCAAAGCATTTGAGGTGAAAACGATGCGAAACCGCGTGCTTGCAGCTTATGGAAAGTTTTTAACAACAGAAGAAAATGTATTTACAGCAGGAGATGCCCGCCGCGGTCAGAGCTTAATTGTCTGGGCAATTAATGAAGGGAGAGAAGCGGCTTACCAGGTTGATGAATATTTAATGGGAACCACTTCCTTGCCGACTGTTGCGAATATGTAATAGCAACGTGATAAATAAGCGAGTTGCCTGTCTAAGCATAGATGGGTAGCTCGCTTGTTGTATGAATATACTTTTTTTAATGAAGGTAAAAGCATTATGCTTTGATAAGCCTATGGCGAATCTTTATAGGCATCTGTCACCTCTTTTTAGGTATTTGCGTATATTGTTAGGGAATAAGGGGTGATGGAGAATTGGCACAGGCAGAAGGGTATAAAAATGGCCGTATTAATATTATATTAAGTGAGAATACACCGCAATCCAGCGCGAATCTCCGTGTAAAAAAACAAAAGCATTCGCCGCTTGAAATCGTCGATAAAGAATTTGCGTCGTTTGTCGGATTAAATGACTTAAAAACGTCCATTAAAGAGATTTATGCGAGTATTCTTATCAATGAAAAGAGAAAGGAAGAAGGGTTAAAAAGTTCGAAACAGGTTCTTCATATGCTGTTTAAGGGGAATCCGGGAACGGGAAAGACAACGGTAGCCCGAAAATTAGCAAAGCTTTATCATGATATGAATATCCTTTCGAAAGGACATTTTATAGAGGCAGAGCGTGCCGATTTAGTCGGAGAATATATCGGCCAGACAGCGCAGAAAACAAGAGCGGTTATCCAGAAGGCGATGGGCGGTATTCTGTTTATTGATGAAGCTTATTCTTTATCTCGGGGCGGAGAAAAAGATTTTGGTAAAGAGGCGATTGATCTGCTTGTAAAACATATGGAAGACGGACGGGAAGATATGGTGCTTATCCTTGCTGGTTATCCGCGCGAAATGGATCGTTTTCTTTCGATGAATCCCGGCCTCGAATCCCGATTTCCATTTATTTTAGATTTTGATGATTACTCTGTGGATGAATTATTAAATATAGGAAACCGTATGCTGAGCGAAAGACAGTATCAATTATCAAAACAGGCGGAATGGAAGTTTCGCAATCATTTGGCCAAAAAATTGCGGGAAGATAACTATAATTTTTCGAATGCGAGATATGTGCGGAATGTAATTGAAAAAGCAATCCGGCTGCAAGCGGTCCGGCTGCTTAACTCTGACAAAATGGTATCCAGAGATTTAATTGTTTTAACAGACCAGGATTTGTTGCTAGAATAGAAATAATGGGTATGATAGTATAAGAACTATTTTAAGAAAGAGGTAGGCTATGACAGTAGAAAATGTATTAGTAATTGCGGTTAACCAATCTGAAAGATCTGAACGTCAATTCGAGTCTTCTTTAGATGAGCTTGTTTCTCTATGTAAAACTGCAGGAGGGCAGGTTCAGGACGTTATCACACAAAATCGGGAACGTATCCATCCGGCTACCTATATCGGAGAAGGAAAGCTTCAGGAAGTAGCTCAAATCGTTCGCGCAGAGGGAATTGATTTGGTAGTAGCTAATAATGAGTTATCGGCTGGCCAGGTTCGCAATTTAGCCGATACACTGGATGTTCGTGTCCTTGATCGAAGTCAATTGATATTGGATATTTTTGCGATGCGCGCGCAAACGAAGGAAGGAAAGCTCCAGGTCGAGCTGGCTCAGTTGGAGTATTTGCTTCCCCGTTTGCATGGACAAGGTGCTAATTTATCCAGACTTGGCGGCGGAATCGGGACAAGAGGTCCGGGGGAAACAAAATTGGAGACAGACCGCCGGCATATCGAAAGAAGAATCTATGATATCAAACGCCGCTTACAGCTGGTTGTGAAGCAGCGTGACCAATATCGGAAGCGCAGACGGTCAAATGATGTTTTCCAAATAGCGATTGTCGGTTATACGAATGCAGGGAAATCGACGATATTTAACAGATTGACAAATAGTCATTCATTAGAAGAGGACCAACTATTTGCGACGCTGGATCCGCTCACACGCCGTATTCAATTCCCCAGCGGTTTGAAAAGCTTAATAACAGATACAGTCGGGTTTATCCAGGATCTCCCGACGGCCCTGATTGCTGCATTTAAATCAACACTGGAGGAAGTGACAGAAGCAGATTTTCTTCTGCATGTGGTCGATATCTCAGATCCTGATTTATTACAGCAGCAGGAAACCGTTCGCAAGCTTTTGCAGGAATTAGACGCCGGCCATATCCCGGTACTGACCGTGTATAATAAAAAGGATCAGCTGGAAGCCGATTTCTTTTTGGCAAACCAATTCCCTAATATTCAAATCAGTGCGTTAGAGGAAGAAGACTTACATGCATTATTAATCAAAATGGAAGAAGTATTAAAAGAAGAATGGGATTTATTTGACATTGTGTTAGATTCAAGTGAAGGAGATTTGTTGTACCAGCTTCAATCAGCAGCGTTAGTTGTCAAAAAAGAACTGCTGGAGGAAACGAACCAATTTCATGTGCAGGGCTATGTCAGAAAAAATCATCCATTTCACCGATTTGTAGAGGAGAAGTAAACGATGCAAGCAGAATCACTTATGATAGAAGCAGAAAAAGATTGTTTAGAAGGTCACCAGTATATACAAGAAATTGTAGAGAAAAATCAAAGACGTGTTCTGGAGGCCTTCCGAAATCATCGGATTAGTGACGCACACCTGCAAGGGACGACAGGCTATGGGTACGATGATTTAGGCCGGGAAGGCTTAGAAGCAGTATATGCGCAGGTTTTCGGCGGAGAGGATGCCGTTGTGCGTCCGCAGATTGTTTCGGGCACACATGCTATTACAACAGCTTTATTCGGTATGCTCCGCCCGCAGGATGAGCTTGTTTATATTACGGGGCATCCATATGATACGTTGGAAGAAGTAATCGGGAAGCCCGGCAAAGAAGAAGGATCGCTGGCTGATTTTCAAATCGGTTATCGTGAGGTTGCCTTAAAAGAAACAGGAGAAATTGACTTTGAAGCGATAAAAAGCAGCTGGACAAAGCAGACGAAAGTAATTGCTATCCAGCGTTCAAAAGGTTATGATGCCAGACCTTCCTTCACGATTAGTGAAATAAAAGAAATGGTGGATTTTGTGAAAGCCATTGATCCATCTGTTATCGTATTTGTTGATAATTGCTATGGGGAATTTACAGAAACAAAAGAACCGCTGCATGTCGGTGCCGACTTGATTGCCGGTTCACTCATTAAAAACCCTGGCGGCGGATTAGTCCGGGCAGGAGGATATATTGCAGGCCGTCAAGACCTGATCCATTTGTGTGCAAACCGTCTGACAGCTCCTGGTCTGGGCAAGGAAACAGGAGCTTCTCTTGGTATGCTTCAGGAAATGTATCAGGGTTTCTTCATGGCGCCGCATACTGTAGGGGAAGCCTTAAAGGGCGCCTTGTTCACAGCGCGTTTTCTGGAGCTGGCCGGGTTCCGCACAGCCCCGTCCTATCACGAAAAAAGAACAGACCTGATACAAACAGTTACTTTTCATACAGCGGAGGAAATGATTGCTTTTTGTCAGGCGATTCAAGAGAACTCTCCTATTAATTCTTATGTAACACCTTATCCGAGTGAAATGCCGGGATATGAAGATGAAGTGATTATGGCAGCAGGAACGTTTATACAAGGGGCGAGCATCGAGCTGTCTGCGGACGGGCCTATCCGTGCTCCATATACAGCTTATGTTCAGGGCGGTTTAACCTATACGCATGTGAAAATTGCCATTATCGAAGCGGTAAAAACATTGAAAAATCAAGGTTTTATTTCTTAGTGAAAGGGTAAAAACAAGTATGGAATAATTTATATGTTAAATAACCTAACATTTCATTGACATTAAAACTGACATCCATTATACTGAATATATCATATAAAGAAGGGGGTCATCTTTTGAATGATCAAGATCGTCGTTCAATGCCCTTATTCTCAATAGGAATAGTTATGAAATTAACCGAACTGACTGCGAGACAAATTCGTTACTATGAAGCAAATGATTTAATTGCTCCCGAGCGGACAAAAGGAAATCAGCGTCTATTTTCATTTAACGATGTAGACAGGCTGCTTCAAATCAAGGATCTCTTAGACAAAGGATTAAATATGGCCGGCATCAAGCTTCTGCTGGATGAAGAAAACAAAGAAACTCCGGAAGAAGCACCGAAGAAAGAGAAAAAAACGCCGGCTAATTTAACGGATAAAGAGCTTAGAGGAATCTTGAAAAATGAATTAAACGAAGCGGGAAGGTATGGAAAAGCCAGTATGAGGCAAGGAGAACTGGCACGCTTTTTTATAAAGCATTAACATCAGGTTAAAAGAGTTTTCGCTGCAAAGACAGTGTAGTGGAGGTTTTCTTTTCATACTTAAATGAATTTTTAGGAGGAGAACAAATGGCTAAGAAATTAACCAGAGAAGAAATTATTACACAGATTAAAGAGGAGAATGTACGTTTTATCCGTCTGCAGTTTACAGATATGCTCGGAACCATTAAAAACGTTGAAATCCCTTTAAGCCAGCTTGACAAAGCATTAGATAATAAAATGGCTTTTGACGGGTCCAGCATCGAAGGGTTTGTCCGTATTGAAGAATCAGATATGCTCTTGCATCCTGATTTGGATACATTCATTGTATTCCCTTGGACTTCTGAAAAAGGAAAAGTGGCGCGTTTTATCTGTGATATCTATAATCCGGATGGTACTCCTTTTGCAGGCTGCCCGCGTTATAACCTGAAACGCAACCTGAAAAAAATGGAGGAATTAGGATTTGATGCATTTAATATTGGTGCGGAGCCGGAGTTCTTCTTATTCAAATTGGATGAAAACAGAGAACCTACACTGGAATTGAATGACCATGGCGGTTATTTTGACTTAGCGCCGACAGACCTGGGTGAAAACTGCCGACGCGATATTGTATTAGAGCTGGAAGAAATGGGCTTTGAAA
The DNA here is from genome assembly GCF_038004725.1 of Oceanobacillus sp. FSL K6-0251. Lineage (NCBI taxonomy): Bacteria > Bacillati > Bacillota > Bacilli > Caryophanales > Bacillaceae > Oceanobacillus > Oceanobacillus sp. FSL K6-0251. Next base: position 2,539,042 of record NZ_JBBORS010000001.1, on the reverse strand, counting down.
TTGAAGCATCTCACCATGAGGTTGCCCCTGGACAGCATGAAATTGATTTTAAATATTCGGATGCAGTGAAGCATGCAGATGATATTCAAACCTTTAAGCTTGTAGTAAAAACCATTGCCAGAAAGCATAATTTACACGCTACATTTATGCCGAAACCATTATTTGGAGTGAATGGATCAGGAATGCATGTAAATATGTCCCTTTTCTCAGGAAAAGAAAATAAATTTTACGATACAAAAGGGGAGTTAGAACTAAGTCAGACAGCTTATCAGTTTATCGCCGGCATTATTGATCATGCGACAAACTTTACAGCGATAACAAATCCTACAGTCAACTCTTATAAGCGTCTTGTACCCGGATACGAAGCGCCTTGTTACGTGGCATGGTCTGCATCTAACCGCAGCCCGCTTGTCCGTATCCCGAGCTCACGCGGTTTAAGTACTCGTGTAGAAGTACGAAGTGTTGACCCGGCTGCTAACCCGTATATGGCATTATCCGTACTATTAGCTTCTGGCTTAGACGGCATTAAGAGAAAGTTAGACGTGCCAGAATCTGTCGACCGCAACATTTATGTTATGAATAAAGCAGAGCGCGAAGAGAATGGTGTGAAAGATTTACCGTCTACTTTAAAAGAAGCAATGGATTTGCTTGAGCAGGATGAAGTGCTTGTTGAATCTTTAGGAGAGCATTTATTTGAACACTTTATTGAAGCAAAAGATATTGAGTGGGATATGTTCCGTACAACTGTGCACCCATGGGAGCGCGAGCAGTATCTGACGAACTATTAATTCAGACGTAAAGAATTACTATCTCTTAAACATTAATAAATAACAGCTGTTTAGGTACTGTGCATAGACTTTTTGTTCTAGGGCAGTACCTTTTTTTGGGTGAAAGGGACAGATTTTGGATGCGTGGAATAATTCGAAAAAATATGATGGAATGGTTTTTTATTGCTCTTGTAAATAAAGAAACGCAAGCAGTTCGTGCTTCAACCTGCTTGCGTTTCTTTATTTGTTTACTTTTGATTCCTGCGATATAAGATAAATCCAGATCCGGTTAAAATAGGCGTAGCTATAGAGAGAGCAAAAATAAAACGATGTGCCGTCTGATCAGAGAAGTGAGAGGAAATGTAAATGGATTCTAAGCCGCCGCCCCGACATTGTATGCGGTCAAAATGAGAGTACTCGTTATCGTTGGTAAAAAGATGAGTTACCTCTGTATCTGAAAAAGCGGCTTCCGTATTTTTAGAATCCAAAGAAACCTCTTTACTATCTTTTTCTGTAGCACAGTGTACTTCATTTACGTCGGTTGTAACCGGGTAGGCCCAAATTTCTGTGGTTTTACGATTGTCTGCCGGCGAGAAGGATTCATTTATTTCTATTCCACTTGCTGATAATTCTCCTGGGAATGCTGCTTTTTGATATACCATCCAAATACCTAACGGACCGGCTATAATACAAAGCATGCAAGATATTGCAAGTAAGGAGGTGATTTTTTTAGCATTTTTCATAACTAAAACACCTTTCTGTCAGTAGATAGCTATTATACGTTTGCATAACGGGATTTGTTTCAAAAAAAAGCATCGCCTAGGAGCGGGGATTCCGTTCCTGGGCGATGCCTTATATTTGCTTATTATTGATGGCCTCTTGCGGCTGCAGAAGGGAAAGTTAAATTGGATTCATCCTCTGTGAAAAATTCTTTGTACAGTGACTGAATCGCTTTTTCCAAATCCACTGCGTGAACACCGAACATCATGGATACTTCCGAAGATCCCTGGTTAATCATATCAATATTGATACCAGCCTTAGCAAAAGATGCGGTAGCTTTAGCGGCAACACCGATTGTATTTACCAGCCCTTCCCCGACCACCATAACAACAGCCAGATCGCGATGAATACTTACGGTATCCACATGCAACTCATTGCGGATTCGGTCGATAACAATCTGTTCCTTTTCAGGTGTGAAAAGATGATCTCTAAAAATAACAGACATATCATCGATTCCAGAAGGTGCGTGCTCAAAGGAAATTCCTTCATCTTCAAAAATATTTAACAGCTTTCGGCCAAACCCGACTTCCCTGTTCATCAGGAATTTACTGACGTATAAGCTGCAGAAGCCGACGTCGCTTGCTATGCCTACTACACATTGATCTGTGGAATCTCTTTCTGCAACAACCATTGTGCCGGGAGCTTCCGGGTTGTTGGTGTTTTTGATACAGACCGGGATTTCTTCTTTAAAAGCCGGGATAAGCGCTTCGTCGTGAAATACAGAAAAGCCGGCATAAGATAATTCCCGCATTTCCTTATATGTTAGAACAGTAATATCTTTAGGATTTTCTACGAAGTTTGGATTTACCGCAAACACTGAATCAACGTCTGTGAAATTTTCGTACAAGCTTGCTTTGGTACCTGCAGCTAAGATAGCTCCAGTAATATCGGAACCGCCCCGGGAGAAGGTAACTAAATCATTATTTTCGGTATAACCAAAGAATCCGGGGACGACAGATACACCTTCGCGTTCTCTGAGTTTATAAATTCTAGAAAAGCTTTCCGGCAATAATTGAGCATTTCCAGGTTCATTACTGACAAAAATTCCAGCCTCTTTTGGATTGACATAGCTTGCATTTAAGCCTAAATGCTTTAAATAAGCACTTACGATTTTAGCAGAACTGTCTTCACCGATGGATTTTAAAGCATCAAGCTGTGCCATAGGTGATATATCAAACTGAAGATACTTTTCAATGGTTTGCTGAATATCTTCTAAAATAGACTGGTCAAGGCCCAAATCCTCTATTATTTCTTGAAATCTAACCATGATGTTTTGTAGCTGCAAATCATGATCTTGATTTTGCTGTTTTGCATAACAAAGCTCGATTAATAAGTCTGTCATTTTTACGTCATCTGAGAAGCGTTTCCCTGGTGCAGATACAACAATCACTTTTCGGGAGGAATCAGACTTAATGATATTCGCTACCTTTTTAATCTGTTTTGCATTTGCTACAGAACTTCCTCCAAATTTTGCTACTTTCATTTACATGATACCCCATTTCAAAATTCCCACTATAAACTAGCTATTTTAGTTACGAAGATTTTTAGTGCGTGGTATTTTTTATTTTTACTAATATAACATATTTTCTGTTAAATTAAAGAGGAAAATGAAAAAAAGAAAGAAAAATAACGAAAATACCATTTTTATTCTCTTTGCTGGACAAATGTTTACCATTTTAGGCCATTTAGAAGGAAAAACAAGTGTTTAGCAGGGATGAATCAAATTCCATTTTTAGTATTACTGCAAGCATGAACAGTGTAGCGGAAATGTAGTTTAAATGAAAAAATCCCGTTTCAATGAAACAGGATAGATCAGCTTGCTGATTCCTTTTCTTGACTGCGCTTCTTCCTGTCTCTGTAGACAATAAAACCGCCAAGGAATAACAAACCGCCGAGAAAAAGAATTAAACCAACAATAAATTGAATGCTTCCAAAAATAAAAAATGGATAAAATGTATCAAAAAGCGTATCCCGCATCAATTTAATACCAAAAGCTGCAATCACCCCTGGAATAAATAGGATGATTAAAGCGAGGTTTCTTTGCATAAAAACTCCTGCTCCTTTATAGATATACTTGTAATCATTCATCAATCTTCTGTCCGTTCAGATGCCTCTTTATTTTTAATCAAACAATTTCTTAAAACTTCATTATAAGTATATCAAAATACGTCGAAAAATAGAAATAGAATTCATTTGCTAAATTATGCATGGTATCGTATGATGAAACTGTGCAAATAAATTCAAGGTGGATGAAAAGTATGAAGCAAATTCTGATAGTCGGCGCTGGTAAAGGTGGTACAGCATTATTCCGCCTGTTTAAAGAAACAAAAAGCATGCAGATTTGTGCAATCGTTGACAAGGAAGCAGACGCTCCTGCTATGAAGCTTGCGGAAGAAATGGATGTTCATACAAGTACAGAGTGGAAAGATTGGATTCACCATGACATTGATATTGTAATTAACGTAACAGGCGAAGAGGAATTATTTGAAAAGATGATTGAGCTGTTTCCAAGAAAGACAATTATCATCCCTGGTTCTGTAGCCAATATTATTTATGAATTAATTCATGAGAAAACTGTTTTAACAGATGAGGTAAAAGTACAGGCGAGCCGTTTGGAATTAATTTTAAACCATATGAATGACGGCATGATTGTTGTCAATAAAATGGAACAGGTTCAGCTGTTGAATCGCCGGGCGGAACAAATTCTCGGCAAAAAAGAAAAAGACTACAAAGGGAAGCATATCAAAGATTTACTCAAAACAAGCCGTTTATCTCACGTGTTAAGGAGTCAAAGAAAAGAGTTAAACCAAAAGACAATTTTAGATAATGGCAAGAAAGTGATTGCTTCACGTATCCCCATTATTAATAAAACAGGAGATTTAGTGGGAGCCTTTGCTGTTTTTAAAGACATTACGGAAGTAGTGCAATTAGCAGAAGAAAATACCGATTTAAATGAAATCAAAACCATGCTGGAAGCCATTATTAAATCTTCGGATGAGGCAATCAGTGTGGTGGATGAGCATGGAAAAGGCTTAATTATTAATCCCGCCTATACGAGAATCACTGGTCTGACCGAAGAGGAAGTAATAGGGAAGCCGGCAACAGTAGATATATCTGAAGGGGACAGTGTGCACATGAAGGTCTTAAAAAACCGGCGTGCTGTTCGCGGTGTACATATGAAGGTCGGACCGTCAAAAAAAGATGTTATCGTTAACGGGGCGCCGGTGATTGTACAAGGAAAGATAAAAGGCAGTGTCGGCGTGCTCCATGACGTCAGTGAATTACAATCTGTGACAAGGGAGTTAAAGCGTGCCAGACAAATCATCCGTAATTTGGAAGCAAGGTATACATTCGATGATATTATTGGTAACTCATCCGAAATGAAGCTTGCTTTAGAACAGGCAAAAGTAGCTGCCAAAGCACCGGCTATTGTTCTTTTGAGAGGGGAAACCGGCACCGGCAAAGAATTATTCGCCCATGCAATACACCATGAAAGTGATCGGAAATTTAATAAATTTATTCGTGTGAACTGTGCTGCATTGTCAGAACCAATGCTGGAAAAAGAGCTGTTTGGTTCGGCAGAGGAGCAGGCAGAACAGTTGAAAAAAAAGGAAGGTCTGTTTGAACAGGCGAACAATGGAAGCATCTTTCTTGATGAAATTGGTGAATTATCTTTATCAATCCAGGAAAAATTAATCCATGTACTCAAGGAGAACAGAGTCACTCCAGTCGGCGCATCCAATTCGGTGCCTGTTGATGTTCGCGTGATTGCCGGAACGAATACAAATCTGGAGAAGGCTGTGATGAATGAGAAATTTCGTGAAGATCTTTATTATCTCATTAATAAACTTCCAATATCCATTCCATCGCTAAAGGAACGGGAGGAGGATATTCCTGAGTTGGTGGAGCATATCATCCATCAGCTGAACGAAGAATATGGAAAAAATGTGCAAAAGATATCGGATGAAGCGTTAAAAAAACTAATGGCATATCATTGGCCGGGGAATGTCAGGGAAATGGCTAATGTTATCAGTCATTCCATGATATTTATCGGCAACATGGAGGAGCAGATTGAAGTATCTCATTTGCCTAAATTGCAAACGAAAGAAATGACAGCAGGACCGGATATGGTACAGACAGATAAACCATTAAAATTACAGGAAGCGTTAGATCGTTTTGAAAAAAAATACTTGCAGGAAGTGTATCTACAATGTAATAAAAACAAGACAAAGACAGCAAAAGCGTTACAAATATCTGTCCGCAATTTGTATTATAAGCTTGAAAAATATCAGCTTGAATAAGGTGTCTGCAACATTTTGCAGGGAGGGCAGGTATATCATGCTGTGGAAAATTTACAGAGGGTTCTCCGTGGTAAATAGGGAATACTGACAAATGTATTACAATAGCATACCATTCAGGAGTTGGATTCATTTGTCATTTTAAATAAGTATGTATGATTAGTGAATCACGATGTATTACAGGAGGGGTTAAGATGGAAATCTTCAGTTACTTAGAAAAATACGATTATGAACAGGTACTTTTCTGTCAGGATAAACAATCAGGGCTAAAGGCTATTATTGCCATTCATGACACGACATTAGGACCAGCATTAGGCGGGACCAGAATGTGGACGTATCGTTCAGAAGCAGAAGCTATCGAAGACGCACTGCGTTTAGCTCGCGGAATGACATATAAAAATGCGGCAGCCGGCTTAGATCTCGGCGGCGGAAAAACAGTAATTATCGGAGATCCCAAAAAGGATAAGAATCCGGAAATGTTCCGTGCATTCGGTCGTTATATCCAAAGCTTGAATGGAAGATACATCACTGCTGAGGATGTAGGAACGAATGAATCAGATATGGATCAAATTGCGCTTGAAACAGAATATGTAACGGGATTGTCCTCCTACAGTGGAACTGCCGGCAATCCTTCCCCTGTTACTGCGTGGGGAATTTATCAGGGGATGAAAGCAACTGCAAAAGAAGCATTCGGATCAGAATCTTTAGAGGGCAAAGTTGTTGCAGTTCAAGGAGTCGGAAACGTGGCTTACAGTCTATGCGAATTATTGCATGAAGAGGGCGCAGAATTAGTTGTTACAGATATTAATAAGGAAGCTGTGAGGCGTGCGGAAAATGATTTTAATGCCAAAGCAGTCGATCCAGATGATATTTATGATGTGGAATGCGATATCTATGCTCCTTGCGCACTTGGAGCAACCATTAATGATCATACGATACCGAGGCTGAAAGCTAAAGTAATTGCAGGTTCGGCTAATAATCAGCTGCAGAGTCATGAACATGGAGATATTCTGCATCAAAAAGGAATTTTATATGCTCCTGATTATGTGATCAATGCAGGCGGGGTAATCAATGTTGCAGATGAACTGGTTGGTTACAATCGCGATCGCGCTTTACATAATGTACAGCGCATCTATAAAAATCTGGAGCAGGTCTTTGCCATTTCTAATCGTGATCAGGTACCGACTTATATTGCGGCTGATCGTCTGGCTGAGGAAAGAATTCAAGCAAAACAACAATCACGCAGTCAATTTCTTACAAATGAGCGAAATATTTTAGATCGCCGACAATAGAAATTTACTGTTGTACTTATCATTTACAGCTTTGGAAGAACGGCATATTGGAGGGTGTTTTGTGAATCAACGTGGTCGTATTTTAGTTATCTACCCCGACTTGTATTTCACCACGATCGGTGTATTTGAAGGAAATCATCTTTTATATCAGCAAAAAATTTCACATAACGAAGATGAACTGCATCGTTTTGAACAGCTGATGGAGCAAGTGCCGTACAGAAAGCAGGCTATATTTGAACAGCTTGATTTGGATGGAATGAATACATCACGTTTTATTAGTGTATGCGGGCGGGGAGGACTATTGCGTCCAATCAGCGGCGGAACGTATAAAGTGAATAACGCGATGCTATATGATTTAAAAACAAATGCTTACGGGGAACATGTATCCAATTTGGGAGCTGTTCTAGCCCATGAAATTGCTGAGAATTTAAATATACAAGCATATATTGTTGACCCGCCGGTAGTAGATGAACTGCAAACCATTGCAAAATATACAGGTATACCGGAAATAGAGAGAGCCAGTATCTTTCATTCGCTAAATCATCGTCATGCCGGCCGGATTGCGGCAAAACAAATTGGTTCAGCCTATCATTCGTTAAAGCTCATTTCCATTCATATTGCAAGAGGGATTACCATTGCATCCCATCATAGCGGCAAAATTATTGATGTAACGAATGGCGTAGACGGAGAGGGTCCGTTTACTATCGATCGATCCGGCAGTATACCGTTAAAAGGATTTCTGACTTATCTATCTGAACAATACACTACAGATGAAGATTTTTTGTGGAATCATGTCCAGCAGGATGGGGGAATCAAAGCATATCTGCATACAGAGGACCCTTCCATCATCCGTTCCCGGCTGACGAAAGGTGATCAGTATACGAAAGAAGTAATTGAGGCACAGGCATACCAGATTGCTAAAGAAATTGGAGCAATGAGCACGGTATTGCATGGAGAAGTAGATGGCATTGTTTTTACTGGAAAAATCAATGAAAATGATTTTGTTATTGATGCGGTTATTCCAAGAGTCAATTGGATTGCCGATGTGATGGTGTTTCCTGGTAAAAATGATTTAGAAGCGATGAATGAGGGCGTATTAGAGGTTTTAAACAATACCCAGAAAGAAAAGATATATGTTGCAGAGGAGGCAAATTAGATGGCAACTGAGTACGATTTAGTCATTTTAGGGGGCGGAACAGGAGGCTATGTTTCTGCTATTCGTGCCACTCAATTAGGCATGAAAGTGGCAATAGTAGAGAAATCTGAGCTGGGAGGGACCTGCTTACACAGAGGCTGCATACCCTCTAAAGCATTACTTCGCAGTGCAGAGGTTTTTCAGCAGACAAAAAAAGCAGATGCATTCGGAGTAGAGGTAAACGAACCAGTCTTAAACTTTTCAAAAGTCCAGCAGAGAAAAAATGAGATTATTGAACAGCTGCATAAAGGTGTCCAGGGTTTAATGAAAAAGGGAAAGATTGATGTCTATCAAGGGTTCGGCCGCATTCTTGGACCAAGTATCTTTTCTCCAATGCCTGGAACTATCTCTGTTGAATATGAAAATGGAAATGAAAATGATATGCTGCTTCCTAAAAATGTTTTAATTGCGACCGGATCGCAGCCGAATACATTACCTGGTCTGGACTTTGACGGTGAGTACCTCATCAGCTCAAATGAAGCTTTAGAAATGAAGGACCTGCCTAAATCAATGCTTATTGTAGGCGGCGGAGTTATTGGCATCGAATGGGCCTCCATGCTAAACGATTTTGGAGTTGATGTAACCGTCTTGGAATTTCAAAAGCAAATCTTGCCGACAGAGGATAAAGATATCGCAAAAGAGATGGAAAAACAGTTGAAAAAAAGAGGCGTCAATATTATAACCGGAGCCAATGTTCAGACGGATACAATAGAAAAAAATAACGGCATCGTGATAGAAGCAGTAATCGGTGATAAAAAAGAAAGATTTGAAGCTGACAGACTGCTTGTATCTGTCGGCAGAAAAGCGAATATCCAAAATATTGGTTTAGAGAATACGGAAATTCAAATTTCTAATCATACGATTGACACAAACGCGTTTTATCAAACAAAAGAATCACATATTTACGCTATTGGCGATGTTATTGGAGGCATGCAGCTGGCTCATGTGGCTTCCCATGAGGGAATTGCTGCTGTGGAGCATATGGCAGGGGAATATACCCAAGAGATAGACTACCAGACGGTATCAAGCTGTATCTATGCCAGTCCGGAAGCTGCAAGTGTCGGCTTGACGGAAACACAGGCCAAAGAAGAAGGATATGACCTTGTCATCGGCAAGTTCCCATTTAAAGCAGTAGGAAAGGCATTGGTTTATGGTGAATCAGATGGTTTTGTCAAAATAATCACAGATAAAAAGACACAGGATTTAATTGGGGTTCATATGATTGGTCCCCATGTGACAGATATGATAACAGAAGCTGGATTAGCAAAAGTGCTCGACGCAACAGCATGGGAAATCAGCCAGACTATTCACCCGCATCCGTCCTTATCAGAAATTATCGGTGAAGCAGCACTGGCAGTCGACGGGTTACAAATTCATGGTTAAACTATCTGGGCAGTCTGCATGATGTCATCATGTGAAATGGCTGAAGGAGGGAAAAATAATGACAGAAACATCTTGGGAAAATGTAAGTGATGAGATGGCTTTAGAAATGTTTGAAATGATGTTATTAGCAAGAAAAATTGACGAAAGAATGTGGTTGTTAAACCGCTCGGGGAAAATACCATTCGTCGTTTCCTGTCAGGGACAGGAAGCAGCACAGGTCGGAGCGGCCTTTGGTCTGGATCGAACGGTCGATTATACCGCTCCGTACTATCGGGATCTGGGTCTTGTATTAGGCTTTGGAATGACAGCAAAAGAATTAATGTTATCTGCCTTTGCCAAAGCTGAGGATCCAAATTCAGGCGGACGTCAAATGCCTGGTCATTTCGGACAGAAGAAAAATCGTATTTTAACCGGTTCTTCTCCAGTAACAACACAGGTTCCTCATGCAGTAGGCGTTGCATTAGCAGCGAAAATGGATAAAAAGGATATTGCGACCTTTGTGACATTAGGAGAGGGCTCTTCTAATCAGGGTGATTTTCATGAAGGATTAAACTTTGCCGGTGTTCATCAGCTGCCGGTGATCACCATGGTGGAAAATAATAAGTATGCTATTTCTGTTCCGTATGATAAGCAGGTAGCCAGCAAAACGGTTTCAGAGAGGGCATCATCTTATGGCATGCCGGGAGTTACTGTGGACGGGAATGATCCGATAGCTGTGTATCAAACTGTAAAAGAAGCGAGAGAACGAGCGGTAAAAGGAGAGGGGCCGACATTGATTGAAGCGGTAACCTATCGTTTTACTGCCCATTCCAGTGATGATGATGACAGTGCTTATCGTGAAATGGATGAAGTAAAAGAAGCTAAAAAGAAGGATTCCATTGTTACGTTTGCTGAAAAGCTAAAAGAAAAGAAAATAATGGATGAAGCCAAAGAAAAAGAAATTCATGATAAAGTCAATAAACTTGTTAATGAAGCAACAGAATATGCAGAAGAAGCCCCATATGCAGCTCCAGAGGATACGTTGAAGTATGTTTATGAGGAATTGGATAAGGGAGGGGAATAATCATGCCTGTGATGTCTTATATACAAGCAATTACAAAAGCTTTAAAGGAAGAAATGCAAAGAGATGAGAATGTCTTTATTCTTGGGGAAGATGTAGGAAAAAAGGGCGGCGTATTTAAAGCAACAGACGGGCTGTACGATATGTTTGGTGAAGAACGTGTATTAGATACCCCATTAGCGGAATCAGCAATTGCCGGTGTTGCTATCGGTGCAGCTATGTATGGGAAACGGCCGATTGCTGAGATGCAGTTTGCAGATTTTATTATGCCTGCGGTCAACCAGATTGTTTCCGAAGCAGCCAAAATACGCTATCGCTCCAATAATGATTGGGATTGTCCGATAACCATCCGTGCTCCATACGGCGGCGGGATACATGGTGCTTTATATCATTCCCAATCAGTAGAAGCATTGTTTTCGAATCAGCCGGGATTAAAAATTGTTATGCCGTCGAATCCATATGATGCGAAAGGATTATTAAAGGCATCAATCCGAGATAATGACCCTGTTCTATTTTTTGAACATAAACGTGCGTATCGTCTGTTAAAGGAAGAGGTTCCGGAAGAGGATTATGTTCTGCCAATCGGTAAAGCAGATGTAAAAAGAGAAGGGGATGATATTACTGTCATCACTTATGGACTTTGTGTTCACTTTGCATTGCAGGCTGCGGAAAGATTAGCAGCAGATGGCATTCATGCGCATATTCTTGATTTACGTACGGTATATCCGTTAGATCAAGAAGCTATAATTGAGGCAGCCAGTAAGACTGGAAAAGTTTTGCTTGTTACAGAGGATAATAAAGAAGGCAGTGTAATGAGTGAAGTGGCTGCAATTATTTCGGAAAACTGCTTATTTGACCTGGATTCACCTATTGAACGCCTGGCAGGTCCGGATGTTCCGGCAATGCCTTATGCACCGTCCATGGAAAAATACTTTATGTTAAATCCGGATAAAGTGGAAAAAGCAATGCGTGACCTTGCAGAATATTAATTGGAGGTAGAAATATGAGTGTGGAAAAAATGACAATGCCTCAGCTTGGTGAGAGTGTAACAGAGGGAACGATTAGTACCTGGCTGGTTTCCGTCGGGGATCAAGTGAATAAATACGACCCGATTGCTGAAGTGATGACGGATAAAGTAAACGCCGAAATCCCATCTTCTTATACAGGTAAAATAACAGAGCTTGCAGCAGAAGAAGGGGAAACGGTAGAAGTTGGTTCCCTAATCTGTTATATAGAGACAGAGCAAGCCGCTTCAGAGGATGCGGAAGCAGCTCCTGAAAAAGAAACAAATACAGTGGAAAAGGACACAGCTGAGCATGCTGAAAATACAGAAAGCTCTATGAAAAAAAGATATTCACCGGCAGTACTACGTTTATCTCAAGAGCACAGCATTGATTTGAACCAAATCGAAGGAACGGGCAGAGGAGGCAGAATTACCAGAAAAGATGTGGAAAAACACATTGGAAGCAGTGCTTCTGCGCAAGAAGAACCAGCCCCTTCACAAGAAAAGAAATCAGATACTGCTGCTGGAAAAGAAACACCTGCTGCGCAAAAAGAAAGTATCCAAAGCGCAGCAGGAGATATTGAAATCCCTGTAAAAGGTGTCCGGAAAGTAATTGCAGAGAATATGGTCCGGTCCACACAGGAAATCCCGCATGCATGGATGCAGGTGGAAGTAGATGTTACAGATTTAGTAAAATACCGGAACAGTGTAAAGGAATCATTTAAGCAGCAGGAAGGCTTTTCGTTAACTCCTTTTGCTTTCTTTGTAAAAGCTGTGGCTCAAGGTTTAAAAGAATTTCCTGAATTAAACAGCATGTGGGCCGGAGATAAAATTATTCAGAAAAAAGATATACATTTATCCATTGCTGTGGCGAAAGACAAAGAATTATTTGTTCCAGTTATTAAGCATGCAGATGAAAAAACGATTAAAGCCATTGCCCGTGATATTACTACCTTAGCATCCAAAGCACGTCAGGGTAAGCTGTCACCGGAGGATATGCAGGGCGGTACCTTTACTGTCAACAATACAGGCTCCTTTGGTTCGGTTTCGTCAATGGGAGTAATCAATTCGCCGCAAGCAGCGATTTTACAAGTCGAATCTATCGTAAAACGGCCTGTCATTATCAATGATATGTTTGCTGCCCGCGATATGGTGAATTTATCTCTTTCTTTAGACCATCGTATTTTAGACGGTCTTGTATGCGGAAGATTTTTATCTAGTGTGAAAGAAATCCTTGAAGGGATGAACGACTCAACTATAACCCTTTATTAAGCCAACACGAATAGATTGAATTTTTAACTGCTAGCTGATAAGCTATAATTATATTTTAAGTAAAAAGGGTGAAGTACAATGGATTTCGATTTATTTATGCAGGATGTTGTTAACGTTGCAAGAACAGATATAACAGAATCAGGTTATGAGGAAGCACGTACAGCAGAGGAAGTAGATGCCGCGCTAACTCGTGAAGGAACTACACTTGTCATGGTGAATTCAACATGCGGCTGTGCCGGCGGTGTAGCCCGTCCAGCAGCAGGGAATGCGATTCATTATGATAAGCGTCCAGATCACTTAGTCACGGTGTTTGCCGGACAGGATAAAGAAGCGACGGAGCAGGCAAGAACTTATTTTGAAGGATATCCGCCATCCTCTCCTTGTTTCGCATTGCTTAAGGACGGAAAAATCCTTGATATGGTAGAGCGGAATGAAATTGAAGGACATAGCGCCATGGAAGTATCTGCGAAGCTTCAAGGCCTGTTTGATCAATATTGCGAAGAAGTATAAGAGATATTAAAAGGCTGTCATCAGGCAGCCTTCTTTGTGTATTCTGAATATATATCAGGAGGTTTATAAAGGGTGAAAATTGGATATCGTACCCTAAAAACTGCTATCGGAACTCCCATTGCAATTTCGTTGGCACAATGGGTTGGTCTTTCAAATTTTATTTCCGCTGGAATATTAACGATTCTCTGTATCCAGCCGTCGAGAAAATCTTCTTTTTTAAGTGCGTGGCAGCGGTTTATTGCATGTACAGCAGCCGTTGTTTTTTCATGTGTTATTTTTGAATTAATAGGCTATCATACAATTTCTATATTTTTACTGCTTCTTTTATTTATTCCAGCAACGGTTAGATTAAAAGCAACTCCAGGAATTGCATCCAGTTCCGTTGTCATGCTGAATTTATATGGCTCTGGAGGTGTAACACTTTCTCTGGTCGGCGAGCAGTTCGTTCTAATTACCATTGGGCTGGGGGTAGGACTTCTGTTGAATATTTATATGCCAAGCTTGGATAATAAATTAAAGAAGCTGCAAGCACAGTTAGAAAAGAATTTCAGCCTTATTCTATATGAATATTCTTTGTATATCCGGGATGAAAACGACGCGTGGCAAGGAAAAGAAATAGCAGCTACAGAGGATATCCTGGCTGAAGCAAAACAGTTAGTTATCCGGGATAGAGATAACCATTTATTACGAAATGAGCATACCTATTATAATTATTTTAGGATGAGAGAAAGACAGTTTGAGCTGTTGAAGAAAATGCTTCCGCTTGTTACGCATCTTCCAAAGACAGATCATATTGCCCTTGAGATTGCAGATTTCTTTGAGCGATTATCTAAAGCTGTCCATCCAGGAAATACAGCAATTACTTTTTTAGAGCAGTTGAAAGAATTAAAGCGGGAATTTCACGCGGAGGAGTTACCGGAAACGAGAGAAGCGTTTGAAACAAGGGCGCACTTATTTCAATTATTACATGAAATAGAAGAGTACTTGATTATAAAAAATAAATTCAAAAAAAGTGACGTAACGCCTTGGAAGAAAAGGAAAAAAGAAGCTTAGCTTTTCCTTTTTACATAAGATTGGAACCATATCAAAAGGCTGTGCCAAAATGAAATAATCATTTTGGCACAGCCTTCTATTTTTAAACAAATGCAGCCAGTCCAGCTGTAATTGCTGAAATAAGCATTAGAGCGACCATGAAATAGATAATCATTTTCGTGCGGCGTTCACGTTTTGAACGCTTTTTTTGCACAGATTGCTTTGCTGCCATGAAATATCCCCCTTTAGAATCCGATATCATCTACCGCTATTTTAACGTGAAATGATTCATCCGACAAGCTAATCGTATGGTTTTTCTTAAAATGTTCTTCCGGATTTTAATTAACGGATGAGAGAAACTTAGATTCCAATTCATTCTACTGTAAAAAAAAGAGAAAATATAGTAGCCTAGAAGGTAGGAGGTTACGCAAATGAGTGTGAATGAAGAAAGATTAGTTAATGAATTTTTAGAACTTGTGCAGGTAGATTCTGAAACAGGTTTCGAAAGAGAGATAGCATCGGTTTTAACCAAAAAAATGGAAGCTCTAGGTGTGCAGGTGGAAGAAGATAATGCAAAAGAGCAGACAGGTCATGGTGCAGGAAATTTAATTTGTACATTGCCTGCAACCAAAGACGGTGCGGATGCTATTTATTTTACTTCCCATATGGATACGGTTGTTCCCGGGAAGGGTATACATCCAATTATTAAAGATGGCGTGATTTCTTCAGAGGGAGAGACAATTCTAGGTTCAGACGATAAAGCAGGTTTAGCTGCCATGTTTGAGCTGATTAAAGTGCTTCAGGAAAACAATATTCCTCACGGCCAGATTCAATTTATTATTACTGTAGGAGAAGAATCTGGTCTGGTAGGCGCTAAAGCGTTAGATTCCTCGAAGTTAGATGCGCGTTATGGATATGCGCTAGACAGTAATGGAAACGTTGGTGATATTGTTGTGGCTGCACCTACGCAGGCGAAAATCCATGCAACCATAACCGGCAAAACAGCACATGCTGGATTGGAGCCGGAAAAAGGTGTTTCTGCCATTACGATTGCCTCTAAAGCTATTTCTAAAATGCCTTTGGGACGTATTGATAAGGAAACAACTGCTAATATCGGACGCTTTGAGGGCGGCAAACAGACAAATATTGTTGTAGATCATGTAGAAATTTTAGCAGAGGCACGTTCCCTGTCTGAAGAGAAGATGGAAAAACAGGTCGAGAAAATGAAAGCAGCTTTTGAAGAGGCTGCTGAAGAGCTTGGCGGTTCCGCTGATGTAAAGATAGCAATCGCTTATCCCGGCTATCATTTTAAAGCGGGAGATCAGGTGGTTGAAGTTGCCAGAGAAGCTGCAAAAGCAATCGGCAGAGAAAGTAAATTAGAACAGAGTGGCGGAGGCAGTGACGCCAATGTGATTGCAGGGTATGGAATCCCTACCGTTAATCTGGCAGTTGGCTACGAGGAGATTCATACGACCAATGAGCGGATTAAAGTGGAAGATCTTGTGAAAGTAACTGAATTTGTTGTGGAAATTGTTAAAATCACAGCAAAATAAGATAAAGCTTCCATTCTTGGAGCGGCTTTTTGTGAAAAAGGAGAATGCATTCCATGATGGAGTGTGTTCTTCTTTTGTTAAGAATAGAGGTGTTATGATGGAACAGTCGGTCAATTCGAAAAGACGAGTTATCTTCCATATAGATATGAACTGCTTTTATGCTTCGGTAGAAATGGCGCATAATCCGGAATTAAAAGGAAAGCCGATTGCAATCGCCGGAAACCCGGAAGAGCGGAAGGGGATTATTGTTACAAGCAGCTATGAAGCCAGAGCAAAAGGCGTGAAAACGACGATGCCCGTGTGGCAGGCAAAAAAATTATGCCCCGATTTATTATTGATGCGGCCTAATTTTGACAGATACCGGGAAGCGTCCCGGGCTATTTTTAAGATGCTTTCAGAAATTACACCGCTCGTCCAGCCGGTTTCGATTGATGAAGGCTACCTGGATATTACTGATACGGAAGGATTCGGAACGCCGGTAGAAATAGCTAATTACCTGCAGCAGCGGATATTAAAAGAGCTGGATATCCCATGCAGTCTTGGTATTGCCCCGAATAAATTTCTGGCAAAAATGGCGTCAGATATGAAAAAACCTTTAGGAATAACTATCCTTCGAAAGCGGGAATTATCTAACGTATTATGGCCACTTCCAATTGAAGAAATGCACGGAATCGGGAAGAAGACTGCTGAAAAACTTCGAAAAGTATCTATTCATACAATCGGTGATTTAGCTGTACATGATGTCTATCAATTAAAGCAGCTATTAGGGGTTAATGGAGAAAGAATGAAGAACCTGGCCAATGGAATAGACTATCGGATTGTGGATCCAGAAGCGGTACATGATTTCAAAAGTATCGGCAGCTCACAGACATTGGCTCATGATTCAACAGATTGGGATGAACTTCACCAGCTGTTAGGCCAGCTTACCGACAATGTAGCAAGAAGAGTGAAACGAAAAAATGCGACAGGAAAAAGTGTTCAATTAATGATTCGTTTTCACAACCATCAAACGATTACGCGCAGTAAAACATTGCAAGGGTATATCGATGAAAAAGAAGATATTCTTTTTGTCGCAAAGGAGCTATTAAAAAAACATTGGAATGAAGAGCCTGTACGGCTATTGGGTGTCTCTTTGCAAAGTGTAGAGGAGAAGAGTCAAGTAGGAGAACAGCTTGATTTGTTTACTTACCGCGATAACGCTAAAAAAGAAAAGCTCTACGAAACCATGGAAGCATTAACGGATAAATACGGAAAAGATATATTTTTATCTTTAAAAAATGAAGAGAAGGACAAACAGCAGCCACGGACAAGCTTTCAAAAAGATTTCCTAGATGATTATAAAAAGCCTTGATTTTATATCTATTGAAATAGAATAAAATCAAGGCTTTTGTTTTTTTAAGATAAGAATTTCTTCAAAATATTTGAAGTAACCGTACCGCCCGAATAACGGAATGGCAAATCAAATTTCGTTGTTTGTTTTAAGATGCTTTTCTGATGTGAAAATGTATCAAAGCTGGCTTTCCCGTGATAGCTTCCCATTCCACTCTGCCCGACTCCGCCAAACGGAAGATACGGGTTTGCTAAATGGAAGAATGTATCATTGATAGAACCGCCGCCAAATGAAACGTATTCCATTACCTGAGACTGCATTCTCGGATTTTCTCCAAAATAGTATAGTGCTAATGGTTTTTCTCTTGATTTAATCAACGAAAGGGCGTCCTCTATATTCTCAAACGATAATACGGGAAGAATCGGTCCAAATATCTCTTCTTGCATAATAGGGTCTTCCCAATCTATTTTATCAAGAATAGTAGGTTCAATGATTAATTCTTCATCATTATATTCTCCGCCATGAACAATATGATCTTCATTTAAAAATGCTTTTAAGCGGTTAAAATGATCCAGATTTATGATTCTTGAATAATTTTCACCCTGGAGTACATTCTTGCCAAATAAAGACTTTATTTGCTTTTTCATTGCTTTTAAAAGCTTGAATTTAACAGATTCTTGTACTAATAAATAATCCGGCGCCACACAGGTCTGACCGGCATTTGTATATTTTCCCCATACAATTCGTTTAGCTGCCAATTGGATGTTTGCATCTTCATCTACAATTGCAGGACTTTTTCCGCCCAGCTCTAACGTTACCGGAGTTAAATGCTCGCTTGCGGCCCGCATCACGATTTTTCCAACTGCACTTCCTCCGGTAAAGAAAATGTGATCAAAACGCTGTTTTAACAGCTCTGTTGTTTCTTCGACAGCACCCTGAACAACAGTGAAATAAGACGGGTCGAAATGCTCTTCTGCGATTCTGGCAAGAAAATCGGATGTATGCGGAGCATGTTCAGACGGCTTCAGAATAACTGAGTTACCTGCTGCAATCGCTCCGATAACAGGTACTAATGATAATTGTAAAGGATAATTCCATGGTGCAATAACGAGCACAACACCGAGCGGTTCTTTTATAATATAGCTTTTCGAGCCTTTATGCGTTAATGGAGAGGCAACTTTTTCAGGCTGCATCCAGTAGCGGAGATTTTTAATGGCTACTTCCAATTCGCTTTGAATAATGCCAATCTCCGTAAGTATTATTTCATGATCAGGTTTATTTAAATCTTTTTTTAATACATCATATATCTCTTCTTCATTATCTTTGAAAATCTTTTTGATTTTTTCTAATTGTTGTTTACGAAACGTATAATCAACGGTATTTCCTTGATCAATATATTTTCGATGATCATCAACAATTTGCTGATAGTTTTCTTGTAAGGTCATCAAATCTGTCTCTCCCTTTCTCACTTCAAGAGGATGTGCAAGCTGTAAACGATGCACAAACTATAATTGAAACACACTAAAATCGCCGGCTATGGATGTATTCAAAAATACTTCTTTTGTCTCTTCCAGAAATGCATCCATATCTGAAAATTGATATCTTGAAGATATGTGTGTCAAGATTAGCTGTTTACATCCTGCATCAAGCGCTATTTTAGCGGCTTGTATATTTGTTGAATGAAAATAGTCCTCTGCAAGTGTCTCTTTATCTGCAGCAAAGGTTGCTTCATGAATTAACAGATCGCTATTTTTTACAAATTCTTTATGCGCCGCCTGATAGGTGGTGTCCCCAAGAATTGAAATAACCCTTCCTTTTTTGGGCGAGCCGATAAAATCAGAACGGTAAATTATCGTGCCATCTTCCAGAGTGACAGAAGGTTTTTCTTTTATTTCGCCGTAAACTGGACCGGGACGTACCCCTTTTTCTTTTAATTTATCTACAAGAAGCTCACCTGGCTTGTCTTTTTCAACAATACGGAAACCAAAGCTTGGTACACCGTGGACAAGTTTTTTTGCATATACTTCGATGGCTTCCGTTTCAAATAACAGTCCTTCTTTTATCTCTATAACAGTAAGAGGATACGTTAAATGCGTATAGCTTAATTTCAAAGCAGCTTGGATAAATTCCTTTGAACCCTCCGGACCATAAATGGTTAATGGTCTGTCTGCGCCTGCCTGAAATGAACGGCTGCTGAGAAATCCCGGTAATCCATAAATATGATCGCCATGCATATGGGAAATAAAGATTTTATTTATTTTTCCCGGTTTAATTTTAGTATGAAGAAGCTGATGCTGCGTGGCTTCTCCGCAATCAAACAACCAGACTTCATTTAATTCTTGCAGCATGCTGAGTGCAACGGCTGTTACATTCCTTTCTTTAGAAGGAAGTCCTGCTCCGGTGCCTAAGAAAGTAATTTCCATGTTTCAATCTCACCTTAATATTATATTATAATTTAAAATTTTACCCAAATATACGACAATCATCAACGCAGAAGGTCAAAAATTAGGAAGCGCTCTTCAATCAAGACAAAAAACTGCGATATAATGCTTTGCGTACAGCAAACGCCCGATTGGGTACATCAGTAAATATGCTATTTACTTTGTAAGAAAAGCATCGGTTTAAAAGCCGGGTTGAATTCACCGTATACACTCTTACCGGAATCCCGTTTTTCATCGCTTCATTTATGAGCTGCTGACGCAGCAGCGTGTGTTTTATATGAACGGCTGTTGCGCCGATAGACAAGGCATATGCTAATAAATCTCTTCTTGATCGCTTGGTTAACCAACCGATATTTGAAATTTCATCAAAACTTGCCAGGCGCGTTATACTGGTATCAGAGAATGTAGAAAAGTATGTCCGGTCCAGCATTTGATATTGTTTAATAAGCTGATATGTAATTTTCTCCAGATTCTTATGTGCAATTTTATTATTTTTTAATTCTAAATGAAGAATCAAAGGTTTATCTTTGATCCAGATTAGAAATTCCTCCAGTGTTACGATCCGTGTTCCTGCAAATTCAGTGTGAAAGGATTTGCCCATGTCTAATTGTTTTAGCTCGTCCAGCGTAAATTGAGTAATCCATCCTTTTACTCCAAAAATACGCTGCAAACCTTCATCATGAAAAAGGACAGGAATATTATCCTTTGTTAATTGGACATCTGTTTCAATGCCATCAGCCTTCATCTCGTAAGCAAGCTCAAAAGCCGGGAAACTGTTCTCAGGGGCATAATTGCTTGCACCCCGGTGTGCGATAATGGACGTCATCGTGTCACCCCCAATCTTATTGTGTTAGATTTTCCCCCGTAAGTCAATGTTTAAACCAGTGTACGGGAGGATTGTTTCGTTGTACAATATATATAAACACAGGATATCCATCTAATAAATGATGTTCACACTTTGAAAGCAAGGTCACACACTTTAAATCATTATATGAAGTAAGGGTCGATAAATATGAGAATAGGAAGAAATCATTTTGTTAAAGATAAAAAAATTATTGTCACCGGTGCATCAAAAGGAATTGGAAGAGGGATTGCTATAGAAATCGCTGCTCATGGCGGCATACCTATTTTAATCGCAAGGTCACAAGAATTGCTGCAAGAATTAGCAGATGAAATAGAAGCAAATAACGGCATTTGCAGGGTTTATCCCATTGACAGATTTTCAAGGGAAGCAATTGAAGAACAGATTAATGATATGTTGGAGACAGAGAAGCGTATTCATGGATTAATCAATAATGCAGGCTTTGGTGTATTTGATTCAATCGAAGAATTAAATATGGATGAGGTAGAGGAAATGTTTCAGGTGAATGTTTTAGCAGGGATGCAATATGCAAAAGCCTTCCTGCCACATTTTCTGCAGTTTAAAGGGAAATCGCATATTATTAATATTGTTTCTCAGGCTGCAAAATTGCCAACACCAAAAGCAGCAGGATATGCTGCGTCTAAACATGCGATGCTGGGCTTTACAAATGTACTCAGACAAGAGACAAGGGGAAGCAGCCTGACGGTCACTTCTGTTAATCTGGGCCCGGTGAAAACAAACTTTTTTGAGATGGCTGATAAGGAGGGCAAATACCAGCAGAATGTAGAAAAGTATATGCTTTCTCCTGAAAAAGTAGCTTCAAAGGTAGTGCATTCTTTATTTTCTAATAGAAGAGAAATCAATATGCCGTGGTGGATGGAAGCTGGCAGTATTCTGTATCGCTTATTTCCAGGGTTAATGGAGAAACTCCTTCAATCTCAATTTGATAAAAAATAATAGAGTAAGTATATCTTATAAAACAGGTCTGCTTTTCCTGAGCATCATCTCTCAGTGAAAGCAGACCTGTTTCTTTGGCAATGCTGTAAAAGGCTTATGAAGTTGCGGAAACTCCGCCTTTTTTAACGATGCTGCTCATACTGTGAAGCTTTGGACAGCTGCTGCAGAATAGGATAAGCTGCATCGGTGATTTCGTTAATTGATTGGTGAACTGCAATATTTTTTTCTAATTGTTCCAGAGAGCTTGCTCCAAAGACGGTTGACGTAATCGCAGGATGATTAGCTGCATAATACATCGCTAATTGCTGCAGAGAACTGTCCGGCAACGCCTGTTCCAATTCATAATAAAGTGATTTTAATTCGCTGTAGGAATAGTCGAGGTAGCCGTCCTCCGCTTTTTTATCGAGAACTTCATCGGCTTTATTGCTTAGTAGCCCCTGTGCCAGCGGACCGCGGGCAACAACACCGATTTTATTTTCTTCTGCAATCGGTAGAATGGCTTCCTCTGGTCTTCTGTCTAAAAGACTGTACTGTGTCATTAAAATATCAATAGAGGAGCGGATGGCGTATTCCCGGACAACATTTGGACGGATGGACGAAATACCATAGGTGCGGATTAGACCATCTTTCTTTAGTTCATCAAAAGCTTCTATGGTTTCATCGATTGGATCCTCCAATGTGCCGCCATGAAGCATGTAGACATCAATATAGTCTGTATTCAGTCTTTGTAAACTATCCCGGACGGCTTTGTGGATATATTTCTTCGAAGGATCCCAGAACCAATCATCTTTACCTTTTTCAAAATGGTTTCCGACCTTTGTAGTCACAACTACATCCGATCTGCGATGCTTTATTGCTTCTCCAACGATTTTTTCATTCTCGCCAAAGTGATAAAGGTCTGCCGTATCTAAGTGATTGATTCCTTTATCTAACGCATAATCAATCATTTTTTTACCTTGCTGTACATTTGTTCCCAGCGACATACAGCCGAGAGTTAAATCAGAAATTTCGATATCGCTTTTGCCAAGCTGCCGTTTCTTCATGCTATTCCTCCTTGTAAATCCGGTATGCATATATTGTAGAGGGTGATAGAAAAGAATACAATTAATACACTTTTTTAACGAATGAAATAAGTCATTTCTATCAAATAGTTTGTGGGGCGGATGGGAATGATAATCAGTGTCTGAAAGTAATGAATGGTTAAGAAATAAAATACCGTTTGTCATAAAAAAAGAAATCGAATCAGAAGAAAAAAGAAATAGACTTGCTACAATAGAGTTCTGCGAATAAAATGAATGGAAAGACACATATAAGGGAATTGCATTCAGCAGGAATTTCACAGGCGATTGTCCATAAAAAAGTACTTGTTCAAACTGCTGGCGGGTCAGCCTGTTAACCTGCACTAAATGACGAAAAGGTGGAGTAGCATATATGCAACGTTTTGAAGAAAAAACAATGACATCCAAAAAAATATTTGAAGGGAACATTATTGATGTACAACTAGATGAGGTACGGCTTCCCAATGGAGAAACAGCTCAAAGAGAGCTTGTCTATCATCCAGGTGCCGTAGCGATTATTCCAATTACACCAGATAATAAAATTGTACTTGTAGAACAATATCGCAAACCATTGGAAAGAACATTAGTAGAAATTCCGGCAGGGAAGCTGGAGCAGAATGAAAATCCATTAACTGCCGCAGTCCGTGAGCTGGAAGAAGAAACAGGGTATACAACAACTAATCTCTCGCAAGTGACCTCTTTTTACACCTCTCCAGGCTTTGCTAATGAACTGGTGTATGTTTACGTCACCAATGATTTAATTAAAATGGAAAATCCGCCGGCGGGCGATGACGATGAATTTGTGGAAATCATGGAAGTAACGTTAGATGAAGCAAAAGACCTCGTGGAAAAAGGGCGTATTCAAGACGCAAAAACGAACTATGCTGTTCTTTATTTACATGCTTTAACGAAATAAGAAAAAAGGTTTTCACCGGACGCGTTCTACCTGCTCTATTAAAAGATAAAAATTAATAGGTATGTTTTAAGAGGGATTCTCATAGTTTGAAGTATAGGAACTATAGTGAAGTCAGGAGGATCTCAATGTATAATACCTCTCAACATTTATTAATCGGGCATATAAAACGGCACACGACCATTTATGTATTTACTGCCATTCTTTTTTTGACAGGCATCGTGTTCGGGGCTATCTTGGTAAATAGTATGGATTTTGTACAAAAACAAAATCTGTTCTTTTACTTGGAACGGTTCTTTACACAGCAAACAAATGAAGGAGAAGTTATTGGACGGCAGGATATATTTATTCAAAGTCTTCTTTATCATATTAAGTATCTTTCTTTTATTATATTATTGGCATTGAGTATGATTGGGCTCCCTATTATTTGGATTATGATATTCATGAAAGGGCTCGTTGTCGGTTTTTCAGTCGGTTTTATGGTCAATCAGCTGGGAGGGCAAGGGCTTCTTTTATCAACGATATCGATTGCTCCTCAAAACCTATTGATTATTCCTATATATATCATTGCAGGAAGTGTGGCTATGATATTTTCAATTGGTTTATGGCAGAAGCTTTTATTAAAGCATCAGTACCAGGAAGTATGGCCGCCTTTTATAAGATTGCTTATCACTTTTGCAATTTTAATTGTATGTACAGCATTAGCAGCATTGATGGAAGCTTATCTGTCAAATACACTTCTGTTAGAATGGATAGAGAGGTACCATGGATAATCCTCCTGCGGGAGAATAAAGTATCTTTATCTTAACTCCTTTACATTTTACATTACTTGCTTATTGCTTGATAAAAGGTATTTGTTTTAATATAATAATTTATGTTATTTTATAATAATTATTATTAACAATTGAGAATACCTTTGACACATGGAAGATAGATGCATATAATAAAAATGTAGAGTGAGGGAGGCGACTATCCATGGAACACCGGATTGAAAAAATAAAAAAACAGCTACATTCGCATAGCTACAAATTAACTCCCCAAAGGGAAGCTACGGTTCGAGTGCTTCTGGAAAGAGAAGACGATCACTTAAGTGCGGAGGATGTGTATCTTCTTGTAAAGGAGAAATCACCAGAAATTGGTCTGGCAACCGTTTATCGTACATTAGAATTATTATCCGAATTGAAAATAGTAGACAAAATTAATTTTGGTGATGGTGTATCCAGATATGATTTGCGTAAAGAAGGCGCAAAGCATTTCCATCATCATTTAGTATGTATTGAATGCGGCTCTGTTGAAGAGATTGAAAATGATTTATTAGGTGAAGTAGAACAAATCGTTGAAAATGACTGGGGCTTTGAGGTGAAGGATCATCGCTTAACCTTTCATGGGATTTGTCGCCAATGTCAAAAAGCAGCTGCAGCAGAAAAAGAAGATGTTCAAAAAGCAACATAAGTAATGAGAGTAAAACCTTTTTCCGGGAGAGAAAGGTTTTATTTTTATTTGGAGCAAAATACATATTGATCAGCAACAGGGATAGCCGGCGGCAGAATGTCATTACATACTGCCGCCGGGCTGAGGCGGTGAAGAAAATCAAATATATCTTTTTAAAATGCGATCTACGCTGCCGCCATAGACCTCGCCAAACATATTTAAATGAACAAGCAAATGGAAAAGCTGGTAAATCGGCTTCACGTCCTGATAATAATCAGCTAGTGGCATTGCTTCCTGATATTGCGAATAAAACGTATTGGAAAACCCACCAAAGAGTTCCGTGAAAGCTAGTTCAAATAAATGGTCCCCGTAAAGTATAGAGGGATCAATCAGATAAGGCTGTCCTGCGCCCCCTATAATCCAATTGCCTCCCCATAAATCACCGTGTAATAAGGAAACCTTAGGCTGA
The DNA here is from genome assembly GCF_038004725.1 of Oceanobacillus sp. FSL K6-0251. Classification (NCBI taxonomy): domain Bacteria; kingdom Bacillati; phylum Bacillota; class Bacilli; order Caryophanales; family Bacillaceae; genus Oceanobacillus; species Oceanobacillus sp. FSL K6-0251. Next base: position 2,513,436 of record NZ_JBBORS010000001.1, on the reverse strand, counting down.
CTGGGGAGATAAAGATCTAAATCACGAATCAATGCCTCTAGTTTTAAACGTCTATTTTGGTTCATCCGATTGTACTGCACCGCCAAATCTAACTGGGGCTGAAGCCGATGCTCACGATAATAATCCACCCAATTGGTGTACCACTCATTTGACTGAGTTAATTTTCCAACATAAGTTAACTGATCTAAACCATATGCTGTGGAGCCGCCGACTAAATGCATCGAGGCCAGCTGTTCGCCTAAATGCTGCTCTGCAGCTGCAGTTTCTTCTCCCTCAATCCACTCCATGATCAGCATCATTTCTTCATTTCCGGCGGAATTATCAAAGTAGTATACTTCCGGTACAGCAATTGTCTGTGTCGAACGAATTTTTTCCAGTCCATTTACTTCTATTTGAAAAAAATCACTGGCTGCACTTTGATTCGCTTTTATAAAATATTCCTGCTTTCCGGTTTTTACATAGTAAGCCTGATTAATATCGCCGCCGGAAATGGGCGTCTTTGTTTCGATAGCGGAGTTGTCACCTAATTGTTTTAATTTTTCTTCAAGCACCTGTAAGACCTCCTTTTTGATTAATTTTAGTATGGCAAAAATCTGGACGACACAAAAGTGTAAAAGTGTTTGTAGTTTAACTCTGCTTCCAATCATTGTATAATATTAACAGAAGGAGATGTACCGATTTTGTTCCTGTCCGCATCTTTTTCTTGTATTTTTGAAGAGCTTGTTTGCATATTCTAACTATAAACGTGTTTGGCTGCGATACAGCGTAACAGCACAGGGAGGTTAGAGTATGGAGAAGCATGTTAAGGAAACTGTTAAAATATTTATTTGGTTTATGATAGGTGCTTGCTTTTTTTCGGTTTGTCTGCATTTTATATATAAAGAGTTTCAAGAAATGCATCGTTATGATTTGCCGGAAGGACCAGCGGTTAAGGTGGTGGAGGAGGGGATTCCCTGGTTTCCATTTGATTTTCTGAAAGGGGAATAAATATGTTGAAATATGCATTAGAGGATTTTTTTCATTTTCTGCGGGTAGAGAAGGGATTGTCAGATAATACCATCACTTCCTATCAGAGAGATCTTACTGCTTACGAGAAACATTTGACCCAAATCGGCTATAATGTTTGGAATGAAATCACCCGAAATGATATTATGCGCTTTTTGTATGAGCTAAAAGACAGCGGTAAGTCGACTGCTACGATTTCGAGGCATATTTCTTCTATCAGATCCTTTCACCAATTTTTAATACGGGAGAGAATTGCTGATACAGATCCCAGTCTGCATATTGAAACTCCGAAAAAAGACCGGAAGCTTCCGGATACACTTTCTCAGGAGGAAGTAGATCGATTATTAAGCATAAACACTGCAACACCGCTGTCACTGCGCAATAAGGCAATGCTAGAATTATTATATGCCACGGGCTTGCGTGTATCTGAAATGATAGGCTTAAAACTGGAGGATTTACAATTGACGATGGGCTTTGTCCAATGTATGGGGAAAGGCTCGAAAGAAAGGATTGTTCCACTGGGAGACACAGCCAGAAAGACTCTGGAAGATTATATACAAACGGCGAGAAAAGAGCTTGTGAAGAAAAACAAACAGGAGAGTGCACTTTTTTTAAATCAGCATGGCCGTCCTTTAAGCAGACAGGGATTTTGGAAAATTTTAAAGGGATTGGCTATAAAAGCTGATATTCATAAGACAATCACTCCGCATACTTTAAGGCATTCTTTCGCCACCCATCTATTGGAAAACGGAGCAGATCTAAGAATTGTACAAGAGATGCTTGGACATGCGGATATATCGACAACACAAATTTATACGCATGTAACGAAAGCTAGGCTGAAGGATATCTATCAATCTTATCATCCGAGAGCTTAATTTTATCTTTATTAAATGTAAAAAAGTGTATCAGCAAAAATTTCATTGACCTTTTGTTGTCAGACATCTAACATCTATAATAAATATCATACGGAACCATAGTTTCGGGAATATAGTACATAGGAGGTAGATACAAATGAAATCATTTAAACGTGTATTTTTAATTGTCATGGATTCAGTAGGGGTTGGAGAGGCACCGGACGCCGCGAAGTTTGATGATTTGGGAGCGGATACACTAGGCCATATTGCAGAAGAAATGAATGGGCTGGATATGCCGACGATGGGAAGCCTAGGCCTGAGCAATATTCGTGAAATTAAAGGGATTGCTCCGGCGGACAAGCCTAAAGCACATTATACAAAAATGCAGGAGGCTTCTAATGGAAAAGATACCATGACTGGTCATTGGGAAATTATGGGACTCCGTATTGACCAGCCATTCCGAACGTTCCCGGATGGATTCCCAGATGAGCTTATTCAAGCATTAGAAGAAAAGACTGGAAGAAAAGTAATTGGCAATAAACCGGCATCTGGAACAGAAATATTAGTAGAGCTTGGAAAAGAACATGTCGAAACGGGCAGCTTGATTGTGTACACATCTGCAGATTCTGTTCTGCAGATTGCTGCTCATGAGGATGTGGTTCCAATCGATGAATTGTACCAGATTTGTGAAATTGCCAGAGAGCTCACGCTGGATGAGAAGTATATGGTAGGGCGTGTCATTGCCCGTCCGTTCGTAGGAGAGCCGGGGGCTTTTGAACGTACATCCAACAGACATGACTACGCGTTAAAACCTTTTGGGCGCACAGTGATGAATGAATTAAAAGATGCCGGAATTGACGTTATCGCACTTGGGAAGATATCTGATATTTATGATGGGGAAGGAGTGACAGAGGCAGTCCGTACAAAGGATAACGATGATGGAATGGTGAAATTAAGTGATACGTTGAAAAAGGAATTCACCGGCTTAAGCTTCCTTAACCTGGTTGATTTCGATGCAAAGTATGGCCATCGCAGAGATCCAATGGGATATGGAAAAGCGCTGGAGACCTATGATAAACAGCTGCCGGAAATACTTGATCAGCTGCAGGAAGATGATTTATTGATTATTACAGCTGACCACGGAAATGATCCGATACATCACGGAACGGATCATACCCGCGAATATGTGCCGCTGCTTGTTTACCACATAGGTATTGAAGAAGGGAAAGAGCTTCCGGTCAGGACAACTTTTGCGGATATCGGTGCAACCATTGCAGACAATTTTAATATTACATTACCGGAACATGGTACGAGCTTTTTAGACGATATTAAATAAATAGAGAGGGCGATTAACATGAATACGGTAGAGATAATCAATAAGAAAAAATACGGAGAAGCATTATCTTATGAAGAAATCGAGTATATGATAGATGGATATGTCAATGATACGATACCGGATTATCAAATCGCAAGCTGGTTGATGGCCGTGTATTTTCAAGGTTTAAACAGTGATGAGACCTCTGCACTTACAGACTTCATGGTGAAGTCTGGGGAAACCATTGATTTATCCTTTTTAAATACCACAGTTGTAGACAAACACTCTACTGGCGGCGTAGGGGACAAGGTCAGTTTAGTAGTCGCTCCGATTATCACGTCCTTAGGCATCCCTTTTGCAAAAATGAGCGGACGCGGGCTCGGTCATACCGGCGGAACAGTAGATAAGCTGGAATCGATTAAAGGGTTTCATACAGAGCTTCCGTTAGACAGGTTTAAAGAGCAGGTACAAGAATTAGGTATCGCGCTGGTCGGACAATCAGGGAATTTAGTACCTGCGGATAAAAAGATTTATGCTTTAAGAGATGTGACAGGTACGGTTGACTCTATTCCATTAATTGCAAGCTCCATCATGAGTAAGAAAATAGCCTCCGGAGCAGATGCCATCGTATTAGATATTAAAGTCGGCAATGGCGCTTTTATGAAAACAGAAGAGGAAGCAAGGAAGCTTGCGGAAACAATGGTTGCCATCGGGAAAAAGTTAAATCGGGAAACCGTGGCTGTTTTAACTAATATGGATCAGCCTCTTGGCACAGAAATCGGTAATGGAAATGAAGTGCTGGAGGCAGTAAAATTATTACGTGACCAGGAATATAGTCAGGATTTATATGATGTCTCTGTAGAGATTGCTGCGCAAATGGTCTATCTGGCCGGAAAAGCAACGACGGAAGAACAAGGCAGAAAATTGGTTGAAGAAGTGATTCAAAATGGAGATGCTTATGAGAAGTTTGTTACCTTTATTGAGGCACAAGATGGGGATATGTCCAGTATTCATGAAATCGAAGCAAAGCAATCTATTGATGTGACTGCAGAGAAGGCAGGGTATATTTCTTCTGTCGAAACACAGCAGATGGGAGAGGCTGCTATGCTGCTCGGCGCCGGCAGAAAAACAAAGGATGATCAAATCGATCATCAAGTAGGAATCACCTTTCATGTAAAGCTGGGTGATAAGCTGGAGGCTGGCGATAAGCTTGCAACCATCCATACTAATATAGAAGATAATGCAGCTGTCATTCAGAAAATAAAGGATGCAATTACAATTACAGAAACTCCCGTTCAAGTAAATCCAAGTGTTATTGGTGTTATCCATTAAATAGAGATGAGTGGAAAAAGAGCTTTAGAAATCACTGTATAGTGTCTAAAGCTCTTTTTTTCTTTTTTTAAAATGGATTGGTCGCCCATTGTGCAGATTGCTTAATAAAAATACGCTGATTTAATTTTAATTGAGCTGCGATATATTCGGCGATATCTTCCGGCTGCATAAACTTATCTTCGTTCTTTTCTTCTAATTCATCGCCAAAAGCTAGCTCAGTTGCGACTAAGCTGGGGTTCATGGTAAATACACGGATGTTTTCTCTGCGTACCTCCTGCATCAATGCTTCTGACATGCCCTGAATAGCAAATTTAGATGCGCTGTAGGCAGTTGAGCCTGCGGTTGCTTTTAATCCATTGCTGGAAGAAATGTTGATAATGTCTCCTTTTTGCTTGCTGACAAGATGCGGCAGCACTTCCTTCAGCATATGATATGTTCCAAAAACATTCACTTCAAAAATATGCTTCCATACTTCCTCATCCATATCCTGAAAATTACCGTAATCGCTTATTGCTGCATTATTAATCAAAATATCTGCTTTGCCTAATTGCTGTTCTAGCGTCTGAACCGCAGATTTGACTTGGTCATGCTTCGAAATATCCGCACTGCAGGTGACAACAGAAATACCTTCATTTTCTAATCCCTTTTGGACATTCTCCAGCTTTTCCTGGTTTCTGGCAATTAAACCTAGATGAACGCCTTCTTTTGCTAATTGGCGCGCAGTCGCTTTGCCAATTCCGCTGCTTCCGCCAGTTATATAAGCAATTTTTCCCCTGATATCTTGACTCATTTCCAAAACTCCCTTCTTTATCCCAATTCTCATCCTAGTATAGATGAGAGTTTGCTGAACAACAAAAAAGATGCTCTCTCCTTCATTTGTTAATCAAAAAAATAGTATGAAATAGCGTCAATATGGAAATCCTAACAGTATTATTGTAATTTGGAGGGAAGCAGTATGAAGAGACGAATCTTATGCATGATTGGATTACTTATTGGAACGATATTTTTTAACTATTCAACTGTTTTAGCGAATGAAGAGAACAAAGAAGAAACAAAGTTAGCTGAGGATGCGTTATCCAGTGTTTTAATCGAACAAAACACAGGCACCGTATTGTTTGATAAAGATGCGCATGAACAATTACCGCCAGCCAGTATGACTAAAATAATGACCTTGCTTCTTATTATGGAAGCTTTAGAAAAAGAGGAAATCTCCAAAGAAGACATTGTTGTCGTCAGTGAATATGCTGCTTCAATGGGAGGGTCACAGGTATTTTTGGAGGCAGGGGAAGAAATGTCAGTTGATGATCTGATAAAAGGAATCGCGATTGCTTCCGGAAATGATGCCAGTGTTGCCATGGCAGAGAAGATTGCTGGAACAGAAGAGGAATTTGTCCGGGCGATGAATAAAAAAGCGGAAGAACTTGCGTTAGAGAATACTCATTTTGCGAATACAACCGGGCTGCCGGCAGCCGATCATTATAGCAGCGCCTATGATATGGCAGTAATGACGAGAGAATTATTACACTTTGAAGATATCACAAATTATACATCCATTTACGAAGATTATTTACGACAGGGGGAGGAAAATGAGTTTTGGCTGGTAAATACAAATAAGCTGATTCGTTCATACCCGGGGGCAGATGGCATGAAGACGGGTTATACAAATGAAGCAAAGTATTGTCTTACAGCTACAGCCAAACGCGATGATATGCGGGTTATCGCTGTAGTTATGGGAGCAGAAACGCCTAAAGAACGTAACAAAATGATATCCGGATTAATGGATTATGGATTCCAAAGCTACAAAACAGAACAGCTTTTTGCCAAAGAAGAAACTGTGATGGAGCTCAACAAAATAAAAGCAGACCCGCATCATTTTGATATTGTTACTGAACAGAGTGTGCATACCCTGCAGAAAAAAGGGCAGGAAGAAGCAGCTGTCACAACAGAAGTTTCCATTCAGGATAATTGGGAATTCCCAGTTAAAAAAGGCACCGTGGTTGGAGAGCTCACCGTCAAAGAAAATGATGAGCCTGTATACGCTACCCCGCTTATTGTGAACGAGGATATCAGCGAAGCATCTGTTTTAGAATTAGCAAAACGTACCATGCAAAAAATGGTGAAAGCAGCCGATTAACACGGATTTCCACTTCTTTTGTCGAGTAGCAGGAAATAGTCATTTGTTTAGAGAATACACTAACTAAGGACGTTCCGAAAGTCTGTAAAAAGAGCTTGAGAAAGAAATTTCCTGTTCTCTTTCCCGGACTTTCTGAACATGTATTTTAAGCAAAAACACAACTATTTCACAACAAAGAGGAGGAGCATTTGCACATGGGATTACAAACAACATTTGAAGTAAGAGGCGATGTGCTGATTGTACGTATGGAAGGTGAGCTGGATCATCATGAGGCAGAAGGATTGAGAGATACGTGGAAGGATTGGATTTATATGCATTCCATTAAACATATCATCTTGAATCTAAACGGAGTTAGTTTCATGGACAGTTCTGGGCTGGGGGTTGTTTTAGGACGTTATAAAGAAATTGTTCAATTGGGAGGAGAGATGGTTCTTTGTTCTGTGTCTCCTTCACTGCATCGTCTATTTGATATGTCAGGCTTTTACAAAATTATACGTTTAGAAGAAAATGAAGAACGCGCACTTCAAGGCTTGGGGGTGACATCATGAGAAATGAAATGTCTTTTTCTTTTTCAAGTATCAGTGAAAATGAGGCTTTTGCCAGAGTTGCTGTCGCATCTTTTATCACACAGCTGGACCCGACAATGGAGGAATTAACAGAAATTAAAACCGTTGTTTCGGAAGCAGTGACAAATGCCATCATTCATGGCTATGGAAGCGAACCGCATCATAAGGTATATATTGACTGCGTTCTATACGATGGAGAAATAGAGCTGACCATCCGTGATGAGGGACAAGGTATTTTAAACATTGATGAAGCAAGGGAACCTTTATATACATCAAAGCCAGAAATGGAACGATCCGGCATGGGTTTTACGATTATTGAAAATTTCATGGATACCGTGGAAGTCATTTCTGCTCCTGAAAAAGGGACTTCCGTTTATATGAAAAAGCAATTATCCAAATCAAAAACGGTATATAATTAAGGTCTCTGTCGTGAATATTCATAAAACGGAGGAAAGAGAGCAGCTTTCCAATGAGCAGGTAAAGAAAATGATCCGGTTAAGCCAATCCGGTGATAACGAAGCAAGAGAAGAGCTGATCCGCCGAAATGTCCGGCTTGTCTGGTCTGTTGTGCAGCGATTTGTTAATCGGGGATATGATCCAGATGACTTATTTCAAATTGGGAGCATTGGGCTGATCAAAGCAGTGGATAAATTTGATTTATCCTATAATGTTAAATTTTCTACCTATGCCGTTCCCATGATTATTGGAGAGATACAACGTTTTATTCGTGATGATGGCAGTGTGAAGGTCAGCCGATCTCTGAAGGAGATGGGGAATAAAATCCGCCGCAAACGGGAAGAAATGTCGAAAGATTTAGGTCGTTCTCCATCTGTAAATGAGCTGGCAGAAGCTTTAGAGCTGGAACCAGAAGAAATTGTACATGCACAAGAGGCGGCAAAATCACCCCAATCCATTCATGAAACGGTCTATGAAAGTGATGGAGATTCCATTACTTTATTAGACCAAATCGCGGAGCAGGACTCCAGATGGTTTGAGAAATTATCCATTCAGGAAGCCGTACGATCGCTTACTGAACGGGAAAGGTTAATTATTTACCTACGATATTATAAAGACCAGACACAGACCGAAGTGGCTGAAAGGCTCGGAATTTCTCAGGTACAGGTATCCAGACTGGAGAAAAAGATTTTAGAGGATATGAAAAAAAATATGGATGCAGGCTAAGATGCAGGCTAAGAGGAAAGCTTATTTGTGTGACTCACACAGATAAGCTTTTTTTCGTTCAATTGTATTTATCGCAGTGTAACTAGCTGGGACTAGGACTGCGATTATTCCTCACATCGAAGAACTTTTGTAAGACTCCCGCTGAGTAAAGCCTTGTTTTACATTTAAGGCTTATATTTTGTTCTCTTTTAACAAATACTATTGGTTAAGGAAATGAAGATAAGGGTGAGTTAACCATGGCAGAGCTTGTATATATAAGAATGCGGAAAAAAATAGTCCTAGAAACATGGCAGGAGCTCAAACTAAAAGATATTGCTTATATATCCACACAGTCAAACAAAAAGGAATTATTGGAAGATACGTCGATTTACCGCCTATCCAAAAAAGATAAAAATATCTTGGTAATTGACAGCTTTTTGGTAATTGATCACCTTACAAAGGAATATTCCGATATTGAATTTCAGCTGCTCGGACCGGAACAAACGCTGATACAAATTGAACCGCGTAAAAAAGCAACCCATCCTTTGGTTCTTACATTTGTCTGGCTGCTGCTGTTTGTCGGATCGGCAATGACTATTATGAACTTTCATTATGATGTAAGCATGCAGCCCGTCCAGCAAAAACTGCATTTTCTCCTGACTGGCACCGAAAATGAGTATCCTTTATGGATTCAGATTCCTTATTCATTAGGTCTCGGCGTAGGAACCATTCTTTTTTTTAATCACTGGTTTAAAAAAAGATTTAATGAAGAGCCAAGTCCGCTGGAAGTAGAAATTTTTAATTATCAGCAGGATTTACAGCAGTATATCAATACAATGGAAAATGAATTGAATGATCCAAGAAATTCTTCTTAATATCCTGCAAATTTTTATTGGCTTCAGCAGCGGGGTTGCAGTGGGTGCGGGTTTTGTTGCTTTTATTACGGTATTGGGGATTATTCCGAGACTGATTCAATTAAGCAAGACAGAGAAATACATCAAAGTTTATGGAGCGGCAGTTATTATTGGGTTATTAATTGGGACTTATTTCTCTTTTGCTCCTATTTCCACATCACAATCTGTGTTTGCATTGATGCTATGGGGATTATTTCATGGCATTTTTAACGGAATGCTTGCTGCAGCATTAACAGAAGTATTAAATGTTTTCCCGATTCTCTCACGGAGGATAGGTATGGACGGCTATGTGATTTTATTTATGATGGCCCTGATGCTGGGTAAAGTATTTGGTTCGCTGTTTCAGTGGGTTTATTTTGTCCGGTAAAATACAGCAGGTTTTTTATCCAAAATTATTAATTCTTGATAATTTAAGCTTCCAAACAAGAAGCTGAGACGCAAAACAGTTTTGCTTTTCCAATATAAGCTGACAAACAGAAGGTGATTACATGCAGACAGATAAAGAAAAAAAGAGCCCAATCTCTCCTCATATTGATGATATCTATGCGTATATGAAAAAGAGGGTAGGCTTAGAAAAATCGTATGATTTGGGCTACAGGGAGACAGTCGTCCTGAATCAGCGTATCCAGATGTACTATGTAAATGGTCTTACGGATACCTCCGTTGTACAACAGATTTTAAGAGTAATGGTTGAAATCAATGATAATGAATCAGAAAGTGACAAGATTGGAAAAATCATTGAAAACCGGCTGGTCCATCAGCAGGTAGAACATGTTCAAACAATGGATGAAGCAGTTGATGAAGTACTCAGCGGTCTGATAGCTGTATTTATTGATGGAAAAGAATATGCACAAATTATTGATGTGCGTAATTATCCCGGAAGAACTCCAGAAGAACCGGATACAGAGAAAGTCATTCGTGGATCAAGAGATGGGTATACAGAAAATATTGTAGAAAACACAGCGCTCACCAGAAGACGCTTGCGGGATGAAAGTTTGCGGAATGAAATGATGAAGGTTGGCGAACGTTCGAAAACAGATGTTTGTATCACCTACATTGAAGATATAGCTAATCCGAATTTAGTAAAGCACTTAAAAAATCTGATTGGAAAAATTCAGGTCGATGGTATGTCGATGTCTGATAAATCATTAGAAGAATTTTTACTGGTTAAAAAATGGAATATATATCCGCTGGTTCGATATACAGAGAGACCAGATGTAGCGACAAGTCATTTATTAGAAGGTCATGTCATTATATTTGTCGATACTTCTCCCAGTGCCATTATTATTCCAACAACTTTTTTTCATCACTTGCAGCATGCAGAAGAATATCGGCAAGTGCCGACAATCGGTACATGTATTCGTTTTATTCGCTTTCTTGCTGTGCTGGCTGCATTATTTCTTTTGCCGACCTGGCTTCTGTTTGCGGTTGAACCGTCTTTGCTGCCGGATAAATTAAGTTTTATCGGGCCCAATGATGAAGGGAACATTCCAATAACCGTTCAGATTATTATTGCAACGATAGGGATTGAATTCTTAAGAATGGCAGCGATACACACCCCGACTCCTTTATCCACAGCGATGGGATTAATTGCAGCTGTTTTAATTGGGGAAATAGCGATTGAAGTCGGATTGTTTTCGCCAGAGGTTATTTTATACATTTCAACGGCTGCTATTGGAAATTATGTGACACCAAGTTACGAGTTAAGTGTTGCGAATAAGGTAGTTACAATTATTCTGGTCCTTGCGGTAGGATTATTCGGTTTTCCCGGCTATATGATTGGAATCACCCTTTATATATTTTTTATTGTTCAGATCAGATCGATGAGAACGCCGTATATGTGGCCTCTGCTTCCTTTTAACTTAAATGCAATGAAACAAATTATATTTCGGATGCCGGTTCCGAATAACAAACATCGCCCGAGTATTGTACATCCTCGTAATAACTATCGCCGTCCTTGAAACGATTATTCAAAAAGACAGGGGCATGATCGGTTTCCAGTTACTTGCCGCCTGTAAAATGGAGGGACTGCGAAAAGGAAATACAGCAATCCCTCAACCTTTGTTTATGACAGCTTATTGATTGTTTCATCTCCTTCTGGCTGAAGTATTGTTTTTTGCTTTCATTATTTACTGTCTTGTGATAAAGTATTTAATTATTTAAACAATGGGGGAAAAAGAATGATACTTGATGCACACCCCTTTACCGTCAATACAAAGGGACATTTAGAAATTGGTGGTGTGGACACCATCGAATTAGCAGAAAAATATGGAACACCTTTATATGTCTACGATGTAGAAATGATTCGAAAGCATGCCAGAGCTTTTGTACAAGCATTTCGTGATGCTGGAATTACCGGAAGGGTTGCTTATGCGAGCAAGGCCTTTTCAACTATTGCGATGCTACAGGTTGCCAAACAGGAAGGACTATGTCTAGACGTGATTTCTGAAGGTGAATTATATACAGCACTTCAAGCAGAGTTTCCTGCTGAAAGAATTCATATGCATGGAAATAATAAGAATGAAAAGGAAATCGCGATGGCTGTGGAGCATGACATCGGCTGTATCGTGATTGATAATTTTCATGATATTGCACTGTTGGACCAAGAGCTTATCAAACAGGAGAAAACGATGGATGTGTTATTCCGGGTAACCCCTGGTGTGGAATCAAAGACGCATAAATACATTATGACAGGGAATGAAGACTCTAAATTTGGGTTCGACCTGCAAAATGGACAGGCAGAAGCTGCTCTTAAGAAGGTGTTGGGACATCCGAGAATCCATCTGAAAGGCCTTCACTGTCATATTGGTTCACAAATATTTGAAACAAATGGTTTTCGAGCAGCAACGGCTATCCTTTTTGCTAAGCTGGAAGATTGGAAGCAGAAATACAAATTTGAAGCGGATGTGTTAAATTTAGGTGGAGGATTCGGCATTCGTTATACCGAAGATGACCAGCCGCTTCCGCTGGCGGAATATGTGAAAGATATGATTGACAGCGTGGAAGAAAATTGCGATAAATATAAGATGAAATTTCCAGAGATTTGGATTGAGCCCGGCCGCTCCATTGTAGGCGATGCAGGAATTACGTTATATACAATCGGATCTAACAAAAAAATTCCTGGTGTGAGAGAATATTATTCCATTGATGGCGGGATGACAGATAATATTCGCCCTGCACTATACCAATCAAAATATGATGCGGTGATTGCAAATCGTCCGGAAGCCAGTCCGGAAAAAGAAGTTTCTATTGCAGGGAAGTGCTGTGAATCTGGCGATATGCTGATTTGGGACCTTCCAGTGCCGCGTATTGAAGATAAGGATATCCTGGCTGTATTCTCGACAGGAGCGTATAATTACTCGATGGCAAGCCATTACAATCGTTTGACCAAACCTGCTGTTGTGTTTATTGAAGAAGGGCAGGATCACCTTGTCGTCAAGAGAGAAACATATCAAGATATTGTTAAAAATGATCTGTCTTATGATGGGATAAAGAGCTTTACTTGAACGGAATAAGTGGTAAAATAAAGTATAATTGTTTTTAGAAGGAGATTTGCTGAAATGAAAAAAGGTTATATCGAAATGGAAAATGGAAATAAAATTGAATTTGAATTGTATCCAAATGAAGCGCCGGGAACTGTAGCTAACTTTGAAAAATTAGCGAATGAAAAATTTTATGATGGATTGACTTTTCATCGCGTAATCCCCGGTTTTGTCAGCCAGGGCGGCTGTCCAGTCGGTAATGGTACAGGTTCTGCGGGATATACAATCAAATGTGAAACAGAAGGGAATCCGCATAAACACGAGGAAGGCTCTTTATCTATGGCGCATGCCGGAAAAGATACAGGAAGCTCTCAATTTTTCATTGTTCATGAGCCGCAGCCGCATTTAAATGGCGTTCACACAGTTTTTGGAAAAGTGACCTCCGGTGTTGAGCTAGCAAAAGCAATGTCTAACGGAGATGTAATGAAAGAGATTCGTGTCGAAGGATAACATTATATTTCTCGCTTCATCGTTATCGTTGTTTTTACTTAAATTTTAAAATGGTGCTTTTCATTATATTGGAAATGCGTTATACTTTCAGAGTAAATACTGATTAAAATTTAAAAGGATTACCATACAAGAAATTTAATGAGGGGTAATTATGTTAATTCGCTTTAAAAGAAACTTAGAAAAAATTGCTATGGGCTTATTATCATTTATGCCTGAGGAAAAAGATGTAAAAAAATTGCAAGAAACGATTCGTGAATATGAAGAAAATGAAGATTTGCATTTACATTTGTGGAAAGAAGGCGATGATGTCCTCGGAGCAATCGGCGTACAAATCGTGGATGACAATCAATTGGTTATTAACCACCTTACCGTGAATCCATCTCATCGGGATCATGGAATCGGTTCACGAATGATTGCTGAGATTCATCGTATTTATTCAAATAAATACGAGATTGTGCCCTCTGAAAGTGTAAAAGCCTTTTACGAGAAAGCAAAGGATGATGATAAAAGCCAACCCTGATACGGGTTGGCTTTTCATTCGTTGCAAAGTCTATTTATTTCAAGTATTTTAGTACCAAGCTGCTCCTACAATTACTAATAAAATAAATAGTACAACGATTAAAGCAAATCCACCTGCGTAACCACCAGAATAACCACTCATTTTATTTCCTCCTTTTTAGTTCAATCCATAAATGTTTTGTGCTAACATTTATATTACGTTATAACTTATGTAAGCTGAGCAAATAGTGTATGGGCTTTTGCAATTAAATTATTACTTTTTAAAGTAAATGATGCATTGTTTTGGTCAGCTTGAGAGGAATTACAGCGATGATTCAAGGATATGAAGTTAAATTAGAAAAATTTGAAGGACCATTAGATTTATTGCTTCATTTAATAAATCACTATGAAATCGATATTTATGACATTCCGGTTGCTCAGATTACACAACAGTATATGGATTATATTCATACGATGCAGCATTTGGAATTAAATATTGCCAGCGAATATCTGGTAATGGCTTCTACCTTGCTGGCGATCAAAAGCCAGATGCTTCTTCCCAAGCAGGAATTCGAAGAGGAAGAGATGGATGAAGCATATATGGAGGATCCCCGTGAAGAACTGATGCAGCGTTTAATTGAATATCGAAAATATAAAGAAGCTGCGGAAGCATTAAAAGAAAAAGAGGCGAAAGAGCAGCAGGTCTATACGCGCTCGCCAGTTGTTTTTGATTTTAAAGATGTTCTGCCTGAAAATGTGAATGCAGGGAATGCTTCTGTTTTTGATATGATTGGCGCTTTGAAAAAAATGATGCAGCGAAATCAATGGAAAGAGCCGCAAGATACCGTTATCGAACGAACGGAAATACCGATAGAAAAACGGATGGATGAAGTACTGCAGCAGGTTAAAAGCAGTAAAAATGGCATTACATTCTATGCTTTATTTCCTGTTCCTACGAAATCATATATCGTATCCACTTTTGTAGCTGTTTTGGAATTAATGAAAAAAAGAGAAGTATATGCAATGCAAGAAAATCATTTTGAAGAATTATATGTTTATAGCATGGAGGAGTCATCGTGGAATTAGATTATTTAAAAGGGGTTGCGGAAGGCCTGTTATTTGCCGGCGGTGATGAAGGAATAACCGTGAGCGAGCTGAGCAATGTCCTTGATGTTTCCTTAGATGAGGTTCGTCAAATTGTAGATGAGCTTCAAACAGATTATAAAGAACAGAATCGGGGGCTGATGATTCTCAATGCTAATGGGATGCTCAGCTTAACAACCAAACCGGTTCACAGTGAATATTTTAAGAAATGGGTTATTCAGCCCAAGCCAAGCAGGATGTCTCAGGCTGCGTTAGAAACATTGGCAATCATTGCTTATCAGCAGCCGATCACACGGACAGAAATCGATGAGATACGGGGTGTCCGCAGTGAAAGACCTTTGCAAACCTTAGTATCCCGGATGTTAGTAGAGGAATGTGGAAGAAAAGAAACAGTCGGCCGCCCGACTCTTTTTAGAACAACAAAGGAATTTCTCACCTTTTTTGGTTTGTCTACGCTTGAAGAGTTACCGGAATTAGAAACCTCCTTAGACTCTGAAGCGGATGCATCCGATGTTGATTTATTTTTCGACCAGTTTCCGAACGAGTAAATAACAAGACCTTACAGATAAGTGATTCCCGCTTATCTGTAAGGTTTTTTCGTCCCCAATATACATAATAGCTTGTTCCTCACATATAAATAAACAAGAAGCATGTTATGACTGGCTGGCAGACAAGGAGTTAGAAATAATGCAGTGTTTAATGAGGAGGAGCCAAGCTGATGCGTTTGTTTATATGGATAATTGTCATTATCATTAGTTTTTTATCATTCCCAATTCATGGACATGCTGCGGTAAATGTATCCGCACAGCATGCTATTTTAATTGAACAGTCCTCAGGCAGAGTTTTATTTGAAAAAAATGCAGAGGAACCAGCTTCAATAGCAAGCATTACTAAAATAATGACTGCAATTATTGCTGTGGAGTCTGGAAAAATGAATGAACAGGCGACGGTTTCCAGAAATGCCATTTATACAGAAGGCTCATCAATTTATCTAGAGCAGGGCGAAAAGATGAAGCTGACAGATTTAGTGTATGGACTGATGCTCCGTTCAGGTAATGACGCTGCTGTAGCAATTGCGGAGCATGTTGGCGGAAGTGAAGAAGGATTCGTCTATTTAATGAATGAAAAGGCTAAATGGCTGGGGATGGAGAATACACACTTTGATAATCCACATGGGTTAGATTCTGATACACATTATTCAAGCGCTCATGATATGGCGATTCTCATGCAATATGCAATGGAAAATCCAATTTTTCAAGAGATAAGCGGGGAAACCAGTTATTTATCGGAGAACAGGACGTACCACTGGCAAAATAAAAACAAGCTGCTGACCTATTTTTATGAATATTGTACTGGAGGGAAAACAGGGTACACCAAGCAGACAGGCCGGACGCTTATTACCACTGCGGAGAAGGATGGAATGGAGTTAATTGCAGTAACACTGGATGCTCCAAACGACTGGCAGGATCATATTTCGATGTTTGAATGGGGATTTGACCAGTTTGAAATGAAAGAAATCGATATGAACGGGGAAACGATAACAAATAGGGAGACAACAAAAGATACTGTCCAGGTACCGCTTTATAAAAATAGGCATGATGACTGGGCAAAGGATGTTTATCTCGAACAAAACCGGCCGGCGCTTCAGACAAGTAATGCGCATCACGTGCATCATGAGGAAGATTTGTTGAGTGAGGTAATGCATGTATTTCATTCGATAATAAGGTGGGATGCAAATGATTAATTGGATTTGGATCTGCATGGCTGCCATTGGAATTATTTATGCAATGTTTTCAGGCAATATGGAAGCGGTGAATGAAGCTATTTTTGAAAGTGCCGCACAGGCGGTTACGTTGGCTATAGGATTGATTAGTATCCTGGTATTTTGGCTGGGCATGATGCGCATTGCGGAAGAAGCGGGTATTTTACGGGGACTTGCCAAAATTTTTCGTCCGCTTATTTCGAAAATATTCCCGGAAATACCTAAGGATCATCCGGCGTTGGGCTATATTTTATCTAATTTAACTGCAAATATGTTTGGGCTGGGCAACGCTGCTACCCCTTTAGGAATTAAAGCAATGGAGGAAATGAAAAAACTAAATAAGCATTCAGAAACAGCATCTCGTTCAATGATAACTTTCCTTATTTTAAACACCACCGGACTGACACTAATCCCCACAACGGTTATCGGTATCAGGATGCAATACGAATCTGCTTCTCCTACTGAAATTGTCGGAGTGACGTTATTGGTTACCTGTATTGGTACCATTGCCGGACTGATTATTGATCGGTTTTTTTATTATAAGAGTACGTGGAGGAAATCATGATGGGGTTTATCAGTGTAATTAGTATTTGGATGATTCCTTGTTTTATTTTGTTCATTATGATCGCGGCAAGCATGAAGAGATTACCGGCATATGATTTGTTTGTGGAAGGAGGAAAGGAAGGCGTAAAAACAGCTGTTTCTTTACTCCCTTTTTTAGTAGGAATGATTACTGCTATTTCGATATTGCGCAGCTCCGGGGCGTTAGATGCGTTTGTAGATATATTATCTCCTCTGCTAGCCTTTATTGGTTTTCCAGCAGAAGTTTTACCCCTTGCACTCATCCGCCCAATCTCCGGAACTGCAGCGTTAGGGATGACAACTGAAATCATTGCCACCTACGGGCCGGATTCTTTTATCGGGACAATTGCTTCGGTTATGCAGGGAAGCACGGATACTACCTTATATGTACTTACCATCTATTTCGGTGCAATCGGTATTAAAAAAATTCGTTATGCACTGCAGGCAGGATTATTAGCTGATTTAATTGCTATACTTGCAGCTGTATTTCTTGTTACAATGATGTTTGGGTAAATAATCAGCTGAAGTGGAAATACCTTTTCCCTAAAATTATACTTTCCTAACAGATAAAATAAGGCTATGATGAAGATATGTGAAAAAATATCTTTATCATAGGCTTTCTTATTTTTGTGAAAACAGCAGATTATTAGGTATAACAAGTGAAAATAGTATAATATAAGAAAGCGATACATGGATTGGAGCTCGGATATCAGTTACAGTATGTTATCCATTTTGGGGAAAATAAAAGAAAAAGATAGGAGATTTATATGTCAAAGCATGAAGAAAGATTACAAAAGGTTATTGCTCAAAGCGGAGTGACATCCAGAAGAAAGGCTGAGCAATTGATTCTTGATGGAAAAGTAAAAGTAAATGATCAAATCGTTACAGAGATGGGGGTAAAGGTAACCTCCCAGGATAAAGTAGAGGTAGATGGGGTTCCGCTAGAAAAAGAGGAATTTGTATATTATTTGCTGTATAAGCCTAGAGGGGTCATCTCCAGCGTGAAAGATGATAAAAATAGAAAAGTAGTTACCGATTTTCTTCCGGAAGTCGAAGAACGCATTTTTCCGGTTGGCCGGCTGGACTATGATACATCAGGAATATTACTGTTAACGAATGATGGGGAATTCGCTAATCAGCTGATGCACCCAAGTAAAGAGATTAATAAAGTGTATGTAGCAAAAATCAAAGGTATTCCTCATAAAAAGGAATTGTTAAAATTACGGAAGGGTGTTGTATCTGATGGAGAGAAATTAAAAGCCGTCGATGTTCATATGCTTTCCAATGACAAAGAAAAGAAAACTTCCATTATTGAATTGACGCTGCATGAGGGCAAAAACAGACAGGTGCGAAGAATGCTGGAAGCGATTGACTTTCCAGTAATGAAACTGAAGCGTGAGCAATATAGCTTTTTGACACTGCACGGATTAAATGCCGGTGAATATAGAGCACTCACGCCGAAAGAAGTCAATCAGCTTCGGAATATGTCCACAAAATTGTAAGATAATATTCAAATTTAAACGCTTTAGTCAATGTTATAATGAGTTGGGAAAGGGGGACGGAAAACTATGAGCAGGGAAGAAAGAGATATTCAAAAACAAAAAAAGAAACGAAATCGCTTCATTTTTCGTTCTTCTATATTAGTTGTGTTGGTTGGCGCAGTCATATTTGCACTATTTTCAAATTCAAAGGACGAGGATGAGATATACCGTGCAGGCGACGCTGCTCCTGATTTTCAATTGACTCAAGTAAATGACGCAGTTGATGAAGATGTTACACAGCTCAGCGATTTCGAAGGCAAAGGGGTTATGCTAAACTTTTGGGCAACATGGTGCGGACCGTGTAAAGACGAAATGCCGTATATGCAGGAATTATATCCGAAATACAAGGAAAAAGGCGTTGAAATTGTAGCAGTCAGTCTAGATGGAACCGAATTAGTTATTGATAATTTTATTGAAGATTATGGGTTGACTTTCGCTATTCCGCATGATACAAATTCGGATGTCAGAGACTTGTATCGAATCAGGCCGATGCCGACAACCTTCTTCATTAATCCGGATGGTACGATAAATGAGGTTGTCCAAGGAGCTTTGACATTAGAAAGATTAGAGGGGCATTTAGACGCAATCACACCGGATGCATCATGATAATCCATGAGAATGGGGGCAGACAATGAATAAAATAAAATGTGAATGCGGCCACATGAATCCTGAAGGTACCGTATTATGTGAAGCGTGCGGAAAACCGGTAGAGGGAAATCAGCATATCGACGGAAATGATGATAAAAAACTGTTGAATATGCGATATGATGGCAGTGCCCGCCGTTCACAAACATATCAGAAATCAATCATTGATAAGATTTGGAGTTTTTTCTCTTCTGTAAAAGTAGGGGTATGGCTGATTGTTTTAGCGTTAATTGCCTCGATTATGGGTACGATTTATCCGCAGGAACAATTTATCCCGCAGGATGCTGTATCAAGAGACCCTGCCATTTTTTATGAAGAAACGTATGGTATTTTAGGGTTGATGTATTATCAGTTAGGATTCCATCATATGTACAGTTCTTGGTGGTTTATCACTTTAATCGCGTTAATAGGTATTTCGCTGGTCATAGCCAGCTTAGACCGTTTTGTTCCGCTATACCGGGCATTAAAACATCAGAAGCCTAAAAAACACAAGAAGTTTTTATCCAGACAGCGATTATACAGTGAATCAGCTAATGCAGCTGATGCGGATGTAGACAAGCTGGTAAAGAGTTTAAAGAATTCCAGATATAAAATAACAGAAAAAGATGGCCATATATTAGCTGAGAAAGGCCGGTTTTCAAGATGGGGTCCTTACGTAAATCATATTGGTTTAATTATTGTATTAATTGCAGCTATTTTGCGTACGACACCTATCATGTTCTCTGAAGATTATATGTGGCTTCGTGAAGGGGAGCAGAGAGTTATTCCCGGCACAGATAACCAGTATTACATAGAGAATAAAGACTTTATT
This sequence comes from Oceanobacillus sp. FSL K6-0251, assembly GCF_038004725.1. Taxonomy (NCBI): domain Bacteria; kingdom Bacillati; phylum Bacillota; class Bacilli; order Caryophanales; family Bacillaceae; genus Oceanobacillus; species Oceanobacillus sp. FSL K6-0251. Next base: position 2,493,220 of record NZ_JBBORS010000001.1, on the reverse strand, counting down.
GTGGAAACACACAATGGAGAAGGAGAAGACGGTTTTCAAGAGGGATCTGTTGATGATGAAATTGCAACGAATTTCCAGACCGATGTTGTTATTTATGAAGCAACGAATGCGGATATCGTTGGTGCTGAACCGGAGCTGGAGCCAATTCTTGATTACTCAATCCAAATGAATAATCCGGCAAAATTTGATGGATACACCTTATATCAACAAGGTTATCAGTTAAATGAATTTGAAAATATGACTTTTTATATTCATGAAGAAGATGATGAAACGCAAGAATCTCTAGACTCTTTCACGATTGACTTAACTAATCCAGACCGGGTGTATGAATTAGACAGTGGTTTCCAGGTAGAGTTAACGAATTATTATCCAGATTATATTATGACGGAAGAAGGAACACCGGCTTCAGAAACAGACTATCCCAGAAATCCGGCATTTGTAGTGACTGTGTATCCTCCTGATTCAGAAGAAGGAGAGGTCAGCTTTCTTGGAATTGGCATGAATGTAGATGCTACAGGAGAGAACCAATACAAAGTAGCAATTGACGGTGTGGAATTCAGGGATGTCAGCGGTATTACAGTTAGTTCCGATCGGACGCTTCCTTTCTTTTTAATTGGTGCTATGATCTTTATGATTGGGGTTATTCAGGGAATGTACTGGCAGCACCGGCGTATTTGGATTAATAAACAAAAGGACAATACACTGCTTCTCGCAGCTCATACAAACAAAAACTGGTTCGGACTCAAACGTGATATTGAAAAAGCAGTAGAAGGTACGAATGTCACTATGGTGAAAGACCAGCAGGAGTTAGATGAGTAAAAATGAAATGGTTGAGAAAGGATTGGAGGTAAATGAATGGGTATATACAGTGTTAGCAGTACCGCCCTGCTTATTGCTTTTCTTTTATATTTGGTTGCCACCTTCTTTTTTGGAGGAGCAATTCGTCAAAATAAAAACGAGCGTCATCAGAAAACAAAAGCAGGGACTATCGGTTTAGTTATTACAATAATTGGTTTCGCTTCGCAGCTCGTATACTTTATAGCAAGATGGGTGATGACTGGTCATGCGCCGGTGAGTAACCTTTTTGAGTTTACAACCTTTTTAGGGATGTCGATGATTTTAGCATTTATTATTATTTACATCTACTATAAAACAGCGTTTTTAGGGGTATTTGCTTTACCTTTGGCTACGATTATTATTGCATATGCAAGTATGTTCTCGTCAGATGTGGCGCCATTGGTAGCGTCTTTACAAAGTTATTGGCTCCCAATTCATGTTTCGACAGTATCTTTGGCACAGGGCATTTTATTTATCAGCTTTGTTGCCGGATTAATGTATTTAATTCGGCAGATTGACCAAACCAGAGCAACACTGCGTAATACCATGCTGGAACTAGTTATTTATGGTATCTTTTTATTTGTTGGATTTATTGTCATGACAAGCATATTTAATGCTGTTTCGTATCAAGCAACCTTTGAAGTGGAAGGGAACGGACAGCAAACCGTTGCGGAATATCATCTTCCGCCTATTGCAGCCCCTCAGGACAGCACGTTATTATCGGAAAATGTTATGAGTCCGTGGTTTGAAGTGCCTGGCTGGATGCATGGTGATGATGCAGGCAGAAAATTTAATACGGTGATTTGGTCATTCTTTGGAGGAAGTATTATTTATGGAATTGCCTTTTTAATTTCCCGCAAACGAATCGGGAAAAGACTGCAGCCTCTTCTGAAAGGGGTCAAACCGGATATGCTGGATGAAATTATGTATCGTTCAGTGGCAATCGGTTTCCCTGTCTTTACTTTAGGCGGTTTAATATTCGCGGCGATTTGGGCCCAGATTGCCTGGGGAAGGTTCTGGGGCTGGGATCCAAAAGAAGTATGGGCATTAATTACCTGGCTTTTTTATGCAGCATTCCTGCATTTGCGGCTATCCAGAGGCTGGCATGGGGAAAAATCAGGCTGGCTTGCGGTTGTTGGTTTTGCCATTATTATGTTCAATCTGATTGTCGTAAACCTGGTCCTTGCCAGTCTGCACTCTTACGCATAATGTAAGTTGCAGAAGAATGCAGGAAGGGTGTGCGATAGAAAAGAGAATTGTTATCACAGAGCTGGTAGCAATTCTTTTTTCTATGGACATAAATTTAATAGGCGTCATAACAGAGAGGAATGCTCTTAATTCCTTAACTTTTCAAACGGGTTCGTTTATAATGCTAATTAGAGTTGATATGAGGAGTGAAATATAAATGAGTGAAGCACAGAAATTATTAGTGGTAGATGATGAAGAAAGAATTCGACGTTTAATAAAAATGTACTTAGAAAAAGAGGACTTTGAAATAGATGAAGCGGCAGATGGGAAGACTGCCTTGGAAATGGCTCTGCAAAATAATTACAGCGCTATTATTTTAGATATTATGATGCCGGAAATGGATGGCATCCAAGTATGTGAGGAGCTGAAAAAAGAAAAGGATACACCAGTTATTATGCTGACAGCTCGCGGAGAAGAATCGAATCGTGTGCAGGGATTTGAAGTAGGTGCAGATGATTATATTGTGAAGCCGTTCAGCCCGAGAGAAGCAGTATTACGGGTGAAAGCGATTCTGCGCAGAGTTTCTAACTTGAATTATCAGCAATCCGATACGACTGCCAAAAATCTATTAGTGTTTCCACACTTGACTATTGACCATGATGGACACCGGGTTACAGCAGATAATCAGGAAGTCAGCTTAACACCAAAGGAATATGAGCTGCTTTGTTTTCTGGCAAACTCTCCGGATAAAGTATTTAATCGGGAGCAATTATTAAAAGAAGTATGGCAATATGAGTTCTTCGGCGATCTTCGTACAGTCGATACACATGTGAAGCGTCTACGCGAAAAACTAAATTCTGTTTCTTCCGAAGCTGCGAAGATGATTGTGACAGTGTGGGGAATCGGCTATAAATTTGAGGTTGAACAAGACTGATGTTTTGGAAAAGCGTTGTCGGAAAATTATCATTAACGATTTTATTATTAGTATCCTTTGTGTTATGTGTATTGATGTTTTTTTTAATGCAGTTCTTTGAAAATTATCATATACAAGAAGCTGAAAATGATATGTCACAAATGTCTGAGAAAATTTCTTCGTTGGTAGATTCAGATTATGATACGGAATTTATTGAGGATGCAACAGAAATGCTGAGAGATCCTTCCAGCCGTGTTGTCATTTATTATGCTGATGAGGAACAGTGGATTTCGGGCACTGAGGATACGGATTTGGATTTTATTAATGAATCGTGGATAATAAACGATGCAGAAGCACAAAACTTGACCAGCCAGGTGGCATCACAGAGTTCACAAGGATTAGTCGTGGACGAAAATGAGGTTATTTCGGTAGGCTCTCCTCTAGAGGACGGCGGGGCAGTATTTGTATTTAAATCATTGGATATGATTAACGAAACAAGAGATCAGACAACCAAGCTGATTTTATTGAGCGGCGGAATTGCTATTCTCTTAACAACTTTTTTTGCCGTATTCTTATCATCCCGGGTTACAGCACCATTAATTAAAATGCGGGAGGCAGCTTATAATTTGACCCGCGGGGAGTTCAACACGAAAGTACCTGTGCTGACACGGGACGAGATCGGTGATCTAGCGATTGAATTTAACCGGATGGGAAGCCAGCTTAATTATCATATTCAAGCTTTGAGGCAGGAGAAAGAGCAATTATCAAGTATTGTAAGCTCCATGGCCGATGGTGTCTTTACATTGAACAGAGATGGTGAAATTGTTGTCATCAACCCGCCTGCGGAAGCGTATTTAGATAATTGGAATTATGAGCATAAACAGGGAGAACATAAAGAGAGACAGCTTCCGACAAAACTCAAGGATGCGCTTAATGAAGTGATAGCTGAAGAAAGAGCGGTTTTAAAGGAGTCTGTTCTACAAGGAAGGAACTATGTGATGCTCGTCACTCCTTTATATGATGAATCTCATGTCCGCGGCTGTGTTGCTGTTATCCGTGATATGACAGAAGAGCGCCGCCTTGATAAATTGCGCAAGGACTTTATCGCAAATGTGTCACATGAATTACGTACGCCTATTTCCATGCTTCAAGGGTATAGTGAAGCCATCGTTGATGATATTGCCGAAACAAAAGAAGACAAGAATGAGCTGGCTAAAATTATTTATGAGGAATCGCTCCGGATGGGCAGACTAGTTAATGAATTACTTGATTTAGCACGGATGGAAGCAGGGCAAATCCAGCTCCATGTTGATTCTGTTGCTGTTCAGGCCTTTGTAGAGCGTATTGTTCATAAATTTCAAGGTATCGCCCAGGATAACGAAGTGGAGCTCACCTTAACGTTAGATATGCATGAACAAATCGGGGAGATGGACGCGGATCGTATCGAACAAGTATTGACCAATTTAATTGATAATGCCATTCGTCATTCGGAAAAAGGCGGAAAGGTAGAAGTACATGCGCTTAGTAATTCCGATTTCCTTCATGTGGAGGTAGAAGACAACGGCAGCGGCATTCCAGAGGAGGATCTGCCATTTGTTTTTGAACGTTTTTATAAAGCGGATAAATCAAGAGTAAAGAAAGAGAAACAGGGAACTGGCCTGGGACTTTCTATTGCCAAAAATATTATTGAAGCCCATCAAGGGAAAATTCAAGTGAGAAGCAGACTGGATATTGGCACAACTTTTAGTTTTGAAATACCTATGAAACATTCCTAAAAAAGGAAAGATATGATAATATAACGGTATATTTAAATATCTATTGAGAGACGGGAAGGTCGCCTCAGTTGGCATGCCTTCTCTTTCTCCAGCTCTATATATTAAAATAAAGAAACGGCAGCGGACAGGGTACTGATATAGGTTCACAGCCGGTCAGACTTTCTTTACGAATAAGATGGAGCTGGCTATAGGGGGGAGATAAGAAATGAATAAGTGGCTGAAGTTTTTAAGTATTATGCTGTTATCCTTCGTTTTTCTTGCGGCATGTGGTAATGATGAGGGAGCTGAAGAAAATGAAAGCTCTAATACTTCGGTAAGCACCAATGAGTCAAGCGGAGAAGCTCAGGAACTTGCCGAAGATGAAGTACGTATAACGATAACGATTGATGAAGGAAACGAGAATGTATCAGAAGAGGTCGTACAAGTAGAAGAAGGAGATATTCTTTTGGATGTGATGAAGGATACTTTCTATGTAGAGGAAGACAGCGGCTTTATTACTTCTATTGAACGTGTATCAGATGATGCAGATGAAGGAAAATATTGGATGTATTTTGTAGATGGTGAAGCTGCAGAAGTCGGCGCTGGAGAATATGAATTGAATGGCGGCGAAGAAATTATCTTTGATTTACAATCGATGGAATAAGAAATGAACACATACAAGCTGACATTACTTGCACTCCTTGCAACACTGGCTGTTGTAGGCAGATATGCGTTTCAATTTATCCCTAATGTTCAGCCTGTTACCGCAATTATTATTTTAACAGGTATTTTCCTTGGACCAATGTCAGCTGTTATATTAGGAATATTAGTAGTATTTCTTTCTAATATGCTGCTTGGAATGGGAATCTGGACTGTCTGGCAAATTATTTCATGGTGTGTCATTGGCATAATCGCAGGTATCATGGGAATCACTTGGAAAAGAGTACCATTTATTTTTATAATTATTTTTTCTGTGGTCAGCGGTTATTTTTACGGATTTATTATTTCTTTAACCACGTATCATGTAACAGGATATTTTTGGCCATATTATTTGGCAGGACTTCCTTTTGACACAGCACATGCAATTGGTAATGCAGTGTTTATCACTCTTTTATATCCATTGCTTCATGCATTATTTCAAAGATATGCCAAAAATAGATTTCGAATAAAGGATTAACCGGTAAACGATCGAAAAACTGCTAAACGGCAGCCTTTTCGGTCGTTTTATTGTTTATTTCTTTTCCTGTACCAGACAGATAGAACAATAATAAAGAAAATACATGTCGCTAAGCTGGCTATTGCGAAGAAAATGGAAGTTTGAAGTAAATTAGTGAAGGAGTAGAAAAAGCCCATTGCTATTAAAGCAATGAAAACATACGCTTTTTTCTTATCCTTTCCAGACACGCATTTTATCGAAGTGCAGCTGACTGCAAGGCTCCAATATCAAGAAAGAATGTAAGTGAAACTATCTGGCTGGGGAAAACATGGAAAGCGTATTGTTTTCGCCAACGGTGGCATTAATCTGACAAACTTAGTTAAAGTAGTCTCATTCAGCAGAGGTGAAAATCCGCTTGAAAGAAATATCATTTATCATCCTGCATATATAAACATCCATCCATTCGTGATATACTTTTCTATGAAATCAAATGAATTTTTATGATATAAAAACAGGAGTCAAACAAATGTCTATATTTTTAACCTATGAAGAAATTCTGCTCAAATGCGAGGAGATAAATGCAAAATATGAAATAAACCAGGAACGATTTGATGAAATCGTCGATGGCATCCTGGTTAAAGAAGATGTGTCAGCGGATGATAAAATTGCTCAAGCATTCGCTCAGCTGCTTCAGGCGGTAAGTGAAGAAATCAGTGATATGGAATCGACAGCTGATCTTATGCCAACATGTCAGATGGGCTGTGCTTTTTGCTGCTACTTTCCAATTATTACAAATAAGATGGAAGCTATGCTGATCAAAGATGCTATTTCTAAAATGCCTGCAGATCGAAAGCATTTTATTGAAAATCATCTTAGCGATTATTATCAAGTTTATGAAGAAAAAGTAGAGCAGCTAAGTGGCATCGATATCATTTCTGATCCAGATGCAAAATACAAATACAAAAAAGAGCAGCTCCCATGCCCATTTTTGAACTTGAAAACGAATGCTTGTATGGTCTATGAAGTACGCCCGCTGCCGTGCCGAACCTATGTGAATTATACGAATCCCAAAGTCTGTGCGGATAATATCATGCCTAAGGAAACCATCAGTTATGAATTTCTGTATCAGGAATATATGGGTGCAATGAATGAATTATTACAATACCTTTATGAAAATGACAGGATAGAGAAAATGGATTATCCTGGAGATTTGTATCAAGAGGGTTTATTAATCAATTGGATGAAAGAGTCTGTATTATAACTTTTTAAGAGAATGCTTTTGTATGAATGGTGGTGTCAGGATGCTTTTTCAAGGGATTCTTATTGAATGTTTCCAAAAAATAAATCAAGATCGTACAACCTCCAGTGTTTACAATCTTTTAATCGGGAAAAAAGCCATTCAGACTATACAGGATGCCAGATTTTATCATATTGCTGACTACTACGGCATTTATCCTGATTTAACGAAAACAGACTATTATCAACAGCTGCAACAATTACTGGAGAGGAATTATTTGCTGGCGGATGACGAGCAGAGGCTGCAAATAACAAAAAAAGGACAGGAGTGGCTTACAGCCAATAAAACAACGATTGCTGGATTTTATGGTTCGACTTACAAAAACATGATTGAGTCCTTCAAGCAGCGGTTTCTGCTTTTCATTCAGACCTTTACAAACATTGCTAAGAACGAATATCGATTCATTCCTATTACAGATAATCACGAAATCGAACAATTTGTAAAAGGCTTTTATAAACAATATAAGCATCGTTCCATGGTATTGCTTCAGCAGCTGTATAAGGAATTAGAACATGCCTTATCGATGGTGTCTGATTTAGAAGCCTCGATGTTTGTTGACCGTCTGACGAGTTTTTCTTCCTATGGAAGCAGTTTGCAGCAGCTTTCCCAGGATTATCAGCAGTCTATTCCAGATTGTTATTTAACCTTGCAGAAGGTGTTTTATCATTTATTATACGTACAGGAGTATGGCGAAGAATATTCAATGCTTAAGCTTTTCGCTAAAGACTTGGGTACTGCGGATACACCTTTAAGCCAAACAGCACAATTTACACGCCGGTTATTGAAAAAACAGCATACTTTTGAGGAAATCATTCAAATTCGCCGGTTAAAAGCAAATACGATACAGGATCATTTTGTGGAGATTGCCATGCATGAAGAAGCGTTTCCTTTTTTTGATTACTTAGATTCAACGATTTACGAAGAAATTAAAGAAGTTGTACATAAAAAGCAAACCTATCGTTTAAAAGAAATTAAAAATAATGTTCATCCGGATATCAGCTACTTCCAAATTCGCTTGGCACTGGTCTTATATAATAAATAGGGGGTGAGAATCATTCACTTAGAAGAAGCATTACATCAACATTTTAATTATGATTTCTTTCGTCAGGGACAGAAAGAAATCATTTCTGATGTCCTGCGTGGAGAGGATGTCCTCGGCGTATTGCCCACCGGCTCTGGTAAATCTATCTGCTATCAGCTGCCTGCAAAGCTGTTAGATGGCATCACCCTTGTTGTATCACCGCTTATTTCTTTAATGGTCGACCAAGTAAAGGAATTAAAAGCGGCTTCCTTTAAAGAAGTAATTGCTTTAAACAGTTTTTTACCTTTTCAAGAACAGCAGAGAATATTAAAAAATTTAGATGCTTACCGGCTTATCTATGTTTCGCCGGAGTGGCTGCAAAAAAGTGCACATTTAAATTATTTGAAACAGCTGCCTGTTAAATTGTTTGTCGTCGATGAAGCGCATTGTATCTCACAATGGGGACACGAGTTTCGGCCAGATTATCAGCGGCTGCATGAAGCAATAGCAGCATTAAATCATCCGCGGGTATTAGCGCTGAGTGCTACAGCAACTCCAGACGTGCAAAGAGACATTATCCAGAGCCTGCATAAACCAGATATGAAAAAGCATATCTATCCAATGGATCGGAAAAATATTGCTTTTTGTGTAGAGGAAGCAGAAAATGATCAAGAAAAATTAGAGCGCATTACAGAAATTATTGCATCGTATGCTGTTCCCACATTAATCTATTTTACAAGCAGACAGGCTGCAGAGGAGGTTGCTTTGTCTCTGGCCGCCAAGCATCCGGAACGAAATATTGCCTATTATCACGGAGGAATGGAAGCAGCAGAGCGCCTGCGGGTCCAACCGCAATTTATGAGCAATCATATTGATATCATCTGCTGTACAAGCGCATTTGGAATGGGAATTAATAAACCGGATATACGGCTGGTCATCCACTACCATCTTCCACTTCAGATAGAGTCATATATTCAAGAGGTAGGCAGAGCTGGGAGAGATGGAAAATCCAGTGTCGGTATGATTCTTTATCAGAAAGGTGATTTTCGTCTGTCGGCGAACATGGTGAAAAATGAACTGCCGGCGATAGAGAATATAGACCATCTGGTTTCGACGATTGTTGCCCTTCAGCGTCAGCATATGGATTTACCGTCTCCAGAACAGCTGCATATGCTTTTGGATATCAACGAAGGAGCAGCACGTTTTATTCAAAGACAGCTCCAAAAGCATGGGCTCCTTCGCGATAATGAATGGTTGATAGATGAAGAGAAGTGGAAGCAAGTTAGAGTTAGTGTCATGAACTATCTGGAGAAAAGACAATTATATAAAAACAAGAAGCTCAATGAATTGTATCAATGGATCCAGACAAAGAATTGTTTGCGGAAAACACTTTACCATCCTTTTCAAAATGGATTTGAGAAGCCGTCTGATCAATGCTGCAGCAATTGCGGATTTGATTGGAGTAAGTGGATGCCTTCATCGTCTTTCAAAACTGCAGAAGCCTCTTATCCTGTGAACTGGCGTAAAAAACTTCAGCGAATTTTACATTTGGAAGAGGTATAAGATGAAACAATATGACCTGTTAAAGCAAATGCCCGTCAAAGAGCGAAGGATTCAATTATTTTTTTCACAAGGTTTATTATTCCTGATAGGGATAATTATGAGTTTTTTCCTTTTTGATTCCTTTTTCGATTGGATGCACCTTTTCAAATGGGATACAAAAGAAATTTTCATCTTTGGTTTTTTATCTGCTGTTATAATTGTTTTAATTGAAATTGCTATCGTGTATACAATGCCAAAAAAGTGGTGGGATGATGGCGGAATCAATGAACTTATATTTAAAAATCAGCCGATTGGTTTTATTTTTATATTCACGCTGACGGTGGCCATTTGCGAGGAACTTCTATTTAGAGGTGTTGTCCAGACAACTTTTGGGTATGTATTTGCAAGTATTCTTTTTGCTGCTGTTCACATACGATATATTAAGAAGCCTGTTCTATTTTCCGCTGTATTAGCCTTAAGTTTTTATATCGGCTGGGTTTATGAACATACAGCTAATTTAATTGTACCTATTGTCATGCATTTTTTTATTGACTTTCTACTTGGTTTAGTTATACGGTTAAACAAATGAGGTGATGGCATTGAGTTCCAAACAAAATGATCAGGCAGAAGCATTAAGACAAGCTATTCAAGATATAACAGAACATAAACCGGAAGAAACCAGACAAGCAGGCTCAGATGAGGAAGAACAATTGGAACAGGCATCTGTTGAAATAGATATATTGAATCTTCCTCCAAGAAATGAAGTACATAAAGGCAACCATAAAATGCGCTGGAAACTGAATCTTCCATTACTGCGTTTTATTTTCATGGTTGTGGTTCTTCTGGCACTTGCCGGTGTCTTTCTTTGGTTTACTTAAATTAAGACAAGCATCATATCATTCAATAATCACATAAAATGTTATAATAAATGTACAAGCATAGGAAGAATATATATAATGAAACTTCATTCACCAGAAGTTTTTGCTTATCTCTGTGATAAACAGGTTTATATAATAAATAAACGCTATGCTCATTTATAACCCATTTTCAAAACGATACAAGCAGGTTATGTTCATCATTTGAAAATAGTGCATATATTAATATAAATACTTGTTGCAAAAGTGAAGAAGATAAGGGGGATGCAGTATGCGGATCGAACGAATTTCAACAGACCAGTTTAAAATTTTTCTCACGTTCGATGATCTAATAGAAAGAGGATTTACCCGTGAGGACTTGTGGCATGATGCATCTAATGTTCGTACGCTGTTTAGTGATATGATGTACGAAGCAAGCAGTGAACTGGGAATGGAGTTTGAAGGAATGTTACTTGTACAGGTGCATCTCATGCAAGCTCAGGGAATGCATATTTTTGTTACCCATCAATACGACGATGCCGATATTGAAATAGATGATGAATATATTGAAATGAAAGTGACACTTGATGAAAGCAAAGAGCTTATATTTTCATTTGATGACTTTGAAGATGTAATTGCTGTGGCCGGTTATTTACCGAATATGCATATCAAAGAATCGAATGTGTATTTTATGGAGAACCGTTATTTTATGATGCTGGATCCTTATGTGCAAACAGCCCGGCATAAGGAAAATATTATAGGACTGATGTCAGAATTTGCTCATCCAAGTATCTTAACTTCCCATCGTTTACAGGAATACGGCAAGATTATTTTTGAAAGCGACGCAATAGCTAAAATCAATCATTATTTTGCTTCCTAAAAGGATGGACAAATGGGGAAGCAGAAAGCCCCTTGTTTGATTAAAAACTTCTCATCCAGCCGGTCACCTCTTTCATTGCATATTTTGTATGAAAGTGTATACTAAACCATGAGTGAGTAAAACATTGATATAATGGTAGGGGGTAAATATTAATGGCAGGCGATAAAGCAGGAGATGCTTCCCAAGCTAAAAAACAAGAAAATACGGATGTGTTAAATTCAACGTTATCTATTGTGGAAACCGCATTAAATAAACTTGGTTACCCTGAAGAAGTTTTTGATTTATTAAAAGAACCTTTGCGTATGCTTACTGTTCGTATTCCAGTCCGTATGGACGATGGTAAGGTGAAAGTCTTTACCGGTTATAGAGCCCAGCATAATGATGCGATTGGTCCGACAAAAGGCGGCATTCGTTTCCATCCGGATGTTACGGAAACAGAAGTGAAAGCACTTTCGATATGGATGAGTTTAAAAGCCGGGATTGTAGATTTGCCTTATGGCGGAGCAAAAGGCGGTATCATTTGTGACCCGAGGGAAATGTCTTTTAGAGAACTGGAAGCTTTAAGCCGCGGGTATGTTCGGGCGGTAAGTCAGATTGTCGGTCCGACAAAAGATATTCCGGCTCCAGATGTATTTACAAATTCACAAATCATGGCATGGATGATGGATGAATATAGTAAAATCGATAAATTGAATAATCCTGGTTTTATTACCGGAAAACCAATTGTTCTCGGCGGGTCTCACGGCAGAGAATCGGCAACAGCTAAAGGGGTAACGATTGCTTTAAATGAAGCGGCGAAAAAGAAAGGCATCGATATCAAGGGAGCCCGGGTCGTTATTCAGGGATTTGGGAACGCAGGAAGCTTTCTATCAAAATTTCTGCATGATGCCGGAGCAAAAGTTGTCGCAATCTCAGATGCTTATGGGGCATTACATGACCCGAATGGTTTAGATATTGATTATCTGCTGGATCGCCGTGACAGTTTTGGAACCGTAACTAAACTATTTGATAAAACGATTACAAACAAAGAATTATTTGAGCTGGACTGTGATATTATTGTTCCGGCAGCGGTACAAAACCAAATTACAAGAGATAATGCACATAATATTAAAGCCTCAATTATTGTAGAAGCAGCCAATGGCCCGACGACAATGGAAGCAACGAAGATCCTTACCGACAGGGATGTCCTTATCGTTCCGGATGTTCTGGCATCAGCCGGGGGAGTTACAGTATCCTACTTTGAATGGGTACAGAATAACCAGGGCTTTTACTGGACAGAGGAAGAAATCGACAGACGATTACATGAAATCATGATTAATTCTTTTAACAATATATATCATATGGCAAAAACAAGAAAAATTGATATGCGGCTGGCAGCTTATATGATAGGTGTAAGGAAAATGGCTGAAGCTTCCCGTTTTAGAGGCTGGGTTTAATTCATAAGGAAATAAATAAAAAACTCTTCCATGATAAGAGTTTTTTATTTGTGTAGAAGAAAAGCTTTTGTATTGCGATGCAGTCTGCTTCGTTGTACGATAGTAAATGAAAAATTTTTACGTGATAATATAGAATAAATCAGCGATTGGTTCTCTGATTAATAGCGGATGAATCGTTTTTCTAAGTGATGGATGAAGGAAGGATAAGAAATGCTAGACGAAAAAATTATTATTATTGGAGCTGGACCATGCGGAATGGCGTGTGCTTTAGAGCTTCAGCAAAAAGGCGAAAACCCTTTATTAATTGAAAAAGGAAATGTTGTTCAGACAATCAGCAACTTCCCGACTCACCAAACGTTTTTTAGCTCAAGTGACCGTTTAGAAATTGGCGGTGTCCCATTTATCTCTGAAAATAAAAAGCCGGTGCGCAATCAGGCAATGGTCTATTATCGGGAAGTTGCCGAACGAAATGAACTGCGTATAAATGCGTTTGAAACATTAGTGTCTATTGAAAAAGATGAAGAGCATTTTTGCTTAAAAACTGTTAAAAATAATGGAAGTGAGAATGAATATCGTGCGGAAAAAGTAATTATGGCTACTGGATATTATAACCAGCCTAACTACTTAGATGTCCCAGGAGAATCATTGCCTAAAGTAACCCATTATTTTAAAGAGGCACATGAATTTTTTAATCAAAAAGTTGCTGTTATCGGCGGTAAAAACTCTTCTGTAGATGCAACGCTGGAACTGCATAAAGCCGGGGCAGATGTCACCGTCATTTATCGTGGAGATATCTATTCGGAAAGTATTAAGCCATGGATTTTGCCAGAGTTTGAATCACTTGCCAGAAATGGGAAAGTGGATATGGTTTTCGGCGCATCTGTAACAGAAATAACCGATACGCATTTAACTTATGAAAAAGAGGGGCAGGAAGTAACGATCGAGAATGACTTTGTCTTTGCTATGACAGGCTATCGTCCGGATTATAGCTTGTTAAAGCAAGCTGGTGTGGAGATTAATCTGGAGAATGGCAAGCCTGTTCATGATGAGAACACGATGGAAACAAATGTGAAAAATTTATATATTGCCGGCGTAGTAGCTGCAGGATATGATAATAACAAAGTATTTATTGAAAATGGACGTTTCCATGGAGAGCAAATTGCTGCATCTATCTGCTCCAGATAATGACATGCTTTGGAACAGATAAAGCGGGAGGCCTGTTCTTCCTCTCGCTGCCGCATGCAGCTTGAACTTTATTTCAGTAAAAATTATTGTGATATACTAATAGATGATGCAGATAACTAACCAATAAAGAAGGTAATAACATGAAAAAAGTGTTGATGATTGCAACAGGAGGCACCATTGCAAGTGATAAAAACGAGGAGAGCGGTAAACTGGCTTCTGGTGTATTAACTGGAGAAGATATTATTGAAAAATGTGATGTTCCCTCCGATATTCAGGTGAAGGTGGATTCTTTCTTTCAAAAAGCTAGTATGCATTTAAACTTTTCTGATTTAATAAAAATCAAAGAAAAGTTAGACGAGTACTTAAATGAAGAAGCTTTCGACGGGATTGTAATCACACAGGGAACAGATACACTGGAAGAAGCTTCTTATTTTATGCACCTTATTTCAAACTACCATATTCCAATTGTATACACCGGATCGCAGCGTTCACCTAAAGAGGTGGGGACAGATTCCTTTATAAATATTAAAAATGCAATTTTGGCAGCCTGCAGTGAAGATTTAAAGGATGTCGGTGTGACGGTTGTATTCAATGAGCGTATTTTCCATTCCCGTTATGTCCGAAAAGAGCATGCTTCGAATATCCAAGGTTTTAATGCTTTTGGCTACGGCTATTTAGGAATTATTGATAACAACACGGTTCGAGTATTCCAAAAGCCGACGTACCGGGAGCATTTAGAGTTAAAAAAAGAGCTCCCGACGGTAGATATTATTAAAGTATATATGGAAACTGACGGAAAATATATCCAAGCAGCGATAGACAATGAAGTAGATGGACTGGTTCTGGAAGGTGTCGGCAGAGGACAAGTATCTCAGGCTATGATGCCTGCGATTAAAGAATGTATCCGAAAAGGGATAAAAGTAGTAATTACGACCTCTGCTGTGGAAGGAGAAGTTTATCCTACCTATGATTATGAAGGAAGTACCTATGATCTTATGGAGAATGGAGTACTTTTGGGAAGAGATTATGATAGTAAAAAAGCAAGAATTAAACTTCTTGTGGGAATGGCAAGTAACGCGGAACTGGAACATTTATTTGATATATAATTGTTTACCGACTAAAGAAGAGGAGTAAGAATCAATGATAGCTGCTCTATCTGCTGGTATAGCCCCTGCTGTAGCTTTTATGACGTTTATTTATTTGCGTGACCGTATCACAGAGCCGCTTTGGCTGATAGTACGTATGTTTATCGCCGGCGCATTGATTGTGTTGCCGATTATGTTTATTCAGTATGGTATTCATGCGGAGCTGGACAATATCCCGATTGTTGCAGAAGCTTTTCTATTTAGTGCGTTTCTGGAAGAGTTCTTCAAATGGTTTATGTTCATGTTCTTAATTTATCAGCATGATGAATTTGATAACCATTACGATGGAATTGTGTATGCCAGTGCAATCAGTTTAGGATTTGCTTCCTTGGAAAATGTATTTTATTTATTATCAAATGGAGTTGAATTTGCATGGATGCGTGCACTGTATCCTGTTTCTTCACACGCTCTGTTTGGAATTATTATGGGATATTATTTAGGAAAAGCAAAAATGAAACCAAAAAACAAACACAAATACTTGACGATTGCCTTTGTACTTCCATTTCTGCTGCATGGAATATATAACTACATATTACTCGGATTAAATCAATTTATTATTATCCTGTCGATATTTTTAGCTGGTGTATGGTTTTTTGCGATTTATCGTTTAAAGCATGCCAGAATGTATGATATCCGTTTCCTCCCAGACAAAATGTATAAAAGTAATAGATAAGAAGCTGACGAAATAGTTGTTCGTCAGCTTTTTTTGTGGCAAAAAGACGATTAAAACCGGCATGAAACAGGACAGAAAATGTATCCGCGAGAAAGCAATTAATTCGATTTTCATTGTTTATGAATAAAAAGAGGAATTGCACAAAAAATAGACGTAGATAAAACGAAACTTCATTCAGCTTAAGATTATCTGCTGGATGTTAGTTGAGTGGTTCAGGGAGTTAGCGCCTGTTATCTCCAACCTCAATAAATATATTTTCACTCTCTATTTCGAGGCAGGAGTTTTACGGGCGGTTCTCCGTGAGAAAATTTCTCATTTGCCAATCTTTTGCCGGCTATCCCTTTAAATATTAGAAGCAGCTGGTATGAAAAGAAAGGTTTATAGGAAGAAAATGGAGGCATCAATATGAAAAGACATCGCAAGCCTATGATTTTTAGCTTTACCCTTTTTATATTTCTATCTGCATTTATTTTTGCAAAACCAGAACAGACAAGTGCATTTAGTGATCAAGTGATTCAACAAGGAGCAGTTGGAGATGACGTTATTGAATTACAAGCCAGATTAAAACATATCGGTTTTTATAATGGCAAAATAGACGGTGTTTTTGGCTGGGGAACTTACTGGGCTTTAAGAAATTTTCAATATGAATTTGGAATGGAAATCGATGGGCTGGCCGGGCAGGCAGCAAAGGATAAGCTGACGCAGGCGACAGAATTCGATAAAGAGAAGGTGAAGCAAGAAATGTATGGGACTGGCTCTGCTCCATCCGGAGGGAATAATGGAGGAGAAGAAAGTACCCCTACCAGCTCGGTAAATGTCCCGCAAGGATATTCTAATAATGATATCCAGCTAATGGCAAACGCAGTATATGGAGAAGCAAGGGGAGAGCCTTATGAAGGCCAAGTGGCAGTTGCAGCAGTTATCCTCAATCGGGTAAACAGTGAGCTGTTTCCTGATACAGTATCCGGAGTTATCTTTGAACCGAGAGCATTTACAGCAGTGGCGGATGGGCAGATATGGCTGGAGCCGAATGATCAGGCCCGAGAAGCAGTGCTGGATGCGATTAATGGCTGGGACCCCTCTGGTAATGCACTCTATTATTTCAATCCAGATACCGCAACTTCAGGATGGATTTGGACCAGACCACAGATTAAGACAATTGGAAAACATATATTCTGCAGTTAGAAAGGTGTGAAATGAAATGTATCGTTGGATTACCATTACATTGTTAACCGTAGCCCTTATTTCTGTTTCCATTTGGGGCTACCAGACAAATAAACAAAAAAATGATTTATACGTTCAAGCAGAAAATGAATATCAGAGATCCTTCCATGAACTCACCTACAATATGGATGTGTTAAACGACCAGATTGGGACCTCACTGGCAATGAATTCGCCAGATAAATTATCACCGCAGTTTGTCGATATTTGGCGAATCAGTTCCAATGCACATGCCAATACCGGGCACTTGCCAATGGGATTGTTGCCAATTCATAAAACAGAGCAATTTCTCTCAGAGTTAGGAGATTTCACTTATCAGACGGCTGTTCGTGACTTGGATAACGACCCATTAACAGAGGAAGAAACAGCGCAGCTGGAAGAATTCTATCAACAATCTGGAGAAATACGGGATGAACTCAGAGAAGCGCAGCATCACTCCTTAAGTGATGGTTCGAAATGGATGGACGTAGAACAAGCATTATTAAATACAAATGACGAAAAAGATAATGATATGGTCAATAGCTTCCAAGCGGTAGAAGAAACTTTTGATACCACTACGGAGGAAACGCCTGAAAACAGTACAACCAGTACAGAAACGGAAGAACATTCTTATAAAAATATAGCAGGTCACGATCTTTCAGAAGAAGAAGCCATGAAGGAAGCCGAAAAGCTTTTTGGCAAAGAAGACGGAACCGATTGGACGGTTACAAAATCTGGGGACGGGGCATTAACGCCAATGTATAGTGTCTCCTATGATGAAAATGGGGAAAGAGGCTACGCAGATTTAACTGTGCAGGGCGGCCATCCGCTTAACTTATTAGTTTCAAGAGAAATAGGCGGCAAGCAATTAAGCTTGAATGAAGGGTTTGAAATAGCAAAGGATTACCTTTCAGAGCTGGGATTTGATGAAATGGAGCTTTTCCAGAGCAGTGAATATGATCAAGTCGGTATATATTCTTTTGTCTATGAAGATGATGGAGTTCGAGTTTTTTCGGATGCTGTCGAGGTGAAGGTAGCTTTAGATAATGGAGATATTACCGGTCTGACGGCAAATAATTACTTTAAAAATCATACAGAACGGGATATACCAGAACCGGCTATTTCAGAAGAAGAAGCACGTGATGCAGTAAATCAGGGTGTGAAAATTCAAGAAAACCATCTAGCGATTATTGATGATAATCAGGGTGAAGAGATTCTCACCTATGAATTTTTAGGAACCAGAGATGACGCGACGTATCGCATATTTATTAATGCTGAAACAGGGGAAGAAGAAAAAATTGAGAAAATGACAGATGCGGAAATTAATTACAATTCTGTAATATAAGTAAAAACATTCTTAATAGTAACCGCCTTCGAGAATTTATTTTATACATTTTCGAAGGCAATTTTCTTTGTTATTCTTACAAATAAGAAGTCTTATGGAGCGTCTGACTTTAGAATCCTGAAAGCAGAGATATAGAAATGTTCAAGAAAAATTGCAGGTGTTCTCGACTGTTTAATAAATTGGGAATATGTTATGATAGAGTAGTGTAGAACTCGCTTGGCAATTGTCAGGCTTTTTAATGGCAGGAGTGAAGAGAATGGAGCTTATTTCAATTGCAATTGACGGTCCGGCAGCAGCTGGAAAGAGTACGGTTGCTAAACAGATTGCAAAAAAGCTGGGTATTATTTATGTGGATACTGGAGCGATGTATAGGGCGCTTACTTATCAGACCCTGCAAGAGAATATTGATCTGGAAGATGAAAAAGCGGTCATGGAAATTTTAAATAAGATTGATATCAGGCTTGCACAGGATAAAGAAGGACAGCGTGTATTTATCAATGAGAAGGATGTCACGGAGGCAGTACGCTATCCGGATGTTACAGCGTCCGTTTCGGTTATTGCGAAGCATCCATTGGTTCGAAAAAAAATGGTGGCTGCTCAGCAAGAGCTTGCACAGGATAATAGTGTTGTCATGGACGGACGCGATATAGGATCGCATGTTTTGCCGGATGCGGATGTGAAAATATTTCTTATCGCTTCTGTAACAGAACGAGCCAAGCGCCGCTTCGAGGAAAACAGGCAAAAAGGCATCCCCGCTGATTTACATACACTGGAAAAAGAAATAGAAAAGCGGGATGAACTCGACTCTACCCGCGAGGCATCCCCGCTGGTCAAAGCGGAAGATGCGGTTGAATTGGATACTACTTCCTTATCCATTGATGATGTGACAAATAAAATTCTCGAGATATGCCAGCCATTTATTGAAAAACTTGGCATTCGCTAACGTGTTGTTTTTCTGGAATACCTTGGACTCTGAAGTGTAAGCTTGTTAACGAATACCTTCGTTGTTAATTGTATGTAACAAGGGAAATAACCTTCCCCTGTTCCATGCAAAAGTTTAAAAACAGGAGGCGGGCCTCCATGCTTTATTATTTGTTCCAATCATACTTCTAACCTTGACCCGCCTGTGGTAGGAATGACAGCATCTAGAACAATCCATTTTATGGCAAAGGAAGAGCTTTTCAGCGGAAAAATCTTAGGTGGCATCTTAAAAAGGGTCCACGCTTTTCCGGTCAAACGGGGTCTGGCTGACCGGAATGCTTTAAGAGGCGGCCTGAAAATTTTAGAAGAGGGAGGAACGCTCGTCTTGTTTCCGGAGGGGACAAGAAGTAAGGATGGCAAACCGGGAAACGCATTGCCTGGAGTCGGCTTTTTTGCACTCCGATCACAAGCGGAAGTCGTTCCCTGTGTCATTATGAATGATTATAAATTATTTCGTCGGACGAAGGTTGTTTATGGAAAACCAATGGATGCAGAAGCTTTTCGAAAAAATAAATCTTCTGCAAAAGAAATGTCAGAGGGAATTATGGAAGAAATCAGAAATTTATACGAAATTCATAAAAATTAATTGACTTTACTTGACAAATAAAACTAATTATTAGAAGTTATAGGTAGAACATATGAATAATCTTTTTCTATTCGAATGTGTGAATAGGCGAACTGTAACTAGGAGGCTAAGGATATGAGTGAAGAAAATAAAGACCTTCAAGCATTAGAGGTTGGTGCTACAGTGACGGGAACAGTTGTAAAATTAGAAGAAAAACAAGTTCTTGTTGATATCGGATATAAAACAGAAGGTATTTTACCGATAAGCGAACTTTCCACGCTCCATGTAGAGTCTACAACTGATGTGTTAGCTGAAGGGGAAGAAGTCACTTTAAAAGTAAAGAAAATCGATGATGATGAAGTTGTATTATCAAAAAAAGCTGTAGATGCAGAACAATCCTGGGAAGAGCTTGAAAGAAAATATGAACAGGGTGAGACTTTTGAGACAACAGTGAAGGAAGTTGTTAAAGGCGGACTTGTTGTGGATGTAGGAGTACGCGGCTTTATTCCGGCCTCTTTAGTTGAAACCTATTACGTGGAAGATTTCAGTGATTATTTAGATCGTACGTTAAAGGTGAAAATTACGGATATGGACCGGACCCAAAACCGGGTTATCTTATCCCATCGTGCGATTGTAGAGGAAGAAGAAAAAGACAGAAAAGAAAAAGTTCTGCAATCATTAAACCCTGGTGATGTAATTGAGGGTGTCGTACAACGTATTACCAATTTTGGTGTATTTGTTGATTTAGGAGGAGTTGATGGGCTTGTCCATATCTCCCAATTAGCGCATGAGCATGTTGAAAAAGCTTCAGATGTTGTTTCTGAAGGAGATAAAATCAAAGTAGAAGTTATTTCTGTCGATTTAGACAGTGAACGTATCTCTTTATCTCATAAAAATACGCTCCCTGGACCTTGGGCAGAAGTAAGTGAAAAAATTAAACCTGGTTCCACTGCAGAAGGTGTTGTCAAGAGACTGGTCAGCTTTGGAGCATTTGTTGAACTATTGCCTGGCGTTGAAGGCCTTGTTCATATTTCTCAAATTGCCAACCGTCATATCGGCACACCACAGGAAGTCCTTGAAATTGGACAGCCTGTTACAGTGAAGGTATTAGATGTGAATGAAGAAGAACAGCGCATTTCTTTAAGCATCAAAGAATTGGAGCAGGAACAAGAAGAAAAAGAATACAAGCAATATGAAAAATCCGATGATCAGCCCGGCTTTCAGCTTGGTGATGTGATTGGAAATAAATTGGATAAATACAAAAAATAATAACAATGATTATTAGAAAAAGAAGATTGTCTCGAAGTATCAAGGGACAATCTTCTTTTTTTATGCAGTAAAAGACGTTTATGCTTTTTTGTTGCCCAAAAACTGTGCCTATCGATGAACAGTTTTTTTCAGGCAATAAGACCGGGTGAATTTATAAATAATCCGTTTAAAAAATAGCCATACTAACACATAAGAAAAAGAGGTGGTTTGTATGGAAATTGAATATTACGCACAAGCAATTTTATTTGGAGTGGTTGCAGGGACACTGGCCAGATTAATCACATTACGTAGTGATTATAGGCAGTATCCTACCTATCTGCATGGCCGGATTATTCACTTATCATTAGGATTTATAGCTGCGTCACTTGGTGCATTGGCTATTCCTGCTTTATTGGAAATGGAATTTACTGCTGTAACCTTCTTAACGGTAGCCGCAACTCAATTTAGAGATGTCCGGAATATGGAGCGAAATACGTTAACAGAATTGGATCAATTCGAACTGGTCTCCAGAGGCAGCACGTACATTGAAGGAATTGCTATTTCTTTTGAAGGAAGAAATTATCTTGTTATGTTTGCAGCCTTTTTAACAACGTTTGCTTATATAAATTGGGGGTGGTTTCCTTCCACCGTTGTTGGTGTATTAACCATCGTTGCAGCGCTTAGCTTTATGAGCGGGTCTTCGTTAAGAGACATTGTCGAAATCGAAGAATCAGATATCTCCTTTGACGGGGCCGGCTTGTATGTTGATAATATTTATATTATGAATATCGGGATAGAAGAAAGACAGGAAGAGATTTTAAAATATGGAATGGGGTTTATCCTCACACCAAAAAATATAAATGTTATCACTACGATCAGCAACCTGGGTCAGCGGCAGGCCATATTACATGATGTTTCTGCTACTTTAGGAATTTATAAAGATTCGGGAACCCCTGCTTTAGCCCCTTTGATAAAACGTGATCTTGATGACGGTAGGCTGGGTGTTTTTATTTTACCGCTTGTCCGGGATGCAGATCTGGCTAAAAAAGTAATCGGCTCGGTTCCTGTATTAGAAAATGCGATTAAAATGCCTTCAGAAGCTACATTTTTAAAAGGGGGTAAAAAGTAAATGATTGTCGAAAAAGCGATTTTAGCTGTCATCACTACTAAAGAAGAGCAAGTTGGAGGAGGAGCTCCTATCTTTATCTGTGCCTCGAATGAGGAGCTTCAGTTATTTTCAACCAATCTGGAAGCGATTATGGACGGCATTGCACATCGTTTGAGTGATGAGGTCTATATTATTGTAAAACACTAAAAGTAAGAGGCTGCCTTAAATAAAATCATTTTGAACAAGCGTTAATATATTTCGTTGTGGAACTTTCCTACTTTTGCTAGAATAAAGACAGAGATGCAGTGAGATTGTGTATTACTGGGTCGTATAACCTGCTGATATTTTAGAAGGAATTTTGAAAAAAGAGAGGATGTTCCTTACGTGAGGAAATCTGTAGTAGCAATTGTTGGTAGACCAAATGTTGGTAAATCAACGATATTTAATCGATTAGTTGGAGAAAGAATTTCTATCGTGGAAGATACACCTGGTGTAACCCGCGATCGTATTTATTCGGAAGCAGAATGGTTAAATCAAACATTTAACATAATAGATACTGGCGGTATTGAAATGGTCGATGAGCCATTATTAAATCAAATGAGACAGCAGGCTGAAATTGCCATTGATGAAGCAGATGTTATTATTTTTATGCTTAACGGCAGAGAAGGTATTACTGCGGCCGATGAAGAGGTTGCAAAGCTTTTATTCAAATCCAATAAGCCGGTTGTTTTAGCCGTGAATAAGATGGACAACCCCGAAATGCGTGAAATGGTGTATGAGTTTTATGCCTTGGGATTTGGACAGCCGTTTCCTATTTCCGGAACACATGGTCTCGGGCTGGGAGATATGCTGGATGAAGTAGTGGCTCACTTTCCGGGAAATGAGGAAACAGAAAAAGAGGACGATACGATTTACTTTAGTTTAATCGGCCGACCAAATGTAGGAAAGTCCTCCCTGGTAAATGCTTTATTAAATGAAAATCGCGTGATTGTAAGTGAAATAGAAGGCACAACCAGAGATGCTATCGATACGAAATTACGTAAAGATGACCAAGATTTTGTGATTATTGATACAGCTGGAATGCGTAAACGCGGTAAGGTTTATGAAAGCACAGAGAAATACAGCGTTTTAAGGGCGCTGCGGGCGATTGAACGCTCAGACGTGGTCTTGGTATTAATTGACGCAGAAACGGGCATCAGAGAGCAGGATAAGAAGATTGCGGGTTATGCACACGAGGCAGGCCGGGCAATTGTTATCGTTGTAAACAAGTGGGATACGGTGGACAGTGACGAAAAAGCAATGAAGGATTTTGAAACAAAAATCCGGGCGCATTTTCAGTATTTAGATTATGCACCAATTGTATTTTTGTCTGCAAAAACAAAAAAACGGCTTCATACGCTGATTCCAATGGTTCAATTAGCAAGCGAAAATCATTCGAAGCGTGTTCAGACAAATGTTCTCAATGACGTGATTATGGATGCCATTGCAATGAATCCGACGCCAACATTGAAGGGGAGAAGGCTGAAAGTGTTATATGCGACACAGGTAGCTGTGAAACCGCCTAGCTTTGTCGTGTTTGTGAATGACCCGGAACTCATGCATTTTTCTTATGAACGATTTTTAGAGAATAAAATTAGAGATGCTTTTGATTTTGCAGGAACTCCGATAAAAATATTTGCACGGCGGAGACAGTAAAGGGGAGAGATACGATGCGTAAGGTTGCAGTACTTGGAGCAGGCAGCTGGGGAACAGCACTTGCAATAGTTTTAGCTGATAATGGGCATGAGGTGCGATTGTGGGCACATCGACAGGAGCATGTAGACGAAATCAACCAAACTCGCCGGAATAACAAATACCTGGACGTTGATATTCCCGACGCTATAACTGCATTTCATGACATGAAGGAAGCTGTAAAAGATGCAGATGCAGTTGTTATCGTTGTTCCGACAAAAGCAATTCGTGAGGTTTGTCAGCAGTTAAAAGATGATATTCATTCAAGCACACAGATTATCCATGCGACAAAAGGGATTGAGCCCGGTTCGTTGAAACGTGTATCTGAAATGATTTCGGAGGAGATTCCTGATTTCCCTTATGAGAACATTGTGGTGTTATCCGGACCGAGTCATGCAGAAGAGGTGGCATTGCGTCATCCGACGACAGTATCTGTATCAGCAGTCAATCTGGACAGGGCCCGTCAAGCGCAAGATTTATTCAACAGTGAAAATTTACGTGTTTATACAAGCGATGATATTTTGGGGATCGAAGTCGGAGGAGCTCTCAAAAATATTATTGCATTAGGAGCCGGTATTTCAGATGGTCTCGGCTATGGAGATAATGCAAAAGCAGCTTTGATTACACGCGGTTTAGCCGAAATTGCCCGCCTTGGTACATCCTTGGGAGCTAATCCATTAAGCTTCCTTGGTCTGTCAGGTGTAGGAGATTTGATTGTTACCTGTACAAGTGTCCACAGCAGAAACTGGAGAGCTGGAAACCTGTTAGGTAAGGGGATGAATCTCGACCAGGTTTTAGAAGAAATGGGCATGGTGGTAGAAGGTGTCCGGACAGTGCAGGCAGCACACCAATTTGCGGAAGAGCAGGGTGTTGAGATGCCGATTACCCAAGGAATCTTCCAAGTGCTTTTTGAGGATAAAAAACCAAAGGACGTTGTAGACGAATTAATGAGCCGGAATAAGCGTCAGGAAATGGATGATATAAGCAATCTTTTAAAAGAACGTTATTCGGATAAGTAACACATAACTTTCCTTCTTGCATATACTGTGACGAATGAACTGCAAGGAGGAAATCATGTGAATAATTTTCAAAAAGGTATGTTTGATAAGATACAAAAGAACACAAACATTCGTCCTGAGGAAGTCTATAAAGTAGCTGATTCGGTAAAGCATGCAAATTTTTCGGATGAAAAAACCGTTCGAAATCTTGTGAAACAGCTTTCACAGATGGCAGGTAAACCCCTTTCAAAAGAAAAAGAAGACAAAATTGTACAATCCATTGTCAAAAATAAAATGCCTGGGGATGTCAATTCGTTAAATAATTTATTTAAGAAATAGGTTTTTATCACAGTATAACTGGCTGTGCAATTCCCGTGTCACGAAAATGAGAGAACTCGAAAATTCTATGCGGGAATAGTGGCAGCCAGTAGCGGCCTGATACATCGGGTCTGCAGGATGTATGCTACAAAGGCGCCCAAGATAACATTTTACGATGGGGCGAGTAACCGCGGTCCCAGCCTTTGTTCTTTATTCAGCGGGGATAAAAAAATCTCCGCTGAATAAAGTTTCACTTTATAGGCAGTTGAGTATACAGATTTTCAAAATACTGCATAAGATAAATCGCACCAGCATTCAAGGAATAGAGTTGCTGAGGATATTATTTAGTCAACCTGTGGTGAAGATACCCCCTTTGCCGCAGGTTTTTATATGAAGAAAAGACAATTTCAACTGAATGCGAAAGAAAGCGTTTAAAATGTTCAATGTTTCGTCAGTTATCTTAGAGTACATCGCCCAGAAGTTATGTTATAATAGCATCTGGTAAAATGTATTTTGATTGAAATAGAGGTGAACGCTTTGTCAGTATCCATGTTAATGATGTATATATCCTTTGTCGGGATGTTTTTATTAATCTTAGCTACAGGCTTGATTGTCTGGAGCAGAACAAAGCTGCGAGGCTGGTTTGGCAGTATTATTACATTTTTAGCTTATATAAGTCTCGTCAGCGGTGCTTTGATTATTTTATATGTTACATTTAGTGGACCAACAAGATAGGAAAAGGAGTTTCATGATGAAATATACATATTTATTGACGATACCCTTTATGTTCTTGCTTTTAAGCGGCTGTATGTATCCTCAAAGCGAGCGGTCGGAAAATCAGATTCCGAATGAAGAACAGTTAGCTGTTGTCCAGCAGGCAGTTGAAACCTATAGAGAAGAGGAAGATGGTTTAGTGCCGATTCAGACGAAAGACAGCGACACACATATCTTTGAAAAGTATTTGATTGATTTTAAGCAGATGCTGGAGAAAGGTTATTTGTCTGAACTGCCTGGAAACTCTTTTGAAGAGGGCGGCGTCTATCAGTATACGATTATTGACCCGGAAGACGATTTGCAAGTCCGCCTTATTGATTTACAAACCACGGAGCAATTGCGAAGCGTCAATGTACGATTAGACGTTTACAGGCAAGAGCACACATATCCAGCTTACGGACAGCAGATCACAGATCAAATATATACGGTGGATTATGAAAAGCTCGGATTAAGTGAACCGCCGACTGCGAAAAGTCCTTATTCGCAGGCTGATTTGCCGATTGTGATGGATTTAGACGGCAAATTATATATTGATTATTCTTATGATTTGAATCAGGCGCTGGAAGAGGATAATCATGGCTATGAAGAGGGCGATGATATCCGTTATCTTTTAGTGGATAATTATCCGTTTGTTCCAGCATATTCCCTGCCTTATACCGTAGAAGATGGACAAGCCGTATTTATGGAAGAAGACTAAATAGAAAAGCCATGCAGTTTCAATAATTGAACTGTATGGCTTTTTTTGAAGAATAAGAATGTTTATAAAAATAGCCGCTCCGGAAAAACACTACGCTTTCCATGGGCTTGCGCTCAGCTTCCTCGAAAAAAAGAAGTTCACTTTTTTTCTGCGGTGTCTTCACACTGGGACTGGGACTGCGATTACTCGTCCCATCGAAGAGCTTTTGCGATTACTTGCCCCACCGAAGACCATTGCGCTTTCCCATAGGAGTCTCCGTGTTTTTCCACCGCTAGAATCAGCTTCATTTCTTTGAAAGAAAGCAAATAAAACATATTTCTTCAAAGATGGGAGCGGAGGGAAGTCGACTCCTGCGGGAAAAGCAACAGGTGAAGACCCCGCAGGAAGCGGTTTTCTTCCGAGGAGGCTGAACGTTGCCCGCGAAAAGCGACTTCCCGCAGCGGACATCGCTTCGGCGAGGACACCGGTGATTTAAAGACCAACCAATATTCTTGGTTTTCTTTGTCGTCTTCAAACAAAACAGAATAAATAGATTCATGCTGCATATACATGAGATATAAAGTTTGTTTATAAACACCTGTGTTTTATTTGTAGCTTGCTTAGAGGACCTTTTAAAGTCAAATATGACGTCTGATGGACGTGTGATAAAAATGTGTAAAACTTAGTCATAATCTAATAGGACAACGTCATAGACTGTTAGTGTCCAACTATTACGGGTGATGTATATCAAAGTACGGAGATCGGGAGGGGATCTTTTGGAAAAAACAGATATTTTTAAGGATATATCGAAACGTACAAATGGCGACATATATCTTGGAATCGTCGGAGCAGTCCGTACGGGAAAGTCCACCTTTATTAAGAAATTCATGGAGTTGGTTGTACTTCCTAATATTGAAAGTGAAAGTGAAAGAGCAAGAGCACATGATGAATTACCGCAGAGCGCAGCAGGAAAAACCATTATGACAACAGAACCAAAGTTTGTTCCGAATCAGGCTGTTCAAGTAAATGTGGAAGATGGATTAGATGTAAATGTCCGTCTTGTTGATTGTGTTGGATACGCTGTAGAAGGGGCGAAAGGGTTTGAGGACGAAAATGGCCCGCGTATGATTCATACACCGTGGTACGAGGACCCTATCCCGTTTCATGATGCAGCAGAAATAGGAACCCGTAAAGTAATTCAGGAGCATTCTACCATTGGCGTTGTCGTGACAACAGACGGTACTATCGGTGAAATAGATAGAGAAGACTATATTGAAGCTGAGACAAGAGTGATTGAAGAGTTAAAAGAGGTTGGCAAGCCATTTATTATGGTAATCAATTCTACAGAACCGCACAGTCAAAAAACAACTTTGCTTCGGGAAGAGCTGACGGAGCAGCATGATATTCCGGTATTAGCGATGAGCGTAGAAACAATGACAGAACATGATGTCTATAGTGTACTGCGTGAAGCATTATTCGAATTTCCGGTACTTGAGGTAAATGTAAACCTGCCTAGCTGGGTAATGGTTTTAAAAGAAGATCACTGGCTTCGTCAAAATTATCAGGAGGCCATTCAAGATACCGTAAAGGATATAAAACGCTTGCGTGATGTCGACCATATCGTTGGCCATTTCAGAGATTATGAACATATTGAAGGTGCCAATTTAGCAGGGATGGAGATGGGCGAGGGTATTGCCGAAATCGACTTGCATGCCCCTGATCAGTTATATGACCATGTTCTGAAGGAGATTGTCGGGGAGGAGATTCGAGGTAAAGACCATTTATTAGAGCTAATGCAGGATTTTGCCTATGCGAAAAGAGAGTATGATCAAGTTTCAGGTGCTCTGCAAATGGTAAAACAAACCGGCTATGGTATTGCTGCTCCCAGTTTAGAGGATATGCAGCTGGATGAACCGGAAATCATCCGTCAGGGCTCCAGGTTCGGTGTCCGTCTGAAAGCTGTTGCCCCGTCTATTCATATGATTCGGGTCGAAGTAGAATCTGAATTCTCTCCTATTATCGGAACCGAAAAACAAAGTGAAGAGCTGGTCCGTTATCTGATGCAGGATTTTGAAGAAGATCCGCTGTCTATCTGGGAATCAGATATTTTTGGCAGATCGCTCAGTTCAATTGTCAGAGAAGGTATTCAAGCTAAAATCTCGTTAATGCCGGAGAATGCAAGATATAAATTAAAAGATACCCTAGAGAGAATTATTAACGAAGGGTCAGGCGGTTTAATCGCTATTATTTTATAAAAAAACACTTCTCGATAAGCAGCTAAATTGATAGCTGTTTATTTTTTTTATAATTTTTTTGTCAGAACGGCTAAAAAATCTGCAAAACACCGTATAGATTTATGGAAAGGTGACAATGCTTGTTGCATAAGAGTTTAGCCTGTTTCTCTTAAGAAAAAGGAATTTTTATGTAAAATCTCAATAAATTCTAGAGAAATCGATAGTTTTTGTTGAATTTTATTCCAAACTCGTTTATTATAAGCCTTGTCATCACATATTAGGGTGACTTTGATGAAACAGACCATGGGATAGGCAGACTAACTAGCCTATTTGTCTAAAGAACATCCTGGGAGGAGGTGAATGTCATGAATAAAACAGATTTAGTAAATGCTGTGGCTGAGAAGAGCGATCTTTCAAAAAAGGATGCAACAAAAGCTGTGGATGCAGTATTTGATGCAGTCATGGATTCACTGAAGAATGGTGAAAAAGTACAACTAATCGGTTTTGGTAACTTTGAAGTTCGTGAACGTTCTGCACGTAAAGGACGCAATCCACAAACAGGAGAAGAAATCGAAATTCCTGCAAGCAAAGTTCCTGCTTTCAAACCAGGTAAAGCTCTTAAGGATAGTGTAAAATAATATTTTACATATCCGGACAGGAGTGTACAAAAGGGAGGGATACGTTGATAAACGTGTCCCTTTCCTTATTTCTGCATGAGAAAAGCATCAAGGGGCTGAACAGCCTATTAAAGCAAAGATGTTATTTAAATAGATTTATTTTACATAAAGAATTCCATTTAAGGAGGAGTAATGTATGAATGATCAGAACGCAAAAGCAGATTATTTCGTTATTAAAGCATTAGAAGACGGTGTTCATGTTATTGGCCTGACGCGTGGAAGCAATACAAAATTCCATCATTCTGAAAAACTGGACCAAGGCGAAATTATGATTGCTCAATTCACAGAACATACTTCTGCTATTAAAGTTCGCGGTAAAGCACTTATTCAAACAAGTCATGGCGAAATAGAAAATTAATATAATAACATCCCCTTATTAGTATTTTACGAAGTGATCCATAGCCTCGCTCAAAAACAACTCCACCTGAAGAAAGTTAGGAA
Source organism: Oceanobacillus sp. FSL K6-0251 (assembly GCF_038004725.1). Lineage (NCBI taxonomy): Bacteria > Bacillati > Bacillota > Bacilli > Caryophanales > Bacillaceae > Oceanobacillus > Oceanobacillus sp. FSL K6-0251. The sequence continues at coordinate 2,463,043 of NZ_JBBORS010000001.1, read as the reverse complement.
ACAGCTGGAAGGTTATTTGTTTTCCAGTCCATGTGAGATAAAGACTTGTTCATTTCTGTGAGCAGCGGCGATGTTTCGATGCCGAAAAATATTCTGGATATTGTTTCTCTGACAGAAGCAGTTGAGATAGGGGTTTTTTATTTTTTTGCACGATAGGACAGGATAAGAAAGGCTGTGGATTCGCTGAAAAACAAGCGAATGCGAGGTTTTCTAAGACCAAGCCTATAATAGAATAAGTTCTTTCGTTTTTATAACATTTAAAATGTGCTATAATAGCTAGAGCAAAGAAAGGCTGAAAGGGTCCGGGTGATAGTGTTGACTACATTTATTACAACAGATAGAGGTTATAGAAAAATACTGGAAAATAAATTATATGATTCTTACATTCATAAGCATATACGTTATCCAGTGATCGATGAAGAAAAGTGGAATTTATTGCTATTTCTTGTTGAACAACATAAATCATTAACTCCTTTGCAGCGTGAAAAGTATATTATTTCAACCATGCTTGTTCAAATCGCCCTGGATACACATGATTTTGTTCCGGTCAAACAACATGCTGATACAGAAAATGAAATGATTGAGAAGCAGCTTCAGGTCCTCTCAGGAGATTACTATAGCGGACTGTATTATTTATTGCTTGCAGAAGCGGGGGAAATTCAGTTTATCCAGATACTCGCGAATGCGATTCGTGAAATAAATGAACTAAAAGTTACTTTATACTATGAAGAACAATTACCGCTTGAAACCTGGTTAAATATCAAAATGAAATTAAATGCATCCGTGCTGGTACATGTTGCTAAATATCTGCATGATCCTGAATTAGAATCGATTATTCAAAACTGGCTGATGTATCGCCGTTTAGATACAGAAGAAGCAGATAACGGATATACTTTACTGCGCAAAGAGTGGGAAGCACGTAATAATAAAGCAACTTCGATTCCGCTGATTGACGGGAAATTGATTCGGGATTTTGAAAAAGCTGTTTACCGTGATGTTTCGGAATTATCCAGCTCTAGTTTATTTATGGAGCAATTTATTTATTCCCGGGAAACGAAAGAAATAAGAACGTCAAGACTTTAAAAGGAAGTGTAATGAATTATGGGTTTTTCATCCAAGGAAGAACGTGTCCATCACGTCTTTGAGAAAATATATGAAAACTACGATTCCATGAACTCGGTAATTTCGTTTAAACAGCATACGCTATGGCGTAAAGATGTTATGAAACGAATGCACGTATCGCCGGGAGACAGTGCATTGGACGTATGCTGCGGTACAGGAGACTGGGCTATTTCCTTAGCGAAAGCTGTCGGAGCTGAAGGAAAGGTCATAGGGCTTGATTTCAGTGAGAACATGCTGTCTATTGCCAGAGAAAAAGGAAAGCAGGAACAGCTGGATGAGATTGAATGGATGCATGGCAATGCGATGGAGCTTCCTTTTGATGACAATCAGTTTGATTACGTAACAATTGGCTTTGGCTTACGAAATGTTCCTGACTATATGGCGGTTTTAAAAGAAATGTACCGGGTGGTTAAACCGGGAGGAATGGTGGTTTGTCTGGAAACCTCTCAGCCTACACTGATTGGCTATAGGCAGTTATATTATTTTTATTTCCGTTTTATTATGCCGCTTTTTGGAAAAGTATTTGCGAAAAGCTATCAAGAATATTCCTGGCTGCAGGAATCCGCAAAGGATTTTCCAGGGAAGGACAAATTGAAGCAAATGTTCTTTGATGCAGGCTTCAAGCATGTCGATGTCAAAATGTATGCCGGTGGCGGTGCTGCGATGCATATGGGGCATAAATCTTAAAATAAAGAATGAATTTACTAGTAAAATAAGGTGACGTACATGAGACTACCAAAGATTTATGGATTTTTAACAAAAGATATGGACACTATTGAAAAAACATTACAGAAGAGCATTCAGGCTGAACATCCCGTACTTCGAGACGCTTCTACAGCATTATTGAAAGCAGGAGGGAAACGCATTCGTCCTGTTTTTGTTTTGCTTTCATGTCAAATAGGGGATTATGACTTTGAAAAAATACAAAAAGTTGCTGTAACGCTAGAGCTTATTCATATGGCAACGCTTGTTCATGATGACGTGATTGATGAAGCTGAGCTGCGTCGCGGGAAACCGACAACTGCTTCTCAATATGGAAACCGGATTGCAATGTACACAGGCGATTTCATTCTTGCAAGAGCTCTGGAAGAAATAACAAAAATAGATGATCTGAGAATACATACTTTATTATCTAAAACACTTGTTGAAGTATCCATTGGGGAAATTGAACAAATTCAATTTAAATACCAATGGAATCAAAATTTTCGGGACTATCTGCGCCGGATAAAACGGAAAACGGCATTACTGATAGCGTGCAGCTGCAAACTGGGTGCGCTCGTCGGCGGGTTAAGTGAACAGGATGCAAATAAAATGTATCGTTACGGCTATAATGTCGGCATGTCTTATCAAATTATTGACGATATCCTAGATTTTACATCTACTGCAAAAGAACTTGGGAAACCGGCAGGAAATGATTTATTACAGGGTAATATCACGCTCCCTGTTCTATATGCAATGGAGGATCAGGAATTAAGAAATCAATTGGTGACATTGATCAACAGCAATCAGGACATTGATGAAATAACAATGCAGAAGCTGATTGCCTGCTTAAAAAATACAGATGCTATTCAAAGAAGTTATGCAGTCAGCGACCTTTATCTGCAAAAAGCGTTGAAATCTTTAGATGGCCTGAAATCGTCCAGGGCAAAGAAAAGTTTACAAGATATTGCTACTTTTATTGGAAAAAGGCGTTCCTGATTAAATAAAGATATTGTTATTTGTCTGATAATTTGTTACTATTTTAGAGGCTACATTTTTCATTTATTATAATTACATAGGGGCAGGGTGATTTTAATGGAAAGAACTTTTTTAATGGTAAAACCAGATGGTGTGCAGCGTAACTTAATTGGAGATATTGTTGCACGATTTGAACAAAAGGGGTTTAAATTAGCCGGAGCTAAATTAATGACAATATCTACAGATTTAGCTGAAACACATTATGGCGAGCATAAGGAGCGCCCATTCTTTGGGGAACTGGTTGATTTCATTACTTCCGGACCAGTTTTTGCCATGGTATGGGAAGGCGAAAATGTCGTTGCTTCTGCTCGTACCATGATGGGGAAAACGAATCCATCAGAAGCACTCCCGGGAACAATCCGGGGCGACTACGGCATTAATGTTGGCAAGAATATCATTCATGGTTCGGACTCTTTAGAAAGCGCTTCAAGAGAGATTGACCTCTTTTTTGACGAGAAGGAATTGAATTCTTATAACAAACAACAGGATGCGTGGATTTATTAAACTGAAAGCGTTGTCGAAACCTCCGTTAAATATACGGGGGTTTTTGCGTACAAGCAGAGGAGGTTAACGAATGAAAGATGATTATGATTTAATGAAGCAGAAGGTGCATCAATCACTTAAACTGAATTTGAGCTTATATAAAGAAGCGCAGATGAAACGAAGAATCACGACTTTAAGAGATAAACATGGTTTTAGAAGCTACATAGATTATTTTTCAGCCTGTCAAAAGGATACCAAGTTATTGGAAGAATTCACAGAGAAATTAACTATAAACGTATCGGAATTTTACCGGAATCCAAATCGATGGGATGTTCTGCAAAAAAAGATTATTCCAGAATTAACAAAAAATAAAAGAAAAATTACGATTTGGAGCGCTGCCTGTTCTACTGGGGAAGAGCCATATAGTCTCGCAATGATGCTGGAAGAATACTTTCCGGGTTTACGTTACCAGATTCGTGCTACAGATTTTGATCAGGCTGTTTTAAGCGCAGCAAAACAAGGAAACTATCAAGAGCGTTCTTTAAAAGAACTCCCGGCTGCTCTGAAGAAAAAGTATTTTACATCACAGGGGACCATTTTTCAAGTTGATCCGTCTTTAAGAAAGCATATTCGTTTTGAACGCCATAATCTATTAGAAGATACTTACCCTAGAGATGTAGATCTTATCGTCTGTCGAAATGTATTGATTTATTTTACCGATGAAGCAAAAAATAATATATTCCATCATTTTAATAAAGCATTAACGAAAGGAGGCTGCTTATTCGTCGGCAGTACAGAACAGATATTTAATGCAGAACAGTTTGGTTTTTATTTAGAAGACAGCTTTTTTTATCGGAAACAATAATTTATACTACCCGAAACGGGCTTTTATATGGTATAGTAATTAGAAAACTTTCAACTATTTAAATGGGTAAAGTATATTCGATATTATCTAAAAAATATGACATGTTCATATTGCAAAATGTATGGATAATAACAACGTTTATACGTATCTTATTTTAATAGCTTTATAAAGATAAAGGAGAATGTGTAGTGCGCTACTTAACAGCTGGAGAATCACATGGAAAACAATTAACGACAATTATCGAGGGCCTGCCTTCACAGATGGAATTAAAGGCAGAAGATATTAATGAGAGCCTGCGCAGAAGACAAGGCGGGCATGGCAGAGGCAAGAGAATGCAAATTGAAAAAGATACGGTAGATATTACAAGCGGAGTACGTCACGGATATACATTGGGATCTCCTGTGTCACTGGTGATACATAATGATGATTTTAAGCATTGGACAGATATTATGGGAGCAGATCCGCTGGAGGACGGAGCCAAACTGCGCAGAGTCGTAACAAAACCTCGTCCGGGACATGCAGATTTAAATGGCGGTCTGAAATATGGGCATCGTGATATGCGTAATGTATTAGAACGCTCTTCTGCAAGAGAAACGGGCGCTCGAGTTGCTGCAGGTGCAGTGGCAAAATCACTTTTAGAGCAATTGGGTATCTATGTTACTGGATATGTGAAAGAAATCGCAGGGATTCGGGCAGAAGAAAAAAATGATTTAACAGCGAAAGAACGCGCTGAAATTTCTGGGGATTCTCCTGTAATGGTATTAGATTCTAATGTGGAACAGCCAATGATGGATGCAATAGATGAAGCGAAAAAAGTTGGCGACTCTATCGGCGGTATCTGTGAGGTTTATGTAGAGGGCCTGCCTGCCGGAATCGGTTCTTATGTGCATTATGATCGAAAGCTGGATAGCAAAATTGCAGCGAGTGTTGTCAGCATTAATGCTTTTAAAGGTGTGGAATTTGGAATCGGTTTTGAAGCAGCCCGCTTAAACGGCAGCGAAGTACATGATGAAATCGCATGGAATGAAGAAGATGGATATCATCGGACAACGAATCGTCTTGGCGGTTTGGAAGGCGGAATGAGTACAGGGATGCCAATCATTGTTCGCGGGGTAATGAAGCCTATACCTACATTGATGAAGCGCCCATTACAAAGTGTGGATATTGAATCCAAAGAACCATTTAAAGCAACAGTGGAAAGGTCCGATGCTTGTGCAGTACCGGCAGCTTCTGTGGTGATGGAGCATGTTGTCGCGTTTGAAATTGCAAAAGCCGTCACAGAACAATTTTCAAGTGACCGATTCCCGCAATTAAAACAGGCAATTGATCAGTACAGAGAAGAAATCAGGTGCTTCTAAATGAAACAATTAACAATCCAGTCCAGCCAGCGTAGCTATCCTATTGTGATGGAAGCTGGATTACGGTTTCACGTAAAGAAGTGGTTAAAGAAGGAATACAGCTCTATTTTGGTGATAACAGACGATAAAATAGCTGATAAATATTTACAGGATGTTGTAAGCAGCCTGGAGGGACAACACGTTTATTCTTACATTGTTCCAGCCGGGGAAGCTTCTAAAAACATGGATCAATATTACAAATTGCAGACAAAGGCAATCGAGAGCGGTTTAGATCGTAAATCGCTCATCATTGCTTTGGGCGGCGGTGTTATAGGTGATTTAGGCGGATTTGTTGCTGCAACCTTTATGCGTGGAATCGATTATATTCAAATGCCGACGACTATTTTAGCACATGACAGCAGTGTGGGCGGCAAAGTAGCTATCAATCATGAATCCGGTAAAAATCTGATTGGCTGTTTCTATCCTCCGGCAGCTGTTTTATATGACACAGAAACACTGGCATCTTTACCATACCGTGAAATTCGGAGTGGCTATGCTGAAATTTTAAAAGAAGGATTTATTTCTGATATTCATCTGACAGAAGAATTATTGTCGCTGTCTTTACAGCAGGTTACCACTGCGCAGCTGGAAAATCATTTAGAGGCTGGTATAAAAGTAAAAGCAGCTATCGTAGAAGATGATGAAAGAGAATCTGGTGTCCGGAAATATTTAAACCTCGGTCATACATTGGGACATGCGTTAGAAGCTAGATTGGGGTATGGAACGGTAACTCATGGAGAGGCCGTTGCGAATGGAATGCTATTTGCGCTTCATGTAAGCGAGGATATGTCAGGGGAAGAGCTCCCTTTTCATGAACTGCACCATTGGATGAAAATAAATGAATATCCTGTTATCGACATAGAAGAAAAGCGTATCGCCGAGCTCGTCAAAAGCATGAAGGCAGATAAAAAGTCCGTTTCCGGACATATTCAGATGGTATTACTGAACCAAGTGGGCGAGCCGACTGTCGCAAACTTAGATGATTCCTCTGTGGAGGCTTATATCAGAACATATATAGAGAGGATGAACAAGCTATGACAAGAGGCGTGCGCGGTGCTACAACCGTAGAAAATAACGAAGCAAATGAAATTATTGAACATACCAGGGCACTGGTTCAGGAAATGGCAGAGAAAAATAATATTCAGGCAGAGGACGTTTCCCATGCTTTTATTTCAGTGACAAAGGACGTGAACGCAGCATTCCCTGCGAAAGCCTTACGTGACATTGAGGGATGGAAATATGTCCCAGTTATGTGTATGCAGGAAATCGATGTCCCCGGCAGCCTGCCCAAATGTATTCGAATTATGATGATTGTCAATACCGATAAACAGCAAAAAGAGGTTGAGCATACATTTCAAAGAGAGGCTGTAAAGCTGCGTCCGGATCTTTTAGAAAGAAAGGATAGTTAAGTAATGAGAAGCAAAGAAGTATTAAAACAGCTTAGTCCATATAAACAAGGAAAGCAGACAAAGGATATTCAAGAAGAATTCGGTCTTGATTATATCGTTAAATTGGCTTCTAATGAGAATCCTTATGGATTTTCAGATAAAGTGAAGGAAGTCTTCCAGATAAATGAGCCTGTATTTAATATCTATCCGGACGGCTATACATCTGAACTCCGCTATCTGATCAGCGAAAAATTAAATGTAAGACCGGAATCGCTTATTTTCGGAAGCGGTTCGGAGGAAATTATTCAGATGCTTTGCCGTTCTTATCTTACTGTAGGGGATCAGGTTATTATGGCAACACCGACATTCCCGCAATATAAGCATTATGCTTTAATCGAAGGTGCAGAAATCATAGAGCATCCTGTAAATGAGGATGGAAGTCATCCGCTTGATAAGATGCTTGACTCGGTTCAGGATAATACAAAAATTATCTGGATTTGTACACCGAACAATCCAACAGGCACTGCGCTTTCCAAAGAAGAGCTGGAGGACTTTTTAAATAAATGCCCTTCAGATGTACTTATTGCTTTAGATGAGGCATATGTTGAATTTTTGCAGCCTGAGAAGGATTTAAATGCTCTGAAACTGTTGGATAAATATCCAAACCTGATTGTTTTACGTACATTTTCAAAAGCTTATGGACTGGCAGGACTGCGTATTGGCTATGGAATCGCCGATCCATTGATTGTGGAAACCTTAGATAAGGTCCGTGGTCCGTTTAATACAACGTCTGCAGCACAGCAGGCTGCTGTTATTGCCTTTTCAGACCAGGATTTTATTCAGCATACGTATCAGAAAAATAAAAAAGTATTAAAGCAATTTCAATCCTTTTTAACTTCCATCGGCTGGGATTATTATGAATCAGAAGCGAATTTCTTACTTGTGAAAACACCGGAAAGCGGAATGGATGCTTTTGATTATTTAATCAAGCATGGTTTTATTGTCCGACCTGGAGAATTATTAGGTATTCCAAATACCATTCGTGTTACGATTGGAAAAGAAGAGGATATGAAGGTATTGGAGAACGTACTAAGAGATTATCAAGAACAATTAAATTAGGTAAGGTGAATGTATGAAAAAGCAGCAGGTATTGATAGCTGGACTCGGCCTCATAGGCGGGTCCATTGCTAAAGCGATTAGAAAAGAGTCCGAACATTACATAATCGGTTTTGATGTAAACGAAAATACACTCCATTTTGCTTCGAATCATGGTATCATTGATGAAGCTTTTACCACTTTTGAAGAAGCTGCATTAAAGGCGGATATTATTATTATTTCTGCACCTATTTCAGAGACGATTCAGCTTGTTTCCAGACTGGATGACATTCCTTTCGAAAAAGATGTGATTGTCTCTGATACAGCGTCTGTAAAAGGTTCTGTACTTATTGCTGCAAATGGTTTAAGCAATAAAGCCATCCGTTTTATCGGCGGGCATCCAATGGCGGGATCCCATAAGAAAGGGATTGAAGCGGCGAAGGAACATTTATTTGAGAATGCCATTTATGTTTTATCCCCTCTTGATAATGCAACTGAGGAGAATGTAGATACATTAAGAGACGTTTTATCTGCAACCAAAAGCAACTTTGTTGTATTGCAATCTGATGAACATGACGAAATGACAGGAGTTATTTCTCACTTTCCGCATCTTATAGCATCATCACTTGTCCATCAGGCGAGAAAATGGGAGAAAAAACACTCCTACCTTCCGAAGCTTGCAGCAGGCGGATTTCGGGATATTACCCGGATTGCCTCCAGTAACCCGGTGATGTGGCAGGATATTTTTTATCACAATCAATCGAAAATGTCTGCCATGCTGGATGATTGGATTGTTGAAATGGAGCAGCTGAAAAAGCTGATTGAAGATAATGAAAAAGAAGAGGTTATTACGTATTTAGACAGCGCCAAAAATTACCGTGATGGATTAAATGAAGGCGGACGCGGTGCAATTCCGGCGTTCTACGATGTTATCGTTGATATTGCAGACCAGCCGGGTGCCATAGCTGAAGTGGCGCTTATTCTGGCAAATGCATCATTAAGTATTAAAAACATTGAAATCCTTGAAGTACGGGAAGGAATTACTGGTGCACTGCGCTTGAGCTTTTACACAAAAGAAGCGCAAGAAGCCGGTCAGAAGATATTAAAACAACGTGGATTTGAAACGATGATCCAATCTTAACGGCAAGGAGGAGAACGTATTGTCGCATTTTCAATTTGAATACACCTCACCAAGATTAGAAGGTGAAGTTATCGTTCCTGGAGATAAGTCGATATCACATCGTTCTATTATTTTCGGGAGTATTTCACATGGAATTACAAAAATATCAAATTTCCTTGACGGAGAGGATTGTCACAGAACGATTGATGCTTTTCGGGAGATGGGAGTACAGATTGAAAAAGAAGGAAGCTCCGTACTCGTTCATGGGAATGGGTTAGAAGGATTAAAAAAGCCTGCTGGAGCATTCGATTTTGGTAATTCAGGGACCACGACCAGATTAATGCTGGGTCTATTATCTGGACTGCCATTTGAAACGAAGATTTTTGGGGATGCTTCTCTTACAAAGCGTCCGATGGATCGTGTGGTTACGCCATTAAGAGAAATGGGTGCTGCAATTCATGGGCAGGAAGATGGAAAATATCTCCCGATTACCGTTCATGGAGGCGCCTTAAAAGGAATTACCTACCGCCTTCCGGTGAAAAGCGCTCAAGTAAAATCAGCTGTTTTATTGGCAGGCTTGGTTGCAGAAGGAAAAACTGTCGTACAAGAAGACACTGAAACAAGAAACCATACAGAAGTTATGCTTCAAGCCTTTGGTGCTGATTTAAAGCAGAAGGAAGAAGGAATTGTCGTTACAAACAAAGGGAAGCTGACAGCTTGTGACGTGGAAGTCCCCGGCGACATTTCCTCAGCTGCTTTCTTTTTAGCTGCCGGAGCAATTGTGCCCGGAAGTACAGTTACGTTAAAGAACGTCGGTTTAAATGCGTCCCGGACGGGCATTTTAGATGTAGTCAAGCAAATGGGGGCAGCTATTACTGTTTCTAATGAGCGCACTACAGGCGGTGAAAAAATTGGTGATTTAACCATTAAATATACTGCCTTAAAAGGGACGACAGTAGAAGGGGAAGTCATCCCCCGCCTGATTGATGAAATTCCAATACTTGCCTTGCTGGCAACACAGGCAGAAGGAAAAACGGTAATCAAGGACGCCGAAGAACTGAAGGTAAAAGAAACAGACCGCATTGAAGCTGTGTGTCAAAATTTAACAACACTGGGAGCAAATATCACACCGACCGAGGACGGAATGATTATTGAAGGACCAACCCGTCTAACAGGCGGCACCATTTCCTCCTATATGGATCACCGGATTGCCATGATGGGTGTTATCGCAGCGCTCGTATCAGAAAGCCCGGTAAAAATGGATGAAAAAGACAGTATCAATATATCGTATCCGACATTTTTTGATGACCTGGAAGCAATTTTGCAATAACATTTTCGTATATTTAAATTCTGGCTACAGTTCTAGTTATTTGAACTGTAGCTATCTTTTTTGTATGATAAATTGGAAGCAAAAGAAACACAAAAAGAGAGGGGTTCTTTTAAATGAACACCATTCAACAAGCAATCGAACTGGCTGAAAAAAATGAAACAGAAAAGGCGTTAGCATTATTAAGTGATTACCAAAAAAACGCAGATGATGATTCTCTGTTTCAAATAGCTGAACTATACCTGCAGTGGGGATTTCTAATTGAATCTAGAACCATCCTCGAACAATTGATTGAAAAATATCCTGAAGAAACGTCGCTGAAGCTTACCTTATCTGATATTTTTATTGAATCCGAAGAAGATGAGCTGGCGATTACGATATTAAATGAAATTCCGGAAGAAGATGAAGGATATGTTCAGGCGTTGATCCAGCTTGCGGATTTATATCAGGCTCAGGGATTATTTGAAGTTTCGGAGCAAAAGCTGTTGGAAGCAAAACATATCGACCCTCAAGAGAGCGTTATTGACTTTGCGCTCGGAGAATTATTCTTTTCTATCGGCGAATACCTAAAGGCTATCAACTACTATGAGCGCGTCTATGCGAAAGCAAAAGAAATAGGGAATGTTGCTATAGAAGACCGGCTTGGAGAAGCATATGCTGCTGCTGGTGAATATGAGAAAGCACTTGAATTTTACAAAGAAGAGGAAGACCCGGAACCGGATAATTTATTTAAATATGGAATCACCGCCCATCAGGCTGATCGTAATGACATCGCTATAAAAGCTTGGGAGCATGTGTTGGAAATCGATCAAGACTATTATGCGGCGTATACCCAGCTTGCCAATGTATATAAGGAACAAGGGACGCTGGAAGAAGCTTATAAAGTTGCGGAACAAGGTTTGGAAAGAGACTCCTATCAAAAAGAACTCTATTTCCTGGCTGGAGATATTGCTCACCAATTAGGGAGAAATGCGGAAAGTGAAGAGTATGTCAGGCAGGCTATCGCTTTAGAGCCGGATTATAAGGAAGCTGTCTTATTTTTGATTGAACTGCTTAAAGCAAGAGAAGCATTTGATGAGATTGTTGAATTAATCCAAAGTATTAAAAACTCTGGTGCAGAGGATGCACTCTATGATTGGGAACTGGCCAAAGCTTATGTTGAAATAGAATCGTTTGGTGATGCATTAAATAGCTACCAGGAAGCATATACTAGTTTACAGCATGACAGCGACTTTTTAAAAGAGTATGGCTATTTCCTGACCGAGGAAGGAAGACTGCAAGAAGCCATTCCAGTCCTGAAAGCATATCTCGGCCAGCAGCCTATTGATGAAGATGTGCGTGAGCATGTGGAACGCTTGGAACAAGATTTATTGTAGGTGACATGTCTAGCTTTTAGAGAGGAGAGAGGGGAGAGCGGAATGCTATCATCTGTAACTGCAAAAGATAAGAAGGACTTCATCCAGTGGTTTTTAAACCATTACCGCTTAAAAAAACGGGAAAGTGTATGGATACTTAATTACTTAGTAAACCATATGGATATTTTAGAACATGTGCATTTTGTTAGAGATGTAAAGTATTGTCCTAGAGGCGTAATGATTTCCAGTCGCTGTTCAGAGAAAATACCATTTCGATTTTACAAAAATCATCTGGTAACAACGGACGCAGAGAAAACTTTTCATGACATCCGGTTAAACAAACAGGAAGCGTTATTTATCCAATTAAATTTTCATCAGGCAAACCAAAGCGCTTATTATGCTGCTGTATTAGAAGAAAACCCATTCTTGCCGGATGATTACTATTTAACAAAAGATGACAAACAGACCACATCTGAATTATTGGATCAGCTCCTGATTAATCAAAAACAGGAACGTTTGCGGGAAGCGATTGATGAGGCTTTAGATTCGGGAAATCATACGAAATTTTTAGAGCTGACAAAAGAGTTAGAGAAACTGCTGAATAAATCATAAAGATTAAGCTTAAAAACGTATAAATCAAATGATAATGTTTAAAAGCAACCTATATTTTTATGGGTTGTTTTTTTCGTAACTCAAGTTTCATACATTAAAAAGTAACTTCATTTCCATAGAAACAGGAGTTACGGCGGTCCGTTTTGCTTTCCGACGTCCTGGGACTGCGATTACTCGTCCCATCGAAAACATTTGTATGTCGGAAAGCGGAGTGGTTGGTTGCAGGAGCTATGGACCATCACCAATTCCAAAAAGGCCGGATATTTAATCAAAAAGTAAGCATGTAATGGAGAACATATTCATCCGGGAATAGCAAGATATATATGCTTATTCTTAGGTGTGAAAATTGAATTTGTAACAAATAGATTAAATATTATTCATCATGGATAGAATAAGAAAGATTGGCAAATAAGCCTGGAATCGCGAAAAAGAGATCGTGTTTGTCATGGCCTGGGCCAGTCTGTCTATCAGTTGTATTTGCTGACAATTTATCCTTTCCTATATGTGTGAAAAATTGTTACAATATAGGCAAGTATTTTGGAAGGGAGGATTGTTTATGAAATGGACAAGGGTTGATTTGCAGAAATATGAACAAGCGAAGGAGTATATTGATACAGTGATTGTACCGTTAGCACCTTTTCAAATTGGTGCTTTAGATGCTACTGCTAAAAATGCAGATCAGTATGAGATTTTAACGCTTTTTGCCAGAGAGCTGGAGAAAGAATTAATGGGCAGAATTATGCTTACTCCGACTTATACATACATCAACTCGGCAGAGAGGTCCGAAGAGGCAGAGCGATTAAATCAGTGGACAGCTCATTTTAACGAACAGCCTTTTAAACAGGTGCTCTATATCAGCTTTGATCCGTCTTGGCGAAAAATAGCCAATGATTTAGAAGGAGAATTTATTTGGCTTCCAACTATTCCTTTAAAAGATGCCGAACCAGCTGCAATAAAAGACATGATAAGAGACCAGACTATGCAAACAGCAGAATTAGTCAAGTCCTTTTGGTAGAGTAAAACAAAATTATCAAAACATTTACAGTTAACCTAGGATATATATTGACCGAACCAATAGTTTACGCTATCATTATTAGTGTCCTAGTAATCTGATTTTATCTTAAAAATGTCCGTGACTATTTGAACACAGAGGGGGGGAAAACCATGAGTGATGAAAAACGCGATATATCCCGCAGACAATTTTTAAATTATACGCTTACAGGCGTAGGGGGCTTTATGGCTGCCGGTTTGCTGATATCACCTGTTCGGATGGCAATCGATCCTGTATTGAAGTCCGGTGAAGGCGGAGATTTTGCAAATGTTGGACTAGAAGTTTCTGAAATCACTTCTGATCCACAGCGTGTCGATTGGACTGTCGATCAGGTAGATGGCTGGTATGAATCAGAAGTAAATCAAACAGCCTGGGTATATCGAAATGATGATGACGAAATTGTTGCCTTTTCCCCAGTTTGTAAACATTTAGGTTGTTTTGTTTCTTGGGAAGGAAATGACGACTATCCAGAGGAGTACTTCTGTCCTTGCCACAATGGTCGTTATTACAAGAATGGGGTGAATGTTCCTGGAACACCGCCATTGCAACCGCTTGATGTTTATGAACAGGAAGAAAGGGATGGCATGCTGTTCCTAGGTAATATTAGACCACATGAGGAGGCGTAATAAACAATGTTACAGAAGATTTATGATTGGATCGATGATCGCATTGATATTACGCCAATATGGCGAGATATTGCCGATCACGAGGTTCCAGAGCACGTTAATCCAGCGCATCACTTTTCCGCATTTGTATACTGTTTTGGCGGATTAACATTCTTTGTAGTAGTAATCCAAATTCTTTCCGGTATGTTTTTAACAATGTATTATGTGCCGGATATTGAAAACGCATGGCAATCTGTTTACTACCTGCAGACAGAAGTAGCACATGCTCAAATTGTCCGCGGTATGCATCACTGGGGCGCTAGTGTCGTTGTCGTAATGCTATTATTACATACTTTACGGGTATTTTTCCAAGGGGCATATAAAAAACCTCGTGAGCTTAACTGGATGGTAGGAGTTCTTATCTTCTTTGTTATTCTGGGACTAGGCTTTACAGGCTACCTGCTTCCTTGGGACAACAAAGCGTACTTTGCGACTCAAGTGGGACTAGAAATCGCGGAACAAGTACCATTTATTGGAGAAGCTCTTAAAACGCTTCTAGCTGGGGATGCTACTATTGTTGGTGCACAAACCCTGACACGTTTCTTTGCAATCCATGTCTTCTTTTTACCGGGAGCATTGTTTGCATTATTAGCAATTCACTTTATCTTAATCCGTAGACAAGGTATTTCCGGACCACTATAAAAAGGAGGGCAACCAATGCATAAGGGTAAAGGTATGAAATTCGTTGGTGATTCTCGGATCACAGCGGAAAGAACATCAAAAGTACCAAAAGATTATTCCGAGTATCCTGGTAGAACAGAAGCTTTTTGGCCCAACTTTTTATTAAAAGAATGGTTGGCCGGAGCAGTTTTCCTTGTAGGGTTTTTATGCTTGGTGTTGGCACACCCATCTCCGCTTGAAGGAATGGCTGATCCGACAGATGCAGCATATATCCCGCTGCCAGACTGGTATTTCTTATTCTTGTATGAATTATTAAAGTATCAATTTGCAAGTGGTAATTGGATTATTCTTGGAATTCTTGTTATTCCGGGAATTGGGTTTGGAGCGCTATTCCTTGCTCCATTCTTGGACAACGGTCCTGGGCGCCGTCCGCGTCACCGTCCAATTGCTGTTGGGATGATGCTTTTAGGACTAGCGTCCGTTATTTGGTTAACGTATACTTCTGCAGCACCAGTTGACTGGGAAGAGCGTGCCGAGCAAAACAAACCAATTCCTCCAGGCGAATCTATTGTTGATGAGAGTCACCCTGGATTTGCAGCGTATGAAACAAGCTGTCTAAGCTGTCATGGCGGAGAATTGGAAGGTGGAGCAGGTCCTGCGTTAGTCGGAGGAAATGAGCACACCAAAGAAGAAATTATGGATATTGCTGTCAATGGTATTGGTTCCATGCCTGCCGATCAGTTCCAAGGAACGGATGAAGAACTGGAACAATTAGCAGATTTTATCATTGAAACCAATGAAGCAGCAGCAGAATAAAGAATAGTCAGAAGCACCTTTGTCCACAATAAGGCAAAGGTGCTTTCTCTATTGATGATAATGACAGAAGGGAGAAATTGAATTGAAAATGCTGTCATACATATTATTAGATAAAAAATTTTTGATCCTGCTTTTCATGATAAATTTCCTGGGGACCATCTATGGTTATTACTGGTATGGATCACAATTAGAAATAACTCCGCCGATATTTATTCCGTTTGTCCCGGACAGTCCGACAGCCAGTCTGTTCTTTACGATTTTCCTGTTGTTTTTTATTTTTGGGAAAAACATACCCTACATCGAGGCATTAGCAATTGTTTCTTTATTTAAATACGGCGTCTGGGCCGTCGTTATGAATTTATTAACCGTGGCAACTGGTGGAAATATTGGCGAAGCAGGCTACATGCTGATTGCATCCCATTTAGGAATGGCTATTCAAGGATTGCTTTATGCACCGTATTACAAAATAAAGCTGCGGCATTTAACACTTGCCGGGATTGTTGTGTTACATAATGATATTATTGATTATGTCTTTGGCCAAATGCCTATTTATTCCGATTTAACAGAGTATATGAATGAAATTGGTTATTTTACATTTTGGTTAAGCGTGGTGTCTGTTCTGCTTGCTTATTACCTGACGGTTCACAAGAAACAACGGCATATATAAGAAGCTTCCTGAAGTTAGAGCCCTCAGAATTTCGGGCAAGATATAGCTATTTCCAAAGTATTTATGTTACTATTTCATCTATTCTTACTAATCAGAAAAACCTGACCGTCATACCAAGTCGCCTCTCATCATAAACTTAGAATATACATCAAAAGATCAGAGGTGATCTCTATGGCAGAGAAACTGCTTCGTGTGATGACAATCGGATTCATAGGGATGTTTTACCATGCAAACGATGTTCATGCTGCCTCTATTCCATCAGGAAACATTTACTATAACAGCTTAGCGCCGTCTCCGTTTATTTTAGGTGTCATAATTGTAGGCGGTTGCATTATTGTTACATTATCTTATGTAAGTTGGAAAAAATACAAAGGGGAAAATGCAGGGAATAAGCCGGTCCGCAAAAACGACAAATCAGTTGACTAAAATAGAGATACTGACTAAAATTGACCTTATGATACAGTAATGGGGGTATTAAGAAATGGTCGCTTATTTGATTTATTTTGTCTTATTAATGATTGTACCGATGCTTGCATCAGGAAAAGTAAAAAGCACGTATACAAAGTACTCTAAAAAACCAACATCTTCCGGAATGACGGGCGCAGACGTTGCCAGGAAAATTTTAGATGATAATGGTTTGCATGATGTACAGATTGGAATGGTTAAAGGGGAATTAACAGATCATTATGATCCACGTAAAAAGCAAGTAAACCTTTCTGAAAATAATTACAACGGCAGATCGATGGCTTCTTCTGCTATCGCAGCACATGAAGTAGGCCACGCGATCCAGGATCAGGAAGAGTATGCATTTTTACGCTTTCGAAGTGCTTTAGTTCCAGTAGCAAACTTCGGCTCTAATATTTCTATGTTCTTAATCATTGCGGGTATGCTTATGCAAGCAAGTAATATGCTGCTTCTTGGAATTATCTTCTTCGCAGCTGCAGTGCTTTTCCAATTAGTGACACTGCCAGTTGAGTTTGATGCTTCAAATCGGGCGATGACCCAGATGGTTTCAGCGGGTATTATCCGTAACAATGAAGAACGGGAAACAAAAAAAGTATTAAATGCCGCCGCAATGACCTATGTTGCTGCAGCATTGGTTGCCGTTGCTGAGCTTATCCGCTTTATTCTTATCTTTGCGGCAAATAGAGACTGATATGTAAAAAAAGATGATCCGAAAGGGGTCATCTTTTTTTAGCTAAGGAATAAATATAAATAAAACCAAAAAAATCACTAGTTCTTTAAAATATTGGTATTCTTGCCGGGCAGATGTCCGCTCCGGGAAGCCGCTTTTCGCTGGCAACGTTCAGCCTTCTCGAAAGAAGCCCACTTTCTGCGGGGGCTTCACCTGCTGCTTTTCCCGCAGGAGTCGACAACATCCGCTCCCATCTATGTGGAATTACATTTTTATTTGCTTTTTTACAAAGAAATAACACAAATTCTAGCGATGGTTTTGATGGGGCAAGTAATCGCAATCCCAGTGTGAAGACCCCGCAGAAAAAAGCGAACTCCTTTTTTCTACCCACAGGGCATAAGTGTGACTTTACTTCTGTCTATGCCTATAGGCTTGCCAATCAGCAGGTCTTCTTTGAAGGAGATGAGCTCGGGGCCCACGGAAAACGTAGTGTATTTCTTATTAGCCAATCATTCAGCTATGTAAGAGAAAGGAGCTAAGGATAATTTCCTAAGCTCCTTTTTATCTTGCCTAATCATTTAACGGCTTTTTATTCTCATCCAATGTGAAACCTTCTCCCATCACCTCATGCACGGTTGTCATCGAAACAAAGGCAGAAGGGTCTGTCTGATTAATGATGTTTTTCATCCGGACAATTTCATTTCGTGCGACTACACAGTAGAGCACATTCCTTTTCTCTTTGGAAAAGCTCCCCTGACCATTTAAAATTGTCACGCCCCGTTCCATTTTTTCCATAATCTGTTCTGCGATTTCTTCACTTTGATTTGAGATGATAAATGCTCCTTTTGCAGCGTATGCGCCTTCCTGAATAAAATCAATCACCCGCGCGCCAACAAATACAGCCAGCAGAGTGTACATTCCTTCAGACAGCTCAAGGAATGTCAGAATAGAAGTGATAATCACAAGAAAGTCAAAGACAAACATCGCTTTTCCGATACTCCAAGAAGTGAATTTGTTAATGATGCGAGCGATAATATCCACTCCGCCGGTTGTCCCGCCAAAGCGGAAAATAATTCCTAATCCAATACCGATAAACACACCTGCAAATAAAGCGACAAGTGTCATATCATCCTCTAATCCAATTTGAATCTGATAGATTTGAAAAATCCAGAGAAAAAGAGACACGGATAAAGTTCCAACCATGGTATAGACAAACGCATTCCTGCCTAGTATTTTCCATCCAATAAAAAATACCGGAATATTAAGGACAATATTCGAGATTGCCGGGTCGATATCCCATAAGAAGAAAAGCAGCAGGGTGATACCTGTAAAACCGCCTTCTCCTAGATTGTGCTGCATATTAAAATGGACAAGTCCAAAGGAAAAGATGGCTGCTCCTATTAAAATAAATACAATATTTTTTACTCGAACCTTCAACTTATTATGCCTCCTTATGTTCACGTTTCAACCGTAAAGCTGACGGTGTGCCTATGTATGCAATTCCTAGTATTTACAGCTTGTTTATAGCCAATATCTATTATAGCCAATATAAAATCAAGTAACAATCCGCATACTGTACCAATTAGTTGTCAAAATCCTTGCTTTTAGCTAACATGAAAGAAGAGAAAAAAAGTATATTGATTTTAAAGAGGTGTCAGAAATGGAGAATACCAGCCATACATTAAAAGATGTCCAAAAACGTGTGGATCAATACATATCTCAATTTAAGGAAGGATATTTCTCTCCGCTTGCTTTGATGGCAAGATTATCTGAGGAGACAGGAGAATTAGCAAGAGAAATTAATCATTACCATGGTGAGAAGCCAAAGAAAGCAGAAGAGAAAGAAAATACAGTGGAGGAAGAAGTCGGCGATATGCTTTTTGTATTGGCCTGTTTAGCTAACTCGCTGGATTTTGATTTGTCGGATTCCTTCGAGAAATCGATGCAAAAATTTGAAACAAGAGATAAAAATCGCTGGACAAGAAAAGAGGAGGAAAATAATCATGGCAATTAAAATAATCGTAGCAGGTCCGAGAGGAAGAATGGGAAAAGAAGCAGTCCATATGATTTATGACACAGCTGATTTTGAATTGACCGCTTGTTTAGACCATAAAAATGACGGAAAGAAATTAAGTGATTT
Source organism: Oceanobacillus sp. FSL K6-0251 (assembly GCF_038004725.1). NCBI lineage: Bacteria > Bacillati > Bacillota > Bacilli > Caryophanales > Bacillaceae > Oceanobacillus > Oceanobacillus sp. FSL K6-0251. The sequence continues at coordinate 2,443,447 of NZ_JBBORS010000001.1, read as the reverse complement.
AGAAGGCTTTTCAGGTGATTTTAATGCCCCAATCTACACAGACATCGAAAAATGCTTTTCTGAGCAGCAGGCTGATGTATTTGTTGATTTAACGATACCTGAAGTCGGTTATAAACATACAAAAGCAGCTTTGAATCATGGCATTCGTCCAGTGGTAGGAACTACAGGATATACAAATGAGCAGTTAGAAGAGTTAAAACAGCTGACAAAAGAAAAACAAACCGGGTGTATTATTGCGCCTAATTTTGCTATCGGAGCTGTGTTAATGATGAAATTTGCAAAAATGGCAGCTGCCTATTTTCCGGATGTGGAAATCATTGAAAAGCATCATGATCAAAAATTGGACGCGCCATCCGGTACGGCGAAGAAAACCGCGGAGCTTATTCAGGAATCCAGAAAATCGAAAAAGCAAGGTCATGCCGATGAAGAAGAAACCATTAAAGGTGTCCGCGGGGGAGATTTTGATGGCATGCGTATTCACAGTATGCGTCTCCCTGGTCTGGTAGCTCATCAGGAAGTGGTGTTTGGCGGCGCCGGACAAACGTTAACCATCCAGCATGATTCGATGAACAGAGCCTCCTTTATGGACGGCATCAAAGAATGTGTCCACCAGGTCATGGATTTGGACGAGCTTATTTATGGTTTAGAAAATATTTTATAAGAAATAACAGATATAAATAAAGGGGGAGCCGTCATGAATGTTGCATTAATTGCGCACGATAAGAAAAAAGAAGATATGGTCGAGTTTACAACTGCTTATACACATGTACTAAAGAATCATCACTTATTTGCTACAGGAACAACAGGGACCCGGATTATGGAGTCAACAGGTCTTTCGGTCCATCGTTTTAAATCTGGTCCGCTTGGCGGCGATCAGCAGATAGGCAGTATGATTGCAGAGAATAAAATGGACATGGTTATTTTCTTTCGGGATCCGTTGACTGCCCAGCCGCATGAGCCTGATATCAGCGCGTTAATGCGGTTATGTGATGTGTATCAAATTCCTTTAGCGACCAATATTGCCGGCGGGGAAATTTTCATGCACGGGCTGAATCGGGGCGATTTTCAGTGGAGAGAAATCGTGAAGGAAGATTAAGAAAGAAGGGGAATTGTGAAGAAAATAGGAATTACATGCTATCCAACCATTGGCGGTTCAGGAGTAATCGCTACAGAATTAGGTAAGAAATTAGCGGAAAAGGGTCATGAAATACATTTTATCACCTCCAGTATGCCCTTTCGTTTAGAAAAAGTGTATGTGAATGTGTATTATCATCAGGTAGAGATGAGTCATTACCCTGTATTTCAATATCCGCCTTATGATTTAGCTTTAGCTGCCAAGATGGCAGAGGTGATCGACCGCGAAAAATTGGATATTCTTCATGTTCATTATGCGATGCCGCATGCTATTTGCGGTATTTTAGCAAGAGATATGGCGAAGCACCCTGTAAAAATTGTCACTACCTTACATGGAACAGATATTACTATACTGGGCATAGATAACACGTTAAAGCCTATTATCCGTCATGGTATCGAACAATCCGATGCAGTTACCGTTGTTTCAGAAAGCTTGCGTAAACAAACTGTAGACATGCTGGATATCCAGAAAGAAATGGATGTAATTTATAACTTTATTAATGAAAATGAATACTACCCCCAAAAAGGGGCGGAGCTGCGCAGCCAATTTCAGATAAATGCTTCTGACAAAATTATGATTCATATCTCGAACTTTCGGAAGGTAAAACGGGTCCAAGATATCATAGATACCTTTAAAATAGTTAATGAAAGCATTCCTTCCAAATTATTATTAATTGGTGACGGCCCGGAATATTCAGATATGGTTCAGCATGTTAATGAATTAGGGCTGAAAACAGAAGTACATTTTCTGGGGAAACAAAATAATGTCAGTGATATACTGGCAATGGCAGATGTAATGCTGCTTATGTCTGAAAAAGAGAGCTTCGGGCTAGTATTATTAGAAGCGATGGCTTGCGGCGTGGCTGGGATTGGAACCAATGTCGGCGGTATTCCTGAAGTATTGACCCATGATAAAACAGGGTATATTGTAGAGCTTGGAGATATCGAACAGGCTGCATCATACGCTATTGAGCTTTTATCAGATCCGGAGAAGCAACACCAATTTTCAGAAGCAGCTATCGAGCATGTGCGGAATCATTTTGCATCCGCAAAGATTGTTAACCAATATGAAGCTTTATACGACAAGGTTTTAGAAGAAGGGAAAAGAGGCTAGAAGCATGCTACCATCTATTTTCCATAAGGCAGCAAACATAATTTCCATCATAGAAGAGCATCATTACGAAGCATACTTCGTCGGCGGCTGTGTACGCGATTATATTATCGGCCGTCCTATTCATGATGTAGATATTGCATCATCAGCTTTCCCTTCGGAAATACAAGCAATTTTCCCGAAGGTCATCCCGGTGGGAATCGAGCATGGTACTGTGATTGTCCGGTATGAACAGGAATCTTTTGAAGTAACTACTTACCGGACAGAAGGGACCTATACAGATCACCGCCGGCCGGATGAAGTTCATTTTGTCCGCGATATAAAAGAAGACTTAAAACGCAGAGATTTTACCATGAATGCCATTGCCATGGATGCCAATGGCAAGGTATTAGACCCTTTTGGAGGAAGAGAGGACATTGCCGGCAGACGAATCCAGACGGTAGGTGATGCAGCAGACCGGTTCAAAGAGGATGCTTTGCGCATTATCCGTGCGCTGCGTTTTTCCAGCCAACTAGGGTTTTCCATTGAAGTTAATACAAAAGAAGCTATGAAAAGCTGCAGAGCATTAATAGATAAATTAGCAGTGGAACGGTTAACCGTTGAATTAGAAAAATTATGTGCTGGTGCTTATTTTAGCAAAGCAGTGGAGTATATTTTTGAATTAGAGCTCTATCACCACCTGCCTATTTTTAAAGACACTCCGCTGCTGTTAAAGGAAATAGAACCTGTTGCTTCGCTTGCTCCTGTTTTTGCCTTTGTCGAGCTAAATAGTGAGTCTATCACAGCAGCAGACTGTACCAAGGCCTATAAATGTTCCAATCAATTAAAGCAGCAAGCAAACACGCTTGTAGATGCATATCATCGCTATAAAGAGAATGGAATAGATGCCTGGTTTGTCTATCAGCTGCCAAGGAAACAGTGGGACTTTTTCATATACTTAGTAAAACAGACAGATAAGAAAATCATCGATATAGAAGTATTTTATTCTATCCGGAAGAAGCTTCCTATTTTATCTAAAAAAGAGCTTTGCGTGAATGGATATGATTTAATGAAATGGTTTCCTGAACGTCCAAAAGGTAAATGGATAAAGCAGCAATTAGATGCAATAGAATATCAAATTGTTACCTCCAAGCTGGCAAATGAAAAATCGAAAATAAAGGACTGGATACAATGGAATCTACCCGTTCAAGATTAATCAAACTATTATCCGAAAATAAAATGAGCTACATCTCTGGCCAAGCGCTCTCTGAACAATTAGGCATTTCCCGGAATGCAATCTGGAAGCATATGAAGGATTTGGAAAGTGATGGCTATCATATTGATGCGAAAAGAAGTCAGGGCTACCGGATTGTTTCGTTTCCGGATAAAGTCAGCAGTAATACGATCCGCTGGGGTTTGGAAACAAAATGGATGGGGCATCATATTATTCATAAAGAGGCAACACCGTCGACTCAAATCATTGGACACGAAGCAGCACGGGACAATGCTCCGGATGGCACGATCATCATTGCAGAGGAACAGACAGCAGGCAGAGGAAGAATGAAAAAGAATTGGTTTTCGGATAAAGAAGGTTTATGGGCGACCCTCCTGCTCAGACCGCCTATTCCACCAAATAAAGCTTCCGAACTGACGCTGTTAACAGCAGTTGCTTTAAGAAAAGCACTCCATCAGCTGACCGGATTACCCATCGGTATCAAATGGCCGAATGATTTATTGATCGGAGATAAAAAACTCTGCGGTATTTTAACAGAAATGCAGGGAGAGCAAGACCGAATCAATTATGTTTTAATTGGTATCGGCTTAAATGTGAATCAGGATGAAGCGAGCTGGGATGCTTCCATTCGGGATATTGCAACCTCCTTAAAAAGAGAGTCCGGGAACAGCTGGGATAAGATTAAAATCGTTCAGACAATATTAAAGCATTTTGAAAATACATATGAGATGTATTTAAACTATGGTTTTAAAGCTATTAAATCGGAATGGGAAGAACATGCCTTTAAAATAGATGAAAATATTAAAATCAAAACATTTCATGAAGAGTGGACCGGCCGATTTTTAGGGATTACTGACGAAGGAGCCCTGATTGTGGAATCAGCGGAAGGCAGTCCTGTAACGCTCTATTCTGCTGAAATCACATGGTTTGACCGCTAGAAAAAATAAAAATTAGATTGGAGGTGATCTGTTGCGATATGTTGTGATTGACCTGGAAACGACCGGAAATTCTCCGTCAAAGTCGGGAAAAATAATTGAGATAGGCATGGTTGCGATTGAAAATGATGAAATTAAAGAAACAAAGACGACCTTATTAAATCCGAATCAGCCTATCCCTCCATTTATTTCTCATCTGACAGGGATTCATGATGGAGAAGTAAAGGACGCCCCGTTATTTAGCGATGAAGCGGAAGAAATCACCCGGATTTTAAAGGACAGTTATATTGTTGCACATAATGCCGCCTTTGATGTCGGCTTTCTCAATATGGAATTAACGTCGAACGGTTATCCCGAATTAAAAAATCAGGTTCTGGACACAGTGGAGCTGTCGAGAATATTATTCCCGAGTATATCCAGTTATAAATTGAGTCATCTGGCTGCGCATTTCGAGCTGCATCATGACGATCCGCACCGTGCTTTATCAGATGCGTATGTAACGGCAAAGCTATTTATGAAGTTAAAAGAGAAATTAGATCATCTCCCATATGAAACGTTATTTAAACTAAAAAATCTCGAAGAAAAACTGCAATCCGACTTAGCGGCTATCCTGGATAACCGCCTGGAAGAAATAGCATTCCGAGAGCATCCGGATAAGCAAATAAAGCATTATCAGGGTCTTGCTTTTCGTATGTCTGAAAAAGAGATGAAATCTGATGCGCAGATAGACATATCGTTCGGAGAATACTTAGATGCCGTTTATGAAGAGCAGGGATCGCTTTCGAGAGCCTTTTCTTCCTATGAGCCAAGGAAAGGGCAGCGGCAAATGTCAGAGACGATTTATGATGCCTTTTCTGCAAAAAAACATGCGTTTATCGAAGCGGGCACCGGCACAGGAAAATCTTTAGCTTATTTATTGCCAGCTGTTTACCAGGCTGTTAACCAACGTGAACGCCTCGTCATCAGCACGTATACAACTCAATTGCAGAGCCAGCTGCTGGAAGAAGAAATTCCTTTATTAAGGAAAATTATCACAAGCCCTTTTAAAGTGGCTTTAATGAAAGGAAAAAATCATTACTTAAATTTAGAGAAGTTTCTTTATGAGCTTGATTACGGTCCAAAGGATAATTATGATTTTGTCCTGACAAAAGCGATATTACTTGTATGGATCACGGAGACAGAAACAGGGGATATTGATGAGATTCAACTGCCAGCAGGGGGCTATATTTTCTTTCAGAAGGTTTCTGTTGATGTAGAGAAAACAATGAACCCAAAATCGCCCTGGTTTCACCATTCCTATTATCAGCTGGCCAGACGAAGGGCACAAAAAGCTGATGTTGTCATTACGAATCACGCCTTGCTTTGTACGGATATGTTTAATGACTATGCTTTTTTACCAAGCTATCAAAAGGCCATTATCGATGAGGCGCATCATTTTGAAGAAACAGCATCCCATCATTACGGGCTAAAATTGGATTACATACAAATGCAATTTACATGTAATTATTTAGGGACAGCTGATGAGGATAAACAATTCAGTTCCGTTCTGAAAGCTTCTGATATAGGACAAAGAGAAGCATTAGCTCATAAATGGAATACAGCTATCAGAGAAGCGAAGTATGATATTGACGAACTTTTTCATCTGATTGAGCGCTTTGTCAGGTCACAGCAGAAGAACGATAAAGCAACCAGTGATTTGGGAAGAGTCCAATATCGTATCAAGCCGGAAACCTATCAGCAGGATTCCTGGCAGCTTGCTCAGGATATGGCGGCACGATTGCGTATGCATTTTCAGAGGCTGTTGGAAGTTTTATCTCAATTAATGGATGCATATTCCGTGGACAATGGAGATGAAAAACAATTTCTGGAAGATATCGGTCAAATGCAGGATGCGTTAGTAAAATATATAGAAGATTTAAAAGTGATGTTCCAGGAACAAAATGAGGTAGCATTGATTAAATGGGCTGAAGTAGATTTAAAAGGAAAGCATCATAGTGTATTCCTTTACAGTGAGCCGGCGGATATCGCGCCGATACTGGCTGAAGAATTTTTCTCCCAAAAAGAGAGTATCATCTTCACCAGTGCGACATTAACAATGGGAAGCTCCTTTACATTTATAAAAGAAAGATTAGGTGTAGCTGAGCAAGATTTATTAACAGAGCAAATTGCTTCCCCGTTTCAGTATGATAAACAGGTGCAATTGTTGATTCCAACTGATTTTCCAGATATTAAATATGGAAACATTGATGATTTTGTTTATGCTGTATGTGAAGCAATCTTGTCGCTGGCAGAGATTACTTCAGGCAGAATGCTTGTCTTGTTTACCTCCTATGACATGCTGAAAAAGGCAAATGATTTGTTAAAGGAAATGATGACAGAGCAGCAATACGTCATTATTGCCCAGGGAGTGACAAGCGGAAGCCGAAGCAGGTTAAAGAAAAATTTTCAATCCTATAATCAGGCAATCCTGCTTGGAACAAGCTCTTTCTGGGAGGGCGTAGATATACCAGGAGAGGATTTATCGGCGCTTGTAATGGCAAGGCTGCCTTTTCAGCCGCCAAACCATCCTGTTTTTGAAGCGAAGTCGCATCAGATGAAAGAAGAAGGAAAAAATCCGTTTATGAACCTGTCCTTGCCACAGGCAGTTATTAAATTTAAACAAGGTTTTGGGCGGTTAATCCGTTCCTCAGAAGACAGAGGAATTGTATTTATTTGCGATGGACGGATTAAAACAGCTAAATACGGGAAATACTTTTTGGAATCCATCCCCTCCGTACCTGTTCATTATGAAGCAACACGGCATTTGATAAGTAATGCCGAAGAATGGTTTCATCAATAAATAAGAACAGCTGCTCATCAGCGGGAATATTTCCTCCCCGCTGATGCAAAGTTATTTTTTAACGGTATTTGTTTACAGAAACCGCACATCTAGGTATAGTAAATGATGAAAGATAATCTTAGAAGAAACGGATGGAATGACATGAGGGAATCAAAAAATAGATGGGTATTATGGACATTGATTATAATCACAGTCCTCTTGCTTATCGGAATAGGCTACAGCATTTATTTATATCAAATAATCAACGATAGCCGGACAGCAGGATTTGATAACACGAAAAATCAAATAGAATCGCAGACCTCTTATCAAAATGTTCATTCGATACAGGGCTACTATGGGGAAAATAATTACCACGTATTTTATGCGAGTAATGAAGACAATGAGGAGCGTCTTGTTTTTCTCCCGTTAGAAGGGGAGGAACGTGAATTAATTGCGATTGATACGGAGGATATGATGAGTGAAGAGGCTATCATAGATGCCTGGTCATCCAGCTGTGATACATGCCGCTTTGCAGATATCAGCCCTGCCTATGAAGATGGTCAGGCTCTGTGGGAAATTACGTATCATGATAAAGATAATCGGTTTGTCATGGATTATTATTCGATTGATGGACAGAGTCTGGAAGAAAGATACACGTACGATAAAATGTTCCCATAAGCGGATGAAGCTGCCGGAAAACAGTAAAAGAATCATCTTTTTTAGCAGAAAGACACAACAAATAAGAAACGTTTAATAACAAGTTGGAGGATTTTAAGATGAAGATAACAATTCAAGAAGCACCGAAACACGTAAACGAGGAGGTAACCATTGGCGGCTGGCTGGCAAATAAACGATCAAGCGGCAAAATTGCTTTCTTACAGCTTCGTGATGGTACCGGATTTATGCAAGGTGTGGTTGTGAAAAGTGATGTTTCGGAGGAAGTATTCTCAGATGCTAAAAATCTGACGCAAGAGACATCTTTATATGTTACCGGAAAGATTGTAGAAGATACGCGCTCTGATTTCGGCTATGAAATGCAGGTAAGTCATCTGGAGGTTATTCATGAAGCAACAGATTACCCGATTACGCCAAAAAATCATGGCACGGAATTCCTGATGGATCATCGTCATTTATGGCTTCGTTCTAAAAAGCAGCACGCCGTTATGAAGATTCGCAACGAGATTATCCGGGCTACCTATGAATTCTTTAATACGAACGGTTTTGTAAAGGTGGACCCGCCTATTTTAACCGGTTCCTCTGCTGAAGGTACAACCGAGCTTTTCCATACGAAATATTTCGATGAAGAAGCCTATTTATCTCAAAGCGGACAGCTTTATATGGAAGCAGCGGCAATGGCATTAGGGAAAGTATTTTCATTTGGGCCGACGTTCCGCGCAGAAAAGTCAAAAACAAGAAGGCATTTGATTGAATTTTGGATGATTGAACCAGAAATGGCATTTATGGACCACGAAGACAGCTTGCAGGTACAGGAAAACTATGTCAGCTTCATTGTACAGTCTGTGTTAGCGAACTGTAATTTAGAACTGAAAATATTAGAAAGAGATACATCTAAACTCGAGAAAATCACAGCTCCATTCCCGCGTATCAGCTATGATGATGCAGTAGAATTCTTAAAGGAAAAAGGCTTCGATGACATCGAATGGGGAGAAGATTTCGGTGCGCCGCATGAAACAGCAATTGCCGAAAGCTATGATAAGCCTGTTTTCATTACAAATTACCCGAAAGACATCAAGGCTTTCTATATGAAGCCGGACCCGGAACGTTCCGATGTTGTGCTATGTGCTGACTTGATTGCTCCGGAAGGCTATGGAGAGATTATCGGCGGATCACAACGTATTGATGACCTGGAATTAATGGAGCGCCGTTATGAAGAGCATGGACTTACTGGACCAGCGTATGCATGGTACTTGGAACTTCGCAAATATGGCAGTGTTCCGCACAGCGGATTCGGCTTAGGCCTGGAAAGAACGGTAGCCTGGTTATCCGGAGTAGAACATGTTCGCGAAACGATTCCATTCCCAAGACTGCTGAATCGTTTATACCCTTAAAAAAGCTTTAAGTGTCATATCAGAGGCGTTGGAACCTCTGTTTTACAAATACGCAATCCCTGGATTACGTTATGATTATCCATAAATCCCTTGCTCGTAAGCGAGGGGTTTTTCCTATCTTCATTATGAAAAAATGCTATACTGTTATCTGAGGTGCTAGAATGAATAAAAAAATAAATTACCAAGAAATTATCCAAGATCAAATGACTGTATCAAAAAAATTGCTGACAACTTATTACGAATTAGGTCTAAATGAAACAGAACTTATTTTACTCATACAGATTACCCGTTTTGCTGATGAAGGAAACCATTTTCCAACCCCTTTTGAATTGGCCCAATCAGGGAGTTTTTCAGAAGAAGAGGCGGCCCGTATGCTGCGAAAATTAGTACAGAAAGGGTTTCTGTCTATTGAAAAAAATGATTCTGAGCAGACGCCTATCAGTGAATCATATTCTCTAGAACCATTAATGGAAAAATTATATGAGGAAGATATCGCTGTAGTTAATCGTGATGAAGAAAACATAGGGAATATCTTTATTTTATTTGAACAGGAATTTGGAAGACCTTTGTCGCCATTTGAAATAGAAACTATTAACAGCTGGCTGGATGAGGACGGAATAGAACCATCATTAATAAAAGCAGGGCTGCGTGAATCGGTACTTATGAGCAAATTAAATTTCAAATACATTGACCGTATTTTAAGAGAATGGAAGAAAAAAGGGATCCACACAGTACAGGACGCCAGAAAAGCAAGTCAGCAATTTCATCAGGGCAAATCAGATAATAATCATCAAACCAATACACGTCCTAAAAGAGATACATCCTTTTATTATAATTGGCTGGAAGGAGATTGAGTTTATGCTGAATAATACACAAATTAGAGAATGTTTAGATGCCATGGCAGAAATGTTTCCAGATGCAGAGGGGGAGCTTGTGCATTCTAATCCCTTTGAGTTAGTTATTGCTGTTTTGCTTTCTGCACAATGTACAGATAAATTGGTTAACAAGGTAACAGCAGATTTGTTCCAAAAATATAAAACACCGGAGGATTATCTTGCGGTGCCATTAGAAGAAGTGGAAAATGATATACGTTCTATTGGTTTATACCGGTCCAAGGCAAAAAATATCCAAAAGCTTTGCCGGACATTAATTGATAATTATAATGGGGAAGTCCCGAAAACGAAAGACGAATTGGTTAAACTTGCCGGTGTCGGCAGAAAAACAGCAAATGTCGTTGCTTCTGTTGCTTTTAATGAACCGTCAATTGCCGTGGATACCCATGTGGAACGGGTATCCAAGCGCTTAGGTATCTGCAGATGGAAGGACAGTGTTGTAGAAGTAGAAAACACACTGATGCGCAAGGTCCCAAGAGATGAATGGAGTGTCACACATCATCGGATGATTTTCTTTGGGCGCTATCATTGTAAAGCCAGGAATCCCAATTGTCCCGAGTGTCCATTATTGTATCTCTGCAGAGAGGGAAAAAAGCGGATGAAGAAAATAGAGGTATGAGCTCCTTAGAAAAAACAATAAAAAATAATCCCGGCCCATCAAAAAGGACCGGGATTATTTTTTTATTCCTCTGTGTTTTCTTCATCATTGCCATTGTTGTTGTCTGATTCGTTCTGAGGCGCAGGGTCATCCGTGCTTTCCTCATCGGAATTGCTTTCTTCCTGCGGCGCTTCCTGATTATCTGAATCCCCGTTGCTGTCACCATTATCGGAGGAATCATTATTTTCTTCTTCATTCCCATTATTTGAATCATTATCATCTGTGTTCGTATCTTCGGATGAATCCGATTCAGAGTCAGAGCCCGAATCGGAATCGGATTCGGAGCCAGAATCAGATTCCGATTCTTCCTCGTTCTCATCTTCTGGAGGCTCTTCCTCTTCCGTTTCTTCTTCGTCTTCTTCCTCTTCTGCTTCAGGCACAGTCACGCTTGTAGATGAAGAAGGGCCGCGGAGATCGCTGTTTTCTTCACTTATTGGCGTGACGGAAATATTGTAGTCGCCTGGGGTAACTCCGCTTACGTTGATACTATTTGAGCCTACATTTTCAGTATCTCCATTTACGCTTACTTCAAAGTTAGCGGATGGGCCATCATAGCCCCATGAAACATTAATGGTTTCATTTCCGTCATATTCAGCGGAAAGACCGCTCACTCCTGGTATTTCTTCGTCTTCTTCCTCTTCTTCGTCATCCTCGCCGCCAGGTACTTGAACAGTTGTTGTAGCTGGATCACTGCTTAATGAGCCTCTTTCGGCTATAACCTGTATCGTATACTCTGCGCCTTCTTCCACATCCGAAATTTCCATAGATGTGTCACTGGTAGAAGAGAGGGACTGCATACTGCCGCCATCAATGCTGGCACTTACGTCGAAATTAACATCTTCTTCCGAATCAGTATCATAATCCCAAGAGACTTCAATGGAATTATTGTCTTCATTATAGCTTCCAGACAGCCCGCTTACGGCGTCCAGCTCTTCATAGCGTTCAGACACTTGACTTGGTTCATGTCCCTTAACAAATAACTCAGTCACTTTGCTATCACTTGGTGTACTGTCACTTGCCAAGGCAGCCGGATTGGTTCCTTTTTCGATGGCTAACTCAACGACGGAGTCAGGACGGGTAAAGTCAGGCGTATCGATTCCTTCTGATAAATGACTCATTGTCTGTCTGAATATTTGCTGAGACAGGGTAGTATCCTGAAGCGGTACACGGCCGCCGCCTTCTGAATCATAACCGCCAGTCCACGCTGCGATTGTATAGTTTGTTGTATAGCCGACAAACCAGGCGTCCCGGCTTCCTTCTTGGCCATCCATTGTCGTTGTTCCGGTCTTACCGGCAACGTCCAGTCCAGGCACTGCTGCATTTGTACCAGTACCAGAGCTGACCACAGATTTAAGCATATCGGTTACCATATAAGCTGTATAATCTTCCATCACTTGTTCAGACTCCGGTGTTAAATCAATTTCCCGGCCATCTGAGAATTCTACTTTGGTTACAGCGTACGGCTCTGTGTAATTACCTTCATTCCCAAATGCGCTATATGCTCCTGCCATTTGCATCGGGGTAACTTCTGTTTCTGTCCCGCCAATTGCTTCACGGAGATCAAGGTAATCTGAATCAAATTCAAAGCCCAGATTTTCAGCAAATTCCTTAGAATTTTCAGGACCGACTTCTTCCATCAGTTTTACTGCTGGGACATTTAACGATTGCTGCAGTGCATATCTCGCAGTTACCCAGCCGTTATAGGTTCTAGTGGCATTCCTTATTGGATTCGAACCTTCAATTTCATAAGGGCCTTCATCATCTAACTGATGGTACGTTGACATTTGATTATATTCAATCGCCGGTCCATAAGACATAATCGGTTTTGCAGTGGAACCAGCCTGTGTTGTACCTCTTGTAGCATAATTAAAACCGCCTTCGTTATTCAGACTGCCGCCGATTGCTTGGATAGCACCGGATTGTGTATCTAATACAACCATGGCTCCCTGTGTATTATCAGGGTAACTGATTGACGATTCTTCCTCATCAAGCAGGCTTTCAACATATGGCTGTGCATCGGGATCAAGCGTTGTATATACTTTCAACCCATCCGCATCAAGCTCTACATCGTCTAGTTTTTCGTCGATTTCTTGACGAACCTGATCAATAAATGCATCGTATGGTGTCGGATCAGGACGATCTTCTGTTAATAGAGAAGTAACATCGACACTTCTTGCCTCATCTGCCTCTGCTTCTGTAATCTTGCCATGGCGCACCATTAAATTTAATACGGTGTTCATTCGTTCTTCCGTCAATTCCGGATTTTCAAATGGGTTATAGGCTGTCGGCCGCTGCGGCAAACCAGCTAAAATAGCAGCTTCCGGCAAAGTAAGATCATTTAAATCCTCTTTTCCAAAATAGGTTTCTGCTGCCTGAGCAACACCATAGGAATGACTGCCGTAAAAAATACTGTTTAAGTACATTTCCATGATTTCTTCTTTGCTATATTGTCTTTCCAGCTTCATTGCCATCCACATTTCCTGGACTTTAATGCTTATTTTCTTTTCATTACTTAAAAATGCACGTTCTACTACCTGCTGTGTAATGGTACTTGCACCTTGAGAGCCAAATCCGCCGGTAAAGTTCCCGCGAATCGCTCCGCCGATACGTCTGACATCGATTCCGTTATGGTCAAAAAAGCGGACATCCTCTGTAGCTGTGACAGCATCGATAAGTAAATCCGGCAGTTCTTCAAATCTTACTTCCTGCCTTTTTTCATCTGAACTTAAATTGGCAAATTGATCGCCATTTTTATCGTAAAGGGTTGAAGCAAAAGGAACGGTTAACTGCTCTTCATCAATATCCGGTGCGGTTGCAATCCAATAGGCACCGACAGCAGTGCCGCTTAAGAATAAAATCAATAATAATAACAAAGTAATTTTAATGATTTTTTTCCAAATCGGCTGTTTCTTTTTCTTCTTTGTTTTCTTTCCTTGCTGCTTTCTTCTAGCAGCTCTTGTTTGGCTCGTTTGATCTGCCATTTTTTATACCTCCATATCTATAGGTAGAGCTTATCAACAACAGATAAAAAATCAACTTTTTTCTGGTAATGAAAGGGGACAGGGTGTCCCAATTGTTTTACATGATTATAAGAAATTGATTTCTTACCACCATCAAATTGCTCCTCCCAGCAAACAAATAAATCTTTTGCATCGAATAGATAAGTTTCTTCATAAGCTCTAAACCGTAAAATAATAAAGCTGATTCCACCGTGCTTTATTACTTGCTGCATGTGATGAACTTGATGTTCATGGATATTGGCAAGCGGAAAGGATGTTTTATTTTTCGTTTCCTTTGCCTCAAAATCAATATACTTTCCTTTATAAATGCCGTTGTAATCAGTAGTTGATGCTTGTTTAAAGTATGCTTCGGTAATTACTGCAGCACTCCGTCTTGGGTAATGGACATTTACAATTTGCACGGGTGTCGGTTTTTTATGAATAACTGCCTGTCCTTGTATTCGATAAAAATCAGTGGTTTCATTTATTTCTTCTTCAAGCGTCATTCCTCTCCTGCTAAAACTTGTTTGCTTTGGTTTTATGGTTAGTGGTTTCCGCTGACCATTTGGATAATTCATTTTGCCAAGCCTCCTAACACTCTATCCTAAATGAAAAACAGCAATATTGAAACATTACTGTTTCGGGCAGGATACATATAAAACCAGTACACCATATATTATAATATAAATTCAAGAAGGAAACGAATTATAGCGTGCGAAATCTGAAAAGATATGGACAAAATATGGAGAAATCAAATCATGTACTTTCCTTTGCCTCAGCCTTACATAGTCTACGCAAAAATGCATCTATTCATAAGGGTTGAAGCTTAAAAAATAACCTAATTATATTTCGCGGGCAGGGTGCACCCGCAAAATAAAATTAGGTTATTTGCTGAAAATACTTTTTAACTTAAGTGGAAGGACGGTCAGGACCTGCTATTTTTTTATCTCTTGTTTTCTCATTGTTATTCTTTTTGTTATTTGCATTCGTTTTTTGCTGTCCTTTTGACGGTTTCATGAATATTAACCTCCTTTTTCCTTGTAAATAGCTGCTTTCGTTTATTTACTGTATTCCTCTTGAAGGAAGAGTTGATGAAACCTCCAGCAGCATAAGGCTTCAATATATAGCTTGTCTAATTTTGTGCAAATCATTACAGTTTTGCACTAGTTTTGTTTTGATTATTCTAGTTTTGTCGAATGGGAAGGAGGTTTCCCTTCTCACGTGGAATAAGTAGCGCATCCACTTTTAGAAACGAACGATTTTATTTTTAAATATATAGGAGGAGAATAAAATATGTTACTTTCAAAATCTGCCCTTCCCGAAGAAAATAAAGGATACAGCAAAAAGGATATGGAAGCACAAATAGAACAAATTCAGGAACAGCTTGCATTAATTCATTTTAAGTTAAAAGCAAAAGTAGATAGTGAAGTATGGGTGCAATTTCAAACAAAAACAAATAGTTTAAAACAAACCGAACTGGAATTTCAAAGACTAAAACAGCTATTATAATCATTTACAGGTGATTTTATGTGTTGTTCATGACTTTTCTATCTATTATATGATAAAATTTATTTAACGATTTTATATAAAAGCATGCAGTTTGAAATTGAAGGATGACTATTTAAAATGAAACTCAGCGAACAAACAGAGAAGTTAAATCACCATTTAGAAACACTTCGGGAGAGGTTTGAGAAAAGCGAAGCTCCCAGTGACCGAAAAGACCGTTCATTTTTTAATATGGTAAAAGCAGAAACAGCTCCTATCTATGATTTATTAGAAAGCTGGGAGAGAGATGCTTCAGCCGCAGTAAAAGAAAGAAAAGCGTCCGTTCACCCAAATCAAGTTCAATCAACAAGGGAGAATATGGAATTATTGTTAATGCATAGTTATTATTTGGATGTCAGAAGAAAAAGATATATGGAATTATATACATCCATTCGATATGTTTTTGATTTACTGCTGGATACCTTGGAAGAAGAAGATAAATAAAGAGAGATGCGAAAGCGTCAGGAGGAACATTCACATGAAAGAAAAATTACTCGAAGAAGCAATTCAAATCAGAGCTAGAGCGTATGTACCCTATTCCGAATTTCCGGTAGGTGCCGCACTGTTAACAAGCTCAGGGAAAATCTATACGGGATGCAATATCGAAAATGCTGCCTATCCATCTACCTGCTGTGCAGAACGGGTTGCTATTTTTAAAGCTATTTCGGACGGAGAGACAGAATTTACAGAGATGGCTGTTGCAGCAGATACAAAACGTCCAGTGCCTCCATGCGGGACGTGCAGGCAGGTGATGAGTGAATTTTTTGCTCCTGATATGACCATCCACTTAACTAATTTAAACAAAGATGTACAGACGCTAACTACAGATCAATTATTACCTTTTTCATTCCAAAAGGAAGATATGGATTAAAAAGCCTTTGCGTTTATCAGAAAGCGTCAAACCGGCAATGATAAATTTTTTTTAAATGGAAATATTGGAGAGATTTATAAATTTTAGAAGGAGACTGATATTCAGTTTCCTTTTTTATGTTATAATAGCTTTAATAAATATAGAATAATGTTAAAATAAAAACACATGATGAAAAATGATAAGTAATAGTATATTTCAGAGGTGATTTGGTAATGAGTATTGATCGCGTTCAACTTAATGGAAAGAAAATTTTAGAAAAAGATTTTAAAACAGGAATCAGAGGGTATTCTCAGGAAGAAGTAGATGAATTTTTAGATATCATTATTCAGGATTATGATAATTTCAAACAGGAAATTGATCGTCTAAACGAAGAAATCGAAAAATTGAAAAGCAATCGTCCAGCAGCAGAAACACCTAGAGCACGTTCTACACAGCAAAGCTCACAGGTTAATTATGACGTGTTAAAACGCTTATCCAATCTTGAAAAAGCTGTATTTGGAAAAAGATACGCTGATTCAGAAGAATAACTGAAGAGATGATTGATTTTTTTAAAGAACTTTGCTAAACTGTTTTAGGCTGCTTAAATGTCTATGTAATCGCTATGTCCATTTTTGGATGTAGAGGAAAGTCCATGCTCACACAGGCTGCGATGCCTGTAGTGTTCGCGCTTGATGAAATCATAAGTCAAGGTAGTTTTTAATAAACTAACGGCAGACGAGCTGTACTAAGTCACTTTTTGTGATATGTCAGCTCTCTTGAAAGTGCCACAGTGACGTAGCTGGTTTGGAAACATACCAGGTGGAACGAGGTAAACCCCGCGAGTGAGCAACCCAAATAATGGTAGGGGCATCCTTTAGTAGGGAATGGAACCGAACAAGGGACAGCAACAGCTGTAGATAGATGATTACAACCGGCGTACAAGGCTTGACCACCGTTTGCAGTACAATGGAACAGAACATGGCTTACCGGACATTTAAAGGTCGTGCTGATGAACAAACAGATTCTATTTCCAATTAAATGAAATAGAATCTTTTTTTCTTTTAATGATAAACCTACTAATAATGACTAATGACCGAGAGGAATATTTAAAAATGAAACAAGTAACTTTAATTGCTACAGCAGCGATGGGACTTGAATCAATTGTTGCAAAAGAAGTAAGAGATCTTGGATATGAAGCCACAGTAGAAAACGGAAAAGTTATCTTTGATGCGCCAATTTCCGCTATCCCAAGATGTAATTTATGGTTAAGAACCGCTGACCGCGTAAAAATTCTTGTCGGCAAATTTCAGGCCAAGACATTTGATGAATTATTTGAACAGACTAAGGCGCTTCCCTGGGAAAGTTATATTGATGAAACAGGGCAGATACCTGTATCAGGCAAATCTGTCAAATCGACGCTATACAGTGTGCCAGATTGTCAAGCCATTGTGAAAAAAGCAATTGTAGAACGAATGAAATTAAAATATGGACTCATAAATAAGCTGGAGGAATCCGGAGCGCTCTACAAAACAGAAATTGCTCTATTAAAGGATGAAGCAACACTGACGATTGATACTTCCGGGACAGGCTTACACAAGCGAGGATACCGTGTCGGGCAAGGGGAAGCTCCTTTAAAAGAGACACTTGCAGCAGCGCTTGTTCAATTAACCAACTGGAAGCCTGACCAGCCCTTAATCGACCCATTCTGCGGCTCTGGAACGATTTTAATCGAGGCTGCACTCATCGGCCAAAACATTGCACCCGGATTTAATCGTGAATTTGCTTCAGAGGAATGGAGTTTTGTAAAACAGAAGCATTGGGATGCGGCTTTTGGAGAAGCAGAAGAGGTAGCGAACTATGACCAGCCTTTATTTATCACTGGTTCGGATATCAGCCATCAGCTGATTGAAACAGCACAGGCAAATGCGCTGGAAGCAGGGCTTGGTGATTTGATTGAGTGGAAGCAGATGCAGGTCAGCGATCTTACAATCAAGCAAAAGGACGGGTATTTAATCACGAACCCGCCATACGGAGAACGTTTAAGCGATAGGGAAGAAGTAGAGAAAATGTATCAGGATCTGGGGACTATCATGCGTCATCATCCATCCTGGAGCGCATACATTATTACGGCGTATGAGCAATTTGAAAAAGTATTTGGTAAACCAGCTACAAAGAAACGTAAGCTGTTTAATGGTTTTATCCAGACGAATTATTATCAATATTTCGGGCAGAAAGAGGATTAGAACCCCTCGTAATCATGCATTAAAGACGGCAGCAGGTAATCATGGAAAACGATTACCTGCTGCCGTCTTTTATTATTTTTCAAATGAATTCTTTTTGTCTTGTTCAGACACGTGCTTTTCTGCAATCCATTTAAAAAATTCTTTTTCAATTTCCGTTAACTCACGGTCCAGCTTATGCTTAAAATCAGTTTCGAGATGTTTATATATTTTTCTGTTCATCATTTATTGAATTTCTTCCCCTTATAAAATACCGTCAAATGGAGGAGATCCTGGCGGTGCATTTTGAATAATATCTATCATCGGAATCGTATATGCAAATAATATCAAAGCAATTGTGATTCCAATCCACAGCTTCCAATTTTCCATCCATTGCGGTGTAGGCTGTGCATCCTCTTCTTCTTCCGCAATAGGGTATTCTTCTTCCCCTTTAGGAGCAAATGCGATTAAATCCACAAAAATGTATACCATCAGTACAATACCGATAAATAAGAGGGTGCCTCCAACAGCCTGTGCAGTCTGATAACCAACCCATTCTGCCGCTTGCTCGGTACCGCCGTATTCGGAGAAGGAGGATCTTCTTGGTCCTCCTAAAAGTCCTTGAATATGCATTGCCCCAGACATAATCAGCATCCCGACAGCCCAAATAATGGTTTGATAAATTCCCAGCTTATGAATCTTTGGCGTCAGCTTTCTGCCTGTTAAATGCGGTATTAACCAGTATGCAATCCCAAAGAAAGTGAGGAGTACTGTCGTCGCAATCGTTAAATGAAAGTGTCCTGTTACCCAAATCGTATTATGAACAAGCGTATTCAATTGGTGAGATGCGTTAATAATACCGCCTGCTCCGCCAGGTATAAACGCAAGCATTCCGACAAACGGAGCTACAAAACGGACGTCCTTCCAAGGCAATTTTTTAAACCAGTCAAACAGTCCGGTTGCACCCTGTTTTCTGCCTGTAGTTTCAAACATAGCAAACATTGAAAATGCAGTCATTAAACTTGGTACAATAACCATAAAGGTAAGAACTACCTGAATAAACTTCCATGTTGGATCAATTCCAGGCTCTGTAAGCTGATGGTGAAAACCAACAGGAATGGAGAAAAATAAGAATAAAACAAAGGAAAGCCTTGCTAACGAATCACTGAATATTTTTCCGCCAATAATCTTTGGTATAATCGCGTACCATGCCATATATGCAGGCAATAACCAGAAATAAACCAGCGGATGGCCAAAATACCAGAATAATGTCCGGCTTAACAGAACATTAATCGTCTCTGCATACCCTAATGACCATGGGATAAATTGGACCAGCACTGCGACTGTCACACCAATGGAACAAATAACCCACATAATCATATTAATCGTAACCATAAATGCTAACAGCGGTGTTTTCTGACCTGGATGCGCTTTTTTCCAAACATAGACCTGATGCCAATTTACAAAAGCCGCAATCCAAGAGCCAACGACCACAAGCGCAAGCCCGATATAAAAGATAGGGTGTGCTTTTAATGGCGCATAGAAGGTATATAGAACATTTGCTTCTCCCAGTAAAATGGCTGTTCCTGTTAAAGCTGTTCCTATCGTCATCGTCCAAAAAGACAGCCAGCCCAGCTTCCGTTGTTTATCGGACATTCCGACGGTTTTACCTAATAAGGAATATTGAAAGCCGATAATGAAGAAGGTAGTCAGTACTAATGCCAGGATAACGCCGTGTAAAGTAAGAATTTGATAATAGCCGATACCAAGCGGAAGTTCAAAATCGCCTGAACGCACCAATACTTGTAATAACCCCATTAATCCTCCAATAAATAAGGAAATAAATGCAACATACATAAAGGAAAGATATAATTTCGCTTCCGGTTTTGTAATCGGTAAGGGTGTTACATTAATTTCTTCATTCGGCTGCTGTTTCATTGCCAGACTCATCGTCGACCACCTCCACTGTCGCAAACATCATATGGTGTCCTACACCACAATATTCATTACATACTAATGTAAATTCTCCCGTTTGATTAAGCTCTACTTCCAAGCTGCTGATATATCCGGGCTCCACCATCATATTGACGTTGGTGCCGGCGATATTTAATCCATGGATAACATCGGTTGTAACTGCCTGAAATAAAACGGTTGATCCTTTAGGTATTTCAATGTGAGATACCGCGTTACCTTCCCCGTCATCACCTAAATCGTAATTGAAGGTACTCGCAACAATATTAACAATATATCTATCATCATCTACTTGTGTCAGTCCGAGGTTTTCTCTCTCGAAGGCCTCGTTTGCTTCTACATTCTCAGGGTCAATGGTCGCACCGTGACTTTGCGGATGTGTACCTAAATAGAATGCCCCGAATCCAAGTATCAGCAGAAATAATACAAGTGCTCCGCCGCCGAAGATAAGCCATATCTTCTCGTATTTGTGTAAGTGCATCTTCTTTCTCCTCCTTCTTTATTGCGATAAAAATAATAAAAATACTGCAAACCAGCTGATAAGAATAACAACCCCTATAGTGATAACGGAAAAAAATGTACCCTTTAAATTAGGTTCAGGTTTTTTCATGTGATTCACCCCTTTTGTAACTTCTTGCCTATATGACTATCATATCGAAAATAAGTCTTGTGTACGTTATCAAATCGCACTTTTCACAATTCGTTCACTTATTCACAAATAAGGTGATTTGACTATTTTACAAACTTTTTGGTTAGAAAAGTTTATGTCTTTTTGGTGAACAAATAAAGAAAATCATTGACAAAATGTAATAGTACGGATTCAAAAAGTATGGTCCATTTTATAGGGTTTTTGCCTATCTCCTTATGAGGGAAGCATTGCATCATGCATGATATAAAAAGGGGACGGAGGGTTGGACTGGTTTGTTTAAAGCAATGAGATTTTCTATGTTTCCTGCAAAAGCAGGCAAGGCAATTCGATTATTCACTTCGATGGCATCCGCAGCAAAGGTGAGACCTTACCTGAAGGAATCATTCTTGATTACCAATAAAAAAAGCAGAACCCCTCTCAAGGATCCTGCTTGCATCTATAATAGTTTTTATTTTTTCTCAACGTTTGCCGCTTGTGGACCGCGTTCGCCTTCCACTACATCGAAGACAACTTCTTGTCCTTCTTCTAATGTTTTAAAGCCTTCTTCTTGAATAGCAGAATAATGTACGAAAATATCATTCCCTTCCTCTAATTGAATAAACCCGTAACCTTTTTCTGCATTAAACCATTTTACTACTCCGTTTTCCATGTTAAATTTCCTCCTAAATACTTCCACGTAAAACGCGTGTGATTACAAAGCAGAAGAACGAAATATGAAAAAGGCAGCCTCCGATAGAAGAACGGGATCATAATCATCCACTTCTGTCTATCGAAGCTGCCTTTACTTTCTAATGATTCCGTGCTATCTTCTTTGCTTGTACCCATATTAGCTTAAATTTTTTTCGTAGTCAAGAAAACCTTACCATTTTCTATAATAATCAAAAGGTTTTGAATATATATGATTTATTTTCTTTTCTCTAAATGGATTAATTTAAAGTTGAGAAACATATAGGCCATGAATTTCTGTTATAATAGGGTTGTTTAAAAACCTGAGGATAGATAAAGGGAAATGAAATAATATAGTCAATATAAGCTCTTGCTAAAATATTTTAAGTTCAGGAGACATATTATATAGAGGAGGATTATAAATGCAGGGAGAACAAGGCTACTTAGATTTATGCCGTAAAATATTAGCTACGGGAGAGAATCGTGATGATCGGACAAACACAGGTACTTATTCCGTTTTTGGCCATCAAATCCGATTTGATTTACAGAAGGGGTTCCCGTTGTTAACTACAAAAAAAGTTCCGTTCCGATTGGTTGCTACTGAATTATTATGGTTTATCAAAGGAGATACAAACATCCGTTATTTACTGGAACATAATAATAATATCTGGAACGAATGGGCTTTTGAGAAATGGATTAAAAGCGCGGAGTATACAGGCCCGGATATGACAAACTTTGGGATACGCAGCCAAGAGGACGCTGTCTTTAAAAAAGAATATGACCAGCAAATGGAGCTGTTCAAAGAGAAAATACTCCAGGATGATACCTTCGCTCAGACGTATGGCGATTTGGGTTCTGTCTATGGGAAACAGTGGAGAGATTGGAAAACATCTAAAGGAGAATCCATCGATCAATTAAAAGAAACCATTGAAGCAATTAAAAACAACCCAAACTCCAGACGCCACATTGTATCTGCTTGGAACCCGGAGGATATTCCGACGATGGCCCTGCCTCCATGTCATACGCTGTTTCAGTTTTATGTAGCGGATGGAAAATTATCCTGTCAGCTCTATCAGCGCAGTGCAGATGTGTTTATCGGTGTTCCGTTCAATATTGCCAGCTATGCACTGTTAACGCATTTAATTGCACATGAATGCGGGTTAGAAGCGGGCGAGTTTGTTCATACCTTTGGAGACGCACATATCTATTCCAATCATATAGAACAGGTCAACCAGCAGTTAGAAAGAGATATCCGGGAGATGCCGGCATTAAAGATAAATGCCTCTGGAAAATCGATTTTTGATATTGAAATAACGGATTTGGAAATCGAAAATTATCACCCGCACCCAGCCATTAAAGCGCCAATCGCCGTTTAAATAATGAAGCATACACAACTGAATGGAGGCTAACGCATGATTTCATTACTATTTGCCGCTAGCAGGAATAATGTGATCGGCTATCAAAATGGGATGCCCTGGCATTTGCCGCAGGACTTAAAATTTTTTAAAGAGAAGACAACAGGAAATACGATTATTATGGGAAGAAAAACATTAGAATCGATGAACGGGCCTCTTCCGAAGCGGCGTAATGTTGTGCTGACCAGAAATAAAGATTTTGCACTCGACGGGGTAGAAATTATTCATGACTTATCTGATGTAGAGCGCTGGAACGAAGCACACCCAGAGAAAGAATATTTCATCATCGGCGGCGGAGAGATTTATGAACAGGCATTGCCTATCGCTGACCGCATGTATATTACACGGATTGACGAAGAATTCCCCGGCGATACATTTGCGCCGGATTTTGATGAAGCGGCGTGGGAGCTGACGGAAAAGGAAAAAGGCATAAAAAATGAGAAAAATCCGTATGACTATTATTTTCTGCAGTACGACCGCAAAAATTAACTTGTCTAACGATTTCTAAACATGCTATGATGGAAAGAGATTATGTTCTATTAGAGGACACAATATGAATAAAGAGGGTGTCAATGATGGGTATTGCAAGTATAGGCGTTCCAGGACTTATATTAATCGTGATATTAGCCCTTATTATCTTTGGACCTAATAAGCTTCCACAAATAGGGAAGGCTGCCGGACAAACGCTGAAGGAATTTAAAAGTTCTACACGTGATTTAACGCAGGATATCACAGATGAGACAAAAGAGGTTAAGTCGATTGTGAAAGAAGAAAAATGAGTTTAGTCTCATATACGGAGTGAAGGATAATGAACATATTTTCAAATATCGGATTTCCCGGTTTAATTTTAATCATTATTGCTGCTTTAATTGTCTTTGGTCCAAATAAACTTCCTGAAATCGGAAGAGCGCTTGGAACAACATTAAAAGAGTTTAAAAATGCAAGTCAGGATATTTTAAATGACAATCCTAAAAAGAAACAATAATCAAATGCAGAGGTGTAGGGATTATTCCTTGCATCTCTTTTGTGTCATCAGTTAAAAAGGTGGGGTGAACTATGTCTGAACCAGAAGAGCAGATACCTGGAGAAAAAGAAATGAACGTTGGAGGACATTTGACAGAACTCCGAAATCGTTTAATTGTTACAGCGATTATATTCTTATTGTTTTTTATTGTCGGTTTTATTAATGTGAAAAGCATTTATCAGTTTTTTGTAGATGATATTGATATGCAGCTGACAGTCATCAGCCCAGCTGAGATTATTTGGATCTATTTTTCCATCGCAGGATTACTTGCCTTTGCCGCAACGATACCTGTTATCGTATATCAGCTTTGGGCATTTGTCAGTCCCGCTTTAACCGCAAAAGAAAAGCGAGTATCCTTAGGGTACATACCGGGATCATTAATTTTATTTGTACTGGGGCTTGTCTTTGGTTATGTGGTATTTATTAAATTGATTTTTCCATTTTTATTATCTTTGAATGATGATATGTTTAATATTATGTTTACCGTGGATCGCTATTTTGGATTTTTATTAAAAATAACACTGCCATTCGCCTTTTTATTTGAGCTTCCGGTGGTAACCATGTTCCTGACAAGCCTGGGGATATTAACTCCGGCATTTATGGTGAAAAACCGTAAATATGCTTATTTTATTTTAATTGTTGTCGGGGTATTGATAACACCGCCTGATTTTTTTCTGCAGATTGTTGTAGCAATACCGTTAATCGTTATTTATGAACTGAGTATCCAATTATGTAAGATGGTATATCGAAAGAAACAAGCACAACATGAAGCCTTTATGAATGAATAGGGGAGGGGAACTATGCGTCAATCTTTTTATCAATTCTTATTAACACATCGCGGGAAATTGGAGCAGGATGATTATTCTCAACTAGCAGATTGGGCATTCTACGATCATCATTTCCCGAAATACGCTGAAACGTATGATGAAATCAGCGAATACCTTGAATGGAATAGTCCATTTCCTGGTGCATTGGCAGCGTTTGATGCACTTTGGTCGGAATATGAATGGAAACACAGCAGCTGAAACAGGCTGCTTTTTTCATGGAGAAATCATATTAGTTCATCGCAAAAGCTTAAAGTAAGAAGTTAAACAAACGTTTGATTAACGACTTTTTGACGAATATCGGATGATTTCGACATTCTTTTGGCTTCCCAGCTGTTTAATTGGTGATTCCTGCGGTTTCCCGGGAAATGATTGCATGAATACGGGGGAATGTCTACACAGTTATATGGCTTCCGCATATTCTATAGCAGAACACAAAAAAGAGTAAATATGGATGGATAAGGGGTGGATAGTGATGGTTTTTCCACGCAGAAATCAAATGCCTCGTTCGCCGCAGCCCCCTTTTCGTAATGGACGCCATGATTTGAGGGGAATCCCGAGAGAAATAAGAAACACAAACGGAGCTGTAAATACAAAAGGCGAATCAAGAGGATTAGCAAGTTTATTGTCCGGGTCGGGAGGCGGAGGTGTCACGCAAAGCCTGGCTCAATCAGGAGGCGTTTCTACGCTTTCTAAAACGTTGGGAGGGGTACAGCAGGTTCTGGGTGTTGTACAATCAACAGCACCCTTAGTGCAAGAGTATGGACCGATGATTAAGAATCTCCCTTCGATGTACAGGATGATGAAGGCTTTTAAAACATTCAGCAAGGAAGACAGTGAGGAAATATCAGAGGAAGAGCGTATTCCTCCAGAACGTCCAAATCAAACAGCAGAAATCAATAAGCAGCCGGAGCAGATGGCAAAAATCAAAGAAGAACCTGTACAAAATAGAGAAAAGGGTGTTTCTACACCGAGATTATATGTTTAAGTCAAGCAGAAGGCTGAAATTATGATTAAAATAAGCCTTCTGCTTGATTTTTTTTTATAAAAAAGGAAAAATAGGGGGAGAGTATAGAAAAGAAGGAAAATAGCGATTGGAGGAAAAAAAGTATGTCACAACAAAAAGAACTCGCCACTTTTGCAGGAGGATGTTTTTGGTGTATGGTAGAGCCGTTTGATGAACGTCCCGGGGTAATCAGCATTCGTTCCGGATATACTGGCGGTCACGTAGAAAATCCAACCTATGAGCAGGTTTGCTCCAATACAACAGGACATGTTGAAGCGGTTCAAATAGAATATGACCCAAGCATTATGCCATATGAAGAGCTTGTAGAAACATTTTGGCAGCAAATTGACCCGACTGACGCAGACGGCCAATTTAATGATCGTGGTGAATCCTATCAAACAGCTATTTTCTATCACGATGAAGAACAGAAAGAAATAGCGGAGCATTCCAAAGAATTGCTGCAGCAAAGCGGAAAATTTAAAAAAGATATTGTTACGCCGATTCTTCCGGCTAAACCATTTTATGAAGCGGAGGAAGAGCATCAGGATTATTATAAGAAACGCTCTTTTCATTATAGAATGTATAAAAAAGGATCTGGACGAGAAGGATTTATCAAAGAGAATTGGCAAAATAAGCCTTCTGCAGAAGAATTACAAGAAAAGTTGACACCGCTGCAATACCATGTCACGCAGGAAAATGGGACAGAGCGTCCGTTTGACAATGAATATTGGGATAATAAAGAAGAAGGTATTTACGTCGATATTATTTCCGGCAATGTTCTTTTTTCATCAAAAGATCAATACGATGCCGGCTGTGGCTGGCCAAGCTTCACCAAGCCAGTTGACCCGCAGCAGGTTACAGATGTGACGGATACTTCTCATGGTATGATCCGTACCGAAGTACGCAGTAAACAATCTGATTCGCATTTGGGACATGTTTTTGAAGATGGACCAAAAGAAGCAGGAGGATTACGCTATTGTATGAACTCTGCTGCAATGCGTTTTATTCCAAAGGACAAAATGGAAAAAGAAGGGTATGGAAACTTTTTATATCTATTCAAATAGATTATAATATTATTATGTAAACAAGAGAAGGGGAACAAAAGAATGATTCATAAAGACTGGGAGAACAGCGAAACTATTAAACAAATCACATGTGTACATGCTAATGCCAAGAAATTTATCGTTGACCGTAAGCTTACACCGGGGAAGGTGTATGATGTAAAAAATGAAACAGAAGAGTTTTACTTTATTATTGACAATAGCGATCGGATAGCAGGATTCAGAAAAGATTACTTTGAAGAAAAATAAAGCAAAAAATAGCATGAGATAAGCCTTCTGCTTTGGAGTAAGTCTTATCTCATGCTTACATAAAGCGTTTCTTTTTATTTTAAAATGCGTTATAATGATTTAATATGTCAATAATATTGGTAAAGAGGAGGAGAATCTCGTTGGCTTTCATTATTACTTCACCATGTAAAACAGAAAAAGCGGGGGAATGTGTAGAAGTTTGCCCTGTTGATTGTATAGAAGAAGGCGAAGATATGTTCTATATCGATCCGGATATTTGCATCGATTGCGGTGCATGTGAGGCAGTTTGTCCAGTAGAAGCAATCTATATGGAGGATGAAGTGCCGGAAGAGGAGAATGAATATATTTCATTGAACCGGTTATTTTTTGAAAATCGTTAATTATACAAAGGCTGCTTCCTATTATAGAAGCAGTCTTTTTCTATATCCTCATATTTATTCTTTTCTATTTCTGTTGAGTAATGATTACGTGAACAGGAGATACTAAAGAAAATATGTAAATGTGAGGTGCATTAAATATGGATATAAAATCAATTTGGCAGGCAGACACCGCATTCCAAGACTTTCCCAAGCTCGATGAATCAAAGAAAACAGAAGTTTGCGTCGTCGGGGCCGGATTAACAGGAATCACTGCTGCATATCTGCTCTCGAAAAAAGGCATAAAAGTTATCCTGATAGAAGCTGACCGTGTGCTGAGTGGTGTGACTGGACATACTTCAGCAAAAATCACTGCCCAGCATGGTATCATTTATTCAGAACTGATTGAAACCATGGGCGAGAAAAAAGCAAAACAATATTATCAGGCCATGCAAGAAACCATGCATTTTATAAAAAATGAAATCAAGGAAAACCAGATTGATTGTAATTATGAAGAACAGGATGCGTTTCTATATACAAATGATAACGCTTATTTAGCGCAATTAGACAAGGAAGCAGAAGCATATAAGACCTTAGATATTCCAGGAGAGCTTACCTCAGAGATGCCGCTGGAGATTCCTTTTAAAAAAGCGTTAAAAATGACTGGACAAGCCCAATTTCATCCTTTAAAGTATTTACAATTTATGCTAGAGGAAGCTGTAAAAAACGGCACAGAGGTTTACGAGCAAACTGTTGCAATGAAGCTGGAATATAATAGACAGCATACGGTCTTAACAAAGGATAAGCACCGTGTTGCATGTGATTATCTGATAGCAGCTACTCAATTTCCGTATATTGATCATCAAGGTCTCTATTTTGCCAAAATGTATGCAGAGCAATCTTATATTGTATCAGGAAAATACACAGGTAAATACCCGGGCGGAATGTATATTAATGTAGAAAATCCAACCCGTTCTATCCGGACAGCTACGTTAAATAATAAAGATACCTATCTTCTTATTGGCGGCGAAAACCACCGCTCAGGAGAAAGCACGGAGGAGAAATTATGCTATGACAATTTAAAGGCGTTTGCTAAAGAGCAATTTGAGATAACGGACATTTCTTATCAGTGGTCTGCACAGGACTTTACCACGCTGGATAAAATGCCATACATTGGCCCTATAACTGACGATGATCCTTCTATCTTCATTGCTACAGGCTATCGAAAATGGGGGATGACCAATGGCACATTAGCTGCAAATATTATAGCAGATAGTATTGCTGAAAAGGATGAAAATCCATACAATGAATTATTTTCTCCGGCACGTTTCGCTTCAAAGCCGATGCTAAAGAATCTATTCAAATTTAATATGGAGGTTGCCGCAGAGCTTTTAAAAGGTAAGCTGGATTTTATTCCGCCAGGGACAATAGATGATTTAGAAATAAATGAAGCCGTCATCACAAGGGTAAAAGGCTCTCGCGCTGGTGTTTATAAGGATATGGAGGAAAAACTGCATGTTTTGGATACGACTTGTACGCATCTAGGCTGTGAGGTCAATTGGAATGGTGCTGATAAAACATGGGATTGCCCTTGCCACGGTTCTCGTTATCATTATGACGGCGAGGTGTTGGCAGGACCTGCGAAAGAACCCTTAAGAAAATTGTCTCTGGATGAGTAATACAGAAAAGGAACACTCTTTTTTCAAATAAAAGTGTTCCTTTTTTTATGCAGCAATCATTGACTTAACTTTTAATCCCATTTAGTGTAATATGGATGAATCT
Source organism: Oceanobacillus sp. FSL K6-0251 (assembly GCF_038004725.1). NCBI lineage: Bacteria > Bacillati > Bacillota > Bacilli > Caryophanales > Bacillaceae > Oceanobacillus > Oceanobacillus sp. FSL K6-0251. Next base: position 2,414,000 of record NZ_JBBORS010000001.1, on the reverse strand, counting down.
AATAAATTTGGATAAAAAAATAGTTCAAATTTAGAAAAAAGCAGGTGATTATATTGGAAATGGAAATAGGTAATATTATTACGATGATTGGTTCTATCGTCATTTTTATTAATTTATTACTGGCACTAGGTGTGCTATTTTTTGAAAAAAGAGATGTCGGCTATACCTGGGCATGGCTGCTTATATTATTTTTCTTGCCCATTGTTGGATTTTTAATTTATATCTTTTTAGGCCGCAGTCTAAAACAGAATAACTTTTATGGCTTAACAGCAGAAGAACAAAAACTGCTTAAAGAAGAAGTAGACACACAACTAAAACTGATAGAGGAAGAAAAACGGGATGATATCCCATGGTTAAATCAGTACAATGACATTGTCACCATGAATTTACGCTCTTCTCACGGCAGATTATCAGAGGACAATGAAATTTTCATATTTAAGGATGGCCATAAAAAGTTTGATGCTCTGCTGAATGACATCAAGGAAGCGAAACAAGAAGTCAATGTGCAATATTATATAATTCAGCCCGATCAACTTGGGAAAAGATTAAGAGACGCATTAATTACTAAAGCAAAAGAAGGCGTAAAGGTCCGCGTTTTATACGATGAAGTAGGATCAAAAAAGTTGCCATCCCGATTCTTTGATGACTTAAAAAAGGCGGGAGGAGAAGTGCGTGTGTTCTTCCCATCCTTCTTAAAGCTGATTAACTTCCGAATCAATAATCGAAATCACAGAAAAATGGTCATTATTGATGGTGAATTCTCCTATATTGGCGGCTTCAACGTCGGCGATGAGTACCTTGGAGAGGATAAAAAATTCGGTTACTGGCGCGATACGCATTTGAAAATATACGGAAATGCTGTCAACGACATACAGGTCCGATTTATTATGGACTGGCACCAGGCTGGAAAGGATAAGCTTCATGATGATTATAAGAAGTTTTGCTTCCATTTAGAGAAGCACCATGGAACAAGCCCGGTGCAAGTTGTTTCCAGCGGTCCAAACTCTGAGACGGAGCATTTAAAGAATATGTATATTAAGATGATTCTCTCTGCAAAAGAGAGTGTCTGTATTCAAACGCCGTATTTTATACCGGATACGAGTTTCATGGATGCTTGTAAAATGGCGCTTTTATCAGGAGTAGACTTACGAATCATGATTCCTTGCAAGCCGGATCATCCGTTCGTGTATTGGGCTACATGGGCATATGCAGGAGATCTATTAGAATATGGAGCGAAAATATTGCTTTATGAGAATGGCTTTCTGCACGCAAAAACCATTGTAGTGGATAAGAAAATGGCTTCTGTCGGAACAATGAATATCGATTCCCGAAGCTTCCGGTTGAATTTTGAAGTAAATGCGATTACGTATGATGAAGCCGTTTCTAATGAATTGCATAATATATTTGAAGAAGATTGTAAGTTAAGCTCAGAGTTAACACTTGAACGCTACCATAAACGATCCTTATGGATTAAATTTAAAGAAGATATTTCCCGTTTGCTTTCACCAATTCTATAAAATAGAACGGGCACAGCTTTATCACGCTGTGCCCGTTCTATTTTTAATATTTAACGTTAAAAGAGGTATACTCCGGATCTCCGGAAAGCTTATTGACATCCATCTCATTTACTTTTGCAAATCGAGAGGGGCCTTTTTTAATTTCTTCAAGAAAACGGTCTACATTATTATCTTCTCCATATGCTTCAAAGGCTACTGCACCGTCATCTTCATTTTTTACCCAGCCGACAATATCATGATTCATCGCAGCATGTTGGGTAAAGTACCGAAACCCGACTCCTTGCACACGTCCTTGAACTCTAGCAGATACATACTTCATAGAAAATCACCTCTTAATAGATATGATAGCATAATTTATTTATCAATTTACAGTAAAGTGATATAATTACATACATAAATATTCTGAAAATTATAAAATGAAAAGAATAATTAATCAAAGTATCTGAGCAAGGAGGGAGGGGACGTATATGGAATGGATGATTAGAAATATTAATATGGAAGAGATAGACCAATTTGCATCGATTTTAAAAGAAGCCGCCGAATGGTTAAAGAGAACAAATAAGGAAATGTGGTATACTAGCGAACTTACCAAAGAAGCATTATTAGAAAAGTATGCACTGAATGAACTGTTTATTGGGTTTTTAAATGGGGAATCTGCTGGAACAATAATTGTTCAGGAACAGGATCACATATTTTGGCCGCATGAAAATAAAAATGACGCTTTATATTTGCATAAAATCGCTATACGCAGAAAGTATGCTAAAGAAGGCGTTTCTGTTAACCTGATAGATTGGGCTAAGCAGCAAGCCAAAATGCAACTGAAAAAATATATAAGATTGGATTGTGCAGCTGACAGACCTAATTTATGTTATTTTTATGAGTGTCAGGGATTTCAGCAAGTCGGCCAAAAGACGGTTGGTGAATTTTTTGTAGCTCTTTATGAATATCAGGTTTGAGATTAATAAATCATTTTGATTTAGCCGTATGAATGAACAATGGAATATAAAATCAAAAGTGTTAAAAATTTAATTTTGTCTCACTATCTAAAGTATACTTGGTTGTGAGATGGATTGTTTTATTAGTTCTCATAATAAATATTATGTAGGGGGCGTTATAGGAAATAAAAAAATTAAAGCTTTTCAATTCGATATTTATAGCTTCTCTTCTTCACAGAGTTAAAATCAATAAAATGAACACTATATTCTAGCACATCATTGGCGCTTAATTTATGTGCTTTTGCAAAATCCTTTATTTCAAGTAATAACTCTTTATCATAGGTTGTTTTATATTGAATACGATCTTTAGGGCGAGATTTTTTATCAAACTGAATAACTCCTTGCTTTAAAACCGCTTGTAAGCCTGATTCTAATAAATAATTTGGGTGTGTATCATATTGAATGGCCAATGTATTTAATTGATCAATAATCGATTTGCTAACATTTGTTCTAAATTTCACTCTCGATGTATCTGTTGTCTGAATCAGCTTTCCATCAATTAATTTCCACATTATATTACTCCTTTATTATTTGATTATGTGCTTTTGAATGAAGCCTTAAGTAATTTTCTTTATAGGATTCATAATGCTCTATTTCGTCATTGTATATAATATCTGCCAGTCTGGGAAGATACAATTTACCTTTTACCCAAACCCGAAAAACTGGATTACCAGATTGAGTAATTTCTTCAGTTATTTCACTACGCAGCTTCCATGTTTGAAAAACGAGTAGAAGTCCTTCGGCAAAGCTAAAACTGGCTGTAGTAATATTCATCACATAACCTTTCTTTTGAACCCAGCCATCACCATCTACAACTCCTCTAATAAAAGAGGGGAGGAACTCATCTGGCACCTCAGGAAATTGTACAGATAATGACTTATTAGGCAGTACTCCCAACTTCGCTAAATCATTCTTAATTTCTTTTGAATTAATAACCAATGTTGCTGTTGTTCTTGTTTTATATTTTTTCGATAAAATATAATCTGCACCCATATATCTCGCCACTTGACGAAGTATTGTTTGATTTTTTTGAGTTAAGGAAACACTAGAGATTCTCTGATTGATACAACCATCAGTTATAAACAACCCCAAAACCCACGCCATTTCATGTGACCACGTTTTAAAGAAATTTTCATTAACTTTATGCTTTCGCGGCTGCCCTGAAGATTGCTCTCTGTTCATTTTAACTCCATGTTTATAGATTACATTGCGAATAGCCCGATCAGAGATACCGACTCGTGCAACCATTTCTTTATAAGGCATACCGCTTTTATACATTCTAATAATAGCTTCGTCCGTGACCCCTGGGTTTCTAGGCATTTTTTTATCTCCTTTTGTTTGGTTTCTCTAATTATACAAACAAACGTTCGTATAATCAAGTGGAAACCTAGGAGAATTTAAAAATTTATCGTATAGTGAATTGGATAATACGCTAGTAATCACTCATCACCTTTAGGCATATCCATTTTATCTACAGCATTTTTCAAATCATCATTGTTAATATGCGTATAAATCATCGTCGTTTGTATCGATGAGTGGCCGAGTTGGCGCCTTAACTTCGGTACATCATTAATTTCATTGTGATACCTCGTAGCAAAAGAATGTCTTAGTTTGTGAACGGATAAGGATGGTTTTCCGAAAGCATTCGCGTATTTTTCGATTAACTTTTCAATAGAACGCGCAGTTAGTCGTCTTGGTGTGCCTTTTGGTCCCATTGCAGCAGCGATAAATAAAGCTTTGTTTGTTTTCTCAACATGATAGCGTTTTGCTCTGATTTGTAAATATTCATCTAAATCATCCATCGCTTGCTTGCTGAAATAAACATATTGTTCTTTGTTTCCTTTACGAATAACACGTGCAGTAAATTTGCTGTGATCAATATCATCTAAATCCAGGTTCACAACCTCTGAAAGTCGTAATCCAGAGCCTAAAATAAGCGAGACAACCGCTGTATCACGTTCACGATTTAGGCGGTGAAAATTTGCAAGCTTTTTGTTGTCTTTATAAAGCTCACCATAATCATGGGCAACAAATTGGCGAAATCGTTCATATTCATCACCAATTAAGATTTTTCCTTCCATTTTATTTGCAGTTGTTTCCATACTTTCTTTGATGTCGTTGAATTCAAGCTTTGCCATCACATTACGTTTTAAATATGGCTGTAAATCACGTGTTTCAGCAATGTTTTGCAGGTAGTTGAAAAGCGATTTTAAAGCAGATAACTTGCGATTTATTGTGAGTTCCTTGTTATGTAATTGGTATTTAAGAAAGGTCAAAAATCGTTCAGCTTCCTGAACAGTTAGTGATTCAAGCGACTCAAGGGGCAGATCTTTCAATTCACCAGAATAAAAATTTTCGGTCACGAGCCAATTGAAAAAAATTTTATAATCGTGTGCGTAATTGAGTAATGAAGCTGCTGATAATTTTCTTTCTTTATGATTGATAAATTCCTCGACATACCAAGGAAGTTCCTTAAGAAGCGTTTGAAGTTTATTGTAAAGTTGCTGTTTTGAATGATTTGCCATTAGATCACCTCATAGATAAATTTTACAGGACTGTAATCAGAATTGCAATTATTACGTCAAATTTATATTTTACGTAATAATCTATTTGGATGATATTTTATATACACCAATAAATAAATCTTCTTTCTCTGCCTGCCCTCTACATAAAAGCTTGTTTTGGTCCGTCTGTTCCCTATTTGTTCATGTTGAATAATTCGCTTAATCTCTGGTTTTTATTTTAAACCATTTTCATACGTCCTGTTCCTTATATAAGGAACAGGACGTATGAAAATGGTTCATTGTTTGAACCTTATATCTCCTTCAGAAACTCCTTTAAAAGTACATCCTACTTTTTGTGTTCATGGAGGTTTTAAAAACCCGGTTGTTCTATCATCTTCCACAGTAGGTAAGATACAGTTAATGCTTATTTTACAATATACACATAATTTTTTGTTTCATTTTCATTCGCTTGTCCAAGAAATTATTGAGTTATTTTTATTTTTACAATTATTTCGCTGTAGATCGTGGTCTCATCGCGTGGAACACTTCTTTCTCAAGTAAGAATATAAGTTTGCAAACAATTATTTCTAGATATTTTCATAAAGGATACATACTCTAAGGTATCCAATAAATTAGTTGCTTTTATTGTTAACATAAAGCAGTCACAATCTGGCTAATTAAAATTGATTTTTGGCGGTTACTCTTATCAAATATATTTTATTGAGATGTAGCATTTATAGCAGATGCTTTACCATAATATTGCATGAAAGGGATAGCTATAGGCTTGCATTGGCTATTCCTACTTATAGAATTACTAATGACATGAATTGAGTATGTTTGAATCTTTGATATTTCCCTCTCTGTATTCATATTCGTAGTGCTATCTATTTCCTATAACAAGTATATTCGCCTTATTCCGATTTTTCTACAGACATGATAATAGTAAACCCGATTCGGCTCTTGCTTTATTTCTGCCAGCCTATTCCAATAACCTTATTTTAACTTCTATTTCATAAAGCAATAGCATGTTCATTCCATACCTATTGCTTCATCCACATCGGTTCTAGCATATTTCCATCAATATCTGATACCTCTAAGCCATACATTTGTTCTTCCGGCATCCCCATGTCTACATGATAAGCATCACCGCCATTTGTTTTCGCTAATTGACCGAATTCTTTGACTGCTTCAGCACTTTCTAAGCTAAAGCAGATTAAGGCAGCATTTTCTTTTTGAGTATCGGCAATCTTTTTACCTTGGAGAAACTGTTGATAAAAAGCGTGTTCTAAAAGCATAATATAAAAGTTGTCGTCCCATACCATACAGCTTGCGTGGGTATCAGAGAAGTCATCGTTCTTCGTAAATCCTAGTTTTTCGTAAAAATCAGTGGCATTAGCAACGTTCTTGACTGGAAAGTTAACAAAAATCATTGTACTCATGAAAACGCCTCCTTTTCATCAGTTTACTATAAATGGATTATAAAAACTTCTTCTCGATTGCTCAAAATTTTTTCTCTACGTGACATAAATGTAAAAAAACGCTATCTGCCGGGAATTAACGTATTAATATTTTTTCGCCTGCCCGATGAACTCGAAACCAGCATTCGAGCCATCGCAATAGAATATTTCATTGCTTCTTCAGAACCGATTAATGTAGCCATCGATGTGGTGCCTTCCAACAGCAAAGTGAACTGTATTGCTAATTCTTTCCAGTTATCGACACTTTGCATTTTCGCCAGTTCCTCAAAATAGTGCAGCAGTTTTTCTTTATGTCCACGTGCAATACTCTCAATGTTATTATCAGTTCCCGCATAATCCTCAATTGCTCTCATAAACATATCACCTTTATAAGAGTATTCTTTAAGCCATTTATTATGAGCCTCTACTGCAGCCATGAATGGATTATCGGTGTTTGAATCGATAAAAGAATCTAAATAAGACCAATAGCGTGCCTCTCTTTTTTTAAGCACTTCTTCAACTAGATGGGCTTTAGAGTCAAAATGATTGTATAAAGTCATCGTTGCGACGTTGGCTTCTGTTATTATTTGCTTTAAACCTACACCCCGGAAACCATATTTATAAAATAAAGTTTCTGCTGTTTCTAATAAGTTCTCTTTTTTAACAGACATGGCTTTCATTCCTATCTAGAATTGTCATTCCATATCATAACATGTACATTTTATTTCTTCAATTTATTTTCAATTATATGAAAACCGTTATTTAATGACTAAAAAGTTCATAAATAACAGTTTTCACAAGCAAATAAATGTTTTTTTATCTTATTGATCCTTGCTGTTTTCTTCCTCTGGCATTTCATCCGGAAGGCTTTCAAGAAACTCTTCACGCTTCTCCTGTATTTCTTTCTTAGCTTCTTCTAAATACTCCGGCTGATGTTCATAATGCTTTCTCTCCATCGTAAGAATATCGTATTCATTAGCCAGTGATTTAACAACAGATATTGCAAGCAGCATGACGACAAATGTGAATGGGAATGCTGCAATTAACATTGCCATTTCCAATGCTTCAAGACCGCCGGAAAATAGTAATACAAGTGCTGTAGCAGAAAGAATCGCTCCCCAGATAATTTTAATCCGGGTAGCAGGATTAATTGTACCGCCTGTAGTCATCATAGCCAGCACAAAGGTGCCGCCGTCAGCAGATGTTACAAAAAACGATGCAATTAAGAGTATGGTAATCCCGAGTACAACCGGTGCAAATGGATAGTTTTCCAAGAAGGCGAATAAAGCCACTTCATCACCTTGAGCGACAACCAGATCATATAATCCACCGTTTAACGCCTCATCCAATTCAATACCGGCAACTCCAAGAATAGAGAACCAGATTAAACTGAATACAAAAGGAACCGACACGACACCAATGATAAACTCACGGATAGTCCGACCCCGGGAAACTCTGGCAATAAAACTTCCTACAAATGCAGACCAGCCAATCCACCATGCCCAATAAAACAATGTCCAATCATCAAGAAATCCGCGGTCACCGGTAAAAGCATTCATATCAAAAGTCATCGTAGGAAGATTTTGGAAATAATTTCCTGCTGTTGACATAAACGATTCGAACATTTGTAATGTGGAGCCTGTCACTAAGATAAACAACATTAGCGCAATAGCAATAATAATATTACTAATACTTAAGTAACGTATACCCTTGTTTACACCAGTTGCTGCAGACATGATAAAAGCAACTGTAATAACCAATACCACGATAGTTTGAGTAATGATGTTATTTTCAATACCTTCAAAACTGTAGCTTAATCCTGCTGTAATTTGTGTGGCACCGAGTCCAAGAGATGTAGCAATACCGAAAATTGTACCGAAAACAGCGAGAACATCAACGGCCGTACCCAATCCCCCTTTTGTACGTTCTCCAAGAATAGGAGATAGCGCTGAACTCATAAGTAACGGTGCCTGGTGTCTAAATTTAAAGTATGCAAGTGCCAGACCGACAACAGCATATACTGACCAAGGATGGATACCCCAGTGGAACATAGAATATTGGAGAGCTTCTGCAGCTGCTTCCCCCGAATTGGGTTCAGCATTTGGCGGTGCATAATAATCAGTTAGTGGCTCAGTAACACCGAAAAAAACAAGTCCGACTCCCATACCTGCAGTAAATAGAAATGAAAACCATGTAAAATAACTATACTGTGGTTTTTCGTCCGGCTTACCTAACTTCACTCTCCCTAATGGACTGAAAACCATGTATATAGCGAATAGAACAAAAGCTGTCATTGATAACATATAGAACCACCCGAAGTATGTGGATATAAATCCGTCCACTGTACCGAGTACTGATTCTACATTTTCCGGTAATATAGCCCCCCATAATATAAAGATTGCCGCAATTGATACAGCAATCCAAAATACTCGTGTGACATTTAACTTCGATTTCAAAATAAAACCTCCTGTAATTTTCTAATGAAGATCGCAGTAAAATTTACAAAGCAATGTACAATTCCACTTCATACCATATTATTTTATATAGAACGACCCTTCTAAAACCATGTAATATACTAACATGACTATATAAGTACTTCAACACCCTAGGGTTAAAAACTTTAAATATTATCTAACTCATTATTCATTTTTCTTCATATTTCAGTTTCATAAGACGTATTTATTCTAATTGATTAACTAATGCAGCCATATCAGTTATATAATAAAATTTATCCACCCAAAAATGGTTCCAATCATTTCATTAAAAACAATGACCAGAACCATTTTTAAATTGATTGTGAATTGTGACTGGTGTTAAATCCCAGCCTCAGTTATTTTCGTTTTATCTGCTCTTATTATTAAAATGGTGAATTCCCCGATTGTTTTCTAATTGATCCTCAACTACTCCGCTTTGATAACTTTCATTCAATTGATTTTGCACAGCTTGAACGCCTTTGTTATCTTCAAATAGCTGGTTTTTCTTATTTTTATTCTTTTTGCTCATTACTGCCACCTCCTTATCTTTTAGTATGTACAAAACGTTGTAATAGCATGGCGATAATTACTTCCAAATAGTGGTTGTAGAACGACCTGTTTAAATATCCAACTCTTATCTCATCCGATGAAGCTATAGCTGCCATACTGCTAAATTTGATTTACCAATCCTTTTATTCAATATTTACCCGAATATCTGCTTCCAGTTCATCCCCTTCCAAACTGAGATATTCCCAGCCGCCTTGTAAACTGATGGTTTCTGTATGTTCTCCCTGGCCTTCAAATAATAATTTCTGCTCTGAATCAGCGGTATTCCAAAATACTTCTGCTTCTCCGCTTTCGATGTTTGCGTTATAGGTAATCTGAACCTTCTTTCCTTCACTTCCATCAAGCGATGCACCGCCAAATAAATTTTCTGTGCCTGAGAATTGTTGATATACCGCTTCATACGTTCCTGTATAATCATCTTCTCCAAATGCTCTTTCTCCTTCTAATGATTTATCTTTTGTTAAGGAGGGTTCACCAAAAAACCGGTAAGTTTATCGCCTGCTTTTCGTATACTTTCACTAAAAAAAGTTTTCATCATCATTTGATCCGGAGGAACTGCACCCAACAAGTATAATAAAAGTAGTAGTAAAAGCGACTAAAATTAATAATTGTTTTTTCATCTATACTGCTCCTTTCTCCCTACGTTTTTTCATATTCCAACGGCAAATAAAATAAATCACCAACAAAACCAGCGCAGGAATATTTTGAGCAATGAACATATAAGCTTTCATACTGAATGTCATATCGGAAAAGAAATCTGATTTTAAAAACATATATATGGAATACCCGAAGGATACGATCGGGAATAAAAGCCCCATAAATCGATTCTTTCTAGTCGATAAATAAAACTGGATTCCTAAAATCAAAACTCCTCCAACAAAGATAAGCAGCAGCTCCATTAGACTTAAATGCATAACCTGTCCCCTCTTTCATACATATAACATAACTTATTGAACAATTTTGTAATAAACGCGTGCCGTTATTCGGTAGATGACCACATAAACAATCAGGAAAACCAGAAAAGCGATCAGCACACTGATTGGGAATAAGTTCACCTGATTAATCATGATCAGAATCATTAATTTCCTCATGAGGAGGAAAATCGCTAAAATATGGATTCCTGTTACGACGACAGGGAGAAAAAAGACGGTTAAAATCTGAGATTTAATGGCTTTTTTAATTTCCGATTGATTCAACCCGATTTTTTGCAGGATAGAAAAACGCTCTTTATCGTCATAAGCCTCAGAAGTTTGTTTATAATAAATAATCAGTACCGTCATTAATAATAGTAAGACAGCTAAATTCAAAACAATGAACAAAACGCCACTTCGGAGGGCCTGTAAGTCACTTGCTGCTTCTGATCGTGTGTCTACAACGACAATATCCATATCTTCCTTTTTCATATTTGAGCGCAGCTGTTCTCCAAATGCTATTTCCTGATCGTCATTTACTCCTTGTTCCAAGCTGATTTGTGTAGAAACGTTTGTGCTTGCAGCATAGTCACCCAATATTTCTTTTTGCTGGTGCTCTATTTGTCGAAGGGTTTCTATATCATCAACAATCATGTAATAGGTGTCACTAATTAAACTTGTCGTTTCATTGTCTATAGAAAATTCTTTCATATCTTCCATGACAGTGGCGGGAAATTGAAAATCCATCAGTGAAAGCGTTCCATTTGTATATTCATCCCCTGTTCCATGTACATATACTTCATTTTCATCAAGCGACAGGTTATCTCCAGTTAACTGATTATAGCTTTCCTGATCGGTCATATATAAATTGATCGGACTCTCATTCGCTAACATGGAATAGGCATCTTTTGTAACTTCGAAGCCATCGCCCGCAGCAAGTGTTACAAAATTTAGATAGGTATAAGAAGATGAACCGGTAACGGTATTGTTGGTTTCAGAAGCTGTTTGATCAATCAGCTCACTTAATTTTGCTTTGATTTCTTCCTCTGTTTCATCTGTCTCCTCTGGTAATCTTACCTCTGAAATCACATTACCTGAATAGGTTGCATCATCACTCTCAGATACGATATATAAGGAAACCGCAATCGAAAGTAAAAGAATCACACCGACAGATAAAATGGTAATGTTCCCAAGACCTACTGCATTCTTTTTCATCCGGTAAAGCATGCCGGAAACAGGGATAAAATGGTTGGTCTGATAGTAATAGTTTTTATTATTTTTTAAAATTTTGAGTACAGCAATACTTCCGGTGGTAAATAAGAGATACGTACCGGCAATAATCAATACTGCTGCAAGAAAAGCATAAGGCATACCACTAATGGGAGATTGCAGGGTTAACACAATATAATAACCCCACCCAGTTAATAAAACACCAAGAATCGAAAAGAAGATTTTGGTTTTTGGCTCTTTTTCACCGACATTTCCGCTTTTTAAAAGCTCTATCGGGTTGGCTAATCGAATTTGAGAGATGTTCCCCAATAAAATCAATAGAAAAATGATGCTAAAGAAGCTTAGTGTCCATATCACCGCTTCGGAAGAAAACTCAGACCCAAGAGCTACATCCGCACCCATCATTTGGCGAATCAATAATACACAAACTTTATTAAGGATGGTGCCTGCAACAAATCCTACGACCATGCTGAATACAGCAATATATAAGGTTTCGTAAGCAAGCATTTCGCGTGACTTGCTGCCTTAATACTATGCGTTACCATCAAAATCGTTTGTCCCTCTTTATTAATTTGTCCGAAATGCTCCAGCAATTCATCTGTAGATTTGGAATCCAGGGCGCCCGTCGGCTCATCTGCCAATATTAATTCCAGATCAGCAATCAATGCTCTGGCAACTGCCGCTCTTTGCTTTTGACCGCCTGATACTTCATACGGGAATTTAGTCAAGATATGCTCGATGCCAAGTTTCTTTGCTATCGGCATTAGTTTGTGCTCCATTTCCTTATGCTTTTTTCCGGATAAAACAAGTGGAACAAAGATATTATCCTGTATCGAGAACATATCTAAAAGGTTGAAATCCTGAAATACAAATCCGAGGTTATTACGCCGGAATTCAGAAATTTCTTTTTCAGGTATTTGCACAATATTTTTCCGGTTCAGCAATACATTACCGCGTGTTGGCTTATCCAATGCCGCCAGAATATTTAATAACGTCGTCTTACCGGAGCCGGATTCCCCCATAATAGCTATATAATCTCCTGCGTCCACGCTGAAAGAGACATCAGAAAGTGCTTCTACTTGATTTCCTCCAAACCTCGTTGTATAGACCTTTCTTAAATGTTGAACTTGTAAAAGTGTCATGGTACATCTCCTTTCTTCCAACAACTTTCTTGTTGATAGGTAAAGAATAGCAAAAAAGAGAAATGTCAATCTACAGTTCTATCTGACATTTCTCCTTTGTTTCTAACATTTTTGTTAGATTGGCTATTCTGTTGTCATTTGTTTATCATCAAACACGATAGAAACCTTCGTTCCCTTTTTAGGCTCCGATTCAATTTTTATTTGATGCCCCAATTTCGTCAGGATTTGCTTGGAAAGGTAAAGCCCAATTCCACTGGCGCTCTTATGCTCGCGTCCTGTAAACCCTGTGAAATTTCTTTCAGCTACACGAGGGATATCTTCTGGGCGAATACCGATGCCTGTATCCTCTATCACGACAGCATTTTCTTCCAAGTAAATAGAGATGGCTCCTTCCTTTGTATATTTCAACGCATTGGATACAATTTGTTCGAGCACAAAGCTCAGCCATTTTGAATCGGTAACGATGCGTTGATCTATCCCGTCATAATGAACAGATAGTCTTTTCCGAATAAAGACAGAAGCATATTTTTTGAGGCTTTCACGAATCATGGCATCCAAGTCCACTTTTTGAAAATGATAATCCGTCGAAGTGCTTCCTAAACGTACATACTGTAATATCAATTCGACGTATTGATCGATTTTGAATAACTGTTCCCTCATTTCTTCCGTCACTTCCCTATCCTCATCTTGAAGAATTAAATGAAGGGCAGAAATCGGTATTTTTATCTGATGGACCCACATGGTGAAATAATCTAAAATCTCCTGCTCTTTTTCCGCTTTTGTATTTTCCAGCTGAGAATGTGCTGCACTCAATTTTTTCAGTAAATCCTGATAGTCACTTTCTATTAAATTACCCGGCAGCGATAATTGCTGTATCTCCATATGCGTTTGCTTTTGTTGAAAGGTGGGGAGAAATGTATAATCAAATTCATAAATAAATTCACGAAAATATACAATCAGGGAGATGTATAAAATGGATGAAAAAATAACTGCAGAAATAAAAAGTTCTTCAAAAGCAGAAGACATTCTAGCTCAAATTAATAGTAAAACGAAGCTGGGAGACTTACGAAAAATCGCAAAGGAGATAAAAAAAGATCATGAACTAGCTCTGGAGCTTTGGTCGACCGAAGCATTTTTACCCAGACTATTAGCCATCTTAATTATGGATAAAAAGCTTCTTTCAGAAGATGTGCTTAATAAGCTTGATGAGGATATGCAAATTCACACGTTTGATGAACGAAATAACTTAATGGACTGGTTAATGGCTAATCAGCTTACCAAGGACAAAAAGAGAATTGCATTGATGCAGTCATGGGAAAATAGCCCCCGCGCTCTCCAAAGGCGAGCTTTCTGGTATTATCAAGCGCGCTTGAGATGGACCGGACAAGCACCGCCTGATAATACTGCAGAGCTGCTAGCTGCATTAGAAGCTAATATTATGCAGGAAGAACCGGAAGTTCAATGGGCTATGAATTTCACAGCAGGCTGGATAGGTATTTATGATGAAAAGAATCGTACCCGCTGTATGAAACTTGGCGAGAAAACGGGCCTTTACAAGGATGAAATAGTAGCAAAAGGATGTACTCCCAGCTATTTGCCGGAGTTTATTACGATTGAAATTAACAAACGACATCATATTTAATCACCTTTAATTTACTACTTTCGCGTTACAATTCTAATCCGTCTAAAAATAGTGGACTAGAATAATAAAAGGAGCGCTTCTTTTATAAAAGAACTAGCACCTCTTTTACTATCGATAAGCAATATTGGATCCAATATTGCTTATCGATAGTTTTGCGTTTGAGAGTAAATATTATATTAATTTTAGATTAACAGCTTTTCAAAACAACTCTTCTTCATATTGTCTTTTTCACACCTGCAATATATAGTGTCTTCACAGCACTGATTCAATAAACTGCTGTGCAGTCAACACACTAGCAAATTCATCATGAATCGTTGCCAGCGACAAATGATGGATGGTATCTGCATCTATGAATTTACCATGATGATCTTTCATTCCAAACGCAGCAGTGGCATCTGAAAGCAGATACGTTTTATACCCTAAATTCCCGCTCATTCTTGTCGTGGTAGATACGCAATGCGGTGTGGTTAAACCAGCAATTGCAATGGTATCAATATGACATGCTTGCAAATATTCATCTAAATGCGTTCCAATAAAAGCACTGTTCACTCTTTTTGTTATTACTTTTTCTTGTTCCAAAGGAGCGACCATTTGTTTAATAGGAAATCCCTTTCCTTTATAATAAAATACAGACTCCGGATTATCTGAAATGTGCTGAATATGAATAATCTCCCATTGATGTTCCCGACATTGTTCTAGTACCTTCTCCATATTTTCTTCTGCATCAAGGTTATTCCGCTCTCCCCACTTTTTGTCATCAAACGCCTTTTGAACATCTATTATGATTAATGCTTTATTTCCTTCCATAACGTCACCCCTTCATTTTTTATGCCTTCCCCCTTCTATTATCTTATTTTATATAACAATAAAAAGCTTTTACATAGTCTTAAAAAGGAAATTAGAGTATTTATCTTTTCATAATTAGG
This sequence comes from Oceanobacillus sp. FSL K6-0251, assembly GCF_038004725.1. Classification (NCBI taxonomy): domain Bacteria; kingdom Bacillati; phylum Bacillota; class Bacilli; order Caryophanales; family Bacillaceae; genus Oceanobacillus; species Oceanobacillus sp. FSL K6-0251. Next base: position 2,398,635 of record NZ_JBBORS010000001.1, on the reverse strand, counting down.
AATTTAAGTTATTCTGTTTTATAAAAAAAGGTTGAGGTATTATATGGACCAAATCGATAGAGAAATTTTGAGGATATTACAGGAGAATGCGAAAATCTCCATGAAGGAGTTAGCAAAAGCCGTTCACTTAACCTCCCCGTCCGTCATAGAAAGAGTACGAAGATTAGAAGAGCAGCAAATTATCGAAGGTTATCATGCGCATGTCTCCTTAAAAAAGCTGCATCGTCCCATTATTGCACTTGTCATGTTTAAATCTACTGATTGTAAAGCGTTATCGAACTTTTGTAATAATCATCCGGATGTGCTTGAGTGTTATCGAGTTGCCGGAGAAGTGAGCTATATTGCCAAATTGGCCACACATTCAGTAGAAAGCTTAGAACAATTTATTGATGAAACGATGCAATATGGAACACCATCAACAAATATTGTGCTGTCTTCCTATGAAAAGAAAGTAATTGATGCGTTTGATATGGAAGAATAAAAAATGAGTGGATTGTATAATCCCTCTCATTTTTGTCATTCATTTCCAAATCTCTTCCAAAGACATTATAATCAATATACCTTTAAATTGATAAGAGCTTCCCTCTGACGCAATAAATACTAGTTGTATTCACTTAAAAATTCTTCTATTTTTTGTCTGGTTGTTTGATTAGCTGTACTTTCCCAGTTAGTGTCATAACTATGATCAGAAAACGGAAAATAATAAGCTTGGTTGTCTATATTATTTTCTTCGAGTTTTTCATGCAGTATCTCTATTTGCTCTTCAGGTATTACTTTATCTTTTAGACCGACAAATGAAATCGTGGGTGCAGAAGTTTCATTTACATACTGGATAGGAGACATTTGAAGATAACGATGTTTGATTTCTTCTGTTTTTGGCTGGCCATCCATGAGCTGTTCAAGCAGTGGCTGAATAAATTCTTTACTATTAGTATCATCATAGAGCTGTAATAAATCCGATGGCCCATATAGATTAATAATAGAATTTATTTCCACGGTGGAATCGGAATCCGTTTCTCTGGGAGCAAGGCTGTTTTCCTTTAAATCCGTATACCCTGTTAACAATGCTAAATGGCCCCCGGCAGAAGATCCTATTAAATTAATTCTGTTTATATCTAAATGATATTCATCCGCACGTTCAACAATCCAGTTTACCACATCATGTGTATCTGAAATTTGTTTTTGCCACATGTCGGGTCCATTTTGACTGTATTCCACATTAAATACAACATATCCTTTCGAATTAAACCATTTACTCCATGAGGAAACCTCATTTTTATCCCCGCTGCTCCATCCTCCGCCATGAATATTTACGATAACAGGACGATTTTCATCATTCACTTTTGTATCCCATACATCCAGTAATAAATCTCCATCTTCCGCAGTTTTATAAACAACATCTTCTTCTAAATCGGAATACGTATCTGTTCCAGAAAAAGAGAATGTATAGTTATCCATCAATGCAGTTTCTGCGTCAATACGATCTGCATAATATTGGTTTTGAATCCCAGATAGGAGCGCGATTCCTAAAAAAGAAATACAGTTGACCGCCCAAATCATTTTTAAAAATAATGCAGATTTTTTCCAAATAAGAAGGAGTAAAATAATGAAAGCTGCTACACCTAAAATGAATAATGCTACAGGGAATGTGAGCAGGTAAAATGAAATTTGGCCTGAATAGGAACCATATCCACTAGCAAAAAATGTGCGCCAAAGCAAAACACACACGCCAGTTAGCACGAGTAAACTAGCAATAATACCAATTTTGTTGAAAATAGATTTAAATTTTGTAAATGTCATTTCTTTTCTCTCTTTCGTTAGTATGTCTGAATAGCGGTACCCTGAAAAGAGATTTTTGAAACTAAAACCTGTTTGTCAGACTACTTTAAATGCGCTAATGTTCACTAGATTTATAACTTTACTTAATTGTTCGCCGTTATTATTTTTATCTATAACATTTTACTCTTATTATTTTTATTTACCACTGAACCATTATTTGGAGTGCACTGGAAGAAAGATTGATATCTCATCTTCTGTAGACATAATAAGTATTTGTTACCATTTCCCCCTTTTTTCTGGTAAGATTCTCTTCCTCTTTGCATTCATATGGCAGGAGAGCATGTTTTACAGATAAAACAAAAAAGATCAAAAACGCTTCATGTTATTTAATCTGGATAAAGAAAGCATTATGTAGTTAGATTGGGGTGTAGAAATTCTAGAATAATATATTTTTACACTCCCTTTTTTAAACGAACGTACCTCATACTAAATCATAGAGGGGTTTATCCCTCCTCTTAAAATAACTAACAAAGTCTTTGTTTATTTAAACTTGTGAGATCTATATTCTCCAATTGTTTTAATTGGTTAATTTTAATGGCTAGCATTTCTTCTGTTTTCTTTAATTCTTCCTGATGCTTCTGAAGTTTTTTTGATGCGCTTTTAAAATATCAATTCGTTCACTTAATACTTCTCTATCCCCTTTTAAAAAGCTCATCATTTCTTTTAAATCAGCGATGGAAACATTCGCATTACGTAAGCAGGAAATCACTTCTATCCAAGATAAATCTTCGTCATTCAACCCAGCAACGATAGCCCATGTATCTTCATGCCCCTCCATCAAGCTGCTTGCCTGATTAAAGGGGGTTCTACCCCAAAGATCGACTAAGAATAATACTTCATCCTGATTGTCGAAAGAAGCAATGGCCTCTTCCATTTTTGCTCTTACGTCATCCGGACCTTCACTCGGCATCAACGTAACAGCCTTGACATTCTCTTGCTCTCCAAAGATCATCGCTCCAGACTGCAAGATACCTGTCGCAAATTCACCATGGCTGGCAATGATAATTCCTACCATCTTTTTAACCTCCTTTTTATGTTTGTTAAGGATTAAACTTGTATGAGCCGATTCTAAATAATGATTTTTCAATATTTGAAGCGCTTTCATAAAAAGAAAAAGAGAAAGGAGAGAAGAGTAGTTTAATGAAGTTAAGGATACGAAGTGCCCTTATTCTTCATTCACTACCATTCACTCCTCCCTAATTGAGTTAGTAATATCAAAAATATTAAATGATTATTCTACTAGCTTTCAATGAGTCATCTTTTAATAGTAGCAAACAAAGGTGCTAGAAAATCTAAATAACCGGTAATAAGCTAATTAAACGTTTCAATTATTAATTACTTCTTTATTCTATACTTTATATTTAATTCTCTCCTACCAGCCGTATTTTTTATATCCCCATTCTTTTTCAATATGCTCTTCTTTTTTTATAACGAGTGTTTCGTGAGGTATATCTTTTTCCACATTTAAACCAGGATATAGTGCGCATTCACTTCCTACTTTTACACCTGGGAAGAATATATTATTAATACCTGTCCTAGTATAGTCACCAATAAAAATCGCATTAGAATAGGTATCTGAATAAGTTCTTCCATTTATTTTGTGTATTTGAGGAGTGTCATTAAATCTTACGATTCCACATACACAGGCTGCAGCAATATCTACATATTGGCCAATCACACCATACATTTCACTATAATGAATAGCAGAAATACCTTTCATTGTAACACCCTCAACTTCCGCATTATGTCCTATCCTATTCTCACAACCAATTACAGTATTTGGTTCAAGTTTTGCATAATCTTTAACATACGAGTTATTTCCTATTAAAACAGGGCCATTTATAATAGCACCAGTATCAACATTTACATTATCCCCAATAATGACATTGCCATTAATGGTTACATTCTTACCTATAATTGAATTATTACCTATCTGAATATTACCGTTTATAGTTGATTCTTTAGAAACAGATGAATTGTCCCCAATAGAATATCCGTTTATTTCCTTAGTAAATGAATTAAGATAGTATGCATTCACATTTAATATATCCCATGGAAATTGTAAACTATGCACTTTATCCTGAGCAAATACCGGTTGAATCTTGTTTCCCTCTTTTAAATAATCATTCAATCCATTTTCAATAAATAACTGGTTAGGAATCATAGCCCCTGTCACACGTTGACTGAATCCGTAATTAGCGTACGAAATTGTTTCTAATGCATGCTTATCTAACTTAAATACTCCTGCAACTTCAGAATTAACATAGTGTTCTCGAGCATGGGCTAAAAATTGATTTACTTGATTATTCTCTACAAAAGCCCCAATCATATCAATACTTTTTTGTTTTTTTTCTATTAGTAGAACACTGGTATCTTCTTCTGATTCCTTAAGATATGTCAAATCGTCTAGACTTATAAGACAATTCCCCTTTTGAATAATAACTCCTTCCTTAAATTGTTCTAAATTGTTTCGTAAAAAAACATCTAAATTTAGGGTTGGATCAATACAATTTATTTCCCGATACTTTCGTAATAAATTTCTAGTTTGGTCTGGTTTATAACTAAGAAATACATAGATATCCGATTCCAATATACCGACTTTTAATAATCTATCTATTTGCCAAAAAATCATTTCTTTATTCAATATTGGAAGGCTATTAATTTGATAATGTTTATCAAAAGGAAACATTTTTGGCTCTATTTCACCACATAATATAAAAGCTTTCATTGTTTTCCTCCTCATCTTATCTTGGAGTTTTATTAATCTAAATAAAACTCCAAGATAAGAGTGTCTAGAGAATGTTAACCTCTGTCGGGTTTATTTATATATAGTATGCATCAAATAGTAATTTTTTGTTTGATACAGTGCAAACCCTAAATTAAAAGGCTTTCCATTCTTCATACAAGCAATAATTTTTGTATCAATTAACGGTGCTCCTTCTTCAACATCCAAAAATTCAGCAATTTTTGAATCAGCTAAGGTAGCACTAATTCGTTGATCTATAAATTCATAGGATACTCCTTGCTCATTTAAATACTCATAAATAGAGTTTTCGCAAATTTCCACATTTAAATCTTTAACAATTGATGCATCAAAATATTCTATCTCATAAATAACTGCCACTTTATCAGCATATCTAATTCGTTCAACTAACCAAAGTTCTTCTCCAGCAGCGATTTTCATATCTTCAGCTTGTACAGCATTCGCTTTTACTTTTTCCAATTTAAGTAATTTTGTAGAAGGTTCCATTCCTCTATTTTTCACTTCTGAAGTAAATCCAATTCCAGCTTTGAATCCAAAAAATTTTGGTATGGGGTTAACAAAAGTTCCTATTCCCTTTTTTTTGGATAGTATTTTTTCATTAACAAGTTCTTCAATTCCTCGTCTAACTGTTATTCTTGACACTGAAAGGTTATTAGATAATTCTAATTCTGATTCAATAATTTGATGTGGTTGATAAATACCCGCCTTAATTTGACTTAGTATATAATTTTTAACAATCTCATATTTAGGTGCGTTATTAGTCATAATAAATATCCTCTCTAACTATTATAATCTGTTGTTATTATACCATAAGAAAGAATATTAATCACTTTGTAAATTATTTCCAATAACCGTAGTATTGGTTAAAGAGTCTATCATTGTATTCATCAGCACCATCTAAATTTGAACTCTTAAATACAGGTATTTCTAACTCTGCTTCTTTTAGGCGTGAAATTACACCAATAATAACCGATTGCGCAATTCCAATTCCTGTAAAATCAGATGTAGGCCCTAAATCTGCTTCTACTCCTTCTATTCGATAAGCTGCATCTCCTTTTGGAGCATGATTATCAATAGTGACATCAGCAATTTCATAGATATTTTTCCCTGACTCATGCCGGGAAGAAACTGATTGGGTATGCTCCATAGACGTCAAAGCAATCACATTTGCTCCCAGCTTTTTAGCTTCAATACACATTTCAACTGGTATATTATTTCTTCCTGAATTAGAAACGACCATAATTGAATCCCCGGCTTCAACTTTATAAAGAGATAACATATTCTTGGCATATCCATCTAATCGTTCCATATAAGTGCTTTTATTTGGCATTTGATGCAACATTACTTCAGGTGGGAGAATACCTTTCACATAAGCTAGTCCTCCTGCCCTAATATAAATTTCCTCTGCTACCATATGGGAGTGACCTGATCCAAAAATATAAAAACGACCGCCATCTTTACAACTATCAAAAATTAACTCTGTAGCCTTATCAATTGATTTTTCTTCATTTTGCACAACTTGCTCCCATGTATTGCTCAAATAATTCAAAAACTTTTTAACTTCTGTTTTAGTAGTCATTTGATCTCCACCTTTTATTATTATGAATTCATATTAACACAACATGTTATAACAAGTAAAGGATTTAATATGTTCTTCGATTTTATTAATTAATTTCTCCGCCTCGCCTACTTTAAAGAAACTACTTTGAGCCTCGTACATATCAGTTTTATATAAATCCTTTTCTGCAAAGTAAAATAAATAATCATTTGTAAGACTAAAAATTAAAGCTTGATATTTGCTTCTCAATTTCTCTGTTAAGTTAGAAGTTATTTCTCCGGGTATAAAGACAATTAATTGACTATCTAATAGGCCTATCCAAAAAGGAACTTTAATTGAAGAAATATCATTTAAGGTGTCTTTCATTTTAATAGTGGCACGCTTTCCTTCAATTTCTACTTCAATTAATCTGCTTTCTTCTACACTATTTTCCTCTTTTAACTTCCATTTTAATTCCTCTATAGAAATTTGTTCCTCTCTCTTAGAAATATTACTTACATCTTTAGTTTTTAATCTTATTGATTTTTCGACAAAAGAAATTCGTTCTAATGTTTCTTTTTCTTTTAAGTACTCTTTCTCTCTTATAAACTGGCCATATAGTGAATTACTAAAAAATCTAGATTGGCTGAAACTTTGTTTTTCTCTTGTAAACCGTGTACTAATATTTGCACTGCTTCCATTGATAAAACTTACTAAATCAAAAGACTCGTTCATTTTTTCATAAAAACCAGATAGAAAATCTGCTGAAATTAAATAATTACTAGAAGACAAAACAGTAGGGTGACATGAATAATTAACTATAGCTGTTTTGCTTGTATCAGTAATAATTTCAAATACGGTCATTATTTGATCTATCTTTTTCGAAGGTTGATGTCTATTCGTAGCAACTTTATGAATATTCGTTTTACTGATACTGTAATTAAAAGTTTTCATTTTATATTTACTCAATACTATTGATTCAGTTATTAATAAAATAAGATGCTCTTCCATGTAGCTATCATAGTCTCCAAAAATCCCTGTTAAACCACTCTTTATTTTTTTATTTGTATTAATCATTCCACTGGGGCCCGAATGGGTATGTGTTGCAAAAAGAAACAAGTCGAATTTATGAGAATCAGTTAAGACATTTTCTTTAATTATTTTTTTAACTTTATAGCGTAATGTACTGTCAATACCTATCACATCAAGTGATATGAAAAATAAGTAATGATGATTGGATTCATCAAAAAATGTATGAGTTTTAACAAATAATGGATCGTGTTCTCCTTTACACTCTCTAACAGGATAATAACCGCTTAACCCCTTAACTTTAATATAATTAATTTTCTTTTCTGAAAAACCATATCGAATTACCATTAATATTCCTCCTTAATAACCGAACATCACCTATTATAATATGTTATAAATACATGATATTCAATGGTTAAATAATTACAAATAATTTACATATAGTTCCAATTACGAACATAAAGCAGACATCTTAGTGATATTTGATACTAATTTTCAATAGTATATGCATTAAATATATACTAGTCTTGCGATCTTTTTTTGCCGCCAAATACAGTGTATTTCACCTGTTTAATGCATTTATAGGCTTATAAGCATAACATGATAAATTATAAGAGATTTTATGTTGTATATCGACAAATACTGAAATTATGTGATGAGGGAGGTAGTTAGTAAATATCGCAGCGCTGACTCGCCATTCACTTTAAAAGCTACAAAACGTGGATCGATAGCTTTACAAAAAAGCGCCAATAAAATGAGGTCTCTTATCTCATTTTATTAGCGCTGCTCCTGGGTATACGACCTTATGTGAGCGTCAAGTAGAAATGAACACTTTTTGCTAATTAAATTTGGACACTTTCTTCCATAAAAATGGAAGAACGGTGTTTCATTCGATAACTATCATCATCATGAAAATGAATAACTTCAGCTCGATGTAAAATTCTATCTAGGATAGCCGTTGTAATCCCTGGATCACCTAGTAATTCTCCCCATTCATTTGGTCCTTTATTAGAAGTTAATATAATTGAAGCCTTATCATAAAGGTCATTAATAAGATGGAAAAATAAATTCGCTTCACGTGTATCCATTGCCATAAACATTAAATCATCAATAATCACTAAATGAGAGGAACGAATTCGTTTCATTCTCGTTTGTGACTTTCTAGTAACTTCTTCTGTTTTTAATGTTTGAATCAGTTGCCCCATGGAAATAAAAGAGACTTTATATCCTTTTTGTATGGCTTCTATGCCCAGCCCTGTAGCTAAATGTGTTTTACCTACACCTGGCAGTCCTAAAACGATTAAATTATAGAGTTGATCTAGCCAGGTAAACTCCTTTAATTGATTTACTTGTCTTTTGCTGAGTGATTGCTGCTCATAATGAAAGTCCTCCAACGTCTTATAGGAAGGGAATGCAGCCCATTTTAATCGTTTTTCGATTAATTTTTCATCCCTACGTTTTAATTCATATCCAGTCAATTGTTTCAAAAGTACTTGATATGTCCAATCTTCTGACTCTGCTTGTTGAATCAGAGATGGCAAATAATTTGCCGTCTCTGTGAGTCTCAACGATCGAAACTGTTGTTGTATTTCTTCTATTGAATGACTCATACCGTTGCTCCTTTCAATAACTCTATATAAGAATCCAATTCTCTTGTTTTTGGCTTGATTTGAAGCAGCGTATCATCCATACCATGCAATGTTTTGATAGCTTCTATTTGCGGAGGCCTTTGATGAGAATCCGTTTGTCTTTGGATAAACTCTACGACATCTCTAAACTCTGTTGCACTATATATTTTGCGTGCGACACATTCTTCTAAAGCTTGGTTCCTTCGTTCTCTTGTTACTGTTTTAGATACCTTTAAAATAAGAGATAATTGATCTCGTATATAACGAGGATATCTTTGGTGAATTTCCTGAAGGAAATCAGAAGCCATTTCCTTATCATCAAAGTACGTCGATACCGTTTCTATATAGGCAGCTATTCCTTTAGAACGGTCTCTGGTATGTTGAGAATCTTGAATCAATTTCCCTTTCTCTATACTTAATGTGTGTTTGGCAATGATTGCTCCATTCGATTCTTCACGTATTATTAATTCGTTTTGATCGCTTATTTCAATAAAAACTTCTTTATCTTTTTTATATGTACCAAGTGGTACCGAATACCGATTCGATTGATAGATAATAGTATTGTCCTTACGAACATTTCTTGTTATACTATTATCGATATTTGAAATTGAAATTTTTTTGTTGACTGGTCTTAAGTGTTGTTTTTCTAGGGCAAACACTTCGACTGGTCTTTTTTTTGTTGTATTATGCACTTTTCCGTTTCCCGTTCGAATCAGCCATGCTAAACAGGATTCATTCCATTTATCTATATGGTGAAATACGCGGTTCTTCGCAAAATTCTTCTTCACAAATCCTACGACATTTTCAATCTTCCCTTTACTTTCTGGATCAGCTTTTCTACATACAAAGAGCTTTAATTTTCTTTCTTCCCTGTATGCTTGAAATTCACTGGTAAGGATGAGATCACCTTCATTTTCACTTACTACGATAAGGGAATCTTGATCATAAGCTAACTCATATGGAATTCCTCCAAAATACTGAAAAGCATCTTCGTGAGCTTGAATCATATCTTTTGTTGTAAAAGGACGGGAGAGCCACGCAACGTATTTATAACGAGAGTGCGAAAGCACGAAACTAATAAAATATAATTTCTTTTCCTTTCCCTGGGATGTTTTCTGTATCGTCTGACCAAAATCTACTTGGGCTTGCTGCCCCATTGGTGGATCTGGAATAGCTTGATAGACACGCTTCATTTCTGTCTTTGGAATATGATATTTTTCCCGGAGTGCTTTGACATAACTACGAACGGTACTTTCTCCAACACATAGAGTTGGAAACCTTTCTTTTAACCAATCATGAACTTGAGCACTAGAAAGATCTGGATGTTCTGTTAGCCAAGTATGAATAAGTAATTCGTAGGCATCTAATTTCTTCTTTCTTGTCTGTGTGGAAGCTACCCACTCCGCCATTTCCTGAGGGGACTTTTCAAGGTATTTATATACTGTTGTTCTTGATATACCTAGTTTTCTAGCTATTCTCCGTATTTTAAATCCTTCTTGTTTTAGTTGATAGATTTCCATATACACTTTCCATGTTTCCACCTTTCTTACTCCTCCCATTTCTGTATCGTACAAACATGTATTATACAGTAAATGAAAGATTGCAATAATTAGTTGGTACCTGACGGAACGGCGAGCATGTAACAGGCTGCCGCCCCTACGGGGCAACAGCCTGTTACATGCCTATCCCCCAAGAAAAGTGTTCATTCTTATCAAGCAATAATGGTCTACTTTAGTTTAGCAGTTACACCTTATCCCTGTCAGACGAACTATGACTACAATTTCTCTAAAGATATAGTAGTCGATATAGGAATAAAGCGCATAATCTTCATAAAACATATATTCCATTTTCAACTGTTAAATCCATTTGATAAATGAAACCGAATCTATGGACTAGGAGCCAAATTCGAATATAATCAACGAGCCTCTAGATTAAACTTTTCTAAAATAGCAAATAAGGCAGCTTGTTGTAGTGACGTTGGCACTTCTATATTTTATTTGTTTTAAAGGCGATTGTATTCTTTGTAATAAACGGTCTATATATGCTGCGAGTATTCAACTATAAAACGAAAAAAGTTCAACTTAAATTAAGAGAGATTCTTTTGTGTTAGTAAACTATATTAAATGCTTCAAATATAATTTACTAATCTGTATAACATGGTTCACTTTTATATTTTTATATCATATAAAAAGAATCACTTTTCTGTTTTTGCCGAGGTTTATAGCTACCTAAAAAATAGCAGGCAAAATCACTGATAAGCAACTTTGCCTGCTATTTTTTCTAATTTTTTAGAAATATATTTTGCTGTTATTAATCTAAATTAGTTAGAGATTTCTTTTAAATTATCTCTGTAAAACTGTAGAGTTTAGCTTCTTTCCTAAAATGAGAGACATACATTTACGCTAATGCGCTTATTTATTTTTGTTTGTCTGATAACTTTGGTGGGAAACTTTATTTTTGTCTACAATAATATATTCATCTCTTATTGGTGTATTCTCCATTAAATTCGTTAACATCTCGATAACGCCTTTTTGAATTCTTTCCTGCGCCTCTACGGTCATACCAGAATAGTGTACTGTTAATCCTGTTTGTTTAAGAGAACGCCATGGATGATCTACTGGAGCTGGTTGTGGATACCAAACATCGCCGCCATATCTGATACGACCATCATTGACCGCGTGAACAATTGCATTTTTATCTACAATTGCACCGCGAGCACAGTTAACAAGTACAGCATTTTCTTTCATTTGACTTATTATTTCCTGGTCGAATTTATTCTCAGTATCTGCAGTTAAAGGTGATTGAATAATCACTACGTCAGAGCTTTTAATTAGTTCATCGAACGTAACATATTCGACTCCGATTCTTTCTTCTGCATCTTTCTTTCTAAACGGATCATTATATTGCAATTCTACATTAAAAGCTTTTAATCGTTCTGCTGTTAATTGACCAATTCGGCCAAAGCCAAAAATGCCGACTTTTTTATTTAATAGCTCATTGGCACCAGAACCTACTCTTGGCAGATCCCATTCACCTTCTTCCGCTTGCCTGTGCCCCTCTTCATAATTTCTTAAGAGCAGCAATGTTTCCATTACATTTTGCTCCGCAACACTTTCGTTATTACTGCCAGTTACCTCGGCTACCGTAATCCCTTTTTCTGCTGCTGCTTCTATATCGACATGGTCAGAACCAATTCCTGCAGTAATTGCCAGTTTAAGATTTTTTGCTTTTTCGACACGTTCTTTTGTAATATACGCCGGTAAAAAAGGAGATGATATAACAACATCCATATCTTCAATATGTTGATCGATTTCTTTATCATCAGTTATCAATACTAACTCATCTTCTGTGCCGTTCAGAAAATCTCTTAAGCCTAAAGATGCCTCTTTAGTTAGAAGTTGTGAAGAACCTGTTGACGCTGGAAATAATGCAACGATTTTCATTATAATCCTGCTCCTTTTCATTATAAATTTTCTTACTTCTCTCTTCAGGGTCTTTTTATTTACTTTAGCTCTCCATATAACACCCCCTTTATATAGAAAAAACCACCATCTTATAAAAATCGAAAGCGATTTTACAAGATAGTGGTTAGTAATTAGCACATAAGGTACCATAGACCAATCCGCCATTTATTTCTATATTAAATTCAAGTTATTTAACAACAATAAGCAATTTTGTTCTCAAGCATTAATCGGATACAAACCGAAACAATTTATTTATTTGATAACATAGCTGGATATCAATATCATGACCGTAGTTAGTAATCAGCACCTATGTACCATTGGCTAAGCTACCTAAAATAGTGTAATAGCTTTACAGTCTATCTATTGGTTTGTCAAATATAAATATTGAAATAGCTTCATCATCTTCCACATTAATATCCGCAAATAGTTTTAAAAATTTTGCACCAACTAATTCTTCTAAATCTGAAGGCCGTACTTTTTCATACAGTTGCTTCACCATTTGTGTCCTGGCTTGCCAGATCATTGTATGCCCTTCCTCGGTTTGAGCGATAAACTTTTCTACAGGACTAAGGCTCCCATTCATATAAGCAATAGCCCAGGTACCATGAAATGAGACTTTTATTTTCTCGGGGCCTTTTCCGATATGCTGTTTACGATAGGACCGAACTAGATTGGCAAACTGCTGTTCGACTTTATGAATAGTTGTGGACATGTATAAATCCTCTTTCATAAATAGTATTAATCTAATCTCAAAAATAATTATACCACTTTTTTTACATTAATCAAATTAAGCCGAAACACTAGATTAAAAATTATCTTTAGCCCCCGCTACTTCCATACGGATATTTGCTCCGATTTAGATACAAACTGCGCAGACATGGCTTTTGCTCTCGCTTGAAGCAATACTTGCCTTCCCTCCGGAGTTCTCGTATATACCAGTTCCGCTTTACCTAAGTGCTTTTCCCAACAAGCCAGGAAAAGTTCTGCCATTTCCTTATTTTGTGCCAGTATCGCAGGAACAGCATGGTAATCGATACGGTTCCACCATAATGTCCGCTGTTTTCGGACAACTATATATCTGGGACTCTCAAGTGGATCCAGTACCTCGCGCAATGCCTCCACATATATTTTTTGTTCATAGATGGGGGCATTCTCTAACCAGCAAGTAATGACGCCATTTTCTTCTTCTGTCTGAATGAGGGAAACAGTTGGCTTTGTCTCTATCCAACTTGACTCAAATAAGGCCTGATATACGATAGTTCCAACTTCACTCATGCTTTTCTCGACACTAATATTACGAAATAAGATTTTAAGTAATCTCCAAATGAATGGGGAAGCAATGATAAGAGAAATAGCTATAATAATAACAACCACCCATAAAAAAGCACGAAAATTATCTTCCAGAATGCGGAAATTCGTTATTTCACCAAGTACATTATCTACAAAGAAAAAAATGATAGAAAGTATCGCGAGAATCAAAGCCTTGATGGTATTCGTAAATAAAAATGGACGCGGCAACTGCTGTTTTTGGGTAGACACCTCTTCCTTTAATGTCCCATCTATTTCAACTGCCGACTTCCAGCGCTGGAAAAGCTGCCCTCTCTCCCTCGCCAAATCACACATCTGCCGGTTGGACTGTTCCTTATCGATGCTGTAAAAGGGAGGTTCGGCCAATGATAGTCGACCAATCCCTGTTTGAATCACATTCTTCTGATGCCCTAGACCAATCAAGGCCTTAAAACGTCTTTTCAATGCAAGATAATCCTCCCCGCCTTCTGAATTGGTAGCATCCAAGCAAACAAGATGCCATATATTGGCTGTTTTTTGCGGATTGTTTTTCTCTACACGAATGGCTCTTCCTCGCATCTGATTGGACAGCATAAAAGAACCAACATAAGAAGCAAGGACTAATGAATTAATAAACGGTGCATCCCAGCCTTCTCCAAGTAATGCAGCTGTACCAATTAATACAGTGATTTCGCCACGTTCAAATAATTTTGTCATCATTTGCACCATTCGATGCCGTGCACTGGTATTGATAGTGATTTCTACATAAGATGCATCATAGGACAGTTCCGCTGCTGTTATAGCAACATCCCATTGTTCGGCTAAATCTTCACAGGCTGCCAATACCTTTTTGGGAATAATAACAATCGATCCAGTTAAAACCCCAAGCAAGACATCCAATTCCCTGCGGCGCAATTGTTCAAAAACAGGTATAGCTCCCAAACGCCGGAGATCCTGCTCATCTTCTGCTTTCTTAGGCAAATCTTCTCGTCTAATATAATCTGTAAGAATAACCTGGCGCAGCTCTGTTCCTAATTCCTGTGCCTCAAAGGCTGTCACTTGCTGGATGCTGTTTAATTTCGACGGGCTCTGCACCAGTAAACGGTTGATTCGATCATTCGCTGTTAAGACCACCCTGCGCTTTTCAACAGCTCCGAGGCGTTGAAGATAAGACTGTATTTCTTTTTGTACCGGCTCCTCTTGATCCATATGCTTATCTTTATATAGAAGATGAGTCAGCATGAGTTCCAGCCATTCCAAACTCCACTCCGGAATTTGTTTTTTCTTCAAGCCCATTATCGGAAGCGGCTTTGTCCAGGCAGTACTTTCCACTTCCTTTAAGAAAATAAGCATACTGGACAAATAAGCCGGCTCCGACAGAATTTCTTCTGCATATGTATCCGGATCGGTGATCCATGGATGTGCTTCTATTTTATTAATAAGTGCTGTGTTGTGACGTATGGATTGTTGAAATGCTATGACCTGACTTCGAAATTGGTTGATCTCCTCCTGCTCCTCATGGAGGGGGTCGGATATCCAGACATAATCTTGAAACGGAGCGAGCTCTGCTTCTCGTACCAGCTCTGCTATGCTTATTTCAGCATCAATCTCGCCGCACAGCTCCAAATAGCGGTTCCATTCCTGGATGGATACATCATATGGCGGAGTAGCTGTCAAAGCAACAATAGCTGGGTTAGTAAGATTTTTTCTAAAAGAAACAGCAGAACGCCACCATGCAGTGCGTAAATGATGTGCCTCGTCCAGTACCAATGTCTTTACATAAGAAGCAAGCTTTTCCTGTACTTCTTCCTCCTGACCAGTCATCCATTGATGAAACCCTTGATAGGTTGCAACTGTAACCAAAGCCTTTTCCTTTAAATCTGTTGTCATCCATTCCGGCTGATTACCGCTCTGATCAAATAATTCTACAAAACGGGCCACCCATTGGTCGCGGATGGCGATAGTCGGTGCCAGTATTAATGCAGGCTGATTAAAACGCAGCATCATCTCCAATCCGATAACTGTTTTTCCTGAACCTGGAGGAGCTACTAAATGTAAATGACGTTTATTCAGATAGGTGTCCATATCATCTATGATAGCTTGTTGATAAGATCTCCATGAATATTTAAACTGTATTCGCTCAGGGAAGCTCTCCATATCTGTCTCCTCATTTCCTTGCTCTCTATTCTATATTATCATCATGATCAGTGAAAGGAGATACGCTTATAATTGGCATTTCCATCGTTTATCCCTCTGTCACATCTTTTTATTCACATTATACGATTCAAGTGGAGAATCTGTCTATTGCTGCAATATTGAGTAATCATTTACTATTCTTTGTTCGTATCTATTTTGGTATTTTTGCTTATTTAATGACTAGTTATACGAATGTTAATACGTGTTTTCATAGCTTAATATAATAACTTATAACATATTCTTATATACGAAAAAGCAACCAGCCTACAGAAGATTCATAGGTGGTTGCTTTCTTTGCGTTAAATCGCGATAAGGTTTTTAACATAAAGTAAATCTGTCATCTAGTCCCTATACTTAATAGGTCCACACTTTAGCTTGAAGTTCTTGTACTCCAAATTCCAATGCATCGTCTAAGTCTTCCTTATAAATATCCAGATGGCCATTTGTAATAGCACTACCCCTGTCTTCGCACACGTAAGTTTCATCCTGCTCCGGGATATGTATTTTCGTGCCAAAAGGAAGCGATTGCGGACATGCAATGGTCCTTCCTTCTTCTACTTCCTCACCAGATGCTGTGATACCATAGGCTGGATCACCAGGTTCTTTACCAGTAGATTCTGGACCAGCTGTATAAGCTGTCACTGTAAAAGAGGCTCCGTTTTGATCTGGTATTGTTACTGTTTGCCCAGCTTCAATATATGCAGCATCCGATATGGATGGATTTGCTGCAATAAGCGCATTGACATCTACTTGATAGTTTTGTGCGATACGATAGACATTATCTCCCGGTTGCACTTCATGCTGCTGCTCAGCTGCTGCCGCCCCAGTAAAGAGCACGAATCCAGCCAAAGCAAGAAAAATTGAAAAAATATACTTGATAATAACACCTTCCTCTCCAATATGATAGTAACTATCTACCCCACTTCTTAGCTTATAAACTCAAATTCTATCTATTTAATCTAATTGTAATAAAAATGAAAAAATAGAAATATATTTTATTCTATTGATTATTTTCCATAGATGAGCATGCTGGTGAAGTTCTTGCGTAAAAACATCCAATCAATGAATTACTTTTTCGCATAACGAAGTGATAAAAACGATAAATAATTCACAACTCTCGAATTATTTATCGCAGGCTAATAACAGTATCATACGCTTTTAGTGCGTAATTTATAGTTGTATGGTAATCTGTTAAATTATTCTTCCCTCCGTCTTATCTTCCTCTTTTAATTTTAAAATAATGAAGGCAATGATTTTATCCCATTTTCCTTCTTGTCCAATTATATTCTATGTATAAGCGTACTAAGTAATCTGTCGTTGGAAAAAGAAATTGCGTGTTTATTATGTAAGCCTATGGCACCTTCCAAAAAACAGCCTGTAAAAAAGAGAAGGAATCTCTATCAAGTCTCTAATATGTTGGATGGGGGGTAACACAATGAGTCATCTGATTTATTCACAGAACAATTTGATAGAGAAACCTTATTCCTTATTGATAATGATAATCATTATCACTTTAATTGTCAATACATAATTACAATATTATTTAATTTAGGGAATGGAATCATTCCATTTAAGAGGTGCCTTACCCGTTCACGACGATTAAATCAAATGATGCCGGCGGGCACAAAACGGAGAAATAGTAGTCCTCTGCAGGATCCCATTGCTTATGCCAAGCCTCATCCGCATGCCCCTCTCTTACATTATGCCGATAACGGCGAACCTCTGGTAATACATCCACTAGAATCTTCAAATCAACAACATCAGAAAATTCGGGCAGCGAGCTATAAATTCCATCAAGAATAATGACCTTTGAGGGCTCTTTCGTTATGGAGGATGAGGCCAGACCGCTTTCAGCTGAAAAAGAAAAAGGATGATATTGAACGCTTTCCCCCGCTATAAGCGGTAACAATGCTTCTTTATGCAGACGTTGCCAGTCAATACATCTGGGACATTTCCATTCCGATGTAGAAGTATTCCATTTCTCGTCTGTAATCGTCGCGTCGAAAAACGCATCACACTGAATAACAGTTGCTCCTACGTGTGAAGCAACCTCAGCAGCCAGCGTAGATTTTCCTGCACCGCTCCCCCCGTCCAAAGCCACCACTAAGGGGCTGATTCGTCCTTTCAGGTATCCATTTATAGCGGATACGATTTGCTCGGAAGCTTTTCTTGTTACTTGAGTGTTTTTCACGATTATCCCTTCTCCGTGTCAGACACAAGATTAAATTCACTATCTACAAGTATTCATTTCTTTGGAATAAATGCTTATTAAACTAAATTTCCGGCTTTCGGCTTGTTTGCTTCTTGCCATTACGAAAATTGTATCACAAGTAAATTAGCTGCATCGTGTTTTTAACAAAATTGCGTAGTTGGTATAATAAATACTTTTCCCTTCCAGTCCAAAAAAAGAACCCTCAGATAAATGAGAGTTCTTTAACATGGAACGAATAAACCGAACCCATTAAGAAATTGGAAGCCGTTCTGTTTCTTCTTAACGACTGTTCACTTTTTTACTTTCTGAAAGCCAGCCTTCAAGATTGTAGGACATTTCCCAGAAATGGAGTTCGTATTCTTTTGCGATAATAAATTGTTCTTTTACCTTCTCTTTTTCCTTATCATTCATATCTTCAACTAAAGTGTTTAGTAAATTAATCATTTCGGTAGTTGAATCTTGAAACCAGTCACTCGCATACATTTTAATCCAGTTACGATAAATTTCCGGCTCTGGAGTGGCATTTTCATTCACTTTTCCGATGTCCGCATATAACCAATAGCATGGCAGTATGGCAGCCACAGTATGTGCTAGATTTCCAGACAGGCTTGCTCGATACAAATGCGAAGTATAGGCATACGCAGTTGGCGCTGGTTTGAAGTTATCTAAATCTGCTTGTGTAATATTTAAAATCTCAGCGTGCTCATTATGCACGGTCAGTTCAGCCTCTGCTGTAAAGCGCGCTTTATCAGCTAAAAGAGCAGTCAGCTTAAAATCTTCGGCCTGGGATGCTGCAATCGCGTGGATCTTACCGTAATGTTTTAAATAGTAAATATCTTGTAAAATATAATACTTAAATGTTTCTAGCGGCAAATCTCCTTTCACGATTCCTTGCACAAATGGGTGATGTAAACTTTGCTCCCAGCTTTCCTTCGTTGCAGCACGTAATTCATCCGTAAATTTCATAAAAAAAATCCTCCTTTAATCTTTTTTCTAAAGACTCGTAGAAGGAAGCATCTGCATACAAAAACATACACACGAAAAAATAGCGCATGGTTGTCTGCTTATTCTACTTCCCTCCGCTGGCCTTAACCAGATCAGGTTCTAAGGGTGCTAAATATACATTTATCTCAGCCGTTACGGCGCCCCTAGCAGAAAATTGAAATGTATTCGATTGTCTATTATGGTAGCAGAACAAATTGTTAAGTCAAGTCTTTTTTGTTTATAAGAAAATCAGCAAAGAAATAATCAAATCTATTAAAAAAATAGGTTTCCAAGAAGCTTAAAAAACTAGTGTGTTTCACTCGTTATCATGGATAAATCATTATCTTAATGCTAGTATCCTTCTGATTTACGGCGGTTTCTACAGCCTCTTTGATATTATCTAAACGATACTTATGGGTAATTACATCCTCGAGACCAAGGTCCTGACTGCCAATTGCCTGTATTGCTGTCGGATAACTGTTTGCATAGCGAAAAACACCGTGAATGTCGTATTCTGAATCGACGATATGGGTAATATCTACAGGTATTTCTGAGGATGCAGGTAATCCAACTAATACAATCCTTCCTCCGCGTTTCGTAATCGTCAGTGCATCCTGAACCGCCCGGCCATTACCTGAAGTTTCAACGGCGATATCCAAACCACTGCCAGCTGTTGCCTTTTCTATCTCCTCATGAATATTATCTTGTGTTGGATCAAATACCTTTGTCGCGCCAAATTTCTTCGCTAATTCTCTGCGATATGGTACCACATCCGAGCAATAGATTTCGTTCACTCCGAATATTTTCGCTGCCTTGATCGCTAACAGCCCAATAGGTCCTAAACCGGTTATCAGCATTTTATCATTGGGATGAACTTTTCCGCGCTGCATCGCATGAATGCCAACAGAAAGCGGTTCAATTAAAGCCCCTTCTTCATAGCTCATTTGATCCGGTATTTTAAAGGCGAAATCACTGCGAATCGTGACATATTCAGACCAAGCTCCGTCAACTGGCGGAGTTGCCATAAATTGTACTTCCGGGCAGAGATTGTATCGGCCTGATTTACAATATTCACAAGTTCCGCATACCACACCCGGCTCGACAGCTACACGGTCGCCTGCCGCAAGATTCTCAACCTGACTGCCAGCTTTAACAATATCTCCTGCTAATTCATGCCCTAAAATGAGTTGTTCTTCTACGACATAACGCCCGATTTTTCCGTGTTCGTAGTAGTGCACATCAGAGCCGCATACACCGATACACTGCACTTTGATTAATACTTCATTTTCCTTTGGTTCTGGTATATTTATTTCCTTAACCTCAATATCCAATGGCTTATTCAGAACTGCTGCCTTCATCTTTTTCATTCCGCTACACCTCTTTGATATGTATTGTTTTGCCAAGCGTATAAATACGTCATCCTATACTATTTTGGAAAAATAGAGAGCTATAATTTTTTAAGAACATATTCTTCATTGTAACATGCGTGTTGATATACGATAAATAAACGTGCGATCTTTCTCTTTTTATAGAATACAATGTGCTATAAGCTCTTCCTCTATTTTCTTAGAACAGCTTCTCAATGTAAGGCATTCCATTTCCTCCAAAATTAAAACACTATCTTTGTTCGAGATAGTGTCAATAAGAAGATGGCATGTATCATTTAAATTCATATTTTCTGCCTTATTATTTCGTATACAAGTGAGAAAGCAGCTTTCTGTTTTTTTCATGAAATTTTGAGTTGTGAGAAGAGACATAAATCTCATTATAGGCATCCGGCTTCATATACAGCTTTGCTTGATTCACTGTATTCGCTGCATCATTGTACGCGCCGGCAATTAAGTGCACCTTTCCATCGAATGAAAGAATATCACCGGCAGCATATAAACCAGCTATGTTCGTTTCAGCTTTTCCGGATCCTTTTACGAAAAAGTCCTGTTCAAGTTCTACTTTCAACGGACTTTCTTTAATAAATTTCAGCTCTCTGTCAAATCCATGATTAATGATTAAATCGTCCACTTCAAAACGAACTTTTTCCCCGGTTTTTTGGTTTTTCGTCAAGATTTCTTTGACATGATGACCTTCTTCGTCTGCAAGCAATTTTTCTATTTTTGTATTTTTATAGATATGGACAGAGGAGGCTTCCAGATGAGCGATATGCGCTTCCATTGCTTTGAATTCCTCCCCTCGATAAACCAATGATACCTGTTCCGCAATGGGCTCTAATTCGGTAGCCCAGTCAATGGCCGTATCTCCTCCGCCGGAAACAATCACTTTCTTATCTTTAAACCTGTCAAGGCTCTGTACTGTGTAATGAAGATTGCTTACCTCGAAACGGTCCGCTCCCTCTATATCCAATTTAATTGGTTCCAGAATACCTCCGCCAGTTGCCAAAATAACCGTTCGGCTAACGTATTTATGTCCTGTATTGGTTGTCACCACAAAACAATCTTCCATATTCTTTTCAAGTTTTTCCACTTTTTCATTTAAAATAACTTCCGGGTTAAATGTACGTGCCTGCGCTTCCATTTGCTCTATCAATTGAGCGCCGGTAATCGGTGTTAGTCCTCCTATATCCCAAATCATTTTTTCAGGATAGATATGAACCTTCCCTCCGAGGTTTGGTTTAAATTCGATAATGCGGGCAGATAGATCGCGCATCCCGCAATAAAAGGCCGCATACAATCCAGCCGGGCCACCGCCTATAATGGTTACATCTTTGCATTCTGTCATCGTCTAACAACCTTCCATAAGTTAAATTTTCTGTATTCTTTTTCTAATATTCGTGAGGATTCACACCAGATCGATAAAAAACACACGCTAAAATATTGGATAATATCTAGAATGATGCGCAAATTGGGAGATGAAAAATGTCTTCAATTACTTCAATTCGCGAACGCCTTAGTTGGACCTGGGACTGCGTTTACTCGTCCCATCAAAACCGCTAGATAAAGAAATCCTACTATTTAATGATAATGATAATCATTATCATTATAAATGTCAATGTGTCTTTTTTTATTTCTATCTTTTCGTTCCTGATTAAGCTACTTAAAAAAACCGGTAAAAGTCATCTCATACACAGCAAAAAAGTCTTGTACCTAAAGGATTCTGCCGGTGCAGCTCTCTTTTTTAGTACAAGACTTCAAATTTCTTTCTATGAAAACAGCTATACTAATAAACCTCAAACTCATATTCATCGGATACGCTTATTGCATTGCAGAATATTAACATAAGATTTCAACCTTCTCTGTTGACTTTCGGTATTTCCTTTGTTTCACTCGCTTCTTCATCACTTATGATGCCTTCTGCTGATTTTTTAAATGAAGTCAGTGTTTTCCCTAAGGCAGAACCAATTTCAGGCAGTTTTTGGGGACCAAAAATGATCAAAGCCAGAATAATAATCAGAATCAAGCCTGGGATACCGATATTGGAAAGCCCCATCCTGTTCCCTCCTCTTTTATTCTATCATTAAACATGCTGGCTGTTTTTACTCACTTGGACCAATTGGCCTCCCTCATCGAGAAATTTAATAATCCCTTCCGCAGCCCGATATGCCAGTGCCCCTACCGTGCCAGTCGGGTTGTAGCCGCCATTATGGGCGAAAGCAGAAGCACCGACAACAAATAGATTATCGACCTCCCACATTTGTGAATAGTTATTTACTGCAGAGGTTTCTGGGTCAGCACCCATAATGACACCGCCCGTATTATGGGTTGTCTGGTATGGGACGATATCATAATGTTCGCTGATTTCTCTGACGTCCACGTGATCGGCACCCATTTCTTTTAGAATCTCTCCGGCTTTTTCCGAAAGATAGCGATGTAAGTTCCGGTCCTGCTCTGTAAAATCGTACGTTAACTTCAATAAAGGATTACCATATGCATCTTTATAGTTTTCATCCAAGCTTAAATAATTGTTGCGATGCGGCATGGAAGCTCCTTGTGCACCAACAGAAAGAGATCGATTAAAATAATGCAGTGACTGCTCTTTAAAATCCTTACCCCATGATGGCGTGCCCTTAGGAACTGGATTGCTTTCAATTGGCCGGCGTCCTGTTTGTGTAATTGATATGGAACCGCCATGAATGAAATCTAAAGCTTTATGATCGAAATTATCTCCATTGTAATCATCTACGGTAGCCCCAAGCGAGCCTGCTCCCATAAAAGTGTTAAACTTCTCGTTTTCAAAGAAGCCCGTTGCGCCACCCCCGATTTGATAGCAATAATTCTTCCCGATGACGCCTTTTCCAGTTTCCGGATTATAAGGCTTGCCAATTTCTGATTGAAGCAGTAAACGCGTATTGTTTAATACATAGCTTGTCAAAATGACCACATCTGCAGGTTGTTCAAACTCCTCTCCCGTTTGCACATCGACATAACGGACACCGGTTGCCTTCCCATTATTATGAAGTACCTCGACCACGTTGGAGTCAGGCCGCAATTCAAAGTTTCCTGTTTTTTTTGCAGTAGGGAGAACGGTGATATTCGGGCTTGACTTTGCTCCGTACTCACAACCAAATCTCTCACAGAAACCGCAATACTGACAAGCATTGATTGTTTCCCCATCCGGATTTTCATATGCCTCCGATAAATTTGCGGACGCCATCTGGATAGGATGAAGATTTAAATTCTTAGCAGCTTTTTTAAAGCGATCCAAGATGGGAGTGCTTTTCATTGGGCCTGTCGGATAATCGTTCTTCCGAGGAGCTCCCATTGGATTCTCTTCTCCGCTGATGCCAGTAGTTTGTTCAAATTTATAAAAATAAGGCTCTAGCTCATCATAAGTGATGCCCCAGTCCTGTAATGTATAATCGTCGCTCAGCTTGTCCTTTCCATATTTTTTATCTGTTTCCGATTTGATTTCCAAGTCATATGGCAAAAAACGCCACGTATGTCCATTCCAATGATCTCCAGCACCGCCGACACCTTCTCCCAGAAGAAATGAACCTAATTGTCTCATGGGCAGTGCATGTTCATCCCGTTTATTCCGAAATGTGATGGTTTCTTTCGAGGTATCCTGCATCAGCCCATAACGGACAGCGTAACGGTATTCATCATGAACCATATGAAAATCTTCTGTTCCTCTGTCACCGCCTCGTTCCAGACCAACGACTTTATATCCTTCCTTTGTCAACTCTGCGGCAATAATACCGCCTGTCCAGCCAACCCCAACAGTGACAACATCTACCTTGTCCAATTTCTTTGCCATATCAACAGCCTCCTCATCGTATTACAAATGATCGTTTAATGCTTTTGGTTCCATCTCTATAAAGCTTTCATCCTCAATTTTATCGGTATAACTCATTTGACTGCCTGGATATTCCTTCATTTTCCAACCGCGCATTTTATCATTCCCGCCATATAAAGGATCAGCATAAGCACCTGCGAGTGTTGATGCACGCAGCATTTTGAAAAACTCAGAGGACGCAACCCCTTTTAATTTTACTTCGTCATTTTCAAATTTCTGCAATATTTTATCCTGCTGTTCTCCTTCCAAATCTATAAAAGACTCCTTATAATCATTTTGGCTTTCCTGCTCTAATGCACGAATTCCCTGCATAAAGATTTCATGACGTTTTAATGCAGACTGATAGCCTTGAAAAGGGGTTCCCTTACGAAAGGGACCTTGCATATATTCTTTATCATTATTTCCATATGCTCCTGCTAACTGATGATCAATAAAATAGGGAACTCCAAGAGCTAACGCGCCAGGTCCATTATCATCTTCTGGAAATATACGCTCCGTCGCTGCACCAAGCGTATTAAAATCAGCATGTCTTGTGAAATACATTAATGCCTGGTTGAAATTCTCCTCTTCTTTTACAGTAGGTGCAGCTGGCTGTTTCGTTCCGCTCCCACCAAAGCTTGCTCCAAACACAGATCCTATCAAACCGCCGCCGATAAGACCTCCTGCTACATACCCGGAATTCTTTACAAATTTTCTGCGTGACATCTTAGAACCTTTTGACTCTTCAGCCATTTTACTCCCGCCTTTCTAAAACAATTAAAATGTTACAACTAGAATGTAAAAAAACTCATTTTGAGTGAGTTATCAGGATGGGAAAGGAATGATTCTGCTTTGGATACGTTCTAAAACTTCCTGCTTTGCGTACCCTTTCTTTATTTCAAGTTTATTTTTCTATGTTCTCTCTATACGTTTTGATACTTTCACTAGTTTTTAGTTCGTTATTACATCTATATGTTTTCTCTGATGGTCATATACCTTGTAAGTCAAAAAATACGAAGATTGGTTTGTTGTTATTTCTAATATTCTATGGCAATCAGGTCATCTCTAAACAGTCAATTCAATTAAATATATAGATAACTTCTTTTACTCCATTTGGTTTCTTAAAAGGAACAATGTTTAATTAAAGTGCCTGCTTCTCAAAAAAGAAACTTTGGATTTACGATGATTTTAGTAACCAAATGAATACAGACTTATCGTTTGAACTACGCAATATAGATTTATTTTCCGGAAAATACTTCAGCTGCGATGAAGCGCTGATAAAGCGATTTATAGAAGGTGTTCGTATAAAATGAAAACATTAGTATTCGTTTTTCACCCCAATTTGGCTAAATCTCGTGGAAACCAGTATTTAATTGAAGAATAAAGAAGCAGCCTAACGTTACTTTCCACGATGTTTATAGAGCTTATTCCAAGGAATAAATCGATGTTCAAGAGGAACAAAAGCTGGTAGAAAATCATGATCGTATTATTTTTCAATTTCCTTTCTATTGATACAGCGTCCCTCCATTGGAAGCAGCTGTTAACTTTGTCGGTGCACATTATTTACCGCCATTTGCGCTGAATGGTGTCGGTCATCAAGGAGGAACAACTTGCTGAAATCACAAAAGAGTATGTAGATTATGCGTTGAACCCGGAGCTGCTTACCCCCTGCTATAAAAAGACACAGCGGAGCAGCCGTTTGCTTGATAATGACAAACAAACTAAAAACCAAACCTTATTTTATTGGAAGGTTTGGTTTTTAGTTTGTCAGGATCGGCAATTTGCTCTGCAATTGCAATTGCTTCCTAAGGCATTAACTCATCATGAGGTTTAGTAAATTCAAAAAAAGAATTGCAGATGGGAAGAATATGCTTATACAATATAAAGCAAGGATGTTATTCAGTATTTTAAGAAATCATTGAAATTGTAAGAAACTGTCGAAATAAACAGCGTAAAATTGTATAAGAGGGGGAAGAACATGTCTATTAATTCTTTTGAAAACTATCCGATGTCTTGGAAACCGTTGCTCAATAAAAACAAAAAGCCAGTTTATCAAACTCTCGCCCAGCAATTGGAGGACGATATACTAAATGGAAATTTATTGCCAGGAACAAAGCTTCCTCCTCAGCGAGAGTTGGCTGATTATTTAGATTTAAATTTAAGTACCATTTCAAAAGCTTTTAAAATGTGCGGGTTAAAAGGCTTGTTAAGTTCATCTGTCGGCAGCGGAACTTTTGTAGCTTACGATGCGCTATCCAATGCCTATTTACTAGAGGATACAAAGCCAAAGCATTTAATCGAAATGGGCGCTACATTGCCTGATAATGATTCTTATAAACTACTTCAGCTCCAATTAAAAAGCATGGCACAGGAAACAGACTATGAAAAATGGTTTGGTTATGGCCGTGCCGGAGACAGTCTTTGGCAAAAAGACGCTGCCGTAAAATTTATCAAAAGAGGCGGCTATGAAACGACTGTTGACCATATCTTATTTGCAAATGGAGGACAAAATGCCATTACGGCTATATTAGCCAGCCTCTATAAATCCGGCGACCGTATTGGCGCTGATTCCCATACTTATCCTGGATTAAAAACGGTTGCCGCAATGTTTGGTATACACATCATACCGATCAAAGCAGAGAATCATATCATGAGCCCCTCTGCTTTTGAAGATGCCTGTAAAAACGAGCATATCAAAGGGATATATGTAGTTCCCGACTACCACAATCCAACAGCTTGCTGTATGCCTGTCGAAAATCGAAAAGAAATCGCAGCAATTGCTAAAAAGTATAACCAGATTATTATAGAAGACGCGACATATAACCTTCATCATAAAAAAGCATATCCGGCAATTGCCGCTTTTGCGCCTGAACAGACCATTTATGTTGCCAGTTTATCAAAGTCCATAGCACCAGGGCTGCGATTAGCTTATGTGGCGGCGCCGAAACAATATAAGGAGCTCATTTCAAAAGCACTGTATAATTTAAATATATCCGTCTCTCCCTTATTAGCAGAACTGGCAGCACGGACCATTGTATCCAACCAGTTTGAAGATTTAATTGAAGGACATCTTCATGAAGCGATTCGCAGGAATGAAGTTTTTGACCGTTATTTGGCTGATTGCACATGCTTGGGGGCTGATATAGGCATCTTCCGCTGGGTGCTGCTGCCAGGCAAAATAACAGGTGCGCAATTTGAATTGCTTGCCGCACAGCAAGGTGTACAGGTCTACGCAGCAGAACGCTTTGTAGTTGGTAACAGTTCTCCAGAAAGAGCTGTAAGAGTTGCCGTTTGTGCCCCGGAAACAACTGAAGAGCTCGAGCATGGCCTGATTATTCTTAAACGATTACTAGACAGCATCCTTTCATAGGATTGAAAGCATCTAAAATGCCTGAACTTTTGAGATGAAAGGATTCAGGCATTTAGATAAATATATGTGTTATTTCATTCTTATATCAAAAGATGTATACGCATCACTCTATGAAGCTCTTTTCTGTTTATTAATATCTGCCCAAATAATGATAGGTATAAGCAGTAATGAAAGAATCGCACCACCAATGGAAAGGAATGCATAACTGGAATTTGCTACAATCATTCCAGATATTCCGCCCCCTAACGCTCCGGACAAAGCAATCCAGACATCTACGGTTCCCTGCGTCTTCGCCCGGCTGTCTAATGAAGTAGAGTCTACCAGGATTGCGGTTCCACTAATCAAACCAAAATTCCAACCAAGACCAAGTAACACGAGCGCTGTAATAAGTACTGTCATCGAATCCGCAGGTCCCAACGCAGCTAAAACACCAGAAGCAAGCAGCGTAACCGCAGAAGCAACAGCCATCGCAGCCCGGCCGACTTTATCGACTAAGCTCCCGGTTATTAAAGAAGGAAAATACATTGCGCCAACATGAAAACCAATCACTAGGCCGACAGCCTGCAAGTCATGCCCATGATGCCCCATATGTATCGGCGTCATAGTCATAATGGCAATCATAACAAACTGCGTTAAAACCATTACTGCAGCTCCTGCCCAAATACCTTTCCTGTTTTTGGGTAGCCCACCCATGTTTTTTTCTGTCTTTGAATGGCTGTTGCTTTTCTCGGAATTAGAGATGGCTTTCGCTACAAGCAGCGGATCAGGACGCAGATAAAATAAAAGTACCAATCCTGCTAGTATATAAGCTGCTGCTGCTAATATAAATGGGCCTGCCAAAGCAGGTACTCCCAGAAATATCGCAACATCTCCCATAAATTCCACCAGATTCGGTCCGGCAACAGCGCCTAATGTAGTAGAAACCATGGCCATACTTACAGCTTTAGCCCGTTGCGTTGAACCTGCCAAGTCTGTTCCTGCATAACGCGCTTGCAGATTGGTGGCTGTTCCTGCCCCGTAGATAAACAGCGCAATAAATAAAAGGACAATGCTGTTCATTAATGCAGCCATAACGACACCAATGGCCCCAATCCCTCCAGTTAAAAAACCTGCTGAAAGTCCAAAACGACGTCCGTAGCGTTGAGAAAGCCGTCCTACAAGTAACGCTGTCCCTGCAGATCCTAAGGTAAATAATGCTGTAGGAATCCCTGTTATGCTATCTGTTCCCAGCATATCCTGTGCGAGGAGCGCCCCTACGGTAATTCCCGCTGCAAGACCTGCGCCTCCAAATATTTGAGACATAATGACAACCATTAATGTTTTCTTATACAGTTGTTTTTGTTTTTCTGGAGAGTCAATATATGCTTGCAGCCAAGCTGAACTATCTCCAAGTTTTATTTCATTATCTTCCGCCATTTTATCCCGCCTTCATACTAATACAGTTCTTTTTTAGTAACAATCATAATATTTAGATAGCTTATCACGAATGAAAAAACCATACAACACAATAATTGTATGGCAAACAATATTATAAAATCATTGTATGGCGGCCAAATAGATGAAGCATTTCTATTCTATGACGCCCTTCTATGATTTCTTTTGAAACGCCGCCCCTGCTTTTATCTGTTTCTGGAATTGTTCTTTGCAGTTCTGTGAAGAAAAACACAAATTGCCCCTTTTTCATTTGCCGAATCCGTTCGCAAATGTTATACTCTATTCTCAATTAGTTATTCAATTTTAGAATAAAAGAACAATATAAGACAGCTTATTTCGTTCACAATTTGTTAATAATTCAAGTGAAATAATGCACTTTTTCACTTGGGTTCCTTGACAAATTATCTCTAATTTAGAATAATTATTATTAGATTATAATTATTGTTTTTATTGATAAAAATCAATAATTATAAGATTACTATTTTGCAAGGAGGACATACATTATGTCACTAATAGGTAAAGAAGTACAACCATTTCAAGCAACTGCATTTCATCAAGGTGAATTTGTAGATGTATCCGAAGAAAATTTCAAAGGTCAATGGAGCGTTGTTTGTTTCTATCCAGCAGACTTCTCTTTTGTTTGCCCGACCGAATTAGAGGACTTACAAAATCAATATGCTGAATTAAAAAATCTTGGTACAGAGGTTTATTCTGTTTCTACAGATACACATTTTGTGCATAAAGCATGGCATGAAGCATCAGATGCTATCAACAAAATTGAATATACGATGATTGGTGACCCTTCTCAGCAAATTTCCCGTAACTTTGAAGTATTAAGAGAAGATGCAGGACTGGCTGATCGCGGTACATTTATTATTGATCCAGACGGCGTTATCCAAGCTGTAGAAATTAACGCTGATGGTATTGGCCGTGACGCCAGCACATTAATCAATAAAATCAAAGCGGCACAATATGTACGTGAAAATCCAGATGAAGTTTGCCCTGCTAAATGGGAAGAAGATGGAGAAACATTAAAACCAAGCCTAGATTTAGTTGGAAAAATCTAAGAAAGCACGGTTAGCCGGTTAACGGCTGTAATTTAAATTTAAACGGGGTTCGGCGTTACGTGCGTCGAACTTCCTTTGTGTTATACAGCCTATCGATACAGATTTCTCCATCAGGGGAAATTCCGAGACAGCTATGAACAAAGAGATTCATTTTAGTTTTTCCGATTTTAATAGAGAAAAGAGGTTTACTATGCTCGATCAAGAAATCAAATCACAACTTAAAGAATATTTGCAGCTATTGGAAAATGACATTGTACTCAAAGTAAGCTTTGGCGCTGACGATGTTTCCAAAGAAGCAGAGGAACTGGTCAATGAAATTGCCGGAATGTCTGATAAAATCACAATCGAACAAGGTGAATTCCCGCGCACTCCGACCTTTAGCGTAAATCGTCCTGGAGAAGATTCAGGCATTGCTTTTGCCGGTGTTCCACTTGGGCATGAATTCACCTCTCTTGTTCTTGCATTATTGCAAGTGAGCGGCCGTCCGCCGAAAGCAGATGTGAAACTCCTGGAACAAATCAAGCAATTGCAGGGACCGCTCCATTTTGAATCGTATGTCAGCCTTTCCTGCCATAATTGTCCTGACGTAGTCCAGGCCTTGAATTTAATGAGCGTGGTTCACCCTGCAATTACGCATACCATGATTGAAGGATCTGCATTTAAAGAAGAAGCAGACGATAATGGCGTGATGGCCGTCCCATCTGTCTTCTTAAATGGAGAATCCTTTGTTAACGGACGCCAAACTCTAAAAAGCATCCTTGAAAAATTAGGCACTACGACTGTGGATGTATCCGGCCTGAACGATAAAGAAGCATTTGATGTGCTTGTTGTCGGCGGCGGTCCTGCTGGCGCCAGCGCAGCTATCTATGCAGCACGAAAAGGAATTCGTACCGGTGTCGTAGCGGAACGCTTTGGCGGACAGGTTCAAGATACCATGGGCATCGAGAACTTCATCACTACCAAATATACAGAAGGTCCGAAATTGGCAGCAAGCCTGGAAGAGCATGTTCGCGATTATGAAGTTGATATCATGGACTCGATGCGTGCTAAATCACTGGAGAAAAAAGACTTATTTGAATTAGAACTGGAAAATGGTGCAACACTGAAAAGTAAAACAGTTGTGCTTTCCACCGGTGCACGCTGGAGAAATATTGGCGTCCCCGGGGAAGCAGAATTCAAAAATAAAGGGGTTGCTTATTGCCCGCACTGTGACGGCCCAATTTTTGAAGGAAAAGATGTAGCGGTTATCGGCGGCGGTAATTCCGGGATTGAAGCAGCCATTGATTTAGCCGGAATCGTTAAGCATGTCACAGTTCTTGAATTCCTTCCCGAACTGAAAGCAGATAAGGTTTTACAAGAGCGTGTATATAGCTTGCCAAACGTAACAGTTATCACAAATGCTCGTACTTCTGAAATCTATGGTGATCAAAAAGTGCAAGGGCTTCGCTATGTTGACCGTGAAACGGAAGAAGAACACAGCATCGAACTTGCTGGTGTCTTTGTACAAATTGGCCTTGTGCCAAATACGGAATGGCTGGAAGACACGGTGGAACGCAGCAAATTTGGAGAAATCATTGTAGATAAACGCGGTTCTACCAATATTCCCGGCCTATTCGCTGCAGGAGACTGCACAGACAGCGCATATAAACAAATCATTATTTCAATGGGATCTGGAGCCACTGCGGCTTTAGGTGCATTTGATCACTTAATTCGTAATTAAGGCGGAAAGACTAGCGGGAAAATCCTGCTAGTCTTTTTATCTATGAATCAATTTAACTTTTATTTGGCGCAAACATAGGCAACGTTGCCGATAGAATCTGGATTTTCCAACTGATCTATCATCGATGTAGCCAAGTCGGCCCCAGTTATACGTCCCTTCCCTTTTGGTACAGGCTTATCGAGGCTTATTCGATAAGTCCCTTTTGCTAAAAAAATACCAACTCACTCCTAAAAAGTGTAACTTGGTATTTGGGATTTTGATAACTTCCTTTATGTTAACTTAACACACTATACTGCATGATATTCAAAAAAATTTCTATTTTAAAAACGTACTCGGCATAACGACAAGAACGACCTCTCCACGTGCGCAGAGAGTATCATCTGCAAAGATTTCTGTATGGACCTTCCATCTTTTCGGATGAATTTCCTCCACTGTTCCAATGGCCTTTAGCGGCGTATCCTGTGGAGTTGGCTGCAGGAATTCCACATGGAGGCCTGCAGTGACAAATCTGGGCGGTACCGAACCATCACCAATTTCATTTCCGTTTTTGCGGTGTAAAGCAAGTGCAGCCGAACCTGACCCATGACAGTCCATTAACGAAGCTATCAACCCGCCGTAAACAAAACCCGGGATTCCCATGTACTTTGAATCAGGCGTAAAAATGGTAATTGTCTTATCTCCTTGCCATCCAGTCCGCAGGTGGTGACCATCTTTATTTAGTCGGCCGCATCCATAGCACCAGGAAAAATCATCGGGATAAATATCTTGTATTGCTTTTTCTATCTTTTCTTCCACACTGTCCCCTCCTTCGACTTTATAAATCTCAATAAATCAGATGGAATATAAGCTGGTAATCTGTCATGTTGTACTATCAATATATACAAGTTCTTCCTGATGTGCAATAATATTCTGATAAATAAATAGAAAGAACCTATTTTGAAAAATAATCAAAACAAGTTCTTTCTATATGAATAACCATCAAGCTATTCTGTTCGTTAAAGCTCCTTTTCTTTGACTTCCCCGGTTTCTTTATCTACCAGATATCAGCCTATGGTGTTTGTCATCTGCGCTTCCCCTTCTTCTCCTGAAAACACAAATGCTTGAACAGTATAGTAGCCTTCTTCGTCCTCGTCATCTTGTACCATGGCTTTTACATCTTCCCGGTTAGTGTCGCTATGCTCATCTACATAGTCAAACACGTTTTTTGTCGCATCCTCTTCCGTTATTCCGTTTTCCTCCTGTTCATTTGCGTTTGAAGTATCTTCGGATTGGTTATCATCCTCTTCTGCTGTGCCATTATTGTCACCTGCTTCATTCAATAAAGGGTAGGTGGAAATAACTTGATCCGTTTCATTTACCAGCTGGAGCTCCTCGACCTGAAAATCGAGCGCAGTTAGTTGAAGAACCTGCTCAAAATCTTCACGTTCTTGTTGAGTCGGTTCTGCCTCCTCATTGATATGATATGTCACCATCGCTTGATTCCCATCTACCTCTGCTTCTTCGATTTCCAGACCTTCGTAGATTCCGGAGTGATAAGACCCGTTGTCGTTCGTTGTGGTTGCCATCGCTTCAATTGTCTGGCCGAAATCAAATAGTTCGCCATCCTCCGCAGATATTTCTTCTCCCGCTACAGCCCCGCTGATATACGTGTGCTCCCCTCGCTCTGTTTCTTCTGGAGACATAACATAGTATCCGCGATTCGGCTCTTGTTCGATTTCAACGGGATCCTGCCAATGATTTTCCGCAAAAGTCAGTCCTCTTTCCCCATCCTGATTAAAAAGGTTAAATTCATCCAAACCATACCGAAAGCCAATCTCATTCAGCGCTTCCCAAAACATCGCCGACTCCGTGGATGCCATACTTAAATCATCCTCTTCATTATAGTACAAGTTCACTGCTGTTCCGTCGACCTCAAAATTGGTCGTAGCAGAGAACAGATCACGTTGTGAAGGATCACTTTCCATTAATGATTGATGTATCCGCTCTTCACGTGTCATCTCATCCGCTGTCCGCGTGAAGTAAAGCAATAAATCCGTGCCATCCAGCCACTCGGCGTGAATCAGGTAGTCACCGGAGACTTGTTCTTCTGTATAGTCCTGCTCTTCTGCTTCGTTATCGGAATGGTTGTTTTCCTCCTCGTTTTCCACCGGGTTCTTATCAGATGCAGCATCCTCCTCTGGATTGTTTGAATCTGTCTCATCTCCATCTTCTTCTGAATCTGCCTCATTATTTGACGGTGTTTCCTCTGCAGAATCTGTTTCATTTGTATTATTGCATGCCGCCAATACGAAACTAAATAAAAACAGTCCTAAAACAACGCCTATTTTTTTCAAAATAATCCCTCCAAAATAATGGCTTCGTTAGTTAAAACTATTCCCGGGATTTAAAAAATAAAACGATGTTTGCTTTCTGAGGTTGGATGAGACATATAAATGTAAGCAGAGTTCAACAATTTGTTTTAGAAGAATTTCACAAATGCGTTTAGTTCCTCGCTAAGCATTTACAGTAAATTTATCCCTTCGAATAAACGGAAGCAATGTAGTCAATCCAATAATCCCCAGGATAACGCCAACCCATAAAGGAGAAGTGACTCCAAACCCGGCATCAATCGTTAATCCGCCAACAGATGAACCAATCATGAGTCCAAGATTAATCATAGAGTTATTTACTGTGGCTACCAGCGTTCCTGTATTTGAAACACTTAAAACCCTTTTTGCCATCGCCGGATTTAAAGACACTCCGGTTAAACCGATGATAATAACTGCGGCAACAGCGATGACAGGAATTTCCGCAAAGGATCCAAACAGAATCAGTGCAGCTGTCAGAATAACTAGCCCAACTGTCATGACAGGCATCATATGCAAGTCTGCTAATCTGCCGACAATAATATTACCAATAACCGTTGCTGCACCATAGACTCCTAGAATAAAAGGAACAACACCAGCGCTAAATCCTGTGACTTCAGTCAGGATTGGCGTAAAATAGCTGAATGCTGCAAAAGTAGCGCCGATAATAAATACATTCGTCGTATAGGCAGCCCATAACCGACCGTTTTTAAAGGAACTGATTTCTTTTTTGATACGGATACTTTTCTTTTCCTTTGATTCGAAGGCTGGAATCAGGAACTGTACGAATATGGCTGCGATAAATACTAAGACAACAACCGCCCAGAAGCTGGCACGCCAGCCTAAATACAAATTAAACACCATCGCAAATGGGACTCCGGCAGCAGTTGCAATCATTAATCCGCCTAATACAATGGAAGCCGCCCTCGCTCGTAGCTGATCAGGGACGAGTTGATAGGCAAGCGACATAGCTGTTCCAAACGTTGCGGAAGAAGCTATCCCTTGTACGACACGCGCCGCCATCATCACTTCATAATTGGGAGAAACGGCAGCAATGGTCTGTCCAATCAGAAAGACAAGTGTTAAAGCCATTAATCCTTTTTTTAACGGAACCTTTAGTAAAGCAATGGTTAGAATCGGTCCGCCTGCAATCATCCCTACTGCATACGCTGAAATTAGATAACCGATGGCTGCAATCGATACGTTAAATTCTTCTGATAGAGATGGCATAATTCCAGCCACCATAAATTCTGATGTTGTTTGCGAAAATATAAGAAAACCTAATATAAAAACTGCAAAAGGCAATTGTATCCACTCCAAATTTATATTCTATTTTACGGAACAGTACAGAGTAAGCGTTATATTATGATGTTCCATAAAAATTCATATATATCGTCCAAATCTTGTGTTTAGCTTCTTCCGTATCCTTTGTTCGTCTTCTGCATCAGCATATATAAAGAAAAGCTTTTCCTCTCCCACTTTCCACAAGCAGTAAATGCCATTTAATTCTTTCACGTGCATGTCATGGATTTATCCCCCTTTGGTTACTAGCTATTAACACCTTTTATTATGGTGAGCAAAATATCACTTGAAAAGTAGGCATATTTTTCATACTCAGTATGGTAAAAGGTACAAATAAAGCCCTGTCCGGGTTACAGCTTTATAATTTTTATCCATATCTACAAAGCCAGAATGCTGTAAGGCAAATTGATTACTTTTCTTTATTTTCTCTGGTATGGTTAACATACTTCGTATGAAATAGTGACTGAAAGCTTTTACTATAAGGAGGAAAGTTCTTTTGGACGATTTATCAAAATACGGAATTGTAACTGCGCTTCAAGCAATTGGCGGTAAATGGAAACCGCATATCTTATTCATCCTTTTAGAAAAGGGCACAAAACGCTTCGGAGAATTACGACACCTCATGCCTGAAATAACGCAGGGGGTACTTACACAGCAGCTTCGGGAGTTAGAAAAAGACGGACTGGTTCATCGTGTTGTCTACCAGGAAATTCCGCCAAGAGTAGAATATTCTTTATCAGCACATGGAAAATCATTGGAGCCTATTTTAAGAGAGATGTGTGCGTGGGGTTTTACGCATGAGGAATTTATGGAGAAAAATAAAAATGCTTTAGAGGTCTGCAATAAATAATTGAAATGCTGGTTTGGAGAGTGAATTTTAAAATATAAAAACAGACCACTTGTTATCTTTTAATAAATGATACAAGTGATCTGTTTTTCTTCTTACTCCAGTTTTCAAACGTTAAGCATAAAATATACCATGGTTATCCTTTACTTAAATTAAAACTAAATGTTAATCAAGCAGATAAATGATAGCCGTCAATTCCAAATAGCAATAAAGAAGTACATATTAAAGAATAGTGCTTTTTAACAAAATCCTCCCCATTTATCTGTTTTATAGTATTAAAACAATAAATCAGCTTCCTTCCACCCGCTCTTTTGCCATTTCCCAAAGCAGAATTGCGGAAACTAATGAAGCAATAAGATTATAAAACATCGCATTGACGAAAGCAGAAGCATATAGACCGCTGTTTCCCCCGTCAGCATCAGCAACAATACTCCCAAAAAATATGCTTACTGCTGCCAGGCCGACAGCTGCGCCAACCTGCTGTAAAGTAGAAATAATTCCTGAGGCCATGCCTGCTTTGCTTTCTTCTACAAACCCTAATACCAGGTTTAAGAGCGGTGTCATGACTAATCCTTGGCCAATCCCTACAAAAACAAGTGCTGTAATTAAATGAACAGCTACCAAATCGCCTCCTGCAGTCCATACTTGCCAGATTAATACAGCAAAGGAAAAGGTATAAAAGACAGCGCCCCAAAAGATCGTCATCGTTCCAAAACGCTCTACCAGGCGGGGCGCTGCTATCGAAGCAGCAGTAAATCCGATACTGCAGGGCACAAAAAGAATCCCGGCGGAAAGCGGACTTAAACCCAGCCCTGTTTGTACTAATAACGCATAGCATAAGAAAAACACGGACGAAGTAGAATATATCAGCAAGACGAGACTGCCGCCCATGGCAAACCGGGATTGGCGTAAGAGCATGGTGTCTACCAGCGGCTGCCTTTTAGCAAGGCGCCGTCTTTCCTGATGCCGCCAAAAACCAAATAGTATCCATGCTGCCGCCGCAAGGGATAAGAAACTCCATATCGTCCAGCCATGATTCTGTGATTCAATAAGCGGGACAAGAAATAAAATCAGTCCAAGACTGACAATAACTACTCCGCCCCAATCCAGCAGTGGACGCTCCGGAGCATGCGATTC
Source organism: Oceanobacillus sp. FSL K6-0251 (assembly GCF_038004725.1). NCBI lineage: Bacteria > Bacillati > Bacillota > Bacilli > Caryophanales > Bacillaceae > Oceanobacillus > Oceanobacillus sp. FSL K6-0251. The sequence continues at coordinate 2,361,247 of NZ_JBBORS010000001.1, read as the reverse complement.
CGGGATGAATCGTGCCGTTAGAATGGAGAAAATGCCGATGGGAATATTGATTAAGAAGATCATCCGCCAGCCGAGTCCTCCAAAATCGACTTCTACAATAAAACCGCCAAGCACTTGACCCGCAATAGCAGCAAGGCCTAATACCATCCCAAGCAAACTGAAAGCAATTCCTCTTTCTCTGCCTGAAAAATTGACCCGGATGGAAGAGTAGATTTGCGGCTGCATCATCGCGGCGGTCAGGCCTTGAAGTATTCTAGCAATAATCAGCATATCTGGATTAATTGCCAGCCCGCATAATGCAGATGTAATAGTAAAGCCAAACATCCCCACGATAAACAGACGCTTGCGCCCAAAACGGTCCCCGAGCCTGCCTCCAGTAATCAAAAGCACGCCAAAACCAAGTTCATAACCAGCAACGATAAAAGCGATTTGTGAAAAGCTTGCCCCCAGATCTCCTTGTATACTCGGAATTGCCACATTCACTATAAAAAGATCAAGAATGGTCATAAAACCGGCTAACAAAAGAATAAATAACCCTAATAATGTAGCCGGCTGTGATAATGTTGGATATCTTTCTTTCAATCTAAAGCCCTCTCTTTCATTTTTAAGTTTTTCTGCTCTCTCCCTTTCCAACAGAACATGATTTGATTATACTAATACATAAAAGTTTAATAAAACGAATCTTTTTAAATGAATAGTTTAATAATATTAAACTATTCATCAAGGAGGACAAATAGATGGAATTACGTCATTTAATCACGTTTAAAACAATCGTGGAAAAAGGCGGATTTAAACGTGCAGCGGAATATCTGGATTATTCACAGTCATCGGTGACGGTACACGTGAAGGAGCTGGAGAAGGAATTAAAAAAACCTTTATTCGACCGTATTGGCAGAAAAGTATTTCTGACAAACTACGGAACCCAATTTCACCCATATGCTGTTAAAATCGTTGATTTATACAATGAAGCAGCGGAAACCATGAATATGAATGATGCGCCAAAGGGCAGTCTTGTTATCGGAGTTACAGAAATCTTCTCACAATACAGGATTCCGTCCATTCTGATGGAGTACAAAAAAAGATACCCCGATGTGTCGTTATCTTTACGTTCTCTTGAAAATAAGGAGATTTCTGCCGCGCTTAAGAACGGACAAATTGATATGGCCTTTGTTTTGGAAAGAAATGACTGGTTTGATAAAGAGCTGACGATTGAAAAAATAAAGGATGAATCGATTGTTCTGGTACGGCCTGTCTGCCCAGAAGATAGTGAAAATACGATTCTCTCCACCGAAGAAAGCTGCAGTTATAAAAGCATGCTGGAAGCATATATACAGGAAGAACAAATCGAGGCAAAAAATACATTAAACTTTTCCAGTTTGGAAGCAATTAAGCAATGCGTGCTTTCCGGACTCGGTTTTTCCATCTTGCCCTATTTCGCGGTAGAAAAGGAACTTGCTTCCGAACAAATTCTAGGTGAATTTATTTCATTAAACCATACAGGAAATGCGACGTTTATTGTGAACCATAAAAACAAACAGCTCTCCCCTGCTATGCAAGCAATGATTTCATTGATGAAAGAGCAGAGTCTGCATTGGGGTGAATGAAATAAAGAGAAAAACCCCTTATAATGGCTGGATAGAAACAGTAAGAAAATATATTTGGAAAGCAACTGCAAGAAAGGTGAGAACGCGCCATGATTTTCCGTTCAAAAATAGATGGTTTTTTCGTAACGTTTATGTCCATTGTGGTTTTTATTAATAGGTGCCGTAACGCTCTTACCTCCACTCATTGATAAAGAGGCATCCATGGGCATCGTCATAATAATGACTGCTATCTTTATTATTTTAGCAGGAGCCTTGTTATGGATGTCTTTTTCGATCAAGTATATTTTCTATGATAATTATCTGTTAGTGAAAGGCGGACCATTCAAGAGTAAAATCGCTTATCAAAGCATAAGGAAAATTTCGTCGACAAAAGATATCTTTACTGGTTATCGCATTCTATCTGCCAGGAATGGACTTGAATTATTTTACGATTCAGCCATCCTTGGCAGTGTAAAGATTTCACCAAAGAATAGAAGAGAATTTATCACGGAATTAAAAAAACGATCTCCTCATGTAATTATTCAGGAATAAACCTTTATTCAAGGAAAAGAACCCCAACTTGTCAGAGAATGTGGGGTTCTTTTATCTATTCATTCATTTCATAATTACCTTGCCCGTTTTTGTTTAAGTAGAAAGAACACCGGATGAAAATAAACGCGATAATTACAAATAATCCGGCAATCCAGCTTAAATGGACGATATTTATATACTGAATAATAAGACCGCCCAGCGCAGAACCTAACATCATTCCCACATTCATTAATGCAGTATTAAAACTCAGTACGGTTTCAGATGTTTGCGGCTTTAAAGATACTAAATAAAATTGCTTTGCCGGCGTGGTTGTCCATGTTGCTATTCCCCAAACTGCCAACGTGATAAATACGCCTGTCATGGTATATTGTGTCAATGCCAAAACAAATAACGCAATAATGTGGATACATAAGCTAAGCGATATGGTTCGATCAGGCCCCCATTTATCTACCGCGTATCCTCCAAAACGGGAGCCGATAAAAGCAAAAGCTCCTAAAACAAATAAAGCGATACTTGTCATCTCTATGGAAAAGCCAGCTGTATTACTTAACAATGGAGCAATATAGGCAAAGACCATGGTATACCCTAAAATCCAAAAAATGGTCGTCAATAACCCTGTAAGCACCCGTTTATCTTTGATAATCAGCAATTGCTGTTTAAACGGCAGCGGCTGGTTTCCTTCAATAGCCGGCAATAATTTATACAGTCCTGCTAATAACAATACCGTACCAAGTGCAATAATCAGGAAAATATACCGCCAATCTACATATCCTGCTAAAAATGTTCCTAAGGGTACCCCAAGTACTAAGGAGATAGTAAAACCCGTAAGCACTGTTGCCATGGCGCTTCCCTTTTTTTCAGGTGCTGCAATTTGAGCAGCATAATTGGTAGCTACTACAATAAATAATCCTCCGCTCATTGCCTGGATAACTCTGGACAGCATAAGAACGATAAAATGATAGCTGAAAAACGCAACCAGATTTCCTAGAATAACCATAACGATGGCGTATAAAAGGACCTTTTTACGGTCAAATTTGGAGGTTAAGATAACCAATACCAAAGCGCCAACAGCATAAGATAAGGAATAAATCGTAATCAATTGTCCGGCAGTTGAAATAGAAATATCCAAATCAAAAGAAATCAGTTCCAATATTCCTGAAACTACAAACTCCCCTGTTCCTGTTACAAAAGCTCCTAAGGCCAAAAGAATAATTGTAAATTGGTTTATATTGTTTTTCATTTTGTATCCTCTCCCTTATTTAAACATTGAATTTATTGTAAATCCCGTGTTAACATAAGTAAAATTGATATTTTTAATAAGGGAGATGAGTAATTACTCATGAGCATTGTTCGTTTTGAAATTATTGCGACCGTATTTGAATTGGGAAGCTTTACCGCTGCCGCTGAAAAATTAAATATGACACAATCGGCAGTAAGTCATGCAGTTGCCGGTTTGGAATCTGAATGGGATGTTTCTTTATTCATTCGTGACCGCAGAAAAGGAATCACCCTGACGGAAGTAGGACAAAAAGTGCTCCCTCATATCCGGGAAGTATTGAAGAGAATGGAAAGTATTCACCAAGAAATCGCTCTGGCAACTAACTTAGAGACTGGTATCATTCGCATCGGTACATTTGCAAGTGCTTCTTCTTGCTTATTGCCAAAGCTGCTTGCCAAATTCCAGAAAAAACATCCGAAAATAGAATTTAAATTTTACGAAGGCACCTACGAAGAAATTACAGAGTGGTTGAGCTCTGGAGTGATTGATATTGGATTTGTTGTAAAAGGAGAAGCTAATCCAAATTTCGATTTTGTCCCTCTTATCAAAGATGATATGGTGGTTGCCTATCACCCGGCACATCGATTTCAATCCGAGGATACAGTGGATATGGCTGAATTAGCGAAAGAATCTTTTATTATGCCCACAGGGATGTATCAATCCCATGTAGAAGCATTGTTTGAAGAAGCACAAATAAAACCTTCTATTCGTTTTGAAGTGCATGACTGTACAACGATTGCGAATATGGTGCAGGAAGGCCTGGGGGTCACGGTTGGTCCTGAGCTGTTTTTAAAGACGCAGCAAAACATAAAGGTCAGTAATTTAACGATTCGAAACAGCCGTGAAGTAGCACTTGCCTGCCAATCTATTGCGGAAGCCTCACCGGCTGTAAAGGAATTTCTTCATATTGCAAAAGGGGTTTCTTACTGAGCTGAATAAAAACATGAGGGGTGACAAAATTAACCTGTAAATGAGGAAGCAGACATTACTTAAAATATTAAAAACCTGATGATTTTATTTGAAATCGCCAGGTTTTTTGATGCGTTTCTATTTTTAGTCATTACTAACAGGATGATTTCCCAGAACAGATAGTATATTTGAAAAAGCAAAATGTGTGGTATCCTTAGAGATTTGCTCCAGCTCCTCCATTTCTTCACAAACCACTTCTGCCATGTAATTATACTCTCCGCCAATTCTCCATAAATCTATTATATTACTATTCTCCTTACAGTAATTCATTAACTTTTCACAGCTTTTGGTCTTAAATAAAACGAAGCCATGGATTCCTTTATTGAGCTCTTTATTATTTACCTCAACCGTATAACGCTTTATTACATAATCTTCTAACCTTTCTATCCTTGTTTTCACAGCAGGAGATGACATATTTATTTGCTTGCCGATTTCTGTATAGGTAAGTCTGGCATTTCTTTTTAATAAATCTAATATTTGATGATCGATATGATCCAACATCCTTTTCACCAGCTTTCCAATTACTTTAAAATTTAAAGTTTTCCATAGCATATACTTTAATCATTCCATTGTAAACAATTCAGTATCGAATTAAAATTTGATATGAGGTGATAAATATGACGTGTTCTATCTTCTCCAAGTATAAAATCGGGAACTTAACATTAGATAATAGAATTGTAATGGCGCCAATGACAAGAGGATTTGCTGATAACGAAACAGGTGAAGTGAATTACTTGATTGCAGACTACTATGGAAAACGGGCAAGGTACGGGGCAGGATTAATCATTACGGAAGGTGTCGCCATCAACAAACTGGCCAAAGGAACCTATGGGATACCAGGGATATATACGCATCGTCAAATCTTAAGCTGGAAAAAAGTCACGCGGGAAGTTCATCAATATAAAACAAAAATCTTTGCTCAGCTCTGGCATGTTGGCAGAGTAAGTCATCAGGAAATTCTAAAAGGGAATGCTCCTGTTGCGCCCTCTCCTATCGGTGCCAACGGACATGTGCATCGTTTGAGGAAACCTTTCCAAGCTCCCAGAGCTTTAAATAATATGGAAATTTATCAAATAATAGCTGATTACAAGGATGCAGCAAAAAATGCGATGGAAGCCGGATTTGACGGAGTTGAGATACATGCTGCGCATGGTTACCTGATCGATCAATTTATCAATGAGAAAACAAATGACCGTCAGGATGAGTTTGGAGGTTCCTTACAAAATAGACTGCGATTTTTAGATTTAATTATTAAAGAAGTAAAGAAGGTTGTTCCTAAAAATAGAATCAGCATTCGAATTTCTGAAAAAAAAGATGATGATAAGGATTATGTATGGGAGCATCCAGAAGAAATGGTATGCGCTATAACAGGGATTCTTTCCAAGCATCAACTAAAAATTGTCCATCCATCGGCAGAAAACTACGGTGATATGCTTCAACATAATCAAAAATCGCTTCATGAATTATTCAGGCAATACTGGGATAAAACGCTTATTGCTGTTGGAAATATAGCACCTGAAAAAGGGGCGTCCATTATTGGAGGTAATCAGGCAGACTTGGTAGCATTCGGACAATTATTTATAGCTAATCCAGATCTGGTCGTTCGTCTGAAAGCGAATCAGGAGATTTTTCCGTATCAGACAAAAAATCTGCATACATGTTTAATTTAAGCAGTATATCAAGTAGGATAAGCACTCCTTTATCTCGTTTCTAGTTAAAAGGAGTGCTTTAAAATAACAGTACTTAAAGAAGCGCAAAAGCCTGTTTAAAACGAATGGTTTTCGAAATAGAATGCCATCAAAATATTCGAAGCTTTTTCACTATATATTCTATGAGAACTGTTTATTTAGTTCTACAACCATCGCTCCCATTTTAGGTTTCTTCGGCTGAAATACTTTCTCAATGCCATTCTTCTCTAATTCAGCCGCAGTCACCTTTCCTATCGCTGCTGCTAAAATTCCTTGATTAAAGGCTTCCGCCAATTTCTCCTTATCCTCCTTCATAAATAAATTTCGCACCTGTGTTTTACTGGTAAAAACAACAACATCTACATTTTGAGAGGTAATGGTTTCTTTTAGTATCGATAAAATCTGCTGGTCTGGTTCTTTATAAGAATAGGGTTTAGATAAATAAACAGCATACCCAAGCTGTTCCAGACTTCTTTTTAAATACACGTCATCCTCATTATATGTCTGCAAATAAATTTGTTTTTCTTCGCCCTGTTTGACCGGAGGTAAAGATGCAAGCAAATTTTCCATTGTTCCATCTGCAGAAAGAATGGTTGGTATCAGGTGATGCTGTTTCATCCACTTTGTCGTTTTACTGCCGCGAATGGCAAGGGTTGAGCTTTTTAGTTTATCTATGAAGCTGGTATGGATATGGAGTTTCTTTGCGGATTGCTCTAACGTTTCTGCTCCTATCCCAGTAGTTAGTATGACAAAGTCAAATCTGTTTTCTACAAGCTTTTTTACATCCTGCTGACAAATCGAATCATTCAGCTGATACTCTCCTTGAATCGGTAATTGAATTGTGTTTCCGCCATGTTTACTGATTAGTGTATCAATTGCTTTTGCCTGACGAGATGCAGCAACAGCAACTTGTTTCCCTTTAAGTCCGTCCATATATTTCTCCTTTTCCTATAGCTTTAGTATTCATTCTTTTATTTATTATATTACAAATATTCCAGTGGTTCAGCAAATGATTTCAAAAAATAACTTCTTAATCATTTTCTTTTATCATACCAGTCAAGTGTGTTCATAAACTCCACATTTCTTATTTCCTCTATGGAACAATTCGTTCCCCGTCCATCTTTTAAAAATAGATGAATCTGACCTTCTCCATATCCAGATACTTTACATTCCAAGTCTTTATAATAATTCCCGTTTCGCATCACATTCGCTTGAATCAAAACAGGAGAATTCGTTGCAAAAGCTTGGTTCAATACTTTTGCGATGGCTTCCTCAGTCATCTCCTCTTTTGCTTTCACTTCGATTAGCTGATCATTCATTTCTTCTTTTTTGAGCGCTTCTGAATGGTCGCTTAACATCATGCCTAACCATTTCATAATTCCTCTGTCCTTATACCCGAACTGTTCAGGCGTAACTCGTGTAATCGATATTTTTTCCATGTTCACTCTTCCTTTCCAGAACGATGACCGCCTAGCAATTTCGCACGGTATCTCGCCATTCCGTTTTTAAGCAGACTAGAAGCATGCAGCAGGGAAGTATAACCATGTTTTCTTCTTACAAAATCAATCGTCTTATCCAGCTCTTCGTTTTCCATTGTTTCTTCTGCCGATTCAAATAAATTCAGTTGCAATGATTGCTTTATTTGAAGTTTTCCAAAAGTAACATTAATCACTCGTACGGGCATATTGTCTTTATAATGTTTATGAAAGATAAACAGCATGTGCGCTTTTAATTTTCTGGATGAATCCGTTGCTTCAATCTTTATCTGATGGCTAAACCCGCCTAGTACTGTATCTCTCGAATATCCAATGGTCAGCTTGACAACACCTGTCATGAGCCGGTGCTTCCTTAACCTTGCCACATTCTCATCTGTCATTTCCCGAATAACCGTTTCAATATCGTGTTTAACCGAATAATCTCTGTTTAGTATCTGATTTCTGCTGAAGGAGGTACTTTCCGGTGTGTACGTGTCCGATAACACGGTTCGATCTATTCCATGTGCATGAAAATAGAGCTGTTGACCAATCACACCGAACTTTTCTTTTAATTTGCCAATATCATATTGAGCCAAATCATACATATTTCGAATCCCTATCCGATTTAGATTGGCTTCCGTTTTTTGTCCTATCCCCCAAAAATCAATTAAGGCTTCTATCTTCCATAATTTATATGGAACGTCTTCATAACGCCATTCCCCAATAAAGCCTCGTTGTTCGTCATGCTTTGCCTGATGGTCGAGTGCCAATTTTGCTAAAAGCGGATTATCCCCTATTCCCACAGTTAACACTAATCCCAACTCTCTCCATACATCACGTTGGATTTTCCTCGCTATGTCATGCGTACTGCCAAAAAGTTTATGTGATTTCGTTACGTCGAGGAACGATTCGTCAATAGAATAAACAAGTAAATCCTCTTTCGCTACATAACGCTTAAAAATACGTAATATCTCCATATTCTTTTGTAAATACACTGCCATACGAGGCTCCACGATATCTATATTTGCTTTCTGCGGGATTTCATAAATCCTTGTTCCTGTTTTCACGCCATACTCTTTTTTTACTAAAGGAGAAGCGGCTAACACCAAACCGCCTTGATTATCCGGCTTGGATACAACTGCAATCCGGGATTTTAAAGGATGCTGCTTACGTTCGGCAGCTTCTACGCTTGCGAAAAAAGATTTGACATCTATACATATAATGTCCCGCCGAGGCTCCTTCGAATAATCCATCATGATAATGTTTTTCATCATACTCTCTCCTAATACGAATGGGTGTTTGTATACTCATTATACGAACGTATATTCCTATGGTCAACATAAATCCGTTTAAATAGTCGTGTTAATATATGGAAAGCTGAGATGAATAAAAAAACCCTTCGCGAAATGTTATCGCAAAGGGCCTTCCGTAGTGAATTATCCTGTTATTCCATTTCGATTTTGCGGTCATCTTTGTTCCAGTTAAGGCTAATATCATCTTTTTTACACCTGGAGATTCTGCTTCAGCTGAATTATTTAGTCATTCTTTTAAATGAATCATGTGAATATCCCTTTCATCATGTGATAAGGAAAGCTGATTGTATATATAGTCTTGATCAGGGTTGCTGGGGTTAGAAAAATACACGGTATCTACTTGCGTATAATAAATCGTACTTAAACACATTGGACATGGCTCTGTACTGGCGTATATCTCACACCCTTTAAGATTCGTTGTATTTAACGTTTGACAGGCTTCACGAACAGCTTGAATTTCCGCATGCGTAGTCGGATCGTTCGTTGCTGTTACTTCATTCACACCAGACCCAATTACTTTTCCATCTTTGACAACCACTGCTCCAAATGGGGCTCCCTGATGCTTTTGTTCATTTTCATTCGCTAATTTGACTGCTTGTTTCATCCATTCTTTGTTCGACATGTTGGTCCTCTCCTTTATGATGTTTCGTTTTACCAATTATGCTTGAGATTCTTTCAAAATACGTTCAATTTCTTTAAAATCAAGGCGCTCTGCATGTTCTAAAGGAGTAATGCCATCTTTATCACCAATATGGATGTCAGCACCATGGTCTATTAATAGCTTTACTATCTTCTGATGATTTTCCCCGCCGTTTCCTAAAATAATCGCTTCCAATAATGCAGTCCATTGTAAATTGTTTATATGGTTTACATCTGTGTCAGAGTTCATTAAAAGCTCCTCTACCACATCAACATGCCCGCGCTCTGAAGCGGGAATAAGCGCCGTTCCGCCGAACCGGTTTGTTAATGATGTATCTGCTCCTGCTCCAACAGCAAGCTTCACGATTTTAAGGAATCCTTCAGCTCCAGCATATAGAAGCACATTATCCTGGTTGCTATTGCGGATATTTATATCTGCTCCTTGTTCGATAAGCGCCTTGACAGTATCTGTATGATATTTTTGCGTCGCAGCCATTACTGCGGTTACACCGTGTTCATCTGTTGCATCAATATCTGCTCCAGCTTCTATTAATTTTAAAACCGTTTCTGTATTTCCTTCTTCTGCTGCTGAAATTAACTTTTGTTCCAAATTGGTTTCCTCCTTCTTTTCTTTCTGTGTTGAAAAACCTTCCCCTGTTTTGGCAGCTGCCCTGCGATAAAAATATTTCAGCTTTATCATAACCTTTACCCCTATATAAATATGTTATCATGGAGGTAGCTATATGAAAAATATTAATTTAATTATATTTACTTATTTTTTTAATATATAAAATGAAACTTCATTATAGGTAGAGCTTTGCAGACGGTTCTCTGCGATTAAAGTAGAAAGGATGTTTACGATGGATATTAGGCAGCTGCGCTATTTTATTGCTATTGTAGAAGAAAGGAAAATTTCTGCCGCCGCTAAAAGACTTCATATGTCCCAACCACCCTTAAGTCAACAATTAAAAGCTATGGAAGAAGAACTCGGTGCCACATTAGTCGAAAGAAGCGGTAAATTTTTAGAAATGACAGAAGCAGGGAAAGCTCTGTATACAAATGCGCTGCAAATAACTCAATGGATGGAAGAAACCGAAACAGAGGTAAAAGAGGTTGGCAAAGGGGTAAATGGGAAACTCACTATTGGTGTTAACACATTTTCCGTTAGCGAATTGCCACATATACTTGAACAATTTCAAAAGGAATTCCCAAAAATCACATATAAAATCCAACAAAATGAATCCTCCCATCTTTGCCAATTAGTCAGGGACAGAATTGTGGAACTGGCAATTATCCGAATGCCGTTAGATTTGGACGATTTTTCTGTTCTCCATCTCTATAACGATCCTTTTTATTTCATTACGTCTGAGGAGCAGACATCATTTGATAAAGAAGTATCACTTGCTGAAATCCAGCATTATCCTCTCCTGTTTCCAAGCACAGAGGGATTAGGTGTGCACTATTTGATTTTAGAGGCATTTTCTCGATTTAAACTGCACCCTAATAAGATAGGGGAGTGCTCTGACATTAGCCTTTTAATGGATTTAGTTGCGTCTGGATTCGCCGCATCTATTGTTCCGGAAACTCTGCTGAAACGATATCGCGGGTACCCTGTAGATGCTTATCGGATATCAAGTGCGATGGAGTTAAATGGACCAGTCGGGTTGATATGGCTCAAAGATCATAGCTTGTCTAAATCTGCTCAAAATTTTATAGAGTTGCTCCAAAAAGGATAAGTTCCTCTCTTTCACAGTATTTTATATGGGTTTGGTTCATACTTTTCTGTTTGATTTTGTTTAATTGTCTTTTATCCCCTACGGAATATATCCAAGCTCTATACACAGCTTTATTTTAAATTTTGTATATAGTTCATAAAAACACCTGCTAAAAGCCGTTAATTTTATATACGCTTTTAGCAGGTGTTTTTAGTTTTTATACTGGAGGCTATCTATCTCATTCATGCTTTTTTCTATTTCATGGTCTGCTTCTGCTATCCCTCAACTCAAACCCTTTTCGTCTATATAATTAAAATTTAGTATTATTTTTGTCATCATCTGCCACCATATAAGGCCGCATCATATCATAATCCTCATGCTCTAAAATATGACAGTGCCACACAAACTCTCCGCTATATGGAGCGAATTTAGCGATGACTCTGGTAATGGTTGCAGCAGGAACCTCAATGGTATCTTTCCAGCCGCGGTGATTTGCTGCGGGGGCCTCAGGCGGTCCGGTAAATATGATTTTGCCATCTTGATTATATTGCTCCAGATCGAAAGGCTGATGCTCCAGCACCTGAAATTGGACAAGATGAATGTGAATTGGATGAGAGAAGTTGGTTGTGTTTGTAAAAGCCCAAATCTCTGTTGTCCCTAGCTGCGGATTTTCCGTGATTGGATCATGCCAGTGCTTGTTGTTGAGAAGTAATAAAGGACGATCAAATTCATCAGCAGATCCAACTAATTTTAAATAACGAATACCAGAAATATCATTTTGCTTTAATGAAGGAATAACAGATAAAGTTTGTGGCAAATGGCTTCTATCTTTATTTTTCAATGACTTTGTAACACGGAACTGCATGATATCTCCAGTGTCATCGTTTGGATCAGCGTCTGGTCCTAAGTCATTTTTTAATAGAATGGACTGACCAGCTGCTTTTGAAAAATCAATAATGACATCGATTCGTTCTGCCGGCTGAAAACCGATTTTTTCGATTTCAACGGGATGCCTGAGCAGCCCGCCGTCCGAACCGATTTGTTGAAAGTTTATATTAGAATCAAGCTGTAACTGGTAGGACCTTGTATTGGAAGCATTTAAAATCCGGAACCGATATTTTCTTGGTTCCACCTCTAAGAACGGCCATGCCTTTCCATTAACGATTATTGTATCTCCATTGTATGCAGGCAGAATAGACGGATTTGGCAGGTTTTTTGCTGCATCATCAGGCTGTGATGGGTAAAATAAGGAACCATCTGCGTTCAAGCTTCGGTCTGTAATCATAAGCGGAATTTCATAGTCCCCAGCAGGCAGGTTCAATGATTTCTCGTGCTCATCCCGAAGAATATACATCCCTGCCAGCCCTGCATATACATTCAGCCGCGTAATTCCCATAGCGTGATCATGATACCAAAGCAGGCTTCCGCGCTGATGATTCGGATACGTAAATGTTTCTCTTGAAAAAACAGGTCCGGTTTCTTGGAAGTTATTTGTGTACCATGCTTCCGGATGTCCATCGCTGTCAGCTTTTGTTTCGATACCATGTAAATGTACCACCGTGCGTACGATGGGGAGCTGTTCAAGGCCATGAATCGATACATCAACTGGAAGCAGATGCTTATTCGGCAATTGGTTAAGCCATGCCACGTGAACCGGTTCATCCCGATTTGCCTCAATCATCGGGCCGGGGAACTGACCGTTATACCCCCATAAAGTGGTTGCTGGTAAATCACGATGCAGCTTACGCTTGAATTGCTTCATCGTGATTTCATAGTGAACCCCGTCCCCTGTTTTTTTATCAGGCTTTAGAGGCTGTAGATTAGGAAGCGGATCCACAAATTTTTCTAGCTTACGGCGCATTCGTATTCACCCCATTTCTTTATAATGCGTGTTCAAAAAGTACGATAAATAGGACCAAGAAATTCAAGGCGATGAGATTTTTACGAACGGAGCGTATGTTTTGAATACGTGAGTATTGGAAAAATCCTGTCAACGCAGAAATTCGCTGTGGCATTTTTATTGGACTTTTTAAACATCCTTTCGTAATAGTAAATGTGACTAGAAGCAAAAAAGTGCAAAACTGATGTACACGTATACTAAAGTAATTAGGGTGATACAAAAGGCGTCATTTATGAAAAAATGACTTGGATAAGCTTTACATGATTTGTTTATTGTTTGGTGTGTCATGGTATGCTTTTTTATATTTCAAATTATATTAGACTAAATCATCTAACTTCCACAAAGTTTGACTATTTCATCTAACTTTTGATATATTCGATGATATAATCAAACTATTCTCTGAGATGAATAAGGAAGGAGCTGTTTTATTCATGTCAACGGAAGTTTCCATCTTCATTATGGATATAAGTAATTCGTCAAAAGAAAATATCGGGAAGGCATTAAGTGATTACCTGGGACAATTAAAAGAAAGTATTTCTCTATGGACCAAAAATACAGCTGGAACACAAATCAGTCACCGCGCCGGAGATGAATTGGTACTTGTGAGCAACGGCTATGCAACAGCATATACTCTTGCTTTTTATATCAGCCGCATCTGGAAATTTACTGATCATCCGCCTTATTTTGGCCTGTCATTCGGAACGATTAAAGAGGATGTAAGGGATATAAATATAGAGACATGGATTCATCCATTGATGAAACAAGCAAGGAACGCTAATAATCATCTGAAAAAACAGCCAGATAGATTGCTGTTTCGTTTTGCGTTGCCTGCTTCATCAAATGAACAAGACTTCACGGTTTTTAGCAAGCAGTTCGAAATCTTGATTAATACGAATTTAATGCTGAAGCAGGGACAAATCAACGAACAAACTGACATACAATCTCTCGTCTGTTCGTTATATCTCATACTCGGTCAACAAAAAAAGGTAAGCGAACACCTTAAAAGAACAACAGCTACCATATCCCACCATATGAAACAGGGCAAAACGCAAATCATCTTGCATGCTTTTGATAATATTGTAAAGGTGCTGGATTCATTAGGTGCACAAGATAACCATCGTCTAACAGATAAGCTGCAAACAAATATTAACCATCATATCATCACACATCTATCTGATTATTTCCCTGAGGAAAGGAGATTATCATGACAATATTATTGCTTGTTCTCGCACATTTGATTGCTGATTTTTGGCTGCAATCTGACCAGATGGTGAAACATAAAATCAAGCATTTAAAAAAACACATCCTTCACCACCTGCTGACAACAGGTATTGTACTTGCGGTAATATGGGGCTGTCAATATGAGTTTCAGCATGTCATTTCCTATTTTATTTCACCTTTAGCTTTTATTATAATCACACACCTTTTGATTGATTTATTAAAAATAAAATTTGTAGATTCCCTTCCCAAAAGCCCGACGGATAATATGAAGAAACTCGGATATTTTCTAGCAGATCAGGTCTTACACGTTATGATGATACTCCTGACCTGTTTCCTATTCTTTCATATGACAATTGCAGAGATGACAGCAAGTCTTTTAAACCTGAATGGGTCAAGCAGTTTAACTCTGCTCAACACAGCATTATTTTTTGTCATCATTTATATTTTGGCGACAAGTGTCAGCGGGCATATTGTAAAATTTATCATTGGTTCATTACCATCCGAATTTGCTAATTTTGAAGGTGAACTGACGTTGAAAAACCAAATAGCTGCCGGAAAGGAAAAAATCCAACCGAGCACAGACAATCGTTTTACAGAGGAATATCATTATTTCACTTACTCTCCCCCGCTTCGTTCGCGCGGCAAGCTTATCGGCTATCTGGAAAGATTGCTGGTGATACTATTAACAGCAGCAGGCGCATATCAGTCGATTGCATTTATCATTGCCGCCAAGTCGATTGCCCGATTTAAGCAGTTAAACGACCGGAACTGGGCAGAATATTTCTTGTTGGGTACGCTGTCTTCTATTTTTCTAGGGTTGGTGCTTGGACTTGTTGTACAAGGAGTTCTTATGTAAGCGATAAGGACTTTCACTAGATTGCCCCCTTTCCTCCAGCAAAAAAATCAGGCTGCTGAATATTGCTCAGCAGCCTGATTTTTGGTGAATCACCGTACTTACTTAATTTGAATCACAATCTTTCCTTTCGCATGATGGGTTTCGCTCAATCGATGCGCTTCCTTCAATCCGTTCTCGATAAGCGGGAAAGTATGTCCAATATACGGTTTTAATTTCCCATCCTCCATCAGCTTCCCTAATTCAGACAGTTCTCCTCCATCTGGCTCAAGCCATAAGAATCCTGCCTTGACTCCTTTTTGTTTGGCTAACTTTTCATCTGGCTGTCCTGCAATGGAAACGAGCCGTCCGCCTTCCTTTAATACATGGAAGCTTTTATTCAGGATTTCACCGCCCAGCGTATCCACGACAATATCATAATCTTGAAGAACATCTTCAAAGTCTTCCTCTTTATAATTAATGAATTGATCGACACCTAATTCTTTTAAAAACGTCTCATTTTTACCGCTGGCAGTCGAAGCTACATAGGCATCGAAGCTTTTAGCAATCTGAATGGCCATGCTGCCAACACCGCCGGAACCGGCATGAATCAACACTCTATCGCCTTTTTTTATTTCAGAGAAGTTCACAAGACATTGCCAGGCAGTAAGACCTGCAAGCGGAACTGCTGCCGCTTCTTCAAAGCTGATATTTTTTGGTTTCATCGCCAGCAGTTTTTCATCAACCGCTGTATAGGCAGCATACGTGCCATTTGGTGTAAGGGCCGGTCGAGCAAATATCTCGTCACCCACTTGAAAAGAGGTTACATTTTTACCGACTTGTTTGATGACACCTGCCGCGTCCCATCCTAAAATAATTGGAAATTCAAAAGGCACCCCTTCTTGCAGGTAACCTTCACGCAGCTTCCAGTCAATCGGATTAATGGACGTAGCGTGCATTTCTACTAATACCTGGTTATCTTTTATTTCTGGTACGGGAATATCGTCTTTTTCCTTTAGCTGATTTGCATCGCCGTATTGTTCGATAATAATTGCTTTCATAATCAAAACCTCCAGCGCATATTTTTCTGTTGCATTTTTAATAGTATCAAACGAATTTCTTTTTAACAATTAACAGCAATTCACTTGATAATCCCATACTTGAGGAAGATTGGAAATTATTATATTATCTATTCTCTCTTGATTTTTTACTCCAGTTAATTCATTTCATTATTATTTAAAAAATGCTGACAATGGTTATAATTAATGTTACTATTAGTAATATTACTAATAGTAACGTCAGCTTTAAAAGCTGACCAAGGAGGAACTGTGATGCTTTCTTTTTCATTCCTAGGTGCGTTTATTTTTGGGTTCATTGCACTTTTTACGCTGCTGGTAACTTTAGGGTTGCCATTAGGTGAATTTACTTTAGGAGGTAAATTCAGGATCTTACCTATAAAAATGCGAATAATAAGCGGAATCTCGCTGGTCATCCAAATGATTGCAATTATAACGATACTTGACGTTGGCGGGATAATTATAATAGATTTCCCTTTTTCTATCGAAAGAGGATTATGTATTTTCTTTGGATTTTATTTATTATTGAATACAGGGATGAACATCATATCTTCCAGCAAAAAGGAAAAGTATGTTATGACCCCTTTGTCTTTCTTGTCATCTATGTGTTTTTTTATTACAGCATTTTTTAACTAAAGGAGAATGGATTACGATGGATACTATTATTTTAGGCTTTCTGATGATTCGAGGTTCAACGATTTATGAGTTAAGGCAATCTATCAAACAAACCTTATCTAATGTCAGCAGCGACAGCACAGGCAGTATTCAAGCAGGAATCAAAAAATTATTGAAAAAGGAATGGATTACTTTTGAAGTACACATAGAGGGGAGTGTAAACAAAAAAACATATTATATTACAGAAGCTGGAGTAAAACATTTTAGAGAAAATATATCAACACCTATGTTATACAAGGAAAAAAATATGGAATTAAGTAAATTTTTCTTTCAAGGGTTCGCAGATCATTCAGAGCACGAAGCGTTTATCAACAGCTATCTGGAAGAATTAGAAAAAGAATTACATCGCTTGGAAGCTATTAACATAACGATTGATCAGAGAAATAATTTCAGCCGTGACTATATAAATAATTTAAAAGAAGCTGGCGGTGCAACAGAATTTATGACGGAAGAGGGAGTAAAATCAATTGCCTATTTCCAATATGCAACGCTGGATTTAGGTATAGAGAAAATTAAATTTGAAATCGACTGGTTTAGGAATTTTCAATCAAAATTAAAGGCAGAAAGGATGGAGAATGACAAGGGACAATAAAGCGGAACATTATTCCATTGCATGGCGATAATTATTATTCAATAAAAAGCTTCCCTTCCCCGCTTTTCTTAAGAAATGCAGAATAATTTCTTTTCAGAAAGAAACGTTCATAAACCTTACACAGAATGAAATCCCAAATAAAAAAAACATCAAATTACTCACTTTATCGTAATTTGATGTTTTTCTTATTTTACCTTACATATTATAAAGGAAACTCGGACGCTCCCAAAAACGCTGCTTCGCCATCGCATCAATAAACTTCTGTCCGAATTGCGAATCGATATCCATCACGACTCCAGGCTGTCCTTCAATACCCATTTCCTTCAATAAATGAGCACTCTCTTCTCTAGCACCTATCGGCTTGAAATGATTGTACATATTCATAATAAAGGTACGGGCTTGATGATGAAAATAGTCATTGACTCCGGTACCGCCAACAAGATATGCACCCTCATAGCTTAACGGAGATCCTGTCAGAAAGTTTTGGTCTACATCAAAAGTCATTCCCTCGCTGCTCTTTACTTCACCGAGCTTATTGCTGACAATAACGGGATGCATCCCGGCCTTCTTCCATTGCTTGAGCAAAGCATCCACTTCCTTACCCGGAAAACCTTCTGCCAGAAAAACAGCTACTTTCAGTGTATTCGCCACAAAATTGGTATTCATCAAGCTTACAGCCGGCGATGATTTCGTAGCAGTTGACTCTTCTACGTCTGGTACAGTAACACCAACATTTGACGCAACAGCCTCTGCAAGCTCTTTGCTGACCCTTGCCAAGCGGTCCACCATCTGCTGACGCACAGGTACATGAAGACATCTTCCCAGCTCAAAGCTATACGCTCCAATAATATGCTCCCGCTCTACAGGTGTCATGCTGTTCCAGAAAATCCTTGCCTGCGTATAGTGATCTTTAAAAGAATCCGCTGTTTTACGCTGCTTCAACCCTTCTACGGTGGAAGGATACGTAACAAAGCCTCCCTTGTCTGGCGGAACTTCTGATGGTGTATTATCCGCTAATATGTTTTTATGATAAGATACTTTTCCTCGGTCAATCACATGACGCGAGTTTCCATCCCGCTGATTGTTAAAAACCGGACAAACCGGCTTGTTGATAGGAAGCTGTTGATAATTTGCGCCTATTCGCACCTGCTGTGTATCTGTATACGAAAATAATCGCCCTTGCAGCAGCGGATCATTGGAGTAATCCATTCCCCGAACAATATTCCCTGGGTGAAACGCACTTTGTTCTGTTTCCGAAAAAGCATTATCGACCGTTTTGTTTAACGTTATTTTTCCTATTTTTTGAAGCGGGACTTCCTCCTCCGGCCAAAACTTTGTCGGGTCTAAAATATCGAAATCAAACATAAACTCCTGATCTTCACTGATAATCTGTACAGCAAGTTCATATTCCGGATAATTGCCCATTTTGATATTTGTCCAAAGGTCTCTTCGATGAAAATCGGCATCCTCGCCAAGTTTTTGTGCTTCGTCCCAAATCAATGGATGAACACCCAGGACAGGCTTGACATGAAATTTGATAAAATGAGCAACTCCCTCTTTGTTTACAAAACGATACGTATGAACGCCAAAGCCTTCCATGGTACGAAAATTCTTTGGAATAGCCCGGTCAGACATAATCCACATCGCCATATGAGTCGTCTCCGGATTACTTCCCATAAAGTCCCAAAATGTATCGTGTGCCGTCTGCCCTTGAGGATATTCATTATCAGGCTCCGGTTTGACAGAGTGAATCAAATCAGGGAATTTAATCGCATCTTGGATGAAGAAAATGGGGAAATTGATGGCCACAATATCAAAGTTTCCATCATCTGTGTAGAATTTAATAGAAAAACCTCGTACATCGCGAACGGTTTCATTACAGCCCCGTGAACCGATTACTTGTGAAAAACGTACAAATAACGGTGTTTTTTTGGAAGGATCCTGTAAGAAATCTGCCATAGTCACTTCACTCATAGATTGATACAGTTCAAATTCTCCATAAGCACCTGTTCCTCGAGCGTGCACGACCCGTTCCGGTACTCTCTCTCGATCAAAATGCGCTATCTTTTCTCTGGCAAGAAAGTCTTCAATCAGAGTCGGGCCGCGGTCTCCGGCAGTCAGTGAATTTTCATCATCCACGATCTTTTTCCCTTCATTAGAAATCATCTCTTGATTACGGGTATCCCGAATAGATGGTTCTAATTGCTGTTCCTTATGGTAATAGAATTTATTTTTAGCAAAAAAATGAAAAGTATTCATTGAAGGTTTCTTTCTGTGTATGACTGGAACAACTTTAATACACCATGCACCATAATTAGTCGGGAAGACGTCCGAGCTTCCACAATGAAAGAAGCCGTCTGTGCAGCACAGACGGCTTCTTTCATTTATTGGAGGACTACAGAAATTTCTCCATGATAACGTAGGCCTCCCCATTTTTCATAAAACTTCTATCTGTTTCCTGGAGACCAAACTTCCGATAAAAATGGCTCTTATTCTTTCTGGCATTACACCAAATTCTTTTCACATCATGTTTTTTCGCTTCCTCAAATACGGACTCTAACAATCTGCTTCCATACCCTTTTCCCTGTTCTGATATCAGCGTCGCAAATTTTCTAAATTGAGCTTCCTCTTTGTCTATAAACAGCGTAACAATGGAAATCAGTATATTATCTTTAAAAAGTCCCAAATGAATACCCGAAGCATCATCCTTTAACTTTATGTAGTTGAAATCCTCATTCGGCAACATGACTTCATGCCTAAGCTCCCATGCTTGTTCTTTCTGTATTTTTGAAATTTGAATTTCCATGATAACCTCCTTGCCTGCTGTGAAGCTGGTCAAAAACACATGCTTAGAAAAATGCCAGTATACTGTTGGCGTAAAATAGCGTAACTACTGTCAACGCCAGTAAAACAACCCCTTCCGCTTTTCCGCCAGTTGTTGCAGCGAATGGAAAACGAATCGTAATCTTTGCAGGGTACAGCAGCTTGATTCCCTGCTTTGTCGCAGCATCTAGTATAAAATGCGTAACCATACCAGCTAAAATCCCCATGGTGATCGACGGATTACTGATGAACTTAGATAAAATAAACGCCACCAGCGCTAAGAATAATAAACTATGTGTAAAGGTTCGATGACCAAAGAGGGTATTAACTACTTTCGAAACCGCTGGAAACCTCCGTCCGATTTTGCTGCCGCTATGGCAAATATCCGGAAGCAAGCCCCCTGCTGCGCCTGCTGCAATGAACCATTCGGGCTGATATGCATCTGTGATGGCGACGATGGCTGTCGTCGCTGTGATTCCAGCCATAATATGTGTTTTTCCTGTCATGCTCTTTTTTCTCCTTCATTTGTAAATTGCGTTATCTTATCATAACACTATCCTAAGAAAAAGAACATACGTTTCTTTCAATTAATTTCCTTTTATTCAAAAATGCAGCAAACATTATTGTCTGCTGCAGTCATGATTTGTCTACATGGTTAAATGATAACTGGCATCTAAAAGTTCAAATATTTCCTCTTCTGAAATAGAACCGTCCAGCAGAATGCTGATCCAATGTTCTTTGTTCATATGGTAAGCTGGCAGTATTCCATTTTCTTTTCTTAAAATCGATGCCAATTCCGGGTCGCATTTGACATTTAAAACGGCTGCAGTCCCTTCTCCTTCTATATTTAATTTCTCTTTGTTCACATCCATCAGCAACCCAAACCATTTGCTGTTTTCCTTATGCCGAAGCACAGCGTAATTAGAAAATTTAGCCCAAGGATAATCTGGCTCTGTATCGTATTTTCTTTTTGCATAATGTATAACTGCATCTCTGCTCACTAAAATCACCTTCATCTGATAAATTAAACGGGTAAATTGCTTTTCTTCATTTTATCAGCAGATACAGGTTTGTTAAATAGGATGCTGCACACAGAAGCTTAAAAATACCATGATATCCTGCTACCTCTAATATATACGAACAATTTTTCCCAAAGTCAGACGGTGGTGACTATGCCCCTCGTCAGCTCCATATCCTGCTGCAACCACAGAAAGAATATTCCCCTCTATCTCCAATAATGCTTTTACCTTTTCCAGATCAAAACCCAGCATCGGAACGCTGGATATACCGTAAGCGGTGAGCGCTAACAGCAAATACCCAAGCGCAATATACCCTTGCGATTGCAGCACCTCAGGAGCCATATCCAGCGTTTCTAAAAGAGCTTCCTTGTCACTTTTCTTCTTTTCCAAATTCATTTCCGGATGAAGGACATCATCTGCTTTCTCCCGCACATCCATCAGATTACTGTATAGCACGATGACACAGGAGGCAGTATCTAATTGCTTTTGATAAGCGGAATATTGGTAGAGCTTTTGAATCATGGTTTTGTCTTTCACAATAACAAATCGCCAAGGCTGTGCATTGAATCCGCTCGGAGCCAAACGGACATGATCGATAATATTAGCTACCAGATTCGTATCTACCTCCTGCTCTGTAAAGCTTCGGACGCTTTTTCGCTCTTGCATCCATTTTAAAATATATTCTGATTCCATTGAAAATCACTCCTATCTTATTTGTTACGTTTCATTATGATAGAAGTGACCTCCCTTTGTTTAAAAATATGTAAAGCCTGTATCGATACAGACGCCTCTTGCTTTAGAGATATTTGCTGCTTTCTATTGCTTCATGGATTAATTGAACACCTTCATGGATTCTTCCTTCTTGAATACTCGTTATATTCAACTTTAAGAATTTATGTTTCTGCTTATAATCAGCTATATAATTTGTTTTATAGTCATCGACTAAAACATGACGTTTCGCTAATGCTTCATGAAGTTTCTGTATATTTATCTGTTTTGGCAGCTTGATTACGGTATGCATTTGATGATTGTCATTAAATGCATACCCGGATAAAAAGGTATTTAATGCATGCCGCAGTATCTCTGCTTTCTGCTGATGTTTGGAGACGATTTTGTCTTTATGGTGTGCATATAGACCGCTCTCCATAAATGTCTGCATAATAACCTGGCTCAAAGAATTGGTATGGATATCAATAATTTCTTTAAAACTCCGAAAGGGCTCGATTAATTTCTCTGGCACGACAGTAATACCTAACCGCTGCCCTGGAAACATGATTTTAGAAAAACTTTTTAAGTAAATAACACGTTGATCATTATCCATTTCGTAGAGTGTTTTATAACTGTTGTCCCCTTCAAAATCTCCCAGGTAATCATCTTCAATCATATAAAAATCATATTTCTCTGCTAATTCCAACAGCAGCTTTTTTTCCTGTTCATTCATGGTTGTACCAAGCGGATTATGCAGGCGCGGCATTAAATAAACATAGCTTGGACGCTTGATTTTAATCGTTTTCTCTAATTCCTGCAAATCTATTTTATCCAGCCCTCGGCAGCATGTGACATAATCTAACTGAAGGCGTTCTATAAGATTGATGACCTGATGATAGGTGGGCTGTTCAATTAGAATGGATTCCTTTCTGGTCAGCATGATTAAAGCAAGAATATGCAAAGCCTGCTGTGTACCGCTTGTAATCATAATCTGCTCTTTTTTTGTGAATATCTGGTCCTCCATCAACAGCTTCTGAAATAAGGTTTTCAACTCCTCATTGCCGGTCGTTGCACCATACGTAAATAATTCTGTTTTTTCATTTTGGATAGCAGCTTCCAAGCATTGCGAATAGCTGTCCAATGGAAAGTCCGTCCAGGAAGTGGAAGCAGTTGAAAAATCATATACCCCGTTAAAAGCAGCAGCTTTTTCTTTTCTGGAAATAATATAATAACCGACATTAGGCTTGGCATATATTCTATTGTTCTCAACTAGATATTTAAGCGCCTGCGTTACCGTCACTTGACTTACTCCAAAGGCTTCCATTAATTTACGTACCGTCGGCAGTCTATCTATATATATTCCTTCCTCTATACGTTTTAAGATTTTATCAGCTACGAATTGATATTTCTTCATAAGCAGCCCCCTTCTCCTCTACAAACAGATTACCATGAATCTATTTCAATTGTATTTTCCTTTATCTTGTTTGTATCGATACACCTAAAAAAAGAATTGCTTCCGTTTAGACATTCTTTCTATACTCTGGAATAGAAGGAGGAGGAAGTCATGAAAAAAAATAATGCATTACTGGCAGCAGTCACTTTTTCCATTATTATTGGATTGTCCTTTATGTTTGTGAAAATTTCTTTGACGTATGAAGGGCAATTACTTATATTGGCGCAGCGATTTACATTTGCTTTTTTGGGATTGCTTTTATTTCTTGTCATAAAACCAATCCATTTACGGTTGAATCGGAAGGAAATCATGATTGTGATTATTATTTCCTTGTTCTACCCGATTATATTTTTCAGCAGTCAAATACTTGGTCTTGATCAAACAACGGTTACGGAAGCAGGAATCATTCAGGCGATTGCCCCGGCCATAACTGTTCTCTTAGCAAGTGTATTTTTGAAGGAACAGGTCCGAATAGTACAAGGATTAGGAATCGTTTTTAGCATTGCCGGAGTCGTTTTCCTGCAGCTGATGAACAGCTCGGGAGGCTATGATTTTCATCTGCTTGGCAACCTGCTGATTATCGTATCTATTCTTGCAACAGCGATTTGGCAGGTAATGTCCAGAAGTGCAACAAAATCTATCGCACCAATTCAAATTACGATATATATCATGTTCATTGGTTTTCTGTTCTTTAATGTCATCTACTTCATAAACGGCGGTTCTGCCGGCGAGTATATCGATTCCCTGACAGAAATTCCATATTTATTATCAATTTTATTTTTGGGTGTCCTGTCTACATTTGGAACGTCTTTATTGTCTATTTATGCTGTGTCCAAATTGCCGGTTATTCAAGTAAGTGTGTTTAATAATGTGGCTACGTTAATTACCATCCTGTCTGGAGTACTGATTTTAAACGAGCCTTTTCATTATTACCATATTATCGGCGCAACGGTGATTATTTTTGGCGTTATTTTGGTTAATGCAAAAAAGAAATCAAGACATTCTAAGGTAAGTTAATCAATAAAATCAGTTTTTATGAATAAATGCTATTTTTCTTTATATCATCTAGTTTGTATCGGAGCAAAGGTGAGCGTCATTTCAAGAGATGAAGAGAAGCTGCGTAAAGCTGGAGATCTCGGAGCGGATTATCTTTTAAAAACAGATAGGGATTGGACAGCTAAAATGAAAGATGAAAAATTCGATATCATATTAGATAGTATTGGGCCGGCACTCTTCCCGAAAATACATTGATGTCTTAAAGCCAGATGGAAATTTGGTTAATTTTGGAGCGAGCTCCGGAGACAGTATTGACCTTTCTTTACCCTCCCTCTTTTACCCGCAATTTAATATCTTAGGAACTTCTATGGAAAGTAAGAAAGAATTCGAACAGTATAACGCATCACAACATAAAACCGGTGCTGATAGCGTTTATCCGCTTATTGAAATCGAACATGCATTGGAGAGAATGAAATCCGGGAATCAATTTGGCAATATAGGCTTGGAAATGGAATAAAAAAGCCGAGTTTTTCATTTTTACGTTATCGTTATGAAGAAAAATCGTTTGAGGTGAATCAATGCCTAGCTCCTCTTTTGTGATTCATAAATGATTGTGCTACGATAAAATCGTATATCAACTTCACAAGGAGGCTCTATGTATGGCTTTGGAAAATTTTGATGAATACCTGCAAAAATATGCTGAATTAATCGTTTCTACCGGTGTCTACGTTCAAGAAGGACATTCTGTCGTTCTAACGATTGATGTTGAACAGGCTCCATTAGCACGTAAAATCACAAAAGCTGCTTATGAAAAAGGCGCAAAACGTGTTATTGTCAAATGGGGAGACGATAAAATCTCAAGACTTGGGTTTGAGCATCAATCAACCGAAACCCTAACAGATATTCCAGATTATCGCATTGAAGAAATGAACTATATTATTGAACAAGGTGCCAGCCGTATCAATGTTGTTTCCAATGATCCGGATGCCTTAAAAGGATTAGATGGTGAAAAAATCGCTGCAACGCAAAAAGCGTCTGGTGAAGCATTTCAGCCATTATCGCAAGCAACACAGTCGAATAAAATCTCATGGGTCGTGGCAGCTGCAGCCGGTCCGGAATGGGCAGCGAAAGTCTTTCCGGATTTAGATTCAGCGGAAGAACAAACGGATGCATTATGGGATGCTATTTTCAAAGCGATTCACTTGTATGATGACGATGCGATCCGCACATGGGAGGATAAAGATAAGACCCTGGAAACGAAAGCGGAATCATTGAATAAGGAACAATTTACAGCATTGCATTACACTGCGCCGGGTACAGATTTAACGGTCGGCCTGCCGAAAAACCACCGCTGGGAAGGTGCTGGAAGCTTTAACTCCCGCGGAGAACGCTTTATAGCCAATATGCCGACAGAAGAAGTATTTACAGCCCCAGATGCCAACCGGGTCGATGGCGTTGTCGTATCAACCAAGCCATTAAGTTATGCCGGTTCTGTCATCGAAGGGATGGAATTTCATTTTGAAAATGGGAAAGTAACCAAAGTGACTGCTGAAAAAGGCGAAGAGGTTATTCAAAAATTAGTCCTGCAAGACGAAGGTGCTTCCCGCTTAGGAGAAGTTGCTTTAGTTCCGGACGCGTCCCCTATTTCTCAATCCGGATTGACTTTTTTCAATACGTTATTTGATGAGAATGCTTCAAATCACTTAGCGCTGGGTTCTGCATACGCGTTCAACTTAGAAGGCGGAACGGAGATGTCAGAAGAAGAATTAAAAGAAGCTGGTCTGAATCGTTCAGCAACACATGTTGACTTCATGATTGGTTCGGATCAAATGGATATTGATGGCATTAAAGAAGACGGCAGCCGTGTTCCGGTCTTCCGAAAAGGTGCTTGGGCTTAATTTGCTCATTAGTAATAGTCAGTAAAAAAATCCAACTGCAAGCTAGTTGGATTTTTTTACATTGGTATATAAAATGTACCTATTCTGCTTTTCTTTTGATAGAAACCATTTTCCCATAAGTCCCTATCCTCCAAAGCCATTCAAACGGTCCATAGGAGAACTCTTTCAACCAGAGATGACTGAAAATCATTTGTGCCGCGAATAAAATGACTCCAACCCCAAGAGCGAACGCATAGCTTGGTTCCTCCCAAATCCCTAAATTGATAAAAACCGTTCGTCCGCTCGATTGAAACAAACTTACAAAAACCAGAGATTGCATGATGTAATTCGTAAACGCCATCTTACCGACCGATGTGAACGGGACAAGCAACTTCGACATGCTCCCCTTGCTAGTTCCTAAAAGGACAATGAATAAAATCATGCCGATTGTCACCAAAAAGGGGTAGAAGCTTTCCAATGGATGTAATGCAATTCTATCATAAAGGCTTGCTTTCCCTGCTAACCCAATCACAAGAAAAAGTACTGACAATAAGCTCATGGTTTTTCTTCGCTTTTCGATTATTGTAAGCAGCCCCTTCCGATACGCATACATACCAAACAGGAAAAAGCTGATGTGTGCGACCATGGAAGAAAATTCAATAATAAGATATTCTGTTCCTGTCGGCGGCTCTTTTGAGTCAGGCAACAGACCTTTCAAACCGGCTTCCAGAGACAAATGATAGGATGAGAAATAACTGATTACATCCGCTCCAATGGTATAGCCGATCCAGAAAAGGAAAGCAGTAATAACCAATCCGGCTGCTGACCAATTCATAAACAGCAGAAGGAAAAATCCCGCCATCCCATACATGAGCAGAATATCTCCCGACCAAATTGCAAAACCGTGCACAGCACCAACGAGGGCAAGCAAAAATAATCGTCTGAATAATACTGGATAAGGGTTGATTTGCTTCGTTTTTAGGCGATTATAAAGTAACATAAGGCTCAGGCCAAACATGAATGCAAACAGCGGCCGGGTACTGTCTGTTAATATAATCTCCTCTAAGCTTCTTAGTACTTCATTAACCGGAGACAAATTTTCCGTATCGACGGAAGACAGCCCCGGGACGTTGGCTAAAAAGATTCCAAGTAAAGCAACGCCCCGCATTTGGTCTAATATAGCAATTCGTTGATGTTGATTTTTTTGCTTCATTGATGTCATAGAATCCTCTTTAACTCCTTACATTAAAATGCCCAAGTACATTTTTTAGAATACTAGATTCTTGCCTAATCCCGTGGTTCTACACGCCAATCAGCCTCTCGCCGGGGATCAGCCGCACCAGAGATGTCATCATTCTCCCGATCGATCATCAAAGCCTGAACAGACCCGAAATACAGCGGAGTCGGAGCTTCACGAATCTCGTTATACCCAATATTAAGCAATCCTTCCCTTACATCTGCTTCCGGAGCGGATTCCATCACAAGCGCATTATCCGTCAGGTGGAAACGATCCGCTTCAACAACAGCTTCCAGGTCTGAGTCTTCTTGAACCCAGTCAGCAATCACCTGCGTAAGCATAATTGGAATACGTTCGCCTCCCGGACTGCCAATCCCTAAAACAGGTCCCTCCTCATCTGCCACAATCATTGGAGAGGACCAGGTAACGGAACGCCGTCCAGGCTCAGGTTCATTTTGCTCCGTTTGACCAATATCAAATCGAGACATTTGATTATTCAAAAAGAAACCTTCTGTGTAGACACCGGAGCCAAAGAAATTGGTCAGTGTATTCGTCATGGAAACAACAGTGCCGTTGTCATCAATCACTGTAATATGTGTCGTATTAGGGTCCGAGTCGTCATAACTCCGCTCTTCGTCCTCAGGAAGCAAGCTGTCACCGGAGATTTCTTCTGCTAAAGCAGCATTCTGTTCACGGTCAACGAAAGAATCAACCGGAACATCCACAAACGAAAGGTCACCGAAATCCGTATAAATAAATGCTTGAGCGATTCGCCACGACATCGCAATGTCATGCACAAATGGCGTGCTATTCCGTTCTTCTTCTAATGTTCCCCGCTCTTCAAGGATTTGCAGCATTTGAATGACGCTGGCACCAGGAAGCGGCGGCGGAGCACCAGTCACCTCGTATCCAGCAAACTCTCCGGTCACGGGGGCATGCCGTCCGACACGAAAGTCAGCAAGTGAGTCTCCGTCCATACCTTGAATCGCTGCTAACGCTTCTCCAGTATCCCCTTCATAAAAGGAAGCTCCTTCACTATCACGGATATCACGCAATGCTTCGGCCAATGCCGGCTGTTCTAAAGTGGCTCCTGCCTCAATCGCTGGCCCATCCGGATAGAAATGCTCCAGCTGCTCAACCGGCAGACGGTCCTGAGCAGATTGAAGCTGCTGTGCTAACGTTTCAGATACCTCCGAACTTTCTGCCAAATCAATCGCCGGGTCAATTACTGTCTCCCAGTCAGCAGTCCCATAGTCATCATGTAATTCCTTTGTCCCGGCTACAAATCCAGGCACACCAATATCTGATGAAGGAACGCCTCCTTCAGGGACAACTTCACGATAATCATATGCCTCAGGGTCTTGACCCTGCTCTTGAACGAGTGTTACTCCGCCGCCGCCAATTCCTGATGCAAAGGGCTCTACAACAGAAATGGCATACGCCGCTGCAACGGCCGCATCCACGGCATTACCTCCATTTTCCAAAACAGTCATTCCAGCTTCTACAGCATCTGGATGCCCTGCGCTGACACCATAAACCTCTGGCACATCTGTTTCAGGTTCTGGCTCTTCTTCATTTTCTGGCGGAATCAGTCTCTCGCTTTCATCTTCTGATGGATTCGGCTCAGGCTGCTGGTCCGTCTCTTCCTCTGAGACACATCCGCTAAGCAACAGCAATACCGTTGCGGTAAAAGTAAAAATTAAACTGCTCTGGCGCTGGTTACGCCTTTTCACCTGCATGAATGCAACTCCTTCCATGATGTCATTGCGCTTTTTTTGTTAAATATCATTTATCTAACATTCCCGTATTCGTATAAAGACCATGGACACGATGGTCTTTTAATCCTCGGAAACGACCATCGCGAATCCATGAATTCTTTCTCCCGTTAAATCATCCGGCCAATCCAGCGGTGCTTTTTCCCAGCTTTGTCCTGCATCAAAAGAAAGATAGAAGCCGAGATTATTCACAGCGTAAAAAATACCTGACTGGAATGGATGAGAAGTTAACGCAAAAACAGAGGAGCATTCTGCATCCGGCAAGCCTTTGTATACAGGCGACCAAGAACCGCCATCTTCACGCCGTACTAAAATCGTTCTTGCACGGGATGGATCGTATGCTTCATAAGGACTCCTGGACGCAGCAGCCACCATTGTATCTGCATCCCCTGAATCTACGGCAATATCAACCAAATAGTTATAAGGCTCCAAACCCTCATTGAACGTCTGCCAGGTGTTTCCGCTATCAAAGCTTTCAGCATACCCGCCGCCCGCAGCTTCGTATATCCGTCCTGGAGCTTGCGGGTGTGTTGTTAAAGCATGACAATCATGTTGGGAATTCGGTTTTCGATCTTCCCAACTGCCCCCTTTATCTTCACTTTTCATCACGCCGCCAAGTTCAATGCCGACAAATATGCGGTTTTTCTCATGAATATCCGGTTCAATCCAACGTACGTGATGCGTGTACGGCCGAGGCGGGAAACTCCAGGAAGATTTTGAAGGTAAATCCAGTAAAGCCGGGCAATCAACCCAGGTTTCTCCTCCGTCTTCTGAACGAAAAAGCCCGCTCGGTTCGGTGCCTGCCCAAACGACATGACATCCATTTTTAACCTCTGTTGAACTGACCGCAACACTCATCACCCTGTTATGTGATATTCCTGATCCAGCGGGTACCCATGTCTTGCCGCTGTCATTACTTATCCATAACCCTTCGTTAAAGGTCCCTCCATACAGCCGTCCTTTCCGGCTGGGATCTGCAGCAAGGCATATAAATGAAACCGGTGCCGGTCTTTCCTCCATTATCCATTCCTGTGCCTCTTTCTTCATTTCATAAACAGAACGTCCAGCTGAAAAATATAAAACTTCCATGCGGTTCACCACCTTGATTTATTTGAAATCTTTTAAGACAATCCAGATACCTATTTAATAGAAATATTCGGGAAACGATTCAATCTATCGGGTATATTTGTAAAAAAACTCCCTTTTCTACAATAAGAAAAGCTAAGAGGATATCGAGACTTAATAAAAAATCTTTTATAGTTTGCTTTATTCACCATAAATCAAACTTGTAAACGTCCGAACCTGACTTTTTATCACGGAGAAACGCCCGTAAAACTTCCGCCTTCAAATAGAGCGTGGAAAATGAATTTATTTTAGCGGGGGATAACGGCGCTGACTCCCACTGCATAATATTTCGTCTTATGATTCCATTTTTTCAAAGTGAAATACGCTGTGCTGTACAATCGGCATTCACTTGGTTACATATCAACATACTTTTCGAGTCATGCAAGTTATCGCTAGAGTATCATAAGTCATTCTACAGTCAAAAAGATTTTGTTAAAAATTTTTAAACGATCATTTTTTAATAAAAGTAAGATGGGTCTTATCCCATACAGAAAAGGCCTTACCATGGATAAGACCCTTTCCCGAGACAATGTCGTATGTTATTTCTTGAACTGCGGATGCTGGGTTATACAGAAAGTCTCCTACCTCTACGCTAAATCAATATTCTTTAAAAAAGCTTTCTGGCAATGTGCTAAAAATGCTCCAAAGACTGATAACTGCACCGATTAATGACACAATACTGATACCCACAGCCTGGAAGCTGAATACACCGGTCGGTACAAGGATGATAAACCCCAAGAAAAAAATAGATTGATAAATCGCTGAGATAACCCTCCAAAATTTATGGTTGAAAAAAGATAATAACACAGGAGGAATGAACAAAATAATCATTATGATAATACTTGCTTGGATAACTTGCGGATCATTTAACGACAGTGTATTGACATCCCGTTGAAAATAAGCAGTGACAAACAACGTTACGATGGATACAATCAGCATGAAAACTAATAAAACGAATCTTTTCAAACAGCATCCTCCCTCTATATACTTAAAATATCTCCGAAATGCTCTTGTTTTCTTAGAATTTCTTAAACATCCAATTTGGGGTTGGATAGTGGGGGTGGAGCGTTTGTCAGAATACAGAATATTCTAATGCACTCCTAGCCATCCTAACGACCAAACAGGTAGTATTTGGTAAAAAATGGTGTAACCATGCTTGGTAACTCCACACTTCTTATGGTCGCTCACCCTCCCATGTATCACGGGATTGGTATCCATACATTCCCTCGTCCTGCGTATCCACAAGGTGGAGGTCGGAATAAGCTCCTATGCTGGGTCTAGCCCGAATGGAAAAAATAAGCTCCGACTCCGCATTATTGGTGTTTGTGTATTCTAAGTTCCCAAGGTCATTTGTTGCTATTTCTTTCTTCTACAGCTTAAGCTGCCTGTAAAGTTTCTATCTGAGGTAAACCTTTCAATAACTTGCTTCCATCAAATTCACACTGTTTTTGACCAATGACAAACAAGGCACGTAATAATTTCCCACACAACGCAATCAATGATTGTTGTTTCTTTAATGGATTTTCCGGGCGGGTCGTGTAATACCTATGCAAGGTTTGAAACGTCGGATTATTCGCTACGAGCGGTCGTATCGCTAAATAAATCGCCTTTCGCAGTTTCTTCCGTCCGCGTTTCGTTATTTTCGTTTCCCCTTTGAATTTCCCGGAACTGTGCTCCCGCAACGATAAGCCGGCCAGATTCACGAGTTGTTGCGGATGATGATAATTTGATATATCTCCTACTTCCGCGAAAAAGGTAGCTACGGTTGTTACTCCCAGTCCTTTGATAGCCAGCATTTCTTTTGCTCCTGGTATCTCTCCTAAGAGCGCCTCTATTTCCAAATCCAGCTCTTTCAATTGTTCTGCATACAGCTCATATTGGTCTAATAAGCTGTGTAGCTCTTGTCTGGCAAAGCGTAAGCCGATTTCTATGCCAACACTCTTCTTCGCTTTGTCTACCAGTTTGGTTGCTCGTTTGATACCAACACCACGTTTAACGACCGTTTGCCATTCCTCCAGTACGTCTTCTGGCGTTTTATCACGAATATCAGATGGAAATGGAAATGCCCGTAACGTATATAATGCGGCCTTTCCATTCCATTGTTTAAATACATCCTGAAACTCTGGAAAATAGCGCTGCATGTTATTTTGTATACGTCCTTCCGTAACTGTCTGCTGTTTGATGAGTTGATCTCGTAGTTTCATGGCTTCTCTTAACTCGGCATAGATGCCGTCGAGAAGGTTTGGTATAGAGTATCTCCCATCCTTCACCAGCTGGGCAATCACGCGCGCATCTTTGGTATCATTTTTCGTTGGCGAGTTATCATCCAGTTCTTTTGCTTTCTTGACATGCATCGGATTAACCAATACAAAATCCGTATCCTTGCTGATCAGATAATAACCTAAACTCATCCAATAGTGACCTGTTGGCTCAGCTCCTATGATGACATGGTTTTTATCGTGTTCTTTCTGGAGCTTTGAAATCCATTCCAGTAGGATTTCAAAGCCTTCTATTCGGTTTTCAAAGATCAATCTTTTCCCAAATTCATAGCCTCTGTCGTCCTGTGCTCGTGCCACATGTTTGTCTTTGGCAATGTCTATTCCCACTACAAGTGTAGATGGTGTGATTTGCGATATTTTGTGATTTTGATTATAATTCATGGATGAGTCCTCCTTGGTATTTTTTAATTTCGGGGTCATTGCAATGACACCCTGTACTATACCAAGAGGGCTCTTTTTTGTTCAAACCTCAAATTTCTTCATTACAGGAATGCTCCTATTCGGTAAAAAATGTATGAAATTTGAGCCTCCCTCTTCTGGTTAAACTGCGCCTTGTAATTTGCCCTGATAGATAGAAATTAATCCAGGCAGCTGCTGAATATCCTGCGGTGTGATAAGCTCCGGCGGCTTGTCAAAAGAAACCATACCAGCTTCCATCAGCAGATAAGCCACAAATTGCGAGCAGAAGTAAGCATTTGACCGTGGAATGGGCTTATTAAACATGACTCCAAACAGTCCTATTACGTTATAGTGGTAATTGTCTTTTCTTTGCTTAAAAAATGCTAACGTTTCTTGTAATTTCTTGTTTTGTTTTGAACTGATTGCATAAGCATAGATGGAGCAGTCCGCTTTCTGAAACAGTTTCTCTTCTGTATTTTCCTTCACAAATCCTCCCCAAAATGGATTGCGTAAATGCTTCCTGCCAAAGCTGTATATTTCATTTAATTCCAAATCCAAGGCTAACGAAACATGATTGTATTCTGCTTTGGTATACAGACTAATAGCTTTCGTCAATAAAGTACCAGTGTTTGTAAATAACAAATAAATGTAGTCTTGTTTCATCGCTAGTAACTCCTGTATATTTTGATTTTTCGGTCTTTTCAAAATAGAGACCTTATGTCATTAAGATATATCTTTGTGCTCAATGTTTTTTATTGATAAGTAAGAAGCAACGATACCAATAAGACTAAGTGTCACCGGAATACCAATAAAGGATCCTATCGATAAGTCTTCATTACTGACACCAAAGAAAATGGCAATAATAACAGAGGTAATAATGGTCGTCCTAACTGATTTTTTAAGCATTCCAAAGAACAAAGGAACTAAGCTGACACCACTGGCAGAAAGGTCATATAAAATCGTATTTCTAAAATGTTCGATGAGCATGGGAATCGTTATGTCACTGTCAATAAATCCTAAGTTGCTGTTTAACATAGATAAAACAAATGCAGCAAAAATTCTGGACAGAAGCATAGAGAAAAAGGTAAAGCCTATGATAATCAATAGCTTCGAGATAATGATCTTTTTTCTGCTGATTGGGTATGTGAACATCAAGGTAATGGTTTTATCATTGTATTCTTCGATAACTAATTTTGAAATTAACACTCCTGAAAAAACGATGAATACCATTCGTGTTATACTGTCAATCAGAAATAAAAAATCTGTACTGCTGGCAGCAAATTGTTCCCTGTCTATATATAGCATGAAGAATAAAAATCCGGTAACGGCAAAGCATGCCGCTAAGGAGTTATTTATATATCGGCTAAAATTTATTTTTCTCATTTCCAAACTCATTAACTTAAAGATTTTTCTCACCACTCTTCCTATTGACATTGAAAATTACATTGTTGGCAGTAATATTCCGGAATACCCTCATCGCTACGTTACATCCTTGCGCTCCATATTTCTTATCGCTAAATACGAAGCAGCCGCACCAATAATGATAAATACCAATGATCTGACAATGAAGGAACCTATCGAAAGGTCTGATAGATTTTCATTACTTATGCCAAAGAAAATGGCAATAATAATCGATGTGATAATGGTTGTTCTAACAGATTTTTTGAGCATTCCAAAAAATAAAGGAACTAAGCTGATACCGCTGAAAGAAAGGTCATAGATCACGGTGTTTTTAAAATATTCCATTATCAAATGAATCGTTATGCCTCCATCGATAAAATCCAATTGACTGTTTAACATGTATAAAACTGCTGCTACAAAGATTCTTGATACATGTATAAGGAAAAATGTAGCACAAATGATAATCAATAATTTAGAGATAAAAATCTTTTTTCTGCTGATGGGATACGTAAACATCAAAGAGATGGTTTTATCATTGTATTCTTCAATAAACAGCCTCGAAATTAATATACCTGCAAACACAATAAAAACCATTCTCGTGCTGTCAACAACAAAGAAAAAATCTTCACTGGTGGCACCAATCGTGTTTCTATCCGTATACATTGCAAAGAATAACAATCCGGCAAGAATAAAAATTGCTGCTAAAGCACCAAAGACATACTGTCTGAGATTTATTTTTCTTAATTCTAAACGAATTAATTTAAACATTTTTTCCGCCTCCAATTAAGGACAAGAAATAGTCCTCTAATGAAGCCGACTTCGTATTGATTGATGTAATGGAAACATCCTTTTCCATTAACTTCTTATAGATTTGATTTTGTGATGTCCCTGATTCATATATCCTTATTTTGTTCGTATCAAGTACTTTGAAATTTTTTATATTCAGCTCTGAATCAATAATATATACTGCTTTCCCGGCATCATCGGTTTCTAATTCTATATACTCTGCATTATTTTCTCTAATCGAATCCATGGAAACTTCTTCTACTAGATATCCATTATTCATTACGCCTATTGTGTCAGCAATTTGCTCTATTTCCGCTAAAATATGACTTGAAATCAGAATGGTTATGCCATACTCTTTATTCAGGCTTGCCAGTAAGTCTCTCATCTCAATAATGCCAACTGGATCCAGTCCATTAACCGGCTCATCTAATATCAACAGCTCTGGCTTCGTGATTACCGCTCTGGCAATTCCCAGCCGTTGTTTCATACCTAAAGAGAAATTTTTAACCGGCTTGTTATCAATGTTTTTTAGATTCACAAGATCCAAAGCGGCCTCTATCTCTTTTTTATTGTGATAACCCATGTATTCACAATGCAAATCCAAGTTATCCATTGCAGTTAGCTTCTCATAAAAAATGGGATATTCGATAATTGCACTCATCCTTTTAAATAATTCATAAGAAGTATCCGTCAATGTTTCATTAAACACTTCAACGGCGCCCTGACTTGGTTTAAACAGATTTAAAATCATTTTCATGACTGTACTTTTACCTGCGCCGTTCGGACCTAAAAGGCCATAGATTTCTCCCTTCTTGATATTCATATTGACATTGGAAACAACATGACCTCCATGAAAAGATTTTCCTAAATCATGTGTTCTTAAAATATATTCCATAATAATAAATCCCTCCCTTTCTCTGCAATATTGCTATATTAATAATCATAAACATTAAAATTATCTTTTTTCTTAACAAAGTCTTACGAATTTCTTAAGTTTGCAAAGAACGGGACGGAAGCGGATTTTTAGTTTTCCTGCGAAGACAGTTTCTTTAATTTCACAGTAAATACTGTTTTATCATAAGCTTTGCTGGATAATGATATCTCACCTTCCAGACTTTCGACTAATCTTTTCGTAATGGTAAGCCCCAGTCCGCTTCCTTGATACAGCTTATTTCGCGAGTCCTCCAGCGTATACAATCTTTCAAAAACGCTTTCTTTATTCATTTCATCAATGCCTTTCCCCTTGTCCCAAACCTCGATGTAAGCAAATGCGTTATCATGTTTTAAGTTTAACCCCACTACTTGACCATCCTTTCCATACTTGATGGCATTCGATATCAAGTTTCTAAGGATTCTGTCAAGAGCTTCTTCATTTCCAGCTACAAAGATATTCTCATC
Source organism: Oceanobacillus sp. FSL K6-0251 (assembly GCF_038004725.1). NCBI lineage: Bacteria > Bacillati > Bacillota > Bacilli > Caryophanales > Bacillaceae > Oceanobacillus > Oceanobacillus sp. FSL K6-0251. Next base: position 2,324,462 of record NZ_JBBORS010000001.1, on the reverse strand, counting down.
TGGAATGTTAATGGAAACATCTAATCCTTGCTGAGTTAACATTTCATAAAACTCTAAAATGCTCTTTCTGCAAATTTCATTTATATGTATCTTTTCGAGTGTTATCTCCTTATCTCCAGACTCCAGCTTTGCCAAATCAAAAAACGTATTGATCAATGTCAGCAGCTCTGCCGCCTTTTCATGTGCTTTACGAACCTCTTTGCCCGCTTCTTTTTCGATAACTTTATTCGATTGAATGATTTCTAAATATCCAACAATAACTGTCAGCGGTGTTTTTAAATCATGAGAAATATTTGAAATCATTTTCCGAATCGATTCTTCCTTTTTTGTATAATCCGCCAATATTTTCTGATTATGGTTTAAAAGATGATTGATGCTGATCAATAAAGGAATAAGCTCTTTATCATCGGTAAAAACAAGCAGATTCTCACTGGTTTTATCAGCGATAATCTTATCCAATTTTTCATGCATATATTTTATTTGCTTGTCTCTTGCTATCTTTGCTTTATATTGAAAAATGATAATCCCGGTTAAAATCAGGGTAATCCCTATAAAGAAATAAGCCATGCCTTTCCCCCCCTTTTCAAAAGATATTCACACATCTATTCCCCTAGTTTGTAGCCAATTCCCCAAATGGTCATAATATAATGAGGCTCAGCCGGGTTGTCCTCAATCTTTTCTCTTAGTCTTCTAATATGAACATTGATGACATTTTCGTCTCCAAAGTAGTCGTTTCCCCAGACCGTGGTATATATTTGAGCCTTTGTAAAAACATTATTGGGATGCTTGAGAAACAGCTTTAAAATATCGAATTCCTTGGAAGTCAGTTTGATTTCCTTACCATGTTTTTGAACAGAGAAATTATTGATATCAATTGTTAAATCTTTATGGTTTATCACCTGCTCTTCTTTTTTTGTCTCCGAATAACTGGTGGCACGCCGCAACGCCGATTTTACTCTGGCGGAAAGCTCTATCATGGAAAAAGGCTTCGCTATGTAATCATCTGCACCAAGCTCCAGGCCTAGCACCTTTTCCACGTCCGTATCCTTCGCTGATACAATTAGTATCGGCACGGAGCTGTCCCTTCGAATTTGTTTCATTACCTCTATGCCATCTAATTTCGGCATCATAATATCAAGAATGATTAAATCAAATGTATCGTTTTGAAATTTTTGCATTCCTTCTTCGCCTTCCAAAGCAGTAACTACCTTATAGCCTTCTTTTTCTAAATAATTTTGTATCATTTCGCTTACTGAGATATCATCTTCTACGATGAGAATGTTATTGTTCAAGTGAGACAGCCTCCTATGAAATTTTAGTTTAATAGATTTCTATTATCTTTATTGCCGACTATACCCTTTTGCCTGCCTCTTTATATATTACAGAGATTTTTACAGGTATTTCATAAAGTTTAACACATTCCTTTGCACTTTATAGATGTACTTTGCCTAAGGATGCCTTTTATGGTAAAAAGAACATATAATATTCTGTTAAAAAATCATATTGTTAGCTAAGCAAATGGTTAGGAAAGGGAGGAACACTTTATTGGTATCTGATATAGCATTGATGAAACATCATGTAAACGTGTTATTTAAAAAGGATGATAATAATCGAATGACCTTTGTGAATGAGCCGCCAAACGAGGCTGCACCTCGTATTTTCATTGGCGGGACGCAGCTTGGTAATGTAGTAAGATACTCCAATGCCCTTGAGGAGAACGTAATAAAGAAGCTGGAACGAAGCACTTCATGCAGATTTTGCTATAGACTTGGCAGAAATAATCACCATTTTAAACACAGACCGGCAAATCAGCAATTTTTGGACTGGACCTGCTTTCGTGTTTCCTGATGTCAGCAGCATAACAACAAAAGCAATACGAATTACCGACTTCAACAAAGACTGCCTGAAGCAAAATTTCCCATATATCTACGAAGTGCTTAAATATAAACAGCCTTGCTTTGCTATTATTGAAGATGAAGCAGCTGTATCCGTTTGCTGCAGCGCGAGACAAACTAATGAAGCGGCTGAAGCAAGCTTAGCTACATTTGAAACGTATCGTGGAAGAGCATACGCGATAGACGCTTCCATTGCTTGGGCAGCTGAAATTCAAAGTCAAGGATTACTTGCATTGTATAGTACCTCCTGGGATAACTTTGCATCCCAATCTGTAGCAAGAAAATTACATTTAATACAATATGGAACGGACATTCATATGAAATAAGACAATATCCCCGAACACAAGTCATTCTTAAATTAATGGACACAATTACTGAAAATCTGATGTATTCTTTTTCATGCTCGAGAAATAAACCGGGATGAAGATTAACGCAAAATCAAAAATAGGCCCCCTTGGACTTGGTCAGTGGATCCTGTAAACACTCTGGAGCTCTCGTTTAACTCTCTACACAACAAAAAATCCTGCTCGTAGCAGGATTTTTATCAAACATTCTTATTAATTATCAAAGGGCAGATCGTTACACAAACTTATTCCTGCCAGCACCTAATCCTGCAACCATCATTAACAAGCAAACAACGATGATAGCAATAATCGGCGCAGACCAGGCCTGCGTAATATCAAATAGAAGCCCGATAAATAACGGTCCAATGGCAGCAAAAATATAACCGACGGATTGCGCCATCCCAGACAGCGCTCCAGCCTGACGTCCATTACGTGCGCGCATGCCAAGCATAGCAAGTGACAGGCTGATGGCCCCTCCAAAAGTAACTCCAATCAGTGTTACCCAGATGAAAATCAGCGGAAGCGGTCCCCCGATTAGCAGTCCGATAAATCCAACTGCTGCACCGCCGCTGATTCCCAGTACGATCCCCTGCTGGTTAGAGAATTTCTCTGCCAGCACCGGTGCCAGAAAAGTAGACGGCAATCCGACAAACTGCACATAAGCTATCAGCCAGCCGGCAGCAGATACGGAAAATCCAAAGCTTTGCATGATTTCTGGCAGCCACGATACCATTACATAAAATATAAAAGATTGCAGACCCATAAATAACGTAACCTGCCAAGCCAATGGGGATTTCCACAGGTTGCTGTCATTAAAAGGCTTATTGCTTAACTCCACTTGTTCTTCTTTAGGCGCAGGGTTCCGGCTGATAACAAAAATCCAAACAATGATTCCGACAAGAGCCAGCACAGCCCACGATAATAAAGCCAATTCCCATCCTAAGCCTGCTCCTTTTGCAAGCGGAACTGAAAGTCCAGAAGCCGTGGCCGCGAATATTGCCATCGATGTGGAATAGACACTCGTCATTTGACCGACTTTATGCGGGAATTTTTCCTTGATGACTGCCGGCAGCAGCACATTCATTACTGCGATGCCAACCCCGATAATAGCTGTTCCGATAAATAATGTCGGTGTATATGGAATGGACCGGGTGCCTATTCCGGCGAACAGCAGGATCAGGCCAAGCAAGACCGCTCCTTCATTCCCCAGCTTCCGGCCAAGCTTTGGCGCAAGCGGCGATACTATGGCAAATGCGATAAGCGGTAAACTGGTAATCGTCCCCGCACTCCAGTTTTCCAGTCCAATCTGATCACGAATGGTCCCTAACAACGGTCCAACGGAAGTAATTGCCGGCCTCAGGTTAAAACCAATCACCATGATAGCAATCAAATATAGCATTCTCTTATTAGAGGATGCTTCCTCAGTCAGACTATTTGTTCTTGCTCTATTTTTCTCCATCTAATACCTTCTTTTCTACTTTCCACCCCCTTTACAGGAAAGGAGGAGGAATAATTTTGCACAATATATATATGTTATGGCAATGTACATCCTATTGTCAAGACACCCATTTTTAATAGACTGCAATCAACGCATCTGCTCTGCGATGCCCCAATGTGTTAACACTGATAAAACGCAGCTTCATCCAGGAAACAGTTTTCATATTAACCTGTACCCGCAAACTTCCAATCTAATAATTTTGAATAAAAGGTATATCTATGAAATTTATTGGAGAGCCTGTCAATATAACAAACTATTAATTGGAGGTATTTCCAATATGAAGTACAACCTAATGATAGGCATTGCTTTTCTTATTTGCCTATTCATTTTTATACCAACAGTACATGCAGATAATGGGACATTGTACAAAGTTGATACGGAAACAACAGAGTTAATGGATGCGCCTGCTCAGGATACAGTCCTTCTAAGTGAATTTAAAAAAGACTATAAGGTTACTATTTTTGAAGAATCCAATGGCTGGGGCAAAACATTTTATAACGGCGAACAAGCTTGGGTCGCGTTACATCACCTATCAGCAGTGGATGAGATACAGACAGAGCCAGAAAACGAACAATCCGATACAGAAGATAATCAAGCTGAAACAGCAGCTGCTGCAGCAGAAACAAATACAGAAACTGCCGAACCAGCAGAAAACGGACAACTGTACCGAATTCAAGCACCAGCAGTAAATGTACGCAATGCGCCTGATAAGAATGCAGCTGTCGTTACGCAGATGAATCATGGTGAGAAGGTTACTATTTTTGAAGAATTGTACGGCTGGGGCAAAACATATTATCATGATGAAGAAGTATGGATCACTTTATATTTACTTGATAAAGATGACGAATCAAATGGAAATAGTGACACATCAGAAGAAAATGAAAAAACAGAATCATTAGAAACAGTAGAAGAAACCGAAAATGAAGCGTCAGAAGCAACATCTGAGCCAAAAGACGGTGAAAGCGAAAAGGAAAATGGCGAAACAAAAGAAGTTCAAGCGGAACAAAGCACTGAAAATCCGCTTGCCGGCCGTCAATTTGTGATTGATCCAGGTCACGGCGGGAAAGATCCCGGTGCAGTGGGGTCCGAAGCATATGAAAAAACATTAGCTTTAACCACAGCAAAAAAATTAGGAGAACAATTACGCCATCAAGGAGCTTCTGTTACGTTTACCAGAGAAGATGATACGTACCTCTCATTGGGAGAACGGGTCAACATAAGTAATTCTGCCAATCCAGATGCATTTATCAGCCTGCATTATAATGCGTCGGAAGACCAGGCTGCGCATGGAGTGGAAACCTTTTACAAGAATGAAAGCGAAAGCCAGATCCTTGCTGAGTATGTACAAACGTCATTGATGAGTCATGTTCATCTCGACAATCGTGGAGCTAAACAAGCAGATTTCCAAGTACTAAGAGAGAATCAGCAAACTGCGATTTTAATTGAGCTTGGTTTTATCAGCAATTCAGAGGAACAGCAGACAATTCAAACGGATAATTATCAAAATCATGCAGCAGAAGGTATTATTGCCGGATTAGAAGACTATTTCAGCTAAAATCAACGGATGAAAAGGTAAAAGTGTATCTAGGTGACACTTTTACCTTCGATTACGTTTTTTGGACTTCCTTTTAAATTACAATCTGTAATGAGCTGCTCAGGGGGAATATTACGAATCTTTCATTTTACGTTTAGAACTTTTTAGTTTTACAATCGCTATCATAATAGCTGCAACCCCGATTAATGGAAGCACAAGGAATAATGGTTCACCCGTACCAGAGTACATAATAGGTCCCCAAATGATAGGCACAATACCGTAAACAATAAGATAAATAATTCCCATTATAAATTCAAATATATGCTTTTTTTTTAGATATGGTTTCACCCTTTTAATTTGAATCCAATCAGGAATGCTAACTTATCAAGTCAGGATTTTTTAGGATGTTATTTTTAATCCATTATAAAAAAGCATCCTCTTTCACTATCTTATTCCCTTATTTTGAAATTAATTAACGTACTTCCCTTTAGAGTCCGGGCTATCATTCCATGTCTTTTCACAAAACCTGAATGGATATTAATCCCTTTACAGTTTATTTATTAAACCGTTCTAAATGATAAAACTGATACGTATTATTCGTCAGCTGTTGTCGAACTTTATCAAAAGGCAGCTGTTTTACCTCAGCTATTTTTTTTATCACATCGATAATCATATTTGGATGTGTCATCTGATTTTGAAAAGGCTCTTTAAACGGCCATGGCCCATCTGTTTCTGCCATAATAAGTTCTAACGGATATTGTTTGATTAAAGACTGAATCTCCTCTTCATACCAGCAATCAGGCGTGATAGAAATCATATATCGATTATCTATCATACGGTTAATCGTAGCTTTATCCCCTTTAAACCAATGAAAATGGGCTTGTTCCAGTTGATATTTTTCAAGCATATCACAGACAACAGAGGCATCTTCATAAACAGCATGTAATACGATTGGCAGATTATACTTTTTTGCAGCCTGTACAAACCGCTCTAATATGGCATGATAAGGTGCAATATCCAGCGAGTCATCATTACGTTTGGTATAATACGGAAGCCCTACTTCTCCAATAGCCACGATTTTTTCGAATTTTTGTTCAATCTCCTGAAAGATACGATTGATTTCTTGATCAGGCGGCAATGCTTGTTCCGGATGCCAGCCGAAAGCAGGATAAACAAACGGATATTTCTGTGCTAACCACCATACCTTTTGACAGCTCTCAAAATCACTTGAAACGGCTATCATCCCATCTGCTTGAAGCGTTTGAATTAACTGTTCCTGCTCGTCAGGCTGGTACCAATCTAAATGAATATGTGCATCAATCATTATGCAAACTCCCTCATCAAATCAATCTGTTATATCCTTAAACAAATCCCCGGCTTTTCTTACATCCACATTTCCGCCGCTTAATACGACACCTGCTCTTTTGTTTTTAACAGAAAGCTTTTGATATGCTGCTAAAGCGACTGCTCCAGATGGCTCCACAACAAGTTTTAATCGCGTCCATAGGAAGTACATAGCAGCTTTTATCTCTTCTTCAGAAACCGTGATAAAATCATCTACATGCTTTTGAATGAAAGAAAAAGTAATTTTTCCTAACGAAGGTGTATTTAAACCGTCAGCTATCGAGTTTGGAGCTTCAATCGTCTGCAATTCTCCTGCCTTAAATGATTTCGTCGCATCATTGGATACCACAGGCTCCACTCCAATCACCTTGCATTGAGGCGACAGCTGTTTTGCAGCAATGGCACATCCGCTTATCAACCCGCCGCCTCCACAAGGAACGAGCAGATAGTCAAGCTCCCCGACTTCTTCAATCAATTCTTTTGCAACGGTGCCTTGTCCGGCTACAATTGGCTCCGCATTGAAAGGAGGAATTAATGTATAACCAAATTCATCTATTAAATCCTGCGCTTTTTCCTCTCGGGATTCCGTCTTGCGGTTATATCTTATAATCGTTGCACCATAGTCTTTCACAGCTGCTGCTTTGACTTGCGGCGCATCATCCGGCATGACTACTGTCGCAGGGATACCAAGTATTTTGCAGGTTAAAGCCGTAGCCATTGCATGATTTCCGGAAGAATAAGCGATTACTCCTTTATTTTGGGACGCTTCCGGCAGAGAGCTTATCGCATTATAAGCACCCCGAAATTTAAATGCTCCCATCCGCTGGAAATTTTCACACTTGAGAAACATTTGGTTTCCGGTTAATTCATTCAATAATGTTGACGTATGGACTGGGGTTTTATGTGCAATTCCTTCTAGGCGATTTGCTGCTTCTACTATTTTTTCATACATTTTGAATTCCTCCCTCACTTTTATATCAAGACAGGTTGCTATTTTAATAATTTTTAGTAATGCCTATATCCTCCTTTCGACAAATCGGACTAAATTTCCTGCTAAAATCTTTCTCAATTGATATAAAGAACAATCAAGTCACAGTTGTATATTTAAATCGAGTTTTTAAATGATATACTTAACTTTTTATATTAGTCTTCATTTTAAATGAAATTTGCATCGCTTGTGCCATTTGAATATAATTATATAAACTAAGCTTTTTTACATATTGAAAATATCTAATCATTTCTTATCCGGACATACAAGGAGGTCAACCATGATGATAAGTCCCCAAGCTGCTGACAAACTTAACGCCAGTATAGAAGATTTAAAAAATAGTTTAGAAGAAAATGTTTCCAAAAAGCTTGATTTGGATAACTGTCATCGAATGATTCAAAGATTGGTTGAGCTTTCTTCCAGCTGTGAAGCATGTAACCAATATTTTGTTGATTTAGAAGGTCATATAGCCCAGCTTTTAGACAAGTCAGATCAGCTGACAAAAAATGATTTTAAAAACCATCACCAAATATTAAATAACATCCGTACACACCTCATGAAAAAACACAAACTAGTTGCGAAAGACTATTATCTCAGTATCTATATGTCCTGTGGTCTCAGCTTAGGACTAGTTTTTGGACTCTTATTCGATAGCCTTGCATTAGGTTTGCCAATTGGCTTAGCTGTTGGTGTAGCGATTGGAGCAGGTTTAGACGCAGATGTTAAGAAAAAAGGAAGAACCATCTAGCATTCCAATCAGCCGTTCAATACAGCATTCTCCACAGATAAAACGTAGCATACGCTTCCCAGGTTGACCATGCTGCCGATAATTCTCTAATCTCAGCTTTTGTCGGCTTTCGTTCCATTCCCTTTACAAATTGGATGGCATTGATTAATCCCACATCATCAATAGGAAAAGCGTCCGGATACCGAAGACAGCGCATCAATACGTAATTCGCTGTCCATGGACCAATCCCGCGAATACGGATCAATTCTTTTTCCGCTTGCTTCAAATCATCTACATGTAATAAGTTTTCTTTTGATAAATCTCCATTTGCCATTAACTTTGCTACACCAATAATATATTCCCTTTTCCTTTTTGTCATTTTAATATCAGCCATATCTTCCGCAGTTAATTTAGAGATTTTTTCATACAAAGGGAAAATCCAATAATTTTTTCCATTATAATCCAAATGTTCTCCAAATTTTTCAACAAATTGACGTTTTAATGTGTACGCAAACTTCAGGTTAATCTGCTGGCCTAATATCCCCCAGCATAAGGCCTCAAATAAATCATTTAAACCCATAATCCGAAGTCCGTAAAATCTTTCAATGACTGGTTGCAGTAACAAATCCCGGCGACCCATTTCATAAAAAGGCAGCAGGTCGGTGTCAAAGTCAAACCATTCACAAATATAATTTACGATGGTCTCTTTATCTTCAAATGATTCCGCTTTTGTACCGGCTAAACACTCAACAGCCAGATAGTCACTTCCTGCTTTACTTATCTGTATCAATGTACGCAGATGATTTATTTCAATCACACGGGTAATCGTATTCTCCTCTATTTCATACATGCATTCATTTGGATCCCTCAGGAAATAGTCTACATTCACTTTAAAATTAAACGGCTCCGGTGCTTTTATGAAAATGCAGTTTTTACTTTCTTTCCAGCTTCTCACTTTCTTCGTCCCCCCTATCTTCAAGATCTGTTTTATATTTTGCTTGCGAATTCAGCAACCTACTATGGTTGTACAACAAGCAGCGCTTATGCCAAAAGGCAAAGAGACGCTGTTTTCACACTGACCCTTTGCCTTTTAGTTAATGCTTGCATTATCATTTAACAAAAATTATTCTCCATCATTCTTTCTTAAAATATCCTTCACTCTTTCTCTCATCTCTTTCGTATAGCCTTGCTGTCCGCCGGTATGAATAAAAAGGATATTTTCCTGGTCAACATAGTTTCCGTTTTTAATTTCAGTCACTAACCCTTTAAAAGCCTTCCCTGTATAAACAGGGTCAAGAATCATTCCCTCATTTTTAGCAATATCCAAATAAAATGCCAGTTCTTCATCAGTTGCCTGACCGTAGCCAAGTCCAATATAGTTATCATTAATAGTAATAGAATCAAAATGATGGCTGATGTTTTCCAAATCATTTACTATTTCCATCACATCTTCTTTGAACACTTCTGCTATTTGGTCAACAGAATAGCCAATGATTTTCTTTCTGGTATCTGCCCCCTCATTTGCAAACCATAGCCCTGCATATGTTCCGCCAGAACCAATTGCAAGGTTGATAGAATCAAAATGAACACCCATCTCTACTTCCTGCTTCATGATTTCATTATAACAATTAATATAACCGTAAGACCCGATGGCATTTGAAGCACCTACCGGAATAATCAATACCTTTTTCCCTTGTTCTTCTAACTCCTGCTTCTTCTCCTCCATCGCATCTTCTCGGGATGCATCCGGCGGAATAATATTTACATTCGCTCCAAGCATATCGTCAAGAAACAGGTTTCCTTCATATTCTTTCGCTTCACCTCTAAGCACCAGATGGCATTCTAAATCCATCATGGCACAAATCGCGGCTGTCGCTCTGGCATGGTTTGATTGGCAGGCTCCTGTAGTAATGATTGTGTCATATTTATTATCCAATGCATAGGCAATAAGGTATTCCAGCTTTCTTATTTTGTTTCCCGAGACTTCCACTCCTGTAAAATCATCTCGTTTGATATAAATATTTTTCCCAAGTTCATTACTGAGTTTTTCCAGCTTTTTAATGGGTGTATCCAAATTAGCAATATTTAATTTACGCATAGTCGTTCCTCTCGCTTTCATCCAGTTTATACCTTTATGATAGCGAACAAGAACGAATATAAGCAAATAATAAATGAAAGGAATTTGTTATTTTAGTGTAAAGAATCGATGAAGAGGGTAAATTTTCTATAAGTCTGTACTCTTTTCCTGTCAGCATCAGCGGATAGAGACTGCAATTAGAAGAAAAGTTAAAAACAAGCAATTATACTTATTAAAAAAATAAAGTATGGGAGGTGTCACAACGTTTGAAAAGACCGTTGGGAGTTATAATAATAAGTTATATATTTGCTTTTAGTTCAATGCTTTTATTATTTTCTGCTATTTTTTATGATGCGGATACCGATTCCATGCGCAGTATAGCGGAACGTTTTGCATTACCGAATATACCTGAGCAATTAATGAGAGCAATAGTAGCTTTATTTTCATTAGTAATGGTCTATGGTTATATCCAATTGAAAAATGGGGCTTTTGGACAATGGTGGCTTATTTAGTCTATTTTGGAATGATTAGCTCTCTGCTCGTAAACAATCAAACCCACCTGCTATATATAGTTAATATGCTTCCTTCTCTGGCTATGCTAGCTTATACGATCTATGTAAGGAAAGCATTCTTTAATCCATCGAATTTTCAACATTAGAATAATTGAAAATGCCCTTTAAATAACAATAGAACTTCCTATTTCATAAGAAGTTCTATTGTGACGCCTATTCTATTTGAACCCAATCTTAAATGAAAACCCATATAAGAACAGAAACCAAAATAATCGCGGGCAGTCCAAGAAAATAAATATAAGTAAGACTTGAAAAACTCTTCTTTCGTTCGTAAGTATCGTCCAGCTTTTTTGTGACAAAAAGTGTTCCGATTAATGCAAGAACACATACGATAATCACCAGTATGATAAGGGTATTCAACATCTCCCTTTCCCCACCTTTATAAAATAGTCAACGCAGCCGCATAACAATAACCTCAGGCATTATGCAGCTGAATATTTCAGCCTGTTGCAGATAATCTGAATCCAGCGTATAGGAAGCGGTCTTTTTCTTCCATTGTTTCACGACATCTACCCGATTTTCATATCCGAAAACATGGAAGGTCATTTCTTTATTTTTCTTTTTAAAATGAATAATATATGGGGGCATCTTTGTTTCAGGATGAAGAAACAAAGCTTCCTTCCCTGGAAAGATATGATTCTTATATAAAAATTGAGCTTCATTAAAAGAATCTATAAATCTCCTTTTTTCATCTCCATCAAGCGGTGCTCCGTCGAAGGTTATCGTACTGTTTCCTGCATCAATTTTAGGATGCAGTTCAAATTTATTTAAAACCCATCCTACCAAAGCGCTTGGCGGGCTGGTTAAAAATTTCAATATAATTCCTGCCAGCGTAATTAATATAAATGTCCATGTCATTTTCGAATTCCATCTCCCTGATAAACTATCACTTTCTAATTTTGATATAAGGTTACACAGCTTGCTGATTTTATCCTAACCTAGTTTTATTGTACTGGATATCCCAAAAATGATACCATCCAATTCGCATAAAAATCCCCCATCCACTTTACGAGCAGACAGATTTTTATCGCTTTTTTATTTTCCGCGCAAATGCTGAAGAGCTTTCGAAAATCTGGATATTCCTTCCCAAATATCTGTGGGCGTACTCCTGCCATACGTAAAACGAACGAATCCTTTGCTCTCACCAAAAATAGAGCCTGGAACAAAAGCAACTCCTCTCTTCAATGATTCATCCAGCAATTGAAATTCATCCACCGGATCTTTCAGCTTGCACCATAAATGAATCCCGCCATCTGGTTCCAGGAATTCTGCCTGATCGCCTGAAAAATGAATCAGTGCTTTGGATAATTGCTTTCTCCGTACTTCCAGCTGCTGCCTGATTTTATGAATATGTTCATCGAATTGCGGAGATCCGATAAACTCATTTGCAACCCATTGCGGAAAAATACTATGTCCAAAATCAATCTGCTGTTTTGCATCAGCTAAGCGTTGAATAACTTTTTTCGGTCCAACAATCCAGCCGATTCGTAATCCAGATGCAACGATTTTGGATAAAGAACTGATATATAATACATTTCCGTTATCGTCCATTCGTTTTAAAGAAGCTGTTACGTTTCCATCAAATGCCGTAATGCTGTACGGATCATCCTCTACAACAGGAATGCCATACTCCGAAGAAATCTCTAATATTCTTTTCCGTCTGCTTAAAGGCATTTGCACTCCGGTCGGATTTTGGAAATCCGGATTGATAAAAACCATTCGAATGCGATGTTTTTTATGCAGTTCGACGATATCATCCGGATTAATCCCATTTTTACTGCTCTTTAAAAGAAAGGGACGTAAACCTGCTGATTTAAATAATGGCAATGAGTAAGCATACGATGGATTTTCTATTGCGACAGCATCACCAGGCTTTAGTAAACATTGCACAATAAGGTGAAGAGCTTGCTGCGCACCAGAGGTAATCAGGATTGATTCTGCATCAATAGAGATTCCCTTATACGCATACAAATGATTAGAAATCGTTTCTCTTAAACGGACATTGCCCTGAGGGTGATCATATCCCAGATGCTCTGTAAAAGGCTTCTCTTTAAAAATGGAATGAAATTGTTCTGCCGGAAATAGATCCGCCGCCAGTTCTCCGCTTGCCATATTAATCATTTCATTATTTTGTGTTTCCGTCCGTATTTTTTGAACTAACGGCAAATTAGGAAGAAATGAACCATCCTCCACATACCTTCCCCAGTTGGGAATTCTTTTATCGGATATTCCCCAGATATCCGTACTAATATGCGTCCCGCTGCCTTTCCTTCTTTCAACAATTCCAATGGATTGTAATTCATCATAAGCGGCCACTACCGTGCTGCGATTAACTTGCAGCTCTTTTGCCAGATGGCGTTCTGATGGCAGCGGGATATCCGGAGAAAAATCACCAGTAGAGATTCCGTTTTCGATATATGATGCAATTTGTTTGTATAGTGGTGTTTTCGCTGAACGGTCAAGTTTAAAATTCATGTGAATTCCTCGATTGTGTTGTAGATTTAAACGCGCAGTGAATAATACTGCCCAAAGCTCTTTATTCGTATACTAAAATGAATATATTCTTAATTTTAAACTTATCTTATGGAATTCTTTCCTAAATAAAATGATACAAAAATAAAACTGCTAAACAAAGATATCTTCTACTATCATAGCGAACAATGACCTAAATAAGCAACTCACAGATGAAATGATCCAAATTTTATTCTTTCCAGCAAAAAAGCCCGAATCACAATGAAGTTACCGGGCTTAAATGCATGGAAATAAATTTTATTAATTATCCGTTAAACATATAACTCCGGCCTACGCTAATCAAGAAAATCTTTTAAACGTTTACTGTGTCTTGGATGCCTTAATTTCCGCAATGCTTTTGTTTCAAGCTGACGGACACGCTCTCTGGTCACGCCAAATACTTTTCCCAGTTCTTCCAGCGTTCGTGACTTCCCGTCATCCAATCCAAAACGGAGACGGAGAATACTTTCTTCCCGGAGAGGAAGGGTATCCAATACCTCCTCTAATTCCTTTTTTAACAGTCCATCCGCTGCATATTTGATTGGTATTATCGTGTTGGGCATCGTTGCTTTGTGGGTGGCAACATGGGCATGGAACCAAACTTCCATCCGTCTGACGGTTTCCATGGCAGGGATGATGATTGTTTTTGAGTCTTTATTTGGACTGCTTTATTCTTTTATTTATCAATTGTCATTCCCCTCCGTATGAGAATCGATTAGTATTTTCTTTATTATCGCCGGTGTATCTTTTGGAATTTGGAGAATCAATAGAGAAAAGATTTCGGAACATAGTTTATAAAATGAAAAATAACTTTCAGAGAAATTTTTCAAGGAGAAATACAAGCTGTACTTATGAGAAAGCTGTTTTTTCTCCTTCTGACTCGGCAAGAGAAGCCTTTATTCGCTCATTCACCGTCTTCTCATATCAAAAAATCTTCCTGCTCTTCGCAGTTTCAAGATCCCATTGAATCTGTAATATCTGACGTTCTATCCACTTAAACTTCTTAAAACTTAACCAATGCAATGTTTTGAATAGGTAAAGATCGAGTGTTGAAATACCAACCTTATCTCTGTTTGAAAGAATATTCAATATTTCTCTCATGATAAAACGATACCAAGTATATCCTTATTTTAAGATGAAGCATCCTGTTCCGCAATGCTTCCAATAAACGAAAAAGCAAAAAATGATTGTTTTACAACTATCAATCATCTTTTGCTTTTTTAACTACAGCTCGTTATATGAGTCCTCATAGGATTCAGCAAGTTCTATAAATCTTTCATTATCTAAAACATCTTCAAATAAAGGATCTGTCACAGCATAATCAATTAAGCTGGGGTCCTCATCCATTGCTTCTTCCAAATGATCCAAGCCTTCTTCTATCTCCCCGCGCTCAATATCGATAAAAGCCAGGCCGTAATAAGCAATTCCTTTATCTAACGGATGCTCCTCTAGCATTTCTTCGTAGAGTTCTTCTGCTTCATCCAGCTGCCCATTTTTTGTTAAAAGGATGCCTTTATAATCCAGATTATAAATGATATGCATTTCATCATCTACTTCTAATACGGCGTCAGCGTATTCCAACGCTTCTTCATAATCCTCTATAAGTTCATAAGCATATACAAGCATATCCAGTGCATCGACATCTTCCGGATGCTGTTTCAAATATTCTTCTAAATAAACAATACTTTCTTCTGTTTCATCTAAATAGAGCAGGCTGGCTCCCAAACCATATAAAGCGAAATCTGCCTTGGGTTCAATTTCTAAAGCTTCTTCAAAATAAGTCAGAGCTTCTTCATCTTCATCAAGAAAAGATAGTGCATTTCCCATAGCAACATATTGTTCCGGTGCATTCGGATTTAAATCAATCGCTTCCTGCGCAGCTTCCATAGCCTCTTCATATTCGCCCAAGTCTATTAACGCATATGCAAGATTACTGTAAGCAGCTTCCATCTTGTCATCCAGTTCAATTGATTTTTCTAACGCTTCTCTTGCTTCTTCCGGTCGTCCAAGTTCAATGAGAATAAAACCCTTATCATTATAAAGGAAAGGCTCTTCAGCGTGATCTTCCAGAGATTCCTCGATTAGCTCTAAAGCTTCTTCATAATCTCCATTCGCGTATAGAGGCTGCAGCTTCATTGATAATGAATATGTACTGGTGCTTGAACCAGAGGATAATTGTTCCGCTTCCTCTTCCTCTGCTCCCGATTCGTTTTCTTCCTCTTCCTCTGCTTGTTCTGAATTCGTGTTTTCCTCGGAAGATTCAGATGAAGAAGTTTCTGATGCAGTGGATTCCTCGGACGTACTGCATCCGGCAATAAATAGTAATAATGACATAAAAATAATAATTCGCTGTTTATTCATTTTATCCTCCTCTATTTGACAAATTATTCTTTAAAATGACATTTTTATTATAGTACAAATGGAACATAAATGGAAGACATATCCAAGACTGTTTTCACAAAAATTTTTGCTAACAGATACTTGTCTCGTGAGCTTCGTGAAATAATTCTCAAAACAGTAAAAGCGGCACAGGTATATGCCGCTTTTCTATCAAATTATCTATATGAATCATGTGCAGGGTGAAATAAATCTTCCTTTGCATTTCTTACTATGGAAAAATGATCCACGTTATAATGTCCATGAAGTGTATCGTTATGGTGTTTTATAATTTGTTCTGGATTCAGCAAGTCGTTCCCCAGGCTGGAGTGGCCGTCTCTAACTAATGTGACATCCAATCCGTTAATGGTTGCTGTTCTGACGGCACTGTCTATGCAATGCTGTGTTTCACAGCCCATAACAACAATATGTTTTACTTGATGTGACTTTAGGTATTCCAACAGACCTGTTCCATAAAAAGCATTGGTAGCAGATTTGTCAAAGATTTTTGATTCTGCAGGCACATAGATGTCTTTGTGAATTTCAAATCCGCTTCCTTTTCCATCACCGACATCTAAATCCCTTACAAATACACTTGGCACCACTGCATTTTCTGCTTTTTCAATTACTAAATTAATATTAGCAATAAGCTGTGATTTTTGAAAAACTGCGTTTCTTTCATGATTGCCTTCGATTAATTCCTGTTGTGCATCAATAACTAATAAGACCTGATTCAATTTAAGTCCCCTTCCAATTTAGGGAAACACGATGTAACGGACTAGTTAAACGCTCTCCCTTTTTTACTTATTACATTCTTTTTATTATTTATCATATGAACGCCTCCTTTAATGAAATTCATTTTAATAACCTTTATAAACCAAGGTAATCTTTATTTTACCATAATAAATAGACGATATTTTCAAAAAATAAATTTAAGCTAATACTAAGTTGATATTACAAGCTTCGCGAATACCGAAGATTAACAAATGGTTCGCCTGTATCCGTCACGCCACTTTTCTTTTCCTGCTTCCGAAATCCTCTTGCTTCATAGAAAGGGATTCCTCTTTGATTTCCATCCTGTACAGACACCCATTGCTCTGTTGCTCCTGCTTTCTTATGTACTTCTGTAAGTATATTTAATAATTGTCTTCCTATTCCTTTGTATCGATATTTTTCTTCTACATATAATACAAAAACTTGGCTGACCCTGCTCTCCGTTATTGCACCGCCAATAACGCCTGCCACCTTTGAATTAACGATAGCAACATGGGTATAAGAGCCTTGTTCTATATCCGCCTTTACTCGTTCATGGTTATACCATTCCTCTGCATGCTTGTTCCGGTACTTCTCACTTAACTTACCTTCTACAGTTTGTTTCCAGCCAAAGGAGCAAATAGCAGCAATGGATTTGACATGCTCTGTGACTGCTGTCTCAATAGCTATATCCATTTTGATTCCTCCCTTCTTTAACCCCGATATATGGTTTCTACTATCCAAATTCGATATCCATCCGGATCGGCAATAACCGCTTCCTTCACACCCCAGGGACGCTCAATCGGGTCTTGTATAATTTTTACGTTTCGATTTCTTAGAGATGAAACAGCTGAGCTGACATCATTGACCAGAAATTCTATTACCATTCCTTTTTCTACCGGTTCTGGCTCATCAATGATATGCAATAATATAGTTGTATCATGCTCTGAAGTCCCTGCAGAAATGAAGGCCATACTTTGATCAGTAAAACCTTGCTCTAAATATAATATATCCTTATAAAATGCAATGGATCTGTCTAAATCCTTTACTGGAACAACGATTGTATTTAACTTTTCGATTCGAAAATCTGTCATCTTTATTCTCCTCTTCTTTACATGTTGGAAAATGAATGGAGGCTTTCCGCTACTTTTTTCAGTTCATCTCTGTTTAGTGAAAAATACTTTGTATTTCCTTCCTGATGCACCATAACAAGACCAGATTGCAGCAACTGATTTAAATGACGAGAAACCGTGCTTTGCTTCAGGTTCAGCTGCTGGATAATCCGTTGGGCGAACATCTCTTTATTTTCAGCTAATAAGTCAATGATTTGCAGTCTTGTCCTGTCACCCAATCCTTCAAAAGCAGTATAATAGTCTGCCAGCTTTTCTTTATTTCCTGCCGTTTCTATCTGCGGATCAAACATCAGGTAAACATGTTTATCAAATTGAATAAAAGAAAGCAGCCTTTCCATATTACAAACAGGAACAAAGGTTATCATTTCTGCTCTGTTAATGTTCTCCAATTCTGCGGTATCTGGATACAAGCCTGTGATTGCAAAAATCGCTTCTCCATTGGTACGATAGGATTTTGACAGTAAAGACTCTTGCTGTCTTACCCATGCTGCTAGCATTTTCTGCTTTTCTTCCCACTGTTTTTTCAAACCGGCAGCCCAAAAAGCCCTTATCAACCGGATAATGCTTTCTTTTATATCGGATAAACTATCATAATCCGCTGCATTGTTTTCTACTTTTTCTATCGGGACAGACCAGCTGAGCAGTACTGCTTTCACGGCTTTCTTACGATTATCAGGGTCCTGTAATTGCCTTTCGTCCAGGTAAACTTCCTGCATTGCCTCTTCCACAACCGGTATACGAGGCAGGTATTTATAGTAATAGTCCATTGTTTCTCTAATTCCATAAATAAGAAGCTCCATCATGTCTGACTCCTCTAGCTGCTTCCACCAATCGATAAAAGCATCCCAATCCATGGTTAAATCCGCGGTCTTTTGGATATAGAAATCCCTTAAAATCACTCCATGCGCAAAAACAGTTCTTAATAATTTCAAATCATTTTTAGCGGTATCTGATAAGTTATCCGATAAACTCCTTATCCATCGATTCTGCGCTGAGGAGCTGTTTAAATCGTAATCCGCCAGCTGGATATTCGTAAAAATATAGACTCCTAAGGAACGGACTGCATCCAGCTCTGTTTTCGGTAAAGCTGGTACAAATAAATTTCTCTCCACTTTGTCACCTTCTTCTTTATTCTATATTCGTATATTGAATATATTAATATAATGTATATCCTTCGTCAATCAGCTTTCGATTATATGATTGGATAACAGTTATTTAAAATGCGGCTCTATTAAGCGCCAGTTTATAAAAATGAAATGTATTTTTTGAATGAACTGTGAATAAATACACAAATTCATTTATTTGTAACATGTGAAACCAATCACAAATATAGGGTTTTATATTACAATTAAAGTAACTAAAGGGAGGGGTTTTCATGAAAAAGAAAGATGCTATTGCACTTATTGCAGCTTTTTTAGTTCTTCTTATTATTTTAATTCTGCCTAATCCTGATTCATTGCCTCTAGTTGGACAGCGAGCGCTTGCTGTCTTAGCATTTGCGGTTGTTTTATGGGTTACGGAAGCAGTTTCCTATCCTGTCAGTGCGGTAATGATAGTCAGTCTGCTGGCCGTTCTTATCGGAATCTCCCCTGCTATCGAAGATCCAGGTACGATATATGGAACAAGTCAGGGGTTAAGCATGGCCGTAGAAGGATTCAGTTCTTCCGCTGTGCTGCTTGTTGGAGGAGCGCTTGTTTTGGCTACTGCTATGGAGATTACAGGTCTTCATAAACGCATCGCATTGTATATTATGTCAAAGGTTGGAACAAAGCCTGGAGCACTTGTGATCGGAACCATTATTGTCAGCTTTGTACTGGCGCTGTTTGTACCAAGTGCCACCGCGCGTGCAGGTACGCTTGTCCCTATCCTATTAGGAATTGTAGCTGCATTTGGATTGGCAAAGCAAAGTAAGCTTGCAGCATTATTAATGATTACCGCCGTACAATCTATTTCTATATGGAACGTCGGAATAAAAACAGCGGCCGCACAGAACATGGTTGCTTTAGGATTTATGGAATCTGCTTTTGGTATAGATGTGACATGGGGAGAATGGTTTCTCTACGCTGCTCCTTGGGCATTTATCATGTCTATCGTACTTTATATTGTTATGGTTAAACTAATTAAACCAAATATGTCGAAAATAAAGGAAGGAGTAAGCATAACGAACCAGCTGAAGGAGCTCGGGAAAATCAGTGGAAAAGAATGGCGCTTAATCATTATCGCCGGCTTGTTATTATTATTCTGGTCGACGGAAGGTGTTTTGCATCCCTTAGATTCTACTACAGTTACCATTGTTGCAGTTGCCATCATGCTGACACCTGTTATCGGTATCTTTTCCTGGAAAGAAGTGCAAAGAAAAGTACCTTGGGGCACATTAATTGTATTCGCAACAGGAATTTCATTAGGGATTGTTCTGTTAGCAACAGAGGGAGCAACCTGGCTTTCTTCTAATTCCTTTGAAATACTCGGGGTGTCTTCCCTACCTCTGGTTGCGATGATTGCCGTACTTGCTTTATTTAATATTTTGATTCACTTGGGCTTTGCAAGTGCCACCAGTCTGGCATCTGCTTTTATTCCAATCGTTATTGCTCTGGTCGGATCAATGGAGCCAGCAGCCTTTAATGGTCCAGGTCTTGTCTTGATTATGCAATTTGTGATCAGTTTTGGCTTCCTATTGCCGGTCAGCGCTCCGCAAAATATGCTCGCTTATGGTACAGGTACATTTACTTTAAAACAATTTATCAAATCCGGTGTGCCTCTTACTGTGATTGGGTATTTGCTTATTATTCTGTTTAGTGCAACCTATTGGCAGTGGGTTGGATTGTTATAACGAGCTGAAAAAGCGATATGGAAGCTGAATTATGTATGCTTCTATATCGCTTTTCTTTTTTCAGTAACTCAACTTTCGCACCTAAGAATAAGCAAATATATTTTGCTATTCCAAGATGAACGTGTTCTTCATTATCATACTTGCATTTTGGTTAAATATCCGGCCTTTTTGGAATTGGTGATGGTGCATAGCTCCTGCAACCAACCACTCCGCTTTCCGACGTACAAATGTTTTCGATGGGACGAGTAATCGCAGTCCCAGGACGTTGCGGTCCTAGTCTGCCATGGGGACGGCTTCAGCTAACTTGATAAGAAAACCGCTTTTCAAGTGGATCTTCAGCTCGCCCTGCGATGCACAAATGTTTTTGATGGGGCGAGTAATCGCAGTCCCAGGACCTGCACTAGTACGTCCTGTACGTCGGAAAGCAAAATGGTCCGCCGCAGCGGTGCTTTACACTTCATCTTTTATTCTTGGTCAAGGGTGTTTCAACCCCTGTTTCTATAAAAATGAAGTTACTTTTTAATGTACGAAAGTTGAGTCAATAAAATATAATATTGATAATAGTAAAAGCTGTATTCACTATAACTTGAATAGACTGTCAACATATACTTCAAGTGCCTTCATCCCAAAATTTCTCGCCCGCTATGCTATAATGACTTATGTAGTAAAGAAAAAGAAAGGGATTTTTGTTTTGATTGTTTTATGTACGATGTTAGTGATTGGATTGTTGCTTGGTTTTGTCGGGGCTGGCGGTTCCGGATTTATTATTGCTATATTGACGGAAGTTTTTGGTATTCCTATCCACACAGCGCTTGGAACATCTCTCGCTGCAATGGTCTTCACATCCTTATCGGGCACACTCAGTCACCTGCGGGAAAGAAATACCATGGTAAAAATCGGGCTGGCAACTGGGCTATTTGGTGCAGTTGGAGCTTTTTTTGGTTCCAGGCTGGCAAGCTTTATCCCGGAAAGTGAATTGAAATTTTTTACTGCCGGAATGCTCATTTTATCAGCCATATTGCTGTGGATTCGTGTAAAAGCAGGATTTGGCAAGTTTGCCACACAAAAATTTGCTGAGAAAAACCGTTCCTCGAAAAGCAGATTTTGGATGACAGCTGCTGGGATCGGCATCATTACCGGCTTACTATCAGGTGCATTCGGGATTGGCTCAACGCCGTTTATCCAAATCGGGTTGCTAGTATTCTTTGGTTTGTCGATTCAGCTATCTGCAGGCACGACGATGCTTGTTATTATACCAATCGCACTGGTAGGCGGTATCGGTTATTATTCTGTCGGTTTTCTCGATTTGAAATTATTTGCAGAAGTAGTTATCGGAACAATTATAGGTTCTTATATCGGCGCGAAATTCACCACTCGTCTGAATCCAATGATATTAAAAATTGCAATGGTTGCTGTGCCGTTAATCGGCGGGATTATTTTATTGATTTAGATTCCTGTCCATTCGGAGAAAAGCCAGAAAGTGAAAGAAAAGATTACCCTATCAAAAAGGCGACAGCTCTTACTGCCTTTTTAATAGGATAATAGCTTTTAATCTCCCTTACTATACGCCCCGCTTATTTCCCCATACTAATGCATGTACCTGCGGAAGAACACGAACACGATTCAGCACTGTGGATGCCACTACCTGATCAATTAACCATTCATATTTATTTAATAAATGCCGGGATAATTGCTGCGGTTCGATTTCCTCTAAATCATCATTTCCAACTTGCAGAAAAAAAGCCAGTTTTGGATAGCGCTGATGCACTTTTTCTGCATAACGAAGGTCCTCTTTATCAAAAATTACTACCTTTAAGCTGGCATGCGCTAATCGATCATTGATTTCCAATTGATGGATGATATCATCTAGCGTCTCCCAGTTTGTTTTCATCTTAGAGCTTGGCGGTTTAGGAGAAATGGTCAGATCATCAATTTTTACAAACCAGTCCTGGTAGCGGCTTCCCTGTGTTTCCAGTGCAACCTCAATAGACTTTTCCTGAAGCAAATCAATCAGATTATCAATAGCAGATAACAAAGCCGGATTCCCTCCTGAAATCGTCACATGATCAAAGCAGCTTCCTCCTACTTCTTGCAGCCGCTGCCAAATGTCTTCACTCGTCATCTGAACAATATCTTCTTTGGCGCTTCCGTCCCATGTAAATGCGGAATCGCACCAGGCACATCGGTAATCGCATCCAGCAGTTCGGACGAACATGGTTTTTCTTCCGACTACCATTCCTTCACCTTGAATTGTAGGGCCGAATATTTCTAAGACCGGTATTTTACGCATGATTCATCCACTCCCGTCTTGCTTCCGCATAGCTTGTCGGTGTTTCAAATAACCGAACAAATTCCACCTGGCATTGGTTAGGGAGTTCCTGAATTGCCGCTTCCATTTGTTCAAAAATCCAGACGACCATATTCTCAGCAGTTGTGTTCATTTTGGGCAATGTTTCATTTAAATAACGGTGATCTAAAAATGTTTCAATCTTGTTCTTCCAAATCTCTTTTATATCACCAAAATCAATTACGAAACCCACCTTATCTACAAAACCGCTGATACCGAATACAACCTGATACGTATGTCCATGCAGATTCTTACACTTCCCCTCATAACAATGAAGATGGTGCGCTGCATCGAAGGAAAACTCTTTACTTACCATCACGCGTTTTTGGTGATAGGCCAATTCTTCTCTATGAATATCTTTATCCAGCTTTTGCAGCTCTTCGACAATACGAAACCCGAACATTACTGATTCATCTCCTGTCTTCTAACTAAGTATTGGTCTAATCCACGCTGGCGTAATTGACATGCAGGACATTCTCCGCATCCTGCTCCTCTAACCCCGTTATAACAGGTCAACGTCCGTTCTCTGACATAATCAAAGGCTTGCAGTTCATCCGCTAATTCCCATGTTTCTGCCTTATCCAGCCACATTAATGGCGTATGAATCACAAAATCTTCATCCATGGATAGATTTAAGGTGACATTTAATGATTTGGTAAAGATATCCCGGCAATCCGGATATCCGCTGAAATCTGTTTCACAAACTCCCGTAATAATATGCTTGGCATCAATTTGCTTGGCTAGAATGGTTGCAAAAGAAAGGAACAGTAAATTTCTTCCCGGAACAAACGTATTCGGTATGCCGCCATCCTCTGCATTCTCTACTTCAATGTCCTCCCTGGTCAGCGCATTGGGCGCTAATTGATTCAGTAAAGACATGTCTAAAATATGATGTCTCAATCCCTGATCTCCAGCGATTTCCTTTGCCACCTCAATTTCTAAGCTGTGGCGCTGATTGTAGTCGAAGGTGACTAACTCTACATGCTCAAACTTTTCTAATGCCCAAAATAAACAGGTGGTGCTATCCTGACCACCGCTGAATACAACAACTGCTCGATTATTTTTTTCCATAAAAAAATCCCCTTTCCAATTTGAAAAAGAGAATTCTAAACACCCGAAAAATGCAAAAAACCATACCTAAGGCGCGGTATGGGTATCCTTAGTTTTTTATAGAGGGTGTTAGCTAGAACCTCTTCTACTTTGTATCGTAGATTTTATTCAATTTCTTTTACAATTGGCAGTATAACATATATTTCCTGATGATGTTATCCTGATTTCTTTTTTCAAACATGAAATTACGTTTCATCAACCAGTTTGGCTTTGCAGTGTTTGCTTTTTCTCTCTTTTTAATATTACAAAAGCTCCCTTTATTCGTTTCATTATCCACGATAAAGGGAGCATCATTACAGATTACTGCATGAAATTCTGCTTTCAGCTGCTATTGTATATTTTACTTTTTCTCACGAATCCCCATAAGCGTGTTTGCCCCTGCTGGCCAGTTTTCTTTTGCCAGTCTTGGAAATTGATTAATCCGTACATCAACAGATTCCGGAAACGGCGCAGGGCGTCCAGATGACTGATCTATCCCCATCACCATCTGTTCACTGGTTGCCACAGTATCATTTTCTTTGTTTTTCATTTCAAACCAAAGATGCACACGCTTTGCATCCCGGTTCAACACAGTGACCTTTGTAAGCAGCTCCTCGTTTTCATGCGCCTCTTTTACATATTTAATATGCGCTTCCAGCGTAAAAATGGTATAAGCACTTGCTTTTCGTCCTTCTTCATCCAGACCGATCACATCCATGAAAGCATCGAGGCTATAACTGAAAATCAATGCATAGTATGCATCGTTCAGATGTCCGTTATAGTCTACCCACGCACGTAACACATTGCCCTTCCATACTTGTTTACTTTCTGTCATAGGAGATCAGCCTTTCTGCCGGCCAGAAGCCTTCTTCCTCTAAAAGCCCCATTAATTTAATCAAGAAACGGTCCCGGCGATGTTCAAGGTCATCGATAGAAATCTCTCCGCTCTGTTCAGCAGTCCCTGAAATCACTTTTTCACTTAATTCTTCCGTCAGTTCAGGTGCCACTAAACGGGTCCAAGGCAGCTTCAATGCAGGGCCGAATTGTTCAAGCATGTGCCGCATCCCGTCCTTACCGCCTGCTAAATGAAGCGTTAGAAATGGTCCCATCAGTGCCCAGCGAAGACCAGGGCCGTAGACAATGGCTTTATCTACCTCTTCCGTTGTCGCTACGCCATCATTGACAATATGAAGCCCTTCACGCCAAATTGCTTCCATAAGCCGGTCGCCAATGTGGCCGTCAATTTCACCTTTCATCACAAGCGGCTTCATATGCATGCTTTCATAAAGCTCCTCTGCCTTTTCCATATAACTGCGCTCTGTCTGCTTTCCTCCTGCGATTTCCACCAATGGAATTAAGTAAACGGGGTTAAATGGATGGGCAACAATGATTCGTTCTGGGTGATGCACACAATCTTCCTGCAGGACAGAAGGCATGTATCCAGAAGTACTTGAAGCGATAATCGCTGTCGGTTTAGCAGCAGCATCCACCTGCGCTAATACCTTTTTCTTCAAGGCTTCCTGCTCTGGAACATTTTCCTGTATCAAATCGGCTTCTTTTACAGCTTCCTCCAGCTCGTTGTAGAAGGTCAGATTCTCCTTTGCAGCTTCGTTGCTTATTCCGTATTCTTCTAATGTTGTCCAAATAGCATCTATCATTTTTTCTGTTTTTTCTTTTGCATCAGGAGCCGGATCAAAAGCATTGACCTTATGACCATTTGCTAAAAAGCGTGCAATCCAGCCATTGCCAATCACGCCGGTTCCTAAAACTGCCATTGTTTTTTGCGCCATATTTCACCTCTTAGGAATTAAATTTTTTAAGATTTAAATGTTCTCTTGTCTCTGCAGCCGTCATCGGCTCCAGCTTGACACTATTTAAAATGCTGACAGCTTGATCAACCAGCTGTTCATTTGTACCAAGTACACCTTTTTCTAAATATAAGTTATCTTCTAAACCGACCCGGACATTCCCGCCGAGTAAAGCAGCCTGTGCCACAATCGGCAGCTGCATACGGCCAATACCAAAGGCTGACCAATGCGCGCCATCAACCACTCTTCTTTTCATATATTCGATTGTTTCTGCATCCGCATCAGCGCCCCATGGAATACCAAGACAAAATTGATACATTGGTGTTCCTTCTACTAGTCCTTCAGAAATTAATTGGTTAGCAAGACGGATATGTCCTGTATCAAATACTTCCATTTCGGGTTTTACGCCGCTTTCTTTAATCAGCTTTGCGTGCTCCCGAAGCCAGTCTTCCGGCCCTAAATAAACCTGATTGCCAAAGTTTAAACTGCCGCAATCCAAGGTGGTGAGTTCCGGAAGCAATTCCCCGACCGGTTCATGACGCTCTTTTGGTGTCTGAATATCAGTCCCTTCTCCTCCACAAGTTGGATTTTCTAGATTTGGAACAAAGTCGCCGCCCCCGCCAGCCGTAATATTAATAATCACATCTGTATCGGATTCACGGATTCGTTCCACGGTTTCTCTAAAAAGGGCCACATCGTGACTGAGTTTCCCTGTCTTGGGATCACGAACATGGATATGTGCAATTGCAGCACCTGCTTTTGCTGATTCAATAGCAGATTCCGCAATTTCTTTTGGCGTAATTGGAACATGTCTGCTTTTCTCTGTTGTATCACCTGCACCAGTCAGTGCTGCAGTGATGATTCGTTTATTCTTCATTTTTTGCTTCCTCCTTTTTGGTTGGGGTGACAATAGGAACATGGTTAAAAATCTCGCCACTTTCAAAAAACGCAACAAGATTATTTATCCAATTATAATAGGCATTCCATTCATCCAGCTCCTGCTGTAATCTCTCCATTCGAACTTTTACTTCTTCTGAGGAATCCTCTGTCAAAAAAGTTTCTAAATGACGAATTTGTTCTCTGAGACGGCGTTCTAAACTCGTATTACGTTTTACAACCTCTGACCAGTTACTTGTAAATAAGGATATAAATGTTTGTGCATAATCGCGTTCTACATTGTAATGATCTTTGCGGCTGCCTTTCACGTATTCTTTCTCAGCGATATTAAATGAGATCATCTGTCGCATGACCTGACTCATTCTTGTTTTACTCATTCCAGTTTCTTCAGCCAGTGAATCTAATGTCATTGCCTCGCGATTCATATAGATAATGCCAAGCAGCCGTCCGACTGTCGAGGATACGCCGAACGTTTCCATGTTATCTGCGATTCGATCTGTGAGCAGTTCTTCGCAGGATTTGATTTCTTGAAGCAATTGATTATTTGAAAATGATTCCATCGTCAAGCTCCCCTTTAACTTGTATATGTGTCACTGTAACACGGATTAAATAAAATTGGAAAAATCAAGTTTGATAGTAAATGAGCGTAAAAGTAAGCAATTCTAAGATAAACTGCACTGTATACTTTGTAAAGTTTAAATTGCACAGATTTTACGGTTTAAATCGCTTTTTTCGGATTTTCATTTTTACCTGTCTGTTTATTATACTGAGTAAGTCTAAATTTTAGTTTTACGGAATAAGCAATGGAGGTGCTTGTAGTGCTTGAATTTAAAGAAGTAACTAAAAAATTCGAAGGAAATAATACTCCTTCCGTTCATAAACTGAACCTGAAAGTAGAACGAGGAGAATTTGTTGTTTTTATCGGCCCAAGCGGGTGCGGGAAAACAACTACGATGAAAATGATTAACCGGTTAATTGAACCTTCCGGGGGAGAAATTCTTGTAGACGGCGTGAATGTCCTCAAGCAGGATGCTGTCCAATTACGTCGATCCATTGGATATGTTATTCAGCAAATTGGTCTTATGCCCCATATGACTGTGGGAGAAAACATCTCTCTTGTGGGATCGCTTTTAAAATGGAATAAGGAGAAACAGAAAGAACGGGCAAAAGAACTTATTTCACTGGTTGACCTGCCAGAGGATTATTTAGATCGTTACCCACATGAGTTAAGCGGAGGACAGCAGCAGCGAATCGGGGTACTGAGAGCGTTAGCTACGAATCCCTCATTGATTTTAATGGACGAACCATTTGGGGCGCTTGATCCAATCACTCGTGACAGCTTACAAGAGGAGTTTAAAAAACTTCAAAAAGAAATGGATAAAACGATTGTTTTTGTTACCCATGATATGGATGAAGCGATAAAACTTGCTGATAAAATCGTGATTATGAATCAAGGAGAAATCGTTCAAGTCGGCACACCAGATGATATTCTTCGCCATCCGGCCAATGAGTTTGTAGAAGACTTTATCGGAAAAGACCGGTTATTAGAAAGCCGCCCGGAAGTAACACGCGTTGAACAAATTATGAATCCAAACCCGATTACGATTGAAGAAGAAAGCAGCTTAAAAGAAGCTATTCAAAAAATGCATGCCAATCGTGTCGACTCCTTGTTAGTAGTTGATGGAGCTGGAATTTTAAAAGGATACATTGATATTGAAATGGTCGACTCCAATTATAAAAAGAAAAGCTATGTTCATGAAGCGATGGATACAGCAAAATATGCCGTGGATAAAAACAGTCTGCTCCGGGATACAATGCATCGTATGCTTCGTCGTGGCAGCAGTTACGTACCCGTTGTAACAGATAATAATAAATTAGCAGGAATCGTAACAAGGGCGACCCTTGCCGATATGGTTTTTAACACTATTTGGGGCGATGAAACAGAAGATATTACTGCTATAGAATAAAAAGGAGGCAAAAAATAATGCAAGCTATTAGAGATACACTTGCATCCTATGGATGGGAGCTGCTCGAAAAAACAGGAGAACATATGTACATTTCTATCGCTGCGATTGTTTTAGGTATACTGGTTGCGGTCCCCTTGGGAATTTTACTCACTCGCATACCGAATAAAACAGCGGATCGGTTTATCTCGTTTGTCGGGATATTACAAACTGTTCCAAGTTTAGCTATTTTAGCTTTTTTGATGCCTTTCTTAGGCGTAGGTGTTGTACCTGCGATTATTGCTTTATTTATTTATTCCGTACTTCCCATACTTAGAAATACGTATACCGGCATCATGGAAGTAAATACAAGTTTAAAAGAAGCGGGTAAAGGCATGGGAATGAACACCTTTGAAGTTATCCGAAAAGTTGAGCTCCCTCTTGCTTTGCCTGTTATTATGTCAGGCATACGGTTCGCA
Source organism: Oceanobacillus sp. FSL K6-0251 (assembly GCF_038004725.1). Taxonomy (NCBI): domain Bacteria; kingdom Bacillati; phylum Bacillota; class Bacilli; order Caryophanales; family Bacillaceae; genus Oceanobacillus; species Oceanobacillus sp. FSL K6-0251. Next base: position 2,295,317 of record NZ_JBBORS010000001.1, on the reverse strand, counting down.
ACCGTTTATTTAATCGGCTGGGCAACACTGGCAGCATTTATTGGCGGCGGCGGTTTAGGTGATCTTATTTTCGATGGTCTGAATCTATATCAGCCTGAGCTTATTGTTTTAGGTACTGTGCCGGCAACGATTTTGGCTTTACTTGCCAGCGGATTATTATCGCTTCTTGAAAAAGGATTAACACCTAAAGCCTTAAGGAAAACTGTTTAAAAAGGAAGGATTATAAATGAAGAAATTATTGCTGATTCCCCTTCTTTCGGCGCTGCTCCTTTCAGGATGTGCCCTGCCAGGTCTCAGTGGGCCTTCAGAAAGTACGGTTCGAATTGCAACCTTAGATACGGTAGAATCCGAAATTTGGGGTAATATACTGTCTCAGATGATTGAGCATTATACAGATTTAGATACGGAGTTAGTAACGAATTTAGGATCAACGATGGTCCTTCATCAAGCAATGATGCAGGAGGAAGTAGATATGACTGCTACCAGATATACCGGCACAGATATTGCCGGCGTCTTAAATTACGAAGATATTACTGACCCTGAGGAAGCGATGGAAATCGTACAGCGGGAATTTGATGAAAAATTTGACCAGACATGGGGCGACTCTTACGGTTTCGAAAACAGCTATACGATTTCCATTACACAAGAATTTGCAGATGAAGAAAACATTACACATGTGGATGATCTGGAGCCTTTTGCCGATGACATGAATTTTGGTGTAGATAATGCCTGGGTCAACCGTTCAGGTGACGGGTACGAGGCTTTTACAGAAACACACTTTGCTTTCGGCAATGTCTATCCAATGGCAATAGGCTTAGTATATGAAGCTGCTGCTTCCGGTAATATGGACGCGGTTCTTGGTTATTCTTCAGACGGAAGAATTGCGGCGTATGATTTAAAAGTATTGGATGATGACTTCTTCCCTCCTTACGATGCTTCTCCTGTAGCGAGAAATGAAATCTTGGAGGAAAATCCGGAAATCAAAGAAGTCATGCAAAAGCTTAGCGATACCGTAACAACAGAGGATATGCAGGAAATGAACTATCAAGGTGACGTGGAATTAGTCAGTCCTGCCACCATTGCCCGCGAGTTTCTGGAAGAAAACAACTACTTTGAAGATAAGGAGGGCATGTAATGAGTGTCTGGGAGCAATTGATAACCTATGTATCTCAAAATGGTTCTTATATTTGGACAGAATTTTACCGTCACTTCTTAATGGCCGCTTATGGCGTGTTGTTTGCTTCCATCGTCTCCATCCCTATTGGTGTGCTTATTGCCAGATATGGAAAATTAAGTGGGTGGGTACTCACACTTGGAAGTATTATTCAAACTATTCCTGTATTAGGTTTTATGGCCATCACCATGGTTGCGATGGGATTAGGAACAACAACCGTCGTAACAACTGTGTTTTTTTATTCCCTATTACCAATTATTCAAAATACCTATGTAGGGATAACCGGGGTTGATCAAACAGTGAAGGAAGCTGCCTACGCTTCAGGAATGACACGGTTCCAGCTGCTGATGAAAGTAGAATTACCCCTTGCTATCAGTGTCATGATGGCTGGAATTCGTACAGCACTTGTTGTTGGGATTGGCGTTGTAGCAATTGGAACGTTTGTCGGCGCCGGAGGACTTGGTGCTATTATTGTGCGCGGAACAAACGCTACCGATGGAACAGCGATTATTTTAGCAGGTGCTGTTCCTACAGCCTTGATGGCAATTGCAGCAGATTTAATTATGGGTAAGATTGAAAGAATGCTGAACCCAGTGAAGTAAAATAAATAATAGAAATCATTATACATGTGTGTTCAAACATCCCGGCTTGTTACCAGAATTAACATAAACAAGCCGGGATGTTTACGTTTTATAAATGGCTTTATGCAACTTTTCTGGACTAGTCCCCTATCCAGCAGGATTTCTTTTTTAAATCATTGAATTAATCTGAAAAATCTTTATAATAAGGATAATACATATTATCCTTATAGCAGGATATATTTACAACGGATTTTCCATTTTAACGATTGAAAGGAGTAAAGCTATGAAACAAGTAATACAAGCATTAGGTACAAAATTAGCGCACGATCAAATCTCTGACAATGATACGGTGAGAGAGCTACATAGCAAAGACGAAACCTATCAACAGACAAGTCTTCCGGATATCGTTGTTTTCCCAAAATCAACTGAGGATGTTACGCATATTATGGAGATTGCCCAAGAATACCAAACGCCGGTAACGCCATTTGGAGTTGGGACGAGTTTAGAAGGACATGTCATCCCTTATAAAAATGGTATTACCATAGACTTTTCATTAATGAATCAGATTCTGGAAATAAAAGAAGGTGATTTACTTGTCAGGGTCCAGCCGGGTGTAACAAGAGAGCAGCTGAATAAAGAATTAAAGAAATATGGTCTCTTTTTCACCGTTGACCCTGGCGCAAACGCAACGCTTGGCGGGATGGCAGCAACCAATGCCAGCGGTACCACAACCGTAAAATACGGCGTCATGCGTGATCAGGTTCGAGATATGGAGGTGGTTCTTGCGGATGGGAGTGTAATTCATACAGGGAATTTGGCTGCAAAGTCTGCTTCCGGCTATCATTTGAACGGTCTTTTCATTGGTTCTGAAGGAACACTTGGCTGCTTTACCGAACTGACGCTTCAGGTATATGGCATACCAGAACATATTGTTGCTGCGCGGGCAACGTTTCCGAGTCTGACGAATGCCATCGAAGCGGTAACTTCTATTTTGCACGCAGGCATCCCTATCGCCAGAGTGGAGTTTGTAGATGAAGCCTCAGTGGAACAAATCAATAAATTCAGTGAAACCAATTATCCTGTTAAGCCGACGCTTTTCCTGGAATTTCACGGAAATGAATCTGGTTTACAAGAAGACCTTGCATTTTCTAAGGAAATTATGCAAGATCACGGCTGTGACCATTTTAATTCGGAAACAGACAATGCCGCCCGTAACCGTTTATGGGATGCAAGGCACAATTTGGCATACGCTTATATTCATGATTATGTCGGTAAAAAAATGATGCTGACAGACGTTGCTGTTCCCATTTCAGAATTAGCAAATTCCGTTATCTATGCCGGAGAAGAATTAAAAAAACTAGCTATTCCAGGAGGGATATTAGGGCATGTCGGTGACGGAAACTTCCATTCATTGATTATGATTGATATGGAGAATGAAGAAGAAGTTAAAAAAGCAAAACAATTTAATGAAAAAGTCGTTCAGTATGCGCTGGAGCGAGGCGGAACCTGTACAGGTGAGCATGGTGTCGGCGTTGGAAAGAAACCTTATCAACGCGTGGAGCATGGAGCAGCTCTCGACGTTATGACAAATATTAAAAAAGCGTTAGATCCAAATAATATCTTAAATCCTACTAAAATAGTAGATATCGATAACGAGGATAAGCTATGAAAACATTAGAGAAGATAAGCGCATTAGCCGGTAAATATTTTGCAGTACTTGTCATTATAGCAGCTGTTATTTCGTCTATCTTCCCTTCCGCCTTCCTTGTTTTTGGAAGCTTTATTACACTCTTGCTTGGCGTGGTTATGTTTGGTATGGGGCTGACATTAAAGCCTGTTGATTTCAAATTAATTGTTACAAAACCATTGCCGGTAATTATCGGCATAGCGGCACAATATACAATTATGCCCCTTGTTGCTTTTGGTATCGCTTATTTATTAAGGCTGCCCCCAGAGCTTGCAGCCGGACTTGTTTTATTAGGCTCTGTCCCAGGAGGCACCGCATCCAATGTGATGGTTTATTTAGCAAGAGGAAACGTTGCCCTGTCAGTTGCGATGACTTCCTTTTCAACGATGCTGGCTCCAATTATGACACCATTACTGCTTTATTTATTAGCCGGTCAATGGCTGCCCGTTAATCCGGTAGCCATGTTTTTGTCCATTATCCAAGTTATTATTATCCCTATTATTCTTGGTTTCTTGGTACAGCGTTTCTTCCCTGTTGCCGTAGAAAAAAGTATTGCCGTTGTTCCGTTAATATCCGTTACAGCCATTTTGATTATCGTAACAGCAGTAACAGCTGCCAATGCTGCCAATGTTGCTTCTGCAGGAGCACTTGTATTTGCTGCAGTGTTCTTACACAATAGCTTCGGATTATTTTTAGGTTATTTTACTGCCCGTTTGATAGGACTTAACGAAAATGATCGGAGAGCCATTTCCATCGAAGTGGGCATGCAAAATTCAGGGCTCGGCGTTTCCTTGGCAACAACGCATTTCAGTCCGCTTGCGGCCTTACCAAGTGTCTGGGGTGCGATTTGGCATAATATTTCCGGGCCGATTATCGCAACCATTTGGGCAAATAAATCACCCGATAAAAGAGATGTGAAATTAAAAAAAGCAAATTGAGGTCAATTCTACCATAAAAAAATCCAGGCTGAAATTTCGGCTTGGATTTTTTACGGTGTTACCTGCTATAGATAGACACTTAACCAGTCTTTGTTTGACGTACAACCCCAAATATACCCGCAATCATATAAAAGAAAGCCCCGATAAATACGCCGCCATAGGTGATAAGTAACGTAGCCGCTGCAAAAATAAGCAGTATAATGCCAGCAGCTTTTGATTTCTTATCCCCTTTAAACCATATAATGGCAAGGATGCAAATGATAATTGCTATCCCCATAATGCCGAAACCGATGGTAAATGCTTCTAATAATCCGCCCAAATGATTTGAATCTCCATATGCCTTATCGATGGTTTCCATGTACAATCCGATTGATAATATATAAGATAACCCGCCAAGGAGGCTTAGGCTTATTTCAATGGATCTCTTCATATACCGGTCTCCTGTTCTTTTTTATTTCAATTCAATCAAATGATAGAAAAACATCCTTTCTATGTGTATGTGCATCACAAAGAAAGGATGTTTCTATTATTTATACTCAGAAGCTTCCTAAAAAGGCTTATCCTCTTCCATCATTTGAATAAATTGATTCATCCCATGTAATTCTTCGGTTTTTACTAAAGGAAGAGACAATTTATCAAACAACGGTTCCGCATGTGTTGCAAAGAAATCATCAAACATATGGACCGCTTGCGGCAAGGCTTCTATTTTTTCGAAAAGCTGAAATATTTTTTCTTGGATACCTTCTGAGTAATAAATCGAGTCTACTAAATCATAATGTAATACCGCTCCCGTTTGTCGATCCAGAAGTACAAGGATATATGGAAGAAATGGCCGGGATTCAGGTGTCCTCTGTACCGGCTCTCCTGCTTGGATGAATGCCAGCTCCGCCTCCACGCCATTGATTTTATCTATTTTATTCCTCATCCGTTTCCATTCTATTTCTGACATATCCAATTCTAAATCAGGGTCTTGGACAGCCTTTTCAACCAGATCAAATGTTGACAAAATGATTTGTTCGCCTTCTTTATTTAAAGCGAGTATTTTGCCGCTATCAAAGCTCGGAGTTATTTTAGACAGATTATCCGTACGTGAAAGGAATGATTCCAGTTTAGACATCACTTCTGTGAAAATCAAACTTTCTTCTTGATTAAAACTCCATGGGACGGTATCCGGAATCATGCTGGTAAATGAAGGCCATTGATTTTTCCCGCGATACTTTCTGTTGAGACTTTTAATTAAATCATATTCGTCCTCATTCAATTCCTCTCTGCTATTAAAATTAACCGTAAGAGAATACTGCATGAAAACAACTGCTAAATTATCATCAAATGGATCGTCATCCAGCAGATCCAGATAAGATAATAACCCTCTGCTACCCAGAAAACCGGAAACGCCATAACTTTCTCCTGCATTCCCCATGATGGAACAATAGACATAATCATTTACCCTATCTGACCAGACTGCAATAAATTGATTATCTTGAATTTCAAGCCATGGTTGTTTTTCTTTCACTTAATCAGCTGCATCAAATAATTGATTCCATTCCGATTCATCCGGCTCTATTTCCTCAGCGCCTTCTTCACCAAGAAGCCAGTCTTCGTAAAACACACTTAATTGATGATTGATGTATTCTACAAGTTCCTCATTGTCGGAAAACGTATACGTATTCTCGAAACCTTTTTCCAAAGGCTGGTTCCCTTCTGCCGCAAGACAGAATGGTAATGGCAGATCCATCGGCAGCTCCACTTTTTGTTCCAAAATAATCTCATGCTGCCAATCCAGATTCAAATCATAAATATAGGTCAGCTTATCACCGGGATTTTTCAAGAAATCCGTTAAGATCGCCGTTTTTTCATCAACGGCCCCTGTCTGTTCAAGTAGATCTCCTGCTTGTGGCACAATCGAGGTACCTTTCTGTGAAAAAAAGTGCAAATGTTCGTCAGACCACGCAAATGCAGTCTGCAGGAATAGATGCAATTCTTCAAAAGTACTCTGTTCCGATACGATTAGTGTTCGCTGTTTCGCGGGGTTCACATCTTTTACTTGAATATTTAATTGAAGAACCAAGAAAATACACCCTCTCTCTATTTTCATTTTGTCTGTTCATTTTCTATTATAGCTTTCACATTTAACTTAAGCTTTCATAGTAAAAAAATGCAACTATTTTTATGCGTACATCTGCCAGATAATCAGCCAAATAATAAACAGAATACTGCTGAAACCCGTTAGCAGATAGCCGGTCTTTTGCATTTTGGACAACGGAGCTTTTTTCCTGACCAAAATCATCATTACAACAGCGATAATACTGGTCGCGGTAAAGAGATAATTCCCTATAAAGTGTGGCAGCAGCTCGGAATAGGTGCGCATCGGGTTAGATAGCATACGGATAATCAGAACCGCTATATTCACTGCCAGTAAAGTTCCAGATAGCATTAATAACCAATTCCACTTTGCAATTGGCGCTTTTTTTCGTTTTCGTCTCCTTCGAAAAAATGCCAGCACCATTAACACAAAAGGAGAAATTAAAAAATAAACCATGCACCAAATAAACAGTCCTAAGCTAATGAGCAGAAAAGGAGTATTTTTGTCCATAGGAAGATAATCCGCATAAGCAGTTGAAATCTGTTCGGACATCCCATCATTTACATGAAAGTACATGACATTACTTGGTATAAATACGTCATCTCCGCTTTTTAATTTATAAACATAAGGACTTGTTTGTACATAAGTTGCTTTGAACCCTGCTAAATCCAATTCAATTTCATTGTCATCCATTGGCTTAACATCGAGTGGTGCAAGATATGCGTAAAGATTCATAAAACCATTAAACGTACGGCGTGCCGATAAATAAGATCCTTCTACTTCAGCAGCCGGCGGGAGGTTTTCTCGAACTGTTTGATCCCCTCTGCCCACTAATTCATCTGTCAGACCAAATAAAAGATCGATTTCATCTGCTTGATTAGTTAAGATGACAATCGCAAAATTATCTTCAGGAACAATTTGCATATTACTGGAGTAAGCGACCGTATTACCGGAATGGGTCAATCCTCTGTATTCGCCATCATATTCCCAAAAACCGTGAGCAAGTCCGGGAACTCCTTCTTCTGGAGCATAGCTTGTTGTAAGTAATTTTTGAAGTGTCTGGTCTTCTTGGAATAAAGAAGTCTTTTCTGGTTCAGACGGCATCAAAGCCTGTGCGAACTTTGCTAAATCGGCTGCTGTTCCATTTATTCCCCCGCTGGGATACATAGAAATATAAAAAGACTGTGATTCCATAAAATCACCATTCTCTCCAGGAAAATAACCTATCCCTTTATGACGCGTAATTTCCTGATTATCTTCTACAGGTAAATGCATGGTGGAATGATTCATTTCCAATTCATCAAAAATATGCTCATTCACATAATCATAAAACGGCTGTCCGGTAATCTCTTCAATAATATAAGCTGCTAAAGAAGTTGAGTAATTGGAATAAGCAACAACTTCTCCAGGCTTATAAACCTGTTCCGGCTCTGCTAATTTTAAGGATTCTTCCAAGTCAACCAACTGCTCCGGAGATTCAAACAGCAAATCAAAAATATATTATTCAAAGCCTGCATTATGATGCATTAAATTCAAGATGGTAATGGGGTCATCGTAATTTAATTTGGTCAAAAATTCCTCCGGCAAATAAGTTCGTATATCCTCCTCTAAATCCAGTTCTCCCTGTTCAGCAAGCTGCATCGCAGAGACCCATACAAATAATTTTGTAATCGATCCCCATTCGAGAACAGTTGTATCCGGATTCATTGGAATTTGATTTTCTACGTCGGCATACCCATATCCTTTAGATAGAACAATTTGATTGTCTTTAATAGCAATGATTGCCGCTCCTGCTACAGTGCTACCTATGTATTCTTCAGCATATTCGTCAACGAACTGCTCCAGTTCTTCTATTGGAATACCAGATGGCGTTGTATTTTCTGCCGCTGAAAAAGTATAGGGAAAACATAAGCTGAAAAAAACTATGTGAAGAAAAATACTGATTCTTTTTATCATCTTGCTACCCTTCTCTCTTTTTGGTTAAATAAGCTTCTAAATAAACTGGCCAATTATTTTGAAATAACGTTCACATTACAAAGCTTCTCCGCCCCAAAATGATTTTTATATATTCATACTTCTTCAGAGAGTCTTTAAATCCCTTTTTATTTACGGATATGGCAAAAGAAAAACAACAGCTGCATGGGAACTGTTGTTTTTCTGATCATTGCACTATATTATTTATGCTCGCTCAGCCATTTCGCAAGTTCATCCAAATCATCATCACCAAGATCCGGAAAGGCCGGCATTCCTCCGTCTGTTCCATTTTCAACGATATCAGCAATTTCATCCTGTGAATAATTGCTGCCAACTTCGGTTAAATTTGGACCGGCTGCTCCTGACAAATCTTGACCATGACAGCTGGCACAATTATTTTGAAAAACTTCTTCTCCAGTTTCAATACTTGCAGATTCTCCATCTTCCGCTTCTCCCCCTGGATCAGATGATTCCGTTTCCTCACTGTTTTCCGTATTATCAGCCCCTTCATCACCGCTGTCACTGCCATTATCACCGTCACAAGCCGCAAGTACAATTGCTAAAGTGAATGCTAAAAACAAAAGATAGAATTTTTTCAACTTACTTCTCCTCCTTTGGATGATTTGAATTTTTCACAAAATACGGGTAATGAATAGGCTATCTCGTATCAAATCAACTTCATGATTATCTCGAAGAAGCCAGTAAATGGAGACCCCGAAAATGTGATTGAACCAATAATGTTACATTATATTCTCAATTTTCATTTTACTCCTCTTTTCTTTTTAAAGCTTTATATATGCTTATATAATCCCCCTTAACAAGAAAAACATATATCATTTTTTCTATAACAGCTGGTGCTAATCATCTTACCCAAAAGCTTAAAGAATAAAGAGAATAATGATTAGGTAAAATGACAGGAATATGTTGATGGTTTCAATTCGGTAGGCGAGTTAAATTTTATAAAAACGTTAAATAATGGAGAGCAGCATATACCTATATGGTATGTAGAATTTGCAGTTTATATATTATAATAGAGACAGACATTTTGTATTCATGTAAAAAGTGCATAATCGAGAACGGTAAGATAGAAATTCAAGGATACAGCCATTCCCTTTTGTTTAAAAATGAAGTTATACGGGGATTTATGCTTACAAAGAAAAGTGCTAATGGTTGTACAAAGCTAAACGATTACTGCTAGTATAAAGATAAGAAAAGTCAACAGCAGGTATTCCTGATGGATACATATTTTACAAATTAGGAAATGGATATTATAAGTGAGGCCCCCCCTGCGTATTGTCCGAGGTTTATTAAACGCTGGTGAATAGTGACCTACAGGAGGAAAAGAATATGAGAAGTTTTCAAAGCCGGATTGCGGAACGTATACTTACACGGCTGAGTAATAAAGACAGTTTTACCGATCCTCAATTATTCAAATCGTTTCTAAAAGAAAAACAAAAAGAAAATGAGAAACCATATGACCTGCCAAAATATATCCAGACAAGGTTCAACATTGAAAAAAAGATGTTTGATGGAATGGAATGGTATATCTTTAATCAAGAAGAGAATCACTCAGGAAAATCCATCCTCTATTTGCATGGAGGCGGTTATATCAAGCAGCCCTCGTTATATCACTGGCATTTTCTTGGGAAAGTAGCAAGAGAAACCAAAGCTAACATATATGTTCCTATTTATCCAAAAGCACCCAATCATCATTATAAAGAGTCTTTCGAAAAAGTGCTTCCAATATACAAATGGATGTTAGAAACAACCGATAGCGATAATATTATTTTGATGGGTGACTCTGCTGGCGGAGGATTTGCATTAGCATTAGCACAATTGCTTTTGGAACAGGGGCTACCACAGCCCCGACATATCATATTAATTTCGCCTTGGCTTGATATTACGATGAAAAATCCAGAAGCTCATGAACTCGAACCTAAAGACCCGATGTTAGGTATCTATGGGCTGATTCAAATGGGAAAGGCATATGCAGGAGGTACTGACCGAGATAATTATTTACTAAGTCCGATAAATGGAGAGATACATGGGATAGGAGAAATTACTTTGTTTATTGGGACACATGAAGTTCTTTTACCAGATGCTAAAAAATTTCAAGAGATGGCTGCATCGCAAGACATCCACATTAATTATTTTGAATATCCGGAAATGAACCATATCTTTGTGCTTTACCCCATTCCAGAGGCCAGAGAAGCAACCAAAAAAATAGTAGATATTATAACAAACAGCTGATGTATTCGCTGCCTAACGTATTCAACTTCCTGTTCAGAAACTGTATCAACCTGCGACCTTTTCAGGACAGCTTACAACAAAGCAGCCGCTAAAGCGTTGCTTTTCCCGCTTTTCTTTACATAAAACGAATTAAAAGCAAAAATAAAGTAAAATGACAGGTGCGGAAACAATATTACGTATGTAATTCCTAATTTGGTCCGCAGAGATGCCTCACCATTCCCGTGATAAAGATGCTTCACGCCGGAAAAATTTAAATTGGAGCAAATCGTTAAGGAATAAACAGTTCACGACCAATGCAGAACAGAACAGCGACAAGCAATGTAACTGTCCAAACCGGCAAACGCTCCCCCAAAGTAATTATGTAATAATTCGAATGTAAGATAATCCCGCCTGAATACAGAGACGGTCATTCCAGAAATATAGAGCAGAACTGGAAGTGGCAAACGATCGTACAGAGGGAGCGTCAGAGCAAAAAAACTGGCAGGCTATATATAAATCCATGCTGGGAAACTTGTTAATAACCTATCCTTTATTTACTAAATAAATCAACACTATTAAAGCTCCAAATATAATGGAAAACCTGAGCCGTTTTGGCACGTTTAAAAACCATTTAGATGCCATTTCCTGACCAAATCCTGCTTTTTTATCATTATTCATTTTACCAACCCTATCTGCTGTAAAAAATCGCCCCTTTTCATTACCGTCAATTTGGGAGTAAAGCGTAATTTCATTCACAAGAAAAGCTATTTATCTTTCTCTGACTGTAATTTATCAATTTTTTCTTCTAATTGACTTATTCTTTTATTTCTTTTGATACACATGACGACGAGCGATACGATTCCTATAACGAGCAAAATAACAAGTAACAAAAAGAGTAATTGAATTATTACGTCTCCCATATTTAATCCGCCTACAGATGCTGACAAAACAAAATTCTCCTTCCCTTCACAAATTTTTCTTTAAAAAGATACTTGCACGTTGTTACCTATTCCGAAAATGTGCCCTGATATGGAACAGGTAATAATGCGCTAAAGATGCATAGTAGTTTATAAACTTCCAAAAATATCCCATATCTAAATAATATAACTTAACCCTGTCTTCTTCAACACCTGTTTTTAAAACGGCTTCATTTTTAATTCGCCAAATAAATCATTTACATTATCCATGTCCTCTTTTTCCCCGTAAAAAATCCGTGTTCGTTTAAAGACATCAAATCGTTGCCTTTCAGACTTCTTAATACCAAAAAACAATTTCAAATTAATACTGCGTCTTCTTCAATCTAATCCTTCCATAAACAAATCAATAATTTCTTTTGTTTCCTCCCACTCTCTGGCTGTCTCTTTTAAATATGCTTTCCCCAACATCGTAATTCTATAATATTTTCGCTTTCCGCCATGAGACACTTTACCATAGTAAGATTCGATTAATCCTTTCTTTTCAAGACGCTGAAAAACGGCATATAGTGTCGCTTCTTTAATCTGAAAACGACTTTCAGTCCGTAAGCTGATTTGCTTTGATATTTCATAACCGTACTGATCATTTTCATAAATCAGACGCAGTATAATCGATTCTAAATGTCCTCGTATAATATCACTTCTAATCATAACATATCCTCCTTATCACATAACCATATCTGGTAGAGTAATAAATCAACTGATTACTCTTCCTGTCAAAGTAATTATATATAAAACAGATTTATCATTTCAAATATCTATAAATATTATTATACCAGATATTAATACATTTAAAAAAATATATGAAACTCATAATTATAATATTGTATTTTCATAAAAGATTGTATTTTCATAAAAGAGTAATTAATTAAATAACCACTCTTTTTACATTAGTAATTTAGTATTGACCTTTTTTAGACTTTTAATGAGATTTTATAAATGAGTGAGGAACAATCTTATAATATGAAAATACTATAAGATAAACAATCCGCACCCTGCTTTTTTTAAACAAGATGCGAATAATAGAGGATCAAGGGAATTATTGCGAAGCTTTTAGCTGCAGCTGCTTCTCTCTTATCGCTGCTTAGCTATCCCTCCGAAGAAAAGACAGCCAATAAGCAATTGCACATATTACCCCCCAAACAAAAAGCGTAAAGAAAGCAATCCACGGTGACAGTTCGGTCACTTCATAAGCAGGCGTTCCGAGTAAGCTCATGCTCGCTTGATCCGGCAGGAATCGCAGTCCTTCTGGCAATTGTAAAATACCAGTCGCAATAAATATAGGAATCATAATCAAAATGGAAAGTGGTACGATGGCGCTGCGCGTTAATCCCGCAATGCTAAAAGCAATGATAGACATTAGCAAGTAGACCGCTGTCCAGCGTGTGAGATCAATCAAAATGCAGCTCATATCTACATCCGAAAAGATATGAATAATTAATCGTGACGGGATGATAGTAACCAATATTCCGCATAACACCGCCAGTCCCACCGCAACTATTTTTCCTTTCATTAATAGCTGACGATTAGGAACAGTAATTAACGTCATACGATTCTGCCCCTCTTGATATTCACTGCTTGCTGCATAAACAGGCAGAATAAGAAACGCGTAAATAGGAGCAAACATAACAAGACCAAAATCTGCCACTGTAGACGGAGGCATATCATTTCCAGGATAAAAAACAAGACCACTTGTGTCCAATATAGCAAGCCCAAGATTCATAATCGTGGTGATAATGATAAATAGTACGATTGTTGGATGTGAGATAATCTTAGTGAATTCAGATCGAACTACATCCGAGAAAGAAATGACAGTTTGCTCAGAAGCAGCTACCTTCATCGGGCGTCCCTCCGCTTCATTAGAATGAGTGAAACAATTAATACGCCAATAAGCCAGAGGGCTAACACCATCCCTCCCATTAGATTACTCGAACTGAATGGCGGTCCTATCACAGGCATAGCTGGTTCTTGTAATAAAAAATTACGAGCTGCGCTAATTGGTGTCCATGCGTCCACGGCTGGCGCAAATGAAGCAATCGCTTGGGACATGGTCACCCCAATAAATCCACCCATGATTAAAATACCCAAAAGGGTTCGCCGGGTAATAAGCGTGATGCCTAAAGATATCAAGGTAATCGCGACAAGGAAAAAGATACCCCCTGAAATCCGGATAAACACTTCAGGTGACGATAAGATATCTAGCTGCCAATCTTTGACCATAAAGTACGCTGTAACCAGCGATATGATGGCATAAACAATTCCAATGCCAAGTGTATAAAGGATTGTCGCAATAACCTTACTGATAATCATTTGCTTTCGGGAAGGCACTGCAAGCAAACTAATTCCTAATTGGCCAGCCTGAAATTCAGCACCCGCAATGACTGCACCAAGTAATGGGAACAGGATTCCAGGATTAAATATTGCTGAACCGATGGTGCTGAAAAAATCTAGTTCTGCTTTGATGGGTCTTCTATACTCCCAGTGCATGCCATTCCCATCTAACGTTTTTAGGTTTCCCAAGAAGCCAGTTCCACTAAAATAATGAAATAAGAGACCGGCACCCAATAAGATAAAGGTGATAATCCAAACGCTTCGCAATGTAATTATTTTTGTGAATTCAGATCGTATTGCTGCTATCATGCTCATCACCAGCTTTCTTCGCTCTTGATACCAGTTAAGGCAAAAAAAGCTTCCTCAAGAGAATCATGATCTGCAACAACCTCTTCCAGCGATCCTGAATCAATAATCTTTCCATTATTGATAATCACAATATCATCCACTATTTTCGACGTTTCGTCCATTAAGTGACTGGAGAGTAACACCGTATTCCCATTTCGTGCATAGTCTTGCAGAAGTCGCCGCACACTCCGGATACCTTCAGGATCTAACCCATTTACAGGCTCATCGAGTATAAGAATTCGGGGCTCTCCAAGTAATGCAGCAGCCAGACCAAGACGCTGTTTCATCCCTAAAGAATACTTTTTCACTCTTGCTTTTGCCGCATTAGAAAGACCCACCATTTCCAGTACTTCAACGATTCTTTCTTTTGGAATACGATTCGATTCAGCTATCCACTTTAGGTGATCAATACCCCGGCGCTCCAGAACAGCCGCAGCACCATCTAGCATCGCACCAACTGTTCGCAATGGCTGACGATGATTAACAAATGGTTTACCTTCAATAAGCGCTGTGCCGCTGGTAGGAAAATCCAAACCGAGTAAAATGCGCAGTGTACTCGATTTCCCTGCTCCGTTAGGCCCTAAAAATCCAGTCACCCGGCCTGGTTGTGCTGTGAACGATACATTTTCAATGGCTGTTTTCTTGCCGTATCGTTTTGTTACATTATTAACTGCAATCGCTTCTGTTCCTGTCCTGCTATTTTTCGCATGCAAATACATCGCTCCCTTTCTTCCAATCGTTTTTTTCATGTACTTCTTTAGTATAGTAGCGAAAAATAAACTGCTGCATTTGACTTCATATACGTCTATTAACAGAAAGATTACAATTCTATAAACAAGGACCAGGTATACAAATACTACTGATTTCAAAAAGTCATTTTTTCACCTTCAAAAAACAGCTGGAAAATATGTTTTTTCCAGCCGCTGATTAATAAAAGTATATTAAACTTTAACGGTACTTTCTTTTACGCCCCCCTCATTCATGCTGCGTTTTTACCAATAATCACGCAGCTGACGGTTACAACAGCAATAATTACGGTATACAAATTAAATACTTCATTCAGAAATAAAAAAGAGAATGTAATCATTAAAAAAGGTTGTAAATATTGCAGTTGACTTACTTTGGAAATTCCGCCGACAGACAATCCTTTATACCAAAATACATACGCCAAAAATTGACTGATTACTGCTAAATAAATAAAGCTCACCCAGCCCGTTATAGGCACAGCTAAGATTTCTTCTGCATGAATAGAACGAATAACAGGTATTAAAAATAAGGGAGCTCCAATAATGACGGACCAAGCTATGGTTTGCCAGCTGCCTATTTCTTTAGCTAATTTAGCCCCCATCGCATAACTCAATCCCAATATAATGACAGATATAATCAACGCCATATCCGCCAAATGGATAGTTCCTAATCCTAAAGTAAATGCATATATAATCACAGATAAAGAAGCGATCGAACTAGCTACCCAAAATTTAAAAGCAGGCCTTTCATTCGCTATAATCATCGCAAAAAATGCTGTGGCCAACGGAAGCAATGCTAGTTCAACTGCCCCGTGAGATACTGGTAAATCTGCCATTGCATAGGTTGTTAACAGCGGGAAAATTAAAACTGCCCCAAACGCAATAATAAAAAGATCTCTGAATTGTTTTTTGGTCGGTACAGGTTGTTTATTGATTATCAAAAATAAGACAGCCAATAGCGAGGCTGGTATTGTTCTGCCAAGTCCAACAAATGTAGAATTAAAATATTGAACCGCTACATTCGTTGCTGGTAATGTGAGGCTGAAACATAGCACTCCAAGCATCCCCCAAACAAAACCCGATAAATGATTACGCTCTTCCATAAATACTGCTCCTTTTCATTGAATTATTGTACCGGTACATATAACATACTAATATAATAATTTTTATCATAAAAGAAGAGTTATCACGATGTGTACCGGTACAAACCTGAGCAGGGAGGTATTTTAATGAATAAATTTGAAAAAGTGGTTCGTTATATTATAAGTTTGATTAAAGAGGAGAAATTAAAACCAAGTGATAAATTGCCCTCGATCAGAGCAATGGCAGAAGAATTTTCCTGCAATAAAAGCACCATTATTAGGGCTTATCAAGAATTGGAGGGTAAACATTATATATACTCCGTCAGCAAAAGCGGATATTATGTAATTGAAAGCATGGAACGTGAGGAAGATAACCTTGAAGTTTTTGATTTTTTATCGGCAAGTCCTGATTTGAATGTCATGCCGTATAAAGATTTTCAACATTGTATTAATCAGGCAATAGATATATATAAAAATGAAATATTCTCCTACTCCCCTTTTGAAGGTATTTATAGTTTAAGGTGCGAAATACAAAAATACCTGCAGGATTTTCAAGTTTTCGCAGATGTGAATAATCTATTTATAACCACCGGAGCGCAACAAGCTATTAATTTAGCTGTAAATATGCCCTTGCCTAATAAAAGAACGAATATTCTCGTGGAACAGCCTACATATTATGGCGCCTTGGAGTCTATCAAAAATACCGATTGCAATATCTATGGGCTGGATGTTTCGAAAAATGGTATTGACTTAGAAAGTCTGGAGCATATCTTAAAAAATCATGATATCAAATTATTTTATGTCATAACCAGATTTCAGAATCCCTCCGGCTTCAGTTATTCGAATGAAGATAAAAAAAGAATCCTCGCTTTAATTCAAAAATACGATGTTTACTTAGTTGAAGATGATTATTTAAGCGAATTAGATTTAGATACGAAAGCCGACCCTTTTTATAGCTTCGATGACACAAATAGGGTTATCTATATCAAAAGCTTTTCAAAAGTTTTTCTGCCAGGGATGAGGATTGCTTCAATTATCGTACCTGACAGGATGAAAAATGAGTTTATTAAGTATAAATTTACATCTGATTTTAATAGTCCGGCCATCTCACAGGGGGCTTTTGAAATATACCTTAAAAGCGGTATGTTTCATACTCACATTGATAAAATAAAAAAGGTATACAAAAACAAGTTAGATATTCTGCTTGAAGCGTGCAAAACATATTTTGATGATTCTATTAAATACAGCAAACCCAATAATGGATTTTTTATTTGTATTTACTTACCTGACAATATCAAGGCGGCATATATAACCAATATACTGAAAGAACAAAGCGTGTACGTTAAAGATTGCTCAGATATGTACCTAGATGATTTTAATAAGGAAAACGCGATAAGAATATGCATTTCAAAAATCGAAGAGAATAAAATAGACAAAGGAATCGAAATTATCTCGAAAGTAATAAAACAGAACCGAAAAAGATTGAACTATATTGCGGATAATATAATGATTCCTTAATCGTTATATTATTTTTGTCAAGAATTGAAAACCCAGCTAAAAAAACAGCTGGGTTTTCAAAGTGCCTGAATGATGTTCAAATATTTATTATAATCATCATCTTTCCGCGCATAGCAATACAGTTCACGTATATATCCATCTAAAACGAAACTGGAATTGTAAAATAAAAGGATGTGCCCTTACCCCATTCACTCTCTGCCCAAATCTCACCGCCATGTTTATCAATTATTTTCTTACAGATAGCTAGCCCGAGTCCCGCCCCGCCAAAATGCCTTGATCGGGATTTTTCTGTACGATAAAACTGTTCAAATACAAACGGCAGATCTTTTTGTGTGATACCTGCTCCATTGTCTGTTACAGATACTTTTAGTTTTTGTTTATCCACATTCACTCTAATCGCAATAACCCCTTCTTCACCAACATATCTTTTCGCATTGCTTACTAAATTATCGAAAACCTGGGCGAGCTCGTTTGCATTAACAAGCAGATTCACCTCCGGAAAAGGCTTTATCACTTCTAATTGCATCGGCGCATCCATAAACTCCAGCTTTATTGGATGGATGATTGTTTCCAGCAGTTCTTGGGAATTCCAAACAGAAAAGCTTTCTTCTGCTGCCTTTATATCTAATTGCGAATATTGAAAAAGTGTTTCAATTAAGTGATCCAGATTTTCCGTTTTATTTTTAATTACCGAAATATAGCGTTGAAATTGGTCCTTGTCATGGATAACTCCATCCTGCAAACCTTCTACATAGCCTTTAATCGATGACATCGGCGTTCGTAAATCATGTGAAATACTGGCAATCAAGTCTTTTCGCGCTGTTTCGTGAGCAGCCTCTTTTTCCCGTAATTCTTTTAACTGGTCTTTCATTTCATCAAAAGCACGAGATAAATCACCTATCTCATCATTTTCCCGATAGGAAACAGCAAAATCAAGATTTCCTTCCCTGATATTTCTTGTTGCCTTTCCTAATTCTCCTAGAGGCTTTAAAACATTCCGGGAAATGACCCAGCCAGTAATCAGGGCCCCGATAATAAATGGGATAAGCAGAGCCAGCAAAACCGGAAGAAGCGTGCTAAAGGAAATACGATTGCTTGAGTTGACTCCAGAAAGCAGCGCAACCACTATCGGCAGCACCAGCATCGATGAAAAGGACAAAATCAGCTTCCCTCTTACACCCAGCCTCATTTTTTATCTCCCACAAATTTATAGCCTACGCCCCAGACAGTCTGGATCCATTTAGGGGTGGCAGTATCCTCTTCTATCTTTTGACGGATTTTTTTAATATGGATGGTTACGGTGTTTAAATCGCCATACTCATTGATTCCCCACACGTGGTCATAAATTTGCCGGCGGGTCAAAACGTGGTTAGCGCTCTTAGCTAAAAAACGCAGCACCTCAAATTCCTTAGTTGTCAGCTCTATTTGTTTTGCATTTATTTTGACTGTATAAGCATTTATATTAATCTCTATATTATCAAAGGTTAAGACTTCTGTTTTATATTCTGTTGATGCGCTTCCCTCTTTTTCTACCGTTGAAAGCTGATCATATCTTCTTAACTGCGCCTTTACACGAGCAACTACTTCTCTTGGGCTGAACGGTTTCACCACATAATCATCCGCCCCTAACCCCAAACCTAAAACTTTATCTATCTCTGATTTTTTTGCACTCAGCATAATGATAGGGACAGCTGATTCCGCCCTTATCGTCCGGCATACTTCCATTCCGTCTAATCCAGGAAGCATAATATCCAGCACAATCAAATGTGGCCGGTATTCCCGAAAGACCGCAAGGCACTCCTCCCCGTCCGTACTAATCTCAACATCATATTGTTCCTCTTCCAAATAATCTTTGATTAATTCCGCAATCTCCAGCTCATCATCAACGACCAGAACCTTTTTATCCCGCATGACGCAGCCCCTCCTAATCCCGTCTTAAATATTAATAATTATAACAATACATCCTTCTTTTTGATAAAAATAAGACTGCCTATGTAAAAAATGACGATATAAACAAAGATGACTCCTGTATCAAAAAGGATTTCCCGGGATGCTTCCTGGTTGATAAATAAAGCAGGAAATGCGTTCATGATATGGACAATGGAATAAGCGGTAATCTCTCCATTTAATAAAGGGGCAAATATAAATAAAGCCAATGCTGTACCGATGGTTATTCCAACATTCAGTGATAATAACGCAATAAACATGAGCAGCATAGCAAAACCAAATACAGGCAGAATATAAGCAAACGCAGCTGTGTAGGTAAGCACGATCCCCTCTCCACCATAGATAGACGCCCCCTCTGAAAAAAGCGGTTCTCCTTGAACCACCAGCTGCTCGCCCCAGCCTAAGAAAAAGAAGCCTGTACCGTAAGCGGTGAGGGTGGTAAAAACAACCATAAAACAGATACAGACCAATACGCCGGCTGACTTTGCTATTAAAAATTGGATACGAGTAACAGGGCGTAATAATACCAGTTTAAAGGTGCCACGCTTATATTCTTCCGCTATCGATTCCGCAATAAAAATAGCCTGGAACATGATGATAAAAAGGGAGGATTCGGCTAGCGCCTCCAGCGGATACGACTGTCCGTTCAATAGATAAGCAGCTTGCTCTCCCCTGTCCGCCTGATACTGTAATATATTTACCAGCTGAACGGCAATCATAACCCCCATAAACAAATAGAGTTTTTTTTGTTTAAAGAATTTGTAGATTTCATTCTTGATTAAACCTGTCATTTAATTCCCTCCACGCTTCCCATTAAATCAATTAATATAAGATTTCTTTCTTTTTAAATAACCAGAAGGATAATCCTGCAAATAAAACTCCGTATATGAGGACAACTCCAATATTTTGCAGTATTCCAGACCAACCCTGTATCTGCATCAACTCTTCAGGAAAATACATTAAATGATGCGCTAAGGAATACGGAGCAATAGCTGAGACACCATTTAAATTTAATCCAACCGTAATCAGGACCAGCGATATAATAATCGCCGTACTCATATTTTTAACTAAAACGGCAATAAAGCCCGCAAATATTCCGTACGCCATCGTCGGCAGCATAAATAAAGCATATACCCCTACGGTTACACCAATTCCTTTCATTGGCGGATAACTGACTCCCAAGTACTCTGTCACCTCTCCCCAGCCGATAAAATAAACTCCTAATGTATAGGATAAAATCAAAAAGAGAACCGTTGAAACAATAATAAATGCAAACAAAGCCATTAGCTTTGCCGATAACAGCTGCCATCGCGCAATCGGGCGCTGCAGGGATAATTTTAATGTTCCATTTCGGTAATCATTACTGATACAATCCGCTATCACGATTGGAATAAAAATAATCATAAATTGAGAGAAAATCTGAATCATCGATAGCGGAACAGATTGACCATAATAAAAATCCCAAACCGTCATTTCCGAACCGCCTGGTTGATAATCATATAAATTCAAAAAGGTGATTCCCAGCATAACTGCTGCAAACACATAGATTTTTTTCATTTTAAAAAGTTTATATAACTCATTTTTTAATAAGCCCATTAATGTTGACCCCCGCTGGTTATGTTAAAGAAGGCTTCTTCCAAGGAATGAGTTTCGCTATCATTAATCAGCTCACTGACATCGCCTTCTGCAAGAAGTTTTCCGTCATTAAGAATCCCAACACGGTTACAAATTTGGCTAACTTCGTGCAGTAAATGGCTCGAAATAAAGAAAGTAATCTCTTTTTTCGAAGAAAGCTGCAGAATCATTTCTTTGATTTCTATCATCCCTTGTGGGTCCAGTCCATTTGTCGGTTCATCGAGAATAATTAATTGCGGATCATTTAAAAGCGCATTGGCAATCCCCAAACGCTGCTTCATCCCTAGTGAATAAGCAGCAACTTTATCCTTTGCTCTCCGTGTCAGCCCGACGAGTTCTAACACTTCATTTATTTTCTCTTTACCAATACCAGGGATTAAATTGACCATCAGTGACAGGTTCTCATACCCGGAAAGATAATCATAAAAGACAGGATTCTCTACAATCGCTCCGATTTGTGAAATTGCCTGTTTAAAATCTCCCCTTAGATTCAAGCCATTAATGACAACCTCTCCCGAATCAGGAAAAATCAAGCCGGTCAACATTCGGATCATTGTTGTTTTGCCTTGTCCATTTCTACCCAGAAATCCATATACATCCCCTTTTTTTATATTAAGATTTAAGTTATCAATGATTGTTTTCCCCTGAAATGATTTCGTCAGTTTATGTGTTTCTAATAATGTTTCAGTAGCCATTTTATTATTTCCTTTCTGTTGTTTTATCGTTATATTCTCAAGTATAGATGCCAAAAATAAACTGCCGCATTTGAATTAATAAACAAGAGATAACAAATAGATTACATTGTTAAAACTCCAGCAAAAGAAACCTAACTCAGAATGAATACATCTCCTAGGCAGGGAGTGAAATAGAAAATAATAACTCAAAAGACTTTCCCCCAAAAACCACACTGCTATCAGGGTTCATTATCCAATCTAAATATTTGACAAAAAATTTTATTTATGCTATAATTTACTTTAATTATATAATAGGGTTCCCTTGGCCAGGGGACCCTTTTTTGCGTTCTAAATATCCTTACAGGAAAGGTGATACGTTATGGATTTATCCGATATGTTGAATTCCATCCAATTATCGCAGAATTCTAATGCAGTGATGGAACTTGTTCGTTTAAATGAGAAAACGAAAGAATGGGGCCTGATTCTGACGCCAGACGATGCAAAAACGCTGGTAGTGTCCAGAAATAAAGTGTTGCGGGATCATGCGAGAGTTGAGCTGAGCATCGGCGTGTTAAAAGAGCTAATTGAGGTATTTTCTACTTCTCCTTATATGGATCAAGAACATTATGTTGATACGCTGAACGAACTTCAAGAGATCTTTTATTATCTTAGGAATGAAACCGAAGATAAGTTTAGCGATGCAAAGCTTATTCAACTGATGAATGAGTTTTATAACGGGTCTTGTGCAGGGTCTATCGAATTGTTAAGAAGTAAAATGGAGGAACTTGCAGAGAATTTCAGAAGAAATATAGCACTTCCCAATTCTTTATTCAAAGGGGATGATTAACGCATGGAATCAGATGACAAATCAGCTCGTTTCCGGCATATTTCTAATAGAATAATTGACCGATCGCGGTTAATACGAAATCAATACACCTTGACCCTGCTGCAAGAAGGTCAGCGGTCAGCTATCATCTCCAGTCAAAAAGCTTACCAGATACAAGCAGAGATGATGCAGGTTCTGCAGCAATTGATTCTGCAGCATACTCAAGGCGAAAGTACATCAGTGACAATGGAAACAGCAGAAGGAATCATGACCTCTCTGCTTTATGCTATCGATGCTTACGCCCTTCAATGTAAGCATCCTGAAGAAGCGCTTGCTCATTTAAATATGAAAAACATAAAAGATATACATTCTAAAGGAGTTGAATTACTACGTCACTATTTTGAAGAGACGAAAAAAATATATCAAGAAGTGAAAAAGATAAAATTAGATGTGCCCGTCGATGCTTACAATACGACTATCGATGAATCATTACCTCTATTTTTGCAGCACTATGATATTATTTTTGAAGCTCAAAATACCATGGCGAGCATTGATTATCCTTTAGCCATAGACGATATGCGGCTCCAAGGCGTTTTCTATATAAAGCAGTATGTAGAACGTTTACGAATGGAGACAGAATTCTGCCATTTTTTTAGTCATCAGGATGTCATGTATATCTTAATAAATTACGGGAAAATAAGCCGATTTCAATATCAAATTGAATTATTCAATATATTTGAGTTAATGATAAACAATGCTGTTTTTTCACTGCTATCTGGGGGAAAGCCTAATAATGTTCGACTTTCGGAAGTTCAATTTGAACAGTTAAATCGAAAATTAATAACCTCCCCTACTGATCAAAGGACGCAGCTGATTCATGAAGCAGTCAATCAATTGCAAAAATCTCTGCAAACGGATCAAGCACTTACAGATTACATCAATTTGTACCGGGATGAATTGATGCAAAGGGTGAATCACGCTGCAAAAATCGGCAGCTTCGAAAAACTTATCATCAGAGAAATAAAAGAAACCGAAAAAACAATGGAATTCAAGTTAAATGAGAATGATCGGATGAGTGATATGGACTTACGCAGCCTGGTAGATCGTATCTTAGAAATTGACAATATTGAAGAAAAAGTACAACTTATCCGGAATAATTTTGTTTCACTGCATGATTATCTGGATCTTCTCCATGCTGAATGTCTGTTTAATGGTGATTATGAAGCGCTTTTTAAAACTTTTGGAGATATCGAGCTAGCTATTTTAGCCAAAATTGTTTTTTATGAGGAGTTACGGGAAGGTACTCATGAATTCTCCAATATGGTTGCTGACGGCGTTGAAACAGAGAATGAATGGGAAATGTACTATATTGCGTTCTTGCAGCAATTGGATGAAACGCGAATTAGAGTTATTGGAAACCTTATTTATAAAATCGATTATGAGGATATATCATTTGATTAGACAGGAATCATGGAAATGAGCTAGCCTCAGTAATTCACAGGGGCGGCGTCCGTAAATCTCCCTACTATATAAATTTAATTTTAAAACAGAAGATTTACGGACGCTTCTCCTTGAAAAATCATACTTTTGAAAATAGCCATGAAGATTATTTATGTTTTGATAGTCCGTTCTTGTTTCTAACGAGAAACTGGTTTCCTTAATAACAGCGAATACGCCGCCCAATTCCCATTAAAACCCGCTTCATAAAATCCTGCTTTATCGGCAAGCTTTGAAACCTCTTCTCTCCTCTGAAAATGTGGATCAAATATGGTCTCCGCTACCGTCAGGATACCACCTGGCTTTAAAATATTAAAAATTTCTTCCAATGCTGCTTGCCGATCTGGTATTTCCCCTAAGACATTGACAAGCAAGACATGATCACAAGGTGATTGCCGCAGTTGACCCAAACCAATTTTTCCCTGCACCAATTCAATATTCTTTAAATTTCTTCTTTGCACTTTTTTTTCTACCCTTTGTAACATTTCATCCTGAATATCTAACGCAGCTATTTTTCCGTTGGAGCCAACACGTTCTGCTGCTGGAATCGTCACCCTCCCAGGTCCGCACCCTAAATCAATCACATGCATTCCCGGCTGTATGCCAGATTGCTCAATAATTTCATTCGCTTTATTCGGTTTGGTAAAGGGATTATCCAGTTCCACCAGCCAACGCAGCCAGAATGGACAAGGAATTTCACGTTTTCGCGAAGCAAACCTCCAGGCATAGAAGATGCTAATGCTCATAGGAACCATTGCGAAAATAATCATTTTAAGCATTTTTGTCCAAAGCCCTCCTCTTGATGTAGGCTACATTTCTATCCGTAACATCTTCCTTGTTACTTTTTCTATCCGGCTATCCATCCCCTGTTGATGCGCTAGTTTCCCTAATCGCAATTCATCAACAATTTGCCCGTCTTTCATAAATAAGACCCGTTCACTTTTGGCAGCAACTTTCGCATCATGTGTCACTAGCATAATCGTTGTTCCTTCTTGATTAACCTGAAGGAAATAGTCCATCATTCCCTCCGCAGTCTTTGAGTTTAAAGCCCCTGTTGGTTCATCTCCAAAAATGATTTTCGGTTCATTGATCAAAGCCCGGCAAATTCCTGCCCTTTGCAGCTGCCCTCCAGAAACCTGGTTCGTCATGCGATATGCCAAATCGCCAATCCCGGTATTTTCTAAAAGCTGCTGTGCTTTCTTCGCCAATTCTTTTGTTTTTCTCTTGTTATCTCGCACAGCTGGGAGTACGATATTATCAATAATTGTTAAATTTTTTAAAAATGTCGGCTGCTGGAAGACAAACCCCATTTGCTGGCGGCGGATTTCAGCAAGCTCTGATTCTCCACATGCTGGCAGACGTTGATTATTGAATATTATTTCGCCGCTATCAACGGTGTCCATCCCGCTTAAAGCATAGAGAAGCGTTGATTTTCCCGATCCCGATGGTCCCATAATAGAGATGAATTCGCTTTCGTAAATGGTAATGGATACCCCCTGTAAAACGTTGATTTTTTCTTTTTCTATATCAAAAGATTTATGAATTTGTTGCCCATCCAGTATTTTTCTCATCATTTACTCCTTTATATTTTCTGCAATTGGTATTTTACCAGCTTGATTGGTTCCCAATTTTGTTGCCAATAAAGTAACAATAAGCATAAGGGATGGAAACCCCAAATAGATAAACGGATGACTGATAAAGGCAATCGAATCTACACCAAAGGAAGAAATAGCCATCCCTGCGATTGCTTCCCCAAAGGTATTCGCTAAGATACTGCCTCCTGCTACGCCAATTATCAAAATGAAAATTCCGCGAGCTGCATATTGTTTGGTCAAATCCTGATTCGTAAAACCAATTGCTTTTAACGTGGCAATTGCCGAGCGATCCTTAGTAACCACTAATTTCATAAATAACAAGCTTACTAGACCTGTTATGAACAAAGCCACGATTAAGGCAACATTCGCTGCTGTTTTCATCGAATCCATCGTAGAACCAAATACTTGCTGCTTATGGTGATGCGCATCTGTTACGCTGGCAAATGGCAAAACCTGTGACATTTTTTTAGCAGTAACAGCAGCCTGGTTAGCATGATTAAGCTGGATATAATAGTTTAACCACATCGCTGGAGCGGTTTCATCTGAAAAAGCAGCTTTTGCCGTTTTACCTCCATTTAAAATATTGGAGTATATCCCAGAGACGACAAAGCTTTCCGGACCTTCACCGGTAATGATTTCAATCGTATCACCAGCTTGTTTTCCAAACTCCTCTGCATTCAAAGAGGATAATGCAATTTCATTCGGTGCTTCTGGTGCTTTTCCTGCATTGTATTCGATTGGAAACGCAGCATGATCGCCAAGTTCAACGATTATTTTTTCTTCTGTACCATCCTCTTTTACAGCTCGAAAGGATTTGGAGGTAATCTCAACATACTGGTGAATAGAAGCATCATCATTTAAATAATTTACAATCTGTTGTTTATTCTCCTCCATTTCCTCAGATGGATATATACTAACCATCAGGTCCATTTCTCCAAAGCCAAGATATTTTGTGAAAGATGGTGAAGATACGGTATGGTATGTGTTCCAGGGAACAATTATGATAAAACAAGAAAGCAGTAGAACAATCAGCATTGTTGCATAAAGCTTCTTACGGGATAGTACATCCTTTATCCCTAGAAAAACATTGGTAGACATTAGCTTATTTTGACTGAGTAAGAAGTAATTTTTACGGGCAGTGTTTTCCTCCGGACTGCCCGTACGGATTGCTGATGCAGCAGAGATTTTTCTAAAACGTCTCAACAAGAAATAAATGTAACCAATCACCAGCAGGAAAACAAATATACTTCCAAGTATGGCAAGAAAAATACTCCAGCTATCATATTGGCTTTCCCCCATATACAGCCGGATATTCTCTAATAAAGGGTTACTGAAAATAAAAGATACTAACAGCCCAAGCAAGCTCCCTGCCAAAGCAAGAAATGCATATTTAGCAAGATAGATTTTTTTAATATCAGCCAGCCTTAGACCGATTGCTTTCATCGTACCAATCTCCCGATAATCCTCTTCTATCTGGATTAATAGCGTGAAACGAATACACATAAATGCAATGAGTACGATTAGAAAACTAACCAGCAGGATGATTGCAATCATGATTCCATCAGATAAACCGTTAATTACTTTAAACAAAGTACTGGTCAGTGCCGGGCCATTGGCTTCTAATCCTGCATCGGCATATGCTGTTTCAAATTCATTGGTTTTAGATGTATCATGCAGCTGGAATTCAATTAAATATTCCAGCGTTCCTTTTGATACCAGATCTTGATAATCATTTTCGTGCACTAAAAAACGCTTGGAGGAAGCTAAAGGCGAATTCATTTGCGCATCTCTGAGGAATCCGGCAACTTTAAATGCTTTTCCGGCAATCATTGCTTCATCCCCGATTTGAGCTGTTCCATCTGTCATATAGCCGATGGGAACGTATAGCTCTCCCTCTGCCGGATGGATTGGCCTTCCCTCCAAATCAAGCAGAAAATCAAAGGAAGAACTTTGGGTAGTAAAACCATTGTCCTGAACATTATCAATCAGGTTATTTCCACCTACTTGAATACTAGAATTAGTAATATTTAAAAAATCCAACACCTGATATTTTTTTACATTTTCTTGTTCTTCTGCAAAGTTATTTAAACGCTCCTTATCGATATTCCCATTATGCATTTGCAGGAAGTTTGGCACTTGCGCCTGTTTCGTGAGTGTCTCAATCGAGCCGATAAGGTTCAGGCTTAAAATAGCTGCTAAGCAGACAAGTGCTGTTGCCGCAGAGATAAATAACATCGTCGTGATACTAATCAGCTTGTTTCTAAAAAGATCATTGCGTATAACTCGAAAATACATACCCTCTCCTCTATTCTTTTGCCAAGATTTTCAGCAGCTTCTCACTGATTGCTCCTTGTTTTGTTCCGAGCAGTCTTTCTGCGTTAAAAGCAAAAGCTGTCATTTTTAGCAATTGTGCTTCTTTCGATAATTCAATGGTTCCATCATCAAAAACAGTAGAAGCATAGACAAGCAGCATCTCCACACTTTCATAAGGGTAGTTTGTATGAAACAGATTTTCTTCTAATCCATCTTGAATAATACTTGTAAAAATCGGTGTGACTTCTGTAATCAACACCTTCTGGATTTTCTGATGCATCAGGGCGTTTTGCGGTTTATGAATCTGTGTCATCAATTCTTCAGAGACTGTGCTGCTTACGTTTAAAGAAGTAATCGCCATAAGTAACCGTTCAATAACCGGCACTTCTTTCCTCCCGGCAATGGATTGAGCCGTTTCAATCACTTTTTTGTTATAACGGTCAATTATTCCATCCATAATCGCTTCTTTGCTTTCAAAATGATGATACAGCGTTCCTCTGGCAATCCCGATGCTCTTCAAAATGTCCTTCGTGCTTGTTCTGTCATAGCCCTGCTCATTAAACAAAGCTTCAGCCACATCCAAAATTTCATTTTTTCTTTCTTCTGCGTTTTTGGCTCTTTTCATTAATCTCCCTCCTTTCATTTTTAGACCGGCAGTCTGTCGGTAATGTGGTGTAATTAAATTATAAGAAATATACCTCAAATACGCTATTGGTCTCTGGTCTGACTTTTGTATATAGAACGAAATTTATTCAGTAGGAATTTTGTTTCCACTGAATGAACCTAAGAAATTCAGGGAGTTGGCTTACCTGATCTTCCGCTTACATAACCTGCTTTATCTAACACTCTATTTGTTGTTACTCTTCTTCTGACTCGCTCCACTTTTTTTGGATTCGTATCATCAGCTATTTTCTCACTTACGATATCCTCATAATGTTTTACTTTATTTTCAAGAAAGTTTACTCTATCTTTTGCTTCTTCCAGTTGAGAATACGCTATTTCTTTTAAGTTCAAAAATATTGATAACGCTCCTCTATAGTCGAATCTCCTTGAAGACTCAGTGATACATAGCACTTTATTTCTTTAATGGTCATGCCGCATTCCTTTAAGATTTTTATGCCTTTAAGGCAATTCATTGATTCTTGATTAAACAATCTCTGTTTATTTTTATCTCGAGTTAATGATGGAATTAAACCACAATCCGTGTAATAACGAATGGTATGCTCGCTCATTTCCAGAGTCCTGGCAGCTTCTTTTACAGTGTACATTACCATTTCTCCTTTACAAATAAGCATTGACTTCGTGTTACTCTAACCTGATATAGTAATTATACTTTAAATAATAGAGGGAGGAAATATCGATATGAAGACAAGAAAAATTGGAAATCTAGAGGTATCTCCTATTGGTATGGGATGCATGGGTTTTTCCCATGGGTATGGCAGTGTTCCGGATGAGAGCTATGCCATTGAAGCCATTCGGAAAGCTTATGGCTTAGGCTGTACGTTTTTCGACACAGCAGAAGTCTATGGAAAAGAAATGTTTTACCCAGGGCATAATGAACAATTGTTGGGCAAAGCTGTCGAACCTTTTAGAGACAAGGTTATTCTAGCAACAAAATTTCACTTGGGTGCAGAAGAAGCTGAAGGAGCAGCGGATTTGTATAATCCAATTCGCCGTCACCTGGACGCTTCATAAATACCCTAACGTAGTGCCGATTCCAGGATCCAAAAATCAAGATAGAATAATGGAAAACCTTGGAGCGTGGAATGTGCGTTTAACAGAAGAAGAATTTGAATCCATTGAAAATGCTCTTGAAGCGGTTACTATCTATGGACACAGAGGACATGTAGAATCAGAGCAGGCATCTTTCGGAAATAATTGGAAAGATAAAGAATAATATATATACTGTTATGAGGTGATAAACGAACTTCATTCAATAGGAAAAAAGCAAAAATTCCCGTTGAATGAAGTTTCGTTTTTATCAAGTCTTCTAATTTTTTAATGAGAACTTTCTTTAACTTCTCTATTATTTCCTTTTTAACTGTGTCATTATTGCAAAAAACAGCATATACACCAACACCATAACAGCGATTGCAAAATAGCTTAATTGCAATCCGAAAATATCGGAGGCTGCACCACTGCTTATCGGGCCTAGCATCATTCCTACAGAGTAAGCCGTATTGTAAATAGCAAAGGTAACCCCATATGCTTGAGTTTGGCTTTGCTCAGCAATATCAGCAAGTTCAGGAAGCGTCGGCGCAAGAACTGTTCCCATACTGATGCCAATCAACCCTAATGCCGCAACCTGCAGCCACATCGTTGTCGGCATAACAACAAGCGTCAGTGATACTGCAGTAATTGCTAATCCAATCGTAATTGTTTTAGGATGGCCAATCTTTGTTGAAACACTTCCGACAATTGGTGCTGCAAACGCATAAGCGAGGGAGGGAACCCCAAATAATAAACCGATGATTCCTGGAGATGCATCAAAAACATTTTGCAGATGCATTGGAAATGTCGACTCCAGCACGCTTGGAATGGCAGCTCCGATAACAACTGCTCCAACAACCAAAAGCAAGGTTTGGTTTTTCAATAACTGCCATGCTCCTGATGCGTCTTCTTCCTTTCGATGAGGTTCTTCCTTCAATAGAAATATACGCAGCAAACCATCAATAAGGGCAATCCCCGCAGCTGCAAAGAACGGAAGCATATATCCGCCCAGCTGATAGAGCCAGCCTCCGAATGTCGGACCTAGAAGGGTCCCCATTGCTTGACCCGACAGCGCGATTCCCATGACTTTCCCCCGTTCTTTAGATGGGTAGAAATCGGCTAGAAGCGCAAGCCCTGCTGTCCAGGTGGCTGCTGCTGCAATTCCTTGTAAAATGCGGCAAATAAGCAAGAGCCAAAACGTATTTGCAAATGCAAATAACAGGGTTGCAAGCGTAAGCCCTAAAATTCCCCAAAGCATCGGACCACGTCGTCCAACTTTATCGGAGATTACTCCAAAAACGGGAGTAGCGATTAATAGAGCTGCTGCATAACTGCCGAATAAAATACCGATCGCAGTTTGCGATATGCTTAAAGAATCAGCATAATCTGGCAGTATAGGAACAATCATTCCATACAGCAGCATATCGGTGAATATGGCCAGCGTGACGACAAATAAGGCGCTCTTTTGAGCTTTTTTTAAATTTCGTTTTTGATTCATTTTCTTTCCTACTTTCTGTAGATAGCTTTGTTGTTTTCATCAACTGCATATTCCCTTTTGCAATAGATAAATTTCCTCCCTTCTGCGTTTCATCCTCAAGAGCAAAAAGAAGAATCCGTTTTTACCGCCTCATTAACACTCCGCCTCCACCGATAACTGCAGTAAGACATTGCTGTTGTTATGTTACTGCCGCTACCCATTCTTAAATAATGAATATCGTCTCAATCAACTTTGTATAGTCAACGTTGACTATACAGGTATTTTTTTCTCTCTCCTGTAACAGAGAGAGAATTAGTTATTGCTTTGTTCTAAATAAGCCAATGCTTTCCGTACAAAATCCTGTTGCTGGCTGATAATAGCAAACATATTATCAAAAACCATCTGCACCATGGGAGGAATATTACCGTCCAATGCTGCCTCTTTTTCCTTCCAGCCATCCTGCACACTTTGATATTCTTCCTCCAAAAGAACTTGCTGCTCTTTCAAAGCTTGACGTGCTTCCTCTGCAGGCAGCTTATCAAAAAAAGAAATACCTGCATATAAAGAAGAAGGATATTGAACGGATGAGCTGGTTAACGCCTCACGAATCAAATCTTTAAGGTGTTCTTTTCCTTCTACGGTGATTCGATAGGTAAATTTTTGACGGTGACCAGTTTGTTCCACCTTATCAATCGCAATATACCCATCCTTTTCCAATTTTTTAAGCGCATGATAAATCGAGCCAATTAATACACCGCCCCATCTTTCTGCATCTGTCATCCGCAGTGCCTGTTGAATATCATAGCCGGCCATCGGTTTTGCGTCTAACATGCAGAGCACAAGCAATCTTGTCATTAATGTCACACCCTTTACTTAACGTTAAGTATTATATGATGAATATATTAGAATGTCAAATGCTTACGATACAAATGGATAAAATCGAATCTTTCTCTAGCATGTAAGATTACTCTCTTTTCTGCTTTCTATCCGCCTATTTTAAAGCTGAAAATATCCATCAACACCATTTATACTTAAATGCAACGTCTTCACCAGCTATTTTCACAAAATGAAAAGAACCTATACCTGCTAATGTGAACTAATTAACAGATACAGATTCTTTTTCACATTTGTTTTTATTCATTTTCAAGCGATTCCTGAAGCTTCCTTACTTCTTTAAGTTCCAAACCAGTTAATTCAGATATTTCTTTCTCTGAATAATTCCTATCTAGAAGTTTTTTAACAAACTTTCTTTCCGTATCTTCAATGCCTTTTTCGATGCCTTGTTCAATTCCTTGCTCTATACCCTGTTCTATACCCTGTTCTATACCTCGTTCCAACCCTTTTCTGGTTGCTTTTTCCTCGATTTCTCTGTACAGTCTTCCAAATGTCGGCGTGTCTCTTAACTTTTCCAAACCCATGATTTTTTTCTCCTCCTTTTCATTTTGTGCAATGGGCAACGTTTCATACAGTTGTTCCTGCAGTTCCGATGGAATCAGCATCATATAATCAATGAAATACAATAATGCGACGAGGTAATTTGTGTGGTGCGAATATTTTTCAAATGCCAGGCTGATAAGCTGTTGCTTGTAGCAAAACCTTTTTTCATGATCTTCAGCTTCTCTTCCTTTGTTATTGCTGATATATATTCCTGCAAGCACGGCTAAAGCAAATGGATTATCCGATTTTTTCAGTTCTTCCGTATCTTTCCCGTGAAATCGGTAGGTGTTATAGGCATAGGTTAATTCGGTACCATAAAAAGAGTAATAGAATGTATCTTGATGATCTTTCTGACTGGCATCCGTCAATAGAGCGATGGAATAAATCTGGTGAATTGTTTTCGTTTTGTCGTAAATCCGGTAAAAATATTTAAACATGCGTTCTGCAAATTCTTTTTTCCCGACCGCCTGCACTTCGATATGAATGAAGATATATTTTTCCTCTCCATTTTTCAACTGCACTTTAACAATTTTATCTGAATACTTGGTCCCTTTTTTGGATTTCATCACAAGCTGAAAAAGCTCCAGGTTTTTGAAGTCCACTCCCTGCTCAAAATCAATTTCCGGATACAAATCCGGTGCAAAAAAGGCCATAAATTCTTGAAAAAGTTCTTCAATCAAATTCTTCCAAAGCCCATCATAATCGGGATGATTTACGCGATAACTGTTTGTATTTTCTTTGACTGTGTTTAGCATTATTTTATCACATCTCCAAGTAATAATAAATTTGTTTTCATCATAGCGGTTTTGTATGTGGAAGGCAAAACGGTAAAATAGAATTTCTCCTGCAAAAACTGCCTGCGAAATGGGGATTTGTATGCAATGTTTTTCGTTTTTCAATCATCAAATGACATTCATTTTGGATTTTTAATGTTTTTTTGGACAACTGAAAATGGGGGCTGTCTTTTAGATCAAACGTGCTACGATGGAATAAGCAATGATATATTTTAATAAAGAGAAGGTTGTGCTTACCCCCTTTTCTATTGTAGGCAGCTCAACAGCATCAAATATTAGTATACATTTTTAAACCAGTGATGTTCTTGTGATGATATTGCTTATTGAAAAGACTGGAGGGAAAGAAAATGGAAGAAAATAAGTCCATTGCCAATCGAATCATGGTCATTGGCTGTCCTGGCGCAGGTAAATCGACATTATCCGCTCAAATTGCTCAAATAAGAAATATCCCCTTGGTACATTTAGACAGCATTCAATGGATCGACGATAATACCACCGCCCCTCAAGCAACTTTTGATGCTAAACTAAAAGAAGAAATTCAAAAAAAGGAATGGATTATGGACGGGAATTATGCCAGAACGTTAGCCTTGCGAATGGAATGTGCAGATATGGTTATTTGGTTAGATTTCCCCCGCAGCATCTGTTGCTATCGTATACTCAAGCGCTATGTAAAAAACAAAAGAAAGAAAAATCCGCATGGGAATCCAGATAGGCTGGATTTTTCTTTCCTGCGTTTTGTTTGGAATTATAAGAAAGAAAATGATTCTCAGATAAAGTCATTAAAGATTAAATACCAGGAGCAGCTTCATTTCATTCATATTCATTCTGGGCAAGAGCTCAAAGAATTCATGAAAAAAATTAAAAGCCTTCCTTAGCAGGAATATACGTATCGATATGAATATTTTTGAAACGAATCTTCATTCGGGGGCGGGGATTTTTATACAGTAATAAAGAGTGGCTCACTAAGACGTTAGCGAACGCCACTCTTTTAATTAAAGGGGATTGGTCTCAATCCCTATAGATGTAAACACGCCTGATTATTGTTTTACGTCATTTTGGTGCTCACGTGTTTTATAGATGATTTTACGAATACTATCCATCGACAGATTATAGATTTGCTCCAATTCCTCAAATGAATAGCCTTCTTCATATAATCGGTAAATCTCTTCATTTCTCTCAGCCAGGGCAAGACGTGATCCATTCGCTTCTCCCCATCCCGCCCGCCGGTTGGTTTGCTTTGGAATATAAACAAGCTCTCCTTGAATATATTTCTGAAGCTCCTTCAACAAATGAGGTGGAAGCACCTCTTTTCCATTTTTATATGACAAGCTGGAACATCCTTTCTATCAAGATGTATGGTCCGGACATGCATTAATTTTTTATTCATCATTAAAAACTCCTTTCATTTGATTTTATTTTACGTAAGCCTTTTCACTTTTAGTATACATTAGTTTAGGAAAGAAAAGGAGACCGCAACATAAATGCGGCCCCGTCTTTTATGATTCCGCTATGCGGAAATCACCTCATGTTTTGTGATCAATTTCAATCAGCCTCCTTTCCGATATTCTATCGGTCCGACACCCTTATTAACTCATATATTGCCCCTTCTGAACAAGGGGGAAAACGATTATAATTATTTTTTACCTCTTTCTCCGATTCGTCATTCTCTGATTTAAACACTCCGCCGCCCCACGTATATCCCATTTAAAGTTATTATCTGCTACACTATAAGTAAAGATAAATTTCTGATTAGCAGTGCTTTAAATTGGGTAAACATAATAAAATCATTCACAAAGACTGCATTATAATGAATAGAGGGAGCGATGGACACAAATGAATAAATGGATGAAGATAGTTGCTGCCTTGACGATGGCAACCTCAATGAACATGGTACTTACACTCACAGCATTTGCTGAAAATGAAATGAGCGATTTACATATTGAAGTAGAATTGCAGGAGGATGGTTCAGGAGTTGTGACAGAACATCGTCAAATGAATATGGATGAAGGTACCGAGCTTTTCATCAATATGGTCAACCTTGACGAGTCAGAGATACTGGATTTTTCAGTTGAAGGGTTTACAAAAGAGCCCGATTGGGACTCTGATGATTCACGGGAAGAAAAGGCAGGAAAATATGGAACAGTATCTACAGATGATGGAGTTGAATTAGTTTGGGGAATTGGGGAATACGGAGAAAATACGTATACAGTAACCTATACATTATCTGATCTTGTACGTAATTTAGAGGATGGTCAGGCTATGCTCTGGAACTTCGATACCTTCTCCGATATTCCTGCGCAAAATTTGACAGTTGAAATCTCTGGATTTCAACCATTTACACAGGAGAACGTTAATTTCTGGGGATTTGGTTTTGATGGAGATATACAGCTGGAAGGCGATCGTATTGTATGGGAGTCAAATGGTGAAGCCGATGGAGATGTAATTGTTTTAACACAATTTCCGGCTGATTTCTTCCAAGCTGAACGAACAGTAGACATGACCTTATCTGAGCAGCAAGAAGAAGCAATGGATGGGTCAACTTATAATTCAAGTGACAATTCTACGCTAATTGTTATCATCGTTAGCGCAGCCGTTGGTTTTTCTTTATTAATCGGTATTGGAACCTTCTTCTTTGTCCGTAAAACAAATCAAGTAAAAAAAGAAGCCGGCGCGATGAAGCCTATCCATAAACGGATAGCGGAAAATAAAGGAAAAACGTATGCAGCCGTGCCTTTCGATGGAGAAGACTATGCAGGTTTAAGCGCCCTTTTAACGCAGATGAACCTTGGATATTTTGAAGATATCTTCCAAGCTTATCTGCTGAAATGGTCTGTGAATGAGAACATATCGATGGAAGCAGAAGAAGAAAGCAAGGTGTTTGGAAAAAAATATCGAACGACCCTTACCATCAACGATATGGAAAATGAACGTAATAAACATCCGTTAACCTTTAGTGAGCTTACGAACCAAATAGAAGATGAATCCTATGAGGGAACGTATGAAATGGCGTTGTGGACCATGCTCTTGGATGCTGCAGACAGGAATGGCGTCGTCACAGATAATGCCATCCAGAAATGGGGTAAAGAGCATGCGAAGGAAGTCAGCACTGTTGCCGATTATCTCAAAGACTATTCCGAAGCCTATCTGGAGCAGCAAGGATTGTTCTCTTTTGAAGAAATAAAGGTGTTTGGATTTTTACAATCTATTACGGTATCAAGTAAAGAGGGAGAACAACTAGCGGATCGTTTAATTCAGTTTGATAATTATTTGAAGGAATCAGATATCAATCAATTTTCAAATGCTTCCAAGCCACTTTCCTTGAAAGATATGATGCTATGGAGTGCTTTACTAGGTAAAAGCGATAAAGTGTCTAAAAAACTAGAGGATTTAGTCCCTGAAGATAGATACGAAGAGGACCAGGTATACCTACAATTCTGGTATGGAACTTACTACACCCGTGCAAGCTGGACCACCGGGTTAGCCAGCGGCGGATTTCATTCCAGCACTTCAGCTGCTACTGCGGCAGGCGGCAGCGGTGGTGCCACCGGCGTCGGGGGCGGCGCTGGAGCAGGCGGAGGCGGAGGCGGCGGTGCCCGCTAACCACGTTCTCAAGCTCCTTTAAATTTGAAATATATGTTTCTATCACTATAAGAAAAAAAGCTCAATTTACTGTTTGAGCTTTTCTTCTTATAGCTCCTTCCCTTCTATTTTGCATTTTCTTTATCCTCCTCGTCTGAATTTTATAAAGTGAATTTATTAAGAAATTTCACAAGCCTTTCATTTACTTTATCAGATTCACGTCCAAGCCATATTAAGTGCCCCCACGTATCAAGTATACATAATTCAGAATCTCGTATTTGTTGATCCGCATAATAAGCATGCTCTAATGGAACAGAGCTGTCATATTCACTATGCATGATAAGCGTTGGACAGGAAATAGCCTGCAGGTTTTTAGAGGTAATTTCCTTTGTTTGAGATAAATCTATTAAAAATCCATAGCCCGATCGTTGGCGTTTGCTCATTCTTTGGATTTCATCGATATCTTTGTCCAACACGCTGTTTTTTATTTCTTTATATGAAAGATTACTAAAGGTAGGTATCATCTGCTTAAACATAAATTCCGGAAAAATATTACTCATATTGGAAACCAATTTCCATGTTACTTTTTCCATAGCAGGACGAAATAAAATCTGTGCTGCCTTATATATTTTATCTTCTGGTGTCAGCCATTCTTTAGTAACAGCGCTTTGTAAAGTTAATGTTTTAACTCTCTCAGGATAGCGAGTTGCAAAATAAAGACCGCTCGGACCGCCAGCTGAGATAGCAAGCAGATGTACTTTGTCAATTTTCAAGTAATCTAATAACTTTACATAATAATCACTGGCTTTGGATAAATTTTCTCCAATTTCTTTTGACGTCATTCCATATCCTGCTCTTGATGGTGTAATTAGCATGAACCCGCTCTTAACCAGCGGCTTATACCCAAATTCCTCATAGCAGTTAGAGTGCCCGCCATGCATTACGAGAATCGGTGTACCCTCCTTTCCAGTAATTGAATATTCGATTGTTTGACCATTTACAAAATAAGTACCGAGTACTCTTTCCATTAATCCCGCCACACCCTTTCACGTATTAGATAGACAAATTCATTCTTTACACAAATAAACTGTCCGTTAGATATATTTTAAAGCTGTTTTATTACAACCAATCATAACAGAAACAAATGAAACCAGGCAGAATTCTAATTGTTTTTTAAATAAAAATTCCATTCGAGGTGAAAATTATATTTGATACATGTAGATAGCAATAAGACAAACTAGCGACTTTTTTGATGGGACAAGTAATCGCTGTCCCACTCCCAGTCAGTTACACTACGATAAATTACCGCTATCACAAGAACACTCCCCATCCCCCAGTGAAATCATACTTTATCAAAACTTTATGTTAACTATATGCGCAGCTTATTTTGCTTTGCTATTCTTTAAATTACCGAAAAGGAGCTGAGTACATGGTACAAGAAAATAATGAGAAACCTATTTTAGAAATTAAAAATCTAAGCAAAAAAATTAGCGGGCAAACCGTAATCGATCATATTCATTTTTCGATTCAAAAAGGAGATATCTACGGATTTCTCGGGCCAAACGGTGCTGGTAAAACAACAACATTACGAATGATTACCCGTTTGATATTCCCTGATTCTGGCGACATATTTATCGACGGGCATTCCATAAAGAATGATTCTGTTTTAGCCCTTTCCAGAGTAGGAAGTATTATCGAAAACCCTGCTTTTTATCTTCATCTCACTGCTAAACAGAATTTAAACCTGAGTGCTAAATTAGCTGCCGTCAACGTGCCAAAAACAAGAATCAATGAAGTTTTATCCATTGTTGATTTAAAAGAAGCTATGGATAACAAGGTGAAAACATTTTCTTTAGGAATGAAGCAGCGTCTGGGAATTGCTAATGCCTTATTGTGCTATCCCAGCTTAATAATACTGGATGAGCCAACGAATGGCGTTGATCCAATGGGCCTTCGGGAAATGAAAACATTAATTAAGCATTTGGCAGAAAAAGAGAAGATTACATTTCTGATTTCCAGCCATATGCTGCGGGAAATGGAGGATTTATGTCATAAAGCAGCATTTATTCAAGGTGGGAAAATCGTCGAAGAAGGAGATATCTCCGAATTGTCAGGAGTCTATCAGGTCACTAATTTAGAAGATTTATTTTTTGCATGTATAAAGGAGAAGTTAACGTAATGAAGAATATATGGACACTGACCTCATTCGAGTTCAAACGTACGCTGACTTCCAAAATGCTGCTTGTCTATACCCTTATTTTTACGGCAATGTATGTTTTAACAGGCATCCTTTTTCATGTTTATGGTGCGGATTCTACCGTAGTTGCTGGGTATGGCCAATCATTCCCTGTGGAAATGCTTCAATCCAGTTTAACATTTACAGCTGTTTTTATAGCGATTTATGTAGGAGAAGTTCTCATACAGGAACGAAATAATGGTACCATCAAATTTGTTTTATTACGTTCTGTTTCCAGATTTCAATATTATCTTTCAAGAATTTTATCCATCCTTTTATTTTCGCTTCTTTTAACATCCATCATGCTTTTTATTGGTTATGTGGTTGGTATTTCTTTCTTTGGATGGGGAGATACGTTTGTTTTTTACTCCGTGGTTACAAGCGGATGGCACGGTGTAGGTGTTACGCTTTTAGCCGGATTAGCTTTTGGTTTTGCTTATTTCATTTTTGGATTAATCGCGTTATTGCTTTCACAGTTTATTCAGCGGATTTCTACGTTAGCAATGCTGATGGGAATATCTACACTCGTCGGACAATATATCATTATTTATGATCAAGTAAAACAATATGCGATTTATGAACACTTATTATTTTTCCACATTAATCTATTTGAAAAGTCCTTTTCCTATAGTGTCACTAGCTTTGGTGTACTTATCGCTTATCTATTGGTGATTGGAACAGCTGGATATTATCTATTTAAAAAGCAAGATCTGTATGTATAAGGGGGACGTATAGGATGCAACAATTAAAGCACGATGTATTTTATATCATCTATAATCGGAAATATCGGTTATTGATATTACTTACCATTTTATTGACAGCAGGATTAACTATTTACACTGCTGTTAATGTAAAGATAGAAGAAGATATTTTAATCCATTCATTTGAAAACTTTAGACAATTCTTTTGGTTACTCTGTGCTTATTTGATAGCCGATTTGCTTTCAACAGATTATCATTCGCAAACATTTAAAAATATTATTCCGAAATCATCCAACCGCAGCGATTACTATTTATCAAAAATAATGACTGCAACAATATTAGGCGTATTTATTTTATTGACACATGTTATAACAAGTTGGATAGTAATCGGTTCGGCTGCAGCAGGAATGGAATTAAATTACTTCAACATCTTCTATCTTTTCTTGGGAGCTTTTCTTTCTCTTTTCCTATTTTCAGCTCTATTGTCTTTTGTCATTACCCTTTCTGGAAAAGAAACAGTCACTATTGGCACGGGACTAGGACTTGTACTCCTGCAAATATTAGTAGAAGGTTTTGATCCAGCTATTTCAGCACATTTTCCAACGATGTATGTAGTCAGCTTAGACGATCTTATTTCAGAAAGCTTGTTAACGGCATTCATTTCGATTGGCAGCTATGTCATATTCACCCTTTTATTATTTATTGGTACAATAAAGATATTCCGTAAACAAGACCTTTTCATTTAGGAGGTACCGATGAATCAGAAAAAAATACTTATTGTTGAAGATGATACTGATTTAGCAAAAATGATAGAGAATTATTTATCCCGGGAAAATTATGATGCAGTAATTTGCAGACAAGGGGATAAGGCTCTAAGCACCATAAAACAATATCGACCGGATATGATTCTATTAGATTTAATGCTGCCTGAAATGGATGGACTGGAAATATTAAAGCAGATAAGAGCCTTCTCTGTATTACCAGTTATTATTATCAGTGCAAAGGAAGCAGAGGTAGACCGGGTGCTTGGTTTAAAAATCGGGGCAGATGATTACATTACGAAACCATTTTCGATTAAAGAACTTGTTGCACGGGTAGAGGCATTATTCAGGCGCTATGATTATACTGCATCCTCCCCTGTTTCAAGTAACATCATCGCATTTGATGATGTCATGATTGACCGGTCTTCGAGAAATGTAACAAAGGATGGAGCGATTGTTAATCTGACCATGAAAGAATTTGATTTGCTGGTATTCTTAGCACAGTCTCCCAATCAGGCTTTCCGTAAAGAACAGCTCTATGACAATGTTTGGGGAATACATGAATATGGAGATATCAACACCGTTACCATTCATGTACAAAAAATCAGAGAAAAGCTGGGGAACAGCAGATACATCACTACTTTACGCGGAATAGGCTACCGTTTCGACGGTGAAATACAATGAAGCAGCGTATTGTAAAAGAACTTATTTGGATGTGTATCGTTACAGCCTGTTTTCCGCTGCTGATTGCTTTTATGATGGTGCAGTCAAATATTATTTTCATTATTATCCTGATAACGACCCTGCCCTTTTTTCTATTCTCTGTTTGGATGATTGCCTATGTGAGAAAACGAATGATCGCTCCTCTCTCCATTTTGGCTGCGGAAGCTCAAAAAATATCTCAAGGCAATTTATCACATCGAATCTCCTACAAAAAAGACGATGAATTTGGACGCTTTATCACTGCTTTTGATCAGATGAGAAACACATTACATCTGCAAGAGCAGCAGCAGCAAACCTTTGAAAAGGAGCGTAAACATTTTATAGACAGTATTTCCCATGATTTAAAAACACCAATCGCTTCGATTTCTGCTTATATTGAAGCATTACAGGATAATATTGCGGAGAGCCCGGAGGAAGAACAGCGATATTTACAGGTCATTCAAAAAAAGATACATGTATTAAGTGACCTTTCCAATCAATTAAACTTAAGCTATGAAACGCCCGAAACTGTTCATTTGGAAACACAACCGATTAACTGCTATGAATGGGCCGTGGACTGGCTGGATAATATTCTTGTAGAATGCCAGACAATGGATAGACATGCCCAATTAGAAAATCATATTGACAGTAAGGATGATTCCAGTATCAGTATCGATGTTTATCAATTGGACCGGGCGCTGCAAAATATTCTAAATAATGCCTATCGACATATGAGAGATTTTCTATTGATTAAAATTAGTGTTGACGCTGCCTATTTTAAAATACACATAGTAAATGATGGAGCCCGTCTAAATAAAACGGATATCGATCGCATTTTTGAACGGTTTTATACGGAAGAAGGGCACAATGCTGAGGGGCATCTTGGGTTAGGTCTTTATATAACAGATACGCTGATTCAAGCAATGGATGGGGGGATAACGGCAGCGTTGGAAGGAGATCAAATCCATTTTGACATAGCATTTCCGATTGGAAGGGTTTAATTTGATTAATAATTATTCCTTTTGTGATATAGAGAAAAGCATTCAAAAGATTTTCTTCTGAATGCTTTTCCTTCTTTATTCCTTTTTATTTAATTCAAGAATAATTTATAACTATAAAACATGGATAACACCTGCTCGCCTGTTAAACAATCTAAATTTGTTATTTGAGCATGCTTCAAGGCCTTGTTAAACTGATTTTTTGTAAATAGCTTTTGATATTCTTTATTTACCCATTTATATACAAAATGTTGATACAAATCTTTGTCCCTGGATTGAATTTCAGATTCTTTTCTTGTAAGTTGAATAAAAACAGAATCAACTTTGGGTTTGGGATGAAAATAATCTCTAGGAATTCTTCTTAAAACCTTTATATCAACCTCAGGAAATATGAATAATCCTAAAGCCCTTCGATAATCTGTCAGCCGCTTCGCAAACCCTTCTTCCACAATCAGAAAGCAGAACTCGGCAGCACTTTCAAATACAATCTTTTTTATTATTTTTGTACTTATATTGTAAGGAATATT
Source organism: Oceanobacillus sp. FSL K6-0251 (assembly GCF_038004725.1). Classification (NCBI taxonomy): domain Bacteria; kingdom Bacillati; phylum Bacillota; class Bacilli; order Caryophanales; family Bacillaceae; genus Oceanobacillus; species Oceanobacillus sp. FSL K6-0251. Next base: position 2,252,243 of record NZ_JBBORS010000001.1, on the reverse strand, counting down.
TCCGTAAATTTTATACGGCTGATTTCCTTTTGGAAACCTATAATTTAATATATTTGCATGGACAACCTGGACATTTTCAGAACGATTGATAGACTTTTGCGTCATAGATACAAATTTAGGATCTATTTCAACAGCAGTAATAAAATCACATATCTTCACAAGCTCTCTTGTGAAATGACCTCTCCCTGAACCAATTTCAATAACGGTATCCTGTTTATTAATATTTGTTCGAGATAATATCTCATGAATATGCTTTTTCGACGTAATAAAATTTTGACTGTCTTTTGGATTTATTCTGTTCATTATAACCCCTCTATCCCATTGGTTATAACAAACTTTATTTACTGTTCATTATAACCATTTTGTATTTTTCTTGGTTTATAATGAACGTTTTTAACAACAGCAATGCTGCAAATCCCCATGCCTGCCCTCCTCTATCAATTTTTTAGAAGAACAGACGCTTATCTACAACCGCAATAGATGTAATTCCCATGGCAATTACCTCCAAATATAATTTTACAGATTGATTATAACAAAAGCTGGCAACGAAAAATAGTCTATCTCTAACATTCAGCTGTCGGCAATATTATCCGTACCTCCAAACCGCCATACCTGCTCTGTTTAATCACTGTCTCTCCCCCATGGGAAGAAATAATCTGTTTCACAATCAAGAGCCCTAACCCATGCCTAAGCTCACCAGAACGATTGCTCTCAAGCATATAGTGCGGTGTATTGTTTAAATGTTGAATTTGTTCCTCTGTTGTACCCTTACCATTATCCTCAACCGAAATAATACATTTACTTTCTCTTATAGCAATAGACAGATAAATGGTACAGCCATCCTCATTATGGTTCATACTGTTTTGAATCAGATTGCTTATCGCTCATTTACATCCTCATCCAAATGAAGCATTCCTTCCTCTGCCAGTTTTACAGCAAGGAATCCTGTTAAGAACTTGCTGATAGAACAAGCATTAAATACCGAATCATCATCCACTTTTCTGTTTCCTCCACCTTCCAGCTGGCCTTTATTTTCCGTTCTGTTGATTTGACCGTTTTCAAGCACTGTTATATTCAAGCTAGGAACATGATAAAATTTCATCCGTTCTTCCAGGTCCATGTTTTTCAGCTCCAAATTATCTCCTCCTAACCTAGTAATTTTAATACCTTTATACTAGAGTTTACATTACATGAGTTGTATTTCGCATTTATTTCATCATTTTAAGGATACTTTTGGAATGTTTTATCATGCCTAGTAATCCAATCCCTTTTTTTGCGTCTTTCGTTAATTTCGCCCCAGCTATGTTTTTAATCTTTTCTTCCGCATTAGAATAATTACCAGCATTAAATATCGGTTGCGGTTCATATTCAATTGCTAATTGAATCGCTTTGGTTTCCTCTTCTCCAGCTATTTTCTCCGATAAATACAAAGCCATATCTATCCCTGCCGACACACCCGCAGCAGTAATATATTTTTCTTGCTCCACGATTCGTTCTCTAACAGGAACAGCTCCATACTCACTTAGTAGATTGATTGGCTTCCAACGAGAGGTTGCTTTTAACCCAGCGAGCAACCCAGCTGCAGCCAACAGCATGGATCCTGTACAAACAGACGTCGTCCAGCTTGTGGTTTTGTCTACTTCCTTTATCTATTTCAACACTCGATTATTTTTCATCTCTTTCATAAATCCAATTGTTGAACCTGGTATTACTAAAATATCCGCACTTTTCATTTCGCCGATACTATATTTCACATTAATATCAACAAAACCTGAATCTGCTTTTATTTCTCCCCTTTTTTCCGCAACAAAATATACTTCTGTATTGTCCATATTCCTTAAAACCTCATAAGGACCTATGGCATCAAGCATGGTTATGCCATCTTACACGTAAATGATTACTTTCATATTTCCCTCCATTTTTATTAAGACTCTATTCTGAAACATAATTCTTTAGGTTTCTGATTAATACATCAGCTATACATCTAATATTCAGACAGCAAATCTATATCGCAGCTAAAAAAGGATATACTTTTATAAAAAGCATATATCCTTTCATTTATGGTTAAATAACTATTAAAAAAGCAGATCTAATTGCAAATAATAAGATTGGAAACAACTATTTTTGACCATGACTCCAGCGTATCGAAATGTTGTTTCAGTTCGGTTTTTGTCATCCATAGCCCTGTAAGCTCCTCTTCCTCTGACTGAATATCTTTATGATTTAACACGATTTCATAAACAATCCCCAGATGGTCACTATCCACACCATCATTCGATTTGATAATACCTTTCATTTCCAGCTTTTTAACCATTTCTGCTTTTATTCCCGCTTCTTCTTCCAATTCGCGCCAAAGCCCATTCTCAATAGAAAGCTGAATATTTCCAGGCACTGCATCTTTTTCTCCAACGTGCCCTCCTAATAGCCCTTTTCTTCCAGCTAATCTGCTTTCTCCGACATTTGCTCCCCGCAAAATAAAGAAATATTCCCCGTTATACCGGACAATAACATAGGGAATTGGATGGCGTTGACTTGGATGGTACTCTAGTAAACTGCGTTCTGCAATTCTATAATCCATGAGAGGCAAATGCTTTGCTTTGCTGAATCCTAATGGAATTCTTTCTAAATCCGTTTCTTTGAAATATAAAATTTTTTCTTTTGTACTCGGTTTATTCTTTTGTAAAACGTCTGATTTTATCTTATTTAAACGTTCCCATTCCTTCGATTCAACAGGATATTGCGATCGTGCAATTAATATTTCTTCCATACTTTTTTCTCTTAGAGAACTTTCATCACTATCTTGAAATAAAGCATCCTCATTCTCTTTTATAAAAGCGTCCGTTGTTTCTTGTTTTATCATAATATCCCCTTTACCTTCATTACGCCCTACTCTCAGTACGCAAATTATTCCACCAGCTTATTCTGAAATGCATAAATCACAGCCTGAGTCCGATCTTGCACCTCTAACTTTCCTAAGATATTGCTGACATGAACCTTTACCGTTTTTAAAGCAATAAATAATTCATCGGCAATTTCCTGGTTTGCTTTTCCTTTTGTCATTAGCAATAGAATTTCCTTTTCCCGCTCTGTTAATTGCTCATGTAAAACTGTCTCCTGCTTTGTGCGCATACGGTTCATAATTTTCCCGGTGACTTCCGGCTCCAGAATAGACTGCCCTTCGTAGGTGGCACGAATCGCTTTGGCAATTTCACTGGCTTTCGATGTTTTCAACATATAGCTTGTAGCTCCCGCTTCCAATGCAGGATACACTTTCTCGTCATCTAAAAAGCTGGTAACGATTATAATCTTCGCCTCAGGCCAGGATTCAATTATTTTCTTCGTTGCTTCGATTCCGTCCATTTCCTTCATCACAAGGTCCATTAAGATAATATCCGGGCGGAGCTCTAATGCCAGTTCAATTGCGCGGGAGCCGTCATCTGCTTCTGCAACTACCTCAATATCCGGCTGTGAAGAAAGATATGCAGATACGCCGATTCGTACCATTTCATGATCATCGACAAATAAAACGTTAATCATTCGTTGTATCCTCCTTTCTTAAAATAGGCACCTTTACTTCCAAACGTGTACCTTCATTTGGGAGACTGATAATTTTTAATGTGCCGCCAACTTCATAAGCACGTTCATGCATGTTCTGCATTCCGTAAGAGCTTGTTTTGACAGCTTCTGTCTGAAATCCAACCCCGTCGTCCACAACACGCATAATAATGTTTTCATCACGTTCCAGTAATAAAACTTGCAGGTTTTCCGCTTTCGCATGACGCAATGTATTGGAGATAGATTCCTGAAAGATGCGGAACAGCTGATCTTCTACCCCTTTATCAACCTGGAATGCTTCTATTTTTGCATCGATTTCTAGAGGTACTTTTTGGGTTAATTCCTTTAAGAGCCCTTCTACCCCTTCCTGCAATGACTTGCCCTTTAATGCAACTGGACGCAGATGTAAAAGAAGCGCACGCATTTCCAGCTGCGATTGGTGAATCATATTTTCCACCATATTTAACTGTTTATTTAATGCCGGATCCTCCGGCGGTCCTGCCTCATTGATTGCCGACATCAGCATTGAAGCTGCAAAAAGCTGCTGACTCACGGAATCATGCAGTTCCCGGGCTAAGCGGTTTCTTTCCTGTTCCACTACTTCCTGCAGGCTTTGTTCCCGTTCAGTTGCTCTTTCCGTTGCAATCTTTTGTACATGTTCGGTTTGTATCCGCAGTTTTTCTTGGACTTGATTCATCCGTTCCGTAATAGACTCCAGCTCTTTAGGCACATCCTCTGTATCAGGATACCTTTCTCCCTTGATAATGCCCGTAAGCATTTTTTCAATTTTTTTCAAATTACCTTTCCAATAATAACCAATAATAGCCCCAACAATAGAACCAAATGTAATCACAAAAGCCAGCACAGTCAAAAGAAAGGAAACATCACCAATTTTCCCTTCCCATAGCGCGCTCCACCCCGCTGATTCATCTACGGTAAATGTAACAAAGGTTGTAACAATCGCGGCAATAGCCAAAACAAAGCTGCAGGCGATAGACAAGAGAACAAAACGGATAATTGTATTCATACGCGCTTCACCTCAATGTCCCCGGAAAATAAAGAGGTTACAATCTTCACTCTTTGATGTGCCGTATTATAATTTTTTGTTTCATAGTGAAGTGATTTGTTCATTAGCCGCCCGTGATACACTCCAAAAATAGATGCTCTACCAAAGATGGAACTATGATGAATACTGACTTCTACTTCATAAGGCACATAAATCTCAATATTCCCTGCGAGATGCCGGATGGAGATGACCGCTGTATCATAAGGAAGGACCGTATTACTTAAATCAATCACACGGTCTCCATATATCCCATGCATATTGACGTCCTTCCATTGATAAGCCGTTTCCTCCGTCCGAAAATCATCAAAAAATCGTTCATCAAATAAACGATCCACCTGCACAAGGGGTTCTTCCTCTGTCAAACTCGATTTATTAGGCAGCTCCGGCTTCTCCTTGCTGGGTTCTTTCGTTGATTTGATATAATTTAAAATAATAATGGCAATAGCAACGACAATTAAAAACCGTACCGCAAGTAAATTAAAAACATTTAGAACGAAGGATATTGCAGCAATTGCAAATACAATCTTCCACCCAAGGGAATGCAGCCTTTTCCAGCTGAAGTAAACAAAGAAACCGGAAATTAATGCCGATATCAGGGCTCCTCCATGGAAGAAGACAATTTCAAAAACAAGAAGAATGGCGACGGTAATCCATATCCAATTTAGGTTTCTTGTGGGAATCTGCTTGAACATCCTTCCATTCTCCTTTCCTTGATTTCATATGTAAAATATACAGGCGCAAGAACAGCCTGCACCTGTATAAGTATACCATGATTTTTCATTTTCCAGCTATCAATTCTAGTTTATTTCTTTTTCGTCCAGTCTCTTTTCAATCGCAGCAATTTTATTATCGAACGTGCTTTGATAGTAGGCACTGTTTACTCTGTACTCCAGGTTTTCGATATATTGCTCCATTTCTTCAAACTTGGAGAAAGGCTTTTCTGGTGACTCATCCACGACACGATTGATTTGGTGATTTGCTTTGGCTATATTTTCCCGGCCCATCAGCTCCATACGGCGCAGATGCATATCCTTCAGACGATGCTTCATTTCTTCGTATTTCTGCTCCAAATTTTCCAGCTGCGTGATTGCCTCTTCTCTGGACGCTTTCATGCGATCAGCACGATTTTGATATTCTTCATGCTCTTTTAAAGCAAATTCATGCATTTCCTCTTCCTGCGCACGTTCGGCAATTTGTGCTTGTTTTAAGCGCTTATCTGCAAGATCTTGTGCTTTCATATATTCACGAGCAAATTCTTCCTTCAATTTATACTGACGGTCAATCAGCTTTCTTACTTTTTCTTTTTCCTGTTCACTTTGGCGTAAATAATGGTTTAGTGCTGCAATCGGATTTTTTTGTTCCTTTTTGTCCATCATCGTGTGTAAATCTGCAGAAATAGATTCCTTCATTCGTGTAAAAATATTTGTTGACATCATCAATCTCTCCTTTGAATGTTATTCATTTTATTTATTTAACTCTGCCCACTGTTTTTCAAAATTTGTAAATGGGTCATCCTCTTCCTTTATTTCGTGGACAACAGAGCCTTCCGGTGTGTTCCAATTCTTATAGATAAGGTAAAGTGCATAAGCTGCGGCAACACCTAAAACTGCATAAATGTTAGAGAATGTGATGCTTACAACTATCAATCCCAGGATTACCCATCCTACTTTAGCAGCGGTGGAATCTGTGCTGATAAACTTTTTAAAGCATATATAGAACAGCCATACACTTAATGCAAGTAATACCATCGGGCCAAGATTTGCGAGCAGTATCAGTAATGCAACAAGCCCTCCAATAAACAACATGAATTTTTTCATTCCGTTTTCCTCCTCTTGTTATTGTATCTTTATCTTACCGGGGATTTTGTTTTCTCGTAATGAGCCTGAGCAATATCTTTGTCTAAGCCTTAAGGTCTATCTCCTTCTAAACCTCCTAAGCAGCACAGTTACAAGCCAACAAGCAACAGCTGCTAAAATGCAAAAATGGAATGATACCTCTTCTGACTGAGATACCATTCCATTTCTATTCTGCCTATTCTGTTTTAAATGTAAGTCCTTTGTTCTCCAGCGCCTTTGTCAGAGCCGGCATCGATGCTGGACCAATGCCATGCAGGGCTAGTATTTCTTTCTTGGTATGAGCTGCCAGCTGTTCTTCTGTTGAGATACCTTCATGGATAAGTGCTTTTCCTGCCGGAGCAGAAAGCGTTGCTAGAAAGCCGCTCTTTGGTTTATTTTCTTTGTCACAAGTCGGACAGCTTTCACAATCTGAACTTTTAAAGAAAACATGTCCATTCTTACATACTTTTCTTTGTTTTTGACTAGTCATCTGATTTCCTCATTTCTTATTTTACATTTTAAAGAATAACATTCTAACCCATTAGTTTACATAATATAATTATGGTTATCTAAAGGCGCTTCTCCATGATTATTTCTCCCTCCGGATCATACGCTCCTGTCCGGGCGAATCCGTGCTTTTTATATAATCGTTCTGCTTGGCTATTTCCCGGCACAAAGCTTAAACGTATGATTTCCACATCATAATGCTCATGGATGTACGCTTCAATTAATGGGATGAACTGATTGGCATAGCCCTGTCCCTGATAGCGGTAATCAATCATAAACCTGTCAAACCAGATACTTCTTTTTTCGTCAGAATAAAATCCGACCATAGCATAGCCGGCGGGTTTCTCACCAGCATAGAGCCCAAGCGATGTGGTCAATTGTTCAATAAAACTCTCTGCTAAACAAAAGGACACAGGCTCGATGAATGCTTTTTGATTTTCAGCTGCTTCTAACCCAGCAATTTCTCGCCAATTTTCCTTATTTACTTTTTTGATATAAAGAGACATCCATATGCACCGCTTTTCATTATTTATTCTTATTATAAGATAGTTCCAGTATATATGAAATCCCCCTGACACGATGTATAATTCCATCATCAGGGGGATAGTATCATTATTGTTATTCAGCTAACGCTTCTCTTACCTCCTCACGAAAATCTTCCTCCGTTACTAATTTATCCGTCAATGCCTGCACCTGCATTGCTGCAACCTCCAGTTCTGACAGATTGAGATCATTTGTAAATAAAATCATCTCAAACCGGTTTCCGTCCTCATCTTCTGCGTAAACGGTCTGATTCAAAACAAAAGCAGTGCTTCCGCCTTTTTGCGCTGTACGTATAATGGAGTCATTCTTTAATTCTAAGCTGAAAATAGCATCCAATTCCTCATAAAAAGCTTCCGAATAATGTTCTTTATTATTTAACATCTTCATGATTTGATGATAATCTTCCGCAGTAGCATGCGTCAGCCGGTCGGACCAAACCTTTTGTATCGACATATCATTAAGCGGGGCAGCGGCTTCCTCTTTTTCCGCTTCGTCTAATGGATTCTCCTGCCATTCTTCAAAAAGGTCAACCGCTATTTGCCGGTAGGCATCATCATCCAAATCACGTAATGCTTCCTCTAATTGACCTTCTTCAATCCCCTTATCCTCTATTACTTTTTTGGAAATGATAATACTTGCTGTTAACGGATAGATAGGCTCGTGATTGTTCAAATTGAGTTCTTCTATCCGATTGTTTACTTCTTCTAACCCTAATCTTTCAATTAAATAATCGGTATTGGCATTGGAACTGAAATCCATCATACCTCGTGCAATTTGTTCCAGGGAAACGTCGCCTTCCTCGTCTTCCAATGTACTTTTCCAGGCATCATGTGCTCCGCCATCTGTATTCGGAAAATAGTATTTATCTACTTCCTCCATCGCTTCCATTTCAGCAGGATCGATATCCCCTTCTTCCGCCTGGCTGGCAAATTCAATCGCAATGATTATTTTAACAACACTGGCAAGCGGCATAGCTAAATCTGTATTGATCTCTGCTAAGGCCTCATCATTCCAGGTGGCTAGAAAAGCAACCCGGTCCGAGTCTTGGTTTTCCTCGATAAATTCCATCAAAAGTCCAGTTGCGGGATCCAGATTTTCTTTGTTTTTTTCCAAAGCTTCCTCTTGTTCCATATCAGTTGAACCGGCTTCCCGCTCTTCTTCCTTATCATTGGAACAAGCTCCGAGGAAAACCAGAAGACCTACAAACAATAAAGGATAAAATTTCTTCATGAAATCCCGCCCTTTCCGATTAATTTCCAGCCACATCCCGTTTTTTAAAGGTGAGCCATCCTGCTGCCATAAATACGATATAATAAACAAGAAGAACAGCAATGGAAAAACCAAGTGATGTTCCTTCAATTATCGGTGTTCCTTCAAAGATTTCTTGAAGGTTTAGATGTGCGGTCAACAGATATTTCGCAATTTCGTATTGGCTTACCATCATCGTAATGATCGGCGCAGCAATATAAATAACAATACTTGCCGCAATAGCCATGGCACTTCCTTTGAATAAAATTGCAATCATAAAGGATAAGGTTGCCACTATAATTAACGGTACAAGCTGAAAGAGGATATCCTTACCAATGGAAGCAATGATAGAGACTTCCGTATAGCCGGAACCCATATTATCTACAATGGTTGGATTCCAAGCATCCACACCGAAAAAAATAAGTCCAATAAGTAATGATAAAACGATTGTGTAGAGGATTAACACAACTGCAAAAAGTAACACCGTAATATATTTTGACGCTAACACAGTCCCTCTTCCCGCTGGTCGGATAAGTAATAATTTAATCGTGCCCCATTTATACTCATTTGAAATAATTTTAGCGGCAACAACAATAATAAAAATCGTGATAAAACTGATATAGGAGATATTTTCCGCCACGAAAGCCCACATATCATAAGCCGGAACCTCTAACCCCATCGACTGATATGCCTGCATGAGTTCCCCTTGGAAGGTTTGATTTATCATCATGCTTTGATCCACTACAAAGTTTGTAATAAGTGCACTGCCAATAAGGAGAATCGCCAGGATAATATACATTGCCCAGGTAGATTTATAATGATGCAGTTTGATAAATTCATTTTTTATAAGCTGGCTTAAATTACTCAATGACATTCTCTCCAATCAAATCGAAAAATTTATCTTCTAACGTGCCTTTGGCAGCTTGAACCTCATATACATTGATATCATGGATTAATAATTCTTTAAGAATCACTGGGATTTGTTCCCGTTTGACCGCCGTTTTTAAGGTAGTTTCATCCACTGCCTCTACAAATAAAGCATCCTCCTCCAAACGATCTAAATGCGCTTTTGCAGTCTGCGCATTACTTACAGAAATGGCGTACTCTGAAATATCACTGTCCTCTGCCTTTCGGTTCTTCTCTACATCCTCTACAGCGATTAAAGCACCATTTTTTATAACACCGATACGATCACACATCAGTTCAATCTCAGACAATAAATGACTGGATACAATCACACTGACTTTTTCTGTCTCTGCCAAAGTACGAATATATTGGCGGATTTCCTTCATTCCAGAGGGGTCCAGTCCATTTGTAGGCTCATCTAAAATGAGAATCGATGGTTTATGTAACAAGGCCTGGGCAATCCCCAGCCGCTGCCGCATTCCGAGAGAATACCCGCCAACCCGGTCATTGACCACTTTTTCAAGTCCAACTAATCGAACAACTTCTTCTATCCGCTCTTTTGTCGTACCTGGAATCATCCGGGCGAACTGTTCTAAATTCTTTCTTCCTGTTAAAAAGGGATACATCTCCGGATTTTCCACGATCGCGCCAACCTCTCTGATGGCTTCACTATAATCCGTTTGGATGCTTTTACCGACAATGTGGATATCCCCTTCTGTCAATTTCATCAAACCGACCATCATCCGGATTGTTGTCGTTTTACCGGCTCCATTCGGCCCGACAAAGCCAAACACCTCCCCTTGTTTTATTTGAAAGCTGACATCTTTAATAATTTCTTTATTCTTGATGCGCTTACTCACATTTTTTAATTCCATTGCAATTTCTGTCAATTCTAGTCCTCCTCTTCCAATCTTTCTTCTTAATCAGGTTATACGAAAGAATGGAATAAAAGTTTCAAATTCACCAATATTTTTAAATACTTCGTTTATTAAGGACAATCGTTCGAAAAAATCTTATGGAATGAAGTTTTATTTTATGAATCTACATTTTCCACGTGAAAATGTGTTAGCTCCTATTAAGTTTGTCTAATCTCTTTTTTCTTCCTTGCGTATATTGAATGAGAAAGGAGGGATAAGCTATGTGCGGTCATCACTCATCCAGAAAAAAATGCGAAGATCCTTGTCGCAACACAAGTCGTCGAGGGGGCGACTATCGTCAAAAAGATCATAAATCCAATCATTGTGACAACAGACATCAAAATCATCACAGATGTGGAAGCAGGCATGAAAATTATTGTCACTGCCGGAAACATCAAGGAAACGAGCAGCATCACAGATGCGGAAACAAGCATGAAAATGGTTGTTGTAACCGGGACGGTCACAGAAACGATCATCACCGATGTCGTGAATCGAATCATTGCGATAATAACAGGAATAAAAGGAAGTTCTGTTTTTGCTGTAACCATTTCTACTAATTAGAGCTTGCGGACAGATAACCCTCACTTTTTAAAAACAGCCCAAGCTATCAGAGGTAGAAATCTGATAGCTTGGGCTGTTCGTTAGAAAATGGTTCTTTTTTATTTTGGAAAACGCAGCTTATCCCTAATACTTTACTTATCTTTCTTTTTTCATGCTGTCAGGGAGCTTGGACAGCTGCTTACGGAATAAATCAATGAAATTTTTTGTTTTCCAGTACAATCACTTTGGCAGTCATGGAATGGCTCATTTTTTTGGTTTCCTCTACTAATCGGTCAATTTTTTCACAACATTGCTTCGCGCCGGCAACCAGTAAAGGTTCGCCTAAGAAATTAATATTTAACCCTCTTGCTAAGAAGCCACCAACAGACATTACAAATGGTACAGTAGGAGAGGTATTAGAAATAATAACCTTTTCACTTAGCTGATTTCTTTCTTGTAACAAAGCAGCAAACTCTTGTATTGCCGGCACAACATATTTACTATTTCTTCTTCCAATAGTGTATACCGGATTATTGTCTTCATCGATACCATGAAAAATAAGCTTACCGAGGTCATGCTTCGTTAATTTATTAAAATACCTGACGCTTTGTATCTCATCCTTGGTCAGCTTTCGATTTGAAGGTAGTTTTTTTAAATGATAGGCTGCTGCAAGTGAAGTGGTGTGCGTGCCTCCATAATCATTGTATATATAAATCAAATTACTTCTCTCCTTTCCGAAATACCACGTAATCAATTGAAATCTTCATGCTTGCTTTTCTAATTTTGTTCTCTCCGTTTTGAAATACTTTCCTGTTATGGATAATCAAGCTTTATTATTATCTAAATCCAAAAAAGAATACATATTACATACCTAAACAAACATTCGAAAAACAAAATGGCTTATTCTCTGGTCATATAAAAAGAGGATGAACGTATAACCATTCACCCCATTAAATAAATGTATTGATTTGCTTAAGATTTCGTATAATTCAAATTCCATATAACACCGGTGTTTAAAAGATTAAGTGGTGTTCTTGGTTTTTCTTAATGAAAGCATTCCTTCTTTTTGATTACGCAATTGATTTTTAAAGATACATATGGATACAAGCACTTACTTAATCATCCCCATTAGTTATTGAAAAAATTCTCAGTATAAAACGGCTGATCACTTTCATTAAAGTCCACGCCAATCCCTAGATGGCTGAAATCCCGATGTAAAATATTTTCTCGATGCCCCTCCGAATTCAATAATCCCTGATGCGCAAAAACACTGCTGAATTGCCCATATGCAAGGTTCTCCCCTGCACTTAAGAATGAAATATCATCTTCCTTCATCCGGTCAAAAGGAGATTGTCCTTCTAAATTAGTATGGCTGAAAAATTGATTTGCGGCCATATCTGTACTATGCTTTCTCGCTGTTTCTCTTACTGCTTCATCCCATTCTAAAATAGACAGCTCATGCTTTACGCGAGTTGCATTGGTCAAATCAAATAATTGATACTCCAAGCCTTCTTTTAGAGCCTCACTGCCAGGTGTATAAAGGGTGCTTTTGGCAGATTCCATATCCTCATCTATTAACTGAATTGCTGTTACTTCTTCTGATTCATGCAGGTCATAAAAAATGGTTGCGTAGGTTCCATCCATATGATATACATCATATTCGCCTTCGCTTTCAATTTTATAATTAAACCAGCCATTGCGGATCATTTCTTCCGGCTCCCCTAATGTCTCGTTTACAAACGACTTGGAATCTCCCAAGGCAATACCCTGCTGAGAGGATAGTAAATCCTGATTGGTAAAGAGTCCACGCACCATGTCTTGTTCATCATAAGCAACCATCATAAAGTTTTGATAGTTTTCATGATAGGTGAACCATTCCACTCCATACTCATTCTCACTTTGCCGCTTAGCTTCACCATACATTTCTTCCACCTGTCCTCTTGTGTCACCTATCTCTACATTGCCAACGGAGAATGATTGTTCCTCCGGAGTAGTGAGCTCCGGTGTTTCTACTTGTTCATACGAGGTGCCTGTTTCAGAATCAGTAAAGGATTGAAAAAAAGAAGTTGCTTCATCTGCTACTTGACGGAAGTAAAAGTCATTATCTATCGCTTCTGAAACAAAATCGCTTGCAGAGGAAAACGTATCACTGACAGCATCGGGGATGACATCGCGGACCGGGTCTTCCCATAAAGGCCTTGTCCAAATGGCTAACAGTATCATAAACAGCAATAATAATAATCGCTTGAAAATAGCTATCCCAACCTTTTTAAATACTTTAATGCAGCAGAAGGATTACCGCTGCTATTCTATTCTTTACGAAATCAACCTTGGCTAACCCTTAAAAAATAGTCAGCCCGCTGACTTATATAAATTATACTATCTCCAAATTACTTTCAACAAATCTAAACCTTTTTTATTCAGGAAAACGTCAACGTAAATGAAAAAATCCGCTTCTGTATTTATAACAGAAACGGATTTTCTATTCTTCCTACATCAAGGTCCCAAACCACACTGCAAGGAAAGTTCCAATGTAGTTTCCAATAATATAACCCAGTGTCCCAACAATTAATATCGGACCGACTAATTGCCTCCATCCTTTCGCAATCGCAAACGCGGCTGCAGTAGTTGGTCCGCCGATATTTGCATTGCTTGCCAGCAGGATTTCTTCTAAACTCATCCGGAATAGTTTTCCAAAAATAAGAGACAGCGTTAAATTGATTGCTACAATAATAAATGCAAAAACAAGCAATAATGGTGCCGTTTGAACAATTAACGTGATAGAAGCAGGTATTCCGATTACGACAAAAAAGATGTGAATCAGATACGTTCCTATTTCCTGACTGCCATTTAATCCGGAAAAATAATTTGGAAATACTGCTAAAGCGACAAAGGTAAGCGTCGTTAATACTAAATACTGATCTCCGATAATTCCATTCAACAGATTATTGAAGAAAGAAGCCTCTTCTCCACTTGGAATAATCCCGGCAAAAAATTCGGCAATTTTTAAGGAAACTATAACTAAAAAAAAAGCTGTTCCAATCGAAAGTGCCATGTCCTTCAAAGAAACTTCTTTCCTTTTCCAGAAGCTTTCTGCCAACGTTTTATCATCATCCGATTGATTCTTTTCTACCTCTTCCACATGCGGCGTCGGGTAACGTTTACGGATAAAATGAAGTGCAGGAATCATCATTAGAATAATAAACAGCAGTGCCATCATTAAATTATCCGCAACAACAGCGGCAGAAATAATTTCCCCCGGGGTCTCGAATTTAGCTGCCATAGCAGCAAAGTTCACGCCTCCTCCAATATAGGAAGCACCGAAAATCCCACTCAATTGGTCTAAAAAAGGTATGTGATTCCGTAAAGTAAAAAATGCAATAATCGTTCCTGCAACTGTGCCAATGGAGCTCAATAGGAAAATGAGCAACAATCTGCTGCTTTCCTTCCATATTTTTTTAAGATTAACGTGAAATAACAAAAGCGGTATTGCTAACGGTACAATAACAGACCATACTGCATCATATACCGGCGATTCTGTGGGAATAATTCCAAAGTTGGATAAAGCCATCGCCCCGACTAATGCAATAATGGCCCCAGTCACCTTGGAAGCCCAGCTGTAGCGTTGTTCTAAAAAAATACTGACAGACGCCCAGATAATGATAATCCCCCAAAGCGTAATGCTATCATCTGCTTGAATCAATGTTTCTTTCATCCACTCCCCGCCCCTTCTCTATTTTCGGTTGTATGTATCATATTTTACCACTTCATTTTAAATATTTGTTAGGTATTGTGGAGTGTTTTTTTGAAATTAACCTATCATGATGCAGAAAAATCCCCATCAAAAAAACCTCTCTAACCATTGTCAGAGAGGTTTTCAACAGGATTATTTCACTTGCTCTAATAACGCTAATTTATGGTTTAACGCTTGCAGCTGCTCATCATTTAATGGAAGCAGCGGCAAGCGAACACCGCCGACATGGACACCATTGCGATTTAATGCTGCTTTTACAGGAGCTGGACTCGGTGCTGCAAACATTTCCTGCATGACCGGCAGAATCCGCTGATGTATGGAAGCAGCTTTTTTCACGGCTCCCTGCTCATATGCAGCAATCATTTCCTGCATTTCATTGCCGATAACATGCCCGGAAACCGAAACAATGCCTATAGCTCCAACTGCAAGAGACGGAAGGGTCAAAGCGTCTTCCCCGCTGTATACAGAAAAGCTTGCATCTGTTTGGGCCGCCATTTCAGTTATCTTATCCATATTGCCGCTTGCATCTTTGATCGCCACAATATTATCAACCGCAGCCAAACGAATAACGGTATCTGCCGCCAGATCAACAGAAGTTCTGCCAGGCACATTATATAGCATGACCGGCAGCTGAACGGAATCAGCCACTGTTTTAAAATGCTCATATAAACCGTCCTGAGAAGGTTTATTATAATAAGGCGTTACAAGCATAATCGCATCCA
Organism: Oceanobacillus sp. FSL K6-0251; assembly: GCF_038004725.1. NCBI lineage: Bacteria > Bacillati > Bacillota > Bacilli > Caryophanales > Bacillaceae > Oceanobacillus > Oceanobacillus sp. FSL K6-0251. The sequence continues at coordinate 2,236,650 of NZ_JBBORS010000001.1, read as the reverse complement.
CACCAGTTTTTTCAGCTGCTTGTGATAACGCAATAGACCCTTTCGTCTGATTAGAACCGGTGCCCGCAATTACTGAAATTCTTCCATTTACTTTTTGTACCGTATGTGAAAATAATGCCAGTTTTTCTTCATCTGATAAAGTCGGTGACTCTCCAGTTGTTCCAGCTACCACCAATCCGTCTGAACCATTTTCGATAAGATGCTCGATTAACTGATCTAATGCCCCGTAATCAATTTCCTGCTGTTCGTTAAATGGCGTTACCATCGCCGTAACCACTTTTCCAAAATTCATAACAACACACCCTTTATATAATATCAACATTCTTTGATGAAAAATAGACGGATAGCACCGAAGTAAAGTGCCTTAAAAACTAGAGGGTGGAAAGTAATAAAGATAAGCAGAATCCGTATTATTGTTTGTTCCAACTTTTTCAGGGTCCTTTTCTCTTATCATCATGCATTACTTCAATTATTTCCACAAAATAAAAAGCACCAACGGAGACCGCTGCTGCTTAAACACTTAATGTCCTCTCAGCTGATAGCCCTCCACATAGTTTCCTATATGACAGCACTGGATTTATTCAATACCAGTACCAGTATAATAAGAATAAGGCTTATTATACTTCGGCAAATTCCCCTTTCCATATGCTTCATCGTCAGCCTATTCTGTCTCAGCATATTTACTAATGGTTTTTGCACCTCTACCGTTCACCTATGAATAATGAATTTGTCTGTATTATAGCAAGAATAACAGAGAAACACAATTGAAAAATAGAGGTTTTTTCAAAAGAGCCAAAAAAGCTTTACAGCGTGCGCATCCTCCATGGTGTTAAAAAAACATGATGAAGTTTCTTTACTGGTAAACTATGCAAAATAAAAAAATAGGTGATTCCCCCGCCCCTCTATTCTTCCTCTTGCAGAAAATCCATAGACAGGTATCTTTCTCCGGTATCAGGTGCGATACAAACCACCTTTTGCTCAGGTTCCATGCGCTTGGCAACTTCTGTAGCTGCATAAATAGCAGCCGCTCCTGATGGTCCGACAAACAGGCCTTCCTTTTGGGCAAGCTCTTTTAATAAACTTAATGCCTGCTCATCATTGATTTGAATGATTTCATCATAAACCGATGTGTTTAAGATTTCAGGAACAAAACCCGGGCTGGTTCCCACTAATTTATGCGAACCAGGCTCTCCGCCGGATAGTACGGGAGAACCTTTAGGCTCCACCACAGCAATATGCAAATCCGGAATATAAGATCTTAGCGATTCTCCTGTACCTGTTACAGTTCCTCCTGTACCCGCAGTACAAACAAACGCATCCAATTGATGATTCAAATCATTTAAAATCTCCAGTGCTGTTGTATTACGATGCGCATCTGGATTTGCTATATTTTTAAATTGCTGTGGAATAAAACTGTTTGGTATTTCTTGTTGCAATTCTAATGCTTTTTGAATAGCGCCCGGCATTTTTTCACTGCTTGGTGTTAAAACCACTTTGGCTCCATATGCTTTCAAAAGATTTCGTCTTTCCTGCGTACTATTATCCGGCATTACCAGAATCGCCTGATATCCCTTTGCAGAGGCAGCCATGGCCAATCCGATTCCAGTATTTCCGCTTGTCGGCTCAATAATCGTATCTCCGGCCTTTATCAGTCCTTCCTGCTCAGCAATATGAATCATATGCACTGCAGCCCGGTCCTTCAAACTGCCGCTTGGATTAAACATTTCCAGTTTCACATATATCTTTGCAGCATTTTCAGGCTGCAGTTTATTTAGTGTTATCATAGGAGTATCTCCCACGAGCTCTGTAATATTATCCGCTACTCTCATTTTTTATTCTCCTTCCTCATCCTTTAATAAACGTTTATCTACTGAAATATTTGGATTTAACTTCGCCAATTCTTCTACAAAAGCAAGCTTATCCTTGGGCGAAATAGCTATCAGATCATATTTTCCGCTTCGAATCTGGATACGGTCCAATGATAATGCCGGTGCAATTAGCGGCATCTTAGATTGAAGAATCAATTCCATATTTTCTATATAAATCGTTTGCCGGATAGGGCCATAATAAACAATTAACCGATCTCTATCAATTTTATATCCCGTGCGGAACCAGAACCAGAGCAATATACCGCATAACAGCAGCATAATCGCTACATTGATCACCTGGCCCCTGAATAGGGGAATGAGCACCCCGCTAATCACAATAGCCCAGAGAACGATTGCCATCCATTTATCCTTCTTTGATTTAAAATACATTCAATTCCCCCATTCATTCGAACAATATTCCTTCTTTTATTATAGCTTTTGTATGACTTTATACCAAACTTCAGCAATCCGTTTCTGTTATTTTTTTAACAATAAGGAAAACTTATACTGACTCACAATATGTTCTTTAAAAAGAACAAAAATAATTTCAGGCTTTATAGAAAGGAAGATATACTAGAGGTTATGTACATTCTCATCCGAAACAGAGAGTACAGACAAAAGCAAAAAGAGGGGTATTCTCTATACCCAGGGGAGGTACAAAGGATACCCCAGTTTATTCTAAAGATAAATTAAAACGATACAGATGTTTGATCCTTTATAGGTGCCAGTAACCGGTCTACATGCTTCCATTCCAGCTTATCTAATGCTGATGTCACTTTCTCTTCTTTAAAATTCCATTTAGAATCCTCTAAATCACAACTAATCGGAACATCACATTTAATTTCGGCAAGCGTCCGGGATAAATAGAGCATATCCATATCTGTCTGTAATTTATTTTGCACCCCTTTTGGAAGCTTTTCTATATTATTTACTAATTCATCAATGGTTCCGAATTCCTGTAATAATTTCAAGGCTGTTTTTTCTCCGATTCCTTTTACCCCTGGATAATTATCCGAGGAGTCTCCCATTAACCCTTTTAAATCTATAATTTGTGCTGGTGTAAGTGCTTTTTTCTCATAGAAGTTATCTTTATCAAAGACTTCATAGTTCCCCTGACCTTTCCGCATAATAATCACGCGGATATTCTCCTTGACTAATTGCAGCAAATCCTGATCTCCTGACAAAATAAACACATCATTTTCCGGATTATACATATTGGCAAGGGTTCCCATGCAATCATCTGCTTCAAAGTTTTCTAAACCGATATTAGGAATATCAAAGGATTCTACTACTTCTTTTACTAAATCAAACTGCGGAATCAGTTCCACCGGCGGTTCATCCCGATTGGCTTTATAGCCGTTATACATTTCTGTGCGGAAGGTTTTGCTCCCCATGTCCCAGCAGCAAACCACATGAGACGGTTCAAATGTATGAATGGCATCTGTTAAATAGCGTAAAAACTGATAAACTCCGTTTGTCGGAACTCCTTTTGAATTATACATAAAATTTCCGCGGAAAGAAGTGGCGAAGAAGCCCCTAAACAGGAGCGCCATGCCATCTACTAATAAAACTTTTTTTGTTGTCATACTTCATTTCCTTCCTCTCTGTATCCAGTCAGGATAACATCCATCTGTTGTTTCATTTCCATTAAATCATCCATATCCACCTCTACAAACAGACGGTCAATAAATTGCTGATAAAGGACATCCGCTTCATGTACAAGCGTTGTTTTTTCCTGTTCTATTCCTTTATCCCACTGCGCTTGGTAAGAAGACTGAATTAACCTTCCGCCTTCTTCTACAAATGCTTGGATGTCTGATTCAATAATTGTATAAAGCTGTTCTTTGATTTCTTCTTTTTGATTCTGAACAAAGAAGGTTTTCGTATCTTTAAACTTAGCAAATAATTTTTGCAGCTCATTCTGCTTGTTGATCGATAGTTTTATCGTTATATCCGGTGTGTCAAAAGCCGTCATATCCCACTCCGAAATGGAAAAAACCGGATCCAGTTTTTTCGCTTCTTCAATCATTTCTTGCTGATTGGTTTTTAACAAGCTTTTTAACAGCTGTTCTATCCGTAAAGAAATCGCTAATAATTCCTGATGCAATTCAGATTCCATGTACTGAACCAGCTGTTCAAATTGCTTTGTGAGCTGTTCCCGTCCTGTTTTTCCAGACTCTGTAATGGTTGTCGGGTTATAAATTTCTTTAAACAGGTCATGAAAACGGATGGTAAAACGTCCATTCAAAAAGTACGTTTGCTTTTCTAATTTCTGATGCCAGCGGTTTTCGGTCGAAGAGATATCCCGTTTTTCTACATGTTGAACAAGTTGCTGATACGCATTCTCTAATGTTTCTTTCCGTTTCTTTTTTGCAGATTGATCCAGTTTTAAGGATTGGATAAATTGGTCCAATGCCTCCCCGGAACGTTCAATATCGCTGATTGCAGCTCTTTTCGCAAGGGCAGTTAAATCATGGTGAATAAAGTCATAGAACCGTGTTTCAAAAGCCTCCATCTGTTCGTTCAAGGTCTTCTGGTCTGTTTTTTCTGCCAAAGAAAGCTTGCTGGAAACTGGATAAAGACGTGGAAAACGAATTCCCAATTGCGCTAATTGTTCTTTAACATAAGTGGTTACCAGATTTAATTCTGCCAAATTGCTGGCAAGGTCTGCGGCATTGACGATGAAGAACATTTTATCCAGCTCAAATACATCCTTTACACGTCCCAGCTGCATCAGAAAATCTTTATCTGCACGGGATAAAGCATGATTATAGTAGGTCACATATAAAATAGCATCTGCATGCTTGATATATTCAAAGGATACATTGGTATGTCTGGCGTTAATCGAATCTGCACCCGGTGTATCTACAAGCGTAATTCCCTGCCTTGTTACTTCACAATCATAAAAAAGATCCATCGATGCAATATAACACGCTTTTTCTTCATCTGTCACATATGACTCAAAATCATCGAAGGTTATTTTTATCGGAGTGCCAATTGCCGGTTTTGCCTCTTCATAACCTTCCAGCATCGCACGTAAATAAGCCTGATACATTTTTGGCAAACGCGCATCTGTCAGCACGTTCTCTGTTTTCAGCCATGTAATCAGCTCATCCAGAGAAGCTTCCGGCGGTTCACATTCTTTTGCCAGTGTTTGAATATCGTCGGCCAGCATTTCCTCGGATTTAAAGGTTACAATAACATCCCGGTGCTGATTTTCACTGGTAACCGGACGAATCCGATTGACCGCAGCGGTTGTCGGATTCGGGGAAACCGGCAAGACACGTTCCCCAAGAATGGCATTGGCAAAGGATGATTTTCCGGCACTGAAGGCACCAAATAAAGCAATCGTATAGGAACGCTCTGTCAGAGATATTTTTCGTTTCTTTAAATCCTGCTGGTAGCTTTCAAAGCCCGGCAATTGAATCAGCTGCAATACATGATCAATATCACGGACGACATCCTGAGCTGTATTATCATGCCATTCCTTCTCTAAGGCTTCTTGTTCCTCCTCAGGCTCATCTGCCGGTATTTCCTCATTAGATATTTCCAAAGCAGCTGTGCCCTGCTCTGGAATCACTTGGCGGGCTTGCAGATCCTCCTTCATTTCCGTAATAATTTCTGCCGGCACTTCCGGGTGTTCTTCCGCCTCATCTAAATAGTTGAAATAAGCTGACTCTTCCTTTTCAAGCGCCTGATTAGCCTTTCGTTCTGATGCTTTCTTCTGCCATTCCTCCAATGCTTGTTTTAACTCATTTAATTTACTCTCATTTTTATTTTCAAGTTCTTTTTTCACTTCATTAGCCAGCTGTCTCATCTGTTTCTTAAAATATGATTTTAAACTGGCTGCAATTTCATTTGTATAATTTAAAACATAGTCGCCGTTTATCGTAGCACCTTTACGCAAATTATTTTCCAGCAGCTCATCACTTAATGTCCATTCCAGGAAAGAAACTCCTTTCTCCTGATAGGAAGAGTCGAGCTGGTTGCTTTCAATATACTCATACCACTTATCACGAAGCTTCCATTTTAATGTTGTCTCGACATTCTTTTCTAAAGCTTCCATGAAATTTTGTTTTCGTTCTAATTTAGCTTCTTTTGTTTTTTTGCTGCTAGTGAATAACCCGCCGACCTTAAAATCAGGCTGTACAGATTCTAAATATTCCTTCGCAAGCTCTCTTAAATCAGCTGGCATCAGATAAGCATTTTTCGCAGTCTGATCCACCTCCGTTAAAAAACCGGCTGCTATCTTTTCCGGCTGCTGCTCCAGATTTTCAATTTCGTTTGTTAAGCTTTCTATTTTCTGAGCCAATAATGCTTCATCAACGTCATCCAGGGATGCTTTCTGATTCGACATTTCCCGATGCACCTTTTCTTTATGGTCACGCACAATTTGTCGAATGCTTGCCTCCATCGTCATATACTCATGCTTCGATTGCAGCATATGAAACACTTTATCTTTCAGCTCTGACCACTCATTGTGCGGTGCTTCCGAATTTTTAAGAGATGTGTAGAAAATGGAAGAAGGGTGCAGATTCCATTGATCAAACGTTTGTTTAATTTTTTTATCAAATTCGACAAAAGGCAATTCTGCTTCATTATGCTTGTCTATCTGGTTGATAACAATCATAAATGGCAGTTCATTTTCCTGCATTGCCTGTAAAAATAATAGATTCACTTCGGATTGCACATGGTTATAATCCGTTACATAAATAAGATAATCCGATAAATGAAGTGAAGCTTCTGTCAGCATCCGGTCCACGTCATCTGCAGCATCGATTCCCGGCGTATCTAAAATAGCCGTATCCTGCGGCAAAATGTTATCCCCTGTGCTGATGTGCATTTTTTTTATATCATTTTTATTAGTCGCGAACTGCTTGATTTGCTCCAGGTTATACGGTTCGTGATATTCCACCACGTCTCCATTGTGATAAAACACATTGACAGCACCTTCTCCAGATGAGATTTTAACAACATTCGCACTGGTAGGAATCGGACTGTTCGCTAAAATTTCTTCCCCTAATAAATGGTTGATCAAAGAAGACTTCCCCGCAGAAAAATGACCTGTTAGGGTGATAATAAACTCTTGGTTAACGTATTTTTCCAAGATACCAAGCATCTTATCTGCATTTACCTGATCTCCCTTGTTTTTCATTTCATTATAGAGAAACGCAATTTGTTGTTCTGTTACCCTTTTTTCCATATACGTGATCACAAGCCTTTACCCCTTTTTCAACTTATTCATATCTACTTTTAACGTCTATGACGTTTCTTTCTGTCTTTACGAGGTGTGGTTTAAGTACTTTACATAACACCTTCATTATACGCAATATTTGTTTTGATTTCTAGGTGCTAATCAGATTCTGATAAAGTGAAACTGACAAGCCTTCTTTGTTTTTAAAACGGGTGTCTTACAAAAGCCCTTCTATGGGACGAGCAAACACAGTATGCAAACACAATAACATATAAATAACCCCCTGCAGGCAGGAGGTTATCAATCTATTACTTTATTATTTAACAGCATGTTATGATTATTTTATTTTCTAAAATAGCCTTTCCAAAGGGAGATACCGATGATAATAAGACAAAAGATAAATCCGTAAAGCCATACGGAAAGCATCGGATTAACAAACATCCATACTCACCCCCTCTTTAATTTGCCCGGACCTGATTTTTTTCTGTTTCCTTCTCTTGTGGTAAAGAAGGATTTTTCAATATTTTTGCCAGAATCGTAATCGTTGCTATACCAATAAAAGTAGCCGCAGCGCCTGCAGACATGGTACTTGGGATAATACCAGTAAAGTAAATAAAAAGGTAGGAAAACAAACCTGCTGCCATCGAGATTTCTGCCGCTCTCGCTGGAGCTTTTTTCTTACTGTAGATAGCATGTAATATCGGTCCCATCGTTCCTGCAGCAATGCCGGAAATCCCAATCCACATGACATCGCCCATATATGCGGGCGGCCGTAATACAATTAAAAAGGCGATCAGCCCCACCAGTGGAACAGCTAGACGGCTGATTTTGAGCGCAATTTTCTGCGCCTTCTCATTGCTTAGCTTGATAATTTTCTTTTTCACGAGGAATTTCAGGAAAATGTCGTTCGCGAACACCGTAGAAATGGAGACGAATATCCCGTCCGTCGTGGACATGGCTGCAGCAAGAATAACGATTCCAAAAAGAGCTACAAAGATTGCCGGAAAGGCCCAAACTACGTACTCCATCAATGCTAAATCAGCGGCTGCAACATTGTCCCCAAGCGCTGTTCTGCTGTATAACCCTCCAAAAAGAACAAGCAGACAAAAGGCTGCGGTAATAACATAGGTTAGAATCATTTTTCCCAGGTCTCTTTCATGCTTTAAGCCAAGCACTTTATTGAATAAATGAGGTGCAGAAGCAAAGGCCCACTGAATAATAATCGCGCCAGATATTGCTCCAAACGAATAGAAATGGAGCGAATCAGGGTTAAATACGCTTACTAAATTCCCATTCTGCACGCTGAGATTATCTGTAATGCCAGTGAAGGTTGCTGTAACACTTCCTTCCCAGAAAATAATAATTCCGGAAATAAATATAGCTAAGCCTGCAATTGCCATCATAACCGCTTGGACAGCATCTGTATAAATATCAGCAAATGCTCCTCCGGCATAAACATACAGAACAACAATGACTGCGATAAATATCAATCCGCTTGTATAAGACATTCCCAAAAGGTATTCAAAAATTCTTGCTCCTGCTACAAACTGAGCTGCTATATAAAAAATGTTAAAAAGTAAAATCAGCCCAGTTCCCACTCTTAAAATATCACTATTATAGAAGTCACCAAGCCAATCCGGCAGGGAAAGGGACTTTTGTTTTGTATTCAGCTTTCTTACTTTTTTAGCTACCATCAGCACTCCTATTGGCCCGCCGCCAATCATCGCCAAAAACAGCCAGAGGTTAGACAATCCCCAGTCATGAGTCCATCCCGGGTAACCCAGAAAAGTTGCTGCACTTAGATAGGTAGTAGCAAAGGACAGGCCCAGTACATAGGGTCCCAGACTTCCGCCGCCTGTAGCGAAATCACTGATGTTTTTCGTTTTTTTAGCACTTATGTAACCAAGGATCAGCATGACAGCTAGAAATATTGCAAAACCGATCCATGTATAAAGCATAATTGTACTCATCTCTGACCTCCTTGCACATACGAGTAAAACAGGAAATGTACTTCTCCGTTATCTCGGCTGAAAGCTGCCAAGCTTTCGCGCAGGATGATTATCGGGTAAATGGGGTGTTCCATTTCCAAACATATTTTCTCTAAGCGTCTTCCCTTCATATTCAGTCCGGTAAATGCCGCGTTTTTGCAATTCAGGAACAACTAAATCCACAAATTCCCGAAATGTATCCGGAGAATAGGTCTGCGCGATATTGAAACCATCCACGTCACCTTCAAATGCCCATTCTTCCATTCGATCTGCAATTTGTTCAGGTGTTCCGATAAATTTCACCGTACCATTGCCGAGTCCATGATTTTTAACAGCTTCCCGCAGTGTCCATTTCTTATTAGGATCTTTTGTATACATATCCAGATTTCCCTGTACTGCTTCTGTCTGTATATCTTCAATATACTGATCCGGATTATATTTTGAAAAATCGATTCCTGTATGTCCGGAAAGGAGAGACGCAGTTCCTTCGTAGCTGACGTGGTCTGTTAAATCTTCATACTTTGCCAGCGCTTCTTCTTCCGTTGACCCAATGATTGGCAAAATCATAGGAAAAACAAATATATCTTGCCGATTTCTGCCCTGTTCCTCTGTTCGTTTTCGAATATCTGCAACATAGGCCTTTAACGCATCCAAGGAATGATTTTTAGTAAAAACCGCCTCTGCATGTTTCGCTGCAAAATCTCTTCCTTTTGGTGAAGCTCCTGCTTGGAATAAAACAGGCGTACGCTGCGGAGAAGGTTCAACCAAATGCGGACCAGGTACATTGAAAAATTCACCTTCATGATTAATCAAACGAACCTTATCCGGCTGTGCAAATGTATCCTTTGTGCCATCATGAACAACAGCATTGTCATCCCAGCTGTGTTCCCAAAGTTTATAAACGACTTCGAGAAATTCATCTGCACGGTCATAGCGCTGTTCCTTAGGAAGACGGCTGGAAAGGCCAAGATTGACTGCCTCGCTTTCTAAATAAGAAGTCACCACATTCCAGGCAACTCTTCCATTCGTTAAATGATCCAGTGTAGATAGCTGCCTTGCGAGTGCGTATGGTTGTGCATATGTAGCAGAAATTGTTGGCGCAAAGCCGAGATTTTCAGTGACAGCCGCCATAGCAGAAATCGGAATCAATGGATCATGAGCCGGAAGCTGTACAGCATGCCGGACAGCTGCTTCATGACTATTTTCATATACACTGTAGGTTCCAAGCACATCAGCAATAAACATGGCATCAAATTTACCGCGTTCCAGGATTTTTGCTGTTTCTATCCAATATGACAGGTCATTATGTTTTGTCCCCTCGTCCTTTTCATGCTTCCATAATCCTGTCGAGTGAGGGGAAGGTGAATTTTGAATAAATCCATTCAGGTGAATTTGTTTTGTCATCGTTTCGATAAGCTCCTTTTCTCATAAATTTTCATCTTGACCGCTTCAATACGGGCAGCCTGTGGTATGTGCTGATGCCACCGCGATAAGCTCTTTCTCCTTTTCGGTCAATTTGCCTGCTTTGATAGATTTATGATCAAAAGCAGCAAATGCCTTGAATGTATCCGCATCAATGTCACCAAATTCGGTTAATCTATTAAAATAGGATGCTTTGTACAGCTCGTCTTTTTCCTCTTCATCAAACGCATTTAGCGCATTCACACCATGAGCAACCGCTGAACCAGCCTTTAGAGCTGTTGCAACAAAAATGGCCTCTGTTACTTCCTCTTTATCAGCGTTATTTTTTTTAGCATTCCCCACATGTAAATCAATGCAGTACGGGCACCCCGTAATGTGCGCTACGGCTACCGCAATTAATTCCTTTAATTTAACTGATAATTCACCCTCAGCTAATGCTTTATCGTTAAAAGCAAAAAAAGTTTGAAACGCTTCCGGTGCATATTCTTTTAATTCTGTTATCCGGTTAAAATAAGATTTTTGATATAAACTATCTGTTTTAGTCAATGAAATCTCTCCTCATACATTTAAAATTTTGGTTTGTCATACAGTGAAACTTCAATTAGTGAAGGTTTTTCGACGCACAACTCTTTATAATAGGACGGTTAATCGCAAAAGTTCTTCGATGGGACGAGTAATCGCAGTCCCAGTCCCAGTTTCAGCCCTAGGACATCGTGAACCTGGTCTGTTTCCTTTGCCCACTGATTTGTGCTGCGATAAAATCATACAAATTGTAAATCCATCTCGTTAATTTTCTTACAGCCACCATAATAATTAAACTTTACCTATCTAATTACTCGGTTTTAAGCCATGCTTGCCCCTTTGAAATTATTCCCTCCCTACCCTTGTTTAAAAATGAAAAAACCCCTTTTCCAGGAGAAGAGGGTTTCTTTACACACTGCCTCATCTCTCAAGTGAAAACTTGCTGGAATTAGCACCATTTTACTGCGTTTCCAGTAATGGTTGCTGCGGGATTATAGGACCAGTTCCTCCCCCGGCTCTTGATAAGGAATTACATTATTTAGTTTTTTAAGATTTCTTTATATGTTATCGAATTCAAAAAATATGTCAAGTGGAAATTTTAATTTAATGAAGCGTTTCTTGATCAAAATCTATTGATAATATTAGCAGATATCTTTTTGCTGTAAGCGGCGACTGGTTGTTTTATCACATGTAATTATATTTTCCTGCTATAGAGTACGATGCTAAATCGATTGAGCAGCTTTTTTCATCGTGTCCTTAAAATTCATCATTTAGTTTACATAATACAATTATGGTGAATTAATATTCTTTTGTTTTCAGTAAAAACGCTTAGACCACATTCTAGCCTAAGCGTTTCCATTATTTGTTTACACTGGGTAAACCCCATGTTTTCTCTCGGTAAATTGCTTTTTCTTATTCTGATAAATGATGAAACGTCTTGTCAGCTCGCTCCGAAGATGATCTGGATCAATGATATCATCAATAATCATTTCGGAAGCTAAGCGGTAAATATCAATGTTCTCTTTATAGGCGGCCTGCTTTTCTGCGATATATGCCTCCCTTTCTTCTTCTGGAAGCTGAGCGATTTTATTTGCTTCTACTGCATTCACTGCTGCTTCCGGTCCCATAACAGCAATCTGTGCATTTGGAAAGGCTAAACAGCAATCCGGATCGAAAGCCGGCCCTGACATCGCGTATAGACCAGCTCCATAAGCCTTTCGGACAATAACAGAAATTTTAGGTACCGTTACCTCACTCATTGCAAACAGCATTTTGGCTCCATGGCGAATAATTCCCTGCTTCTCCACTCTTGTTCCAATCATAAATCCTGGTACATCCGTTAAGAACAGCAGCGGAATTTCAAACGCATCACATAATTGGATAAATTTTGTTGCTTTATCTGCTGAATCCGTAAAAAGAACGCCTCCTTTTACACGTGGCTGATTAGCAATGATTCCTATACTTTGACCGTTGATACGGGCCAGCCCAGTAATTAATTCTGGAGCAAACCGCTTTTTTATTTCACAAAAACTGCCTTCATCAATTGTACGGTCAATCAGTTCATACATATCAAAAGCAGCATTTTGATTTTCTGGAATAATTTCGCTGATTGGCTTATCAAAGCTTTTTGGTTCTACAGATGCTGCTTTTTTTGGCTTCTCACGAAAATTAGCAGGAAAATACGTTAAGTACTTCTGTGCAAATTGAATCGCTTCTTCTTCGGTATCTACTAAAACATCGCCTACTCCTGAGGTTGTACAGTGCATCTTTGCTCCGCCCATTTCCTCTAAAGAAACCTTTTCGCCAATGACCTTTTCAGCCATTCGCGGTGAACCTAAATACATCGATGCGTTCCCATCAACCATGACAACGATATCACAAAAGGCCGGAATATAGGCACCGCCGGCAGCGGATGGACCAAACAATAAGCAGATTTGCGGCACTCTTCCTGACAGCTTAATTTGATTATAGAAAATACGTCCCGCTCCTCTTCTTCCCGGGAACATATCTATTTGATCTGTAATTCGGGCACCGGCAGAGTCTACCAGATAAACCATGGGCACCTCCAGCCTCTCAGCCGTCTCTTGAATACGTAAAATTTTCTCCACCGTCCGCTGTCCCCAGCTTCCTGCTTTGACGGTCGAATCATTTGCCATCGCACAAACTGTCTGACCGTTTATTTTTCCTGTTACTGTAACCACGCCGTCTGCCGGCAGGTCTTCATCCATCGCATTGGCAAATAAACCATCCTCAAGTGTCTCATGAGAATCAAAAAGAAGCTGGATTCTTTCTCTAGCAAAAAGCTTGCCCTTTTCAGCATTGCTGTCGTGATACTTTTGTTTTCCTCCCTTTTTTATTTTTTCTATACGCTCCTTAAGTTCTTGATTCACAGGCATATAAGCATTCTCCTTTCCGGCTTTAACTTCCATGGTAATCAGGCTTTCTTTTCTCTTGAAATGCAAGCAATCCTTCTTTTCTGTCCTTTGTCGGTATTAGTTTTACATAAGCTGCATGTTCCAATTGAACCGCTTCATCTATCGAAAGATCCATTCCTTGATTAATCGCTTGTTTAGCCTGCTTCATAGCAATCGGTCCATTTTGGCTTATTTTCCGGGCAATACTTATTGCTTCGTCTTGTAAAAAAGAAGTGGCGACTGACCGCTCAATCAGTCCAATGGCTAATGCATCCTCTGCTGAAATTGTTTTGGCAGTATAAATAAGCAGTTTCGCCTGGCCGATTCCAATTAATCTTGGCAAACGCTGTGTCCCGCCGGCTCCGGGTATAATCGCCAGAGAGGTTTCCGTCAACCCCAGCTTTACATGATTGGCCGCAATGCGCAGGTCACAGGCTAAAGCGATTTCCAGTCCACCTCCAAAGGCGACGCCATTAATAGCAGCAATTACAGGAACCTCTATTTTTTCTATGGAATCGGCAAGTCTGCTAATTTTCTGTACAGCAGCAACAACTTCCTCCTCATTCATTGCCTTTCGTTCTTTTAAATCTGCTCCGGCACAGAAAGCTTTTTCTCCGCTGGCTGTAATAATCACACAGCGTATAGCACGATCCGTACTGATTTTTTGAATACAATTCTCTAACTCTGTTAGTAACGCGAAAGATAATGCATTGGCTGCTTCCGGCCGATTTAATGTGATAACAGCGATATGATTATCCACTGTTTCTACGTTTACAAGTTGCATAGGCGTTCACTCCAAACTGATTTAGTCAACGATTGCAATCGTATCTCCTTCATTAACAAAATCTCCTTCTTGCACCTTCCATTCCTTCAAAATCCCTTTTCCCTCTGAAGCAATCGGAATTTCCATTTTCATTGACTCTAGAATAACGACATCCTGCCCTTCTTCCACAGCCTCTCCCTGTTGCACTGTAATCTTCCACACATTTCCTGCCATCGATGCTTTAATCTCCATCTTAATTCCCTCCTGTAGTTGGTTGATAATATTTATCTAAAAAGTTTGTTGGTGTATTTCCTTTTTTAAATGCCTCATAGGTGATAATTTCCTGAAGCATCGGTATATTGGTTTTTATCCCTTCTATTTTGAATCGACCAAGCGCTTTTTCCAGCTTATTCCTCGCTTCTGCCCGGTTTTCCCCAAAAACGATCAGTTTTGCAATCATTGGATCATAAAAAGGAGTTACCATATCTCCGGATGCAACAGCACATTCATTACGGACACCTTCTCCTTCAGGCAGTTCCAGTGCTGTGATTTTTCCGGGCGATGGAAAGAATCGAATGGGATCTTCTGCATAAACTCTTATTTCTATCGCATGCCCGTTTCGGGTGATTTCTTCCTGTGTAAAAGACAGTGCCTGCTGATTGGCAATACGAATCTGTTCTTTGACAATATCAATCCCTGTTATTTCTTCTGTGACGGGGTGCTCTACCTGAATACGTGTATTCATTTCCAAAAAATAAAATTGCTCCGATTCATCAACTAAAAATTCAATTGTTCCGGCATTGCTATAATCAATTGCCTCCGCAGCGATAACAGCTGTTTCTCCTAATTTCATGCGAAGTGCTTCAGAAATAGATGGCGATGGGGCTTCTTCTAAGACCTTTTGATTCCGGCGCTGAATAGAGCATTCTCTTTCAAATAAATGAACCGTATGCTGATGACAATCTGCTAAAACCTGTACTTCAATATGCCTGCTGTTTGTTATGTGTTTCTCTAAAAACATTGCTCCATCCCCAAAGAAAGACAAGGCCCGCTTGGAGTTATTTTCAAAAGCTTTTCGCAGTTCATCCGAAGTGTGAACAACCTCCATTCCGATACCTCCACCGCCTGCAGATGCTTTTAACATCACAGGGTAGCCAATTTGCTCGGCAAAAGTGACCGCTTCTTCCAGCGATTCCACCGCACGATCAGTACCGGGAATTACAGGCACCCCCGCTGCTATCATCGCTTTTCGAGCTTCAATTTTACTTCCCATCAGACTTAAAATAGCCGCTTCCGGTCCAATAAAAATAATTCCTTCTTCTTTACAGCGTTCAGCGAATGAAGGGCTTTCACTCAAGAAACCGTAGCCTGGATGAATTGCATCGGCATTTGTTTTTTTGGCCACTTCTATAATTTTATCTAATTGAAGATAGCTTTGCTGCACTTGTGAAGGACCGATAGGATAAGCTTCGTCAGCTTCTTGTTTAAATAAAGCATTCTCATCTGCTTCGGAATAGACAGCTACCGTCCTGATACCTGATTCTTTGCAGCTGCGAATAATTCTTCTGGCTATCTCACCGCGATTAGCAATCAATACTTTTTGTATCATGATCTTCTCTCCTTCTCTAGCAGCCTAGCTGTCTTGCAATAACCAAGCGTTGGATTTCAGATGTCCCCTCTCCAATTTCCAATAACTTAGCATCCCTGAGCAGCCTTTCTACTTCATATTCACGCATATAACCATAACCGCCATGAATTTGAATCGCCTGATTTGCCGCACGAAATGCCATTTCCGTTGCGTACAATTTTGCGTATGCTGCCTCTTTGGAAAAGCTTCTATTCTGATCCTTTAACCAGGCTGCTTTATAAACCATATTACGAGCAAGCTCAATTTCCATCGCCATATCTGCTAATTTAAATTGGATCGCCTGAAAACTGGAAATGGATTTGCCAAATTGTTTACGATCCTTCGCGTACTGCAAGGAACGGTCTAAAGCCGCCTGACCAATACCGACAGCTAATGACGCAATAGAAATCCTTCCTCCATCTAATGTTTTTAAAAATTGCTGATGGCCTTGATGTTCTGTACCAAGTAAATTTTCTTTGAGAACACGGACATTATCCAAGATGACTTCTGCGGTATCTGACCCGCGCACGCCCATTTTGTCATAATCACTGCGGACAGTCAGCCCTTCAGCATCTGTCGGCACAATGATGGCAGATATTTTATTCTTGTTATTTGCATCCTTTTTCGTGACTGCCGTTACAATAATAAAATCTGCAAAACTGGCATTGGTAATAAAACATTTTTCTCCTTGAATAATATATTCGTCTCCGTCTAATTTAGCAGTAGTTTTTGTCCCCCCGGAATCAGACCCTGCATTCGGTTCTGTTAAACCAAAAGCTCCAAGAGAACGGCCTTCAGCAATTGGTTTTAAAAACCGCTGCTTTTGTTCTTCTGTTCCAAAATAATAAATCGGGCTGGCACCTAAAGAAACTGCAGCGGCATAACTTAAGCCCGTACTTCCGCATCGGCGGCCGATTTCCTCTACAGCGATGGCATAGGAAACGGTGTCACCGCCCGAGCCTCCATAGCTTTCAGGAAATGGAATCCCTAATAAACCAAGCTCTCCCATGTCTTGAAAAATATCTTCCGGGAAAGCTGCATTAACATCAATATCGATTGCTCTTGGACGGATGTTTTTTTCAGCAAAGTCAGAAACCATCCGCTGAATCATCTTTTGTTCCTTGGTTAAATCAAAATCCATTCTCGTACCCCCTTTTGACGAATTGAACACGCTTACATTATCATTTTATCAAAAGCTGGGAATTAGGCAAAGGAAAAGATAAAAATCTTTTTCTTGAGCAGCTGCTCTGACTTCTTTATTCAACTAAAATACAAAAATCTCCCTAACAATGTTTTGGCATTGTCAGGGAGTTAATATCATTTTTTTACGATTCTTCATCATTATTTTCAAATGGTTTTTCATACACTGTTTCTTTATATACTTCCATCACTTCACCGGTCTGATCGGCATCAATCATAAACGATCCGTTGCCATAACGATCGGAGGCGGATAACTCCAGCGGATATACCTTCTGTGTATCGCCATTTTTCGTTTTATAGCAAATCATTTCCTGATTATTTACCATAAAGAATCCTTGGATCCGATGCGGTTTTTTCTTTAATTCCTTCAGCATAAGCAATCCGCGCTTCGCCCGGCTTGCTTTTTCAAAGGATTTTAGCTTCATGCGTTTGCTGGCTCCGCGCTGCGTAATGATAAATAAATCTTTTGGTGCTTCCAGATCAAATACTTGTCCATTGACAACAAAATCATCCTCTTTTAAAGAGATCGATTTTACTCCGGCTGCTCTCTGCCCGACAATGGACACTTCTGCTTCTTCATACCATAGACCATAGCCTTTGTTGGTTGCGATAAATATATCTTTCCCGCCATCTGTACGGCTTACATGAACCAGTTCATCATCATTTTTCAGATTTAACGCAATTAACGCCTTACCACGTCGCTGCGCTTCATAAAGCTGAAATTCGCTGCGTTTGACCATGCCATTTCGAGTAAAGAACATTAGAAAGCCGTCTTCTTCTTTAAAATCACGTACAGGTATGACCTTAATAAAATGTTCTTCTTTTTCCAGCGGAACAATATGCGAAATATGCTGTCCCATATCTTTCCAGCGTATATCCGGAAGCTCGTGAACAGAACAAATAATATATCTTCCTTTGTTCGTAAATAACATGATATTATCCGTTGTATTGATTTCCAGGAGACTTATCGGATGATCATCATCCTTCAGCGGTAAATCCTCACTATTGGAAGCTGCATAGGACCTTAGGCTGGTTCGTTTGACATAACCGTCTCTGGTTACGGAAACTAACACATCCTCACTTGCCACGGTCACCTCAATATTAATTTTCAGTTCTTCCACTTTTTCCTCGATATGGGTGCGGCGGTCATCTGCAAATTTTTTCTTGATTTGTCTTAAATCATTTTTAATGGTTTGCAATAATTTCTTTTCGCTTTCCAAAATAGCAGACAGCTTCTCCATTTGTTTTCTTAATTCGCTAGCTTCTTCCTCAAGCTGAACAATATCCGTATTTGTCAGCCGATAAAGCTGCAAAGTAACAATTGCTTCCGCCTGTGGTTCGGTAAAACCGTATTTAGTCATAATCTGGTTTTTTGCATCCGCCTTATCTTTTGATGCGCGGATGGTGGCAATCAACTCATCTAAAATCGAAATTGCTTTGATTAAGCCTTCGACAATATGTGCTCTCTTTTTCGCCTTATTTAAATCAAATCGGGTTTGATTCGTTACAACCTCGCGCTGATGACTGACATACGCATCTAGAAGCTGCGGCAGGGATAAGAGTGTCGGCGTTTTATCTTTGATAGCAACCATATTGAAATGGTATGTGATCTGCAGGTCTGTGTTTTTATATAAAAAGTTTAAAATACCCTCACTATTTGCATCCTTCTTTAACTCAACAACAATACGGAGGCCTGTCCGGTCTGTTTCATCGCGTACTTCCGCAATGCCCTCGACCTTCCTGTCAATACGGAGCTCGTCCATTTTCTTCACCATTGCTGCTTTGTTCACCTCAAAAGGTACCTCTGTCACAACGATTTGTTCACGGTTCCCTTTTAACGTTTCAATGGCTGCCTTTCCGCGAACGACAACCTTTCCTTTGCCGGTTTCATATGCTTTTTTGATTCCTTCGACCCCTTGAATAATGCCGCCGGTCGGAAAATCAGGTCCTTTCAGCACACGCATTAAATCATCTACACTTGATCCCGGTTTATCGATTCGCATAATCACTGCATCGATTACTTCTCCTAAATTATGAGGAGGAATGTCGGTTGCATAGCCTGCGGAGATTCCTGTAGAACCATTTACTAAGAGATTCGGAAATTTCGCCGGTAAAACAACCGGCTCATCGGTTGTTTCATCAAAGTTAGGAATGTATTCTACTGTCTCTTTGTCAATATCCCGAAGAAGCTCTGACGCAATCGGAGATAATCTTGCTTCTGTATAACGCATTGCTGCAGGGGGATCTCCATCAATACTGCCGTTATTCCCGTGCATTTCTATCAGTCTGTTACGTACCTTCCAGTTTTGGCTTAAGCGGACCATTGCTTCGTATACAGAAGAATCTCCATGTGGATGGTAATTACCGATTACGGTTCCAACCGTTTTAGCAGCTTTTCTAAAATTCTTGTCATGCGTATTTCTCTCTACATGCATGGCATAAAGAATACGCCGCTGTACAGGCTTCAAGCCGTCTCTGGCATCAGGCAGCGCACGATCTTGAATGATATATTTACTGTATCTTCCGAAGCGATCTCCGATAACTTCTTCTAAGGGGAGATCTAAATATTTCTCTGTTTGATCCAAATGGAATCACTCCTTACAATCCGAACTAATCTTCCTTATGAATATTTTCATTTTCTAAAATGGTTGCATCTTCTTCCAAACCAAATTTAACATGACCTTCAATCCATTTACGGCGGGGTTCTACTTTATCCCCCATTAACGTTGTTACTCTCCGTTCTGCACGCGCTATATCATCAATGGATACACGAATAAGGGTACGTGATTCCGGGTTCATCGTTGTTTCCCACAATTGATCCGCATTCATCTCCCCGAGACCTTTATAACGCTGAATATCATAGCCATTTTTTAATTCCTTCACTGCTTTTTGGAGTTCATTTTCATCCCAGGCATAACGTGTTTTTTCTTGTTTTCCCTTTCCTTTTGATACTTTAAACAGCGGCGGGAGAGCAATAAACACTTTTCCCGACTCCACTAAAGAACGCATATATCGATAGAAAAAGGTTAACAACAGCACTTGAATGTGCGCTCCATCGGTATCTGCATCGGTCATAATAATAATTTTATCATATTGGACGTCTTCCAAATTAAAATCTCCGCCGACTCCGGCACCTATCGTATGGATAATCGTTGAAATTTCTTCATTTTTAAAGACATCCTCCAGCTTAGCTTTCTCCGTATTGATAACCTTTCCCCGGAGCGGAAGCACAGCTTGGAATTTACGGTCGCGCCCTTGCTTTGCTGAACCGCCGGCAGAGTCTCCCTCTACAAGATAAAGTTCATTCTTTTTTGGGTTCTTTGATTGTGCCGGGGTCAGCTTTCCGCTAAGCAACGTATCTTTTCGTTTTCGTTTCTTTCCGGTACGTGCTTCCTCACGTGCTTTTCTGGCAGCTTCCCGTGCTTCTTTTGCACGGATAGATTTTTTAATCAGCAAAGAAGAAATCTCTGCATTTTCCTCTAAAAAGTATGTCAGATGTTCAGATACTACGCCATCAACGGCCGAACGGGCTTCTGTTGTTCCCAGCTTGCCTTTTGTCTGCCCTTCAAATTGCAGCTTATTCTCCGGAACACGGACGGACACAATCGCAGTTAATCCTTCCCGGATATCTGTCCCTTCCAAGTTCTTATCTTTTTCTTTTAATAACCCTGCTCTTCTTGCATAATCATTTATGGTACGGGTAATTGCTGTTCTGGCTCCAAATTCATGTGTACCGCCGTCCCTGGTCCGCACATGGTTTACAAAGGAAAGCATATTTTCAGCAAAGCCGTCATTGAACTGAAAAGCAAATTCAACTTCAATTTCCGATTGCTCCCCTTCAAATGAAACAACTGGCTGAAGCACGTCCTTCTCCTCATTAAGCCACTCTACGAAAGATTTTAGGCCTTCAGGATATTCATAAACCTGCTGCTCTCCATTGTGTTCATCCTTCAGTTCAATTTTTAGCCCTTTTAATAAGAAGGCAGACTCCCGTAAACGCTCGGAAATTGTTTCAAAATTAAATACCGTTGTCGAGAAGATAGATGGATCCGGCTTAAAATGAATGCAGGAACCTTTCTTTCTGGAAGGTCCTTTATCCTCTAAGGTCGTTGCCGGATGTCCTCCATTTTCAAAACGCTGCTCATATTTATGACCGTCGCGGTAAGTGGTTACTGTCAGCCATTCCGATAAGGCATTAACAACAGAAGCACCTACCCCGTGCAATCCTCCGCTTGTTTTATAGCTTCCTTGCCCAAACTTTCCGCCTGCATGTAGCACCGTAAATATAACCTCAGTAGTTGGTTTTCCGGTTGCATGCATTCCGATCGGCATACCGCGGCCGCTATCTTCCACAGAAATACTGTCATCTTTATGTATGGTTACCGTAATTTGATTGCCATGACCAGCCAGCGCTTCGTCAACAGCATTATCAACAATTTCATAAACAAGATGATGCAGCCCGCGAATGTCTGTACTTCCAATATACATCCCTGGGCGTTTTCGTACAGCATCCAGTCCTTCCAGCACCTGAATGGAGCTATCAGAGTATTGATATTCTTTCTCCACGAATCATCTTCTCCTTTCAATACTACCTCTATATACATCATAGAACATTCGTTCTTATTAAGCAAACAGAAAATTATCCTGCTTGTAACACGAACACGATGTTCCTGTATTAGCGTTCCTCATAAATGTTTATCCTCGATACGAGTCAGCGATTCAATCAGGACTTACATGATTAAAAGTATAAGGAGCTTCGGAAAAGCAGCTTGCACTTTCAAGAGGCCCTTTTAAAAAATGCCATGCTTTCTAATAAAGTGAAACTTCATTACAATCTTCTAACAGAAAAACAATTTTTGTTGATAAAAATCTGCAGGTTAGAATTAGAGGCAGCTATACTTATATTACGCTTCTTTCAACCCTTGTTCTATCTATATAACATGAAGCATCCTTTCGAGGAAAGTTTATAAACGCTTATCGGTGATAAATAAAACCTTGTTTATACACTATAGAGCAAAATTTGTTTCTCCGTCTAGTCTAAACATGCTCATTCCACATAAAGGGCAAACGCACTATATCCATATTTACATCATTAATATCTTATGGGAAAAATCGCAGAAAAGCAAGATAATCATTTATTTGCATAGAACCACAGCCAATTGTTGAACCCGTTTTTTAGCAATGAGAATATACGTAAAAGTTCTCCGGCAGGACAAGTAACTGCACCAATGCGGGGCAATTTAATGCCGTTTTTTGCTGCAATAACCGTTGCATGATCTCTGTGATAAGCGCATAGTCAGCAGAAGATGCTTTTCACCCGGGCAAGCTGCCGGCTGCATCCGCTGAAACAAAAAGACCGAGCCAGGCTTATCATGCCTGGCTCAGTCTTTAATTGTTTATACACTATTTTAATAAAACTGCGTGTAACACCTTAATGCAAAGGTCCATAACGACTTCAAAATCATGCTCTTTTAAATAATTATAAGCTTCTTCGTTCACAATTCCCTGCTGCGCCCAGAACATCTTACAATTCGTCTGTACAGCATCTTTCGCGACATCAGGCAGATGCTCCGGACGGCGGAAAACATTGATAATATCGATTGGTTCGTCTACCTCTGCCAGGGAGCTGTAGGCTTTTTCTCCAAGAACCTCATCAATGGTTGGATTGACAGGAATAATTTTATATCCTTCCTCCTGCATTCTATGAGCTATTTGATACGAGGTTCTCTCTGGATTAGCAGATAAGCCTACAACCGCAATCGTCTTCGCATTCTCCAGGATTTCTTTTATTCTTTCTTTACTTGGGTTTTCAATGGACATGGTAATTCCTCCTTTAGTTTGTGTTTAGAATCTCTTTTTCCACTTATTCAATAAAACCATTTTCCATCAGGTAATCCCTGGCAACATCTTCTGCAGCTGCATCCTCATAATCCACTTGATAATTCATTTCCTGCATTTCTTCATCCGTAATTTGTCCGCTCAGCTGATTTAATATGTCCTCAATCTCTGGATATTCCTCTAACGTATCTGCTCGCATTAACGGTGCACCCTGATACGGCGGAAATAGATTTTCAGAATCTCCCAAGGATACCAGCCCTAATTCTACCATATAGCTGTCTGTTCCATAGGCATCAATCACATCTACCTCACCGCCCGAAATGGCTCCCTGACGAAGGCCTGGATCCATTGTGTTTACCTCGTTGAAGTCCAGGTTATATACTTCCTGCATCCCGACATAGCCATCATAGCGGTCATTAAACTCGGATGTAAATCCGGCTGTTACCTGGTTTTCAATCGACTTCAAATCAGAGATATCCTCCAGATTGTTTTCTTCCGCAAATTCTTCTGTAACTGCTACTGTATACGTATTATTAAACAACATTGGCTCTAAAAGCTCCAAATTATATGCTTCTTTTATACCGTCTCTGGCTTGTGCATATACTTCCTCTGCTTCATTGGATTCCGCCTGTTCATCAAGCAGCGAAACGATAACCGTCCCTGTGAATTCCGGATAAATGTCAATGCTGCCCTGCTGGAGTGCGTTAAATACCATATCTGTTTTTCCAAGATTCGGTTCTATATCAACAGTGATATCACTTTCTTCCTCAATTAAAATTTTATAGAGATTCATAATAATTTCTGGTTCAGCTCCTAATTTCCCGGCTATCACAATTTCTCCCTTTTGGCTGCTTGGAATCATCAAGGGAATGGTGATGACAAGTACAACAATAACAAGCATCGCAATAAATGCCTGAATACCATATTTTTTAGACAGCTTTTCAAATAAACGCAGAATAAAATCAAGCATAACAGCTAATAAAGCTGCCGGTATCGCACCTAATAATACAAGCGGAATATCGCCGCCCCGGTCCAGACCGAGTAAAATGATATCTCCGAGTCCGCCAGCACCGATTAAAGCTGCGATAGTTGTAGTACCAACGATAAGAACCATGGAGGTGCGAATACCAGCCATAATAACCGGCATCGCAATTGGCAGATCTACTCGCATTAATTGCTTTTTTGTATTCATCCCCATGCCTCTGGCAGCTTCCCGTAAGGCAGGATCTACACCGTCTATCCCTGTGTATGTATTTCTTAGGATTGGCAGCAGCCCATAAAGGACTAGGGCAACGATAGCCGGCTGGATACCGATTCCTAAAAACGGGATCAAAAAAGCCAATACAGCAAGACTCGGAATTGTCTGTAGAACTGCGGATGTGCCAATGATAGGCTCGGCAATGCGTGGATATCTGGTCAGTATAATGCCGATTGGCACAGCGATTAAAATCGCAATTCCAAGTGATATCAAAGAAATTTGCAAATGCTCCCAAATCGCCTGAAGAAGCATATCCTGCCGATTCTGGAACACGTTTATAAATTCCTTCATAAAACGCTCGCCCCTTCCTTCTCCTGTTGATAGAAGTATTGAAGCAATTCATCTCTTGTAACAATTCCGATGGTTTTCTGATTGTCATCGACTACCGGAAAATCAATCTGATTTACTGATTGAATTATTGCGTATGCATCCTCTATTGTACTCGTTGCAGGAATTGTCATGACATTTTCCGGCTCCCGGTCATGAGCAGCTGGTACATCATTTTTCATAACTTTCTGAACAAATGTCAGCCAGGCTGATTTTCGATTTCCAATGAATTCCTCCACAAAATCATTTTTAGGGTGTTTCATTAATTGTTCAGGCGAACCGCATTGAACCACACTCCCTTCTTTCATTAAACAGATCCGGTCGCTCATTTTCAATGCCTTGTCCATATCATGGGTAACAAATACAATCGTTTTCTTGATGTCTTTTTGTAATTTATCGATATCCATTTGTAATTGCTCCCGGCTGATTGGATCGAGTGCGCTGAATGGTTCATCCATCAATACGATATCAGGGTCTGCAGCTAATGCCCGGATAACACCGATACGCTGCTGCTGTCCTCCCGAAAGCTCGCTTGGATATCTTTTTTTAAAAATTGATGGATCGAGCCCCACCATATCCAGTAATTCATCTGTTCGTTTCTCTTTTTCTCCTTTTTTCCATTTCAGGAGTTCTGGAACAACTTGTATATTCTCCTGAACAGTCATATGAGGAAATAAAGCAATCTGCTGCAGAACATATCCAATATTCCATCGTAATGCGTCAATGGAATAATCACTTACCGGTTTCTCGTTTATGTATATTGTTCCTGCAGAGGGATCAATCAGACGGTTGATCATTTTCATTGTTGTTGTCTTACCGCAGCCGCTGGGACCGATAAGTGTCATAAATTCCCCTTTTTCGACCGTCAGATTAAACTGGTCGACAGCGGTTGTCCCATCAGGGTATGTTTTTGTAATATCTTTAAATGTAATCATAAGAATAACCTCCTTCATAAAAAGATTCCCGCTTGTGACTATTTAAAAACCTGCTGCTGTATTATTTTTCACTTTAAATCAAGGATAAGGAAAACAATAAATTAGTAAATGGAAAGCTTTGCTGTGTTTTTCTTAAAAATTTTTGTACTTAAACAGATTGGTTCATGCTAAAATAGCCATAGGAACATAGAATAAGAATTTGAAAAAGAGAGTTGGGAACGTATGGATTATATTATTTTCGGGATTATCGCATATCTCTTAGGATCTATTCCATTTGCCTTAATTATCGGCAAGCTTGGTTATAAAATAGATATTCGTGAGCATGGAAGCGGCAACCTTGGAGCCACCAATGCCTTCCGTGTACTTGGAATAAAAGCTGGAAGCATCGTTATCTTAGGCGACATTTTAAAAGGAACGGCTGCTGCTGTATTACCTCAATTATTTCATGCGGATGCCTATCCGTTGATTATAGGTATTATCGCTGTATTAGGTCATACTTATCCGATTTTTGCTAAATTTAAAGGCGGAAAGGCTGTTGCAACATCAGGAGGGATGATACTAGGGATTAATCCTATCCTATTTATTATTATGATTGCAACATTTTTACTGTCATTATATTTATCTAAATATGTTTCCCTTTCCTCTATGATTACGGGAGTTGTGGCCTTTTTCGCGTCGCTGTTTTTCCAAAATACCGGGTTGACTGTCGTTATCCTGATATTAACTGCTTTTGTAGCGTATCGGCATTGGGCCAATATTAAACGGATAATAAACGGAACAGAACCTAAAATAACCTGGATGTAGAAAGCCGATAAATTGAATATTTAAGCCGAATTCAGTATACTAGTGGCTATAATTAAAGATTGTTTGAACATCCTTGAGCTTCTAGTCTAAGCTTTCAGATGTTTATCAGGAAAGGACGTTTTTATGCATCAATTAAACACGATTCCATTAAAAAAACTTCCTTCAAAGGAAGAAAGACATAAATTATTCGGTTCTGTTCCTCCTGGTGAGAAGAAAAAACCGACTGAAAAAAACGAAATGGCTGACCTGCAAAATGTAAAACGCGATTTTCTTTTTGATTTGGATGTTGTCGGTGTTTCTAATGTAAAATACCCTGTCCGTGTCCTAAGCGGACAAGCTCCATTTGAACAAACCACCGTCGGCACGTTCACCTTTTCATCCAGCATCCCTGCGAATAGCAAAGGGACGAATATGAGCCGTTTTATGGAGCTGTTAGAGCAATATCATCAAGGCGGATTTACCGTTTCTATTGATGAATTAAAACAGTTCGCAAAGGATCTGGCCGTGAAATTGGAACAAACAGATGCAACGGTTTCTGTCAGCTTCCCGTGGTTCTATGAGCGGAAAGCACCCCAAACCTATGCTGCTGGTTTAAACCATGCAGAAGCATCTGTTTCCGTACGTTACTCCAAATACGAGGATTATCAAATCACTGTTTCTCTAAACGTACAAATAACAACATTATGCCCATGCTCCAAAGAAATCAGTGAATACAGCGCTCATAACCAACGTGGTAATGTAACCGTGGAAACTGAGCTGGAGCCAAGTTTTTCTAATACAGACGGGGATTGGAAAGGCATTTTATTAGAAGCTGCAGAAAGTAATGCAAGCGCCAGACTTCACCCTATCCTGAAAAGACCGGATGAAAAAATGGTGACAGAAGCAGCTTATGAAAATCCCCGATTTGTAGAGGATATGGTTCGTTTAATTGCTGCCGATCTTTACGAGCTGCCGGCAGTGATGAAGTTCCATGTAGCATGCCGTAATGAAGAATCGATCCATATGCATGATGCAATTGCTTCTGTTACCTATGATAAACGCAACAGACAAGGGTAACGACAAATGAAATATATTTTTATTGGATTGATTCGCTTTTACCAGCTTGCCATCAGTCCTTTTACACCAGCAACCTGCCGTTTCTATCCAACCTGTTCAGCTTATGCATTAGAAGCATTTCAGCGTTTTGGATTTTTTAAAGGTGGAATATTAACTATAAAGCGAATAAGTAAATGTCATCCATTTCACCCAGGCGGCGTAGATTACGTTCCGGAAAAAAAGGGAGAAGACAAAACAGCAGGAAAAGGGAGAGATATAATGGAAATCACCGTATCAGAACAAGCAGCAAAATGGTATAAAGAAGAATTAGATTTACAAAACGAAAAGAATATACGATTCTTCCCAAGATATGGCGGAGTCGGCGGCAGAATTGCCGGTTTTTCCCTCGGTATTAAAGCAGAAGCACCCGAAAATGAATCTGCTTCTACATTGGTAGAAGGCATTCATTTCTTTATCGAAGAATCAGATGATTGGTATTTTGAAGGTGCAGACTTATCTGTTTCTTATGACGAGACACAAAAAGAACCAAAAATTGAATATCCTGAGAACAACTGATTGTAAAAATGATATGCTAAAAACGCAGGCGAAGACATATGTCCGCCTGCGTTTTTTAATTATCTCAACTTTCGCACCTAAGAATAAGCAAATATATCTTGCTATTCCAGGGTAAGCATGTTCTCCATTACCATACTTGCATTTTGGTTAAATATCCGGCTTTTTTGGAATTGGTGATGGTGCATAGCTCCGCTCCGGCCAACCACTCCGCTTTCCGACGTACAAAAGTTTTCGATGGGACGAGTAATCGCCGGCCCAGGACGTCGGAAAGCAAAACGGTCCGCCGCAACGGTGATATACACTTCACCTTCTATTCTTTATCAAGAGTGTTAGCGAAGGAACAATCAACTTCTGTTTCTATGGAAATGAAGTTATTATTTAATGTGCGAAAGTTGAATAATTATTTAAACCGCTCTAATTGTTCCAGCCGGTTTTCTGATTTTAAAATTTTCCACTGGTATTCCCCGAATAAATCAAAATGGGGATATTTGGGCTTTAAATCAATCCAGGATTCATCCAACTGATATTTTCTTCCCCATGCTTTCAGCTTTTCCAAATCACTGCAACCCACTTTGGTTACTGTATTACAGCCTGGAAAACGGTCATCCAGCCAATAATGAGTAATAAAATCAATCTCTCCGGCACGGACATTCCGCTTCCACTCGTTTAACTCTTCTCTTTTTAATCCAAAAGCCATTCCTATTCCTCTTTCTTTAGAAAACTTGGTTGTCACCAAGCCTTTAGGTGACAACCTTAGTTACACTTATGCAGTAAGAAAGTTTATACTTTCTTAACTGCCAAGCTGGTTTTGATATGCGGCATGCCAATCAGGAAATTTTCTTCGAATAGACAGCGGCCGAAACGTATTTTTATCAACAATCGTATGGGTCGTCGTACCAGTGACAGCTAAATCTCCAGACCCATTCAAAATTTCATAACGGTAAACCGTACGCAAGCCGTCATATGCATCAAGCCACGTTCTTACAATAGGTTTTTCACCATAGCGAACTGCGTTTTTATATGAAATCCGGGCATCAATCACTGGCGAAACCACATTTTGCTGTTCCATTCCTTGATGGTAATTAAGCCCCAAGGCTTCTACAAACTTTGTACGCCCGATTTCAAACCAAACAAGATAGTTTGCATGGTAGACGACACCCATCTGATCGGTTTCTTGGTATCTTACTTCTATTGGTGTTTCTGTAACTAACAAACTTTCTTCCTCCTTGCTTCTCTCTCAATCAATCCATTCCTTGAACCATTTCTTCCATAAATTCATAGTCCATCGGTCCGATTCTTCTAGGCTGTTGTATGTTTCCGTCCGTGCCTATAAAATATGTCGTCGGTGCGGCATAGACAACATACGGCTCCGATAACGTATCCTCTCTATCTAAAGGAACCGTAAAGGTATGCTCATGCTCATCGATAAAATCGCCAACATCCGAAAGCTGATTCTCATGCTTCGTCATATTGACAGCAACAACTTCAACTTCATCCTGATAATCCTCATAAAATTCCTGTATTTCAGGCATTTCTTCAATACAAGGCGGGCACCAGGAATACCAGAAGTTTAAAATCACTTTCTTTCCTTGCAAATCAGAAAGTTTGAAAGTCTCTCCTTCTAATGTCTCCAGTTCAAAATCTGGAGCTGGCTCACCAGGCTCTACTCCGGCACTTTCCGCAGGTGCAATCGCAGCTCCCTGACTGGAAGATCCATCGTCTACAAGCACTGCTTCCTCTTCTTCAGCAGCATTGTCCGCAGCTCTGTTCTGAAGCACATTCGCGATAACAATTCCAACAAGCACTAATAATAAAACAAGCGAAAATATCCGTTTATACAATTTGTATCTCCCACCATCCACATTGTTTTCCTACTTCTATCGTAAAGAGAAACTTCACTTTTGTAAAGAATACAGACCTCAATAGGAATGCATAGAAAAAGAGCCTTGCTCTATAAAAAGCAAAGACCCTTTTTCTCTTACAAAGCAGCTGACTGCTTATGCTTTTACTTTTTCACGCAATACCATACGAAGGATACCGCCATGACGATAGTAATCAATTTCTACATCACTGTCGAAACGGGCAACTGCTTTAAATGAAGTTACTTTTCCGTCTTCATCTGTTGCAGTTACATTCACTAAATCGCCTGGTTTAACAGACTCATCTACTTCTACAGCAAATGTTTCTTTACCAGTTAATCCTAAGCTTTCCGCGCTGTCACCTTTTTCAAATTGAAGCGGCAATACGCCCATCATAACAAGGTTAGAACGGTGAATACGCTCGAAGCTTTCAGCAATTACTGTTTTAATTCCTAAAAGGTTGGTACCTTTGGCAGCCCAGTCACGGGATGATCCCATTCCGTAATCTTTTCCGCCGATAACGACAAGACCTGTTCCATCCTGCTGATATTTCATTGCAGCATCATAGATTGCCATGACTTCGCCAGTTGGCCAGTAAGTTGTATAACCGCCCTCTGTACCAGGAGCCAGCAGGTTACGGATACGAATGTTAGCAAATGTACCGCGCATCATGATTTCATGGTTACCGCGGCGAGAACCGTAAGAGTTAAAGTTTCTTGGTGAAACTCCTTTCTCTTGCAAGAATTTACCTGCCGGTATATCTTTTGCGATAGCACCTGCTGGTGAAATATGGTCTGTTGTTACAGAATCGCCAAACAATCCGATAGCACGTAATCCGCTTAGCGGTTCAACTGTTCCAGCTTCCGGAGTCAATCCTTCAAAGAATGGAGGGTTTTGGATGTAAGTAGAATCCTCATCCCATTCAAATAAAGGCTCATCTGTCGTGTCGATTTCATTCCACTTCTCGTTAGATTGGAATACATTTTCATACTCTTTGCGGAAAATTTCAGGTGTAACTACTTTTTCCACTTCTTCTTTAATTTCAGTAAGTGATGGCCAGATATCATTCATGTAAACATCGTTACCATCTTTATCTTTACCAATCGCTTCTTTTACAAGGTCGATATCTGTTGTTCCAGCAAGCGCATATGCTACAACAAGCGGTGGAGATGCAAGGTAGTTTGCTTTTACCAGCGGATGGATACGACCTTCAAAGTTACGGTTACCAGATAATACGGAAGATGCAATTAAATCATTTGCTGCAATCGCTTCTTCAATCTCTTCACGTAAAGGACCGGAATTACCGATACATGTTGTACATCCATAACCTACAAGGTTAAAGCCCAGTTTATCTAAATATGTTTGTAAACCGGCGTCCTCTAAGTAGCGAGTTACCACTTTTGATCCTGGTGCTAAGGAAGTTTTTACGTATTCAGGAACTTCCAGGCCTTTTTCGACAGCTTTTTTAGCAACCAGACCTGCACCTAACATAACATATGGGTTAGATGTGTTTGTACAAGATGTAATTGCTGCAATAGCAAGGCTTCCTGTCTTCATAACAGAAGTTTTTCCATTTGGATGGTTGATTTCAACTTCTTTATCAAATTCAGATTTATCTAATCCGAATCCTTGGTTACCTTCTTTTGCAGTAATTGCTTTATTAAATTCTTTCTTCATGTCAGAAAGCGCGATTAAATCTTGCGGACGTTTTGGTCCGGAAAGGTTCGGCTCTAATTCGGACAAATTGATTTCAATTACTTTTGTATATTCCGGATCAGTACCATCTGCGTCATACCATAAATCATTTTCTTTACAGTATTTTTCAACAACGCTGATTAATTCATCACTGCGTCCAGTCAGTTTCATGTAATCAAGTGTTTCCTGATCAACCGGGAAGAATCCGCAAGTAGCGCCATATTCTGGAGCCATATTTGAAATTGTAGCACGGTCAGCCAATGGCATATCCTTTAGTCCTGGACCAAAGTACTCTACAAATTTGCCAACTACACTTTGTTCACGCAGCACCTGCGTTACCTTTAACGCCAGGTCTGTCGCTGTTGTTCCGTTCGGGAAGGAACCAGTAAATTTGACCCCGATGACTTCCGGTGCAGGGAAATAAGAAGGCTGTCCTAACATGCCTGCTTCTGCTTCGATTCCGCCAACACCCCAGCCAAGGATACCCAGACCGTTAATCATTGTTGTATGGGAATCAGTACCTACAAGTGTATCAGGGAACGTTTCATAAGTTCCATCTTCATTTTCTCGCGCATGTACAACGTCAGCCAGATACTCCAGGTTAACCTGGTGAACGATACCAGTTGCCGGTGGAACTGCACGGTAGTTATTAAACGCTTTTTGTGCCCAGTTCAAGAACTGATAACGCTCTGCATTACGTTCGAATTCCAATTCCATATTTGCACGCAGCGCATCTGGAGTACCATATTGGTCAACCTGTACAGAGTGGTCAATAACCAGATCTACTGGAACTTCCGGATTGATTTTATCCGGCTCTCCTCCAAGATCAACCGTTGCTTTACGGAGGGACGCAAGGTCAACGACTGCAGGTACCCCTGTAAAATCTTGAAGAATAACACGGGAAGGCTTGAATGGAACATCTGCTCCAGTTGCTTTATCCGTTCCCCAATGTGTTAATGATTCAACATGTTCATTTTTGATTTGATGGCCGTCTTGTTGCCTTAATAATGATTCTAAAAGAACACGGACAGAAAAAGGCAAACGATCTACTTTACCTAGCCCCGCTTCTTCCAGCGTCTTTAAACGATAATAATTGTACGTCTTACCGTTTAATTCGAACTGCTTTTTTGCATTGTACGCATTTGTGTTCGACATATTGTGTTACCCCTTTCATTTCCTCTCCTTCTCGCAAATAAATGAGAAGGTATTACTTTTTTTAATCCATACTGCTATTCAACTAAATAGAGCCTTCAATATATATAATATAGGAATCTAGCAAATAAAACAAATAATTATTGTTAAATAGTAGATAGTAAAAAGTTATGCCAAGAGATAAATATTACTTATATAATTACTGAATTATTAATAGTGAAAATAATAGCTGCCTGCAAAAAGATAGAAATTCTGCGAAATTACAATTATTCTTTCTGATAAAACGCATTAATCAGCTTTTGAAAAAATAATTTCAAATGTGCTTCCTTTATGTTCATTATTATACATATGAAAATCTGCATCATGATTATGGAGGATTTTCTTGGTAATCAGCAACCCTAGCCCTGTACCCGATGTCTTTGTCGTAAAAAATGGCTCTCCAAGCCGATGTAAAATATCCTCAGATAATCCGCAGCCTTCGTCAATAACAGATATAATTATTTTTTGATCTGCTTCTTTTGCTTCTACAATTATTTTTCCAGGCTGCTCCATAGCTTCAATTGCATTTTTAATCAGGTTAATTAAAACTTGTTTAATCTGGGAACGATCACAAAGAACGGATGCATTTGTACTGCTTTGCAGCTGAATTTGAATATCCTTTTGATTTGCCTGGGACTGTAATAATAATTCCACGTCCTGCATCATTTTTGTAACACTTTCTTTAGAACGGTTATCTGTTAAGGGCTTTGAAATAAATAACAATTCCGATGTGATTGACTCAATTTTCTCCACTTCTTCAATCATCACATGAAAGTATTCTTCTTTATGCTGTGCACCAGCCTGAAGCAATTGCAGGAATCCTTTTAATGATGTCAGCGGGTTGCGTATTTCATGAACTAAACTTGCTGCAAGCTGTCCAGCTACATTCATCTTCTCTGAACGTATCATGATATCATCCAGCCTCATATCTTTTGTTTTTCTTTCTAAATAAAGTAAAAACTTTTTTTCGACATCAATATCCTGAAAAACATCATTTAACTCACATGAGAAAGATAAATTCTCCCCTTCTTTGGTCGGAATATCTATTAAAAGCTTTTTATGCTTTATTTCGTTGCCAACAAGTGCTTGTGAAATGATTTTTGAATCTATTTTAACCGGGATATCGCCCAGCTTTTTCCCGACTGCTTCTTTTGGCTCATAGCCAAGAATCTCATATACGGAATCACTTATATATTCTATTTCACTATCTGTATTAATCACGATCACTATTCCTTCTGTTTTTTTACTCAGCCAAGAAATAATGGCCGCTGAAAGCGTTGCATCGGGGTGTAAATTATGACGACTTTCAGAACTTTGCAAGTCATTGGGGTTCTTATTTTTGTGGTTTTTATCCATACCCATGCTCCTTTCAGAAGTTATTAAAAAGTATAATTTCATTCCATTGGGATTTTGCTGCGTTCCCAACGGAATAAAACGCTAGATTACTCACTCATAAAAAACGATTTTCATTGAACCAATCGAGTTTATACCGGCAATTAGTCCCTAATTACCCTTTCTACATATTTTTTCGTTTTTTGAAGCGAGTGGTTTACTGCCAGTTTAACTGCGATAAATAATATGTATGATTATGACGAAACAATTATGATTACTTGTGTATATTTCTTAATAACTTTATAATGTACAAGTGAGGAATAATAACAAAGGTTAAATTAATGTTACTACAATTTTCTAAAAAAATAAATTGATAGTTGATAATAAATTAGCAATATTCGTAATTTTTTTATGTAAAATTAAGGTGAGGTGTACGATGATATCACTGTTTATTATCCTGTGGGGATGTTTATTAATTGGTCTGATGGCAATCGGTGGGTATTTTATGTTTCGAAAGTTTTTAAAGCGGCTCCCTAAAGAGGATGGGCGTTCCATTATGGATTGGGAGGAATATTATTTCGAAAAAACATTACATAAATGGTCTCAAGCAGAAAAAGATTTCCTGGAAGAGCTGGTTTCTCCTGTTCCCGAACTATTCAGAGATGTCGCCAGACAAAGAATCGCCAGTAAAATTGGAGAGCTTTCTATTCAAAAGGACGAGGAAAGCATTACACGCTCTACATTGATTGAAGGGTATATTTTAGCAACCCCCAAAAGAGACCATAAATTTCTGCGAAAAAAGCTAAAAGAAAAAAATATCGATATCGCACCCTACGAGCCTTTCTTCCAACAATCCAAAGAGGATTATCAGGAAAATTGGGAAGAAAAATACAAGCAGAAAAAATCTTAGTTTAGCGAAAAAGAAGCAAAGTGCAGAAATTTACGCACTTTGCTTCTTTGTTAATTGTACATATTGATAAAGCATTGCTATTCTCCAGGTACCAATCATCCCAAACGCCAGCAAAAAGAACATTCCTGAAGTTTCGCCAACCGAGATGCTTGTACCAATAATCAGTTTTATTATAATTCGGATAACTAATAATCCAATTAAAATAACCGGAAACATTTTTGACGGCTTAACATATATTTCTCCGTCCGAGAATTCTAATTTTGATGTTTTAATTAAAAAGATAGAAAATATTATTCCGACAGTCAGTGCTTCTGCGACTTGAAGCCAGCTTATCTGAAACATGGGGAACAAGAACATCAGTGCTCCCGTACTCATAAAAAATGGCGGTAATATAATCTTTTTTACAGATGCCGGCTTTCTAGAAGCGCGCATACGTACAAATATCATCACAATCGCCATAAATGCAAAGACAGCAGTAGTTGCAATTGCTAAATACATACATAACAACTCTTTTCTTTATACGCTGAAAAAATATCGGCCAAAACGATTTAGGCCGATACTTTTCATCGTTCCATAAAAATAATGTCTTAACCCTGATCTTAAATCATATTATTTCATTTTAAAATCCGGTAAATCCAAATAGATTAGCTAAAAATGCAGTAACCTTCGTCATCCAGTCAAAGAATAATGCGATTCCCATTAAAACCATTACCCAGCCGCCAATTTTCACCATTTTTTTACTGTGTTTCCGAAACCATTTCAATTTACCAATAAAGAAAGCAAGTAATAAGAAAGGAATGGAAAAACCTAAAATATAGCTAATCATCATAACAAGTCCAAGATTAGGATTAGTTGCAGCTAATGAGAATACCACCATTAAAATTGGTCCGGTACATGGTGTCCAGCCTAAAGAAAACGCCATTCCAATAAGGAAAGAACCAAAAAACCCTGCTGGACGATTTTTAAAATGAATTTTACGATCCTTCATAAGAAACTCGAAATTCAATACACCCACAATAACCAAGCCAAAAAAGATAATTAAAATTGCGCCAACCTGTCTGATGGTATCTTGATAGGTCATTAAAAACTCGGATACATATGTCGTCGTAAATCCAATCATTACAAAAATACTTGAAAAACCAATTAAAAAACAGACCGTATGTAATATTGCTTTTCGATCAAGCCGTTTATTATCCTGATTTATTTCATCCATGCTCATCCCGGTAATATAAGAAAGAAACACCGGATACAGCGGAAGAACACAAGGCGAAATAAATGAAAGAAACCCAGCTGCAAAAGCCAAGAAAACATTAATTTCTTCCATATGAAGCCCCCCTTACTCAATCATTTCTATTCTAACAGAGAAATTAAAAAATAAAAGTCAAATTTATGACAATATCTATACATTTTTATGAAAGGGGCTTTCAAATAATGCAGATATTTCTCCTCGCTTCAATCAAGGAACACCGGCTTCAGCATTCTGGTGAATTCCTTCGTGACGAGTAATTGCAGCAATGCTGTCAGGTTAGTACGACCGCTACGACGGGTTATGGTGAGGCGCATAACCGTCCCCTGGAAAAACACTACACTAGATAGTTTTATTGCTATCTGAGATAAATTGAGAAAATGCATGAACCTGACAACATCGGTAAGCGCTGCCCATCATAAAGCCGGAATCCCTTTATAAGCATCCAGATTGTGCGTAGCTCTACTCCGGACAACCACTCCGCTTTCCGACGTACAAATGTTTTCGATGGGACGAGTAATCGCCGGCCCAGGACGTCGGAAAGCAAAACGGTCCATCGCTTTACACTTCACCTTCTACTCTTTGTCAGGAACGTTATCGAAGGAATAATCAACCCCATTTTCTATGGAAATAAAGTTCCTTTTCAATGTGCAAAAGCTGAGTAAAAATAAACTGAATGGATTAAATATACTCTCGTACATCATAAATTTTTCCGTTTTTAACATTTTCGTCATCCATTAAGATGTCGATTAAAACGCCTCCAATGATGTCTGCTCCCCTTAACAGATTATTCTCTTTTAGAGCGCGGAAGCTGTCTACGTCCTTAAACGCTTCCTGTGAACTGGAACGGATTGTCTCTTGCATTTCTGTATCCATTACACCCGGGCTAAATGCAATAACAGCATGCTCTGTTCCTTCCTGTTCTATTGCTGCCACTTGCGTATACATATTTATACTGGCTTTTGTAGAGCAATATACGCTCCATCCATACTTCGGTTTTTCTGCTGCTCCTGAAGTTATCATCGCTGCCAGAAGCTGGACATGATGTTCCGAAGCTTTTTTTAAGAAATGATTCGTTAAAGCCATTGGTGCAACTGTATTGATTTGAACCTGTTTCATCAAATCATCCATCTCGATATTTTCGGCACGGTCAATTGGATCAACTAAGCCCGCATTATTAATTAAGTATACTTTAGATAACGTTTCGTGAAACAGCATTTCATCCACGCTTTTGCATGCTTTTTGTAGAGAGGCCTGCTCAGATAAATCACATGCTATGAAATGATAAGTCGCATTATTTTGTTTCGCATAGTCATATAACTTGGTATTATCCGTCCTCGAAATTCCTATCACATTTATTCCAGACTCCAAGAATAGCTTAGCAACGGATGCTCCCAGCCCTTTGGAAGCACCTGTAATGATTGCAGTCTCCATAAATTCTGCTCCTCTCTATTTCTAATTATTATTCTATTCCCCATTTTTCTATATTTTGCACATGAAATTTTTGTTGTTTTGCCTTATAAAATTAGAAGCAGAAATCCTCCCTAAAATAAAAAAGATCCCTCTCAACAAGGTCTTACGCATTGAAAGCAGATCTTTTTTACATCCTTCTATTAATTATTTCATTTTCAAGTTAAAGTTCATTCCAATAATAAGCTAATGTTTCCATCCCTTTTTGAAAGCTGTCTACCGGAAAGCTTTCATTTGGAGAATGTAATCTGTCTTCTGGCGTACCAAAACCTAACAGAACAATTGGATATTGATAAGCTGCCTCCAACCATTCAACAACCGGAATGGATCCTCCCATTCTCAGGAAAACCGTTTCTTTTCCAAAAGCCTTGCTGTAACTTTTGGCAGCCTTTTTTATCAAAGGGTGATCTGGCTCTACTTTATAAGCTTTCGCAGAGAGCTTTTCTTTTTCAACATGAACATGTACACCCGACGGTGCAAACTTTTGAACATGATTCACTAATTTTTCTTGAATATCCTGCGGGTCCTGGCCGGGAACCAAACGGCACGTAATTTTAGCAGTTGCTGTAGATGGAATAATTGTTTTTGTCCCATCTCCCTGGTAACCGCCAAATAATCCATTCACTTCCAATGTCGGCCTGCCCATCGTATGTTCTTTTGCTGTATATCCTTTTTCCGATACAGTTTCCGGAATATTTGTTGCTTTTACAAAATCTTCTCCTGGCGCTTTTTCCATCAGTTCTCTCTCTGCTGATGTTAAGTCCTCGACGTCATCATAAAATCCGTCTATTGTAATAACTTCCTTCTCGTCCTTCATCGATGCCAGCAAATGACTCATTGCCATTAATGGGTTTCGGACTGCACCACCGTACATTCCAGAGTGAAGATCATGATCTGGACCGGTTAATGTAATTTCAATTCCTGTAAATCCTTTCAATCCATATAAAATCGTCGGCTGGTTTTTCTCTGCCATCCCGGAATCCGAAATTACGGCAAAGTCAGCTTGGAATTGTTCTTTTTTATCCTGAAGGAGCTCGTAAAGATTTTCACTGCCTATCTCTTCTTCTCCTTCAATACAAACTTTTACATTCATCGGCAATTTTCCTTCTGTTTTTAAGAAAGCTTCAAAAACAGCAAGATGCATAAAAGTTTGTCCTTTATCATCACTTGATCCACGGGCGTAGATTCTTCCATCGCGTACTTCTGCCTGGAAGGGTTCACTGTCCCATAAATCAATCGGATCCACCGGCTGTACATCATAATGACCATAAAGCAAAACAGTCGGTGCTTCTGGTCCTG
This sequence comes from Oceanobacillus sp. FSL K6-0251, assembly GCF_038004725.1. Taxonomy (NCBI): domain Bacteria; kingdom Bacillati; phylum Bacillota; class Bacilli; order Caryophanales; family Bacillaceae; genus Oceanobacillus; species Oceanobacillus sp. FSL K6-0251. Next base: position 2,197,877 of record NZ_JBBORS010000001.1, on the reverse strand, counting down.
CTTCTGTATATTCTGCAAAAACGAGCGGATGACCTTTTGTTTCCATTTTCTCTACATTTTCAAATCCCAACTCATTTAAGTATCCTGTTAAAAAGTCAGCCGCACGCTGTACATCTTCTTTATGCGCCGGGTCCGTGCTGACACTTGGAATTGCTAAAAAATCATACAGCTTTTGTAATAAAGCTTCCTGATTTTCTTTCAGATAAGCAATTGCTTGTTCACTCATTACTTTTATTCCTCCTTCAGCATTTAAATATTAGCCTTTTCACTGTGTCAAAAAGCTTTCCACTAAACACGATATCTATTCCAAGCACGCAAAATTCAGCAGTCGCATAACAAATATCACCTGTTAGGCAACTGCCATTTTTTTCTTAAAATACTTCATGCCAAGCATCTTTATGCTTCAGCATTTCTTCTGCTATTTCCTTTGCACCTTCTAAGCTGTGGTTAGCTGCCCAGCCGCACTGTACTTCATTACATGCCGGAACTTCTGTTGCTTCTAAAACATCCTTTAGTGTTTTTTCCAGCATATCAAGAACTTCATCGTAATTATCATGATTTATTAAAGAAAGATAAAAACCGGTCTGGCATCCCATCGGACCGATATCTAATACGGCATCTGAATGATTACGAATATTTTCAGCCATTAAATGCTCTATGGAATGTAATCCGTCCATTTCCATATGTGCTTTGTTCGGCTGGGTAAAACGGATATCATATTTATGGACTTTGTCTCCGTGTGCTCCTTCTGTTATACCTACAAGCCGTACATAAGGAGCTTTTACTTTTGTATGATCTAAATTAAAACTCTCCACATTCATTTTTTGGGTCATATTGTCCTTCATCCCTTCTCTATTCTATCCTTTAGCAGGAACTGTATCTTTTTCCATCATACATGAAAAAAACGTGTAAGAAAAGTGGAGAGCGCTGATGTATACCAGCTGATATATCCTTCTATGTCAGATTCCGATTAAAAAAATCCAATCCCGCAGTTTTATATAGCTAACGGAATTGGATTTGTACCATGTTATACGATTGAAAAAACGCGAATCATAAAATGCTTGATATTATTTTGCGTCTGGGAAAACGCGGTCAATCATGCCGCCAATTTGATCAAAGAAGCCTTCAACTGGATTTCCATTGTCCATATCGTTGACATATCTGTCAGCTAAATCCAAGAAATCCGGATTGGATGTTACATATACGTTATCAATGGATGAGTCAACAGAACGTACAATATCTGCAATTCGTTCTTTTACATCATCTGTAATCTCCATACTGCCTTCATTATTTTCTTGGTTATTCCTGTTTCCTTCATTATCTATATCCAAGTTGGCTCCTACATAAGCGTTGTTTCTAGTTGTTAATACATAAGCATGATCAATTTCGTCCATTTCATCCGTTATTTTCTCAGCTGCCTCTTTGGACACATTATATTCTGCGTCTGTATTACGGTCAGAAACTCTGTCTATCGTATGGTCACGATTACGGTCTCTTGCATTATCATCGATATGCTGACCTTGATATCGAGTCGGCTCCACATTTCCATCCGAGTTATTCGGATTGGTATCGTCGTTATTCGTATTTTGACAAGCAACTAAGACCATCATAAGAACGGTTAATACCGCAAATAAGCGTAATTTCATTTTCATTCCTCCTTACCTATTTGCCTCTTATTATGGTTAGACAGATAAGGAATTATGCATATGAAAAACGTTAATTTATGGAAAGCTGACCATGAAAGTAGCGGTGATATTTAAGAAATAATGGAGAAGCTATGGAAGAAGCCTTTCACCAATAAGATTGTTTACCGGAATTCCTTCTTGATAAAGGAGTGAAAATGTTGATACCTGATTATGATAAAGCTTTATATTACACCATATGGGGACAGTGGGACAATTTATTCATATTAATGTCACGGACTAATGATGATTTACTCGCTAAAAAAATTGAGCATTTTCTGTATGCCTACCATCATTCTTCCAGTCAAAAATATGTTGATCAATCACACGATACTCTGCTTTATTATTTAGAGCATGCCCTTCAATTCAGCAGTCCATGGATGTATGAATTTGAATAATTTACCGCAATGTAACCAGCTGTAGTTTCACTTTACCGTGCTGAAGAAGCAGATGCCGGTCAAAACTGGAATTCCATCTGCTTTTTACAGCTTTAACTGGTATTCAAATGTCTGTTTGTAGACGGCTGTTAACGAACCCGGTGAAATTTTAATCACGTTTGTACTTCATTGTTCTATAATGATTCATCCTGGCCGCTGTCTTCATCATCAGAAACATCATCTGTTAACTCATTATTTTTTGGTTTTATTGGCGTTTTTTCTTGTTTTATAGAACGGTTAATATCAGACTCTTGTTCACCATAAAAAAATTAATAATTGCACGATTATTTGCGTCTGTCATATCAAAATGTGCCTGTTCTACATCTACATTATGATTTGCCAATTCTGTAGCCATTACTTCGTTCATTGATTTATTTTCATTTTTTGCTAATTCCCTCACCTCTTCTGGAATAATCAACGTTGCAACATCCCAATCAGGCAAGGTTTCTATGTAAGGATTAATTTGCGAAATGAGCTCTCTCGGGTTTCCGTTTTGATTTTCACAGCTCACTCCTACAATCATTCTTCTTTGCTCTGCCAGTCCTCTGTTTTCACTCTCATCAACAATATGCGTTAATACAGAGTGGATGGGCTTGTCTTGAACACTGTTGATTTCCTCCAGCAGCTTATCTGCAGAACCATTCAATGCATTGACGTCTGTAACCATTAATTCATCATTCAATTCTAATTCAATACTGGGATTGATATCAATGGCAACATAAGCATGCGTTTCTGTATCACCCATTCCGTGAAAAAGCGGATATCCGAAAATCAACAGCATCAAAAGTACAATAGCTGATAATCTTACTGCGATAGGCGTCTTATCCCAATACCTTCTCCATCTGGGCTTTCCAGATACAGGTTGAAAAATAACTTCATCCCCTCGTTCCGCATGCTCTGTTAATATAATTCCCTTCTCAAAACTGCCATCCTTGGTAAGCAAAATGGCGTATTTGCGATGGATTTCCATCACAATTCCTTTTTTCATTTTTCCACATCCTTGAGGTAATCCTTAAGGTAGTCCTTAAGATAAGCATATTCACTGCCTAGCACAATAAAAATAGCTAAAATAAACTTGCGATTCCGTTCTAATGTTTTTTTACTTACTTCAACTTTCATTAATAACTTTTTAATTGGCAGCTTTTTTTTACGATAAACATACTCACTTAACTGGTTATCCTGATATAAAATATAAGCTACCTGTACTGCAGATTCCCTGGCGTCCCGATGCTTGGGGGAAGCATTTGTCAACTCCTCCAGTGTAAGCCGGTATGATTTTAGCTTCTCCTTGAATAAAATAATTTCTTCCCGTCTTTTGCTGTTCTCTGCTTCCATTTGGTGTTTTTCTTTTGCGGCAGCAATAACAAGCGGATTTTCCATTTGCTCCTCTTCATTTATTTCATCTAAAGACAGCAGATTCGGGCGTTTTTGATGATAGCGGATATAATCAATCACTTTTCTTTTCACAACAAGCTTTGCAAAGGATAGAAATGAACTGCCTTTATCTGGTTCATAAGAAAATATAGCATCATTAAAAGCCATTAATCCGACACTAAATTCATCATCTTTTTTAGGATCAATATATCGTTTGCAAACTTCTGATACACATTTAGCGATAAATGGCTTATACGTATGAAGCAGTTCATTTTGCAGTACAATATCTCCTTTTTGGATTGCTTCAATTTTTTCTTCAATAGGGGTGTCTGTTAATTGATTGGTCATCATCATTTGTCAGCTCCCCCTAACACTATATCATTCGTTTTTATTTTTATTTTTCCGGGTTTTAAATTTATATTCATCAAATATTTATTTTTATTTATTATTTTCATATCAAATAATCTCCATTTTTATCATTCTTATTAGTTATTGCGGTATCATCGCCCATACCCTTTCTCCTCAAAATTCAAAAGGAAAGCAAATCTGATATGAGGAGAGAGGATGGACAATCATTTCCTGAACCGCTTCTCGTAGGTGAGGATATTCTCCACACGTATCAAAATTTATTTGTCTAATCCGTTTTATTTTTCGTAGCAATAAAATCTAGTTTATTGGTTAAATATATACAGGCCATTCTAGCCTGTACATATAATACTACCCTATATCCAAAATGGTTACTATCACAAATGAATAACATTTCATTTAAATTAATATGACGAAAATCCATATTTTTGTAAAACATCCTCGAAAAATGTTGGAATTTGTAATGAAATGTTTAAATAAGAAATAAATATGTAAAAATGAAAAAGCATTATCCTTTGTCTATGATGAAAAAAGGAGAAATGCTGGGGTTTGGGATTTAATGAATTTTAAAAAGGATTGCTAATCCAGCATTCGCTGCTGGGATTTTGAATTAAATTCTTTATCGAAAATGCGGAGGAAAATCAAGTGAATTTTTCTGCCTTTAGCAAAACAGGATAAAATAATCGGCATTATTCGATTTTTTTTTCCCTTTTTTCATATATTTTTATTGAAACATACGCAATTATTGAAATAATTAACATAGTAACTGCGATTACAAGAAGAAAATTTACTACAGAGAATAACGGGAAATCATTACTTTGATAACTAAGATAGGATACGATTGTTATCAAAGTAGCAACTATTATATTTCCAATTAAATATCTTTTTAATGATTTTATCGAAGGCTTCATGATTTTTCACCCTCTCAAACTTTCAGACTTCTTCACCCTTTTATGTTTCCGTTTACATAAAAGGTCAAAATAACTAATACTAAGAGACTAATTGTGAAAAGAAAGATTATCATGTCAATCTGGTCTGCAGTACTTGTTACGAATGCTTTGCTTGTTCTAAAGATAATGGTGAAGGAAAGCAAGAAAATGTTCAACCTCAAGCTGTAAGCTGTGATGCAGATAAGCCTATTGCTAAAATGGGTTATATTACAAATACTCCGTTTGAAGAAATGCAAGATTAAAGAAAATTATCAGGAGATTGGTATGCCGTAGTCACTGCATTTGGCTTTTGCTATACTCGGTGCTGCTTATGCGTATGCCATGACGAAATAATGATTAAAAACAGTAACTAGCGAAAGAAAAATACGGAGACTCCTGCGGGAGAGCGTAGTGTTTTCCTGCAGCGGTAATTATTAATTTCAATTTGTATAAACATCACATTTGTACTATTTTATTTCGGGGAATTTAATCTTCATATCTTCTTTTACCATTTTCGTAAGTAAACCAGCATCCCAAAAGAACAAAGAAAAGCAAAACGAAGCTATCTGTTAAGACAGAGAAGCCCACAGTCCATCTTAAAGTTACTGCTATCACTATAAAAGTCAAAGAAAGGATAATCTGTTTTAATTTAAAATTCACTGGGGCCACTCCCCTATCTTATGAATCAGCATCTTGCATTGCATGAATCCACTTAGGAATGATTTAAGTGATGAAATACTTCTTCTTTATCTTTAAATGGTGTTACCTGCTCTAAACCTTCCACAGAATCATCCAGATACAAATCTTTTTCAAACCAATCTACCGATGTCACCTGATCTGTCCGATATAAATATAGGTTATTTTCTACATAGCTTTCGTTGCTGTTTACTACAAGATATTGTATCTTTCCTACTTCTGTTAAAATAATATTATCGACGAGTCCAATTTTACCGTCTGTTGCATGTGCTTTAAATTCCATAAACTCTTCTATGCTTCTCAGGTTATCAGTTGCATTTTCAGGTGCAGCTAAATCCGGTTCCGGCGGTACACTGGCATCCTCCAGCTGTCCGTTTCCAGTTGCTACCGGACCGTGATCAGAATCTAACACCGCGTTTTCCTTATAGCTGTTCCACCCGAAATAATCCAATACCACTTCTTGATAGGAAGAAACGAAATCTTTATCTTCAGGCACCTCAGGACTCTCTCGAATCGTTTCCTTATCCCTGTCTACCTTAAGATAACCTTCCTCCAGATTAATTTCTTCCTGTACATGGAAAGGAAGCAGTACTTTCTTACCCGGAAGCCACTTTCTTGTATCGACAACAATAAATCGCAGCTCCCAATCATCATTGAAATATAAATCTTTTACCTTTCCTATTTCTCCATCTGTTGCATGAATAGTTAAATTCGTTAATGTTGAACCTAGAAACATGACAACACCTCCAAAAAAGGGTTTATCCTGGAAATCGCCCTTAAACTCCGCTCTAACGCCTCTATTATAAAGAATGAAAATGCATAATACAGACGGAAGATCAGGCGGGCTGAATCCCTGAATCATTTTATTATCTAATACCCTTTCAGCAAGGTGTTAAACAACTCTATTATAATTGTTAATTATTTGTAAAATAACTTATCGGCACATAAAGACCGACACGTCCATGCTCTTCATGATTTAACGTTGCGAAAATAACTCCAATAACATTGCCTTCCTGATTTATAACAGGACTGCCGCTATTCCCCCGGTAAACGGGGGCCTGGATCATCATGACTTCCTTTTCCCAGCCGGAAAGCTGCAGCGGACCTAATATCGTGCCCTCATTGGCAATTCCGTTAAAAAATAAAGGGTTGCCTATAAAACGGATATCGTCTTCATATTCGACGGGTGCTGTTTCATCTAATGTTAAATAAGGAAGGCCATTCCCCTCAACTTCCACAACTGCTAAATCTATCTCCGGCATTTCTTCCACTACTTCTCCTTGAAATAGGCCTTCTTCCGGAAAAGCAACCGTTATCGTCTGCTCATCCTCAATCACATGATAATTTGTTAAAATTGTGCCATCATCGGAGACAGCAAAACCGGTGCCTCTTCCATCATTTGTTTCAATAACCACGACAGCTTCCTTGGATGCTGCTATCTGTTCCTCCTGCGATAACCGGCTGGACGCTTGAAGGAAATCTACAGCAGGAACCGAAATTACTTTCGGGAATAAGGAAAGTACATAAAACGTCATCGCAAAGGCTATCAGGATGGCTAATACTTTCGGAAAACGGCGCTTCGGTTTAGTCTCTTCTTCTGCGCGGGCTCTTTCCCACGCTTCTGCTTTTGCTTGCGTAACCAGCTCCTGCATTTCTTCCTCATCAATATCTTCTATTAAATCTTCGTCCATTGATTTTTTGAACTTGTCATTTTCCTCTTCTTCGTTCAACGTCCGGCCTCCTTTCTCTGCTTAGTGGATCACTTTCATTTTATTTTAATAGAAGGAGCCCTGCTTTTCTATTAAAACAGCGTATCTCCCCTGCAGTTTAGGCGGAGATACGCTTTCTTCTTCCTTACTCAACTTTCGCACATTAAAAACTAACTTCATTTCTATAGAAACAGGGGTTGATCGTGCCTTCGATAACTCCCTTGACAAAAAATAGAAGGTGAAGTGTAAAGCACCACTGCGGCGGACCATTTTGCTTTCCGACGTACAAATGTTTTCGATGGGGTGAGTAATCGCAACCCCAGAACGTTGCGACATTAGTCTGCCTAGGGGCACACTCTTCAGCTAACTTTTGCCAAGAAGAGCACTTGGCAAAAGTGGATCTTCAGATGGTGCTGATCCCTCAGGAGTCAAAACGGTCCGCCTCCGCTAGTAGGTATTCTATACGTGAAAAACAACTTACCAAACAGAAGTTTGAACCGATAGAACATGTTTTTCATGCTGTATGGTAATGAAGAACATGTTCACCCTGGAATAGCAAGATATATTTGCTTATTCTTAGGTGCGAAAGTTGAGTTACTTATATTAACTAATTATTATACTTAAACACTTACCTTCAAAGAACCTTGCTGCATTTGATACATTTGATAATACGTTCCACGTTCTGCAATCAGAGTATCATGATTCCCCTGTTCGATAAGTCTTCCTTTATCCAGAACAATAATTTGATCAGCCTGCTGGATAGTAGACAAGCGGTGAGCGATAACAAGTGTCGTTCTTCCTTGCTTCAGTACCTCCAGTGCATGCTGAATCAGCAGCTCTGTTTCCGTATCAATATTTGCTGTAGCTTCATCTAAGATAAGAATCGATGGGTCAAAGGCAAGCGCCCGTGCAAAGGAAATTAATTGCCGTTCTCCTAATGAATAGGTAGATCCGTTTTCCGTCACTTCTTCATCATAACCGTTTGGAAGCTTTTCAATGAACCGGTCTGCCCCGACCGCTTTCAAGGCAGCAATCGCTGTTTCTCTCGTTATTTTTTCATCCTGCATCGTGACATTGCTCAAAATCGTACCCGAAAATAGAAATGGATCTTGAAGCACAACCCCCATATGACTGCGAACCTGCTGTCTGGACAAGGAGAATGTATCCATCCCGTCGATGGTAATCCTTCCTTTTTGCGGATCATAAAAACGAAATAATAAATTCATAATCGAGCTTTTGCCAGAGCCTGTATGCCCTACAAAAGCAGTGGTTTGCCCCGCACCTACATGAAAGGAAATATCTTTCAAGATATAATCGTCCTTTTGATAAGCAAAGGATACATGGTCAAAAGAAATCGTTCCTCTGTATTTATCGATTGCCCGGTTATCCGTTTCTTCCGCAGGCTGGTCTAACAGCTCAAATACACGGCTGCCTGCTACTCTTGCCTGTTCAATTAATGGAAGCTGATTCACGATATCTGTTACTGGCTCAAACAAGCGGTTAATATAATCGACAAAAGCATACAGAACACCAATTGATATCATACTTGCCATATCAAAAGAAGAAGCTCCAAAATACCAGATAAACCCGACAAAGGTGATGTTACGAAATACAGTCACTAAATTATAAGAGGTCAGTGCGCTTAAGCGGATTAATTTCTTTTGGAATGTATAATTGCGATGATTTAATTCTTCAAAATCCGCTTTCATCGCCTTTTCTCTGTTGAAAGCTTGAATAATCGGCATACCTTGAATTGCTTCGTTGATGTTACCGTTAATTTGACTAATCGTTTTTCGGATCACCTGATTATATTTACCGCCAAAATACTTATAAAAACGCATCCAGCCATATAATAATGGAATCACAAGCAAGCAAAGCGCTGCGAGCTGCGGATCCAAAATAAATAAGGCAACAAAGATTCCTGCCATATAAACCAAGCTGGCGACTACAATCGACAGGACGCGCTCATATAAATCGCGAATCGCTTCCGTATCATTGGTGATTCTTGCAACAATGGTTCCCGCCGGCTGGTCGATATAATAATTTATCGGCAGCCGCTCCGTATGCGCAAATAAATCTGTCCGCATCCGCTTGACAATCTGATTTGCAGACTTTTGTAATAAAAAGGTTTGATAAAATTGAAAAACACCTGCAATAATTAATAAAACCATATATAATACCAGCAAACCGATGATTGGTGTCTTCTCCGGCTCGAAGAACGGATATGCTTCTTGAACAGATAACTGTTCCCCTTCCGCTCGAACAATATCATTATTCAAGGTAATCGTCAGCTCTCCATTATTCATCTCCCGTTCTCCTGTCAGAGGAAGCTCACCTTCAAAAACATAATAAGAAATTCCGATTTGTAATAAGGTGTAGGTAGTCCCTGTGGGGGTATCTTCGTTTTCCACGCGGTCCGATCGTTTTAACAGCTGTTCGTTATAAGGAGCTGTTGTATCATCTGCTGTTTCTACAGCTTCCCAATATCCTTCGACACCGAGAATATGATTATCAATGACCCGTTTAGCAATCAATGGTCCAGCTAATTCCAAAGCAACTGCTATCATTAAACAGACAAGACCTAAAATAATCCCTTTTTTATATTTTAAGGCGTATTGAAATAACCGCCTTTCCGTACTCTTCATCTTTCCACCTCCCTAGTCTCCCATCTGCTGCTGAACATATTGCTTGTAATACCATCCTTTTTCCTTCATCAATTGCTCATGGGTACCCTCCTCCGCTATTTCGCCATCCTCTAAAACGATGATATGGTCTGCATGCGTTACAGCAGAGAGGCGATGCGCAGCTATAAATGTTGTTTTATTTTTTCGTTCCTCTTTCAGATGAGCAATAATAGCTGCCTCTGTTTTACCGTCAACTGCTGATAGCGAATCATCTAAAATAAGAATCTCTGGATTTTTAATAAAGGCACGTGCCAAAGCCACACGCTGCTTTTGACCTCCGGATAATGTAATTCCGCTTTCACCGACCTGGGTGTCTAACCCTTCAGGCAGCTGCAGAATGTCACCTGCGAAATACGCCAGCTCAAGTGCCCGGAATATTTCTTCATCGGTCGCAGCTTCTTTGCCAAATTGAATATTTTCCCGAATGGATTTGGAGAACATCATTTGATCCTGAGGAACATACCCTATCCATTCACGAAGCTGCTTTAACGGGAGACTTTCTATTTCCTCTCCAGAAATCACTATCTTTCCTTGTACATCTGGATACTGTCTCAGCAACAATTTAAACAGCGTTGTTTTCCCTGCTCCTGTTTTCCCGACAACTCCAATCGTATCTCCAACCCGCACCTTAAAAGAAACTGCTTTTAAAGCCTTCTCTGCCGTATTTGGATAGGCAAAGGATACGTTATGAAATTGAATCTCTTTCACCGCTTCAACTTGCTTCAGCTCCCTGACATCCCGCACATCAGGCGGGTAGGATAATGTCTTGTTCACCCGGTCTAAGGAGGCATTTCCCCGCTGGAGGATATTGATTAGCTCACCAACTGCGAACATTGGCCAAATCAGCATCCCCAAGTAGACATTAAAAGTCACTAAATCTCCTAAAGTTAACCTGTTTTCAAAGACAAGCATTGCTCCGTAGCCAATTCCGATTGTGTAAGACAAGCCGACCAGAATTTTCATTGTCGGTTCAAATAACGCATCGATTTGGGCAACTTCCATATTTTTGTCATACACATCTTTTGTCATATTCTCAAACCGTGTTTTTTCCTGTTCTTCCTGGACAAAAGCACGAATTGCACGAACACCGCGAATGGATTCTAAAACACTGTTATTCATTTCCCCAAAAGCATCCTGTGCTTTGGTAAAACGACGATGTATCGCGCTTCCGTAAAAATTCATCATAACAGCCATAATGGGTAATGGAAGCAAAGCTGCAAAAGTCAGTGGCCAGCTGATGGTCAGCCCCATTACCGCAATAATCATCAGCATAAATATACTGGAATCAACCAATGTCAGGACACCAAAACCAGCTGTCAGACTGATTGCTTTTAAATCATTGGTCGATCTTGCCATTAAATCTCCTGTACGGTATTTCCCAAAAAACGTCGGAGACATCGATAAAAAATGATCCATCAGCTTGCTTCGCATCCATCGTTCTAAAATAACCGCTCCGCCAAAAAGCGTATAATCCCATAAAAATGAAATAATATAATGGACAATCAGCAGTACAATGTAACCTGTAATAACTGCCGTCAGAATTTGTACCGTCAATGTTTCAAATTGGATATGGTCGATAATATATCCGACTAATTTTGGAGGAATCAATCCAACTGCACTTGCCAAAATTAAAGCGATAATAGCGAACGTATATCGTTTCCAGTAATGCGCAAAAAACCAGCTTAATTTCTTAAATACGGCAAACATCCTTTCACCTGCTTTCTATACCAAGTTTTGCATTCTAAATTCATTTTCTGTTGAAATCCTCCCCGTAAAACGACCTGGAAGTTTCCTCCCTGCTTCAATTATTAAGAAAACACGTCAATTCCACATAGTAAACGGCAGCCAGGTCGCCTCTCCTTATTCACACCCCATTTTCTGGTTGAAAAATGCATCAAAAAAAAGCGCACGCCATCTGTCGGCATACGCTTATAATAATCATCCTGCTTATTCCATTATCAGCCGGCCACACGGAAACCTGCGGCCATACAAACACTTCTCCCTTAAAAAATTAAGAGAAAGCAAACCCGTTTACTGGAGGCCACAAAATTGTATTCTGTTGTATTTGATTTGATTGGTTGATTTGATACTGTAAATTCATCATTTTGTGATTCCCTCCTTTTTTATTTATTTGAAAATTGAATGCCTTTTTATTATATATTCCTACAATTCCCAAGTCAATTGTTTTTTTAATTTTAATAAAATTATATTATTTGAAAGCATTTTTTTATATGTTTCTCACGATTTTTTTCACCCTATTTATTTTCATATAATAAATTCCGTGCTATTATTTTTATTTAAGGGAGATGAAAGATATGAATTTAGATCAACTTTTAGATTTCAACGAAAAATTTGTAGACAGCAAAGATTACGAAGCTTATACAACGGACAAGTTCCCGAATAAACGCATGGTTATTTTTACTTGCATGGACACACGTTTAGTGGAACTGCTTCCCAGAGCACTGAATATCCGGAACGGTGATGTGAAAATGGTGAAAAATGCCGGAGCTATTATCCGGAAGCCATTTGACAGTATTATGAAAAGCTTATTAGTGGCTATTTACAGCTTAAAAGCAGAGGAAGTTGTTGTTATCGGTCATCATGGCTGCGGAATGTCCAATGTAGATACAGAAGCGCTACAACAAACTATGCTTGACCGCGGTATATCGGAAGACACGTTACATACCCTGGAGCATTCTGGTATTAACCTTCATAAAGAATTCCATGGTTTCGAGAAAATTGAGGACTCTGTGACTCAAAGTGTAGGAATTATTCGCAATCACCCGCTTCTTCCTAAGGAAGTGAAGGTTCACGGGCTTGTTATTGACCCGGAAACTGGAAAATTAGACGTCGTTTCCAGAGAAGACTAAAATAATACAAAGAAAGGGCCCGCTCATTTTATGAAGCAGGCCCTTTTTAAACATTAAAAATGCTATTAGCTTATTTCTTTTGAATCGATTGAATAATTTCAATAACTTTATCTCTTGATTCTTCACTCTTATATTTTTTCATTTCATCCAGCATGACTGGCGCAGCTTTTTTTAGTGCAGCCGCTTCTTGAATCAGCTTTTCTGTTGTTAACGTCTCCTCTTCAACAACCTTCGCATATTTCTTTTCTTTAAAAGAATTTGCATTAATAATCTGATCTCCCCTGCTTGCCCCGCGAGAAAGCGGGATTAACAGCATCGGCTTTCGCAAAGCTAAAAATTCAAAAATCGCATTGGAGCCGGCACGGGATACAACAAAATCCGTAGCCGCGAAAATATCTTTTAGTTCCTCATGTACGTATTCAAATTGCGCATATCCTGGAGCATGAAGAGCTGAATCTACTTTTCCGCTTCCGCAAATATGAATAATTTCAAAATGCGTCAGTAAATCATCCAACGCCTCATGGATCGTTGAATTAATTTTTTCCGATCCGCCGCTTCCCCCCATAACCAAAAGCACGGGTTTTTCTCCTGAAAGCTGGGCAAATGTTAACCCTGCCTTTTTATCACCTGTAAATAATTCATCCCGAATCACCGCTCCAACATAAGCAGCCTTCTTCTCCGGAAGATATTGCATGGTCTCCGGGAATGTCGCCAATACTTTTTTGGTAAATGGAATAGAAAGCTTATTTGCAAGTCCCGGTGTGAAATCAGATTCGTGAATCACTGAGGGGATGCCTCTTAATTTTGCTGCTGCAACTACCGGAACAGAGACAAATCCGCCTTTTGAAAAAACAACAGATGGCTTTCTCTTGCCTAAAATACGAAAAGCCTGTATCGTTCCCTTTAAAACCTTAAACGGATCTTTAAAGTTTTCTTTGGACATATAGCGGCGCAGTTTCCCGGTAGATACCGGATGATAGGTCACGCCCTCCAATTTTTCAATCAAATTTCGTTCGATTCCTTCATAGGATCCGATGTAGTCTACTTCATAACCCTGCTCCTGATAATATGGTATAAGTGCTAAATTAACAATGACATGGCCGGCAGTTCCGCCGCCAGTAAATAAAATACGTTTTTTATTTCTTTTTTCCATGGATCAATTCATCCTTTCCCAGATTATTATATCAGCGTATAATGGGCAATGCACCTATTAAATGTAATGAAAAACCGAATTACGAAATGTCAGGAAGATGAATGATGTACGAAACAACGAATCGAAGACAAAAAATCAAACTTTTTATTATCATTATGCTGCCAATCCTTGTGACCCAAGTCAGTATGAATCTGATGAATTTTTTTGATACGGTCATGTCCGGCCAAGCCAGCGCCGTTGATTTAGCAGGGGTTGCAATCGGATCCAGCCTTTGGATACCAATTTTAACAGCTGTAAATGGGATTGTTCTCGCAATAACTCCAATTATCTCTCAACTTATTGGCGCCAAAGAGAAAAAAGATATTCCGCAGGTTATTCAGCAGGGTATTTATTTATCTGTCGGTTTATCCTTCATTATTCTCATTGCCGGTTTTTTTGTTTTAGAACCTGTATTACAGCTGATGAGCCTGGAACCGGATGTACATCATGTGGCGAAATATTATTTAATTTTTCTTGCTGCGGGTATTATGCCATTATTTATTTTTCACACGGTCCGAAGCTTTATGGATGGGCTTGGACAGACGAGAGCTTCTATGATTATTATTTTAATTTCTCTGCCAATCAATGCCTTTTTGAACTATATCTTTATTTTTGGCAAACTGGGAATACCGGCATTTGGCGGCATCGGCGCTGGAATTGCAACGAGTATTACCTATTGGATAGTCAGTATCATTTCTTTATATATGATACATAAGGTTGCTCCATTTACATCGTATCAAGTCTTTCAGGTACGCTTTAAACCACAGATTTCCTATTGGCTCAGTCAATTAAAAATTGGTCTGCCAATCGGAATGGCAATGTTTTTTGAAACAAGTATTTTTTCTGTGGTAACGATTATGATGAGTATGTATGATACAAATACAATTGCCGCCCACCAGGCAGCAATGAACTTTGCCGGATTATTATACATGCTGCCGTTAAGCGTCGGAATGGCGCTTACTATTGCAGTCGGGTTTGAAATAGGAGCGAAACGTTTTCAGGATGCACGAACCTATACGTATCTTGGAATTACAGGCGGGATGATTATTGCTCTATTTATCGGCATTATTTTGTTTGTATTCGATGATGCCGTTGCAGCGCTATACCATAATAACCCAGAAGTGATTGCCTTAACAAAACAATTTATTCTGTTTGCGATATTTTATCAGCTTGCAGATGCCATCGGCGCTCCTATCCAAGGAGCTTTAAGAGGATATAAGGATGTGAACGTCACCCTTATTCTCGCATTAATTTCTTATTGGCTTATCGGCTTGCCGGTTGGATTTTTATTTGCCAACTATACCAATTTTGATGCCTTTGGCTACTGGATTGGAATTATTGTCGGTTTAAGTGCAGGCGCAATTGCTCTGCTGCTCCGACTATTACACATTCAGCGTAAAGCAAAGCGCGGTTGAAAATGTTTTAATAAGAATTATAAAAAGCACCATGAATCATTTTGATTGATTCATGGTGCTTTGATGTTATTCCTACAAGAATAGTCCAACGATGGTTGCTGAAAGAATAGATACCAGCATAGACCCTGCCAAAAGCTTCATTCCAAATTTAGAAACAATGACAGCTTTGGCATTATCAATCCCTTTTACAGTACCTGCGATAATACCGATAGAAGAGAAGTTAGCAAAGCTTGTTAAGAATACTGTTACAATACCAACTGTTTTTTCAGAAAGCTGATCCAGCAATGGTTGTAATTCCAGCATTGCTACAAATTCATTTGTTACAATTTTTGTACCCATAATCGATCCAGCTTGAACAACTTCACCTGGCGCAATTCCCATTAGTACGCCTAGTGGAGAAATAATATAACCAAGAATTTCCTGCAGGGTAATTCCAGCGAAAACAGCTTGGATAATCCAGTTAACCAGTTCTAATGAGGCAATAAAAGCAATTAACATTGCAGCAACAATCAGTGCAATTTTCCCGCCTTCTAATGCACCATTTCCCATTGCTTCGAAAATACTTTTATCCTGACTGACGTCCGAAATATCCACTTTGTCTTCTTCCTTTGGAACGTTTACAGGGGCAATGATTGAAGCGATCATCAAGCAGCTGAACATATTCAACGGCAAAGCAACCAAAACATATTCTGGAGGCAGCATTTGAATATACGATCCCACGATAGAAGCTGATACAGAACTCATTGCCGAGGCACAGACAATAAATAAACGATTTTCATTTAAATGGTGAAATTGCGAGCGTATTGCAATCAATGCCTCAGATTGACCGAAGAAAACACTATTTACACCATTAAATGATTCAATTCGAGGTAACCCTGTTATTTTGGAAATAACAGCTCCAATATACTTAATAATTATTGGAAGAACTTTTAAATAAGTAAGAACGGAGAGAATGGTTGCAAAAAAGATAATTAAGAGAAGCACATTGAAGAAGAATACGCCGCCCTCTGCCAACTCAAATCCACCTAACACAAATCCAATACCTTCTTGTCCGAACTCAATTAACTTATTGAATAAGTTTGAAATCCACCTGATAATGTCTTCACCAATTGGCGTGGAAAACATAAACCATGTAATAAGCAATTGTATAACTAACATAATACCAATGGCATAGAAGTTGATTCTTTTCTTATCATTCGACATTAAAAATGCTAGGCCGAGTGTAATGATAACTGCCAAAATCCCCAACAAAATGTCCATATTACCGCCTCCTCCACATTATTTCCTGTAAACGCTTTATCATATATAATAAAAAATTTACAGGAAAAGTTTCAAATCTACATATTAAAACAATACAAAACATTACAATCCCTAAAAAAATAAATGTGATTATTTAATTAAGAACTCCCATTCAATTACTATCATATTAGTAATTGAAAATAATTTCAATGCTTGGAAAAGAGAATTAATAATTAAAAAAATTAGAAATAAATTGTAATATTTAGGATAAATACTCTATTTGTGTCATGTTAAATAAATCATATATAATATTTCCTAATTGCTTAAGAAAATACAACTTCAATTTGTCTGCACCTGTCGAAATTCGGAACTATTTTGGTTTCTTTATGATTCAGCAGAGTTTGAATTAGATATTTACTGAAGAGGCTAATTTTACTTTCTTGACATATAAGAAAAAAACAAGAACACCACTTGATTTTTAAAACTTCGGTGTTCTTGCCAAAAAGATTTCCGATGCGACTCTTTTCGATGGGACGAGTAATCGCATTCCCAGTCCCAGTCCCAACCCCGACCTCAGAACGAGAGCCCTTTCTTACTCTTATAAAAAAAGTCTTGATACGAGCATATCAGCTCATATCAAGACTTTTACATTTTTAACCTTCTAGCAATAAATCATATGGATCTTCAAGCATTTCCTTGATTCGAACTAAGAATTGAACGGCTTCTTTTCCATCTACAATACGGTGATCATAGGATAATGCAATATACATCATCGGACGCACTTCAATGGAATCATCCGGCATAGCGATTGGGCGCTTAATGATGTTATGCATTCCCAAAATACCAACCTGCGGCGCATTTAAAATTGGTGTAGACATCATAGAACCAAATGTACCGCCATTTGTAATTGTAAAGGAACCGCCTTGCAAGTCATTTAAGGACAATTTATTGTCACGTGCTTTCGTACCTAAATCAACGATATCCTGCTCAATTCCTGCAAAGTCCTTGCGATCTGCGTCACGAACAACCGGAACAACAAGACCATCATCTGTAGAAACGGCAATACCGATATCATAGAATTTTTTAATGACTAATTCATTGCCTTGGATTTCTGCATTCAGAAGCGGGAATTCTTTTAATGCTCCTACTACAGCTTTAGCAAAGAAAGACATAAACCCTAGCTTGACACCATTTTTCTCTAGGAATTTATCTTTTCGCTGCTTACGAAGCTCCATTACAGAAGTCATATCTACTTCATTAAATGTAGTTAACATAGCTGTATTATGCTGTACTTCTACAAGGTTTTTAGCAATTGTTTGGCGGCGGCGTGTCATTTTAACACGTTCTACCGGCTTATCAAACTCTGTTTTCTCTGATTTAGGCTCTTCTTTTTTCGCCGGCTTCGATGGCGCAGACTCTTTTTTAGGAGCATTATTATGAGCATTCACATCGTCTGGACGAACTCTGCCAAGCGGATCACGTGTTTGTACTTCACTTAAGTCAATACCCAGTTCGCGAGCGCGTTTTCTTGCTGCAGGAGAAGCAATCACATCACCATTACTTTGTTCAGGTGCAGCTTCCTGCTTATTTTTCTCAGAAGCTTCCTGTTTAGGCTCTTCTTTAGGAGCTTCTTCATTTTTATCAGCTTCTTCTGTCTTACTTTCTTCCTTGCCGGAAGATGCACCCGCTTCGCCATTTTCATCTAATTTGCCGATGATATCTCCTACAGAAACATCCTCGCCCTCATTACTGGTAATTTCAGCGATAACACCAGAAAATTCTGAGTTGACTTCCACGTTTACTTTATCCGTCTCTAACTCTACAATTGCATCGCCTTTCTCTACTTTATCGCCTTCTTTTACAAGCCATTCTGCTATTGTTCCTTCTGTAATAGATTCCGCTAATTCAGGTATTTTAATTTCTTGCACTTTATTTTCCTCCTTCAAATTCGTTCAATGCCTGGTCAATAATATATTGATGCGCTGTTTTATGCACAGTAGGTATGCCTCCAGCTGGTGCTGCACGCTTCGGTCTGCTGATAACGTGTAATTCCTGATCCTCTTCAAGAAGCTCTCTTAAATAATCATCTACAAAATCCCATGAACCCATATTTTTTGGCTCTTCTTGCACCCAGACGATTTCTTTTAAGTTAGGAAGTTTTTGGATTTCTTCTTGAATTGCTTTTTTAGGGAACGGATAGATTTGCTCTACACGTAAGGCGCGAATCCAATCGCAGTTCGCTTCTGCTTCTTCCATTTCCCCTTCAATATCAATCATTATTTTACCGCTTCCCAATAACAGACGTGTCGCTTTTTTCGGATCTGTATCAAAGTATGGTTGTTCACGCAACGTTTTAAATCCACCGGTCGTAAACTCTTCCGCACTGGAAGCCATCTTATAATCTCTGATAAGACTGCTTTTCGGTGTCATCAGAATCAAAGGACGTGCCTCTGGACGGGAACGCATTGCTGCCTGACGACGAAGCAGATGGAATAACTGCGCTGAGGAAGTAACATTCGCTACGATCCAGTTATTCTCTGCAGCCATCTGTAAATAACGTTCTAAGCGGGCACTGGAATGCTCTGGCCCTTGTCCTTCATACCCATGAGGAAGCAGCAATACCATATTTGATTTTTCATCCCATTTCGCTCTCGCTGAAGCAATAAATTGGTCAATAATCACCTGACCCGCATTGGCAAAATCACCGAATTGTGCTTCCCAGATAACAAGTGTGCTTGGAGAATACACACTATAGCCATATTCAAAGCCTAAAACTCCTGTTTCTGATAGCGGACTGTTGCGAACATCAAAGGAGGCTTTGACATCTGACAATCCATGCATCGGACTATATTTTTCACCTGTATTCACATCATGCAGGACAACATGGCGATGCGCAAAGGTTCCTCTTTCTGTATCCTGACCTGTTAATCGAATTGGTGTGCCATCTTTTAATATAGAGGCAAATGCTAACGCTTCCCCGGTTCCCCAGTCAGCTTTGTTTCCTTCTTCTAATGCATCTTCTCTGCGCTTCAGAATTCTTTCGGTTTTCTTAAAGCCTTCAAAACCTTCCGGACGTTTTAGAAGTTCTTTATTGATTCCCTTTAAAGTCTCTAAATCTACTGCAGTTTCAAATTGATCTAATCTATTAGATAATACTTCCGGCATAGACTTCGGCTGCGGCTCACCTATTTCCGTTTCTGTCATGCCCTTGTAAATATCAGACAGTTTTGTATCAATCTCGTTTTTAATTTCGTCAAATCCGCCGGATTCCAATAGGTTTCTTTCTTCCATCGCACGTGCGAACAAGGTAGATACCGATGGATGATTATCGATTTCACTGTACAATTGCGGCTGTGTCGTTCTCGGCTCATCCATTTCATTATGTCCATAACGGCGATAACCTACTAAATCAATTAAAACATCTTTATGGAATTTTTTACGATACTCACAAGCTATTTTCACTGCAGAAATACAAGAAATCGGATCATCTGCACTGACCCGGATAATCGGAATTTCAAAACCTTTAGCCAAATCACTTGCATAGCGTGTAGAGCGTCCGTCTACGCGGTCTGTTGTATAACCAAGCTGGTTATTCGCAATCAGGTGAACAGTTCCGCCTGTTGTATACCCCGGCAATCCGCTTAAATTAAGCGTTTCTGCAACGACACCTTCCCCGATAAAGGCTGCATCCCCATGAATAATCAGCGGCATTGCTTTATTCGTATCTCTAACAGGATAACCGCTTACATCACGTTCATCCTGTGCCGCACGGGCAAATCCTTCCACAACCGGGTTGACAAATTCAAGGTGTGACGGATTATGCGCAAGTGTAATTTTTGTGTTTACTTTACTTCCATGGATAACTTCTTTTTCTGCTCCAAAATGATATTTTACGTCTCCGGTCCAGCCATAGTTAATTGCTTTAGAACCTTCTGACGGCATCAATTCCTTGTCTCTTGTATAATTAAACTCGGAAAAAATCTTATCATATGGCTTTTTCAATACATTCGCAAGCACAGCTAAACGTCCGCGGTGCGCCATTCCCATCATTACATGTTCAATGTTATCTTCGTTTGCATATTTTACGAGATAGTCGATCATCGGAACCATTGACTCTAAGCCTTCGATGGAAAAACGCTTTTGGCCGACAAATGTTTTATGAAGGAATTTTTCAAAACCCTCTACTTCATATAAACGCTTTAAAATATCCTTTCTGTCCTCTTGATCAGGATCAAATCTTGCATTTCCTTCTTCAATCAAATCAAACAGCCAGGTCCGCTCTTCATCATTATTGACATGGTCATACTCAAACGTAATAGTTCCTGTATAGTATTTCTTCAGCAGGTTAATAACATCCAAACCTGTTTGAACATCTTCTTTTTCCCGTTCCCAGATCCAGGAGGCCGGGATTTTTTTCAAATCTTCTTCTGTTAAATTGTAATGCTTTAAATCAAGCATTACGGACGGAGCACTTTTATAGCCGCCAACAGAATAAATATCCGCATCTGTATGACCGTAACGCCGAATAGCCTCAACAAGTTTGATTGCTGAGGTTAATTTCGTCACATCAAAATCTTCTGATATATTCCCATTGGAAGCTGTTTGTTCACTGATAGGAAAGACTACTTCTGCCCCTGTCATCCAAGCAGGCGCTCCATATGCATCAAACAATGCTTTAATAGAAGATTCCACTTGTTCTGGATCTTCTTTGTACAATTCATACTGTTGTTCTAAATACCCCGCATTTGGTCCGTGAAACTGTCCCCAAAATTTTTCTGCAGACTCTTCATTTCCTGGCACGACTGATACCCCCATTGAATTAACTAATCCGTTCGTGAAAACGGTTCAAATTATTAATAATCCTATTGATTTCTTTACACCAACTAATATACATGATTTTTAAGGAGGTTACAAGGAATCAGAACCGATTTATTGGGATAATTCGACATTTTCTATTCTTCCATAAAAATATATCAAAACAGTCCCTTTTTTATATTTTTCTAACAATTAATTCAGTGACTTTTGAACACATATTTTCCGGTAAAAATACATTTAATTAAAATTAATATAGGAATAGTTCACAACCAGTGATTTTTCCGTTATAATAAGGACAAATTAGTAAACAAAACTTCATTCTGTCAGAGCATCCCGATTTCTGCAGATTGGCAGTTACATGCTTCAGGCTTGCAGGCAGTTCTTCATTCTTCTTTCAACAATTTCTATAACAGAAGAGATATGTTTACATACAGCTGCTGCAAGATAAAAGCGTATCCATAACCCAAATGAAAATACAACGCATTTCTTTATGATGTAAAATTGGATACCATCACTACATAAAAGGAGGAATCTTATCATGAAATTAGCATTGATTTTAGGAGTTGCTGTTACATTTATTGTTTCCTGTTTTTCAGCTGGCTACGAAGCAAAACCGGGAGTACCAAAAGAAGATCAGCGTACTTAAGATTTAAAATAACTTTATAGAAATCACTTTATGTACAATCAAAAAAAGATGCCTCCATTTTGCGGAGACATCTTTTTTAATGTAAATCAGGAAACCCCTGCTGTCTTAACGCTTCATAGATAATAATGGAAGCTGTATTGGACAGATTTAATGAACGAACCTCGTCATTCATATGAATTCGCAGGCATTTATCTTCTTTATCTGTCAGCAGTTCCCGCGGGATCCCTGTAGACTCTTTTCCAAATACAAAAAATTGATCCAGCTCCACGGAGGAAAAATCAAAATCAGTATAATATTTGGTTCCAAAGTTCTCTATATAGTAAAAGCTCCCTGCCGGATAGGTTTGATATAATTCATCGATGGAATCATATTCTTTAACATCAACATGCTCCCAGTAATCCAAACCGGCGCGACGCACCATTTTACTGTCTGTTGAAAAGCCAAGCGGACGGATAAGGTGTAACGTCGTCCCGGTCGCTAAACATGTTCTCCCGATATTCCCCGTATTTGCCGGGATTTCTGGTTCAAATAATACTACATGCAAACTCACCATTCATTCTCCTTCAATTGCAAATTCTAAAAGTGGATATCCCTAAAAGCTGGTTCTCTTCTTTCTATCCCAAAATCAATTATACACTAACTTATCTCAATCCGAAAAAACTTATATTCAATTTCCGGAGTCCAGGCAGCCGAGTCCTCATAAGACCAATAACGGTTGCGGCTGTTATCGGTATGCGCATTGACAAGCGGCATATTATCAGCATCTTTAGCTACTACAATCGTTGTATGATTCCATGTACCGTCGCCTTCAAAATCATAGCAAATCACATCTCCGGGATTTAATTCTTCCGGTGTTTGCATCTCGATTCCCCTGATTCCGCGTTCTGAACCGCTTAAATACCATCTGAACGAATGCGCCACAGACCAGCTGAAGCTCCAAGAATCTTTTCCATACCACCAGCCCCGCTCCCGGACCGGCTCCCCCCACATCGGGCCTCCTCCCGCCCGCAGACATTGGGAAATGTAATTCGTGCAATCATCTTCAAAGCGACGATATTCCGGATTATAGCTGTTCCACCAGCGCTCTGCATATTTCACTGCTCCCAGCCGGTTATATTCTATTTCACGATTATTATCCTTGAGGTTTCCTTGTTTTAATACAGGGGGCTGATTACTGCCGTTTTCCGCTGGAGGCTTTTCAATCGATTGATGTCTGATTTCTCTATCCGATTGTTTCACAAGCTGATAAGGGACGACCTGCTCTTCCGTATAAAAAAAATCGCCCTGCTTCATTAAATATACCAAGTGTACCGCATATCGCGTGCTTCTGGTTGTGTCATAGGACTGTTTGCTGAAGACGAGGCCTTTTCCTTTTATCTTCACAATTTGCGCCTTTCGCTTCTTACAAAGTCTCTGCTTCTTACGCCACCAATCTTGGCCCTCCTTGCTGCCCTTGAAAAATTGCTGCCAATATGTTGTAATATCGCCCATAAAAAATCGCCTCCTCATCACAGCTTATGCATAAAGGAGGCGAATTAGGTCTTAGAAACCGCTGGAATGGCCGTGAGTATTTCTTCTACTTTACTGTCATGGCCGACAGCGCATTTTCCATTTCAAATTGTACTTGTTCATGATTCTCTTTTTCCAGGGCTTTAGAGAGCGCTTCTCTCGCAGCATCTGTTCCTATCTTCCCTAATGACCAGGCAGCAGTACCACGAATAACCGGCCGCGGATCGTTTTCCATAACAGCTATTAAATCAGTTTCCGCGGATGCTTCTTTATAATGGCCCAACGCTAAAATAACATTACGCTGAATCGGCTTTTTCCCTCTCCAAAAGCCGGACATATGCCCGAACTTTTCTTTAAACTCCCGATTTGATAAATGAAGCATTGGTTTAAGTCTTGGTTTAACCAATTCTGGCTCTGGCTCTAATTCCTGGTGGAAATGAGAATCTTTATCCCGGTTCCAGGGACATACCTGCTGACACGTATCACATCCGTATAAACGATTTCCTATCTTATTACGGAATTCCTCCGGCAGAAAATCCTTTGTCTGGGTTAAAAACGCAATACAGCGCTGCGCATTCAATTGTCCTCCTTGTACAATAGCACCTGTAGGACAGGCATCTAAACAAATTGTACAATCACCACAGCCGTCCTCTACCGGCGAGTCAGGGATAAACGGAATATTAGTCAGCATTTCTCCCAGATAAACAAACGAGCCATATTCCTTGGTAATAATGGAGGTATTTTTTCCGCTGAAGCCAATGCCGGCTCGTTCAGCTACAGCCCGGTCGCTTAATTCCCCAGTATCTACCATTGACTTGATAACAGCATCCGGCACTTTATCTTTTATATACTCTCCCAGCTTATCCAGCCGTTCCCGCAAGGCAACATGGTAGTCAATCCCCCATGAAGCACGGGCAAAAATGCCGCGTCTGTCTCCTTTTGTCCCTCTCGGTGTTGTTTCCATTCTCGAAGGATAGGCGACGGCAATGGAGATGATAGACTTCGCTTCCGGCAGTAACCGCCTGGGCTCCGTTCTTTCCTCAATACTCCCTTTTTCAAAACCAGATTGGTATTTTAGTTCTTGCTGACGTCTTAACCGTTCTTTCATTTCTGTAAAAATATCAGCCGTTGCAAAACCAATTTTATCGATACCGATTGTTTTCGCGTAGGCCTGGATATCCTTTTTCAGCTCTTCTACTTTCACCATACCGCCTCCCTTCTATTATTTTTTATCCTGATGAACTCGCTTTAAACATCCGGACCGGGATTTCAGTTATGCATCCATGAAAAATCTTGCTCTTCGCATCCGGTTCAATACCGCAGCAATTTCATTTTTCCTTGGTCTGGCTAAATCTCCTGGATGTTTCCCGTTGCTTTTCGTCAAAGTTTCCAATCCTTGATCCATTTTTTTATCAATCTGATCGATCAATGTTGCAAACGAAGAAAAATGCTTCTTTTCATTCCGGTAAAGATATTGGATAATCTCTGCAATCATTCTTGTTTGCGAAGCATCTACCAGCTGTTCCGTATAAGCAAAAGAAATGGGTTCTTTTCCAAATAGAATTTGAAATTGGCCTTTAGCCTGGATTTTAAACCTTTTATCTGTCTGCTTCGGAAATGTAGAAGCAGACAGATGCCGCTTTTCTACGTTCTTGAAATTCGTCTGCTCTACCTTACTATCGGCAATAGGATCTTCTTTTATAATTTCCTGTGCTCTTTGTGTGACATTCTTTGGCTTATATTCCTCCATAAGAATAACCGTATCTGCCACGGCAAAATATCCTCCTGAGCCGCCAGTTACTAAAATAACTGATTTATCTGCTTCATCGACTAATTGTCTGATACGATGTATAAACGGGGTGATTGGTTCATTTTTATGATCAATCAGTTTTTGCATGCGGCTGTCGCGAATCATAAAATTGGTTGCGCTGGTATCCTCGTCAATCAGCAGGGTGTCTGCTCCAATCTCTAAAGCTTCCATCACGTTTGCCGCCTGAGAAGTACTTCCGCTTGCATTACTTGTTGAAAAAGCAGTTGTATCTTTTCCATGCGGAAGGTTAGAAATAAATGGTGAAATATTCACCGATGAGATTTCCCTTCCATCTTCTGCCCGAATTTTGACAGCACTCGGGTCTGTACAGATAAATTCCCGGCCATCTCCCTCGCAATGAGGATAAACGCCGCGTTCGATCGCTTGAAGCAGTGTACTCTTCCCGTGATAACCGCCTCCGGTAATCAAGGTGACTCCCTGCTTGACCGCCATTCCTGTTATTGTTTTGCCATGAGGAAGCTTTAATTCTACCTCATCCTCCTGCGGACTTTGAAAAGCAACCGCACCTTTGGCAGGCAGATTACTTACGCCGCTTTTTCTTGGCAATACAGAGCCATTGGCAATAAAGCTCACCCAATTATTTTCTTTCATTGCTTGCCATATGGCCTCTTGCTGATCAGCTAATTGAACCGCCTGCTGAATCGTTTTATCCTGAATATGAAAAACAGAATGCTCGATGATAGATGGAATTACCTCATCGAATAACTTGATTGCTTCCTTTCCATTAATGGATCGTCCATTAGCCGGCAGACCTGCAGACAGACAAACCGTTAATCCCTGCTCGGAAATACGTACTGCTGTCCGCTCTAATATCTCCTGGCCCGGTCCATCAAAAGCAATCATGCCGCTTTTGCCAGAACCTTTAATAAATGTTTTATTTTGATACACTGCTTTATCAATCACTCTCGCAAACGCATCCTCTACTGCTGTCTGTCGAGATTTTGTTTCCAGCCACTCAGCAGCTATATGCCGTTCCTTCTCTGGAATCCCGATTCTTATTTTAGAAGGGCTGGCAAATGGGTCTCCTTGAACATAGTCGATATAAAGTGTATACCTCGGATACGTGTAGCTTCCCGCAATTTGTTTATATGCTTTGTAGCTTTTTCGGTCAATTTGTAATAAATTATTTTCAAGACGCTTCATCCTGGCTCCTCCATTCTGCTTTATTCTTTATAAACAGGGTACTATACTTAAAGTGCAAGTTCAAAAAGTCCGGTAAATAGGACCAAGAAGTTCAAGGCGACGAGCTATTTCCAAACGGACTTCCACAGGATGTGGTGACTTCTGTGTTGTCCACAGGACGTGGACGGTTTTAACAGAAGTTCCTCTTTGTTTTATAATACGTGAGTAACGGTTTTGGTGGGGCGAGTAATCGCAGTCCCATTGGAAATAGCTTGTCAACGCACTTCCGCAGGATGCGGTGGCTTCTGCGCTGCCCACACGACGTGGGCGTTCTTAGTAGAAGATCCTTTTCCCGACGTGTCATTTTTATTGGATTTTTTGAACTTCCTCTTATAGGTGAGGAAACAAATATTTTACAAAATAAAAACGCAACACTTCGTAGACTAAGTACGAAACACTGCGTTATCACATATGTATGGAGCGGGTGAAGGGAATCGAACCCTCATCATCAGCTTGGAAGGCTGAGGTTTTACCACTAAACTACACCCGCATGATTTATAGTTGTTTTCAACGACAAAATTTATTATAGCAACGTATTCGATAAAAATCAACAATAAATTTAATTTTTTTCATGAAAACTTAACCGAAAATTAATATTTAATGAAAATATACCTAAGAATAATTTATAATACCAGTGCATATACTTCTATAATGCCCAAATGTTTCTCGTATAATCTGTTTACATTCGTCTGGTCGCGTAATAAACTATTATTATGCTTCACGGAGAGGAGAATTTTAAAATGTCAGTATATTCAACTATTCTTACCCAATCGGAATTTGTAGATAAGGATAGTCTCAGCTACCCATTTGAAGAAAGAGGATTACAGTTTGGCGATGGCGTTTATGAAGTGATTCGGATTTATAAAGGAGAGTATTATCTCCTGAAAGAACATGTGGATCGCCTGTACCGTTCTGCCGAAGCCATCAAAATCAAGATCCCTTATCATAAAGAAAAGATGACAGACCTATTACATCAATTAATGGAAAAAAATAATATGAAAAATGATGGAAAGGTGTATATGCAAATCACACGCGGCTCAGCTCCCCGGGATCATGCCTTTCCATATGAAGTCACACCTAATATCTATGCTTACCTTCAGGATCTGCCCAGAAATGAAAAGATTCTGGAGAACGGGGTAAAGACCATCTCACAGCGTGATGTCCGATGGGAAAACTGTTATATCAAAAGCTTAAATCTGCTGCCAAACGTTTTAGCAAAGCAGACAGCAAAAGAAAATAATTGCTATGAAGCCATTCTGCATCGAGATGGCGTGGTAACAGAATGCAGCTCTTCCAATATCTATCTCGTAAAAGACGGAAAAGTATACACGCATCCAGCTACTAATAATATTTTACATGGATGTGTACGAATGGCAGTGGAGCGCTTTTTAAAAGCTGAAAATATTCCGCTGATTGAAGAGGCTTTCCAAATTGAAGATATCCAGCATGCAGATGAAATGTTTTTATCCAGCAGTACATCAGAGGTACTGCCTGTTATTCAGCTCGACAATGTAGTTGTCGGAAATGGTGAACCCGGAAAAATTACCCGTACCCTGCAAAGAGCGTATGAACAGGATGCTAAAATTACTGATAAGTTAATTAAAAATGTGTAATGAAAACTGTCGCCTTGACCATGGGCGGCAGTTTTATTATCCTGATATAAATATCCGGAAACCCTGCTAATGACAGCCTTACATCACATCGACTAGTTAATCATATTACTCTTCCCACTGCGTTCATTTAAATAATGGATTCCTTTTTTAATCGAATATAATTTGCGGTGATATTAAGTTATTTCTTTTATTATCAAGACTCCAACCGTAAAAAATAAGAAGATAAACATATTAGTCATGTATAATATCCTTCTCTTCTTTACTTTTTTCCACAATCACGCCCGATTTCTTAATATTCCAGATGGGAGGTATCATTAAATTTATTCACTACATTCTGCTGAAAACTATTTTGGCTTAAAACAGTTACACCACCTGCTGATGAAGAAAAGTATGCATTAACAATCATCTCTGGTTCAAATTTCAACCACCAGGCTAGTATGTACCCTAATGTTCCTCCGTGTGAAACAATTAAAATGCTTTTCTCATTTTCTAATTCACATATCCTATCCATACAATTGGAAACCCGACTATAAAATTCTCGCCAGGTTTCACCGCTTTGAAATTCCCGATAATCTAGATCAAATTCACTTTTTGCTCTGGGATTTCTATTTGCTCTTGTCCAATCCTTTGTTTTCCCTGCAGCAACACCACTGTTTATTTCACGTAATCCTTTTTCCTGAATAACGTCTAATTTTAATTCTGCTCCAACTATATCTGCTGTTTGGAACGCCCTTAATAGATCAGATGAATACAAGCCACAGGCATTTTTCTCCACAAATTCTTTTAATTTTTCTCCAATTTTTTTCGCTTGACCCTTTCCTGCTTCAGTTAAAGGAGTATCTGTCCAACCACCCGACATATTATTTAGATGATGTTCCGAATGACAATGTTGTATCAAGATAATATTGCTCATTTTGTCCTCCCCGCTTTTATTTTAATTAAATTATACTTAATTCCCAATCTGAGCAGTTTGTTTAATATTGATTTCCCTTATTAACAACAATATCTTTTTATTGGATCAACACCAAAATCTATGGTTGGAAAATATAATTAAATGTGATAAAAGCAACTAGCTAGCGGAGGAAATACACGGAGACTCCTATGGGAAAGCACAGTATGAAGACCCCGCAGAAAAAAAGCGAACTTCTTTTTTTTGAGGAGGCTGAGCGCAAGCCCATGGAAAGCGTAGTGTATTTCCGTAGCGGTCGCTTACAGCAAATTTATATCTACTATGTCACCCATAGATTTTGGTGAAGAGCCTTTTTATTAAATCGAAATTCTTGTAAAAGGTATTTAACTACTCTTCCTTTTAGAGTCAATTAGTATAGTCTTTAACTAATATCCATCATTTCAGTTCAAATGTTATCTTTTTCATACAGCCTCTTTTAAGGATAAAGATAAACTTCCTATGTACCCATCGTCATAACTTCCAAATTTGTTTTATCCTATTCCTGTATATGTATTTCTATGACAAGATCAGAACCGAACACTCTCATATTTTATAGTCTCCAAAATATGAGCAAAATGCTAAAATCAACGACAATTCATTTCCCGATTATTTGATATAAAAGAAAGACTATAACAATCGTTATTACTAGGCTGACTGCTATAATTTTCAAGAAGGATTTCCGTTTTATTTTACTAGGTTGTTCTACTTTCATTGCTTCTTTTTCCACTTGATAAGAAAGCATCTTCGACGGCACCGTATCTGATGCCGTTATTCCAAACAGCTGTCTGTGCTCTGCTATTTCAAACATACGCTCATCTGTTACTGCTCCAAACTCACGTCTGTCCAGTTCCTTCAGCAGTTTTGCTCTATCCTTCCGCTTGATTAAGCTTAATAAAAAATTTACTTTTATAATATGAGGAATCTCGTCTATTTGTAAACGCTTGGCTAATAGCTGTCCTGCAACTAAACGTTTTCGAAATGCTTTATATTCTTCTTTATCCGCTAAATAAATTTCTATCGAACTGGTAAATTGATGTTTATATATTTGATACCTTTTAATATCCTGCCATTGAATAAAAATCGCACGTTTTAATGGATGTTTGATAATAAACATATCCTTTGTCAGCGTGAGATACGGTTTTAAATCAACAAGCATTTTAATCGCAAGAAGTGTGGAACCCCCAAAAATCAAGGGAAGGATAGTAAAAATATAACCATCTACCGTATTCCCTTCCTTAAAAGAATAGATACATACCGCCATTCCCAGTATAAAATAAGTAAGAGAGAGAATAAGAGCTAAAAAACTCTTCCCTTTTGATACGTATAAATAAACTTCCTGTGTACCCAACATCATAACCTCCGAATCAATTTCGTATCACTCTATTGATTCTTTATTTTACCATATTTTACTTGATATACATTTAAAAAATATACAAATAAGCTCTATAGCTAATCCCACCTGTACAGTTAATCCTCATTGATTCGCATTCCGAAATAGTTTAAACTAAAATCATATAGAATGAAATTCATTTAAAAATTGAGGAGGAATTACATGTCTGCATCAACAGAAAAAAGACCCGTTACCACAACCGATTTTCAGAATATTAAGGTTCTTAGTGAACCGGAGTTTATTTCAAAAAATAAATATAGTTATGTCATCACCTCTGTGAATGAAGATAAAGACTATGAATCACAGATTTATGTACATAACTTGAAAGATGATTCTCATAAGCAATGGACTACAGACAATCATCGGAATCATACGTTCCGCGTTTCTCCGAATAAGGATAAATCCTTCTTCCTTTCCAGCCGCAGCGGAGCTTCACAGATTTGGCTAATAGCTGTTGACGGCGGGGAAGCAAAACAGATTACTACTTTTCCAAACGGCGTCTCCTCCCCTGTCTGGGCAAACGACGGAAAGTCGATTATATTCTGCTCCTTTCTGGAAAAAGATGATGATATTGCTTCCTTAAAAGAGTTAAGCAACGAAGAAAAAAAGGCAAAACAAAAGGAAGCACAAACAAAACCGCTTATTGTCGACCGTTTAAAGTACAAGTCGGATGCCAGAGGATTCCATGACCAATCCACTGTACAAATCATCCAATATGATATAAACGCAGACAAATTTTATCAGCTTACAACCCAAGAGGCAGATCATCATTTGGTTGACCTTGCACCGAACGGCGAACATCTTGTCTTTGCAGCTAATTTTGAAGAAGATGCGGATGCTTCCCTGGTTTCTGATTTATATTTACTGGAGCTGCAGTCAAAGGAAATAACTAAATTAACAGACAGTAAAGGCAGCTACCACGACGCCAAATTCTCCAGAGACAGTAAAAAAATTATTGCTTGCGGGCATGAGTTTGAATATGCAGGCGCAACGCTCACTAAGCTGTTTCTATACGATGTAGAAAGCAAAGAAAGAAAATTGCTTTCTGGAGATTGGAGCATCCAGCCAGGTGATACAATGGTCGCGGACATGCGTCTTGGCAGCTCGGAAACTGGTCCTGTCTGGTCACATGACAATGCATCCATTTATTTTCTTGGATCAGATGCTGGAGCTGTCAATCTATATGAAACAGATTTAGAAGGAAATTTAAAAACACGTTACAGCGATGATAATCACGTATTCGGCTTTTCTTATCATCCAGAGACAGACAGCTTTATTTTAGGAATCAGCAAACCAAAAGATCCTTGTAATTTTTATAAGCTGGATGCAGATAATACCTTAAAGCAGCTGACAGATGTAAATAAAGCCTTTATTCATGAAGCAGCTTTAAGTGAACCAGAAGAAATCTCCTATACATCAAGCGATGGCTTAGAAATTCAAGGCTGGCTGCTTCGCCCTTACGGCTTTCAGGAGGGAAAGAAATATCCATTTGTTCTGGAGGTTCACGGCGGTCCGCATGCTATGTACGGTCAAACCTTCTTCCATGAACTCCAGCTTCTTGCAGCGAAAGGATATGTTGTCCTTTATACCAATCCGCGCGGCAGCCATGGGTATGGACAGGAATTTGTTAACGGGGTGCGGGAGAACTATGGCAAAGGAGATTATCGCGATCTGATGGAGGCGGTCGATTATTGCTTAGAACAGTATTCCTTCATTGATGAAAACCGTTTGGGTATGACCGGCGGAAGCTACGGCGGGTTTATGACGAACTGGATTGTCGGTCATACGAACCGTTTCAAAGCAGCAGTGACACAACGATCCATTTCCAATTGGTTAAGCTTTTATGGAGTCAGTGATATCGGCTTCTTCTTTACCAAGTGGGAGCACGGCGTGAATTTATTAGAGGATCCAACCGGACTGTGGGATATATCTCCGTTGAAATATGCAGAAAACGTGGAGACACCGCTTCTTATCCTGCATGGTGAAAAAGATTATCGCTGTCCAATCGAACAGGGAGAACAATTGTTTATCACATTAAAGCATTTAAATAAAGAAGTGGAATTCGTCCGTTTCCCGGATGCTAATCATGAATTAAGCCGAAGCGGCAATCCATCTCTGCGTACAGCCCGGCTGGAAAATATCTGTCGCTGGTTTAATAAATATTTGTAAAACGAAGCTTCACTCAACGGAAGTTTTGCAGATGGCTTCTCAGCAATAAGCATAATGTCTATTAAAAAATAGAGGCGACAATTTCTGTCAGCCTCTATTTTTAATTATCCTATGATGATACACTGCCAACTTTTGGCGCGTGATAACCCTCCTGCGTTCGCAATGTCTGTAAATACGTCTGTAAGGATTGAATATCTTCATTCTTCAAGTGCTGGTATTGCCATACGAGCTTTGCCGTTTCCAGACTGGTGAAATACGGAATATTCAGCTGTGTACAAAGCTCTCTCAATTGAAAACCAAATCGTTCTTTATCTCTGCCGACGCTTGGCACATTAATCACATAGGCAGGCGGATCTTGTAAAAACAGCTTTTTGAGGTTAGCTATTTCACGGTTTACCGCAGTAGAAGGAATCTGGTTTTTCTCCAGGTAAGTACTCGTTCCCTGTGTAGCGATTATTTCTGTGTTTCCGGCAATTTCCTGAATAAACGGGATGCTTTCTTCCTTATGGTGATCACTGATCGATACAAACCATTTTTTTGTATCATGCAGCTTGTGCTGGGAAGGAAACACCGCCTTACGAATTGCTTTTTCCAGCGTTATATCCATCCCGATAGCTTCCCCGGTTGATTTCATTTCCGGACCTAAAATATGGTCAACACCTTTTAATTTATTCTTAGAAAAGACAGGTGCTTTCACCGTGTAATATTCCGGCTCCTGGTAAGAAGAGAATTCTTTCATAAAATCCTGCAGAGACTCCCCTAATTGTGCATTGACAGCTAAAGCCACCAGCGGAATCCCTGTTACCTTGCTGACAACCGGAACCGTACGGGAAGATCTAGGGTTTACTTCCAGAACATATACTTCATCTTGGTAAAGAACAAACTGGATATTCATCATCCCGATAATCGGAAGCTCTCTGGCAATCTTTTTAGAGATTTGATAGATTTGCGCTTTTTGCTGATCCGTTAATGTGATAGCCGGGAATACGCTCGTACTGTCTCCTGAATGCACCCCTGCTTTTTCAATATGTTCAAAGATCCCTGGGATAATCACATTTTCTCCATCGCTCACGACATCGACTTCACATTCTAATCCAGGCATATAGGAATCCATTAATAACGGCCAGCATTGATCGTAGGTATCTACCTGTACTCTTTGTACATTGCTGAGTAATTCTTCTTTATTGTAACAGACAAACATCGACTGACCGCCAATCACATAAGATGGACGAATCAGAACAGGATATCCGAGCTGATGGGCTGCTTCCTTCGCTTCATCCACACTATGGACAATTTCGCCATGAATGTGAGCAATATCTAATTGCTCTAAGAAGGTATAAAATTGCTCTCTGTCTTCCATTTTATCCATATTTTCAGGCGCTGTTCCTAAAACAGAGACACCGGCTTCTTTTAACTGATTCATAAGGTTAATAGCTGTCTGTCCGCCAAATTGGACGAGGACGTCTTGAATATTCTCTTTTTCCATGACATTTAATACATCCTCCAGAGCCAATGGTTCAAAATAAAGGCGATCAGCTACTGTATAGTCCGTACTCACCGTTTCCGGGTTATTATTGATCATAATTGCCTCATACCCGGCTTTTTGCAGTGCCTGCACAGCATGCACAGAGCAATAGTCGAATTCAACCCCCTGCCCGATACGGATAGGACCAGAGCCGATAACCAGCGCTTTTTTCTTATCCGATACGGTCTGCACTTGATTGGATCCTGACCAGGTTGAATAAAAATAGGTAGAATGTTTCCCCGACGTTCCCGGGCACGTATCAACAAAACGATAATTAGGCGACAACTCATGATTTTTATAAAATTCACGCAGTACAGCCGGTTCAATATGGAGAAGTTTTGCTAATTGGACATCACTGATATTATACTGTTTTGCCTGCAAGATTTTCTCTTCTGTTATATTCTCCCAGCCGGTTGCTGCCAATTCCTTTTCCAATTGGATGATAGCTGCTATTTTTTCCAGAAAATAAGGCTGGATCAGTGTCCGCTTTGCAATCTCATCTACAGAGAATTGGCGCCATAAGGCTTCACCGATAGCGAAAAGACGTAAATCATTCGGCTCTTCAAGCAATGCTGTCAATGCGTCATCTGACTTTTCTGCAAAGGCTGTCCAGCGGAAGGATTGAATATTCATTTCCAGAGAGCGGACCGCTTTATTTAATGCGCCTTCGAAGGTTTTATCTAAGGACATGACTTCTCCTGTTGCTTTCATTTGTGTTCCAAGCGTACGATCTGCTTCGGAAAATTTATCAAATGGAAAACGCGGGATTTTTACAACGGTATAATCCAAATCCGGTGTAAAATGAAGATAGGTCGCTCCGCTGACGGGATCAACTAATTCATCCAAATGATAGCCGACTGCACATTTTGCTGCCACTCTGGCAATCGGATAGCCTGTTGCTTTCGAAGCCAGTGCAGAAGAACGGCTAACGCGGGGATTTACTTCGATAATACAATATTCATTTGTTTCCGGATGGAAGGCAAATTGAATGTTACAGCCGCCCACCACTTCCAGCGCACGAATTATTTTTATCGACGCGTCACGCAGGATTTTACTTTGTTCAGCAGTTAATGTCTGAGCAGGAGCGACTACAATGGAATCGCCGGTATGCACACCGACAGGATCGACATTCTCCATGTCACAAATAATTTGGCATGCGTCATTCTCATCGCGCATCACTTCATACTCCATCTCTTTCCAGCCTTTAATGCTGCGCTCAACAAGCACCTGCGTAATCGGACTTAGATGGAGCCCCTTTGCCAACAGCTCGCAAAATTCTTCCTTATTATTTGCAAATCCTCCGCCTTCTCCGCCAAGAGTATAAGCTGGACGGAGAATAACCGGATAGCCTATCTTCTCTGCAAACGCCAGGCCATCCTCTATATTTGTCACAATTTGTGATTCAGAAATGGGCTCCTTGATGGAAATCATTAAATCTCTGAATTTTTCTCTGTCCTCTCCCTTTTGTATGGAAGCAATGGAGGTCCCGAGCAGGGTTACATCGTGTTTCTTCAGAATCCCTTTCTCATGAAGCTCTAAGGATAGATTTAACCCTGTCTGCCCGCCTAAGGTTCCAATTAAACCATCCGGCTTTTCCTTTTCAATAATTTTTTCGACGACCTCTACTTCTAACGGTTCTAAATAGACTTGGTCGGCGATGGTTTCATCTGTCATAATGGTCGCAGGGTTGTTATTGATAAGCACAACCTCCAGCCCCTCTTCCTTTAAAGCAAGACAGGCTTGCGTCCCGGCATAATCAAACTCTGCCGCCTGCCCGATAACAATCGGCCCCGATCCTAAAACAAGTACTTTCTTCATCCCTTGATGTATTGGCATATCTTATTCTCCCTTCTCCTCTATGTCTGCTGCAATAGCCGTTATCACTCCGATAAAAGTGAATAACTCTTCTTTCTCTGTTGTTAATGGAGGCAAAATACGCACGACATGCTCTCCTGCTGTTAATACAAGAACCTGTTTTTCTCTTAATTTCTCCACCCAGACCCCTGCTTTATTTTCAACTTCCAGCCCGATAAGAAATCCTTTTCCTCTTACCCCTGTAATAAGTGAATTGGTTTCAGCTATCTTCATTAACCCTTCAACTAACAGGGTGCAGTTTTCCTGTAAATCTTGTAAAAATGCCGGGTCTGCAATTTTCTCTAATGTAGCCAGCCCAGCTGTTGCTGCCAGCGGATTTCCCCCAAAGGTGCTGCCATGGGTTCCTGGTGAAAAACTGTCCGCAGCTTTACTTTTTGCTAGTAATGCTCCAATCGGGAAACCAGAGCCTAATCCTTTAGCCAAGGTGATAGCATCCGGCTCAATATCGTA
The DNA here is from genome assembly GCF_038004725.1 of Oceanobacillus sp. FSL K6-0251. Lineage (NCBI taxonomy): Bacteria > Bacillati > Bacillota > Bacilli > Caryophanales > Bacillaceae > Oceanobacillus > Oceanobacillus sp. FSL K6-0251. The sequence goes on along the minus strand of NZ_JBBORS010000001.1, from coordinate 2,161,330 downwards.
CTGTTCATAGGCAAACAAAGTACCCGTCCTGCCGACCCCAGTCTGAATTTCATCGACCATAAACAGAATATCTGCCTGCTTACAATAGTCATACAGTGCTTTTATCCACTCTGCATCCGCCGGATGAACGCCGCCTTCTCCCTGGACCAGCTCCAGTAAGACGCCCGCTGTTTTATCGGTATCTATTTGCTCCAGCGCTTCCGGCTGATTAAACGGCAAATAAGTAAAACCAGGTGTTAATGGGGTAAAGCCTTTATGGATTTTAGGCTGTGCAGTTGCAGCCATCGTATAACCGGTTCTTCCGTGAAAGGAGTTTGAAAAAGTAACAATCTCTGTTCTTTCCGGCTTCTGTTGGTCCTTTGCATATTTTTTAGCCAATTTGATTGCTGCTTCATTTGCTTCAGCACCGCTGTTACAGAAGAAGGCCTGATCAAAGCAGCTTAACGAAACTAACTTTTCTGCCAATGCTTCCTGCTGGGGAATCTGATACAAATTAGAAACATGCCATAAGTTCTCTAATTGCTCGGATAACTTTCCCTGTACATAATCCGGCACATGGCCTAAACTACATGTTGCAATCCCGGATGTATAGTCCAGGTATTTCACACCCTGGTCATCCCATACATAGCTTCCTTTTCCTTTTACAATAGTAAGCGGCAAACGCTGATAATTTTTCATTAATGCTGATGTTGTCATTGTATTAGACATGCTCAAACTCCTTTTCACTTAAAATCGTCCCTACTTTTTCTCCGTCTAAATATTTCAAAATATCATTAGGTTCTAATCCATTTAAAATAACCGATTCCTCTACGCCGCCCTGCAAGCTTGCCAACGCCGAACGCACCTTGGGAATCATGCCGCCATAAATGACGCCGGAATCAATCAATGCTTCAACATCTTTTTTGGTTAAATGGTGGTGGATTACTTCTTTTTGGTCGATTGTTTCCATCACACCCGGAATATTACTGATCAGAACAAGTTTACAGCCTAATGCCTCTGCTACTGCACCAGCCGCTGTATCGCCGTTAATATTGAAACGGGTTTCTCCCTCGCCTGCTGCAATCGGGGAAATAACAGGAATACCGCCTGCATCCAGAATCATGTCAATCCAGGACGTTTCCACCTTGGTAACCTCTCCGACAAAACCAAGCTTCCCATTTTGAATTTGTTTTGCCTGCAGCAGGTTGCCGTCCACTCCGCTAAGACCAATTGCTTTTCCATTTTGATTTTGAAAGGAACTGACAATCCGTTTATTAATGGTTCCGCTCATTACCATTTGCGCAACTTCTAACACTTCTTCCGTAGTAACCCGAAGCCCATCGACAAATGTACTTTCAATATTCATCTGCTCCAGCGCCTGATTGATTTCCGGACCGCCGCCGTGAACAATAACAGGTTCACAAATCTTTTTTTCTTTCAGCTCGATTAACAGCTCATAAAAAGCCTTTGGCAGCTCCTGCAAAATACTTCCGCCTACTTTAAATACTACTTTTGTCATTAGAACACCTCACGTTCGATAGGATGCGTTGATCTGTACGTAATCATAGGTTAAATCACAGCCCCAGACAGTTGCTTTCTCCACGCCGTCTGTTAACCCGATAAAAAGGTGAACCGTATCTTTAACCAATTCCTCTACACAATTCGGTTCATGGAAGGCAAGCAGCTGCCCTTCCTTAATAATCTGCTCTGATCCAATCGCAAGCGATAACCCCTGTTTATCAAATGCTACGCCGCTTGCACCTAGAGCACTGATGATTCTTCCCCAGTTGGCATCTTCACCATAAATTGCTGTTTTTACCAGACTGGAGCCAATCACTGCTTTCGCCATCTGCGCCGCTTCCTGCTCCGATCTAGCTCCTTCTAAACTTACTTCAACCAGCTTGGTTGCTCCCTCTCCGTCCTTAGCTATCATTTTTGCAAGCTCCCGGCTGACGAATTGCCACGCTTCCATAAATTGATGCCATTCCGGATGCTGTGGATGAAGTGTTTCATTATTCTGCATTCCGTTTGCTAAGATAAGTACCATATCATTCGTACTGCTGTCCCCGTCCACTGTAATACGATTAAAGGACTGATCGGTTATTTGTCTTAATCCCTGCTGGAGACTTTCCGTTTCTACGTTTGCATCGGTTGTAATAAAGGAAAGCATGGTCGCCATATTCGGGTGAATCATACCCGACCCTTTCGCAGCGCCGGCAATGGTGATGACTTTTCCATCTATTTCAACCTCGACAGCAATATGCTTCGTTTTCGTATCCGTTGTTAAAATGGCATGTTCAAAATCAACAGCTGCTTCACTCTCCCCAATACGGGCAATGGCTCCTTTAATAACATCCATTGGAAGCATCTCACCAATGACTCCCGTGGAGGCAACAGCCACTAAGGAAGAGTCAATTCCTATTTTTTTGGCTGTAAGCTGCTGCATTTCTAACGCATCCTGATAGCCTTGTTCACCTGTATACGAATTGGCATTAGCAGAATTGACAACGACTGCCTGCAGCTGGCCGGAATGCTTTAGTGCCTGCTGTGTTACATCCAGTGGGGCTGCCTGAAATGTATTCTGCGTATACACTCCCGCGGCATTTGCTGGTACATCGGAATAAAGCCAGCCGAAATCACGCTTAGATTTCCGCAGCCCTGCGTGTATGCCTCCTGCAGTAAATCCTTTAGGCTGATCAATATGTGCATTTTCTAAAATTTTAAATGACTTCGATAATGTATGTTCCACCTATGATTTTCCTCCTCAAAGTTGTTCTCTTTTAGATTATGGAAATACTGGAATAAACTCCAATCCCATTGTCTCATCCCATCCGTTCATCAGATTAGCATTATGAATTGCCTGGCCAGCTGCTCCTTTTACTAAATTATCAATCGCCGACGCTATCACAATGCTGTTTGTCCGCTCGTCTACATACGCTCCAATATCACAGTAATTACTGCCCGTTACCCCTTTTGTTGCCGGAAAATGACCTTCTGGCAAAATACGGACAAAGGATTTCTCCTGATAGTATTCCTGTAGATAATCTAAAATGGAGGCGGTGGTTTCCTGACTTTTCAAATCTGCATATATTGTGCATAACAGCCCTCTTGTCATTGGAATCAAATGCGTTGTAAAAGAAACCTTTACATCATTATCTGCAAATTGGGATGCATAACGTTCAATCTCCGGGATATGCTGATGCTGACCAATTTTATATGGAACAACATTTTCATTTGCTGAAGAGAAATGGGCTTTTTCACTTAAACCTTTTCCAGCTCCGGAAATCCCTGTTTTCGCATCGATGCGAATACCCTCTGTCTGAATTTTATTCCCATCAATAAGCGGGATTAATGCGGATAAAGCAGCAGTCGGGAAACAGCCCGGGTTAGAAATAATCGACGCTGATTTGATTTCCTCTGTAAAAATATCACTGAGTCCAAATACTGCTTTCTCCAGCACATCTGCAGAAGCAGGCTCTTTTCCATACCATTCCTTATATTCCTCTGAAGTAAGCCGGAAGTCGCCAGATAAATCGATACATTGAACGGAAGTATCCTGGAAAGAAGGAATAATATTTTTAGCGACACCAGCTGGGGCTGCTAAAAATAAAATATCAATCTCTTTTTCTAGCTCCTCGGTATTTAATGCTTCCATCTCTTTCGTAATAATACCGTTTAAATGCGGATAAGTAGCTGATAACTCCTCTCCTGCCTGTGATTGTGATATAATTTTAGTAATCTCGATTTCTTTATGTGATTGGAGAAGCCGGATAAGTTCAATCGCCCCATACCCGGTTCCGCCAATAATTGCTGCTTTCTTCAAAAACGCTCTCTCCCTTGTCTGAAAAATGAATTATTCATTATTATAAATTTTTATGTATGTTTATGCAAGGGAATTTATAAATATTAATGAAATTTCTTCAGATTAATTGTTTACTTGTATAATATATGAATAAAAAAGACACTGATCAAGCTTTATGATCAATGTCTTTTTCTTATCACACATCTTAAATAAATGGAATCCAAACCTTTGTATATCGGAGTTTTTGAAGCATCCTTAAATCAAGTTTCGTAGTATCTCAACTCAGATTCCTGTTATTTTCTCTTGTTTCTAACAGAAAAAAATTTATGCAGTCCTCCTGCATCCTCATTCAGCTTCCCGCACAAACCGTTCCAGAAAGCCATCCAATGTTTCCTTATATAATTCCTCATCTTTCACAAAGGACTCCCCGTGGCTCGCCTCATCCACAAGCAGAAGCTCCTTTTCACTTTTGGTATTTTCATAGAGCTCCTCTGTCATCTCAGTCGGCACAAAGACATCTTCTTTTCCATGAATATATAATATCGGAACTTCCGCTTTTGCAACTTGATCTAAAGCAGAGGCTTCCTTCAGCCCGTAACCGGCGCGCAGCTGTGTTACGAGACTGGTAGATGGGATAAACGGAAAGGAAGGCAAATGGAACATCCGGTCAATTTGGTAAGAGAATAATTCATTGACATCTGTATAAGAAGCATCCGCTACAACGGCTTTCACATTCGGCGGCAGTTCCTCCCCGCTTGCCATCAAAACAGAGGAGCCTCCCATGGAAACGCCATGTAATACAATTTCAGCATCATCACCCACACGTTCCATTACTTTATCAATCCAATCAAGCAAATCTAAACGGTCGTGCCAGCCAAAGCCGATATAATCTCCTTCACTCTCTCCATGTCCGCGCATATCCGCTGTAAAAATGTTATATCCTAAATCCTCATAATAATGCTGTCCGTATAAAGCCATATCTTTTCCGCGCCCTAAATAACCATGAGCAAAAATAACTACTTTGTTCGTAGGCTGTTCTGCTTCCAGATAATATCCTTGTAAATCAAGATTATCATAGGAAGTCTGATGCCAAGTTTCAAACGGCTGTTCATCCGACCAGTCCCGCCAATCACCTTCTAATAAAATATCCAGTGTCTCTGCTTCCACTTCCAGGTCATCATTATCGTTTAAAAAATCTTTTACATTCCTTTCAATGGCGAGGTTATAAAAGAAAATCGCAGCAGCAAAATTTATAATAAGGAGTATCAGCACAACTCCTGAAATAATCCAAATCCATTTCTTCTTTTTCTTCACACCCTGACCCTCTTTTCTATCTAACATTCTAACTACCTATTATACTAGAAATTCCCTGAAGTATATAATCCAAGTTATGGGAGAATGCCAGGAAATTTGTTTAATCGTACATACACAAATAAACGTATAAGGCTTTGTTAGCGCACAAAGCCTTATACGTTTTACACATGCTGTTTGATTAAATATGTCGTCTTTCCATTAAATGAATGCCTAGTCCGGTAAATAAGACAGTCATCAATGTTAAAATACTGATTGGCTGCAGGAGCTCTGTAAAGGAATAACCGTACACTGCTGCTCCCTGAATAATATCTAAACCATATTTGATTGGATTCAAATTTGCTAAAAACAGCAGGACAGGATTGCTGACAATTTCTAACGGCCAAAATGCGCCGCCAATCATGGCTAAACTTACTGTAATAATACTGATCGCTGCATTAAACTGCTCCACATTTTTAACAAGTGCTGTAATCAAAATAGACATAGCAACAATAGCTAAAGCATATGGAATCAGCATCAGTAAAATTTCAATCATTCGATCATTAAAGGTAATTCCCCGCCAGAAATAGAAGAAACTAAAAATAATTATAATTTGCAGATAGCCTTCTATAAAACTGTAAAACAGGTTCGCAATATACATTTCTGATTTCTTAATTGGCGATAAAATCATCCGGTCCCAGACACCCATTCTTTTTTCTGTCAGGATTTTGACTACCCCATACGCGATGGTATAAATAGCGAAAAATAATGCAAAGCCGCCCACACGATGTACATTATCATCATATTGCCAGGATTCCTCTCCTGAAAAGCTGTGTACCGACAAATCAAATGTACCTTCCGAGGCAGCTTCCTGGTAGGATGAAACGACTTGATCGGCTTCCATTCCTTCTGCGTCTGCTGCCTCCCGGATTAATGCCTCTTGCATATCTGTTGTATATACTTCCTGGACCGTCTGTTGGATCAGACCTGCATTCGGAGATTCTACTCCTACTAAAATATCAAAACGATCCACAGATAAGATAACGCCCGTATCTGCATCCCCTTCCCTTAACTCTTCTTGCAATGCTTCTTTATCAACTTCATAAAAACGAAAGGCTTCCTGCTCCTCCAGAGATTGCTGGTAATCACTTGCTCCATCTTCCACATAGACAGGAACTGGAATTCCACCGCCTCCTTCCCCTACATTTAAAGAAGAAATAACCCAGGCAAAGACAATCGACATTCCTGTAAAAAGGAGAAAAGTAAATGGATTACGAATAAACTCCCTTATCCGTGCTAATAATATGCCTTTCATCGTGTGGACCCCCTTTTTGGAAAGCTTATCGCAGCAACTATAATCATCAGAGCACCAAAACCAATCATGTAAATAAGATAATTCGAAATTTCCTCTATGCCGCTTCCCTGGAGTAACTGAATATAAGCACTTAATCCAGAGCCGTTCGGTGTCATATTACCGATACGCTGAATCATTTCCGATAATTCTCCAATCGGGAAAAAGCTCCCTCCGATAAATGCCAAAATAGAAGTAACAACCCCTGAGAAAAAGCCAACAATCGCATCTGATTTAAAACGATAGCTGATAGCCGTTAATAGTACGGTGATTCCACCTACTGCAACAGCATAGGAAAAGGTAGTTAACAAAAATGCCAGCACATCCTGAAATGTGACTTGGAAAACAACATAAGAAAAACCAAAAATAATCAATAGCTGAATAAAGGCAATGATCATACCAGAAATTAGGATACTGAAGAAGTACATCCATCTCGGCATATCACCGACAATAATACGGTCAAACACCTGATCCTGCCTTTCCCTGGTTGCAAAGAAACCAATGGTAGAAGCAACATATAACCCGGTAAAAACTGCCATGGCAACCGTATAATAATCACGAGAGGAAATCGGATCCAGCTGTTCAATCTGTGTCTGCTCGCCAACGTTTGAGGCAGCCTGCATTTCATTCATATCTACATCCAAATCATTTTGCTGCAGAAAGGCCTGCGTAGTCAGATTCTCATCAAATTGCTCCAAAATTTGTGATAAGACAGATGAATAGATTCCATCCTCCTGATTGACATGCAGCGTTAAATCTGGTTTGGCAGTGTCCTGCCCTGAGATAGCCTGCAGCATATCATAGGTGAAATTTTCTGGTACTTCGATTAAACCGGAAAAGGAATCATCCGCCAGCACATCTGCTTTTTCGTCTTCCTGTATAACCTCTAATTCAATCATTTCCTGCAAATCTTCCCCTTGAAAAATATCCTCCCGGAGCATCGTAATCATATGCAGGTCTTCGCTGTCACCAAACGCCTCTGCCGGCGCACCAATTGCTTCCATTTCATTGATAAATCGCTCGACCTGATCCGCTTCATCTTCATGCTCCAGCCAGGCTACTTTTAATTCAAGCTTTGGACTGCCGCTTTCCATAAACCCTGCCAATGCAAAGCTTAAAATAAGAATAAGGATAATCGGCAACCCCAGAAGTAAAAAAATCTGGACAGGATTACGCCATAGCAGGAGCAATTGTTTTTTAACTAGTTGAAATATCATAGCAATCCTCCTCTAATCACGTAATGCTCTTCCGGTTAAGTGCAGGAATACATCCTCCAGCGTTGGGGACTTCACATGCAGCGAGCGTAAAGAAATATCATATTTATCCGTCATCGAAATAATTTCAGAAAACAAATTGACTTCCTTTGGCGTAATTAATGTAATCTCTTTTTCTTCCACATGCACATTTGTCACCGATTCATGGTCCTTCAAACGGGCAATAAATGCTTCACTCCAATGGTCAGCCTGGATTGAAATCGTATTTTCGGAAGAAAGAATCTGCTTGATTTCCTCCTTCGTCCCAGAAGCAATTAAATTCCCCTGATCCATAATATAAATACGGTCACACAGATAATCTACTTCTTCCATGTAATGACTTGTATAGACGACCGTCATTTGATTTTCTTTGTTCAAACGTTTGACAGTCTCCAAAATATAGCTTCTGGATTGCGGGTCGATGCCGACAGTCGGTTCATCCATAATTAAAATTTGAGGGCTGTGGAGCATAGCTACCCCAATATTCAACCGTCTTTTCATCCCTCCGGAAAAAGACTCTACCAGCGCTTTTCGCTTCTCTGTTAAACCAATTTGCTCTAAAATCTCATTCACCCGCTGTTTTAAAGTTGAGCCCTTCAAACGATAAATTCTTCCAAAGAAAAGCAGGTTTTCTTCCGCCGATAACTGCGGATAAAGTGCGATTTCCTGCGGTACAACCCCAATGGCTTTCCGTAATGGAGATGGCTTTTTAATGACAGACTTTTTCAAAAACCGGACGTCTCCCTGTGTCGGCTCAATCAATGTAGAAAGGATAGAAATAGCCGTTGATTTACCAGCTCCGTTCGGACCGAGCAGACCGACGATTTCTCCCTGTTCAATAAACATATTTAATGCCTTTACTGCTTCTATTTTTTTAAAATGCTTTGAAATATCAACTAATTCCAGCATGTTAGCCCCTCCTGTCAAATCTACTTATATTTTATCGTCTTCCCGAGCAAAGCAACACTTTCCTCCGTCACTAATCGGATGGAAAAAAAGTGACTCCAGTCATTTTTTCATCCAACACTTCTTCTTTCCTTGCTTAACACAAAAACAGCAGAACTGATTTTCAGCTCTGCTGTCATTAAGTAATTCATCCTTTTTCATTTTTAAATTGCCTTTGAGACCAAACCAGCGTAATAACGAATACGAGTGCGATGCTGAACAGAAAAATCAAAATTCCCATCTGCTGCTCATAAACCGGGTCAAAAGGCAGAAAACCAATATAGAATTCATCCGGCATTTGCAAATCGACCGGAATACATACGCGTAAGGACTCTAGAAAAACAGCCGGATCCTTGTAGGTTTGATAAATGCCTGAACCTGCTAAAAGACCATAAAAGCAATAGGGTAAGAATGCAGATATTTGAACGGCCGTTGCATACCATCTGACACGATTATTCAGCCAATAATAGAAAAATGCAGCCCAGAAATTCAATGCAGCCAAAAACAGACACATCATAAAGAAATGATTCCAGTACAGCTCTATACGGGCAATATCAAACATAAATGGCAGATGATAACCGTAAAAAAAGACCGTCAGCAGGGTAATAGCTACTGCAGGCTTCCGGAAATAAGCAAGTGCGCTTTGTATCCAGCTGATTTTTTCACTGATCCACGATTTTGGCCTCCATCCAATAACAAGCAAGGGAGCCGCAACAAAAAGTAAACCGACAATTTGATACATATGTGCCTGCAGGGTCAGCCTGCCAATAATATTTAATGGACTTCCCACAGACAAAAATAAGACAACCATGCCGAAGAGAAAAGAGATAATATAAAGCATACCGCTCTTTCCCTTGGAAGGAATCATAAAAAAATAACAAACAATCATAAATGCACAAAACAAAAAGATTCCGCCATTCCACAGGGTTGAAAAATGAAATTCATCTAAAAATATTGCAATCATCTCTTCTTCACCAAACTTTTATTTAAGGTTACTTCTATTTTAAATTATGTAACGGCGGACTTCAGCAGGGAATTCGTACAATTTCTTGACATTCGTTCTTGAAACTTCCTCATTTACGAAATATCATGAGTAACCGCATAAATGGCAAGCTGCGTCCGGTCACGTAAATCAGTCTTTTGCAGAATAACAGAAATATGATTTTTTATCGTTCCTATAGAAAGATACAATTCAGCAGCGATTTCTTTATTCGTTTTTCCCTGTCCAACCTTCTGAATAATTGCTCTTTCCCTTTCTGTTAGCTCAATATTTGCTGCAGCGCTTGTTTTTTTAGATTGCTTTAACAATCTCGGCATTACTTTCGCGGTCACCTCATCATGCAGCACCAAGCCGCCTTTCATCACGCTGTAAACTGCTTCAATAAGCTTTTTGCCGTCAGAGGTTTTCAACAAAAAACCGCTTGCTCCTTCATTCAGTGCTTTCAGTGCATATTCATCGTCATTAAAGGTCGTCAGAATGAGAATAGGCACATCCGGCCACCGCTCTTTGATTTTTCTAGTCGCCTCAATACCGTTCATATCCGGCATCCGGATGTCCATAAAAACAATGTCAACACGATGCGCGCTCATCTTTTCCATCGCCTCGATGCCATTACTTGCTTCACAGCTTATCCGAATTTGCTCATCCTGCTCCAAGATCATACGCAGCCCTTGACGTACGATTTCCTGATCCTCCACAAGCATCACGTGGAACATACATTATCATCTCCTTCCGTCATCAATATCAGCTGGGAATCCTTCCTGATAAAACAAACTTATCAGGTAACTGAAGAATCTCTAATTTCCCATCGAATTCCTCCACACGACTTTGCATATTTGTCAGACCAAATCCTGGTTCATATGCTTTTACTTGATGTATTTTATTACTGATTTCAAAATGGATTGCCTTATCTGCAGATTTACTTAAAGTTACAAAAACCTCACGGCTGTTGGCATGACGCATGGCATTGGTAATCCCTTCCTGAATCACCCGATAAAGAACAACACTTTTAGCATTAGAAATCGGCACGGATAAAACCCCGTTCTTCATCGTGAAATGCACATTCAAATGACTTTCACTTTCCAACTTCCGAATCAGCTGGACGACCGTTGCGATACCTTCCGATTCCTCCACTTTTAAAGCTTTGACAGCATCCCTGGTTTCCTGCAGGCTTCTGTTTGCCAATTCCTTCATCTGTCCAACTTCCAGCTCTGGATATTGAATCGACAGCATCTCTATCTGCATCATTAATGCAGTCAAATGATGTCCGACAGAATCATGCATATCTCTGGCGATACGTGCTCTTTCCTCTGTTTTTGCATTTTTCTCCGCATCCACATGCTGCCGTTTCAGCTGCCTGTAGGAATCATTCAACTCCTCGTATAAACGCTTATAATACTGGTTATGACTCCATTGCTGATGCAGAAGAATGCTTATTATCAAAATAAAAATGCTTCCAAGAAATAATTCAAGGGAAATCGATGAAAAAAAAGAAAAGAACATACACGCTGCTATTGCTGCAGCTGACAGCGTATAATATGCCAGTGTTTCTACCTGCCTGGCAGCTAACACCAGCAAAAACCATATTAAACTGATAGAAAATAAAACATTTTCCGAGAAAAAGAAACCGGCGCATAGAATAATGATGGTATTGCCTAAGAAAAGATACAGATTCTTCGTTCGAAACGATAAGAGAAAGAAAAAAGCCAGACTCAGTGCAAATAAAAAGAAATGATAAGGGATAAATGTACTGTTAAATAAGAGTAATCCAACCCATAATATTGAAAAAAACAGAAATTGCAGCCAAAATTGTTTCATCCTGTCCCCCTCTGGATTTACGACCTTATATCCTCTAAATAGGTAGTAACTACACGCCAGACTTCTATCTTCTCTTCAAATGTTTTATTATATTTTCCGGGAACAGGGCTTGTAGAAGGAAGCTTTATCACATCGATTTCCTGTTGGAGCGCCGGAGCAATAAACTTATGGAACATTTGATATGCTTTTGTTCCATTACAAGCGATCAGCTGAATAGAAGGATATGCCTTTAAAAGTCCTGCAATATCATTCGGCTCTTCTTCTTCAATATGCATATCCAGACTTCCTTGCCGATAGCAATAGCCGACAGTATCCCATAACGCCAAGTGATGCTTTTTCATTAAATGTAATTTTTCAGAATACGTATCTGCGGCTCTTTCATTTAAAATATGATACATAATCGGCCAGAAATGATTTCTGGGATTTCCATAATATTCTTGTTCTTTTAATGACTTTTTACTTGGCATGGAACCGACAATCAGCACTCTAGGCTGATTACCGATAACCGGCGCAAATGATTGAAGCTTATCCATGATAGCCCTCCCCCTGAACCCTGTTTTTAAAAGATTGTTTAACAAACACATCTTTACAATTCTACACTTTTAATAAACTTAGCCGGATTTCCTCCGTAAACAACGTTTGCAGGAACATCCTTTGTTACGACAGAGCCTGAAGCAATCACTGCATTATCTCCAATCGTTACACCAGGATTAATGATTGCCCCGCCGCCAATCCATACATTATCACCTATGGTTACTGCCTTACCAAATTCTTTTCCGGAGTTACGCTCTACGGGATTGATTGGATGCGTTGCTGTATAAATATGTACACCTGGGGCCAGCATGCAATTGTCACCAATTCGTATCGGGCAAACATCTAACATAACACAGTTAAAGTTTGCATAAAAATTTTCCCCAACATGAATGTTAAAACCATAATCACAATGAAAATCAGGTTCAATAAACAGAGATCCCTCTGTTGAGCCAAATATTTCTTTCAGACAGCTTGTCCGTCTTACCGTATCATCCTCTGTCAGCCCGTTATAATAACGCATCATCTTTCTGACATGCAGCCGGTCCTTTACTAATTCACTATCTCCCGGATTATATATTTCCCCTGCCTGCATCTTCTCTCTTTCTGTTGTCATTACATCTCCTCTTTCATTTTGTTTTTGTCCTGTTTCCGAACACGGTTTTTAACCCATTGAATCATTCTTTTTACTTTGGGGAACAGAAACTCATATAGCCGCTTAAATTCTGCACCAAATAAGACCCAAAAAAGGATATACAGATGCCCTAATAAGAGAAAGACTCCTATACCGCTTCTTCCTCTGGCCTGCTGCCATATATATGCTATTTCATTCATACCCTCTGGACGATTAATGCTATATAGAAAGCCTGCAAGCGGTAATAACAGAGATAAAATAATAGCTAGAACGGCCAACACTTCAAATCGTCTTCTCACCCATTGGATAATACCAATCATCAATGCAGCTGATATAACCAGACCGTAGATAAGGAGCGTGCCGTTTGATAAATCAGTCATCCCGATGACTCCTCCTTCCATTTTTCAAGGAAAACTTGACATTCATTAAAGGAGCGTTGAAATCATATTTTTACTTTCTTAGAATCCCTTATACGCTTCATATCATGTCCAACATACGTTATTCCTTAAATTCTCTATACATTCTTAAAATACATGAAAATATATACTTCGATTTTAGCGTAACCCGGTCTTGAATTCCAGTAATCTTTGAAACAACAATTAAAAAACTGCCACCGAAGTGACAGTTTTAATGCTTATTTAAGATACTTCTTCAGCAAGCTCTCTTGTTCCAGTAACCTGCTTTTCTTTTTTACGCCGCGGTGTCATATTGAAAATTATATTTAATACAATCGCAGTAACACTTCCTGCAACAATGCCGTTGCTGGTTAAAATTTGCAATGAGTTTGGAAGTACATCAAATAATTCCGGCACGACTGTCACACCGAGACCCATTCCAATTGAACAAGCAATAATCATGGAATTCTCCGGCGACTCGGATATTACAGCACCAAGCATTTTTATGCCTTGTGCAACAACCATTCCAAACATCGCTAACATCGCTCCGCCCAGCACAGAGGTCGGAATAATCGTTGTCACGGCAGCAATCTTAGGGACAAATCCCAATACAATCAGCATCACCCCGGTAATCACAATGACACGTCTTTTTTTCACACCTGTCATCTGCATCAAACCGACGTTTTGAGAAAAGGCTGTGTACTGAAATGCGTTAAAGATTCCTCCAAGGAAAATCGCTAATCCCTCTGCACGATACCCTCTGGATAAATCTTTTTCATTTAATTTTTTATCCGTAATATCACCTAATGCAAAATAAACACCTGTTGATTCGACCAGTGACACCATCGCAACTAAAATCATTGTAATAATTGCCGACCATTCAAAGGTCGGTGTCCCAAAGTAAAATGGATGAACCATATGGAAATAAGAAGCCTCTGCAACAGCTGAAAAATCAACTCTTCCCATAAATGCAGCTGCAATCGTTCCTGCACCTAAACCAATCAGGATGGAAATGGATTTTAAAAATCCTGTTGTAAACCGGTACATTAAAATAATAAATAATAATGTTCCAAATCCAAGCGCGATATGCGCAGTTGATCCGAAATCGCCTGCTCCTTCTCCGCCGCCCAGATTATTAATGGCTACAGGAATCAAGGTAATTCCGATAATCGTTACAACGGAACCGGTAACGACTGGCGGAAAAAAGCGAACCAGCTTTCCAAAAAATCCGCTCACGACGACGACAAATAACCCGGATACAATAATCGCACCGTATATCGCCGTGATGCCATACTGTCCGCCGATAGCAATCATAGGAGCAACTGCGGTAAAGGTACACCCTAAGACAACCGGAAGTCCGATACCGATAAATTTGCTGTTTAATACTTGCAGCAGTGTCGCCACGCCGCACATTAAAATATCAATTGCTACCAAGTACGTTAATTGCTCTGTACTCAGTCCGAGAGCATCCCCGACAATCAGCGGAACTAAAATTGCTCCTGCATACATTGCTAATAGGTGCTGGAAACCTAATGCTGCCATTTTCATTGCCTGAGAGCCTCCTCTTTAAAAGCCACCTGATTATTTTCTAAGGAGTCAATAATAGCCAACGATTCTACTTTAATTCCTTTATCACGAAGTGCCTGTCCACCTTCTTGAAAGCCTTTTTCAATGACGATGCCGATACCGGCAACATCCGCCTTTGCCTGCTCTGCAATATCTATTAACCCAAGTGCTGCCTGGCCATTAGCCAGGAAATCATCAATAACCAGCAGGTTGTCGCCCTCTTTAATAAAATCATGGGAAACAGAAACCTTGCTTGTCGTCTGTTTTGTAAATGAATAAACCTCAGCAGTTAAGAGATTATCTGTTAACGTCAACGATTGACGTTTCCTTGCAAATATAACCGGAACACCAAGCTCCAGCCCTGCCATCGTCGCAGGAGCAATGCCTGAAGATTCCAACGTAAGAATTTTAGTTATCTTTTTGTCACGGAATCGATTCGCGAATTCCTTCCCGATTTCCTGCATTAATACAGGATCAACTTGATGATTTAAAAAAGCATCTACTTTTAACACGCTATCTGATAATACTTTTCCTTCTGTTACAATTTTTTCTTTTAGTAAATCCATGAATGATTCCTCCTAAAGTATTAAAAAGCCCGAAAATCTACCATGGAAAAAGTAGATTTTCGAGCTTTTTGTCGAATAATCAAGCAAGCGTGCATTGTTTTCAGACATAATACAAGCTTTTTAATACTTTTCCATAGTCAGTTTATTTACGGTAAACCGGTAGAAACTTGCAGGCCGTATCCCCACGATTATATGAAAAATATTCATTTTTGGGTTGAGTTAAAAAATAAAGAATGCCTATAGTATAGCACGTACAATCACAAAAACAAGCATAAGGGAAAAATTAAAATCTTTCTAATAATTCCGATTAAAAAATGCCTTTCTTATTTATTCTCCCATTCCAAAAATTCCAGCCTGTTTCCAAACGGGTCCTTGATATAGAATCTTCGCGCATTCGGAAGTTTACTGTCTCTTTTTGTCGGAAAGCCGGCATTTTCTAAATAAGTTTGCAACGCGTCGATTCCTGATACACTAAAAGCAGGATGTGCTTTTTTCATAGGGGAAAATGGTTCCTCGATTCCAATATGAAGCGCGATGTCTCCCTTGTTAAACCAGACCCCTCCATTTGCCTTTAGCGACTCCGGTTTTTCTTCTTCTGCAAACCCTAAAATATCACGGTAGAACTTTTTCGCTGTTTCCTCCGAACCCTTTGGTGCAGAAAGCTGAATATGATCTAATTTTTCTAATTGAAATGTCATGTTTGCTCTTCCTCCTTTGGATTGAAAGCTTATATCAAGCATAGCAGGATGAGGCGAAAAGTAAAAATCGTATTTTTGAATCTATTTGTATTTGTTTTACTTATTGGATAAAAGCTGCTAATCTCCCCCCAATGAAAAAAATCTCCCTGTATCAGGAGACTTTTATTCAAATTATACACTTGTATATCCGCCGTCAACCAGCAAGCTTGCCCCTGTAATGAAAGAAGCTTCCTCACTTGCCAAGAATAGAACGGCATTCGCTACTTCCTCTGGTTTCCCAAGTCTTCCAATAGGATGAAGTCTTATTAAATCTTGCTTTGCTTCATCTGGCGCATCTTTGAGTAATGGCGTATCAATATAGCCAGGATTGACATTATTGATTCGGATTCCTTTTGCTGCATATTCTGCTGTAGCTGTCTGAGTCAGCAGCTTCACCCCGCCTTTTGCAGCAGCATAGGCGCTGACCCCGGCTTTGCCGACAAAGCCATGGATTGAATCGTTATTTACAATGGCGCCGCCCTTTTCTTGTTTTAACATTTGCTTAATCGCATATTTATTCGTTAGAAATACGCCTGTTAAATTAACGTCGATTACCTTCTGCCAATCCTTTAAAGACAATTCATGCAGGATTGTGCTGTTCCCGATTCCTGCATTTGCAAAAACGATGTCTAGACGGTCATATGCGGCAACTGTTTCCTGTATTAATTTTTGAATATCCACTTCATTAGTCACATCCGTTTGGATAAAAGTTGTCTTCAGTCCCTTATGATTGAGTTCATCTGACAGCTGTCTCCCTTTCTCGGACATATCAGAGAGTACTACCTTGGCACCCTGTTCAGCAAATTTCACCGCAGTTGCTTCTCCAATCCCGCTTGCTGCGCCTGTTACAATCACTACCTTATCATCAAATCGACTTGTCATTTTCAATACATCCTTTCTGTACTTCAGTTCAATTCATTAAATCGTATTGTTTCCAAGTCGGAAAAAGATAACCATTTTTTCCAAACTGATGCTAATGACAATGCAAATTTTCTCTTTCACCTTAATGAAAGAGAGCTTATTTAAAAATATAAAAATCCCGGGAGCGAGGCCGCTGCCGGGATAGGATAATAAATTATGTATACAGGCCACATTTGCCGTACCATGCAATAAAAAGTTTTAAACCACCACTTCGCAAAGTGGGTGTCCGCAGAAACCTTCCTGTCTTCCATTCCTTTATGACGGCTCGACATTTCAATTTCGATGTAAAACTCCCTATTCCAACATTAGAGGTTAAAACTTTTATTGATACGAACAATGTAGCTTGTAGAATTTATCATACGCCTTTTTTCTAAAAAAAGCAATGATAAGGATAGCCTAATTTTTTCTTTTTAAACAGTTAAAAAGTAACCATCTTTTTTGATTTCTGATATCAATTCCTGTGAAATCAAATTCTATTTTTTATAAATACAGCTTCGTTGATCCCCGCCCTGTCTTATTTTTAGAGCCTGTTTTGGGATAGCTTCGGCGTTTGCTAGCTTTTGACGCCAGCCATCTTTCTAAAAAGTGTTCCGCATTCCCATCCTGCTGTGCTTCCAGAGCCTTCATCAAAATAAACGCAGAAGCCTTTGCATCTTCTAAAGCGTGGTGATGAATTAATGGAATATCATGATAATCAGCTACTGTATGCAAGCGGTGATTTTCTAAATGTGGCCATACACGCTGGGATATTTTCACAGTGCATAAGGAAGTAAAGTCAGGATGTCTTAAATCATATTTTAATAGCGATTGACGCAGCACACTCATGTCAAAACTGGCATTATGCGCTACTATAATATGCCCTTCCAGTTTTTCATACAAGGCAGGCCACAGGTCTTCGAAAGTAGGCGCATCCTGCACGTCATCCTCTCTGATACCGTGAATCCGGATATTCATACTGCGAAAATCACTCATCGGGTTGATCAGGGAGTAATACTCGTCCAAAATCTCCTGCTCATCAAAACGGACCACACCTATTGAACAGGCACTGTTTCTTTTTTCATTGGCTGTTTCAAAATCAATTGCTGCAAACTTCATCTGTTATCAGCTCCTAATAGCTTGTAAATCTTTGGCCGGTAGTTCGTAAAAATTCTTCCCTTTTTTAGTCTGCACGTTTATTTTTGACTGTTCCTCTAAATAAATCAATCGTGTCAAGGTCGCCATAAATTGACTGGCAAAGGCAAGACTTTTCATCGGACCATACGCTTTTGTTGTTAATTTAAAAGCAGTCATTTCTTCCTCTTCCATCAGCTCCAATAATTGCTGCAGCCGTTTTTCATGACGTTGGAATATATCTGTTATCCGTTCATTTAGGTCTTCAATGATATCACCATGCCCCGGCAACGCCTGGCGTACCTGATAGCCCTTCAATAGCTCCAGTGCTTCAAAATAAGCTTCCAGCGCATTGTGTTCCTCTCCCATCCATAACCCGATTACCGGGGAAAGATGGTTTAATACATGATCACCAATAATCATCATTTCTGTTTCCGGCTGATAGAAGCAATAATGATCAGGTGCGTGGCCAGGCGTCCATATCGTCTGGTATGACCGGTTTCCGAGTGTTATTTCATCATTATCTTCAAAAAATCCATTCGGCTCAAATTTATAAATATGGGATTCATCTCTTATTTTTAAAGGAATCGGCGGAGCTCCATGTTTTTTGATTAAACGCTTTATTCGATTTTTACGAGCTTTCGCATCTCTTCCCTTATGCATTTCTTCATAACCGCGCCTGGACACATACACAGGAATTTCATAGATTTCTTGAAACCAGCGAGCTAAGCCGATATGATCCTCATGCGTATGTGTTAGCACAAGCTTTTCAATTTTATACTTACTTAGAACACGCTCCCATAAAGCTTTTGTTTCTGGTGCATGGATTCCTGTATCAATCACGGTATAACCATTGTCGCCTTTGATAAGATAACTGTTTACCTCTCCCATAGCCCCTTTAAACCGGACAACAAGACGGTAAATGTCATCTGTTATTTGCTCTAGCATGTCGAACCTCTCTTTTCTGCATCCTTTATATTGTTATTCTATCGCGATTTCCTGCTTTTGCAAACTGAAAGATACTGACAATTGGCAATGACTTGGTGTCCAGCCTTTAAAGAATAACCAATTACTGGTAGTCTAAATAAGGTGAAAGGAGCGGATAAAATTGAAAAAAGATACATTGAATATTATCTTTGCAATTATCGTTTGCACTACGATTATTACCATTGGGAGTATTTTGGCTATACAAATTAATAACAATCATAAAGCGAACGAGCTGATTATTGAAAAGTGTATGGAGAACTTGCATGAAGAAGAAAGTGTTACATTGGAAAAAGAAGGGCTCTGGTCTCCCGTAGTCTGTGAAAAATAATGTTGAAATTCAAATAAAAGCAGTTCATTTTAGCATATTTAATTTAGTGTTCTTCACAAAAGAAAGGGAGCGAAAACCGCTCCCTTCTACATTTATCTCTTATTCCCGAATTTGCCCTTCACCGGAAACAATAAATTTATTCGATGTTAATGCTTTTAAGCCCATTGGCCCTCTCGCATGCAGCTTTTGTGTGCTGATGCCAATTTCTGCACCAAACCCGAATTCAAAGCCATCCGTAAAGCGCGTAGAAGCATTATGGTACACCGTTGTTGCATCTACTTTTTGCTTGAAAGTTTCAGCGTGAGCTGCCGTTTCTGTAATAATTGCTTCTGAATGCTTCGTGCCATACGTATTAATATGATCAATTGCTTCATGCACATCCGCTACGGTTTTCACACTGATTTCTAAACCAAGATACTCCGTTCTCCAGTCTTCCTCTGCCGCCTCTTGAACAAAAGGTATCTTTTCTACAACACGTGCATCGCCATGAACTGTAACGCCCTGTTCCATCAAGGAAGCGATTAAATCATTTCCGTGCTGTTCAAACCAATCTGATTGAATAAGCAGCGATTCAATCGAATTACACACAGATGGTCTCTGCAGCTTCGCATTTAAAGTAATTTCCTTTGCCATCTCCGGATTTGCTGTATCATCAATATAAGCATGGCAGTTTCCGGCACCTGTTTCGATTACTGGAACACGTGACTCTCTGACAACGGTATCAATCAGGTTTTTCCCTCCACGCGGGATAAGCACGTCTAAATATGCGTTTAATCGAAATAGTTCACTTGCGGTTTCTCTGCTTGTATCCTCAATTAATTGAATCGCATCAGGAATAACCGCACTGTCTTCCAATGCTTCATGGATTACCTTGACAATTGCCAAATTGGAATGAATCGCAGATGAGCTGCCTCGTAGGATAATGGCATTTCCTGTTTTAACAGCAAGTGTTGCTGCATCAACAGTGACATTTGGTCTTGCTTCGTAAATCATGCCGACAACGCCGATTGGGACACGTGTATTAATAATCTTTAGGCCATTATCCTTTTCAATCGTTTCAAGTACTTCGCCGATTGGATCAGTTAAATCAATAATTTGCAGAATCGCATCCGCAATGTCAGCAATACGCTGTTGATTTAATTCCACACGGTCAAGCAGTGACGCAGACAAACCTTTCTCTTTTCCAGCCTGGATATCCAATCGATTGGCTGCAAGAATCGCTTCCTCATTTTCTCTCAAACCATTGGCAATTTTTAATAATGCTTCATTTTTTTCCTTCGTCGTGCATGTTCCAATTTGATAACTGGCTTTTTTAGCAAGCTTTCCTTTTTCGATTACTTCACTCATGATAATTCCCCTTTCATTGTCTCAAATGATACCCACTTATCACGGTGGATCACCTCAATTGTCGGTACAGCGTGAATATAATCTGATTCACGCAATTTCATAACGGCATCTAATTCTTCGGAGGAACATTTCACCTGTCCTCTCCCTAATAAAGCGGACTTTCCATAAACCTCGACAACATCCCCTTTTACAAAATAGCCCTCCACCGCCGTAATACCTGGGGAAAGCAAACTGCTGCCATGATACATTAAGGCTTTTTCTGCCCCTTCATCTATAACTACCCGGCCATCTAAATCCGAATGCAGGGAAATCCATTGTTTATTCGCCGGTAAATGCGCTTTTCTTTCACTGTCGATATAGGTGCCGTCGCCCTTCCCATCTAAAATAGCTGCCAGCTTCTCTTTTCCGTAACCCCGTCCAATAAATACCGGAATGCCCACGGAAGATGCCATTTTCGCAGCCATCAGCTTCGACTTCATCCCGCCTGTCCCTACTTTGGAGCCAGTCGCGTCTGTTTGTGCAATCAGCTCTGTGCTGAGCTTCATTAAATGGTCATAGCGTGTTGCGTCCGGATGTCTAGTGGGATTTTTATCATATATGCCATTGATATCAGTTAAAAGAATTAAATGATCCGCATGAATTAAACCGCCTACTAATGCAGAAAGCATATCGTTATCTCCAAACGTAAGCTCGTCAATGGCAATCGTATCATTTTCATTGATAATCGGGATGACCCGCCGCTCCAGCAATTCTTCCATTGTCGCATAAGCATTTCGATATCTCCCCTGATCAGAAAAATCACTTCTGGTCAAAAGGATTTGAGCAGCAGTAATATTGTATTCTTTTAGCTTTTCCATATAGGTCTGAATCAGCAGACCCTGACCGACTGCCGCTGCAGCCTGCTTTCCTTTTTGCGTAACAGGTCTTGAAGAATAGCCCAGCTGCTTAAACCCTGCAGCAATTGCTCCCGAGGAAACCAAAATCACTTCCATATTATTCTGATGAAGCAGCGCGAGGGCATGCACATGATCCTCCAGCTGCTGTTGGTCAATTTCCCCATGCGTATTAGTTAACGAGCTGCTTCCTATTTTAACGACAATACGTTTTGCTGCCATTGTCATCCCACCTCTCACTTTCTAAAAACATTTCAACCAGGCAATAAAAAAACTCCTCCATCCCTTATAAACAGAAGGGACGAAAGAGTTTACTTCCGCGGTACCACCACAACTTAAATACGATTCTTTAACTGCGCCCGCCTGGACAACCGTATTTCACTTATTCCGAGATAACGTTCGGAAGACGCTTATGTTTTGCATAAGACTGATAAAGGCAGGTTCAGTAAATCAACAATGAGGAATCTCACAGCATTGGACAAATGCAATTAAAATTTGCTTCTATCCTCTGATTCCATCTCTGTCATTGTGACGGCTTACTTACTAGTCCTTCCATAACGTTCGATGTATTGATATTAATTATTATCAGATTTTTTCTCGTTGTCAATAGAGAAATGCATTTTATTTCAGGGAATGCGATAACATTGATTCTAAAATATCAGAAAAGTATACTGAAGACAAGCTATTCATTCGATATTAAAAGAAAAAGGAGGAGCTATTCCATGTGCTTAATCACCTTTGCCTATCATGCACATCCAAAATATAAATTCATTTTACTCAGTAACCGGGATGAATTTTTTCATAGACCAACGCTCCCGGCAGCTTTTTGGGATGACATGCCGGATATTCTGGCCGGCAGAGATTTGCTCCAGCTGGGAACCTGGCTGGCCGTTTCCAAGCAGGGAAAATTTGCTGCGGTGACCAATTATCGGGACCCTTCTCTTCCAGCATCTAAGACATTTTCCCGCGGAGAACTCCCGGTAGATTTTTTGTTACAGAATTTTGACGGGGAATTGTTTTTAGAGCAGCTTTCAAAAAATCGTCATAACTACGCCGGATATAACATTCTTTTCGGTGACAAGGACACTTTGTATCACTATAATAATGTGTATAATCAGGGTTCTAAGATAAAAGCAGGGGTTCATGGATTAAGCAACGATACGCTAAATACCCCCTGGCCAAAAGTCGAACATTCTAAAAAGGAACTGACGGATTATATTCAGTCACACCCGGAAATGAAAACAGAAGATTTATTACACAGCTTACAAAACAGGACACAAGCTGACAGCGAACTTCTGCCCCAGACAGGGATTCGTGCAGATTTAGAAAAAGCATTGTCTTCCATCTTTATCGAAACACCTGATTATGGCACCCGAGCATCCACTATTGTACTCATCGATCACCATAACAAGCTGACCTTTATTGAAAAAACGTATGATCAGGAGGAATTTCTTCAGCAATATGAATTTTTGACAGAATCTGATTAAAACTGTATACACAGGGAATGTTAAAAAATAGAGTAAAAAAACACATAATAGAGGAGGTTGACCCATGACCTTATTTGAGGATCCGGCGTATGCCAGCCGAATGCTGACGCTGTTGACATTATCATTTCATATTATTTATGCCACAATCGGTGTCGGTGTTCCTTTAATGATTATGATTGCCCAATGGATCGGGATCAAAAATAACGATAATCATTACCTGTTGATGGCCAGACGCTGGGCGAAAGGATTTGTTGTTACCGTTGCTGTCGGAGTAGTAACAGGTACGATTATCGGACTTCAATTATCTCTGCTGTGGCCGAGCTTTATGGAATTAGCAGGAAATATTATCGCGATGCCATTATTTATGGAAGTGTTCGCCTTTTTCTTTGAAGCGATTTTCTTAGGAATTTATTTATATACATGGGATCGTTTTGACAATCCGAAAAAACACTTGCTTTTATTGATTCCGGTAGCTGTCGGCGGCGGTATGTCAGCTTATTTTATCACCGTGGTGAATTCATTTATGAACAGCCCGGCAGGCTTTGACATCATAGGCGGAGATTTGATTAATGCGAATCCGGTTCTGGCCATGTTTACTGTATCCATGCCGACTAAGGTTGCTCATGTGCTGTCTACAGCCTATATGACGATTGCCTTTATGTTCGCTGCGATTGCGGCATTCCGGCTGCTTCAAAAGAAAAATCAGGAGTATCATAAAAAGTCCCTGCATATGGCTATGAAGATTGGTTTAATCTTTGCAATCGCAACAGCTTTGATCGGTGATTTATCCGGTAAATACTTAGCAGAATATCAGCCCGAAAAGCTGGCTGCGGCAGAATGGCATTTTGAGACAAGCACGGAAGCGCCATTAGTGATGTGGGGCGTGTTAGATGAAAATAATGAAGCCAATTATGCCCTGCATATTCCTTATGCCTTGAGTATTCTTGCACATGGCTTCCCGAGTTCAGAAGTAACCGGTCTGGAGGAATTTCCGGCGGAAGAACAGCCTCCGCTCGTCATCCATTATTTCTTTGATACGATGGTCACCATCGGGATGTTTATGATTGCCTTATCTCTGCTTTACTGGTTTGGAATGCGGAGAAAATGGGCGTTCGTTGAAAAAACATGGTACCGCTGGCTGATCGTCGCAGGCGGACCGCTCTCCTTCTTAGCCATTGAAGCCGGCTGGTGGATGGCGGAAGTCGGGCGCCAGCCATGGATTTTAAGAGGGCTGATGACCATTGAGGAAGCTGCTACAACAAGTGATTATGTCGGCTGGATGTTTTTGTTATTTGCCATCCTTTACCTTATTCTGGGTGTCGGAACGGTTGTTGTATTAACGTATATGTTCCGGAAAAACCCGGTTGAAAAAGATTTAGAACGTATGCAAGGTGGTGACGAATCATGATATTAGAAATTATCGGTATTTCCGTACTCTGGTTATTCTTATTTGGTTATATCATTGTTGGATCCATTGATTACGGAGCTGGCTTTTTCAATGCCTACAGCATCGTTACCGGAAAGCAGCATATTCTTTCGAAAATCATTCAGCGTTACCTGTCCCCTGTCTGGGAGGTTACCAATGTATTCTTTGTCTTCTTCTTTGTCGGAATCGTCGGCTTCTTCCCGCAGTCTGCTTACTATTTCGGAACCATTTTACTGATTCCGGGCAGCTTGGCACTGATTTTACTGGCAATACGGGGTTCTTATTATGCATTTGAATCCTACGGAAAACAGGGGCATAAAGGATATGCCATTATGTACGGGCTGTCCGGGTTGCTTATTCCGGCTTCCCTGTCGATTGTTCTGACCATTTCGGAGGGCGGCTTTGTCTTTATGGAGGATGGAAATCCGGTCTTAGATTACAGCGCCCTGTTTTTCAGCCCGTTAACCTGGTCCATTGTTGTTTTAAGTATTGTGGCTGTGCTATATATCTCAGCAGTGTTCTTAACCTGGTATGCAAATGAAACAGGCGATATGGATGCAACAAACTTAATGAGAAAGTACGCATTAGGCTGGTCCATTCCTTTGATTATTGCCGCTTCAGGAATAATTGTCGAGCTTTACTTCCATAACGAAGCTCATTTTGCAAATCTCTTAAGTCTCTGGTGGATGTTTGCCGTTTCCTTTGTGTTATGGATATTGACCGTCATCCTGATTTGGAAGCGCCGAAATTATGGAATAGCATTTTGGCTCCTTACCGGACAATTTGCCTTTGCTTTCTTCGGTTACGGGATAGCCCATTATCCATACCTTTTATACCCTCATATCAGCATTCATGAAGGGTTTACCAATCCGGCAATGGCCATCTCGCTTATCGTTGTCTTTATCTTAGGTATGGCGCTTTTAGTTCCGTCTCTGTATTTATTGTTAAAGCTATTCCTGTTTGATAAAAACTATATTAAAGGAAAGAAGTGATAACATGTTGAACCAATTTCTGATTTTCATCGCTCCTTTCATCGTCCTGATTGCAGCAATTGCTTTAGCATTTGTCGCTGCAGCTAAGGATAGATAATACACAAATGCCCTCAGCTAACCGATTTTTTAATCGGATTAGCTGAGGGCATTTTTTTGTTTCCCATATAAGCGAAAAATACAAAATATCCGTTTTAGATACGACTGTTTATTGCCGTTACACCAGTTGACTATTTTCCAGCTCCTTCATCGCTTTAAAGTAGCCGTCTTTCTTCCCCATCAGCTCCATATAAGTGCCTTGTTCAACGACTTCTCCGTGGTTCATGACAATAATCTGATCCATCTTTTCCAAGCCTGTTAAACGATGCCTGATGGTTACCACCGTCTGATATTTTGTTGCCTTTTCTATTTCCTCCATTATTTCCTGCTCTGTAATCGCATCTAAAGATGAGGTTGGCTCATCCAGCAGCCAGACAGAAGCATCCCGTAAAAACAGACGGGCAAGTGCCAGACGCTGTTTTTCTCCGCCAGACAGGTTCGTTCCCTTTTCCAATACTTGGTCCTCTAATGAAAAATGGCTTAATTGAACCTTTTCTAATGCTTCCTGGCAGGCTTCTTCCCCCGCCTCTTTATTCGCAAATCGCAGGTTTTCATAAATACTTCCGTAGAAAAAATGATTATGCTGCAGGGATACATTCAATTGTCTCCAAAGACTGTCTGGAGCAATTTTATCAAGCTCTTGCCCATTTACTAAAAGTTGACCGGATTGGATGGGAGCAAAAGTGAGCATCGCCTGCATCAGCGTCGATTTCCCTGAGCCGCTTGGCCCGACAATGGCGATATTTGTTCCCGGCTTGATTTGAAAAGCAGTGAGACGCACAGCCGGCTTCTTTTCAGTGGGATATTGAATGGAAACATCCTTAAAATCAAATTGAATCGGTACATCCGTTTCAATTTCATGAACAGCCTCTTCGGTTTGCGTCTCCTTTTCCCAAACCTCGGTGAGACGTTTAGAGGAAGCTTTGCTTTCTTCTAAATGCGCAGGAAGCACTGCCATCGATGACGTATCCTCAAACACCGTAATGGCAATCATAAACAGCATCGCTAACAGTGTTCCGGCAAGGTTTCCCTCTGATACATAAAACCCTGCCTGCACGAGAATAATTACTGCAATGAAAAAAGAAAAGAAGATAACAACGGCTTCCCGGATAGCAAGCTGGCGATTTTCTTTCGCCTTTATTTCTTCGTATTGCTTCATATTATTATCGAGCTGCTGTTTTTTCCTTTCCGCCTGTTGAAAGATTGTCAATTCCCGGAACCCGTACAGATAGTCTGTAAATTCCGAGGACAATGCACCTCTTTTTTCCCGCATCGTTACAGCTGTCTTTTTCTGAAACAGATAAAAGATGGATGGGAAAACAACCAGTACGATAATCACGCCGCCAATCATTGTCATAGCCACCCCTATGGATAAATACATCGTAAAGAAAATCGTAGCTGTAAAAACAGCTGCCAATACCACCGGCGGATAAAACACACGTAAAAAGAAATGCTGTAAGCTCTCTACATCACCGACGATCCGTGCCAGAATATCCCCGCTTCTGTATTTTTGCAAAAGTCTGCTTGCCAGCGGCTCTATCTGATCATAAACCTTCAGGCGGATATTTTTCAGAATCGTAAAGGTACCGCGATGAGAAAAATAGCGTTCCCCGTATCTGCTGACAGCTGAGGTAATCCCCAGCAGCTTCACACTCGCTACCAGAATCATCAAGGTATAGATCGGCGGTGCAAAAGCGGCTTGTGAAATCAAATAACCGCTTGCTGCAAATAAGGAGACAGCGGTAATCCCCGCTAAAAATCCAAAGAAGATAGAAATCAGAATATCCCTTTTTTCTTTCAACATCATTTTTAAGACCAGACTGATATCCTTCATGCTTCCCGCCCTCCTTGCTGTGTATGGATCATTTTTCGATACATTTCATTGTTTTTGTAAAGTTGTTCATGTGTCCCCTCTCCTGCTATTTCTCCCTGATCCAGCAGAAAGATTTTATCGGCGTTACGGATTGTATGCAGGCGGTGCGCAACAGTAATCATCGTTGTTTGGTTTCTTAAGGTATCTAACGATTTTTGCAAAATATGCTCCGTCTGGATATCGAGACCGGTTGTCGGCTCATCAAAGAATAGAATTTGCGGTTTTTTCAGAAGGGTGCGGGCAATCGCAATCCGCTGCTTCTCTCCTCCCGATAAGCCTCTGCCTCCCTCTCCGATGATCGTATCTAATCCGTCTGGTAAAGCAGTAATCCACTTCCAGATTCCTGCATGCTCCGCAACCTCCTGTATGACTTTATCATGCTGTTCTTCCTGAGAGCCGAGTAATATATTATCCCGTACGGTTCCAGAAAACACATAGGGCTGCTGCGATAAATAACCAATCCGGCCGAACCAATCTGCTTTTTCTACCTTTTCTTGCGCAATACCGTCAATTAGAAAGTTTCCTTCTTTCGCCGGCAGAAAACCAGCTAATACATGCAGCAAGGTTGACTTACCTGCACCGGTTTTACCAATAATGGCAACCTGCTCATACGGTAAAATCCGCATCGAAGCCGGCGCTAATTGAAAGTTTCCCTCTTCATAATGAAAGGAAGCCTGTTCCAGCCTTAATTCGGGTGCTTTATCGGTTTTTAATGAAGCAGTTCCCCAAGAAACTGGAGTCGTCTCTTCATCAAGCACATCCTCGACCCGTGAGGCTGCGCCCATACTTGCGCGTCCGGAATGAAAAGCGGAGCCCAGCTGTTTCAATTGACTGAACAGCTCCGGCGCAAGAAGTAAAACAAAAAATCCCGTAAAAAAGCTGAGATTTTGAAAAATAATCATCCGGATTGCAATCTCTAAAGCAATCAGACCGATACTCAGCATAGCGATAAATTCCAGCGCTAAGGAGTTTGTAAAGGCAACCTTCAGCACACCCATCGTTGCATCCCGGAAGCTTGTACTATCCTGATCAATTTTATTTCTCTGTTCTTGAGACCGGCCAAATAATTTCACCGTCGGCAGACCCTGTAATGTATCCAGGAACGTTCCTGAAAAAGCTGCTAATTCAGACAGCTGTTCCTTTGATTTATCCTTTGTTTTTATACCAATAATCATCATAAAGACAGGAATAAAGGGAGCGGAAACAAGAATAATCAGTCCGCTTGTCCAATTTTGAATAAAAATAACTAACCAGACAATCAGAACAATGCCGACAGATTGAATAACCTGAGGGAGATACTGACTGAAATAGCCGTCTATTTCATCGATCGTATCCATAAATAAGCTTGTCTTCCGGCCAGACTGTCCTTTATCTGCATCGATCATAGGCTGGCTGGTAAAATGACGGAGCAATTTTTCCCGTATCGAAACCTTCGCAGTCTGAGCCATTTTTATGCCGGAGCCTTTTATCATATATTGAAAAACCGTTCGTACCAAAAGCATGCCAATCAATATAAAAACAGCAGGAAGAATAGATGAAAATGCCGCATTATCCAAAAACAGCTGCTGGATAATCGTTACCACGAGATAGCTCTGCCCTACGATGGCCAGTGCCATAAAAAGGGACGCCACCCCCATCCAAATCATCCTGTTTCGAAAATCTTTTGTAAATTCCTTTAACAACGGATCACCACCCTTAAACACAACATAATCAATTACAATATATCCTCTACTCCATTATACAACAGCATGCTTTTCGCCGCTCACCACACAGTGCGCTGCACCATTTAGAAATGAATATTTTATGAACATCCGCTATTTGTAGAGTTTTTTTTAGGAAACACATATATTAACCTATATATAACTATTCCATGAATATAAAGCAATAATAAAAAGATTTACAGGAGTGTCCTATCATGTCTAATTTTTTCCTTAACACCCCAACAAATTTTAATGTGAGCGAGAAAAGCCTTGGTGATAAATTACTTTATTATGGCGGAGTGGTTACTACATTAGGAAGTATTATGTCCCTCGTCGGATCAACGATTCTATACAATGAAGATGTAGAAGAGGAAGAAGCAGCTTTTGAAGAAAATTCACCTGTTACGAGCCGCCAGCTGATAGAAATGCAGCAACAGCTTGACCTTTTACAGAAAAAAATAGATCGATTAGAGAATCAAGGGCAGTAGATAATTCATTTCCTGTCCCTGATTCACCTTTTTAAAAGTTTATTCTTCTTAACTTAACAGATTCCGTTCTCCATTTGTTTTTTTCTCCCCCGTCCAGCAAAACGAAAGAAGCGGACAGTTTTCACATAACGGCGTCTTCTTACAATATTGTTTTCCATGCTCCACAATTAATGCGTGAAATTCCTGATGCATTTTTAAGTCATGCGGAAAGAAATTTTCCACTTCAATTTTAAGCGCATGATAGGTTTTGGGAAGCTGATAGCCGATTCGATGAAACAACCGCATCGCATAGGTATCCGCAATAAAACCGGCTTTATCAAAAGCATACAGCATCATCGCATCCGCAGTTTCCTCTCCGATTCCATGGATTGCCAGCAGTTCTTTACGGAGAACAGCTTGATCAACGCTTTGAATCCTCTCTACCTGAAAGTCATATTTTTGAAACCAATGCAGCCAGGCCTTAATTTTCTTCGCTTTCATTCGATAGAAGCCGCTTGGGCGTATTTTTTCGGCAAGCACTGCTTCTTCCATTTGTATTAAACGCTCAGCAGCTGCATCTTTCCCCAGGTTCGCCAGAGCCAACTCGACATTTTTCCAATTTGTCCGCTGAACCAAAATAGCGCTGATCAGCATTTGAAAATCAGAAGCTGCTGGCCACCACCCTTGAGGGCCATAGTAATGAAATAATTTTTGATATAATTCCGTATAGCTTATCTTTTCTGTCATCTGAATCTCCTCTTTTTCCATTAAACGAAAGTTCACTTAGCAGGAGTTTTACGAACGATTCTCCATGATAAAGCTGATTTCTTTTCTAATCACTCTAAACAAGATACACTAGCAATACATTTACGAAAGAAATGGAGAGCAACAATGAAATCTGTTCATGCTGATATTATACAATTCCGTGGAGGCCATTATCAATTCGGACTTTTTCAGGCGGAAAAACTAAAGAATTCACCCATAATCAACCATCGGAAAGCACTGCTCAGCAAACGCTGGAGAAACTTCCTTGTTGATGAAGAAGAAGTAAAAGCAGTATTCAAAGCATTTTCTCCGGCTATTTGGGAAGAAATAGAAGGATTAAGTGATGGATTAGGCATCCCCTGGAATGATGCCATTCGCGAATTTGGCGGTTACTATTATGAATACGGCCGCAGCGGCTGTTCCATTAATACCAAGCAGGATTACCTGGTACGAAATTATGATAATGCCCCCCATTCCTATGAAGGCCGTTATGTTTTATTCGCTCCCTCTGATTCCGGATATGCCAGTGTCGGTCCTTCCATGCAAATCACCGGGCGTACGGACGGAATCAATGAAAAAGGGCTGACGATGGGCTATAATTTCGTCAACCGTAAAAAATCCGGCGATGGCTTTGTCTGCAATATGATTGGCAGACTGCTTTTAGAAAACTGTGCCACTGTGGAAGAAGCCGTTCAATTACTTCGTGAGATCCCGCACCGGAATACCTTCAACTATGTATTATTAGATACAACTGGAAAATCACTCGTTGTGGAGGTTTCCCCCCGCTCTTTCTTTGTCCGGGAAGATAGCAGCTGTACAAACCATTTCAATGCATTAACAGAAGAGAACCGGTACCGTTCAGATGAATCAATGGAACGGCTGGAGAGAATCCTAACAAAGCAGAGGGATATTCATACACCTTATGAAGCGTTTCGTATGTTAAATGATATCGAACAAGGAATCTTTTCTGAAAAATACGGTGCATGGGCAGGGACACTGCATACAGCACTGTACTTGCCAAAAGAACAAGCTGCTTGGTTTGCGTTGGGAGGCAATCGTCAGCCATTTATTTTCTCTTTTCAAAAATGGCTGCAGGGAGAAAAATTACATGCAACGAAGATAAAGGGACAGATTAATGCAACCGATTCGTTTATTAACGTATAGCGGCATCTTGCCTGTCGCATTTCGATGGCTTTACAATTGAGTTAGAAAGGATTATCCTAGCAACAAAGGAAAAGTAATTTTTAGAGAGTCAGCATCATTTAATTTATGAGTATAACTGACTTTAAGGAGGAAAACCAATGACTATGAAAAAAGCATTAACCCTTGCTGGTTCTGACTCTAGCGGCGGAGCCGGGATTGCTGCAGATTTAAAAACCTTTCAGGAGCATAATGTATATGGCATGACCGCTCTGACTTCCATTGTGACAATGAATCCAGAAGGCTGGGGACATGACGTTACACCGATTGATGCGGAAGTCGTTGAAAAACAATTGAACACGATCCTTTCTGTCGGCGTAGATGCAATGAAATCCGGAATGCTGGGATCTGTAGATATTATTAATTTAGGCGCAAAAAAAATTGATGAATACAATATTGAGAAGTATGTTCTTGACCCTGTCATGGTATGTAAAGGGGAAGATGAAGTGCTTCAGCCGGAAAACACAGACGCGATGCGTGAAGAATTATTGCCTCGTTCTCTGGTTGTAACGCCTAATTTGTTTGAAGCAGCGCAATTAGCTCAAATGGCTCCAATTAAGACCATAGAGCAAATGAAGGAAGCTGCTAAAAAAATTCACGCCTTAGGTGCAAAAAATGTTGTCGTTAAAGGCGGAAAACAGCTTGACCACGATAAAGCTGTTGACCTGTTCTATGACGGAACAGACTTTGACTTATTAGAAAGCGAAAAAATAGAAACAAGCTATAACCATGGAGCAGGATGTACTTTCGCTGCGGCAATCACTGCAAACTTAGCTCACGGTGAAAACGTGCACGATGCCGTAAAAGCAGCAAAAATCTTCGTTGCAGCTGCTATTGCTAACGGCTGGAAGCTAAACGAGTATGTTGGTCCTGTGATGCACGGAGCTTACAACAAAACAGACAGCAAAAAAGTAGAAGTATTCAGCGTATAATGAAAAAGACCTTAGAACATCCGGTGTTCTAAGGTCTTTTTCATTATATTAAATAGTTAATCCCGATCATGGATAAAGAATGTCAATACCAGCGCAATGATAGAGATTATTCCAGTGACAAGGAAAGAAACATTGACACCATGAACCATCCCTTGGATTCCCTGTTCAGGGATAGATGCTGTAGACATAATGGTAATTGGCAATGCTGTACCGATTGCTCCGGAAACCTGTCTTAAAGTATTGTTCACTGCTGTGCCATGCGAAATATACTTTTCGGGCAATACATTGAGACCTGCTGTTGTAACAGGCATCATCGCCATAGCCACCCCCAGCATTCTCAAGGCATGAATCGTTGCGATAAATATAAAGCTTGTTTCTGTCGTTAACGTGCTTAACATAAAGGTCGTACCGACAATCAGCACTAAACCAATCATTGCCAAATACCTGGCACCGTATCGGTCAAAGAGCCTTCCGGTAATCGGATTCATTAACCCTTGTATAACAGCACCTGCCAGTAAAGCCAGCCCTGAATGAAAGGCACTGAATCCTAACATTTGCTGCATATAAAGCGGCAAAATGACAGCAGCTCCAATCATTGTCATAAACGTAACCATACCTAATACGGTAGTGATTGTAAATATCCGATATTTAAACACCCGAAATTCTAAAATAGGTGTTTTCAAATGCATTTGTCTGGTAATAAACCATGCCAGCATAACCCCGCCGATAACTAAGGAACCGATAACCTGATAGCTTAACCAGCCTGCATTTCCAGCGGTGCTGAATCCGTATAGAATACCGCCGAAACCAAGTGTAGATAATAAAACGGATAGCTTATCCAATTCAGGGAAAGTCCGTTTCGTCACATTTTTAAGTAAAAAGTAAGCGATAATTATGTTTAGGATAGCAATTGGCAAAACCATGAAGAATAACGTTCTCCAAGGAAAATGCTCTACAATATACCCAGATAGCGTCGGTCCGATGGCGGGTGCGAAGGAAATAACTAAACCGAACATTCCCATTGCACTGCCCCGTTTTTCCTTTGGATAAATTAAAATCAAAATGGTCTGCATCAACGGCATCATAATTCCTGCACCGGCTGCCTGCAGAACACGCCCCAGCAGAAGTGAGAAAAACTCTGGTGCAACGCCACAAACCAGTGTACCTATTGTAAACAGGGACATCGCGGTTAGAAATAAACTGCGCGTCGTAAACGTCCCAATTAAAAAGGCTGTAATCGGGATCATAATCCCATTTACGAGCATAAAAGCAGATTGCAGCCATTGTACTGTATTTGCATCAATATCTAAATCCGCCATCATATGAGGCAGCGCCGTTCCTAGTAACGTCTGATTCAGAATAGCTACAAAGGCTCCGGATAATAAAACAATCAGAATGGGCGCCCGGCTAATATTTTTTGTATCTATTGATGATTCATGACTCTCATCCATTTACGACCCTTCTTTCATTAAAGATTACATTTTTATTTAGCTATCGGTGAGTCATTACTTTTCATATAGTTATTTCTTTCCCAATTTTGCTTCATTATAAAACGAAACTTTATTCAGCCGAAACTTTCGGTTCTCCAATTGAATGGTTTCAGTGTGAAAAAAGACAAAACCGGTGACTGTAAAATCACCGGCATAAACTGAAGCTTTATTCAGTGGGAGTTTCCCCTGCTGAAATTTAAAAAGAACAAAGGCCAAACCCGCAGTTTCACGGAACCTCGATAAAATTAATTCTTTAACGTATCGCACCAATCGATAAAGTTATGAACAACGGAATCAAGAAAATCAATGGTTTGTTCATCCGCCAGATTTCCTTGCTCGTCCATCTTGTTCTGCACGGAACCAATTAATACTTCATTTCCTGGCAGAGTCAATACCCCGACTCCGCGAGAATTTAAAATTTGACGAAGCTGTAGTTGAGCTTTTACTGTACCAAGAACTCCCATTGAAGCTCCTACTACCATTCCAGGTTTATTTACCATAACTAAATCAACACGGGAGAACCAGTCGATTGCATTTTTTAACATACCCGAAATAGACCCATTATATTCAGGTGTAGCAAATAAAATAGCGTCACTATCTTTGATACGCTGACGAATTTCTTTTACAATTTCTGGCGGATTTAATTCCTCATCCTGATTATAGAAAGGTAATTTTTCTATCGGCAAAATATCAATTTCTATTTTTTCCTGATAACGGTCCTTCATATATTCAACAAGTTGTTTGTTGTAAGATTCTGCGCGGTTGCTTCCAATCATTGCTGCAATTTTCATTCGTATACCTCCAATATTTCTTCTTTTAAAATGTTATGTTTATCACAAATGCTTGTCGTTTTTTAAACACAATTAATATTATTACCATAATCACTTATCTATCTCAAGATATCTGCTCAAGAAAAACGCCTTTCTAAAACACAAAAAATACTCTTATTAAGAAGCATTTCATGGGTTATTTTCTTCCCATTGAAAAGCTTTCTTAATAAGAGTTATTTTACGACATCATGATAATCAGGAGAAGCGCAGGCTCTCCAGCTAATAATATTTCAATTTTTAGAAGAACCAATTACGGTTTCTGCCGCAACCGCAGGAACGTTTTTTTTTGCAGCGGTTCTCAGAACGTTTGCCGCAATGGTCGGAATGATGGTGATTTCCACCCCCGCCATTATTAGAACCACCTACTCTGCGGCAGTTACTTGAATCGTTTACGTCGCTGCCACAATCATAATTTTCAACAACCGTTTCGTTCACATTGGATTCTCTGACTGGATAATAATTTTCATTGCGGACAATTGTGCGATGCACATTTTTAATTTCTGTCGGGTGAATGTTTTTTACAGTTTTCACGCTATTAGTAGTACGAACCTCATGCCTTGTTGGATGAACACGTACATCCTCATCCCGGTTCGAATTGCAACAACGGCTACATTGACATTTATCTCGGCTCATTCGGACTCCCTCCTTTCCAATGCATAATACATCTTATGAAAGAAGGCGGTTTTGTCCTACGCAAATAACTATTAATCCGATAAATGTACGTTTTGTCTATATTGCTGGATTGTTACGTTTCATCGTTATAAACTCTATTCCTTTATAGCGAAATTGATGTTCTTTAATAAAGTGATTTTTTTTATATAACTGGATTGCTCGTTTATTGAACGATGCAACGGTAAGTCGAATTGCCTTGCCTTTATGCTCCTGCTCAATAAAATGAAGAATTCTTTTTAAAAATGAATCTCCGTTTCCTTTTCCAGTCAACTGTGGATTCATTCCCAAACCTAAATCAACACAATCTTCTATATAAGCTGCATTTCTATCTCCAACAGGAACCTTGGCTGAACGGCCTGTGCAAAAGAAACCAATTAACCTGTGAGATGAATCTACCATTGCGTAATAGCCGCCGCCAAGCAATTCTACAATCGCACTAGTCGTTAACACATTATTATAAAAATCATACGGCTTTTCGTACTTCCAGCAAAGTGCCTCCACTGCATACTTTTGTGTCATCCGAACAATATGTATATCCACTAAACATCCCCACTTTTCCTTTAACCTTCCTATATTATTTCACATTTTTCATTCGAGGTGAATAAATATCTCATATCTTCTGATTATCAAATAAAATAAGATGCACTCCTAATCTGTTATAGAAATAACATGGCTAGGAAAGTGAAAGGTCGCAGCTCTCTCTGTATAAAATGAAAAGAGCTCATCATTAGTTAATGGATATCCCTGCAGCATTTAGTCCGTTACAGCCATTCGATCCGAAATCTCTGATTCCCCTCGATCCATGGAAGCAGCGGTAAATCATTTTCAATCACCTGCCCAAGCACATTTACCCTTTCATCCGCCGGTAAATCGGCTAAGGTGATTTGAATTTCACCCTGGTAACGCAAATATTTTTCATTATCTATCGTTACAGAACCTGCAGGGCGCTCCGTATTGTTTTGAGCCTGAACACCTGATTCTCCAAATTGCGCATAGCTTCTCGATTCAACGGCACGGATACAATCTCTTGCATAATCCGCCCGGTTGGTCATTGCAGCCGCTGCTTTACGGATTATTTCAGAGTCTGCTCGTTTATCAGAAACAGCCCGGATTAGTATTTCATCTTTCTGGATATAGGCCTGAAATTGTTTCAGAGAATCCTCCCCTATTTCAACATCACCAACAACGATTTTATCAACTTCACCGAATTTTTCTAATTCCAGATATGCAGCAAATGGAGAATACCCGCGATGCTGTTCCAAGGTTGGCAATTTTTCGTATAGCGGGCCCCGCAATTGCTTATCTCCCGGTATAAAAGCCATTACGGTCAAACCAGCTTCTTTTAATGCTTTATTTTTCTGAATAAAATCAACGGACCCTAACCCGCTTTCCGGACGCGGATAATAATTATGCCATGCTTCTACCGCTTCCATATGGAGACCATTCGCCCTCAAATGATTTAACGCGTCCACGTCAATGGTACTGGCATTTAATGCAACCCGCATTTTATGTGATAAATCAATGATTGTCTGGTCATCAATACCGTAGTCAATCCTTAGACCGGAGAGTCCCCAGTTTAGTAATTGATCTGCATTCTCCCAGTTAAAGCCTAATGTTTGTAACGAATTTGGTGAAATATCCGCCATGAGTTCCATATCTAATTCACTCGCTGCTTTACCAAGCGCCTGAAGTTGCTCTTTATATACTGTCTGATCATCCTCCGGAATATGCAAAGAGGTGAAAATGGAATGAAACCCACTTTCCTTCATTTTTCGAATATAGGGAATCTGTTGTTCTATTGGTGTATTCCCTAAATAAATAGAAATCCCTAACATAACTATCCCTCCATCTATTATATAAGAAGAAACAGGAGGCCGCAGCCTCCTGTTAATTGTTAAATTCCATCTGCCATACTATCCTTAAAGCCGAACGCATACGTAAATAAGAAACCAAATACATACGAAATAACAAGTCCTAGAAAATAGCTTATATACTGCCCATTTGTTATTAATGGTATCAATGATAAGCCTGAAACGCCAATTCCTGCAGCTGCTGTATTCATCACTGCCTGGAACGCTCCGCCGATGGATGCTCCTAAACAAGCGGTTAAGAACGGTCTTCCAAGCGGCAGGGTCACCCCGTACATTAACGGCTCACCAATCCCTAAGAAGCCAACCGGAGCAGCTCCTTTGATAATATTTTTTAAATGCTTATTTTTGGTTTTTACATAAATCGCAATCGCTGCGCCAACCTGCCCGGCGCCGCCCATCGCTAAAATGGTCAACAGTGCCGTTTCATTAAACGCATTAATCAACTCTAAGTGAATCGGTGTCAAACCGTGATGCAGGCCAACCGTAACCAATGGCAGGAAGAACCCTGCCAGAACGGCCCCTGCTAGAACGCCGCCCGTCTCAATCAAGGCAATCAACCCTTTAGTGATTCCATCGGATAATAAACCTGCTGCCGGCATAATGGCAAATAAGGATACAAATCCAACAACCAGCACGGTAATTAAAGGAGTAAAAATAATATCAACTGCATTCCACATCACTTTACGCACATTTTTCTCAACAACCGTCATCAGCCAGGCAGCAAAGATAACACCAAACAAACCGCCTCTGCCGGGAGTTAATTCCTCTCCAAAAATCGCAATATTTTCAAGCTGCGGGCTAAATAAAATCATTCCTGCTATAGCACCTAATACCGGAGTTCCGCCAAATTCCTTTGAAGTATTCCAGCCTACTAAGATTCCTAAGGAAGCAAAGATAACGCCGCCAAACAAGAGCAATATCTGCATCCAGTTTTGCTCTGGATCCACCCCTGCGTTGACTGCAAAGTTCGCTCCGCCATTAATAACTCCTGATGCTACAAGGCCCGGAATTAAAGGTATAAAAATATTTCCAAGCTTACGTAAAAAGTTTTTAAAGGGGGTCCGGTTCTTTGCTTTCATATTTTGTTTATCCAGTGCTGCTTTTTCTTCAAACGTTAAATCATCCGCATTTGCGTCTTCCCCGATGCCAAATCCAGTCAGCTGGCTCATTTCTGCAGCAACCTTATTGACAGTACCAGGCCCGATTACGATTTGCAGTGTCTCATCTTCAACCACGCCCATTACGCCATCAATCTGTTTTAACCCTGCCAAATCAGCTTTCGAATCATCCTTTAAAGATAAGCGCAGCCGTGTCATACAGTGAGCAATCCGCTGGAGATTACCTTTACCGCCTGCCTGTTCTAAAATTTCCGCGGCCATTCTCTGTTCTTTCTTCATGGTAAACCCTCCCTTTATTTTGTCAGCGCATGTCGAACAAATCCATCCGAATTATTCAATCTATTCACCGCATCATCATAGGAGCATTCCAGCAGTATCATCACAATCGCAACCTTCACCTGGTTGTTTGCCTTTTCAAAATAGGAGGCTGCTGTATCATAGTCGGCTCCAGTGATTTCCATTATGTTTCGTTTAGACCTTTCCAATAATTTTTCATTCGTCGGCTTTAAATCCACCATAAAGTTTTGATAAACCTTGCCAATGCCTACCATTGCTGCAGTCGAAATCATATTTAAAGTCATTTTCTGAGCAGTCCCGGCCTTTAATCTTGTAGAACCAGTCAGCACCTCCGCGTCTGTTTTCAGTTCAATTGCTACAGAAGCATACTGGCTCATGACAGCATCTTTATTACAGGATACGCTGACTGTATTCGCTTTTTTCGAATCAGCATATTGCAAAGCGCCGATAACATACGGTGTACGTCCGCTCGCAGCTATTCCAATTACTGTATCGTTTTCTGAGAGCTGAATGTTTTTAAGGTCAGCAGCGCCGAGCTCCGGATTATCCTCCGCACCTTCTGCGGCTTCGTAAAGCGCTTTCATACCACCCGCAATAACTCCCTGAACCATCTCTGACGGCGTACCAAATGTAGGAACACATTCCACTGCGTCTAAAACGCCTAACCTGCCGCTTGTACCAGCTCCGACATAAATCAGTCTTCCATTTTTCTTAAACGATTCAATCGCATATTTTGAAGCTTTCTCAATTTGCGGCAGCTGCTCCTTGATTGCTGTTAAAACCTGCTCATCTTCTTTATTCATTGTCTCTAAAATTTCCATTGTCGACATCTCATCTAAATGCATCGAATGCTGATTTCGCATTTCTGTTGTTAACTTATCGAGCATATCATCACTCTCCTCTATTCGCTTATAACTCTATTTTAAATGTTTTTGAAATTAAAAGTCAATAAGATTTATATGTTTTGTGAAATTAAATTTCATTTTATAATAAAAAAAGAAGCTATCTTCTTAATTTCACAACATAATCTCTAGCTTCTTGATATTCATCCAGCACATTTTCACCGATGATATTAAAAATACTGATATACAAGCTGTCTACCATCGTCAGCTGGGTCATTCTTGAAGTAATACTTCCAATCCGGAAATCCTGCTCTACATTCGGTGTCGCTAATCGAATATCTGCTTCTTTATATAGCGGGGACTTATTCATGTTCGTTATTGCAATAACCTTAGCTCCTTTTTCTTGAGCCAATCGTGCTAAATCTAAAACATCCTTCGTCTTTCCAGACATACTGATGGCTACAAATACATCCTGGCTGTTAAAATGAGGCACCTTTGACAGCATGTAGTGAAAATCTGCATTAAACTCCACTTCATATCCGAGTTTCGTAAATTTATATACCGCATCGAGCGCAGCAATCGATGAGCCGCCTACACCATAAAATATAATCTTACGAGCATTTTTTAGCACGTTGACTGCATCATCCAGCTCTTTTTTTTCTAAAGATTCCATCGTCAGCTCGATCGCATTTTTATTCACATGAACGACTTTTTGAAACAATTCATAGGGAGAATCTTTTTTCTGTAAAATAGAAAAGTCAGTGATATAATCATCTGTTACCGCTAACTCCTGTGCCAAGGAAATTTTAAAGGTTTTAAAACTTCCAATTCCGATTGTCTTTGCAAAACGAATAACACTTGCTTCGCTCACATCCGCCTTATTCGCTAATTCTTTCGTCGTCATATTTGGAATAAGCTCTGCATGATGTAAAATATACTTCGAAATCTTTTTCTCAGTTTTAGAAAATTGATGGAGCCGTTCGTTGATTCTAGTTAGTAGTGTTGTCGCCATGTCAACTTCTCCTATTCCAATTCGGTTATGTTCCTTAGTATAGCAAAAATCAGAAGCGTGTTCTAATGATTAATTAGAGGAACGATTTACTTCTAATTCCATTGTACAGGTATGTAACGTGTGCCCGCTGAGGTCT
Organism: Oceanobacillus sp. FSL K6-0251; assembly: GCF_038004725.1. Taxonomy (NCBI): domain Bacteria; kingdom Bacillati; phylum Bacillota; class Bacilli; order Caryophanales; family Bacillaceae; genus Oceanobacillus; species Oceanobacillus sp. FSL K6-0251. Next base: position 2,120,671 of record NZ_JBBORS010000001.1, on the reverse strand, counting down.
TCGGTGAATTCAGAAATAATCTTGAAACCTCTTCCTTTATAAAACGCCATCCCTTTTGCATTTTCCTTTTCTACATTTAGCTGAATAAACGCAGGTTTCAAATCCTCTATCCCATATTCTAATAACGCTGTTCCCATTCCGTTCCCTTGTGTATCCGGATACAAGTAAATAGCATAAAGCGTACTGATTCCTTTTTCTGATACCCGGCTAAAATTCGCAAACCCTTCTATTCGTTTATCCGACTCCACAACATATAGACTGGAAAGCTCGATACGCTGAAGCATGGTTTGATTACTATATGATTTATTTAAAAATGCATCCTGAATGCTTCTGGGTATAATGCCTTCATATGTATCATGCCAGCTTTGGCAAACAATACGCTGAACAGCACCAATATCTGTCTCTTCTGCCAATCTTACATGGTAATTCATACAGCCCACTCCCTTTGAACAAAATGATGTTTTTATTATAAAGCGAAACTTCATTTAATGATAGTACTGCTCTTCCATTTTAAAACAAAATTATGGTAATATGTTTCATTATCTACTAATAATTCAGAGGTGTATCAAAAAATAAGGAGGGATAGGTATCGAAACGCTAAACCAAAAATACCTGACACGCATCCAGATTTGGGGAATATTTGTCGGAATTATTTTATTTATCTATGGATTGCTTCTATTTTTCACCGGTTTTTCTTCTGCTCTTATTGCTCCTGTTCCGGGGCTTATCCTGATGATATTAGGAAGCTTTTTATTTAAAACGGGAAAGTTTGCGGGAGAACTCAAAAAAGATGCATCAAGAATATATGTATTAGAAAATTTTTTCAAAAATCATCTTTGGTTCCTGCTGCTGACTAGCATATTGGCCAGCTTAATTATTTTGTTTTATCTTATCTTTTTTATTTTTATTACATAGGAGAGAGGGAATTAATATGAAAAAATTATCATTTATCCTGATTCTGACCATTATCCTCTCAGCTTGTGGAACAGACAACCTAGAAGAAAGTTCATTTGACGTGGAAGTAAATTGCAGCTCTATGGAAGCAGGTACAGAAGAAGCGCTGGAGGAAAGAGTTTCTCTTTTTGAAAGGGATACGCATGAACCTTTAAAGGAAAAGCTAAATGAGGATGTATTGGTTTCTAAGGAGAACTTAGAAGAAGAACTCGCAACCGCCGTCTATTCCACCTGTATAAAGGAGGAAGAATCGTATAATGACAGCTATGACAAATTATATTTTTCAATGCTGGAATATTTTTATGCTTTCATGATATCGGAAAAAGAGGAATCCCTGACAATAGAGGAAATAAACTACAAAGGACGTTCTTTTAATGATTATGCACTCAATATCGTATTGGATGACGGGCGTCAAGCAAATGTTTTTCGCTTTGATCCTCTTACATATTCCGGTGATGTTTTACAGCGGTTAGACGAAGAAGCCGTTATTGGATCATTGGAAGAATTATATGCTTCTGCCATCAAAAAGGATTTTATCGACAGGGCCTTTTCTGGATTGGAAAATCCGCTGAATGCTGCATTCCACAATATTCCCGACATTCTGGAAGAAAAAGATCTTGAAGAATGGGAGCCAGATCTTGATAAAAACGCAGAAGCATCTGATTTTTGGCATTTATATGCCATTATTATTGATGGAGATATAAAGGAACAAAATCTATTAAGAGAGAAAGAGAACTGGCGGGATATCAAATTATATCCAAGTTGGCGTACGTATCAAATGATAGAAAGGCTCGAGGAAGTTCACGCTATCTCCCCTGACATTCCCTATCCGGAAGGAGCACTCGAGAATGAGGAATGGTTCAAAGCGACGGACTACATGTCAGAGAATATGGAGGAGACCGTTAAAGATAACAAATTGGATAAGGATTTATACGAGATATACCAATATATTCACACAGGGGAAGGATACTTAAGCGATTTGGAGCTTTAGAAAAGATGTTAAATAAAAAACATCACTTTCGGAAAGGAGCATTTTTTTTGGAATACTTGCACCCAAAATACTTTAAATGGATTCATATTTTAAGCAAATTTCTCGGTATTATCATCATTCTGTACGGAATTTTCATCATCATTCAGAATTTCCCGTCCATTATCGGGCCTGTTCCCGGGCTCGCATCTATTTTGCTGGGTGTTTATTTGTATAAAAGCGGAATGGAAGCAGGCCGTCTTTTGAGGTCGGACAGAAAAAGCAAGCAGGCTTTGGAAGAAATGTTAAAATATGGCTTATTTTTAATGATTAACGGACTGCTGTTTATAGCGGCAATCATTTTATACATTATCTCTATTTGTATATAGGGAATGCCACGCTTACAATAAAAAAATACAAATCAAGTACTTTCAACATGCTTGATTTGTATTTTTTTATATTTCCTTTCTTAAAGCTGATACACTACTTCCAGGCGTGCTTCTATCGATTGATTTCCCGGTTCAATTGGCGTAGACACCATCTTGAATACCTGCGCAGGTCCAACCCCTGGCGAAGCAGTCTGTTCGTTAATCTTTAATGGAACCGTGTTTAAATTAGCGCCAAGCTGTTCAGCTAAGCTTTCTGCCTTCTTCTTTGCATCTGTAAGTGCAAAGCTTAATGCTTCCATATAAAAGTTCTCCGGATCATTTACCGAAAACTCAATCGAAACAACTTCATTTACGCCATTTTCGGTGACACGATCAATGATTTCTCCAATTCGATCCATATCATCCGTAACCACAGTGATTTCATTTCGAACCTCGTAGCCCTGTAATATCTGATTGCCATCCTGATAGCTATACATCGGTCTTGCAGAAAAGCTGGTAGTTTGAATCTGCTCTCTCGGAACACCAATTTGCTGCAAGGTATCCAGAGCCTGATTCATTCGTCCTGTATTTTCTTTCTGCGCTTCCTCTAAAGAGCTGCTGACGGTGGAAACAACCAATTGAATACGGGCAATACTCGGCGAAACTATAACCGTGCCCACGCCAGTGACCGTGATGGTCCCTTGCTGATTATTTTGTCGCTCATACATTCTATGCCCATAATTAGGCGGTCCATAAGTATAATACATTGCGAACATCCCTCCCTCATACCATCCTATGTTGTATAAGGGCTGTACCATTCAATAATTATCCGGAGAATCCCAGTAATCGGGGTCCTGCATTTGCAGTTCTTCGACAACATCCTCTAAGTCCTGAGGTGTAATCGTAAAAACGGGGTACTCCTTGGACGTCCGATTCACAGCATCATAAAAATAGCGAACGCTGCCGGGATATTCTTCATCCACGAGGAGTAAAGCAGCATCACTTTTATCAATCAGCCATAAATCCTTCGCCCGAAATTGGTACGCCCCCTGATACCCACCTCTATACAGCGGTTTGAAAAAATCGGCTGTCATCATTAATTCTTCATATTTTTCCTTGATTGGGTCCGGCCAACGTTCATCCTGATTTTCAAACGGCGGAAAAACACCTACTTGTACCTCATAGGTTTCTTTTAAATCCATTATCACAGCAGCAGCCCACAGCTCAATACCCATCTGTCCAGAAATAATAATCCATTCTAATCCTTCTTCTATAAAGGTGCGCAGCCTTTTCTCTAAAGCTGCCTTAATAAAAACAATTCTGGGATCATTTTCTTTGAAGATGCCTAATTCCGTCGGCTTATAGCCTGTTACATGTAAAATTTTCACAGTAATATCCTTTCTTCATTACAAGCTTAAGTTATCTCCTATTTTAACGCAGGGATACTTGATTTGAAAGCTTGTCTCTGTTTAACAAAAAGGCAGTCCGCACTGCCCATTGTTATTTTCACCACATTCCCGGTCTTCTCGGCGGACAAATGCCTGGGTGATTTCTCATTTCTCCCATGTGTCCAGGAGGCATTTGTCCTGGTAAAGCGAACGGCGCAGAAGGGAATGGCGGACGTGGTCCAATTTGCGGTCTGCCCATAAAGGCATTTTTTCCATACGGGTGCGGATGCTGCTTTTTTATACTATGGTGATTTACATACGTTGTATGGACAGGATGAATATGATTAACAACAGATTCGGATGACGTGTGGACATATTGATGCTTTGTCGGATGCACAATGGTCTTTTCATTCGATCGCTGCGGATGAAATCGCTCTTTACCTTGCATCGTTTCTTCCTCCTTTTTGTTCTCTCTTTTTACTATATGTGATAAACGTACAAGTCGAGCAAGACAGATACCCAGATTTATTTTGATTTTTAATAATAGCCGGAAAGCCCGCTCTTTAAGTGATTTCAGAAAAATAATCGGTTAAAAAATTTGTGTATAAGCAGGTTTAGAAACTTTTTTCCTAAAAAGGTTGGCTTTTATCATTGTAGATGCTATAATAAGGATACTTATTTAGATTCGGTAGAAATACAGGATGGGATACATCTTTCGTCTTGAAATTTAACTTTGAACTAAATAGTAATAAACAGTGCAACAATTGCACGTGGAGGTAAAAGAATGAACACAGGTTCTGTAAAATGGTTTAACGCTGAAAAAGGCTTCGGTTTCATCGAAGTTGAAGGTGGAGACGATGTATTCGTACATTTCTCTGCAATCCAAGGCGAAGGTTTCAAAACTTTAGAAGAAGGTCAAACAGTTACTTTCGATATCGAAGAAGGAAATCGCGGACCACAAGCTGCTAACGTTGTTAAAAACTAATAAGCAGATAATCGAAAAAAGCTGATCATCATTGATCAGCTTTTTTTATTTATCATTTTTCTATAGGGAGGATTTAAAACAATGGTTACTTTTTTTATTCCGTAAAGACAGCAAGATTCTCCAATGTGGATTTTAAACCTATATCATGATCCTCCTTTCGTATTCCTTCAGGTACGTTCTCGCAAATGACAGTAACTTTTGTGCCTTCTGAAGCGTCTTCAAAAAGCCATTTTTGAATCATCTCTCCTGAAAATAACGAGTCTCCGGAATCGAAATTGACGGATTGAACGATGCGCTTGTTTGGAACCAGCTCCAAAAACCTGCCTTGCGTTACGTCTGTATTATCTGTAGTTTTACCAGAATGCGCACTATCCATTTCGTACGTAAGAGTTATCCTATAAGTTCCTCCCTGCCTAGGGTCAAATGCATCCACATGACCTGACATTCCTTTAGGCGGCAGCCATGAAATCAGTGCTTCCTGGTTTATAAATGCTTGATAAATGGTTTGTGGGGATGCCATAATCACTCTTGATGCAGTGTCTACCCTTCTTTTTATCGGTTCCTCCTTCATCAAAATCCCTCCTCTTTTTCAGTTTATCAAATCAAAACGCTTAAAATTTCTTATCAATTGCTCAACATCCTTCTACTAGTAAATCGATATCAACAAAATCCCCTCACCAATCAGGCAAGGGGATTTCACTTTTTTATATACCGTTTTAAAATTGCTCTGTTAAAGCTGTCACAATCTGTTTCTTACGGGAAACAACACCTTTTAATAAAGCACGATCATTTTCATCTAAAGTGGCATGGAATGCTTTTTCAACATTAGCTTTTTCTGGTCCTACTGCTAATACTTCGGAATCATTATTTAGAATATCAGTTGCAACAAACAAGAATAAATCCAATCCTTTTTCATTTACAGTTGCCGTGATTTCACTTACTAATTCATCATGAAGCTGATAAATCTCACTGACATCGACTGCATTTACCTGAGCGATTTCTACCTTTGCATCGCCCATTGCAAATTCCTTAGCATCCATGGTAATCAATTCTTTAACCGTTTTATCACTGATATCTGCACCGGCTTTTAACATTTCTAAACCGTATTCTTCCAGGTCCACTCCAGCCTTTTCAGCTAATTCTTGCGCTGCTTTTACATCTTCTTCTGTACACGTCGGTGATTTTAATAATAAAGAATCGGAAACAATAGCGGATAATAATAATCCTGCAATGTGTTTATCTAATTCAATTTGTTTTTCTTTGTACATTTTGTTTAAAATAGTTGCGGTACATCCCACTGGCTCGGCACGGAAATAAAGCGGCTCTTTGGTTTGGAAATTGGATACACGGTGGTGATCGATTACTTCGTGGATAACCGCGTTTTCAATGTTATCAGCACTTTGCTGGAATTCATTATGGTCTACTAAAATAACATCAGCGCCATCTTCTAATTTCTGAACAAGTGCTGGAGCTTCTACTCCAAATTGCTCTAAAGCAAATTTTGTTTCCCCATTTACTTCACCTAAGCGTGCAGGACTTACGTCTTCCCCCAATTTTGTTTTTAAATCAGCGTAAGCTAATGCGGAACAAATAGTATCCGTATCTGGATTTTTATGTCCGAAAATAAGTGTTTTTGACATTTTTGATTTCCTCCCTCGACAAACTTTCCATATATAGATTATCACATTTAATGTCCTATGCTCCAGCCCTAATCTTGTTTCTGTAAAAAAATGCTGGAAATATTATTGATTCCGCCTCAAAATACTGTAAAAATAATCATTATTAGATTATAATTAGTATCATTGGAGGATTGATGAAATGACAAGAAAACAATTTAACTTAACACGTACTGCTTTGCTCACCTTTGCTTCCGAGCTGGATGATAATAGTATCGATGTGCAGGCAGACTATTTTGATACAACGATCCGCTGGCATTTAGGCCACGCGCTCGTAACCATGGAAAAATTCTTATTCCGCTACCCTGTAAAATCAGAAAATATACCAGCTGGCTATGTTGAACTTTTCAGCTCTGGGACAAGCCCAAAGGATTGGACGGAAGAACCGCCCAGTTTAGAAACGTTATTAGAAGCATTAGAGCTGCAACAACAGCGCATTAATGAATTTAATGATTTATTCTGGAAATCGAATGTACAATTTAAAGTTCCATTCGGCAGCGTGGAGACTCAGGGCGATTTGCTGATTATGCTTTCCTTCCGCGAAGCAGAGCTTTTGGGTAAAATCAAAGCCATGTATCAGGTTATTTCAAGGGATAAAAATGAGTAAACCTTATATTATTATTGGCGGCGGCATTTTAGGTTCCAGCACCGCCTATTATCTTTCAAAACAAGGTGCAGAGGTCATTCTGATTGACCGGCACGATGAAGGTCAAGCAACGGACGCAGCAGCAGGAATTATTTGCCCGTGGGTTTCCCAGCGCCGTAACAAAAAGTGGTATCATCTTGCTAAAAATGGCGCCCGGATATATCCATCGCTTATAGCGGATTTAGAAAATCTCGGCGAGAAGGACACCGGTTATAAACAGGTAGGAGCACTCAGCCTCCATACAGACTCCAAACAAGTAGACGGTATGGAAGAAAGAGCGTATAAACGCCGGGAAGACGCTCCAGAAATCGGTGATATTATCCGTCTGGATGCCGAAGAAACATATCAGCGCTTTCCCATTTTGCAAAAGGATTACCAGGCTGTCTTTATCAGTGGAGCAGCGCGGGTCGATGGAAGAAAATTAGTAAAGGCTTTAAGAAATGCTGCCAAAGCAAATGGGGCTTCCCTTCTATCTGGAGATGCCAAATTATACACAGCTGGTAATACGGTAACCGGTGTGGAGTATAATAATGAGGTCATTGATGCCGAAAAAGTCATTTTGGCGAACGGAGCTTGGATGAAGGAAACCGTAGACCCTTTGGACATCCATCTGGATGTTTCGTTCCAGCGGGCACAAATTATGCATCTGGAAATTCCATGTTTACACACAGCACATTGGCCGGTAGTTATGCCTCCTGGAACGAAATATTTACTCACGCAGGATGACAACCGCTTCGTCATTGGGTCAACTCATGAGGATAAGGTTAATTTTGATTATCGCGTCACCGCAGCAGCCGTACATGAAATTTTAGATCAAGGGCTTGAGATTGCACCAGAGTTAGCAGAAGCAACCATTTTGGAAACCCGGGTCGGCTTTCGCCCGTACACACCCGGTTTCTTGCCGGTTATCGGCGAACTGCCTGCATATTCCAATATTCTTTTAGCAAACGGACTCGGTTCATCCGGACTGACGATGGGCCCTTATCTTGGACAGCAGCTTGCAAAATTAGCTTTACATGAAGAAACAGATATCATTTTAGAGCATTATGATGTATCATCTGCATTAAAGCGTCAGTAATGAAAAGAGGTGGCTCATTTGAAGGGATCTTATGTTGTTCTTATTATTCTTCTTCTGATTCTCCTGACAGGCTTCTTTACCTGGTTATGGCTGCAGAACTTTAATGAGAATCAAGAAAGTATTGCAGCTTTAGTTGATTACTTAGTATAAATATTGGAAAAAGGACCGGTTGAGCCGGTCCTTTTTTTGACACAAGTATATCTATTTTTCTAATACGCACATACGATTTCCCTGCCTCTGCTCTGTATCAAGCCGCTTTCTTTTTAAATCCTTAGGAAACATGGGTTTCCTTTCTTTTCTTATTTTGGTTGTATTCTACCTTTAAAACAAACTCCCCCATTTTTAAATAAGTAGCTTGAAATATCGGACTTTGAATGAATGTAAAAATAAATGTAAAGATAAATACCGGTCCACCAATAATCCACCCTATAACAAGCACACTGCATTCCGTGATAATCCGGACTCTGCCAATCGGCGCTTTCAATTTATCTGCAAGCGAAAGCATAAAGCCGTCACGCGGGCCGGATCCGACACCTGCCGCATTATACAGTCCTCCGCCAAACCCCATGATACAAATACCAGCTAATATAAATAGAATGTCCACCCACGTATTGGTCGCTTCCGGAAGAATTCCTGTCCAATGATAGAAATCCACAAATGACCCTACAAGAACGGCATTAAAAAAAGTACCTGCCTTTATGTATCTGCGGTCTAAAATAAAACAGACAACAATTAAAATCATGGAAATTATAATATTCCATGTTCCAATTGTAAACCCGACCCTTTCAAACATCGCGACATTTAATACATCCCACGGGTGGATGCCTAAATGCTGCATATTAATGGTCAGTGAAATACCGCCGCTGAAAATCATTATTCCCAGCAAAAAAAATAACCATCGAAATGATTTAACCAAAATAAGCTCCCTTCTTTCCAGATGAAATAATTCTTGAGGATATATCCATAATTATAATAAGTATACGCTTTTTGGGAGGAAATAAAAAGAGCAGGTTTACCGATGATTGGAGGAATCATGAAACCAGCTCTCTTCTATAATTATAAAACTTTATTTAAGAAGTCTTTAGTTCGCTCAGACTCTGGATTATTGAAAATGATATCCGGTGTATTTTCTTCCATAATAATACCTTCATCCATAAATAATACTCTATCCGCAACCTCTCTGGCAAATCCCATTTCATGTGTGACCACCACCATTGTCATGCCTTCTTTCGCAAGCTGCTTCATTACCTCCAAAACCTCACCGACAAGCTCCGGATCAAGTGCAGAGGTTGGTTCATCAAAAAGCATCATTTTCGGTTCCATAGCAAGAGCTCTTGCTATCGCTACACGCTGCTGCTGTCCTCCGGATAATTGGGACGGATACTGATCTGCTTTCTCAGCAAGTCCCACCTTTTCTAATAAAGCTTCTCCCCTTTGCCTTGCTTCTTTTGGAGAAAGCTTCCGAACCTTTTGAGGTGCAAGCATCACATTTTGAATCACCGTTTTATGCGGAAACAGATTAAACTGCTGAAAAACCATTCCAACTTCTGTTCGAATCATATTAATATCTGTTGCCCTATCCCTTATATTGTAGCCGTCTACAATCACATCTCCGCTTGTAATTTCCTCTAATAAATTAAGACACCGTAAAAACGTACTCTTACCTGATCCGCTGGGCCCAATCACACACACGACTTCTTTTTCTTCCACTTCACAATGAATTCCTTTTAAAACCTCATTATCTCCAAAACACTTGTGTAAATCCTGCACTGTAATCATCAATACTTCAACCTTCTTTCTATATAACGCAGCAATAAGGACAGACTGAAATTAATTACTAAGTAAAACAAAGCTACTGTTGTATAAATCTCTACTGCGTTAAAATGATTCGATGCTATATATCTGCCCTGGAACATTAATTCTGGAACTAATATAACAGACAATAAGGAGGTATCTTTAATACTGATAATAAATTGATTACCAAGCGGCGGTATCATTCGCTTAAAAGCCTGTGGCCAGATAATATAACGCATTGTCTGGTGTTTATTTAGTCCTAAAGAACGTCCAGCCTCCATTTGCCCTTTATCAATCGAATCAACCGATCCGCGAACGATTTCTGCAATATATGCTCCAGAGTTTATCGCAATAACAACAACTCCGGCAGTAATGGAATCCATATTGTACTGGGTAATAATTGGTAATGCAAAGAAAATCCAAATAGCTTGAACAAGTACCGGTGTGCCTCGAATAACTTCTACATAAATAGATGCAATAATAAAAAAGAATTTATTTTTTGATATCCTGCCTAAACCGAATATAGCGCCTAAAGCAAAACCAATTAATAAGCCAATAATAGAAATTAATAGCGTATAATATAAGCCTTTACCTAACTGCGGTAAAAAATCAATTACCTGTGTAAAATCAAACATTTCCTCACCTCTCTGGTACATAAAATAAGGAGCCGTGCATAAGATTGCCAGCTCCTTATTTTATCCCTGCCAAGTCAACTGCACTAATGGTTCGCTTTTCAATTAAGCATTTGTTGCTTTATTTCTTACTCCGAAGCGCCAAACCATTTATCATAGATCTCATCATATGTTCCGTTTTCATGTAACGTTGCCAATGCATCGTTAATCGCAGCTACTAATTCATCATTTCCTTTTGAAATTGCAATACCATAATCTTCTGCCTGATAAGTATCACCAACTGCTTTTAATCCATCACCAGTTGTTGCAATATAGTACTCTACGTTAGGAAGATCATATACGGCTGCATCAGCACTCCCATTTTCAACTGACATATATACTTGATCCAGCTGTTCATAAGTATCAATGGTCTTATCCTCCAGGTTTTCCTCTAAAAATTGTGAACTGGTAGATCCTAACCGGGTTGCAATTGTTTTTCCTTCTAAATCCTCTAAACTATTAATATCCTTATTATCCTCTGGGACAGCAATGGTGATACCGGATTCATAATAAGGATCACTGAAATCCACTGTACCTTTTCGTTCTTCCGTAATACTTATTCCAGCAACGGCAATTTCAAATTGCCCTGTTTGTAAACCTGGAATGATCCCATCGAAATTCGTTGTTTGAATTTCTCCATCAATTTCGAATCCCGCTTCTTCTGCAACTGCAGTAATTAATTCAATATCAAAACCAACTAGCTCCCCATCCTCCATAAATTCAAATGGAACGAAAGAATTATCACTTACAACAGTGTACGAATCATTTAAATCATAATCACCGTTGTCTGCGTCTGCTTCCCCATCATCTCCTGAAGTATCATCTCCACCACCACACGCAGCTAAAACTAGTAATAAAATAAGTGCCAGCATGAAAACCCAAGTTTTCTTTTTACTAAACATCCAAAAATACCCCCTACGAATTAGTTTCATTTATATGGATAAAATAAAGTACCATACATCTAAGTATAACAAAATTCTATTTTTATTAAAAATTCATTATTAACCCATATTTCAGAAAATATATGCAAATTTTGTGATTTCACCTCATCACCCGCTGATTACGTTCTTTAAACTTGGAATTCATCGGAAATCCTTTCTTTTTCATAGGTAAATCCCCAAATTCAGGTTTCTCAAGCAAAAATAACCGGAATCTGTTATACTGTTTTTGAAAGTGAATGATCCGGCAATTTACACAGGAGGAAAGAATCCGTATGGAAGAAAGTATCTCCATTTTGAAATGGAAAGCATTTGTTGAAAATAAACAGAGAAAAAAATTATTAGTGAAGGTAATCTGGAATGATACAGATAAATTAACGCTGCTTATTCCCCCAAACATGAAAGTAAATGCTTTTATTAAGGATGAAAAAGAAGGATTCCTTTTTTATGATATAGAAGGAAAATCAATTTCAGGACCTATTCCGTCCATCCTCCCCAGCAGTGCATTAGAGGACGGACAAATTCTATTAAAAGCAATATCTGATGGAACGGTAACCGCCTATGGAGAAAAAATAAATAAGAATGAAATGAACGCTTTACATTAAAAAATCTCTAGAGATAGAATATCTATCTGCTAGAGATTTTTTGTTAATGATTCGTTTTATCATCATATTTTGACCAGAATGTGGCAAGCACCGGACCAGAAATATTGTGCCAGATGCTAAAGAGCACACTTGGCACAGCAGCTATCGGCGTAGCGGAAAAGAATGTTAATGCTAAGGTGGAGGCAAGTCCAGAGTTCTGCATACCAACCTCAATAGAGACTGCCTTTTGATCTGAAAAGTTCAATTTAAACAGTCTGGCAATCGAAAAACCAAGCAACAATCCTAATAGATTATGCAGCACAACGACACCAAAAATAAGTAATCCAGATGTTGCTACGGCCTCTTTATTTACAGATACAACTGCTGCGGCGACGGCGACGATACCAATCACAGAAACAAGCGGCAGTACAGAAATACTTTTTTCTACTTGTTTACTGAATAATAACCGAATCACAAACCCTAAAATAATTGGAACAAGGACAACCTGTAATATTTGGATAAACATATCCTTAAATGAAACCGGCATCCATTGGTTCGCCAATAGAAGTGTTAATGCCGGGGTCAACACAGGCGCCAATAAAGTGGATACCGTTGTTGCGGATACAGATAAGGCCGTATTCCCTTTCGCTAAGTATGTAATGACATTGGATGCCGTTCCGCCAGGTGAACACCCTACAAGAATAACACCGACTGCAATTTCAGGCGGCAACTGAAAAACAACAGCCAAACCATATGCTAAGAGCGGCATGATAATATATTGTGCAAGTACAGTAATGAATACACTTTTAGGAGCTTTTAATACATCCTTGAAATCTTGAGGTGTAAGTGTCAACCCCATCCCAAACATAATAATTCCTAATAAAATACTTACATGCGGCGCAATCCAAGTAAATCCGCCTGGAAACAGAAAACTGACGATGGCAAATAAAATAACCCATAAAGCAAAGGTATTACCTGCAAAGGCACTGATTCTTTCTAAAATCTTCACTTTCAAATCCTCCTAAAAATACGTTCATTAATGGCTTCTTATCATAAAAATTCAAATAATTCAATCTTCTATCCCCTGAAAGAAAGAACTCAATGGAAGCCACATTGCATTTCTCCTTTTTAGCAAGAAATAAAAGATATTTCTTTATCATACCAAATATCAAATAAATACGTCTAGACCTTTTGTAAAAAATCACTGAATAAAAAGGACAGACCATTTTCATTTACTCTCACACAAGAAAAAATCTTGTCTTCTCTCTCCTTTTGAGTTAGTGATATCGGCTGTTAGTGTGGTGTTCAAAACGATTTAAGAATTGAACAATACCTATAATCATAAATCCATTAAAAAATACCAAAATACTCATTATTTGAATGATTTCGTATTTTTGATAAAGTGATATTTTGCATAAATACATGTCTCTTTTATCTCACTAATGCATAATAAATTACATAGAGCTATCCAAAAACACCATGAATAATAGCCCATAGAATAGATTGATTTACACTCCAAGAGATAGTTATAGCCAATACAGAACCGAACCCAACTCCAGTTTTCACTACGGAATCTTTGCTATTCATATTCTCTCCACCCTTTCATTCCAGATAAATGAATCCTTTGATTGTTCTTTTCCTTTTTTCAGTACTTCATTAACTATTTATTTCAGAATCGTAAGAAAGTATGAACCTTTCCCTTTTTAAGTTATTGAACTATTTTTAGATACAATACAAACCATAAAAATCGACTGCTCTCCTCCAGAATAACGGCTGTTTCTCATATATTTTTTAATTAAAAATCAAGTTCAATCCGCCAAGTGTTGCGAAAATTAAAATCAACAGGGTGAATACCCGCTGCGGAATAAAATTCAGTATTTTTGCTCCGGCAAATGCGCCGGCTAAAATAATCGGCACCATCATCATATTGACAGTGAAAGTATCAAACGTAATCATATCGAGATGAACATAAAAAGGAAATTTAATCAAATTTACTGTCAGAAAGAACCAGGCGCCTGTTCCAATAAATGCTTTTTTCGGCAGCCCTTTTACCAGCAGATAAATAGTCATTATCGCGCCTGCAGCATTTCCGACCATCGTAGTGAATCCTCCAAGAATCCCCATAAAAACTATAAACAATAGCGAGTTCGGAAGCATCTCATTAAAGCGGGCACCCAGCTTTTGCCGAATAAAATTCAATGCAATCATCATTAATACAATGACACCGATAACCGGTTTTAGCTGCGCATCATCAATATTCTGCAAAACAAAGAAGCCCATAATAATCCCAATCAATACCCACGGCACCAGGCTGATTAAATATTTCCATACCACATTCCTTCTATAATATGTAACCGCAAACAAATCACCTGCTAACAGCATCGGCAGCAAAAATCCGACAGAATCTCTCGCTGGAAAGACGAACATAATTAAGGTTACTGCTAAAATAACTAAGTTTGGCAGACCAGATTTAGAACATCCTATCAGCAAAGCACACAGGCCAATCAGCATCCAATCCAGAAATCCGAGCTCTAACATCCTTCTTCTCCTTTATATTCTATTATTCTCGTTCTATGCTTCGTGTGGTTTAAGTAAAAAATAATCTGCGTTAAGCATATAATAATCCGGCTTGTTGAAACAAGTATTACTACTGCTTCTCCTGTTCTAATTAAAAATTATTCTGAATCGGAAAACCTTTCGATACTTAGCTTCTCCCAATATTTTCATAAAAAATCAGATTAACAGAAAAATCTTACTTTAAATCCCCTGTTGACTTATCGGGTTTATGAGGTTAAATTATAGTTATTCATTAAAACTATATGCAGGGAGGAAATTCAATGAAAGTTCCAAAGTACTATTTAATTTTGTTTACCGCACTTATTTTATTTTTAGCAGCATGTAATACGGAAATGGGAGGTGACGAAGAAAGTGAAGCTGCCCCAACCGAAGAAGGTGAACAAGGATTAGATGTTGTAGAAGATACAAAAATTGAAGCAAGTGATCCGGACAGCTCTCCAGAACTAGCACTTAATCGAGGCAATACAGTAGTTGTCGGTCTGCAAGAACCAGGCGGTGTATTTACACCATATTTTAATACAAGCGGTTATGATGGCAATGTACAATCCGTTATGTTCCCTCCCTTGGTTGATATTGATGAAACGGGTGAACCTTACCCTCGTCTAGCTGAAGATTGGGAAATTTCTGATGATGAACTAACTTATACATACCATTTAAGAGATGATTTAAAATTTGATGATGGATCAGATTTTACTGCAGAGGATGTAGCATTTACTATCACGCTTCTTCATGACCCATCCTATCCAGGTTCCACGGATATCACTGAAGCCAATGTAGTCGGCGGACTGGATTACAAAGAAGGCAATGCAGAAGAAATTGAAGGCATAAACGTCATTGATGACCAAACAATCGAATTCCAGCTGGAGGAGCCCAATGCAAGAGCATTAACCATGCTTGGCGGTCAAATTCTCAGCGAAGAATACTATGGTGCTGATTATTCAAAAGGTGATTTAGATTATATTAGTGATTATCATCTAGAACCAGTCGGTGCTGGTCCGTTTAAATTTGAAGCTTATAATCCAGGGGAAGAAATCCGCTTCACTTCTAACGGGCATTACTATAATGGCGAGCCGGAAGTAGATACATTTATTTATAGAACCTCTGAAGGAGATTCACAGCAATTCTTCCAAACTGGGGAATTAGATTATAGTACTTTCCCGGCAGATCAGGATAATTTTGAATTATTGCAGTCTTTAGGTTATGCAAATATTGACCTTTATACGTCATCCAATTATAGCTACGTTGCATTTAACCATGAGTCTGAAATTTTCCAGGATCCTAATGTCCGTATTGCTTTCAATCTTGGGCTGGACCGTCAGGCATACATCGATACACGGTTCCAAGGCTATGCTGAATTAGCCAATGTCCCTGTTGCACCTGTTTCATGGGCTCACACAGATGACATTGAAGCATTCCCGTACGATCCGGAAGAAGCAAAACGGTTGCTGGAAGAAGCAGGCTGGGAAGAAGGATCTGATGGCATTCGTGAAAAAGACGGTGAGAAATTAAGAGTTTATTTCTTTACAACAGATGGAAGCGGCGGAAATGATATCTTCGTCACTTTAGCACAGGAAAATTACCGTGAGATTGGGGTTGACCTGCAAATTGAACAAATGGACTTCAATGCATTATTATCTCGCGTAGACAACGGAGACCATGATCTTGTATCTTTCTCCACTACGATGCAGCCAGATCCGCATATTGGTGTAGAGGCGTTTCACTCAGAATATAATGACAGCACCTTTCGAGGTTATGATAATCCAGAAGTGGATAAATTGATTGATGCTGCCGTAGCTGTCAGCGATATTGACGAACGCGCAGAAGCTTATCATGAATTATATGCAAAACTGCAAGAGGATCCGCCGATGATCCTGCTTAATTATAATAAAGTATTAGCAGGTACAAATGCACGGGTGGAAGGTTTTGAACCAAACGGCATTCGCGGCATCGCACCAAGCTTGGAGCTTTTGAGAATCGCAGAATAATAAAACCGGAATAAATAGTTAAGCAGTGATTATTCATACAGGTCCAATGATATAAAGCAGTTGATTCCTGTCTTCATCTTAGATAGGAATCTTCTTGCTTTTTTATAGAAATAATAACTTTTTACATATTGTTTTTTAAAATTTGCAGCCTTGTATCAATCATGAGTTAAAAGGAGGGCATCAACATGAACAATTATTTTGTCAAACGGTTACTTTATTTAATCCCAACGCTGATTGGCGCATCTATTCTTATTTTCTTTTTGTATTCCTTGATTCCAGGAAATTTCATTGATACGGATCCAAATTTAACAGCGGAAAGAAAAGCGGAATTATATGCCCTGTACGGTTTTGACCAGCCTACCATTACCCGCTACTTTATTTGGCTGGGAAATTTATTTCAGGGAGATTTAGGTTACTCCCTTCAATTCCAGCGACCTGTTACGGAAGTTCTTAATGATTACATATGGAGCTCTTTTATCGTTGCTTTTGCATCTTTATTCTTAACATGGGGAATCGCACTTGTTATCGGGGTTATCTCAGCAACGAAACAATATTCTTTTTTTGATTCCTTTGTGACGATTCTTGTTTTCGGAGCGATGGCCATCCCCTCTTTCTTTCTCGGTCTAATCGCTATTAAATTTTTTGCTGTTGACCTAGGCTGGTTTCCTGCCGGCGGTATGACAACTTCAGGAGCGGATTATACTGGTTGGGCCCGTATAAAAGATATCGCAGAGCATATGGTGCTTCCTGTCATTGTTTTGACCATGCTTGGAATTGGCGGCCTGACCAGGTATTTCCGAACAAATATGCTGGAAGTAGTAAAACAGGATTTTGTGCGTACCGCAAGAGCAAAAGGGTTAAAGGAAAAAGTTGTTATTTATAAACACGCATTAAGAAATGCCCTTCTCCCCGCCATCACTTTATTTGCTTTTGAGCTTCCGGCACTATTCAGCGGAGCAATTATCACAGAGCAGATTTTCAACTGGCCGGGAATCGGCGCTATCTATATGCAGGCTTTTTCTGTAAGGGATTACCCTTTATTAATGGGCTTTACCATGTTTATTGCTGTACTAACTGTTATTAGTAATTTAATCGCAGATATTCTATATGGAATTGCTGACCCTCGTGTCAGAGTTAAATAGTAGAGGGGGCGAGCACAATGGCTTATTCAAGTAATGAAATGATTCAATCAGGTCACACTGTTCAAAAATCTTCTTTATGGAAAGAAGTTTTGAAACGTTTTTTAAAAAGAAAAATGGCTATTGCCGGATTACTTATTCTTTTATTAGTGTTTTTATTCAGTTTCGTCGGGCCTTTCTTTTCCCCATATATGACTGCTGGCACTAACTCGCAAGCTATTCACCAGGCCCCTAATTTATCACACTGGCTTGGTACGGATCACTTAGGAAGAGATGTACTTACCAGATTAATGCTGGCCGGCAGAATTTCCTTGACTGTCGGAATCGGGGCAATGTTCCTGGCCGTAACAATTGGCGGCATTCTTGGTATTCTAGCAGGATATTATGGTGGTATTATCGACCAAATTGTAATGCGTCTTGCTGATATTTTAATGACTTTACCCGGCCTTCCGCTTCTTTTTATCATGGCTGCTATTATGTCAGAGTGGCAGGTGCCGGCAGAGCAAAGATTATATATTGTTATGATTATGTTAAGTCTGGTAAACTGGCCAAGCCTCGCGCGATTGATCCGCAGCCAGGTTCTCAGTTTAAGAGAAAGAGAGTTTATGGTAGCAACCGAAGTATTGGGGCTGCGTGATAAACGAAAAGTATTAAATCATCTTCTCCCAAACGTCGTTCCTTTATTAATTGTAACGGCTACATTAAGTGTCGGGGGAGCTATTTTAAGCGAATCGGTATTAAGCTTCTTCGGATTGGGTGTTGTCCCGCCGACTGCCTCATGGGGAAACATGATTAATACAGCGAATACGTTAATCGATTTTACCAACAGACCATGGCTTTGGATTCCTCCTGGTGTAGCCATTTTCATTACGGTTATTGCGGTAAATCTATTAGGCGATGGACTGCGCGACTCCATTGATCCAAACATGAAAGGAAGGTAATTACATGGCACAACAAGAACCGCTTTTATCCGTTCATCAGTTAAAAGCACACTTTCAATCAGAAGACGGATTGGTAAAAGCTGTGGATGGAATCAACTTTGACGTTTATCAAGGAGAAACTGTCTGCATCGTCGGAGAATCTGGATGTGGAAAAAGTGTTACAGCCATGTCTATTATGGGGCTGCTTCCCGATACATCAAAGGTAGAAGGAGAAATAAATTTAGCAGGTAAAGATCTCACCAAGCTTTCGAAAGGAAATATGCGCAGAATTCGGGGAAATGAGCTATCTATGATTTTTCAAGAGCCAATGACTTCCCTAAACCCTGTTATGACAATAGGAGAACAAATGACAGAAGTCTTATTAGAGCATCAGGCGATTTCCAAAAAACAAGCAACAAAGAAATCACTTGAACTGATAAAAATGGTTGGTATTGGACGCGGTGAACAAATTATCAAATCCTATCCGCATCAATTGTCGGGGGGCATGCTTCAACGCGTAATGATTGCCATTGCCCTTGCCTGCGACCCGAAGGTGCTTATTGCAGATGAACCGACAACAGCGCTCGATGTCACGATACAAGCACAGGTATTGAATTTATTACAGGATTTAAAGGAAGAAACAAATATGTCCATGCTGCTGATTACACATGATCTTGGTGTCGTAGCTGAAGTAGCAGACAGGGTTGTAGTAATGTATGCCGGTAAAGTAGTTGAGCAAGGCACGGTGGAAGAGATATTTGCTAATCCGAAGCACCCTTACACAAAGGGTTTATTGCAAGCCAAGCCCGTCCTCGGATCCCGAAAGAAAAAACTGTATACCATTCCAGGGCAGGTTCCGAAGCTGGTTGATTTAAAGCCCTCCTGCTACTTTGCTGACCGCTGTGAACACTGCATGAAGATTTGCACACAGCAAACACCCGAGCTAAAAAGCGATGACAGCAGTGAACATAAAGTCGCCTGCTGGCTTTACGAAAATGAGGTGGTACACAAATGACGCAGGAATCGCTTATTCAAGTCCATCAGCTCGAGAAAAAATATAAAACAAAAGAAAAAATGTTTAGTAAAAACAATGAGTATATCAAAGCCGTTGATAATGTGACTTTTCATATTAAAGAAGGAGAAACATTTGGACTAGTCGGAGAATCTGGTAGCGGGAAAAGCACCATTGGTAAATCAATTCTGCGCCTTCAAGATATTTCCAATGGAGAAATCAAATATCATGGAAAAAATGTTTTTGAATTAGATAAAAAAGAAATGCGTCACTTGCGTACGAAGATGCAATTTGTCTTTCAAGACCCATTCAGCTCTTTAAATCCGCGGTTACGGATTGGCGATGCCCTTGCAGAGCCTTTACTGGACCACGGCTTAGCAACAAAAAAGAATGTGAAGGAAAAAGTGATGGAAACAATGGAACTATGCGGACTGCCGACGTACCATATCAATAAATATCCGCATGAATTCAGCGGCGGTCAGCGTCAGCGAATCGGCATCGCCCGTGCGATGATTATGAACCCGGAATTTATTGTAGCGGACGAGCCAGTTTCCGCACTAGATGTATCCATACAAGCGCAAATTATTAACCTTTTTCAAGAACTGCAGGAAAAAAGAAACTTATCCTATCTATTTATTTCTCATGATTTAAGTGTGGTAGAGCATCTATGCTCCCGGATAGGTGTACTGTATTTGGGTACCATGATGGAACTGGCCAGCAGGGATCAATTATACGAGAACCCGCAGCATCCTTATACAAAAGCATTGCTGTCTGCGGTTCCTATTCCTGACCCGACCAAACGGCGCGAACGTATTTTGTTGAAAGGAGATTTGCCTAATCCCGCATCTCCCCCTTCCGGATGCAAATTTCATACTCGCTGTCCATTTGCTATGGATATTTGTAAAAATGAAACACCAGTATTCAAGGAAAGAGAGCCAGGGCATTTTGTAGCTTGTCATTTAGTAGATCAAGAGAAAGCAAATACTTAAAAACAAAGGTGTATCCTATTAAACAAGCGGGTGCACCTTTGTTTTCATTCTATTGATACCCATCAAATCTATTTAGCTGGAAGCTTTCTAAACTCACTGCCAGTTCCCTATCCGTTAATAACCTGGCTAAGCTTTCCCCAATTCCGCTGGCAAATTTAAAACCATGACCGGAAAATCCGCAGGCAACGACAATATTGGTATTGGTATGCCCCGGCAAATAATCTATAATAAAATCTTCATCAGGTGTGTTTGTATATGTACACACCCTACCTTCTTTAAGGTCTATATCCTTCGAGAAATGCTTACGCGCAAAGGCAAGTGTCTCCTGTTTATCTTCAGAATATGTTCCAAACGGAGCCAGCTCTCCCGGGTCCTCTAAAGGATGCCCTGCATCATGTCTGCCAATTTTCAATCCGGCGCTATCGATACTCGGAAAACCATAATATGTACTTTCCTGGTCAACATGTCCCCAGCCCGGAAACGATTCTTCCGTATAATTCGCTACTTCAGCTGCCGTAAACCAGGAGAATGTCTTCCGCACAGGCGTAAGAGGCAGCGAGATATCGAGCAGCTTTGTCACTTGATTGGTACCCTTTCCGGCAGAGATAAGTAGCTTCTTCCCTTTTATTTCGCCATCGGTTAATTTTACTGTAACTTGATCAGCTGTTGTTTCAATTGCTTGAACAGATCTGTTTGTATATAAATCCGCACCATTTTTTTCTGCTAAGATCCGATAGGCGCGAACAGCATTTTCACTGAACAATACGCCCGAATTTCTCTCAAAATAGCCGACAGCGTCAGCATCTAATTGAAATCCCGGCCAGCGATTGTTAATTTCTTCTGCTGTCATGACATCCAGCGGAAGCTGATATTCCTCTGCTGATTTTTGAACGGTCTCCAAAAACACATTTCCTTTTGCACCAAAATTTAGAACACCAGTCTTTAAAAATATGCGTTCCTCCGTTTTCTCATCCAGCTCTTCCCACAGCTTTTGTGCATGTAATGCCAATGGAACATAATTTCCGCCTTCTCCGTAGGCATGACGGATCAGTCTTGTTTCCCCATGATGAGAACCCTCTTCATGCGGAGGGTCATCGGAATCAATAAGCGCCACTGTTTGGCCCGCTTCTGTTAAATAATAGCCTGCCGACATCCCCATGGATCCCGCACCAATAATAATCACATCGTATTCCATTTTGAGCTTCCTCCCTATTCCTCTAGTCAGCAATTCGCTGTATTTTTTCATACAGTTCTGGATGTGTTTTTCGAAGCTTCACCGGTTTCCACTCCTTATTCACCCACATATGTGTTGTTTTTCCCGTGGTGAGTAATTCCCCGTAAGGTTCATCCGCTGTAGCATGATTTAACCCGTTAGCTTTCCAATCTTCTTCCGTTATTCTTCTCGCTTCATATTCAAAAACTAACCGGATCGGGGAATACTGCTCAATACGTGTGAACAATACAACCAAATCATCAAATCTTGCTGAGCTTTTATATACAGCATTCACGTCCAATACCGGTAAAAGCAGCCCCTCTTCTTCAATCGCATGATAGGACATATCAAAATGCCTCATCCACTCTGTCCGCGCTACCTCAAACCAGGTAATATAGTTCCCGTGATGAACAACCCCCATTTGATCTGTATCCTTGTATTGCACTCGCATTTGGTGCTGATGCCATTCTTGTGCCATTCCTATTTCCTCCTATACGTTTCTCTATCTTACTTATTATGGGCGGTTTAACTTCTCCTCCGCCATTTCCTGCAAACGAAATTTTTGAATTTTTCCAGTGCTTGTCAGCGGCCAAGCAGAAGCTGATATAACCCAGACATATCTAGATATTTTAAAACGTGCCAGCTTATCTGCACACCACTGGACGATTTCTTTTCTCGTAACAGCTTCTCCATCATACACTTCAATAAACGCAGCCCCAATTTCTGTTGTCATCGAATCAGGAACCCCTATCACACCCGCTTGTGCAACGGCTGGATGTTCGGAAATAACCGCCTCTACTTCTCTTGGAGCAACCAGCTCTCCAGAAACCTTATACATTTCTTTACTGCGACCTAAAAGCTGTACATAGCCATTTTCATCTATTCTTCCGACATCGCCGGTACGCAGCCAGCCATCTTTATCAATAACTGCCGTTGTTTCTTCAGGCTTATTATAGTATCCGCTCGTCACAGATGGGCCGCGGACAGTTAATTCCCCAACAGCTCCCGCTTCTAAATCCTTTCCATTTTGCGGATCGATGGTTTTATATTCTGTTGCATGTCCTTGGAACTCCGAAAGCCCGCTGGAACCTGCTAATTTAGGACGCCCTACTCTTGTCGAAATCATTTCTAAAGAATCCCCCAGTTCTGTTGTCACTCCCGAGGAGCTTACCTCCGTCTGTCCATACCCGGTAATCATTTCCGTCAACCCCAGCGTATCCATGGCTTTTTTCCATACGGGAACGGGAGCAGGTGCAGCCCCGCACCACATCGCAAAAAGCGAGGACAAATCAAATGCTGACACCTTTGGATGATTTAATAAGGCTACCAGGGTAGATGGAACACATAAGTAATCATTCGCACGATATTTTTCCATTAATTCCAGTGATTTTAACGGGGATGCTCCAAGCGCAGAAATAAAAGAACCGCCAACAAAAGACATAGCCAGTATCGCTTCAACAATGGCAAAGCAATGATAGAACGGCAATGGTGCAAATGTAATCCGCCCTTTCTCAATAGCCCGGCTGTAGCATGTACTAAATGCACAGCGGAGCAGCATATCATGTGTCAGCATGACTCCTTTAGGACTTCCCGTGGAACCAGAAGTGTACATAATAATAGCTGCTTCATCCGGATATAGGGAGGCATTCCAACGCTGTTTCCATTCTTTATCAGAAACCTCCTGGCCTGCGTGCAGGAAATCCTCCCATTTAATAAAGGAATCCAAGATTTCCGTATCTCCTTCTGTCTCCATGCAGATTACTTTTTCCAGTGAAGCATTATCTTGAAATTCTTTTGTTTGCCATAACGCTGCGACTGTTTGAGCGTGTTGCTTATCCTTCACTGTCTCATGCACAACTAAATGATTCGTATCTGACTGCCGTAATATATAGGTTAATTCCGCTTTCGAAAGCATGGAATTCAGCGGAATGAATACAGCTCCGACCATGGATGAAGCAATCATCAGTGACGGATATGCCACATCATTATCCATCAAAACAGCAAGATGATCGCGCCTTTTCACTCCATTATGTATAAGCGCTTTTGCTATTTCTACAGCATGGTCCCATACATTTTGATAGGTATACGTCATCCCGTTAATATGCATGAAAGCTTGATCCGCATAAGCTTCCACACTTTTTTGAAAATGAGCAGCGATAGTATCCCGATTCCAAACGGGATAACCCTCCAATAACTCCTCTCTTCTCTCATTTACCGTTTTAGCTGTCTTCTGCCCTTGTTGGTTGCCCATGAAAAAGAAAATCCCCCTTAAACTGTCTTTATTTTATGTAAATGCGATTTGTTTTCTATTATATCACTATATATTCCGTAAATTAAATGACAGGTTTTTAGCATAAAAAGAAGCAATACCTTCGTAAAAAAACAGGCATTGCTTCTTTCATGCTATTGTTCCGGTTGAATCGTAATCAAACTGATCTGACTCTGGTTAAGAAATCGTATTGGCAATGCTGAAGTCCCCAGACCGCTGTCAATATACAAATAACGCGCATCACCTAATGGATATACGCCCTTCTGTAATTCCGGCAGCAGTCCCTCATCCGGAGCAACAAGCGCCCCTATGAACGGCAGTCTTACCTGTCCGCCATGAGTATGACCGCTTAACACGATATCCGCATCAACCTCCGGGTATTTCTGAATAACGGCGGGAGCATGAGAAAGTAGAATGGTATATTTATCCGTATCTAAGCCGGAAAAAGCCGAAGACATATCTTCATGATTTGTGGATACGTCATTCACGCCAACCATATTAAACAGCTGGCCATCTTTTTCAAATTGTGTATGTTCATTGCTTAGAATGCGTACTCCTCTCTTCTCTAATCCGGCCAAGAAAGCCTCTTTCTCCGGATTTTCATGCTCATGATTGCCAGTGACAAAATAGGTATCCGGGTTTACCTGTACTAAAGCCTCTGCCAGTTCAAAGGCTATCTCCAGATCTTCTGTTTTACGGTCAATCAAATCCCCTGTCAGCACAATGATATCCGCATCCAGCTCACTTACCTTCTCAAGCACCTGTTCATTCCCTGCTCTGAATACACGGCTATGTACATCCGTTATTTGCAGCACGGATAGCTCTGTACCAGCCTCCAGCTTCACACTGGAAAACTGCTCTCTATTAATCTTAAAAGTGTTTGTATCAAAATATACTTTAATCAGCAATGAAAGCATTGCCAGCAGGAGAACGCTTAATATAATCCCTCTTTTTAAATTGTTTTTGGTTTTCTTAGTTCGTTTCATCTTTTAACCTCTTTATCCATCTATTTTTCAGCAGGGAGCATATAACTGCTCCCTCTACCAAATTTTCCCCATTAAAAAACACCAGCACTTTTATTGTACTAGTGTTTTAGCATTTTAGGAAAACAATTTTTCCAGATAATAAGGCATTTGCTTCCGCCACCAAATCCAATCATGGGAAACATCTTCGCCCCATTCATCAAACCAGGCAGGAATCTGCTTCTCTTCAAACGCTTTTTTCAATGTATAAAATGAAGACAGTCCATCCTGCTCCCAGTCCCCAAGGCCGGTACAGACAATAATATCGGCTGAACGGTAATGATCGATAAACCAGCCATCATTCTGATTCCAGATATAATCACTCGGTGAATTTTCATAGACAAGCGGGTCATTTCCATAATCTCCGAAAAAGAAGCGTGCATCGTATATACCGCTGAGGGCCACCGTCGTCTGAAAAACATCCGGGTGCCTTAAGAAAAAGTTGAGCGCATGATAAGCCCCCATGCTGCAGCCGGTTGTCATCATTGGATGGAACCAGTTTGTTTTATGTTGAATAAATGGAATTGCTTCTGAAATGACATAACGATCGTACGCCTCATGAGCTAATGCGCGGTCATGCGGCGGCTTGGAATCATGCAGCCAGCTCTCGCTATCCACGCTGGCTAACGCGAAAAATTGCACCTTTCCCGCTTCAATAAATTCCTGACACGCATCAATCATTCCAAAATCATAGTATTCATAATGTGACCCGCCGGATGATGGAAACACAATAATTGGTGTACCGCTGTGTCCATATCTGTTTAATGGCATCTCCCTTCCTAATTCTCCGCTCCAATGGCTTAACTGTTCCATCTGCATTGTCAAATCCCCTGTCTCTATTTTTTTCGTTCATGTACAAAACGAGTAATTTCATTAACCTCTTCTTCCGTATCCGCATTGATTGCATAAAATTGATTTCCCTGCAGATGGGCAAATGCTTCCGGCATACGCTCAGCAAACTTTACCCTGTCTCCGAATTTATCACGGATTGCTTTGGTATTGTTTTGGTATTGATAGGCGTCCCGCTGGGTAACTCCAATACAATATTGATTCGGAACATCCGGCTTCTTAAATCCGCTTCCTGTTACCAAAGAAGCATACTGTGCAAATAAATCAATCGAGTAAGCATAGTTATACATATCAATGGTGTAGCCGCCAGCCAGACGGTTATTATACTCCAGCGCCACATAATCTCCATTTTCTAATTGGAAAAACTCAATATGAAAAAAACGTTCCTTCATGCCAAAGATTTTCACAATCGCTTTCCCGTATGCTTCAAGCTTCGGATCAATTTCCTTCTGAATAACATAGAATAGATCCAGCTGCCCCTGAACGAGCTCTAATGTCGGCACATTATATGTAAAACTTGTCTGAAAAGCAATATCTCCATTTTGATCCGTCAGGCCATCAAACGTACACAGCTTTCCGCCTTCCACATAAGGCTCCAGGAAATAAACGGTTGTTTCCTGCCATTCCGCTTCAAAATGACGTATATCTTCATCTGAACTCAATTTAAAGGTCGCAGCCGAGCCGACACCACTATCCGGCTTCGCAATTACAGGAAGCCCTAATTTTTCCACAGCTTTCGACAAATCCTCTTTATTTTTTACGACATAGCCCTCTACCACTGGCACACCAGCTTTTTTAAACAGCTTTTTCATTTCCGATTTAAACTTTACCTTTTTCAAGTCAGCTGTTTTATTCCCATACACATTAAATTGTTCACGAAGCTGCGCATCAAGCTCTAACCAGTGTTCATTATTAGACTCAATTCGGTCAATCGGGCCATGCTTAAAAAACAAAAACGCTACAGCACGCTTTACTTCATCAACATTTTCTAAACTATTGACCCGATAATATTCGCTTAACGATTTTTGTAATTCTGAACCTAATTGATCATAAGGCTCTTCCCCAATTCCAAATACTTGAACGCCTGCACTTTTTAAACGATGCGCAAAAGTCTGAAAATTCTTGGGATAATATGGTGAAATTAGGATATAATTCATATTATTTCTCCTTTCGTTACCTAGGTAAAAATCATTAGATTACCTGTTAAAATACCATTTTTTCAATTTAAAATCAATATAATTTTTAGAAAATTGTCAAATAAGATTAGATAATTAAAAAATACTCGAAAGAAACCGCCGTTTCATCCAATTTGATGAAGTTAATCAACCATGAACCAACTCAAACTCACAATGATTTCCGACGGATTCTATCAATTTTTAAACAGCTATCTCTATCACCAATTTGCACCTAAGAATCGAAAACATTCCGGAAGATGCTTTGACCAGGCTTCCTCATTATGCTCCTCATCCGAAAAAATATTTAAATCGATATGGTCGATAGGAATACCGCCTTTGACCAGCTGTTTATAATACTTTAGCGAACAGTCGATATACGCCTGCTTCATATTACCATACATTAATTGCCGGTCCGCGTCGTCACCCTCCTCTGTCCCGACTTGGACATACACACGCTGTTCCGGATCTAACGTTTCTCTTTCCATATAATGGTCAAATGCTTTGTTAGTAATCCAGTTAGCAAGCGAAAAAATCCCCAGGCCGCCGATTTGATCCTTATATTCAATTCCCATAAAAGCAGAAATATTTCCGCCAAGGGAGCTGCCAATCATTGCCGTATGGTATTTATCTGGTTTAGTTCGATAATGTTCATCGATAAAAGGCTTTACTACTGTCATAATAAATTCAGCAAATTCAGCGCCTCTTCCTCCCAATTCAATATCCTCCGGGAGCGGGCTTTCCGTTATTTTCCATGGTGTATATTCATTAATGCGGTCTCTTTCGCCATTATCAATCCCGACAATAATCATTTTGGGCAAATCCGGATTCCGTTTTATTGCCGGAATCACCTTCCATGAATAACCGCTGTAGGCTTCACTGCTGTAAAAAACATTTTGCCCGTCATGCATATACACAACAGGATAATGCCGATCCTTTTCTTTCCCATAATCCTTTGGCAATAATACCCGCACACGACGGTTCTCTTTTTTATAAGCCATTGGCAGCTCGTGGGATTCCAGCTTTAAATAAAAATAGGATTGTCTCATGTATATTCCTCATTCCGTCAAGATTCTTTAAGCGTTTTTAAAATTGCGGTAATAACAAGCTATCATTCCATTTCATTAAATTTCAGAGAGTAATTCTCAATCTCACCCATGGAAGATTCTACTTCACTGATACTGTGCTGATTTTCTTCCAATGATTGTTGAATCTGACTGCTGTTTTGCGAAATACGGGCCATAGATTCCGAAACCTTCCTTAATATTTCTGCTGTTTTCGCTGTTTGTTCACGGACGGATGTTACTTCTTCCTGTGTTTCTCTAATCGCTTCCCGGCTATTTGCAACCTGTTCGTTTGTCTCCAGGATCAAATCGCTTACTTCAGCAACAGCTTTCGCTGATTGCTCCGCAAGTTTACGCACCTCATCCGCTACCACAGCAAAGCCTTTTCCTTGCTCACCAACTCTTGCTGCTTCGATAGACGCATTTAGAGCTAATAAATTTGTCTGCCCCGCAATCGACTCTACAATAGAAATCACCGATTTGATTTTTTCGGCACTGCCTGTTAATTGTTCCAACCTTTCTACGACAAGTGCCATATGCTTATCCAAATGGGACATGCCTGCATTCGTTGTCTGTGTCTGCTCCATCCCCTGCTGTGCTGATTCACTTGTGGCGGCAGCAATTTCTTCCCCTTGCTTGGATATTTGATTGATTCGATTTGCTTGATCTACCATTTTTATCACAGACTGATTCGTTTCCGAAGACAAGAAGCTCAAGTTCTCAGCTGTTTCTCTCATGGAAGTAATCAGGTTTTGATTCTTTTCATCCATCACAGCTCTTTTCTCTTCAATATCTGCTTCATATGCTTCTAAGACGATCTGCTGCTCGAAATTCAACAGCTTATTTACCACCTGTATCGCATACAAAAAGTTTTCTTTGTCCTGATATGTATCTGATACTAGCTTGGATATTTGAAAGAACAGCTCTTGAAAGGAAGCGATATACCATTTAGGCTGCAAACCAATATGTACATGCACCTGGGCAATCCTCCGGCGCTTGTCAATAAATGCTTGATTAATTTCTCCGGAAAACATTTCTATAACGTGTGTTGCCAATGTTTGTTTTAATCGGCTGACCGAACTGTTGTCTTCGATAATATCCATTAACTCTGGAGAAAGTGCCAAATTAGCATAGAAAGCATCGATAATAATATCAATATTTTCTTGAATCACCGGCTTCAATAATCTGGAAACAGCCAAATCCTGCTTTGTTAACCTGGATATTTTCAGCTGTAACGCTAAATCGGTTTGCTGCAGCTTCTCTAAAACCACAGTTACTTCTTTACTGCTTTCCAATAAACTCTCTTCTCTTTCATCTTTACGAAAAATACTTCTCAACCAACTCACTCCTAAAGCTTATTTTGCAAATGCTCATTATTTCTTACCTGCTCAGCAATCAAAATTTTGTTTGTTTTCTATTTCTTAGTAAAAGAAAATTGTATATGTATCTTTATCATGACACTATTATACAGGATGTGCGTGCATCTATGACTGTCTAAATAAAAAACATCTGCTTCAGAAATAAAGTTGATTCAAAAGTCCTATTATAAAATTAAGATTATTTCTTTTATTAAGAAAATAAACAGCGATTATTCCTTATAATCACCAGACCACTCCTGTTTCATCTTTTATCCCCCTTTTAAATAAAATCAAACAAAAAAGGCATCGATTAATCGAAAGCCTTTTTGTTTTAAAATAACATTATTCTTCATACTAAATTATTCCCTTATGCCTTCACCTATCCCTGAGGCTGTTCGGCATATGTTTTTTCAGGATCGTCCTGATTTGCATCAAGCGCTTCTTTAATCGCTTTTCGTAAATCACGTTCTATTGCCCATTGCTCCATCATTTCTGTCTTAGCAATAACCCGTAAAGTTACCGCAGCTGTATCAAACGTTTGGACACCAATTACATTGGGCCCTTCTACGATTTTAGAATTCATTTCTTTCATTTCATCACAAACGGTTTGAATAATGCCAACTGCTTCATCAATATTATCACTATATGGAATGACAATATCCACTAAAGCCTGCATATTCCCGCGGGTGTGGTTGCTTAGGGAGGTAACTTCCCGATTAGGTACATAGTTTAACGTGCCATCAAAGCCGCGAATTTGCATTGTTCTGAGCCCGACATCTTCTACAACCCCATCATATCCGGCAGCTGTTACATAATCACCAACATCCACCTGCTTCTCCAGCAGTAAGAAAAAGCCTGTAACTACATCACTGACTAATCCTTGCGCACCAAAGCCAATAGCCAGTCCTACCACACCAGCCCCGGCAACTAAACCAGTGGCATTAATATCAAAAATACCAAGAACAACTACTAGCGTAACAAATAGTAAAGCGTAAGAAAACGTACTAATGGTTAAAGACTGCAGCGTTTTCGTTCTGCCTGCCGACATTTTTTTCTTCACTTGTGCTTTGGAAAAGGAATTCCGAATAAATCGCTTTCCAATAGCACGTACAATATAAAATACAATAAGCGTTCCAATCAATTTTAAAAGAATAAATCCAGTATCTAATAGAAGCTGCTCCCAATTTATATTTTCTATCCAATCCATTTCATCTTCTCCTTTACTGCTCTCAATGATTGATGATTATATCAAAAGAGGAATCTAAAGTAAAATAAGACAAAATTCGATGAAATCATTCAATCAACAAAAACAGCATTCGATAAAGTGAAACTTCCTTCAATGGGGATTTTTCGACGCACAACAGTTCTTCGGTGGGGCGAGTGATCGCAGCCCCAGCCCCAGCCAGTTACACTGCGTTAAATTTCATTTCAACAAATACAAAACATTTAATATGAAGATATCTGTTAAACAGAATCTTAGAAATCTATTCCCTAGCCGCTCAAATCACTTTCTTTTAAATCTTTAAAGACTTTATCGCTTTAGTATGATAAAATACTAATGTGTTAAAAACCTGTTTATTGAAATTTTCTACTGGGGGAATAATCTTGAAAACTATAGCTATCATAGGTAGCTCCGGCGGCAACCTGTACAATTTAGGAGGAAAAAATCCAAGGAAATTATTAGACGAAATTGAAAACCAATGCAGTGCTGCAGATTTTAACATCGCTGCCGTTCA
Organism: Oceanobacillus sp. FSL K6-0251; assembly: GCF_038004725.1. Taxonomy (NCBI): domain Bacteria; kingdom Bacillati; phylum Bacillota; class Bacilli; order Caryophanales; family Bacillaceae; genus Oceanobacillus; species Oceanobacillus sp. FSL K6-0251. The sequence goes on along the minus strand of NZ_JBBORS010000001.1, from coordinate 2,089,317 downwards.
ATTTATTGCTTCTGACGTTTCCATGGACCAAGCAAAAGCAAGCTCGAAAACAAGCCTTTTTAGTCTAGATGAAGAAGGGCAAGTTACACAAAGCCCTCCAAATACATTAGAACAAATAAACGAACAAGCAAAACAGACAGACGAGCAGATAGCTGCGCTTATACTTAATCAAACAGTTGATGGGTTAATCGTCATGAGTGCGGATCCAAAGTGCGCCAATCAAAATGTCATTAACGCAGCCATTCAAAGGAACATACCGATCGTCGGAACAGGCGGAACGTCCATGGCAACCATCAGCGCACAAGGTGCGAATGTTATTGCTAAATCAGGAACAACTGGTACAACGAACCGAACGCGAGCAATTTCTTTCACTAGCTCCCTTGCAAAATATTGGGATGTAACATATAAACCAATTATTGGAACCACGAGTAAAATGAATGCGGAAAACAGCGGAAGCATTTGGAAAAATATGAATATCCGCGGTATCATGGTTTCTGCATTGCCTGGTTTTATTGCGATGGCACTTGTTCTTGCGTTAAGTAAGATTCCGATATTCAGTGGTCTAGAAGATATTTTTGATATAATGATTGGAGCACTTCCGATTATTATCGCTGCAATTGCCGCCAAACAAGTGTCTAATTTAGACGAGGTATCAATTGTAGCCGGGGTTGTAGCTGGTGTATTATCCGTTAATGGCGGTATTATTGGCGGTCTCATTGGTGGTATTTTAGCAGGAGTTTTCGTACATTATTTCTTTCAAAAATGCATCAGCTGGAAATTTCCGATGACAACCGTAAATATCGTCACTGGAGGCCTAGCCGGTTTATTCGCAGGGCTGTTAGTCTACTTTTTATTCGCGCCGATCGCATTGTTCATCGGGGATGGAATTAAAATTGCAATCGAGGCAGCCATTGCATATAACCCTATTTTAGCGGGGTTACTAGGCGGTCTGCTTATTTGGCCGGCCATTTTAGGCGGGATATACCATGCAGCTATTTTGCCAATCGTATTATTAGAAATGGAAAAAACAGGCGTAAGCTTCTTAGGAGCCATTGATATGGTTGGTTTAGTTATGGTATCTGCTGGAATCAACTTAGCAAACATCGTTGCTCCGAGGGAGAAAGGAGAAGCAGCTGCTGCAACCCCAGGATTCTTGATCAATATGGGATTCGGAACATTTGTGGAAGCAGCCTATCCGTTCATGTTCTCAAATAAAATCGTATTCGCCGGTGCCATTTTATCTGCCGGAGTCGGCGGCGCCCTAGTCGGCCTGTTCGACGTTCGCGGGACCGCCTACGTTCCAACATTCACCACACCATTTTTATCTGATAATCCATACGGATTTATCATCGCCATGCTTGCAGCTTTTATATTATCTTTTGCGATTACATTGATTGCAAATAAGAGAAAAAAAGTGGATATTGTAGATAAGGGCGTAAATGCTTAACAATTGAAAACAAACAGTATAGTTAGAACGATGACTAGAAGGGAAATCAAACGCATTACGAAAATAAAAGACCGATCCGAAGAGCTGGAAATATATCCAGCTCTTTGGATCGGTTTAGTTACCAACTGTATTTTAAATCAACTCTTATAAAGGCATGGTATATCCTGTTGAAATCGTGCTGCTATACTACATGAAATTACGACTACAAATGGAATATACAGCACTTTTCTTTTTTTAATAATGAATCCCTTTATCCAGCCATTTTGCAGCTGCTTCAAACATTCCCTCCGCTAAGGTTGGATGCGGAAAAATCATATCCTCCAACTCTTCTACCGTCCCTTCTAAGTACATGAAAGAAGTTGCCTGACTGATCATTTCCGTCACATGGGCGCCAGCAAGCACCACACCGAGGATTTCACCATACTTTTCTTCGGAGATAATTTTCATAAATCCGCTGTTTTCGGCAGAAGCTATTCCTTTTCCATTAGCGGCTAAGTCTACTTTTTGAGCTTTCACCTGATAGCCCGCTGCTTTCGCCTGCTCTTCTGTCATCCCAACACTTGCAATCTCAGGAAATGTATAAATACAGCGTGGCATAATGAAATCTTTTGGATGTGTTTCACCTAAAATATGACTGACTGCACGAATTCCTTCTTCACTCGCTGCATGTGCAAGCTGGTATCCGCCAATTAAGTCTCCGATAGCATAAATCCCTTTTACATTGGTCTGCATCGATTTATCCACTTTGACAAATTTGCCTTCATAGTTAATAGAAAGGTCATTCAATCCGGTCAAATTAGGTTCGCGTCCCACAGAAACAAGGACACTATCTGTTTCCAGACTCGTTTCTTTTCCGTCCTTTTCTAATTTGACCACCGTTTTCTTATCCTTCTTCAATTCCAGCACCTTTGCACTGGTATGCATGCCTATCCCTTTTCTTTTCAGCTCATTTGCTAGATAATCAGCTGCTTCCTTGTCTTCTGCAGGAATGATACAATCTGCCATTTCCACAATTTCTACTTTCGTTCCTAAGCTTTGAAAAATACAGGCGATTTCCAATCCAATGACCCCGCCGCCGACAATAACTAAATGCTCCGGGACCTCTTCTATATCGAATATCGTATCACTTGTATAATAAGGAACTTCATTAAGCCCCGAAAGGTTAGGAACAAAAGGCTTGGAGCCGTTTGCCAGAATAATAGATTCCGCTTCCAGCTTTTCTGTTTTCTCTCCGGTATCAACCGTAATTATTTTTTGATTATCCACTGTTCCATAACCAGAATATAGCTTTATTTTATTCGCTTTTAATAGACTGTTAATCCCGTTTTGTAGCTGCTGAATAACCTGATTCTTTCTATTAATCATTGTTTTTAATTCCAATGAATATGAATCAACCTTGATTCCAAACTTTTTCGCATCTTTTATTTGATTGATTACTTCTGCATTTTTTAATAATGTTTTAGAAGGAATACAGCCACGATTTAAACAAGTTCCACCCAGGTCTCTTCCTTCTACCAGCGCAACAGACAAGCCCAGCTTTGCAGCTCGGATTGCCGATACATATCCTCCGGGACCGCTGCCAACTATCGCTACATCAAATTTTGTCATTTACTCCGCCCCTTAAACTAATAAACTGTATGGATTTTCAAGATTCGCCTTCAAGTCCGTTAAGAATGCTGCAGCTGGTGCACCATCAATTGCACGGTGATCAAAGGACAGACTAAGCACCATCATTGGACGAGCTGTCAGTTCTCCATCTACAACAACAGGCTTTTCAACAATTCTTCCAACACCTAAAATCGCTGTTTCCGGTCCATTAATAATAGGAGTGAAGGCATCAATGGCATACATTCCCAAGTTACTGATGGTAAAGGTACTTCCGCGCATTTCATCCGGTTTTAGTTTATTTTCTCTTGCCTTCTTGCCCAGTTCTTTACTAGTTTGAGTTAACGCAGCCAGACCTTTTTGATTTACATTTTTAATAGAAGGCACAATCAATCCATTATCTACAGCAACTGCCAGTCCGATATTGACTTCATTGTTCATCACAATTTCATCACCAATTAAAGAGGCATTTAATTTTGGATGCTTCATAAGTGCATTGGCAGTTGCTTTTATAATCACTTCGGTAAAGGATAACCGGTATCCCGTATCTTTTTCAATCACAGGAAGCAATGATTTACGCAGGTCAATAACATTCGTCATATCCACGTCGCTTGTCAAGGTTACATGCGGGATGGATTGAACGCTTTGTACCATTTTGTCAGCAACCGCTTTACGAAGTCCTTTGAGCTTTATACGTTCTGCTGGCTCAGATTCCGTTTCTTTTGAAATTTCATCTGCTTTTTCCAGATAAGAAAGTACATCCTGCTTTTCAATTTTTCCGCGCGCCCCTGTACCCGTAATTTGATTTAAATCAATTCCATGGTCAGCTGCTATTTTCTCTGCCAACGGCGTCACAGCTATCACACCTGCGACAAGAGCTGCTTCGACATCCTGTTGATGTACCCTTCCATTTGGACCAGAGCCGGAAATAGCGGATAAGGAAAGATCATTCTCGCGGGAAATCCGTCTGGCAGCAGGAGTCGCTCTGACTTTTCCGTCCTTATTTTCTTCTTGATCAGAATCGGTACTAACTGTTTGCTCCTGTCCCTCAGCAGATGCTTCTTCCTGGACATTTTCTACCGATTCAGATTCTTCGGAAGCTGCCGGCGGATTATCAGGAACTTTTTCTCCTGCTTCTCCTATATAACCAATACAAGCATTTACTTCGACCTCATCATCCACTTTAAAATATTTCTTTAGCAGTATGCCCTCTTCATATGACTCAACTTCAATATTGATTTTATCCGTCATAATTTCGAATAGGGGCTCCCCCATTTCAACAGAATCTCCCTCTTCTTTAAACCATTGAAGCAGGGTGCCCACTTCCATCGTACTGCTTAGCTTAGGCATAAATATTTCTTTAGCCACCTGAATCCCTCCTTTCTATGCTTTATTTAATGTTTCCTTCACTGCCTGGATAATATCTGGAACCTGCGGCACATGCATTTTCTCTAATTCCGGGTTATATGGAATCGGCGAAGAGGCACCGCCCAATCGTTTAATCGGCGCATCTAAATAATCAAATGCTTCACTCTCTGCAATCATACTGGCAATCTCTGCACCATAACCGCCTCTTTTTACCGCTTCATGGACAACAACTAAACGAGATGTTTTGGAAACAGATTGAATAATTGTTTCTGTATCCAGCGGTACTAATGTGCGCGGATCAACAACTTCTGCACTGATGCCTTCCTTCTCCAGCTCCTCAGCTGCTTCTAAAGCACGGTGTACCATAATAGCTGTTGCTACGATTGTTACATCTGTTCCTTCCCGCTTAATATCTGCCTTTCCCAGCGGGATGCTGTATTGCTCTTCCGGTACGTCCCCTTTTGTTTTATAAAGTAATTTATGCTCATAAAAAATCACCGGATTATCATCATCCATCGCTGCTTTTAATAGTCCTTTTACATCATGCGCTGTAGAAGGCTGAACAACTTTCAAACCAGGAACATGAGCCACCCAAGCCTCTAAACTTTGCGAATGCTGTGCAGCTGCTCCTGTACCTGATCCGCTTGGCGTACGTAAAACCATCGGAACTTTTCCTTTTCCGCCATACATATAACGAATCTTCGCGGCCTGATTCACCATTTGATCCATCGCAATCGTAATAAAATCAGAAAACTGCAGCTCTAAAATCGGGCGCATCCCAGTCAACGCTGCACCAACTGCCGCACCGGCAATCCCAGATTCGCTGATTGGCGTATTTCGTATTCGCTCCGGACCAAATTCTTCAATCATTCCCCGGGTAACTCCAAAAGCTCCTCCATATACCCCTATATCTTCACCAAGAATAAAAACATCTTCATTTTGACGCATCTCTTGGCTCATTGCTTCACGAACTGCTTCTAAATATGTTAATTCTCTCATTTTCTTTCCTCCTTTGAACATCCACTTTAAGCAAATACATCCGTTAATAAATCACCCTTCGTAGGCATCGGGCCCTCTTCAGCAAAAGCAACTGCGTCTTCAATTTCTTTTAAAGCATCTTTTCGCAGTGATTCCGCCTGTTCTTCCGTGATAATAGATTCACTGATTAACAGTTCCTTAAGTCGTTTGATTGGATCTTTTTCTTTCCATTCTGTTTCTTCATCACGGGTACGATACTTTTTAGCATCACTTTTCGAGTGACCCTTCCAACGATAGGTTTTTGCTTCAATTAAGGTTGGTCCTTCCCCGTTTTTAGCACGCTCAAGCGCATCATTTGTGACATTCATCATTTCAATAAGGTCATTTCCGTCAGCTACCACTCCAGGGATGCCATAGGATTTTGCTCTTGTTGCAATATCCTCTATCTTCACCATTTCCTTCACAGGGCCAGACATGCCGTATTGGTTGTTTTCGCAAACAAAGATAACTGGCAAATTCCAAACTGCAGCAAGGTTCACTGCTTCATGAAAACTTCCTTCATTCGTAGCGCCATCCCCAAAAAAGCAGACAGTTACATAATTTAACTTTTTCATCGATGCTGTTAATGCCGAGCCGACAGCTAATGGAATCCCTCCGCCAACGATACCGTTTGCACCAAGATTACCCATTTCTACATCTGCAATATGCATGGATCCGCCTTTTCCCTTACAATAGCCTGTTGTTCTGCCGAATAACTCTGCCATCATTTTATCCGGCGTAGCTCCTTTAGCGATGCAATGACCATGCCCGCGATGCGTGCTGGTAATTTTATCTTCTTTCTCTAGTAAAGCGCATACGCCTGCAGCGCTTGCTTCTTGTCCTACTGCTAAGTGCGTTGTTCCATGGATTTTACCTTTTGCAAAGAATTGATCTACTTTCTCTTCGAAAAAACGGATTGTCCACATTTGTTTATAGAGTTCTACCAGTTTTTCATTTGTAATCTTATCTGGAACGTTTAATTTTGACATAAATTTCATCCTTTCCTTTTGTTCTTATTAGGCACAAATGTAAAAATGTGTGTAAATGAATATGCCTTGCTAAAGCGCAAAACACATCCTGATTAACCCCAGTTTATTAAAACTCTCTATCTTGAATAGAACGAAGCTTCCAAATAGTAGATTCTTCTGTTTGTTCTACGGCATCATAGGTAATAATCTCACCTTTTTTAATATCTTTCTTCAATACAACATTTCTATCAACCAACCCTAGCGGAAGAGTTTTTTGTTCTTTAGCTTCTTCAGCTTTTAAAATATGTCCATAAACGGTATAGCCGCCGATATAATCCAGATGCTCCCCTTCCTTCAAATCTTTTTTAGCTACTGTAACCGTTTCTGCCTGTAATCCATAATAAGGAGCAATCGTTGCCTCATGATCAATATATGCTTTAGCAATGGATAATGGCGTTTCTAAACTAGTTAAATGATATGGACGATATAACACATAATTTGGCCCATCTCCCATTTTTAAATATTGCATTTCTGCATTAACTTCTTCTTTATCAGAAGCAATGATGGCAAATACGCCTGGTGCGATTCCGTTGATAAACTCTACAATTCTTTTTCCATTTACCTCTCCGCCTTTGTCCTTTTCAAGAAAGACTTTTGGCAATTCTTGAACAGAGGCTTCAAAACCGTGCATTCCGGGCTTATCTGGTGAAAATCCAGTTGCATTTGCAACAGCATTCATCTCAACCATTGTTTTTGTTCCATCTTGGAAGGATGCAAGCATTTTAGGGGATGACCCTTTTTCTTTAGCCTCTGCTTCCGCCGTTGTCGGATTCGCTTCTAAATTTAACGGATTATTTTTCCCTTTTCCGAGTGCTACAATTTCAAATCCCATCGCATCCGCAAAATCATATAATTCCATAATTGCTCCAGGCTCATCCCCTGCAGATCCTGTATATACGACGCCGGCAGAATCCGCCATTTTTTTGAGCAGCGGTCCGACCGTAACATCCGCTTCAACATTTAACATAATAATATGTTTATTATTTAAAATAGAATCCCAGGCAATTTCTGCTCCTACATTTGGAATACCCGTAGCATCTACTACAACGTCTACTTCAGGGAGAGAGGTTACAAGTTTCATATCTTTTGTAGCAACTACTTTATCTTCCTGAACCGCTTTAGACGCTGCCTCTTTATCATTTGTTTCTTGAATACTGGCAGCATCGATTCCAGCATGTTTATAAGCATTTGTCACATTCTCTACTGCTAAATCGGAAGTAATTACTACCCGCATCCCTTTCATACCCTCAATTTGTGAAATCATCCCTCTTCCCATTTGTCCGGCGCCTACAAGACCAACTTTGATATAAGATCCTTCATTTTGTAATTTTTCAAGTTTTCTATTTAAATTTAACATGGAAACGCACTCCTTCTATGACTAATTTATAATCTGTGAAATGAAATTGTAGAACCTGTCTCTATATGAGGAATTTCTTTTTTTTCCAGATAAACCGTACCCGGCATATCATATTCCGTTTCACCTTCAAAATTAAATGTGGCATGGCCTAGCTGTGACAACGTTTCATTTGCTTTATCTCCAACATGAAGGATACGGAAAAGTTCACCGTTGATTATCATGTTATCGCCAGACTTAATGTCTTGATGAAATGCGCCATCGTGAATAACAGCAATCGTTTTCAAATCTTCTGGCACGGTATTATTAAATAAAATCAATATACCTTCCTCTTTCATCAGCTCTACATCTTCCCCAACTTCAGTTACATTTAAATCTAATTGTAATTGACTCATCTAAATCACCCTTCAACGCACAAAATTTTCTGTAAGAATTTCTAATAATCTTTATTTTATAAATCCACTATACATGACATCTCATCTTTTTACAAATGTTATATCTGTTTACATTTGTAAAAAATCTCGAGTTAATTAACTGTAAAGTCCAAAACTAGCAAGATAAGCAATAACTACTGCTATTGGTCCAGTAATTAATCTAGAGAATAATACTGCCGGAACTCCAACCTCAACTGTTTCTGCTTCTGCTTCCCCAAGCGTTAATCCAACTGGCACAAAATCTGTACCAACTTGCGGATTAATAGCAAACAATGCCGGTAATGCCATTTGTGGAGGTATATTACCATTTGCGATTTCCACACCAATGAGTACTCCGACAACCTGAGCAATTACTGCGCCCGGTGCGAGTAATGGAGATATTACTGGAATGGCAGCGATAAATGACAGGATTAGCATTCCAATAAGACTTGTTGCTAACGGAGCAACTAAATTAGCAATCATATCACCGATTCCTGTAAATGTGATGATACCCATTAATGCGCTTACAAAAGCCATAAACGGCAAGATATTTTTAATAACCGTTTCAATTGTATCTCGTCCTGATTGGAAGAAGACACTTACGACATTCCCCACTTTATTTCCCAGGATCTCAATAAATCTCATTATCGGATTCTTTTTCTTTCCATTACCGTTCTTAGATTCAGCTACTTTTGATTTTGCTTCTTCTTTTACCTGTTGGGCAACCTTTTTATCCATTAAATCTGGTGCATCATCATTCTCAACTTTTGCCGTTGTAACTGCTTCTCCAGATGCATCCACAATTTCAAATTGACTTTGACTCTCTACTCCGGATACGAAATTACCTTCATTAATAAACTTCATTAATGGCCCGGATGGCGAATTACTAAATGTGTTAATTGTCTTTACTCCCATTCGCGGATATACCCCGCTTCTCGCCGTTCCACCGCAATTAATAACTGCCGCTGCTATTTCTTCTTTCGGTACAGACTTTTCAAAACCATCTATCGCAATAGCTCCCGTTTGTTCTGCTAAAGCTTGTGCAACTTCATGGATTCCCCCGCCAGTTACAGAAATAATATATTTTTGTTCTTCACTAGGCTGAATTACTAATGGACCACCCCATCCAGAAGGTCCTTTATGAACTTTTACCGCTTTAAATTCACTCACTCTCTATCCCTCCCATAATTGTTCAACTATTACGCTGCGCTGTCTTGCTTATTTTTTAACATACGGGCTGTAATCATCTCTGTTACAACTCCTCTAATCAACATAACGACAATTCCGACCAACAGAAATCTTAAAGCTAACGGCCCTAATGATAAACCCAGTTCTGTAATTCCAGCTGCTACTCCCATATATACAAATAATTCTGCCGGGTTTGCATGTGGGAAAAGCCCGGTTATTGGATGGACAAATGAAACAGCTGAATCATAGAAAGCTGGTTTCTGTCTCTCCGGTAAAAAACGTCCAAATGTATAGCACATTGGATTAGTAAGGAAAAAAACGGCTAAAAACGGAAAAACAGTATATCGTAAAACAAAATATTTTGTACACTTTTGTGCAAAACTATTTACTCTGTCTTCCCCAATAAATTTGATTAAAGCATTTACTGCTGTAATTAATACAACGAGCATTGGAATAATACCCGTTACTAGCCCCATGAAAGTTTCTCCGCCTTCTTCAAACATTCCAATAAATCCTTCTGCAATACTGATTAAGAAATCCATGCTGCTTTCTCCCCTTTCTTCTCAAACTCTTTTTCAATCATTTTGACTGCTCCTTGAACGGCATTTTTCTCTTTAGCATCGAGAATCTCCATATTTTCAACTTCAAATAAATCCTTGCCGATTAATTCTTTTCTATCTTTAAAGCGAGCAAAAACGGTAATCCCTTTCATTATTTTTGCTTCAACTACCTGCAAATTTTCATCAGATACTAATAAAACCAACGCCCCTGTTCCAAACCTTTTTTTAAAATAACCTGTTCCTAAAAAACCTGACTTTCGATTGGTAAAGCTCTTTATGTTTGAACGATAATGCTTTACTTGCAGTTGTGTCATTAGAAACTGTACTCCCCACACAAAGGCAAAAATTAAAATGAAAGTTCCCCACATAACTTATCCCCCTCTTATATTTACAAATGTAATATTAATTTACGTTTGTAAATAGAATAATAAAACGCTTTCAAAACTTTGTCAACATTTATTTGTATTTTTTTAAAAGTTTCTCTGCGGTATCACTATCAATAACTAATGTAGTGATAAAGTTATTTTCAAGTGCGACATGCAACGGGAATAATTTGTAATCTCCTCTTACAATTGTAATTACTTCTGAAATATTTTTAATATCTTCCAACTTAACTCCTACTGTGCGATTATTTAATGGGTGGTCAACGAGTTCACCATCTTTATTAAAGAAATTTGAATTGATATCACCAATGGCCCCAGCATTCAAAAGACTTTGCTGATCTTCTTCCAATAAATACCCCATTTCTGTCATCGTGTTTTGTATTCCTGGATTCCCAATACCTACGATCGCTATATCAACTTGTTTTCCTTTAGTAAGAACTTCTTTCACATCTTTAGAACGTACAATATGATTCCTTAACTCTTCACTTTCGACAACTGCTGGAGCATACAGATAGGAAGAAGTTGAATTTAACTTCTGAGCAAGCTCAAAAAGCAGTGAATTGGTATGGTAACCAATATAGTTCTGTCCAATACCGCCAATCAGCGGAATAAGATGAACGGGTTTATTTGCTTGATATTGAAAAGCTTCGACAACTGCATATACAGAAGTTCCCCATGAAATACCAATTGTATTTATTTGATCCAGTTTTTTTTCAATATATCTCGCTGTCACTACCCCAAGTTTGCGCATAATTAATTCTGGGCCGCTATGTGCGGATTCAATCACAATTGCTTCTTTCAAATTATATTTTTGCTCCAGTTCTCTCTCTAGTTGAACCGTATGTACAGTACTATCCTTCAAGTATATTTCAACTATTTGTTTTTCTTTTGCCTGCTTCAGAAGTTTAGAGACAATTGGCCTGGATTTGTTAATTTTTTTTGCAATTTCCGTTTGTGTCCAACCTTCTAAATAATACAGTTTGACTACTTTTGTCATTAATCTTCTTTCTTCAATATTCATAATTTCAACCCCCTTACAAATGTAACACGATTATATCATATTTCTTCAGATTTTATGCAAACGCATTCAAATTTGAAGAAATTTCACTGTGCTGAAATTTTGCGGACACTTATTCTTTACAAAGAAGCAAAACACCATTTTGCAGCTCTTTATCCTTGGTGTATTGATGTATAACTACAGCTATTTTCCAATTGTGTGAATCATCTCGCCATTATAAACAAACATGAATAAAGGTTTTTAACCATCTAGATTATTGACTTGTTACTCCCCAAATTATATACTCATTATAAAATTACAAAATTTTCGTTTTTGAACATTTGTAAAATATAGGAGGATTCGACATGTCTCATAATCATTCTTTTTCTACACTTCATCGTGACAGCACCCTTCACCAATTAGAAGAACAACAATTCGATTTATTGATTATTGGCGGAGGAATCACAGGAAGCGGAATTGCCCTAGATGCTATCACAAGAGGACTAAAAGTAGCTTTAATAGAACGTTATGACTTCGCATCAGGAACAAGCAGCCGCTCAGGAAAATTAATCCATGGAGGTTTAAAATATTTACAGAACTTTGATTTTCCTGTTGTAAAAGAAACTGGATCAGAACGCGATATTGTTTATAATAATGCCCTTCATCTCGTTTACCCGATTACTATGAATTTTCCTTTGATAAAAAAAGAGTCTTATAATTTAGTAACTTTAAAAGCCGGACTCACCCTTTATGACAAACTTGCCGGTGTAAAAAAAGAGGAACGCCATAGCCTATACGGAAAAAAGAAAACGCTTCAAAACGAACCCCTTTTTAACAAAAAGATCGTTCAAGGAAGCGGATGTTATATTGAATATAGAACAGACGACAGCCGTTTAACACTGGAAGTAGCAAAAACAGCACAAGAAAAAGGCGCTGTAATTTTAAATTATGCCGAAATGACCGAATTCCTAAAAGATGAAAATAACATGGTTAAAGGAATCGTAGGAAGAGACCACTGTGCTAACCAGACATTCACTGTTTATGCTAAACACATTGTAAATGCTGCTGGCCCCTGGGTTGATGAAGTTCGTAAGAAGGATGAGAAAATAACCGGGAAGCATATGGTTCTTGCGAAAGGAATTCATATTGTATTTCCTTATGATAAATTACCAGTGAAATCCTCTGTTTATTTTCAACATAACGGAAGAATGATAGCCGTTATTCCAGTAGGAAACCGTACGTATGTCGGTTCAACAGAATCACTGTACAATAAAGATATGGATGATATACATGTGCATCTTAGCGAAGTTCAATATTTATTAGGCTGCTTAAAGGATATGTTTCCAAATGTAAAATTACAGGTTCAGGATATATCATCCAGTTGGGCAGGAATTCGGCCGCTTATTGGCGAGAGCGGAAAAAAACCTTCCGAATTATCTCGTCATGATGAAATTTTCGAATCAAATTCTGGTGTTGTTACCATTGCTGGCGGAAAATTGACTGGTTATCGTAAAATGGCAGATCGCATTCTAACTTATATCGATAAAAAACACAAATTAAATCTTCCTACAACTAAAACAGCAAATTTAAAACTATCCGGATCACAATTTAACAATATTAAAGAACTTTATGAGTATGCGGATCGGATTCATGGACGATATAGTCATTTAGAAATTTCACAGCAGAACATCACTAACTATGTATTGCGTTATGGATCAAACACTGAAAAATTACTGCAGACAATAGATAGCTATAACGGGCAGCAACTAAAACACGTACACAGGAACATTTTAGGAGAACTTCGTTATACAATCGAGCATGAAATGGTTTCAACATTAACTGATTTCTATGATCGTCGTACAAGCTATTTATTATTTGATTTAGAGCTTGTTAAAGAAACATTAGAAATAGTTACTAAAGAGATTGCTGATATTCTTCAGTGGAACGACGCCGTTAAAGAACAAGAAATCCGTCAAATGCAATACCAAATCAAAAAAGCACTCCATTTCAAAGAAGATTAGGGGGAATCAAATATGATGCAGGCAGTCGCATTAACTGGTAAAGAAAAGCTCGAATATCAGGAAAAGGAGATTCCTGATATCGATGACCATGAAATATTATTAAAGGTTCATGCCACTGGAGTTTGCGGGTCCGATTTACGAATCTTCCAAAACGGGGACAGCCGGGTAAGTTTTCCTAGAATTATCGGACATGAAATAGCAGGAGAAATCATCCAAAAAGGAAAATATGTTTCATCATTTCAATTAGGAGACCGCGTCACACTTTGGGCACATCTCCCTTGTGGCGAATGCTACTATTGCCAAAAAAATGACAGCCACTTTTGTGTAAAAGGAGAATCTATTGGCTACCAAATCGATGGCGGCTTTGCTCAATATATGGTGCTGCCGCGAAACTTTATTGAATATGGATCTATCCAGCGCATTGCAGATACTACATCATATGAATTAGCGAGCCTTTCTGAACCATTCGCCTGTGTGCTTAGCGGGCTGACTGAAGTAAAGATCAATGCCGGTGATGCAGTCGTTGTCTATGGAGCAGGCGCAATTGGGTGTATGTATATTGCTGCAGCTAAAAAAATGGGCGCCGGGAAAGTTATTGCTGTACAGCGTTCCAAAGCAAGGCAAGAGCTTGCTAAGCAAATCGGCGCTGATATAGTTATCGACCCAACTAAGGATAATACATTGCAAACCATTCTTGATGCATCAGGTGGATTAGGTGCTGATGTTGCCATTGTAACTGCTCCCTCTGCTTATGTTCAAAATGAGGCTTTGGAAATTGTACGAAAAAAAGGAAGAGTATTATATTTCTCAGGAAATAAGAAGGTTACTGAAACTTCAATTAATACAAATCATTTTATCTATAAACAATTAACTGTTGTTGGTACACACGGAGCTCCGCGTGATTTACATGTAGAAGCAGTGAAATGGATTGATGAAGAACTAATTGATTTCACTCCATTTGTCACAGATATATTCTCTTTGCAGAATACAAAAAAAGCGTTTCAAACCGCTCTTGATAAAAACGGTTTGAAATGCGTAGTAACCCCTTGGAAATAATAAAAATTTTAAACGACCCAATTATCTATTTCTGATAATTGGGTCGTTTCTTATATATAGCTTTCAACCAATTCCTGTGCCGTTCGATCATCAATAATTAATACGTCTAAATATTTACCTTGTAATGCCGATTCTAGACTTTCTAATTTATATGAACCTTCCACTATCCCAATAACTTCGGGTATCTGTTTAATTTCATTTAAGTCTAAACCGATAACACGATCGTTTAAGGGATGATTTAATTCTTTTCCAATCGCATCATAAAATCTTGAACTGATATCTCCTACCGCTCCCGCTTTACGTAAAGATGCGAGGTCTTTTTGGTTTAGATATCCTATTTTTTCCATTGTTGAGCTTTTAAACGGATTCCCAAGACCAACAACCGCCATATCAACATTCCTTGCTTGCTCTAAAACATGAGAAATATCCTTTGACTCAACTAACCTTTCTTTTAAATCAATAGATTCTACCATCGCTGGAGCATATAAATAAGAGCAGCTTGAATTCATTTTTTGTGATAGATGGAACACTAATTGGTTGGAATGTAAATGAACATACTCGCTTCCCATTCCTCCAATAATTGGAACAATATGTGTGTCCTTTTTATATTTATAAGGGTACTCTTCTACGAAAGATAATAGCGTTGTTCCCCAAGAAAGCCCTAAGCTTTTTACATCCGTTAAGTGATTCGCTATATAAGAAGCAGCTGATTTTCCCAGCTGGCGTTTTATCATCTCAGGAGCAAAGCCCGCTGTGGATACCACAATAACTTCTTTCAAATCAAATTTTTTCATAATAGCGTTTTCCAACTCCACGCTATGTAACGTTTCATCTTTAATATAAATTTCTACAATACCCTCTTTTTTGGCATTATTTAACAATTTTGAGATGATAGGACGTGAAACATTTTGCTTTTTTGCAATTTTTGCTTGTGTCCATCCTTCATAGTAATATAATTGCGCAATTTTAACCATTAAACGCCGTTCTTCCCAACTTAGCATAACATCCGCTCTCTTCACAGTTTATAAATACTAATTATTAAACTTCCTTTATTCTTTATATTAATCATAGAATCTATACAGTATAAAGTCAAATATGCCTAATGCTTTCCTAATTTAAGGTTTAGATAATCGAGTAGAGGGAAAAGCTAAATAGCTTTCCGCCCCTCTCACACCACCGTACGTACGGGTCCGTATACGGCGGTTCAATAGTTTAAGTGTACGAACTGGTATTGAAGAGCGATATCTTTATATCCTCTCGATGCCAGTTCTTTATCTGTCAATGAACGATGGAGTACATAGCTACTCGATATGACCCAGTAACCTTTTCTTGTATTCGACCATTCATAAGCTTTCTGTTTATCGATACCTAAGTAAATTAGATTTTTCCTTTTTGTACGTGGATTCTTCCACTGTTTCCAAATGTACTGTCTAATTCTACGCTTGAGCCACCCATTCAGATTCTTCATAAATCCTTTCATTTCTCCTATGCCATAGTAGTTTATCCACCCTGTCATAAGTTGCCGGATTTCTTTTAGAATTCTATCGATACTTCTTCCACGATTGCGTTTCGTGATTCGTTTGAGTTTCTGTTTAACGGTCACTTTTGCTTTATAATGCGGACGAATCTGAACACCTTTCTTTGTAACGAGGAGACAGAACCCTAGAAACTTTCGTTTCAAGGGGCTTCCTACTGCGCTCTTTTCCCGATTCACCGTAAGACTTAAATCCTTCTCCAGGAATTTCATCACACTCTTCATTACGCGCTGTCCTGCTCTTTTACTTTTCACGTAAATGTTACAGTCGTCTGCGTAACGCACGAATCGGTGTCCCCGTTTTTCCAGTAATTGGTCTAACTCGTTTAAGTAAATATTACTGAGTAACGGAGACAGGTTTCCCCCTTGAGGCGTTCCTTCCTCTGATTTTTCAAAGGTGCCGTCAATCATGATTCCACTTAACAAATTGTCTTATCAAGCGTAGTACTCGTTTATCCGTTATCCGTTTTTCCACAAAGTACATTAGTTTATCATGGTTTACTGTATCAAAGTAGGCTTTCATGTCCAAGTCCACCACATATTTGTACCCTTGTTCGTAGTACGATTTTGCCCGTATGATGGCTTGATGTGCACTACGTTTTGGACGAAACCCAAAACTATTATCGGAGAACGTTGGTTCAAATATGGGTTGTAATACTTGATTTATTGCTTGTTGAAGCATTCGGTCAACAACGGCAGGAATCCCTAGTTTTCTTTTTCCACCATCTTGTTTATCTATTTCAACCCGCAATACGGGTTGAGGTTTATACTTCCCAAGATGCAGCTGCGTTAATAATTCTTCCCTGTGTTCCCTCAAGTATGGAAGCAGCTGGTCGTATGTCATACCATCCATTCCAGCTGCTCCTTTATTTCTGACCACTTGAAGGTAAGCTTGATTCAGATTATCCCTTGACAGGATTCTTTCAAACAGATTGGATACACCATTTTGATTGTTCTTCTCACCGTGAAAGGCACTATGCACTTCGACATACCTTTCATGTTCCACACTATCTCTCTGTCGATAGCCAGATTCTCCTGTTTTCTGCAGTTCTCGCACCTTTCACACCTCCTAGACTTTTCAAAATTACTATTGTTCGGTCCTTCATGTTTTGGTCCTTTCACACTACTACGACCTCTGCTGACTTCTTGTGATTCACCAAGATGTCACCACCTTGGTTGTGTCGGCTCATTATCATTCAACTCACACGTCACCCTCACAAGACCTCCCCCGGTAAGAACGAAAACTTTCCTCCCACGTAACTGCTAGATTTACTGTATAGGTTAAGGGCAGTATTGGACTTTGTCTTGTAAAGCAGACTCATCCGACCTGATTACAGTTCCTACTGCCAAGCCTGTAGTGGTCTTTCACCACCAAGTTTTCGCCCATGCAGGGCACACTTTGAAAAGCGCTATAAACCCAAAAATAGGTTTATAGCGCTCCCTTGGAAGTTTCAAGAAAAATCCTTCTGTTCTTTCAACAACACGGAAATACCTTCTGCTCCATCTTCTACTTTCCAATTAGGGGAAAGAATCTGCTTTAACTCACTCAGAGCTGGTTCATCCAAATTCAAATCAATTACCCCTGCTTGCTGTTTTTGATAATCCTTTCCAGCCTCTTTCCCAAATTTCAAACTCAATAATCTCTCCAAACCGCCAACCGTTACAAATTTAACAGCATAACCATCATGAATTACTTTTTCAAAAGCTGCTAAATCCTTTTCCGCTAATGCAATCAGCTGTTCAAAATCAAATTTTTCATTTATTTGCTTCCACCCTGATACATCTTTAGCTTTTACACCTGCTATTATTTCTTCATTTGTTATTCCGTTTACGCGCATTGTTTCAATCATATACGCTTCCATTAAAGATATCTTTGGCCGAGTCATGCTTAAATTCCTTTCTGCTGAAACTTTCCTGCATTTTTTTATTCTACAATAAATAATGATTAATGATTGCTGCAAATGCTTTTTCCGTATTCACCAATGCCCGTTCATCAATATCAAATCGAGGATGATGATGCGGGTAATGTGTGGCTACATCTTCGTTTCTAGAACCAACCCGGAAATAGGTCCCCGGCTTTGCTTCTAAAAAGTAGGAGAAGTCCTCTGCCCCCATAGCCGGAGAAAATTCTACTACATTCTCATGCTCAAAAGCTTTCTTGAATAAACCTCTAGCAAGGTCTGTTTCTTCTAGATGGTTGAATAATGCAGGATATCCTCTTAAGTAGTCCAGCTCATAAGTCGCATGAAATGCACTGGTGATTCCATCTAATATAGAACGAATTTCCGTTTCTACTTTATCACGTACTTCTGGATCGAAGCTGCGCACAGTTCCTTCAATACGTGCTGTATCAGGAATGACATTAAATGCGTTCCCTGCCTGAAAAACACCAATTGTTACCACAGCTGATTTTAACGGATCAATTTGCCGGCTGACTATTTTTTGCAAAGCCTCGACAATGCTCGTTCCGATTACCAGTGAATCCGTAGTATCATGCGGCCGGGCGCCATGACCGCCATGTCCCTTAATATCAATGGCAAACTTATCTACTGCCGCCATTTGATACCCTGCTCCAACACCAACTTTCCCGATTGGTATGTCAGATGCAAGGTGAGCTCCAAATACATAATCTACATCATCTAAAATTCCTTCTTCAATCATGAACTTCGCTCCGCCAGGCGGTGTTTCTTCTGCCGGCTGGAATACAAAAACAATGCTTCCTTTCAGATTTTCCTTATATCGGCTTACTACTTTTGCCACGCCTAATAAAGCTGCAGTATGTCCATCATGACCACAAGCATGCATCACACCGGGATTGGTAGATTTATAAGCGGTTTCTTTTTCATCTTCAATCGGCAGCGCATCAAAATCTGCTCTTAAAGCAATCTTTTTGCCGGGCTGTTTTCCTTCCAAAATACTTATTAAGCCATGCCCTCCGATATTTTTTTGAACATCTAAACCAAAGCTTTTTAATTTTTCTTCTATGTATTTTGCTGTTTTCTCCTCTTTAAAGGATAATTCTGGATGCTGATGCATATATCTTCTCCAGCCTTTTACTTCTTCAAAGTTCGCATCAAATTCTTTAAATATGGAATGTATTATTTTATTATCTACTGTGCTCACTGTTTAATCTCCGCCCATCTCAATAGTATATATGACTTACCTAACACATGTTCAGAAATAAATTCTGAATTTTATATAAGTCTACCTATTTTATCCCGAGTTGTCAACTAGGGTTTGTGAGATTATATGAGCAGCAGCTTCCTCCTGCAAAAGAGGCTGCTCCTCTCTCTATCGTGAATCTGCCTCATTTAGACACCATGGTAAATAAAATTATTTCTTATACCAATCCGCCTTCTCCATATGAACAAAAGGAATATCTGTATCTACCATTCCTGTAACTTCAGAAACAGGGAAATCATTCCCCTTCAGCCATGATGCAAAATCAAATTTCACCGGCTGCTGATCACCGCCAAGGGCAATCCATGCTTCTAATTTCGATGGAAAATACGCAGTAGTATGTATTGTCCCTGCCCACTGCCCGTATAATTTAGAAAACACACCATTCTCTGTTCCATTTAAAAGCTGAAAAGCTTCCTTCCCATGAAGAAGATTGGCTGAGCTGCTTTCCATAATTTCCAGTCGTCTTTTCGAATCCTTCAAATAATGACGGTTTTCCTTCTTCAGTATTTGAAAATGATTCGTGCATGATGCTCCAGTCCTTACCTCTACATTTCTTGGAGAAGCCTCAACAATCGTTGATTCCGAATGATCTTTATCAAACAACACATAACTAAATGATCCCCGATGCGGAATTTGTTTTAGCAACGAAACAGCTTCTTCGATATTAGCGCATGTTTCTAAAATCATTCTTCCAATCATATGACAGACAAATCCATCTTTCGGGCGTTTACGATGCATAAAGGTATATCCCATTGCTAAACCCTTTTCGTTCATTCCGTCACAACGTCCCGTTACTTTCTGCGTAACTCCTATAACTGCGTATCCTGTATCCGTCGGTTGGAATACGGAATAAAAGCCATCGTATGTTTTGGGATGATAATCATAATTTCTGATCATATAATCTGCTCCTGTTATAATGGAACATCCGGAACGGTTCAAATTTACCCGATACCCTCCAAATTCAAGCAGTACTCTCTCCATCGCCCATTCAAGCGCGTCACCAAAACCTAATAATTCCTCCCATATTGCCGGTGCTATTTCTTGAAAAATCCTTTTTGTTTCTTTGATATCAATAGAAAATAAAGGCGTTCTTACCTTCCATTGATTTTCACGATTCTTTACTAAGATATGATTTTTTAATAAAGTTCCTTGATGATAACCAAATTCATAATGTGTTCCCCGAAATTGAACAACACTTGATGATATTTTTTTCAAGTTAATTCCTCCTCCCGCAGCAGCTGCTCATAAACTGAAGCTATATTCAGTTAATTTTTTATCTTTTAAACAAAGATAAGCTGTGCTTACTCACTTCATTTAGACTGTGTCAGCACCATAAATCAAAAGACCTTTGGACCAAAACTGGACTTAAGCAGCATTATTTACATTAAAATAAATCCCCATTAGTCAATCGATAACTATTTATACGCTAAGTGTACAAAGAATAAGACAGAAAGGAAATGATTCTGCTTAGTGTATCATCATCCAGATTAATTCTCTCCGATTAGGCAAAGTTTCTGGCAGCTGAAAAGTCATCGATCCACTTAAAATCAATGACTTTATCTGTGTACTCTCTTGCGATTTCTTTCGTTTTGTCTGTTGAACCGGTATCGACAATGATGATTTCCTCGCAGAGGTTATTTACACTGTCCAGACATTGCCGCAGCACCTCTTCTTCATTTTTTACAATCATACAAAGGCTTACTTTTATCATATATATCTACACCACCAATACACAAGATATAATAATATATGTTGAGAAGCTGTTATCGGAAACGGAGAATAAAAAAATGGTTGTATAAACCTTTTTCAATTTGAAAAGGATACCATGAAGACCCCATTGATTACTTACAGGGGATAAAATCAGATTAGCTTCATATATATATAATGAAACTTTATTCAGCGGGTGTTTTGCGTTTCCCCACTGAAGGATTAGTTGAGTGATTCAAGGAGACAGCGTCCGTTATCTCCCGCCTAAATAAATTTATTCTTACGCTTTATTTGGAAGCGGGAGCTTTACAGACGATTCTCCGTGATAAATAGAAATATCGTAAAAGAACGGGGGATTCCGATTGAAGGATATCACTGCGATTCTCATTCTTTATTCTGATGCAGCAGCAATTCATAAAGCATTAGTATCTTTAAAAAGGATTGAATCCAGATTACATTCTGTGATGGTTCTCCATGAACAGAACGTGTCTTTAGCAGGAATACTAGATTTCACTCCTATCAAGCAAATCCAATCGATTATATGCAAAGAGAATGATCCCGGGAAAACATTGAATGATGTGATCCAAAAAATCACCAATCCCTATGTATTATTTCTGTATGAAACAGATTACCTTTCTCCAGTTATACAAGCTGATTCCCTTCATCTTTCCCAATCAGAGTCATTTTTAACAACTGGCTTTCGGAATCGAAACCGTGTGATTCATCGGCCATTACTAGTGTCTGCTCCTTTTCTTAAAAACCAGCCATTTCTATTAAACACCCAGCTGCCGTTTAAGGAGGCTCTCTTGCCAGCCTGGCTTACTGATAAATCAAGTTTAAAAAGACGCTATGAAGAAGGTCTGGTGCTGCAGTCAAGAAGAAGCAATTCAACCAGCACATTAGAAAAACAAAAATTCATAGAGAAGTACCAGCTGAATAAAATCCAAACAGCAAATCCAAGTCTATCTGTCATCCTTTCCAATTATAATATGGAAAATCATGCAGAAACTGCAGTTGTCTCCTGCCTGCTTCAAAATGAATTGCCGGAACAGATACTAATTATGGATGACGGCTCAACAGACAATTCCTATCACCGGCTCAAACGATGGCACGACGGACAGCTGGTGAAGCTTTTTGAAAAAAAGAACGAGGGAAAAGCTGTCGCTCTCAACCATTTATTACCTCACGTGACATCCGATTTCATCTTAGAACTTGATGCAGATGATTGGCTGGATCCGGACGCTGTTTCCAATATAAAAAAACGTATGGCAAATCTCTCTGAAAATGTATCCGTATTATATGGAAATCTTCGAAAGTGGAAGCAGCTGGCGGGAGATATTCTTTTTAAAGGAACAGCAAAGGGAAGGCATATCCATGGAAGAGCTGACCTTCTTTCCTATCGATTTCCTCTCGGACCAAGGATATACCGCACTTCTGCTTTAAAAAGAATTGGAGGATTTCCTGTGATAACATTTAAAGAAGGAAAGCTTTTTGAGGATGTGAGCGTATTAAATCAATTGATTCAGAGCGACCGTTTTCAGTATCATGATTTTACAGTATATAATGTACGAGAGCATAAGGAAAGCATAACCAGAACCAGCCGTTCAGACTGGAATGAATTTTTGAGATTGCTGAAATAACAATGCCTTTAAAAATGCAGGTGCTTCTCTGAGCGCCTGCATTTTTAAAATATTCCTTACTAATCTATCCCTTCCTCCTTCAAAATCTCAGCTATTTTTTTCACATCCACCACGAGGTTTTTGATAACTTCATGCTCTGTGGAGACGGGGTTGGCATTCCTGCATTTCAAAAAATGATAATCCAAATCCAGGTATTGTCCAATTTTTATAAATTCGTCTGATGTAGCTGTAAATAATTGAATGATTTTTGTCCGCGGTTGACAAAACATGAGATTTGCAAGTCCGGCACCGTTTGGGCTTATAATTACGTCGGCCGAGGAAAAAAGAGCAATTTGCTCCTCTACCGTCAACGTACTCAATACAATTTTTTTAAATCCTTTTCTGGTCAAAAGCTCCAAAAGCTTTCCTTCATTGGCAACCTTTCTCCACGAAGCATCCTCCCGGCTGATATAGATTCGCTTTTCGGGATTTGCGGAGCGATAGGAATCCTTCTTCAATAATGCGCTCCGGAGGAATTCAATTGTCCATTTCACACAAGTTCCTGCATTGAATGGCACAGATGGCAAAATCAGCTGTTCTGCTTGCACATGCATTCCCGGTGTAAGCTGTAAGATTTTTTCCTCTGGGATGCCAAGCAGTTTAATCGTCTCCCGTTGAAACGGTAACGTCAGAGGAGGTAGAACATATTTATCTATCTTAAATCCGCTGAGCTGCAATAAATGATAGCGTCCCAGCGTATCATGCAGCCAATGCCAGTAATTGGCATGCCCGGCCCAAGCCAATACCCCCAGCGTTCCCTCATAAGGAGAAACCGAAGGAATGGAATTAACTGCAATTTTATCAAAATAATTCCAATATAAATGGAAAACCATATCGTGAAAATATGTGTGATCAGGCGCCAGTGCATAAACCATGCCCTCTCCTTTATCGCACATCCACACACTCCCGTTCTCTATCTTTGAAACATAGGCTTTCTCAAACCTATGTTTCTCTCCAAACGTTGGCGGCTTTACCCAGTCGACCCATTCCGGCGAATCTCCTTTTGGAAGCGTATATGTTACCGTTTCGTCTGTATAGAATTCCTTATAAACTTCATGTATATCTGCTTTTGGTGTTATTTTTTCCAGCCAATCCTTTGTATGAATAGATAAATCTACCATATATACATCCCCTCTTTTTCAATTAACAATCTTGCCTATGCCCTATTTTTTCACATTTCGCAGCGTACTCCATAATATGTAGAAAAGTATTTAAAAGTGTTGAACAATCGTCCAGCTATCACCAATTGGACCATTGCGCGGGTAATAGAAACAGGAGGAATATAAACATGATTAACGTAACCGTAACCGGTGCAGGAGGATTTATTGGCAAGAATCTGGTTGATAGATTACAGAGGGTAAAAGGTGTTTCTCTCAGGCAATATCATCACGGGGACGACCTGTCACTGCTGCACGAGTATTTAAACGAATCGGATATTATCTATCATTTGGCAGGAGTGAACAGGCCCCCAAACAGCGATGCGTTTGCTAGTGTTAATAGAGGACTTACAGAATCCATTGTCAACTATTTAAAAAAACATCATAAAACACCGAAAATCATTTTTACCTCATCCATTCAAGCAGAAGGGAATACACCTTATGGTTTGAGTAAAAAAGCTGCAGAAGAAGTGCTTCAAAATTATCATATAGAGACTGGTGCAGATGTGTGCATTTACCGTTTGCCAGGCGTCTTCGGCAAGTGGTGCAGGCCGCATTATAATTCGGTAGTCGCTACCTTCTGCCATGAAATTTCCCATGATAAAGAGATTGAAATCCATGACGCTGACAAAAAGATTGACCTCGTATATATTGATGATGTCATAGACAGTTTTATAGATTGTCTTGATCAGAAAAAGCCGGAAAAGAAGTTATATTATGATATCGATCAGACCTTCCAAACAACCGTAGGAGAACTGGCCGAAAAGCTTTACCAAATAAAGAATGTACGAGAATCGCTGATTATCCCGGACCTGTCAGATCAATTTACGAAATACCTTTACACGACTTATCTGTCTTATTTAGAAGCGGATAACTTAGCCTATGCATTACCTGTCCATCGGGACGAACGAGGAAGCTTAGTTGAATTAATCAAATCAAACCAGGCCGGGCAGGTTTTTATATCCACATCACGTCAGGGTGTTGTAAGAGGAAACCATTATCACCATACAAAAGTAGAAAAATTTTGTGTTATTAAAGGAGCGGCACGCATTAAATTAAGGAAGATAGATTCGGATAAACAAATCACCTATCAGGTTACAGATCAAAATATCGAAATAGTAGACATCCCTCCAGGGTACACCCATTCCATTGAAAACATAACGGAGGAAGAAATAATTGTTTTGTTTTGGGCCAATGAAATATTTGATCCGGAGAACCCGGATACAATCTCATTAGATGTTCAGCCGAATAAAACGGATGAACAGAAAGGATGATAACCTCATGTCAACGAATCAAACATATATATGTCATAAAGACGATATTTGTCTCGTAGCCTATCCAAAGTCGGGAAATAACTTCTTATTATTTCTCGTCGCCACATTATTATATCGAAAAAAAATGGACTGGGCCACGAAAGGAGAGATGATTCAGAATGTAGCAAGCGAACCAATCGAAAATCTCCCTTCCCCGCATCTTGTATGGAGCCATGACAGTTATGACCCATCCTATCCTCAAGTAATTTACCTGGTAAGGGATCCAAGGGATGTTGTTATTTCCTATTATCATCATTTCCAGAAATATCATGGAGAAAGCCGTGACTTTGCTGCTTTTTTTGCTGCTTTTATGAAGGGCGATATTGTGCCCGGAATGTGGGACACGCAGATAGAAAGCTGGCTCGATAATCAGGAGAAGGTCAAAAAAGGTTTTCTGCTTGTGAAATATGAAAATCTTCTTGCAGACGCGGCGAAAGAAGCAAAAAGAATAATAAACTTTTTACACTTAGACAGAACCGAACAAGAAATCAATGAAGCAGTCCATTGGGCTTCTTTCGATAATATGAAGGCATTGGAAGAAAAACAAAAAGAGCATATAAATGGTTCTTCGCAATTTACCAATCCTGCGCTGCCTTTTGTAAGAGAAGGCAAGGCAAATAAATGGAAATCGGTTTTAAGCCAAGAACAGCAGCAGCAAATCAATAAAGCTTTTTATAAGACCTTATCAAGACTAGGGTATAAATAACACGAAACTTCATCCAGTGGGAATTTTACGGTCGGTTCTCTATGATAAAACGCTAAATCAAGACGTCTTCTAAATCTAGAAGGCGTTTTTACTTCAGGAAGGGGTGATGAACCAATGCTAAATCTATTATTGATTGCGGCCGATACTTCTCGCTTTACGAATAATAATTATGCTGATTTGGAGCAGGAATTAGCAAAAGTGACAAATTTAATGGTGTATCGAAAATCTGGTCCGATAAAAAAAATATTGCGTAAAGTATCTGACAAACCGGATTTTATTTTAATTATAAATGATGTAGGGAAAACATTTGCCCCTGTTGTTACAGGCTTAGCCGATATCGACACGCCTGTAGGTCTGATGGTAAATGATGCGCATCGTTTTGTGGAACAAAGAAGAAGGTTTATAGCGCGTAATCAAATCAAGACATTCTTTGTCATATGCCGGCATAATTTTTACCAGCATTACCCTCACCAAAAACAGCATCAGGTATTTTTTCTCCCCCAATTCGTGAATACCTCCATCTTTAAAGACTATGGCAATGTGAAAACAATCGATTTGATGATGCTGGGTGAAATAGCCTTCCCGCAGATCTACCCGTTGAGAGATAAGATATTACAGCATTATCAAGACAGTTCTCATTTTCATCATCGTCCTCATCCCGGATGGCGAGATTTTACAAGCGAACAGGCGGAGCAATCATTAATTGGCGAAAATTATGCCAGAACCATCAATCAGGCGAAATTGTTTTTTGCCTGCGGCTCCGTACGTCAGGTTGTGACTTTTAAATATTTTGAGGTACCGGCGTGCCGCACCTTGTTAATGGCACCGGCCTTACCAGAGCTTGAGGAGATTGGCTTGATACCAGGAAAGCATTTTGTGGATATAAACGAGGAAAATTTTCCGGAAAAAGCAGCATACTATCTGCAACATCCGAAAGAACGGGAACAAATAACCGAAGCTGGCTGGCGCTTTGTTCAAAATCATCATTCAACTGCTCATCGGGCAAAACAATTATCCCGGCAGATAAGGAGCATATTATAAGGACTTACGTTAGCTTTTATTTTAAAAACCCATCAAAAAAATAGTGAGTCTTCCTTTACAGGAGAGCTCACTATTTTTCATTTTTTTCTGGGGGCTGTCCCAGGTCCATCCCTAAAATTAGTGTTTTTGAATATGTTCCATTCCTTTTGTACCTCTTTACAGATTGTTGTATTAAAAAAAAGCTTACACTGTAATAACATTTGCCTTGATAAGAATTTGTTCAATTTCACTGAATGACATTAATTCATCATCCGATTGGTATCGGGTGAAGCCAGCCTTTGGTAAGCCGTCATACCTTTTCTTCACCTCTTCGGAAGCATTGTCTGGCAAAATAACATAGTAATTTTCATCATATTTATAAGCATTCCGGGATTCCGAATTTGACACTAATACCTCATGAATTTTCTCACCTGGCCGAATGCCGATTTCCTTCATGTGAATTGCTTTCTCAGCAAAGTGTTTTTCCAGAACACCAATTAAATCGACAATCTCACATGCTTTCATTTTCATAACAAATATTTCCCCGCCAACGGCTTTTTCGGAAGCATATATCAGTAAATCAATGGCTTGCGAAACCGTCAGGAAAAAACGCGTCATTTCTCTGGATGTAAGCGGCACGGAATGATACTTGACAATCTGTTCTTTAAAAAACGGAATCGCACTGCCATTTGTCCCAATAACATTGCCTCCGCGGATACAGACAAAGCGCGTATGATTGCTTAATTGGTCAGCCTGAATGATTAATTTTTCCCCGATTGCTTTTGTCAGTCCATAAAAGTTAACTGGTTCCACTGCTTTATCTGTGGAAACGTCAATGACTTTCTTCACCTTTTGGTTTAAACTTGCTTTGATGATATTCTCCGTTCCGTTTACATTGGTTTTTAACGCTTCTAAAGGCTGTTCTTCACATATTGGTACATGCTTTAGTGCGGAAAGATGGAATAGATAGTCCACATTTTTTGCTGCTTCGTTTACCGCTTCAAAATCTCTTACATCTCCAATCACAAATTTTAAGCAAGGATTATCCAGGAATTCTCTTTTCATTTTCACCTGAGCAAATTCATTACGGGAAAAAATCCTTATTTCCTTCGGTTGAAAGGAAAGCAGCTTTTTGACTAGTTCATGTCCCCAGGAACCGGTTCCTCCGGTAATCAATATCGTTGTATTTTGAAACACATTTAAACACTCCTCCAGGAATAATGCCTATTATTTTTATCATCAGGATAATAGATATATTCGAACACCACTGATGATTTCGATGACAGGAATTTCCCTAAAACAGGTTTCAACGTTCGTTTATTCCCTGCTTAGTAACTGGCATCATTACATTCAAATAGGTTCTAAATCAATTTATGAAAAAACTAGTAGACTGTACATGATAGACGTTTAAATAAAGATAAAAGAGGCAGCTGCTGCGGGTCCAAATTTGCTGTCTATATAATTAGAGCCTTTCATTAGATGATGACCATTTGCATATGACGAACCATCCTATTAAAATGCTGGAAGATTAGCGAGGTTAAGCAGCTAGATTAACAAGACTATTAGATTGTTTAGAAGACCGCTGATTTCCGGTGATATATCCAGCGTGATTTTTTATTTACATGAATCACTGATGAGGTATCCTTTCATTCTCAAATAGGAAATGATTGTCTGCACCGATTCCTCTACACTCTCTACATCCGTATTCACTGTAATTTCCGGCTTCCCCGGAGCTTCATAAGGTGCATCGATTCCAGTAAACCCTTTAAGCTTACCAGCGCGTACTTTTTTATAAAGTCCTTTGGGATCACGTGATTTACATGTTTCGATACTTGCATCTACAAATACCTCAATAAATTCCCCCTGTTCCATCAGGTTACGTACCTCATCACGATCTGCGCGATACGGTGAAATAAATGCTGTCAATACAAGCAATCCGGCATCTGCCATCAGCTTGGATACTTCCCCGATGCGGCGGATGTTTTCTTTACGGTCGTCCGGACCAAAGCCAAGGTCTTTATTCAACCCATGGCGAATGTTATCTCCGTCCAAACGATAAGTCCTGACGCCTAAGTGATGCAATTCTTTTTCCAGTTCAACTGAAATAGTCGATTTGCCGGAACCGGATAGCCCGGTGAACCATATGACAGCACTTTTATGGTTATTCAAATTTCTCCGATGTTCTTTTGTTACTTTCGAATGATGCCATTTTATATTTTCTGATTCAGGCATAAATAATTCCTCCTAAAACCATTGTTGATAAATAATCAAAACAGACGTCACCATAACGATTAGACTTAGCGGAAGTCCTGCTTTTACGTAATCTGTAAACGTATATCCGCCAGGGCCATATACAATCAAATTTGTTTGATAACCGATTGGTGTAACAAAACTTGCTGAGGCAGCTATCGCTATAAGAACAGCTATCCCCGTTGGATCGACATGAAGTGTATGAGCCATTTCCATTCCAATCGGAAACATGATAACAGCCGCTGTGCTATTGCTTACCATTTCTGTAAACAAATTCGTCAAGAAATAGATCATAAATAAAATAATCAGCAGCCCCAAAGGCTTCCCAACATCCAATAAGACATCTGCAATCCATTCTGCCAGCCCCGTTTTTCTCATCGCTGCACCAATACCGAATGAACTGGCAATCAACAGTAAAACATTGAAATGAACATATTTTTTAGCCTCTTGAGGGGTAATAATTCTCGCAGCCAAAAAAACCAATACGGCTACTGCCATTGCTTTAAACATACTGAGCCACCCAAGTGTCACTGTCCCAATCATCCCCAGCAGCATGATAATGGAAAACCAGCCTTTTTTCGTACTCAGTTTCAGAACTGCTGATGTATCCAACGAAGATACAACAAAAAAATCATTCGACCGCTGGTATTTTTCAACAAAATCCGTTCCAGTCAAAAATAACAAGGAATCTCCGGGCTTTAATACGATATCCCCGATTTTGCTCTTAATCCGTTCATTATTCCGATGTACTGCAATGACCCCTGCATCATACCGTGAACGAAACTGTGACTGTTTAATGGACTTGGATAAAAGGGATGACTGATCTGACACAACGGCTTCCACTAAATTGATTGTTCCATCCCTCAAATCATCAAGATCAATATTCGTCCCTGTTTCCAGCTCCAAGCCTTTTATCTTTTGCAAGTCAGCAATGGTTGAAATCAAACCGGTAAAAATCAGGCGGTCCCCTACTTGAATAACCGTTGTTGACCTGACCGGTGAAATCCGTTCCTTCCCGCGGATAATCTCAATCAGATAAAGCCCTTCTAAATCTCGCAGGCCGGCTTGCTCCACACGCTTGCCAGGATTCCCGAAAGCTTCTGTTACCTTCATTTCCGCAATATATTCCTTCGGTTCTTCCTTCAGTCTCTGGCTGAAGCCTTTGTTATCCGGCAGCAATTTATATCCGATTGAAAATAAATAAATGAGCCCGACCAATGTGACTGGAATACCAACGGCTGCTAAGGTGAATAACGAAAACCCCTCCAGCCCAAAATCTAGCAGCAGACCATGAATAACAAGATTGGTAGATGTTCCCATTAACGTTATCATCCCGCCCAGTATGGTGGCATATGACAATGGAATCAAAAACTTAGATGGAGCGATTCCGCGATCTTCACACCACTTTTTAATAATGGGGGTAAGAGTCACCACAATCGGTGTATTATTTAAAAAAGCCGAAAAGGCAGATGTCGGCACGAAAAATCGCATCATTGAACCTCTGCGACTGCGGCTGTTTTGCAGCCATTTTTCCATCATTTGATGGATTAAACCGGATTTCTGTATCACACCCGCAACAATGAATAATAACGCAATGGTCAGCATTCCTTCATTGGAAAAGCCGCTCAATGCTTCCTCAGCTGTCAATATGCCGGATAGCATCAATATAACCAGCACGGAAAAAATAACCATGTCTGGCCGGGCAACTTCGAAAACCATTGCAGCAAACATGGTCAGAAGTATAATCAGAACAAACATCATTTCCAATGTCATTGGGTATCAGACCCTCTTTTCATACATGTTCAAAAAGCGTATTTTTGAACATGATTTATTGTTTTCGCTCCATTCCTTTAATTAGTACATCGGCAACCTCCGGACGTGAAAACTCTTTTGGTGGACGTTTGCCATGACGGAGCATTTCGCGCACCTTTGTACCGCTTAAATGGACATGATTTTCCTTGCCGTGCGGGCATGTTTTTCCAGATGCCATATTTTCACAGACCTTACAGTAAAACGCATGCTCAAATGGAAAAATCTGAATACCGAGTTCTTCTTCATATTGTGCCATCAGCAGTTGCGCATCGTACGTTCCGTAATAATCACCAACACCAGCATGGTCACGCCCTACAATGAAGTGCGTGCAGCCGTAATTTTTGCGGACAATGGCATGCAAAATCGCTTCTTTCGGCCCTGCATAACGCATAGCGGCTGGATAGATAACGAGGCGTACACGGTCTTTCACATAGTAATTTTTCAAAATCACTTCGTAGCTTTCCATCCGGACATCAGCCGGAATATCATCCGACTTGGTTTCGCCGACAAGCGGGTTCAACAACAGCCCATCTACTGCTTCAAGGGCAGTCTTTTGAATATATTCATGGGCGCGGTGCACCGGATTACGTGTCTGGAATCCAACAATTGTTTTCCAGCCTAAATCTGCAAACATTTGCCGTGTTTCGGATGGATCCATATAATACGCTGCAAATTGGCTGTGATCAGGACGCTGAAGCAATGTAATCGGTCCGCCAAGATAAACTGCTTCTTTTTCATACACTTTCTTCACCCCTGGATGTGCTGCATCCGTTGTACCATAGATATGGAGCGCTTCCTTATTTTTATCGTAAGCATACTTCTCCTCCAAGGTGATGGTTCCATAAATGATGCCATCCTTTCCTTTAAGAGCAATTTGTTCACCAATATTAAAAAGGCTAGCCTCCTCTTCGGTTGTCGGCAATGTAATCGGAATACTCCAAATTGTGCCGTCTGCAAGACGCGTATGCGCAACAACATTTTCATAATCAGCCTGCCCCATAAATCCGGTCAGCGGACTAAATCCTCCTGTT
The DNA here is from genome assembly GCF_038004725.1 of Oceanobacillus sp. FSL K6-0251. Taxonomy (NCBI): domain Bacteria; kingdom Bacillati; phylum Bacillota; class Bacilli; order Caryophanales; family Bacillaceae; genus Oceanobacillus; species Oceanobacillus sp. FSL K6-0251. Next base: position 2,057,488 of record NZ_JBBORS010000001.1, on the reverse strand, counting down.
CCAATCAACTCTATATCAGATAGCACCCAGGAATTCACCGTCATGGATGGAAGACTTTCCGCATTTCTGATTGCTTCCTCCCTTTTCTTTCCTGTTAACTCCCGGCAGACTAACCTTCCGCCATGTGGCTGGTTGACCATAAAAAAACCTCCGAATTTCAGTTTTATTAAAATAATATATTGAACAACAGTATAGGTTGAATTGACGCATGACATCATATCAAATAACAATTGATGCCAAATAAATTTTTCAGATATCATGGAGTAATGAAGCGGAATAGAATACCCCGGCTGTCAAGCAAGCCAGGGTATTTTTTATCCCTCTATACTCCTAAAATAGGAAGCTCATCAAACAAAAACTTTATTCAGTGGAAATTCCACCAATAATTCTTCGTGAAATAATCTTTTACGCCGCTACAAGAAAACGGACGAAGTTGATTGCATCTACTGAAATATATATTTTGACATTATCTCCATAACCGCTTGTCACATCGATAACCAGGGCTAAATCTGCAGTAACTGTGGAAAGAATACCTTCGATCAAATTATTATCCGTAGCTACTTCGACTCTTGACCCAATTCGATTAGCCAATTCAGCAGCAAACGTCGCTTGAAACATTTAAACTCCTCCTTTACGAATTACTGACAAATTCAATTTTTTCAATTCGAACCAGCGCTTGTGCACCAGAAGCTTCAATAATTACAACATAATCATCTTGGACAGAAAGCAATGTTCCAGATATTGTGTCAAAAGGAGTAGTAACCTGCACTTGTTCGTTTACTAATCCCATCAGGACTTCTCTAATATTCGTTGGAGTGCTGGGCGGGGTCGGTTTTCCTCCTCCCCAGTTACCAAAACCCAAATTTAAATTATTATTAGAATCCAGACTAAATCCTGGTAAATTCAGAGAGAAATTATTACTTAGTGTGCTATCATTATTGCTATCATTGGCACTATTGGCCGTAATTAAATTTTGTGATAACTGGTTTAACAAATTTACCAACCTTCTTTGCCGTTCTGTTAAATTAGCCAAGCTTGTTCATTCCTTTCCATAATGTTTTTGGGGTCGCCTTTTTAGTACTAGGAAAACCCACAACATAAATTGAGAAATCAACTGCTCCTTGCTTACAGCTGATATCCCTCCTCATTTATTCCTTTTAGAGTCAAGACCCAGACGGGCTGTCCTCCCCATTTGGGTACTGCTTTGCAAGGAATTTGCTATTTGCGCTTCTACGCATGAAATTCCGACGTATTCCCAAGATTGAATGATTCCCATTCGGCTGTAACTTTACTTGCCATGGTTAGACTGTATCCCCTCTTATGCAGCAGTTATACCATAGTGTTTGTCCCAGTATTTAGAGTCATTATTGCTATATATCGGAGCAACATTCTTTAATCCTCTTCCCTTACTTAATTGGAAGTGGAATGGACTTTTCAGAACAACGTCTGTTTCATGTTATAAATAACACTCCTTTCATGTAGATATAAAATAATTTATGTTCTTTTTCATTGGTTAGATTGTACACATTCATTAAAATATCGTTTTCTGAACACAAAGGGCTGGACGAAAATCATAAAATGAAATTTCATTCAGTTGGAGTTAGCGCCTGTTACCCCCCGCCTAAATAAATTTATTTTCTCTCTTTATTTGGAGGCGGGAGTTTTACGGGCGGTTCTCCATGATATTTTTATAAGTCTTTTTATAAGCATAAGATTAGAGAAAAAGGAAATCATTAAGATGGGAGATCTATCATTGAAATGAGGTGACAGTAATGAAATTCAAAAAGCTGACTTTATGTATAATTACTTGCATCCTTTCTGTGGGAATGGTGTCTGGATGTGGTACTTCACAAGATGAACAGCAACAAGATAAACCATTTGAACATCCTCAGCGGGACGATTGGGGCGGTAAAGGAAATCAATAATGAATATTCATGAAGCCTCATTTAATGTTTGATGGCTTCATGAATTAGAATGTAAGCTTATTTGAGCTCTTATCTAAACAGATTTCATGTCCCCATTAATTTGAAGTGATTGTTCATAGACTTTGGAGATTACATGACCTTTACCATTTTAAAGTACTCGGGATTTGATTATGTTTTTCCATTTTTCAAGAAAAAATTATCCGAAACCGCAATATCTATTAAATTTATTTTTAATATCTTCCTTCTATATACACCACGCTTAGGAATTGGTGGATTCTCCTCCGTCTACATGCAGCACTTGACCAGTGACATGCCTGGAATCATCTGATGCCAGGTAAACAAAGGTCGGCGCTACTTCAAAAGGCTGAGCCATCCTGCCAAATAAATTCCCTCCAGTCAAGGCATTTTCATCTGCAGAAAAGCTTGCCGGAATAAGCGGTGTCCAAATTCGTCCCGGGGCAATCGCATTTACGCGAATCTGTCGTTTAGCAATGTTTTTGGCTAAAGAACGTGTCCATCCGACAATAGCTCCTTTGGTAGCTGCATAATCCATTAATAAAGGCTCTCCTGCATAAGTAACCACTGAGGACGTTCCAATAATGGAGCTTCCCGCTTTTAAATGAGGCAGTGCTGCTCTCGTAGTGTAAAAATGCGAATAAATATTCAATTTGAAGGTTTGATCAAATTGTTCATCGGTAATTTCAGTCACGTCATTTTGCTGAAATTGAATTCCGACATGATTACATAAAACATCCAATTTATTAAAGTGATTGATTGTTTCCATAACTATATGTTCGCATTGCTTTTTTTCACGTAAATCTCCTGGTAATAATAAGCATTTCTGGTAAAGCTCCTCGATTTTTCTTTTGGTCCGATTAGCATCCTCGTGCTCATTTAAATAGGCAATGGCAACGTCAGCGCCTTCTTTTGCAAAAGCAATTGCTGCCGCTGCGCCCATTCCGCTGTCTCCTCCTGTTATCAGCGCAACCTTCCCCTTTAATTTTCCACTTCCTTTATAGTTTGGATTCTCAATAATTGGTTTGGGCACCATTAATTTTTCAACGCCCGGCTGAATCAGCTGACGTTGCTCCGGTTGTGTAAGAGGTACCTCTTCGTATTGCGTAATTTTACCGTATATCGGGTAATACGGATAAGGATCTTCTATTTTATTTTCTTCAAACCATTGCTGGTATGCCCGAATTTGTTTCAGCGCTTCCTCCGATAAGGATAGATCCCGGTCATTATTTTTGTTTTTCATAACGATCTCCCCCTCCTTTTCATAGGCTATGATTAGGCGGCTGCATATGTGAAGCAATATGGCATTTAGGCCCTTTCGTTTCGCATGCATGTGCAAAACACACCCGTACACAGCATAACTTTTTACAGAAGGAGGCAGTAAGTTGGAATTTGAATTTTACCCTAAGGTCAAACGCTTATTAGAAAATAAAGCAGAAAAGCTGGAAATGCATTATTTGAACTATAGCTGGAAAACACCGTCGATTAAAATCAGACCGCCATATTATAGCGACCCTGTATATGAACCTTTTTATCCGCATATTCATTGAAGTAAATATTATAGAAATGATATTGAGAGAAAAAGTCTTAACTGAAAGATTACAGATATTTGCGATAGACGAATGAAATGAATCGGCTTTAAAGAAAACTTGGCATTCGTTAAAGGGAGTCTTGAAAGCGTATTTTGCTTTCTTAGAATCCCTTATACTCTGGAGTACAAGCCTTTTGTGAATGCCTTAGTTGGGATTGGAGGTGGGGCAAGTACTGCGATTACTCGCCCCATCCAAAGCACTGCACTTATACTTTATTCCTTGAATTCTTTATACTTCTTAATGTGTAATAAAAAAACATGGCATTTACTCCTAAATATTTGTGAGTAAATGCCATGTCTTTTTCGTCATATCTTGACTATAGGTCTTTCTTAATTTGTTCTATTTCTTGTGCTGTTAGTTCTGTCGCTTCCTTTATTTGTTCTTCATCTATTTTTAACAGAAGTAACTTTTTAGCTACTTTTATTTTTTCTTCTTTCATACCTTCATTTCTTATTTTTTCGGCAATAGACATTAGCCGTTCCCCCCCTTCTATTGTTAACCGCTCCTTTACAGTCTCCACTGACAAGTTATCACGAACATGTAAGAGATAAATCATTATTATACGACTTAGAAGAGTATAACAAGTAATTCATAATTTAATCAAAATTCTTTTTCCTTCACTTCAAATAAGGCAAGATCGTATCCAGCACTTTTTGAACCTCAGCTGCTTGCTCAGTATATAATTTCTTAGCTTCCGAATCATCTGTCTGTAGTGAAAATCCCTCTAAATCAGCCTGTATTTTTTTTAGCGAAGCTGCTAACAGTGGTCTTTCTTCTACCTCCGTTTTTGTATATTGGTCCTCATATAAATCAACATACAAGCTGCCGCGAGAATCAATTTGAGCTAAAAAAACATCTCTTACCTCTTCAGCTCCTTGCTTTTGGATTTCTCCTATTAACCATTCCTTCGAGTAACCGAGATTCTCCAAACTCTTTTTCATTATTTTACCATCCATAATTAAAATGGCAGGCCCATGCTCCTGTTCTAATGGAATCCCTAATGTTTGTGCAGTAACTGGCTGTTGATTGCTCTTCAACATAACACTCAGCTCACCATTTGTTTCTAAAACAGCCATTTCTACATCAGAAACTTTAAACGTTCCTTTTTCCCTTAATAGCATTAATAGCTCATTAATTGTTACTAGACTCTTCTTCATATTCTTATCTAATACCTCGCCATTTCGAATTAATATCGTTGCTTTGCCATCTGTTATCTTTGAAAAAATAATTGATTTCATCCCAAGGTACGCTAGAATAATCGGGAAAAACCCCCAAATAGTCAGTGACACTAATCCATTAATAATTTTTACATTCTGGTCCACTGACAACGTAGCAGCTATGGAACCGATAGTAATTCCCACACAATAATCAAAAAAAGTGAGCTGTGAAATTTGCTTTTTTCCCATCATCCGCGCCATTAAAAATAATAAAAAGAAAGCAGCTATGGAACGGATTAGTACCAATACAATTTCAGGCATCTCCTATCCCTCACTTTACTAAAATACGTAATATATTAGTATTATCGGACAAACTATAGATAACAATTCATTAAATAAGGAGAATGAGAAATGAAGAAGCAAATAATCATTTTTACGCTTTTATTCATCGTCCTTTCCGGATGCGAAAATCAAGTCGGAGGGAATTATTTCTTTGACCACATTGATCAGCTGGAACAATCTTTAGACGAACCAAAATGGGATGAAATTACGACTCTAGCGGAAGAATTAAAAACTATTTTCAAAAATCACAAATGGAAAATCCAATTAATAGGTGACGAGGATGAGTATGAGGGATTGCATGAAAGTATTAACAATCTTATTGCGGCAGCTAAGGAAAATGATTCAACAAGCACTAGACTTGAACTTGCTACTGTCAAATCGTTTTTGGAGGATATTTATTCCTTATAGTTCAAAGTGGCAACACAGCTACACGCCACTTATTAAAGAAAAAAGGCCTCTCTCACATGCAGAGAACCCTTTTTATTCCTTATGATATACTTCTGTCCCAGAAGCGATGCGCTGCAATTGCATCAATAAATTGCTTGGAAAAATCATCTGGCTGCTGCTTATTGATAACAACACCCGCTTTGCTTGGTAATTGTTTGTCTTTAAACCACTGTTCCCCTTCGTTCGAGACAGCAATCGGTTTGAAATGATCAAATGCTTCCTGCATAAACATTTTAGCCTTTTTTTCAAACATTATATCTGCTTTCATACCTCCGGCAATATACACGGCATCAAAAACAACCGATGAATCGGTAAGAAACGTATGCTTCGCTTTAAGTGTACTGTTGTCATCGGCCGTGATAGAACCCAGTCTGTCACTTAATATCGCAACTTGAACCTTGGCTGCTTGCAGATTCTCAATAACTTTTTTTACCTCCGCCCCATTAAATCCATCTGAAATAATAACAGCTGTTTTACGCGTTTCTGCCAACTTTGGTGTGTTCTCCTGACTTAATGCAGGCGACGTTTTAGTTACCTTGCTTTGAATATTGGCAGGCGGTACGCTCACATCAAGTTTGTGCGCAATCGCAGCAGCCAGCCCGTGGTCCACTTTCCCAAACATATCAACAATCTTTTGTTGCACCGGCTTATACTGTACTTTTCCAACTTCAAAACTAAATCCATCAATAATATGCTGCTTTTCCGCGTTACTCATGCTATTCCAAAATAATTTGGCTTGACTGAAGTGGTCTTCAAAGCTTTTACTCCGGGATTGAATTTTTCTTCCCTCAACCTTTTCCTGATAGTGGGCAAACCCGCCATTCTTTTCATCTACTGTATGCGGTGAATTACCTGCTAAAGCATTATTTCGATAAGAGACCTGCCCTTTATTAATTGTTTGTCTGTGAAATCCATCCCGTTGATTATTATGAAACGGACAAACAGGGCGATTAATTGGTATCTCATGAAAGTTTGGACCGCCAAGACGAAGCAGCTGGGTGTCCGTGTAGGAAAATAAACGTGTTTGCAGCAACGGATCATTCGTAAAGTCGATTCCAGGTACAACATTCCCCACATGAAAAGCAACTTGTTCATTCTCCGCAAAAACATTATCTACATTTCGATTTAAGGTCATTTTTCCAATAATACGTACAGGAATATCCTCTTCCGGCCAAAGTTTCGTGGAATCAAGAATATCAAAATCAAAGTTAAATTCATCTTTTTCTTCTAAAATTTGGACACCTAACTCGTACTCTGCATAATTCCCCATATTAATGGATTCCCACAGATCACGGCGGTTAAAATCAGGATCTTTACCGCCTAGTTTTTCCGCTTCATCCCATACAAGGGAATGGGTCCCTAATACCGGTTTCCAATGAAACTTAACAAAATGAGCTTTGCCCTCATCGTTCACAAATCGAAACGCATGGACACCAAAGCCTTCCATCATTCGAAAGCTGCGGGGAATTGCCCGATCACTCATCAGCCACATAACCATATGCGCACTCTCCTGATTTTGTGAAACCCAATCCCAGAATGTATCATGTGCACCGCTTGCTTGCGGCATTTCATTATGCGGCTCAGGTTTGATGGCATGGACAACATCCGGAAATTTCATACCGTCTTGAATAAAAAAGACAGGGAAATTATTGGCCACTAAATCAAAGTTTCCTTCTTCTGTATAGAATTTCGTTGCAAATCCTCTAACATCTCTGGGGGTATCCTTAGAACCCCGTGAACCGACAACCGTAGAAAAACGGGTGAAGACTGGTGTTTTCACATTCGTATTTTGCAGGAATTTTGCTTTCGTATAAGGTTTCATCGATTCATATAACTCGAATTCTCCATGAGCAGAGAAGCCGCGCGCATGCACAACACGTTCCGGGATTCGCTCATGATCGAAGTGGGTCATTTTTTCACGGAAATGGAAATCTTCCATTAAAGTTGGGCCTCTTTCTCCGGCTGTTAAAGATTCCTCATCCTCCGATACTTTCACACCTTGATTCGTAGTAAGCTTTTTATCCTCGCTATCCGCACTTCGAAAATATTCTAATTGTTCATTTTTACTATTTGCATTTATTTTTTTATCTTCATTTATCATATGGTCGAGCTCCCTTTCTAAATGTCGTGTCATATTATTGTTTGAGCTGACAATTGATTAAAATCGCAGCTAAACAATATGCCCCTCAAAAAAAGGAGGGGCCAGTTCTTTAATGTAAAGGGGGTTTTTGCGATGGTACAGCAGCAGGTGCATACCCTTCCTGCATCTGCATCATGTCTTGTGGTGTCAGCTGCGGCACCTGATAATATCCATGCTTGTTTTGATATAGAGAAATTTCATAAGCCATTTCAATACAATTGGGTACTGAATCTGCAAGCACTCTGCGAACTACGGGATTCGTAACCTCCAGGGCTGCTCCTGCTTTGGCTGGCACAGTTGATTTAACGGCATTTAACATGCTGTTAGCAATCGTTTCATCATTGATTTCAGTGGATGCTTGCATTGGCTTTTTCGGCTGCGAAGCTTTTAACCCATAAGTGAAATGATTATCCTGCTTCATTTCATAAGTTTGTGTAGGTTGTGCAGGCTTTTGTCCTGTTTTAAAGGATTCTAGCGTAATATTATACTCTTCTTGCATGAACGCTTTTTGACGTTCTAAAATATCTCGAAGCTCCGGATCCCTGACATGCTCGTTCAGCATTGTAAAGGTGTTCATTGTATTAATTGCTCCTGATAATACCTCGTGAACATCAAACATTTCATGGCCTCCATGGTTCATTTGCGGCGGGACAGCATTTGTATTCATTTGCTCGTTTTGCATTTGGTTGTTTTCCATAAAAATCCTCCTAGTTCGTTTTCCTTCAATAATATGGTGCTAAAATAATGGTCAAATATACGCTTTTTTTAAATCATCAAAGAAATTGTAAAGGAAATGCCTGCTGGAACAAAAGAAAAGCAAATAATTACAGAATAAAACTGAACATCATTCGAATGTGACAACAGCTGAAAAAATTGGATTTAAGATGGCTTATAATTTTTTTAATATGTACAAGATATACAAGTAATAATTATTACAAAGGGGAGATTCTAATGGCTCAGCAACCAATCGATGTAAACCAATTAACTCAAGCAAAAGCAATTGTTACATTAACGCAGGAATTGTTAACACAGGCTATCGAAAAAAGCACCTCAGATCAAGCACTGGCTCAAGAAGCGATTAAGCAAGCTTCTACTGAAATTGCTTCAGCTCAAACAACGGTAAGTCAAGTTCAAAGTGCCATCATGACCCAGCAATCAGAATCTTAATAGTAAAAATAATGACCCGCGCTTCAGATGATTGGTGCACGGGTCATTTTCTTCCAATAAAACGAAACTTCACTCAGTGGGAGCTTTCGACGCACAGCTCTTTACGATGGGACGAGTAATCGCAGCCCCAGTCCCAGGATGTCGCGAATTTAGTCTGCCGTTCTTCTCCCACTGAGTTAGCCTAAGTGATTCAGAGAGTTAGCGTCCGTTATCTCCCGCCTAAATAAATTTATTTTCACGCTTTATTTTGAGGCGGGAGTTTTACGGACGGTTCTCCGTGATAAATTACGGATGATACGATTTCTTTTTTTATTGCTGAACCTTTTGTTCCGAAACAAAGTCTAAAGAGCAGGAAAGAAAAAGAATTTGATTTAGCTGTTCAAACATCCATTCTCGGCGGCTCCTCCATCCAGCCATTATTCAAAGACTCGCATTCAAATCATTACGCATACTGAAATTAGCACCAAAGCTTTGAGTGCCAAGAGATACGTTACAAAAAAAGAAGGTTGTTATCATCATAAGTTTATCTGAAAAAGGTGCGGATGTTGAACTTGTCACAGTGCCCCCCGGAGGTACCTGGCGCTTGAATATCATCCCGAAGAAGAATTTCCCCCGTCTCATTTAAAATTTCTTTGGAAAGTTCCTTGGTGCATCCAGGTACACATCTTCATGCGTAAATCCTTTGGGGGGCTGCGCTTTCCGCTTGAATCATCATTTCCATTTCTTCGACTTTGGGATGAAGTGCTTCTCATAACCCTGACGTGAGTTTTCGGGATTTTTCATTCTCTGCTGTTTCTATAAAATATTCCAAATATCGAAGAATCAATATTTTTTATTGGTATGTCATCCATAGAGCACCGAGTTCTGAGGAAGCCATTTTGGTTTATTGGGCATTAGCGCGTTGCCCCCCTATATTTATTGTTCGATTTAAAAAGTAGTATTTGGTTTTTTATGAATGTATACATATTACGGCACATGAGCACCGTAATAAAAATTCCATCTATAGTTAATAAGGAAACAGTTTTTATAACTGCCTCCTTCATTCATCAATCATTTCATATTGTCAGGCTTCTATTAATTAAAAATTATCCATGTTGGTTCCCTTTTTAGATACAATGGAGATATATCGATGTAAACAAAGCGGTGGATTTCATGTTCAAATAAATAAAATTCAAAGAAGAAATGAGGGAGACGGATGAAGGAATATATAGGTACATGTGTAACATGCAATAAAGAAATTTACTGTAAAGACGGCTTTTTAGATGGTGTGAACGAACGGGGCCGCTTGTATTGTTTTACCTGCTCAGAAGAACGGCAGCAGGAAACGGAGCATAATAAAAATTAAATAAATCAACGCTTTTAGTAATGGCATTTTCTAATCCATTACCTCGACGCGTATCGTATAATTACAAATAAATCGTCCCAAATAGTCAATTTATCAAATGGCAAAACTGCTTTGGTCTATGCTTTTCATATTCGTTGGAAATGCTGACTTTTGGATTCAGTCCAGGAAATATTTTAAGAATAAAAAAGAGCATCTTTTTACAATGCTCTTTTTCCATACTATGTTCGATTCCAAAAACGATGCTCTGCAATAGCAGAAACAAATTCTTCTCCAAAGTCTGTATTATTCGCAGCAAAAACAACACCAGCTAAATTATTATTTTTGGATGCTTGAATATATGGCTGCCCTGTAGAAGCAACACCAATTGGTTTATAGTGTTGATAAGCTGTATGCACATATTCTGTAACTTGGGAATCGAATTTTGCCTGATGCTTGGAGCGGCCGCCAACAATATAAAGAGAGTCTACCAGATAGGGACTTGTCGTAATAAAAGTGTCATCAACTTTAAGTTCTCTTCCTCCAGCACCAGCAACAGTACCGAGTCTGTCACTGATGATGACAACAAAAACGCCATTTTGTTCTAAAACGTTAAGCGTCTCAGTGACCTCATTTCCAAAACCATCACCAATCAATACACCTGCTTTCTGCGTGTATGCATAACGAGGGGTATTGGACTGGCTAAGAGAAGGGTAGCTTGTAGAAACAGACACATTGGATCCGCTTGGACGATTCACTCCAATGTTATCAGCAACAATGGACGCCATTTCCTTATCAACATGGACAAGCTGTTTATCAACCACCTGCTGCCGGACAGATTCGCTTTTTACTTTTCCAACCTGATAACTTAATCCTTCGATTGTATGCTGCTTTTCAATCGGGGTTAAACTATTCCAAAAAATTCTCGGCTGTGAATAATAATCTTTAAACGATTCGCTCCTGGCTCTAATTTTATAGCCATCTACTTTCCCAGGGTAATCTTTGTAGCCGCCCTCTTCTGGAGGCACTGTATATGGCGTATTATCAGCCAGTGAATTTTCATGATAATTTACCTTGTCAACATCGATACGTTGTCTCATAAAGCCCCGCCGCTGATTATTATGAAATGGACAGACAGAACGGTTAATTGGTAATTCCGCATAATTGGAACTGCCCAGCCGATGATTTTGGGTTTCTCGATATGCCATCAATCTGCCTTGTAAAACAGGATCATTAGAAAAGTCAATTCCCGGAACAACATTGCCGGGGTTAAATGCAACCTGTTCTGATTCTGTAAAGTAGTTATCAATATTTCGATTTAATGTCAATTTACCAATCATTTGAACAGGAACCAGCTCTTCCGGCCAAAACTTTGCAGGGTCAAGCACATCGAAATCGAATTTAAACTCATCTTCCATCGAAATTAATTGAACACCCAGTTCATATTCAGGATAAGCCCCCTTATCAATGGCCTCTCGCAGGTCCTTTCTATGGAAGTCGGGGTCAAGCCCGCCGATTTTCAGTGCTTCATCCTGCAGCAGGGAGTGCACTCCAAGAACAGGTTTCCAAACATACCTCACAAAGGTTGCGACATCCTGGTCATTAACAAATAAATACGTATTAATCGACCATGATTCCATCATTCGATAGCTTCTTAAAATCCCGCGGTCAGACATTATCCAAAGCACCATATGAAGGGCTTCATCGTTATTAGCCACGTAATCCCAGAAGCGATCATGGGCTCCGCTTGCCGTTGGGATATCATCAGATTGCTTAGATTGGTACGCATGCATCGCATCCGGAAACTTCATCGCATCTTGATTAATTAATACAGGCATGGCAATCGTTGTCAGGTCAACATTTCCTTCTTCCGTATACAGCTTAACGCCTTTGCAGCGCAAGTCTCTCGCGGTGTCATACGATCCTTTAGCCCCTTGCACCGTAGAAAAACGAACAGTTATTGGCGTCTTTTTCCCGGCTTCCTGCAAAAAAACTGCCTTTGTCACATGCTTCATGGACTGATAACATTCAAACTCACCATAAGCACTGTAGCCTCTTGCATGAACTACTCTTTCCGGTATTTCTTCATGGACAAAATGCGACATTTTTTCAAAAAACTCATAATCCTGACGTAAGGAAGGCCCGCGTATACCAGCCTTTAATTGGTCCTGGTCCTGTGATCTCTTTTTCCCTTCCTGTGTTGTCATCGGCTTCCCTGAATCCTTTACGCGAAACTGATCTAGTTGGTCCTGCTTAACATCTCTATTATCAGAATGTTGATTTCTTGACGATTTCTCATCCACACAATCACCCTTTCAAACCTTTCAGTATACATACCATTTCTATATTTACGTAATTTTTCTTAAATTAGAACGCTATTTTTACTACAATATGAGAAATCCCTTGTACTTCCTAAAAACATCATTCCTTTGGATTACTGCATCGAAAGTTATATTCGAAAATCTCAGCATGATTAAAGAGAACGTCCAAAGGGAGACGCGGTCTCTGTCTACCTTCCATTTACGCCGGAATATACTCCATTCCAGACTTTTTATAGATTTTATTTCTAAAAAAATGCGACAACCGGAGATAAATTGGTAAGAGCAAGCGGCAATATGCTCGGAAAGCAAAATTTGCATGAGCTTGCAGCTGGATCAGATACATTTTAATACATTCGCTTACCCGCTTCCATCTGCGGTATTTACGGTCTGAAGACAACTTATGGATTAGTCAGTACGCATGGTATTTTTCCTACAGCTATGACTTTAGATACTGCCAGTCCCATGGCAAGATCTGTTTCTGATTTAGTATGTATGCTTTATTATATGGCGGGTTTTGATGCAAATAATCCGGGAAGTCTGGATGTGTCCGTTCCAAATTATATATCCGATTTAAATAATGGAATCCAAGGAATCAAAATTGGTACCCCTGCATACTTTCTCCAAGACCTGGCCCCTGATATAGAAATCCTTTTCAAACATGCCATGGAAACACTCCTCTATTTAGGTGCTGAAATAGTGGATGTAGAAATTCCTGAATTAGCTTTATCAACCTTTTCCGGCTATACGATAGCGGCTGGCGAAGCAGCTGCTTTACACCACCAATGGCTCCAGACCCATTCAAACGAATATTCTGCAGACATACGGAGTTTCTTTCTGGCCGGCGCTTTAACTGAAACACCGCAATATATCAGGCGCAGCAGGCCCGGAGACAATTGGTGAAAGGTTTTGAGAAAGCTTTTAAACAGGTCGATATATTCCTCGGTCCAAACATACCTATCACGCCTCATATCTATAGTGAACAATGGGTAGAGCAAAATCTGGAAGTTATCAGAAGATGTCTGCCATTTGTTCCAGTTAATTTAACCGGCACACCGAGCCTTGCCGTTCCAATGGGTTTGGACGGTAAAAAATAACAAAATATGGCTTTCGAAATAACGAGTGAATTTTTGATAAGGGGGTAAAATATAATTCGAGGACGACATTTGTACTGGAAGCTTCTGCTTCAAGTAACGCTTCAAAAATGAATGTTTTTCTCATAAAGAATAATGGGAGGGCTTTCCATGGATAACAATAAACGTAACTTTAACCGAAATGAACGCAAAAACCGCAATAATGAGAACCGCAATAATCAAGAAATCAATAACGTGGAATTTGCCAATGAAAATGAATTTATCGACGAGAATGCTTTCGAAGATAACAACAACCACAACAACGAGCGACGCAATAACCGCAACCGCAAATAGTTAAGCCCTGTTTTTGTCAGATACCTGAATCCTTGGAGAGTAATCCTGATTCAGGTATCTTTTTATAGCTAAACTTTTGGAGGAATTAATTAAGTTTTGCCTTTTTAGTAATTAATTTTTTCACCTTTCTGCTCCTGCTTTTCAAAACCTTTTCTTGGAAGCATCTTTCCATCATGCGTTTTTAAGTCATCCATTTTATACAGCTTTTCTTACAGTATATTTAAAATGAAGAAGTTGGTTTAGCCTTCCTCTTTTCTTCTCCAAAATTTGCTTATGATAAAAACGTGCTTCTTAGCAAATAATAGATTTAATTAATAACTAATTACGTCCATAAATACTTAAAGTTTAACTTATTTTTTGAAAATGAGAGGTGTGAAATGAAGAAAAAAATATTTTATGCGATTAGTTACCTGCTTCTGACTTCTTGTGCTTTTCTATTCATCCAAGAGCAGATATATGCGAAAGATAGATTTGATTTTGAGAAAGACGGAGATATTTTCTGGGATGCAAAAACGGAGGAAAAGGTAATTGCTTTAACATTTGATGATGGTCCGCATTCAAAATACACTCCTGCCATTCTCAATATATTAGCTGAATACGAAGCCGCAGCTACCTTCTTTGTGCTCGGAGCTCACGCAGAAAAATTCCCAGATATCATCCATCGGCAAGTAATGGAAGGGCATGAACTCGGCAATCACACCTATGATCACACCATGAAACTCAGCAGACTTAGTCAAGAAATGAAAGAAACCTCTGATATCCTTTACGCCATCACAGGAAATCGGCCAAAGCTTTTCCGGCCGGTCGGCGGCAGTTATAATGATGCGATTGTAAAGAAAGCCCGGGAAAACCAATTACATGTTGCACTGTGGTCTTGGGATCAAGATACGAAAGACTGGGACGGAGTAGATTATAAAACCATTGCAGATAACGTCATCAGCAATATCTCCCCGGGGGATGTCGTACTGTTTCATGATGCAGGAGGAAAAAGAGAGCAAACAGTTAAAGCTCTCCCGCTTATTCTTGATTATTTAGCTGAAAACCAATATAAAACCATTACAGTATCTGAAATGATGGAAATGGATGAAAAATTAAAAGAAAATTAATCAATTCAAGCTTTATTATTGCTGTCCCTTAATCATTTACTCCCCTAAAAATGAGCGGACAGCTGTTTTGTTCTTCAATAATAAATTTTTAGCTTACAGTTATCCTTTTCTATCCCCACAATATGGTTTATCTATTTAATTCATTATTTTATTTTCCCCAAAAGTTTATAAAACGGATTATTTCTGTTATATTCAAAGCTATTTATAGCCAATGGCAATCATTTTACCCTCACCCCTTCTTATCACGAATAATCGCGTTATTCTCCGTTATATGCGTTTTGACGTTATTTTTCCTTATGTTAATCTAATATGGTAAGTAAAAAATCCACTCAGGAGGTGAGAGCATTAATACAAACACAACAAATAATATGACAATGACTATTGAAAAAGAAAACGATTTTTATTTTCGAGAACCTGCAAAAGATGACGGGGCAGCTGTTTGGGAACTGATTAAAGCTACCAAGGTGCTTGATCTCAATTCTTCCTACAGTTACTTAATGTGGTGCGATATCTTTTCAGGAACCTCCATCATTGCAGAAAAAAACGGGAAAACGCTCGGTTTTATTTCCGGGTATAAAAATCCGAATAATCCGAATAAACTATTTATCTGGCAAGTTGCTGTAGATGCTTCCGCTCGAGGTAACGGATTAGCAACGAAAATGCTGCGCCAATTATTAAAGCGCGAAGCTTGTAAAAAGATTGATTATGTAGAAGCAACCGTTTCTCCATCCAATCAACCTTCTCAGTCTTTATTTAAAGGTCTCGCTAAAAAGCTTGATACGGAGTGTCATATCAGTGACTGCTATGTAACGGATGATTTTCCGGATGAAGAGGAAGAACATGAAGATGAGCTACTGTTTACAATTGGACCGATTGCTACAGAAAATAAATAATTAAAGGAATGATTTCATTGACAACAGCAACATGGAATGATGCGAAAATGAAAACGTTTGAAAATTTAGAATCTGAAGTAAGAAGCTACAGCAGAGGATGGCCGACTGTTTTTGAAAAATCAAAAGGCTATAAGCTGTGGGATACCGATGGAAAAGAATATATTGATTTCTTTGCAGGCGCAGGTACATTGAATTACGGGCATAATGACGATGCGATGCAGGAGAAATTAATTGAATATATTAAAAATGACGGCGTGATTCACAGCCTGGACATGGCTACGATTCCCAGAAAAGATTTTCTGGAACGCTTTACTGATGTCATTCTCAAGCCCCGAAATCTGGATTATAAAATTATGTTCCCTGGCCCTACCGGTACAAATACCGTAGAAAGCGCGCTGAAAATCGCCAGAAAAATAACTGGACGAGAAACAGTTATCAGCTTTACCAATGCATTTCACGGGATGACGATTGGCTCCCTTTCTGTGACAGGAAACTCCTTCAAGCGCCATGGTGCCGGAGTTCCATTGCATCATGCCGTTTCGATGCCATTTGATAATTATGTGGAGGACAATGATTCGATTGCTTATCTGGATCGCTTTTTAGAAGACAGCGGAAGCGGTGTTGCCCTCCCTGCTGCCATCATTCTGGAAACCGTTCAAGGAGAAGGCGGGATTAATGCTGCACGCATGGAATGGCTGAAAAAAGTAGAAGCACTATGCAGACGCTGGGACATTCTCCTGATTGTGGATGATGTCCAGGCAGGAAATGGCCGGACGGGCACCTTCTTCAGCTTTGAGCCGGCGGGAATTAAACCAGATGTAGTCTGCCTGTCTAAATCCATTGGAGGAATTGGTCTGCCGATGGCGATTACGTTAATCAAGTCAGAATATGATCAATGGGGACCGGGCGAGCATAATGGAACCTTCCGCGGCAATAATATGGCCTTTCTTGCTGCAACCGAAGCACTGAAAAATTGGGAAAATGATGATTTTGCCAATGCTGTACAAGAAAAAGGCGCATTTCTTAAATCAGAAATCAACAGATTGATTGACCACTATCCGGAGTTAAACGGAGAAGCTAGAGGCAGAGGTTTAATGCAGGGCATTGCTGTGGAGAAGGAAGGTTTAGCAGGTGAAATTTGTGCGGAGGCATTTGAACGCGGACTTATTGTAGAAACCTCTGGTCCAGATGATGAAGTGGTGAAATTCCTGCCGCCTTTGATTATTGATCAGGAAGGTTTGGTAAAAGGTTTAGACATTCTGGAAGACAGTATAAAGCATGTTTTAAAAAAATAGAGATATGGTTTACGGAGAGGAGAATTTA
This sequence comes from Oceanobacillus sp. FSL K6-0251, assembly GCF_038004725.1. NCBI lineage: Bacteria > Bacillati > Bacillota > Bacilli > Caryophanales > Bacillaceae > Oceanobacillus > Oceanobacillus sp. FSL K6-0251. The sequence goes on along the minus strand of NZ_JBBORS010000001.1, from coordinate 2,040,315 downwards.
TAAATGATCGTAAAATCACTGGAAGATTTAATTGGAACAGAAGATGAAACAAAATCGGAAAACTGGGAGAGCCGCCGCTTTATTTTAAATAAAGATGGTGTCGGCTTCAGCATGAATGATACCATTATCAAAGCAGGGACAGATAATTTCTTCTGGTATAAGAACCATATTGAAGCGGTTTATTGCATTGAAGGTGAAGGAGAAGTCGAAAAGGTCTCCACCGGAGAGGTACACCAGCTTAAGCCTGGCACGATGTATCTGCTAGATGAAAATGATAAGCACCGTCTGCGGGCACGCACCCAAATGCGTATGGTATGTGTCTTCAACCCGCCGTTAGTTGGAACAGAAACGCATAATAAAGAAGGATATTATCCGCTTTTAACAGAATAAATTACTTTCTAAAATCCTCTGATAAGAATAGCTTCTATCAGAGGATTTTTTTACGTACCTTATTTATTACAAACAACTGCTTCTATCCTCTCCTTTTTTGATATAGCTTTTACCTATAGCGAACGATACCTTTTTACAATTACCTTATAACCATGGTTTCATGGTAGTATTTTAAATAATCATTACACTTCGATTATTTAAAGGAAAGGACGTTTTTTAAACATGCGGACGGTTCAGACAACACAGGTTTTAGGTAACAGTAAGTTTAATAAATTTCATTTACTTATCTTTCTCTGGTGCTTTTTCGCCATTGCCTTTGATGGCTTCGATGTGGCGATCTATGGGATTGGGCTGCCATTGATGATGGAGGATTTTAATATCAGCAGAATCGAGGCTGGCGCAATCAGCAGCTATACGCTGATTAGTACGATGGTTGGCACCTTCCTGCTGGGTTCTATTTCGGATCTTATTGGGCGTAAAAAAGCGATTGCAATTTGCTTAATCTTGTTCAGCCTTTTCACCTTTTTAGCCGGGTTTGCACAGAACCCCACCCTCTTTATGATAATGAGAGTGATTGCGGCGCTGGGCTTGGGAGGAATTATGCCAATCCTCGTAGCTATTATGGGTGAATATTCTCCGGTGAAGAAGCGGCCATTAACCATTGCTACGATGTATTGCGGTTATTCCATCGGCGCTATTATTGCCTCCTTGATTGGTATGTACTTGATGGAAATGGTGGGCTGGAGACTATTATATTGGATTAGTATTATTCCGCTTCTTGCTCTGCCATGGTTTTTAAAGCAATTTCCGGAATCCGTTTCTTATTATCTGACCAAGAAAAAAGGCGATAAAATTGCAGAGATTCTCAATAAAGTTGATCCTGGCGGTAACTATCAAGCGTCTGATAACTATGAATATGAATCTTTTAAAGAAAGCACGAAGGAAATTCCGATTAAAAAGGTTTTCTCTAATAAGCGGACCAGCAGTACCATCGCCTTTTGGATTGCAGTTACCTGCTCCATGCTCGTTATTTCCGGGCTGACAACCTGGCTGCCGCAAATTATGGTGGACGCCGGTCACGGTCTGACATCCAGCTTATCCTTTAATCTGATGCTTGCTGTCGGTCAAATTTCCGGTTCCATATTCGGCGGGATGTTAGTGAATCGTCTCGGTCATCGTTCCGTCTTAATCCTGATGTTTTTTATCGGTTCACTCTGTTTTGTTTTATTAAGCATCACTACAAGCTCGCTCTTACTGTATTTAATCATTACCTTAACCGGCGCTTGTACAGTAGGTACTCAAAATTTAGTGAATCCGTATATTTCAGAATTTTACCCGAGGGAAATTCGTACGACCGGATTAAGTATCGCTGTCGGTGTCGGACGGATTGGCGGTATCATGGCTCCCGTAGCCATCGCCCTCCTGTTATCAACCAATTTAGACCCGCAGCATGCATTTATGGCATTTGCCGTACCAAGCTTGATTGGAGCTGTTTGCTTTATTACTGTCAGAGAAAAACATGCAAGCTTTGACCGGGCAGTACCAGTGAAAAAGCATCAAATTGCCTAACGAAAATAATTTACTATAAGATAAAGCCGCTGCTTCACGAAGAAGCAAGCGGCTTTATTTAATGGTCCTTTTTCCTATGCTATTGTTAAAAAGAATACTCGTTCTCCTTACCTTGCAATTTTACGTCCGTATATTATTTCGCATTCAAACACAAATGCAGTATCGGATAATCCCTCCCCTGGTCATCCTGTTCTGACTCTCCAGTAACTTGGAAGTTGTTTTTCAGGTAAAAAGCAAGAGCCGATGTATTATCTTTATTGACATCTGCTGTCTTAATACCGTCCTTTTCAATTAAATCATTTAAAATCCTGCTGCCAAGCCCCTTCCCTATTTGATCCGGGTCTAAGAACAGCATTTCTAGCTGAGACGCATTCACACCGGAAAATCCAACGAATGTAGTATCTTTAAACCACATTTTCATATCTAATTGCGGAAAATAAGCAGGAATCTCCTTCTTAAGTGCCTCTCTATCCTCAGATGCTAAAAAATCATGTGTTGCCAAAACAGACTTCTCCCATAATTCAATTAAGGCAGCGTAATCATCACTACCAGGCTTTTTCCATTGCATTATTACTTCCTCCATTTAAAAAATTGAAATAAAACATGCCTCACTTCACCAGCAAGGCATGTTTCTGTTATATATTCATTTTCGTTTCATATTTATTTTTTGTCAACTTTGATAATACAAAAGCTGCTAACACAAGCAATACAATTGTCAGTACTACGGTCCACGGACTGCCAGTCACACCTGCAATCACAAAACCGATTATCGCAATGATTGCATTGGTCAATGCATAAGGGAACTGTGTTTTCACATGGTCAATATGGTCTGCACCAGCTCCTGTTGATGACAGAATACTTGTATCAGATATCGGGGAGCTGTGATCTCCGAAAATACCGCCTGACAATACAGCGCCGATACAGACAAGTACTTGTGCATCTAATGCAACCGCCATCGGAATAGCGATTGGAAGCATAATGGCGAAGGTTCCCCAGGAAGAGCCGGAAGCAAGAGAAACGATTGCCCCGATAACAAAGAGTAATGCTGGTATGATAAACGCCGGCACTCTTCCCTGCATCAATTCTACAATATAATTCGCTGTCCCCATCTCACTGATAACCGTTCCAAGCGACCATGCAAGCACTAACGTCGCAGCAACATACACCATCTTTTGCATCCCGGAGGTATAAATATCAAAAATCTCCGCAAACTTTTTCAGACGGAAGCTGATTAATAAAATAAAAATAGTAATAGCCGCAAATAAATAAGCTGTTGTCAGCGAGACGCGGAAGTCATTTCCATCTACCGGCTCAAATGGAAATCCTTTTGTGGAAAGCAAGCCAAACAATGTAATGAATAATACCAATAAAGGCAGCCAAATTAAAATCGCCTTGCCTTCTTGATTACTGTCCGCTTCCTTATCCGGTCTCCGAAGCGGCTTGGAATCCTTCCAGTACAGTTCTCCGGTTTCTCTCACTCTCCGTTCTGCCTTTGCCATCGGACCAAAATCTAATTTAAATACGGCCATTAGTGGAATCATTAACACTGCGGAAATAGCGTAGAACTGGAATGGAATGACTTGAACAAAGGTATCGAACTCCGATGTGGTTATTCCCAGTGCATCAAATTCACTTCTTATCAGCCCCATAATATAGACTCCCCAGCCAATGAAAGGAATCAGTACTGCAACTGGAGATGACGTGGAATCAATGATATATGCCAGCTTCTCTCTAGAAATTCTTGCTTTATCAAATATTTTTTCAAAAATAGGGCCTACAATCAAAGGTGTTCCCAAATCAGAGAAGAAAATAATCAAACCGCCCAGCCAGGCAGATAATTGAGCTTTCACTTTGGAATTAATCGATTTGACGGTTTTTGCTGCAAGTGCAGCGCCTCCCCCTGATTTTTCGATTAAAGCTACAAATCCTCCGATAAAAAATAGCAGGACAAGCACCGCCGCATTGTAGCTGTCCGTCAATTGCGGAAACAGAAAATTCCCTATCGTTTCGGTTGTCGCAGTTAATGGATTTCCTCCTACAATAATAAGTACGCCGACAAAGGCGCCTAAAAATAATGAAATAATAACGTTTTTCGTTAGAATCGCTAAAATCACTGCCAAAATTGGCGGAACTAGCGATAGCCATCCCATATGCTCCATCTTTCCTCTCCTTCTCTCTTGATGCTTTGCTAAATGAAGTATGAATGATATGTACATACATCCTTATCAGTTATTTCATCTCATAAGATAACGAAACTTCATTCAGTGGCGTTTTGCTTTTCTCCATGATAAATTGAAAATAAAAATTATTGCTAATTAATATATGTTCCTTATTCTATCACGGAAAAGATAAAAATAAATGAAACAAAATACCTAATATTTATGCATTTTAACGAATAATTATACTGAATAACTGGCTACACAGTTAAACCCGTCTATTTATTTATAGAGAACTTAATTCATTGCGATGGCAGCTTCTAATGAATTTCAAGAGATTCTCTCCATATCAAAAAACCCTCAGCAAGAATGCTCAGGGTTTTTTACTGTCGTTGTCTTTATTTTGTTTCTCCTTATGCTTCTTTTCACTTTGCGAATCATCCTTCGATTTCGTTTTTCGTTTCTCATCCTTAGCTTCTATTTTTAAATCTTCCAATGGAACGTCATCGACAAACATCTGCTCTTCATGTTCATCCAGCATGGTTCTTCGCTCTTCATTCCGATTCGGTTTTCCGCTTTTTGAAGAACGCTTTTCATTGTTGGACATTTTCATCCACCTCTCTGTGTCTTTTTAATACTTTTCCTTTCTAAACAGATTACTAAACATTATTATGCGAAAATTTCTGCTTGAACAAATTTTAATAACCGTCACAGATTACTGCCACAAGTTTAAGCGGTACAGTATGTTCTAATTTTACCAGCGGAAAAAATGAATAAGTATCGTAAACCTGTTAAAAATACAGATATGTCAGTACAGTTTTCCCTTATGTTATCTAGGGGATAAGGCGGTGCAGCAGCTGCCTTCACAGAGCGGCTCGATGTATTGCAATCTTCAATCTGTCTGGCCGAATGTTCGACTAACCAATTATATACAACCTAAAAGGAGTGTTCCCAATGGGCAGAGATGAGCATAAGAAAAGAAAAAATAATTTTTTGTCACAAACTCCAAAAAATCAAATATCTGACGGCATAGATGTTGAATTTTCAGATGAGTTTGCTGATGCAGAAGACAGAAAAGCTCAAGCAAGAAGCCGCGCTGCTGATAAACGGGCACATGAAAAATAATTGGTACAACGGAGCGATTCGGTTCAATAACCGAATCGCTCCGTTACGTTATCCTTTAGTACTTCTACCTCTTACCTCTCAAAGTCCGCGTACAAATATTACGATTTTTTATTTACTTTCTTCCTGTATATTTCCGTTGTATTTAGGAAAATTATACACAGGAGGGGTTGTTCTATGGAGCATGTTTTTTTAACTATTGAGGAGTTTAATACGCTGATACAACAGTGGAACGGAAGAACAATTAAAATTACAAAGCATGAAATAAACGATATCGATCAAACAGTAATCCATCTGCAAAGCATATCCTATGACCAGAATACCCGCAGAATTGATGACTATGTTCCAAAACATAGCTTACTTTTAAACGGAGACGGACAAATCGAAGCGCTGCCAACGATGAGCGATGAACCGCTTCCGTCATCCAATTATGAAATCCCTTTGGAGGATAACTCTTTATTTGAATTTAATGGACAAAAGTTTTTTATTACTACGGATCGTGGAGTATATAAAATAGAGTTAGTTTAAATGACGGTAAAAAGGCTGCAATAGCCTTTTTTTGGCAGTTAAGAAAGTTTACACTTTCTTACTGCATAAGTGTAACTAAGGTTGTCACTTAAAGTCTAGGTGACAACCAAGTTTTCTTTATTATTGCAGGCAGTTATAATCAACTTAAAATGAAAGCGAAAAATATAGGAGCTATCCATTTTAACTGATAGTTCCTCACCCTCTATGAAAATATCATAACAAAGAATAGATTATCCGGTTTCCAACAAAGGAATATTAAATCTGTTCAACGAGCCTCCCCTGCTGACGCATTTCGGACAATGAACTTTGAAACTGGCATTCCATTTCTTACAAAATAAGAAAGCATCTGCTACAATAAAGCTAATTGGATTATAGATTAGTACTGCGGTTTGAAAAGACTTTTGATAGTTCGCAAAATCACCTGTGGCCAGAGAGTCTTGCACAGTGGGTAGAAACAAATAGCTAGAGTAAAGGAAGGAATTATAGATGGTACATAAACAAACCAAACGGCCTATCGTGCTTATTGCCCTCGTATTATCTATGTTTATGGCTGCAATTGAAGGAACCATTATTGCCACTGCCATGCCTAACATTGTATCCGATTTAGGCGGGTTCACGCTGTACAGCTGGGTCTTTTCCAGTTTCCTATTAATGCAGGCAGTCACCACGATGATATATGGCAAATTAGCTGATTTATTTGGCCGCAAACCAATCTTTGTCATTGGTGTGGTTATCTTTCTGATTGGTTCTTTATTATGCGGATTAGCAGAAACGATGACTGCCCTTATTATCTTCCGGCTTATCCAGGGGCTGGGCGCCGGGGCCATTCATCCGATAGTAACTACCATGGTCGGAGACATGTATAATTTGGAAGAACGCGCCAAAGTACAGGGTTATTTAGCAAGTGTCTGGGGAATATCCTCTGTTGCCGGCCCGCTTCTGGGAGGAGTCATTGTACAATACATTGATTGGGCTTGGATATTCTGGATGAACATTCCGATTGGCCTTATCGGCTTGGCCGGAGTTGTCCTATTCTTTCATGAAAAAGTGGATAAAGAACAGAAAACCATCGATTATCTTGGGACAAGCTTCTTTTTTATAGCCATATCATCGCTGATTATCGTGTTTGTACAGGCAGGTACAAATTGGGCTTGGTTGTCACCAGAAACGCTCGGTCTCCTTGGACTCTTTGTCATTTGTATTTCCTTATTTATTTGGCAGGAGAAGAGATGCGCAGCGCCAATGATGCCTTTATCTTTATGGAAGAACAAATTAATGATCGTTGCCAATATCGCTACCTTACTTTCCGGTATGATTATTTTAGGTTTAAGCAGCTCTCTTCCTACGTATGTACAGGGAGTCATGGAAGAATCAGCGATTGTGGCCGGTTTTACCTTGAGCACCTTATCCATTGGCTGGCCAATTGCAGCCACTGCCGCCGGTCATATGGTATTACGAATCGGCTTTAGAAAAACAGCATTTCTTGGCGGTATCGCATTATTTGTGGGCACATTTCTCTTTTTCCTGCTTGATGCAGAAAAAGGGCCCATTTATGCCGGTTTCAGCTCTTTTATTGTTGGAATAGGGATGGGGCTGACTTCGACAACATTTATCGTAGCCATTCAAAATAGTGTGTCCTGGCAGGCAAGAGGGTCGGCTACCTCTTTAAATATGTTTATGCGTATCATTGGCAGTGCAATCGGTACTGCATTGTTAGGCGGTATTCTTAATCTGCGCCTGCAGCAATATTATCAGCAGCAAGCAATCGATGAAGATATGCCAAATACAAATGCTATTTTAAATGAAGGATTACGAGAATCTATCCCGCCAGATACACTGGCTTTAATGCAGGATGGGTTGACCCAGGCATTTCACACGGTGTTCTTTGGTCTATTCGTAATTGGTACACTGACTTTTATTATTCTATGGTTCTTCCCGAAGGATACACCTAAGGATACATAAGAATACCGGGCAAAAGGCGGTCCGGTTTTCTTATGTTAATCAACAATTATGGAATCCCCCTCATTTGAGGGCTGTTCATTTATTATGTTATTTGTTTTAACACCGATACTGGATAAAATCACCACTGCAAATACAACTGTGAATCCTATAATGACATATCCCAGTATCTTATACCCTCTGGTTGAACCTTTGATAATCAAATAACCCCCTAAAATCAGAACAGCTAATAAAATTAACCATAGCATTGTATCACAACCCCTGTGTTCTATTTCAATTCCCTTCCATGCTAACATATCGAATCCTATTTTAAACTATTTTGATTATTATTAGTTCAATCTATCATTTCAGCCAAGAGGACTCCTTCCTCAAAAATTCGATGGAATTTTAGGTGGGAGGTGAATTGGCGGTTTTTTCGCTAGAATTTTTATTCCCTTTATAGTAAAATAAATTACAGAACGTTAGTTCGTTTTAGAGGGGTGGAAAGTAAATGGCGAATTACCAAACGATGCAAATATGGGTAAAAATGAATCACCGTATGTACGGATATTTCAAAGAAATGTGTCAAAATGCAAAGAATATGCATAACACGACCAATTTTTATATCCGGCAAGTATTTACAGCTTTCACGCAGGAAAAAGCGTTGCAGCCGCTTCAGGAAGAAGTGTTAGACGCTATCCAAAAACATATGCCAATAATCAACGATAACCAATTCGTTGTTTATCAAAAGAAGGTCGTAAAAGAACATTCCAAACCCGCCCGAGAACGAAAAGAAATCAAGTGTCATGTATTGAAAGAACCTTCTAGAGAAAACCCTTATGTTGATTGCAATTTTTTGGATGCTCTTTTTAAATCCATGGCACAAGACGATTATCGCTCTCTGCCAACGCAATCGAGTCAAGGGGTTATGAAAACGGTGTTCCAAAATTGGAAAGCATTTTATGGCAGTTTACGAGAATATAAAACGAACCCTTCAAAGTTTAAAGCAAGACCAAAAATTCCAGGATATAGTCGTAAGAAAGAAAAAGAAGTTCTTTTTTCAAACCAAGATTGTGTCATAAAAGAGAATAAGTTTTTGAAGTTTCCTAAAACGAAGGAACGTTTAAACATCGGTAAATTAGGGTTTACGGAAGGAAGACTGAAACAAGTCCGCCTTATCCCAAAGTATGGTCACTACGTCGTAGAACTGGTTTTTCAAGTACCGTCAGAACAAAAAATGAAAGCATCGAAAAAACGGTACATGTCCGTTGATTTAGGAATGGATAACCTTGCAACCATTGTCACCAATACAGGACGAAAGCCTGTTGTAGTGAAGGGCAAAAATATCAAATCCATCAATCAACGCTACAACCAATTGAAAGCGCATTACCACGGAATTCTTAGACAGGGTAAAAACACCAATGAAGGTCTGTTTACGTCTAAACGATTGAAGAAAATCAACTACAGACGCTTTAATCAAATCAAAGATTTATTTCATAAAGCGAGTTACCGAATCGAAAAAATAGCCCTGGAAGAGGATATTGATACCATCATTATTGGGCAAAATAAAGCGTGGAAACAACATGCCAAGATGGGGAAACGAAACAACCAATCGTTTACAACCATTCCGCATCGTCTTTTGATGGAAATGATTGAATACAAAGCTCAGAGACATGGAATCAAAGTCATTATGACAGAAGAATCCTACACATCGAAAGCGAGCTTTCTTGATCAGGATGAAATCCCTGTTTACGGTGAAAAGACTTCAAAAAAAGCTTTTTCAGGTAAGCGAATAAAACGCGGGCTTTATCAGTCCAAGAATGGAGTTATGATGAACGCCGATGTCAATGGAGCCGGAAATATTATGAGGAAAATATTTCGGGAAGCATTTGAAGAACCCTTCGCTTGCATTGAGATGCTGCTTCGACCGGCAGCAATCATTCTCAAATAAAAGTAGTCCCAAAGGCAGGACCAATGGGATAGCGGGGTTGGGTGTTTTTAGCACACCAACGTGTCAACTCCACTGGTGGTTAATCGTCATCTTGAAAGTCGACACCCCAGAAACCCCCACTTCAAATTTCAGTAGAAATTAAGTGGTGGGAGTATTCATTTCGCATAGCTGTACTGTAAAAATTCCTTTCAGATTACTTGCCTCCATTTTAAAAGCATTCATACCGTATTAACAAAAAGACCATCACTAAATTGTCGAAAATTTTCAACCAATGCTCCTTGAACTGTCCTTATATATCCTTCATCATTATAAGTGAGGATACATTTACTTCAAGATAGAAAGAGGTGATGGATGATGGTTACAGCTATAAAAAATCAGGCGTGATTTTCTGCTGGATACTTTTCATTACCTCTGTATCAACGATTCATAAGCAGCAGAAAAACACCCCTTAACGTTCATTTCTAGTTTAAACCTCCTTGAAACGTTTTACTCCTATTTATTCGTAAAAGATAAAACGGGTTCAGGAAGAAAGGGGCACGTGCTTATGGCACAGAAAAAATGGTTTAACATGCAGACAGAGCAAGTGGAATCAGAGCTTGGAACAGATATAAAGCATGGTTTAAGCAAAGAGCAAGTGGAACAAGGCAGACAAAAATGGGGAAAAAATGAATTACCGGAGCCGGAGAAGGATCCAAAATGGCTAAAATTTTTACGCCAATTTAATGACACGTTAATTTATGTTTTATTAGCTGCCGCTGTTCTTACGATTGTTTTAGAACATTATGCAGACACTGTCGTTATATTAATGGTGGTTCTGATTAATGCGGTTATCGGCTATTTCCAAGAAAACAAAGCCGAGAAAGCATTGGAAGGCATTAAAAAGATGCTCTCTTTGGAGTCAACAGTTATTCGTGACGGGGAGCGCAAGGAAGTCGCTTCCAGCGATCTGGTACCGGGTGATATCGTATTATTGTCTCCAGGAGATAAAATTCCCGCAGATTTACGGTTGACTGCCGCCAGCCGGCTGACAATAGAAGAATCCCTTCTCACTGGTGAATCAACATCCGTCGAAAAAAATACAGACATCCTGCCGGAGGATACGGTCCTTGGAGATCGATTAAATATGGCTTTTTCCGGAACAGCGGTTGTATCTGGATCGGGACAAGGGATTGTCGCAGCCACCGGAGCAAATACGGAAATCGGTAAAATCAACCAGTCCATTGCAGAAGTGGAAGAATTAAAGACACCTTTATTAAAACAAACAGCGCATTTTGGAAAAATGATTTCCATCGCTATCGTCAGCATTGCTGCTTTATTATTTGTTTTTGCAGCAGTTTTCTATGACTATCCGATTGGAGAGCTGTTACTCTACGTTATCAGCTTAATTGTTGCTGCTATCCCCGAAGGATTGCCTGCTATTCTTTCCATCATTCTTTCCTTAGGTATGCAGGTAATGGCCAGAAACAATGCTATTATGCGTAATTTGCCGTCTGTAGAGACACTCGGAGCAGTAACCGTGATATGTTCGGACAAAACAGGAACGCTTACCAAAAATGAAATGACCGTCCAATCCATTGAACTCTCCGACAGGCACTTGGATGTTACAGGTACAGGATACGCACCAGAAGGAAAAATTCTTGAAAATAATCAAGAAATAGATATTGCAGAGGATAAAGAACTGCAACTGTTTTTAAGTAACGTATTAACAGTCAATGATGCCTATTTGCGAAAAGATGACGATGAAGAATGGACAATCAGCGGCGAACCGACAGAAGGGTGTTTGGTCACGCTGGCAGAAAAAGCAAATCAGGAAATAGACCGGCTTCCCCTCCTCTCTAAAATTCCTTTCGATTCCAGCTATAAATACATGGCAGGACTCGTGGAAAAAGACGGAGAAAAAATCATTTATGTCAAAGGAGCCCCCGACCGGCTGTTTGATATGGCAGGTTTGGCAGAAGGTTCTGAACAACGCAAGCTTTGGGAGGATAAAACGCTCGTACGCTCCAGCAAAGGAGAAAGAGTTATCGGCACAGCATATAAATACGTTGATAACAACAAAACACAGATTGATCACGAAGACGTTTGTGAAGAATTGAACATAATTGGTTTGGCTGGCATTCTGGATCCTCCTAGAGAAGAAGCGATGGAAGCAGTGAAAGTTTGTAAAAAAGCTGGCATCCAGGTGAAAATGATTACAGGAGATCATAAGGCAACAGCTCTGGCTATCGCTAAGCAAATGGGCATTACCGAACAAGACAATGTTCTCGAAGGTCGCGATTTAGACCAGATGTCTGAAGAGGAGATGCTGACTGCAGCCCAAAAGGTAGATGTTTTCGCCCGCACCAGTCCGGAGAACAAACTGCAGTTGGTAACCGCCATGCAGGAAAACGGAGAAATCACAGCGATGACAGGTGATGGTGTCAATGACGCTCCAGCCTTAAAACGGGCAGATATCGGTGTTTCCATGGGCATCAAAGGAACCGAAGTCTCCAAAGAAGCTTCCGAAATGGTGCTGGTCGACGATAATTTTAATACGATTGTCAATGCCGTGAAGGAAGGACGGCGTGTCTACGATAATTTGAAGAAAACGATTCTGTTTATCCTGCCAACCAATGGCGCGGAAGCATTCTTGATTGTTTCTGCTTTAATCGTAGGAATGAATATGCCGCTCTCCCCGATTCAAGTCCTTTATGTAAATATGGTGACAGCAGTAACCGTTTCGTTCGCACTGACATTCGAAAAACTGGAGCCAGGAGCAATGGAGCGGCCGCCGCGCCCGGCTAACGCAAAACTGCTCAGTCCCTACTATATTTTCCGGATTATTCTCGTATCATTGCTTGTCGGCGGAGCCATTATGACCATGAATGTAACCCTGCTTGGTGATCCGGAACACTATACACCGGAACAGTTAACAACGATTACGCTGCATTCCATTGTAATCGCACAGGTTTTCCATGTGTTTAATGTGCGAAATGAACGACATTTTGCATTTAATAAGGATTTCTTCTCAAACAAGATCGCTTTTATGCTTGCGGGCGTTCTGATCCTTCTTCAATTAACGGTGACGTATATTCCATTCTTAAGGAATGTATTTGATTTATATCCAATCGAGGCGCAATACTGGGTCTATCCTTTTGCGATTGGATTGATGACCTTTACCATTATTGAAATCGAGAAATATATTACCCGGAAGATTTCTGCTGCAAGAGCATTTAACAAAGAAAATGGGAAAGCATAACGACAAAAAGACAGGGATAATCCTTGTCTTTTTAATGTTATTAGCTGCTTGTCATCATGCAAGCTGTATGGAGTCAAATGACGTTAACATGCAAAAGAAGCAGAGAATCCCTTCCCTGCCTCACTCCGCTAGTTCTTTTTTGCTTGTTATTTCCATCCCTTTCAATGCCTGACCAGCCAATCGATCCGCTTCCCGATTCTTTTTACGTGAAATGTGCTTATACTCCGGGATAACTCCCAATTGATTCATTTTATTTTCAATTCGATCTGCCCATTTTGTTAATTCTTCCTCATAACAAGGCCACTCTCCCATTAATTGATTCACAACAACCTGGGAGTCGCCATAGAAAGAGACAGGCAGATGATGGACATCCAGTCTCTCCAATTCCACCAGTGCCAAGTGCAATGCAGCATATTCTGCTTCATTATTCGAACAAAGTTCTTCCACCATTGCATTTTTTCGTAAACGGTAAAAGGTATTATTCTGTTGATAATAGATGGCACAGCCCAAACCGGAATGGCTTGTTTCGAGGTCAAATCCCCCATCAAAATAAACAGTTATATCATGCGGTTCTGTTTGAATTTCTTCCATCTGCTTACGTAATTCTTTTAAACTCCATGTATGCTCATGAGAATCGACGAATACGACATTTTTCATACGTCCCATTTTCCTTATATCTTCAACGATGAATAACGCTTTTGATGCCTCCATGTCCTCAGAAGTAAAAGCTGCAGTAACCCCTTTGGGTGTCTGATAGGTATATTCGATTCGTACTTTCATCATTTTGCCTCCGGTCTATATATCGGGAAACGAAAAACTGCTCTCTTTCTCCGATAGTATTTCCATAACCCTCTATTTATACATCTGTCAGAAAAGCGATAAGGAATGAAACACCAACAGTAGCTTATGTTTATCCTATCAGCCCTTTCAATAAAAAAGATACACAAAAAATGGATTATAAGCAAACCAGCCATTGCCACTTTCGGAGAAGCGACAGAATAGCGATCCGATAAACTTTGTATTTGTTGCAATCATTTTTTATCGTAAACCCAAGCAGTTTCTCCAAAAAGATTCTTGTCATCATAGCCTTACTCTGATATTATAATGAGTGAGTACTCACTTTTATATGAAAGGTGTTGTGTTTTATGATGCAATTATCCAATATGTCCAAGAGCTTTGGAAAACAAACGATTCTGCAAGATGTCTCCATAGATATTAGCGCCAATCAAATCACCGGATTGATTGGTCCTTCAGGTACAGGGAAAACGACATTGATTAAATGCTTGATGGGAATGGAAAAATACGATACTGGTTCTATCCAAATCGATGATACAGCGGTTCCCAACCGTAAACTTTTAAACAAAATCGGCTATATGGCGCAAAGTGATTCGCTATACCATGATTTAACCGGTTTGGAAAACATTCAATTTTTTGCTCATATGTACGGGAGGAAAATATCCAATAAGGCAGTTCAGTCCACACTGAATCTCGTCCAGCTTGAACAGGATAAAAATAAATTGGTAGCCCACTACTCTGGCGGAATGAAACGCCGCTTATCACTTGCGATTGCTTTAATTAATCAGCCTGAGTATTTGATTTTAGATGAGCCTACGGTCGGGATTGATCCCGTGCTTAAATTAAATATCTGGGATCAACTGCATGATTTGAAAAAGGAAAGTACGCTGTTAATTACGACCCACATTATGGATGAAGCCATGAAATGTGACCAGCTGTTATTAATGAAAAATAAAGGAATTGCAGCAAGCGGTACGCCGCAGGAAATATTAGAGAACTTTGGCGTCAGCGATATTGACCAAGTCTTTTTAAAATTGGAGGAAATCGAATATGCGAATGCTTCAGCTGATTAAACGAATTTGCAAACAGGTTCTACGTGATAAACGTACTCTTGCATTATTATTTCTGGCTCCTATTTTTGTCATTACGCTATTGAATTATATTTTTCCAGATCCGGATGACGAGGTAACCATCGCTGCAGTTAATGTCAATGATGAGGTAATCGATATTTTAGAAGGTAATGATATCATCGTAAAACAGGAAAACGAGATGGATATACAATCTTATCTGGAAGAAGGAAATGCCAGCGGTGTTTTAGAGGAAAAGGATGGGAATTGGACATTGACCATTCTGAATGATAACCCGATGGATGAGGGTCCTGCTATTCAGGGAAGCTCACAGGCTGTAATGGAAACAAATTTAAATGACCTTTCGGATAATATCGATGAGATGATAAGTAATATGAAAGATATGTCAGCAGGCGTAGAAGAAATGATGGAGCAGCTACCTCCAGAAATCGCAGAGAACATGGATATAAATATGGACACGAATATCGATACAGACATCGATTCTGAAATCGATATGGATGAAGACCCGATTACTGTAGAATATATCTATGGCGATGAAAGCAATACCTTTTTTGAAATTTTAAATCCCATTTTAGTCAGCTTCTTTGTATTCTTTTTTGTCTTCTTAATCGCCGGTATGTCGATGTTAAAAGAAAGAAGCAGCGGCACATTGGAGAAATTATTATCCACGCCAATCAGAAAATCTGAGATCGTATTTGGTTATTTATTCGGCTATGGGATTTTTGCTATTCTGCAGACAGCGATTATCATCCTATATTCAGTATATATTTTAGATATGGAAATCGCCGGTTCCATCAGCAACATGTTTATCATTAATATTTTATTAAGCTTCGTTGCCCTTGGGCTTGGTCTTCTGTTATCTACATTCGTCAGCAGTGAATTCCAGATGATTCAATTTATCCCGCTCGTCATTATTCCACAGATATTCTTCTCTGGAATGCTGAATGTAGATACCATGGAATCGTGGCTGCAATGGATTGCGCCGATTATGCCTTTGTACTATGCAGGAAATGCGATGATCGATGTTGTTTTAAAAGGATTTACATTTGGAGAGATTCTGGCTCCCCTCTCTATTTTGTTTTTATTTATTGTTGTTTTTGTAACGTTGAATATTTTGGGTATGCGGCGGTATCGGAAGGTGTGAGAATTTAATGTGATTGCTGCAGGTTAAAAAGAATACGGATTTGTTATAACTATTATCAATCGAAAACTCTTTCTCCGCTTTCATGGGAAAGAGTTTTCTTTATTCATTTAGCCTTAAAGAACCCACTCATTATCCCTGTTAAAAATAAAATGTTTAACATTTTTAATTTTAATAATTGATGCGTGGTTATCCTTTTAATATAAAATTTATCCAGGATTGAATCATTTCCAGTCTATCTTTATTAAACAGATAAAAATTACGTTTCCCCTCCTTGACTAAGTAAATAACATGAGTATTTTTCATTTCCTTGAGATGGTAAGACAATTTGGTATTAGAAATATGGATCCCTTCTTCCTGCAAAATCGTCAGGATATCCATTGGACAAAAGCCACCTTCTGCTTCAGATGAATCCGGAAAAAACTCCCTCCTTCCTTGATCAAATCGCAACATCTCAATAATTCGAATTCTAATTGGATCCTGAAGTACCTTAAAAATATCAGTAACATGAGTATTTTTCATAATTTTATTATAACATTTCCCTCTTGACATTTCAATTTTTTTTGAAATAATAGTTACAGTTCAAAAAAAATTGAAATAAGGTGATTTTTATGAAATACACACGTCGAGAAACAATAAGCTTAATCAGTATTTGCATCGGATCTTTCTTAATTATTCTAGATACAAATATCGTAAATATAATTATTCCACCTTTGAGAGAACAATTATATTTAAGCAATTTACAAACCTCTTGGGTCGTAAATAGCTATGTATTGGTATTTGCTTCGTTCATCCTATTTTTTGCCAGGTTCAGTAAACGAATAGGTGCAAGAAATGCCTTTATCACGGGGATTTCAATCTTTATGGTTGGTTCGCTATTCTGTGGTTTCTCTAACACTTATGAACAATTGGTAATCTCTAGGATTATTCAAGGAGTTGGTGCAGCTATGTTTGCACCTATTGCAACAAAGCTCTTATCATCGACAGTAACAGAGCCAAAAAAAAGAGCGACTGCCTTTGGTATATGGTCCGGAACATCAGGCATCGCATTTGCCTTTTCGCCGATGGTTGGTGGTTTTTTAAATGAATTGTGGGGTTGGCAAAGCACCTTTCTTATCAATATTCCTTTTTCTTTAATTGTCATCTGGACTGGACTTGCTGCAATCAAGGATACAGAAAAAGAAAAAATTCCGATGTTTTTCAAGGAACAGGTGCTGGTTGCATTGTTTATCTTAATTTTCGTATTTATGATACAGGAATATAAAGTAATCTATCAGTTACCGCTGTTATTTACTTTAGGAGGAATCACTTTACTAATTTTTGGATATGCATATAGTATCAAGTTTAGAAATAATCAGACACAAGTAATAGAGCGGCAACTATTCACAAAACAGAATGTTGCCAGCTTAATAAATGGATTTACTTATAATTTTTCAATCTATGGAGTGATGTATTTCCTTTCTATTCATTTTCAGGAACATTTATTTTTGTCTTCGCTTGAGACGGGTGTGAAATTTTTGCCCTTAACGGTTTCCGGTATGCTAATATCCTCATTTTTGTCACCTGTTCTGGTCAATAAATTAGGACAAAAATGGACTCAGCAGCTATGCTTATTGGCTATTATTGCAGGCAGTATATTTTTGTTTACCTACTTCACAATAGCAGCATACTCTGTTTTTATTTTAATTAGTTTTATTCTTTTCGGTTTTTCTGGAGCTATAGCTCCCGTATTAATGAATGCAGCTTTTTTATCAACGGGAGAAAAATATCATAATGAAATTTCTTCATTAGTAAACCTTGCACGTCAAATTGGCAGTATTTTTGGTGTAATAAGTGTTTCAATTATATTGGATATACTGGCAAATACAACGACCATTCTTTACTTTCTAGTAGTGATTATATTTATCTCATTCTTTGCTTTTCTATACTTAGCATTTGCATACAAACTGAACAATCAAAAATCCGGAATGCATGAATAAAGCCGCCACCTGGAAATATAAGCTTTCAAGATATGCAGGTGTTTTTCAAATAGATTCCTTTTTTATTTTGATAAAAGAAGGGCTGTTACATAATCAATTACCTGATTATGTAACAGCCCTCAACTCAAGTCAAATTGTACGAATACGATTCTATTCTCACTCAAAATATAGCCCATTAATTACTTTAGTGAGTAGAATATTTTCTTAAAACTTGATTACAACCACTACGCCAATTACGTTTGCCCCGCAGTATTAAACGGGAATCTGTAAGGCCTTTCATAGTCCGAAATATTTTTATTCTATAATTCTATTATCGTCCAAAATTTCCGGCTTATGTTTCATGCTGTCCAGTTCCGTAATTTCTCTAATCACTCTGCATGGGTTGCCAGCCGCAAAGGTATTGCTTGGAATGTTCTTCACAACAACACTTCCTGCCCCAATTACGCAATTATCCCCGATTGTTACTCCCGGACAAACAACCACATTTGCTCCAAGCCAGCAATCATTACCAATTTTAACCGGTTTCGCATAACACATATGCTTAGGCACACCGTCTTTATCCATAATGGCGCGGCGTTCATCTGGAAGCATTGGATGTACAGGCGTAACGATCGTCACATTTGGACCAAAATCACAATGATTGCCAATAACCACCTCTGCATCATCTTGAATGGTTAAATTAAAATTTGCAAAAAAATGATTACCAATCTTTGTATGTTTTCCGTAGTGAATATAAATAGGACCTTGCAGACGGCTGCTCTCTCCAATTTCATGG
Source organism: Oceanobacillus sp. FSL K6-0251 (assembly GCF_038004725.1). Classification (NCBI taxonomy): domain Bacteria; kingdom Bacillati; phylum Bacillota; class Bacilli; order Caryophanales; family Bacillaceae; genus Oceanobacillus; species Oceanobacillus sp. FSL K6-0251. The sequence goes on along the minus strand of NZ_JBBORS010000001.1, from coordinate 2,021,645 downwards.
AAAATATTTGAAATGAGTGCTTGTCTCTTTTCCGTTTCATCTTCGAACGTGCGGTTATATTCGGAGCATAGGTTATGAGTTCTCAGCTTTATTTTTTTTAAATCCGGTTCTCCAGGTGAAAAAAGGGTACCTTTAAAGATTTTTTCTTCTTCTCTCATTTTTATTCTCCTAAGTGGAATCTAGCGCAGGATCAACAAGTTTGTTCCAATCGCTTTTTCCTGTAATTTTGTTTCAAAAGTTCATTCTACAAACAGACAAGCCAAACATAACAAGTGCTATTCATACTAAAAGTCACGATTGTCTGCCCATTGGTACTACCAAGGTATTGTAAATGACCAAAATTCGATTGCTTTTCTCACATTTAAGAATAAACAGTCTTAAAAAGATTTGAAGCCTACTTCAATGACTTGCCCAGTTTTGGTAGGGTGGCATTTCATTTTGCCATCTTATTATTTAAGTTCATTCTTATGCAATATTCGCACTTATTATAACATAATTCCATTGCTTATTTCTCACGCTGATTCACTTGCTGTATATCACTTTAGTAAACTAGTAGTTGTTTAAATGCTAATGCATTATAGGTATTTCTACCCCCCAGCATCTAACTTCCAGGCTTTTCTTTATCTTTAGGTTTGTTCATAATAGTCAGGATAAATTATTTATGATTATGGATTATCATTCAACATAAATCCTATCGCCATAAGAATCGGAACTAGCAAAATAAATAAGAGAATTAGAATTGGCAGTAAGATACCAACATATTTTTTACCCCTTTTTCCTTTTGTTTCATGGCAATCGTGCTTCCAAAAATCCCTAAAACCAAGAATATAATTCCCATGAAAAAGATAAGTTGTATGCCAATTATGACAATCCCTTGAGGTGTCTCAGGAGCAACTACATAGGAAGCTATTAAAAGGATTAAACAAATTATGCTCGATAACATAGACAAAAAACCATATTTTTTCTTTAAATTCATTAGTTAGCCTCCATTTGTTATGCTTTCATAAAAGAAAGAATAACTTGATTTGGCCGGTAACTGACAAGTTAATGATTGATAAATCATTATTTTTTATAAAAAGCGTTGTAAATCAATTTGTCATAATCGTCGATCCAATACTTAAAAAAAGTGGTTCAATTCATCTGCAGCAATTATATGATACTTTTTTAGATTCATTTACTTCTTTCCCTTTTATGATAAATTATCACAAATAACCACTTTATGTAAACACTTACATCCCAAGCTGCCTATCCACCCTTATCGAATCTCCGCTTCCTATTGGTGAGATATGTGTATTGGAAAATCAAATATTCTTTTTAAAGAAATATTATTGCTGGGTACCGTGCCCCCTATTATTATACGCTTATTTAATTACTCCTTCTTTTTTACTGGTTCCATTTCTTGTTGTTCATAAAAGTCACGTATAGTATATGCACTGGAAGATTTTACTGTAAATCGTGAAAAACTTGCTAAAGAACAAAAAGAAAAGAAACAAATACAAGCTATTTTTTATGTAAAGAAAAAATAATCTTTATATGATTTACAGCAACAAACATGTGAAGTAAACTATTAGTAGATTCATTGGTGGGTTTCTTCTTTTTCTTTGGTGACAAAAGGAGAGGTGATTCTAGCTTTTTTTAAAGAAATGCTTTCTAGAATCCAATGTAACTAATAAGAAATACTGACTAAAAAGCATAATAATTATTCTCATTTAAATAGATTCGATATAGCTATTAAAGACTTATCCAGGCTTTTAAACTATGATGTTGCTCACATCTGAAATCTATTATATTTAAGTATCTTTATTTCAACCTAAAACAAAAAGAGTGGAGTGGTTAAAAATGTATATGAATAGTTTTAGTTTGATAGGTACAATAATTTTTATTATTGTAGTTATATTAATTGTTTTTGTTTTAAAGAAATATTTTAAATCAAAAAGAAAATTAGAGCAAGAAAATCATAATTTAAAAAAAGAACTTAATGATTACAAAAATAATAATTTATAATTTAACAAAATAGAATTATGTATTATGTTTTACATCAATTAAAATGTGGAAGAGAATTATGTAAGTAAATATTTCAATTATTTTTAAGGAGGAAAAATATTTATGTTCAAAAAGTTCTCAATGTTAACTATTTCCTTATCCATTTCTTCCTTGTACATATCTTTATACGTGATGGAAAAGATATCGCCATCTTTGTTAAAAACGCGCAATAATTCTATATACGCATCATACTCTCCAGGCTCTGCTAGTGTAGATATCAAAAGAATAAATTCATCCTCATCGAAGTCTATCATTTCTACGTCAATCTCTTCATATTGAGATTGTATCCCGCTAATGAACTCCTCAGAAAACTCTTCCATTGTTGAATAATAGTTTCCAAGGCCGACGATTACCTCCATCGTTAGTATTCTGTTCACATCATTATCAATAAGTAGGTCAAGGTTTGCAGAGCCTTCCCCTTCCTCATAATAATCCACTGTCAGCTCTTCGTTTATCGAACTCAAGTCTATCTCTTTCAAAAGGGCTGCATAGTCTCCTTCTAATTCATCAATGGATGTGACACCCTCACTAGAATCAGGGATATCTTCCAGGATATTGCCATATTCATCAATATAACTGATTTCGGTACCAGCCATCGAATAGATTTTCCAATGTCTGTCCTCTTTCTGTAGTGAATACAGTATCGTTTGTTAATAGTTATGTATGGACTCATCTTCAAAATATGTTTCTTGTGACGTATAGATAATTGCGTTATCTTCCTCTTTTTCCTCCAAAGCGATATCTGTAATCCATGTTTCCCCGCCTATATCCATGATGCTTGTGAGTTCTCCCTCGACATCTTGCATTATTGGCGATTCACTATGAAAATAAGACAAAAACTTATCCTCATCCTCTTGATTTTTAGCCAAAATATGGTTCCTTATAACATCAAATAACTTTTCTTGTTCGGGGTCTTCTACATTGGAAGAGGCTTCCACTTCCTCACTTAATGTCTCTTCCTCATCTGCTGTCTTTTCCTGATTGTTTTCTTGATTCTCAGATTGTGTCTCATTATTATTGCAAGCAATTAAAAATAAAAATAGAACAAAAATAAGTGCTGTAATACTTCCTTTTTTCATCATATCTTTCTCCTCTCTATTTAATATAAATAGTATATCGCAGACATTCTCAAATTGAATCGTATTTTTTCTAATTTTTAGGTTTTGAGTTTTTAATTTCTTTAGCTATAGAGGACTTCTTCCCTTTTCCACCCTTATAATTGGTTAATTGTATATGAAAATAGTTAATATATTCTATGATGACAAAGATGTAAACTAACACAGCAACCAAAAAGATATAGGATTTCCGTTCCAAGATAAATATATCCATAATTACTATTAAAGGCATTATACATATGAGGACAAAATTAACTTTCTTCAAAATGGTAAGAGGTGTATAGAGATTGGGTAAAACCGCTCTTTTACTTTTCAGCCTTTTCCACTTGATAAATCAATAAAAACTCCCCTGTAATAGTATAAAATTCAGGATGAATAGTGCATAATTCAATGAATAGCTTTGATTCAAAGAAAAATTATTAAAATATGTAAAGCAAAAAACTACTACTGCAAAAAATTCTCCAGTAAATAAATACACGAGCCTTTTCTCTAAACTTTTGTTTGCTCCACTTTCCATTACAACACCTCTTTATTTCCTGTTACATCCATTAAATTGTAAACCTATTAAGAAATTTCATTTAATAATATTCTCTGAAATTAAACGATAGGCTCTTCGTTTTCTGTAAACTTATAAAAATAAGGCGCAATGATTAAAAAAAGAAGTATGATGAATAATCCAATAATAATCATATTTAATGTGGAGAGTTTAACAAATAAATTTAGCATAAAGATAATTGTCATTGGTATAAATCCGAAAAGGCTGGTATTAAATCTGCTTTCTTTGGTTAGAAACTGTTTCTTGCCGCATACTGGACATTTTTGCTTCCATGGTAAAATAATCTCCCGTAATTTAAAATGATGCTGGCAATTCCAGCAATGAGGAAGTTTCATTTTGAATTCATCTCCCTATCTTTACAATCTTTTCCTTCGTTTATTTTATTGTAACATGAACGCTTATCTGTTTAATTCGACCTGTTATTTAAAAGCAGCCTTTTATTTATTACCACTTTTCTTATTGACTAATTTTAATTGCAAAAACCTAGTCCAATGAAAAGCCAGGTTTAGATTACAATATTGAATGTTGATTATCAACATCTTGAAAATCAAATAAATTAGCCTCTACATGCTTTGTCATCACACCATTTTAATCGCGCTTAAAAATCAGTTATTGATTTTTGAATTCAAGTATTCAGCAACTTCATCGGGCACTTTAAAACTTAATGAAAGACTTTCCAGATCAAATTTAACGTTAGGAACATCTTTATAAGTTATCATCGTAGCAACCTCATTTAAACCATCATTGTGATTTTCTGACTCCCCAGTTTAACAGTATCTTGTTGATACATCTGATAATAAGATTTGGAGAATATCCTGGTTTGGCTTAATGGTCGTATTCCTTTTCTCCTGGGAAACAGGCCTTGGATCAACTGTCAGTAGAATGATTAATTAGCATGAATGAAAAAACACTAAAAAATCAAGTTAGAATTTATCCCCACTTATTTGAGTTAGGATAAGTGGGGATAATCATATTTTTTATCTGGAATCAGCGTTTTAAATCATCTTTAAAATGCTGATCAGCAGATAAAAACATACCAATAAGTATCAATAAAGCGTATAAAGAAAAATTAAATTTCCATTATAAACTATACACGTTTCTATAGTTTTACTAGTTTCATCAAAAAATTTTTCTACTCTTTTTTAAACGAAATCATTCATCATAAAGAAACATCTCTAATGTTATAATTTATACCTCCAGCTTCATATAAATACGCTCCTTGAAACCTTTAAAAGAAGAAAATCGCTCTTTTTTCCTTTCCATATCGATAAAACCCAGTTTGACATACATTTGATACGCTATTTTATTCGTATCAATCACTTCCAAAATAAACCGCTGATAAGCGGTATGATATAATACATGCTTAAATAAAGCGGTAGAAACTCCTTTACCTCTAGCTTTTACTGAGGTGGCGACACATTCAATATATCCCGTATCATCCTCATATGGAAGCTTCTTATTAAAATCGTCTTTCATAAAGTGATATCCTAGATTTCCCTTCACAAGACCAAAATGCTCTTTTAATGTAGTTCGATCAATGTTAAGTCCACGCGCTTTATTATCGGAACAAGCGAGTAGGCCTACAATTTCACTATTTAGTGTAGCCAGGTAGAAAACCTCTGGATGTAACATTTTTTGAAATGCATCCACTAATTTTTTTCGGTCTTTTGAAAAAAAGCCTAATTCTTTTTTATAACCATCCACAAACACTTCAGCGGCTTCTTTTCTTACGTCGCTATTAAAGTCTTTCATTTGCTTCACTTCAATTAAAGCCTTTTGCATTTTACTCCACTCCTTCTCTTAATTTGTATTTTTTAAGAATAAAACTATTTTGGTTTTATTAGTTTTACCAAAAAAAGAGGATAAGTCATAGACCTCTTTTATTCTTCTTTAGAAACCAACCCGTATAAAATAATATCAGCAATTTGCGATAACGCTTCCGTAAGGGAAATATCGTTTACGATATAGAACTGCTGATCTTGAGCTGTTTCTACTGCTCCTCTTATCATCTTTACAATTAAGGCTGCATTTTTATTGGAGATTATGCCTTCACGAATTCCTTGCTCAATTAAAGCGTCCATTTCATCCCAGTCTTTTGTATATATTTTAGATAATTTCTCCCATTGTTCCGGGAAAGAACGTTTAATTTGTTCTAACGTTGGCCGATCAACAAGTTCGATATGAGTCGGTAAACTGATAATCACTTCTTTTATCTTCTCAGTTATTGGGATCTCATCATTTTGTAAAATTAATTCGTTTTTTTTATCCACTTCAGCAAAAGCGTCTTCAATTAGTGCATCCAGAATATCTGCTTTCGATGAAAAATATTCGTACAGCGTACGTTTACTAATCCCCAATCTTCGTGCAAGATCATCCATTGTAAATTTAATCCCATTTTCTTTTAATTCTTCTGCAAAAGCTTGAATGATACGATATTCTATTGTAATCACCCCTCAAAAAAAACCAATTAAACTTTTTTAGTTTTTTCGTTTCATCAATTAGTATATATGTTGTGTCATATTGTTGCAAGGGATTCTTCATTGTAGCTTTTTGAATAACGCTGTAATAATAGTTAAACTGTAGTTAACGTCATCAATTAAAGCTAAATATACTCCATAAGGAATTATTTTTCTTTCTAAGCATTCAATATTTGGGTGCCAACCTTCCAATTTCCTTTCTTCATACTATGTCCATTCTTTTGTGTTGCAAAATTACCTATTTATCATTTTCTTTTTTATGGATCCTTACCAATCTAAATATATTAATACGAGAAATATTCTCCAAGAAAATCTTGGAACAACCTGTTTTCTTCTGTATCCGCACGAGTAACGATATAAGTAGATGCCTTTGGAAGCTTTAACTCCGGTGTTCTTACTTCCAGTAATCTCCCTTCTATTAGTTCCCGATTCAAAGCGATTTTAGGAAGAAAAGAGAAACCTAGCCCTTCCTCGATAAATTTTTTCGTAATGTGGACCTGTGTAACAACCATAGTACGTACCTTGTGATACTTTACATGGATCGCATTTAATAGATCATCCCAGTATTCTGGATGATTATAGGTGAATAATGTCTGATTTTCAAATAGATCATGAATATCAATTGGCGGGCTGCTTTCTAAATCACCGCCATCATGGGAGCATACGCAAATCACATCATCTTCTTTTATTTTCTCCACTTGCAATGATCCTTGTACGGGGTTCATCTGCAATAATCCGAGATCTGCTTCTCCTTTTTCAATCATTTCGCTTATTTCCATTGATTCTTTTATCTGCACAATCACTTCCACATCCATGTGCCGCTCCATAAATTGTCTAATAATATATGGAAGAATGGAGGCAGCTAATAATGGAGAAATAGCGATGGTTAACTTTCTTTTATACCCTTGTTCCCAAGCCAGTAAATCATGAGTTCCACGGTCATAGCTGGATAATATTAACCGGGCATGCGGCAAAAATCGGCGTCCAGCTTCCGTAAGAATGATATTACGTCCAGACCGGCTAAAAAATTGTGTGCCAATATCTCTTTCAAGCTGTTTAATATGTGCCGTTACCGTTGGCTGTGCCATATATAGCTTTTCTGCCGTTTTTCTAAAATTTTCACTTTCTGCAGCCATAATAAAGGTCCGTAACCAATTTATATTCATCTCTTCCCCCTGATTGATTATGATTTTTAATCATTTAGTTAATAAATAACTAATATTCATTATTATATATCTCATTTATAATAGACACAAATAGTAAAAATGGAGGAATTATAATGAATTTTCGACCTGGTCTTGAAGGTATTACAGCAGTACAAACCAATTTGAGTTCTGTAGATGGTGAAAATGGCCGCTTGATTTTTCGTGGATACCATGCAGATGAATTAGCTCGTAAGTATACGTTTGAAGAAGTTATCTATTTACTCTGGTATGGGGAACTGCCGGCACAAAATGAATTAAAAAAATTGAAAAAGCAGCTTCATGAAGCAAGAAATTTACCGGAGTACATCATTCGTATTATTGATGAATTACCAGAAGATATGGAAATGATGGCTGTTTTAAGAACAAGTATATCTTCTTTGAAAGCGAATCCAGAATGGCCGCCAACATTAGAAGAAGCAACCCGTATCACAGCTATCATACCAACTATACTTGCTTATCGTTATCGATCTTTACACCATTTAGAATTTATTGCGCCTAATCATCAATTAGATCATGTGTCCAATTACTTGTATATGCTTACTGGTAAAATACCGAAAGACGCACATATCAAAGTTTTAAATGCTTATTTTATTCTTACGGCAGAACATGGTATGAATGCCGCAACGTTCACGTCCAGGGTAATTGCATCTACTGAATCTGATTTGTTTTCTGCCGTTTGTGGAGCAATTGGTGCTATGAAAGGGCCATTACATGGAGGTGCACCAACCGGTGTCATGTCAATGTTAAACGAGATAGGTACAATGGAAAATACCGAAGATTGGTTGAGAAAAAAACTAAATAACAATGAAAAACTGATGGGGTTCGGACATCGTGTTTATAAAACAAATGATCCCCGGGCTGAGGCATTAAGCGATGTCATTGAAAGTTTATCGGCTAATGATGATTGGTTTGCCCTTGCAAGGTATGTGGAAAATACCGCAATTCGCTTGCTTAAAGAATATAAACCTGGACGAAGACTTTATACCAATGTTGAGTTTTATGCAGCAGCTGTTTTCAAAGCTATAGATCTGCCGGAAATGCTGTATACACCAACATTTACTGCAAGCAGGACAGCCGGATGGAGTGCTCATGTTCTGGAGCAAGCAGAAAACAATCGGATATTCCGTCCTCTTTCTGAGTATACTGGATCGAAGAATATGATTAATGAAAATACCCAAAGAGGCTAAGAGAAGACTAACCTCTTGGGCAAATACTGCACTAAAATATTAATCGATAAACTCTTAAATGTTCGTAAACATTATAAAGTGAAACTTCCTTCAGCGGGGTTCTTTCATCCCCTGCTGAAGGAAGTTTCGCCTTATCTAATTCATGTTTACCGAACATAAAATAGTTATATTTACATTAACTACTGCTCTATCTTTCAGCAAAATTGGCTTTCTCACTAAAAAAATAAAGCTTAATACAAACTTTTTCCAGATTTCTGTTTAAACAAAGTCTTTCCACTCGTCTCACTCACTATATCAATAGTAACACCACGATTAATCCGCTTCGCACTCTCATACAAGAACAACCACGCAAGACCAATAGACAATACGAACATCAGCAGCAAGCCCAGACTGATTACGATCACTGGATTACTTGCTTTCCATGTAAGTAAAACGCCAAATAAACTAAATACGAAACCGAAAAATCCAGAACTTTCCGCGCCCAGATCAACAACAAATGGAGCTGCCTCACCAGGTACGAGCATTAATGCGTAAGGGATGCTTAAAACAGCCAAATACACATATGCCAACAATAATAGAAACATAGACGTTCCAAAGGTTAACCGCTGCTGGGGATTGCCCGGATTAAACCGTGCACCAATTGTTCCGATCCAAATGCCGATGGAGCTGATTCCGATGGTAATTCCAGCTTTCACCACAATTCCAAAGATGAACTGCCACCATGCCCAGCCAAGAAATACTCCTACAATACATTCCAAGATCGTTAAAATAATAAATGGCAGCAGCCAGCTGATCCATAGCTTTCCTAAGGCAATATCGCGGCCTGATAATGGGAGCGTGCGTAAAATCCACGCAGACAATCCTTCCCGTGCAATAGCCGCAGCAGCAAGCTGTCCGTTAAACAATGCATAAATAAATAAAAAGAAGCCTTGAGCAATGGGCCATGAAATATCATTAAATCCGCGAAGATCACTTAAGCGGATGCCACCACTGAAGAAACCAATAACCGGAAAAACGATGAAAAAGGCAAGCGGTAAAAATGTCATCCATTCTCTCATATCACGCTTAATGGAAAACCATTCTTTCTTCCCGATCGCAATAACTGGATGTGATACACCCTGCGCACGCTCTTTTTTAGGTTTACGCTTTTTCTTTTTCCCGCTTCCTTCACTTAGTCTAACCCAACCCGTGCGGAATCCTTTTTCAACTAATGTCGTCGTAAGTAAAATCAACACTCCGGCAAAAAGTATCAATAAAATCATTGGCAGGAAAAAGCTCATTGAACCATTTGCTGCCTGAATTAATGCATCACTTCCCCAGCTTACCGGTACCCAATCCGGTAAAACTGGAAGCCCTGCCATAAGAGACTCTGATAATGAACGGTTATTTGATATTTGCGGTAACATAAATATCAAATAGACAAACAATCCTGACAGAAAGGTCATCGCTGTCATCAATTCATTTGCTCGTCTTGCAGGAATAAGCTGTATGACAACCAAATTAAGCAGGTAGGCAATGGAAAGCCCAATGGTAGCCGCTGTAAACAACATACATACAAGTACGAAATAATAGATAATATTTGCGCCGCTGGCCACCCCATAAGCTGTAAGTGGTACTAAAAGAAATAAAAAAACAGTCAAAGGTGCGCCGATAAAACTTTGCATGTACTTCATTATAAAAATTTGTCTCGTTTTAATCGGCATGGTGAACAGAAACTCTAAATCGGTTGCCGAGTACAAGTGTTTAAACACTTCTGGCATCCCGATTAAAATAATCATTCCAATAATCATTAACAAGCTGAAAGAAAAGATCCCATCTAAAATGGGCTCAGTCACCGAACCGGCAATGTTCCATATCGCCTGAGAGACAAAAAACAACAGAACAGCCAAGACTGCAAAAACAAAAAGATAGGCAAAATAATTTTTAAGATTTTGTGATTTGAGTGTATTTACAAATATTCTGCGCTGATTCTTGAGCAAAACCTTTATCATGATGGACCACCTGGTTGATTTTCTTTCGCCATCTCCTCAATAATCGCTTCTTGGTCATCACTGCCTGTTAATTCTAAGAAAATTTCTTCAAGACTTCCCTCTGTACGTCCGTCTTTTTCCCTTAATTCATCCATTGTTCCAAGTGCGATGATAGCACCATCTGAAATAATACCGATCCGGTCACACATCTGTTCCGCGATTTCAAGAATATGTGTTGTTAAAAACACCGTCATGCCTTTATCGCATTCTTCTCTGAGCAAATTTTTAAGATTCCGTGCACTTTTAGGATCAAGCCCCACGGTTGGTTCATCTAAAAATAAAATTTCCGGATCATGGACGAGTGCTCCACAGATTGCAATTTTCTGCTTCATCCCATGAGAATATCCTTCTATTAATTCATTAGCCCGGTCCGTCAGTCCAAATATGGACAGTAACTGCTCCGCCCGTTCTTTAAAATGATCCGATGGTATTTGAAATACAGACGCCACAAACTCCAAATACTCCCAGCCTGTTAATTTCGGATATAAATTTGGCTGGTCTGGAACATAAGCAATCTGCTTTTTCGCTTCAAGCGGATTTTTCCAAATATCATAACCATTTATTTCAATCGTTCCATTTGTTGGCTCAAGCAATCCAGTCATCATTTTAATCGTCGTTGTTTTTCCTGCCCCATTTGGCCCTAAAAATCCAAACAGCTCCCCTTTTCTCACTTCGAAATTAATCTGTTTGACAGCAGCTTGATTTCCATATTTCTTTTCAAGCTCTAAAATTTTGATGGATCGTTCACTCATTTTTTGCCTCCTTGTATATCCCATTCATTTATTCGGTAAAAGAGTAACTTTAATTTTCTGCTATTTCTTCAACAATCAAATCAATACATTTGTTATTTGTTTTTTTATACAATAAATATTATTAACTTTCAATTAATTCTTTCAAATATATTCCGCTAATATTTGTGCATTATTAATTACTCAGCACCCTAATTATTACAAATCCTGCCCTGCGTGTAAAATAGTTTAAAGTACGATACTAGCTTTTTAAATAGATTTCATCATGCCATAACTTATTGATTTTTCACGTCTCTCCAATGACTGACAATAAGCAGTGCAGCGATAATTGAACAATTAATCATCAAACCTGAATAAATTTGCCAGCCTAGATTACCCGTATGATGAACAATTTGAAAGATAAAATATGGGATTAGCAGCATACTTACTGCAAATATGACATATGTAATCTTATTATTCACTTTTAACACCTCCGCTTCCTCTTTGCTTCATCAATTCCTTTCATTTCGCAGTTAAATAATAAAACTCTAAAGCTGTCATCAAATATATCCTTCCTTTGATGACAGCTTCTTCTCTTTAAAATACTCTTATAGAGTCCCTTGCTTCCGAACCAGACACATAATACCGCTAATAAGCAGGAAGATGCCAGGAATAATACCAAACCCTACGGTAACAATCGATCCTAAGATAGAAATCACAATGAAAATCGAACCTGCAATTTTCGGCTGTTTATTCCCTTTAATCAAGAAAATCGCTGCAAGGCTTAAAATAATCGCGAGGATAGAAGTAATGAGAAGCGCCCACCCTCCTGCGCCCATTCCTTCCATGACCGTATTCAGATCATTAAGACCCATTTCTGGATTTTGCTCTACTACTTCTTGAAGGAGGTCTTCATTATTTTGCAGAAATAACATAAACCCGCCTAAAGCTGCAACCAGTCCATATCCGACCATTCCAATGACACCTAATACAATTTCAACCGTTCTTTTCATTATCTTTATACCTCCCTAAATCTCTTATTGACCTGCAATATCTCTCTTCGTAAATATTCCCCAAGAAGCTGCTAAAAACACTACAAAATAAACAAGTAAAACCATGATGGAAAACGGCAACGTCATCCCGTCCACCCAAGGTGCGTCATTCGCATATTGGCTTAAATCTGTGTTCGCAAATAAGATATATTTAGCCCATGCATACTCCGAGAAAAAACTGACAATGGAATTCCCAGCCATCATTAGAAATACCGCTGTTCCAATGGCAAGTGCACTATTGCGGAAAATGCTTGAAATCATAAAGGCAAAGGTTGCCATCATTACTAAATTAACGAGTTTATAGCCATAGTTTGTAATTATCTCATGAATAACCGATACGTATTCCAAACCGCCGACCTTATCCATGACGATTTGCGGATTTAATCCTTCCACACCAAAGAACACGGCACCAATCACCCATGAAAAGACAACCACAAATAACAGTGTAATCAAAGCGAATAGCAGGACTGCCAAATATTTGGATAATAGTATTTTTGATCTGGAGATAGGACGGATAAGTAAAAGTTTTATCGTACCCCATCTAAATTCATTCGCAACAATCCCTGCTGCGATAATGATCGTTAATAAACTTACGATGGACAGCATGATGTTCATCTCCATCACAAATTGCCACGCATCATACCCCGCCGGCTGAATATCATTTTCTAAATAGTAATTGTTTTGCTCAATCAAACCCATATTAAAGTCTTCCAGGAGCTCTTCCTCTTCCATCTCCTTCGTCAGCTCTTCATTCTCTTCCTGCAGCTCCGCACGCCATGAATCCTGACTGTAATCCTCTCTTACGTCACCAAAAAAGCTTGTTAACATGCCATATCCCGCAATAATAACTGCTAAAAGTATGTACATGATCCAGGTTGATTTTTGTATATATATTTTATTTATTTCGTTTCGGATTAAATTCACCAGGTTACTCAATGACATTCTCTCCAATCAAATTAAAGAATTTTTCTTCTAATGTCGCTCTGGATACTTCTACTTGATAAATCAAAATATCATTTCGCACGAATGTTTGAATGATATTAGGAATTTCTTCTCTTTGACTTTGAAAGGATATGAAACCATTGGTGAGAACGGCCTCTATAATATGCTCTGTGCTTAACAGTTCTATTGCTTTCTCTGCAGGTGTTACTTCCATCTGAATCTGATGGGAATTCTGCTCTGTATCTGCTGCATCATGAACATTTTGAATCGTAATAAGCTCTCCATTTTTAATAATTCCAATCCGGTCACACATTAATTCGATTTCTGATAAGAGATGACTGGAAATAATAACTGCAACATTTTGCTCTTCAGCCAATCGTCGAATATAGTGTCGTATCTCTCGGATACCTGCAGGATCAAGCCCGTTTGTCGGCTCATCTAAGATTAAAACAGACGGATTATGTAATAAGGCTTGAGCAATCCCTAACCTTTGCCGCATTCCTAGCGAGTATTTGCCGACTTTTTCTTTGATCGCCTTTTCCAGGCCTACTAAGCAAATAACCTCCTGTATCCGCTCCTTCCTGACATCCGGAAGCATACGCGCAAAATGTACCAGATTTTGCATCCCTGTCATAAACGGATACATTTCTGGATTCTCAACAATGGCTCCAACCTCTTTAATAGCCTCCTTATAATCGTTTTTAATGCTTTTGCCCAGTATCTGTACGTCTCCACCGGACATTTTTATCAGACCTACCATCATTCGAATGGTTGTTGTTTTACCCGCACCGTTTGGGCCGATGAAGCCAAAGACTTCGCCTGATTTAATCTCAAAATTTAACCCTTTGATAATTTCGTTTTTTCCAATTGTTTTCTTTAAATCAATTAATTTCATTGCTGTGTTTTCCAAAAAGTTCCCTCCGTGAAAGCATAGTTATTTAGTTCATTATTACCGTAATTTCTTTATAAATGATCAAACCTGGTTAGCCGTTTTGCAGGATTTCTTTAACTGATAAAGTATGTGGCGCCAAATATGAAACAGCCAGCAGTTTTTTAACGTTCTTAGAATAACTTAACGAGATTATTTTTAAAATGAGATTGTTTCAAAAAGCGGAACCATCAAAATAAGTGTAGATAAGCAGCCCGCAGACATTAACAAAGTAATTCGTTTTCTATTCTGCTCTTTTGAAGATTTTGTAAGCTCCCAGGACACTGCACTCCATATAACGATTGAGATAATAGCTGTTACAAGCGTTACCTCTGTTGACATTTTTGACATCTCCCTACTTTTCATTTATTTTCCGATTACGAAAAATACCATAAACAGCTAAAGTTAATGTAAACAAACACAATACCGTTAAAGCAATAGCAGCTCCTCTATCATCACCGTAAAGACGATAAGCAGAAAAACCGTTTCCTAATGTATTGATGAATAAAGCGACAATAATAAGCGGATGTATCTTTACTTTTTTCATGGGGAATCACCTCTTTTTTCAAGGTTGTTTATTTAAGTCCGAGTTCAATACCATACTTTCCGTTCTCTCTATCATTTCATTTTTCTCAACTTCGGAACCAATCATAATGATGGAGTACCTTAACCCCTCTTCATCCCAAGTAATACTATTGACAACCTTTTCATAGGCCGCCTTCCTTCCCCGAATTTCCACATCAGCTTTTTCAATTTCCATCCCTTCAGGAGAATGAAAAATAGATAAGTAGAACATTGGCATATCCGCTTTAGAATAATACGTTAAATTTTACTCGTCACGCGTTATTATTCCGTCGATGTGATGCATTTCGATATCCTTTAAAATAAACTCATCTTCAGGAAACAGATAAAATGATTGTTTAAGAATTTCTTCTGCCTCCGCTAATGTTACTGTATCTGGAGCAAATGCTTCTAAATCCTTTATTTCAACATCATCTGGAATATTCAAAGTGAAGGTATCTTCTGCAAATACTGGTGATATGTCGATTTTCTTATAGTCCAGTTCCGTTCGAATACCGCCCACTTCGGAAATCATTTTAATAATAAATCTAGTTTTCTGATCCACCCACAAGTCTGTATCTCCAAATACATGATCAGAAATTTTTGCTTTTGCTTCTATATGGAATGTATCAAAATCTAGTATTTTTTCTTCTCCTATTATTTCAAGTGCATGAGTATCCTTCGTGATGCCCATCATTCCATTCATTTTCCCTGTAGAATCATGTGATTCTACATCTCCGTCTGCTGTTATATCCATCTCAAATGCGCGATGATTATATTTATCATAGATAATTGTTTTTGCACCATCATTCAAGACTTCCGTTCTTTTATCTTCCCCTTCCAGCTGGTCATGTGTAATGGTTTTTCTTTTGCCATTTGCGACGTATTCTTCTAAAATACTGTGCTCCATTAATTCTGTTCCTTGATATACTTTTGATTCGGATAACGTATAATAATGATCCATTCCTTCTCCTGCTTCAACCGCCTTGCGCATGATTTCTTCAGCAGATATGTTCATATCTTTTCGCCTCCTGATTTGGTAAAAGGCTGCATACGGGCCTATGTTCTTTTTATATACATTGGACGGTATGCAGCCTTTTTGATGTGGAAAATGCATTTGAAAAACTGATCTCTTCTATTGTTCTGAACTTAATATCATCTCTTCCGTCAACTCCAAAATTTCTTCTTCCATATCCGGATCATTAATCAGTAAAGAATAACGCAAACCATCTTCATCCCAGTAATAATTGTTGATGGATTCTTCATATGCTGCAACATTCCCTCTAATTTCAACATCTGATTCTTCTATTTCCATGTCCTCTGGAGACTCAAATATAGATAAATTAAACATAGGTATTTCATCATCTGATATATAGGTTAAATTTAATTCTTTTCTCTGCAATTCCCCGTCTGAACCATATAGTTCAATTTCGCCCAAATGATAATCTTCTTCAGAAAACATATAGAAAGCTTGCCCAAGCTCTTCTTCTGCTTCTTCTACGGAAATAAATTCAGAAGAAAAATTATCCTCCATATCTGTAATTTCTATCTCTTCCGGAATATCAAGTGTGAATGTATCTTCTGTAAAATCAGGCGAAAAGTCCAGCTCTGTATAAACTGATTCCATTTTAGAATCACCTGTTTCTGAAATGGTTTTTAGAATTATCCACGTTTCCTTATCTACCCAAATCTCCATATCTCCCATTAAACTATTCGCTTCTTTCGCCTCCAGCTTCATATGAAAGGTATCTCGATTCAATAATTGTTCGTCTCCAATTACTTCATAGTCATGAGAGTCTTCCATTCCAGCCAGCATATTTTGAAAAATCTCTTTTGGACTGATTTGAATACCTTCGAAAACGGATGTATCCATTTCCTGCGCTGTTCCGTCACTTTTATTATACATCACCATTTTTTCACCATTATTAAGCGTCTCTATTTCCTCTTCCCCGGCTTCCGTATCCCCACGCATGACTATTTTCCGATCATTGCCTGAAGTGTATTCTTCCATTACCGATTCCTCTATGATGTTTTCTCCTTCATGTACTGTCATTTCAGATTTCCCATAAAATTCATCTATTTCCTCTACCTCTGTTTCCACCACATTATGAATAATCTCTTCAGCAGATACCTCCACATTTTGTGAACATCCACCTAATACCAGAAACAAAATACTAGCTGCTATCAAGCTTGCTTTCCATCTAAATTTAGACATAATTTATCTCCTCTCTTTTATCCAGCAGGCAAACAACGTTCCTTTTCCTGCTGTTGACCAGATATTTATTCTTCCTTCATGATTTTCCATAATAAATTTTGCAATACTTAAGCCAAGGCCTGAGGTTGTTCCTTTCCCTCTGGAAATATCGTCTTGATAAAATGGTTCAAATACTTTTTTCATCTGGCTTTCTTCCATTCCTTTTCCTTCATTTTGAATCAGAAGTACCGTTCCATCTGTTCTCCACTGATTTACTTTTTCTTTTAATTCAGGGAAAATCCAATCTGGCAGTGATTTTGTTGATGCTATTGCCCCTATCCAAATTTCACCATGCTCTGGTGTATGACGAATACTATTATCCATGAGATTATCTACCAGCCGAATCATTTGTTTTGGATCCAATTCATAAGCGTTTCTAACATGCCATTCAGTAGTTAACTGAATATTTTTCTTCGCACAGGGTTCTTCATAGCCTGAAAATAACATGTCAAAAAACTCTTCTCCATTTACTTGCACCGGTTGGAGAATATTCTTAGAGGATTGCAGTGCTGTGAAAATAGATAAATCATCAATCAATTGCTTCATATGATTTAATTTATCATTGAGAATCAATTGGTATTCTGTCCTTTCTTCCTTTGATAAATCATGATTTTCCATAGCCTCCGTATAGGTGCGGATTACCGTCAGAGGTGTTTTTAAATCATGTGATAAAGCAGCTACCATATATTCTTTTTCTTCCTGCTGTTTGACAAGTTCCTCTCTTGTTTCCGTAATTTGTTTTTTCATTTCCTCAAATTGGTTATTTAATTCTCCTATTTCATCTTTTGATTGATTTAGTTTTTTATCTGTATTTTTCCCAACAGCAAAAGCTTGCATATGCGCTTGCAACTGATGCAGCGGGCGATTCAGTTTACGGTTTATCGCTCGTATGACAATAACATAGAGCAGAATGAAAAAAATCCCTGAAAGAATGATTGTAAGTAATAGCTGCTGATTGGAGGTCTCAACCCAATCCGTTCTTCCTTGTGTAATTTCGTAAACACCAGTCAGCTGTTCATTCTCATCAAATACAGGCCTCTTATACACATACGTTTTTGGTCGTCTCTGCATCTCATTTAGATTTTTAAGTATTCTATCCTGATTTTGTAATGAATAATATCCAGTATTCCCCTCCATCGTTGAGAATACATGAAGGCCATCATAACGATATAAATCGATGCTCAGATTATCATCACCAATCTCTGTTAATTCTTGAAAACGGTTATTATCCAAAGATTGATATAAAGAAACATCATTCAAAGTCTCATTTAGATTGGAAACTAGTATTTGAAAATCAACATATTCTTTTAAATTTTCTTCCTGATTATAACTCTGTAAACTGACATAAAGCAGATACACCGCCACAACCGGCAGCAGCATCACCACAAGATGACTCACCATCAGCCAATTTTTAATCTTCATGACATCGGCTCTCCTACAAAACGATAGCCTGCTCCCCAAACCGTTTGAATAAATTTCGCCTGCTTTCCAGTGTCCTTTAATTTCGTGCGAAGACTCTTAATATGCACGGTCACCGTATTATTACCGTTCACATTTTTCAGCTGCCAAATATGCTCATAAATGTGTGCTTTCTCAAACGTAATAAACGGATTCCGGGCAAGTAAGAATAAAATTTCCTTTTCCTTCGCCGTCAGAACAAGAAGCTCACCCTCCAAAAATACTGCGTCATTTAAGAAATCAATGGCTAATCCATGTGCATACTGTGACATTTGCGCATCATAGCTTTTGCTTGTATAACGCTGGTATCTTCTTAAATGTGATTGGACCCGCGCTGTTAATTCCTTGAGACTGAACGGCTTGGTTAAATAATCATCTGCACCTAAATTCAGTCCGCGTATTTTACTGTCATCCTCTCCTTTTGCACTGACGATTAATAAGGGTACATCGCTTTCCAAACGGATTTTTTCACACAGATCATAGCCATCCATCTCCGGCATCATCAAATCAACAAGTATGATGGAAAAGTCACCTGCTTTAAAATCCTCCCAGCCTTCTACACCAGTAGATGCCCATGTCGTTTGAAACCCTTCCCTGTCCAGATGATCCTTCATAATCCGGGCAATTTCATAATCATCTTCTACAATTAAAATGTTTGTTCTCTCTTCCATTGGAACCCCTCTCTCTGACTACTTTGAGTATAAATCATGCATGACGCTGTCTTTGAATTCTTTATTTTTAGTTAATAATTTCTATGTAAGAACGCGTTACAGTTTTCCTTTGCTGTAACGCGTTCTTTGATTAATCTCTGTCATAAGGCAAAAATACCGTTACGGTGGTGCCACGACCTTTTTCTGATTGTACCGAAATAGCCCCCTGATGCAGCTTGGCGATTTGCAGGGCAATGCTCATGCCAAGCCCTGTCCCTTCATTTCTTTCCTCTGTATTGGTGCCGCGATAATAGCGGGTGAACAAATGCTTTTGCGTTTCCTCATCCATTCCCGTTCCATTATCGGTAATTCTGATTTCCAGTGCTTTTTCTTCTTCAGATTGAGCAACTTCTACCTTTACAGCAGTTGCTTGCGGATTATGTTTCCAGGCATTATACATCAGATTATCAATCATTCTTTCAAACAACCGTTCATTCACTTCTATTTTTCTATCTGGATGAATCGGTTCATATACAACTGGATAATCCTTAAAGGTGACATCCTTTTGAAACTTCTCTAAGATTTGCTCCATATATTCATTGATACTCACCGCGTTAAACGTTAAGCTGCTGGCATCATTTTTCAATCGAAAGCTGAGCGTAAAGTCTTCAATTAAATCTACCATATAATCACTTTTTTCAGTGATGGTATCTCCAATCTCTTGAAGCTCCTGCTTCGACCAATCGTATTCCTTATTTCCCAGCAAGCGCCCATAGCCCTCCATGGTGGTCAGAGGTGTGCGGAGGTCATGGGAGATCCCTGCCACCCATTCCTCTCTGCTTTTTTCCAGCTGTTCTCTTTCTTTTCGGGAAGCATCCAGCTTTTCTGCCATCTCATCAAATGCCTGAAAAACCTCTTTATACAACTTATATCTTCTTTTTAATTTGCCATTTTTTCGATATACTTTTTTCTTCTCCTGTGCTGTTAAAACTTCCTTATAGTTTCCATCCCCCATCCGGTTGAGCCAATTTGAAAAAATAAACAAAGGGCTTCCATAACGAAAACTCGTCCAAAAAGAGATTAAGAATGTTACTAGCAATATAACCCCTGTTAAACCAACGAATACTAGCGTAATATCTCTATACAATGTTAATGGCATATCCTGACTTTGTTCATTTGATGTATATAAAATCCACGAATTACCTGAACCTCTATCTAGGTAAGTATACTGTTTTTCAGTGAAAAGATCGGGAGAAGTGTCTTTTTCAATTATTTCTAATGGCTGCCCTTCTATTTGCTCCTGATTACCAAACTGTTGAATAATAGCTCCTGTTTCATCATAAATAGAAAGTGTTCCTTCAAGCTGGTTTAATTTCTCTTCCACCTCAGGCTGGTCTGTTTCGGAAATCCTGCCGTTTGCATTCGTATTTTCTGATAATTCATTAATAAGAATTTTTCCTGGTTCTTGGTAACCTAGCACAAATAAATATGCATCGTCACCCGCAAATAAAAGCTCTTCTAATGTATATTTGATAGCATATTCCCCTAGCTGCTCTCTCTCCTTCATTTGTACAATGTCAAAACTGCTGTAATTCTCTTTTATATCTTCCGGTACATTTGCAGATTCAACCACTTTTCCCTCTTCATCAATAATTTGCAGCCACGTTTTCTCAGGTAATGCATCGCTGATTTCGTTCCCAAATTCTTTATATTCGTACGGATCGCCAATCTCAATTGCAAGTTCTTCTAGCTGCGTTTGATAATAATCCTCATCTCTTTCCACATTAGAAAGGGAATACAAACCGATAAAAAAAGCAGCGACTACAACAACAATCATCAACAAAGAAATAAACCCAAACTGAATTGAAAAATGAAAAAACAACCGGCTCCGTAATTTCTTCATGAGACATTTCCTTTCACCAATTTATACCCCAATCCCCGAACAGTGAGTAAAAATTCTGGTTTACTCGGATTGACCTCAATTCTTTCTCTGATTCTTCTAATATGTACCGAAACCGTATTCTCATCTGCAAAATGTTCAAAGCCCCAAACCGCCTCCAATAAATCTGCTTTGGAAAAAATTCTATTTGGATGCTTACATAAATAAAGAAGCAGCAAATAGACCTGTGTCGGGCATGGAACATCCTCTCCATTAACCGTTAACATACCTGCGCTTTCATCTAGCACAAAACGACCGAAGTTATATTTGCTGGATTTCTCTGGTATAGCGGCTTCTGTTTTAGCAGATCTTCTTAAATACGCTTTAATCCTTGCCGCCACCTCTAACGGATTAAATGGTTTGGTGACATAATCATCACCCCCTGTTGCAAATCCTGTTAACACATCTAAATCAGAAACTTTTGCCGTTAAAAAGAGAATATACGCATTTGTCAGCTCTCTGATTTTCGGGCAAAAATCAAAGCCGCTCCCATCCGGAAGCATGACGTCCAAAATAATCACTTCTATTTTATGTTGCTTTAATATCTGAATGGCTTCCTGCCCGGTATAAGCTTTATGTACACGCTGAAATCCTTCTTTCTTCAGCATCATTTCTAACATAGTTACAATTGCTTTCTCATCATCCACAATCAAAATATCTGTTTGATCCTCCATGTATGACACCTCCATTGGTATCGTACCATAGCAAGTTTACGAACAGTTGAACAAATCGAAGCTTTTTTAATTTATTGGTAATGTTCTGTTCAACTAGCAGACAGCTGCGTTTGCTAGAGTGAACGTAAAGAAACATAAGAAGGAGTAGTGGATATGAAGCACCAAGCAGAAACGGTTTTAACAGCTATTGGCATTTTATTATTTGGCGTACTATTCGCAGGAAGCATCCTGTTGTATGGCAATGTCGAAGGAAGCCCCAAGACGCTGGAGTTAGTCCAGTCTTTTATGGAGGATGAAAATATAGTTGAATTCAGCGAACAACAAATCATCACTTATATAGGTTATTTATTTATCTATTTAGCTGTCATTTCCTTCACCTGGATAATCTTAGGGTCCGCAGCTATTTACTTATTGAAAAAAGAAACCAGAGGAAAATCGGCTGGGGTTCTATTAATTGGAATAGCCATACTTGGCACGCTTTCAACAATCGGTTTAGGGATTTTTGGCGGTATGATCTATTTGATTGCCGGAATCATGGCGATAACCCGCAGCGCTTCTGCCAGCAAGCATACCTAGGAAACGAGGAGATGAATTTATGTTTACAGTCGCTTTTAGAGAGTTTAAAAGTTTATTTACGAGCATTCGCTCAGGTTTAATAATTGCCGTCTTATTTGGTGTCACAGTCGGTGCTGCCAGATTAGTCCGCCAATTTGAAGCTCCCCTTCAGGATTTAGGACTTGGACAGGATGCTTACGTGATGGGATTAATGCTCTTATTGATTTTAGCCGTGCCTTTGTTTGTAACCAGCTTATCCCACAACATCGTCAATAAAGAAATGGATACACGAACCATCCGTTTTTTAGCAACAAAGACAAGTCGGAATCATATTATTCTTGGCAAATTTATCGGGAGTTTTTTATTTTGGGCTGTATGCCTTACTGTCGCTTTGTTACTTATCATTCCATTTTCAAAATCGTTTTCTATTTTAAATCTGATTCAAGCGATTATTTTTGTGTCTTACTTTATCGGCCTGACACTATTTCTATCAACTGTTATTCCAAAGCCATCTTTAAGTATGTTTTTAGGAATCATTATTTCGGTTGCTCTGCCGGTGCTTGGTTTATGGAGTACAGGGACAGAGAATCTTTTTGTGAAGGCCATTGGCTATATTACACCTTATTTTTATTACATACAGGAAGAAACGCACAGTTACTATGCTTATTTCGTAGTGCTTTTCCCCGTTTTATTTATTGTATTAAGCTTATTCATCTTTAGAAAGAGGGATTTATAAATGGAAGCTTTGCAAACACATCAGTTAACTAAAACATACGGAAAGAAAATAGTTGTCGATTCCGTTGATTTACACATTCCCGAGGGTACGATTTTTGGCTTTCTCGGGAAAAATGGAGCAGGTAAATCCACGTTTATTAATATGGTAACCGGGCTTATCAAGCCCAGCTCCGGTTCCTTTGAAGTTTTAGGTCAGCCTGAAAAAAGGCTGGAATCGATTCAAAAAGAAATTGGTGTACTGCCGGATTACTCTACCTTTTATGATGATTTAACAGCATACCATCATTTAAACTACTTTCAAAAATTAGTCAAACAATCGCTTTCCAAACAGGATATTATCCATGTTCTCACCCAAGTCGGTTTAGAGGACGCTGTCCATGTCAAAGTGAAAAAGTATTCGTTTGGAATGAAAAAGAAACTGGGCATCGCTCAAAGCATTATTCATCAGCCTAAGCTGCTCTTTTTAGACGAACCAACATCCGGCGTGGATGCCAACGCCGTTTTGAACATTCATGCATTAATCAAGGAAATTGCTGCACAAGGAACTACGATTCTATTAACCTCTCACAATTTAAATGAAGTAGAGAAATTATGTGATGAGATTGCGATTATGAACAAGGGAAGCATTCAAACACAGGGAACGATGAAACAGCTGCGGGAACAGTATCAGCAGGACATCGTGATTCATATTCATCATCGCTCCCTCTCTGAAAAGGAGCAAGTACACTTACAGACTTCCTTCACAGAGCTTGTCGAAAAAATTCAAATCGAAGAAACATCTTCCGAAATCATTGTGGCTTCAAAAGAGTATATTCCGCATGTAAATAAACAATTTGTAAGACAGGACATCGATGTATTTCGGTTAGAAGTAGAAGAACCGTCCCTTGAGGAAATTTTTCTTAATCTAGAGTAAATGAAGTCTGTATAACAAAGCAGGAAAAATGAAAGGTGATTTAATTTGATAAAAGACATTCCAGCACCACAACGCAAACTATCCAAATATAGTATCAAGGTTTGGCTTATGAATGAAGTCCTTTCGAATGTAATTGGTTTAGGTATACTTGGTCTATTCCTCTATCTTAGCTATTATTTTTCATGGAGAGAATGGATAGTTTGGATCATCATGGGGCTGATTTTGTTCACGATTATTGATATGAGCTTCACCCCTTTCAAGCTCCAAAGACGGTATCAGCATTGGCGTTTTGGGGTCAGTGAGGAATTTTTACAATTAAGGTCAGGAGCGCTTTTTCAAAAACATCAGATGATACCCATGACGAAGATCCAATCCGTATCCATTCATCAAGGACCATTCATGAGAAAATATCAGCTTTATCAGCTGAAGGTCAACACGATAACAACAAAGCATACCATTCCCGCCTTAGATGAAACAGAGGCCATGGAACTGCGACAGCAAATCGCAACCTATGCGAATGTAAAGGAGCGGGACGCATGAATCAAGAAAAACGGTATCATCACCTGCTTATGATCTACGATATTTGGCGCTTGATTAAAAACATGTTCTTCTTATTCTTGTTTTTATTTATTATTCGAGCAAATTCTGATTTTTGGCTGTTTACCTATGGACGTTTGGCAATCGTTTTGATATTTATGCTTATTCTTTTGGCCATTCCCATTCGATGGTTTACCAGCAAATATAAAGTTGGAAATGAAAATCTGCAGCTAAACCGGCGTCTCGTGATAACAAGCAGCCGAACGATACCCTATGCAACAATTCAGCATACCAGGCGGAAAGCTTCCCTATTCCATCGCATGGTCAATATGACCTCACTTACGTTGGAAACGAGCACAGCTGGAGATAATAGCACGGTAACCTTTCATGTTCTAACACAGAAAGAAGCACAGGAAATGGAAAAACACATTCGTGCAACAAGAAGCTTGAACCGTTCAGAAAATACCTATGAGAAAGAATTCCCGGGCCCGGTATCTGAAAACATTCAAACAGATACGTATAATGCAGATCCTATCGTTCATTTCTCGCCGACAGCCTATGATATTTTCAAAGCTTCCTTAGCATCCTTTAGTTTTATAGCTGTGTTTCCCATTGTATGGTCGCTTCTATCAAACTTCATACAATTCTTTTCTTTCGACGCACAAGCGGAAGATGTGTTCACCGATATTCTGGACGCTTGGCCCTGGTGGATTATTCTCGTTTCCATCATCTTGATCATACTGATTGCGATAGCTGCCGGCACCGTGTTAACCATATTTCGATTTGGCAAATATGAAATTGCTTCTGATATCGAAAAGATTTACGTTACACAGGGATTTTCAGAGAGAACTACCTTTCGTATTTCCAAAGCAAATGTGCAAGCTGTCAGCGTACATCAATCATGGATCAAACGAGCTCTTGGAATTGCGGAAATAAAATTGATTTGTGCAGGAAATACAGGCAGTGAAGATGCAGAAGTGAACAGACTGTATCCTTTTCTTCCTGTACAGCGTGCATACACAATGATTGAAGAAATATTACCGTCTTATCAGGTAACTTCAGAAATGAATCGTTTGCCTAAACAAGCTTGGCTGCTTCAGATGCTAAAGCCCAGCTGGGTTTGGATGATTGCAACAGGCTTGCTTTATTATGTTAAACCTGACTTTTTAGGCTTGGAAATACCCTGGTGGATATTTTCTGTCTTTATTTTCATTCTGGTAATCATGTCAAGACTGCTTTATTTCTATCAGACGCGCTATACAGTGAACGACTCCATTGTACAGATTAAGACTGGCGGTTTTAATACAAAATTTTTCTTATCTAAGAGAACTAAAATAGCGGAATTGCAGCTGACACGTCATATCGTACAGCAAAAGCTGGGATTAGCTTCTATCGTAGTAAGCAATCGCGCAAGACCTGTTATGTATACAAGGATCAACAACCTTCCCATTGGATGGTGCCAAGATTTTAGCAGATGGTATACGTTAAAGAGATAGTGCATCCGCATTTATTTAGAGTTGAAAGCTTCTGCTTACATCTCAAAACAGGCGTGATTCCTCCATCATAGAATGACAGAGGAATCACGCCTGTTCCTTTCATGAAGCACTATTTTTGCTTTTTAAAAGAAGTAAAAAAAGAACCTTGCTTCCTATTGCTAATAATAAGGAAACATAAGAAAAAACCTGTTCAGCTTTCGTTTTATTTCTGACAAAACAAATGATACTTATCATCAAAAAATAGAATGGGAAAAATCACGGATATATTTCTGGAAAAGCGGCAAGTTTCATGATGGCCATGATACCTGTTAAAAAATAGATATTCGTATTCCTTTTTCCTTCCATGCGGGCATTTTGTTTATCCTAACAGATCCTTCATATCCTACACAAATGATGTAAATAATAATTTTTAGGGTATAACATAGTAAGGTAACCGTAAATAACGATGAATGATGTATTGAAGGAGGGTGATATATCATGAAAATATTCCAAAGTATCTTATCTGGTTTCTGCTTTGTAATGATTTATGTCCTTATTATACTTTGCGCACCACTCATTCTAACATTGCTTCATCTGTTAGGTCTGCCTCAGCATGCTTCTATCTTTGGCTCCGGTTTATTTGAAATGGAGACGAGTCAAGGCGGATTTTACTCTCAAATATCTTTATTAGGATGTTTTCTCTCCTTTTTCACGGGGGCAATCTTTTACTATATTTTATATCCGATAAAGGAAAAGCGCAGAAAATAATAGCCGAATTGTCTATTTTAATAAACGCAAAAAGTTTCCCCTGACCTTTCCGTTAATGGGAAGGTCTGAGGAATCTTTTGATAAAGAAACGCATACCTATTGCCCGCTGTTTTTCTGTATAATCCCGCTTTCCAATATTTGAATAATTCTTTCTGTCTCTATCTCTTCTTCATCCCAATTTATTTCCGGAAGAAACACATAACGCGCCACAATATACGATAAGATCGATGTAGCAACCGTGCGTATAATTGTGTCTGTCTTCATGTCAGCCAGCTGTCCTTTGTCTTGATAATACGTGACGATTTCCCTCAGTTTATCAAAAATATCATTCCCTACATATTCAATAAACTTTTCTTTTAAATCGGGATGAAATGGAATTTCTTGCACTAAAATCTTTAACATCGGCAAATTCTTTTGGATGAATTCTTTTCGATTCTCAATCATCGCCCGAATAAAATCTTGAATATATTCAAATTCCTGATCAAGCACCTTATTCAGATCTTTTTTTATCATGGGAGCAAGCCATTTCACCATCATTGGCGAAACAACCGCCATCAGCAGTCCTTTTTTCGATTTAAAATGCTTAAAAATCGTTCCTTCTGCCACCTCTGCTTTCGTGGCAATTTCACTCGTTGATGTGCCTGCATACCCTTTTTCTGCAAATAAATCCGTTGCAGCTTCTAATATTGCGATTTGTTTTTTCGTTAATTTTGGTTCATTGTTTTCCATTTTAACTCGCCTCTTATCACGTTAGACATATCTATCTATACTATATCGGATAAGTTACTGGTTTGTCATGAATAATGGGATGATTTGATAACTTTATTCGCAGCTTGGTTGCTGCAATATGTTGAGAATTTTATTTTACGATTAAAAATAGTCGTTACATGAGATAGAGATTTTGAAAAAGGTTGGTTATATCTTTAAATAAAAGTCCGTCTATTATCAGTCAGCTCTGATTTCCTTTAAAATATGATAAACAGAGAAACAGAGAAATCCCAGCCCTATAACAAGCAATGCTCCGCCTATAACAATATTAGTTGCAATATACCCTTGTTGAATCATATTGAATTGTGCCGAATCCATCGTGCCTCCAGTAGTGGCCAAATAATTATTTGCTCCTTCTACCCCACCGCTAACGCTGGTTTTCAGCTTGAAATAGCCCGCTATCGTCAGGGATAGAATAAGAATCCCGTATTTTTTTATAATCTCCATGATTATCCGCCTTTCCATAAGTAAGCTATTCATGTCATTTTATCAAATTCTATTACAAACATAGCATTATTATATTGTATTTCATAATAAACCTGTCTTTTATCAAGTTTTATCAATAAATCTGCTGGGAATAATATTACAAGAAAAACCAGTAACCCATTTGCTATTTTATTGTTGGGATATTTGAAGTGAATTTACATATTTAGCAAGCCTTCTATCCAGATATAAGGATAAATATTACTAGTTGAAGGCTCACAAAAATGGGACAATCAAGCTTTACTAAAACATAGGGGGCCACACAATGAAATCTAAAGAAAATCAAGAAAATAATGAAAACCAAGAAAATAAACCCCATTATACAATACGCAACTGGGTCGGACTCATCCTGGGACCAGTATTATTTGCACTCGTTTATTTCCTTATTCCTGAAAACGTTTTACCGCATGAACAGAAGGTAGTACTGGGAGTAACATTGCTAGTCGCGACTTTCTGGGTGACAGAACCTGTCCCAATGGCTGCAACTTCCGTATTGCCGCTTGTCCTGTTTCCTGCTTTTCGTGGTGTGGATATCGATACCGTAGCACCTGCTTACGGCAGCTCCGTCATCTTTATGTATGGAGGCGGTTTTGTCATTGCCCTGGTCATACAAAAGTGGAATCTGCATCGGCGTATTGCGCTCAATATTATTAAAATGATTGGAACAAAAAGCAATCGGATGATCCTGGGAATTCTGATTGCCACAGCAGGAATCTCCATGTTCGTTTCCAATGCTGCCACAGCTTTGATGATGCTGCCGGTGGCTATCGCACTCATTGATGAAGTAAAGGATAAAGAAATACTTAAGGGGCAAAACTTTGATTTTTTTTCAAAAGGCATCTAGCCTATGCAGCTACAATTGGCGGTCTTGCCACACTGGTATCTGCCGTTCCAAACGCGCTCTTGGCAGGTATTGCATCTTCACAGCTTGACCGGACAGTTACCTTTGCAGAGTGGCTGTTCTTCACAGGACCAATTGCAATTATCCTGTTAGTTATCTTATATTTTTATCTTACAAAGGTTAAATTTAAAGTGAAATCCTCAGAAGAAGCCGATGGTGCATTAAGCTTCGTAAAAGATGAACTTCATAAGCTTGGCAAGCTCAGGTCGGACGAAATAAAGGTTGGAATTGTCTTCCTGATTACTGTCATGTTATGGATTATTTCTCCATTTGTTTCCAGCATTGGATTCATGCCTGAAAGTATTAGTGCGTTTTTTGACAATTTGGATGATGCGACCATTTCTATCTTTGGGGCAGCACTCTTATTCTTCCTGCCAAGCTCAAATAAAGCTGAACGTATCCTCGAATGGAAAGACACGACGGAATTGCCTTGGGGGATTCTTATTCTTTTTGGGGGCGGTATGTCAATCGCAACAGCATTTAGTGAATCAGGATTGAATGATTCTATCGGGGAAGTCCTGCAGATGCTTCAAGGCATGCAATATATCTTTGTAATACTGTTACTTGTTGTGTTTGTACTCAGCATTACCGAAATTCTTTCAAATACCGCTGTCTCTAACTTAATCCTGCCGCTGACTGTCGGCCTCGGGATTGCTATTGGAATTGATCCGCTTCCGTTTATGGCAGCCGCAGCATTATCTGCAGGATCTTGTTATATGCTTCCTGTTGCTACTCCGCCGAACACAGCAGTGTTCAGCGCTGGATATTTAGAAGTTTCCGACATGGCAAAAGCCGGTGTATGGCTGAACCTCATATCCGTTGTGGTCATCACTGCTGCCGTATACTTCTGGATGCCAATTGTTTTCAGTTTATAAGATAAGTGAAAATACAATGCTCTGTACGCTAATCAGCTAATGATAATAAACCAAAATAAAAGGGTTCCGATTATCTAATTAGGATAATCGGAACCCTTTTAAGTTATTTTTAGTGAGCTATGATTCAAGGTTTTCCTCTTAAGTCATGCTGCTAAAGCGAGCTGGTAGACCCGCCATCAATCGGAAACTCGGCGCCTGTCGTATACGAAGAATCATCTGATGCTAAGAACAACACTGTTTTTGCCACTTCAGCCCGTTTTCCTAAACGTCCAAGCGGATAAGTATTCCCAACTTCATCTGCGGTCTTCCCTTGCTGCTCTGCTCCATAATCCGCCATTTGTGTGTCAATATAACCTGGATGAATCGAATTCACACGAATCTGATCCTTGGCAACTTCCATCGCAACGTCCTTACTCATAATACGGACTGCACCTTTACTTGCACCGTATAATGCATGTCCAGGCGCTCCGCCCAGTCCTGCAACAGAGGAAGCATTAATGATTGAACCACTTTTTTGCTTCTGCATCACAGGCAATACATGCTTCATCCCTAAGAATGTGCCTGTCACATTGATATTCATTAATTTATTCCATGTCTCTAATTCGATTTCCGTGATTGGCTTAATAATATATATCCCTGCGTTGTTGAACAAAACATCAATGGTTCCAAATTGGTCAAGTCCCTTTTTAACAACCTCTTGCCAATCCGCTTCTTTACTGACATCATGCTTTATCGAAATAGCTTCTGCTCCAAGCTCGTTGACTTCCTTTTCTGTTTCTTTGACACCATCGACATTCACATCTGTCAAAATAAGCTTTGCGCCTTCTTTTGCAAATAAATGAGCTGTTTCTTTTCCAATCCCTGTCCCAGCTCCAGTAATCAACGTAACTTTGTCCTGCACTCTCATCTTAACCCCTCCTTGAACTCAATAAACAAATCATAAAATTTGCTTCCTTTGTATTTTTTCCCCTCCTTTGTATATTTAAACAGACAAAAATTTTTCAAATATATTTCAAAAATTCATTGTTGTACATCTCTTTTTTATTTGTAACAAAATCTGGATGTGGTACCATATTATCAAACATAGGCTGTAATAAAATAAACTGATTAGAAGAAGAACCAAAGGAGGGAATCCACATCGAAAACAACCTACATAAACCAATCAAAGATACAAATCAGCCTCCTTCCGAAACAAATGATGCGCTCCGTCGCATAACAACGATTGCTTTTATTATTTGTCTTATTTTCATGGGAAGCGTAATCTATTTTTTATTCTTACAACCTATTAACTGGATACTTGTAAGCATTTTTGCTGTTATCAGCTTTATATCTGGCCTGATTTTTGCTTTTTTTATGCAGCAGAAAAAATACTTAGAAAAATATGAATTTTTCTATGAATTAAATGAAAAAGGGTATT
The DNA here is from genome assembly GCF_038004725.1 of Oceanobacillus sp. FSL K6-0251. NCBI lineage: Bacteria > Bacillati > Bacillota > Bacilli > Caryophanales > Bacillaceae > Oceanobacillus > Oceanobacillus sp. FSL K6-0251. The sequence continues at coordinate 1,990,419 of NZ_JBBORS010000001.1, read as the reverse complement.
TCCAAACTGCTATTGATCATAAGGCCGGACAAAGGGAAGAAACATCCATCTTATTTGATTCTGTCTGGGAAGTCATTATAGGAAATAGTATCAAAGAATCTTCCTCTAATAAAAAATTGTATTATGCAGGAAAACTTATGGTTTTTAAATACAAAGACGATCAATATTATATGAGAGAATTTTTTAATGAAGAAGAATTTTACGATTGGACAGCCCGTTTTCAGGATAAAGGATTGCCATTGTTTCAAACAGATGATGATCTCCGTCCTGCCCTTTTAGAACGTCAAAAATATCATACGGACTTTAACCAGCTCAAAGGAGAGCCATGGAACGCGGAGGAATTCCCACAAAAAATAGGAAGAAAAATATATAAGAATCCATTTCATCCATGGGAGCCCGATGAAAAAAAACCTGAAATACCATTGAGAAAAAAGACAAGAAAATGGGAAATTCGAATAGGAATACTTCTGTTAGCTTATGCATTCATTCTTGGTTTAACTGTACTTCCCTGGCAGCCTGTCGCTGACGATAATACCTTTTGGGAAATGGGGTTATTATTTGTTATTGGCATGTATGGTATCAACATACTGCTGCCGATTATTACTGTTTTTTGGAGGGCTTATACGAAATGGTTTCTCCCGTTCATTTATTTCGCTGTCCTCTTTGCTGGCCATAGTATTCCTGTATGGATTATCTGGATATTCGCCGACATTCCGCCGTTAGGTATCTTTATTATTGCGACGGAGATTATTATTCTTTTGTTTGGATGGATTCCCGGGTATATCCTGCTTAAAGTAGGAAAAGGAATTTTTATGTTCATTAGAAAGCTTACTATAAAAGAAAATAACCAAATGTTATAAGAGAATAACACAAACACTGTCACAGCTCCAAAATAAGATAAGTCACCTCTATTTGCACAGTACGATAGAGGTGACTTATCTTATTTTGTATTATCTATTTTTAGGAATCCTCAGCGTCACCTCTGTCCCCTCTCCTGCTGTACTTTTAATATTCATTCCGTGTCCAAAAAGCTGTTTCCATCTCTGATTCGTATTCAGTAAACCCACACCCTCTTTCTCATCCTCTTTATTTAATAATCCGGCCAGTACCTCTGCTTCCATCCCTGCTCCATCATCGATAATTTTAATGTAGTAACCATCTACTAATTGTTTCCCTTGCAGCCAAAGTGTACCTGGTTTATTTTGGGAGATAATCCCATGATTGATCGCATTTTCGACAATTGTCTGGATAGATAGCGGCGGTACAAAGATATCCTGAACGTCATCAAAATCCTTATGCACGGTCAGCTTCTCCATAAATCGCTGCTGCATGATATACATATAGGAATCTACTAACTCCAGCTCTTCCTCCAGCGATACTAACGGCTTTGTATTATTGCTGTGGAAGCTTCTGGAGAGATATCTGCCAAATTCATTCAGCAGATTCATCATCCGGTCGATATCTATATTGCTTAAGGCAGCAATGGCATTCAAAGTATTAAACATAAAATGCGGTTTGATTTGAGCTTGTAACCAAGCCGCTTCCATCCGCAATTGTTCATCAATAGAATGACTTAAGTCTGTTAGCGCCCTGACCCGGGCTTGTAATTCTAACGCTTCGACTGGCTTGGCGATATAATCATTTGCACCGGATATAAAACCAGTATAAATATCCTCCGTTTGGTTACGAGCCGTTAATAATAGAACAGGTAATTCGGAAAGACTAAAGCGTTCTCTAATACGTTTCGTTAATTCATAGCCGGAAAACGGCGACATCATCACATCCGAGATGACCAAATCATAAGATTGTCTCTCCAGCCACTCTATAACAGTCTCCGGATCCGTTGTACAATGCAGCTGATAATCCGGTTCTAAAAGATTTTGCATTACTTTTAAATTAACAGGATCATCATCCACAACCAGCAGGAAAGGCTTGCCTGTTGCGGGATTTTTATCATGCCATCCCATGGTATGAATGGCAGAGTCATCATAAATGCTGCCTTGTTTCCCACTCTCTGACTGTACCAAATTCATACCTGCTGTTGAGCCTAATGGCATACTAAAAGAAAAGGACGTTCCTTTGCCCAGTTCAGAATCCACATTCATTTCACCGCCATGGAGCTCAACCAATTGTCTGCAGATATTTAACCCTAATCCGATTCCCCCGCTATCCACATCAGACTTACTGAGTTTTTCATAAGGAAGAAAGATTCGTTCCAAAGCATCCGGAGCAATCCCGGCTCCTGTATCCTGAATCGTAATAACAGCCATATCTTCCTGCTCTGCAGCAGAAATAATAACCTTGCCGCGTTCTGTATATTTCACTGCATTATGAATCAGATTAAACAAAATTCGAATCAGCCGATTTTCATCTGCATATAGAGGCGGAAAATCCAACTCAATTTCATTATGTACGGTAATGGACTTTTTTGGAGAGGTAAACTGCACCATCTCGATGACACCGTCTGTAATAGAATACAATGAGAGATTCTCTTTTTGTAACGGAATCTTCCGCTCTTTTAGTCTTGTAATATCCAGAATATCATTTAAAGTAAATGTTAATCGATGGCCAATTTGAGCTAAAAGCTGTAAATTATTGACCGTCTCAGGAGTTAAGCTGTCCCCATGTTTATTAATAATTGATTGAGCAATATTCACCATTCCATGTAAAGGATTGCGAATCTCATGAGACGTATTCGCTAAGAATTGGTCCTTTTTCTTATCTTCTTCAATTAACCTCACTGCCTGCTCTTCACTCAGCTGTGTCAATTGAATATGACGTTTAATTAATAGAATAGCGATGATAACAATGGGCACAAAAAAATCAAAGGGATAAAAAGGAAAGTCTATTTGACCTGTTTGTATTGCCGCTCCCCACACTACATTAGAGGTATAGCTGCATATCAAGAGTAAAATCAGAATCCCGTTCTTATCTCCGCGGACAATCTGCCTGAGCGTAATGATAAACAGATAAGCAATAGCAACAGCATCATATACAAACACCAGCATCGATAAAACGGTAAAATGCTCCAGTGAAAAGACGGTCAAGGTCAATACCGCCATCACGATAGCAATGACGCCCAACACCTTGATAAACTTCTGATGCATTTGATACAAATGCTGAATAAATTTAATCAAGACAAATAACACCAGAATATAGATGGCAACCAGCAGCCGGAAGGAGACATCTGCACTAAATGGCAATTGAACAAATACTTCATCGTCTAATAAATTCCCCACAGCAATCAAGAATGACATGAATCCAAAATAAATTAATTCGGTTTGCCGCTTCCCTTTATTCATAAGGAAAATGGCAAAAGCATACAGGGCATGCAAGAAGAGAATGATAATAACGGTTAACTGAAGGAAGCGGGACAGATTGGTTTCCTGATTGACAGCTTCTGCCGTTCCAAAGGAAACCGTCTGATCGACTCCACCTGCAAACGGAAGCTCATGATTCGAAACTTGCAAGATAATTTCTAGTTCACGCTTATCCGGATCCGCATAAAACAGACTGGTAATCGGCCCGCGGATATGTGACTGTTCCGTTTTCTCGGCAGTTGGGTAATTCACCGATTCTACAAGCTGATTATTTACCCTGATATTCACTGCCGTATGTATGTTATTCAGACGAAGTCCCAGAAAAGGAGGACTCGCATCCGGCAGCAGCACCTTCAAATAATAACTGCCATATCCCAAGCTGTTTGCCTGATTTTCATTAACCATCCTCAGCTCATTTTGCCAATCACCAGGAACCTGAATCAGTGTTTGGTTCACTACAGAAGAATTAGCTGGTGTATCTATGAATTGATTGGGGTAAAAAATCCACTCCCCATTTAAAGAAATCGTCTCTTTGTCAGAAAAATTCCAATCTGTTAAATCAAGTACACCCTCTGTGATGACAGGCTGCTCTCCTTTGTTATGGTAATTAATCCACATAATTCGAAAACTGATCAGGCACGTAAAAAATAATAATAAAATGGCAAAAACCTTGAAGTATGTATAGGTATTCTTATTTTTCATCGCAGCGACCGCCCTGCCGTTATTTGTTAAAGAACAGCCTTCTTTATAAGAATCAGCACCCATTGAGGGGTGCTGAAAGACAGCAAGATTGCTCCATTCCAGAACATCTCACTTCACGACTTGGCCAATTCTTTTATATTTTTTAGAATAAAATCTATCATAAAAAGCATGGTATATTAACAAGATACTCTCTTTTCCTAGTATTATAGCAAATAATACTACATTAAACCCTGCAGAATGAATATAAAGTCATGAAAAATACCTATTCCCTATTTTATAAAAGACAGTTGTCACTCATATTAATACATACCATAAAAAGATTATTTTATTCCATTTCTTTAAAATGTTCTTCAATCACATACGCTGTTTCTTCAATCGATTTATCTGTCACATCAATCGTAAAAATACCAAATCGTTTGAAAACCTGTTGTGAATAGTCGAGTTCGTTATATATTTTTTCTAAATCGGTATAACTGGTGGAATGATTTAAACCTAATGAATCTAAACGATTACTTCTAATTCTAGATAAATTATCTGGATGGCAAACTAAACCCACCAGCTTATGCGGATCTACATCTTCCAGTATCTGTGGTAAGGGAACCTCCGGAATCAGAGGTAAATTGGAAACTTTATACCCTTTATTCGCTAAATACATACTTAATGGTGTCTTTGAGGTTCGTGATACACCTAACAAGACTAAATCGGAATCTATAAAGCCTTGCGGGTTCTTGCCATCATCATATTTCACCGCAAATTCAATAGCTGCGATGCGGTTAAAGTATTCCGTATCTAATTTATGAACTGTTCCAGGTTCTTCAATGGGTCTCGAACCGGTTCTTGCTTGAATCATTTCAAAAAATGGGTGCATCAAATCTAAATACATGAGACCTGTCTGCTGACTGAAATTCCGGGCAGTTTCAGCTAGACGATGATTAACTAAGGTGCTAACAACAATCGCTTTATCCTTTAAGGCATCCCGCAAAATTCCCAATAACTCCTCTTCTCGATTTACTAATGGAAAGCGATAGCTTTTATTAAAATTCAAATCCGGATATTGTGCACTGACGGCTGTTAGTAACTTTTGTGATGTTTCTCCGAGTGAATCAGAAATAGAGTAGATGATGATTTCATTTTTCATAATAGATGGATATCCCCTTTTATTTATTTATTTAATTCTGCATTTCTGGCTTGCTGCGTAATGTAATTAAGTATTCGAGACTTCGTAATTTTACCAATCACTTTTTTGTGATTTTCTTCTTCAACGACTGGCAGTGAATCAACTTCAAAATCTTGTAAGATAGTGGCTGCTTCCAGTATATTGATATTTTTTTGACAGACTTTAATATGCGGCATTCGTGTCATACACACTACAACTGGCGTATTATCAATATCTGAATTTAATGATGCCCTTAATAAATCCTTCCTGGATAAAACACCCACGAGAAGTTTTTCTTCATCCACCACGTAGAGGGAACCAACATCATAAATAAACAAATTAGTGATGGCATCTCGAATCGATGTATTTTGGTTAATCACTAAGGGTGGAATCATAATTTCATCGATTTTCGTATCAAAGGTCTTAAAAAAGAAAAAGGCTTCTAAATCCGAACCTGAATACGTATAGCCGATTTTAGGTGTAGCTTGTAAAACACCTGCTAATGTCAAAAACGATAAATCTGAACGTAACGTAGCTCTAGAAACATCTAACAGCTCAGATATTTTTTCCCCGCTGACCGGCTGATAATCTTTTACTAATTGGATGATTTGTTCTTGTCTTTCACTTAATTTCATACTTGGACCTCCAAATAAAGCTATCAAACAATGTTATTATTATGTTTTCATTATACACATATTAATGAATCTTTTAAACTAATAATCACATATTTATGTATTGACACACATATTTTTGTCATATATGATGATTATTAAATAAATGTGACACACAATTAAATCATTGGAGGTTTCTTATGGAAAAATTAATTTATACATTTGATGAAGGACGAAGCGGGAACAAAGAATTGCTGGGTGGCAAAGGAGCCAATCTTGCAGAAATGACTCATTTGGGATTACCTGTACCTGAGGGCTTTACGATTACTACAGAATGTTGTATGAATTTTTTAGCAGATGCTTCCTTTTTTGAAAAGCAATTAAAAGCAGAAGTTTTGAAAGCGATTCAAAATTTAGAGTCAGAAACAGGGAAATCTTTTACATCTACTGAAAATATTCTATTAGTTTCTGTTCGAAGCGGCGCTGTCTTTTCCATGCCCGGCATGATGGATACCATTTTAAATCTTGGCTTAAATGATCATAGAGTTCAAGATTTTGCCAAATTGACCAATGTGAACTTTGCCTATGACTGCTACCGCCGTCTCTTGCAAATGTTCGGTGATGTCGTTTACGGAATCCATAAAGAACAATTCAATGTATTGCTGCATCAAATGGAGAAGCGTTTGAATAAAAAAGTAACTGATTTTAACGAAGCAGAGCATGTAGAATTGATTGAATCGTATAAGAATTTGTTCTCTAAGAATAAAGTAGCCTTTCCACAGGATCCAATGGAGCAATTATTCGAAGCAACGAAGGCTGTTTTTAAATCCTGGAATAACCAGCGGGCGAAGGTATATCGCGACCTGCACCATATTCCTCATCATTTAGGAACAGCGGTTAATGTCCAGTCAATGGTCTTTGGCAACAGCGGTGAGGAAAGCGGAACAGGAGTGGTCTTCACTCGCAATCCTTCTGTCGGTGATAATAAATTATTTGGTGAATTTCTAATCAATGCGCAGGGAGAGGATGTCGTTGCAGGGATTCGTACACCGGAGCCGATTGAATCTTTGCAAACCATTTTGCCAGAAGCTTATAATGATTTTATTAAACATTCTCATAAACTGGAGCAGCACTATAAGGATATGCAGGATATCGAATTTACAATCGAAAATGGTAAGCTGTATATTCTGCAGACCAGAAATGGAAAACGCACCGCCAAAGCTACCTTGAAAATAGCTTTAGATTTAGCAGCTGAAGGTTTAATCTCAAAGGAAGAAGCGATTATGCGCGTCTCTCCTGAGGTGATCGATCAATTGATTCATCCGGTCTTTGATACCGAAAAACTGACAGCAGTGGATGCTTTCGCAACAGGTTTACCTGCCAGTCCAGGCGCAGCAACCGGATCAATCGTCTTTACAGCTGATAAAGCAAAAGAATACACTGCTTTAGGAAAAAAAGTGATTCTGGTTCGTCAAGAAACCTCGCCAGAAGATATTGAAGGCATGGTGGTCAGCGAAGCAATTGTTACGAGCCGCGGCGGAATGACATCGCACGCAGCAGTTGTTGCCAGAGGAATGGGAACTTGCTGTGTCACCGGCTGTGAAGCATTAACGGTCAATGAAAGTGCCAAAACTGTATTATGCGGTAACCATACCCTGACGGAAGGCGATATGATTTCTGTTGACGGCAGTACTGGAAGTTTATATCTAGGGGAAATCCCGACAATTGTTCCTGAAAACGATCAGAGCTTGCAGCAATTACTTACTTGGGCAGACGAATGCGCTGAGTTGAAGGTTCGTGCGAATGCTGAAACATTACAAGACTTACAAACAGCGATTGATTTTGGTGCAACAGGAATTGGTTTAGCCCGAACAGAGCATATGTTTTTTGGGGAAGAGCGTGTACTGGAAATGCGCCGCTTGATTCTCGCTAAAGATGAAGAGGAAGTCCAGGCCGCTTTAAATAAATTACTAAGCTTCCAGCAAGAAGATTTCTATCAAATGTTAAAAACAGTTCAAGATAAACCAATGGTGATTCGTTTGCTTGATCCGCCAATGCATGAATTTTTGCCGCATGATGCCAATGAAATTAAGGCATTAGCTGATCAGCTAAACAGATACCCGTCTGCTGTGGAGAAACAAATCGAAAAATTACAAGAAACCAACCCAATGCTAGGCCATCGGGGCTGTCGCTTAGGTATTACTGAACCGCTCATTTATCAAATGCAAGTCAAAGCAATTTTCAACAGTGCCATTCAATTAGCAAAAGAAGGCTTGACGATTTGTCCAGAAATCATGGTTCCTTTAATTTCAGAAAAAGCCGAGCTGGACTACGTTAAAAGCTTTTTAACCGAAACCATCGAAGCTACATTCAAGGAGCATCAAATGGAGCCCTTCCCTTACGAAATCGGGACCATGATTGAATTACCGCGCGCATGTATCATCGCTGACCAATTAGCAGAAAATGCCGATTTCTTCAGCTTCGGTACCAATGATTTAACTCAAATGACATTTGGATTTTCTCGCGATGATATCGGTAAGTTTATCAATACCTATAAAGAAAAACAGATTATGCAGCAAGACCCGTTCCAGGTTCTGGATCAAAGCGGTGTTGGCGAATTGATTAAGCTCGCTGTCGACAAAGCAAGACAAACGAAAGAAAATATGATAATCGGTATTTGCGGCGAAGTTGGCGGCAATCCAGAATCGATTGCTTTCTTCCAACAAATCGGCATCGATTATGTTTCTTGTTCACCATACCGTATTCCAGCCGCTCGTTTAGCTGTAGCGCAAGCAGTATTAAAATAGAAAAACATACTATAAAAAATAGCAGCACAGACCAAAGCCATGGTTTGTGCTGCTATTTTTTATAGTAGAGATGAAGGAAAGCTGACCAGCTCCTTGGAATCATTGTCAAATTCGGATTATAAATCAGCTTAGCCTCCCCTATTATTTGAACCAGCATAAAATTAGCTTTAATATCCTTTTTGAATATCCACCTTATTTTCCAAGTCCTGCCCTGCTTCCACTCTTTTCAGGGTGTCAACAAAGCAATCCGCCGCTTCTTTTGCCGTTGTCACAGCAGATATATGAGGTGTTATTGTAATAGCTGGATGCTCCCAGAACGGATGCGATGCAGGCAACGGTTCTTCATGGAAAACATCCAGTACAGCAAACCGTACTTGCTCCTTCTCCAAGGCAGCCAGCAAATCTGCTTCAGCAACAGACTTTCCTCTGCCTGCATTGATAAATCCAATATTGTCCGTTTGATCAAATAAGCGTTTATCAAATAAATCTGCTGTTTTCTCTGTTAACGGCAATGTATTGATTACATAATCCGCTACTTTTATATATGAAAATTGCGAGCCAATAGCTGTAACTTGGTTAAAAGGTGCTTTCTGCTTTCCGCTTAAAGAAATGCCGTACACCTTCATTCCAAATCCGGATAGAATCTCTGCCAGCCTCCTGCCGATTTCACCGGTTCCATAAATCACTGCGGTTTTCTCACTCAATAATATAGGAGAAAATTCCTTCCAGACCTTCTCTTCTTGCTGAGCTGCAAACGTCTGATGCGCTTGGGTATCCCTTAACATATAGCTTAAGCAATATTCCCCGATGCGCTGTCCAAACGAGCAGACAGTACGTGTTAATAATACATTTTCATTCCAATTCTGATCATACAAAAATCCATCGACACCGGCGCCTAGAGAATGTACCCATTTCACTTTGCCGTAGTCGGTATCCTTCCGCAGCTGAAACCCGCAAAGAGCATCCGCCCATTCCAGGTCTCCCTCTGTTAAAGCATCCTCTGTTATGTAACGAATTTCTTTATCCAGCTTATGATGTGCTATGTGTTTTTCTAATTCCTTTATCAGCGGACTGGCAATAATTATTTTTTGAATGTTCATATTAACCTTCTCCCTTCTCTATTATTGCAAAATTCTTTTACAGGATTAACATAAAAGATAGATTCCATTTACCTTTTTCTATCATATTCTTTTTATAAAATAAGGAAACCTAATTTGCGATTTCTTCATCTACTTTATCAAATTCCACATGACAGCTCCCTTTTGTGTGTTTTCCAACAACTAACAGTGAACAGCTTCTCTGTGAAGAGGTAAAAGAGAAAAATCCTTTTTCACTATCATGAAATTCTTTTTGAAAAATGACATTCCTTCGCTGTCTGAAAGTTAATTCAACTGAACCTGTCTCTACTGCAACATCATAATCAAATTGTACTTGTTGACTTGTGCCTACCATAAAAACATGATTTGAAATGCCATTAAATTTTTTATAGCGCAGGCGTAACTGATTATTTTTCAGGTGATTTGTAATAAAACCAATCTTTATCATGGGAAACCGAACATTTTTTACCAGACCTTTTCGGTATAAAAAATAGACAATACCAGCAACAACTAAAAATCCGATAAGCTCCATGGCACACCTCTTTTTTATGAATATTTTATACATAACATACTTATATTCATTGTACCTGTTTCCTCTATGTAAATGTGAGAATTTAATTATTTTCACTAAAAAATAAAACGTGTAAGGGGCATATAAAATAAAAGGACCCTGCACGCTTTAATAGAATATCCTCCATCTACAAATAGCTGATCGATACGATTTAGCATCACCATTTCACTTTCTTTACCTATTTGTTCAATGTTATCTGTCAGTTAGGCTGCTCCATATGGTTCCACGAACAATTTTGTTCATTATAATGTTATTGTCCCAGTTCAAATACCCCATCCCTACTCATCGCACCAACAACTCCTTTAACTTATAAATCCATATTATAAGTTAAAGGAAGATAAAATATTTTGATATTAAAACCAAATATCACTAACCTGGTGACCGGATTGAATTGGGTCTGTAGGATCCACTCCCAGATTCATTAAGCCAGTTATCCATGCTTGCCCCGATAGCTTAGGAACAATAGCTTCTTTATCCTTTACTTTAGAAAGGGATATGATTTTACTATTAAATTTGGTTCCAGTAATCGATTCATTTTCAAATTCTTCATCCACATCAATTAATCCCTTTGCATACATCACTGCCAAACGTGCACTGGTTCCAGTACCACATGGTGACCGATCCATTCTTCCATGTAAAACAACCGTACCATTTTTACTGATAACACCTGCTTGAGAGCGTTTTAAAGGCCCTTCAAAAATAATATTAGACACATTTCGAATTTTGCTGTTCTCTGGATGAACAACCGTTAACTGTTCATTTACGGCTTTTTTGATTTTTTGACCAACTAAACACATTTCATGCGCTTCATCTGGTGTAATATGAAACCCTAACGCTTGCGCATTCACATGTGCAAACATCATTCCTCCATAGGATGTGTCAACCTGAATATCCCCTATCCCTTCTACCTTTACAGGGGCATTCAAATGTATTGCAAAAGCCGGAACGTTTGTTAGCTCTACCTTCTTTACTTTTCCATCTTCGCACACACATTTTACTTTAATGAGCCCTCCAGGAGCTTCTAAAACTAATTCAGTCACCGGCTCTCTCATAGGAAGTATTCCATTTTCTAATAAAACAGTAGCTACACAAATTGTATTTGAACCTGACATCGGCGGATATTCTGTGCTTTCCAAAATAATATAGCCCATATCTGCTTCTGGATGAGCAGGAGGCACGAGAATATTTGCATTATAGAATGGACCGCCACGAGGTTCAAAAAGTAATAATTTTCTTATGTCATCCATATGTTTCTCGAAGTATTCTTTTTTCTCGAACATGGTATCACCAGGTATAGGCGGGATACCTCCTACTACCACGTTGCCTACTTCCCCTTCTGCATGAGCACCGACTACATCAATTTTACGCGACCATTTCATGAAACTCCTCCTTCAATAATTTGAAAGCGTGTCTTACTTTACATGATAAAGTGCGAATTCTCCATTAAACGAAGAATTCGCACTTTATCATGTTAAATTATTTCAACACTTAAGCAAACGCTTACAATACTTCAAATAACCTTTGTTCCGCTTTTAGATGATCGGGAACTTTCTTCTTGTCGTGTTTCCCAATAATCCGCATTCTTAATTCCTAGCTTTACTGGATCAAACACAGGATCTTTACCTGCTTTTTTCTGTTCTTTATAATCCTTTAAAACCTTGAGTGCTACCCCAGATAACAGCAACGTGCTGATTAAGTTCAAATACGCCATGCTTCCTAATCCGATGTCTCCCATTGCCCATGCTGTAGATGCGGAAACAATAGCGCCGACAAAGGCAAAAATAAGTATGCCTATACGTAACGGAAATAAAAATAATTTTTCCTTTTTATTGGAATGGCCAATAATATACGTAGCACTAGATTCTGTTTTATAATAGTAAGTTATCATTGTGGTAAAACAAAAGAAAAATAAGGCAATAGCCATAAAAGCAGATCCAATACCCGGCAAAACGGTATCTACTGCCAGCTGCACATTTACTGAGCCAGCTTCTACACCAGGAACATTCACGACAGATGCTGCCCCTTCTACATTGTACATCCCTGTAATAAGAATCATAAAGGCAGTTGCCGAGCATATAATCCAAGTATCAACATACACGGCCAGCGCCTGAACCTGCACCTGCAGCATTCGAGAAAAATCCTCTTTGAACCCCCCATGATATAGCCGCTCCTATCATGCCACCAAACGTTGCTTCTGCACCAAATGCACTCGATATAATCAATGAAAACAAATCTGGAATAGCCCGAAAATTAAGCCCTAAAATAATAATACAGACTATAATGTAACCAATTGCCATAAAAGGTACTAAATACTCCGCAGTTTTAGCAATTCTTTTTACACCGCCAAAGACACATAACCCCATTAAAAGAACAAGGATAATCCCAATAACATATGGCGGAATCCCAAAAGCTCCCTCCATTGAAGCCGCAATCGTATTAGATTGAATATTCATCAGAAAAAATCCTGTTGCCAAAGTTGTTAATATTGCAAAAATAATACCCAGTTTTCTAAATCCAAGACCTTTTTCAATAAAATATGGCGTCCCGCCACGCAATTCTCCATTCACTTTACTTTTATAAACCTGCGATAATGTAATTTCAATAAAACTTGTAGCTGCTCCAAAGAAAGACATTACCCACATCCAAAATACTGCTCCCGGTCCCCCAAGTGTGATTGCTGTTGCAACTCCTGCAACATTACCAGTTCCGATTCTGCTCCCCAGTGACATTGAAATTGCCTGGAAGGAAGACACGCCGGATTCAGAAGATCTTCTCACAAACATTAGCTTGATCATATCTTTTAAATGTGTCACTTGCACAAATCTGGTCATAATAGAAAAGAATAAACCAATCACTAAAAAACTGAAAATAAAATACTGATTCCAGACAGCTCCGCTTAACCAATCTATAAATGCGCTCATATAACTCTCCCTTATCTATTTCAGATTTTTTAATCTTACTGATTTCCTCTGTTAGCAGTTATCTAAAGTCATTCGATTCTATTGGTTTTCTATAACTATGTCCGAACTAACTACATTTTCTCTATCCTGGAAATGATCCATAATTATTTTCGTCATATCTTTTGGACTTGCGTAGCTTTTCCGTTCTGCCGGCTTATCCTCCCGCCAGAGGCTGGTGTTCATATTCCCCATGTATGCCGCAAGCACTCTAATATCTGTGTCTTTTGTTAAATCCGTTAATGCTTCTGAAAACCCCCGCATTCCAAATTTACTGGTACTATATATGATTTCATCTGCTTTGGCAGCTTTTCCAGAATTGGAAATAATATTTAAAATATCTCCCTTATTCCTGCGTTGCATATCTGGTAAAACTTCTTTGGTGCAATAAATCGCTCCTTTTACATTTGTATCAATCAACAAATCGACTTCTTTATTATCCATTTCAGCTAATGATTTAAAAATACCGACCCCTGCATTATTTACGAGACAGTCTATGGCATCATGTGATTCATCTATTTTCTTGAATACTTCTGCCACACTTAAGGGATCTGTAATATCCACTTCAAAGATGGAAGATTTTCCTTTTAAATTTTGGGACACCTCCTCTAATTTATAACGCGTCCTGCCTAACAGACATACCTTATAATCAAGTTCAGAAAAAGCATACGCTAATTCTGAACCCAGACCGCTTCCAGCACCTGTAATAACCACTGTTTTCATAAAATCGACCACTCCTAAAAACCGAATGAACCCGTATGCTTTCTTAACCTGCCCCAAAAGAATCTAAAGACACCATTAAACTAAACTGGGCCAACCAGCAAACGCTTACAATACACTAAATAACTTTTCGTTCTTTTTTAGCCGGCTGCACATTTTCCTCTTGTTCCGGTTCCCAAAAATCTGCATTTTTAATTCCAGCTTTCAACGAATCAAATACTGGATCTTTTCCTTGTTTTTTCTGCACATCATAATCCTTTACGGCCTTTAAGACTGGTTTTGTCAGAAATAGCAATGCTATCATGTTTAACCAAGCCATGACCCCAAACCCTAAGTCGCCAAAACTCCATGCCAGGGCAGCTGAATTTGTACTATTATAAAAAACGGTGACTAACAGGCCGCATTTCAAGACAGTTAATGGCCACTGCAGCTTTTTTTTACGGTTACTGTTAAGATAGGCCAGACTGGTTTCCGCTTTATAGGAGTACGTAATCAAACTGGTAAATGCAAAGAAGAAGATCGCAACAGCAACGAAAGGTCCCCCTAATCCCGGTAAAATCGTTTCAACGCTTAATTGAACGTTGTTGGAACCTGCTTCCACAGCACCAATATTGTTCTCAACCATCGTGCCATCATCCAGCTGAACATTATACATACCAGTAATCAAGACCATAAATGCTGTAGCAGAACAAATAACCAGGGTGGTGATATACACGGATAATGCCTGCACTAATCCTTGTTTAACAGGATGGGAAACTTCTGCTGCTCCTGTTTCAAAGGTTTCACTTCCAAAGCCGGCGGCATTCGAAAAGGCTCCTCTTTGTACGCCCCAGGCGATTGCTGAACCTATGATTCCGCCAAATGTTGCACTTGGATTGATTGCGCTGGAAACAATTAATGAAAGTACATCTGGTATGGATGTGAAATTAACAGCTAAAATAACAACACATACGCCGATATAACCAATTGCCATAACTGGAACAATCGTCTCCGCCGTTTTTGCAATTCTTTTTACCCCTCCAAAAATAACAACAGCCAGTAAAATCACGAGTAATATACCTGTTATTGCCGGAGCTATACCAAATGCGTCATCAAGAGAAAGCGCTATAGTATTTACTTGAATCCCCGGGACAAGAATCGTCATAGAAACCATGGTCACGGCTGCAAAAATGACAGCAAACCATTCTTTCTTTAACCCTTTACCAATATAATACGGGACGCCTCCGCGGTATTCCCCATCCTGCTTCACTTTATAAATCTGTGCAAGCGTGGTTTCCATAAAAGCAATACTGGCAGAGAAAAAAGCCAAAATCCACATCCAGAATACAGCTCCCGGACCCCCTAATGTGATTGCAGTCGCTACACCGGCTATATTACCAATACCAATTCTGCTTCCAATCGACATCGATAATGCTTGAAACGAAGAAATACCTGCCTCCGACTTTCCGCCAGTAAATGTCAGTTTAAACATGTCCTTAATATATCGAAAATGAATGAAACGCGTTGCTATGGAGAAAAACAATCCCAGTGCCAGAATAAAAATAACCAACGCTGGACTCCATACAATATCGTTTAATCGCCCTATAAATTCACCCATGTTATCCCCCTTGTTCACGGGCCTAAAAACTAGAATCCATTTTAGGCCCCGCACCAGAAAATCGGTTAATATACTTTATATGCCTGACCCGTTTGCGCTCCAAAGACACTTTTTCGATAAGCTAAGCCAATCCGTTTGGAAGAAACAGGTTCGAACCCTTGGAATAGTTTACCATATTTTTCTTTTGATTTCTCCAGCATCGATGGACTGACATGATTAATCCGGATTCCACGCGGCATTTCAATGGCTGCTGATTTAACAAACGCGGATACACCGCCATTGGCCATCGCCGATGAGGATGCAGTTTTCAATGGATCATCCATCAAAACACCCGTTGTAAGCGTAATGCTTCCGTTATCTCTCAGATAATGTAAACCGATTAATACTACATTTACCTGTCCCAGCTGCTTGCTGTTTACCGCAATCATATTCTGTTCCGGTGTCAGTTCATCCACTGTGGCAAAATGGGCCGAACCTGCAGCGCAAATGATGCCATCCACCTGTCCTACCTTTTCAAAAAGCGCTCTGATGCTCTCTTCTGAAGTAATATCTACTGGATATTCTGAAGAATTCCGGCTGGCTTGGATGATTTCTGCATCGTCCTTTAATTCTTCATACGCTACTTCTCCGATGGATCCGGTTGCTCCGATTAATAGTATTTTCATATGACATGTCTCCTTACCTTCTTCATTTCAAGCATTTTGTTGATAATCTTGATACAATGTTTCTCTTTCCTTTTTAATTTCCGGATGAAATTGAATTAAAGCGGCTGCTCTTACCTTTTTTACATTTTGAATTGCGCGATTCATACGCTCTGTTAATGCGGGATTTTCTCCAATTACTTTCGATGCTATATTTAATCCGGCGACTTCCCCTTGTGCCATGGCAACCTTTGAGCTTTCTACTCCTGTGATATTGCCAGATACATATAAATCAGGGAGTGTTGTCTCCATTTTTTCATTATGAACCGGAATATGTCCCCCTAATGCTTCCACGTATTTAAAGGAACAACCGGCAACAGAAGCAAGCTCTGCCATTGGCGTCAGTCCCCCTGAAATACAAACCACATCAGCTGTTTCCGTCTTTTCTGTTCCTGGAATGGGTTCGCCTGCTGTGTTTATTTTTACGGTTTTCACTCCTTCAACAACATCTTCCCCGATAATCTCTGTTACAGCCGTTTTTAATTTGATTGGAATCCCGTTCATTTTCAATCCATTACTTGGATAAAATTTTGTCGCAAAACTCACGGGCATATGTTTTCCCAGCTTGCCCAGCTGTTTTAGTAAAGGAGAAGGAGCCAGATGGGTCAAACGCATTAATGATGCTAATACTTCCTGCGGCTGACCAGCTTCTTTTCCTATTTGTTCGGTTACTGGTAAAATAATGGCCTTCACATCTACGCCGCACAGCTTTAACTCATTGGCAATGGCCATCGATAATACATTTGCTCCGATGATAATACAAGAATTCCCCGGCTTTACCCTGTGGACATTCCCCATTACCTGTGCCGCTCCAATTGACATTACCCCTGGAAGCGTCCACCCCGGCAGCGGAATATGTGTTTCACTTGCGCCTGTTGCCAACAGCAGATGCACCGTATCGATAGCGCCGCTGGAAGTATAAATTCTCCAGCCAGCTTCTATTTTTTCCAAATTATAAACGGATGTTTCACATTCTATTTCCACACCTAGAGATTCAGCTCTATCTACCAGATTTTCAGATTCTTGGATGCCATTCCACCACTCCCCGTTCGGCTCCTCATGCAATTGGCCTAATAACCTGCCTCCCGGGCGGGGAAATTCATCAATCACCTTAACGGCTACTCCATTTTCTGCGGCTGCTATTCCTGCTGTTAAACCCGCTGGACCAGCACCGATAATCACCAAATTCCACATAAACCATCACTTCCTTAAAGAATAAACAGTCATCCCATCCTTGACAGCAGTTACACAAGCGCGGACAACTTGCCTGTCCTCCAGCTGAACTCTGCATTCAAAGCAATGACCGATATTACAATAGATTCCTCTGCCTTTTCCGCTTACATCATGCTTTCGTAATTCTCGATATCCTTCTGCTAATAATGCTGAAGCAATGGTATCTCCTTCAAGCGCTTCTATCGTTTGATTATTAAATGTAAAGGTTAATTTATTTTTATTCGATAAAGACCCTAAAATCGGGTGCTCCTCAATCCTCACTGACATGATCCATCCCTCCCAGAGTGCCAAATGATACTGGTCTGACCGGCGGACGATAGCTGAGAGAAATACCATCTGTCCTTGGAGCAGAGTCATGGGACTGAACAATTTGATCAATCATACTCCGGCACGTTCTTCCTCCGCAATATCCCATCCCTGCTCTTGTTCTCAGCTTCACTTCACGAGAGGAACAATGGTAATGATCTATCGTCTGATTAATTTCTTTTAATGTTATCTCTTCACATCTGCAAATGATGATATCTTCATCCGCCATCCGTACTCCTCCTTTGTTTTAAATAAAACCATAATACGGTTTCTGAGCAGTTGCCATATGCGCCCATCGAATCATTGTAATAAAATCAAAGACTGGCAATCCGACCGCTTGTTGAATTGCTGCGGCATACGGAGGTAAATCACTGCATTCCAGCAGGATAGCTCCAATATCCGGATGATCCTCCACCAGCTCATTTGCCGCTTGAATAACCTCTTCTCTAACTACTCCGTTGTCAAAGCTTCCTCTGCTCTCCACGATGGCAGAGAATTCCGGTAATTTCCCCAAATCTTTTACCACGACATCATCTACATTGGTCACTCCACAGCTGTCAAACAGACTTTCCGTTATGCCATCACTGTCTGCCGTCAGCATGCCGATACGCTGATGGCTTTTTAATCCTGTTTTAATCCATGGAATCTGAACAACACTCGACATAAAGACGGGGATGTCTACTGCATCGGCAACCTGCTTTTGATAATTCCCAAAGAAGCCGCATGCTCCGCAAATGACCCTCGCTCCCTCTCTTTCCAGCTGCTGTGCTGTTTGAATCACATCGCCCACCAGCGTCGGGTCGCCGACGTGAATTCTGTCCTGGGTACAATTCGACACAACCCGTGGTACAACAGGAAAATCATAGGTGGATAAATTAGCTACGTTGCCAGGTAATACCGGGTACCAGCAATCATCCAGGAATAGAATTCCTACGGAGAAACCCGCTACATATTGCCCTTTTTTCATTTCAATCAGCTGACCGTGATCCGATTTCACAAAGCCATATTCTTGATTTCTGCTGCTCGCCATATTTTTTTCCTCCATCATCTCAATTCAAAGCAGCGGCACAGAGAAATCAAACAAAATATATTTTTATGCTGTTTTTCTCTGTGCCTTCACCTGCTAAAAACCTAAACCGGCTTTACTTCATAGCCTAATTCTTTTAATGTTTTGCTCATCTTCTCTTTTAGCTCCTCGGAAGCTGGCACTAATGGTTTCCGTACGGTTCCTCCTTCCAGGCCAATAATATCTAAACCGGCTTTCACAGGTCCCGGCACCGGCTCTGCTTCCACATAATCATATAGCGGAAGTAAACGCTGATTGATAGCTAATGCGCCGTCGATATCTTTTTCCTTTGTAAATAACTCGTACATTTCTACGATTTCTTTTGGAACCAGATTGTGAATAATTCCTGTCGCCCCGTGCCCACCTACAGATAACGTCGGCAGAATCAGGTGTTCAAATCCGGTTAATACAGTAAAGTCCTCGTTATCCTTGGTTAAAGCAATCACTTTACAAGTATGCTCCTGGTCTGTTGTATTTTTGACCGCTACAATTCCTTCCTCTTCACTTAATTCCGCAATAAATTCAGGGGAAAGCTCTACATTGGTTGCTGCAGGATAATGATAGATAACAATTCCAATTCCTGCTTCGGCAGCTAATTTTTTATAATATGCTTTCATTCCTTCTTCACTTGTTGTCATATAATATGGTGTTACGACAAGCGCACAATCCGCGCCAACTTCTGCTGCATATTTTGTCAGCTCCAGCGTTTCTTCCTCCCGGTGTGCACTCGTACCTGCCATGACAGGCACACGTCCGCCGGCATATTCTACCGCTGCTTTTAATAGACTCTTTCTTTCTTCTAACGACATCAGCGAATATTCTCCTGTGCTTCCTCCAGCAAGCAGGCAGTGTACTCCGCCGTCAACCAGGTGATTAATCAAGCCTTGATAGGCAGAAAAGTTAATCGATCCGTCCTCATTAAATGGTGTTGGCATTGCAGGTATCATTCCAGTTGGTTTATACATCATTCATTCCTCCAATAATTAAATAGTTTGTAAGATTTCTTCTTGCGCTTTATATCTTGAAAATTTCAAGCGATCAATATTAAATTCGGTTTCTTTTCCTGAAATAAGCTCTGTCATCATTTTCCCGGTAATCGGTGCCATACTGATTCCGTCACCCTCATGGCCGCTGGCAATATAGAAGCCCGGCACCTCATCTACCTCGGATACAATCGGCAAATGATCCACTACCCATGGGCGGATGCCGGCATAGGCACGTATACAATTGACATCCTTTAACATCGGCAGGAACCGCGTTGCCCGTTCGGCAATTCCCCGCATCACATCATGTTCCGCACTGGTATCATAGCCTTTAAATGCGCGATGTCCGCCTACTAAATAATTACTTGCTTCTGTCGGTTCAATGGTAAAGGCAATATTATAATCTTCTACAAGTTTACTGACATTTCTTTTGTAGTTGATATCTTCAAATTTAGAGAGCATATAGCCAAATTCATGTACTTTTTGATGAACGATCCTGTCTGTCCGCTCTGTCACAAGGACCATTCCTTTTCTTGGCCGAATCGGAATGTCTATCCCGACCATTTCCCCAATATGACTTGCCCAGACACCGGCGCAATTGACCACATTTTTCGTATATAACGTTGTGGTGCTGGTTTTTACAGACTCTACAGAGTCATCCGGACCCTGTGTGATTTCTTTTACTTCCTGATTCGTAAAAAGCTGCAATCCGTATTTTTTTGCTTCTTCAATAAAGGCGTAGCAAACGAGATATGGATTCATCGTAGAGTCAACCTCTGTCCAGACACCGCCTGCCAAATCGTTAGCCAAATGCTTTTCGATATCGGGAAGCTCCTCTTTACTTACCATCTTCATATCGTAGCCGGCAGCGACCTGCTGCTTGACATACCCATTTGCAATTTCCAATTCCTGTTCTGTTTCACAAACATACAGGCTTCCCCGGGAGAAAAACTCGAAATCAAAAGAGAATTCTTTTGCTAATTCTTTATACAGCTGAATACTTCGAAAGCCGATTTCTGTATCAATTCCCGGTTTCTTATCACAAATGAGGGCAACAGCATCACATCTGCTCGACGTACCAGCCGCTATATCTCCCTTCTCCACCAAAGCAACTTGGTACCCTTCTTTAGAGAGGTAATAAGCTACACTTGAACCAATAATGCCTCCGCCGATAACAACCACATCAAAACTATTCAATCTGCCACCTCCTTTTTAAAAATAGATTGATAGATTAACTGTCTGCATTGGAGTAAGCGCCTGAAGGCTTCACTTCTAAAGCAATGTTGACCTGCTTTTTATACAGATACTCTTCAAAGCCATATGTGCCTAAATCTCCGCCAATTCCACTCTGCTTATAGCCGCTCCAAGGAGCTTCATTGAATGTTGGATGATAGCTGTTCACCCAGGTAATTCCTGCATGTAATCCGCGAATCACCCGCTGCGCTTTCGCACCGTCATTCGTAAATACCGCTGCCGCCAATCCAAAATCTGTTCCATTTGCCAGCTCCAGTGCCTCTTTCTCTGTTTCAAATACTTGAATAACCAGTACTGGCCCAAAAATTTCTTCCTGTACAATCCGCATATCTGGTGTTGTATTTGCAAAAATCGTCGGAGCTACATAATTCCCTTCTGCAAGAGAACCGTCTGTTAAACGTTCTCCGCCGCATAATAATTCCGCGCCTTCATCCAAGCCGACTTTGACATATTCCAGAACAGAATCGGCATGATCCGGAGAAATAAGCGGTCCCATTTCAGTTTGCGGGTCCCATCCCGGTCCAATCTTGATTTTGTTCGTGCGTTTTACTAATTCATCAACAAATTTCTCATAGATACTTTTCTCTAAAATTAATCGGGAGCCCGCCGAGCAAACCTGCCCCTGTCCGGCGAAGATGCCCAGCATGGCATAATCGACTGCCGTTTCAAAATCCGCGTCGGCAAATACGATATTTGGAGATTTTCCTCCCAGCTCTAAGCCGACTTTTTTAATGGTATCCGCTGCATCCTTCATAATTTGCTTCCCGGTATCTGTTCCGCCGGTAAACGATATTTTATCGACATCCTTATGTTGTACTAATTGATTGCCGATCACAGAGCCTGGACCCAACACCAGATTCGCTGCCCCGTCTGGAAAGCCGACCTCATCAATAATTTCAAATAATCTCAACACGGTTAACGGCGTTTGAGAAGCTGGTTTTACCACCACGGTACACCCTGCAGCAAGCGCAGCTGACAGCTTTTGCGCAGCCATTACCAGCGGGAAATTCCACGGAACAATAATGCTGACCACGCCAACCGGCTCCCGAATCACCATGGCCTGAATTTCATCGGGCACTTCATAGGTTTGACCATGCGGCTGCATCGCCAGTCCCGCATAATATTTAAATTGATGTATGGCATCCTCCACATCAACAATAGAATCCTCATAGATTTTTCCGTTATTTAATGTTTCTAATTTTGCTATTTCCTCTTTCCGCGCCTCCAGCTTCTCTGCTACATTCAATAGCAGGTCAGCCCTTGTTCTCGCATAGGCTTCACGCCAGCCATCTTCATAAAAGGCTTTTCTGGCAGCTTCGATTGCTTTGTCTGCATCCTCAGCGCCGCCGTCAGCAACGGTTGCAATGACTTGGTTGTTTGCAGGGTTATAAACCTTTCTGGATTTTCCGGTACTCCCGCTGGTCCACTCCCCAGCGATATACATATTCTGAACTTCTTCCGTATCTTTTAAAACTGCTTCAAATGCTGCTGCGTCACTCATGATACCTTCCTCCTTTGTATCTATCCTTTGAAGAATCCAATCAATTCAACTCTGAAATGCTCTCCGTCACTGTTTTGACGATGAATTGATAATCCTCTTCTGTAATACTGAGCGGTGGAGCCAGCTGAAGAATATTATTAAAGCCGGCAACCGTATCCCCATTTTTACCAACCAGCAATCCGCTTTGCTTACATTTAGCTACAATCTGATTGATTTTATCGACATGAATTGGTTCCTTTGTCTGTTTCTCCTCTACCAGCTCTATTCCCAGCAACAAGCCTTTCCCGCGGACATCCCCGACATTGGGATGCGTTAATAAATCTTGAAAATCTTCTAGTAATCGTGCTCCCAGCTGTTCCGACTGCTGGAAGAGATTTTCCTCTTCCATAATTTCAATATTCTTTAAAGCTACAGCACAGGCTGCTGGGGACCCGCCGTACGTATTCACATGACGGAAACGATCGTATATATCTTCACCGTCAAATTGCTCAAAAATTTCTCTTCTGACTGCAGTAGCTGATAAAGGCATATAACCACTTGTAATTCCTTTTGCCATCGTAATAATGTCCGGTTTTACATCATAATTCATAAATCCGAACGGTTTGCCCGTCCTGCCAAAGCCGCAAATAACTTCATCGACAATCAGCAATGCTCCATGCGCCTCACAGATTTCTTTGACCCGCTTCAGATAATTCTCAGGCGGCATCAGAATGCCTCCTCCGGTAATAATCGGCTCCATAATCACACCGGCGATGGTTGAGCTAAGCTCCCATGTCATTAATTCATTAATTGCTTCCGCAGAGGATAAAGTCTTTTCATCGTCCGGGTTGCGATAAAGATCAGGCGGTGCTACATGCAAAAAACCTTGTGCTAACGGCTCATACTTATATTTTCTTTCAGCCTGGCCGGTTGCAGCGAGCGCTCCCATGGTATTTCCATGGTAAGCACGATATCTGGAAATAAATTTTGTCCGCTGTCCTTCTCCTTTATGCTGATGGTATTGCCTCGCTATCTTAAAGGCTGTTTCATTTGCTTCCGAACCGCTATTAGAGAAAAAGAACACGTAATCATCATCTAGAAAGCTGTTTAACTTCTCAGCCAATTGAATCGCCGGCTGATGACTGTGTGCCAGCGGAAAATATGCCAGCTTTTCCAATTGTTCATATGCTGCCTGTGCAATTTCCGTCCGTCCATAACCGGCATTAACGCACCATAATCCAGACATTCCATCTAAGTATTTATTTCCGTCAATATCTGTCACCCACGCTCCTTCAGCAGTTTCCGCAACCAGAAGATTCGGATCGGGTTTAGACCCTCTCATTGCGTGCCAGAGCTGTTTAGCATCTTTTTGCTTAATATCATTTGCTTGATTCATGGATTGAAGCATTGGCCAACCTCCTTATCCACTTAATAACGCGCCGTCACCATTTTCTTTCGCGTATAAAATTGAACACCGTCCTTGCCATTTGCATGTAAATCTCCATAAAATGAATTCTTATATCCTGAAAACGGGAAGAATGCCATTGGAGCAGGAATGCCTAAGTTAATCCCTAGCATCCCGGAATCTATTTCCTCTCTGAATGTTCTTATAGCCTTTGCACTATCCGTGTATAAGCAGGCTCCATTCGCAAATTCCGATGCATTCGCTACCTCGATTGCTTCATCAATCGTATTCACACGCACAACCGAAAGCACTGGCGCAAACATTTCATCTTCCCAAATTTTCATATCGGTGCGAACATGATCAAATATCGTTGCCCCGACAAAATATCCGTCACTGTCTTTCTTATCTTCTCTTCCGTCTCTCAGTAAGGTCGCCCCTTCTTCTAAACCAGTTTCAATATAATCTAACGTTCTTTGCTTTTGTTCTTTCCGGATAACTGGTCCAAGAAAAGATGCTTTATCCGCCCCATCTCCGATAACCACATTATCCGCTGCCTGCTTCAAGCGTTCCGTCAGTTTATCTGCAACATCTCCAACAGCAACTACTACAGAGGCTGCCATACATCTTTGCCCAGCTGAGCCAAATGCTGCAGCAGTAATATTTGATACCGCATTATCTAAATCTGCATCTTCTAACACAATGCTGTGATTTTTAGCACCGGCTAGCGCCTGGACACGCTTTCCATTTGCTGCAGCTGTCTGATAAATATATTTTGCAACAGGCTGAGACCCGACAAATGATACCGCTTTAATTTTTTCGTGTTCTAAAATTCCATTCACAACATCATTGGAACCATGAACAATATTCAATACACCGTCAGGCAAACCTGCCTCTTTAAAAATTTCAGCTAATCGGTTGGCAAGCAATGGCGTTTTTTCAGATGGCTTTAAAATAAATGTATTCCCGCAGGCAATAGCTAACGGAAACATCCAGCATGGAACCATCATCGGAAAATTAAATGGTGCAATCCCGCCGACGACTCCAATCGGGTAGCGATACATTCCCGATTCGATTCCTGTAGCGATATCCGGCAGATGCTCTCCCATCATCAAGGTTGGAGCACCAGCAGCAAATTCTACGCATTCAATTCCTCTTTGTACCTCGCCCGTCGCATCATCAAATGTCTTTCCATTTTCTAATGTGATGATTTCAGCCAGCTCTTCCCTGTTTTCAATTAATAATTGCTGATATTTAAATAGCATTCGCGCTCTTTTTGGAACAGCAACTCTTCTCCATTCTTTAAAAGCAAGCTCCGCTGATTTGACAGCGCTATCAATTTCTTCAAATCCTGAAATCGGAACCTTGCCAATTTCTTCTCCCGTTGCCGGATTAAAAACTTCTGTATAATTTCTTGAAGTGGGTTCTACCCATTCCCCATTTATAAAATTACTTATCTGTTCAACCGTTCTTATCGTCGACATCGTATGCCCCCTTTAATTGGAATTTGTTTGACATATTCTCATTTTATTTAGATAATTAGCATAAGTAAAATAAATATTCATTATGTCTACCATTCAAAAAAATGATAGTAAGGAGCACGCCCATGACATTGCAGCGATATGAAATATTTAATAAAGTAATTCAGCTGAAAAATATCAGCAAAGCAGCAGAGGAACTTCACCTTACGCAGCCCGGACTCAGTAACGCGATTAAAAGTTTGGAATCTGATTTAAATTTAAAATTATTGAATCGAAACAGAAATGGAATTACCTTAACCAAAGAAGGAGAAAAAATTTATCAGTATACGTTGCAGATAGAAAAAATGAATGAGGCGTTAATGCAGGAAGCAAGCCATTTGAATGGGTTGAAGACCGGAACGGTGAATGTAGGTTCTTTTTCCAGTGTGACAGGCAATTGGATTCCTGACATTGTTATGAAAATGCAGGAGGAGTATCCAGGAATTGAAGTGAATATTCATGAAGGTGATTATGAATCCCTTGAAAAAAGGGTGCTGACCGGGGAATTGGATTGTTGTTTTAATACTCCGATTGAAAACAGCGGTCTAACCTTTTCACCGCTAAAAAAAGATGAATTATTTTGTATTGTTTCCAATCAGCATCCTTTACATTCCAGAAACGAAATCAGCGTAAAGGAGTTGTCTTCCTATCCGTTTATCAAACCCAAAAAGAGCTGGGATGATGAAATCAATGGACTATTTTCAAAATATAATCTATCTCCCAATATTAAATATGAAGTATCTGAAGATTTGCCGATTATTGCGCTGGTTGAAGCAAATCTCGGAATAAATATTAGACCGGAGCTAGTACTGCAAAGAGAAAAAACATCTAAAAGTATTCGGATTATCAAATTAAAAGAGGATGCTTATCGAATTATAGGACTATGTACGCCAACTAGCCCGTCCCATGCTACGCAGCTTTTTGTCTCTATTACCAAAGAACTTTATGAAGAACCTTTTCAATTATAAAGACGTCCTTATTTTCATATTTTTATTGCTCATACGAAAGCAGACCAATTACAGCTAAATTGATCTGCTTTCTATTTGTCTAGTTAAACAATAATTTTTAAATTGCTTAATAAACCTTATAAGCCTGGCCAGTCTGCGCACCAAAAACGCTCTTTCGATAAGCTAAGCCAATCCGTTTGGAAGATACAGGTTCAAATCCTTGGAATAGTTTACCATATTTTTCTTTTGATTTTTCCAGCATCGATGGACTGACATGATTAATCCGGATTCCACGCGGCATTTCAATGGCTGCTGATTTAACAAACGCGGATACACCGCCATTGGCCATCGCCGATGAGGATGCTGTTTTCAATGGATCATCCATCAAAACACCCGTTGTCAGCGTAATGCTTCCGTTGTCTCTCAGATAATGTAAACCAATTAATACTAAGTTCACCTGTCCCAGCTGCTTACTGTTTACCGCAATCATATTCTGTTCAGGTGTCAGTTCATCCACGGTTGCAAAATGAGCCGAGCCTGCTGCGCAAATGATGGCGTCTACCTCGCCCACCTTTTTAAAAAGCGCTCTAATGCTTGCTTCAGAGGTAATATCTACTGGATATTCTGAAGTGTTCCGGCTGGCTTGGATGATTTCTGCATCGTCCTTTAATTCTTCATACGCTACTTCTCCGATGGAGCCAGTTGCTCCGACTAATAGTATTTTCATGATTATCTCTCCTCTTCTAACTATAGTTCTAATTTTCTGTGTACAGTATCTCATAGTGTTTTTTAAAATGCATAGATTCTAGCTCATTCCGTTTTTAGATAACTATTCAACAAGATAAATTTATTTTCATGCTTTATTTTGAGGCGGGAGGTTTACGGATGTTTTTCCTTGATAAATTTTGAAAAGTAGAGGCAAAAAAGAATTCCTATTATTTAAAGCAATAAGAAAAACCAAGGAGAATACTTGGTCCTTAAAACACAGCTGTTCTTGCTAAAGAGATGTCCGCTGCGGGAAGTCGCTTTCCGCGGGCAACGGCTCAGTCTCCTCGGAAGAAAACCGCTTCCTGCTCAGGTCTACCTGTTGCTTTTCCCGCAGGAGTCGACAACATCCGCTCCCATCTAAGAAGAAATATGTTTATTTGTTTTCTTCTTACAAAGAAATGACGCTAATTCTAGCGACGCTTTTTGACGGGACGAGTAATCGCAGTCCCAGTCCCAGGGCGAAGATCCCGCAGAAAAAAGCGAACTTCTTTTTTCGAGGAGGCTGAGCTCAAGCCCACGGAAAGCGGAGTGTATTTCTGGGGTTGCGATTACTCACCCCATGAAACCCGTTGGAGCGGCTATCTTCAGCTTTTTTATATACTTTCCTATTCTTTAAATAAAAACTCCATCCATCTTATATATTTCTAAAAGGCATAAGATCGATGGAGCACTCTATATTTACTTTATAAATAAACTTAATATTAAAACAACTGCTAATCCAGTTAATCCAACTAACGTTTTCATAACTGTCCAAGACTTTAACGTGTCGGCTACACTCATTCCAAAATATCTATTCGCCATCCAAAAACCGGAATCATTCACATGAGAAAAAGCAGTCCCTCCACAAGCAATTGCGATTGTTACCAATCCTAGCATTGGTTCACTGACATCAAAATGCTGGATTAAAGGTGAAACCAGACTGGCAGCAGTAATCATTGATACTGTTCCTGATCCCTGTGTAATTCGAATTAATGCTGCAGTGATAAATCCGAATAAGATAATCGGCATATTAATTTGCTGCATTGAATCTGCAAGAATGTCTCCAATTCCAGTAGCTATCAACGTTTGTCCAAATACTCCTCCAGCACCAGTTATCAAAATGATTATCCCTGCCGGTTCTAAAGCTCTTGTAGTTATTTTTTGCAGTTCCCCTTTAGTAAAACCTCGCCTTGTTCCATATAACCATATGGTTAAAAGACTTACAATTAATAAGGCAATGATAGGATTTCCAATAAACATCAGAATTTCTCTAACTATATTCCCTTCATCCAATAATAAATCTGCCGTAGTATTTCCTAAAATTAAAATCAGCGGTGCAATCAACATAATAACAACACCGGCAAATCCCGGCAGTTTATCTGGATCATAGTTTACCTCTGATTCTTTAAAATGTTCAGGAACATCTACATGAATTTTTTTCGATATAAATTTTCCAAAAAGCGGTCCGGCAATTATCATGGCTGGGATACCTGCAATTACTCCAAATAAAATGACATAACCCAAATCAGCACCGATTATACTTGCAGTTGCAATAGGTCCGGGTGTTGGAGGAATAAACGTATGCGTAACACTAAGACCAGCTGTTAAAGGAATTCCATAATAAAGTAATGATTTTTTTGATTTCCTTACTAAGGCATAGGTTAACGGAACCAATATGACGATAGCAACATCAATAAAAACAGCTATAGAAATCAGAAATCCGCTTGCCCCTAGCGCCCAGACAATATTCTTTTCTCCAAATTTGTCCATCAAGGTTAAAGCCAATTTTTCAGATGCCCCGGATGCTCTCAATACTTCCCCGAATATTGTTCCAATTCCAATAATTAATGCCACAAAACCAAGCGTACCACCCATCGCCTCTTCGATATGTGCCAATAATTCCTGCGGCGGCATGCCAACAGCTAGCCCTACAAATAAGCTGGCTATAATCAGGGCTAAAAAGGCTTGAAGCTTTGTTCTGATAATCAGAAAAAGTAATATTACCATCGCTAGTATTCCTACCGTAATAATCCACGCAGTACTTTCCATAAAATATTAATCCTCCTTCTTTTATATACTGCTCTATTCAAGGGTATTCACTAGATTACTATTGCTTAAGGGAGTAAAAAATCAAAATCACACCCCTCTGAGGCTTGAAGAACATGATTTCTGTATAACTGGGGATAGCCTCGTCCTTCTTTAAATACAGGAGGCTTCCAAAACTCTTTTCTCTTTTGTAATTCATCCTCAGAAACCAGTACTTCAAGAATTCCATTTTCTATATCCAAATGTATCTTATCTCCATTTTTCAAAAGACCTAACGGCCCTCCAACAGCGGCTTCAGGTGCAGCATGAAGAACCACGGTACCGGAAGCCGTTCCACTCATCCGGCAGTCTGAAATTCGAACCATATCCCTGATTCCTTCTTTTAAAAGTTTTTTGGGAATAGGGATCCCTCCCGCTTCTGGCATTCCAGGCGCACCAACGGGTCCGGCATTTCTTAATACCAACACGTTGCTTTCATCTACCTGCAAATTATCATCATTTATTTTCTCCTCCATCTCTTGTATGGAATCAAATATGATAGCTTTTCCAGTATGCTTCATTAATTTAGGGTTTGCTATTGCTTTGGGCTTTATAATTGCCCCGGAAGGTACTAGATTCCCTTTTAATAATTTAATCCCTCCATTTTTATAAAGCGGCTTATGAAATGGTTTAATTATCTTTCTATATTCTTCTATTACTTCTGCACCTTCAATATTTTCTCCAAGCGTTTTATTCGAAACCGTTAATTCTTCTAAATGCAGCAGCTGTTTTAACTCTGTTAATAATGCAGAAACGCCTCCCGCATGATAAAATTCTTGCATTTGGAATTCTCCTGCCGGTCTTAAATTAGCTAATATCGGAGTTCTTTGCGATATTTTTTCAAAGTCATCTAATGTTAAATCAATCCCAAGTCTTTTAGCTATTGCTATTAAATGTATAACCGTATTGGTTGAACCGCCTACTGTCATTAAAGTGGTGATAGCGTTTTCAAATGAATTTTTCGTAATAAAATCGGCAGGTTTTATATCTTTTTCCACTAAATTAACGATAGCTTTTCCTGTTTCTTTTGCCATTCTTAATCGTTCATTCACTGTAGCTGGAGGAGTAGAGCTCCCTGGAAGCATGATGCCTAATGCCTCTGAACAAGCAGCTATCGTACTCGCTGATCCCATGACCATACAATGTCCATTTGTTGGAGCTAATTGGGCATTTATCTCGGATAATTCTTTCTCCGAGATTGTCCCTGCCTTGTATTCTTGCCAATAATGTCTACAGTCACTGCAGGCTCCCAGAGTCTTCCCTTTATATTCACCATTTTCCATCGGACCTCCAGTAAATAGAATGGCAGGTTTATTGGCACTAAAAGCTCCCATCAATTGTCCTGGGGCCATTTTGTCACAGCCTCCAATAAGAACAACACCATCAATAGGCTGTGCACTTATCATTTCTTCCGTGTCCATCGCTACTAGATTTCTATACAGCATCGTAGTAGGACTGGTAAACATTTCTCCAACAGAAATCGTTGGAAATTCAAGAGGAATCCCTCCTGCCATTAAAATTCCATTTTTTATAGAATTAATTATCGGTTTTAAATGTGCATGACATCTGTTGATTTCACTAAACGTATTACATATCCCAATAATAGGCTTATTATAATCATTCTCGTCATATCCAAGATTTCTTTGAAACGCCATTTTTATATACTCACTAAATCCTTTGTCTCCATATGATGTAACCCTTTTCAAAACAGTTCACCTCGTTGTTAAAAATTAAGAAATTTAGAATAACAAATTTAAAGCTAATTCTTCATTTGATTCCATATGCGCCTGCATGTACATCTTTGCCTGACTGCTATTTCTAGTTCTGATTGCTTCCGCTATCATCAAATGATAATGTGCTGCCTTTTCAATCATTCCTGGAACATTGGTATGTTTTCTTCCCATCGATAACTGCTCTTGAAAATCCTCATAAAATTTTATCGTATAAGCATTATGCGTTGCTTTAGCTATTAATAGATGAAAAGTTAAATCCTCTTCTTTGGTGTCTTCTCCTTTTTTAGCTAACTCCGCCATCTTATTTGCTGACTCAACAATTAAATCAATC
The DNA here is from genome assembly GCF_038004725.1 of Oceanobacillus sp. FSL K6-0251. NCBI lineage: Bacteria > Bacillati > Bacillota > Bacilli > Caryophanales > Bacillaceae > Oceanobacillus > Oceanobacillus sp. FSL K6-0251. The sequence goes on along the minus strand of NZ_JBBORS010000001.1, from coordinate 1,959,093 downwards.
TCAAATTGAAATGCTTGTACTGCAGCAATTCCAGCAAAAGAAGGTTCCACCATTGTTCTAAAACTGGTTAAATCCATTAAATCTCTTACTTCTGATTTCGATATAGAGTCATTGCTTCTTTTTGCATCGTATGTAACAAATGTGCCTCTTCCTTGCTCGATTTTAACAAAAGACTGGCTTTGCAGCGCTCTCAATACCTCTCTGACAGTAGACACGCCAACATCATACTTATCAGATAACTTAGCCAAAGAAAGTAACTTTGTGCCTTCCTCAAGACTTCCGCTCATAATTTCGTCTTTTAATTTATCGTATACTGTGTTAAAATTCCCTCTCAAAAAGATACCTCCTCTCAACTCATCTGATGAATATAATATACATCAGATAAGTTAGCTTTGCAATATACTATTTTAAAAATTATAAAATCTATTTTACTTATTTGATGACTAGAAGCTTGCTTACAAACAAAAAAAAGAAGCCGCTGCAAAAATACAGCGACCTCTCTTTCTCCTTACACCCATTTCGTCGTAATAACTTTCTTTCTCGTATAGAAATGTAACCCGTCTTTCCCATTGGCATGTAAATCCCCATAAAACGAATCCTTCCACCCGGAGAAGGGGAAAAATGCCATTGGCGCCGGTACACCAATATTCACACCAAGCATTCCTGCATGAATGGTTTCCCGAAATTGACGGACGCTTCCCCCATCTCTGGTAAAAATACATGCTCCATTCGCAAAGCGTGATTGATTAGACAGTTCAATTGCTTCACTTAAATCCTTCACACGAGCGATAGATAATACAGGCGCAAAAATCTCATCCTGCCATATCTTCATTTCCGAAGTAACTTGATCAAAAATGGTCGGACCGACAAAATAGCCTTTTTCCTTCACAGCTTCATCTTTTCGGCCATCCCGAACCAGATTAGCCCCTTCTTCTTGTCCAGCTTCAATATAGCTTAACGTACGTTCTTTATGCTTGTCACGTATCACTGGTCCAAGGAAAATTCCTTCATCTAAACCATTACCAATTTGAATTCCATTGGCTTTTTGTGTCAAAAGCTTGATAAATTCATCTGCAACGCTGTCCTCTACTGCTACTACAGAAGCTGCCATACAGCGCTCGCCAGCCGAACCAAATGCCGCATTCATAATTTGTGTTGTAGCATTATCCAGGTTGGCATCCTGCAGAACAATCGAATGATTCTTTGCGCCTGCCAAAGCCTGTACCCGTTTTAAATTATCTGTCCCGCGTTTGTAGACATACTCGGCCACCGGCTGCGAACCGACAAATGAAATCCCTGCCACTTGCGGATGATCTAATAATCCGTTTACGACATCGTGTGCGCCGTGAACGATATTGAACACACCGCCCGGGAGACCAGCTTCTTCCAGTAATTCCGCTAAACGATTGGCAAGCAGCGGTGTCCGTTCAGAAGGCTTCATTACAAACGTATTTCCAGTCGCAATCGCCATCGGAAACATCCAGCACGGCACCATCATTGGAAAATTAAACGGTGTGATTCCTCCAATAACTCCGATTGGATAACGGTATAATCCGGATTCCAACTCTGTTGCAATCGAAGCAAGCTGCTCTCCCATCATCAATGACGGCGCTCCTGTTGCGAATTCTACATTTTCGATTCCTCTTTGTACTTCTCCATACGCTTCCGCAAAGTTTTTACCATTTTCAAGAGTGATCAGCTTTGCCAGTTCCTCATGATTATCAACAAGAAGCTGCTGGTATTTAAATAGAATCCGGGCACGTTTTGGTACCGGAATTTCTTTCCAGGTTTCAAATGCCTCTGCAGCTGTTTCTATTGCATAATTAATATCCTCTAAAGTAGATAACGGCACGTGAGCAAGCACTTCTCCTGTCGCCGGGTTCACTACCTCTTCTGTTTTTGCTGTTTTCGCTTCGATCCATTTTCCGCCTACATAATTTTTTAATGTTTCTACTGTTGTCTGTGTCAATGAAAAAACCTCCTGTAATATTCTTTATTAAATAAGACTGTAAAGCACAATCGCCAATACTAATACGATACTTGGAACAATAATACTAACAAGGAAAACGGGTTTATATGCCCGGCTGTGCGTCTCGCCGCAAATAGCTCTTACCGTCGTAACAACGACTCCATTATGCGGAAGCGAATCCAGACCGCCGGATGCTAACGCAGAAACACGATGCATTGCACCAGGGTCTACTCCTTGCGCCAAATAAATAGGCGCTAGAATAGGCAGTGCAATCCCTAACCCGCCAGAGGCCGAACCAGTAATTCCGCAAATAACCGTTACCCCAATAGCCAGTCCCAATAATGGCGGTCCAGGCAGATTAACAAGTCCAGTTATCAAGGTATCAAATGCCGATACCTCTGCGGCAACACTTCCAAAACCAACGACCGCACAGGTATTTGCCAGTGCAACCAGTGCATTTTGTGTTCCTGCTGCCATTGAACTCCAAAATTCCTTAAGAAATTTCAACATCGTTAAGCAGGAAACAGCAATCCCTACAATTAATGCAATTAATAATGCCGTTGTCGGGTTCATAAACTGACCTAATATATTTAGTAAAACAATAACTAAAAAGAGAGGTAAAATAGCAACCACAATATTCGGCAGCGCCTGTGATTCATTTTCTTCCACAGCGGCAGCTGCCTCCTCTTTTTCTTTTTCCAGAACGGATTTTGGAGGAGAAAATTCTTCCCCGCCGGCAACCGCTTTCTTCACCATTGATCCAAGGTACAATCCGCCGGCAATCATAATCAGCAGGGAGCATAAAACTCCAATCCAGCCGCCTGCTGTCGGTGTAGTTCCAAAGAATTCTGTTGGAATAATATTTTGTATTTCCGGTGATCCCGGTGCAGTCATCGTAAACGAAATCGATCCAAAAATAAGTGCAGCAGGAATAAAACGATGCGGCAGATTGGCCGCACGGAACAGGGAAACAGCAATTGGGTAGACCGCAAAGCCAACTACAAATAAACTTACCCCTCCATATGTCATCACTGCTGCTGCCGCTACCACGGCAAACACGGCCCGTTTGACGCCGAATTTCTTTTTAATCCACTGGGCAATACTTTCCGCTGATTTGGTTTCATGCATAAACTTTCCAAAAATAGCACCCAATAAAAATACTAAAAACCATGAAGCAAAATACCCTGTAAAGCCCGTCATATAATTATCCAGTAATGCTGTTTCTAAATTCAATCCCCCTGTAACAGCTATAACTACTGAGCTGATCAGCGCAGCAACGATAATATGAATTCCCTTCATTGTCAGATAGACGAGCAAAGCAAGCGCAGCTATCAATCCGATAAAACTGATTATTTCCATCCCATTTATCCCCCTTGATATCATCCCTTCTATTACGACGTTTTTTCTATGCTAAACTGATACGAGAAACAAACATGATAAAGCTCCTCTACCTCTTCTTTTGTTGGTACTCTCGGATTATTTTGCGGGCTGCCGCTTGCCATTGCATCTTCCGCCATTTTACTGACAGCTGCTTCAAAATTCTTCTGATCGATTCCCCAGCCTTGTAAATTAGGAACATCTAACTCATAGCACAGTTTTTTTACTTCATAAACCGTCAGATCTGCAGCTTCCTCTTTAGAAAGCCTATCTGCGTCCGCATCAAAAAATTTCGCTAAATCAGCTAATCGATTCACACAATCATCTCTGCTGAAATCAAGCACAGCAGGAAGAAGCATTGCATTAGAAATCCCATGCGGTACATGGAACAACGCTCCAATCGGTCTGGACATGCCATGCACTAAGCACACCGAGGCATTGGAAAAAGCCATCCCCGCCTGCATGGATCCAATAGACATTGCTTCCCGGGCAGCCACATTCTCTCCTTCGTTATAGGCCGTTCTTATATTCTTTACGATTTGTTCAATCGCCGATAAAGCCAGCGTGTCTGTCATGGACTGTGCTTTTTTCGAAATATAAGCCTCCACCGCATGACTTAAAGCATCAATCCCGGTAGCAGCTGTAACGGATTTAGGCGATGATATGCTTAGAACAGGGTCTACAATCGCTACATTCGGCATCAGTAATGGCTGCTTAATCATCATCTTGACATCATTCGTTGTATCAGTGATTACGGTAACATCTGTTGCTTCTGAACCTGTTCCGGCTGTAGTCGGCACTGCTATATGCGGAAGCGGCTGCTGCTCTATTTGTTTCTTTCCACCCATATACTCTCCAATATAAATCCCATTTACTGCAGCGACAGCTACTGCCTTGGCCGTATCAATACAGCTGCCTCCACCTACGGAAATAACGACATCACATTTTTCTTTTTTACATAATTCCAATGCCTCAGCAACATAAACATCTGTCGGCTCTGATTCAACCCCTAAATAGACAGCGCTTTCAATCCGTCCCTGCAAAAGGATATCTCTGCACTCGCTGACATAACCAAGCTTCTCCATGATACGGTCACTGATAATCAGCGCCTTCTGCCCTTTTTCCGATGCTTCCTTCCCTATCTTTTTAAAAGCATCTTTTCCATAATGAATAGTCTGTGGTGTACGAAACACATTACTCTCTCCCATAAGTATCTCTCCTTCTCTCTTTCTTTCACTTTTTAAATAGCAAAAATCATGCCAAATTTTTAGAGCGCTGCTGTAAGCGTTTTAAAACAAAAAGTGTAGCTAAACAGCTACACTTCACTGAAAAGTTGTAGTTATTCTGCTACACTATTTATCCAAACCATGCTTTTTCATTTTTTTATATAATGTCGTACGGTGCATCCCGAGTTCCTTCGCTGCCTTTGATTTGTTGCCTCTGTTCTCTTCCAGCGCTTTCATCAGAACTTCTTTTTCTTTATTCTTCACTTCCCGCTGGAAGACGTAAGGCGTCTCCAGCAGGTCAAAACGCTTCAAATAGTTTGGAAGATGGTCTACATCGATGGTATCGGATTCAACTAAAATAACTAACTTTTCCATTGTATTTATCAGCTCTCGGATATTTCCATACCAGGCATAATTCATAAAAACAGCCATTGCTTCAGGTGTTACTTCTTTATCCGGAACATCATATTTCTTACACAAACTCGATAAGTAATGAGAAATCAGTACCGGGATGTCTTTCGGACGCTCTCTTAACGGCGGTATCGGGATTTCAATAACGTTGATCCGATAATATAAATCCTCTCTAAAGGTTCCCTCCCGAACCATTTCTAACAAATTCTGATTTGTCGCTACAACGATTCTTGCCTCCAGCTTTTCTTTTTGAACTGCTCCTACCCGTTCAAATTCCTTTTCCTGCAGCACACGCAATAATTTTGTCTGCATCATCTCAGGCATTTCACCAATCTCATCTAAAAACAGTGTCCCTCCTTTAGCTAATGCTAACTTTCCCGGTTTCCCGCCTTTTCTCGCACCTGTAAAGGCACCATCTGCATAGCCAAATACTTCAGACTCAAAAAGCTGCTCCGGTATGGCGCCGCAGTTGACACTGATAAATGGACCATGTTGATAATAACTCAGCTCATGGATGCTTTTAGCGAACATTTCTTTCCCAGTTCCGCTTTCCCCTGTGATTAAAGCGGTTGCATCTGTTTTGGCAACTTTTCGGGTAATCCGCTTCACATCCGTTATCTGTTCACTGGATCCCTTAATTTTTTCAATCGATGCATGCTCTATTCTGTTCTCCTGCAAAGGCTGCTTCACTCTGTCTTTATTTACAGCTGTCTGCATCGTTTTTTCCAAAAACCGATCATAGATTTGATATAGCTCTGTTACGCCTTCAAAAATAAGCATCCCGATTGCGCCCACCAGCTTTTCTTCTCTCCATATCGGTATCCGGTGCACCACCATCGGCTGCCCTTGGATGTATTGGATAACTCCCCGCTCCGGCATTCCATTTCTGGCTGTATGATGCAGATTGGTATTCTCAATAATTTCCTGTACTGGTCGTCCGACAGCATCCTTCTGATCAATTCCAGTAAAACGGCTGTAGGCTTCATTAAACTCAATAATGATTCCTTCCTGATTAACAACAGCAACCCCTTCATAAGCGCTTTCAAGAATAACATCCAAAATTTCGGCAGTATGAGAGGTTTGACTCAGCTCGTTCATATAAAACGATAAACATTGCTGTATTTCTTTTCTTGTTAATACGCCTGTCAGCTGCTGCTTCTCATTAACTGCAAAAAAGTAAGTATACGGCATTTTATAAAAATCGATGATGAACTCATCGGCTCGAATAATCGAAAAATCCTCCTGTGATATATAATTCGCAATCGACGCTTCGTTTTCCCCATCCAGGTACGCTTTCAGGATTGCTTTGGACGTAATGATTCCAACCGGATTCATAGATTCCCCTACAACAGGAAGGAAATCGGCTGCCAAATTATGAAGAAGCGCTGCTGCAGCTTTTACAGTTTCATTTAAATAAATGACCTCCGGATTCCTTCTCATCCAATTGCCGGCTTGACCATTTTCTTCATTTAATAGCTCTTGTGAATTCATTTGCAGCATGTTATCTTCCTCCAAAAATATAATGCTAAATGCTTTGATTATATTATCTTGATTATGCTTCTACAGCTGAGTATACCATAGTCTTATAAGAGAATTCATTTCAATTTCACCTGTGATAACCGTACAAATAATGTTTCGTATACGTTAAAAAACACAGCATCTATCGATGTAGAAATCACCATAGATACTGTGTTTACATGTTGAAATCTTCTTTATTTCACTGCCTTTCTCCTCCTGCATTCAATAATAAATCTATCTCACAGGCAATAAAATAATTAAAATATAAAAATCAACTATGCTATAGTTAAGTGTATTTGCTTCTAAGAAGTCTTTTTATCAATAACTGCTCCTTCCGAATAAATCACCCTTCCGCTTTTCAAAATCTCCTCTTTTAACTCTTCTGGAGCATCTTCATACTTAAATCAAATCCAAAAATAGCAATGTATCTAACTCCTCTTCTAAAGCAAATGTTAATTCCACCCATTCTTCCTTCGTCATATTTGGAGCAACAAATGCTAAATCAATATCAGATTTTAGTGTATAATCCCCAACAGCTCTTGATCCAAAAAGAATAATTTTATGAATGGTATTGATACGTTGACCAACATGAGTTAACTGATTTATGATTTTTTGCTCAATCATCGTAAAATCCACTCCCTCCTTCTTTATACTTTTCTTTTAGAAATTTAAAGGTCTCCTTCATTTCAGGGAAATAACCTGCAATATTTTCATAAATATCTCTTGCCTTCTTTTCATCATATACATGGGAGGTTTCATTTCTATCACGGAGCATTTGCAGCCAAGCTTGTTCATTTTGAATCCAATCTACTGCATATGCTTGTTTTAATGTCTCTCTGGGGGATTTTGCTTCAATCCCTTCTTCTTCAAGCATTCGTTTTAACGTTTTCCAATAAAGCTCAAACGCAGTCTTAAAACGTTGAATTGTTCCATCGATAAACAAGCTATTCTTTGCACCTTCATTTAGAGCATCTTCCAGTCTTCCGATTGCTTTCTCCAAGTTAGCTAAGCTCTGCAATGTCTTTATTGCCGACATATATTATTGCTCCCTCTATATATTTAAACGCAACAAGTTTATTGTTATGTATTTTACTATAATGCACGCTATATGGGCAGACCGATGGTAATTCAAAATAGTTCGCAGAGTTAAATACTTTTTCATTAGGTCGTACTACTCTTTTAAAATATTCCCAAATATTTTATCAAAAGCATATAAAATATGTTCTATCTGATCAAACGTCTATTTGGTGAGTTGTTTTTCACGGATAGAATATCCTGCTAGCAGAGGCGGATCGTTTTGACTTTTGACTCCTGAGGAATCAGCACCATCTGAAGATTCACTTTTGCCAAGTGCTCTTCTTGGCAAAAGTTAGCTGAAGAGCGTGCCCCTAGGCAGACTAACATCGCAACGTCCTGGGGTTGCGATTACTCACCCCATCGAAAAGAGTTGTTGCAACGTCTGCACTAGTACGTCCTGGGACTGCGATTACTCGTCCCATCGAAAACATTTGTACGTCGGAAAGCAAAATGGTTCGCCACAGCGGTGCTTTACACTTCACCTTTTATTCTTTGTCAAGGGTGTTATCGAAGGAACGATCAACGCCTGTTTCTATAGAATTGAAATTACTTTTTAATGTGCGAAAGTTGAATTACAAACAAAAAAAGCGGCACCTATTTGTTAATAATAGATGTTCGCTTTTTTGTATATGATATTTTATTTCACTGCCTTTCTTCTCTTAAAAACCTTCGCAATCAATGGATAACAAAGGGATAAAACAGTCAGCAAAGCAAGAACAATCGCAATCGGAGAAGCAAATAAAATATCCATTGGAGAATCATAAACAATCATTGCTCTCTGGAAATTTTGTTCCATATCTCCTCCAACAATCAAAGCAAGAATTAACGGTACAACAGGGTAATTCAGAATACGCATCAACAACCCAATAACACCGGCAATAATTAAAATATAAAAATCAATTGTACTGTATCCAAGCGTATATGCCCCTAAGAAGGAAAGAATAAGAACAATCGGATAAAGCACATTCGGCGGTGTTTTTAAGATTTTCACCAGCATACCGACCATTAAGATATTAATAATTACTAAGATAATGTTTCCAATAAACATACTGTTGATCAGCGTCCAAATCGTATCCGGACTATTTTCAAATAACAAAGGTCCCGGTGTGATTCCAATCATAACAAGTGCTCCCAGCATCACTGCTGTTGTCCCGGACCCAGGTATCCCCATGGTCAGCATCGGAATCAGCGAGCCGACAGCCGATGCACTGTTTGCGGATTCTGGTGCAACCAGTCCTTCTACAGCACCCTTGCCGAATTCATCTTTATTTTTGGATATTTGTTTTTCTGTACTATAAGATAACAAAGAAGCAATCGTTCCGCCAGAACCGGGAAGTACACCGAGGAAGAATCCGATCGGGCCGCTTCGGATAATCGGGGCAAGCGATCGCTTCCACTGCTCCTTCGTAAACCACTTGCTCCCGATGTCCTGCCCATTTGATTTTCCAGAGTATTGCGGTTTAAGTAAATTATAAAGCACTTCCCCTATGGCATAAATACCGATGATAATCACAATAAAATTAATACCATCTGTTAAATGCGGCAATCCAAAGGTGAAGCGGTGTACGCCGGATTGCAAATCCACTCCGATTGTACTGATACCCAATCCTAAAAACATGGTTAAAAAGCCTTTAATAATATTTCCTTGCGATAAGGTCACCACAGCAGATAAGGCAAATAGGAACAACAGCAAAAACTCAGCCGGCCCAAAATTTAATGCAAAATTTGCCAGCGGTATTGCTAAAAAGATAAATCCGAAGATTGCCATCACACCGCCAATCAGCGAAGCCATCGCAGCAATAGACATCGCCTGCCCTGCCAGTCCCTTCTTCGTCATCGGGTATCCGTCAAACGTAGCTGCAATCGAAGAACCATCTCCCGGCGTATTAATCAGAATAGAGCTGCGGGAGCCTCCAAATAAAGCTCCGTAGTAAATCGCTGCCATTAAAATCAATGCGCTGACCGGCTCCATTCCAAACGTTAATGGAATAAGCACTGCCACTCCTGTTGCCGCTCCAAGCCCCGGCAGAATACCGACAATTGTACCAAGAACTGCTCCAAGTAAAAGCCATAACAAATTAGCAGGCTGGAGCGCTGTCCATAATCCATCTAAAATAATATTTACATCCATTCTCGCACTCCTCCTCTAAGGCAGACTTATTTGCAGCAGCTCTGTGAAGCCATACCAGGTTGAAACAGAAACAACCAGTGTTACAACTACATTCAAGAGCCATTTCTTCATTCCGTTTAAATAAAACATAAGTGCTCCCATAAATAATATCGTTGCAATCAAATAACCGACATGTTCAAAAATAAGCGTATATATCACGCAAATTCCAATAATGATTGCAATTAATTTAAATGATTTCAGCTGGGCAATCAGCTCTAAATCTTTATTCTTCGCATATATTTGTTTACGTACATTGACTAAATCTGCGATAGAAAATACAAGCAATCCAGCACAAACAAATAAAGGAAAAAACTTTGGTCCATCCGGGTTGCCTAATGTTGCCGGATCTAATTGTATAATCATCGTGCCATAGATAACGCTGCCAATAATAAACATGACAGGCATGGCATACCGTATTGCTACCTGCATCCTATTTTCCCTCCTAAGGCGTTAAGCCAGAATCCTCTACTATACCTTCAAAAAATTCATTTTGATCTTGTAAAAATTCCTTTGTTTCTTCACTGTTCATATAGAATTCTTCCAAATTATTATTCTCTAAATCTGTTTGCCATTCTTCTGTTTCTACCATTTCACTCAAATAAAGGTCCCAGGAAGCAATTTCCTCCTCACTCATTCCCGGAGGGCCCATGATTCCGCGCCAATGCGGAAATTCCATATCAATACCCTGCTCTTTCCAGGTTGGTATATCCGGAAATGCGTCTAGTCTTCCTGGCGATGTAACAGCTAATATATCCACTTCTCCTGCTAAATATTGTTCGGACAGGTCAGATAACGAATTGCTGGTGACATCGATGTGTCCGCCAAGTAATGCATTCATAATATCGCCGCCGCTGCTGTAAACAAGGAACTGTAATTCTGTCGGATCAATGCCGTATTCAATCACAGCTTGGACAAAGGCCAGATGATTCCCGCTTCCTAAAGATGGACTGACACCAATCACCAGCGACTTTGGATCTTCCTTCAACTGCTCCAATAACTCTGTACCGCTGTCAATCCCTGCATCTTCCCGGACTGCCACAGCAAGCCATTCCGTAGATAACATGGCTAATGGCGTAAATTCTTCATGGGTTAATTCTGTCTGACCAAGCAATGGACCTGTAATTAATAGACTGGAATTTAATGCAGCAAAATGCGCATCCTGCTGCATCAAATATTGCCAGCCTACTTCCCCGCCGCCTCCAGGCTTGTTCACTACTGTAATATCCTCTTCTACGGTCCCGTCCGCATTCATCGCCCGCTGTGCAGAACGCGCTGTCCTGTCCCATCCGCCGCCCGGACTTGCCGGAGCAATAATCTCTATGTTTTTTTCAGGAAAGGTCCCTTTCCCTTCACTGGTATTCTCTGAACATCCTGCCAGAAGAATACAGCCAATAAATAATAAGCATAAACGCTTCATGTCAACACCTCTCAAAATAAATAATTAAGTAAACGCTTTCAATGATAGGGTAATTATTGCAAACCCAAAGAGGAAAAACAATATTTCGAATTTTATTCACTTAACATTCTTTAATGCCTTTTCGTCCTTTTTATCCATTAAGTGAAAAAAAGAGAATAAAAAAACACCCTGATACCAGGATGTTTTGAGGTTTTACTGTAAAATATATCTTCTTTCCGGCCGGCCGATAACCCCATAATTTAAAATGGTAGTAGCTTCTTCGTCAGATACGATATGCTCCAAATATCGTCTGGCCGTTGTTCTTGAAATCCCGACCAGCTGGCACATTTTATCGATGGTTACCCCTTCTGGATGCTCCCTTAACGCTGCTTTTACTTTTTCTAATGTAATGGAATCAATCCCTGTCGGCAAAGGCATATTTGTCCCTTTTTCTTCTATGCTTCGCTGGTATCCCCCTGTCAAAAAATAATCGGTATCGTTCGCTTTAAATTCTCCCGTTTCTTCAAACCATATCCGATCCTTTACATATTGTTTTACCGTATTTGTAAAATCATCCACCGTCACTGGTTTAATTAAGTACTGGTATACGCCATAACGTTTTGCCAGCTGCAAATGCTGCCGGTCTGTAGATGCAGAGACCATAATAATATCCAGATCCGGAGAATGCATTCGCAGGTAATGAAGCAATTCTGTCCCTAATATATCAGGAAAATAAATATCAAGGATGATCAGATCTACTTTCTCTTTTTCTATCAGCTCCTTGAGTTCTTTGCCATTCAGCGCTCTGCCAACAACTGTGATCTCTGAAAAAGCCTGCAGATACTTTTCATGCAATAAAGCTACCCGATAATCATCTTCTGCAATAACCACATTCATTTTTTCACCTCTTCTCCTTTTGGTAAATAGATAGAAAACACAGTTCCACCTTCAGCTGGGGAAGTCACTTCCATCTCTCCACAATACTTTTTCACCGCTTCATAGACATGAAACAGACCATAGCCTCTATTTTCCCCTTTGCTGGAATATCCTCTGGTAAAAATCTGCCCAGTCTGTTCTTTCGTCATTCCCGGCCCTGTATCTTCTATATCTATCACAATATCACTTCCAACATCAGTAACCATCACGGTGATTCTCTGTTCCTCCGATTCTAGTACAGCATCCATGGCGTTATCTAATAAATTGCCAAGCATGATAGCCATATCTGCAGCAGCTATTTTCGTTTTATCCAGATGACTTGCTTCTTCTATGATAAGTGCTATTTTTTTCTCAGCCGCCTTCGCTAGTTTCCCTAATAAAATTGCCTGCGCTCCAGGGTCTTTAATGTTCTTTAACATTGGGAATGCTTGTCGCTTATCAGCGGTTTCTTCCTGAATCACTTTTAACGCTTCCTCATATTGCTCAAGCTGGATTAACCCCAACAGCACATACATCTTATTTTTAAATTCATGTGTCTGGGCACGCAGGCTATCTGCATAGCCCTCTATCTGCATCACTGTTTCTTGAAGCTGCTTCATATCTGTTTTATCTCGAAAACTGCAAATCGCACCGACAATCTGTTTATTTTCATATAAAGGAATGCAATTCGTAATAAATGTTTTCCCTTGGTAGACTTTTTCCTCATCATAGCTCGGCTTTCCAGAGAAAAGCGTCTCCGGCAGGCCAAGCAGTTGAATCGACTGCCGGAGCTCCATCGATGAATCTAGTAATGCCTTCGCAGAGGGATTAATCAAGGAAATCGCTTGCTTATCATCAATCACAATAATCCCTTCTTTTACTGCGTTTAACATGGCCTCCCGCTCACGGAACATTTCTGCGATAACTGCAGGCTCAATGCCCAGCGTATCCTCCTGAATACTTCTGGCTAAAAACAACGCTCCGCCAACGCAAAGAATCATCCCAATGGATGCCACGATAACTAATCTTGTGAGCTTACTTACTATGATAGCGTTGATCGATTCTTCCAAATACTCGACTGTAACCGCACCGATAATTCTTTCCCCGCCATTGGCATCCACCTCTTCATAGATTGGTGCAGTGGTCATAATAGCAGGTCCAAGCGCCCCTTCCCCAGACTCTGTCACATAAGAGCCATATAACAGCGTCTGGTCAAATTGCTCTGTTTCTTCCGTTATACCGATGTGGTTTTCATCTGGATGGATAATATATTCTCCGTCTCGTGTAACTACGGTCACAACCGGATTTTCTGCCTGCAGCCGCACACGGTCAATAATTCCCTGTAATTCGTCATGGTCACTGCTGCTGACAGCTTCCTCCAAAGCCGGCATAAAGGCCAGTCCATTAGCCGTCTGTCTGGATAATTGCTTGTATGTATCCTGGGCATTGCCAATCTCAAAATAAGCAAACACAGAAATAAATAATAAAATAAGAAAAGTAGATAAAGTCAGAAATATAAAGACAATCCGCTTTCGAATCGTCATATTTTTAATCAAAGAAAACATTTATACCTCCTTTTCTATTGATCCATGAGTCTATTTCGTTTTATGTAATGGCATTATCAGTTTATCGGAAATCTGGTGTTGGGGCAAGAGAACTAGATTCGTTGTAGCCCTGTTTCTATAAACAATATGGATTATCTCTTTTGTTCTTGTCACATGAAAGAAAACCCTTACAAACAAAATACACATAGTAGGTTTATAACATCTCCTCAATTTAACTAGAACTTTTTCTCACAATTTCTTCTCTTTTTATGATATATTGTTCTTTATTCTAAAATATTTCACACACCCTTAGAAAAACCTATCACGAGGAGAGACAAGAATGACAACCATCTTATTTAAAAATGCCAAGGTGTTTACCGGCAAAAATACGGATTTTGAAGGGATTGACTTTGCTGTAGATACAGAAGCAGGCCAATTTATCAACAAAGAAACAGCAAACGCAGATGAAACGATCGACTTAAAAGGGAAATATGTCATGCCCGGCTTAATCAACGCCCACACGCATATTATCTTAGATCCTTTCTTCAAAATCGGCGGCCTTTCTTCGGTCAATGCATCTCAGACCGGAGCCGTCGTAAACACGTATATTGCAATTGATAACCTGAATAAACTTTTAAAACACGGCGTTACGTATATACGTGATGTTGGTTCTTCTGACAACATTGATTTACAGTTATCTAAATTAGAAAAAGAAAATAAAATAACAGCCCCTGGAATTATCGGATCCGGTCCTGCCATCGTAATGACAGGCGGGCATGGCGTAGAACTCGGATGGGAGTCGGACGGCGTAGATGAGATTCGTAAACATGCCCGCACCAATATTAAAAATGGAGCACGAAATATTAAAGTCATGGCAACCGGCGGCGTCAGTATGGATGGGGAAACACCTAATGATGTTCAGCTTAGCGTCGAGGAAATGCGTGCTGCGGTGGACGAGGCACATCATAAAGGCTATACTGCCTGTGCACATGCTCAAGGAACAGAAGGAATCAAAAACGCCATCCGTGCTGGAGTAGATTCGATTGAACATGGGATTTATTTAGATGATGAAGCCATCCAGATGATGCTGGATAATGATACTTATCTTGTTCCAACCTTAATGGCACCTTGGGCAATCAATCAACATCCGGAAAAACTGCCTGATTTTATGGTAAAAAAATCACTTGCTGTTCAAGAAGCACATATTGAAAGTATTGGCAAAGCAGCGAAGGCTGGAATTAAAATCGCAATGGGGACAGACTCCGGAACTGCTTATAATGACTTTGAGAAAGGGCCCTCTCAAGAGCTTGAACAGATGGTCGATGCTGGTTTAACACCATTGCAGGCATTACAATCAGCTTCTATCAATGCAGCAGAACTGTTGAAAATAAATGATTATGCAGGCTCTATTGAGACAGGCAAGCTTGCTGATTTTATTATTATTGAAGAAAATCCATTGGAGGATATCAAAGCTGTCCAAGCGGATAAAATTGTTTATAAAAAAGGGAAGAAAGTAGAATAACTCTACAGAAAACAACTGGACTTGCAAAGGTAAGATATATCTTGCAAGTCCAGTTGTTTATATTCACCACACTTTTTTTGCGTTTTCCAAATCAGTTAAACTGATAAAGCTCTTTTGCATTGGAGGCGGACAAATGCGATTATGCATTTTTATTTGTTTATTTATTTTCTTAATATCCTTTTCAGTTTGAGCTTCCTGCACAAATACACTGATTTCCTTTTGCAGCTTCAACCATGGCGGTAAATAGCCTGCATCCTTCGCTATTTTTTGAAAATGCTGGAACGTATCCTTTTCCATATAATCCTTCGTTAGCGGTTTTCCCTTTCCCGGCAAATTCTTTTCATAGCTATAATCGTTCTCTTTAATCATATCTCCAATTAAATCATTGTATTTCCTTTCCAAATAAATCCCCCCTGCTCTTATTTGTTTAAGCAATCCAATGAACCATTAAGATCAAGTGAATTTAAATAATACTTCTACTTTTCAGTATACTGTTTAATTATATATCGCGCTATTAATCTTCTTTATTATAAAAAAATGAAACGTGCTATGCTTTCTTAACAACTATCTCCACATAAAAAAGCTGCCCCATAAAGTAAAATACCTCATGGAGCAGCCAGACTGCATTGCAGTAACATCTATTGTGACATTTTTTTCTTTTCGGAGAAGAGCTTCCCTCTTTCCAGCCATTTTTGTTTGGCTTCTTTCCTTCGCTTTACTTCTGCTTTTACAAGCTTTGGATAAGTATCTTCAGCAAAGTCCTGGACGCTGTCCCAATCTGAAAAGAAAAGAACCTTCATATCTCTGGAGCCATCCTCATTACGGCGTTTATTCAGGCAAACACCAAAAATCCGGTTCGATTCCTCAATCATTTGTTTAAATAAAAGGGGATGTTTTTCCTGATCTCTGTACAGTTCTTCCATCATTCCCATATAATGCGAATCGTAATGATGGAACGGCATTTCGGAATCAATGCTTTTACTGCTGCGATAAACTTTACGGTTGTTTGCGTAAATCCATATTAAAGTACCATAATCCAGATTTTCCTTTGTACTTACGATAACTTTTTTCATGTTTGTCATCCTGTCTAGAGGAAAATTTAGCATGGTAAATATTATTCTTAAAATCTCCGTTTATTAAATAATGCTACCTCTACTCTTTAGTATACACTACTTTCACTTTAAAAGCTTGAAAACTTCGAAGAACCTACTTTGAAAACTCCATTTTCCAGCTGTAGTAGTCGTTTTCTTTATTCTTTTCATAGCTTAAATAAGCATTGAATTTCTTTCCTTTTTTACTTGTCAGACCTTTCACAAAGACTTTCTTATCCTTCAACAGTTTTTTCACCATGGTTTTCGTCGGCTTCTTCCGCATCGAAGCTAAATATTTATCATTTTTCCAAATGGCAAATGTACAGCCCTGCTTTCGGTTGCTGCAGCTAAAGGCTTTATAGCCATCTATTACTTTGCCGCCGCACTGCGGACAGGTTCCCACTACTTCATTGGTTGCCCGTGTCTGCGTTACCTTATTGATAATAACGTCCTCTCCATGCTTGATTGTTTCAACGGATTCTGATGTAAAATGAAAAACGAGCCGGAGAAATTCCTGCTTGTCCGCTTTTCCTTTTTGAATATCCGATAAGGCTTTTTCAAGACGTCCGGTGAACTCTAAATCAAATAAATCTTTTACAGGAAAAGTAGTAACCAGCCGTTTACCAAGCTCTGTACAAAGCAAATGCTTGCTTTCCGTTGTAATATAGCCTATATCCTTCAACTTTTTAATGGTTTCGGCTCTTGTTGCAGCAGTGCCAATACTAAAACCGGTCAAAATACTGCCCATCAGCTCCTCGCTTTCATCCTCCTGGTAGCTTTTCCCGCATGTTTCCATGACACGCAGCAAGGTTCTTTCAGTATGATGCTTCGGCGGCTTGGTAACATGGGAAGTGACTTCAGAATTGCTCACCTGGACACGCTCCTGCTTCTCCACCGATGGCAGCAGGGTATCCTTAGATTGGATGTTCTCTACTTTTTTCCACCCTTCCACCAGCTGTACCTTCCCTTTTGAATGAAAAACACCAGATAAATCCACATCCAGAATTTTGGTAGTCAGCTTTGTCTCTTCATATTCTGCTATCGGCATAAATTGCATAATAAAGCGGTTTTTGATGGCTGTGTAGACAATTCCTTCATCTGCCGAGAGCCGTTTAGGCTTCATATAAGTGGGAATGATCGCGCTGTGACTTTCCACTTTGGCGTTATTAAAGACACGCTTTGTTTTCATAAACTTCATTTCATCCTTATAAGGAAGCTCTTCGGAATGCACTTTTAAGACATGGGCTGTTTTTCCAACCAGGCTCTCTTCTAAGGCGGTACTCGCAGTTCGCGGATAGGTAATCAGTTTTTTCTCATAAAGTGACTGAGCCACCTTTAGCACCTTATCAGATGTCCATCCCTTGAACTTATTCGTTATAAACCCCTGCAAATTGGATAAATTGAATAGAAACGGCGGAAATTCCTTTTTCTTTTCCACCTGCTTATCGGTAATTATGGCTTGTTTGTTCTGAATCGCTTCGTTAATTGGCTCCAATAACTCTTTTTTCTTAAATTTATCCTCTTTGTTTTCGACATAAGTCCCTTCGTATTCGTGGTTAGCCGCCGTTTGAAAGGTTGCAGTCAGTTTAAAATAATCCTCTGGCTTAAAATTTTCAATCTCTTGATCGCGGTCATAGATTATTTTTAGAGTTGGAAGCAGCACCCGGCCTATATTTAACGCTTTGCTTTTACCCTGCTGATATTTTAACGTTGCTACGGATGTCAAGTTAATACCGATAACCCAATCGGCCCATTGCCTGCTGATTCCCGCATCGCGCAACGGCTTCATCCTATCGTTTGATTGGAGGTTTTCCAGGCCCTGCAGTACTTCATTTTGCGTCCATTCGTTTAAAAGCAGGCGATACACAGCTGCCTTTGGCTTCACCCCGCCCCGATAGATGATACTGTCTGCAATCAGCTGTCCTTCCCGGTCGTAATCACACGCTGAAATAATTTCGTCCACATCATTCCTCTTCATTAAAGCGTGAATCGTTTTTAACTGTTTTGCAGCTCCGCCATCTGTCTGCGCCCGATTTCTTGGATTGCTTTTCACTTTATATTTAAATTCAGAAGGGATAAAAGGAAAATTATCCATTTTCCAACTTCGCATTTTCCCATCATAGTCCTTTGCATCATACAGCTCGACAAGATGGCCAAATGCCCAGGTAATCACATAGCGCTCCCCTTCAAAATAGCCGTCTTTCTTCGATTTTATATTTAATGCATCTGCAATATTTTTTGCGACAGATGGTTTCTCTGCTAAGATTAATCGGACTCCCATTTCGAATTCATCGCCTTTCCTTAAAAGCCATATCAGCTGGTTTTTCGCTATCATTTTTTATATTAGAAACATTCGTTCGATATCTTATTATGCCATAGATTTCACTTTTTTTCTAATAGATACCTAAAACCGCAGTTTATCATTCGTGCTCGCTTATAATTTATCGTTATATGGTTAAACTAGCTTCATTAGTGATTGTAATCACCATATTTACTTACAGGAGGTGGCCCATGTCTGAGCAAAATAAAAATCGCAACAAGGATAAAGGAAAGCAAAATAATCGCAATAAACACAATAAGACAGGCAATGATACAGAGTTTGCGAGTGAAAATAGTGAATTTCTGAACTTAGACAATAAGAAAAACAAACGAAAAAGGTAGCATCTTTACGAAAGGGCTGAGTGACCAGTTGACTCAGCTTTTTTGTTGCCTAGTTGTAAAACCGCTTCCATTTTTTCATATTTATATGGAAATGTTTGTTGCTATCCATTATACTAAAAACAGACGAGGGTCAAAGAAGCCCTGTCCGCTTTATATCTTCATCATTTCCCTGCCTGAAAACATCTTCTTTAAAAATTCCTTCACAGCCTGATTCCATTTTTTATCGCTTCTGCTGCCACTGTATTTTTCTTCAAAACAAAGCCCGTACCTGGTTAAAATCCTGCGTATTTCTTTCTAGTGCAAATATTTCTTTTTATGCTCCTGTCGCCAAACCCGTTCCCAATAGTTTTTACAATTCTATATGTCCATTTACTTTGACTATCGAAGTTTTACAACCCGGCTAGAATACTTTATGATTAATTTAACATACTTACCTATTTATTGAATTGAAATTACACAAAAGGAAGGAAAGTCTAAAAATGAAAAAACATATAAAATTCTCCTGCTACAGTCTTCTGCTGCCTCTCATTTTTTTGCTTATTGCCTGTTCAGACAATACAAATAATGAAGATAACTCTGGTTCTGCCACAGATAAAACTACTGAAGAACCGGGTACAGCAGACGATGAAGACTTACCGGATGGAGAGGAATCAGAAGACCCTTCAGAATCAGATAACTCATCGGAAGATTCCTCCGAAAATGACTCTAATGATCAGTCAAGTGATGAAGCAGAAACAGATGCTTCGGAAGATAGCTCTGTTGAAGAGGAAGAAAGTAACGACAGTTCTTCGGAAGACGAAGAAGCGGGGAACGATCAGGCATTATCGGACTATTCTTCCGAAGAAATTGAGTATGCCCGCGTCTGGCTGCAGCTTGGGCCAAATCAAGATATCGATGAACTATACGTCGAACATATTCCAGCCGGCACCCCGCTTGATCCCAACGATGAAGAAAATGATATCAGCTACCCGGAAGATGTGATTCAGGTCTCCGGTTCCCGTATCGCAGATGGCATGATTACGTATAGCGGAAATGGAGACGGTACCATTAATGTATATGACATTCCATATGGAAATCGCTGGTACGGAGGAATGCCTCGTCCGGATGATGTTGATTTAGAAGAGGTAAAGGAAGATATGCGAGAGATAATTGAAAATACCGAGACGGTCACCATTGAGCCTGGTGAGGAGGAAGATGTTATAGCTATTATTGAAAAAATGTATATTATTGATTAAGACGATTGGGGATTCTTGCAGAAAGCCTGATTGAATATAATATCGATTAAAGATAAGGCGGCTGGAAAGTATCTATTCCAGCCGCCTTATCTTTTATTTACACGTTAGGAAAGCATAAAATTTTAACGAAGAAGAATTTCAATGTAGTAAAAACTTTTAGGTACCAAGTCGGTTTTGATGGGGCGAGTAATCGCAGTCCCAGCCCCAACTAAGGCATTCGTTATCCTTTATTGAAAAAATCCTGCTAAATATTGATCCTGCGCGATAACGACATAGCTGCCATCAGGATTTTGCATCACATGAACAGTAAGCTCTACAGGAGGCAGGAGCGTATCGATGGCATTATATTTTTCAATCAACAGCTCGATGGTTTTCGAATCAACTTCTTCACGTGTAATGTCACCATTTTCAATAAGCTCAAGCAATTCCTGGTCTACTTCCTGATAAATGGACGTATCACTGATTCCTTCTATGGAAACCGTAACCATAATACTATCTGCCGATTCCGCCTGTGCTTCAACAATCTCATAATCCGCAGTAGACAATGCATACATCACAGCATCCGCTAATTCGATAATTTCTTGTTCTGTCACATTGGTCCCTTGCATATTTCGTTCCGTGTTTTGGATATATATATCCTTGAACATATCCCGCTGTGTCTCAGCTTCTGTTGTTTTCTCTTCTTCCGAATAAGTGTCTGGCAAACGCTCGATAGAGGCTTCCGCATCCTGGAAGACCGTCGCCTGAATAAGTGCATCCAAATAATCTGATGCTCCTGTTTCCAGTGTTTCCCTTTCTTCCTCGCTTATATCTGTTGTTTCCGCATCTGCGGGCTCTGTATCCTCTGCTGTCACAGTGACTGCCGGAATTTCAATTGGTTCAGCATCATTATGATTAGAGTATGTATACAAATAATTCTGATCATTCGTCAAATCATGAAACGTATACGTAAATTCCTGTTCCATTTCCTGCAGATGATGGGTCTCTTTTTCAATAACCATTTCAAGTGTGAATTTATCAATGTCAAAATCGGCGGGGTCAAAATCCACTCTTTCCGAGCCCTCGGTAATTCGGAGTGTTTGTTCCGCGATTCCTCTGCCTAACTCTTCGATATCTGTTTCATCCCCATTGTATGTAAGGACATAATCTTCATCTCTTGCTTCCATATCAAATTTGTTATGAATATCCGGGTCTATGGATACGAAAAAGGCAAATGGCATTTTCATCCTGCCTAATTGATTATTAAAGATATGTTCGAGTTCCTCCTGATCAGCGGTTGTTGTTGCAAAGCTCTCCATGACCTCCCCTTCAGCAGTTTCCATCAAAAAGTCACTATTGTCTCTATACAGAGCAAAGTTCCCCAGGTTGTAATAATCGATATCCTTTTCAAAGTCAAACACGCCATTCCCCGATAACGTTTCGCCTTCGATATTTTCTTCAAACTTCACGTCTAACGAGGTCATATCCTGCTCCAACTGCTCCATTTCCTCCAAAACCTCTGCAGCCTCAGGCTCGGAGCACCCGGTTAAAAATAAAATAATAATGAATCCAGCTCCAAAGATATAATTTTTCAAAATAAAGCTCCCTCTCCCTTCTTTTTTAATGTAAACGTTATACATATATTATACGGAGAGAACAACTGGTTGACTAGAGAGAAAGAGAAAAAAGGTATAAATGCCCATTTAACATGCCACAGTACAAAATACTGTGGCAGCACCCATGTTATATACTTTTTTAAAGAAAACCCGGGAAATCATTCTATGAAAATCTGTGAATTGCCCCTAGTCGCCCTGCGATTATTTATTCCATGCGATTTATGACCACTTCTTGAATAATACAACAAGCTGAAATTTATTATCCTCCAGCTTAGCGTCTATCTGACCACCTAATTTCATAACCAATTGCCTGACAATATGCAAGCCTAATCCTAGCTGTCCGCCAGCTCTGCTGCTGTCCATCCGATACGACCGGTCAAAAATCCGATGGAGTTCCGTTTTGTCATCCAATACGGTGATATCATTTTCTGCTTCCAGCTTGACACATTCCTCTTCTTCTGCCAGCCTGATGGTAAAATAACTTTCCGCATATCGTAACGCATTTTGAACAATATTACTGATAATCCGATGGACTGCTTTTTCATTTGCTAAAATGGGGGGTACAGCCGTCTCGTCTATTTCTATCTGCAGCTTATTTTTCTCAAAATCATGGTAAAACAGCAGCATCGTATCCACTACCAGCTGATTCAAAGATACCTGCTGGATACTGAATTTCTGGTCCGAAGATTCTATTTGGGAAAGCTCATAAAACTGATCCACCATCATCGTTAAATGATCAATTTTCTTTTGAATAATAGCCAAAAAATCTTTTTTTTCTGCATCCGACAAAGAGGGATCTGCCATCAATTCAGAAAATCCTTTTATTGATGTTAACGGCGTTCTTAAATCATGTGAGAGATTGGTGATTTCCTGCTTTAATGCTTCTTCTCTCCTTTGCTTACGCTGTTGATCCTGCTTAAATAGATGAATTAACTGATTGATATTTTCAATAAACCGGAGCAAACCTCTGCTGTGTGTATTTGTACGGATTAGTTCGTTTGTGCCAAAGTTCTCATTAATGCCTTTGAGCTGACTGGTTATCCTTCTGATATCCCAATAAAGTAACAGCAGCATGCTGATACAAACGACTAATAATATACTCAATATAACAATAATCAACCAGCTGCTCACTGTCACCCCTCCTCCTTAATCCATATCCTGTTTCGTAAATCTGCCCGCTCCTATCCACAAAGCAATGATGCTAATGACAGCACCGGTCACCCAATAACGATAATCCAATTGTACAGATTGATTCATAAAGTGCATTAAATTATCCGTCAATAACGCACCTGGAGCAAATGTATATAACTCATTTAATCCATTCACCTGACGGAAAATAAGGCGCAACACATCATCGAAAAAAATATAGATAACTGCGACAATAATGATATTATATATATCAGCGATTTTCAGCATTTTTAATGCATGTATCAAAATAAAACCGCTGAGCACAATCGGCAGCATATTAAAGCTTGCAATGAAGAAATTGCTGACTACTCCTTGGTCCTCCGCAAAAAGGCTCTGCCCTAATCCTATCATCAGAAGTAAACCTACTGCACAAACCAACAAAAAATAACCTAGCGTCACAAGCAATTTTGACCAGAAGATGACGCTTCGAGAGATACCGAAAGAAATTGCCTGTTTTGTCAGCATAATATCCTTACCAGTCAATATGCTATTATACAAATAAGAGATAATAATTATTTGTGTCCCCATACCAATGACATTCGAATAGAAAAAGCTGCTTGTGCCGTAACGGAAATCTGCATCTACACTGCTAAAAAAATATAAACAAAATGCAGCACCTGTAATTAGGAGAAAAAAGATAGCAGTAGTGAGATATAAGCTTTTCCTATGCAATATACGGTAGTTTTCACTTTTCAAATAGTTAATCATTTTTCGCCCCCCTCCACTAAACCTAAGAAATATTCCTCTAAATTCAGTGCTTCTAGCCGGAATTCCATCACCAATACATCATTTTTGATTAAAAGGCGGTTTATTTCTCCAGCCTTCTCAATGTGGTTTTGTATCGTGATAACCTGGTCAGGAAGGGATTTATATTGGATATCCTCATAAGTGCGTTCTAATAGCTGTGCTGTCTTGGCTGTATCATCCACCTTTAAATGGATTTGTTTCCTGCTTTTTTCATCCAGAAGCTGCTTGCTTACATCCTCGACAATCACCCCGTTTTTGATAAATACAAACCGCGTTGCCAACAGCTGCAATTCCGTTAAAATATGGCTGGAAATCAAGATGGTTATTTGCTTTTCTTGATTTAACCGAATCAATAACCTGCGAATTTCCGTAATACCTTCCGCATCTAAACCATTAATTGGTTCATCAAGCACTAAACAATCCGGGCTGCTTAAAAGAGAAAGCGCGATTCCCAGCCGCTGCTTCATCCCCATAGAATATTCTCTAAATTTTTTCTTCTTTTGATTAGCCAGCCCGACAATTTCTAATACGTCATATATCCGCTTCTTTTCCGCAACTCCCCTTTGAATCCGAAAATACTCCAGGTTTTGAATTGCTGTAAAATCCGGGAAAAAGACCGGCGTCTCTATCATAAATCCCATTCTTTTTTTCGCCTGCATCATTTCTTTGCCTGACTTACCAAACAAGTAAATTTCTCCCGTTGTCGGCGTTAACTGCCCTGCAAGCATTTTAAAAATAGTCGATTTACCAGCACCATTTTTACCAA
The DNA here is from genome assembly GCF_038004725.1 of Oceanobacillus sp. FSL K6-0251. NCBI lineage: Bacteria > Bacillati > Bacillota > Bacilli > Caryophanales > Bacillaceae > Oceanobacillus > Oceanobacillus sp. FSL K6-0251. Next base: position 1,934,685 of record NZ_JBBORS010000001.1, on the reverse strand, counting down.
TTAAGGCACAAATCTCTCCTTTTCCTACAGAAAAATCAAGCGGTTTAATGACTTCTTCCTGCTTAAATTTCTTAGTTAATGTATACGTCTGAATAACAGCACTCATTTTCTCGGCTCCTTCACTAAATGTTCTTGCTATTTATTTTAGCGCAAGAGCCATTAAAATCCTTTAAGCAAATCATAAAGAATTCATAAAGAAAGAATCAAACCAGCATGAACCCGACACCCCAAATGGTTCTGATATACTCTTCTGGAGTAACTTCAGCCATTTTTCTGCGCAGATTGGAGATATGGACACTAATGGTATTATCATCCCCGACATACGTGCCTTTCCAAATTTTTTCGTAAATCTCTCTTTTAGAAAAAGCATGCTCCGGATGACTCATAAATAAGAATAAAATATCAAATTCCGCATTGGTTACCTGCAATGTTTTGTTCTCTAGTGTAACAGACAGCTTTTCTGGAAAAATAGTCAAACCCCGCCATACTTTTTTGCCTTCTTGTGAGGATGGAGCAGTTGATTTTCGCAGCTGTACTTCCACGCGGGCTTCTACTTCTTTCTGGTGAAATGGCTTGGTTATATAATCATCTGCTCCCATTTTCAAGACTTGAACTTTATCCTCTACTCCAACCTTTGCGGAAATCACAATAATTGGGATTGCGCTCTCTTCCCTGACCTGCGTAATAAATTCTTCGCCGCTAATCCCCGGCAGCATCAAATCTAATAAAATCAAATCGAATGGATTGCTTTTCAGCTGCAGCAGACCTTCTGTCCCCGAATAAGCAGAGACTGGCGTCATCCCCATTTTTGTTAAAATTACATGCAGCAGTTTGCTGATTTCCTGATCATCCTCAATAATTAAAATTCGTTTCTCTTCATTCACGTTTACCACTCACTTTTGTATAATAGCTATTACTTTATAATAATAATCACTCTTTCATCGTTTGAAAAGTGTGCCTGTCTATATCTTCACCAAAACAAATAAAGGAGTGCGCAGGAAATCTAAGATGCATACTCCTTTATTTACAAAGAATAATCAATAATAGCCTGTTACAACATTCTTTAATATAGGCATGTTTTCTGTGTTTAAATGCTTCCCCTCCACACATAAAACAATCATCTGAGAATCTGTTCCTGTAGCATGAAGCGCTCCTTTTTCCCAAAATGCTGCTTTACCGGCAGTCAGAGGGATTTTGTTCTCCTCCTCGCCGCAGACCCAGCCTTCTCCAGATACAATCATGAAAAGCTGATCCGTCTGCGCTTCGTGAAAAGGAATATTATCCTCCATTCCCAAATACATATAACTCATTCTTATATCATCGGTATCAAATAAAAGACGATGCGCAATAAATTTCGTTGTCTCTGTATCCATCGATACGCCGGATTCTTGCTCAAACGAAATAATTTTCAAATGAACCGCCCCCTATTCTGATTAAACCCAAAGCCTATTCCGCTTCATAACGAATCATCGTCCACATCCCGATATCCTTAAAGCCTAATCGTTTATAAATATTTCCAGCCGCTGGGTTATCATAAAAAAGACAAAGTGACTTTCCCTCTGCTAATAATGCAGTGCATAATTTCTCCATACATTTCGTTGCATAGCCTTGACGCTCATACCCTGGGCGCGTACAAACACCAACTATCATGGCAGAATGGGAATTTTCAGCGGTTGTCGATGCAGATGCAACCATCGTCCCTTTCTCATCACGAATAAAATAGGTGCGTCCTGTCTTATTTTTCTCTGCATGCTCCCTGGATTCAACAGTTACATTACTTGCTGCAAATTCAGGAATGGAGTCCAGCATCTTTACATTCTCTTCATAATCAACAGGCTGCAAATATTCTACCTGCTCTACTTCTTCTAAATTCACTGGATAACTTAATTTTTCGCAAGCTGCATAGTATGTTTCTTTATGTATACGCACATATTTATCAATATAAGTCTGTAATGGTTTAATCAGATGTTGAAGACCACTCACATTGCACCGCTGTTTATAGTCGTTAATTATCTCTGTAAACCCTTTTACATCATATTCCCCTTCACTGTAAATAATGAAATTCTCACTATAGCGCAGGAGAACAGCGATTAAATCTTCCTGTTTCCATTCTCCCCAGACTTCTTGAATATCCGAATCATAGCCAAACGCTTCAATATCTCCAATAATAAACAAATTTTCTGCAGCCTTAGGCTCAACTAACTCCATTACTTTTGCATGATCCTCTTTTGTCAGCTTTCGTATCATCCTGCTTCCTCCAATAGACGTCAATAGTAGCTTCTACATGATTAAAATCTTACATTCTTCCAGTTAAGACATTATTTCTTCTCTTACTCCTCATCGCATTCCCATCAATCAGAAACATGAATCAATATCTTCCCAGTACTCTTCCTGCTGCTGATAAAATCATGTGCTTCCGCTATTTTTTCAAGAGGAAACACTGTACCGACTTTTATTTCTAATTTTCCGTTCACTATTAATTCAAGGACATTTTGAGATACGGCTTCCAATGTCTCCGGCCTTTCTTTTCTTGTCGTACCTAAGCTGAACCCCAGTACAGACCGGCAGCTCGCGTGCACTTCCTTTGTATTAAAATTTCCAATACTGCCTGATGAATTCCCAAAATGAACCAGCTTGCCAAAATGCGATAAAACCTTCATACTTCTTTCGGTTATCTCTCCAGCCTGCGAATCAAAAATAACGTCTACACCTTTACGATCTGTTGTTTCTTTTATTTTTTCATCAAAATCTGTATATGTATAAACATCATCCGCTCCTAATTCAAACGGCACGCTGCTTTTTTCAAGGCTGCTGACCGTACCAATAATTCGTTTGGCTCCGAGCAATTTGGCCATCTGAATAATCGTTGAACCGACTCCACCGGCCGACGAATGGACTAAAACCGTATCATCTGGAGTTATTTGTGCTAAATCATATGTTAATTTATAAGATAAAAAGCCGACAGTCGGGCATGCTGCAGCCATTTTAAAATCTAATTCATCTGGAATTTTAAAAGTAAGTAACTCCGAGGCCAGGACATATTCCGCATAGGCGCCCCCTTTTGGAAAGCATATAACCCGGTCACCAGGCTTGACGCTTTCTACAGATGCTCCAACCTTCTCGACTACTCCAGCGGCATCTAATCCTAAAATCATCGGGAAATTTGCCTTCGCTTTGTTGCCGGTTCTATTCTTAATATCAGCATAATTCACGCTGGTATAAATCACTTTAATTAAAATTTCATCGGTTTGAGGTTCCGACTTTGGTATTTCTTTGAATTGCAGCACATCTGATCCGCCAAATTCATTCATTATAACCGCTTTCATCTTATTTCCTCCCTTTTTATGTCAGCTCTTTCTTAAACAGAACGCGATCATTGCCAAACCCATCATAATTTGCTTTTACTGCTGCACCATCTACTGTTTTGTCTCCTCGCTCGATCACAAAGCCCATTTTTTGATGAAACGCAATCGATGTTTTATTTACGGGGGAAGTGATAGAGCGGATGATTTTCCGATCAGCCATTTTAACTTTGGCGAAAAATTTCTCATAAAGTGTTTTTCCAATATCTTTCTTTCTGTAATCCGGGTGTACACCTACAAAATGGATATATGCTTCATCTGACTGATCCTGTGATAAAAATCCAATTAAAAAACCTACCATCTCGTCATCTTCTTCTGCGATAAAACTGGTATTCTTAAAATGTTGAAAAAATAATTTAGGCAGCATCCCTGCCATATCACGCCCGCCCCACCAGTCGTTTATCTGCGGAATCAGGACATCATAATCCGAACTTTGCAAACTGCGAATTTCCATTCTACATTCTCCCTTTTATTTGAAACGATGTACTATCATTCGTATAAATTCTTTTATTTCCCATGATCAAACAGCTGAATATCCTTATTGTTATTACTAATATATCAAAAAATTATAATGATTTCTTTCTTTGTTTGAATTTTTTTAGAATTTATATTTAATTTTTCGCGCCCGCATGTTAACCTTAATTTAAATTAGGCTGACAAAGAGAGGACATAATGGCAAATTTATTTTTGTTCATCACCTTAGCTTCCGTTTTCAATACTGGTTTATTAACTCAAAAGTATTTTCATTCAAAACAATCTTCTCTAAATGACTCATAGTACGTATTCAAAAAGTTCGGCAAAAAGGAGATTTGGAAAGCCCACCTCTCCAAATCTCCTTTTTCTCATATCCCTTATTTCCACACATCTTCAGCAATTCGCACAACATGCCGGATTTTTTCCCATTGCTGTTCCTCACTCAATAAATTTCCTTCCTCTGTAGAAGCAAACCCGCATTGAGGACTCAGGCAAAGCTGATTCAACGGTACATAGCCCGCCGCTTCTGTAATTCTTGCTTTAACAGCTTCCGGATCTTCCAGCTCGCTGAACTTAGACGTGATAAGACCCAGCACAATAAATAAATCATCACGGTTCACATGACGCAAGGGTTCAAATCCTCCCGAGCGGTCATCATCAAACTCCAGGAAAAGACCATCCACCTGTAGGCCGCCAAAAATCGTTTCTGACACCGCCTCGTAACCGCCGCTTGACATATAGGTAGATTGGAAATTTCCCCGGCAAATATGCATTGTTACCAGCATATCATCTGGTCTGTTCGCAATCGATTCATTGATTGCTCTCGCACATAATTCAGCTGTTTTCTCTGGATTTCTTCCTTTTTCAATCAACGAATTTCTGCCCTTCTCTGAGAAAAAGGTTGCCCAGGACGTATCATCCAGCTGTAAGTAGCGGCAGCCTTCATCGTATAATGCCTGAATCACCCCTTGATAAGCAGCAACCAGGTCATCAATAATGGCTTCATCATTTTCATAAATTCCTTCTTCAAACTCCGCCCGGAAAAAGAGCATGTTCGGGCTCGGAATCGCAAATTTTGCAACCGCATCTCCAGCAATACCATGCAGGAATTTATAATGCTCAATCATATAATGATTACTAAAACCAATTTTACCGGTTACCTTAATACCTCTTTTTTTCGTTTCCACACCAGTGAATTGCAAGCCTTGTTCCGCGCTATAGCCTTCCACGCCATCTAAGCCTTCCAGAAAATCAAAATGCCACCAGGCACGGCGAAACTCCCCATCCGTCACGGATTGAAGTCCTGCTTCTTTCTGCTGTTCTACCAGTTTGATAATTTCCTCATCTTCCATTTGACGCAATTGTTCTGAGCTGATTTCCCCTTTTGCCTTTTGTGCACGCGCCTCTTTTAAACGCTGAGGACGAAGAAAACTCCCTACATGATCTGCTCTGAATGGAGCCCGTGTATTTTTTGTCTCTGCTGATATTGCCATCGAATACCCCTTCCTCTTTATCTGCTATATTCATTCTATATTCCATTAAAAAAACCCCTTCCGAAAATATAAGAGGTTCGATATGATAAAATCTCTTCTTATCTTCAAGCAAAAATGCTTCTGGAATTAGCACAGTACAAATCAACGTCTGCTGCTAAGGCTTCAGCGGGCCAGTCCCTCCACCTTTCTCGATAAGAATATATGGAATTATACGAATAATTACAGTTTACTTTACATGGAAGCAATGAATTCGTCAAGGAGAATCCCAAAATATAGGAACCTTGCTGCAATTGATTTTAAATCAAGATTACGTTAACTTTTTTTATCGGAAAAAATTTTATAATCTTCACTAATCACAAAAGCAGCCAAATACAAGCAGAAAAATAAAATAGCTGCTCCTTCCCACGATACACTATTCCTCGTAAATAAGGACTCAATAAAAAATTTATAAAAACAAACACTAAGGAACCATTGAGCCACATAACTCATAAGCATTACTTCCTTTGTCTGCTTTATTTTCGCTGCTTCAAGGATTAACATGTATAACAAATCAAACAGCATCCCCAACACATAAGACAGAAACAGAAACCCGCCGAAGTAAAGAAAATTCATAAAAACAGTATCAAAAAATTGTATTTCGATAAGTTTCCAGCCTGCTAAAATATTAGATAATCCATGTGTTATCAACATTGGATTGACGACAATAGCCGTAATACTAGCTATTAGCAGACCAGCAATAAGCAGATTGGCAATAAAGGTCGCAATCTATTTGTTTCTTATTCACAATGGTTAGAGCCCTCCATATGCTATAACACGTTTTTAACGCCAAATCGTATTAACTTTCAAAAAGCACTTATAAATCTTAATAACTGTCTTATATTGCTATATGATAATTTCATTGTTATCATTCTTTGAAGTTTTTTAATATATATCTTTATTTTACCACTATATTTACACATATCTTTTACTAAGACTTCTTTAAGGGATGAAATACACAATTTCGTTCCCCCGTTCTACATCAAAAAAGTACCAGACATCTAACAATGATAAATTGCTTCGATGGCTGGTACTTTATTTACCTTCCTATTTAAATCTTAGCTGACACGATCTCCCGGTTTTATTTCTTCTTTTAATTTAAAAGAAAGAATAAATCCAACGATAGCAATAATTGCTGCTACGATAAAGGATACATTCACACCATGAATAATACCGCTAATATCCTCACCCGGTATAGCTGCAGTCGACATGATTGTTACAAGCACTGCTGTACCGACTGATCCAGCTACTTGGCGGAATGTATTATTCATTGCTGTCCCGTGCGGAATCAATTCGTTAGGCAGCTGGTTCAGTGCCATCGTTGTCATAGGCATCATTACCATGGCAATCGAAATCATGCGAATGGCATTCATGGTTGCCAGATAGTTGAAGCTTGTATCCGCAGATAAATTCGTGAATGCAAAAGTAGTCAAGGATAGCAGTAACAAACCGCCCCGAGCAAGCCACTTTCCTCCGAATCTATCAAAAAGATAACCGGTAATCGGGTTGGAGAATCCCATTATAATTGTACCGGGCAACAAGACAAGCCCAGATTCAAGCGCCGAGAAGCCAACCATATTCTGCATGTATAACGGCAAAATCACATTTGTCCCAATCATCGCAGCGAAGACCAGCATTCCAAGCGCTGTTGCTAACGTGAATGTGCTGTGTTTGAATACCCGGAATTCAAGAAGCGGTTCTTTCAATTTCAACTGTCTGGTAATAAACCAATAGAGAGAAATACTACCAACAACAATCGTTAGAATGACCTGAAGACTGAGCCCCCCAGCGTCACCGGCGACACTGAAACCGTATAGAATTGCACCGAAGCCAACTGTAGAAAGGATGACCGATAAAATATCCAATTTCGGTTTCTTCAGCTCTGTTACGTTTTTCAATAAGAAATAAGCCGCTATCATATCTAAAATAGCAATCGGCAGTACAACATAGAATACACTGCGCCATGGGAACTGATCCACGAGCCAGCCTGAGAGACTCGGTCCAATCGCCGGCGCGAATGCGATAACTAGTCCAAACAGTCCCATTGCTGTACCTCTTCTATGAACAGGGAAGGTAAGGAATAATATCGTCTGCATCAGCGGCATCATAATGCCGGCCCCTGAAGCCTGTAAAATCCGCCCAACCAATAACAATGAAAAGTTTGGTGAAATTGCTGCAATAAACGTACCGATGGTGAATAATCCCATCGCAGTCATAAATAGCTTACGCGTTGTGAATTTATCAATTAAAAAAGCCGTAACTGGAATCATTATCCCATTTACGAGCATAAAAACCGACTGCAGCCATTGCGCTGTACTCTCACTCAAATTCAAATCTTTCATAATAGGTGGAAGTGCAGTCCCTAGCAGCGTCTGGTTCAATATGGTGACAAAAGCACCGGGTAATAATACCGCGAAAAGCGGAATATATTTTTTAATTTCAAATGTATTTTCGCTTTCCATTTTATACCAACTTCCTTACAAAATATTTACTTTTTAATCAACAATAGAACACAATATCATATTTGAAAGAGAACAATAAATCATTCCGCTTATTTTTTAACAGTTTTATTCAATTAAGCCCTCTTTACATCAAAGGATTTTGATTTGGTTAATATGGATAAGCTGATGATAGTTTACACTTTTTAATTTCATAAAAAAACCATTGCATAATCTATTGATAAGATACATGAATGGTTTTAAATGATCTATGATTTATTCTTAGATATACGAAACAGTCATTTTACTTCATTTTCTTTAATCGACTTCGCAATAGCCACACATTTGGGGATTGCCCATATGTAATGTTTAAAAGTATTCGCAGCAAAATATCCATATAAATTACTGGTCTTTGTCCATTTATAATATTTCTTCGTCATAATTTCTTCATTAGTATGGGATTGAATCAACTTCATTACCCGATGATGACTTAACTTCAATTTTTTTATAGCTTGATTCATCGTTACATCCTGATAGTTTTCCCGAATTTGCATATTAAGCGGCTTGATTGTTCTCCACATATAACCTGGTGCCGGTATAAACGGAGTATCTCCATCCATTCCTTCTCTGTACCATCTTTCAAGCATGGCATGCCATTCATATAAATGCATCAATACATCCCGAAAATTTTTATCTCTTTCTTCTGTCTCTATTGTCATACTTCTTTTTCTATGCGGTATAGATTCAATGATTTCAAATAACGCTTTAAAATTCTGTTCGCTCTTTACTAAAAGAATTTCCTTCCCGTTCTTTTTTGTCATGATAATCACCTCCTCTTTTACTACATTTTAACGTCAGCATGAAGAATAGAAGGATAGCTTACTAATTTTCTAAAAAATAACACATATCATTTTAATCATAGGCGCGGTTCATAAAAACGACTCTCCAGCCATCTGGATCTTCGATGGTAACTCCTTTGTCTTTCCAATAGAGATTCTCTGGTTCTACTTCGTTATACCCCATTTGGGCCAACCGATTTACGACATGCATGATTTCATCCTTATTTTCTATATAAAAAACCAGCAGATTATCTTTCGTAGGTGCAGGGCATGGGCTTCCGTCTTGATGAGATGTAAATTCTAAATGATAGTCTGTATGAGGCAATCCAAAGATAACTCCCTTAATCCCTCTGTCTCCTTCAAATACTTCTATTTTTGTTAAACCTACACCCGTTTCGTAAAAGCTGATTATTTCATCAAATTTATCTGTCGGTCTGGCTATCCTTACTTGCACTGCTGAAAAATTATTAAATTTCATACTGCCACCTGCTTTTTAATATTTTTATTTGAATACACGATTTAAATAGAATAGATCTCTTCCTCAACCACTGGCAAAATAGCGCTTGTTCTTCAATAAAAGGCGTGTGTGCGGAATTTTCAAAGGTATACATTTTCTTGAACGGAGCTTCGATGGAATCATAGAAATGTTTCGCTTGCGTGTAGGTTGTTTGATAATCATGCTGACCTTGAAGTATAAAGACAGGCAACGGAAGCTTGGGAACAAGCTCTGCTAAATCTGCGGCGGCCATTACATGCCCCAGTGACTGCCAGCCTAAAACAGCCCCTTTAAAACTATTGATTCGTTCATTAAATGTATAATTCGCACACGAAAAAACGTGCTTCAACCTTTCCAGATTGGAGTAACCCTCTCTTTTAAAACCCCCGCCATACTTCTCGGTAAATTTAGTCCTGATGGCGCCATAAGCTCGATTTTCATCAAAATTTTCATCAAAAGCCACATTTTCAATTTGCTTGACAGCACGTTTATCCTTCCTGTCCCTTGCTGTTTTTAAAATATATTGATAGGCTTCTTTTTCTGATTCCAGTTGAGAACCTATCTGCCCCACTCCAATATACGCATAGAAAAGATCCGGACGTATTTGCGCCGGGGATAAGCTGGAAACCCGGGCCCGCCGTGCAAGAATAAAAGTAATGGTTTATTTTGATTTAAAGATTCTACAATGATCCCTTGCTTTGCACCATTGATTTCTACATATTCCTTTAGGATTGTTTTATTGTGTTCCTTGTTTTCCGTATACGCTGATTGCATGTTGACAGCTCCTTATTTATAAAATACGATATTATCCGTCCGCAGAATAACGCTCTAAGAGCTTCTCTTTATGAGACTGAAATACTTCCTCCAAAGAGATATTATATTTATTGGCGATAACGATAACATTCCCCAGTACATCTCCTAATTCCTCTACTAAAGCATCTCTATTTTCGGCAATTGATTCCGTTATCTCATCCGGTCTGTCCCTGCCAATCTCCAGTGCTCTTATGGCTCTTGCTACTTCTCCTGTTTCCTCTGCTAAAAAACCGATCCGGATGAAAATATCTAATTCCGACCAGCCTCTATGTTGGTAATAACTATTTACCCATTGTTGAAATTCAGTTACATTCATTTTTTACACTCCTTGATTCAGCTATTGAATTTCCCTTCCCTCTTAATGATATTCGAAGTTAAAACTGCACACGAAACCCATGAAAAGTATGAACTCCCGTGCCAAATCGCACAAAATCATGCTTCCGTAAATACTCCACTGCATTTTTAACTTCATCTAAAATTTCAGGAAGAAGTCCCAATGTATTATGCGCTCCATAAATCATGGAGACATGATTTATTTGCGTGAGCCTCTCTAACGAATTTACTAAGTCTGCCGGATTGGTTGTCGGATAAAAAGCATAGATTGGAGTTTCATCATATAGCAAGTCCCCTGTAAATAAATATCCGGTCTCTTCATCAAAAATCACAATATGACCTGGAGAATGGCCGGGAGTATGGTAGATAATTAATGTTCTGTTCCCCAGCTCCACCCTATCACCGTCTTTTAAAATTCCAGTTGGCTCACCCTGGAAGGGTTTATATGTATTCGGGTCAAAGCTTTCTGGCACAGGAATCGTAATATCCCTTGCTGTATTTTGTCTTATTTGTTCTAATGACAACCCTACAATGCCATGAACAAGCCAATCTCTTTCCGCTTCATGAACAAATATCCGGTCATATTCTCCATGACTTCCAATATGATCGGAATGTACATGCGTCGTGATAACATCAATGGGCAGAGGCGTCAGCTGATCTGTGATTCGCTTGATATTATCAATACCTAAGCCAGTATCAATTAAAGCTGCTTTTTTGTCTCCGATAAGCAAAAATGAATGCACTTTTTCCCAATGACCAAGCTCACTAATGGCATATGTTTTTTCATCTATTTTTCGAACGGTAAACCATGGATCATTTAACATAACCTTACCTCCCTCTCAGACTACTAATACTATATTATCAGAAAATATGGCTTAGACACTCTATTTCCCCTCTGCTATTATTTATATGAAGAGAAAAATACGAAAGGAACCTTCATATGAAAAAGAAAAGAATAATTATATTTTCAGGAATTCTTCTTTTTATCTTAATCATTACTATATTTTCTAACAACTTTTCTTTAGAAGAAAGAGAGGAGGATGAAATTGTAGCAGAAGAAATACTGGATTATACATTTGAAAATTACGATTTTCTTTCTGCTAGATGCCTTTAGATTACTTTATAAGAGAATGGAGGTGATACTTTAAAGTCTCCATCATTTCTTCATGTGTAAACTGCTCTGGATTTAATAAGTGATGCATCGCCATCCCATCGACGATAGCATGAAGCCTGTTAACCTCCATCTCTATGTCAAGTCCATCTTTTGCTATATCTAATAATTGCAATGCGTGAACAACATTTTTAAATCCTTCATGCATGTCACCATAGACTTTATCACTTAGCTCCCGAAGTGTTTTATCGACCAGAACTTTTGCTGAAAAAGCTAACCATACCTCCATTTCTATTTTTCGTTCTTCATCGACAGGCAGTACTTCACTTACACCCTCTGTCACAAGCTCTAACGGATCCCTGTCTTTTGAAAATTTCCTTGCTTTCGCTCTTTGAATAACCCGATCAGATACAAGCTCCATGGAAAAGTGCAGCAATTCCGACTGCGTTGCAAAATAATGTCTGACAGCACCAACTGATAAACCTGAAGCTTGCGCTATTTTTCTGACGGTTGCATGTTCAATCCCCTCTTCTACAATAACTTTCCATGTCGTTTCTGCAATTTGAATTTTACGTTTTTGATGATCTACTTTTTTTGGCATATTTTTATTTTAGCACACTTGTATTAAATAAACAATCATCCTTTTTATTAATTTAATACAGTTGTACTAAATTAATAAAAAGGATGTGTTTCATTTGATTGGTTGGCTGATTATAGCTTGTGAAATTGGATTTTGGGTGTTTGTTTTAGCTGGATTATGTTCCAGATATGTATGGAAAAAGAAGAAACTAGGTACCTTCCTGTTGATTTGTACGCCTGTTGTAGATCTCATATTGCTTATTGTAACGGTCATTGATTTAAAAAATGGCGCTGTTGCTACTACGATACATGGAATAGCCGCGGTTTATATTGGTGTAAGTATAGCCTTTGGCCACCGGATGATTCAATGGGCAGACGGCCATTTTAATTATCGATTCGGAAACGGTGATAAGCCGGTAAAAATAAAGTACGGGAAAGCGCATGCCAGAAAAGAACGTGAAGGATGGTACCGGCATTTGCTCTCCTTGTTCATCGGCGGCGGGATATTAATAATCATCACTCTCTATATTAACAATTATGCTCAGACTGAATCATTAATGCGTATTATGCTGCTCTGGTCTCTTATTGTAATCATCGATTTTGTAATAAGTTTCAGCTATACACTTTTCCCTAAAAAAACAAAAAGTATAGTGTGAAATTGGGGAAATTGGCTTTTCGATTAGAAGGATAGGTCTTCACAGTGAACTACTCTCACCGGTATAATCCTAACTAGTTATTTAGTGAGGAGCGCTTCTTTTGGAAGGAAGTGATAATCAAAAGGTAACTGCGTTCTTTAAGCAAGAAATCAGTTACCTTTTTGATATTCATTTTTTCATCAGAAACTCATTCCCGGCAATTCCAGGTGTTGTCATCTCTTTTGGATCCAGAATCGTATCCAGTTCCTTCTCTGATAAAAGGTCGTGCGCCTTGCAGATTTCTTTGATAGTCAGCCCTGTTTCAAATGCCTGCTTAACTACCTTGGCAGCTGTTTCATATCCTAAATGTGGATTCAATGCGGTGATAATGCCATAACTCTCTTCCACATACTCACGGCATCTCTCTACATTTGCTTCTATACCGCTTACTGCATAGCTTGTAAATACATCTAAGCCATTATCCATTATTTTAAGAGACTGCAGCAAATTAAAAATAATAACAGGCCCCATCACGTTTAATTCAAATTGCCCGGCTTCAGATGCCATACAAATCGACTGGTCATTGCCTGCAACTTGAAAAGCAACCTGGTTGACCACTTCAATCATGACCGGATTTACTTTCCCAGGCATAATGGAAGAACCCGGCTGCTTTGCAGGAAGAATGATTTCCTGAAAGCCTGTCATTGGTCCGGATACCATCAAACGCAAATCATTACAAATTTTGGACATATTCATTGCCAACACTTTCAATGCCGCTGAAAGTGCCGTATAAGCATCTGTATTTTGTGTGCCATCCACTAAATTTTTCGCTGAATGAAGCTTTACACCAAGCTGTTTAGATAGTTGTGTTACCGCCTTTTCCATGTACTCGGGTTTGGCATTAAGTCCTGTCCCAACAGCTGTTGCACCAATATTGACCGTCAGCATTGCCTCTGCTGCCTGCGTAATTCTATTAATATCCCTGCTAACCACTTCCGAATAAGCGCTGAATTCCTGACCTAACAGGATTGGTACAGCATCCTGAAGGTGAGTTCGTCCCATTTTTAGCACATTCTGAAATTCTGCTTCTTTCTTCACCAGTTCTTTTTCCAATCGCTTCAAGGTCGCTATCAATTCCTGAGCCATGCGATAGGAAGCTATTTTTAATGCCGTTGGTATCGTATCATTGGTGGACTGGGACATGTTGACATGGGTATTAGGCGAACAGAAATTATAGTCGCCTTTTTCTTTTCCCAATATTTCCAAAGCACGGTTGGCCAGCACCTCATTCATGTTCATATTAATGGAGGTGCCTGCTCCTCCCTGAATGGAATCCACGACAAACTGATCCAATAGTTTTCCTTCCATCACTTCTTCGGCAGCGCTTACAATTGCTCCCCCAATAGATTCTGGCAGCATTCCAGTATGCATATTGGCTAGTGCCGCTGCCTTTTTCACCTCGGCAAGCGCGAGAATCAGCTCTTTATGAACTGGGATTTCCGTGATGGGAAAGTTCTCAAGAGCACGTACCGTTTGAACGCCATAATAAGCATCCTGAGAAATCGTTTTTTGGCCTAAAGAATCTTTTTCAGTTCTAAATCCTGTTTTATTCATCATATACACTTCCTGTACAAATACTAATCTATCACGTTCATTATACTATCAAAAGGGAATAATTCCTACCCAACCTCTATTTTCCTGTTTGTTCCCTGCTTCTCTAATAATATTTGTATCATTTGCTGTTTTATCTAAAATTGTTAAAAGTTCTTCCTGGTCTGAAAAAGAAAGTGTGTCTGGAACAGCAAAGGGATAGACTATTTTATTTTCTAAAGTAAGAAATGAAACAATCTCTTTATTTTTTGTTTCCGTCAATTATCTGTGGCCTTTCATATAACAATTAAAATAGCATCAAAAAATCTGTGAACTTTTTTAAAAGTGATATTAAATTTGTGATTAAAAGATAAACCGTTATAGGCAGTTTCCCGTAACAGTTTATCTTTTTCTTGTTGCCCGATATGTGAACGTTTTCATTATTATAAACTAGTATTTTAACACTCAACTCTATTACTCTATCACGATAGTTCCACCGAATAATTACATTGCTTTCCAAGAGGAAATGCGATCTCAAATTGCTTTGTACACCACTTCTATTAAAAACCTTTTCAAATAACTAAGGGAAATCTACAGAAATCTGCAGGTTTCCCTTAACCAAATTATTATTCACAGCGTTTTGTTTATTTTCTATAGTTACTCTTTCTACTGCTTACATCCATAGTGCGAAGCTTTATTCATTCCTGTACTCCCCCCTCTTTTTTTAATCTTTCCCCTAACGTATGAGCCTCTTTTATAGCAGTTTCATCTTTCAATATATCTAGAGGTTTATTTCCCTCGCCTATTAAATATCCCTTATACTCCAATCCAATGAAATCACAGATGTAAGCGAATTGTTGTATTAAAGGCATTCCTTTAACCAAAGGATTATCTCCTCCAACCGCAATAATATAAGCTTGTTTACGATTCATTTGTTGATTAAAATTGGGATAGTTTTCATCTCTAACTGTCTGCGACCAGCGATCAATGAATCTTTTCATCACACTGGTCATTCCAAACCAATAAATAGGCGTTGCAAAAATTAAAACTTCACAGTCAATGATTAGATCGATTATTTGGCCATATTCATCTTCCACTGGTAAGAATCCATTTCTTTCGTGTCTCTGATCGGTAATATCGTTAAACTGATATTTTTTCAAATCAATTTTTGTTACTGCTGGTAGGTTCTTAATAACTTCTTCTGTTAACCATTCCGTATTCCCTTGATATCTCGTACTTCCGTAGATAACTCCAATTTTCATTTAAACCACCTCGTACCTGTTATTCTTCTTATTTTTACTCTTCGTAACAAAGTAATGTAAAACTAAACCAAACAACATTAATCCTCCCATACAAATAAATCCTATACTTGGAGAAAAAATATCGATTAATAATCCAAGGACACTTGCAAATACAGCCTGAAGAAATAGCGCAATTCCCATCCAAACAGACATCGCTCTGCCCATTAGTGATTTAGGAACAATTTCCATAAGCATGGTATTCATAATAATTCTTATCGAAGAATTTGAAAAACCAATGATGAAACTACCTAGGAAAATAACGAAAACAATAGAATTAAAAGATAGACCTAGTAACGTCATAATAGATAACGCAAAGATTACGTTGACAGCTTTATTTTTTGTAATATTTCTCGCAAATGGCGCTGCAATAAATCCGGAAATCAAACCGCCAATTCCATAAGCCATATCAGAAAATCCAAAGACCACCGAATCAGCATTTAACGTTTTACTAACATACTCTGGTAAAACAACATTAAAAACCATGGTAACTACTAAAGGAATCGCTGCTACTAACCCTAGAAGAAAAGTTAATTTATGAGAATATAAGTATTCAATTCCTTTTTTAAAAGATTGAAGATAACCTTCATCTTTATCTATCAAACTTGACTCATATTTAACAAAAATCATAAATAAACTACAAATGACAAACATTAAAGAATTGATTAGCAGAATAGCTTCAAATCCAGCAAATCGATAGATAAAACCAGAAGCTGCACCTGCCATAAACATTCCAACTTGTAAACTAATCTCGACTAACGAATTCCCTTTTGATAATTGCTCCCCTGACAGCAATTCTTGAATAAGACTACGAGATGCAGACATATAAATACTCCATCCGATACCGTTAACAATGGAAAATAAATAGATATACCCTATAGAAAATCCGTCTAATAGAAAAGCAACTGTAAGTATCCCAATAGCAACCGCTCTTAAAATAAATGTTATTTGGATAACTACTTTTCGATTAAATTTATCTGTAAGAATACCGGTCAATGGTGAAACAAGAAAACCAGCTATGACATTCAGTGCTAACATCACACCTACTGCTCCAGACGAACCAGTTTCATCTAATAGATACCAATTTGCTCCAATTGTACTCATTCCTACTCCAAATCCTGACATAATATCTGCAAGAAAAAAGAATAAAAAATTTTTATTTTTTAAAATTGACATCTTATCGCCTCGTCCTTTTACTGTTATTATCTTGAATATCCTATGACGTAAAATGGATAATTCAAAAGCTTCCCTCGACAATCAATTTAATCTCACCATGATACGAGGCTTTTAATTCTTAATTAACATAAAATTAATATTCACAAAATATTAGAAAAACTATCCAGCGAATAATAGAATCAACAAGGTAATTTCAAAAATAAGCTATGCATAATCTAAATGGATTAAGTTAATCAATTCTGTCGCTTTATTTTTTGCATCCTTAGAATTACTACTAGTTGTAATAACGTACCCCAGTCTATCATCCGAACTTTCAGGAACTTTTACAGCAGATCCCGACCGAATGCTTACTCCATATTTAATAACAGATGGATTCGTTTTAAGATGTTCTATACCACTTATGTTTGAGATTATTCCATTTTTCGGAGCAGTTAAATAAGCTATCGACGTTGCTTTTTTAAATGGAAAATATTCATTTATAGGTAAGCCCAAATAGAAGTTTACGGTCTCTTCAAAAATATCCCAACCGTAAGTATTCACAAGAAGCTGAGAAGAAATCTGATCTCCGCCGGGTCTTCCATTTACTTCGATAATTTTTGGTCCAGAATTCGTTAATTTTAATTCCACATGGCTTGGCCCGTTATCAATCCCTATGGCTCGTACAGCTTTAGAACCCACCTCGACAAGCTCTTCTTGTCTATTAAAATGTACGGAGGCAGGGACGGTATGGGATGTTTCTACAAAAAATGGTAAATCTGATGTTTCCTTCTCCGTAACGGATGAAAAAATAATCTCTTTGTCTTTTAGAAAGAACTCAACACTAAACTCTGGCCCCTCTAAATATTCTTCCACCAGATAGTCTCTGCTAACGTCAAATCCCATATAGGTCTTTTTAAATTCTCTTAACTTATGAAATGCTTGAACCATTGCTTCTTTATTATTGATAAAAAATACTCCCTGGCTACTCGCACAATTTGTTGGTTTCAGTACGACTGGATAGCCAATAGATTGTGCAGATTCACATGCTTCTTCCAAGCTTGATACTTTGGCAAATCGAGCGCTGGGAACGTTGTACTTTTTATACACAATACGCGCTGAATCTTTATTACGAGCGGTATATGCAGCAACTGAGGGAACAGTCGGCAAGTCCAGCCATTCCGCTACTTCAGCAGTATAATGTGAAGCATAATCAGTTGCAGGAATCAACGCATCTATTTTCTCATCATAGATGGAGTCTTTGATGGCGTTATAAATTAATTTTGGATTTCTAATATCAGCAATTAAAAAGTCATGAAAATAATTTTCATATCCATATATTTTAGGGTTATCCTTCGAAGACCCTATAGCAATAACTGTACATCCTTTTTGGTAAGCCCTCTCTACAAAATCGACTCCGTAGAAACTAGGCTCTACAAATGCAACAATTTTTTGTGTATCCATTTACTTACAGCTCCTTATTTTTTTCTGAAAATAGTCATCTTTCACTGCCAAAGATATATTCTTTATCATTTCAATTTCGTTCTAATATGCTAAACCATTTAAATCCATCATAATTCCCTCCAGTTATTGGTTTTTCCACTTTTTTGTGAGCAACATTATTGTATGATAAGATATTTGTATAAACCAGATTAAAAATCCGATAGTTTCCATCGGAAATATCGATTGGAGCGAAAATAAATGGATATAAAGCAGCTATCAACGTTTCAGGTTGCAAGTGAAACGTTAAATTTCACGAAGAGCGCTGAAATCTTAAACTATGCTCAGTCCAGTGTTACTTCTCAAATCAAAAGTTTAGAGGCTGAATTAGGGGTTAATTTATTCGATAGACTAGGAAATAAATTGGTATTAACTTCATTTGGAGAAAAATTCAAAAGTTATAGTGATACGATTATTTCCCAATATCATTCAGCTATTGAAGAAATCCATTTTGATAAAAATATGAAAAGCACTATCACAGTTGGAGCAACCGAAAGTCAATGTACTTATAAACTGCCTGAAGTGCTAAAAGAATTAAAAATGCTATTTCCTAATATAGGAGTGATTGTTAAACCGCTTCATAAATTCTCTGAAATTCAGGCACAATTACATTCTGGTGAAATAGATTTTGCATTTATGCTCGGTGAAGAAATAGAACGTGGCGGGGATAACTTGGAGATTTCAAAACTGGCATCAGAAAGGTTGGTTTTAGTTGCTTCTCCAGACAATACTATTTCACAAATTACTAACGCTAATTTACAAGATTTAACCGAAGAAACCATTATCCTTACCGAAAAAGGGTGTTCTTACAGAAATTTATTAGAGAGAACCCTTTCAAGTAAAAAAATAAACTTCCATGCAACGTTTGAAATCACTAACATAGAAACATTAAAAAATTGCGTGAAAACAAATCTCGGAATTGCTCTTTTGCCTTATGGAGTTGTAAAACAAGAAATTGAAAAAGGAGAATTAAAAATGGTCAGGCTGCCTGAAGAAAAGAATCGTGAAATATATCACTTTATCTCCTGGCATAAAGATAAGAAACTAACCCCCATTTTAAACTCATTTATTTCTGTTAGTGAACGTGTTTTCTTATAATCATGAGCCATATGAATTCCTTTACCTTCATCACTTCCATCCAATAATAAAGCCTGCAGAGAAAATGGAATTATTTCTCTGCAGGCTTTATATAAAAACTAGAAGCATTTGTATCATAATCAGATTAATTATTTGTATCATTTTTAAAATACATATTCTGAAAATCATACCGCTTCTCCCAATTCCATTCACTCTTCTATTTGCTCCTAACACGGTTTTACCCTGTTTCGATTATCATTGCATCCTTTCAATTTCAACAAGGACACTAACGTTTACAAATACTATAAGCTATTATTTTTCATCAGAAATTAAACCAATAAATGCACGAACTTCTTCACTTATTTCCTTATAACGCGTCCAATGCAGATAATGATGCCCCTCCAAGGTAACAATTTTACTGGCAGAGAAATCCGTTACCTGTGTTTCAAAAAAAGTCAGCATATTTTTACCATCCGCGGTTTCCTGATCTTCTTTTGGAGTAAAGAGTAAAACAGGCATATTCGCCGGAAATGTCATCTCTGCCGTTTTCTCAATATTATTGGCTATTTCATTGGCTTCGGCAACAACATTTTTGTTATTTATTTTCCAAGCCGAAATAGCCTTGGTCATTTTTAAATTATCTTCAGAATATGTACCGTCGGCAGCAAGCGGCAGGAAGTCTTCAGAGCTAATATATGTTGCTAACCTTGCCAATCCGGAAGGTGCTAAATAGCTCATATATCCAGGCATTGCTGGGGCAGCTTCATCAAAGTACGCTAACGCCTCTGGTAAAGTCGGGTCGATGCCTATGACAGCTTTGACCTCTTCTGGATACACATTAGCAAAATACATGCCGTATATTCCTGAAACGGAATGGGGCATCAATATATATGGACCATGGATACCCGATTGCTTTAGAGCGGTTCTTAATTCTTCAACAATATTTTCCACTGTTCGTTCTTTTTCGGTTAATTCACTCCAGCCATAACCAAATCCCTCGACCACGACTACTTTATTTTCCTTTGCTAATTCATTTAACAACGGTTCAAAATCTAAGGCTGGAGCGGCGGTTCCTAGTCCACTCATTAAAACAATCGTATTATCTCCTTCCCCTTTTATATAAATATGCATATCCTTCCCATCCACTTCAACAAATTCTCCGATTGGCGGATACGTTTTTTGCCCAAATGCAGTCATGATATTATTAAAAAGAAACCACATGACAAACGCAGCAACGGTAATCAATAATATATTCCTTAAAATCCTCCAAAGTCTAACTTTCCTTTTCGTTTTCATCATTATTTCCTTTGGCCTTCTTTCTTTTTAATTCTATCTTACCGTGCCAACGAACGTATAAGAATGAACCTGAGGAATATTTATGGATAGGCCTTGAGGCTTATCGGATATCGCTGACTAATTACTGCTAATCAACTTCTATATAATCCTTTTTTAGGCATTAAAAAACCACTTTAGTAAGCGGCTCTTACTAAAGTGGTTAGCTTTTTTTATAGCCTGGAAAAGCTTCTTGTTTCTTCTCTAACTTCTCTTCAATTTGGGAAATTCTTTTTTCATCGTTTAATAATTCTTGTCTGTTTAAATCGACCAATTGTTCAAAATTTAATGTTTTCGGCCTCAATTTATACCCTCCTCTCTTTCTATATCTTTATTATAACTTATAATCGTTTGTATAAATCAAAATTGTTTGAACATTTATTGAATTTTTTATAGTTTTTATAAGAAGGGTTAATAGATTATATTATGTTTTTTTATTCATTAAAAAAAGGCAGGATATTGGTGAAATCATAGATGCAAAAATTCTCACCCAGTCGCTAAGAGAATAATATTGTTTAAAATTTATATCCCTGGCCTTTAATACGAATTTTTAAGTAATTCATTTATATTTATGTAAAGATATATTTACATAATTACAAGTTCATGTTATAAATTATGTAAAGGTATATTTACATTTTATAAAGGTGGCGAGCGAATGCCTGTACAAAACAACATCAAAGAAATAAGAAAACAAAGAGGCATTAAGCAATTGAAATTAGCAGAGGATTTACAAGTATCGCGGCAAACGATGACGGCAATTGAAAAAAATAAATACAATCCAAGCTTAGAACTCGCTCTAAAAATTGTTAAGTACTTTGAACTTCCGATTGAAGAAATTTTCATTTTAAAGGAGGACGACAAATCATGAATAAGCATTTACAACCTTGGGTTTGGACGGTCGTTGGGAGCATTGGTTTTATTACTTCGCTGCTCGTGAAGACCATTATCTATTTATTTACTGGTCAATTTGATTTCTCCGGGCTTCTCGGATTGCTTGCCGGATTATTTATTATAATCATCATCAATATAATCATTGTTAAAACGAAAAAAGATAAAACGCCTTCGATAGACGAAAGAACCCTGAATAACATTAAAAAATTCTATGCTATTTCCCCGCATATTTATTTAGGAATCATCATTATAGGTCTCATTATTCTTTCCATAAAGGGAATGGAAGTGATTTCAATCACTTATCTGTGGGCAGCAGTTATGTTGTATTTGGTGTTAAGTGGAATTGGGTCACTCGTAATCCATTTAAAATAAGTGAAAGCTTTTTTAAAAACAAAAACAGGATAACATTTTTATCATTCTTACATGTTATCCTGTTTCTTTATTTTATATTTTTTCCTGTAAAATCAACTAAATCAGGCTGATAAATCAGCTTTGAGCGCGCTTCTCCAACATAGCCTTCCCAAATGGCAAATTCCTTTTCAAACTTTTCTCCGATTGCGGGGAACTTTTCCTCATCATAATCGAGCTCTTTATACTCTTTCCATACCCTCTGACCGTTTTCTAAAATCGGACTCATTTTATGAACTTCTTTTATTCCTGCAGCTTTATGTTCTCCATAATGCATGGAGGTGTTGGTTCCATAATCCGTTCCAAGCATCAACACATAGCCTTTGTTACGATATATATAAGCAAGCGGAGATTTATCTCCCAATCCATTATCTAATGAGTGATTACTTGCGATTTCACCCCTGTTCTTTCCCCATACAGAAAAAGAGAGTGCAGGATGATAACTGCGCCTAACATTGGGGTATGTTCGGAATGCCTCTGGTATAGTCCCCATTCCAAAGGTCGGTGTTACATCGGGATCAAACGGCGGTAATTCCTTCATTACTTCAGGAATCCATTCTTCTGGAATTGCCGGATTACTCCACTCTCTTGGATCCGATATGTCACCACTATGAGCTGGCATGATAATCGTCCCTTTTGAAGTTATCACGTCCTGTAAAGCATGAATAATAGCTACTGGGCCACCACAGACCCATCCTAATGATCTCATGGAGGAATGGACGATTACCGTCATTCCTTCATATAAGCCCAGCTTTCTGAAGTCATTCGCAAGCGAGCTGCGCGTTTGCGGTGCATTGGATTGTTGGATTAATTCTTCCTGACTCATAATGAAAAACTCCTTTGTATATGAGAGAAATCACAGTAATAGACGGACATGATTTCATATGATTCCATTCTTTCTGATATTTTTCTGTCCATATGTATTATCGATTATTTCATCAAACTAGAAAATATTAATACTTTTTCGCAGCGATGACCATGCAAATAAAGACCGTACAAATGGTTAATGCTGTCAGAATATAGAGCACGTCTAATGCAGATAGTGTTAAGAGATTAAACTGCAGAATAATCATTAGGATCATAAAATAAACTAATAAGGCGAAATAAGCATACTCCAGCCCCTTTTGCCTAATTAACTTCATTCGTTCATCTTTTTGTTTGAATTGCGGATAAAGATAACTCATGCAAAAAGCCATAATACCTAATGATGGCATGATATAGGTGGAAGTTGGCGGAAATGCATTTGCCATCACCGCTGCAAATACAATAAAACCAAACATACCTGCCTGAAAAAAACCTAAAATTAAAAAATAGCCCCCGGCTTGCATCTTTATTCACGATATCCCTCCTGCTCATTTATTTTTTATAATCTTCTTCCTCTAAAATAAAAACATTCTCTACATTAGTTTGAAAAAGTTCGGCAATAATCATGGCTAAAGGAAGTGATGGGTTGTATTTTCCCTTTTCAATTGAAATAACGGTTTGTCTTGAAACGCCAAGCAGCTCAGCAAGTTTTTCCTGAGAATAATCAAATTTTCGTCTGAATTCCACCATATTATTTTTCAATCGATTTCAGCCCCTTCATGATTAATGCTAAAGTAAAGGTCACTTGACGTCAAGTGTCCTTTACTTTACTTATTTAACGTGTCCGTCCGAATGATGCAGTCTAACGGACATGTAAATTATTTATAAAATCATAACTAACAGCCGCTGTATTTCGCACGCTTTTTGTAGTTTGGAAATTTTGATACAATAACCCCAGAAAGCAGGTTTTGACAATTCCATAATCGAATGACCTAACAAAGGAAAAAGGGGGATCTTATTGGCAGGCTTATTAGAAAACATATCCCAATTATCTGGAGCAATCCTCTTGATATGCGCCGTTTATTATTATTTTCATTTTAAAAAAATCAAAAAGGAAAGAAAATTAACAGCCATGGAGCGAACCGTTTATGTCCTGACTCAAATTGCGATTTTCCTATGGATGGGCAGTAATTTAATTCTGTTTCTAGATCGAATTTATTAAAGGGCGGTAATGGCCTTTATTATGCCATACCGCCCTTTAATGGAATGAAAATCTATAGTCTTTAAATAACGATGGAGATAACTAAGCTCAAAAACAAAATGGCTACTTAAACAATCTGGTTTAAAACATTAAAAACATACTTACAATGTAGTAATAATCGGTCCTTCCTTCGTCAGAATAATCGTATGCTCATATTGCGCTACAAAGCTTTCATCCGTCAGGAAAGTCCACCCGTCATCCGATTGGTAAACTTCCTCTTCCAGTGTAGAGATAAACGGTTCAAAAGCAATAACCATACCATCTTTTAAAATTTCATCATCCCAGCGGGAGTAGTAATTGAAAATATGGTCCGGTGCTTCATGAATAGATCGGCCAACGCCATGCCCCGTAAGGTTTGTTATAACAGTTAAATCATTTTGCTTGGCTGCATTGTGCACCGCTTTTCCAAGACCGCTTTTTTTCGCACCCGGCTTTGCCTTTTTCAGACCA
The DNA here is from genome assembly GCF_038004725.1 of Oceanobacillus sp. FSL K6-0251. Taxonomy (NCBI): domain Bacteria; kingdom Bacillati; phylum Bacillota; class Bacilli; order Caryophanales; family Bacillaceae; genus Oceanobacillus; species Oceanobacillus sp. FSL K6-0251. The sequence continues at coordinate 1,910,313 of NZ_JBBORS010000001.1, read as the reverse complement.
GCATCAAATGCTTCTTTAGCAACGTCACATATTTTCTGCAGGATTTCCTCTCCATTTCCGACTACAAAGGAAATTCCAGTATCGGCAAAATAACCGTTTTTCGAGCCTGACACATCAATATTAACAAGGTCGCCTTCCTGAATAATCCGTTTCCCCGGAATACCGTGGGCTACTTCTTCATTTACGCTGATGCATGTATATCCAGGGAAATCATATTCTCCTTTTGGTGCAGATTGTGCTCCTTCTTTTTCAAACATCTCGCCTGCTATTTCATCCAGCTCTTTCGTTGTGATTCCAGGTTTTGTATATCGGACTAATTCATTTCGAATGGCTCCACAAATTTTACCGATTTCTTTTAGACCTTGAAAGTCTTCTTCTGTCTTTGCAATCATTGTGTATCCTCACTTTTTAAGTATTTTATAATTTATATTTCATTTTGATTTTATCATAAACAGTATGGATTTTTCTTCAACTAAAAATTCTTTGTAAAAAATAAACAATCAAAAGGGCTATCTTTTTTATTCTTATAATGGCGTATCATACAGCCAGTTATATATAATAAATGCTACTCTAACTATTTTTAGAATTTGACGGATTGTATCGCCATGATTTTATTAAAAATAAGAGGACTTTCGTACATAAATGCATTACGAAAATCCTCTCCTATACATATTTAATTATAATGGTCTCGGCGTATTAACTTCCTCATCAAAATTTATTTTTAACAGTTGCCCTGCATGCACCAAGCCGGAACCGAAGCCGTACAGAAGCGCTTTATCTCCATTCTGCACTTTTCCATTCCGAACACCAAGGTCCAGTGCCAAAGGAATGGTTGCTGCTGAAGTGTTCCCAAATTTCTCAAGGCTATAAAGTGTTTTTTCGATCGGGTGTCCTATTTTTTCACAAATCGGTTCAATCAATCTCAGGTTGGCACTATGCGGAATAAACCAATCTACCTCATCTAAGCCGGCTTCCGTTTTCTCTAAAAGCTGTTCAATGCTTTTCGGCACCTTCCTTACTACCCATTTAAAAACTTCTCTCCCGTTTTGGACAAGATATTTTGTGTCAATTAGCTCTACATCATTCACCTTGTTAGCTAAGCTGGTTTGATATACATACTGTGCGCCGCTACCATCGCTGCCCAAATGGAAGCCGATAAAATCTTCTGCGTCCTCATCTTTTTCCACTAACACTGCACTGGCAGCATCACCGAATAAAATACAGGTGCTTCTGTCGGTATAATCCGTTACTTTTGAGAGCGTTTCTGCTCCAATCACAAGCACCTTCTTATGAAGGCCGGAACGGATTAAACTATTCGCCGTATGCAGACCATAGACAAACCCCGCACACGCTGCACCTAAGTCAATGGCCCCTGCCTGCTTGATTTTCAGCCGATTCTGTATAATGCTTGCAACAGACGGGTAAGGAAAATCCGGCGTGCTGGTTGCTACAATAATCATATCGACATCTTCCACTGTTTTATTATATCTTCGCATTAAATCTTCCACAGCAGCTACACATAAATCACTCGTAAATTCATCTGAACGCGCTATTCTTCGTTCGTGAATTCCAGTTCTCTGTACAATCCAATCATTTGTTGTCTCCACCATTTCTTCCAGATCGAAATTCGTTAATTTCTTCTCAGGTACATAGCTTCCGATCGCAGTCATTCTTGTTCCAATCATCGAATCCCTCCAAAATAATTAGAAGTTAGTATTATTATCTGGTACTAATTATAACATAAAACGAAACATCAGTCAGTGGGAGTTTTTCGGACGGTTCTACGTAATAAAAAATATATGATAGGTTCTGTAAAATATAATGCATGGTATTTATCATTCTATATCAAATCATTCCAATCCATATTTCTCAGTGTAACATGGTGAGCCTCTACTTCTCTCATCTATGCTGCCAGATGGCGTAAATCCAATAAAAGTAACATCGCATAATTGAAGGCACTTCTTCCAACGACTTTTTTATTTTACTTAGATAAACTGCCTAAACACATTCTTTCCAATCATTATAGCAATATTCGCTATTCTTCCCTCATTTTCAACAAAAATGTCAGATTATGCGCTTTCCCGGGAAATATTCCATGTCATTAACGATAATATTTTTAGCAATGCAGAATATGAAGCCAATACCTTCATTAATTATAAAACGAAAAATTTCATGCAGCAGGAGTTTTAGACACACAAAAGTTCTTCTTCGGGGTAGGTAATCGCAATGGTTTCAGTGGGCGAGTAATCGCAGGCCCAAGGCGTGGCGAACTTAGTCTGTTTCCTTTCTCCCACTGAGTTATCTTGAGTAATTCAGGAAGTTAGCTCACCAGATTTCCCGCCTAAATAAATTCATTTCACGCATTATTTTAATGTCTCCAGACTGCCGATATTCTAGAAGTCCGTTATGTTTTATCATTGTTTCGGTATTCGTAGGATTTCACTTTAATATCTAATGATTGATATAATCCTTTTCACAAAGCTTTAAACAACTTTCTTCAGCATATCAATCGACATTAGTTTTTTATAAAAATTTTTAACTAAAAGTCTAAAAAACTATTTATTTAAATATTATGAATAATGTAAATTATAATTATAAAAGGCAAACAAATTTTATAATAGACAAATGGAAAGAGTCCTGCACAAATCCAAATTTGAAACATCACTTTTGAATAAATTCTATTCATCATTTCCATTTGCTTTTGTCTCTTTATTGAAAAACAAACGTCAAGGGGTCCCCTTGACGCTGTTTCAAACTCTATTTTTCATAACACTTTAACAAACTGCTAAAAAAACCTTTAAGAGATAAAATAACACACAGTTCAAAATACCCTTACGCAAGCTCAATCAAATACCTGCTGGATAAGTCATTTCATTTTCCCTCTGGCCTGTTTTACCTCGATTCACGAACTGTCCGCTCTTCTCTTTCATCCCGCTGCATATGACTTTGCTCTTCAGCAGGGGAATTGCCATTCTTCATAAAGAAGCTGATTACAACCCCAATCAGAGAGAGTATTGTAATGACCATAAAGGCTGTATTAACACCATGGATCATTGGATAAGATATATCCAGATTATGCTCTGCAGACATTTCCGTTGTTGTCATTATGGTAATGACAATTGCTGTTCCAACAGAGGCTGAAACCTGACGCATCGTATTCGTCATCGCCGTACCATGTGGAATCAAGTCTCTAGGCAGCTGATTTAAACCGGCAGTTGTTACAGGCATCATGACCATAGACAGACCGAACATCCGGATCGCATACAGAATCGTAATCATTAACATTGATGTGGACGGTCCCAGATTGGTAAATGCAAATGTAGAGATGGTAATAATGATAAGGCCGGTTACTGCGAGCCACCTCGCACCGAAACGGTCAAATATTTTACCCGTGATGGGAGACATCATTCCATTCACTAAAGCGCCGGGAAGAAGCGCAATTCCTGCTTCCATCGCAGTAAAACCGCGTGCATTCTGCATATAAAGCGGAACTAACGTTTCCGTGCCAATCAATCCCATAAATGCAATCATGGGAATAATCGTTGATAAAGTAAAAATAGGATTTTTAAATACCCTAAACTCCAGCATAGGCGTCTCCATACGTAATTGCCTGATAATGAAACATACTAGCGCTACCGTTCCGACAATCAGGGTAGTAATCGTAATGGGACTTGCCCAGCCATTGTTTCCTGCACTTGTAAATCCATATAGAAATCCGCCAAAACCGAAAGATGACAAGATAATCGATAACATATCCAATTTCGGATACGTTAATTCCGTAACATTTTTCATCACTTTAGCTGCAAATACAATAACGATAATTGCTATAGGCAGAATAAGAAGAAATACGGCGCGCCAGGAGTAATTCGTGATAATCCATCCGGACAATGCAGGACCAATCGCTGGAGCAAAAGAGATTACCAGCCCTACCAATCCCATCGCTACGCCGCGGTTCCTGACAGGAAAAAGTAGTAAAAACACAGTCTGCATCAGCGGCATGATTACGCCTGCACCGCTGGATTGAATGATCCTTCCTAAAAGCAGCATACCAAAGTTCGGAGCCATGGCAGAAAAAGCGGTTCCGACAGCAAACACGGTCATCGCAGTAATAAACAGCTGCCTAGCCGTGAAACGTGCCATTAAAAATGCCGTGACTGGTATCATAACGCCATTGACGAGCATAAAAACCGTCGTCAGCCATTGTCCGGTATTGGCACTTACATCCATTTCGTCCATGATTGGCGGGATGGCAGTAATCATCGTCGTCTGGTTTAAAATTGATATGAACCCACCTGTAAGAAGTACGATAATGATAGGTGTTTTATTAAATGATTGCACTTTTCTATGACACCCTCCTTCATATAACAAATTACAATAGTGACCATGTTACAGGAATGATTTCGTTTTGTCGACGATTGTGCTTTACATTTCCCCGCCATAGCAAGGTAAGAAATTAAAGCAGAGAACAACAAATTTAACGCGCTTTGGTTAAGAAAAGATGTATTTAAAGGATGGCATGATTTCAATCTAAACCCGCCATATTAATAAAGGAAGCTCCCGCTTGCTATCTCCCCTTCAAGTAAACAAGGCAGTTTTTCTTTTCCTTTCAGCCAATCGTTGAACGAAAGGAAATAGGGATCACCATTTCCTCCAATCCCCGCCATTACACCCCGGTCTTTAGGGCAATAGACCACCGTATGAAGTGTTCCAAAGTATTCTTTATAATCCTTGAAAAATAATGGCGATTCTTCATCGTTAAATATATGATACGCAGAAATTGGAGTAACATTTTTCTTTTCCAAGGCTTCCAAATAATTTTTACGGTGCAGCGAACCTTGAATGAATGCTCTATTTTTTTCACTTAGCTGCTTAGATTCAAAATGATTCGTACATATCAGCGGTGTCCTTTTATAAACAATCTGTTGCTCAGGTGATACTTCCACAACGGCATTATTTCCTTCTCTATCCATGATGGAAAAGTTCACGCAATACTGATGGGGAACTTGTTTGATAAGTGAAATTGCTTCATAAATGTCAGCACATTGCTCCAAGACCATTCGGCATATCGTCGTTGCCAAAAAGCCTTTTTGACTGACCTTTTCATTTACTAAATGCAGCCCAATCACAAGCCCCTTTTCATTCATGCCATCCAGTCTGCCAGTAATCTGCTGACTGAACCCGATGCTTGCATAGCTGTTATCCGGATTGAGCAGAACCAGTCGAGCATCATATAATGCATCACTAAAATCATAATTTCTCACATACAAAGAGTCATTGGCCAGTGTGGTACAGCCCATGGAAGGCATTTGTATATTGTACCCTCCAAACAGCTGCATTGCTGTATCTACATGAATGTTCATCCCTGCAGCCAGCCCCTCTATCTCGTTCAAAAGACTTGGCGAAACTTTCTCTATTTGTTTTCTTGCTTCCAGCATGTTTCCATTCGTCTGTAATTCCGTTTGCTGTTTCCATTTTGCATTCGATTTCAGCGCAATGCCCTGTTTCCTGCCGATTTCATACATCTTCCCTTTTAGTTCCATGACTTCCACCTGCAGTTTTTTTCTATGCTTCATTGCTTCGCCCCTATATAACTGACAGGCATAATGATGTCGGCTGTTTCCATCTGGTCACCGCGATACCATTCCAGAATAGAACCAGCAGGAGTCCAGCTGTTTGTCACGCAATAATCCATTAAGCTGCGATAAGCTCTTTCAATTTTTGAAAAGTCTTCATTAAAAGGAAGACCGACACAGAAGCTGCCCCGCATTTTTTCTGAAAAAGCATCTGGAAAGAGTGCTGTATTTATTTCTCGGGATACACCGAAGCCAATCTCTGCTTTGACTTGATTTCTGTTTCCGGATATATACCGTAAATACATGTTGTTAATCGGAATATAGTGCTGTTTCATCTGTTCTCTTCTGAAAACAAACTCCCGGCTAAACTGTCCCGCAGCGGATTCTGCCTCAAACCAAATGACTTTCTCTCCCGTTTTTTCAAACATATAAATCTCTTTTTTCTCATTATCACATTCTAAATAGCGAAGACTGACTTCCAGCTGTCTCTGATTTTCTTTTATGGTTTGAATCCATTTCTTCTTCATCTGCTTCCGGCTGTTTTCGTTCGCTTCTAAATAAAGCTGAATATCACGGATAGGAACCTTAGCTGCCCGCAAGCTTGCAATCAGCTTGGCGAGAGGAATTTGATCTTCGGCATACATGCGGTAGTTACTGCTCTCCTCCCTTACTGATTTCAGAAGATGCTTTTCTTCATAAAAACGAAGGGTGCTTTTTGGTATTCCAGTCTGTATTGAAAAGACCTGTATCGTCATCAATATGTTTTCCTCCAATTCCCTTTCTTAACTATAAGCATAACCCTTTAAGTAACTTGAATGTCAAGAAGTACTTTGCGGACTGTTACTTCAAAAATGCCATTTAAATTCATTCAATCATTAAGTTTTTGAAGCCCTTAATGATTGAATTGTCTTCACGAAATGAATCATCTGTTCCCGCAAAAAAAATCAAAAAACACTGAAGCAGCTGCATTTCAGTGTTTTCTTAACTAGATTTTGATTAGAACGTTATGTTTCTTAAACTTACTCGCTTTCCGAACTAATTTTCAAAAGGTTATCATACTATACATCAACAGCTCCATCCTTCATATAGAGCTAGCAAAAATTAATGAATTTTCAAGTAAGTCCAACTGAACATACCACTAAAATACTTCCAGCTGATTCATAAAATCCATTACATCAGAAGAAACCCAATAATCTTTGATTTTACCCTTTTCAATACGGAATATGTCCGTTCCATCAAAGGAAACAAGCTTTCCTTTCTCTGCTTTTGCTCCCTCCATATTACCATTATAAATGCCTTCAAAATTCCAGCGGGCGGAAACATAATTTCCTTCTTCAATGGGCTGAACCACTAGGGACATGTTTACATTTTCAAAATAGTATTTAGCAGATTCAACAACATCCTTTAATGCTTTTATCCCTTTTGCGCTGCCCGAATCTTTGCCATCTGTTCTTGCTTGATGTACTGTGCAATTCTCATCAGTAATGTCATGCAGAATAGATATGTCTTCATTCCAGGCATTCATCCATGCTTGATAAATTTCTTTTCCATTCATATTATAAACTCCTCTCTTGATTAATAGGATTCCATTAATAACATGATACGTTAGTAATTTCCCGATTAACTTCCTATTCTTTTTTAGTATCTGCTTATTTTGCAGATTGAAACAATGCAAACTTATACTCCCCGAACCTTTTTCCACTTTCTAATCTTCGTCCGGAATGTCTTAAACGGCGCCACTGTATTAATATGGATCCATTTCCAAATCGCCCAGCTGGAAGGAGTCGTCGTCGCCCATTGTCTGCCACCCTGCTCAAATAACTCTTTATCCTGATAGCTTTCTACCAACTGAATGACCCGGTCAACATCTTGATGAAACTTCTCAATCAGATTTCCCAATGAATCATCTGCATACGTATCATAGAAGCTTTGATAAAGGCCGCCGAGATTATTCCATTTATAATCCGGCGTTGGCGTGATAGCATCTTCCCCATTTTGATTGGCCTGCTCCCAGAATAAGATTAAATTCATCCATCCCAGCTGATAAGCAATCATTTGTGCCGGCGTTCTGTCTACATCATCTACAGAGACATCTTTATCTGAATGATTCACTGAATCAAATTCACTAATAAATAAATTGGCTCTCTTAGTGATTTCATCAATTAGAGCTTGTTTACTCTCGTATCCCTGCATGTCATCCATCCTTTCTGATATGTAAATTGTTTTATTTTTAATTCTTTGCCAGAGACGGATGCTTTCTTTTCCTTGCAAAATATAAAAATATCAATTGACCTATCAGAACAAGTACAAAAAATCCGCCTAAAACCATAAATGCAAGAAATCTTAATTCAGGAGTCTGTACCACCCCTGCTCCGTCAACATCTCGAACGCCGATAGCAACAGATGCTGCTATAAAAAATAGTATCCAAACGATACTTGTTGTCCACCAAATTTTCATCATATGTATCACCTATTTGTTTTCCTGTAAAATAGTTGTAGACAAAGCGGGAGCAGCCGATTGTCTTATGAATGAAGGTGATTTGTTTTTTGTTCGGATAGATACGAAAACGAAATGCTTTTTTTACTTTCATGGCTTCTTACCTCCTCCTGTCTATTATATCAGAAGAAGGATGTTTTCGGAACATTTGTTCGATTTAATATTGAACAATCGAAACACTCAAAAGCAATCTTTTGTGCATAGGAGATTCATCTCCCCCTTACCTCTACGCGCTTGAAGAGGGAGTTTTCTCTCCTTTTTTTGATAAAAATAGCATGTAATCTCCCAATCCAGATTCGTGTTAACTTACTTCATTCCGCTTCAGATGCAGATCGATATACATTATCGCCGCGTCTGCTCCGAACTTCCTTCCAGGCACTGATTGCGTCTTGCAGTGATTTTCCCTTATTCGCCGAATCATCAAAATAAGCACGAATAAACGTATTATATTCAAATTGTCCGGAAATCGTTGTACGCTTTCCTTTCTTTTTATCTTCTTCTAATTGATAATAATGATCTACTACGTCTTGATATGTTTTTCCAGCATTGGCTTTGAGATAATTCTGCAAGGCTACAGAGAAATGAAACTTCGGGCCAATCACACGTTTAAAAAATTCTCTATGCTCCTGCGTGCATTTAAAATTGGATTCAATCACCGTTTCCAAGCTCATCGAATCTGCCTTTTTCCGTTTTTCTGGATATGCAGGTGCTTTTTTAGACTTGGCAGCTTGTGATAGCTCCCCTGTTTTTAAATAATGGATGATACGTTCTGCAATTTCTGTTTTAGCTCCTGAAGTTTGCATTCCTTTCTTTCTGCAAAAATCCTGCAATTCCACCTTCAACCAATAGAAATCTAAAAAATCTTCTACCGAAATGTTCTCATCCAAATAAGGACGAGTCTCTTTGTTCTGTCTGTTCATTTTTTCGCTCCCCCCTGACGTGCAGCTTCATCTCAGATAACCGCCGTTATTGATATCAAAAGTAGCTCCTGTATAATGTTTCGACTTATCCGATAACAAGAACACTACTGTTTCAGCAACATCCTTAGCAGTTACTGGTGTATCAACTAATTCGCTATGTAAATATTCTTCTTTTCTCCACGAAGGGATGACTTCCATCATCGAGGTGTCCACCATCGTCGGCGCAACAGCGTTTACCCGGATGTATGGAGAAAAATTCATGGCACAGCTTTTCGTCAGCCCCAGAATTGCTGCTTTTGAAGCACCATAGATTGCATCCGAGCTCCCTTCCATCCCTGCAACGGAGGACATATTGACAATCACGCCAGGTTGCTTTGCTTGAAGCAGCTTTTCACCAAACAGCTGCGAGAAATAAATGCCTCCCTTTACATTCACATCTAATACCTTGTTTATTTCATCCTCTTGATAATCTGAAATATTTTTTGCTAAGTAGACACCCGCATTATTCACTAATCCATCTAACTCGGGATGTTCTGTTTCCAGATAATGAAAGAATGCAGAAACTGCTTTATAGCTGCTGATATCTAATGCATATGTAAATAATTTGTCGCGATGATCTATCCTCTGCTTTAAATCATCCAGTCCTTCTTGATTCTTATCACACGCTATAACAGCCGCGCCTACCTCTATACACTGCCGGACCACTTCCTTCCCTATTCCAGCAGCTGCACCAGTGACGATAATTTCTCTATTTTGAAGCACCATTAAAATCTCCTTTATTTCCTTTTATTATATATCCATTTCCTCAAACTCTTTCATGCAAATCTATCGCGACGAAATAGCTCTATTCTTATGACCGATATACAAAAATATTCGATTAGATACAATCAGCAGAAACCCAAGAATAATATAAACAAATAAAAAAGCGGCAATAAAGCCTGCAACATTTGAATAACTTCCCACGCCTGCCGGAATCTCACCATTGGGGTTTAAAAAGAAATAGGGGTAAAACCCGTCCATTAATCCTCTCAAGCTTGAAATAACACAATAAATAACCGGATAAATCATCCAATAAAAAATATATTGATAGCTGTATCTTTTCTTCGTCTCCAAAAGAAGCCAATTGATAAAGACGGCTATCGGAATAAAATAATGCAGCGTCACATTCGTGATGGTGCGGATGCCAGTATATTCACCCCCGCTGGCAAGAAGAAAATGATAGGTAGAAATGCAGACAAACATATATATAACGGAAGCATTTTTGAAAAAATCCAAGAATGGACTCTGATTTTTACGATTTAAAATGGCGACGCTGCTGCACAGAAAGGTTATCGCGACCATTAAATTCGCTTGAAACGTAAATTTCGTTATTGATACCAAAGGGTCCGGAGAGTAGGCGACGTGTAAAATAACACTGATAAAACCTGTAAGCCCAATTAACAGATGAAAACCCAGCTTTAACCTGAATGGTCTTTCAATTACATTTCCCATATAAATACCCCTATTTTATTTTCGATACAAAATAGCGCAGCATAATTAAGGCTGCTCTGTTAGCTGATTTGCAGCTGCTCCTATTATAGAATTCTACATATTTACTATAACTCCTGCTCTTATAGTTGAATTTAAACAGTTTATTAATGCAGAAATGATCTCCAAATTAACTTTCCCCTTCCCTGCTTCACATTACATCCGTCACCCATCTCAGCACGCCTCTAAATGACCAAAAGAGAATCCGAATCGGAAGAATGATAACTTCCGGAATCCAAAAAAGAATATCAAAAAACAAATCGGTCTTTGTATAATCTCCTTTCCCCTTTTTGCTTTTCCTTGTTTTCGATTTCTTCTTTTCCCACCAGTCACTCATTATGCTATTCCTCTCCTTTCTTATTATCTTTCTTTACGGGTTACAGCCGGGAAATGTTTCAATTATTCAACAATTTATAGAGGAAATGCTTCCTTGTTAAATAGATTTGTAAACTTCTCATGTTTTCCCTTGCAATTCTTATTGAATGAAATAAAATAATTAACAAGAGATAAAATTAAGTTACACATGCCGGAGGGATAAAATGAGTACGCTACAACAGATGGATCATTCCAGTCTGCAACATCTTCATGAAAAAACAAAGAAAGAATTGGATGCAATCAAGAAAGAAAATCTATCTTTAAATATGGCGAGAGGAAAGCCAAGCGCTGAGCAGCTGCAATTGTCATTGGAATTGTTAGACAGCGTTACTTCTAAAAATATTGGGGATAACTTTTTTGTTTTAAATTATGGGATGGTAGATGGTCTGCCAGAAGCAAAAGCATTATTTAAAGATCTATTAGAAGTAGATACAGAGGAGATTTTAATCGGAGGTAATGCCAGCCTGAATATCATGCATGATTTGATTTCAAAAGCATTGATTAAAGGCGTTATTGATAGCGAAACTCCTTGGGGTAAAGAAGATGCAATTAAATTTATATGCCCTGTCCCCGGTTATGACAGGCATTTTACGATTTGTGAACAATACGATATCGAAATGATTTCCGTAGAGATGCTGAATGACGGTCCGGATATGGACAAGGTGGAAGAGCTTGTACGCAACGATGCGTCCATCAAAGGAATGTGGAGTGTTCCGAAATATAGTAATCCCGAGGGTATTACATATAGTGATGAGGTCGTGGAACGTTTAGCTAAAATGGAAACGAAAGCAAAGGATTTTAAAATTTTCTGGGATAATGCGTATGCCATTCATGACCTGACGGATCATCCTCCAAAATTAAAAAATATATTGGAAGCATGTAAGGAACACGGAAACCCAAACAGAGTATTTATGTTTGCATCTACTTCCAAAATGACTTTCCCGGGCTCTGGTGTTGCAGTCGTAGCAGCAAGCAGGGAAAATATCAGCTTTATTAAAGAGCAGTTAAGCGTGCAGACAATTGGTCCTGATAAAGTAAACCAGCTGCGCCATGTCCGCTTTTTTGAAAACTATAGTAATCTCCTGGAACACATGAAAAAGCATGCGGAAATTATGAAGCCTAAATTTGATGCCGTAATAGAAATACTTCATTCCAAACTGGATTCTTATGGCATTGCAACATGGGCAGAACCGGATGGAGGCTATTTTATCAGCTTAGATACGATGGACGGCTGTGCTTCTGAAGTAATCCATCTTGCCAAAGAGGCTGGAGTCACCTTAACCGGAGCCGGAGCAGCCTTTCCATATGGGAAAGATCCTCGTGACAGAAACATTCGTATTGCGCCATCATTCCCATCGTTAGAAGAAGTGGAAAAAGCAATCGACGTGTTATGTACATGCATTATTCTTGTAAGCACGAAAAAATTATTATAAAAGATAAAACTTGCCATTTGCCGGGTTAGCAGGCAAGTGGCATGTTTTATATAGTAGAATTCTATTCCACTCTAAACCGAACCACTGCTTCCAACAGCCTCTTCGCATAAGTACTCTGCACATTTGCCAGATTTTTTGTCTCTATCTGCTCAACGATTTTTCCTTCATTTAAAAACATCACTTGATTACATAGATAAGCAACGGTTTGCAAGTCATGTGCGATAAATAGACACGTCATATCCATTTCTTTTTTTAACGTATCGAGTAAATCTAGGATTTGTGCTTGAACAGAAACATCCAGCGAGCTGACTGCTTCATCCAGAACCAAAAATTTTGGCTTCGTACTAATTGCCCTGGCGATACACACCCGCTGTAACTGGCCGCCGCTTAACTCATGCGGATAACGTTCTGCTAACTCCTTAGACAGACCGACTTTCTCCATTAAACTTTCCGCTGTTTCCTGTATCGGATGATTCCGGCTGAAAGCCTTCAAGGGTTCCATGATAATATCTTTTATCTGGAAAGCAGGATTGGCTGAGGACGTATAGTCCTGAAAAACAACACTCATCTGCCCTCTCTTTTCCTTCCTCCACGCTGCTGGATTTTCCCCCTCCAGCAACAGACTGCCGCTGTCTGCTTTTTCCAAGCCTAATATCAATCTGCTTAATGTACTTTTCCCACTGCCGCTTTCCCCGACTAAGGCAGCCCAGTCTCCCGCATGAATCTGAAAGGATACGTCCGCTAAGACGGATAACCTTTCTTTTCTGAAGCCTTTTCCTGCTTTCGGATATGTTTTATAGACCTTCTTTACTTCAAGCATGATAGGAATCCTTTCTCATCGATTGTTCAAACGCACGGGTCAGTTTGATTCTTGTATCCACCAAGTATTTTGTATATTCATTTTGTGGATGCTGAAATACATTTTCTGTCCTGCCATATTCCACTTGTTTCGCGTCTTTCATCACAAGCACATCTTCCGTCAGCTGTTGGATAACGCCGAGATCGTGAGAAATAAAAATAAAGGTAGTCCCCGATTGAGCCTGGAGATGCTGAAATGTTGCAATGACTTCTTTTTGGGTAATAGCGTCCAGCGCAGTGGTTGGTTCATCCGCAATAATAATATCAGGCTGTACGGCTGCTGCAATGGCAATCATACATCGCTGGAGCATCCCGCCGGACAATTGATGCGGATATTTCTTCAGCACCTGTGCAGCTTCCTTTATCCCCACTCTTTCTAATTCTCTCAAGGATACTTGTTTTGCCTCTGTCCTGGAAATTATCAAATTCTCACATAGCGTTTCCTGCATCTGCTTTCCAATGGTATCTAACGAATCAAAGGCGGACATGGCATCTTGCAGAATCATGCTGATATGCCGGGCTCTTATATCTCGAATTGATTTTGTCTTCATCCTCAGCATATCCGCATCTTCAAAATAGGCTGCACCGGAAACGGTTATCCAGGGCGCTATAAGCCCCAGCATCCCCTTCACCGTCATTGACTTGCCGCTGCCGCTTTCCCCGACAATGCCCAAACTGCGGCCGCGTTCCAATTTAAAAGATATATCTTCAACGATAACCTCGTTTGTTTGTGTATCTTGTATCGATAAATTTTTCACTTCCAGCATAACCAAGCAATCACCTCATTCTTTTACCGCGCTTTCCACGCTTAACATTAAAGGCATCCTGCAGACTGTCCCCAAGAAAATTAAATGCCGCTACCACAACAAGAATTGCTATTCCCGGAGCAAGCATTAATTCCGGATAGATGGTCATCACGTTCTTCGCTTCGTTTAACATCATTCCCCATTCAGGCGTCGGTGCCTGCACTCCCAGCCCGAGGAAGGATAAAGCGGAAATCATTAAAATCACCGAACCTGCATCAAGTGTGGCCAGGACCGAAATCTCGCCTACCGTATTTGGCATGATATGCTTTTTGAAAATATGCCATCTGCTGAAGCCGGAGACTCGGGCAAACTGAATATAGTTTTTATCGGCATATTTAATGATAATCGAACGGACCATACGTGTGTACCATGCCCATTTTGCAATAATACTGGCGATCACGATATTGGTAAGCCCTGGTCCCATCATTCCGATAATGGCCAGAATCATCACTTCACTTGGAAAGGACATAAAGACATCGCAAATCCTCATAATGATCTCGTCGATTTTCCCGCGAAACAGTCCGGCGATTCCTCCAATCAATGTTCCAATCACAATCGTGACAATCATGGTTATAAAGGCAATGAAAACCGTCGTGCGAATCCCGTATAACAGCCTTGAAAAAATACATCTCCCCAGCTGATCCGTACCAAGCGGATAGGTTGTACTTATTCCCGCCAGTTTTTCTTTTACATTGACATCAATTGGACTATGCGGCGCTAGCCATGGCGCGAAAATTCCTGCCAGTACCACAAGGGTTAAGAAAATGATACAAATCATGGCGGAACGATCTCTCATCAATTTATTTAAACCCCCCATGATTATACCTCTTTTCTCATTCTTGGATCGAATATGGCAGTAACAATATCTACCAGTAAGTTACAGATGACAAATAAAACCGCCATCAGAAAGACATACGCTTGGATAACGGGATAATCATAATTGAATATCGCTGTCACACTCAGCCTGCCTATCCCCGGCCAGGCAAAGATATTCTCGACAATGACAGTGCCTGCAATTAATTTGGGAATCGACATGCCCAGTGCTGTAATAGCAGACTGAAGAGAGTTTTTGAAAATACGCTTTAAAATAATACCCTCTTTCATCCCGCGGGCTTTTGCATAAAGTACAAAATTCTCGTTTTTGTTTTGCACCATATTATTTCGAATCAATCTCACATAGGTGGAAATATAAGCAAAAGCTAACGTTACTGCCGGCAGAATAACAGATGTCCAAGAGCTCATCCCGCTTGTCGGCAGCAGATTTAATTTAATCGAGAAAAACCATATCAGCAAAAGCCCGATCCAATAACCGGGCATGGCCTCTGCAATAAAGACAAAGCCTCTAATGGTCCGATCAATGATGCTTCCTTCATAAATCGTACATAGAATGGAGGCAGAGACGCTGATAAAAACAATCATTACGAAGGCAACCAACGCAAGCATCAGCGTAGCTGGCAATGCCTGCCCGATTTCTTCGATCACCGGTTTATTATTAACAAAGCTGTTTCCGAAGTCACCTTTGATACTGCTGGTCACCCATGTAATATATCTTTCAAAAAATGGTTTATCGAGGCCCAGCTCCTCGCGCATCTCTGCAACAGCTGTTTCTGTCGGTGTGATTTCATTTACCCGCAGCGCGACTTCCGCCGGATCACTTTCGCTCAGATTAATGAGAATAAACGCCAAAAAGGATATTCCTATTAATAAGGGAATGATGCTTATGATTCTTTTCGTAATATAACGCTTCATTTACTCCACCTACATTCTTACATTAAAGAACCAAAAAAGCGGACCTTCATCCGCTTTTTTAATTTACTCTGTATCAAAATACATGTTTTCAAATGGAACTTCATATTGAGAGACATTAAACGTGACACCCTGCAGTTCTGGTCGATGGACTGCTTTTGTACGTGAGTATGTGAGCGGGATGTATACTGCTTCATCATGGATATACGATAACACTTCCGCATACATCGCTTCTCTATTCTCCTCATCATGCTCAATCATCAAATCGGTAATTGTTTCGTCCAGCCACGCTTTCTTGTCCAGCCCTGTCTGCGCCTGATAATCGCCATGCGCCGGGATTCTCCAGGAGGACAGGTAAGATTGCGGGTCATAAGGCGTTCCCCATGACAAGGAATATTGCAAATCAAATTCTCCTGATTTTTGTCTGTCTAAAAACGCCTGCTTCTGCTCTCCAGTGATATGCAGCTCCACACCTATCTCCCGCAAATCAGACTGAATATATTCACTGATCGTCTTTTCCTGTGCATTATCCGAATTATAATACAGGTTAAGCTCTAATTTCTCGCCATCTTTATAACGATATCCATCATCACTATTCAACTCCCAGCCGGCATCATCGAGCAGATTATTAGCTTTATCCGGATCATATTTCCTTTCCTCCAGTCCAAGGTCGCTGTAAGGAACTGTCGATGCAAGCAAGGTCGGCGCAACAGATTCTGATCCATTTAAGATACCATCCGCAATCGATTGTTTATCAACCGCATATTGCAGCGCTTCTCTTACCTCGATTTCGCCAGTGATGGGACGATTGGAGTTCAATAAAATCGCTCTGGAAGCGACCGGCTCACTCATTTCGGTTACGTACTCTCCCTGCTCTTCCAGCGCGGAGAAAGAGTCCAGGTCAATCATATCTCCATCGGATCCAAAAATCAGATCGACCTCTCCTTTTTCAAGGGCAAGCAGAATGGTCTGATGATCCGGCATCACCTTCCATCTTACTGCATTCACTTTAGGCTGTTCTCCCCAATATTCTTCGTTGGCAGTGAACACAGCCTCCTGATTCTCTTTATGTTCTGATAAAACCCACGGCCCTGTTCCCGAATAACCGCTGATGCCATCCTTTGTCGTTCCATCCACAAAGTCATTGGGAGATAAAAAACGAAACGGGCGGGTAAGTCCCAATTCCGTTAACGTCGGATAATACGGATGCTTTAACACAAGCTTATACGTATATTCATCCACTACCACATTTTCGTCAATCAAATTGACTAAATCCAGCCAAGCATGACGTTCTTCATTATCCATGATGGCATCCATATTCTGTTTTACCGCCTCTGCGTTGAACTTTTCTCCGTCAGAAAAGGTAACATCCTCTCTTAAATGAAAGGTATATTCCAGCCCATCCTCTGAGATATCCCAGCTCTCCGCCAGCCAAGGCTCTACACCGTCTTCCGTATTCTTGACCAGTGATTCAAACACCATATTCTGGGCTGCCATTTCCCCGCTGTATAAATGCGGATTAATATCGCGGATATCCTTCGAGCTGGCATATACGATTTCATCTTTAGCTGCTTTATCATTTTCCGAATTGCTGCAGCTTGCCAATAAAAACAAAAACAATACGGAAAGCAGCCCTATATTTATTTTTCTCATTTTATTACTCCTATTATTCTTGGTGTCATGCCTGATGAAGCAGCTCACGCAAAAGGAATACTATAAGACCTTATCCATATGCAGTGTTTTCCAGACTGGATCTGACTCAGCCAGTCTTTCTTCAAAGCCCAGCGCTTTCCAGAAGGGAATACCGCCAGGCAGAAATGGATGAGAATGCAGATAAACCTTCTCGTATCCTACTGTTTGAATCGACTTTAAAGCCGTTTGATAGAGGGCAGTGCCAATTCCTAAACGTCTATATGCCGGATCTATATAGCATCTTACCAATTCCGTGGTCTTCGTTTGCGCGTAAAATTGCTGCAGCTCGTCAAATCGATTGTCATAGGGCAAATAACCAATTGTACCAAGCACATTGCCCGCTTCACTTAAAGCTGCAAATAACGCCGCATCCCTTCTATCTATATAATGTGCATAAAAATGAAGCATATCCGGCGGTAATTGCTGATGATCCAACATCGGAAATACTTCTTTTCGAATCGTTGTCATAAAATCCACTACCTGCGCAGCGTCCTTTTGTTCAACCTGTTTCACACGATATTTTACAGGTGTTTGTATAGACATTTCCTATCAGCGTCTCCTTGCTCTGATTGATTCCTTCATGTTGTTCTCTCTTCATAGCTGCAGGCAACATCAACTCGTTTCTCTATTGATGTTACCCTGCAACAACGCTTCATCATAAAAATTCATTTTCTATTATACTCTATTTCCCGGTTTTAAGATAGAATTTGATGCGCTCAACAGCAGCCATGTAATGATTACAAATGGAATGGTTAATACAGGCAGGCCGTATGGGATAAGCAGAATAGATAAGCTCGCAGAAATCGGAACCGTCAATAGTGCTCCTATCAGACCGTACACAAACATACCTTTCGCCCCCTTGGCATTGAATGTATGGCCCACTGCTATGGCCGTCAAAATCGCATTGTATCCATACAGCCCAAGCTGCATCTGATCATTTTCTGCCCCTAATATGTAAGCAAAAGCTAAGGCAGCGACAGCGGATATAATGGTGCTCGCGCTCACTCTGATCCCGGCAATCAGAATTCCTGCCAGGATCAGCGCTCCCGCCCACACAGAATCCAATAGAAAGATTTCACTGATGCTTTTAAAAAATGCGGTAATCCAGTCCATTCCGCTTCCTTCAATATACTCCCAATGCATTAGATTCTGCGGTATAAGCTGATCACTCATTATGAATAAATCTAATTTATAAGGAAATAAAAATATCAGCCATGATGTAATAATGAATGGAAAAGTGAGAACCGGAATACGCACAAAATAATTATTTAAAGCTACGGTTGCTAATGCGGATAATCCAGTTCCTGCAAAAGCAAGCAGCCACAGATACGGCCCATCCAAAAAAATGAGAATAGCTAAACAGCTTAACACCGCGTTATAGCCCATTAATCCATCCTCTATAAAACTTCTATTCTTCGTGAGCACATAGCCTATAACATTCGCTATTATCACACTTAATAAGGATACTACGGCAAATTGCCAGGAAACAACAAGAATGCCCAAAAAAATGAAAAGTCCTGTTTTCCAATTCGCCAGCAGGATTACTTGGGAAAAACTGTGCAGCGTACTGATCAAATAATATTTTCCAGAAATTTGTCGCTCCATCTTAACTACCTTTCCAAAGGCCGGGGAAGCAAGCTTTCGAACATCTCTAAAGCTGCTCTCAGATATCCCGCTTGTCTTCCCCACCGTTTTTAAACTCTTTTAATATTTCCGTAAAAATACAGGAGACATGCCAAACCATACTTCTCGTAAATACCCATGGCACATTTGCAGTATCTCTTCGATGATTTGCGTCTGATTGGCCAATATTCTCAAAGAAAACCCCGGGACCGGACACCTCGAGATACCGAAGTTCACGTCCTTCTGCTCCATCATATCATAGATATTTTCAATTACTTCATCTGTCATATAAGGACTAATAACCATCATGGAGCCTAAATGACTATACCCTTCCATTCTTCCAAACACAGAAGGATTATTTTTAGCCGGTTCCGTTACAACGCGGTCAAAAACGCCTAATTCCTTATGGATAAACACTTCATTTTGCAAATCTACCTTGTCATAACTGAATTGCTTTCCGGTTGGTGACCATCCAGGTGTAATAATATCAGAGCAAATCAATGTCGAGGTATTATCTACATAAAATTGGTTGAGCTGTTTATACGACCCTTCCCGATAAACGATCAGCGGATCAGGGATATACTCCAGCAGACTGTTCGATTTCAAGGTAAACTTCCCATACTGATACGCAGGCTCTCCTGGGGATTTATATACTTTGGTTGCAGATTGCGTTGTCAAAATTGCCCGGGCATTTTCATTCACCCTAATATCCATGGAATATGTATCTCCAGATAAATAGCCGCCTCCAGGATTTAATAGATAATAGGTTAATTGCCCGGAATCGTCTAAATAGATTGGACGCATCACTTTGAAGGCACCTCGGAAATATACATCCGCAGGGACCGTTTTATTCTTCTTCTCCGTTAATTCAAGCTGAAGCTCTCCGGTCCATTCCTTCTGCATCTTAGACGATCCCTCGAAGCAGTACATTATCTTTCAGCCAATCAATTACTTCGTCCAATCCTTCATTATTTTTCAAATTCGTAAAAATAAAGGGTTTATCTCCTCGAAATTCTTTCGTATCTCTTGCCATGATATCTAAGTCCGCTCCAACATATGGCGCCAAATCCGTTTTATTAATAATAAATAAATCCGACTTAATCATGCCCTGCCCGCCTTTACGGGGAATTTTCTCTCCCTGGGCTACATCAATGATATAAATAGAAAAGTCAACAAGCTCCGGACTGAATGTCGCTGCCAGATTGTCCCCGCCGCTTTCAATGAAGATCAATTCTACGTCGGGAAAACGTTCTATTAATTTATCGATAGCAGCAAAATTCATGGAGGCATCTTCTCTGATAGCGGTATGCGGGCACCCGCCCGTTTCCACACCAATAATCCGGTCATCCTCCAGCACACCATTTTTCATTAAAATTTTAGCGTCTTCTTTGGTATAAATATCATTCGTAATAACCGCCATGTCCATTTCATTATTTAATTGTCTTGTTATTTTCTCTACTAACTCTGTTTTTCCAGCCCCTACTGGACCGCCAATACCTACTCGAATCGGTTCCATCTCCAAATCTCCCTTCTAAGACATAAATATCCTTACTTTTACATGCTCATGCTTCATTTGTGAAATTTCCAGACCGGGCGAAACAATCCCAAAATCCGCTATCGTTAAAGCAGCTATTTCTTCCGCGACACTGTTTATTAATTGCTGACTCTCCAGCAATATCTTCTGCCCGTCTGTCTGCCCCATCGGAATAGCTCTTACTGCATTCTGTACCAGGTTGGAAACCAGGGAATATAAATAAAACCCAAGTCCCTCCCGAGGTTGTATCCTGTGATAATGCGCAATAACTGCAAAGACAATGGCGCTGTGCCCGAATGATTTCCCTTGCTTTATTCGTTTTAGATAATTTGCAAGTATTCCGTATTCAAACAGACTTTCTGCCAGCTTCAGCATCCGGACTCCCATTTGGGTATTTCCTTCCCTTGTTTCCTTTGGAAGGTTCTGGACATAAAGCAGCCGGTCCATATGCCAAATCCGCTCCAAATCATTTTCACACAGCGCCTCGCATACAAGTTGAAAAGCAAGCCCTTCTGTATATTTCACCTGTTCCCTGAAATACGTATCCAGCCATTCTTGAAATGAGATCCTGTCCTTCACAACATCTTCTTGAATATAGGTTTCCAGTCCAAATGAATGGCTGAAACCGCCAATAGGGAAGTTTGAATCGCATAACTGAACAAAGGTGAGCAATGAATTAGTCATGGCTATGCCCTATATGTTTAAACGCTTCTTTTAATTTGCGCTCTTCCCGCTGATAAGAAATGTCTAGCTGTTTCAGCAATTCTTCTACAAGATAATCATATTGGACAATCATATTATCCGCTTCAAATTGTGCAGGAAGATGACGGTTTCCTAATTGGTGCGCAATGACGCCCATTTCATGAATATCTTTAGGGCGGATAACAATCACGTCGTCCTGATAGACATCAATAAAAATAATATTGGATGTATCTTTATATAAAACGTCACCCTTTGTCAGGGCCTGTCTTTCTTTTAAGGAAATACCAATATCCTTTCCATGGTCTGTTTTCACCCGTAAAATACGCTTCAGCAAATCGGCACTATCCAGGTAAACCTTTTCTTTATGCAGCTTTGCAAGCTCTGCTTCTTCTATATCATTTATATTCATCTCAATTTTTTCAACCAGCATTGGTCATCACCTCAAAATAAAAAGTATCGTTGCCCCATCGCCACCTCTTTCAGCGGTTCACAGGTTATGGCTTCACCGTCCACTTTTACTTCATATGTTTCCGGATCCACGTCAATGGTTGGTGTCTTATCATTCAGCTTCATATCTTTCTTCGTCAGATTACGAATGTTCTTTACAGGCAATACCGTTTTCTCTAAACCCAGCTCTTCCTTTATCCCCTTTTCATAGGCTGCAGTGGATACAAATGTTAAGGATGTTCGTTGCACTGCTTTCCCATGCGCTGCAAACATCGGGCGATAAATAACCGGCTGTGGTGTTGGAATCGATGCATTGGCATCTCCCATCACACTTTCAATAATCGAGCCGCCTTTTACAATCAATTCTGGTTTCACACCGAAAAATTCCGTTGGCCAAACAACTAAATCAGCATATTTCCCAGCCTCTACCGACCCGACATACTCGGAAATACCATGGGTAATCGCCGGGTTAATCGTATATTTTGCAACATAACGTTTTACTCTATTATTATCTGCAGTTTCTGTATCTCCCTCAAGTATACCGAGCTGTTTTTTCATTTTATCCGCTGTCTGCCAAGTTCTTAAAATAACCTCGCCAATCCGCCCCATTGCCTGTGAGTCGGAACTGATAATGCTGAGTACACCCATATCATGCAGAACATCCTCAGCAGCAATTGTTTCTTTGCGGATACGAGAGTCAGCAAACGCTACATCCTCCGGTATCGACGGACTTAAGTGATGGCAAACCATCAGCATATCGACATGCTCTTCAATCGTGTTGACCGTATAAGGCATGGTCGGATTGGTAGAAGAAGGAATCACGTTTGGATATTGTGCTGACTTAATGATATCCGGAGCATGTCCGCCGCCTGCACCCTCTGTATGATACATATGAATGACGCGGTCTTTCAGTGCTGCCATTGTATTTTCAACAAATCCGCCTTCGTTTAAGGTATCTGCATGCAGCGCCACCTGTACATCGTATTTATCCGCAACTGTCAACGCATGGTCAATCGCAGAAGCAGTCGCTCCCCAATCCTCATGTACTTTTAAACCGATTGCTCCGGCTTCGATTTGCTCTGCTAACGGATCGATCGAAGCAGCTTGTCCTTTCCCTGTATACCCAATGTTCACCGGATAATCTTCTGCAGCCTCCAGCATCTTATGAATATTCCATTTCCCCGGCGTAACGGTTGTTGCTTTTGAACCGGAAGAAGGCCCTGTTCCGCCGCCAATCAATGTTGTTAAACCAGATGCAAGCGCCGTTTCAATCTGTTGCGGTGAAATAAAATGAACGTGGGCATCAATCCCGCCGGCAGTCACAATTTTACCTTCCGCTCCGATAATATCAGTCGCTGCACCGATGGTAATATCGACGTCATCCATCACCAGCGCATTACCACTCTTGCCGATTCCGCATATTTTACCGTCTTTAATGCCGATATCCGCTTTATAAATCCCTGTGTAGTCCAATATAATTGCATTTGTCAATACCGTATCTGCAGCTTCATCATTTAGAGCAAGCGGATTTTGTCCCATGCCATCCCGGATGACTTTTCCTCCGCCAAAAACAACTTCATCCCCATACGAGGTATAATCCTTTTCAATTTCAATGATGAGATTCGTGTCAGATAACCTCACTCGATCACCCGTTGTAGGTCCGTACATTTCCGCATATTGTTTTCGGGGAATATTATAAGCCATTTACTTTCTCCTTCCCGACGCTTCCATCTGTCATATTATTAAATCCATATATCTTTCTCTCTCCGGCAAAGTCTACCAGCTCCACCGTCTTTTCATCCCCTGGCTCCAGACGGACCGCAGTTCCTGCTGGAATGTTCAACCTTTTGCCAAAAGCGGTATCCCTGTCAAACTTTATCTGTGTATTGATTTCATAGAAGTGAAAATGTGATCCAACTTGTACTGGGCGGTCTCCTAAATTAATGACGGTTACTTTCGTTGTATCTCTTCCTTGGTTAATTTCTATCGTCCCTTCTTTTGGCAGCACTTCTCCTGGTACCATCGAAATCCCTCCTATTTAATTGGCTGATGCACAGTTATCAGCTTTGTTCCATCTGGAAACGTTGCTTCTACCTGAACATCCTTAATCATTTCAGGTACCCCTTCCATGACATCTTCCTCCGTAAGTATGGTTGTGCCAAAGCGCATTAATTCAGCAACACTTTTGCCATCTCTTGCGCCTTCCATTAATTCATAAGTAATCAGTGCAACACTTTCCGGATGGTTTAATTTTAAACCTCTGTCCTTTCTTCTCCTTGCAAGGTCAGCAGCAACAACAACCATCAGCTTATCCGTTTCTCTTGGCAACAGATTCATCGGCTTCCCTCCTTGATTTAAATGATGATACATCATTTAAAAAATCATCTCGTTATTCCCAATAGTTCGATAATTATTGGGATGCAAACTGGTATTTCTAATCCAGCATTGAAGAATAGATTACATAGCCAGCTTCAACAATTTATATTAATTTTTCGAATAACTTTATATGTAATATTACCTAACATATAAAGTTATGTTAATTATCATAAGAGTTATTTTATAAAAATGCAAGTCTTTTAACTAAATTGGTTTTGAATAATTTCTACGGAAGGTACAAACACACTGATATATCTACAAAAATAAACCAGATTCTATATTGCTTATTTCGCAATAGAATCTGGTTCATTTATTAAATCGTTATGAAAAAATTTATGATGAAGCATATAAAACGCAACTTCATTCAGTGGGAGTTTTCAACGCACAAATGTTTCCGATGGGGTGAGTAATCGCAGCCCCAGGAGATTGCGAACTTAGTCTGCTGTTTTTCTCTCATTGCGTTAGCCTAAGTGATTTAGGAAGTTAGCTCATCTGATTCCACGCCTGAATAAATTTATTTTTACGTTTGATTTTGACGGGAGTTTTACAGACAGTTTTCTAAGATAAAAATTATACTTTGAAATAAGACCGGGCGTGAAGTGAACATAATCGATTATACTCCCCATTCCATTATTCCCGGCATTTTCATATCACTTATCAAACCAATAAGCCAAAAACTTAAACTCTCCCCATTCTTTATATAGCTGCTGCAATTGTGATTTAGGTGGAAGTTCACCAGCGAAATATTTATTTTTTACATGCTTTTTAAATTCGCTGTCTACTGGCAAAAAGTCGTATCTTCCTAATAACATTAAAATAATGCTGAGTGCATAAGGTCCGACGCCTCTAATTTCTTTCAGCTTGTGAACGACATCTTCAGTCGGCATTTCTGGATTGGTAAGTTCCTCTAAGTCATATACACCATTACATATGTTTAATGCAAGATCATAAATATAATCACTTCGATAGCCTAATTTGATGCTTTTATTTAAAAAGGTTTTATCTTTTTTTAAAACTGCTTCTGGTGCAGGAAAAGTAAATAATTCCGACTCATTCGAGTATCTTTCTCCTAAATGACTCACAAAATTCGTTGTCATGGCAATGGTCCGGCTCCAGGTCGTATTGGTTGTGAAAATCGTCTTTACAATATCTTCAAAGATGCTTGGGGAGCGTAAAAGTCTTCCTTTATTTTCCGCTACGATTTCCTGCATATTCTGGTCAGCGCTGCACATTTGATAAAAAGCACGAAAATCCTCATCTAAACGAAGCATCCAGTTAACCTTGCGAACAACCTCTTCACTTTCTTCTCTCGTTAACGTTTGCTTACCCCCTGTTTCTATCATCAATGTATTTTGATTCTGTGTTATATGCAGCAGAACGATTTTACCAGTTGAAAGCGCTTCTACCCTTTTTAAAACACTTCTGTCATCGTTAGCTTGAAAAGGCGGCAGTAAATACCATCCGTGATCGGTAACAGCAGCTTTAAAATTGAATTGTTTTGGCAGTTCAATAGCATTTCTCAACACGATTTCCTCCTGACTAAGAACTATTATTTTATATAGGGGGGTCAAAACCTCTAGTCTAGTTGTAAAAAGGAGTGGAACCAATATAACGAAACTTCACGCAGCGGGAGTTTTTGTTCTTCTTCATGATAAACAACGCATCACCGTATCTCCAAATGATCGGACATCCGATAAATAATCATACCCTTCAGGTGACCCGAAGCTGTTAAACATCCGTACAGCTACTATATTTTCCTGTGGAATCACTAATAACGTTACTCCTGTATATCCCAGTATCTGATACGATTCTTTAGGAACGCTTTGTCCAATTTCTGTTTTTTCAGCCGGTAAGTCTTTCACAAACCATAAAAAGCCATTTTGCGGAAGGTTTTTATCTACCGTTGATGGGCTTTGTACCGTTGCAGCCATCTGTATTATTTCTTTCGGTATCATTTGTTTTCCGTTTAGATAGCCTTCCTTAAGATGGACATAGCCCCAATATGCCAATTCACGTGCAGATACATACATATTCATTTTGTTGCCTTCCGTGCTTTCACTAACATTCCAATTTTTATCAGATTCATCTCCAAGGATAACATCCACAAGCTTCTCATGTTTTTGTGCGTACCAATCTGATTCATTAAATTCGAAAGGATTAAAAACCTGTTCATGAACAATTTCAGATACCGTTTTACCAGTTGTTTGTTTTATGAGCTCCGTTAATACATCTATTCCAACCTGTCTATATGACCAATTTTCTCCTGCAGGAAATTCTCGAAATACCGTATCTTCTTTTTTATGTAAACCATGTGTATGGGTTAATACATGCCTTATTGTTGTATCCTTCCATATATCTTCATTAAGTCCAGGCAAATAATGCAGTATCAAATCATCTATGGTTTTAATTTTCCCATAATAGACTGCGCATGCCACAGCAAATCCGATATAGCTTTTCCTGACAGAGGCTACATGAAATTGGGTATCTTCCTGAACTTTTCTTGAACCTGATTTGTTTGATTGGCTTCCAAAATAGTCTTCTAATACTACTTTATCGTTGTGAATTACAAAAGCAGCAGCTCCGGAGCAGGTTACCTTTTCCGCTGTATTTAGGACATGTTCTGTTATAGGAACAAAATCTTTATTCTTTTTTGAGCTAAGAAACATTATATCCCCCTGTCTGTTGAATATCCGTTATTTTTTAGGTGAATTGCATTCTTCTTAATTCAATTAAATCATTAATCACAACATCTGCTTGCGAAAGCTCTTCTTCTTTCGCAAAATCAAAGCTGCATCCTACAGCTGTCAATCCATTATCTTTTGCTGCTTTAATGTCTGATATCCGGTCTCCAACCACTGCCGCTTCCTCTATTCCATATTTCGTTAAAATAGTTTTGACTAAATCAGATTTACTAAATGATTCGATTTGTTCAATACTATAAGTCTCTGAAACCCAGTCATCTAAATGATAATAATCCACAATCGCTTTTAAATAGGCTGGTACTCCATTACTGGCGATGAATATGGTATAACCATCCTTTAATAAAAACTCAAAAATATCCTGTACATTCGGATATAATGCACCTTTTCCGTTTTTTATATTTTCAATTAATCTATCTTGAAAATAATCATTGACTTGCTCTCTTTCCTTCACAGAATGATTCGGCAGTAAAGTTTCCCATACTACCGGCAATGGAACTCCCATAATTTCCCGGAACTTATCAATTGGGATGGAGTCTCCCCATTTCCCTAAAGAAGCTAAATAGGTAAACGTATCTTCTAATGACAATTCTAAAATTTTATCTGTTTGAAATAATGTTCCGTCCATATCAAAAATTACCGATTTCATACTTCCTCACCTCTTTAATACGGAATAAAAGTCCCTTTTAATTTATTTTTATATCTTTCTACCTTCTTTATTTTCTTGAAAGTAATCAGAGATAACAATGCAACAGCGATTAGCGTCCACTCATGCGTTTCTCCTCTGTTATCTATAACCTTCATTAGAATAATCACTCCTTGATTTTGACTTTCACAGTAAGATATTTTCATCAATATACATTACTTGTATTCTTCTAATTTTCCAACATAATCTCAAAGTCTTTCACAAAAACAGCATTCCCGGTAATTTGAATATCATATGACTCCCCATTCTTAGATACCTGAACACCTACCCTGCCATCTTTACCAATTTCATGTCCCTGCTCCACCACAAGCTTCATCACATCTTTCCTATCTTCTCTTATATAGTCAGTATAATAAGCACCCATTACTCCCGACGCTGTTCCTGTTACTGCATCCTCTACAGTACCTGAAAATGGAGAAGAGAAGTGCCTTGCATGCATATCCGCATCTGTATCATACGTTTCGATACAAATTGGATGTACAGACGATTTAGGCATCTCCTTTAAAATTGCAGGAAAATCTTTATTCTCTGGTTTCATTTTACGAAAAGCTTCTAAATTATTTATTGGAAGCAGCAGTGTCCAAGCACCTGTGCTTCCATAAAGAATTGGTAAGTTATCATGTATATCCGATTCTTCTATCCCAATCGAATGAGCTAAATCCATTTTAGAGCCATGGAACGCTACAAATTCCGGTGCAGCCTGGTTCATTGTTATCGTTATTTCCTTTTCAGGAGCAGAATCAAGCCTTACTGGTAAAATCCCTGCTTTAGTTTCAATCGTTAATTCTGTTTTATCTCCGAACAGTCCTTTTGTTTTTAACGCATACACCGTTGCCATGGTCGCATGACCGCATAAATTCATTTCATGTCCAGGTGTAAAAAAACGTATCCCTAAGTCTGCTGTTTCTGATTTAACTGGAAATGCCGTTTCATTGAATCCTACTTTAAATGCGACTTCCTGCATTTGCTCATCTGTCAGCTCATCCCCATTTAAAACAACTCCAGCAGGGTTTCCTTTATTCGGCACCTTACTAAATGCATCATAATGATATACTTTGACCGATTTCATGCTATGTCCCTCCCGTAATCATATTAAAATTCTCGACGGAAAAACGAAATACTTATCGAGAATTTTAATATGCTGCTTCGTTTATACTTTCCTATTTGTTATAAACTGGCTCTACTTTGCTCAATGCAACGCCAGCCTTTCCAAAACGAAGGAAGATGCAAGCTGGCATCAAAAGAATAAAAGCCCCGATCATTAAAGCAATTTTTTCCATAAATAATTCCGGAATAGCTCCCGCTAAAAAAGTTCCCAGTATGGAAAATAGTCCGCCAATAACATAGGTGGAGCTCCTGACTCTTGTTAAGAATTCATCTGGCGTGATCCCCTGGTGAATAGCACCTTGCACAATAAAAGCCATAGATAGCGCACAATCAAAAACAGCCATCCCAAAACACATCATAATAAAAACGTTTGTTGCTGTAATCATTAATATACCTATACCAGAGATAATCAGCAAGAAACTCATCAGCAACACCCAATTTAGATTTTTGAATTTATTGATCAAAAAGATGCCAACAATATTACCTACGCCAGCACTCGATAGCAAAATACCAATGAACCCTTCAGACAACTCTAATGTAATCCGAGCGTAAAAGATTATAGTTAATGTAATAAATATCGTTGTGAAAGCTAATATTGCCATGGCTATTGTGCTGATCAGCTGTTGTGGATTAGAGATTAAAATCTTCAATCCAGCGATGGACCTTCTTAAAAACACGCTCCATTTACTTTTTTGCAGCTCTTCCGTCTCTGTCCCTATAAAACCTTCTTTATTACGAATAAAACCAATCAACAGAGCAGAAAGAAGAGATAAAATCCCGCAAATAAGCAACGTTAATACCGAGCCTGTTTTTGCTAATAATATTCCACCCAACGCAGGGCCGATGACAGTAGCAATAGCATCAGCTGCTTCAATATTGGTATGTGCTTTTAACAGATTTTCTCTGCCGGCAATGGCAGGAATCATTGAAGTAAACGCTGTTCTGCTAATTAAGGCAAGTAACCCCATTACGAACAACAAGGAAGCAATAATTACTGCATTGACATTCTGTGTTGCCAGAAGAAACGCGAGCATAAAAATGCCTATTCCATATAAAAAATGACAAGAAGATGCAATTCTGACCTTATTCTTCGTTTCTACCCATGTTCCGATTGGGATGGCAAATAGAACCGTACCCAATTGCTGGGACAAAGCGACAAGGGCTGTAACTAGCGGCGAACTGGTTTGACCTAATACAACTAAAGGAATCAACAGCTCTTTAAACCTTCCATTTAAAATAGAAAGAAACTCTGAACCCCACATACGTCTAAAATCTTGGTTAATGAGTATCGATTTCAATTTAATTCTCTCCTCTTTAAGGGAGATACACTGCTTCCAGGAAATGCCTGAAAAAATTCCTATCTGCGTATAACTGATATTCCTACCCGCCATAGTGCTTATTCCGTTTTGTAGATATCTCCCTGCTTCATAATTCAATTGCAGATATGAAGAGAGATTGTTAAATTGGACAATCCATTTTATATAGCTCCTTATTTATTTTCTTTACACGCCCATGCATCTATCTCTACTTTAAATCGCGGACCGGCTAACCCGGCAACAAAAACCATCGTTGTACAAGGAAGGTGATCCCCTAAAAATTCGCCAATTGCTTCTCTTCTTCTATCCGCATCCATTTCCCCGACAATATAAAAAACAAGCTTCGTCAGGTTTTCTACGTCCATATCCGCTTCCTGTAAATTGATGCGAATGTTTTCAAAGGCCATTTTTAATTGCTCCACGGAATCCTCTGAGACATTGCCTTCCATATCCATCCCTAACTGGCCCGACAAATTTAACCACCGTATGTCTCCGGAGACTTCGATTTGATGACTATACGGAGCTAATGGTTTATGTACATCCTTTGGATTTCTGGATTCTATCACTTTCATTCCTCCTGCTATTCTATTATTTTTTTATTAGCTTAATTAACAAGAATAATTATTCAATATATCGATTTGCAGATTAATTATTATTTCGCGCATTTATCTGATAACATCAAGAGGAAAGCTTATTTAATAAAGAAATAAAGCGTTCCCCTCTATCTTTTTAACAGTCTTCTAATCAGATAAATAACAAGGACAACAGCTATCACCGTAATAATCATCCCTGGTATTCCGATATTTCCCATCATTTATTAATCCCCTTCTCTATTTCAATACGATTTAATTGTGAGAATTTTATATATTCTGTTCTTCATGTTAACATATTCCTAGATGTTGTTGTAATTAGCTGGGAAAATACATTCTAAGAAATCTCAATATCCTTAAAACCTCCCAGTTTATTTGAATATATTTTTCAACATTCAATCCCATCCTGAAGTAAATACAATATGCTCCGCACTATCTAAACTTGGGTGACGCAGCAGCCCACTTTTTTCCGCAACCCTTAACGAAGGTATATTAGATGGACGAACTCTCGATATGATTGGTAATTCAGAAAGGTGTTCACGAGCTAAATACACAGAATATCTGGCTACCTCCGCAGCATATCCTCTTCCCCAAAACTTTGGTGAAAATCTATAGTACAAGTTTAACACTTCGCGCCCTTGCCAATTTATATTTCTTACGCCTCCAATTCCTACTACATCCGAGCGCTTATGCTCAGAAATCATCCAATAACCACAGCCATGTGTTATCCAGTCCTTATTCCAAAGCTCTATCTTTTCCAGAGCTTCCTCTATGTTTTTCATTGGTCCAGACGGCCGGTATGTATTTGTTTTGGGATCTCCTTCAATCTCAAGGACAGCATAAGCATCTGCTTCTGATGGCTTTCGAAGAATTAGATTTTCTGTTTTTACTTGTTCAAAGACTTTTTTGATTAAAGCATTCATTATAAATCCCTCTCTTTTTTATACAGTATATTGGTTTTTAAAATTCTAATTTTTTAAATTGAAATGAAATGATACCATTATGCCCTCTTTATTTTTTTATTATCTCAAGCTGATATTAATTGCTCCCATATTAAAAGGCTATTTAACAAAGAAAGACCTGTGCCCATCTTTTACATAGCACAGGTCTTTCTAGACAGATTAGAAAATCTGACGTTTTTATTTATTACACCGACTGTATCGCTTCTTCAACAGCTGTCTGTCCGCCTACTGCGCGGAATCTCTTGCCGATGGTTGTATCATTTTTCAAGCTGGTATAAATCACTTTCGCAATATCTTCCCGAGGGACTTCTCCCCGTTCCACATTGGCTCCAAGATTTACTTGATTGGTGCCAGGTTCATTCGTTAATAGTCCTGGATGAATAATGGTATAGTCTAAATCGGAGTTTAACAGCCACTCATCTGCATAGTGTTTTGCTACGACATAAGGTGCAAACGATTCAGGGGCTGATTGAATAGCTTCACGGTTGGTATCAAACGAACTAATCATGACAAAACGTTTAACATTCGCCTGTTCTG
The DNA here is from genome assembly GCF_038004725.1 of Oceanobacillus sp. FSL K6-0251. Taxonomy (NCBI): domain Bacteria; kingdom Bacillati; phylum Bacillota; class Bacilli; order Caryophanales; family Bacillaceae; genus Oceanobacillus; species Oceanobacillus sp. FSL K6-0251. The sequence goes on along the minus strand of NZ_JBBORS010000001.1, from coordinate 1,878,287 downwards.
CCGCTTGAATGGTTTTCACCGCTCCATCCAAATCAATCATCAGGGTTTTATCCTTTCCAGTTTTCGGACCGGAACCAGCTGTGAATACGACCGCGTCCACACCCTCTGCTGCATTAGCAATTGCATCGACTTCATCCTCTAAGTTAACAATGGCCGTTTCTGCACCTAAATCTTTAAAATAATTCGCTTGCTCTTCCTTGCGAATCATCGCACGTGCCTGATCCCCATTGTCTTGAATCAGCTTGACCAGATGCTTCCCTATTTGTCCATTTGCTCCAACTACTAAGATATTCAACACACTCACCCTTTCTTTTTGACTTCTCCCTGTTTATTGTAAAGGTTTCAGAATGAGATGTTAAATAATTGGATTGTGTAGAAGAGCTGGCTGGGTAGTCAGCGTGATTTCATTTCGTCTGAATGCCTGCCCTGACGTTAATCCCATCCGCCAGATTAAACTAACAAAGCTACTTAAGGTTTTCTATTCATCTTATTCCCCCCTGCTTATACTCCTTCTCACGCCTCCCCCATACCAAAACCTAGTAAAAGCAAATAAACAAGTGCTCCCGTTAAGTTGAGAGAAATTATCAATCCAAATACGGCAACAACCTTTTTTTCATTCTTTTTAAAAAGAGCAGCTACACTTAAGATGATTGATAACGGAGCGCCAATTAATTGAGCAATAAGTATAGTTTGAGCTAATACTAATGGTTCTATATCAGCCACGGCAAACAATAATAGAAATAATAGTATAGGCAGCCCGAGTGATAGATAACTGATCCAAGAATACTTTTTCATCAAGAAAGCCTCCATTCTTCGTAAAGCCTGATAGATATTTCACAGAACAGCTAATTTAATTAAAGTAATATTATTCAAATTATTTTAACACAAAGCTGCTGATATAATCATGACTATTTTATTTACGTGCCCACAATCGCAAAAACAGGGCTTATCACTCCAAACAACATGGTGATAAGCCCTGGCTGCTATTTAATGATTGTATTGACCTGAATAAGCTCCGGCTTTGCCCCCAGCACTAACAGAAATACTTGTGAATAGGAAACTTGTTCTAAACGCTGCAGGATAGACAGCAATTTTTCAAAATCCTTTTGCTCTTTTAATAAATTCACTTCTTTCTGATAAAGGTGTATAACAGACTCCCGAATAAAAGGAGGTTTGGTTGCTTCTTCATTTCTTACTAATAGTTCCCCTAAATATTTGTAAGGAATCTGCAACTGTCTAGTCAGACTCACGATATGCTGTAAATGCTCATACAATTCTCTGTAATCCCTTTGAAGCTGGTCAAGCTCTTCCTCTATATGATATAAACTATTTATATTAACAAACATAGATATCTCCTCTTTCCCATGGTTTTTCCAAACCAATAATTTGTGTCAGCTCTTTACTGTGTTCTCTTCGCTTCCGGCGCATCGCTGCCCGTTTTTCGCCAGATTCATATAAGAATTTTTCTTCTGTTGATTCCGGTACAATGGGTGCTACTTTCACAGCCTTTTTGTTGCTGTCCAGGGCAACAAAGGTAAGAAAAGCAGTGGCAGCAATTTTTCTCTCCCCTGTAATCATATCCTCGGCAATCACCTTACAAAAAATCTCCATCGATGTATTGCCTGTATAGGAAACAAAGGATTCAATACATACCGAATCAGACTGACGAATCGGATGAAGAAAATCAATTGAGTCCGTAGAGGCTGTGACACATTCCTTCACTCTGGCATGCCTTCTTGCAGAAAGCGTGGCATTATTATCTAATTTCTTCATCAATACACCTCCAAAGAGGGTATTGTAATTATTTAAATCATTGATTAGCACTTGATCCGTACTAACTACTCTGCTTTCGTTTGGATGCTTATAACTGTTCATATTTCAAGTGTTCCCTTCCTTAATAAAATTGCTTTATTTTTACTCTATACTTATCTTAAATCCTATCGTTCTATAATAAAAATAGTTATTCTTTATTTGAACTATAGATGAAATCTATGGAAGCGCCATATTTAATTATTTTTGCCATCTTTAAACATCAATTGTTCCTGCATAAACTTCAGCCACTCTTTGGTAACAAAGGAGGTATAGCTATTCTTCTTCCAAATAATTGCTAATTGCCATAAAATCGAAGGATCCGCAATTTCAATACTGACAACGTCTTCCTTTAGCGTGTCAATAATACTTGCCGGGAGAATACTTACCCCAAGGCTTGCCGTAATCATCTGTTCGATAAAGTACCACTGTGAGCTCTCCGCAATCACCTTAGGAATAAAACCAGCAGTCTTACACGCCTCGGTTATACGATCATTTAAGATGAAATCTTCACTAAATAAAATAAAGTCATCATCCTTTAATTCAATAAGACTTACTTTCTCTCTCTCGGCAAATTTATGAGAGCGCGGAACCACCAATTTCAACTGTTCCTCAAGCAGAAAAAATTGATGAAAGGTATCCGTATCTGTCGGCAGCACCGTAATACCGACATCGACCTCATCATTAATGATGCTCTCTTCAATCCGCTTACTGCCACTTTCTAATAATTCAAAGCTGATATCCGGATAGCTCTCATGAAACTCTCCAAGCGTGTGAATAAACAGCTTTACATTCATAATCGGAGGCAGCCCTATTTTAATATGCCCCTGCTTCATTCCTAACAAATTATTCATTTCTGTCGGAAGATTTTCATATAACCGGACAATTTCTTTTGCCTGCTGTAAAAAAGCTTTTCCCGCATCAGTAAGCACCATTTGCCGTTTATGACGGTCAAATAATTCCATTCCTAATTCTGCTTCTAGATTCCGTAAAAGCTTACTAATCGTAGGCTGTGAAATATACAGCTTTTCTGATGCCTTAGTCATGCTGCCAGTTTTGACGATTTCTATAAAATAAATCATGTGTTTTAGTTCCATTGTTTTGCCTCTTTCTTAATTAGGGTAGTTATTTTAAGTTTACCATTTTAAAGGTTAAGATAACCATTCAAGTATTGTGGATAGCCGCTGAATTTGGCGGAAGGCCATGTTTAGTAAACAAAGATTGAATTGCTGTTTCGAAACTTTCGCCACGCTTAGTTAAATCAACATTAAGTTTATTCATATGATGTAGAAATGTTTTAGAAAAGTTATTCATCATAAAAAGAGAAGGGATTATAATAACATTATTATCCTGAGGCATAACTTGATTACCTATTGATTTCTTATCAATTGCTAAATAAGGTGCACGCACTTCTTTTTGTTCAGTTTGAATAAAATAATTAGTTGCTTCAAAATAAATAAGTGCCATAGCTTTAAGACAAAAATAGAAATGGAACAAATCCAAAACGTGTACAGATGTATTGGAAATCTTCAATATAGGAACATAAAAAACCTCCTGTATTCCTAATGTCATGCTGCTTGGCATGCACATTAAGTATGCAAGGAGGCTTAACTGGTAAAGCCTTCCGCAAAAGGCGGTAAAAAAGATTGCAAGGCTGGTACATATTGAATGCCATACTCAAAGGGATGATAGCTACTAATATTGCACCTAATATTGCCAGTACTACTGCAACTACTTTTCCGTTCATTAATCTTTGTCGATTTGGGGTAGCGGTTACATTTATCAAACGACGTAAAACGGATGTGGACGAAATATTAAATTGTTCACAAGTTACCTTTAGACTATTTCCTTGTTCGAGATAGAACGCTACAGCCTGTCATTTTAATTCCTCCGGGTGGAATGTCATGACCACCTTGACATTCTTCTGCAAAAAAATCACTATCTAAACCCTTATCCACAAAACCTCGATCTGCTTATCAGTCAAAGAGCAGGTCCCTTCAGATACTAACTGCTTTGCTATCCCCAATGATGTAGGATGCTCCAACTTTACTAAAGTAATCAATTGCTAAACATAATCCTCAAATTCCCAATCTCTTGCTGTTTCATTTCGTAACATTTCTTTTAAATCTTAATAATACATAATTCTTTTTCCTTTCTAAAATTTATTTACATCATAACCCTAACATAAAAATAGGCTGTTAAAGGTTCGTTTCTTATCCAATACTTTAGAACTGCAAAAATTAGAGATTTACTAATATGAAGAAATAAAGAAAATTATCTTCTTGTTCTATTTTGAATATACGTTACGAGCAATTGTTGCGCTTCCAGACAAAGAACCTTACAGAAAAATTATCGTTTCAAAGGCAAAATAATAAAATGTTGTCATTCATAAAAACACTTGGTGTCATTAAACAGTAAAACAAAATATCATATTAACTCATTGGTGTTTATTAGTGGTTGGAATCTTTATCAAATGATAGATTTACAGGAGAATTCAGCATTTCATCCTGCTGCTGCATATTAGTAGTTGGAATATTTTCATTTACTTCTTCCAAAAAAAATTGATTTGCCCATACTGTTCCTTTCCCTGATAAAATGATTCCGAATAATATAGTAGTACTATTATTTGGCACATCTAAAACTATGGAATATAGTTTCCAATCTGTAGACCCTTTAACAGGCCGATTACTCATATTATCTAATTGGACTAACTCTTCCATTGTATCCTTTACACCCATCCACATCCCAGCAGAGTTTTTTACACCTTTTGTACATATATAACTCGAAAGTCTTACGCGTTTTCCTTTATATCGATTTGCTTTAAACATTTGCATCATAGTGGCAAAACTCGTTGAATCCACTTCTGTTTTAGATTTTAAATAACCTGATGCTTTTCCCTCTAGTACAATTTCATAATCAATACCCATTTCATAGCTTAATGGGTCTAACCCAGTCAAAAACCAACCCTTCTTTTTTATCTCCATTTATGCTCTCCCCTTTTTGACTTAGACTTGTAAGAGTACTACTTAATTTGCATATTGATTTTACTCTCTTTATATAGAATAAAGGAATTCTTCATTTTTTTTTGATTAATCTTGCTATTTTATTGTTTTTTCAATTACAAATTAATAAATTGGTACTACATAATACTCCTTGTATATTGGTTATTACTCGATGACCAACTATATAATCATATATTGATTCTATGGTGATTTTAGATATTTTTATACATCTTTATGAAAGTATTGATTCCTAACTAATAGTATTTCTCGTCCTCCTAAAAAAATAAAAGCATCTATTTCTTCGTTATCAAAGTACATAATCAGGAGTTTTTTTATCTAAATCTAACGATTTTATAAATTAGAATATAAGAAAACGAAGGGGCCTTGCCATACATAGCCTCTTCGTCTTCTAATACTGTGTAATGCAAAATAAAGTACACAACTTTGCAAGGCTAAATTCAAAGAATTGCAAAGAAAAAATACATAACGAAATGATCACTTTTTGATACGGAGAGGCGAGCATGATACCCTTCTGCGGAAGAGCCAGATCCTTTGTGCAGTCTGGCTCCATGGCTCTTGACTCATGCTCGTAGAGGCTCCGTGTCAAATAACAAAATTCCCCATGTATTTTTCGTTGCAAAACTATGTATTGATGTTTTGCAATTCTGTGTACAATTGTTTTGCAAAATACAAATACTTAATATCTCTTATATTTCTAATGTAAATACAATTTAAATAGCTTTTTTATTAATTATTTTCAAACTTAATATTAGCATAATTAAAGCTAATACTATAGTTATTCCAATTCCTACAAGGGTAGAAATTAAAGGATTGTCATAATAAAATTCATTATCAACAAAGTATAAACCAGCTCTATATCCGAAAGTTAATGGTATTAAATAAGAAAATGGAGCTGCCATTAAAATCATAGAAATTAGAGAGCCACCTATACCAATAGAAATGCTTATCACAATATTTCTTGTTAGTTGAATGATTACCGAAAAGATTAAAGAAACACTTATAACTACAATTAAGTGTAATGTGGTGAATGACAATATTATTTTATATAGATTAGAGAATTCTCGATCCACGATACTATAAAATACCAACAAAATTATTAGATTAGATATAAAAATTACAGCCATAATTAATAGTGATACAAATAACTTTGAAAAGAATAATTTTCTTCTCGGAATATTGTATGTTACCCAATCTAAATAAGTATTATTTCTATATTCTATATAAAATATAGATGAAATAATAATACTTGTGATAATAGGAAGCAACATAAAATATTGGTTATAAAAAGTAAAGTAAAATCCATTCTCTAAACTCATACTTTTGTTATTCACGATATAATTTGCAAAATTCATTAATATTGGGATGAGATTTAAAATAAAAATAAATTTTATATACTTTTCGCTTCTTACCTTAACCAATTCATTTTTAATTAATTGAATCATACGGCCTTCACCTCTGCTGCTAACGACATTAATTCAATATAAAGATTTTCTAAATCCAAATATTGAATATCGTCTAATAGAATTGACTTGCTTTGACTTAAAATGTCGTATTTTTTATTGCTTAAAACAACTATATCTTCATTCTTATTGTTCTTTAATAAAGTTAATTTGTCTTTTTGCTCATTTGAAATTTCTTTCACTTTTCCAATAATATAAGTCTTATCTTCGTTTTCTATTTCTAGTACTATTTCTCCGTTGTTAATAAATATTAAAGTATCTGTTATATGAGAAATTTCATTTAGATTGTGACTTGAAATCATTACAATTCTATTTTTGTTTCTTATTTCCTTTTCCACTAAATTACGCATTTCCTTTATTCCCATTGGATCTAATCCATTTGTTGGTTCATCTAATAATAAAATATTCGGATTTCCCATTAGCGCCTTAGCCACACCTAGTCTTTGCTTCATTCCCATAGAAAGATTCTTAAATTTCTTATCTTTAGCATTAAATATTCCTACAAGTTTTAATAAATTATCGATATTTGGATAGTCATCTAACTGAGCATAAGATGCATGTAACTTTAAGTTTTCAAAGCAACTTAAGTTAGGATAAAAGGCAGGATACTCTATTAGCTTTCCAACAAGCATATTATTATTGTTATTAATTATTTCCCCCTCATATTTTATCGCATTCAAAAGAGCTTTAAATAATGTTGTTTTTCCAGCTCCGTTTGGGCCTAATAAGCCATAAACTTTCCCCTCATCCAATTTCAAGTTTACTTTTTTTAATATCGACTTTCCATCAACTTTATAAGAAACATCTTTTATATTTATCATTAAATTCCCTCCCTCTATATACTTAAAATATCTCCGAAATGCTCTTGTTTTCTTAGAATTTCTTAAACATCCAATTTGGGGTTGGATAGTGGGGGTGGAGCGTTTGTCAGAATACAGAATATTCTAATGCACTCCTAGCCATCCTAACGACCAAACAGGTAGTATTTGGTAAAAAATGGTGTAACCATGCTTGGTAACTCCACACTTCTTATGGTCGCTCACCCTCCCATGTATCACGGGATTGGTATCCATACATTCCCTCGTCCTGCGTATCCACAAGGTGGAGGTCGGAATAAGCTCCTATGCTGGGTCTAGCCCGAATGGAAAAAATAAGCTCCGACTCCGCATTATTGGTGTTTGTGTATTCTAAGTTCCCAAGGTCATTTGTTGCTATTTCTTTCTTCTACAGCTTAAGCTGCCTGTAAAGTTTCTATCTGAGGTAAACCTTTCAATAACTTGCTTCCATCAAATTCACACTGTTTTTGACCAATGACAAACAAGGCACGTAATAATTTCCCACACAACGCAATCAATGATTGTTGTTTCTTTAATGGATTTTCCGGGCGGGTCGTGTAATACCTATGCAAGGTTTGAAACGTCGGATTATTCGCTACGAGCGGTCGTATCGCTAAATAAATCGCCTTTCGCAGTTTCTTCCGTCCGCGTTTCGTTATTTTCGTTTCCCCTTTGAATTTCCCGGAACTGTGCTCCCGCAACGATAAGCCGGCCAGATTCACGAGTTGTTGCGGATGATGATAATTTGATATATCTCCTACTTCCGCGAAAAAGGTAGCTACGGTTGTTACTCCCAGTCCTTTGATAGCCAGCATTTCTTTTGCTCCTGGTATCTCTCCTAAGAGCGCCTCTATTTCCAAATCCAGCTCTTTCAATTGTTCTGCATACAGCTCATATTGGTCTAATAAGCTGTGTAGCTCTTGTCTGGCAAAGCGTAAGCCGATTTCTATGCCAACACTCTTCTTCGCTTTGTCTACCAGTTTGGTTGCTCGTTTGATACCAACACCACGTTTAACGACCGTTTGCCATTCCTCCAGTACGTCTTCTGGCGTTTTATCACGAATATCAGATGGAAATGGAAATGCCCGTAACGTATATAATGCGGCCTTTCCATTCCATTGTTTAAATACATCCTGAAACTCTGGAAAATAGCGCTGCATGTTATTTTGTATACGTCCTTCCGTAACTGTCTGCTGTTTGATGAGTTGATCTCGTAGTTTCATGGCTTCTCTTAACTCGGCATAGATGCCGTCGAGAAGGTTTGGTATAGAGTATCTCCCATCCTTCACCAGCTGGGCAATCACGCGCGCATCTTTGGTATCATTTTTCGTTGGCGAGTTATCATCCAGTTCTTTTGCTTTCTTGACATGCATCGGATTAACCAATACAAAATCCGTATCCTTGCTGATCAGATAATAACCTAAACTCATCCAATAGTGACCTGTTGGCTCAGCTCCTATGATGACATGGTTTTTATCGTGTTCTTTCTGGAGCTTTGAAATCCATTCCAGTAGGATTTCAAAGCCTTCTATTCGGTTTTCAAAGATCAATCTTTTCCCAAATTCATAGCCTCTGTCGTCCTGTGCTCGTGCCACATGTTTGTCTTTGGCAATGTCTATTCCCACTACAAGTGTAGATGGTGTGATTTGCGATATTTTGTGATTTTGATTATAATTCATGGATGAGTCCTCCTTGGTATTTTTTAATTTCGGGGTCATTGCAATGACACCCTGTACTATACCAAGAGGGCTCTTTTTTGTTCAAACCTCAAATTTCTTCATTACAGGAATGCTCCTAGTTACGTATTAATAAGAATATAACCATACTAATAATGTAAATAATAAAGAGCGTGAAAGATAATTTAAAATTACTTTGCTTAAATCCATTCTTAACGATTTCTACAATAAATAATGAAACAGATAATATGAACGTAAGAATCGTTATTGCAATAAATAATTTTTCCATAGTTAACATAAATATTCCTCCTGTAATTTGCATGTGTTTATTTATATGTACATAATATAATATGAATATTAAAAGAATCTTAAAATTAACGATTTTATTTTCTTTCTTATAAGTTTCTACGATTACTCGGGACTTTTAAATATGAATCAATTCCACATATGAACTTTATAAATTTTTTTAACTAAGACCATCTGTATTTGTGAAAGTGTATTTTATAACCAGACTTTTTTAGTATGTTGTCGTTGTTGTTGAATAAGTTCTCAATTTATTTAACTTACTACAAAATTAAATATATTAAGATTAAAAGCAGCAGTGTAAAAAATGAATCTCTATACATTTTTAAATACTATTGTTTTGTTATATAAACAAGTTAAAGTATGTATTATCGCATATGACTTGGTACATCGTTTGATCATATTCTAAATCTATGAACCAGCATTAGGTATAACCTTACATCTACAGGAATCTCAAATTATTAACAGACAATGGATCGGTTTGTAATATCTAACATCTTAAATTATAATGATAATTCACACTTCGACATTATTTGTTATCAAAAATGGAGAAATAAGGAGGAAGAATAATACTATGAAAAATATAATGAAAACATTAAGTATCTTTGTACTAGAAGACGATAAATACATATCGGATTTTTTGCACGACTTTTTAGGTGAATACTTTGCTAATGTATTTATTAAAACCGATAATCAAATTACTTATTCTGAATTAGAACATATTGATATTTTCTTATTAGATATTGAAATTCCATTTGATAATGGCTATGAAGTATGTAAAAAAATAAAATTACTTTATCCTCAAAAACCAGTAGTGTTTTTAACTGCTCACAGCCAATTAGAAGATAAAATTAAGGGATTAGAACTAGGGGAAGATTTTATCCCTAAACCATTTGAGCCTTTAGAACTTATAGCTCGATTAGAGAATTTATTGAATAATAAATATAGTGAATATACGTATATAAGCGGGTTAATGATTAATAACATTACTCAAAGTGTTTTAGATTCTAATACAAAGAAAGAGATTAAATTGAGCAATACCGAAAAAAAACTATTTTTTTATTTATATAACAATATAGATCTTTGTTTATCTAAAGAGCAGATTATTGAATATATTTGGGGAATTGACTATAATGATAAATCGAATTCTCTAAATGTGTATATAAATAATTTAAGAAATAAAATAAATATTAACGAAAATATTATCCATACTGTTTACGGATACGGTTATAAAATGACACATCATTAAGGAGTAAGAAATATGTTTCACAAAAAAGTTTATTTAATAACATTAGCTTCTATATTATTTTTTCCTTTTGCTTTTATATTTTCTAACTATACGGTATACGGAATCCATTTATTGTTGAATTTTATTAATAATACGGATATCCCTTTTAAATCTAATGATAATTATATATATATTTTTTCTCTTTTTTTTATAATGATTTTATTATATGTTTACTTTCTTTCTAAAATTCTTAAAAATATATCATTAGAGATTACTAATCTTGCAAAACTAATACATATGATAGCTGATGAACAAGAGATTCCAGACACTGTTCCTATTTCAAATTTAAAATTTGATGAAATAAGATATCTAAGCGAATCTATTAATGTATTAATAGAAAGATTAAAATACAATCAAAAAAAATATAATGAATCAGAAGAAATAAGAAAAAAGTATTTAGATCAACTATCTCATGATATTAAGACCCCTCTTTCAATTATTAATATTAATCTATACTATATTCAAGCAGGCAAAAATACAAAAGAGGCCATTGAAGAAATCACCAAAAATGTAAATATTATATCTACACTTAGTGATAGAATATATCATAAAAATTATTTGAATTCTGATTCAATAATTCTAAAAAGAGAACCTGTTATTTTGTCTGAATTTCTAGAGCAAATTTCCCAAAAATGGAATAATGCTTTAAAACATAAACATATAAAGTGCAATATGAATATTGATCCTAGTATTAACTGGACTTTAGATAAAATGTGGTTTGAAAGATTATTTGATAATATATTGCAAAATGTTCTTTACCACTCAAATGCAAATACTTTAGATATAAAAACAATAAAAGAAAACAAATGTGAACACTTAATCATACTCGATAATGGTATAGGATTTGACTATACAACCAAAAATCTTTCCGATGGAAAAGGGTTAACTATAATAAAAGAAATTCCAAGTTTATTAGAACTTGGAATCTCAATAAAAAGTGATGAGTTTGGTACGAAGATAACTCTAACTCATAATGTTTAAAGCAAACCTATAATCCTCCTTTTTTAGAATTATGTCGAATAATTGTCCGCTTTTGCCTAGAAAAAAACCCGAATTATTATTGGGATACGAAAATCCAGAGTCCCAGGAATTACTCATTGTATGATTACCTAAATCTTTATTCCATTGTTCAATATCAGGAAAAGATTTTTCTCTAAGAAATTCTATTGCCTTTAACACTAACATGTTTCCATGCACACCATGACATATACTTTTCCTGTTATTTAAATTAGATACATTTAAACTGAGAATTTCTGTTAATTCTTCAATATAGTTCACTTTAAGATATGGTATATACTGTTGAATTTGAACTCTTGCTAGTAATATGCCTGAAAGACCATTACACCAAATAGTAGGCTCTTCAAAGTTTAATGCTTTATCTTCATAAGATAAGATTCTCTCTACTGTATAAATAACTTGTTCATCTTTATTAATAAAGTGCACATACTTCGCTAAAGTTAATGCTATACCAGAAGTACCATGAGCTAAACCTGGATTCATCTTCATATCTTTGGCATCCTGATCCCAATATATTTCTTTATTGGTTACTTTGGATTTGGATATTAGTATGTCTTTAAAATTTTCAATTGCATATAATATTTCTTTATTGTCAGTAGAAATATAAAAGTCAATTAATAGTGATATAATACCTGTTAGACCACCCATATAATCTATTGGATACCAACTTTTCCCTATATGAATATTATATTCATTTATTAATTTTAATAGGTTTCTCACAATATTTTCGTTTATGTGATTTTCTTCAGTAATACTATTTAGAATATATATATATTTAAAATAGGAAAATTTACCGTGATAAATTGAAAAATTACTAGTTTTATCAATTTCATATAGATTCTCAATTGTTTTATTCAAATCCTTTAAACTAGGTGAATGTTCTTTTTTATATTTTAATATCCAATAATGAAATAATATCGATATGCCTCCTAATCCATCATATAAATTATATCCAATTGGACTGATAACTGCATTCCCATTACCATTATGGCGAATACTTAATAGTGTTGAAAAGCTATCAGTAGGTGATGTTATTTTTTTTATTTCCTGGTTAATATCTTTCTTATAATGTAACTTCTTAAGTGATGTTGATTCAATCTCCTTTGAGCTATTCTCTTTGTATGCATCTATAGCTAAATTTAATAGATTAGACTGCTCTTCCAGATCATTGAATGATAAATTATTTATTCTTAATAAAGTTTCTTCTCTAGGTTCTTTATCAAAAAAATTATATACTACTTTATCATTAAAAGTAGGACTTTTAATATCTTTTTCATCAATATTTACAGTGAAGTAAGGCACGTCATAATTTAAAAGGCTTTTATACTCCAAATCAGTAATTACATCTTGGGACTTAAAATGGGTATTTGTATTTTGAAGTATACCAAAAAGTTCAGTGCTCTCTTTGGAGTGGGTTTGTTTTAAAAATTCTATGTATGTAATATAGGTATAAGTCGGTTTTAGTACATATCTCACATTAAAAGCTGGATAAGTAGAAATTATTTCCATGTACTCTTGCTTATTCTCAACTACATACAAATAAGCTTTCTTAAATCCTCTTATAACTTTCTCTTTGAAAGAATAGATTTCCATAAATTTATTCTTATATTTGGGGATATTTTTACTTTCTTTTAAAAAATGTTTTTTGTAGATATACCGCATATTATCACTATTTTCATCAACCAAAATTTCCTCGGTTTTGGGTGTTAGTGTTTGATTTGTAGTTCCACCTAAAAACATTATCCCCTCACCAGTGAAGGTAGTAGTGTAGTCAAACAATAAACTTTGTAAGATTGACTCATTTAAAAAAAGAGAATTATTTTTTATTAACTGATTAGAATCAAAGTTAATTGTCCCTTGCATAATAGTTTCTAAATCAATAATAACTGGACTATTCGAATTACTAATTATATTTTCATAATGGATGTCATTGGATCTTAACATATATGTGTAAAATATATGAATTCCTAAATGATAATAATACGCTTCTATTTCTTCAAGAGTATTACAATTTGTATAGTCAATAAATTCTTGCCAACCATGAGATTTGTAATTATATAATTTAGGTATCTTTAGATCGGATCCATTATCATCATTAAACATTTTGATTAATTTATAATAAAAGATATCACTTTCTATATTTCTCGGTTTATATACAAGTTTTGTACCATTATTAAAAAACAATACTACTACAGTTTTTCCATTATTGTGAGTATCTCCTTTGTCGATTTCAATATAATTAATTTTAACATTTTGATTTGGAAAAAAATCTTCTCTGTTTTTGCAAAAATCATTTAATATATTATAGTGAAAATTCATAAATTCTGTAATATTATTATCTAATATTGACCTTAAATTTTTAAATTTATCTTCTTGCATGTCTAATTTTTTTACATAATAATTGATTCTGCTATCTTTACATTTATCATCCTCTCCTTTGTCATTAAAATTTTCATGAAAATCTTCGAGCATAAACTTACCACTTATTTTTCCTATTTTTTCTATAATTATATCTTTAATATCCTGATTATAATTATCTAATAATATATGTTTAAACTTCTTTCCAATTTCCATAATATATATATCTATTTTCTCAGAAAAAAGCTGTTCATAAATTTTCAAACTTATTAGGTTTTTCATAAATTATATTCCTCCTAAAAAATAAATACCCCCTGTAAATAGGGGGCATTTATTATCAAATACTGTACCTTAGCCATTATTACAAGGTCTGACAATAGATGCACATTGAGTTGTTGGACAAATTGCAGCAGATATCGGGATTGTAACAGTTGGAGTTCCTTGCGGTTCTGCAGCACCACCAGAAACTTCTCTTAAATCCTCGACACTAATTTTTTTGTAAGCGCATACTTTCTTTTCCATTTAAATTCCTCCTCTTTTGTTTTTTTGGGAAATAAAACAATATTTGCTAAATTGCCCAAATTATTGTATTATTTCCTTATAACTAATTTTTCACACTTTTATAATAACACAATTTAACAAAAATTCAAACATGTAGGAGGTAATTTTTTTATGAAAGAAAAAGATTTGCAATTGTTCAATACTGCCGGTGATTTCATGAGCGAATTAGAAGAAGCTTCTCTAAAGAATATTTCTGGTGGTGCTGCAGAACCAATGGGAATATCTGAAGATAATGATGGAAAGTACTGTACTCTTACTTGGGAATGTTCAATCTGCCCTACACACACTTGCTGGTGTTAAGAACAATAATGGTGGGGGATTTCTCCCCCGCCATTACCCAATACATAATTAATAAAGTATTAAGGGGTGATTTTAATGCAAAAATTAAATTATTTTATAGATAACATATATAAAGATTTTGAAATTAATGACGTTGAAAATGCACTTAAAGAATTAAATATATCTAACATAGAATATTTACATAGAGATTATTACAGCAAAAATAAACCTATAATATCTAATCCTTCCTGCAACAATGATGAAATGATTGATTATAATTATTTAAATCATATAAATATAAATTCTCAAGTTAACAATAAAAATCTCATTCTCTTTACTGACTTATTTGTAGAACTCTTTCAAACGGAATTCACCAATAAATTAACTTTACTAAAAAAGTATATTGACTTTAATTTTTATAAAGAAGAAAAAAATCTTAAAGAACAGGTATCACAATTACTAATGTCTGTTGCTTATAGATCATTAATATACGATATAAACAAGAAAAGAACTTTTAAAAACTTCAAAAGTAATAATGAAAAAGAGCAGTATACTGAATACATTGAAGAATATTTATCTAACCCAACAGAGCTTACAAAAATTTTAAAGGAGAATGATACTTTAACTTCTTTAATGAATCATAAGTTAACATTGATATTAAACTATTTAGAGGAATTTTTATTTAATCTAATTGACGATATAGACGAACTAAAAAATTATTATAATATTAATGAAAAACAAGAAAGTTTATATTTATCAAATATTACTATAAACAAAGGCGATACACATAACAGAGGAAAGAGCGTTGTGTCTTTTGATTTAAATGGCAAAAAAATATATTACAAACCAAGAAACGGTAATATAGATTTATTCTATGAAAAGATTTTAAAACAGTTCAATAAAAATTCAAATCATTATTCTCTTAAATTTCCAAGAAATATTTATAGATCAAATTATTTTTGGTCTGAATCTATTGATTACTATAAAATCGAAAATAAAAAAGATATACCTAACTTCTACATAGAGCTAGGTATCCATTTATCCTTTTTATATGTTTTCAATGCAGTTGATTTCCATTCAGAGAACTTAATAGCTAATGGCAAAAGTCCGGTTTTAATAGATTTAGAAAGCTTATTTAATGTTAAAAGTTCTTTAGAAAAATTTCGTAATGCAAGTGATGTTAATCAGCAACGATTGAGCCATTCTGTAAAATCAACCGGGGTACTTCCCTTTGTTTTTGGGAATAATAAAGCTGACATTAGTGGAATCGGAAGACGTGGCGAGACTCAGTCATCTATAAAAGTACCGACTATAAAAAATGAACGAACATCCAATGTTAAAATTATTTCAGAATATAAAACTATGCAAGCTTCACAAAATCATCCAAAATATAAAAATCAACATGTTAATGAATTAGAATATATTGAAAATCTAAAAGAAGGTTTTACAATAGGCTATAAATTTATTTACAACTTTAAAGAATATATCGTTAATACTCTTAATGATATGCAAGACGAAATAGAATTAAGATATATTAATAAGCCAACAATTTACTATTCTAATATTTTAAATGTAAGCCATCATCCGGTCTTTCTGGAAAACAAAACTGTTCGAGATTTACTATTAATTAAACCTTTCATTGAAGATGCAAATAATTTATCTAAATTGGAAGCGTTTGATTTATCTGAAGGAGATATACCTTATTTTAAATATCGTTTATCAAATAAAGATATATTACATCATAGCTCTATATTGAAAAACTTTTTAACAAAATCACCTTTGCATATTGCTACCGAAAAATTAGATAAATTATCTAAAGGTGATCTTTCCTTTCAACTAGATCTAATTTCTAGCTCACTAGTCGATGATGAAAAAGAATTGACTGAAAAAAAGGAGAAACTTTTTATAAAAGATTATTCAGATTTACCCCTTAATAATATCGCTGATAAAAAAAATTATTTGTATAACTTTGCATTTCTGATTGAAGAAGAAATTAGTAAACAACAAACACAATATAAAGATACATTCAGTTGGTATACTTCAGTAGTAATGGGAGATATCGGAACGAGGAAATCAAATCTAATTGTTATGGATGGGAAATTATATGATGGATTATCAGGAATGGCTTTCTTATATATCACAATGTATTCTGTAACTAAAAATCAGAGATACATTGATAAGGCGCAACTAATAATTGATGATATTCTAGCATCTTACGGATCACCACATAAATATCCCATTGGAGCATTTGACGGTATTACATCATTAATTTATTTACTTACTTATTTTTACAAAATCACAAAAATAGATAATTATAAGGATAAAGCTATTGAAATGAGTCTTGATATTAAAGAAAATATAAAAAAGGATAAGACAAATGATATTATAAGTGGATCATCTGGAGTTATGCTAGTATTTATAAATTTGTATAATTTAACAAAAGACTCCAGGTTAAAAAAATTGATAGAAATTTGTAAAGAAACCCTAATTAATAATGCTGAACAACAAGACGATGGGACCGTAAGCTGGAAGTGTATTTCGGAGGAATATTTAACAGGTTTTGCCCATGGGAATACTGGTATTTGTTATTCATTAAATAAATATCTTGAAGATATAAATTCAGGTGATATTAAAGTGAAAGAAGTTATAGAGAAATCAAATAATTTCGAAGAAAAAATGCGATCAGGAGATAGGTGGCTGGGTAGCTCTCATGATACCGAAAACACACCTTATGCATGGTGTCATGGTTCGCCTGGAATTCTATTGAATAGAATATCATCAAAAAAAGGAGACTTTGAAGATAATCAAAAGATACAAAATGAAATTTTAATAAATGGTTTTTCAAGAACTCAATGCTTGTGTCATGGAGATTTAGGAACAGCTATGATTTTAAAAGATTTTTATACCACATATGAGCAGTTCGAAAACCAAAATATCCCCATAAATATTATTTATAATATCATAAATAATAAAGAAGTTAATGAGTTGAAAAACGGGCTAGGTATTAATAATATACAAACTCCAGATTTAATGATAGGCTTGGCTGGAATCGCTTATGGTCTGTTGTATATTACAAATCAACATTTACCAAATATATTAAAATTAGAAGTGTAAGAAAGGTAATTCAACATGTATAACTTTAAAATCCCAATTATATTACAAAATCATCAGTATGAATGTGGTTTAGCTTGCTTATCAATGTTATTTAGCTGGAATGATAGCAAAGTGAATACTAATATGTTTGAACATAATTATAGTATCGGTAGAGATGGTCTTTCTGCCCAACAACTAAAACAGATTACTGAAAAGCATAATGCTGATTTTTATGCTTTTCAGGTCACTGATATTAAAGATTTTGTTATCAAAAGTAAAATCAAACAACCATTGATGTTACATTGGAAAAATAATCATTATGTAATTCTTAGAAAAATAAAAAACGGTATTTTTTATATTATTGATCCTGGTACTGGAGAAAAAAGCTATAGTGAAGAGGAGTTCTACAAAAATTTTTCAAATGTAGTCTTTTTTATAAATAAAAATGATAAGAATAAAAATATATTCTTTAAAAAGTCTAGCTATTTAAAAGATCTTTTAAGTATAGTAACTCCATATAAAAAATATATTTTTACTATTATATTTTTATCAGTATTATTTCAAATTTTGAATTTAATATTGCCGGTACTCACTCAATTTGTAGTGGATTCTAACGAACCTTTAGACAATAGTTCATTGTCCAGCATCCTGTTAACAGTAATATTAATAGTTGGTTTAAGCGTCTTTTTATTACATATGGCAAGAACTTTTTTTGTAGTAAACTTACAAATTAAAATCAACAATTACTTAACAGACGGGACAATAAAGAAAATTTTCAAGCTGCCTTTTAGCTTTTTTGAAAAAAATACTTCTGGAGATTTATCAACACGTATTAATAATATAACTGTGATAAGAGAAATTCTTTCAAATGTTATGACAAGCTTGCTTTTAGATGTGGCGTTAATATTTATTTTTTCAATTACTATGCTATATTATTCTCCACTTCTTACTGGCATAGTTTTCATAGCTGTCATGATTCAGTTATTGGTAACTAAATTTGTTATACCAAGAATAACTTTATATACAAATCAAGAAGTTGCAAATCAAACCCTTTTTCAAACAAACTTTTTATCGGTTCTTCAATCAATAGATTATATAAAGACTTTAGGAGATAATAAACTAATTTATAATAGAACTATTAATCCTTTCCATGAGCAATTAGAAAATTATAAGAAAAAAATGCTTTCTTCCGCAGTACTTGGTGGAACTTCTTATACAATTTCCGTTGCTCTACCATTGCTAATTATATACTTGGGTGTTTTTCAAATGGATTTCGTGGGTCTTAGCACAGGAGAAACTATAGCATTTTCAACAATAGCCGTAAGATTCTTAACTCCTTTTTCATCCATTTTTAATAGTATACAATCTTTTAAATATGTTGAAGAAATTTTCAATAGAATTAATAAAATTCTTTTGGAAGAAGATGAAAGTGAATTATTAAATAAAAGTAAAAAAATTAGTAACTTAAAAGGGAGTATAGATTTACAGAATGTTTCATTTGGTTATGGAGAAGTAAATGTTTTAAAAGATATAAATCTTAAGATTAACTATGGTGATAAAATTTTAATAAATGGTCGTAGCGGCAAAGGAAAAACTACCTTATTAAAGATAATCTCTTCTCTCCACTTTCCAACGAAAGGAAATATTTTAATTAATGGTATTAATCTTAATGAATACGATATCAGTAGTTATAGAGAAAATATAGGTATGGTCACTCAAGACGTTTCACTACTTTCAGGTACTGTTAGTGAAAATATTAACTTTTTTAATGAAACAGTTGATGAAGAAGTGATTATAAATAGTAGTAAAATAGCTTGTATATATGATGACGTTATGAAATTTCCTATGGGTTTTGATACCCTACTTGGGGAAAATGGAGCTAACTTGTCCGGTGGCCAGAAACAAAGATTGTCTATTGCAAGGGCAATATCTAGTAATCCAGATTTGTTACTTATAGATGAAGGAACTAGTAATTTGGACGAAGAAACTGAAAAAATTATAATAAATAATTTATTCCAATTAGATAAAACAATAATTTTCATTACCCACAGACATAATTATATTCCAGGTGTGAATAAAAAAGTTGATTTTACAGAAGAAACTATAAAAGTGACAGAATTTGAATAGTTAGTTATCAGATGTGTAGCATTATCCTATAATTAGTTTCCAAATCTTTTTCAATGCATAATTATTTAAATTCAAAAATATAAAATGCACCTCTGCATAAAAATGGTTATATAATAGTATCTATACTAACACTACCAATTTGCGAGGAGCATTTTATAGGATTATAATAATACTTTTTTCTTTTGGGAACATAATAGCTAATCTATATTCAATATCGAATCCAGGTTTTATTATGATAAAGAAAAATCATCCACATTCTATCTAAGCAAAACTAACTATGACAGAACCACCGCTGATTCATTATTCAATTCCACTTTGCTACTTTATATAAAATAATCCAGTTTTAATTTCAGTCTAAGTATATAGCAATTGTATATACTTAGACTATTACTTCTGTCCACGAATATGAATTTATCCGGTTCTATGTCAAATGTGGTGGTGGAAAAACATTCCTCCACCTCTTTATTTATAAGCTTGCTTCAGCACAAGCTTGACCTCTTGTTGCCATAGAATTTTCTTTCTCATTCGTTCAAAATTTTTAATTCCATAAGATAATCGTTTCAATACTTTAATCGTATTATTGACTCCTTCTATGTAGCCATTATTATAAGGATACATAAAAGAATGCAGAATTTCCTGGTGCCATCTTTTAAATGTACGTGCGACACGATGAAATCCTTCTAATGTGGATGCCTCTAACTTTTCCAGACATACTTCTAAACCGGAAGTTACATTGTATGCATCACTTTCTTTAAACCACGTATCTAACGCTTGTTTTAAATCATAGGCTTCTTTTAAACGGGCATCTATTTCTACTAATTGCTGTACTTTTTTCTTCTGATCATCCGAACAGGCTGCCCATGATTTCCAAAGAAGTTTCTTGGAGCGTTTCATTCGAAGCCGATCTTTTTTAGGAAGCTCCTTTTGAACTTCACGGCGCACCTCATCCAAAGCCCAATAGACCTGACGCATGAAGTGGAAACGGTCAGCGATAATCAGGGGATTGCCCAATGCTTTTCGAATGGCTTGTTTAAACGCTTGAGATAAATCCATCACAACCATTTCTACTTTACCTGTATCACATGACTTTAGATACTTCTCAATCGTTTCTACTTTTCGATCAGGTAAGATATCGATGATTCTTCTATTCTCCACATCGACCACATTCAATTGAAACCTCTCTCCATCCGCATCGCCTTTAAATTCATCAATCGCAATGACTCGAGGTAACACTTTACTGGAGGTTAGCTCCTTCCGATCAAACCACCGTAAAACACGATTCACTGTTACACCAGTTACCAGTGCTGCCGTACGAAAGGAACTCACCGCTGCATGCTTCATCGCTGTGGTCTGAACACTTGCTATACACCGTTGATAACGGTGTATCATCTGAAGCCGTTCATAAAAGGTGCGATGACAGGACACACAAATGTAACGCCTTTTCCGTAATGAAATATGAACTTCTTTTGTCGTAAAAGCAGGCCCTTGAATGCTTTGCCAACGGTAACCATGAATCCGTTTGGTTCTTTCTCCACAAAACGGACATTTCTGCATGCGCGGTTTCGTGAATAACTCCGCAACGAAATGACTTTCTTCTTCTCTGAGATCCCAGACATTTACATGAGAATCTTTTATTCCTAATAACTCTGTGATAAAATGATGATGCACTCTTTTCCTCTCCCATTCCTTTTGTCTCGACAACTCAAGGTTATCAGAGAGAGGAAAAGGAGTGTATTTTTTTGCCTCCGTTCCATCTGGCGATGGAACGGAGGACACCACCACATTCAGTATAGAGCCATTTATCCGTAAAAGCTTCTTTTCTCTAATAAAAAAGTATGAATATCAATTCTTCATTTTGGTGACGAACGACGAACTCTCCCCTCCCATTAAGCATTTATAATTAGCTTCAGGTAAAAGCGTACTGAATTTGTCATTAAATATTTTTAACGGGTTTAAAGTCCTTTATAAGAAGTCTATGTTTTTTTAAAATGTGTTGAAATGACAATATATAATGGACCCAAGAATCTAGACACGAAAAAAGGAGATGTTAAGGTAGGTATATGAAACGAAAAAGATATACAGCCGAATTTAAATCACAAATCGTGTTAGAAGCCTTGAAGGAAGAAAAATCTATGAGCCAAATTGCATCAGAACACGGAATCCATGTGAACCAGATTCATAAATGGAAGACACAGTTCCTGCAAGATATGCCTCAAATCTTTGAGAAGCAAAACAAAGACTTGAAAAAAATGAAAGCCGAACATGAAGCACAGGTAGAAAACTTGTATGCCGAAGTCGGGAAACTAACCACGCAATTGTCGTGGCTTAAAAAAATCTGGCATCCACCATGACTAAAAAGAACGCATGTAATTGGTGGACTGGAACGATGCAGAAATATCTATTTCGGAACAGGCTAAATTGATTGGAATCAATCGTTCCAGTCTTTACTACAAGCCCGTGCTGCCATCAGCCGAAGAAGTGGCAGTGAAGCACCGTACTGATGAGATTCACACCCAATTTCCGTTCTTCGATTCACGCAGTATTACCCAATTATTAAACCAAGAAGGAGTGAAAATTAATCGAAAGAGTACAGCGTCATATGCGTGAGATGGGCATTCAAGCCATCTGCCCTGGTTCAAATTTGAGTAAACGCAATCTGCAGCACCGTATTTATCCTTATCTATTGAAAGGAGTGAATATCAGCCGCCCCAACCAAGTTTGGAGTATTGATATTACGTATATTCGTCTGCATCATAGCTGGATGTATTTAACAGCAATTATAGATTGGTATTCCCGTTATATTATTAGTTGGGAGTTGGATCAGGTGCTGGAAATGGACTTTGTCCTACAAACTGTCCAACAGGCATTCACGGTGAGCGCGCCTGAGATATTTAATAGTGATCAAGGCAGCCATTTTACAAGTCCGAAATATATTCATCTTTTAAAGGAACATCCATCCATACAAATCAGTATGGACGCAAAAGGACGAGCATTGGACAATATCATGATTGAACGCTTTTGGAGAAGCTTGAAGTATGAGAAAGTCTACTTAAAAAACTATGATATTCCAAGACAAGCCAGAAGCAATATCAACAATTACACGGACTTTTATAAAATTGGTGTCTTGACAATTGGGTTCACTTTAATAGGTGATAGAAAGATTTTCTATCACCTATTATCTACTTGAGTATGACATCCAATATGTACCAGCCATACAATCTTTTTTATCGCCTTTTGCGGTAGGCTTTACCAGTTCAACGCCTCCTGTATACTTAATGCGCATGCCAAGCATCATGACATTCGGAATACAGGAGGTTTTTATATTCCCATATCGACAAACGCTAAAATTATATAAGGAAAGGAGTTTACGAAATATTGCATAACGCCAGATTCTTTACACTTGATTGTAGTGGACGCAACTTCCCTTTTCTGCAATTGTTACTCAGATATCCGCATTCAATAGCTCAAACCCATCCACAATACACAACTGAACTATGGATTACATCCATTCAGAACTGTTTCTATATAACCCACATCAGGTCTACTAGGTTCTATATTCCAAGGCGTTTTATTGCCTTTCGCAAAATCAAAATGGCAACTATATTGATCTTTCATACCATTTTGATTATAGAATTGGTCGTCATTTACGTGTCCATCTAACAACTTTTGCCAACTATCATTTCGAATAGATGCCCAATCGAATATTCCGGATTCCCATAATAAAGGTTTTGGATCAATACTCAAAGATATTATACCGTCTCTTTCTATCCAATCACTAGAATAGAAATAATCATCATAGGAGTATGAAGCTATTAAATAAGTAATATCTACAGTATCTTGTTGAGAAGTAATACGTAATTCAAGACTTTTACCATCTTTTTCGATTAATTGAATATTACTATTATTCTCAAAAGAAATTATACCGATAGAATTTCCATAAGCATCGTATATATTAGCTGAATTCAATAAGTTCCCTTCTTCGTCTCTATTAATCTTGATATCTTCACCTTCTTCAAAGTTAAATGGAAGTTCAAACTTCAATTCTTCATTCTGTTCTTGGGTTAATTTACCAAGAGTTACTGTTTCTTTAACCTCATTGTTGCTTACATTTCTATCTACATTAATCAGATGTGGAGATGTTGGTTCTTTAAAAAAATTACTTTCGTTATTGTTTTGGGCGAAAACAAAATTTGTTGGGATAAATAATAGAGCTAAAAGCATCAATAAACATGCGAAAATTAAACTTTTTCTCATTATTTTAATTATTCCTCCTTTTATAAATTTTATTTGTTATATAATAACATAATTTAAATAAATTGCAATAATTAGATAATATTTTCTAGGTTTAAATTTTATATTATCAAAGATAGTATTTTAATAACTACATTAACATTGTTGTTGTATTAATCTGTTGTTCCATAAGGTCCTGCCATTTGGCATACGCTTCGATTTTCATTCCGTCTATATAGATTGTTTCACCGGTAACCGCTTCTTGTTGATATAGCCATACGACTTGTTGGAAAAAGAGCTGTTCCATCACGGTATCGGTCAGATATTTTGCTTTAAACGACTTATAATAGAATAATCGGGAGCTTCATATCCTTAAAGAATCCAACAAAAATTGATATACTTGCGACATGCTTTTTCGATCTCATGGGAAGAATAGATTTTTTGCGAAACTGCGTAGGTGATAATTTTAAATAGAATGACTGGATCGACTGCCGGTCTTCTCCCTTTGGAAGAAACAGCAACGAAAAAACAACCTAAAATTAGAGTCTGCTAAGTGAAATAACCACGGGAATATTGAGTATGTCAGGTGGTTCTCTACGAAAAATCCCCGCTAAAACTGTATCTCAACAGCTTTAACGGGGATTAATGAATACCGGTGGTCGGGGTCGAACCGACACTCCTTACGGAACACGATTTTGAGTCGTGCGCGTCTGCCAATTCCGCCACACCGGCATGTGTTTGGAGGCGGTAACCGGATTTGAACCGGTGATAAAGGTTTTGCAGACCTCTGCCTTACCACTTGGCTATACCGCCATTTATTTTAGAGCGGAAGACGGGATTCGAACCCGCGACCCCCACCTTGGCAAGGTGGTGTTCTACCACTGAACTACTTCCGCAAAAATGGCTGGGCCACCAGGATTCGAACCTGGGGTACACGGGATCAAAACCCGATGCCTTACCGCTTGGCTATGGCCCAACGATTCTATTATTGATTTATGTAGTATTAAATAAAAAAGGGGCGACCGGTGGGGATCGAACCCACGTGTGCCGGAGCCACAATCCGGTGCGTTAACCACTTCGCCACGACCGCCATATTGGCAGGGGTAGTAGGAATCGAACCCACATCAAAGGTTTTGGAGACCTTCGTTTTGCCGTTAAACTATACCCCTATGATATTTTATAAATGGTGGAGGGAGTAGGACTCGAACCTACGAACCCGATGGGAGCGGATTTACAGTCCGCCGCGTTTGGCCAACTTCGCTATCCCTCCACTAAATGAAAGGTGGCTCGGGACGGAATCGAACCGCCGACACAAGGATTTTCAGTCCTCTGCTCTACCGACTGAGCTACCAAGCCAAATCTTATTTCAAATGTTTAAGTGGCGGTCCGGACGGGACTCGAACCCGCGACCTCCTGCGTGACAGGCAGGCATTCTAACCAACTGAACTACCGGACCATTTTGGTTGCGGGGGTAGGATTTGAACCTACGACCTTTGGGTTATGAGCCCAACGAGCTGCCAGACTGCTCCACCCCGCGATATGAATTTATGAACTTACATGGTGGAGGATGCAGGGCTCGAACCTGCGACCCCCTGCTTGTAAGGCAGGTGCTCTCCCAGCTGAGCTAATCCTCCATTTGGTGACCCGTACGGGATTCGAACCCGTGTTACCGCCGTGAAAGGGCGGTGTCTTAACCGCTTGACCAACGGGCCATGTAATAGTTTAAATGGCGGAGAGCGAGGGATTCGAACCCTCGAAGCCGCGATAGCGGCTTACACGATTTCCAATCGTGCTCCTTCGGCCTCTCGGACAGCTCTCCATATGGCTCCACAGGTAGGATTCGAACCTACGACCGATCGGTTAACAGCCGATTGCTCTACCACTGAGCTACTGTGGAATAATTCCATAATATTAAAGAAAGAAGTAATTCGCTTGTCCTTAAGGACTTCATAAGAGAATACTCTTGCCTGGCAACGTCCTACTCTCGCAGGGGGAAGCCCCCAACTACCATTGGCGCTGAAGAACTTAACTTCTGTGTTCGGCATGGGAACAGGTGTGACCTCTTCGCTCTCGCCACCAGACAATGTTTTAAAAATCAGTAACAATCAATATTATAATCGTTTTTGAGAAAAAATCAAGTACTAATTTCAAAAAATATGTAAGAATTTGCACCCTGAAAACTAAATAAGAGTAACGTGACATGAAAAAACTTAGATAAGTCCTCAATCGATTAGTATCCGTCAGCTGCACGTGTCGCCACGCTTCCACCTCGGACCTATCAACCTCATCGTCTCTGAGGGATTTTACTCACTTCAAGTGATGGGAAGTTTCATCTTGAGGGGGGCTTCATGCTTAGATGCTTTCAGCACTTATCCTTACCACACGTAGCTACCCAGCTATGCTCCTGGCGGAACAACTGGTACACCAGCGGTGTGTCCATCCCGGTCCTCTCGTACTAAGGACAGCTCCTCTCAAACTTCCAACGCCCACGACGGATAGGGACCGAACTGTCTCACGACGTTCTGAACCCAGCTCGCGTACCGCTTTAATGGGCGAACAGCCCAACCCTTGGGACCGACTACAGCCCCAGGATGCGATGAGCCGACATCGAGGTGCCAAACCTCCCCGTCGATGTGAACTCTTGGGGGAGATAAGCCTGTTATCCCCGGGGTAGCTTTTATCCGTTGAGCGATGGCCCTTCCATGCGGAACCACCGGATCACTAAGCCCGACTTTCGTCCCTGCTCGACTTGTAGGTCTCGCAGTCAAGCTCCCTTCTGCCTTTACACTCTTCGAATGATTTCCAACCATTCTGAGGGAACCTTTGGGCGCCTCCGTTACCTTTTAGGAGGCGACCGCCCCAGTCAAACTGCCCGCCTGACACTGTCTCCGAACCGGATTACGGTCCTGGGTTAGAATGGTCATACAGTTAGGGTGGTATCCCACGGATGCCTCCACGTAAGCTGGCGCTCACGCTTCAAAGGCTCCCACCTATCCTGTACAAACTGCACAAACATTCCATATCAGGCTACAGTAAAGCTCCACGGGGTCTTTCCGTCCTGTCGCGGGTAATGCGCATCTTCACGCATAGTATAATTTCACCGGGTCTCTCGTTGAGACAGTGCCCAAGTCGTTGCACCTTTCGTGCGGGTCGGAACTTACCCGACAAGGAATTTCGCTACCTTAGGACCGTTATAGTTACGGCCGCCGTTTACTGGGGCTTCGGTTCAAAGCTTCGCTCCGAAGAGCTAACTCTTCCCCTTAACCTTCCAGCACCGGGCAGGTGTCAGCCCCTATACTTCGCCTTTCGGCTTCGCAGAGACCTGTGTTTTTGCTAAACAGTCGCTTGGGCCTATTCACTGCGGCTCACTCACAAGTGAGCACCCCTTCTCCCGAAGTTACGGGGTCATTTTGCCGAGTTCCTTAACGAGAGTTCTCCCGCTCACCTTAGGATTCTCTCCTCGCCTACCTGTGTCGGTTTGCGGTACGGGCACCTATGATCTAACTAGAGGCTTTTCTTGGCAGTGTGAAATCAGGAACTTCGGTACTCTATTTCCCTCCCCGTCACAGCTCAGAATCATGTCAGACGGATTTGCCTATCTGACTTCCTCGCATGCTTGGACGCACATCCATCGGTGCGCACTCCTTATCCTCCTGCGTCCCCCCATTGCTCAAACAATCATGAGGTGGTACAGGAATATCAACCTGTTGTCCATCGCCTACGCCTGTCGGCCTCGGCTTAGGTCCCGACTAACCCTGAGAGGACGAGCCTTCCTCAGGAAACCTTAGGCATTCGGTGAAAGAGATTCTCACTCTTTTTTCGCTACTCATACCGGCATTCTCACTTCAAAGCGCTCCACCAGTCCTCACGGTCTGACTTCGCAGCACTTTGAACGCTCTCCTACCATTGTTCGTAAGAACAATCCGCAGCTTCGGTGATACGTTTAGCCCCGGTACATTTTCGGCGCAGCGTCACTCGACCAGTGAGCTATTACGCACTCTTTCAATGATGGCTGCTTCTAAGCCAACATCCTGGTTGTCTGTGCAACGCCACATCCTTTTCCACTTAACGTATACTTTGGGACCTTAGCTGGCGGTCTGGGCTGTTTCCCTTTCGACTATGAACCTTATCACCCATAGTCTGACTCCCAAGCGTAAGTAACTGGCATTCGGAGTTTGACTGAATTCGGTAACCCGGTAGGGGCCCCTAGTCCAATCAGTGCTCTACCTCCAGTACTCTCTATCTTGAGGCTAGCCCTAAAGCTATTTCGGAGAGAACCAGCTATCTCTGTGTTCGATTGGAATTTCACCGCTACCCACACCTCATCCCCGCATTTTTCAACATACGTGGGTTCGGGCCTCCAGTCAGTGTTACCTGACCTTCACCCTGGACATGGGTAGATCACACAGTTTCGGGTCTACGACCGCATACTCATTCGCCCTGTTCAGACTCGCTTTCGCTACGGCTCCGTGTCTTCCACTTAACCTTGCATACGATCGTAACTCGCCGGTCCATTCTACAAAAGGTACGCCGTCACCCATTAACGGGCTTCGACTACTTGTAGGCACACGGTTTCAGGTTCTATTTCACTCCCCTCCCGGGGTGCTTTTCACCTTTCCCTCACGGTACTGGTTCACTATCGGTCACTAGGGAGTATTTAGCCTTGGGAGATGGTCCTCCCGGATTCCGACGGAATTCCACGTGTTCCGCCGTACTCAGGATACACTCCGGAGGAAATTCCTTTTCGATTACAGGGCTGTTACCTTCTTTGGCTGACCTTTCCAGGTCGATTCATCTAAAGAATTTCTTTGTCACTCCAATGGAATGTCCTACAACCCCAAGAAGCAAGCTTCTTGGTTTGGGCTCTTTCCGTTTCGCTCGCCGCTACTCAGGAAATCGATGTTTCTTTCTCTTCCTCCAGGTACTGAGATGTTTCAGTTCCCCGGGTCTGCCTCACCTACCCTATGTATTCAGATAGATGTACTGTTCCATTACGAACAGTGGGTTCCCCCATTCGGAAATCCTCGGATATCATGTTTACTTACAACTCCCCGAGGCATATCGGTGTTAGTCCCGTCCTTCATCGGCTCCTAGTGCCAAGGCATCCACCGTGCGCCCTTATTCACTTAACTAAAGTTTTTGAATAAGATGGCTGATTACAGAATGTAATCAGTTGTGTCGCTATATCAATAGCTTTTTTGCCTTATTTTTAAAGTTTGATGTCGTTGTTACTCTTATTTAGTTTTCAAGGTACAAACTTCCTTTGAGAGAATTGCTCTCTCAAAACTGAACCAAACAACCACGTACGAATTCCGTTATATATCCTTAGAAAGGAGGTGATCCAGCCGCACCTTCCGATACGGCTACCTTGTTACGACTTCACCCCAATCATTCGTCCCACCTTCGGCGGCTGGCTCACGTCTGTGTTACCTCACCGACTTCGGGTGTTACGAACTCTCGTGGTGTGACGGGCGGTGTGTACAAGACCCGGGAACGTATTCACCGCGGCATGCTGATCCGCGATTACTAGCGATTCCGGCTTCATGCAGGCGAGTTGCAGCCTGCAATCCGAACTGAGAACGGTTTTATGGGATTTGCTGGACCTCGCGGGTTCGCTTCCCTTTGTTCCGTCCATTGTAGCACGTGTGTAGCCCAGGTCATAAGGGGCATGATGATTTGACGTCATCCCCACCTTCCTCCGGTTTGTCACCGGCAGTCACCTTAGAGTGCCCAACTAAATGCTGGCAACTAAGATTAAGGGTTGCGCTCGTTGCGGGACTTAACCCAACATCTCACGACACGAGCTGACGACAACCATGCACCACCTGTCACTTTGTCCCCGAAGGGAAAACTCTATCTCTAGAGCGGTCAAAGGATGTCAAGACCTGGTAAGGTTCTTCGCGTTGCTTCGAATTAAACCACATGCTCCACCGCTTGTGCGGGTCCCCGTCAATTCTTTTGAGTTTCAGCCTTGCGGCCGTACTCCCCAGGCGGAGTGCTTAATGCGTTAACTTCAGCACTAAGGGGCGGAAACCCCCTAACACCTAGCACTCATCGTTTACGGCGTGGACTACCAGGGTATCTAATCCTGTTCGCTCCCCACGCTTTCGCTCCTCAGCGTCAGTTACAGACCAGAGAGTCGCCTTCGCCACTGGTGTTCCTCCACATCTCTACGCATTTCACCGCTACACGTGGAATTCCACTCTCCTCTTCTGCACTCAAGTCCTCCAGTTTCCAATGCACGTTTGCGGTTGAGCCGCAAGATTTCACATCAGACTTAAAGAACCGCCTGCGAGCGCTTTACGCCCAATAATTCCGGACAACGCTTGCCACCTACGTATTACCGCGGCTGCTGGCACGTAGTTAGCCGTGGCTTTCTGGTCAGGTACCGTCAAGGTACGATCAGTTACTATCGTACTTGTTCTTCCCTGACAACAGAGTTTTACGATCCGAAAACCTTCATCACTCACGCGGCGTTGCTCCGTCAGACTTTCGTCCATTGCGGAAGATTCCCTACTGCTGCCTCCCGTAGGAGTCTGGGCCGTGTCTCAGTCCCAGTGTGGCCGATCACCCTCTCAGGTCGGCTACGCATCGTCGCCTTGGTGAGCCGTTACCTCACCAACTAGCTAATGCGCCGCAGGCCCATCTGTAAGTGACAGCAAAAGCCGCCTTTCAACTTTCTATCAGGTGATAGAAAGTGTTATCCGGTATTAGCTCGCGTTTCCGCGAGTTATCCCAGTCTTACAGGCAGGTTGCCTACGTGTTACTCACCCGTCCGCCGCTCGTTCCACGAACTTCCCTCCGAAGAGTTCCGTTCGCTTCCCGCGCTCGACTTGCATGTATTAGGCACGCCGCCAGCGTTCGTCCTGAGCCAAGATCAAACTCTCCATAAAAGTGTTTGAAACATTAGCTTTCAGAAGTCAACTTCTGACTTATTTTTTAAGAAAAACGAGGTTGTCTTTCTTCTTTCGTACTGGTTGTTTTGTTCAGTTTTCAAAGAGCAATTTGTATTGCTTCGCTTCAAGCAGCGACTCTATTAATATAACATGAAAGCAAATTTGTTGTCAACAACTTTTTTTATTTCATGTTAGC
This sequence comes from Oceanobacillus sp. FSL K6-0251, assembly GCF_038004725.1. Classification (NCBI taxonomy): domain Bacteria; kingdom Bacillati; phylum Bacillota; class Bacilli; order Caryophanales; family Bacillaceae; genus Oceanobacillus; species Oceanobacillus sp. FSL K6-0251. The sequence continues at coordinate 1,847,135 of NZ_JBBORS010000001.1, read as the reverse complement.
TGAGCGCCCGCTCAAATCAGCAACGAAATTAACTTTACCATGCTGAAAATAGAAAGTCAACGATTATTTTAAAATTTATCCGAAGTGGATTTTAAAAACAGCTTCATATAGGGGAACTGTAAGTTTAACAAATGATAGACAACGAAACAAAACGTTGCCATACCAGCTTTCAGAGAGCTCACTTTACATATTACAGCAATGGAGAATATACTTCTTCTTTTTATTGCTATTTTGTTTCTTCATCCTTTTCTCTTTGCAGATGTTCCATTATAAAGAAGCAAATGGACAGAAAATAACTACGTTCTTTTTAACTTTTCTTCTTCCCATTTTAAAAAGCAGATGAAAATCAGTCCAAATTTTCTTTTTATCAAAAAACAAGTTACACTCTCTCCACACACTTCAAGCATAATTAGGAAAAACTTTAATATATAAATTTGTAATAAGAAGTCTTGCTTCCTCTCTAAGTTATTATAATCACCAATTAATTGTTACTCTTTTTTATCGGGGATTCCATTCAAATTCTCAGTACCACTTATACAGTAAATCATTATTCAACGCGTTTTTTTAAATTCTATACTGAACAATGAAGAAAAAGTTCCTTCTTCTATAATCTCATCCATCCCCAGCCTCCTTTTATTCTAAAATAACCTTCTGCGGATATAAGATAATATATAGTAGACACCAAAAATTACTTACGCTACAATTTCAAAAATTGCAGAATAAGTAATTTGTTTTCTTTCTGGAATGTTCCATTTAGAAATCCTCATTATACTTCTTCTAACTTCTTTACTTTATACATTCTCTGAAACACATCTGGATTTTTGGTGGGGACAAGTTTCATATCAATAATATCCTTCTCTTCTAAATAAGAAATAATCGCATGTAAATCCAGACTGTAGTGTTCAATTTCCGGCAATTCTTTAATAGAGGCATATGACCAATAGTCTTCTTCTTCGTTTAATAAGTTTAATAAATGTGTTGAAGCAGACTCCGCTTTATTCAGCAGGACAAAATCCATTGCAATCAGCATAAGCTCAATTCTCTTTTCTAAATTCTCTGTGCTGTCCATTAACTTTTCATATAGCTTGTAGACTTCTAAATCAATGCTCTTTACCTGGTTCCAGACAGTTACTTCTGGATAATAGCCCTGGTCAATAACGGATAGCCTCGCTAAATAATGAAGTGCATTTAAAATTTTGCTGTATGAATCCATTACTTCTTTTGCTTCATATAACGCTTTTCCTTCACTATAGTTTTTTAGAAGCTTTCCAAAGTCAATTATTTTTCTAAGTGTACGTTTTTCCTCTGGAAAAGATTGAAGCTCCTCTTTTAATTCTTTTATAAATTCATTCCTGTCATAGGCTTTTCTTCCATAAATCACCCATTCTGCTGCACGTCGATATCCGCTCGTATCAATCCAATCCATCAGAAGTGATTTCGTTACAATGTGCATCGCTACGGTCTGACCATTTACTTCATAATGTTTTACAAACCAATCGACTTCTTGTTTTTCGACAATAATCAATAAGATGCTATCAAATTCATCTGTAATTGGATGATCAAAAAGTGTTTTCTCCACAATAAGTATTCCTAATGTATTTGGATTGCTTGCATGCTCCTGATAAATCATTCTTTGAAAATTCTCCATGTCTATTGTTGCCTCCCTGTTTTGCCTCTAATAAACATAATTCGATATATACTTTAAAAAAACCTTTTTTGCATCGTAAAGAAAGGATAAAATTTTAATTTTTGATTTCTCGCCGGGAGAAAAATACGGAATCCCCAATCAAACGGAAACGATTCGCCGTCATTGTATGGCTGACCTCGCTATATTTTCTTTAAAATTCATTCTTCTAATATTCTATGATATACTAAATTTGTAACTTAAGGGGGATTTAAATGGCGAAACAATTGACTTATTCAAGTAAAATAAATAAAATACGCACCTTTGCCTTAATCCTTGTGTTTGCTGGTATACTAATCATGTATGGCGGGCTTATGGTTCGTAATATTCAGTGGCTCATGCTCGGTCTGTTTATATTGGGCATACTGATGATTGTACTGAGCTGTGTTGTATACATATGGATTGGCACCTTATCCTTGAGGGCAGTTCCTGTGGTTTGTCCAAACTGCGAAAAACCTACAAAAATGCTGGGACGTGTAGATGCTTGCATGCATTGCAAAGAACCGCTGACTTTGGATAAGAACTTAGAAGGTAAAAATTTTGATGAACGGTATAATCATCGCAAATTCCGTGAAGAAAACAAATAATAAAAAGGCACCATGCTTTGGAGGATTTCGTTAAAGGAACATCCCGCAAACATGGTGCTTTTTTTATATAATAATTAAAAATCGGCCTCGCCTGTTTTCTTACCAGCGAACCCGATTTTTAACATGCTTTACTGTTCATTTGCTGCCTGCTGCTCTTTGCAGGCATTGCATGTACCATAAACCTCCAGGCGGTGATGGCTTACATCAAAACCTGTCACCTGTTCAGCCAGTGATTCCACTTCCTCTAAAGAAGGATAGTGAAAATCAACAATCTTTCCACACTGATTGCAAATGATATGATAATGATCTGAGGTATTACAGTCAAATCTGCTCGAAGCATCTCCATATGTGAGTTCTCTAACCAGTCCGATATCTTTTAATACACGTAAATTATTATAAACGGTCGCAACACTCATATTGGGAAATTTTCCTTCAAGTGCTTTATATATATCATCCGCAGTCGGGTGAGTCATTGAATTAAGCAAATACTCCAGCACGGCGTGTCGCTGTGGTGTAATCCGGACGCCTGATTTTTTCAAAGTATCGATTGCTTGCCGTAATTTAACTTCAGACACCCTAAACACCTCTCTTCCCAATTAATAATATTATTATATTATAATTCTTATAATTAGTGTATCGCCCTGTGTGCATAATGTCAATTAATTCACGTTAATCAAACATCCACATGGAGAGACTTTTCATCTCCGCCAAGCTGCTGATTGACATACCTGGCAGCAACAAATAAATAATCAGACAACCGATTTAAATAAACGAAAACAAGCTTATTATCCACTTCATCATCCAATCCTACAGTCAAACGCTCTGCCCGTCTTGCTACAGTACGCGCGTGATGAAGGGCACTCGCTGCTCTGTGACCAGATGGCAGGATAAAATTCTTTAAAGGTTCGAGTGATTGGTCCCATTCATCAATCTGTTTTTCCATCTCATCAATATGCTTCTGTTCAAGCTTCCAATAAACTTCCTTCCCCTTTGGCGTCGATAATTCTGCACCAACATGAAAAAGAATGGTCTGTACGCGGTGCAGCTGATCAAGAAAAGCAGCCTTTTTATCCCAATCCGTTTCTTCGATATAGCTTACTGCCAAGCCAATACTGGAATTCACTTCATCACATGTGCCATACGCCTCTACTCTTAGATGGTTCTTTGGTACGCGTTGCCCATAGACTAACGATGTCTGTCCTTTATCTCCTGATCTGGTATAGATTCGCAAAGCTGCTCCACCCCAATCCCTCTATATTTTAATCCGCTTTATTTTCCTTCAAATAATTTAACGCATCTACAACATGATCTTTAACCCGGACTTTCCGATATTCTTTGATTAGCTTTCCTTCTTTATCTAAAATAAATGTAGAGCGCTCAATACCATAATATTCCTTGCCAAAGTTTTTCTTTAGCTTCCATACTCCAAATTGATCAGCTGCCTGATGATTTTCATCAGAAAGCAAGGTAAATGGCAGTTCATGCTTGTCGATAAACTTTTGATGACGTGCTTCCGGATCCGGGCTGATCCCGACAATAACCGCATCCAGCTCTCTGAATCTTTCATGATGGTCTCTGAAATCACATGCTTCTGTGGTGCATCCTGGTGTCATATCTTTTGGATAAAAATATAAAACAACGTACTTTCCTTGAAAATCTGATAAGCTGACTTCCTCCCCGTTTTGATTGGGCAGGGTAAAATCTTTTACTTTTGTTCCTAATTCGACTTGCATCCAATCCCTCCATTTAAACAATCGATCTTCTTCCTTAAATATAGCACATTGCAGGGTAAGATTCATTTATCATTGTCTCTGCTGCTGATTTGTACAACTTTTAATACAAAAGCAGCCGGCAATATGTAGCCAATCAGCGCTTCTGAGATAGCAATGATTCTGCCGATGCCGACGGGCGCTAAGTCACCATAGCCGAGAGTCAGCAAAGTGACCCCGCTGAAATAAATAGAATGAACAACCGATCCCCATATCGTCACTTCTCTAAGCTCTCCATGCTCCACAATGACGATTCCTTGAAAGGATAAAATAAAATAGATTAAGCCGTAGCCAACCATTGTAATGCAATAAACAATCAGCATAGCAATAAAAATTTCTAAAGAAAAATGTCCTTCCTTCATTTGTATACGTGAATGAACTAATTTATATTGAATGAAATCATAGATGCTTTTTCCAATTAAAATGATAATCGTAATAAGGAATATCCAAGGGATACTCATCTCTTTTACTCCTCCCCTACTGCCTTCCCTCATTAAAAAAACAACTAGATGCAAACGTCAAAATATGAGGAATCTCAATTTGTAATATCCGCTTTTCCTATGTATATGCAGAAACCAAAACAGTTTGTACAAGTTTTCTATGCAATTTTTTGTTATATTAGTAACTGGGTAAAATATTACAGAAAACCAAATTGTTCATTTTACCTTTTAAATGAACTTGTAAAAGCGTGTCATAACCTTTACAAGTTGGGAAGAATGAGGAGGAAACGAAATAATGAAATTTACAAATTCTGAGAAGTTGCATCAAGAAGCTTTACAACATATTGTCGGCGGGGTGAATTCTCCTTCCCGCTCTTATAAAGCTGTAGGCGGGGGCTCTCCTGTCTATATGAAAAGAGGACAAGGTGCTTATTTCTGGGATGTGGATGATAATAAGTATATTGATTATTTAGCTGCATATGGACCGATAATAACTGGCCACGCTCACCCGCATATCGCAAAAGCGATTGCTGAAGCAGCCACAACTGGTGTTCTATACGGGACACCAACGGAGCTGGAAAACACATTTGCGAAAATGTTAAAAGAAGCAATGCCTTCATTAGAAAAGGTACGTTTTAATAATTCAGGCACAGAGGCTGTGATGACGACTATCCGTGTAGCCCGCGCCTATACAAACCGTACCAAAATCATTAAATTCGCAGGCTGCTACCACGGCCATTTCGATGCTGTATTGGTAGAGGCAGGATCTGGGCCTTCTACACTGGGCACGCCGGATTCAGCCGGAGTTCCTGCTTCCAGTGCTGCAGAGGTAATCACCGTTCCATTTAATGATTTAAATGCCTTTAAACAAGCCCTTCATCGCTGGGAAGGTGAAATTGCAGCTGTGCTGGTTGAGCCGATTGTAGGAAACTTCGGAATTGTCGAACCGTTCGAAGGCTTTTTACAAGAAGTAAATGAGCTTACCCATCGTGCCGGTGCGCTAGTTATTTATGACGAGGTAATTACTGCCTTCCGTTTCACCTATGGAAGTGCGCAGCAAATCTACAATATCGAGCCTGATTTAACAGCAATGGGTAAAATCATTGGCGGCGGTCTTCCAATTGGCGCTTATGGCGGACGCAAGGATATTATGGAGCAGGTTGCACCACTCGGGCCTGCCTATCAGGCCGGCACCATGTCCGGAAATCCCGCTTCAATGGCAGCGGGTATTGCATGCCTAGAGGTGTTACAAGAAGATGGGGTATATGAAGAATTAGAACGTCTTGGAAAACGGCTTGAAGAAGGTATCTTGGAAAAAGCAGAAGAATTTGGTATCCACATTACTATAAATCGCCTTTGCGGAGCTTTAACCGTATACTTTGGCGTTGATAAAGTAACCAATTACAGTGAAGCAGATGCTTCAGACGGAGAGGCCTTTGCAACCTTCTTCCAGCTTATGCTGAACGAAGGTATTAATTTAGCTCCTTCTAAGTACGAAGCATGGTTCTTAACAACAGAGCATACAGACTCTGATATTGAAAATACCATCGATGCTGCAGGTCGTGCATTTGCAAAAATGGCTGAGAAAAAATAATATAATGGCACGATAAAAAAGCATTTCCCGGAGAAATCAACCTCTGGGAAATGCTTTTTTATCCTGTAAATGAATTTTATTCATCCAAATTTTGAATCTGATACAAATCATAATAATGACCGCGGAGCCGCATTAATTCCTCATGCGAACCTATTTCTACAATTTCCCCATTTTCCACAACAACAATGCGATTTGCGTGAGTAATGGTTGCTAGACGGTGGGCAACAATAAACGTTGTCCGGTCTGAAGCAAGCTTCTCCAGTGTTTCCTGAATAAGATGTTCACTTTCTAAATCAAGTGCTGATGTTGCTTCATCAAAAATTAACAGCGGCGGATTTTTCAAGAAAACACGCGCGATAGCTATCCGCTGCTTCTGGCCGCCAGATAACTTCACACCGCGTTCTCCCACCATGGTTTCATAGCCCTCGGGCATTTCATCAATAAAGTCATGCGCATTTGCTGCTTTAGCCGCCCGAATGACTTCCTCTCTCGTTGCCTCTGGATTCCCCATCCGGATATTCGTTTCAATTGATTCGGAGAACAGAATATTATCCTGAAGCACCATTCCAATATTGTCCCGCAGCGCCCGGGCCTGCATATCCCTTAAGTCCATTCCGTCGATTTCAATCGACCCGCCTGTGACATCGTAAAAGCGTGGAATCAAACTGATTAGTGTCGATTTTCCTCCCCCACTCATTCCGACAAAGGCTATGGTCTCTCCTTTTTGGACATGAAGGTCGATATCCTTAAGCACTGACACTTCTTCCTCATCATATCGGAAGGAGACATGGTTAAAGGATACTTTTCCTTTCAGTCTTCCCGGATCAACCGCACCCTTTTTGTCCGTAATATCATATGGCTCATTCATTAATTCAAATACACGGTCAATAGACGCAATGGATTGTACTAACGTCGTTGATGAGTTGATCAGTCTGCGTAATGGACTGTACACCCGCTCCATATACCCGACGAAGGCTACCATCGTTCCGAGTGAGGTGTTGCCCATAATAACCTGATAACCTGCAAAAGCAATGACGAGCAGCGGCGCCAAGTCAGTAATCGTATTGGTCACGGCAAAGGTTCTGGCGTTCCAATCCGTATGCTTTAAAGCCCGGTCCAGGAAATGACGGTTTCTTTTATCAAACTGCTCATCTTCATAATCTTCCAGCGCAAAGCTTCTTGTCACCGGCACCCCTTGGATACGCTCATGCAAGTGGCCTTGTACTTCTGCCAGAGCTTGTGACCTTTCTCTTGTCAGACGGCGTAAGCGCCCGAAAAAGTATTTGACAGAAATCCCGAACAGCGGGAATAAAATAATCGATACAAAGGTGAGCGGCACATCCATGGTAAACATAATAATGATAGCAATTAAAATGGTTGTGACATCCAGCCAAATATTCATTAACCCGGTCATCACAAAATTTTTCGTCTGCTCCACATCATGAATTACCCTTGAGATGATTTCACCTGTTTTGGTCTTCGAATAGAATTTCAGGCTTAGCTTTTGAAGATGATCGAATAATTTTCCTCTGATATCAAAAAGAATTTTATTCCCGACCCACTGCGCTAAGTATTGACGAATATACTCAACCGGCGGGCGGACAATTAAAAATACGACAAAAGAAATACCCATAATCCAGAATAAACGGGTTATTCTCTCGGATTGGGTCATGTTTTCTACCGTAACAATATCATCGATAACGTATTTCAAAATCAAAGGCATTAACAGCGGAATACCAAATTTAACAACACCGATGAGTAATGTCCAAATAATCTTCCATGTGTATGGTTTTACAAATTTCATATACTGTTTGATGCTGCTCATTTATCAACTTCCTCTACTTGAAAAGGTATTTCGTTTTAATATCCCTCTAAATAAAAAAAGGATATCCTCGTTATGTCATCCGTAACAAGGATACCCTTTTACTCAGTCGAATTGCAATCAAACCGCTCAAACATCGCTAAAAATATTTGTTTTCTTTTCAAATTTAATGATACGTTAAGTACATTTCATACCAATCATCGACAAACCCCGGAGAAAAAGGACCCTTTCCCTGGCGAATCCAATGAATTAATACTTCTAATTGCTGATAAAGAATATGATGAATTTCTTCTGGGTATTTCATCAAAACTTTATTTTCTTCATATTCATCTTCATCAAGAAGATTAAATGTCATATCAGGAAATACCTTCACATCTAAATCGTAGTCAATGTATTTTAGCGATTCCGCACCCTCATCGTAAACAAATGGGGAGCTGAGATTACAGTAATAATGAATTCCATCATCCCTAAGCATACCAATAATATTAAACCAATGCTTCGCATCAAAATAACAAATGGCCGGCTCTCTCGTCATCCAGGAATGACCATCGCTTTCAATGACTTTTGTCCGATCATTCGCTCCGATTATAATACTTTCCGTCCCTTTTAATACGACACTATTTTTCCAGATTCTATGAAGTTGTCCATTATGTTTATAACTTTGTATCATCATTTTGGAACCAGCGTTTGGAGAAACCATCCAAAATCTCCCTCTCCATTTTCATACAGTGATTTATGAATTATCTTATATTATAAGCCTTCAGCCATAAAAGTTAAAGGATAAGTCCTTTTTATTTCCATAATGGTTTCTTCATTGATATGTAGAATCATTAAAAGGGTTTCCGTAATTGGAAACCCTTTTGGGTAAAACAGATGTTATTGCTTGTTTTGTTGAGATTGTTGGTTTTGCTTTTTCACTTCTTGTGCATCTGTTTCTTGAGCAAACTCAGTACCATATTGTCCTTGAGCTGCTTGTTGGTTTTGCTTTCTTACTTCAGCTGCGTTTGTTTTTGCAGGATTTTGTTGGTTTTGTTGATTTTGTTTTTTAGCCATCAATATCACCTCCGCAATAATTAATTTGTCCAGAAGCGCATTTCTTTATCCAAACTTTTTTAAAGAAATATTTTTAGCGTGTTGAAAACCTCGGTAAATAAAGCATTAAGGCGTTTTTTTGATGACAAAAATTTTTATCAGGATTTATATTTCCTCGTTGCATTCAATAAAATTTCATTTTCCTTCTATAAAAGGTATCATTTTTTGATGTGGAACAGGAAAAGGAAATTCTTTCAGCTCTTCTAAAGAAACAAATTTTAAGCGGTCATCCTTTACTGTTTCCTGATTTGTGATTGCTTTACGTACGTCTACATTCCAAATGATATGTGAAAAAACATGCTTGATGGATGTACACGATGCTTTGATATCCACATCTAACCCATAATTCTCTTCCAGCCATGGCTGCCAGTCCTTTTTTACAATATCATCGGCAGGAATCATTGGAAATTGCCATAATCCTGCCAATAGTCCGGAATCCGGTCTTTTTTCAATAATATATTTCCCTTCCTGATTTTGGATCAGCAATGCAATATATTTTTTCTTTTGCTGCTTCTTCGCTTTCTTTTTCACTGGCAGCTTTTCCTGGATTCCATCAACGTATGCTTGACAATGCTCCATCACTGGGCAGAACATGCACATAGGCTGCTTCGGTGTACATATTGTCGCACCTAAATCCATAATAGCCTGATTAAAGGAGGAGGGATCTTCCTTTGAAATCATTTCCGCTACGTAGTATTCAAACAACTTTTTGGTGGAGCTTAAAGCAATATCTTCTTCAATGTGTAATACACGGGAGAAAACACGCATTACATTACCATCTACTGCCGGAATCGGCTGATTATAAGCAATAGAAAGAATCGCCCCTTTCGTATAAGGGCCAACTCCTTTTAAGTCACCGAGCTGCTTCGGGTCATCCGGGATTTTTCCATCATATGTTTCCACAACCTCGCGTACTGCTGTTTGTAAATTTCTTGCGCGGGAATAATAACCTAAGCCTTCCCATTGTTTTAAAACATCCTGCTGTTCGGCTTCAGCCAGTTCATATACCGTTGGATATTTCTTCATAAACCGATTAAAATAAGGGATGACCGTATCTACTTTTGTTTGCTGAAGCATAATTTCTGAGACCCAGACGCGATAAGCATCATTATTTTCGCGCCAAGGTAGATCACGTTTATTTTCTTCGTACCATCTAAGTAAATCTTCTTGAAAAGCGGAAATATTTATTTGTTCTAATCTTTTATCGTTCATGTTTTCACGTCCTATGTGTTAAAATAATATTGGAGTGCTTTGATGGAAGCAACTTAAGGAGGATATGTAACTATGGATACTGGTACGCATATTGTTATGGGTGTTGCACTTGGCGGTTTAGCAACATTAGACCCAAATGTGCAAAGTAATCCTACTCTATTTCATGCCGTATTGGTTGGAACAGTCGTCGGATCACACGCTCCTGATTTTGATACAATTTTTAAATTAAAAAGTAATGCAACGTATATAAGACAGCACCGCGGAGCGTCTCATTCACTCCCTGCTATTCTTATGTGGAGCCTGCTTGTATCTGGAGTAATTTATTTATTTGTTCCAGAAGTGAGCTATTTGACTCTCTGGCTATGGACTTTGTTAGCTGTGTCCATCCATGTATTTGTCGATTTATTTAATGCGTATGGTACACAGGCATTTCGGCCATTTACCAAAAAATGGATTGCTAAAGGGTTTATTAATACATTTGATCCTTACATTTTTTTCTTGAATGTAGCTGGTATCGTTGCATGGGCATTAGGTGCCAATCCCGGATACACTTGGCTGATTATTTATACAGTCATTGTATTATATTACATCAAACGCTATATGGACAAAAGGGAAATCGTCCAGAAAATCAAAGAATATTTTCCTGATACAGAGATTGTCGCTACGTCCCCTACGCTTAAACAAAATTATTGGCGCGTTGCTATTACGACAAGCGACCGTTATTATGTAGGCAGCGTTGAGAATCGGCACATTGAGATTGTTGATGAATTTTATCGAGTTCCTTTACCCGATACAGATGTCATCAAAGCTGCGATAAAAGATAAAAATATCTCTTCATTTTTAAATTTTTCACCGGTGTACCGCTGGGAAATAAATACGGATGAAGAGGATATTATAGAAGTCCGTTTTATTGATTTACGCTATCGCAGCAAAGGGTATTATCCATTTGTAGCTGTGGTAAAGCTGGATAAGAGCCTGGAAGTAATTACTTCCTATACAGGCTGGATTTTCTCAGAACAGAAGCTTCAAAGTAAATTGATACCAAGCGACTCAAGTCCTTAAAGCTTATACAGGAAGTGAATACGGTAACCCCGCAAATGGTTCAGGCGTTTGAAACAGCGGTACCTTATTTCAATAACTAAAAGGAACAACTCAGGTGAAACGGATTTCGCCTGAGTTGTTTTTATTCAGCTCACTTTTTTTCCTAATAAGGAGATTGGCAAGGCTTCAATATTTTCACTTTCTTCATTTAATAAATTAATACGATAACCCCATGCAAATACCCCATTAATATAGGATATTCTGAATTTATAGCCTGTTTCCATTTTAAGCTGATAAATTTTCTCTTTTTCAAAATCATCCGGACTCATTGTATATGCAAGCGCTACTTGCATTTTTCTTTCACATATTTGCATCTCTGAAATATTCCCGAGCTGCTCTGCTTTTTGAGCCTGCTCTTTTAGTTTCCCAATTTCTTGGTGCAGCTGTTCTATGGAATAATCACTATATCGAAATTTCATTCTTCTCCCCCTTACTGTCGATTCCTATTGTACCAAATATAACAGAAAAGTAACCTACATTTATTCCTGATTTTCCATGTATTTCTCAACAAATTGCTGAATCATATCGAAATGGAAGCCTTTTCTATATAAACCTTCCATTACTTTTTGCTTGAGCTGGAAGCCTTCATATTTTTTTACATGTTTTTGATACAGCTTTTCTCCTTGAAATTTCAAGGCCTCCCACTCATGATTTGTATCCTCTTCCTGATCCATAGTCTGAATAGCTTCAAAAACAAGCTGCTGATTAAATCCTTTTTGAAGAATCGTATTTTTTGCTTGGTTTATCTGTTTTTGAAAAGAATCCTTCGAGCTTTGCTTTATTTTTTTTCCCAGCAGCTTTTGAACTTTTTCTTTCTGCAGGGCTGGCGTATATTGCTCTAAAGCATTTACTGCAATTTGTCCGCTAATCCCCTTTTCAAACAGCTCCTGTTCAATGACTTTTGGACCTTTTGAACTTGTATTCATACGCGAGCGCACAAACATTTCAGCAAATTGCTGATCATCAAGCAGTTTTTCTTTCTTCAATCGTTGCATAATAACAGCAATTTGTTCCTCTTCCACTTCTTTTTTCTGTAAATACGTAATCACTTCTTTTTCCGAACGTATTCGATAGCTTAAAAAGTGAATAGTAAGGGTATATACTTTATGGAGATTATCTTGTTCCTTCAGTGTTTCGATGAGTTCATTATCTAATTCCATTCCTTTCTCCAGACGAAATTGAATGAGAATATCCTCACCGACACTAAATCCATATTCATCACCAGCTGATGTGTTTAAAAATATATTGTAGCGATGCTTCTGTTTTTTTTGCGTTGTAATTCGGGTAATTTTCCGCAACTTCATTCACCTCTCTTTTTATCATAGCAAAAAATGAAGCAAGCAGATAACATGAAATATATACTTTAAAATATCATCTAAAGGAGGGTTCAATATTATGAACATACTAATAACCGGAGGTACAGGGTTTTTTGGCAGTAAATTAGCTGCACACCTCACTGGCCTTAATCATAAATTATACATTCTGACCCGTTCTCCTGAGAAAAAATCAAATACATCGCACTTGACTTTTAAGGGATATGATACGACCGCAGATGAACTTCCGAGAATAGATGCTGTCATTAATCTTGCAGGAGAATCATTGTTTGGATACTGGACGAAAAAAAAGAAGGAAACTATCCTTACCAGCCGCCTTCGTGTCACCAAGTATCTTGTCCAATTGATGAAAGCCATGAAGGAAAAACCAGATGTATTTATTAGCGGCTCCGCAGTAGGATTCTACGGGATGTCTGAAGATTTTATCTACACTGAGGCAACAACGCAGCCTGGTACTGATTTTCTTGCATCTGTAACAAGGCAATGGGAGAATGAAGCGAGTGAAGCCGAAGAATTGGGAATTCGAACAATCTACGCCCGGTTTGGCATACTGCTTGGCAAGGACGGTGGTGCATTTCCGCTTATGTCATTGCCGGTAAAATTATATACAGGCGGACACATCAGTGATGGCGAGCAATGGCTTTCCTGGATCCATGTTCAAGATGCCGTAAACTTAATCACCTTTGGCTTAGAACATCATACCCTAAAAGGTCCGGTCAATATTACTGCTCCTACTCCTAAACGTAATAAAGATTTTATGAAAAAAGCAGCACAGGTATACAAACGGCCGAATTGGCTTCATTTGCCGGCTGTATTCTTCTATCTTACTTTGGGAGAAATGGCGCAGCTCCTGGTAAAAGGACAGTACGCGTATCCAGAAAAGGCGCTCGAACACGGATTCACGTATGATTTCCCCTCCCTCGATCAGGCTTTATTAGATTTGAAAAATAATTAAATCATGTAAATGCTTTTTCACTTAAAAGAGCAAAGAAAAAAATGCTGGTTTTGTATAGGAGCATGCCGTGTTATTTTCCTGCATGCTCCTTGTTATTTTCCGTTTTATGAGGCATTTTGCAATCCTCTTATTTTGATGCCTCTTGCTGAATCAGCTCTAATTGCTCTGAGGTTAAACCTGTCACCTGTAAAATGGCCGTTCGGCTTATCCCCTGCTCTAACATTTTGAGTGCCGTCTGTTTTGCAGATTCCTTTAGTGCGGACTCTGCTTCAAGCCTTTTTCGTTCCGCTTCATTTCTTTTGATTTCCGCCTCTTCTTTCTGTTTCTCTGCTTTTTCTTTTTGTTTTTTTGTTTTATCTTTCTCCGCCTTTATTTCTTCATTCTCTGCTTTCAGCTCTTCTTTCTCCATTTTCATTTCTTCTCTTTGCTCTTTCATTTCTTCCATTTCCTGCTCTAACAACTCTCTATCCTGCTTCTTAGATTGCTCATCTAAAATTTGCTTCAAACGGATTTCATATTCCCGCCGTTCTTCTTCTGTACGGCTTAAATCTTCCCAGACCCGCATCGCAACATTTAACGTTTTATCGACCATCGCAATCTCCTCCAGTTCTTGATAGATATCATTATATAAAGTGAAACTTTGTTCAGTGGGGTTCTTTACACCCCACTGAACATTTAGTTGAACCAATCGGGCCGTTACTGGCTGTTAGATCTTCCACTTAAAATTTTCATGACTTTTCTATTTTTAATGTGGGAGTCTTACAGCCAGTTACACTGCGAGAAGTGATTCTTTCGTCGGTCTACCGTTCCTAACAGCAGCAGCCAGCGCGTTAAGACATCTTCCCATGGATCCAGCTGGTTATTCTTCCAGGCAGTAATTAGTTTAGGAATCTCCACAAAATGAAATTCAACCATATCGGTTAATGGATATTTCTGTTTCATCTCATATAAACGGAAGATATTATGAAAGGCGTCCGTTTCATTCAGCAGGTTAAAATGCATGATATTAATACTAATAACAGGGTACAATTCTTTATAGCTTTGCCCTTCTTTCAGCTGTTCCGAAAAAAGTCTCGACCAATAATACAGCGATCTTTTAATCATATTATACTCATTATTGATTTGAATTTCTATGTTGACCCATTCTTTATTCTCCGTCCTAATTAAGAGGTCTAAACTGGACTTTTTGTCCTCTTCATATTCGCCGCCGATTTCGATATTTTGAAAGTAAAGCTGCTGAATCGGGCTTCTTCCTGATTTGGCTAAAATGGCAGTGAGAAAGACGACAGTGATATCCTTATTCTTTTCGTTTCCAAATAGTTGTTTAAAAGCATAGTCTACTTTTAAATCCATTAATTGAATATCCGGTATTCGATGCAGTGCTTTGTTAGTCCGCTCTTTTCTTCTTTGATATTTGTTGTTTGACCTGGATTCTTCCTGTACATGCAGAGAGGGTGTTTCTGATGAGGAGTATACTTTTCGGAGACATATTTGGGGCATAAAAAACACATCCTTTTATTTTGATAAGGTGAGTTTCTGAGATGGCTATCTAAACAAATCATACAGAACAAACGTTCCTCAATCAAATTGTTTTTTATGCTATTTTCTTATCTTTGTGCGGTAACCATTCTCTCCTGCTTCTTTCTCTCTCCTTCTAGTTTCGAATCAGCAGCTGCTGTGCTGGTCCAAAATATACTTACAAAAATTTCATGCTTTATTATTAAAAAAACACTTGCATTTTACCAAAAAAATCATACAATAAAATTATCAAAAATGAATTTGAAAAGAGCTGATGAACAGCCTATTCGGCTGTATTGATAGAAGATCAATTAAATAGGGAAGGCAAATGGTGCGCCACCGGGGTTTCCTGGTTCTAGCGGGTTCGATTCCCGCCCCGAATTTTTGTTTCCAAGCTACTTTAAAAATAAAAATTCGAGGGCGGGTGACTCACTAGCTGCGGCTTTTTTGCTAATGAATGTACCCGCCTGGAAAAAGGAGGGTATTTTTATGCTTAAAATACGTGATTTAATGGAAGTGCCAGCTTTATATGAATTGATGACAGCCCCCGAGGTATACCCATTTGTCAGGAAAAAAGCTGCAACCGTGGATGAATTTTACTTTTCAACCAAGCAGACAATAGAAGCGGAAGACCGTGGAGAATTAATTTCCAGAACGATTTTAGATGAATATCAGCAGCCAATTGGTACGATTAATCTTTTTGATATAGAGGATAATTATGGATTTTTAGCTACTTGGATCGGTAAGACGTATTTTGGTAAAGGCTATAATCGCCAAGCAAAAGATGCCTTCTTTCATGAACTTTTTACTACTAAAGGCATTGATGGTATCTTTATGAAAGTGCAAAAAAGTAACAAACGTTCCTTAAAAGCTGTTTTAAAGCTTCCTTACGTTACTTTTGCAAATGAGTTATACGACTCTATGTATAAACGCATTAATGCACATTCTAATGAAGCAATATATGATTTATTTGTGATTACAAAAAAGCATTACTTGTCCTATCAGCAATTTCACTCAGAAGCTGCTGTCAACTCTGATGAGGAAGTATCCTAAATAAAATAGCCTTAAGAAATAACAGCTTCTGATGATTTCTTAAGGCTATTCGTTTGGGATTTCCATCGAAATTCTTTAATCTTCCCCAATTTTCTTATCCTGTTTTTTCGGCAGCCTTCCCGCTCGTTTAGCAGATTCTCTCAGCAAAAATTCAACGTGGCTATTGACACTGCGAAACTCATCCTTTGCCCAGCGCTGCAATATGTCATAAAGCTCCGGATCGATACGTAATGGAAAGTTTTTTTTCTTCGCCATAGTAACCCCTGCTTATTGGTAAAGCGATCCTGTATTGATTACCGGCTGTGTTCCTTGATCGGAGACAATGGCAACAAGCAGGTTATTAATCATCGCCACTCTGCGTTCATCATCTAAATCCACTACATTATCTGCTTCCAAGCGGGAAATAGCATCCTGAGCCATTCCGACAGCACCCTGAACAATTTGCTCCCGGGCTGAGATAATTGCACTTGCCTGCTGACGCTGCAGCATCGCCTGAGCGATTTCTGTAGAATATGCTAAGTGTGTTAACCTCGCTTCAATCACTTCTACTCCGGCAACCTGCAGACGATCTTGAAGCTCTGTTGTTAATTGGTTTGATACTTCATCTGCATTTCCACGTAAGGTTAATTCTTCATTGGTGAAAGAATCATATGGATACGTTGTTGCCACAGCGCGAATAGCTGTTTCACTTTGAATCTCCACAAAATCTTCATATTGATCTACGTCAAAAACGGCTTTGGCTGCATCTACCACTTTGAAAACAACCACTGCAGCAATTTCAATTGGATTTCCGTTTACATCATTTACTTTCAATCGATTACTGTTAAAGTTACGAACTCTCAAGGAGATTGTTCTGCGCACAGAAAATGGCACAGTTATCAAAATTCCTTCACGCCGTACCGTTCCCATATACTTACCTAAGAAAATAACGACAATCGATTGATTAGGCTGCACGATGGTTATCCCGCTAATTAGAATACCTGCAATTAAAACAAGCACAACCCCTAAAACAACATACGATTGAACAATATTGAATACCCCTAATGCAAGTAAAACAACAATCAGACCGATTCCAATTGCGCCATTAATGCTCCAAGCTTTACGTTCCTGCATGAAATCCGCTCCTTCATATCTTTATTATACTATAATGATATCATTTTTGTATTAAATTGTAAAAGATATGATGTTTACCCTGCCTGTTCCTCCACAAATTTTTGGATTGGATTCATTCTCGGATTTACAATTAACGTCTCCCCATCCGTTTCAACTGTAATACTGTCTAAAGCAGCAGTAGAATAAATCAGCGCATTAATTTCGTATAGATGTTCAATCACCCGAGGAACAGGATGACCGTAGTTATTATCTTTGCTGTAGGTTAAAATAGCAATTTCAGGGTCTACCGCTTCTAAAAAAGACATACCCGTACTTGTATTCGAACCGTGATGCCCGATTTTAATCAATTCCGCGTCGACATCATGTTTTTTTTGTATTTCTTTTTCTTCTTTTT
This sequence comes from Oceanobacillus sp. FSL K6-0251, assembly GCF_038004725.1. Classification (NCBI taxonomy): domain Bacteria; kingdom Bacillati; phylum Bacillota; class Bacilli; order Caryophanales; family Bacillaceae; genus Oceanobacillus; species Oceanobacillus sp. FSL K6-0251. Next base: position 1,829,467 of record NZ_JBBORS010000001.1, on the reverse strand, counting down.
TACCGACATCGCCCATAAAAAGCATATCTGTTTCTTCATAATTAAGCTTTAAAACTAACGAGGATGCATTAGGAGAAGTCAAAGACTGCGCTGCATTCCAAATATCCAGTGAAATCATTGGATCAATCTCAATCGGAGTATCTTTTTCAGCAATCGTCAGCGGTATTTGTAAATCACGAATCCGGTTCATGTACGCTGCAAATGTTTTTGTCGGGTGAAGCTTGCCGATATCAAGCACACCGCCTACATCTATCTCATCCAGGACCTTTACTAAACCGCCAATATGATCGACATCTGGGTGGGTAGCAATCATTAAATCAATTTCATTAATCCGCCGTTCCTTAATATAGTTAACCAGAGTATCGCCAGCCTCCGGAGGTCCGCCATCAATTAAAATAGTCCGGTCTAAAGGCGTCTCGATTAAAATACTGTCTCCTTGACCAACATTAATAAAATGCACCTTCATTACAGGCATTTCCTGTTCTGCATGGGCGGTTGAAGGGATATGAAATTGTATTGTTATCAGTATTAGTAAGAGGATGAAAACGCTTTTTCGCATATTTTAAATACCTTCCCTTCTTTTTCATTAGTGTGAGCAAAAAGAAAGCTCGATATGACGACAGGTGATTGGTAATTGTTGAAAGGAATTTCTGCTATTGTTTTATGCAGGCGATATGTAAGTAAGATGTCACATTTAATTTTTTCTTTTTAAAACAGAAAAAGAGGTTATTACCTTTAATTGGCAATAACCTCTTTTTTAATTAAATCCGTTCTATCTAGTGAGAGGAGCGATTACGAACTCGGTATACAATCATTAGAATTGCACCGGCTGCCAGTAATCCTAAGCTGATAAGCAATAAGTTGAACATGGATGTTGCTGTACCTGGCAATGCTTCTCCATCATCACCTTTATCGGTCTCAGCACCTTCTCCAACTTTAGGGTCTCCCGATTGTTCAACGGAATCTCCATCTGTTTTGCCTTTTCCATCAGCGGTTGATTCACCAGAATCTGTTGCTTCTTCCCCTGATTCTTCTGGGTTTTCAGGATCTGTCGACTCTTCTCCCGGCTCTCCTGGAGTCTCAGGATCTGTCGGTTCTTCTCCCGGCTCTCCTGGTGTTTCAGGATCTGTCGGTTCTTCTCCCGGCTCTCCTGGTGTTTCAGGATCTGTCGGCTCTTCTGATTCTGCTTTCACAAAACCAAAGTCTAATGTTGGATCATGTTCTCCGTCTTCTGTTAAATGTCGAGATATTGCAAACCATATAGATGAGTCAATTGAATTATCATTGCCCACTTCTTCCAAGGTTGGGACATATCCTTCCAAGGCTTCTGCGGATGCTTCACGATCAATTCGTACAATGTACGTTTTATCGATTGGCAGATTTTCAAAGATATAATATCCATTTTCATCTGTGGTTACTGGTCCTACTGGATTTCCGTAGACGTCTGTTACTGGATTTCCGTCTTTATCTTCAATCGTTAAGACGACTCCTGGGAGCGGAATATCCGTTTCGTCTTGCAGGCCGTCTTTGTTCACATCAATCCATACATAATCCCCTACACTTACTTTTGCCGGGCGATTAGTGATAGTGAATCCATCTGCCGCATTTCCTTCTACATTATCCGTTACATACCCGTTAACAGCTGCTTCTTCCACTGTATAGGTAATCTCTGCTCCAGCTGCAAATTTAGGCATATTTGTAAACTCAAATGTCCAACCCGTGTCCGCAGTGATTTCTGCTGAATCCACTTCTTCTCCATCTGCTAACAAACTAACAGTGATGGAATCTGGGCGTTGATCAACATAATCATTGTCATCCCAGATTTTCGTTCCTTCTAAATCAATCAACTCTGGCTCATGCGTATTCGTAATGACGTAGCCGTCCTCCGCATTTCCAGTTGTTTCTGCCTCATAACCGTCAACGGCTGCTTCTTCCACCGTATACTCGATTAATTCGCCGTTTTTAAATTTATCCAAGCCCGTAAAATCTGATTGCCAGTTATTTAATTCATTCAATTCGATGAAATCTATTTCTTCCCCATCAGCTAGTAAATTCACTGTAATGGATGCCGGACGAATGCCATCCTGGTTTTCCGCATCCTCCCATGCTTTAGAAACATGAACACTGGTTTGTGCCGGTTCATGATGGTTGGTTAACAGGATATTTCCATGGTCGGCATCATTGACAGAGACTTCATAGCCTTCTGGCACAGATACTTCTTCTACGGTGTAGTTAATTTCTTCACCGCCATTTTGGTATGCATCCAGTTCAGACCATGTATGCATCCAGTCATTTTCTGCAGACAGAATAACCGTATCGCCAACTTCATTTTCCCCTGCATATAATTGAACCTCAATCTGTTCAGGGCGAATGCCGTCTTGGTTATCATTGTCGTTCCATCCTTTTGAAACAGTAACCGATGTTTGTTCTGGCGTGTAAGCATTAGTGACAGTCACACTGCCGTCATCACCGGTTTCCAGTTCGGTTGAATACTCCGCAACGGAATCTTCCGTCACACGATATCCAATTTCTTCTCCATTACGATTTTTCGGCAAATCTTCAAACGTATGGGTCCAACCGTTTTCTTCATTCAATTCAGCTGTTCCAACAATTTCCGATGCATCATTGATGACATTTACAGTCACGCTGTCTGGGCGGACCCCATCCTGATTCTCTGCATCATCCCATACTTTGGTAACAGGAATTTCAACTGTATCTGGTGTACGGTTGTTTGTAATCAACACGTTTCCATTAACTTTTTCTACAGTTGGCTCCTCATAACCTTCTGGGACATTTGTTTCTTCTGCCGTATAGTTGATTTCCTGACCGCCGTCTTGGTAAACATCTAATTCTGTCCAAGTATGCTTCCAATCATTTTCTGATGATAAGCGAACAGGTTTGTTAACAGGTTCTCCATCAGCGAATAATTGAACGGTTACATGTTCTGGTCGGACGCCATCTTGGTTATTGCCGTCATCCCATCCTTTCGTAACAGTCAAGGATGTTTGTTCTGGCGTGTAGCTGTTGGTAATGACAAATCCATCTGCTTGTTTTACAGCAGTTGCCCCGTAGCCTTCGATGGCATCTTCTGTAATACGGTATTGGATTGCTTTCCCATTATCATATTTCGGTAATCCTTCAAACACATGAGACCATTCGCCATTTTCATCTGCAGTTACTTCTGCTGTCTGGACAATTTCAGACTTTCCATTGATGACATGAAGCGTAATACTCTCTGGTCTGTTTCCATCTTGGTTATTGCCGTCATCCCATACTTTTGAAACTGGAATATCAATTAATTCCGGCTCATAGCTGTTGGTAATCGAAATTGCTCCGTGATTTTCGTCATTTATATCTGACTCATATCCTGCTGGAACATCGACTTCCTTCACTGTATAATCAATCGGTTTTCCGCCATCGCGATTCGCATCTAAACCAGACCATGTGTAGGACCAATTATCTGCTGCTGTAATGAGCACCTCATTTCCTAAGGCTTCTCCGTCTGCAAGCAATTGGACGCGAATGCTGTCTGGACGCTGACCGTCTTGATCATTTTTATCATTCCAGAATTTATTGACGGTAACAGAAGTCTGCTCTGGCGTATGTTCATTCGTTACAGTAAATGTTCCATTACCATTATTGGAAATAGAAGTGGAATAATCTTCTACTGTATCCTCTGCCACGCTGTACGCAATTTCTACGCCATCACGATATTTTGGTAAGTTCTCAAAAACATGTGACCAAATTCCATCGTCATCAGCTGTTATTTCTTCCGTTGCTACAACGTTAGAACGATCATCATAAAGATGAACCGTAATGCTTTCCGGTCGTGCTCCATCTTGGTTATTGGCATCTTCCCATGCTTTTTCTACTGTAATATCCGTCATTTCCGGCGAGTAACTGTTTGTGATGGTATAGCCATTTTCAGTACTTCCACTAACAGTACTTTCGTATCCAGCCGGCACATTTGATTCTGCAACAGTATAGTTAATCCGCTCTCCATTTTGGTATTCATCTAAACCGGCAAACGTAAATTCCCAATTATTAGTTTCATTCAAAATGATGAAGCGCTGTGTTGCTTCGCCATCTGCAAACAGACGTACTGTAATGCCGTCTGGGCGGGCGCCATCCTGGTTATTTGCATCTTCCCATACTTTTTCTACCGGGATATCTACCGTACCTGGTGTATAGCTGTTTGTGATAACAAATCCGTTTTCTGCATCTCCGGCAATATCACTCTCATACTGCTCTGGTACGTCTATTTCTACAACGGTATAAGTAATCTTATCTCCGCTATTATCCAGCTCCGGTAAATCTGTAAATGATCCTTGCCATTCATTTTCATTGCTTAGCGTGATATTTTCCGTATCAGTCTCCTCACCATTTGCAAATAATGCAACTTCAACGGATTCAGGACGATTGCCATCCTGGTTGTTCGCATCCTCCCAAGCTTTCTCCACTGGAATTTCAGTAGTTGGAGATACGAATTCATTTGTAATCGTTAATCCATCTTCGGAAACAGATTTTTCATAGTTTTCTGGGACAGTTACTTCATCGACCGTATAGTTATACTCATTACCCTCGATATCAGTTTTATCCAAGTCCGTCCATGTATATTCTGTTTCACCGTCTTCCAAGGTTACCGGATTTCCAACTGCTTCTCCATCTCTGGATAATTGCAGTTCAATGGATTCCGGGCGATGATTTTCGCCGCCTTGCCATTCTTTCGTGCCTGTTACATTAATTTTTTCCTTGGTGTTTTCGAAATTAACCTCATGAACGATTTCATTTTCACCATATGGCTCATCTACATTAATTTCGATTTCTTTATCGGATAACACGTAGCCATTTGGTGATTCAATTTCTACCAAGATATAGGTCCCTAAGAATAAGTTTCCTACTTCTAAAATACCATTCTCAGTAGTAAATTCGCCCATTAATACTCTCTCTTCATTTACAACTCGATATAATTCAAAAGTTGCTCCTGAAGATTTGATTACTTCTTCAGTAGCTGAATCAACTTTAGAAAGTTGGATAGCTCCACGATCTATTCGGAATTCTCCACCAACCCATGAAAATTGTCTTGCTGAGATTTCGTTTGTTTCTCTCGTTACTGTCTCAATTTCTTTCCCCTTAAGGTCTACTGTATTATTAACAGTTTGCCCATTTTCGGCAATAACGATAGTGGTATAAGTGATTGTTAGAGCTTCCGTTAAATCCTCATCAAAAGAGATATTTAAAATTGTTTGGCCATCTTCAGTAGTTTCTGTTTCAAGCGTATAACCAATCTCTTCACCACTACTTGTAACAATAGTCAAACTGTCTTCTACAAATGACAGACCAGCACTAATTGTATCTGTAAGTGTTGCATCACTTATTCTTGAAAGGCTTTCATTAGCAGTGATTTTCCATTCAAGTTCTTCACCAATATAAACTTCGCTTACATCAGGCAGAACTTCTTTATTCAACACGTTATCCCATCTGTCATAATGCACAGATGAAGAATAAGGATATTCTACTTCTTCAGTTGTTACTTCCGCATGGTTTACATAATTTTCTTCTGAAATGTCTGGAACTCTTGTTTCAAACTGAATGACATATCTTTCAGTTACTTCACCATTAAAGTTAACAGTAAGTTCATTACCCTCAACTTCTACAGTATAATCATCATTAAGAGTTAATTCAGTATCAGTAATTGTTGTATTACCACCTGCATCTACTTCATAAACAGATACTGTGATACTGTCTTCAATGATTTCTCCGTCATAACCTAATGTATCAGTAACTGAAACATTTTCCCCAAGATTATGCTGATGATAGTTAAAGTACACTTGCCAAGCGATTCTTCTATCAGATGCATCGGACCAACTATCTGAATCAACAAGATTCCCTTCTTTAAAGCCACTATTCCAAGCATTTTCTATTACACGTTGGCTAGCATCGTCTTCTTCGTTAATTTCACGATTATTTTCCGTTATTCCTTCAAAATGTGCGTGGTTTCTATAAAGACCAGCTTCATCTTCATTAGAATGAGGAATCAATGAATTTCCGTCTTCATCCACAAATTGCTCGTCATAAGAAGTAGTATAGTTCACTACTAATTCTGCTTTTTCTATTTCCCGATTGAATACAATTGTAAAGCCATTTTGGTATCCACCCTCAATTGGAGCAAGTGTATAATCTTCTCCTGAAACAAGATTTTCATTACCAAGAGTAATTTCAACTGTCCCTGGCAATAAGATTAGCCCATCATTTGTGAAGGTATCAGTAATGGTAAAACCTTCATTGATGTCTTCTCTCGTAGGATCGACATTTAAACGCCAATTAATTGTTTTCTCATTATAGTTAATTCCATCAAAACTCTTTTGATACGTATTTGCATGTGGACGGATTGTAGCATCTCTATCTTCGCCACCTTCACCAACACCGTCACCTTCCATACCTACAGTGTTTGTAAATGCATCCGCATTATTGAAATTATCAATACTAGTCGTATATTCAATTGTAATTGTTTCCGTACCAACATCTGGCAAATCAATTGTTAATAAGCCATCTTCTTCATCATGAGTCGCTCCAGAGAATTCATTACCATTTTCACCTGTAATTGTAATGTTTGTTAATGTTAATCCCTCTGGCAATTGGTCTGTTACGGTAACATCGCCCAATAGATGTTTTGCTTTGTTTACAGTAACTTTCCAAGTAACTGTACGATTTTCATAATCAATGTTGCCCGCTTCTACTTTCTCAAGAATCGGGCCTCTATCGAACTGAACTGTTGCGTCATCATCGTTCAATTCTTCATCACCATCAAAAAGAATGGCTGTATTTGTGAACCCATTATTCTCTTGGTATTCACCCTCATTAACTTCTGACCAATTAATTTCAGTCAGGTAAGTGATTGTATATGTTTGATCTGGGCTTACTTGACCTAATTCGATTGGGAAGTCATCAGCTTCGATAACAGAATCTCCACCATTTAAAGAGATATTAATAGATCCTGGAACAATTTTTAAACCGTCTGGTAATTGATCCTCAACCCTGGCATCATCAATAGACATACCATTTTCATTAACGATAATGGTCCATTCAATCTGGTCACCCGATTCTGAATCAACTCGATTTCCTTCTTTCTGGATCGGATTACTTCTTTCACCTCCAGAAACGGTTGCTTGTGCTTCCAAGTCAATATTATCACTTACAAATGTCGCATCATTGGTGAACTGTGCTACATTAATATCTTCAATTGACGTTGTATAATTGACCTGATACCCGCTTCTTCCATCGATAGAATCGAATGTCATTTCAAACCCATCGCCAGTAAGAGTTGGGGCGTTAAAATCGTCAATTGGATTTCCTACGATTTCATTACCATCCACATCGATAGTGATTTCTCTAACTTCAAAATCACGTGCTTCGACAAGACCGTTTGGAATAACATCGGCCAGCATTCCATTCTCTATTGCCTCGTCAGCACCATTCACAATATTAACTGTCCAATAAACTTCTTTTGCATTGACAGGGCTATCCGTACGACCGGATTTATCTAAATCTGTATTAACTTCTGTCGGTGTAACTTGAACAGTTAAATCTCTTTCACCATCGCCATCAAAATCAATCTCTTGCTCCCATTCCTCAGTGAATATTTCTCGGTCAAAATTTAATTGGAAACCTACGTATCCATTTTGAACACTTTGATCCTCAATGTTCTCATCGAATGTAAAAATCAATTCACCATCATTAATGGTAAATGTTCCTACTTGGGTACCTTCTACCATTATAGGTTGATCTGGCGTATTTACCCAATGTAGAAATACATCTGGCAATGGCATAGATGCTGTATCTCCAGCTTGAATGGTTTCATCTGTTTCCCAGCTATATTGAACCTCATAAGTTCCATCAAAATCAACTTCATGACCGTCTTCAACATTTTCACCATCTAGTCTAAACCACTCAAAGGTAAAGATATTCCCTAACTCAGCCTGAGGTCCAACCTCAGATGCAGCAGAAGGCGCAATATTTTCTTCTTCAGCCGCTTCTTCCTCTACGGCTTCCTCGGTCCCTTCTTCTTCAGCCGCTTCTTCCTCTACGGCTTCCTCGGTCCCTTCTTCTTCAGCCGCTTCTTCCTCTACAGCTTCTTCGGTTCCTTCTTCTTCAGCCGCTTCTTCCTCTACAGCTTCCTCGGTTCCTTCTTCTTCAGCCGCTTCTTCCTCTACAGCTTCCTCGGTCCCTTCTTCTTCTTCAGCCGCTTCTTCCTCTACAGCTTCCTCGGTCCCTTCTTCTTCAGACACTTCTTCCTCTACAGCTTCTCCGGTCCCTTCTTCCGTTGACCCCTCTTCTACAGCTTCCTCAGTGGTCTCTTCTCCTTCAACAACTTCTTCTTCCTCTTCTAAAGGCAATTGCAGCTTCAATGTACCCTCAGCTTCTGAATGCTCCAGTGCCGATTCATTAAACGTGACACGAATTATATCTTCTGTTGTTTCAAAGGAGGCAATTTCCACCTCTTCCCCTTCCGAAGATATTGTGCCCTCCTGTTCGATTAATGCTACAGGAGAATTAAAATCTACAGGCTGGTTTACATCTTCTAAATCATAGTCTGCAAGCGACCAGTCTATATGTAGAAGCCAACCATCATCTTCCTCGGAAAAAGATCCTTCAGAAATGCTTTCAAAATCAAAGAACGTATCATTTTTGTTTTCTTCTGCATACGCCATTTGTATAGGTGCAATACCTGTTACAACGGACTGCATAACAAGAAGAAAAATCATAAATATACTGGCTCTTTTTGCTCTTCTCTTCAATTATTCCAGTCCTCCTTTTTTATTTAGTTTTTAATCACTGCTGGAATACGGAAAACCGACACCTCCTAATATCTCTGTATCTTTAAAATGATTTCTATTCTGCTGAAAAGCATAAAAGAACGTGTTCTAATAGATGAATAGATGATTGCTATTCACAAAAACGCTCTGACCTTAAACTTATTCAACTGACAGAAACATTTTAAAGTTTCATTTGACTGCACACTCATCCTCTAATCCGTACCATTTTTCTAGTATTCATGAAGTAAAATTTCAATTTATCCCGTTATATTAGAAATGAGCTTTTGTAGTCATTTTTATCATAACTTACGGAGTATACCCAGAAAATAGTATGTATATATACAAATTCTATACAGCCTGATAATCCAGAAATATACCAATATCTGTATGAAACTAACTAAAGATACCTTCCTTCTATTAAGCAGATAAAACACTTAATAAAAGGAAGGTTCCATGAATGTACATCTTATTCTGTTGGAGGCAAGTCCACCTCAAAAAATACTTTCAATCCTTGCTCCCTCAAGCTTACTATCTGCAGCCCCTTCCCAAAATGCTGATGCAATCGTTTATCCACATTAAAAATCCCAACACTTGATTTACTGTCAGATTCTCTGTTTAAAATGGTTTGCATTTCCGCTTCTTCTATACCTGCCCCATCATCCTCCACCGTAATCGTTGCTTTGTTTCGGGAGATATTTTTTATACATCTGATGGTGACGGTTCCTTTGCCCTGTTTGTTTCGAATACCATGCTGTACCGCATTTTCCACTAATGGCTGGATGGAAAGGAATGGAACATAGATCTCCTCTTCATCTTCCAGATCCCACTTCACCTGTAAAGCTTCGCCAAAGCGTACCTGTTCAATATACAAATAGGAGCGGACGATATTTAATTCTTCCTTCAAGGGGACCAGCTCTTTCATATGCTGAAATTGAAATTTACTTCTCAATAAATTACTTAATTCGTTCAGGAGTCTTCTCATTCCTTCTACGTCTAATTCGCTTAACGCCATAATAGAATTCAATGTATTAAATAAAAAATGCGGCTGTATCTGTGCCTGCAGCCAAGAGGTCTCCATCTGTACCTGCTTCTCGGCAACACGCTTCAATGTTACCAAAGAATCCATACGTGCTTTCAGTTCAACCGGTTCGACAGGCTTGGTGATATAATCATTTGCCCCGGCTAAAAAAGCTGCCTGTATATCCGTTGTTCCTCCGGTAAGCAGCAGGACAGGCAATTCTGTCAGAGAAAAGCGTTCCCGAATTATTCTGGTAAGCTCATATCCTGATATTTCCGGCATCATTACATCTGAAATAACGAGATCCCACTCCCGCTTTTTCATTTTTTCCACAGCCTGTTTAGCGCAGGAAACAAATACCGGCTGATATGCATCATCGGGAATAATCGCCTTTAAAGCCAACAAACTTGACGGATTATCATCGACAACCAGGACAGATGGCATCTGAGCATTCTTTTTGTTTGGCTGTACTGTTTGTTTCTTATCTTCTTTCGGCACCGGCTTTTCTACTGTGCTTTCAAAGGCCAATGCTGCCGCTTCTTTCCTTGCCAGTGCTAACGTGAATGTAAAGGTTGTCTTTTCTCCTTTTTTAGAAGAAACTTGGATTTTCCCGCCATGAAGTTCTACTAACTGTTTCGTAATATTTAATCCTAACCCAAAACCGCCTTCTGACATTTTATTTTCCGGGTGCCCCTGTTCATAAGGCTGAAAAATGCGCTTTTGAATCTCCTCGCTGATTCCGATGCCTGTATCTGTTACTTGAATTTCTGCGTCATATTCTTTGATAGAAGCAGAAACTGTGATTGAACCTTGATGGGTAAATTTAATAGCATTTCCTATCAAATTAAACAAAATTTGTTTCACCCTATTTTCATCTGCATATACCGGAGGAAAGTCTTTAGAAATCAGATTGACGATGGGCACATTCTTTAAATCGGATGAAAAACGCAATGCATCAATAATCCCTGTGATAATCGGATTCAATGCAATCACCTGTCGATTTAAACTTGGTTTATTAACCTGTAAGTTTCTAGTTTCCAATAAATCTGCCAGCAGCAGATTCATTTGCTGCCCTACGTTCAAGACGGTATTCAATTCCGTCATGCTCTGTTTGGACAAATTTGTTTCTTCCCTGTCCCGCACCGCCTTGGAAAGCAATAATATACTATTTAAAGGATTACGGAATTCATGAGATGTATTTGCCAGAAATTGATCTTTTTCCTCATTCACTTTTTTCAATCTCTCCGCTAAATCTTTTGTCTCCTTATGCTTTTGAAAATATCTCTGAAACCAGACAATCGTATAGCAGGTTACTGCCATTAACATATCAAACGGATAAAAAGTCAAATAAATACTTTTTCCTGACCATATATAATTCCATATCCCATGGTTGGAAATTGCAATAAACCCAAGGAGCATAAGATTTTTCGCCTTTGGATTATTCTTAAACATCAGAATAATCGAAGTGCTGGTAACAACTACAGTAAAAAAAGCAAATATATTATATATGGGGCGAAGCGCTAAAATTTGCGGCATAGGCAAAAAGATAGTGACCACAGCTAATACTGCCATCCCCCATTGAAAAAATGGAAAGATTTTATTCCAATAAGGCAGCTTTTGATGATCGGTACATTGAACCAATGCATAAAAAATGATTAAATACACCGTATGGATCATCCAAAATTCTAATTCATAATTCAAATTAAAAAATTGCTGCAGCAATTTTTCACCAGTATAAAACAAAAAACCTGAAAATAAACTAAAGGCCAGCAACGAGAAAGAAAGTACTTTTCTATCTCTTCCCCCAATAAAATAAATAATCAAGGTGTATACCGTATGCATGAACAGAATAGCTGCAATGACAACTTGTGAATAGTTTGTGAGCTGTACTTCTCTCGTAATCGTTTCATCTGTCCCAAACCGAAGCGAGAGATAAATACCGCCATCTCTGCTGTCGATAAAATTGGCAGCCTGAATGACAAGATCTATATTTCCATTTTCATCCGCTGAAAAAGTCACTGTTTTAGGCATAATATCCGCAACATACGCAGCTTCTGTTTCCGCCAACCGACCCGTCTCCGCTACTATCTGTCCATTCACATAGATTTCCGATGATGTACGGATGTTTGGTATGTATAATTTAAAATTCCGGTCATCCTCCGGCTGTACCCTTACCTGCAGCCTATAAGTCCCATAACCAAAAGGAGAGCCCAGATTATTCTTCCAGCCGTGGGGCACTTGAATTGTTTCCGGCACTTCAGCAGAGAAGACATCATCCTGCATCAAAAAATGCGAGGGATAAAACTCCCACTCCCCGTCCAACAGCATCGATTGCCCTTCTTCTACTTCCCATGAGCTTAAATCAAGCTTTCCTTCTTGAATATCGGGAGTTATATTTTCTTGAAATAACCCTGCCCAAATTAGACGCAAAACTGACAAACTGATTATACAGAGAATCACAAAAATTCCCGATCGGATAGTATCCCGCTTCATTTATATCAACTCTTTTTCATGGATATCTCTAAATCCATGATTTTTCTTTTACAATCTCTGCCGCTTCCGCATCAAAATCGGTTAAACCTCTTAATTTTGAAATATTGTAGGAGGACGATTTCTCATAACGATGCAGATATGCTGACAATCGAATGATAAGCTCCAGCCATAAATCTCTCAGTATTTTTCTCTCGCTAACAGCCCAAAGGTAATCAAGGCCGGCTAAATACTCGTCTTGATACGCGTCCAGTACTTTGAAGTACTGCTCGGTATTTATGTTCTCTTTTTTTAATAAATCATACGCTGCAAGCTTAAATTCTCGCGACTGAATCTGTACATCATAATCGATATCAATTTGATAAAATTCTTTTTGACTGATAATTTTAATAGGTGCGTCTATTTGCTGCATGACCTTTCTAATCTGATATACCGTTGTATACAACTGAGCATTCGCTTTCTCCCAGGGAAGGTTACTCCACAGCAAATCAATCAATTCACTTTTCCGGATAGTATCTTCATGATGATGAATAAAATAAGCAAATAATTCTTTTGCTTTGGACGTTCTCCATTTTATATCAATCCGCTTATTCCCTTGGTATATTTGCAAAGCTCCTAAATCCCTAAGGACGGTCGTCCGGTTTTCAACTGCTTTATCCTGATCTGTCATCTTTCTTTCAATTATCCGCTGTACAGTTATAGCTAAACGTTCCTGTTTTACAGGCTTTAATATGTAGTCTACTGCATTTAGTTCAAAAGCTTTAATCGCATAATTATCATATGCCGTAACAAAACCAATATGTAAGGAAGGATTGATGTTTAATAGCTGTTCCGCTAAGTCTGTGCCTTTCATAGCAGGCATATGTATATCTATAAATACAGCGTCTATTTGTTCAGTCTGAATATGTTGAATCAAGTCTTCTGGATTCATACATTTCCCTGAAACATGCACTCCTTCTATTTTACGCAACAGTAAATCCAAATATTGTAATGCCAAAGGTTCGTCATCAATAATAGCAATTTGAAGCATAGAATCTCCCCCTGATTATTTATCTTTTAGTATTTCTAGGATATATATATTCAAGGATACATGATGATAAATAGTAGCTATCTGATTTTTTCTATACAAATTCTATACAAACGCCTGCGTTATCATCCATACTTCCAGTTGTCTTTCCCCTGCTTCAGCTTTCAAAATATGATTATGAAATTTTCTGTTATTTCAATAATATCCTATTACGCGATATAAATTTGCTTTTTATAGAAGTTTTATATCGGTATTAAATGGAATAAATAATTATTTATTGCTGTTTCCACTTTTCAAAATCCGAACATACGATAGGATGAGTAAATAAAGCTTCATCCGACAGGAATACTTTTCTTTCCGGACGAATGAAGCTCTTTTTTACTATTACCTTACTTATCAGGTACTTCTATTTCAATGAAGGCGGTAGAATACCCCACACTGAATATATTATATATCTATTTCAAAGGATACGCTCGTTCCCTTATTCAAAGAACTGATAATGGTTAATCCTTTCCCGTAATGCTGATGCAATCTTTTTTCTACGTTTAATACACCTACTCCTGATTCGCTATCCGATTCTCCTTTTAAAATGTTAGGAATGTCTGCTTCATCTATTCCTGCCCCGTCATCTGTTACGGTAATCACTGCTTTGGAGCGGGCAGGATCTTTTTGAAAGCTTATGGTCACCGTTCCTTTTCCCTGTCTGTTTCTAATTCCGTGCTGAACCGCATTCTCCACTAATGGCTGGATGGATAGAAAAGGTACATTGACTCCCTCCTGTTCATCCAGCTTCCATTTTACCTGCAAAGCTTCTCCAAAACGGACTTGCTCAATAAATAGATAAGAACGAACAATGTTTAATTCTTCTTCTAAAGGTATCAGATCCTTCATTTGCTGAAACCGAAATTTACTTCTCAAGAAATTGCTGAGTTCATCGAGAAGCTTGCGCATTGCCTCTACATCCCACTCACTCAAGGCCATAATCGAATTCAGTGTATTAAACAAGAAATGCGGCTGTATCTGAGCCTGCAGCCATGCGGTTTCTAATTGTAATTGCTGCTCAGCAACACGCTTCATTGTGATTAAAGAGTCCATCCGGGCTTTCAGCTCGACTGGCTCCACAGGTTTGGTAATATAATCATTTGCTCCGGCCAAGAAGGCCGCCTGAATATCAGCATTTCCTCCGGTCAGCAGCAGGACAGGGAGTTCTGTCAGGGTATAACGTTCTCTAATCATGCCGGTAAATTTATAGCCTGATATTTCCGGCATCATAATATCGGAAATGACTAAGTCCCAGTCCCGCTTCTTCAGTTCTTCGAGCGCTTGCTTCGCACTGGTCACCGTCATCGTATCGTATGCATCTTCTGATAAAATGGAGTTTAATGCTAATAAACTCGCCGGGTTATCATCAACCAGTAAAACTGCCGGAGTCTGGCCGTCATGTAATCGTGTTAATTCAGCATCTGCCTTTTCCGGATACTTGACATCCGTTTGTTTCGTCTGATTAGATAGCTGTACAGCTGATTGCGGAGAGGCTAATTCTAAAGTAAACGTAAAAGTTGTTCCCTCCCCTTCTTTCGAGGAGACCCAAATACTTCCTCCATGAAGCTCAACCAGCTGTTTCGTAATACTTAATCCCAGCCCGAATCCGCCCTCCTGCATTCCACTTGTTGCATTATCCTGTTCATAAGGAAGAAACAACCGTTTTCGCATTTCTTCATTGATTCCAATACCTGTATCCGTCACATGGATTTCCGCATACTTTTCTTTTTTTGCTGCGGATATAATGACTTCTCCCTGACTCGTATATTTAACAGCGTTTCCTGCTAAATTAAATAAAATCTGCGTTACGCGATTTTCGTCCGCATAAACTGCTGGAAATTCCTTAGGTATCTTATTGACCATTTGCAGCTGCTTCATATCTGATGAAAGCTGTAATAAGTCCAGGACGCCGGTTGCAATAGGCTCCAGGGCAACTGCCTGCTTGTTCAACCGCGGTTTCGTACGATTTAAATTCCTCGCTTCCAGCAAATCTGTTAATAAAAGGTTCATTCGCTTTCCGACGTTCAATACCGTATGAAGTTCACTTACACTCCGCGTTGACAATACTGCTTCTTCCCTATCCATGACAGCCTTAGAAAGCAGCATGATACTATTTAAAGGATTGCGGAACTCATGAGAAGTATTCGCCAGAAATTGATCTTTTTCTTGATTCATCCGCTGTAAGCTGGACGCCAATTCTTTTGTTTCTTCATGCATTTGAAAATACCCTTTAAACCAGACAATGATATAGCATACGACCGCAACAATCAGATCAAATGGATAAAACGTTAAATAAACACTTTGTTCCCTCCATGTTAAATCCCATATATAATGATGAACGACAGCAAAAAAACTAAGTACAAGGAACATATTCGTTGCAGGATTCTGTCTATACAGCCGGACTATAGAGCAAAATGTAACGATAATAACTATAAAAGCAAATAGATAATAAACAGGAAATAAAAATAGAATCTGCGGTATGGATAAAAATAAGGTTATTCCCATCATGGTAAATATACTCCATTTATAAAAAGGAAATATCCTTTTCCAATATGGCAGCTCCAGATGATTGGTACATTGCAGCAAAGCATAACACCCCAGCAGAAGCAAGGTATTCGCTATGCGAAAATCGAAATCATAAGGTATATTGAAAAACTGGTGAATCAGTTTATCTCCATTACTTAAAAGAGATGTCATAATCATGCAGAACATCAACATAGAAAAATACAATAGATACTTATCCCGATTTCCTATCAGATATAAAATGAAGGTATATACTGCATGAATTAAAAAGATAACAATGATGCTGATTTGAAAATAACTGGACAGCTGCGTTCCGCTTGAGATAGCCTGCTCTGTCCCAAATCTCACAGAACGAATAATACCGCTGCTTCTGATATCTTTATAGTTGGCTGCTTGAATAACGATATCGATAATACCTTCTTCATCTGCTGTAAAAACGACTCTCTGCGGTAAATTTTTTGCAGTATATTGTTCTTCTTCTGCAGCTATCTCCCCCGATGATGCCAGTTTCCTTCCGTTAACATAGATCTCCGATGAACTGCGAATACTTGGTATGTATAATCCATAATTTTGTTCTGCATCACGATTCACTTTTATTTGCAGTCGGTAGCTGCCATATCCATAGGAAGAACCTAGTATATCATTCCATCCTCTGGGGACTTCTATAATATCTGATTCCCCCTGCACCGAGCTCTCCTCCATAATAAAGCGGGAAGGGTAAAACTCCCACTCTCCATCTAAAACCAGTGTTTCTTCCTCTCCCGGATCCCAAGTTTGGATATCAAGCATCCCATTTTGAATATCGGGCTGTACCTCCTCTTGAAAAAGCCCCGTCCAAATCAAACGGAAAGCAGATAAACAAAGCATAAAAACAAGCAAAATAACTGTCAGCTGAATCGCATTTTTTTTCATTCTTCTCCACTCTTCCAGTTCCATTTTCTAATGCTATAGTTTTTCATTTACTAATATTCGAGCTTCTTCGTCAAAGCTTACCAGTGCACTTATTTGAGAAATATTACGAGATGAAGGAGACTTATTTTGAAGAGTATCCTTTATCAGATTATCTACGATCTGCAGCCAAATGTTCCTTATCTCCTTTCTTTCTTCCAAAATCCAATCCGATTCTATCCCTTGCAGATAATCCCCTTGATATGTTTCTAATAATTTCATATGTGCTTTAACTGATATATCATTCTCCTGCAAGGCTCTCCATGCTGCTTGTTTCCAGCCAATAGATTGAATAACCACTTCTTCTCCTAAAGTTATTTCATAAGATTCCTCCTGACTGACTATCTTAATCGGGAATCCCATTTGCTGAATTACCTTTCTTATTTGATACACGGTGGAATACAATTGTGAATTGGCCTTTTCCCAGGAGAGGTGCGCCCACATGAAATCTATCAATTCTTCCTTTCGAATGGTATTTCTATGGTTTTGAAGAAAATAAAAAAATAGCTCCTTTGCTTTCGACGTTCTCCACTTTACTTCTATCGGGCTCTCTTCCTTATAAAATCGAACTGCACCCAGGTTTTTGATATGATACGCTGCCTTTAGCGGGGTTTTATGTAATATTTCATCCTTCTCTTTGATGCGTTCAATGGTCAATTGCAGCCTTTCTAACTGTACCGGCTTCAAAATATAATCTAACGCATTCAGTTCAAATGCTCTGACTGCATACTCATTATAGGCTGTGACAAAAGCAATATTTAGAACGGGCTTGATATTTAACAGCTGTTCAGCTAAATCGATTCCTTGTATATCAGGCATATGAATATCCATCAATACGGCATCTACATCCTCCGTTTGAACATGATTTATTAACTCTGTCGCATTGTTAAATTTACCGGTAACCTGTACTCCTGCTATTTTATTTAAGAGAAAATCCAAATACTGCAACGCCAATGGTTCATCATCAATGATACAAATCTTCACGCTTTCATCTCCATCCGTTTTTATCGTATACATAATATTAGAAAAACTTCCATTGCGGTTAAAGCGAGTTTGAAAACATCTTTTTGCTTTTTATACAGATGCTATCTGGTGATAAACGATTCTATTGCTTTGATTTTCAAAAACTGGTCCTTATTCTTTTTATACCATATATTGCACAAAAAAACCTTACTTTCTCACACATTTTAATTCTTTTATACAGCGGGATCGTCAGCTTTAAAGCAGGAGGTTAATTTTTCTCGAAATATTATACACTCAACTTTCGCATCTTAAAAAGTTAACTTCCTTTCCGTAGAAATAGGAGTTGATTTTTTCTTTGGCAACTCCCTTAATAAAGTAATAAGAGGTGTAGTGTAAAATACCGCTGCGGCGGACCGTTTTGCTTTCCGACGTACAGGACGTACTAGTGCAGGCGTTGCAACAGGACGTTGCGACCTTAGCCTGCCTAGGGGCACGCTCTTCAGCTAACTTTTGCCAAGAAGATCGCTTGGCAAAAGTGGATCTTCAGATGGTGCTGATCCCTCAGGAGTCAAAACGGTCCGCCTCCGCTAGTAAGGTGTTCTATACGTGAACTATCTGAACAAACAAAAGATTGTTCAGATAGTTCAGACAGTTCAGATGGAAGAGATTTTTTATGGTGCATGGTAAAATGTTCAGCAATGATTACTTTTTGTGCATGAAAGCTATTCTTGATGTTAATTATTCATGCTGTCATCATTCGAACTGCTAAACCAACCATTTGAAATAACGTAATGATCGTGTCATCAAGTGATAGAGATACTATTTCATCCAAATCAACAGGATGTTATTTCTTATATTCGCTGTAGAATCCTAACTAAGCGGAGGCCAACCACGGAGACTCCTATGGGAACAGGGCGAGCTGAAGATCCACTTGAAAAGCGGTCTTCTTTTCAAGTTAGCTGAAGCCGTCCCTATGGAAAGCGGAGTGGTTGGTCGGAGCGGAGCTATGCACAATCAACAATTCCAAAATGGCCGGATATGTAGCCAAAAGCAAGCATGCTACTGGAGAACATGTTCACCCTGAAATAGCAAGATATATATGTATTCTTAGGTGGGAAAGTGAGTTATACATAAAAAAAGACCAGCTAACGCAATCAATGAGTCAGCTGATCTATTTTATGCTTTATTTTATTTGATATGCCTAATACCATTTCACCTTATATTAAGATGCATTGGAAACAACAATTTCTTCGTCTTCAACATCCACATGAATGTCTGTTACATCTTCTCCTTCAAGGATCAAATCTGTTAATTGATCCTCTACTTTATCCTGGATAACACGACGTAATGGTCGTGCGCCAAAGCGTGCATCATATCCTAATTGAACAAGACGTTCTTTTGCTGCATCAGAGATAGTGATGGTAATTTGATTTTCCTTCATGGTTGCTTCTAAATCATGCAGCATAAGGTCTACAATTTGCAGTAAATCTTTTTCTTTTAATTCATTGAAGTTTACAATCGCATCGAAACGGTTCAAGAATTCAGGTTTGAAATAGGTGCTTAAGTTTTCCATTGTCGCAACAGATTCATGTGTTTTCGCATTAAACCCGACATTTACTTTTTTCTCACCAGTTCCAGCATTACTTGTCATAATGATAACCGTATCCTTAAAGCTTACTCTTCTGCCGTGAGAATCGGTTAAATGACCGTCCTCCATGATTTGCAGGAACGTATTTTGCACATCTGGATGTGCTTTTTCAATTTCGTCCAGCAACAGAATAGAATATGGGTTTCTGCGGATGCGTTCGGTCAGCTGTCCAGCTTCTTCATGACCGACATATCCTGGCGGTGAACCGATAATTTTAGACACCGCGTGTTTTTCCATATACTCACTCATATCCAGACGAACCAGCGCATCTCTCGTACCAAACATTTGCTCAGCCAGTACCTTCGTCAACTCTGTCTTACCAACACCGGTAGGACCGACAAATAGGAAGGAACCGATTGGACGCTCTTTTGCTTTTAATCCGGCACGGCTGCGGCGGATGGATTTCGCAACTTTCTCTACTGCTTCTTCCTGTCCGATAACTTTGGAACGAAGATCGTCAGCTAAGTTTTTCATTTTTTCTTTTTCATCTTTTTGCATTTTCGTTACAGGTATACCTGTTTTTTCTTCTACAATTAATTGAATATCAGAAACGTCTACATCCAGTGTTTTCTCGCCGTCTTCAACTTTTTCCAATTGTTTTTGTAATTGGATTTCTTGATAACGGAGATTTGCAGCACGCTCATATTCTTCTTTTTCGGCTGCTTCCTGTTTTTGTTTCACTACTTCATCTAAGCGCTCTTGCAAGGAATCAGAATCTTTCTGAGCGTTAGCAAGATTTAATCTGGAACCGACCTCATCCATTAAGTCAATTGCTTTATCCGGCAGGAAGCGGTCTTGGATATACCGGTTGGATAAACCGACAAATGCTTCAACGACTTCATCAGAATAGCGGACTTCATGGAATTTTTCATAACGGTCCTTGATACCTTTTAATATTTTCACTGCATCCTCTAAGGATGGTTCTTTTACGATAATCGGCTGCAGACGTCTTTCCAGCGCCGCATCCTTTTCAATCTGGCGATATTCTTTCAATGTTGTTGCGCCAATTACTTGCAGGTCACCGCGTGCAAGAGCTGGCTTCAAGATATTGCCTGCATCCATTTGTGAGCTTTCTGCAGTACCTGCTCCAACAAGCAAATGGATTTCATCGATAAATACAATCACGTCGTTACGCTCTTGCAGCTCAGCAATCAATTTATTCATCCGCTCTTCAAATTGACCGCGGATACCAGTGTTTGCGACTAAAGAAGCGACATCCAGCAAGTAGATTTCCTTGTTCATTAATTTAGCAGGAACATTTCCTTCTACAATATTTACAGCCAGTCCCTCTGCTATCGCTGTTTTACCAACACCTGGTTCACCGATTAATACCGGATTGTTTTTATTTCTTCTATTTAATGTTTCGATAACTCGTTTAATTTCTTTATCTCTGCCAATGACAGGATCAATCTTTCCTGCTCGTGCTTGATCAGTAATATTTTTTGCTAACTGATCAATCAAGCCATTTCCATTGTTTGATTTTTGTTGTGTTCTCGTGCGTGCGTTTGCACCACTTTGCTGATTTCCTTGGAAAAAGTTGTTGGCAAATGATTGATCCATATTGCCAAATGGAGAATTAGAGAAAAAGTCGCTGTTCATCATATTTCCTTGTATTTCTTGTAAACATTCATGGCAAAGATGCACTTCCATACGCTGTCCATTCATTTGCATTTGTGCATTAATCGTTGCCTCATTTTGTCCACAGTTTTGACATTTCATTTCTCATTCCTCCTTATAACTTAGTCAGATAGCCTATTTATTCGTTGTTTTGACTTTGACTATCTTTGACTATATTTACATTATACTCTGACCTTCTTTGACTTTCAAGTGTTTTAGTCAAATTTTTTTACTTTTTTTTGACCTTTATCTTTTATGCTAGTTTACATATAGGCTAACCCGTTAGCCCGCAAGAGATTTAACAGCTTATATATTCGTCTGATTTTTGGCCAAAGAGGTCAACACACACAAATTTCTTATAAAAAGAAGACTTTTTCTTTTCCATAAGGATGATTTGTTTTTGAAGTATATCAAAAAAACTGTCCTTTTAGAAGCGTAACGGTTTATCAGAATTGTTTCTTCTGACTTTCATCCGTTTCTTCTATATAAGGACAGTTCAACTTAATAAGGAAACTGTTTTGGCAATTGCTTGCTTAGCCATAAATCGTCTAAACTTTTAAATTGGTACCCTTCTTTCTTTAAATCCTGAATGACTTTTTCCAAAGCGGTTGCATTATCACTGGAAACTGCGTGAAGTAAGATAATGGCTCCTGGATGTATCTGCTTCATAATTTCATCGTAAGCATAATCTGCACCTTTTTGTGAGTTGGTTTCCCAATCTTTAAAGGCTAATGACCAAAATACATGGACAAGCCCTAGCTCTGTTGACCATTTTAATGTATCTGTACTAAAGGTTCCCCGGGGCGGCCTGACATAAATTAATTCATCCTGATCACTGACCTCTGCAACGGCCTGCTCTAAATCCTGCAGTTCTTTGTTAATGGCTTCCTTATCCATCACGGTAAAGTCCGGATGGTGATAGGAATGGTTGCCAATAATATGTCCTTCATCGACCATCCTTTTGACCAGTTCAGGCTCACTCTCTACATAATGCCCTGTCACAAAAAAAGCGGCAGGAACCTCTTCCTGCTTTAATACATCTAATATTTCCGGCGTAAACCCTTGCTCATAGCCATTATCAAATGTCAGATAAAGGTTTTTATCACCGGAATCGTCCACATAAAAAGCATTGTATTTATCCAATACCTCCTGATAAGAGCCAATTTGAGGCGGTGTATGATTGGAGTTCTTTTGATATCCCCATCCGTATGCGCAACCGGTATTCATTGGAAATACGCATAAGAAAAAGGCAAGTGAAAGCAGCAAAGTGATTGTTCTTTTCATTTCAAGTTCACCTACTTTTTTCTCTTACCTTTTCCTTTATAACTTCATTTTATTCACTTTTTAAAGAACCATTGCAGCAATCCATCCGAAAATAAATAAGGGAATATTATAATGGATGAAGGTTGGCACGCATGTATCCCAAATATGGTCATGTTTTCCGTCCGCATTGAGTCCGGAAGTTGGTCCAAGCGTACTGTCTGAAGCTGGCGAACCGGCATCTCCCAATGCTCCGGCTGTACCGACTAAAGCTGCTGTTGCTAAAGGCGAAAAGCCAGTTGCCAAACAGATAGGAACAAATAGAGCAGCAACAATCGGGATTGTTCCGAATGATGTCCCGATACCAATCGTAATAACCAGACCCAGCAGTAACAGAACAAATGCAATTAACGGCTTATTATTTCCTAATGCAGAAACAGATACCTCCACTAATTCCGATACAGCTCCTGTTTCCTGTAAAACATTTGCAAAACCGGCAGCTGCAAAAATGATAAAAGAAATCATCCCCATCATGGAGATTCCTCCTGCCATCACAGAATCCAGTTTTTTAAATGGCAATGCTACCAGAACGAACATAGCAATAATCCCCGTCAATGCTCCCAGAATCAAATCTTGCGTTATAATTTGAACGATAAGTGCCGATATAATAGCAATAATCGTCATTACATGCTGTTTGCCGAAAGTGATTTCTTCGACCAGATCTTCTGTTTTTATTTTTTCTTCCTTCATTGAATCTTTAGATGCTTTATCTTTTCTATAAGTAAATAGAATACCGATTAAAAGTCCAACAATCATTCCAGAACCGGGAATAAGCATAGATAAGGTTACTTCATATAAAGTAATTTCTCCCCCATTGGAGTTTAGGCCATCCAAAATCAAGCTTTGGAAAAGTAAACCAAAACCGGCCGGAATCATCACATAAGGTGCTTTCAAACCAAATGTCAGAGCCAATGCTACAGCCCGGCGATCCATCCGCATTTGATCAAATACTTTTAACAGGGGAGGAATCAATATAGGAATAAAAGCGATATGAACCGGCACCGCATTTTGTGATAAACACGCAACACCAGCTAATGCAAAGAGCATCATTGTTTTCTTCCCTGTTAATACACGAATAATAAAATTCACTAAAATTTTTGTAATCCCTGTATAACTGATAGCCACTGCAAAAGCTCCTAACAATATATAGCTTAATGCTGTATTTGCAGAGTTCCCCATACCAGCTACCAGCAATTCAACAGAATCTGCAAATCCTAACCCGGACATTAACCCGGCAGCAATTGTTGAAATTAAAATAGATAAAATAACATTAACCTTTAATAAACATAAAACAGTCATTAATAGGACTGCTGAAAGAACAACCCATTCCATTTTTCTTCCCCCAATAATCATCACATTTCTCTTTAATACTTTACCATAATAAAGCAATAAAGATTAAATTGCAATATATTTTTGCTGAATATGTAAAAAGGACTGTCTTTTCGACAATCCTTTGACGTTTATTTCACTTTAAAGGAGAAAGATAAATAATCCTGTACAGGGATCCAAGCTCCTATTCCTTGCTTAGTTACATTCTTAATTTGAATGGTTTTATTGGATCCTTTTAATTCAATATATACTTCCCCGAATGTCACCTGCCCTTTCTCATTAACGGCCGGCGCATAAGCATCCAGTATTCCATGCTTTTCCATTGGGATATTATACGAATTAGTTAATTTTGTATTATGACCGATAACGGCCTGATACGAAAGAGGAAGCTTTGTATTTTCGCTGGCTTTTAACAGCATCATCGTTTTTATTTGTTCCGGATTACTTATTTTACTGGTCAGGGCGCCATTTATTTCTTTTTCTTCCTGCTGATAATAGCTCATCTCCTGGGCTTTCTCACCGCCGACATTATTCATTTCATTTTTATTGATATGCTGGTATTCCCAATTAATATTTGATTCCGCAGATTGATAATTGATTGGCCACCTTCCCAGATAAACCATACCGCGATATCCAATTGCTATAGGAGATGGTTTGATACTGCTTTCATTCAAAATCTTAATCAGCTCCGGATTTTCGATTGGAATGCCGACGTCTTCGATCAACTCTTTCGTTAACTTGCTTGGTTCAATAATCTCCTGGTCTTCTGTTGAATTCGGAAATGTGTTTTCTTTTGAGATATCCAATACATGGCTGGGTATATTCAATCCTTCTTTTATTTCTTCAGCAAAGCTGCTGATCGGCATCAAAAGCCAGGTTAAACATAAAAGAAGTGTAAAAAAATAAGCACGATTGCATTTTTTCATTCCCGTACCTTCCTTTCTTTTTGTTTTATTTTTTCTGAAAGGAGGGAAACTATACACGAGAAGCCTTGAGACTTTTTGGAAATTATAAAGCAAGCGGAGCAATGTAAAAAAAGAGACACCGGAATGTCTCTTTTTTACCTTTTGTTAGATTCTGTTATTTCATGCAATACACTTATTTTACAAATACACTATATTTTTTCTCTAAACGATCCTGCAGCATGCCGATTAAAATACATACCGGCCAATAAATAAGCGCCACCAGCACGTACATGGTCATTGCATCAAATTCTCTTCCAGCGACAATTTGCGCTTTTTGAAATAACTCAGGCACTGTAATCACTGCTGTCAAAGACGTCGCCTTCACAATATCCATAAAAACGTTTGTTAAAGGCGGAATGGCAATTCGTGTAGCCTGGGGCAGTATAATCTTACGCAGTGTCAGCCAATAAGACATATTCAACGCCCGTGAAGACTCCCATTGTCCTTTTTCCACACTATTTAATGCCGATCTGTCGATTTCTGCAATATATGCGGCACTATTCAGACCTAATCCAATAATTGCCGCATGGACAGCGACAAGCTGAATTCCAGCAGAGGGTAAACCCAGATAGAGGATATATAAAAAAACAATAATTGGTGTTCCCCGCATAAAGGATATATATAGTCTGGCCGGCCATCTCAGGAAAATATTTTTAGAGCCTCTTGCCAAAGCTAACAACAGCCCCAAAACAAGTCCAATCAGCATACTGCCGATGGAAATCAGTAATGTTATCGGCAGCCCGCCAAGAACAAATGGCAGGCTCTCCCAAGCTAATTGAACATCAAAAAAACCGCCAAAATCAATATTGGTTATATTCATTTTAAACCTCTAAAAATCCAGACCTTCTACAATTTCGACTTCTACATCCGGTTCTTGTGAAGCATCTTCTTCGTAAAATTCTTTGGCCAGTTCACTTAATGTTCCGTCTTCACGCATATCATTTAAAGCACCATTCATTTCCTCCTGAAGCGTTGTAGATTCTTTTGGCATCATAAGAGCCTGCTCCGTCGGATTAAATTTTAAGGTTGGGTGCAAGTGTAAATCAAAATCAGGAAATGCTGCTACCCCAAATTTAGTTAAATAATAATCGTTTAATACTAAATCCGTTCTGGCTGTACTGATATCACTTAGATAAGCTTCATTCGGAGCATTGCCATAGGTTACCACTTCTGCTCCATAATGTTCTGCAATTTGGCTGTAGATAGTCGAGGCTGCCCCGCCGGCTTTTTTACCCTCTAAGTCTTCCAATGTTTCTATTTCTGAATTATCCGATTCTCTGACTGCTGCGACAATGTACGAATATTTATATGGATCCGTAAATCCAAATTTTTCTTGATTGGTTTCTGTGATCGTAGCATCATTTGCTCCTACATCAATTCTGCCGCTATTGATTGCGGTTGCTAAATCATCCGCTCCCATGATTTCAAATGATACCTCTAAATCTAAGCGCTCCCCAATTTCTCTCATAATCTCTACGGTATAGCCTGTCAACTCATCATTTTCATCGTAGTAGGATGCACCAATCAATGTTCCAGAAGTCCCTGCTACAATTTCCCCTTTTTCTTGTATGCTCTCCCAATGTTCATCTGTTCCCTCTTCCTGGTCTGCAGACCCGCAAGCAGCCAGCAACAATGTCGCTAGAAAAATAAAGCTAAAAACAAATATGTTCTTTCTCATTCGAAACCCTCCCTGTATTATACTTTTTGCATAAAATCAGTATAACAAAGAAAGATTTGTATGAAAACACTTTAGTATCCTGTTTAGGCTTTTCAATTTATTATATTAGTACAGAAATAAATCGGAGGCACATGCTTTTTAATTTCATTCTTTTAAAAACCAAGAATACCGCTTGGTCTTTAAAACATCGGTGTTCTTGCCATGGAGATGTCCGCTGCGGGAAGTCGCTTTCCGCGGGGCATAAGTGCGATTATGCTTCTGTCTGCGCCTGTCGGCTTGCCAATCAGCAAGTCTTCTTTTCACCCGCAGGGCATAAGTGCGACTTTGCTTCTGTCTGCGCCTGTCGGCTTGCCAATCAGCAAGTCTTCTTTAAAGGAGATGAGCTCGGGGCCCATGGAATGCTAGTGTTTTTCTGGGGTTGCGATTACTCACCCAACCATAACCCGTCGCAGCGGTCGCATTAACCTGACAACATTGAAGATTACTCACCCCATGAAACCCGTTAGAGCCCTATATTCAGCATTTTTATGCTTTCCTATCCTAAAAAAAAGAAACGGCAAGCTGACTCACCGTTTCTTTATTAATCTCTTTTCCAATTTAGAAGGGCTGCATTAAAAATACCGCCAATAATAATAATGATTCCAAATAAATAAAACCAAATCAATAAAATAATGATAGTACCTAAGCTGCCATAGGTAGCAGAAAAATTCCCCAGGTTATGTACATAAAAGGAAAATCCCCAGGAAACCAGCTGCCACGCAAGCGTTGCAAATGCAGTGCCCCAGACAACCTGTGAAAATTTGAGACTCCGGTTAGGTGCCAGCTTATACAAAAAGAGCAGTACAATAAAGAAGATAAAAGAAGACACAACCCAGCGCAAGGTTCCCCATGCTGCTAAAAAAGATTCTGTAAAACCAATCCATGAAAAGAGATACGTGCCAATCATTTTTCCGAAAACCGGAAGCAGTAAGGCTAAAATAATAATTAAAACCATCCCTATAGTAAGTACCATCGCCACAAGCCGTGAAACGATAAATGACCGGTCTGTTTTTATCCCGTAAGCGTAATTAAATGCTCTTGTAATTGCATTGACCCCGTTGGATGCTGCCCATAATGTTCCAATAATACTGATAGAAAGCAGTCCGCTGTTTTGAACAGTTAATGATTGCAGATTTGTTGTAATCAGCCCCATCACCTGTTCCGGTGCAAAATCACCAATTGTTTCTAAAATTAAATCCATATCAATTGGCAAATACGGAATCAAATTAAGTAAGAAGATTAAAAAAGGGAATAAAGACAAAATAAAGAAGTAAGCAAGCTGAGCTGCTAGTCCAAACACATCCACTTCCCCATAATGCCTCCAAAAATATTTACCCACACTCTGCAGATTTCGAATATTTTTCTACCTCCCCTTCCCACTTTGAAGACGGCTTGTTCAAAAAAGGAGAAGGCCGATGCTACCAAAGATAAACATTCCTTTTTTTAACTTTCACTTTAAGGGGATGTCCAAAAATCCCAATACAAATGCCACGGCAAATTTCTGCGTTGCTGGAATTTTTGAACACGCACTTTAATCCTTCAAATTTGAACATCCTATACTATTCTATTTCTTTATTTGAAAATTTATTCGTTACTTTATCTAATGTTTGTTCTACTTGCTCTAAAGCATTCATTGCATTGGCTGACCCGCTTTCAAAAGCTTCGTTCACCTTGTCCACTGTACTTTGCAGACCTTGAATTGCTTCAGAAGGATTGCTGATATAATAAGATGAAGCAGATTTTACCTCTTTTACTTTTCCGCAGGCATAACTGCGTGCTTCTTTATCCAATAACGCTACTGCACCTCCTGCTACCGCTCCTGCTACAACACCTAAAATAATTTTACGTTTTCCCATTAGTATCTCTCCTTTAATCTAAATGATGCTTTTCTTTTAAAAATTGAAGCAGCCCATGGCAGCCCTCTGAAACTAATCGATATGTCTGATCGAAATCCCCGGTATAATATGGATCAGGGATATCCTCTTCTTCTATGTCTTCCACAAATTCCATTAATTTCACGATAGCTGCCTTTTCCTGATTGTTGGATTCTGTAAGTGAATTATAATTATTCTGATCCATCGCAACCATATAATCAAATCGCTCATAATCATCTGCTGTCAGCAATCTTGATTCCATTCCATCACAGGAAATCCCCTGCTGCTCAAGTATCTCCCTTGTCCCGGAATGCGGTGATTCCCCAAGGTGCCAGTCGCCGGTTCCGCAAGAATCAACCTGAATCTTCTTTTCCAGCTGCTCTCTCTCCACAAAATCTCGAAATATCGCTTCCGCCATCGGGGAACGGCAGATATTCCCTAAACATACAAATAATACACGCACCAATACCTACACACCTCATTACTTATTTCTCTACTGCTTTTAAAAAAGCTCTTCCCATTCTATACCCCAAATATTAAAAAAAGGCTGGGATATTCTACATTAACTCCATTATAAGCAACTTAGTCTGATAAGCAAAGACTAAATTGCAGAAAGTTGTTATTCTGTTTCCATTTTTGTCGAAAAATATTTAGTTAAAACAAACTCAAATCCCAGCTGTTCGCAATATGACGGAGTAATTTAATTCCTGCAACACTATTTCCCTGCTTGTCCAAAGCTGGTCCAAATACACCAATACCACAGCCGCTTAAAAATGGCAACTCATTTTCACGCACTCTTGGAGGGACAACTGCCAGAATCCCGCCTGAAACACCACTCTTTGCAGGAATACCGACATAAGAAGCAAATTTCCCTGAAGCATCATACATCCCGCATGTCAACATTAAAGATTTGGCAATACGTACGATATTCCTGGGAATAATTATTTCTTCTGTTTCAGGGTGAATGCCATCATTCGAAAGAACCAGGCCTATACGGGCTAAATCATCTGTCGTAACATTAATCGAGCATTGCTTAAAATATGTTTCTAAGGTTACTCCTAAATCCGATTCTAAATACCCTTCTTCTAATAAGTAATAACCAATGGCTCGATTTCGCATGGAAGTATCACGTTCCGATACATATACATCAATATCAATTTCCGGACGGCGGCCGATTATTTTTTCCATTAATTGAAATAATGGCTCCAGCTTTTCATCTGATGTGTTCCCGCTTAATAATGATGAGGTAGTAATTGCTCCTGAATTGACCAGAGGATTAAATGGCCTCTGGTGTCCCTTAACTTCTAAGTGCATAATAGAGTTAAACGCTTCCCCTGTCGGTTCCACATCCACTCTTTGCAGAACATAAGCTATTCCTCTGTCCATACATGCCGTAATAAAGCTAAGAACTTTAGAAATACTTTGAATAGAAAACTCATGCTCCACATCACCAGAGCGGATTTCTGTTCCTTTCTTACCAATAATCGTAATGCCTAAAGAATTGGGATCTGCTTCTTCTAATTTTGGTATATAATCAGCAACTTTTCCAGTGTCTGTCTGTTTTTTAAAAAACTCTACCCAGCCATCTACATATTCTTGAATCCATTGCTCCGTTTTTTCTGTATTTAAATTCACATGTCCTTGTACCATTTTGACACCCCTTTACTATAAATTGAAACTATCTTCATTCTAAAACTTCTTATAAAAACTATACCCCGTAAATCATCATTTTAGCCGTCAATCTTTTCCATGATGCATTTATTTTCTTACCTGACAGAGAGTTTGGCCGGAACAATCAACCAAATGATAAAAAAGCACTCCTTTTTTCGGCAGCTAAAAACCACAAAAACTTCTGTCATTACAGCATTTTTGTGGTTTTCACTATTGTAGCATGAAGCATCTTATGTAAGAAAAACCAAGAATACCGCTTGGTCTTTAAAACATCGGTGTTCTTGCCGAAGAGATGTCCGCTACGGAAAGCGAAGTATATTTCTGGGGTTGCGATTACTCACCCCATGAAACCCGTTGGAGCGGATATATTCAGCATCTTATGTAAAAAACCTCCCGTATGAATGGCTCTTCAATAAAAAGCATTGTCATTCACGCGGAAGGTTTTTCATTTATCTTATTCTATTAAAAGAATCTGTTTATTTTCCAATAAACATTTGAGTCCAATAGTTGCCATCTTCTACATGACCAATTCCAATGTGAGTGAAATCACCATTCATGATGTTTTCACGGTGTCCTTGGCTGTTCATCCATGCATCTACAACTTCTTCTGGAGATTGCTGTCCTTGAGCAATATTTTCACCCGCAGTATTGTAATCAATACCGAAGCTTTGCATCATATCAAATGGAGAACCATAGTTCGGGCTATTATGATCGAAGTAGTTATTTTCTTGCATATCTTGTGATTTCGCGCGAGCGACTTCACTTAACTCAGTGTCTATTTCAAGCGGTGCAAGACCTTCTTTTTCTCTTTCTTGGTTAGTTAAGTCAACTACTTCTTGCTCAAATTGACTTACCTCTCCATCCGCTTGATTATTTTCTTGATTTTGCTGAGCTGCTTCCTGATTTCCAGCCTCTTCCTGATTTGCTTCTTCAGATGACTGATTTTCAGCTGGCGCCTCAGCTTCTGTATTTGGAGCTGCTTCTCCGTTTATCGTATTAAAGCAATCGAAATTGCTCGTATTTAATGTGTCCCAACCTTGCCCGTTCACAGTATAATCGTTCTGTGCGGAATTTTGAGGAAAGGCCCCTGAATTTGCAGATGCTTCTACATCTGAAACGAACGCTCCTCCAAATAATACGGTTGCTGACAATGCAGTAGCAATGCCTACTTTCTTAAACATGCACATACACTCCTTTTTTTGTTGTTTTGTTTTGTGCGAAATCATCATAACACAGGGTTTTCTGTAATATTTGAAATAATCAAGGCAAGGTTTACCAGAGCTCTTTTTCCCACTCTATTTTTTTGCTTCTAAACTTGTAAAACCTTATCAAATCTACTATTCTAAATGAAGTATAATTCTCCTGCTTTGGAAATTACTCAATTGACAGGAAATCATTTCTATAAAATGAATATTGACAAGTTTCTACAGCAGGTCTAATGTTACATCATAAGCACATTTGTAACAGAAATGTTACTTGATTTCATTTTGCTTATGTTTTATTTTAAAAACTAGTTCTTTCTATATAATAAAGGGAGTTCAATACCCCCAAAAAAGCAATCATTTGATAGAATAGTATTTTAAGAAAATGAAATAATTTTGTTATTATTTATCGATAACCAGTAGACCTATAGTAGCAGCCGATTTAAAATACACGCTGCGCTGGTTACGATATTTTGTCGTGATTTGTACATTATTACTATAAAGAATCAAAAAATGTAATCATTTAAATTTAGATATGTATATGTATGAAATGTATAAAAACGGATATGAAACAGACTGATATAAAGAAATGTTTTTTCATTCTTTTTGAGGTTTATTGAATATTCACTTACAGAGGAAATTTAGAAATCCAATAAAAATAAGGCGTTGGAAAAGGAACTTCTTGGTCTTATTTACTGGTCTTTTTGAACACGTACTTATATGGAAAAGTGCCGTAGCTTATCTTTTCTGTCTAGAATCAAAAATAAAAATGGAATTATAATGGAGGATTTTATATATGTTTTCAAGTGCTGAAATTGGTATTGATTTAGGAACTGCAAATATTCTGGTGTATTCAAAATCAAAGGGAGTTGTTTTAAACGAACCTTGTGTAGTAGCAATTGACGTGAATACAAAGCAAGTAATGGCTGTCGGAACAGAAGCAAAGGAAATGGTCGGTAAGACGCCGAAGAATATCATCCCGATCCGCCCTTTAAAGGATGGGGTAATTGCAGATTATGACGTTACTGCTCAATTACTGAAGGAATTACTTAAAAAGGTAAGCAAAACATTAGGGATGTCTATGCGTAAACCGAATGTCATTGTATGTACCCCATCAGGCAGCACAAGCGTAGAAAGAAGAGCGATTCATAATGCGGTATCAAGCTATGGCGCAAAACAAGTTCATTTAATTGAAGAGCCTGTTGCTGCAGCAATCGGTGCGGATTTACCGGTGGATGAGCCTTATGCAAATGTGATCGTGGATATCGGAGGCGGTACTTCAGAGGTTGGTATTATTTCCTTTGGAGGTATTGTATCCTGTAACTCTGTACGTACTGCAGGAGATAAAATGGATGAAGAAATTATTCAGCATATCCGGAAGCAATATAATATTTTAATCGGAGAGCGCACTGCCGAAAATATCAAAATGGAAATTGGGTATGCACATCCAAATCATAAAGAAGAAACAATGGAAATCCGCGGCCGTGATATGGTTACTGGACTTCCAAAAACAATCGAAGTTACTTCTACCGAAATTTATGCGTCCTTAAAAGAATCTTTAGAACAAATTTTAGAAACGATTCGTTCAACATTAGAAGAATGCCCGCCAGAATTGAGTGGTGACATCGTTGATAACGGGATTGTTCTTACAGGCGGCGGTTCTCAACTAAATGGAATGCAGGAGTGGCTTGCAGAAGAGCTTAGCGTTCCTGTTCATATTGCTCCAAATCCGTTAGAATCTGTTGCTATTGGAACTGGACGGGCGTTGAAAATGATTCATAAATTACAAAAAGCAGTAAAATAGAATTTATTTTTCTCTGAGGTGCACCCAGAAATAGAATAAATTGCGATATTTAATTCATTTTTGCTCTATCATAATCATATACGGGGACTTATAACCCCTGTATATGATTAAAATAGCTTTTCCTTTTAAAAATTAGAGTTTTAAAGGGCTTTTTAAAGCTGTCTAAAAGAATGTTAGAAAGAAACGAAGCAACGAGCTCACTTAGTTTCTCTCTCCATCTTTTATATTTAAAGTACAATCGTCTCTTTTGAGTAAAATCAACCAAAGGTTCTTCCTTTTTTTAAAATACCAATAGGGGAGTTCTTTTTCTCGTGCTCTTTAATGAAATCGTTTTCTGTATTAGTTTATCTTTGTCAAGAAACTGTGGAGTGTGTTTCCATCGATATTTTTTCTTTTATTATTACTCCCCTTTTCGCCATTTCGTTAATATAAGCTTTTCCCGGGATGATTTTTTCAGGCGGATACACTCCTTTTTTGGTGACAACCCCTCCTGCAATCATCTGTGCAGCAATAGATATGGTGTTTGCTGTCGCCCGTGCCATCGCCGTCACGCCTGTCTCCTGATCTTTATACGTTACCATTTCATAGGTGAATATTGTTTCTACACGCTTATTATAGCCTGTAATCACAGCACGTAATAAAACAGCATCCTCTTTATCCTTTAAATCAACAATGGGGTCAAGCACCTTCAGCAAAACCTTGCGGGGGCTGACTTTTACGCCATCGATAACCACCTCATAATTGTTTCTGGTTAAATTCAAATCGACCAGTAGCTTGAATTTTTCTGCATGCCCGGGATAACGTATTGTTTTATATTCTAATGTCTCTAAATAAGGAAAAGACTTTGTCAGTGTTGACGTTCCGCCTGAGGTGTGAAATGCCTCCAACTCTCCAAAATCAGCAAATTCTATCGGCTCTATTTCAGATAAGGATGGCACGGTGATTAATTTATGATTCCGGATAATCTCTGATGGATCGGTATAATGATCTAATACACCTTCCATAGAAAATACATGATTATATTTTAAAGGAGCTTCCGGCTGGACAGGAATCCCGCCTACAAATAATTGAATGGAAGCTGCTTTTTCTAATTTGCTGGCACCATAACCGGATAATATATTGATCATACCGGGGGCTACACCTAAATCAGGGATAATCGTTACACCGGCAGCCCTCGCCTCTCCTTCCAGCTCCAGCACTTTATCCGTAATATGGTCAATATGACCTCCCAGATCTACGACCGAGGTGCCCACTTTGATGCCTGTTTTCGCAACCGTCTCATTAAAGGTATAAAATAAAGCATTCACTACTACATCAAAACGGCTCATAAAATCAGCGAGCTCCGCTTCATTTTTTGCATTTACCTGATAGGCCGTCATCAGAGGCGATTGAAGCTGATAACAAATATCCTGAGCCCGCCCTAAATCGATATCTGCAAGACCAATTTCTTTGATGCCCTCACTATTTGCCAAATCTCTTGCAACCTCTTTTCCCATGAGGCCGGTTCCTAACACTCCTATTTTCATGCTAATTCCTCCTTTTCGCTTCCTGCTTTTCAAGGCAACCTATCATGATAGTCTATGCATCTGTATCAATTTGGGCACGCTGCAGCTTCCCGCTATAATCGACATAGACTGCCTTCCATTCTGTAAAAACATCAAGCGCCTGCACACCGGAATCACGATGGCCATTCCCCGTGCCCTTTGTTCCTCCAAAAGGTAAATGGATTTCCGCTCCTGTTGTTCCGGCATTGACGTAAACAATCCCCGTATCTAAATCACGCTGCGCTTGAAAAACTCGATTGACATCCTTGGTGAATATAGAACTGGATAAGCCATACTTCACCTTATTATTTGCAGCAATGGCTTCTTCAAAATTATTTACTTCAATGAGTGAAACAACCGGCCCAAAAATTTCTTCCTGTGCAATTCGCATATCTATCGAAACGTCAGTAAATAGCGTCGGTTCAAAGTAAAAGCCTTTCTCATAATTTTCTACAGTAAGCTGTTTGCCGCCAGCAGCTAATTTTGCTCCTTCTTCTTTCCCAATTTCTATATATTTTAAGATTTTATCTAAGCCGGTCTGATTAATGATTGGACCAATCTTATTATTGGAATCAAGTCCATCTCCTATCGTCAGGTTTTTCATCGCTTTTAATAAACGTTCTTCCAGTGTTTTTCGAACAGCCTTATGGACAATAACGCGGCTGCAGGCGGTACAGCGCTGGCCGCTTGTTCCAAAGGCGCTCCAGAGAATCCCTTCTACGGCTAAATCAATATCTGCATCTTCCATTACAATCACAGCATTCTTCCCGCCCATTTCAAGGGAAACCTTTTTCAATTGTTTCCCGCATTCCGTTGCTACCTTTCTGCCTGTTTCATTGGAGCCGGTGAATGAAATAACACGGATTGCATCATGCTCAATCATTGCCTGCCCGACGATAGCACCAGAACCATAGACAACTTGAAGAATTCCTTTTGGCAGTCCTGCTTCCTCAAAAATCCTTGCTAATTCATTTGCCATAAGCGGGGTTTCCGAGGAAGGCTTCCAGATAACTGCATTCCCGGAAACAATTGCTGGAAACGATTTCCATGTCGCAATTGCAATCGGGAAATTCCATGGCGTGATAATCCCGACCACCCCGACTGGGCATCTCTCGCTCATCGCAAATTTATCCTTTAATTCAGAAGGGGTAGTCTGCCCAAATAAACGCCTTCCCTCTCCTGCCATATAAAAAGCCATATCGATTCCTTCTTGAACCTCTCCCCGTGCTTCTTCAATGACTTTCCCGTTTTCCAATGTTAATAGCTGAGATAACCTTTCCTTCCGTTCCTTCATCATTGTTCCTGCTTTATACAATAGTTCTGCACGCTGCGGCGCAGGTACCAGTGCCCACTCCCTTTGTGCAATACGTGCTGATTCTGCTGCCTGTGTAATTGCTTCTGCACCGGAATTAGGAACTTCTGCAATTACTTCTCCATTTGCCGGATTATAGACCTTTTCCTTATTTGTTACCTCTGTCCATTCACCGTTAATAAAGTTTTTTAAATTTCTTTCTTCTTTTGTAAGCGTTATCATTTTGATTTCCTCCCTTTTAAAAAATGATTCAATCACATTTCTCAGGTAAGTTCATTCATCAAATTGATTTGAGATGATTATAAAATTCATATAGCTTGAAATACGATGACCGTTTCCCGGACTCTTTGAAAGATTCAAAAAGATTAATTTGGTCTTGCGTTCTTCTTTCTCACAAAATAATTTACTCTTTCTAATTTTAGTATAATGGAACTGCCAATATGTTTACAACTAATTTCAAATAATTTTCAGAAATTGACATATATACTTACATTGACTTATGTTTGACGGATAATAGACAGTCTTCATCTTCATCGTTTAAAAAATTAGCTGGATAAAGTCCGGTTAAAACCAAACTGCATCCAGCCAATCAAACGCTTTTTTAGGTTGCTTCAATTAAAACATGATTTTTTTTATTTTTTCACGAGGCATTTCCTCACCAGTGAATTTTTCGAATGCAAGCGCCCCCTGCCAAAGCATCATGCCAAGGCCATTAATCGCTGTACTGCCACCTTCTGCTGCTTGCTGGAGCAGCTTTGAGCGCTGCGGGTTGTACACTACATCGGTAACAACAAGATCATCACGAAGCACGTCTAACGTATCGTCGATAATGCTCAGATCATCAAGCGGCTTCATACCAAGGCTTGTAGCATTAGCAAGAACGAGGCTTTCAGCAACTTCGCGGCGAAATGCTTCTTTATCCTCAAGCGGTAAAATATTTGCTTTTACTTGGTATTCTTGCATTTCTTCATTGATGTATTTCACGTTTTTTTCTGCATTGCTGAAAAATTTATCATCACGGGCGAAAACACTAATTTCCCGGATACCTGATTGAACAAGCTGCGTGGCAATTGGTGTAGCAACCCCGCCAGAACCAACTAATGTGACTTTTTGTCCTTTAAGTTCGACGCCGTGTTCAAGCAAATTAGACACATAACCAAGCCCGTCTGTGTTATATCCTTTTAGCTTGCCGTTTTCGTTCACAACAGTATTGACAGCACCAGCATGCTTCGCACCTTCATCAAGCTCGTCCAAGTATTGAATCACTTCCATTTTGTTTGGCATCGATATGTTAAACCCAATAGCTCCTATAGCTTTCATACCTTCTACAGCCTTCTCTAATTCATCGTTGCCTACTTCAAATGCAAGGTATGCATAATTTAAATCTTTCAGCGTATAGCCTAAGTTGTGCATACGCGGAGATAAGCTGTGCCCAATCGGTGTAGCGAGAAGCCCAACCAATTTCGTGTAACCATCTATTTTTTCTAAGTTTTTTTCAAAATCTGCTGCCATCCTATCCATCTCCTCTATTTTATTCTTACCCTTAAGAAAAAATCTTTTTTCTTCGGGAAGCGATATAAAGTGCTAACAGAATACCCAGTACTGCAATCACCATATCAAACACAAGGGTCATGCTGATTCCAATATAACCAACAAGTGACCCGGTAATGATTGGAACCAAAATAAAAGCGGCACTTGATGCAATATTTACATAAGCTGTTGTTGTTCCTTTGTTTTTCCGGAAAAAATCAGTCATGATACTTAACGCCAGCTGGAAAAGTCCTGAGGTAAATAATCCTAATAAGAAGGTGCTGACCAGAACAACCGGGTAGGACTCAACAAAGAACAGTAAAAGCATTGCAATAAAAGCTATAATTGGATAAACGATTAAAACAGTAATCGGCTTAATAAATCGATCCAGAACTACAGCAAGCAATATTACTGAAACCAGAGCACCAACGCTGAAATAGCTGAGCAGCTGAACAGAATCATGTTCACTTAAGCCGATAAACTGTTCGCCAAGTTCAGGTAACCATGTTTGCCAAACAACAAATAATGCCGTTGAAGTAAAACCAATTAAGATAATAGCAAGGCCTTCTCGCATCATGGATGGCTTGGCTTTTAATGCTTTCTTATCCTGTTCTTTATCTGATTCCTCATCTTCTGAAGCATCGCCATTTTCTACGTCAGGGAAAGGCATAAAGAACAAGTAAACGCCGCTAATGACATAAAGAATACCGAGGATAAAGAATGACCATCCCCAAAATATGCCATTTGCTGCTAAAAAGGAAATCAAGAATGGTAAAACGGTTGCTCCAATAGAGACAAAAGCTTTAACTAAAACAGTTGCTGTGCTCGATTTTTTCGGAAATGATTCAATCAGCGCCGGGTATGTCCCAGAATCCAATAACGAGTTAGCAATCCCAGCAGTAATCGCGAATGCAAATGCTAAATAATAGCTTGATGTCAGCGGCATACCGAGCAAAAACAGTAAATACAAAAAACTCGCCGCAATAATAATTGGCTTACGGCCGATTTTGTCAGAAAGCCTGCCCACAAAAAATAAAGCCGCTAATTTCCCAATACCGATAGCTGAAACGAGAAAACTGACCTGAGAGGGAGTCACATCATACAGTCGAGATAAATTACCCATATTAGAAGCAATAATAATATTGATCATGCCGAGCATGAAAAAGTTTAAATAGAGGCCAATTGAGGTCTTTATATAAGGATTGTTCAACTTCTGTCCTCTCCTTTTGTTGTTACTAATTGATATACTTAGAATTAGTATGAGCGGCTTAGAAAAATCTATTCTCCTTCATTAATGGGCTTTTCTTGCTTTATATTGGAAAGACTAAGAAAACCAAAAATATCACTTAGTTTTTTAAACATCCGTATTCTTGCTAAGAAGATGTCCACTGCGGGAAGCGAAGTGTATTTCCGCGGCCTAAGATTACTCACTCCAAAAAAACTGTTGGAGCGGTTATATCCAGCTATTTCTATAACCATTCTTATTCTTTAGGAAAGGTTGTCCTTTATTAAAAGGCTCTAAAGGATATCCCAGTACTCAAAGGAATCGATAAAGTTATGTTTATGCCAGAATAAAACTCCCCGCTGAAGGAAGCTCCGTTTTATGATATACTGGACATTGATTTTATAGAGGAAGGATTTTACGAATATGGAAAAACAGACAGAACAATGGTCAACAAGACTTGGATTTATTTTATCTTCTGCCGGTGCCGCAGTCGGTTTGGGTGCTATCTGGAAATTCCCTTACATGACCGGGATGAACGGCGGGGGAGCATTTTTCTTTATATTTATATTATTTACTGTTCTGATTGGCCTTCCGCTGCTTATTGCCGAATTTGTTATTGGCCGCGGCGCCCAGAAGGAAGCTGTCAGCGCTTATCAAAAACTAACCCTCAAACGGAGTATCTTTTCATTTATTGGGCATTGGGGCGTTGCCGGGGCTTTTATTTTAATGTCCTTTTACAGTGTTGTCGGGGGCTGGGTACTGATTTACAGTCTGATGTCTATCCCAGGTATGGTTATCTCAGATAACGGTGATTATGCTGCTTTATTTGATACCATTACCGGAAACCCGCTGCTTACGATTGCAGGACTCGCATTCTTCGTATTTTTAAATTCCTTTGTTATCTCTAATGGGATTCAGAATGGTATTGAAAAATATAGTAAAATACTGATGCCTTTATTATTTCTTTTTTTCATTATTATCGTGATTCGTGCATTAACCTTTGAAGGTGCCATGGAAGGCGTACGTTTCTTCCTGCAGCCTGATTTTTCCCAGTTAAATGGTGAAAATATTTTATATGCATTGGGACAGGCCTTCTTTTCACTGGCAATCGGAATCTCTGTAATGGTAACCTACAGCTCGTATCTGGCTAAAAATGTCAGCTTAACAAAATCAG
The DNA here is from genome assembly GCF_038004725.1 of Oceanobacillus sp. FSL K6-0251. NCBI lineage: Bacteria > Bacillati > Bacillota > Bacilli > Caryophanales > Bacillaceae > Oceanobacillus > Oceanobacillus sp. FSL K6-0251. The sequence continues at coordinate 1,789,708 of NZ_JBBORS010000001.1, read as the reverse complement.
CAGCTTCTGTTTCTGTTATGAACATTCTGGTATCCTTACTTGCCGGATTAGCGATCTTTCCAATTGTATTCTCATTTGGTCTTGAACCGACGGAAGGACCTGGATTATTATTTATCGTTCTTCCGGAAGCATTCTCGCAAATGCCTTTTGGTGAATTATTCTTGAGCTTGTTCTTGTTCTTATTCTTATTTGCGATTTTAACTTCTTCGTTTAGTATGCTGGAGATTATTACCTCTTCAGTGAATGAAAGAGTAAAAGCTTCCCGGAAACAAATTGCCTGGGTTGCCGGAGTGGCCGTATTTATCTTTGGGATACCAGCCGCTTTATCATCCAATGCCCTTGCTGATTTTCACATTTTCGGAAAAACAGCATTCGACGCAAGTGATTTCTTAGTCAGCAACATTATGCTTCCTGTCGGCTGTTTATTTATCGCCTTATTTGTAGGATTTAAAATGAATCGTGCATTAGTCGAGCAAGAATTTCATGCAGGAAATCCTTTTGGCAACGGAATGTTCCAAGTATGGTACCAGATATTACGTTGGGTTGCCCCAATTACAATCGTGATTGTTTTCCTTTATTCACTTGGAATATTCGAGCTGTTTTAATAAAGCGAATAAAATCTCTCTGCTTTTGCAGAGAGATTTTTTTAAAGAATAAGAAAGCATATAAAAAAATGCTGAATACAGCCGCTCCAGAATTTGTGTTATTTCTTTATAAAAAAGTAAATAAAACATAGTTATTCTTAGATGAGAGCGGATGTTGTCGACTCCTGCGGGAAAAGCAACAGGTGAAGACCCCGCAAAAAAAAAGTGAACTTCTTTTTTTCTACCCGCGGGGCATAAGTGCGACTTTGCTTCTGTCTGCGCCTGTCGGCTTGCCAATCAGCAAGTCTTCTGTAAAGGAGATGAGCTCGGGGCCCATGGAATGCGTAGTGTCTTTCTGGGGTTGCGATTACTCACCCAACCATAACCCGTCGCAGCGGTCGCATTAACCTGACAACATTGAAGATTACTCGCCCCATCGAAAACTGTCGGAGCGGACATCTCCTTGGCAAGAACACCGATGTTTTAAGTGGTGTTCTTGTTTTTTTATTGCATAAACACTTTTTAAATCGGACAATAACGGGAACTATATAGTAATGAACTAATACTATGCTATTTTAAGAAGCCATTTGGAAAGGAGCCATTTGAGTATGGTAAATAAAATTGTTATTGTCGGCGGTGTCGGCGGCGGTGCTACGGTCGCAGCACAAATACGGAGAAACGACCCCAATTCTGAAATTCATATTCTTGAACGATCTGGTTATGTATCCTTTGCTAACTGCGGAATGCCCTATTTTATTGGAGGAGAAATTACGGACCGGGATCGGGTGATTTATTCTGAAAATGATTTTGCAGAGAAATATCAGCTTTCTATTGAAACCTATGCAGAGGTTACACATATTGAAAGAGAAAAGAAAACCATTTTCTTTGAAAAAAATAATAAACCCTATGAGATGGACTATGATACATTGATTCTTTCTCCCGGAGCACGGGCTGTTATGCCGGATTTAGATGGTATGGAATCCAATACGTTCACATTGCGGATCATCGAGGATATGGACCGGATAGAAGCATTTATTTCAGATAAAAAACCAAAAACAGCAGCCATTATCGGCGGCGGATTTGTCGGCTTGGAAATGCTTGAGAATCTGCATAGAAGAGGACTCCAATGCTCGCTTGTCGACCATTCCGAGCATGTCATGTCAAGGTTAGATGCTGATATGGCAAGCCATGTCGATGAACATATAACAGAGAACGGGGTAGATCTTTATCTGAATGATAAATTGGAAAGTTACTCCAATCACGGCACTACCCTGCATCTTCAAAGCGGAAAAAGCCTTCAGGCAGATATGACATTAATGGCTGTCGGTATTACACCAAATATTGAGCTGGCAAAAGATGCTGGCTTGGAATTAGGAGAAACCGGGGCAATTAAAGTGAATGATGTCATGCAGACCAGCGACCCTGCTATTTATGCGCTGGGAGATGCTGTCGAGGAAGTTGATTTTATTACAAAAAAGCCAGCACATGTAGCATTGGCATGGCCGGCGCATCGTCAGGCTTTTGTTATTGCATCCCATTTAAACGGCGAAAAGATTCAGCGTGACGGGATTTTAGGTTCATCTATTTTCCGTGTTTTTGATTTAACGGTTGCTATCACCGGGCAAAATGAAGATGCGTTGGATAAATTAGATATCCCTTTTGAAGCAGTTCTGTCCAAAGGTTATTCTCATGCCGGCTACTATCCCGGTTCGGAAAAGCTCTGGATGAAGATTGTATTTGACCCGAAATCCGGACAATTATTAGGAGGCAGTGTTATCGGGCCAAAGGGAGCGGATAAGCGCATGGCCGTATTAGCCACAGCAATTAAAGGAAAACTCACTGTAGATGATTTAACCGACCTGGAGCTTGGCTACAACCCGATTTATTCAGGCTCTAAGGATGCTATTAATATTTTAGGATATAAAGCAAGGGAACAATGGAAAAAAGCAAATAAATGACACAAGCCGGCTGATAACATCCAGCCGGCTTGTTTTTAATGATCTTCAAATTGATAAACTAATTCATATCTTGTTTCATCTAATAATTCTGCAACATGCACACGGACGCCGTGACCAAATACAATCTCATCATCCGTCATCGCTACAATCATCGCCCGGGTATTATTATGGATATCCAAATAAATATCCCCGACAGCAGGCTGTAATGCATCATCATTCTCTGCTAAATAAGAAATCGATTCATCCTGCAGCTGTTTTTCTTCCGGAACAAGGGATTTATCGAAATAAGCAATTTCTTGGCTTGCCTCGGCTTTCCCTGGAACCATCACAACATATTCACTATGTTTAACACCATTATCGCGTGTTGTAATTACATTTCCGTCTTCTACCCGCTCTACCTTCTCGATTTCATTTAATGAATAATGATCTAAAAAGTCCGGAGTAGGCTTCACGATCAAAATATAATCACCAGCTTTTGGTTTTGCATATTGATCAATCGTATATCTTTTACCATAAAAAATAAATGTATCATTATGTTTAGGACGGTAAAAATTAATATCTTTTGCGGTTGTTAATACTTGTTTCATATCCTTTAACCGATACATGTGAACAGATTTTTTGAACATTGGTTTGACAGAATATACCTTATGCAATTCATTTTCATAAAATACAAACTGACCTTTTCTTACTTGAAAAAGCTTCATTTAATGACCTCCTTGATTAATCAATTCCAAAATAAGGTACGCTCTTCTTCTCTATATTCCCTTATACTCGTAAAAATGAAACATGTAAAAACTTTTCTTTTCAATTTGAGAAGTGATAGATTGTTTTAATTGAGGATCAGGGACTAATATTGCTATGCGCAATAAAAGAAGCTTTAGCTAGTTACAGGTGCGTTCAGCGCCTTCACACTAGACTTTTTCAACCTATCTGGTGATTTTCCAACGTAAGTATAACACGCGAAACAACCGAATGCTACCCAGTTTTTGTATAACTTCAAAATTAATTTCACCAAATCATTTTCCTGATTCAAAGCTTTCTTTCAATAATGATAATTCTTCCCAGCGTTGCATCTTTTCTTCTAATTTATCTTCTACCTCTTGCTGTTCTGTAAATAAAGGCTGTACCTTGCCAATATCACTTCCAGCTTCCGCAATTTCCTGTTCAATTTCGGTCAATCGTGATTCGAGCTGAGTAATTTCATCCTCTATTGTTTCCCACTCACGCTGTTCCATGTAAGATAATTTCTTTTTCGTTTTTACAGATACAGCCGCTTTTGATTCTTTCGGAACTGAAGCCTTTGTCTGCTTTGGAATCGCGTTGGTTTCCAGGAATTCGCTGTAGTTTCCATAATAAACAGAAACCTCCCCTTCCCCTTTGAATACAAAAAGCTTGTCTACAATACGGTCCAGGAAATAACGATCATGAGAAACGGTAACTACGACTCCTGGAAACGACTCCAGATATTCTTCTAAAACAGCCAGCGTTTGCGTATCTAGATCATTTGTCGGTTCATCTAAAAACAAAACATTTGGTTCATGCATCAATACTTTGAGTAAATAAAGGCGCCGTTTCTCACCGCCTGATAACGTGCGTATATAAGACCATTGCTGTGCTCTTGGAAATAGAAATTGCTCCAGCAGCTGCTCTGCGGTAATTACCTGACCATCTGCAGTATGCATGACTTCGGCTACTTCTTTAATATACTCGATAATACGCAAATCTCCATCCAAATCTTCGTCATCCTGGGTATAATAACCGATTCGCACTGTCTCGCCGATCTTTACCTCTCCCTTATCAGGCGAAATACGCTCTGCCATCATATTGAGCAAGGTTGTTTTACCTGTACCATTAGAACCTATAATACCAATTCTGTCCCCAGGAATAATCTGATAGGAGAAATCATGAATCAGTGTCTGCCGGCCAAAATCCTTTGAGATTTCCGTCAGGTCAATAACGTCATTTCCAAGCCGCTTCGAGCCCGCTTGAATAGTAAGATTTTCTTTTTTCGTATCAAATTTCTTTTCCTTCATTTCCTCTGCCCGTTCGACCCGGGCACGCTGCTTCGTCGACCTCGCCTTAGCCCCTCGTTTCAGCCAGGCAAGTTCTCGCTTTAATGTATTGCGATGCTTTTGCTCATCACTTATTTCCTGCGCTTCTCGTTCTGCTTTTTTCTCTAAAAACAGTTCATAATTCCCTTCATAAACATAGAGATTTCCTTTATCCAGTTCAAAAATACGATTAGTTACCCGGTTCAGAAAGTAACGGTCATGCGTCACTAATAAAATCGAGCCGCGATAGCTCTGTAAATATTTCTCCAGCCATTCGACCGTTTCGTGATCAAGATGGTTGGTAGGCTCATCTAAAATAAGCAGATCAGCAGGCTGAATCAGCGCTTTAGCAATAGCAACCCTTTTCCGTTGTCCGCCAGATAACTCATGAACCTTCTTGTCAAAAGCTGTAATCCCAAGCTTCGTTAAAATTGTTTTTGCATTAGCATTAGCCTCCCATGCCTCTGCCTGATCCATTTTTTGCTGCAGCTGTAACAGCTTCCCCTGAAACGACTCGTTCTCCGGTTCCTTCTCCAAATTTAACAGGGCTTGTTCATAAGCACGCATCAGTCTCATTTGCTCTGATTCTCCATAGTAAATCTGCTCAATCACCGTTAATTCCTCATAAAGATCCATTTCCTGTGCAATATATTCAATCTGATAATCCTTTGCGTGTTTTATTTCACCTTGATCCGGATCATCTATTCCTGCAATGACTTTTAAAAAGCTTGACTTCCCTGTTCCATTCACGCCAATCAAACCGATTCGCTCCAATTCACCGATGGCCGCATGGATATTTGTAAACAGATTTTTATCTCCATAAGACTTGCTGATATTTTCAATACGTAACATCACGCATCACTTCCTTCATAAAAATATGATTATGATTTATCAGACTCTTTCTTTTCCTTAATCCACGTCTTAATCATTAGAACGATAAGTAATAATAACCATGAAGTAACCAAGTAGAAAATAAGCTGACTGGCTTGACTCATCTCTTGAAAAAATGTAAGCAGGCCAACCCACACAATGAGAATAATCACAAATTGTCCAAGCAGTAATTTCATTTCTAACGCCTCCTTAAAGTTTAGGTTATCTATGTATTCTTGATTTTACTATCTATAAAAAAAACGCCTAACGTATATTTTATCGCATACGCAGGCATTTTTCTATCTATATTCATTATCTTTTCGTAAAGGAGACGTTCATTTATTCATGTTTAATTAAAAATCCTGTTCCTCATCGATGTTCAAACGCAGCCTCTATTATAATGCCATAAAACGAAACTTCACTCCGTGGGAGTTTTACGGACAGTCCTCCGTGATAAAACAAGTATTTCCGCTTATAGATAAAGATTTCATGCTTGTTTTTAAATCTTTACGAATTATTCTTTCTTCATCTGCTCAAACTGCTTCATCATCTGCTCATAACTTAAAGCGCCAATCGATTTAAATTGAATGATTCCTTCTGCATCAACCATATACGTCACGGGAATCGGCTGAATTCGATACAAATTACTGACTTCACCTTCTTTATCTAATAAAACAGGAAAGGTCAGTTCAAGTTCTTGGATAAATTGCCCCACTTTCTCCGTACTCATTTCTTCATCCGTTAAGTTTACGGAAAGAATGATTGGATCATGCCCCTGATAAAACCGCTCCATATCCGGCATTTCCTGCTTGCAAGGCGGACACCAGGTTGCCCAGAAATTAATCATGACCCGCTCGCCTTGAAAATCAGACAATTGCAGGGTTTCCCCGTCTAGTGTTTCCAGCGTGAAATCCGGCGCTTTATCCCCAATCTCTGTTCCCTCCTGCACTCCCTCTGCATATGCAGGGTGTATTGTTAGTAAAAAAAGAAGCAAACTAATCATTAACATGTTAATTTTTTTATTTCTCCTCATTTAATCACCTCTGTCTTAATTTCTCCGATACCGTCTATGCCATACAAACGTTATCCCGTTTGTTATAATTTACTTAAAAATGAAAGGTTTTGAAGTGTATGACATTACCAAAAGGAACAAAAAACTGTATTACAGATGTCCCCGACGTGCAAGTAGGTCACGTGACGCTGTATGAGCACCTGAATGAAACAGATACGATTTGCACGGGAGTTACAGCTATATTGCCTCATACCGGAAATATATTCAGAAAAAAAGTTATCGCTGGAAATGCTGTTATTAATGGATTTGGGAAAACAACAGGGTTAATGCAGATAGACGAGCTTGGTGTTTTAGAAGCCCCTATTATGCTGACAAATACCCTAAGTGTCGGAGCAGTGATGCAGGGAACCTTAGCTTATATGCTGGAGGAGACAGAAGAAATCGGTGATACAGCAGGCACAATCAATTTAGTTGTGGGGGAATGCAATGACGGGTACTTGAACAGCATCCGCTTACAAGCTGTCAAACCGGAGCATGCTGGAAATGCTATTCAAAACGCAACATCCGAAAGCAGTCTGGAAGGAGCAGTGGGTGCAGGAACCGGCATGCAGTGTTTAGGATATAAAGGAGGCATTGGCACTTCTTCCAGAATCATCTCTGCTGAAAACAAAAAATATACGCTTGGCACACTAGTTGTAAGTAATTTTGGCAGACGTGAACAGGCTTTATTTCCTGTGAATTCTACAGAAAATCCGGATACACCTGACGGATCGATTATGATGATTCTTGCTACAGACGCTCCATTTTCCGACCGCCAGCTTAAACGGCTTGCCAAGCGTTGTGCAGTTGGGCTGGGGAGAACAGGGAGCACGATAGATAATGGAAGCGGAGATATCGCTATCGCCTTTTCCACAGCCGCAAAAATTGAGCATCATGCCAATCAGATAATTGAGCCTATGACAATGATTCGAGACGATCATCCAATCATGAACCAATTTTTCCAGGGTGTTGCAGAAGTGATTGAAGAAGCCATTTACCGTTCCTTACAGCAGGCAGAAACAACTGTGGGACGCGGAGGGAGAACATTGGAAAGGGCACCGATTTAAGAATTCTTTTTATTGGGCTGTATTTCTTCTTCCTATATGAAAAAAAGCCATTATCCATGCACAATTGGATAATGGCTTTTATGATTACTATTTCGATTTATGATAGAAAGATTTAGGAACATCTGAACGGAAAAACATCAGTGTATTTGTTTTCGGATGGTAAAGTGCCAGCGCTTTTGCGTGCAGACCCAGCCGGCCAAGTATACGGCGATTTCCACCGCCATATTTCTTATCGCCTACTACCGGATGGCCGAGCTCCTGCATATGGACCCGGATTTGATTCTTTCTGCCCGTTTCCAGCTCTACCTCCAGCAATGAAAATTGTTGATTGGATTGAATAACCCGATAACGCGTCGCGGCCCGCTGCCCATCATTTTTAACTCGGCTGGAATACATTTTATGTGTCGGGCTTTCTTTTAACCAGGAAACGATATACCCTTTTTCTTTGGCGACCTTTCCTTCCACTAAAACAACATAGGTTCTTTCTTTCACGATATCCTTCCAATTATCCTGGAGTTTCCGTTTCACTTTTTCACTTTTTGCAAAAACCATTACTCCAGACGTTTCCTTGTCCAGTCGATGGACGACAAAGATACGGTTGGCAGGATCCTCCTGTTTTACATAATCCATCAGCTGATGAAAAGCAGTTTGTCTTCTCTCTTCCTTCGTCGCAATTGAAAGCAATCCTGCTTCTTTATCGATGACAATAATATCTTCATCCTCATAAACGATTGACATGCCAATAAAGACTTCCTGCTTCACCGCTTCTTTATTCTTTAATATTTTAACAACCTGTCCCTTTTCCAGCATGTAATTATGCTGCGTTTGAATGCGATCATTCACAGAAACCTGTCCTCTGGTTAAAATAGACTTTACGGAATTACGGCTGCGGTTCGCTAAAACCCCTCTCAGAAAAGAAAATAGTTCTCCCGGCTCCGTCACTTCGTAAGTCAAAAAAGGGGCAGCTTTTTTCGATCGGGGACGTTTTTTGTTTTTCATCTTAAATCTCCTTTGTTCTTACACACCGTATAGAATTTCATTTTTTACAAACCTTTTTCATTATATACACCCTTGGAAATAGAAGCTAATCCTCGTCCTTCACATCAATATCCTCTGGGATTGGTTCATCTAAGTATGCTTGAATGACCTTCCTATACTTCTCGACCTGTTCGAAATATGTTGTAAATTGTTCTTTATTGATTAAATAGTTTTCCCCATCATAAATCGCACGTATCTTCCCTTGTAAAACATAAGTACGCACAATGGATTCATCTATTGATAAATACGCTGCTGTTTCTTTGATTGTTAGATACATTTAAATAAATTGCTTTTGAAGGACGTCATGATACGCTTCATTTTTCTGCATTTGTTTTTTTGCAAACGGGCATAAAGGGATAATATATTTGTCGTTTTCTCGTGCATATAGAACAACTTGCTCCAGCAGCTGTTGAGCAATCCCCTGGCTTCGGAGTTCTTTTGCCACATACGTATGATCAATAACTAAACGGTTCGATCCTGATTGTACAAAAGTAATTTCTGCTTCCGGATCCTTGATATCCTCCCCAACGTAAAATTTTGTTTCTCCTTTATGAATGGTAGCCATGTTAGCCCTCCTAAATATCTACATTTCTTTCATTATACTCTTTCAAGTTTCTGGTCTCAAGACATTATTTTTGTAAGCGTTTTAAATATTAAGAAATTAAACTCTTTTTTTAAAATAGATTGCTGGACGAAACCAGATACTTCTTTCTACAATGAACATGAGGTGATTTTTTGAATACTTATATCCGACAATTATTACCATCCGATAAAATATTAATGGAAAATATGCAGACAGAAATAGAAGATGATTATATTATACGCATTTTTGAGATTTTATGTACTGGAAACCACGTACTTTTTGGACTTTTTTATAATAATCAATTAGTCAGCACAGCCGGCTATTCTGTTTTCGCATCCGCCTATGCCATGCTAGGCAGATTAAGAAGCGATATTCGTTATCAAGGAAATGGGTATTCCAATCGGATAACTAAATACGTGCTGGATCAGGCATTCCAAAACAAAGACGTGGAATGGGCAGGTGCAAACACACAAGCTCATAACGCTCCGGCACAAAAGGTATTGAACCGTATCGATTTGGAAAAGCAGACCGAATTTTATGGATGTACAGCAAAAACATTGGATGGCATATCAGGTGCAGAGGAAACTTGGCGGGAAATAACGCAGACAGATGAAAAACTGAAATTATTAAATACATACCATGTTCATGAAAATACGTTTTTTCCGCTTGAATGCTATTATCCTTTTCCAAGCTCGCCTAAGCTTTTTCAAGAAGATCAAATAAAGAGCTGGCGATTCTTTCAAGAGAATGGCCATCCTCCATTAATTACAAAGAAAAATATAAAAAAAGAGGTGTATCTTCACGCTATTTACCCATATAAAGATTTATTTCAGCGCAGAGGGTTATGGAATACTATTGCGAAAGCGCAGCATGCGTTACAAATACAGCATCCAGATAAGAAAGTCCATGTATGGATTGATATTCCCGCAGCCATTATCGACCAGCTGCCTAATGCTCATCCATTTGAATTAGATTCTCCATGGCTGCTCTATGGAATAGACAGAGAAGCGTGGGCAAACCTCTAAAAAAAGCAGGCGATGCATTTAAAAGATACATCGCCTGCTTTTAGCCTTCATGCTTTTTAATATTCGTGAAACCTGCTTTCTGCATAGCCGGGAATTGACCAGATATTTTCTCCATGTTCTTTTGCCTCTTCCTGCGCTTGCTCCAGCTCTTCTAAGTACTTTGTATTCGGCTCATACACAAAGCCGACCCTTGCATACCCTTCTTCGACTAATAACTGGTTAACATTATCACCATCTGCCCAGATATAGGCAAGCATCCGGTCGTAATCGTCTCTTTCAGGATTTCCTCTTTCTAACTCGACCGTTTCCCCTTCCGGCATCAGTTCTTTGGCAAAATCACTTGCTTCCTCGCCAAATGGCTGTACTTCCGTATCAGGCTTCACACTTTCCGGGGTATCAATCAAGAGTAAGCGGACCCGCTCTCTTGTTCCATCTTCCAGATGAACAATCACAGTATCACCATCAACGACCCGTTCCACAGTGACTAATTCTCTTCCTTCTGCCGGTTCATTGTCTTCTAAAAAATCCAGCAGCTCGCATCCTGTTAAAACAAACAGCGACGCGAACAGAATAAACAGCTTTTTCATTTCTTACATCCTTACCATTATCCATATTCTTTTTTTTGAATTATTTATTAATAACCACGTTCATGCTGGTATAGATTAATCGACGGCGCTTTCCCATCTAAATAGTTCTTTAAATTCGGAATAAAAATATCTTCAATCACACGCTGATTATAAAACTCCGTTGCTCCTGCGGTATGCGGTGTCAAAATGACATTTTCCATCTCCCAAAGCGGATTAGATGCTTCTAACGGTTCCTTTTCAAATACATCCAGCCCGGCACCGGCAATTTCATTATTCTCTAACGCCTCAATCAGCGCTTTCTCATCAACAATTGACCCTCGTCCGATATTGACAAAGAAAGCATCGTTTTTCATCTGTTTAAATTGCTCTGCGCCAATCAGACGATGGGTATCCTCTGTTAATGGCAAAGTAACAACTACATAATCACTTTGCGGAAGTACTTTATCTAATTGATGCGGCTGATACATTTCATCCACATTTTCTGCAGCTTTCCCTGAATGACGGACTCCAAGCACCTTCATCCCAAAGGCTTTTGCTATTTTAGCTGTTTCCTGTCCTATTTTCCCTGTGCCAAGCACTGCCATTGTCTTGTTATGGATTTCCCCGCGAAGTTTTGCGTGGTGCCATACTTTTTCCTGCTGCTGTCTGACATAAGTATGAATTAACCGTGTAAATCCTAGAATATACGCAAAAATTGTTTCGGAAATCGGATAGCTGTGCACCCCGTTTGCGCTTGTTAATTGAATGTTCTTTTCCACAATTTTATCTAAGTTTAACGAATCGACCCCTGCACTCCAGGATTGTACCCATTTCAGCTGATTGCTTTCCAGATAGGTACTTTCTTTATCCTTGCGCCAATTAACAAGGATTTCTGCTTGCTTCAGAATATCATCAGAAAGTTCTTTGCCTGTATGGATTTCCCAGTCTGGAGCAGCCTTTTTTATTTCTTCTACATACGTATCCTCCAGATTTAAATGAATTGCCATCGTCCTTTTTGCCATATATCCTCCTATCCGACACCATTCTCATAAACATCGATGGTACCTGTCTCTATATTCTTATCATTATCTTAGCAATTGCTCAGCCATATCGCAACGACTGCGCATTCTTTGTATTTTTCGAGAACAAGTAATACAATTGTGAACGGAGCCTATATCTATTTAAAGACATTGATAAAACGGAATCACAGCAATGGATTTCGAAAGGAGAAACAATAATGAATGCTATTCAATTACCTGAGGCAGTCCAAGAGCTGCTTGAAAATAATAAAAAAGAAGTAACAGATCGCGAGGAATTGATTCGTTCCGGCGGATACCTCCCGCCAAGCGATGATTTATTGATTGATGCCATTGTCGCATTAAGTATGGGTAAAAATATATTATTAAAAGGACCGACCGGCGCTGGGAAAACAAAATTTGCGGAAACCCTCTCCTCTCTTTTTCAGCGGCCGATGTACAGTGTAAACTGTTCCGTTGACTTAGATGCAGAAAGCTTGATGGGGTTCAAAACGCTTGCTTATGAAGAAGAAAAACAGACAATTGAATTTGTTCCGGGGCCAGTTACCAATGCAATGAAGCAGGGAACATTTCTTTATATTGATGAAATTAATATGGCTAAGCCGGAAACCTTGCCGTTGATTAATGGTGTTTTAGATTATCGCCGAACGATTACGAACCCTTTCACCAACGAGATTGTGACTGCTGCAGACGGGTTTGGCGTTATCGCGGCGATCAACGAAGGCTATATTGGAACAGTTCCTTTAAACGAAGCATTAAAAAACCGTTTCATTGTCATTGACGTACCTTATATTCAAGGAGAACAGCTGGAACAATTAATTACTGAATCGACCAAACTGACAGACAAACAGCTGATTGGGCGTTTTGTGACACTATCCAATGATTTGATCACAGCGGTAAGTCAAGGAAAATTGTCAGAGGATGCTGCTTCTATCCGCGCCCTGCTGGATGCTTGCGACCTCTCAACCTATCTTCCGCCTAAACGCGCTATTTTACGCAGTATTGTGGATAAGCTCGAAGAAGATCGTGAGAAAGCGTTTGTGGGGAATTTGGCAGACACGTTATTTTAATTAAAGAGGAGTAACTTTGATATGTACCGATTTCACCAAACAAAGGTTGACACCCATTTATTTATGCAATTGCAGGATTTAACGACTGTTTTGGCGAAGAATGAACAATTGCAATTCGAGTCCAGCTTTGGTTCCTTTATTGATATAACAGAAAACAAAGTAACCGCTGGCCGTTTTTGGGACCGTCTCCCGGCTGAAATGCAGGAAGCGGGCGCGAAATCAGATGTCATCCTGCGCACATTAGGCACCCTGCATCAGACCGATGTAAAAATCCTGCAGCAATTCAAAAAGGATTGGGAAGATTCCCTTCTTCCCAAATTCGCAATTCAGCTGATGACATTATTAGAAGACATTCGTTTAGAGGACGCAATCCGGAAAGAACGTCCGGGCACGAAGCGAAACTTTTCTTACAGGCGAGCGTATTTCCATCACTATTTCACGACCCAGCTGCAGTCCAATGTCACACGCAGCTATGCAACCGATGAAATATTTTGTATGATTTATTTATTGCTTTTTGCCAATCAGCCAGACCCGGGGTTTCCTCGTGTGGAGAAAGCACAGCTGGAGATGCTCGACAGTATAAAAGGGCATCTGTACAGCGTCTTTGAGACAAAGCATACACGTGATAATGTGGCGTTGACCGAACAAATCATGCGAAAAATGCAGCAAGCAGGCTATACAGATTCAATTCACGAATACTTCATCCTGCCAATCGGGCATGTCGAATCGTATGAAAAAAATACGCTGTTTGATGAATTAACACGTACCGATCCGTTAGTGAATGACGACCAGCAGGAAGAAACAAATGAAGAAAATGAATACTTCGATGAAACCTTCTCTACCTGGCATCGTGAAAATAAAAATGATGACCGCAAGCAAAACTTTCTGCAATTTGAGTTGGAGCAAGGCACAAAAACCTCGATGCTTGGCGGCGGTGCCCGGGAAACAGAAGACGGCGATCAAGCAATGGCTGCGATTCAAGGAACTTCCGGTCAGAGTAAACAAAATGACTATTCCGATAAGGAAACGCTGACCAAAGAAGAAAACACTTCTGAAAACAGTAGTGAATCAAGCTTTGGGAAAGAAAATGAACATGCACAGATGTTTACAGAGTATGCAGAGACTCCTACAGAGGATGAACAATTACAATACCGGCAGTTTGTAGAGGAAATTGATCCCTTTAAAAGAAAACTTGCCAAAACCATTCAATTAACGTTAGAGCATAAACAGGATACACCGAGAACAGATTTATTATTTGGCAGGCTCTCTAAAAAACTGCTTCCTATCTTTTTAGAGGATTCTCCACGTGTATTTTATAAAAAGGAACAGGAATCAAAAGAATTCGATGCGGTCTTCACCCTATTGATTGATTGCTCTGCCTCGATGGAGAACAAGATGGAAGAAACAAAACGCGGTGTGACCCTGTTTCATGAAGTGTTAAAAGAGCTGCGCATTCCGCATGAAATCATCGGTTTCTGGGAGGATGCCAATAAAGCGAGTGACAGCTACCAGCCGAATTATCTGCAATATATCCAGACTGTGGAGGATTCTTTGTATAAAGAGCAAGGAGCTAAAATTATGCAGCTGGAAGCACAAGAAGACAATCGAGATGGCTTCAGTATTCGTCATGTCACTAAAAAATTAATTCCCCGCAGCGAGAAAAATAAATTTCTGCTGATTTTTTCCGACGGACAGCCGGCAGCTTCCGGCTATGACCAGAATGGCATTGTGGATACGTATCAGGCTGTAGCCGATGCCCGCAAGCATCAGATTGATGTAGTTGGAATGTTTCTCGCAAACGGTCAGATTGAAGAAAACGATGATACAATGATGCAAAATATTTACGGGAAAGAACGCATCATGGTTCCAGATGTGAGCGCCCTGCCAGAGCATTTCACTCCGCTGCTCAAGCGTTTATTACTGAAAGCAATTTGATAAAACGAAACTTCACTCAGTGGGAGTCTTTCGACGCACAAATGTTTCCGATGGGGCGAGTAATCGCAAAAGCACTTCGATGGGACGAGTAATCGCAGTCCCAGTCCCAGGATGTGCTAGTGCAGACGTTGCGACAAATGTTTTCGGTGGGGTGAGTAATCGCAACCCCAGGACGTCGCGAACTTAGTCTGCTTCCTTAATTCTCCCACTGAGTGTTAGCTGAGTGATTCAGGGAGTTAGCGTCCGTTATCTCCCGCCTAAATAAATTTATTTTTACGCTTTATTTTGAGGCGGGAGTTTTACGGACGGTTCTCCGTGATAAAGTGTTTTTTCCCCATATAAAAGGCGAGCATTTTTCGGAAATGCTCGCCTTTTATGATTAAATGCAAATATATACTATTTTTCTGAATTTTATTTCCAAACCAATATAACCTGGATAGCTTTATTGAACTTCCATGTGCAGATCGCCTGTTTTTGCCCAGCCTTTCATCTGCAGTGCCTTGTAAGTCATTACAGAAATAATTGCCGGCGTAATCACACCAACTACAATATACATGACTAAAACGCCCGCACCTTGGTTGGCTAAAATATTTAATGGCGCAATAAACGAGTTTAATCCTAAACCGGCTAGCTCATAGGGTACTTCAAAATCAAATATTAAAATAGCAATGGGTGCACAGATAATCGATGATGCAAACGGTCCGATAACTAAGCGCGGATTCTTCACAATATTTGGGACCTGCACTTTCGGCGTTAAGAAGAATTGTGCAATATTTGCACCTAAATTGTTTTGTTTGACCGACATGGCAGTGAACCCTACAAATTGAGCTGTGCAACCAATCAATGCCGCAGCACTTGATACGGAATCAAGCTGTAGTGCAATGGCTATAGCCGCGGAAGATGCCGGCGACATTAAAAAGATACTCCAAATTAATGAAATAACAATCGCTGAAATAAACGGAGACCCTGTAGTAGAGCTTGCGATGATTGCACTGATTTTCTCAAGTAATGGGGTTGTCACGGCCGCTAAACCAACACCTGCAACTCCCCCTACAAAAATAGAACAAAACGGAATTGCCATCATATCAAGCGATGTTTTCCCTGTTACACGCTTTCCGACCCAGGTAGCAATAACAGCAGCCAGTACTGCGCTGATAGGCTGTCCTGTAATAAGCGTCCAGCTTCCGTCAGCCGTCATAGATAAAGCATTCGCGCCAACCGTACTGGAAGCCATCGCTCCAAAAATAACTAATGTATTTCCCCCAAGCTGATAGGCTATTCCAGCTCCAATCGCCGGCGCCAGCATCAGCTGAGCTGCATTACCAATCAATAGAAAACCTTCCCACCCTGTAAATGTTCCGATTGTTTCAATCAACAATCCGATACCAAGCGTCACTAAGACGGCGTTCGCCAATCCTTGTGATGCTTTGTACATTCGATCAATTATGTATTTCTTTGTTGACTCTTTCACTTTTCGTACCTCCTAATAATTCACTTAAATTCCTTTTCTTTAAATTAGTGGGAAATGTTATTTAATTCTAAACAGAAAGTGCTATTTATCATAAACCCATTTCTTTTTTGCGTCAATAATTATTTTTTTCTGAATGTTTATCTTTTCGATGAAAATGAACGTTTTTGGTTGTTTCCGACTGAATTTAATGATATTCTATCATTAAGAGGTGAAAGTAATGCTGACAGATGAACGCCATCAATTTATTTTACATCGTCTAAATGAAAGCGGTGTAGTTAAGTCTGTAGATTTAATCGAGAGACTTAACTGCTCTGAGTCCACTATACGTAGGGATCTTGCTCATCTAGAAGAAAAAGGGCTCCTGCTCCGCATCCACGGCGGAGCAAAATTGAACGCTACATTTGGAGCGGAATTGACCTATCAGGAGAAAACAGTCAAAAACAGTCAACAAAAGAAAAATATAGGAAGGCATGCTGCCTCCCTTTTAGAAGAGAATGATGTGATTTATTTAGATGCAGGGACGACAACACTGGAGATGATACCGCATCTTGCTAATTTGTCGATTACCGTTGTAACAAACGGTATTGCCCATGCTTCGATGCTTGCAGACAGACAAATTGAAGCCTATCTCGTAGGCGGTAAATTAAAGCATTCCACAAAAGCAATGGTGGGCGCGCCAAGTCAACATTCTTTAATGAATTATCAATTCACTAAAGCCTTTCTCGGCGTAGACAGCATTGATATGACATATGGCTGTACCACGCCGGATCCGGAGGAAGCAACAATGAAACAGCTTGCTATTGAAAGAGCTTCAGACACATATTTTCTTGCAGATGACAGCAAATGGAACAAAGTCAGTTTCGCAAAAATATGTAATTTCTCGGATGTAACGTTTATTACGGATAAAATATCAACGATTCACCAACCCTATTTAAATCACACAACTATTTTGGAGGTAGATTAGATGATCTATACAATCACTTTAAATCCATCGATTGACTATATTGTTCCGGTCGACAAATTGGATTTAGGCGGGCTGAGTTATATGAATAATGATTATAAGCTCCCCGGCGGAAAAGGCATCAATGTATCACGAATTTTAAAGGCACTCAGGGCAGACGCTGTTGCTCTTGGATTTGTCGGAGGCTTTACCGGAAAATTTATTGAAGATGCTTTAGACGAATTAGATGTTCGGACAAACTTTGTTAATATCCAGGAAGATACCCGCATCAATATTAAGCTGAAAGCTGATCAGGAAACCGAAATAAATGGACGCGGTCCTGCTTTATCGGATGAAGAAGTGGCAAGGTTCCTGAAGCAATTTGAAGAAGTGAAGGATGGAGATACGGTAATTTTATCCGGAAGCAAGCCCCCTTCCCTTCCAGACAACTTCTATGAGCAATTAATCCAAAGAGCAACCGATCAAGGTGCTGCGTTTGCGATTGATACAACAGGTGCTGCCCTTGAAGCATCCTTGAGCTACCAGCCGTTATTAGTGAAGCCGAATATTCATGAGCTGGAAGCATTATTTGATGTGAAGCTGCAAACAGATGAAGAAGTCATCGCTTACGGGAAAAAGCTCTTAGAAAGAGGGGCAAAACACGTGATTATTTCCATGGGTGGAGATGGTGCATTACTTATCACGAAACAGGGAAACTATAAAGCAAAAGCACCAAAAGGAAAGCTGATTAACTCCGTAGGTGCCGGCGACTCCATGGTTGCAGGATTTATCAGCTCCTTCTTAAAATCGGGAGATCCGGCCGAATCATTTAAAACAGCAGTTGCTTCTGGCAGCGCTACTGCTTTTTCAGAAGACCTGGCTACTGCAGAAGCCATTGAAAAGCTGCGTTCCCAAATCCAAGTAGAAACCATTTAATTTTTAAATAGAAAGGATGAGAAACATGCAGGTAACCGATTTATTAAAAAAAGATGTTATGATTTTAAACCTTCAAGGCACATCGAAAGAAGCTGTCATTGATGAAATGATTTCAAGTCTTTATAAAAATGGCATTATAACAGAACAAGCATCATTTAAAGAAGCTATCCTGGCTCGCGAAGACCAATCCTCCACCGGCCTCGGTGACGGAATCGCCATGCCACATGCGAAAACAGCAGCTGTAACTGAACCTACTGTCTTATTCGCTAAAAGTGAAGCAGGAATCGATTATGATTCCTTAGATGGACAGCCTGCCCACCTCTTCTTTATGATTGCTGTTCCTGATGATGGAAGTGATACGCATTTGCAAACCATCGCAGCGCTATCCCGTCTTTTAATGGAACCGGATTTTACAGGTAAATTAAAAGAAGCAGGCACTCCAGATGAAGTACAAGCGCTTTTTGCAGAAGCAACCGAAGAAAACGATGCTCCGGAAGATGAAGCAGCGGAAGATAAAAACGAAGAGATGAATGTCACCGACCTATTGAAAAAAGACGTCATGCTTCTTGATCTTCAAGCTTCATCCAAAGAAGCAGCAATAGATGAAATGATTGCAAACCTTTATAAGCATAATGTTTTAACAGAGCAGGCATCTTTTAAAGAAGCTATATTGGCTCGTGAAGAACAGTCCTCTACCGGGTTAGGCGACGGTATTGCAATGCCGCATGCAAAGACAAAAGCAGTAACCGAACCTACTGTTCTATTTGCTAAAAGTAAAATTGGAGTAGATTATAATTCCTTAGACGGACAGCCTGCACACCTTTTCTTTATGATTGCTGTCCCTGAAGGCGGAAACGATACGCACTTACAAACACTGGCTGCTCTTTCCAAACTGTTGATGGAACCTGTCTTTGTAGCAAAACTGAAAGAAGCATCTACTCCGGATGAAGTGCAGCAGCTGTTCCTTGATGCAACACAAGAGGATACAACAGAGGAAAAAGCAGAGGCGCCCGAATCAGGCAGTTCTGCCAGCAGTGATGAAAAACCTTTCGTCGTAGCAGTAACCGCTTGTCCCACTGGTATTGCCCATACCTATATGGCAGAGGATGCTCTCAAGAAAAAAGCAAAAGAAATGAATGTAGACATCAAAGTAGAAACAAATGGTTCAGACGGTACGAAAAACCATTTAACAAACGAAGACATTGAGCGTGCTTCCGGCGTTATCATTGCTGCCAGCAAAAAAGTGGAAATGGCCCGCTTTGATGGCAAGCACGTTGTTGAGCGACCGGTTGTAGACGGCATTAAAAAAGCAGAGGAACTTATTACCAAAGCATCGGCGCAAGATGCTCCCATTTATCGTGACTCCGGGGAAAAATCTGAAGAAGACGGCGAATATGAAAAACAATCCGCCTGGGGTAAGATTTATAAGGATTTAATGAACGGGATTTCCCATATGCTTCCATTTGTTATTGGTGGCGGGATTCTAATGGCTATTTCCTTCTTGTTTGAAAGTTTCTTAGGAAGTGAATCAGAATTCTTCTTATTCTTTAACAGCGTAGGAGGTACAGCATTTAATTTCTTAATCCCAATTCTTGCTGGTTATATCGCCATGAGTATCGGCGACAGACCTGGTTTAATGCCTGGTATTGTAGCTGGTATGATGGCAGTACAGAGTGACGCCGGTTTTATCGGCGGTCTTATCGGTGGTTTTGTAGCTGGTTACTTGGTGGTATTAATCAAACACTTATTAAAAGATCTGCCACAGTCTTTAGCAAGTCTTAAACCAATTTTATTATATCCTGTGCTCGGGTTACTTGCCACGGGAACAGCAATGTACTTTGCAATTGGACCAGTTTTTTCTAAGCTAAATAGTTTCATCCTTAGTTTCCTTGAAGGTATGGGAACAGGAAATATTGTTATACTCGGTATCCTTCTTGGCGGCATGATGGCTATCGATATGGGTGGGCCATTTAATAAAGCTGCTTATACTTTCTCTATCGGAATCTTTAATGATACAGGAGATGGAGCATTTATGGCAGCTGCCATGATTGGTGGTATGGTTCCTCCATTAGCAATCGCTCTGGCAACAACGTTCTTTAAAAATAAATTCACCCCAGATGAGCGTAAATCTGGAACAGCGAATTATATAATGGGGCTATCCTTTGTTACAGAAGGCGCTATTCCATTCGCAGCTGCTGATCCATTACGCGTGATTACCTCATCTGTTATCGGTGCTGCAATCGCTGGAGGATTGACTCAATTCTTCCATAGTACCATTCCAGCACCACATGGCGGTATTTTCGTTGTTTTCTTAGGTAATGCATGGTGGTTCTTCTTACTATCATTACTTATTGGTACAGTTATCTCAGCGTTAATACTTGGTATATGGAAAAAACCAGTTTCCAAATAAGAAAGAATCCATACCTGGATTTTCAAGGGGCGAGTTCGACAAATGTTGAACTTGCCTCTTTTTCTAATATATAAAAAAGCTCTGGCATCATTGCGATGCCAGAGCTTTTTATTATATCGAAACTATTTTCTCTTGTAATTTTTATGGTTAACTACGGTTTTGATCGGTTCCCCTGTAGATGGGTGATTTCCGATACGGACAATAACTGAATTCTCGCGGATAATAAGCACTTCTGCTTTCTTACCTTTATATTCACCGCGAACAATACTAATCGTTTCACCGACCTCAGCAATATCCTCCTGCTTCACCGGTTCTTGTTCTAAATTTTCTTCTTCCATGTTATAACCTCCCTGTATCAATAGCGAACTAGTAATTTACCTCATTCATCGTACCACAAGTGTATAAGGAATTATATTTTTTTTCAAAAGAAACGCTAAAAATTTATTTCTACGCTCGAATCTTATATAATCAAGGTATCTTAAGGAGGATTTGTTATGAACCTTGTTTTTGACCCTAAATGGGATAAAGCGCTTCCCGATACAGACCGTCTTAAAATTGAACAAACGTTTCAAAAATTCGTATTGCCGAATACTGCCGGTAAACAAATAACATTTACCCCTTTATGGCAAGCAAGAAATCACCGGTCTGATTTATTGGTTACTGTTTTAATAAATAATTATAGCGGCCAAGCGTATTCCTTTGGAGACACCACACTAAAATACGTCGAAGACAACGCAGTAAAAGCCGAAAAGACATTCACTTTAGAAAGAGTTTATGTGCCTCCAGACTCTAGCATGCCCTGGACATTTATTTTTCCGGAATCCAGCTTTATAAACAGCTCTATTAACTTACATGGCAGCTTAATTTGTCACAACTTAAACGACCTTGATCCTCCTGATTGATTATGACGGATAATGGCTAATTATGATGAAAAATAACCGTCATTATATTTACTGGTTAAATCTGGAACCGGAAAATAGATTAAAAAACGTACCCTTTGAACTAAGTTTCGTTTTATAATTAGTATATTACTTGGATATTCATGCATAGGTAGGTACTTTTTCTTTTTTAAACCGGGATTTAACTATCATTTTTTATTAAAAAACTATTACAAGATTTTAATTCATACAATCCTATGCTATATTTGAAGATAGGTTTCATCATGAACAAGTTGAAAATCCATATCCCTGCCCTTATAGTATTAAAAGCTCGAACAGATTAGTCGAAACCTGTAAGTCAGCTTCAAGAATCAACATCGCATAATTATTCATTTTATATTGACATCACGAAAATACTTGCTCAAATGACAGGAGAGGATAATATTGAGTATGACACCAACTTCGAATTCAACTTTGAATTTTATTGACGCATTTACGTTATCTGAAAAAACAAATTTAAATATTTCAATCCTATCTTTAAGAGATTTGGATGATTTTCAACTTGATTCATCAAATATACCGGATTTAATTATGATCCCAATTTATCAATACAACGATATTACACGCATTCTTGAACAGGAACAATTAAAGGATGTTAAAATTGCAATCATCCTGCCTAATTTGCATATGAAGGATATTATCCGATTGTATGAATTTGATATAGATGGATATTTTGTTAAAAATATGAGCCTGAATGAAATCATATCAGGAATCCGTTTTATCAATGAAGGATGCATTTATGTTTACCCCGAGTTAGCTAAAGCATTACACGATGAATTTTTAACTTTATCTTCTACGTTACAATCCCGTCCGGATGGTCTTCTTACCAAACGGGAATGGGATGTTTTACTTGAAATATCCAGAGGAAACAACAATGAAATTATTGCCAATAACTTAGAAATCTCTGATAAAACAGTGAAAAACCATGTAACCACCGTTTTACGTAAGTTAAATGTTAATGACCGGACGAATGCGATGCTGTTAGCGTATCGGAAAGGCTGGATCTAAAAAATAAAAAGTATAACTAAAACGAGAAGCCTATGAAATATATAGACTTCTCGTTTTTATAATGAATGGTTTGTAAAGCACTCAGGCATTCTAAAACTGCACTTTATGCTTTACACACTCTCTTTTCAGCTATTAGCTGCCCTGAGATAATTCTGTTTGCACTTGTTGTACTTCTTGAGGTGTTGCTGTTTGACCAGGCTGATAATAACCATGCTGCAATGCATATTGATATACTTTCAATTGGCGTGCTTCGTCCCGATTTCTTAGTTCTACAAATTTTTGGCGCAACGCAGGGTTATTCGATTCAGAAATATAACCGGCGTAACCTTTCAAACTTGCATTAAGACCGTTTAAATAATCATTTACCATCTCTTTATCCTGAAACATTTTCAAATCACCCTCCTACTGTAAAAATGACATTAATTGTTGTTGTGCATTACGAGCATCCTGCGCATCAAATTGCAGGATTGATTTAAACTCCGGATCTTGTGCCTGTTCAGCATATGCCTCCAGCTTATTCACAATCATCCCGTGCTCTCCAATAACCTTACGCAATGTTTCCAGTTCTGTTTGCGTTAATTGGTTCATCAGACAAACCCCTTTCCAAAAATTTATCAAGGTTATTATGCCCGGTGAACTCATTTATATGCCTTTGGATAGGTGCGATAAAGAAATTTTTTACTGTTTTAATGCATCAAGTCTGTATCCAAAATTTATATTCTTCCATATCAAGTACTTCTATCGATCCTGACCAATGCAAAACAGTTCCAATAAAATCCGGAATATCTAAGTCTGACATCTCATATACTTCTCCATTATTTACGGTAGCAGTAGCATCCTCTACAAATACAACTTTGAAACCTCTATCATATGCAGCAATTGCTGTAAATAAACAACAAAATTCTGTGTTAAGGCCAATAATGACAAGCTCGTCCACTTTATATTTCTGACACTTTTCCAATAAATCTGTTTGGTAAAAAGCACTGGGAGTTTCTTTTTGAATTATTTCTGTAGCATATTTTTTAAAAGACGGATAAATCTCTGCACCTTTTCCCTCAATATAGAACGGATCTTCTCTATTTTCACTAGTATGTTGAATAAAAAAAACAGGAAAATTCTGATTTGAAAAATCCTTTAATACCGTCTCCATATTTTTTACACGTTGCCCTAGACTATATTGTTCATTAATCAGCTCTTTCTGCATATCAATTGCTAATACTGCCTTCAATGTAGCTCCTCCAATTGTATTTAAAATTTTTTAATTTATTGAATCAATATATACCATTAGAATCAGCTCTCTAATTTAAATTCCTGCTTTTTTGCCAAAAAAGAGTTTCCTTATATAGGAGAACTCTTTTCATCAGCTTATTTTTTAGTGCTTTTTATCTTTTCCGGATAAAAAGTTATTTGCTTCTTTTCATTTTAATAATACTTAATTTGACCTTGAAGCGTTCCAGTATATAATTCAAACTTATATTCATCAAAATTTGTAAAATAAAGAATGGTTTATTCCTTGAATATACATTTAAATCCCTCTATGTCGAAATTTCTTTTATTAAGCCTTTAATCTCAAAACATCGCTTGTCAGCTTCGGATCAAACCCGTAGATTTCTTTCTGCTTGTATGAATGGATTTCCTCATAAATAGTTATCATATAATCCAGTAATTGCTCATTTGTTTTCTCTTGTTCATCCCAGTACATAATATCCAATTCTATTTCTGTATGAGATACTAATGCCTGGAATCGATAAGAAATCCTTTCTGATACCTTAAAGCCTTCACGGAAATAAAAACGCAGGCGTTTCTCTGTATCTTCATCCCTTTCATCCACTGGCTCTACTTCCAAAATAATCGTTTTCCGTTTGTTTTTTAGCTGTTGAATCAACTTTTTACCTATTCCCTTTCCCCGAGCCCTTTCAGAAACCCATAAAAAGTCAACAAAAACAAAATCGGCATACTCCGCATACATCATAATATGTAAATCACTTTCATCCTTATGATAATGATTGGGCTTATCCACCAGTAAAGCTTTTAATTGCTCTTCTGCTTTCATTTCTTCCACTGGAAAATATCCGTTTAATCGTTGAAACCAATCCATTGTAAAACCTCCTGAAAAATTTTTTGCTTCCCTTTTTTATTTGCTGTCTCCAGTCACAGCTGACTATTTGACAGGAGAGATAGACACACGAATACAGCGTCAAGGCAATGAACGCTTTCCTTGATAAAAGGCCGATGATTTCATAGAATCATCAGCCTTAAAATCATACTTCGCATTCCTCTACTCTTCCATCAAAAGCACTGCTTCTTCTTCTACAAATTCACCTGTCCGCTGAAAGCCGCTATGTTCATATAATGTGATGGCAACATGATTTTCCTTCACGGTAGATGTACGTAACGCTTCTTTCGGATAATTCTTTTGGAAGTCTTCCATAAATTTCTTTAAAGAAGCTTTTCCATATCCTTTGCCTTGAAAATCCTTCGCAATCATAAACCGGTCCATCCACCATGAATCCTTATCATAAATATCACTTGCCGGATAATAGCATAACATGAGAAATCCGACCATTTCCTCCTCATGATAAATCGCATAAGGACGTTTCTCTTCCTTTTCATAAACTGCTTCCAAAACAGAATACCAATTAGGAGCTATAAAATCTTTTTGATTATCATTCACCTTTAATAATGAGCATTTTTTATAGTTCGAGCTGTCAACCTTCTTAAATGTAATTGTCATCCTCACTCATCTCCCTTAGTTATAGATGATACTTTCATTTTAAACGATAGGAAAAAGAATGGACAGTAATTACTCAAAGATATCTGGTTTAAAATTCCTGATGCTTCAAAATGATACGTGCTTTTCCGCAATTTCTTTTTCGAGTCGTTTCCGTACATCGCTCGCAGGTGAGCTCTGGCTTTGCTTTTCGCCATATTTCCGGACGTTTATCGCCTCGTTCTCTTCTTCCTCATCACCGACAACAAAAATATACGGTATTTTTTTCATCTGTGCCTCTCTTAATTTTAATCCCAGCTTTTCTTCCCGATAATCTGCTTCAATACGGATACCTGTTTCTTTGAAAGTATCCATTAATTGATTTGCATAGGAATGATGTGCAGAGGAAACTGGTAAAATAATGGCTTGAACAGGAGCCAGCCAAACTGGAAAAGCGCCTGCAAAGTGTTCAAGCAGAATACCAAAAAAGCGGTCGATGGATCCATAAATTGCCCGGTGGATAACAACAGGGCGCAGCTTTTCATTTTCTGCATTGACATAAGTTAAATCAAATTTTTCCGGCATTTGAAAATCAAGCTGTAATGTCGCACATTGATGGCTGCGTCCTAAGGCGTCTTTGATATGAAAATCAATTTTTGGGCCATAAAATGCGCCATCACCTTCATTTACTTGGTAAGGCAGCTCCATACGCTCTAACACATTTTCTAACGCCTGTTCTGAAGCCTCCCAAGCAGCATCCTCTCCCATAGATTTCTCTGGACGTGTAGATAATTCAACCGCATAGCTGAAGCCAAACACCCCATATATTTCATCAATTAAACGAATGGCTCTTTCCATTTCCGCCTCTACCTGATCTTCCCTTGCAAAAATATGGGCATCATCCTGACAGAAAGTGCGGACCCGGAGCAGTCCATTTAAAGCGCCGCTGTATTCATGACGATGGACTTGACCGAATTCCGACAGCCTGATTGGCAAATCACGATAAGAACGCAGCTTTTGCTTATAGATTAACATATGCCCCGGGCAATTCATCGGCTTTAATGCGAAATTGGTATGATCGACTTCCGAAAAATACATATTCTCCTGATAGTGATCCCAATGGCCTGACTCTTCCCAAAGCTGCTGGTTCATCAGAAGTGGTGTACGCACTTCCTGATAGCCTGCTTTTAATTGTGCTTCTCTGGAAAATTGTTCAAGCTCCTGGCGAATAATTTGACCATTCGGCAAATAGAACGGCATGCCAGGCGCTTCTTCAGAAAACATAAACAGATCCAGCTGCTTTCCTAATTTACGGTGATCTCTTTTTTCTGCTTCCTCTATAAAATGCAAATGTGCTTCTACATCTTTTTTCTTCGCAAAGGCAATGCCATAAATACGCTGCAGCATTTCGTTATTACTGTCGCCCCGCCAATATGCTCCTGCCAGCTTTATAAGATGAAATGCTTTAACATACCCAGTAGATGGTAAATGTGGACCTCTGCACAAATCAGAGAAATCTCCTTGTTCATAGATTGTGATTGCTTCATCAGCCGGGATACTTTCTAACAACTCTACCTTATAAGGCTGATGGTGTTTTTTGAAATAAGCTTTTGCTTCTTCCAAGGAGAGTTCATACGAATGAATTGAAAGATTTTCCTGAATAATCTTTTGCATCTCTTTTTCGATTTTCATCAAATCTGCCTGTGTAATGGATTCCTGACATTTCATATCATAATAGAACCCATGTTCAATCACCGGCCCAATACCAAACTGAACGTTTCCTTTTCCGTAAAGCCGCTCAACAGCCTGTGCTAAAATATGTGCTGCAGTATGCCGCATAACCTCCAGACCTTCGTCTGAATCCAGTGTTAACAATTCAATTGCACTCTCTTCGGAAATAGGATAACTTACATCTACCAGCTTCCCATTCACTTTTCCAGCAACAGCTTTCTTCGCTAAGCCTTTTGATATTTGTTCAGCGATTTCTTTTAAGAAAACTCCTTTTTCTACATCATCTTCTCTTCCATCCGGAAATCTAATTTTCACTTCATTTTTCATTTTCTTCATACTCCTTCTTCATTTTAGGCAAATAAAAAAGCATACACTTCCCTCTATACAAAGGGACGAATATACTTCTCCGCGGTTCCACCCAGATTCCCGCCAAGTGATTGGCAGCTTCATTTTGCAGTAACGTTGCATATGACGGCATCAGTTGTCACCCTGACGCAGCTCGGAGGTGGTAAATTACGCTTCTTGGTTAGAGAGCTCTCACCTTCTGCTCCCCTCTCTTTAAACCTTCCAAGTAATTCATGTCCTCTTCTTCGCTTTTCATTGTTCCAAGCTTTTTATTGTATTAAAAAAAACACATCCTCCCCTTCCTAAGAAGGGGCGAATGTGTTATCTTCGCGGTTCCACCCAGATTCCCGCCAAGTGATTGGCAGCTTCATTTTGCAGTAACGTTGCATATGACGGCATCAGTTGTCACCCTGACGCAGCTCGGAGGTGGTAAATTACGCTTCTTGGTTAGAGAGCTCTCACCTTCTGCTCTCCTCTCTTTGAGCCTTCCAAGTAATTCATGTCCTCTTCTTCGCTTCTCTTGAATAAATTATAAAATATCATACTAAAGTTTTTTAATTTATGCAAGGGGAATTTTTTATTTGATAATTACACTTATAATGTGTGTTCAAAAAGCCAGATAAATAAGACCAAGTCGGCTAAGGCTGTAACGTCCTGGGACTGCGATTACTCTCCTTACCGGAAACGTTTGTGCGTCGAAAATTAAAGATGACGAGCTATCTCCAAACAGAGCGTATGCTTGAGAGTATTGGAAATAGCTCGTCAACGCAAAAATTCGCTATGTCATTTTTAGTGGGACTTTTGAACATTCTCTTATATTTCAATAGCTTATCTGATTAGACTATTTAGATGTTTAAAGAATGCTGTTTTTTTCATTCAATAACCTCCCAGACACCAGAAATTCCGGGCGTTTCTCCACTTGTCCACCATTTTGCTTGGAAAACTTTTCCGTTATAGATAACTTTGTCTCCTCCAAGATAAACAGCATTAGCTTCCCATACCGGATAATTAGGGACTTCTGTTTCCGATTCTTCCGGGTCTTGTTCTGCCCCATCTCCGTCAAAGTCAACGTCTATAACATTATAGAAAGCATTCGCCGTATCATCCACATCCCAAACACCTAAAATAACATGGTAACCAGTCCTCTCAGGAATCGTTACTTGATGCGTTACTTTCTCCCCAGGTCTCGCCCCTCCATCATACACTTCATAAAATGGAATAAGTTCAAATTGGTCTCTGGTTAATGGTTCATTCGGATTCCAATCGGGTTTAGTTATATAATAATGCCATTTCGTTGTTGCATGCATCGCTGTTAAATGCCAAGTAAATGTATTAACTCCTGAATTCAAATCAACTTTTTCCCATCGATCTGAAGTCTGCTCATCTAATTCAGGAAAAACCCCCCCCGCCGAAGCAATTTCCCCATCTGAAATACTTACTCCCGGAAATCCTTTTGGTGCTTCTAAGCTTTGTGGCTCCCATTGAACACCGCCGCAATTTGTATTCACCTGTTCATTACACAATAACCCTCTTGATTTTGGCTGCTCAATATACCCATGTGCAGCAACAGCTCCTAGCCCAACAAACATAAAAAAGACGAGCGAAATAACGGTTGTTCCGAGATACTTCAGTGACTTACCATGAAATAACCTTTGCATAAAACTCCTCCTTTACTTGTTTAGACGGTTATAGATTAAAATCCAATGTTTTCTTAATGATATAATATTTTGGCTAATTTTCATTTAATTTACAACCGTCTTAAATTTATATTATCACTAAAAATGAAAGCGTCAACATAGATTATAATGTTTAATACAATTGTAACATTTTTGATACTTATGTAACAATACATTCTTATAATTCAAAAAAATCATAGCATTCCAATAAAAAAATTCCGTTATAATTCTTTTACCCTGCCCATATCTTATAAAAAGGAGGCTGCTTTCTTGAGTGAAAATCTGGCAAAAATAAATAATAAATGGATTCGGCTGGCTGTTTTAATCATTGTATTCATCAATACAGCTGCCATGCTGTTAGGCTACAAACTCATCCCTTTATCGAACGAAGAGCTTGTTTCCGTGCTATCTCTCATCGCTTTATTCATATCCGAAATCTGGAATCATTGGAAAAATAACAGCTATACCCCCTCCGCAAAAGAAGCGGATAAACTGATGGAAAAGCTGAAACGTTAAGATAGAAAAAGCTGATGGACAAGGTCCTGCCCCTCTATATTTAGAGAAGGCATCCCCTTATCCCTCAGCTTTAGCTTTTTATTCCATCTCCCCATAAATCATGTCCAAATGTTTCGGGAGCACTTCAATCGTTGCTGGTGTTTTATTTAAAAATTCGCCATCACAATCAATATTTTGTTCCGGGGAAGTAGATACTTCTAAACGGTTTGTCCGAAAATAAATAATATCATCATCTTTTTCATTTTCCGGATAATCATCCTGTATCTTAGCTTCCAGCCATTTCTTTAAATACTTCAGTTTTGCTTCTTTGACAATCAGGACATCGAATTTTCCGTCCTGTACATCTGCATTCGGAAAGAAGGATTGAATCCCGCCGAGAAAGGAACCATTTCCAACAACCAGCAATTCTGCTTTCTCATCATAATCGAATTCCTCACTATGCAATTTCAATGCAAAAGCTTCATTTTGAAAAGCAAGCCTGGATGTATTCAGATAATAAGAAACCCTTCCGAAAACCTGCTTATTTGCTTCATCCATTTCTTCAGCAACCTTGGAAATAATACCGATGCCCCAGAAATTTAAAAAGTAATTTTCCCCATATTTACCCACATCGACCTGCATTCGTTTCTGCATGATAATTTGCTCTAACGCTTCTATTGGCTTTTGGCTGATGCCAAGCGTCCGGGAAAAATCATTGCATGTTCCGCCTGGCAAAATAGCAAAAACCGGCCTGTTTTTCAATGGAACGAGGGCATTCATAATTTCAAAAACAGTTCCATCTCCCCCACCCGCAATCAGTAAATCAACTTCTTCCGCATGCTTTTCAACAAAACGTTCTCCATCCCCTTCCTTTTTGGTCTGCAAGATAGTTACCTCTTCAAATATTTCCGTTAATCTAGATTGAATTTTATCTAATTGTTGTGCCAGCTTTTGTTTTCCGGCGTTCGGGTTTATAATTAAAGCGACTTTTTTCACCATTTCCGCTCCTCACAAATCCATATTTTACTGCATCAATATGTTTAAAGTTCTCCATTACATTTATAAATAATCATAAAGTGAGACTTCATTCAACGTGAGCCTGCGCCTGTTATCTCCTGCCTAAATAAATACTTTTTCACACTCTCTTGGAAGACGTCAGTTTTACAAGCGCTTCTTCATGAAAAATACCTTTATTCCATTGTACATGAGACCTGCTGTTCTTGCTAAAACACAGCCTAAATTATTTGTAAGATGTTATTCCTTCAAAAGAAAAAAGCTGGCGAAACGTTTTCCTAGAACATTCTACCAGCTGTTAATCTATTCTTATTTAGAATTCTGTCTCTTTTACTTCTCCGGTAGTCTGATCTACCGTATACCATCCATACGTAGCGGTATGTGCTAAGCCGTCATCCTGATCAACAAGCTCATATACCTGTACCACATAGTTTCCTTCTTCATCCTGGTGACTAGTAACAACCTCTAAACTATCGTCGACCATATTTAAGTGTTCTTTAACTAATTTTTCAGCTGCTGCAGCATCAATCGATGAGGCATTCTCATCTGTATTCTCTTCTTCATTCTCTTCTGATTCCGGATTCTGATTGCTCTCAGAGTTGTCCATATCGGCATCGTCTGATGTATCACTGTCACTGGTATCTGTACCACCCTGACCAGAATTATTTTCCTCACTGTCAGGACTTACCTGATCATTTTCTTCTTCCGTTGCATTTGCTTCATTATTAGCTGTATCTTCATCTGTTGATTCATTTGTTTCTTCTGCAGCTGCTCCATCCGTATCCTGGTCTGCAGTGTCATTGTCTGTATTATTTTCCTGTTCGGTCTGATTCGAATCCGCTTCAGCCTCACTATTTGAAGTATCTCCGTCATTTTCCTCAACTGGAATATCTTCTGTTTCCACATCAGATACGATCCACTTCTCTTCATTCCAGAAAATAGAATAAGTAACGCTAAGCATATTATCCGTCTGTTCCTGCTCTACTTCATACAAATTATCTTCTGCTTTTTCTAATTCATATGTTTCTTCTTCATCAAACCAGACAGGTTCTTCGGAAGCAACTATGTAGATGGATCCCTCTTCATTCTCTTCAAAATAAGCATCTGCCATCTTTGCTGCTAAATCCTCGGACATAATGGTCGAGAATTCCTCCTGAAGCTCTTCCGGAGAATCAAAATCCGTTACTTCTCCGTCTTCCGCTGCATTTTCAATCACATTTTGGAATGCTTCATTGTAGGTTTGTAATACCTCTTCTGCTTCTTCTGCCTCTAATTCAGGGATTTCTTCTGTCTGTTCATCCGGTTCTGGCATTGGCTTTTGAGCTTCTTCGTCATCATTATTGCTGCAGGCTCCCAGCAATAATACGATAGCCGCAGCTACAGCCATCAGCCTAAACAATCTGCTTTTCACTATATTTTCCCCCATTTCTAATTTCTTCTTCTTTATCATACACCTTTTCCAGTAAATTAGAAATATCTTCAAACAGGGAAAAGTCATGCAAGCCGCTACCTTCTTTTTTCAATCGTTAACCAGGGTCTGCCTCCATCCCAATGTACCTGAACAGGGATTTTAAATGTTTCACTTAATAAAGCATCGGTTAAAACATCGTGCTTTTCTCCAGTCGCTACTAATTTTCCGTCACGAACTAAGGCCACGTGGGAAATGGCTTCTGTAATTTCTTCGATATGATGTGTAACATAAAGCAGGTGCGTATTCGCTTGTATATCGTTCATTAATTCCAGTACCTCTTCACGCGATAAAATATCTAAACCGGAGCAGGGTTCATCTAAAATCAGTAT
The DNA here is from genome assembly GCF_038004725.1 of Oceanobacillus sp. FSL K6-0251. Classification (NCBI taxonomy): domain Bacteria; kingdom Bacillati; phylum Bacillota; class Bacilli; order Caryophanales; family Bacillaceae; genus Oceanobacillus; species Oceanobacillus sp. FSL K6-0251. The sequence continues at coordinate 1,757,399 of NZ_JBBORS010000001.1, read as the reverse complement.
TTCCGGTTGACTCATTAACGCCCGGCCAATAAGAACTCTTCTTCTTTCCCCTTGCGAAAGCACTTGATATTTTTTTCCTTTTAAGTAGTCTAATCGAAGGTCTGAAAGAATCTGATCAGCCTGCTGCCAATCCGCTTCAGATACCTCTTCATAAATCCCAAAGGAAGCAAATTTACCGCTGATAATCACATTTTCAACCGGCTCCAGCTGGATCGTCTCTTGAAAACGCTCCAATGCACTGCTTACATAGCCGATTGATTTTCGTAATTCAGATAAATCTGTTCTTCCAAAAAGCCGATCCAGCACGGTCATTTTTCCAGACGTCGGATAATTATAACCAGTAATAATATTTAAGAGCGAGGTTTTACCTGATCCATTTAAACCTAAAATCGCCCAATGCTCTCCCTCTTTAATTTGCCAATTAATATCCTGTAAAATTTCCTGATCATTTCTGCGCCATGTTATCTCATTAAAATAAACAATGTTCTCCATTTCTTATCCCCTCTATCTAATTGAAAAGTCTGTTAATTATTCCGCTAGAATACTATAAGATGTGCTGCTTTTCTAGTAAAATGCACTTTATGATTTCTGTTGCCGCTAGTTTTTCGGTTAATTCTATCTATTTGTTTATTGTCGGCTGCTTAGGTCTTTTTCCTTCTCCACCTTAACAATTTCATAATTATCAGAATATCCAAATCAAAGCACTAAGCCGCTGTCAGTTCAATCTTATTTATTGAATTGTTAAGTTTAGTCAGCAAACAGATTGATAATTCTATGAAAAGGAGTTATTTCATGCATTTATCCATGTCTTTGCAATTCAGCTTCATATATCATATCCCCTGCTCCAGAGACCAATAGCCGTACCTGTCAGCCAGATATATACCGAGGCATAGAGAATACGCTGAAGCAAACCGCCGGGCAGACTGGTCAATACAGGCTGTAAGAAAAGACTGAAAAGAGCTGCTGAAGTGACTGTCGTACAAATCATCGTCCACCAAAATAGACGCGGCATTTTTTTATAAATCGCAATACTGATTAAAATCATCGCAGGAATCTGCACAATCATTCCCGGGAGTGCTGTGAACGTATGCCAATAAAAATGAATATCTGCAGGAATGATACCAGAGATGCCATAACTCACTCCAAAAATTCCAATAAAAATACTTGCTATTTTAGCAGAACGAACCTTGGGCCATAGCGGGTACAGCAAAACAGCACCCATCAAAACAGCTAACCCGGTTAAGAAAAATGTCCAGTTCATCAGCCAATGGTAGGGTGAACAGATAGCGTAGCTTGCAAGTACATACGTATCCGTTCCACAAGCCGTTACTCCAAGGTCACTCATCGGTTGATTCATAAAGCTATAAGGAGCTGTAGTTGCCCGGATAACAACTGCTTCGATGATAAAATAAGCACTTAAAGCAATCCAGCTGAGCAGACCGATTAGAATAGATAATCTGTTAGATTTACGTAATAAAAATATTACTGCAACAGCCGCCAATGCAACAATCAGCATTGTTATTGCGTGAAATTCATAACGCATTTTCTTCTGCCTCCTCTGCTAATTGAATATATGGTCATTTGGCAAAGTTATATTCACTAATTCATATCCCTTTCTTTCTACTTACGTTGCTTCCCCCTGCAAGGATTCATTCCATTTAGTTGGAAGCTTTATTATTTGAAAAGGCCACCCTTCTTTTTTAAGGATGTCCTTTTCAAGCAAAGTATATTTAAAATGAAACTTCCCTCAGTGGGGGTTTTCCCGCCAGTCACACTGCGATAAATTAAACCTGCAAATACTGTCCTGTATATGAAGCTTTGTTTTCCTTTATCATCTCTGGTGTTCCTTCTGCAATCACCTTTCCTCCTTTTGCACCGCCTTCAGGACCTAAATCTACCACCCAGTCTGCTGCTTCGATTACCTGACTGTTGTGCTCCACCATAATCACTGTATTTCCTGCATCCACCAGCCGATTTAACAGCTTGAGCAGCTGAATCGTATCATTCGGATGCAATCCAGTGGTCGGCTCATCTAATAAATATAGTGACGTCTTTTTCCCTTGCTTCATTAATTCTTTGGCCAGCTTTAATCGTTGCCCTTCTCCTCCAGATAAAGTGGTTAAGGATTGTCCCATTTTCAAATAGCCTAAACCGATTTCTGTTAGGAGCTTTAAGATGGCTTGTATCTTTTTCTCCCCTTCAAATATAGAAAGGGATTCATGGATAGAGCTTTCTAAAATATCATTGATAGAATAGCCCTGGTATTTTACTGCTAATATCTCTTGTTTAAACCTTCTCCCCAGACATTCCGGACAAACGACCTCTAAATCAGGGAAAAAGAGCATATTGGTCGTTACATAGCCAAGTCCCTGACAATTTTCACAGCGACCTCCTGCTGTATTGAAGGAGAAATGCTTTGCTGTGAGCTTCTTTTCCTTTGCTTCCGGCAGCTTAGCAAACATAGCTCGAACAGGTGTAAATAAATCAATGTAAGTTGCCGTATTGGACCGTTTCATTCTGCTGAGCGGAGACTGGCCGACAATAATCATCTGATCAAAGACATCTAGACCAGTTATTTTTTCAAAGTCTTCATGGATGGCATCATTCGCTTTTGCCAGCACTTCAAATAACAGCGATGACTTTCCTGAGCCTGAAACACCAGTTACTGCGGTTAAGCAGGCTGTCGGAAAAGTTACGGTCACATCCTGAAGATTATTGGCAGCAGCGTGATGTATTGTTATCCCGGCTTCGTATTTCTTTGTCCGATTATTCATTTTCCGAGGCTTCTCTGCACGCAAATATTGCCCTGTAACTGACTTTTCCTGCTGAAGCAATTCCTGCAGTGTTCCTTGACCAACCACAGTACCTCCAAGCTTTCCAGCTCCCGGTCCAATATCAATAATATAATCTGCCTCCCGCATGACATCCACATCATGCTCAATCAACAGAACGGTATTCCCTAAATCACGCAAATGCTTTAAGATACTAATCAGGCCGGCTGTGTCCTTCGGGTGCAAACCGACTGTCGGCTCATCCATAATATATAATACACCGGTAAGTGCAGAATCTAAAAGTGCAGATAACCGAATACGCTGTGCCTCCCCGCCGGATAACGTAATCACTTGTCTATCCAGTGTCAGATAACCCAGCCCTATTTTGATAATTCGGGAAAGCTTTGTTTTTATATCCTCCACAAATGTTTCGACAAGCTGATAACTTGTCTGCTCCAGTGATGCTTCTAATTTATCTATCCAAGCTGCCATTTCCTCTAAAGAATGGACAACCAGCTGTGGAATTGTCCAGCCTTCAACGGTAACTGATCTGCTCACTTCATTTAAACGTTCTCCATGACAAGCTGGACAAGTCTGCGAATAGAAATAAGCATCTGCTTCGGCTGAAGAACCATCATGCTCTGCATATCGGCGCCACATCGAGGTTAATACGCCGGGGAATTTTCCTTTTTCTACTGTTTTTGGAGGCTTTACGTTTGGAAACAGCTGCTTCACTTCATCACTTTCTACACCATAGTAAAGAATAGCCTTTTGCCCTTCATTAAAGTCCCTGATAGCTACGTTATCGGCATCCGGAAGCTGATAATATTGAAAAGCTGCTTTTAAAACAGCAATTTGATATTCGCCATAACGCCCGGCAAAAATATCCACAGCGCCATCCTCTAAAGAAAGCTCCTCATGAAAAACTGATGGCAAATGAATAGCTACTGTTTCTCCCAATCCTTTACAGTTCGAACAAGCTCCTTCGGTTGTATTATAAGAAAAGTGCGTCCGAGTCAGCTTTTCCATTTTTACATTACAATTCGGACATAAGATATATTCTGTAAAGCTATCCGCTTCTTTTTCCACGTTTCCTTCATAAGTCATTGGATTAATGCTATATTGACAGCTTGGGCATGTTCTTTCTCCAAGCTTTTCAAATACCATTCTCAAGCTGGTATACATATCTGTCATCGTCCCCACTGTCGAACGTGGATTCCGATTGGTGATATGCTGATTGATACTGATTGCAGGTGATAACCCGCTGATAGAATCAACTTTGGGTTTGTTGATTCCCTGCATCCCCATTGATTCTAAATATTGACGCTGACATTCATTGAATAAGGTGTCCAGAGCAAGCGTGCTTTTCCCAGACCCAGAAGGGCCTGTAACCACAATCAGTTTGTTTTTAGGGATAGACACAGAAAGATTCTTTAGATTATTCTCCCGCGCTCCGTTTACGGTCATTACATTATGCATGTTGATATTCCTCCTCCGTGATTTTTGTTTTCTTTCTGTTTTCTGTTTTCAAGTGCAATGTTTTTTTCATGGTGACATGATGAACGATAGTTTTAATAACCAATTGCATCTTGATATCCCTCCTTTCTAACATCTATTACCATCATATAACATTTGTGCAAGTGCAAAGTTTGAGTTAAAATGATAAGCTATAATAACGTTCAATTAACCAAAACCCGTCATGGGTCTATAAGGTTTTAATCTAATCTTTGGAGGTAATCATGGAACTGCGGCCAATCGATATTGCTAAGAAACTAGATGTAGGAACAAGTGCATTAAGACACTATGAAGAATGGGGCATTGTGCCAAAAGCGATTCGGAAAGCAAATGGATATCGTGTGTACACTGAGGTCCATGAAGCTTATTTTCAGTGTATCCGGGCTATGTACCCTGGTTTTGGGATGGGGACCGTCCGCAGAGTGATGCCTCTGCTGCAGGAAAATAAATATATTGAAGCATTATGGGAAGTCAACCAAGTGCAGGCTGAGTTATTTGAAAGAAAACAGCAGGCATTGGATGCTGCTTCTATCTTAAGTCCAGATAATATACAGGATTTCATGAAAAAACAGCAAAAGAAATATTATTCGATTGGAGAAGTAGAAGACGAATTACATGTTGCTGCAACCACCCTCAGACATTGGGAAAAGGAAGGGTTAATCACTCCTGAAAGAAATCCGGAAAATGGTTATCGACTATATACAAGGGAGGATATGAGGAGAATATTGATCATCAAAACGGTACAATCCTCTGTTTATTTATTGGACACCGTACGCGATATCCTGGATAAGATACAGCATCATAGTTTAACAGATGCCAGAAAAATTGTTATTGATGCACTGGATTATATGGATTATCAAATCGAGCAGCAATTAAGAGGAGCTTATTATCTATATAGACTGATTGATTTGTTGAAGAGCAAAAATACAGCTGTTTAATCTTTTTTCTGGGAACGCTTCGTATTTTTTAACGCTGTAACACAATGCCCATAAAAATATAAAACAGATATTCCATAAAATGGAATATCTGTTTTATATTTTATTCAAATTCCCAATCTAATTGCGGTTTTTTGGTAACACAATCAATATGCACATCTGCTTTATTCATTCCGCCAAAAGTATGATTAGAGCCAAAAGCAACATGGACCGTTTCATAAGCTTTTTCATCTTCTAAAATATTTCCAGTGATTCTCGCAGCATGGTTTGTGCCAATTCCAAGCTCAGCTGCCAGACGCCCATTTCCTTCTCCAAGAAGGGTTAATAGCAATTCCCCCTGTTCTCCGGTTGCTTGAACAAGCCGTCCTTTTTCAACTGTCAAAACAACAGGCCCATCTACCAATCCGATTCCTGCCATGGACCCATTTATTTCTATTTTCCCTTCAGCCAGTCCTTCTACAGGAGCAATATATGCTTCCCCAGATGGAAGGTTTCCTGATGCTGTTTTACCGCGGAATATTCCTGTGCTTGCTATTCCATCTCTGCCTTCTAGCGGAATACGGAGTTTAAGATTTTTTTCTTTTCCAGTTGTAATGGTTACTGCTTTCGCTTTTGTCAGCTTAGCGGTCATTTCGTTTGTTTCTTTTTCTACGCGCTTGTAATCTGCACTCATTGCTCCTTGAAGAATCATATCTTCCGTAATTCCTGGCATCGTAATCACACTTACCCCATGGGCATTTGCATTTTTTCTTGCAGCTGTATGAGTAAGGGAATGCTTGGTCAGGCAGAATACAAGATCATATGAAAGCATCGCTTCAGAGATTGCTTCCGATGGTTCTTCTCCCGATTTACTGCGGTCCGACATTATTTGTAAATTTGTATTCCAGCCATCCTGCTCCAAAGCCTCATTAAATTTCTTTCCCAGAGCTTCTGTACTATGATCTGTTACCACTAAAATTTTCGTATCTTTCTCTGCAAATACATTATTCTTCATTAATTTCGCAACGGTTTGCTGAAAAGAATTCATTTTACTGCCTTCTTTCTATGCCTTAAAAATTATAATCTATTTAAGTGTGCTTTTGCTGCATAAGCAGCGACTTTTCTTGGCAGAAATACCTTTAGTCCACTTGCATTTACTGCTCTCTTCTCATGCTCTTCATTGTAACCCATACAATCAAGGACAATCAAATCTGCTCCCCGGTTTTTTAAAGCTCTTGCAGCTCCTTCTATATTACTTTTTTCATAAGGAGAAGCTACTTCCACAAGCTTTTTTATTTCCGGATGATTCCACTTTTCAATCAACGAATCTCTTTGCTCTTCTAAAGGAATAATTAACCCCAGATTTCCTGACGGCATTACCTTGTGGACAGCTTGGTTTAACTCAACGTCTGGATAAATAATTGGCTTGGTCCCTTGTAAAGTTGGAAAATCTCCTGTACAAAGCATAATAATTACTTCTGTCTGTTCTTCCAACATATCTCTTTCTTCCTGGAGCAGTGGAAGAAGTTTTGATTTTCCCATTTTCACAGAGCCTCCGTTTCTGACTCTGGATATATACGTTATGTCCGAAGCATCCGGAGCAACGGTATGAAATGAATCCACATCAAGCCGGTCCAATGCTCCTTTTTCAATGATTTCTGTTTCTGATCCAAGAATTCTCTGAATAGAAGGAGTAACATCTGTACGCGGAGCTTGTCCGATAGTTAAGACGCCAACGCTTCCTTTTCCCATCTTAGGCTTTCCCCAATGTTTGCAGATGTTTCATCGATCCATAAAGTTCTTCCAAACGATTATACTCTGCTTCATCATAAAATTCGATTTGCTTCTGAGTAAATTCTTTAGCTACTTCAATTGAAAAACGGACAGCCTGTGCAACATCCACTTCATGGCTTGCTCCTGTACCGCTTCCCGGAACAGCTGTCTGCGCAGTTATTGCTACACCAATAACTGGTGCATCTGTCGCAACTGATGGTTGGAGGATACTGTTAATATGGAAAACATCATTTCCATATGGAGTAATATCCTGTGTGGTGACCGCAAAAGTGACTGGTAATTCTCCCGTTGTCATCTCCATAATTCTTATTAAGTCATCGTTGAATTTTAAAACATATCCAGACTTCACAGTTGGTGACAATGCTATTCCGCGGTGATTAAATACTTTATTTCCTTTTGTCGTATCGATAGATAATACTGCATCCATCTCTGGGAATACTTCATATTGATTCATCGTCAAAATATCAACCGGTGATCCCATAAAGTCTACAGGCTTATGTGGCTGAGTTGGTGCATTTGGACAAATATGTGTGGTGATATAAATATCTCCAGGCAGGCGATCTCCTTTTTCAGCCATCGTTGCTAGTTTCAAAGCTGTTGTAACTGCTGCAGCCGCACCATCCCCATCAGAGACAAACCCGATACGATTTGGACGTGCACCAAGTCCGCCTAATCTTCCAACAATACCTAAAGAAGGCGCTTCCCCTCCGTCTATTTTTCCATTTGTTCCTTTAATCACTATTTTAATGAAATCAGTCGAACCAGCTTCTCCATTTACTGTCTCAAAACCGGCATCGCAATAAGTCATTTCATCGAACAGTTTTACAATTTTTTCACCATTGATACTTGGATTATCTAATAATTCCATAACTTCCATTGTATATTTTAAAGACATTTTATCTTCAGCTCCTTAACGTGTTTTGTATATTCTTTTAAATAATTGATTTATTGATAATTGGCTCTACCGTTTTTAATAGCTTCTGATTGTACATGGTAGAACTTAAAAGTAAGTTCTCTTTTGGTACTGACATAACAGCTATTTTTATGCCTTCTTTAATTTCTGCACTAACAAGCGGTTTCCCCGTCTCGACATCGAAAGTCATAATTAGATCAGGAAATGTTCCTTTACGCTCTCCGTTCTTTTCTGCGGTCATATATTCGTTCCAAAAAGTAAGCTCTAAATCATCAATGCGAACATAACCAACATCAAATCCACCTGTTTTATCTAATTGAAATTCATTCACTTTACCAGAATGAATAATTCTTCCTTTTAAGTACGTCACTGCTTTTTCAATCCGTTCTGGACCCTCAGGTACAGATAAAAATTCATTACCTAGTTCAATTGCCTGTGTTATTGCTCCAACTGCTGCATTTTCCTTAATATACTGTGTATCGACTGGATTTCGGCAAACACCAACCATGCCTCCTGCTTGCACTGAGATGGAGCGGACTGCACTGGAAGTAAGGTCTAATGTACCTGTGATGGAACCAGCTGCTTCTTTATCACCTTTCCCTCCAGCAAAGGTTTGAATCGATTGATAATCCGCTACTTCGGAAAGATTCATTGACCCCATGGAACCTGTTGGATGTGCTCTCCCATTGGAAGGGGCATCTACTACTGGCAAGCCAGTAGCAGCAGCTTGCAGCCAGCCATTAATCGTTGTTGAAGCACCATTTTCATTTGTCATTAATGCTGCAATCGGCTTGTCAAATTCCATTTTCATTCGATGAATTGTATTAACTAATTGATCGGAATCAACATACATTTCTTTAGCGGAAGGAGCTCCTACTAAGGAAACACAAGGAACAAATTCATTGTCCTGCAATTCATCGACTGTAATCAGCTCCGGATTCCCCAAAGCAAAAGCAAGGTCGGTCTTTTCTAAGCCGTCAGCGATCCAGCCGCCTCCACCTCCGCCAAGAATACATCCTCCATATACAGCACTGATTGCATCTTCTTTTGTCAACATTTTTCTAACCATTGTCCAATCCCCCTAATTATCTTGCTTTCCATAAAGATGAAAAGAAGCTATAAATCGCATCACCGGCGATAAATCCGGCTGCCATCGTATACATTGTATTTTCTGCCTCTTGGCCTCGAAGCTTGATAACTGCTATTCGAATAATCAGTCCGGCGATAACAGCCCAGCCGGCAAGTGGGTTAACAATCAGCAAACCTGTCGCAAATAAAACTCCCATTTGACGTTTTGGACCGCCAATAAGCTGGATAATTGCACCAGGAATGGCCCATATTAATATCATCATGCCTACATTTCCTGTCAGACCCGATTCAATTGTTGCTGCATAAACTGCATCAACAGGTGGAATGAGTCCTTGTTCAAAGAAACTCTCTGCGAATAAAAAAACAACGACAAATGCGACAACAAATCCGATAAACGCACTTTTAAGCTGTTGCTTCCTTCCAAACAATTCCTGCTCCAGAGTGGCCCCTTTTCGTAAAATAACACCTGTTTTCAAATCAAATCCCAAGTCTGCAAAAGCAGGTCCAGTCGAAGCGGTATATCCTGTTAGTAACGCAAGGGCAATCGGTGGAAATCCAATCATCATTCCGATTAATAAGAAAATCAGCGTTACTGCAAATGCAGGAAACCATCCAGAGTGCATAGCGGCAATTCCGACAATCATCTCACTGATGATAGCAGCAAGTGCAGCAAATAAAACAAATATAACAATCTGCCATACTGGCATGTCTGTCATAATTCCACCTAAAATTGCGACTACCACTGCACCTAGAGCATAAAATAGATAACCAAGTCCAAAACCAGTTTTGATATCCTTTTCTGTACGTGTATATTCACGCTCTGGAATCTGTTCATTTATTTTTCTCTGTTCTTTTCTCGATTTGACAAGGATGAAAATAAACTGTAACAGTGCTACACTTCCCGCACCAATCATCATGCCATGTGGAATATAATATGCATTTAAGTCTAATCCAAATAAAGGATCAGAATATCCCATAAGTAATAAACCTATTCCAAACATGGCAAGAGCCCAAATATTACCGATAAAAGCTACACCAAAGGCTGACATCGAGATGCCAAAGTAAGAACCAATTACCCCGCCAACAATGCCCAAACTTAAATATTTGGCTTTCTTTCCACCTTCATCTCCTGCTTTGATAGCTTCTGCAGTTGCTATTCCTGATGGCCAAGCTTCATCTGAACCAAATAACTTTGTGTCAAACACTTTATATAAGATTAAAGCATCGATAGCAAGAGCAATTCCTGAACCAATCAGCATAGGTATTATCAACTCAGGAACTCCCATTGCATAAGGTAATCCAATTGGAATCAATAAACTGTTTGCTGCGCCAAAGGTTGCAGCAGATATCGTTGTTTGCACCAAATTCTGGTTTTCCAATGTACGATATTTATAAAACATCTGCATCGGAATCCTCGCAATTAGCATTGCAATTAGAGCACCAATAATAGAGGTATTCGGAGTAATCCCCAGTGACGTAATTAACTGCATCCCAATAATCGCACCTAAAAACGCGATAATAATAGAGAATATAATAAATGTAGGATCAAACGTTTTATTCTTCATCTTTTTCCCTGCTTTCTATTAGCTGATAGGCTATCGCCTGCGCTTCGACTAGATCAATCACAGGAATTTTCACCCTTTTCTGTAAATAGTTCTTTAAACGTATTGTTGAAAAGCCTGTACAAGCGAATAAAATAACATCAGCACCCGATTCTATCTGCTCATGAACAAGTGTCAATAGTTCCTGTTTTGCGTTCTCTTTGAATAAATCTGTTGTTTTACTTAGTTTTGGTGAAGAAGTATAAGCGTGGAAACGACTTCCGAGCTCTTCTTTCATTCTTATTGGAGCCTCTTGGGTTATCCCAATAATTCCAACCTTACTCCCTACCATACTGGCAGCATGTGCACCTGAGACTCCTGCACCGATTATTGGAATATCTGTTTCCAAACGAGCTTCATCTAATGCCGGATCCGCCGCACAGCTGATGGTAATTGCATCAATATCCCTTTCTTGGGATAGCTCTTTTGCCAGAGAAACAATTTTGGGTATCGCTGCTGCTTCCGATTCATTATCATATATACCATTCGGCTGCTCTCCGATACATTTTGTTTTTGAGGCAATTTGATACAACTCTTTCATTCTTGTTCCATGCTCCATCAAAATATTTTCATTATCTGTTGATAATACTCTGATAATTCCTAACATTACTTCATCTCCTTTCCGGCTATTATAAAGAGTTATAAATTATTTTAGAATGTTAAAAATGTGCAATATATTTACAATAAATTTTCACACTTTTTTCAACTGCAAAAAAAGTGCATACGTTTTATCTTTCTAAAAATGACTAAAAATAAACTCATTATAGCTGTTATGAAATCAATTAAATGCCCTGGTTCCCAAAAAAAACTGGAGCAACACTCAAATTCTATCAGTAGAGTCTGAGTATTGCCCCGGTTTCTTTCATTTCCACAATCTTTTATTCATAACAATATTTTTTATCGTTTTATCTTTCAAGATAATTCTTTTATTTTCAAACAAAAACGCAATATAAAACCTGCTTCCGGATTACTGATATCCATATTTAACTCCTCTTCAATTTTATTAATTCGGTAATTTAAGGTACGTCTGTGAATAAATAATTTTTCAGAAGTTTTAGAGACATTTCCGTTATTATCCAAATAAGCGATTAGCGTATGCAGTAAATCATCATTTTCTTCCCGAAGCAAGGGAGACAGAACTGTGTCGGTATATTTTTGCACAACATCTTCCGAGGTTAAATTAATCAATATCTCATAAATTCCTAATTGGTCTTGGATATAAACATTTTCTTCCGGTTTTACCTTTTCCCCTATTTCCATCATTTTTGTAACAGAATGCATCGACTGATCGAAGTTTTGAGGATCTGATATGCAAGAACTTATTGAAATACGAATCGGTACTGCACTGTTTCTTGCATTATATTGTACAACAATCTGCTGCCATGCCTTAACAAGCATTGAATAATTCACCTTTTTCCCATAATGAAATGCATAAAAATAATTATGTTTTTCAAAAATTAATGTCTGACCAAATTCGAATTTCTTTATTAGAACGTCCAATTCTTTCCTGATGAGACAGGAGGAATCCACCAACAAATTCGCAGGCTGGTTCGACTGTCTTATCCATGGCGCTTGAAAGTGTACAATGGTTATTCCCTTATCTTCATTCTCCTTTAAATCATTTAAAAAAGATTCCATTAACTCTATTTCATATAGCCGATTTTTTTGATAATAAATCTGATCACTTATAAATAGTTCACTCAATTTATTACTCATTTTCTTCATAGTGACAGAATCTGTTTCGGCTAATTTTTCATCTGCATAGAGCACATGAATAATTCCAAAGATTTGATTCTTTGACGTCAAAGGAATCAGCATCCTATTTTTATATCCTTGCATTTTATAAATAATAAATGATTGATCATTGAATTCTGCTATCCATCCTTCAATGACTTTTAAATAAGAAGCAGCTTGTGGAGGAGAAAATAAAGCGTTCTTTTTCCTCCATCCATCTGTTTTAAAATAAGCAGAACGATACAAAAGTTTTCCTTCCAGATCTTCCACATAGACAGAAGCTTTCACGACTTCTGCCATACTTTCAATTGCCTGCTCCATGGAAATAAAATTTGATTCTTGTATTTGAGTAAATGGATGATGGGTTTGAATTTGCAGTTGTTTCTCTTCATATAATTTTTCATATAGAGGCATCAAAATATTGATATACGAAATATTCTTTGGAATAGATATAATCGGAAAATCTCTTCTGCTTGCCAATTCAATCATTTTTTCTGGAAGCTTATTAATAAACCTTCCAAGTTTGACTACAATCCCAGACGCACCTTTCTCAATTAAAGTACGGACAATGTCAACTTGCTTTTCTTCGTCATCCTTAATCGAATAGAAAGTAGTCATAATCAATATACCGGGTGTAACCCAATCCAGCACTTCAGGAACCTCCATTACTTCAACAGAATTAATTATATTATTTAACCCCTCATGCCCTGTAATTAGTGTTCCTTCTGATAACTCTCCAATTTTTAATGCTTCTGCAATTCTCATAAACGTACTCCTAACCATTTCCTAATCTCATTTATAATTTTCAAAACAAATTATTGGTTCACTATCTGAAATAGGATATTACAGTATCTTACCTCTTTACATTATTTGAAGTCAAATACATCAAACACTTTTATATCACATTAATAAACAGCCATGAACCTCAATAATCCTGAGTTTATGGCTGTTAGTTTCTTATTAAAGGCTGCACTAAAAATTAACCTTTTAGACAATTCCTATACTTTTTTATAAACTTCATCAAGGGAATCCAATGATTCATTTTAGTATAACTTTAGAAAAAACCTCTCAAACTCCTTCTTCCTCATCCGGCACATACTCTAAAATATCCCCTGGCTGACATTCCAAAGCCTCACAAATCTTTTCCAATGTAGAGAACCGAATCGCTTTTGCTTTTCCATTTTTCAAGATAGACAGATTTGCCATGGTAATACCAACCTTCTCTGTTAATTCCGTTACACTCATTTTACGTTTTGCCAGCATCACATCAATATGAATCACTATTGCCATATCATCACCCCTCACACGGTCAAATCATTTTCTGTTTTAATTTCTAACGCATTTTTAAACAGCTTCTGTAAAAGGGAAGCAAATACAGCAACAACAAATGAAACAAACAATGGCACCATGCCAATTATAATTACACCTGGAGCATCATCCTTCTCGGCAAACAAATAAATAAACGGCATCGTCAGAATATAAATCCCAGTAATTGTTAAGGCACATTGTTTAATCTTTTTCAGAGTAAAAACAGCCTCTTCTGAAAAGGTCTGATTTTGGTCAATCAGCCTCAGTAGTTTTAAGGCTTGGTAAAGTGCCAGATAAAATGGAATCGTTGTTAAAAAAACACCAATTACAATTGGATATATGACCCATTTAACCATCGCAGAACTATCCGAAATATCGATGATAATTTGCGGAATTAAAATAACCGATAGGGCAATCATAATTAATCCCATTAAATAAATAACTGTTTTCAAAAATGTCGTTGAGCTTTTCTGCATCATAATCACCTCGTTTATATATATATAAAATACTTCTCTTAATTAACTTTTACTTCTGGCAATTCCTTGATTACTTCCTTCCAATAACCCTTCTATCTTCGCCTGTGATTGTTTTAACATTGCTACAATCAAGAAGCTGACAATGACTAATAACAGCCAGGAGCTTACTTTTCCTAAATGTACCATGCTCCATACTTCTGCCTGGTTTGGATATTCCCATGCCTGGAAAAAGGTTGCTATATTCTCGGCTATCCATATAAAGAAACCAATCAGGAAAAAAGAAAGGACGATGGGCATACGATAGCGTTTATTGCCGACCTTATAATCCACCCATGCTCTTAAAAATACGATAAGTACTAATGCAGACAGCCACCATCTGATGTCCAGCCAATAATGATGGGTAAAGAAATTCAAATAAATTGCAGCTGCCAGCGGTCCTGCTAAAAAGATAGATGGCCATTTTACCAGCCGAACATCTAATCTTCTCCATGCCTGACACAAATAGCTGGCGACACTTGCATACATAAAACCACTGTATAGCGGAACTCCAAAAATCTTCGTAAACGCTTCTTCCGGATAGACCCATGAGCCCATATTCACTTTAAAAATTTCTAAAGTCAATCCAATGATATGAAATAAGGTAATGACGACAAGCTCTTTTTTCGTTTCTAATCCGGAGGCTATCATAAAAACCTGTGTGATGAGACAGATAACCAATAGCCAATCATATCTTGACAGGAAAGGCAGATCGATAAACTTTGTTATCGCTAAGGACGCAAAAATAATGACTGGAAAGATACAGGACAGCGCCTGTTCATAACCAAATCGGATAAGCTGTTTGATTGCTTTCATTTTCTCAATCTCCAATTTAAAATTTTATTATTAACATTGATTATAGATAACTATTTATCGAAAATCAATAAAAATATTTCAACTAAGAATAAATTTCTTCATTCCCCCTGTTATAACAGGCTATTGCATCTTTTCAAAATTAAATGGAACATTTCTGATAGAAATTATAATTAAGCAGGATACCCGCTATATGTTAAAACTATATCTACCAATATGTTTTAAGTATTTTACAGACTTTTATTATTCTGTATATAATTAATCTATTAAGCATAAGTAAATACATACTTACGAGGAGTTGCAGCGATGTTAAACATAAAATACGATATTGTAGGTTCTTTTTTAAGACCCGATGAAATCAAGATTGCCCGTGCAAAATATTTTAATGGAGAAATTGATTTGAATGCATTAAGAGAAGCAGAAGATCAGGCCATTTCCGATTTGGTGGAGAAGGAAGTGGCACACGGTCTCAAATTTGTTACAGACGGTGAGTTCAGACGCAGATGGTGGCACCTTGACTGGCTGAAAGAATTTGACGGCTTTACTACAAAGCATTTTGATAAGGTAATCAACGACGTCACGAACAAAATTGAGCTAGGATGTATTGAAGGGAAAATTTCTTATAACAAGAATAAGAATCATCCAGAAATAGAAGCCTGGGATTATTTACATAGCCTCGCTAAAAATTACGATGGCGTAGAAGCAAAAAAATCTATCTCCGGACCGAATATGATTCTGGTTGATCATTTTCTTCAGCTCGGCATCAAGGATACACCATATTATGGCACCGATATTGACCTCGTTATTGAGGATATTGGAAAAGCCTATCAGGAAGCCGTTCAGGATTTATACGATCATGGATGCCGTTACTTACAGATTGATGATACGTCATGGACCTATATGATTGATGACACATTCAATGAAAAAGTATCCGCTCTGGCTTATACAAAAGAAGAGGTTTTAGAATGGTTTAGACGAGCTTCTGCCAAGGCTTTGGAGAAAAAACCCGAAGACATGACAATTGCAACGCATTTCTGCAAAGGAAACTTTAAAGGAAACCCGCTCTTTTCAGGATTTTATGATTCAGTCGCAGAAGTTATCAGCACGATTCCTTATGACGGTTTCTTTGTGGAATATGATGATGCCCGTTCCGGTTCCTTTGCACCTTGGGAAGTGCTTAAAAATACCGGCGCTACATTTGTAGTCGGTCTTATCTCTACCAAAAATCCGGCATTGGAAGCACATGATGATATTAAGAAAAGATATTTGGAAGCCAAATCCGTCGTGGGCGATAACATTGCACTATCTCCACAATGCGGTTTTGCTTCCGTGGAAGAAGGAAATTCTATTGATGAGGAAATACAGTGGAAAAAGATTGACCTCTTAGTTTCCTGTCAGGATTTCCTCTAAAGAAGAATGCTCTCCGGAGCTGCGAAATAATAAAGCATTAGAAAGCGTGGCTGTGCCAGACTTCTAATGCTTTTTCCATCTCTAGAAATTCTAATAGATGCTCTTAGAATTTATCTCCTCTCCAGCTCTAATAAACTTTCTTTCATCGGAATACCTCCGCGAAATCCTGTCAGCTTGCCATCCTTTGCAATCACACGATGACATGGAACCAGAATCATTACTGGATTGGCGCCGATTGCGGCACCAACAGCTCGTACCGCTTTCGGTTTTTCTATTTTTTCCGCTATATTCATATACGAAACTGTTTCTCCATAAGGGATGTGCTGCAGCGCTTCCCAAACAGATTCTTGAAAAGCAGTCCCTTTTAAATCCATTGCCAAATCAAATTCTTTTCGTTCACCATCTAAATAGGAAATCAGCTGCTCTTTGTAACAATTAATTTTCCCCTCATCATGTACCAGTTCTGAGTCTGCTCTTTTTTTATCTGCCCAGGCTTCAATTTCATCTATTTCTTTATTTTGAGATCCGACATAGCATAATCCATTATCAGTTGCCGCAAGATAGAACGACCAGCCGTTATGCTCTAATTTTCCATAATAAATTGTTTCTTCTTGGTTATGCTTCATTGCAGACACCTTCTCCCTGTACGCTTTTCTAAATTGACGCGGTGTTTGTTGATTCTTTTCTTTAAAAAGTGTTGTGAAGCGAGTTGGATTTGTTATACCGATAAGATGAGCTATCTCCTTCACAGATAAATCCGTTTCTATTAAGCAGTCCTTTGCTTTTTCCAGCCGAATTTGCTGCAAATAAGCCAATGGAGTTATTCCTGTCCACCTTTTAAACACGCGATGCAAATGATAAGGACTGCCATGACACGCTTCTGCAAGCTCATTTAATGTTAAAGACGTTGCATAATTTTCTCTGATATAATTTTCCGCCTGTGTTACCCATTCTTCATCCGGAAGGCTGCTTCCTCCAGATTTACATCTCTTACATGGCCTATATCCAGCCTGTAAAGCATCTTCTGCCTTTTTGAAAATGGTAACATTATCAAAGTTGGGAACTCTTGATTTACAAGAAGGACGGCAAAAGATTTTTGTTGTTTTCACCGCATAAAAGAATTGCCCGTCATACGATTTATCATTCTCTATAATTGCCCTTCGCTGCTCTGCAGTTATTTTTGTATCCAACAGCAACCACCTCTTCTTTCATTGTACACTTGAAAGATAAGAAATAAAGAATAATCCAATTAAAAAGCAAGATATGAAAGTTTCTACTTTCCTCTTACAACTTGTTTTTGTCTGACTTTCTGCTGGAATAAAAAGGGTATTACTAAATACAAAGCATAGGCAAAAGTCATCCAGAATGAAAAAGCAATTACCTGTGTCTCGTGTAAGTCAGGAAATATCATTTGATAATTTGAAAAAACAAAGCTATCCAATAGTAAACCAATCATGGTTCCTACAATTCCAAATCGTATCGCGGCATACTCCTTTTTATCAAATAGGGTATAAAGATAGATGACCAGCGTTAATAGAATGGCTGTTCCAACGAGAAGTGCTCCGGAACTATACATAAATGCATCTGTACCAGGCGGAAAAAGAACAGCTTCTCCAAAAATCCGGAAAAATAAGGTAGCTGCGCCCCAAACGATGACACCCCATGCTGCTGTGAACAAATAGGTTTTCATTCCACTGCCTCCTTCTCGCTTAAATTTGTAAGAGCCTCTATAATCTGCTCAAATTCCTGATATACTTTTTCAACGGGAAAATCTTTTTGCAGTAATGCCTGCATCGCCAAGCCATCCACCATGGCATTAAACATAATTCCCCATGCTTCCATAGAAACACCATGCACCGGAGATGCCGGCCATATTTTTAATAGATTCTCGGATAATGCCTGATTTTCTGCCTGCATAATCTCTGAGAGCTGATTTCTGATCTTCTCATTTTTGAAACTGGCTGCTGTCATTAAAATAAACAGCTGATGAAAAAAAGAATTATAGGAACAGCGGCTTTTAGCCGAAGCAATCGCCTGCTTTAGCACATAGGTATTACTTTTAGAAATTTCATCCCAGCTTTTTTCACATATGTCCTCGACAATACTCAAGAGCAGCTGTTCCTTGGTCCGAAAATGGTAATAAATCGTCCCTTGAGTTACTCCGGCTGTATCTGCTACCGCTCTCAAAGTAAACTTCTCCGTCCCCTTCTCAACCAGACATTCCTTGGCATATTGAATTAACTCCTGCTTGCTGACACCATTAGGTTTTGCCATTCGCACACCGTCCTTTTAGTTATTCAACTGACTAACTATAAATTATCATAACCAAATGTTTTTTACAATGATTCTTCCGGATGTTATTACACGACGTAAAAGTCTGTTACTATACCGAAAAAAAGAATATCTTTTCGTATTGAATATTTATACAAATAAATGTATAATAATTCAAAAGCTATCGGAGGGATATTATGCTTGATAAGACGATGGAAGAATTATCTTTAAACAATTGGCAGCCTTTATCTACATTACTTTATGACGGCTGGGTGCTGAGATTTGCGAATGGTTATACCAAACGGGCGAATTCCATTCAGCCTATCCTCTATTCCACTTACGAATTGGAACAAAAAATTGACGTTTGCGAGAAAATCTATTCAGATAATAATTTACGTCCTACGTTTAAAATCACTCCTTTTGTTCAGCCAGAAAACTTAGATGATATATTAAAGGAGCAGGCTTATTCAATGGTGGACTATACCAGCGTCCAAACTATAGCTTTAGATACTATCAGCGAGCCGGCTCTACATAGGGTAATAATAGATGAAAAGATAAACAGAGAGTGGCTGGATTGTTTTTGCCAACTTAATAATGTAGAAGAAAAAAATAAGGATACTATGATGCAGATGCTATCCAATATCGTAACGCAAAAGTGCTTTATATCCCTCTATTATAATGAAGAAGTAATTGCCTGCGGTCTTGGTGTTATCGAAAGGGAATACATAGGACTTTACGATATTGTCACCGATAGTCAATACAGGAATCAAGGATTTGCCGAACAGCTGATATTGCACTTACTAAAATGGGGAAAAGATAAGGGAGCAAAATATAGTTACCTGGCTGTTTTGCTGAATAATGAACCTGCATTACGACTCTATTCCAAAATTGGTTTTTCAGAAGTTTACAGATATTGGTACAGAGTAAAAGAAAATAAGTAAACGCCCGTTCTTCTGCCGGAACTGCAACAGCGGATCAATAAGCTTGCAAAAGGGCCGATTGTATCTATTATTATAAATACACAATCAGCCCTTCTTTTCTTTCTAAAACAATAAATTATTTTCTTATCTCAGCCGGTATCCGGCATATTACCGCTTCATAACGTTTTGAGGCTCTCCTTCTAAAAATGCCACCGTATTATCAAAAGCAATTTTAGCTCGTGCTTCCATGGCTTCATCTGTTAAAAAGCCGACATGTGGAGTTAAAATAGCATTTTTCGCATGCAATAATTTATAATCTCCTGGAATTGGCGGTTCCATATCAAACACATCAATACCAGCTCCTGCGATTTTGCCGCTGTTCAACGCATCTGCCAACGCGTCATTATCCACAATCGGCCCCCGTGCACAATTAATTAAAACAGCTGTTTCTTTCATCAAGCTTAGTTTTTCTTTAGAAATCAGCCCCTTCGTGTTCGGCATCAGCGGCACATGTAAGGTTACAATATCTGATTGAGCCAATACCTCATCTAAATCCATATACTCCACGCCCAGTTCTACTGCTTCTGGATTGATACTCGGCTGGTTGGAGGCAACTAATTTAGCGCCAAATGCTTTGAATAAACGGGCAGTCTCGATACCAATTTTTCCTGTACCGATAATACCGACTGTTTTTCCTTTGATTTCTTTTCCCTGAAAAGCTCCAGGATAATCTGCAACACGGATATCACTATTCCCCTGCGTTATGCGGCGATACAAATCCATCACCAGGCCGATGGCTAATTCAGCAACTGCCTGATTGGCATATCCGGCTGCATTACATACGAGGATATCTTGATTTTTTGCATCTGCAATCCCTACATGATCCACTCCTGTAAAAGCAACATTGATTAATTTTAAATTGTCATTTTGATTAATTACTTCAGTCGGATACGGATTATTTGCAATCATTACTACATCTGCATTCTCACTCCGTTTTGCCAGTTCTTTCGTATCGGTTGTTTTTTCATTATAGTAAACAAATTCATGCCCTTTCTGTTTAATTGGTTCTGCTAATTTTTCAATAAGTGAATCTGGAACATTTAGCGGTTCTAATAATTTGACTAACATACCTGTCATTCAATCCTTTCTGCTATCCTTCTTAGCTGCTGGTTTAGTTTTTTAGTCTACATTTTAAACTATCTATTGTTTCATTATAATGATAAACATTATGTTAACTCAAGAAATGACCATCATTCTTTTCGGTCACATCTAATTCATTTTGAACATTGCGCCCTTTTTAATCCAGTTATGCAGCTAAATTTTAACTTCTGTTCCTATCACTTGAATACAGTAAAAACGTGCCTGTCTTCATCAATCTATTCTGCCGGATAACTGTAAACAGCTATTCTATTGTATGATGATACACTTATTAGATAAAAGCTGGAAGTACATAACATATATTTAAAGGGGATAAAAACATGTATTTTGATCGAATTGATTATCATCACGCGTCTGCTTACGAACCGTATATGCAAAAATTTCAAAAAGACGAGGAAGAACTGACAGAAACAGATATGGATGTAATTGAATATTATGCTGGAAACCATATCGGCTTCTTTCTGACCTGGATTGTTCAACATCAGTTTGAAGGGGAATTGTTAAAAGAAACAGCAAATGAAGATCTCCAGGCTGTACGAAACGAAACAATGTCCGGGATAGAATTTTTTATTAAAAATTGTGATGGAAAATTCACAGAGGAAGATGTCTCTGAAGAAATTTTTCCGTTTGTAAATGCTTATTATGAAAGATACTATCTGACTGATTATGGATTATGGGTAATAGATGATTTAAAAGAAGTACCATTTGGTTTCATCGGTACATGGGAAAATTATCATGATTTCGAGTATACTATCGATCATGCCTACCAAGACTACAAAGATCAGAAACTCTATCTGAATTAAAGAAGAGCTTCTCTTAAACATACATATGTCTAAGAGAAGCTCTTCCATTCATTGATACTTTTTTTGAAGTCTCTTGTTACTCTTCTTTTACTTGAGATTCCTAAAACACATCATTTTACCGTTTCTTTTTGACTTATCAAGGCATCCTCCAGTCGATTCACTGCTACCACTAAAGCATATACAGATGCCGCAGTGATATCCTCATGAATGCCTGCTCCCCAGTAAATTTCTCCCTGATGGGAAATACCAATCTGTGCACAAGCCTCTGCAGCGGAATCTTTACCTAAAGATTGCTGTTCATAAACTTCTAAAGCATAATCGATGTCAAAATGCGCTTTTAACGCATTACTGATCGCATCCAGACTTCCGGCTCCTTTACCTTGCAGCTCGATTTGCTCCTTTTCTTTTTGGATGGTTAACGTTACTTCCTGCCCGGTTCCTTTATTAAAATAGTAATCTACTAATTCAAAGTTTGGATGATATTCCACATAATTTTCTCTAAAGACCTGATAAATTTCTTCCGCGGAAAGCTCTCTGCTTGTTTGATCAGACACTTTTTTCGTTGCATATCCCATTGCTTCGTTCATTTTATACGGAAGTTTTACGCCAAAGTTCGTTTCCAGAATATAACCGATTCCGCCTTTTCCGGACTGACTGTTGACCCGAATAACATCTGCCTGATAATTTCTGCCGATATCTACTGGATCTACTGGAATATAAGGAACATCCCACTTTTCCGTATTTGTTTCCTGACGGTATTTCATCCCTTTGGAAATTGCATCCTGATGTGAACCAGAAAAGGCTGTAAAGACAAGATCGCCGGAATACGGATGTCTTTCATGCACTTCTGTTCGAGTCAGCTTCTCATACTTTTCACGGATGGCATTCATCTGACTGAAATCCAATTCCGGATCAAACCCTTGGGAATACATATTCATTGCTAAGGTAATCAAATCGACATTCCCTGTACGCTCACCGATGCCAAATAACGTACCTTCTACTCGCTCTGCACCAGCTAAAACGCCAAATTCAGCATCACTCACGCCACTTCCACGATCGTTATGCGGATGAATCGATAAAGTAACTCCATCCCGATAAGCCAGATTTTTGTGAATATATTCAATTTGATTAGCAAAAATATGCGGCATCGCAATTTGAACAGTGGTCGGGATATTGATGATTGCTTTATGATCAGGTGTCGGCTTCCAAATATCTAACACACTATTACAAATATCTAAAGCATAATCTACCTCTGTTCCTGGAAAGCTTTCCGGACTATATTGGAAATAGATATCTCCTCCTGCTTCTTCCGCAAGCTCTTTCACTAAAACAGCTCCATTTAGAGCAATTTGTTTAATTTCCTCTTTAGATTTCTTAAATACTTGCCTGCGCTGAGCTTCCGAAGTGGAGTTATATAAATGCACGATAGCTCTTGGTGCACCTTGAATTGCTTCAAAGGTTCTGCGTATAATATGCTCTCTTGCCTGCGTGATCACCATAATTGTTACGTCATCTGGAATCATATTATTATCAATTAATTTCCGTAAAAGATTAAACTCCGTATCAGAGGCAGCCGGAAAACCAACTTCGATTTCTTTAAAGCCGATATCTACTAATAGCTGGAACAATTCCAGCTTTTCTTCCAAATTCATTGGAATAGGCAACGCTTGGTTTCCATCCCGCAAGTCCACGCTGCACCATGTTGGAGCTTTCTCCAAGGTTTCTTTCTTCACCCAGTCATAAGATATTGTCGGTGGCATAAAATATTGTTTTCCGTATTTTTGATGATTAAACATGATACATTCCTCCTCAAATTTAAATTGAAATAAAAAAAGCCTTTCTTCTCCAGCAATTCACTTTGCTAGGAGACGAAAGACTTATTCTTACGCGGTACCACCCCGATTTCATGGTAAACCAAATTACCATGCACTTATCCAGATACAGACAAAACTGTCTTATATCCTTCCCGTGTAACGGTGGGGTTCCGTCCTTAATTACTTTCTTAACTTGATTTCACTAAGGCTGCTCTAAGGCGAGTTCCCTGCTTCCCTGTCATTGCTTCTCATCAGCCAGCAACTTTCTGTAAACAAGTCAGACAAGTACTATTCCTTATCCTTGCATTCCAATTTTGATATTTTCACTATCTTATCAGATTTATCAGAGAATGGGAAGGGGGAATTTTAAAAATATTTTTTGTTGCTTGTAAATTCATATTGAAAACATCAGCTTGGCACTATTTGTATCAAATATTAAATGTTTTTTAATAACCCTCCAAATTCATAAGCAAAATTTCATTCAGGGAGTTAACACCCGTAAAATCCCCGCCTAAATAAATTCATTTATACTCTCTATTTGGAGGGAGAGGTTTACGTAAGGTTCAAATAACAGAAGATGCCTACCCTTTTTTATAGTCAGCACGGACAAAAGGCCAGCTTACTTTTCCCTGTTTCTAATCTCCTTCTCCACCTTCCGCAACGCTTTTTTAGATCCCCGCTCCAAATCATGCTGCATTTTCAGAGAATGATAATTCTCGAATAAAGTATCCATATCGTAACCTGCAGGATATAAATCCTTCCCTTTAATCTCTAAGGAGATTCGCTTTACATTCACCGTAATCAGCTCATTTTTATAAAAAACGACCACATTATATTGTGAATCAGCTCCTTCATAGATAATTCCGAAATCATCGTATTCCAACAGCTTGACCCGATCTCCTTTTTCGTACTCCGTAAATACAGCTGATTTCTGTTTAACTGTCTTAGGCTTTCTAATTTTATTATGATTAACAAGGTCAAAATGATATTCTTTATTATTCATATATTCCTTCGCTTTTTGAAGAACTTGTTCTTTCATGTTCATTTTCCTGGAGATCCACAGCGCATTACTTTCTCCTGATTTCCCCATAATCAATTTATACAGCGGCTCTAATGTTTCACTATTAAATTGCATCGCCGCATTCATGAAGTCCGGATGCATTTCTGAAAAACGCTTGATTTCACCATAGTGGGTTGTAGCTACAGTAATACAGCCCATCTGATAAAATTCTTCTAAAATAGAGATAGCAAGAGCTGCTCCTTCATTCGGCTCTGTTCCGCTGCCAATCTCATCAAAGAGTACTAAAGAATGATGATTCGCCTGCTGCATAATCTCAGCTATATTTTGCATATGAGAGGAGAATGTACTTAGCGCATTTTCCATGCTTTGATTATCGCCAATATCCACAAAAATATTTTCGAATAAGCTGATTTCCGTTTCCTTATTAGCCGTTATATGAAACCCTGACATCACAGATAATGTCAGAAGCCCAATCGTTTTTAATACAACGGTTTTTCCGCCGGCATTTGGTCCGGTGATAATCAGGCTCCTGAAATCTTCACCTATCTCAAAATTCAAAGGCACTGCTTTCCCTGTTAACAGCGGATGTTTACAATCGATCAGTTTCATATACCCATGGTCATTCAATTTGGGCTCAATTCCGTCCGTCTGCTTACTAAATTTAGCTTTGGCAAACACCATATCATATTGGCCAATCAATTCCATATTTATTTTTAATTCGCTGATATTCTCTAAAATCATTCCCGATAAAGTTGCCAGAATTTGATATTCTTCCATCTGCTCCTCAGCTTTTAATACAGCAAGTTCATTATTTAATTTACTGACTGCAGCAGGTTCAATAAAAACCGTAGAGCCTTTGGAAGAGGTGTCTACAATGACGCCATCGACATGATGCTTATAAGCAGCTTTTACTGGAATTGTATATCGATCATCTTTTTTACTGATAAATGCTTCCTGGATATATTTTTTATACACACTGCTTTTCAAAAATCGGTTTAAACGTTCCTCCATCTTCGTCTCAACAGCTTGGATATGGTTTCGAATCCGTTTTAATTCTTTGCTTGCTGCGGAATCGATTCGATTTCCTTTTATCGAAAAATCAAGCTCTTCTTCTATACTTTGAAATACGGCCATTGAATTTGCATAAGAGGCTAATACAGGTGCAAAAAATGCTTTATCGAGCATGTATTTTTTGATTTTCCGGCAGCCCCGCAGGAAATCCGATACATTTACTAGATCATCCGGCTGTAAGATGATTCCCTTTTCTAGATTTTGCATGATATTTTCAATATTGGAAACGCCCAGGAAAGGAACACGGCTATTCGTATTCAAAATGGCCACCGCTTCCGTCGTTTCATTCAATCTGCTTTTCACCACGTTAATATTTGAGCTGGGCTTTAATTTATCCATTAACTGCATTCCCAGCCCGCTGATACAATAAGATTTGATAATTTTTTTTAGTTCATTATATTGCAGTTTATCAAAGGTTATCTCATTCATTTTTTGTTCTCCTTTACGATATGCGTTGAAGTAATCAAGTTCCTCTCTTGTTTACAAGGGAGCGTATGAATGAAGATACCTGCCCATTAGATTTCAATACGTATCTTCTCATCCATTTTGAGAATGAATTTTATCAATAAAAAAAGCCGCAGGAATACCGCAGCTTTTTTACATAATAACCCATCTGTCATGTACATCTGTTTCAGAATAACAACAGATAGCACAACGAGACAAGACGATTATGATGAGGTGCTTATAAGTTCAGCAGGTATCTTCATAGGTTGAAATAAATACATTACAAATAAAGGGTCTACTCACCCTAATTATTTCTATATTTATTTCGTTTGAAATTATCCTATTTAGAACCTACTACAATACTCACACAGCACACTCCTTATTTATTTAAATAGCATTGAAATCTAATTTATAATCACATTATACAATATTTAAAAATGAAATGGAACTGCAAATTTATATGAGATGTATTTCTTCTTACATTAGGTCAAGGCATCCCATCTCTTTTCTATTTCAAGTATTGTTTGACGTCTTCTATGGTTTCCAATTCATCTATATGATCTATTATTGCTTCCAGTGTGCTTATTTCCTGTTCGTGTATCTTTTTCTTTATATCTTCTGAAGGTGGAGCTACAAACTTTGTGATTAATCGAATTGTGGTATTGGCTATACCTTCCGCTCTGCCTTCTTCCTTCCCTTCATTCCGAAAAATCTCCGCTAATGTCATTGTCAACTCGCTTCCTTCTTGATAAGTGTTTCCTATATGGTCGATTATATCATAAAATTGTTTTTTGGTAAGATGCCGCTGGACACGGAAAATATAATAAAACAATAAAAGGAAAGGAGTGGATTACAAATGCATGAACAACATAATCATCACAACGCGCATCATTCCGACCATGAACATCATCAAGAGAAGCATCATGCTCATTCCCACCACGATCATCATGAGCATATGATTGCAGATTTTAAAAAGCGGTTTTACATTTCGCTTGTACTGGCACTGCCGATTATTCTGCTTTCGGATATGATTCAGTCGTTCTTTAATTATTCGCTAACATTTGCAGGGGACCATTGGGTTGAGCTCATTCTGGCATCTATTATTTTCTTCTACGGCGGCTGGCCATTTTTAACAGGTGCTGTGGACGAATTAAAACAAAAATCTCCTGGAATGATGACCCTGATTGGATTTGCAATTACTGTAGCCTATGTTTATAGTGCCGCTACTGTATTGGGTTTGGAAGGTCATGATTTATTCTGGGAATTAGCAACACTGATTGCCATTATGCTGCTGGGGCATTGGATAGAAATGAAATCTGTCAGCAAAGCCTCTGATTCCATGGAATCATTAGTAGAGCTGATGCCACAGGAGGCAACCAAAATAGACAAAACGGGCAACACCGAAGTCATCCCCGTTTCAGAGCTAAAAAAAGGGAATCATGTTCTGATTAAACCAGGTGAAAAAATACCAGCAGATGGTATCATTATTAACGGAAAATCCTCTGTGGATGAATCCATGCTGACTGGCGAATCGGTCCCTGTTGAAAAACAAGTGAAAGATGAAGCAATCGGCGGTTCAATTAACACATCTGGTTCATTGACAATTGAGGTTTCTAAAACAAGTGAAGAAGGCTATCTTTCACAGGTGGTTCAGCTTGTTAAAGAAGCACAGGAAAGTAAGTCAAAAACGCAAAAGCTTTCCGACCGTGCAGCAAAATTACTGTTTTATGTTGCTATAACTGCCGGAATCCTTACATTTGTTATTTGGATTTCTCTTGGCTATGGAATGGAAGAAGCGATGACACGAATGGTAACAGTTCTCGTTATTTCCTGTCCACACGCCTTAGGGCTGGCAATTCCTTTGGTAGTTGCCCGTTCCACTTATCTGTCAGCTCAAAACGGTTTGTTTATCCGTAATCGTGCAGGCTTTGAAGATGCACGAAAAATCGATACAGTCGTATTTGATAAAACAGGCACGTTGACCAAAGGGGAATTTGCTGTAACAGATATTATTTCCAGCAGCAATATAACCGAAAAAGAGCTTCTGCAAAAAACAGCTTCTATTGAAGCACAGTCGGAGCATCCGATTGCTGCAGGGGTTGTTGCGTCTGCGAAGAAGCAGCAAATAAACTTGACCACACCAGAAACCTTTGATTCCATAACAGGTGCAGGTGTAAAAGCAAAATTGGAAGGTTCCTGGCTTCTAGCAGTAAGCCCCGGTTATATGGATAAAAACGGAATCCCTTATGATAAAGAAGCTTTTAACCAGCTTGCTGATGCAGGTAAAACAGTAATTTTTGTTCTGGAGGAAGAACAGTTCATTGGAATGATTGCCCTTGCTGACCAAGTCAAAGCTTCCTCCAAAGAAGCTGTACGCCGTTTACATGAGCTTGGCATTGAAGCACAGATGCTGACTGGTGATAATCAGACCGTAGCGACCGGCGTGGCCAAAGAAATCGGCATTGACCACGTTATCGCTGAGGTGCTCCCAGACCAAAAAGCCGATCAAATCAAACAGCTGCAGGCAAATAAAAAAAGAACAGCGATGACCGGCGACGGCATCAATGACTCCCCTGCTTTAGCCACTGCTGATTTAGGCGTAGCAGTCGGGGCCGGTACAGATGTCGCGATGGAAACAGCTGATGTTGTCTTAGTGAATAGTGACCCGGTCGATGTTGTTTCCATCATAGAGCTTTCCCGCTCAACCTATCGCAAAATGATTCAAAACCTTTGGTGGGCAGCAGGCTATAATATTATTGCCATTCCATTAGCAGCAGGAATACTAGCCCCTTGGGGCATTGTACTAAACCCTGCCGTTGGCGCAGTATTAATGTCACTCAGTACGATTATGGTAGCGTTCAATGCCAGGTTATTGAAAAATAAACATGCCTAAAGAAGGCCTCTGCCATGTAGAAAAACGCAAATCGGCTGGCGCGTCTGATTTGCGTTTTTTCTATTCTTTCAATAATCACCTTATATCAGGATTGTTTTTATATTCCAGTCCCTTTTGATATTCCGCTTCCTGAATGTCACCCGGCACCATGCTTCCACCGGTAGCCCAAATTAAATGCGTATCTCCATCGGTCACTTTCAGTTCATTTTGAACGACATAAGAAGGTCCCATCAACCCGGTTACAGCAGAAGGTTCCAAATGAATGCCCTCTGCATCAGCCATTTCTGCAATTAGGCGGAACATTTGCTCATCACTTACCGTATAAATTCCTTCTAACAGCGGCTCCATGACTTTTCCGACAAAACCAGAGGGTCTGCCGACAGCTAGCCCATCTGCGGCTGTTTGATTGTCTAATCCAAAGTCATTGACGGAAATCTCATTATGCAGTCCTGTCATCATTCCGACCAGCATACAAGGGGAATGAGTCGGTTCTGCAAAATAACATTTTACAGCGTCACCAAAGATAACCTTCAAACCAAACGCAACACCGCCCGGGCCTCCGCCGACACCGCAAGGCAAGTAAACATGGAGCGGCTTCTCCGGACTCACTTGAATTTCCCGTTCTTCGAATTGCTTTTTCAAACGAATAGCTGCCACCGTATATCCTAAAAATAAATCCTTAGAATTTTCATCATCGATGAAATAGCTTTTCGAATCATTTTCAGCTTCTTTTCTTCCCTCTTCCACTGCCTTGCTATAATCAGATGGATGCTCCATAACCTGAACTCCGCGCGATCTTAACAAATCTTTTTTCCATTGCTTTGCATCTGCAGACATATGGACAATGACTTGAAAACCAAGCTTGGCGCTGATGACGCCGATACTCAGACCCAAATTACCTGTAGAGCCTACAAGAATCGTATACTGCGAGAAAAATTCCCGATACGTTGCTTCCGTCATTTTACTATAATCATCTGTTTCGGATAACAAATGATGCTCCTGTAACAGGGTTTCTGCATATTTGAGAACTTCATAAATACCGCCTCTGGCTTTAATCGAACCGGAAATCGGCAAATGACTATCCAGCTTTATGTAAAATGCACCAGGGATTTTTTGACCTGTAATCGTTTCGATTCTGGCCTTGATTTGATTCCCTTCTATCAGCGGTGATTCAATAATTCCCCTGTCCTTTTCCGTTTCGGGATAGGCCTTTGCTATAAAAGGTGCAAATCGTTTTAAGCGTTCCTCCGCATCTTTCATATCTTTTAATTGAAGCGGCTGGTCTTGCAATGCTTCCTTATTATCCTTCACACCTGGATTACTCCAATAAAACGGGGTGTAATTTAATATGGGGCCCAGATCCGGAAATTCTCTGATCCATTTCTCCATCGGTTTCCCCTTTACGATTGTCATTATCCTGTCACCTCTTTTTGAAAATTGTTCTGTTAAGCTAGATTATAACACTCTCCACTTAAAACAAATAATTTGATGGCAGGTATTCTATTATGTTTTTTCTTCGCTTAACCACGTTTCCCTCGTTAATTTCATTTGCATAGAATCGATCCATTCCCCTTCAAATTCCAGCTCGTTTTCATTGATGCCAACTTTCACAAAACCAATTTTTTCATAAACATGCCTCGCCCTTGGATTAAATTCCAAAACGTCCAGGGTCAGATAATGAAGTGTCGTGTTTTTAAACACATAATCGATAAGAAGCTGTGTCGCCTCTGTTCCTAAGCCGCGATTTCTCCCCTGTGGACCGATAAGTATTCTGAAATTCATACTATGCGTGGATTCGTCGTATAAATTGATTACTGCTTCGCCCACCAAAATGTCCAGGAATGAATCAACAATAGCCAAGTCCAGACGGTCCGTTTGAGTGTGTCTTGAACGGTACCAGCCAAGAATATTTTCTTCTTCCTCCTCAAAGTCAAAATCCATATCGCTTCCAGTTAATTTTAAAACTTCCTCATCCGTCAGGCATGCATTTATATGAGGAAAATCTTCTTCCTTAAATGGCCGAAGTGTAACCTTTTCACCTTTCAGCCAAGGTTTATGACTTAAATCTATCATACCGCAGCTCCCCCTTTTTCATTAACATACATGGATATAGTCCTAATTTCCAATGAAAGCCATTCTTTTTCAATCGAATTGACACAAAGAAAGTCATAGAAAAAGCACCTTGTTATCTGCCTGACTTAACAAGGTGCTCTGCTTATTTCTTAAACGCTTTATATATAAAATAACCAATGATACCAATCACTGCATAAACTGCAAAAAAGACAATAAAGCCCCATAAGCCCATGACAGCATCAGCAAATTCCATATTTCCGCGTTGTGTATAGGCCTGCTGAATCTCCACAGCAAATACAAGGACGACCATTACGGTAAATGTGTAGAGAAAAGCCAAAATGGCAATACTCCACTTTATTTTAGATAGAATTTTAAATACTACATAGACAATAAAGAAAGTTACGATTCCCAGGATACCAAAAATCCAGAAATGCAATTCTTTATCTGTCATATTCGAACCAAATGTACTGGCAATCACATCATGCATATCATTGATTAAATCGACAATCAACATAATTGCTTCCCTCATAGCAGACTCCCCTCTGTCAGAAAATGCTTATAATCATAGCCTACACGAAAACAAAAAATAATTCCTTACTTATCTCTTTAAATTTATACAGCTTTACGCAATCAAAGGAAGTATGATAATGGGGAACATGTTCATCTTGGAATAGCAATATATATATGCTTATTGTTAGGTGTGAATGTTGAGTTATTTAAAAAGATTATTTATGCCGTACACGATTTATACATAACTCGCTGTATTCATTAAGACTATATTCTTTAAGAACAGCGCTACTTATCATTTAAATAATTCCTTGGAATCGCAATATAATTTCTGCAATTAATGCCGAACCTATAAATGTTCCTAACATGACTAAGCTTGCCACAACAATCGTCTTCCATCCTAATTTCACAAAATCTGTCCACGAACGGCCGATGGCAATACCGGCATAAGCTAATATAGGCGTTGCAAGTGCGAGAAGCTCGACCTGACTCGTCCATTCAACAATTTTCTCCGAACCGGGCATCCATGGCATAGATACCAGAACGCCTATCAGTGAAATATAAGCAATACTCGGGAAGTTAACCGGTATAAGTTCTCTTAAAATAAATCCAGCTAAACAAATCAGTATGAGTGTGATCATCCCAGGAAGCGCTGTTAATGGCATAATTTCATAGCCTGCCCAATTTCCTATAAGGGCTGTAAACCCAAAAATAACTAATAATAATGTCCATTCTTGTATGTTTTTTAATAACATCATTAAGCCCTCCTTATCATTTAGACGATCTGCTTCGAGTCATCACACGGTATATTTTTTCTGTCAGCGGCAAACCAATAAACAGGCTGACCCATAGTCCAGTTGAAAGTGATAATAAATTACTTGCTCCAGCAAATGCGACAATTTGGGTCTCTAAATCTGGAAATGCAGCTACGAGCGAACCGCTGGCTGCTGCCATCATACTGCCGCTTCCTACTCCTGAGGCCATGGCAAAAGAAAGCGGATTTAACGGAGTAATCGTTGCAAGAAGACCGGAAATCAGCCCCAAGAATACGGCTCCAAAAACCGTTCCAAAAATATACATTGCCATAACACCGCGGCCTTCCGGAGAATTAACTCCAAATTTATCCATGATCAGCCCTACATTTGGCTCTCTCCCAATCGAATGAGTCATTCCAACAGCTTCTCGTTTCAACCCCAGCCAAATTGCAACAGGGAGAGCAAATAGTATTGTCCCTAAATTACCAAGTTCTTGCAAAAGCAATGCCGGACCTGCAGCAATTACTTCCGGTAAAGATGGGCCAATGATAACTCCGATTTTTGCTAATAATAAAGCAACTCCGAGCACAATAATAGGCTCTGCATTTTTTGATTGCTCTTCTTTAACCAATGGGGTAAAAAATAAAACCAGCCCGATAATTAAGGCATATAGCATAGGTAAAAGTAAAATTACTCCGGGACCGACCGTGATACTAAATTGTCCAATTGCTTCTGTTATCAAAACAATGACAAGTACGATAGCATGCAAACGCCAATCCTTCCATAACCCCATAACTGTACTGGATTTTTTACTCATTTTGGAACCCTCCTTTTAATTTTTATTCAGCAATTCTACTTGTCTTAATTGACCAATCATTTCATAGACAGCTGTAGAATCTTTATGATTCTTCCCGTTATAACTGGCGATTTGAAATAATTGGTGTGCGGATTGACTGGAGACCGTCGGGATTTGCTGACCTTCAGCAAGGTCCCGGTATAAATTCATATCTTTCATCATATTCGCTAATGAAAATTTCACATCATTAAATGTGTCTTTTAACATATTTGCTCCAAAAACATCCATTACACGTGTTTGCGCAGTTCCATTTTGTAAAATAGAAGCAATTTTCTCCTTGGAAACACCCGCCTTTTCACCAGTAATAAGTGCTTCACTCAACAAGGTGATTACTCCTCCAACCACCATGTTATGACACAATTTCACAATTTGTCCTGCACCGCTTTCCCCTACGTATTCGATATTCTCCCCCACCGCTTCTAAAACAGGTAATACCTCTGGAAAAGCTTGTTCGCTTCCTCCGGCCATAATCGTCAGCGTACCATTATGAGCACCTTCCGGACCGCCGCTTAATGGGCAATCAAAATATTCTATTTCATATGTTTTAGCGATTTCATGCAATTGTCTTGTAATTGCTACATCATTTGTGCTCATATCTAAGATATAAGCCCCTTTCTTCATCACAGAAAATGCTCCCTGCTCTTGATCTGTCATTAATTGCTGAATAACGGAAGGAGACGGCAGGGATAAAATTATAACATCAACCAATTTTGCTAATGTTCTAACATTTTCAGCACCAATGGCTCCTTTATCCGTCAATGCCTGTACAAGTTCATCATTAATATCAAAAACATGTACATGATAATCTTTTTTTAATAAATTGGAAGCAATTCCAGCTCCCATTAATCCGCATCCGACGATTCCTATATTTTTCACGAAACTCTCCCTTTCCTGGTTGACTTCATTTAGATAATAGACAGACGGCGAATATCAGGTTTATTAGAATATAGATGTGCATTCCAGGATATGAGCCGTCTGTTTATTATCTTTTTATGCTTTAATATAAACAGTTTTATACTCTGTCCAAAAATCTAATGCTGTTGACCCTTGTTCACGAGGACCAATGCTGGATGCTTTTTTGCCGCCAAATGGATATTGATTTTCAAAATAATTAGACGGTATATTCACATGTGTAACCCCCGATTCAATTTCACGAATAAAATGAAACGCTTTATTCATATCATTGGTATATATCGTTGACGAAAGCCCAAATTCATTATCATTCGCCAGCTCAATTGCTTCCTCATACGTATCTACTATTGTAATTCCCATTACCGGACCAAAAATTTCTTCCCGGTTAATCGTCATTTCCTTTGTTACATTACTGAATATGGTCGGCAAGACAAAATATCCTTTGTCCTTTCCGTCGTCTGTCAAACGCTTTCCTCCATATTCCAATGTGGCTCCTTCATCTATAGCAGAGTGAACATAATGTAAATAGGTGTTTAACTGTCCTTCATCAATTACCGGGCCATTATCTACGTTCTCTGTAAATCCATCAGCAATAACTAATTTTTCTGCCCGTTTTACTAATTTTTCAATTAATTCTTTTGCGATAGACTTTAATACAATCACACGGCTGGTCCCTGTACAACGCTGTCCATTATCTAAAAACCCGCTAATCACCAGATTTTCAACCGTTTCGTCAATATTGGCATCTTCAAGAATAATAGATGGATTTTTTCCGCCCATTTCAGCCTGCATTTTTGCTCCGCGAGCCGTTACAGCTTTTCCAAGCGCCAATCCTACATCCGTTGATCCTGTAAACGATACAGC
The DNA here is from genome assembly GCF_038004725.1 of Oceanobacillus sp. FSL K6-0251. Lineage (NCBI taxonomy): Bacteria > Bacillati > Bacillota > Bacilli > Caryophanales > Bacillaceae > Oceanobacillus > Oceanobacillus sp. FSL K6-0251. The sequence goes on along the minus strand of NZ_JBBORS010000001.1, from coordinate 1,722,663 downwards.
CTTGATTTTCGGATGATTTCCAATAGCGCTCCCAATCACGCCGCCAGGTCCTGTCACCATGTTAATTACTCCAGCCGGTACCCCAGCCTCTTCAAATAATTCCATGATTTTCACACTAATTAGCGACGTATTGCTTGCAGGCTTAAAGACTACGGTGTTTCCTGCAATAATTGCCGGAGCTATTTTCCAAATCCCGATACCTAACGGAAAATTATAAGGAGCTATCACACCAACCACCCCAAGCGGTTCTCGAATAGTATAGCCGAAGATATCATTATCTTGAGAAGGTATGGTTTCACCTGTCAGTCTGGTTGCTTCTCCGCTAAATTGCTTCATCGCCTCAATCGTTTTACGTACTTCTCCATGTGCCTCCCGGAGTGATTTGCCAACTTCTTTTGTAATAATGACAGCCAATTCTTCCTTATTGCTTTCAAGAAGCTGAATCAAATTGAAAATGACATCCCCTCTTTTCGGAGCTGCTGTGCGCGACCATTTTAAAAAAGCGTTTTCAGAAGCTTGTATAGCTAACTCGACATCTTCCTCATTAGATTGTTGGAAAAAGCCTACTATTTCATCTGTTTTTGCAGGATTTATGCTTGCGTATGTTTCATTTGTTTTTGATGGAACCCATTCCCCATTTATAAAATTAAAATACGTATTGCTCATTTCTAAATAGCCTCCTTTGAATACTTGATATATTTCATCTTAAAATGAAAGCGCTTAAAATTAAATAGGGCGAGCAACAAAGATTACCCATCTTTTTTGTTGCTCGCCACATATAGACGAAAGGCTATCACGAAATCAATCCAATCCTTCTCATCATCAAATTGAATGTCTAATGCTTCCTCTATTTTTCGTAAACGATAGTAAAGTGTATTGGCATGTATATGCAAATGCTCAGCAGTTAGTTTATGATTTTTATTTAAATGGATAAATACTTGAAGTGTTTCAATAAAGCTTTCATCCAGAGAATATAAATGCTGCAGCTTATCATGCATAAACATTTTCAGAACATCCTCGTCTACTTCATATAAAAGCCTCTCAACTCCCAGCATAGCATATTCAACTATCTCCATCTGGTGATGTTTGGCATATCCAATGGAGCGAATAGCTTCCTGATAGGAAACAGACAGTTCCTTTATATTCGTTTCTCTGCCAATACCATAAATAACCTCCATGTTATTCCAATATTTTTTTATTTGTTTAATAAGCTCATATAAACGATTCTTTTTTGGCTCCGGTACAATAACAATTACCTGAAAGGTACGCGTAAAAATTAAACTGTCTATTCCCAGTGACTGACTAATTCGCTCTATTGACTGGATAAATCGTTCTTTTTCTATTAATTTATCTAGCTGCCATAATGATTTATCCTTCCCTTCCATTATCATACATTGCACAGTCCAATCTTTCTTCCATTTCACATATTGTAAAGCATGCTGCAGATCTCTATCTGAAATTCCTTCCATTAACTGATTAAACACTTCTTCTCTGAAATGGATTTCTTTTTCAAAAAGCGCATTGTTTTTAACCAATTCTAATGCAATGGGAAGGCTTGCTTGTTCAATAGCAATTTTGCTCATATAAGAAAAATCATTAAAGGCTTTTTCAAATTTCAATAATCCCAGCCTTTCATTTCCTCTTACAATAGGAAAAATATTTTCTTTATCGTATTCTTTTATCTCATGATCAAACTGAACCGGCGATTCAATAATTTTTTCCAATAAAGAAATGACATTTTCAATGCCTCGCCCTTCAATAATTAATTCATAAAATTGATTATGAATAGCATACGATTGTCTCAGTAAATTATTTTTCTCCTTTAAATCCTGGTAAACATTCGAATTATCGATTGCGATAGCCGTTTGATCCGCAACCACTTCAATAACCTGCATATCCTCTTTTGTAAATATATTTTTACGGCTGAAATTATTGACAACAACCATGCCATAGCAGCGGTTCTTATTTACAATCGGAACAACAAATGTGCTTTTTATTTTTCTTTCTTTGATTCCTTTATAATAATATTGATAATTTTTTGCAGTCATATTTTTCATATAGTCATCAATTTCTTCTTCCGAAGTGAATAGTTTTGACTTTTTTTCTTGAAACACCCTGCCAGCAATCGATTCACCGGGAGCGAATGCAATTTTTTCAAATGCTTCCTTATTCACATCCTGCCCTTCAGCAAATTTAAGTGTTTTCGTTTTTTCATCATATAAATAGATAATAAAAACTCCTGACACATCAATTAACTCCGTGGCTGCTATAATAACACTTTTTAGGATTTCTTCTATTTTTAATGACTTTGTCAGCATTTTATTTATTTCCAGCAGTTTTTTTGCTTTATGAATATCCTTAAAGTTTTCATCCATTCATTTCACCACTTTTCCAAAAGTCTAAATAAATAATTTATTTATTATCTTATCACAATTACTTTAAAATAATTGTGATATCTCAAAGTATCACGATAAAATGCCTCGACAAACACAAAACGCCCCTGGAGTTAGATGATTCCATCTAATTCCAGGGGCTGTCGTACTATATATAAGAATTATCCCACAATGGATGCATACCATTTTTGAAACAAGGTAAAGGCTTCTTCGTCATACGCAATAAGATACACACGCATCTCATTCTCTGATAAAAAGTCATGAATGACTGAGACAGCAATGTTAAACGCTTGTTCCTTTGGATATCCATAAACGCCGGAAGAAATAAGCGGAAAAGCAATACTTTCCATTTGATACTCCTTCGCTAAAGCAAGCGAATGCTTGTAGCAGTCGGCCAATAGCTTTTCTTCATTTCTTTGCCCACCGTGCCAAACTGGTCCGACAGTATGGATAACATATTCAGCCGGCAGCTGATAGCCTTTTGTTATTTTCGCTTGACCTGTTTCACAGCCGCCAAGGTTCCGGCATTCCTCATACAGTTCAGGTCCTGCCGCCCGGTGAATTGCTCCATCAGCCCCGCCTCCTCCAAGCAAAGTAGAGTTAGCAGGATTTACAATAGCAGCTGCATTGACTTTTGTAATATCACCTTGAATGATGTTAAAAGACATAAACGTCCCTCCAGGTAAATTATTAATCCTTCTAATCTAATTATTTCCCATTTTCATAATAGAGAAATGACTGCATAGGAAAATACAAAAAATAACATTAAAACGGATAATACTTATTGGTAGCTGGATGATTATGAAGCGTCTGTAGCTGACTTATGTAATATAATTATAAGGAAGTGAGGTTTGTGTTGCAAATAAAGATGGATTCATTTACCAGTCCTCTGGATTTGAAATCAAAAAAATCGCTCATTATTTAAACCCTATTAATGCAAGGTATCTAAATAATGAACGAATCCATTACTTGGCTAAGGTATAGTTGTTTACAATTCCTTTTATATGTTCCATCGTCTTCTCTGCTGCTTCATCCGCATTCAAATGACGCCGATTATTCAATACAGTGATTAACATCCCCTGCCATACCAGCACGGTTCTCTCGTTAATAATAGCAGCTGTTTCTTCAGATAGCATACCTTCCTGAACAGACTTATACAATTCATTTCGGCTTCTCGATGAAAGGTTATAATCCGTTATAATAGTCTTTATATCTTCTGAAACCTCTCCGTATAAATCTGATTGGTAGACATTATAATAATATTTCAATAATTCTTCTGGATTTTCTCCCAGATCAGCTAAAAAGATAGCATAATAAATTTCCGGATCTTCAAAAGAATGTTTACAAAAGCTTTCCCAACTCAATAAGTATTTATCCAAAGGATTTTCTTCCTTTTCCATATATTCAGGAAGACCTTCAATATATTTATTTAAATATTTCAGTGCTGCAAAAAAGATGAGGTGAGAAACTTCCTGAAAATAATTATAGATAGTGGCACTATTATATCCTGCTTTCGTAGCAATCTCTCGTATAGTAACATTTTCAATGCCCTTTTGCTCAATAATTTCAACTGTAGCATCTACGAAATATTGCCACATGCGCTGCATTTGAATTTCTTTGTTTGACATTTGGAATCCCTCCCTTACTCTTTATTAATTATGCAGAACTACGTTACTACTATAAAGGTTTTTCAATTGGGAATCAACAATAGTCGGGAAAGAACAAACAAATGACACAAAATTGCCTATAAAAGCTATCCGTAAAACAGCAAAGCAGCATGCGCTCTTTTTTCCGCGAATGCTGCTTATACATTGAAATGTCAGTTGATCAGGCTGTCTTGATTTATTTTACATAAATACAATTTTAATTGAATCTTTACATCAAATATCAAACTGGAATTGATCAACTCCTGTTTATCAGCGTATTGACCATATATATGAAAGGCTGTTTTACTGAATTATTTATCCTTGAGATGATATCGAAATCCTGCTTATCCGGTTTTCGATTTAACCTCTTCTTCCTTTTTTACTTTCGAATATTTAAATTCACTTTTCAATGCTTTTAATATCGTATATGTCATAAATAGCATAAATATAATAAACGGAGTGGACACTACAATGACTACTGTCTTTATCGTTTCTAAGCCTCCAGCTAATATAAATACGGCTGATATACAAAAAATAACTAATCCCCAGATAAACTTTATCTTGTTATCAGGATTAATATTCCCTTCAGAGCTAAACATTGCAAGCACAAACGTGCCTGAGTCGGCTGAAGTGATGAAAAATACTAAACATAGAAGCATCATTAAAGCACTGGTTAGAGAGCTCAATGGAAAATATTCCAGGAACGAAAATAACGCCTGCGTAACATCTGTGTTGACAGCATCGCCCAGCATACTATTCCCCAGGTCATGGATGAGGTGTATACCTGCTCCGCCAAAAATGGAAAACCAAATAAAGCATAATATAGTGGGGAAGAAAAGAACTGCAATGACAAACTCCCTGATTGTCCTTCCTTTTGATATTCTGGATATAAATGCGCCAACAAACGATGCCCAGGTTAACCACCATGCAAGGTAAAATATTGTCCAATTGGAAACCCAATTTTGCTGGTCGCCATTAAAAGGAGCTAACTGTGAACTCATTGTCAATATATCACTTAAATAACTTCCTGTCCCGCTGATAAAAATATCTATTATCTGTTTTGTAGGCCCTATAAGGAAAATAAACAGCATCAAGCTAAGAGCTAACAGCATATTAAAATTAGAAAGATATTTTATCCCGCGATTGACCCCTGTAAGCGCAGATATCATAAATAATATCGTGCCAACAATGATAATAATCATTGAAACAGCTATTGTATTAGAAAATCCCCAAAGAAAATTTGCTCCCTCAGAAATTTGAATTGCTCCTAATCCAAATGCCTGAGCAATACCTATAACTGTAATGAAAATTGCATAAATATCAATTGTTTTGCCCCATGGCCCATAAATTCTATCACCCAAAACAGGGTAAAAAATAGAGCTTACTCTGGCAGGAAGATTTTTTCTAAATTGAAAGTAAGCCATTCCTAATCCAACTAAACCAAACAATGCCCATGGGTGTAATCCCCAATGAAAAAATGTATACTTTATTGAAAGTTCGGCTGACTCAGAAGTTAATCCTTCACCAACAGGCGGGGACGTATAATGCATGACGGGCTCGGCAGTCGCCCAAAAAACCAAACCAATCCCCATCCCTGCAGCAAATAACATGGATATCCAAGACAACGTACTAAATTCAGGCTGGTCCGAATCCTTTCCTAATTTTATCGAACCATATTTTGAAAACATAAGATAGATACTGGTAATTACAATTAATAAACTAACCACAAGATAAATCGGGCCAAAATAATTCACATTAAAACTCAAGAAAGCAGGAGCAGCTTTTTCCAACCACTCTCTAAATACAATACCAAAGACCATAAAGGATAATGAAATAATTAAAGAGACACGTAAAATCAAATTATTTTTAAACATAGAAATTCCTTTCTAATTCATTTTTAATGAAAACAAAGATAGGTTTCATAGCCCCGCCTTAGGTAAGCGTTTACAATTAAACGTTCCTTCTTTTCTTTTTTAAGTCAGCTAACTTCCTTTCCATCTTCTGCATACTCACTTTTTATTTCAGACTCATCTTTCATTAAACCTTTTAAAATTGCGTAACACATGATTAAAATTAATAAAGCAAGCGGCGAAGTGAAGACTATAAGTACTGATTTTGCAGTCTCTAATCCTCCAGCTATAACTAAAATAATTGCATAGCTAAAAAGAACACCTCCCCAGATCAGCTTTATTCTATTAGGCGGGTTAAGGCTCCCCCCTGAACTGAACATTGCTAACACAAAAGCTCCAGAATCTGCTTGTGTGATAAAAAAGACTAAGCTTAACAGCATAACTAGAATGCTTGTGAAAGAACTCATTGGAAAATAATCAAGAAATGCAAATAACGCAGAAGTAACATTTGAACTAACAATATCTCCTAACACTGTATTCCCTAATTCATGTATCAGGTAAATACCTGTACCTCCAAATACAGAAAACCATACAAAACACATCAGTGAAGGCACAACGAGTACTGCCAGCACAAACTCTTTAATTGTTCGTCCTCTGGATACTCTTGCGATAAATGCTCCAACAAACGGAGCACATGACAGCCACCATGCAAGGTAAAACACAGTCCAATTTGAAATCCAATTTTGTTCTTCACTATTAAACGGAGCCAGTCTGGTGCTCATGGATAAAAAATCATTTAAATAACTGCCAGTACCAGTAATAAACACATCAATTATATGTTTAGCCGGTCCGAAACCAAATATAAATAATGTAATCAGAATGGCTAGTATCATATTAAAATTAGAAAGATACTTGATACCACGTTTCAGTCCGGTAACTGCAGACGTCATAAATAATATGGTACCAATGATTATAATTACTATGGAAACAGCTGTTGTATTAGATAATCCCCATAATATATTAGCCCCTTCAGAAATTTGTAGGGCTCCTAATCCAAACGAATTCGCTAAACCGATAGCAGAGATAATGATTACAAATATATCGATGGCGTTTCCGATTGGACCGTATATTCTTTCTTTTAAAAGCGGATAAAAAATAGAACTAAATCTAGCAGGCAGCCCTTTTCTAAATTGAAAGTAAGCCATACCCAGCCCAATAATCCCATATAACCCCCAAGGCTGGAGCCCCCAATGGAAGAAAGTATATTTTATCGCAGTATCCGCAGATTCTGCAGTAGATCCTTCCCCTTGCGGCGGATATAAATAGTGAGTAATTGGTTCAGCAGTTGCCCAAAATACTAAACCTATCGCCATACCGGCTGCAAATAACATTGAGATCCATGAAACAGTGCTGAACTCAGGCTTCTCGGTATCTTTTCCTAATTTAATATTTCCAAATTTCGAAAAAGCTAAATATGCGCATATTCCGACAACGATAAAGCCTGCGAACAAATAAAAAACTCCAAAGTAATTAACGTTAAAACTTAAAAACGTTGGAGCCATTTTTTCTAACCAATTTCTAAATAAGAGACCCAGAACAATTAAACAGCAAGAAATGATTATTGAAACTCTTAAAACGATATGTTGTTTGATAATAATCCTCCTAAACCAATTTAAAAAGTCCCAACTTTCTGACTTATTTTTTTATAGTACAGCTAGATAAATGAATATATTTAGCTAGGTAATCTACTTGAAGTCATGGTCTTTCTTATTTCATTCTGCTTTCCTGAAATAAAATGAATATTAAAAGATTTTTACCCTCAAGCCATCTGTGAAAAAATCCTGCATGTATCTACACGTGCATTTCGTTTTATGACAATATTTAATTCACTAAAGAATCCAACCAAATTATTACTCTTTTATAAAACTTGAAATATATCATATCACTCTCTTAATCTTTTTTATTTCCAGCCGCGATATTGAACCGGCGCCTCAATATCATACCCTAATTCAACGGCTGCCGCTTTTGCCCAATACGGATTCTTTAGTAAGGCTCTCCCGAGTACTACCACATCTGCTCGTTCATTTTGTAATATTTCTTCCGCTTGTATGCCATTTGTGATCAGTCCAACAGCACCAGTAGCAATCATTGTTTCTCGTTTAATTGCTTCACATCGCGGCACTTGATAACCGGGATACGGGTTGATTTCGGCTGGCACAACACCGCCGGAACTGCAATCAATAAGATCGACACCTTGTTTTTTCATTTCATTTGTGAAATAAATCATATTTTCCAAGGTATTCCCCTCTTATGGTACTCATCAGTAGAAATTCGTACGAATACAGGTCCGCTCCATTCTTTTTTTACTGCTTCTATAATTTCAGAAAGAAAACGGTAACGATTCTCCTGTGACCCGCCATATTGATCTGTTCGTTTATTTGCTAACGGGGACAAAAATTGGTTGATTAAATATCCATGCGCTCCATGTATTTCCACGACATCAAAAGCTGCTTCCTTTGCACGCCGAGCTGCTTGTCTGAATGCTTCAACTGTTCGTTCGATATCTTCGGCGTCCATTCCAATAGGAACCTTACTTTTACTGTTAAAGCGAAACGAAGAAGGAGCGAAAATGTCAGAGTCTACTACTGCCTTTCTGCCTGCATGGGCTAACTGGATACCTGCTTTTGCTCCATATGCATGTATCTGTTCATTCAAATCCTTTAACCCTTCTACATGAATATCATCCCAAATTCCTAAATCCTCCACAGAAATACGCCCTTCTGGCTGAACTGCGGTTGCTTCCGTGATAATCAGTCCAACCTGACCGACTGCCCGGCTCGCTAAATGTGTCAAGTGAAAGGGTGTGATGATTCCATCTTCTTTACATGAGTACATACACATCGGTGACATAACAATTCTATTCTTTATCTCCATGCCACGAAATGTTATTGGTGTGAATAATTTGGGCATATTCAGTCTTTTGCTCTCCTTTTTCAGTTTCTCATATCGATTAACTAAATGATTCATTTTGCAGGGGTTAAAATTGTACCCCCTGCATCTAGATATTTTTTAGCGCTTCTTTTATTTCTGTCTCACCTGTAACAAGGTCAAATGCACGGTGATATGTTTTTTCTTCATTTAAAGCTGCAACAGCAGTCTGTGCTACGTCTTCTCGCGGAATTGTATCTCTAACTACATAATCTGCTGCCTTAATTTTTCCTGTACCCGGTTCATTTAACAAACCGCCCGGGTGGAGAATCGTGTAATTCAAACCACTCGCTTGAAGGAACCTGTCCGCATAATGTTTTGCAACTGGGTTACAAAATGTTTTCCAATTTGACCATTTGCTCCTATTACAAGAACTTTCATGTAATACTCCCCGCCCTCTCTTTAAATTCAGTTTAAATATGAGGTTGTTTATGCCGGCCTTTGATTCATCCCTTATTATCTCTCCAGTAATACCAGAATTTATTATTCTTAGCTAACAGATCAAAATGAACTGGCTGTAATTATTTAATTAACCAAACACCATTCCCAATATTCCGAACATTCACCATAAATCTCCTACGGTATATCCTTCTGTGAATGGATCCGTTTCATCTAAAATATACTTTGTAAATCCATAAATCCATGCTTGCCCGCCTACTTTTATGCGGATAGCATCCCTTTCCCCAACTTTTGAGGTTCCCGAAATATTTCCTTCAAAAATAATACCAATCAGCCCTTCATTTCTCCATCTGTCGCCTACTTTTAATTCTCCCTTGGCGTATTTAACAGCTATTAGGGCAGAAGTTCCAGTCCCGCATGCACATCTATCCAGAGCACCAGTCCATGTACTTTCGTCATTAAAATCAATCTCACCGGTATACATCGTATTTACAATTGTAGAATCAGCATCTGGATTATCTGTCGGCCCGTGCATTATGGAAATCGTAATCCCAATACCTGGATAATCCGGATGTTCAGGGACTTCAAGCTGTTCCTTTGCTGCTTGTGTACAAAGAGCAGAAATTCTTGTTATTTCTTTCCCTTGATCCGGTACAAGCTCAAGCCAATCAAATTGTCTGCTATTTATAATGCAATAATACATTCCGCCCCAGGCCACATCGACTTTTACTTTACCAAGGGTAGGAACATCAATCTCTGCATCGATATGGACCGCATAAGATGCCACATTATCAAAATAAACCTGCGTTACTTTACCATCTTTACAATCTGCTGTAATAGGAATGACTCCTGCAGGTGCTTCAAGAGCAAACTTTGTTACAGGCTCCTGCATTGGTATCATACCAGTTTCCAAAAGTGCTGTCGCAACACTTATTGTATTACCGCCTGACATCATAGGATATTCCAGCTGTTCCATTATAATATATCCCGCAGCTGCATCAGGATGCTTGGCAGGCACAATAAGGTTACAACAAATAGGCGGGTATCCTCTGGGCTCCCTAAGCATCAATTTTCTCAGCTGATCATCATTTTTTTCAAGCCAAAGCGCTTGCTCATATACTGATTTTCCCGGAATTGTCGGAATCCCTGACGTAACAACCCTCATAGGTAATCCGGCATGCACTTCTATCGCATCAAACGATCTTTTAATTCTCACAGGAAATCCCCCCTATAGACAGCTTTTTCATTCTTAATTATTAATCGCGTGTAACTATTTCGCAGTAACATCGATTATAAATTTACCAGCTAGTGTTTTAGACAAGAAAGCTTTTTGAGCTTCTACAATATCTTTTAATGGAAATTCTTTTGCTATGGCTGGTTTGATTTTCCCTTCTTCAATATAACGAATCAGATTCTGGAAGGCTTCTTTTGTTTGATAGGTACTACCAAACAAACTTAAATCTTTTAAATAAAGATCCCGAACATCAAGCTCTACAAGCGGCCCGCCAATTGCTCCAATAACGCCGTATTTTCCGCCTTTCTTCAAAACTTCTAAAAGCTCCGGCCACATCTTTCCGGCAGCTACGTCTAAAACGACATCCACCTTCATTTTTCCAATTTTTTCAACGTAGCTGTCCCCTCGATAGATTATTTCATCAGCGCCGTAGCTTTTAACTCTTTCTACTTTATCACTGCCGCAAACAGCAATAACCTTCGCACCTCTTACTTTCACTAACTGTACGAGTGCAGCGCCAACGCCCCCTGAAGCACCAGTTACCAGAACGACATCATCTTTTTCGACTCCCACTCTGGAAATAAGGTTTTCAGCGGTTCCATATGAACAAGGAAAAGTGGCAAGTTCCTTATCAGATAAACTGGAATTGATTACAAAAGCTTCTTCTGCCAGTACAGTTGCATATTCGGCAAAAGCACCATCACATTCTGAACCAAATGTAATTGATTCTAAACCATTTTCACTTGTTTCTCTTTGTTGAACGGAACGTATTAGTATTCTTTCGCCAAGTCTGTCTTGACTGACACCTTCTCCGACAGCTACTATAATGCCGCAGCCATCTGCTCCCTGAATCCTCGGGAACTCCATCGCCTTCCCGAGCCATGAACCATCATCTGTTACTTCTTCCTTGAATCCTGATGCTCCGCCTTCATTCGTTTCTGATTTTACACTTTTTGAATACCACCCTATACGCGTGTTCACATCTGTATTATTTACAGCTGCTCCGCCAATTTTCACCAGTACTTCTCCTGCTTTTGGAGTTGGTACATCAATATCTGTACGGTATTCTAACTTTTCAAACCCGCCATTTCCTGTTAAATATACTCCACGCATTTTTTTTGGTATTGTATTCATCGTTTCTCTCCTTTTAAAACATTTCACTATGCCAGCTAGTATTAATCTAAATTAAAAAACATTCTAAATACTTGGATGACAAAATTTCATCCAACGTATTTCTTTTCAATTCTGAGGAATAATATAAATAATATTACTCCATATTTTCTACATTTTAGGAAGTTGTTTTTTGAAATTTATTATTCCTCAGAGCTGCTTTTTAATTTCACCTTTATGAAGAAGGATAACCTTAATCCACCTCTACATACATACACTCTTTCAATTTTATATCCGTATTAGGTAATAGCTCTGGAACTACAGGCTTCTGCTGGTTAATTAATCTGCGCACTGCCAAAGCATTTTTGGGTTGATTTACGAGTAAAGCCGCCTCGATTACATTACTTTTATTTAGATAAAAATAGCTAAATTCCTTATCTTCTACATTTCCCCGTAACACTGTCGTTTCCCAATTTTTCGTATGTCCAAAATATTGTAACCGGTAATCGTATTGATCGGACCAAAAATATGGAACGGTAGAATAAGAGGTTTGCTCTCCTCCCAGCATATTTTTCGCAACACATTTACCATGATTGATTGCATGGTCCCAATGTTCTATGTGAATGTTATTTCCTAAAAATGGCCACATCGCGCAATCCCCGGCAGCATATACATTTGGTAATGATGTCTCACCAAATTCATTAACGATATAACCACTGTCAATCTGTAATTCTTTATCAAGCAATGCTGTATTTGGAATAACTCCGACACCTACAATGACTGCCTGGCATGGAATGGTTTTCCCTTTCTCTGTCAGAACTTCTTCAACCTGTGTCTCTCCATTAAATTGTACAACGGTATCTTCCATAATAGCTTCTACGCCTTCAGCTTGATGCATTTGAAGGAAATATTCTCCCATTTCGTCACCTAGAATGTGAGCTAAAGGGAGTGGTGCACGCTCCAACAAAGTTACTTCTTTACCCAGCTTTTTGAATGAAGATGCAAGCTCTGCTCCAATAAAACCTGCTCCAACAATAGCAATCTGTTGAATATCATCCAAATTCCCCCTTATTGCTTTTGCATCAGACAATGTCTTCAAATAGTGAACACCTTCCAGATCAGATCCTTGTATCGGCAACCTTCTTAAGCTGGAACCTGTCGTTAATAAAAGCTTATCCCAGTTTATTGTTTCTCCATCTGATAAAACGGCGCTTTGCTTCTCTGAATCAATCGAAACGATTTCAACACCAAGCTTCAAATCGATTTGCAGCTCTTCAAGATTTTCTTGCGTATGCAAAGCGATATCCGTTTCTGTGGATTCACCCAGCATAAATTCCTTTGAAAGCGGCGGGCGGTCATACGGCAGCTCTGTATCTCGGTCAATTAACACAATTCGGCCTTCATACTCCTCATTACGCAGCGCTTCGGCTGCATGTATTCCTGCTATACCAGCTCCGATAATCATAATCGTTTCAGCAGAATTAGTCATCTTTCATCCTCTCCAATCTTCTTTAAAACGGAATATATTTTACATTTCTGTATCATATTAAATTATTTCGCTTCATCATTCTCCATATATATCCAAAGCTTTTATCCATATCGAGCCGTCTTGTTCCATTACGTCATAGACAGACAATGGCGTAACAGCTGGCCCCTCTAATACAGAGCCGTCGCGAATGTCAAAACAAGCAAAGTGAAGCGGGCAATATAAACAATGGTCCTCTAGTTCCCCATCCACCATTTCTGAATAGGCATGCGAACAAATGCCATCTACCGCATACACGGAACCGTCTACTCTTGCCAGAACTACGGTTTCTTTTCCAAGAAATATATCAATCATTTCCCCTTCTTTAACTGAATCACTTGCTGCTGCAAAGGTATACTTATTTTCCTCTAACGGAAGGTTTTCTGTCTGATTTGTCATTTTTTTATCTCCCTCCTCGATAGCTTCTCAAAACGAAAACAGTGTTTTTGGAAGAAGGGATATAATGATGTTAAAATCGTCTCCCACCACTATATCCCTACCTATCGTTTAGTTCTTTTCCATTTCGTCCTGCACGTACTTCTTAAAATTGGCAACTCGCCAGTCAATTGGCGTCAGCGTGCCGCCATCTTTATATGATCTGGATTCATTTCCTTGCTGTGCAAGTGCGCAAGCCTCCCAATCCTCTTGACAGGTTACATCCCAGAATTCAACTGCATCATCGATATATGCGTCATCTTTTTCTAAAACATCCGGGTCAAACAACCAGTATCCTTTCACCACAGATTCATCTGCTTTAATCGGGAAGATTGCCGCAATAAATACATAGTCAGAAGCCATGCAGATATAAGAATGCGGGAAAATATGCAAATAAGCAATTTTACGCTGATCCTCTTCACTTAATCCAGGGAATACAGGCCGGTAAGCTTTCCCGTCTACATTCACGCGCTCAAATCCAGGATTTAATCCCATAGATCCAACGTGTTTGATAACCTTTGTTTCCGGCACCTCTTCATCAACCCATTGTCTAGGCTGCATTGGCGGAGTTGCTTTGCTTAATTCCGGATGAATCGTGCCGCAATGATAGCATTCCTCTGCGTTATCCATTAACAATTTCCAATTTGCTTTTACATTATAGGTTCCTGTTTTACCAATTTTCAGTCTGTGCATTTGGTATTGCTCATAAATAGACCAGGATTCTGGCAAATTAAAACTCTCTTTTAGTGAAGGAGCTTCTGAATCCGCATTGATCCAAATAAATCCATCCCATGTTTCTGTTCTTATGCTAACCAGGGAATGCTCACTTCTATCAAAGCCTTCATCTTCATCCGAAATATTTGGCGCTTTTGTCAATTCACCAGTATCCCCACTATACATCCAGCTATGATAAGGGCAGATGATTCTCCCTCTAGGGAAGTTTCCTGCCTCTGTCGTACACAAGCGGGAACCGCGATGGCGGCAGACATTATAGTACGTATTAATTTCGCCATCTGAACCGCGGGTAACAATAAAATTCTCATGTGCAATCTGAACTGTCTTATAATCGCCGCTGTTCGGGATTTCTTCTTCTCTTCCTGCAAGCAGCCATGTCTTAAACCATATTTTCTCTAACTCTTCATGAAAGTGATTCGGATCATAATAATCACTCCCTGGAGACGTAGGCTCAAACTTTGCGTAACTTGGAAAACCGCCTTCAATTGATTTCATACTATTAACCTCCCATTTTAAATAGATTTATAAGTTAAAAATTTTCAGCAATTGTTTTTGCTTGCACAAAATGCAATAAATACTCTAAAGTTCCTGTTTTCTCCCCAGTACCGGACATATAATAACCGCCAAATGGCTGGATTCCTACTAATGCTCCTGTACATTTACCGTTTAAAAATAAATTTCCGCATTCCATTTTTCTTCGAGCATAGGAGATTTGTTCACGATTGTTCGTATATAAAGCTCCTGTCAATCCAAACTGAGTATCATTATATACATCGATTCCTTCTTCAACACTCGATGCTTTGCATATAGCCAGAACCGGCCCAAAAATTTCCTCTTTCATTATCCTTGATCCTGGAGCGACATCTTTGAAAATGGTTGGCGTAATATAATACCCTTCCGTATTATCACTGTTGCCGCCAAAAGCCAGTTTTCCTTCTTCTTTCCCAATTTCTATATATTCGTTGATATTTTTAAACGCTTTATCATCAATCACAGGACCAATTGGATTATTTTCAGTACCTGGGCCGACATGAAGTTTTTTCGTACGTTCAACAATTTTATCAACCATTTCATCGTAAACGCTCTCATGAATGATAGCTCTGGAGCCCGCAGAACACTTTTGTCCTTGGTAACCAAATGCCGATGTTACAATTCCATCTGCAGCAGCGTCTAAATCTGCTGATTCATCTACAACAATACCGTTCTTTCCGCCCATTTCAGCAACAACCCGCTTTACCCAGCGTTGATTTGGTATTCTTTTATGAGCCAATTCATCGATGTGCAGACCTGCTTCCATGGAACCGGTAAACGAAATAAAATTGATATCTCTGTGTGTTACTAAATCGTCCCCTATTTCTCTGGAGGAACCTGGAATATAATTAATAACTCCATCAGGAACACCTGCTTCATGCATGATTTCCATAAATTTAGCTGCTACGATTGGAGTCAAGGAAGCTGGCTTCAATAGTACAGTATTGCCGGTAACGATGGCGGACACAGTCATTCCCGTAACAATTGCCAACGGGAAATTCCAAGGAGAAATGACAGCTCCAACCCCAAGCGGCTTATATTCAAGATGGTTTTCAATCCCCGGTATGGTAACCAGATTTTCTCCCTGTTCAAGCTTGATGGCTTTACGAGCATACATTTCCAGAAAATCAATTGCCTCGTTAATTTCTCCATCAGCTTCCGCCCAATTTTTACCTGCTTCATATATTTGCCAGGCAACCAATTCCGGTTTGCGCCGCTCCATAATTTTAGCTGCTTTGAATAAATAACGGGCCCTTTCCAGGAAAGTTATAGCGCCCCAGCCTTCATGTGCTTTTTTGGCAGCAGTTATTGCTTCTTCAATATCTTCTTTACCAGCTTGGCTAACATAACCGATCACTTCATGATGGGAAGCCGGATTATAAGAAGCCAGTTTGTTTTCTTTTGAAACTTCTTTTCCTCCAATAATCAGAGGATATTCCTTGCCAAATTCTGTTCTTACATATTCTAAATTTTTATTTAATGCTTCTCGATTTTCAGATTTTCCCCAATCTGTCGGCATATCGTTTTTAAATGGTGTGATAGGCAATAAAGACACCTCCTAAAGATTAATACATTGCAGGCTCAGACCATAATTTCACTGGAGTACCTAATCCGCGCTCTTTCGCATTTTGATAAATCTGATAGCTGTTTGCTGTATCTGTTGCGCAAATACCCAGTGTTACAAAGAAGATGCTGTCATCGTCATTTTCCCGAATAACTTTATCTCCTTTAATTACCTGACCTAATTCAATAATATCGTCCTGAGCTAATTTACCAGCTTTTGTAAGTTCAGATAAAGGATATTTATCATCTTTTAAACGGAGCTTATAATCCATGCAATATTTATTAAATCCTTCTAAAATAGCTTCGTTTTTATGATCCCACATCGACACTCCAGAGTGGAAAGATCCTTTTTTAATCCATTCTTTCGGAATATATTCATTTCCTAAGTTGACGTTTGTTGCTGTATATACAATATCAGATTGCGCTACCGCCTGTTCTACATCTTTACAGATTTCAAAATTATAGCCTAAATGCTTCCATCTATCAGCGAATTGTTTTGCGCGATCCTCATTCATGTCATATAGTCGTACGGTTTTAATATTTTTCATTACTTTGCTTGTTGCCTCGATATGAGCATTTTGAATAACACCGCATCCTACTAATCCAAGTACTTCCGAGTCTGGACGGGCACAATACTTCGCTCCTAGAGCACTGGAAGCCCCTGTACGTAAAGCGCTTACAATCGTATCATCCATAACCGCAAATGGATATCCTGTATCTTCATTATAAAGAATAATCATTCCATTTGATCTTGGTGTCTGTCTTTCTACCGGGTTCAAAGGATTACTCGGGATACCTTTAACAGCAGCAACACGCATTTCTTCTGAACGGATCAAAGCAGCGTGTACACCAATTCTTTTACCTGAGTAGTTTCCTTCTTCCCATAACAGGTGTAATAATTCTGGTTCAACCACTTTATCTTCTGCCAACCATAAATTTACTTTTTCTACATATTCCAGAATCATATCCATATCTTTTGCGCCGCTTTCAATACATTCCTCTTGAGACAACCATAAAACGTCTACTTCTTTAGAATTACTCATTAAACAAACACTTCCTTTTTTTTATTTTTTAGTTAACTTTCATTTAAGTAAAGATATTTCGTTCTTTTGGTTAATGTTCTATGCTATTTCTCATAAATCCCTTCTTTCAGATAATCAAGTTTGAAAAGTTAATTACGGTTATATTATAATCATGATTATTAATAAATGCAATACTTTATTTACTCAACTTTCGCACCTAAGAATAAGCATATATATCTTGCTATTTCAGGGTGAACATGTTCCCCCTTATCATGCTTGCATTTTGGTGGAATATCCGGCCTTGTTGGAATTGGTGATGGTGCATAGCTCCGCTCCAGCGAATGAAAGAAATAACATTCTAATGAGCTGGACGAAATAGCAGCTTTCGCCTGAATAACCAATTATGACAGCATGGATATGAAATACAGAGAATCGCTTCGATGCACAGAAAGTAATCTTGGCGGAACATGTTTCCATGCAGCATGAAAAATATGTTCTATCGGATCAAATTTCTGTTTGGTAAGTTGTTTTTCACATATAGAACATCCTGCTAGCGAAGGCGGACCGTTTTGACTCCTGAGGGATCAGCACCATCTGAAGATCCACTTTTGCCAAGTGCTCTTCTTGGCAAAAGTTAGCTGAAGAGCGTGCCCCTAGGCAGACTAAGACCGCAACGTCCTGGGACTGCGATTACTCGCCCCATCGAAAACATTTGTACGTCGGAAAGCAAAATGGTCCGCCGCAGCGGTGCTTTACACTTCACCTTTTATTCTTTGTCAAGGGTGTTATCGAAGGAACGATCAACTCCTGTTTATATAGAAGCGAAATTACTTTTTAATGTGCGAAAGTTGAGTTATTTATTAAAAATTTATAAAAAATTATTTGTATTCAATCATGATTATGATATAATCTTGATTGTGTAAGCGATTCCAATTATATCTATTAATTACATTTAAGTCTAGTATTTGTTTTTTAAGGAAGTGATTTTAAACTTATAACTACTACTAAAATTTGTTAAAATTACCATAAGACGAGCTGGGATAATTTGTCGGATTACTTTAGGGAGTATTGAAACTGGGAGGAGATTTTTTGTTTAAGGAAAATAGCGTTCTTAGTATATCTTTAATATTAAGTATTTTGTTTGTAATCATCGGGGTTGCTTTTAATGATTGGCTAGGGCAGAAAGCATCTGTATTTTTGAATTTTACAGTCACTTATTTCAACTGGTTTTATTTACTTGTAGGCACTATATTTGTAGGGTTTTGTCTTTTTCTAATGTTTTCGAAATATGGAAAGACACGGTTAGGAAAAGACACTGATAAGCCTGCTTATAGTACGTTGTCATGGATTTCCATGCTGTTCAGTGCAGGCATGGGGGTTGGTTTGGTGTTTTGGGCAGTTGCTGAACCAGTTTCACATTATATAACACCTCCAACTGGAGAAGGTGCAACAGCAGAAGCTGCCACCGAAGCAATGAAAGCCACCTTTTTTCATTGGGGGATGCACCCTTGGGCATTATTCGGAACTGTAGCTTTAGGTTTAGCTTATTTTCATTTTCGAAAAGGGCTTCCACCTTCCATAAGTTCTATTTTTTATCCGTTGTTGGGGAATCGGATTTATGAAACTCCTGGCAAAATAATTGATATTGTTTCTGTATTTATCACTGCAGTTGGTGTAGCTAGTACATTTGGATTAAGTACTTTACAAATTAACAATGGAATGAATGCTCAATGGGGAGTGCCCATTACATTCCCTATTCAAATGCTTATCATCGGATTTGCTACTTTGTTATTTATTATTTCCTCGTGGTCAGGATTAAATCGGGGATTGAAATATTTATCTTACTTCAACATAGTACTTTTAGCTTTTGTTGTGTCTATCATACTTATCCTAGGGCCTACCAGACAAATCTTTGAAATACTGATCTCCACTACAGGAAGTTATGTAGGAAGTATACTGCCTACGAGTCTTCGGATGGAACCTTTTAATAGTGAAGGAAGCAATTGGATAGGCACATGGACGGTGTTCTACTGGGCCTGGTGGACCACATGGTCTCCTTTTGTAGGCTCATTTGTGGCCAGAATTTCGAAGGGAAGAACCATTAAGGAATTTGTTTTGGGCGTATTATTAGTACCCTCCTTGATATCCTTTATCTGGTTTTCAGTTCTCGGAGGCAGTGCTATTCATTTAATTCATGATTTAGGCAACAGCCAATTAGCGGAAACGATAAACGCAAATGTAGACGGAGCTTTGTTTGCTTTTCTAAGTGAATTCCCACTGGGCAACTTTTTAAGCATATTGGCTCTCTTGCTAATTTTTATTTTCTTTATCACCTCAGCAGATTCCGCTACATTTGTATTAGGGATGCTGAGCAGCAATGGTAAACCAAATCCGTCAAGAAATCTTAAAATAACATGGGGACTAATCACTGCAGGGTCTGCTGTCGTTTTCCTATTAGCCGGCGGACTGGAAGCAGTCAGAACAATAGCTATCGTCATAGCCACCCCATTTACCATTATTACTGTTTTTATTTGCTGGGCAGTGCTGAAAGAGTTAAGAAATGAAGATAAAATTAGACACTCTAAAATCGCAAATAAAAAATATAAAGTGGCTCGATATAGTGATTACAATTATAAATCCCGCGCTAAATAAGTGTACAAGTTATACAGAGAACATTTAGGATCAACATTGTAAAAAAAGATTCCATCTATCAAAATATGATAGATGGAATCTTTTTGTGTTCACCATTATTTTTTGGATTGAATAAACAACAACGCCAACACAGCTCCAACGAAAGCAAACATACCTGCCCAGAAGAAGCCTTGCTGGAAACCTTCATTCAGAGCAACGACTGAATCAGCAACGTCACTCGCTCTGGTTGCTGCACCGGCAATCGCAACCATAATTGATAGACCAATGGCAGAGCCGATTTGGAAGTTCGTATTGTATAAACCGGAAGCAAGCCCTGATTTTTTGGGCTCTACTTCTGATACAGACGCTGTTGTAGAAGCTAAATAAGCAAGTGCATTTCCAAGCGCTGCAACAAATGAAGGGATTAATACACTTATAAAGTAAGTGCCATCCACTGTTGCAAATTGTGAAAATAAAATATTACCCAATCCGAGAATCACAAAACCTGTAGCCATCGTCATTTTTATACCTAACTTAGCCAATACCTTTTCAGCTACGACGATCATGAAGAATGCCATAAATAATGGCACAGGCAATACTGCCATTGCGCCGGCTGTCGGAGAGTAATGTAACACTTGCTGCAGATAAAGAATCAACATATATTAACGGGAACCATGCTGCCTGTGTTAAAAAGACACCGATATTACCAATACCTAAGTCAGGTGTTTTAAATATATTAAGTGGTAGTAGCGCTTCTTTCATCTTGGATTCTACAAGAAGGAAAATCAGAAACAGAACAACACCTGCAATAAGCGAAATCATAACATTGCTTGATGTCCAGCCGCTGTGTTCCGCTGATACAATGCCATAAACAAGCAACATCAGAGATGCTGTGACTAGAACAGCTCCGACATAATCAATACGTCCTTTCAATCGTTGACCAGATTTTTGTAATAGTTTAGGACTGAAAATCAAAACGATAATGCTCAATGGTACATAGATGAACAATGTCCAGCGCCAGCCGAGTGTCCCAGTTAAAAGTCCGCCAAATACAATTCCGAATGCCCCGCCTGCTGCCCCCGATAAGCCCCAAAAAGCAAGTGCTTTTGCTTTTTCAGCCGAGCTGAAACTAAACAGCCGCATAACCATAGATAGAGCTGAAGGGGCAATTAAAGCGGAACCCAAGCCTTGAATTCCACGGAATATATTTAGACTTAGCTCGCTCCAGGCTAAACCAGCAAATAAAGATGAAACTGCCAAAATTAGAACACCCAAGCTAAAAATACGGCGATTGCCATATAGATCGGCTAATTTACCTCCTAATAACAGGAAGCCTCCAAATATGAGCAGAAATGCACTCATTACCCATTGTAAGCTTTCTTGCGTATAACCGAGTGTTTTCTGAATGGACGGTAAAGCAATTTGGATAATAGACGCATCCATGATTACAAGGAAGTTCGCAAAACATAAGAGAAACAGTGCTTTCCACCGTTTAGGATCTAGTTGTGAGATGGTATTTGTATGTGTAGACATCGTTGTATTACCTCCAATAGTGCATGTACCTAATCATCATAAAGATGCTATTTATATATCAATTGATCTTTCCCGATTCTTCTCCAGAATTTAAAGAAAGGCTCTCTTTTCTTGCCAAGCTGTGAATAATTTTCAATAATTCTCTCTACAATTTCGTATAGCTCTTCCGGCTCCAGGTCCTCTTTCAGAAGCATCCCCACTTCTGCATCAAAGCCCTTGCCCTTTCCACCTACATATAAATTGTACTGATCCTTGAATTTCATAACGCCTATATCGCTGACCATTGGTTCTCCACAGCCAATCGGACAGCCTGTATAAGCCATTTTTAATGTGAAAGGAACCTGTTTGCCGGCAAATCGTTTATTAAGTTCTTTTGCTACAGGCATCCCTTCTCTTTCTTCCCCTTTACAGAAATTGCAGGTTCTCAAGCTCTTAACGTAATTTCCCACTGGATAACAAGCCAATCCAGCACTTTCAAATTCCTTTATAATTTCTTCTTTATCACTTTCCGGTATTTCGATATAAAGCTGTTGAAAAGTGGTTAATTCCAGCTCTTCATTTTCATCCATATATTTAGAGATGGTCAGCAGCTGGTTGGCATTTAATTTTGATCCGAATCCGATACCTCCATTGACGGCGATTTTAATCTTTTTTCCATCACTCTCCATATAAACTCCCCCCTCTTTATACTTTTTCATCATTTTTATACAATACATTGGTAAGGTATTTTTAATGACAGAAAAGAAATGGACTCCATAAAGAAATAAAATCTCTTTACGGAATCCATTTCTTTCTCTTAGCTGACTTCTAACAGCTTTTTGATTTCTTCTTTATTTTGCTCAAACCCGGTCATGCTTTTCGCTTTTTTCCTTAAACCCAGCATAGACGATCGAGAAAAAACAATACCGGGAACGATTCTATTTCCTGTTATCTTTTTTAATTCCTTCTCTTTTTCGGGCTGTTTCGCTAAGTCATATTGTTTATGCGGGATTTGATGTTCTTCCAAAAAGTTTTTCAAATCCTGGCAATCTGAGCAAGTTGGTCTAGTATAAATCTCCAAATGATATGCAGTCATTTGCAAAATTACCTCCTCCAAATATGATGACATTAATTATTTACTTACTTCAATATTGAATGAATAAGTGTGTACCTTATTACCGAATTCAAATTCTGCCCAAATTTTATACATTCCCTGCTTTGGAAAATGAGCATGGAATGTGGTTGTGTCGTCAGAATCTGGATGAACATGGATATATTGTTCTGCTGCTTCATCTACAATGACTACATGCCCTAAAGCCCCTAAATGCGGTTCAGGAGTTTCTCCATGCATATTAAAATCTAAGGGTACTGCTTTTCCGGTCTCTGCTTTGACGTCATCTAACGTAACGGTTTTACCATTACTTGATTCCGATTACTAAGTCGTCTCGTGTAGCTTCAACTTCTGTTGTTATGGTTTCAAGATTATTAATTTTAGGTATTCTTTAAATTTGGGTGAAGGGTCTATGTATTAGCCCAAAGTTCCCTCCAGTTTTTTTATGTAAAATATTGCAAAATAATGATGCTAGTATAGTTTCATGGACACAACCTAGTTAAGTTTTTAGGAAATTGACAATACTATTAACGAAAGGTTGTGTCCATATGGGAAACAAAAATAATGGCAAAAAATATAATG
This sequence comes from Oceanobacillus sp. FSL K6-0251, assembly GCF_038004725.1. Taxonomy (NCBI): domain Bacteria; kingdom Bacillati; phylum Bacillota; class Bacilli; order Caryophanales; family Bacillaceae; genus Oceanobacillus; species Oceanobacillus sp. FSL K6-0251. Next base: position 1,699,396 of record NZ_JBBORS010000001.1, on the reverse strand, counting down.
AAGACTTTAAAAAGATGATTGTTGATCTTTATAATACTGGCAGCTCAGCTAGAGATTTAAGTAACGAATATGGCGTTTCTGAAGTAACTATATATGCTTGGGCCAAGAGATATTCTCCTATAAAAATAGAAGATGGTTCAACGGTTACTCCAGATGAAATGGTTAAAATGAAAAAGCAAATGCTCCGTCTTCAGGAGGAGAATGACATCTTAAAAAAGGCTATGGCCATATTCGCGAAAAAGTAAGTCTTTCTGAGCTGACAACGATGATAGAAAAACATTCCAATCACCATTCGATCCAAATGCTTTGTGATGTATTACATGTTCCTAGAAGTACGTATTACGATACATTAAATAAAACCGAATCAAATCGCAAAAAGGAAAATAAAATGTTGACCCAAGAAATTAAACGCATTTATACAGAAAGCAAACAGCGTTATGGTGCACCTAAAATCCATTATATTCTCCAAACAGAAGGTTTTCGGGTGAGCCTTAAACGTGTGCAGCGTCTGATGAAAGAAGCTGGTATTCGCTGCATTGTGATGAAGAAATTCAGACCGACACCAAGCAAAGAAACAATAATAGAACGTGAAAACATCTTGAAACGAGACTTTTCAACAACCACGGTGAATGAAAAATGGGTTGGGGATATTACGTATATCAACACATTAAAAGATGGCAGGTGTTACTTGGCTTCCGTTATGGATTTACACACAAAGAAGATAGTTGGATACGCTTTTTTCCGTTCCATGACAACCGGTTTAATTTCAAAAGCCTTAGAAAATGCTTATCAAACCCAACAACCGAAAGACGGGTTAGTCTTTCATTCGGATTTAGGTTCCCAATATACCAGTGATGAATTTGCGAAAATGGTTGATTCTTATCAAATGACGCATTCCTTTAGCCTTAAGGGTTGTCCATACGACAATGCCTGCATCGAATCGTTTCATGCGATTTTGAAAAAAGAAGAAGTCTTTTTTATTCCGCTAAAATAGCGTTATTCCAATATATTGAAGGGTGGTATAACCGCAAAAGAATACATGGAAGTATCCATTATCAAACACCACAAAAGCTAGAAAATAAGATAAAGGCAAGTGCAGCATAACGCAACACTTGATTCAGTGCACGGCTTTACTTGGAGTGGCGGGCATGATAGCCTCTCGTGGAAAGCTAGTAACGTTTTAAATAAGCTGATTTCCTGGCTTAGCAATCATGCCCGCAGAGGCTTCATGTCAAACCCTCAGCGTTTTCAGGGAATCACAATGAGAAAACAGATTTTGACTTAACTATGTTGTGTCCGAAATATTGACATAGATCCAAATCTTCTTTACTGATATAAAGTAAACAAAGAAAGGTTTTATTAACTGGAGGTGTATTATATGAATGCGGAAATAATGATGTTAGTAATAACATTGGTAATAGGATTCTCATTATTTTTCATGGTGGTTACCAAAAAAGGTAGTCCGATTAAAGCTTTTTTTCTATGGTTAATTTAATTGATTGTTGTACTAAGTATAACTATATTAAGTTAAATTTTGGAGTAATTGATATATTCACTTCAACATTCGGTCTTATAACAATTCTAATGTTAATACTGGTATTGGCAATAAAAAGTGAGTTTGAAGATTGTGAAATACACTTAAACTATATGGGACAAAAACGGAATAAAGTATAGCCTCCAAAACTCAATTATTGGGCCAATTTGTGGAATATGGCTTATGGGGCTGCTGAGCGTTGATGTTCAAGTAATTTGTCCACTGATGTCCTTGCATTCTCTTTGAAACAACTTCCATCTTCTATTTGCATAATTGTATTCAAATTCCACATACTACTAACAAGAAGTGGCAGTAAAAAGGGTGTGCAGGGATGAAATTTAAAAGAAATAAATTCAAAAAGTCTTTAATAAATCAGGCAAATCTCTCCATAGAGAATATCAAAAGTCAATTAAATCATTCCAGCGATTTAAAAGACCGTGAAATACATAGCAATAATCAAATCTATATTATCCTTTACATCAATTCATTAGTTGATCAGGAAAAGCTTGAATCAAAAATAATTAAACCGCTTACAAAAATGGAAAACAACAATATTTTAAACGAACTATATAGCCAGGAGATCAGCACTGCCAAAAGTAATAAAATAGCCATCAACGGATTATTAGACGGTTATTGTCTGCTAATAAAAAAAGGCAGGAATAGTGAAGGGTTCCTGCTGAAAGCGAACGCATCAACCGATAGAGAAGTTTCAGAGCCTATCATAGAAAAAACAATCCTTGGGGCAAAAGTAGGTTTTGTTGAAAGCTTAGACAAAAACATTTTTTTACTCCGTACAGTAACAAAATCACCCGGTTTCACGGTTAAAAAGTATACATTGGGTTCCTCAACAACAACGAATGTATCACTAATTTATTTGGATTATTTGGCAGATCCGGAAATCATCAAAAAGGTTGAACAACGTATAAAAAGTATTACGATTGATTCCATCCGATCAGCAGGAGATATTCAGGATGGCATTGAAGATTATACAGTTACTCCGTTTCCCCAGCTTTTACTTACAGAACGGCCAGATCGCGCTTCAGCAAATTTAAAGGACGGAAGGATTGCTTTAATTATAGATGGAAGTCCTACTGTAATTATATTGCCAGCAACATTTATGACGTTCTTTCAAACACCGGATGACTATATTACCCGCTGGTGGTTAGGTTCATTTTTTAGATTTATACGTCTATTCAGCTATATTATTGCACTTATTCTACCGGCATTATATATTGCTTTCGTTTCATTCCATTATGAGGTAATTCCTTTGGAACTTGTTTATTCGCTGCAGTCTTCGTTGAGCTACGTACCATTTCGGCCATTTATAGAGTTAATGATTATGCAGCTTTCCTTAGAGTTGCTTAGAGAAGCGTCCATTCGACTGCCACCTACCGTCGCCACAACTTTTGGGATCGTCGGAGGGCTAGTTGTAGGAACAGCAATGGTTGAGGCTGGAATTGTCTCCTATGGCGGGCTTATTATTGTTGCATTAACATCAGTCTCATCATTTGTTCAGCCAAATCTAGAAATGAGCAGCTCAATTCGTATCTTAGGATTTCCTTTAATGCTATTGGCAGCTACATTTGGCTTTTTTGGAATTGTCATTGGAGTGTTATGTGTGTTAATTCACTTGTCACGCCTTACTTCATTCGGTCATCCATATTTTTCACCTTTTGTTCCATTGAACTTGGAGGATTTTAAAGATACTATCATTCGTGTTCCTTCTTGGATGATGTATAAACACTCTAAAAATTCACCTCATTATAAGCAAGAAAAACGATCAAGGAAGTGGAAACTAGATGAAAGTGAAGAGCCGTATTAGTTCTGAAAATTTATTTTTTGTGCTGGTGCAAACGATGATGGGTGTAGGCTTGTTATCATTACCTCATCAAACACATCACGCAGCAGGCAGTGACGGATGGATTTCCATTTTAATTACTGGATTTTTTATTCAACTAATTGTACTGCTTATCTGGTTACTTTGCATAAAGTTCCCCAATCTTACCTTATTTGATTTTTCTAAAGTAATTTTGGGGAAAACTTCTGGAACTGCATTAAATTTTTTATATATTATTTACCTGCTGACAATGATTTGTTATATCTTCATTGTATATGCGGATATTTTGAAACGATGGATACTCCCTGAAACTCCAGTATGGGTATTATTTTTGATTGAATTCGTTCTACTTATTTATGGAAGTATTTGTAAGATAAAAAATGTGATATCTTTATTATCTTTCCTATTCATATTCATCCTGTTTTTATTCTTCATTACGTTTTTTGTTTATGGTGATTCATCCATAGATGTTCGCTATCTTTTCCCTATTGGTTCCAGTGGTGGATGGAATATTCTTAAAAGTACAAGTGATTCAATGATATCTTTAACAGGGTTTGAAACATTACTTATTTATTTTGCTTTTATAAAGCAGTCTAAAAAAAATATTTCAGCACTGAAAGGAGCTTTTTTAGCAGTATTATTTGTAACCATTTTTTTAACGTATATTGTGATTCTAAGTACCGTAATGCTTAGTCCTGAAGAAATAAAAATCACGTCGGAACCGGTTCTATATATACTAAGTGCAATAGAAATAAGAATTTTAAGCCGATTAGATTTAATATTTCTTTCTTTCTGGGGTCTGATAGTTTTTACTACTATTATCAGCTACTCCTTTTCAGCAAGTATAGGAATAAGTAAATTAATCCGTATCAAACATAAATTTGCTGTGATACTATCTGGAACATTCGTCTTTATCATTTCGATGATATTTTATTATATGGAGATTACCTTACTTGAAAAATGGTTAACGCATTTAAGTTTAATTTTCGGCATTATTATCCCTATCCTACTGCTTTTAATAACAATTATTTTTAAAAGAGAGGTGGCATCGACCTATGAGAAAAACTGAGCTCTTTTTAATCTTCATTATACTTCCATTACTAACTGGGTGCTGGGATGAAAGACTTCTAAGGGATTCCCGTACCGTGTATTTATCAGGTTTTGACTTGGATGAGAATGGTGATTATCAAACAACTTCAATTATTAGAGAAATGAATATTAGTGAGTCAAGCAGGGGGGAAATATCCATATCGAATGAACTGGTAACTGGAAAAGGAGGTTCGATAAAAGAGGCAAGCATGACAATTGATCGAAGCGTACCTGGTAATTACGATCCCGCAAAAGGAAGAGCTTTAATCTTAGGAATCGAGGTAGCCAAAGGTGATATTTACAATGTGCTGGGTCCTCTTTACCGGGATCCAAGGGTGGATATAAACGCCAAAATTGCTGTGACAGATAGCAGTGCAAATGAGATAATTACCCATTTATCCGAAAATGAAGTTGAAAAAGGGGAATACCTGTACGAATTGATTCACAGCAGTGAAATACATTCGGAGATCCAGGATATTACACTAAGATCGATTCGCACCTATTTGTTTGATGAAGGAAAAGATTTCATGCTCCCTTATTTGAGCAAGGACGAGGAAGATAATGAAGTTAAAATAAGTGGGGCTGCTCTTTTTCATGACCACAGCTTTACCGGACAGTTCCTTACCCCTGATGAAAGTACTTTGCTATTATTATTTATGGAAACACAATCCAAAAAAGCACTTTTAACAGAACAGTTAGATAAAAAAGATGATGTATCCGTCAGCTATAATGTAAAAAGCGTATCAAGAAAACTTAAGCTGGAAAAAAAAGAAAAGGTACATGCTGATATTAGGCTGCAATTGGACGTAGAGATTGTTGACTATCCTCCAGACCATTTAGATAAGCAGAAAATGATCAATTTTTTGGAAAATCGATTATCAAAGATTCTCACTGAAAAAGCGGATGCTCTGTTCAAAAAACTTGCAGCGAATCAAAGTGACGTACTTGGATTAGGCAGAGAACTCATTGCCTTTCATCCAGCTATATGGAAAGAAATAAAGGGAGAAAATTATTATGAGCATATCCTAGTTAATCCAAAGGTAAAAGTAAATGTTAGAAGTAGTGGAATCATTTTGTGATCACTGAAGTTGATCACCTTTTTCTTTCTGATATTATTTTTTGACCTATTTCTATTAGACTTCTATTCATAACAGCGATACAACGGAGACACAGTCATAAAGAAAGAGCATATGTATGCCTTTTCTAAGAAACAAATTTATGGAATGATGGTATTCTTAATTATTAGTACTGGTCCAGTTACGAAACCTCACATTACAAGGAATCCCTTGGTTGAAGCGTACAATTTTATCAGTTTCTTTCACTCCGTTATTTTCCAATTCTCTATAAATCCTTTTTCTCCCATGCACAGGTACAAATTCCATTTCCATTAATCCAATTGGTTTTCCGTCTTCCATTGAGTTTAATAAGAAAGAACAGTCTTTCTTAACCAACCCTGTTACTATCACGTCAATATATTTATAATTGATTACCTTTAACCATTAATCGGAGCGTTTATTACATCTCAAAAACGAAGTTATCTAGAGCCATTACCATGTTGTAGCTTCGTTGACCTGACCGGCAATGTATATATACAGGTTCATCTTTCGGAATTTCTGTTAATCTGTTTCTAAATTCACTTAAGGGAATATTTATTGCATGTTTTAGATGACCAGCATTGTACTCTCCTTTTTCACGGGCATCAATGATAAAAGCATGATTCTCCACTAACTCACGTACACAGGAAACCTTTACTTCTTTATATCGGCCTTCTAATTGATTTAATGCTACAAGCGCTGCATGATTAACAACATCTTTTGCCGTTCCCAGCATTGGAGAATACGTTAATTCAAGTTCTTTTAAATCATCTAAAGTCCCATTCATCGTGATTATCGTTGCAATGACATCGATCCGTTTATCGACATTACCTTTTCCAATCGCTTGTGCACCTAAAACCCGCCCTGTCGGGTATTCATATACTAATTTAAAATGCATTGGATTACTATTTGGCATCAAACCTACTTTATCTCCAGGCATCACATAGACAGAATCAGATGATATACCGGCTTGTTCCGCTGTTCTGACATTTAAACCAGTGGAAGCTGCATTTAAATCAAAAAGATGAATAGAGGAAGAGCCAATAACCCCTTGATTCCTGCTTCGAATTCCATACATATGATCTGCAGCTGCTCTGGCCTGCTTCTGGGCAGGTCCCGCCAGTGCTAACCTGGCCGGTTTGTGTAATAATCGATGGTATACTTCTATGGCATCTCCGACTGCATAAATATTTGGATCACTTGTAACGTAATTCGTATCCACTTTGATGGCGCCTGTTTCACCGATTTGAAGACCTGCTTCTTCCGCTAAGCGCGTTTCTGGTCTGACACCAATCGCTAAAACAACTGTCTCTGCTTTTATCCTTCTTCCAGAATTGGTCTCTACAAAACTAGCATCTATTTTTGCTAAGCCGTCATCTAAAATAAGATTGACTCCTTGGTCAACCATTTCTTTATGGAGAATCTGGGCCATATCGTAATCAAATGGAGGCATTACTTGACTGGCAAACTCTACTAAAGATATATGATAGCCTGCCAGCTTTAGATTTTCAGCAACCTCCACACCAATAAATCCCCTCCAATCACTGCAATATTTTTTATATCTTCTTGTTTTATGAAGTCATTCATATTTTCAATATCAACCACATTACGAACTGTGAACACGTTGGGATGATCGATGCCATCCAAATTTGGCCGAATTGGTTTCGCTCCAGGTGAAAGAACTAAAGAATCATACGGTTCTTCGTAAGTTCTATCCGCAATCAGATCTTTAATAGTAATTGTTTTTTTATCACGATTAATTTTCATAACCTCTTGATTTACTCTTGCTTCAATATTATATCGGTTTTTAAATATATCTGGATTCATTAAAACAAGATCTTGACTATCTTCTACAATTCCACTTAAATGATAGGGTAAGGAGCAATTCGAGAAAGATACATGCGGACCTTTTTCAAGCATAATAATTTCGGCATGTTCATCTAATCTTCTTACTCTGGCAGCAACGGATGCTCCGCCAGCAACTCCTCCAACAATTAATATTTTCTTCCCCATTGCTATCACACCTTCCGTTATTCTATTTCACCCTGCCAAGCCATCATGCCGCCAGTGATATTTATTACATCGTAACCCTGTTCAGTTAAAAAATCACATGCGGTGGAACTTCTGCCTCCGGAATGGCAAATCAAGTAATAATGTTCATTCTTGTCCAACTTTTCTAATGAATCTGCTAACTCCCCTAAGGGAATGTGTTTCGCTTCAGGGATTTTCCCCGCTGCTACCTCAATCTCTTCTCTAACATCAATTATGTTTATATGTTGGCACTGTCTTATTTTTTTCGCTAATTCGTTTACTTGTATACTTTTCATAACATCCTTCTCCATTTCTGCTTCCTCCGCGGGGTATACATATAGTGATAAAGACCCGTGAAAAACTTACTCTTGAAATGATAATAATTTATAACCGGAATCCGCAATCACTGTGAATGCTTCCATGAACTCATTCCGCCTTGTACATTCACAACCGCTTGAAAGCCTTTCCGCTTAAGAAATGATGCAGCACGGCTACTGCGCATTCCGCTTTGACAAATTAGAAATACTTCTCTATCTGAAACCAGCTCATTCCACCTGCTGTTTAGTTCGTTTAAAGGAATATTTTTCGCTTCTTTTATTTTATTTGCTTGAAATTCCCCCTTTGTTCGAACATCGATCAGCTGTATATCACTCTTTTTAAGCTTTTGCTTTAATTCCTCCGTAGTTATTTGTTTAATTCCCTTTCGTTTCAATTGATTGAGTATTATAACAAGCAGCACAAAAATCGCTATGATTGTATATATCATTTTTTTATCCTTCCTCCAATACATTTGGGGTAGTTCAGGTGCTTCGCAGTCCTTCACCTTAGCTGCGAATGCTTTATCATAATTGGTAAAAGGTAATTTATTTGTTTACACCACATCCATTTACCCTATACCCGTACGTGTATTATTATTACTTAAAAATTTTTGCTAAGATAGACTGAATTGCTTTGTCTATCCTAGCGGCTCTTCACTAATAGGTTGACTGCCTGGTCAACAAACTCGGTGGTATCTTCTCCTTCTTCTACTGCCTTTTGAACGCACTCAACAAGGTTTGAACTAACTATAACTCCCATTGTACGATCAATGGCAGTACGTGAAGCAGACAGCTGCGAAACAACATCACGACAGTCCTGACCCTCTTCCATCATTTTCAAAACGCCTCTAAGCTGCCCTTCTATACGTTTAATCCGATTTTTCATCTGGTTATTATATTCCACCATACATCGCCTCTTTCTAATTAATTTTATAAATCCCTCATATTTATCCAAGATTTCGCAGGTATTACTTTTTAAACTGGCTTTTGAGCAATGATTTGAATAACATGAGCTGTTCCACTATGAAAATTACCTTCACTGCGCTCCACTTCTCCCATAAAGAAATGAATCATTTTCCAACCTTTAAAGACTTCTAACACTTCTTGAGGGTCATATAGCATATCCTCTATTTTCGGACCGCCGCTCTCATAAGGTATTTGGTAAATAGAAAAAACCTCAGAGACATAATAGCCGCCTGGTTTAATAGACTCCTTCACATTTTCTAATACCTTATGACGCAGCTCTGAATCAAAGTGACCATATATACAAACTATTTCATCCCATTTATTTTTAGTCCAGTCAGCTTGATTTAAATCAACCATTTCAGTATTAACATGCACATTTCGTTCATCGGCGAGGTTTTTCAACTTTTTGATACCTTCTTTAGACGAGTCCCATGCAGTGACATCCAGGCCTTCTTCAGCTAAAAATACTGCATTGCGTCCTTCCCCCTCGGCAATTGCTAAAACTTCGCCTGAAAACGGATGATTTTTATGCATCTCTTTCAAGAATTCATTCGGTTCTTTTCCGTACACATATTCATTTGTATTAAATTTCACATCCCAATGATTCATCTAATTACTCCTTTCTTCATCAAAGATACCATTACTCCTATAGGTACGCCAAATGTTTTAACTTATCGGGTATTAAAACGCTATAATAAGAATTTATTTTTTATTTAACATAAGCAGGAAATACTCCCCAGATGAATATTAGAGAGTATTTCCTTTTTTAATTTTAACGTTTTTCTTTGCCATGAAAATGTTTTTTTAAAAAGGAGATTACACATCTCTCTGTTATTCCTTACTATAAATCCTTCTTAATATCTTTATATCCTTCTTTTACGTTAATGATATTTCTAAAGCCTTTTTTCTCTAACAGCCCAATTGCAATGGAGCTTCTAACCCCTGACTGACAATGAACGAATACTGGTTCATTCGTATCAAAAGGTACTTCTCTTTCTAACAATTTACCATGTGGTATATGCACAGCTTGTTTTAAATGACCTTGATTCCATTCACTATCATTACGGACATCCAGCACATTTTTCTCTTCACCGGTGATATCTTTACTATGCACATGCTGAGAAATAACTTCATCTCCTGGTTTTACATATCCCTTTACAATGTCAAAACCAATTAATTGTAAGACATGCGCAGCATCTTGGACTGTTTGGTTATCACCTGCAAGGTTAATGGGCTGATCATAATCTAAATACCAGCCGATTTGATTGATAAAGTTTTTATCAAACGGAATATTAACAGTACTATGTTGATGTCCGCCGTGATAGGCGCTTCGCGTGCGAATATCAAACGTTTGTAATGCTATGTCCTCCGCAGGATATACAATGTATGGTTTAAAATAGTCACTGCCATACTGATTAATTTTTTTCATTTGAGCAAAATGATGCGGCGGTTCCGGCTGGTCTGTTGTTAATACTGTAATAAATGTTGCTTCATCAGGTGCTTGAAATGCCCAGTTGTTTATTTTTTCATAACCTAATGTCGACATTGGAACTGCACCAAGTGATTTTCCGCAAGGACTTCCGGCACCATGCCCTGGCCAGATTTGAATATAATCAGGTAAAGCTGTTATCTCCTGAATGGATTGATACATCTGTTTTGCACCGATTTCTGTGGAACCGCTGACTTGTACCGCTTTTTCCAGCAAATCTGGGCGTCCAACATCCCCAACAAATAAAAAGTCTCCTGAGAATAATCCCATTGGTACAGAAGAGCCGCCTCCTTTATCTATAAGCAAGAAGCTGACACTCTCCGGGGTATGTCCAGGTGTATGAATAACCTTTAGAGAAACGTTGCCAACATGAATTTCATCATTATCCTTAACGAATATCGTACCATCCGGCATATTTTTATAACCTAAAGTGTCATCTCCTTCACCAGATACATAAATTCTTGTTTTTAATTTTGCTGCAATATCACGAATACCTGAAGCAAAGTCTGCATGAATATGTGTTTCTGCAGCATGCGTAATTGTTAAGCCTTCAGCTTCTGCCACTTCAATATATTCACGAATGTCTCTTTTTGGATCAATAACAATCGCTTCCCCTGTACGCTGGCATCCAACTAAATAAGAACTTTGTGATAAGTGCTGATCATAAAACTGTTTAAAAAACATAATAATTTCACTCCTTGGTTTTTAAATAAATAGATTATGTTTCGCTTTTTCTGTTTCACCGATATACGTACCTACACCGGCAAATTCAATTTCTGAGCGTAATTCTTCTTTCTTGATTCCCATGACATCCATACTCATCGTACATGCAATCAGTTTAATATCCTGCTCAATTGCTTTGTCTATTAATGCTGGCAAACTATCTACATTTTTCTGCTTCATAATAAAACGCATCATCCGGTTACCTAAACCAAGCATGTTCATTTTCGATATAGGCATGTTGACAGGAGTACGAGGTAAAAATAAATCAAATAATTTTTCCATCCCCCGTTTCTTCACTTTTTCTTTATTATTAAGCTTTAGAGCACTTAATCCCCAGAAGGTGAAGAAAATCGTTACCTCTCTGCCAGCTGCTCTTGCTCCATTAGCAATGATAAATGCCGCAAGTGCTTTATCCAATTCACCACTGAATAGTACAATTGTTGTGCCATTCGAAGTTTCTTTTATTGCCATATCCTTATTAATTTGTTCTTCTTTTTGGATAATTGCTCTAATATGCTTATTGCTTTTCTCTAATTCCACAATGGAATGACCCGTTTGAGCAGCCCAGCTTCTTACATCACTATGAAAACCAAAGTCAGTAACTTTAACTTCTATTTGCTTCCCTGCATCCATTTTTTGAACTTCCGCATTTAAACTGACAATTGGTCCCGGGCATTGCATGCCGCTATAATTAACAAGCTTACGATTATCTTGAATTTTTAATTCTCTCTTTTCCTCAGCAAGAGAACTATTTTTCTCAGCAAAAGCTGAATAACCACCATCTAAATTGACAACCTCAAATCCTTTACCTGCTAAAAATTCACTTGCCTTTTGACTCCTGGCGCCAGATTTGCAATGAATATAATATGTTTTATCATTTTCAGGATATTTGTGTTCAATTTCCGATAATGGAAAATTGTACGCATATTGAATGTGACCTGCTTCATACTCCGAGGTTTCACGTACATCTAATAATTGCCCATTCTCACCTAACCTCTCTAACTCTTCTTTTGAAAAGTCATTAATATGTTTTGCTTGATAATTTGCCATAATAATCTCCCCTTTGTATACCTATAGGGGTATAATAACTGATGATTAAAGAAATGTCAAATACCATATAGGGTATTTTACAAGCTATAATTATTTCCTAATATTAAATAAGCAAGGGGAGAGACATACAAAAATATAATAAAAATTGACAAACTGGATTAGCAGCGTGCAGGAAATTCTGAGATTACTCTCCTCAACGAGAAGGTTTCACCTCACTACTTTATTTTTTCACCTTATTTGCATAACGTCTTTTTTTGATAAAACAAGGCTTGCATTATTTTTTCTGGGTTAAATCCAGAAATCCGTTTTCCATTTATAACAGTCTGTGGTACAGATAACCTTTTTGTTTTTGAAATTAATTGATACATTGCAACAGGATTCATATCCACATTCACTTCTTTATAAGGAGCTTCAAAAGAATCCAAAAAACTTTTTACCATGCTGCATACTGGACAAAATGTTGATGTATATATCGTTATAACTTGACTCATCCCTATTCCTCCTTAATTATTAGCTGTCTGCATATTTAAAAGATAAGAACAATCAAATAATATCCGTCCAGATTTTTAAGGCAGTGGCAAAGATTAACAATGCTAATATTGCCTGTAATATTTTGATGTTCATTTTTTTCCCGGTATTTGCACCAATTGGAGCAGCAATTAAGCTGGCAATTATCATGACAGCTGCCGGCCCGTATAATACCTGATCTGTAATAATTTTTCCTATAGCTGAACCGATAGAGGATAAAAAGGTAATTGCTAATGAGGAAGCGATTGTTACCCTTGTAGGTATCTTTAATATTACAAGCATAATCGGAACAAGCAGAAATGCTCCAGCGGCACCTACAATCCCAGCTCCCAGCCCCACAATAAATGCTGATATAACTGCAATCAAATGATTAAATTCCACTTGACTGTTCTCCTTATCCTCTACATGCTGCTTCGGTACAAACATCATTACTGCGGCAATAGTGGCCAGCATGGCATATACCAAATTAATATTACTATCTGATAATAAATCAGAACCAAATCCGCCTATAAAGCTTCCAACTAAAACAGAAATTCCCATCGTTAATATTAAGGATTTATTTAGATATCCATCCTTTCTATATGCCCACATGCCGCCAATTGTTGAAAAGAAAACCTGAATAGCTAAAATACCAGCAACCTCTGATGAAGATAATGAGCCTACTCCAAGCAGTACCGGAATATATAATAAAAGTGGATAATTAATAATTGAACCACCAATACCTAACATCCCTGATACAAACGATGCAATAAGTCCAATAAAAAATAATACAATAATAAAACCTAATTCCATTTGATCACCTGTTTTCCTACCAATACTAGCAGGCTGATTTCTTATAATCTTCTAGTAAAAGCATAATGTTTGTGCGATTACTTAAAACGATAAAGTGTGTCATCCCTTTGTTATTGGAAATTTTTCTTTCGTCCATGCTACATATCTGCCTTTTACGTTCAATACATTTTTAAAATTATTTACCTGTGTCAGGCTGTCAGCAACTGCTGAACGGGCATCAGAACGACATTGCATCAAATAAATTTTTTTAGGTAATTCTTCAATTTGATCAACATGTGTGCCTAACATAATATGGTGCGCACCAGCTATTCTTCCTTCTTCCCAAATTATCGCTTCACCAGTTTGTTGACAGCCAATTAAATAAGATTTTTTGTGCTAAATTTTCATCAAAAAAGGAGCGAAAAATATGCCTTCTCCTTCATCATCTATTATGTTTCTTTGTCTGCAACTTCAAGGAATGATTCTAAATATCGGAATCCTTTTTGAATGGTTGGATCCTTCAATAAACGGTACATTCCATATAAGGAAAAATTAGCAGTATTATCATTCTGTTTGTACTGTTCATTTGTCTCCTTTATAACCTTGACTGCCTTATCCAGTGGAATAATATCATTTATTCCTTTTAATGCATATTCAACAGATGCTGTATCGTTTAAAAAGTCATTAACGAACTGAGAAACTTCATCAGCCTTCTTTAATAACGGGACTAATTTAGGCAATAAATGCATCAGTTCCAGAAGGGAAGTTAAATGTTCCTGGTTAATATGCAGGTTTTCTATTTTTTCTTCTATTTCATTACTAATAGTAGATAATGATTGTTTGTCTTCGATGACATTCTCAATAAAATCCAATTTATCATCCAGCTTCTGTACTCTTGACACAAAATCAGGGAGTTTTTGGACGAGATAATATAGAGCGTCTACCTGTTCCTTTTTCTCCAGTTCTTGTATTACATCATCCATCGTAGACTGCTTTTGAGTAGTGTCCAATTTTGAAACCTCCTTTTCATGAATATACTAATATTCATAAACTTGTATTATTTCACTACATCGTTCCTTTCAACATTCCATTCCAGTACATTATTGGCAGCAGATTTTTCTTCACAATATACATACTGCTTCTTTCTTTTGATTGGTCAATTGGAAAAGTTTCCTGTGGATTTTTATCATAATCAAATTCCGCCATCACTAATTTGTTGACACCTGTCACCAAGGGACAGGATGTATAACCATCATATTTTGCTTTCATCTGTCTGCCATTCATAATAGAAAGAATATTTTCAGCAACTACAGGGGCTTGTTTACGTATAGCTGCTCCTGTTTTAGACGTTGGAAGACCGGATGAATCACCAGCGCTAAATATATTTTGGAACGTTTTATGTTGAAGTGTGTAAGGATCAACATCCACCCAACCGGCTGCATCTGCAAGCGGGCTGGCCGCAATAAAGCTGGGAGCCCCCATTGGCGGCGTAACATGGATCATGTCATAATTAACTTCCATTTTTTTATTTGTTTCTATATTTTCAAAGACCGCTAATTTATTCTCCCCATCTATTTCAATCAAATCTGTCATATAAGTGGTTTCGATACCTTTTCGATCAATAACCTGTTCTAATGTTTTCGCATAGGTCGGAACTGCAAAAATATTACCTGTACCAGAAATAAATTGTATGTTTGTTTTTGCGCGGACACTAGATTTGTTGAAATAATCATCTGCCAGGTACATAATTTTTTGTGGAGCTCCCCCGCACTTAATTGGGGTGCTCGGTTGAGTAAATATGGCGTTTCCACCTGAAAAGTTTCTAATATTTTCCCAAGTGCTTTCCACGAACTCGGGTGAGTAATTACTGCAGACACCATTTTTTCCAATTGCTTCTTTCAGCCCTTTAACTCTGTCCCACTTTATTTCAATACCAGCTGCTACAACTAGAAAATCATAATTAATCTGTGAGTGTGCATCTGTTATAACTGAATTTGTATCTGGGATAAATTCTGTCACATTTTCTTTAATCCATTGAACGCCGTCAGGCATAAGGGTTTCCTGTTTTCGATGAGAATCTTCTAATTTAGATTGACCGCCGCCAACTAACGTCCATAAAGGCTGATAATAATGGTCCTCTGAAGGATCAATAATCATTATATTTTCTTTTAAATAAGGTGCATTTCGAATGATTCGAGATGCAATGGAAATCCCCGCTGAACCCGCACCAACAATAACAATTTTTGAAAATTTACTTTCACTCAATTTTTCTCCCTCCTAATTAGTCGTTTTAAAGATAGGTTGAAAAAATTCTACTTAATTAATCAAAGCTTCTCAGGTTACATTACTTTGATCAGCTTTATCTGAGAAATCAATTAATCATAAATTTGCTGTTATTATTATCCTACTATATAAAAACCTTTATAAATTATAGAAGAATGTTATGGGCCATAATATTTTATTATTCTTTAAAGGAAAAACCGTTTTCACAATAAACCCCGGTTTAAAAATACATTTGGCTCTTCAGGTTACATTGTCAATGCCAGCTCTAAATCAAGCTCTAACAGTATTTTCAAAAGGCATCAGACAGTATAGATTATATTGTGAGTTAAACTTATCTCGACATCGGAAAAGTGCGAAAAGAAAATTTGACAAGCCTTATACAATTAACGATTTATTAATAGAGGATTCCGTATTCTTTTCTCAAACGTATTAAATGGACATGCTCATGTAGATATCTATATTGGAAATAATCAGTTTATCTATGCAGACACAACTACTGGTGTAGCTGCTTTATCCTTACATATCTCTTACTAAAGCTCAGATTCTGATAATTATAAGGGTTCATTAATTTCACTTCATAAAAAAAAATCTGTACCATTGCTATTTTCCTTCATAGCTGGATACAGATTTCCCCTGATATTTTCCTGATTTTGAAAAATACTTATTTTTTGTCTCTCCCCTTAAAAATACTATTTTGAGTATAACTGTACAAACTTTAAACTCATCCCGTATTAACAGGAGTCATTTACATACTGCCTGTCCTCCACAATAGACTTTAGGAACTTCAGACCTTCTCTATATGTAAAAAATAATAGATTAAAAGTTAGATTTCCGATCTTTTAAAAATTGAGTAAATAAATTGATGCTATTTTTGGGAAATCTTGTTGTTCTTTTTACAATCCATAAATCTCTAGAAATAGTTATATTCGAAATAGGCATATGTGTAACAGCCCCTAATTCAAGTTCATGCGCCACAGAAAGTTTAGGGATTATTCCAACACCAAGACCAGATTCAACGCCGCTGATAATTGCCTGGGTACTCCCAAGTTCTAAATATTGTCGTATTTCTTCCAAAACATTATTTTCTGCAAATACCGATTCTATAATTTTTCGCGCACCTGCATCCTTTTCCCTTAAAAGGAGCCTTTCCTCCGTTAAATCTTCTATATTTATCCTCTCTTGATTTTTCCAGCGGTGGTTTTTCGGAATTATCAGTATCAGCTCATCTTTGGCAAATTTCTCAATGTGAAAATCTTTATGCATAACCTTCCCTTCTACTAAAGCGATATCGATTTCCGAACTTTCTAATTTAGAGATGATGGTAGGTGTATTTCCGATAGCTAAACTAAATTCAATATTTCTGTATTTTTTTTGAAACTTACCTAACACTTTTGGCAGAAGATATTCTCCGATTGTTAAGCTGGCTCCAACATGTAATGTTTCCTCTTTATCATTAGATATATTGCCCATTACTTCTTGAGAACGTTTATAGTATTCAACGATTTCCTTAGCGTATGGATATAATTTAGAACCTGCATTTGTAACACGTATTGTACCGCCATCCCGATCAAACAAAGCAACACCATAATGATTTTCCATTTGTCGTATTTTACTCGTTACTGCGGGCTG
This sequence comes from Oceanobacillus sp. FSL K6-0251, assembly GCF_038004725.1. Classification (NCBI taxonomy): domain Bacteria; kingdom Bacillati; phylum Bacillota; class Bacilli; order Caryophanales; family Bacillaceae; genus Oceanobacillus; species Oceanobacillus sp. FSL K6-0251. The sequence goes on along the minus strand of NZ_JBBORS010000001.1, from coordinate 1,682,055 downwards.
CGTTACATAGCTTGATCGAGCTACTTGGCTAATACTGCCCTGTTCAATTACCTTACAAAACATTTCCAAGTTATCTATATTCATAGTAATAACCACCTTTTTCATAGAGAGATTCAAAAAAAGACATTTTAAAATCATATTTGCTAAAATTCTTTATGTCTATGCGTATAATTAGTGTTAATACTCTTTAACATAATTATTCATTTATCTCACTATGTAATTTCTATAAAATTTCTTTATCCATTTTTATTATTTTCTTACTGGATAAACATAAGCTACAAAACGGTTTGGAGCATTACTAACCATATGAAATGGTTAACAGGAAGTTAAAACAAGAACTATCGTGTCTTCCAGCAATCGTTTATTTCAGATTTTCTCCAGTTACCATAAATAAAGGGGATGGTTTTTAACATTCAATGCAATTAGTTTATCAATTATCATTCTCTCTATTAAAGGTTAATACATATTTCAGGAGAAAGGAATAATAAACCAAAAAGTATGTATATGCCCTTCCGTATGGACACCTATTTTCCCGTGGTGCCGTTCAATAATTTCCTTTGAAATCGCAAGCCCTAAGCCGGATTCCCCAAATTCACGTGACCTGGAAGTTTCTACACGATAAAATCGTTCAAAAATCCGTTCTTTATCTTTTTCTGGAATCTTTCTTCCAGGACCTGTTATAGAAATTTTATATTCATCAGCGTTTTTTTCTCCTTTTATGGTAATTGGCCCTGCGCCTTCATAATAACGAATGGCGTTATCTATTAAATTGCTGATAACCTGAGAAATACTTGTACGATTTATAACAGCTGTACCTTGATGGGCATCAATCTCTATATCAATATGCTTCTTTTTCAAGGACCACTGAAATATTTTAATTGATCTTTCAATGAATTCTTGCATATTTATTGGTTCTTTTTCGTAAAAAGAATATGCTTGCATATCGTCCCATTCCTTTAACTGTTCCATTTGTTCAACTAACTGTGTTAACTTTGACGATTCTGCATAAAGAGATTGGTATAATTTCTTATCTCCTGCCATGACTCCGTTTTGTAGAGCAAGTAAATAACCATTTAAGTTTGTTAACGGTGTACGAAATTCATGAGATAAATCAGATACAAGATTTGTCCTATGCTGTTCATTGGTTTCTAATTGTTGAACCAAATCATTAAAATGACGGATTAATTCACTTACTTCTCCATCTCCCTTTACATAAATGGAGCTTGGGTACTGCCCTTTTTTCATCTCTTTTGTAGATTGGATTAACTCTTTTAAAGGCTGGATCATTTTTTTTGTTAAATAAAAATGAATCAAACTGCCTACAATAACAGCAGAAACACTAAACAACCATAAGTATTGAAAAAGCGTTGCTTGGAATTGACTCTGCTTTTGAGCAGTCATCGAGGTTAGTCCATCTGCCAGCGTACAAGCTGTATTATAAATTGCCCAGCTGCTAAACATTACAAAAGCTACAATTATGATGATATTGATAAATGTCAATTGAAATAAAAAACATCTTGGAAGAAAATTCCTCCCCCATTTATTCTGTAACAAATTTATACCCCATTCCTCGAACTGTCATAATACGCTTTGGAGATGCAGGATTCTCTTCAATTTTTTTACGCAACTTTTTGATGTGGGCATCAATGGTTCGGTCGGATACTAATTTATCTGCATAAGGATATAATTGCTCCATTAAACTTTCCCTGGAAATCACTATATTAGGATTTTCCATAAAACAGTACAAAAGATGAAATTCATGCTTGGTTAACTCTAATTGCGTATTAAATAACAATACTTCCCCTTTTCGAGGCTTAATACAAAGCCCATTGTAAGCAATTTTTTGGCAAAACTGTCCTGTACGGCGAAGAACTGCTTCTATATGAGCAAGAAGCTCATACGGGTCAAAAGGTTTTACTAAATAATCGTCTGCTCCCATCTTTAACCCATTAATCTTATCTTCTGTACGTGATTTGGCTGAAAGCATAATAATAGAAACCTCATTACGTTCTTGTTCACGAATCCACAAACAGAATTCTTCGCCGCTTAACTTTGGAAGCATAAGATCTAGAATAATAAGACAAGGATGTTCCGTTAAAAAAACCGCTTTTGCCTCTTCTCCGTCTGCAGCTGTAAAAACTTCATAATCCGCTTTTTGTAGATAAATACGGATAAGTTCACGTATCATTTTGTCATCCTCAACAACTAATACTGTCTGCTTCATCCCCATTCCTTCTTTCTAATCTTCTATAAAAAATTACTTCATTTTCTCAAACTCTTGAACCATAAAATCATAGTTCAAAGAACCAAAGGCTTTAAATGCCACTACTCCATTTGAGTTTATCATATATGATGTGGGTATTGGTTGAATCATATATTGTTCGGCGACTTCTATTTTCTCATCCAGTAAAATTGGAAACGTTAATTCGTATTCATTTACAAAATCCTGCACCTGCTGCAGATTATTTTCTGTCTCTGTTAAATTAACTGCTAAAATAACAATATCCTTGTCCTGATAAAAGGCTTCCATATCCGGCATTTCCGCTCTGCATGGCGGACACCACGTCGCCCAGAAATTAATCATTACTTTTTTCCCTCGGTAATCAGATAACTTCACTGTTTCACCTGCCAGCGTCTGGAGTTCAAAATCTGGTGCCATATTTCCAACCTCCAGACCGACTTCCGTGTTTTCTCCTGCCGCCGAGTCCCCCTCTTCATTATCTGCTGCTTCTAATTGCTCTCTCACGTCTTCCTCTACACTGCTATTCTCTTCTACAGGCACAAATTCATCCGTGGATTGTCTGCTGGAATCTATAAAATCATACAGTGCCCACCCAATCATTCCTACAATAATCATAGTGAAAATCCATTTTTTCATTACAACGCTCCTCCTCTTAGCCTAACCTAGACAACCAAGTATCCTCTACCAAATCAAGTAAAAAACCTGAAATAAAAGGCATCCATCCAAAGAACAAAACAATACCCATGATAATCATCATTATTGCTCCAATTTTCATAATGATATTACTATGCCGGACAATCCACCTTGTTTTTCCTATAAACAAGGTCAGAACAAGAAATGGAATTGCAAAACCGATAACATATAAAAAAGTGTAGAATATTCCCTGACCAGGATTGCTTGCAGCTAAAAATAATATAGACCCAAAAATCGGCCCAATACAGGGTGTCCAACCGGCAGCAAAACCTAACCCTACAAAAAATGTGCCGACATATCCCGCTTGTTTTTTTCTTGAATGAAAACGATGCTCTCTCATTAAAAAAGGTATATTTATCCATCCTGCTATAAATAAACCCATAATGATAATAAAAATACCTGCTATTCTTTGTATAAATAATCCCGAATCTCCAAACAGCAAATTCTGTACCCATTGTCCCAGAAGAGAAGCTCCTGCTCCCAAACTAATGAACACCAGCGAAACTCCTAATAAAAAAAGCAAAGAATGAGCAAATAGTTGACGAAGAATTTGAACATTCTTGTTTCCCTGTAACTCTTTTACACTAATTCCAGTTATGTATGACATATAGGCTGGAAAAATCGGTAATACACAGGGGGATAAAAAAGATAATACGCCTGCCCCCATTGCTAAAAACATACCAGTAAGCAGCATTGTATCTGCTTCAATCATACTCATTGTTTAAACCCTCGCTTTGTTTTATAGAATAAATTGGATAATGCTAAAACAATAATAAAAAAGATACTAATAAACCATGGGTCCATCATATAACCAAAAACCGTTACGAAAGGCTGCATGAAAGATAAGGTTATTATACCGAGCGACCAGCTGCCCAGGATAATAAGCAACAATAATTTTATTTGAATCCGTTCCCTGAGGAAAAAGTATAAAATTATTAGAACAGAGAGCAGTAATAAGTATCCGAATGCATATACATTATCTTTTAAAATAATTTCAAGAAATTCGTATAAAAAAGAAGCAACTAAAAATACATGTACAAAGGATTCCATAAAAGGACACAAATCCAATTTCTTTTGTTTATCCTTATAAATCAGCATAATAATACTTGCAAACACTGCAAAATAAAAAGCCATTGAATTAGCAGGATAAGCCAGTATTGTTAATGGATCAGACAGGAAACTGGAAAGATTTAGTATGATTTTCCCTGCCCACATAAAGAGAACAAAATTAATTAGTTGGGATACGATTTCTGCTATATGCTTTTTCTTCATTTTTATAGGCAGGTTACTCATGATATAAAATGAAAGGCACCCTACCAAAAAGCTGGCAGCAATGATTCCTGCCGCAATTAATTTACTTGCTATCACCATTCAGATACTCCTCCATTTCAAACGCTCTCCTTTCCTATCGTACTTGTTTAATGTGAAAATTTGATGAAAGGATTTAAAATAACTTTTCATAATAAAACGGGTCTAATTTTTTTAGTTTCAGCAAAATGTCTGCAATAAAATAAGTAAACTCAAATGCGTGTAGTTACTGTGAAATATTCTGTGAAAAGGTTTCAAACATAAAAAATACCTCTTTAATTTAGGTTAGTTAATTTATCCATACCCACTTTCAAAACAAAACCTAAATTTACAGAGGGAACCGTTCCAACGTATTTATCTTGGGTGATTCTTTTTATAATCAAAATAGGGGTGCTGCATAATCAATTAACTGATTATGCAGCACCCCTATTTTTTATTTTTAATGATTTATAATTGTCTTTCTGGGACACTTAACACTTCAGCAAGGCTTTCCACATATTTTATTGCTGTTTCAGCTGCTATACTTCCATCCCCGGTCGCTGTTACAATTTGCCGAAGATTTTTTGCTCTAATATCACCAGCAGCAAAGATTCCAGGGATTTCTGTCTCCATATTTTCATTGGTAAGAATATACCCTGTATCGTCTGTAATACCCAATTCTGTAAACGGGTCATTTAATGGAAGCATCCCAATATAAATAAATATCCCATTTGTATTAAAGTCATAGACTTCATCAGACTTCATATTTTTTAAAGTAATACTGCTTACTTTTCCATCTGTTTCATTAAATTTTTCTGGAACAGTATCCCAAATGAAATTAATTTTTTCATTATCAAATGCGCGCTGCTGCAGAATTTTTTGGGCGCGAAGCTGATCACGTCGATGGATAATAGTGACTTTATTTGCGAATCGAGTTAAATAAACACCCTCTTCAATTGCAGAGTCTCCTCCACCTATAACAACGATATCCTTCTCCTTAAAGAATGCGCCGTCACATACTGCACAGTAAGATACACCGCGCCCTCCAAGCTCTTCCTCACCAGGAACACCAATTTTTTTGTATTGGGCTCCAGTCGCAATAATTAAAGATTTTGTACGATATTCTTTTTTTCCAGCATGGATAATCTTATAACTTCCATGATTCTCAATGGACTTGATATCCCCGTATGCATATTCTGCTCCGAATTTTTTTGCATGCTCAAACATTTTATTCGATAAATCGGGTCCTAAAATATGCTCATATCCGGGATAGTTTTCCACGTCCTCTGTATTTGCCATTTGACCGCCAGGAATTCCTCGTTCTAACATTAAGGTATCTAAATTTGCACGAGACGCATAAACAGCTGCTGTCATTCCAGCAGGTCCTGCACCGGCAATAATAACATCATACACTTTTTCTTCAGACATTTAATTTCCTCCTTAAATAAAAAATAAGTTCATTCATCCCCTCTTTCTAGAGAGGCACTCCTATGAATGTTTCCTAAATAAAATCTCTCGTTTATTTTATATTCAATTGAATAATTAAATATAAAATAAAAAAATATACTGTCAACATGATTGCTTTATTTAGTAAAATAACACTGTGCTGACAACTAAAACTAATCCTGCAATAAATTGAATTAATGTTATTTTTTAGAAGCTGCCAAGATGGCAGCTTCTATCTTATTAATTAACGTAAAATAATTATTTCTAATGACTTACGTTTAAATATTTATCCCATTCATAAACACTGTCTTCCATACTGAAAGCTGTAAAGCCATTTTCCTTTAGCTTTTGTGCCGCCATAGCAGAAGCTGCACAAAATTTCCCCCGGCAGTATACAATAATTTCATTATCCTTTGGTAATTTTTGAAGATATACATCTAAACGATCCTCTGGTACAGAAATAGCCCCTTCAATATGCCTGTAATTAAATTCTTCTTCAGTTCTTAAATCTAAAAGTGTAATATTATCTTTTTCTAATTTTTCATATAACTCTTCCAACGTAAGTACGTTAACATCATCAATATTCTCTAAAAAATCCCTTTTTATTTGATTAATATCAGAAAGATGATTTTCACTAATCTTCCATAAAGAATTTAAAAAATCAGCAACGGAGTCATCGGAAAGTGAGTAGTATGCATAAGTCCCTTTTTTTGTAAACTTTACTAATTTAGAATCATTTAGAACTTGAAGATGACGGGACACATTTGCAATGGCCATCCCGGAAAGTTCAGCCAGTTTTTCCACTGTTTTTGGTCCATGTGTTAATAAACTTAATAATTCAAGACGTTTATCACTAGAAAGGCTTTTCCCAATTCTTGATAACTGTTTATATAATTGATCTTTATATTCTGTTGCAGATAATAGAGATTCCCTCATACTCATCACCTTTTCATGAAGTGTATTTAAATTGATATTAGATTAAAATAGAATGATACAGCCAAGTATAAATGTAAATTTCACCATATCAACTATTCAATTGTTTAATTGAATTATATAGTGAAAAAGATTTTTAGTCAAGTGTTACCTCAGCTTTACCGCGTTAATAAGAGTTTTTTTAATAAGTACAATTTTTCTAAGAAAATTAAAAAAAGTTTTTCGTTGTATTCTTACAAAGTGAGAATGAATTAAAGTTGATTTAACATATACTCTAAAATTTCATAGTCCATCCATTACTGCAAACAAAAATAGAGACTTCCATTCTTCCTGTGAAGTCTCTATTTTAAAACTCTTAGATTTGCGCCCTGGCCTGCTGAATCAATGACTATGCCCATGATGGTGATGCTCTTCCATCACATACTCTGCCTGACACATAATTGTATCTTCATGAGGATGCTCCCCTGTTTCTACTTGAATCGTGACATGACCGATATTCTCTTGCTCCAATTCATGCTCAATTTTCCGGAGCAGCTGCTGACTTTCTTCCACAGTCATCTGGCCATCGACAATAATATGGCAGGAAAGCACATTCTGTCCGCTGGTTACACTCCATACATGCAGGTCATGAATTCCCTCGACACCATCTATATCACTCATCTTTTGAACGACATTTTCTAAATTCACGTTGGCAGGGGTCCCTTCCATCAATACATGGATAGAGGCTTTCGTTACCCGCCAGCCGCTTACTAAAATAAGCAATGCTACCAGCACACTTGCCACCGTATCTGCCCAAGTCCATTGAAAGAAAATGATAAGAAGTGCTGCAATAATCGCACCTACTGATCCTAATAAATCACCTAAAACATGAAGGAAAGCAGCTCGCATATTCAAATTATTTTCTGTATCTCCGCCGCGCAGCATGATAAATGCTACAATAATATTGACAAGTAAACCAATAACAGCAATGATTAACATTCCCGTGGAAGCTACTTCCGGCGGATCAAACAATCGCTGATAACCTTCATAAAAAATATAGATGGATACAATAAGTAATGTGGCACCATTGATGACCGCTGCCAGTATTTCAAAGCGCTTGTATCCATATGTCTTCCCGTAATTGGCAGCTCTTTCTCCCAATTTAAAAGCAATTAATGCAATTAATAAAGAGATGGAATCACTCAGCATATGTCCCGCATCGGCTAAAAGAGCTAAGCTGTTTGTCAGCAAACCTCCAATAACTTCTATAACCATAAACGCCGTGATAACAAGAAAACTAATCAGCAGCGTCTTTTTGTTTGCACCATGTGTATGATCATGGCTGTGATGATCGTGTCCCATGCTAAAACCTCCTTTATGTTTATATTCATATATACGCATATAGTTCGCTTGCAGAAATCTTCCGCCTGCCTTCTAATTTAAGAAGCACCGCTATTTTTTTGGATATATCTTTTCATCATTAGGTTAGTATGTAATCATATACAAATATTAAAACGATTACTTTTATAACATCAATGGTTTTGATACTAACTATGACAAGCATGGTCTATCATTTGTTTTAATATCAGCATAACGTGCTCATCATCATGAGAATAGTAAAGCGTGGTTCCTGCCCGGCGATATTTCACAAGCCGAAGATTCTTCAAAAATCGCAATTGATGAGATACGGTCGATTGCCTGATATCCAACGTATCTGCAATTTCATTAACGGAACATTCTTTTTGAAAAAGCAGATGAAGAATTCGGACTCTTGTCGGGTCTCCTAATGCTTTAAAGGTCTGTGTAACGATAAATAATGTTTCTTCATCGATTTCCTTAGAAGGACTATTTTCAAACTCCAGCTCTTCCATTGTTTTATTGGCCTCCCTTTTAACTGTTGTTACTTATTAATTTGCTTATATGAACATATTAACATATAACCATTTAACTTTCAATGAGAAGCCTTTTTGTATCCTTCTTTTTAGAAGGCATTAAATACAAAAAGGCAGCTCCCATCACCCATTCAGCAAATTCCCTGTTTTCAGCAGGTGGTGATATGTAGCACCTACCATCCCTGAGTGATTTTTAAAATAACAGGTGTTGATTTCTAACCAATCCTCATTTAATTCATATGCTTTTAACTGTGATTTTAATTCACTAATAAACGAATCACGATTAGAAATTCCTCCTCCTATTAATATTTTTGCTGGATTAATAATATTAAAAATATGATATATTAAATTCGCAATATGATCATAAAACGTGGATATAATTTCTATTGCGTCTGCATCGCCCTCATCAAAGGCTTGAAACACCGCTTCTCCAGTTACTTGGCTTAGCGGAATTTCTTTTACAGATGAAAATTGTTTTCGTATAACTGTCATCGTAGCTTTAAGATTTAAGGAATTACTGAAAAGGTTCGGTGTTTTGTCCGGGCTGGTTTTCATATATCCAAATTCACCTGCGCGGTGCGAGACACCTCTATATAACTGATTATTAAGAAATAAGGCTCCTCCGATGCCGGTGCCAATGGTCATACAAACAAAATCGGTATCCTCCCGAGCATTCCCCAGCCATTTTTCTGCATAAGCCACGCAATTAACATCATTTTCAATCGTAACAGGAATAGACAGCTTTTCATCCAGATAGGATTTCATATTGAAATGATCAAAATCTCTATATGCTCCACCATTTTCAATGTAGCCGCTTTCCGCATCAATAAAGCCTGGAGCGCTGATTGCCAGCCCATTGATTTCGTTGTATTTAGAAGAGGCAATCTCTACAATCTTGTCCAGTACAAAGTTACCGTTTGTATTTTTTGAAGAGAATAATTCTACTTCTAATATATCTCCCTGTTCATTTAATATGCCATATTTTATTTCCGTACCGCCTATATCAAATGCTAAATACTGCTTCATTATAAATCCCCCAATATGAACTTATATCAAACGATGCTATTCTACAATTTTGTAATATAATTACTTCCCCTGCAAGTTCCTTATACATTACGAATAAATTCTTATTGCATTTCTTGCTTCTTTTGCTTGATACAGAGCCAAATCCGCCCTGGCAAACCACTGCGAGATATCTACTCCCTCTTTATATACCGCCATTCTTTCCCTGGTGCGAAATGCGTTTAGAATACATCACTGCCGTACCAATCGCGAGGAATATCACATTCAGAATGCTTGGTACGGCAATAAACCTCCAAATATAGATTGGAACAGACGTGCTAAGCAAATCCGTCCGGACAATAATAAGGCTGAGAAGGCATTCTATAATAAAAGTAAAAATCACCAGCCAAATGGATAATTTATAATGAAACCAGAGCCAGTCCTTATCCAGCCTTGCATATTCCTTTTCAATTTCAGGAATACTGGTGGCATTTTTTTCGTCTGGATCTAACGTTATTGTATTCTGTCCCATAGCTGCCCTCACACTTTAATTATCTTTTTCTGCCATGAAGCAGGTCCAACGTATATGAAAAATTCCATTAGATACTAAGAAGCTATCACGCTTTTCACTAACGTCTAAAAACTGCAGAGATAATGATAATTTAGTTTATTTTAATCAAATTAGTTCTTATTTCATATTAGCATATATGGAAAAAATAGTTGTAATTTTTGTTTTTTATCCAGTGATTCAAATTAAAAACAGCCTTTATACTTTTTGTTGTTGAAGTATAAAGACTTTCTTTGAATTTCTCTAAAGCTTCTAGAATTTTTTATACATATCAAACTGCAGAAGCATTAAAACCATTGGGAAGCTATCATTAAAAAACAATGAACTGCAAAGCAAAACCATTTGTCAGCGGATACGCTTTTTGTTGCGCCGCTTTACCAGCTTGGAAATTAGTAAATAAATGACAATTCCTGTGCTCGCACCACCACTATCAATCAAGACATCTCTCACCTCTCCGGATCTCCCGGGGATAAATAACTGATGCACCTCATCTGTGATGGCATACAGAATACAAATCAACAAGGCAATACCTATACCTCGCTTGCCAAATACACCGCTTCTTCTTAATCCGTTCAAAACGAGAATGCCCAGTATTAAATAAGCAAAAAAGTGCGCATTTTTTCTAATGATATGATGCAGCTCTTCTATATGGAACTGGAATGAAGAAGCAAGATTCTCCAAGGTGTTTATAATTATTTCGGTAATTCCTGAACTGAGTTCATTGGAAATGGCAGCAGGCTGATGGGATAAATAAAAAATAATCGCCATCCAAAATATCACTGCCGCCCAGGAGAAGATTTTGTACATGTAACTAGCTCCTTATATATGTGTTTTATCTGCATGAAACATGCACTTATTCAAGTGGCACCATTCTAAAGCGTATCAGACGGATACTACTCGCTTCCTATGTATGAGAAAAATAATAAATGGTAACCCCTTTAAGAAAGGAATTATTTCCCTTAAACTTTCTATAATAATGTTTTTACAGAAACCTTTTGCGCACTCCAGCCAAGACTTTTTGCCCAAGCCCGCATCTCAGACTTTTCCAGCCTATCTTCGCTTTCATAAATAGTTCCTAAAAAATTGGCAAAGCCGCTTAAGCCGCCAACATCATCACATACGGAGATACCTTGTTTATGAATACAAACTGGTTTATGCTTATCCAAAACCATTGCTTCTGCTTCCGCCAACTCCTCTTGATCTATCAAATTTCGATGTAATAAATCCGCACAATCCTCATATTTGGTGATTTTCACCGTCCAATCATCTCCAAAATCATACTGATAAATGAGTTCATCTGTTACGGGAAACAATTTATTGTCCTGTATTTCTTCCGCTTTCGCAGCGATTACCTTATCCACTTCCAGACGCTCCAGCAAGTTTTCCACATCCCCCTCTAAAGTAAACGCTGAGCGCATTTCAGCAAGAGTTAATTCAACTAATGGCGCTTTCCGGATGGTTCTCATTTCTGTATCAGGATTTTGCTTTTTCCGTTCCAGATAATCCGTAAATGATTCTTTCACTTCAATCATTGTAAAATAATCTAACATTTCCTTCATATCCTGCTTCGCTATTTCCGGCTGCTCCAGTGTCCCCTTATATATGAAAGGCCCTGTATACTTCTTCCTCAACCATGTATGGATACTTCCACTTTTATAATCTTCGTCCCAAAAAAGATCACTTTCTGCTTCAGATGGAGGTTGAAATAGCGTACCTACTAAATCAGACCAGCCCTTTACCGTGCCTCCGGTCAGTTTCTGAAATACAGGATCAGGAAGCTGAAATTTGCGCAGATGCGCATTTTGCCATCCAAATAGTTTTTGAATTGCATAATGAAGGTTGTGCAGCGGCATATCAGATGGAATCAGAATGTCTCGGGATATTGATCCACCAGTTAAAGTCTCCCCATACCGATTCAGCATTCTTTTTTCATAATCCGACAAATAAGCGTCTGTTAATTCCAGATGCAGACGTACGGGAGTAAAGTTTTTATTTGACTTGTCCATATTATTTTCCCTCCTTCTTTTAAATAGATTAAATTAGATAGAGAGCTCTAATATTAACGCTTTTCTATCATCCCCATGATAAAATACGCTATCATTATGATAATAAAAAAGATTATTATTCCTGTAGGAGTTTTCATTAAATTCCCCATAACAACTAGTTTCTTTATCAACATCATGTTATTATTATAGCATTCACAAAAGGAACGTTCCTACGATTGTTATTTATTTCAGGGTCATAAGTATATAGTGAAGAATATTAAAGAGCACCATACCTCGAACAAGGCCTGTTTATAGATTAACTGGTTTGGAATCTCTGTTATTCATATATAGAAAAAACGTTCCTATTTTCCCTAATGGAATTAGTAAACGTTTTGTTTCATTTATATTTGACTGTCATAAAGATTTCAGATGTATGAAACTTTTTAAGTAAGCATCTCTACAAAATAGCACAGATATTTATTCAAAGTCTTTACTTAGAATATCCACGCGTTCTTCAAAGGATACTTCGCGGTGAATCTCATGTAACATCCATACATACCCATAGCTGTCAGCAAACATTGCATTAGAGATGCCCATTTCTTCCATCCTTGTAACAGGCTGTATTTCTGTTGCATTCGCAGCCATCGCTTTTTCATATGTTTCTTGAATGTCCGGAACTGCAATATTGAACCAAAAAGATTGTGTCTCCCCTTCTTTCGGAGCAAATAATTGATATTCAGGATTCTCATCAAGCATGTGAAAACGCGTCCCGTAAATGGTAAATACTGCTTCATTATTTCCTGCTTTAAAATTTGTTTCTTCTACTACTTCTACATCAAAAATAGACTTGTACTGCGCTAAAGCTGCTTTGCTGTCTTTTACAACAAAATCAAATTCCACTCCGTTAATCATTTGGCATTCTCCTAACTTTTAATTAATTCCTATCTTCTACAATACGCTTGTTTTTATTCTACTTTGTCAGTACCTTTTCAGCAATCACCGGAGCACACAGAAAAACCAAATTTCTTCAGCGCTCACGCTTTAAGCAGATATAATGATTATTTTAAAACGTGATTTAATCTGGTCTAATCATGGTGTATCAGGAGCCACTATTCATTATAAAGTTTCCTTATTAATTTTGGTGATATTTTTTAAAAATATCACCAAAATCTTTCAGTGTATTGTCATTGTATGTCGTATTTAGCCAATCAAAAGCAAATTTCGCAGCTTTTTCAAATTCATTCGCTATGGTTCCTTCCTGAAAACGGTTGTCAGTGAATAAGGTTTTGGATAAATCAGGACTATCTTTTGCATAACCTTTTACACGTGCATCACTGTCTTGAATATGTGAAATGGTAACTAATGATTTATATAAATCAGCAATAGCCTCGCTTTCCTTTTTCTCAATATCTACGGAAATAGCTTGTCCTCCAATCGTAAATTTTATTTCAAGGTCCAGGTCAATCGTACCAGCCGTTTCTACTGTGACGTTCTGAATAGGATAGCGGTAGTAATCATAGCGATAAATATTCCGCTTACTGCTTGTTGCCTTTTCCCCATCTAAGTGGATGAGGAACGATTCGTAAAGCAGTATTCATCTGATTTCGATTTAATCAGAAAATGAATTTGTTCCCCTTCTTCATGCAATACGTAATCATCTGATTCCGTTTTATCGAAGTTATCCGGTTGAATAATTTTACCAATATCACTCAATCCTAATGCATCACTGGCAATCTTTTTAAACATGCAGTACACTCTCCTCTGATGGAACTTGCCTCAGCTGGATTTTATCATCCAGCATGAAAGGTTTGTTCTGTAATAAATTGTTCTTATAATGCTATATTAATCTAATCATCAAATAATAGAAATTGATTAGGTGAAAAATATATGAATGGCACAAATGGATAAAAAAAGAACTATTTGTGCCGTTCTTTTACTTATCCTACAGTGTTCTGTTGATAGTTCTGTCTTCATCTAGTTCTCCATTTACTTCCATTAAAATAACCGTTATCAATGTATGGTGGTTCAGTTTTATTTCTCAATCATTCTATTTTGAGACAGCATACCATTCGCTGCCTTTTTCATCCCTTTACTCTTCCATCCTCGACAACACCGTCACAGCCTCTACATGCCCCGTATTCGGAAACATATCCACCGGCTGTACTTCCTTCGTCTCATAACCGCCGTCCTCTAAAATACGCAAATCCCTTGCCAGTGTCGAAGGATTACAGGAAACATAAACAATCCGCTTCGGCTTCATCTCCATCATCGCATCCAAAAATTCCGGATCACAACCCTTTCTCGGAGGATCGACAACAATCACATCTGGATCTAAGCCTTCCTTCTTCCACTTAGGCATCACTTTTTCAGCCTGTCCAACGGTAAACTCCGCGTTATCTATTCCATTATATGCTGCATTTTTCTTTGCATCTTCAATGGCTTCTGGAACAACCTCGATTCCATATACTTTTTTTGCTTTTTGGGCAAGGAAGAGCGAGATTGTTCCTATGCCGCAATATGCATCGATCACTACATCATTTTTATCAATAGCTGCATACTCCAAAGCTTTATCATAAAGCACCTTCGTCTGAACAGGATTCACTTGATAAAAGGACTTTGGCGAAATCGCAAAGGTTAAATCGCCTATTGTATCGTGGATATAAGCTGCTCCCCACAATACGTTTGTCTTCTTCCCTAAAATCACATTCGTGCGCTGGTCATTGATATTCTGCACAATCGAACGGATAAATGGAAACTTCTTTGTCAGTTCTTCGATGATTCGCTCTTTGCCAGGAAGCTTGGCTGTACGCGTTACAAAAACAACCATCATTTCTCCTGTAAAATGGCCTGCCCGTATCATAATATGACGCAGTTCACCTCGATGTGTTTCTTCATTATAAGCTTGAACACCATATTTATTCATTAAGTGTCGAACAAATGGGAGCACCTCATTCATTGCGTGACTATGCACATGGCAGGTGTCCTGATTCTGCAGAATCCGGTGGCTTCTTTTCTGATAGTAGCCTGTAATTAATTCACCGTTTTTTTCATCGACAGGAATTTGTATCTTATTTCGGTAATGAGAAGGATCTTCCATCCCAATGATTGGATGCACGGGGACATGCTCCAGATGGCCTACTTTTTTCATCACATTATGGACCTGATTCTGTTTCATTTGTAATTGAAGGGCATAGCTCATATGCTGGAGCTGACAGCCTCCACAATATACATGGCAGGTTGGATTCACACGTTCCGGGCTTGTTTTCTTCAGCTCTAACAGCTTTCCAAATCCATATTTTTTATTTGCTTTAACCACTTTAATAACGGCTTCTTCTTCCGGTAAGGTCTTTGGAATAAACAAAGGATAGCCGTCCACTTTTCCTACGCCGCTTCCTTCATGGGTAATATCTTCAATTGTAATAGTCAAATGTTCATTTTTTTGAACAGGGGTATTTCCTGTTGTTTTTGCCATTGTCATCTTCCTCTATTTCCGTAATCACTTTTGCTCACTTTATTCTATCACAGGCTTTTAACAAACAACAACTGTTCCTATGCTCAAGGAGACAGGAGCAATCAAAAAAGCCTCTAAAACAACTGTATGTTTAGAGACTTTCATCTTTATTCCAGCTCTTCTTGATGCTCGATGAATTCTGCTGGGACCATAAACTCAATATGTTCCTGAAGATTGATGAATTCTCCCGGCAGCATACCGCCGTATTCCCCATCAATATTCAGCTGCATTTTATCCTCATTCGTCACTTTAATTCGCTTTGCCTGTGTATAGATGATGTTTTTACTTTTTAAATGTTCCCCTCGAAGGGCAAGTGATGCAATTTGAATAAATTCTGCAAGATTTGTTTTCTTTAGAATAAGAACATCAAAGTACCCATCATTTAAACGTGCATCGGGAGCAAGCTTTTCAAAACCGCCGACGGAATTCGTATTAGAGATTAGAAATAGCATGATATCTTCTTCCAGTACATGTTCATCGTACTCAATTCTGACATGCGCCGGCTTTAAAGAAGGAAGCATCTCAATGCCTTTCATATAATATGCTAATTGACCTAACATTGTTTTTAATTTGCTCGGGACATCATATGTTAATTCTGTCAGTTTTCCTCCGCCGGCAATATTAATAAAATAATGCTCGTTGACTTTTCCGATATCTAATTTCAGCGAATTGCCTTCTAAGATAACATCTACAGCTTTATTAATATCTCTGGGAATTTGAAGTGCTCTGGCAAAATCATTTGTTGTTCCAGCAGGCAATATCCCTAACTTTGGCCGATATTCCTGTTCGGCTACGCCATGTACGACCTCATTGATCGTACCATCGCCGCCAGCCGCAACAATTAAGTCATAGCCTCTTTCTACAGCAGTTCTTGCAGCGTCGATAGCATCCCCTTCACATGTTGTCGCATGTGCGGAAGTTTCATAGCCGGCAGTTTCCAGCTTTTCTAAAATATTGGGTAATGCTTTTTTGATTGCTTCACGTCCCGAAGTTGGGTTATAAATGATTCGGGCCTTCTCCATGTTCTTTCCTCCCCATACGGTCCATCTTGCAATTGCTTCTTTACAGACACGTATTATATAAAGTATAACTTCATTCTTTGCTTTTCTTCTCCTTAGATGAAAGGAAACCTAGAGAACCTCACAACATTCCATAGCAAATATTTACTATACGTATTACAGAACGGTGATATTCACTGAAATCTCTCTCAAAATAGATACATAATAAAAAGCAGTATTTATCCATGATCTGACATGAATAACCTATGAAGTTCCTTTATGTTGAAATTATAATCGTATTAAATAAACTCGTCTAATCCATATCATAGACTTTTTTGATGTGTTTGAAAAGCAAAATGAACAAAAAATAACAAGTCTCGATAAAATGTGTTGTTTTTCTACAATGATCTTCCATTTTCTTTTCATCTTTTTTCACATTGGAGAGGCTGCCACATTTCATTTCTGCGACAGCCTTCCCTTGTTGCTTCTTTTATTTTATTACCATTCTACCAAGAAAGCTTATCGTTTCTCCAGCTCCGCAGCAAGAATTTCATTTACCAGCGGCGGGTTCGCCTGTCCTTTTGTTGCTTTCATAATTTGTCCGACAAGGAATCCTTTTGCTTTTTTCTTTCCATCCTTGAAATCAATGATAGATTGTTCGTTTTGATCAAGAATTTCATTCACGATTGGCTTCAATTGCTCTGGGTCTGAGATTTGAACCAGGCCTTGTTCTTCGACAATTTTTTCTGGGTCGCCGCCATTTTCAACCAGCTCTGCAAATACCTTCTTCGCAATTTTAGAAGAGATCGTGCCGTCTTCAATCAATTTAACCATTTTCGCCAGGGCATCTGGTGTAATTGCCAGCTCTTCAATCTCTTTATAATGCTTATTCATATAGGCAGAGACTTCTCCCATTAACCAGTTGGATACTTGTTTGATATCTGCTCCGTGCCCTGCTGCTTCCTCAAAGAAATCAGACATCTGCTTAGATGCCGTTAACACATTCGCATCATATTCTGATAAGCCTAATTCGCTTACGTAACGCTCTCTTCTGGCATCTGGAAGCTCAGGAATTTCACTGCGGATGCGTTCCTTCCAAGCCTCATCAATATATAATGGTACAAGGTCCGGCTCAGGGAAATAACGATAATCATCCGAACCTTCTTTGATACGCATCAGAATCGTTTCTTTTGTTTTTTCATCGTAACGGCGTGTTTCCTGCAGGATTTCTCCGCCGGATAATAATACTTTTTCCTGACGTGTTTCTTCAAATTCTAATCCTTTTTGAACAAAGGAGAAAGAATTTAAGTTTTTCAGTTCTGCTTTGGTACCAAATTCCTCTTGTCCGATTGGACGAAGTGAAATATTGGCATCACAGCGCAGGGAGCCTTCCTGCATCTTCACATCCGATACACCTGTATACTGAATAATATTTTTCAGCTTCTCCAAGTATGCATATGCTTCTTCTGGAGAACGCATATCCGGCTCAGATACAATTTCAACTAATGGTGTTCCTTGACGATTGTAATCGACATAGGAATAACCGTCTTCCCCATGTGTTAATTTTCCTGCATCCTCTTCCAGGTGCAGGCGGGTGATACCGATCTTTTTCTTTTTGCCGTTTACTTCAATTTCAATCCAGCCATTCTCGCCGATTGGCTGATCAAATTGCGAGATTTGATAAGCTTTCGGGTTATCTGGATAGAAATAGTTTTTACGGTCAAATTTCGTATCTGTTGCAATTTCACAATTGAGTGCCATTGCCGCTTTCATCGCAAAGTTGACTGCTTCTTCATTTAAGACTGGCAGTGTGCCCGGATAGCCTAAGTCAATCGGATTGACATTCGTATTTGGCGCGGAACCAAATTCATTTGTACTCGGACTGAATATTTTTGATGCGGTTTTTAATTCTACGTGTACCTCAAGTCCAATAATTGTTTCGAAATTCATTACTTGGCACCTCCTAGTTGAGGTCGTTTTGTATGGTGTTCTGTTGCTTGTTCAAATGCATGTGCAGCACGATAAACAGTGCTCTCATCAAAATAGTTTCCGATAACCTGCAAGCCGATTGGCAATCCATCCTCGGAGAAACCGCAAGGAATAGAAATACCGGGAACGCCTGCTAAGTTGACAGGAATCGTTAAGATATCATTCACATACATCGTTAATGGATCACTTGTTTTTTCACCGACCTTAAATGCCGGTGTCGGTGTTGTCGGTCCAACAATCACATCATATTCTTCTAAAATTTTATCAAAGTCATTTTTAATTAATGTACGTACTTTTTGTGCTTTTTTATAATAGGCATCATAGTAACCAGAGCTGAGGGCAAAGGTTCCAAGCATAATACGGCGTTTTACTTCATCACCGAAGCCTTCACTGCGGGATTTCACAAACATATCCAACATATTTTCTGCATTATCTGAACGGACACCATAGCGTACGCCGTCAAAACGGGCTAAGTTCGCAGAAGCCTCAGAGGATGATAATAAGTAATAAGTTGAAAGTGCATATTTAGAATGTGGCAAGGATACTTCTTCCCAAGTAGCTCCAAGGGATTCATAGACCTTCAATGCCTCTAAAACAGCATTTTTCACTTCTTCGGAAACACCTTCTGCTAAGTATTCTTTAGGAACAGCTATTTTTAAACCTTTTACATCGCCAGTTAATGCTTCTGTATAAGCCGGAACTTCTACATCTGCACTGGTAGAGTCCATTTTGTCATGTCCTGCAATGACTTCCAGTACACGTGCATTATCTTCTACCGTACGGGTCAATGGGCCAATTTGGTCCAGAGAGGATGCAAATGCCACAAGGCCAAAACGGGATACACGTCCATAAGTCGGCTTCATTCCTACAACACCGCAGAATGCTGCCGGCTGACGAATCGATCCGCCTGTATCCGATCCAAGTGAGAATAATACTTCCCCTGCTGCGACTGCTGCTGCAGAACCCCCGCTGGAACCGCCGGGAACGTGATCTGTATTCCATGGGTTACGAGTCGGCTCATAACCGGAGTTTTCATTGGAAGATCCCATCGCAAATTCATCCATATTTAATTTACCAACTGCAACCGGATTTTCAGCATCCAGCTTGTCAACAACGGTTGCATTGTATAACGGGTCCGTGAAATTATCTAAAAATTGACTTGCACAGGTAGTACGAAGTCCTTTCGTTACGATATTGTCTTTAATACCAGCCGGGATACCAAATAATACACCGGATTTATTCTCACGTTTGTCCAGTTCTCTTGCTTTCTCCAGCGCTTTTTCTTCATCAAGTGTCAGGAATGCATGCACATCTCCGTCCACTTCTTTAATTTGCTGATAAGATTCTTTCACTAAGTCTTCTACAGTAATCTCTTGATTATGTAATTTTGCTTCCAATTCTTTTATCGTATAGTCAAATAAAGACATGAATATGTTTGCCTCCTTTTATTCTAGAATCGATGGAACACGGATTTGTCCATCCTTTTGGTCAGGAGCATTCTTCAATGCATCCTCTTGTGTAATCCACTTTTTAGGTTCATCTTTACGCATCACATTTTTCAAATCTAATACGTGTGTGGTTGGCTTCACATTATCTGTATCTAATTCATTCAGCTGCTCAGCATATTCAATGATAGCACTCAGCTCATTCGCCATTTGTTCCACAGCTTCATCATCAAATTCCAAGCGTGCGAGATTAGCTACATGCTTTACTTGCTCTTTTGAAATCTCTGCCATTTGCTTAACCTCCAAAATAATCGTATTTATTTATAATATGCTATAAAAATAGCACTTATATTCGAGCGTGCATTTAGAATAAACATCATTCAGCCTATACACTCATTAAAACAACATTATATCATTTTTATAAGATGTTTTATATTAATTATTGCTATATAAATTGAAATTAATATTAGTAGCATTATTAACATTCGTGGTGGTATTAATAATAGTACTATGAATAACACTCTTATTAATACCGTTATTAACACGGATTCCACTTATGATAATAGCAAAACTTGCTTATACAAGGCAAGTTTATATTGCTGCATAACAAAAAAACCAAGTTATACTATAATTTATAATTAACATTATAGAATAACTTGGTTTTAGACATAAAATTATATCAAATGTGAGCAATATGCTTATACATTTGGTTTACTTCTCTATAATACTGTGCCGCGTCCTTGTAATTATTATTACCTTCATAGCGTTTTGCCAGCAGCTCGGAATAAAGAATAAAATTCACGTAGTCCTTTTGCTTCTTTAATAATGGAAGTAAATCTTTGACCAATAATTGTTCAAACAGATTGAACTGTTCTTCAAGCAGATAATTATAGCTGCGCAAGATGTATTTATACACAAGGTATGGCTGTTTATCCTTTAAATCATAGAATACACTTAATCCGTAATCAATATACTCTTCTGCCTCATCATAATAATTCGAATGATAATATTCACGTACGAGTGAAGCTGTGATCTCCACTTTGGTATTCGCTGACACGTCTGAATCATTTAAAATCCCTTTATAGTATTCAATCGCTTTTGTCGAATCACCCTTTGAAGCATATAGATAACCAAGATTCTGGTGAATCTTTTGAACGACTTTTTTATCATGAATGGTTTCTGCAAGCTGCAGACCAAGTGTGAAATTTTTAATTGCCTTTTCATAAAGCTTAATATGAGTATAACAAATTCCTAAAATATTATGGGCACGTGCACAGTGCAGGAAGCTATATTGCTTCATATACATTTCCAGAGCCTCTTCTGCATATTCGATTGCTTCAAGGGAGTTCCTCAGCTTAGAATGTGCCATCGAAATATAATACTTCAAGTCGGCCTCTGCCTTTTCCTCCAGGCGATGATCCTCTGTAATTTTTTCTGCCCGTTTATATTGATACATGGAATGATAATAATTCTTCACCGCAAAGCTGTAGCGTCCATTAAATAAATACCAGTAATACTGTTCTTCTACACTAAACGTGTTTACAACCTCTTTTAACTGCGTAATTTTATTGGCAGCCAAATCGATTCTTTCAATGAATAAAAAATAATTAATCTTATGAATCTCAAACATAATGAGATGATTAGAATAATTTTTATCCATCAGCATCTGGATTTCCTGATAGGCAGCTTCCATGTCTTTTTCTTTGGTATTCTCATCAAGCATCTCATACCAATTCTTACAGAGTTCGCCGATTTTCTCCTCCTGGCTCTGATCTATTGTAATACAAAGCCGGTGACACAGCCTTCGGATAATATCCTCATTCGGTTCTGTTTTTTGATTCTCAATCTTCGATAAATAGGATAAAGAAACAATTCCCTCCGATAGCTCCCCTAGAGTCATTTTCTGCTTTGTACGCTGGATTTTGATATACGTCCCAATCGCTATCATGTTATCTTTCACCCCACACTTTTATACTTTTATCACGGCATAGCGGTTCGTGAAGCAACCGTCTCTCTAATAGAGAAATTTTGTTTGACTGCTTATCTAATTTTTTCATAAATAAAGAAAATTAGTGCGAAAGTGCTTAAAAACATTTTCCAATGATAAGCTATTTTAATTCCTTTGTCATTATATCTTCTATAAACCCATTGTACCATACTCTGCCGTTCTTCAATTTGGGAAAATCAATAGAAGAATCATTAAATAACTTTTGCCTTCCCGGAAAATTTTCTTAAAAAAAGAAAATCCACTGCTGCTAGCTGATAAACTGCTAGTAACAGTGAATTTCCTGATGCTTTAATCATAAATATGAACTTGAATTTCATCCTCACCCGCATTACGGTAAAGCAGGCTCTCCGTCTTTTGGCTGGAAGTAATATTAACTTCTATATCATAATAGTTTGGAAACATATCCTCAATCAGACCATACACATACTGGGTAAAACCGATAACCTCTCCCTTGCCGTAAAATTCTATCGGGACATCGATGCGTAATTTCTGAAGCTCCTCATCTATATAGAAGCCTTCCCCTACCATTCCGACATAGTTTGGAAAGAAATCACGAATTTCATTTCCAAAGCTTGTTACAAGCTCTTGATCATCATAATATTTTTCCTGACCTTCATCAGAAGGGAAGAGGATATTTTCTTCTTCTACATCCTCCCAGCCGTCAATTGAGCTGCTCCCTCCATCCACATTTGTTTTAGCTACAAAATTTCCCGGCACAGGAGAAGCTTGCTCCTCTTCCCGGTAAATACCGATCATAATTGGAATATCACTGAGTTCTTCATCATTTTCACGAATATCATTGACAATATCCTGTGCAATTTCTGTTGCCTGTTCCATCATTGCACTTTCAGAGATATCTTCATATTGGTAAGGCTCGCCAGTATCGGTCTGGAATTGATAAACAGATTTCATCGCAAGTCCTATAGAGATTCCTTCTAAATTGACATTTCCATCCTCTGTCTGTGTTAAATAATTTTGTTCTAGAACATGGGATAAATAACGCGGATTTTCCCTGAAGGTCTCTTCATCTGCCCCTAGATTTACTTCAGGATTTAAATCATCAATCCAATTATTCACACGATCTTCTGTAAAATATTGCCCTTCTTGAAAATAATAATCTTCCGGACTATATGAATCCGTGGACAGCCGGCGCAATCCTTCTTCCATTTCATCAATATCTACACGGTTCGCCATTTGCCTTGTAATAACGCCTCTTGCCTCACTTGGCTGATATGGTAAAATCATTCGGTAATTTTCCCCTGAAAGTCTATTGCTAGGCACGATAGAAGTCTCTTCCTGGCTGCTGGCATCCTCCTGGACGACTTCCTCCTCGCTGGATGGCTGCTGCTGCACACATCCGCTTAAAAACAGTGCCACTACACTAATGGATAGCATCCATTTTTTCAAAGCGAATCACTCCTCTCCCTCGGTCGCTTCTTTTAACTCTGTTTCACTCCACACTTCTATCCCCAGTTTTTCTGCTTTTTCCAGCTTTGATCCGGCGTCCGCTCCAGCAATAAGGACATCTGTTTTTTTACTTACACTGCCTGTTACTGCCCCGCCTAACGATTCAATCAGCTCTTTCGCTTCTTTTCTCGTATACTGCTCCATTTTACCAGTCAATACAACTGTTTTTCCAGAGAATAAGCTATCTGTTTTTATTTCTGATTTCTTTTGACCGGTGTAAGTCATATTTACACCCAGCTCTTTTAATTCCTTCAATAGCTGCGTCACTTTTTCTTCTTCAAAATATCGGACAATGGAATCTGCCATTTTCTCGCCAATTTCTTCAATGGCTACAATTTCCTCCAAGTTGGCATGCTGAAGCCGCTCCATGGTTTCAAATTCCATCGCCAGAGTCTGTGCTGCTTTTGAACCAATAAAACGAATCCCAAGTCCGAACAATAATCTTTCCAATGAATTGGCTTTAGAAGCCTCAATAGCATTTAAAAGATTAGTAACGGATTTTTCGCCCATCCGTTCTAAATTCAACAAATCCTCTTTTTCCAATCGATATAAATCAGCAATGGTATGGACCAAATCTTCACGGAAAAGCTGAATGATAACTTTTTCTCCTAAACCATCAATATTCATCGCATTCCGGGAGACAAAGTGAATCAATCCCTCCATCAATTGTGCCGGACAGTTCGGATTGATGCAGCGTAATGCTACTTCCCCTTCTAGACGAACCAGTTCATTGCCGCAGTCCGGACATTCCTCAGGCATATGAAATTCTTTTTCTTCCCCGGTCCGCTGTTCGATAATCGAACGGACAACCTTTGGAATAATATCGCCTGCTTTTTTGATAACTACCTGATCCCCAATCCGGATATCCTGTTCACGAATTAAATCCTCGTTATGCAAGGAAGCCCGCTGCACAGTTGATCCTGCTATACGGACAGGTTCAAGAATGGCTGTCGGAGTCACTACGCCTGTTCTGCCGATGCTTAATACAATATCTTTTAAAGTAGTTACAACTTCTTCTGCCGGGAATTTATAAGCAATCGCCCACCGCGGGCTTTTCGCAGTAAAGCCCAGTTCATCCTGATGATCCAGGCTGTCTACTTTCACCACAATCCCGTCAATTTCGTAATTTAAATCCTTGCGGTGTTCGGTCCAATACGTAACGAATTCCAATACCTCTTCAATGCTCTTACATCTTTTCCATTCTTTATTTGTTTTAAATCCCAGACGATGCAAGGCCTCTAAGCTTTTACTATGACTGGTGATATTACTGTTTTCCCATTCACCGACGCCGTATAGAAAAATATCTAAATTACGTTTAGCTGCAATTTTCGGGTCCAGCTGCCTCAATGATCCGGCAGCTGCATTTCTCGGGTTGGCAAACGGTTCTTCACCCTTTTCTTCCCTTTCTTTATTCATCTCTAAAAAGGACTTATGCGGCATAAAAGCTTCGCCACGAACCTCCAAAGTTCCAGCTTCTTTGATACTTAATGGAATACTTCGTATCGTGCGCAGGTTAGATGTAATGTCTTCACCAATTCTTCCATCGCCGCGAGTGGAACCCAGAACAAATTTGCCCTCCTGATATTTTAGAGAAATTGCTAAACCATCTATTTTCAACTCGCACACAAAAGTAACCTCACCAGATACGCCTTCTTGAGCCCGTCTGGCAAAATCTCTTAGATCCTGCTCATTAAAAGCATTGCCAAGGCTCATCATTGGCGTTTCATGCGTTACCTTCCGAAAAGCATCCAGCGGTTCCCCGCCGATACGCTGAGTAGGAGAATCCTCTCTAGCAAGGTCTGGATGCTCTTTTTCTAAATCCTCCAGCTCCCTTAACTTCTGATCATACTCCGAATCGGGTACAGTCGGGTTGTCCAATACATAATAGGAATAACCATATTGATTAAGGACTTCTACTAAGGAATCCATGCGTTCTTTGATTTCTTGTTTGTTCATTCCATTTTACTCCTTTGTTATGGGGGCAAATTTTGCAAGAAGACGTTTGATGCCTACCGGAGCAGGAAATGCTACATCTAATTCCAGCTTTTCTCCTTCTCCCTGTACTCTTACAACCGTACCCGTTCCCCATTTTTTATGAGCAGCTTTATCACCGACAGACCAGCTTTTAGATTCTGCTCCGCTGGACTTAGGTGCCTGCATTTTTTCAGCCCGTCTCTTCGGTGGTGCTTCCTGCTTCTGGCTCGAGCCAAAGCTCTTTCGCATGCTGCCAGCTCCGCCAAATGGTGATTTTTTGGTTGTTTCCATGCCGTCCATCAATTCCACCGGAATCTCATTGATAAATCGGCTGATTGGGTTCATATTGGTACGTCCATATAAAGTACGCATTTGAGCATGCGTCAAATAAAGCTCCTCTTCTGCTCTGGTAATACCGACATAAGCAAGACGGCGTTCCTCCTCCATCTCTTCCTCGTCAAACATCGAGCGGCTGTGTGGAAATACATTCTCTTCCATTCCAATTAAGAAAACGACAGGGAACTCTAGTCCTTTTGCTGCATGCAATGTCATCAGGGTGATTTTTTGAGAGTGATCCGGATTCTCTTCATCGACACGGTCAATATCTGCAATCAATGCTAAATCGGTTAAAAAGGCGATGAGTGTTTTGTCTTCTTCACTTGCTTTTTCAAATTCTTGTGTAACAGTTTTAAACTCTTCTAAGTTCTCCAGTCTAGACTGCGCTTCAATGGAACGCTCATTATTCAGCATTTCTTCATAGCCGGTCCGTTCCAGCACAGTTTCTACCATATCCGTCGCTGTCAGAAACTCCTGCTGCTGTGTAAGCGAGCTGATAAGGCTACCGAATCCTGCTAAAGCATTGGCTGCTTTTTTCGAAACACCCGTGAAATCAACTTCCTTCACTGCTTCAAAGAGAGAAATATCATGCTCTGCTGCATATGCTTGCAAGCGTTCAATCGATGTTTTTCCTATTCCTCTTTTAGGTTCATTTACCACACGCTGGAAGCTGATATCATCATCGGGATTCGTAATTAACCTTAAATAAGCAATCATATCCTTGATTTCTTTACGGTCATAGAAGCGTGTACCGCCAACCATTTGATAGCTGATAGCTGATTTGACAAATGTATCCTCAATTGCACGGGATTGTGCATTGGTACGATACAATATAGCAATGTCACTTGGCTGGTATTTGCCTGACCGAGTTAACTGCTGAATGGTATCTGCAATATATAAAGCCTCTTCCTGCTCAGTTGCTCCTTTATAATAGGATATCTTTTTTCCGTCATCCTTATCCGTCCAAAGATTTTTCGGCTTTCGTCCAGAGTTATTGCCAATTACTTTATTCGCCGCCAGTAAAATCGATTTGGTAGAGCGGTAATTTTGCTCCAGCATGACAGTTTTCGCTGACGGGTAATCTTTTTCAAAGGACAGGATATTCGTAATATCTGCTCCGCGCCAACGGTAGATAGACTGGTCTGAATCGCCGACTACACACAGATTTTGATACCTTTTGGCAAGCTGTTTGACCAGAAAGTATTGTGCATGGTTTGTATCCTGATACTCATCGACATGAATATATTGGAACCGTCTCTGGTAATATTCCAAAACTTCCGGTACACGGTCAAATAAATGAATCGTCTGCATAATCAGGTCATCAAAATCTAAGGACTGATTTTTCCGCAGCATTTTCTGATAGCCTTCATAAATCTGCGCTACTTGGCGGTCATAGAAATTACCGGCATTCTTCGCAAATTCATCTTCTGTAATCAGCTCATTTTTTGCTGTACTAATCTGTCCAAGCATCGCCCGGGGATCAAATTTCTTTGGATCAATATTGAGATTTTTAAGTACTTGCTTTACAACAGATAATTGATCTGCGCTGTCTAAAATGGAAAAGTTCGAGGAATATCCAATCCGGTCAATGTCCCGGCGTAAAATCCGGACACACATCGAGTGAAATGTAGAGACCCACATATATTCACCTTGAGGACCGACTAATTTCGCTACCCGCTCCTTCATTTCTCTTGCCGCTTTATTGGTAAAGGTAATCGCTAAAATATTTCGGGGAGCTACTTCCTTCTCTCCCATTAAGTAAGCAATTCGATGTGTCAATACGCGTGTTTTCCCGCTTCCAGCTCCTGCCATAATTAAGAGCGGACCTTCTGTATACCGTACAGCCCTCTGCTGCTCCGGATTTAATGTATTTATCATCGCTTCCAGCGTTTGCTCCATCTTATCTCTTCCTTCCTTGGTTATTCTCCTTTTTACATATCCTCTTTAACAGCAGCTACTGTCTTGAGTGCTTGTTTTATATCCGTATAAATACTGTTTCCAACAATAATTGCATCAGCATACTCTTTCATCTCTTTGGCCTGCTCCGCTGTCTCAATACCGCCGCCATAGAAAAGCTTGGTGTCATTAAGTTCTGCCTTCACCTCGCGAACGACTTCTGCATCACCATAGGTACCGCTGTATTCCACATAAAAAATGGGCAGATGAAAAACATGCTCTGCCATATATGCATATGCCTTTACATCTTCTATATCGGGCAATTCACAATTCGTATGCCGGAAAGCTTTTGCTTCTGGATTTAAAATGCAATAACCTTCAAAGTATACCTCACTGTACTCCATCATGTCGATATATTCCTTGATTGCTTTTTGCTGTATATCCATCACATATTTTTTCTCTTTTGAATTCAATACCATCGGAACAAAATAAGTATCAAAGCCTGGAGTCAATGCTTCTTCATTCGAGATTTCCAAAACCACCGGTACCATATGTGCTCTGCGAATTCTTGATAATAAATCTAAAACCCCGTCTAATGTGACATCATCAGTGCCGCCGACTATAATCGCATCGGTCCCTGATTCACAAATTTTATCTAAATCTTCATCAGATATTTCCTTTGCTGGATCTAATTTAAACAGATGCTTCCATTCATTTATATTCATAATCAGTACAAATCCTCCATTATTACATTCATCTCTTTATTATAACAAAAATCGGCAAATGAATAGAACGGATAAGGTAAAGATTTTCAATATCTTAAGCAAAAACTTATTTACAAAATAGTGTTTATAAAGTGAAACTTCCTTCAGTGGGGATTTTTCAACGCACAACGCTTTATGATAGGCGAGTAATCACAACGCCAGCCAGTTACACTGCGATAAAATAAAAAAAGAGAAATCGAAACTATTTGCCTTACTTCAATAGTTTCGATTTCTCTTTTAGGCATTATTCTTCTGATTCTTCTTTTTCTTCTTCTCCTTTGATATGCAGCCTTTTCAAAACCAAATTATAGCCGTCACTGCCATAGTTAATGCAGCGTCTCACTCGGGAGATGGTTGCAGTGGAAGCTTTTGTTTCCTGCTCGATGGCACTGTATGTTTTTTCTTCTGTCAGCATTTTCGCAACCCGTAAACGTTGTGCCAGGGATTGGATTTCTGACATAGTAGCAATATCATCAAAAAACTGATAACACTCCTCACGCGTTTTTAATGATAATATAGCATCAAACAATTGATCGAGCTGCTCCCCTCGTAGCTTATCTATTTGCACTTCAATTCCCCCTTATTTTTCCTGTCCTTCTCTGTACCATTCTGAAAAGAAGAATAGGAAATAGTATTTTATTCATCCAACGAAGCTTCCTTCTCTAAACAAGAGCTTATTTTCGTCCATCAGGACAACTTTATTATACTAACGCATCGTAGCCGGAATTACAATTTCCCTTTTTTTCACATCCAGCAATCCCTGCTGTGTAATACGGAAGAAAGGCAGGTGGAAGGCAGAAAGAAATAACAGGCTGTAAATCGGATCTTCATATGCGTATCCGTGTGCTTTCAACACCTTTTTTATTTCCTTGTTCATCGGAATCAATTCTTCCATCGCGTTCTTCGGCATCACTCCTCCAAGGGGAAGCGGCATTTCTGCTAAAATCTCTCCCTGGTCCACCAATACAATTGCTCCGCCCAGCTCTCTCATCCGTTTCGCGGCAATACGGATATCTTTCTTAGAATTACCAATATGAATAACATCTCCCGTAGCTGAAAAACTGCTGACCAGCGCACCGAGCTTCGGAGCAAATCCGCGAATAATTGTATTTACCCGCCACTTGCCATGCTTATCAATTAATGCAATAAATTGCTCGCTTTTACTGGAGGGAATCTGATCAGCACTGACATCTGATACAATCGTATATGGCTGGATAATCACATCATTGACCATATCCATCCCGATTGGACTCGAAAACTGTAAATCCTCGTCCGTCAGCTCCCAGTCAAATTCAACTGATGTAATATCAAATTCTTCCCAATTAATGACGGATGGATAAGGAATTGCTTCGCCGTCCTTTTTGATCCATTTCCCTTTGCTTATCACGCTCTCCGGATGCGGATTTTGTTTATCTAAAAGGATATTTATATTAGCAACTCTTCCCGGCGCAATACTGCCGAATTCTTCCTCCATATTAAAATGTCTGGCAGGATGGTAGCTCGCCATGCGATAAGCCGTTTCTGCAGGCAGTCCATTCTCTATTGCTTTCTCAATACAAACATTGATT
This sequence comes from Oceanobacillus sp. FSL K6-0251, assembly GCF_038004725.1. Lineage (NCBI taxonomy): Bacteria > Bacillati > Bacillota > Bacilli > Caryophanales > Bacillaceae > Oceanobacillus > Oceanobacillus sp. FSL K6-0251. The sequence continues at coordinate 1,652,072 of NZ_JBBORS010000001.1, read as the reverse complement.
ATGCCATCTTCCATAAAGGCTGGTGTTGGTCCATCCATTGTAAAACTCATATTATCAAATTGCGATAATCCTTTATCCAGAAGGCCTTTGATTATTTCCGGCAAATCTGGACGGATTGGTGAGTAACGAAGACTGACACGATAACCAAGCTCCAGCCGTTTTAACACATCCTCCGCCGTCATTGATTCATGATCACTCGAAATGCCGAAAAGCTTCATTTTTGTCAGAGTGCGGGATGACGCGCCCGGCAAGTGGCCTTCTATCGGCTTGCCCAGTTTCTTCATCTCCTGAATCCAGTACAGCAGACGATCACCGCCTGTCAGCAAGCTCGGCCAGTCCGTCAGCTCTCCTCCCTGAATAACCAGCGGATGCTCTGCCCAATCTAATACATCTCTCGTATTAAACACATGATCATCCTTTAGTATGGTCTGGCTGTCAAAACGATTCCACCAAAACATATTTACCGGCAATTTAGAAAAAGCATTTATCATAGAGAACGTTTTCTTTTTATTTAACAGCAAATACCAGGTTAAATTATCATTTACAAAGGTCGTCGTTCCCGTTTTCGCAGCATACATCACCGTTTCTTCCGGATTAGCAGCCTGAAAAGGGTGAGCATGCGGCTCAATATAGCCTGGCACTACAAATTTCCCCTGACAATCATAAAAATTTGTCCCTGTTGTCTCTTCAGGCAGATTTTCACCAACATAAACAATCCGGTTCTCATAAATCCAAACGTTTGCTTCCAGCCATTGATTTGTATATACATTTAAATAGGTTGCATTGGTCAAGATAGTGCTGGGTGCAACCGTCCCGTCGATTACATTGACATGCTGTCGTAATTCCCGATTTCTCCATAATGTCATTAAGCAACTCTCCACTATTTGTCATTTATTTTTATTCTATCATAAATGTAGTGCTTTAATATAATAAAGTTGACTTTTTCTCTTATGAATAGGTATAGATCGGTACTGCGTTTTTATATTTTATATACTTGCTCCAGCAATTTTTACAGCATGGACAAAGGAGCTAATGCAATCTAGAAAAAGACAGAGTCCGATTCCAGAAATTTATTGATATCACGATTACCACCTAAATCCAATTAGAAAAACCAAGAATACCGCTTGTTCTTAAAACATTGGTGTTCTTGTCAAAGAGATGTCCGCTCCGGGAAGTCGCTTTCCGCGGGCAACGTTCAGCCTCCTTTAAAGAAGAATTGCTGATTGGCAAGCCGTCAGGTGCAGACAGAAGCATAGTCGCACTTATGCCCTGCGGGTAGAAAGAAAACCACTTCCTGCTCAGGTCTACCTGTTGCTTTTCCCGCAGGAGTCGACAACATCCGCTCCCATCTAAGAAGAATTATGTTTTATTTGCTTTTTTTCAAAGAAATAACGCAAATTCTAGCGACAGATGAGTTTGATGGGGCGAGTAATCGCAGTCCCAGAGGAAAAACACGTAGACTCCTATGGGGAAGCGTAGTGTTTTTCTGGGGGTTGCGATTACTCACCCCACCATAACCCGTCGCAGCGGTCGCATTAACCTGACAACATTGAAAATTACTCCCCCCCCCATGAAATCCGTTGGAACGGCTATACTCAGCACTTTTTTATACTTCCTTACGTGCAAAAAACAGTGCAGTTTCTACAAATTTCGCAAAAACTGCACTGCATCTTATTTAAGATATGATCGGATGTTTCAAAGAAATCCGAGTTACTTGAAAAGTTCCTTTTGATCATAAAGCTGTTTACATTTTATTTACTGTACATCCCCTGTAAAGTAAGTTGCAATTTGCGGGAAGATGCATAACAGAATGATAAACAGAACCATAATCAGGGCATAAGGTATCACGCCTTTTACAATTTCGGCGATGGTATTGTTTTTATCCAGCCCTTTTAAAACAAACAGATTTAAACCTACAGGCGGTGTAATTAGTGCCAATTCCATGTTAATTACCATAATAATAGCAAACCATATCGGATCAAATCCTAACGCAGTAATAATCGGATACAGGATTGGTACGGTAATAACCAAAATAGAGACAGTTTCTAAAAACATTCCCAATACAAGTAATACAATGTTAATCAAAATAAAGATAACCCAAGGTGATAAATCTGTCGCGGTGGCAGCTGCTGTAATCTGCTGCGGAATTTGCAATATAGTTAAGATAAAACCAAGCAGCTTAGCACCAATGATAATAAATAGAATCATCGCACTCGTTTTAACTGTGGACAGGATCATCACTTTCAAATTAGCAAACGTCAGATTCCGATATACCACAATGGCAATGAGAAAGGCTAATACCACGCCGACTGCAGCCGCTTCTGTCGGTGTGAAGATTCCTGAGTAAATTCCGCCGATAATCACAATCGGCAGCAATAGCCCCCAGATGGCTTTTTTAGACGCTTCCCACCGTTCTGCCCATGTAGCAGGCTCTTCTTTTATATGCCGCATTTGAATAGAAGAAAAAATCATAAAGCTTAACGTTAAGATAATCCCTGGCACGACACCGGCAATAAATAATTTTCCGACGGATTCCCCGGTGAGTGAACCGTATAAAATCATCGGCACGCTCGGAGGAATAAGAATGCCCAGCGTACCGCCGGCTGCCAATAATCCAAGCACATATTTCTTTTTATATCCCCGGCGAACCATTTCCGGAAGCGCTACGGCGCCAACTGTTACAGCTGTTGCCACACTGGAGCCCGAAATAGCAGAAAATATCGCACAACAGAAAACGGTCGCTATACCTAACCCCCCGGGAAAATGTCTGAACCATCTGCTCGCCATTTCGTACAAATCCCGTCCTACTCCGCTGACAACAAGGATTTGACTCATCAGTATATACATCGGCAAAGCTGTCAATGTAAAGTCATCCAAAGCTGAGTACGCTATAATCGGAATTTGTGCAAAAGCAAAGCTTCCCCCGTTAAATAGAAACATTCCGAGTACAGCAAGCATCCCTAAAGAAAATGCAACCGGGAGACCGATAAGCAAGAATGTAGCTAATCCTCCAGCAAAAAATAGATTCATAGATGGTCTCCTCCTTTATGTACATTCCCGTCAATCAGCTGCAATATAAATGCGATAATAAGCAGAACGCCGCCTATCGGAATAAATAATTCAGGTAAATACATCGGTATACGCAGCAAGGAGGTGGAAATAACTCCTAATTCAAATGTCATAAAAACATGTTTAAATCCATACCATGTCAATATCGCACTAAAAAGTAATCCAAGCCCGTTACAAATATATGCGAATATCCTGCGAGCAGCGTCATTCACACGATTTACCAATAAATCTACTGTAATATGCGCATATGTCCTCACTGCATATGCCGTTCCCAAAAAACAGCTTCCTATAATCGCATACGTAGATAATTCCGTGGCCCATGCAGTCGGCATACCAAAGAATGATCTGGATATTACTTCATAAAACGTCATCAACGTTGTCGCGAATATTAAAATCCCAGCTAGATAACCCGCGTATTTAATTAATAAATCAGAAAATTTATACAATCTATTCATGCTGTAACTCCTTCCAAGTGATGAACAACTTTTATTCGCCATCTACTATATCTAATAATTCACTGCCTGCTTCTCCAGCCTCTTCTTCAAAGATTTCCCACACCGGCATTGCAGCTTCTTTCCATATATCGAGTTCATCATCAGGTACTTCATATACTTCCATTCCTCTGTCTTTCAGCACTTGGAGTGTTCGTTCATCTTCCAGCTTCGTTTGCTGGCGAATCCATTCTTCGGTCTCATTGGCAGTTTCTTCAATTAATGTTTGTGTATTTTTAGGCAAATCATCCCAAAATTCTTGATTAACGCCCAGAATAAATTCAAAATAAGTATAATTATTTATCGTCAAATAATCTGTTACTTCATCATAACTGCGCTGCACCATTGCTGTTGTTCCAGATGTAGCACCATCTACGGTTTGCCTTTGCAATCCCATGTATACTTCTCCGCCTCCCATAAACACCGGAGATGCGCCATAAGCTTGAATTAATTCAGAAGGGAGTGTTCCTACACTGCGGATTTTCAGACCTCTAAAATCTTCTGGAGATTCCAGCGGACGTTTATTATTCGCAAATTGTCCAAAGCCATAATCACCAAACATCAATACTTTCACACCGACGTCTTCCATTTCGGAACGAAGTATATCTCCGAATTCACCATTCAAGGCTTCCCCTGCTTCCTCATATGCTTCAAATACATAAGGGACATCAAATATTCCCATCGCAGGTACTGTAGAAGACCAGATTGTAGAAGAATTCATTCCCATTTCTACACCGCCTGTTAAAAGCGACTGGTTCATATCTGTATCAGACAGTAGCTGCCCATTCGCAAAAATCTGCATATCTATCTGGCCGTTTGATTTCTCTTCTATTTTTTTAGCAAATTCTTCTATTCCCTCTGAAATATGATGACCTGATGGCAGATTATAAGCTAATCGAATCGTAGCCGGTTCATACTCCTCGCCACTCGCTTCTGTTTCTTTCGGGGTCTCGTCACCATTGCTGCAGGCCGATAAAATGACTCCTGTAAGAAGCAGCAGGAATGAAAAATAACGTAATTTCTTCATTCCATCATCTCCTTCATCGTGCGTGTTCTATCTAAATGGCGGATTCTCCCCAGCGGTGTTTTAGAAGAAAGACTCGCTGCAAAGTCAGCCGCTTCGAACAGCTTATTGATATCTACTCCTGTTTTAACCCCCATCCGTTCAAACAGATATACTAAATCTTCCGTTGCCAGATTCCCTGCTGATCCTGGAGCGAACGGACAGCCGCCGATTCCGCTGACTGCTGTTTCAAATATCCGCACGCCTGCCGTGTACGCAGCATATGCATTCGCTAACCCCAATCCTCTCGTGTCATGGATATGGAAAGAAACATTTGTATCTCCTGTCACATCGAATACTTTTTTGAATAAACGATTCACAGCATCTGGTGTCGCGATGCCAATTGTATCTGCAATTCCAATTCTGTCCGCTCCGGCCTGTACAGCTTTTTCTGCCAATTCAAGCACTTTTTCTTCCTCCACATGCCCTTCATAGGGGCAGCCAAAGCTGACCGCAATCGAGAAGCAAATTTCCATCCCTTTTGATTTTGCTTCTTTTGCTACTTCCGTAAACATTTCGAAATTTTTATCAATCGTCATTCCTAAATTTTTATCGCTGAAGGTTTCTGTTGCAGAGGCTGCCCAATTCAGTTCCAAATGCGGAAACTCACTTGCCCGCATAAACCCCCTTTGATTCGGAATCAATGCAATAGGCTGTATATTCTTATTTGAATGGATCTGCTCTAATAACGCTTCGGCATCCGCCATCTGTGGAACTTTTTTCGGATGAACAAAAGAGGCAGCCTCAATTTTTTTAATTCCTGCTTCTGTGAGCTTATCGATAAGCTTTGCTTTTTCTTCTGTAGAAACTTTTTTCGGTTCTATTTGCAATCCGTCACGCGGGCTTACATCAATAATAGTAACCTGTGTCATCAGATGATTCCTCCCTCTTTTAACCTTTTAAAATCCTCATAGGAGAAGTTTAGAAATTCCTTGTAGATTTCCTCATTATGCTGACCTAGCATCGGCCCGTTTGCTTCAATTTCTCCCGGCGTTTCCGAAAGCTTCGGTACAATGCCCGGGGTCTTTATTTTTTGGCCGTCATCCAGCACAATTTCCTGGATCATATCTCTGGATTGGTAATGTACGTCCTCAATAATATCCTTGATACTATAAATCGGACTGACCGGCACGGAAGCTTCGTCTAAAATCCGCTGCACCTCTTTAATCGGATATTGTTTCGTCCATGATTCAATGACACTATCAATATATTCCACGTTATTCACCCGGTCTTGGTTCGTTGCATATTTGGGATCTTCTGCCATGTCCTTTCTTCCGATGGCTGTCATCAGACGCTGGAAAATACGGTCTCCATTTCCGCCGATAATGACGTAGGAACCATTCGCACACAGGTAGGAATTAGACGGAGCTACACCCGGCAGTGTACTTCCTGTTCTCTCGCGAATCTCCCCTGTTAAATCAAACTCCGGAAGCATTCCTTCCAATAAGCTGAATACGGACTCATAAAGAGCAACATCTACTTCCTGCCCCTTTTTTTCCTCATCCCGATCGCGAACTCGTAACGCCATCAATGTGCCGATAACAGCATATAATCCGGCAACCATATCTCCAATAGCAATTCCGACCCGAACCGGCGGCAAATCCGGGTAACCCGTTAAATACCTCAGTCCTCCGACTGCTTCTGCTACACTTCCAAATCCGGCTTTTTCCCGATATGGGCCTGTCTGGCCATAACCGGATATTCTTGTTAATACGATAGAAGGATTCACTTTCTTCAGCGTTTCATAGCCTAACCCCCACCGTTCCAGCGTTCCTGGTTTAAAATTTTCTAAAACAACATCCGCTGTTTTCGTCAGATTCTTAATAATCTCCTGTCCTTCCGCTTCACGAAGATTGACGGTAATCGATTTTTTATTCCGTGATTGAACATGCCACCAAACGGATGTATCCTTGTACATGACTCTCCAGTTTCTAAGCGGATCACCATTTTTCGGTTCTTCTACCTTAATCACTTCTGCTCCAAATTCAGAGAATAATTTTCCCGCAAAAGGAGCAGCTACAATATTTCCTAATTCTAATACCCTTATTCCTTCAAGTGGCTTTTTCTTGCTCAATCTAATCCCTCCAACTCATCTCTGTTCAAATTCAGAAAGTGTGTAAAATCTCTTTCAATATGCTGTTTCATTAATTCTTTTGCAGCATCTGCATCCTGCCTGGCAATGGCCTCCCATATTTGCTCATGATCCGCAAATGCTGTTTCTCTATGTGTCGGGTCTTTATCCACAATGACTTCCCGATAAAAACTATTCACCCCGCGCAGTGTCCCGAGCATGGATATGAGAAAAGGATTTGCACTGGCTTCAATAATAATATCGTGAAAAGCTACCGTGACATGTTTTTCATTATCATCCTGCTTTTCTTTATGACGGGCGGTATTTTCCACTTCCTGCTTCATCAAGAGCAGCTGTTCATCAGTCCGTCTGATAGCAGCGTAATAAGCGGCAAGTGACTCCATCCCTATCCGGCATTCGTACAAATACCTAAAATCTGTAAGAGAAGGCTCTACAACCGTAACACCGCCGGTTTTTGATAAATTCAGAAATCCCTCTTTTTCCAGCATCCGTATCGATTCACGAATAGGGCTCCGGCTAACATTTAATGCTTCTCCTATCTTTTCTTCTATTAATCTTTCTCCAGGTTTGAATTTTCCGACAATAATTTGCTCTCTCAAGTAATCGTATACTTGGCTTTTTAAGGTTTTCTTTACGATTTCTACTATGACAATCACCTCTTGTATACAGTATGCAAGTTCATTCGTTCATATTATTACAATAAAAGTAAAAAGTCAAACTATTTCAAAGATAAAAATGCAGATTTTTCTTCATTCAGAAAAAATAAAAGCTCTGCACCCATAACTGGACGCAGAGCTTTTATTAATTCATTCGATTTTTAGGATCATACGATTACTTTTTACTTAATTGATCCACCGCTAAAATAGCTTGGGCAACATCATCGGCAGTGATTTCTTTAGAAAGGTTGCCCATGGTTTCTCCTTCTTGCGTTGCTGCAGCTCCAACCTTTTGTAAATCTTCATAGGATACTTCGTCCAAATGCATTTCTTCCAAGGACGTCGGCAGGCCTAGTGACTGATAAAAGTCGATGTATTTTTGGATTTCCTGTTCTGGATGCAATTCCAGTACAAGCTGTGTCAGCGTACCATAAGCAACTTTTTCACCATGCGTTAGATGATGGATATCTCCATCCAGCACGGTAAAGCCATTATGGATGGCATGTGCAGCAGCTAATCCGCCGCTCTCAAATCCAAGTCCGGATAAAAGGGTGTTTGCTTCTACAACTGCTTCCACTTGCTTGGTCACCAGATTTTTTTCTACTGCTTTATATGCTGCTTTTCCGTAAGCGAATAAGGTTTTCTCACACGCTTCTGCAATAGCACGTGCAGCAATGCTCGTCTTTCCTCCTGCCATTGCTTCTCCATTACTTTTAATCGTTGCTCTTGCTTCCACCCATGTTGCCATGGCATCAGCTATTCCAGAAGCAAACAGACGGGCTGGTGCACCAGCTACTACTTTCGTATCTACCAGCACTAATTCTGGATTTTTATTATAAAACTTATAGGATTCAAAAACACCCTCGTCATTATAAATAACAGATAATGCACTTGTCGGTGCGTCTGTTGATGCAGTCGAAGGAACAATAACAACACTTACTTCCAGCTCATCCGCAACGGCTTTTGCTGTATCAAGTGTTTTTCCTCCTCCGACACCAATGATAAAGTCGGCCTCCGCTTTATTACCTTCTTCTGCTATGCGGCTGATTTCTGTTATAGAGGCTTCGCCATTAAATGGAACAAAATGAAAATCGATATTTACATCTTTCAGGCTGCTCTCAACCGTTTCCTCCGTTATCTTCCAAACCACTTCATCAGATATAATTAATGGTTTCTTCCCAACTGCTTCAACATATTTGCCAAGCTCGTTTAAAGCTCCTTTTCCTTGAACATATTTGCTCGGTGAAGTAAAAATAACATTAGACATCAAATCTCTCCAATTCTTATATTTCCCTTTATTATACCCATCATTTGGATTGCCAAAACAGTAACGTACCCTTGCATCACATATTCAGAAAATAGAAATATTTTTTCGCAATAACTTTTAAAATGCAAATAAAAATGCAAAGGAGATTTCCGTCCTTTGCATTTTTCTACCTCTATTTAGCTATATCGCTCCGGTAAAAAAAGTTACCATTCAGTTCTGCTTTATCCAGCTGCTGATACACTTTTTCTGCAGCCTGTGAAAGTGTGTCTGCACGTCCGCCGATCAGGAGCACTCTTCCTCCGTCATTGACAAGCTTTCCATCTGCCTTTTTTGTTCCGGCATGAATAATATAGGTGTCTTCTGTATCTTCAAATTGAGGAAGCTCATTCCCTTTATTATACGCTCCTGGATACCCTTCCGATGCAAGCACGACACCGACACAGGCTTCCTTATGCCATTCTAAATGCGGGTTCTTTTTCGCCAATACATCCTGCAGAACCTGGAGTAGATCATTCTTTAATAAAGGAAGAACGACCTGCGTTTCCGGATCGCCAAAACGTGTATTGAACTCAATTACTTTAGGGCCTTTTTCCGTCATCATTAAGCCCGCATAAAGAATCCCTGTGAATGGTCTGCCTTCTTCCAGCATTCCTGCTGCTGTTTTTTCTAAAATCTGTTCAACAGCGAATTGATAATCTTCTGCCCTCAAATCCGGAATCGGAGCAAAAGCTCCCATGCCGCCTGTATTGGGACCTTCATCATGGTCAAACGCCCTTTTGTGATCTCTTGCTGCCATCATTGGATAGACCTTATCTTCATGGACAAACGCCATTAAGGAAAATTCAGCGCCCTCTAAATACTCTTCAATCACCACAGTAGAGCCGGCCTGATCAAATGCTTTGTCCACAAGCATATCATCGATCGCCTGAACAGCTTCCTCCTCTGTCATCGCCACAATAACACCTTTTCCAGCTGCTAAACCGTCTGCTTTGATTACAATAGGAGCACCAGTTTCCGCAATTCTCTTTTTCGCCTCTTCAGCATCCTGAAAGACACCGTAAGAAGCAGTAGGGATATCATATTTTTTCATGAAATCCTTTGCAAAGCTTTTACTGCCTTCCAGCCATGCTGCTTCTTGTGTAGGGGCAAAAACTGCAAGGTTTTCCTGTTGAAACCGGTTGGTGATTCCGGCATTTAACGGATTCTCAGGGCCAACAACCGTTAAATCAATTGCCGCTTCTTTTGCAAAAGCTGCCAGTTCTTCGATGTTCATTTCATCAATGGGAACACATTCGGCTTCTTCTTCCATGCCGGCATTTCCAGGAGCAACATAAATCTTGTCTAACTGCGGGTTTTCCTTTAACTTTTTGATGATACTATGCTCTCTGCCGCCGCGTCCTACAACTAATATTTTCATAGCTTCCCCTCCGTTTTCAAACTTCTCAAGATGAGTGAATTTTTTTATCAGTTCGTAACTTAATTAGAATATTTGGTTGTCACCAGGCCTTTAAATGAAAACCTTCGTTACACTTATGCAGTAAGAAAGTTTATACTTTCTCAACTGTAAGAAAAACCAAGAATACCACTTGGTCTTTAAAACATCGGTGTTCTTGCCAAAGAGATGTCCGCTACGGAAGTCGCTTTCCGCGGGCAACGTTCAGCCTCCTTTAAAGAAGAATTGCCAATCGCTAAGTCTTCTTTAAAGGAGGGTGAGCGCAAGCCCATGGAAAGCGAAGTGTTTTTCTGGGGTTGCGATTACTCACCCCACCATAACCCGTCGCAGCGGTCGCATTAATCTGACAACATTGAAGGATTACTCTCTTCATGAAACCCGTTGGAGAGACTATTTTCAGCATTTTTTTATATACTTTCCTATTCTTCAAAAAAGCTCCTGGATAAATAAATCGAGCAGAAATACAGGAGCTCTATCTATTAATGTTTAAAATGACGAACAGCTGTAGTCACCATCGCAATCCCATATTGATTACATACATCAATCGAATCTTGATCGCGTTTGGAACCGCCCGGCTGAATAATCGCTGTGACACCGGCTTTAGCTGCTGCTTCTACGGTATCTGGCATCGGGAAGAAGGCATCTGATGCAAGCACAGCTCCTTTCGCTCTATCTCCAGCCTGTTTAATGGCAATCTCTGCTGCTCCAATCCGGTTCATCTGACCGGCGCCCACACCAATGGTCTGTGCATCCTTTGCAAGTACGATTGCATTTGATTTCACATGTTTCACAGCTTTCCAAGCGAATAGTAAATCAGCTATTTCTGCTTCAGTCGGCTGCTTTTCCGTTACCACTTCTAAGTCCTCGTTCGTCACTTCTTTGACATCTAAATCCTGGATAAGAACTCCACCATCAACGGTGGTCATCCGTTTTTGGTCAGCCTGCTGATTCGAAACATCCAATTCTAAGAGACGGATATTTTTCTTCTCTGTTAGTAAAGCAAGTGCATCCGCCTCAAAAGAAGGTGCAACGACGATTTCTAAGAAGATCGAAGAAAGCTGCTCTGCTGTCTGTACATCAACCGGACGATTGCAGGCTACAATCCCTCCAAAAATAGATATAGGATCCGCTTCATACGTACGTCCAAACGCTTCTGCCAATGTTGCCCCAATACCGATGCCGCATGGATTCATATGCTTGACCGCTACTGCAGCAGGTTCACTATAGTCCCGCAAAATTTCTAATGCTGCGTTGGTATCCTGGATATTATTATAGGAAAGCTCCTTGCCATGCAGCTGGTTGGCAGTTGCCAAGGTTGCTTCATGTTGAATAGGCGCTTTGTAAAAAGCTGCCTGCTGATGCGGGTTCTCTCCATAACGTAAATCCTGCACCTTTTCATAAGTTACGGTATATGTTTCTGGAAATACTTCTTCTGTCTGTGTTTGGAAATAAGCTGCAATCATCGCGTCATAATGCGCAGTATGACGGAATACTTTCGCTGCTAATTGCTGACGAAAAGCATAGTTATCCTCTTCCGTTTCCAGAGCTGCTAAAACAGATGGATAGTCAGACGGGTCGGCAACAACGAAGACATCTGCAAAGTTTTTCGCTGCAGAGCGAAGCATGGAGGGTCCGCCAATATCAATGTTTTCAATAATTTCATCATGGCTTACCCCTGATTTTTGAACTGTTTCTTTAAACGGATAAAGGTTCACTGCTACAAGATCGATTGGAGCAATATGATGCTCCTCCATTTGCGCACGGTGATCTTCATTGGTTCGTTTTCCTAAAAGCCCGCCATGAATCATCGGATGCAATGTTTTTACTCTGCCATCAAGCATTTCCGGAAAATTTGTTACTTCCTCTACCGGAATCGCCTGGACGCCAGACTCCTTCAATAAACGGATGGTTCCGCCGGTTGATAAGATTTCAAACCCTTTTGCTTCGAGTCCTTTTGCAAATTCTGCGACCCCTGTTTTATCAGATACACTAATAAGCGCACGTTTTTTCATTATAATTCCTCCGTTACATTCTGCATAAGTTGATTGATTACATTTGGATATAAGCGATGCTCCACGGCTTTGATTCTCGTTTTCAGCTGCTCTTCCGTTTCTCCAGGCAGCCTTTCTATTTCTTCCTGTGCAATGATTGGACCGGTGTCCATGCCCTCATCTACATAGTGAATCGTTACTCCTGTCTTGGAAACGCCGGCTCTATAGGCTTGGCCAATCGCGTCTTTCCCAGGGAAGTCCGGTAAAAGGGAGGGGTGTATATTAACAATCCTGCCTTCATATTGTGAAAGTAAGGTCTCCCCGATAAGCCGCATATAGCCTGCTAAGAAAATCCATTCGACTTCTAAATCCTGCAGTTTTTCAGCAATCACTTTTTCATATTCCTGCTTGGAAGCATACCTTTTTGGCTCTAACACAAGCGTCTCGACGCCATAACCTTGAGCCTTTTTAATAACCGCTGCTCCCGGCTTATCACAAACAAGCAGTACGATCGAGCTTGCAATTTTTTTATCCTGCATCATGGCATCAAAATTACTTCCTGTACCTGATGCAAATACACTGAACCGCTGTTTCATGAAGAAATCTGCACCCCTTCACCTGCAATGACCTCTCCGATAACTGCTGCTTCGACCTTGTTCTCCTGCAATAGATCACAGACTTTCTGCGCTTCTTCATTGGATACAGCTAAGACCATGCCAATGCCCATATTGAAAATACGATACATCTCACGTGCATCGATTTCTCCTCGTTTTTGCAGGAACGGAAAAATCTCCGGAACATTCCAGGCTCCTGCCTGCACTGCTGCTCCAAGACCTTCTGGCAGCATCCGAGGAATATTTTCATCAAACCCGCCGCCGGTAATGTGTGCAATTCCTTTAATATGTACCTCTTCTTTTATAGCTTTAACCGCTTTTGCATAAATCTTCGTCGGTTCCATCACGGCTTCACTTAGAGGTTTTGATAATCCATCAGGAGTTTCTTCAAAATCCAGACCTTCAATCAGCTTACGGACAAGCGAGTAGCCATTGGAATGAATTCCGCTCGAAGCGAAGCCAATCAGCGTATCTCCCTCTGCAATGGTTTTTCCTGTAATAATCTCTGCTTTCTCGACGATACCTACCACAAAACCAGCTAAATCATATTCATCTGCATCATACATCCCCGGCATCTCTGCTGTCTCACCGCCGATTAATGCAGCGCCGGCCTCCTGGCACCCTTCGGCAACACCAGAGACAATCGCTTCAATCCTCGCCGGGTCATTTTCTCCGCATGCAATATAATCTAAAAAGAAAAGCGGATCGCCCCCCTGAGCAACAATATCATTGACACACATCGCTACTAAATCAATCCCTACCGTATCATGCTTATCCAGTTCGATTGCTAGCTTTAATTTGGTGCCGACGCCATCTGTCCCGGAAAGCAGGACAGGCTCTTGATAGGATAAGGAGGATAAATCAAATGCTCCTGCAAAGGAACCTAAAGAGCCCAGCACCTCTTTACGATGTGTTTTTTGAATATGTTTTTTCATTCGCTCTACTGCTTCGTAGCCTTTTTCAACATCTACACCTGCTTGTTTATAAACATCTGACATCTTTTCGCCCTCCAACATGGTTTTGATTCTAGTGTGTGTTTCAAATGGAATATCCTCTTCTAGCAGTTTGATATGTCCATTTCCTTCTCATCTGCCGGAGCAACTGGATACAAGCCTGTCATACAAGCCATGCAGACACCTTGATTGATCGTTTTATCTTTGACGATGGCGTTCTCTAAGCCTTCTTCAGACAGATAAGCGATACTGTCTGCCCCAATGATTTCTCCAATTTCTTCAATGCTGTTGTTTGCTCCAATCAATTCTTCCTTCGTAGACATATCGATTCCATAATAACAAGGGTCTGTTATCGCCGGAGAAGCAATCCGTACATGCACTTCCTTTGCACCAGCATCTTTTAACATTTTTACAATTCGTCTGCTTGTTGTTCCCCGAACAATCGAATCATCAATCATAATGACACGTTTTCCCTCTACGATTCCGCGGACTGGAGAAAGCTTCATCTTTACACCAAGCTCTCTCAGCTCCTGGGAGGGCTGAATAAATGTTCTTCCAACATAACGATTTTTGATAATCCCCATTTCATAAGGCAGCTTGCTTTCCTCTGCGTAGCCAATGGCAGCTGAAATACTGGAATCCGGTACTCCTATCACTAAATCTGCATCAACCGGCGCTTCCTTAGCCAGCTCTTTTCCCATCCGTTTCCGGGATGCATGGACATTGACATAATTTAAATCACTATCCGGTCTGGAAAGATAGACATATTCCATCGCACACATTTGTCTCTTGCCACGCGGAGCAAACCGGAAGGAAGTAAGACCGTCTTGGTTAATTTTTATTAATTCACCCGGCAATACCTCCCGCTCAAAGGTTGCACCGATTTGATCGAAAGCACATGTTTCCGAAGCAACGACATACGCTTCTCCTATTCTTCCAATAGAAAGTGGTCTGATTCCAGCCGGGTCCAGCGCAGCATATAAAGTATCATCCTCTAAAATAAGATAGGCGTAAGCTCCTTTGACACGGTTGAGCGCTTCCGAGATGGTTGCTTCCGTGACCTCTCCGCTTCGTTTCATTAAATGAGCTAACACTTCTGTATCTGAGGTCGTTTGAAAAATGCTTCCCTCTTTTTCAAGCTCCTCACGCAATGCGGTAGCATTCATTAAATTTCCATTATGTGCTAAAGCCATCCCGCTGGTAAGTGACTGGAAAAGAAGGGGCTGTACATTTTCCAGCCCTTTTCCGCCCTGGGTAGCATACCTTACATGCCCTAAAGCAATTTTTCCGTTTAAATCATCAAATTTTACTTGCTTAAAAACATCATTAACCAGTCCAAGCTGTTTATAGCCTGTTAATTCCTTATCTTTGCTGACAACAATTCCGGCACCTTCCTGCCCGCGATGCTGCATCGAATGCAGACCGTAATAGGTTAATTCTGCTGCTTTCTCATGTCCCCAAATTCCGAATACGCCGCATTCCTCGTTTATGCCTTTGATTTCAGCAAGCATGGAATAGCCCCTTTCCAAAGTGCTTTTAACGCTGCTGCATCTTCCTGTAGAATCATCTCGTTATTTGCCGTAACCGTTAGTTGATTATCTGCTGTTACCTGACCAAGTCTGGCTGCATCCGCAAATACATCTTCAAAAGCGGCCTGGTGCTCCGGCTTTACGGTAACAAGAAAACGTGATTGGGTTTCACTGAATAACGCAACCGTTGCATCTCCTGTAAGTGTCACTTCTGCACCCAGCGCTTCACTGGAGAATAATGATTCCGCTAATGCAACTCCTAACCCGCCCTCTGCAAGGTCATGCGCAGATTGGATTTTACCCTGCCTGATTAAAGAGAGCAGTTTTTCCTGACGTTCCGCTTCGATCGTTAAATCCAGATGCGGTGCTTTTCCTTCGTATTTTCCATCCTGGATAAATTGCAATTCACTGCCGCCAAATTCATTTTTCGTTTCCCCGATAAGATAAATATTGTCGCCCGCTTTTTGGAAAAAGCTTGTCGTAATATGCGCCGTAGATTCATGCAAGCCAACCATGCCAACAACCGGTGTCGGATAAATCAATTTCCCTTTGGACTGATTATATAAGGAAACATTTCCACTGATAACCGGCGTTTGTAATGCTTTACAAGCCGCACTCATTCCATCCACGCTTTTTTCCATTTGCCAGAAGATTTCCGGGTTTGTCGGATTACCGAAATTCAATCCATCTGTAAGACCTAATGGCTTCGCTCCGGAGCAGACAATATTGCGGGCTGCTTCTGCAACAGCAATCTTCCCGCCTTCTTCCGGATCTAAATAAATATAGCGGGAATTACAGTCGGTTGTGATGGCCAAGGCTTTATCCGTACCTTTGATACGAACGACTGCTGCGTCAGAACCAGGTGTAACAACCGTATTGGTCTGCACCATGGAATCGTATTGGTCATAGACCCACTCTTTACTTGCAATCGTCGGACGCTGCAGTAATTGTTTCAACGTTTCTCCATGATGATTCACAGCTGGTGTTTGGACATCGATTTGCTGAAAAGCTTGATAATAAGCAGCTTCCTTCGATGGCATATGATAGACTGGTGCATCATCCGCCAAAGAATCCACTGGAATATCGGCTACAACCTCATCGTGATGCTTGATACGGAAGACTTTTTCCTCGATAACCTTTCCGACTGGAACAGATTTCAAACCGTACTTTTCAAAAATAGCTATGATTTCTTGTTCCCGGCCAGCTTTCACACAAAGCAGCATTCTTTCCTGTGACTCAGACAGCATCATTTCATAAGCGGTCATATTTTGCTCGCGCTGCGGCACAAGATCTAAGTTCATTTCCAGCCCGGTACCTGCTTTACTCGCCATTTCACTGGCAGAAGAGGTTAAGCCGGCTGCTCCCATATCCTGCATGCCGACAAGGGCGTCAGAATGAATGACCTCCATACATGCTTCAATCAGCAATTTTTCCATAAATGGATCGCCGACTTGTACAGCAGGCCGGTCCTTGTTGGAATCCTCTGCTAAATCATCTGATGCAAAGGTCGCGCCATGAATGCCGTCTCTTCCTGTTGGCGGTCCTGCATACAAAATCGTATTGCCGATTCCCGCAGCAATTCCCTTTTGTACTTCATCATGATTGATCAGTCCCACACACATGGCATTGACAAGCGGATTATCTTCATAGCTGTCATCAAATTGTACCTCTCCGCCGACGGTTGGAACACCAACACAGTTTCCATATCCAGCAATCCCGGCAACAACTTCAGAAAATAGATACTTGGTACGATTCGTTGTTAACGGACCAAAGCGCAAAGAGTTCATTAACGCAATCGGGCGTGCTCCCATGGAGAATACATCACGGATAATGCCGCCGACGCCTGTTGCTGCTCCCTGATACGGCTCAACAGCGGAGGGATGATTATGACTTTCCACCTTGAAAACAACTGCCTGCTCATCGCCAATATCAATGACTCCTGCACCTTCTCCAGGTCCCTGCAAAACATTCGGGCCCTCTGTCGGGAACTTTCTTAAGAGAGGCTTTGATGTTTTATAGCTGCAATGCTCTGACCACATAACAGAAAAGATGCCTGTCTCCGTAAAATTCGGACGACGGCCAAGGATCGTTTTGATTTTCTCAAACTCTTCATCACTTAAACCCATATCCTGATACAATCTATCTTGTTCAATTTTCTCTGAATCCATATTATGCGTTAACTGCATTGCTGCTCCTCCAATTCGCGATCATAGATTGAAATAGCCTTAAGCCGTCTTCACTTCCTAATAAAGCTTCCACTGCCCGTTCCGGATGCGGCATCATACCCAGCACATTACCTGCTTTATTGCGAATACCGGCAATATCCTCGACAGAGCCATTTGGATTGTTTTTATAGGTGAATACGATTTGGTTATTTTCCTTTAATTCCTGTAACGTTTCCTCATCACAGAAATAGTTGCCTTCTCCATGGGCAATCGGAAAACGGACGACCTCGTTTTTATCATACAACGTTGTAAAAACCGTTTCATTATCCTCCACAACCAATTCCTCCTGATGACACATAAATGAAAGATTTTTATTGCGCATTAATGCTCCCGGCAGGAGGCCTGCTTCCGTCAATATCTGAAATCCATTGCAAATTCCCAGTACAGGCTTGCCTTTTTCCGCATGCTCTCGAATCTTGTTCATAATATCCGATGTAGATGCCATCGAACCAGACCGTAAATAATCTCCATAAGAAAAACCGCCCGGAATCAGAATGCCATCCACATCACCTAACAAATGCGTATCTGTATACCAGACAAGGCTGGCTTCAGCACCTGCAACCTCTCCGGCTGCATGATACATGTCCCTGTCACAGTTGGAACCTGGAAAAACAATCACAGCTACCTTCACAATTATCGTGCCTCCTCTAGCTCAATCCGATAATCTTCAATAACCGGATTCGCCAATAATTGCTCACACATCTGCGTTACTCTTCCCTCTAATCCAGGCCCATCCTCTACTTGAAGTTCAATATATTTTCCGACACGAACATCTTCCACCTCTGGATAATCCAAAGAATGAAGCGATGTTTGAATTGCCTTTCCCTGCGGGTCTAACACACCTTGTTTTAATGTAATATATACCTGTACTTTTCTCATAGCTGCGCCTCCAAACGATTTAATATTTCTTCATATACAGTAATCAAATCTCCTGTTCCTTGACGAAAAACATCTTTATCTAATTTTTCATTGGTTTCGATATCCCATAATCTGCACGTATCCGGGGACACCTCATCAGAGAGCAGAATATTACCTTCCTTGTTTCTGCCGAATTCCAATTTAAAATCGACCAGACGGACACCGATAGCAGCAAAAATTTCTGTTAAAGCCGTGTTCACTTTTCTTGCCTTCTCTTTGATACCAGCTAATTCTTCCGCTTTAATATCTGTTAGATAAAGCGCATGCTCATCATTAATCAACGGGTCTCCTAAACGATCATCCTTATAAAACAGTTCTGCCAGCGCAGGCTCAAAAGGCGTTTTCTCCTCGATGCCGAGACGCTTGGTAATACTTCCTGTCGCAATATTCCGAATTACCACTTCTAGCGGAATAATATCTGTTTTCTGAACTATTTGGGTAGTGGAATCCAGCCGCTCGATAAAATGCGACGGAATTCCTTTGTTATCTAATGCTTGGAACAGGAGGGAAGAGATCTCATTGTTGAGTCTCCCCTTCCCGGTAAACTGAGCTTTCTTCTCTCCATTAAAAGCTGTTGCATCATTCTTATACGAGAGAATCAAGTGATTTTCATCCGTGTCTGATTGATAAACCTTCTTTGCTTTTCCTTCATACAAAAGCTCGAGTTCCATATGGGAATTCCTCCTAGGCAAGTCCAATTTTTGTAAAGATTTGATCGACGTTCTTTAAATGGTAGGTATAGTCAAAGCAGCCATCGATTTCTTCCTGGGTTAATTTACTTGTAATCCGCTCATCCTGCTCTACCAATTCCTTAAAGGAAGTCGCTGTTTCCCAGGCTTCCATTGCTTTTGGCTGTACGATATCATAAGCTTCCTCACGCGCCAATCCTTTATCGATCAGCGTTAACAATACACGTTGTGAGAAAATAACCCCGTGAGTACGGTCAATGTTGCGCTTCATATTTTCAGGGAATACTGTTAAATTCTCTACAATATTTCCGAAGCGGTGCAGCATATAGTCGAGTGCAATCGTCGCATCCGGCAAAATGACACGCTCTGCAGAGGAGTGCGAGATATCACGTTCATGCCACAAAGCCACATTTTCATAAGACGTAACCATATAACCGCGGATAACGCGTGCCATCCCTGTCATATTTTCAGAGCCAATCGGGTTACGTTTATGCGGCATCGCAGAAGACCCTTTTTGGCCTTTTGCAAAGCGTTCCTCTACTTCTCTTGTTTCTGTTTTTTGCAGGCCGCGGATCTCCGTTGCAAACTTTTCAATCGATGTAGCAATTAATGCCAGTGTAGATAAATAAGCTGCATGACGGTCACGCTGTAAGGTTTGTGTGGATACCGGTGCCGGCGATGTTCCCAGCTTTTCGCAGACATATTGCTCTACAAACGGATCAATATTGGCATAGGTCCCA
Organism: Oceanobacillus sp. FSL K6-0251; assembly: GCF_038004725.1. Lineage (NCBI taxonomy): Bacteria > Bacillati > Bacillota > Bacilli > Caryophanales > Bacillaceae > Oceanobacillus > Oceanobacillus sp. FSL K6-0251. The sequence goes on along the minus strand of NZ_JBBORS010000001.1, from coordinate 1,632,322 downwards.
ACCGCTCCAGACATCTTTCCAAACTCTACATTACTTGCAGCAAGCTCAAAACGCTCGACATTACGCTTCATTTCTTCATACCATAAGGCCATTTTCAAGCCAAAGGTCGTCGGCTCTGCATGCACACCATGGGTCCGCCCCATCATCACCGTATGTTTATGTTCTTTCGCTTTTTCTTCTAAAATACGGACAAAGCGATTCAATCCATTTCTTAAAATGTCATTTGCCTGTTTCAATATATAAGAAAGAGCTGTATCCACCACATCGGTTGAAGTCAAACCATAATGGACCCATTTTCTTTCCTCGCCTAATGTTTCCGATACAGCGCGGGTGAATGCAACCACATCATGGCGTGTTTCCTGCTCGATTTCGTAGATACGGTTGATATCAAAGGAAGCATTCTTACGTAGTTTGTTAACATCCTCTTTCGGAATAAATCCAAGCTCGCTCCATGCTTCACAAGCCAAAATTTCCACTTCCAGCCATGCTTTGAATTTATTTTCCTCCGTCCAGATATTGCCCATTTCTTCTCTTGTATAACGTTCGATCATTGGTTTGCTGCCTCCTCAAAAATATCTAATTGTTTCCGTAAAGCTTCTGTTGTTTCTGCTGTAAATGTGATGTGTCCCATTTTACGTTTTTCTTTCGGTTCTTCTTTTCCATACAGATGAAGAAAACCAAAATCATGATTCGCAGTAAATTCGATAGCTTCCGGAAGGGATTCTCCTAAGATATTGATCATCGCGGTCGGCTGATGCAAGCTGACTGGAATAAGCGGCAGTCCGCAAATTGCCCGGATATGCTGCGTAAATTGCGATACATTACATCCTTCGATTGTATAATGTCCGGAATTATGCGGTCTTGGTGCCATTTCATTCATATAAATCGTACCCTCGCCGACAAACATCTCAATCGCAAAAGTCCCGACAATCTCCATGCGTTCCGCAATTTTCGCTGTCATCGCATACGCTTTTTCTTCAAGAACCGCCTCTATCTCTGCCGGCACCGTTGTTTTGTACAGAATATGGTCACGGTGTTCGTTCTCAGCGATAGGGAAGAAGGTGATATATCCTTGCTGCGACCTTGTAAAGACAACCGAAATTTCCTTATCAAAAGGAACCCATCGCTCTATTATACAATAGCCATGCTCTTGGAAAAACGCTAATGCTTCCTTTTTATCTTCTTCTGTTGTGAGTTTCAGCTGTCCTTTTCCATCATACCCTCCCCGGCAGGTTTTAATGACTGCCGGAAGCGGAATAATGGATAGCGCTTCTTTACAAGCTTCCTCTGTTTTCACGATGCGAAATGCCGGCACGGAAAGCTCTAACTCATCCATCAGCAGCTTCTCTTTTTCCCGGTTCTGTGTAACCTCTAATGCCAACGCACCCTGCGGAAGCTTTCCTGCGTTCTGGATAAGCTCTGCAGCATCTAAATCGACATTTTCAAATTCATATGTAATCACATCGGTTTTTTCAATCAATTCTTTTACAGCTGTAATTTCTGCATAGTCTGCTACAATCTGCTCATCGGCAACCTGCGCAGTCGGGCAGTTCGGTGTCGGGTCTAAAACAACAATGCGGTACCCCATGTATCTGGCAGCAATCGCCATCATTCTGCCAAGCTGACCGCCGCCAATAATTCCAATTGTCTGAGGTGGCAAGATTTGTTTAATAGGTTGCAAGCTGATCCCTCATTTCCTGAACAGCGTCTTTCATTCCTGTACGGTATGCTTCTAATGCCTTTTCTGCCTCTTTATCAAACGTACTGATAATCTGCGTTGCTAAAATAGCGGCGTTTTTTGCCCCCGCTTTGCCAATGGCAACTGTTGCAGTCGGGACGCCGCCGGGCATTTGAACAATCGATAAGAGTGAATCGACTCCTTGCAGGGCTTTGCTTTCAACAGGGACGCCAATAACCGGCAGCGTTGTCTGTGAAGCAACCATTCCTGGCAGATGTGCTGCCCCGCCTGCACCGGCAATAATAACCTTCAGCCCTTTTTCCCGCGCGCCTTGAGCGTAGGTAAACATATCACCTGGCGTACGGTGGGCGGAAATAACTTCTTTTTCATAGCTGATATTTAGCGTTTCAAGTTCTTTGCAGGTATGCTGCATGGTTTCCCAATCGGATATACTTCCCATAATGACACCAACTTGAGCCATCAAATCCCTCTTTCTTAATTTTTATTGTTTTTACGGATTTTAAAAGATAGTTTTTAAGATAATGTTCGGATTTTGGTTGAAATAATGAAATATTGAGTTATAATTTCCCGCTGCAGAAATACACTACGCTTTCCCGCAGGAGTCTCCGTGAATTTCTTCTGCTAGCTATGCTTTTACATCTCAAACTCCCTAAAACTTCTGAAAAACAAACTAAAATATGCTCTTAAAAACCTTACTGCATCAATAAAATATAAACCATTAAAAAAGTCCATTCACCTTCCATAAGGGAAGATGAATAGACTTAGGTTAAAAGTTGTTCAAAGCGTAGTTAACTGGACTTTTGAACACCCTTATTATAAGCATCATTCAACATCCGCTGTTTTTTAAACAACGGCTCATCCTCCCTCATAGTCCGGTCATTTACGGTGCCGGGTAGAAACTTTTGAGCCATATTCTCAAGTATATATGAGGCATTTTTCAATTGTTGGCTTTAGCATACCAAAAAAAAATGAAAAATGCAAGATAATGTCGAACAATTTTAGCTTTACATGAAATTAATGTTCGGTTTTTGAAGATTGTTCTTTTGACTGGCTTTCATTTTGTGTCTGTTCTTTATTTTTATTATTATTCTCTTTACGCATTAATTTTCCTTTACGAACCTGCTTTACCCAGAATCCGCCGTGAATTCGTTTTGGTTCATAAGAAATAATAAATGCTTTCGGATCAATTTCGTGAATGGTTTCATATAATCTCAATTCATACTTTCTCGGTGTTAAAATTTGAACGGAAAGTCTGTCTCCATCCATTCCATAGGAGGACCAGCTTGTTACGCCATATCCCTTTTCACGAAGACGCTGTGTGAAATTTAAATCTGGATTAGCAGAGACGACATTTACGGTAATGTAGCCGAGGGCAAGCTTTTCTTCAATTTTGGAACCAATGATTAACCCTGTTGCGAAACCTACTGCATAAGCAATCACATTTTGAAATTGGTTGAGATTATCTAATACGAGCATCAGCCCAACAACATACATAACCATTTCAAATATACTCACAAATGCGGCAATATAGGTTCTTCCCTTTAGTGTTAAAATCATACGAACCGTCATAATTGATACGTATAGCACATTCACTATAAATATAATGGCCACCATAATAAGCGCATTCTCTAACATATTGATTCCCCCTCTTTACCTCATATTAAGTGAAAATTTATTCAGTGAAGGTTGAGTATATCCCTCCCTAAATAAGGAACAAAGATTACGATCACAGCTTTCTGGTCGTCATCTCTTTGTGAATTACAGCCAGTTACACTGTGGTAGAATATCCTTACAAACAGAAGAAAATACATTCAAATAAATTACAGACCTTGTGAATATTTCCCTTTATTTCCTCAAATAAAACACATTGATTTTAAGTGAAACAGGGTTACTTTAATTTACCATAATTATAAATCATTACGCTACAGATTTTTGATAAAATAAAACTTTGATCAACGGGAATTTTATGAGCGCTTCTCCGTGATAAAAGTTCTTACTCATATTATGATATTTTATAAATACGTAGACCAAGTTCATCCTTTCTTTCAAAAGTTTCTTTTTGTATATTTGGAAGTAGCTTATCCCACAATCTCCATACAAGGGAAGTGTGTTATTTTGTTAAAAAATATAGCGTATCTGGAATTCGGAAACGAAAAACAGAAAAGAGCGTATAACGTGATTCATCAATTAAATATAATGAAAGATTTAAAATCATACTCTCCAATATTATGCGGAACTATACCGCTGGGAATCGACACAGCAAGCTCTGATTTAGATATGATTATGGAAGTGCACCACCTGCAGGACTTTGCAAAGATTATACATAATTATTATGGCTCTTACTCAGGGTTCCGGTTAAAGAATAAAACAATCCGGGGAAAACCCATCGTAAAAGCAAATTTCACTTATCAGGAATTTGAATTTGAACTATTTGGTCAACCCCAGCCTGTCGCAGAGCAGTATGCTTATCTGCATATGATTATTGAAAAATACCTGCTGGATGAACATCCATTGTGGAAAAGTAAGATTTTTGCGTTAAAAGAAGAAGGGCTTAAAACGGAGCAGGCATTTTGCGCTATGCTTGGGTTAACTGGAGATCCTTATGAAGCCTTAATAGATTACGGGCGTAAAAGACAGATAATCTGAAGTATTTTGATTTCCCCTTCTCAATAAGCATGAAAAAAAGGAGATTTCCCTCCTTTTTTTCATTACATAGCTATTCTTTTACGCACTAATCTTGTAAGACCAAAAGTAACTGCCAATGATGTTACAGCAATAATGAATGGGGAAGCAGCACTTGCTTTTATAAGTGCCGTCTCCGAAGATAAAGCACCTGCCTGCTGCCAGGCCGCACTGATATCAGGAGTATAAAGCAGCGTCCATATCATCCCTGCAGCAACTTGAAGTACTAAAAAAGAAACACAGAAAACCCCTGCAAAAACCAGATATTTTTTCATGAATATTTTCCTCCCTTTATCTGCCTTACGATTTAACAAGGCTTAAAGATTCAAATTTTCATTAGAAATCTATCTTCCTAGAATCCTCTCAATCTCTTTCGCAATGTCTTCCTCCAAATAATTCCTAAATCTGTACAATGAAATAGTTTATCCGCACTCCATAAATTTTCACGGTCTAAATACATGACCTCATTACAAGCTGCAATTGACCACTGGGGATTGGGACGTTCTATCAGTTGTAAATCTTTCTTCGGCTGGATTTTACCTGCTTCCAGCACGCGAAAATACCATCCTGTTTTTAAGCCGTTTTCCATTTCCTTCTGCGATACGATGCCAGGCTGAGATACTTGAATCGTTGCTTCCCCTAACTGATAAATATCGCCAATAAAAACCGTATGCTCATCCATTTCCAGCACAGAGAAATTTTCTTTCTTCTCGCCTGCACGTTCTGTAAATAATTTCTTTATACCCGGTTCATTATAATGCTTCACTGGAAAAGCAAAAATACTTTTATCAAAGATAGCTTTCTTTTTTTCCGGATTCTCTTTGGCAAATCCTAATTTAGATAAATACATAATATTTATTATCTCTTTCTGTTTACTAGTAAGAATCCTATGTACAAATGGTTCTTCCATGATGTCACCTTATTTCTAAAAATACTTAAATTATGTTATATTAATTCCATTCTACAAATTATCGTGACTTTTGAAAAGCCTCAAGGAGGAAGTTAACATGACAATACAAAAAGCAACGTTTGGCGGAGGCTGCTTCTGGTGTATGGTGAAGCCCTTCGACCAATGGGACGGCGTACACCAAGTGATATCCGGTTACACAGGGGGACATATCGATAACCCTTCTTATGAGCAAGTCAAGCAGGGAAATACGGGACATTATGAAGCGGTAGAGATTACGTATGATGATTCCTTCATCGATTATCAAACAATCCTCGATCTATACTGGCCGCAAATCGACCCGACTGATCCGGACGGGCAATTTCAGGATAGAGGCGAGCAATATCGAACAGCTATCTTTTATCATAATGAAGTCCAAAAAGAATTGGCTGAAAAATCAAAGCAGCAGCTTGCTGAGAGCGGCAGGTTTGCCAAGCCGATTGTAACAGAAATCAAAGCAGCAGCACCCTTTTATCCTGCAGAAGATTACCATCAGGATTTTTATAAAAAAAGTAAAAAAGAATATGAAGAAGACCGCGCTAAATCAGGCAGGGATGAATTTATCGCTAAAAATTGGCAAGCATCATCCTGAACAAACTTATTTGGAGGAATTTCAGTGGAAAAACAACTTATTGTCACCGAAGAAATAACCATTCATGCATCCTTAGAGAAGGTTTGGGAAGTATTAACACTTCCAAAATATGTAGCACAATGGGATGAGCTGCCAGAGGACTATCCTTCTGAACCAATGACGGAAGGCAGCAAAGTAGTCTGGGACCTGCCAAATGGAGAACAGTCTATTACTACGATTATAAAAGCAGAAAAAGAAAGAGAGCTTATCATCGATTTACACGGAACTGGCTGGAAATTCAAGCCCGAACCAGGAGAGGTTGCTTACCGTTATTTATTAGAACCTGCGGGCAACCACACAAAATTAGTTATCGAAATTGGTGACTTCTCTCTTTTAGATCAAGGGAAGGATTATTATGACGCTTCCGTTGATTTTGCAAAAGAATCCTCTAACGTGATAAAAGCTTTAGCCGAAAATGAATCGAAATAGCATGGATGAAGAGACTTGATAACGAATAGGTTAGAGGGTCTCTTTTTGCATGTAATCCATCAACCTACCTTTCTTTACACGCTTCAATAAACCCCTTATAAATTGACAGAGACGGGTCATTCTCAAGATGAATCATGCCTTCTGGATGCCACTGCACCCCTAAAACAAAGCGATGTATTTTACTTTCAAAGGCTTCCATCACACCATCTCCTGCCACAGCCGAAATCATAAAATCCTTCCCCAGAGAGCGGTTTGCCTGATGATGATAGCTGTTCACCTTGATTTCCGATGCCTGCACCAGCTTTTCCAATAAAGAAGCTGGAGTTATCTTGACAGCATGCGACCGGTGATGAAAATCTGCTTTTTGAGTATGCTGTATCAACTGTTTTGGATATTGCGAATCTAAATCCTGATACATGCTTCCGCCAGTAACAACATTTAAAATTTGGCATCCTCTGCAAACGCCCAATACCGGCTTATCCTTCTCTAAAAAATAAGGGATAATCTTCCTTTCCACGCGGTCTCTTTCAGGAATGATCGTACCCAGTGCAGGATTCGGCTCCTCTTGAAATAAAGAAGGATCAATATCATAGCCCCCAGGAAGATAGAGTCCGTCTAATTTATCAAGCAATGCTGCAATCTCCTGATAATCGCTGTAATACGGCAGAATAACAGGGATACCGCCGGCTTTTTCGATAGCTCTTACATTTCGCAGGTTCATTTTATATTCCATGCCGTCTATTTCCATCGATGCGGTTAACCCAATGATTGGTTTCATTTGTACATTACCTCCTTGTATATTTTATATGATTTGCATTTGGTGTATTCTATACATGCGAAGTGTATTCTGTGAATCTATTGAATACTATTTTTCTCAATGGATTAATTTCCAGTATACAACAAAGGGAGAGTGCTATCATAACGCACTCTCCCTATATATTTCAGTTTTATTTTTACGTCAAAAAGATAAAATACAATGCAAAAATAACAAACAAGACATACATAATCGGATGAATTTCTTTCGCCCGTCCTTTAACAAGCATGGTGATCGGATAGAATATGAATCCAATCGCAATCCCCGATGCGATGCTGGCCGTCACCGGCATCATCAGTACAGTAAAGAAAGCCGGTACAGCAATCTCAAATTTATCCCAAGGGATATCCTTCAAGCTGCTTGCCATTAACACACCGACAATAATTAATGCCGGAGCAGTCACTTCATTCGTTACCACACTTAATAATGGAGAGAAAAATAAAGCTAACAGGAAGAACAAGCCTGTGACAACCGCTGTAAAACCGGAACGTCCGCCTACGCTTACGCCGGATGTAGACTCTACAAAAGAAGTAGTTGTAGATGTACCGACAGCAGCCCCAACAACACTTGCAGACGCATCTGCAAAAAGTGCTTTCCCTGCTCTTGGCAGCTTATTGTCCTTCATCAATCCTGCTTTTGTTGCAACGGCAACAAGCGTCCCTGCCGTATCAAAGAAATTAACAAACAAAAACGTTAAAATAACAATCAGCATTTGCATGGTAAAAATCTGATCAAAATGAATGAATGCCTGTCCAAATGTCGGCGCTAGGCTTGGCGCACTGCTGACGATTCCGCTGAGACCAGAAGGCACGGGAATCAATCCAAAAATCATCCCAACAATCGAGCTGATAATCATCCCGTAAAAAATACCTGCTTTAACACCAACCGTAATTAAAATAACTGAAACAGCAATCCCAAAGATAGCTAATAATACCGTCGGCGAGGATAAATCACCGAGTGCAATAATGGTTGACGGATCAGCCTGAACAATTTCTGCATTCTTTAAGCCGATAAATGCAATAAACAAGCCAATCCCAGCTCCTACCGCCTGTTTTAAACTTGGCGGGATAGCATTAATAATAATTTCACGAATTCCGGTTAAGGTTAAACCAATAAATATAATTCCTGAAGCTAACACACCTGCAAGTGCTGTTTCCCAAGGGACACCAAAGCCAATTACGACGGTATACGTAAAAAATGCGTTCAGTCCCATCCCAGGCGCAAGTGCTACTGGATATTTAGCGAGAACTCCCATAACAATGGAACCAAATGCAGCCGCGATTGCTGTTGCAGCAAACACTGCTTCATGGTCCATTCCCGCTTCTCCTAAAATACTCGGATTAACAAATAAAATATAAGCCATTGCTAAAAAGGTCGTTAAACCCGCGATAAACTCTGTTCGAAAATTCGTACCCAGTTTTTCAAACTCAAAAAATTTACTCATGAACTTTTTTCCTCCATTTTTTATCGGAATTTATATTCATCCCTTAGATAGAAAAGTTCCAAAAATGCTATGTATTCAGCACGATCATGTTTTGTAAACAGTGCTTATTAAAAAAACTCTTAATCAAATTAAGAGTTTCCATAGGAACAGCAGATAATAATCTAAAATAAAATTATTTCCGCTGCGTAGTCAGACCATTTACGGCAGTCTGGTAGAAACTCTGGGCCATATCCCCGAAATTATACGCATTTCTATTAAGTTCACATCATTATATTACTAATGCACCTCCTATTTGTCAATAAAACACGAACAAAAACATTCTTTTTCATCTTAACATTCGTCGATAGACTTTCCCACGTAACATAAAGCCGCTATTTTATACATTAAAAACATAGAAATGCTGTAATGACAGCTTTTCTATGTTTTTTTCTAACACGTCTAATTAATCGCACGATACATTTTACGTATATTGTCGTATTTCAGGCGGTACGTAACTGGAAATAAACGCTTCAATTTCTTCCAGAGAATCAGAGAATAAAATGCGTTCTCTGTCCTGCATGGATAAAAAGCCGTTTTCCACCATTTCATCGTAAACCCTTGCTAAACTGTCATAATACCCATTCTGGTTAAAGAGAATGCACGGGTTATTATTCTGCCCCACTCTTGACCAGGATATCACTTCAGCTATTTCTTCCAGCGTTCCCGGCCCGCCTGGAAGGGCTATGTAGCAATCACCCAATGATATCATTTTATTCTTTCGTACAGTCATTGAATCAACAATTTCTAATGTCGTTAACTTTGGATGACTTAGCTCTCTTTCCACTAAGAAGTCAGGAATAACTCCAATCGCTTCTCCTTTGTTCGCCAATACCTCATCCGCAACGACACCCATTAAACCAGCTTTTCCGCCGCCGTAAACCAACGTGTGCTTCTTTTCAGCAATCCACTTTCCAACCCGCTTAGCCGCTTTCTGATAGGCTGGATCTGTACCAAGACTTGCCCCGCAATACACAGCAATATGCATATAAATCCCCCTTCTAATCCATCTCTTTTTTCTAGTAAACATAACTTATTTTACAATGTAACCCTGACTTGATTCAATATGCTGTATACTAATAATCAAAATCATTAGAAGGGTGATAAAAACATGAACTGTATATTCGTCCATGGTCTTGGTCAAAATGCTGCCAGCTGGCAAAGAATTATTGATTATATAGAAACAGGCTCTCACCAAATAGCTTCTCCTGACCTATTTCTATCTCTTGAAGAAGGGAAAGTCGATTATCATCATCTATACCAGCGTTTTTACGATTATTGTGAACGTCTTAAGGGCCCGGTTCACCTGTGCGGTCTTTCCTTAGGGGCTATCCTTTCTTTAAATTATGCAATCGATCGCCCGGAGAAGGTCCAATCTCTTATTTTAATAAATGCACAGTATAAAATGCCCCGCTTTCTTCTCTCACTTCAAAATGTCGTTTTTCGGATGCTCCCCAGCCCGGTTTTTCAAAAAATGGGGCTGCCTAAAAAGGATGTGATTCAATTAACTACATCCATGAAGCAATTAGATTTCAGCAGGGAATTAGCAGATATATCATGTCCAACGCTTATTCTGTGCGGGGAAAAAGATAAGCCCAATAAAAAAGCTGCGGAACAGCTAAGCAGCCTGATAAATGGTGCAAGCTTAAAAATAATCAGGAAAGCCGGACATGAAGCTAACACAGATAATCCGAAAGAGCTTGCAGAAATAATAAATGATTTCTGGAATACCTCCGTATCATATCCGTCTAAACATGAAAGTGTGTAAAAAAACTGCATACAGCAGAAACGCCCAAGCTTCCTGTTGTATGCAGTCTTTTATTTTGAAACATGTCATTATCGCAATGCCTGCTTCACCTGCCGGATATAGTAGAAACGAACAATAAAGAAATATACGATTTGAATAGCTAAAAACATCCCGAGTACCATTGCCGATTCCTTTACCAGACTGTAGAAGAACATATTGGAAAGCGCCGTTAATGCGACAGCTCCATGAACCAGCGCAACAGCAATCGGTGCAAAGAAAAGAAGCGCGGTTTGTCTGTTCAATACTTTCTTTAATTCTTTTTCCGTTAATCCCATTTTCGTGATTGCCTGGAATTTCTTTTTATCTTCATCTAAATCCGAGTAGAGTCGGAAATAAAGAAAGCTTCCAGCTGATACGAAAAAGACAATTCCGATAAATAAGCCGACGAACAGGATGGGTCCATACATTTTATTGATAACATATTCTTCATACTCACCAATCCGGATTCCCTCTGTAGATAACGCATCATCTAATTTTTCTGCTACGCCTAAAGGAATTTCTTTATCCTCTGTCTCCTGCCAAGCATAGTAGTTTTCCTCCATAGCAGGCTCAGGCAGGCTCTCGAAATCATGATCGGAAACAACATAATATTTTTGGGTAGCAGGCAGTATACTAGATTCTACCAGCTGTACTGGCTCTAAAACAGTGTTTCCCAGCTCCAGCTCCGCATCCTTTAATATTTCCGCTTCCTCTTTATTCGAATTATCCCCGCCGATATTAAGAAAAATAACTTCAGGTCCCATCAAAGCCGGAGCACCGTCTTCTATCTGAACCGTTTCATTATCACTTAATTCCGCAATTCGGTTATAATCTGACTCCTTTGTAACCATAACCTGCGATTCATCAGGCAGCTCATAATAATGGAGCGTTACCTGCTCTTTATCCACGTCAACATTTGCTTCCCGCAGCGTTTCATCAATATACGAAACATTCGCTTCCTCATTTCCTGTATCATAGTCCTGATAAGAAATCGTAGTTTGGTTCATCTGCTTGATTCCTGCAGTGATATACGATTGAAACCCATACAGCGATCCAATCGCACTAAAAGCGACGGTTGAAATAATCGCTACTAAGAAAAATGATCTTGCATTGTCCTTCATCCTAAACGATAGATCGGATAAAAGAATCATATTTGTTTTATACCAGAATACATTCTCTTTCTTTTTTAACCGCCGGATGATAAATACACTTAATTGGGTGAACAGAAGATAGGTGCCAATAATCACGACAATAACAACTGGAACCAGTGCGGCAATCACCTTTAATCCATCGACTGTTACAGCAACCACATATCCTGTTCCGAGCAAAAGCACTGCCAGAATGGTTAAAAATAAGTTTGCTTTCGGCTCCCCTTTTGACTTTTTATCGCCCTTGATTAAATCAATCAATTTCCGGCTTCGTAAAATATATGATACAAATAAAGAAATCAGGAAAAATAGCACCATAAAGCAGCCAAAGGTAATCAAAATAGGCTGTGTTGGAAAATAAAATGGCAGTTCATTATCAATAATGAGTACATTTTCAGCAATCAATAAGATACCTTTAGAAAAAACCAGTCCTAATCCAATACCGCCAATCGTAGCCAGCAAACCGATAAACATATTTTCCAGGAAAACCATCGAGCGGATTTGTTTCATGCTCATTCCTTGAATCATCAATAAGCCGAATTCTCTTTTCCTTGATTGCAGGAAAGAACTCATCGAGTAAAGCACAAAGAAAAAAGAAAATACATAGATAATCCCTGCGGCAACATTCATTCCAAAGCTGACATAGGAATCCATATTATTTCCTGTCAGCTGCGGATGAGAAGCAAAAATAGAAAAGGTAAAGAAAACCATCACGGTAAAAAGGCTGGTTAGAAAATACGCAGCATAAAGCCGTTTATTCCGGACGACATTATTAAACGCGAACTGACGAAAAGTCATTGGAATCCCCTCCCATTAATGAGAGTGTGTCGATAATCTTTTGGAAAAACGCCTGCCGGTTATCGCCGCGGTGAATTTCGGAATAAAACTTTCCGTCCCGGATAAATACCACACGATTACAATAACTCGCAGCCTGCGGATCATGCGTAACCAAAAGCATTGTTGTCTTTTCCTTTTCATTAATGGATTCCAGCAATTCCATCACATCTTTAGAGGACTTGGAATCCAGGTTTCCCGTCGGTTCATCTGCCAAGAGCAGCTTTGGCGTATGAATCATTGCCCGGGCAACAGCTGCCCTCTGCGCCTGCCCGCCGGAAATTTCATAGGTTCGTTTATTCATGATTTCCGTTATCCCCAGCTTCGCAGCAATTTCCTTTGCCTTTTTCTTCATTTCACTTACCTTTTTGCCATCAAGAGTTAACGGCAGCACCATATTCTCTTCCACGGTCAGTGTGTGGAGCAGGTTAAAATCCTGAAAGACAAACCCTAATTCCCGTCTGCGGAATTGAGCAAGCTTTTCTTTTTTGAGACGATGCGGGTCCTTCCCGTTAATTAAGATTTCCCCTGTCGTCGGTTCGTCAATCGTAGCAATCATATTTAACAACGTTGTCTTACCGCTTCCAGACGGCCCCATAATTCCTACAAATTCATTATCCTCTACGGTCAAATCAATATCTGACAAAGCACGGTAGGAGACTTTGCCTTCATAAACTTTACTGACTTGTCTTACTTTCAACATATAAATCCTTCCTTCCTTATCATTTCATTTAACCATAGTATATCGCTGCTCTTAAGGAAGAAACTATCGAAATTTCTTTCAATTACCTTACAGCATTGTAAGATAAGTATCTATTGTTTTAAAGAGATTTTCCTCCGTGCATCATCTTAATTCGTCTTTTCAATTACCAAAATCTATTTTTTACCTTTTGGTTTCCCAATCTTCTGATTATTTTTACTAATAATGCATATTGAAACAAGCAATATTCATAACATTATTAAGGTAGATTATATTTTCACAAGGAGGAACTAATGAGCGATAACAATCATAATCCGCAACAAGGAAAACGTCATCCTGTTCCAAAAACAGAAGCAACAGATAACAAGCACGCGACACGCCAACATAACTCATCCAACACTTCCGGCCCGATGCACTCCCAAACGGTTGGTAAAGATGGTCCGATATTGGAACAGGATAACATTTTGCATGAAACACTGGAAACCTTCATTCACGAGAAGATTATCGAACGTCCTTTACATGTGAAAGGGTATGGTGCATTTGGGTATTTCGAAACACTGAACAGCATGAGTAAATACACAAAGCTTCCTTTTCTTCAGCATGCTGGCCAAACCGTTCCTGTCGCGGTTCGTTTTTCACTTGGAGCGAGCAATAAAGGCACCCCGGATACCTCGCGAAACATACGTGGATTTTCAACGAAGTTCTATACAGACGACGGGATTTTTGACCTTATTTGTAATGATATCCCCGTCTTTTTATTGCGTGATCCGATGCGTTTCCCAGAAAGTATCAAAGCTCTTTCCCCATCACCTAAGAACAACCTGATGGATCCGAATTCGCTTTGGGAATTTGTCGCCAGGCACCCGGAGTCCACCCATTTTATCGTCCGTCTCTTTTCTAACCAGGGCACAGCTAAAAGTTTTCGGCGAATCCCCGCTAACAGCGTCAGTACGTACGTGTGGCGAAACGCAGAAGGAAAACGGCATTATATTAAATACCAGTGGATTCCATTTGAGGGTGTACAATTCATTACAAGCAGCGAGGCAGATAAAATTGCAGCGGCCAATCCGGATTATTCCGGAGAAGATCTCTACAACACGATTGCAGACGGGAGCTTAGTAGAATACGGACTGTATGTACAAATGATGAATCCTAAAGATGCGGGGCAGCTTCCGTTCGATCCGCTTGATGATACGAAAGTATGGGATCCAAAGATGTTTCCTTTTCACCCTGTCGGAAAGATGGTGCTTAATCGCAATCCAGACGATTATATGGAGCAGGTGGAAAAGCTTGCGTTCTCCCCGTCAAACTTGCTGGACGGAGCAGAATTGTCCGATGATAAAATCGTACAAGGGCGGGCGAATGTATATTGGGATTCGCAGCGCTATCGTATCGGACCGCGGTTCCGAGATGTGCCGGTAAATGATCAGAAGCATTGGAAGCCAAGCAATTTACAGACGAGCGGAGAAGACAGGTATGTGGAAGGCGAGCTCATACGCTCGGATATTGTAAAGCAGGATGATTTTACCCAGGCAGGGGAATACTATCAATCTTTATCGCAAACAGGAAAAACGCAGCTTGTCTCGAATCTGGTTACTGGACTGACAGGAGTACGGCGAGACTTGCAGGCAAAGGCAATAGAGTATTTTTCGCTTGCTTCTCCTCAGCTTGGCGAACGCGTAGAGGATGGATTACGATCCTAACACATAGCATGACATCTGCCACAGCAGCATCATTGCGGCAGATGTCATTTCTTTTATATACTATTTTACTTTATATTCATCGCTTTTGCGTTTCCGAAAAAAGAATCCGGAACGTGGTGCCCTCTCCCACCCTTGACTCAAATTCAATCCGATGATGGAGATACTCCACGGATTCTTTGATTAAATACAATCCCATTCCGGTAGATTCTCTAAATTTCCTGCCGTTCTCACCAGTATAAAAAGCATCAAAAATACGTCTCTTATCCGCTTCCGGAATCCCGACACCAAAATCCTTCACTTCCAACACAGCTTCTTTCTCCCTTTCATAAATAGAGATAAGAATGGAATTGCTTTTGTCTGCGGAGTACTTTACAGCATTTAAAACAAGCTGGGTCAGGATAAAGTAAAGCCACTTTTCATCTGACTGTACTGTCAACCCTTCCGTTCGTTCTTCCACTTTAGGATAAACCTTATTGCGTATGTAGAATCGTTTGTTTTCACCGTTTACCTCATGGACCAATGATTTCAAATGTATCGGCTTGATATGAAAATCCTGCTCAATTGTCCGCAGCCTTGCCATATAAAGAATTGTATTTAATCCCGATTTCATCCGCTCCGTTTCCTCTCGAATACTGGAGGAGTCTGGCTCATCCAGATTCTGTGCGGTAAGCTCAATGACAGAGATAGGTGTTTTCATTTGATGCACCCACTGATCCATCAGCTTAAGATGCTCCTCCCTTTCCTTTTCAATGGTATTGATCTGCTGCTGATACTGTTTATACTGACTTCGCAACAAATCGTTCATTGCTTCGGAAACAGGATGCGGACTGCTTTTCTGCAAGGATTCATCTAAGGTTTCCATCGGATGGCTTAAACGGTGATAAAATGTCCGGCGGCTGAAATACTGATAAAAAAGATAGCAGACAAGAAAAAAGAATCCAATAAAAATCGCGTACAATGCCGGCAGTAAATTCCGGTAGCCATCCAGCCAGTAAATAAGCAGGATAGCCGTAAACTGCACGATATTAAGTAAAATCAATAAAGCATGTTCCTTTAAAAATAACTTCATTTTCAACCTCCTTTAAGAGGATGTTCAAAATGCCCAATGAAAATGACTTTTTGAACACGCATGGTAAACATCTGCTTCAAACTTCACGACTGAGAAAAACAAGCCTTTCTATTTCTTTAAAGCCATTTCTTTTATAAAATGCTTCTGCCGGTATTCCCCGGTCCGTCAAAAGAGAAATAGCAGTAACTGCTTCCGTTTCCATTACTTCTCTCAAATGATGAAGGAGCTCCTTCCCTATTCCTTTATTTTGTCTGTCCGTATCTACACACATTTCATTGATAAAAAACTCATCGCCATTCCACCAAGCCCGGCGTGTCCCAAAAATAAATCCAATAATCTCTTCATTTTCTATCGCTGACACACCAAAAAATCCAGGAGTCCGGTAAAAATCTGCCAGATACTGTTTGGCTTTTTCTAACGTCCATTTATCATTCCATGGTTCCCCATTAAAAACGGTTAAAAATAATTTACTGCATGAAATCAAATCTGCTTCCACAACGGATTTAAATTGCATAGGAATCCTCCCCATTTACATTATTCTTCTTTCAACAGGCTCTTTAAGCGGTAGCCGACTCCTCTAACCGTCTCCACTCCATCTGCAATCCCGACAGACTGCAGCTTTTTCCGCACTCTTGTTATATTGACGTTCAATGTGTTTTCATCCACATAGGTCTGGTCGTCCCAAAGCTTCTCCAGCAAATCTTCCCTGCCGGCAACACGCGGATAACGATTCATTAAGGTTTCCATAATATCCGCTTCTTTTTTTGATAAAAACGTATCCTCTCCGGCGAAGGTTAATTCCAGCCGTTCCGGGGAAAGCTTTAACCCTTCCACCTCTAAGAAACGCTCCTTTGCGTCCTGAGCATACGCTCCATATGCCCGGCGCAGCTGACTGCGTATTTTTGCCATCACGATTTCCGCACTGAACGGTTTTGTGATAAAATCATCGCCTCCGTTTTCCAGCGCCATTACCTGGTCCATCTCTCCTGTGCGGGCAGAAATAAAAATGACCGGACAGGTAGACAGCTGGCGAATTTGCCTGCACCAATAAAAACCATCATAGCTTGGTAAATTAATATCCAGAAGCACTAAGTCAGGCTTTTCCTCTTGAAATACTTCCATGATCCGTTCAAAATCCATGATAAAAGACACCCGATAACCATATTTTTCAATATAATCCTGCAGATGCTTTGCAATCTTCGGGTCATCTTCTACAATCATAATGGTTTGCATCCGTATCCCCCCTCCCCGTTTTTAACTAATTATGGCACAGATTGGATGGAACCACAAAAATAGAAAAAGCATTTTCACCTTACAATTCTGTAAGCTAATTGTAAGAGAAAGCGATTTTTTCAATCTGCCTCCTTCTTTACAATAAAGATTAGAATAAAGCACGTAAAAAAGGAGTGTCATGATATGAAAAAAGCAGTAAAAGTATTGATTGGAATACTCATTCTCTTCACCCTCGCCGCTGTTGCCATCCAAAAGACGACAGCCGGCATCATTCCATTAACAGACTGGTTGTTACAGCATCCGGTAGAAACCTATTATGCAGAAACAGCTGATGATAATTACGAAAAGCTGTGGACCGGCAATTACAAGTATGTCTTTTCAGGGTATAACGCGGATGGCAAAGAACAGCAAATCACAAAAGTAATCGATAGAGAGCTCCGGCCAGGTGCTTTTCTGCGCATTGATGCATCGGGCAGCTATGGAAAAGGCTGGACAGAGGTAAGAGAAGAGGATGTTTCAGAAGAAGCGCTGCTGCAGTTAAATTAAGAACTGGAAGTTTCCAATGCTATATCGGAATATTTTACTTTCAAAAAACAGGAGTAGTTCCATGACAATTGGAAATTACTCCTGTTTCGATATCATATTTATTTGTGTTTATTACTCTTCCGTTTCCTCCAATGAATCCGGAGACTCATCTGCACCAAGCTCTGGTTCAAGTTCTTCCAGTCCATCAGCTCCGCCTGCTCCGGGCTCCGGATAAATATCTTCCGGTCCTTCATCAAATGCCGGCGGATTTGGCGGTGCAGAAGCATTATTGCTAATTCGGACCTCCACCGTATACGTCATGGGCACAAATTCATTAAATACCCCCATATCCACGACGGTTCCCTTTACTTCCGGGGAATCAACATACTTTACAATATAGTTGATGTCCGCACCCTTTGATTGATATTCCTCATAAAACAGTCTTGGCAAATCCCCTTCTGTCTGTCCTCGGAAATCATGCAAATATGGTCTGCCCTGAGAGTACGTTACGGTAACATCCTTGTCATCTTTATTTGTCAGCTTTGTATCTGCTTCAACAGATTGTGAAATCAGCGTTCCATAGGCAACGTCTGCATGAAAAGCATGTTTTACGGTGACATTTAAATCTGGATAATTCATCGCTGCTTCTTCCGCAGTTACCCCTCCAAAATTCGGAACGACCACTGCTTTACCGGCTGATACAACCACTTCCATCTCGTCTCTTTTCGCGATTTTCTCATCCGCCGGTTCACTTTGACTGATAATATTTCCTTCTTCGACGCTGTCCGAATCAGCCTCTTCATAGGTCATCTCAATTTCATTGGTCTCTGCCCATTTTTCCACTTCTTCTTTGGCGGCTCCTGTAAAGTCAGGGATAGTAATATTCTTTTCGAAAACTTCTTCCCCTCTTGAATAATAGACAGCAGCACTATCCTTCCGTTTGTATTCCGATTCATCAATACTGCTATCCTTGATGGAAAACTGAATAAAGCCCCCCGCTTCGATATCATCACTATATTCTGTGACCAGATGCAGGTTTTCTGCTTTATTTTCTTCAATCCAGATTTGTGCTTCTTCTTGGGACATCTCTGAAAAATCAACCAGCGGAATAACTTCTTCTGGATCAGCACCTAAACTGCTGGTTAATTGCAGCGTTTTTCCTTTTTTAATCTTGTCCCCTTCAGAAACACTTTGTGAAATAACATGGTTCGCATCATGCTCCATGCTGTATTCCTGTTCTAATTCGATTTCCACATCGTTCTCCTCAGCCCAGGCCCGCACATCTGCCACAGGCTGACCCACAAAATTTTCTACCTTCACATGAACAAGCAGATAATAAATGAAGAAAATCAGGATACAAGCCAAAACGGCCCCAGAAATAAGCAGCCACATCCGGCGTTTTTTCTTCCTCCGATAATCTAAGTCAATTTCCACTTCTTCTTCTGCATCTTGACGGCGGCTGCTTCTGGAGGAAAGAGAGGAAGAAGCAGGGACGGGCTCATGCTTTTTATGTACGGGCTCTTCCTTTTCCACAGCAGAAGCCTGTTCCTCGTGCTTCTGCTGCGGTACTTTTTCTTCCTGTTTCTGTTCTTTCTTATTGTCACTGCTCTTTATTTCCTTGTCTTCTTTTTCATTTACCAGATCATCATATTTATCTTTATTAAACTTGGATAAAAAATCACTCATAGGAAGACAGAACACCCTTCCTTAATTGGAAAGCCTGATCAGACTGTTCGGCAATTTCATTGGAGTGAGTTACCACAATGACACATTTCCCATGCTCATGTGCCAATTTTTTAAAGATATCAATGATTTCCTGCTCCATCTCTTCATCAAGATTTCCAGTAGGTTCATCGGCAAGAATTAATTCCACGTTCGTTGCCAGCGCACGGGCAATGGCAACACGCTGCTGCTCTCCCCCGGACAGCTGATTAACCAGACGGTCTGCTTTATTTTTTACAATCCCGATATAATCCAGCAAATTATACGCTACGGTTTTGGTATCATCCGGAATTTCATTTTCCGTGATTGACATCGGGACCAGTACGTTTTCAATAGCTGTAAAAGTCGGAATTAAATTATAGCTTTGAAAAATAATCCCTACATTATTGCGGCGGTATTTTTCATATCCAATTTTCTTAATATTCTCCTCGTTAAATAACACTTCTCCGCTATGCGGTGAATCCAACGCACTGAGCAAGGATAACAAGGTTGTCTTTCCTGAGCCGGACTGCCCTAAAATCGTATAAAACTTCCCCTTCTCAAAAGAGATAGATGTATCCTTTAAAATATAACGGCGCTGTTCGCCGTCCTGATAATAATAATTTAAATCCTTTGCTTCTAATATCATCTTCTCACCTCACCATCACATCAGTATTTTCTTTGGATTCAACCGGACAATATAAATCAGCGGGATAATCGTTGAAATCAAAATCGTTAACAGACCGATTCCATAAAAACCGAGCACATAGCTGGAATTAAGACTGACCTCATATGAATCTATCACATCTTCTGCCGTCAAATTGGTTTCTATCCCTTCATAATAAATAACACCTTCATAGCTTTCTTCTTGCGTATCATCTGCTTTCATCATCGTATCTGATACTTGCCCTGCTAAGAGATTTCCAGTAAATAATGATAATGTAATACCAACAAAGGCAACGACGATTACTTCAATTAAAATCTGTCCGACAACCTTACCCCGCTTCTCACCTAAGGATAAGTAAATCCCTAATTCACGCTTGCGGTCCCGCAAAAATAGTAAAACGACTAATCCAGTAATGAGTACGGTCGCAATCACAGCCACTAATAAAACATATTTTGACAGCGTGGACATGGATTCCATCGGTCCTGAAATATCATCATATTGGTCACTTGCGCTAATTACCGTATAAAGCTCCGGCAATAACGGCGCCACCTCTTCTTCAAATGGCTCTATGTCCTCTGGATTATTTAAGTAATAGATTGGCGTATAGTATTCCATCGACTCTTCTTCCAGCATTTCAGCAATTTCCGGATCGTCTTCAGCATATACCTCCCAGTAATACTGTTCTTCGGCAGATATAATGGCATTAGGAACATATACGGTATTCTGATAGTCGATATCCTCCATCAGGAACATATCGCTATCTTCCTCTTTACTCTCTGTCTCTTCCTTTCCAGATTGCGGATCGAATAATCCAATCACTTCTAAAACAATATCTCTGGAATCCAATACGGTCTCTTCACCCGTCTCTTCCGAGTAATCATACACAGCACTTAATAATGTAAATGTATCTCCTACCTCTAAATTATTTTGCTCTGCCAGTTTTTGAGAAATGATTGCCACGGACGTGCCATTCTCAATCTCTTCCTCTGTAAACACCCGTCCGTCTGCTAACTCCCCTTTTCCTTCTTCAAAATCAATAACTGGAGCGTAATTGATCCCTTTCAGGCTAAAAGGGATATTATCTTCATCCCCATACATAACATCCTCTTCCAGTTCTTCTTGATAAGGTTCTATACTCTCTGACCCCATCCAGGTGGTCATGCTGTAATCATAGTATTTCACATAAGGAAGCTCGCCAATCTGCTTAATCAGATCAACGCCCAGCTCTTCCATCTCCAAGGTTTCCAGTTCTTCCTCAGACATGGACTCCCATGCTTTATAATCCATGTCAACCGTTGCTGCAGTACCCAGTCTCTCTTTAATGGTGGTCTCTACATTGCCGGTTGCCTGCTGAATCGCAATAGCTCCAGAAATCAAATTTCCTAAAATAAAAATAACTGCAAGTAAAATTAAAGACTTTCCTTTTTTTCTAGTAATCTCTAAAAAAGCCCGTTTCATAAAATTCATAACTAACCCCCTCAACAACTTCTAACAATAAATTCTTTTTAAGTATAAATATTACAATTATAATAAAGTAACTATCCAAGCTACTACTTGAATATAACCCCTCACCTCGTTCTAATGATGTATTTTTGTCATACTGTATTAATACACTAAGACACATATTTAAATGTATTATATTCTTAATACAGAAGAAAAACAATAATTTTTTTTAAAATATACAAAATTTTCTTTTCCTTAGGATGGAACGGAAATGATTTTTCGTAAATACGCGTACATCGGAAATTAACATGTGCTTTTGCATTAATAGAGTGGGCTCTTTAACGTAAGAAAACTTTTTGGTAGAGTTAAAGAATGAATATAAACGAAGTTGATTAAATCATTTAAAGGAGAGAAAGATTTTGAAGAAGGTTCTAGTATTTATACTTTGTGATTTTTTTCTTTTGGCAGCCTTATCCGCTTGTCAAAAAGAATATACCGGCGAATACACCGAGTGGGGAGAAAAGACAAACAGCAATGCTACGGAATTGTTAGAAAACCATGATATACCTTACGAAATAAGAAATGAAATCATCTATATTCCGGAAGATGCTTTTGATGCAGCTATTTATTGTTGTTCTTAGAAAAAATGAAACTAATCATATTGAGGTGATAAAGTTGTTTATAAAGGGAGTAAATCATTTTTTATTTTCTGTTTCTGATTTAGAAGAATCCATACGTTTTTACCAGAATGTGTTTGATGCTAAATTACTGGTCAAGGGAAGAAGCACAGCTTATTTTGATTTAAATGGCATGTGGCTGGCTCTTAATTTGGAGAAGGACATACCCCGGAATGAAATAAGCCAATCCTATACACATATTGCTTTTTCCATTGAAGAAGCTGATTTTGACAGCATATATAACAAATTAGAGGAATTAGACGTAAATATGTTAACGGGCCGTCCCAGGGATGAAAAAGATAAGAAATCGATCTATTTTACAGACCCTGATGGTCATAAGTTTGAATTTCATACTGGCACGTTACAGGACAGAATGAATTATTATAAGCAGGAAAAGCCTCATATGGAGTTTTATATTTAAACGGATAGCGTTGTTTGTTTCGCTGCTTCTCCTATTCGAAACATGTTCATCTATGGATCTTTTTCACTATTAGCACGAACAGCCACGTTATGATAATTTTAAAGCCCAGCATTCTAAATAACAAAAAAACAAGCTATCTCAGATATTCCCACCCGAGATAGCTTGTTATGTTGCTCTAAATATTTTCCTGTCTTAACGTCTCCAAAATACTATCCTTCTTCAATTTCGACATCGAGTATAGCATGGCTGCTCCAACAATCAGGAATACAGATAGAATCGCAATGCCAATATACATCCATGGAATGTTGAAGCTGTAATCAAAGGCGTATTGTGTCTGCCAGTAAATAATATACATTACCACGAAACTGATTGGCAGCCCATAGAGCAAGGATTTTATTCCATAAAACAGGCTCTCAAAATAAATCATTTTACGAAAAGCTTTTGGCGTCATGCCAATCGATTTCATCGTTGCAAACTCTCTTCTCCGCAGAGCAATACTTGTTGAAATGGTATTAAAGATATTAGCAACGGAAATCAATGTAATCAGGATGATAAAACCGTAAACAAAAATAGACAGCACCCGTGCGAATTGTTCATTATCCTGCCTGACTTCATACTGATTGTAAATAGATACCTCATCCGCAATCCCCAGCGCTTCTATATCCTCTTGCGCCTGGTCCGGATCATCAGAGGTGACATATATCTCGGATAAACTTGTTCTTTCATTTGGAAATGATTCCATTGTATTCTCAAGCACTTGCTCCGGTACAATAAGATAAATAGTGTTCGAATCGGCATAGGAATTTCCAACGGGATATTGATTCGTCAGACCAAGCAGCTCGATGTCTTCTCCCTGTTCGAAGTTCCAATCGTCTCTTTCTTCATTGTAGCTGTTCACTTGAAGCGGCAGCATATCACCCGTATCCACTTTTAACATATCTGTTTCGATGTATTGCGTGCCATCATTATAGGTGACATGGTTTACTAAAACACCGCGAAAATCACTTTCTGTCCTATCTGTTATATCATTATCGGCTAGATATTGTTCCCAATCCTCATCAGATAAGCCCACTAATTCCAGGTAATACGGGAGACCTTCTGCTGTTTCAGGAGTTCCATCCCTATTTTCATAGTTCTCTCCAGCCATTTGCTCTGGAAAATACGCCTGAAGCTGGGCTGTTTTGTAAATGAAACTTTCCTCCACACTATCTAAATCTTGTATGTCTTGATAGATTTCCCACAAAGGATTGGAATCATCTATTTCTCCCGTGCCGCTAATGGAAATATCATATTCCAGTTCCTCCGACAGTACTTCATATGATTTTGTCAGCGAATTGGTATAGAACCCTACAGTTAAGAACAGAATAACGCTGATCATGAGTGAAAAAACAGTCACCTGGTAACGTTTCTTATGTCTCTTTAAATTCTTCAAAGCAATTTCCGCTTCATAGCCAAAGAGTTTACGGACGATACGGTTTGTTTTCACTTTCTTTTTCGTTAATTTGACATCCTTCGCCTGACGGATAGCATCTATTGCCGTTACTTTAGATGCTCTGACTGCAGGTATCCATGCAGAAATCAAAATGGTCATCAAAGAAACACCGACAGCTATCCCGATTAAAGGAAGAGTAACAACCAGCCGGAAATCTGTCTCAAGCCCTACATTTTGTAAAATCTGATTCACATAATGCAACGTGATGCCAATGCCGGCAAAACCAGCTCCAATTCCAATAGGGATACTGATCAATCCGATTAAGAGCCCTTCAAATAATACGGAATTTCTCTTTTGCCGTTTCGTTGCACCAGTACTGGAAAGCATCCCTAAATACCGTGATCTTTCTGATACAGAGATAGCAAATGCATTATAAATTAAAGCCATTGAACCAATCACGATAATCAGCATAATAACCGTTAATAATCCGGACAAAGTAGAAACCGTCCCACTGTTCAAGGAAACAAGGTACGTATTCAATAAAGTCGTGTTAAAATTATACGCATCGGACGCTACATCCAATTCTTGCGCCAGCAAATCTACATCATCGAAAAGGGTTATCCCTAAATCATTCACTTTTACAAAAGCACGGTCCACCACAGATGACGCTTGTGCATCCGTATAAGCTAACACGGTATATCCTGGAGACCACGGCTCGTCCCATATCGGTTCTTCGATTTCACCAACAATGGTAAAGCTGTATTCGGTTTGCTCACGTAATTCTTCATCTAATTGTCCTTCAATAACCAAAAGGGAATCATTTTGATCTAACGCACGATTTTCCATACCTTCCGTTCCTGTATAACGTCTTTCTCCTATGTCTAACTCAATCGTATCTCCAATTTGGTAATCAAAATCCTGTCTCTTTAATTCCTCAGAGATCACTACCTCCTTTTCACTTGCCGGGAGCCGGCCTTTCGTCAGATTCACTTGCATCTGCTCCAGAGCCGTTTCATCCATGCCCCGGACATACAGGTATCTTTTCAATAATTGGTCATTCAACGGTGCATACCCATATTCCTTCATCACACCGACAGAATCAGTATTGGCATCGGTTTGAATTTTTTCCAGCTGCTCTGAATTGAGCTGATCCATGCTGTAATGCCAATTTCCTTCATTAGCAATCGCATCCCGCTGCTGCATATCTATAAAAGAAATTCCCAGGGAAGCTACTCCTGTAATCATCGCAACAGAAATAATGACACCAATGATAGTAATAAGCGTTCTTCGTTTATTTTCTTTTAAATGCCTTAACGTAACTTTATTGACAATATTCATTTGCGAATCACCTCGTCCTTGGCGATCACACCATCCTCAATGGAAATAATCCGATCAGCCTGAAGGGCAATTCGTTCATCATGGGTAATGACGACCAATGTCTGGTGATATGATTTATTAAATAGTTTTAATAAATCAATGATTTCTTTACTATTCTTACTGTCTAAATTCCCCGTCGGCTCATCCGCAAGAATAATAGACGGATTACTGATTAGAGCTCTGCCAATGGATACACGCTGCTGCTGGCCCCCAGATAGCTGATTCGGTAAATAATCTAATCGGTCTTTAAGCCCAAGAATCTCTATCAATTCCTTAAAGTGCTTTTTTTCCACCTGATGAGAATCTAACAGCATTGGCAACGTAATGTTTTCCTCAACAGTTAAAATCGGCAGGAGATTGTAAAACTGATAAATTAAGCCAATCTGTCTCCTGCGAAAAACAGCTAACTGTGTTTCATTTAATTCATAGATATCTGTATTCTCTATAAATACCTTGCCATCCGTCGGCCGGTCCACACCACCCAGCAAATGAAGCAGTGTCGATTTCCCGGAACCAGACGGTCCAATAATTGCTACAAACTCCCCCTGCTCCACGGAAAATGATACATTATCCAATGCTTTTACTGCCGTGTCACCTTTTCCGTACACTTTAGACAAATTTTCAACCCGCATTAATTCCACTACAATTTCCTCCTCATTTTCCTTTGTTCCCTACTTTACCTGTCTAAGGTGACGGGATGGTGACAATAACAGTGACAATATTGTCACTTATGATGACATAACCTGCTGATAAAGTGAAACTTCATTTAGCGAGCTGCTTCTCCCTGATAGAATTTAATTAAAAAAGTGGTTCCTTTTCCAGATTCACTTATTACTTCAATATCTCCCTGCTGATTAGCAACAATCGAATAAGCCATCGCCAAACCAATACCAACACTGCCATCAGCCGCCTGACTTCCTTTATAAAAACGTTTAAAAATATGTGGAAGCTCTGCTTTCTCGATACCTTTGCCATTATCATTAATTCGTATTTCTGTAAAAATAGCATTTTCCTCATAAGAGATGGAGACTTTTCCGCCATGCGGGGTGTGTTCTATTGCATTCTTTAAAATATTAATACAAGCCTCTTTCGTCCAATTTTTATCGCCTATAAAAGTCACCCCCGGCTTTTCTTCTATCTCCAGCTCTATCTCCTTCAGCTCCACAGGAATCTCCATTGGTGCAACAACTTCTTGTATAAGCTGGTCCACTTCAACCTTTTCCTTGCTGAATAAAGTAGTTCCCGCATCGATTTTGGAAAGCTTTAATAACGAGGATACAAGCCATTCCATCCGTTCTAATTGCCTGCGAATATGATATGTAAATTCATGCCGCTTTTCCGTCTCGATATTCGGATTGCTTAATAAATCAGCCATTACGGTCATCGAAGTCAGCGGCGTTTTGATTTGATGAGAAATATCGGAGATTGCATCCGTGAGTTTTTCTTTATCCTTCTGCAGCCCTTCCTGCTGTTCAGATAGCATCCGGGTCATTTTATAGATTTCATTTTTTAATATACTGAGGTCCCCTTCTCTATTATCCCGGACATCGAGCGCGGTATCTCCTGCCATAATTTTTCGTAAATAACCGGATAACTGGATAATCCGCTGATAGCGCCAGGCCATCCATACCATATAGCAACTCGCCAGGCTCCCGCCCACAATCACAATATAGACAGCTGTGACAGGAGAATGCATATATCCTAATAGCATGCCGATTCCTAAAATCAATACCGTGGAAGTGAGAAAAAAACAGATTTCTTTATTTCGTAACATCTTCTGCCGCCATTCTGTATCCCAGCCCTCTGACTGTTTCTATGATTGCCGGCTGCTGCGGATTATCTTCAATTTTCTTTCGAAGCCGTTTAATATACACCGTAAGCGTATTATCGTTGACAAACTCGCCAGCCACATCCCATATCTGTTCCAGCAGCTGTTCCCGAGACAATATCTGCCCGCGGTGGTTGATAAAAATCATCAACAGCCTATATTCCAGTGCGGTTAATGCAAGTTCTATATTTGCTTTATATACTTTTCCTTCTAACGGAAATACCTCCAGCGAATCAAGGTGGACAGAATCCTTCTCCTGCGTGTTATTTTTTTGATAACGCCTGAGCACGGTTTTAATCCGTGCACTTAATTCACGTATACGAAATGGCTTGGTAATATAATCATCTGCCCCTATATCCAGTCCCATTACCACGTTCACTTCATCATCGGCAACGGTTAGAAATATAACCGGGACATCTGCACTTTCTTTGACACGCCGGCATAAATCATAGCCGCTGCCATCAGGCAAAGATAAATCAAATAAGCATAGAGAAGTGCTGTCTATCTCTGTGTCTATCCTTTCCTCTGCTCCTTGCGCATGATGACAGACGATTACTTCATAGCCTTCTTGGCTTAGGGAATACTCCAAGCCGGAAGCAATTGTTTTATCGTCTTCTACAATGAGTAATTTCATAGCTGTCCCTCCATTTATCTGTTTCATTGCTGTTAACTGATATCTATGGTCATTATACAAATGAATTTCAAGAATTTATAGGATTAATATATATTTTCCACTTTTCTTTTAATATGTTCTATGAACGATGAGACTGTTTTTGATTCGTTTGTTTATCATTTAGAGACCTATTATTCTCCCGATACAGCTGTGTTCCCTCTATTTAGACCTGCTGCTCATTGTTTACAGAAGAAGGTAAATAGCAGAAAATAATAGAGTTGGAAAAAAATATTGTAACGAATCAGTAAATTCTTGGATATATAGATGATTAAACATTTAACAATCATTAATTAGATTACCATTGAGAGGAGGTAAAAAGTGAACACAGAGGAGGTTTATCAGGAATATGGAGACTTTATTTTTAAATACTTATTAACACTGACCAATAATAGTCAGACGGCTGAAGAACTGACGCAAGAAACATTCTATCAGGCTATTAAATCCATCGATAACTTTCATAACAATGGAAGAGCTAAATTTTCTACCTGGCTGTGTGCTATAGCAAAAAATGTCTGGTTACAAGAACTGCATAAGGAAAAGAAAAGGAAACAATTAGAAGAATCGCTCCAGAATGAGGATACGCTATCTTATCATTTGGAGGAAGAATATTTTAAGAAGGAAAATAAAATCAATTTTTTCAAGCAAGCCCATCAGCTTGATGAGAAAAAGCGTGAAATTATTTATCTCAGGCTGCTGGGGGATTTATCTTTCAAAGAAATAGGATTGATTTTCGGAGAATCAGAAAACTGGTCCCGGGTAACATTTTATCGAGCTAAACAACAATTACGAAAGGGTGGCCAAAAGGAATGAACCATAGTGTCTTCAAAGATTTAGTACCTAGTTATATTGAAAACCTGACAAGTGATGAAACAAATAAACAGATGGAAGAACATATGGAACAATGTGCGGAGTGCCGGGAATACTTTAAAGAAATGCAAGAGGATTTGATAGTAGAACACACCCATGAGCAAAAAGATGAGAAAAGAAATATTGATTATCTGAAAAAGGTTCGGTCAAAAAACAGAAGAAAGATTTTCATGATAACAGGATCGCTGCTGGCACTATTTCTTCTTCTATCTATTGGTTATTATTTCCTTTTTGTCCATATGTGGATAGCAGATGAAAATAATGTGGAAACAACCATTCAGCAGCAGAATCAAACAACTACGCTGACTTTTCAATCAAAAAATGATAACCGCTACCTTTTAGCCATGCTGCAGCCAGGAGATAAAGAGTATATTGATACAATTATTATCTATGAAAATTGGAATATCCTTGCAGATACGAAATTAAATTATTTTTCAGAAGTGGCAAGTGATCACCAAAATGGAAGTGAGATTACGTATACATTTTTAGATGAAAATACGTTATTGCTACCTGATGGAACAGAAAAGAAATTGACAGAGGAAGATATAATACACATTCAATATAAAGACCGTACGAAAGAAATACAATTAAAGGATTTGTACAACGCAGAAAATAATAATTAATTGGAGAGAATCGTCATCAGATAACCTTTCACCTAAAAATAATAAAATTTCAAAATATCATTTTTAAAATTATTTTAAAACTCTGGTTGTTTTTCATTTTAAAGGGACTTATGATGTTCATAGACGCCGGCGTACTTATATTTTTAGGAGAATGTTTATTATGAAATTAGAACAAATTTCAGATCTGCCAATTGTCTATATGCGGAGAACTGGTGCATACGGAGAGGAAAATAATCAGCTAATGGCTAGATTTAAGCATTGGATGACCTATAACAATGTTTCAAAGGGTAATTTATTGACAGATAATGCAGTTGTATTAGGTATTATTTGGGACAATCCAGCACATGTTCCTCCCGAGGCGTGCAGATACGATACAGCGCTTGTATTGTCTGCCCAACAGGAAATAACTGATGAATGTGTCCAACAGGCTATTTTACAAGGCGGCAGCTATGCTGTTTTCACTATTGAACATACTCAGGAAGCAATGAACAGAGCATGGCAGGTTATTTTTTCTGAATTAGCTGGTGCTGGCTATCAGTTAGATGAGACAAGACCGATTTTGGAGCGGTATATGCCTTTCATGCTTGAAAAACATGTTTGTGAAATTTGCTTGCCTATCCAGAA
This sequence comes from Oceanobacillus sp. FSL K6-0251, assembly GCF_038004725.1. Lineage (NCBI taxonomy): Bacteria > Bacillati > Bacillota > Bacilli > Caryophanales > Bacillaceae > Oceanobacillus > Oceanobacillus sp. FSL K6-0251. The sequence continues at coordinate 1,602,310 of NZ_JBBORS010000001.1, read as the reverse complement.
TAGAATCTAAAAGAAGAGGCTTTTTAATGTGTGAATACTGGCTTTACTATAACTAAATTTGATATAGAAGTATAATTATTCTCTAGAATTAAGGATTAAATTAAATTTCATTCCTCAGTAGTTTCCCTCTGTCCTTATACATAGCCTTGTTACTGCTTTTGAATATAAGGAGAGGTTCTCCTGAGGATTTATTATATTTCCGCATTTCATTGTCACCCATTTTAAAATAATGGTTGACAATTAAGTATATATTCCCTTATTCTATTAATATCAAAACTAGAAAGCGTGGGAATAAAATTGAAATTAAGAGATATGATGTTTATGTCGCTATTCGCAGCAATCGTGGGGGTTCTGGCTATTTTCCCTCCTATTCCCGTTCCTTTTATTCCTGTACCGATTGTGGTACAGACGCTTGGCATCATGCTTGCAGGCGGAATATTAGGAGCAAAACGAGGCGGACTCAGTGTCTTGCTTTTTGTTTTTCTCGTTGCGGTAGGAGTCCCCTTATTAACCGGCGGACGCGGCGGTTTAGGCGTGCTTATCGGGCCGACGGGAGGATATATTATATCCTGGCCGATCGCAGCATGGATTATCGGGTACTTAACAGAAAAAAGTTTTCGTCACCTGACCTATTGGAAGCTCGTATTAATTACAACCTTTGGCGGGGTTATCATTGTAAATATTATCGGTGTTACCTATTTATCTATTTTATCTAACCTTCCATGGGGACCGACCGCTATTTCTGCCTTGGTCTTTTTACCAGGAGACATTTTAAAAGCACTGATTGCCAGCGCCGTTATTATAAAAATCACTCAGGTGTATCCTCTGATTGATAGGAAAAAGCGTGTTACATATTAAGGTGAAAAATACTTGGACAATAAACGATTAGAAATAGCATCTTTTAGGCAGAAAACAAAATTAAATTAGAAAACCTGACGCAGGAAGATATTGGACTAGAAGAACCTCATCTGCAAATATCAATAGATAGCTCCAATATCTTCCCAAATCAATTTTCCCCTTCAAATGATTCCAAATAACGATAAAGCGTTGACTTACTTATCCCTGTTTCATTTTTAATATCAAATAATTTAAAGCCATCCTGATACATCGCAATCGCCTTTTTAATATTTTCATCCGATTTCTTAGGACGCCCAATGGTTTTCCCCTGCTGCTTCGCCTCATACATCCCTTGCGTTGTAGATTGTTTAATACTGTCTGATTGGAATTGCAGAATATATGCCATCATGTCCTGTAAATGAATGTTTAGCAGCGTATCACTTTGAATATCCTCATTCAGAAAATGGATTTTCACATTATCTTTTTCACATACTTTTAATACTTCCATCAAGTGGTGAAAGGTATCCGCTAAGGCAATCATTTTTTCTACAAGGATACTGTCTCCTGATTGCATCTCCATCAATAGATTCTCCAGCTGGATTCGTTTTTTCGGCGTTCCATGTGCTTCTTGAAAAATCCGGTCACATTTTCCCTTTAAAGATACTAGTTGATTTTGAGAATGTTTATCGTTATATAACGGTCTTGTATAGCCATATATCATATTATCCGCTCCTATTTATTTCCCTGAAGGGTTCCTTTTTGGGAAAGTTAGTGCTACAATGTGAAAAGAATTTTAGAAAAGGAGTTTATCATGCAAACTTTAAAACAACAATGGTTCGGTAATATCCGGGCTGACATCTTATCCGGCATTGTCGTTGCGCTCGCTCTTATTCCGGAAGCAATAGCTTTCTCCATCATAGCAGGTGTTGATCCAATGGTCGGATTATATACCTCATTTATTATTGCTGTAGTCATTTCTTTTGCCGGCGGCCGGCCGGGAATGATTTCCGCAGCTACCGGAGCAATGGCATTACTTATGGTTCCACTGGTCAGAGATTATGGTCTCGACTATCTTTTGGCAGCCACCATTTTAACAGGTATTATTCAGCTTATCTTTGGTATTTGCAAGGTTGCTAAAGTCATGAAATTTGTTCCAAATGCCGTCATGATTGGCTTTGTCAATGCATTAGCTATTTTGATTTTTATGGCCCAGCTGGAGCATTTTATCGGTATATCGACCATGACTTATCTATTTGTGGGGATTACGTTAATCCTATTATATACTTTACCACGGTTTATCAAAGTAATTCCAGCTCCATTGATTGCTATTGTCGCATTAACATCCATTGCCATATTCAGCGGCGTCAACCTTAATACAGTAGGGGATCTTGGAACAATCACTCAGACACTTCCGTCTTTTTTTATTCCGAATGTACCGTGGACATTTGAAACGCTGCAAATTATATTTCCATATGCGTTATCCATGGCGATTGTCGGGTTGCTGGAAACCCTGCTTACCTCACAGATTGTCGATGATATGACTGGAACGGAAAGCAATAAAAACGGGGAAGCACGCGGGCAAGGAATAGCCAATTTTATTACCGGATTCTTTGGCGGAATGGCCGGCTGTGCGATGATCGGCCAGTCGGTGATTAATGTAAAATCTGGCGGGCGCGGACGTTTATCTACGTTCATTGCCGGTATTTTTTTAATGTTTCTCATTATTGTACTGGGTGATCTGGTTGTTCAAATCCCCATGCCTGTTTTAGTCGGCATTATGATTATGGTAAGTATCGGAACATTTGATTGGAGCTCCTTTAACTATTTAATAAAGGCTCCACGTACAGATGCCATCGTGATGTTAACTACTGTTATCATCGTCGTCTACACCCATGATTTATCCAAAGGAGTTCTTGCCGGAGTGCTGTTAAGTGCTATTTTCTTTGTAATAAAAATTTCAACTGTTAAAATTTCCAAAGACGGTAATCGTTACAGCATTCATGGGCAGCTCTTTTTCGCTTCCATCGATGGATTTGTTGATTACTTTAAAAAAGCGAATATCCAGAGTAAAAAAATCCAGATTGATTTCTCTGACAGCCGCGTTTGGGATGATTCTGGTGTCGGCGCCATTTTAAAAGTATCGGAACTGTTAAAATCCAAAGGAATTCAGGTGGAGCTTGTCGAACTGGATAGTTCAAGTAAAAAAATAATGGATAAATTAAATGGGGTTCTATCCTCACATTAAAAGGAGAGATATTTCATGTATAAACATATCTTACTTGCTTCAGATGGTTCAGAAAACGCGGTGCGTGCTGCTCAAGAAGCGGTTAAAGTGGCTTCATTTGATAAAGAATCCGTTATTGACGTGGTGTATGTCATTGATATTGAAAAATCAAAGTCAGATGTTCTCCATGCAAATTCCAGTGAAGCCGTTGACTTAGAACGCCGTAAAAAGAATTCGAAAGTCATCCAGGTTCTAAACCAGGCAAATGCAGCCTATCAAACAACGATTCTGCGTGGAAAGCCCGGTCCCGAAATTGTTCAGTACGCCAATCAGCAAAAAGTAGATATGGTTATCATCGGCAGCCGCGGTTTAAATACGCTTCAGGAGATGGTTTTAGGAAGTGTCAGCCATAAAGTGATGAAGCGGGTGAACTGCCCGGCGCTGATAGTAAAGTAATCTAATACAGCAGCTGATGTTTTCAACTATGCCACTATGACCAAGGGTTAACAAATAATGAATTGTAGGATATAATTATTTTTCGATATTTAATTAGCAAAAGAATTAATTTTCAAATAAAGGATGGAATTGGATGAAAAAAAGATTTTTTTACGGTCTGATAATTATTTTATTTGTTATCCTTGCCGGGTGCAGCGATTCAGAGGAGCAGTCGGATAAAACTGCTGACAAAGCTTCTGATGACGAAACAAAAGAAACCACAGAAGACAATAGTGAATTAACAGAACAACTGAAGAAAGAACTGGATGAATTAGATGATGGGCTGCCGAGGGACGCAGCGGAATTCTTACTGGAGGAATTCGGAGAAACTGCCAACGTGGATTCCACACTCGTTTCAGATGATTTTTATATACTGGATAAACGAGAAGCTGATGGTAAGTTAATGCGATTTTATGAGGAACCGCGTCATTTAGTGTCTGAGATTGCCCAATATGATGATGACGGAGGAGAGACAAACGGGCTGTTTGTAAACATGCTGGGAGATATCGAAGCAGATTCGGAAACAACTTATATAGAACGTTTAAAGGATACGAAAAAAATACTTGATTTTTTATTTGACTATAGTGATCAGGAATATGATATTCATACAGTGATATGGTCCTATCCGATAAAAGGTCATGCCGCTATGGAGCAATATGGAAGTATCAGCAGCACCATCATAGCCGAGAGAATAACAAGAGAGCAATATGAAAATGAATGGGAATCCGTTGATTTTGATCATATAACGATGGATGAGATACGTGATATGGAAAATACACCGATTGTCGATAATAGTCTGCTCTACCCTTTTACAGACCGGCTTGACCGGCACGATGTTCTCGGGCAGACATATGAAGTTAATGATTTAAGTGTTACGCTGGAAGAAGCAGAAAGATTAGATGAATATGACGGTGTATCTATTGATGAATTTTGTGCTGCAGAAGATGAAGATCGTAGCTGCAATTCTTTTATAAAAGCAAACTTTGTCATTAAAAATGACCGTGATTATGATATGGCTGGTTTTTCAACATTTTTGTTTGGTTTGAGCTGGACAATGGATGATGGTCAGATCCAAGAGACCTCTCCCTTAACTGATACAGCGAATGGATTTGATTTCCCCAATTTGGAGTATGATATTTTTCTACCTTCCGGTGAGGAGAGAGCGTTTGAGGTAGTCTTTGCTGACTATAATGATGTTGAGCACGTAACCATCAACTTTAACAACTATGTATTTGATGAGGTTAATAACACCAGCAATGATTCGATGGGGCCGATGGATCAAGACCTTAATTTGTCCTGGCTGCTGGAAGAAATTTTATAAAACATATAAGGATAGGTTTCACTTTTCTCCTCGTTTAAGTGTAAATCTATCCTTTTTTTGATAAAATGAAAGTCTGTATTTTTAATAATTTGTATAAGTTACATTTCAGTTAATTAAAATAAAGGAGATCACCATGACACCTACGCTTATACTTGCACTTATTATTTTTTTCATCACACTTATTTTCGTCATTTGGCAGCCTAAAGATTTAAATATTGGCTGGTCTGCAACAGGCGGAGCAATTCTTGCCATTGTATTTGGAGTTGTCGAATGGAAGGATGTTCTGGAAGTAGTTGGCATTACCTGGAATGCTACCTTAGCCTTTGTGGCCATTATTTTAATCTCCTTAGTTTTAGATGAGATTGGCTTATTTGAATGGTCTGCACTGCATATGGCGAAAGCAGCCAAAGGAAACGGCCTGAAAATGTTTATTTACGTCGGTACATTAGGCGCAATCGTAGCCGCGTTATTTGCCAACGACGGAGCAGCCCTTATCCTGACACCAATCGTACTGGCTATGGTTCAGCACCTGCATTTTAAAGCACATATGATTTTTCCGTTTATTATCGCCGGAGGATTTATTGCTGATACAACCTCCCTCCCTTTTATCATTAGCAATCTGCTGACAACTCCCACAGCTAAAGCAGTGGGGTTCTAAGGTACTCATACACTTCTTAACAGTGCCCTGATCTTTCTATAAAAAAGAGTTTCCACTGAAATACTGATGTATATTCTCTTAAAACATTTACGGACGTATTGCGAGGTTGCAAGGCACTTCACCAAGTCAGCCTGAAAAGACCTCTTGTGTGCTTGTCGTTCCGCTTCTCTTGGACGTTGTCATGACCAATCAGGTTTGTTTTTTAAGCGATAAACGAAAGTATTGTTTTACTTCCCTTCTGTTTTAACCGTTCTATTTCAGAATGATGCAGTTCTATAAAACGATTCCATTTAGCATGGCATAAATCGATATCAACAGCATCAAGGGTTTCATTTGTATTAGCTATTAAAAAGGCGCTATATAAATCACGTTGTATACGAAATTCTCCAAAATCATTCCAACGTTCTGAAAGTTGTTTCTTCTCGTATTTTCCTGTTACATGATTAAACTGACTAGCTTTGATGGCATAAGTATCTACCTTCTTCATCTCAATTTTCCGATAATTCAATTTTCGTTCTATAATAGTGAGCAGCATTGCGGGGGCGCGCTTAGCAATGGATTTTCCAAACCGTTTTTTTTGATTAATCTTTCCGTTCGTGTTATTTCGTGTCGTAGGGCGCGTTTTTGTAATGATTGAAATCGCATGGTTTCTACTCGAATATCGGAACCAAGAGAAAGTATATCGTTTGCTAGTTTCTCATGAGACATTTTTCGCCTGCCAGCAGCTTTGCGATAGTGTTCTTTCTGTTTTTCACGCAGCCTTTCATATCTTTTGGAGTAATTCCAAGTTAATCTGCCTTTTTTGATGGTTCCATTTTCATGAAAGTTGTTCGGATTGGTGCTTCGTTTAGACCTATCCATTTTGCGTTGGATTCTTCTTAGTTCTTTTTCATCATGGTGACACGCTGGAGCAAGTTCACGAAGTTCGACTTGGTTGTCACTGCTAATCGCAATCGTAGATGTACCAATGTCTAATCCAATACGTTTTGTTTCGTCATTAGCAACTTTTCTATTTCTTTTGGCTGGTGGATAACCTTCTTGAATAAGTTGAACAAAATAGCGTGTTTTTCCACGGATTTCTCTTTTTAGAATACGCACATATTTTGTTCTGTCCTTAAGAGCTAAATGGGCATATTCATCATCATCCTTAGGAGAAACCGGCATGCACAGCCAATTTTTTGGTTTAGGTATTCTCTTGGTTGGTTTATCGCCCCAAAGAATTTCTCCTTCTCTATATCTCAATCCAGTTTGGTTTGATTTGTTTTCTATAGAAATATCATCGTTTGCATGTTTGAAATGTACTTTTTTGGCTTTTCCAAAATGAAGCTTTTCAACAGTTTGAAAAGCCCTTGTTGCTAGTTTCTGAGCCTCCAAACTGCCAATGTGTTCTTTGAATTTATGTTGGGCTTTCTTTATAAAATGATGGATTCCATATGCAGAAAAGCCATATTCTAAACGGATATCCGCTAATTTCTTTTGACGTTCTTTCGATTTAGGTTCATTCAGCAATGCGCGATAACGCTTATCACTTTTCACTGTTTTATGTCGTTTCAGAGCTTCCCCCAGACAAGCATTATAGAGCATTCTTGCGATGTTGAATTTCTTTTCCAACCGATGCTGTTGCCAAAGGGGTATATGCAAAGGAAATTCAATCGTATAACTTGGTGTATGCTTTCTTGTCATAGGTCCCACTCCCCTCTCGTTTCGTTATTTCGGTTTCGTCTTCATACGAACTGTCGTTCCGTTCATTGTATCAAACAAACGTTCTTATTAAAAGCTATTTTCTATAAAAAAGGAATTCATTTTATTTAAATTTTAAGATCATCTCTCTATCATCCCACCTCTAAAGTAAAAAGATATGATTTATCCAAATTAAAGGAACCAGCGGAAGCAATCAAGGATAGGTAGCTCTTTCGTTTATCCTGGTATGTTCTTGGCTTATTAATTATTGGATACTTTACAAGTGAATGGATACATATTCCTGTTTCCATCATTGCCGGCTTGATTGCAATGATTTTTATACTTTTAGCAAGACGCAGTCCGGCTGTCCATGCAAAGAATGTAATTACAAACGCTCCATGGAATATCGTTATCTTTTCTATTGGTATGTATGTCAATCTTAAAGTACTCTCCCCATAGTATTTTTATCCCTTTTTGTGACAGCACATGCAGCCAGACCAAGGTAGCGAGCGAGCCTATCGGCGTAATTTTCGGCCCTAAATCAGATCCGATGACATTTGCATAAATAAGTGCCTCTCTTAGAATCCCCGTTGTATTTGTTTCCGCTATAGCAAGCGCATCAATCATCACCGTAGGCAAATTATTCATTACAGATGACAGGACTGCTGCGAGAAAGCCCATGGCAAACGTGGCAGCGAATAATCCTTGATCAGCAGCAGCCTGAATCAGGACGGCAAGGGCGGAGGTGAGGCCAGCGTTTCCCAATCCATATACATTGGTATTATTTTAACTTTCCCTATTCTCTTTATTACGCTGCTCGGACTGTATCTGACTCTGGTTATTTTTTAAAAAATCCGCTAATAAGAAATCCAAACACCTTCAAAAAAGTGTTTGGATTTCTTATTAGATTCAACAATTTCTTTTCAAAAGAGCAGCTTTTTTGATGAATCAATTTCATATTTTCATTTACACTACAATTTAAAAATAATCCCCATCAACGAATAAATAATCACGGTTGAAAAAACAACCGTCATATGAATCAAGGAATAAATAAACATTGATTTTGCCCATTTTTCTGAGTCCATTCGCTGATAGCCAAAAACACTCAACATAAGCCAGCCGAGACTCATTATAAGAGATACAAGCATCAGCCCGACACTTAATGAGCTCAATAAAAAGCTGATACCAAACATCACGATTAAATAAATATTCGTCTGGATATAAGTCCGTCTGACTCCTTTTACAACAGGAAGCATCGGAATTCCAGCTGCTTGATACTCCTCATGTCTTCGAATTGCGATCGAATAAAAATGCGGCATTTGCCAAATAACTGCAATAACAAAAAGACCTAAAATCGCCGGATGCGTAATATCCGGATACATCGCAGCCCACCCGATTAAAGGAGGCATCGCTCCAGAGATACTGCCGATTTCTGTATTATATACGGTTCTCCGCTTACTCCACATCGTATATGGGAAAACATAAAAAAACAGTCCCAGAAAGCCTAATAGCCCTGCCAGCGGTGTTGTCAAACAAAGCAGGATAATTCCAGCTACAGCCATGATGATACCGAGCCATAGCACTGTTCCAGGCTTGATTTCCCCTGTAACTGTCGGCCGGCCTTGTGTTCTTTTCATAATTGCATCGATTTCCCGATCGTATAAATTATTGAAAGCTCCAGCTGCTCCTATCACGAAAATAGAACCTAAAAACGCAAATAAGATTTCCAAGAGCTTGTCTGTAATACTAATCTGGTACGTGTATAAAGACAATGTTAATCCTGCAAACATCGGAACCAGGTTGGAGCGTATAATACCTGTCTTCACTGTTTGCGAAAGTATCTTTAATAATGGCGTTTTTTGATTTTGTCCATTGATTGTTTCTGCCATTTCGAATCTAATCCCCTTTTAACTATCTATCTGAAATGAATACCTTTGCTTTAAATAAGGATAAAGCAAGAAGTAATAAATTTTAAGCACTATGAAAAATATATACCATACACCATTTTAATTCCAGTGAATTTGTTTGTATAGCAGGTTTTATTAAACAAATTTGTGAACATTAGACGAACGCGTTTTTATAATGTTCTCATTTTTGTTAATGAAATCCTGCCATAGTGGGTTTTATTATTTCCGGAAATACATTAAGAAGAGCAAATACCACTATCTGATATTTGCCCTTCTTTACTCTTCACCCTATAACATTCCCTGCTCTTCGATGCTTTACCACCGTGACTATACCAGCAATAAGATAACCAATACTGCCTAAGATTCCAATAATTCCTAGAACTAACGTCAAAAGAACACTTAATCCTCCTAGCACAATCAGCAGAATCCCTGTAAGCTTGACTCTTATTTTTTTCGTTAAAAAAACGGCAGCGACAATGCCTAACAAGGCATAGATAATAGAAACAATAATCACAAATGTTATGATGCTGCTAAAAATTTCTATCTGTTCTTCCAGTGTTATTCCTCCAAGATCATCTCCAGCCGCTTGCAGATTTTCCTCAATATATTCCCGGAATTCTCCGTCAGATTCTATGTTGCCAAGCATACTGTAGGAATTCATTGCCAAAAGAGCATATGATAGAATAGCAATGATAATAAACACAATACTGACATTATATTTTACTTCTCCAGTTCTCAAAATTTGCACCCCCTGTTTGTACATATTATAAATTATGTAAGTTTCATTTCAGCTCCTTCCTCTATATTAAATCATATACTGGAGGTTTGAAAAGAATGTAGCGATGGTTATGTGTTTTTTCTTCCTTTAGATTATTCGGGTGTGAAAATGAAAAACCTTATACGAATGAATCTGCGAATTAGCCGATTCTTTTCGTATAAGGCTTTCCTCTTTTATTGAATTATTTTTAGTTTGCCTCTAAATCCTCAATCGAATCAATATCCATGTATTCAGGAACGACAAGACCAATTTTAGCGCCTTCTAAATTAGGTCCTAAATCTTCAAAGTTGTCCTGATTCGCTTCATAGAATTCACTATGTGTTAATGGTAACCAGGCAGCTAAAGTAGCATCGACATCGCCAGAAGCAACCGATTCAAAAACAACCGCTACATCTACCTCCGTTACGGTCACTTCAAAACCATGCTGTTCCATTGCCGCTTTTACGACGTTGGAAGAAGCACGCTCTGAATCCCATGGTGTAGACGCAAGCTCTATTTCAGCACCGTTTCCTTCATTGACTCCTTCTGCCCATGCATCTACTCTGTCTTGATTATCCTCTACCCATTGTACCGCTACATCTTCAATATCTTCACCAGTTTCTTCTGCTTCATACATAATTTCTTCCATATCCTCTACTTCCCATTCAAACTGGTCAATAAATTGATAAGCATCTGGATTATCGTCTCCCAATCCCAGTCTTGCTAAAGAATTAAGCGTTTCTTCTCCCCCATAAATCTCTTGAGGATCTTCCAGGTACTTCATATCTGGATAAAGCGCAAACATCCAATGCGGATTCCATCCAGTAATAACGATTGGTTCTTCATTCTCAATAGCTGTTCCTAACTCAGACATCATTGCTCCGGTAGATGACATCTCCACGTCCCAGCCATCTAAATTCTCATATTCTTCTAGAGCATTTTCCGTAGCTACAGAAATCCCGGCTCCGGGTTCAATACCAATAATCGTATAATCTACCGCTTCACTGTAATTTGTTTCGCCGTCCTCTCCAGTAGATTCATCATCAGAACCTCCACAAGCCGCAAGTAAGAATACAGCTAAAATAGAAAGAATAAATCCAAGTCCCTTTACTTTCTTCATCATAACCATTGCTCCCCTTTCTAAAGTATGTAAAATAAGCCTATATCCTCTTTTAAAAGGAATTTTTTCATGACAAATTACATTCTACCTTTCTATCACAACTCCTTCAAATGGCGTAAGCCGGCAAATAATCGGATAAATCAGCAAATAGTTGAATCTTTTATACCTCATCATACAAAAGCATACGTTTAGTACTTATATCTTATATTTGAATCTTTTTATTTAACTCACAAAAAATTCTGTCTTTTTATCATTTCAAGAGTGCAGCGTTTATTTCTTAAAATCTCTTATAAACCTTGGCATACATTATTCCTTTGGACGAAAGCCTTTGTTGTATTTAGGCAGCCGGGAAAATCTAATAACTTTCCTAGCTGCTCAAAAACAGCAGATAACTCATCTGCTGTTTTAATGGATTTACTTTCCTAGTTAAAATGCTGCTTTTTATACCAGGTTATAAACACTACTATTCCCACTGCCATCCAAATCACTGGTACCGTTAAATAAGAAAGAAACGGCTCCTTGTTATAGATCTGATCAATTCCATAATGAATATGATAATTTGGAAAAATAGCTAACCAGGGCATCTCCTCCCGGCTGCTATTCATCAAAAGACCTTCCAAGAAAAAATAGAATATCATGATTGGCGATCCATAAAGACTGACTTCAATTGTGTTCTTTGTTTTTATTCCTAAAAAAGTACCTGCGACTAACATTATCATTATAATAGGCAAAACAAGTATAAATAGTTGCAAATGAAACAGCATATGATTTCCATAAAGTACAAAGAAAAGAATCAATATGAGGACCGTTGTCATAAATGTTATCATCATTTTAGAAAACAGAATTTCTTTTAGCGAGAATCCAGCCTGCTTCAAACGCCGGATGGTTCCTTGCTCCTTTTCTTCTACTACTAAATTCCCCTGCATCAGCAATGTCAGCATCCCAAAAACAAATGCAAACACAAACGAAATCGGAATTTCCCCGTGTGGGAGCAAGGCAAACAACGAAATCAAAATAGCACCTGTAATCAGGTTAAAGAGCACCTGCCCATTCCAGCGCAAATCACAAATGTCCTTATAAAGCAATGCTCTGAAGCGATACAAATATCCCATTTTTTCATTTTTCATCATAAATGGATCAACTCTTTCAGCTTACTATAGTTTCCTTTTGATAATGGAATGGTGCTTTTTGATGGATTATCCAGACTGAGACTATAGCTGTTTTTGCTCCAAATAATAATTTCCCGTACCCGCTGCAGGTTAACCAGATAGGATCTGTGACAGCGAAAAAATCCCAAAGGCTGCAGCCGGTCCTCTAAACTTTTTATCGTATTGGACGAGGCAAATTCCTCATTATTCACAAAAAGATATGTCTGCCCATCACGAGCTTCTATATAATCAATTTCAAGCGGATTAAAGAGAATAATTTTATCCTCAATTTTTGCACTGATTTTATCCAATTGCACCTGCATACTTGTTATTTCATCCTCAGGTTCTTCTTCCGCCGTATTTTCAGCATCTTCTATATCCTGTTCCAGCTGCTGAACGCCCCGTTCGGAATATCGATAAACCGAGCTGCCAAGTCGAATGGCTTCTTCCAAGGTCGGAGTGAACAATAATACTGCTGCACCTTTATCCGCTAAATGAAGCAGCAGATTATGAAGCACATGCTTGGATTGAAGGTCCAATCCAAGAGAAGGATCTTCAAAAATATATACAGCAGCCTCCTGAATCAATGCGGAAGCAAATAACAAACGCTGCTGTTCAGACAATGTCAGCTGTTTTGTTTTCTTCGCTGCACAATGCCGCAATTCACATAGGTTTAAAACGAATTCTAAATCTGCCTGATGCCGATATAATTTGCACCAAAATAGAAGCATCTGCTTCACGTTTAACCGTTTATATAAACCGTCCGTCTGCTGAAACAAATACACATTTTGAAATCCGCCTTCTGGCAAGGCAATCGCTTCTTGTTGGATATGCTCCGGATGATTTAACAGAGTAAACAGGCGTCCAATATACTCATTTTCACACTGAACAGCAATGATGTCCCCTTTTTGAACAGTCAAGCTCAACTCCGGCAGCAGGACTGTATTTTGTTCAATTTTTCTTAGCTTGTTAAAAGACATTACCATCCAAACGACTCCTTTGTTCGATCCGTTATCTAGTTTCAATATTATAGGAAACATCCTCATTTAACCATTATTTTAATACTTGCCCGAATCTCCGTTTGAGCTTAAAAAGGCTAACAAAAACGAAAGAGCAACAATCAGAGCAATGCTGATAAAGCCGGCAGGAATGAACCACCCGGGAGCTTCATACTTTGGCAAGGCGGGAATAGATTGTGACAATGGCTCATAGATAACCAGAAATGGAATAACCGCAAACAAAATCATCAGGACAGCTACACCTGTCTGTTTTATTTTTTTCATGATGTATCTTCTCCTTTTTAAAATTTGAAATAGATGAAGGAATATCTAAATATTTCTGTTTCTACTCACATCCAACGGTCTCTTCCACTTTAACTTCAAGAAAATGGATTTAGATTGGGAAGGTATTCCAAAAGATTGACACCATAATGAAAAGCTGCCCCCAATGCAACAGACCATGCGCCTATACCGATTGTCTGCCAAATACTCACATATGATTTTTTTGCTCCTGACGCAATAGATATTGCTGCACATACGTGATAACAAATAAGCGGACCAGCAAAGGATAAACCTGCAACTCCATATTTATTGAATATATTTTGTGCACGATTTTTCCGTTTACTTCCTTTATTTTTCTTTCCAGCTATTTTCTTCCGCAAACCAGAAATAAGCCAAATAAACACCATGACAGACAACCAATTGCCAAATGCACCAATCAGGACAACCTGCATACTTGGAAAACCAAATACAATCCCAATTGGAATGGCTACATAGGATTCAAAAAAAGGCACAATAGAGATAAGAAACACACTTACATACTGCACCCATGTTTCTGCTTCCATCAGCTTAACTAGCAGGTCTTGAAAAAACTCCATAAACTAATTCACTCCTCATTTGTTTGCTGTTTCAAGCATATGGGAGAAGTAATGTTGCAGCATTAAATTCCGGATGAAGAGAGGGAAAACAGGACGGAGCGGAAGCTGGATTATGATGAATGGTACTCGTTTTTTTATGAAAGTCGGTTGGGTGTAAGATGGCAGTACAAAAAATAAAATACTAATAAAGCTAAATCAAATAGGATTAGCAATCCCTTTATGAAATATGTAATAAGTGCCGTTCTGGTAAATTTCAAATTCATCCAATAAATTCACAAAAATAAAAGAGAGACTGATATCCATCATCAATCCCCCTTTATATAATAATTAAGATATTTCTTTTTGCAGCAATTCTACTTCACTTTTAGGAACTTTTAAGAAGAAGCTTAAACCAACACATAACATAAAGTTAACAGCTAATCCCCATAAACCGCTGGCAATACCTAAAGGCTGCTGGCCAGTAAATGCCATGACCGATGCGATAATCGTTCCAGCAAGCATACCTATGAACAATGCATGACGGTGAAGCTGTTTCCAGTAAAGCCCTAAAAGGAAGGCTGGAGCAATTTGAATCAATAATTCAAATTTCAGAATAAATATTCGATACAAGGTTGCCGGCGGATACCAGGCAATCAAAAGTAAAATAATAACAAGGGCAACCCCTGTTAATTTACCGACTAAAATTTGTTTCTTATCACTGGCACTTTTATTGATATAGCGTGCATAAATATCTTTAGAAATAACCGATGACAAGGTAAGTAATACCGAATCCGCAGTAGAAATAATCGCAGCTACAATTCCGCCAAATAACAGAACCATCGCCCAGTAAAAGAAAGGATTTTGCATCGCGATATGGTTAGCCATCATTCCCACTAATTGTTCGGAATCTCCTTCACTCAAGCCCGGAAAAGCTTGAATACCGATAATTCCAATGATAAAAACAAAACCGGAAGTAACAAAAGGCATCCATGCCATCCAGGATAATGATTTCTTTAATGATTTTTCACTTTTGGCAGCAAAAATTCTCTGGATTGCATGGGGATAAATGGCCGCTCCGATCATAACGAGAATCAGCATACTGAACCAGCTTACAAGCCCATTGCTATCCGGCACACCAAGTTTCTCCGGTGAAATCGTTGCAGCATATTCCGTTGCAGAAGGCAACCCCCCAAAGTAAATCATGGAGCCAATCAGCAGCACGGCGACCCCAAATAGCAAGGCAATCCCCTGCATCGTATCCGTATAAGCTACAGAGCGCATTCCCCCAAGCCAGCCATAGATAATCATTACAGTAACGAAAAATACCACAGCAGCCTGATAGGGAATGGTTCCTCCGGTCAATCCGCTGACGCCATGTCCAATAGCAATAATCTGCTCTAATAAATAATTGCATAATCCATATAGCATTAATAAGGAGGCGAGCAGTGTAACTGCTTTCGATTTAAATCGCTTATCAATATAATCTGACGGAGTAATAAATTGATGTTTTTTACTCAGTGCATAAAGCCTCGGAGCAAACATTAAATACCCCACTACGATTAAAATAAAAAAAGTAATGGACTGCATCCACATAAAACCCATCCGATAGGCAGTCGGCGCATAGCCAACCACTGTATTTCCGCTATACTGCGTTGCAAAAAATGTAAAAAATAACACAAAGACGCTAAGGTTCCCGCCGCCTAAATAAAACTCTTTATTCGATTGATGAAGTCCTCTGTTTCTCCAATATGTAATAAAACCGATAAAAAGCATGAGAAAACCATAGAAAAGCATAATAATAATACCAGAAGTTCCTGAAAATGCGAGATTGCTCATTGTTTCTCTTCCTCCTCCTGCATTTCTTCCTCATCGGTCATGTACCAGCAATGCTTTAAAATAAGCGTTAAAACAATGGATATGATAAGAGAAACTCCCAATATAATCCAAGCCCAATAAGGCAACCCTAAAATAAACGGTTCATAAGACCCTGTTGGCAAATACCATGGCACACTAAAAATAAGCAAAACAATTAAAATAACCCAAATTTTCCAATTTTTAATCGGTTCCTTTTTTTGCGTCATTCTTTTCCCTCCTATTCTTCTAATTTAGCAAAATAAATTTTTTCACAATTAGAACATTTCAAAGATAGTTAAATTTAACTTTATAAAAATCCATTCATTATGTCAATCTGAATCGAGTATTTTTTTATGAATTATGAAAATTTATTCTCCAGTTAATTCCTCGGACATTCTTTTTACTAGAATTAACTTCTAGTACACTACCTAAATAATCTTTGGCTAAATGATTTACATCGGCTCTTTCGGAACTATACATTGTATTATGTATAAATTCGGCTATTCACTAAAAAAGGAACCCCCTCACAGAGATTCCTTTTGTATTTTATCCATGCAAAAACCGCATCCCCCTGCTAAACACAGCAGGCACAATAGACATATGGTTCTCCCCTTCTGGTGCAAAAAAAGCTGTTTTTAAATCTTTATTGCACTCAGAAAGATTTTCATACATGGCAAGACCGTTTGCATACATTTGTTTGTTTTCCACAGGCTCTGCAGCAATAAACAATCCCTTAACATGTTTATCATTGATATTTGTTTCATAGGATAGAATCGCCTGCTTATTCCACCATATGGAAGGACTGCAAGCGAAATAATGGCTGAAAAGGCGGGAACGCTGAAATAATGTATATAAAACAAATAAACCGCCAAGTGAATGGCCAAAGATTGTTTGTTTCTTCTGATTTGTTTTATATTTTTTATCGATAAATGGGATTAATTCCGCTTCTAGAAAATCCATGAATTTCTCTGCTCCGCCATGCTCCGGCCAAGAAGACCCGTCTGACCTTGCCGGCAGTTCTACCTTTACAGCAGGTGGAGTAAAATCATATACCCGATTAGAATGAAACGGCTCCCCGCCCTCATATTCGATACCAACTAACAGCATCGGCTCAATCCCTGTCTTCTCTGAGCGCCTGCTTTGCAGCTTTATCATTTCACTGAAAAGTGTGCCATAAGCATTTCCATCCAAAATATACAACACAGAAAATCCGTTGTCTGAAACCGGCTGCTCCGGGATGAAAACATTTATAATATAAGGGTGATGCTTTCCAGAAAACTGAAATCTTTCGTTGCGATACATGGAATGACTACCTCCTGTGATGAACTAGAAAAGCTTTCTTATTGAAGAAATCCTTCTTCAAAAATGTCCAGTAAATATTCCAGTGTTGCCGGGTCGCTGTAGCTTGCCTCTTGTGTATCAATTTCGATTACCTGATTATTTTCCACTGCCGGAATTGACTGCCATGTTTCACTTTTTGTAAATTCATTCTCTCCGCCCATACTGCTTAAAACGATAAAATCTCCAGCATATTCTGGCAGTGTCTCCTGCGATAAGTTGTAATAGCCGTCAGCAAGTGCATCCTCCTGCACTTTTTCTGGCATCTCCAGCTCCATTGTCTGGTATAATATTTCTGTCCCGCGGGCCCAATTATCTCCAAAGACAGCGAAATTTTTAGAATCTGTTTCAAATACAGATACGGAAACATCTTCCCCATGCTTTTCCTTTATCTTGTCACCGACTGCTTTCGCACGTTTAGTGAAGTCATCCACCCATTCCTGTGCTTCCTCCTCTTTATTCAGAAGTCTGCCAATCTCTATTTGCTGCTCCAGATAATCCAGCTTTCCCCATGTATAAATAACAGTCGGAGCAATCTTTTCTAACTCATCCAGATTCTCCATATGTGATCCGGCGATAATTAAATCCGGTTCCAGTGCCAAAATACCTTCTGGATCATTTTCCGAAACTATTTCTATATCTGCCATCTTTTCTTCAAAAAGCGGACTCGCTTTTGTCCATTCATCGACCCCTACTAAATTTCCGTCTAAAGCGAAAACATTCGGTCCATTTGACAGTGCCACAATTCGCTGCGGTTCAGCAGGTATTTCCACCGGACCTGTCTCTGATTCATACGTAACGGTTTCATTTGATGCTTCTTCTTTCCCGTCATTTTGTTTGCCGTCTGACTGATTGCTGCAGCCTGTAATAACTAGACAAAGTAAGCATCCAAAAAGAAATAGTAACTTTTTCATTTGTTTTCCCTCATTCTATTTTTATTGTTTTAAATTATTAATCTTTCAGCCTCGCTAATAAATATAAAAAGTATGGCGCTCCAATCACAGCGACGATAATCCCTGCCGGCACTTCCGGCTGTTTAATGAATCCGCCGATCATATCTGCTAAGAGCAGTAACAGCGCCCCCATCAAGCCTGAAACTGGAATCACATACTCATGCTTGTCTCCAACCAGCTGTCTGCTGAGATGCGGAGCAATGAGTCCGATAAATCCAATTCCGCCGCTGACAGAAACACTCGCTGCTGCAAGACCGACAGCGGAAGACAGTAACACACGCCGCTCTTTTTCTAAATTTGCTCCTAGCCCAATGGACGTTTCTTCCCCTAAGTGGAGAATATTCAGAACCGTTGCTTTGGAATAAACAAACGGTACCAGAATAACAAGCCACGGAAGTAATGCTAGAACAAACTGCCAATTAGAGCCCCATATGCTTCCTGCAAGCCAGGTTGCCAGAAATTGATAGGTTTCCGGATTTAATCGCAGTGTTAATACAATCATTAACGCATTGATACCGGCTGCAACTGCAATCCCTGTCAATACCAGCCGCATCGGCGAAATTCCCTCAGACCGCTTGTAAGAAAGCAAGTAGATGATAAGGGCAGCACCTGCTGCTCCAAAGAAAGCTAAAAACGGCATCAGAAAGACAGATATTGTTGTTGTTACTGCAAAGAAGGATAAAAAAAGCATAATGGATAAACCTGCTCCAGCATTAATCCCAATAATTCCGGGATCTGCCAATGGGTTCCGAACAATCCCCTGCAGCACGGTTCCTGAGATTGCAAGTCCCATTCCTACCAGCAAAGCAATAATCATACGCGGCAAGCGAAAATCAAATAAAATAAGCGCCTGCTGCTCTGTACCTTGTCCAAATAAAGTAAAAATAACCTCTTTCGGTGTTAAGTAAATGCTCCCTGTATTTAAGCTGATAAAAAATATGATAATAATCAGAAAGACTAAGATAACACTGACCAGCCCTGCTCTTCTCGCTTTTCTGACTTGGCTATGCTGTTTGTTTTTCTGTGATGTCATACCAATCCCCCGCCCTTTCTTGCTAAGTATAAAAAGAAAGGTACGCCCAATAAGGCAATTAAGGCACCAACCGGCATTTCATGAGGAGGGCTGATGATACGTGCTGCTAAATCCGCTAACACAACCAGTAACGCACCATAAATGACCGTTCCGGGAATAATCCAGCGGTAATCGTACCCAAACAGCCAGCGGACCATATGCGGTACAATCAATCCCACAAAACTCACCGCGCCGACGACAGAAACAGCCAGACCAGCTAATACAACAATAATCAAGGCAGCAGTTAATTTAATGCGTCCAGTTTTCGTACCCAGCCCAACCGCAACTTCTTCTCCCAGGCTCAATAATGTAATTGAGCGGGATATTATCACTGCAGCGATAACTGCCAGCAGCAGCCAAGGTGTAATGATTTGCAAATGGCCCCAGCTTGTACCGGAAATACCGCCTGCATACCAGAATGCTAAATCCTGCCCAATTTCATAATAAAGCGCGATTCCTTCACTTAATGCTCCCAAAAGGGCACTGACTGCTGCACCAGCCAACACTAAACGGATTGGTGTCAGACCATTTTTTGATAAAGAACCGATGCCATATACAATTCCAGCACCAAGTGCAGCACCGAGGAATGAAAATAAAATTATATATACATACGAAAGATGCGGAAAAAATGCAATACAGCATGCGAGCATAAATACGGCTCCGGCATTTAGTCCGAGCAATCCGGAATCAGCAAGCGGGTTACGAGTCATCCCTTGCATTAATGCTCCAGAAACGGCAAAACAGCTGCCGACAATAGCTGCTCCAAGAATACGCGGAAAGCGTATTTCCCTGATAATTTGATGCTGCTGCAAGTCCGGATCAAATTGAAATATGGCCTGCCAGACTGTTTTCAATGGCATATCCGCAGCGCCAAGGGATACAGCCAGCAGCAAAGATAATAGTAAAAGGAAGCTCCCCGCCGCTAAAACAAGCACATTCCGGACAGGCCGCACGGTTTCTTTGACTTTTTTTAAATCTTCTAGTTCATTCATTGTTTAGTACCTTTCATTGTTT
This sequence comes from Oceanobacillus sp. FSL K6-0251, assembly GCF_038004725.1. Classification (NCBI taxonomy): domain Bacteria; kingdom Bacillati; phylum Bacillota; class Bacilli; order Caryophanales; family Bacillaceae; genus Oceanobacillus; species Oceanobacillus sp. FSL K6-0251. Next base: position 1,582,077 of record NZ_JBBORS010000001.1, on the reverse strand, counting down.
ACTTTTACTATTTATCATAAATGCTTAACCTGACACCTTTTGATGGCATGGTTTAGATGAAGCGCATGCCGATTCCGCCTGACATAACTGATACGATAAGCAAATCGGATTCGCACTATGCGGACACCTTGCTATATGTGCATCAATTTGAAAAACCTGCTGCAGATTACTACAGGTCATCACATTCTCTGGCGTACCGTCTGTCACAACCTCTCCATCACGCATCGCAATCATATAATGCGAGAAGCGGGAAGCATGGTTTAAATCGTGCAGAACCATAATAATGGTACGTCCTTCTTCTTTATTAAGGCGCTCCAATAATAGTAAAATATCTAATTGATGTGCCAAATCTAAATAAGTAGTCGGTTCATCCAGCACAAGGATATCAGTTCCCTGCGCCAAAGCCATTGCAATCCACACCCGCTGTCTCTGACCGCCGGATAAAGCACTGATTGCCCGCTCCTGAACTTCCGCTAACCCTGTCACCTCAATTGCCCAGTCAATATATTCGTAATCTTCCTTTCTTAGAGAACCCATCCCTTTTTTATAAGGAAAGCGCCCATAAGAAATTAATTCATATACGGTCAATCCGCCAGGAGCTTCAGCAGTTTGAGGCAGGATAGCCATGCGTTTTGCAATCTCTCTTGTATCGACCTTATGAATCGCCTCGCCCTCTAAAAATACCGCACCGCTTTTCACACTTAAAATGCGGGCAATTGTTTTGATGAGCGTTGACTTCCCACACCCATTCGGGCCGATAATCGTTGTGATTTTATTGGCCGGGATCGAAATGCTGAGGTCTTTGATAATTAACTCATTCGCATAACCGACATCAATTTCATTTATTTCAATTGCTTTCATTGATTCGCCTCCTTTTTTATGACATTTTATTTTCTGATAATGATAATCATTATCATTGATAACGATTATCATTATTGATTAAAAAGATGAACTTGTCAAGATAAATTTTTAATACTCTAACAGCCTTGAATTATCTCTAAACCATCTAAAGCTATTATTATCAATAATTTATACCTAGATTTTATAGAATGTCCTGAATAAATATGGTAAAATTGTTATAGATTATATGAAAATTGTATTTAAATTAACGGGTAAAAACAATTAGGAATGGATGAGATGGTGATGCAATATGAAAAAACATACGAAGCTTGGGAAGTCAATTTTTTGGTTAGGTTTTCTATTTTTTATGACAGGAATGATGTTTAATGAAAGGATAGGTACGATAACGGACGGTCCAGAGGTCTTCTCTACTTTTTTCTTACCATTACTTATAACAGGAATAATTATAGTCCTCTTTTCTAATTTCTTTACAAACAAGAAGGTGTAGCTTCTTATTATTGGTTTCATTCCAAACAATCTATTATAAATTTAAGAAAACGAATTGTTCGCACCTTCAGCGAATAATTCGTTTTCTATGTATTAAATGCTCATCGTCTATACACAGGATATCTCGTCAACTGTCAGGCATCATTCATATCTTGACTATTTTTAATAGACAGGTTTCCTTTCCAATATAAAATTATGTCTACCTATCCATTGACACTTTGTCAGTCATCTGTATATACTATCTTCAAAGGAGGTATATAACATGAGAGATGTGAAATTGCCTGAAGTTCGAAAAGCAGAAATCCTGGATGCTTCGATGAAGCTGTTTACAGAAAAAGGCTACCTGCAGACAACTACACAGGATATTATCAACCAAGTAGGAATTTCACGCGGACTGCTTTACTATCACTTTAAAAATAAAGAAGAAATTCTTTATATCCTGGTTGAAAAATCTGTTAAGCCGCTTATCCTGCAGATGGAAAAAATCGTTAACGAGACTTCATTGAGCCCGGCAGAGAAATTAAAACAATTTTTACAAACAACGATTATTCAAGAAGATTCGGTTACAGAGGAAAAAGTCACCCTGCAGGAAACCGTTCAGCTGGAGGAAAACAGATATATGATGGACCGTTTTTATCATAAATTTATTGAAAAGCTGCTCCCTTTATTTACAAAAGTGATAGAGGAAGGAAAAGAACAGAATGTTTTTCAAGTAGCTTACCCTTATGAGACTGCCCATTTTTTAGTAACAGGATATGTTTTTGTTTCGAATGATATCAAGCTAAAAAAACTGGGAATAGAAGAAATGGAAATTTATTTAGAAGCTTTTAAAGGGGTTTTAGCAAAAACGCTGGGGATTGAAGAATCGATTTTAAATTGGTAACCAATGTACCTTACTTCATTGGTTTCTTTTATCACTACGACTGACACTTTGTCAATAGGAGGGAATTTATGTTAAAAGCGAATCACGTCTCAAAAATATACGAAGATGGCACGAAGGCGATTACGGATATCAACCTTCACGTTCAAAGCGGCGATATTTACGGATTTATTGGAGCGAATGGAGCCGGCAAATCCACGTTGATCAAATCAATTGTTGGCATTCACCCATTTAACGAGGGAGAAATCTCGATTGATGGCTATTCTATGAAAAATGACCCTGTTCTTTGTAAGAAAAGAATGGCTTATATCCCAGATACTCCAGACCTTTATGAGCATTTAACCGGCATGCAGTATATCAACTTTATAGCCGACATTTTTGAGGTTAATCTTACGGAAAGAGAATCATCTATCGAAAAATACAGCAGTCTGTTCGAAATGACTGGCAAGCTCCATCACAGCATCGCTTCCTACTCTCATGGAATGAAGCAGCGGATTGCAATCATTGCTGCTCTGGTACATCAGCCATCCCTGTTTATCTTGGATGAACCATTTGTCGGCCTGGATCCAACTGCTTCCTTTCAGTTAAAAAGTCTGATGCAGAAGCATGCAGATAATGGCGGTGCCGTGTTCTTTTCTACGCACGTCTTAGAAGTTGCCCAGAAGCTTTGTAATAAGGTAGCCATTATTCACAATGGAAAGCTTGTCAAAAACGGCTTAATGGAAGAGGTAGCCGGCTCAAAAACCTTAGAAGACATTTTCATGGAGGTTCGCAATGAATCAAAAAATATGGATATTATTTAAAAATAACCTTGCCAACAGCATTCATTTCCATGATTTATTTCGTTCCGGCAAGCAAGGAAATGGAGGAAAAATAACAGCTGTTATTCTGCTGCTTATGGGAATACTGCTGCTTACGTATAATATACTGACAGCCAAAACATTGGTCAGTATTGGCCAGACAGCTATGATTCCGGGATACATGCTTTCCGTTTCCAGCATGATGATGGTTTTCTTATCATTGTTACGAGCGAATGGAACAATCTTTGGCAGCAGCGACTTTAAACAGCTGGCTGCTTATCCCGTCAGTGAAAAAGAAATTTTTATCAGCAAGCTGCTTCACCTCTATTTTTTCAATTTACTGATTGGTCTGTTATTCAACCTGCCAGCTTTACTCGTCTGGGCAGCAAATACTCTTGTCTCACCGGTTTTAATTATGCTGTTTTGCATCACAGCGCTGGCCTCCCCTGTGATTCCAATTTGTATCGGTGTCATTTTTGGAAGTCTCGTTTATCGGATGGCGGCTTATTTTCGGCAAATAAATCTGATTGCTGTCTGTTTATCTCTTTTTCTACTCGGTGCTTTCGGCTATTTTATCATGACGCAATCTAACCAAACAGATAGCATGCAAGATATCGGAACTGCTGTATATAGTCAGATGACAACTATGTATCTGCCTTCCGTCTTATTTCAATTTAACAGTTTGGCAGACAGCTTTTTTATTCTAATTTTTCTCTTTATCAGCGGTTTATTATTTTTAGTGCTTACCTTTTTCGGCAGCAGATACTATCGCAGATTGAACCTGCGCCTTCTTGCTTTAAAAAGCACAAATCATATGAAACCGCGAACCATCAAACAGCGACGTATCTTCGTTGCTTTATGGAAAAAAGAAATAACTGCTTTATTCAGCTCTTACAACTACTTGCTGAACTCGATATTAGGCACCGTGCTGTTAGTTTTTATTAGTATGGCATTACTTCTGTTTGGATTTGAAAAATTAACAACGTTTATTCCGCTTCCTGTTTCTATAGAAACCGTTACCAATCTATTTCCCATGGTTGTTGCAGCAATGCTGTTAATCAGTAATCCGGCAGCTGCTGCACTCTCCATGGAAGGGAATAAAGTTTGGATTTTAAAAACACTGCCCATTGAGCAAAAAAGGGTGGTTCATGCTAAATTAGCCTGTACCTTTTCCCTGCATTTTATTGGTTTTGCTATTAGCATCCTAGCTTATATTATCCGTTTATCTCCAACGATAGAGCAGCTGATCTGGGCCATCCTTATTCCAGTAAGCTATTCCGCTTTTATCACGACATTTGGATTGATGCTGAATTATTTCTACCCACATTTCAGCTGGAAAAACGATATGTATATTGTTAAACAAAGCCCGCCTGTTTTGATAGCAGCATTTACCGGGATGGCATTGATGATCGTGCCGCTAGTGCTTATTTTATTTCAGATACTTCCTTTATTTGTGATTTATCTGGCTCTTGCAGTTTTATTGATTGGTCTTGCTATGCTTTTTTATCAGCGGACCTGCAGGATAAAATTTATCTAAGGAGAATGATGATGAAAAAGGATATCACTGTATTTTTAATCATGTTCGTTATTTTGTTTGGCATTATTCTATTTTTGCCTGATTCCATTCCAATTCATTTTAATTGGCGGGGAGAAGCAGATATTGTAGTTCATAAATTTTTTCTTTTGATCGGGGTGATTATTCCTTACTCTGTTTACTGGCAATTTTTTAGAGAAAAGAGAGATTAATATCTCTATACGAAAAAAGTCTTTCCCTAAAAAATCGGAAAAGACTTTTTTCGTATAGCTATGCTTTCTCATTAGCAGTATTGTTATCTGGCGATGTAAAACTCTCTTCATCCGCCTGCTTCTTATAATAGCGGCGTTCCAGTTTCTTGCTTCGGAAGGTCTTCTGCCCAGGGTGATGAGCTTCTGCAAAGCTGCCGCCGGTCACGTCCTTCACCGTATGCACAACCGTGAATGCATTTTCGTCAATGCTGCTGACCAGCTTTTTCAGGTAGAATAACCGCTGCTTCGGGATGGCGACGTAAATCAGATTTTCCTCGACGCCATCTGCATTTTTCTCTGCTTTTAATACGGTCGTATGCGTACCCAGACTTGTTTGCAATGCATTTTCCACTTCTTTTGTTTTATTGGAAAAAATATGCACCACTCTTTTTGCTTCAAAACCTTCTAATACATAGTCCGTTACCCTTTTTCCAATAAATAGTGCAAGCACCGTATACATGGTGTACACGGGTCCAATCACAAAAATCCCGGCAACGACAACAGACGCATCCAAAACAAAATTGGTTCCTGTCAATTCCCAGCCGAATTTATAGTTTAACATGCGGGCGATGGTCGATGTCCCTCCGGTCGTGCTCCCTGAACGGAAAATAAGTCCAAAGCCGACACCGGTAAATACGCCTGCAAAGATTGCTGCCAGAAGGGGGTCTGGTATACCTGTAGCCAGGTCTTCGAGGATATAAATAAATAATGAAAATAGCGGGATGGTCACAAGCGATTTGATAATCATGTCCTTTGGCAAGTAACGAAAGCCGATCAGAAGAATAACTGCATTCAGAATAAATGTCGTCATGGCAGGCGATATATCTGTTTCATGGTAGATCAGCAGAGCCAGCCCCGGCACGCCTCCCTCTGCTAAAGAATTCGGCATCGCAAAGACTGCTACGGAAGCAGCAAAGAAAAATGTACCGGCAATTAAAAATACATAGTTCTTCATCGTATATTCCTCCTCTTATTTAGTTGTGTGAAGTTCATTTTGAACGGTTATCCTATTTTTATCCTTTAAAAACAGTATCATACCTCAAAAAGATATACCTCTATCGTATCGATAAATGAATTATCTCAGTTAAACAAAATAACCACCCGAAAAAAACCTTTCCCTAAATGCATTAGGAAAAGATTTAAAAAAATGGGCAGAACCCACTCATCAATTAAAACAGACGGCACGTAATTCTGCACTTTAACTGAGATAATCTTCTTATACTGGTTACTTTAACGTACTAAACACTTCTTTTCAACAGCTAAATGGAATTATTTCATTACTTCAGCATGTCTTAAAAAATAGTACTAAACAAAAAAGGAAGGAGAACGCCATTTCTACGCCCTCCTTCTGCATGGTACATATATTAATCGCCTAAATTCACGAGCACTCTTCCCAAATGATTACTTTCTAATACAGACGGCAGCAGCTCTGTTAATTCCTCTAATCCAGCTTCCTTATATACCATATCTTCAAGGTTATCTAATTTTAAATCAGAGGCTAAACGCTCCCAGATATGCTTCCGTTCTGCCATCGGGCAATATACCGAATCAATCCCAAGAAGGGAAACACCCCGTAAAATAAATGGAAAAACAGATGACGGTACATTGACACCAGCTGCCATTCCGCTGACGGCAACACTGCCCCGGTACTGAATTTGCGCCAATAATGCTGCTAACGGCTTCCCGCCTGCTGCATCGATTGCTCCTGCCCATTTCTGCTTATCCATCTTTTTCAGTTCTCCATTATAAACTTCTTTTCTGTTAATAACTTCATCTGCACCTAATTGTTTCAGATAAGCAGCCTCCTCGGTTTTTCCTGTACTGGCTGCTACCTGATACCCTTTCTTTTTCAAGAGGGAAATAGCAATACTTCCGACGCCGCCTGTTGCTCCAGTGACAAGAACAGGGCCATTTTCCGGCTTCAGTCCATTCTCTTCTAATCGCTGGACAGATAAAGCAGCTGTAAAACCGGCTGTTCCTAATATCATGCTTTCTTTTAAGCTCAACCCTTTTGGAAGAGGCACAACCCATTCTGCGGGAACACGTGCATATTCACTATAGCCGCCAAAATGGGAGACACCTAATTCGTAGCTGGTAACAATAACTTTATCGCCTGCTTTATAGCGTTCATCCTTGGAATCAATTACTTCACCGGCTAAATCAATTCCCGGAATAAACGGATATTCCTTTACAATATTTCCATTTGGATGAGCAGCAAGCCCGTCTTTATAGTTGATCCCGCTGTACTTTACATCGACTAGAACATCGCCCTCAGGCAAATCAGAAGGTTCGATTTCTTTTACATTCAAATTTAACTTTTCATTTTCTTTTTCTACGACGAGTGCTTTAAATGTGTTTGCCATGATATAACCTCCATCTAACTATATATTCTAATTGATTTTTCCCTGAATTTAGGTGCTTCAATCCTGTATTGATTTGCTATTTTTATGTGACAGCTTTTCATCTTCACAATGGTATAAAATAGCTTGATGAATAAATTCATTCAATGTATCGTTTCCGAATTGATTGATATATGCTTTAAAGCTTTTATCTTCCTTATACGTATAAGCAATACATTGCAGGATTTCTGTATCACCTATCATAAACTGTTCGAGATAACTTTTCCATTCTAGAACGATTTGCTGTACTTTTTCAGAAGCAGGTGATTCCTCTGAGAGCTTGGCAAACTGCATGAATACATCCTGCATATTCTGATCAAAAGCTTCAAATACAGCAGCTCTTTCTTCTTCGGGAATTTGTTTGATATTTTTTTCATATTCTTGATACTTATCTGTATCCCCATATACATATTTAGCTTCCATTTGATACTGTTCTTTTAATGGCAGCACGCTGCCTTCCTGAAAAATATCCAAGTTAGAGATATCTTTTCCAGAAATAAAATTATTTAAATTGGCTAATGTCCGCTCGAGGTTTTGCTTTTTTATTTGCATCGCTTCATAATGTCCGGCTAAAATCGTCCTTTGCTCTTGTTTTGGCAACTGTATAATCGCCGCTATTTCTTTCAAGGGCAAATCTAGTTCCTTTAACAGCAAAATGGTCCGCAATTTTTTGAGATCCTCCTGGTTATACAGCCGGTAGCCTTTATCTGAATAGCTATAAGGCTTTAATAAATGGATTTCATCATAATAATGCAGTGTTCTTTTCGTTACACCTGTAATAGTAATCATATCTTTAACGGTGTAGTATGGTTTCTTCATCCCAATATGCTTCCACCTCGCTTAATATCTCCTGAGCCGGGAGTGTCGTTGCTTCCACAATGGATTTCCCTGTTTTTTGCAGATAATACTTCACTAAATAATAACCGCATGCATACCCGGCACTATGTGGCACTCCTCCAGCAACCGGTAACCCCTGTAATTTAGCAACTTCATCTCCATAAAGATACGCCATGATTTGCTGTAATCCTGTGATTTCTAAATGCTCTCTCAATACCGGTTTGATAATATGATTCAATGTATCAGCATCTGTTTTGCTGACCCAAGGTCCGATTAAATCTTCCCCATATAAAGAAGTCGCAAAGTTTTCTGCCAGTCCTTCACTGACAATCAATTCCCCAAGATTAATTTTATCATCCCATTTAATAAATTGATAACGGACATTATGATTACATTCATGTGCTAAAGCAGGTTTTAATCTTTTTAACGTATACTCATTTGGAAGCAAGCTTAGAATAATATAGCCGGGAATCCCTCCTTCCCCACTATATCCTTCACTTAGCTGCAAGATTTTGCTGTCCGGACTGCCTAACAAAATCGTAAATAAATATTCAGACACAGGTAAATGGATCCCATGCTGTGTAAATTGGTTTAAGCAGTGTTCCAATGTTTGCTTTAATTCACCCCATAACGCATCAGAGGAAATCTGTTTCATGTCTGATTCAACTTCAGTTGTTATCATCTCCGGTGACAGATGTGCCATATTATTTATTGTCATCACATCAAATCCATTTTCCTCCTCCGCATGGAATGGAATCTGCTGTATTTCCCACTTTTTCTTGTAAGGACCAAGCATCTCCCGTCGATACAACTCTGTTTTTTCTTCTGGTGGACTAGCTATGACCTTCTTATAAATCTTATCCGAACGTAATATGTTGATATTCATTTTATCACACCTTTTCAAAGTTTATTTTTAACTTACAGTATGACGTAACGTGAAGGTCAATATGAAAAGATGAAATAATCTGCTGCATACACATGAAAAATCTCAGCAATAGAAATTACTGAGATTTTTCTTAATTTATAAGACCAAAGTTATTACTTTTGCTATAGGAGCATTTTTTTAAACATCACTTCATCTGCTGCTCCAGCTTACTTATTTTTTCTTCCAGCAATGCAGCTCTTTCATCCAAGCGTTTCACATCGATCAGCCGCTGCACTTTCTCCTCCAGACGGTCTATCTTTGCCTCTAACCTGCTGATGCTGTCCGTTTCATATGAAAATGATTCTAAACGGGTAGTAGAAAAAATAGAGTCAGCATCCTTCTCCTCTACTGCAAAGCAGATAATATAATCTTCTCCCGTTACTTCTTTTACAGCCTCCCCAATCCGTTCACTATATTGAGTCTCCAGCCAATCAATCGTAAATTCATTCGCTGCAAATACTGTTAATTCATCTTCGTCCCATTCCACTGTTGTGTTTTTCAGCCATGTATCAAAACTTGGTTTAGATAAGTCACTGCTTAATTTTTCTAAAACTTTTCCCCATATATCCATATTGTCTTCCTCCCTCTATATAATTAAAATAAGACAACTTCTTTCTTTTCATTGCGCTGGTTATAATAGAACTCTGAAATCCTCTCATCTACAAATACCTTATACATCTCCATAAAATCAGGCGCTAATGGATAATCCGGCAATGCAGCTTTATCAATCCAAAAAACCTCTCCTTCATCCGAACTCTTTAATTCACCGGAAAAAGAATTTGTTTTATAAAGTAAAACGACATACCTTTCATCCTGGTTCGTCTGGAATTGCTTCGTTCCGCACAGCACTGGTTGTTTTATATGTAGGCCTGTCTCTTCCTCTACCTCCCGGACTACTGCATCATGGAATGACTCCTTTTTTTCAATATGCCCTCCGGGGAAAGTGATTCCCGGCCAGTTTTTATTTTGTCTGTCTTGAACCAGAATCTGTCCCTTTCCATTTTCAATCATGCACATATTGGTGAAAATTGCTGCTTCCGATCGCCCCATGCTGACTCCCCTTTTTCGTCTATATTTCCTTACTGTCTAGTATACCATTCTACAAATATCGTGAAAGAAAAATATGTTATGATGGAAAAAATGCAACAATAGAACGATAATGTAAAAGAGGCTAAGGAAAGAAGGTATAAAATGAAAATAGACATTCCAAAAATTTCTCCTGTATTAACTGAAAAAAGATTTACCGATATTTTTTTCGAAGAGGATCCGTTACTGGAAATGTGCGAAATCACTGGAGCAGAGTTTACCAATGAAGTGGTGGAGCGTGTACGGATTTATGATGCGGTCATCAAAAATTGCCAATTCAATCAGACAGACTTTGAAAATATAGAGCTGACAGATGTCCGATTTGAAAATTGTGATCTATCCAATGTAAATTTGACGAAATCTTCTATCCACCGCGTGGAGTTTATTCATTGCAAATTAGTCGGCTGTGAATTCCCGGAGTCATCCATCGGCAATGTCCGCTTTGATGATTCCACCTTAAATCTGGCTGCTTTTGGAAATGCCAAGCTCGAAAAGGTTATATTTAACGAATCCGTATTAACCAATGTCGATTTCTACAATTGTAAATTCAAAAAAATTGAATTTAACCGCTGCGATTTAAATGAAGCGAATTTTGAACAGACTACGCTGAAAGGAATCGATATCAGCTCTTCCAGCTTTGAAACATTGACCGTTTCATTAGAAAGTTTAAAAGGCTGTAAAGTTTCCTCTTATCAAGCGATTCAATTTGCTTCTCTGATTGGATTAGTTGTTAAAGAGTAAAAGAAAAAAGATACATTTGTTAGGATCAACACCGAAATCTATGGTTGGAAAATATAATTAAATATGATAAAAGCAACTAGCTAGCGGAGGAAATACACGGAGACTCCTGGTCGGCTAAGAACGGTCACGTCCTGTGACCAACGACCGACACTAGGACGTCCTGTCCGTCGTGGGAAAGCGCCATGGTCTTCGGCGGGGCGAGTAATCGCAGTCCCAGTCCCAGGGTGAAGACCCCGCAGAAAAAAAGCGTACTTCTTTTTTTCTACCCGCAGGGCATAAGTGCGACTTTGCTTCTGTCTGCGCCTGTCGGCTTGCCAATCAGCAAGTCTTCTTTAAAGGAGATGAGCTCGGGGCCCATGGAAAGCGTAGTGTATTTCCGTAGTGGTCGCTTACAGCAACTTTATATCTACTATGTCACCCATAGATTTTGGTGAAGAGCCATTTGTTAATCTATGTTTAACTATCCTATTTTGTGGTATATTCATAATAGAGTAAATCAATCGGAAAAGGAGTTTTATAGTGGTTAAACATGTAAATTTAGGTAAATCAGATGTTTCTGTACATCCTATCGGCTTAGGAACCAATGCAGTAGGAGGCCATAACATTTATCCGGATATGCTGGATGAAGAACAAGGAAAAGACGTTGTCCGCACAGCACTGGATAATGGGATTAATATGCTGGATACAGCATTTATTTATGGACCGAAGCGCTCGGAAGAATTAGTTGGAGAGGTTATTCAAGAATATAAGCGTGAGAATATCGTGCTGGCAACGAAGGCAGCGCATAAATTTGTCGGCAACGATACGGTAATGGACAATTCACCGGCATTTTTAAAGCAATCTGTTGACGACGCGTTGAAGCGTACACAGACAGATTATATTGATTTGTTTTATATCCATTTCCCTGATGAAGACACGCCGAAAGCAGAAGCTGTCGGTGCTTTAAAAGAGTTAAAAGATCAAGGAAAAATCCGCTCCATCGGTGTTTCCAATTTTACGCCAGAGCAATTGAAGGACGCAAACCAGGACGGTTATGTAGACGTGTTGCAGGCAGAATATAACCTGTTAAATCGTGATGCTGAAAAAGACTTTTTCCCTTATACTGCGGAAAATAACATCACATTTATTCCTTACTTCCCATTGGAATCTGGTTTATTAGCTGGAAAATATGATAAGAACACCACTTTTTCTGATTTACGGGCAGAAAAACCAAATTTCCAAGGGCAGCAGTTCTTAGATAACCTGGAAAAAGTAAATCAGGTAAGAAAAATTGCGGATAAATACGGAGAAGAGGTTGCTCATATTGTTCTGGCCTGGTATTTCTCTCAAGACTCAGTTGATGTGATTATTCCTGGCGCAAAACGCCCAGAACAGGTGTTAAGCAACAAAAGAGCTGCTGAGATTTCATTATCTGAAGATGATATTCAAAAAATCAGCAATATCTTTGCTTAATCCTTTAAAGATAAAAACCCGCGTATTGTTTTAAATGAAAAACAATACGCGGGTTTTTGATTACAAATATTTACTAACAAAACGATTCATTCGCTTCGTAGCTTCCTGCAGGTTTTCCATCGAAGTCGCATAGGAGCAACGGATGTGCCCCTCTCCGCCAGCACCAAAGATATCCCCCGGCACCACAGCAACATGCTCTTCATATAATAATTTCTCCGCAAATTCTTCAGAGGATAATCCCGTCGCTTTAATAGACGGAAATGCATAAAACGCGCCTCCAGGCATATGGCAGGCTAAGCCCATCTCTGCGAAAGACTCTACAAAAAATCCGCGTCTCTGTTTATAGGACTGCGTCATTCTTTCCACATCGTCCATCCCGCTCTTCAAAGCCTCTAACGCTCCATACTGTGCCATTGTCGGTGCGCACATTAAGCTGTATTGATGCAGCTTCAGCATTGCCGCCAATAAATCAGGTGGTGCCATCACAAAGCCTAAGCGCCAGCCTGTCATTGCAAAAGCTTTAGAAAATCCGGAAATTAAAATCGTTCTCTCCTTCATCCCATCCAGCGCCGCAAAGCTGACATGCTTGTGATCATAGCTTAATTCTGCATAAATCTCATCAGAAAAGACAATCAAATCATGCTCTTCTGCTAACGTTGCTATTTCCTGTAAATCTTCTTTTAACATCACTGCACCAGTAGGGTTATTCGGGAAACTGATCATTAACGCCTTTGTTTTTTCTGTGAGCACCGCCCGAATCTGTTCCGCGGAGACTTTAAAATCATCTTCTATTTTTGTTCCTACCGAAACCGGCACACCTCCTGCCATGGATACAAGCGGCGCATAGGATACAAATCCAGGCTCGACAATAATGACTTCATCCCCCGGATCTAGAATAGCACGGCAGCCAATATCGATTGCTTCACTTGCCCCGACAGTTACAAGCACCTCTGTTTCCGGATCATAATCCACTTCAAAGCGCTGGTCCATATATTTTGTTATTTCCTGTCTTAATTCAAGTACACCGGCATTCGCTGAATAAGCAGTAAATCCCCTTTCCATCGATGAAATACTTGCCTCACGAATATTCCATGGTGTTGTAAAATCAGGCTCTCCGACACCTAAAGAAATAATATTATCCATCGAAGAAGCTAAGTCAAAAAATCTTCGGATGCCGGATGGCTTAATATCCTGGATACGTGATGATAAACGATTTTTCGTTTTTACACTTACTTGACTCATGGTGTCACCACAATTCTGCGATCTTCTTCGCCTTCTTCAAAAATAATTCCGTCGTGCTTATACTTCTTCAACTGAAAATGGGTTGTCGTTGAAATCACAGAATCGATGGATGAGAGTTTTTCTGAAACAAAGCGGGCAATCTCCTGCATCGTCTTTCCTTCAATCACTACCTGAAGATCGTATGCACCGGACATAAGGTATAAGGCCTGCACCTCAGAAAAGCGATAAATACGCTCTGCAACCTCATCAAATCCCACGCCGCGTTTTGGAGTTACCTTCACATCGATCATCGCTGTTACCTGTTCAGCCTGTGGCACCTTGCTCCAATCCACCACTGCAGAATAGTTTAAGATAACCTTCATTTTCTCTAATTTTTTTAAAATCGTTTGAATTTCTTCTTCACTTATATTTGTCATTTTCGCTAATGTATTGTAATCAATTCGCGCATCTTCTTCTATAATTCTCAAAATTTCTAATTCTTTTTCTGTCATTCTCCTTTGACTCCTTTACCATTTCTGTCCAATATCCAATCTCGTGTCTGGATTATATTCCATCATAACATATTCGACAGGATAAATTCATTTCTGTCCCCAAATATTTTAAATCTTTTGTTTTGTATATATCAAGCATTTCTATTTTTTGGAGATGAAATCGCAAACACATTAAAATCTGGAAGTCTATCAAAGGAAAATCTCTCTTTCTGCAGAAAAAGTTCTAAATAACCAGCTTTACGCCAAAACCCATTAATAGCAGCCCGGCACATTTTTGAAAAACCTTTTGAAATCCAGGCTTTTTCAGCCAACGCTTCATCGTATCTAAAAAATAAACCAGCATAAAAAACCAGCCTGACGCTATCAGCGTTAAGATACATCCAAGAAAAATCAGCTGCTGATTGACGTTCCCGCTTATATCTATAAATTGCGGCATAAAAGTGATGTATACTACAACCGTTTTCGGATTCAATATATTACTGATGGCCCCCTGAAAAAAAGAATCTTTATAATAAGGTTTTGCTGTTTTCCTATTATCATTTTTCTCTGATACAGCTTCCATAGAGAAAGTATCTCTTGAAAAGAAAGCACGGATACCCAAGTAAATGAGATAAGCAGCTCCAAGATATTTAATGATATTGAAAAGAAAAACTGACTGGGCAATCACAACAGACAGTCCAAAGACAGCAATCATGGTCCAGAAGGTGAGTCCAAATGCTATCCCGAGTATGGTAGCACAGCCAGCCTTTGCACCATAACGGAAGGTATTTTTCATCACCAATACCGTATCAGTCCCCGGCAGCATGGACATTATCAACGCCATCAGGATATATGCCAGTAAATTATCCATCCCGCATGTTCCTTTCAGCTATCTTAGTAACGCAAGACTGCCTGTTAATTGATTCACTTTTTTCTTTTCTCCATAGGTCCCCAGTCCATAGTACAGATAATCTGATTTCGATTTCTCCTGAAGCTTTGCTATGTATTCCACATACGTTTTACAGCTTTGCGCTGCATTGGAAAAATCAACAACAGTCAGGTCAGCAAACGTCTCTGTCATTGTTTTATCTCTTAATTCATGAAGCAGTCCGGCATTTCCCTTTAAAATAGGAATAGGTGTTTTTACAATTCCTGCATGCTCCACACCAGATAAATCCGTTACATTCTCCCCTGCCATTTCAGGGGCTTCCTTTCCAAGTGTGACTCCGAGAATAGCTGCCGTATTGGCAATTAATCCTAAAGGCAGATTTTCATCGATAACAAGTACACATTTCGTTTCCATCGAATGCATTATATCTCTCCGTTCCGTTCAAAAATCTTCATATATTGCTTCGGTGTTAATCCAATCATGCTCTTAAAAAACCTGGTCAAATGGCTTTGATCACTGAACCCCGTCAGGAAAGCTACTTCAATCGGCTTCACTCCTTGTTCTAACAGCCTTTTTGCATGATTCACCCGAATTGTTTCCAAATAGCTGTAAGGAGAAATTCCCTTTTGTCTGGTAAAGGATCGCAATAAATAATATTTACTCCATCCTGTTAAACCGCTTAACGCTTGTAATGAAATTTTTTCAGCATAATGCTTTTCTAAATAATTGCTGATTTCCTGCACCTTTTGGGAGGATTCCACTTCTTTTTGCGGGATTGCCAGATCTGAATTTATCTCAATAAGCTCTTCCACTAAATAGAGAAACAGCTCTTCTTTTTGGAATGCATCCTCTCCCTCCGTCATTTTTAGATGAAGGTCTTTTAAAGCAGATGCTACTTCATTCTTATACATAACATTTTCTTTAAAACGTGGAAGAACCTCCTCTCCCTTCATTTCAAACACAGCTTTCTTCATCACTTCCGCTTTTACATTAATACAGCGGTAATCCAATGTTCCTCCATCTACCTGCTCACAGCTGTGGGTATCGTACGGGTTGAAAATAAGTACATCGCCCGGCTGAATAACATATTCTTCTCCCTGGCAGATTAACTCCCGCTCTCCCTCCTCGATAAAGCCAATTACATAGTAATCATGAAAATGCGCCGGAAACTTTTGTGTGATTCCTTTAAAACGATATGCTTCCGCTTCTAAATCCGGATCTAAATAAATCGTTCGCGTTTCATCTGCCATGCTCACTGCTCCCTCCTTGCACCTCTTTACCTTCTTCTAAACTAACAAATCATCTCGGTATTTTCTTGTATGATATTGCGCTTTTTCACATAAAACAGCCGCCGAAAAATTTTCCGGCGGCTGTTTCTTACTTTTTATTCGATTTCATAAGCAGCATAAAAATAATAATTAGAGTGAAAGCAGTGAAAGCTAAAAATGGTATCGTCATAAAACCGAACCAATTAATATATTCTGCATTACAAGGCACACCGCCAACACATGGCTTTAACGGGGCAAACCCCGGTACTTTTTGCTGAAGATAATGATACAGCGAAATACACCAGCCGATAATGGCAATGGGCAGTACATACTTTTTGATTGTAAATTCCTGCTTGAACGTAGCTAATCCAAGGATAAATGCCAAAGGATACATTGCAATCCGCTGATACCAGCATAATTCACACGGTATAAACCCTTTTATTTCACTAAAATAAAGACTTCCTAAGGTGGCTACTAAAGAAACGACCCAGGCAAAATACATATAAAGCTGTCTCATATCCAGTTTATTCATCTTATTCACCTAACGCTTCGTCAATAGCTGCTTGGATAACCTCGTAATCAAACGTATCGTCATCCTCTATCTTAACATTATTAACCATAATCGTCGGCGTTGATTCCACTTCATACTGATTTCTTAAATTATCATCTATTACAAGTTCATCCATAAGTGGATTATTTTCTACATCCTCCGCCAACGCCTCTTCAATATCTTCCATTAATGCTTCCGTATCAATTCCCTCAACCCCATCAGCAATTTCCTCTATTTTATCGTTGGTTACCCATGTAGCTTGCTGATTTTCTGGCTGGTCATCAAACAGAGCATGATGGAAATCCCAATACGCATCAGGGTTCTGCACATAGACAGCTTCTGCAGCTAATGAAGCTAATCGTGACTCTTCTCCATGGAACAATATATTGACATATGAAAATTGCACGTCTCCATTATCTATATAGTCCGCTTCCAATTGTGGAAAAATAGTTTCGTCCCATGCTTTACACCCAGGGCATTTATAATCTCCAAATTCGACGACAGTTACTGGAGCGTCTGAGTCTCCATAGATTGGCTGTCCTTCTGTGGAAGGTGCTTCATCAAATTCCCTTCCAAAAGATTCTGAGTCCCGGTTTACGAGCACAACCAGTAACACCAACAGCGCAACAACAATTAATGTTATCGTTACGATTACTTTTAATGGCGATTTTTTCATATAAACATCTCTCCTATCTAGGTAAATATAACATAAAAATGTCATTTTGCTCAGCCTGAAATTACAAAAAGTAACTTTGTAACAAAAATTTAAATACAGTACCAATATACATTATTTTTTGCAGTCGTACACCTATTTGATTGTCACTTTTATGACAATATCAAATCATCTTCGTTTTGTCTAACCTTGCAATTAAAATGTTTATAAAAAAAGTACTCTATACGAGGCAAGAAGATCAAGCATCCTGTCATTTGCTAGAATTTTGAACTCCCTCTTAAAAGATAGAAAATCGATACATAAAGTAAAACTATATCAGCACGAACAAATAAGCTGTTTTATTGCAATAAAGACACATTAAAAATGTGAAGTTGACTTCTCATTTTTCTTTTGATAACATAAAATGAGAAGTCAACTTCACATCACTAAAGAGAAGAGAGATGTCATGATCGTTATCAATAAGGTGCAGACATTTAGAAAGCAAAAAAAGATGACACAGGAAGCGTTGGCAAATAAGGTCAATGTATCCAGAAAAACGATTGTTTCTTTGGAAAAGGGCAATTATACGCCTTCTTTATTGTTGGCATTACAGATAGCAAAAGTACTGGAAACAGATATTAACGTTATTTTTTATTTAGATGAGGAGTGATCCTGCTATGAAGAAAATTATATTTGAACAAACGGGGAATATCATTATGATATTGCTCCTGACCTTGGGAATGATACAAACGGTTCTAACTGCTACTGTAAATAAAGGCCCTTTTTCTTTTTCCTTTGAATTCGGCATTTTTTGGTTTTTATTTTTAGGCTGGCTAGTTATTTTTGGCATTGCCCGATTTTGGTACGGGAAGAAAAAGCATAATGAAGGCTATAGCACTCGAAAAGGAGAATTCAGCACGCAAGATGAACGGGAGGAGTTAATCTCCAAAAAAGCCAGTCTGATTACCTTTAAAATGCTGATCTCCTTATGGATTGTTCTTCTTTTTCTGTGCTTCGGAGTCGGTTTGTTCGTTACAGATATCAAAACCTTTCAAACCATGGTTATCGGCATGCTGGGAGGCAGTCTTATTATAGGGTTTCTCTCGTATCTGACTGTCTGGATAATACTTGATTCAAAGGATTAATCTGCAAGCCACATGCAATGTCATAAGATAACTATTGTTATAAGCGTTTTTATACAATTGGCAGACCTGTAATTTTGAAATCCTAAGAAAAACCGAGAATACTGCTTGGTCTTTAAAACATCTGTGTTCTCGCCGAAGAGATGTCCGCTCCGGGAAGTGGCTTTCCGTGGGCAACGGCTTAGCCTCCTCGAAAGAAAAGCCCTTTCTGCGGGGTCTTCACCTGTTGCTTTTCCCGCAGGAGTCGACTTCCCTCCGCTTCCATCTAAGAAGAAATATGTATCATTTGATTTCTTACAAAAAATTGAAGCTAATTCTAGAGACGGTTTTGATGGGCGAGTAATCGCTATCCCAGGGGGAAGACCCCGCAGAAAAAAGCGTACTTCTTTTTATACCCTCGGGGCATAAGTGCGACTATGCTTCTGTCTGCGCCTGTCGGCAAGTCTTCTTTAAAGGAGATGATCTCGGGGTCCATGGAAAGTGGAATATATTTTTACTCACCCCCATGAACCCCGTTGGAGCGGCTATATTCAGCATTTTTATATACTTTCCTATTCTTAAAAAAAGAAAGCCTGTGAATCAAAAATGACTTTCTTTACGATGCAATTCAGCTTTAAGTACAATAATTCCGCTATCTATATAGTTTAATTAGGTCAGCCGCTGACTTAAATCCTATCGGTTATAACCTTAAAAAATTCATAAACAAAATACCCGGAAAAACCAATTAGTACGATACCGGCAATAATAGAAAATCCTTTGATCATTGCCCGGTTCATTACTTTCCGCGTTGTAGCTACAATCGCCAGCAAACCGATATCATGCAGTAAAATTCCTGTTAAAATCCCAGCAGCAATAAGTAAGAAATTGGATGGCTGCTCTGGATTATATGTGTTACTTAAAACAGCTCCAAAAACACTCAGCCAAAATACAACGTTTCCTGGCGAAATAGCCACAAGGAATCCATTTCGGTAGGAGGAGCGTATGGATTTAGCCGGTTTTTCCCCTGCCAATGTAATATCATTATCAGCATTTTTAATCGATTCATAACCAATCAGAAATAAAAAGACTGCGCCAATCAGCCACATAGGGATTTGTATAAAAGGTAATTGCAGAATAGATGCTAAACCTAAATAAAGCGCAGCAATCAAAACAAAATCGATTGTCATTCCGCCTAACCCCACAGCCCAGCCATGCATAAACCCATTTTTAAGCCCCTGCTTTATCATTTCAACGGTAATCGCTCCCACTGGCATTGCAATAGCAAGTCCTGCTATCACATATGTAAAAAATAATGCCATATCATTCGTTCCTCCCAAAAAGAAAATATTTTCTATCATACTATAAAACACAATAAATGTATATCTATACATTTCCTTTTATATTTATTCTTTCCGAAAAGGCGAAAAACTGCTTTCTGATGGTAAATATAAGTTAACACTCTCTGAATATCCTTTTAAAGAAAAAAAGATATAATTTATTAACACCCACCTTCTGATTGCCCGAATAAACCTCACTTTTAAAATACATAAAACGAATATGATGAATTACTCATTGCGCATATAAAAAAGAGGTTCAATATATGAACCTCTTTTTCTATCATTTTATTCCTCAGCTTCAGAAGTGTCCGTATTGTTATCTTCATTTTGCTCATCATCTTGTTCTTCTTCATTTTGCTCTTCATCATTTTCGTCATTATTTGCGTTGGCAACGTTATTTTCAGCCTGTTCTTCTTCCGGAGCATCAGCAGACTCGGAATCTGCCGCTTCAGCATCCGCAACATAATTTCGAATTTGATATCGTTCTGTGTCAGACAGGTCGTCCCATTGTTTGTAATTGGTCATGAATGTTAAAGCAAGAACAAGCAGCAAAATTGGCGTAATGCCAGTTATTATTTTCTTCACTTTACCTTCCTCCTGTTAGATTAATCATTGACTTGCACTATACCGTTTCTCCGGTTATCTGCCACACCATAAATAGAATTAGATTCATCATCGATAACAAGTGCCTGAATTCCTCCATAAAAATCGTGTTCCGTTTGATTGTAGATTTCATAGCCTCGGGCCCTCAGACCTGATTGAATATCGGTATCTAACTCGCCTTCTGTGAAAATATCATTATCTTCAATATAGAATCTATCATCCTCGACGGCATCTTCAAGTGTTTCATCAAACATCAAATATTTTACGAGCACTTGTGTCATTACCATCGGTATCCTTTTACCGCCTGGCGAGCCAATACCAATCATCCGGTCACCATTTGTCAAAATGGTTGGACTCGTGAAGCTTCTTGGTGTTTTTCCTGGCTCAATACTATTTAATGATTCATCCCTTTGACTGAAGTTTTCCATTTGATTATTCATGAAAAACCCGCCTACATCGTCACCGGAGCCAAAGAAATTCCCTAAGGTATGCGTTGCTGATACCATTGTACCATCTCGATCGACAATGACAAAATGTGTCGTATTATCGTGGTCTTCTTCATCGGATACCGAATCATTCACTTCATAGTCCTCGGATAATTCATCGAGTGAAATCGTGTCGGCCATCTGCTGTGTATGCTCAGGTGATGTCAGTTCATCAGCAGACATGGCGTCCGTAAAGAATCTGTCCCCCACATTTTCAACACGGTCATCATAGGACCGTTTGGAAATTTCTCCAATCAGATGCATATAATCTCTTTGATTATTCTCCGTCGACCCGATATTTAACTGCTCTGCCATTTGCAGAGACTGAATCAATGTAACCCCTGCTAACGGAGGCGGCGCAGAATATACATCATATCCGGCAAAGGTGCCATGCGCAGCTTCGGTTGTTTCTGCAGTATAACTGCTTAAATCTTCTGCTGTTAATGTTTCCTCATGTTCTAAGATTTGATCTGCAATTGGTCCATTATAAAAAGCATCTGCTCCGCCTTCCTGAATTTGCTGTAATGTTTCCGCTAATTCAGGCTGTACCAATGTATCGCCTGCTTCTAATATGTCATTATCCGGGAAAAATTGTTCCAGCTCTGGAACATTCATCCGGTAAGAGCCTTTACTAAGCCTGTCTACCAAATGGCCGTCAACTTGAAATCCTTCCTCCGCATAGTCAATTGCCGGCTGGATCAAGTCCTGCATGTCCATCGTACCTAAATCCTTATTGAGATCCTCCATCCCCCTTACTAAACCTGGAATAGCAAAGGTTTCCGGTTCTACACCTGATTCTGGTGCCGTTTCACGGTACTCATAAACGGTAGGCTCCTCTGCATCATGCGGGTAGACCAGCATCTCTCCGCCGCCGCCGATGCCTGAACCATAGGGCTCTACAACGCCAAGCACGTAGGAAACGACTACTGCCGCATCTGCTGCGTTCCCGCCTTCTTCCAATACTTTATTCCCTGCTTCTACTGCTAATGGATGCGAAGCGCTCACACCATATCCTTCTGACGAATTGATTGTCTCCGATTGTTCGACACCATAATCAGTCGTTGTCGTATCCGATTCAAACATTCCTTGCTGAGCATAAACAAATACCAACCCTGCTACGACAATAACTCCCAGTATAATCATAAGTTTTTTATTGCCCATTATCAGAACTCCTTCCTTCTAAAACATCAGAATGATCCACTTCCAGAATCAGCTTCCCATCTTCTTTTTCAAAATTCTCTTCCGGCTGATTATTCATTAATTGCATATGAATTTTCATTTGATTGTATTTGTTTTCTGTTACATAAGGCTGTGCTCCATCTATACGCAGCGGCGTAATCTCAAACCTGCCTGTCCCGTCGCTTAATAGATCATACTGTACAATCGCACTATCCTTTGTCCTGGACCAGCCCTGGTCAAAAACAAAGTTGCCCAGCCCGTAAAAAATAACACCATCTTTATATTTTTCCACTTCTGATAACACGTGCGAGTGATGTCCAATAATAGCATCTGCGCCGGCATCAATCATTGCCCTTGCTAACTCGGTCTGTCTCGGGTGCGGCTGATTATCATATTCAACCCCCCAATGCATGTTCACAAAAACAAGGTCTGCTTCCTGCTTCGCTTCTTCAATCATTGGGAAAATATTATCCGGCAACGAACGGGCTACGCCTGCCCGGTAACCGAGCGCTGAGAAGCCCTCTACAAGCGCATCTGTATAACCAAGTGTTGCAATTCTTATTCCATTCACGTCCTGATAATCAACAGCAGTTGCTTCTTCTACATTTTCCCCGGCACCAACATGGGCTAAACCTGCACTATCAAGTGCCGAAATCGTATCAGTCAGTCCTTCTGCGCCATAATCCATCATATGGTTATTAGCCAGATTGAGCATGGTAAAATTCATTTCTGCTAAAGCTTGAGCTGCCTCTTCACCCGTATGTAGATGAATTCGTTTATCTATTTGCTCATAATTATCTTCATCTTGCAATAAAATCGGATTCTCAAAATTACCAGACACATAATCCGCATTGTCAAAGAAAGGCTTCACTTTTTCAAATGGATAGGTTACTCCGTATCTCTCTGTCACATCTTCCACGTGACGGCCAAACATGATGTCACCGACAAAAGTAGCTGTCAGCTCTGAATCATCTCTGCTGTCAACCTGTGCTACATCTGGTGAAAAGAAGATTTTATGTCCGATAATGAAGACAACAACAATAGCTAAACCGATGGCTACATGTTTACCGGCAGATTTTTTATGACGTTTCCCCATCCGTAATATTTTTTCTTGATATGTTAATTTTTTAGACATATTAACCCTTCCTATATGATGTAATAAACGCTTAAAATAACAAAAGTAAGTCCACCTAATAGAAGCGAACTTCCGATAGTAATAATGGCTCCTTGTTTTTGAATGGTATTGGCGATAAGACCGGGTACAATAACCCCAATCCCTCTAAACTCCAATATTTCAAACGGGAGCACCGGATAGGTATAATCGAGGAGCAGCTTCAACACAATCCCTACGGATAACATAGCAGCAAATTTTCTGCGTCCATAGAGCAGGACAATGCGTGAAAGTCCGTATGTCACAATAACATATGTTAAAAGACTGATACCAAAAATAACGGCAATAAAGATAGGCTGGTCAAAAACCAGTGCTAAATATCCAGGCACAACCAGTCCAGCCGGGACAATGCCGGTTTTCTCTGAAAAAAGTAAGCTTAGAATAACTCCAAGCACGAGTGCAATATATAAATCTGAGCCAAACATTCTATGATCCTCCTATTTCTCTGTTTCTGTGCCGGCATGGAATTTTTCAACTAATGGTTCGGCAGCACCGTGGATATTCCCTATTCCATAAATCATATTATCTGAAGATATCTCGATTAATGTTTCATAGATTTCATCCGTTGATTTCCCTTGAAGATCCATTACTTGATTAACTTCCAGTTTGCCAGATTTCACAGCATTCTTAATCGGGTCGGCCTTCTCCCCAATCAATACAAGCACATGCATCGGCAGGTGCGGCAATACATCATCCACAAATTGAATGGTCCGGTCCACACGGTCTGCCCGGCAGTTCATTACGATAATCGGGTTCTTCGCCGGATACCCTAATGACGCTACATTCTTCCAAATGTTAATGGTAGAAACAGAGTCATTGGCCGCAAAACCGTTAACGAAATAAGTTTCGGAACCTTCATGGCTCACCTGCTTAATCCACATCGCGCCCGGATCCGGCTGCGCCTTAAGCATTCCGCGAAATGCTGTTTCTTCATCAATATCCAATGCTTCCGCAACTGCTAAAGCGAGCGAAGCATTTTCCGGGAAAATCATATAATCGAATTTGCGTAAATATGCATCCGGAATTTTGCTGTTATCGGCCACAATCACTTTCGTGTTTCTTTTCGCTGCTTCTTGTTTAAAATACTCTACATAAGGACCTTCAGAGATAATTAAATGCCCATTATGCGGAATCGTCGCTGTAAAGGCTTCGGCAATCTCATCTAATGTCGGTCCCATCACGTCCATATGGTCTTCCAGCACATTAACAATTACACCAATATTCGCTTGGAGCAGCTTCTCCTGAAAAACAATTTGATAATCCGGGTTAACCGCCATACACTCACTTACCAACGCCTCGGCGCCCAAATCGGCTGCTTTTTTCACAACGATTTTCTGTTCACGGATATTCGGACCCTCAGGACGTCGGACAATAGGCTCTTCCTCCGGCGTATTCCAGTAAATCATCCTTGCTGAAGTACCAGTCGTTTTCCCGATGGTCTTATACCCCGCTTCTTTAATAATACCTGTAATCAGCCGCGTTACTGTTGATTTCCCACGGATTCCATTCACATTCACCCGAATCGGCAAAGCATTCACATGCTTTTTATGCGAATTCCACTCCATGATACCGATAACCAGTACAATAACGAGCACAATTGGAATCAATAACATAACTATACCCTTCCTTTATCATTCATCAAATCATGAAAATCGCAGAATTTCATTTCGCAATCATCAGCTGTCATGTTTAGACACACTTTGACAACACGTTAGACATTTTAACAAAAAAAATAAGTGTTACTAGGAAAAATCCTTTTTTTTATTCTATTTGTAATCTGCGTGACTAAACTGACTTTCAAATGTAATGTATTGTAATTTTATAAAATTTATGTCGATTACTCCTGCTATTTTTCAAGACTTTCTAATCTATTATATCAATTTTTATAGCATTGTCGTTTTTCAAATCCCTTCTTACACTTTATTCGCAGAAAAAAGTAATACAGGAGAATTTATCCAGTTGATGCACTGACCATAAGATGACCTTGATGAAAGCACACGCACGAAAACCGATATCGAATCATTCACATAATCAAAACCGTTATATAGCAGGAGTCTGCCGGTCTATAGTTTTCAATTCCAACAAAATTAATATTCCGATAATCAGCAAGTCGATAATTGTAAAAGA
The DNA here is from genome assembly GCF_038004725.1 of Oceanobacillus sp. FSL K6-0251. NCBI lineage: Bacteria > Bacillati > Bacillota > Bacilli > Caryophanales > Bacillaceae > Oceanobacillus > Oceanobacillus sp. FSL K6-0251. The sequence continues at coordinate 1,556,731 of NZ_JBBORS010000001.1, read as the reverse complement.
AGGGGTACTAAAAAATCAAAAAATGACGCATCAAAGTTAAGAAAATTCCGCCAAAAATGACAGCGTACAAAATGAATTGGTTTAATATACCACGTTCGAGCGAATTCTAAACCAACTGAATCACAATAAAAGAAACACTTTGACTGAGACAAATAAGCTGTACTTGTTATGAAATATACCGAGTTACTGCATAAACACTAGGATTAGAGAGCAAAATACAGTTATTAATAAAGGCGAACTTCATTGAGCAGGAGATTTTTTCTGATGAATGAGACTCTGATAATAAAAATGGAAAGGAAGGTGATTAGATGAAATACGTTTTAGCATTCTTCATTAAATTAGTTCTGACAACAGGAATATTATGGGTCACTTTAGGTTTGCTTTTTCAAATTTCTTTCAGCAGCTTGATGATAACCAGTTTGATTTTAACTGCCGTTGCATTTGCAGGTGATATGCTGATTCTTCCCAGAATAGGGAGCATAGCAGCTGCAGTAGGTGATTTTGCACTTGCTTATATCGGCATCTGGGGAATTGGCGCTTTACTGTATGACAATGCACTTTCTGTGGATGGAGCGGCATTAATAGCTGCTTTTCTAATTACAATAAGTGAACTTTTTTATCATCGATATTTGCGTAATTTTGTGTTTGATCATGTAGATGGAGAGGAGAACCACATTAATTCGGATAGCTTGCAAACAGAAGTAAGTGAAGAATTTTATGCTAAAAAAGACAAAAACAAATAAAAAACTATGTCGGCCTTATCATTTTTGCAAGTTTTTCCCGTCAACGCCTGAAAGTATAAATTAAGTCTAACGGCAAAGCATAAGAGAAATAGGAAAATAATAAGGAGTGATTCCCATGAAGTTAGCCTCTCATGAATTACATGAGCTAAGCGAGCTGATTGCAGGGTGTTATAATACAATATCTTGCATGGCAGGCTTTATTAATCAAGCCCAAGACCCTGAATTGAAGGAATTATTACAAAGGCACTTCCCGTTACATGTACAAGACTATAATCTAAAAGTAGAATTTGTTCAAAGCGAAACAACACCGGATATTACAAAATTTCAGCCTGCTCAAATAAATCCGATGTTAGCATCCTACACGCAGGCTCCCATTTCAGAATTTCCTGCTGCAACGCCGCGAACAGAAGTACAGCAGCATACCGACCGTGAAATTGCTACAGCTTATCTGCTTAATCAGAAGAGTTCTGCAAAAAATTATGGTAATGCTTCTGTAGAATGCGCTAACCCGGATTTAAGAACGTTTTTGGAACATGCCTTTTTGAACAGCAATCACCATGCTTACGAGGTTTGGCAGTATATGACAAAAAAAGGCTATTACCCATTAATGGCCGCACCGGATTATGCTATTCAGACGATAGCTTCTATCTACCAGCCAGTTGAGCAGCCGCCTCAATTATAAAAACAATTAAAAACCAGGAGCAGACTTCCAGTTTCTCGCTCCTGATTTTTTAACGAACGGCTACACTATCTTTTTTCTCTCAAAATACTCTCTTTGCAAAATTCCCATATGAATCATATCGTACCACTTCCCGTCCCGAAATAGAGCCTCTCTGCTTTTCCCTTCCAATTCAAAACCAAGCTTCTTATATAGATGAATTGCCCGCTGATTAAAGGAAAACACCCGTAAGGATATCCGGTGCAGATTCAGTTCAAGAAAAGCATAATCAAGCAGCAATTCCATCCCTTCTGCCCCGTAGCCCTTTCCCCAATATGCTTTCTCACCAATATCAATAATACATTCTGCGTTCCGGTTTTTATGATCCATGTGAATGAGAGAGACAATCCCAATAGCCGTATCCTTTTGCTTATCAACCATCATATACCCTTTTGACGTGTCCGATTTTAAAATAGCATACTCTACAAAATCCTCGGTAGCTTTTATTGGATATACATCTAAAGCAGGACTGGTTGAATGCATGACCTCTACATCATTTCTCCATTTATGATAAAGCTCTGTATCCTCTTTGGTCATCTTTCTCAATCTAAGCCTTGCAGATTCAAATAACATGCAATCACTCCTTATATAGTAATTTTTCCAAAGTAAAGCACAGAATGGATAATTGTTCCTGTACTTTTGTTTGTTTCATCCCCAGCTGAAAAGTATCGAGCATCAGTCCATTCAAAAAAGAAATCATATATCTGGAAATTCGCTCTGGTGACTGCTGCAGCTGAAATTCTTTCTTTTGTTCGCCAAGCATCAGTACTTCTTCTATCGCTTCTGTTATTTCATCGTAACGCTGGGATACATAAGAAAAATCATCTTTATGCTGTTGCGAGGTTAAAAAGAATTCGGCTTTTGCCTGAAGCAAAGACTGATTGATATTTTCAATAACCTGCTGCTGCATTTCCAGCCATCGCTGAATCTGCGGCCAAATCTGTTCGTCATTTGAGACTTCAAAAAACGCCACATCTTTTTGGTCGTCTTCTCTCAACACTTCCAAAAAAACATGCTCCAGATTATTAAAATAACGGTACATTGCTCCCCTTGATATACCTGCTTCATCCATGATATCCTGCATCGATGTTTGCACATAACCTTTCTTGATAAAGACCTTTTTCGCAGCTTGAACCAAGTTCCTTATCTTTTCTTCCTTATAAGCCTCACTTACTTTAGGCATCGAATCACCTCGGTTACAATCATTAAAATATACAACAGTGTCGTTTATTTTATTATAACGACACTGTTGTATATTTTCAAATTCGAGCTATACTGCTTTTTGTTCAGCCAGAAAGATGGCGTGATCATATAAAAAGATTGCTGAATTATATAATCCAGCAACCTTTTTTTAATAACCGTATTTCATTCTCTAATTAGCCCTCTGCGCTATTACTGTTCATCGTCCACATATCTCCCGAAATCAGGAACAGCTGTCTGATCAAATGTTTTTACTAATTTCTTCAGTCCTTCAGACAGTTCCTCCTCGTACATCGGTTCTCCGTGCCCCGTTATTGCTATTGCTGGTTTTAAGGCTTCCAGCGTTTGAACCGATTTCTTTGCTGCTTCCCAATCTGTTGTAAAATATCTCGGCGGTCCGTGTATTTCTCTGTCCTGTACCATTACTTTATATAAGGAATCCTGTTTCACAGTAATAAAAGCATCTCCAGCAATCAGTATTCGATCGGATTCTCTATATAAGGAAATATGTCCCGGAGAGTGTCCTGGGGTGTGTATCCATTTCCAGCCAGGCATCTCCGGCACACTTCCATCAGCCGGAAGCTCCGCTATACTGCTTCCAATGTCAATGGGCTCATTAGGAAACATGGAAGAAGCTTTAGCAACCAGCCCGCCCTCCACACTCGGATCCGGCTCGGGATAACTCTTTTTTCCAGTCAGGAATGGAAGCTCCAGCTTATGGGCGTAGACAGGGACATTCCAATGCTTCACTAAATTAACCAGTCCCCCTACATGATCAAAATGACCATGTGTTAAAATAATTGCTTTTGGCCTGCTGTTCTTGCCGAAGCGTTCCTCTGTCACAGCCATAATTTTATCCGCTGATTTCGGCATACCCGCGTCAATCAACACAAAGCTTTTTGTTTCTGGATCTTGCACGAAACAAATATTAACAATTTGGATAGTATGACAATAGATGTCTGACAAAACTTCTGTACCTGCACCGCTGTTCACAGACGTGGCCGGAATATATTTATAATCCGCTCCGTAAGAAAGGTTCTGATCCATTTTTTATCTCCTCCTAATATGTCATCATTTGAATGAATATATAGATACCTTTCCTTTGCATTACATTTTTATCCCTTTTGGTGAAAGATTTTTACATTTTTTCTGGATAAAGGTTTATAGCAGTCCTGCTGGGCAATGCGTTTTAATAATTATTTTCTCTGCTAAGATTTTCCATTATTTAACAAAAATCAACCGAGGCTGAACCATCGAATTTTTTAAAAAATATGTTATATTAAAACAGAGAAAGGAGTTTTACCATGTCTAAAAAGATTTTGATGATTGCTCTGACATTATTGAGTGCAATCGTCTGTATTTTATTAGCTGCGCGGCAGCCGACAGGTCCCAATACCATTTCCTATGATGATCTTGGCGGTTTATTTATTTCCATAGGGATGGTCGTCGTGTTATTTTTACCGCCCCTTCTTTTATCATTCTTCCATCATGTGGTGGTAAGAACTATTTCAGCAATTTATCAAGCCTTGATTGCCATTTCTTTTACCGGGCTTATTTTGGGAAGCTTTTTTGCATCGACGGGTGCGGCCGTTACGATTACAGCAATCATCGGAACGATTTTAAGTATTACAAGTATTTTTGTAACCCTTTATGCAGGAAAAACAAAAAATACATATAGCTTCTAAAATGGATTGGATAATTATCTTATCCATTTTTTTATGACGAAAATTCTTTTATATTAAGAAACATTTTTTCCTAAATAAAACCAGGGTGCTGTTCATTTTTCGAACAGCACCCTGGTTTTATTTAGATTATGCTTTTTCCTGTACAAGATTATCCTGTTGCAACTCTGGATTTTCCTCCTGCGTTGTTCTGCCGCGTTTAATAAAGAATGATAAAATCAACCCGATAACTGCAAATACCGTAGATACCATAAAGGCATCATTGATTCCCTGAACTTGCGCAAGGTTAGCTGCATGCAGCATATCCTGCTGGTTTGCAGGATTAAAATGGTTATCTGCAATAATACCTTCTATACTGTTTTTAGCCTGGTTCGTCATAACTGTTACTAAAAATGCCGTACCTATGGCTCCTGCTACAGAACGGACTGTGTTAACCATAGCCGTGCCATGCGGATGAAGCCTTTGCGGCAGCTGATTTAATCCAGCCGTCATAATAGGCATCATAATCATAGACATGCCGAACATACGAATGGTGTAAATGACAATCAGGTACGAATAGCTTGTTGTATCGGTAAGCTGTGTAAATAAATAGGTTGTTACGACAGTTATCGCTAAACCGAAAACAGCAAGCGGACGTGCACCAATTCGATCAAACACCTTACCAGTGATCGGCGACATAATCCCCATTACTACCGCTCCCGGCATCAACATCAAACCGGAGTTCATCGGGCTGACACCTAAGACATTTTGTAAATATAGCGGAATCAGCAGCATTGGAGCAAACATAGCTACCGTAATTGCTATATTAATCACCGTGGTCAGAGAAAAAATACGGTCCTTGAACACTCGGAAATCCAACATAGGGACATCTGCCTTTAATTCACGTAACACAAATAAAATTAATCCAACAAAGCCGACAACTAATCCTGTGATTACTGTTGCATCTGTCCATCCGTTTGTACCCGCTGTACTGAAGCCGTATAAAATACCGCCAAACCCAAGGGTAGATAGAATAACTGCTATCACATCAATATCCGGGAAGGTCTGTTTTGTAACATTTTTCAAGAAAATAGCTCCAAGAATAATTGTTAAAACAGCAATTGGGAAAATGATATAGAATAGTAATCTCCATGAGTAATGTTCTACTACAAAACCGGATAACGTCGGACCGACCGCTGGCGCGAAGATAATCGCAATACCAATAATCCCCATCGCTCCTCCGCGTTTTTCAACCGGAAACAGTGCCAGAACCACGGTTGTTAATAGCGGCATTATAATCCCTGCGCCGACTGCCTGAATAATACGTCCCGCCATCAATATAGGGAAATCTGGTGCAATCCCGCAAATTAATGTTCCCAGCGCAAATAAGCTAATTGCTGTTAAAAACAGCTGTCTTGTTGAAAATTTCTCCATTAAAAATGCCGTAATCGGAATAAGCACCCCATTAACCAGCATAAACCCTGTCGTAATCCATTGTGCTGTACTTTCTACAATATCTAAATCCTCCATTATTGAAGGCAATGCTACATTCATCAATGTCTGATTCAAGAGCGATACAAATGCGCCCAAAATGATAACAGCAAGAATGGGCCCCTTTTTTATATTGTTCATTGTTGATTCAGCCATAATACTTTCTCATCTCCTATTTCTTTTACAATTCTTTTTTCAACTAATTCCAGTCATTGATCTGGAAGATACAGCTTCACTTATTCCGCATCACAAAAGAAAAAGAATGTTAAAAAAATCACATTCCAATCCTTTCTTCTTATCTACTTCGTTTTTAAAAACGGCTACACGGTCTGCAATGTTTTTAAAAATACTTCTATCCGGTGCACAAGCGGCTGACATTCTTCTATCTCAGCTAAAAACAAAAGTAATGATTTAACCAAAAACGTTCTGGGTTTCTTTTCATGGATTTCTGCTTGTAAAGATTGTACGGCTGCAGCATACTCTTCTTTTTCCTCATCATACAGCGCCGATTTCTTTATTTTCTTCTCCAGTTCTTCCAAAAGCTGATTGATTTGCTGTTCTGGAGATTTCGGTTCCAGGTCTGCTTGAAAAGCCTCGTATTCTTTCATTTCCAAAGGTGTCAACACAGGTTCTGCCTCTGTTGTATGCTGCACAATCGTATCAAACCGCTCCACAACAAAACGGGCAACATCTTCAAAATCAAGCTCCTTGTGATCTCGAAAAATCAAGGAAGTATACTCTTTTAATGTCCCCTGAAACATCAGTGCCAGGTCCCAGATGTACGGCTCTACTTGGCTTCCATAAGCCTCCATAAAGCAATCCTTATACCAATTCATCATCGTGATTCGGATTCGTTTCATAAGCAAAGAAATTTTCGGATTGTCATGTGGAGGCAATGCAGTCAGTAACATACTCAAGTAATCTTTATTTTCACGAATCCCGTCAAACTGTACAACCACCTTTTGAATCAGCTTTTCTTTTGGAGGCAGGGAGGCATCCAGATTGAGATTTTCAGCCTGCTCCAGCATTTTCCGGTGATTGTGACGGATTACCTGTATCAATAAATCTTCTTTTGAATCAAAAAAATTATATAATGTCCCTTTGGAAATTCTGCAGTCATTAGCAATTTCCTGAACCGATGTAGCAGCATATCCTTTTTTAGAAAAAAGATGAATTGCGGATTGCATAATTTCTTCTTTTTTATCCATTATTTATCCCCTTTTTAAAATACATCTCTTCCACTTTTTGCTTTCTGATATCCCTGTTTCCTAAAATCAACTAGATTATATTACCGTTAGCTTTCTTCCATACATATGACCACTAAGTCAAATTAGTACTATTAAGTCACTGACATATTATAATTGACCAATTGGTTTTTTGTCAACTACTCAGTTCTATCATAATTAGGCGAGAGGATTCCCAACCTCAAGGCAGGCTAACGTCGCAACGTCCTGGGGTTGCGATTACTCACCCCATCGAAAAGAGTTGTTGCAACGCCTGCACTAGTACATCCTGGGACTGCGATTACTCGTCCCATCGAAAACATTTGTACGTTGGAATATGCAGGGTGAACCCCAATGAGTAGATGGGAGGTGAATTGCTTTTTTGTATTTACGAACATAAGTTTGCATGGTATAATGTTCTTGAAAGACGCTCTTTGAAAACTGAACATAGCAGGTTGTGGCGAGAATCGTTGCTTTGCCACGTAAAATGTTCAAGCCAAACATGGCAGCCAGGACACACAAACGTGTGAACCTCATATAGGCTGAAACGTAATCTCAGGAGGCAGGACCAATAGGCTAGCGGGGTTGGGTGTTTTTAGCACACCGATGTGTCAACTCCACTGGCGGTTAATCGTCATCTTGAAAGTCGACACCCCAGAAACCCACACTTCAAATTTCTTTAGAAATGAAGTCGCGGGAGTATTCATAAGTGAATAATTTATTTAAAAAGAGCCATACTTTTGTCAGTATGACTCCTTAATATGCAGCGTTAATCAACGGGAGGTTTTGTATCTCTCATTGAATATTTAGTTGAATGAATCGATTTAAATATATCCGCAAGAAACTAAAATATCCGCAGCAGTTTACTGCTTCGCAACCGCTCTATAAAAATCTCCAAGGTTTTTGTTTGGAATGGCGATTTCGTAATAATGGAAAACGCACGTGTAAAAGGAAAACCTTCCATAGGCAATATCTTCAAATCACCATATTTTATTTCTTTTTGAATCGCCCATTTCGAAAGCAGTGTAATACCTAATCCAGACGCAACGGATTCTTTGATTGATTGGGTACTGCTAAATTGCATCAATCGGACAGGCTGAATATCCGCCTTTTGAAAAAAATTTTCCGTCGCCGCTCTCGTACCTGAACCATGTTCGCGCACAACCCATGTTTCATTTGCTAAGTCACTTAGCTCTATTTTCGCTTTTTGATGGAACAGCTTATTTTCTGTCGAAGCAACGATAACCATTTCATCTTCTGCTAATTCCTCAATCATCATGTCCTTCCTGTTAAATTCTCCTTCTATTATTCCTACATCCAGCTGATGCATTGCAACCAAATCCGCTATTTCAGCTGTATTCCCAATCGTCACAGCTGGTTCGATATCCGGATGTATTTCCAGCAGGTCAGCAATAATCCTTGGTAAAACATATTCCCCAAAAGTGTAGCTTGCTCCAATGGCCAAGGGTCCATTCGCTCTATTCATCAAATCATCCACTAAATGCTGCATGGTTGTATATAAGCCCAGTATTTCCTTCCCGTAATGATAAACAATTTCTCCAGCTTTATTTAAACGAACATATTTGTTGCTGCGTTCCAATAACCGTATGCCTGCACTCTCCTCCAATGTACGAATATATTGACTGACCGCCGGCTGGGTCATGTAATGCTCCTCCGCCGCTTTGGAAAAACTCTGCTTTTCTGCAACGGTTATAAATATTTGCAAATGCTTATCCATCCCTTCACCCTCTTTCCTCTCATTTCTATTATAACAATTTACTTATCCTATTTATTATAATAAATTATTTTCCTTATTCATTTATGTTGGCTATGCTATAAGAAGGAGGTGCTTTTATGACTTCACAAGCATCACATCGAATAAAACGACAGCGCTTAAATTCTGCAAAAAACTGGATTGGCGGTATTGTATTTACCTTTTTTATTGCCTTGCTCGGGTTCTTCTTAGCAAAAGTTCCTGGCTTTAACCATGCTGGGCAGCTCGCTTGTGCTATCATTATCGCCATCATTTACAGACAATTTTTTGGTTATCCGGAAGCGCTGCGTTCTGGAATTACGTTTTCATCTAAAAATCTGCTCCGCTTCGCTATCATTTTATATGGATTAAAACTAAACATCGATACCATATTGCATGATGGGCTCGGACTCCTTGTACGTGATGCGTTTATTATTCTGTTTGCAATCAGTGTGATGATCTGGCTTGGCAAGGTATGCAAAGCAGATAAAAATATTTCGCTTCTGCTCGGAATCGGGACAGGAGTTTGCGGTGCTGCCGCCATTGCAGCTGCAGCACCAATTATGAAGACAAAGGATGAAGATATTGCTATCAGCGTCGGGATTATTGCAATGATGGGCACTGTCTTCGCACTTGGATATTCATTATTGCGTCCTGTCTTACCATTAACCGCTTTGGATTATGGAATTTGGTCGGGAATCAGCCTGCATGAGCTTGCCCATGTTGCTATTGCAGCAGAGCCGGCCGGAGAAGATGCATTAGCCATTGCATTACTTGCTAAATTAGGACGTGTATTTTTACTTATTCCTCTTTGTTTTATTCTTATTTATATAATGAAAATCAAAACAAGCGGTTCTCAAACACAAAATAAGGTTGATTTTCCATGGTTTCTGCTTGGTTTTATCCTGATGAGCCTTATTGGCAGCTATGTGCTTGGACACACCATCCCTATATCTGAAAATATGATGGAAGGAATCTCCGCAGCAACCACATGGATATTGACAGCAGCTATGGTCGGGCTTGGATTGAATGTCAGCCTGAAAGACTTGCGGTCAAAGGCTTTAAAACCGTTGCTGGCAGTGACTGTTACATCTGTTTTTCTTTCTATTATTGCTTATTTTATTATTTGAATACGTGTAATAAAAACGACTCTATCATAGATTATATGAGCCGTTTTTATTGCAATCAGGAGATCACCTTTTTCCCAACATATTCCAGCTCATTTTCTTCACACCAATTAATGGCAATTTGCCTGTATTCATTATCCCCATAGAATAAAGCTTTCCATGATATCGTAATCACTCACTTCAAACTGATTAGGGAATCTAACGTATTTTCCCGGATTTATTTCTAATTCGTCTTTAAATGTTCTTTGCTCTTCTCCCATATAATTATTGCCTATTTTATAATGATTTCTATAGAACGTTAACTAAATGCTTACTATGAATTATGGATTATAATGATTCATGTTATGATAAATGAATAAACAAAGCCATAGGAGGTAAAGACACATGTCCACGGAATTTATTCTAATTGTTGTTATTGGTCTTGCACTTATTTACCTGTCAACGTTGCGAAACAGAAATAAACCCGCTGACAGACAAGGAAGAGAGCTGAAGTCTCCAGAAGCGATACTCCCAGAAGTTCAGCAGAGGTTGGAATCAGGAGAAAATAAAATTAAATTGATTAAGCATGTACGTATCGAAACCGGGCTTGGACTGGAGGATGCGAAAAATTTAGTTGAGGGGAACTATAAAATGAAGAGCCCCATTGCAGATTCCGACCTTAAGGAAAAAGTCCAAGAAATGCTTCAATCTGGCACCGGGGAAATCAAAACAATAAAATACGTTCGCGAACAGACTGGATTGGGCTTAAAAGAAGCAAAGGATTTTGTAGACAATGTCAAAAAGAATGAAGAGATGTAAATCCGCAGAGAGACTCTGTTTTCTGCTGTCAAAATAGAAACGCAGCCAGTTATACGGAGGTAAGGGAGCTGTGATTGTGATTCCAATCCAAAAAGTATACGGTTATATAACAAGACGGAAAGAAGACAAAATACAAGTCCTTGTTTTCCGGCATTCTAATCCAGCAGCCGGCGTACAAATTCCTAAAGGAACCGTGAAAGACGGAGAAGAAACAGAAGAAGCGGTCATTCGGGAAATCAAAGAAGAGACAGGATTAAAAAATTTCAAAGTCGAAACATTGATTGCAGAAGATTTTTGGAAAAATGATGATGGGGCTGTTCATCAGAGATTTTTTTATGAGATATATGTAACAGAGTCTCTTGATGAATGGGAGTATCAGCCAACAGGTGGCGGGGAAGAAAAAGGACTGACCTTCCGCTACTTTTGGATTTCTTCTCCAAACGAAACAGAGCTCGTCCGAGGGCATGGGGATTACTTAGATTATATCTTTTAGCAGAAGACTTTTTTAAAGATACATGTTGATATGATTTCTTAGGGACTGTGATTTATAATAATGACCTTATAGACTATCTGACTTGTTCCTGCTGTTTTTCTTTGCATAATACGTCCATGTATAATACACAATCCAAAATAAAGCGATGACTACAAACGCATAGAGCATTCCTTTATTTTCTGGTATAAAGATGATTAAAGAAATAGAAATGAGTAAAGACGGCGGCATAAGTATCCAATAACGTTTATTTTTAAAAGTATTCATAGCAGTCCACCTCCATTAAATCAGAAATCCATCCCGGAAAATATGATAGCCTTTCCATCATTACCTCTTTCTTAACAAATCTAGTTTTTTAAAAGAAGCCGCTTAGAACATATGAATCAAGCGGCTTTCTCTGTAAACTTATTCTGCATCAGCAACTTTTACCAGCTGCTTCCCTATATTATCTCCGGAAAATAGTCCTAAAAACGCATCTGGAATCGAATGGAATCCTTCTTGAATGGTCTCTTCAAACTTCAATTCACCATTAGAAACTGCTTCTTCCAGTGCCTGATAGGCTTCATCATAGTGGTCGGCAAAGTCTCCTACCAGCAAGCCCTGCATTTTCACACGTGATTTAATAAGGAATTGCTGCACGCGCAGGCCAATATCTTTTTCTCCTTCTTCTAAATTATAGGCAGAAATCGCGCCGCATACAGGTACACGGGCGAACACATTTAATAACGGCCAGACAGCATCTGAAATTTCACCGCCGACATTTTCATAATAGACGTCAATTCCATCTGGACATGTTTCTTTCAGCTGCTCACTGACATTTCCTTTTTTGTATTCAACAGCTGCATCAAGCCCGAGTGTTTCTGTAATATAAGCAGCTTTTTTCTCTGATCCGACAATGCCTACCACTCGTGCTCCTTCTTTCTTAGCTAGCTGTCCCGCGATTTGTCCGACAGCTCCTGCTGCCCCCGATACAACAACGGTCTCTCCCTTTTTTGGCTCGCCAATATGCATCATGCCGAAATAGGCGGTGAGTGCAGGCATTCCCAACACGCTTAGAGCGCTTGATGGACTCATTCCTTTTGTAGTTACCTTTCTCACCTTATCATTTTTGACCACATTGTATTCCTGAAAATCGAGCGTACCAGTTACCAGGTCGCCCTTTTCAAAATTACTGCTGTTGGATTCGACCACCTGGCTTACTGCTGCGCCCTTTAATGGTTCCCCTACTTCAAAAGGAGCTGCGTAGGATGGACCATCAGACATTCTCCCGCGCATATAGGGGTCTACCGATACATACAACGTTTTAAGCAACAGCTCTTCTTCTGAAGGTTTACCGATTTCTGCCTTTTTAAATTGAAATGTATTTTCATCCGGCAGCCCATTTGGACGCTCTTGTAGTATTAATTGTTCTTGTGTCATCCTTATTTCCTCCTTCATCTTTACTGTTAACAAAATAAAAATTAACCTTTATGTATCTTTTCCTTTCTCTCTAAAAGATTAAACATAACTTTTTGTTTATTTCCATGCAAAAAAGCTTGTTATTATGTACAATGAAAATTTGACAATTAATTTAAATAGGGAATTGTAAATAGAGAGAGAAAGAAGGGTAGCGTTTTGAAGTCTCAAAGATTAACTCCTGCTTCTTTTTTATTGGCAGGGATTATATTTCTATTATTATTCGGCGTCATCGCCTGGGGTGTATATTTTGAAAGCAATTGGATCCGTTCCTTTGATTTATCATGGATTGAGCGGATTCAGGGAACAATTTCTGAAGGAAAAACAGCTTTTATTATGTTTATGACAGAGCTGGGAAGCATGAAAGCTGTTATCGCCATGACAATTATTATTTGTATTGTCCTCTTTTTCAAGCGTAAATTTGCAGAAGGATTATGGTTCGGCGGTACGATTCTTTTCTGCGCAGCAATCGGCGGAAAAGTATTAAAGAAAATCGTTGAACGTGATCGCCCTAACTTCTTACAACTTATTGAAAAAACAAACGAAAGCTTCCCGAGCGGACATGCCACAGCTACAACGATTTTTTATGGTTTTATCGGGATGGTACTTATTCTTTCAGTTTATCAAATATGGAAAAAAGTAATTATCAGCTTTATCACACTTGTTTGGATTGGTTTTATATTATTTACGAGAATTTATTTAGGAGTACATTTCCCTACAGATGTGCTTGCCGGATTTTTATATGGTTTAGCTGCTGTATTTATTTCCATAGGCGTCTATTTACTTATTCGGGAGCCGCTTCGTCAGCTTCTCCAAAAACTTCATTTAGCTGATCAAAGTCAGGCTTTTAAAAGAGCGAGATAGTACGAAGAAAGGCATCCGTATGAGATACGGATGCCTTTCTTTTCGAAATTTGCGGCGAAAGAACATGCAGTTCACATCTGCATATCGTACGTTGTCTCTCGGCTTACGCAAATCAGCTCATCGCAAAATAAAGTATAGCATGGTTTTAGTTAAAATACCACGCTTATTTTTTTTCCTTCCGGCTAGAAAAGCTTTCATCCCTTCATCAGCTGAGCTGTTAATTATTCCTTTTCTGCCATTCCTTCACATAATTCAATCTTTCTTTAAATTTTTTCTCATTTCCTTGCTCTGTCGGGTAATAGTACTGCTGTCCCTCCAACGAAGGCGGCATCGTTCGCATCGCAGTTAATTTATCTTTTTCATCATGCGCATACTGATAACCCTTTCCATAATCCAGTTCTTTCATTAATTTTGTCGGTGCATTTCTGATTTGCAGAGGTACGGGTTCATTAATCGATTCCTTTACATCCTTTTTCGCTTTTTGCCGCGCTAGGTACACGGCATTTGATTTGGGCGCCAGTGACAAATAGATAACCGCCTCTGTAAGATGGACATCACATTCCGGCATTCCGATATAACGGCAGGCTTGAAATACATCCGTGGTAATTGTCAGTGCACGTGTATCAGCTAAGCCGATATCTTCACTCGCAAAGCGAATCAGCCTTCTGGCAATATAGATTGGATCCTCTCCTGATTCAAGCATTCTGGACATCCAATAAATCGCGGCATCCACATCACTGTTCCGCATCGATTTATGAAGGGCAGAAATGATATTATAATGCTCTTCGCCACTTTTATCATACAGAAAGGAAGTCCGGTTAATCAGCTGTTCCAGATTCGACTCATTGATATAGAAGTCTCCAGCATTTGTGCCGCTATTTAACACCGCCATCTCTAACGTATTTAAGGCACTCCTTGCATCTCCATTTGCAAACTTTGCAATCGCCTCTAAGCTTTGTTCGGTTATATGAATATCCTTATCTCCAAATCCATACGGATGGATTATTGCATTCCTTAAAAGATTTACAACATCAGCTATTTCCAATTGGTTTAAAACAAACACCTTACTTCTCGACAGCAATGCCGCATTTACTTCAAAGGAAGGGTTCTCCGTTGTTGCCCCGATTAAAATAATACTGCCATTTTCGACATAAGGCAGAAAAGCATCCTGCTGCGCCTTGTTGAACCGGTGTATTTCATCAATAAAAATAATGGTTTTTTCACCGAAATCGCGTCTTGTTTCCGCTTCCTTCATTATATTTTTGATATCCTTGATGCTGCTGTTTACTGCAGACAGGTTAATAAATTTTGATTCTGTCTTATGAGCAATAATTTCAGCCAGCGTTGTTTTGCCAACGCCAGGCGGTCCCCAAAAAATAATCGAAGTCACCTGGTCATTTTCGATAAATTCACGCAACACCTTCCCCCGCGCCAATAAGTGCTGCTGACCGACAAATTCATCCAGTGTTCTGGGACGGACACGGCTGGCAAGCGGGGAATTTCTTTTATTATCCTCACCAAAAAGCGATTCCTGTTTCATTGGACTCACCTCTCATTTCAGCAAATTGATTGTTACGGAGTAATTATATTTATTTCAAACGTCTAAACTCAACTTTCGCACATTAAAAAGTAACTTTATCTCTATAGAAACAGGAGTTGATTGTTCCTTGGATAACTTCCTTGACAAAGAATAGAAGGTGAAGTGTAAAACACCGCTGCGGAAAAACACTACGCTAGTAGGATATTCTATACATGGATAACACCTCACCAAATAGATGTTTAATCAGATAGAACATATTTTTCATGCTACATGGTAAAATGTTCCGCCAAGATTACTTTCTGTGCATCGAAGCGATTCCCTGTATTTGATATCCATACTGCCATGATTGGGTTGTTCAGGCGAAAGCTGCTATTTCGTCCAACTTATCAAAATGTTAGTTCCTTCATTCGCTGTAGAATCCTATCAAAGCGCAGGCCAACCACGCAGACTCCTATGGGAACAGGGCGAGCTGAAGATCCACTTGAAAAGCGGGTTTCTTTTCAAGTTAGCTGAAGCCGTCCCCATGGAAAGCGGAGTGGTTGGCCGGAGCGGAGCTACGCACAATCATCAATTCCAAAAAGGCAGGATATTTCACCAAAATGCAAGCATGGTAATCGAGAACATGTTCATCCTAGAATAACAAGATATATATGCTTATTCTTAGGTGCGAAAGTTGAGGTCTAAACTTTAAAGCTTTCGTCTTCGTTATTTGAAGTGATCAAAACCACCAAAGGAACGTTTGTTCTATTATAACAAACGTTCTTCGATTTGCAAAGCTTTTAAAACAAGGAAAAAGTATTCGTTACAGCCGCGAACAGCCCGATTAACCTAACTGCCAGAGGTTTTAACAAAATGCGTAAGCGCCTCCTGCAGTTCTAACTTTATCTCCGATTAGAAGCTAATTGCCTTTATGCTATAATAAAACAAAGTATTTGCTGAAGGAGGATGACATATGCTTTTTATACAAATCTTTTTGATTATTGTGATTGTTGCTGGAATAATCTATTTATTATTTTTACGTAAAAGAAATAAATTCAATCCATCCCAATCACAAAGAGATCCTTTCGAGGTTATTCTAGAAGCTACAGAGATGATTGAAGATAATAAAAATAACGCATCGCCTTTAAAATATCTGCGAATTATGAAATATGTACGGCAAGAAACCGGTATGGGCTTCTTCGAATTAAAAAGATATGTAAATAATTCGGCCTCCCCCTATCTGAAATTAGAAGACCCGGAGGTTATAAGCCATTTAAAAGATATGCTTGAAAATCATGAGGATGAGAATCAGGCTGTAAAGTACGTGCAGGATTGCAGCGGGTCAAATTTCGAAAAAGCAAAGGATTATGTTGATAAATTTAAAAAGGCGGATATATAAAATAAAAAAACACTTGACCTGAAAACGATATCAGAAAGTAAACTCAAGTTAGAGAACAATCCGGCGGCATGCGGCATAGATTTTGGATATTGATATGAGTGTAACTGAAAAGGCATGATCGTATCATGTACCACGATTTTTGCCGGGCCCGGATTGTTTTTTTATATTCATGAAAAGCAGCAAATATCCTCAAGACCTTGCTGCTTTTCATACATTTTCGTCAAACTGTTGACCTTTCCATTAACTCCGTTGAAACTTCTTTATGGGAAATCTCTACAGCTATGGCCTGTTCAAACAAAATCTGCCCGATAGAATATAGCGGGATATTAACGGAAGTAATTTGCATAGCACGTGCTATCGGCTGATCATCAAAGCCAATAACCGCTAAATCACGCGGAACCTTGAGTGCATAGTTTGAACTGGAAGTAATTATACCCGCTGCTACTTGATCACTTGTCGCTAGAATAGCTGTAGGACTTTCCTGAAATGCAGCGATTTCTCGTAAAATACGTTCCCCATCTTCTATATTGAGACATTTTTTAAAGATATAATCTTTGTGAAAAGGGAGTCCTTTTAGCTTTAAAAAATCACGGTAGGCACGTTCACGCTGACTGCTGTTTGCCCCCTCCAGCCGATTGACAGAAAAACCAATTTTCCGGTGTCCATGCTCATACAGGTACTCCAGTGCCCTCATAAAACATGCATAATGATCGATAAACGTATAGCTCAACGGCGTATCTTCCCCATTTTCAAATAGAACAATGCTGCCATATTGCTGATAATGTTCCACTGTTTCTAAAGATATTTTTCTGGAACAAATGATCAAACTGTCTATTTGCTTTAGCTTTAACATTTCTAAAGCTTCTTTCTCCTGATGCTCGTCATACCCAGTCTGATACAGCACCAGCTTATATTGATGAACAGAAGCTGCCTGTGATATCCCTTGAACCAGCTGTGAAAAATACGGCACGTCTAAAAATGGCAAAACGATGCCTATAAGATGCGTCTTTCCTTTCTTTAAATTAACCGCATTAATATTCGGAATATAACCTGTTTCTATAATTGCTTTTTTCACAGCCTCCACTTTTTCCTTTTTGACATAAGGGTGATTATTCAGCACGCGCGAAACCGTACTGACAGATACACCTGCAGCTTTCGAAACATCATGAATATTTGCCATCTCCCTGCCCCCTGCCTGCTACAGATTTACGCTTCGATATGATTGATATACGTTGTTTCGTATGAATCTCCCGTTATTATTAAACAATTTAACCTTCCACCATAAGCACATGCTCCGTCGATATCAATTTTTTTATTCCCAAAAAATATGCTATTATCATTTTTTCCGCGAAGATACTGTGTCGGTGTATGACCATGCACAACGGTAAAATCGTGGGGATGATCAAAGCCTAAAAATTTTTGACGAATCCAGATTTTATCAAAATCGGGCGTCTCCTTCCAATCATCCAATGCAGGATCAATACCTGCATGAATAAAGAGATGGTTTTCCGTTTCATAATAATACGGTAGGTTAGATAAAAATTCTAAATGCTCGCTATCATCTTCTTTGATTTTTTCCTTGGCAGCCTGCAAATGCTCCCCTGCAGCATTACCTGGAAAAAAGTCTTCTCCCACATATGATTCTATCGTATCCATCCCGCCATTGATTAAATAACGCCGTTCCTTATCTGGATTGTTGCTGAATATACACTCCAAAAACATCTGATCATGATTTCCCCGCAAAGCAATAGCTCCCTCTTCTACCAGTTTCATAATATAAGCAACCGTCCGCTTTGGCTCAGGTCCTCTGTCGATATAGTCTCCCAGAAGGATAAGCTGGTCTTCTTTTGGGTTATAATGATTTAATTGCAATAGCTGCTCAAGCTCATGATAACAGCCATGAATGTCGCTGATGGCAAGGATTCTTTTGTTTGACATAATAAATCACTCCTCTTTTCGTTTGACATTTTTTCCATGGTGTTTGAATAGCTGTTATTACAAATCTGCCTCCTGGTAAACATTATATTATGCAGAAGGCTCGTTTACATGGCCTTATAATAAATGATCCAATTCACCTTTTTAAATATGGCTTGAGCGTTATATTCATCCGTGAAATTCTATTCCTCCCAGCTCATACCTATTCTTTCTGACTATTTTATACTTTTTTTGAGGCAGCTTCTAGAATAAATCCTCCATTCTCTACAAATACAAAATATCTCATTCTATTATACCCTTATTTAACTCCAGATAAATCTGTAATAACAAAGCAAAGTGAATTGCACCTTTTTTACTGCGCAAGTGTAAATAATGTGATCTCTCTTTATTTTAATACCGTTTACGTTAAGCGGAATTATCTTCCTCCAAATAATATCGAATCAATCGGGGTAATCTATAGCTATCCAGATATAGAAAAACGGAGGGACTTTGATGAATAAGTTATTTATGATACTCGTGTTGATTGGACTGCCGCTTTCCATCATCGGCTCCATCTTTCATTGGTCTGCTATCATCATGTTTATCATCTATTGCTTGACGATTATTGCTTTAGCGGGCTTTATCGGCAGAGCTACGGAAAGTTTAGCAATCGTTTTAGGACCAAGAGCTGGAGGATTGCTAAATGCAACCTTCGGAAATGCGGTTGAACTTATTATTTCTATCTTTGCATTAAAAGCCGGACTCATCGGAATCGTACTGGCTTCATTAACGGGCTCTGTATTAGGGAACTTACTGCTTGTCGGCGGCTTATCCTTTTTTGTCGGGGGACTAAAATATAAAAGACAATCCTTTAGCGTACACGATGCGCGCCATAATGCCGGTATGCTGATTTTTGCTGTGATTGTTGCCTTTGTGATTCCAGAAGTATTCACCCAGTCGCTGAACGAACGTGATACGATGATTGTCAGTGTCGGAATAGCTGTTATTTTAATTGTGTTATATTTGGCAGCATTACTATTTAAATTCGTTACCCACCGTGGCGTGTATCATTCAGATAACGAACAAAATGAATCGAAACAGGAGGAGGAACCTGAATGGGGGAAAGGCAAAGCAATTGTTATCCTGGCACTTGCAACAGCTGCTGTTGCTTATGTTTCCGAGCATCTGGTATCGACATTTGATACTGTCGGCGCTGCCTTTGGGTGGTCTGAATTATTTATCGGGATTATTATTGTTGCAATTGTCGGAAATGCAGCAGAGCATGCATCAGCGATTGTCATGGCTTATAAAAATAAAATGGACGTCGCTGTTGAAATTGCCGTTGGTTCCACCCTGCAGATTACGATGTTTGTTCTGCCGATTCTTGTTTTGTTATCCCTCTTCTTTTCCACATCCATGCCGCTAGTCTTTACATGGCCGGAGCTGATCAGCATGGTGACAGCTGTATTTTTAATGATTACCATTTCGAATGACGGGGATTCCAATTGGTTTGAAGGGCTTACTTTATTAGCTGCATATGTGATTATGGGCATCGGATTTTACTTCATCTAAAATTTATAATAGGAAATACGCATTTTACAGCCAGTGCCCTTATGATATAAGAACACTGGCTATTTTATATAGAGAATACCTGTTTTCCAAGTAATCCATTATTTTAACAATAATATACGTCCAAGTTTATATGGTAAATGGCGGAATATAACGTCCATCGATATCTGTAAACTCATACTCCTTCGCTAATTCTCCCGCTCTAAACACCAGTCCGCTTTTCTCCATCACATTTGAATCAGCTGCTAATGACGCTATTCCACGTCCGACATAACAGGGTGTTTCTGTTTGCTGTAAATCATCTGACTCCCTCCAGCTTTCTTCATCGGCGCCGTGATATTTCAATACGAGCTCGGTCCGCATAAACCCTGGCGAAACAGCAAGAACAGCAATATTATCCGCTTTTAATTCGATAGATAGCCCATATGCCATTCGCACCAACGCATTTTTTGCTAAATCATAATAAAATTGGCCAGTGTACTTGCCATGATCCCAGAATGTTGTATGAATTATCAAAGCCTGTTTATTTTCTCGAAGCAGGGGAACAGCAAAGTGATTGACAGCCAGCTGCGCTCTTACACCTGCTGTAAACATTGTATCCCAATTTTGCAAGGTCAGCTCCCAAAAAGGTTTTCCTTCCACACCCAAGTCATGTGCGCCCCAAACATTATTTATCAAAATATCCAGCTTTCCCTGCTCTTTGCGAATTTGAGAAATCACAGCCTCTGTTTCTGCGTCCTTGGTATGGTCGCACTGTATTGCAATGGCTTTTCCACCGGCAGCTTCTATTTCTGAAACCGTGTCGTCCACAGTTCCCGGCCAATGATTCGTAGATGCTCCCCGAACACTGCGGCCTGTGACATATACAATTGCACCTGCTTTCCCCAGCTCTGCCGCAATGCCGCGTCCAGCACCTCTGCTCCCGCCTGTGACAAGAGCGACTTTTCCATTCAATGGTTTCATTCTCTTCCATCCTTTCTTCCTCAGATATTTTTATTATACAAACTAATTCTTGACATCTATTGTCATATTTCATTTAATTAATATAATTCATTAGAAAAAAGGTGATGTTCATGCGAGGGGACCGTTTCATATCCATTCTTTTATTGCTGCAGTCTCAAGGTCGAATGACTGCTAAAGAATTATCTGAAAAACTGGAAGTCTCCGAACGGACGATTTACAGAGATATGGAGGTTTTAAGCGGATCTGGTATTCCCGTTTTTGCTGATCGCGGCCAAAATGGCGGCTGGTCTTTAGTTGATGGCTATCAGACTGATTTGACCGGCTTAAAGGAATCGGAAATACGCGCTTTATTCGTGCCTGCAGCTCCTCAATTACTGGATGATTTAGGATTAACCCGCACTTCTGAAGACGCCAGAAACAAAGTTATCGCATCCCTGCCTGCAGCTTATCGTGAAAGTGCAAAGGATGTATGGAGCCGCATTCATATTGATACCAGCTCCTGGCGGGGAACAAAAGAAAAAATCGCATCCTTTGAAGTTCTGAAAAATGCAATATGGAAAAATAATAAATTGAATATCCTCTATCAGCGTGCAGACGGACAAACCAATCATTATATCGTACAGCCGCTGGGACTAGTTGCGAAAGGAAGCAGCTGGTACGTGATAGCCGCAAAGGAAAATGGAGATATCCGGAATTATCGCGCTTCACGAATCCAGTCTGCTGTGCCAAGCAAAGAAACCTTTGAAAGACCGGTTGATTTTGATATTGCAGCATACTGGAAAAACTCAAAACAAGCATTTATCAAGGCCTTGCCGACTTATGAGGTATGGGTAAATACTTCCAGAGAAATGCTGCCGAGACTTTCCTTTTCAACTTATTTTGCACGGATAATAGAGACTGCATCTACTGACGAAAAAGGATGGACACGTGTTAAATTAGCTTTTGATACAAAAGAAGAAGCAAAAAGATTTCTTCTTGGATTTACAGATCAAATGACCGTTACCGAACCAGTAGAACTCCATGCAGAAATTCTTCGGATGGCAGAAGCCGCTGTTGCACATTATAAGAAATAAACGATATTCAGTAATATGATCTATTCACCTTCTGACAAAATATAAGACAAACTCTCCCAGAATTGATAAACTACTTTACATAAATCTAAAAGAACGGAGAAAATGCTATGGAAAATATTGCTCTAGTCAGTATCGTTGTTATTATTGTCGTTGGTATCTTCTCGCAATGGCTGGCTTGGCGAATTCAATGGCCTTCTATTGTCATCATGTCTATTGCCGGACTATTATTGGGACCTGTGCTTGGTTTGTTCAACCCGCAAGAAGCATTGGGCAGCCTGTACAGTCCATTGATTTCGCTTGCTGTCGCCATTATTTTATTTGAAGGCAGCTCCAGCCTCGATGTCCGGGAAATCAGAGGTGTATCTAAATCCGTATTCCGGATCGTTACGTTCGGTGCTTTCATTGCCTGGATTGGCGGAGCACTCGCTGCTCATTTTATCGCAGGCTTGAGCCTGGAGATATCTTTCATTATTGGCGGTTTATTTATTGTAACCGGACCGACTGTTATTCTGCCTTTGCTGCGAAATGCAAAATTAAAACCGCGTACGGCAGCTGTCCTTAAATGGGAAGGAATTATTGTTGATCCATTCGGTCCGCTGCTTGCATTATTTGCTTACGAAATTATTAAGGTACTTACAACAGAAAGTCTGCATGCAAATTACTTAATTCATTTCTTTCTCAGTGCCATTATTGCCGTTATTCTCGGCTATGTAATCGGCATGGTGGTCAGCTTAATGATTAGCAAAGGTGTATTTCCCGAATACCTAAAAACACCGATTATTATATCCTTTCTCCTGCTTTGTTTTACCGTAGCCGAGGTTATTATGCATGAAACTGGCATGCTGGCTGTTACCGTTATGGGATTAACAATTGGCCGTACCAAACATTATGTATCCTCTATCGGCCATGAAGTCAGTCACTTTGTTGAAAATATTTCTGTCCTGCTGACATCCACTATTTTCATTTTACTGACGGCTTCTTTAACACGGGAGACAATAGCGGAGATGTTCACTTGGCCGATTATCGGCTTTGTTCTTGTCATGTTATTTATTGTACGGCCTTTATCGATTTGGCTCTCTACTATTGGCACAGAGCTTTCTAATTCTGAAAAGATGCTGATTGGCTGGATTGCACCGCGGGGAATTGTGGCTCTGTCTGTTTCCGGTTATTTTGCAACCATTCTGCTGAATGACGGACATGAAGGGGCTGCTATGCTGACAGCTTTAACCTTTGCGCTTGTATTTATTACCGTATGCGCGCATGGATTTTCACTGCGGCCAATTGCTAAGGCGCTCCATCTTGCCAATGATACCGCACCCGGTGTCCTATTAGTGGGAGCAAACAGCTTTTCCATTGCATTGGCTGCTTATTTACAAAAGATGGATTTACCTGTATTAATCAGTGATTCTTCCGCCACACAGCTGCAGCCTGCTGTAAACAAGGAAATCCCTGTTTATCACGGACAAATTCTGGCAGAGCACAGCGAATATGAAGTAGATCTGACACCATATGAGACCATTCTTTCTCTAACTGGAGATGCTGCATTTAACATACTAGTCAGCCAATCCTATGCACCTAAATTTGGTCATAATCATACATTTACCCTTACCAGCAACAACTATAAGCAAGAGGGCTCGAACAAAATTCCGTTTGCAGGAAAAGGACATCTCCTGTTTCATGAAGATGCTGTATTTACCGAATTAAATAAGAAAATCAATACAGGCTACACGATACAAGAGTTCCCATTAAAACAAAAAGGAAAGCTTGAGAAGGAGCAATTGCCGGAAGATACGGTTCCACTGTTTATCAAAAAGAAGAACCATACCATTCAGCTGATTACGTTAAGAAGTAAAATAATGTTAGATGAAGAGGATCAGCTTGTTGTTTTACAGAAAAATAAGCATACTTAAATGGGACAAAGCCTCGCTGAAATGATGATACTTCATCTATCAGCGAGGCTTTTGAAATACATTTTTCGTTTATATCGATTTATTTATGATTGGAAATATTCATCTTAACAACTCTCGGTTACCCTCTAAATCAAATTATAGCTTCTCCCCATTCGAAGCAATCACCTGCTTATACCAATCAAAGCTTTTCTTTTTCGAGCGTTTTAAGGTCCCTTTTCCTTCGTTATCACGGTCTACATAAATATAACCGTATCGTTTTTTCATTTCGCCGGTAGAGGCACTGACAATGTCAATCGGGCCCCAGCTGGTATAGCCGATGATATCCACACCATCCTCTATTGCTTCACCCATTTCAGCGATATGCTCCTTTAAATACTCTATACGATAGTCGTCGTCAACGGTACCATCAGCATTTAATTTGTCAATCGCGCCAAGTCCGTTTTCCACAACAAATAATGGCTTTTCATAGCGGTCATACAGCTGATTAGCCGTAATGCGGAAGCCTTTTGGATCAATCGTCCAGCCCCATTCGGATGCTTTCAGATATGGATTGGCAACAGAAGCAAATACATTTCCATCTGTGATATCCTTTAATATTTCCGGATCAGTGCTTGTTGTTCTGCTGGAATAATAGCTGAATCCGATATAGTCCACTGTATGCTTCTTCAATAGTTCTTCGTCATTTTCTTCCATATCGATTTTCAAACCATTGTCCCGGAAAAAGCGTTTTGCATAACCAGGATAGTGCCCGCGGGATTGCACATCAATAAAGAAGAAGGATTCCCGGTCTCTTTCCATTGCTTTGGCAACATCATCCGGATTAGAAGTGTACGGATAGGTCGTACCTGCTGCCAGCATACAGCCGATTTTTGCATCCGGGATAATTTCATGTCCTGCTTTTACAGCTAAGGCACTTGCAACGAGCTGATGATGCGCTGCCTGATATTTGATTTGCAACTCATTTTCACCTTCGTCAAACACTAATCCGGCACCGACAAATGGAAGATGCAGAAGCATGTTGATTTCATTGAATGTCATCCAATATTTCACTTTATCCTGGTAACGTGTGAAAATCGTTTTTGCATAGGTTTCAAAGAAATTCACAAGCTTGCGGTTTCTCCAGCTTCCATAGGCTTCAATTAAATGTACCGGCACATCAAAATGGGCGATGGTTACCACCGGTTCTATGTCATATTTCCGCATTTCATCAAATAAATCATCATAAAATTGAAGTCCTGCTTCATTTGGCTCTGCATCATCTCCATTCGGAAAAATACGCGCCCATGAAATCGAAACTCGTAATGCTTTAAATCCCATTTCCGCAAACAAAGCAATATCTTCTTTATAGCGATGGTAAAAATCAATGGCTTCATGCGATGGATAAAATTCGCCTTCAACGGGTTTTAATGAATCAACTTTTCCTGTCATGACCTGCCAGCGCTTTTCTCCCGTCGGCAATAAATCAACCGATGTTAATCCTTTTCCATCCTCTAAATAAGCACCTTCAACCTGGTTCGCAGCTACTGCTCCGCCCCATAAAAATCCTTCTGGAAATTGTGTCATCGTAAAAACTCCTTTGTTTAGTATGGAGAAGGAAAGACTGAATACCACCCTTTCCTTCTATCTATTTGGTATCCGTTACTTTTCTAATGAAAGCAGCGGGTCGCCAATCTTAATTTGTTTTGTTTCTGTAAACGCAATATCTTTATAATCACCTGAATTCGTGATAATAATCGGTGTGGTCAGAGGGAAGCCGGCTTTTTTAATTTCTGGTATATCAAATTCAATAAGCAGCTGTCCTTTGTCGACTTTTGCACCTTGTTCCACATGGCCTGTGAAGTGCTTGCCATCCAATTGTACTGTGTCCATTCCAATATGCATTAAAATCTCAGCGCCATTTTCCGTTGTAATTCCAATGGCGTGATTTGTAGGGAACATCGCCGAAACAGTTCCAGAAACAGGTGAAATCAATTTTCCTTCTGTCGGTTCCACTGCAATTCCTTTCCCAAGCGTTCCGGAAGCAAACGCCGTATCTTCTATTTTTTCGAGTGCAATGGTTTCTCCAGTTAACGGGCTGACAATATCTTCATTTTGTATCGTAATAACTGTTTCCTCTTTTGCGGAAGCTGCTTCGGCTGCTGGTGCAGCTGTCGCTTTTTGATTAATCCCTCCGAAGAAATAAGTCAGAACAAAGGATAGAACCATCCCGACCGCTGCTGCTATGATAGTACCGATAAATGCTGTGTTTAATCCTTCCTCTGGATGGATCATGGCAGGGAATTGGAAGATACCAAGTCCGCCGAGCAAGTGAATTTTCGTCCCGAATAATCCAATGATTGCTCCACCGACAGCTGATGATATAAGCGAGATAACAAATGGTCGCTTCAATGGTAAAGCAATCCCGTATAAAGCAGGTTCCGTTACGCCGAATATGGAAGAAATAAACGCCGGCGGGCTGAGTGTTTTCGTAGTTTCATTTTTTGTTTTTATCCAAATAGCCAGTACTGCTGCTAAAGCAAATGAATGCACGAAAATTAATGCTAGAATTGGATCTTCTCCGGAAACCGCAACGTTGTTAAACGCAATTGGAATAAGCCCCCAATGCAATCCAAACATAACAAATACCATCCAGAAACCGCCCAGAAAAGCACCTGCAATAATAGGGCTTAAATCATACACCCAGACAGTTACCTGTCCCAATAATTGACTTGCCCAGGTTGCAATTGGGCCAATCACAATAAAGGTTAATGGAACAATAATCAGTAACGTGAACATAGGTACAAAAAACATTTTGACAACATTAGGAGTAATTTTCGCTAAAGCCTTTTCAATTTTTGCTGCAAAAAATGTTGCTACAATAATTGGTATAACAGACATTGAATACGTCATTAAAATGACTGGGATACCAAAGAACTCTATATAGACAGGTGACTCGAACACCGTTCCTGCAAACAAGGTATACAGCGGTTCTGCCGCTCCAGGTATTCCTTCAAGCGCAGGATATACCAATGCCATGGCAATAACCATACCTATGAAAGGCGTCCCGCCGAACTTTTTCATTGCACTGTACCCTAATATAATCGGCAAGAAATAAAACAGGGCATCTCCGGTTGCATTTAAAATTTGATATGTTCCGCCTTCTTCATTAAGCCATCCAATCGCAACGAATAAAGCATTGAACCCTTTGATCATACCGGACGCTGCCAATACTCCAAGAATCGGCGTGAAGATACCGGAAATCATATCAATAAACCGGTTGAGCAAGCTGCCTTTATCTCCGCCATCCGCTTCATCAGCAGATCCTTTTGACTCCAAACCGCCGACTTCTACAACTGCCTTATACACATCTGGTACATGGTTGCCGATAACCACTTGGTATTGTCCGGCACTTTTCATGACGGTCACAACGCCATCCATTTCTTTTAAAACCTCTGTATTTGCCTTTTCCTCGTCTTTTAATTTAAAACGAAGACGCGTAATACAATGAACAACACTGTTAACGTTTTCTTTTCCGCCAACATTTTCAATGATATCTTTGGCTAATTGTTCATATTTCATTGTTTTCCCCTCTTTCTATTATAATAAAACAAATTAAATCTATTTTCTGATTTTATTCAGGATTATTGCCTGCATGGATTCTTTTACATATAGCGTTTGCTTAAAATATTTCCTGCGGTGTGATACTCTTCGGGATAGAGGTTACGCTTCTAAAAAAATAATAAATAATTTCGACATACAGCCTGACAACATCTCATCCATTCGTTTTATGATAATTTATAATTTGATTCAACCACCTCCTCAAAGTAATAAAAAAAACCTAAATTACACACAGCATACAGAGCTCTCCTCTGTAAACTGCGGGTAACTTAGGTTTTGCCTGCTTCATCAGTAACAATCCTAAACATAATTATTCAATTACAGGTTTCATTTATATCACGATGAAGAATCTATTTGGTGCCGATTGGTAATTCGGTGGATATGCAATGTTAAGTAAACTTTTTCATCATTGGAAATGTCCCAATCATAGTTTTTAGCAATATAGGCTGCAATTCTCTCTGTGCATTCAAATGCAGCTGTATATTTCTTTTTCACCTGTTCATACAGGAAATCATCATGCGTATTTTCTGCTTTTTCTTTCCGGATAAAACGGGTAGCAAAAAATCGCAGATGCGTCAGAAACCGTTAATAGTTGATGGAATCCTCATCCAATTCAATTTTGAAATAGTATCTGACAATATTCAGGATATTATTAACCAGTTCCGTTACTTTAATTGCGGTATCCATGTTTTCACCGGATAGTTGACTATTGACCAAATGCAGGGCAATAGAAGCCGCTTCATCTTCTACAAGCCTTACTCCAGTATCCTCCTCCACCATATCCAACGCTTTTAATGCAATCTGAAACTCCTGTTTATAATACCTGCGAATTTCCCACAACAGCGGATTTTTCAAGTCGATGCCATTTTTATGCCTTGTAATTGCAAAGCTTAAATGATCCGTTAAGGCAACATATAAATAATTATCCAATTTATATGTCAATTGAGATTTAGCCAGTTCAAGGATTTTGTAAGAAAGATCCAAGTAGATCTCAGAAGTTTCTTTCATTAATTCCGCAAGCTTCTTAGCTACATTAGAATTCTCCAGCACAAAGGTTTTCTCCACTTTCGATGATTCAATCGCATCTCCAGTCTTTTTTTGAAAAGCCAAACCCTTGCCCATGACAACGATTTCCTGATTGGATTCATCTTTTGACATAACTACATTATTATTTAATACTTTTGTAATTTTCAATTGCATTCACACCTGAAATGAGTATTTTTTAAATTCTTCTGATACCTGTTTGTCCAGAAAAAAACCTGGATTAATCCAAAATTGTAGACAAAAAGCCATACAATCCACTGTGATTAACCCAGGTTTTGCCTGCCGAACAGTAACAATCCTTTAGTTAACTTCATTATAGATGATTACGGTTTCAAATGCAACAGGAAAGTAGATTTTTTACCTAACTGTTTAAGCACTTCCTGATATAGATAGTAAAATATATTTATTTTTATATTCTCCATTCGTTCTTATCCATTCTATCTTAGGCTACTCTTCTATTATCTCCGTTAGCTGAACCTGGGTTTTGAATATAATATACTCAACTTGCGCACCTAAGAATAAGCATATATATCTTGCTATTCCAGGGTGAACATGTTCTCCATTACCATACTTGCTTTTTGATTAAATATCCGGCTCTTTTGGAATTGGTGATGGTGCATAGCTCCGATGCACAGGAAGTAATCTTGGTGGAACATTTAGGATAAATCATACTGGTCAACATTCGAAATATGTGTCATCTAAAGTTCTGTTCGCAGATCCCACAATTCCGGGAAAAAATATTGATCGAGTACTTTTTTCAAGTAGCTCACGCCGCCAGAACCGCCTGTTCCTTTTTTAAAGCCAATAATTCTTTCTACCGTTTTCATATGCCTGAAGCGCCATTGCTGAAATAAGCCTTCTATGTCCACCAATTTTTCAGCAAGCTCATATAACTCCCAATACTGCGCTACGTTTTTATAGACTATCATCCAGGCTCTTTTCACGCTCTCATTCGTCTGATGCGTGATACGGGCATCCCTGTTTAATACTTCTTTATCAATGGAAAACCCTGCTCTGGAGAGAGCTTGAATCGACACATCATAAAGACTTGGCGCATCGTATGCTTCTTGTAAAATTGGATGAAGCTCCGTATCATTTTCATATATTTTGAGAACATATTCTGTTTTATATCCCAGAGCAAATTCTACTAATCTATTTTGATAGGATTGAAATCCAGAAGCACTTCCCAATTTATCTCTAAACTCGATATACTCGCTTGGCGTCAGCGTAGAAAGGACGTCCCATACACTTTTTAGCTGCTCTTGTATTTGAGATACGCGTGCGAGCTTTTTAAAGGAAGACCTTAGATTATCTGCCTGTATATCATCAATGGCAGAATGAATTTCATGCAGAATCTGCTTCATCCACAGCTCGCTTACATGATGAACAATGATAAATAACATTTCGTCATGATGGCCGCTCAAACGATGCTGGCTCGATAATAACGTATCCAGGCTTAAATAATCACTGTATGTCATCTTCTCTTTAAAATCAGTTTGGATACTCTTTTCATTTTCAAAAGCTTGGTGTTGATTGACCGATTTCATTTTTAACGCTCCTCTATTGGTTTTATGACGGCACGAACAGGACACCCATCCCCTTCTTCCAACGCTAATGGCAAGGCAATCAGTTCATAATCACCTTCTTCAACCTGGTCCAGCATCACATTCTCCAAAATATAAATATCTTGCTTATACAATGCATGATGCCCGGCCAGGTCTTTACTTGAAATCGAATCCACAGATGGAGTGTCTACACCTACAAGCTTTACACCGAGCTCTTTCATATAAGCTGCTCCGTCTGCTGTTATCGGAGACACTTCTTCTGGAAAACGATCCGGTTTATTTGGAAGCGCTGTTTTAATCAGCAAACGCTCCGCATGCGAAATTCCTTTTGTCTTTAAAGCTTTTTCGCTAATTTCATTAAAATCACTTAAATCAATCACTTTACAGAGACCAATATAGCGCTCAATATCTAAATCCAGTATCCGTTTGCCCTCATTTGAAAAATGAAACGGTGCATCAACATGTGTTCCGATATGTACACTTGTTGTGATTTTGCCGATATTAACAACTCCCGACACCTCTTTTGTTACGGGCGTATCATAGTGAAATGGTTCATCCCCCGGCCAGTGTGCCAGATGGTTATTTAACGGCTGGGAAATATCGATCCATTTAGACATTAGGAAACAACCTCTCTTTCATTGGAAAATTGCTCGTAAGCTTTTTCTTCCATAATATTCTTTAGTGTTTGTATACATTCATAAACATCCGTAAACGAATTATATAAAGCCACCGGCGCAAGCCGAATGCCAGATGGTTTTCTAAAATCAGGAATGACCTTCTTCCTCTTTAATGCTTTGCAAATTCTCGCAGCCTCCGGATGTTCAAGGTAAATATGCCCTCCACGCTGTTTTTCATTTACTGGATTACAAATCTCAAAATCAAATTCCTTTAATTCGTGTTCAATTAATTCCACCATATATGCGGTCAGCTGCAAGGACTTTTCGCGTATTTTTTCTATTCCGGCTTCATGAAACAGCTCTAATGCTCCAATTAGCGGAGCAGCACTTAACACATGTGGTGTCCCGATTTGAAAAGCTCCGGCATTCCCGGCGGCCGTCAACGTATGCTCCATATCAAACTGCTTTTCTTTATTGGAGCTAAACCAGCCCGCAAGTCCAGGCACAGCCCCGAAATGCTTTTCATTCACATAAAGCGCCGCCGCACTGCCCGGCCCGCCATTCAAATGTTTATAGGTACACCAAAACGCAAAATCAACGTCCCAATCATGCAGTTGATGCGGGACAGCCCCAATCGAATGACATAAATCAAAACCAATTTTTATACCGCGCTCATGCGCTGCTGTTGTCAGCTTTTCCATATCTAAGATTTGTCCGCTCCGGTACAGGACGCTCGGCAATACAATTAATGCAATCTCTTCTGTCATTGCATCTATAATGGTCTCTTCATCCAGTATGTGCCCATCCTCACTCTGTACTTGAATAAGGTGGGATTCATCATACCCTTTTAACTTCAGCTGTGCTTTTAAAGCATAAATATCACTGGGAAAGTTTAATGCATCTGCTAAAATTTTTGTTTTGCTTCCTTTTGGTTTATAAAATGTGGACACAAGCTGATGCAGATTTACGGTTGTTGAACCAGTTACGACAACCTCCTCTTTTTGGGCACCAACAAGCACGGCCATTTTTTCACCAAGCGATTCCGATAAGTAGTACCAGGCGTTCTCTCCTTGCGTCCATCCATCAATCGCATGCTTTTTCCAGGAAGCAAGCAAATCATAGACGGACTGCTCTGCTCTTTTGCTCATCAAACCTAAGGAATTCCCATCCATGTAAACGTATTCATTTTCGAGATAAAATTCATTTCGGAAGGACCTTAATGTATCCTCCGCATCTAGCTTTTCAGCATAGGTTCTTGTATATCTTTCTTCCATTTTGTCACTTCCTTTGCCATTATGCTATGGTTGAAACGTATTAAGGGATTTTTAGACTGTTTTGCTAATTATCTTCTGTTAACAGCTTACCAATAACTCGACATGAATGGAACCAATAACATAACTATTGTTAAAAATAGAAAATACTTCCCCTATCAGATGGAGCAGCCCTAAAAATAAGCCCAAGAGATTATGTTGATAATTTCTTGGGCTTCTTTCTGTTCCATTCTTACAATTCCAAAGTATATCATCACGTACCACAAAACGTCTGAAAATCCTGTTCCGGCGGATCAACAGCATATTTCTCCTGCTCCTCTGTATACGCATAAGGATCTTCCAATGCTGTTAATAAAGCATGAAAAGGTTCGTAATCGCCTTCTGTCACAGCCGCAACCAACACCTCTTCCACCAAATAATTTCGGGGAATAATCGATGGATTATGCCGTTTCATTAATTGATAAGCTTCTTCTAAAGATGCCGTCTGACTTTCAAGCTTATCCTGCCATGCCTGATGCCACTCTTTAAAAGCAGTGGATTGGAAAAGAACGGAATCAGCATCAAGCTGCTGCAGCGTTAAAGCACGGAAGGTATTGGTAAAGTCTGCATGATATTTCTCCATCAAATCCAACAAGCTTCGAATCAATGTTTTATGATCAACACTTTGACCGATAATCCCCAGCTTCTTCCTCATACCGTCTAACCAATAGGCTTCTACTGACTGCACATAGGTTTCCACAGCCTCTTTTGCCTTTGGAATCGCTTCTTCTTCATCCTCATCCATCAGAACTAACAAGGATTCTGCAAAGCGCGCCATATTCCAAGCACCAATTCCCGGCTGATTGCCGTAAGCATAACGCCCTTGCTGATCAATCGAACTAAAAACTGTTTTCCGATCATATTGATCCATAAAAGCACATGGACCATAATCAATCGTCTCTCCGCTGATAGCAACATTATCTGTATTCATCACACCATGGATAAAGCCTTTTAACTGCCAATCCGCAATCAGCTCGGCCTGCTTGTCTGCCACCTTATACAAGAATGTCAAATAACGATTTTCATCCTCTGCAATCTCTGGATAATGCCGCTTCATGCTATAGTCTGCCAACGCTTGTAAATCCTTTTTATTCCCCCACTGCCTTGCATATTGAAACGTTCCAACCCGAATATGGCTTTCTGCCACTCTTGTCAAAACAGCGCCGGGCAGCGGAGCTTCACGAAATACCGTTCCCCCGGTGGTTGCTACCGCTAAACTGCGGCTTGTCGGAATGCCCAATCCATGCATTGCTTCGCTGATTAGATATTCTCTCAGCATCGGTCCAAGGACCGCCCGTCCATCCCCGCCGCGGGAATAAGGCGTTCTGCCAGAGCCTTTCAGCTGAATATCATAGCGCTCACCCTTCGGAGTCACTTGCTCTCCAAATAATACAGCACGACCGTCTCCAAGCATCGTAAAAGAACCAAATTGATGTCCTGCATAAGCTTGAGCGATTGGATTACTTCCCTCTGGAAGCTTATTGCCTGCGAAGATTTCCGCTTCGTGCTTCAAGGCGGAACTATCCAACCCTAATTCTGCTGCGAGCTTTTCATTGTACACGGCTAGCACAGGGGCATCTGCTTTTGCTGGTTTTACATTCGTAAAGAAAAGCTTGGGCAATTGCTGGTAGGTATTTTCTAAGCTCCAGCCTTGATTCTGTTTATCTGTCATCGGATCGCCTCCTTTATTTAAACTGTTCGTTTTCTTTAGGATAACATATAAGTATATTTTACTTGAATGAATCACCTTTTTTTACTTTGCACTTTTATTTGTAAAAATATTTATTATCATTAATTTCTCCACTTAAACTTCTTGTTTTCCTATAGTATAAGAGGGGAAGAATACATAATTTATGCATTCTTCCCCTCTTATACTTGAATTTTAATATAATAAATTTCTTTAAACCACAGGAAAAGCAGGTAAATCATCCACAAAAGCAGAAATATCCTGTTCCGCTTCCTCCTCCGTCACTAAACAAGCATCCAATGACGCCGCAATCCCTTCCTTATCCATCTCACTGCCAATCAAAACAAGCTCTGTCATCCGATCCCCGGCCTGCTCATCCCAGTCCTCAAACAAAGCGGGGTCCTGCACTTTTAATGCTTCCTGTTCTGCTTCCGAATAGCTTGCCAGCCATCTGCCGGCTCCTTCCAGTGTCATCATTGAACCTGCCTGAGACAAAAACCCTGCTACATTATTTCTGGTGACTAACCAAAAGAAGCCTTTCGCCCGGAGGATTTCCTTCGGCCAATTTTCCAGCCAACCTTGAAAACGCTCGGGATGAAACGGTTTTCTGCTTCGATAGACAAAGGAGCTGATTCCATATTCTTCTGTTTCCGGAATATGCTCCTCATTCAATTCCTTTATCCAGCCGGCGCCATGCTTTGCTTCTTCAAAATCAAACTGACCGGTTTGAAGCACCTGTAACGGGTCTACTTTCCCGAAGGCCGCTGTGATAAATTTCGCATCCGGGTTTAATTTATAAAGTAAGCTCTTTAATGAAGTAATCTCTTCCTCCATCATCTGATCTGTTTTATTTAAAATAATCACATTGGCAAATTCAATCTGGTCTACCAGTAAATCGACAATGCCTCTTTCATCGTCCTCAGCGACTTCCATCCCGCGGTCCATCAATAAATCCTCTGATTGATAATCCTTCCAAAACTGATGTCCATCGATGACCGTTACCATCGTATCAAGCTGAAAAAAGGCATTTAAGTCGATTCCCAATTCATCATCCGCATAGACAAAGCTTTGCGCAACTGGAATAGGTTCCGACACACCGCTTGATTCAATCAACACATAATCGATATCAAGTTTTGCTAATTTTTCCAGCTCTACAATTAAGTCTTCTCTTAATGTGCAGCAAATACAGCCATTAGTCATTTCTACCATATTTTCTTCCGTACGGATAAAGCCGCCTTCTTTTACCAATTTGGCATCCACATTTATTTCACTCATATCATTCACGATAACGGCTATTTTCAATCCTTGCTGATTTTGAAGCAGATGATTCAGCAGGGTTGTTTTCCCTGCACCTAGAAATCCGCTTAACACCGTTACTGGTATTTTCTTGCTCACTTTATTTCACACCTTTCTTACAGATGAACTGGCTGTAACCGTCATTCTGGAAATGACAGCATTACAGCCAACTAAACGTCTTTATTCCTATATTTTTTTCTATATATAAAGAAGCTTCCTCTCCGCCAATGAAAGATTCACGTTCTTTCCTTGTCCAAATAAACACGGCTCGGTGTCGTCCCTTGCTGATACAAGTACTTTCCACTATACCCTTCCGTTTTTTGATCCACTTTGGCAATAACCAGCTGGCAAACTCGCATTCCGGCCTGCAGCTGAACAGGCACGCGATTTGCATTAAACAATTCCAGTGTAATTTGTCCAGAAAATCCCGGATCGATCCAGCCTGCATTTTGAATAAAAACACCGAGCCGACCGATCGAGCTTCTTCCTTCCACAAAGGCAGTTAACTGTTCTGGGAGACCAATTTGTTCCAATGTTGTTCCCAATAGAAAACTTTGCGGCGGAATCGTGATGATTTCTTGCTCTGCTATCTTGATTTTCCGATAATCTGCTGGTTGATCAACCGATAAATAAGGCGTAGACAAGTCATCAACAACTAAAAAATCTTTCCCCAGCCGCAAATCAATCGAAGCTGGCTGAACACTTAATTCCTGAAAAGGGGTAATTGTTAACTGCTTATCATCAACATACTGTTTTATCGTTTGTCCGGATAAAATCATGCCTTCGCACTTCCCGATAGCTGCCATGGAAATGGATTTCTAAACGCGGTCCAGTCCTCATCCATTTCTGTTTCACTCAACAAGCAGCGTTCTAAATCCTCCGTTATCTGCTCCTTATCCAAGTCCATGCCAATGAATACCAGCTTGGTATGGCGGTCTCCGAATTGCGGATCCCACAGCTCTCTGACCTCCGGATTATTCTCGAATATTTCCCTTTGCTGGGCTTTTGGCAGCGAATCGACCCAATAAGCTAACGGCTCCACCTCGACAGAAGGGCCTGCCTGCGATAGCAATAAGGCTAGATTATTATGTGTCGCACACCAGACAACGCCTTTCATGCGGACAATTTCTCTTGGCAAATCCTGATACCAGCTTACCAGCCGTTCCGTATGAAATGGCAATCTGGACCGGTATACAAAGGAACTGATCCCGTATTCTTCGGTTTCCGGCGTATGATTTTCCACGCCTGCATTTAATTCCTGTAACCAGCCGGCTGACTCACTTGCCTTCTCAAAATCAAACAAATTCGTATTGACAATTTCCTGTAAATCGACCTTACAATGCTGCGTGCGGATGATTTTTGCTTCCGGCTGTAAGGTACGAATCACCTTCTCCAGCTTTTCTAAATCCTCTGCTTTGACTAAATCCGTTTTATTGAGAATAAGCACATTACAGAATTCAATTTGGTCAATTAATAAATCAGCAATATTTCGTTCATCTACATCACTGACCGCCTGTTTCCGGTCAAGAAGCGAATCGCCTGAACCGAAATCGTGCCAGAAGCGGTTCGCGTCAACAACGGTAACCATGGTATCCAATCGGCAATATTGGGTTAAATCAATATCCATCGTTTCATCAATATAAGAGAAGGTTTGGGCTACCGGAATCGGTTCACTAATCCCGGAAGATTCAATTAGGATATGATCGAATTCTCCCTGTTTCACCAGTTTTTCCACTTCCACTAATAAATCCTCCCGCAGTGTGCAGCAGATGCAGCCATTAGACATTTCAACCAGCTTTTCCTCTGTCCGTGAAAATCCTCCTTGGGATTGGACCAGCTCACTATCAATATTGACTTCACTCATGTCATTGACGATGACCGCCACCTTTAACCCTTCCCGGTTATGTAAGACATGATTTAATAACGTTGTTTTTCCAGAACCTAAATACCCGCTTAATACCGTAACAGGAATCTTCTTCATGTATTCATCCTCCTCTTTTTAAAATATGAAATGTAATCCTCCAGCAAGAATTGCTGCACTGACAACACTGGTCAGCATTTGCTTTCCGCCAATAGACAGGGAAGTCCTCCAGCCGAGTTCCTTCCCAATTGTAAATAATGTCACCAGACAGGCGGAGAGTGTCGATGCCAGATAGACAAGAATAAAAATCTGGCTGAGCGGCATCTCCATCAATAAGCTGCCCTGCCCTTCATTTAAGATAAGCAGACCGTCTTTTCGAATGAAAGAAAATATCAGCCCCGGCGCCGCATCTACAGGTAAGGAAAATAAATAAAGTATCGGCATCGCAAGCCAATGGAGAAGAGATAATATATTCATAGCCTGGAGCACAGATGCCGCCAGACATATTATTAAAAATATCGGCATTGCCTGCAGTAAAAATTGTTTAACCGAACTGGCTACCTTCCATGCAAATGCCTGCCAGTTTATTTTTTGAATATAAGGAAGCGGAGCAATACGCGTTAAATTATCTGCCTCATTCCGATTCCAAATTCTTGTATGGATCGCTCCAACGATAAATA
The DNA here is from genome assembly GCF_038004725.1 of Oceanobacillus sp. FSL K6-0251. Classification (NCBI taxonomy): domain Bacteria; kingdom Bacillati; phylum Bacillota; class Bacilli; order Caryophanales; family Bacillaceae; genus Oceanobacillus; species Oceanobacillus sp. FSL K6-0251. The sequence goes on along the minus strand of NZ_JBBORS010000001.1, from coordinate 1,519,204 downwards.
AGATAAATAGATATGGAATAAATAACAGCGGGACATGTGCCGCACTAAAGATAGACAGCGTTGCTCCGATTTGATAACTGCATGCCGAGCCGAATGCAATCAGTGAAACACAGCTCGTGCGGGTGCAGCTGCTGCAGCCCCGGCTTTGGAAAACCGCCACAACATTACACCCGAACCCCGTGATAACCGGAAGCAGGTCCCTTCCCGTCAAACCAATTTTACGAAGCCATGGATCCAGTGCACGTGTGACATGCTCCTGTATACCTGTCTCCTCGGTAAGACTTGTCATCACACTGATCAGCAGTACAACAGGAAAAGCCCACAGAAAGGAATAAGAGCCTAGCGTAATCAAGCCGTAATCACCTGTTAATACCTCCGCCAAAAAAGAAGGAGCCTGATTGATCCAGCCTGTAATCGGGTCAAGAACATATTGATCAGCTATCGGCTCAAGCCAGCTGACAAATAAATAAGCACCCATGACAGGGACAGCAAACATTCCTAAAATAAAGAAGCAAGCCAGGATTGGTCCGGCAATCGGCATACGGAATGCCGGAATTAATTGATTAGCTGTATCGCCCGAATCAGGAAGGAAGCTTAGAATACTTTTAGAAGCTCCCCAGACTTCAGCCTGTTTAACACCCGCAATCACTGCTTCCTGATCCTGCTCATCCATTTTTCTTGTATTTACCCAGATAACGGGAACCTGTACTAATTCCTTTATTCGATTTTGTTCAGACTCGGGTGGTAAATACTTATCTCGATGTGTTGCAACAACTGCAATCCTTTTGCCTTTCAAATTTAGTTCGTCCTGCAGCTCGGTCAATTCTTCCTTTAAATTAGTGGCTTTCACAACTAATAAAATCGTTTTATCATCCTGAAAATGGTCCAGGGTAAGCTGTGTATTCTGGCTGTCCATATCAAATTGCAGCCCGGGAAGATCTGTTAGACGGACATCGGGATGTAATTGACAGGAAGCTTTCAAAGCAGCAATCGTGGACCCTTTTACATTCCTGGCAACAGCACTTTTTTCACCTGTCAGCGCACGGAACAAACCCGACTTCCCAACCGATTCACTGCCAATCAGCACCACCTCCTCCTGCGTAAGGGAAAAGGCTTGAGCCTGCTCTAGCATTGGCACATCTCCCCGCACATGGAAAGGTCATCCAGATAGAAGTTTTCTTGTCTATACTCTTCCAAAATGGATAAATCCAAATCCAGCTGTCTTCCAATCGTTTCTGCGATTACCGCAAACCGCTGGCGGAATTTATAAATATAACAGAAGATATGACTGCCATGCCGCAATTCTGGACCTGCCAAAAACAGTCCGCTCACTGCTGTTGATTCATCCTGCTCATTCACAAGTACTTCGTTATGCTTCCCGCGTGACACTAAATTCTCTATTTGCTTCGTGCTGCCAGTAAAGCCTGTTGCCAGAATAGGTCTCGCCTTTGTAAAATATACTTTTCCATCCTTCGTATAGACATCGTAGCCTGAAGAATTTTCTTCTATCTTTGCGACAGTTGTATTACCTGTTACAGTTAATAAACCCGCATCGAATAAGGGGCGAACCCGATTGTAAGTATAGGTGGACAGCGCAATACTTGGATCACTGCTCTCCACTTCCCATGTATTCGTTCTGGCAATCACTCTCGTCTTTTTACCAAGCTGCCCTAATTGATAGGCAGCATCCATGCCGCTTTCATAACCGCCAATGATAAGAAAATCATCTCCATCGAGCTCCTGCCAGGATGAAATCATACTGTTGTGGATTCCCAAATCCGCACCGGGGAACGGCGTTACATCAGGAAATTGGTATTCTCCCCCAGCCCAGACAACATAGCGGCTTTGATAAATTCCGTCTGACGTATTTATAGAAAAAACGGTGTCTTTTTTATCTATGTGATTCACCTGAACCCCTTTTTTGATTGAAATGGCAAAATGATTTGCCACTACCTCCAAATATTTCGCATAAGCTGGTCCTGTGGGATGCTCCATATCAAGGGTATAAGCCGGTGACGTTTTCGGAACGATGGCGTTTAAATCGGTTTGACCAAATCCTTGCGCCGGGAATGATGGCGTAATAAAGCGCATTTCCTCCGGCCAGCTTTGAAAAGAAGCACCAACATCATCTTTTTCTAAAATCAGACAGGATGCATTCATTTGCTTGAGTATTGCCGCAACACCAATACCTGAAGGGCCTGCCCCTACAATAACGACATCATATATTCCTTTCATGGTTACCCTCCTCAAATCGTAATGATTACGGTTTTATATTCAAAAATTAAGCAAGGCAATATTGAAAGCCTTTTTCCAACTCTTGATGGTCAAGATGCTTTCCAATAATAACAACCTCGCTTTTGCGCTTTTCATCCTTTGTCCATACATCACCTTCTGTACCTGCAAACAGCATATGCACTCCTTGAAACACCACTTTTTGCTCCATTTGTTTAATGGAAAGCACTCCTTTATAACGGTAGAGGCTTTCTCCTTTGATACGAACTAAGTAAGCAAACCATTTATTCACTTTGTCCAAATCAAGCGGGCGTTCATCTTGAAATACAAAGGATGTCACGTGATGATTATGATGATGGTGATGCGGTTCTGTCAGCAGTTCGGGATCAATGTTTAAGGCATAATCTAAATCAAACGATTTTTTTCCGATTAATTCTTTGGTATCTACGTTTCCATATGTCGTATAAAACTGATGGGCATTTGGATTCATATGCGTTAACTGTGCTTCCAGCTGCTTTCTTTCGTCTTCTGTAATCAAATCGGTCTTGTTCACAAGCAAAATATCGGCAAATGCAATCTGCTGCTCCGGCTCCTCTTCCTGCAAATGCTGCTCGATATGCTTCGCATCGACCATCGTGATTACGCTGTCGATTTCAAAGGTATCAGCCATCTGCTCATCCATCAAAAACGTTTGAATAACTGGAGCCGGATTCGCCATGCCCGTTGTTTCTATGACAACCCGGTCCACCTTTTCTTTCTGCTTCATTAAATCAGTTAGCAAGCTGATCAAATCACCGCGTACATTACAACAGATACAGCCGCTGTTAATTTCAACGATTTCTTCCTTTGTTCGTATCACTAATTGGCTATCAATCGATGTATCACCAAACTCATTAATGATCACAGCAGCCTTCTCATTGGGCATATCGTGCAGCAGTTTATTTAACAATGTTGTTTTCCCGGCTCCTAAAAACCCAGTTAGAATCGTTACAGGGATGGGGCTTTCTTGTGACAATGCGTTTCCTCCTTATCCATGAAAGAAAAAACAGCTTTCCGCCAAGTATCCGTTAAAAGCTGTTTTCTTTCCTATCTTATATCGTGTGGTACATGAAAATACAGCGTCAGCTTAGATGATACTGCTGCTTAGATAACTGCATGATTTGATTACCAGCTGGCTTTCTTCACGCCAGGAACTTGTCCTTTATGCGCATATTCTCTAAAAGCAATACGGGACATGTTGAATTTACGCATATATCCGCGTGGTCTGCCTGTAACCTCACAACGGCTTTTCAAACGGGTTGGTGAAGAATCCCGAGGCAGTTTACGAAGCGCTTCATAATCTCCTTTTGCTTTTAGCTCTCTTCTTAGCTCTGCATATTGTGCAACCATTTGCTGGCGTTTTTTCTCTTTTGCAACTTTTGACTTTTTAGCCATTTTACACTTTCTCCTTTCAATAGTACTCTTTATTTTGTATTTCTTAATAAATTTAAATCGTAACGATTACGAATGGAATTTATTATAAACTATTTTATTAAATATGTAAACAGTAATTATTACGTTTTAGTTTTTTTATCTGATAGCCTCAAAGGTTAACCCTACCTGTAATAAAAAATTTGTGCAATAATTAATAGAAGGTTCCTGTTCCAGCTGCGAACATTAGAATCGTCAAAGTAAAAAACCATGGACACCTGCCCCCAAGTAGAGTCAGATATCCATGATTGATAAGCTGCTTTATTTCATTGTAACGCCGCCGTTCGCAGCAATAGACTGCACGATAACAAAGCTTGAGGATTAACTGCTTAGCCGTAATACCGCATCAGCAATTTCATCATCCTAACCTGCTGTTCGGATTCTCCTTCGCTCAACCTTGGAAATGCTTGAATTCCGACGAAGGATAGGATACGGCCACTCCTATTTCTATATAAATTTTTGATTCCCATGTCTTTTTTAAACAACCATCTATTTTAACAGCAATCTCTCCCAATTAGGAATAAGTGCAGAAAAAAAGAATCGGATTAACCTTTTCATAGTAATCCGATTCTCTCTCTATGCATGTTTCTCGCTATGAATTACTTCCACTAAATGTGACTCTGACTTTGTATGGCCATGGATATCACAATAATACACGACGGTTTTTATTTTATGAAAAACATCACAGGTGCGTGTTTCCCTGAGGAAATTTTTCCAATAAGTATATTCATGTGTGTCAACGTGGATTATTTCATAATTAGTGCTTGATATTTCCCAATTGTGTTCTATTTCATCCGTCGTCGTGTCTCCCTCAATAATTTCTGCTCCTGCTTTAGGCAACCCTATTGAGAAGTATAGAATAAGCGTAAGCCCTATTGTAAAAAAAACATTTCTCAATTTTATCAGCCCTTTTATCATTTTATTTAATTTAATAATTCTTCTATGTAATTTAACCAAGCAAATGAGAAATATACCCCTTATACGACAAAAATGGAGAGATGCCCGACACTGTAAAAACAGTATCATGATTATTTATGAATCTGTTTTTTTATAGAAAAGAATACCTCCGGCGGCTTGTTGCTGTTATCTCGTTAATGTCGGCTGTATAATTTTTAATTTTTGGCAGCTTTCGTGATACTTGTTTCTAAAGCAACCGTTAAAAAGTATTTAATAATTCTTATCTTCAAATCCCTCTCACAAATCACATAATATTCGTACTAATTCACTCAAAGCAGCAGTACCAAAAATCATTCGATAACGTTTTTCCAACCTAGAAAAAGATTTTACACAATACAGATGCAAAAATATTGTAATCATGCGGTACTCTTCTGGAGATGATTTTGCATTTGCTTTAGCTCAAGGGTTAGAAAGCTAATCCTAATCATTTATAAACCGTGATGTGGTTAGTTCACATCACGGTTTACTATAATTTCTAATATAGTTTTTTTATCTTCATCCATACAATATAGGAGATAGTAAACGTTGATTATTCTTCCTCTTCATTATCACTATCACCATCAGAATCCTCAGCTTCTTCGTCGTGATCTTCTTTGACTTCAAAATAGGAATCTAAAACACGTTCCCCAACTTTTAAGTTAATCTGATCTCCTTCACCAATTCCAACATGCGGTACAACTACTGCAAAAGCAATTTCCGGATCATCAAATGGTGCATAGCCGACTAAGGTTAAATTATTGAGGTCAAACCGCTCTCCATCAACAAATTCCGCTGACTCTGCTGTCCCTGTTTTTCCTGCCGGGTTATATGATTTATCATCGAAATAATCATTACCTGTTCCTTGTGACCCTTGATAGGAAAGACGAAACCCGTCCTGCACACGACTAATTTCATCATCTGTCATCTCAATTCGGTTCATCGTCGTTGTATTGGACGAATAATACAATGGGCCAAGCTCATCCATGGAAGCAACTGGATCACGGGCTTCCTTTAAGAAATGAGGCTGAACACGATAGCCATCATTCGCAATCGTGGATACATACTGAGCAAGCTGCATGGTCGTATACGTATCATACTGCCCGATGACAAAATCAAGCAGATTCCCTGGATTATCAGGAACCTGTCCTCTTAATCCAGTACTCTCATATGGAAAGTCCACTCCTGTAGTCGAACCGAGTCCGAATTGATTAAAATAATTTTGCAGGGTTTGCAACGTTTCACCCATGTTTATATCTAAATTGGCATTTCGCGGCATCGGATGACGATAGTCTCCCCCTAACCGCAAGGCAACATAGAACATATAAACGTTAGAGGACCTTTCCAGTGCAGTTAAATCATTTACCGTTCCCATATCTTGAACCGACCTTTTCACTTCCGATCCTGCCAGCCGCATCGGTGCATCGTTAAACGTTTCCCCGGGAGAAATAACTTCGGAATCATAACCTGCCAGAATTGTTGCCCCTTTAATACTGGAACCAGGCTCATGCGCGTTAGCCAACGCTGTAAACCCGGCATTATTATTATATTCATCATTCTCGGTATCATATTCTACACCAGAAGTGGCTAACAGTTCTCCCGTTTTCGGATTCATAACAACAGCATAGGCATTGGTTGCAAACCGATTTTCATATGGGCTGCTTGCTTTCATGGATTGAAATTCATCTAATAAAATATCATCCACTTCCTGCTGAAATTCTAAATCTGTCGTTAATACTAAATCTTTTCCCCGTTCGCCGTCCACAATCGTTTCTGAACCGATAATCGATCCATTTTGGCTTGTCGTATATTGGATTTGTTCCTTACGACCGCGAAGGAAATCTTCATATTGCTCCTCAAGTCCACTTGTACCAACACGATCGTTTCTGCTGTATCCCATTGTTAAGTAAGCATTCAAATCCTCTTCAGGAATACCTTCTTCCTGACTGGAGACGTTGCCTAGAATACTAGTTAACGTGTCTCCATTTGGATAAACGCGGTCCCAATCTGTACTGGCATTGATTCCAGGCAGTTCATCTAAATTTTCCGCTACAGCTGCATATTCCTCGGCTGTGACATCTTCATTTTTGACAACCTGCGGGGTTAAAGCATAGGCACTATCCAATTCTTTTTTTATCGCAATAATCTCTAATTCATCATCTGTAAAATCGGAAATTTCTTCATCTGTGATTAATTCCAGCGTGGCATCATATACCTCGGAATTCTCCATTTCTTCTGTATTGACCGTCTCTAGCCGCTCTTCTATCTCTTCCTCATGATGCAATAGATAATATTCTCTTCTATCTCTGTCTGTTATTCGATCGATGGTTTGTTCATCACCCATATCGATATATTGCGCCAGCTTTTCAGCTACTTCCAGACGCTCCTCTGCTTGCACATCATTCGAAGGTGTGTACGTAATAGAATACATTGCTTCATTATCTACAATAAGTTCTCCATTGGTATCATAGATTTTCCCCCGGGGTACGGGTACATTCGTTGTATCTAAATTCGTCCTCTGAATTTCATCTTGATACGATTCTCCATTTAAAATCTGAACAACACCTAACTGAAGTACGAGCGCAGAAAATAATAGGAAGATGGCAAAAAAGAGGATATTCATACGTATAGAGAGCGGGGCTCGTTTTTTCTTATTTTTTTTGTCTGCCACTTTTCCCCTCCTTGTTCTATTTCAAGTATATTATCAATATGATATCTTTCTTGAAATACTTTGTCAGCTGATTGAGCAACAAATTTAAAATAATTCATTCTGCTGATTATTCCCATTTCAGATTGTAAAGCTCAAGTAAGTACATATCAAGTTAACCAATCCGTTTTAATGTTTTCAGAAATTTCTTTTTAATATTGGTACGCTTTTTCATCTATTTAATACCTCTTTCCTTGTATAAATAAACCCTGTTTTATAAAAAATCCCTTTATAAGATATGAGGCAGTTATTTTTCTAACGAGAACCTGGCCTATGGGCAATTCAGCAGCGTTTTTGCTCATCAGGGTTTAATGAATTCCGAAGGGCACCGTGAGAATATATTGCAGGATAACTTTACTGAATTAGGAGTTGGTGTCGATTTTAATGATGACAATCAGCCATTTTTCACAGAGAATTTTTTAAATGATCAGTGGTTATACTAACGCCCAAACAGCTATTTAAAAGGGTGACATCCATTGGTTCTGGAAGAGAAGAAATATATTTACTTTGAATTTGCCTTTGCTCTTCTCTTCCTACATATAATGATAATAAATTATTAACGCATCTGCGTTATAAGCTTTCCTTACTAGAAGAATCGCCATATTTTAAAGCAAATACTTTGAAATTTTTACAGCCTCTCTTCTATCGGGATTTCCCATGACGAATTTATTTCTTCTCGATGGCAAATTACCTGCCCATCATTATAATAAATTATCTTCAAATGGCAAAACCTAAGGTAATATTACATTCTCCCGTATCATTCCCTATGTTTAAGAGGTGACAACACATGAATTTACAACAACTATTGAAAAATATTAGTAAACCGATGAGTATACCAAATATGATAATCAATAAAATAACAACAAATTCCAAATCTGCAGATAAAAATGACTTATTCATCGCTATAAAGGGATACAGTTTTAATGGTCATGATTTTATTAATCAGGCAATCAAGGCCGGTGCGGTTTGTATTATAGGAGAAGAAGACCTCCAAGAGTTATCCGTACCATATATTCGAGTTCCTGACAGCCGTCTGGCTTTAGCTGAAATAGCTTCTGAATTTTACGGAAACCCCGCAAAAGACAAAAAAATAATTGGTATCACCGGTACAAACGGGAAAACCACGACAGCTTATATGATAAAACATATTTTAGAGGATTCTGGTCATACATGTGCCATGTTTGGATCCGTAAACACGATAATCAATGGGGAAACGTATCCTTCGCTGAATACAACACCCGATGCGCTGAGCCTGCAAAAGCACCTGGCAATAAGTAAGGACGAATTTGTTATTATGGAGGTTTCTTCACATGGAATAGCGCAGGGCAGGATACATGGAATTGAATTTGATTTTGGTCTGTTTACCAATTTAGATCACGACCACCTTGATTATCATCACACGATGGAAGATTATTTCTTAACCAAAGCCAAAATGTTTGAAGCATTAAAAGACCATGGGTATGCGATTATCAACAACTATAATGAACGGGGAGCAAAGCTTAGCAGCATACTTCCATCCCGTAATTTCTCCTTAATTACTTTAGGGAATAAAGAAAGCGATGCGCTAAAGATAAATAAAATAACCCCTGGTTTTTCTGAAATCTCCTATAAAGGATGTAACCTTCCCCTTCAATTAACTATCCTGGGACAGCATAATACGTATAATGCGGCGATGGCATTCTTGACAGCCTCGCAAATAGGCGTCCCCATTCAGCAAATCATGAAATCATTACGTACATTCTCTGGTATTCCCGGAAGATTTGAACTATTCAAGCGTTCAAATGGGACAACAATTGTTGTAGATTATGCCCATACTGCAGAAGCTTTTTCTAATTGTCTTACCACTGCTAAAATCGAGGGCGCCGAAAAAGTTTTTCATGTTTTTGGTTTTAGAGGAGACAGAGATTCCAGTAAAAGAAATAAAATGATAACTGTTTCTAAAAAACTGGCGGATGAAATCATTCTTACATTTGATGACTTAAATGGCGTCCCCTCTGCTGCTATGCTCCAAGAGCTCAATGAACTAAACGAAGGACAGGTTATTTCAGATCGCACCTTAGCTATACAGTATGCTATTGAAAAGGCAGCGGAAAAAGACTGGGTAATCATCACGGGGAAAGGAAATGAACGTTATCGCTTGGATTTCAGTTTGCCAGTGAGCTCCGATAGAGAAACTGTGGAGTATGTTTTGCAAAAAGAAGGGAAAAGGGTGTTAGAAAAGGAACATTTAAAACTGCGTAATTTATTAAAATAGCTGCGAATAAAGTGAAACCTCATTCCGCGAGGGTTAAAAAGAAAATCCCTGCTGAATAAGGTTTCACTTATCAATTTATGATTTAAAATGTTTCCTCCACAAAATCACTAATCACCCCTATCGCCGCTTTACTCCCTTCACTTGCAGCAATAATCAGCTGCGACGGACCAGATGCATTATCTCCGCCGGCATAAATCCCTTTGATACTTGTCTGGCCTTGCGAATCTGTTTTAATTCCACCCATCTCGTTCAGCTCTAAACCCAGGCGCTCAGCAAAAGGGGCAGCCTGCTCCATTTTATAAGATATAAAACCTGCTTCTTTATACAATTCGTTTCCATTCTTAAATAAAATTGCTTTTAATTGCTCATTTTCTCCTTGCAATCGTAAAATTTCATCATCAATAACCTCGAATTGCTTTTGCTTCAAAATATCTCTTTCTTCAGCGGAGAAGCTTTCTTTGCCATTTGTGCAAATGACTATATCTTTATTCCAATTGGAAATCATTTTTATACCATGAAAAGAAAATTCTCCATCAGCAATATAAACCAGCGGAATGTCTTTTAGCTCCCACCCATCACAGAAAGGGCAGGCAAACAGGCTCTTTCCATAAAAATCATGGATTCCTTGGATATCAGGCAATACATCCTTCAGTCCTGTTGCCAGAATAATGGTTTTTGCTTCGTAATCCTTCCCTGCTTCTGTGTGAATGCGAAAAGGAGAAGCAGCCGAATCTATATCGGTCACCCGGTCTTTTTGAATCACTATATTCGGATACTTTTTTAAATCTGCATGGGCCGCTTCCCGAAACTCAGCTGGTTTTACACCATCTCTGGTAATAAAATTATGAGATTCCTGTGTGACAGCATTGCGCGGGGCATCATCATCCAATAAAATCACTTCTTTTTTTCCTCTGCCTAAAACAAGAGATGCATTTAACCCGGCAGGGCCTCCCCCGATAACAGCACAATCATATACCAATATAATCTCCTCCTTCGTTACGCAGGTTCTGTTTTGCGTAATTTTTATTAACTATATCGTAATGATTACGATTTATCAAGTAAGGAGATTCTTTCTTATCCATTCTTTGATTCAAGCAGAAGCTGATGAGATTCTTTTTTACTTCAATCTGTACTATATGTAAAATAAAAGAACCTATAGAAAAATATCCCATCATCTATAGATTCTACTTATTTTTATATTTCATTTCTAAATTCGTTATTAAGAGCTTAGTACCTTAATCCCTTTAACAATATTCCAGATAAAATAATAAATATCAATGATAAAGCAAATAGCTATCGCAATTATCATTGCAATAAATAATCTGCCGCTTACTTCATCTGTCCAAACTTGTCCGATGCCAATTGAAAAGATAATGATTCCTGCAATAATGGTTGCGATAATTGGAATAAGATGTGTCCATAAGGCTTTCTTCGCGTGCCCTTTTGTTTCCTCATCTCCAAGAATCCATACCAAAATCGGAAATAAAAATGGCGCAAAAAAGATACTAAAATAACATAATGGTGATAATAATTTATTCCCTTCCATCCAATAAACTCCTTCAATATTCTCTAATAATAAGGAAGTTATTTTATCATTTCCTTCCTCAAAAATACACCCTCTTTTAATGATAAAAGGGTGTATGTAAACAATAAATTATTTAAAAGTTTTCTGCCACGTAATCACTGAGTACACTTATCGCCGCTTTGCTTCCTTCAGCCGCAGCTACAATCTGTTGAGGCAGACCGCCAGCATTATCTCCTGCAGCATATACACCTTTCCTGCTTGTGCGTCCATAGGGATCTATTCTAATTCCCCCCGCGCCATTGGATTCTAAACCCAGACGCCCGGCAAATGGTGCAGCCTGCTGTAATTTATACGAAATAAACCCGGCTTCGCGACCGAGTTCCTTCCCATTCTTAAATTGAATGCTTTTTAATTGCCCGCCTTCTCCTTGCAGCCGCAAAATTTCGTCTTCTAAAACCGGAATATTCTTTTGTGCTAGGATAGCTTTTTCCTCTGGAGATATACTATCCTTCCCATTTGTGCAAACAACAATATCCTTGCTCCAATTCGAAACCATTTTCACACTGTTAAAAGCATGTGGATATGCAGCAATATAAACCAATGGAAGATCTTTCAGCTCCCACCCATCACAGTACGGGCATCCGAAAAGACTTGTTCCGTAAAATTGTTGGATACCTTCTATCTCAGGAAGAATATCTTTTAATCCCGTTGCCAAAATAATTCTTTGCGCATCAAAGACCTGCCCTCTCCCTGTTTGAATCTGAAAATAAGAGGCAGCAGGAACAATATCAACCACTTGATTTCTTTCAACGGAAACCGTTGGATATTTATTTAAATCTTCATAAGCCGCTTTTTTAAATGCTGCTGGATGAATCCCATCTCTGGTAATAAAATTATGAGATTCCTGTGTTATGGCATTACGAGGTGTATCGTCATCAAATAAAATAATTTCTTTTCTACCCCTGCCTAAAACAAGTGATGCATTTAATCCGGCAGGTCCTCCTCCAATAACTGCGCAATCATACAACATGATGATTTCCTCCTTTTTACTGCAGGATGAAATTTCGTAATGATGAATTTACTATAAAGGAATCCATGTGCTTTATCAAGATGGAAGTCGATATAATTCACATCATAGGAAAATGAAACCACTTCGAATAATTCACTGTTATCCACAAAGCTTCTCTGCTTGAATTAGATTTACATTTTTATTCCAAAAAAAACACTTGAAAAAGGATTCGCTTCTTCAAGTGTTTTTCCATTATATGTAATTTTATTTTTGGCATGACTGTATTTAATAGTATACATCAACGAAATATATAAGTCTATTTTTTTCTTAATTTCATTGCTAAAATGAACAAGACATTCAGTTAAGGGGGATTCGCAATGGCATTTGAGGAAGAAAAAAAGGAATTACATGAAACCTTATCAATTATCAACAAGCAATATGAACGTTTAGCCGAAATACCGGAATATATCGGCGATGATTTCACAGAAAACGTATTGGAAGGCAGCCGGCAGCGTGTAAGAGAATCTCTGACGATTGCTAAAAAGGAACCCTATTTTGCCCGTCTTGATTTTAAAGAAGAAGAAAAGGAGGAAGTGAAAGCCACCTATATCGGGAAAGCCGGTGTTTTTGATGAGCACACCGGAGATGTTCTGATTACGGATTGGCGTGCCCCGATAGCCAGCCTGTTCTATGGCTTTAGCGGGAGTGAGGATGACGTCTATTATCTTTCACCAGACGGCATCGTAGAAGGTGAAATTTATTTAAAAAGAAATATCGTCACTTACAATCAGGAGCTTCAAAGAGTGGTAGACCGCTATATTCGTGGAGAGCAGGAGGCTTCCGGAGGAGATGAATTCTTATTATATAAGCTGGAAGACCAAAAGGATAACAGACTTCGTGATATTGTTGCGACCATCCAAGGAGAGCAGAATGAAATCATCCGTTATCCTTTAAACAAGGCTGTTATCATCCAAGGTGTTGCCGGAAGCGGAAAAACCACTGTGGCACTGCACCGATTAGCTTATTTATTATATGAATACCGGGAGCAATTAACGGCGCACCGGATGATTATTTTTGCACCGAATACCATCTTTCTTGATTATATTTCACAAGTATTGCCGGAATTAGGGGTCGGAGATATTGTCCAGACCACCTTTCCAAAGTGGGTCATGACCTCCATTATCGATGATCCGAAATGTAAGCTAGAATCTCTCAGTGAAAGAAGGAAGGCTTTTTTGAATCCGGCACAGCAGAACAGAATAATTGGAAAGGCTCTTTAGAATTCCAGCAGCAAATCAGGGAGCAGTTATCGCAACTAGAAAAGGATTGGATCCCGGAAGAAGATTTTATTCCCTGGGAAAATAAAAAAGGTGTTCCCTTAGAACAAATTAACACTTGGATTGAAGCTGATTTTAAAGGCAATCCAGCCACTAAAAAATATGATAGGCTTAAAGCAAAATTAACACGGTGGATAGAAATAGAAGCTAAGATGTATGAAGAGAAAAAAGAACAGGAGCAAGCCCGTAAAGACGGCAAAAAGGAATTAAGAAGATATTTAAGGAAATGGAAAAAAAGAAAACCTTATGAACTGTACGCACAAATCTTAAAAAAGATGGAAAGAACAGACCTTTTGCCGCCTAAGGATAAAATAACTTTAGATGACCTGGCTCCCCTGCTCGATATTCATGATTATTGGTATGGAATTGAAAGAGACGAGCGATTTGATCATGTGGTGATTGATGAAGCACAGGATTTTTCACCCTATCAGGTTTCTGTATTGCATGCACGGACTAAAACAGCGTCATTTACGATATTAGGAGATTTAGCACAAGGTATTCACAGCAACGAAGGAATTGACGAGTGGGAAAACTTTATTGACCTTTTCGGCACATCTCGCTCGAAATTCTTCCAAATGACAAAAAGCTACCGCTCCACTTATGAGATTATTGCGTTTTCCAACACCATTCTCCGTCATCTTGCCAATCGTCCGGCCTATGCAGAACCGGTATTTCGAAGCGGTGAGGAGGTACAGATCCAACAAGTAGATACAGAGGAAAAATTAGAGAAAATCACAAGCTGGATACATGATATGAAAAATAAAGAGATGAAGACCATTGCAGGTATTTTAAGATCGGAAGCTGATTGTAATGCGATTTATCCAAAGCTAAAAGAAAAGATTCCAGAGTTAACCATGATTACTACCGAGGATAAGTCGTACGAAGGAGGCATTTCCTTATTGCCTGTATATGTATCTAAAGGACTGGAATTTGATACGGTATTAATGGTCGATGTTGATGAAACGCGTTATCCAGTGACAGAGCAAACCGCAAAATTATTATATGTTGGCTGTACCAGAGCGCTGCATCATTTATCCGTTATTCACAGCGGAAATGCATCGAAGCTGATTTCTAATGTATAAATATTGAATTAGACAGAGATGAAAAGCAATTCATTTGGCTGGTGGAAGTTGCTTTTTATTTCAGTATAAAAAGTGAGCAGTTTGAAATATAACCTGCTCACTTTTTTTATACTATAGCATGCGGATTACTTATTCTTCTTTTCCTTGCTTGCCTGCAAGCTTTTTAATCTCTGCTTCGCTGTACTCTGTAATTTCTGCTACTTCGCTGATAGACATGCCCTTTTTTATCAATTTTAAAACGATTTCTTGCTTTCCTTTCTCTATGCCTTCTTCTATCCCTTCCTCTTTTCCTCTCTCAAAATAAGAATTCGGCAGCTGCAAAACCATGTCTTTTTCCTCCTCCGGCAAGTTCTCCATTTGCTCCATCATTTGTGCCGGGTTGATTTGCATCCGGGTGATCATGCGCAGAAACTCCAGCTTCACCTGAACCCGCTCATGCTCTTCATATCCCATTTGACTGAGCAAGACTGCGGCGGCCGGGTTGTCTGATTGAATATATGCTTTCCAGTTTTTCTTGATTAAGTGTAATTGTAAAAAGTTAAATTGAAGGACGTCTTGGGTGGGGGGATCGATTCTGAATTGTGTCGGTTCTTCTTTTTTCCTATTATAACTCAAAACAGCAATGGGTTGAATCGGTTTGCGGTCTTTGGCGTAAAGGTAAGAAAAATAGAGAAACATTCTTTCGGGAAAATTTGCTTCATGAGTTGATTGCGCTTCGGTATGAATATGGAGTATTTTGTCTTCGTGATTCAGCTTTACTGCTGCGAGAACGTCAATTTCTTTCTTGCGGCCATTGATGTAGTCCAGATACACTTCTTGTTCGTAAAGTGAAACTTCATTCAGCGGTATTCTGAATGGGACTGCGACTACTCGCCCCATCAAAACCGCTGTTAGTTGAACCAATCGGGCCGTTACTGGCTGTTAGACCTTCCACTTTGAAATAACAGATTTTCTTATTTTTGATGTGGAAGTCTTACAAAAGCACTTCGGTGGGACGAGTAACCGCAGTCCCAGCCAGTTACACTGCGGGGAAGGTGACCTTGGAGAAATCAATGTGAGGGTGAAGATTGGGGAAAAAAGCTTCGATAAATTCTTCAAAAAACTCTTGTATCAGCTTTTTTTTCAGCCGATCATGCTTCATGTAGTCTGCTTTTTTTTTCTAGAATTAATGGTACTGTGAACAATAGACTTGAAATAAGCAGCAGAAATATAAATCCACCTACTCCGGCTGCATAGGTGGATTTATATTTCTGCTGCATTTTATCAGCCTACAAAAGCGACACCATAATATGTCAAAACTGCAATAACAATCCCATATACCAAAATACTTGCACCAGCGGATATGAATAACTTCACTTTATTCATCCCTATTCCATTGGCAATCACTGCAACAGCCCATGAACCAATGATCGGTGTCAGCAACACAACAACTAATGGTCCTTGCTTTTCGATACGATATTTATATTTGCTGTTTGCTAATTTATCCAGCCATTTCTTAATACGTTCTGATTTTGCAAGAAGCTGATAGAAAAAAGCAATGAACGGGACCGGAAGAAAATTCCCAAAACTGGACCAGATAATGGAAGAAACCGCATCTAATCCCATCACCATCGTAGCTGGAATTGCAATATATATTTCAAACATTGGAAAGAACCCAATAAACCATGCAGTAGCCGCTAAGCTCAAATAATTAAACATAAATTATACTCTCCTCTTTCTTTACACTACATTTTCTTTATTCCTATAGTATAATATAAAGTATATGGTTACCGTATACTCAAGCGTAAAGTTGGTGATGAAATGGATTCTTCCAAAAAAATGATGACAACTGGAGAATTTGCAGATTTATGTGAGGTCAAAAAGCAAACGCTATTCCATTATGATGAAATTGGTCTGTTAGAACCGGAATACAAAAATGAAAATGGATACCGTTATTACACGATTCAACAAGCTGAGGCTTATAGCGTGATTGATATGTTAAAAGAAATCGGAATGTCTTTGGCGGAAATCAAAGACTTTTTACATTCCAAAAACACAAAGAAGATTACTGATTTATTAACGGAAAAAGAAAAACTGGTGGATATAAAAATACGGAAAATGCAGCGTATCCAGCACCTCATTAAAAATCAGAAAAGGCAAATGGAAGAAGCATCACAATTAGACCTTGATCAATTTACTATCGAGGATATGAAGGTAGAACAGATTGTATTAAGTGAAAATATTTTAAATTATTCTCATAAAGACATCACCAAAATGGTTATATCGTTTATGAAATATGTAAAACAAGGCGAAATCAATGTGGAAAATTGGGGTGCTCTTATTCGCCACGAACAAATAGAAACAGGAGATTATTTAAATTATTCCTATTTCTATTTACGTGAGAACCAGCTTCATTTAACAAAGACATTTGAGAAAAAAGCTGGAAAATATGTCATTGGCTATCATAAAGGAAGCTATATGCATACGTATCAAACATATGAACAAATAAAAGATTATTTGAAGGAGACAGGATATCGTATTTGTGGTGACAGCTTTGAAGAGTATCTCTACCTAATGGATGGAAGCAGCTTGAATGTAAGTGCAAATTACGTAATTAAAATAATGATTGAGGTAGAAGAAAATAACTGAGCGACTTTGCTTGCTGTATATATGTTTAATATGAGTTATATTGATAAACCAATACACTCATCGTCTTTATACTAATAGAAAACACGGCCCCATCAGTCCCTCTAGACTGCGAGGGTCAATTAGAATAGACCCTTTAAATTCACATAATCCAGCTTCTACAATTGCTCAACATATTGCCGTCCTAATATCCTCGCTATATTCAAGCTAATCGGTCAGCACAAAAAATTCGTTTCACACTTCCTCTTTCCCTTCTGCCATGACCGACATAACATTATCCAGCAAATCCCTCAGCTTTTTCATTTCCGGCACTGCATTGCAAAGATAGTAATAATTCTTTGTTCCCTCCCGGCGGATATCAACGATTCCAATTTGTTTCAAAATCTTTAAATGATGTGATACAGCTGGTCGTGACAGCTTCGTTGCTTCTGTTAAATCAATTACACGAAGCCCTTGGCATCCATTGCAAGCATGGTCATTCAATAAAGCAACAATGATAATTTGTCTTTTTTCATCCCCTAAAGCGATAAGAAAATCCTTTACTTCATCAAATTCATTTTTTAAATTCTCTATTTTATTTGTTTTCATATACATCCTCGTTTCATTTGAATAATCAATCGTTCAAATTATTAAACCATTAAATTTTTATTACGTCAATAGCATGGATTCGTTGTGCATAATTAGAAAATGATCTTTGAAGTTACTTTTCATTTGATTAGTTGACATTTTTTAAAAATCAAGCTATCATACATTATTAGTTCAAAAGTTCAAAAGTTTAAATGTTTAAACCATTATTCTGATAAGGAGATTTATCAAATGAAAAAAACAAATGAAAGCAATGCTTATTCATAAATATGGACAAAAAAATATGCAATTGGAGAATGTTCCTATTCCTGAAATATCTTATGATGATGTATTAGTAGAAATTCACGCTGCGAGTATTAATCCGGTTGATTTCAAAATTAGAGACGGAAAATTAAAGCCGCTCATCAACTATAAAATGCCATTGATTCTTGGAAATGATTTTTCCGGAACAGTCCTCAAAACCGGGAAAAATGTAACGAAATTTAAAGCTGGGGATTCTGTTTATGGACGTCCAAGAAAATCAAGGATCGGTACTTTTGCTGAATATATTGCTATTCATGAAGATGATATTGCACTCAAACCAGAAAACGTAACATTTGAAGAAGCAGCGTCCGTACCATTAGTCGGGTTAACTACCTATCAGGCATTTCATGAGATATTAAATCTTAAGCCGAAAGACAAAATTTGGATTCAGGCAGGCTCTGGCGGAATTGGAACCTTTGCGATTCAATTAGCTAAAGAGATGGGAGCTTACGTCGCTACAACCGCAAGTAGTGCCGGGAAAGATTTAGTAGAGAGCCTGGGTGCAGATAAGGTCATAAATTATCGGGAAGAAAATTTTGAAGAAGTATTAGCTGATTATGATTACGTATATGATACCTTAGGCGGCGATGCTCTAGTTAATTCGTTTCAAATCCTGAAAGCCGGCGGAAAAATTGTATCAATCTCCGACCTCCCAAATGGCCGCTTTGGAAAAGAGAATAATTATCCTTTTTGGAAAACAATCGCTTTTAGATTGATTTCAAGGAAATTAACAAAATTAGAAAAGCAATATCAAGTGCAATATAACTTTTTATTCATGAAGCCCAGCGGCGAGCAATTAAATAAAATCAAAGAACTTATCGAGGCTGAAAAAATCAAACCATTCATTGATCGGGTTATTCCTTTTGAAGATGTACAAAAAGCAATGGAATATTCCGAATCAGGCAGGGCAAAAGGTAAAATTGTTATTAAAATCAAGTGACTTGTTCTTGATGTATGTTTTAATTATATCTTTCTCTCTTTAACCAGCACGGCAGAAGCTTTTTCAATAAGGTGATGCCCTGCTGGTTAGCTTTTTCATATTAGAAGGTATATACGAACCGAACTAATTGAAAAAACATAAAACTATTATTCCACTCTTTACTTCCAGCCCAAATTCATTTATTATATATCTAAATGATATATATCAAAAAGATATAAGGTGAGACAAATGCAAAAATATAATGACAGCACATACGCCATACTTGGCATTTTAACCACAAACTGTCGTTCAGGCTACGAAATAAAACAGTTTATTGATAATAGCCTGAATCATTTTTGGAAAATTAGCTATGGACAAATCTATCCGACATTAAAGCGGCTGGAAGAAGAAGGTTTAGCTACCGTTCAAACATTAGTACAAGAAGGAAAACCAGAGCGCAAGGAATATTTTCTGACAGAGAAAGGCAAAGATGTTTTAAAAAATTGGCTGGAGCAGCCGTTAACGCAATTGCCAGTCGAGCGGAATGAAGTATTGCTGAAGCTGTTTTTTGGCAGGCATCAGACAAAGGAACAAAGTCTCTATCTGTTAGCGGATTATAAGCAAAAGCTAGAGAAGCTGTATCAAACATATGAAGGAATTGAAGAAGGTATTTCCCGCCATAACACGAATCATCAGGATGCAAAATATTGGCTGTTTACTTTAGATTATGGAAAACGTGTGACGGAAGCTGCTATCGCATGGTGTGACGCCACAATTAAGGAACTCTAATTTTTAAGGAGGAATCATCCATGGGTAAAAAAATCTACTCTGGCAGGTATACTACGGAAAATGATCAGGATGTTGTTGTTTTTATTATTGGGATGCGTATCAATAAACGGCTCGCGGTCCGGAAGTGGGGACCTGTGTTTACAGCCATGCCCGGTATGATTAGAGAATTGTATGAAAACCAGGAGGAATTAGGGTTTCTTTCCATGGAAAGCTATTTTGGTCTGCGCACTACCATCATGGTTCAATACTGGCGTTCTACAGAGGATTTGCTCGCTTATGCCAAAGGAAAAAAACATTTGAAAGCATGGCAGAATTTCAACAAGAAAGTTGGGGAAAATGATGCTGTCGGCTTCTATCATGAAACCTATCAGATAAAAGCCGGGAGTTATGAATCTGTCTATCGAAATATGCCCTTATTCGGCATGGGAAATGCGAAAAAGCATATTCCTATCACAGCACAGCATAATTCGGCACGTAAACGGCTGCAAGGCGTAAAATTAAACTAATTCCGTTTCTTTTCCCTTCACAAAAATAAACTCCAAAGACATTTTGGAGTTTATTTTTTGTAATCACGATTTATCTTTTTGCTCTACATTCTCGGACTTATCCTCCATAATATCATTCGCCGTGCTCTTAAATTCTCTTAATGTTTCTCCAGCCGCTTTACCAATCTCCGGTAATTTTTTCGGTCCAAAAATGATTAATGCCAGAACAACAATAAGGATTAATCCAGGAATTCCTATGTTTGCTAACCCCATTAAAAATCGCCTCCAGCTCTTAATGGATTTTTTACATTAAACCTTTTTCTTTTAATTTTTCGCTTCCACAAGCTGCCCGCCATTTTTTAGAAAATCAATCGTTCCTTCTGTTGCACGATAGGTTAAAGCTGCAGCTGTGGTGGTAGGATTGGTTACTCCAAAGTGTGGAAAAGCGCTCGATCCACATACAAATAAATTATCCATATTCCACATTTGTAAATAGCTATTCACAACGGATGTTTCCGGGTCATCTCCCATAATTGCTCCGCCACTATTATGCTGAAAAAGGAGTACTTAGCCAACAATCCCACCCGTTGTCATTCCTGCTGTTTTAATAAATTGACGTCGAGATACATCCACTTATTGCTGGTTTTCACTTACCTTCCCCTGTTTGTCATCCTTATTCTCTGAAATGTGACTCCCCCTTTATTTACAATCACACATGTAAAATATATTTTCGAAGCTCCTCCTTTCAAGCTTATGTAAAAAGACTGCTATTATATATAATATGTGGTCATCATAACTAGAAAACAAACATCTGTGAAGAACCTAAAAATTCTAGGTTACCTATGGAAAACAGAAGAACATGCCTGTTGTCTATCTACTAAAAATGAAAAAACTGCTAAATTAATAAGGTTAGTACGAAGGTTCATCCCGAGTTAATTATATACCCTTACATTAATTTCGAAGTACTTTGTTTAAGCACTTCTTAGGTATACCATTTATTTTTATAGACTATACTTCCCTTAAGTCATGTTACCAGTATGTATATGAATAAATTGTCTTATATATAACTGATGTTTTTATGAACACCTTAGCATTCTATTCTTACAGGCAATTGTTTGCGATAAACTCCAACAGAAAAAGAATGAATCACTGCCTTCTCGGGAATGTTATAACTTGCAAGCTAAAAACATACACTTTGGAGGAGTTTATTCATGTCCCATCAACAACATCAGCAGCTCATTGACGCACTGCAAAACTGTATTGTTGCATGTAATCATTGCTACGATGCATGTCTAAAAGAAGAAGATATTAAAATGATGGCCGAATGCATCCGTTTGGATAGAGAGTGCGCCGAAATTTGTTCCTATCTGGCACAAGCTCTATGCAGAGATACGCCTTTTGCCAAGGAACTTGCTTCGGTTTGTGCTAACATTTGTGAAGCATGCGGAGATGAATGTAAAAAACATAGCCATGCGCATTGTCAGAAATGTGCGGATGCCTGCTTCCAATGTGCAGAGGCATGTAAAAAGAGTGCTTAAACGCATAAATAAAGAAGCAGCTCCTTTTATAGAACTGCTTCTTTATTAATTATTCTGCTTCAATTGTGACATCTCTAAAGAATGGGAAGCTGCTTGGAAATTGATAGTATCCATTTACTTCATCACGCAAGCCGGATAAAAGAACAGAATGATAAATCGGCACGATCGGCGCCTCATCTACAATCATTTGCTGTGCATCTGCATAGAGAGATAGCCTTTCTGCTTCATCGCCCTCTTGTCTGGCATCTTCCAGCAACCCGTCCACTTCTTCATTTGCATAGAAGGAACGATTCCCCGGCGCACCAGCATTATCAGAATGAAACATGGGGTATAAACCGTAATCCGCATCCAGCGTTACCGTTCCCCAGCTTCCTAAAAACATGTCAACGCTTCCGTTTGCAGTATCTTCTAAATAAGTAGCTGTTTCTGTCATTTGAATGTCCACGTCTATTCCGATTTCATTCAGCTGCGATTGGATGACTTGTGCGATATCGCCTGTATTTGTATCATAAGCCATCAGGGTTACCTCTAAGCCATCTGCATAGCCGGCATCCTCCATCAGAGACTGAGCTTCTTCCACATCTCTGTCAATAGGCTCTATATTTTCATCATATCCAAATACAGTCGGTGCAAGAGGCCCTTTTGCCGGTAAAGCAACTCCGTTCAAAACGCCATTAATAATTTCATCCTTATCTAAGGTCATCGCAATCGCTTGACGGACTCTTTCATCATCAAACGGCTCACGCTCTACGTTAAAGCCTAGATACGTCATACTGGCACTATCAGACTGCATCACATGTGTGCCATCATTATTGTCGACTTCCTCCACATTATTGGCATTTACCGGATAAATAAAATCAGAGTCCTCAGTCTGAAGCTCCGCAATGCGAGTTAAATCCTCCGGAACAAAATGGAATGCAATAGAGTCCATTCCAGCTTGCTCTCCCCAATAGTCTTCGTTCTTTACTACGGTTATTTCCCCGCTGACAGCACGTTCCTCAAATTTAAAATAACCTGTTCCTATCGGATTTTCATTTACAACAGAAAAAGGTTCTTCTCCATTTGCAATTGCTTCATTATCTGCTTCAATCGCCTCCAGGCTGATCATATGCCCGCCTGGATGTGCTAAATGGGCAGGTAATGCGGAAAACGGATATGCTGTTTCAATTTGAACCGTGTATTCGTCGATCACTTTAACGTTTTCAATCATGTCAAAGAGAAAGCCAAGCGGGGAACCTATTTCCGTATCACGTACACGGTCTAAATTTGCTTTTACCACTTCCGCATTAAAAGGAGAACCATCGTGGAAAGTAACGTCTTCCCGCAGCTTCGCCTCCCAGACCGTATCCTCGATTTGTTCCAGGCTTTCCGCCAGTGCAGGCTGTATTTCCAAGTCTGTATTCTGTTCTACCAATGTATCATACAAGGTATTCATTACATATAACGAATTACCATCATTTGCTGCATGCGGATCAAGCGATACAGGTTCTGACGCTAAGCCTGCCTTCAGCTGTGTTTCTTCCGCCGTTTCTTCGGCAGGTGCTTCTGTTTCATCTTCTGGACCGCTGTCATCTGCACATGCTGCCATCATAACTAACAAGGAAAACAGTATCGTCCATCCAATTATCTTCTTCAAATTTACTCCCCCTCATTTTCTATGTAGAATCTCCTTCATTCTGATAAGAATACAATTCTTTCAGTTGAGAATAAGTATATACTATTTTTAAAAAAGTGAGAAGAAGTAAATCTGCTGCTCCAAAGTGATAATAAGAAACTGTTGAATTAGATTGCGGTAAAAGTAGTCGTGTTTTAACAAAAATCTTGGCAATTCAAAAATCCCAACGTTCTTCAAACCGAAAGTAATGTCCTTACAGCACTAACTTAACCAGCCTTTTTCTTTCACTCTCGCTATGGCTTCTATCCGGTTATCCACCTCTAGTTTATCCAAGATAATTGAAATATAGTTTCGAACGGTTCCATTGGATAAATGTAATTCTTTTGCAATCGCCTTGGTTGTTCCCCCCTGTGTTAACAGCTGCAGGACCTCTATTTCCCGTTTGGTTAAGGGATTTTCTTCTGCAAAGGCAAGATCGATCAATTCGGAGGAATACAAACGCTTCCCCTTCATAATCTGACGAATGGAGTCGGCCAAATCCTCGCTGGGGCTATCTTTTAATAAGTAACCATCGACTTCTGCCTTTCTAGCCCGTTCAAAGTAGCCGGGTCTTGCAAAGGTGGTCAGAATAATAATTTTGCAGGAATCCTCCCTTAGATACTCTGCAGCATCCAGACCTGTCATAACTGGCATCTCAATATCCATTAAGCAGATATCAGGGCGCTCTTGCTTGACTAATGCCAACAGTTCTTCCCCATTACCTGCTTTTCCTACCACGGTCATATCTTCTTCTAAATCCAGGAGCGCGCCTAAAGCTCCTAACAATAACTGTTGATCTTCTGCAATTACAATCCGAATCAAATTCAAACCTCCTCCATTTGCCTTAATATCTTTGGCACCGTCATATCTACTTTAAACCCTTTCGAATGTGCAGTGATAGCTAATGTTCCGTTGATAAAGGATAAACGCTCTCTCATCCCTTGAAGGCCATTTCCAAATTCAGGAACACTATTCTTCCCTATCCCATCGTCCTCTACCTGCAGTCTTATTTCCTTTTCTGTTTCTGAAAATTCCACGGAACAGTGATCTGCCTGACTATGCTTTACGACATTCGTTACTGCTTCTTTCAAGCACATACTTAATACTGTTTCCATTAACATTGGCAACGATGATTGATCTACTTTAATTATAATTTCATGCTTGATTTGTGCGACTTCCATTAATTGTTCGACATGCGCAAGCTCTTCTTCCAAGCGAACATTTTTCATATCCGACACCATTTCCCGCACTTCTTTTAATGCATGTCTGGCTGTATTCTGCACATCCTGCAGCTCTTTTTTCGCTTTTGCAGGGTCTTTCTCCAGCAGCTTCCCTACAAGTTCACTTTTCAGACCGATCATCGATAATTTCTGACCTAAGGTATCATGTAAATCACGGGCTATTCGATGCCGCTCTTCTACAATTGCAAGTTCAGCAATTTTGCGGTTAGCATCTTCCAATTGTTCCTCCAGCTCCTCCTGTTTCAAACGATTATAACGATTAATAGGTATCAGAATAACTCCTAATATGGTCATAATCAAGAATGGCAGCTGATTTAGAAACAGGGAATAATTAAAGAAAAATCCTGCCGTGATGGAACCTATAATCACGACCATGTGTATCACATACATCGTGATAAACCCTGCTTTGCCACGAACATTCCCAACAAAAAATGCAGTAAATAAAGCAAAATAAACGTATCCATATAGAATTGTCATCACCGTATTAATAATAAATTCCATCGTTAATCCGATATACATAAACGGTTCAAGGGAGTTAAAGGTAAACCAGTAAATCGCAAAGAAAAGTAATGTTAACAATACGCCAACACCGATCTCCCAAATCGAAGTAGAGCGAAAAATAAAGTAAAACGGCAACACACAAAAAATAACCCAAATATATATGCTTAATCCTGTGTTTCTTGGAAAAATATAATACCATTGACGCACGATTTGTCCCCCTATTTTCTCGCTTGACGTTATTATACCAAATATATCTCGTGAACGATAAAGAACCCCCTAAAACGTGCAGGGGGTGTGCAGCCAAGCCAGTTATGAGCGAATCGTAGAAGTTGACTTTGCTGTCGTTATCCTTTGATTTTTTGATTGATTTAAACGATGCTTCATTTCGCGGAAGCTGATAAATGTTTTCTGTTCTTCATCATAGAGACGGAATTTGATTGATTTCAAACTCGTTTTTAACGTAATGATAGTCGCATTGTGTAATGGCGGCGTTTCGCGGTGTGCTTGCTCCAAATGGTAATTAGGGACTTTGGGTGCTAAATGGTGCACATGGTGATAACCAATACTTCCCGTCATCCATTCTAACCATTTCGGCAGCTTATAGTAGGAGCTGCCATCTACCGCTGCTTTCACATAATCCCATTCTGACTCATTCTCAAAATAAGAATCCTCGAACTGATGCTGAACATAGAATAACCAGATTCCTAAGAAACCTGCAATATAAGCAATCGGCAGCTGCACGAATACAAGCGCCTGCCAGCCAAGCAGAAAGCCTATAAGACAGTAAATCACAATTAATGAGATATTAATAATATAGGTATTCTTTCGTTCCTTTTTTTTCGCATCTTTACGATTAATCCGATTACTATAGAGAAATAGCGAAAATGGTCCTAAACCAAACAAAATAATTGGATTGCGATATAAGCGATATTGCAGTCTCTCCCATTTTGTTGCCTTTTCATATTCCTCTACAGTCATAATCCAGATATCACCGGTGCCTCGCTGATCTAAGTTGCCGCTTGTCGCATGATGAATCGCATGTTCTCTTTTCCACTTTTCAAAGGGAAAATGAGTAATTACGCCGGTAATGGTGCCAAGCAGTCGATTTAATTTCGGTTTTTTGAAAAAAGATTGATGCGCGCAATCATGAAAGATAATAAACGTTCGGACCATGAAGCCCGCGGCAGCAATGCTGCATAACAAACTTAACCAAATGGAAACAGCTAAACTTTGATAAGCTAAAATCCACAGGATAAAAAATGGAGGTATCGTATTCAATAGTTGAACAATACTCGTTTTCGTTTTAGATGTTGCGAATGGCATAACGTCTTTTCTAAGCTGTGCTTGCTTTTGTTTGCTCATTGGTATCCCCGCCCTTATAAACTTACTATGATTTCAGTATAAGGAATCGAGCAATGAAATGTTAGATACAGTTGTCAGTAATTTGATATGACACTTGTCATATTTTCTGGATGATGTTCCCCTGTTATGGATTATACTTCACTTAACAGAAGGTTGAATAACGATTCTCCATGATTTAAACCACACATCCCACAGGAAAAAGCCAATTGGTTATAAAACGGGTAACCAATTGGCTTTTTCATTTTAAAATTATTTCCGTTCTTTCATCAGCCTGTATTCACTAATCCTGCAGCTACCCCATTGATTGTCAGTAACACCTCGGTCACCAGATCTTCAGGAGGATTATCTGTTTCTCTTAATTTATGGATTAAATCCACCTGCAGGAAATTAAGCGGATCGACATATGGATTACGAAGATGAACAGAACCTTGAATATTTGGCGTGTGGCTTAGCAGTTCCTCATTGCCGGAAATGTCCAGCAGCGCCTTTTTTGTACGTTCATATTCATCTGCAATATCTTCATATATCCGTTTTGCAGTCTCCGAATCCTCAACTAATTCCAGATATTCTTCAGCAGTTTTCATATCTGCTTTCATCAATGCCATTTGTAAATTATTAATCGTCACTTTGAAGAAAGGCCATTCTTTATACATTGCTCGTAAAGCTTCTAAATGACTCGCATCTTCCTCAATGAAAGATTGCAGACCTGTGCCCGCTGCATACCATGCAGGCAGCATGTACCTGGATTGTGTCCACGCAAATACCCATGGAATAGCCCGTAAGTCTTCAAAACGCTGGCTGTTCTTCCTGCTCATCGGCCGCGATCCAATATTTAAAGCACCCAATTCCGTCAAAGGAGTTGCCTGATTAAAAAACGCTAGAAAATCCGGGTCGCCAAACACCAGCGATTGATATTTTTTCAATGATTTTTGGGAAATAGATTCCATTGTGATTTCCCATTCTTTTTGACGCAGTTCTTCTTGATCCGGTGTATTTGAAACCTTGGCGGACCTTGTAAATAAAGCAGAGGCTGCCTGCTCTAAATTTCGGTAAGCAATATCTTCAAGAAGATATCTGGAAGAAAGCACTTCTCCCTGCTCCGTAATTTTCACACCATCTTCTAGAGTCTCCGCAGGCTGGGAAAGGATGCTGGTACTCAATGAACCGCCTCCACGGCCAAGCGAACCACCGCGGCCATGGAAGAATTTCAGACGGATTTGGTATTGTCTTGCTATATTATGGATTTCCTCCTGTGCTTTAAACAGGTTCCAGTTAGCGCTTAACGTACCGCCGTCTTTGCTTCCATCTGAATAGCCAAGCATAATTTCCTGATGTTGCCCGCGTGCTTTTAATTGTTTCTGATATACCTCTGTTTCAAACAATGTCTTCATAATATCCGGACCTGCAATCAAATCATCGATTGTTTCCAGTAATGGAGCGACATCAAGATCACTTTCCGCCGTTCCATCTGGATAAAGACGATAAATCCCGGTTTCTTTAGCAAGTACCAACACTTCCAAGAGATCGCTCGGCGATTCTGACATGCTGATTAAATAGACTTCAATTGCTCGTTTTCCAAATTCCTCATGTGCATTTTTTATCGTTTTGAAGACTTTCAAAATATCCTGTGTTTCTTTAGAATAACCGCCATCGAAAAGCAGCAGAGGTCTCGGATCATTCAAAACCTCACACAATACTTTTTGTTTCTCTTCTTCACCAAGCGCAGCATAGTCATCTGTAACATGAACAGCCGTTAAAATCTCATGAACAGCCGTTTCATGCTCTCCACTATGATTTCGTACATCCAATGTGGCTAAGTGAAAACCAAACATCTCTACTTGCCGGATGACCTTTCGAATCGTTTTCAGCTTTTTCGTCTTTGGCAAATGTGCTTCGGCACTTTCTTTGATTTCTTTAAGGTCATGAACCAGTTCTTCTGGAGAATCATAACCCTGTGACGTTTTCCCTGTTTCACGCAAACGTTTTAGAATAATGGCAAATTTACGTCGATATACTTCTGACTTGATTGGCCATTTATCGTTCTCATTTAAATAGCTGGTCTCTTCTTTTTCCATTCTATCAATAAATTGCTGATTAATAGATATTCGTTGACTTGATTGGCTAAATCGTCTCATCAGCTCAACGATAGAAGCTTCGTATTTTTTCAAAATCAATTCCCTCTGCATCTCCAATGTCTGCCAAGTGATTTCTGGAGTTACATTCGGATTGCCATCCCTGTCTCCTCCAATCCAGGAACCAAAATGAATGAAATTTGGTACTTCCCAATTTCCCTCTGGAATTTGTTTCTGCAGCTGTGTTTCCATTTCTTGAAAGACATCGGGTAAGGTTTCAAATAATGTCTGGTCAAAATAATAAAGACCATTTTTTACTTCATCCAATACTCCCGGCTTCCTTTGCCTCAGCTCATTGGTGTGCCATAAAGCAGTGATTTCATTAAACAGACTTTCTTCCACATCCGCCTTCTCTCTTTGTGAAGTCTGCGGATTGTCCAATGTCCGTAAATGCGCCGATATGCGCTTCTGTATTTCCAGCACCGTCCGCTTCGTTGCCTCTGTCGGGTGTGCTGTCATAACCAGTTCAATGGATAATTCATTAAGTATCTCTTGAATTCCTTTATTGGTAAGGTTGCTTTCTTTCACTTTGGATACGGCTTTTTCAATAGAAAAAGACTGGCTGCTTTCCTCATCCAGCAGATACTGGCGTTTGCGCCTGATCCGGTGATTTTGCTCCGCAATATTAATCAAATGAAAATAGATAGAAAAAGCACGGATGACCTGCTGACGTAAAGGCGGTTTTAAATTGCTGATTTCTCTTTTTAACGTTTGATATGTATCTTCATCATACTCATTTCGGATACTTTTCGTCATTTCCCGAATCGATTCTACCTTATCAAATAATGCTGTACCTCCATGTAACTTCAAAACTTCTCCTAATATGTTTCCAAGCATATTGACATCATTTCGCAATGAGGCATTTTTATCGATTGTTTCTCTCATGTTGTTTCCTCCTGTTCCAATTACCGTAGAATTATCATATCATTTTTTTGAAAAAAATGATAAAACGAAACTTCATTCAGTGGGAGAATGAAGTCTGTTTCCTACATTCTCCCACTGAATTAGCCTGAGCGATTCAGGGAATTAGCTCACCTGGACTCCCGCCTAAATAAATTTATTCTCTTTTTATTTTGAGGAGGGAGTTATACGGACGGTTCTCCGTGATAAATTCATGATGCAAAAGTGTTTATTTTCCATTTTAAACAGTTAAACCTTTTCACCGCTCTCATCGAGAAAAAGACAAATGAATATATCCTTAAACGATTATTTTCACATACATTATTTCTGATTTTTCTTTATATTTGTGGTGAAGCAGCGAGATGAATTAATACCTCTTTTCCCTTTTTATGAAAATATCAAACATTTGAGAGATAAACCTTGAAGATACCCTCCTTTATCTTTTTAAAACAAAGAATAAGATGTTGCTATTTTACTTGATTTTCATTGATTTATTATTATAGCAGAAGAAACTGAAAAGCACCTGCTAAAAAGCAGATGCTTCCTTGTTATTTACTGTTTTTAGGAGATTGCTGATTCTGCACGCTTACTTCTTCCAAATTGGTATCACTGTATATTTCTGTCCCGTGACCTCCCGTTGTTTTAGCTAGGAATTCTTTGACTTCATTATAAGACATACCTGAGTTTTGGTTTGCCTTTTTTACGGCTTCAATATTTGTCCCAGCCGCTGTAAATTTCTTATCCTGATTTTTCTGCATTTATACCCCTCCTGCTTTGTTTCATTTTATTTTGTCCATTAGAGGGGTTTTTAGCCGAAATTTTCTCCTGTCGTTTATAAAAACTGGCGAGTATGGGTTTAACTTTTCTATCTTCTGTATTCTTCGAAGGATGTGTAAAAACAGTGGGCGATACATCAGGATACACTTTCCTTCGTAATAAACCAATTCATTTATTAGATCAACGAAACGGCTGAAAACGGCCGCTCTTTTTTATTTACCAACTAGAAGTGACTTGCTTACATGGATACATTCAGTGTTAAAAACGCTGGCAGCTGTTGTTTATGTTTATCAAGCATAATCTGCTCCGGCTTGATTCCCTGCTCTAAAAGCACGTCAATATTCTGCTGAAGAAATTCGTCACTGCCGACAACATAGAAGAGGCCCTCTTTATCAGCTGCAAGGTTTTTCACTTCTTCATAGTAGTCTTTCCGATTATCAACAAACTGCGATGTGAATTTTTTATCAGGTGCGGATTCAAAAATAGGCGTGAATAAGAAATCCTTTGTTGAATCGATGTTCAGAGAATGAATTTGATTAACGTTATCAGCACGTTCGAGATAATCCAGTACAAGCGGCCTGAAGGTTGCCAAACCGACACCTGCCGACAGCAAGTAAACATTTTTATCTTCTCTTTTAAGCGGTACATTCGAATGCGTTTTAAATATAGCAACCTCTTGACCGACTTCCATATTTCTTAAAATCGTTTTAAACTCAGAACATTGCTCTTTAATACGTGTTGTGATGCCGATGGAATTTTCATGCGGTAATGTAGTAATCGACATGTGGCGAATCAGACTGCGGTTCGGTTTCTCTCCGGCATTAAACCCTTCCAGTGCGAAGTGGGTGTGGGAACCTTCTTCCCACGTAAAACCTTCCGGGCAGTCAAGCATATATGTTTTAACCTCAGGTGTTTCATCAATAATTTTATTTATTTTCGTCCAGTATATTTGCATAATATATTCTCCTCCATTATATTTGCCTTTAGTATCTAATATACTACAAATGATAATAATTCTCAATTAAACGGGTTGATTATTTTGGAAAGCACTTGGGATTTTATTATAGGAGGGGTATCAATATGACACTTATAATGGCTACAGCTTCTTTTATTACATCTTTAGCCGTGTTGATCATTGTCACTAGCCAAAACAAGAAGAACGAATGATAATATATAGATCAACCAAGCATATCAATTTTTTTAAATAGGAAATGATAACTTTATTAAATCACCTTAAAAAAGCGCCTCTGCTGCAGCTTCTATGCAGGGGCGCTTCGATCTTTCTCCATTATTTACTTATCTGTTTCCAGCGGAAGGTCAGGATCACTTGCCCATTCCGTCAGAGAGCCATCATACACGGCAACATTATGCTGACCAAGCTTGTTTAACAGCGTTGAATTCCAAGTTGCTGCAATCCCGCTGCCGCAATAGGTAATCACCTTCTTATCCGGATCAAGGGCTCCTGCTTTCTCAAACGTTTCCCGGATTATCTCATCATCGTAAAGCTCCAATGTTTCGGAGTCAGAATGATCTCCGAAAAAGACGTTTACACTTCCTGGAATATGTCCTGGACGGCCATACGTATTCACTTCGCCTTTATGAGCAGCTTCATTTAAGCTGTTGATAATAATAACATTGTCATCATCTATCGCTTGTTTTACCTCTTCCTTGTTAACAAACAGCTCGGGTTTTCGCCCGCCGCTAAAGCTTGCTTTTGGATATGAGCCTGACTCTGTGGTTACCGGTCTGCCTTCTTTTTTCCACTTTGGAAAGCCGCCATCAAGCACCGCGACATTTTCCAAGCCCTCATAGCGCAGCTGCCAAGCCAAGCGGGATGCCCAATCTGAAGCCACAACAGGACTATCTACTTGCGCACCTTGGTCATAAACGACCACATACGTGTCTTCATCGCCGACTCCTAATTCAGTGATTTTTTTAATAAACTCCTTTCTTGGCGGAAGGGTAAAAGCATACTCCGCATCCGTATCGGATAAATCTTCTAATAAATCAGCAAAAACAGCACCTGGAATATGCCCTTTTTCATACGCCTCTTTCCCTGACCAAATATCATAATAACCGCTTGCCGGCAATTTTAAAAAAGTCGTTGCATCTACTAATCTCAGTTTTGAATCATCCAATCTTTCCGCAAGCCAGTCTGTTGTTACAATGAATGGAACATGACTCATTATATGCACTCCTTCACTTTAATTATATAATTCTTATAAACTTACTTATATTTAAACGTATAATAACATGGGAGGATGGTTTTTGCAAAATAACAGATTCAAAATTTATGATGCCATTCCTTTTCCAATTCATCTCCTTTTAGTCGTTTGGACGAAGCATTATACGAAGGCAGCTTATACATACAACCCCTTTTTACTTTATTGATTTAAATTTGTCACACTTTCTATTCATCATGTTCATTATTTCACAAATACTTCACGAAATACCTCTATATTCTATGATATACTTATTGTGAAGATAATCACAAGACAACACTTAGGAGGTTTTATGATGAGATTCAAGCTTATATTTATGTCCTTTTTGTCCCTATTGTTAGTGGGATTTTTGGCCGCATGCGGTGCTGACGAAGAGGGGCAGACAGACGAAAATGCAACAAACGATACGAAGGAAACAGAAGAAGATGTCGTCACAACCGCATCCCTTGTTGATCAGCCCGACGCCTTTGTCAACGCAGTCAGCGAGGATGGAACTTGGATTATCGCTACACTGGATGATATCGCCATAGATGAGGATGTCGTGGTTGCCGGCGAATTCTATGATAAAGACGACGAATCCAGTGATATTTATCGTAAAATTGCTCCATATACACAAGATGAAGACCATAACATTACAGACTCATTTACGATTACTGTTCCCAGCATGACCGTACAGAGTGAAAACTTGAATTTTCAAGGCGGTACTCTGGAAGGTGACGTAATTGTCGAAGCAAACGGCTTTATGCTGGATGAAACAGCAACCATTGACGGAAATTTACAATTTGCAAATGAAGAAGCAGAAAGCTCCGCAACCATTGATGGAGAAGTAACAGGCGAAATCGAATAAAAATAGCAAGGCTCTAACAGGATGCGTCCTGTTCCCCCTCCCCGATTCAAATTAAATAAACAGATACCTCGCTAAAAAAGCGGCCAAGTCAAAGCTTGTCCGCTTTTTTAAATAGTAGAAAAATCGGCCGTTCTTATTGCGTTTTTTCTTTATTCCATCATACTGTCTCCTCCCTGTTCAAAAATCAGAGAAGAGACGTTTTCGTGTAACCTTCTTTTCTAAAAATGACACCAATCCATCTATCAATGAAAGTGATGCCCCTCTGTCCGTAATACGATCAGGATAACCGACAGCAGCACCATGGCAAAAAGAGTGAACGTATCTCCCTTCCGCCAATGCAAGCGTCGAAAGGAGGATCTTGGTTGATTGGACTGGTAGCCTCTTACCTCCATCGCATTCGCCATATCCTCTGCCCTGACCAGGGAGCTGACGAACAATGGAACAAACATCGGAACGATTTTCTTCATCTGCTGAAGCAGTGACCCTTCGCCAAATACAATCCCTCTGGCACGCTGTGCATCCAGCACTTTCTGCGTTTCGTCCAGTATAATGGGAATAAAACGAAGCGCTATCGACAGCATGAGTGATATTTCGTCGACCGGCAGTTTGAGCCGTTTCAAAGGTTGAAGCAGATAATTAATCGCATCTGTCAAATCAATTGGCTTCGTGGTTAAAGTAATGACTGTCGATACAAAAATAATCATGGCAAAGCGGCTAAAAATGTATACCCCATTGATTAAACCAAAGGATGAAATGGTAATTGGTCCCCAATCGATATATATTTCGCCCCCTGCCGTAAACATTACCTGTAACAGCACGGTAAATAAAATCAGCCATATCAGCGGCCGGACACCGCGAATATAGATGCGGAGGGAGACTCTGGAAATCTTCATCATCGTAAAGGTAAAAAGCCACAGCACCAGATAGGTGAGCCAATTGTTGGCAATAAATAAGATAAAAATAAAAGAAATCCCTGCGATTAGTTTAGCTCTGGGATCAATACGATGAAGCAGTGAATCGCCAGGGAAATAACGTCCTAAGATTAATTTGTTCATGCTAATCCCGCCTCTATTAAAGCATCTGCCAGCTGATCCAGCGTCAGACAAACCTGTGGCAAGGTAACGCCCGCTTCCTGCTCCAGCTTTACCTGCAGCTTTCTGGCCTGCGGCAATTCCAGTCCCCATTGATGAACCGCAGATACATCGGCAAATAAATGCTCATGCTCCCCCTGAAAAACTATTCTGCCTTCCTCCATCACGATAACTTCGTCTGCATAATAAGCTGCATCATCCATATCATGGGTAACCAGCAACGTTGTTAACCCGCGCTCTTTATGCCAGGCATGGATCAGGTCCATCACTTCTTTCTTCCCTTTTGGATCCAGCCCGGCACCAGGTTCATCTAAAACAAGAATATCTGGACGCATGGCCAATATTCCCGCCATCGCCACATACCGTTTTTGACCGCCGGACAAAGAGAATGGTGACTTCGACAAAATAGATGCATCTAAACCGACACGCCCAATAACCTCTAGAGCAATATGCTTCGCCTCTGCTTCAGGCACTCCAAAATTCATCGGTCCGAACATAATATCTTTTTCCACCGTTTCTGCAAACAGCTGGGATTCTGGGAATTGAAAAACCATCCCCACTTTTCGCCGTGCTTCTTTTACGGATTGCTTCGCATTTTCCAGCGTAATTGTTAGTTCGCCGACAGCTACCTCCCCTTTTTTCGGAAGGAGCAATCCATTCATCAGCTTCAATAAGCTTGATTTTCCGGAACCGGTCTGGCCGACTACAGCTGTAAAGGAGCCTGACTTTATCGTTGTACTAATTGACTTTAATATCTCCGGGCTGCGAATCGGACCTGCTTGATAATCTGCGGTTACTTCCTGTAAATTTATCTGCATAGCCATCGCATCATTTCCTGCTCTGTCATATATTGGTCAGGTACGGCACTGCCCCGTTCTTTTAATTTTCTTCTCAATGCTTCTATAAAAGGAACATCCAGCCAATCCTCTCTTTGAAAAATCTGGGCAGGTCTGTCTATTTCCTTCACTCTGCCTTTCTTTAAAACCAGCATTCTATCCGCGGCTTCCGCTTCATTCATATCATGGGTTATCGAAATAATGGTCAGCTGCTGCTGTTTTCGCAAATCATGTAAAAAACGCATGAATTCCTGTCTGCTTTTAGGGTCAAGCATCACCATGGCCTCGTCTAATACAATAATGGCAGGCTGTAACGCTAAAAGTCCGGCAATAGCGACGCGCTGCTTCTGTCCTCCAGATAAACGGGAAGGGTCATGATCTGCATAGCGGCTCATTCCAACCATTTCCAACGCACGATTTACCCGCTGCTTCATTTCATGATAAGGCATGTTCTGATTTTCCAAGGCGAATGCCACGTCGTCTTTTACGGTTGTTCCAATAAATTGGTTTTCCGGGTTTTGAAATACTAATCCGATATGACTGCGAAGCTCCCACTTGGATTCCTCTGTCAGCTCGATTCCATTAATATAAATGCTTCCTGAGGAGGGCGCGCGCAGACCAACCAGCAAACTGGCTAAGGTTGATTTTCCCGAACCATTATGCCCGACAACAGCCAGCCACTCTCCTTGTTCTGCGGTAAAGGAAAGGTCTGCTATCGTTTCCTCCTGCTTTTGCAGATTATAATGAAAAAAGACATTTTCTACGTTGACACAAGGCGTTGACATTTCTCCACCCCTCTCTCTAAGATTACAAAATGACGGATACAAGCAAGGTAATCGCCATCGTTCCATTTACGAGCATCATATTTTTCAAAGATAACGGAAAAGTTTCCAGCTTACTCTGCTTTTGTCTAAACCGTCTGATGCTTTTCGTGATTGGAATCAGCACCAGGCATACAAGCAAGGCATAGACAGGCAGCACCTGAAGCAGCACAGCAGTTACAATCGCTGCAAATGTGAGTACATAAAGCAGATGGAATAATAACAAAGCATGCTTTCTGCCGATATAATAAGGCAGGGTAAAACGCTTATTGGCAATATCCTCTTCCAGATCACAGATATTATTTGCCAGCATGATATTCGCAATGGTCAGTATACAGGGGAGCGAGACCAGGAAAATCTCCAGCAGCAGCAGGACATCCATTTCAAAGGTAATCATGCGTCCGGTCCAGCCTAAATGGGCTATTCCCTGATTAGCGGCATTGACATAGATAGCTAGAAACGTAATGCCAAATCCCATCGTCACACCGGAAAACACCTCTCCAAGCGGCATACGGGACAGCGGAATCGGTCCAAATGTATAAAAGATACCAATCGCAAAACAAAGCATGCCAATAACCAGCACAAATAAATCCGTACGAAATACCAGCCAAATCCCTAATAGTGAAGCTATCGCCAGCATGGTAATAATCGTGGCCACCACTCTCTTTTCAGGGATATTTTCCTGTCCGATAATATTGGATTGTCTGCGATAGTCATCACTTAATGCCTTCTTATAATCCATGTAATTATTGATAGCCGTTGTAGTTAAATCAAACAGCAGCATGGCACTAAAGAAAATAGCTGTGTTTAGCGGTTCAAACATATCATAACGATAGATAACAAATAATAGTCCAATTAAAAACGGAAATAAACTAGCTAACTTTGTGCGAATTTCTACCAGCTTTAAAAACGTAGGCAGTGTCATCATAGCCCGCTCCCCTCACCTATTCTATTAACGTAAATTCCTCATCTGTCAGTTCAAAATTGCCGGCTAATCCATCGGTGATATAAACATTTTTGTCCTTTGTCACAAAGATGGCTTCTGCATCCTGCATCTGTTGAATAAAGTCCAATCCTTCCTCTAACCCTTTTGAATATAGCAGTGTCGAAAGTGCATCCCCGTCAATTGAATGCTCACTGATAACCGAAACACTGGCAAGCTCTCCTTCAAACGGATAGCCAGTCTGCGGATTTAATAAATGATGATAGATTTCACCCCCCACTTCTAAAAAACGTTCATAAATACCAGAAGTAACGATAGACTGATTCGAAGCAGTCAATCTGCCAACAGTTTCTCCCATTGGCAAGAATGGATTTTGAACACCAACAACCCAGGGATCACCTGATGTCTGGTTCCCCATAACATATATATTGCCTCCTAAATCAACCACAGCAGTGGTGACCCCTTCCTCCTCTAACAGTTCTATGACTTCATCAGCAATATAACCCTTCGCAATTGCTCCCAGGTCTAACCGCATACTGGATTCTGTCAGCATCACGCTTTGCTCTGCTTCATCGAGTTCTATTTTTTCATAATCAATCAACGGCAGTATGTCATCAATTTCCTCCTGCAACGGTTTTCTTGCATCATCCATCCCGATATTCCAAAGGCTGGTTAATGGACCGACAGCAATATCAAAGGAGCCCTCTGCCAATTCACTGTAATCCTTTCCTTGCTTAATCACCTGCCATACATCCTCTGACACCTCGACAGGGTCTTTTCCGGCCTGTTCATTGATTTCAGCCACTTCCGACCCAGCTTCATTGGCAGTCATTTGCTGTTCCAATACTTCAATTCGGTCAAACACCTTATCTAACGCCGACTCTTTATCCTTGTCATACACCTTTATCGTGATAACTGTTCCCAGTAAAAATTCTGTCTCACTATATGGATTGCTAATTAATGATGATGCATCGCTTGATGAATCGGCATTTTTAGAACAGCCTGCAATAATCAGCATCAGCAGCATCAGTGAGATACCAATTTGTTTCTTCATTTTCATACCTCCCTCGCCCTTGTGAATGTTAATAAACACCATAATAATTACTTTCATGTGATTTAATTCACAAATATTTACATAATTTTAATTGTGAATAATTTCACAAATATTACATGTTTATTGTATAATTTATTTCGTATTATGTCTATAAAAAACACAAACAAATCTATTATTACCAGGGATTTTGTCATGAAAATGACACACCTGATTATTTGATATTTTATTTTTAATTTGTGAACTATTTATCAAATCTATAGACTTTTTTTATGAATATGTTAGAATGGAATTGTTCAACAGTTCACAAAGTTAACATTATCTATTTTGATTACAAAGGAGTGAATACAATGGCGGAGAAAAATATTGTTATTATTGGCGCCGGCTACGCAGGGGTGCATGCAGCTAAGAAGCTGGCCAAAAAATACAAACGTGATGATTCTGTTTCTATTACTCTGATAGATCGACATTCCTATCACACCATGATGACAGAATTACATGAAGTAGCTGCACACCGGGTAGAACCATCTGCTATTCTATTTGATTTACGAAAATTATTTAACCGCACCAAAGTGAAACTCGTCACAGACAATGTTACCAACGTCGATCATGATACGAAGACCGTCACCACGGAACACGGTGAATTCGCTTATGACTACCTTATTCTCGGGATGGGCGGCGAAGCAAACGACTTTGGTACACCAGGTGTAAAAGAGAACGGCTTTACCCTCTGGTCCTGGGAAGATGCGATTCGCATCCGGCATCATTTAGAGGATGTCGTCAAACGGGCAGCATTAGAACATGACCCGGAAAAACGCCGTGCCATGCTCACCTTTACAGTTTGCGGTTCCGGCTTTACCGGTATTGAAATGATTGGAGAGCTTATCGAGTGGAAATACCGTTTAGCAAAGGAAAATAAACTGGACGAAGAAGAAATTCAGCTGTATGTAGTCGAAGCGGCCTCCTCTATTTTAAATATGCTGGACCGAAAAAGTGCAGATAAAGCAGAAAAGTATTTAAATAAAAAAGGCGTGACATTGCTTAAAAATTCACCAATCGTGGAGGTGAAAGAAGACGCCGTCGTATTTAAATCAGGTGAAACCCTTTCCACACACACATTGATTTGGACAGCCGGGGTCAAGGCAAATTCGGATACAGAAGATTACGGTATGCCGACTGCCAGAGCAGGACGTCTGAAAGTAAATGAATATATGGAAGCAGAAAACTTGGAGAACGTCTATGTTATCGGCGACTTAGCCTATTTTGAAGAAGAGGAAGGCAAGCCGACGCCGCAAATTGTCGAAGCGGCCGAACAGACAGGTGTGACAGCAGCTAAATCCATTATTGCGGAAATCGATAATGGCCAAAAAGAAGCATTTGAAGGGAAATACCATGGCACGATGGTTTCCATCGGAGCCAGATATGGTGTGGCGAATTTAATGGGGCTGCGTTTAAGCGGCTGGCTGGCTAATCTGATGAAGCACTTGGTTAACCTGTATTATTTCTTCGGGATACGAAGCGGCTATTATATGTTTCATTATATTATGCATGAATTTTTCCAAACCAAGGATAAGCGCAACATTTTCAGAGATACAATTACCAGATATGGAAATGTTTTGTGGAGCTTGCCATTGCGATTATTTGTCGGCGGTTTTTGGCTCGATGAAGCAGCCTCTAAAATTTGGGGAGAATCTGTTTGGGGTGAAGTCACCTCAGGCTCTGCAGGTATTTCTCGATTATTTCAGGGACTCGGAGAAGATTCCTGGCTGACCGGGAACAGCGTGAACATGCCATTTGAATGGCTGCAAACAACCACCAGCAGTGCAAGTGAAGCGGTAGATGGCGGTGCAGAATGGGCCACTCCTATTTTAAGTGATATGCCAGGTATTTTTGAATGGTTTATGCAGATTATGCTGCCGACACCGGAAGTAGCTATCTTTATGCAGAAGGTTATGGCTTTCATTGAGTTATTCATCGGCCTTGCTATTGTATTCGGCCTTTTCACTTGGCTTGCCAGTGCTGCAAGTGCCGGATTCCTGATGATGTTTACTTTATCCGCAATGCTCGGCTGGGATCAAATCTGGGCACTCCCTGCTTCTATCGCCTTAATGAATGGTTCCGGACGTTCCATTGGTTTAGATTACTGGGCTGTTCCATGGCTGCAAAGAACACTGAGAAGATTCTGGTATGGAAAAGAGCAGGCTATCTATAAAGATCGTGAATAAAAACATCGGGCAGCCCGGCTTTTGCCGGGGAGATGAGTCAATATTTACTGAATGAGCTATAAGGGGGGATGGGCATGAAGGATTTCTATCATATGCTGAAACCTTGGGATGTTATTCTTGTTATCCTGTTGGTTCTTCTATCTTTTCTCCCTATTGGCATCTTTGTTTTACAGCAGTCACAATATGCTGAAGAAGATTCAGTAAACGTTGCGGTGATTACAGTAGATAATGAAATTGTAGAAGAAATCCAGCTGACAGGGAATACCGAAACCAGAGAAATTGAGATTGAGGTATCCGATCATGACAATAACATTATTGAAGTAGACAATGAACGCATTCATATCAAAAGTGCTACCTGCTCTGACCAAATCTGTGTGCGAACTGGCTATATTTCCAGGCCGGGACAGACGATTGTCTGCCTGCCTCATAAGCTTGTAGTCGAGATTCAATCAGACAGCGGGGAAACAGAAGATATGATTATCAGCTCTTAAATCAATTTTGAGCAGCTTATATACACGTTCGGAAATAGATTGGGAGGGTCTGGCGATGACAAATAACCAGCGTCTTGTATACATTGCATTATTAGCTGCGCAGGCAGTCATTATCAGTTTAGTAGAAAGAGCCGTCCCCTCCCCTTTTGCCATCGCTCCAGGTGCAAAAATCGGTTTAGCGAATATTATTACGTGCATGGCGTTATACACGCTCTCTACAAAAGATGCGTCTAAGGTTGTGATGATACGGATTATCCTTGCTACCCTCTTGGGAGGTACACTCTCCTCTTTTATGTATAGTGCGGCCGGCGCCATATTAAGCTTTATCGGCATGTGTGGAGTAAAAAAGCTCGGACCATCCCGAATCAGCTTGATTGGAGTCAGCGTAGCCGGCGCTATTCTGCATAATATTGGACAATTAACGATTGCCAGCTGGATTGCCCAAACATGGACGGTACTTCTCTACCTCCCAGTTTTATCTTTATTCGGGATTTTATCAGGCATTGCCATGGGTCTGGCAGCTAATTATTTATTAAATCACGTAGAAAAACTGGACTATTACCGGGACCTGCAAGAAATGAAATATACGCAACCCAATCAAGTATCATAGCTTTGGCTACAGAAAAATCCTTATGCTCGTTAAATGGAGGTTATCATGATGGCGATTCCAGCTATTCCTGTTCATCCAATGTGGGAACCTTATCCCCGTTTACAATCTGATTTACAATCCGTTTTACAGGTGATTGAATCTCACCTGCAAATCCACGATAAACAAATCGAAGCTACAATTAAGGATTTGGTCTATTCAGGAGGAAAATTATTGCGTCCTGCCTATACGCTTCTATGTTCCCAGATTGGGGACGTAACACATCAGGAAAAAGAAAGGTCGATAGCCGTTGCCGCAGCACTGGAAACCTTGCATATGGCCACTCTGATCCATGATGATGTCATTGATGAAGCAGACTTCCGTCACGGAAATCCAACCATCCATACCCAGCAGGGCAATCAATTTGCCATCTATTCCGGTGATTATTTATTTTGTGTCTGTTTTACTATTTTATCTAAGTACGCGCGCACATTAGCACATCTTGAGTTTAATGCGCGCAGTATGGAAAAGATTCTCACAGGGGAACTGGATCAGCTCCATGCGCGCTACCAAAAGGGAACCAGCATCAAAGATTATTTAACGCGTATTTCCGGAAAAACCGCGCAGCTCTTTGCTGTCAGCTGCTATTCAGGAGCAGTGACCAGTCAAGCAACACGAAGGCAGACCATGCTCGCCTGGAATATGGGGCACTATATTGGCATGGCCTTTCAGATTATCGATGACATACTAGACTTTAAAGGTGATTTCAACACCATGCGAAAACCTACGCTTGCAGATATTCGTCAAGGCGTGTATACCCTGCCGCTGATTTACGCATTACGTGAACAGCCAGAGCAATTACATCCTTATTTAGATAAGAAAGCTGATTTAACAGATGAAGAATTAATGGAGATATTAGCTATTGTCGAAAAAACAAAAGGCATAGAAAAATCCAGGTGGCTTGCTCTGAAGTATACAGACAAGGCATTAAAATCCTTAAACAAACTGCCGGTCGGGGATTATAAAGAGACCTTGTATGAATTGACTGCGATGCTGTTGGAGCGGAAAATATAATGGCCTGCAATGAAACTTGCATAGTAATTTTCCAAACCGTTATCTATAATAAAATAAAAACTATAGGTGTCGGGACTTGCGAGAGTACTGATAAAATGAAGGTTTATTACAGTTTAGCTGAAAATCATCTAAAATAAGACTATATAAATTGAAGTAAGAAATTCACTTTATTTTTCTTATAAAAATCACGAAATAATGATTGAAAACAGTAACCAGCGACGGTTTTTGATGGGGCGAGTAATCGCAATGGTTTTCGGTGGGGCGAGTAACCGCAGTCCCAGTCCCGGAAGAAAAACACGGAGACTCCTGGTCGGCTAAGAACGGTCACGTCCTGTGACCAACGACCGACACTAGGACGTCCTGTCCGTCGTGGGAAAGCGCGGAGGGAAGACCCCGCAGAAAAAAAGCGAACTTCTTTTTTTCTACCCGCGGGGCATAAGTGCGACTTTGCTTCTGTCTGCGCCTGATGGCTTGCCAATCAGCAAGTCTTCTTTAAAGGAGATGAGCTCGGGGCCCACGGAAAGCGTAGTGTTTTTCTGTAGCGGTAGCTATTAATTTCAATTTATATAGCTTTATTTGTAAATGATTGGTAAAATAAAGACAATTCAAAGAAAGGAAGTGTCCTATTGTTTACATTCCCGGTTATTTACGAAGAAGAAGCAGACTACATGAAGCATGAGCGGCTGACGAAAAAGCTGATACAAGAGTTTTTTGAAGAGTTTATCGAAGCTTTTTTCCCCAATCTCCACCCTCACATTGACTTCTCCAACGTGTCCTTCCTTGAGCAAGAAGTATATCTAGACTATATCAATGGCCGCAAGAAGGAAATAGATGTCCTCGCCGAAGTAAAGCTGAATCACGAAGACAAAATCCTGCATATTCATACCGAAGCACAATCAACGCATGAAGCGGACTTCCCTGAAAGAATGTTTCTCTATTTTTCTTACCTTTACGCCAAACACCGCAAACCCATTCAACCCATCGCTGTTTTGAGTTATAATAGGGAAAAAGAAGAACCGACGCAATTCAGAATCGATACCCCCACCCAAGACGTACTTCAATTTAACTTTTTACAATTACACTTAATCAAGAAAGACTGGAGAGCATATATTCAATCAGACAACCCGGCCGCCGCAGCATTGCTCAGT
This sequence comes from Oceanobacillus sp. FSL K6-0251, assembly GCF_038004725.1. NCBI lineage: Bacteria > Bacillati > Bacillota > Bacilli > Caryophanales > Bacillaceae > Oceanobacillus > Oceanobacillus sp. FSL K6-0251. The sequence continues at coordinate 1,475,509 of NZ_JBBORS010000001.1, read as the reverse complement.
CAAATGGGGTATGAAGCGCATGAGCGGGTTCAGGTAAAGCTGGAGTTTCTGCGCATGATCACCCGGATGAAAATCAACCCGGCACAAATGGAATTCCTGTATGGTTATTTCGAGACTTATTTAAAACTAAACAAAGAGGAGGAAGCACAAATGATGGAGCAAATGGAGAACTTACCGGAGGAGGAAAAAGACATGGTTTTGCAGCTGCCGAATTCTTATTTTGAGAGAGGATTGGAGAAAGGAAAGCAGGAAGGAATAGAGGAAGGGATAAAAAAGCGAAATCAAGAAATAGCTTTAGAATTGATAGCAATAGGAATGCCGATCAACCAAATCGCAGAGATCACAAAATTAAGCAAAGAAGAGATTAAAAAACTTACTAAAAAATAAAGAATTAATTCTTTGCGAAAAATCCTATATCAGCATTACAAAACGCTTCCTCCGTCTTTACAGGGGAAGCGTTTTGCATGTCATGTACAGTCTTTCATTTAACGATGCATAACTTTAAAGAAATACGGGAATTTATAAAGGATTAACGAATTTTTGAGGAGGATACGTATGGCTCAGGAAAAAGATTTTGAAGGCAAGGTTGTATTAATTACCGGAGCAGCTTCCGGGATTGGAGAAGCGACGGCGTTAAAATTTGCTGAACGCGGAGCAAAAATAGCGATTGGCGATATAAACGAAGATAGCGATAAAGTCGTTCAACAAATTAAAGCCAATGGCGGAGATGCGGTTTTCTTTAAAACAGATGTGAGCAATGCTGATCAGGTAAAATCACTTGTAGAAAAAACAGCCGGTCACTTTGGGAAAATAGATTGTGCCTTTAACAATGCAGGGATTCTGCCTAAAATTGCTTCTTTTATTGATACTACAGAAGAAGATTTTGACCAAACGATTGCCGTTGACTTAAAAGGCGTTTTCCTTTGCTTGAAGTATGAGCTCGAATATATGGTTAAAGCAGGCGGCGGAAGTATTGTCAATACGGCTTCTGTTGCCGGATTGATTGCTGATCCCGATATGTCCCCTTACGTTGCTGCTAAACACGGTGTTGTCGGGTTAACAAAGGCGGCCGGAATTGAATATGCGGATAAAGGCATACGCGTTAATGCTGTAGCACCCGGAGTAACTGCAACACCACTAGCTAAGGAAAAATTAGAAGATCCCGAAATACGTGAGGAAATGATAGGAAACGTTCCTGCAGACCGGGCAGCAACACCAGATGAAATTGCAGAAACCGTGCTCTACTTGTCATCCGATAAAGCGAGCTTTGTGATGGCTCAAACCTATGTGATTGATGGCGGCCAAATCGCCCATTAATATTGAAATATAGAAACGTAAAAATTGAAATTTATTATATACTGAATAAAGCATTTGTTTTATCAACCTGATTGAATTATATTAGAAAACGTATAAGTCCTAAAAAGCGTTACAAAGGAGGCGCAGAATGAAAAAGGTATACGAACTGACTACCATAGAAATGGCTGAAGAATTTTTGAATAATCATGCGTTAAGCTTCCTTTTCGTTTCCAGACCGGATTGCAGTGTATGCCATGCCATTTTGCCAAAGCTAACCGAAATGCTGGATGACTACCCTCTTATCCACCTGGGACATATTGATGCTTCCAAGGTGGAAGAAGTAGCAGAAAAGTTCTTGATTTTTACTGTCCCAATCATGCTTTTGATTATAGACGGCAAAGAATATATCCGGGAGGACCGTTTTGTCCGTTTTGAACAATTAGAAGAAAAACTGGATCAGTTGTATGAAATGTATACCCAATAAGCGGTTCAAGGTTATGTTCCAAAAAAAAAATCAATAGTTTTCGTTGGAACGAGGGATTTCAGTCCTGACGAAAACTATTGGTATTCCTCGTCCCATCGTAAAGACCTGTCAGTTGAGTGATTCAAGTCGTTAACCCGCCTAATTGTATTTATTTCACCCGCTACTTTGAAGCAAGCGTTGTTACGGTTGTTTAACTGTACTCACTAATTAAATAATACCCTCTTCTTTTTACTTCATAGACAAAACCACATCCTATCCAAACCATTTATTACCTTTTAATCAAGATTATTTCTTTTCTGTTAGCTATGGAAAAAATCTGCTTATATGGTACAATAATAAATCTGTACATTATTTCTCTGCCCCCAAAAAATTAGCCATCTTTTTGCGAACATTTCGCACAAAACCCTAACTATTTTTTCAATATACATCAATGAAGGAGGAATTTTATTAGAAATGGAAAACTTTACAATTTGGTCATTAATGATAGATATTAGTATTATTTCAGGATTACTATTAGCAGGAACAATCCTACGGGCAAAAGTGAAATGGATTCAATCGCTATTCTTGCCGGCCAGCATGATTGCCGGATTTCTCGGACTTGCATTTGGTCCCAGCGGGGTTGGTATTCTGCCCTTTTCAGAGCAATTCAGCAGCTACCCTACATTGCTGATTGCAGTTATTTTTGGAGCGATTCCAATCGGCGCTGCGAAAGTGCGATTATCAGAGGTATTTCACCGCGTTCGTGATATGTTCTCCTACTCCATTATCTTAACATTATCCATGTGGGGCGCAGGCGTTCTATTCGCTTTACTTCTATTAAACCCTATCTTCAGTGACTTGCCTAATGGGTTTGGACTTATTTTAGGAGCAGGTTTTCTAGGCGGACATGGTACGGCTGCTGCTATAGGAGAAGGGTTAGCACATGCCGGCTGGGAAGAAGCAATGGATCTTGGCATGACCTCTGCTACTGTAGGAATTCTGGTTGCTGTTTTAGGAGGTCTTTTTCTTATTAAACGCAGTACGGAAAACGGACATACCACATTTATTTCAAGCTTTAGGGATCTCCCTTCTGAACTAAAATCTGGTTTAATGCCGGCTTCCAAACGTTCTGCAATGGGACAAGAAACGGTATCATCCAATTCGATTGACCCGCTTGTTCTCCATCTGGCAATTATCGCTTTTTTAATTGGCATATCTTACTGGTTAACCAATTTATTGACAGAATGGATACCAGCTGTGTCCATACCGCTATTCAGCGTCGCCTTCATTTTGGGCTTAGTCTTTCAGGGCATCAGCCGGCAGTTAAAGGCTGATAAATATATTGACGGGCGAGTAATGGAGCGTATCGGCGGAACAGCTACTGATTTCCTGGTTGCTTTTGGTATTGCTTCAATCAATATTACGGTCGTGATGGATTATGCATTGCCGCTGATTTTATTGTTTGCCTTTGGAATACTGTGGGCATATATTCTCTTCCGTTTTGTCGGTCCAAATATATTTAGAGATTTTTGGCTGGAGAAATCTATTTTCGGCTGGGGATGGAGTACAGGTACTGTGGCGATGGGACTTGCCCTTTTACGAATTGTTGATCCGGAACTGAAAAGCCGGACACCGGAAGACTATGCACTGGGGTATGTTGGAGTTGCACCTGTTGATATTATTATTGTTACCTTTGCTCCGATTCTTTTCGCACTTGGGTTTACCTGGGTAATTCCAATTGTTCTCTTGCTTGGCGCTGCTATTGTAATTATGATTTACAAGAAAGCAGGCTGGTGGGGTCAAGGTAAACAGCAAAACACATCAAGCTGACATGCTTGATGTGTTTTTTCTTTTTCACTTTTAATTATACGGATTAAAAATTCCTGCGGACATTATAGATGCGATAGGAGTGCGCCTCCAACCGCCCCGGACACAACAATCACCCAAGGGGGCAGCTTCCAATAGACCAGCATACTAAATAGGATAGCCGCAAAAGCAAAATCAATCGGACCCAGGATAGCACTTGTCCAAATAGGATGATAAAAAGCCGAAATTAAAATCCCTACGACAGCTGCATTTACTCCCATCAAAGCTCCCTTCATTTTTTGATTTTGACGGATTTGATTCCAAAATGGCAGCGCACCTAAAATCAATAAGAATGCCGGCAAAAAGATAGCTGCAGTTGCCAACACTCCGCCTGTCCATCCGTTAATAACAGCGCCAATATATGCAGCAAATGTAAATAATGGTCCAGGCACAGCCTGTGCCGCCCCATAGCCGGCCAAAAAGGAGGTCTCGTCCATCCAGCCTGTCAGTACAAATTCACGCTCCAGCAACGGCAAAACAACATGTCCGCCGCCGAAAACAAGTGAACCAGAGCGGTAAAAACTATCAAACATAGCAATCCAATTCAGAGATGTCACTTCTTTTAAAATCGGAAGCAAAATAAGCAATCCGAAAAAAAGCGATAAACAAATGCCCCCCAGCTTTCGGGAAATCGGAAAAACGAATTTCGATTCTTCGTTCTCAGCATGATTTTTATATACCAAATAACCAATGAGGCCTGCTAATAAAATAACGCCAACTTGAGTAAAGGCTGTTTGCCATAATAAAGTGATAACTAACGCGAACAGCGCAATGGATTTGCGCTTTAAATCCGGTGTCAATTTTTGAGCCATTCCTAAAATCGCATGCGCTACAACAACAACTGCTACGATTTTTAACCCTTGAATCCACCCAGTCTCTTCCATAGCTGAACCTTGTAAGATCAAAGCAAAAATAATCAACGCTATGACAGAAGGCAGCGTAAAGCCAATAAAAGATATTATCCCCCCGAGGATGCCTCCGCGCATGACACCAATACCAATACCAACTTGGCTGCTTGCTGGCCCAGGTAAAAACTGACACAGTGCAACTAAGTCGCTGTAACTTTTTTCATCCATCCATTTTCTTTTCCGGACATATGCCTCATGAAAATATCCAAGATGCGCAATCGGTCCGCCAAAAGATGTCAATCCCAGCCGTGTAGAAATAAGCAGAATTTCGAATAGTAGTTTGAATTTCTCTTTTGATGTTGTAATATGATTCACCCAGTACACCCTTCCCTGTCAGTCTTTAATTTCTTTAAACAGTTCATATGCTTTCTCTCGAGCTTCCTCCAGCACGGTCCGCCCTTTATCGGTAGCCGTATAATATTTTCTTATTTTCCCGCCTGCATTACGTTCTTCCATACTCAATAGTCCATCCTTTTCCATCGAGTGAAGAATCGGATATAAGGTTCCTGGACTTATCTTGTATCCATGCTCCCTTAATTCATCCAGCATCCATACACCAAAAATCGGGTGTTCCATTGCATGATGCAGTATATGGATTTGAATAAATCCCAAAAATAACTTTCTTAATATTTTTTCTTCCAATTTGATTCATCCCCTGAAGTATTGATATCGAACCCTGATATCGAATTTCGTTATTAATTTACCATTAAAGCGCAACCAGTTCAATCTATCATCTAAAAAATTTACAGAAACTTTACAAAACAGGAAAAAGCCAATCTATCCCATCCGCATATGGAACAAATTGACTTTCAAAGATTAAATGAATTTTTTAGAGGTTAAGCTCCTTCTATCATATCCCGCCTATTATAGCCGAGGTAACCAATTATCATTAAAGCAATACTAATGCCCGTTATAACCATAAAAACTGGAGCATCAAAACGGTCCATCGGCATTTGCGGAATCCAGCTTTGGATGGCTGTTTTCGAGAACCAGCCCGGTAAATCCAAAATACCTCCAAAATAATTCAGGATAAAGGAATAACCAAGATACGCATAAATTATTTTCCCTAACTTCGGTGCCCATCCAAGTGCTAAAGCTGCAAGTCCGATAAAGAATAAGACGGATGGAAAGAAGTTATAGCCCGCAGCCAGAAAATCGCCGATGCTGAGCGCACCATGGTCGCCCATAACGGAGATAGCCGTACCTCCAAGACCTCCGGCAGCAAGCAAGGTTCCAATTAACCCGGACAAAATTGCTAACCCGATTGTCGTCCAGTAAAATTGACCGCGCGTGACTTTTGTAGCGTGAAGCTGGCTTAAATGCAAACGGCTCTCTTCCGCAAAAAGCTTATTCACAATAACGATTGGCAGAATAGATACCAAAACAATCATGACCATCATAATTGTTCCTGTAAAAGATTCTTCAATAGAAACGCCTGACTGTGCAAACATTTGCGCCATCATTTCATTACTTTCCAGAAATGTCTGCATATCCCCATAAATGGAGCCGTACGCTGCGCCCATCACTGCAAAGCCAATCAGCCAGCCAATAATAACTCCCTTATTCAGTTTGGCAAACAATCCCTGCACCGATAATAGAGACCGTCTTGCATGCTCTCTGCCTTCTCTTTCAGGCAAGTAACCCGCACCCATATCACGCCCGCCTTCCAGTGCAAAAGCAAGGCTTACCATCACTGCACTAAAAATCAGGGCAAAAATAATCGGGAGCCAGCTGTTCTCTGTAAATGGATAAGTCAAATACGTCCAGCCGAGCGGATTGAACATGGATAAATCCACATTCGATACATCCGTTCCAGCACGAATAATATAGAGCAGCCCGACCAAACCTAAGCTTGAGCCTGTGGCACTGGATGAAGCCGGCATGATTTGCGCCATCACCAGTCCAATGACTGCTCCAATCACGCCGGCTACCCCAATCGACGTTCCAAATAGAATGGAGCCGTGGACAGAAACCGTATCAACATTAAAAATCATTAACAGACCGCTAATAAAAAGCGCCAATAATACATTAATAACAATCACTTCTGCCATTGCTGCAAGCGAATTTGCCTGTCTACCAATTTGAAAAGAGCGTACAAGCTCCGTCAGCCTGAGATCTTCCTCTTTACGTGTGTGACCTACAATATGCAGAACAGACATAATCATCGCAAATAATCCGCAGAATAATAACATCTCATGTGCATACATCGCTCCTAATGTATATTCCGCTGCCGTTTCAATTGGTGTGGGACCGACCATGGAGATCATCGCAGGGTTTTGCAGTGTTTCATACATTCCTATTAACCCTTGCCCCTTTGCTATTTCTTCAAACGCAGGAACAAAGCCTCCTGAAAATAAACCTACTCCCAAAATCCAAAAAATAATCTTTTTCCAATCACGCTTTAGATACTGTAAAAACAAGGTATCCCAACGTGCAAATTTTTCCTTCATTGCCTTTCACCTCCCTGTCAGCTTTTATCCCTCATAATGCCGCATAAATAAATCCTCAAGTGTCGGCGGTACCGCTTCAAACTTTTTCACACCAAGCTTCGTTGCCTCCGTTAAAATAGCATTGATGTATTTATTATCAGCAGAAAATGTCGCTTCGTTATCTTTCTGTGTAAAATCATGGATACCCTCTACAAATTCCATTTGCGAAACATCTCCTTCGGTTGATAAGGTGACAGCAGAGCGAGTCAAATGCCTTAATTCATCTAATGTCCCGGACTCTACAATCTCCCCCTGACGAATAATAACGACCCTGTCAGCTAAACGCTCTACCTCACTCAAAATATGAGAAGACAGTAAAATGGACTTTCCTGCTTCCTTGATTTTTTCTACTTCTTCCTGAAAGACCGCTTCCATCAAGGGATCAAGACCAGAAGTCGGCTCATCAAAAATATATAAATCGGATTCCACAGATAAAGCAGCGATTAAGCCAACTTTTTGCCGGTTTCCTTTGGAGTACCCCTTGGCCTTTTTCTTCGGATCCAGTTCAAAACGTTTGATTAAATAATCACGTTTTTGCTTATCTCCGCCCCCATGCAGCTTCATAAACAAATCAATAATTTCTCCCCCGGTCAGACTTCCCCAGAGCGCGACATCTCCCGGCACATAAGAAATACGTTTATGGATTTCCAGGCTTTCCTTCCAAACGTCCTTTCCAAAAATTTCTGCCTGCCCGGCATCCCGCTTAATAATTCCTAATAAAGCACGAATTGTCGTTGACTTACCAGCACCGTTGGGACCGATAAAACCAACAACTTCTCCCGCTTCTACAGTGAAAGTCACATCACTTAACGCTTGAAACTTACCAAACTTCTTTTGCAGGCCTTGTAATTTCACAATTTTTGTCATAAGGCTGACACTCCTTCTCTCCTTCATTTCATACGCTGTTTTACCCAGTTCTGCCTTAATCGTTCAAAAAACTAAACAAAACTATTCACCACACCACAGTTCAAAATAATACTTCAAATAAAAAGTTTTAAACCACAAAACTATTTTACAGTTCAATATTATTCCTTTTTATAAATGAAGTCAATATAATATATACTATTTTTTATTTGCCAGTTCATAATTAGACAGATATAATAAATAGGAAGAGATGCATTCATTTTTAGAAATTTTATTGAATGTTCAACGGAAAGCAGGTTATATATGTGAATGGTTTTGAAAAAAGAACAGAGGAAAAGAAACGAAAGATTTTAGAAGCAGCTTTTGAGCTGATAAACGGAGATACAGATGCCGGCAATGTAACCATGGAGGAAATCGCAAAGCATGCAAATGTCGGAAAAGCTACCCTTTTTAAGTATTTTGGCAGCAAGGATAATCTGATTCGTGAAGTTTTTCAGGACTTTATTAATCAATTGATTACCGATGCCAAAGAAATTATAGCTGAAAATCACTCTTTTGAAGAAACACTGATTGCATTAAGCCAAAATAAAATCAGCTATTTAGATAAAATCAATCACCAATTTTATATGCGAATGATGGATTTTTTCACGAAAAAGGATGAGGAAGGTCTATCTTTAATGATGCAGAAATTTAATGAAGTAAATTACGGCATGCTATTGGATTTATTCCATTGCGGCCGTAAAGAGGGAAAAGTGGACTTGAAATATTCCGATGAATTTCTGATTCTTTATTTCCAGGCAATTGTAGAAGGCATTTCCAAGCCGCAGATTTATGAGAAAATCGCTCCCTATACCGAAGAATGGACAGAGATGCTTATTAAAGGGATTGCCCCGAGGAAGGATTGATAATGGCTTTTAGACAGTTATCCGGTTGAAAAAGGGAAGGAACCGGCGCCGGTTCCTTCCCTTCTGTCTTAATTAATACCCTACTTCCACAACGGCATTGACAATATACATCAGGTCATTTTTATCCTTTTGCTCACTTAGATAGATACCATTTGTCGAGGCCAAGCCTCCCTCCAGTTTTTCCACCGACACATCGCCATATGGTATTAACTTTTTGATTCTTTCCTCATCCAAGTCCTCCAGATCTCTGGGGATGCCTAATTTCACATTTACCTTCATATTATTTAAATCCTGATTAGGAAGAGCGTCCTGAATACCTGGCATTGAATTAGATTGTATCGCATTGTTAATGGCACGCTCTGAAGCTTGGTTCACGTCCTGTCCATGGAGATCTACTCCTGTACCTGTCTGAATGAATATCTTTTTTTCCATGTTGTTCTCTCCTTCTTGATTTTTTTCAAATTCGGTATAACACATGAATACCCTTTTGCTATGCATACCTGATTTTGAATGATAATTACTTTCATTTTTCCAACTGCTTATGCTCAACCACCGTTTTTAATCCAGATAATAGAATATGTCCAACCGTTCTGGAATAAACGAACCAGATCTCTATGCTGTTTTTATTACCAATTCCGCTGTAATTCCATAAGCAGCAAAGTTCGCTGCGACTTCATTAATTACATTTTAGATAAGTGGCTCTTATTCCTACATTTTCCCGATAAAATTTGTGATAAAACACTCCTTTTATAGTTATTCCAAATATAAAATCTTTTAAGAATTGCTTTTATCGCAGTATAACTGGCTGCAAGACTTCCGCTTCTAAATAGAGAAAACAGGAAAATCAATCGCGGATGGCTGGAATTTAGATTTCAATCAAGCAAATTTGAACGTAGATAGCTCAAAACAAATCAATGATTTATAGCGGTATAATATTAGTGTAATGAAATTAATCATCAAAAATCGAGATTTCAGAAAGTGCTTTTCTAAGATTAATAGCATCCCAAGGCAGATGTTCAGCAATCCCAAGTCCTACAATTTCAGCTTTTCCTGAAACATCGTTCAGTACACGGACCACTTCAGCAAGCTTCATTTTTCCCACTGCAGCAGGAAAATCTTCTGCATCCGTATATGGTTCTGCCGGATAAACGGAACGGAAATCTTTTGGAGACAAGACATCCAGATCAAAGTGAACAGCTAAATATTCGATTTTGTTTTCCTTTATCCAATCTATGATTAGCTGGCTATTCTCTTTTAGCTCATCCGGACCGGCAAAGCGTACATTTAATTCCTTTACTAGTTTATCTCTATCACGTAAATTCTTTTCTATTAATCCTGCATACATCATATGACTTGTAGAAATTGGATTTTTCACTTTGGTAACAGATTGATCCGCACCTTTTCCAAGCAAATTCGCTGCAATCATCTCATGCCCATTTGACGAACCATTTGTTGTTGCAATATCAGGATGTGCATCCAACCATAAAATCCCTAGCTTATCTCCATATTTTCCACTCAAATAATCAAATGGTACTTGGTCCATGGAGCAGCCCCCGCCAAAAATAATGACTTTATCCGGCTATTGTTCTTTCAGGATATCAGCTGTCTTTTCCATTTGTTGAGATATTGCTTTGCCACCTGCTATTCCTTTTTCCTAAATTCCTACACTGTTAAACATGACGTCAAATATAACATTCCTTTCTTTAAATATGATTCCATCTATTACGTTATTTCTATAACAGATCTATGTTGCTCTACAACAGAGCGGAGAATTTAATTTGAATTTATTATAGTATACGTATTACTAAAAAAGATTCTAAAGGAAGTCAGTTAAAAATAAATAAGTAATAATTTGCCTCCTTCTATTATTCCATTCAAAATAATGAACTATATATTCCATAAAAGTAATTTATTACTAGTTATTGATGTACTTCTCTATTAATAACAAAAAATTCCCTTGCAAAATTCATTTCATAACCCTCCCAAACTATTTCCCGGGAAATTTCCAACAATTTTCATTACGTTATTCTTTTGTCTCAATGAATATTTCATCTCTAAAAATATTAAAATTCGACAACGATTACTAAGTATATCTATTAACAAAAAAAGAAGGCAGCGCTGCGTACCATTCAGTACCAACGCTGCTCTTTCCAGCCTGAAATTCAGACTGGGGGATTCTACTTCCGGTTTCAGCAATTACCGATTAAAGGACAATAGAACCTCTTGCCGTTATTACCATTCAAAAGTGTTCGTCATGTCCATCGCTTTTCTGGTGCCTTTTTTGCTCCTTTCTGCCCGTTGGCTGATTTCATCTCTTAATGTTGCACAAAAATTCTGTTCCAGCTTTAATTTTACTGCATTTCTCAAGGACTCCTGCAAGAGCTCGTCTGACAAATGCCTAAGACTGTTCATGAATATCCCTCCCACATTAGCATTTTTGAACCTTTCGATTTTCAACAGCCGGAAGTAGAATCTATCTAAAATATTACAAAGTAAGACAGAAAGGGCAAAATAATTCGACAATAACCGCCAGGTAGGATAATATTTTTAGGTCTCTTTTGAACATCCTAAAAAAGAAAATCCAAACCTATTCTTAGCTTGAATAAGTTTGGATTACTCTTTAAACATTATTTTATTCTATTACATTGGTTACTATTTTTGTTCTGAACCTGTGTTTTCCTCTGGAGAATCATCTGCTTCTTGTTCACTCTGCTCATAAGAAGCAGCAGCTTCCTGTTCCTTTCTCTCATCAACTTGACGCTGCGTGATGATTTCTCCATCCGGCGTCATATATTTCTTGTTCATCTTCCTTGTTTCCGGATCAATAAAGCTGTAGATAATCGGAATGATAAACAAGGTTAAGAACGTACTTGCAGTCAGGCCGCCGATAACAACAATCCCCATTGGTGCAATTCCTTCCATGCCTTCACCGATTTCCAGCGTTAGCGGAAGCATACCCAGAATCGTTGTAACAGCTGTAATGAGAATCGGTCTGAATCTGTCTTGAACGCTGATTTCAATCGCTTCATAAGCAGACATTCCTTTTTCCTTCTGCTGCTGGATATAATCGACAATCAAGATTGCATTGTTCACAACAATTCCGATAAGCAGAATAATACCTACCATTGCTATGACACTCAGCGGATTATTGGTAATTAACAGAGACAAAGCAACCCCAATAAATGCTAATGGAATTGTCATAATAACAGCAAATGGTGCTTTAAATGATTCAAACTGAGCAACCATGACAAGGTAGATAAATACGATTCCAAGTGCAATTGCAAGGATTAATTGCGGAATGGCATCATTGAGCATTTCCATATCGCCGCCCATAGAATGCTCTGTATCTTCATGCAGGTCAAGGTCTGTAATAACGTCATCAATCAGCTGACTTGCTTCATTTAAAGAAAGGCTGTCGCTGAACGAAACCGTTAATTCCCTTGTATCTGTCATCTCATCTCTATTTATAAGCGTAGGCGATTCAGCCTCTTCTAACGATGCAATATCGCCTAAATCGATATACTCTCCTTCATCATTTGGGATAGAGATATTCTCAAATGCCTCTTCACTTTCTAAGACATCTGCAGGATATTTCACATTGATTGTGGTGTAGCCGCCGGATTCTTCTATTGTAGAAGCTTCGACACCATTGGTTGCCTCATATAGAGCCTCTCCTACCTGTGCCGGCTGAAAACCATTTTCACGCGCTTCTGCTTTATCCACAACTACTTGCAATTCTTCCACTGTCCCTGAATTGCTGGATGTCACACTGTTAATATCCGCTTCGTCCTCCAATTCATTGATGATGTCTGTTTCTGCTTCATCCAGACGTTCTTCATCATTATCGGAAACATTCAGTACAACTGTATTTGGTTCCCCGGCGCCAGCCTGTGACATCGGGATAACATTGATTTCTGCGGATGCATCTGTATCTTGAATATCATCTTCCACTTCATTGATAAATTCAGAAGTGGTCATATTTCGGTTACTTGCATCTGTTAATTGCACGCTTATGGTTGCTGTATTGCTTTCATCTGCAAAAGACATCATACCGGATGAACCAGCTGTACTTAGATAAGCGTCCACTTCCTCATGATTATCCAGTTCTGCTTCAATATCTTCTACAGTTGCCAGGGTGTCTTCCAGTAAGGTTCCCTGTTCTTTTTCCACCTCTATGGTTAAAAACCCTTCATCTTGCTCTGGCATAAACTCCATTCCCTGCACAGCCAAACCAAAGGCACCAGCAAGGAACAGAATAACAGCTGCAAACAGTACAGAGGCCCTGTGCCGCAACGACCATGCAGTAGCCTTTCTCAATCGTTTCATATATCCTTTTTGCTTCCGCTTCGTTTCATCCATATTTTTCGGTACCGTCAAAATACGGCTTGCCAGCATCGGTACTACCGTGACCGCTACAAATAGGGAAGCCAGCAGACTGAATACAACCGTAATTGCTAATGGCGTAAATAACTGCCCTACCAGACCAGTAACAAACACGACTGGTAAAAATACAGAAGCTGTCGTTAATGTAGAAGCAAGGATTGCTGTAACCACTTCCCTGGTTCCTTCTCTTGCTGCTTGTTTCGGATTTTTACCCATCGACAGATGTCTATAGATATTCTCAATAACAACAATTGAGTTATCGAGCAGCATCCCAATTCCAAGTGCTAAACCACCCAATGTCATCATGTTAATGCTGATATTTGTGAAAAACAGCAAAGCAAAGGTAGTGATGACGGAAAATGGAATCGATAATCCAATAATCAATGGAGCTTTCAGATTTCGTATAAATGCAAACAGCACAAACATTGCTAATACCGCACCGCTGATCAAGGAAACATAGATACTGTCGATTGCCATATCTATATACTCGCCTTCGTCATAAAGTGTACTGACAGAAAGCTGTTCATATTCCTCGTCATCAAGCAAAGCATCCAATTCTTCATTAAATTCTGCGTTTACAGAAGATGCATTCGCCCCGTCAGCTAACATCATTTCAAGCTGAACAGCATCTTCCTCGTTAAAGCGGGTAATGACGCCGCCATTATCTTCGGAAATAGAAATATCTGCCACGTCATTCAATGTTACCTCTTCATCAGGCATGTCGAGCAAAACGAGTTCCCGCAGTTCATCCAATCCATCCAATTCATTCATGGTACGAGTAGAAATGTTATAACCCTGCTCTGTATCTTCAATTGTATTAATAGGCATCGAAATATTATTCGCTTCAATCATTCCGGCAATATCCGATTGAGAGAGATTATAGTCACTTAGTGCTTCTGTATCTAATTCAACAGCTACTTCCCTTTCCATTAAACCATTAATATTAATTGATGCGACTCCTTGAATCGATTCCAGTTCATTTGCCAAATCATTGACCTGATTTTCAAATTCTGCTGTGTCTCCATTCGTAGACGTCGCTGCCATTTGTATGCTCGGCATCATGGAAATATCAAATTCGATAAAACTTGGCTCTTCCGCCTGTTCCGGCAGATTCGTAGAGGATATTGTACGAGTTATTTCATTCTCCACCTCATCTATCGTCATATCATAATCAAATTCCAAAATAACGAGTGAGGAAGCTTCCTGTGATTGTGAGGAAATATTTTGTAACCCTGTAACGGTAGAAAGATCCTCTTCCAGAGGTTCTGTAACGCTGTCTAAGACTTCCTCAGGCCCTGCTCCAGGGTAGCTTGTTGCGACAACTGCAACAGGCGGTTCAATCTCTGGCATCATTTGAATTGGGAGCCTGGTTAGCGATACGCCGCCCAGAATTAAAAGGACCAACATCACAACTATCGTGAATTTTGGTCTCTTGATAGAAAAGTTCGATAAATTCTTCACTTGCAAAATTCCTCCTATTAAATTTTTTGTTGTCTATTCAAAATTTCAACAACATGTTGTATTATTTATTGTAAGGAGATACGTATCATTAAACAATGAACAATTAGGGTCCATTTGTTGAAAAAAGGAGGGATTCATGATGGGTGTCAAAGAACAGACAAAATTTAATTTGCAGGAAGCATTTTGGGATATTTATAAAGAGAAACCTATCAATAAAATTTCGATTAAGGAAATAACAGACCGCGCAGGATATAACAGAGGAACCTTTTATAATTATTATACGGACGTATACGATATACTGAATGAAATCAAACAAGGCCTTGTACCATCAGAAGAATTAATCTCAGCTGTTTTACAGTGGTTTCAAGACCATGATCTGGGCAGTATTACAAAGGAAGAGAAAGAACGAGCCCGCTTTGAAGTAGAACAATCCTATGACGACGAATTGAACGAAAAAATGAATGAACGGATTATGGTGCTGCTTGGACCAAATGGAGATCCAGATTATTTATACGAATATAAAAAAGAAGCTCGAACGAAAGTAATGGAGCAAGTAAAAGATTTAAATGAAAAAGATCAAATCAAATTGGAATATATCATTGAATTTTTGCTTTCAGGAATCATTCATACGTGGATGCTTTGGAATGAAAATAACATGAATATATCCAAAGAGGAAGTAGATGGGATGTTTGACGAAATCTCGGAAATTGGATTTGAGAAGGTGCTCAGCGATATATTTAATAATAAAAAGTAACGCAGGATAAAATAATGAATGAAGGATGAACAGGATATGAAGCGTAAAGCCGCTGCAGCATAGAAAAGAAGCTTTCCCTTCTGAAATAAGACAGGAAAAGCTTCTATACGGTTAATTCCGCATTATTGTTTTGCTTTATCAAAAAACATCAACTCTTCATCAATCGGCTCTCTTGATTGTATATGAGATGATGGTGAATCAGAGCTATCTTCATTTGGCATGTGAACGACGGTATCCGCTGACTTTTTATTCACCCTTTAACATCCGCAGCCCATTAAGAATAACAAGAATCGTACTTCCCTCATGCCCAATAACACCCAGCGGCATATTGATAATCTGCAGAAAATTGCTGGCAATCAGAATAGCTATGATAGCAAGAGAAAAAATAATATTCTGTTTTACAATGGCATTCATTTTTTTCGAAATCCGAATCGCGTTAACCATTTTTGCTAAATTATTTTTCATCAGCACAACGTTTGCTGTCTCCAAAGCAATATCGCTTCCTGCGCCCATCGCCACACCAATGTTAGCTGTCGCCAGGGCCGGCGCATCATTTACACCGTCGCCAATCATTGCTGTCTGCTGGTTGTGCGCTCTCAGCTGCTTTAAATAATTTACCTTATCCTCCGGCAAGCAATTGGCATGGAATTCTGTAATTCCAGCTTCCTGAGCAATGCTTGCTGCAGTTGCTTGATTATCACCTGTCAGCATAATCGTTCTTAAACCAAGCTTATTCAGCTCTTGTATTGCTTCAACAGCATCTTGCCGGAGAGTATCCTTCAGCAAAAATACAGCAATAATCTCCGCATCTTTTCGCACAAATATATTGGTCGTCGCTTGTTCTTGTGGAGTAAAGACTTGCAGGAACTGATCTGCGTCCTGCTTTCCAACCAATTCTGCATTACCAATCCACCAAGACACTCCATCCAATTCAGCTGACAGCCCTTTTCCGTTATGGTGCTTGACAGCTGCAGATAACTCTCTTAGACCTCCCCGGGATACGCTCGCCCATTGTTTCATAGCCTGAGCCAGCGGATGAATGGATTCACTTTCCATCGTATAAATAACATTTGCCAAGGATTCGCTATTCTCTCCTTGCTTTATAAAATAATCAACGACGGCAGGTTCTCCTTTGGTCAACGTCCCTGTCTTATCAAAAGCAACCGCATCTAATTTAGCTAAAGCTTCTACATACACACCACCTTTGAACAGAATCCCCTGACGCGCCCCATTGGAAATTGCGGATAAAGTCGCCGGCATAATCGAAGCAACTAACGCACATGGCGAAGCGACAACCAATAGAATCATGGCGCGGTAGATGGTATCAGTCCAGGACCAGCCAAATAAAAAATGTGGAAGAAACATCATCACAGCAACAGTAACCAATACAACGTTGACATATACCCCTTCAAATTTCTCAATAAATTGCTGAGAGGGAGATCGTTCTTCATGCGCATCTTGAACCAGCTCGATAATTTTTTGAAACATGGTCTCTGTCGGTAACGTATTTATTTCAATTTGCAGACTGCTGCCAAGATTAACTGTGCCAGCATAGGCCTCATCGCTTACTGTTTTAGTAATAGGAATCGATTCTCCGGATAATGCACTCTCATCTACGGTTGTATCTCCTTTGACAATAATTCCATCTGCCGGGATTCTCTCCCCTGATTTTACAGTAATGCAATCACCCGGTTTTAATTCACTAATGCTTATTATCTCACCATTTAGCAGGGTAGCACTTTCCGGCTGCAGCTTCATCAGGCTTTTCAATTCATTCTTATTTTTATTTTCCGTATAGCTTTCCAAAGCACCGGATAAAGAAAAGATGAAAATCAAGATAGCTCCTTCTGCCCAGTAGCCGATGGAAGCTGCTCCAATAGCTGCAATAATCATCAGCAGCTCTACATTTAATTTTTTGGTTTTATATGTCTCTGTGATTCCTTCCTTCGCTTTTGCAAAACCGCCAATTAAAAAAGCAGCAATCAATAAAGTAATCCATAAGGCATGACTAATATGGCCGGATAATATCCAGGCAGTCAAAATAAGTATTCCGCTTATTGCTGCGGCAATGATTTCTCCATGTATTTTGAGATACAATAAGAAAGTACCACTGCTGTTTGTTCCCGTCATTTTACACTCCCCCTTTTAACACCATACAAATCTCTGATATTGATTATCATTTTCATTTATTTATAATTAATATTATATTATAATTATTATAAATAGTATATCATACTTTTCATTGGATTGTTTGTAGAAATGGTGACAAATTTTATTTAGGATATGCTATAGTCACAGATAAGAGACTTATTTCAATGGTTAGAGGAAATATTATCAAAGGTGGGGTTCGTTTATGCGTAATGACAAAGAAACTCCCGAAGAAACCAGAGAAAGACTCCGGCAAGAGGAATTAAAAAAATCATCAAGCAGTATTCATGGTGGAGGCCTGTCCGATTTAGTTGGCGGGTTAGGGTGGAAAGGTACAGGTATTTTAATTCTGCTTCTAATTATTGCCGGTGTTATTGTATTACTATTTGTAAAGTAGACAGCGGATTTAAGTTGCATGGCTTTAGAAGATAGTTGTTATTATTTATAACTCAACTTTCGCACCTAAGAATAAGCAAATATATTTTGCTATTTCAGGGTGAACATGTTCTCCATTACCATGCTTGCATTTTGGTGAAATATCCGGCCTTTTTGGAATTGGTGATGGTGCTTAGCTCCGCTCCGGCCAACCACTCCGCTTTCCGACGTACAAATGTTTTCGATGGGGTGAGTAATCGCAACCCCATCGAAAACATTTGTTGCAACGTCTGCACTAGTACGTCCTGTACGTCGGAAAGCAAAATGGTCCGCCTCAGCGGTGCTTTACACTTCACCTTTTATTCTTTGTCAAGGGGTTATCGAAGGAACGATCACCCCCCTGTTTCTATAGAAATGAAGTTACTTTTTAATGTGCGGAAGTTGAGTTTATAATTTCCAGCGATTTAAGTTATAAGCGTTTAAAAAAGTGCCTAAGTCAAACTCTCAGGCACTTTTTATAAGAACATAAAGTCATTGATTTATCACTTTTTCCTACTAATAAAAAGACAATAATCCCTGACAAATAGGCGGTTTAAATCAATCCTATTTTTATTCTCTAAATTGTCGCTCTTCTGCCAGTTCTTTTTTTCGTTTATTTATTTGGATCAATCCATATAAGAACAAGCATAGAATTAAAACGAATATAACCGTTGTAATCATTGATAAAATATAAGGAGTAGAATTATTTATCATCAACACAGTTGAAAAAATTAAAATCGTTATAATCGAAATAAATCCAGCAAGAAGACGCTGAAACATCCTCTTTAAGTGTACAATCCTTGAATCCAAATCAGAAAAGATATTAAATTCTCCTAGTTCAGCGTTTTTACGAAAATAAATCCAGTTAGAAAACTCTCCAATTTTCTCCGCTCCGGTTTCTTCCATAAAATCAATGTAATCTTTGCGTTCTTTTTTCGTTAATTTTGGATCGAGTAATTCCAATCGATAAATGTATTTATTGGGAGTGCTTTTTATAAAACGATAATTGGGTACACTTACTTTTACCAACTCCCAACCATCTGAAGCCATTTCGTTTAACCATTGCTCTTCTTCGGCAAATTTCCAGACAGTGAAAAGCTTTTTAACTTTTTTCTCCATTGTCCTTTTCCTCCATTTCTACTATTTTCTTTCCGTTATTAATCAGCTCTTGCAGTCTTAACAGTTCCATCTCCACCATTTTCTTCCCTTGGGCGGTAATGAGATACTCTTTTTTTCGATTATTAACATTTTTAGGAAGAGCCTCAATCCAGCCCTTGTCTAACAGGTTATTCAAAGCACCATATAGCGTACCCGCTGCGAGAGTCACTCTTCCCGCTGACATCATTTCTACTTTTTGCATAATCCCGTAACCATGAAGCGGCTTATATAGAGAAAGCAGCGTGTAATAAACCGCTTCTGTTAAAGCTATCTGCTCATTCTGCATCTTATTATCTCCTCGTCTTTTTATATTTGTTCACGTTATATCGACTGACGATATAATTTAGTATATCGTAACCCGATATAACTGTCAACGATATAAAAAACCTCGTTTGAAAGGTTCATCAATGCGACAAACCTTCCAAACGAGGTTTTTCAATTCCAAACATATTATTTTTTGAGAAGTTGTATAAAAACACCTTAGAATTTCCCAGCTCGATTGGACTGCTTCTCATTCAAATCGCGATAGAACCGCTCCTTACGAGAAGGGTAGCGTCCATTCCCCCGGCGTTCTCTGGATTTTTTCATTTGTGCCTGGATATACATCATCAGTGGCAGAACACCAAGTGCATATCTCCCATAACGCCCCACTTCAAAATCTGGTAAAACCGACTCAACCACAACAGGAAATACAGTAAATACCAAACCAATCATAGCAACTAAAATAATTTCAGCATGGAACCTTCTGCTGACACGCGTAACCTTCCGCCCCATCGCCAAAATAAACGAAATAATATATACAGCCACCAGGCAAAAGCCAGCATAAAGCATCGTAAAAAATGCTGCGTCTCTCGCATTATCACCAATCAAAAAGTTTATCGGCTCTCCTTGGTATAAGATTCCCTCTTCGCTTCCATTAAACGTAAAGAACACGATCACCATATAGCCGACCATAAAGAACATAAAGAAAGTTAGACCTAAAATAACAATACTCCACAGAATCAGAAAAAGTCTGCGAATAAAACGAAAGATAAGGCCGGAACCAGGTATTTTGCTAAAAACATAAACAATAAGTAAAAGGATCAAAAAGCCGCCAACTACAAATAGCGTAGAAAGAATTTCATCTGTAATCATCATCTGCTCCTTCATTTTTCTCATAGAGAGAAGTTGCTATTATCATATACAGACTTCGCGTTAGCTGGCAATAGGTTTTTCTAATCAATTCATCATCGTTATAATAAGCCCAGCCTTCCTTCATTTATCCTATCGTTACTTTGGAAATCACATGAAACACCCCTGAAAACAGATTAAAAATCTAATTTCAGGGGTGTTTTCTCTTTATTATTTCAAAGAAATTCATTCTAGAATATAACCTTTTAGTACCCTGCAAACTCCTCAGACCGGATATTATCTTCATTGACACCGGCATCTACAAGCATTTTCTGCATGGCTTCTACCATATCGCCGGGTCCGGATAAATAATATATCGGCTTATTAATATCGGAAACATACCGCTTAAGCAGCTCGGCATCGATATGCCCTCTTTCTCCGCTCCATTCATCCGCATCCGACCTTGTCATGACTGGGACAAAGGTGAAATGACGATTTCTTTTTTCCATATCTTCAAAATCAGATAAAAACGGTGCATCCTCCGGTGTTTTATTCGAATACAGCAATGTAAGGTCATGGTCTGTTTTCTGATTGGTAGCCTCTGCGATCATGCTTCGAATCGGGGTGATACCGATACCGCCAATGAGAAATACTGCCGGCGTTGATTCCGTTTTATGCAAGGTAAAGCTTCCGTTTGCTCCGTCAAATTCGACTTCACTGCCTTCGGGAAGGTCTTTTAATTCTCGTTTAAAAGCGGAATCTCTCAGCCGGGTTGTTGTAACTAATTCTTTTTCACTCGGTGCATAAACGAATGACAATGCTCTTTCCGTTCCTTTCTCATCTATCTCGCTTGGATTAATCAATTTAATATGGGTCAGCTGACCTGCTTTAAATTCAAATCCATCTGGCATTTCCCAATGAAAAGCCATTGTATCTTTTGCAACCAATTCTTTTTTCTTTAATTTGATTCTGCTGTTTGCCATTTCTATTCGCTCCTTTGTATAGAGTAATTCACTTACTCAGAAAGTTGCTGATTGTAAGTTATCATATGGACATATAGTAATTTTACCCTTATTTCTCTATTTACAAACAGGCTGGCGAATATAAGCTTAGAAATCAGTAGTACAAATTTTTATTCCCTATCTGCTGATAAAAATTCTTCAAGAGCTTGTTTATTTTGTTCTGCATCGATTTCTAACACAGCTCCAACGTCGGTCCGGACGTTTTGATAGGAATTATCTACAGGAATTCTTAATGTTTCCATCGGGTGTTCACTGCCGCTAATCAGTCCTTTTCCTATTGTAAGAATGGTTTTACTATCTACATTCGTATCAATGTATGGATCAGCAACGCCTAAAAGCTTTGGCAATTTCATCAGACCGTGGATACTTACCGCTTCATCTTTCAGCTTGCCTATTATTTCCTGCTGCCGCTGCACTCTTCCGTAGTCTCCATCTGCATCCTTCCGAAAGCGCACATAGCCAAGCAGTTCGTCTCCATGTAAGACTTGTCGCCCTGGTTCAAGTGTCATTCCGATATCCTCTGACATTTGATGCGGGATATCCACTTCAATACCATCAGGAGCGATAATATCTGCGATTTTGGAAAAGCCTTCGAAATCGACCACTGCATAATAGTGTAAATCGATATCAAAAGTTTGCTTCAGCGTTTGTCTGAGCAGTTCGGGACCATCAAATGCAAATGCAGCATTAATCTTCTGCATGCCATATCCAGGTATCTCTACGTATGTATCACGCATAATGGAAGCTAGTTTTATATCATGGGTTTCCTGATTATAGTTGGCAATCATAATTGTATCCGAGAGCCCGCGCTCTTCTCCACGGGTATCACTGCCTATCATTAAAACATTTATTTCTCCAAATTGCGGTTCTGATCCTTCAAATGGAATAAAGGTTGTACCATCGTCCTTGTATTGACCTTCACTTGCTTCGGATAATCCTTGATAATATTGCGTAATGATATAGGCTCCTGCCGCAATGATGCAGACGAAAACAAGTAACAGAACACGCCGTATCCATTTCCGCTTTCCAGATTTTCTTTCACGTCTTTTCATATTGAATGCTCCTTGTATATTCTTTTAGTTAGAAAGTTTTTTTAAAGCAATTTGTACTGCGATAGCATCATCCATATATCCAATAGGGAAAATATAATCAGGAACTACATCGAACGGTGTAATAAAATATAATAATACACCTCCCATGACAGCTAAAGTAAAGGGATCCCTCTTATATTGTGCAAATTGTGCATAAAAATCCTTGAGTTGATTAATAAATGGACCAATGCTGCCTACTTCATCAAGCTTTTTCTTAAACTGATTATGAATAATTTGTTTTCCTTCCTCTGTTTGGGCATTTTGTTCATACCTGTCTAATTGCTGCTCAACGGCAGTTGTACTTAAATGATTATTGTAAAGATCCGATGCCTTTAGTATTTGCTGAATTTCTTCTATGGATGTATGCATATCTGAAATCTCACGCGCTTCATCAGCGTGTATGGAATAACCGGCAGCGTGCAGAAGTTCTATAAGCGGTATATCAAAACAAGAAGCAAACTTTTTTAAGTGCTGGATGTTTGCTTTTCGTTTTCCATTGATAATACGTGAAATGGTCCCTTTATCAATACCGGTCTGCTCACTGCATTTTCTTACCGTCATTGATTTAGCATGTAATAGCATTTTTAATTTATTACCAAAATTATCTGCAGACATATATGCTATCCCTTCATTTATAGTGATGTTTGATGGTTAGCGTCACTTGAGTTAAGACAATTACAAAAGTATCAGTGACGGCTGTATCGTTTAAAATATCGCCAGTCAGATAAGCTAATAATCTATTAAACAATATATCCAAACGTTGACAAAATGTCAACAACCAAATAAACACTACAGCCCTTTAAACTTCGGGAAGATATTTATGCCGTCGATAAAAAATAAGGTGCAATCCTTGTTATAACAGAATTGCACCTTATTTTACTCTGTGTTGATTACTTTTCCATTTTAAAAATTAATTTCATTCCTTCATGGCTTGCAGAAAAACCTAATCTTTCGTAAAAACGATGCGCATCATTGCGCTGTTTATCTGTTGTCAGCTGCACTAGCCCGCATTTTTCCGCTTTTGCGATAGCAATCGCTTCTTTAAACAAAGCTTCCCCTACCCTTTTTCCGCGATACTTCTTATCCACCCGCACGCCCTCAATTTGCGCCCGCTTCATCCCTAATCTTGCTAATCCAGGAATAATGGTCAATTGAATACAGCCGATAACCTCCTCTTCTTCCAAAGCTAAAATAACCTGATTTCCGATTTGAGCCTCCATTGCATCAAAAGCTTGATCATATTCCTCAGGCAAAGGATCTTCATACCTTTCACGTCCGGAACCTAATCCATCGTCAGCTAATAAGCGGACGATGGCAGGTAAGTCTTCTTTTTGAGCTTTTCGAAAATGCATTTGACTGTCTCCTTTCATGCAGCAGCTTCCTCATTTTAATTTGTAATACCCTTCCACCAAGCTTGTTCTTCTTTTCCATGTATCTATTATTATAGAAGAAATTATTTTACATTCACATGTTTTATTTCTTCGTTGCAGGGAAAGAAAGCAACAAAAGCTTTTTGAAGGAGGGGAAGAAGCATGAAACATCCGGAAGATGTGGAGATAAAATTCTTGCAATTCAAAGATGACGGCTCAATTCCAAACAATCCGACCTATCCGCTGCTTTTATACAGAGATGTAATAACTTCAACGGACGATGTAAAAGCAATTTTAACAAAAAATAACTGGCTGGGCGCATGGCGTGGAGGTGTTGCTTCTTTTCATCATTATCATAGTAATACACATGAAGTTCTTGCCGTAGTCAGCGGATCCGCTCAGCTTCAGCTTGGCGGGAAACAGGGAGAACAGATACAGGTTGAACAAGGCGATACAGCCATTCTTCCAGCCGGGGTTGGTCACAAACTGCTGGAAGGCAGTACAGATTTTGCTGTAATTGGCGCCTATCCGAATGGGAAAAGTTATGATTTTTGTTATGGAAAGGCTGAAGAGCGCCCCGAAAACTTGGCGAATATCAAGAACGTTCCATTACCTGATACCGATCCATTGTTTGGCGAACGTGGTCTCCTGTTTTCATATTGGGCGGATGAATAAAGCAGATGCTTCATCGTGTTTTAAAAAGCATTCTACGAATAAAATACAGAATATTTCCCTCACAAAGAAACCATGTTGATGACAGCCTTATCAAATGGTTTCTTTTTGTTAATGAAAAGATGATAACCAATACAAAATATAAAGCCAGCAACCTCTCTTCTACATACGCTTAAATTGACCTGCCTATTCCCTGAAATCCATCCTGCTGCCTCTTGAAGGCAGGATTTTTTGTCAGCTAATAGATTGATAGCTTACTTGACAAAGAAAGTCCTAAATGATAAATTTTAATTAAACAACCAAAAATATAATCAATCAACCAAATTACATGTTGATTACTTAATAAAGGAGTTTAAAATGGACAATAAAACTGATGAATTTCATCATCTCCCCCGCTGGTTCCAGCGTATCATACCGTTGCTAAGTATTATTTTATCGATACTTTCATTTTCCTATGTGATGCACCTTTACAGTTTAGAATCCTTGGTATTCGCCCAATGGATTCGTTTCATTATCTTTTCTCTTATAAGTGTGGTATTTATACTGGCTGCTATTATTTATTTTTTTAATGGAGCATTGGCTTGGAATTGGTTTATTGGCGGTTTTGGTCTGCTGCCAATCTTGCTTTTACTGCAGCTTATTATATTTCTGCTGACGATAGTCAGAACAGCTGTCGATGCAATCTTTCAAGGAAGCCTTCCTGAACCGGTCCGCACGTTTATTGACAATTATCCAAGCAAATTTGATGTTGTTATATTAGCTGTGCTTTTTATAGCTGGAGTGATATGGATGATTAATAAGCTAAGGAATAAAAAAGGCTGAAGAAATGAGGAGGAGGATTCATGGCTGATTTAGAAACAACTCAAACAAAGCGTGCACTTTCTTTGGATCTTGCACGAGGCTTCATGCTTTTTCTGATAATCCTTTCACATATCCCATTGTTTTTATATACCATCGAACCAGGCGTCATCACCAAAGTTTCCGGCAGTACAGCATTCGATCATTTCTTAAATTTTCTAATGGAAATCACCGTGGATAATCGGGCACGTCCATTATTTGCTATCCTGTTCGGCTATGGTCTCGTCATGATTTACCGTAAGCAATCAGAAAGAAAAGGTACAGCAGAAGCAAAGCGATTGATTAAGAGACGCTGCTGGTATTTGATATTATTTGGCGCTATCCTCGCCGGGGTTGCAGGCGGTCAGGATATCTTGATGACCTATGGTATTGCAGGTCTTTTGTTAGTCTCCTGCTTGAAAAAGGATAACAAAAAGATTAAAAAATATGTGCTTATCTCTACGGTTATCTGTATCATATACATTCCATTGTTTTGGGGTGGTGTCCTGACAGAAAACCAGTCGTACGGATTACCGGTAGAGCTAACTGGTCAGGAAACATATGCAGGTACGATACTGGAGCGTCTGGTTTCTATCCCGATTATTCCATTATTTACGCATATTACCTTCCCTGTTATCCCTTCCGTCCTAATTGGAATGTGGCTGGGGAATATAAATATATTAATTAAACCGCAGCATCATCTTAAGCTGTTAAAACAATTAAGCGTCATCGGGGTTACCATTTCACTTGCCGGCGCCATCCCGCTTGTGCTGATTAACGATGTTTGGTTTCCAAGTCTTTTCACCGCCGGGATTGTATATGGCATCCATATTCTCACTGGTTTTGCCGGCGGCTTAAGTTATGCAGCACTGTTTGGATGGTTAGGAGCCCGCATGAAACAGCGCGGCGGCCTCGTAAAAGCAATTGCTGCAATGGGCAAACGTTCCTTAACATTTTTCGTGCTGCACGAGGTTTTAATAGTGATCCTGTTGTCCCCCATTGCTTTTAATCTAGGGGCATCCTTAACTGTCACCACGTCGTTATTGATCGGTACCGTGATGTGGATGGTTACGCTGTCGATTGCGTATTGGATGGAACGTCGTCAAATAGCCGGGCCTTTAGAAAATTATCTGCGGTATTTAATTTATAATAAGCAGCGATCTTAAAGAAGAAGGCTGGAGAGGTTTCTGCTCCAGCCTTCTTCTTTCTTTGGCAGTTAAGTAAGTATAAACTTTCTTACTGCATAAGTGTAACTATGGTTGTCACCTAAAGGCTTGGTGCCAACCAAGTTTTCTAATATTCCACAAGCAGCAAGAACTGCATCACGACTCCTTCTAATCTTATTTGTTCCTTAAGAAACAGCTGCCGGCGTTTCTTTTTTACTCTTAATATAGTTTAAAACAAAAATCAAAATAATAATGGGGTATCCAATGATATCCGTCATGAACTCTGGTACGATCAAAAGCAACGAACTAATCCCAAGCACCAGCCTGGTTAAGACATTTAGATTCGTATGAATAAATCCTTCAACGGCAGCGCTGATAGCTACTACTGCTATGGCAGAGCTTACAGCAACCATTATAATTTGAGGGATCGCTGCAAAAGGAAACTCTGTGGCATTCGCAGGCAAGCCCGATGGATCAATCAAAAGCATGGCCGGTTCATAAACAAATATGAATGGGACGATGAATCCCGCTATGGCTAACCTCAGCGATATAAAGCCTGTTTTCATCGGGCTCCCGCCTGCCAGACCGGATGCCGCAAAAGAAGCCAACGCAACGGGCGGCGTGATGTTGGCAAAGATACCAAAATAGAATACAAACAAATGTGCAATAAGAACCGGAATACCGAACTCCGCCAAAGCAGGCGCAGCCATGGTAGCCGTAATAATATAGGCTGGAATGGACGGCAGACCCATCCCTAAAACAATCGACGCAAGCATCGTCAGGAGTAACGTGAACATCAATGAACCGGCACCAAGACTCGTTATAGCCGAAGATAATGTGGCCCCAAAACCAGTTAAGTTAACTACTCCGATAACGATGCCGACGACCCCGCAGGCAACGATTGTCGATAACGCTTGTCTGGTCCCGGTTTCCAATGCCTGCAGAATATCTTTGAAATGCATTCTTGTATGTTTTCTAAACCAGGATACAACAACGGTAATCATGATGGTGTAAAAGGCCGCATAAGAAACAGGCACATTAGCAAATAGCATCATAATCAAACTGATGAGCGGTATCAATAAATGCCAGCCTTCCTTCAACACCTTCTTTACCTGAGGAAGATCCGCTTTCGGCAAGCCTCTTAGATTTGCACGTCCGGCGCGGTAATGAACCTGCATGATACTGCTTAAAAAAAATAAAAATGCGGGGATAATTGCGGAAAGAGCGATTGTTCCATATGATATTCCTGTGGTTTCTGCCATAATAAATGCGCTCGCTCCCATAATAGGAGGTAAAATTTGGCCGCCGATCGAGGAGCTGGCTTCTACAGCACCTGCGAAATTTTTATCATAGCCTATTCGTTTCATTAAAGGAATTGTAAAGGCACCAGTGCTTACAACGTTTCCAACGGCTGAGCCGTTGACTGATCCCATAAAAGCACTTGAAATAACAGCTACCTTTGCCGGTCCGCCCTGCTTATGACCAGCAAGTGCCAGAGCCAAATCATTAAAAAATTTCCCCATTCCGGATTTCGCTAAAAAAGCGCCAAACAAAATGAATAAGAAAATGAATTGCACAGACGCACCGATTGCCGTAGAAAATAGCCCTTCAGTTTTTGTGTATAATTGCCCGAAAATATCCGCTAAATCAAAAGGCCTTGTTAATAGCATTCTCGGCAGCCAATCCTGATGGCTAAAGAAAGGGTAGGCTAGAAATAGCAGAGCCAATATAGGTAAAACCCAGCCGGTAACCCGTCGTGCAGCTTCAAACACTAAAACAACTGTCAGTATCGCCATCAAAATATCGGCAGTGTTCGCAACGCCGCCGCGTACCGTTACAATATCCTGATAGACGGTAAACAAATAAATACAGGAAGCGATTGTTAATCCAAAAAGCATCCAATCGTAAAAAGGAATTTTCCTGCGGTCTTGGGCTTTAAATGTTGGGTAAAGCAGAAAGACCATTCCTAAGCCAAACATTAAATGAAAATTACGCTGCAGGAGCGTGGGGAGCGGGTTAAATGTAATATACAAATGAAATATTGCATAGCTGATCGCCAGAATGCTGAAAAACCAGACAATCGACTTATTGTTCCATTTCCGTACATTGGATTCCAAATCATATTTTTCGAGTACCTTCTTTACCTTGTCCTGTGACATCTCAGAATCTGCGGCAGCGTGCAGCTTATCATTTTTCAAAAATAATCACCCCTTATGTATTCCCAGACAGGTAATTTTCGTGTTGTAATCATGACATTTTCATATTGGTCAAAATGGTGGTATAAAGGTATTTCACGATCGCCAATAAACAGCGTAGTTTGTACAAATTCAGAAATAGTTACATTTAAATCCTCATAATCTATATCAAGCTCCATTTGAATAAATCCATTTTCTGTCATTGTTTTCTTGGCTTGAAAGGGAGTTCCGGCACCAAATGTTTTAAAAAACGTATCGCTTAAAATGATTTTCTCATCTTTCCTCTGATATCTTTCAAACCATTCCTCTTTTTCAATCGAATGAATCCATCCTAAAACAAACGCTTCCTCTTTGATAAAAAAAGAAGTATCCTCTCCCGCTACTTCGATGACAGGAATACGATAGAAAAGAGGAAAAAGGAGCAAGATAAGCAACGAGCTCCCTATCCAAATTCTTTTTTTCTTATTGCTCATTAAAATATTTTTCAGCTCCCGGGTGTAACGGCGCAATAAGCCCCTCCTGAGCATTTTCTATTGAAATATCCTCTGCTGCTTGATGGGAATTACTTAAGGTATCCAGGCTTTCAAAGAATGTTTTCGTTAATTTATACACATCCTCCTCGCTAAAATCACTGCGCACAACCAGCGCATTGGGTACAGCTGCAGTTGGAACAGCCTCCTCGTTACCATACGTGCCAGCCGGAATTTCAAAGTCTATAAAGTAGGGATGTTCCTCTGCGATTTCTGTAATATTATCTGCATCGATGGTTACTAAATTAATATCCGTCGTTTCCGATAATTCTAATAAAGAAGCATTAGGCAAACCGCTTGTTAAAAAAGCCGCATCAATCCGCCCTGAAGATAAGCCATCCGCTGCCTCAGCATAGCCAAGGTAATCTGCCTGCAAATCGTCATAAGAAATGTCGTGTCCCTCCAATAACGCACGGGCATTCAGTTCTACTCCCGATCCCTGATCACCGACAGCAACGCGTTTTCCAGCTAAATCTTCTATTGTTTCAATCCCAGCATCTGCCCTGGCAACAATCTGAACCACATTCGGATATAAATTCGCAATCTGGGAAATACCCTCTAAGGGTTCTGAGAAGCTCGCTTCCCCATTTAACGCCTGACTCAACGCATCACTCATCACAAAAGCCATTTCCACTTTTTCCTCTGCCATCAGGTTTAAATTCTCAGCCGATGCTCCAGTTGTCTGTGTTCTTGAGTTTACATCGTACGTATTCGTGTAAATATCCGCTAAGGTAGTCGCTATAATATTGTAAGGACCAGACGCTCCGCCTGTAGCAATCGTTACGATATTGCTGTCCAAGCTCTCGCTCTCACTTTCTTCATCATCTCCATTGCTTCCACAAGCCGCAAGCAGCAGCCCAGCTAGTACAATAAATGAGATTAATAACCCCAGCTTCTTATGTTTCATCATTTTCTCCCCCTTTTCCCCTGCTCTCTTACATTTATAATCCTCCCATTTTTAAAATAGAACTTTTCTCAGGTATATTGACTATTTATTTTTGTCATGTAAAAACAAAGACGGCTCTCTATCAAGAGGAAGCCGCCTTTGTTGATTTATGAATGTTTTTTTGTCTATTTTTATTGAATTCATATTTCATGCTAAAAAATGTTAATGCTGCATTCACAAGTATATTCAAAAGTACTAACAAGATCGGTAAGTCGATATTTGGTGCAAAAATGGTATGAGCCAATGTAATAATCACTCCACTAAGAATGAAATAAGAACTGACCCCAAACACTTGAAAAATGAAGTTTTTACTCTTAACGGTATATATCCCCAAAGGAATCAATAAAACAATACTTAGATAAGAGCTTATCGCCAGCCAGCTCACTGCCTCAATGGAATGATTCGCGAGCAAGGAAGGCCATATATTTAGCAGCGTTTTTAATCCAAATATATAGAAGCTCATATAAAATAACAGCCCTGCTATGTTCAGAAAAATACGTTCCATCAGTAGATACCAAAAGCTATGTCTCTCATGTTTGGTTTCATATATAAGTTCATAAATAACCCCCAATAATAATCCTCCTGCTATGACATATAATTGCACCATTGGCAGGTTCCCTTTAAACATTTCGAGAAAGAATTTGGCAACCTCTATGAGCTCACCCAACATTGGATTCACCTCCCGCTTTTGTTATAGCTAAGCAGCCTCCCTTGATATATTGAGATTCCGTTTGCTTACTAACTCTTATACGAAAGCTAAATGAAATCAGCGCTTCCATTATATTTCTTCTTCAAATGATAAATTTACTGGTTCGTCCTGCAGTTCACCCTGTATCTCCAGATTTGTTGTGGGCGTATTTTCATCTACTTCTTCAAATGTAAATTGATCTGACCATACCGTTCCCTGACCGGCTAAATTGATGCCAAACGAAATAACCGCACTTTTTTCCGGTACATCTAACACAATCGAATAACGATTCCAGTTTGTCGTCCCTTTAATAGGGCGATTACTCATATTATCAAATTGAACGACATCCTCCGTCGTGTCATCTACCCGCATCCACATCCCAGCGTAGGTTTCTACATCTTTCGTGCGGATAAAACTCGACAACCGAATGCGTTTTCCTATAAAACGGTCTGCTTTAAATGCCTGCATCATCGTGGCGAAATGCGTTGAATCGAGTACGGTCTTGGATGTTAAGTAACCAGAAGCTTTGCCTTGGTGAACAATTTCATGATCCACACCCATTTCATAACTAAACGGATCTGACCCGCTCAAAAACCAGCCCTTTATTTTTGTTTCCATGTACGATTCCTCCTTGTTTTTTATCACATCAGACATCAGCCTGCGATATTGGCCAGGGGGCAGCTTATATATTTTTTTAAAAGCTCTTGTAAAGGATTCTTGTGATTCAAATTGATAGTAAAATGCAATATCCAAAATTCGTTCCTTTGAGTAGAGTAAAGCAGCAGAGGCATTTGCCAGCCTGCGCATCCGAATATACTCCGTAATCGTCATACCTGCCGATTTTTGAAATATACGGTGGAAGTGGAATTTCGAAAAATTGGATTGCCGCGCGATGTCTTCTATTGTAAGCGGCTCGTGCAGATGCTCTAATGGATTTTTTTACAACGAATTTATAGTTATTCAACGTAAGCTCCCCTCCTTATCTAAATATAGAATATCAAAATCCACGATTTGCTTTTTGATATATTTTGCGGTGTGCTTGTTTTCCTTCTTTCTAATTACTTTCACTCGTATAGCAGATGTTTTTCCACCTGTATTCATGTACTTCAAAATTATAGCTGACATGGTCATGAATGCAGCCTTTCCTTCATATTATATCTAGAGGTGAGATAATGGGAAGAATAGCTTACCGAGAAGCAGATGTTGACGTAATGGCGAGGATGATGAGAGCAGAAGCGGAAGGCGAAGGAAAACAAGGCATGCTATATGTTGGAAATGTCATTGTGAATCGCGTTGTAGCAGATTGCAGTGATTTTGTTGACTTGCGAACTGTTGACGATGTCATTTTCCATGTTCAAGGAGGAAATTATTCATTTGAAGCCGTTCAAAAAGGAAATATGTTTTATCAAAGAGCAAGAAATTTTGAAAAAAGATTAGCAAGACAGAATCTGGATTTTTGGAGGGAACACCCGGCGAAGTATGCTCTTTGGTACTTTAATCCGTATGCCCCATGCCCTCCAACATGGTATGATCAGCCTTTTTCCGGTCAATTTAAGCAGCATTGCTTTTATGAACCGGCGCCTGGAACCTGTGACAGCGTTTATATGAGATGATGCGTTTTCTTTTGGATACCTTTTGTAATGCTGATGAGAGAAATGATTTTTCACAATCAGGTTATTAGAACCTAGCCAATGAAAAATGGCTCTATTAAATGAATTATGATGTATGAGAAAAAGGGACTGTTGGACAATGGTTACTTCATTGTGCAACAGTCCCTTTTTTAAAGAATTAAAATTTTTAATAGTACCTATTCAAAAAGCAGGATAAAAAGGATCTAGAATTTCGAGGTGACGCAGCTTTGAATACTAAAGTATACATAAATGGTAAATGAGGAACGAAAAAGCAAGTCAACGGACTTCCACAGGAGGCGGTAACTTCTACGTTGCCCGCATGGTGTGGGCGTTTTTAGCAGAAGGTTCTCTTTCTTAAGTGTCATTTTCACCGAGCTTTTTAAACATCCTCCAATACCAACTCTAGTCGTGTATTAATTGTAAAGTGACTAAAAGTATTATTTAGGTAGTTAATTCATAGCTTTCTGCAATCAAATCTCGGATATCGTCTAAATCCTTTGTATAATCTAGAACAATGCTGACCCAATTATTTTTATCCATGTGATAAGCAGGATATATATTTTCATTTTTTCTTAATGAACCTATAAATTCTTTTCTAGCTTTTACATTTAATATATCAATTTTTCTATCGCTTTTTATTCCTAACTTATCCTCTGTGATATCCATAATTAAGCCAAACCATTTTTCATTATTTTTATGCCTTAAAGCTGCAAAATTTAGAGATTTTTCCCAGGGATAATCCGGTTTAACATCATATCTTTCTTTAACATATTCAAAAATATCTTTTCTTTTTAACATTGATAATCCCCCTATACGCTGGTTTATCTACTTATTTATGGATTGCTTTATCCAATAATTTGTTCCCTTTTCTGGGTAACATCAAACCTGCATAAGCGTTATCAATAAATTTACGATTTGGATAAGAAAAGCTATTTAAGTGAGGAGCTGTATTCTTTTATTTCAATTTCCCGCCAAACACAGGCATGTCACTCGCATCTCCATAATCTTTAATGCGCTCGACATTTTTCAAGAATTCCATATCCTCATCAGAAATGGTAAAGTCTACATCGGCATTATTTTTCATATGCTCCGGATTAGCTGTTTTAGGCAATGGCAGCAAGCCAAGCTGTAACGTATAGCGGATACTTAATTGCGGAATGGAAACATCATATTTTTCAGCAATAGCTGCAACTTCCTCATTTTTAAATAATTCTCCATGGGCAATTGGTGAATATGCCTCGACAAGTATGCCTTGTTCCTGCGTATATGCAATCAAATCAAATGGTGTATTGCTGATATGGGCTAAAATCTGGTTAACTATTGGTTTGACATTGCAATGATAAAGAATATTATCCAAACCCTCTTTTTGAAAATTAGATACCCCGATGGCACGAAGTTTTCCTGCTTCATATGCTTCTTCAAGAGCACGCCAAGCTTCGCGATTCCCTTCAAAGAAACGCTCTTCTCCGTCAAACTCCATCCATGGCTGCGGACTATGGATAATCATCATGTCAATATAATCAAGATTTAACTTCTCCAGGGATTGGTTAATCGATGAAACAGCTTCTTCATAGGATTTTACTTCTGCAGCAAGTTTTGTGGTAATAAATAAATCTTCTCGATTCACACCACAATTTATGATTCCTTGACTGATGCTACTTTCATTTCCATATGCCTGAGCCGTATCAATATGGCGATAACCAAGTTTCACAGCCTCTATCACTGCCTGAGCGGCATCATCATTATCAATAAACCACGTTCCAAGACCTATTTTAGGAATTTCAATCTTATTTGACAGCTGATACGTTTCATTTAAAATCATTTGAACATCTTCTCGTATTTATAAAACGAATAGACTTTATTTTATAGCTTACCCGCTTTGAAAATGATTATAGTACCTATAGTTAACTATAGGTCAATCGTTTTTATTATAATTGGATAAAACCTGTCTTTACATATCCTTCGTTCAGCACTTCCCGGAATAGAAATACATTGTTATTTCCTCTCCTCATCTATCCTCCAAGGATAATAGCAGAAAATTGCGGAAATTCAATATGAAAAATATTTGGATATTCTTTAACAGAAAGCTACAAAATATCAAATGAAAGTGTATAATGTACTTCGTGACGAAAATGGACAAAATCGGACAGTTATTTTTTATTTTCTATAAATCACTGGTAAAATATATAGGAAACAAGGATACGAAGTTTCTTTTTGTTTAATGGAGGTTAAGAAATATGTTCAAGAAAAAACCAGATAAATTTTCCCTTTATCTCGTTGATTTTGCAAAGCATTTACATGAAACGGCAGATTATTTTGTTCATTTCAAGGTAAAAGACTCGGAGACATTGAAACAATTTTCCGATACGATAAAAAAACATGAATCCGTCGCGGATGATAAGGTTCATGAAATTATTAAAGAGTTAAATCAGACTTTTATTACGCCGATTGAGCGTGAGGATATTCTTCAGCTTGTTAATAATCTGGATGACATTATGGATGGGATTGAAGAGTTCTCCTCCAGAATGGATATTTATCATATTTTATCTTCAGATGATTATATTGATCAATTTACAAATTATATATTGAAATGCGCCGAAGAAATTTTGACGTCCATGGAATTGATTGCTAACTATCAATTAAAAGATGTAGAAGGGCATGCCATACGGATCAAAGAATATGAAAGTAACTGCGACGAGTTATACCGTGAATCCTTAAGGAACTTATTCCAAACCGAAAAGGATGCTATTAAAGTCATTCAGTATAAAGAAATTTATGAGATTCTGGAAGAGATTGCTGACTATTGTCAAAATGCAGCAAGTACACTTCAAAGTATCATCATGAAAAACGCGTAAAAGAGTGGTTAAAAAATGGATTTTCTTACTGTAATTACCGTATTGATTGTAATTTTTGCTCTTCTCTTCGACTTTATAAACGGGTTTCATGATACAGCAAACGCCATTGCAACATCGGTATCAACAAAAGCCTTGACACCCAGAAGAGCAATTATATTGGCCGCTGTAATGAATTTTGTCGGAGCATTAACCTTTACCGGTGTTGCTCAAACGATTACGAGCGGCATTACGGACCCATTTGAATTGGATAATGGGTTAGTCGTTATTTTAGCTGCTTTGATTGCGGCAATCATCTGGAATCTGGTAACATGGTATGCAGGAATCCCGAGCAGCTCCTCTCACGCAATTATCGGAGCTATTACGGGAGCAGTTATTGTATCTGCAGGAGTTCATGCCATCCATTTTCAAGGATTTCTCTCGATTCTTGAAGGGCTGCTCTCCTCGCCAGTGATTGCCTTTATCATCGGATATATTATATACAGTATTATTAAAGTTATTTTTAAAAACAGCAATTTAGCAAAAACCAATAAACGATTTCGGCTCGTACAAATTTTAACAGCATCGGTACAATCCTTTGCCCATGGTACGAATGACGCTCAAAAATCAATGGGGATTATTACGATGGCATTAATTGTCGGCGGCATGCATCCAACGACAGATATCCCCTTTTGGGTACAAGCTTCATGTGCTACAGCAATGGCGCTTGGAACTTCTGTCGGCGGATGGCGAATTATTAAAACAGTTGGCGGAAAAATTATGAAAATCCGTCCGGTAAATGGGGTTGCAGCTGACCTTACTGGTGCTGGAGTCATCTTTGGAGCAACACTCATTCATTTACCTGTAAGTACCACCCATGTTATTTCATCCGGTATCCTCGGGGTTGGAGCCTCGCATCGGCCTAAGGGAGTTAATTGGGGAGTAGCCAAACGGATGGTTGTCACCTGGGTGATTACATTGCCAATAACCGCTGCGCTTGGCGGGGCTATTTATTATATTTTAGATTTGTTTATTTGAAAATGGTTTAGCTGCTGTTACAACAAATCATGAAAAGCTTGGTATCTCTGCTGTAGGTTTAGCAGAAAGGCTTTATACACTTAGATAATCTGGTCTTTCCTTAATTAGGGAAGTCTTTTTTTATTGTTGATGTTAGTATGTTTTAATTAACAACAAGGTGAATGCATGTTTCAATGGATTCATCTTATGTCGTTTTAAAAAAACGCCCTGCCATAAATAAGCTGAGAGGAAGAATAGCGAGTTATATCATATCAGCACACATGATGGATAGCTTAAAGAAGTAAACTACTATAAAATAAAAATATATTTTTAAAATAATTACTAT
Organism: Oceanobacillus sp. FSL K6-0251; assembly: GCF_038004725.1. Lineage (NCBI taxonomy): Bacteria > Bacillati > Bacillota > Bacilli > Caryophanales > Bacillaceae > Oceanobacillus > Oceanobacillus sp. FSL K6-0251. The sequence continues at coordinate 1,438,948 of NZ_JBBORS010000001.1, read as the reverse complement.
TTACAACTAACCGGAGGAATAGAAATCATGTCATTAAAAGCTGGAGATACCATTACATTTGAACGAACCTTTACATTAAAGGATGTTGAATTATTTACAGCACTTTCGGGTGATGAAGGCATTCATCATCAAACTCCTGATGAACAAGGAAGGCTTGTTATTCAAGGCCTGTTGACTGCCACACTGCCGACCAAAATCGGCGGAGATAATAACGTGCTTGCCCGTAATGCAAATTTTGAATTTCTACGCCCTGTCTTAACCGGAGACACAATCACTTGTGAAGTATTCATTGAAGAATATAAAGAAACAAAAAAGAATCGAAAAACAATTGATACGACCTTCTTATGTAAAAACCAACACGGCAAAAACGTATTAAAAGGAAGCTTTTCCGGGATAATACTTTAAATTTTGTCAGATCTTTATATTGGGAAAATGAAAAAGGAGCAGAGGAATACCTCCCCCTAAAGCAGGCCTGAAAACTGCTACAGGGGGGATTAAATCGTAAAAATAATGTGTTTAAAATCGCTTCATTACAATATATTTCAAAAGAGAAAAAATTAAGGCAAACTCAGCTTGGTTGTTCTGCCTCCATCTACTGTATAAACCTGTCCTGTGATAAAGCCTGCTTCATCAGCAGCGAGAAATGCTACCAGCGCTGCTACCTCCTCCGGTTTTCCGGTCCGTCCCACAGGATGAATTTTTCCGAGATCGCGTTTGAATGCTTCAGCATCTGGTGAATTTTCGATAAGATTAATGTTCAAATCGGTGTCAATCCATCCAGGCGCAACAGCATTGCAACGTATTCCTTCATGTCCATGATCAACTGCTATGGAACGAGTTAACCCTAAAATTCCCGACTTTGTGACAGCATAGGCTGCATGCCCGGGATTTGCAGCCAGCCCCTCCACCGAACTGGTATTGACAATACTGCCTTGTGTCTTGCGCAGATAAGGCAAAGCGGCACGAGTCAATAGAAACGGTGCAGTCAGATTCAAATCTATGTTGCGCTGCCAGTCCTCTAAGGTCATTTCTTCAATTCCTGCTTCCATCATCATGCCAGCATTATTAATCAGAACATCCAGCTTTCCAGCACGGTCAATGACCTCCGCTACAACGCGCTCAGGTGTCTGTGGATCGGAGAAATCAGCAGGAATCCAGTCGAACATCTTATCCTCGCCGCGCTGCGCAGTGATGACAGTCGCCCCCTCTTCATGCAGGCGACGCGCGATGGCTTGCCCGATTCCCGAACGCCCCCCTGTCACCAATGCTACTTTACCTTCAAAACGATTCATTTGGTTTGTCATTATCCTATTCCCCCTTTGCCTAATCATGTTACACATTTGGATGGACGCTGTAAAACACGGGGATTATGGGGGAGCTAGGTCATATATAAGGCAATCTATTTTTGCCTCTATTGAGTCAAGTGATATTAAGGCTGCAATATTATTGTATCGACAGCCCCTGCTTTACATATCTTGCATATTAAAAAGGGACAGCCTAATAATTCAGCTGACCCCATCATACAAAAACGAATCAATAACACGATTTTTATATATTTACATTTAATTTTTTAGCTTCTGCAACCATATTTTCAATTAATGCTTCAACCGTTTGGCTCTTAGCTAACCTGGTACTTTGCCCGGACCAAAGAGACATGAAATCTGGATTATTCTCTGCAGAGGCAGCTTTTCTAATATCCTGCGTCAGTGTATTTTGAACAGGAAAATCCGGCAAATATACTTCATGATTTTGCATTTCTAAGATAAAATGATTTTTAACTCCCCGCGCCCATTTACCAGAAAATGACCGGGTGTAGACCGTTTGATCCTCACTAATGCTCAGAACGGCTTCCTTGTGGACCGGATGTGCTCCGCTTTCGACACAAGTCAGGAAGGCCGTCCCCATTTGCACTCCCTGTGCACCTAAACACATCGAGGCTGCTAATCCTCTCCCATCCATGATTCCTCCAGCAGCAACGACAGGTATCGTTATCGCATCCGTCACTTGTGGTAGCAGGGACATTAAACCGACAGAATCAGAGCTTTCCTGTTCCTGATTAAGAAACCCTCCTCGGTGACCTCCAGCTTCACTTCCCTGGACCACGACCATATCCATTCCTGCCGCTTCATTTTGAACTGCCTCCATAACCGTTGTAGCCGTTCCCATCAGCGTTATATTATGTTGTTTTAATTCTGCAATCACTTCCTGGGATGGAATGCCAAAGGTAAAGGAACAAATAGGAACCTGTTCTTCGATGACAACCTGAATCTGTTCTTTAAATGCTTCCAAAACTTCATTATAATCAGCAATTCCAAAGTTATCCTTATCAGGTAAATGTAATTGCTGACGAATTGTGGTTAAAGCCTGATTGGCCGCTTTCATACTATCTTCTGAAACATCAAATGGTTGAGGGACAAACAAATTAATTCCAAACGGCTTGGATGTCAGCTTCTGAATTTCCTTGATTTGATCCCGTATTTGCGTTGGAGCCATGTACCCTGCCCCAATCATCCCCAAACCGCCTGCATTCGAAGTCTCGGCTACTAATTTTGAAGTAGTCACCCCGCCAGCCATTGGTGCCTGTATAATCGGATACGCTATCTTTAAACATTTTGTCATTTCATTACGTAGCATCATTTCCCGCCTCCCTATTCTTTTCCTTTACGCCTCTATTCTTCTTATCATGCAGCATTTCATTGTGGACTATATGGTTTTCGATTAAATAATGATATATAAATTATACAATTTTTTTGGTATATTGAATAATACGTAATTATGATATTGGATATCAATACATTAGATAGCAAAGAAAACCGGGGGAGGGACTTATATGGATTTGCATTTATTAAACATTTTTCGTACGGTTGCGAGGCTGGGGAGTATTTCACAGGCTGCAAAAGAGCTCCAATATGCACAATCAAACATTACCATGAAAATTCAGCAATTGGAGAAAAGCCTGCAAAGCCCCCTTTTTTATAGATATAATCGCGGGATGACATTGACGGACAAAGGAAGCTTGCTTTTAGCATACAGCGAAAAAATATTCCATCTGATAGAAGAGACAGAAGCGGCGATGAAGGATGACCAGACACCCGACGGATCGTTAATTATCGGGTCAATGGAAACAACTGCGGCCGTGCGTTTACCGCCTTTTCTTTCAACGTATCATCAGACTTTTCCCAAAGTGGATTTAACCTTAAAAACAGGTCCTACCGAACAAAATATCCAGGGTGTGCTTCAGCATCAGATCGACGGTGCATTTATTGCCGCACCTGTTGAGCACCCTGCTCTCATCCAAAAGGAAGTATTCGAAGAGGAAATGGTTCTGATAACCGATACGAAGCATCCGGATATCTCTTCCATCGAAGATATTCAAACCGATACCATACTCGTCTTCCGTTCAGGGTGTGCTTACCGGGAAAAGCTTGAACATTGGCTGCATCAGGAGGGGTTGATTCCTGCTAAAATTATGGAGCTCGGAACAATGGAGGCAATTATTGGGTGTGTATCGGCCGGACTTGGCCTAAGCCTGCTTCCATTAAGTGTTGTTTCCAAGTATATACAAGAGGGAAGCCTGAAACAACACTCTATCCCTCATCCATACGAAAAAGTGAAAACCATATTTATTTATAGAAAAGACAGGTATATTCCGGCATCTTTGACGGCTTTTATCAACCTATTTCAGGAGGAGGTGAGGTCTTAAATTAGAAAAACCGAACAACGAGCCTGCTGACATAAGAAAACATGAAGAAACCTTATAAAATCAACGTTTTCAGGCAGTGCTCAAGTGGAATTTGAACAAAAACCATAATTTCTAAAAAATAGACACCTAAAATGAGCGTCTGTTTTTTACTTTAATTTTTATGAGAAAATACTTTCTTAAAGAGCATCTTCAAGGAAATGAAATATCAGAGAAGACATTAAAATCATGACTTTTTTCTAAAAGTGTGATAATGAACAAATAAATCCCCCCCCTGCTTCTAACATGGGGGGAGATAAACATTAGGAAACAGTTCCAAAAATACCTTGACGCCTATAGGCACAACAGTTTGGAGTACATCAAAATGATGTCAAATTTTTAATGCTTGTTGTCATCTTTTTTAATTAAGAGAAATATACATGAATCTTGCATTTTAGTATTAAAAATTAAAGGACAGCATCCAAGCATACAGGTATTATATAATCTTGTATCGTTACTCAATGTGTCCGTTGAGGAGTTTTTTCTGCCTGCCTCGGTTATGATTAAAAATACAAAAAGAAGACAATTAGAAAAAAACTTGATAATTTAACAGATAATGACCTTATTATTATGGAAAGCGGTGCTAATGGAATTATTAAATCAAAGACAGTGGAGGGATAGTCATCCTCCATCTTTTTTTAGATTAAACACTGCTATTACAAAAGATAAATGCCTAAAATATTTATCATAATTAAAGTAGATAATGTATCAAGTCCTGTTTTTTAGAAGAACTATAGAACGATACAAATTTCCAATTGATAAAATCGTTATCAAAAACCCTAAAACAGGGTGCAATGCTCCTAAATAAGAATGTAGAAAACCGAGGTTTGCACTTGCGTACAATGTCACAATAAGTATAAACAACCCCAGAATGAAAAAATAATCATTCTTTTTGGAATTACCCATAAAAGCACCAATCATCATTATTACTGGTACATTCAATCCAAACAAGTGAACCAGCATTTTATGAGCAGACCAGAACTGTCCTCCTCCAAAAATTGCCATACCTGCCAGAAAAAATTGTGCTAATGTACATATTAAAAAAATCATTGAAAAAACAGCATAAATCCAGCGTCCCGTAATTTGCATTTGTATTAGCCTCCTTTAGTGTTAATTCTCAGGGTACTATTAAAAAATAAATAATTTATTAGATAGATATTAAATATTTCTTAAATGTCATTGTTCCAAGGATTGAACAAGTTCATCTCTGTTTAAAGTGACAAATCCGTCAATTGTTTCCTCAGAACCTTCTATAAAACAAGCAATCATTAAAGTATTTCCAGAATGTTCGTTAATGATTTTATCCCCTAACTGGTACATCTGGTCTTTAAGGCTGTTATTTACAATGGTTTCATTGACAGTTAGCTCTCTTATATTTTTTCCTTCTAAAATCTCCATATTAGGATGTTTATCTGTGTCAACGGAAAAATACATAACATCTAAATTTTGTTCTCCATCTATTTCTAATTGTGCAAAGGTCATATCTAATGGTGAGGTTCCACCATTCAGTTCATTACTGATATCTTCCACTTGATCTTCTGTCAATTCTGAAATAACAATTTGTCCTTTTTCTTCTGAATCAATTACAGCATGGTCAGCTTCCAAATTTAGTAATGATGAACTATCCGCCAAAGATAATCCATTAGCCAAGCCTGTAATAAAAAATACCAAAAAATAAATCGCATCCCATCGTCAAGGCTAACAATGTGTACTTTAATTTAGATCGTTTTATCTCCCTAAATGCTAAAAACATTTTTATTCCTCCTTTTTTTCTTATTACTTCTGCGATTATCATAAAACTAAAAAATTCATGATTTCTTATTTAAATGTTCCTTAAATAAAAAAGTGTTTTTCTCTTCCTTGAACTTTGTTTGTATGAACAACTTCGACAAGAGGTTCTTCAAGTAGAACAATCATATTACGATATAATGTTGATTGAGGAACTTCACCAAGCATGTTTACTAACCAGGGAATAATATTTGGTTTTCCCATCATTAATTTTTGGATAATATGTAATTTAACGAGATAGAGAAGTACTTCTGAGTTTTCATGCTTTTTATTACCTTCAATTTATTCTATTAGTCAAGTCTTGCATTAATTAATTTCCTAGCTGGCATTATTAAATTTTTTCCTTCCTATTTAATTTATCTGCGTACCAGAATTTGAAAAAAATTGTTGTTGACAATCTTTGGGTTTAGCGTTATTATACTTCTGATTCAACTATAAATATAAAAATTTAATAATCAAAACGACATAATTTCCTAATTCAGGAAAGCGGGGGAACCAACGAAACCTGCTCGTTTCATGGGGTGAATTATTTATTTTTTATAAATAACGGACACTCTCAAGTCCGAATCCGACAGCTAACCTCGTATGTTCATTGAGAGAGAAAATGAAATCCTAGACTTTGCATGCCATTGGAATAATTCTCTTTTCCAATGGCTTTTTTTATTTTTTAGAGAGATTAAATTTATGAAAAAAAGAAAATGTAATGGCATGTATATTAATGAAATTGACTGGTAACCTGTTAATAAACAAAGGTGTTTATTTAACACATTTATTTAACGCTTCATTAATTGTTTTATATTTATGCAAAGATGGAGAAAGAGATCATGCAGAAGAACAAGAAATAAGAAGTTTAGCGAATAGATTCTGACGCACAATTTATTTCGCAACTCTATAAAGATGAGATTTACAAAGTCACCACGATTCTTGAAATTGCAAAACAATATCACATCACTCAATTACTTGTCGGACAATATCATCTAAGCCGTTGGGAAATTATAAAAAAAGGGGATTTTATTAATCGCTTGCTAAAGAATTGCGGTGAAATCGATTTGCATATCGTTTCTTTAGAAAAATAAGCATGGGAAGGATCTTATTTATGAAAAAGCAATTTATTGTCATTGGTCTTGGAAGGTTTGGAATTAGTTTAACCAGAACCCTTATCCAAAATAAACATGAAGTACTCGTGGTAGATAAAGACCTGCACCTAGTTGAAGCCATGTCTGATATCGCTACCCAAGCTATTCAGGGAGATTGTACTGATGAAGATGTATTAACAGAGTTAGGTGTGAAGAATTTCAGTCACGCCATTGTTGCTGTAGGAGAAAACTTGGAAACAAGTATTTTAGCAACCCTGTTGTTAAAAGAATTGGGCGTACCAAAGGTAACAGCAAAAGCAAAAAACGCGACACATGGGAAAATGCTGACAAAGATTGGAGCCGACCAAATCATTTATCCGGAAAGAGATATGGGGATACGACTAGGTAAACAACTGAGTTCGGAAAATTTGATTGACTATATTGAGTTATCTCCTGATTATAATCTAGTAGAAATGAAAGCTCCACCAGCAATGAATGGTCGTACACTTCAACAATTAAGCATCCCTGCAACTTATGGGTGTAACATTATGGCTATTAAACATGGAAAACAAATTAATATAACTCCTAAGGCCGAGGACACTATTCAAACAGGGGATACATTGTTATTAATGGGAAATAATGAAGATATTCGACATATGGAGGAAAAATATGAACGAAAACGGTAAACGTCAATGGAATGTGAGCCCGCCTCAGTTGGTGATGTTAATATTTATATTACTTATCACTATCGGAACTATTCTATTAGCCCTGCCTGTATCCTCTGCTAATGGTATATCCATCGGTTGGAAGGACGCACTTTTTACAGCAACATCTGCTGTTTGCGTAAACGGGTTAGTTGTGATAGATACGGGTTCATCTTTTTCGACTTTTGGGCAAATTACCATTATGATTTTGATTCAAATTGGCGGGCTTGGTTTTATGACTTTAGGGGTAATTATTGCCATCCTGCTGGGTAAAAGGATAGGCTTAAAACAACGATTGGTGATACAACAAACGACTCACTCAAGTTCTAATCAAGGTTTAGTCAAACTCTGTTTATATATTATTCTCATTGCTTTATCGTTTGAAATCATAGCAGCTATCATTTTGACTTTTCGATGGATGGGAGATATGGGACTGGGGCAAGCAATGTATTATGCATTATTTCATTCTGTCTCTGCATTCAATAATGCAGGATTTGCTTTATCTTCAGATAGCCTTAGTGCCTATATTCAAGACCCTATAGTGAATATAATCATTATTACGCTGTTTGTTTCCGGAGGCTTAGGCTATATCGTTATTGTTGAGCTCTTCAGGAAACACTCTTGGCGAAAGTTTTCTTTGCATACAAAAGTAGTACTGATGACCTCCGGACTATTAATGATAAGCGGGTTTTTCTTACTTTTTTTATTAGAAAGCTTTAACTCTGCTACATTTGGAGAATTAAATTTGGGAGAGCGCATATCCGCTGCTTTTTTCCAAAGTGCGACACCAAGAAGTGCCGGCTTTAATACGATTGATATTGGAAGCATGTTATCCTCTTCTCAACTGCTTCTTATTATACTCATGTTCATAGGAGCATCATCTGGGGGGACAGGCGGAGGTATAAAGACAAATACCTTTGTCGTTCTAATATTAGCTACTATCAATACTTTTCGTGGTGGCGGACAAATCCATGTATTCCAGCGCCGAATTGCGATAGATACTGTCATGCGAGCATTAGCTGTTGTCGTGAGTTCGCTTGCCTGTGTCCTCATTGTAGCTTTATTATTAACCATCACAGAAGGAATGCTAGAAGAACATTTTTTAGAGGTATTATTTGAAGCTACTTCAGCATTTAGTACTACTGGCCTTTCGATGGGATTAACAAGCGAATTATCACCAATCGGAAAAATAATTGTCACCATAACAATGTTCGCTGGGCGGTTAGGTCCACTGACTTTAGCGTATGCATTAGCAAAGAAAAAAAGAAACTCTAAAATTGGTTATCCAGAGGATCATATCTTAATCGGATAGAAATTATTAATGATGGAGGTGCAAACATTCCAATCATTCCAATTAGATACTTTTTTTCGCCAACTTCATACGCCATACTTTTGGGGTAGTGTATTCATTACCCTTTTTGTATGTCTGCAAGTTACTTTCTCTACTACTTAGATTTTTTAAATGATAGATAACTTTTTAATAATGGTATCATCGTTGAATTGCAATCCCTATTTTGCAGAGAAGGGATTGCTCGCAAGTATGAAAACATGACAATCAAGTTAAGTTAATATTTACCTTTTGCCTTTTCATTTTATTTTTAGTTAAAGAAGGTAAAGCTTTTTTCTTTCACCTCTTTTTATTTTTTATTTCTTTTGCCCTTGCTTCTAATTCCAATAACTTAATAATACCTAAACCAGTAATCGCCGTTAAGAGAATATCTACTAAACCAGTCGCAACAGAAAGGTATCCAGAAAAATAAAGTATCGTTAAACTTATAATCGCAACAGAAAAGAAATAGATAGCAAAAAATCCTAATTTATCATTCATCACTTACCCCTCCCTCGAAATGGTGTCTACTTTTTTCTGTAAGTGACAGAAAATCGACCTCTATTCTCTCTCTATTCAACTAATATGGCTATCTATGAACAGTTCTCTTTGAATTGATAAATATGCCTTTTGTTAATCATAAGCAAATGGATGCTGGATTCCCGGCAATTAAAATATTATCGGGCACTTCCTTTATGACGACGGAATCCGAAGCAACCCTATATCCATCAGCTTCTCCTATTACACAGTCAATTCTATCAAGTTACCTTCCGGGTCCTCAAAGACACTTTCATAATACCCGTCCCCAGTCACACGCGGGCCATTTACAAGCGGGTAGCCATCCTTTTTTAATCTGGCAGTCATTTGGTCAACGAGCTCTTTGCTGCCCAGCGAAAGGGCAATATGAGCCCAGCCTAGCAGTTCAACAGAAGCGGATTGTTCAATATCTGCTCTGCGCATGATTTCTAAGCGTGCAGACGTATCAAATGTTAGAAAATAGGATTCAAACCCCTTCTTTTCATTATGATACTTCTCACCTGCAACCGCCTGAAAATATGTTTCATAAAATGTCTTCATCTTTTCTAAATCCTTCACCCAAATTGCTACGTGTTCTATTTTCATATTTTTTCTCTCCCTTCGGATGGCCACTCTTAACAAGAAATCCAGTCCGAGACTTTGTAATCCATTTAAATAAGTATGCACCTGCTGGATATTGCTTTGTTCGTCATAAGTGCACTTAATTAATATCATTAAATCCATAATAACAGAATTCGTTCCTCTGCTCTTCCATTCTCTACAACAATTATTATGAATACTTTTATTCTACACTTGCTCGATACGCTTCGTACAGGAGCTGCCAATCATTTTTATCTTTTTTCTGTAATTTCTCTTTGAACGCTACAGGGATTCCCCAAAGCAACAACATTTTTGGGTATGCTCTTTGTCACGACAAATCCGGAACCAATCACACTTCCTTCACCAATAGTTACCCCTGGATTGATTACAACATCCCCCGCTACCCAAACATCATCTTCAATCGTAACAGGCGAGGCATATTCTAGACCAGTATTCCTCCCCTCTCTATCAATGGGATGCAGTGCAGTGTAAATGCTGACTCTCGGACCAATCGCAACATTATGAATCTTGTTTAAGTCTAAAAAAATACAGTTAAAATTGCAGAAAAAGTTATTTCCCACATAAATATGCGCACCATGCTGCAATAAAATGGCGGTTTGACAGTATACTGTTTAGATTGGTTTTATTAATACGCCAACGTCTAATAATCCTCGATCCAGCTTATCAATAATATCCTCACCTGTACCACTGAAAATGCTAAACGTTACTTCAGGATAATCTGCAATAAATTCCTCTAGAATCTCTGATAATATTACCACTGCAATTTTTACTAAAGTTATTTTGAAAGTGTACATAAAAAACTTGGTTGCCATCAAGTCATGAAGCAGCAACCAAGTTTGAACTTATGCAACAAGCATCATTTTTCTCATTTGTTTTCTACATTAATTTTCAAGTGATTCCCGAAGCATTTTTACTTCTTCCATGTTGAGGCTTGTTAATTGAGTGATTTCTTCATCCGAATAGTTTCTCTCTAACAGCTTGGTGGCAAAATTCCGTTCCGCTTCTACCCTGCCTTGCTTTATTCCCTGTTCTTTTCCTACTTCTACTCCTTCCTGTCTACCTTTTTCTATACCTTGTTTCATGCCTTTTTCCATGCCCTTTTTTGTCGCCTCTTCCTCGATTTCTCTAAACAGTCTTCCAAACGTCGGGGTATCTCTCAATTTTTCCATTCTTTAGCCATGCGTAATCAGAAAAAGCATGCAGGAAGCGCATCTGCTTTCTTAGGAATTCTGCCTTATCTATTAGGCGGCATCGCGATCCCTTTTGTGGGGATTGCCGGAGAAAGTACTGCTGTTCCAATGGGGATCACCATGGTGATTGCCAATCTTGGCGGGTTGTTAAGCTATCTGCTATTTGTTCGTAAAAATCCTTCAGCTTAACATGCGAAAAGGCATTCCAGACTAATAAGCTGGAATGCCTTTTTCAGCTGTTCTTATCTTTCACTTCTCTTCCGATTCCATCCATTTTATAACGAGGGATGTCTCCACCAAATTCCGTACAAGACTTCTACAGGAACGACTCGCTTCACAGCAGGACAATTTTTTACTTAACTAGATTGATTTCCTTCCCAATAAGGAGCTGCATATCCATATGGGCTAGAACGAGGAAAATTATCAATCGCCAGACCTGTGATGACTCCGCCCAAAAATGGCACGCCATATTGGAAAACTGGGTTTCCATAATACGGGCCTCCAAAACCTGGTCCTATAAAGCCAGGTCCATAAAAACCCGGGCCGAATCCCGGGCCAAATCCTGGGCCGAAAAATCCCGGTCCCCACGGCCCCGGTCCTCCAAAAAAGAGCCGGGAATCCATCATTCCATGTTGATTATATTGCTGTGCAGAAGGCATATGCGTCTCATCCATATTCATGCTCATTCCTTTCTCTTTTCACATCCACTTTTAATGTATGCATTCACCTAGAAAAGGAATGGGCTTGGATTCTCGTTCTATTTCTCAATTGCTATTTAAATAGAAAGACTATAAACCTTATAATATAGAATCGATAAGGTTTATAGTCTTTCTTTAATTATCTACATGTAACAGCACATTATAGAAATCCTTAAATGCTTAGTGCAAGTACAGATCATCTATAATCTGTTCCTCGCTCCAATCTTCAGGATAGTAAGTCGGCCATTGGTCAACTTCTTCCAAAAGTTCGTCTTTGTCATCTCCCCAATAAATATGGAAATGAGAAGATTTCTGTGGTGCGATGATATGGTCGCTGAACTGAATGTTCTGAGGTGCTTCCTCATCGCCTTCTTCTAATTCAAACAGGAATCGGACACCACGGTTTCCTGCTTCATATTCAAGGATTTCGTAGCCGTCATATGCATAGGTGCCTGAATAGGTTTCGTCCCCTTCATGGAAGGTAAACTCCCCATCTTCTGTGATTTCGATGTTATCTACATCCGTTGCATAACCTGTGTCATAATACTCCTTGTACTCTTCAAATGTCATATCGTCACTTTCTTCAGCTCGATGCTCATATACTTCGTCAAGAGCACCTTCTTCAAAGTAAGGGTAGATGGATTTCCACTCTCCAGCCCAGTCCGAAATATCTCTGTCTTCCACATCTTCATCATCAAAGTAGCCTTCATACACATCGCCATCATGGTCATCAATTACTACGGTGACAGGCTCCGTTTCACTGATGACTTCATGGTCTTCACCATATAATGTTGCCTTTATCTGCTGGTGGTTTACTGCTTCAGATTCGAAAGTTTCTCCATCTCCGCCGTCAGCTTCTTCCCATTCCCCTTCATCGCCGCCTCTGACATACCAATGCCAATGACCGTCTCCTTCATCTTCAGCTGAGACTGCTGTAAGATTTAATGTATCGCCAGTGTGATAATGGGCATTGAATCCTTCAATCTCAGCACCGCCAGCTTCTGCATTTTCTTCGGACTCATGATCATGGTCGTGATTGTGGTCCGCTTCTTCGTCTGCCTCTGAATCCTCTGTTGCTTCTTCTTCTGTAGCTGCTGCTTCTTCCTCCGACCCGGTATCTTCTTCGTCCGCAGTATCTTGACATGCTGCAAGCACCAGTGCCAGAAATAATATTCCTGCAATTCTGAGCAAGTTTTTACTCATGCAAATTCTCCCTTTCTTTATGTAAATAGTAACGATTACGTTTTACATGTTACCATCATATTTGAAAGAATACAATAGGGGAATGAAGATAAATTTTTTACTATTTTAAAAAGCGTTAATTTTAGTAGGTTTATTTTGGGTGATTACGTAATAGAAGGAAGACGGGTAACCACCTATCTCCCTCATTACATTGGATATAGTTTTATTATCTATTAGTCAGACCTTAAAAGGCTTGCCTTAAGTTAGCTTCTAATTACTGTTTTCACAGATTGAGCATTCAACCCTAAATTTAATGTGGGTATTTTGTAAAATCACTAAAAAACTACCAAATTTTTCTTGGTAGTTTTTTGATAAGAATTATATAATCTCACTCATTACTTTCTTTTAGTAATTCTTTTACCCTTGGAATAACCTTTTCCCCGTATAGACGAATCGTCTGGAAACGCTGTTTTTGAAGCTGTCCCCCCACACTATAAGCTAAATTAAATCGCTGCACGAACGATAGACTCCGGAATACCGCCCACACCACCAACAACATCCAGTTTAGGATAGATTTGAACATAAACCAGTGACTGGGCGTGAGATTGCCTTTCTAAGTGACAGGTTCATTTTTAATTAATTCATTAAGAAGCGCAATCTTTTCTTCAAAAAGTTCATTGTAGTCTCTTAAACTATAACCAAAAAGCGGGAAGACCCCGTATAGGCTCCACGTCCGATCATCCGCCCGTTTGATAAAGCATCAATTGTCGCAAAACGCTCGTATATCCTCACTGGGTCATCTGAACTTAGAACCGTTACTCCTGTACCTAACGTAATATTCTTCGTTACCAAAGAAAGAGCAGCTAAAACGGCCTCTGGACTTGAAATAGCATATTCTTCACGGTGATGCTCGCCTAAAGCAATCGCATCTACACCATATTCATCCGCTAATTTTGCTTCTTCCACAATGTTTCGTAATGATTCTTCATAGCTCATCCGTTCTTTTGTCTCATCTTTAATAAGCAATATCACCAAATGTATCCAGTCCAAATTGTAACTGGTCAACATCTATATTCAAAATTTTTATTGAATGAATCAAATCATACGTTTGTATTCATTTGGTTACTAAAGTTAGCATAAATCTAACGTTTCTTTTTGGGAAGAAGGCACTTTATTTAAACCTGGTTACTTTTAGGAAACTATATGAAATACAAGTGATTTACGTATACCCTTAGAAAAGAGAAATGCAAAAAAACTTCTACTATCCCCCGCTGACAGGCAGTCATAGTAGAAGTTCTTTCATTGTACTAGAATCGATACGGAACTTTTTGAATCAGAACTAAAAAAAAGCGCTGCGTATCTTCAAATAATTATTGAACTGTATATCCTCCATCCACAGATATTGATTGACCAATGACATAGGTTGCGGCCGGTGAACATAACCAGTGGACAACGGAAGCAACTTCCTCCGCTTTACCTATACGGCGAATAGGGAGTTGGCTGATTAATTCCTCCATTGCATCACTTTCATTAATTAACATATTTTCAACCATTGGCGTTTCAATGATTCCTGGTAGAACTGCGTTAACACGGATGCCTTTTGAGGCAACTTCTAAGGCAGTACTCTTCGTTAAACCAATCACTCCGTGTTTAGATGCGTGGTATACGGAACGGCCAGGAACACCAACAATTCCTCCCATGGAAGAACAGTTAACAATAGCTCCTTCGCTGCCTTGTTTCTCAAATTGTTTCAATTCATATTTCATGCAAAGTCAAACGCCCTTCGCATTAACATCCATGACATTATCAAAAACGACTTCTTCTAAATCAACGGTGTCTGTCACCGGGTTTTGAATACCAGCATTGTTAAATGCATAATCTAATCTTCCAAATGTATCAACTGTTTTTTCTACCATTGCTTTAACAGCTTCTTCGTCTGAAACATCACATTGGATGGATATCGCCTGATAGCCTGCATCAACTAAGGCTTGTGCTTCTTGTTTAGGTTCGTTTATATCCACTAAGGCTACACTTGCTCCTTCTTTTGCAAACAATTGTGCCGTTGTAAGCCCCATTCCACCTTTTGCTCCAGTTGCCAGTGCTACTTTACCTTTCATCGTTGTCATGAAAACCACTCCTTATGATTTAATGAGAATACGCTTGTACCTCTGCGTTATTTTCTCTTACAAAACAAATGTTAAGCCTTCCAGTCAACTCGAGGTCAAGCGCTTTTATAAAATTTTTTAAATCATATAGTTAATTGAAGCGTTTGACACTCAGAATATATCACGATAACCTAGAGTTATATCGAAGTCTATATTATAAAAAAGAAAGGTGCGTAATGATGAAGACATATTCTATCAGTGAGGCTGCTAAAGAATTGAATCTGACTGTATATACCCTGCGTTACTACGATAAAAAAGGGCTTATGCCTTTTGTAGAACGTACAGCTAGCGGGACAAGAGTGTTTAAAGAATCTGATATCCAAACTTTAAATGTCATTGAATGTCTAAAGGATACAGGGATGCCTATTAAGGAAATTAAAACATTTATTGATTGGATTTCTGAGGGAGATTCTACGTTGCAACAAAGATATGACATGTTTATCGAACGAGAAGCTACGGTAGAAGCACAACTGGAAAAAATGAAAAAGACGATGGAGGTCATCAAGCATAAACGTTGGTATTACAAGACAGCCTTGGAGGCAGGAACGGAAGCTATTCATAAAAAAGATGAAACTGAAATTCCTATGGACTAATGTATGTTCAATCATTTTCGGGAAAGAATGATCCGATGGATTGGCAATCAGGAATGGCTATTGTTTTGAAAAGATATGAATATTTTCAAGCGGTGTTTCTGTTTAATTTTGCATAATCAACACTTGTGCTATTTTTAAAAAAGTTATGGAATATGGTATTCTTTGTCATAAGGACGCCCCTCTGTAGTTTGTATGTTTGTTAACATTCTACGGGAAGGTGTCTTTTTTGTTTTTGTATATTATTGGTTAATCGACACTCGTGAATCTAAAATGCTGACGTGGTAAAACCTCCAACTCACCTCCCGCCTATAATTCTTTGGAGTTTTTGAGGAAGGAGCCCTCTTGGCTGAAACAATAGACTATTCCGTATCTGTTCGTATTTTAATGAATCCTATGGTTTATTGTATCCAACTCCTTTCATTACGGCTAATGGAAGAATACCCCTCCTAACCTGACATCTAGTGTATCAGGATTAAATAATGTTTTTGAAATTTTGGATGTCAAATGAATAAAAGGTGTCAAACGGAATTTCTAACACCTGTCACTTTACGTTTTTTTGAACATCTAGAAATATATTTCCTCAATCTATCAACATATCGGCCTATCGACAAATTTTTTAATAGATTCTAAAATGGTTGAATAACTATAAAGAAGGAGGAATAGCATTATCTTTTCCAAACAAGTAAAACAAGACTTAAAAAAGCTTCTGTTTGTTTCTATTATTTTGGGAATTGCCTTAACAGGTATGACTATTTCCCATCATGCAGTAGAAGCAGCAAACACGCGCATTTATATCGATCCAGGACATGGCGGAGCTGACCCAGGGGCATCAGCGAACGGTTTACAGGAAAAGGATGTAACGCTGGATATCGCATTGAGAACCAGAGACATTTTAAATGAACAGTATAGCAGTCACACGATTAAACTTTCACGGACGTCCGATGTAACCAAGTCATTAGATGCGAGAACAAATGAAGCAAATAATTGGGGAGCTAACTTTTTTGTTTCCATACATATCAATGCAGGTAATTCTACAGGCTATGAATCTTTTACATGGAACGGAAGCTATGAAAATAAGGAGAGAACCAACGCCATAAGAAAAACAATCCATAATGAAACAGTGGAACAAACAGGCTTCACCGATCGCGGAAAAAAAGAAGCCAATTTACATGTCTTACGCGAATCGAGTGCACCAGCTATTTTAACGGAAAATGGGTTTATCGATAATGCAGCAGATGCGGACAAGCTGAAAAATGCTGCATCTATAGAAAAAATAGCACAAGGGCATGCGGATGGAATAGCCAAAGCGCTTGGGTTGCCTGCGAAATAAGGTTTTGTTCGTTTTCGAAATCTTAAGCAGGGTTAGAGCAAGTGGAAAAAATCAAATATGTTTGATGGAAAACGTACCGCTATCTACAGGAAAGATGGCGGTACGTTTTTTCTGTTCTTCAAGTATAGGTTATACACTTTATAGTATGGATACCGTCTTAAGACATGAAGGGGAAAACTTTACGTTCAAAGTTAATTATTTCCTCATGTTTGTATTTAAACGCCATATTATCTGTATCTTTGAGAATAAAATTTAGGAAAAAGAGACAAAAATAAGATTGCCGGTACTTAGGCTCAAACGTTAAATGGAAAATAGCAAAAAGACTCGTTAATCCTTCATCAAAATCCCCTGCGATATACCTCCTATAATAGGAATAATTATGGTGTACATCTAATTCGTTCCAAATAAATTTGAAAAAATCATAGAAGAAAACATATTTGCCTGCAGTTTCCCAGTCGATATACCATAAAGTTTTTTCCCCTGCTTCATCAGTTAAAAGAATGTTATCAGACCACAAATCGCCGTGTAAGTTGATAAACGGCAAATTTAGAGAAAGCAATTCTGGGGAAACTTTTTCTATTATTTTCTCAAACTGATGGATATGCTTCCCATTTGAACTTGTGTTCAATAAGCGGTTCAACGTTTGATAATCAACCTTTGAATGAAGCGTTAGATAATTGAAATAACTACGATAATCATCATATATTTTTTTCAAAATGAAAGCTTCATCGTTATCTGTTTTATCTTCAAAATGAACGAATTCTTCCTTCAACATGTTGTGCTTGGCGTCTTGATTGATTAATGAGGGGATACGGAAGAAAGGTGAAAAATAAGTATAGTTTGCGATTTTCATTTGATAACTTTCTTTATTGGTACAAATGACAAGTACCTCATCATCTGAAAAAATTTTGATATCGCCATTAATACAGAACCATAAGATACTTCCATTGAAATACTTCAGCCTGGAATCTCCTATTTCCAGTGAAAGTTGATCCTCATTTTTTGTATTTTTAAGGTTATTAACCATAGGATGAGCAGTTTTTGTTGTATTAAAAACAGTTCTAAGATCTTTATCCAACGTATACAGCCCGTTCTCTAAGTAAGCACTCCATTCTATTACTTGGTCTTTTTTCGCCTGGACTTCTTTAATGTATTTTTTAAATTCTTTTGTCATCCGCTACCTCCTAACCTTTCATACTCAGATTCATTGTAATACAGCTCTCTCAGACATTTCATCAAAACAATTTCTTATTTTATTGTATAAATAGACCATTTGACTTTTATACCTATTTTCTGTCTCTGTTGCGCAACAATTACGCCCGATTCTTGCTGCTCTCACTATATTTTGTTAAATATTCAGATTTTATCGCTTTTAACTTTTAAAAACTCCTCAAAATCCAGAATTTTATCCTCTTCTTGTTCAGGTGTTTCATCAATAATTTTAAGTAACCGATCCTTAGCTGTATTCATCACCACTTTCATGAATATTTTATCTCTTCTTGTTTCATTACACTATTATATATTCATGTTTCCAACATTGGTATATAGTCGCGGTTATTTGTTTCATCATTTGAACATTTATAGTTATACAGACAATGAATGGCTGCAACTCCTTGAAAGTAAGGAAGTTTTACAGCCTTTTGTAATTATTTATATCAATATATAAAGGAATACACTTCAAGCATGAGGTTGTATCTATGCTTTTATCATATATTAAGCTATAATAGCCACATACTAGCATGTGAAAGGGAGTAAATCAGCTTGACTATAAAGGCAGTTATTCCTTTGTTATCCCGTTAATTGTGGAGTACTCTCGGCTACACACCATTTGAGAAGGAGAAGCATATGGCAGAATTACTAAAAAACAAGTATAATTACGAGTCCGTTCACGAGCTGGCTTTAAGTATTCGGTCTGTATATCATTCGTTTCAGATTGATGATTTTGTCAACGACATTATGGACGAAAGATGGAATGAATTAGGATTGAAAGCACGTATGCGGCAAATTGCAATAAATTTAGGAAAGTATTTGCCAGCCGATTATGAACAGGCGCTTGATATCCTTGATGAAGTCATTGCGGGTTATCCTGCAGGATTTAACGACTTTTCTTTCATGTATTTACCAGATTTTGTTGAAGTCTATGGGCAGGATGAACGCCATTGGGATCTGTCAATTGCTGCGTTAGAAAGATATACCTCATCCTCCTCTTCTGAATTTGCCGTGAGACCTTTTATCATAAACCATGAAGAGCGTATGATGTCCCAGATGGCTGCCTGGGCCAGGCATGACAATGAGCATGTCCGGCGGCTTGCCAGTGAGGGTTGCCGCCCTCAACTGC
Source organism: Oceanobacillus sp. FSL K6-0251 (assembly GCF_038004725.1). Taxonomy (NCBI): domain Bacteria; kingdom Bacillati; phylum Bacillota; class Bacilli; order Caryophanales; family Bacillaceae; genus Oceanobacillus; species Oceanobacillus sp. FSL K6-0251. Next base: position 1,419,681 of record NZ_JBBORS010000001.1, on the reverse strand, counting down.
CATGGGGACAAGCATTAATCAGTTTCAAAAAAGACCCATCGCCAGTTCTTGGTATTTTAGAACAGCTTAAAGCTGATCCATCACTGTATGTCCGTAAAAGCGTGGCCAATAACCTAAACGATATTTCCAAAACACATCCTGACCTGGTTGTAGAAATTGCCAAGGATTGGTACGGTCAAAACGAGCATACGGATTGGATTGTAAAGCACGGGTGCAGGACACTTCTTAAAAAGGGCAACAGGGATGTATTGACCATCTTTGGATTTGCAGATGCCGATTACGTGGATGTTGACGCCTTTACGCTAGATGCTACGTCTATTTCCATTGGCGGGAATATGGTCTTTTCTTTTAAGATTGAGGCAAAAAAAGCAACCAAGGTTCGGCTGGAATATGGCATTGATTATGTAAAAGCAAACGGGAAGCGAAACCGTAAAATATTCCAAATATCCGAGCTTTCTTTAAAGAAAAACGAAACGAAGACTTACACAAAAAAACATTCTTTTGCAAATCTAAGCACAAGGAAGCATTATACAGGCATCCATTCGGTTACGCTTATTGTGAACGGCGTCGAGCAGTATACGCTGGATTTTGAATTGTTAGCTGCTAAATAGGCTAATCTTGGATTCCGTTTTAGCGGCTTTATCATTTTCAATATGTACTGCTTCTATTCATGTTACTTCACTTTTTATAAAAATATAATAAAAGGCTATAAATCCTTGTAAAGAAAAGGTTTATAGCCCTTTATTATCATTCAATATCTCGACAATACAATATAGTGCAATACCGTTGATATCATGCGGTCTGTAAAAAATAAAAAGCCTTTCTATGAAAGAAAGACTTTTTATCAATTATAAATTATTACTTAACAACGTTAGTTGCTTGTGGTCCACGGTTACCTTCTTCGATGTCGAAAGTAACTGCTTGACCTTCTTCTAATGTTTTAAAACCTTCGCCTTGAATTGCTGAGAAGTGCACGAATACGTCGTCTCCACCTTCAACTTCGATAAATCCAAAACCTTTATCTGCGTTAAACCATTTTACTGAACCTGTGTTCATATGAAATTCCTCCATTGTGCATAATGCACACATTTATTACTTTGGTTGTTCTGATAATAATTCAAGACGATGATATAAATTGTAAAGTTATGACATAAATCCTGTATTGCTAGCACGAACAATTAAGTTATTTATAATATAACACATGTCACTCAAAAAAGATACCATTCTATATATATTTTAAAGACGGTCTTCTTGTGATACAGCCTATACATCAGCAGTAAATTCATTAATTTATTCACTCGACATAAAAATAGGTTAATTTTTATTATTAGACGGTAAAGTTTGCATAAGTTCAAAGAAATATTTAGAATCGCCAGTATTAAAATAGTTATACCAAGATTCTAATGTGTTTGATTTAAAAACATCTAAGCACTCAATGATTTGTTTCGTCCATAGTAAAGCTTCAGTGGAACCAGCAGTAATAAGGTTATTAGATGCAATAGATGGTTGATCTATATAAAAATCTTTCCCTTTATAATCAGAACAAACTATTTCAAGGAATCCTGGACCATTGCTAGTATGGGGGTGATTATCTAATATTCCCAAATTTGCAAGTGCCGCAGTAGCTCCACAGATTGCACATACTGTAGCACCTGCAGTGAGCAGCTCGCTTGCTTTTACGAGAATAGTTTCATGCTTTGGATCATTCCATGTATCTGCACCTGGTAATAACAGCATGTTTGTTTCACTTACCATAATGTCATCAATGAAGCAGTCAGGAACTATTGTCATTCCGCCCATTGTACGGATGGGTTGTTTAGAGTAACTGACTGTTTTAATCAATACTTGATTCGCATCTTCTTTGAAAAATCTCCTGGAATTCAACTCCGCTGTAACATATCCCAGTTCCCAGTCTGCTAAAGTATCAAGTACATAAATATAAATTATTTTCATCATTTTCCTCCATTTGATTGTAATAAATTTACTGTTTGATTATTATTATACTTATCTATTGTTGACAACAATATGGCAACAATCTAGAATGAAGAAATATTTTTCCTGAAAGGTGGTTAACAGATGAAGGTTAGCAGGCTTGTTAGCATTATTATGATACTGCTCGATAAACAACGGATAGGCGCACAGGAGTTAGCAAATATGTTTGAAGTTTCAACACGCACAATCTACCGTGATATAGATGCCATCAACATGGCAGGTATTCCAGTTCGCTCAACATCAGGAGTAGGAGGTGGCTTTGAAATTATGAAAAACTACAAAATGGATAGTACGGTTTTTTCTACTGCTGATATTTCTACTATTTTGACAGGACTTTCCAGTCTCTCCAATATGATACAAAGTGACGAACTGATAAACGCCCTTGCAAAAGTAAAAAGTTTTATCCCAGCGGATAGAGTTGACGAGATTCAATTAAAAACGGATCAAATACATATCGATTTAAGTCAGTGGATAGGTTATAGGAATGTACAATCCTATTTAGAAATCTTAAAAATAGCTTTGCAAGAAAACAAACTGCTTTCGTTTGAATATGCCGACCGTCATGGAAACAGCACGGAACGAGAAGCTGAAGCCTGTCAAATTGTATTAAAGGGTAATCATTGGTATTTTCAAGGCTACTGTTATAAAAGAAATGATTTTCGTCTGTTCAAATTAGCTCGTATATCAAACCTAAAATTAGAAGAGATCTTCTTTACGCCACGAGATTATCAAAAACCACTATTGGATTTCACTGATATTTTGGCAACGATACAAACAAAAATCAAACTTCGTATTCATAAATCTATCATGGATAGAGCACTTGATTATTGTAAATATGAAGATTTTTCACCAGACGGTGATGAGTACTACATTGTTACTTTCCCTTTTGTAGAAAATGACTATTATTACAATATCCTTTTAAGTTTTGGTGATAAATGTGAATGTTTAGAGCCTTTACATATCCGAACAGAATTGAAACGGAAAATACATGTTCTAGCTAATTTATATGAAAATTAAATCAAGCATTTCAATTTTATCCTTATATTGTTCTAGTTAGTTAAATCTGTTTACTTTTATCAAGGTAAAATAGTGACATTTAAAACTATACATGATACGTACATATAACATTTTTCCCACAAAGGAATATGGCTTTGCTCGACCAATTCGGAATGTTTCCAACCACCAAAAAAGACTTCGCCCAGCAATATTTTGAGGAACACGTTTCATTGGTTTGCTTTGTGACAGTGTAACTTGGTGTGTCTTACTCAATTCCGCCGCAATTTGAACACCTGTATTACCAGCACCTACGATTAAAACATTCCCATTAGGTATTTGAGATGGATTCTGATATTTGGAAGCATGAATTTCAAAACCTGCTGTCCCATCATGAACCTTTGAAACACAAGGATTGTGAAAAGCTCCAGTAGCAATAACTACTTGTTTAGCTGTATATATTTTATTTGGAGTGGTGACTAAAAACTGTTTCCTCTCATTCTGAGTTAGTCTGATAACTTTCTCACGATGAACGGGTAATTCATTCTGTATTTTAAACGCAGCTAAATAATCTGCAATTTCATTCTTATCTGGAAATCCTTTGGGATCGCCCTTCAGATGAAACCCATGCAATTGACTGTAACTTCCAGGAGTAAATAAACGTAATGAATCATAACGTTTTCGCCAAGACATGCCAGTTTGCTCATTCTCATCAAGAATAACGAAAGGAATGTTTTTCTGTTTTAATGAAAACCCCAAAGCTAAACCAGCTTGCCCACCGCCGATTATGATAACGTCATATGTCATGGAATAACTCATTTCTTAATTCTCAATAATCGTAAACTGTTTAATGTCACAAGCAAGGTCGCTCCCATATCTGCAAATATCGCTATCCATAAGGTTAACCAACCAGGAACAACTAATAGTAAAGCAACAGCTTTAATTCCTAAAGAGAAGGTAATATTCTGCTTGATAATCATCAATGCTTTCCGGCTTAATTGAATGGTATATGGTAACTTATTCAATTCATCTGACATAAGAGCAATATCTGCTGTTTCTAGTGCTGTATCAGTTCCTGCACCGCCCATAGCTACTCCGACCGTAGAAGCAGCCAGTGCTGGAGCGTCATTCACACCATCACCAACCATGGCTACTTGTTGATGTTTTTCTCGAAGTTCTTTAATAAAGGTCAACTTTTCTTCTGGCAATAAACCAGCTTCGACATCTACAACCCCAACTTGTTGTCCAATCGCATGTGCAGTTCGTTGATTATCACCTGTTAGCATGACTGTTTCGACTCCAAGATGATTTAATTGGCTGATAACCTCTTTAGATGATTCTCTTATTTCATCTGCGACAGCAATGAATGCAAGAATCTCTGTTTCTGTTCCTAACACCATGACTGTTTTTCCAGCTGTTTGTAAAGAGGTAATCTTTTCTTTTTGGTCATTTTCTATTTGGTTATGCAGCTCTTCAAAAAGACTTAGACTTCCTACATAATATGTTTCATGATTTATCTTAGCTTTAATGCCTTTTCCTGTAATGGATTGAAATTCTTCCATAGCTATATCATTGTAATATAAACCTTTTTCTTCCGCCTTTCTTATAATAGCGGAAGCGAGAGGGTGTTGTGATCCTTTTTCAATTGCTGCGGTAATGGTGATTAATTCGTCTTCACTTCGGCTATACGTTACAACATCTGTGACAGTAGGAACCCCTCTTGTAAGTGTTCCTGTTTTATCAAAAGCGATAACTTTAAGGTTTCCAGTCTCTTCTAAATAGACACCGCCTTTAATCAATACCCCATTTTTTGCTGCATTCCCTATGGCAGTAACTACAGCTACTGGAGTAGAAACGACAAGAGCACAAGGACAACCAACTACGAGTGCAGCCAGGCCTTGATAAACCCATGTATTCCAATCTCCACCAATAAATAAAGGAGGAATAACAGCTATTAATATAGCTAAAATAACAATAGCTGGTGTATAATATTTAGCAAATTTATCGACAAATGCTTGAGAGGGTGCACGCTCTGCTTGTGCTTCTTCTACAAGATGAATGATTTTTGAAAGTGTAGTATCTTCCACTCGTTTGGTTACGCTAATTTCAAGTAAGCCTTCTTCATTTAATGTTCCAGCAAATACTTCATCATCTACTGTTTTCGTAACAGGAACACTTTCACCTGTAATAGCAGCTTGATTTAAGGTGGAAGTTCCTTTGAGAACAGTACCATCCATCGCTAATTTCTGACCAGGCTTTACAATCATCATATCGTCAATTTCAATGTCATCTACATGGATACTTATTTCTTGATTTCCCCGACGGATTAATGCTTCTTTTGGTGCGATATCCATTAACGATTCAATCGATTGACGGGCTTTATCCATGGAATAGCGTTCCAATGCTTCACTGATAGCGAACAGGATAACAACCGTCGCACCTTCCATCCATTCGCCAATAATAGCTGCACCGATAATCGCAATGGTCATAAGCGTATTCATATCAAATTGTAATCTACTCAGATTTCTAAGCCCTTTAATAAAAAGCGTGTAACCGCCAATTAAAATAGACAGTGCATACCCGATTGTTGGTAAAAAATTTTCTTCTCCTAATTGTTTTCCTAAAAACCAGCTAACCAAAAGCAATATGGCTGAAATATAAACCTTTATATTTTCTTTTTGTTTCCAAAAAGGTTCATGATCTACCTTTTGTTCTTTTTCATCTCGAACCTTTAAATTTTCAAAGGATCCTGCTTTTTCAAGCTCTTCAATGGTTATTTGTCCCTTTACATATACTTTTGAAGCTCCAAAATTAACTTCGGCGTCTTCCACCCCTTGTATTTTCTTGACATTATTTTCAAAAGTTTTTGCACACCCGGCACAACTAAATCCTTGAACACGATATGCTTTTACATCTTGCTTAGTTAGTGATTCAGACATTTGCTTTTTCTTCTTTCTGATGGATTAATGTAATCGAAATTAATTGCTTAATATGTTCATCGTCCAATGAATAAAAAGCAAGTTTTCCTTCTTTTCGGTACTTCACAATTTTTTGTTTATGCAGTGTCCGCAAGTGGTGGGAGGCAGTTGCCACAGAAGAGCCTATGATATTCGCAATGTCACATACACACAACTCATCGTCTATACATAAGGCATAAGAAATTTTTGTTCTATTTTCATCTGCAAGTACTTTGAACAATTGAGAAACATGAGATAAGTCTTCTCTTTGTAATTCTTCTTGTATACGATTGACTTTTTCCTCGTCATAACAATACACTTCACACATATCTTTTTTAACCAAAGTAATCACTCCACCTTCATTCAAATACTCATTTGAATATATAGTATCTTATTCACGAATTTCATTCAAGTATATATTTGAATAAAGAGGTGAAATACTTTAATGGAATTTTGGTTTTTAAAAAGAAAAAACGACCTTCTGGCGGAGAACATTCTCTACCTAAGGTTGTTAAGATATTTTAATAATAACTCTAATTTTTCACGTATTAAAACTTAAAAAGCTGTCTATTCGTCCACTTCATTGACTTTATCATCAAAAAAAGAGCCACGCTTTTATACAGTAACCCTACTTCCCTGCCTATTCCTTTTGCGGGATTTTGGCGGGGAATCTATTGATTTTTAATCATTTCTTCCATTTTATGTCTCCCTAAAATACTGCCAAATTAACGTTTTCACTTCAAATCATACTAGTGAATTATTCTCACTCAATTGTCGGTGAGCTACCTAGAACCCTTGCCATCACTATTTTCAGCTAAATTTTTCTCTATGGCAGGTTTTTGGCAAAGAACCAATTCCATCTTAATGTATTGATTTCCATTGAAATCCACATAAGTTTCCTTAGAAAGATTAAACTGAATATTCACTGGCATTTTTTCAGCAAGTGGCTCATCATTTCTACTCCATTAATACGCATAATGTTTTATAATTATTTCTGGCGAGCTCTCTAGGCTGATTAAACAGCTTGATAGACTGGATTTACTTATATTAGACATTCCTCTCCTTAAAGAAGGTGCAGAGTTATTGTTTCAGGTAATCTCTATGTGTTGTGAAAATAAAAGCTTGGTGATTACTACTAACCTTCCATTTGGGCAATGGAATCATGTTTTAGGAGATCCAATATTAACTGAAGCGGTGATTGGCCGGCTTATTCATCATTCACATTTACTCCTTTTTTAACCGTGAAAGTTTCCGTTACAAAGAATCATTCATACAGCAATAATTCGGGACAGCAAGGGACATACATTTTTACTTGCCAAATACAGCCAGCTGCACAGTCAAATCACCTTCTTTTTAAATAAGATATAAAACAACACATCAAAATTTCACGTAGGAGGGGGTGAAATACCGTTGAATGAAAGCTATTATCATAGTAGAAAGCTACGCGGCAGGGATTCTTGTCCAAATTGCCACTGGCATCATTGCAGTAAAGAGCGCAAAAAAATTCATGAGGGAAATAAAAATAACACATCCAATACAAATACCTTTAATCCTATATTTAATCCATCCATTACAGTCAATATATCTCCTGAATATACACCAACCCCCATAGGAGTGGAGACGGTCCAATACCTTACCCTTGCCGAAGAAGGGAAAAAGGTTTATACGAATAAAGATGCATTAAAGCAATATGGAAGCAGTGATATACTTGATCCGGACAATGTTTCCACTCTTAATTTATTTGTCAATGGAGTGTTGCAGCCCCCGTCCATTTACACTGTCGAGGAAGGTATTCTTCACTTAGAGTCCAGTGACCTCCCTCCAAAGGATGCCCCAATTACGCTTCTGTTTGTCACGGTTAAAGGATAATATTACCTGGCTATGTAATAAATATGCCTTTTTTAATGGGGCATTTTGTTAACTTTCAATACGAACTAATTCGTCTGACCAAGCATTTCCAACTCCTCTTCATAGAATAAAATGTGGTTGATATAAAATGGAGGTGAAAATGAATATGGCACTTCAATTAATGAAAATCGCTATTAGCGGTACAATTGACACAGATGTTAATCCTGAGTCCGCAAAATTCTTTTACATCACAACAGAAGATACAGCAGCAGGAAGTACCTTATCTATTGATGCTGCAAGTTTCCTGGGGGATGATGGTGAAGCGGTAACGACACTTCCAGAACTTGCAGAAGATAATAGTTATTTCACTGTGGAAATTAACGGTGTTGAGCAAATGCAAGGCATATCAACATATACACCAGGTGCTACAGGGACTGGCTCATTAGACATTGCTGTTCCTGCTGGCGGAGGGTCCATTCCAGCAAACCAAACTGTTATCCTGCAAGTTGTTAATTTCGCAGCAACATCCTCAGGGACATTTGACACCTAGAATATAAGTACTCCTTTGTGCCCGCCAGATACTGGCAGGGCACAAAGAAATTTATCTATTTTCATCATAAATACCTCATATAAGAAAAGGTCTGTTTAGATTACCGCACTTTTTTGGAAGTTTGAATACATTATACTGTCATGCTTTTTAATTTCCATTAAAGAATACGAGGGGGATTAGTTATGAGTATTGAATTCTTTACATTGGGTCCGACAGCTATTCAAATATATGAGGCAGGAGAGCAAAACCCGCAAAAAGCAAAACGAATGGTTTATGGACAGGCTACGTCAAATGCAAATGGGATAGCTACACTTTATTTCACAGACAATGGATTAGCAGATGGAAATCCATTATTAGATACGATTGATTATGCGGTATCGAGCGTATATTCAACAAATGCTACGATAAATGCAAGACCAAGAGTGCAAATGCGTGAGAAGAACATTACGGGAAAATATGTTTCGGCCAATGTTACAAATATTAGTGGTGTAACCGTTCTAGGCATAAGTGTATTGGGTTCGGAAAATCCAGTGAGCGGGATTGTTGTGGATTTTATGATTTTGGGTAGTTTTCATAACTAAGATAGACCTTCTCTGAATAGAAAAGTATCAGTAAATGTACTTGTTCGAGTATCATATCATGGGGTGTTTTATTTTGTTCCATTAATTTTGGATAGTATAAACAACAGATAGTGAATAAATTGAAATCATGAAGTAATACAGCAATGATTCTACCTATAATACGAATGGTGATGAGATTATTGGAAATATAATGCCGGCAAAAACGAGTAATAAAGAGCATAATAATGATTGTTCAAACTATAATATTTAACATAAAAAAAAATATTAAATGCTATCAAAGTCTATAAGAGGTTAAGATTGAGTATTATGTGCTTTTTCCTCATGGTAAACTGGGGTGTGTTAAACAAAGAAAAACAATGGTTGTGTTTTAATGTGTGATTTGGAGCGTATTAATTATCAATTTCAAGAAGCTTTTGGGTCATATCAGAATATCATTTAATGTATATTGATACTTGGTTTTAGCTAGATTGAGTATTGCCATGAAGGAGACCCAGGTGTGCCATCTTTTTGACCCGCTTCTGCCATAAGTGCACCCAGTGTAGTCTTAACTCCATCCCCCTTGAACTTGTTTGTGTCCCTGGTAGTGAAATTTATAGCGGATAGCAAAAAACAAACCTTTTATGGCTCTATCCGCATCAATAGCGTACCCTGGACAATCAATTCTATGCTCTGCTGGCGGGGCCGGTCCCCCTTCCAGCATTCACTAAGAATTGGCACGGCGGTAAAGAGCAAGTAAATGACACTGCGGTTAATAGGTTCTAATCCTTTAGTTGGATGGATCAATTTTTTGTCGCATGCGGGTCAAAAAGATCATATATCTAGAATGAGTTTTGTTATTTTTTACTGTTGCCATTGTACCGGTATGACTGTCATTAAGTATTTTCTCAATACTTTTTTATATTGACTCACATTTAATCGCTCCTTATTTAATGATGATAACACTGTGTAAAAGCAACATCAGGAAACTTGCATGTCATTCAATGAACTAACAACACGATGAACCATTTGCTCACCAGCTTCTTCCCATCTGCTTTTATCCAATATGTTACCATCTTTATCTACAGGATTCTGGAATTGATTAAATCCTGTTGCCGTTAATAAAGAATTTTCATCCCAATCCAGTCCTATATTCACAACATGTTTGATGACATATGGTTGTCCAAATTGAATATATGCATTTGGGCGATCCAGTTCTCCATGCAAAACGTTAAAGGGGACTCTTATGTAAATTGTTTCTCCACCTTCTCGGCATAAATTCATATCAAACTTTCCGTGGGTGTATTCAAAATTACTGCAGAAGGTAAATCCATTAGCATCAAATACATTACGCACTTCACCAAAATATACCTTTTTGCCTTCAATATCAGTCTGTAATTTCAGCATATTTTCACTCCCTTTTTTGATAACTAGTATTAACATATTTAAATAAAAGATACCCATGAGTTATGCTAAACACTTAGTTATACATTAACTATCTTTTATTGATGTTCATGTAAAATATTCAATTCTTGATTCAAGAAAATAATGATGAATATAGCCCCCAATTGTATCTTTGATATCTTCCTGTTCTGCGACTTTCACTCCTGCTTCAACGCGCTCGTTCAGTCTAGATTTACCAGGATCAATAAACTTAATAATGAAATTATTATTGATACTGAATCGAAAATATGTCCTGCCATTATGTTTGGCATCGAGAAGATGGTACACATACGCAAACTTGGTTACAAAACGATGCTTGCCATACTTCGAATTACCAAAATATTAAATTGCTCGTTTAAGCGTAAGAGTTAAATGATCTATACCAACAATATATGATGTACAGAAGGCTTCAAATTTTGTAAATTCAAGAGCCCTCTCCTCCATATAAAATTCTGCTGCCTCAAAAATCTCGTTAACATATGTCACATGGCTTGCTGCTCATCATTTTTTGTATATAACCAAAATGACAATGACCAATACAACCTGTTGCAAAGGGAATAGTATATTCTGCTGATGGCTTAGATGTACCGAATTTTAAGGTTTTTCGAATTCTGATAACAAGAGTTGATTTAGCCGTACAATATTTTTGGGAATGGTTTTCACCAGGTAAATTACGGATTTGATTATGTGATGTTATTTTTCTGGTTAATCCCTATCTTTTCAAATTTAGATACAAATTCTTTCCCAAGTGGGTATTCTAGTGCTTTAGGTTCCACATAAACAAGTTGAGAAATAAAAAGTTTAACCATAGAACTCCCCGAAAAAAAAACAGCCAATTCATTGGGGTTATCTGGATTTCCAAAAACTGCTGCTTGTTGGGCTTGGGCAACATTCTAAGCTTGAGGATATACATAACTTCGCCTGGCCTATATGTTTGATTGATGTCCATTTTCTCACTATCTTTCTTCATTTAATATTAATCATCCCTCAAGGCGTATATTTTATGACGAAAGGATTTCATTTAGAATGATATGAAACAAAATGGTAATACTAATAAACTGGGGAAGGTAGTGTTAAAAGAAATGTGAAGGCTTGACATGAAGTCTCTACAAGCATGAATTACTACGCAAGAACGTAGCTAATCCTTGTTGCGTAAGGCTTTACAGTTTATCATGCTTGTGGCTCCAAGTAAAGTCTCACTGAAAAAACTTGTATGACTTCCTATATTTAAGGAGGGGGATATTTTTTTGTTAACAGTCCCTTTCATATCAATGCTTTGACTAATTTTTATTAAAAACTTTTGACAATACCATGGAAAAATAGGGGTGTTTTTATGAACGTTTTCCTTGTATTAATAAGTATATTGATTCCACTTGCAATGTACTTCCTGCGAAAAAAATGGGATAAATTGCATTTCATTTTTAATCTTATTACCCTTGTATCAACGCTTGTCTTTGGAAATATTGTTTCTGTCTCCATTTATCAAATTATTAAAGATAAAACCGTATTTATGACAAATATCCATGCCATTTTCCTCAATCCCTTTTTCTTAATTGCCGGTGCTTATTTAGGTATATATATTATTTATCAGTTGTTGAATGTAACCTTGAAAAGTTAATTGATTCTATTGAAATGGCGTTTAGGACAGATGATAACATTGAATACAAGCTGTACTACGAGGTGAAATAGTACCTTAAAACGTATAGCATTAAAATTCATTGGTTATTGTCAATTTCGAATATGAAGGCAAATAATATGGTTATAGCCGACAAACTGGCGCTTTAAGCGTATAACGTTGCGCGAGAAAAGGAACATTTAACGGCATAAATTATAGGGAACAATCTTATGAGTGAATTTCCTAGCCGTTCCCCTCCTACTCCTTTTTTTATATAATAAAGTGTAAAAACCAGATTATTGGTATAAACACTGGATCTACAAAAGCTATTCAAGGATGAAATACTCCATTTTACCACTAATTTACTACTTTTGGATGAGTCTTGATACGATGAAATATCCTAGAAAAGTGAAGAACAATAATAGATACTTCCATTGTGAAAATTGAATATGGAATAGATGTGAGCGTCAAGTAGAAATGAACACTTTTTGCTAATTAAATTTGGACACTTTCTTCCATAAAAATGGAAGAACGGTGTTTCATTCGATAACTATCATCATCATGAAAATGAATAACTTCAGCTCGATGTAAAATTCTATCTAGGATAGCCGTTGTAATCCCTGGATCACCTAGTAATTCTCCCCATTCATTTGGTCCTTTATTAGAAGTTAATATAATTGAAGCCTTATCATAAATGTCATTAATAAGATGGAAAAATAAATTCGCTTCACGTGTATCCATTGCCATAAACATTAAATCATCAATAATCACTAAATGAGAGGAACGAATTCGTTTCATTCTCGTTTGTGACTTTCTAGTAACTTCTTCTGTTTTTAATGTTTGAATCAGTTGCCCCATGGAAATAAAAGAGACTTTATATCCTTTTTGTATGGCTTCTATGCCCAGCCCTGTAGCTAAATGTGTTTTACCTACACCTGGCAGTCCTAAAACGATTAAATTATAGAGTTGATCTAGCCAGGTAAACTCCTTTAATTGATTTACTTGTCTTTTGCTGAGTGATTGCTGCTCATAATGAAAGTCCTCCAACGTCTTATAGGAAGGGAATGCAGCCCATTTTAATCGTTTTTCGATTAATTTTTCATCCCTACGTTTTAATTCATATCCAGTCAATTGTTTCAAAAGTACTTGATATGTCCAATCTTCTGACTCTGCTTGTTGAATCAGAGATGGCAAATAATTTGCCGTCTCTGTGAGTCTCAACGATCGAAACTGTTGTTGTATTTCTTCTATTGAATGACTCATACCGTTGCTCCTTTCAATAACTCTATATAAGAATCCAATTCTCTTGTTTTTGGCTTGATTTGAAGCAGCGTATCATCCATACCATGCAATGTTTTGATAGCTTCTATTTGCGGAGGCCTTTGATGAGAATCCGTTTGTCTTTGGATAAACTCTACGACATCTCTAAACTCTGTTGCACTATATATTTTGCGTGCGACACATTCTTCTAAAGCTTGGTTCCTTCGTTCTCTTGTTACTGTTTTAGATACCTTTAAAATAAGAGATAATTGATCTCGTATATAACGAGGATATCTTTGGTGAATTTCCTGAAGGAAATCAGAAGCCATTTCCTTATCATCAAAGTACGTCGATACCGTTTCTATATAGGCAGCTATTCCTTTAGAACGGTCTCTGGTATGTTGAGAATCTTGAATCAATTTCCCTTTCTCTATACTTAATGTGTGTTTGGCAATGATTGCTCCATTCGATTCTTCACGTATTATTAATTCGTTTTGATCGCTTATTTCAATAAAAACTTCTTTATCTTTTTTATATGTACCAAGTGGTACCGAATACCGATTCGATTGATAGATAATAGTATTGTCCTTACGAACATTTCTTGTTATACTATTATCGATATTTGAAATTGAAATTTTTTTGTTGACTGGTCTTAAGTGTTGTTTTTCTAGGGCAAACACTTCGACTGGTCTTTTTTTTGTTGTATTATGCACTTTTCCGTTTCCCGTTCGAATCAGCCATGCTAAACAGGATTCATTCCATTTATCTATATGGTGAAATACGCGGTTCTTCGCAAAATTCTTCTTCACAAATCCTACGACATTTTCAATCTTCCCTTTACTTTCTGGATCAGCTTTTCTACATACAAAGAGCTTTAATTTTCTTTCTTCCCTGTATGCTTGAAATTCACTGGTAAGGATGAGATCACCTTCATTTTCACTTACTACGATAAGGGAATCTTGATCATAAGCTAACTCATATGGAATTCCTCCAAAATACTGAAAAGCATCTTCGTGAGCTTGAATCATATCTTTTGTTGTAAAAGGACGGGAGAGCCACGCAACGTATTTATAACGAGAGTGCGAAAGCACGAAACTAATAAAATATAATTTCTTTTCCTTTCCCTGGGATGTTTTCTGTATCGTCTGACCAAAATCTACTTGGGCTTGCTGCCCCATTGGTGGATCTGGAATAGCTTGATAGACACGCTTCATTTCTGTCTTTGGAATATGATATTTTTCCCGGAGTGCTTTGACATAACTACGAACGGTACTTTCTCCAACACATAGAGTTGGAAACCTTTCTTTTAACCAATCATGAACTTGAGCACTAGAAAGATCTGGATGTTCTGTTAGCCAAGTATGAATAAGTAATTCGTAGGCATCTAATTTCTTCTTTCTTGTCTGTGTGGAAGCTACCCACTCCGCCATTTCCTGAGGGGACTTTTCAAGGTATTTATATACTGTTGTTCTTGATATACCTAGTTTTCTAGCTATTCTCCGTATTTTAAATCCTTCTTGTTTTAGTTGATAGATTTCCATATACACTTTCCATGTTTCCACCTTTCTTACTCCTCCCATTTCTGTATCGTACAAACATGTATTATACAGTAAATGAAAGATTGCAATAATTAGTTGGTACCTGACGGAACGGCGAGCATGTAACAGGCTGCTGCCCCTACGGGGCAACAGCCTGTTACATGCCTATCCCCCAAGAAAAGTGTTCATTCTTATCTAGCAATAATGGTCTACTTTAGTTTAGCAGTTACAATAGATAGGCATTTCAAAATGAGGTGTCTATTTTAGTGTTCAAAAATATGCTTCAAATTGATCCCGAATATCAGGAAAAAAGTACGAATGATGCTAAAAGCAATCCTTGGCAAAGAAAAAGTTCTCACAAAAAGTAAGTTTCTATCATTTCAGCCAAGATGACTCCATCCTCAAACATTCAGTGGAATTGTAGGTGGGAGGTGAATTGACGGTTTCCTTGATCAGGACGAAATGCCCTTATATGGTAAAAAGGGTTCGAACCCATCATTTTCAGTTAAGAGAATGAAACTTGGGCTTTATCAATCAAAGAATGGAGTCATCGCGAACGCCGATGTCAATAGAGCCGGGAATATTATGATGAAAATGATTCGAAAAGCATTCAAAGAACCGTTTGCTTGTGCTTAGATGTTGCTTCGACCGACAGCAATCATTCTAAAATAAAAGTAGTCCCAAAGGCAAGACCAATGGGATAGTGGTGGGAGTATTCATTTGTAAACTAAGAGTACATTCCCGCACTGAAACGTTCGTGATTCAATTAATTCAAGTTTTTGATTAACATCATTGAATAACCGTTGTCCTTTTCCAATTAAAACAGGATTCAGTATAAGTCGATACTCATCAATTAAGTCATGTTGGATAAAGGTTTGTGCAATGCTTGCGCCTGCAAGTAGTGCTATTTTTTTGCCGGGTTGGTCCTTCAGTTTTTCCACTTCAAAAGCCAAATTTCCTTTAACCAATCTTGCATTCCATTCCACCTTTTCCAACGTTCGAGAGAAAACAACTTTTTTCATCTTATTCATTTTTCTAGCAAAAGAACGATTTTTTTCCGTACTTTTTTTATCAAATTCAGCAGAAGGCCAATGCTGGAGCATCATCTCATAGGCAACTCTTCCATAAAGTAGTGTATCTACAGAATCCAAAAAGTCATCCATAAAATCGTGCATTTCCTCATCCATCACATGCCAAGAGCTATCCCCGTCTTCACCTGCAACAAATCCATCTAATGACATGACCATTGATAAGACAATCTTTCTCATCCTACTCAACCTTTCTCTAGAAATTTTTAAAAATATCTCACATGCATGATATTCAATAACCTTATGACCATGCCTACTTTCTATATTAAAGCATAAATAACGCTTTGATTTCTTTTCAATTGCTACCTTTTATAGTCCAGTCATTAAAAGAAAGGGGGATGAACAAATTAACTCTCATTTTTACGTACTAAAACATAAAATGCTTTCTATTCGTCCATTTCATTGACTTTATCAACAAAAAAAAGAGCCACTGCTTTCATACAGTAGCTCTCCTTCCCTGCCTTTTCCTTTGGCGGGATTTTGACAGGGAACTATCTTTATTTAAATCATTTTATCCATTTTTAACTAGGTTTTTAGGAAATAACAAAAACTATAAAAACATGAAATTTGATATAAAGTGTGCCACGACTGTGCCACAGGTTTTAATAAATCGGAAAGCCGGAATGAGAAATCATTTCGGCTTTTTAATAGGCTTTAAATTCTCGATAAGCATTATAAAAAGAGTTCAATAAAGTGGAGTTTTCCTTTAATTTTTCAACAACCCAAGGTTGTAAAAAGTAAGGAAATACAGCATTATTTAAATCTGCTACTGCATATTGTGTTGCTGCTTTCTGAATCATCATGTTATGTTCAAGTATTTGAACAGCTCCATCATGTATTGGAAGTTCTTCCGTATGATTATCTATTTCGTACAGTGCAAAAATAATTGCTTTTTGATAATTACTTAAATCATCCAACCTTTGTGTAGCTGTCTCAAAAAACTTTTTAGCCATTTTTCGCTCTACTTGATATTTGTATAAAGCCATACTGATACTAACAATGGAAATAGTAAAAGAAACAACGAAAACTATTCCAATAACAAAACCATATTCCTCTCTGAATTGTACCATATACAGCTTCTCAATAAACCAGTTTGGTAAAAAAAGAAGTAGGCTAGTACCAATAGCAATGGAAACCATTATTTTTGTAGGTAATTTGAGAAAATCAGTGATATTTAAGTCAACTTTCATCTTTTCTCTCTCTTTCTATACTAAAATCATTTATTTTATTAATTTAATTACAGGTAATCCTAGATTTTATTACTTCATCAAATGTTTAACTTTCAAATATGTTGCTATATTATCATGATCTGGGAATATAGTTTTTTGATTAATTCCTATCCTGTTAAGAGCTTTAAAAATTTCTTTTTTATCATTAATTATGAATGTTATATCGCTCTTGATTTTACTAAAACCGATATAGCTTCTTGTATTTCCGTTAAAATGAGCTAACTGAAATAAAAAAGTTCCTTCTTGTGACTTCATCCTTTCAAACTTCACAGAAGGATGCATAACAATTGGCGGGAATACTACATTGTAACTATCTTCTAACTGAGCATATTTATCAGGGAGCATTACTCTTTCTTGAAAATCATCAACCATATTTTTGGATTGCTCATTTATAAGAAAAATGATTATTAAAGCTAATTTATCTGAATGTAGTTCAAAGAAACATTTGCCTTCTTTAATAAAAAGAGCATTTCT
This sequence comes from Oceanobacillus sp. FSL K6-0251, assembly GCF_038004725.1. Taxonomy (NCBI): domain Bacteria; kingdom Bacillati; phylum Bacillota; class Bacilli; order Caryophanales; family Bacillaceae; genus Oceanobacillus; species Oceanobacillus sp. FSL K6-0251. The sequence continues at coordinate 1,402,137 of NZ_JBBORS010000001.1, read as the reverse complement.
AAATTTTTCTCTTTTTTGATTATACTTAAAATCATAATCAAAATGCTCAGAAAATATTTCTGTAAATTTATTGTAAAAGTCATCAGCAGAAGATGTTTCATTTTGAAATATCGCTTTTAAAATATAGCCAAGAGTTGGAGTTGGATCTATTCCAATATATTTAGTATCCGTTAAGGATTTACCCCCTACCTTAATAGGATTTAAGTTCTGTGCACACTCATACAAAAGTTGTTTTTTTATATCTTCAGAAAGATCACTTATTTTCCTGAAAACTTGTAATGTAAATTCATTATCTAAAAAAAAGTTATTTAAATTCATTTCTTCTTTTTTAGGAAAAAGAGAAAAATCAATAAATTTGTTTTTTTGAAAGAGATGTACTCTTGATTTATTCTCTTCAAAATTTGAACTACATGAAAAAAATAATGCAGTTAAAGGATTAGAAGTTATATCAACTAGAGGGGTAGGTAACCCATGATGTTGTGAATAATGTAAAAAATTATCTCTTTCAATTTCTAATAATTCATGTGCTATTTCTAAATAATAGTTATCTAATATTTCCTGATAATCTATATATTTTTTTTCACTAGATGAAAATAACAATGGATATGGTCTAAATGCAGATGACATAATTCGAGAATAATGTAGGCTGGGTTCTCCTCGAAAATAATAGTCATCAGAATCAAAATGATCTAATGCAGTAATAAGGTCTTGAATACTATTTATTTCTATATTCCTTTCCAAAAGCAAATTCCTCCTTAATTTATGTAATTGAGTTCAATTCTATAATTATCACAACTTATGTTTCAACTTATTAAGAAACAAAATAGCTATCTTATTTTTATTTAAACTACTTAAAACCTCAAAAATACTAATTATAGTTATTATATGACAAAATTGATATGTCACAATACTAAAATGTAGAACTCTTTCTACTTTGTGGCTTTCATAAGATAATTATGATTATAAATGTTAATATTGAATATCTTTTTATTTCATTAGGAGTGACTATTGATGAAATACAGCATAATCTACTACACCATGGAGATATAAACAAAGTAAAAGACTAGGTGTTGTAAAACCATTATTAAAACTATGAATATGAACGATATATGTAAATTACCAGTGAACACTATTTCAAAAAAAGATAGTGTTCTTTTTTATGGTCAAAAATGCCAGAAAGGAGAATGAGCATGATGTCTTTGAAAGAACAAGAAATATATGAAGATAAAGTCATGCAATGGATTGACGACAATTTTGTATTAAATGAGATAGAAATTGAAGATTATCCGTTTTTTCTTCATGGAAAACTGGTTCGTGATAAACAAGGTGAAACAATGGTTGTGTTTTGGTGTGTAATTTATGGACGAGTAGATTATCGTTTTCAAGACGCATAAGGAGTGAAGAATCATGCAGATGTTTACCTCTCGTTCCCCTCCCGCTCCCTTTATGTCTAATTATGAACAATGAATCAAAAACTAAAATAAGAAAAGAGGTCTGTATCTTGGAATTAAAATATGTGATTCCCAACATGGAAAAAACATTTGGAAACCTTGAATATGCAGGAGAAGGCAAAGTCGAACAACGACGGATTAATGGGCGAATGACAACCCTATCTCGCAGCTACAATCTCTATTCAGATGTACAGCGAGCAGATGACATTGAGGTCGTTCTCCCTAACGAAGCTGGGGAAAAATTCTTTGAACATGAGGACAGCGTAAAATTAGTCAACGCACGTATTACCGCAGAAGGCTATAAAATTGGAGATCGTGGTTTTACAAACTACAAATTACATGCTGACGATATTGTCAAAGCATAAGGAGGATTCACACATGCGATTAGCACAAGGCATTATCTTAGATAAAGAAAAGACATTTGGATTATTGAAGTTTTCCGCATTACGACGTGAGGTATTTCTTCAAAATGAAGATGGTACGGTATCGACAAAAGTTAAAGAACGCACCTATGATTTAAAATCGAAAGAACAAGGTCGAATGATTCAAGTAAGTATTCCTGCTTCTATTCCTTTAAAGGAATTTGATTATAATGCAGAGGTGGAAATGGTCAATCCAGTCGCTGATACCGTTGCAAACGCCACTTTTCGTGGTGCAGATGTAGATTGGTTCATAAAGGCAGATGATTTGGTCTTAAAAGGAAAAGCTGCACCAGTTGGTGATAAATCAGTAAAAAAGCCAGCCGATAAGGAATAATTAATATGAATCTCTTAAAGAAACGAGGAAAACGGATTAAAGAAAAAGACGCTTCCCTCGTTTTTCAATTTGTATTTACTCGGTTATTTGGAATGTGGCTTCTCTTTTTTACGCCTTTTCATCTATCTTTTTTAGTTTCTACATCATGGCAGCTTGATACATTTCAAGCTCATTTTATTAGCATGTATGGATTAACGACGCTGCTTATCAGTCTTGTACTGACAGGCTGTTGTGCTTTTGTCTATTACCGTTATCGTTATGACCAATTGAAACAGGTTATTCACCGTCAAAAACTCGCAAAAATGGTTTTAGAAAATGGCTGGTATGAAACAAAACAAGTCACGAAAGAAAGTTTCTTTAAAGACATCCCTTCTGATAAAGCAAAGGAGAAAATCAGCCACTTTCCTAAAATCTATTATCGTTTTGAAAAAGGATTGTTGTATATTCAGGCGGAAATTACGCTCGGTAAATTTCAAGAACCATTACTAAACTTGGAAACGAAATTAGAAACCGGTTTGTACTGTGAATTAGTATCGAAAGAATTACGTGATTCCTACGTGGAGTACACGCTTTTCTATGATATGATTGCGAACCGCATTTCCATTGATGAAGTCATTGCACAAGATGGCAGCTTAAAACTCATGGAATCCTTCTATTGGGAATATGATAAGCTGCCGCATATGCTCATCGCTGGCGGTACAGGTGGAGGAAAAAGTTATTTTATTCTTACCCTGATTGAAGCCTTATTAAAAACAGACGCAAAACTATATATTCTCGATCCTAAAAATGCTGATTTAGCAGACTTATCCGCTGTCATGCCCGATGTCTATTACAAAAAGGAAGATATGACAGCTTGTATTGACCAATTTTATGAGGACATGATGACACGAAATGAAGAAATGAAAAACATGCCAAACTACAAGACAGGCAAAAACTATTCCTATCTTGGTTTGCCTGCTCGTTTTTTAATTTTTGACGAGTACACCTCGTTCATGGAAATGATTGGGAAAGAGAGCGTTAAAGTCATGAGTAAGCTGAAACAAATCGTTATGTTGGGACGACAAGCGGGTTTCTTCTTGATCCTTGCCTGTCAACGACCAGACGCAAAATATCTTGGAGATGGAATTCGGGATAATTTTAATTTCAGGGTTGCTTTAGGACGTATGTCAGAGCTAGGCTATGGGATGGTTTTTGGAAGCGATGTACAGAAACAGTTTTTTTTAAAGCCCATCAAGGGGCGTGGATATGTCGATAAAGGGGATAGTGTGATCTCTGAATTTTATACGCCCCTTGTCCCTAAAGGTCATGATTTCCTACAAGAAATAGGTCAGCTCGCAAACTAAAGGCTGCCAGACAAGTGGCGTACGAAGTGAAAGCCGCTTGTCTGGCTAAGCCTTGCGTGGCGATAGCCACGCCTTAACCCCCCGTATCTAACAGGGGGGTAGAAAAACAATAGGAAACTGTTTCAAAAACCCATGAACGCCTGTTGACACAAGGGTTTGAAACATATGAGAAAGATGTCAGCTTTTAGTTCCTAGTTGACATCTTTTTTGAGTTTGGAGGTATGTAAATGAATCAAACGCCTTGGTATCAAGTATTAAAAGACAAGCGATTAGAATACGGTGTATCACAAAATAAGCTGGCAGTACACGTCGGCATTACAAGGCAATATGTAAGTGAAATAGAGACAGGAAAAGCAACACCTTCTGATACGCTACAAGCAACTTTATTTGATGTGCTGGAACAATTTAATCCAGACGCTCCTTTAGAAATATTATTTGATTATGTGCGAATCCGATTTATCACCACAGACCCGATTCCAGTCATTGAAGAAATTTTACAGTTGAAAATGGAATACATGCTGCATGAGGACTTTGCTTTTTATTCGTATCTTGAACAATATGTCTTTGGCGATATTGTCGTCATGATTTCGCCTGATGAAGATAAAGGCTGCCTACTCGAATTGAAAGGAAAAGGATGTCGTCAATTTGAAAATTTTCTACTCGCCCAACAGCGAACATGGTTTGATTTCTTTGTGGATGTATTTCGTGTTGGTGGCGTATTTAAACGTATTGACCTTGCGATGAATGATAAGACAGGCATATTAGATATTCCCTTTCTCACAAACAAATGTCATAACGAGGAATGTATTTCTGTTTTTCGGAGCTTTAAAAGCTATCGTTCTGGTGACTTAGTGCATGGGGAAGATAAACCTGATATAGGAAACAGCCTTTATATCGGCTCGCTAAAAAGTGACGTATACCTGTGTATCTATGAAAAAGACTATGAACAATTTATCAAATACGGTTTATCACTAGAAGATACAGACGTGAAAAACCGCTTGGAAATCCGATTGAAAAACGATCGTGCGTATCATGCGGTTGTTGACTTAATGACCTATGAGGACGCTGGACGAACTGCTTTTTCGATCATTAATCGCTATATTCGTTTTGTAGACAAAGACGAAAAGAAGCGTCGTAGTAGTTGGAAAGTCAATGCAGCATGGCAGCGTTTCTTAGATTTAGGAGAAAACCGAAAAATCTCATTAACAACCAAGCCCGAACCTTATACCTTTGATAAAACATTACGATGGCTGGCAAGACAAGTCGCTCCCACATGGAAACTGGCAACAAAACTAGATGAAATCAATCAAACAAACATCATGAATGACATGTTGAAACAGGCAACCTTATCAAAACGTCATCAAAAATTGCTTATGCAACAGGCAATGGCGACCGAAGATGTAATTCAGATTTTAAAAGATGAACTATAGAAAGGAGCTACGCACATGAATTTTGGACAGAATTTGTATAACTGGTTTTCAGACAACGCACAATCTCTAGTGTTAATGGCTATTGTCGTGATTGGAATTTATTTAGGATTCAAACGGGAGTTTTCCAAACTTATTGGATTCCTCATCATTGCATTGGTAGCTGTTGGATTAGTCTTTAATGCAGCAGGAGTGAAAGATGTGTTATTAAACCTATTTAACAGAATCATCGGGGCTTAATCGTACCCGTTCTTTTATGAAAGATAAGCGACTTTCTTATGTTTCATAAAAAACGGGTGATCCAAACGGGAGTGCGGAAGGGATTAACAAGCCTATTTTATGTACCAGCAAACATCTTGCAGGTGCTTTTTTTATGACTATTTTTATAAAAGGATGTGATAACCAATGGAAATGCAAGTGTATATAGCGAATCTTGGTAAATATAACGAAGGTGAACTGGTTGGTGCTTGGTTTACGCCACCTATTGATGTAGAAGATGTAAAAGAACGAATCGGGCTAAATGGGGAATATGAAGAATATGCTGTGCATGATTACGAGCTGCCATTTGAAATCCATGAGTACACGCCTATTTCTGAAATCAATCGGTTATGCGATATGGTACAAGAAATCGAAGGAACTCCCTTATATGACGCTCTTTCAGAAATACAAGGATATTGGTTTAACAGCGTCGAAGAATTACTGGAAAATCAAGACGATATTATTTGTTATTCGGATTGTGATAGCATGGAAGATGTTGCAAGGTATTTAATAGAAGAATCTGGCTCAATGGGGGAAGTTCCAGCTTATCTACAAAATTATATTGATTATCAAGCCTATGGGCGTGACCTTGAGATTGGAGCGAATTTTCTTGTAACCAATCATGGGGTATTTGAATATGTCGGATAAACGGATAAGCAGCTTGTATTGTTACAGGCTGCTTCTTTCTTTGGAAAGGATGAAACAAATTGAAGAAATTAAAGAGCTACACTCGCATTTGGTCAGTCGAAAAAGTTATTTATGCCATCAATGATTTTCGGCTGCCATTTCCCGTCACGTTTAATCAAATGACTTGGTTTGTGCTTTCTCTTTTGGTCGTCATGTTATTGGGAAACCTCCCTCCACTCTCTTTGATTGATGGAGCGTTATTAAAATATGTTGGGGTTCCTGTACTGCTAACGTGGTTTATGAGTAAAAAGAGTTTTGATGGAAAAAAACCGTATGGATTTCTTAAATCCGTAGTGACGTATTACTTTCGTCCAAAAATGACGTATGCAGGCAAAGCGGTAAAACTTCAAAAGCAAACTTTTGATAACTCTATCACTGGTGTAAGGAGTGAAGTACATGGGCTATCCGATTAAATATATCGAGAATAACTTAGTATTTAACCATGACGGAGAATGTTTTGCGTACTATGAGCTGTTGCCATATAATTATTCTTTTCTTTCAGAAGATGAAAAAATACAGGTGCATGACCACTTTCGCCAACTCATCGCACAGAATCAAGACGGGAAAATACATGCCTTACAAATTAGTACGGAAAGCAGCATTCGCACTGTACAAGAACGAAGCAAAAAACAAGTGACAGGAAGGCTTCAAGAAGTCGCTCATGAAAGGATTGACGATCAGACCGAAGCTCTTGTTTCCATGATTGGCGAAAATCAAGTAGATTACAGATTCTTCATTGGCTTTAAATTGTTATTAAATGAAGAAGAAGTCAGTATCAAGTCGATGGGAAAATCTGTGACATCCTCTCTATCCAGTTTTATACGTGACGTGAACCATCATGTTATGGGTGACTTTGTTTCTATGCCCCATACTGAAATTGAACGATTTTTGAAAATGGAATCGTTGTTACAAAATAAAATCGCTAAACGTTTTAAGATAAGACCACTCACCAAAGATGACATAGGCTATCTCATTGAACACTTACATGGACAATCAGGGATTGCCTTTGAAGATTACAATTATGAACTTGCTTATGAAAAAGGCGAAAAAGAAACCTATGTGAAACAGTTTGATTTGATTAAGCCCACTCGCTGTTTAATTACAGAAAATCAACGTTATATTAAATTGGATCAGGAAGAACAAACAACATATGCGGCTTACTTTACCATTAATTCGATTGTAGGAGATTTAGAATTTCCTAGTGATGAAATCTTCTATTACCAGCAGCAACAGTTTGATTTTCCGATTGATACCTCTATGCAGGTAGAAATCGTCACCAATAAAAAGGCTCTATCAACAGTCAGAAATAAAAAGAAAGAGCTGCAAGACTTAGATAATCATGCGGCAGAATCCGATAATGAAACGGGAAGTAATGTGCTAGAAGCCTTAGAACAGGTGAACGAATTGGAAGATGTACTCGATCAAAGCAAGGAATCCATGTATAAGTTAAGCTATGTCATTCGAGTATCAGCTTCTAACTTAGATGAGTTAAAACAGCGGTGTAATGAGGTCAAAGATTTTTATGATGATTTAAACGTTAAATTGGTTCGTCCATTTGGTGACATGTTGGGCTTACATGGTGAATTTATTCCTTCCAGTAAAAGGTACATGAACGATTATATCCAGTATGTAACTTCTGATTTTCTTGCAGGACTTGGATTTGGTGCCACACAAATGTTAGGCGAAACGGAAGGTATTTATTTTGGTTACAATTTAGATACAGGGCGTAATGTCTATTTGAATCCTAGCCTTGCCAGTCAAGGGGTACAAGGTTCTGTCACGAATGCGTTAGCTTCTGCCTTCTTAGGTTCGCTTGGTGGTGGTAAATCCTTTTCTAATAATCTGTTGGTTTATTATGCGGTGCTATATGGTGGTCAAGCACTTATCGTTGATCCCAAATCAGAACGAGGAAATTGGAAAGAAACCTTGCCTGATATTGCCGAAGAAATTAATATTGTTAATCTTACAAGTGAGGAAGATAACAAGGGATTACTTGACCCTTACGTTATTATGAAAAACAAAAAAGATTCAGAGAGCCTAGCCATTGATATTCTCACCTTTTTAACAGGTATATCTAGTCGGGATGGTGACAAGTTTCCTGTCCTACGCAAAGCGATTCGAGCGGTTGGACAGCAGGAAGAACGTGGCTTGCTTCTGGTCATTCAAGAGTTAAGGAGTGACCCGAATCCATTAGCTGCCACGATTGCTGACCATATCGAAAGTTTTACCGATTATGATTTCGCCCACCTTCTCTTTTCAGATGGAACGGTTCAAAACTCGATTAGTTTAGAGAAACAGCTCAATATTATACAGGTGGCAGATTTAGTATTACCTGACGCAGAAACCAGCTTTGAAGAATACACTACAATGGAACTGTTAAGTGTTGCCATGATGATTATCATCTCTACGTTTGCCTTAGATTTTATCCACTCTGACCGCAGCATTTTTAAAATTGTAGACTTAGACGAAGCATGGGCTTTCCTTCAAATCGCTCAAGGAAAAACTCTATCTAATAAACTGGTGCGAGCTGGTCGTGCCATGAATGCTGGTGTATATTTTGTTACCCAAAACTCATCGGATTTAACCGATGAAAAGCTCAAAAATAATATCGGTGTCAAGTTTGCCTTTCGTTCTAGAGATATGACGGAAATCAAAAAAACACTGCAATTCTTTGGTGTCGATTCCGAAGATGAAGAGAATCAAAGACGGTTACGAGAACTAGAAAATGGTCAATGTCTTATGCAAGATTTATACGGGCGTGTTGGGATTATTCAGGTACATCCTGTTTTTGAAGATTTATTTGAAGCCTTTGATACCAGACCACCTGTCGCAGAAAGGCAGTGATGACATGGATAAAAGAAAACTAAAAAAGATAGCTATTATGGCAGTACTCATTGGTACGGTCATTTTTTTATTGTTTCTTTCGCTATTTACGGTTACGCAAGCTGCTGGCTTGGTCGATGATACGGTATCCGAAGATAATCTTTATTCACTTTACCCACTGGATCACTACCAATTAGATTTTTATGTAGACAGCGGTTGGGATTGGCTTCCTTGGAATTGGGATGACGGGATAGGTAAACAGGTCATGTATGGATTGTACACCATTACCAACTTTATTTGGATTATCAATCTCTATTTATCCAATGCCACTGGCTATTTGGTGCAGCAGGCTTATTCCCTCGATTTTATTTCGGAAACAGCGAACGCTATCGGGAAAAACATGCAGACCCTAGCTGGCATTACGTCACAGGGATTTGGTGAAGATGGCTTTTATGTTGGCTTCTTGCTTCTATTCGTGCTTATTATCGGAATTTATGTCGCCTATACAGGGTTATTGAAACAAGAAACGACCAAAGCCATGCGAGCTGTGATTAACTTCTTGGTTGTCTTTATTTTGTCAGCGTCTTTTATTGCTTATGCTCCCACCTATGTCACGAAAATTAATGATTTTTCTGCGGACGTAAGCGAAGCAGCCCTTGATTTGGGAGCGAAAATGCTTATGCCAAGTTCTGATAGTCAGGGACAAGATAGTGTCGATATGATACGGAATAACCTATTTTCCATTCAAATAGAGCAGCCTTGGCTACTCTTGCAGTTTGATAACTCGGATAAAGAAGCCATCGGGGAAGAACGAGTAGACACGTTGGTTTCTACCAGTCCAGACGCTAGGAATGGGAAAACACGTGAGAACGTGGTGAAAGCAGAAATTGAAGATCATGATAATAAGAATTTAACGATTACTAAGACCACTACTCGTTTAGGGATGGTCTTTTTCTTATTTCTATTTAATATTGGGATTTCCATTTTCATATTTTTGTTATCTGGAATGATGATTTTCTCCCAACTGCTTTTTATCGTATTTGCGATTTTCCTGCCAATCAGTTTCTTATTGTCGATGATTCCCAGCTTTGAAAACATGGGGAAACAAGCAATCATGAAACTGTTCAACGTCATTATGTTACGAGCTGGTATTACACTTGTCATGACCGTTGCTTTTAGTATTTCGTCCATGTTGTACAGTTTAACCAGCTCCTATCCATTTTTCTTAATTGCTTTCTTGCAGATTGTCACATTCGCAGGAATCTATATGAAACTCGGTGACATCATGAGTATGTTCAACTTACAGAGCAATGATAGCCAACAAGTTGGGCGAAGTGTTATGCGTCGTCCAAGACAAATAGCTCACCGCAGTACCCGCCGATTACAGCGTTTGTCAGCCAACAAACAAAACCAGAAGGAATCAAACAATAGTGAGAAAAGGTCATTTAGTCAGAAACTCGGACAATCGACTGGAAAAGTGTTAGATACCAAAAATCGGGTACGCTCCAATATTCAACACCGAAAACAGCAAGTCAAAGATTTACCAACAACCGCAAAGTATGCTGTCGCACAAGGAAAGGAAAATATCAAACGATCAGGAAAGGATTTTAAGAAGGGAATATCCCAAACCAAAGAAAATCGGCAACGTGAAAATGTGGAACGTACAAGCAAGCACCGAAAAACCATTGCTGAAAGACGACAAGCATTGGATCACCAACAAAAGAAAAAAGATTCCTCCAAGAAACAAACCGCACAAAGGAAGTCTGTTTCCCCTCTTACAAAAGAGAAACAGCAAATAAAGCCTAGAGACAAGACCATTCCTAACAACCAACCAAAACAAGTACCTGAACGAAAAGAAAGACCACAAGCGTTAAACAACAAGCAAAATAGAAAAGCAAAACAACCTTATACAACTACTAATAAAAAAAAGAAACCTCAGTCTAAAACAAGTCCTAATCGGCTGCCAAAACAGCAAAAACATCCTGTCCGCCAACGACAAGCGGTTAGGAGAAAACGCCAATGATGTTTTTAAAAGCGAAAATCACGTTGATTGTTGGAGGGTTTGCTTTTTTGACATTTCTAGGATTATTAGCGTTTGTCGCTATCTTTATTTCTGACGAGGATGGGGATTTCGATACATCTATGGATATGAGTTCTTCAAATGATTTAAGCAATGAAGGATTGTCAGAGGTTGTGTTAGCCCATCAGTCAACCGTTGAGAAATATGCAACGGAATACAATATTAGCGAACATGTTCCTATTTTGCTGGCGATTATCGCAGTTGAAAGTGGTGGTACTGCCGAAGATGTTATGCAATCCAGCGAATCGCTAGGACTTCCTCCTAACACGTTAGATACAGAAACGTCGATTGAACAAGGCACAAAATATTTCGCAGAGTTATTACAATCAGCGGAAGCAAAAGAATTAGATACAGAAACTGCTATTCAAAGCTACAACTTTGGTGGCGGTTTTATTGATTATGTGGCGAATAACGGAAAAGCATATAGTTTTGACTTAGCGGAAAGTTTTGCGAAAGAGCAAGCAAATGGAGAGAAAGTAACGTATAGCAATCCCATTGCAGTAGAGAAAAACGGAGGTTGGAGATACAGCTATGGAAATATGTTTTATATGGATTTGTTGCAACCTTACTTGACGGATTCCAGCGAATCTTCTTCTTTTGAAGATAATACTTTTCAGGCTGTCATGGAAGAAGCATTAAAATATAAAGGTTTACCCTATGTTTTTGGCGGTGATAATCCCGATACGTCTTTTGATTGTAGCGGGCTAACCCGATGGGTCTATCAAAAAGCTGGCATTGAGCTTCCACGCACCGCCCAAGAACAATATGACGCTACGGAATCTATTCCTTTGTCAGAAGCAAAACCTGGGGATCTGGTTTTCTTTCATTCTACCTATTCGACCGCAAATTATGTAACGCATGTTGGTATTTTCGTTGGTGATAATCAAATGTATCAAGCTGGTGATCCGATTGGTTATGCAGATTTGACTTCATCGTACTGGCAAGAACATTTAATTGGTGCAGGACGAATCAAAAACTAATGGAGGGATAATTAACATGAAATTACCTTTTCGTAAGAAAGAGAAACAAGTCAAGCCAAAGAAAGAAAAAAAGAAAAAAGTAAAAACGGTTGGGAAGCGAAAAAAATCAGTCGTCTTTTTATGGATACTGCTTCTAAGCAGCCTTACCTTTGGAATCTATAAAAACTTTACCGCTATCGATCAGCATACAATTCACGAAAGAGAAACTGTGGAAAGTCATATTGTAGATACAACAGCGATTGAAAGTTTTACACGAAACTTTGTGAAGGACTATTACACATGGGAAAATGAATCTGAAGCATTAGAAGAACGAACAGAAAAACTGACAGACTACCTCACAGAAGAATTGCAATCCTTAAATACGGAAATGATTCGAGAGGATATTCCGACTAGTGCCAGTGTGCAAAATATAAATATTTGGTCAGTGACAGAAGAAACGGAAAATACTTTTTCAGTGGTTTACTCTGTTCAACAAAAAATCACAGAAGATAAAGACAGCTCTTTTACAAATGCAACCTATCGTATTGTACTCTATCAAGATGAACAAGGAAATCTAGTGATTACGCAAAACCCTACCTTGTGGGACAGTCCGAACAAATCTGATTTCATACCAGAACAAGTAGACAGTGACGAATCGGTAGAAACCGAAACAGCAGAAGAAATCACTGAGTTTTTAGAAACCTTCTTTGCTTCATACCCTACCGCAACAGAGCAAGAATTGACCTATTATGTGAAGAACAATGCTTTACCCGTTATTAAGAAAGAGTATACGTTTTCAGAATTGATTAATCCTATTTTTCAAGAACAAGATGATCAGGTTAAAGTATGGGTCACAGTGAAATATTTAGACGAATCTACAAAAGCAATACAGCTTTCACAGTATGAACTCATATTAGAAAAAGATAATAACTGGATAATCGTTGAATAGATTTTTTTATCAAAAACAATTTCTTGTGGCTCCTTTCTTAATGGCTGTTGTTGTCATGATTCTAACAGCGCTTATCATGGGGGCTGGCGGTGATGCTTGGCCGGTTGGACTGGTCAATGACTCCGACAGTGTAGAATCACAGGAATTTATAGAGAATTTAGATACTGTACATTCCAATATAACACCTTATTTTTCTATTATGGAACTGGAGCACGAAGAAGCTAGTGCTGCCGTTAAAGACGGAAGATTGCAAATGCTTATACGTATTCCAGATGACTTTCAGCAATCACAGACGGTTTATACCGAAACCTTTAATATTAATACTGATATGATGAAAAATGTTCGGCTGCGGGGAACATACTATTTTGAATCAACTTGAAAATAATAATGAACTTGCCGCTGCTCCAGAACTTATTACAGAGAAAGAAGAAGATGTTTGGCGAGAATCCTTTATTGCAGGCAGTAGTGTCTTGCTTGCCCTTATGTTTACTGCTACATCACAGCTGCAAATTTATTTGCTTTTGATATAGAAAACCGAACAAAGAAATATCCCTTACCCCGTTGAATACTATGTTGGGAGGAATAGGAACCATTTTGACATCCATCTTAATGGCGTTTGCCGCATCTATATCTACGATGAGTAGGGATGCTTGTATTCCGATTGGAACCTCAAAATTTGTTGACAATTTATATAGGTATCATACCTGCTTTAATTGCTTGCTCTATTTTGGGTATTATCATTGCTCAATTTATTAAAGAGGTATCGAGTTATCCAGCCAATCATTATCGTGACATTCATGGCAACCTTCTTTGGTGCCGGTGGATATAACAGTATCGCCGGATTACCACCGATTGCCAGAGTATTTTCTGAAGTATGGGGGTTCTCTTATATATTTTAATGGTTTAATCCCGTGCTTCACAGTTTTAGTAACGAATTAAATGTTAGCCAATATATTATTTTAATTGCAGTTGCTTGTGTTTTTATTGCGTTACTACCAATTGTTTATAAAAGAGAGCTATTAGCAACAAATAGTGCAGGACAATAATAAGTCGGTCCTAAATAGTGGTTTCATGTTTAAAGTCATTCTAAAGTTAAATATCTTCACTATCTATTTGAGGAACTCCCAAATATGGATACGTCTGATAAGGAAAAATTAGCATACTTCTTACTTTGATCACCGACACTTCCTGGAAATGTCGTGTTCCCAACCAATCTTAATAAATCATAACAACAGTCCATATCTTTTCATAGGTGTGGACTATTTTATGCTTACCTTTCATCAATACTTTAAATATATTCTTTAAAAATAAGAAAACCAAATGACATATGCTGTATATTAATTTTGAGTGTAGTTAGTTCGCAGACCAAACGTAAACACCTATCCTTTTTTTATCGGGTGTGATACGGCGTGCAGGTTATACGTTACATTGTGTGCATCTTATGCAGTGAATCATATAAAAAACCCTCTCCTAAAAAGAAGGGGTTTCTAACATTTTCATCTTGGAAAGTCCTCACACTGGAACAAAAGTTGAAAGATGTGGTTTCATTATAACATATTTTATAAGGGTGCACCTTAACTTGCTGCTTTTTTATCACCTTTAAACTTCACCGTAGTAGTACCCACCGGAACGGTTATAAAGCTGAGAGATAACAAAAATAACAAAAACAACATCCCCGCAAGAAGATACAGTGCATTTGGAAATCGAATATATTGAGACCAAAATAACACAATAAACCCCACAAATGACAAATACATAAACAGGGTGTGAAAAACGTTCTTATAAGAGGGCGGCCTGATCCATAATCGAGTCGTTACATATTGCTTCAGATGTGCCACTTGATAGATGCTTTTTTGACATCTCTTATTAATATAGAAAAATACTAACAACACCAGGAAGAACGCAATCAGGACAATAATCGTATTGAAGAGTGGTGTCCCTGGAAGATTGAAGTAATATCCCAATAACCATATTGAATTTGCTGATAAACCAACAATCAGTCCAGCTGCTATCTCTTTCGGTTCTGTTTTCATTCGTCCTGGATCTGGAACTTTCAATTCCTCTATAATTTCTTGATTATTAACTTGGTAAACCTTATTCGGCAATATCCAAAAGTAAAATGGAAAGAAGAATTTCCAAAAAACTGTCCCATATCCAGGATATAGGTTTGATTATCAATGGTCAGGATACGATATCTGAGATTTTTCCAAACGCCGTTCACTTTGCAATGCATTGAATATTTTCACTCCTTGGTTTGAAAAACAATATAAATATAATAATATTTCCAAAAGAAAACCTCTCTATTGTATCAATAGAATTTTTTGCAAAGCTCTCACTGATCGTATCTTCCACTTGGGAGAAGGACCCTGAGATTATATTTCTCATATAATATTTTCTTTCTTTTTTTAATGTTTATTGTGCTTACACTCATTTTATAAAGATGAACTCATTGAGTATTGCCTCATCTCTCACAATCTCTGCTTTTTTATCTTTCTAAATTTCACGCCCTGATATCTAAGTTCTTTTTTATTTTTTGTTATAATAAAAGTGCACAGTACACATTTTAAAAATAAGGTGATGTTATGACTATAACAGGAACAGATGCAATAAGTCTAAAAATACTGGAAGCGTTTGAACAGGGTATAAAAATAAAAGATGTCCCGTCTAAATTTTCCGTATCGCTGGACCAGGCGAAACGGTTAAGTCATTATCGTAAGATGAAGAACTTTCGGACTCCAATCTACCGGCGCCCATGACGGGCAGAATCAAAGACCTCGGATTAAAGGCCCTGTATCTCGCGCCGATATTTCAAAGCGAAGATTGGGATGACCTGGTTGAAATGCTAAGCGTAGTAGTGTTTCTATGATATGGGGAATCATTTTAGTTGTGGATACAATCGTTGCTTCAACCCACGTATTTCAGCAAAAAAGTAATTGTTAAGTTATAATAAAGTTGTTTTACTTTTGAAGATAAGAAGCCGCATTTTTCAAAGAAGAAATGCGGCAGATAAAAAAATAATTCTTAAATTTTGACCGTGATCATCAATGCGTAAGATCCATTTAGCGAAGATTTTTTTTATTGAGTTGAAGGTTTCCTTATTTCTTCCTCAAATTTAGTCGAAGCTTTTCTACATCACCATCTAGAATGTAATCAATATTTGCATTTATTTGCTTGATGTCTAGATCCCACCACCTTACTTCCATTAGTTCTGCAATCTTTTCTTCAGAAAATCTTTTCTTAATGTATCGTGAAGGGTTACCACCGACAACTGTATAAGGTTCTACGTCTTTCACTAAAACCGACTTTGCTGCAATAATAGCTCCGTCTCCTATCTTTATCCCTGGCATGATTGTTACGTCCCTTCCAATCCAAACATCGTTCCCAATTTCTGTGTTTCCCTTGTAAGGTAAATCTTCCAATGTAGGGGCATATTTCTCCCAACCGTTTCCGAAAAGATTGAAAGGGTATGTTGAACCATTCATTCTATGATTAGCTCCGTTCATTATAAATGTGGTACCTGGTCCAATTGAACAAAACTTCCCTATCAATAACTTATCTCCAATGGCCTCATAGTGATAAAGAACTTGGTCTTCAAAGTTTTCACCATCATTACTGTCATAATAAGAATAATCCCCCACTACAATATTAGGCTTTGTTAGAGACGGTTTAATAAACTGAACATGCTTATTACTTTTAATAGGATGTATCTCTTCTGGATTAGGTCCTAATTGGTTTTGTGATTTCATATACAATGTTCCCTCCAGTTTTATTTACCCAATTTAAGTCTGCCAATTTTGTTACATTGTAACGCAAACCATATGAAACCATCTTTATCATAGGCAATACCATGTGGCTCTGCATTTTCTGTTTGGATCTGATATTCAAAAATCGATCGATCATTTGTCATCCTGCCTATTTGATTGGAAGCCCATTCAGTAAACCATAACTCATGGCCTTCCCCCGCAATGATCGCATGTGGACGTGCATTTGTAGTTGGAAGTTTATACTCGCTGACTTCTCCAGCAGTCGTGATTCTCCCTATTTTATTACCCATTATTTCGACAAACCAGAGTGCACCATCGTTACCACTGGTGATGCCTACCGGCCCTGCTTTTTGTGTCGGAAGAGGGTATTCTGTTAATTCCCCAGTATCAGTCATTTTACCAATCATATTATTTTGATTTTCAGTGAACCAAAGTGCATGATCAGAACCTAAAGTAATAATTGAAGGAAAAGAACCCTTAGTCGGAAGAGCATACTCATACATATCACCATCAATTGTCAATTTCCCTATTCGGTTTCCATTCAATTGCGTAAACCATATGTCACCATTTAAGCCTTCAGTTATACCATAAGGTGCGGAGTTTTTATGTGGCAGGGGATATTCTGCAAAAACACCTGATGGTGTGAGCTTTCCTATTTTATTGGCAGCATACTCTGTAAACCATATGTCACCACTGGAAGATACAATTAAACACATCACTTGAGCATCATTAGTGGGGACTGTAAATTCTTGAATCTCACCAGTTTTATTCAGACAACTAATTTTGTTTGCTTTATGTTGCGTAAACCATATCTTTCCATCTTGTGCTACACCTATCCCATACGGTCCGGAATCAGGTGTTGTTAAGTTAAATTCTTTTAAATCAATGTCCATTTAGACCCCTCCATCAATAACTTTTGAAACGCAAAACTCCAATGCTCAATTCCTGAGATAGAAGGTAGTGTAGTTCATAATATAGTCTTAAAACAGATTTGTCTCCAAAGCTGTTAAGACTTAGTAAAAGTACATTACAATAATCCGATCCCAGAAGGCAATCATCAATTTGGAATAGTCAACTATTTTTATTTAATATACGAACTATTTATAAGCTTCTTTCTTATTAATTTCTTCAATCAATTTAGAGATTAATAATTTTAATGAGGCGTTGACCTCACTTTTTACAAATCCCCCATCTGCGTTCAATTTACTATCTGCTCCTGAAATCAATAATAATCCACCTTTGAATACATTCGCATTTAGCATACTTAAATGAAGTTGCAATGCTTGGTGAGCATTCTCCCCATTACCTGAAGCTGTAATGACTGCTACTGGTTTTGTATAGAGCTCAGCAGATGATACCAACCACTCAAGTGCATTTTTCAAAACACCGGGAACCCCCTTTATATATTCAGGTGTACAAATAATGACCCCATCTGCTCTCGAAAGTAACTCTCTATACACCTGTACCTCTTCCGGCGGTTGGTCACCATCTAATTCAGGATTAAAATGCGGAAGGTTTTCAATAACATTGTATATTCCATAGTCAACATTTTCAGGTATAAAGTTTTTTAGGCTATAAAGCGCTTTTTGGGTTGATGATTGTTTCCGAATACTTCCCGATAATGCTACAAGATTAATCTTTTTTTCGATATGATCCTCTCCCATAATTAGTAATATTTTTGGTGTTAGTGTTATTAGTTGATTGTTCCTTTTATACGTTCAAGAAGTGTTATGATTCCACATAAAAAAACCATAGAATTCCTTCATTTCAGCAATGTAGGTAACACACCTTTGAAAATCCTTCTTGTTTCTATTGAGGGCATAACAACCCAATGAGATTAATTAGTGAATCCGAAACAGCTTTAGGTTCTACCAGCATATGAAAATGCCCTGCATCAAATTCATCGTATCTCCAACCATAACTTTGAGCTTTTTCAGCAGGCTCTGTGTAGGCTTGGCTAAATTTAATATATCCACAAGGCACATCAGGCCAATTAGGATAGTAAGGCATAGGTTCTTCGAAAAAAGGAAGTCCCATTGGTCGAGTCTCAGCGAGTACACCTTGACGAAATCCATCTGGGATGATTTCAGACAATTCCTTATCGGTCCATTCAGGATAAAATTTCCCTGCTTCCAAGTGATTTTTCAATGACGATGCTAGCGCAGATGAACTTGTTTTCATCTCTTCAAGCTGGCTCTTTCCCCCGTGCGGTAGACTTGCATCTACAAAGATATTAGCTGCTATCGGATGAGGACTGTATGCATTAATTGCAGGCAGTAAGGGACCGGCTCCGCTATGCCCAACTAATACGATTGGTTGATTATTTGAAATGGCCTCTAATCTCTTTGCTACTCCCTGAACGTGCTGAGTCCAAATAGGAGTTGACTTTTCAATTATGCTGGGGAGAGTTGGCACAATGGTTCTGATATCTCTCCGTCGTAGTTCTCGTGAGACCGGAGCCCAGGTGTTAGGTCCAACTATGGGGCTGTGTACAAGTACAACATTCAATTCCATTTAATATTACCTCCAATTATTGTTGTTTTAATAGAAACACATTGTTAATGGCTGGTTCTCAAAGATAGATTAAATTAATATTGAAATAAAAATAACTGCAATTAGCCTTTTGCCCCGCCTTCTTA
This sequence comes from Oceanobacillus sp. FSL K6-0251, assembly GCF_038004725.1. NCBI lineage: Bacteria > Bacillati > Bacillota > Bacilli > Caryophanales > Bacillaceae > Oceanobacillus > Oceanobacillus sp. FSL K6-0251. The sequence goes on along the minus strand of NZ_JBBORS010000001.1, from coordinate 1,383,001 downwards.
TTATTTTATATACTTTATTTCAGATTCTTATTTTCCAACATTCTCATCAATCTCTTCAATCGGAAGTGATTTCATTGGAATTGGAGAAGACTGAATAATCGTTGTGGTAGTAGAGCCATATAAGAGAAACTGATCTAAAATTCTATCGAGTTGATCTATTGCCGGTATATATACCTTGAGAATAAAACAATCTTCACCAGTTATTCGGTGACATTCTACTACTTCAGGAATAGATAACGCTAGTTCAGCAATTATTGAAAGTTTTCCTGAGTTAGGACGTATACGAATATAAACCCCTATTGGTAATCCAAGGGCAGCAGGATTCAGGTCTAATGAATATCCTTTTATCACCTCACTTTCCTCCAATCTCCGAACACGTTCCGTGACAGAAGGAGAAGATAATCCTACTCTTCTTCCTAATTCGGTCATCGTTAATCGAGGCTCCAGTTGAAGTTCTTGAAGAATTTTGAAATTAATTTCGTCAATTTCACTTTTATTAAAATCATAGGAAAAGAGCTTTTTATTCATTAAATGTTTAGGCATTTTATATTTTCCTCCTTAATTAGGCCATGTAAAATAATTGATTATTATTTTACTATATAAATTGAGAAGTTAAGGAGGAGATAATGTGCCAAAAGAAAATGCGGTTTCAAAAAATGGAGTTCCCCCTCATATTTATTTTTTAATAAGTGCTATTTTTCATTACTTAGGTTCTTCTTTTTTCCAGTATCAGCGTACTTGGTGTCGCCTGGTTCCGAATAGCCACAGCCGCTGGTTTTTTTATGATCTGGCGGCGTCCATGGCACCGTTTCTTTCAGTTGACCTGGGACCAACAGCGTATTGTTATTGGACTCGGTATCGTTCTTGGACTTATGAATGCCAGTTTTTATATAGCTATTGCTCGAATTCCTCTAGGGACGGTTGCTGCAATTGAGTTTTTAGGCCCCATTATACTAGCTGCCCTGGGGGTGCGTAATCTACGGAATGTCGTTGCACTACTATTTGCTGCAATAGGAGTATGGCTCTTAACAGATGTCAGATTGGAAGGAGACCCACTCGGTTTTATTTTTGCTTTCGCTAACTGTATATTTTTCATAATCTATATTATGCTTGGACACCGAGTTGCCAGTGATGGTGGCTCTTCCGGCATTGATCGGCTGAGTATAGCAATGGTCGTGGCTCTTTTTACTGTTACACCTATTGGGATAAATGGAGCTTTGCCAGCGATAACATCTCCTATTTTACTTTTGGCTGCTTTAGGTGTTGGCGTTTGCTCTTCTGTCATTCCTTACGTATGTGATCAACTGGCTATGGCTAAATTATCTAGATCGACTTTCTCCCTTTTACTTTCTATATTACCGGTTACAGCAACATTGATAGGGATATTAGTACTTCATCAGTTTCCAACCATTTTAGAAGTTATTGGAATTTTTTTAGTTGCAAGCGGTGTGCTTTTGCATCAGACCAAGAAAACATAATCAAAATAAAATCAACGTTGAAAAATAATCTTATAACAAAAAAGGAAAACGTACTGATTGATATTACCATTGAACTTCGTAGAGAGAAAATACGTACCTACTTGATTGGATATTTTTTAGATTCATATAAAAGCCTAATTTCTTCAAAATTAGGCTTTTCTGTTGGTTCCATTATCAAAAACGTGCGTTTATTAATCCTTCACTCCATTTTTAGAAAAATCACTGCTGTTCGATACGAGTGAATCATTACTTTCCATTTATTGATCTAAAACCCGCTAATTAAAGTAACAACCTTAATTCGAATTCCATTCTAGATCTATATTCAATTAGACATGGAGAATCTATATATTCGATGGAGCTTTTATTCCTTGGGCAATAACGAAACGGTTCCAACTGTTAATTGCCACAATAGCCATAATAATTTCTCCAATTTGTTTATAATTGAAGTAATTTGTGAGTTCCTTATAGGCGTCATCAGATACTTTTTGATGAGGTAATGTTGTCAACTCTTCAGTTATTTGTAATGCAGCTCTTTCTTCATCCGTATAAAAAGTACTGTGTTTCCAGCCACTTAAGCCAAGCATTCTTTGATCTGTTTCTCCATTTTTACGAGCTTCTTTAGTATGCATATCTATACAGAATCCGCACCCATTCAACTGTGATGCCCTAATTAAAATCAGGTCAATAGTTATTCGAGGTACGCTCACTTTCTCTAAATACTTGTCAAACCCCATCATTGTTTCCATCGCTTGCGGGTCTTCCATCATTACATTTACTCTTTCCATAAATAATTCTCCTCTCAGAATGATTTTTCGCATACTATATACCAGAGGACCTAATTTGCGGTACTTTTCAATTACGTTTGATACATCACATGATGCATATTATATTAGTTGATGATCCTTCACTTCATCAACATCACCTCCAGAAATGATTTTTATGACCATACACTAAATAAAGAACTTTCTAAATGGTCCTATTTTGCTTCTCGTTAAAACCTGCAGGCTTATCTCCAACTAAACCCAACAAAAACATTTGAGAATAAGCAAAACCTTGATACGTTTTTGAAACAATTGATGGAACTGTCAGTTCAAGATCCAGATAAGTACTTAGTACTAATTGTGAGAATTGTTTTTGATCGGTCAAGGAATATTCCTGGAGTTGATTTGCAAACTCCTTACTAACATATTCTCTGCCTCCTAACACTTGTTGTAATTCGTATCCTGCCATATATAGCTCAGCAGCAACCTCTTCATCAGGTTTTTGATGTTTAGCTACATAACTTGAAATCCAGTCACGTATTAATGTGGAGGTATCTTTGTTATTTTCCTTAGCAACTTGTTGAAAACGTTCTTTTAAATCTTTTGATATACGTACTTGCAAGCTTGTATTCATTTGGCTGTTAACTCCTTTAATATAGTTAAAATCATTATAAGTTATTAGCAATTACAATGTCAATACAATGTATTGACAAACAATCCACGTTGGAATTTATCCATTCACCAATAAACGAACCTATTTTTTAGAGTTCTGGAATCTTTAAGCATAAAAGAACATGATTCTAACAATTAAAGAAGAAAGCTGTTTCCTTTTATAACTTCTTATCTATATAGAATATTCATTCACTACTTCTTTTAAGAAAAGCAACTATACCTTGCTCTTAGCGTTACTGATATCAATTTTATATTTTATAACCAAGATTTCCAGCTAATCTAGCCAACCCTCCAAGAAATATTTTCTGGATAAACCTAGGCGGACCCTTAAGGTAACCATCAATACATTCCCAAGCAACTCCAAGCCAGAGTGGATTACGCGGTATCCCATTTTTTGTTAGTTTTCCTTCACACTCTAATTTGTGCATTAGAACGAACATTTTCCAATGTTGCCCCGGTGGACGAATTTCGTGAATGACTTCTAAATTACCATCACTTACATTCCAAAACTGATGAACTTGATTGGGAAGAATGATTATTTCTTCTCCAGCCTCAAGCGTTATTTCTTGTCCATCCACTAAAAAGCGCATTCTTCCTTTTATAATTATAAATTTTTCTTTCAACAAAGGATGAGAGTGCGCCCCATTAACTGCTCTTTGTTGTGTCATTCGGTGTCCTAATGTTATATATTCCCCGTCTTCATCCTGGCCTGCCTGCAGAAAAGTAATAGTTCTTCCATCTGGATAGACAAGTTCCTTCCCAATTTCAACAGTGTCTCTAACTTTAAATTTTTCGGGCATTATCTTTTCCTCCCGCCTTTGGTTATCAAAATCCAAAATGAGAAAAATGTTATAACACATAGACGTTCAAATAGAAACTTAATATTAATGCTAATCATGAATATCTACATCAACTTACCACAACCAAAGATATAACCGTATTCATTTTTTTTGGTATACTCCTAGGGTATATAAGACAAACCAAACTCATATATTATTCAAATGAAAGGAGGGCGATCTGGTAGCCCTTTACTAGTATCGATTTGTAAATATACAGATAATCCTTAAACCCGTAATTATTTTATATGTTACACCCAAAGATATTTCTATAAATATGGAACCACAAAAGAATTTTGAGCATTCAAAGCATCAATAATCATTTTTCGATAAAAAATTTTTAATAACCTTGGTAAATTCATCTGGTCTTTCTTTTTGAGGCCAATGTTTGCACCCTTTCATTAGATAAATCTCCGAGCCTTGTATACTTTCATGTGCATGTTCTGCATATTCAACTGGTACACTAGTATCATCAGTCCCATGTACAATTAATGTTGGATTTTTTATTTCAGAAAATCTGCCCGCCAAATTCGTACGAAGTCCGTTTTTTGTTATTTCACTTCTTTGAAATGAAATAAATGCCTTTCCCGCATCGGGAGCCTTTAAAACCTCCTGTACCTCATCCACGAGCTCTTCAGATAACTGATCAGGATCTCCAATCAAACTATTTAACAGTGTCCATTTCACAAATGCCCTGCTTTTACTGGACAATTTATAAGATAGTTCGTTGAAGAAAGTTTTGGTATACCAATAGGAAAGACGATGAGATGGCAGCTTGTTGAAAATTCCCCACGCATCTACTAATATTAATTTTTCTACTAACATTGGATAATCCAACGCAAACTTGAGAGATATTCCTCCGCCAAGTGATAAACCAGTCAAACTAACTTGTTCTAGATTCAAGGCATCCATAAATTGTTTCAAAAATTCTGTATAAAATGATAGAGAATATTCTAAATCAGGTTTATCACTCATTCCATACCCAGGTAAATCGGGGGCAAATACACGATTTGTTTCAGACAAAGGTCCTATTATTTCACCCCAAGATATAGAGGCGGAATCCACTCCAGCACCATGCAAAAGAATAACAGGTGGACCTGTATCGCCAGCTGTAAAGCATTGAACTTTGATATCATTTATGATTAATTCCATCGTATTTATTGATGAATTACTTTGCATCTTCTTTGACTCCTTCCTATCCATGATTTATCCCGATAACCCGGTCAATACAAAGTTCAATAAGTTCCTTTAACGATTTATCTTGTTTGTGTAGCCATAGCATGACTGCTCCTAAAATAGAAGCTTGCAACAAATAGGATGTTTCTTTTACATTTATTTCTGCAATCTCTCTTTTATCTATACTAGCTTGAAGAATCCTTTGTACCTCATTATCAATTAGTAAATTCCTTTCTTGCGAAATAGCATGCAACTCTTTGTCCTGTACTCCTTCTAAATAGATAGCTATCATACTCATTAAGGAAGTAGCATCATCATTTTCAGCAGACCAGTAAGTCAAAAAATTCCGTAACGTATCAATACTGGTTTCCTTTAATTGATTTTCTTCAACAACTAATCTTGTTCGTTCCAATGCATATTGAAAATAGCTGAGTATCAATCCTTTTTTTGAACCAAATCGCTTTGACAAGATCGCTGTAGAAACATTGGCTTCTTTTGCGATTTTTTCTAATGACAATTTTGAATAACCATGCGTAGCAATTGCAGTATAAAATCCTAAAAAGATTTGTTCGTCACTATATTTAATTGGGCGCATATCATATCCTCCATTAGTAAGTGATTATTCATTTACTAATATATATAAATCACCTTCAAAAGTCAATCATTTCATGGTAATGTCAAATTTCACGGGTAGATGTATATCTTTTGAAATAAAATTAATTGTAATACTAATTTATCCACAGAGTAAAAAGGTTACTGCTGCACAAGAATAGATTATATTAATGGATTTTATTGAGATAATCATTCAAATGTTTATTAAATTCATCGGGCTGGCATAAATTACTTGGATCAAAAGAATCTTCTATATAAATCAGTTTTGAATCAGGTAAAAGCTCATGAATTTGTTCCATCCATGACGAAGGCATTTGTTTGCCGCTTAGAAGCAGGACCGGACAATGAATATTCGGTAAAAACGTTGTATAGTTAATACGATTAATATAAAGTCTTTGTTTAGTTACCTCATTTCTACGGATAGATCGCATTATTTGTTGCATTTTATTTGCCGCTTGTGGCCATTTTTTATAACTCCCCGCTGTCATAGCGGCTAACCACTTTCTGGGAAGATAATACATCGGAATAGCTGAATAAGCTGCAATCACCCGCATTACACCCATTGACTTCATTCTAGTGTCACAAAAACTATCTACAATCACAAGACCCTTAACCTTATTTGGAAATAACAAGGCAAACTTTTGACAAAACACTCCCCCATAAGATACACCAATGAATACTGCACTCTCGATATTAAGTTGGTTCATTAGTTCATAAATATCATGACATTGTACGTCCATCACCTGATTTGAAGAAACACCATTTAAACTTCCTGACCTTCCATTTCCTCTCAATTCCGGAATAATGACTTGATACGCCGTTTCGAAATATTGCTGCTGAGGTTCGTACATATTAATTCCTGCTCCAAGACCCGGAATAAAAAAGAGCGGCGTTCCTTTTCCTGTGTATTGATAGTAAACCGTCGTTTCATTTACTTGAGTTTTTGGCATCAGTTGTTTTCTCTCCTCTCTTCATTAGCCTAGAAATAGTTGAGGTTATTATTCATCCATTTTCACTAGTTTTGGGATTGCCTTCAGTATCCATTAACTTAATTTGAATTTATCCAGTTTTAAGATTGTTATCTTCTTCTGAATTCACTCCTTTTTCTAAACTCGCATTTTTCTGAGGTACACAGTCCAATATTTCATAGTTGTTGAATCTTTAAGGGAGTCAAGTGTAACATTTTTCTATTTTCTTTCCAATTAACATCAAATGATACTTTAATTGTTAACTAATATTTCGTTTTAGAAATCAAACTTTATTACTGTCCTACTCTGAAAAAATAGATTCAGCATCATTGTGTGGAATTCATTAAGTTAAGAAAGGTTAAAACACAAAAGGTGTAAAAAACATTTGACAATCATTTTATCTTATTATACAATCCAAGTGTAAAAGATGTTTTACAATGATTGGGGTGGTATTTATATGCAAAACCGAATAAAAGCGTATCGAGAAAAGAAAAATATCTCACAAGGAAAATTAGCAGATTTATGTAATGTAAGCAGACAAACAATTAATGCGATTGAGAATAATAAATATGATCCCAGTTTAAAATTAGCCTTTGATATTGCGAAAATCCTAGCAGTTAAGGTTGATAATCTATTTTTGAGTGAGGGAGAGATAAAAAATGAGTAAGAGGGTTGAAATAAGTGTATTTAGTATTGTTACTCTAGTTGTATTAGCAAACATCATTTTTAAAATTACTACGGGGAAAAATATTGAATTTTTCGAAATAATGGCAATGAGTGTATTCTCTATGTTTTTATTGTATGCCCTGACATGGGGGAATAAGGAAGAGAAGAATGGTATTTTCCAAGATGAAGAACTGGGAAAAAGAATTACAGTGATTGCGTCGAAAATAAGTTACACCATTTTATATTTCGTTATAATGATAGCTGTGCTTGCTGACAAAATAGTAAACGGTACAAGTAATGTATTTTTATTAGCTGTATTCGTTTCAGCTATGATAATCTTTCCTTTGGTTCAATATTTAGTTTCCAAAAAGTATAAGTAATTAATTGATATTCAGGGTTTTTAATAATTAACATCAAGAATTGTAAGAAATTAAAAATGTAGTTTATATTTCTGGTTAGATATACTTTCCTACAATACAAAGAGGCTTTCATTAAATGAATGACATGCGTTTGGTGAAAGCTTCTTTTATCAATCTTCAAGGATGACCGTGAATTTATTATCTTCTTTATCCTATGAAGCGTGAATTCCTCATATTGAATTGTATATTTATCAACACTAAATAAGTTTCATAAATTACTCCAACTTTTTTTGTTATAATAGCTTCTGCGTCGTTTGTTATTCTAACCTACGCTTTAATGGTAATCATCGAAATAGTAGGCACCATTGATTATTTAAGTATTTTAACACCTTTCCAATATTTTAAAGGGCCTATACTTCTACAAGATGATTTTAGCCTATTTTATCTTTTCTTTACTGCTGTGATTATCATGATAACGTGTTATTTTACCTATTTTAAATATCAAAGACGAGATTTGCATAGTTAGGGTTAGTTAAAAAAAAGGTATCGACATCATGTTAACAAAATATTAATATTTATCACATCATCAGAGGTTTTTGTTTATTTCACAAAGTACGGAGACAAGAGGATAAAGTTTTTCGGACATTGAACTTGGAGAATGATCATTAAAGCTTAACAGTTCATTTTAGATAGCTGCTGGTAACTTTCTCATTAATTCTTTCAAAGGGTCTGTTTGGAATCATACAACTATCGTTGATGTGGATTTTAGTTATTGCAACTGCTCTAGTATTGATCAAAGTTAAGGTAAGGAATATTTTACTTGATGAACAACATTAAATCGACTGTATTTAATTGGTTGGAAATACTAATTGATAATGGTTTTTATACCCAGAACTATATCTTACAACTTAAAGAAAAGCAGGCATTCAACAGAAAGACATGATTTATGTAAATAAAATTTAGTATAGTGTCCTGCATAAAGAGAAATGTATTAAAAAATCATCACTTTATAACAAGGAATAATTATTCCTTGTTATAAAGTAAATTTTAATCTTAATAGGAGCATTCCTGTAATGAAGAAATTTGAGGTTTGAACAAAAAAGAGCCCTCTTGGTATAGTACAGGGTGTCATTGCAATGACCCCGAAATTAAAAAATACCAAGGAGGACTCATCCATGAATTATAATCAAAATCACAAAATATCGCAAATCACACCATCTACACTTGTAGTGGGAATAGACATTGCCAAAGACAAACATGTGGCACGAGCACAGGACGACAGAGGCTATGAATTTGGGAAAAGATTGATCTTTGAAAACCGAATAGAAGGCTTTGAAATCCTACTGGAATGGATTTCAAAGCTCCAGAAAGAACACGATAAAAACCATGTCATCATAGGAGCTGAGCCAACAGGTCACTATTGGATGAGTTTAGGTTATTATCTGATCAGCAAGGATACGGATTTTGTATTGGTTAATCCGATGCATGTCAAGAAAGCAAAAGAACTGGATGATAACTCGCCAACGAAAAATGATACCAAAGATGCGCGCGTGATTGCCCAGCTGGTGAAGGATGGGAGATACTCTATACCAAACCTTCTCGACGGCATCTATGCCGAGTTAAGAGAAGCCATGAAACTACGAGATCAACTCATCAAACAGCAGACAGTTACGGAAGGACGTATACAAAATAACATGCAGCGCTATTTTCCAGAGTTTCAGGATGTATTTAAACAATGGAATGGAAAGGCCGCATTATATACGTTACGGGCATTTCCATTTCCATCTGATATTCGTGATAAAACGCCAGAAGACGTACTGGAGGAATGGCAAACGGTCGTTAAACGTGGTGTTGGTATCAAACGAGCAACCAAACTGGTAGACAAAGCGAAGAAGAGTGTTGGCATAGAAATCGGCTTACGCTTTGCCAGACAAGAGCTACACAGCTTATTAGACCAATATGAGCTGTATGCAGAACAATTGAAAGAGCTGGATTTGGAAATAGAGGCGCTCTTAGGAGAGATACCAGGAGCAAAAGAAATGCTGGCTATCAAAGGACTGGGAGTAACAACCGTAGCTACCTTTTTCGCGGAAGTAGGAGATATATCAAATTATCATCATCCGCAACAACTCGTGAATCTGGCCGGCTTATCGTTGCGGGAGCACAGTTCCGGGAAATTCAAAGGGGAAACGAAAATAACGAAACGCGGACGGAAGAAACTGCGAAAGGCGATTTATTTAGCGATACGACCGCTCGTAGCGAATAATCCGACGTTTCAAACCTTGCATAGGTATTACACGACCCGCCCGGAAAATCCATTAAAGAAACAACAATCATTGATTGCGTTGTGTGGGAAATTATTACGTGCCTTGTTTGTCATTGGTCAAAAACAGTGTGAATTTGATGGAAGCAAGTTATTGAAAGGTTTACCTCAGATAGAAACTTTACAGGCAGCTTAAGCTGTAGAAGAAAGAAATAGCAACAAATGACCTTGGGAACTTAGAATACACAAACACCAATAATGCGGAGTCGGAGCTTATTTTTTCCATTCGGGCTAGACCCAGCATAGGAGCTTATTCCGACCTCCACCTTGTGGATACGCAGGACGAGGGAATGTATGGATACCAATCCCGTGATACATGGGAGGGTGAGCGACCATAAGAAGTGTGGAGTTACCAAGCATGGTTACACCATTTTTTACCAAATACTACCTGTTTGGTCGTTAGGATGGCTAGGAGTGCATTAGAATATTCTGTATTCTGACAAACGCTCCACCCCCACTATCCAACCCCAAATTGGATGTTTAAGAAATTCTAAGAAAACAAGAGCATTTCGGAGATATTTTAAGTATATAGAGGGAGGTGAAATAATAGATAAAGAACTAGAAACCACCAAAAAATAATTAGCGAATAGAAACAGCAACAGAGTTATTCGTCAAGAAAAGCTAGGCTGAGATATTTACAAGCGAAATTGCAAGTAAAGCAGAAGTAGTTGATTGTACTGTTACTATCTAGAGTTTCATCTATTGTCTTTTTTGGTTATCCCTAAAGTGCTTAATGGTCCAGAAAAGGCTATATCAGACAATTGTTTTGCCATATGCTGCGGTGAATATTTCATATCACTTTCAAGCCAATAATTAATCAAACCGATAATCGCATACGTTATATAATTAATGACAATTTCTTTCTGTGTATGCATACTATTTTGTTGCTGCTGGAATTCATCAATTGCCATGCTAATATAGTCCTTCATTATGACTATCAACCGGTACTGGAAACTGGATATACCATTTTTACTCATCATTGTTCTGAAAAAAGAAGCATTTTCAAAAATAAATTCAAATAATTTGACATACATCGGGCTTGGTTCCCCATCCTTCCCAATAATTTCATTCATATTTTTAGGTATAACAGTATTCCCCAGATCCAAAAGCATATTATCAATATTTTTATCCAATAAATCATACTTGTCTAAATAGTGTCGATAAAATGTAGCTCGATTAATTTCAGCTTGCTCCGTTAAATCCTTTACAGATATCGCATCAAACCCTTTTTCGTTTATCAATGCCAATAGAGCTTCTTGTAAGGAACGCTGTGTTTTCTTTATTCTTAGATCTTTGTTAACAGTCATCGAGACAATTCCTTTCTATATGTTGTTTATCATTAATTAATCAGTCATATTCAATACTTTTGTCTCCTATGCGACATTTCAAGTGAAATCAACGATTGTTCCACCTTATATATTCTTTTTATAATATATATTATAAGCGACACTTTGTTGCTTATGCAAATATATGTATTATAAAAAGGAGGATTCACTTTGCTAGATGTATTAAAAAAAGGAGGATTCACTTTGCTAGATGTATTAAAAAATAAGAAGGTTTGGATTGGTATTATTATGCCAATTTTCATTCAGCTTTCTATCCTTTTTGTTCTTATTCCAGCTTTTAAAGACATGGATAGTAATGTGAAGGAACTTACGGTATCTGTTATGAATGAGGATGATAATATTGGTAATCAAATCGCTGAAGAGTTGGAAGATATATTACCTTTTCAGGTAGTAAATACAAATGATATAGAGGAAGCAATCACAGATATGGAGGATGGAGAGTACGAAATGGTGATTCATATTCCCTCCAATTTTAGTACAAATATAGAGGAAGGAACTCCAGAATTAAACTATTATATCAATCAAGCGGTAGCACCAACTATTAAATCTTCTATGGAACAAGCGGCTAATGAAATAACAAAGAATGTGAACGAAAACCTTTTTGAAAACAAAAAACAAATAATGCAGGAAACTGCTTCTAGCCAATTGCAAGGTAATGAAAATGAAATACAGAATTTACCGGGGGATCAGACGGAAGAAATGAATCAAATGATGGGTATAATTTTTGATAACTTAAATGTAAATACGCTTAAAGGAAATATAAACAAAATAAATAACGTTGAAGGTATGCTTAACTCTATCTTTCCTTTGACATTGTTTATTTCAACCTTTATCAGTACGATTATTATGGCAGTCATTCACTTCCAGGCCTTCAAAGAAATTAGAGGAATAAATAATCGGTGGGGTTTGTTTGCTTACCATCAAATCGTAAATATCATAGCTGCCATTCTATTTCCGATTGCTTCATTGACTATAATCAGTATATTTGGAGTTGAAATTGTATCTTCTACATTAACGTATTGGTTATTTTTAAGCCTTGCTTTTTGGTCTTTTACACTGTTAACGCAAATGTTTGTCTACATTTTTGGGCTAGCTGGAGAAATATTTAATGCACTATTTATGCTGTTTCAAGTTGTCTCATGTGGAATTATTATCCCTATAGCTACACTTCCAGGTTTCTATAAATGGATAAGCAATTACTTACCAGCAACCTACTATAGTGAAGGGGTTTATAATTTATTATTTAGCGGTTCCTCCATTAAAACACCAAGTTTAATGTTGTTGGTATTTATAGTTGTTTTCCTGATTATTATTACTATCGTTGTTGCATACAGAAAAAATATATTTAGTAAAAGGATGTAGAAAGATGAGCAAAAAATATGTTAAGAATTACTTACAAGAAGGGATGTATGGGACTCGTCTACCAAAAGAAAGTGAGCGGAAGAAGTATCTGGGAACACTGCGAGAACGTGTTGCCTTTGTCTTAACAGTTGGAGATGTTATGTCTGATAGAGGGCTCGATGAATTAGAATGTCAATTAAAGAAGCATCCAAAGGCAAACCTCTTATTGAATGGGAATATTTCATACCGTTTTTTAAAAAAAGAAAAAGAGTTGGCTGGTCGATTTTCTATTTCCCATACAACTGTAAGTAATCCAAAAAATGATACAGAGATCGGTTTAGTGCTCACCTCCCCCTATGCTATAGAGATAGATCATATTTACCTTAAAGATATGGTCTTTACATCAAAGAAAGAAGAAGAACTTGCCGAACAATCAAAAGGAATTGTCTCAAAGTTTAAGAATTTATTTGATTGATTTATATCTACATTTTAAATTGGGTAGTTGTTTTATATTCTGTTTTCTTAAAAGTTATATCGTGGGAACAAAGGAGCCACTCCAAAATCAATGGTTGATCTTATTAGAAATATGCAAACAGATGAAACTAGTAAAAAATATTCACCAAGTCAACTATTGATTTTGCGAAGTACCAATATAGTTCAAAATTAATTTACACTAGGAGAGATTTCATGAAACGAAAAGAAACACAGACACTAATTGAAACTGTTATGGATAGCTTCAGTCATCGAGACAATTTTTTAGGAATTTCCGATCCAGAAAAGCGAAGAACCGTCTGTCGATCCGCGAAGGAAATAATCAAAACAACCGATAAAATTATCAAATGTTACATTAGAATCTCTACAGAAAAAAACGGTATTGCCCGTATTCCCGCTTATCGTGTACAACATAACAATATCAGCGGTTATTATAAAGGTGGTATTCGATTCAGTGAAGGGGTAACAGAAGAAGAAGTCGAGAATTTAGCTATTTTAATGACCTTAAAAAACGCCCTGTATTGGCTGCCTTTTGGCGGTGCAAAAGGTGGTGTGCATATCAATCCTCGTTTAGTATCAGAAAGAGAATTGAATCTTATCAGTAAAAAATATGTGCAGAATTTAGCCCGCGATATTGGTCCAAGTCAGGATATACCTGCTCCTGACTTAGGAACCAATGAACAAGTTATAGATTGGATGGTTGGGGAGTACAAAACGATTAATCCCGGAAAGTCTTATATGGGTTCTTTCACTGGCAAAAGTGTTGCTAATGGTGGGGTTAAAGGTAGGCGTGAATCAACAGGAAGAGGGATATTTCTAAGCTATTCCTGGTTAATCAATTCTTGGTCTAAACAATATGATAAGAATGATTCCATCCCTCGGAAGCAGCAATGGCAGAGACTCCAAACTCTCCACCAAAAAGGCAGGAAAGGGAAAAGTATTCGTATAGCTATCCAAGGCTTCGGTAACGTTGGGAATGTCGTTGCACAAGAAACGTACCAAAATGATAAGAATAAATCATCGGTCGTAGCTGTAAGTGATCATGCCGTTACCTTGTATCAACCAGATGGTTTAGATGTTGAGAATTTGGTTACGTTTACCAAACAACACTATGGTGATCTACCTAAAAATGCAGATGAACTAAAACAAGCAGGCATACAGGCAACCATTCTTCCTGCTGCAGATGTAGTTACTCTCGATTGTGATATCTTAGTGCTGGCTGCCATTGAGGAACAGATTCATAAAAACAATATGGAGCAAGTAAAAGCTTCTATCTTAGTTGAAGGAGCCAACGCTCCCCTCTCAACGGAAGCTGATAACTACCTAGAAGAACAAGGTAGAGTAATCATACCAGACATTCTTGCTAATGCTGGCGGAGTGATTGTCTCCTACTTAGAATGGAAACAAACACAAGCTGTACACAACTTTACAGAAGAAGAAATTATTTCTAGCATGTCTCAAAAAATGACAACTACATTCCGAGATGTATTTGATGCCTACTTTTTTTCTAATAAGCATACGATGAGGCATACCTGTTATTTATTAGCTTTGGAAAGGCTAACTACCTTACTATATCGACATGGTAAGCTCTATTAAATTCTAAGACTAGTTAAGGATTACAGAACAAAGTTAAAGACTATTTATTTATCAAGCATTTTACGAACAGCCATAAGAGATGAGAATTTTTACGATACATTGATATAGCATAAAGTAATACAATCCTATGCAAAATCACTACAATTGTTATATTTCAAAACCCAAAAGGGATTTCACCATTTTGAGTTAAAAGAAGAGATTATTTTTCCGTAATATTCTTGGACTTAATAATTCCATCAGCAACACTTTCCATAATAATAAGGTCATTATCTGTTAAAATATCAAGTTGTTTTTCTAATTGTCTTCTTCTGGTATTTTTCATCATATCAGAATCGGGTAGAAAAAATTCATCAACGGATACATTTAGTAACGATACAAGATCATATAGCACCTGTATACTAGGGTGCTGTCCTTTATTCTCAATATTCGTTAAATAGCGTGGATCAATATCTATCAATGCCCCCACTTGTTCTCGAGTTAAACCATGTTTTATACGGGCTTCTTTTATCGCAAGTCCAAATTTTTTAAAATCATATTTATCTTCTTTTTTACGCATGATAAACCACCTCTATACATTTTACTGTTCCTATTAAATCGTAAACAGGTATAGAAAAACGTATAATGTGGTTTAATAATTCTATTATGAATGTCATTCAAAGGACAGTTACTGGCAGATAGCATTAAAAAAAAACCGTTATCTGGCAGTATCTTCTTTATGCTTAAAAGTATACTCCTTTTCCAGACGACGGTTTAAATAGCTGTCGTCTCTCTTTTTTGTATAGAAGTGATAGCTGGTATATGAATCTTTATTTTTCAATGAGATGACGGCTTCTAGGAGGTAGTCGTCATGGAATATATTGTCGGGAAACAATATTTGCTTTTTGAAATCTTGTCAAAAAAGGTTATCCACCCCTATTGGATAATAATACCCTTAAATGTGGTTTTTTAATACATATAGGAAGAATTAGTAAAACACATGTACAGATTGAATTATCTGTTTATGTGTTTTTTTGTTTGCTTGAAAATTTTCCGGAAATTTTTTTAGCAGAAATGCAACAAATCGCCCTTTTGTGTCGGGACTTAGTACAAAGGGAGAAAAAAGAGCATAACTCACTCCCTTTCATAACACGAAGGGGGGTGATAAAAATGAAGCCATCTTCTTTTCAAACAACCATAGAAAATCAGTTTGATTATCTATGTAAACGCGGGATGGAAGATGAACGCATAGATTATTTCAGACACCTATCAAGAATTTCAAAACAAGAAGTTTCCTTCTCTGATACAGGAGATTATCTTATCAATCAGTTCTCTACTGTCGATCACTATGCTACTGATTTACAAATGTTCACATTATATGGTTTAAGAATTGGTGTGGAAAGTGATTTGTTAAGTGAAGCCTTACGGAATCTAACAAATAAAAAACGGAACATCATTTTACTGTATTACTTTTTAGATATGAGCGATTCGGAAATTGCAACATTATTAAAAGTAAATCGTTCAACAGTTTACCGTCACCGAACTAGTGGACTAGCCTTTATTAAAAAATATATGAAGGAGCATGCCGAATGAAATCAACCTATCCTACGGTTCCCTTTTCTCTTATTGTACAGGCTGCGGACGGTGATACAGAAGCAATTAACTACATTATCAAACACTATCGAGGTTATATCACAAAACGCTCCCTCCGCCCAATGAAAGATGAGTATGGGAATCAATATATGATCGTTGACGAAGTGCTGCGAGATCAAATGCAAACTCGATTGATCACCAAAATTTTGTCCTTTGAAATCAAATAATTACGTTACCAGCTTTGGAAGCGTGTTGGAGCGTTACACGCTTCCTGACTAGAGGTTTACCATTCTATCAAAGCATACTTGTTTCCAGTATATTTCGATAGGCTGATAAGCCAATGTTCTTTGAAAATTAAATAACTAAAATCAGATACATTCTACTGATGGCTAGCTTTCTGATTAGTACGCCAAGACTTCCAAAAATGGAACGAGCGATACATACTTTGTCTCATGTAATCGTGGTGGATTACTGGCGATAACCCATCAGCTAGGATAATGATACTCCCCTATCGTCATGGTTCGAGCGTTTAAAGCGTCGCAAGCAATGAATAGGGCTGCAAGAAATACTTGCAGGAGTAAAATTCTCGTGGAGCTGTAACCAGCAGCCATCTGATTTTTCAAGTTCTCTCTATCAAAAAATATTAAAAAGGATGATATAATAAATATATATTGTATTGGCTCGACCGGGAAAGGAGTAATATGATCATTACTATAACCCGCAAAGACTTAATAGCTTTAGGTTATGGTCCTTCCTTCTCTCGTGACATTATCCGTCAGGCTAAATGTCTAATGGTGCAGAAGGGATACAGCTTTTATAACACGAAAAAACTGGGTCGAGTACCTGTGGAAGCTGTAGAGGAAATATTGGGAATAACTCTTAATCAAGAAGATTTATTAAAATCATGTGGTTCCAGTGAGGCTGCTTTAATCAAGGAAAGGAATTCAAATGATTAAAGTAAAGAAAAAAGCTAATGGAACGTATGAATTTAGGGTAAGTTTAGGAACAGATCCAGTTACAGGAAAAAGAATTCAAAAAAGAATGAGCGGGTTTAAAACCAAAGCTGAAGCGGAATCTGCTTATGCTAAACTTATTTTAGACAATAGTGAAGGTGCTTATAACCCGAACAGTAGCATGACTTTTGAAAAGTTTACCGAGGAATTTTTCGTACCTTGGTATAAGAATCAAGTGAAAGAAAGCACTTTTGAAAATAGGCAGCATACAATCGATAAACACTTCACCTATTTTTACAAAGTTAGTCTTTCGGACATCACACCATTAATACTTCAACAATGGCAATTAAAGGCTACTGAAAAATATTCTAGTCAATACGTTCGAGGCATACAAGGGTTATTATCCTTAGCTTTTGATAGAGCGATTATTTTAGGATTGATGAAAGAAAATCCATCAAAAATAATTGGAAATGTCAAAAAGATTAAAACTAAAATTGATTTTTGGACAAAGGAAGAATTTGAAACTGTTATTTCCAAAATATATCTTGGTGATTACTTTCAACATTTTCAATTTATTATTATCTGGCTTTTATTCATGACAGGTATGCGTATTGGTGAGGCTTCTGCATTACAATGGGAGGATGTAGATTTTGAGGAAGGAACGCTAAACATTTCTAAAACGCTATATTATAAGAATGCATCCAATTACAGTTTTACAGAACCTAAAACAAAAGCAAGTATTCGTTTGATTGCTTTAGATTCTGATACACTGCATTTATTACAAAATTGGAAAGAAATCCAGCAGAAACAATGTAAGACCAATTTTATTTTATCGTATAATGGCATTCCAACTCAAAAACATACTATATCCTATGCGATTACTCGCTTTGCCAAAGCTGCAAACATCCATCGAATCAAAATTCATGGACTTAGACATTCTCATGCTTCCTTGTTAATTAGTATGGGAGAAAACCCTTTAGTGATTAAAGATAGACTTGGACATGAAGATGTACAAACAACTTTAGGCACTTATGGGCACCTTTATCCAAACAGTAATTTTCAAGTTGCCGATAGATTAAGTAGTTTTATTCAGTTAAAAACAAGCGATGATACACAAATTGAACATTACAGCAGCAACCAATATATGAACACCACTTATCAAAGTGTGCCATAACTGTGCCATGAAAAATATAAAAGCCCTAAAAACCCTGTTTTACCAAGGCTTTTAGGGCACCTGTTACTACTCCCACTCTACTTTCACGATACTAGATATAGAGCAATATCATTGATTTTAAAGGGTTTTTAAAAAGTATCAACTCATATAATATGATATTAAAAATTAAAATAATGCAATTTTAATGCAATAAATGCAAATCACTGTTTAGAGTTATCGCTATAAATATTTGATATCTTAAACAAAAGACGTTTCATATTGAAACGTCTTTTGTTATGGGAAAAATTAGTGATAAAAACTTGAAGTTTCATCTTACACTTTTGTCATTTCAATAATTATATTTAACGTCATTTGAATGGTTTTCACCTACAAATGACTTTTTTAGGTTTTGAGATTAGAGGTGAAATATTTGATAGATGACATACCTAAAAATAATTATAGCACAAATTTAAAATTAGGAAGTCTTTTTGATGGAATCGGTGTCTTCCCCCTCTCCGCTTCCCGTTATGGAATTACACCAACATGGGCAAGTGAGATAGAGAAAGCACCTGTATCTATTACAAAACGCCATTTTCCTAACATGCTCCATCTCGGAGACATCACAAAAATAGATGGTAGAAAAATACCGCCTGTTCATATCATTACCTTTGGTTCACCTTGTCAAAACTTATCAAATATCGGTAAACGAGAAGGCCTTGCAGGAAGTCAATCCAGTTTGTTCTATCATGCGATACGAATTATCGAAGAAATGAGGTGTGCAACGAATGGAACATATCCAGTTATCGCTGTTTGGGAAAACGTCATGGGAGCTTTTTCATCAAATAACAGGTTGGATTTTAAAGCCGTGCTTGAGTCGTTCACAAATACCGAAATTCCAATGCCTACTTCTGGAGTCTGGGCAAAATCAGGAATGGTCCGAGGGAATGAAGTTGATGTGTGCTGGCGCGTGTTGGATGCCCGATATTGGGGAAAGCCCACACTTCCTCAAAGAAGAAGACGTATCTTCCTCGTGGCAGATTTTAGAGGAACACGTGCCAGAGAAATATTATTTAAAGCCCGCGAACTGCAATCATTTCCTGCGTCTTGCGGAGAAAGCAGATTGTCCTCCCCCGTCGCCAGTCGAAGATTTACTGAAAAAACAAGGAGGAAAATACCCGTCGTCCGTCCCTTTCAAGAACGACGTATGCGAAGTACCGCAAAAGATAAAAACAAATCAGGATTCATTGGAAGCTTTGGACGGACAAATGATCCTTTCCCCACTTTGCTAGCTGGTTCAGTCAATATATTTTCTTTTTGGTATGAAGGGAAAGAAGAAGAAGGTTATATCCGACAACTAACTCCGTTGGAATGTGAACGTTTGATGGGATTACCAGAGGACTGGACAGCTTTTGGAAATAAGGGTGAATCCATTAGTGATTATGCGAGATATAAAGCAATTGGAAATGCAATTGCTGTACCATGTGCTGAATATATCATGGCTGGTATTGCAGAAATTTTATAGATAAATCAACTAACGTGTGACAAATTCCATCTGTCATGCTTTTTTATTGGCTAAATCAAGAAGGGAGTGTGGTTTCTTTGGAAGAAAATGAAGCAAAGGTGATGGAATGGATCGATGATCATTTTGTTATGAATGAAATTGAGATTGAAGACTTTCCGTTTTTCCCTTGCGGGAAATTGGTACGTGACCAACAAGGTGAAACGATGGTTGTATTTTGGTGTGTCATTTATGGACGTGTGGATTATCGTTTTCAAGAAGCGTGAGACAATGAATCCTTTTTGAGACAAAAATACAATATTAATAAATTTATTAGCACATCTAAGCCACCTTTGTAGGATTTCTTCTATATAAAAGGTTGCTTTTTTAGTTGCGGCTAATGTTTGGAGGGATAAACGAATGAAATATTCCGTTGTTTACGGGGATCCTCCATGGCGGTATAAACAAAGTAAAGGACAAGGTGTGGCAGAAAATCACTATCCGACCATGAGTTTAAATGATATATGTAGTTTGCCTATTGACACTATCTCCCATAAAGATAGTGTTTTATTTTTATGGGCGACCTTCCCCATGCTCCAGGAAGCATTACAAGTCATCACTGCATGGAGCTTTACGTTTAAAACCGTTGCTTTTGTATGGGTAAAACAAAATAAATCAGGAAATGGTTATTTCTTTGGGTTGGGTCACTGGACACGATCGAATGCGGAAATTTGTTTATTAGCAGTAAAAGGACGTCCCAAAAGAGTATCAAAGAAGGTTCATCAACTCATAGTTAGTCCAGTGGAAGGACACAGTAAAAAACCTGATATGGCTAGAGATAAAATTGTTGAATTAATGGGTGATTTACCACGCATTGAATTATTCGCTAGACAACGTACTGCTGGATGGGATGCTTGGGGAAATGAAGTAGAGAATAGCCTTTCTTTAGAGAATTTGCAGAGGGAGTGATGTCTCTATGAATGCTTTTTATTCTCGCTCTCCTCCCCACTCTTTTTGCTTCCCATATGGACGGTTGAGCAAGATCTAAAATAAGAAAAGAGGTATGTATCATGGAATTAAAATATGTCATTCCGAACATGGAAAAGACCTTTGGAAATTTAGAATATGCAGGAGAAGGAAAAGTTGAACAGCGACGGATTAATGGACGTATGACCACTCTTTCTCGAAGCTATAATCTATATTCCGATATTCAACGTGCAGATGATATTGAGGTGATTCTCCCACAAGAAGCAGGAGAAAAATTCTTTGAACATGAAGAAAAAGTAAAATTAGTCAATGCAAGAATCACCGCAGAGGGTTATAAAATTGGAGAACGTGGTTTCACAAATTATATTTTACATGCAGATGACATGGTAAAAGCATAAGGAGGAAAAAAGATGAGATTAGCACAAGGAATTGTCATTGACAAAGAAAAGACATTTGGATTATTAAAGTTTTCTGCATTACGACGTGAAGTGTTCCTGCAAAACGAAGATGGTACGGTATCATCAGAAATTAAGGAACGCACGTATGACTTAAAGTCTCGTGAACAAGGTCGCATGATTCAAGTGAGTATTCCTGCTTCCGTTCCCTTAAAAGAATTTGATTATAATGCAGAAGTAGAAATCATTAACCCTATCGCAGATACAGTCGCAAATGCAACATTCCGTGGGGCGGATGTCGATTGGTACATTAAAGCAGATGATTTAGTCTTAAAGGAAAAAGCGGCAACATCAACTAGTAATGTTCCAAAGTCTATCCCTAGTAAGGAAAAATAATGAAAGCTTTTAGAAGACGAGGGAAACGCATTAAAGAAAAAGATGCTTCCCTCGTTTTTCAATTTGTATTCTTTGGGCTGGCTGGTGTATGGCTTTTTTCCTTTATTCCTTTCCATCTGCCATTTTTACTTTCTACAACGTGGCAACTTGATATATTTCAAGCACATTTTATAAGTATGTATGGATTGGTTTCACTAATAATTAGTCTAGGGGCTGTAGCTTGTTGTTCTTATGTTTATTATCGTTATCGATATGATTTTATTAGACAGATTATTCACCGTCAAAAACTCGCTAAAATGATTTTGGAAAACGGTTGGTATGAAACGAAACAAGTACAATCAAGCAGTTTCTTTAAAGATATACCAAATGGAAAAACAAAAGAAAAAATCAGTTACTTCCCTAAAATGTACTATCGACTCGAAAAAGGACTGCTTCATATTCAAGTGGAAATCACACTTGGAAAATATCAAGATCAGTTGCTGAACCTTGAAAACAAACTGGAAAGTGGCTTGTACTGTGAGTTGGTATCGAAAGAGTTACATGATTCCTATGTAGAGTATGTTCTTTTCTATGATATGATTGCGAATCGAATTTCGATTGATGAAGTCATCGCACAAAATGGTAGTTTAAAGCTCATGGATTCGATGTATTGGGAATACGATAAACTTCCGCATATGTTAATTGCTGGTGGAACTGGTGGTGGGAAAACGTATTTTATTCTCACGCTGATTGAAGCGCTATTAAAAACAGATGCAAAGTTGTATATTTTAGATCCGAAAAATGCCGATTTAGCGGATTTAGCCACTGTTATGCCTGATGTGCATTATAAAAAGGAAGACATGATGGCATGTATTGACCAATTTTATGAAGATATGATGACTCGTAGTGAAGAAATGAAACAGATGGAACGGTATAAAACAGGGGAAAACTATGCTTACTTGGGCTTAGTTCCCCACTTTTTAGTTTTTGACGAATACGTTGCGTTTATGGAAATGCTTGCTTCTAAAGAAAGTACAGCCGTATTAACGAAACTAAAACAGATTGTGATGTTGGGGCGTCAAGCTGGATTCTTTCTTATTCTTGCTTGTCAACGACCAGATGCAAAATATTTAGGGGATGGAATTCGTGATCAATTTAATTTTCGTGTTGCTTTAGGAAGAATGTCAGAACTAGGATACGGCATGATGTTTGGAAGCGACGTACAAAAACAATTTTTCTTAAAACAAATTAAAGGCCGCGGCTATGTCGATAAAGGAGATAATGTCATTTCCGAATTTTACACACCACTTGTCCCGAAAGAACATGACTTTTTAAAAGAAATTGCTAAACTAGCCCAATAAAGGCTGCCCAGTGCGGCGGCGTGCGAAGCGAAAGCCGCTGTGCTGGGCTAAGCCTGCGTGGCGACAGCCACGCCTTAACCCCCCATTTCTAACAGGGGGGTAGAAAAACAATAAGAAACTGTTCCAAAAGCCAATAACACCTGATGGCGCAACGGTTTGGAGCATATGGAGAAGATGTCAGCTTTTTACTTTTAGTTGACATCTTTTTTTTGTTTGGAGGAATGCACATGAATCAAGTACCTTGGTATCAACAATTAAAGGAAAAACGACTGGAATACGGTGTATCGCAAAATAAACTGGCTGTTCATATTGGAATTTCAAGACAATATATTAGTGAAATCGAAACTGGAAAAGTAACTCCTTCCGATTCACTGCAAGTTGCTTTGTTCGATATTTTAGAGCAATTTAATCCAGCTGCTCCTTTGGAAATCTTATTTGACTATGTACGGATTCGATTTTTAACGACAAATCCGAAGCCTGTCATTGAAGATATTTTAAAACTCAAAATGGAATACATGTTACACGAGGACTATGCGTTTTACTCCTATATGGAACAATACGTTTTTGGTGATATTGTCGTCATGGTTTCTCCTGATGAAGACAAAGGGTGTTTACTCGAACTTAAAGGGAAAGGATGTCGTCAATTTGAAAACTTTTTATTAGCCCAGCAACGAACATGGTTCGATTTTTTTATGGAAGTGTTTCGTGTTGGTGGCGTATTTAAACGAATTGATCTTGCGATAAACGATAAGACAAGCGTATTGGATATTCCGTTTTTAACGAACAAATGCCGTAATGAAGAATGTATCTCAGTTTTTCGTAGTTTTAAAAGTTACCGTTCTGGTGAACTTGTGCAGAGTGAAGACAAGCCTGACATGGGAAATACGTTATATATCGGCTCTTTAAAAAGTGACGTGTACTTTTGTGCGTATGAAAAGGATTATGAACAATACGTGAAGCATGGCACATCTCTCGAAGATACAGATGTGAAAAATCGCTTTGAAATTCGATTAAAGAATGATCGTGCATACCATGCAGTTGTGGATTTAATGATGTATGAAGATGCTGGTCGAACCGCCTTTTCTATTATTAATCGATATATTCGTTTTGTCGATAAAGACGAGGAAAAACGTCGCAGTAGTTGGAAAATGAATAAAGAATGGCAACGATTTTTGGATTTAGGCGTGAATAGAAAAATTTCTTTAACGACAAAACCTGAACCATATACGTTTGATAAGACACTCAGATGGCTAGCTCATCAAGTCGCCCCCACTTGGAAACTAGCGACAAAGATAGATGAACTCAATCAAACGAGTGTAATTAAGGATATGTTGGAACAGACAGAGTTATCCAAGCGCCATCAAAAAATACTCATGCAACAAACCATTCCTTTAGGGAAAGTGATTCAACCACAGTCAGATAACGAATGATTAACTTATGAAGGGAGAAAATCAAATGAACTTTGGCCAGAATTTATACAATTGGTTTTTAAGTAATGCACAATCTTTAGTATTAATGGCGATTGTCGTAATTGGAATTTATTTAGGCTTTAAACGGGAGTTTTCCAAACTAATTGGCTTTTTAATTATTGCTTTGGTTGCAGTAGGATTAGTCTTTAATGCGGCTGGTGTGAAAGACGTGTTGTTAAACCTATTTAATCGAATCATAGGGTCTTAAATTGTACCGTTTTTTTGTGGAAGATAAGTGGTCTTCTTATGTTCTACAAAAAAATGGTGGACCAAACGGTAGTGCGGTAGGTATTAACAAGCCTCATTTGTGTATCAGCAGATAATAAGCTGCTGCTTTTTTTATGGCTATTTTTAATAAAAAGGATGTGATAACCAATGGAAATGCAGGTCTATATAGCTAACCTCGGAAAATATAATGAGGGTGAATTGGTTGGTGCTTGGTTTACCCCACCCATTGATATGGAAGATGTGAAAGAACGTATTGGTTTAAATGACGAATATGAAGAATATGCAATTCATGATTTCGAGTTGCCCTTTGAGGTGGATGAATATACGCCGATTTCTGAAATCAATCGGTTATGTGCAATGGTTCAAGAAATCGAAGGCTCTCCTTTATATGATGCACTATCAGAAGTGCAAGGCTATTGGTTTGATAGTTTGGAAGAATTACTGGAACATCAGGATGACATCATTTGTTATTCTGATTGTGAAAATATGGAAGATGTTGCGAGATATTTGATAGAAGAAACAGGCGTACTTGGGGAAGTCCCTGCTAACTTACAGAATTATATTGATTATAGAGCTTTTGGACGTGATCTTGAAATTGAAGGCAGCTTTCTTGTGACGTCACATGGTGTATTTGAATATGTTCAATAGATGGAGAAGCAGCTTGTTATTGGACAGGCTGTTTTTTTCTATGTGTGAAAGGATGATTCTATTTGAAAAAATTAAAGAGCTACACACGTATTTGGTCGGTAGAAAAAGTCATCTATGCAATTAATGATTTTCCCTTACCCTTTCCCGTAACATTCAATCAAATGTCATGGTTTGTCCTTTCACTTCTAGTGGTGATGTTACTTGCGAATCTTCCCCCACTCTCTTTTATTGATGGAGCGTTATTAAAATATATCGGGATTCCAGTTGGTTTGACATGGTTTATGAGTCAGAAAACATTTGATGGCAAGAAACCGTATAGCTTTCTCAAGTCCGTATTGACATATTGGTTCCGGCCTAAAGTGACTTATGCAGGAAAACCCGTCAAACTTCAACGTGTGAAGGTAAATGAATCCATCACTGCTGTGAGGAGTGAAGTCCATGCGTTATCCGATTAAATACCTTGAAAATAATCTTGTTTTCAATCATGACGGCGAATGTTTTGCCTATTATGAGTTGTTGCCATATAATTATTCCTTTTTATCGGAGGATGAGAAAATACAAGTACATGACCACTTCCGTCAATTAATTGCCCAGAATCAAGACGGCAAAATTCATGCCTTACAGATCAGTACCGCAAGCAGTATTCGTTCGGTGCAGGAACGAAGTAAAGAGTTAGTGACAGGACGATTAAAAGAAGTTGCTTATGAGCGTATTGATGACCAAACGGAAGCCCTTGTTTCCATGATTGGTGAACACCAAGTAGACTATCGTTTTTTTATCGGGTTTAAACTATTGCTGAATGAAGAAGAAGTCAGTATGAAAGCAATGGGGAAAAACATCAAAAATTCACTTTCTTCATTTGTCCGTGATGTAAACCATCACCTGATGGGAGATTTTGTTTCCATGCCTCATGAAGAAATCAGACGTTTCTCTAAAATGGAATCTTTACTACAAAACAAAATATCTAGGCGTTTTAAAGTACGCCCTCTAGATAAAAATGACTTTGGCTATCTGATTGAACATCTTCATGAACAAACAGGAATTGCTTATGACGAATATGACTATGCCCTCCCTCTAAAGAAATTAAAAAAGGAAACTTTAGTGAAGCGTTATGATCTGATTAAACCGACTCGTTGTTTGATCGAGGAAAACCAACGTTATTTAAAAATCGAACAGGAAGAACAGACGACTTATGTTTCTTATTTTACCATCAACTCGATTGTCGGTGATCTTGAATTTCCATCCGATGAAATCTTTTATTATCAACAACAACAATTCGATTTCCCAATCGATACGTCCATAAATGTAGAAATAGTCACCAACAAAAAAGCCTTGTCTACCGTACGAAATAAGAAAAAAGAACTAAAAGACTTGGATAATCATGCCTGGGAATCCGATAACGAAACAGGCAGTAATGTTATCGACGCATTGGAACAGGTGAACGAATTAGAAGACGTTCTCGACCAAACGAAGGAATCGATGTATAAGTTAAGTTATGTGATCCGAGTTTCTGCCCCTAATTTAGACGAACTTAAACAGCGTTGTAATGAGGTGAAAGATTTTTATGACGATTTAAACGTGAAACTCGTTCGTCCATTTGGGGATATGTTGGGCTTACACAGTGAATTTATCCCAGCTAGTAAGCGTTATATGAATGATTACATTCAATATGTTACGTCTGATTTTCTTGCAGGACTTGGATTTGGGGCAACACAAATGTTGGGAGAAACGGAAGGGATTTATTTTGGTTACAACTTAGATACGGGAAGAAATGTCTATCTCAATCCAAGCCTAGCCAGTCAAGGCGTAAAAGGTTCTGTCACCAATGCGTTAGCATCTGCATTCTTAGGTTCACTCGGTGGTGGGAAATCCTTTAGTAATAACCTGCTTGTCTATTATGCGGTTCTTTTTGGTGGTCAAGCTCTCATTGTTGACCCAAAAGCGGAACGAGGAAAATGGAAAGAAACATTGCCCGAAATTGCTCATGAAATAAATATTGTCAATTTAACGAGTGAGGAAAGCAATAAAGGACTACTTGATCCTTTTGTCATTATGAAAAAGAAAAAGGATTCGGAAAGTCTTGCGATTGATATTCTTACCTTTCTCACGGGTATATCGAGTCGAGATGGAGATAAATTCCCTGTATTACGACGAGCGATACGCGCTGTTGGTCAACAAGAGGAACGTGGTTTACTCCTTGTGATTCATGAATTAAGAAGTGATCCCAATCCATTAGCTGGCCCCATCGCTGACCATATCGAAAGTTTTACCGATTATGACTTTGCCCATCTTCTCTTTTCGGATGGAACGGTGAAAAATTCGATTAGTTTAGAAAAACAGTTGAATATGATTCAAGTGGCGGATTTAGTGTTACCAGACGCAGAAACAAGTTTTGAGGAATATACAACGATGGAATTATTAAGTGTCGCCATGTTGATTGTCATTTCTACTTTTGCGTTAGATTTTATTCATTCGGATCGCAGTATTTTTAAAATCGTGGATTTGGATGAAGCCTGGTCCTTCCTGCAAGTTGCACAAGGGAAAACACTTTCTAATAAATTGGTTCGTGCAGGACGTGCCATGAATGCTGGTGTCTACTTTGTTACCCAGAATGCAGATGATCTAACCGACGAAAAATTAAAAAATAATATCGGTGTGAAGTTTGCTTTCCGTTCCAGGGATATGACAGAAATTAAGAAAACTCTTCAATTCTTTGGTGTAGATTCGGAAGATGAATCGAATCAACGACGCTTACGAGAATTAGAAAACGGTCAATGTTTAATTCAAGACTTATATGGACGTGTCGGAATTATTCAAGTTCATCCTGTCTTTGAAGATTTATTTCATGCTTTTGATACGCGTCCACCGACACAGGAGAAGAAAGGTGGCGATTAATTTGAACAAACAAAAATGGAAAAAGATTGTCTTAACGGTGGTACTTATTGGTACTGCCGTTTTTCTATGTCTTCTTTTACTTGGAACATTTGCCCAAGCTGCTGGATTAGTTGATGATACGGTATCGGAAGACAATCTGTATTCCAAATACCCACTTGACCATTACCAACTCGATTTTTATGTGGACACAGGTTGGGATTGGCTGCCATGGAACTGGAACGATGGAATAGGAAAACAAGTCATGTATGGGCTCTATACGATTACAAATTTTATCTGGATTATTAGCTTGTATTTGTCTAATGCAACAGGCTATTTAATCCAACAAGCTTATTCTCTCGATTTCATTTCCCAAACAGCTGATGCCATAGGGAAAAACATGCAAACATTAGCTGGGATTACTGCAAGTGGTTTTGGCAGTTCGGGCTTTTATGTAGGTTTTTTGCTTCTTTTCATTTTAGTGATTGGGATTTACGTGGCATATACAGGATTAATGAAACGGGAAACGACGAAAGCCATTCGGGCGATCCTAAACTTTTTAGTCGTTTTTATTTTGTCGGCCTCCTTTATTGCCTATGCCCCAACGTATATTGCTAAAATTAATGACTTTTCGGCAGATATTAGTCAGGCAAGTTTAGATTTAGGTACTAAAATCTTGATGCCTAGCTCTACTAGTCAGGGAAAAGACAGCGTTGATATGATACGGAATAACCTCTTTTCTATTCAAGTGGAACAGCCGTGGATGCTATTACAATTTGATGATTCGGATAAAGAAACGATTGGCGAAGAACGTGTTGAGAGCTTAGTTTCTATCAATCCTGATACGAATAACGGAAAAGATCGTGAAGATGCTGTTAAAGCAGAAATTGAAGATCATGACAATAAAAATTTAACGATTACGAAAACGACCACTCGCTTAGGAATGGTCTTCTTTTTATTTCTGTTTAATATCGGTATCTCCATTTTCGTGTTTCTACTATCGGGAATTATGATTTTCTCACAAATTCTATTTATCATCTATGCCATGTTTTTACCCATCAGTTTTTTACTGTCAATGATACCCACCTTTGAAAACATGGGGAAACAAGCGATTATGAAATTGTTTAATGTGATTATGTTACGAGCTGGCATTACCTTGATTATTACAGTTGCCTTTAGTATCTCATCCATGCTATACAGTTTAACAACAAGTTATCCGTTTTTCTTGATTGCCTTTTTACAGATTGTGACGTTTGCGGGCATTTACATGAAACTTGGTGACATTATGAGCATGTTTAACCTGCAAAGTAATGATTCCCAACAGGTCGGACGTAAAGTCATGCGTCGTCCTTACCGAATGTTCAATCGGGGTAGTCGGCGATTACAGAGAACAATCGGACGCACCCTTGCAGGGGCGACAGCTGGAGCAACAGTCGGGGCAATGGTTGGAAAATCAAAGCAAACAAAAGGTTCCTTCTCCCCTATTCGACCGTTACAGCGGCTAACATCAACCGCAAAGACCAATAAAGAACGCCAAAATGACAGTACGAAACCAACAACTTTGAGCCAGAAAGTAGGTCAAGTAACAGGAAGAATGCTTGGTGCGAAAAATCAATTCCGTGCGAATATAAAACACCGTAAGGAGCAATTGCATGATTTACCTACTACTGCTCAATATGCGGTGATGCAAGGAAAAGAACAGCTTACAAAACCTGCCCGTGATTTTAAAGAAGGTATGAAGCAAGCAAAGGAAAAGAGACAAAAAACACATGCAGAGCGTCAAGCAAAACATCGTCAAACCATTGCAGATAGGCGGCAAGAATTGGATAAGAAACGTACCCCTTCTCGAAAGACTGCTAGTTATGAACGACCAGTCACGCATGATGTCAATGAATCTGCACATCAAGATAGATTAAAGAACCCAACTGTTCAACAAAAAGAAAAGACAAGACCTGTCACAAAAAGCGAGCATATGAAGCAATTCAAATTACAACGACAGTTATCGAGCCCAGACAGAAAAGAGTATTTTACAGATAATCCCAAACAACCTGTTAAAAAAGAAAACCGATCTCTCAATGAAGAACGTTCTCTACCAAAAAATAGTCGGAAAATCATTAGGCGTCTCTCTAAACCTTTGAAACGTACAAATCGGAAACAAATTAGTAAGCATCCAATCCATGCAACTAGGAGGAAACGCCAATGAAGGTTATGAGAATAAAAATCATGTTAATTGCTGGGGGATTAGGCTTTCTTGCTTTTTTAGGGCTATTAGCATTTGTAGCTATTTTTATATCAAATGAAGAACATTCATCAGATAGCGGGGATTTCATTCATGATATAGGTGATATATCGGTCTCCGAAGATGTGTTAAAACATCAGCCAATGGTAGAAAAATATGCACAAGAATACGGAATTAGTGAATATGTCTCTACCCTACTTGCCATTATCCAAGTAGAAAGTGGTGGAAAGTTAAAAGATGTGATGCAGAGTAGTGAATCGTTGGGGCTTCCGCCCAATTCTTTAGATACCGAAGCTTCTATTAAACAAGGAACAAAATACTTTTCTGATTTATTACACTCCGCAGAAAGAAATGGTGTTGATGGCAATACAGCTATTCAAGGCTACAACTATGGCGGTGCTTTTATTGATTATGTCGCAAAACGAGGAAGCTCTTACTCTTTTGAACTAGCTGAAAGCTTTGCAAAGGAACGGTCAGGCGGCAGTAAAATCACTTATTCCAATCCGATAGCCGTAAAGAAAAACGGTGGCTGGCGTTATCTTTACGGAAATATGTTTTATGTCGATTTAGTGAGTCAGTATTTTATTTCCCCTCAGTTTGATGATGAAATGGTTCAGATTGTTATGGATGAAGCCCTAAAGTATGAAGGTTTCCCCTATGTTTTTGGTGGTGCGAATCCAAATACATCTTTTGATTGTAGTGGATTAACACAATGGAGTTATCGGAAAGCTGGGATTAATTTGCCCCGAACAGCACAGCAGCAATATGACGCAACCGAGTCGATTCCTTTATCGGAAGCAAAACCTGGGGATTTAGTGTTTTTTCACTCAACATATAATGCAGGAACTTATGTCACTCACGTTGGTATCTACACTGGGAACAACCAAATGTATAATGCTGGCGATCCAATCGGTTATGCAGATTTAACTACTGCCTACTGGCAAAAGCACTTAATTGGAGCTGGACGTATTAAACAATAGAAAGGTTTGAATCAGATGAGAAGATTTTTTAAAAGAAAAGAAAAACAAACGACCGAAACAAAATCCAGAAAAATGAAAGTACGGACTGTCGGTACACGTAAAAAAACAGTAACTCTTTTATGGATATTACTTATTGGTAGTCTAGCCTTTGGAATCTATAAAAACTTTACAGCAATTGATCAACATACCGTTCATGAAAAAGAAATCATTGAAAACGAGATCATCGATACGAATGCGATTGAGAGCTTTACGAAAAACTTTGTGAAAGATTACTACACATATTGACGAAGCAACAAAAGCAGCACATTTTTCACAATATATACTCACGTTAGAAAAAGATACAAATTGGATGATTGTCGAGTAAAAATGTTTTAGTTTATTTACTGTAGCTTTAGAATAAAGATTTGATCAATTGCTCCGGTAGACATTCCAGCTTCAGATGCAATTCTTCGGATAGATGCTTTTTCAATGCCTTCCGTTTCAATAATTTTCCAAGCTGTTTCAGCGATCATTTTTCTTTTGTGACCATGACCAACTATTTTCGGCACTCAAATCACCTCTTGCTTTTATTTCACACACTGTGTTATTATCATTTCATCACAGTGTGTGAAATAAATAAGGGGGGATATTTAAATTCTTGAAATCACTTATTGGAACATTAAAGCGGATGGGCATTATAAAAGTGGTGAAATAGGACCTTCTTGAGCAATTAAATCATTTGTAATGGTGCATTAAACTTCCTTTTTAACCGAACAAGTTTATTAAATGGTTTTGTGAACAGTTTGGGAGATAAGAAAAGGAATCTTAGAAATGAAACGAAGATAGTCATGGGCAATGCCTACTTTTTTCAGGGAAAGGAGATTGAAATAGATGGATCTTCATTACGAAATTAAAGGAAGAGGAAAGCCAGTTATACTACTTCATAGTGGAGCTATGGATTCACGTGACTGGGAATTCATCACACCACATCTTTCAAAGTCGTTCAAAGTGATCACTCTTGATGTCCGGGGTGCAGGGAAGTCACCTGTTCCGAATGAACCCATTGATTATGTTAAGGATCTTAGAAAACTCTTGGATCATCTTAAAATTAAGAAAGGTGCCCTCGTTGGACATTCCCTAGGTGGACAAATTGCAACTGATTTTACTCTGACCTATCCAAAAAGGGTGTCTCAACTGGTATTGGTCGCTCCAGGCCTGTCGGGGTTTAAATTTTCTTCCGAACATGCGGAATTAGAGAGCCGAGTTTCTAAAGCTGCACCAGATGTTGAGAAAATGACTAATATAATATTAAGCGAGCCTTCCTGGAGCGTTTCTTTGGGAAAAGCATACGATTTATTGCGCGAAATGATGATACACAATATTCAAAAGACCTTTGATTGGAAAACATTCGAAACTGTTTCCTCTAATTCAGCGATGGAAAGATTGGGAGAAATTAAAACGAAGACACTTTTTATCATAGGCGAGAAGGACTCAGAAGATCTCTTTAAAATCGCACAATTATATAAGGAAATTCCCAATATTAACTTTGTGCGTATACCTGGTGCTAATCACATCATCACTTTGACCCATCCTGAGGACGTTTCCGACCACATCAGTCATTTTTTGAACTTACTAGAATGGTAATATCACGAAAACACAGATAAGGGATCAGGTTCGGGAAAATCGCAAGTGGAAGCAATCGACCCACTATAACGTTATCCTTAATGTGGTTACCGTCAGAAAGTCTTTAAAGACTACTTATCATTTAAGTTTGAGACTCCTAAATGGCTTGAGGTAGATGAAATACATTGAATATGCCTTTGAAGTTATAGTCCGTTTGTGTTATAACGAGCTACACTTCAAAGAGCATTTTGTTGAACAGTTGCATGAAGTAGCTTTATTATATTACAGCTTTTCCTTCCATTACAGGCATAGCCGTCATATTTTTAGTAAAAATACAGTTCACGGATAAGCTTGTAACTTGTTGAAGTTAAAAATAAATTAGTTTAGAATGGCAGTAAATTAGAGGAAAAATTCACATTTTGAATCATAGGTTTAAAAAATAGTTACTTTTCAATAAAAATCTGATAGGAAGTGTGAAAAAATATGTTGGATACTATATGTTTTTTCTGCAAAAATAAATTTACGATTAATCATTCTGATTCACAATATTATAAAATCAAGAAAGGAGAAAATAAATACTATATATGTAAAAGTTGCAATAATTCATTTCAACAAGAAGCGATTAATAAAACTGGAATAAGTCCGGATCAAATTGATGATTATGATAAGTTTTTCCGGTATAAATAAAACTCTCTTTAATATCGCGTAAATGTCAATTTTTTCATCATTCTTACAGCCGAACATATTTACTTAAAAATCTGAAAGGAATGCCAAGGCATCCATATTCTGTTAAAGGAGTTAATTGAGTAAGAATTAATGCTTTTTTGTTGAAGTTTTTAAGCGAACTAGCAGGTAGCTAAGAAGGGAATTTATTTTACCACGTAGAAATAGGTATAATAGTATTTCAAACTAGTACTTGAAAGTAAGTTGCTCATTGGATATTTCTATCTTACTTATTGATAGTATGTTGGAAAAATGTATATCTGAAAAAATGGGTTTATCAAGCAATTAAACAATTTTCAGAAGAAGACTATGACATCCAACTCCAGAGAGTAACCATAGCAAATCTAATATCACATATAAAAGGTCCAGTGCCTCAACGACTTGAAACAGTATTTTTTAATGTAGCAGATAAAAGAGATAGAGATAAAGAGTTTGAGCGAGGGCTTCATTTATCAAAAAAAGAAGCTCTTACACTTGCTAATGAAACATTTGATATAATTCAGATTTTAGAAGATGCGAGATTAAAACGCTAATTGTTAGTGTCGCAACCTCATCTGAATATGCCTCCACTTACTTTTAGTGCTAATAGTAACGAATTAACATTACTCAATACGATGGTACAAATGGTGCCAGAAATACATAACCCTACAGGGCAAATTATGACTTGCAAAAATGAGGAAGGGAAACGTTAGTTCACGTTGCATTTTCCTTATGTTTAGCGAATCGAAGAGGTTGCTAGAACGATTTCTGATGCTATAGACCAGTAAACAAACATCTATGTAAAGGTTTTTCACCCTTATGATCAATTGATACTGCACGGAATTATTGAATCAGTTGGTCAATATTGCCATCGGATGAAACTGCGCCATGAGAATAATGAGTGTACATGGGTAAATCTCTGTGACATTGTGTATCTTTACTCTAAAAGTGTCCCATAAAGCTTCCCACGAAGCTTTTTAGTTCACTTTTGAGCTGTCTGTTTTCCTCTTCAAGTTTTTTGATACGCTCATTCTTTGCTGCCAGGAGGAGAGCCTTACCTTTATCCGTTATCTGTTTTTAACTTTTTGTACGTGTATGGCTTTCCTTTTGTTCTCTTAGCACTTCAATTTGCTATCTGATATCCGGTTGATTGTAAGATAATAGAATTGCACCTATCCCTTTCATACCAATCGTTAGAGCTTATTTTTCATGTCCGAAACTTGAATTAATAACAATTTTTTCAAATCCACATCAGATTCACAAAGAAAATGGTCTTAAATGGGCTAATTTCTTTATAAGAATAGCGCCCGATTGTGGAAAATTGAAATGTGAAAGAGATGCAAAGCTCCTGTCGATTAGGGAAGTCCTATTACATCAACAAAAGCACCTTTTACATATACCTCTAATTGTAATAAACACAATATGAATTTAATTAGGTCTTTCCATTTCACTCATGAATAACCACGAACTGAGCACCAATACAATAATAATTACGTAAAAAAGTACGGTTTTCAATTTGGGCTTACTCCCACTTTTCAAAACTTGAACACCTAAAGGAGGAAGAGCTATGCAGAGTCCTGTTAGTGAGATTATCGTTGTCATATTTGTTCCTTTTAGTACACCCAATGCTAAGACAAACATCATTCCTAAAGCAAGTGATCGAAACCACCCAAAAACCTTAGACAGATATGCTCCTATAGCTAATACAATCCAGCCAAGAAGGATAGAAAAATTTAATATATTAACAACATTGAACATACCGTAAAACTCGCCAACAAAATTTGTAGCTACTTCAACATTTTCAATTTCTACAATTTGAAAAGCGAAGTGATCTACTCCCGAGTGGAATGCCCTTGCAAATAAACCAACAATTACTAATAAACCACCCCAAAGACCTAGACGTGGCTTTTTTTTACTAATTAACTGTACAAGGATTAAAATAGCTGGAAATAATAAAATCATTCCAATTAAAAATAGACTATAGGATATGAGCATTAAGGTTGGATGTGTATCATAAGCTGCTAACTGATCAGGGAAAAAGAAATTATATTGTATTCTAAGCAGTGCAGAAATAACTAATAAGATAGGAGCTATTATTAAAGAAAGCCCTCCTAACCATCTTCCTGGGAATGAGTCTATATCATTTTGTAATATACTTCTTTCATTGAACATAATTTTTTCTCCTCCTAGCACAATACTTTGTTAATCGACAATGATATAATCTTAACGGGTTTACAGTTGCATAACAGTTACTAAACGACTTTCATTTATTAACTGGCCACGGCCAACGTGAATAAAACAAGCATTGGGTTAGCTTTCTTCTTTTTGTCTTCTCTTGAGGTTCAGAATCATCCTCCTTATTTTCATCTAATCGAAGTAAGGAGATTGAACTGTTTATCAGAATGAAGAACCACACAACTGGAAGGTTTTCAAGGGATTTCGTATGCTCACACTTGGCTGGCCAGATGGTGTGTCTTTTAGGCCACTTGCTTTTTTCTTTGAGTTCAAAAACAGAGAAAAATCGGTACAAGAACATCGATTCGAATATAAACTCTTCCACTAATCTGCTTTTTTTAACACAATAGTAGTTGCCAAATTTGGGTCACTCCTTGCTCGGCTATTGCAGCTTTTAAGTGAAAAAAATCAATTAAAAAAAAAAAACAAAATCTACTAACTCATTGAATAATATTAATACATGATCAACTAACTCAATTGACTTTCATTGCAGAGTGTTTCTAAATGGTAACGGATTACTTCCTTTACCTTTTCTGGAGAATAGACATCAGGTCTTAACAGAGCATGAATGGACAATCCATCAATTAATGCCGCTAGCCTACTCTTTTCTAATTTTACATTAGTTGAATCAGATAAAATCCCTTGTAGAGCTAATATCTCGATCATTGAACTTGCTAATTCATACATACCGTTAGTCATTTCATCTTTTTTTTCTTTTAAAGTATCACTTGTAAGTGACTGAAGTGCAAGGATCCACCAAACACTCGTTTCGATTTTCTTTTCTTCATCAATTGGTATAAGCTCTAATAAAACTTCCGCAACCGCCTGCAATGGATTGTCTGACCAACTTTTACTTTGAGAACGTTTTTTCCCTTCTTCCAGATAATAATCCATGATAAATAATAACATTTCATCCTTAGTTGAAAAATAATGTCTTAACGCTCCAGCAGACATACCTGCTTCAATAGCAACTCTTCTTATAGATGCTTTTTCGATTCCCTCTTTCTTAATAATACTCCAAGCGGCCTCAGCAATTGACTTCCTCTTTTTTTCATGATTAACAATCCTTGCCATAAAAGATCACTTCCCTTTCTTAACACAGTGTGTTATTATAACTTTAACACACTGTGTTATTTAAATTATAACATATAAAAAGGAGGGACTCTATATTTGATCGAAAGTATTGAAGCATTGATGCCTTCTTCATCAATAGACACATCGATAGCTTTGCTAATTATTTCTATTTGCGCATTAATTGATATATTAAGTCCTGGTGTACTTGCTGTAACAGCTTATTTATTATTGACACAGCCTAATCAATTATCTTCTCGCTTGCTTGGTTTTTTGTTTATTACGCAGTTTGGCTACTTCGTAGTGGGCTTATTCCTATACTTTGGTGGAGATTCACTATTGAAAGGAATCGGAAAATTATCTGAATTTGACTTTATCAATTGGTTTTATCTCCTTTTTGGAGCAGTTATGGCTCTAATTAGCTTCTGTAAACCAAATGATAATACAAAAAAACGTTTAATTTCATTTATACCCCAAAAAACAACGATGAAAGGGATGATCATGTTAGGTATCATTGTTTTTCTAATTGAATTTGTAACTGCCTTGCCTTACTTTTATTCAATTTTGTTAATGAATCACCTAACAATTGAGCCTTCCTCTTCTATCTTTATTATAATTGGCTACAATCTTGTAATGGTGCTTCCTTCTCTTCTTTTGTTAGGGGTAAATATTATGTTTAAAGAGAGACTGCAACAATTTCTAAATAAAATTAGATCAAAATTAAATGAAGCTCCGATTTCCTCACTGTTGGTAGCGATAGGAGTAGTAGGTGCGGTTTTTTTCAATATCGGTCTTAGAGGCATATTAAATTAAAAAATTATTAATGAGGTGTTCATCATGAAAGAAATAATCAGTGGACTTGGTCTACTTTTTGTTATACAGGGAGTAGGCGGATTAATCAATCATTTGACTAATGGTGGAAAAAGTTGGTTTTTGGTAAATTATATTGATGCGTTTCAGGGATTTGAAATTGTTATGGACATTATATTTATTGTAGTTGGCGGAATCATAGGTTTAGCCTCTTGGAAAATAGATGGATCAACTAAAAGAGAAAATTAAAATATAAAGCAAATAGTACGGCTTATACATAGCCGTCCAGTTTGGCGGATGCTCCGTTGAGATATATTTTTAAATATTCATAGAGGGGAACATAAGAATTATTATGAATTCAAGACATATAGGGAGCTCGTCTCTCCAAAAGGAAGGTCGGTTATACTTTATCGATAACCTAAGGGCAGCTCTTACAATGTTAGTAGTGCTACATCATTTAGTGTATTTTTCCATCTATAACGAGGTATTATCACAAGGATCTATTGGGGCTGTTATGGGCCTTCTATTCCTTGCTTTTAATCAGACTTTTTTCATGGGGACGTTTTTTCTTATTTCCGGATATTTTGTTCCTTCATCTTTTGAACGTAATGGAGCAACCCGATTTATCAAAGATAGATTCATCCGGTTCCTAGTCCCGTTTATCTTCTACGTTCTCATTCTTAGCCAAGTTCAATCAATTGAAGTCTATATGCTTAACCAGGAGCCATTTACATGGCAAACCTATTTTTCACATTTAACTTACGGGCCGATGTGGTACGTCGAGCTACTTTTCGTATTCGTTTGTTTATACGCAGTCTGGGCGAAATTTATGAGTAAAAATAAGCTATCAGTAGTTCGTCAGAGTACGCCACCCACCTACAGGATGTTTACAGTCTTTGTCATGATATTATCAGTAGGATACTTCATCATAAGACTGTGGGTCCCTGCTCTTGATTTACCCGGTGGGTCTCCCGGGGTTCAATCATTCGTTGGACTTTTTACAGCAAGCGGCTATGATCTCCCGCAATATGTCGGGCTATTCATTTTGGGCATCATCGCTTACCAACGCAATTGGTTTCGAAATACTCCTGATTCTATGGGGAGGGCGGGTTTTGGAATTGCAATTGGAGCATCGATTCTTCTCCTTCCCTTAGTCTTGATATTTGGGGTAGACGGATTACAGTTTTCTGGCGGCTGGAACTGGACATCTTTGGTTTATTCTCTGTGGGAAGCTCTATTTTGTGTTGGCGTCATTCTCGGATTAATCATATTCTTTCGCAAAAGAGTTTTTCTTCAGGGAAAAGGTTGGAGCTTCTTGTCAGCCCATTCCTTCGTGATTTATATCATTCATATACCGATTATCGCTATTGTTATAGCTGG
Source organism: Oceanobacillus sp. FSL K6-0251 (assembly GCF_038004725.1). Lineage (NCBI taxonomy): Bacteria > Bacillati > Bacillota > Bacilli > Caryophanales > Bacillaceae > Oceanobacillus > Oceanobacillus sp. FSL K6-0251. The sequence continues at coordinate 1,343,849 of NZ_JBBORS010000001.1, read as the reverse complement.
ATTGAAGGTCATCCACTTTCCACCATCCTTCATATTTCTAGCTACGATTCTGATCACGATACCACTTTGCTTCTTGTTAGGTTATATAATTAGGCAGATTCCCTTTGTGTCAAAGATTCTTTAGGGATGGTGAGTTTTAAAGAAAAAAAGAGGATACGACGATAACCATATCTGCCCTTATGCTTTTCAAAAATAGAACTAATGAGCCTTTCTACTTTGAATTTTTATCTGAGTGCTTAAAAGTATTAATTTTATAATAATAAGTGTTACGTGGAATACCGACAATTTTGAGTAATGCCTTCACAGGATAATCGTGCCTTAGCTCATATACTACTTTTACTTTTTGTTTTGTCGTAATTTGTTTTCTTCTTGAACTAAGGCTTTCAACTTTTTGAAATAGAATTTTCCATTTAATAATATGTATAAATTTTTACTCCCACCTGGCTTATGTTCAGTTGGGCTTTTTTGTATTTAATGAATATTTTTTTAAAAATATTGCTTTTATTTTTGGCATTTCATAAAAAATCTTGTTGAAGGTTATGAAAGGGGAAATCATCACCCACCTTTGCAGTTGCGAAGGGAGAGGAAATGCATGATAGAACCAGATCGTACCGAGTGGCAAGTTTGCTGTGCATTTAATGCTTTTTGTAAACGTGTATTGAAGAATGAAGCAATTAATATTTTCAACGAAAGACAACAACGACAAGCAAAGGAGATGACATTTTCTGATCTCACACCACAAGAATAAAATCAACTCTATACCTTAGATAAGCAATATGAAGGAGAAGAAGGACAAAGTTTTCAAGTGGCTGGAAAGAAAATAACTCCGAAATTACTCGCTGAAGCGTTGCGTACTTTGCCAAAAGAAAAGCGTAAGACTGTCCTTTTATACTACTTTTTTGACAAATCAGATGTAGAAATAGCTGAACTACTCGATATTCCACGTAGTACCGTTCAGTATAGGAGGACAAGCTCTTTCAAAAGGTTAAGACAATTTTTGGAGGAACATGCAGATGAATGGAGTGATTAATTCTAATGTTGGAAACAACGAGCGTGGTTTATTGCCGTACCCAATTATTTTAGCTGCAAATAAGGGTGAGCCAGAAGCAATGAAAGTAGTTGTTCTACATTATGGAAGCTATATGACAAGCCTATCCATGCGTAAGCTCCGTGATGAACAAGGAAACACTTATTGGGGCATCGATGAAGATACACGCGAACGCTTACGAGCGAAGCTTATGCAATCTGTTTTAGCTTTCAAAATTTGAATACAGAATGGTTAGGTTTTCCCTTTCATTAATCATATATTTGTTCTTTGACAAAGAAAGCACGGAAGATAACGCTGTGCAGTATAAACTAAAAAATCAGATACATTCTACTGATGACGAGCCACTTGATTCATACGCCACGACTTTCGTTAGAAACGAGCGATAATCTATGAATCTAATGCAATCGTGGTGGATTGCTGGCGATAACCCATCAGTTAGGATAATGATACTCCCCTATCGTCATGGTTCGAGCGTTCAAAGCGTCGCAAGCTATGAGTAGGGCTGGAAGAAATACTTGCAGGGGTGAAATTCCCGTGGAGCTGTACCAACAGCCGTCTGATTTTTAATTGATTAATTATAAGGGGGCGTGTTTTTTGAAACAGAATTTGATTCCTTATAGTATGCAAATTGCTATGTTAAAACAACTGCTAACCCGTAAATTGATTACTGAGAAAGAATATTACATGGTTAAAAATAAATTAATGAAAGAATATGGTGTTATTTCTGATATTACAAGCTGAATTGTGTTTCTATTAGCGATACATTTTGTATGGGAGTTATCATATTTCCAATCATTCGATTTTTTGATGTTAGAAGATTTAAGGATGTTCAAATTGAACTTCAATAATATAATCGGTCTAGATTCTAGAGCAATGAGGATTTTTTTAACAAAGGAATACATGACAAAACACCTCTCGAACCGAACATTCGAGAGATGTTTCGCTCTTATTTGTTTACAATGCGATTGTACGTATTAACAGTTAATACATAATAGACTGCATAGATGATAACAAAGAAGACTATAGCCATTAGAATAGGGAAGATAAGATTGATTCCAATTAGATTAGAAATAAAGTTGCTAGTAAAGTACAATGTCACACAACTATGCAATATTCCTACGGTTAGTGGCAATCCGAACACAAATAATGACTGTCTTTTGATTGATTTACGTATATCCTTTTTATTGACACCGATTTTTCTAAGGATTTCATAGTGTCCTTTCGCCTCATTCGCTTCTGTTAACTGTTTGAAATAAATGATACTTCCACTTGCCGCTAAAAATACAAGTCCCAAAAAACCAAAAATAAAGAGAGTAATTGCGTTTCCTTCTTTACCTTGCTTATACTCAGTATAAAATGATGAAGAAACTTGAAAATCGTTTCCAACCAGTTTATTTACTTTCTTTGAAGTGGCTTGTGCCGTTACTTCATTTTCCACTTCATATACTTTATAAGTTAATGGAGCCTCTTTTTTGGCTATCTCAGCAAACATTTCGTTACTAACTACGAGAAAGAAATCGGGATAATCGAAAGGTAGCACATTACTTTCAACCATATGAACAAATGGCAGTTCGCTGCTTCCTTGAGGCAATTGAATCGTTATATTTTCTCCTTTAAAAACCGACTTCGTATATTCAGTAAACCTTGGCTGGATTACTGCTGCTTGATTTCTTGATAGTAAGACTGTTTCATCCTTATTTAAAGCATTCGCTGCTTTATTAAATGTACTTTCTGAGATTAATTGCACAGGATTTATGTCATAATCCAGTTGAAATGAGAGTATTCCTTTTACCTGAATGACGGGTATGTCTAGTTGGGCTTTTATTGGATGTCGATGATCTGCTTTTATTATTCTCTCCACCTGCGAATCAAATTCTGGACCTTTTGACAAATGCGAATAGCTGAACGGAACAACTTCCTCAGCTCTTTTTTCGTTGCTGTAATACCCACTGTAAGTTGCACCTAAGAAACAAATCGTTGCAGAACTCAACAATGCAATGACTGTAAAGGTACGTGCATTCCCTCTAATACGAAACAGTAAGCGAGATGTTTCAATTATTCTAGTTCCTCTGTAATAACGCGACTTATTTTTTTGTGATAATCTTAATAAATAGACCGTTACAGATCGAAAAAATAAATGGGTGCCAATGACGAGAGCAACAAAAGCAATACCATAATTTTTCATTAAATATTCCGTAGTAAATTCGTCAGGAAATGGTTTTAATATCAGCCAGTAACTAACGACAAGCAATATAACTCCGATAACAGCCGATATAAGTGAAACCTTTGGAATTTGTTCACCTTTTTTCTCATCATAGAATAATTCGATTAATGTAAAACGATAAATCAAACGGTAACCTTGAACGGAAGTGAATAAAATAATGACCATAAAGACTATGACTGTTTGGGTAATCGCTAGAATGGAAATACCGAAGTCCACCTCGGCAATTGAACCCATAAGTTTTATTAAAATCATTGCAAATAATTTGGAAAGTAAGGTTCCAAGAATAATTCCAATAACTATTGCAATGATTCCCATAATCAAATTTTCATAAAATAACATTTTTGCAATGGTTTTCTTGCGTAAACCAAGTATGGCGTACAATCCGACTTCTTTCTTCCTTTTTCTTGTGAAGAATGAATTGGAGTACAAAATAAAGATTGCTACGAATAAAATTAAGATAATTGATGATACCCCAAACATGAAACTCATTGTATCCGACAATTCAATGCTTTCCTGAATTTTTTCGCTATATTGCAAGGAAGTGAACGTATAATAAATAACCATGCTGAAGACGAGCGTAACAAAATAGACAAAATAATTATTGAAGTTACCTTTAATATTTTTCCTTGCTAAACTAAATAACGTCATTTGCTCCACCCCCCAGTGCTGATAGAACATCCAACACCTTGTTGAAAAATTCTTTGCGGGATCTTTTCCCTTTCACAAGTTCTGTGAAGATTTTACCGTCTTTAATAAATAGGACGCGATTACAATAACTTGCCGCATAAGCATCATGGGTAACCATTAAAATTGTTGCCTTGTCTTGTTCATTAAGATCCTTTAAACTTTCTAATAAGTCTGTTGCTGATTTCGAATCCAACGCACCTGTTGGTTCATCTGCCAATATTAGGTTTGGCTTTGAAATAATCGCGCGTGATGCTGCCGTGCGTTGCTTTTGTCCCCCAGAAATTTGATACGGGTACTTATTTAAAATGTCGCGAATGCCAAACTTATCTGCCACTTCATCTGCTCTTCGTTCCAATTCCTTAACGTTCAATTTTGCCAAGGCTAACGGCAAGATAATATTTTCTTTCACAGTTAGAGTATCTAATAAATTATAGTCTTGGAAAAGGAAACCAAGTTTGTCACGGCGAAAGGCAGATAATTGCTCTTCATTCATCTTTGTCAAATTGATTCCGTCAACCACGATGTCACCAGCAGTCGGCTCGTCAATTGTTGCCAATATATTTAGTAAAGTTGATTTACCAGCACCCGAGGGACCCATAATACCGACGAATTCACCTTCCATGACGGTTAAGTCTATATCCTCCAAAGCTGAAAATACATTTCCCTTTGCACCATAGACTTTTTTTATTTGTTTTGCTTCGACAATAGTTTTCATATTTAAATCCTCCATTCAGAGTTGTTTTGTTTTACGTTTTTATTTTACAATAGGTGCCCTTTATATAAACTTACAGCTTGATCTCGTAACCTTACATTTTCGTCACATTGATAAAAAATATGTTTAAACACGATATTTTCTTTGTATGTTGGTCGATATTCAATTAATATGATGTTAAAGAAGGATGATTGTTTGGAGGGAAGAGGAATGAAAATCATGATTGTGGAAGATGATTTGACCATTCGTGATATGGTAGGGGAAACATTAGAAAAGTGGGGTTTTGAAACCGTTAAGATCGAAGACTTTGACCAAATCATGCAGGTATTTCTTAATCATGATCCTCACCTAGTCATCATGGATATCAATTTGCCATCGTTTGACGGATTTTACTGGTGTAATAAAATCAGAGAAATTTCAAAGGTCCCTATGATCTTTCTCTCTTCCCGTGATACACCAATGGATATAGTGATGTCGATAAACATGGGAGGAGATGATTATATTCAAAAACCTTTCCATATGGATGTATTGATTGCAAAAATTAATGCACTCCTCCGCAGAACGTATTCCTACATGGAAACACAGTCTAAGACAATCGAACATGATGGAATTATATTAAACCTTGAGAACGGAGAGGCCTTACATGGAGATCGAAAGTCGGAACTCACGAAAACAGAATTTCTTATTTTGAAAATCCTGATGAAAAATAAAGGAACCATCGTCAGTCGTACGAAAATGATGCGTAGCCTTTGGAAGAATGAAAATTTCGTAGACGAAAATACATTGACGGTTAATATTGCTCGTCTGCGTAAAAAGCTTGCTGAACTTGGAAAAGAACACTTCATTATGACTAAGAAAGGACAAGGTTATATTATCCAATGAGTTTCTTTCAATATCTAAAAGATAAACGGAATTTCTTTATATTAAACGTGATCATTATGTTCTTTGTTTCTTTGATGACGATTGTGAGCACAGATTCCAGAAACACTGTAAGTAATATCGTATATACCAATGTGGTTATCTTTTTTATTGTAGCTATATACGTAATCATCGAATACTATTACAATAGAGAATTTTATCGGGAATTAAATGATTTGGTTGAAAGTAATCATGAAGAATTTCTCGCAACTCTGCCTAAACCGCGAAACGATGAACAACTGTTATATCTTGAGTTATTAAAAAAAGTAAATAGTGTGCATGGCGATCAATTACAAAAGTTGTATAACGAAAAAATGGATCATCAAGATTTTATTACATCTTGGATTCATGAAGTCAAGGTTCCGATTGCGGCAGGTCGCTTGCTTATGGAAAACAGTAATGGAAGAACTGTTGAATACCTTGTGGACAAGTTTGAAGATGAGTTGGATAGAATCGAAAATTACGTGGAGCAGGCTCTTTATTATTCTCGCATTGATTCTTTTTCCAAAGATTATTTTATTTCCGAGGTAGTGTTGGATCAAGTTGCTAAAAACAGTGTAAAGAAATTTGCCAAATCTTTTATTAACAAGCAAATTCGTTTTCATATGGACAATATTGAACAGGTTGTCCATACCGACAGTAAATGGCTTGGTTTTATTATGGATCAAGTTTTTTCAAATTCTTTAAAATATACAGGTGAAGGCGGGGAAATCTCCGTACAATTTGAGGAAGATCTAAAAGAAAAGCGGCTACAGATTCAAGATACAGGCATTGGAATTAAGCCAGAGGATATCAGCCGCGTATTTGAAAAAGGATTTACAGGATCTATTGGGAGAAGTCATGCCAAATCTACCGGTTTAGGTCTCTACCTTGCAAAAGAAATGGCTCTTAAATTAGGACATGACCTTTCCATTCATTCAGAAGATGGGAAATATACGAAGGTCATCATCCACTTTCCAAAAATCAGAAATTATTATCATCTATAAGTATAATGGTGGGGTTAAAGAAATTGGTTAATCGGAAAATAGTATCAAATTAAAGGTGTTCAAGTAGAATAATGTTTATCGTAAGGCTTAAGAAATATTAAATAATATAGCCAATAGTAAGTGAATTAATTGATAAAAAAATAAGTACTTGAAAATAGCTATAACCAGGTTTTTATTATATTTTAATCGAACTTTTCAAATATGGTTTTATTAATACCACGATAAATCAACGTTATATGTCCTCTTTTTATCTCCAGTTCCAAGTATGGGAAATATTATCCATGGTTTTAACATGCATATGCAATGACTTTTGAAAATCAATTGAGGCTCAAACACTTTATTTAAGATTTTTATTTGGTTATAATTTTTATGGGGTAATCGGAAAATAGTGTAGAAAGAGGGTTAAAAATAACCCTCCTCCATTGCTTTAGTCAGTGGTGAAAAGTCAGCACCATAGATTTCTTCATAAACCCATTCATAGCCTATTTGACCCCAATTCGGGAATTGATCAGGTAACAATTTTATGAAAGTAGCTTCAACTTCTTTGAATTTCTTTTTCTTTTGGGTATTCGGATTATAGTGTTGAAAAACCCTATTAAATAAATTAATGTTCATAGCACTGTAAATCGTATAATTGGATCTACGCCAATATTCTGGACACAAAATAGATGGTGGATTGGACAGAGCTCCATTTCATAAGAGTGGGTTGGTCTATGTCGCTTGACATGGAGCCTCTATGGGCATGGGTGTCTTGCGAAGGGCGAAAGGGTCAAACAATCCTTTCGCAGGCGGACGAGCCTAACATGCCCCCCCTCCATGTAAAGCGCCGTGCTCAGACATGATGCAGTGACTTAGCCGCCACCCGGATTTCATCTTCAACCTGTTGTGGGGTCTTATATTGAAGGCTGCCATGCATTCGCTTTCGATTATACCAGCCTTCAATGTATTGGAAGAGATGAATCTTTGCAGAGGCGTAATCCAGATAAGTTACGTGATGTATTTCTTCCTTCTTCAAAATAGCATGGAAGGATTCAATACAGGCGTTATCGTACGGGCAGCCCTTTCGACTGAATGATTGTCTGATCTTTTTTGACTCAGCCTCTTCCATGAAAGCCTCACTCGTATATTGGGAACCCAAGTCACTGTGCAGAATTAACTCCTCTGGTGGTAGATGCGTGGCATAGGCGTTATCCAATGCTTTAATCACCAGGTCTGTTGTCATTGTACAAGAAAAGGAATAGCCTACGATTTTCTTTGAATGCAGGTCCATCACAGAAGCAAGGTAGCACCAGCCATCCTTTAATGTATGGATATACGTAATATCGGCCACCCATTTTTCATTGATGGTGGTCGTAGAAAAGTCCCTGGCCAGGATATTCTCGCGTTCGATAACTGTTTCTTTGCTTGGTGTTGGCCGATATTTTTTAATGACGATGGAACGGATGCCCTCTTTTTTCATCAGTCTCTGTACACGTTTCAGACTTACTCTATATCCTTCCGCACAGAGATATTGGTGAATTTTTGGGGCTCCATAACGTCCTTTGCTTTCTTCGTGGATCTCTTTGATCCTTTTTGTCAGCTCCTTGTTTTCCCGCTCACGCTTGGATTCGGTTTCTTGGAGTGTTAGGTAGTAGGAGCTTCGCGGCAATTCCAAGACTTCACACATAGTTTGGATGGGATGTTGGTCTTTATGTTGATCAATCACGGAAGCTACTGCAGATTGGCTTACCTTTTCGCGAATATGGCCATAGCCTTTTTTAAGATTTCATTTTCTTCCTGCAGCCGGCGAAGCTCCTTTTGAATCTTGGTATAGTCATCCGCCGTTGCCACGGTTCCATCTTCAAATTTGACGGGAGAAAACTTTTTGACCCAATTATAAATGGAGACATCAGATGCACCATATTCGCTGGTTAATTGCTTGACTGGAGTGCCAGATTGATATAATTCCACAACCATCCTTTTGAAATCTTCATTAAATTTATTTTGGTTTTTATTATGGCCTTTCATTGGACACACCTCTTCTTAATCTTATTCCTCAAAAATTATGAAACTAACTAGGATGTGTCCATGAAAATATACTAGCACCACATGTTTGGGGTGGGAAAAAGAAAAAAGACCATTATCTTGAACAAAACGTTTGAATCATTTCCAGAAATATTTCATTTCCCTAAACCCTACATCCCAAAGCTTTTCATTCCCCTTAACGATTATCGTAATCTTACTTGCACGTTCAAGTGGAATTTCAAACATTTGTGGAAACAATTCCGGATAATTCAGTTGCTCCGTTCCAGAGCCGGATAATACCTCACGACCATCGACTAAAACTCGTATACTTCCATCACTATCCATTAAGTCCGGTATTCCATAATAAAATGAAAAAATAATCTCCTTCTTGGACGTATAAGTGTAGGTTTCACTTCCTTTGCCTTTGGCGCCAAATATATTATATCCAGGTTCGACGTTTTGACCGCTAACTTTAAAGCTGTACGGTTTTGTTCCCGCTGTTGTATGCCCGGAACTATTTTTCAGTTCATTTAAAGCTATAAAGGGACCCTCTGCTTTGGTGAACGTTTTCTCCACAATTCCGCAAATTGCTAATACCCCGATTAGAATAACAATACACGTGATAACGGTAATAGCCATATTTAGCCAAAAGTTTTTTGTTCGATACCCTAGTTTGTACGCTCCGAATCCGATGCTTGCGCCTAGAGAGTTTTGAATGGCATCGTTAATATCAAAGCTTCCGAGCAAAGTTAGTGCCTGTATGGTTTCGATCACGAGAATAGACAGGAAGAACAATGAAAAGAAACGAATAAACTTCACACGGAATAACAATAGAATCAATATGCCGAATGGAATAAAGGCTGCCACATTTCCTAGATCTACGAAATCCATCAGAGTAGGATGCAGAAAATCAGAAATCTTTGGCAAATGGTAGAACTCAATCGGAAAAAAAATAAAGGTGACCCCAGTCGTGCTTGCAAATGCACCTATTCTGCCGAAAGCGAAAAAAATAAAATATAGTATCAAAATAGTATAAAGAATAGTTACGGTAAAAATAACTGTACGTTTTTGTGGCAATGTTATTTTGCCCTTGGCAGTCATATAAAAACACCTCCTGAAACAGTGTATCAAAAGTCATGTTTAAAATACATGATTTACTATAACCGTTACAGATATCAATGGAACCTGATGACCCCTATTCAATACAGAGATCACCTTCTTAAGTCTGCCTAGCTTTTTTATGATTGTCCTTTACAAAGGGTACAGTCTAAAGAAGGAATGGCTCCTTTTTTGTGGAAATAATCGCACCTCTGGTTGTCTATCCGCTTCGTGGACAGGATTATCCTCCACACCGACTAAATTTTTTTACGGTCAATTCCACAAATTTATTGACAGACCTGTTTTAGGACTATTTTTGCACAGTGGCAAATCGTGCAGGAGTGACCCTGCCACCTTTTCTAAAGAGTTGATTCATAAATGGTAATGAGGAGTATTTCATAGTACTGGAATCACTTTCTTCAAGTAGCTTGGCCTTATAAAAGTGTCTTTTACAAAGGGTACATTATAAATTTAAAGTCCTCTTTATAAATATATTTAGAATTTGAATCAAACGTTGTTCTTATGCCATTCTTCTCGATTTAATTCTCCGTTTATTGCGGCTGCGGATACAGCTCCTGAAGCAGCTGCAACAATAGATTGGTGCAAGTGTGTAGTTGCATCCCCAGCTGCATAAACACCAGGTACACTTGTTTTTCCAAACTCATCGACTTCAATTATTCCAGTATCCAACATCCGGCAACCAAGTGCGACAGGTAATTCCGATCCAAGTACCAATTCTGCCTTGAAGAAAATTCCTGTGCATGGAATTTCTGTTCCATCCTCAAGCTTAACATGCCTTACCATGCCTTGATTTGATTGGATGGAATGAATTGGTGAATGAAATAACGGGATATTATGCGCACGCAATTCTTCACGTTCTGCTTCACTTAATTCATTGGGACCATTTGTACAAACTACAAACTGCTTTGTCCACCCGTAAATCAATGGGACAAAATGCATTAGCGCTGCTCCTCTGTTTATGACAACTAATTGCTGATCTCTTAGTTCCCAGCCATCACAATACGGGCATACAAATGCGCTCTTACCATAGACCTCCGCCAACCCTGGTATGCCAAGATCGCGATCCTTCATTCCGATAGCAAACAACAGTTTTCTAGTGGCTATCTTCAACCCTGAAGCAGTTTCCAACAAAAATTGACCATCTTCACCTTCTATCAACTCGATAGTATCTTCCAAATGTGAAACTGACGGATAAGTGTGAAGCTGCGATTTAGCAATATTTCTAAATTCATGTGGGCTAATGCCATCACGTGTTAAAAAGGCATGAGCCTCTCTAGTCACTGCATTACGCGGTTGCCCCTCATCGATAATCAACGTCTTCTTCCTAGCCCGTCCTAGTATAAGTCCAGCGCTTAAACCAGCAGGACCTCCTCCAATAATAACAACATCAACTTCCTTCATGATTAACTCCCTTCCTCTTATTAGTTTAACTTTCCAAATGTGTATACGCCCAATAATTACTCTGTACATCTCATATGTAGTTAAGACCTAACCAGTACTACTGAAATACTGTATTCTCACTCTGCTACTATGTTACATGTTGGCATCACCTCCTTACATAAGAACTTATCCACTAGCTCATTCGACTTTTAAATAATTTGCACATCTTTGAAACATCATCGATAGGCGCTGATTTTACTCTGTATATAGATTTTTCAGTCATAAATCCCTAGTAAAATTCGATGACAGTCAGCGATATGAATATGCAGACTACGTACAGAAACTCTTCCTTAACTTTCGATCTCTTTCCTATAATCTTCCGGGGACATCGTTTCACAATACCGGATTAAAAATCGCTGTATCTTGAATCAACTTATACGGTCCTTTTATACATGTTCATTTTTGGATTCTCCTAATTTTTTATTATAATTTCATTAAAGACTATAGAGACACTTATTATCTATAATTGGTTGAAAGAATATGTGCTAGAAAACGATGTTCATTTCCCGCACAAGATCGGACATTTTTTTATTTCTCAAATGCTCTTCCATTTTTTCCTCTGCTTCCAATACTACTCTTTGAATCGGACAATCTGGTCCATGATCGAAACTACAATCAAACAAAGAGGCAGATCCCTCAATTGCATGAATAATGTCAAGAAACGAAATATCCTCCCAATTTCGTTTCAGTCTATATCCACCATTCACTCCTGTTATGGATTCAATCATACCAGCCTTTACTAGCTTGGTCAGTATCTTGGACAGATAAGTTGGTGACACCTTTTGCTTCTCAGCAAGCAGCTGAACGCCCACAGGTTTATCCGGAGTCGCTGCAGTAAGAAAAAGCATCGTATGTAGAGCATAATCTGTAGCCTTTGAAAACTTCATTCATCATCACCCTAATTAAGGATTTTATTTATCTATAATAACTTGAATGTTGTTAAACTCCAAGTATAATGCATGGGCTATTATATTATAGCAGCTAGTCGAACTTCTTGAAAATGCTCTAATCGTGACTATAAAACCCCATTTCTCTCGTTATGAATGGTAATGCTTCTCTTATATATTATTATGCAGACACATTACTACGATATTGTCAATCTATGCCCCCAACTTAATATAACAGCTTATAACCTATCCTTCTTTCTAATAATAGCTTGTAGAAATATTCTTTTAGTTCTTTTTTATAATTATTTATATATTTGGTTTGAAGGCTTCAATGATTTTCATACATTGTGAATTAAGTAGAGTTTTGGAATTTATTATTTGAAATAACAATTCTACGATGTAAACTCGATTTGTCTTTTCTGCTTATTTCATTCTAGCCTTGACTTTTATTAAATAGTCTATCAAATTTCAAGTAATGTAACATGTACTTTGCAAGTGTTATGATTGCAAAAATCAACATTAAAATTATTGTGATGGAAGCGCCTGGTGGTGTACCCAATTCATAAGAAGTGACTAAACCACTTAACATGCCGACAAGTGCAATGACCATTTCATTTAATATGACACCGTAGAAGCTTTTGCTTAAACGAAGCGATATAGCTGCAGGTAAAATGATAATGGCTGAGACAAGTAAAGCCCCGACAATCGGCATTATTACTGCTATTGTGACCCCTGTTAACACATTAAACAAAATCGACATCGTTTTAATAGGCAGGCCAGCTTTAAAAGCTGTTTCCTCATCAAATGTAAGAACATACATAGGTTTTCGATATATTAAATATAATAATCCGATAATTATCGTTAATCCTAGTAACATCCATATTTGTTTTGTGAATAGTAACAATTGAACCGAATAGAAATTGTGTTACACTTAATGTAATTCCACCAGCACTTATTTCCATCAGGACAAGCGCTACTGCCATTCCGACAGACATTAATATGGCAATCGAAATTTCAGAATATGTGCGATAAATTTGACGCAAAAATGCAAGCAGAGTTGCGATAATGATTACCACGAGAATATTGGTACATGTCGGATTGATGCCAATTAACAGACCAAGCGCTACCCCAGATAACGAGACATGGGATAAAGTATCTGCCATTAGTGATTGCCTACGCAATACCAAAAACAATCCTAATATTGGAGTGATTAATGAGATTAAAAATGAAGCTTGGAAAGCTCTTTGCATCAATCCATAGAAAAACATCTCCAAGGTGAGTCCTCCTTCCGTATCAACTCAATGTGTTTATTAGCGTAGTGACGAATCTCTTCATGATCGTGTGTAACCATTAAGATACCCTTGTCATGCTCTGTACTATTGTGCTTCAATAATTTATAAAATTCATTACGTGAACGTACATCCATTCCAATTGTAGGTTCATCTAATATAAACAAATCTGGATCTGTTGAGAACACACGAGCAATTGATATCCGCTGCTTTTATCCACCTGATAATTCCCCTATCTTTTTATGATGCATCTCCCACATTCCCACTGATTCAAGGGAACGACGAACATGCCCTTTATCTTCTTTATCTAACCTTTTAAACCATTTGCCTCTTTGAAAACGCCCTGACTGCACCAGTTCTAGTACAGTGCTCGGGAGATAGATGAGCTTGTTCAGCAATGTCTTTGATCGTGATGTCATCCAGCAGATGGGCTTCCATGTATTCGATTGTCTTTTGTAATGATTCTACCAGTGCCATATGGTTCACTCCTTTAATGGCATGTTACCTTATTAACTTCTCTAAATCCTGTCATTTTGCGCTCGATCCAGACAGTTGCCTTTACGTAATAAATCATACCAACATAAACCAAACGAATTAGTTAATTTTCATAACCTGTTAGCACAGCAAGTAGTCGATATTTTCTATATCTTTTTTTCAACTCATACCTTAACAATACATTGCCAGAATCAGAGGGAATACCCCGACCTCTCCGCTACTCAAATATGGGACTGGCTAAAGGAGCACGATCCGGAAATTGAAGTTGGGGAAAATACGGTAAGAAGCCGCATCCGGCCGCTGCGAAAGATGTACGGGAGCCCAAAGGAGGTGCAACAAAGGCAGTATGAAGCCGTTCCCAATCCCCCCCCAATGGAACAAGAATCATGAATCCACTTTTCTAAAACTCATTTTTTGAAAGCATCGCAGTCAACAGATTCTTGATAGTTGATTCATTGCTTCATATTCTTTGTTTGATAACTCTAAAAGAATATCAGAAGCCTGATTTAGGAATAGTAATTCATGAGTCTCTCCAGCCTTATTAATAAGCTTAGATACCTCCTCCCACATAGGTGCGATTTTAGTAAATAGAATATATCCATTTTGTAAAGGAGTATAATCAACTATACTCAAACATTCTTTTAAGAAATCTCTATACATATTTCTAAATAGGGATTCTCCAGTTCCCCCTCGCTCCATTAGTGTGGCTGCTAAAACTAAATCATCCTCAATATTTTCACTTCTCTCAAACCACTTCTTAATCTCTACAATTGTTTTCTTAATACCTTTATAGCCCAAATTTTTGATAGGAGGATTCTTATAATCTAAAGCGTTATTTTTGATTGCTGTTATAATCACATCCTTTAAATTTGGCATATCCTCTTTTTTCTTAATGGTATAAGACAGATTTTTTGAGACATTGGACCTTTTTCGTTTCTTGCCAATGCCAAATTTTCAAGACTTGTTTTTACCATTCCCCCCTGTTGCTTTGTATCAATCAGGTAGGCAAAACTGTCGTCATATCCATACATTGCCACATAATGACCAGCAAATTGTACCTTATTAGTGAAGTAATAACTGTCAAGCTTTAAGTCTACTACAACTCCTTGATCTATGTTTTGTCTAACATGTTCCCAAGCCTCCCTTTTTATGTTCTTACTATTTTATTTAGCTAGACCTTTCATGTTTAATTACGTTTAACAGATAAGAAATGACTTTAAAAAACTTTATTTTTGTATTATTCATTATTTTGTTCGATCAGTTTTTATGGAATTGTAATAAAATAGAGTTTGACATTTAAAGTATTTCTTCTTTTGGTCCTTTATATTAAATATTAAAAATGATTCTACCCAACTGTTAATATTCAGTTGTGTGAATCGATTTCATAATTGACGTTTTTGAAAATGGGTTGAGTTACCCTACGATGTTTTTTAATGTTTTTTTAAAAAGGTATTGCGATTTAATCACGCTGTTTTTAACGAATGTTGCTCCATTTCTAGTCTGATCCGGTCTGCGGCTAATTTTGAGGCATTGTAAACAAGCGTCACCAATTGGAAGTGAAGCCTGGCTTTCTTACCGGTCCGATGACGGACATTATTGAGTCCAAAGAATTCCTTTAAGTACGCATTAACCCGTTCAACAGCTGTGCGTTCCTTGTAAAGTTCATTCCACTTTTTCGAACCTCTAGCTGGATGTGTGTACTTGCGGATATCCGTCGATTGCCTGATTTTAAAGGTCATTTGACAAAGGGAATCGAGTCGCAATGGGCAAACTGTACATTCTTTTGGACGTGTGTATTTCAGTGTCTTGTACTTCTGGTCGAAGCTGTCGTAACGATAAGAATGTTCCCGGACGCATGTAGGTGCGAAATGTTCATCGTATCCAACTACTTCCCTTTCATTGCGCTGGTTATATGGGATGACAGCCTGTAGATTCTGATTGGTTAATTGCTGATATATGGGCTCATAATCATAACCTGCATCGAAAAGACCGGCGGTAAATAAAGCTGGAAGATCCCGATCAATTTTCTTCAATAATGGGATGGCTGCCTTCCCATCATTGAGATTTCCTGACGTCATTATACCCGTTAGAATGTATTGACTCTTTGTGCTGACGGCTAAATGTCCTTTATAACCAAACCAGAAGGTATTTTTCCCATCACTGTTTTTCTTGATTCCCCATTTTGGTTCGATGGGAGCTTCTTTATACAACGTTTCCACTGATTCGGATAGCTGGTGAACAATCTCTTTCTCATAAATCGGGCGTGCGTTTTCGGCAGCCTGTTTTTCCTTTAACCATTGCTCTCGTTCCACCTTCGGCTTGCGTCCGCGCTTTTTCGATGTCTGCTTTTCTTTCTTTTTGGAGGCTTGCGCACGATCTCTTGCCTCAAAATGCGTGGCAACGAAGGCGATGTTTTCATCGCTGATATGCCCCTCGTTGATGGCAAGTAGAATCAGTTCATCATGGATATGTGTCATCACATTTGATTCGCTGATGACAGTAATCATCCTTGAATAGGAGGCTTCAGATGGAATTTGGTCCGAGTGAAGAAACCCACAGTCATATCGAAAAACCGGGTCACGTTTTAACCGTTTGATTAGGTCCTTGATTGTCACGATACGCTCCACCATACGAGCGATAAGTGAATAGACCATGGCACCATAATTCAGTTCTCTTGGGGCACCTACTTTTTTTGGTTTATCGAAAAGATTCCAAAAAGGATTCAGATCGATTGTCGAAAAAACAGCCTCAAAGTGGTGGGTAGGTTCCAACTCATATAATTCATGCATGTCAAATAGGCTTGGTTGACGTATAATGGACATAGGGCATCTCTCCAGTCTGTTATGTTTGTGTGGTAACTTACATTATACAGGATTTGGGGAGGTGCCTATTTTTTTACGTCTTGAAAGCCTTGAGCCCCAAGGGCTCGGGATTATGAAATTAACTCGTGTTATTGTTTTTTTAAAAATTTTTCTCTGATTTTTGGCATTTTACAAAAAAACTTGTTGAAGGTAATGAAAGGGGAAATCATCACCCATCTTTGCAGTTTCGAAGAGAGTTGAGTGTATGGTACCGAACGGCAGGTGCGTTGTGCATTTAACGCTTTTTGTAAGCGAGTACTGAAAAATGAAGCAATCAACATATACAAAGAAAGGCAGAAACGGAGATAACATTTTCAAATTTAACACCGCTAGAAGAAAAACAGCTCTATACCTTAGACAAACACTAAAAGGGAGAAGAAATAGAAGGACTTCAAGTAGCTGGTAAGAGAATTACTCCTACACTTCTTGCAAAAGCGATGCATAGCTTGCCAGTTGAGAAGCGTACTATCATCCTACTATACTACTTTTTTAATCTTTCTGATGTAAAAATTGATCAATTGTTCAACATTCCACGTTAGTACTGTACAGTATAGGCGAACGAGTTCTTTAAACCGTTAAGACGTTTTTTGGAGGAACATGCAGATGAATGGGATGATTAATTCTAATGTTGAAAACAACGAGCGTGGTTTATTGCCGTACCCAATTATTTTAGCTGCAAATAAGGGTGAGCTAGAAGCAATGAAAGTAGTTATTCTGCATTATGGAAGCTGCATGACCAGTCTGTCCATGCGTAAGCTTCGTGATGAGCGCGGGAACATTTATTGGGGTATCGATGAAGATACACGTGATCGTTTGCGTTCCAAACTAATGCAGTCTATTTTAACTTTCAAAATTTAAGTAGAGAGATTTCCCCTTTCATTATATTATTTGTTCTTTGACAAAGAAAGCATGGAAGATAACGCCATGCCGTATAACAAAAATCAGATACATTCTGCTGATGATAAGCAACCTGACAAGTACGCCAAGACTTCCAACATGGAACGAGCGAAATAATACGTTGTCTAAAACAATCGTGGTGGATTGCTGGCGATAACCCATCAGTCAGGATAATGATACTCCTCTATCGTCATGGTTCGAGCGTTTGAAGCGTCGCAAGCTATGAATAGGGCTGGAAGCAATACTTGCAGGGGTGAAATTCCCGTGGAGCTGTGACCAACAGCCGTCTGATTTTTGACTTTCAGTTTAACAAGATAAGTTACAGTAACTATTAAGTTATGAGAATAAGACCTTTTTTTAGTGCAAGAGCCAAATTCACGCAACGTATTAGAATTAGTTTTATAGACGCGATATAATAATAGACAGATATCAAATAGCATATCCTAGTCTATGGAAAGGAGTTTATATGGTCACAGTCACTAAAAAAGACTTGATAGCACTAGGTTATGGTCCTTCTTATTCAGCTGATATCATTAGAGAATGCAAAAAACTAATGATTTCAAAGGGCCACACGTATTATCAATCTAAAAAGTTGGATCGTGTTCCTAAAGAAGCTGTAGAGGAAGTATTAGGGATAACTTTAGACGTGTGATTTGTACTTCTTGCACTAATTGCGTAAGGAGTGAAATCATGACTAAAGATATCATCAAAAAGGCAAAGAACGGAACTTATTATTTTAGGGCAAATTTAGGCTATCATCCCATCACTGGTAAGCAAATCCAGAAGTACCGTAGTGGTTTTAAGACCAAAAAAGAAGCAAGGGAAGAATATTCTAAGTTACTACTAACAAAGTCAGACTCCTTAGAAGAAAAACAAGAGGACATTTTATTTCGACAGTTTATTGAAGATATTTTCTTACCTTGGTATAAAACACAAGTAAAAGGAAGAACGTACGATAATCGATTACCGACTGTAAGAAAACATTTCACTTTTTTTGATAACTTATTCACATCAGAAATTACCCCAATTCATGTTCAAAAATGGCAATTAGCATTATCTAAAAAGAAGTATCGTTCTTCTTATATTAGAAATGTTCAAGGGTTGTTTTCCATGGCAATGGATCGAGCTGTTGTTTTAGGTTTAACCGAAAGTAATCCATCGAAAATTGTTGGAAATGTAAAAAAGACAAAGACAAAAATAGATTTTTGGACAAAAGAAGAATTTGAAAAAGTCATCTCCCTTTTTTATAAGGAAGACTACTATCAACATTTTTTATTTATTTCATTGTGGCTTTTGTTTATGACAGGCATGCGAATTGGAGAAGCCACTGCGATTCAATGGGAAGATATTGACTTTGACAAAGGTTTGTTATCAATCAATAAAACACTTTACTATAAGAATTTAGATAACTATTCTTTTGTAGAACCAAAAACAAAAGCTAGTGTCCGTCATATTGCATTAGATGAGGATACATTAATGTTACTCCACGAATGGAAGGAAAAGCAGCAATCTATCGTCCAAACCAATTTTGTGATGAGCTATAATGGTATCCCTACACAAAAGCATACGTTAGCAAATGCCATTACACGTTATTCAAAAAAGGCTGGGGTTCATCGAATAAGATTACATGCTTTAAGACATTCTCACGCTTCTCTGCTTATTAGTATGGGAGAAAACCCATTAATTATTAAAGATCGCCTAGGACATGAAGATATTGAAACGACACTCGGCACCTATGGACATTTGTATCCAAACAGTAATTTTGAGGTCGCTCATAAACTAAAAGGTATATTGTCTTATCAAACTGCAACTGAAAATAAAGATACTTCTCCCAAAAATCAATTCACAGTTCAATATTTGCGTAAGGACTTAGAAACAAATAATGCAATAACAATGCAATGACAATAGGGAAAAGAGCCGAAACCCTTATAAACAAAGGGGTTTCCGCTCTCCTTCTACTACTCCCACTCAATAGTAGACGGTCTACCTTGAACCCTTGCTATCATTGCATTCAGACAATTTATTTTCCCCTATGGTAGGGTTTTGGTAGGGAACCAATTCCATCTTAATATTTTGATTTCCATTGAAATCCATATAAGTTTCCTTAGAAAAATTAAATTTAATATTCCCTGCCATTTTTTCAGCAAGAGGTTCATCATTTCTACTCCACAAATGTGCATAATGTTTTAGAGTTATTTCTGGCGAACTATGCCCTAACCTTTGTGCTACAACTAAAACATCAGCATTAAATTCATTAATTAAATAGCTAACATGAGAATGCCTTAAACCCTTAGCTTGTATATCTTTAACTTTAGCGATTTTTGCATACCTAGTTACTATTCTAGGAATCGTTGACCGATGAACAGGTAATCCAGTATAACTTAATATGAAATCTTCTATTCCATGCTCTGATTGTACTTGTTTCCAGTTTTGCAAGATTGCCAATGTATCATCATCTAAAGATATTGTTCGTATTCCGTCTACCGTTTTAGTATATGGCTTTCTTATGAAATCTTTTGATGTCTTATATTGTAAAGTATGATGAATCCTTAACTTTTTCTTCTCGAAATCAACATCATTCCAGTAAAGAGCCAAGCCTTCACTCACCCTTACCCCTGTCATATAATATAACCATATTGCAACAAAGCACATATGCTCGTAAAAGTTATGAGTATAAATTACTGAAATAACCTTTTCAAATTCCTCTTTTGTCCAATACCCAACAATACTTTTCGCTTTTGATATTGCTTTTGTTTTCTTCGAAACATTTTTCTCTAAAAATTCCAAAGTCACAGCATACTCCATTGCTTGTCTAAATCCTCCATAGATCAACCCGGCATAATTTTGTGAATAACCGGGTTCGTTCAAGAGCCAAGTTCTATAAGCTTCACAATCTCTTACATCAATCTCTCTTAGCACTTTATCAGAAAATCTATCCTTAATCATTTCAAAAACAGGTTTTCTTGATATCCAGGTACTCTCTTCTACGTTTGATTGATAATGTGGAAAAAAAAACAAATCCATAAACTCACCAAATTTAAGCCTGTAATTAGCATAACCATTTTGGCTAAGGTATTCATTTCTTATTCTAGTTGCTTCCTTATAAGCTTCTCTAGCAGATTTAAATTTTTCACCATTATTATTTTTTCTAGCTTTCTTTTGAATTCTTTCACCTGTTACCTTATCTACTCCTAATTCAATATGATAGAAGTAGCCTCCACTACTGTCTGTATAAACCCCTTTATATTTAGTTTTAGCCATTTGTACCACTTTCCTCAAAGGATACACCGATAATATTTTCAACTGCGTGACATGGAACTCTACCAAGTCGCTTATTATTGTAATAAGGATAACCTTGTTGAACCATGTAATACTTTGCTTGTCTAATAATCTCAACTGCTTGATTTTGTAAAAAACCCATGTCTTTTAATTCATTTTTTGAAATAGTTTTATTCATATCGATTTCCTCCTTTTTTATTTAAAGACATAAAAAAAGAGCAGACGTTTTAATCTGCTCTTTCAAATCCATGTATTATTTATGACAACATTTTTTCTCTCATTCCTTAATAATTTCTCCTTGTTTCTCTATATAATCTGGTTCATTTGCTTCAATAGGCTCTCTATCTTCATCATAGATAATTGCTCTTAGCGAACCATCTTCTTTATATTCATAAAAAAGTGTACTAATTCTATTTTCTACATTTTGCCAATTCATATCAATTTTTATATACTTTTTATCTTTTTCATCCCATATCATAATGTCAGATACACTTCTCTTATCGTCACCAAAATCTGGTTCATAAACTCCTTGATTATCATTTTTTTCATCTTCTTTAAATGCTAAATCTATTAATTCATCATCTGTTATATTATTTCCTTCTTCGGTTTCTATATTATTATTCTCAACATTATCTGCACTTATATTTCCACAAGCACTAAGCATAACAAATAACAAAATTAATCCTATCACCTTCAAACTTTTAAAAATAAATATCACCCCACCGAAAAAATTATATTATTTACAGGGTAACACAAAACTAATATTGAAAAAAACTAAAATCTACAATTTGCCAACCATCATCATTATTTTCTAGATTCATTTCAATAATTGATTGAACTTTACTTTCTCCATCATATATTTCTAAAACATTATCAAATACACCTAATACCTTTTGCCTTCCATCCACAGCATCCCCTAAATAAATATTTAAATCATTTACAGAAGAATTTATATCACTCATTTCTTCCTCATATTCCTCTGATGAAGAAAAATTTAATTCATTTATAATTGCTGGAGATAAATAATCCTTTACATCTTCTTTTTTTGGGAAATGATTATAATTAAAGTAACTTAAAATAAATTTTTCTGCTACTTCTCCAGCTTCAAAATATACCGTATCATTATTGGCAGCCATTTCATTTAATTCACTTTCTTTTTGGATTAATTCATTTTTCAAATTAGACCTTTCAATAAACTGAAAAGTATTAAACCCTATTAATACAATGGTTATGGCTAAAATCAAACCGTATTTTTTCATTATCTCACCTCTTTATAATCCTAATGTTTCTCTTGGATCAGTTTTATTTGGATGTGCTTGACCTAATTCCGTCATATGCTCCAAATGCAAGTGATTACCTGTACTAGAGCCAGTTGTACCACACTTGCCTAGAGAGTCACCTTGACTAACACTATCCCCAACTGATACAGACAGTGATGTCATATGGGCATAACGACTAAATTCATTTTCTGAATGTTGAACGGTAACATAGTTACCATAACCAACATTACTATGAATGGCTTCAACTACTTCTCCATCTTTGACAGCCATAATGTCATCTTCTGGTGTGCAAGCAAAATCCAACCCTCCATGAAATGACTCTGTTTCACCAGTTACAGGATGCGTTCTCATTCCAAATTCAGATGTTGTTCTAATTTCATCTAAAGGTAATGCCCATTCACCATCTTTTGCAGCTAATACTGATTCATCTTTTTCCAAATAACGCATTACATTATCTACGTAATTAATATCGCCGTACCTTGACCAACCCATTTTTCCAGCCATTTCATCACTAAATTGTTTAGCCATCTCTTTACTATATTCTCCATCATTGTGTTCATCTACATAATTGATAAAACCACTCCCCATATTATAGGCTTGTAAGGCTAATTCAACGTCCCCCCCTGCTTCATCCAATGTTTGAGAAAAGTATTTAACCCCTTGTTCAATTGATTTTTCCGGGTCGTTAAGAGTATTAACTGGTAATCCTAATGATTCAGACGATTGCATTACATCTGAATATCTACCACCAGATTCTTGCATAGTCATTGCCATGATGATTTCCGTATGTTCTTCTATACCATTTTCTTTTGCATACTTTCTAAAATATTCTTCGTAACGAGTTACCTCTGGCGCAATTCCAGAAACAATATACGCACCAGATACTGGTTTTTGTTCTTGTTCTTCTTGACCATTATCACTACTCAAAAATCTTTCTAAAAATTCATTTTCTTGAATATAACTGCTAGCTACAAGAAGAAATAAAAGAATAATAATAAAAAATAAAACAGTCACAAGCATTACAGCTAATGTAATAATTAATCTATATTTAATAGGCAACTTTTTATATAAACGATTATTTTTTAATCTACTCATTTAGCACCACCTACATATAAAAAAGGACTGCCTTATTAAGACAATCCTTTATCTATATTTCTATCCTTTTTCTTATCTTCCACTGATTCTATCTCTTTATTTCTTTCCACGTTATACTGGTTATACAAACGGTTTTCATAGTTTATTTTCTTATTCTTATTCACTCCTTCTCTTTCATTAATATCCTGTTTCTTATCATCTAAATTCAGATCTTGTTTATTTCGTGTTGTTTTTAATTTCCGTTCCGTACCACCATACTCAAAATTACTAAAACTTAAATTGTCTTTCTTACTTTTTTTTTGCGTTCCACCCAATTTCAGTGGCTGGCTATTTTTCTTTGCTTTGTAGTCCTTATTAAGAACAATCGGTTTATTATTCGGCTGTCCTTTCTTACTATTTTTACTGATTGATTCCTTATCTTTTCCAGAAGAAAGGTTTTGCTGTTGTTGTTTATCATTTTGTTGACTTTTTTTATTTCGAGAAAATAGCTGTTTCGTACGTTCAATCGGTGTTTGTTTTTTATTCTTGACTACTCTGCTATTCTCTTTATCCGTTTTGGGTAATTGTGGTGTACGATTAACGTCTTTTTCTTGTCCAGATTTAGAGTTGGTTTTAGAATTCTCTTTCGCTGCTTTATTATCATCATTTTTTGCCTTATTCGATTGACTTGATTTTGTTGGTTTATTAGGTTTGCTTGAAGGCATAAATCTACTCTTTATGTCTTTACCAGCACCTTGAACATCCTTTTTCATTTTACCCATTCCCTGATGGATATTTGACATAATATTTTTATCCATTGACGCAACATAACCAGCTGTCATAAAGCTAATAACAGCATTTCTTTTTATCATCAAAAAGAACATTAATCCAGCCAATACAATAACATTTAAATAATACATACCAATTGAATCTGGTGGTATCATCTGATTTGCTAAAAATGCAATGAGGTATAAAAATAAAATAAAAATGCCTAAAAGCACTTTAAGCACAAGAACACCAGCTAATTTACCAAAAGTCTTAAAGAGAGTCTGTGCCATTTGCGGTATATAACTTATAATTGCTGCAAATGGGATAACAAAAGCTATTGCTAATAATAATAATTGCAATAGGAAATTTAATGCGCCAAGTACAGCAAAAGGGATACTTATAAAAAATGTTGTAATTAAAGTAACGAACACTAATCCAAACTGTTTCCATGCACCTCCAGCGCCCATGTTCTGATTACCTTCTTGATAATTTTCTGCTTTTGCGTAGAATGTGCGATAACCCATCGCTTCAGCAGATAAATCATGTGCTAGCAATCTATCTACTCTATTATATCCATCAAAACCGAATCCAAATTCTTGTCCAATAACATCATTTTCGTTAATTATTGTTTCGTTAGTTTCATCATAATTAATCATCAAATATGGGCGTTTTAATGCTAAATCAAAATAGACATTACGCATTACCGCAATCGTACCAGCTAGTGTTGCATCTTCATCAATATTATCTATATCAGCATATACGCCTTCTTTTTCATCCAAAAAATCTAACATGCCATTACCAGCTTCAACTAAGAATCCTTGACCTTCTTCCGCCCAGGAGTTCAGTGTTTTTAGTAAAAAACTACTGTTTGCAATCCAAAAACCAGCTACAATTACCACGCAAACAAAAATAAGTGATTTTTTTAATACAGCCTGTAAAGAACCTTTTGCTACAAATAAATACATCAAATACCCCATCAGAAATACTACAAATATTTCTGCAAAATAATCTTTTAAAGTATCATAAATATTATTCGTAACAGATTGTAAATCATCAGCTATTTCATTCAATAGATCCACACTAAATAAATATTCAAATGTGGAATCTGTAATTTCCACAACTAGATGATTAATACTCATAATAGCGTTACTTATAGTGTTTAAATTTCCATTAATCAAACCCGAAGTATCTTCATTATTAACCATATAGCGCTCTACACCATACCTATTTATTTCTAACTCTATACCGCCTGTTTCTTCTGTATCTTGATTATCATTTGGCAGTGACATAAAAGATTCGGGGTCATATTCAATATCCACATCAAATATAAATCGTGCAACAAAAAGTGCAGCTTTTAAATATTCATCATCAAAATCTTCTCCAATCATTTGCATATAATTTTCATCATTACCATTATCTTCGCTATCCTCTGCATATACATTTGTTATAGATGACAAACTTAAACCAAAAACTAACGCAGCAATAAATCCTAACAACCATCTTTTATTTTTGTTATTTTTCACTGGCATTCCATTCCTTTTCGTTCAAGTCTTTCTCAAATTGTAATATTCTTTCACATGCATCTATTCCACCTTTACAATAAGCCAAAAATGCAGTATCTATTTCCCCTCGTTCTTTTCCTTCTTCTAGTTTTTTTAGCATCTGAAAATTCCCAGAAACACCAGATATAAAAGACCTCATAAAAATTTCATTAGCCATCATTATCACCAACCTTTCAATTAAAAAAGTGACCACTTTTCAGCAGCCACTTTCTTTTTCAATTATTATTCATCAGTTGTATAACCATCATATTGCAAGATTTTTTCTTCTTCATAGTCCTCTGAATCCCAAAACGAAAAATGAAACCAATATTGCTGTTCTTTCCGTTCATCAAACGCTACTACATAGAAATTTTCATTTTCACCACCATTTGCCCGTTCAATAGCTTCTGTTCTTACCCCTTCATTTAAATGAAAGGCATTCAGTTCGACTAATTCTTCCTCAAATTTCATCCAGTTTTCTACATCTACAATTGTATTCATTATTTACGTCCTCCCTTTTTATATTAAAAAAAGGCTACCAATAATTGATAGCCCTTCTTTCTACAAATATTTTTCTTCTGCATACGCTACTTCTGATTTATTGACTGTTTCCAATGCTCCATCCCATTCTTCAAATAAATTTTCTACGGTTATTTTTCCACTTCGACCATACATATCCTTCATTAAACACTGACCTTGATACATGCTTTCCAGCACTTCTTGGTTTTCTTTGGTATCTTCCATGTTCATCCATTTCAAAATATCTGACCGTTCATTTTCTTCATCAAATGCAAAAGCTACACCAAAATTACCTGTTTCATTCTCTTCCTCTCTAATTGCATCCTTTGTCGATTGAGAAATAAAATACAATGCATTGTTAAAACTTCTACCGATACGTTTCATTGATTTCTCAACTTTTTTTCCTTGCTGGGATGCAGTAATCATCCATGCTTCATCAATAAAAACTGCTGTATTTTCTTCTTTATCTTTCGTACCAAATAATTCGCAGAACTTACCTAAAGCCATCATAATGGCATTGGACTTTAACTGGCTGCTTGTGTAAGTCTCTATTGGGTCAGTTGCTTTGGGTAAATCAATATTTTCAATTTCAATAATGGAAATTCTATCATTCAATGATAAAGATCCATTCGTTCCATCATGCACGCATAATTTTAGAATACTATCTGCAACTACTTCATACAGAAAATCACCAGCTTTTTTTACAGGTATTTCATTACTGCTTTGCATAATTTCTATAATATGAAGTGAGCCGACTTGTTCTCCTTTTTCTCTACGTTGCGTTACTTCTGTTATGGATCTTAAAAAGGCTGTATGCACATCATCTTTACCCTTAAAATCATACACCTGTGAAAAAATATCCTGAATCAATTCCTTCGCTTGTGATGCTGGCAAAAATGTTACAGGGTCTAATGCACCCCAATTTTCCTTTTGTTCATGGTCTAAAGTAATAAACTTAAATTTCTTTAAATGCTCCACAAATAAAGGATAATCACGCCGAACGACGCTGTCATTTATAGCTTTATTAATCCATTTTCTAAACTCTTTTTTCGGGTCAATATACGTGGAACTTACATTTAGAAATGACATGAATATATATAAAAGTTTTGCCAAATAAGATTTTCCATTTCCCGTATCGCCTGTTATTAATACATGCGGCGAGCGCTTTTTAGAGCCTTTAATATTTTGATTTGCTAAAAACGGATGATGCAATATAGGGTTACGACTTGTCATTTTTGCACTTTCTAAACTTTCATGTTCATTAAATCTATCTACCCAACCTATAAAAAAGCCGATTTTATTTCCTATATCGCTATTTACTGCAAATAAATTTTCAGATATACCATCTTGAGTAGTTTTTTGCAGCCAGCTACGGCTAGTGATGTCTAGCTTTTCGCCTGGTAATAAACGGTAGAATAAATTTAATTGATCTGCCACCGGAACATGGGATACAATATTTAACTGTCTAAAAAATCGCTTTACTTGCTTTGCTTTTACTAAACATTCTTTTTTCGTTTTACCTGTTACTGTTATTGCAGCAAGCCAATTATTTAAAAATGTATCATTATCTTTCAATTCATTCTGTAAATTCCGTAAAACACCACCGCTGTCTGTTATAGAATCATCAATATCGCCTTCGCTCATTAGCTGTTCCTTGGATGATTCGTTTAACTCTCTACTTTTCATACCAGCATTTAATTTTGTTTTTGACTTATTTTCCACTTGCGCTTTTACGTTAACTTCTACCTCAAAAGGCAATGACTGTGCTTCAAAAAATAAATCACTTTCTGCCATGTTGTGAGGGAATTCATCAATAACTACAAATGATACAAAACCTTCATCTTGATCACTTTCCAATTTTAAAGATGCTGTATAACTTGGATTAATTTTTGTATTTGTAATAGCATCTACGGAACCACTTTCCATTTCTTCTGATACATCATGTTCTAAACCTCTTACAAAGTCATAACGATTAATATAAATTAATTCATCTTCATCTAATCTAACTCCGTTAACCGTTGATACCATGCTAAAAAGCGTTTCTTCTAATTCTTTAAATTGATTAAAAAATGAGATAGGAACATTTTGTTCCCACCCCATTAAATTTACTAATTTATCAGTGACATTCGAAAATATATTAAAAGCATTTTCCTTTATATCTGCATCTAACTTTATCATTTCATTTTTTAATTTTATTCCTACAATAAAATCATTTTTTGTCATTTTACCTAATCTGGCATTCAATATATTTTCCGTTTCATCTAAATAGTATTTTCCTACATCCTCACTATCATTCGATAAATGGTAACTCAAATCTTCAAAGCGTTCGGACAGTCGTAAATTTTGTGGATACATTCTCAAATGATAATCCTCATATGGTGATATTTCTTCAAAAAATCTTTTCCAGTCTTTTTTGTATGATTCAACTACTTTTTTGTTCTGGATTGGAATTGATTTGCTCTTGATTCGGTAATATGCGAATACGTCTCCCTCTCTCGTTAACAGCATATTGTTTCTTATTGTCTTTACTGCTGGTTTCAATCTTGCCATTTTTATCATCCACCACCTTTACACATTGACGAAATGTTATTTCTTTATTATCTGTAAATTCTACAAGCCGATCATTTATAAATTGTTTATTTGGCATTTTAACCATGAAAACATACTTTATAAAATCATAAATGTAGATATAGATATTTTTGCCTTCTGGTTTAATTTTTTTCACTAACGTCGTTAGAACAAGTGGTATGCCAATTAAAAATATTACCCATGAATCAGCGAACGCGTAAGGATAAAATTGCCTAATTACATATCCACTTAAAAAGGTTAACGCTAAAAACAAGAAGAAATTTAGCGTTGGTATTAATTCAATAGGAAAAGGCAGATAGAAAAACTCTGTTATCTGCCTAATTTTTTTGGGTTCTCTTAATGCTTTTCGATAATTAAAAATCACCCTCATTTAACATTATCCTTCCTACAGTGTGTTCAATAGTGCTTCAATCCAACCTAGCACCGTTTCTGTATTACGAATCGTATAGTACACAAAACCTCCAATAATTACTGCTATCACAATTTGGCCAATTTTTAGTTTGGCAACAAATTTTGCAACGATAGCAATAATAATTATTACTACAATTTGTTCAACCACATCTGTAAACCAATTTGCGCCAGTATTTATATTGGGTAAATTTCCTGTTGCAATCATTAAATTAGTAAAGAAATTCATCTTCATTCCTCCGTTTATTTATAGTTAAATTTTTCTACATAAAAATTACTTCCATTTTTGGTAATATCCATTTCAACAGCATTTGTTTGAGTAATGCCACTTGTTTCATCTTTGAATATCACTTGCAGCAACACTTTATATCCCTTTGAATCTTGATAAATATTTACGTCTTGTATTCCCTCAAACAAAAAAGAACCATTTAAAGATTCTGGTTCTTCCATTAAATATGACATTTCTTCAATTGGCTCTGTCGTATATCTTTCAAAAAAAGTATTTAAAAATACGATTAAATCCTCTTTTTCGTTGCCATTGTATTCCTCCAGATCAATTGATTCTTCTTCATATTCGATATTTCCAGCTAAATATGGAACATCCGTAAAATAGGGAGTAGTAGGAATGCTAAACAAACCACCTTCCACTACAACTGGTATATTTAATAAAAGAGTTTGTTCTTCTGATTCATCATCTGAATCTGGTGCATTTGTAAAAGTGACTTTATATTGATAAATCGTATTTAATTCATTTTCTTCTACATTAAACAGATTAAAAGATTGTAAGTTTCTTGTGCCTTCACCTTCTGGACTATACATAGCATTATTATCATTGTTAAACCTTTCATTATAAACCATATATTCTTGAAGATTGTTTGCTCTCTCTTCTCTATCTTCACTTTCCAAAGGAACATTTATATATTCCCGAATGAAATTAGATAGAAATTCATTAGCAGTTTCTTGAGATATTTCTTCCTGTTCTTCTTCACCTTCCATAGCCAGTAAACTCCTATTGGTATCATTTAGCGTAGAACGTGTATTTACCGATAGAAGTATAGATAACGTTGCAATAAACAGCATTCCTAAAATTAATGACCAAACAAAAAAAGCAGTCCGTTTTGAATTATCTTTACGAATACTGCTTTTATCTTTTTCTGGCTTTTTAACTTGTTTCACTTTATCAGCGACTTTGCTTTTACTAAATTTTTGTTTTAGTCCCATAGTTACTCCTTTCCATCCAACTAATAAATGATGTAACCTTACGAATCACCTGTACTGGTGATGCATTTTCCACATAGACTTTTTCTCTTACTTTAACACCCCCTCCAAAGTAAGTTGCTTTATAGAATGTAAAACGGTACGTTGGATACCCTTTTTTTCTATAACCTTCAATTATCAAGGAAGTATTGCTAGATAAATCCTTGACGTAAGCATGATAAAAATAATGGTATTCACCTTTTTCCGTAACAGGAACATCTACAACAAAACCTAAGCTTTTTAAGCGTTCAGTTAAACCAATCATTATTCAACAACCCATAAATCTTTAAATTCAACAACAATGACCGCATTTTTTGGATTACCTGTGACTTTATTTTGTACATGAGGAACAATTGCAAATAAAAAATGAAAGGTTTTATCTTCATCCCTTTCATTTTTTAAATAATAATAGATATTTAATTCTTGATAAATGGAATTATCTACGCCATTTAATTCTTGCTGCAATTTTTCTAAGATAATATACACATCATTCACTAAATTCTCCTGTTCCAAAGTTTCAATAAGTTCACTTTGATTATTTATCAATGGAATCACAGCACATTCCTCCAATTAATAATTATGATGATACGTACCTACATACACTAAGTCACATAATAGCTGTTCATTATCTTCACTATAAATTTCTTCCATCTTAAAAACAGATAGAATATAACTATTTTTATATTCCAATCTAGCTTTTACACCGCCCATTTCTTGAACTTCTGGCATTAATCCAGCTTCATAAGCTGATTCAACGATTAATGAAAAATCACCTTGTTTACCTATTTCATTTAGATCTTTCTCTAGTTCATCTAAATTTTGAAATCCATTTATACTCATTGGCATCATTTACGTTTTATCCCCTTTCATCAAATCCATTTTGAATAGTATCCAAATGCACCAAGTTGCACCAAAACATCATCTAACTCTTCTTGCGTTTGCGGTTGAATTGGATACCAACGTGAGACAGTGTGTTCACCATCTGCATTTTCGACACCTCTAATGGATATATTCTCACCTGTATAGGTTATACGTTCTTGAACTAATTCTTGCACCTCAAAAATATCTCTAGCTTCAACTTTTTCTACCACGCCAGCACCATAATTAATTACATATTTATTCAATCCATCCATCTGATTCAATAAATCTTCTAAAGCAATTAACAAGATAAACATATGCAACCCTACAATCTAACTTTTGACATTTAATAACCCCATTTCTTGCACAGGAACTAATCTACAAGCAAGGTACAGGTTGTATTTTTCAAACCGTTTCACTGAAAAATCTCCACCTTTTCCCCCTTGCTTTCCGATTTTTTACAGGCTTAGAAGGCTTCGCCGAACGACCGATATACTAATTAGGACACATAAATAGATGGTCGTTCGCTTTTCTAGTGTAGCCTGTAAAAACGTTTGGCCAGCCGTTCTATAAAAGTTTCTTTTCCGATATAAATTTACGCTATGTGGGGGCTAGCCCCCACACCCCCAGCCTCACTTCCCTCAACCTAATTAGGAGGGGAAACAAAGAGACACTAAATAACCATTTCTTCTGTTTTTGCAAGTTGAACCATTAGCATACGCTCCTGTTTTTCGTTTAACTCTATTTCATCCTCAAAATCTTCTAAATCTGTAAATCCTTTCGTATCATCATGCATCTTTATCATCTTTCTTGTTCTGGCAGCTTGGTTCATGTACCATCTTTTTGATTTCTCATAAAAATCTTCTTGCGGATTAGTAAAAATCGGTAGTTTTTCCACATCATCTAAAAAAACTTCCCAAAAATGAGAAGTTTTCCACACGCTACGATTAGATTTAACAGATTCATCTTTATCCACAAAACGTAAATAATTTTTTATAATACCTTTACCAACATGAAGCAAGTTTCCATCATGAATGATTTCGGAAATAACACTATTCGCTCTATCGTTTTTAAAACGTAATTCATATCTATTCCAATCGCCTATTTCCTCAACATCTTTATTAAATCTTTCTGCTTGTTCATAATTCTTCTGATAAAAACAAAAATATACTTCTGAATGTTTTTTTGAGCCAAAATAAAGGGTTGTGCCACCAATTTCACCATCCTCCATATTTAAAGAACCATTGTAATCCGTTTTCTTAAATCGGGAAATGGCTTCACCATTTCTAATTTTGTCAAACAGCATAGGTATCTCAAAATATGTTTTTGTATCATCAATGGAAATATCCAGTCTAGGAAATTTACCGCCATGATCTAAACAGTCTTTAAAGAAGTCTATCCAAGTAATTTTCCTAGCTTTCAAAAACGATTCAAATTGACGACAGCCTTTACCGCTCATTTCAATAAGCGTTCCTCGAATATCAAATTCATGTGAATAAAATATTTTTATATTATCTAACTGATACGTACCTGTATAGCCATAAAATCCACTCTCTTTATGCTCCATGTATTCTTTTTTTAAATGTACGACTTCCTCTAATATCATTTCTACATCGTGTGTTTTAAATGATATTCGAATATAGTCAATCATTGCTATTAAAGGGTTTTCGTCACCTTCATTATCTTGTACCCCCCTGTTAGAGTAGGGGGGGTTTAAGGTCGTCATTCGCTTCGCTCCTTCCTCCTCACCACGTCTGCGTGCTGGAACTGCTTTACGCTGCCGCTAGCGACTGCCGTCGCTGGCGCAGTCCCAGTCTACGACGTGGAGACTTTACCTATTTCTTTTAAAAAGTCGTAATCCTTCGGTACTAAAGGTGTAAAAAATTCTGTTATAACGGACGAGCCTGTATCAGCATAGCCACGCCCTTTAATACGCTTATTTATAAACGTATTATCGACATCACCAAACATCATTCCATAACCAACCTCGCTATTTTTGCCTAAAGCTACTCTAAAGTTAAATTGATCACGTATACCATCAGCTAGATACTTTGCATCTGGTCTTTGATTAGCTAAAATTAAGAAATAGCCAGCTTGCCTTCCAAGCATAGTTAGTTGTTTCATATTTTCTAAAACTGCCTGTTTTTCTTTCATATCTAACATTTCCATGAAGGCTACATATTCATCAAATACAATAAAAACAGGCGGTAATCCTACATCCCTATAATTTCCACCTGTCTTATATCCTGGCATTTCTTTCATTTCTTCGGAACGTTTATGCATATCTTCTACAGCTTTACGTAACGTCATTTCTATACCATTTTTTCTGCTGAATACTGTACTAGCTGGCATGACCTCTGCTAAATCTGCCAAATCTGCATTTTTCGGGTCTAATATTTTTATCTTTGCACCAGACTTTAATAAAGCATCTATCATTGTTAAAATAAAATACGTTTTACCACCACCTGTACCACCAGCTATCAGCATATGAGGTAGGCTATCAAATTCCCAGCTAATATGCTCCATTAACTTCATAGAGCCATCTTTTACTTCTACATCATCAATTGATATACGTTTCCTTTTAACATCATAAAGCAACTTGTAGCACACATAATTTTCCTCCAATTCTTTTTCTATCAAGGCACAATATAAGCCATTTTCTAATTGATCGCCTAATTGAAGAAATCTGTCTTGAAACCTTGTCATATCCATATTTATACGCAACTCTATATAGCCTTTACGTACTTTATAATACGCCTTAGGGAAATAAGATATTTTTGTTTTCGTAACGGTTTTTTCGCTCCACTGTGATTCCGTTGAATAGCTTTCTTTTTCCATAAACCTATTGGAAATAAACATTCTAGCTATTTTCTGTCTATGCCAAATGCGCCTAAATGTTTCAAAGAAAATAAAATAAGCTAATCCAACAACAGCAATGGCTACTAAAAACGATATTAATATACCTCTACCTATATAAATCCAATTCCAATTCATCAGATCGCTTAAATACTCCCAATTGAACCATTGACTAGCATTATTAATTCCATTTTTATAACAGAAAAATAGAGACACTAAAAAAACAGGTATAAATATACTTAAACCTGTTCTTAACACGCCATGTTCCATTTTCGGCGTTATTCTTATACCCCTATATTTCCAAAGACGTTTCTTTAAAAATTCAATTTTTATCATCTTCTTTCCCATTACCATTTACATTTATTTTGACATAAAAATAGCGCGCTAATTAATCTATATAACTAGCACGCTATCAAACTATTACTTCTTATCTTGCCCTGGTGCACCTGTACCCACAGGTTCTTTATTAGTTTCATTTTTCTTTACACCATTAGAACTTCCAACTTCAATAATATCTTCTGCTTCAACTGTCCAAATAACATTAGCAAAGTTACCGTTTGCCTGCGCTCTTGCTCTAATAATAGGGTTTTTTAATTTCACTTGTTTATTAAAATCAATTTCTTTTAAGTCAATATATTCGGGCAATGTTACTTCAATTTGTTCCATTTGAGTTGAAGATGCCAAATTGTAAATTCGTGAATCCAATTGATCTGTTCTTTGCTGCTTTTCTCTGTCAAACACCATTCTTTCTCTTTTTAATCCCATAAAAAATAAATCCCCAAAAGTTTGTTCATCTGGCATAATTCCTGTTTTAAATTCCATTATAAAATCTCTCCTTTAATTTTTAATATATATATTCCAAACTCAATTCTTCACCTTTAATTTCAGTCCATTTACTTATTGCCATAACATCAAGCCTTTCCCCAACACTAACATATGGGTTAAAAACTAATTTACAAACATCTTTAAATGCCTTAAAACTTGCGTCTTGAGATTCATTCCCATTCCCTTCATTCTTCCAAAATTTTAAACAGTCATTGTAAAATAAAGATAAAATATGGAATGTTTCAATATATTTCGTTAACTCTCGATGTTCATGTAAAACATTCACTAAATCTTTTCTTTCAACAGTTATCATATTATATTCACTACTGAACGACTGTAAATTTTCTTTTAATGCATCAGAAGATTCCATCCGTTCACCTCAATTTACTTTTTCTAGCATAATCGGGTTTTCCGCTATTTGAATACGTTCTGCTAATTCTGCACCCTTTAGATCACTATCTCTCATATAATCAAAGCCCTTTATAGTAACTGACGTATACAAATCGCATGCAGGTATTAAATGTTGTGGTAATGTACCAAATACATGTTTACCTTTAATATCGCTTGATTCAACACGTTCAAATACAGGCGCATCTTCTAAAAAAGGGAACTCTTTTTTTAATATTTCAATTGTCCCTTTATGCCTACTCGCAATAACAAAATCCTTTTTCTTTTCTAATGGATATATTTCCAGTGCAATCAAATGATATTTCCATACATTTAAATCTGCTTTAATAATATCTAATCCTGTTTTATAAACAGTATCTCTTGATAATTCCAACCCATAATATTCATTTACCCCATGCCTAACTAACAAGCTAGGAGAAATTGTAGAAATAATAACTGTATTGTCCGAATCTTTATTATCGTATCTAACCAACTCTTTTACAGCATCAAATCCAAATACGACTACTTTGTTTTCCTTTAATAAGTCATTTAACTTCATGTATTCACCTACCTTTTCTACACATAGTCACCTTGGATAATTTTTATTGCTTTAACTGCCTTCTTATATTCTTTTATTTCTTCTTCTTGTTTTTTCATTCGTTCATGAATCTCATAAAATTCCTGTGAACCCCACTCTACATTTCCTAAAGAAAAATTCTGGATTTTTGTTTTTTTTAAATCCATGTTATCCTTCCTTCTTTATGGTTTTAACATTTAAAAGAAAAAATGATTCGCTAGGTTCAACAATAAGAACCATTTCGGCGCTTATCAGTCGCTCACTTTAAAAAGGTTATGGCGACATATAGTAGATTGTTTTTACAATCATTAGCACCCTCATTTTAGAATGGACTGCTATACCATATTTAAAAGTGTTAGGTATCATCACTTAGATTACGCACATCTAATGACAAATCGTACAATACACGCTATAATAAAAGTGTCTAGTTTTTATTAGTGGCGTGTATGATTGGTTTCAATTAATCATATGCGCTTTCTTTCTATATGTAGTTTTCAATGTTCTAACTTCCTTCCTTCTGCATCCTCGAACATTTCTTATAGTGGTATAAATTCACACTATTTATATGTTCTCAAATGCCATAATCTCATTTATTTCACTTCTGGACTTATCATAGTTCTTTGAGATTCTACGATAAGATACACCATGCAGCAATAACATTTCAATTACATCTTTTTTTATTGGTTGCTGCATATAATGCTCAACTTTCAATGTTTTAAAGGCTAATTTCATTCTTGCTTGCCAGTCACCTTCGAAACTTTTCGCTAATGAAACTGCTTTTTTCATAGAAGTTTGCATTTCGTGAAAATTCATTGAATTTCACCTCCAGAGTATATTATAATGATAAAAAATAAGTTATAGCTTTGTTTTGCGTCAATTTGTTGCATTTGTTTGTAAAAAAAGGTCTGGAAATAAATTTCTTTCACTTACACCAAAGTAATTTGACATTTCCACCATAAGTTTAACAGTAGGATTTCTGTTTCCTTTTTCAATTGCACTTAAATATTGTCTTGAAATACCTAAGTCATCTGCAACTATTTGTTGAGAACCAACTGATTTTCTAAACCCTACTAAAACATGTCTAACTTGGTTAATCATAAATAAAGCACCTCCTTATTTGCTTCAATTTGTAACATTGTATAACCGATTATAATGCAACACTTCGTGTCTGTCAACACCTGTTGTTACATTTTGTGTCTTTTGTTTATTTGCTACATTATGTGTCGTATAATGGTTATAGTATCAATATGTCTCAATAAGGATTGGGGATTTTAATGTTAGGCAAACGCATAGCAAAACTGCGAAGAAATAAAAATTTAACACAAGAAGAATTAGCAAAAGAATTAGATATCACTCGTTCCTCCTTATCTCAATATGAAGTGAATAAACGACAGCCAGATTACGATACACTTAAAAAAATAGCAAAATATTTCAATGTATCAATAGATTATCTACTTACTGGAAATGAATTTACTAATTCACCAGACGAAATGTGGAAAGAATTTCTAGATCCTAAAACACAAATTTTCTTTAAAGATTTACAAGATGCCCCAGAAGAAAAGATAGAAGAATTAATACGTTTTTGGGAATTTATTCAAGAAAGAGATAAAGACAAATAAGCTCTGTTATTAGGGCTTTTTTTATACTAATAAACAGAACAAACATTCTATAACGGAGGGTAAGCAATGAAATATCATACAACATTACTAGAAGATTCAATTAAACAGTTTTATTTTTACTTAAACATCTATCATCCACAGCAATTAGACATGATAAAAATTGCCGAACTTCTAAAAATTAAAATACATTTTGCGCCATTTTCAAGTAGTACATTCAGGGGGGAAATCATTATTGATTCACGTTTAGCTCCTGAACAACAATGGGAAGATTTTGGTCATGAACTCTGTCATGTTTTATTTCAATATGGAAATCAAATTTTAAATATAAATAGCCTTTTTTTAGAGTATCAGGAATGGAAAGCAAATAATTTTGCGCTTCACTTTTGTGTACCTACCTTTATGCTACAAAAATATAAAATCGCTACTATTCCCGACGGAATATCTTTTATCACAAATAAATTTCAAGTAAGACAGGAGATTGCAGAAAAGAGATTAATTCATTTTAGAAACCAGTTAATTATATCCAATTCTATATTGAAATAATATAAAAATTGTAATAACGATTTAATGGGAATTTTCAATTCTGCATATTCTTTTACGGTCATCAATTTAAACAATAAACAAATATAAGGGTGGTTAGTGGTTATTAAGTGATAAGTATTTTAACTACGGGCTATATACTTAGCTTTATCGATAACTTAAGTGTAAATAGCATCTCCTTTGATTTGATATATACATCTTACCAAGGGATGCTGAAGATTAAAATGCGTTGTTTGAATAGTGGTTTACAATTCTCGTTCCCGTTTGCATATTTTCTCAATGTACACCCCACTCTGTCACATTTAACGTTTACACCTGTATAAAATTGATTAGAAAAAGAGATTGCACTCCATTACATAGTGCAATCTCTTTTTTAAAACAGTTATTTGATTAGCTTGTGAATGTGTAAATCTCTGGTTTCGGAAAGAAGCATATTTTCTTTTTGGAGAAGCAAAATCTTTTCTCTTAGAACAGAAAATTTCTCTGCAAAGGTACTCAACTCGTTTTTATCTTCTGGAAAATTTAAGACTAAGGAGTTAACGTAATTTTTGCTTGTGTGAGGTACAGCAGAACCAGTTGTTCGATTCGATATAGCTCTTTCTCTCATTTTAAGAAACATATACCCTATATCCCTATAAATCTCTTCCTTAGGAACGATCTTTGCCAAAGTTGACCCCACATAGCCATCTATGGCTGTGAATACTTTTCCAGACCTTGAACCATCCATAACCATTAAAATGTCTAAGTCTCTTGATTTTAATAAATTTGGCTGATCATCAGTAAATTCACCTTTACCTTCTTCAAGAAATTCAATGGTTAAATAAGGTTTTTTTGCTCCACAATTTTCTTCAAAAATCTCGTTTGGAATGACTCCTTTTTCAAAAGAAAACAACTCTTTAAACTTTACAGAGTTCCATTTTTTTGGAATTAACTTACCTCCAACCTCTATCATATCTCCCCCACTATCTTTATAGGGTTTTCCATTTTCGTTTGGGAAGTTAAAATCAGCAAACCATTTACGGAAAAGGAGTTGAGCATATGTCTCCAGTTGTATCATCAAATCTCTATTTAGTTGAATTTTTTCGTCGTACAAATAAATATTGTCAGCTATATCTTTTTGAGTTTCTAAACCTGGCAAATTTAAAGGGATGTTAAGTTTCAGAATATCTCTGACATTAATTCGTTTAACGGTTGAACCAACAGTGTATCTTTCTATTAATCTTTGAGTTTTAGGATGTGTTAATGCATACAGCAAATATTTAGGATATATTACGTCCCTGTCTGGTATAATTTGCACCGTTCGTTGCCCTAAGCAGACTTTCGTGTTTTTTGGAACGATACCTACTGCACCGACGGGAGCTTCTCGCGCCATAATTAAATCCCCTTCTTCGGGAACAGAGCGCTGGGTCCACTTTTCATAAGTCGCATCGGATACTCTCATAGTTTGTTCTAACAATAATCGCCCATTTTGAATGTCTGTTGTTCGTATGAGTGCATGCCCCTTCTCCGTATAAGGAGCGGTAGCATGTAAACAATCGACAATTTCTACAATGTAATCACTTAAATTAAAACTCATACTCCACCTCCAAAATATCTGCAAGTTTCTTGTTGAGTTTTTCGCTCTCTGTCAAATTGTTCTTTATCTCATTTTGTAAACTCTGAATTCGCTCATCAATATCAAAATCAAGCTCTATATTCTTAATCTCCACATACTGACCTGCTGAGAGAGAGTGGTCATTTTCACGGATATCCTGATTGCTTACAAAAGCACTAAATTCCGCTTCGACTCTTCGGTTTTTGAATGTGTCTATCAGTTTGTGTCTCTCTGAATCACTTAATACAGTGCGTTGACCCTCATCCAACTTCTTCTTCTCACCTAAATTAGCTCCATCAACCAACATGACCCTATCATCTTTTTTACCTTTATCAATGAAAACGATGGAGACAGACGTTCCTGTGTTCGCAAAGATATTTGATGGCATGTGGATAACACCCTTTAGCCAATTCTTATCAATCAGAACCTCTTTGATTTTCTTAGGGATTCCCGCAAGTGCTGATACGAATCCCGTAGGTACAACAATAGCAGCTCTTCCTTCCTTGCTTAATGAACCCAATATATGTTGCATGAACGTTAGATAGACTGCCATGCCATCCTTTTTCTTTTCTGGTATGTTTGGTAATCCAGCAAAGAATCTATCGTATTTATCCACTTTCAAACTCTCAATACTGCTGCTGAAATCCATGTTGAAAGGGGGATTGCTTACAATAAAGTCAAACTTCATTAACTTATCAGAATTACTTTCATTTAAGTGGTCTGGTCGGAGCAATGTATCTCCCTCAGTTACGTTTGGCAAGGAATGAACCAATTTGTTCAAGATTAGGTTGATTCGCAAGAACTGTGTAGACTTCTGTGAAATATCCTGACTGTAAATCGTACTATTGTTTGTTCCGATTTTATTTGCCATGGAAAGAAGAAGCGTTCCCGAACCAGATGCAGGGTCATATACCGTTACATTCCGAACTGGTTTATCATCATACAGAATGTCTGCAATGATGTCCGCCACACTCACAGGAGTAAAATACTCTGCATATTTACCACTGTCTTTGTTGTAGTCCTTAATCAAGTATTCAAATACACTGGAGAAGTAATCAAATCCATCTTCGTAAATGTTAGTGAATTTGTGTTCTGCCATGATGTTAATGGCACGTTTTGCAAGCTCCAATTCTTTACTACTATCCCGAATGTACGTTGATAGTGGTTCAAATAAGTTTTTCTTTTGACCAGAAGCTGTTTCAATCGTATAAACATCTTTATTTAGCTCGTTGACTTCCATGAATGTCTGATCCAGGATTTGGTTAAAATCGTCCTTGTTTTGTTGCTGATATAAACTGTCTACCAAGTGTTCCTCATTCATCCTTGCAATGTTTATCGGAGCGAAATCAACAAAATCTTCGAATGTTTCTTCTTGATTTTCTCGCTTGTCAAACTCATATAGAAGTTTATCGTTTAAGAATTTATAAGTGAACAACTCAGAGATAATTTTGTACTCATCGCCCGTATTCGCTAAACCAAGGTTTGCACTCATCGCTTTTAGATCATCAATCATTTTCTTTATTTGGTTCAGGTATTCTTCAATACTCATTTCTCATTCTTCCCATCTATTTGAATTTATCATCTGTAAATAGCTTGATGACATCCATTACTTGACTTCTTCCAAGTCGCAACCCATTATTTAAGAATGCATCCCTTACAGGTCGCATCATT
The DNA here is from genome assembly GCF_038004725.1 of Oceanobacillus sp. FSL K6-0251. NCBI lineage: Bacteria > Bacillati > Bacillota > Bacilli > Caryophanales > Bacillaceae > Oceanobacillus > Oceanobacillus sp. FSL K6-0251. The sequence goes on along the minus strand of NZ_JBBORS010000001.1, from coordinate 1,302,640 downwards.
TCACGCTTCATGATTTCTGTGGTTGGCTGTATGCCACCGAGCAACTTATCTATTTCATTAATAATTTCATTCATTACACTGTAAACTGTTGCGTTGTCTAATGTTTCACTGTAATTCTCTAATAATTGTTTATGGATTCTCATACAGGAGTCATCTCCCCTGTAACTTGCAATGATTGCGTAGTTATCAACATTTAACTGTCGTACTTTTCTATGAAGTTTTTCAAATCCAGTGATAATCTCTTGTACTCTTTTCGTTGAGTCACCTTCGTGCTTCAATGCCAATGTTAAATCCTTAAATTCTTGCTGAAGGTTGATGAAAGCTTGATCTCCCTTATCTAAATTCTGATGAAATTCATTTTTAATCTTATTGACGATTGTTTGCACATCATTTTCTGTGGTGAAATCCAAATCTATTTCTCCAACTTTTAAAAACTCAACAATTAAACCTTCAAAATCAATGTCATCTACATCTGAATCAGGATTGTTTAATCGCTCTTCATCATTCTTAAACTTAATGCGACTGGACACTTCACTGTGCGCTTTTTTCACTCTATCTATTGGCATGCCTGATACATCTTCTTTTGCCATTTTAAGCTCATTGTAGCACTCTTTGTAAGCATTCAAGTTAGCTCTTAATTCTCTTAAATATGGCTCTTCCATGACCTCTATTTGTTTCCTGAAATCAACCAAATTATTCTCGATATTACCCATGTAAATGAATAGCTTATTATTTAGAGATTTTAATTGTTTTTTGACTTCTTCCACATCAACAAACATATCATCTACATCTGCCTGTCCATCCTCACCAGCAATATCGTCTCTTAGTTCCTCCAAATACCTACGATTCGTTTCTTCGTACTCTTCGGTTATATCAACAAAGTCTACTATGTACCCATATCGCATTTTTTTATATGGTCGATTCACCCTCGCAAGTGTTTGTAACAATGAATGTTCTCTAATCCTTCGCAATAAATACAAACGCTTCAGACGTGGTGCGTCAAATCCTGTTAAGAGCATGTTGTAAACAATCACGCCTTGATATTCACTTTCAATCACGCTTGAATTGTTTTCATTTCTCTTGCCTCGAAATTCTTCTTGCTTTTCTTTATTATTTTCTTCGTCATATAAAACAAGTGCTGTTTTTAAGTCGCTTTGTTTTTTAAACCAATCTTGAATCATTCGTGCTTGTTCACTGGAAGAAGTAACAATCATATAACTTAAACTTAAATCATTGTATATCTCTTTACGAAACACATTGAAATCGTCTTCAATATAAGCGCAAATTTTGTCTACGAACGCTTGTTCCTTTCCTACAAGTTCCCATTGAGCAGATGTGATGTTATCCTTCTCACCTAAACGAAAAAGGTCGCGAACCTCTGTTTTAAGCTTCGTTGAAATATTTTCCTTCTTTATACGAAGTGTGTACCCATCCGCAATGGATTTATTATAGTAATACTTGTGAATGTACTCCGAAAATAAATCGGTTGTTTTGAACTCTTTCTTTAAGATAGGTGTACCTGTTAGTCCAATAAATATCCCATTTGGATCAACACCAAGTAAATTAGAGAGAAAAGTTCCTTTTGGCTTATAACTTCGATGTACTTCATCCAAGAAATAGATCCGCTGGATTTTCTTATCTAAAGAAGAGTCAACCGTAGCTTCTTGAGAGAACTTTTGAATGTTAACAACGTTCATCGTTTCTTTGTATTCACCAACATTACTCGTTGTGGAAACAATAACTGGCGACTTGATGTTTTTTACAAAGTCATCCTTGTTGTTAATCCTTGCAATAGACATTCCTCTTGCTGAAAGCTCACCAGAAGCTTGAATTAATAGATCCAATCTATCAACAACGAAATAAAACTTAGTAATAATATTTTTCTCTTGAAAATAGTCCCTCAGCACGTTGGTTGCAAAGTAAGCAAATGCAGTCTTCCCACTCCCTTGCGTGTGCCATAATACGCCTCGATTCATGCCTTTTTCCAGCTTTTCAATTAAAGCATTTAAAGCAAAGAATTGCGGGTAACGAATGATATGCTTGTTTAACCCATCTCGAATAGAGTCTACATAAACAATTCCATACCTGACAAATTGTATAAAACGCTCTTTTGAAAAAAGAGAAGTGATGAATCGGTTACACGACGTATCTGGTTTCAGATTAGAGTTGAATTCATTCGTTTCCTTGATGGACATAATTCCATTATCTATTAACGCCTCATCTATTAAGGCATCTGACAAATATTCATTAATAGGAATTTTTCTTTCTTCTCGAAAGTGATTGTAAGAAGAACTGCCGCCATTTGGTGTTGTATAGAAACTACCTGACATCTTCACCAGCTCATTATCGTCATACTCCAAGTTGTTAGTGAATCCTAGTATTTGCATTTGATTAAAGTACGGAATGAATTCTTCTCTACTTGAACGAAACTGATCGCGTCGAAACTCAGCTTGTATTCCAGTTTTATTGTTTGGCTTCTTCACTTCAACAAAAGCAAGCGGAATACCATTTACTAAAATCGTGATATCTGGACGAAAGCTTTCTCCATTTCTACTAAAAGTAAGTTCAGAAACCACCCTAAAGTCATTATTCATCGGTTCTTTTAAATCAATTAATTTTATTCCCATGTTATCCTTTAATCTATTGAAAAAAGATCTGCCTTTATCCTTCATGTTATCTGTCAGTGTCTCAATCTCCAACAGTAACTCTTTCAGCCGAGAATCTGAACACTCTATATTGTTTATTCTATTGATAGACTCGCGAAATACGTCAACAAAGATATTGTTTCTTGTATCAATATTTACTGTTTTCTTTGTCTGGTATACATATCCTAATCGTAAGAAATGAATCAACGCTGGTACTTTTACTCTAGAATCTTCATTATGAAGCACTTATTCTCATTCCTCTCTATTTTATTTTTGTGTCGAATCCAGCTTTTACTCGGAATGAATTTTTCTTCCATCAGCCATATAAGAGATTGTTACTTTTATAGGTTCATTTTTAACTATCTTGTCTACCCCTAAGATGACCGAATGGAAAGTGTAGGTCCCTCTATCAATTCTTTTGATAAGACCAACTTCATTCAACCTTGAAATGTAATTCTCAATTGTTCCCTTGCTGGAATTTGTTTTCATAGCTAATTCCTTTTTCAAAAAGGAGTTTACAATAATATGCTTTTGAGGATTTGCATAAGTAGTCAGATGAAACAGTAATGGGGCTAAACCTTTTGAAACATTATGTAACGAAAGCAAATCTTCAAGATACAATTGAACTTTTTTAAAATCTTTATTTTTCTCCATTTGACACCCTCTCTTAAAATATACTCATCAATTTTAATGAATAGTAATAATTGATTTTATGGTATAATAGTCACAATGTTATTGCAAGTCTTTTCATGTTCAATACTGTTCGACAGTGTTACATAAGTGGACCGCTGAAATTCTTGGTTTAATCATTGAACTAAGAAAAACTTTACATAAATCTTAAGTTTAAATAAATTTACCTTTAGATAACATTTCATGCTAACATTTTGTGTATTAGAAAATGTTACTCCACTAGGTACCTGTTTGTTTAACAAATGGTATTTAGAGTTTTTCAATATCATCTTAACAAATTTCACATGATAATCTGGACCCTAAAAATTCCCCTGCCAAGTTTTAATATTAAATCAAAAAAAATCCCTATACTGGCATATTAACTTTTTATAGTGATATTTATTATAATATAACCAAGTTATCCACAGAAAAATGTTCCCTACCAAAATTCAATGAAAAAACAAAATTCCCTACCAAAATTTTTTATTGGTAGGGTTTTTGGTAGGGAACTATATTATTTTAGATGGTTTTTAGCCTTTTTTTAAAAGGTTAAACCCTTATAAATCAGCGTTCCCACTTCAAGTTAGGTTGTATTCTTATTCCCACTCAATCGTAGCCGGCGGCTTAGAAGTAACATCATACACCACTCGATTAATATTATCCACATCATTCACCAAACGCGTCGAAATCTTCTCAAGCACATCCCAAGGAATTCTTGCCCAATCCGAAGTCATACCATCAATAGAAGTTACCGCACGAATCCCAATTGTATGTGCATACGTACGAGCATCTCCCATGACACCAACACTCTTGATGTTTGGCAGGACAGTGAAGTATTGCCAGATATCGCGGTCAAGACCTTCTTTAGCAATTTCTTCACGAAGGATTGCATCGGATTCACGAACGATTTCTAAGTGTTCTTCCGTTACTTCACCCAGGATACGGATAGCAAGTCCCGGCCCTGGGAATGGCTGACGCCAAACGATACGGTCAGGAATTCCTAATTGCGAACCTAATTCACGCACTTCATCCTTGAATAATGTATTTAATGGCTCAATTAATTCAAATTGCATATCTTCCGGCAGACCGCCTACGTTATGATGTGATTTGATGGTTTGAGCTGTTTCTGTTCCACTTTCAATCACGTCAGTGTAGAGCGTTCCTTGCGCTAAGAAATCAATATCCTTTAATTTTGCTGCTTCATCGTCAAATACATAGATGAATTCATTTCCGATGATTTTACGTTTTTGCTCTGGATCGGAAACGCCTGCTAATTTAGATAAGAAGCGGTCCTTTGCATCTACTTTGATAATATTCATCTGGAAGTCTTCTGCAAATACTTCCATCACGTCGTCTGCTTCATTTTTACGAAGGAGACCATGATCAACAAAGATACAAGTCAGTTGGTCGCCGATAGCTTTATGAATTAAAGCAGCAACAACAGAGGAGTCTACGCCGCCGCTTAATGCGCAAAGTACGTTGCGGTCGCCGACAGTTTCTTTGATCTTTTCTGTTTCCATTTCGATAAAGTTTGCAATCGTCCAGTCTCCTGTACATTTACAAACATCGAAGACAAAGCTGTTTAATAAATCATTTCCATACTCGGAATGACGTACTTCCGGATGGAATTGCACCCCATACATTTGCTTATCAATATCGCTGATAGCAGCAACTGGTGTAGATGGACTTGTTGCATCAACGATGAAAGAAGGTGGTGCAGCTGTAACTTTATCACCATGACTCATCCATACCGTCTGTTTTGTCGGTGTATCTTTAAATAGAGCCGGGCTTTCATTTAATTCGATTAATGCTTTTCCGTATTCGCGGTTTTTGGATGCTTCTACTTTACCGCCAAAATGCAGGGACATTAATTGCATGCCATAGCAAATACCGAGGACAGGAATTCCTAATTCAAAGATTTCCTCATCACAACGGAAGCTGTCTTCGCCATAAACACTGTGCGGTCCGCCGGAAAGAATGATTCCTTTTGGATTCATTTCTTTGATTTCTGCAGCGGTCAGTTTATGTGAATGAAGCTCACTATATACGCCAAATTCACGAATACGGCGTGTGATTAATTGGTTATATTGACTGCCAAAATCTAAAACCAGTACTAATTCATTGTTCTCCATAACTAGACTCCAATCTGTATCTTTTATAGAAAATAGCTTGTAAACTATACGTTCCTTTACCCTGTATTCGAAATCCTTTGTCTCACCTATTAAAAAGCCCGGCTTCCACCTTTCTACTTCCTGCAGCTCACGCACACAAAAAATCATAGAAAGGCAGAATCCGGGCAGCATAAGCAAACCTTCTTCTGCCTTCATAGTCGAGTCATTTACGGTGACCCGGTAGAAACTTTCGAACCTTATTTTCGAGGATATACGAAAGGCATATGTCAAACGATAATTTTTCATTATGGGAAGAAATATTCTTACAACGTCTCCCACAGTATTTCCTTTTTCATTCTACTAATTGATACGCCCCGGGTCAAGCCATTATTTGATTGATTAAATTTTTCCATAATTGAATTATTTCCTCTTTTTCACCTGTGAGCCGTTTACTGTAAATCATCCGCTCGTAGATTCTTGTCAGCTTGCTCATTTCCACGGCAAAAAGATGTTCATCCACTCTTCGGGCAAACTCCCTTAAGGTTTCGTCACTTCCTCGTTTGAAGCCTTTTTTACCTGTAAGCTTTAACAGGTAGAGATAGGCTTCCTGGAATGCCGTCTCGTCAAAATGGTTTTCCAGCTTTCTTTGCAGGAAATAAATCCGTATCTCTCTTCGCTTTATATAAAGGGCAAGTAGAATCAGCAACAGAACAATCCCTATTCCAATAAGGATATAACCTGTTAATGCAGAAATCCCTGTCTCTTCATCGGAAGCAGCTGTATCTTCTTCCTGATCTTCCGCTTCATCTGTCTCTTCTTCGTCTTCTGCGCCTTCTTCCTGGTCTAATTCTGGTGCTTCGAGCGGTTCTTCTTCCTCTGGCAAAGGAGAATCATTTTCATCCACATCTACTTCGAAATCCGCCATATTGGTAAAGCCCTGTGTCGGTTCAAATGGCACCCAGCCTACCTCTGGAAAATAGACCTCTACCCAGGAATGGGCATTGCTGTTGGCAACTTCATTCACATGTGTTTGTTCTTCAGCTTTGGAATCGATTCGTTCTCCGCTTGTAAATCCTTTCGCCCATCTAGCCGGAATCCCTTCTGACCGGAGCATCACAACCATGGCCGTGGAGAAGTTATCACAATAGCCAATTTGCGTCTCAAATAAAAATTGATCGACATAGTCCTCTTCTTCTCTTGGCCTTGGAATATCTGTTGTCTGGTATTCAAATCCATTTGCACTGAAGTAACGCTCGATTGCACGTGCTTTATCGTATCTTGTTTCATGATTTTCTGTTATTTCTGCGGCTAAATCTCCCACTCTTTCCGGAAGATCATCCGGCAGCTGTGTGTAACGGTCCCGGACTTCTTCAGGATCCTGTTCATAGTTATTCTGCAGTGCTTCGATATCAAAGGATGGACTCTCATACTTTATTTCATAAGCTTCCAGCGTACTGTCCTCTCCATCCCGTGTCGTTTCGATCCCCTCCATACTTTCATCGAGGTGAAAATCAACCGGTTCCTCTGTTCTAATAGAGGAGACACCGTAAGGATAGACGACCTTTGGCAGCCGGTTACTTCCCGTAAAAGCAATCTGTGTCTCTAACGTTTCTGTCTCGACACTGTCCTCGAAGGTAGATAGGGTAATCTGCCCGCCTGTCTGATGCAGAAGGTTTCGATCTTGCGAAGTCTCCCATCCCTTGCCTGTATAGACATCCTTTGTTTCAATCCGCCAATAATGATCCTCTTCTACGGTCGCTTCAAAAAGAACTGTATCATCCTGGACAAAGGAGCCGCCAAGCTGGGAATCATCTTCTCCATATCCAACCCGTCCAGTTCCGACGCCGCTATCTCCTATGTTATCGGCAGCCCCCTGCAAAAATGGCAGCGGGTCCGGCCATTGCGGTTCTGCTTTCGGTGCTTGATATCCAATAATGCTTACGATTGCTACGACAAACACAAGCGGCAGCAGCCAATATTTTAATCGTTCGCCGACAGAAATAGGAATTCGTTTATTTTCAATCTCCTTACTCAAGCTGGACATTCCGAGTGCAATAAAGGAAATAATGAAAATACGGACGATTGCCGCAGCGCCTTCATATACCGTAAATGTATCCAAAATGCCGATATAGACAAAGGTCAACAGAATAAATAAGATAATATTTTTCATTCTGACAAACCAGTAATAAAGCAGATAGCTCATCAGCCAAATGAGCACCAGGAATAATAGACTTCTGAAAAAGTTGGTAAGCATATACCAGTCGCCTGAAAACATCAACTCCATATTATACATGACTTCCTGGAGGACTTCTCCTGCCCAGTTCAGGTCTAAAAAGCTTGTCTCAAAGTAAAGCATATGGACGATAAAAAGCAATCCCAGTCCTTTTACAGGGATACTAATCAGCCAATGCAGCTGAAAATAAGAAATAAAAAAGCAGTACAGCGCGAATAACACAAAAACACCAATATTGGTTTCCGAAATATCCCCAAGCGGATAGAGCCATTCTAAGAAAAGGCAAAATCCTGCAATATATAATAGTAGTGTATGCAGCGTTTTTACTTGTTTTTGGGTCTTTATCATTTAAAAATCACCTCAACCGGATCCGCTGCAAGCTGTTCCATACTTAATTGCTGTACCGCTATCCCGGAAAATCGCAAAGGCTCAAGCAGATGCTTCTCCGTGTCCGGCAGGACTTTCTCTGGATGGATATAAATAATCGATAAATGCTTCATACGCTGTCTGGCTTCCTGGATAGCCTGCACAAATTGGGGATCTATGGATGTTACAATCAAAAAGATAATATCCGCTTGATGGAAATGAGCCATTTCTTCACGAAAACGGATGGAAAAAGAACCTTCCTGTTCCCCTCTCGCTGTCAGAAGATAATGCTTCATCCGCTCCATTTGTTGCTCACTTTGTCCCAGTTCAAGTACATGCGGCCTCTCGCCAATAGAAAGAAAGCTTGTCTGATAATCTTTCTTTGCTATTTTTTCTATAAAAGATAAGCTCATTTCAATTGATGCTTCATAGATAAGTTCATTTTTATTCCCGTTCATAAAATTATCATGAACCAGCAAGATATCCATGCTTTTCTCCCGGTCAAATTCCTTGGTCATCATCGTTTGTTTTCTTGCTGTCTGTTTCCAGTCAATCCATGCAAATCGGTCCCCTGGAGCATATTCCCTGGCTCCGGAAGCAACGGTCGTATTCATATGCTGTAATTGGTTGGATAGCACTCCGCCCTGCTCGTAGCTTGCCATATCACTCACTAAACGAAGCTCATGCTCATAAGGATAGACAGCGAATGTATTTTCCACCTGAAAATCGCGGCTTTTCTTAATAAAACCAAATATATCACCTGTTTGGATCGTTACTTTATCCAGTACATGCTCTCCGCGCGGCAGGGATTGTATCGAATAACTGAATGTAAAATTTCTGCGGAATAGAGGAAATAACATACGTATCAGTCTGCGAGAAACTGTCATTTGTCCTGAAGCCTGAGAAGAAAGGTATTTCGCCTTCTTTGTATCTTCCTTCATTAAAGACTGGGGAAATTTTTCTTCAAACGTACAATATAATAAAGGAAAAGGCAGCTTCCGTTTTAAATGCACCTTCACAACGATTTCATCTCCCGCCTGACATACCGGATTCTCGATTTCCCGGTAAATCTGCCACGCACGCAGTGGATAGCTGGCAAAGAGGAGCTGGTAGATGCCGATTGGCAAGTAGCCATAAAATAAAAACCAGCTGACAAAACCTCCCTGGAACATGGCATAGCAGAAGAGAATAACAATGAGTGTCAAAACGCCAAGACTGCGAAGGATAATCCGGAGATTCTCCTTCATTCTCCGAAGCCTTTCTTAATCGGGATATGAGCAGACTGTATAATAGAATCAAGAATTTCCTCACTTGATTTGCCTTGATATCGCGCTTCTGCTTTCAGCATCACCCGATGAGCTAACACAAATCCTGCCAGATACTTCACATCATCCGGGATAACATAATCTCTTCCTTCGATATACGCATACGCTTTGGAGGCTTCCATTAAAGCAAGTGAACCCCTTGGACTCACGCCTAAATAAATCGAAGGGTGTGATCTCGTGCGCGTAACGATATTTAAGATATATTGCTGGATCGTTTCGTCTATATAGACACTTTTGGCTTCTTCCTGCGCCAGCAATAATTCCTCCTGCGACATCACTGCCTGGATTTCTTCAATCGGATGATGGCTTTTATTTCTCGCAAGCATTTCTAACTCGTCCTCATAGGTTGGATAGCCCATGCGCAATTTTAATAGAAAGCGATCGAGCTGCGCTTCTGGCAACGGATAGGTTCCTTCATATTCAATCGGGTTTTGAGTCGCCATCACAAAGAAAGGACTATTCAACCGCCGTGTCTCTCCGTCTACGGTGACGCTCTTTTCTTCCATCGCTTCCAGCAAGGCGGATTGCGTCTTTGGAGACGTCCGGTTAATCTCATCTGCTAGAAGAATATTTCCAAAGATTGGCCCCTCCCGAAACTCAAATTCTAGTTCTTTGGGATTGTAAATAGACACCCCTGTCACATCCGACGGCAGCAGGTCTGGCGTGAATTGAATCCGGCTAAAATCACAATTGACTGATTTTGCTAATGTGCGGACCAGCATTGTTTTCCCTACTCCGGGCACGTCCTCCAATAAGACGTGACCTTCTGTTAATAAGGCTACTAAACTCAATTTGACAATTTCTTCTTTACCAAAAATAACGTCATTGATATTATTTAACACATCTTGAATCTGTATATTTTCTGCTAACTTTTCCTGTTCCATCATCACCCTCCTTATCTTCCTGAACCTTTCTGCCTTTCATGTTACTATATTAGGAAGCATATTGAAACGAAATGCATTCCAAAGATTTAGTTATCTCTTATTATGGTCAAATGATAGAATGAATATTCATTGGTTGGTTGTTAATGCATTTTTCTGATATATATTAGTTGGAACAAAGATTTTACTTTCTAGCAGTCGCTCCGGAAATACACTACGCTTTCCACGGGCTTGTCCTCAGCCTCCTCAAAAAAGAAGACTACTTTTTCTGCGGGGTCTTCACACTGGGACTGCGATTACTCGCCCCACCGAAGACCATTGCGCATTCCCGTAGGAGTCTCCGTGTATTTCCTCCGCTGGTTAGAGTGCTTAATTATAGAAAAAATAATTTATTTTTGTTAAGTAAAAAAGATAGATTAACTATTTCAACTTAGATAGTTTAAACTCATTTTTATAAGAATCTTTCAGTTGAGGAGGAAAAGACCACTAAATGTAATTTCACTTAATAAGTTCACCTTACATTATAAAGTGAACTTTATGTCAACGAATTACACTGTTATTTTCAACATGCAAAAAGAGCAGCCGGGGTTTCTTCCTCAGCTGCCCTTCCTTTTAATAAAATCAGATTTCCCGAAACCTTCCTACCATAAAGCAAGGCGCTGCTTCGAGGCTGGTTCAGGATACACTGTATCGATTTGCTTCAAATCCTGCTCTGTTAGTTCCATTTCCGCTGCTTTTATGTTATTCACAACATGATCCGGATTACTGGATTGCGGGATAGCAATCGTTCTTCCATTCCGTATCGACCAGGCTAATAGAATTTGGAATACGTCTGCCTCGTGTTTTTCTGCTAGATCCTTTAACACCTGTTGTTTCGTTAAATTCGCTCCGAAGCTGTCGCCGCGGTCAATTGGAGAATAAGCTATCACGGGCATGTTATGCTGAGCCATCATCGGCACTAAATCAAATTCGATACCTCTGTTTGCGACATTATAGCGTACTTGATTCGCTTTGCAGTTATCCCCGCCCGGTAAATGAATCACATGCTCCAAATCGTCCACGTCTAAATTAGAAACGCCCCATGCTTTGATTTTGCCTTGATTTCTTGCCTCCTCTAAAGCTTCTACCGTTTCTTTAAGAGGAACCTCTTCTTTCCAATGCAGTAAATATAAGTCGATATAATTGGTTTCTAATCTTTTTAAACTATTATCCAAGCTGACTGGCAAATCTTTTTTTGATGCATTCGACGGGAGAACTTTTGAAATAAGAAATAAATCTTCCCGGGCATAAGGCTTTATAGCGCTTCCAACTAATTTCTCCGCATTCCCGCTGCCGTACATTTCAGCCGTATCAATCAATTGTACACCCTGATCAATCCCGGTACGGATGGCCTGTACTTCTTGATTAAATGTACCCGCCTTGTCTCCCATGTTCATGGTGCCTAAGCCAATCGGCAGCACTTCTCTGCCGGCAATTTCCACCTTTTTCATTGCGCTTCACTCCTCTTTTTAGGAACTGCTTTCTATGTCTGTTCCACTCTTAGAGCAAAATGAAACGCAAAAGAGGCGGTATCGAGAAAATAACGAGTTTTACACCTTTCTTTTAAAACATTAAAGCGCCCCAACGACTGGATGAGGTATATATAATTCTTCCAGATAATCTATCTCCTCAGACGTCAACTGAATATCTAATGCAGCTACTGCGCTTTCAATATGATTTTCTTTTTGGGCACCGATGATTGGAGCTGCAACCTGATTCTGGTGAAGAAGCCAAGCCAGGGCAACTTTATCTCTTGTTGTCTGATGGTTGTTTGCTATTTCACCCACACGTTCTACGATACCATTATCCGATTCCATCATAGCATCATATTTGGACTGTTGAACGGTATCTGTTTCCGAGCGATACGTCGTTTTAGACAAGTCACGTGTCAATCTTCCTGAAGCAAGCGGACTATATGGTGTGAGTGCTATTTTTTCATCCTCGCAGAAAGGTACCATTTCACGCTCTTCTTCCCGATAGATTAAATTATAGTGATTTTGCATAGAGACGAATTTCGTCCAGCCGTTGCGTTCCGCTACCCGTTGAGCTTTTTGGAACTGCCACGCATACATGGCGCTGGCTCCGATATAACGTGCTTTTCCAGACTTCACTACATCGTGCAGTGCCTCCATCGTTTCTTCAATCGGCGTATCGTAATCCCAGCGATGAATAATATATAAATCAACATAATCTGTCCCAAGACGTTCTAAACTATGATCTATTTCACTCAAAATGGCTTTACGGGATAAACCGCCTCCATTTGGACGATTTGGGCGCATCGTCTGGTGCACTTTAGTAGCCAGAACGATATCGTCACGATTGGCATAATCGTTTAACGCTTTCCCAAGAATCCGTTCACTTTCTCCCATGGAATAAACATTCGCCGTATCAAAGAAATTAATTCCTGCATCGATCGCTTTTTTTATCACAGGCCGGCTTTTTTCTTCATTTAAAACCCATTTATGAATCCATTTTTCGGGATCTCCAAATCCCATCGCTCCCAAGCAGATACGAGAAACATCCAGACCAGTATTGCCAAACTTTACATATTCCATCTAAAACACCCTTCTTTGATTAAGAATATTCGCTTTTTTCTAACGGTTGCCAACAAATCTACTTTATATTCCCCTCATTATCTATCATTATAAAACGCGGTATCTTTGACAACAAATGCCTAGATTGCATGCAATTCATACTCCAAAAGCATACTTATATTACTTACGACAAATAGGATTTATCGCAAATGTGATAAATCCTATTTGTTTATTATCGAAACGTATTTTCCCGTAAATCGGTATGGTTTAAACCATGTTCTTTTACTGCAAATCGCTCTGACCAGCCAGTGGCATACTTCTTATTTCCGTTCTTCTGCCAGCTAAAAATAACGAGGATTACTTTATTTTATCCTCTAGATTCGATATAAATTTAGCAGGGTTCCCGCCAACGATTGTATCCGGCGGGACATCCTTAGTAACGACGGATCCGGCTGCAACAACCGAATTTTTACCGATTGTTACCCCAGGCAGAATGGTTGCATTCGAACCAACCCATGTTCTCTCTTTCAATTCAATGGGTTTAAGGTACATCGTTCCGCGGTTTAACGGATCATAGTCATGATTGATAGTTGCGAACACAACATTATGCCCGATTAAGCTTCCATCACCGATAATGATTTGCCCCTGATCTTGAAAACGGCATCCAGAATTTATAAATACATTTTTCCCGATGCTTATGTTCTTTCCAAAATCGGAGGTAAACGGTAGAAACAAGGAAAAACTTTCATCTAATTCTTGGCCGGTAATCTGGGACATCTGCTGTCTGATTTCTTCATTGGTATACACGCCATTATTTAATATGGCACATAATCGCCTCGTTTCATCTGATACGGCCACCATTGCCTTATTGACTTCTGAACCGCCATGAATCACGCCTTCTTCTGCCATTTTTGATAACAATTCCTCTAATTCCATGTGGATCGTTCCCTTCCAGCTGTATTTCTATTTCATTCACTATTTTAAAAAGACACTGTCATAACCTTCATGCTCATCCAATCTTACTTCCATTTAAACATAGCGATTAATGCTTTTCCATGATTTTATAGTGACTTCGTTCTACCTTTCTCAGGATGGATAAGTAAAATGGAACGATTATTAAAATAATAAACAAATTAAAAAACCATGAAAAGCTGTCACACTCTTCATGGTTTTTAATTTATCCGTAATAAATCGGTCCGTTTGGTCCAAGAGGAATACCCAGCCACATCCAAACAACCAGCATGATTGTCCAGCCTATCAAGAAGAAGATAGAGTATGGAAGCATGGTTGATACGAGGGTTCCAATTCCCATTTTCTTATCATATTTCTGGGCAAAGGCAATAATTACTGCAAAGTATGTCATCAATGGCGAGATAATATTTGTTGCTGAATCAGCAATACGGTATGCCATCTGTGTAAATTCCGGTGCATAGCCAAGCTGCATCATAATCGGAACAAATACGGGAGCCATCATGGCCCATTTTGCAGATGCACTTCCAATAAAGATATTGATAAATGCAGCAATCAGAATAAACAACAGAATTAAGCCAATTCCGCTGAAGTTTACACTGTCTAAGAATTCTGCTCCATAAACACCAATTACCAGTCCCATATTGGTTTCATTAAAGTAAGCGACAAATTGACCTGCTGTAAAGGCAAGGACGATAAACATCCCCATTGATGCCATCGTATCGCTCATTTGTGCTGCAACATCTTTATCACTTTTAATTTCTTTGGTTATCAAACCGTAAACAAGTCCTGGGATTAAGAATAAAATAGCGATAATCGGTACAAGGGAATCCATAAATGGTGACATGATAATCCCGTCTAATCCAGGGTCTTCTCCACGCAGCGGCGCATTAGAAGGGATAACCAGCAATGCCGCGAGTACAAAAGAAACAACAAACGAAACTGCTGTCCAAATAAGTCCTTTTTTCTCTATTGCTGTAATTCCTTTTATGTCTTCCGTTGCTTCTCCTTTATACGTACCCAGCCGAGGCTCCACAATTTTTTCTGTTACCCAGCTGCCGATAAGGGTGAGTATTACCACTGATGCGGCAATAAAACCGTAGTTCATGGCAATATTCATTTGCTCTGCATAGGCAGGGTCAATAATAGCAGCTCCGGCAATGGTCATTTCTCCAAGCATCACATCTGTTCCGGATAAGAATAAGTTCGCACTGAAACCGCCAGATACGCCGGCAAATGCTGCCGCAAGACCTGCTAATGGATGGCGTCCAAGCGCCGCAAAAATTAATGCACCCAATGGAGGTAAAACAACATAGCCTGCATCAGAAGCCACACTCGACATTACCCCCGCAAAAACGATACCTAATGTAATAAAGCGGTTCGGGATTGCCAATACAAACCCGCGCAGCAACGCACTAATAAGGCCTGTCCGCTCTGCTACCCCGATTCCAAGCATCGTAACAAGTACTACACCAAGCGGCGCAAATCCGATAAAGTTATCGGTCATACTGCCAAAAATATATTCAATCCCCTCTGCATTCAGAAGATTCTTAATTTCCACCGCTTCTCCTGGATCGCCAGGGTTTTCAACACTTATATTAAATGGCTGTAATGCCGCAGAAAGGACTAAAACCAGTAAGGCCAAAATGGCAAATAATGTAGCCGGGTGCGGCAATTTATTTCCGACCACTTCCACAAAATCTAAAAATCGTTGAAATGGATTCTTTTTCTCTTTAGACATATTGTCGCTCCTCTCTTTTTGTAAATCGATAATATTCTGACTAATAAAAGGCCTAGAGAACGGTTCTCATTATACATAGATTAATCGATAATGAAAACCCTTTCCGCAAAAGTAATAAAAGTAACATTAGGTATAATTTTATGAATACTGTATTTATTATCAAGGAGGCCTTCTGTAGAACGGTCTTAACATTTCGTTTAATATGCTATCCTGCAGCATGAAAAACCGAATGTAAGGTACCCATTCGGTTTTCATATTTACTCTTATTGTTATGATTAAGAAAGCAGCTTATCTGATTTCGCTGCTTGCAGCGCCTGCTCAAAATCATGGATTATATCATCGGTAGCTTCAATACCGCAGGAAACACGGATAAGCCCTTCCGGTATACCAAGGGCTGCACGCTCCTCTGGTGTGCATTCCACATGGCTGGTTGTTCTTGCCGGTCCTACTGTTGTTTCCACTGCCCCTAAGTTCGCAGCACGATGGGCAAACTGCAGCTTTGGAAGTACTTTTCGAACTGTATCGATGCCTCCCTTTACAGAAAAGCTCAGCATGCCGCCAAAATCATCCATCTGCTTTTTAGCAATATCATGATTGGGATGGTCTGGCAAGCCGGGATAAAATACATCCTCTACGATATCCTGTTTTTGAAGGTATAATGCCAGCGCCATCGCATTTTTACATTGCTCACGAACACGAAGATGTAATGTTTTCATACCACGGAGGACTAAATAAGCAGCCATGGGGTCCATTGTAGCACCATTGATTTCCCGATAATGGAAAATAGGCTCAATCAGCGCTTTCCTGCCACAGACGACACCCCCTAAAGCATCGGCATGCCCTCCCAGAAACTTGGTCGCACTGTGGATAACAAGATCTGCTCCAAGAGCCAGCGGACGTTGATTCATCGGTGTTGCAAACGTATTATCCACAATCACTAATGCGCCCGCTTCCTTCCCTGCCTTAGCCATCCGTTCAATATCGGTTATTTTTACAGTTGGATTCGTAGGCGTTTCTAAATATAAAATTTCACAGCCTTTGTTTATCTCTTTCTCCATTTCTGCCATATTTCCTGTATCGCATAAATGAACTTCAATTTGCTGACGCGGAAGAAATTCGGAAAATATTTTATTCGTTCCGCCATAAGTGTCTTTAATAGAAACAATTCGATCTCCCGGAACTAAAAACGTAGCTAATGTGTTGCTGATTGCTGCCATTCCCGTTGAAAAACTGGTTACCGCTTCTGCCCCCTCCATTTCTTTGATTTTATCTTCAAAGGATTGGACGGTTGGATTCGTATTCCGGCCATAAATATGCCCTGCTTTTTTTCCTGTAGCTACGTCAAACCATTCATCTATATCATCATAATTATAGGCTACGCTCAACACAACAGGCACCTGCGTCGCCCCATGAACCAAATAATCCGCTTCTCCCGCCCAGACCGTTTTGGTCGCCAAGTCAATTTCTTTCTTGTGTGTCATTTTCTCAGCCTCCTATTTTGCCGCCTTCCCTTACCCGGCAGAATTTTCATTTTTGTCTTCCTCTATCTCTTTCATTGGCATGGATTCCTTGACATAAAGATTTCTTGGTACGTTTCCAAATGTCTTGCAGCCTGTTTCTGTCACATAGAAAGACTCACTGACTTCAAAGCTTTCCCCCTCCGACCAGATAGCAGGAATGAGATGGAATGTCATATTGGGACGGATAATCGTTTTATCCCCTTTTCGAATACTTGCTGTATGCTCCCCCCAGTCTGGAGGATAATTTAATCCCATCGAATAGCCGAGACGTGACTCTTTGAAGACGCCGTGTCTCTCTACCGTTTTCCGCCAAACTGCTTCTATTTCCTCACAGGTGACTCCCGGCTTAATAAAATCAAGACATACATGTAACCCTTCTAAAACAATAGATGACAGGTTTTTCATCGATACAGACGGCTTTCCAATTTGAACGGTCCGTGCAATCGGGGCATGATAGCGCTGATAGCAGCCTGACAGCTCTAAAATAACGGTCTCATTTATCTGATAGGGCTGATCCGTCCATGTTAAATGAGGCGTGGAAGTCCGTTCCCCGGCTGGGAGCAACGGTATAATCGCTGGATAATCGCCGCCAAATTGCGGCGTTCCCCGGAATTGTGCATAGCTGATTTGGGCAGCGACATCACAGCCTCTGACCCCTTCATTCACCAGGTCGATTCCTGCCTGCATCGCCTGTTCAGAAATCACTGCAGCCCGCTCCATCATCGCTAATTCCACTGGAGACTTTTCGATACGCAGCCAATTCACGAGTAACGTCGCATCTTTAAATAATGCATCCGGAAGCCCTTGAGTTAACGCAGCATAACATTTTGCCGTAAAATAATAACTATCCATTTCCACACCAATATGACGGCTGCTCAGACCAATTTCTGTTAAAATCGAAGCAATAAAATCCATTGGATGGGTTATCCGCGAATGTACATACGTGTCTGGATAAGCAATTATATTTTCTTCCCGCAGCCATGTGGTCACTTTTGCAGCATTGGCATCTGCTGTTCTCCCTATCCAGATTGGCTGCTCCTCCTCATCAATTACAATCAGCATTTGATGCACATAGAAGGACCAGCCGTCAAAACCGGTTAAATAATACATATTTGCCGGATTGGTGATAAGCAATACTTCTATTTCCTGCTTTGCCATACTCTCCTTTGTCTTCGCTAAACGTTCCCGGTACTCCTCTCGAGCCACTTTCACAGCAAATAAGCCCCCTCCCCATCTTCCTATTTTCCCAAAATGCTCTTCTGCGATGAAATGATATTTATTTCTGTTTGAATTTATTATATATTTAAACTATTCTTTAAATCATCCGACATTTTGTATGAAAAGAAAATTATTTTATTATACAGTTAGGAGGTGTCGTCCTAAATAAAAAAGCATGATCTCCATACAGACCATACTTTTCGTTCTTCCACTCATGTGTTGTTTATTTCCCATGCTCTCATACTCAGCTCCAACAGGAATAAATGATGAGAATCATGGAGCGACAGTCCCGTCAGCGCTTCTATTTTTCGCAAGCGGTATAACAATGACTGTCGGTGAAGATGGAGTGATTGAGCTGTTTTACTGACATTTCCCCGATGCTGCTGAAAAATGAGAAATGTTTCTATCAGATTAATCTTCCTTTCTTCTTGATACGTTAACAGCGGCTCTAATACGTCCTCCCTGATGGTATCCATTTCTGAAATAGGTTGAAGCTGCAACAAGATCCGCTCAAGCACTGTATCTTCATACCATGTACGCGGATTTCCTTTCTTTTCTCCAATTTGCATTGCCTGTTTTGCTTCTATAAATGATCTTTGAAAATCGGTAAATGATTCTACTTTTCCACTAACTGCCCAACGTAAAGTTACCTCAGGAAAAAAATGTTTTAGACGTCTGTCAACCAAATCCAAAAAATCCGTCGCAAGCTGATAATCCGTCTGATGCTCGATATGCAAATATACCAAAAATGCTTCCTCTGTTTGCGTCATCATCACTTCTTGTTTTAACGTCTGCGCAGCATATACCAGTTCTTCCTCTAAGTAGCCGTGCATCGTTTTCTCCCATAGAGAATAAGTGCCTGATGCATGTTTCCTTTGTTTATAAATCTCCCGCAGTTTTTCCGGCTGAGCAAGAATGCATACATACGTATGATAAATAGAGTACCCTAACGGATTTGCACGTAAATCCGCCTCTTCCACATTACGAAATTTTCCTTTTGCCAGTTCTTCGACAAAATCACTGCGCAGTTTATTCTCTGTTGCTTCCACGGCATTTCTTTTAGAGAGCCATAAGGCGATCGTTGTAGCCGCATGCTCCAGTATTTGACCGTATTTATTTAAAAAAGGCTCGTAAGCTGCCTGATTGGGAAGTTCTACAAATAAATAGCCTTTCGCTTCGCCGGTTACTTGCAAAATAGGAATTTGAATCAGCTCTTTATCCAGAAAAGCAACTAAATCAAATTTTTGCCTATATGGGTCACGCATGAATCTATCTTGTCGAAGAATGATTTTCTCTTCCATTTGAAAAACAAGCTGCCATTTTTCCTGTGCTCCTTTGGAATACTCCTCCAAATCATACAAACGAAAGTGATGATCCGTTAGGTATACATTTGCAGCGACCTGCATTTGGATAAATTCCAGCAGCTCGTGCAGACGTTTTTCTTCCAGAAGAAATTGCAGCAGCTCCTGCTGTACCTTCACATTCTGAAGGATTTCCGAACTTTTCCTCTGTGCCAGCTCCTCCATGACGAATTCCACAATCGTTGCAAAACGGATTTCCCAGGGAATGCGAATCATTGTTAAACAATGCGATTCTGCCAACGCTTTGATTTCAGACGGTATCTCATTAATATGTCTCCCTGTTGCAATGACTAATGCACTCGCTTCTGCACGGATAATATCTTCTACAAATTGCATGAAAGCATCCAAATCATCTTTACAGCCAAGCGCTGTAGTTAAAACAAGCTCATTTTTCCGGACAAAATTCTCCACAGGCATTTCAATGACAGATACCCATTGGATTTTCTTCTCAGAAAAGTTCGATTTCCCTGTCTCGACAACAGCCTGTGCAAATAACTCTTCCTGCAACATATCTTGAACTGTAATTTCCATTTGGTCCCTCCTCGGCACTTCTTTTATTCTATTTAAACTACTTTTTCATTATTCTAACAGATATTAAAAGGAGTAAGGTTTATTATGAAAAATAAGGGTTGCCCTGCATGCCCTTCCATAAATCACTGTTCTCTGTTTCATAGGCAAGCTGCAAAAGACGATGCTCTCCGCCTTTTCCTGCCATAACCTGCACACCAATTGGCAATCCATTATCTGTGACATAAAGCGGCAAAGAAATAGCCGGCTGCCCTGTTAAGTTCGCAAGCTGCGTAAATGGGGTGTACGTTAAACTGGGCAAAAACATATCGTAAATGATGCTCTGCTTTTCCTTTTCAACAGCCATTCTTTCCTTAAATTCCTGTTCCTTTTGCGCTGTCATCGTCAGCTCTCCGACCTTTGGAGCATGAAAAGCGGCAGCCGGAGAAATATAGAAATCATAGGACTGGTGGAAAATAGACATAATTTCTGCTGCACGGTCCCAGGACGCCAAACTGTCCGAATAATCTGCTGCTGATACAGATTTTCCAGCTTGATGAAGCAGCCATGACTCGATTTCCATATCCTCTGCTGTCAATGACATTCCCATTGTCTTTTCAAGTCCGCGGATAACGCTATTCATTTCCCCGCTGTTCATCACATAGTAGTCCCGCATCAGCTGAACCCCGTCAACGGGAGAAGTTTTTTCTTCCACAATATGTCCATTCTGTTCCAAATGGCGGACAAACTGCAGCACTGCTTTTTTTGCATCATCGGATACAGGGGTATTTGCCGGTGAGTCTGTAGTGAAAGCAATCCGCAGTTGGGGAAGCTTGGCAGACAGCGTATGCTGATATCCCGCTTCATATAACGGCGTCTGAAAGGCAGCATGAGGCTCTACCACCTGTAATTGGTCCAGCATAGCAGCAGCGTCCCGTACAGTTTTGGTTAATACAAAATTAATCGATGCTCCCTGCCACTGTCTGCCGACTCCCGGTCCTACAGGAGTTCGTCCGCGTGTCGGTTTTAATCCGACCAGCCCGCTAAAGGATGCAGGTATGCGGATTGAACCGCCGCCGTCGCTTGCTCCTGCCATTGGGACAACACCAGAGGCAATAGCTGCTGCAGCCCCTCCGCTTGACCCGCCAGGAGAGTAAGCCGGATTCCAAGGATTTCTTGTCGGCCCATACAGCGTTGGCTCGGTTATGTTTTTCAAGCCAAATTCAGGGCTGTTGGTATGCCCCATAAATAAAAAGCCCGCTTCCCGAAATTTTTTAACAAAATAATTATCATGCTTCTCTACATGATTCTGAAGCAGCCGCGAGCCTGAGGTTAATTTTTCTCCTTCAATGGCTTGTGAGATATTTTTCATCAATATGGGAACACCTGAAAAAGCAGCTTCTTGAACAAGAAATTGATTTGCTTCTTTTTTCACTGCTTCCTCCCGTTGATGGGTAGTGATATTTAACTCGGGATTCACTTGATGCATCTGACTAAAGGCGGTTTCTACTAATTCAGAGGGCTGTACTTCTTTTCGCCGGATAAGCTCTGCCAGACCCGTTGCATCATAGTTTTTATATTCATGAAACGTCATCGAATCACTTCCTTATATTTCTTTTTTAATAGGGAAACAGCAGGTCCATCTCTGATTCGGATTGCTGCAATATATTTGGTACAGCGCCTGCCTGAATCTTCTTTAGCGGGAATGTCATCGTGTTTTCTTCAAATTGTTGTATCTCCTTCCCAATTTCCTTTTATTCTACCTTATTTTTACCATAAACGATACGGTTTCAAACTGCCCGGAACAAAGCCTCCTCCATCTAAATGCCCTTGATAAAATCTGCAGAGAATATTATAATAATATCGTTTTACAAATGGCGACTTTTCTCTACAATATTCTGCCCCAGCATTCGCATCGTCCGCTATCAGGAATAATTCCGCTTCCTAATAGCTAACGAAAAAAATAATACCGTCCTTTTCCGTTCCGAATGTTAAATAATTTCTGCTTTTTACTATACCGTTTGCAAGAGCGTTTCAGCCAGGAAACATGAGTCCCTTGTACTTTTGTTTGTAAACGGATATATAGGGAAGCATACAAAACAAGGTAGGCCCTTTTTAAACCATTGATTCAGACAGTTATCCATGACATCCTAAAAACATTCAACACAGATGAGGAGATGAATAAATGAATAAACGTTTAATAGACTGGCCTACTTTCATATTAGCGCTTGTTATTTTGTTTAGTGTCGTTATTCCATTGATTTTATTCCCGGAAGCCGGCGCATCCGTGATTAATCAGGCAAATGAATTTGTCACAGGAAATTTTGGTATTCTATACTTATTATTGGGACTCGGCGTCCTAATCTTTCTGCTTTATGTGTCATTCAGCAGAAACGGTAACATAAAACTCGGCGACAGAAATACAAAAAAAGAATTTGGAACATTTTCATGGGCTGCCATGCTCTTTTCCGCAGGTATCGGCTCAAGTATATTATATTGGGGAATGATTGAATGGGCTTACTATTATGAAGGGCCGCCGTTCGGTATTACACCGGAATCGGAGGAGGCTATCAACTGGGCAGCAAGCTATGGCATGTTCCACTGGGGACCTGTTGCATGGGCACTATATACATTGCCCGCCCTGCCAATCGCTTACTTTTACTATGTCCGCAAAAAACCTGTACTTAAAATCAGTGAAGCTTCCCGGCCGGTTATTGGCAAACACGCAGATGGACCGCTGGGGACAATAATTGATGTCTTGTTTATTTTCGGTCTGCTTGGTGGAGCCGGAACAACTCTGGCACTCGGAACGCCAATGATTGCAGAAGGCGTGAATCACGTTACTGGTATTCCTGTATCGCTGGGAATGCAGGCAGTCATTATGCTCATATGTACTGCTATATTTGCATTCAGCTCGTATTCCGGTATTAATAAAGGAATTAAATTGCTGAGTGACTTAAATATCTGGCTCGTGTTATTTATTCTAGCCTTCGTCTTTATTTTCGGTCCAACCTTATTTATCAGCGAAATGACGTTTACAAGTATCGGACGGATTGTCAATAATATCTTTTCCATGGCAACCTGGCTTGAGCCATTAGCTTCTGTTCCAGGATATGAAGCAACGAATTTCCCGGAAACCTGGACCGTTTTCTACTGGGCATGGTGGGTGGTTTATGCACCGTTTGTCGGGCTCTTTGTAGCTAGAATTTCACGAGGAAGAACAATCAAAGAGATGGTTCTTGGAACATTAATTTACGGAACACTGGGCTGTGTCCTGTTCTTTGGGATTTTAGGAAATTATGGCCTTTATCTGCAGCTGTCCCAATCCTTCGATGTGATTGGATTTATGAATGAATATGGAGCCCCGGCTGCCATTATTGCTATTTTGGATCAGCTGCCGATTTCCTGGTTTATTATTCCTGTCTTCACGATACTCGCTATTATTTTCTTAGCGACCACCTTTGATTCAGCTTCTTATATTTTGGCAGCTGTAGCCCAAAGAAAACTGATCGGCGGCGAGCCAATGCGCTGGCACCGGATTTTCTGGGCATTTATGCTAATGATTTTGCCGATGGCGTTAATGTTTATCGGCGGGTTGGAGACCTTGCAAACAGCCAGTATTGTTGCCGGATTCCCGGTTATTTTCATCATGATTCTGCTGGCATGGTCGTTTATGCGGGCTTCTACAGACGATTTAAAACTGCAGAGAGATGCTAGAAAGCCAAAATCGATTACGATTGAAAATATAAGCAGAAAGGATTAGCTTTTGTTTCCTGAAGGTTGCTCCCTTTCTGTAAAAAAATGATTGCTAATATACAAAACGCACTTGTGCTTCAGAGCCTTCCGCTCGCACAAGTGCGTTTCTTCTATCCAGTTATTCTTCAGCAATTATTTTATTTTTTCTAATGCGTGTTCTGCCTGCGTTTTTGGTTCTTTCCAAACCATTGCCACAGCAATACCTGCTAACAATACCATTGCTGCAAAATAATAAGGATAATTTAAATTTATATCAAATAATATCCCGCCAATAATTGGTCCAAATACATTTCCAATACTTGTAAACATCGAGTTCATTCCACCAACAAAGCCTTGTTCATTATTTCCAGCCGCTTTTGACAGATAAGAGGTCACAGCCGGTCTTAGTAAATCAAAGCCTATAAAGATAACAATCGTTACGAATAAAATCATCGCATAGCTTTCCACAACGGTCATTGCCGTAACAAGAATGGCAGAGAAAATGAGACAATAACGAATCAAACGAATTTCTCCCCATTTATTTGCCAATTTACCGAACAAGGCAACCTGTGCAATCGTGCCGACAATCGCTCCTCCGGTAATAATGATCGCAATATCCTTCGGTGTGAATGCAAATTTATGATCCACGAATAGAGAAAATAGCGATTCAAAGGAAGATAAACCAAATGCGGTAATAAATATAATAATAAACGCGATAAAGTACATTGGAACAAAGATTCTTCCTAAGCCGGGTTTTGGAGCTGCTGTTTCTCCTTGTTCCATTTGTTTTCTTTCTGGTTCACGTAATGTTATTGTGGATAAAACCGCTGTGAATAAGGCTAAACCTGCCGCTGCGAAAAACGGGACTCTCGGTCCTACTTCCGCCAGCAATCCACCGACACCAGGACCAATAATAAATCCGGTGTTGATTGCTGCAGACATATAGCCTAACGCTTTCGGTCTGGATTCAAGCGTTGTAATATCGGCAATAAATGCGGTAACTGCAGGCATTATAAAAGCAGCACTCACTCCACCTAAAATTCTTGAGATAAATAAAATTTCTACGGTCTTCCCGATACCGAATAAAAACTCACTAAAACTAAAAATCAATAATCCGATAACGATCATGCGTTTACGTCCAAACACATCGACCCATCTTCCAGAAAGTGGTGAAACAATAAGCTGCGCAACTGCAAAAGCTGCTACCAAGTACCCTACAACAGATCCAGACAAATTCAATTCATTCATAATAGTAGGTAAAACTGGAATAACTAACCCAATACCTAAAAATGCAATAAACAAATTCATCAGCAAGATAGACAGTGTCATATTTTGTTTTTCCATACTTCATTTCTCCTTAACTAAAATTTCATTTAAAACCTCCCTTGGGAATCTGATACATCATATCATAACTTTTTTATTTCAGATATACTTTTGCTCAAAATTTTTTTGCCTTTTTTTTGACTGCCATCGACTTCTTTTAACAACATGCATGTTTATAATCGAACAGCTATAAATCCCTTTTGCTGCAGCAATATTCCAGTCATTTCATCATGCATAAAAAAAGATCGCACCGGTTAATCATGCAATCTTTTTCACAAAATTATTTTTTAAAATGTTACCCTTACCCAGCCTCGTACACTATTAATCAGCCAGACCTCTTCAAAAGAAGAGATGTCTTTCTTCCACAGAATTTTTTCTTTTATTACTCCCCGCTCCAGCAGTTCTTCCCGGTAAGTACCAGCAAGGAGTCCCGAAGAAATAGGCGGCGTATAATAGGCCCCCTGTTGTTTTATTACCAGATTCCCAATCGTAAACTCCGTCAGTTGTTCTTCTTCATTCCATAGAAGGACATCAAAGGAAGCAGGGGCTTGCTCTCGAAAAGACGTGTACATTTGCCGATTCGTCGTTTTATAATAGTAAAAAATATCATTTTTATTGATTGGCGAGGAAGCTATCCCTGCTTTTTTTATTGCTTCCGACTCTTTCATAAGCGGCGTACAGGTTATGTTTATTTCCCCATCCTGGCCCAATAAAAGGCGTACTCTTTGTTCTCCATCATAATTCTTTACCTTTTCCTTCAGCTGTTGCCGGATATTATCCATGTAATAAGGATACTGGAATTGAAGCGCCGTTCGTTTTAGCCGGGCGAGATGCCTGTTCAGCCGAAGTATCTGTGTCCCATCATATTTCATTGTTTCTACAATTTGAAAGGACGGAGAAGCCGCTTTTAAAATGGCTGTTTTTGCTAAAGCTTCTTCATATTCCCCTTCCGTATCCGACTCCCAGGTAATTCCTCCTCCTGCTCCATAAACAGGCGGTTTCCCATTCTTCATCCAAGCAGTCCGTATCGCAACATTAAATAGTGCATCTTGATTTGGTGTGATAAAACCGATACTTCCACAATAAATATCCCTCGGTGAATCCTCCAGCTCGTGAATGATTTCCATTGTACTTTGCTTTGGTGCACCGGTGATGGAACCGCAAGGAAATAACGCTTTAAATAGATCAAAATTGCTGAGGGTTTTTTTTAATTCTGCCCTAATGGTTGAGGTCATTTGATAAACTGTAGGATACTTTTCTATTTCAAAAAGCTTCGGTACGTGAACAGAACCCCGTACAGCAATTTTCGATAGATCATTTCGAAGTAAATCCACAATCATTACATTCTCTGCCCGGTCCTTTTCGGAATGAGTGAGCTTCCTTTTATTAGAGGAATCTTCCTCTGGAGTCCGCCCTCGTTTGATGGTTCCTTTCATTGGTTTCGTATGGATGAACTGCTGCCTTCGTTCAAAAAACAGCTCCGGAGAGGCAGATACAATTTGGTAATCCCCTATTTGCAGATGGGCACCATACCTTGCCTGCTGCGCGCCAGATAATTGTTCATACAGTAAATCTGCATCCACTGCTCTATCTGCTTCCATCCGAACAGTATAATTTACTTGATATGTATCTCCTCTCGCAATCGCAGCTTTTATCGATTCGATATTTTGCTGATACTGCTGCTTGTGGGTTGTCATCTCCCAATTCACCGGAGGATAGGCACGGTCAGCAGCCGGCCTTGTGTGCTCCAGCTGTACACTTTTAAAAACCCCCATCACCATAAGCGGCAGGTCGCTTTTTTTATGGGTCACCAGATTTTTATCAAATGCCGAGGCAGCTTCATAGGAAATATACCCAGCCAGATAATAGCCCTGCTGCTGGTATCCTTCCATTTGTGCAAAAACATTTTCTACTTCATCATCTGAATGAGCAATTAGAATGTCCATCGGCTTGTCAAAAATACGGCGCACACCTTCTTCTTCTTCTTCAAAGGAAAAATCAAATAACATTTTCGTATTCTCTATCATTTTTGAAGTTCACCTGCCTTTTTATATTGCATTAGAAAATTCTTCAGCAATGTATAGCCATGCTCCGTGCTGATGGATTCCGGATGGAATTGCATCCCTTCGATGGGGTAGGCTTTATGACGTATCCCCATGATTGTTCCATCCTCTGTAGTCGCGCTGACTTCAAGGCATTCCGGAATGCTGTCCGAATCGATACTTAAAGAATGGTATCTTGTCACCGTAAAGCTTTTAGGAAGCTGTGAAAAAACGCCCTGCTGGTCAGTAAAAATAAGCGACTGCTTTCCATGAACAGGATTATTTTTTATCACGGCAGCTCCAAAGGCTTGGCCGATAGCCTGATGCCCGAGACAAATACCAAGAATAGGAATACTTCCTTTAAAATGCTCAATGACCTTTAATGTCATTCCTGCTTCTTCAGGCGTATGGGGTCCTGGCGATAAGACAATATACTCCGGCTGCTGCTGCTCGATTGCTTCGATAGTCAGCTGGTCATTATATTTAACGACAACCTTTTCACCTAAATTCTCCAGATAGTGGACGATATTATAAGCAAATGAATCATAGTTATCTATCATTAAAATCATTTCTTCACCTCCAAATCGTCAAAATAGTAAATCTCTATAACTCCCCCTCCTTTAACAGCTCCCATTGATTATCCATTCCTTGAATAGCCTGGAATAATGCATTTTTTCCTTTAATATCATAATGTTCTTCATGCCCGTTCATATCTATGTTTCCTTCTTCATTCACGGTCAACGCATATTTTTCTTTAGAGCCTTGAAACAGAAGCAGATAACCAGAGCTTACAAAGTCATTTGTTTCATTGAGTTCCATCGCTTCACCAGCTTTTAAAATCTTGGCAATATCTTCTTTTTCCGTTAGCGAAATGGCTTTAGGCTTTCCTGTCGGCTTCACTTCGTATATGGTAATTTCTTTAATCTCATGTGCTTCATTCATATTAGAGGGTAATGTTTGTGCAAATAGTTTACTATCTCCTCCCCATTTTCCAACGAGGAAAAATACTCCTGCTACAATGACACATGTAATAATAAGTATCTTTTTCATCATGCTGTCCACCTTTTTTGCTTTAAATGAATTGTCTGTTCTTATTATTGATATTGTGAACTGTTTTGTCCATCTGGAAAGTGTATGATTTTTTGTTTTTATTATATAAGGTAAAAAAGCAGGAGCAAATAGCTGCCCCTGCTCTCCTTACTTTTCAGTGATATTTTTATTTTTTATTTCATATACATGATCTGCTGTATTTTCGATAAAGGCTGCATCATGGGAAACAAAAATAATGGTGCCCGGATAGCCTTTAAAGAATGCTTCTAAAGCTTTCGTTGTCTGGATATCCAAAAAATTCGTCGGCTCATCCAGTAATAAAATATGGTAAGAGCCAAGAAATAATTTGCACAGCTGCAGCCGGATCGCTTCACCGCCGCTTAAGTGACACAGTTTTTTATAAATCGAATTTCCTTTAAAATACATGGCATGCAGAATGCTGCGTAAAAAGCCTTCCTCATAATCGGTTGTTTTCTTTAAACTGTCTAAAATCGTTTCGTCTGACTTCTCCTGATAAGCAAGCTGGTCAAAGAAACCAAATGCTACTTTCGGTGAAATCTCCAGTCCTTCCTGCCGCTCGTAAACCGCCTTCAGCAGCGTACTTTTTCCAGAACCATTCGCTCCGGTAATCGCAATTTTTTTACCCAAAGGAAATTGAAAACGGACTTCTTCTAAAAGCAGTTTTTCCCCAGCCTTTAGCGTCAGCTGATTTCCCATTACCGGAAAGGAATGATGCAGTTCTAACGCTTTGGAACGATGAAACTGAATGGGCCGTTCATGCTGAATAGCATCGACCTTTTCCAATTGGTCCATCCGTTTTTCCATGGCTTTGGCACTTTTTTGCATCGCCTTTTGCGAAACATCTTTAGGTTTTGACGCAAGCCGCCGGTCCGTTCCTTCTTTCTTTCGAGCATTTGCTTTTGCGCCCTTCGTCATTTTCGCAGCCTTTTGCATTTTATCCTGTGCTGCTGCTTCTAAACGGGCTTTTTCCTTCAAATATTGCTCATGCGCTTCCTGCTGCTGATATTCCTCCAAAGCCTTCTGTTCTTCATACTCCGTATAATTACCGGAGTAAACATGGATTTCTCCGTCACGAATTTCCCAAATCGTTGTAACGAGCTGGTCTAAAAGCTTCCGGTCGTGGCTGATTAACATTAGCGTCCCATAATAATTCTCCAGTTCTCTCCGTAAATAACGGATTCCCTGCTGATCAAGATGCGTAGTTGGTTCATCAATCAACAGTGCTTCGTTATACGCTGCCAAAAGCTGTGCTATTTTTATTTTCGTCTGCTCACCGCCGCTGATGCCTTCCTCTATATTGGGAACCTGAAGCTTGCCTAATACCTTTGGATCTGCTTGTTCCTCACCCGGGAATTCCATTTGTTTTAAATAAGCAAAGCTTGCATGGCGGTGAATTTTCCCTTTTGTCGGCTCTATCTCTCCTGCCAGCAAACGGAGCAGACTTGTTTTTCCCGCCCCATTCGGACCGACAATACCAATCCGATCCATAAAATGAACCGCTAACCGTTCGATGGAAAAAATATCTTTATCTAAATACGTTAATTCGACGTCTTTTATTTCAAATTGATTGTTTTGCATATTTGCTACCTCCGAGATTTTTTAATTTCTCGTATCGATAGCCTGTAACTGGATCGATACGAGCTTGTATTTTCTGATAACAAGCCCGTATCCATTAAAAGAACAATAGCATCTGCATCGTCATCTCTCCCTATTTTTTATTAGAACGAACACCCTGCTTACCCGCGCAAAAAGAAATAGAAATCCTTTTGTTGTACCTGTATTTCATCCTTAAAAAAGAACAGCAAATCGTCTGCTGTCCTTTTTACATACTTCCTTCAGGAAAAAGATATACCTCATGTATACCTTCCTTATAATAGCTAAAAAAGACAGACGACTCCTATTTCTCTGCGAGCGTCAAAGCACAGGCAGAGCTTGAACATGTTATCAAATTAATTGTTCAAGTCTAGGAATCGAAATCTCATCTTAGCACATTTTCCCTTCCGTTCTGAATTTAATTTTATTATAAGATGTTTGCATGTTTGCGTCAACCTGGCTTTTTGTTCTAAAGCTCAATCATCGGCTCCTCCTTCTTCTCAGAGCTCCCCTCATCCGAACAAACACTATAAGGAACATCAAAATCCCGGGCAACACCCTCATCATAGGCCACAAGATCATCCTTCGATAACTCCGATAATGCTTTTTTTCCCATCATCCGAATCCCTTCTTCCATTTCTTTTACCGAAGCATTGAAATAATTGACTAATGCCTTCGCCCCTTCCTGTCTGTTGAAATCATCCTTGTATTTGCCATCGTACCAGACAACCTGTGTCGGCGGTTCAAAGGGCACAGCATTTAACACCTGCTTGTGAGAGACAGTAAATAAAACAGCTGACCCTAAATAAACAGCATCCGCCCCTAATGCTATTGCTTTTAAAAATTGTCCCGGTGTAAACATTCCGCCCGAAATAATCAGACTGACCTTATCTCTTGCCTTCTTTTTTTGCAAATGCTGATGTGCCCGGTGGAGACCATGAATGGTAGGAATCCCAAAATCCTCTGATAAGATTGGCGGCGCTCCGTGGGTTGCTGCCTGCCCGCCATCCACAGCTATATAGTCCACGTCAATTTCTAATAAAGCATCAATGTCCGCTTCTATTTTTCCACCGGCAGCAATTTTTGCTCCAATCGGCACGCCGTTAGTCAGTTCTTTTAACTCCTGAACAAGGTTTTTAAAATCTTCTAAGGTTTGATCCTTAAAAAAATGATTATGGATAACGGCTTCTTCTCCATCGTCCAGGTTTAATACCTTTCGAATATCTCCTTGAAGATCCTCTGCCGGAATCACAACACCCGAGCTCATCAAAGCACCTTGGCCAAATTTTATTTCAATCATCGATGCTTTCTTGATAAGCTGTTCTTCCTTGGACCAGCTTGTCTTGGAAAACTGTAGGATATACTTATCTGTTCCATCGATTTCTTCCTCCATCACGCCGCCTTCACCGGAATTAAGTGCAGTACCCAGCTGATTTACCGCATCAGACAGCGCCAGTCTCACTTCTTTGCTTAATGCAATTCCATACGCCATCCCGCTGACCATTAAGGGAATATCTAATTCCATTGGCTGCTTGGCCTGCGGACCTATCTTCACCTTTAAATCTACCTGCTCCGTATATTCTGTTGGGAACGCGGCTACTTGGGCCGGTATAAATGTCAGCATTTCAAAATCCGGCCACGTTTTGGAAGAACCAAGCGGACGGTGCAAGACATCGCCAGATTCCGCCCGTAAATTATTCTCAAAGGTTCGCTGGATCCCCATATGTTTAAAACCGGTTACCATTTCAAATAAATTCTCTTGATAACGATCTTCCATTAAGGTTTTCCCATAATGATCAACCATCCTTTTTATCAAATGGCGTCTCATGATAAACAACAAAAAACACATGATAATAAACAGACTAAGCAGAATAAGAATAATGATATCGAGCACCATCTGTACACACTCCTTTTTCTCCAATTTACATCACAGGTTGCTTTGTCTTGCAGTTCTCGGTGTTGAGTATTTGGACGTTTCCGAAATAACAATTGATTAACTGCCCCTGCTTCGCTACCGTTATCTTTCGCAAAAACGGAACATAATCGGTTTATCTGCCAGCATCTGCAGGGGTTATGTTTTTTTGTTTTTATTTTCTTCATATCTGCTATGCTTCCATGGCGGGTCACCGTATTCGTGCAGCTTTTGATTCACTTTATAAATAACATACGGAACCAGGAAGGATAATAAAGTACACAGCAGAATTAAATAATTGGGTAATATGCCCGTCAGCTCATCCCACATAAATACGTCACTCCCTTCTTAATCCCTTGTCTGATCCACGGTGCCTGTTGCACGGACAGTGGCATCTACCGTTACATTTATGGATGCATTCTGAAAGATATTTTCGCCTTCGTCCCAGTTATCCTTTACTTTCAACCATTCTTTATAATGCCTTTCCTCCATCATTTTTCTGAATCCAAAAAAGTCCATCCCTATGTCTTCTTGTGCCTTTTTTATGATATTGGATGTTATTTTCTCCATCCTTTCGCTTATCAGTTTATCTAATTCATTGAAATATTCTTTACTTAACAAGGAATTATCACTAAACACCTCAGCGATATAACCCTCTGTATCAATTTCTATATCAATATTTAGTTTGCCCGTCTCATCAATGTTCATTTCTATGTTACTTTTTGCGCGTTTAATTTCATAAACCATCTCTCCATCGTTACTCTCAAATTCAATATAGCCCCCTTTTAAATCTCCTGTTATTAAATTAACGGCAACAATTTCTAATCCACTAATAACATCAACTAATTGATTCGTCTTTCCATCAAAGACACCAGCTCCGTTAAACATCATTTTTCCATCTGATGGAACAACTCTTGGAATAAGGTAATTATTTTTTTCTAACATGTATTCATTTAGGTCCCCTATTCGTAGCGGTTCAATCAATGCTCCTGATTTATCCATATTTTCATTTACCCTGTCAATATGCATCGCAGGAAGCGGCTCTATTTGGGATTCGATTTCCAGCAACTCTTTCGCCTTCTGGTCGGAAATGATCACTTTGGTTTCTCTTCGCATCTCGGGGTCACGAATAAGTAAATCCATGCTATTTGCAAATATTTCTGGTTCCCTTGCTAATTCTTCTGAAACCACGATTAATTTTAAATGCTCATAAAAGGGAGGATTGCCCTGAATGAGTGCCATTTCCCGAGTTATTTTAAACAAACTTTGACCGCTAATAGATAGGTTGTTATAAGGAGTATCAGCATTGTTTCCGCCTTCGCTGGGAGTACCTAATCCTGAAGGAACAACAAACTGATCTGTCATTGTTATGATTGGTTTATCTCCAGATTGTTCTTCTGCTAAATCGAGTGCAACACCAATCACAAACCCCCGTTCTTCAATGTTCACTTCATCCCAGCATCCGGCAAGCAGCAAACAAAAACAGCCTAAAAGGAATAGATATGCTTTATTCATTCCGCTTCACCCCTCTGATTTTAGCAACCACCGTTAATAAGATAAGAACCGTGATGTTTAAAATAAGCATCAACCAACTCATTATTGATCCTATTAAATCCACTTCCATCACATCTCGCGGAAACATCCCGACAAAATATATGATCGGAGTTAAAATAAAAATTATTTTTAGCTTCTCTGCATTTTTGAAGATGGCATTCAATGCAAAAATCCCGATGTCCATAGCCATCGTTGCCGTAATAAAAATAGCCATAATCCATATCACAAAGAAAACAGATTCAAACCGTTCAAAAAAACCGCCGGGTATCTCTACCAACTTTGCCAGCTCTATTGTCGGATAGAGTAAATTAGATGTAACAGCATTCCCAAAGACGCCAACACACATGATAAAAATCATTATATATAATCCAACAGGAATACACATACCAAGTGCAGCTGCCTTTGGTGCTTTTTTTGGTTTATCAACCAACGAAAGGTAAAACCATAAAATTCCAAATCCAAGATAAGAGATGGCACCTGTATTCGCAATCACCTGCGTATAACCAGTTATGGGGGTCTGTAATACAGGCATTAAGTTTCCAGCGTTCAACCAACCAACATTAAATACCACGATGATAAGAGCTATCGAAAGAATAATCGGCATAAACATCATGTTGATTCGGAACAGCCCAGCGCGTGATCCCGAAACAGCATAAACAACTACCAGCAAAAAGGGCAGTGCAATCACTTCAATTGGGGTACGGTCGAATAAATATTGCTGCGATATATTACTGATTTTACGAATTTGATAGGCAGTGACAAAGATGGAGAGAATTGCAAACATCAGACTTAAAACTATCGCTACTGGTTTTGTTACGATTTTGGAAGCGTAGGTAAGGAAGGTTTGCCCTTGAAATCCTGACGCAAATTTAGCTATTGCCCAGGATATAAAAACAGCAAATAATCCGCCAAGGAGCAAGGGGATCCATCCATCAGCACCTTTCGTTACAGAGGCTAATTGTTTTGGCATCGAAAGAATCCCTACCCCAATTACAATGGATGGGATAGCAATCATGATATCTCTTTCACTAATTCTTTCATCTGCATATTTAAACCTTTTCACTGTTTACGCTCCCCTTTGTTCATGAGCTTTTTATCATTGGTCTGCATATAGACAGGCCGCCTTTTCATCATTGCAATCGGTGCACGTAACACAAGGTCCTTCCAATCATTCATAAAGCTTGGTGCAAATGGAGTGGAATATGGCACACCGAAGCTCATCAAATTCACAATATGGATATTAATCATGATGTAGCAAAGGATGATTCCATAAAGTCCGAATACAGCCGCTGCAGCCATCAACCCAAACTGCAGGATGCGAAATGTGATGGCAATACTATAGGAAGGCAAAGCAAACGATGCAATGGCGTTGAGTGCAACGACAATAACCATAATAGGACTGACTATCCCAGCGGAAACTGCTGCCTCTCCAATAACGAGCCCGCCAACAATGCCGATGGTCTGCCCTATCGCAGTCGGCAGCCGTAATCCAGCTTCGCGCAGCAACTCCATCGTTGCCGTCATAATCAAAGCCTCCACAGCAGGCGGGAAAGGAACTTCATCTCTGCTCGCAGCAATGGAAAATGCCAAATCGGATGGAACCAGCCCAGGATGATAGGAAACCAATGCGATATATAAAGCTGGCAAAAATACCGAAATAAATGCACCAAGATAACGCAGCAGTCTAACCAGTGTCCCGAGTGACCAGCGCCAATAATAGTCCTCAGGAGACTGGAGCAAGCTTCCAAAAGTCGCCGGTGCAATCAATACAAACGGCGTACGATCAAGGAGAATGACCACCTTCCCTTTAAGAAGCGCCTCAGAAGCCTTATCTGGTCTTTCCGTATTTAAAACCTGTGGAAAAGGGGACAAAAAACTATCCTCGATCCATTGCTCAATATAGCCGCTTTCCGGTGCATCATCAATATCAATCGTTTCCAGTCTTCGTTTTACTTCGTTCACCATATCTGGATTTACAATACCGTCCATATAGGCTACAACAAGGTCTTTCTTGGATCGTCTGCCAACTTTATAGGTACTAAAACGCAGATTAGGATCCGCAATATATCGACGAATCATCATGGTATTGGTTCGTATATTTTCGATAAACCCCTCTTTGGAGCCGCGAATCAGCGCTTCCGACCGGGGCTCCTCGATAGCACGACTTTCCCCGCCTACCGTATCCATGATAAGTACTTGATCCACTCCATCTAAATAGAACACCGTATTTCCGCTTAAAATAGCATTCGATACATCGTCTAATGAATGTCCCCGTTCGATACCTGTTACTGTAATAACTTCCTTATCAACCGCATCAAAAAGCTCCTGTTTATCAACAGGCAAGTCCGAAGCATTTTTTAAATCCTCCATAATATGGTCATGGATGTAGATATTATTCACAATGCCATCGATATAAACAATTGCGATTCGATGATTTGCCTTGCCAATAGTGAATTCACGTATTACTAAATCACTTGGATCCTCTAGCATTTTTCTTATATTACTTAGATTTTCAGTCAGATTTGTTCCAATTTCCAAAGAGAAATTTTCTTCTGTGTTTTTCTTTTTATTTTGCCAATAGAAAGATCGGCCCAACATTATCCCCTCAAGTCATCTGAATAGTTTCTCCTCTTCTTTTTCCCAATAGGAACCCCATTTATGTATAAAATATATCCATTTGCAAAATCTAAATCTATATATCGCCTGTGAAAGGGGTACTAAACCAAATGGATGAAAAAAATATACACTTAACAGCTGCCGAAATTGCTTCTGTATGGACAGGATATATGAATGATACGCTGGCAAAAAGCATTTTGAGTTTTATGTTAAAGCATGTGGATGACCCTGAAATAAAGCCTGTTGTCCAGCATGCCTATGACAATTTCACAAATCAAATAGACCAGCTGCATCAGATTTTTGAAGAAGAAAATTTTGCAGTCCCAAATGGATTTACGGAGAAAGACGTCA
The DNA here is from genome assembly GCF_038004725.1 of Oceanobacillus sp. FSL K6-0251. Taxonomy (NCBI): domain Bacteria; kingdom Bacillati; phylum Bacillota; class Bacilli; order Caryophanales; family Bacillaceae; genus Oceanobacillus; species Oceanobacillus sp. FSL K6-0251. Next base: position 1,266,324 of record NZ_JBBORS010000001.1, on the reverse strand, counting down.
ATATGAAAGCTCCCTGGCTTTTCACCGATGTTTTTTGTTTAACCTATGTGACGCATATGGCAAGGATCGGGATGATTACTTACAGCGGGTTTGTCACGATGAGTATAAAAAAAGAAATACGGGATTACTCCATACAAGGGCTTCAGGACATGGCGGCGCTTTATGATCATGCTGTGGAAATTGCTCTGAAAAAAGGAATCAATGCGAGACACCCCTATATTGAGTCTCCAAAGCAAATCGATTATGTGGACAGCAAAAAATATTTTAGCGGACTCAATCCATTTAGTGATAAACGGCCATTAAATGCCATTGAGATATCTCATCTCTATATGAACATCCAGACAAATGAAATGGGGGTAAGATTGTGCCTTGCGTTTGCTCAGACCTCTCCTTCCAAAGTTGTACAGGATTTTATGATCAGATGTAAAAACATTTCACAAAAACATATAAAAATATTCGTGGATAGTTTGATGGCCAATGATATCGGCGCGCCCCAAGTACCTGATACAGCAGTTAGTGATTCTACAACACAAACTTTTTCAGATAAATTAATGATGTATCATATGTCCTTGCTCATATCTGCCGGGATTGGAAACTATGCCACTGCCGCTGCAGCTAGTCAGCGAATGGATCTGGCTGCGAATTATGAACGGCTGTCTATGGAAGTTGCTAAGCTTGCAAAAAGCGGCGCAGATATCATGATTGATAACAATTGGCTGGAGCAGCCGCCGGGGACGAGAAATCGAGAAAAACTGGCGAAGAATAAGGAGAAGAGCTGATACCTTTTCTCATCTTAATTCATATGGAAAAAACATCGGCTTTTGCTGACACGCAAGGCCGAATTTTTTCTTAAAAAATCAATGATGTATCTAATGGCAAGCATTATTAAACAAGGCAGCCTTTATCATTAAGGTAATTTGGTCAATAAAAAATACATCATCACAAATTATCTCCATTTAGTTGTTGAATCTTACCTTACTCTGAATATGGCTTTTATACCAAAATAAAATCAGCGAAACAGCCCTCCCTGAATGGATGAAGAGAAAATTAACAAAGTGGGTGAACCAATGGAGACGAAGTTATCAAGGAAAAGCAAAAAACTTGAAGCAGTACTTTGGAGCATTGCTCTACCTGGATTTGCTCAGTTACTAAGACGTCATTATATAAAGGGGATTATGTTTATTGGATTGGAATTCTTAGTTAACGTGATGGGAAATTTGAATACAATTATTGTATTGAGCTTCAACCTTAAAATCGAGGAAGCCATCGCAGAGACCAACTATTTATGGTTAATGTTTTATCCGTGTTTATATTTCTATGTGATATGGGATGCTTATAGAGATGCGGGCGGCGGGGAAAAAGCCTTCTCATATCTGCCGGTTGTTTTTTCTGCCTATTTTGTTACTGTTGGCGTCGTTTTTTCGCCCAGCTTCACCATTGCAGGTCATTTGATTGGTCCACTATGGCTGCCGATTCTGTCTACACCAGTCGGTTTGGCAGTCGGCGGACTGATCAGATGGATTTTATTAAAAATATATATGGACAGAGAAACTGAAGAGGTTCTCTAACCATGCTTTCAGGCGATTGCTTCGCCTGATAAAAAGTTTATTTATTACGGATTGCAGTCCGCATTCGCACCTAACCATATCCTGTTTCTTCATGCTTTACTTTCACTTGGATGTTATCAATATTTATTCCAATAAATATAAAAAATTTATGTTGGAAACACATTGCATTACTTCTTTCGTTCTAACCCTATTCCGCCGCTTCCTTCGAATACCGGATAATAATATTCGTTTTTTTAGCTTTTCTACTTCTTTTCATTTGCTCTTATTTATAGCTTCAAAAAACCTATTTTTTACACAGCAAGCATTTGCTCTGCGCTTCCATTAATCTGAAAATTATTTCTTTATTTTTTTCAAACAGATACCTAGACAATAGGTCTCTGTTCCACTATGATAGTGCTATTGTTTTTTTAGACGGACAGAAAGGAAGTGTTAAAATGACGATGAAATTCTCCCATAATACGATTCTATTTGTATTTATGATTGGTACATTTGCGATTGGAATGACAGAGTATGCCGTTACTGGTTTATTAACACAGTTTGCGGCAGATTTAGATGTGCCTGTTTCAACCACTGGGTTACTGCTCAGCGTTTACGCGATCAGTGTTGCTGTCTGCGGCCCGCTGCTTCGGATATTAACGGTTAAATTTTCACCGAAGCCGCTGCTTATCGCACTTATCTCCATCTTTATTATAAGTAATATTATTGCGGCTACCGCTCCAACCTTTGAGGTACTGCTTCTTTCCAGACTTTTCTCTGCAATCATGCATGCCCCATTCTTTGGACTATGTATGAGCATGGCAGTTGAAATTTCCCAGCCTCATAAACGTACCAGCTCCATTGCTGCTGTGCAGGGCGGACTGACGATTGCCATTATGCTTGGCGTTCCTTTTGGTTCCTATATCGGCGGCGTACTTGATTGGAGACTCGTTTTCTGGTTTATTGCAGCAATGGGCGTTATTAATTTAATTGGCCTTATGATTGTTACACCAAATATAAAACAAAATGAAACTCCTAAGTTGAAAAATGAGATGGCAGTATTGAAGAATAAAAATGTCTGGATGCTGATTGCCGTTATTGTCTTTGGCTTTTCCGGGGTATTTACCGCTTATACGTTTACAGAGCCTATGCTTCGAGATATTGCAGGCTTTGATGTAACCAGTATTACAATTGCTTTATTCTTATTTGGATTAGGCGCAGTTATTGGTAATTTTGTTTCTGGAAGTATTCAGCCTGAAGTACTGACGGAACGGTTAATTGTAGCGATGACTATTTTAGGCACTGTGCTGATTGCCATTACATTCTTATTTATGAACCCAATCTTGACGTATGTTGCCTGCTTCTTATTCGGTGCCGGAACCTTTGGAACCACACCGATATTAAATGCAAAGATCATCTTGGCAGCAACAGAAGCTCCAGCCTTATCGGGAACGATAGCTGCATCTGTATTTAATTTAGCAAATTCGATTGGGGCAACATTAGGCAGTCTCTTATTAACGAATCAATTTTCCTATAGAGAAATCACCTTTGTCGCCGGTGGAATGATTTTCTTTGGCGTTGTTCTGATGTTTGTTACGCATAAAATTGAGGATAAGTCTTTGTTTAGAGTTTCTGAAGAGGCTTATGAATAGCATATGGGAATATAGGAAGAGGAGGGCCAAATATATTTAGCCCTCCTCTTCTCACTCTTGTTAAAATTGTATTTCACCCCTCATTTTCATAAGCCTTATACCAATGATACGGCTGTAGCTCTTTTAACGCTTTAAATTCAATTTCATTATTCGAATTTGTTATTGCTGCTTTTACGCCTTCTCCCCAGTAAAAAAGACGCTCTTGACAAACACCGCATGGCGTTAAGATAACGAATGATGCATTTTCATCCTCTCTGGCAATACAAATTGAGTGCGTTATTTTGGTATTTAGTTTATGTGCTTCTAAAATCGCTCCTGTTTCCATACATAATTCTGTAGAAGCATTAATCACCTCCGGGGCAACGCTTGTCAATATATGGCCAGATTCGGTATACATCGCCGCTGCACCGCCCCAGCCAGAAGGATATCTCTTTTTTACTAAGTCTGCTGCTACTTTATAAAGTTCTTGTTCTATATTCATATTCATTTCTCCAATTTTTTGTTTTGTTATTGTTAGTATAACAGCAATTAACTTCTGTTTGTTTCTATACATTTAAAACAAATACGTATTTACAAATCCTTACTATACCCAGCATAGCTCTTCCAAACAGTGTATCCCAATTTATTATAAAAAGCTGTCAGCCCTGTCCAATCAATGACAATGCGGGAGACGCCCCGTTCTCTTAAAAAACCGATTCCTGCTTCCACAACAGCTAATCCATATCCTTTCCCGCGTTCGATCGCATCCACTCCTAAAGGTCCAACCCCGCCTAATTCCTCCTGAAACAAAGGAGCCCAGTATACATTTTGAGCGACAAACGGTGCGTTTTCATCATTCATTCGACAAAACCCAATGATTTGCTGTCCTTTTTTTAAAATCGCAAATTCTCTTCCTGTACCGCCCTTTTGAAAATAATGAATCGCTTCATATTCCCATCTTCCCGGGAAACACCGATGTAAAAAATCAAGAAATGAATCCTTATCTTCCAGTTCTAACACCTGGCATTCTATCCCTGTTATTTGGGGGACTGCCGCTACATCGTCGTTATGATATTTTCGAATCATGTCATGCTCTATCCCACTGTTTTGATATCCTTTCTGTTCAAACCAGGATTTTGCTTCTGCCAATTCCATGGGGATACCGGGAAAATAATGCCATGGATCACGTCCCAGCAGAATTTGTTTTACACCGGCAGCCTTTAAATGCGTTTCAGCATTTGCTAACAATAAAGAGCCAATTCCTTGATCTCTCCGGTTCTCCGCCACAAGAAGCACTTGAATCCATCCGATTTCCTTACTCATACCCGCTTCCTGTTTTTCCTGATATCTCTTTGCAACAACAAATCCGACCACATGATTTTCCTCATCGATAGCAATTGCGGAGGCTTTTTCACATATATTCTCATCCTCAAAGCTATTTTGTTTAAACAACTCCTTCCGCATTGGAAAATGGCTTCCTATTTCCTGATTCCATAATTGAACAAGTGCATCTATTCTTCTGTCATTCCAGGATTCCAGCTTCATGCTTCACATCTCCTTTCTTTTTGAGAATGTGTATAGTAAGCTTTTTGTTCTGATGCCGCAATAAGAAGCCTTGCAACACTTTTTATCTTCTTTATTTTTTTATCTTTTCATTCCCTTTTTTAAAGAAATCCACCGCGTCTCTTGTCTCATCCAGATGCTTTACGGTAACAGGATATTGTAAGGCAGCTACACTCATAAACAAAATATCCATGACCTGCAGCTGTACGATTCGGGATGATGTGGCGCCGCTCCGAAAAATAGGTTCTCTTGTCGTAGATGTATACAGTTTTATATCTGCATGCTCGGTAACCGGCCATTTTCCGTATTTAGTCAGACTGATTGTTTTCACACCTCTTTTTTTGGCAAGATGAAGCATATTTGCAATTTCAACGGTTTCTCCTGAAAAAGAAATGCCAAAAACAACATCGTTTTCGCTCATATTGGCAATGACTGTTGCCGCAATATGCATGTCTTCAAAGGCATAGGCGTTTTTATTAATCCGGATAAATTTTTGAACTGCATCCTGTGCAATCATTCCCGATGCACCGACTCCGATAAATAGGATTTTTGAGGCGTCATTCATCCATTGGACTCCTGTCTGCAGTTGATCAATATCAATTAATTGTGCTGTTTCTCTTATCGTTTGAATACTGTTATTTGTCATTTTATCAATAATCGATAAGGACGTTTCATCCGGATCAATATCGCGGAATCCGTACTCTTCTTTTCTTTGCAAATCACCCGCAATACGGATTTTCAAATCGTGAAAACCCTTCAAATTCAAAGACTTGCATAATCGGATAACTGCTGCGCCGCTTGTTTCACTGCGTTTCCCGAGCTCCTTGGCAGTTAATGAAATGACTTTTTCCGGGTTTTTTAAAATATAATCAGCAATCTTCTTTTCAGATGGCGGGAGACTCAAAAGCATTTCATTGATTCTCGTTATTCCACCGTTTATAAAAGGCAATAGGATCAACTCATTTCTTTTTCTCTCTTCACAGAAGAACCTGTTTTTGATTAAATCCAATAACTCTTCGGTTCAGTAATTGTAGAGGGATGCATAACTGCCGTAATGATTCTAACGATATAAAAGATATTTTTTTCGCGTTTTTTTAAATTTCCCCAGCTCCTGTTGGCCTTCCTCTATATACTTTTCTGCTTCTCCAGCTAAGATGTATTTCCTTAAACGCTTGGTTCCTGCCAGTAAATCAAAAAAACACTTCCCATTTTCATTTTCGATAAATTGAAATTGATTCGGATAGAGTGCTGCGATGGTTTCCACTAAAGTGACCCCTGCTCGTAAGGCATGAAGTGTATGGCGGTTTTCGATATGAAGCTGTACACCGCCACAGATTTCACCTTCATGTTTTTGATAAGTCGGAACAAAAGATACAGGGCGGGCGAGCACGCCAGGAATTTTTTTATCATTATATACTTTCGCCAGCTTCTGCCCTTCTATAAAAGGAGCGCCAATCCACTCAAACGGTTTCGCTGTCCCTCTTCCCTCGGATACATTGGTTCCTTCCAAAAGACAGGTGCCAGGATATAAAATAGCCGTATCAACCACAGGCACATTCGGCGATGGCGGAATCCAGAATAAATTCGTATCATCAAAATACATACGGCGTTTCCAGCCCTCCATCGGCACAATAGAAAGGTCGCATGCGTAAGCAAATTCCTTTTTAAATAACCATGCCAATTCCCCTATAGTCATGCCGTGCCGATTCGGGATTGGCAGCAAACCGACAAAGGAACGCACATCCGGTTCGACCAGATTCCCCTCCATGTTCAGACCGGACACCGGGTTGGGCCGGTCAAGGACAATCAGCTTCTTTCCATATTCCATACACGCCTCCATCACATAAGCCATGGTATAAATGTACGTATAGTATCTTGAACCGATATCCTGTAAATCAAAGACCAGCACATCCACATCTGCAAGCATCTCTTGACTTGGCTTTCTTGTCTCTCCGTACAAACTGTATACCGGCAGCCCTGTTTTAGCATCTATGGAAGAGGATACCTCCTGCCCTTCTTTCGCATCTCCGCGGATGCCGTGTTCCGGAGCATATAAGGTCGTCAGATGAATTGCCGGATGCTCCGTAAACAAATCGATGGATGGCTGCAGTTTTTCGTTTACTCCTGTCATATTCGTAACCAGGCCAATCCGCTGCCCTTCCACTCGTTTATATCCTTTCTCTAAAAATATATCCAAACCTAACCGTACCAATCGTTCCACCTCCGTACATCATTTATGCAAGGCTTTCCTCCATTTTGGCAAAGGTTAAATGCGTTCCCCACATCAAAATATATGCGATCACACTTCCGCCAAAGAAAAAGAGGACAGCGGGAATGGTAATAAACAAAAGGTAGATAAGCGCCATGACGATGCCCAGAAGAAAGATGGTTAATAAAGGATGACCGATTCCAATAAGCAGTGCCCATTTGATATAGTTCACTGCCCGTAATTGAAAATGGGCATAAATAGGGAAAAGATAGAGCACAATCACAGTGAATAACAAAAACAATCCGACAACAGCAAAGCTTGCCATCGTATAGGCGATATGCTCCTGTGTCCGTAAAATTCGAAATTCCATTATCATGAGATATCCTGTTCCAGCCAGTAGATATCCTAAAACATTGATTTTCAGAAATTCTTTTTTATAGTTTTTCCAAAAAACCTGGAAGACAGGAATATCCTTCTCTCCATGGACCCACTTCCGCACCACTGCAAACATCGCTGCCGTAGCCGGGAAAAATCCAACTACACCAAGTCCGACCAGCGAGAAAGCAATCCATAGTAAATTGAGATAAGCAAATCTCGTAATCCATACAGCAAAACGATAATATCCATCTATAAATCCGTTCATCGCCATCCCTCCCGTCTATTTCATTCTTTAATCGATCCGATTAATACACCCTGTACAAAAAATCGCTGGACAAATGGATAAACTAATAATAATGGCAGTGACGATACAATAATCACTGCATATTTGATCAGACCGGCTGTTTTTACCTGATCCACCAGCGATTCGGCTGACCCGCCTGGATCATTCAATTGCATCTGGTTCACCACGAGAATCTCTCTTAAAATCAATTGCAATGGGTACTTATCACGATCGGATAAATAAATCAAAGCGTTAAAATACTGGTTCCATAAATTCACTGCATGAAACAGTGCCATCACCGCAATAATCGGCAACGACAGCGGCAATACAACCCGTATAAATATATAGAAATCAGAAGCTCCGTCAATTTTAGATGCTTCTACTAATTGATCCGGAATACTTTGCTGGAAAAAGGCTCTTGCAACCAGAATGGACCAGGCTCCTACCACGTTCGGAATAATAATTGCCCACATTGTATCGAGCATTCCCAGGGATTGAACAACAAGGTACGTAGGTATTAAACCTCCGTTAAACAGCATGGTAAATAAAATAAACCAGAGGATAAATTTTTTAGCCATTAATTCTTTACGTGACAAGGCGTATGCACAAGGCAATAAAACAAATAAGTGAATGGCCGTTCCTACAAATGTGTAAATAATGGTGTTTTTATAGCCGAGCCAAATAGCATCATTGGCAAATACACGCTCATATCCTTTAAACGTAATATCGACCGGCCAGAGCCACATCCTGCCTGAGCTGACTGCTTGCGGATCACTGATAGAGGCACTTAGAACAAAGATCAATGGATAGACAATCAATACTAAAATAATGAGAAGAAATATGGTGTTGATCCAGTCAAATCCTCTATCTGAGAGCGTAAACCTCTTCATCTTCTAAACCTCCTTACCATAGACTGTTGCCGCTTACCTTTCTGGCTGTATAATTAAACACGACCAACAATGCAATATTGATTGCTGAATCGAACAGCCCGATTGCCGCCGCAAAGCTGTATTGCCCTTCCAGCAGACCTGTTTGATACACAAATGTCTGGATTACATCCGATGTTTTGGCATTTAAATTATTTTGCATCAGCAGCACTTTTTCAAAGCCGACGGTCATAAAGCTGCCGATATTTAAAATAAATAACACAACGATTGTCGGCAAAATACTTGGGATATTAATATGGAAAATACGCTGCAGCCGGGATGCACCATCCACCTTTGCCGCTTCATGTAATTCCGGATTAACACCGGATAATGCCGCCAGATAAATAATCGATCCCCATCCGAGCGTTTGCCAGACACCAGACCATGTAAAAATGTGCCGGAACCAGCCTGGGCTTGTCAGAAAATCAATCGGACTTCCGCCAAAAACAACAATCAGACGATTGACTAAGCCTGTTGTCGGGTCTAAGAAGATAACAATCATCCCTACCACAACAACGACAGAAATAAAATGCGGCGCATAGGTTAATGTCTGAGCCCACTTTTTAAACATTCTATTTCTCACTTCATGCAGAGAGAGTGCGAGAATAATAGGCAATGGAAATAAGATTAATTGATACGCACTTAAAACCAGTGTATTTTTAAGCAGCCTCCAAAAATAATACGAATTAAAAAAGCGCTCAAAGTGATCAAATCCTATCCAAGGGCTCCCCCAGATTCCAAGGTTGGCAAAAAAATTCTTGAAGGCAATCTGGACACCGTACATCGGGATATAATGCAATATGATAAAATACGCAACCGCCGGAAGCAAAAAGACATATATTTGCCAATTACGGGCAAAATTCTTTTTCACTTGATAAAATTTACTTTGGGCTGGGACAGAAACGTCATTTTTAACTCCCTTCATTCTTTAACCCCCTATTTATCGGTGTCTGGATTCCCCTCCAGACACCGATAAATTCAACTTCTGTTCAGGATGACAAGCCGTTAATTTTCTTGATAGCGTTCATAGGCTGCCTGCTGGATTTCCATATATTCGTCATAGCCCATCTCTTGAATCGTTTCCACATAGGCATCCCATTCAGAGAAATCATTTTCTCCCGTAATAAAACCAGCCTGCATTTCTTCTACATATTTTTGTAAATCTGTTTCCAATACAGCGATACGGTCATTTTCTTCAGCTGTATACGTAAATGCCGGCCAAATTTCATCAATCAAATACGGCTCCAGCTGTTCCGCAGCTTCTACATCTGCCGGCGCATTCTCTGAACCGGTAAAGTATTCATCTGTAACGATAACCGGGTGATTGCCGCCGGGATTGATAATATACTTGGCAAGTGCCTGTGTCAGCGTTAAGCCGTCTGGATTATCCGTGATTTCTTCTGTCAGCTTCGGACCTTCCTCTGTTTCTTCATAGGTTTCTCCTTCGATGCCCATAAAGAACATTTTCTGTCCTTCTTCACTCCAGAAATAATCAATCCATCTTAATGCCGCTTCAGGGTTTTCATTTTCACTGGTAATCAGAAAGTTCCCTAACGAAAGAACCGGTGAGGTGATCCCCGTATACATTTTTGTTCCATCCGGACCTTCTAAAGCATTGCCCGGGATAAACTGCTCGCCTACTTCTTTTCCGTATAATTCCATTGGGTTATAGAATTGCACAGCGCCATAAAGATCATCTGCCGCACTTGCTAAATGCTGATCGACTTCCAAGGAATAAATATTTTGCTCAATCAGCCCTTCCTCGTAAAGCTTATTTAAATATTCCAACATTTCCTTGTATTGATCCGCAATCGGATAAAAACGGATATCCTCTGAATCTGGGTCACTGTCGATCAAGGTATGAAGCTGCCCGCGGTTTTGAACCCCAAATGCTCCTGAAATCCAATGAATGATACGGGACATTTCCGCTACACTGCTTAATGGAATTTCATCATTTTTTCCGTTCCCATTTAAATCTGTTTCTTTCACCGCTTTCAAATATTCATAGAATTCTTCGGTTGTTTCTGGATTATCCATCTCTAATTGCTCCAGCCAATCTCCATTTATCCACCCTTTTGCTCCAATCAATAAGGACGAAAAATCAGGGGAATAGACGGTCGGGATGGAATAGATATTTCCGTCCGGGAACGTAATCCCTTTCCGAATATCCGGGTTTTCATCAAGGACCTTTTTGATATTTGGCGCATATTCCTCAATCAAATCATTTAAAGGGATAAATGTGCCCTGACTTCCATATTTTTGAACATCGGAAACAGGCAGGTTAGCAGAGTAAAATACATCCGGCAAATCGCCGCTGGCCAGAGCCAGATTTCTTCTTTCCTCCAATCCATCTGCCGGCACCATATTCCATGTGATATCCATATTTGTCATTTCTTCATATTCATTCAAAAGCAGCACATCATTCCAATCATCCGCCGTCGTTGCTGCTTTCCCGGCAAAAACCTCTAATTCAATCGTATCCTCTACAATTGGCATGCCTTCTGTATTTAAGTTATTTAACGCCTCTTCACTGCCGCCGACATCAGCCTTATCGTCGTTATTACACGCCGATAAAGCAATCAGCAGCACAGCTGCCAGCATCATGAATTTCTTTTTCATTTTCACAGGAAGTACCTCCAAGCTTTTTTTATTTTAATATAAGGCGGAAAAAAGGAAGGGGCTTCTCCCTTTTTTCCACTTGGCAAATATAAACTTCCCTATTTGCATAAGTGCAAAAGCTCTTCGATGGGACGAGTAATCGCAGTCCCAACTAAGGCATTCATCCGAATGCCAAGTTTTCTAATGAGGCTATTACTTACTGTCCTTCTTCATAGCGTTTCAGTGCTTCGTTTTGAATTTCCATATACTCATCCAGACCCATTTCTTCCAATGTCTTCACATAATTATCCCACTCATCAAAGGACGTTTCTCCCGTAACAAATTGTGCTTCCATCTCTCCAACATACTTCTGAATATCCGCCCCTAAAGAATCCAGCGCCGCCTGTTCCTCTTCTTCATAGAAGAAAAACGGCCAAGGCTCTTCAATCAGATAGGGGGCCATGTTTTCTGCGTTTTCGAGATCTTCCGGCTGAAATTCAGGTGCTGTCGAATATTCCGGATTTTCAATTACTGGATGTCCTCCGCCCGGGTTAATGATATACTGCGCCAATGCTTCTTGAACCGTTAACCCATTTGGGTTATTTGTAATTTCTTCCGTTAATTCCGGCCCATCCGACGTTTCTTCATAAGTTTCTCCCTCTAATCCCATAAAGAACATCTTCGCCCCTTCGTCACTCCAGAAATAGTCAATCCAGCGAATCGTTGCTTCCGGGTTTTCATTGACATTGGTAATGGAAAAATGCCCCAGACTATTTACTGGTGAAATGACAGAGGTAAACAGCTTATCTCCATTCGGACCTTCCAGTGCATTACCTGGAATATAACGTCCCCCGACTTCTTCTCCAAAATAATCCTTAGGATTAAAGAAGTTCATGGCTGCATATTTTCCTTCTGCTCCATTCGCCAGAAAATGATCGACTTCAATCGAGTAGATATTTTGTTCAATCAAGCCTTCTGTATATAGTTTGTTCATATATTCAAGCAATTGTTTATACTCATCCGCTGTACGGTAAAAACGCAGTTCTCCCGTTTCCGGATCTTCATCAATGGAAGGATGCAAAATTCCTTTATTCGATACTCCGAATGCACCGGTCAACCAATGGAATAAACGATCCATCGACACACTGCTAAATGGAATCACTTCATTTCCATCAACGGATAATTCTTTGGCTGCTTTTAAATATTCATAAAATTCGTCCGTCGTTTCCGGATTATCCATTCCGGTCTCATCCAGGATTTCTTGGTTTATCCATGGCTTATCATCCATCAAGGATGTCGGCGATTCTGGATCTCTTAACCGGGGAATGGCGTAGATATTTCCATCTGGAAATGTGATTCCTTGTTTGATTTCAGGATATTTCTCCAGGTATGCCTTGATATTGGGAGCATATTCATCAATCAAATCATTAAGCGGAATGAAAATGCCCTGCTCGCCGTATTTATATAAATCAGAATTAGGCATATAAGAACCATAGAAAAGATCCGGCAAATCGCCGCTTGCTAACGCTAAATTTCTTTTTTCTTCTAACCCGTCAACCGGAACCTGATTCCAGTTCATATCGATATTCGTCATTTTTTCATATTCGTTTAAAACAGGAACATCATTCCAATCATCTGCCGCTGAAGCAGCTTTACCTGCAAATACATCAATCGTGATTTCCTCCTCCACGATTGGCATCCCTTCTTGATTCAGATTTTCGAGTGCATCCTCACTTCCCCCGACAGCTTCTTTTTCATCCTTACTGCACGCAACCAGCACGGAAAAAAAGGAGATGCATAATAGAAATAAGATTTTCTTATTCTTTTTCACTCAAAAACCTCCCCCTATTTTATTTTTCTATATAAGTTGAAATAAAAATTTTACCTTCTAGCAACCGCTCCGGAAATACACTACGCTAGTTATAGTGCTTAATTTTATTAGGTGGAAAGATTAGTTTAAATATTTCAACTTATATAGATTTTAATTAAATAAAATGCAAGATATTGCATTTCTTCTATTCAGATACTGTGAGCAGCAGCTTTTGTCCCCCCTATTATTTAGCTCACCTTCCCCTCCCCCTTTCGTATTTTTCTCTCTCAGCTAATTAACAGCTTTAATGATCATGCTGCTATCAAATATTGACCGGGAGTGTGCCTCTCGCTTTTTCCCTGCCAAAAATTACTCCAGCGGCTGCCTGTAATGCAGGATAACCAGGTTCATAGGTATTGATAAAGGCTCGCAGTTTGTTTAGATAATGAAAATCATATGGATTCCGCATGCCAACGCCAATAATATTGCTATTATCTTTTACTAATTGATTAACAAACGCAATAACAGGGCTCTTTTCCGTCACAGTCATTGTTCCTAAAATGAGATAATCAACTTTTTTAGCAGCGTGAACAAGCTTTTCCAGCTCATGCTCCAGTTTATTTTCGTCATACACCTCCACAGCTGCGTGCGGAATATACTCCTTTACTGCTGAGCCAAGTGACTTCTGCTGCGATGTTTTATCTTCCACCTGCGTCATGAAGCTGTGGGATGGTTCTAATACAAGGATTTGCAGCTGTTTATCTACTTTTAACGGCAGCAGCTGATGATTATGCACCGTTGTGACGCTTTCTCTATACACTTTCCGGGCGAGCTGATGATGCTCCTTTGAACCGACGATTTGTAAAGCTTTTTCTTTATCCGGTACTAAGGTATCCTTCCAGGAGGTATACTTTTCTTTTAACAGCTGGATGCGCTGAAATGATGCTTCGATACGGGATGCATGTAATTCCCCGTTTTCTACAGCATCGGTAATTGCCTGTATCGTTCCTTTTTGAACAGGATGCGTATGGGAAACCATGACAAAATCCGTACCCGCCTGCAGTGCTTTTACTGCACCTTTCTCTGTTCCAACGGAGTTTGATATCGCTTTCATCTCCATGCAATCCGTTGTAATCGCTCCTTGAAATCCAAGCTTCTTTCGTAACAGTTTCACATACACCTGCTTCGATAAGGTTGCAGGCGTATTTGCTTTCGGCTCAATTGCCGGAAAATACACATGAGCAGCCATGACAGTGTCTGCTCCAGCTTGAATACATGCTTGAAATGGAACTAATTCCACGTTTTCCAGCCGTTCCATCTCATGCGATATCACCGGTAAGTCTAAATGAGAATCTACACTGGTGTCCCCATGACCGGGAAAATGCTTTAACGATGTCATCACACCTGCAGCCTGCAGTCCTTTCATCATTGCTTTTCCAAATGCTGCAACCTTTTGGGGGTTTTCACTAAAAGAGCGCACACCGATAACTGGATTCTCAGGATTATTATTCACGTCTAAGACCGGCGCCAGATTCCAATTGATTCCCAGTGCTTTTAATTCTCTTCCCGTTGCTAAACCGATCTTATATGCATGCTGCGGTTCATCTGTTGCACCAAGCGCCATCGCTCCTGGAAAGGTTGTCATCCCTTGATGCATTCTGCTGACGACCCCGTTTTCCTGATCCAGACAAATAAATAGGGGCTTTTCATATCCGGCGGCTTTTGCTTCCTTTTGTAAACTGGAAGTCAATTGAAGAACCTCTTCCGGCTCACCGATATTCCGGCTAAACAAAATGATGGAGCCAACATGATAATCATGAATCAATTCTTTTATTTCGGGCGTGATTGCTTTTCCGTTAAACCCGACAACGAGCAGCTGCCCAATTTTTCTTGCTAACTTCTTATTACTCACAAAATATCCTCCTTTATTTAATCGCATAGAAATCAGGATAGATTTCCTGCTGTGACAATACGATGGTATAAATTTCTGCCTAATGAACCTTCCTGCATCGGATACGGACCTTCAAAATAAAGCCGATCTTCCTCCAGCTCCTCTATTTTATTGATTTCTCCTCCAATGTATTGATTGAGGCGGTACATTACCGTATCGATTCGTGTAAGCACGCCGCCATACCGAATCTCAATAATTTCCCAGCCAAAGGGCTTATGGAGAGAAAACCATAGGGCGCGATGTGTTTTTCGCAATGTATCCACACGCTCTTTGATCTCTTCTAAGATAGGGAGCATATCTTGAAGCATTCCCCGATTTTGGTTATCATATATTACTTTTAAGTTTCTGCCTATTTCCGCTTTGATACTGAGCACATGGGATAATTGCCGGTAAAAATGGAACAACAGGCTCCAATCCTTATTTCTTTTTGCTGCACGCTCTAATTTAACCGTTAAAAGCTTATAGTGTTTGTTTAAAGGCAGATTTTTGATATTCTCATCATACAAACCAATTAAAATATCCTGCCATAATAACAGCTTGGAGGGATTGGAGGTTTGTAAATTATGCTTACTGACCCCAGGCGTTTCATCCAATTGATTGAACAGCATAAAATCATCAAAATAAGCACCCGTACAAAAACGAAACCGTTTCTGCAAATGGACATAGGAAAAGGATTCCTGATAAGCATGTTCGGCAAATAACTGCAGGACCGGCAAAGCCGTCATCATTGGTGTCTCCGCTCCATTGTCCCCCCACATCGTGACGAATACTTCCTTGATATTCTCTTTTTTACAAGCACGTAAAGCCGCTTCCGTGGTGGCAAAAGCTTTTCCATAATTCGGGGAGATTCCATTCCACGTCCACACTCCGCCCGCGAATACGGGATTATACTTTAATGCTTTGTGCTTCTGAATAAATGTACGATAAAATGCTTCATCATCATGGTAATAATCCCAGTAAACAAGCTGCGTAGCTGGAATCGATGCGATGACCGATTCAGGAATATCCGCTTCCAGATCATAATATCCTCCATGCTTGGACCCAAGGCGGAAATACATATCACTCCAAATCATCGGCTTCAGCTTTTTTCTCTCTGTAATAGCTGTTACCTCTTGCAAATGTTTATTCATAATATCGAATCTTTTTTCATAGCCATGTTTATCCAAATATTTCCCTAATCCCAGCTGATGTGCTTCATCCATTCCAATGTGAATCCGTTTGGATTGGAAGGGACGGCTTGCAGCTTCAATAAGATGTTCTAAAAATGTATACGTCTCCTTTGAACCGGCCAATAAAATATCGGCTGTATCGCGGAGAGGGATGGCATAGTTCCATTTTAAAGCCTCGGTTAAATGAGCTAATGTTTGAATACAAGGAATCATTTCAATCCCTAAATCCGCTGCATACTGATCACATTCCCTGAGTTCCCCTTCTGTATATCTTCCACGCATATAGCCAAAATAGGGATATTCCTTCACTTCATATGTATCTTCTGTATAAATCATCAGCGTATTTAACCCCATCATGGCCATTTTTCGCAATAAATCCTTTATTCCGTCTACCGTCATAACTGCATTTCGTGAGGAATCCAGCATCGCACCCTTCATCGCAAATTGAGGATACTCCACAAGGGTAAAATCTTTTTCCGTATAAAAATGCTCCAGCCATAATCCAATTCCTCTAAAAAAATGAATCTTTTCCTGAAATAAGATTTCACCTTCCTTATTTTCATTTTTTACAGAAAGGGGCCCTTCTCTTTGACTCACATGAATGGGATGCCCATCCTTGGATAATTCAATACCCAAATCCTTTAAAAGCTGCTTCAGTCCTTTTTTCACCTGTGATACATCACCTGTTAAATGAAGTTTCATATCCGCTCCGACCTCGCTTTTCTTTCATATAGTATTTATCCGTTTTGAACGTTATCGTACGTATCTGAATATTCCAAGCTGTACTTTTGGTTTGTATTAGAGTATGCTTCTAAAAATTGAAATAGAATATCAGATTTTCATTCGAAATATTGTTATTCTGTTTTATCTGGGCCAAAATTCTAGAAAACGCTCCTTGTCATTTTTCCTCGTCTTTTAGATTTAGCTTGGATTTCCAACACTTTTCCGCAGTTTGATGATAGGAATCATTAGCAAGTGCTTATTGTACAATCTTTCCGGTATTTAGAAGACATACGAAAAACTCCCTTCATAGCAGGAGAGAAATCTCCAGCTGCTATAAAGGGAGCGTATCAAATGATTTTTTTATATCAAAGAGAATATTGGCCTTGTTACCAGTCAAAGAAAAATTTTAACATTAAAACAATAACTGCATATCCTACAGCCCCTGTTAAAAACCATTTAAAGTGGGCCTCTCTTTCTTCCGGCATCTCATATTTGATAACGTTGAGAATCATCGCACCGGAAATAAAAGAGAAAATAACAGCGAGGACAAGCGTATTAAAGGTTATAAAAGAACCAACCAGCCAGCCGATAACGATTCCTGCTGCCAGCACGTACCTGCCATATTTATTATACATTTCTGAATTTTCTCTCCACATATCATGAGCTACTGCAAAAAAGTGCAGGCCGATAGCTGAAGAATAAAAAGCGACTTGTATCCCTTGTACCTGTGATTGAATAACAACAAATGAAATTAACATATTATAAATGCTAAAAAAGATAATTTGCACCCAAAAAACGCGGTTTTCAATGGCCTTTGCCTGAGCAGTGTCTGACTCCTTCTCTGATCTGTTCAAAGACCGATTTACTATATTTTGAATACCGAAAAAAAGCAGCATACCAATTAATCCAACAAAATATAATTCCGATTCCATTGCCAAATCATCTGTATCCTGCAAGCTTGCCTGTTCTTCATGAAAAGCAGGTAATACATAGACAAAGATATACGCAGCTGCAATCCCTCCGGAAAAAGACAGCCAACGATCTCTTTTAATACGATCAGAGGGCAGTATCTGATTAGTTAATAAATGAATGGTTATCAATATAACCCCAACCACGAACGCTCCAATTGTCAATATTTACACTCCTACGTTCAAAAAATCTTTCCTTCATTCAATAACCTATACCCCTAATCATCTCGTTAAAAACCAACTTTATCACTCAACCAACACCTTATTCTACTCTTTTTATCATCCCATTGAACGCAACCTTAGAACGGGAATAATGGATAACTGGATTTCCACCTAAAAGTTCTTTCGATAAAAAGGAAACCATCGTCTGCTTTTCTAAAGTGACTTCTGCATTTTGGACTTGCCACTGCTTATGCTGAATATCCCCGCGATATAAAGAATCCTTTTTATATGACCAGAAGATGTACCGCTCCAACAGCCAATAATCAAGGCTTTCTGTTTCCGGATAAAAAGCTGCTTCCACCGGCGTATAGCTTGCTTGAAATTTAGCCGCCACCTCTCCTCTACGTGAGCTCTCCAGATAATAGGCATCAGCTGATGTCTCCATTTTCATATCTGCATGAAGAAAAGGAGCATGTACTATTTTTGCTCCTAAAACGACAACGAATTTATTCGTATCCATCGTAAAGAAATAAACGCCTCTTTCTCCATTTCTTTTTACATACGTTCTTACATTCAGCTGCAGCATTGGGCGCAGAAAAGGGGTTCCAGGCAGATAGCGAAAACGGTTCTTGCTTACTTTGAAAGCAACAATACTAATCCACGCCTGTCCATCATAAGTATCCAGTTCTACTCCTTTGGGTAACTGGGCTGCTAAAGCATCCCGTGATACTGGCAGATGGATAAATAACAGATGCTCCCATTTTTGGAGAAGAACCCATGAAGAAGGATGATGCATGCCTGCTTTTTGGATTGTTTTTTTAATGATCATATGGATTTTTTCCTGTTCATTTTTTTTGAGTATGTTTATACATCCATTAGTCTAAACAGCTTTATACTCCGTTATTCGCTCTGCTTCAAAAAAAGCACATCAATCAGGAAGCACATCTATCCACTTACTTAGCAACAAACTTTCCTCTTCGTTTTAATAATATATACTCCAATGTTCCTGTCCCGACAAATATCCCGCACAGGATGAAAACAAATCCAATGATATGAAATAATGTCAGGCTTTCATTTAAGAACAGTACAGAACCAACTATTGCAAAAAGAGTATTCAGATTCATAAACAGCGTTGTTTCCGCAGGACCTACCTGCTTAATCGCTAAATTATAAATAATATGACCAAAGGCCGTACACAACAGGGAACTAAAGAGAAAAACCAGCCCCAGCTTCCATGAGAACAGCTGGGTTAAATCGGAAACTTGATTATCAAAAAGCTGACTCGTCAGAAAGATAAAACCCGATCCGAGGAAAAGCATAAAACCTGTACTCAATATCGAATCGAAATCATCATGGTATTTTCCTATTAAAATAAAGCTGAAGGCCTGCACTAAAACAGCAAAAAAGACAATCACATCACCTATTGCTATACTGTGAAAACCTCCACCTGAACTCGTCGTCAGAAAAATACCAGCAAACCCTAAAACAAATCCAAATAAACGCAATTTCGGAACACGCTGTTTTAATAATAAAATCGCTAATAAAACAGTCAATAATGGTCCCGTCCCTAAAATCAAGCTGCTGTTTACACCAGAGGTATATTTTAACCCGACACTCAGCAGCGTATGATGGAGGACAACATTAAATATCCCGACATAAAGGATAACCTTCCATTCTTTTTTATTCGGCCATCGAAAATGACCCATAAATAAACAAATTAAAAGCACCGCAGCCCCCGCAACAAAAATACGGAGCGCTGTTACTAAAATCGGATCAATATCAGTAACCAAAACCTTAATAGCGGAAAGGTTGAATCCCCAAAACAGCATTACAATAAATAAGAGGATATGTATTTTTTTCAATTCAACACCTGATTTCTATTTAATATACAGAAAATTTTAAAATAAATATGTCTTCTATTAAACTATCATATTGGGTGGGGAATTTCAAAAGGGGGTTTTTTTGGTTTTTCTGCTTTCAGTATAATTTTCCCTTTAACAGACTAATTTATAGCTTATTAACATCCAATCAAATTTCATCCTGACTGTTTTAATAAATTTACGTTTTTGATAGTTTAAAGGAGAAACATACAATGAAAAGACTGATATAATTCATAATACACTTTGACAACCATTTATAAATCCATACTTAAATTATATGATAAAATCAGATTACAATCTATTTCTGAAAGTCATTATCGTATATAGCAAGGTGCTTGAGAAAATATGCCATTATTTAGACATAAAATTTCAATTTAAATAAAGGAACAATACTTGAACACAGGGCAAGAATTATTTAAGAAACAACAAAATGCAGAAGACACACCGTACAATATATCAGCATAAAAAACTAAGGCATTCCCAAAGTTTTTGGTGAACCCCTTAGTTTTGCTTTTATAAATTGGTTTACTTATTCGTCAATGGAAATAACTTCTGAAACCATTACCTGCAAATCATAAGTTTAAAATTTGCCAGTTCAAAATACTTTTGAGCCAGACTTATTTCCTTCAAAGACACTTATACGTATTAACTACATTTTCTATAGTGTATCCATACCTTTCAATAACCTCGTTACCAGGAGCTGAGGCCCCAAATGAATCAATACTCATTACAATCCCGCTATCTCCAACATATTCTCTCCATCCAAGTTTAGAGCCCATCTCAATAGAAACACGTTTTCTTATACCTCTTGGAAGAACACTCTCTTTATAGGCTTCCGATTGTATTTCAAAGCGATCCCAGCTTGGCATACTTACCACATTAACAAATATATCTTGCTTTTCTAATTCTTTTTGGGCTTCAATAGCTAGGTTGACTTCTGAACCGGCAGCAATTAAAATTCCTTCTGGTTCTTGTACCGATTTAGAAACCACATAAGCACCTTTTCTCACGCCATCTTTAGCAAGTTCTGCGGAATTCTTCAGTGTAGGTAAACCTTGTCTGCCAAGAACAAGCATCGTTGGTTGAGAAGTATTTTCTACTGCAAGTTTCCAAGCTTCTTTCGTTTCATTTGCATCTGCCGGGCGGATAACGGACAATCCTGGCATTGCGCGGAAAGATGCTAAATGCTCGATTGGTTGATGTGTTGGACCATCCTGTCCTACCGCAACAGAATCATGTGTGAACACATAAGTCACTGGGAGCTCCATTAATGATGCTAAACGGATAGCCGGACGTAAATAATCAGAAAATACAAAGAAAGTACTAATAAATGGGCGCAAGTGATGAAGTGCTAAACCATTAGCAATCGCTCCCATTGCAAACTCACGAACTCCAAAACGCAAGTTCCTTCCTTGATATTGACCTCTTTTAAAATCTCCCTCATTTGTTAAACGTGTTTTCGTAGAGGAGTCTAAGTCTGCAGATCCACCTATTAATTCAGGTAGCTTTTCTGCTAATTTATTCAATGTACTACCTGATGCAACACGTGTTGCAAGTGTATCTTCTGAGGAATACGTAGGAAGATCTATATCCCAATCATCAGCTAACTCTCCTTTTACAATGCGGTTTAACTGTTCTCCAAGTTCAGGATAATCCGTTTTATAGATTTCAAACATTTTATGCCATTTCTCTTCAGCGGTCTTTCCATTTTCTTTAATTGTTGCAAAATCCTCATATACTTCTTTTGGTACATGGAACGGTTCATATTCCCATCCGTATACTTCTTTCGTACGTTCAATTTCCTCTTTACCTAATGGGTCACTATGTGCATGATGTGTTCCTTGTAAGTTCGGAGAGCCATATCCAATTGTCGTTTTTATTTCAATAACAGTTGGACGTTCCTTATCTTGTTTCGCCTCTTCAATTGCTTTTGTAATTGCTTCTACATCATTACCGTCTTCAACATTTAGATACTGCCAACAAGCTGCTTCAAAACGTTTTTGAATATGGTCGCTAAACGAAATATCTAAATCGCCATCTAAACTGATATCATTAGAATCGTAGAGAACAATAAGTTTATCTAATTGAAGGTGTCCTGCAAGGGAAATAGCTTCATAGGAAACACCTTCCATTAAATCGCCATCACCACAAATCGTATACGTATAATGGTCTATCATTTTATAGTCAGGCTTGTTATATATTTCAGCTAAATGCTTTTCTGCAATTGCCATTCCAACACTTACTGGAATACCTTGACCCAGTGGACCTGTGGTTGCCTCTACTCCAGGAGTAATTCCATATTCCGGGTGACCAGGTGTTTTACTGCCCCACTGCCTGGTCTGCTTTAAATCTTCGATAGTAATAGGATACCCAGATAGATGTAATAAATTATAGAGAAGATTAGACCCATGCCCAGCAGAAAGCACAAATCGATCGCGATTAAACCAGCTTGGGCTTTCCGGGTTAATACTTAAATGTTTTTTCCATAATGCATATGCCATTGGTGCCGCTCCCATTGGCATTCCTGCATGCCCATGCTGAGCTTTCTCTACACTGTCAATTGTTAATGTTCGAATGGTATTGATGGATAGTTCAGAAATGGTATAATCTTTCGTTGTCATTAAAAATCTACCTCCAATATAAGATTAACTCTCTTTTATGATGTGATAGAACAAGTGCATATATTTTCCAACTATATGTACTTGTTCTACAACGTACTTTTTGCTTAACCTACTTTCGTTTCTTCTGATCGATTACTATTTTTCTTTTTTCCTGGAATAATCATCAGAAGAATAATTACTGCCAAGCTAACCGTAATTGCAATCGGCCCTGCATAGTTTGCCAGACTTCCAAAGAAGATACCTGATACGCCAAAATCTGCATCAGAGAAGGTTGTATTTGCAAAACCTAAATCTCCAAGTACCGGCATTAAGAATACTGGCAAGAAGGAAATAATAATCCCGTTTACAAATGAACCTGCTACCGATCCTTTAAACCCGCCAGTAGCATTACCAAACACTCCAGCTGCTGCTCCAGTAAAAAAGTGAGGAACTACACCAGGAAGGATAATTACTCCTCCTAAGAAAATCATGATTACCATACTTGCAATACCGCCTATGAAACTTGCAAAAAAACCAATTAACACGGCATTAGGTGCATAAGTGAAAATAATCGGTACATCCAATGCAGGTTTTGCATTTGGAACAAGCTTTGTAGAGATACCTTTAAATGCTGGTACAATTTCTGCTAGAACTAGACGTACTCCTGAAAGAATAACGTAAACCCCTGCAGCAAATGTACCTGCTTGAATTAATGAAAATACAAGAAAATTTGTGCCCCCGCTTAATTCTGCTTCAATAAATGTTGGTCCAGCAAAAAATGCAACAATCAAGTACATTACTACCATCGTTAAAGCAATACTTACTGTACTATCGCGTAAAAAACCTAAACCTTTCGGAAATTTAATATTTTCTGTAGAATTTTCTTTACTCCCTTTAAATAGTTTTCCAACTAATCCGCTCGCAGCATATCCAACAGCACTGAAATGACCTAACGCAACATTATCGTTTCCCGTTAATTGACGCATGAAAGGCTGTAAAATTGCTGGGGATAATGTCATTACTATCCCTAAAGCTACCGATCCTGCTGCAATTAACCCGAATGTGTCGAAACCGGCAACTGCCATAATAACTGCCAGCATACAAGCTAAATAAAGCGTGTGATGTCCGGTTAAGAAGATATATTTATACCTGGTGAAACGGGCAATTAATATATTAACGATCATCCCAAAAAACATAATCAGGGCTGTTGTTGTTCCATACTCGGTTAACGCCAAAGCTACAACAGCTTCATTATTTGGTACTACTCCAGACACATTAAAAGCTTCTTCAAACATGGCACCAAACGGCGTTAATGACCCGGATAGAATACCAGCACCAGCTGCAATGACGAGGAAACCAACAAAGGTTTTTGTCGTTCCTTTTACAGTATCCGCAAGACCTTTCTTCTGAGCAATTAATCCAATTAAAGCAATTAAAGCTACGAGTATTGCCGGTTCACTTAAAATATCAATCATTGTACTCATATGGAAAACCTCCTTTTTCAGTTAAGCAGTTTTTATAGATAACCTTTTTCACGCACCACTTTCTCTACTTTTTCACGCAGCTCATCCATATCAATAATACTTTCTAAAACCACAATCTCACCTAAATGACCTCCGCCATCAGCAATATCCTTAGCAAGGAAAAAGACATCCGCATCTCCAGGCGTTGCAGAACTCAAATCTGAATGAGCAACCTCTATACCTTCTACACCTAATTCTTGTAGAATCTGATTAATATTCATTTCTACCATAAAACTTGTACCTAATCCTGACCCACACACTGTTAAAAATTTCATAATACCTTCTCTCCTTCTTGGATAATAGATATAATTTCATCTATAGATTTTGTTTCTTTTAAACGGGTAATTAAAGTTTTATTCCCTAATATTTTGGTTAACTGGGCCAAAGCTTTTAAGTGCGCTTCATTGTCCACTGCAGCTAAGCAAATGAATACATCAATTTGATGATCCTCTTTACCTAATAATGCAATGGGCTGTTTTAACTTCAGCAGCGACATCCCCAATTTATTCACACCATTTTCAGGTCTTGCATGTGGAATACCTACACCCTTGCCAACATGGATGTAAGTTCCTAATTCTTTCACATTTTTTATCATCGCCTCTACATATGATTCTTGAATAATATGCTGATCAAGTAATGGAATAGAAGCTTTACGAATTGCTTCTTCCCAGTCAAGTTTCTCTTCAGTAAATTGAATCATATCTTCGGTTAGTAATTCGGATAACATCGGTTTATACACCTCTTTCTGATTACTTGTTGCGTAAAATAATTGAACGAGATTTCCGTACAGTTTTTCTTCATTGGTGACTGTTGCATTTTTTTTGATAACACTCATAATCTCATCAATCATCAAATGCTTTGATTGACTCGATAAATTAGGAAAATGTCTATAAACCGATTGTAGTAAATGTTTTTTCTCCACCAGGGTCATCAAAGGCTTCACTACAAATGTCGGCTTTGGAGATTCTACCGGTATGGTTGAAAATACTAAATCATAGTTTTGTACAGATATATCTGTAAATTGATCCCCATTAAACACCTCAGAGAAATAAATTTCAGGAAACAATTCTTTCAGCTGAGAAGCCAGCATCATGGATGAACTGATTCCATTTGCACAGACAATTAATCCGGTAATTCGCCCAATCTCCATTGTATTTTGGCGATCAATAATACTGCCAAAATGCATGGTGAAGAATCCAATTTCATCATCGCTTATTTCTTTTTTTGTCCAACTTGCTAATGGCGACAAGGAGCGTTTTACAAATTGGAATAGCTCAGCATACTCTGATTGAATCGTCGTTGACAACGGATTATGAAAAGGAATTTCAAATAAAATTCGGAAATATGCAGGCACTAAATGATTAAACAAACTCTCTTTTAAAAGCTGTTTATTCTTCACAGGAAGGAGCGTATTTTTTTCAAATTCTTCAATAATCTTCTCAGATAATGTTAAAAGTCCTGGGTTGTCAACTCGTTGAATATGTTCGATTGCTGTTAATAATAAAATCGTTATCAGATATATTTCGTTTTCAGAGCTGTCTTCTCCATACAGCTGTTTGAAAAGAGAACTTACCAAACAAAATAATGATTGATTTTCTAACAGCTTCTTCTCATTCTCTGAAAAGAATAGGACTCCTTTTTCACCTGCTTGAAAAAATGTAAAATAATAAATCAATTCAATTTTTCTTGTTTTTACTAATTGCACCCCGTGTTCTGCAAGCCATTTTTGCATGACATCATTTGTCCGGTTTAAAAAATTTTCCTGATCCCATGCTCTAAGAATATAAATGATAAATTCTTCTCCCATAGATTGGCTTAATAATTGATGGATGCATGAAATGACGCTTCTCCGCTTCTCCATCTCATTTCCTTCAATACAATATCCTTCATTTCGGCTGTACCTGAAGGTCAGTCCTTTTTCCTGACAATGCTTTTTCAACCTGCGTACATCACTTAATGCGGTATTTTTACTTACTTTAAACAGAGATTGCAAGTGAAAATTAGATACAGGCTCTTTTCGGATATAAACATAGAGATAAATCATGTAAAATCGGTTATCCTCTGAAAAATTATATTGTCCTATGCTCCTATCAGAATGTAATTTTTCTCTTAAAATCTCTCTGGCTTCTTTCGAGATTTGAAAGCGTTGGTGGCTAATTTTTAACTTCGGAATGTTGCAATCTTCCAAAATTCCATTTACCTTCTCAAAATCATACATCAACTGTCGATCAGATAATTTTAACTGTTGCATCAACTCCAGCTTTGTAATCTGCTCATGGTTCATTAATTCTTCAACTAGTCGAATCGAGCGCTGATCTAACATGTTACTATCACCTCTCAATATAATTATAAAACGCTTACAACATTGTCACAACAACGTTTAGGCACAACTTATGATGAATATATTGACATAGATTGTGCTTTCCTTTTCTGGAATTGATTCTAATTCTAAGGTACTCTCAGCACTTTCAACGTCTAAATATAATGTTGATTCCGTTAGCCTTGAAATGGTCTGTTATCAATTTCAATAAAAATGAAATAAAGATAACCAAAACTTTATATAATGAAGATAATAGTATAAGAAAGTATGTTTTGATCTCCCCAAAAACAGACGGTTCTATTCGAACATTTGAAATCAGGAAAGAAATCATGAATTTATTGCGTAGTCATAAAAAAGACAACTAAAAACTCAATCCGTATTTAAAGATAGATTAGAGGAGTTTCATGATGCAAATTTTGTTTTTACTATGTTGACGGTTATCCATTTATACAAAAAATGTTAACACTCGAATGACGCGACTTTTAGCTTATACAAATATTAAAAGTACGCAACACAATATATATTCCGCCACTCTCATGTAAGTATGTTAACAGAGCAAGGGGGTGACTTAGCAACTATCATGGAAAAAGTAGGGTATGATGATATGCCAACTACAATAAGAATTTATACACATGTCACAAAGAAAATAAAAAAAGACGCTTCCGCAAAAGTGAAAACTTTATACGAAAACGTCCTTCAAGATATTATTTTAAAATAAAATGTTACCTTTTTGTGATATTTTTAGAGTTTCATCAACACTATAAAGCTCCAAAACCCTTCTATATCAATATTCAAGGCGGGATAATTACATCATCCCAGGCATGAACCACTTTGATATTTTTACTTCTATTGTCTTTTAATTACCTATTATGTAGCGAATATATTAAAGGTATTTAAATAATTTTTATAATCATTGGTATTACTTTTTAAATAATTAGTGGTCAAAATACGGTCATCCATATTATATGAATACTGTAACACTTTCTTTTATATTCCTATAAGTAATTTTGTGTTTTATTTTCAATAAATTATATCACAATTTAAAAGAGAGGTCTCCCCTCTCTTTAAGTCTGTTCTATAAAATCATTTACTGTATCCTTTTATGTACCGTTATGCATGGTTTATCCCCGAAACGCCTGTCCACGTATTATTTTTTTATTACCATTCAGACACAATGTCCACTATTGCTTTAAATGCTGGTTGCGCAATCCACCAACGCTTTCTATTCTTACGGACCTCATGTACCCTCATTCTTGGATCACGAAGAATTTCATCTTCCAAATATTTCACCGACATACAAGTGACCTCAGCTAATTTATTGATGTCTATAAGCACCAATTGCTGATGAATTTGCTTACTAACTTCTTGTTCAACGAAATCTCTTAAAGCTTTCTCATCTAATGAAATTTTTATCTCTCCAGTTGGAAACAAATTTTCACCTCCTATATACTTTATATTCTACTCCTATATACTTTATATTCTACTTAGAAAGAATTTTCTCTTCTATAATAAATGTTAGCAGAATTTAAATTATCAAACAAAACATAATAAAGAGTATCTTAAAGTATAGATTTATGATAGAATCTGGTCTGGGTTGGGGCTATAAATAATACGTGGGTGAACGTTAAATTATAACCAAATAAAAAAGACGCACCGTCCTTGTAGTGCGTCTTTTTGTTCCTACATAAAAATGAGATAACATAATATATCGTTAAAAAAATAAACAAAAGGATTATATAGGAATAGGTAAATTATAACATACAGAATGCATAATAAGTATATATTTTTTGATAATTTACACTTTTATCACTTGCACTATCCAATTAAACGGAATATCAATTTCTCTATCCTCATCATTGGAACATCTAACCACCATATCCCAAATGTTCATAGGTTTGTCTATGTAACAAGTTATTTCATGAAAGTTATCATCTTTAAAATATTTAATATTTACCTTTGCCCCTTGCTTGTAAGCGTCATATATCATACTTCCGTTGTATTCTAATTGATCTAAATCCAATACAGGCTTTTCCATTATGCACCAATGCCCCTTTTCGCTTGGCCACATGACAGGATATTTTCTAATTTAAAGCTGCGTACCTGTTTGCGATAATAGCAGTAAGCAAGAACTCTTTTATCATCTAACCCCACTACTCTTATAATGCGTTGACTAACCTTACCTTTGCTATCCATATAATAAATCATGATTTTATCTTTTCCGTTCATTGTACTTGTTAAAAATCCAATCATAATTATCCCTCCAAAAATTGCCGTTTGACGAATGTTTGTTCTGGTTATATTATAAATGTATCACAAAAACAAGAACAAGTGTACTGTTATTTTTTAACAAGAAAGGATGGGTTGGAATGGAAAATGTAGCTATAACGTATGTGACACCGGAGATGTACGGTTACAAGGATAGGGGTGTCCTTAAGTGGCAAGGGATGATTTTAGCTGACCATACGGATGCACTCAAAAAAGAATTAAACGGATATGAAGAAGTGAAGCCTAAAGAAGAAATGACGGAGGATGCAATTTCAGAAGTATTGAATAAGGCATTTATAAATTCCTATCCTGTTTTAATCCAGGCAAACGTAATGCAAAACGGACTATATTATAAAGATCTTCAATGCAAAGTGGATGGGTACGCAGAAGGTCAAATTCATTTAAAACTCAAAGATGGAAGGACTACCTGTTGTATTCTTGAAGAAATAAGAAATGTGGAAATGATGAATCCTTTGGATTGGTATGATAAGCTAAATTAAGATACCGCAATACTACAAAAAGGAGTAACATTATATGACAGAAAAATATAGATTGTTTTTAGATAAAATAAAAATACATGAAAATCATTTAAAAAAAGAAGTTAAATTAGCGCATGAACTAGAGGGAAATTCACCTTACATTGATGATTACCAAAAAAAGAAAATTATCGATGAGGATGGAGAAACCATTGTTTTTATCTCCAAAATAGAAATTAATGAATTTAAATATAGCAAAGAACGTGATGAAATTTATCATAATCGCATAACTGGTCAAGCATTAAATTATTGGCTAGACTTCTTTATAAATAAAGTTAAAATCTAAAATATGTAAAACCCTCACATAACTGGGGGTTTTTTTATTCCTTCTTCGAATTTCACTCCTTTCTCGATCAATATACGCAATATCGGAAAAGAAGTTTTATATAATATTAAAACGTAAGAAAGCATATAATAATATATCAATTTGGGGCTATTTTGGGGCTAACAAAACAATATGTGGATAGGCGTTGAAATAGGTAGATTCCTTCTGCCTATTTTTTATTTATTACTCAGACAGCTAAAATCATTGGATAATATAATGAAGTGTTATATAGTAACTAGAAATAATATAATAACAGGACGTGATGACCTAATAATGGCTAAAATTGATTTGACCGGGAAGCGTTTTGGGAGACTTGAAGTTTTGCATGAAATAGAAAAGAAAAACAGAAACAGACGCTGGCGTTGTTTGTGTGATTGTGGTAATTATACAAATGTGGATCAAAATCTATTGAGACAAGGACAAAGTAAGTCCTGCGGTTGTTTACAGAGGGAATTAGTATCTGAAATAACTGCTTCCAAGGTTGCTAAGAAGTCTAATATTGCTGGAAAAAGATTTGGCATGTTAACCGCTTTAAAGAAAACAGGTAAATCTAAAAATAGAAATAAATGGTTATGCAAGTGCGATTGTGGCAAGAAAATTAAAGTAGTAACCTCTAATTTGACTGGCGGGAACACTAAGAGTTGTGGTTGTAATGGAAACGATGGACTTAAAAACATTTACCCAAGAAACAATAAATTTAGAGTCATAATAACTAAAAATGGAAAGCAAAAATATGTGGGTACCTTCAATACAGAAGAACAAGCCATTGATGCTAGAAATCAAGCGAAACTACACGGGTCATGAATACGCCTAGTATGTAAAGCCCCCACAAGCTTGAGGGCTTATTTTTTTACCAGAATTCATCAAAACAATGACTGGATTTTTTCTTACAACGACTTTTGCAGCAATTTTTTCGGCATTTGTTATGATTATCATAATGGTCGTCTTTTTTACACCAATTATAATCATAACCATAATCATATTCTTTTTTCTTGTGGCAACGACATTTACAATGATCATCGTATTTCTTCTTACATGGGTCATAATAGTAACACATAGCTCTATCACTCCTTTCTCAATCAATATACGCAATATAAGAAAGAGAGTTTGGACAAAGCTAATAGTAGACAACACATTTTTGATACAAACATAGGTTCACGTGTATTAGTATGACAAAATAAAAAAGACGCCCGCATAATCGGACGTCTTTTTGCAGCGTTACAGTTAGTCAAATACTAACGATGGAGGTATTAGATCACCTGCAACTCTACGGTGACATTATAGCTTAAGATTTTTTATTTTGTAAAGCCCCCACAACCAAGTAAAGACTTTTTACTCTTTTACCATTTTCAAAACTTTATCCAGTTTTTGTTTTTTCCCTATCTTATAATAACTTTCAAACGGGCAGCCTATCTCTCGTATTCGTTCTACTGCGTTTCCGATTGTGAATGTGGTTGGTTTTAAATCTCCATGAACGTGCTTTAAGAGTCGCTAGACAGAGCTAAAAATGATAAATCTAAGCCAAAACAAGCAACAAAAAAAGAAAACTGCTGCCAAAAAGTCTACGAAGACGCCTGCAAAGAAGAAAAAGGCAACTTCATGATTGCCCTTATTTATTTGAGGGTTTTTCTTATTTTATTTGAGAAATGATGTTTTTATTAACATATTGTGGTATAATTTTTCACATAATTTTTTAACTGAGTATTTTTAATCTTTACTTAACTTAAAAGGATGTACAAACAATGAGTCAAAAAATATTAATCGTCGACGATGAACAGCCAATTGCTGATATATTACAATTTAATTTAGAAAAAGAAGGGTACCAGGTAGTGGTAGCAAATGATGGAGATACAGCGATTGAGCTTGCAGAAGCAGATCGTCCTAATCTTATTCTATTAGATACCATGCTTCCTGGAAAAGACGGAAATGAAGTATTGCGTGAGGTACGTAAAACACAAAGAGTCCCTATTATCATTCTGACTGCAAAAGATGCTGAATTTGATAAAGTACTCGGATTAGAACTGGGTGCAGATGATTATGTGACCAAACCATTCAGCAATCGTGAATTAATCGCTCGTGTGAAGGCAAATTTGCGACGTGAAAATGTCCTGATAGAAGAGCCGGCGAAAACACCGAAGGATATTGTGATTGGTGATTTAGTCATATATCCTGAAGCATATGTTGCTTCTCGTAAAGGTGTAAAGGCTGAATTAAGACATCTTGAATTTGAACTATTATATTATTTAGCGCGTCATATTGGGCAAGTCATGACACGTGAGCACTTATTAAGAACAGTATGGGGTTATGATTACTTTGGTGATTTGCGCACCGTTGATGTGACTGTTCGTCGTCTGCGTGAAAAAATTGAAGATAACCCTAGTAACCCATTATGGATTGTAACAAAAAGAGGTGTCGGATATTATCTGCGCAGACCTTGACAGGAGTAAGGCATAATGAAGTGTGATAATATGTACTCAATTAATTTTGCAATTGTTGGAAGTGCTTCTTATTTTGAAAATAACTTAGATCATCCTCTAGATAGGGCACTTGATGACCAATACTGGTCAGACTCCAACTCGATTTATAAGTGTTTTGTTCTAATGAAATAGTGTTTTTATCGACTATATTATGGCACAATTTTCCTGTTCGTATAAACAATAAGAGAAGAATGCAGTAATGAGGGGGAAATTTGATTTGGATAAAGATTTAAAATAATCTATCGAAATGCTTCAAAAGGGGAGGATTTAAATTAAATTATGGAAAAATGTGTATTCTGCCAAATCGTTAATAAAAATAAACCAGCCTATATAATTTACCAAAGTAAAGATGTAACTGCGTTTCTGGATATTAACCCTGCTGCAAAAGGACATGTATTAGTCTGTCCGTATTTCTAATGCCTTGATGGAATCTCTAATCAATGTTTCGAATTTACTGATTCAATCAGGACTATGTAATGATTATTCAATTGTGCAAGCAAATGGCGATTCAGCCAGCCAACATAATAACCCTCTTCATTTTCATATAATGCCTAGGCAAAAAAATGATCAAATACATTTTAAACTAGATACAGATAAAATAGCTGCACTAAATGATAATTTAGACAAAGTATATGAACATCTTTTATCATTTAAATGTTCGTCGAAAGATCAGTAAAAATACTATCAAGAATGAAGAGTGTATAGAGTGCTGAAAGATAAACAGACCAATTCTTAACGTCGCTTAAGTTTTTAAAGCCCCCACAAAGTGGTAGTGAGGGCTTGTTTTTTATCTAGTATAATACCTTACATACTGCGTGCTGGCAGTGATATACAATCCACTCTTAAGCTGATACATATATCCATTACCAACTTTAAATTTATCTTTTACCACAGTAAAAACTTCTCCTTGATTAACAATAACGGCACGATCATTCCAGTTAGCAGTGTTGTAAGTCCATAAGGACGGCGTGATGACCTCAACGTAACCTTGCTTGCCAGAGCCCCCATTATTACCACCACCAGACTTTTTCTTCAATCCAAGAGCTTGAGCGATACCATTAGCATGTCCTAAGGCAATGCGGTCAAGGTAGGTATCAGATTTTAACTTATTTGCATCTGCTGTCGTATCAATGAAGCCATTTTCTGTTAAAACTGCTGGCATACTCGACTGACGTAACACATGGAAATTAGCTCGTTTTTTACCACGATTGTTAAAATCGACTTGCTTCATAACTTCTGCATGAAGCTTATCACGATACGTTACCGTATTATTAGATACGCCTCCATTATAAATATAGTCCTCATAGCCCGTACCGCCTCCAGCATTAATGTGGATGGATACAAAGTAATCAGCACCCCAGCTGTTTGCATCATTGGTGCGTTGTGCAAGACTACGAGTTATGTCGCTTGTCCTACTCATACGAATGGTATGCCCTTCATAATCACGATTTAAAATGTCTCGTGTTTTTAGTGCGATTTTTAAAGTAAGCACCTTCTCCTGCAAGCCATTTGCAACTGCACCTGGATCTGTTCCGCCGTGTCCTGGATCTAAATAAATTTTTGACATAATTAAATTCCTCCTAAAATAATTTTTTATATAGAAAAAGAGCAGCTGTAGCTACTCTTTACTTGGTTAAATAATTTTTTTGCAATACTTCCTTCTGCTGCTTGCCTTTCCATGTAATATAGTTATTTTTAAACCATGTCCAGACCGTAACTGCACCAGCTAATACTTCTGCAATAATATCCTCGCTAACAACCGGAATTGGCTGTAACCCATAATTAGATAACAGCATGTTTACCCAAACAATTACTAATGCAACTGTTCTTATGATTGTTCCTTTGTCCATCTGTGTCACCTCCTTATATAAAAAATCAGCCCTTGTCTGGACTGATTGCATCAATTCTCTTATGCGCTTGTTTACTTGACTCTTCTACCCTAGTTACCCGTTCACCTAATGCGCCAATTTCTCTCGCATTGGCTCGCAAATCGATCCTTATGTTTTCAACGCCATTACCGATATTATCTAGCTTTGTTTCAATAACTGCCTCTCTCGTAGCATCATTTTTCACATTTTTTTGATGCTCTGTTTGTTGCTTTTGCTTATTTAATTGATATCCTAAAAAAGCAATAATAATTGATGCTATTGATATTAAAATACTGAATTCGACTGTCATGCTCGACCCCCTGTTTTCAGACATAAAAAAGAAGCTAGCACAGTGCTAACCTCTTTAAAAACACCAGATTATACTTTGAATTGGTGCTCAATAAATATTTATTTTTTAAGTTGTTTTTCGATTTCTCTCTCTGCTATCTCCATTAATTCCATTTCTGATGTTGAACTAATATTTTTTAAACCATGTAGATCATGTACTCCATCATATTTCATTACTGCAACTTGAAAAGGAATATCGGTTGCTGTAGTAAATGTTTCCATAACTACTAAATAATTATCTTTGTCAGTTATTTCTAAATCAATAATCTCGGAAACTATCAATTTAATCTTCATGCATTCCTTTCCTCTTTTTGTTCTTTGTTATAATTCGACAAAAAAGACGGAAATCCTGCATAAAAAATAACGCTTATTCAGCGTCGTTGTTTTCTTCCTCTTCATTTTCCTGTTCTCTGGCTGTCAATCGTTCCAGCACCTTTTCTTTAATCAATTCTGGCAAGTCACCATTCATTCCAGCTTGGAAATAATCCATCATTGGGACGATGATCGCACCGTCAATATTAAGACGCTCCCTGTCTCCACTGTCGTCCCTCGGTTCAGTACCGCGGAAATTAATTAATCTGACCTGTTCGCCATCGACTTCAATGTTGCGTGAGCTTGATTCAGTAAATTCGTAATTATTCATCACTATCATTCTCCTCCTCTTTGGTTTGCTCCTCTGCATTTTCAAAAGCATCTACTAAAGTAAAATGCGCAATAGCATCTTCGCCAACCAGCTCCTTCCCATAATCATTGACAAGCTTTTTGACGGTATTTAACGCTGATTGAAGGTTCTTATCATCAAGGACAAAATCCTCTTCTAACAGAGCAACTTGCGCCTTGTTGAAGGCACGCTTATCCTTAATGGCAGGCTGTCCATCATCAAGATAAACAACCTCACCCTCATCGTCCAGCTTGGCAAACTCTTTCATCAATTCGTTGGATTCTTCTGCCACCTGCTTTTGCTTTTCTTCCAGTGCCTTCACAACACGCATCCGATGAATTGACTTCTCCTTTTTCGGATTGAGTGATTGTACTAAAAAATTATTGATAATGCGGATATCTCCATAAGTTAATTTGATTGTCATGCTGATTCCTCCAATTGTGCTACTCTTTGCTTGAGCGCTTTGTTTTCTTTTTTTAATTTGGTTACCTCATTATTGATATATTGATACTCGATCCGTTGCCAGTTTAGTTCCTCGTCTATGCTATCTAAACGTCTTAAATTATCTTGGATAACATGCTGATGCATAAACAGGATATTATCTTTTTTGATCGTTTCCTCATCGTTTTTTACAAGATAGTCGTTCCGCATTTTCAAATCATCGATAATAAACCCGACTTGCCTGTCGTACATGGTCTGTGGATTGTCTTTGTTAAATTTCATCCTCTCATCCCGGCGCCAGTCAAAGGTCACTATCTTGGCATTACGGATAAATTCTAAGCTATCCGCTAAATCCATCGTGCCTTCGTTCTTTTTAAATTTACGGGCAGAGTTACCTTGCAATGCGCCATGCAGGTAGTTAGCACGCACAGAATTTACGTAAACATAGGTCAAATAATTAGATGACCTTCCAAGATTGTAGTTGTAACTTCCGGAGTTTAATCCAGTAATAAATAGATTTTCACCACTGTTCCAATCTGTGGAAAATGACCAACCACCCAGCCCATAAGCATCGCGTATTTGAACTGTGCTGTTACCTCTGATTACATTTACATACAGTTGATTAAATCTGTTAGCCGGTGTGCCTAAATCATAATTATACGCACCGCCATTGATTGGCCGGATAGTCGGTGAACCGTTAAAGTCGATGTCAATACCTTTATCAAAGTTGACTGCCTCGGCTCTAAACTGGAATCGATAACCACTGATACTATTTTCCCCGCCATCAGCGATTGCTCTAGTCGTATTCCAAATAGCGCCACTATAGTAAGGTGATAGCGTATCTAAGTTCGATGCCCCCGTTGTACCTGAATAAGCAAATGGATATCCTGACAATGATTTACCCACACCAAAACCAGAAGAACGAGTAACTCCGCCTTCTGTATCAGCGTACTGAATCCTGTTAGATACGTTTGTAAAATCAATTCTCGCCCCGCTGCCAAGCGTAAAATGTGCGTTACGCATGGTGAGGTTACCTGTATTAAGGTTTAAATCCATATTGTTATTATTGGATAGCAATCTGCCGGAACGAAGCGTACCCATGTTACCAGTAATCGCAGATAAACTAGCCGCGTTAACTTTATCGGCATTAACACTTGCAATTTTTGCGCTTGTAACGGCTAAATCATCTATCTGCGCTGTGCCTATGATGGCTCTTTCTAACTTAGCTCTCTCAATCGTGCCATCGGCTATATGGGCATTTTGGATAATTGCTTCATCGATAAGTGATAATCCGTTTAGGTGGATTAATGCGCCGGATAATCGTATGCCTTCACGATTGATGTTGATTTCAGATACAATTTCATCGACGTTTACTTTTAATAAAATGTCATCTTCAAGTTGACGTATGGTTGATTCTGCGACAACCATTCTACTATCCATATCTTTGTAATTTGGACTATAATCAGATACCTTATTGCCTTTTTCTATTTGGGCTCCCCAAACAAAACATCTCAACCAAAAATTAGCATGGTGTGTTCGAAATTGTATCTGAATTAGATTTCCATCATTTTTCTTACCTGTAAATACAATTCTTTTGGCTTCGTTACCATCCAATTCAAAAACAGGAATATTGTTGTCTTTATCAATCATCCCGTTAAATCTAACAGATATAGGATGTTCTCTATCATTTTTTACATAAATAGAAACAGTGTATTCCTCTCCTGAAACCATTCCTAAATCCCAAGCATCCCATTGAAAAAAAGCTTTTAAAGTATAAATTGAATTACCGGCATTGGAATAAACCTGTGTAGCATCACCAACATTCCATTCAGACACTTCTATATCTTGAGTTAAAGAAGGTGATGTTCCTGCTTCAGGATAACCCCGTATCTCCGTTATTGGATTAGTATTTGTTAATAAATTTCTCCCGCCAATCTCAATACTAGAAACCGCCTGCTCTATCCCCCACGCATACACTCCAACTTCAGCTATAGAATCCCTTAAAAACCGTGACTCTTCATTAAATTCTGTTTCAGTTACCCGGTTTATAATTTCGCGTTCGTTCTGTCGGATAAGACTTTCTTGATGTTCTAGATCTTTTACTATGCCTTCTTTATCCGTTTCATAAGTTGTGATGCTAACTGTATTTTCAAACATGTCATCGATATTTTCGATAGTATAAACATCACCAATATTGACCTTATCTACAAGTTGACCATCTATAAATTCCAAGTCATCTGCTATTTCACTGATATCTCGCATCACATCTTCTCGAGTAATCTGTATTTCCTCGTCTGTATAGATACGTGCCTGCTGATTAATTAAGTCTTTGGCTTCCTGCGATATTTGGTAAAAGTCTACGCCGTTTTCACCGATGATATCGCTGATACGGTGTAATTCTCGCATTCTTTCAGCAAGTTCTGGACCCCACATGATATCCTCTGTCAATACCCTGTGAGTTGCCGCTCGAACCTGTACAGACCAATCAGACGGTCTTCCGTGGTAATTGACCGCTCTCACGCGATAATACCAGACTTCATCTGTGCCAACCGTATGCGCAAAGGCGCTGACATCACCGCGCCATAAAAGATGCTGTGTATCTGGCACAAAGTCCTCGGTACGACTGCCATAGACCTCGTAATGCTTGATAAACATTTCATCAGCATACTGCCAGTAGAGCTGAATAACTTCCATACCACCATAGGCTTCCAAGTTAACAGGCATGGAGGGTTTTCGGTCTGGATAGCTACCTTCAGTAATCTGTTGCTTCGGAGGATTATTTTTTATATCCTCTATTTTCTTATTGAGGTCGTTAAAATCGTCTCCTAAATCAAGAAACTGTCCCATCTCAACAACCATTGTGCCTTCGATATCCATTAGGTCATATTCCATTGCAATAACACGCGCTTGAACTTCGATAGGTCTAGCAAACTTTCTATCTATCGCCTGGCATGTATCTCCTAGGCTGACTTTTTCGTCAACTAATTCAACGGATAATCGGTAATTAACTTCTGGTCTTTTGGCATCTTGCAAAGCCTCCCATGTTGCTTTTAATAGGTCTTCCGGGTCTTCATAGTCTTGATTGCTAAACTCTCCATCACGATGCCTTTTTACTCCATTTTCAAGTATTCCGTATTTATCTAGTGCTTCCGGGTCTCCTACCCATTTTTGACCTAACGGCTTATTAACAGGGTCTCCTCGAGTTGTACGCCATTCCACATCGCCAAAATCAATATACCTAGTATTGCCTCCGCCTTCTGTTTCAAGGCTAGCCCCGCGTCCATATAATGCTGTTTTGGGATAACTAAGCACTGTACGACCTATTTCAGTAGTATTATGGTCAATTTCCAAGCGCTGTCCTTGCTCCCTGCCTAAACGTTGAATAACCTTAACGTAGCACCCTTTTATATCATTGGTTATCTCGTCAAACTCAACTACATCTTTAAATTCTCCGCCCCAAGTATCTAAAGTTTCCCAAATCGCTTCTGCGCTGGATATATAATAAAAGTTGGTTGTAGCTCTGCCAAGCTCGACTTCAACACTTGATTGCCAACGTGTGCCATCAACTGCAGCAGTTAATGCAACATCCGCTGTTTGGTCAACAAAACGACGTTCTACTACGATATGGTCATTTAATTCAGCTATAAATGTTGGCTCGCAGGTTGCTATGGTAGTTGGTCCGTTGCTATCGTTACTGTCGTCAACTTCTTTAATTGTCATCAAACGCCAGTCGCCTTCGTGGTCCTTGAACACTACTTTATTTTCTTCTTTGACGTGTTTCGCTATCGGCTGATCAGATTCAATTTCAAAAGTAAAAGGCTCATCTGGTACACTGTTTACCTCTATACGGTAATGTGTTTCGATAAGCCCTGTAGATTCGGATATGACTGTTAAAGGTGTCTCATGCTGACTAAAAATATATAATTCTGCCATTGGTTTCCTCCTTTCTTGCAGGAATTTGAATTTTTGTGTCGAATCTATATAATCGGAGGTGCTTAGTTATGACACAAGAATTAAACATAGAATTTGATTACAAAGGAATTGATGAATCGGGTAGACCAGAGCAGATTCTTAAAAATCTAAATCAAGTTGAGGACAAATCGAGAAATATTTATCTCGAAAGATTACAGACGTTTAATAAAGAGACTCTTGAACAGAACCCTGAACCATTTAGATTTTTAAGGAAAGATAATTGCTCTATAATTGCTACCATTCTTCCTTATGAATTTGATATGAGTCAAGCAATACAAACATACATATTATCAACACCTGGACACAGAGAAGAAAAAAGTATTATTTTAAAACAAACTGACCTGCAGGATTTAGATAGTTATCAATACTCGTTTCAATTTTTACGTGAAAAGATTTTAGTTGCTAATGGATTTGATAAATCTCAAATCATGTTCGAAATGAGAGACTATTATACTGATATAGAAAGAAATCACAGTTTAGTCAGCAAACAGTTTGACTTAAAAAACTATATTCACATACAAAATCTCACAAGATTAGCATTTGACTTAATTAAGAACGAAATCACTCAATTCAAAACTGTAAACGAAACAAAGCTAAGCTATTTTGCAAAAGATGCTTATAAATTCCCTTTCTCTTTACTGGATTTAAAACCGTTAATAGCATTGGTTGACGATGACGATTTTTCATACCAACTAGACCAAGCCATGGCTGCGTATCACCAAAATCTCTTTTTACCATGCGCTGCCACTCTAGGAGTCGTTTTAGAGACTCTTTGTATTAAAATACTTGAAGAAAACCTAGTAAAAAAAGTAAAGGCTGGTGATACACAATTAGGTGTCTTGAAAGAAAAATTACACCAAGAAGGTATAACTTCCAGACGCGATAACACTCGACTAGAGGTTGCATATAAAATGAGAAACATGGCTTCTCATGCTAGTCCTGGAGTTGCATTAAAGGAAGATTGTCACTTCATGCTCAATGTTATAAATACTATTGCATTTGAATATTTAAAGGAAAATTAATATTTTCCCTCTTCTTCCATCGTGTTTAGAAATTTGTCTAGCTTCCTCTCTATTCGGTCTAATTGATCTAATTGAAAGGAAGCTTCCAAGTTTTTAAAACAAGTATCACCTTCTTCATTTACTGTATAATACTGTACCCTCGAATTTTCCTCCATTTCATCACTCCTCCTAATAAAATCTTTCATCATATTTCAATTCACATGCATGACTTGCTCTTATCTTGATTTCTCCTGGCTCCAACAACTCGTAATTTGACGCCAGTCTGATAGAGTGTCTTAAATCCCTATCATCATTCAGCCAGACCTCACGCCCCTCGTATTTAATGGTCAAGCGGTCGCCTTCGATAAACTCAAACCCAAGTAAAATATATAACCCTGAATTCGTCTCTAATTCAAATTTGTTTGTTTTCGCGGTAAATCTTAGTGATATTTCCCACGGTGCATTATCTTGTCCGGTGATGGTGTGAGTGGCATTAGAAGTTGTTACGTTGATTGTTTTCTCTACTCCCACCTTATCTAATACAAGAAAATCAACAGTGCATCGAGAAAAAGAAACCACTTCATCGACATCTATGCCACCATCAAGTAAGGCTATATAACTTCGATTCATTTCATCGCTGAATTGCAACGGTTTTTCATTTTTAGTGATAAGCCATGTTCCAATTTCTTCTGCTTTTTTCAACAAATCTTCTTTGCTATTTCCATCGATCAATATCTCAACAGGGATGGTCACCGCTTCATTTTCAGTTTTCACAAGTCTTTTTCTACCATTAGGCATTACCTGTACCTCACGACTAAAAGGCGCCCAGTAAGGACGCCCTTTTGACAATACAGTTACATAATCTTTGGTTACACCATCGAAATATAATTTAGTCATCGGCGGCCTCCTTTCTTGGGATTATTTTTCCGTTTTTGACGCTCTGTAATTAGTGGCTCTAGGATTCGTGCAGTGTCTCTATCTTGAAACACCAGATTCAAGTCACGTCCGGTTTCCACTGCATCAGCAATACGCATGAGCAACGATATAACCTCTTTTCCTGTCTTGTCATCTGATTTATCAATGAATCCAAGTTCACGTCCAGTTCGCTCCCATATGCCACGCTGACTTAATCGCTTGGAAGGGTCATGACTAATAATTGATTCAGCCCAACCTCCCGATTCAATCCACGATAAGCGCTTTTCAATCGCATCTATCCAGTCATTGACTTTGGACGGTTTGTTATATTCCGCTGGGATGACAGCTTCTCCTTTGTGCAGATACGCCGGCCCATCTTCTGGTACGTAGTTTGTACCCTGTTTATATTTACGTCCGCCTCTTGGACCCCAGCCACGGCGACCATATGGCAAATCACGGCGCCAAGTCCGGTTGTTAAAGAAGGCTAATAATTGATCATAACCGGAATAAATATTCTCGTGTCCTCTAACCTTGTATGCGTTAAAGGTTTGCGGTATATATTGAAGCAATCCACGTGCTGGATTCCCTGCAGCAGTATTAACATCCCATACAGCAGATGATTGCACGATACGCTGATTACCACCAGATTCACGGTTAATTTGAGCTAAAATACCGTTTATTTCTGTAGGTGACACTGTTTCACCCATTTGTGCTGCTGCACGTTGGATTTGTGACCGCCAATTACCTGCAGCACCAACTAATCCCATACCGCCACTAACGCCTTCGGGACCACCCATATTGAGTTGCTCTTTTGCCCACTCAATCGCTTTGTCCTTGATGGTTTTAAAAGCACCTTTAGCAAGGTCAATCATAGCTCCAACGCCATCAGGCATTATCGCACCAACTTTTTCAAGGGCGATATCGACTAACTTGTCCGGGTTACTAACATAATCCCATACGTTCCCAGTCCATTCACCGATTTTCTTTCCTGCTGCAATTGTGGTGTCTTTTGCATAGTTATAACCCGTTGATATTTTGTCACTTGTCCAACTTATTCCGTCGCCCACTACATCTACAGCTTTACCAAAGGCATCACCAAGTGCATATTTAGGTACGTCCATCAATTCCTTGGTTTTATTTGCCGGAATAACGGCAGTTCCTTTTGGTAAATTAGGGTATAAGGTCGGTTTATCAGCACTTAAGAATGATTGTCCGTTTGGTAATATGGTCAACTCTCTTCCGGCATTGCTGCCTTTTCCATCTCCTAAAACTGCATGTCCACCGGGGTGCGAGCCAGTACCTTTTGCATACCAATTAAGGCTGTCAGCCGGAACCCATTTACCGACAATATCATCCATTCCTAATTTTCCAGCAACCCAGTTTACTGCTGAACCAACACCATTTACAGCTAAGGCAATTCCGTCAACCATTTTCCTGCCAATAGCTTTAAAACCCTCTTTAACCTTCCCTGCTCCTTCAACGATTTTTTTCTTCATTTCACCAGGCATGTCTTTGACTTTTTGGACCATATCTGAAATCCAGCTAGTCACATCATCATAAATATTTTTAAAGGTTGTGCCAACGCTAGATTTAAAATCATTAAACTTCGTAATCGCCCAGTTCACGCCGTCTTTTACAGGATTTATAATATTATCCTTGATTTTATTCCAGATTGAGCGTGCTGTGTCACGTATCGACCCAAAAATATTTGATGTTGTATCACGTATATTCCTAAAGCTATTTCGAACAAAATTGTAAATGTTCGTTATAATCGGCTTCAGTATACTTCCCCAAATGAAGTTCCAAATTCTCGAAAGCACGTTTTGGATTGCGGTTGTAATGGAACTTATCGTATTTTGCATTGCGGCAAAACGATTTTTAACAAAATCAACAATCCATTTTATAACAGTTGAAAAGATATTTTTTATATTAGTCCACATGGTAGATAGGGAACCGGCAAAGCTTTTAACGAACACTAATCCACCTTTGATGATTTTCCCAAAGAAGGATAACTGGATGAAATTCCAGATAAACTGTACGG
Source organism: Oceanobacillus sp. FSL K6-0251 (assembly GCF_038004725.1). Classification (NCBI taxonomy): domain Bacteria; kingdom Bacillati; phylum Bacillota; class Bacilli; order Caryophanales; family Bacillaceae; genus Oceanobacillus; species Oceanobacillus sp. FSL K6-0251. The sequence continues at coordinate 1,223,236 of NZ_JBBORS010000001.1, read as the reverse complement.
CGCCAGATAGGACTTGTTTTATTCCCTCCCACATACCAGACCAGTCGCCAGTAAAGAGACTAGAAAATGTCTTGACTAATCCCATAATGACATCTAGTGCACCGTTTATGACGCCTTGGATGTTACCCCATATCATTTTTACGATTCCAAAAGCAACATTTAGCGCTGTACCAATTATTGTTTTGATATAAGGGAAAGCCCATTGGATTAAGCTAACAATGCCGTTCAGAATCGGTTGCACTACCGACCAGATTCCGGAAAATACATTTTGAAATGCTTGGAGAATTTGCGCTCCATTTGTATCCCAAAATGACTTGATTTCAGCAAATTTCCCTTTTATAAAAGTTACAATGTCACTGATAAGTTTTTCGACATCGCTTCGAAAAACTACAAGTTTAACTGCGATATCATCTAAGACAGCAATGGTTTTATCAGATATACCTAAGCTGCTTAATATGTCTCTTCCGCCTTGTCCATCGTCTTTGAATAAGCCTTTTATGCCATCGATAAAATTAGCTACATTATTTTTAAATATCGCCAGTTTTTCAGCAACACCATCCACTTTTTCGATGAATTTATCAGAGAAACCAAGACTCGCTAATATATCCCTTCCGGATTGTCCGTCGTCTTGAAACAGGCCTTTGATACCTTCAACAAATTCCTCGATGTTTCCAAAAGCGATCTTAACCGCATCTATAATTTCATTTACGCCATTACGAAAGTTTTCAGATTTTTTGTAAGCTAAAGTAAAGATGCTTGCCAGTGTAGTAATAATCCCAATAACTATACCAACAGGTCCAAGCAAGAATGAAAATCTACTAGCTAAGGTTTTGATGCCACCTCCAAGGAATTTAGCAATGCCGCCTGCGTCTTTAACTCTTGCAATAAACGGAGCGAATAAACCAATCAGATTACCAATCCAACCAGCAAACATTCCTAAAACCATTAAAACAGGTCCTATGGCTGCGGCCATTGCGCCGAGGATGACAATCCATTTTTGATTTTGTTCAGAGATGGAGCCAAACCAGTTTGAAAGTTTCTCGATAGCTTGTTCAACCTTAGGCATGATAGCTTCGGCAAAATCTAGCATGATCTTGCCTATCGGTTCCATAGCCACTTGCACACGATTTTTCATTTCCATTATGCGCTCGCCCATTGTCTTGGTACGCTCGTTCTCGCGATCAATGAGTCCGGCGTTTCCTTCCAATGTTTCTCCTAATTCTTCAAGGCTCGGAAGTGTGCCATTTCTGACTGCTGTGGTAATACGTTGCGCGCCTTGGGAACCAAAAGCTTCAGACGCAATGTTTAATGCTTCGGTCTCCGTTTCAGCATTTTGCATCTGGGTAATCACATTTCCAAATTCCTCGCGAACGTTCTTACCTTCATCTGCCCATTTACGAAAACCTTGGTTTAAACCAGGCATAACACGCGTTACTTGGATTCCATTAGCTTCAAGTCTGGACATAAACTCCGCTGACTCGCCCATAGAAAACCCTGCGTTATTCATTACAGGACCAAATTTCCCTAGATATCCAGTCAGTGAATCTAAACCAATACCGTAATCTTGTGTCATCCGAAATAAGTTTTCTAACTCTGCCACGCCATCTTCTGCGGGTATCTGGAACTGTTCTAACGCTTTAGAGAAAGCCATAGAGTTAGCCACACCGTCCTCGCCAAGCATCCTGCTGACATCTAATATATTGACGGTTAAATCCTCTAATACATCGCCTGTGGCGCCTGTAATGGTATTAATATTAGAAATAGCATTAGATACCTCATCTGCACTGTTAGGCACTTCTTTCATGGCGTTTTTTAGCGTGTCTTTGAGTCCTTCCAGCGCTTCACCGGTAGCGCCTGTGCCGACAATGATATTGTTGTAAGCCTTGTCCATATCATACGCTGCAGTAAATGCCACTCCGCCTAATGCCATCAATGGTAGAGTGACGCCTTTAAACATGGTTTTTCCTTTTTTCTTTAATCCATCTCCGAAATCGGTGAACTTTTGGCTCATGTTTTTTGTAGCGTCTTTCGTTTTTTTATCCAAATCATCCATTTCCGATTTCATTCCAGAAACGGAAGATTTAAAACCTTGATATGAGCCCTCAAACTTAGCTAGCAGCTCCCTAACAGTTGCCATTGCTCAACCTCCCTTCATTAAGTATTTTGTTGCTCTATTAATTCCTGTGGGTCAAAGTCCCACTCGTATGTCTTATTTGTTTCTTTTCTTTCCTTTTGTGGGTTCAACATCTTCTCAAATTCTTTTCTGTCGCGTTCAAACTGCGGGTTTTTCCCTTCTTGCTTTTGGGAGTAAACATTTGATAGATACTGGATATACATTTTCGCCCGCTCATGCTCTGCCTCTGATTCTTCTTTCTCGAGCGCCATATCCATAAATTTGAGTATTTCATCGACTGGACTATCGACAACTTCTTTTCTGCCGCCTAACGATTTTCCCAGTTTGAAAATAAATGCTTCGGCTATGCTTGTTTCTGTGCTGTCGCTTCTACTCGTTTCCTCATAAACTTCGTCGCTTTCTTGGTGGCGGCGAAAGACTTTTTTGCTCGTTCTACGATTTTTTCAATGTCGTTTACCTCAAGAACTGCATCATAAATATCAAATACATCCTCCACTTTTTGTTCCATCAGTGTTTTCTTTTCGAGACCCGATAGCGTTGCAAGCAACTCAAAACCTTCATCCGGGATATTAATTAATACAGCTTCAAAAGCTCCAGCTGCCCTAGCTATAACGTATGTTACAGACAGCTCCTCATCTTGATTCTCCGCTGCAAACATATCTGTAAATGTTTGTTTTAAAGCTTCATCCTCATTGATGATTCCGATAATGTTTTTAATTCCTTTTAAAGTCTTTTGAAACTGAAATACATTGATGGATTGAACCTCATGCTGAATTGTCTCCACTGTGTTATCTTGCTTGACTTTAATATTTACTTTCATTGTCTAAAACCTCCTGATATAAATAAAAGAAGAGCAGGGAATCCTACTCTTCTGTACCTGGTTCTTGGCTTGGCCAAGGAATGTCTATTGTGTTTCCATTTGATAATTCGAATGTGATGTTTGTTCCATCAGATGTAGCATCAACTACGCTGACACCATCTGTACCGTCTTCTCCGTCACTGCCAGGAGATCCATCACTTCCAGGCGCCCCATCTTGACCAGGTTCACCTTGGTCTCCTTTTGGACCTTTTAATGATGCAAGCCATTCTTCTTCCGTTCCTTCAAACCCATTAACTACAGCAATTTCATAAGCTGATTTCCCATCAACGCCGCCTTGTATTCGCACCGGTAATGGATTTTGAGTTGAGATAACAACAGGGTTATCATCCTCATCATAATACTGTGGTAATCCTACCTTTGCGCCATAGACTTCGGTATATAAAACTTCCTTGTCTGATTTTGGCATACTATTCCTCCTTAGATTTATCGCCACTCAACTAAAAAAACTAGCTAATGATGGTTGTTGAATGGCGTTTATTGGTTTGGGGTTTCACCGTCGTTTCCGCTGTCTTCTTCGGCGTTAGGGTCAACAGCACCGCGATAGAAAAAGTTACCTGGTTTAGATGCATTGAAACCGTCACGTGGCATAGCTGTAAGATTGATTGTGATGCTTCCTTGTTCTGCACCGTAATTTCTCTCGAATCCTTCAGTAGAAGCCGCCTTATAAATAACCCAATCTCTTTCTTTAATAGAATCAGGTAACTCACGAGGATGAATACGCACCCTTCTTCCTTTCGGACTAGAACCGATAGGAGCATCCATTGCCCCGGATTCTCCACCGTCTGTGTTCGTGATAGGTGTTGTTGAGGCGAGCGCAACATCTAAAATTTTGGCGTCTTCCTGTGCTGCTGTAACGGAAATTTGTACGTCCCACCCTGTTAATCGGTTGTCGATAGGCGTTTCCCCGAAATCAATTACGTTAATAGGCGTATATTGAGGTGTGATTGTCAACGTACCACCTTCGGCTTGCAAATAATTTTCCCCATCAAAAGCCACTTGGTCTTCACCTTCGCCGATTATGATATCAGCTGGTCCAAACATGTATTCTTTATTGTCTGCCATTTATAATTCCTCCTTATTTTCAACTAACGTCACATCAAAATTGACGCTGTAATCCATCTTGTCGTTTGCCACTCCTAACGGCAGTGGCTCCGACGCTGCTTTCACTAAAAAAACGCGATAGCTTTTTGTCGCTACCACGTTTTCATCTTTCATAAATTCAACTGTTATAGGCTCATTAAATATTTTGTGTAATGTGTCATGTACTATCTGAGCCGCATACTTTGCAAAGTCCCAGTCAGATGATGATATATAAACCATATAGCGTGGATGTCTGATTGGTACGTCATAAATGCCAGGAGACCCGCCACCTTCATAATAAACGGTGCCTGTATTGTCATCAGCTGTCTTATAATCTACCGTCCACTCTAAGTCGGGAAGTACATTCTGTAACTTCTGCATTAAATGATATTGAATCAATTACTCCCCTCCCAACGTTTTTTCTAAGGCTTTTGCCATGATTTTCTCGAAATCGTCCTCCGTGATAGCGACGGCTCTTTCAAGATACTTTCTTCCAGGTTGTTCACCGCGCCATGAAGGTTTTTGGAGTGTTCGTAGCCCTTTTCCATCAGTGTAGTATTTAACTACCATCAATCCGTTATCATATTTATCACCGAATCCGGAACCATAAGGTTTTTCGTGTTGACGCAATGCATAAGCAAGATTGGAGCCACCTTCTGAAACAACTTTGTCCCCTTGGATGGTAGGCGGCTTGAACTGGATTGATTCTTCTAAATCACCAGAATCTCTAGGAGCAAGTGCTTTCGCTCCTTCTTCTGCCAGCATAATATATTCCTTCATGGCATCTAATAGATTCTTTTCCATCTGCTTGTCCATCTTGCCGAGTTCATCGCTAAATTCTTTGAACCCTTCCCATACGACTTGCACTTCATCTTTAGCCATCGCAATACACCGTCCTGTAGTAGACTTTGGTGCCCGACAGGTTAATAGCTTCATATTTCGAGATAAGCGTTCCAGTGGTGGTATTTCCGCCGTTGTCGGTGTATTTGTATCCGGCTCCTACTTCTGGATTGAATGACGTCGGTAAATCAACTTCGACGGAAGTACGCCTTTCCTCGCCTTTAGCATCTTTAACGATATTCGCTTTGAATTGCACTCGGGCTTTAGATTCTTTTGGTTCGGTTTTCGTTTTTCCGTATCTGTCCTTTATCGGATTCCCTTCACTGTCGTAGACCGGATAATCGAACCACACCTTTTGTCGCATTGGTGGCTTCATATTAATCTACCTACCTTCGCGCTTTTGGTTCTCGGTTCCCCTAAGATAGCGATGACAGAGGATGCGATTTCTCCACCTTCAAAAGTTACAGAGACTCCCTTCACAGAGTACGATTTAATGCCGTGTCGCTTGAGTTTGGCATACTCTTCATCTTCACCCTCAACAGAATATAAAACTTGCAGAGCGACTGCTCTATCAGTTATATCCGTATCCTTGTAGTGGTCTTTGAGTAATTCATGCGATGAAAAGATGATTTTATCCTGTTCGGCATCTTCTAAATCAAGCAAGGTATCACTACCTGGCATCTTCTTGAGATACGCTTTAATAGATTCAGTTGTAATCATGTGATCACTTCGTTTCTTTTTGTTCTTCTTTCTTTGCAGCTGTTTTAGAAGCAGCCCTTTTCACCTCAGTCACTTTATCACCAAGAAAATCAGCTTGTTTTGCAGTTAATTCAAGTTCCTCCCCTGGTTTAACAATTTTTCCTTTATGAGATAAATAAGCTTGTGCTGTATACTTCGGCATGGTGTGCCCTCCTTTTTGTAAATAAAAAGAGCGCCTGTACTAGACGCTCAATGTTACGATTGCTTTTTTGCGTTTCAATGCCGGGAATGCAGTTTCACCAACTCTAACTGATTGTTCTGGCGGATTCTTTTTAATTTCTGTGTCAGCAAATTTACCTGGCATATAGTTATTTTCTTCTGTTGGACCAATCATTGTTTTACCTAAATCAGTTCCCAATAAAACAACCTTGTTATCATCCAGTAATTGTTTTTCCTCATCATCAACAAGGACGACATCATCATTAATTTGGTAAGGTGGTAATCCCAAAGCGCTAAACACATTTTGGATATCCGATTTAGTTAGCAAACGTTTCCCGTTATCCGTTCCGTAAATTTGCGTGCGGATTTGTTCGTTATTCAGTAGTAAAGCTTCTGTAGCGCTGGTCATGTGCATAACAACAGGTTTTTGCTTTTGATTGCTTTTCTTATATTGTTCTACCGCAGCCTGAATGTCAGTTAGTGGAGTTGCTCCTTCATTACTCCATTGAGTAGTAGCAGTAATCTTATTTTCATTGGGGATCTTGAAATCAATATTTAAATGAACGTTATTTTTATTATCGTTATAGATAAGTTGTCCGTTATAAATAACTTGCGCGCGAAGGTATTCTTTAATATCTTCTACACCTTGCACTAGCTCATCAGTAGAAGTATAAATCCCCTCAATGACAGCATTGGCTTCTTGTTCTGCACGCGGGCGATTATATTGTAATAGCTGTGTTTCGTCTAAACGGAAACCATGTTGTAATTTTGCTACTTGACCAAAAGCGCGCTCTTGTTCTGCTGTGTCACGTAAAGGAGCACTTGCGTTCCATCCAGTGATAGATGCAGCTTGTGCGTATCTCCCGTTAATTACGTTATAAGCAAATTGGGTGTCATAAACAGGTTCTTCCGGCATGAAACTAGCAAGTAAATATTCTCTAGCAGGGGGTACGTTCTGAACGTATCCGGTTAATTGTGGTTGTTGAAATTCATTTAAATGTAATGGCATGTATTATTCCTCCTTCATTTACTTACGCATCAAAGCGTAAGTATCCTTTTACTTCTGCTTTAAATCCTTCTGTTACTCCTGTGCATTTGCCTTCTAATGGGTGTCCTGCTACAAGTATTCCGGAAATTGGTTTAGTACCTTTAACAAATTTAATATCATGAGATATCAAACCAGCACCTTCACGCGCCTCTGCATTTCCATCTTCATCTGTAGATGGGTCTTTCCATGGTACGTAAAAACCTTCTTCCCCAATATAGGTGGCAGTACCAGCTTTGATATAACCGTTTTCTGCTATTTCTTCGAATGCATCTGCGTCCAATGTCGCACCACCTGTTTTATATTCCGTTCCAACGTTGTTACGTAAAAATTCTTTTTGACCAAAAATCTTTTGGTAGGTTGGTTGTAAATTCATTTATTCTTCCTCCTTCTTATGTCGTTCTAATGCTTTTTGGCGCCCTGCAACATAAGGGTCAACTTCTTTGGGATTATTCGTTTTTTGAGTAGAGCCTGGTTTGAAATTAGAATTAGATGGCGGTGCTCCTTCTTCACTGGAAAAGAGATAGCTATCGCTTTCTTTCAGACCTTCCAGTTGCTCTGATAATCCTTTAATTTTGCCATCTTCATCAAGTTTGATTACCTCTGTGTCAAGCAATGCCCGAACAGCAACAGGGTTTCTTGCTTGAGCAGTCATAAGCTCCCTGTCCAATTCATAATTAAACTTCTGTTCTTTCAATTGCTTCTCATAAGATTCTTTGGCTTGCGTATTAGCTTCTTTAAGTGAATCAATAGTAGCTTGTAATTCTTCGTTGCCTTGAGCCTTACCTCGTAAATCTTCAAGTTGCGTATCACGTTCGGACAGTTGTTCTTTTAACGAATCTCGTTCTGACTGTGCACTGGTCAGCTCGTCCTTCGTTTGATTTACTGTCTTTCCATGTTCAGCCATGATTTTATCGATTGCTTCATCTTCTAACCCAATTTCTTTTAAAAATTCTCTATTCATCTTTCATTCCTCCTACATTTGATAACGTGGTATTGTCCACGATGGATTAGCACAATAACGCTGTGCGAGCGAATGATTGAATATGCACCTTGCTTATAGAAGGGTAGTAACACATACCACTTATCAATGAATGCTGTGTGACCTATCCATAAGGCTTACAGGAATGCATAATAAAAAGCCTTTTAATGACATGCTTAGGTCAATCTTCTGTTTCGATTACTTCATATTCATCTTTCAATATGACGTCATCATCAGATATGGAAGCAATTAATTCTCTGGTTTCTTTGTCAACGATGTTAATTATTTTAGACATGTTTTCACCTCACAATAAAAGCACCTAATGCTTGTCGGATAGTGCATGTTACTCCACTTCTAAATAAACTAAAGAATCAACTGGAGAACTGAATAATACTGCACCGTTTTTATCAGATAAAATGTATACTCCATCTTCAACTTTGACGTCAGTTACTTCTGTTACTTTTCTTTCAGTTTTCCAATCCCCGTCTGCTACTATTACTGAGTAGTTCACTTAACCACCTCCACCAATCTGTTGGGAAATACTGCGATACTCTGACTGCAATTCTTGAAATTTAACAGTGTCCTGTCTTTTCATACTCCTAAATGCACCTAAATTTTTGGGTGCATCATCGCCCATAACACCTTTCCAACGAGCGTACTGTTTCTTTTCCTCATTGGCACGCCTTCTAGCTTCTTGTTCCTTCTCGTAAGCTTTCTTCTGTTCCTCGGTGCGTGGGTCTTCTCCCTCTTCATATTCATCATTTCTTGCTATTGCTTGTTCTACTTCTTTACTACTTTTAAAGTCGATAGCATAAGGGGAAATTGTCCCTCTACAATTCGGATGATAAGGTGGGAGTTCTATTTCATCTATCGTCGGAAAACCTTCTGTCTCGCCAGTTAGACTAACTACTAATCTGTTGTGGTTAGCACAAACCGCACAGGAATCATCATTCTCAATGATTTGCACTAAATCCTGTTCATTCTCTTTATACCTTTGGACATTCCCTTGTACGGAAGCGTGGCGCATTTTAGATCGTGTCACTGTCATTGCATAAAAGTCCAGTGGGAGCTTTTTACCATCAGAAGTTATAAAAGCAGTCAATCCCTCTGCCTCAAACGACTTTGCCACATGTTGCTGAATAACCTTTCTTGGCTCACCTGTAATCAATCCTTTAGCAATATCACCTTGAACACTTTCCGTCGCATTTGTAACGGTAGAAATAGCACTCGCTTTAGCTGTTCTAATCGCTGCTTGCATGTCAATCAGTGTGTCATCCATTATTTCCTCGACTGCATTTTGGTGGATAACTCTACTAATCGGTTTGGGTTTGCTACCAATATCCTTCAATGCTTTTGTCGCTTCATCCACACCACCGAAATAATGATTTAAAACAGCCTCTGGCAAGACTTCATCTACTTGCAAACTGTATTGGTCTAATATGTGTCCAATCTCGCCTAGTAGCTTTTCTGCGCCTTTTTCTTTGGTTAGGTCAGCGATGGCAATTCTCCCAAGGATATTGGTGCTGATTTCACGAACATACTTTAAGAGTTGTTCTTCGTTCATTTTTCATCACATCCAGTATCCTTTAATACCGTTTCGGCGTAGGGATTACTTGCTCTATATCAGTCCTATATTCCACGGTTATTGTCAGTCTTGCCGTTCCATCTTCGCGGTAGTAATTCTTATCAATGCCAACACTTTCAACACCAATAATGTTCTCCGTTACGCTATCCAGCGCTTTTCTTGCTTGGGTAACTGTTTCGTGTTTATCATTCATCATCTTGTCCTCCATCATCGCCAACCTCCTTATTTGCTTTTATTTCCTTTCTTCCGATTAGTAGTCCGAGAAACAGCACGCAGATTCTTGCTTCCATTACCTCCACCTTTTGACAATGGCTTTATGTGATCCACTTCTCTTTTATCGCCGGGTTTTAATCCCGCCTTAAGTCTCGCTTGGTTACGCATAGAACGATTTTTGCGCTGTTCTGGCTTACCATGATAGTCGCGATACTCCTTTTTATAATCGCGTTTCTTCGTCGCCATCACCGTCTCCTCCTAATCTATTATCAAAGAAATTGTTCAACGTCTGCCTACCACGTAATAAAGAGGTGGTATCATCTGGTGTAGATTCCTCTTGAATTCTTGCTATCTCTTCCTGTATCCACTCTTCCGATGCATGAGGATTATTCCTTCTGACAGTCACTTCAAGCGATTGTGCGCCATTTGTGTAAGCCATATTATTCTCTTCGATTAGTTCCTTGCGAGAAATCGGAATCATAGCTTTCAGCTGTATCTCTGGCTGTTCGATAAGGATATTCGGGTCGTTCTCGTGCGCCAACCACAATGCTGATTCAAGCAGTTGCTTTAGAAAATAAATATATTCTTTTTGAAGTTGCTCAGCTTTAAGCAACGATGTAAATAAATCATAAAACTTTGCTACTCCAGATTGCGCAGAAGTCGAACCTCCATCCATGTAAAAGTCAACCGCTTTCTCTGATGTCTTGGTTTCCATCAGCATAAGTTTCATTAAGTCTTTAACCCATGAGATATCGCCTATCTTAGTAATATCAATCTGGATAATTTCCATGGCTTTTCCCTGTTCATTGAATGCTGTGATTTCTAAGTCTCTATGGTCAATTCGTGAAGCATCGCCATATCGTTCTCTTGCTCTTTCTTCCAATGCGTTCAGAATCTCTTGAGACACAGCGATTCTAGGCTTTCCGTTCCTTTCAAAGGTCAGCGCATTCCGTGTCAAAGTCCAGTTAATTTCATCTTGCTTGCCTTCCTGGTTCTTCAAGCAACTAACACCCATTGGATTCATAAACGTTTTCTCATTTGGCCAATACACAATAAAAAACCTTTCACGATTAGGGTAAAAGGTTTCTAACTCTTTCATATTCAATAATTTCTTTGTTTCTTCATCACTCAATGCCGTTGTCTTGCCAGTTTGATTCTGACTAAAAAGCATATGCGTTGCTCTCAGTCCACCTTTTTCTAGTCGCTCTCGATACACCTGTAAATAATCTTCATCATTAATCTCAACGGTATACGCAAGGTCTACACCCATTCCATCGGGATGGGGATAATAAACGTCTCTAGCCTTGAATTCTAGTCGTAATCCTCTGTCATCCAGCCAAGGTACACCAACCAGTCCACCGTCTACCTGCTGCTGCACGATATTTCCCCAATGTTCAAATTCAAGATGCGAATTAGATTCAATATCCCGGATAGCTTCTTGCTGCGTTGTAAGATTATCATAATTCTCGTCCTCTGCCCTGGTGTTGTCTTCTGAATCATAATCCTTTGACGACAAAGAAGTCTGTATATTCCCGATAGAACGACTTACAAGCATGGCAGGGATTTCCGGTATTAGCTTTGATACATTGGCTACAATGTAAGGTGTCTGTACGTTCTGACTTTCCTTTGTTCCGTATATAATTTCATCTACAATCTCGCCTTTTTCAATTAATCTCTTGGCACGAGAAAATAATTGCGAGTGATTACCTTCGTATAAATCACGATAGGAATGTACTTTTCCATGCGTTTTCGTTATTGTTTCCTCGTTAAACTCTTTCCAGTTTATTGTCATTGAACCCCTCCTTTACCATGCGCTAGCACCACTGATTCCTGCCTTTGGTGCAAATACAATTGTATTTATGAAGTATCTGTCGCCATCCATATGGTGATCATTTTCTTTAATTGGTTTATCTTCTCCACGTTTAGCTGCCTTTTCATCCCAAATATAAGAAGAAAACTCTCTGAACGTTTCTTCGCAGCAATCATTGTATTTAATCAATTCATCATTTAATGCAGTAGATACATTACGAATACCATCCAACACATCATTTTTCGCTTTAATAACATAGAATCTATTATTTTTCAGCAATGCGATAAATGATGCTGCAGACGGGTCAACAATAACCCCATTTAACCGAATGCCTTTCACAAAGTCCTGCAAGTCCTCTAAATATTCTTGGTCTGTCTTTTGTTTTGACTGTTCTCGACCACTGTAATGGTATTCCTTGACCTTATACCATGTATCACGATAAAAACCCCACAATCCAAAGGTTGTCGGGTTCTGCGTGCCATAGTCAATAGACACATAATATTTTGAGTATCGCCTTTGTTCTGGTGGAACAACATGTTTGTCTTTACTAAACATGTCATAGATAACGCCTTCTGCTAGCACCCACAGACCTAAAATGAAACGCTGATAAAATATACCGCTATACATTCTCCTGTATCTTTCTTTAATCTTTTCGGATAGAGAAAGATTATCATCCATTGTGAAATGGAGATGCAGCATGTTCTTTTCTTCTAAGTTATCCAGGTACTCTGTTTTGAACCAATGGTGTGGGCCTTCCGGATTGCAGTTGAACCACAGTTTTGACCCGTCCACAGAACAACGTGCAGTAGCTTGGTTGACGAATGATTCAGGCATTAAAGCTACTTCATCAAAAAACATACCGGCTAGTGTAATCCCTTGAATGAGGTCTTGAGAACCTTCATCTTTACCACCAAATACATAGAAATAATTAGTTGTACCGTTTTTAGTTACTTCTAACATGTTATCGGCACGGTGATCTTTTACTTTATATTTACGGGATCGCAGCATCCTTTTTAACGGCTTAACTACATTACGGCGAAAAGAACCGATTGTTTTACCAGCCATTCCGAGGTTTTCGTCTTCAAAAGTTTCCATCGCCCACATAACATAGGACAATGACATTACAACCGTCTTACCAGCACGAACAGAACCATCGCAAATAATTCCGTCTTTATCTTTATGCGGAGAATCTTCTGTCCACCAATTAAGGACCTTCAACTGCTTTTTAGAGAATGGTTTGAATTTGAACAGCGCCGGCTTTTTACTCATCGTCATCATCCCATATGCTTGTTGTTGATTTTATCGCATCCATGAATCCGTCATCTTCATATTCGGTGCCATCTTCGCCTTTTATTTTAGCTGTTTCGGCTTTTGCTTTATCGATAGCAACCTGCATTTTCTCAACTTCTAACAAACGGTAGTCATCTGCATGAGCCATTTCAATGAATTGTTTTAACATACTTCTTAACTCGCCCATGGCACGACTTTGCGATTTTAAAAAATTCGCCTGTTTATCCCAAGCGAATTGTATTTCGTATTCAGTTGATTCGAATCCGTCACCGCTGGCAGTTTTTTTTACTTCTTCTGTAGTATCGTATCTATCTTGAACAAACATAATCTGTTGCGCTCTCATGATAGAAGCAAACTGCATTTTGATATTCATCCATAGGATTTCTATGGGTGAGATAGAATCCATGCTATTAACTATTTCCAGTGTTTCTTCTGGTAAATACTTTGCAAACAATCCATGCGTTACAGCATTGCTATTTCCCTTCGGTGCTGCGCCGCCTTTGTTTCCCAGCGCATTTTTACTGCCTTTTGGCGCACCTCGTTTTTTTGTGTGCACACTTTCTTTTTCGGGTGCACCCTTATTTCTAATCCAACCATGACGTTGTTTCCAAGACTTGACCGTGTTTAAAGATACGCCATGCTTTTCTGCAATTTCTTTGTATTTCATGCCTTTTATATAATCTTTCTCGGCAAGCTTATGTTTTTCTGCCACTACATCATCACCCACCCCCGTTTGTAATTAAGTTTGTTTTGGACATAAGAAAAAGCACCCAGAAGGATGCTTTGAAAATTTTATTATTTATTTGGATTTCTTTACTAATTCACCAATAGTCTTGTCTTTGTCTTTCTCTGGTAAAGAATCGAAAAATGATTTATGCTTTTCATAACTCGCTTTTGCTTCTTTGCTAATCATCATTTTCCTGTTAATTAATGAAAAGTTTATAGATATTATACTTTCCCAAACAGATAAAACATAATTACTCTTCATAATATCCTCATCGCTTTTTAGTCTTTCCAATCTCTCATAAGCAGAAGTTGGGACTTCCATTCCCTCTTTTTCGTACTCTTTAATTACTTTTTCCTCTCTGACAATATTTTCCCCTCGTTCTGCGTTATAATTCTTAAGGCGTTCAGTTACGACGTTTATCAGTGAATCAATTAAAAACTGTTCATCTATGGAAACTTCATCTACTAGATATCTTATTCTTTCTTCCAAGTAGTCAAGTGTCCACTCTTCAACCTCGTATTTCATTTCTGCTCCAATTGTCATCCCGATCCAAGCTACAATATCATTAATTGTATGCTTCTTATCAGGCGTTTCTTCATCCCATTGTTTTAGTGAGTCCAAAAACTCTTTAGTCCAGCTCATATTATCCCCTCCTAATTATTTCATTCGCCAAAAGGAGACAATATTCCTGCTTATTACATAATATTTTTAGTGCTTAATCTGTATAGACCTTACGGTCTTTATATATAATTACAAATCTTAATTAGTGCTCTATCTAAAAAACCTCTTCTAACAATGCGGACTTCGTATGACAAATCGTATGACAAGCCATTATGAAGCTACCGCCAGAACCTTTTCTTTCGCCCGTTTGATATACATCTGAACAGAACTTTTTTTAATACCTAAACGGTCGGCTATCTTCTGCATTGAAAGCTGTTCGGCTTCATACATGATGTAACACTGTCTTTCACGATCGGAAAAATTACGGAATAATTTCAACAACTGATATCGCTGCTCTTGACTCATATACAAAGGCTCTCGCTCAATTTGCTCTGTAATATCCGGAATGATTTCCATTTCATCATACTGCATCGTTCGATAAGCATTTTTTCTGTCAACACCACGATATAAATCAGGCTGCCGTCCTTTTTCCATCCAATCAATGGAATATGTCATGCTGCCAATCATGCTATTAATCTGCTTTTTATCCTCTGATAATTCTGGTTCAAAATGCTTTAATTCTCTACGGCCCTCTTTATATTCACCCAGTAATTCATCCGCCCAATTCTCAATCTGTTCGCTTGTCATCATCATTACCGACTCCCCTCAAATAAAAAAGGACAGACTGGATTCCCTCAAATCCAAATCTGCCCTGATTGTTTCAGTAGCTTGTTATTTAATTAAAATTTGTATATCCTTGAACCTTCCACACAACTAGATATTTAAAGAAACCTACTTTTTGAATTGTTACTAATTCAACACTCGGATTTTCATACTCCGCCCTTTCTCTCGCTGACCTTTCAGCATCAAGTATAAATTCTGGTAAATTTCTTTTAAAAATACACGGGAAAATAGTATAAACGTGTCTAAATCCTAAGTCTTTGATAGTTTTCGCCCTCCTATTTCATCGTATAACTAACCTTTTTGGCGTGAATCTTCCCATTCTGCCATGTGATGCTTGTTTCCCCAAAACCACTATCAGGCTTAGGAATCCGTTGCACTTCCCCATTTTTAACTACAATTACTGCATCTTCCCTCAGATTGATTTCTACTTTGCTTGTTTCCACACAATCACCCTTGTTCCTTAGTTTTGACTGACACAGTTGACTCAAATTCTCCTACTACTTTGCAAATACGAATGTCGTTAGCTTTGATATTAGTGTTTTCGATAATTTCTCGGCACCTTGTTTCTGCTTTTGTGAAATTATCGAACTCATCTCCAGTTGCCCACTCTGGTTCGATTAAATTCCCACCTTCTCTTTGCCATATAGTTCTTGTCTGAATAAAGTACTTACTCATATAACCCCTCCTTACCAAATAAATGTCACACACGTTGCAGCAATTGCTATGCAACAAACCATCGCGCTGTTTTGTTTAGTGGATTTATCCTCCTTTGAATCAACCATCTTATTGACCATCATCATAATAATCATTATTAATACTATTTGAAATACTATTATCACTTCGTCACCCCTTCGCTTTTAACTGGTGGATTACGAATCAAATCCGAATCACTTTCTATTGCCTTTAACTCGTATTTCCCTATTCTCATATAGAATTTAGCTTGGTTTAGAAGAGTGTCTATATAATCCAACGGAACACCCCTCTTAGTCTGAATAACATCCACATTAACCACAAACCAGTCATATGGGATGCTTTTTCTTCCTCCTTGGGTTTGCCCCTCCCACCACTCAATAAACTTGTCTATCGGCATTACATAAGCTTCTTGGTGCTTTTCGAAATAGATGATGAAGAATGATATGCCGCCTTGGTCTTGGTGCTTAGTTAGATAATCCACTTGATGCTGCTCAACATTTGATAAAGGGAATCGTGTGCGCTCTTTGGTATTCTTGGCATCGAATGCGATTGATCGCCCATGACTAACTCCTACAAAGTCCACAGTGCCTTTCTTTTGTGGGAATGCCCTGGCTACTCTGCCGTTCTTCTTGTTGTAGCTAACACTCCATGGCGTAGGTACTTTATCAATAAGAGCGATACCCTTGTTTTTATAAATTTTATTGGAATACTCAATCATGTTTTCTAACGCCATTCCTCGCTTGCCTTGATTCACTTAACCACCTCTTTTACATAAACAGCCTCATACCAGCTAAAATTGTGCTGCATAGGCTTCACACAGATAAACCCCTCATCTTCCTTGTTCCTGCACATTTCCAGACATTTGACTTTGTCGACGTGTTTAACAATGCTAATTGCTCTCAATATCAATCACTCCTCGCTGAGTAATCTACCTTCCTTGCACTTAACGTCTATATAATTCCACAGGACAGTATAAAAACTGCAATCCTCTAGCTTTCTACCATCGCTAGTATGAAAGATTCCAAGGCGCCGAAGCCCTTTGATAAGTTCTGATTTGCGTTGCTGTACTTCGATGTCGCTCATGTCAACCCTCCATATCATCCTCATATTTCATAATTAATTTATCTAGCATGTGCAATGCCCCTCTTGCTAAATCTGTACCTAATCTCCCTTCTTTTGCTTTGCATAATATTATCTGTCTTTCGTCTTTTAAATCTTGTATAATTTTATCGTAACTAATCATGCTTTATCTCCTCCTGTACACTTAACCCCAGTCGAACCATATCCATTCACTCCACGATCTGATTCAGAAAGCTTGTCCACTTCTTCAAATTCTGTTCTAGCTACTGGAGCAAGTATCCCTTGTGCTATTCGGTCACCTTTATGAATAATATAAGTACCTGGCAGGATATCTTCTCCTCCATGCGTATCTGAAAATCCACCATCTATAGAGTTATAATATCCAATTCCACGTACATAAATTTTCTCTTCTGTATTATCCACTATCACTCCAACCTCACCACGATAATTGGAATCAATCGTGCCAAGTTGCACTCTCAATTTTGTTTTCAAAGTAATGCCGGATCGTGGTCTTACCTGTATTTCAAAACCATCCGGAATATCAAACGCCAACCCTGTTTTGATTAATTTAGTTTCTCCTGTTTCGATAACCACATCTTCCACAGCAACTAAATCAAATCCTGAATCGCCTTGTTGTGCGTATTTAGGTAATACCGCATCTGGATGCATCTTTTTGATTTTCATTGATTGACCTCCTTATTTTCCCGTAATAGATTCGACTGTTGACTACCTTCTCCAAATTTCTTTACCTTTTTCCATTCCTTTCTTGTAGCCGTGTTGCATACCGTTAGTGAATCCTACAAACCCTCCAAGAACAACTCCTAACAGATAAATCCATGTATGAAATTCCATCCTCATCCCCCCTATTTAAAAATCACATAATCATAATCCCTTACCTTGCTGTGATACGTTTTTACAACAATCAATACATCCTCATCGTGCGTTTTCTTGGTGGTTTCTTTGACATAGATTTTGCGCATCAATCAACCTCCTTGTCTAAATCGAATATTATCAACTTATCTCCGCCGTCCCTCTTAGCATTTGCCGGAGACATATAAAAAGTGAAGGTTCTTTTATTAATTCCTAGCTTTTGTATGATGTTCTCCCTAGTGTCGATGAATAAAAACTCTTCACCTTTATAAACTGCGTATTCAGGTGGTTTATCTATCTCAATCACATTGAACCCCTCATCATTACCGGCGATAGCTTTTCTTTTCCAGTAATAGAACCTGCTTTTCGTTATACCTAATTTATTAATAATTTGTGGCGCAGTACCCTCTGCAATCAGATCCGTTCCGTCATATGCTTCGTAGTGTTTCATAACTTACCACCAACTTTGCTCCGGAGCCTGCACTACTTTTCTTTCAAGATCCTTATCAAAACACTTATCACATAAGCTACTGCTATTGTTCCGTACTTCGTTTACTTTGCAATCAATGCATTTTTTCATGTAGATTCTCCTCTCAATGCTCGGCGTGCTTTCCCTCCGTTATCGTGATAAATCGGAGGTTCATATTCAAAATCTTCAATGCTGTCGCCGTGATTATTTGCATCCGCATAAAACTCCAAAGTCTTTTTATAGCGCAGGTTTTCTTTCTCCAGCTCCTTTACTCGTTCATATTGTTTTTGATACTGCATATATGCGTTTGCAAGGCTGTTATCTGTACGTTCAATTTCTTCTTCCAATTCCTGTGCCTTGTTTTCAAGATTCCTCGTATATTCCAATAAATCCGGAACAAACTTCGTATAGCCTTCCGACCATAATTGTTCATATTCTTTTATCCGTTCATCCATCACGATTCCTCCTTCGATTAATCCCTCGAACATTTATAAAGTTAGATGTTTAATGCTAATCGGCACCCTGTTTTCTTTCTAACTGATTATTCAACTGCCAATAAGCATCCAAAGCATTTTCTAAATCGATTTCCAGATTGATTTTATCTAGCAGCAAATCTGCGTTCTCTTGCTTTAATTGTTCATTCTCTGCATGTACTTCTTTGACTTCGTTAGCCATAACAAACATTGCAATAACAGCACTAACCAATAAAACAGCTAACCCAGCATCTAATATCTTTTGTTTCATGCTATCCCTCCAATGCATCCAGTACCTTTTGGTTTGATCCCTCTACCTGTTTTAAGTAGCTATTAAGTCGCTCACTGCATTTTCGTCAATCAGCCACTCTTTATTTAAGATTCCATACAACGCTTGTCTGATAGAGGCATAATAGCCTTTAACTCTCCATCTGTACTTTTCTTCTTTTGTGCGTGGGTCTTTTGTTAATTCGTTCCTCTCGACCAGTACATTTCTTTCGTCATATCCAACAACACGACAGTTATCAATCTGCATAAAAACATGTGATTCTCTCTTTTCTTTGGTTGTCATGAAATAACCCTCCATTTGGTTAATTTGAGACGTTTTAACATCTTTGTATATATTTAGTCTCGAATCTATTAATCTCTTTAAATAAGGTATCTCTCGTTGCTAATTTGGCGATCTAAACGCAAAAGGTCTTTTAAAAACCCTTCGCCTTGCTAAATGGATTAATCCAAGTAAAATTTCTAATTCCGGGCGACGCTCTTTTTCTGCGATATCTCCCCACTCATAGCCTGCTTCCCAAAGAAATGCTATGCGGTCCAGCTGTTTCTTGGTGAAGGTTAGTTCCAAATCCTCAAATGCGTACACATAATCTAATCCCGGCTTAAGATGCAACTCTCGTTTATCCGTTGGAATCATTTCAGCGCTCATTGGTTGCACCTTCTTGACAGTTTTCACAATAGACCCTACCTGCTCTTATTAGATATTTCTTCTCTTCTGTGACAATGTCTGAACAGTCGAAGCATTCATGCCACCAACCATTCTGGATCGATGCTTCAATAACTTCATCAGAATTATTTTCTAATCCATCTGCGTATTTAGCTCGTCTAGCTCTTACGTTTGTCCATTCACCTTCAAGTGAGTATGCTTCGCTTTGATTTATCGCCTCACTGCGTTTTTCCGCAAATACTATTTCTTGATGCTCACCTTGTGTATCTTGAACATGCCAGGCTTTCATCACGCATACCTCCTAAGATATTCTTGAGTCTCTTTTGCAAATCTGTTCATTGATCAAAACCTCCTAATTCGCTCAATCGTCTTTCGAGATAAATTTCTCCCCTTGAATGACCCGCGCTGTGACCTAACATGAATGACTTTTTCAACGCCTGTCTTAGTTGTATTTCCGTAAGTGCTTCTTGCCTAAATTCATTTGTGACCACTTCAACCAAGACATCAAATTCCTCTTCTTTATGCTCTGCGTGCCCGATTAAATTACCCATATGCAACCTCCTCATAGTTTCTAGCTAAACTCACAAACTCCCCATATTCCTTCAAGAAAGCTAATTCCACTGTTCCGGTCGGCCCTTGTCTTTGCTTGGATATGATAATTTCAATGATGTTCTGTTTCTCTGATTCCTTATCGTAGTAATCGTCCCTGTACAGAAAACCGATTAAATCCGCATCCTGCTCAATATTTCCGGATTCCCTAAGGTCTGACATCATTGGTCGCTTGTCTTGCCTTTGTTCAACGCCTCTGGAAAGCTGTGATAGTAAAATGATTGGTATATTCAGTTCTTGTGCTAACAGTTTTAAATCTCTGGTCATCGCTCCGACTTCAAGGTCCCGGCGCTCGTGTTTCCCTGTTGAAGCTATCAGCTGCAGGTAATCAATGATGACAAGATGTTTTTCATTCGGATTGTCTTGTACAGCTTTACGGATAGATGCTTTGATCTGATTGATTGTGTTTGTCTGCTTATAAATTTCTAGCTTCCAGTTAGATATAACACCAATAGCTGTCATCGCCTTGTCGTAATCCTCTTGAGAAAAAACCATTGACTGCCATTTTTGAATGTCCACACGGCCCTCAGTTGAAATCATCCGTTTCAAAAGTGCTGCCGGTCCCATTTCCAAACTGTATATGTGTGACATGCCGCCGTTTTTGCAGTGTCCAGAGCCAATATTCAAAGCAAATGCGGTCTTTCCAACGCTTGGTCGCGCAGCGATGATAATTAAGTCTCCCGATTGCGTGCCGCCTGTCATTTCATCCAAATCTTTATAACCTGTTGGATGCCCTTTACTTTGCGATTCATCCGGATGCATCAATTCTTCTGCAATCTCCATGAGATAGTCTTTCACTGTCTTTTCGTCAGTTTGGATGCCTTCATCCTTCACTTTGTCTAAATCCACCATGAGTTTATGAAGTGATTCCTCGCTAGGTGATTTCATGTACTCAGAGGCTAATTTCTGACTTTCTCGCAATCGATAATCCTCATAAATACTAGATTCATAGTTTTTGATTGGCGCAGTGCTTGGTACGGATTCAGCCAACTCAGTGAGGTAAGTTACACCGCCAACCTCGCTTATTGAATCACCTAATTCCGTTACGACAGTGACAACATTAATCTCAATCCCTTTAGCATCTACCTTCTGCATCGCTTCATAGATGCGTTTATGTCTCGCTGAATAGAAATGTTTTGATTCAATGGTTAAATTTCCAATCAGGCTGCCTTCCAGAAGTAAAGAGCCTATTACTGATTGTTCTGCTGTTTCGTTATAATTCATTTACTTTTATCCTCAACCAGTTTTTTTACAGCTTCATAGAATTCACGTTTTTTTGATTCCGGGACCTGCGCAGCTTCACGTTTCCATCTTTCGAACTTCTCTAGGTGTTCATTCTTTTCTGGTGCATAAGCTGATATTTCTGCGATAGTCGGCGGAAACTTATTCGTTGTTACGTGTTCCTTTGCCCTCGCCATCACTCTGTCGAAATCCATGCCTTTCATAACATCTGCCCACATATCGATTTTTTCTTGTGTTACTTCAAAATTTGGATATATGGACTTGATTAGTTTAAAAAGTTCTAATACCTCTGCTTTAGTCACTGATATCAAATCCTCCCCAATCAACGCCATTGGCTTTCTTCTTAGATGAAAAATCTACAATATTACTTGTGCGTTTGTTTTTTTCTTTCACATAAATCCTGGCCTCTTCTACTGTTTTTATATTGTGCTGAACCCATTCTTTGAAAATATCTTCCACGTATTTATAAGAACGGGCGTTATACTTAGCGCCTAACTTTATAGCTGCAATTACCAGGTCATCACCAAGATCTTCACACCAGTCAATCAAAGAATCTCTGTTTAATGGATTCAGCATGCAGATATTTTCTTCAAAAAGTTTGAACGGGCTCACCTCTTCTTCTTTCTTTACATTCTTATCATTCTTTACATTCTTGTTTGTGTTCATCTGTTGTTCATTTGATGTTCTTTTGTTGTTCATCTGTTGTTCATTTATTTGGTAGTCTCCCCATTTAGTTATTGTTACTACGCTGTATTTGTTTGTTTTTTTGATGTTCAACATTTCCTGTTTTTCGAGGTTGTTCAGATACCTCCACCATGAAATCTCACTTTGCCTAAATTTAGGTTTCATACCCTTATTGAGATCTTCTGCTAGAGATTTTCTTCCAGTAATGAATTGTCCAGGTTCAAGGGTGATGACTTGGTTTCCAATTAAAACTTCTCTTTCTTTATGCGTTGCTTTCATTAAACAAAACATCCAAAGTTTTAAATAATTTGGGTCATCCCAAACTGGACTATCCATGACTTTCCTATACAGTTTTATATAACCTTCCAATATCATCACCCTTTACCTGTATTGCTTAAATTACTTATCTAGATATCTCGCACACTGCAAATCTACCTTTAACCTCTAAAATGGTATATCCGGGATACCTACGCATATAATTTAGGATGCGCTGTTTTAGCTCCTGTTCGTTTTTAGATAGCTCCCAGATATGCTCCGGGAGCCTTACGTTTGATTTATTGTGCATAATAAGCTTCCAACTCTAATTTCTTTTGCATTCGCCATTCTCTGCCAGCTCTTGTATAATCAGCGAAGTTATGGCAAGTTCCTGTATTTACAGATGGTCCACAGAGTAAAACTAGATTGACAGGAACACTACCGGGCCCACCTTGTGAAGCTTGTACTAAATGACTGATTTCAAAGGCGTATGCTCTTGTTCTTCCGCACCTCTCACATTTACCTTCTGACCTTCTCAAAACCTCGTCACGTGCTTTATTTGTAATTCTGGTAATTTCTTTTTGGGTAGGCACTCTTCTTTTGTGTTTCGGCTTTGGAACTGCTGGCATATTATGCTCCTTTCTTTTCTTCTAATCTTTTGCAAATAGCATCATATTCTTGCTTGGTAAGTTGGTATGGGTCTGTTTTATTGAATAATTGATTAATAGCGCTTTTGACATCATTAGCTGCCACACTTGCGCTTTTAGCTATTGCGTACAATCGTTTAACTTGGTTTTCAGTTAAATTCCCTTTGGATTGAGAATTTTGATTGCGATTGAAGTTTTGTTGTTGATTATTTTGGTTGTTGCCACTTGATTCATTTGCATCATCGTCCTGGTCACTTGTGATGCCGAATACCGCCGATAAGCTATATCTTTTTAAATAAGTGATTAATGAACCTGCGCCTTGTGGTGTTTGTTTCTCAGCGTTTATAAACACCGGGTCAAACTCTATAAATTCACCAGATTCATGCATCAGCATAGTAGCTACGCCAACACGCCCGTTTTCATCATTTAAAGCCCACTGAACGAATGACAATCCATGATTAGGAGCAATACTGCTGATAGCTTCAACAACGTTCTCTAATGGAACATATTTGCTTTTAAAGAAAGGATTGTCCGCATCTTTTAGAGGCTGCTTTACCTCACCCTGAAATTTAGCTAATGCTTTGCTAATTTCGACAATGGATTCAGATTTATTCATCCCTTATTCACCTCATCTTTTTTATAGGTTTTAACCTCCCCGGATAATTCTTCACACAGTTTGTCAAATTCTTCTGATTCCATTGATTCATAATCGTTTTCTAATCTGACATGCACTTTATGGTTTTTGTAATTTTCTTCTGATTCTTCCCAATGATTCATGCCTGTTCCGACATAATGTCCTCCTAAATTACTTCGTGCCCCTCTCATTCCTTATCCACCTCGACTTTAAATTCATCTTCAAGGTGCTCTATTGTGACGCCGTCTACTACTTCGCCAGTGTCTGGATCAATAAGCTTGTCCTCATTGATAACAAATGCTTTTTTTATTTCTGCTTTTTTAGGTTCTTTGGTAACTTTTAATAAGTCCTCACGTTCTAATTCTTCAAGAAATTTCACTACTGATTCATCTTTATAGTTAAATTTAGGTTGCTTCTTAACAAACTTAATGCGGCCATTCGGTAATTTCTGAGACTTAAACTTGGGGTCTTTCTCTCTTTTTTTCACAGCATAATGTGCAAGCATCCCTTGGAAATAATCAATGTCTCTCTGTGCTTTTTCTCTTTCAGATTGATACCAAGCTTCAATCTTGTCTTGCTCTTCCGTTGCTAAGGCGTTAGCTTCGATTTGTTTCTGTTGCGCTTGCTTTATTTTCCTTAATGCCCAATTGGCTTTTTCATCGGTATCTACAACAAAAGACTCACGTTCTGTCTGCTCCTGCTCTTCTAAATACTGGTTCAAGCTAGACTGTAGCTCGTTCATTGAACATCTCTCCTAACTCTTTGATAATTTGGTCAAAATCTGCTCGTACATCATTCATATGAGCTATCTCTAATTCTTGTAAATCGTCAATAGTTCCGCCTTTCCAAGCGATTTTGCTAACAGTACGATTGAATGCTTCATCATCAGATAAACCTGATGCCATGTAATTCTTGTATATTTGGACAAAACGATTCATTGCCAAATCCTCCTTAGTGCCGTATAATAGGCACGTAAATAGTTTTCCACTATGATTGTTTAAAGCGCCTTTGCAGAGGTGCTTTTTTTATATCTCTCTTCAATATCCTTCATCCATTTAATCGGATCCCAATAATCTCCGGGCTTGTCCTCTAATCGTTTTTGTAGTGTTGGATATCCAGTGCGTAAGGTATTTTCAATATCTGGATGGTCCATATTAAGCACCCTTTCTTTGCGTTTTGTCATACCAAATTTGTATAAGAATCTCTTTGTGGCTGTCTTTAAGCGACTGCCAATTACCAGCTCTGATTTTCATTTCATTCCCTCCTATACGTTAATCATCATGTAATAAAGAAACGTCATTGCCCCTACAAAACCCAATCCATAGAACCACTTGATAAAACGTTCGCTTCTCATATCCGGGACCTCAATACTTCTCCATGTGACTTACTGATATTATTCAGCAATGCTTTAACAGCACGGTTCTTGCTTTCTTCTCCAATGTTTCTTAATGCGTTTAAAGATTTTTGAGCGTCTAGATAAAACTGGTCAGACTTCTCAAATTCTCCTTTTTCAATGGCTTGCATCCCTAACTTGCAGCAATCAATAAAACACTGACTTTGTTTTTCCAATCTTTCGATAATATCCATCGCATGTACCCCCCTAAATTTGCGTAATGATAATGAATAAAGCTAAAATAATTCCGATATAAGCAAGTCCGCTATCGCCTTTTTCTTTCACCAAATCCCTCCTAAAGCCATCAATATTGTTCCGACGCTGTTTATCGTGTCCGTGACGTTTGAAATTAGATCAGCTGCAATTGTCAAATCGATGTTACAAGCAATCGCTATTAGTACATCTTGCGAATTAGTCACCTTCGCCCATCGGAAATAATCTTCTGTTCGAATTGAAACTAGCCCTCGCTCAATTTTTGATAAATTTACTCTGGACATATGCAGCTTGGGAGCAAGTTGTTCTTGGCTCAATCCTCTCCTTTTACGCATGAATTTCAGTGATTCTTCAACATTCAATTTTTCTCACCTCCTCCGAATGTTCATGACGTGAACATGTTCAAAGGGAGACCAGTATTCATAGATTGATAGAGTTATAATGTAATTACCGACAACCCTCAGTTGGTTTCTAGTTTGCTTGTTTTAATAGGTTTACACGCTCGATGTTTTCGGACGCATTAGCCCACTTGATCACCTCGTCTCTTGGGTATCTTGCGTTCACAATTTTCGATTTTGGGAAACCACTCATACGAATGATGTTTTCCACAGACGCTTTAGAGACTTGGAAATAGTCTGCGACATCTTCTTTTTTAAACATTGGAGGATAAGATTGATTAGTACGTGCATCATCAAGACCTTGGTTGTAGGCTCGTCTGCATAGTTCTTTCAATCTTTCCTCGAATAATCTGGCTTCGAGTTCTTGGATTTCTTGAGACATTTAGATCACTCCTTTAAATTAATGTGATAATGCAGTAAGTCTCTTCGTCATTCTTTGAAGAAAACACCACAGAATCATTAGAAAGATTGGTATTGTAAATTTGACTGGAAAAATCAACGTTTGTTCCGTCAGCAAATCTTATACCGATAAAATTTTCTGTTTCGAAATCAAGAAATGAGACATATTCGGCTACGTTCAAGACAGATACAGATGGTTCCGACGGAACATCATGATGGTAATATTCAGCTAATACCTTTTGATTGGTGAAACCTTTTAATCTATTGAAACTAACCGGAAAACTGTTGAACTGTTTGATTTCAGCCATTAAATCACCGCCAATTCCGGCAATAATTTGTTTACAAAATAAATTTGACCTTTTCCTGTAACTTTAGTTGTCCTGGTTTGACGTATAGCGCCGCCGGTTCCAGTTCTTACGCCTTTCTTTATTGCCAATATTCCTAAATCGAGAGAACGCTGCGTCGGCAAGTTGTACATGTCTCCTGCTTTTCTGCAGACATAACCGTTATCTCTTAACCATGTATAAAATCGTATTTCTCCAGTTTCAAGGCCTTTTTGTTTCAGTAGATTTGCCATTTCTTTAACGGTGATTAGGTCATTAGAAACTTCATAGGCATCAGCGAAGACAACTTTTGGCTTTTGGGTTTCAATAGTAGTTACTAATTTTTGATTTTCATTCACTAAATACTTATTTTGTTCAAGTGTTGAAGCAACTGCATGTTTAGAATTCTCATCTAGTTGTGGTAACCAGGAATTAACAAAATCTATTGCTCTGTTTTCTTGAACGTACCCACCAGTTTTTCTAATTGAGGGTATGACATCAATTGCTAACCAGTCTTGAAATCTTTCAGCAATTTCGTTTTTAGCTTTGAATGCTAATTTGTAAACCAGTGGTTCTGGGATAAAATCACCTTTCGCCACTTGTGGCAAATTGTCAGGTAGATAAGAATTGACTCTTGACCACCGAATTGTTTCGTTGCCACTTCTGGCAACGGTAGTAAATCCTAGCGACCGAGCCACCTGTTCAACATCGAATGATGGTTCACCATTAATTATTTTTGCAGTAACCTTAAACAATTCATTTTCGAATACTTGTAATTGATTCATTTTGGTTCCTCCTGTATTTTTATTTCCATCCTTTTCTAGTAAACTGGTACTAGAAGGGAGGGATATATCATGAGTGAAAAATCAGCAGATGAAATTGCTGCAGAATTAACGATTGCTTTATTGGAACATAATTCAAAGTTAGTAAGAGCTAATGGGCAATCTACTAACGGGTTAGACAACGCTACTGGTGTGGCAAAAGATTTTTACTTCCTTCGCGAAGTTGTTCGCGGTAATGTAAATCCGTATCAAGAGAAGAAACAGAAATCAGATTAGATAATGCATTAACTAGCTCCGGTAAGAGTTGCAGCTCTTCGCTGGAGCTACTTTCAATAATTTTTTGAATATAGTTGGATAAAACAGTTATCGTTTCGTTTATTTGGTCCATATGTTTCACTCCTTAGAAGGTTTTCCCTCACTTCCTGTCGAATATTGCCGTTGGGGGGGGCAATTTTAGGAAGTAGGGGTTAATTGAGTAAAATTAATTTAGATTCATTAATTGGCGACGAAAAGGTCGATATGAATTGTCCGGGGTGTGGACATAAATTCAAAGTGAAATTTAAAAATATATCTAAATCTGGTAGCAAGGTTAAATGCCCAAAATGCCGAAGTAACATCACAGTAGAACAAGATAACAAAACAAAGAGAGACTTCCGGGAGACAAATAAAATACTGAAAAAATTCTAGTGAGTAATAATTAAATCAGTTGCCCCCTCCCATTTTTCTAAAATCTTCTTTTAAATCTTCCTTAAGCTCTGTTAGTCGCTCGACTTCTTTTGTTAATTTGCGAACCTCTTTTCGCAGTTGCTTTGCTTCTGCGTATAATTCGGTAATATCATCTTTCATTTTAGATATAGCGACGCTCATTTGTTGTTGGATTCTTGATACTGTATTTTTTCTTTTATGAAACATTGGTTAGCCTCATTTCTGTGTTTTTTTAGGGTGTTGGTTGATATATTGTTTCTGGAAATTTTCGTATAACATTTTTCTCACTAGATCATAGACTGTCTTGTATTTGACCAAAATCTGCATGAATGTTTATTAATAAAGTCATTTGATTTTTCGAGTTATCGATGCTGTAGTTTTCTATTCCGGCTAAAACATCTGGTTTTTCTGTTGGCATTTGTTGACCTCCCTCTATATACTTAAAATATCTCCGAAATGCTCTTGTTTTCTTAGAATTTCTTAAACATCCAATTTGGGGTTGGATAGTGGGGGTGGAGCGTTTGTCAGAATACAGAATATTCTAATGCACTCCTAGCCATCCTAACGACCAAACAGGTAGTATTTGGTAAAAAATGGTGTAACCATGCTTGGTAACTCCACACTTCTTATGGTCGCTCACCCTCCCATGTATCACGGGATTGGTATCCATACATTCCCTCGTCCTGCGTATCCACAAGGTGGAGGTCGGAATAAGCTCCTATGCTGGGTCTAGCCCGAATGGAAAAAATAAGCTCCGACTCCGCATTATTGGTGTTTGTGTATTCTAAGTTCCCAAGGTCATTTGTTGCTATTTCTTTCTTCTACAGCTTAAGCTGCCTGTAAAGTTTCTATCTGAGGTAAACCTTTCAATAACTTGCTTCCATCAAATTCACACTGTTTTTGACCAATGACAAACAAGGCACGTAATAATTTCCCACACAACGCAATCAATGATTGTTGTTTCTTTAATGGATTTTCCGGGCGGGTCGTGTAATACCTATGCAAGGTTTGAAACGTCGGATTATTCGCTACGAGCGGTCGTATCGCTAAATAAATCGCCTTTCGCAGTTTCTTCCGTCCGCGTTTCGTTATTTTCGTTTCCCCTTTGAATTTCCCGGAACTGTGCTCCCGCAACGATAAGCCGGCCAGATTCACGAGTTGTTGCGGATGATGATAATTTGATATATCTCCTACTTCCGCGAAAAAGGTAGCTACGGTTGTTACTCCCAGTCCTTTGATAGCCAGCATTTCTTTTGCTCCTGGTATCTCTCCTAAGAGCGCCTCTATTTCCAAATCCAGCTCTTTCAATTGTTCTGCATACAGCTCATATTGGTCTAATAAGCTGTGTAGCTCTTGTCTGGCAAAGCGTAAGCCGATTTCTATGCCAACACTCTTCTTCGCTTTGTCTACCAGTTTGGTTGCTCGTTTGATACCAACACCACGTTTAACGACCGTTTGCCATTCCTCCAGTACGTCTTCTGGCGTTTTATCACGAATATCAGATGGAAATGGAAATGCCCGTAACGTATATAATGCGGCCTTTCCATTCCATTGTTTAAATACATCCTGAAACTCTGGAAAATAGCGCTGCATGTTATTTTGTATACGTCCTTCCGTAACTGTCTGCTGTTTGATGAGTTGATCTCGTAGTTTCATGGCTTCTCTTAACTCGGCATAGATGCCGTCGAGAAGGTTTGGTATAGAGTATCTCCCATCCTTCACCAGCTGGGCAATCACGCGCGCATCTTTGGTATCATTTTTCGTTGGCGAGTTATCATCCAGTTCTTTTGCTTTCTTGACATGCATCGGATTAACCAATACAAAATCCGTATCCTTGCTGATCAGATAATAACCTAAACTCATCCAATAGTGACCTGTTGGCTCAGCTCCTATGATGACATGGTTTTTATCGTGTTCTTTCTGGAGCTTTGAAATCCATTCCAGTAGGATTTCAAAGCCTTCTATTCGGTTTTCAAAGATCAATCTTTTCCCAAATTCATAGCCTCTGTCGTCCTGTGCTCGTGCCACATGTTTGTCTTTGGCAATGTCTATTCCCACTACAAGTGTAGATGGTGTGATTTGCGATATTTTGTGATTTTGATTATAATTCATGGATGAGTCCTCCTTGGTATTTTTTAATTTCGGGGTCATTGCAATGACACCCTGTACTATACCAAGAGGGCTCTTTTTTGTTCAAACCTCAAATTTCTTCATTACAGGAATGCTCCTATAGGGTTTGTTAGAAACAATGTGTTCTAAAATAATTAATAGATATTCACTATTAGTGAATTAATTGGTATAATATTTTTGTTCAATACCTTAAACAGAGGGAGTGGTTTTTTTGTCCACATTTTTGAACAAAACTGTGATTCTATAAGCTGGTAATTCCGCTTGGTGATCGCCAGTTGTCACCCTTCGATGAGTCAGCATCGTAAAAATGATTATGAATTTTTATCTCACTAAAATCTTTACAACCGAGATAAAAATTCTAGACTGTAGGAATTAGAGTTTATACTCCTTGCAGTGCTGGGGACGATACCAGTGAAGTTGTGGTAGTTGCCCTTATCAGCTAGAATCTCTAAAAATTTCCGTGGCACTTTTCTAATAAGGGTAGAAAAGTGTCTTACTCAAAAAAGTTATTCATATCTACTTTTGAACCAAAAGATGCTTTTAATTTCTTTAAGAATTGGTAACTCGGCTCTTTGAAATCACCTTCAATTTTTGAATAATAGGAAATCGATACACCGATTTTTTCAGCCATCTCAGTTTGAGATAATTGCAAGTCATTGCGTAGTTGCTTCAGTTTTTTTATTGAAATCACCTCCTATACGATTTGTTTTTGTTTGTTGGACGAAACGTCCAAATCTTGATTAAAAAAAAGATCATCTACTGTAGAAGATAGAATGTCAGCTATCTTTTTAGCTAAATCAACATTCGGTCTTCTAATACCTTGCTCAATTTTGTAATAATAAGATGCAGAAATATCCAGTTTTTCGGCGAATAACTCAACATCTTTATAGCCTTTTTCAATCCTGGTAACTCTTAAATTTTTTCTCATTTTTCTCACCGCCTTTCTGGACGTTTTGTCTTATAAATTAATAATAATGGACAATACGTCTAATGTCAATAAGTTTTTATCCATTTCGTCCAATTTTATTTATTTATTGGACATATAGTGTAAAATAGAAGTTAATTGGAGGATAAAAATTATGAAATTTAGTGATAGATTAAAACAATTAAGAAATGAAAAGAAACTGTCTAGAAAGGACATGGCCAAAAAAATTGGAGTCTCTTACTCAGCTATTGCAAAATACGAAACGGGCATTAGAGAGCCTGACTATGACACATTAATTAAATTTTCCAGGTTTTTCGATGTGACTTCGGACTATTTGTTAGGACGAACAAACGACCCTGATTTAACCGCTGTAGATGAGAAAGACATCGCTAAAAGAATGGCGATAATAAAAAAAGATTTAGAAGAAGGAACTGGAGAAGATGGATTGAATTTTATGGGCGAACCAATGAGTGAAGATGCAAAAGAATCTTTATTGGAAGCACTTGAATACGCTGAGAGACAAGCTACTAGAATCAATAAAAAATACGCCCCAAACAAACACAAAAAGAAACAGTAACTTACCAGGGGGTCTATAAATGTGGATTAAGGAAACTGTAGAGAACATAACAAAAAAGTATAAAACTAACAATCCATTCGAAATAATTGCTGCAAAAAACATAATTCTCGTCGAAAGAGATATGGACGAAGAAATTTATGGTTTTTATAAGTATATAAGAAGGAATAAGTTTATTTTTCTCAATTCCAAATTGAACAATCCTACCAAAAGGTTTACCAGTGCGCATGAATTGGCACATGTGGAATTGCACACTAAGACTAACACACCCTTTCTACGCAGAAACACTCTGCTTTCTGTTGATAGAATAGAGCAAGAAGCGAACAGGTTTGCTGTAGAATTACTATTGCCGGATGAATCAATTTATCGATATAAGGATACGAATTTGTCTATAAAAGAAATCGGTGGCATATACAGTGTTCCAGAAGAAGTGACTCACCTTAAAAAATTTTAGTATTAAAATAGGTATATATAACTCGAAGCCTGCGTTCTTAGTTCTGTTGTATTTAAAAATACGATAATACATACATAGCCATTGGCATTAATATAGATAAAAATTAATTGAGGGGTCGATTGAGTTGGAAAACGAATCAAAAAAGATGATTAATTTAACAAAACTCGCTAAAAATCATCTAATGGAAGATGAAAGTATTAAACATAAGATTCTTGGGATGCTTGATGGGAATGTTAAAGAAAAGAAGGTTGCTATTAACGGAATCTTCCTTGCAACGAATATGAGATTGTTTTTTTGCAATAAGAAAGAAAGCGTATCGTTTGAATACAACAAAATAAGCGCTGTTGAACTCGTTGAAAAGAAGTTGACTAGTCCTACCATAAGTTTTTTATACAATGGTGATAAAACAGGAATTAAATTCGCTGAGCAAGGAGATATCGACGGATTCGTTCAATTTCTTGAGATTCCTAAGATTGATAAAATGATAGATTTTTCTCAATTGGAGACTGAACAAAAAAATGAGAAAAAAACGTCTACCACAAAGCAAATTAAAGAGACTAAATGCACCTGTTCAGCGTGCGGAAAAGTATGGTATTACGGGAAAGAGGAATCTATCAAAAACTATGGAGAAAAATTAGAAAGCTTTGGCGCCTCGATGAGCAATGCCGGTAAAGATATGATGTGCTGTACAGGGTGTTTGCCAGCTCTTTTTATGCCTCAAAAACAGGAAAAAGAGGTAAAAGACTTGGATAAATGCCCCGATTGTGGTTCAAAAGCCGTAAACAAAGAATTGGTTGTTCACAATGTTGAGTAAGATATTGATATCATTTGTAAGATTTTATCAATTGTTTATTTCGCCTATTAAACCAAAAAGAGTTAAATGCAGATTTTATCCAACGTGCTCCAAATACGCTATATTATCAATTCAGAAA
Source organism: Oceanobacillus sp. FSL K6-0251 (assembly GCF_038004725.1). Classification (NCBI taxonomy): domain Bacteria; kingdom Bacillati; phylum Bacillota; class Bacilli; order Caryophanales; family Bacillaceae; genus Oceanobacillus; species Oceanobacillus sp. FSL K6-0251. Next base: position 1,190,552 of record NZ_JBBORS010000001.1, on the reverse strand, counting down.
TATGGAGCGATTAAGGGAGTTAAAAATACTATAAATAGATTAAAACGCTGTCGCCCGGATAATACAGAAAGCTGTATAGATTATCCGTGAAATAGATAAAAAGAAATTACTGAAAGAGGTCGATAGTTTGAAGAAATTATTTTTTGTTTTTGCACTTATTTTATTACTCGCTGCATGTGGTGGTGAATCAGAAAGAGAAAAACAAGTAGCATTAGACAGAGATGGAGACGGAAGCACGGAAACCGCTGATGAAGACAACGGCGCAGAAGAATTTGATGAAAATGATAGGGATGGCGATGGAAAGACGAATTCTGCAGAAGAAGAAATTTCAACTAAAGTAGAATTGGAATCAAATGCTGAAATTGATGGGAATTCAATTGTTATAGAAGGTGAAACAAACCTTCCTGATGATACATTGATTGCTTATGAGGTTACGCATGAAGAAGACTTTGAATATTTTGTTGATGGAGAAATGAAAGTCTCGGATGGAATTTACACAGAAGAAATAGATGTCAATGATTGGCCAGAGGGCGAATTAAGGGTGTGGACTTCATTTCAAACAATTCTAGGAACTTCCGTTGAACAACCTGAGGAAATAATAGAAGTTTTCGGGGAATCTGGAGAAAATATTGAAGGTGATAATGTAACCGAAGGCGAAATAATAAATAGCGTTGAATCTATCCAAACATTAAATAAAAATTAAATAATCAACTGAGGGCGTATTTAGGTACGTCTTCAATTATACCCCGAAATAGAACATACATTCTAAATAAAGCACTTTATAAAGGATGAAGGTGATTTATAATGGCGAGCTTTAAAAAGTACAAAACTAAAAATGGCGAAAAGTGGTTGTTTAAACTCAGAACTGTTCATGATCCGATAACAGGCAAAAAGAAACAAACTACAAGGAGAGGTTTTGATACCAAACCAGAGGCGGAAAGAGCTGCAAGAGCATTGTTAAGCGACCTCGATTTAGGAAAAATGGTATATGATAACCCCATTACTTTTAATGAGTTTGCGGAAAAGTGGCTGGATATCTATGAAAAAGAACGAAGTGTTAAACCAGGAACAATACGTATAAGGCAGCACGAAATCAATAATCTTAATAAGCATTTGGGAAATATTCGTATGATTGATATTGCATGGAATATATATCAAAAAGCATTACATGATTTACAAGAAAAATTCTCTTACAAAACGGTACAAGGTATCCATACTACCGGAAAAATGATATTTAAAAAGGCGATACAATTAGAAGTAATTAAGAAAAACCCTACAGAATACGCCTATTTATCAAAGAAAAAGAAAACCGTTGAAGAATTAGAAACAACGAATGACTTACCTAAATACATGGAAAAAGGGAAACTGGCAGATTTTTTACTAACTGCTAAAAAGGAAGGTATCGATCTTGATTATCAAGTATTTTTAACATTAGCCTATTCAGGGCTGCGCGTTGGAGAAATGTGCGCTTTAAAAGAAACAGATTTAATAAATGAACATGACCATCATTTTATAAAAATAACTAAGACTTATTACAACCCTAAAAATAATATTATTGATTATCAGCTGGTAACACCTAAAACGGAAAGCTCTGTGAGGACTATCGATATTGACCCAAAAGTAGCCAATGTACTCCTCGAAACAATCGAATTGAATCATCAGTTAAAAGAGGAAGTTGGAGAAACCTATCACGACGAGAAATTTATATTCGTTAATCGAAATAACTATTATGGATATCCTATCTATCCTAAATTGATTGACTCACGAATGAAACGGCTTTTGAAGAAAACAAAGGAATTGAATCAAGATTTATCTCCGCATTCGTTGAGACACACACATACCTCTTTGCTGGCAGAAGCTGGTGTTGCTTTAGAGAGAATCATGGAGAGATTAGGTCATTCTGATGATAAAACAACAACTAACATTTATTTGCATACAACAGAAGAAGTAAGAAAAAGAGACTCCGAAAAATTCGGAAGTCTCATGAATAATTTGCTTGATTTTTAATGAAATGTGGTCAAAATGCGGTCATTTATATTACTAGACCGTTCAAACCATTGCTGTATCAGCGTTCAGCGAATGACTTACATCATCCCAGGCATACCGCCCATGCCGCCCATATCAGGCATTCCGCCGCCTTCATTTTCATCCGGCTTATCTGCTACGACAGCTTCTGTAGTTAAGAACATTGCTGCAACAGATGCTGCGTTTTGAAGCGCGTAACGAGTTACTTTCGTTGGGTCTACGATTCCAGCCTCAACCATGTTTACCCATTCGTCTGTTGCTGCATTGTAGCCGATGCCTACTTTTTCGCCTTTTAGACGCTCTACAATGATAGAACCTTCCAGTCCAGCATTATGAACGATTTGACGAACCGGCTCTTCTAGTGCACGAAGTACGATGCTCGCACCAGTTGCTTCGTCGCCTTCTAAGCTAAGTTCGCTTACTTTTCCGTGGATGTTCACAAGGGCAGTACCGCCACCAGGAACCATTCCTTCTTCTACACCTGCACGCGTAGAGTTCAGTGCATCCTCAATGCGAAGTTTACGTTCTTTCAATTCTGTTTCTGTAGCTGCACCAACTTTAACGACAGCAACACCGCCAGCTAATTTTGCCAGGCGCTCTTGTAATTTTTCTTTATCGAAATCAGAAGTTGTTTCTTCTGCTTGTGCACGGATTTGTGCCACACGGCTGGAGATTGTTTCTGGGTCTCCTGAGCCTTCTACGATTGTTGTATCATCTTTGGTTACGACAACTTTAGAAGCACGTCCTAATTGCTCAATGCTTGTTGATTTAAGATCCAGTCCAAGGTCTTCTGTAATTACTTCTGCACCAGTCAGTACAGCGATATCCTCAAGCATTGCTTTACGGCGGTCACCGAATCCTGGAGCTTTCACAGCTACCGCGTTGAATGTACCGCGTAATTTGTTTACTACTAAGGTAGCAAGTGCTTCGCCTTCAACATCTTCTGCAATCATAAGAAGCGGTTTGCCTTGTTGAACAACTTGTTCTAACACTGGCAGTACTTCCTGGATATTTCCAATTTTCTTATCTGTAATCAAGATATATGGATCTTCTAGTACAGCTTCCATTTTATCTTGGTCAGTAACCATATAAGGAGAAGAGTATCCGCGATCGAATTGCATCCCTTCTACTACTTCAAGCTCTGTGTTGAAGCCTTTTGATTCTTCAATGGTGATAACACCGTCATTGCCTACACGTTCCATTGCTTCTGCAATCAATTGACCTACTTCGCCGTCGCCTGAAGAAACAGCTGCAATTTGGGAAATTGCTTCTTTGCTTTCGATTGGCTGAGAAATGCCTTTTAATTCTTGCACTGCCAGCTCAACTGCTTTTTCGATACCGCGGCGGATTCCAACTGGATTTGCACCGGAAGTTACGTTTTTAAGTCCTTCACGAATCATTGCTTGAGCAAGTACAGTTGCTGTAGTTGTACCGTCACCTGCAACGTCATTTGTTTTAGATGCTACTTCGGATACAAGCTGCGCACCCATGTTTTCAAATGCATCTTCTAATTCGATTTCTTTTGCAATGGTTACGCCATCATTTGTAATTAATGGAGAACCGAATTTTTTATCTAAAACCACGTTGCGGCCTTTTGGTCCTAAGGTTACTTTTACTGCATCTGCTAAGGTGTCCACACCACGCAGCATTGCGCGTCGTGCGTCTTCACTAAATTTAATGTCTTTAGCCATGTTAATCTTCCTCCTTCAAATTGATTCACGGTTTCATTAAAGATTCATCGTATATTTTTGATTAGCCTACAATCGCTAAAATATCATTCTCACGAAGAATTAAGTATTCTGTACCTTCATATTTCACTTCGGTACCAGCAAATTTAGAGAAAATAATGCGGTCTCCTTCAGAAACTTCCAGTGCCACTTTTTTCCCATCTTCCACACGTCCAGATCCTACTGCAACTACTTCACCTTCTTGCGGTTTTTCCTTTGCAGAGTCTGGAAGTACGATTCCGCTTGCTGTTGTTTCTTCTTGTTCAACAAGTTTGATAACAACACGATCTCCTAATGGTTTAATCATGTAGAATTGCCTCCTTAATCCCAAATCATTTTATTTTTTATTAGCACTCTATACACTTGAGTGCTAACTCCAATTATTATAATAATTAATTCTTGGAAAAAATGCAAGCACGATGATGATGAATTTTTAGAAAAACTTGTATTCGCTTGTTCTTCAGCGAATCCTTCGTTTTTCTTATACTGCTCCATCGTGTTAGAAAAACTTAGATTCGATTGCTTTTCAGTGAATCCTCAGTTTTTTTATACTGTTCCATCGTGTTAGAAAAACTTGTATTCGTTTACTTTTTGAAGATAACTTCTACTTTTCACTTTCTGCTTTCTTATTTTAACCCTTGTTTATTTTCTTTTTCAATGTTTCATGCATGATTTGATGTACTTTTGATTATAATTTTCAGTAACAGTTGTGTTAGAATATATCCTATGGCGATAATAGTTGAAGGAGCGTTTTTATGACTCGAAGATATACATATGTCATTCTCACATATATCATTATGCAATTTTCTGTTTTACTTATGGCCCCGCTGATTACATCCATATTTGGTGTAAACCTTGCGCTTGCCAGTATTTATTGGTCTGTCTTTAGTTTCACTCTTGGCCTTGTTATTGTTCTCTGGCTCTTAAAGCCTGATATGCAGGTCCGGGCTCATCCAGATGCTGTCGGGATCGGCGGTATTATTGTCTGGTCTGTTCTGGGAATTATTATGGCCCTTCTTTCACAAGGGCTGGCTGCCACCATTGAAATGGAGCTATTTGGAATCGATCCCGGTTCAGAGAATACCCAAGGCATTATGAACATGGCACGGGCTGTGCCAATTTTTATTGTTCTTCCGGCAATTTTAGCGCCTATTTTAGAAGAAATCATTTTCCGGAAAATTATATTTGGTTCGCTGTATAAAAAAATGAACTTTTTCTTTGCGGCTTTAATTTCTTCTCTTATTTTTGCCGTGATTCATACAGATTTTCTGCATATACTAGTATATGCTGCGATGGGCTTTGTTTTTGCATTCCTTTATGTACAAACAAAACGAATTCTTGTACCTATCATCGTACATGCCGGGATGAACACCCTTGTCGTGCTGGCTCAGCTTTCCTTAGATCCAGAAGAAATTCAAAAACGACTTGACCAATTACAACTCATATTCTTTGGAGGTTAACATGCATCAGCCTTATTTAATAAAAGCCATTCTTTATGTTTTATTCGGTGTTTTATTTATTTATGTCGGGGTTCTCAGCAAGGGAGAATCCGTCTGGGATACAGTTCCCCTTATATTCGCCGGATTTGCAGCTTTAACCTTCTATGCCGGCTTCCGGATGCTGCGATTCTATTTTAAAGTAAAGAATAAAAAATAAAAAACTAGCTCTTAGGCAGGAAGCTTCTTAAATTTAGAAGTTCTGTAAAGAGCTAGTTTTTTGCAATTAGAAAGCAGAAGATTGGTTAAGAAAACATTATGGAGCTTCTGTGCATATCCTACTCCTCTTCTAAGGAATAATGCTTCAAAAAGTATACAAGTGATTGCAATTCTACTGTTAAATCAATGTGATGGACACGAATATAGTTTGGAACGGTAATACGTGCCGGCGTGAAATTAAGAATACCTTTAATACCGAGCTCCACAAGGCGGTTCGCAGCGGCATCTGCTTCTTCTGCAGGTATTGTTAAAATAGCAACTTCAATTCCGCTTATTTTATCCTCTAATTCATTCACATGATACACGGGAACACCGCCAACTTCCGTGCCTACCTTGGAATCATCCGTATCAAACGCCATCGTGATACGAATATTATTGTTCTTTAAAAAGTTATAATGCAAAAATGCAGTTCCCAGGTTTCCAACACCAATTAAAGCAACATTCGTTATCTCATGCTGGTCCAGTGTACTTTTAAAGAACCCTAATAGATACTCCACATTATATCCGTATCCTTTTTTCCCAAGTGCACCAAAATAGGAAAAGTCTCTGCGGATCGTTGCAGAATCTACTTTAACAGCCTCACTTAACTCTTTGGAAGATACACGCATCTTCCCTTGCTGATATAAATTATTTAAAAATCGGTAATATAAAGGCAAACGCTTTGCTGTTGCCTGCGGGATTTTATTTTGTTCCATTTGAAACGGCCTCTCTTCAATTACTAATGTATAGGAAAACTTACATGTTAAATTATTTCATTTTTTGTACATGGATACTGCCATAATTTTACACGTTCGCTTTCATTATGTTGTAAATAACGCATTTATTCAATAGTACACACTCTATTATATAATTTTAACAGAAATACAGCCAACATAGCGAACTTTATTATAATTTTATTGTAGCTTCTATTTGGATACGTTACACTGATAGAAGGTATTACTTTCCTTTTACAGGATGGTTCAAGAAGACAGGATAAGCAATAACATGCTCGTCACCTTATTTTCATGTGCTTTTTGAACAGCTTTTTTTACGAGTCAGAAAGGATGGCAACGATGATTTTAATGCAACTAAATGGAATCTCTAAATCCTTTGGAGCAGAAGAGATTCTAGCTAATATAAAAATGGAAATAAAAGATAATGAACGGATTGCAATAGTCGGCCGCAATGGAGCCGGAAAGTCAACACTTCTCAAAATCATGGCAGGAGAAATGCCTTATGACGGCGGTGAGATCTTCCAGCCGAAAGACCTGACATTCGGCTATCTCTCACAGCATATGACGTTAGAGTCCGGAAAAACCATCTGGCAAGAGATGCTGGATGTATTTTCGCCTCTGCTTGCCATGGAGAAAAAATTACGTGAACTGGAAGCACAGATGGCAGACGCCTCCAATATGGAAGCATCTGATTATCAACAGCTGCTCGAAAGATATGATACGCTTCAAAATGAATATCAATCAAATGGCGGATATACGTATCAAGCGGAAATAAAATCTGTGCTCACCGGGTTGTCCTTTGGTGATTATGATTACGATACATTAATTACCGATTTAAGCGGCGGACAGAAAACAAGACTTGCCCTCGGTAAGCTTCTACTGCAAAAACCGCAGCTGCTTATTCTCGATGAACCGACGAACCACTTAGATATTGACACACTTACATGGCTCGAAGGCTATTTAGTAAGCTATCCAGGTGCTATCATTATTGTTTCCCATGACCGCTACTTTTTAGACAAAACTGTATCAATTGTTTATGAAATTTCCAGACATCATTCTAAAAAGTTCCACGGAACATACAGTAACTACTTAGCTCAAAAAGCGCTTGATTATGAGCAGGAGAAAAAAGAATTTGAAAAACAGCAGACAGAAATTAAACGGATGGAAGATTTTATTCAGCGTAACTTAGCACGCGCTTCTACGACGAAACGTGCCCAGAGCAGACGGAAAAAGCTTGAAAAAATAGATCGTCTTGATCACCCAGCCGGTGATGAATCCTCCGCATCAATTTCCTTCCAAGTGAACCGGCAGAGCGGAAATGATGTATTAAAAATAAAAGATTTAACCTTTCAATATCCTGATACGGATCAGCCGATTTTCAAAAACATCACGCTGCATGCTAACCGGGGCGACCGTATCGCATTGGTAGGCCCAAACGGTGTCGGCAAAACCACCTTATTAAAAAATATTGTCGGCAAGTATCTGGCAAATCAAGGTGAGATCCAGCTCGGGACCAATGTTCAAATCGGCTACTACGATCAGGAGCAGGCAAACCTTCACTCAAATAAAACTGTTCTGCAGGAGCTGTGGGATGATTATCCATTGATTAATGAGAAAGACATTCGTACAATCCTCGGGAATTTTCTATTCTCTGGCGAGGATGTCTTAAAACCTGTGTCCGCCTTAAGCGGCGGTGAGAAATCAAGGCTTGCTCTGGCAAAATTAAAAATGCAAAAAGCAAATTTGCTTATCCTTGATGAGCCGACCAACCATTTGGATATCGACAGCAAAGAAGTATTAGAAAGTGCTTTAATTGATTTTCCAGGAACTATTCTTTTTGTTTCTCATGACCGTTATTTTATTAACCGGATTGCCGATCAAGTTGCAGAAATGCAGGCAAGCAGTGTAAAAATATATCTTGGTGACTATGATTATTATTTAGAGAAAAAAGCAGAGGAAGAGGAACGAAGGCTGTTACAGCTGCAAAATCAGCAGAAGGTAACAGAAGAACCGGCAGCTTCAGCAAAAAAACGCAGCTTTCAGGAAGAAAAACAGCGTCAGCGGGAGGAACGCAAACGCAAGCGCCGTATTGAAGAGCTGGAAACAAGCATTGAACAGCAGGAAGAAACCATTGCAGCCATTGAACTGGAGATGACCAAGCCAGACGTCTTTGATGACCATAAAAAGACAATGGAACTAACCAATAAATTATCGGCTTTAAAAGAAGAGTTGGATCAGTTCATGGAGGAATGGGCAGAATTAGAAGAGAATTAAGCAATTGATATAATTTTCAGATTGTTGTATACTGAAAACAGGCAGAACCAATGCCTGTTTTTTTACTTAAATCAACATAGTAAACTATTCAATTCGATAAACGGAGGTTGTTATCCCGTGGCGATACCCATCGTTACTTTTTTAGTTTTCATTCTTGCCAGTTTGATGTACTATGCTATCAAAGAAACAATGCTGTCTCAATCAACCGCAGCAGAAGTACGTTCCCATTCCTTTCTTCGTTTCCTTCGTTTTGCCGTGATATTTATCGGCCTTTTCAGCAGTGTATGGCTTACTGCGGCTGTCACTCTTCCGCTTGGTCAGGCTTTCTTTCACTCGGTTTTACCTTTTTCACAAAATCTAAATGAGTTTATGATTCTTTTTGGCTCCAGTCTGCTTTTATTTGGCTTGTGGGTCAGCTTAGGACATCTTTTGCCTAAATGGCTGGCAAATCATCATTCTCAGTTTATTGCACAAGGATTATCTCGGCTGATTCCCCATACCTTTACGAATAAAATGAGTGAGGAAGCAACATGGTCAGATAATCATCAGGAAGCTCAAAATATTATCGAATTCAGCGGCAAGGATGTAGGTGAAATTGCAACGCATCGTACGGATTTAACCGTTCTGCAAATAGATGCAACCATGGAAGAAGTATTTGCTGCTGTGCAAGAAACCGAATTTACAAGAATACCAGTTTATGATGAAGATATTGACGAAATCGCTGGGATATTACATGTAAAAGATTTCTTTCGAAGTATGAAATCAGGTGGATCTCCTGCTTTCTTTACTCTTCATCATATTATTCGCCCTGCTGTATACATCAGAATGAATCAAGAAATGGATGAAGTTTTTAAGGATATGAGGGAAAGAGATTACAGCATCGCCATTGTTCTCGATGAATTTGGAGGAACATTTGGGTTAATTACTTTGGAAGATATTATCAGAGACATAGCGAAAGACTTGTTAGGAGAACAGAAGTCAATGGCAACAGAGTCAAAGGACATTCTGCCGCTTTCCGGTAATCGTTATCTGATTAACGGGTCGGTCAGCCTGTTTATATTAGAGGGAACACTTGGAATCACTTTTCCAATCGATACACCGCATCAGACGTTGGACAGCTTTTTATCGGAATTAATGAAACAGCAGCCTGACAATCCAAACACGATACACTATAAGCATTTATTATTTACTGTACATTCTGCAAAGGACAATCCTATTGAATCTGTGGTTGTTACAGTATATGATGAGGATTTGATGGGACAGCAATTTACCGGCTGATTTTATATAAAATAGAAAGAAGTGCTTGGATATGGTATTCCAAGCACTTCTTTCTATTTTAATTACATGTTCAAATTTTGTTCCTGATGCCATCCTTTTATTTAAATAAATAGTCATTCTGTATCGTTTCTTCCACAGCAACGCGATAAACGACCGCCATACCCAGCATGGTCGACATCACCGAACTTCCTCCGTAGCTTATCAGAAGCAAAGGAATCCCGGTAACTGGCATGATTCCTACTGTCATGCCAATGTTTTGAAAGACGTGAACAAGCATCATGCTCAAAAACCCAAAACAGAAATAAGCGCCAAATGGCGAGTGCTTATAAATATTTAAGCCGAGCGTTACCAGTTTATATAAAAGCATAAAATAAAGCAGAACAACAAAAGCGCTGCCGACAAAACCAAAACTTTCTCCAATAACAGAGAAGATAAAATCAGTCTGGGCTTCCGGATAATTTACTTCCACGCTTCCTATTCCCTTACCAAATAATTGCCCTGACCCGAGCGCCATATGTGAGCGTTCAAAGTGATAATTAGCATCTGGTGACTGCTGTGACGGGTCAAACCATGTCATTACACGATCAATTTGATAGGGCGCTACTCCAATTGTCTCTTCCGCAAATTCCGGAAATTCAATGATAACGAATAAAGCACTGGCTATAACAGCAACTCCTACAATAATTAGAGAAAAGATGATTCTCCAATTAATCCCGGATAAAATAATCAGCATGCCGGCAATAAATAAATATACCATGGCCGTACCGAAATCCGGCTGCAGCATAATTAAAAATACCGGAATAGCTGTATACAGTAATAGCTTACCAAGAAGCTGTATATCAGTCTTTAACGTACTTACTTCAAATTTTTCTTTATGTCTGCTGATGACTGCCGATAAAAATAATATAGTTGATATCTTAACGAACTCTGCCGGCTGCAGCGTCAATCCTGGTATAAAGGTATACCAGCTTTTCGCACCGTTTATTTCTCTCGCAATAAAGTCTGGACTGATAGGGATAAGCGCCAGCAGCACAACCCCGCCTATATAAATGTAGAGGCTTGTTTTATATAACTGCTCTAAGTCTAAAAACTGAATAGCAGCAATCATACCGACTCCAATTGCGTAAAAGAGCATTTGCCGTATCAGAAAGTTTGTACTATATTGTTCCAGCTGCTGTGCATTGTACACGGCCAGAAAGCTTATTATTGCGAAAGCAATCAATAATAAGATTAAATCGGTTTGAAAATAATAATTTTGTTTTTTATTCATCGGATTCCCACCAAATTTCTCCTGTCGCTACCCTTGATTTTCATGAGCCAACCTCACAAGATAAGCTGTTATCATTAATGATAAATTCAACATAATCCATTATGTTACATAAAAATCAATCTGCATTCTTGCAAATCACAAGCTTTCATTATTTACTATTTCTATTCTAACATTAAAGAAGGATTTGCGTTTAAATCAAGTGCTTTAAATTTTTCTTTTTCATACAAAATCGTTCCGGCCGCCGCAATCATAGCGGCGTTATCTGTACATAATTGAATCGGTGGAATGTACAATTCCGTATCTGTATGATTAAAACGATTTTTCAAGCTTTGCCGCAAGCCTTTATTCGCTGCAACACCGCCCGCAACAATGACCTGTTTCATCTTATACTCCTGTGCTGCCCGGTATGTTTTTTCAGTCAATACGTCAATTACACTTTGTTGAAAGCTCGCAGCAACATCTGCGGGATTCAGGGTTTCCCTGCGCTGTTCAGCGTTATGGAGCGTATTGATAACTGCTGACTTTAAGCCGCTGAAGCTAAAGTCATAGCTTCCTTCTTCCAGCCACGCACGCGGGAAATCAATCGTATCCTTCCCTTCTGCACTTAAACGGTCAATTTGCGGCCCTCCCGGGTAAGGAAGCTTCAGCATTCTTGCTACTTTATCATAGGCTTCTCCAGCCGCATCATCTCTTGTTTCACCAATTAATTCATAATCATAATGATCTTTCATAATAACCAGCTCTGTATGCCCTCCAGAAACAATCAGGGCCAATAACGGAAAAGCAAATTCATTTTCTAAACGGTTTGCATAAATATGCCCGGCAATATGATGAACACCAATAAGCGGTTTATTTTTTGCAAAGGCAAGAGCTTTCGCAGCATTGACCCCGACAAGAAGGGCGCCTACTAAGCCCGGGCCTTCTGTGACTGCAATTGCATCGATATCCTCCCAGGTTACGTCCGCCTGATTCACTGCTTCCTCTAAAACCATCGTCATTTGTTCGACATGATGTCTGGAAGCTATTTCAGGAACCACACCGCCGAATCGCTTATGGCTTTCAATTTGTGAGGCAACCACATTTGAAAGTATTTCACGTCCGTTTTTTACAATCGATGCAGCCGTCTCATCACAGCTTGTTTCTATACCTAATATCATTGTATCTTTTTTCATTTTAAATTCACCCACATTACAATAGCATCTTCAAAATTATCCGTGTAATAATGCTTTCTAATCCCGCCAGGTACAAGCCCGAATTTTTTGTATAGAGATTGTGCAACGGTATTTGAAACACGAACCTCCAAGGAGAGACGCTCCACCCCGTTACCGGTCATAAATGTCGTAACATATCCAAACAGCTTTTCCCCGATTTTGCGCCCGCGCATATCGGGATGAACAGCAAAATTTGTAATCTGCCCATCTTCAAATACAACCCATGAACCAATATAGCCGACAATTCTGTCCCTTAGGCAGGCTACAAAATAATAAGCATGATCATTTTCACATAGCTCTTTATGAAAAATCTCTGCATCCCACGGTCCTGTAAAAGCAGCTTCTTCCACTTCCATTACTCCCGGAACATCCTCCAGATTCATCTGACGAATAACAAGCTCACTCATGAATCTGCTTGTTCCTTCTGCTGTTTTTGCCAATTTGCTTCTGCCTCTGCCAAACGAAGATAGTTCGGAACGAGCGCATGCACAGAATCAGCTTCTCTTTCTCTTCCCAGCAAAGCCAAGTGGGCTGCTCTCGGGAGCTGGAATGATGAATCAGCAATCACAGCCTTATCCTGTAAATGCTCTTTAATAACTTCTTTAAATGCCTCGATATCCTGGCTTAAGAACAAAACGTTTTCTCCCGTTTCTTTCAGTTTTGCCAGCCATTCTGTCATTAAAATATTTTCTTCTTCCATTACCGTTTCAAGCTCTCCATTTTTCCATCGATACGCCCCTGTATAAACTAAACCGCGTCTGGCATCAAAAAACGGACAAATGATTCCATCAAATAAAATCCCCTGGTAAGCGAATGCTTCCAAGCTCGATACACCGATAACCGGTATGTTTAACGCCCAGGCCATTGTTTTGGCTGTAGCCAGACCAATTCGAACACCTGTAAAGGAACCGGGGCCTTTCGCAACGACAATACGGTCTAATTCAGATGGAGTGATATGTACATCCTGCATCAGCTTTTCCACCGCCGGCATTAAACGTACGGAATGGTTCTTAGCAATATTCGTAGTGATTTCACCGATTAATTGTTTATCTTCTAATAATGCCACACTTAAAACCTGATTGGAAGTATCCATCGCAAGTATTTTCATAAAAAAACTCCTAACTTAATGCTTTGACAACTTGTTCAAAATGCTCCCCGAAAGGAGTAAGTGTTATTTCACGCTGATCCGCATCTTCTGTATAATGCAGTTTGATATCCAGCCGTTCCCTTGGAAGAAAATCTTCAATAAAGCTTGCCCATTCAATCACAGTGACACCATCTCCAAAGAAATAGTCATCAAAGCCGATATCCTCCATCGAATTTTCCAAACGATACACATCCATATGATAAAGCGGCAAACGCCCACGGTATTCCTTTACAATTGTAAAAGTCGGACTGCTGATATTCCGCTTGATATCTAATCCCTGTGCCAGACCTTTTGTAAACGTCGTTTTCCCGACACCTAATTGACCTTCAAGCGTCAAAACATCGTTCGGCTGTAATTTTTCAGCCAGGCGGCAGGCAAAATCCTGTGTATCTTTTTCTGTTTTTAATAGCCTCTGCATCAACGCATTCACCTACTTTAAATGTGTATATCCACTTTTCATTAATTTTTTCGTCTCTCCATGCGTCTGAATGAGAACACATGGCTCTTCTGCTTCACGGACATAGCCAATCTGCTGGATAGGCGTATCTGTCTGGACAGCAATTTCCTGTACTCGCGGCCAATGCACCTCTGACACAGTCCCCAGGAGCTCAAAGTCTTCTCCTCCTGACAGCTTCCAGTCATACTGCTGCTCTTTGGAAAACTGTTGAAAACTGTTAGAAACAGGAATTTTTTCTTCTATAATTGTAAGCTCCACATTGGAAGCCTCTGCTATTTCATTTGCTTCACTTGAGATACCATCACTGATGTCATTTAAAGCCACACGGTCTATCTCACATAATCCTGATGCCAATGCCACTCTCGGATTCGGCAGGCGATGACGTTCTATATAGTAGTCTTTATCTTTACATTCCTGTCCTTGCAGCAATATCTCTAATCCTGCTCTGGAATCTCCTAAGGTTCCAGTCGCAAAAACAATATCATTTGGCTCTGCATGGCTTCTGTATCTTGCTTTATTCTCTGGCACGTAACCCATTGCTGTAATCGAGATCATCAACCGTTCACTCGATACCGTATCTCCGCCAATCAAGTCCATTTGATACATCGATGCCAATTCATGCATTCCTTGATAAATCTCCTCTAACGCTGATTGTTTCCATTTTTTTGGGATACACATCGACACCAAATAAAAGGCGGGCTCTGCTCCCATAGCTGCTAAATCACTAATATTGGCAGCCAGTATACGATACCCAATATGAAAGGGAGCCATTGTTTCTAAGGAAAAATGGATATCTTCCACAAACGTATCTACTGTGGTGACAATATCAGATGTGCTGCGGAAAACAGCAGCATCGTCCCCGATTCCTTTAATCAATGCAGGTTGATTATATGTATTGGGTTTAATGGCGTTAATAAATGAAAATTCATCCATGCTATCACCAATTCCTTTATTTTCTACTATTTATCATAGCAAATCAACGGCAAAAAATAAAAATTTATGTCATGCAAATCAATATAAATTATTCCGACGGCCTGTTTTTCTTATTTTCACACACCTAAGCATGCTTGCTTCATTTATTGCATTAAAAAAACACATGTTTCTCATCGGAAACCATGTGTCGCTGATTACTATTATTTTTAAAAATCATGGCGGTCCGGACGGGACTCGAACCCGCGACCTCCTGCGTGACAGGCAGGCATTCTAACCAACTGAACTACCGGACCTAAGTATGTATTCTCTCTTATCCAGTACTTCGATGGTGAATCTGGATCTTATTTGGTTGCGGGGGCAGGATTTGAACCTGCGACCTTTGGGTTATGAGCCCAACGAGCTGCCAGACTGCTCCACCCCGCGATGTGAATAATCAATTTTTTTCAATGCCTTATTTAAGGACAAGATTTATTATATCTCTTTTTAGAGAATAATGCAATACCTTTTTAAAACTTTTTCATTTTTATTTGCTTATCTATAAGTTTATCCAGTAGAAGCGTTATTTATAACTGTTTTGGAGAATGATGAAAGATTGTTTACAAGCAGTTATATGTTTTCTTTAAAACAGTTATTATCATTTAAAACAGCATCTGATACAATTTGTTAATAAGTGACATTTATCTTATATACATTTCTAGCTTCAAAAATTATTAAATAAGAAATAAGGAGAATATTGAATTGACTTTTTTAACCCTTTTTATCCTGATTTTGCTAATCATACTTCCACTTATTGCATATGTTTTTTTCTCAGTCTATAAAGAAAAAAAGCTTAGATTACTTTCTTATTACTTAATGGAAGCTATTACTATTTTATTGCTCACAACGATTGGTCATATGTATTATTATTACGTTTATAATTTGAATGTTTTACCAAATACTAAAAATTTAAATACGATGATTTTTATCCTATTAGGCGTAACGATCATCCTCTATATTTTTAACAGTATCTCCAGCAGATTAAAAAAAACAAAAAAAGTATCTATTCAAGCGGTCGCTGTTTTCTTTCTCATCATATTACTCTTTCTCACTTGGATAATTCCTTTAGGACATAAATATTTATATGTGAACAGGCTGGATACAAAAGAGGAATTATTTGCAAACCCAAATGAAAAAAGTGTAGTGACAGATGAAGATAAGAATATGATGGTAGCACTCATTGACTCATCATACGATCCATTAACGCGGCCGCGTACCGGCAGAACATATGATAATTATTTTCACATAAGAAATAACGGAAGCACTCCATATAACGGAAATATTTACTTAACACTGTTTAATGAAGATAATGAGACTACCGATGTAAAATTGTTTAAAGATGTAACCGTTGGTCCAAATTCTGAACAGCTCCTTATCGAAACAAGAAAAAATTCGTTTCAGGCCAGTGAGTGAGTGGAACGAGCAGTCTTTTACTACAAAGCAAAAGGTTGAAACCTTTGAGGCGTTGATATCAGGCAAATAAATCGTTTATCTGATAATGCCTGAAAGATGAATAGACATTAATAAAACGCTTATTTCATCTATTAGATTAGACAAAATAAGCGTTTTTCAGAGCATGTTATCAACTTGACTTCAGTATGGAAAAGAAATTGATATTTTTTATATTCCTTTATCAGTCTCTTTTACTAATGCACATATTTTTTTATAATCAGTGTCTGTACAATCATAAACATTCCGCCGACAGCCCAATACAAAGGCAAAGCCGCAGGTGCATTTAAAGAGACCACTCCAATCATAATCGGGGATATAAAGCTCATAACAGCCATTTGCTTTCGCTGCGTTTCATCCATACCAATCAGACTCACTCTTGCTTGAAGATAGTATATGAGTACAGCAAAAACAACAAATAAAATATCTGTTTCTCCTAAACTAAACCATAGAAATGAGTGCTCAGCTATTTCCGGAGTCCGCATAATAGCATAATAAAACCCCAGAAGAATAGGCATCTGAATGATTAGCGGCAAACACCCCACAGCCATCTTTACCGGATTAAAATCATGCTTTTTATAAACTTCACTAAGCTCTCTCTGCATGCTTAGCTGATCTTCTGTACTGCTCTTTCCTTTATATTTCTTTTGAATCTCATCCATCTCAGGCTTCATAACTGCCATTTTCTTTTGCGAGTCTTTACTATTCTTTGACTGGCGAATAAAGAACGGCATTAACACAAATCGGATAATAATTGTAATCAATACAATAGCAATTCCATAGTTACCCTGAAATAAAGAAGCAATCTTTTTTATTAGCAGAGAAAAGGTATATACAAAATAATGATCAAAGAACCCTGTTGATGAACTGTCAATAGGTGTGTTATTACCTCCACACCCTGCAAGTACAAAGACTAACAATATTACTAAAAAGAAAAACCTGTATTTTTTAAAGGCTGTGAGTAAGCCATGTTTTCCCATAATTCTCCTCCTCTTATTTTAAACTCATTTTTAAAATAAGAGGATACATTGTCCATTTTATCATCTTTTTGGTCGACTCTTTTAAATGTGATGATGAGCCAAATCAGAAAGGGTTCATTAATAATTAAAGTCTTTCTCATTTGATTCATATTAATTTTAATATTTTGGTGTTTACTGCCAAAAGAGTATTCATAGATAACCGGAGTATTATGATGCAGATTAACAAAATACATAATTCCCATCGTCATAAAAATAACACCAAAATACATATAAAAGATGGAAGAATCTATGAAAGCATTATTAAACAATTCCAATAACATACTTACTCACCTCCTTCACATATTAATGTTTAAGCTGATTATAATTATATCAAAAAAACAAACGATTTCCTATCTGCATCTGCTTTCAGAACTAGAGAGTTTATTATTGGTTTCTTTTTTGTATTGCTTCAGTCAATAGAGTAAAATAATAAAAAGAACACTGGACTACACTGATACAAAAGGAGTTGACGGGCTATGACAGGATATATTGCATTGTTACGAGGTATTAATGTAGGAGGAAAAAATAAGATTAAGATGGCGGAATTGCGAGAATCCCTTACAGCAATAGGTTTAAAAAACGTTCGAACATATATACAGAGTGGAAATATCTTATTTCAATCCAATAAGCAGGAAAAAATTATTAAAGAGGAAATAGAATATAAAATAATGCAAGATTATCAACTTTCCATTCCTGTGATTTTGAGAACCTCCGAAGAATGGGAACAAATAATGAAAGCTTGCCCCTTCTCTGCAGAAGAGATCACAAAAGCTGAAGCAGATTCTATAGGAGAGAGTCTCTATGTAGCTTTTTTTCCAAGCAATCCGTCGAAAGATAATTTAGTAAGTTTACAAAAATTCCAAAATGAAAAAGAAAAATATCATATTCAAAACAAAGAAATCTATCTTCTATTTTATGATAGTATCCATAACTCTAAACTGGCAAATCAACTTCAGAAACTAGATACCCAATCTACAACTCGTAATTGGAAAACAGTTAATAAATTAGCAACAATGTCCAAAATAACGGAATAAAAAAGGCTAAGGTAAAAGCATTTAAACTTGATAAACTTCGAAATATTGATTATACGAGTAATTGCAACACTTTTAGCCAGTCAGACAAGCTCATATATATACTGAGCTTGTCTTTAGTGTATTAATTAATGTTTACTTATGCAAAAAAGAGCTAAGCATGATGCTTAACTCTTTTTCAATATGCCTGGCAACGTCCTACTCTCGCAGGGGGAAGCCCCCAACTACCATTGGCGCTGAAGAACTTAACTTCTGTGTTCGGCATGGGAACAGGTGTGACCTCTTCGCTCTCGCCACCAGACCTACACGATGTAGGTCGTTCGATGTTGTCCACAAGAAGGTGGACGGTTTTAATCGAACATCCTTCAATGTTTATCTTGTACAGGATATTGCACCCTGAAAACTAAATAAGAGTAACGTGACATGAAAAAACTTAGATAAGTCCTCAATCGATTAGTATCCGTCAGCTGCACGTGTCGCCACGCTTCCACCTCGGACCTATCAACCTCATCGTCTCTGAGGGATTTTACTCACTTCAAGTGATGGGAAGTTTCATCTTGAGGGGGGCTTCATGCTTAGATGCTTTCAGCACTTATCCTTACCACACGTAGCTACCCAGCTATGCTCCTGGCGGAACAACTGGTACACCAGCGGTGTGTCCATCCCGGTCCTCTCGTACTAAGGACAGCTCCTCTCAAACTTCCAACGCCCACGACGGATAGGGACCGAACTGTCTCACGACGTTCTGAACCCAGCTCGCGTACCGCTTTAATGGGCGAACAGCCCAACCCTTGGGACCGACTACAGCCCCAGGATGCGATGAGCCGACATCGAGGTGCCAAACCTCCCCGTCGATGTGAACTCTTGGGGGAGATAAGCCTGTTATCCCCGGGGTAGCTTTTATCCGTTGAGCGATGGCCCTTCCATGCGGAACCACCGGATCACTAAGCCCGACTTTCGTCCCTGCTCGACTTGTAGGTCTCGCAGTCAAGCTCCCTTCTGCCTTTACACTCTTCGAATGATTTCCAACCATTCTGAGGGAACCTTTGGGCGCCTCCGTTACCTTTTAGGAGGCGACCGCCCCAGTCAAACTGCCCGCCTGACACTGTCTCCGAACCGGATTACGGTCCTGGGTTAGAATGGTCATACAGTTAGGGTGGTATCCCACGGATGCCTCCACGTAAGCTGGCGCTCACGCTTCAAAGGCTCCCACCTATCCTGTACAAACTGCACAAACATTCCATATCAGGCTACAGTAAAGCTCCACGGGGTCTTTCCGTCCTGTCGCGGGTAATGCGCATCTTCACGCATAGTATAATTTCACCGGGTCTCTCGTTGAGACAGTGCCCAAGTCGTTGCACCTTTCGTGCGGGTCGGAACTTACCCGACAAGGAATTTCGCTACCTTAGGACCGTTATAGTTACGGCCGCCGTTTACTGGGGCTTCGGTTCAAAGCTTCGCTCCGAAGAGCTAACTCTTCCCC
The DNA here is from genome assembly GCF_038004725.1 of Oceanobacillus sp. FSL K6-0251. Taxonomy (NCBI): domain Bacteria; kingdom Bacillati; phylum Bacillota; class Bacilli; order Caryophanales; family Bacillaceae; genus Oceanobacillus; species Oceanobacillus sp. FSL K6-0251. Next base: position 1,170,784 of record NZ_JBBORS010000001.1, on the reverse strand, counting down.
TTAACCTTCCAGCACCGGGCAGGTGTCAGCCCCTATACTTCGCCTTTCGGCTTCGCAGAGACCTGTGTTTTTGCTAAACAGTCGCTTGGGCCTATTCACTGCGGCTCACTCACAAGTGAGCACCCCTTCTCCCGAAGTTACGGGGTCATTTTGCCGAGTTCCTTAACGAGAGTTCTCCCGCTCACCTTAGGATTCTCTCCTCGCCTACCTGTGTCGGTTTGCGGTACGGGCACCTATGATCTAACTAGAGGCTTTTCTTGGCAGTGTGAAATCAGGAACTTCGGTACTCTATTTCCCTCCCCGTCACAGCTCAGAATCATGTCAGACGGATTTGCCTATCTGACTTCCTCGCATGCTTGGACGCACATCCATCGGTGCGCACTCCTTATCCTCCTGCGTCCCCCCATTGCTCAAACAATCATGAGGTGGTACAGGAATATCAACCTGTTGTCCATCGCCTACGCCTGTCGGCCTCGGCTTAGGTCCCGACTAACCCTGAGAGGACGAGCCTTCCTCAGGAAACCTTAGGCATTCGGTGAAAGAGATTCTCACTCTTTTTTCGCTACTCATACCGGCATTCTCACTTCAAAGCGCTCCACCAGTCCTCACGGTCTGACTTCGCAGCACTTTGAACGCTCTCCTACCATTGTTCGTAAGAACAATCCGCAGCTTCGGTGATACGTTTAGCCCCGGTACATTTTCGGCGCAGCGTCACTCGACCAGTGAGCTATTACGCACTCTTTCAATGATGGCTGCTTCTAAGCCAACATCCTGGTTGTCTGTGCAACGCCACATCCTTTTCCACTTAACGTATACTTTGGGACCTTAGCTGGCGGTCTGGGCTGTTTCCCTTTCGACTATGAACCTTATCACCCATAGTCTGACTCCCAAGCGTAAGTAACTGGCATTCGGAGTTTGACTGAATTCGGTAACCCGGTAGGGGCCCCTAGTCCAATCAGTGCTCTACCTCCAGTACTCTCTATCTTGAGGCTAGCCCTAAAGCTATTTCGGAGAGAACCAGCTATCTCTGTGTTCGATTGGAATTTCACCGCTACCCACACCTCATCCCCGCATTTTTCAACATACGTGGGTTCGGGCCTCCAGTCAGTGTTACCTGACCTTCACCCTGGACATGGGTAGATCACACAGTTTCGGGTCTACGACCGCATACTCATTCGCCCTGTTCAGACTCGCTTTCGCTACGGCTCCGTGTCTTCCACTTAACCTTGCATACGATCGTAACTCGCCGGTCCATTCTACAAAAGGTACGCCGTCACCCATTAACGGGCTTCGACTACTTGTAGGCACACGGTTTCAGGTTCTATTTCACTCCCCTCCCGGGGTGCTTTTCACCTTTCCCTCACGGTACTGGTTCACTATCGGTCACTAGGGAGTATTTAGCCTTGGGAGATGGTCCTCCCGGATTCCGACGGAATTCCACGTGTTCCGCCGTACTCAGGATACACTCCGGAGGAAATTCCTTTTCGATTACAGGGCTGTTACCTTCTTTGGCTGACCTTTCCAGGTCGATTCATCTAAAGAATTTCTTTGTCACTCCAATGGAATGTCCTACAACCCCAAGAAGCAAGCTTCTTGGTTTGGGCTCTTTCCGTTTCGCTCGCCGCTACTCAGGAAATCGATGTTTCTTTCTCTTCCTCCAGGTACTGAGATGTTTCAGTTCCCCGGGTCTGCCTCACCTACCCTATGTATTCAGATAGATGTACTGTTCCATTACGAACAGTGGGTTCCCCCATTCGGAAATCCTCGGATATCATGTTTACTTACAACTCCCCGAGGCATATCGGTGTTAGTCCCGTCCTTCATCGGCTCCTAGTGCCAAGGCATCCACCGTGCGCCCTTATTCACTTAACTAAAGTTTTTGAATAAGATGGCTGATTACAGAATGTAATCAGTTGTGTCGCTATATCAATAGCTTTTTTGCCTTATTTTTAAAGTTTGATGTCGTTGTTACTCTTATTTAGTTTTCAAGGTACAAACTTCCTTTGAGAGAATTGCTCTCTCAAAACTGAACCAAACAACCACGTACGAATTCCGTTATATATCCTTAGAAAGGAGGTGATCCAGCCGCACCTTCCGATACGGCTACCTTGTTACGACTTCACCCCAATCATTCGTCCCACCTTCGGCGGCTGGCTCACGTCTGTGTTACCTCACCGACTTCGGGTGTTACGAACTCTCGTGGTGTGACGGGCGGTGTGTACAAGACCCGGGAACGTATTCACCGCGGCATGCTGATCCGCGATTACTAGCGATTCCGGCTTCATGCAGGCGAGTTGCAGCCTGCAATCCGAACTGAGAACGGTTTTATGGGATTTGCTGGACCTCGCGGGTTCGCTTCCCTTTGTTCCGTCCATTGTAGCACGTGTGTAGCCCAGGTCATAAGGGGCATGATGATTTGACGTCATCCCCACCTTCCTCCGGTTTGTCACCGGCAGTCACCTTAGAGTGCCCAACTAAATGCTGGCAACTAAGATTAAGGGTTGCGCTCGTTGCGGGACTTAACCCAACATCTCACGACACGAGCTGACGACAACCATGCACCACCTGTCACTTTGTCCCCGAAGGGAAAACTCTATCTCTAGAGCGGTCAAAGGATGTCAAGACCTGGTAAGGTTCTTCGCGTTGCTTCGAATTAAACCACATGCTCCACCGCTTGTGCGGGTCCCCGTCAATTCTTTTGAGTTTCAGCCTTGCGGCCGTACTCCCCAGGCGGAGTGCTTAATGCGTTAACTTCAGCACTAAGGGGCGGAAACCCCCTAACACCTAGCACTCATCGTTTACGGCGTGGACTACCAGGGTATCTAATCCTGTTCGCTCCCCACGCTTTCGCTCCTCAGCGTCAGTTACAGACCAGAGAGTCGCCTTCGCCACTGGTGTTCCTCCACATCTCTACGCATTTCACCGCTACACGTGGAATTCCACTCTCCTCTTCTGCACTCAAGTCCTCCAGTTTCCAATGCACGTTTGCGGTTGAGCCGCAAGATTTCACATCAGACTTAAAGAACCGCCTGCGAGCGCTTTACGCCCAATAATTCCGGACAACGCTTGCCACCTACGTATTACCGCGGCTGCTGGCACGTAGTTAGCCGTGGCTTTCTGGTCAGGTACCGTCAAGGTACGATCAGTTACTATCGTACTTGTTCTTCCCTGACAACAGAGTTTTACGATCCGAAAACCTTCATCACTCACGCGGCGTTGCTCCGTCAGACTTTCGTCCATTGCGGAAGATTCCCTACTGCTGCCTCCCGTAGGAGTCTGGGCCGTGTCTCAGTCCCAGTGTGGCCGATCACCCTCTCAGGTCGGCTACGCATCGTCGCCTTGGTGAGCCGTTACCTCACCAACTAGCTAATGCGCCGCAGGCCCATCTGTAAGTGACAGCAAAAGCCGCCTTTCAACTTTCTATCAGGTGATAGAAAGTGTTATCCGGTATTAGCTCGCGTTTCCGCGAGTTATCCCAGTCTTACAGGCAGGTTGCCTACGTGTTACTCACCCGTCCGCCGCTCGTTCCACGAACTTCCCTCCGAAGAGTTCCGTTCGCTTCCCGCGCTCGACTTGCATGTATTAGGCACGCCGCCAGCGTTCGTCCTGAGCCAAGATCAAACTCTCCATAAAAGTGTTTGAAACATTAGCTTTCAGAAGTCAACTTCTGACTTATTTTTTAAGAAAAACGAGGTTGTCTTTCTTCTTTCGTACTGGTTGTTTTGTTCAGTTTTCAAAGAGCAATTTGTTTGTCGCCCCTAAAAACAGCGACCAAATAAATATACCATGTTTCAAAATCATTGTCAACAACTTTTTAAACGGAAGTTGTTGAGTGGGCCTGAGTGGACTCGAACCACCGACCTCACGCTTATCAGGCGTGCGCTCTAACCAGCTGAGCTACAGGCCCATAATTCTATGGAGCGGGTGAAGGGAATCGAACCCTCATCATCAGCTTGGAAGGCTGAGGTTTTACCACTAAACTACACCCGCTTGTCAAAATTAAAAGCTTCTGGTCGGGAAGACAGGATTCGAACCTGCGACCCCTTGGTCCCAAACCAAGTGCTCTACCAAGCTGAGCTACTTCCCGATGGCGCGCCTGAGAGGAGTCGAACCCCTAACCTCTTGATCCGTAGTCAAACGCTCTATCCAATTGAGCTACAGGCGCTTTATAAGCGAACTTTTATATAGTAACACATCTTTTAAATCGATGCAATTACTTTTTTAAATATATTTTTCAATCAATCTCTCAACCGCTCGTGCAATCAATCGACTTTTAATACTATAGCACGTCCTTTTCATTGTTGCAAGAAAAAATCATCCAAAAATTATAATCAAACTATTCTTTTAAATAGAAGCTCTTGTTCTCTCATCATTATAGATAACTTCTGTTCCCCATCGCAGTGAAGTCACTTACCCTCCATTCATCAATTCAGCTATCTTCTATATATAGATAGTAATTTCTCCCCAAAGGAAGATTTGAAAATCTTTTATTTTTTAATACTAGTTTTTCAGAAAATGCCTTATTTGAGACCAAAAGCGCAGTAACTCGTCCCGTCAAGACCGTTGGGACTGCGATTACTCGCCCCATCAAGGTCGTTTCTATTTGAAATGGAGAGGACGATTACCGGCTGTAAAGTTTTCTGTTTAAAAACGGGGTATTCTTTTTCCTTAAACGAAGTGCCCTAAAGCCAGTTACACTGCGATAAAAAATCTATCCCATCAAATTCCTTTCTATAATAAGATAATTAAATCACTACTTGTTATTGAATAGTACTGAACAACATGCTATAGTTGGTTTTATCACGGAGCATTGTCCGTAAAACACTCGCTGAATGAAGGTTCGTTTTTATCAGCTTACCTATAAAGAAGGTGACTTTATTGAATGCACAATTTAAAAAAGGGGTTCTTGAACTTTGTGTACTAGTGCTCCTTGATAAGCAAGATTTCTATGGCTATGAATTGATTAAACGAATTACGAATAAAATTGAAATATCAGAAGGATCGGTTTATCCCGTATTACGCCGGATATTGAAACAGGGGTACTGTACAACCTATCTTAAAGAGTCTACAGAAGGACCAAGCAGAAAATATTATCATTTAACGGATGTAGGCAAAGGTTATCTCCTGGAGCTTAAAGAAGCATACGAGAATTTTACACGAGGCGTTGATTCGTTAATGAAGGAGGAAAGTAATGAATAAGTTAGACTTTTTAAAGGAACTCACGGTTTATTTACAAGACTTATCGTCACAAGAACAAGAAGAAATCATTCAAGACTTTGAAGAACATTTTGAAATGGGAAGAGCAGAAGGAAAAACGGATGAGGAAATAGTTCGCTCTCTGGGTTCTCCACAGCAGATTGCGAATGAACTACAATCCACGCAGCAATTTGAAAAAGTGCAAGTAAATCATAGTGAACAGAGTCACCTCCGGAGAACAGGCATCATCATAGGACTCTTTTTCTTCAATCTGATTATTGTCCTTGGTCCTTCTGTGGGTATTGCCGGAATTATTCTGGCTGCATGGGTAACTGCTTTTTCTTTTGTTGCCCAATTGCTGATAGCGGGCGTGCAATGGATTATCCACCCTGAATCATTTTATTTATTTGAATTATTTACTTCCATTACATTTGCCGGTTCTGGATTATTCATTTTTATAGCTGCAAATTATATTACAAATGCTTTTATCCGTCTATTTTCTAAATATATCGGGTTCAATGTCCGCCTGGCGAAAGGAGAAAGCCATTCATGATAAATGTAAAACGAATTATTATTTTAGCTGTTATCCTGCTTCTTATTGGAATTATCGGGATGGCTGCTACTTTTTCCTCTTACAAGGAATCTGCTTTCAATGAAGAATCAGAATCTATCCCTTTCGATGCTGATGAAATTACTGAGATTGAAGTCGATGCAGAAAATACACAAATCCGTCTCCAGCCGGCTCATGTCGAAGAGCCAATCGCTGAATATACGACAACGGGGAGAAAGAGTGAAACGCAAGAACTCAGCACCTCAGTTAATGGAGAAAAGCTAACGATTCAAATCAAAGAAACCTCCTTTCCCTTCTTTGATTTCGATTTTATGTTTCATTCAAATGCTGCATTAGATATTTTTGTTCCTGATGACATGATGGAGAAAATGGAAGTAAAAACAACGAATAGCAAAATAAATGCTGCTGATTTACAAATCGATGCGTTACAGCTTCATACAAGCAATGGAAAAATCGAAGGAGAGAACATAGAAACTTCCTTCCTCGATATACAATCATCTAATGGAAAGATAGAACTTCAAAATGTGCAGGGCGATACTAATTTAAACACCTCCAACGGGAAGATTACTTTAGAAAATATCGTTGGTGAGGTAACAGCAAATACGAATAACGGAAAAATCGAGCTTGCTTCTATACAAGGAAATACGAATGTGGAAACTACAAATGGAAAAGTAGAAGCGCAAGATATTTCCGGGGAAATGAAAGCCAAAACGAATAACGCAGCTATCCATATCGATACTGAAAGCTTCGATACTCCAATGGACCTGCAAACCAGTAATGGAAAAATCACGATTATTTCTGAACAGAAGCCTGAAAATGCCACCTTCGATTTACGGACGAATAACGGAAGAATTCGTGTATTCGATTCAAAGGATTGGGATGTCACGTACGGTGATGGAGAAACACTGATTAAAGCACGTACAAGTAATGGCGGAATCAACATTGAATAGAACTGCTCAGTTTAAATAAAAGCCCTCCTCTGCTAGGAAAGTCACATTTTCTAGAGCAGAGGAGGGCTTTTATTATACTTTTTATAAAACGAAATTTCACTCAGTGAGAATTTTACGAACAGTTCTCCGTATAAACATTCTTCTCAAAGACAGCTTATATATAGCAAACCTGTCATAAAATACTTCTGCTTTACACATTACCAAGCATCGTTCTTAAACAAACACGAGCAAACAGCAGCATCAATTCCTCATTTTAGGATCCAGGACATCGCGCAAGCCATCCCCAACCAAGTTAAAACCAAGAACAACAAGCATAATAGAAACTCCTGGCATAATAAGCGTCCATGGGGCCAGCTGAATAAACTCTCTGGAACTGGCAAGCATTTGCCCCCATTCCGGTGTCGGAGGTTGGGCGCCGAGTCCGAGGAAACCAAGTGCTGCCGCTTCCAATATGGCAGTTCCAAATCCAAGCGTTGCCTGCACAATAATCGGCGTGATGCTATTCGGTAAAATATGATGAAAAATAATTCTGCCATTCTTCATTCCCTGTGCCTTAGCAGCCATAATGTACTCCTCTGCCCGTAAACTAATTACTCGGGAGCGCACAATCCTTCCGAATATAGGTATATTAATAATGGCAATCGCAATCAATGCATTTTGCAAAGAAGCACCAAGAATAGCAACAATGGCAATTGCAAGTAAAATACTTGGGAAGGCCAGCAGAATATCAAATATTCTGGAGATAATCATATCCACCCAGCGGCCGAAATAGCCGGCAATAATTCCAAGAAATGTCCCAAAAACCAGAGCACCTATTACTGCAAAAAAGCCAACCTGCAACGAAACCCTTGCTCCATATGCTATTCTGGTAAGTATATCTCTCCCCAAATCATCGGTCCCCATCCAATGCTCGCCAGAAGGAGGCAGCAGCCGGTTGGCCAGGTTTTGTTCATAATAAGAGTAGGAAGTAAGAAGCGGCGCAATAAGCGCAAGTATAAGAAAAAAGAGAATAATAATCATACCAGCCATGGCAAAACGATTTTTTCTCAAGCGCCTCCATGCATCTCTCCAAGGCGAGACAGTTTCTATCTGCTCCACATCCGGTCGGTCGTCTCTATTAACGGGGCTTGTTATTTGCTGTTCGATTTCTTCCGGCTTTCGTTCATCTAATTTCATCACAGCTTCCCCCCCTAATAATTAATCCTTGGATCAATGATTTTATATAGAATATCTACAACAAGGTTAATGATGACGAAAATAAATGCAACAACTAAAATGCCAGATTGAATTACCGGGTAGTCTCGATAGCTTATTGCTTCAAATACATATCTCCCTATACCGGGCCAGCTGAAAATCGTTTCGGTTAAAATAGCTCCGCCTAATAAAACTCCTGTCTGTAAGCCAATAACCGTTAACACCGGTATCAATGCATTCTTTAATGCATGCTTGTATATGACAAGAAATTGTCCGGAGCCTTTTGCACGCACTGTACGAATATAATCCGACTTCATCACCTCCAGCATGCTCGACCTCGTCATTCTGGCAATAATCGCCATCGGAATGGTACCAAGCGCGATACTCGGCAGAATTAAATGCTTCAATATCGTCCCTGCTCTGGAAAAATCCAAATGAATGAAAGAATCAAGCACATATAAATAAGTTATAGGAGCAATCGGATCCCTGTTGTCCTGTCTGCCATAGGCCGGAAACCATCCAAGCTCCTGCGCAAAAATCCATTGTTCCATCAGCGCAAGCCAAAAAACAGGTATGGAAACGCCAATTAAAGCAAAAAGCATCGCAAGAAAATCAAACCAGGAATTCTGCTTCCAAGCGCTGATAATGCCTGCATTGACTCCTATAAAAATCGCAAAAAGCATGGCGAAAATAGTTAATTCAAACGTAGCAGCGATATACGGCCAGATTTCTGTAGATATTTCCGCATTGGAGCGCAGAGAAGTTCCCAAATCCCCCTGCAGCAGGTCTTTGACATATATTCCATATTGCGTCAGATAAGGTTCATTCAGTCCCATGCTTTCTTCCAAATTTGCGATGGCTGTTTGGTTAGCGGTTTCTCCGAGTATCACCTGAGCCGGGTTTCCTGGAATCAAATGAACAATGGAGAAGGTGATTAATGTCATTCCAATCAACACGGGAACCATCATTAATAATCGTCGGATAATATAGGAAACCATTATTTCACCTCTATTCTTCTTTATGTATGTGAAATGTAAACAGGAGACTCTCTCCAGAAAAATCTGGCCTCTTTTCCAATGAATCAGAAATACCATTATGATTGCTACCTGCTGATTGTAGGAAGAGGACAGAACGTTGACTGGCGAAAGAGTCTCCTTCATTTACTGCTAATTAATTTGCTAGCTCTACTTCTGCTAACGATTCACTTGTCGATGGATGCGGTACATAATTTTCTACAGCATTTGTTGTGGCAAGCACCGGTCTGGAATGCACTAAAGGAACCATTGGTGCGTCATCAGCAATAAGTTCCTGTGCCTGCTGGTAAAAGGACGCCCGTTCATCCTGGTCAATGGATAATTTCGCTTGATTTAAAAATTCATCCACTTCATCATTATCATAGAATTCCCGGTTGCTGCTTCCGACATTATCTCCATGCAATAAGCTGCTAAGGAAGTAATCCGGATCTCCATTTGTTCCTGACCAGCCCAGCATATACATTTGATGTTCGCCATTCATTGTTTTTTCCAAATATGGAGCCCACTCTTCTCTGACAATCGTAACGGTAATACCTACTTCCTCCAGGTTGTTCTGAATAATTTCCGAAACGGTCTCTGGATCAGGCATGTACGGTCTAGCTACAGGCATCGTCCATAATTCGATTTCCAATCCATCTGCATAACCGGCATCCTCCAACAGTTCCCTAGCCGTGTCCGGATCGTACTCAAAGCTCTCTACTTCATTGTTATATCCCATATAGCTAGGCGGTAGCGGAACGGACGCAGGAGTCGCATAGCCAGCATATAAAGCCTCCGCAATAGCCTCTTTATCGATGGCATGACTGACTGCATGTCTTAAATCTTTATTATCGAATGGCTCTTTTTGAACATTAAACCCTACATAGCCAATATTATTCTCAGCCCGCTCATAAAGCTCCAGCCCTTCATCTGCTTCCACGCCTGCTGCATCATCTGGATTCAATCCATCCATAATGTCGATTTCACCAGAACGCAGCGCAATCAAACGGGCAGCATTATCTGGAATGACTTCAAATACAACGCGATCGAGCTTCGGAAGTCCCTCTATACGATAATCATCAAATTTATCAAGTACAATGGAATCATCTTTTGCCCAGCTGACAAATTCAAATGGTCCTGTCCCAACAGGATTTTCGTTAATGGCTGGACCATATTCCTCCAGTGCCGCCGGGGAAGTAATCGGAAAATAAGTCATCGCCATATTCTGCAGGAAGAATCCCAGAGGCTGGCTTAACACAAATTCGATTTCATGATCATTTACTACATTGATCTCTTCAACAACATGATTCTCATCACCTAGAAACCCGCCAAACATCGTACCGTACATGGAATAGACATAGCCGTCATCAGCAAAAGCATACTCATGATCAGGATCTGCCCAGCGTTCAAAATTGACCTTGACTGCCTCGGCGTTAAACTCTGTTCCATCATGGAAGGTTACGCCCTCCTCTAAATAGAAAGTATAGCTTAACCCATCCTCAGAAACCTCCCAGTCATGGGCTAGTCCAGGCAGAACTTCAAAGGACTCCTTATCAAATTCCAAAAGGCTTTCGTAAATTTGCTTGGTAATACGTGAGGATTCTCCATCCGTGGTGCTTGCCGGGTCAAGACTTTCTGAATCTCCGCCCCGGGCGAATATCAACACCTGATCTCCTTCCGCATCTCCAGTATCCGCTTCTGCTTCTTCTGCAGCATCTGGATCACTGCCTTCTTCCGATTCTCCCCCATTTTGTCCGCCATCACCTGAACATGCTGCCAGTACCAAGAAAATGGCAAGCAGCCAGACAATAAAAATTGAGAACTTCAACTTCATTGCTTTCCCCCCTCATATTTTGTTAATTTATCATGAAGAATCGTCCGTAAAACTCCCGCTTCAAAATAAAAAGTAAAAATAAATTTGTTCAGGCGGTAATTCACGGCCGCTAACTCCCTGGATCAATCCACTCACAGCGATTTTCGATGGAACGAGTAATTGCTGTCCCATGCAGAAGAAAAACCTCCCGCTGCATGAAGTTTCGTTTTATAAGATTCATATTTTGTCATCCCGTTTATTTATATAAATGACAGGCAACAAAATGATTATCTTCCACAGGCTGAAAAGCCGGCCTTACTTCTTTGCAGATATCCATCGCTTGCGGACACCTTGTATGAAAAGCACACCCAGAAGGCGGGTTGGCAGGACTTGGTACATCCCCCTTCAAAATAATCCTGTTCCTCGGCATATCTGGATCAGGAAGCGGCACGGCAGAAAGCAGCGCCTGCGTATAAGGGTGTTTCGGATTATCATAGAGCTTGTTTTTCTCTGTAAGCTCAACCATTCTCCCTAAATACATCACACCGATGCGATCACTGATATGCTTGACCACACTTAAATCATGCGCAATAAAAATATAAGTCAAGTTAAATTCATCCCGCAGTTTTTCCATTAAATTAAGTATTTGTGATTGAATCGATACATCCAATGCGGAAACCGGCTCATCGCATATAACCAGTTTAGGATTGTTGGCAAGCGCCCTCGCGATGCCGATCCGCTGCCTTTGCCCTCCGCTGAATTGATGCGGATATCTTTTCGCATGATAAGGACTCAAGCCTACTACTTCTAAAAGTTCGCCTACTCTGTCCAGCCGCTGCTTTGCAGATGTCATTCCATGCACCAGCAATGGCTCACTAATTATTTTTTCTACCGTATGCCTCGGATTCAGAGAAGCGTAAGGGTCCTGAAATATAATTTGCATATCTTTTCGCAAACGGCGCATTTCGCTGTTCGTTAAGCTGGTTATATCCTGATCCTGAAATTTCACTTTGCCTTCTGTCGGTTCAATCAGGCGCAAAATGGACTTTCCTGTGGTGGATTTTCCACAGCCTGATTCTCCTACGATACCCAGGATTTCCCCTTCCATCACCGTAAAAGATACATCATCGACCGCCTTTACCTCGCCGACTTTTCTCCCTATAGGTCCACCTTTAATATCAAAATATTTCTTCAGACCATCAACTTCCAATATCGGCTTTTGCATGCTTTTTTACCTTCCCTTCTGTATCCTCATGTAAAAAGCATCTGCTCTGACGTTGATTACCCAAAGCATAAAGACCTGGATTCTCCTGAAAACAACGTTCAAAAGCAAATTCGCATCTTGGCGCAAAATGACATCCGACGCTGTTCATTTTTGGCTTCGGCACCACACCTGGAATGGAATATAATTGCTGTTCTCTTTCATGCATGTTAGGAAGTGACTTAATCAGTCCTTGCGTGTAGGGATGCTCGGGGTCTTTTAATATTTCTCTGGTTGTCCCTTCTTCAACTATTTGTCCGGCGTACATCACCACTACTCTGTCGCAGATTTCTGCAACAACGCCTAAATCGTGCGTAATCAGCAAAATAGCTGTATCTTCTTCCTTATTTAAATTTCGCATTAAATCTAAGATTTGCGCTTGAATCGTTACATCAAGCGCCGTGGTGGGCTCGTCTGCAATCAATAATTCCGGATCACAGGACATCGCCATCGCAATCATCACCCGCTGCCTCATCCCGCCGGATAACTGATGCGGGTACTCCCCTGCAACCTCGTCCGCTCTGGGTATGCCAACAAGCTGCAACATATCGACCGCTTTTTTTCGTGCTTCTTTTTTTGTTATTTTTTGATGCAGCCGAATCGCTTCAATAAGCTGATTCCCTATTGTAAATAATGGGTTGAGAGATGTCATTGGTTCTTGGAAGATCATGGATATTTCATTTCCCCGCAGCTTTTTCATTCGTTTCTCGGAAGCTTTTACAAGATTTTCTCCTTTAAAATTCATTTCCCCGCTTACAATTTTTCCTGGCGGGCTGGGAATCAGGTTCATTACCGAAAGTGAAGTGACACTTTTTCCGCTGCCTGATTCTCCAACAATCCCGACGACCTCCCCCTTATGGACTTTAATACTTACGCCGTTGACAGCAGGTATTTCTCCGCTCTCCGTAAAAAAATGGGTATGCAGCTCTTTTAGTTCGAGGACGATTTCTGCCATTCGTGTTCCTCCCGTTCTCATTTATAAAGTAAAACGACATTTATTTAGCTCTCTATAAGGAATGAAAATTTGATAAATGAATTAATAAAAATTTGAAGTTGTTCAAACTCGTGGAATTATTTATACTTTTTGGAATATTGCTATCACTAATTATACTGAAAAAAGATGTTTTTGCAAGCGTTTTCAAAAAATAAAATTAATATCTTTATTTACACATTAGAAAACTTGGCTGTCACCACGCCTTTAGATGACAACCTTAGTTACACTTATGCAGTAGGAAAGTTTATACTTTTTTAACTGTCAAAAAAAGCTGTCAGCATTTTACACTAAACAGCTCGATGATCGCTTCTTCCATAGAAGAAAATAACCTCTATTCTTTTTCACTCAATCGATTGAAATTTTCGCTTACCTGTCTGCTTCCTGCATTCTTTGGACAACTGCTGCCCTGGCAGGCATCCCTTCCTGCGCACCGCGTTTTTCTACTGCCAATGATGCGGCTGCATTCGCAAACAGAATGGCTTTTTCAATATTCTTTTCTTTTGCATATTCCGTAACAAAAGCACCATTAAACGTATCTCCTGCTCCGGTCGTATCTTTCACCTCTGCTTTAAAGGAAGGAACTTTTTTCTCTTCTCCATCTGACAGGGTAAATACAACACCATGCTCTCCTCTTGTTTCAATGATTTTCCCTTTTATCAAGGAAGTATCTATCGACTGCTTCATTTCCGAGAGTTCCAAATTATTAGGTGTTAAAAATGCTGCCTTCTCTGCCACTGTCTCTGAAATATCAGCAAATGGCGCCGGATTAATAACTACAGGAATCTGATGCTCATACGCAAGGTTTACCGTAAATTCAATGGTTTCCATCGGTATTTCAAATTGCATTAAAATAATATCGCTGGACAGAATTATATCTTGTTTCTCTTGTATCAGATCAGGTGTGACATATTTATTGGCACCCGGGGCAACAATAATTCGATTATCCCCGTCCGAAACAATAATGGAGGCAACGCCGGTAGATTCATGAGGAACGGCAATAATTGCTTCGTTATCTGCACCTTCGTTTCGGAAACGTTCTTTTAAGCTTTTTCCAAAAGCATCCTCACCAACGGCTCCTACCATAACAACATCTGCTCCCAGTCTGGCTGCTGCAATCGCTTGGTTTGCTCCTTTGCCGCCGGGATAGGTTGTAAACGATTCACCAAGAACCGTTTCCCCCTGTTCAGGTACTTTATCTGTTGTTGTCACCATGTCCATATTGATGCTTCCAACAACACAGACTCTTGGACTTCTTTTCATCTCATTCACTCCTCGTATCAAAACTTCCTCGTTAGGGCGGATAAACGAAATGAAAGACTATCCGCTCACTCATTTTACCGTAGATTAACTGGTTATAAAAGCCGCGGGAAGGAAATGACACCCTATCTATCATGGTGAACCGATCGTAACCTCCGCCGAGCGAAGTTTGACTTTACAGGCTTTCCGGTTCTTTTGGTACTGCTTGTTTCGAACCGCCCTGCAATCGCAGGAAGTAAAATATTCCGGCAATAATTAGTACGCCGCCTATCATTTCCACCGAAGTAAGCACCTCATTCAAAAGAATAACAGCCAGTATGGAAGCACCGATTGGCTCTCCTAATGTACTCATTGAAACTGTTGTTGTATTAACATAGTTTAATAGCAGATTAAAAATAATATGTGCCCCGGTCGGAAAAATAGCAAGCATCAGGAAAACCATCCAATCATTCCCACTATAGCCAGTGAAAGCTATTCCGCCTATCAGATTAAACACGGCTACAGTAATCCCTGCCACCAAAAATACTAAAAAGCTGTACACCCAGTGATTGATAGATTTTACATTTCGTTGACCGATCATTAAATACAGCACTACAGAAACGACAGCAAGAAAAGATAAAATATTTCCTAGCAAGGCTCCGCTGCCGCCGCCAAAACTTCCGCCTCCGACAACAACCACGCCGGCAAATGCAATCCCCATTGCTGCCACGGTACGGATATCTATTTTTTCTTTAAAGAAAACCAGACCTCCAACCAAAGCAATTGCAGGCTGCAGTGCCAATATCAAGGTAGAGCTTGCCACCGTCGTATGATTTAATGATTCGAACCATAATCCAAAGTGACCCGCTAGAAAGATTCCGGCAAAGGAAATAGCTGCCCATTCTTTTCTTTTAATCTTTAAAAAGGATTTTCGGTATTTGTACACGATAGGAAGAATTAACAAACAAGCTAAAAACATCCGATACATTACCATAATGGTAGAAGGTGCATCCGATAATTTTACAAAGATTGCTGATAAGGATATGCAAATAATTGATACTACTAAAAGGATATTAATGGTTCCTTGTTTCAATGATTATCCCTCCTCTGAGAGTGATTTTTATTTTGTTAAGAAGAGATTCGAGTATTTCTATTTCGAAGCCGGCTCTTATATTTACAACAAAAATGAAACAATTACCGGATAATGCTAGCATGATGACATAGATATTTACTAACTACTCAACCACATAAAGTAATACATGTTTTTTTATTGACATACCTAATAAAATCAGGCGACGATTAAGTACATATCACCTGATTTTTTATAGTATTTCATATTAATAAAATTATTTAAAAACTTCGTGTTAGTATTTTCCTATACTTTATCTTATAAATAAATATTTTAAAACCTTTTTATAAAAAATTCAATAAAATTCAAAATAACGGTTAGGATTCTGCTAATATAAAGGATTCGTCTATCTGATTATTAGCCCCATCTCTCTCGGCTAAGTAGATGCATTTTTACTAATAGACAAACTGTGATAAATTCAAATAGAAAGCAATCAACATTAAAGGAGAAATTATGCCAAATTTAAAAGATCAAGTTGTATTAATAACCGGAGCAAATCGTGGACAAGGGAATGGAATCGCCCAACACTTCGCTTCACTTGGCGCAAAAGTTGCCCTTGGAGCCAGAAATTTGGAGGATGCAGAAGCCCTCTCCTTCGAAATGGGGCAAAGCCAGAGTCTTCCTGTCCAATTAGATGTAACAAAAGAAACAGATTGGGCAGCTGCCATTGAATCTGTTATTCAAGCCTATAATAAAATAGATGTACTGGTTAACAATGCAGGTATTTTCATTAAAAAACCTTTATTAGAGACGACTGCAGAGGATTTTCATCAGTTAATCCAAGTGAATCAGCTCGGTGTCTTTATGGGGATAAAGGCGGTCGCACCCTACATGGAGAAACAGCAAAAAGGATCCATTATTAATAATGTATCTATCTCTGCTTTTTCTCCAATCAATGATGCAGCGGCTTATGCAGCTTCCAAAGCAGCAGTGTCCAATCTTTCAAAATCTGCTGCCATCGAATTAGGACCAAAAGGAATCAGAGTCAATTCGATTCATCCAGGTGTTATTCAAACAAACATGGTGAGTAACAGCAATCTAGAGGTAGATGAGGCCGAGGCTATTCCCTTAAAAAGACTCGGACAGTCTAACGATATCGCAAAGGTAGCTGCTTTTCTCGCTTCGGATGAGAGTGCTTATTGTAATGGTGCTGAAATTGTGGTAGATGGAGGGCTTACACTGGGAACCAATATTTAACCGTTGGCTTGCAAGGAGTAATTTAAAGGGTAATGATGTCGCTTCATTCCATATAAAAACAGAGAGACTTTTCAGCTCTCTCTGTTTTCTTCAAATTACTCTAAAATATTCTGTTTTCTATGTAAAACCTCCAACGTAATCCTGCTGCTGTTGGAGGTTCTTCTTAAAAAATATTATATTGTTTTTTCAACCTGGTTGAAGCAGCGGCCATAAATCCATTTATAACCTTCTTCATTCAAGTCTCTCGGATTCCCAATTGTTTGCGGATCTTTCATTGCTTCTTTCGCAAGACGGTCGGTCATATCTGGTGATACGCCTTGTTCTTCTAGGCTGGGAACCTCTAAATCTTCTACCAATTGATAAACTTCATTCACAGCTGCTTTAGCTGCCTCTTCCTCCGTCAAATTAAATGTATTGATACCTAGCCCTTTAGCAATACGTGCAAATTTCGCTGGGTGACCTTTCCAATTATATTCCATAACAGGGCCCATCATCGCTGCGACAGCCTGACCATGCGCTACTGGAATGATTCCTCCAAGTGTTTGCGACATCGCATGTGCTGCCCCTGCTGATTCACTGCCATAGGATAACCCTGCTAACATCGCAGCTTGTGCCATCCCGTAGCGTGCTTCCAGATCATTTCCATCTGAATACGCTCGTCGAATATATTTACCGACGTATTCTATCGCAAGTAATGCTGCAGCATCTGTCACCGGCTGGGCATAATGCATGGTATAACACTCGATGGCATGTGCTAACGCGTCAATCCCAGTCATTGCTGTTACATGCGGTGGCATCGAAACATGCAGCTCTGGATCAATAATTGTTAAATAAGCAGCAATCAATGGTCCGCCTGTATTAAATTTAAATTCTCTTTCTTCATCTGTAATAACAGCCCATTGCGTTACTTCCGAGCCTGTTCCAGCTGTTGTTGGAATTGTTGTTAGCGGAGGTATGCGATTTTCTAACGGTTTTTTCCCATCCGCTGCTTCGTAATCCAGTACGCTTCCATCATGGGTCGCTTCTACACCGATTCCTTTAGCAGTATCCATTGAGCTGCCTCCGCCCACTGCTACAAGTCCATTACAGTCTTCCGATTTATATAAACTGGACCCTTCTGCAATCAAACGCACTGGAGGATTCGGCTCTACTTTGTTGAATAGAACAACTTCTATGCCGGCATTCTTCAAAGATGCTTCAATCGGCGCAGTCACACCTGCCTGATAAATCCCCGGGTCTGTTACTAATAAAGCTTTTGTAACTCCCAAGTTTTTTACCTCTTCCCCAACATGTTTTATCGCGCCGATTCCATGTTTTATCGCTGTTGGTAATTCAAATTGATGAAATTTATGCATATGCTCTACTTTCATATGAAGACTCATTGTACATTCCTCCAAAAACGTATTTAATATCTATTTCATTATCAAAATCATATTCTACTATCCTCAAAACCAATTTATCGGTTCTGGATTTATATTATGGTAAACATGCTTTGTTTCCTGATATTCTTCTAGGCCAAGTTTGCCTAATTCCCTGCCGATGCCTGACTGCTTGAAGCCTCCCCATGGAGCATGCGGAAAGTATACATTAAAATCATTAATCCATACTGTACCCATCCGCATGTTAGCAACACATCGCTCTGCTTTCGCAATATCTTTTGTCCAGACCCCGCCAGCTAATCCATAAATAGAATCATTTGCGAGACGGATAGCTTCTTCCTCATTACGAAATGTTTCTATCGTAATAACCGGACCGAACCCTTCATGCTGTACAACATTCATTTCCGTTGTACATCCAGTCAAGACGGTTGGTAAATAGAAAAAGCCATTTTGCAGTGCTGGTTCATCAGGACGAGTTCCTCCAACCGCAACCTTTGCGCCTTCTTTCACGCCATTATTTACATAGGCCATCACTTTTTCTAAATGTATTTTTGAAATTAACGGTCCCATTTGCGTATTCTTATCAAAACCACTGCCTAACCGAATCTTTCTCACACGTTCCACCAATTCCTCAACAAACGCATCGTGAATACTTTCCTCCACAATAATGCGTGTTCCTGCTGAGCATATTTGTCCTGCATGGAAGAATACCGCATTCAATGCCTGATCAACTGCGGTTTCAAAATTTGCATCAGCAAAAATAACATTGGGATTTTTTCCGCCAAGCTCTAAAGCTAACTTTTTCACATTGGAGCTGGCTGACCGCATAATACGTTTCCCTGTTTCAATCCCGCCTGTAAAAGAAATCAAGTCCACATCTTCATTGATGGCTAACTCCTCTCCAACCGTTGCTCCAGCTCCCAATACAAGATTAACCACTCCTTTTGGCACGCCTGCTTCTTCCATGAGTTCAAATACTTTAATGGTTGTTAAAGGAGTAATTTCACTCGGCTTCATAATTAATGTATTTCCTGCAACAAGCGCAGGAGCTAATTTCCAGGAAGCCTGTAATAAAGGATAGTTCCACGGAGTAATTTGTCCACATACACCGACAGGTTCTTTGACTACCTTGCTGATGGTATGCGGGACGGGTGAATCAATTATTTCACCGCCATCTTTATCTGCTGATTCTGCATAATACCGAAATACGCCGGCAATATCATCCATATCGCCTCTGCTCTCTTCCACTGTTTTTCCAGTATCGAGCGATTCTAATTCTGCTAATTCTTCCTTATCTCTTTCTATCAGTGCTGCAATATCACGAACGATATTTCCCCGTTCAGTTGCTGAAGTCGCTGACCAATCACCTTGGTCAAAAACATTTCTAGCTGCAGCAACGGCCATTTTAGCATCTTCTTCATTACCTTCTGCAACAAGCGCAATGACTTCCTGATTAAAAGGGTTAATTATTTCTCTTGTCTCTCCAGAGAGGGCAAGCACCCATTCCCCATTGATATATTGTTTTCTGGTATCCAAATGAGTTCCTCCTAACTTACGTTAACTTTGTTAAGAAAAAATTTAACGTTTTGAACAAAATTAATAATAACGAATAAAATTAATCCTGTCAAACGAACCCATTTTCTTCTTATATGTAAAAATTATATTGCTTCTGAATCCACGAATCATTTGACAAATTTATTTATTTTACTATCATTAAGTTTGTTAAGAAAAAATTTAACTTTATGGACATTGATCTGTAGGAGGTCATTATTTTGAACAATCCCCATGACGAGAGGGCAAGAGAACAAATAGAAGAGGCAAAAGATCAGGTTATTCAATCGATATCGGAAACGATGGACTTATACGGTGTAACACCAGCTGCCGGTAAAATATATGCAACGATGTATTTTGAAAATCAAATGAATTTGGATGAAATGCGGGAAGAGCTTGGTATGAGCAAGCCTAGTATGAGCACCAATGTACGCCATCTCCAGCAAATTGGAATGGTAAAAAAGAAATTCCAGCGTGGTTCCAGAAAACATACCTATACTGCGGAGAAAAATTTCTTTCATTCCTTTATGGCCTACTTCTGCCAAATGTGGGAACGGGAAGCAAATACAAATATGGAAGCTATCCATCAGGCTGAAAAACCACTTCTTGAAATTATTCATGATGAGCATGTTTCTGACAGCTTCAAAGAAGAAGCTAGACATCATTATGAATTATTAAACCAGTCCAAGGTTTATTACAACTGGCTGGATCAGTTGGTACACAGTATTCGATCCGAAGAAATTTTTGAGTTTTTACCAAAGGACACATCCCAAAAAGACTAAGAGGAGAGATACCATCTTTAACTTTCAAAAACAACCTATAAATATTCTCATTATCACAGCAATTTCGATTCTATTATTAAGTGCATGCGGCGGAAATACATCGAACGAATCCGCGGCAGAAGATGATAACCCCAACAGCCTCGATATGGGCCAAATCAGCTGGGAAGAAAATATCGCAATTACAAATATGTGGAAATTCATTCTAGAAGAAGAAGGTTATGAAGTAAACTTGCATTTATTAGATATCGGGACGCAAATGGCGGCACTTGAAAATGATGAGCTGGATATCAGTCCTGAAATATGGCTGCCTGTTCAAGATGCAGAATATGTAGCACAATATGAAGATGCTATTAATTTCTCAGAAGAAACTTGGTATGATAATGCAAAAGTTGGTTTAGTCGTACCGGCTTATATGGATTATTTGGATAGTATAGAAGATTTAAATGCGAATAAGGAAAGTTTAAATGGAGAAATAACTGGATTCGATGCCGGAGCAGGCACGATGTTAGTAGTGGAAGAAGCAATGGAAGCATACGAGCTGGATTATGAGCTCACGGCCAGCTCCGAACCCGCTATGCTGACCGCGTTACAACAGGCCATCACTAATGAAGAGGATATTGTTGTGCCGTTATGGAACCCACATCGTGTATTTTCAGAAATGGACTTAAAATATTTAGACGACCCTCAAAATATCTTTGGAGAGGCTGAAAAAATTCATCACGCAACCCGCCAAAATTTTCATGAGGATTATCCAGAAGTCGATCAATGGTTGAAAAATTGGAAAATGGATGATGAACAAATTGGTGAATTGATGAGCTACGTCAGTGAGGCTGAAAATGAAGGAAAAGAAGCGCTGGAAGGTGCTGAAAAATGGGTGAATGATAATCGAAATCTTGTGAATCAATGGCTGGAAAAATAACTCGATATGAAGCAGTCTGATGGGAATTCCAATCAGACTGCTTCATTTTATCAATGCAACTATTGATTTTAAAAGCTTAATTGATAATAAACAAAAGTAAGAGGCTTTCCTTCATAAACCGTGTCTTCCCTGTTTATTTCCTCAAACCCTTTCTTTTCCAACACTTTCTGAGAAGCTATATTCTCTGCGGTGGTTTGCGCCTTGATCCCCTTTAATCTTAATGTTTTCTCTGCCTCCACTTTGAGAAGCTCAACTGCCTTTCCTGCTATCCCTTTTCCTGTATGAGCTTCACCAACTCGATATCCTAAAAAGCCGATTTTCTGTGAAGGACAAATATCTGTTAAGTTAACCCTCCCCAAAATTTCTCCGTCCGCATCCTTGATCAGAAAAAAATAAGATTTACTATCTGCCTGTTCCTTCAGCAATTCACGTAGTCTGTCATGAAAGTAATCCTTTTGGTAAAACGCTTCTCCACGGGAAGGAACAAATTTTTCAAAGTACTTTCTATTATGTAATTCAAATGTATAAAGCTTATCCTCATCTTCTATTTGCAACGGAGCAATATGTATCATCTAACAGACACCCTCTTCTGTATCCGACGGTATATATGACCTCGATACTTTTTTCATATATTATTTCACAACAAAAGCTTTCTGTCGACAGGATTGGAAATCTGGTTATTCCTGAGTGGAAAGAAATATATTTTAAAATAACCGGGCTGATGATTTTATATACAAAAACAGTCGAAGCAGTGGCTGTATCAAGAAACAGCACTGCTCCGACTGTTTATTATTAATCAATGACCCTGTGGTTCTCATCGACTTGAAGCTTTTCCGTCTTCTCCACAGCGGCAACAAATCCATCACCATGACAAACGGTGCAAGTATACTGCCACTGCTCATCATCTCTTAATAAACCTGTTCCTTCACAAGCTTTACAAGCATGTTCCTGAGATCCCATTGCTGACTTCCTTTCTATTGTTTTTCTTTAATCCAATTAATAATTCCGCCGGCCAGCAGAATTTCAAGATGACGTTTAGTAAGGTCATGCTGCACAGCAATCGTACGTTCTGTCCCTTTCAGCTTAATATCAAAGGTGTGCTGATTTTGAATCGTTTGATGGATTTGGCGAAATTCGAGCACATCCTCCTGCCGAACCAAATCATAGTCTTCCTCATTGACAAACGTTAATGGTAAAATACCGAAATTAATCAAGTTCTGCAGATGAATACGGGCAAAGTCTTTAACAAGTACGACCTTTAATCCTAGATAACGCGGTGCGAGCGCCGCATGCTCCCGGCTCGAACCTTGTCCGTAGTTAAAACCTGCAACAACCATATGACCGCCGTCATCACGTTGTTTCATTGCCGTTTCGTAATAATCATCATCAATGATTTCAAATGCAAAGGTACTGATTTTTTGAATATTACTGCGGTATGGCAAGACGCGTGAACCGCCGGCAAGGATTTCATCTGTTGAGATGTTATCATTCATTTTCAGTAATATAGGAACATCAAAGTTATCCTCAATCGGATCAAAATCTGGGATAGTCGTGATATTTGGCCCTTTTTCTAAATCAATTTGACTATTATCCTTCGGCGGCACTTCCAGCATACCCTTTGTGGAAAAAGTAGTCGGTTCTTTTATTTTCGGATAAGACATATCCAATGTTCTTGGGTCTGTAATAACTCCTGTTAATACAGAAGCAGCAGCTGTTTCCGGACTGCATAGGAACACACTGTCTTCTCTTGTCCCGGACCGTCCTGGGAAATTTCGGGGTGTCGTCCGTAAACTATTCTTACCCGTAGCCGGAGCCTGCCCCATACCAATACAGCCGTTGCATCCTGCCTGATGCATACGGGCACCGGCTGCCAGCAGATTCGCAATATGCCCGTTTTCAACAAGCTGCTCCAGCAGTTGACGGGAAGTTGGATTAATATCCAGAGAAGTACCGTTTGCGATTTGCTTTCCCTTCACAATTTCACTGGCAATCGCAAAATCGCGGTATCCCGGGTTAGCAGAAGAACCGATGTAAGACTGATAGATGTCTTCTCCGGCAACTTCCATAACAGGCACTACATTCCCCGGACTGGACGGTTTTGCAATTAACGGTTCCAACGCAGATAAATCAATTTCTTCATGTTCATCGTAATCCGCTCCATCATCTGCTTTTAATTCAATCCATTCGTCTTCGCGCCCTTGTGTTTTTAGAAAATGTTTAATTTCTTTATCTGACGGAAATACTGTGGCGGTCGCTCCAAGCTCTGCTCCCATATTGGCAATCACATGCCGATCCATAGCAGATAATTCCTTCACACCTGGTCCATAATATTCAAGGATTTTTCCGACACCGCCTTTTACGCCATGGCGGCGCAGCATTTCTAAAATAACGTCCTTGGCGCTGACCCAATCAGGCAATTTTCCTGTTAATTCAATTCCCATAACCCGCGGCATTTTCACATAATAAGGTTCACCGGACATTGCCATCGTGACGTCAATTCCGCCCGCTCCCATAGCCAGCATGCCCATACATCCATTGGCACATGTATGACTGTCTGAACCTAATAAGGTTTTCCCGGGGCGTGCCAGCTGCTGCATATGGACAGGATGACTGACACCGTTTCCAGGCCTGCTGTAATAAATGCCGAATTTCTGTGCCGCACTCCGTAAAAATAGATGGTCATCTGCATTCCGAAAATCTTCCTGAATCAGGTTATGGTCCACGTACTGTGCCGATGCCTCTGTCTTCACTTTATCAATGCCCATCGCTTCCAATTCCAGCATCACCATGGTACCTGTCGCGTCCTGTGTCAACGTCTGGTCAATTTTTAAACCAATCTCTTCTCCGGGCTTCATCTCTCCTGACAGCAAATGATCTTGAATTAATTTTTGCGCTGCATTAAGCTGCATGTTGCTTCCTCCTTATAATATACTGTCCTGATTAGAATATGCTTATATAGTAATTATTACACGTAGCAAATGAAGTTAAACTTGATGTTCCTTCCTCAAAACCTCCGATTCATACCATCTGTGAGGCGTTAACAGGCAAACACATCCTCCTTCCCTCTCTGCATATACGATTTTTGAAGCATACCCATCCTTTATTTTGATTTCATTTTCTTTTCCATCACTGGACGAAAAAATGCCCCATAAGTAAACCCTCCCATCAGAAAACCAATTATTCCATTCCAATAAGGCTCTCCTCCAAGAAGGATACTGACCATAAACATGATGACGGAGCCCGTTAAAGCATATAAAAGTCCACTGACCCAACGGTTTTTCACGGTTCGCCGCTCCTTCCAAAGTGCTTTATACGTGTTTACCCTTGAATAAAAGCCGGAAAACGATGAATTAAGGTATATAAGAAGGCTTTTATTAGCGCTGTATCACACCTATTCCTGCATAGCAAACGTATTAAAAAAAGAGAAACATGCGTGGATAATTTAAGTACGTTAAAATTTGCGCTTACGAAACAAGCCCTCTATAATAAATGTACATTCAAATTAATCCCAAAGGGGAGTAGCATAATAGCAGCTGTCGTCATTACAGGAGAAATCCTCGGCACTGCTGGCAACCGTTTCATTTCGTTGCTTGCGAGACCTTTGTCCAAAAAATATGTGGGCAAAGGTCTCTTTTTTATTAGCTTTTGCCGCACATAAGCCAAGGAGGAAAAGAAATGTCTAAACTTACGAAGCTTCTCAAGTCTAAAATGGTAAAAGAAGGAATAAAACAAGCGCAAAAACATGCCTTGCCTGTGATCAAAAAGGAATTAACCAAAAGAAAAGGCAGTTTTAAAAAATAATGAAACAATCCATGTACAATCACTATGTAACCACCGTTTTATTTACGAAGAAACACAGACGTATAAAAATACTCGGGCATCATAGTGACTTAGAGCTCTATGGGGCGGGGAGGAGTGCCGCTGTATTCAGAATAAAAAATGAGCATAAAGTGATTAAAATTTTCTACCCGTCTTTTGAAAAAACAGCAATGGAAGAAAAGCTAAATTACGAAAAGCTACATGGCAGTCCTTACTACCCAACGATATATGAAGCAGGAAGTAACTATTTAGTAATGGATTTTATTGAGGGCAAAACATTTTTTGAATGTCTGGCAGAAGGTATTCCGCTGACATCTCAACATATCAAGGATGTGGATAATGGATTAAATGCTGCGAGAGAGGCGGGATTAAATCCTTCAGATATTCATCTGCATAACCTTATCCTGACCAAAGAAGGCGCTGTGCGTCTGATTGATACAGCCCGTTTTTCTCAGGAGAAAAAATGTACGCAATGGGAAGATTTAAAATGGGCTTATGCACGATATTATCAGCGTACGAATTTCCCAAAAAAGATTCCAAGATGGGTCATGTATGCCGTATCAAAGCTTTACCGATTCTATCAGTATCTTCCTGTCAGAAAGGAAAAAAATTAGATGCGAGTTCTTTCCCTTTTTAATCACTAAATTTTAATAAAAAATACACAAACCAATTCAAATTGGTCTGTGTATTTTTTATAATTGCTTCCAAACTGACTGATATACTTGTTTCAATGGAATTCCATGTTCTTCAGCTATCGCTTTACAGTCTGCATACTCTGGTGAGCTTTGAAAGACCTCTCCATTCGAGATCCCCTGTTTCACTGTTACTGGCCCCCATGCTGTATCCACTTGAATAAACTTTCTTTCCATGCGGTGGACAGTTAGCGGATAATAACGGATGCCTAGCGTCGTAGTTTCCTGCAACAGGATTTCCTTCATTTCAGGAAGTGCTTGATTGGAACAGAGCAATTGCAGTAATACCCCCGGCCGATTTTTTTTCATATAAATGGGGGTGTAAAATACATCATTTGCCCCAGCTTCAAATAAGCGGTCCATTACAAATCCAAGCCATTCCCCTGAAATATCATCCAAATTGACTTCCACTTTTATCATATTATCATCAATATGTTCCTGATTCGGAGGATGTTTTGGTGCCATCTAGACAACTCCCTTCTTATTGCGAAATGCTACTCCTCTTTTCCTTGAGCCAGCCGGTCAATCAATACGGCATTATATGCACCGCCGAAGCCATTATCAATATTGACCACGCTGATTCCGCTCGCACAGGAGTTCAGCATTGTCAGTAATGCCGACAGGCCTTGGAAGTTCGCACCATAGCCTACACTTGTCGGCACCGCAATGACTGGATGCGAAACAAGACCGCCGACCACACTTGGGAGCGCCCCTTCCATTCCTGCGATGACGACCGAAACCGTTGCGTCCTGAATCGCTGGAGCCTGATCTAATAACCGGTGAATTCCAGCAACTCCGACATCATAAAATCGGCGTACATTACTGCCCAATGCTTCAGCAGTAACGGCTGCTTCTTCAGCGATCCGCAAGTCAGAGGTTCCGGCACAGAGAATAGCGATATATCCTTCTTTTTTTTCTCTTTTCTCTTCTACCTTTAAGGATAGGATTTGTGCCATATCATGGTACGTCAATTCAGGATGAACCCCTAAAATTTTATCTGCCTTATCCGGTGAAATCCTAGTAATTAAAATATCATTCTGCTTCGCTTTGATTGCTTGCAGGATAGCTATGATTTGCTCCACGGTTTTTCCTTCTCCGTAAATCACTTCCGGAAAACCCTGCCGTTGTTTCCTGTGATGATCTACTTTGGCAAAACCTAAATCTTCATAAGTCGCTAGCTTCTTTTTCGCGTCCTCTATGCTTAATGTTCCATTTTGGACTTCCTTTAAAATTTCTTCCATTTACTTGTCCTACTCTCCAAACTTTTTCAATGTTTATGCCTCTTCGCCAATGATAACCCGGAGTACATTGGGGTGATTCGGAAATGTTTTCGTACCGGCACCATATCCCACTTTCACCACTTTCATAGACGGCATATCACAAAACTCCTCCGCTAACACCGCAGCAAAAGCAGCCCCAGTCGGCGTTGTCAATTCTGCTTTCAAGTCACTTTGCGCAATCGGTACTCCACGCAAAATCTCCAGCGTAGCCGGTGCCGGGACAGGATACACGCCATGATCAATATGAATTTTTCCGGATCCTGTTGGAACAGCTGCTGACTTGATTTCATCAATCTCAAGCTCTTCCAATAAAATCGCTGTCCCTACAATATCAATAATCGAATCAACAGCGCCTACTTCATGAAAATGGACATCCTCCAGCGGCACACCGTGAATATGCCCTTCTGCTTCACCAATTTTTTTAAAGATCCTCAACGCCATATCTTTCACGTCTTCTGATAAATCTGCTTCTTGAATCATATTTACAATATCACGATAGGAACGATGATGATGGCTATGATCGTGATGGTGATGATGTCCCTCATCGTGACTGTGACCATGATGGTGCTCATGATGATGGTCGTGGCTATGCCCGTGATGATGCTCATGAACATGCTTATGGCTATGCCCGTGCTCATGGTCGTCCTGTTCAGAATGATCATGGCGGGAATGTCCATGCTCCTCATTCTTCAGCACAACATCAAATTTTGTGCTTGTAATCCCATTCTTCACTACTTTATAAACATTTAATTCGTATTCATCCACTAAAGGAAGCTTCTGCAACTCGTTTTGCAAATGAGAAAAACTCCCTCCCACGTCAAGCAGCGCTCCTATTGTCATATCACCGCTTATTCCTGAAAAACAATCCAAATATAACATCTTCATGAAAATTACTCCTTTGTTTATCTTCTTTATACTCTTTTCACGCGAAAAAGCAGTTTTTTCAACTGCTTTCCCGTAAAAGATCATGTTTAAATTTATCCGGAGAATCATCCGTAAAACTCCATCTCTAAATAGAGAGTAAAAATAAATTTATTCAGAGAGGAGATAGCGGGTGCTAACTCCCCCCCCCTGAGGCACTCAGGCTAATTCCGGGGGAGAAAGGAAACAACTCCCACGGAATGAAGTTGTGTTTTAAGCATTGGCAGCGATTTGCTGTTTTGACGAAGCTGCTGGCAATACTTCATTCATGCTGCCTGTACGGTAACCGCGTAAGTCTATCGATACATAGTCAAAACCAAGAGATACCAGTTTATGTTGAACCTCTGTACGTTTTTCCAGTAATTCCACCATTTTATCAGCTGCTACTTCGATACGCGCCACATTATCATGATAACGTACACGCACTTCTTCAAAACCGGCACGTTTTAAATAAAGCTCCGCCTGATTAACCTGATTTACTTTTTGTTTGTCCAGTTTTGTACCATACGGAAATCTGGATGCTAAGCTGCAGGAAGCTAATTTATTCCATACTGGAAGCTCCAATTCCTTCGCAAGCTCGCGGACTTCCGGTTTATATAGATTTGCTTCCTGAAGGACACTGCGGATGCCTTCTTCCGTTCTTGCCTTTAGCCCCGGGCGGAAATCTGCTTCATCATCCATAATCATTCCGTCTAACACATACGGATAATCCCATTCCTCCGCCAGCTGATTCAGGCGGGTGTAAAGCAATTTTTTACTGTAATACCAGCTGTCTGGGTTATTCGCTGTAATTTGAGGCTGGTTCAATTCTTTTATTTCTGTTTGGTGCACCTTCACACCCAGATCCTCTGCTAATTGAACCGCAGCCTGAAATTCGGATTCACGGAATAATTCTGATGCAACAACAACTGCCAGCACGTTATCTCCTAACTCCTGCTGCGCTCTTTTCAAAACAACTGTACTGTCTACACCGCCTGAAAATGCCACCATGACACGTCCCATTTCCTTCAGTGTTTTCCCTAAATAACGATTTTTCTCATTGATTTCCATCATTTTATTCACCTCATTTCCCCTGACTGAAGGGGGGGATTTTACTAACAAAAGGATATAAAAAACTTTCCCATTTATTGACTAAATACATT
Organism: Oceanobacillus sp. FSL K6-0251; assembly: GCF_038004725.1. Classification (NCBI taxonomy): domain Bacteria; kingdom Bacillati; phylum Bacillota; class Bacilli; order Caryophanales; family Bacillaceae; genus Oceanobacillus; species Oceanobacillus sp. FSL K6-0251. The sequence goes on along the minus strand of NZ_JBBORS010000001.1, from coordinate 1,141,745 downwards.
TCATTCTATTACCAGTATACTACGCTCAGCTCAGGATTTCACTTTTTCTTCAACATAAGGTATCGTCAATGGCCCTAAAGGCATCACAGCAACGGTCATCGATTCCCCATACTTTTCCTTTAACTCTTCTAACGTCTGTTCTATATCATGAGTCGGCTTTAACATGGCATTGGTTACTTGTTCGTCCGTCAGCTTGGAATAAACATAAACATCCGCCCAGACCTGAATGACAGCCTGTTTCTGAACCTGCCACTGATCAAACATTTTAAATTCCGGATTATTAATCATATCCAGCAGATCCTGCGGGCTCTTTGCCATATCAAAAATTTTCGCATAGTTTCCATGGTCAGGTAAGCCATCTGAACACTCGGATGCTACAATAATCGAACCGCCCTCTTTGACAATTTTATGGGCAGCGCTCATCCCTTTTACGGCCTGATATAAATTTTGGTCCAGCGGATAGCCGGAATTAGATGTAATCACGACATCAAACCGCTCTTCACAATGGAACATCGCGTGCTCTTTTGCATACGCACATCCTTCATCATGTGCCTGATAAAGCTCGCCAGCAAACACATTCGTAATTTCTTTCTCCCGATTTAATGTAACATTTAACATAAATTCGGGCTTACACATCCCGTTAATTTCACGGGTCATATCCTGAACCGGATTATTCTCCATATTCCCCCACGTGGAGAGCGGATCTCCAATCATCCGCGCATTATGGAAGGTCATAATCGTTTCAATCCCCGCTATTCCGGGCATGATTCCTTTTGGACCTCCAGAAAAGCCTGCGAAAAAATGCGGCTCTATAAAACCGGTTACAATTCTAAAATCAGATTCTACATAATCTTTATTCAGGTAGACATCGCAGCCAAATTTACTTTTCCCGAGATTAACAAGTGTATCCTTTTCATGACAGTGATTGTTTACAATTCGAATATTGTCTACAACCCAGCTTCCTAACATTTGAACAAATTCTTCCCTTGTCTGGTCGCGGTGTGTTCCAGTTCCATTAATAATAACAAAATTCTCTAAAGGAACATGGCTTAACTCCTCAATTAATACCGGAACCAGGATATGATTTGGTGTCGGTCTGGTAATATCACTAATGACAATCGATACCGTATCGGTAGCCTTGACAGATTCTTTCAAGGGCGCGCTGCCAATCGGATTTCGCAAAGCCTGACGGACTGCTTCCTTTTCATCTTCCATCTTTGGCAGATTGGTCGGTTCAATAAGTAAAGCGTTTTCTGGCAAATCTAAAGAAATTCCATTCTTTCCATATAGTAAATCCGTCCTCATATTCAAAAACCTCATTTCATTTAATAGCTTATATCCTGTACTTTTTTAGGTTTAAACGACATTTGCAGCAAACCGTTACTGCTAAAAAGCATTTATTTGTAAAATAACATATCATTCTATCATCAGAATAACATGATTTGTCGAATAAAACCTGCTTCTTATAACCTATCAGTCATTAACCGCATATTTCGTTTCCTGTTTATCCTCTTTTAACCCCAAATCTTCTTTTGTACCATCGATTCCTTTTTTCCGCTGATACTTGTCTATTAAAATAACACCTAAAGGACAAAGCAGCGAAGTCGTGATGGTGGATATGGAAATCTGAGCGGTCGCCATCGGAACAATACTCTGAATCGCTTCAAATTCTGCTTGTGTCATGGCTCCTGCACCAACGGCTACTGACGCTGCTGCGGCTACTGCGGCAGGTGTTGCGGCGGCGTTTCCTGCTGTGGAAGCCTCTGAGATAGGAGCAATAAAGCTTTTTTCTCTAAATAATTTAAATACAAGAATACCTGCCCCAGCTGAACAGAAAAAGGTAAGAAAAGCAAGTGTTAATCCGCCTGTAAGTACAGAGGGATTGAAGAAGTTCGCCAAATCCATGCCAGCTCCCAGAGCAAAGGCGAAAAATGGAATCGTAACCGCTTCTCCCGGCTTTAAAAACTCTCGTATTTTTGGATCCAGGTTTCCTAAAATCATTCCAATCCCGATTGGCAAAAGAACTGCAATAAATGAAATCATCGGAAATGCTGTACCTAATACCCCAAGTGCAGCTAATGTCAAAAATGGCCCGTCATTGATAGCCAGAATAGAGAGACCGCCCACATCGGATCTATTTCCAAATTTTCCTGTCAATGCAGCATACATCCCGCTATTGCTGTTTGTCATACCAGCAATTAATGCAAGGGTGGACAATCCAAATAGTCCGCTCATCGGGTCAAAGAAGAATCCAAAAGCCATCCCGACGGCTAAGCCGGCTCCATACTTCGAACCTGTAATTAAAATCCCTTTCTTTAATGCTTTTCCGCCGACTTTCAAATTCATCTGGCTTCCCACACAGAATAAGAATAAAGCAATCAATACAAGGGCACTATCCTTAAATAATTCTTGTGAAAATCCGCCAATTCTTAAAAATTCATAGTAGCCTTCCTCTGTTTGCGGTGCTCCGAGAAATTCAAGAACTCTCATCACTGCCGGTATATGCATTTGGTCAATCGTGTTTAAAGAAGCTCCTAATAGAAGTGGAACTACCATTAACCCTCCAGGTACTTTTTCAATTGTATCCTTAATTCTCATAAATCGCTCCCCCTTTGATGTGATTAAAAGCGTAAAAATAAGAACGAACCACCTGTTCAGCACTTAATTCCAATAGGATAGATGCATTTCGCATAGACTCTTCTAACGTCATTGGTTTATTGACAATACTGTGGATACTGACAACGCCAAAATCATGGAGCACTGCCGTATCGTCACCTGCCGATCCTGCTAAAATAATCGTTGGAACTCCTTGCCTTTGCGCTGTTTGCGCTACTCCCAGCGGCGTTTTACCAGAAGCAGTCTGCCCGTCTACTTTTCCCTCGCCGGTAATGACTAAATCTGTTCCTGTTAAAAATTGGTTGATGTTACTATACTCCAGGACAACATCAATTCCTCTTTCCAGTTCACATGGAAAGAAGGCCTGAAAAGCTCCTCCGATGCCGCCTGCAGCTCCTGCACCCGGCATATCATGCAGCTTGATACCTGTAACCTTTGCAACCTGATCCGCAAAATGTGCGAGATTTTGATCCAGCCGCTCTATCATTTCCGATGTTGCACCTTTTTGCGGGCCAAAAATATGAGATGCCCCATTTAATCCAATCAACGGATTCTCTACATCAGAGGCGATTAAAAATTGACAATCTTTAATTCTGGGATCAAATGAATCGATTTCTATGGAAGCAATTTTACCTAATGCGTCTCCTCCATAACCGATTTCATTTCCTTCTGCATCTAAAATCCTTAGCCCCAGCGCCTGCAGCATGCCGGCACCTCCGTCATTCGTAGCGGAGCCTCCTAATCCCACAACAAAAGAAGTAAAACCATCATCCAGAGCCTGTTTAATCAGCTGCCCTGTCCCATAGGTTGTTGCTGCCAATGGGGAAAGTTCTTCTTCAGATAGTAAAGTGAGTCCTGAGGCTGCTGCCATTTCAATGACACATGTTTTCTTATCTCCTAAAATTCCATATCCAGCTTCGACCTTATTCCCCAATGGATCTGTGACAATGACATGCTTCATCTCTCCTTCTGTAGCAGTAACAAGTGTTTCTAATGTTCCTTCGCCTCCATCAGCAACAGGGATCAAGACGGTTTCTGCGTCTGGAAAAGCTTTTTTGATTCCTTTATCTATGGCATTAGCTGCTTCGACTGCACTTAAACTTCCTTTAAATGAGTCTGGAGCAACGATAATCTTCATTCCATCACATCCTTTAGTAAGCGTTTTCTTTTTTATCTGTAGTTTAAATTATACGAATATTGACTTATATTGTATATGGCTATATCATACAAAAATAAGAGGAATATATAGTTTAATATTGTAGGGTATAAACAAAGGAGCTTGAATTATGGATATGTTGACAAAAGAAATTGCGAATGCCATCGTCAGAGAAACCTCCCTCCGTTTAAATCGAAACGTAAATATTATGGATATGAACGGAGAGATTATTGCCGCTCTGGATGAAACTAGACTGCATACTGTTCATGAAGGGGCTGTAGAAGTGCTGAGCAGCGGAGAAACACTCTCTATTTATCCTGAACAAGGGGATTCCTGGCAAGGCTCGGAGCCTGGAATCAATTTACCTATCGTCTTTCAGGACACTATCATCGGGGTGATTGGGGTTACCGGCAATCCGGATGAGATGGAGGATATCGGGGAGCTGGTGAAAATGACTACAGAGCTGATGATTGACCAGGAATTTATTACTTCACAGCTGGAATGGAAACAGCGTACAAAAGAGATGGTTATTGACCAGCTGTTAAAAAGCAATGCCTCTTATAAAACGATCCAGCAAGGGCTTGATATGCTGAAAATAGAATTAACGCCTCCATTCATGGCATTCGTCATTCAAATAGATACGCTCACTATCCAAAAACAAGAATTGATTCAAAAAATAGAGCGGTTATTTGGTAAGCGTCCTGCTATTGCCGGATTTATAAACCTTAATCAGCTGTTTATTGCCGTGTCTGAAATGGAAGAGACCGAAGCCGTGCGAAAAGTAGAAGCGCTGCAAGCACTATTTCATAAGCTGGGTATTACCTTCAGAATAGCCAATAGTCTGGCTTTTCATGAACTGAAACATTTTTATCAGGCTTATTCCGATTGCGAGCTCGCTTTAAAAATCAGTGCACCGGAAATCGAAGTAATTTCATTCAGCCAGATTGAAGTACGGGCATTGCTTTATCAGCTTGACCAGACGCTGAGAGAAAGGTTCTCCAGGCGAATTCTGAACGGTTTAGATGAAACGCAGGCAATGACATTAAAAGCATTTTTTGCACATGATTTAAATATCCAAAAAACAGCTGATGCCCTATTTTTACATCGGAATACATTGCTTTACCGGTTAAATAATATCACAAGGGAAACAGGATATAATCCGAAAATTTTCAATGATTCTCTTATTTTGCAGGTGGCCTTATGGATTCAGGAACAAAATAAATAAGGCAAGGGAAGTTTGATACACTGCTTATCAAACTCCCTTGCCTTTCAATCCATTCTCTACTCTTCGCTTTCCACATCCGTGTGCCGGTATCCGCTGATCTCATTTTCACGATTCACATATACAATGATGGATGCCGGCTGTTCCGAAAACTCCACATCATATACAAACGAATAATTTCCAGCAGAAGGACCATAATAGTCTTTTTCATGATTCAACTCAAAACGAACCCATTCTCCATACTCCCGCTCAACATTATTACGCCACCTTTCCAAATCTTCAGGAGAGGCCTCTGCTTCAGCATCATCTAAGAGATCTGCCGCCTCTTCATAATCTTCAGCAGCAATAAATGTTAAAAAATCCTCGGCTGTCTGATGCGCTTCTTCCGGATAGATGTAATTCTCTTCTTCATCATAGCTGCGGGAATAATAACCTGTAATTGCATTGTCCTCATTTACATAGATATTAAAAAGAACCAGCTGTTCCCCAAACGTTGCAGCATAAATAAGAGAAGAATCTCTGGAAAACGTCTGTTCATCATAAAGATGAATATCTGCGAATTCCCCATTCGTTTCCTCCAGCCGGCTCCAATCAGACGCAATATCTGCCGGTGCTATATCTGATTCCATATCATCTTCCACTAAGTCAGCCGCTTCTTCAAAGGCACCCTCCCTCGCAAATTCTAAAAATCCTTCCGCAACGTCATGGGTCTTTTCTGAAAACTGTAATTCTGGATCAATGTTTGTCCGAAAATTAAATACTTCATTATTTCTGTTAATACCGATATAAAAGAGCGCCTTACGCGCACCAAATTTGCCTTCATAAACAAAATTAAAGATGGACGAATATGTATCTTCCTCTTCCTCCATTAAATCAATACTACTTAATCCACCATAAATTTCAGCTGTTGGAACAAATAAATCTTCAAAATCTTTTGATGTCCATTCACTGATAGAATTATCACTCAGAGAGGATGCCGCTTCTTCAAATTCTTCCTCGCTTAAAAAGGATAAAAATTCTTCTGCTGTTTGCATCGCTTCATCTCTGGCTTCCTCTCTAGTCTCTCCTTCTGATTCAGAATCAGTTTCCCCGCATGCAGAGAGTATCAAACCAAGTAAACTGACTGTTAATAGAATGGTTAACTGTTTGAACTTCAAATTTTATGCTCCTTTACCCTGATTATTTCCTTGCCGGTTAGCAGCGGATTCCTCCCTGCACAACGATGTTTTTCAAAATCGACTTATTATGTATCTATTAAACTCCATTTGCGAAAATACGCTTAATCTTTTCATATCGTACCATATGCCAGGGAAGCTTGCTAGTACTCTAATAGATGAGAAAGTTTCTATCAGAATTTCACTTTCATATCCCTTCAAACAAGGTTCATCGTGTCATCTTTTCAACTGCATTGGAAATGCTGCTTCGTATTAATCTTTTTTAACAACAATGAGGAAGAAACTACAGCCTTAAAGAAAGGTTATTATCGAAAATTTTCACCTGCTATGAAGTGAGAAAACAACAAAAAATAGCAATACCAAAGACGTTTTACCCAATGGCAGTGCCATTTTTGGTGTATATTTTTTACAGCGTGCATATCATCGGATATTTCCAATTGTTCTTTCTGTCATTACTTTATGACTCCCCCGCTTAATTCCTGTCATAATCTCTAAAAACACATGAATGCATAGCCTGTAAAATGACTCAGCCTGATAGCTCCCATTCTCCAGTTAGATCACTAATTCATCACCATTTTACAATTCATTCACTATCCTTTCGTTCAACCTCTTTACATCTGCCCCGTATCAGATATAATGTCCTTTGTATCAAAATGCACCAACATAGAAGGAGTTTCGAAAAATGCATGATTCAAACACCAAAATATGGTCATTATCCTTTATCTTTATCGTGGTTTCCAACGGTTTAGTTTTTATGATTTTCGAGATGCTGCTTCCCACGCTTCCTCTCTTTATTACTGCAATTGGAGGCGGCGCCAGCCAAGTCGGCATCGTCACAGGAATATTTATGTTATCTGCTATTCTGACTCGTCCTTTTGCTGGTCTTCTAGCAAGTAAAATGGACAAAAAATTCCTCTTAATCCTAGGTATTTTAATTAATGCCTTGGCGACTGGAGCCTATTATCTTTCAAGTGATATCACTACGCTATTGATTATTCGGCTTTTTCATGGAGCAGGGTTTGGGTTGATTACGACATATTTCGCTACATTAGCAGCCGAAATCATTCCTAAAAAGCGGCTCGGAGAAGGAATTGGATATTTTGGTATGGGTGAAACGATTGCTATTTCTGTCGGTCCCATGATAGGTATCTTAACGCTGGAATTATATGACTTTCAGCGCTTATTCTTAGGCGGAATGGCAGTATTGATACTGGCTGTAATCATGGCCATATTGATTAAACGCGCACCAAATGGAAGAGAATTAGATAGAACAGCCAGTGTAAAGACAAAAATTCTTGAAAAGAAAGTTCTCTTCCCTGCCCTTCTGATTTTATTAGTCGGAACGGCAGCAGGAGGAATCATGTCATTCTTTTCTTTATATGCCTTGGAAAAGGATTTTTCTCATGTAGGATTGTTTTTCTTCGTTATAGCGGCAGCCAGCTTTGCAGTACGATTGGTTTCTGGCAGGCTGTTTGACTTGCACGGACCAGCCGTCATCTTGATTCCAGGTTCTATCTTTGCAATCATTGGATTAGGTCTTTTATATATTGCCAATACAGACACGGTCTTTTTTACAGCAGCAATATTTTACGGTCTAGGTTTCGGAGCATTGCTTCCTGCTATACAAACCTGGTGTATCAACCTAGTCGATAAACAGAAGCATGAAGATGCCATGGCCTCTTTCTTCAATTTTTTCGATATTGGGATAGGCGGCGGCTCATTGGTACTGGGATTAATAGCAGAAGCAGCGTCTTATCAGACTATCTATATTGTATCTGCCTTCGTATACGTCTTATTTTTCATTATGTATGTAGTTTATTTACTTATAAAAAAACGTTCAAAAGAATTAGTTTAAGTGGAATATCAAGGGTTTAATACCCTTGATATGATTAATTGAAAAAGCAGCCATGCACTTACTTTTTTCTGCTGCTGCACATGCCAGGAAGTATTTTTAGATTCCCGCTTTGATTCTCAGAAAACCGCTTATACCCCGGTTTCTCGATTTCATAGATGGCAATTTTGCCTTCTTTATTAAAATGAAAACTTCTTCAGTAAAGCAGAAGCTCATAAAGTTAATTACTTTCTATAAAGGGAGATTCCTCTATACCCGTCCACTGAAGACTTTTAATATATAAATCTTTTTGGCGTTCTTCATTATACGAAACAGGGGAAGTCTGTTCTATTTTATTATCTTTAAAAAACTTCCCTGTAACATCTTTCACTTCATTGGATGAAGCCAAATAAGCAGGCAAAGTGGCACCTTGCTCTGGATTTTTTGAAAATAACTTCATAACTGGTCTTAAAAACTTCGGTGCCATTCGGGTTGCCTGAGGGGTATAAATAAATCCTGGGTGCAGTGCATTGACGGTCACACCGCTGTTTGACAAGCGCTCACTCAGATAATACGTCATCATCAGAACAGCGGTTTTTGCAGTTTTATATGCCTGCATTCCCGAATAATCAGAAGCAGTTTGATTTACTGCATTATCCGGCTCAAACTCTTTGTCTTCCATGACAGATGCGATATTAACCACTCTTCCTGAACCGGAAGCCTTCAATTGATCAAGCAGCAGATGAGTTAATAAAAACGGTGCTAAATAATTAACCGCAAAAGTCATTTCAAAGCCGTCGTTATTGACTTGATACTGACCGAATACACCGCCGGCATTGTTTATGAGAACATCTAATTTGGAATAGCGCTTCTGAACCTGCTCTGCCAGCTTTCTAATCTCCTGCTGTGAGGACAAATCAGCGATCAGTAAATCTATATCCTTATTATCAGCAGCAGCTAATAATTCTTGACGTGCTTCTTCCCCTTTTCGCTTATTTCTGCATACTAAGACGATACGACAGCCTTGTCTGGCTAAAATAGCAGCTGTTGCGAATCCAATTCCTGAATTAGCTCCAGTTATCAAAACCGTTCTCCCTTCCATTCATCTCGTCCTCCTAATATTTAAGTCAAAGCATCCTTCATATACTTGAATCAGTTTGGTAATTTCAATAATATAATTTATAAAAATACAGGGGGTTACAAGCAGAGGCAGATATGAGACGGTAGCATTGCAGGCAATTGTCCGTGATATACTCTCTACTAATGTAACCCTTCTTTGATCAAGACATTTTATAACCTTGTTATACATCCATAAATGATTTATACTTTTAAAGCACAAAAGTATCCAAGCTTAATCAGCATACTATTACTGGACAACAAAGTGAGTAATTCATAGAAAACACCATTCCGCTTCGTATTACAACTTATCGGGAATTATATTTGTTCCTTCTGCTCTTCATTATCTTTTCCATATAATTTCTCCAAATGTTCCAGATGCTCCGTCCCCCAGCTTCTCATTGATACTAATAACGGTTTTAAACCATGACCGTACGGTGACATAGAATACTCCACTTTTGGAGGCACCTGCTGATAAACCTTGCGATGAACAATATCGTTATATTCTAATTCTCTTAATTGGGAAGTTAACATTTTTTTAGTGATTTCCGGAATAGCCCGCTGCAGTTCACTAAAACGCAATTTTTCGTTTTCCATAAGGTGAAATAAAATAATCGGTTTCCATTTTCCTACAATAATATCTAACGCAACTTGAAGCTCTCCACAATTTTCACCTGTCGTTATATTCTTCACTTTTCAACCGCTCCTTTATAAATATATGCATGAACCCCTTATATATCAAATGGTTTCCTAAAAGTAACTAGGTATAAATAAAGTGCCTTCTTCTCAAAAAGGCACTTTAGGTTTATTATAACTCTTGTAATCAAATTAATACAAACTTATTATTTGATTCATTACATCTAAATTTATACGGAGGTTACAGCATGACAAGAATTGGTATTATTACAGGAAGCACACGTGATGTACGTGTTAATTTACAAGTTGCAGAATGGGTTAAAGATTTTGCAGATAATAAAGATATAGACGCAGAATTTGAAATTGTTGATATAAAAGAAAGTGGTCTTGGACGTTTCAATGAAGCAATCCCCCCGCTTATGACAAATAAAGAATACGCAACAGAAGAACAGCGTGCATGGTCAAGAAAAATTGATTCGTTTGACGGGTTTATTTTTGTTACACCGGAATATAATAAAAATTTCCCTTCGTCCCTTAAGGATCATTTAGATTATTTAGGTTCAGAGTGGCATCATAAAGCAGCAGGCATCGTAAGCTATGGCTCTACGCTTGGTATTGCAGCTTCCCTTGCATTACGTACAACGTTATCCAATTTAAAAGTAGCTACAGTTGAACCACAAGGTGCATTCAGCTTATTTAATGACTTTGAGAACATGGCAACTTTCGCACCAATGGAAGTGCATAAACCAAGATTTGGCGAAATGATTGATGATGTTGTCGCTTGGTCCAATGCCCTTAAATCTGTGAGAAAAGAAAAGAGCCTTGTGTAAGTTATATTATCCAACAGTTTATAAAATAGAATAATTCCACTAAAAAAAACAGACACCCTTTCCATTATTGGAATAAGTGCCTGTTTTTTTACAACGGACCAAAACATTATATAGATTTAAAAATTAATATTTCTCCTCTTTAGATTTAGTTACAAGGTACACTAGCGGTCCGCCAAAAATCAATCCTGCTGCTCCTATGCCTAAAAAAACAGCCGTGTATGAGATGAATTCCATTTCCCTGCCTAAAATAAAATCAATTATCATACGGCCAATGGTGATTATTGCAGGGAAAGCAAGCGACCAAAGCAAGATAATTTTTAATCCTTTTGACACGTTATCCCTCCACAAATCCTTCTAGCTATTCTGATACAACCTTTTGTCATATTCATTTCAGGACAATTCTCCCCAATCTCTATACTCAATTCTACTATAATCATAATTTTCATTTTATTTCAAGCGAAGATTATCTAAACGGATTCCCATATTTTTCACAGTATTTATAAAATCCATGCTTATACATATACATCATTTTTTTAATATTTTCGGAGGTATCAAATTCAATCAACTCTAAAATCAAATGTGTAAATTCAATCGGAGCTGTTCCGTTTGCAGTGACTAAATTTTTATCTGTTACTGCTTGCTGCTGAAAAAAACTGCTCTTAGCATGATAATTTTCATAGCCCTTCCAAGCATCAACAGAGTTACCCGTATGATTATAATGATTTAGAAAACCGTTTTTCGCTAAATAATCCACAGCTCCGCATATAGCTCCAACAGGTATATTATTTTGAAATGCCGTTTTGATTAGATGCAAAAGCTTTTTATTATCATTATTCCATGTATTCCCGCCTACCGTTACCAATAGATGAGCATCCTCAGGTTCAGAACCAATGATTTAATCGACAGCAGTTCTAAAACCGCCAATGGAACTTACCGTATCCTCCAAAGAAATCGTATGAACCGACCAATCCTCCCTCTGATTTAATGTTGTTGATAAGTAAGCACCTTCCCAATCTGGTATTCGTCCAGGATAAGAAATAAAGCCTGTTTCATAAGCATCACACCACCTGTTAATAATTTACAACCTTGCAGTGATTGCCTCATTTAACTCATTTATAAAATCACTACATTCTTATTTATTAAAGTAATTATACCAAAAAAGATTTATATTATGAATATTATAAATCTTTTATTGAGCTGGTTTATTGGGTTTACATTCTTTCAAGTCAATATGTTCCAGCAACTAGAGATATTTTTAACAGGCTCATCGAAAAATTGGTGAACACGTTAACCTTGAAGCTATCTACTGACATGATTTAAGGTATTTTCCCGTTGCTTTACTAGTTCCTCAAAGCGAAGAACACGTAACCTTTAAAGAACGCCTGGGGCGCTCATCCATTACTACGATAATTAATGTTTAGTTGTTCTCTAGTAAGCAAAGAGAAACTGCTGACAAATTGGATGATTTATTCTAAATCCGAACGTTTCATTTTTACCATTTATTCACATGGTCAAAAACTGGTCAAAACTATATAAAAAAACACCCATTTCATATAGAAAAATGAGTGCATAAAAAAATATCAAAGGTCTGCAACCCTTGATATGACTGGTTTGTACATATGATGCGGTCGGTGGGATTTGAACCCACACGGGTTATTCACCCACCAGGCCCTCAACCTGGCGCGTCTGCCATTCCGCCACGACCGCATAATATAAAAAAATGGTGCGGATGAAGGGAGTCGAACCCCCACGTCCTTAACGGACACTGGAGCCTGATTCCAGCGCGTCTGCCAATTCCGCCACATCCGCAAGATAAAAATGGTGAGCCATGAAGGATTCGAACCTTCGACCCTCTGATTAAAAGTCAGATGCTCTACCGACTGAGCTAATGGCTCCTATATATGACAGGTCATTATTTATAGTCCCTATCAATAAAAAAATACTATTATCTGTAATAGTATTATCATGTATTCCTTCTAAAAAGAAAATGGCTGGGCCACCAGGATTCGAACCTGGGGTACACGGGATCAAAACCCGATGCCTTACCGCTTGGCTATGGCCCAACTATAATGGCGGTCCGGACGGGACTCGAACCCGCGACCTCCTGCGTGACAGGCAGGCATTCTAACCAACTGAACTACCGGACCAATTATTTATTTTGATTTCTTAGAAAGATGACCCGTACGGGATTCGAACCCGTGTTACCGCCGTGAAAGGGCGGTGTCTTAACCGCTTGACCAACGGGCCATTATGAAAATTAAAATGGCGGAGAAGGAGGGATTTGAACCCTCGCGCCGCTTACACGACCTACACCCTTAGCAGGGGCGCCTCTTCAGCCACTTGAGTACTTCTCCAAATAATGGCTCCACAGGTAGGATTCGAACCTACGACCGATCGGTTAACAGCCGATTGCTCTACCACTGAGCTACTGTGGAATATAAAAGTAATCAGTCACTATCTATGTAATATCCTAATTACGCAACAACAAGAAATATCATACAATATATCCTGTTTTTTGTCAACAAAAACTGTTAAATTTCTTAAAAAGTTTTTTTCGCTTAGAAAGTTATTCAAAAATCCAAGCCATTCGACAAAGCTGCTGAACAGGTCATTCGCAATGAATGAAAACTGTCATTTCATATCAGCTACATTAATTTATCATGGATCATATTATTCGTCAATACTTAATTGAAAAAAATTAAATCAGATGTAATCTCCCCCTGCATTTTCCACATCGATACCTGGATACATCTACTTTCCTTACTCTTTTATAAACCATTTTACATTTTTGGCATTCATATATATGCTGGTAGCGCTGCTGATTCGAAGGAAGCTGTTTACAATGACGGGGAGAGCCCGTTTTTGCAAGCAATTCTCTAAAATCTTTATCTCGATGCTGGTACCCTTTTCCTTCAATATGCAAATGGTAATGACAAAGCTCGTGCTTAATAATCCCGTGAAACTCTTCCTTATCAGATTCCAGTACATATTTGGGATTCAATTCAATTAATCGTTTACTTGGGATATATCTCCCTCCAGTTGTCCGCAGACGGGAGTTAAATCGTACTTTGTCCATAAACGTTTTATTAAAGAAAGCTTCTGACAGCTGATTAACTAACTGGTACAATTCTTCCTCCGGCATTGGGTCCATCTGTTTCAACCTCCAATATATAAAGAAAGCTTCATTATTTTAATGTTCTTCTTACCTTCCTGACAATTCAAAACATACTTCTTTATTATACGCCATCAGAAATTCCCAAAAATTGTTTAACTGATGACAACTCATTTTAACATAAAAAAGAAGCTGTCGGAACTTCTATTCTCTATCTTATATTTCAGTTATACTAAGAGTTTTATTCTCATTTAAAAAACTTAATTGAGAATTAGTAGAATCACTTATCTAATATATTATTTTATTCTAAAAGAAAACAACACTTTACTAACATTTGCTTAAAAATACGATACCCACCGTCAAGAAGGACTTCTATATCAAAATAAAAAAATGTCATTCAAATTAAACAAGAATATTAATAGCAATCTACTATTTATTATGTTATTATAATAATTGTATTTAATATATAGGAGGGAAACTATCTATGAGTGAAAAAAGAAAAATGACCACTGCATTTGGAGCTCCTGTTCCAAATGATGATGATTCTAAAACGGCCGGTAAACGTGGTCCATTATTAATGGAAGATTTTTGGTTTCTTGAAAAGCTTGCACACTTTGATCGCGAAGTAATTCCTGAGCGCCGTATGCACGCAAAAGGATCCGGAGCTTATGGAACATTAACGATTACTAACGACATTACTAAATATACAAAAGCAAAAGTCTTCTCTGAAGTCGGGAAGAAAACAGACATGTTTATCCGTTTCTCTACCGTAGCTGGTGAACGCGGAGCTGCTGATGCAGAACGCGATATCCGCGGTACTGCGATGAAATTCTACACAGAAGAAGGAAACTGGGACTTAGTCGGTAATAATACGCCTGTATTCTTTATGAGAGACCCTAAACGTTTCCCAGATTTGAACCATGTTGTAAAACGTGATCCAAAAACAAATATGAAGAATGCTGATGCAAACTGGGATTTCTGGTCTAATTTACCAGAAGCACTTCATCAGGTAACTGTTGTTATGTCTGATCGCGGGATTCCAAAATCTTACCGCAACATGCACTTATTCGGAAGCCATGCATACAGCTTATATAATGAAAATAACGAGCGCGTATGGGTGAAATTCCACTTCAGAACACAGCAAGGTATCGAAAACCTTACAAACGAAGAAGCTGCAAAAGTTGTCGGTGAAGACCGCGAAAGTCACCAACGTGATTTGTACACTGCTATTGAAGAAGGAAACTTCCCTAAATGGAAAATGTACATTCAGGTTATGACTGAAGAAGAAGCTAAAAATATGCCTTACAATCCATTCGATTTAACAAAAGTATGGTACAAAGATGAATTCCCGCTTATCGAAGTTGGCGAATTAGAACTGAATAAAAACCCGGAAAACTATCATGAAGAAGTAGAACAGGCTGCATTTGCTCCTACAAACATTGTTCCTGGCATTGGTTTCTCTCCAGATAAAATGTTGCAAGGCCGTCTATTCTCTTATGGAGATGCACAGCGCTACCGTTTAGGCGTGAACCACTGGCAAATCCCTGTTAACTATCCGAAAAACGCGAAAAACTTCCACCCATATCATCGTGACGGCGCAATGCGTGTTGTCCCTTACACTGGCGGACAAGTCAGCTACAGCCCGAACCAATATGGAGAATGGGAAGACAGCAAAGAGCATCAGGAGCCTGCATTACAGCTGGGTACAGATGTAGATGCTGATTACTTTGATTTTGATGAGGACGATGCGCTTTACTACGAACAGCCAGGTAAGCTATTCCGCTTAATGTCTGATGAGCAAAAACAAGCTCTTTTCCAAAATACAGCGGATGATATTGCTCCAGCAACAAAATCAGTAAAACTTCGTCACATCAACAATTGCTATAAAGCTGATCCAGAATACGGAAAAGGCGTTGCAGAAGCAATTGGCATCTCTCTTGATGAAGTGGAAGCTGCAAACGAAGAATCTGTAAAATAATAGAAAAATAAAAAAAGACCTCTCCTTATCTAATGGTGAGCGTCTTTTTTTATGGTTGAAAAAGAGGGAACTTCCCAGCATGGAAGCTCCCTTATCTTATTTATACATTATTGAATCATTGAAAGCGCAATTCTTCCTTTTTGGACATTCACATCATCGACCCAGACGGTGACTACATCACCAACAGAAGCGACATCCATGGGATGCTTGACGAACTGCTTGGACATCTTAGAGATATGCACAAGACCGTCCTGTTTAACACCAATATCAACAAAGACTCCAAAATCAACCACATTTCGCACCGTTCCCTGAAGCTCCATGCCAGGTTTTAAATCTTCCATATTCATGACATTTTTCTTTAATAACGGCTGTGGAAAATCATCACGCAAGTCACGTTCCGGCTTGCTTAATGCCTCCAGAATATCTTCTAATGTCGGCAGTCCAATCTCTAATTCTTCCGCGACAGCCTGCTTGTCTATTCCTTCTATCTTTTGCTGCAAAGGCGCTGTCCCCAGAGCTTGTTCATCAAACTTGAGCTTGTTTAATAATGCTTTCACATGTGGATAGCTTTCCGGATGAATAGGAGTACGGTCAAGCGGTGTATCCCCATCTACAATTCTCAAGAAACCGATCGCCTGCTCATATGTTTTCGCCCCAAGTCTCGGGATTTTCTTTAATTGCTTCCGGCTGGTAAATTTCCCTTCCTCTTCCCGTTTTTTGATCACATTATTTGCAACGGTTTTACTTAAACCAGATACGTACTGCAAAAGAGAGGAAGAAGCTGTATTTACATTAACACCGACTTGGTTAACCGCTGTTTCCACAACGAATGTCAACGAATTGGACAGCTCTTTTTGACTGACATCATGCTGATATTGCCCAACGCCGATGGACTTCGGATCAATTTTCACCAGTTCCGCTAATGGATCCTGTACCCGTCTTGCAATAGATACAGCACTTCTTTCCTCTACTTGTAGATCAGGGAATTCCTCTCTTGCTAAAGCGGAGGCAGAGTACACACTTGCTCCTGCTTCATTTACAATAATATACGGAATATCCAGCTTGTTATTTGTTAATACATCTGAAATAAATTGCTCTGTTTCCCGTGATGCTGTACCATTTCCAATCGCAACCAGCTCTACATTAAATTGATTTATTAAGCTGATAACCACCTTCTCTGCGCCCTTCACATCTTTCTTTGGAGCAGTCGGATAAATCACATGGATTTGATGGACCTTCCCGGTTTCATCCACAATCGCAAGCTTACAGCCAGTACGGAAAGCCGGATCCACTCCTAAAATGACTTTCCCTTTTAATGGCGGCTGAAGTAATAGATTCCTTAAATTTACGGAGAAAACTTCAATCGCCTGTGCTTCCGCTTTTTCTGTAAGTGCACTGCGGATTTCTCGTTCCACGGAGGGTTCAATCAACCTTTTATAGCTATCCTCTACAGCTGCTGTTAATAATTCCTTCATATGCTGCGGGCACGTTTTTTTAATTACCTTTTTCTCTAAATAGGCAATTATTTTATCAACAGGCGGTTCTACCTGTACTTTTAAAATCCCCTCTTTTTCTCCGCGGTTAAGTGCAAGAATACGATGGGAAACTAATGAGCGAACCGTTTCACTATATTCATAATACATCTCAAAAATCTGTTTTTCATCTGCTGCTTTATTTTTCTCTTCAGATTGGATGGTTCCTTGCTTCATCGTGGCATTGCGAATAAATTCACGGTAAGCCGGTTCATCAGAAATCCATTCTGCAATGATATCATTTACTCCCTGAAGTACCTCTTCTACGGTGCTTAGCTCATGCTCTTCAGAGAAATATTGTGTGGCTTCCTGTTCTAACTCAAGTGATTCGCTCTGCTCCCAAATAGCTTGGGCAAATGGCTCTAATCCTTTTTCCTTTGCGATAGTAGCTCTTGTACGGCGTTTTTGTTTATAAGGGCGATACAGATCTTCTACTTTTTGAAGCTGCGTCGCTTTTTCAATGTCGTTTCTTAATTCATCTGTCAGCTTACCTTGTTCTTCAATGATACGAAGTACTTCTTGTTTTCGTTCAGACAGGTTAAGGACATATGTCCACCTATCCTGTATCTCTTTTATTTTTACTTCATCCAATCCGCCTGTGGCTTCTTTTCGATATCTTGCAATAAACGGAACGGTATTCCCTTCATTTAAAAGAGAAATCACTTTCGAAACAGTGTTTCCTTGAATATTGGTATCTTTTGATACGATTGCAATTAATTTTTCATCTGCACTCACTGTTGCTTCTCCTCCTTACTCTACGTTCTATTGTATCAAATTAAACGTGTCAATGCTTTCTGACACAACAAAAAAGATTGATTTATAATCAATAATAAATGAATCCATGTTCATGTTATTGTGATTATAAATCAACCTTTTTCTCCTTTGTATCTAATTGCCAGTAACGTTGTATCATCCTGCCTGGTACCGTCACTATGCTGCGCATAAGTATCCGTAATCTGCTCTACATTGTAGTCTTTAAAATAATACGCAGATAACTCTTTATCTTTTACGCCGTCTGAAAATACAATGAAATTTGTTCCATCGGTTAATTTTTCCGTCATAGCCTTTACGCCTCGGTAACGAGATCCCAAATATCCAGAGCTTGGAATATTTCGCTTTTTCTTACAGCCTCGCTCCAAAATAATAATCCCTATATTTCCAATGGAGGAAAAAGTAAAGGTCTGATCGATGAAGTCTAATTTTAAAATCCCCATCACTGCACCACGCATGCCAAGCAATTTTTTATTGCATAAATCAACAATTTCTTTTACTGTTTTAAATTTATGCTCCTTCACAATATCGATTACTGCCTGTGAGGATTCTTTTGCAATTGCCCCGCTTCCAAGACCATCCGCGAGCACTCCTAGAAACATATGGTCTTCTTCTATAAAAAAGTAACTGTCTCCACATAAATGATTACCCTTTTTAGATTGTTGATAGACGGAAACATCGACATATTTATCGGAAATCAATCGAATACCTCCGTACTTTCTGTTTGCATTGTTTCTCGCAATTTACGGAGTGCTCGTCTTTGAAGCCGTGACACATGCATTTGAGAAATACCCAGCATTTCACCTGTTTCTTTCTGGCTCATGTTTTTAAAATAGGTGCATTCTAAAATAAGCTGCTCCCGTTCTGATAAAACAGGAAGAACTTTTTCAAGAATCATTTTTTGCTCCAAGTTTTTAAGACTATTGTCTTCGTTACCAATTAAGTCCAATATAGCAACAGTGCTGCCGTCTGAATCAGCTTCAATTTTATGGTCAACTGATAAAGCTTTATAGCTTTTACTCATTTCCATTGTTTCTAAAACTTCTTCTTCCGGTACACCAATGTGTTCTGCAATTTCTTGTATGGTAGGAGATTTTTGATTTTTAGTCGTTAGTTCATCAGCACTTTTGCGGATTTTTGGTCCCAATTCTTTAATACGACGAGGCACATGGACACTCCATGTCTTATCTCGTATAAATCGCTTTATTTCACCAATAATGGTTGGGATAGCGAAAGACTCAAACGACTTACCATATGACGGATCGTACCTCTTAATTGCCCCAAGCAATCCAATCATGCCGACTTGTACAAGGTCTTCATGAATAGCGCTATTTTTGGAGTACTTCCTGGCAATAGATCCAACGAGATTCTGATAAGTTAAAACAATCTTTTCCTGTAATTCTTCATTTGTTGGATCTTCCTGAAGTGTACTTATCCATTGGTAAACCTCATCTCCCCCTCTATTGAATGGTTGAGATTTGGTCGTCATCCATGTCCACCTCTTCTTCTCTATTGTATTTAGTCATAATAACCATTACGCCATATTTATTGTTGATTTTTACTTCGTCCATGAGTGCTTCAATCAGGAATAGGCCAAACCCTCCTTCCCGGATTTTTTCAACAGGTTCATCGGATTGATATGGCCCTGTACCGTTCTTTACTTCTTCTAAATCAAAGCTTCCTCCGCGATCAGCTACCATAATTTCCATCCGGTCTTCATACAGGCCGAAGCCAACTGTAATTTCACCAGATTCTTTTTCTTCATAAGCATGCTCTACAGCATTTGTAACTGCTTCAGAGATAGCTACTTTTAAATCTTCAATCGCATCATAGGAAAAGCCCATCCGGTTGGCAACCCCCGATAGAGTCAGACGCATTACTCCAATATACTCCGCTTTCGCCGGTACTTTCATCTCTATATAATCAAATGCTTCCATCACTCATTGCCACCTCGAATCGCTGCTTTGATCTCTATAATCTCACTAAGTCCGGTAATCTCAAAAATACGAAAAACCCGATCCTGCACATTTTTCAACGTATAATGGCTTCCGCTTTCCTTAGAGGCTTTCAAAGCGCTGACAAACACTCCTAAACCGGTACTGTCCATATACTGCACATTTTCTAAATCTACTTCGATTTCATTGCCGCTCTCTCTCATCAGCGGCATTAATGTTTCTTTCAGCTCCGGAGCTGTGTATGCATCAATCTCTCCGCTCACTTCTAAAACTTTTACATTGCTGTCTTCTTGTACGTTTACTGATAAATTCATAATAACCCCCTCTGCCATCCAGATATAAGATTAGATGACTATACATTATAAATTCATTTTCTCTATAACATTTGAAACGAAATTTATTTAACTAGAATAAACTATTATATTGTATTCCCTGCATTTATTTCTTTAAACCTCTTTACGAAGAACAATTAATGTAAAATCATCCCTCAATTGAAAATCCTGCAGTTTTTCAAAATACTGATACACATTTTCTACCAGCTCCTGTGCCGGTAAATCAATATATTTTCGGATGACTTCCAACAATTCTTCTGTTTCAATAAACCGGTCGCCGTCTCTGCACTCGGAAACACCATCTGTCAGAAAGATAATCAGGTCATCCTTCTGAATTGCTAATTCATATTCCCGATAAGTAGCATCCGGCATCACGCCGAGTACAATCCCTTTCGCACGAACCTCTTCAAATTCTTCCGTTTCTGCACGGAAAATATATCCCGGCTCATGCCCTGCGGAAGATAATCTTAATTTACTTTCCGCCGGCAAATAATGTGCATAACACATCGTAATAAACATACTGGGATCAATATTTCTTTCTACTACACGATTCAGGTTTTCTAATACTTTATTTGGTGACATTGTCGCTTCTGGATAACTGTCCATTGCATATTTGATCATCGACATACACAGTGCTGCCGGTATTCCTTTTCCAACGACATCCGCAATGGCAATCCCGATTGTCCCATTGCTTCCTTTGGTGAAATGATGATAATCTCCGTTCATCTGATGAGCAGGAACACTAATCACGCCGATATCTAATCCGCTTACTTCCGGCCTTTGCGTTCCAAGCAAGGTCTTTTGCATATTCGCCGCAACAGAAATTTCAGAAGTCAGCACATCTTTTTCCTGTCTTAAATAATCAACTTCCTGCAATGCCAATCCATAGAAAACCGTAGCTTCTAATAAAAATTCCATCGACAGCTTATATTCCTCCAATAATTGAGGATAAATCCGCTCCATTGCCTGAATATGCAAATTGATTAATTCTTCCGGCAAGATATTCTTTTTAATAAAAGCTTTGCTGATTAATTCAAGGTCATACAATGATTTCTCATCTTGTGTTTCAATATATTTTTGTAATAATTTCTGGTATTTTACAGTATTTTTTCTGATCGTTTCTTCCACTGTGGTTACTCCCCCCTTATTTCAAAGAACCTTTTATTCTTTTTTAAGGCTTTCCCCGAGCTGGTAAACCGGTGTTTCGTGATTTTTAAACACAACTGTTTTCTCTTTCTTTTTTTCTCACCTGGATTACCAATGGCATGTACTGGATAAAATAAGGAAGGGTGCTAAAATAAAAGGATTATATTATCTGATCCATTTAATCGCTTTGATTTTAGTTCCTTCCCCCGCTGCGGATTCTATATCAAATTCATCCATCAAGCGTTTTACCCCGGGCAGTCCAGCACCAAGCCCTCCAGAGGTCGTATAGCCATCTTGCATGACACGGCTTATATCTTTTATTCCTGGACCAGTGTCCACAGCTGTCATTAAGATTCCTTTTTGACTGTTCGTATAAATGTACTCAAAACAAACCTGTCCATTTTTAGCATATAAATAAATATTGCGAGCTAATTCAGATACTGCGGTAGCAATCCTTGCCTGATCAACGGTTCCAAAGCCAATTTCTTTTGCCATTTCCCGTCCGAGCTGTCTTGCTCCAACAATATCCCACTCTTTATGAATGTTGACACAGGATCTTGGGTTCATATATTAACCTCCCAATTCCTGATGTAACTTCACTAAACCTTGTTCTAAATCTAATGCTGTCGGGACATTTTGCAAGTGTATTCCCAAGTCAATTAATGTCATTGCAACAGCTGGCTGAATTCCAGTTAATACAACACGCGCCCCCATTAAATCCGACATGGACACAACATCACCAAGTACTTTTGCAATAAAAGAATCAATGATATCAACAGATGTCAAATCAATCACAACACCTGTTGCACCTGTTTTATGAATTTTTGCTAATAAATCTTCCTGAAATTTAATAGCCGTTTGATCATCAATCTCCGTCTGAATAGAAATCAGCAAATAATTGTGCAACTTTAAAATAGGTATCCGCATTTTCTCTATTCCCCCTTAAGAGCATTCATTATTTCATCAATGCCTTGGTTTTTAGAAGGCAAATCCACAACAGTTCTTCCAGTTATTTCAAGCGCTCTGGTAAAACCTTTTTTCAAAGAGCTTCTGGTAGGGAATTTACTTAAATCAATCCCTATATTTATAATCGTTTGAGCAATTTCCGGACGGATGCCTACAAGAATACATGTAGATCCAATCAGTCTGACCGCTTCCGCTGCCTGAATAATATGATGTGCTACCATGGTGTCCACAACAGGAACACCCGTAATATCTATTAAGACAACTTCGGAGTTATGCTTGATTGCCCCCTCCAGTAAATTCTCCATAATCAATTTCGCTCTGTCCGTATCAATGGTTCCAATCAACGGCATGACGGTTATCCCTTCCATAACAGGGATCAACGGTGCGGATAGTTCCTGTAAAGCTACCCGCTGTAAAGATAAAATATTTTCCCAGCTTCCTGAATACTCATTGACGAGCTGTCGAATCAATGGTTCTATCCATTCATCTACGCTTGTTAAGACATTTGAAAAATGACTGGAATCTACTTGGTCTGCTTGCTTCAGTAAAAATTCAATGGTAACACGACGAAAAACCTGCAGCCCATCGGTTATATAACTGAGCGGCCAGCCAAGGTTGATCATTTTCTCCGAAAACTCTTCTACTACTTTCGAAGACCCCTGATTTTGGATACTTGTAAAAATAACATTCACAAATTCGCGGTTGGTATTCTCATAGAGTTCATCAGATATACTCGCTGTATAATTCCCTGATTTTATTCTCCCTACTTCATCCATCCAACTATCAACAATAGAATCACTATTACTGATCATTAATTCTTTCAGATTTGCATCCATCCCCTGATACCTCCAAATTCTAAACATTTTTCCATATTAATACAAACTTCTACAAAACTCCAGTCAAAATACTTTTGTATCAGCCTCTTCTAAGTATGCAGAAACTACTATTCCCATTTTACCTCAATTGTACCATATATCAAATAAACACAGCATTTTTTCAAGTTACACTATCCACTCCCCCGCATACACGCTTCTATTAATTTCTCATTTTATTGACAAAAGCTCCCTCATTAAAAAAAGGCCTGCTTAGCTGCAGACCCTTTTATGTATTGAAAAAAGAACCAGTTAAACAAATTCTTTTCGTTTTAAATTCCCCAGGAAATAATCCAATTGTTTATGTGTCCGAGTAATCATGGCTTCATCCAGGATTGGATTATCCTTGGTTTTATCAACTTCACTATCCTGAAAATATTACCCTTTTAAGGGTTGGCTTTTTAACGTAGCAAGCAGCGGCTTTAAGGCATAATCCAATGCTAATAAATGCGAGAGGCTTCCCCCTGTCATAACAGGCAGTGAAACCGTCCCCCGTAAAACATCCTGGGGCATTAAATCAAATAATGACTTTAGGATGCCTGAATAGGAGGCTTTATAGACAGGACTCCCGACGATGACCCCGTCTGCCGCTTCCAAATCCCCGGCAATCTCTTTGATTTTCGGACTTTGGAAGTTCGCATACAGCAAAGCTTCTGCTTCTACATCTCTGACGGATATATGCTTTACACGAAACCCTTGCTGCTCCGCCAATTCACCTAAATAATAAAGAACGCGTTCTGATCTGGATAATGTTGAAGGACTTCCTGATATAACAACAATTGTACTCACAAATATTCTCCTTCCTTTATACAGCATAACCCTACAAAACCAATATACTTCTAATCAGCCTTCCCGATTTGCCGTTTCTTTTTTATTACGATTGGAAGAAATATTAACGCCAAATTTCTACTGAGCACATCATATGCATATTCACGACGAAAAAATCCTTCCCTCGTAATTTTTAAGCTTTCTTAGATCTCTCTTTCCTTCTATCCATCACCTAACAGATATTTTGAGATTTTTAAATTTTCATTTTAGAAAAACCTATTTTTTTGCTGAATAGTGTACTATTTTCCATAGTTGCAGCGTTCTTTTCTCACTTATATTTGAGTATCCCGAGTATTTTACAAAGATTTATAAATTGAATATTAGTATATCATCCTATTCCTCTCACTACAATAGGTATTATTATAAATAATTTATGTAAGGACTTATTCTTCGTGTCCAAAAAGACCGATAATCAAAATCAAGAAGTTTGGCATATCATTATATAGAAAATTTCAATATTCACTTTGAAGCAGTATCCTTTACCGGAATACTTCCCTTGAGTTTACACAAAAAGAGCCTTGAGGAATCCCTCAAGGCTCTATATGATGAAATTACTTTCATTAACCTAATCCATTATGTGCTTAGCGTCTCTTCCCGAAAAAATGTATATAGCTCTGCTGCACTGGTTACTGTTTTATCTGCTTTTATTCTTCCTTCCGGTTCTTCCCTCTGTCGATGGTTCATCCAGACGGCATGCCAGCCTGCCTGTTTGGCACCGACAATATCATTAGCAAAGGAGTCGCCGACATACACTGTATTTTCTTTCTTTAAACCCAGCTTGTCCTCCATGAATTGAAACGCTGCTGTGGATGGTTTCGCATGCCCTATTGTTTCAGAAATAAATAAACGCTCTTCCGGAATCCACTTGTTCAGCTTTAACTGTTTGATTTTCATTGCCTGATGTCCTTCCGCACCATTTGTCATTACAGCTAATTGCTTCTGACTCGCTGAAAGATAATCCAGGAGCTCCACCACTTCATCAAATAACTCTATTTTTCCTTGTTCTTGGACGTAACTGTCCTGAAATTCTAAAGCCTGCTCTGCTGTTATCTGTATTCCTATTTCTGCGCAAGCATCTTTGATTCGCCGGATATGCATTTCTTCCATTGTAATTTTACCTGCTACCTGATCATCAAATAGCGCATCGCTATGTTTGCGACTTAATAGATAAAGATGATTTAACTCCGCTTCCGACAAAGCCACGTTCAACATTTTTTTACATGTTTTTCGAAATGTCGCAGCCTGGTCATATAATGTATCATCCATATCAAAAATGATTGTATCCATCGTTATCAACCTCCACCTTCATTCCTTTTCATTTTACTATATCTTTTAACGAAGGAGAATAATTTCTTAAAACATCGGTATTCTTGCCAAGGAGAGGTCTGTTACAACGGTCTTATTACTATCTGCTTTTATCAAATAAATCCCTGCAGAAAAAACGAACTTCTATTTTATCCTCTGGGCATAAGTGCGACTTTAGCTCTGTCTGCGCCTGTCGGCTTGCCAATCGCTAAGTCTTCTTTTCACCCTCTGGGCATAAGTGCGACTTTAGCTCTGTCTGCGCCTGTCGGCTTGCCAATCGCTAAGTCTTCTTTAAAGGAGAGGAGCTCGGGATCTATGGAAAACGGAGTATTTTTTTGAGACTTGAGATTATTCACCCTATGGAACCCGTTAGAGCTTCCTCCTCCACTTTTTATATGCTTTCCTTTCTTTCTCCAATGAAACTTCATTAAAAAAGACCGCCCTAATATAAGGACAGTCTTTTTACGCATCAGAAAAGTATTAATTATTACTGTAGACATCTCGTAAGCCAAGGCTTATTTCTAATGATTGATTGATTTTTTCCATCATTTCTTTATCTAATTTTGTAATTTTATCCGTTAACCGCTGCTTATCTAACGTGCGAATTTGTTCCAGCAGAATAACTGAATTCCGGTCAAACCCATAACGTTTTGCATCAATCTCTACATGCGTTGGCAACTTAGCCTTCTGAATTTGCGCGGTAATGGCCGCCACAATCACAGTCGGACTAAATCGGTTACCTATATCATTCTGGAGAATAAGAACCGGTCTCACACCGCCCTGCTCTGAGCCAACCACAGGGGATAAGTCAGCAAAATAAACCTCGCCTCTTTGAACGATCACAAGTGTTACACCCCGATCACAGAGCGCTCTAGAGTAATTTCAGCCTCTTCTTCAGCTTGAAAAGCCTCTGAAGCAATCGTTAGATTAATTCTTGCCATTTCCTCATATCCGCGCTGCATCGTTTCATGAAAACGCTGGAGGTGTTCTTCTTTTTTATGGTTTAAATAAATTTGAGTTGCTTCACAAATGAAATCACTTAAGTCAGAGCTATTCTCATATTTCATTAATCCATCCACCTCACTCAGCAAATTTTTCGGTATTTTCACTAAAATTTCTTCTTTATTTTCAGCCAAAACCAAGCACCCCCGCCAACAATTAACGTTCGTTATTCAATTTAATATTATGATAGCATTGTGAACATACTTTTGCAAAGGGGTTATGGCGAATTTGTAAAAAAATCATGTAAATTTGTCGTTTTAAACCTTAAATTTTGTGGTATCTATATTATTTGAAGTGTTAAAAATGAGCGTTTTTCCCTTACGCTGCTTTTCTCCCGGCTTCCTGACTGCCGCTGAGGAAAATACTCCGTTAAACAATATTTTTCTTCATTAAATTTTCATTTTATGTTCAAAAATGAAAGAACGTTCACCAAGCCTTGAATTTTTCATTCGATTTTTATCCTTTAGCTGATTTATGCAACGAAATAAATACCTGTCTATTAATTATATGCCAATATGTTAAAATCATACCTCTAAACTGGAAATGGGACATACAAAAGCAGACTCCGTTTTCAGAGAGCCTGCTTTTGTATTAACCGTATCATTTTGTTAACTGTCCTTGGACAGATTGTGCTACTTCAATCATTTCTTCCTTCGTCAGCTCTGTACTTGCCAATTGATAATCAACACCCTGATAACTCCATTTTAAAACATTATCTTCCAACCCAGCAACAGTAGCTCCCAGATTCACAATATCTCCATTGACTACTTCTGGAGCTGAGCTCACTGGAGCTGTTTCTCTGATTTCCTGAACAAGTGTAAAGTTTTTCTCTCCCTCAAAGGTTGTAATAATTCGCTCTCCATCCTCCAGGGGAACCTCTTGCTTATCCGCCATTTCTGCTCCAGCTGTAAACGTAGGATACAACTCCCGTACTTCCTGCGCAGCTGTTTCTACAGCTGCTCCCTCTTCTGCACCAGCACTTTCCTCATCTGTTTCCTGCTCCATGTTCTTCTCCATCGTAAAATCATCTTCTGCAAATGTTGCATCTAAATCAAAACCATGAAAAGTGACATTAACCAGCGGTTCCCCATCTTGATTTAACACATTGACCATTGCTGGTGTATAACTGGATTTGTCAAAGTAAATTTCTTGAGCCGGTAAATTATTGTTGCTTTGATAATTTGTTTTCGTCCGGAAAATATAATGGTCTTCCGTTGTTTCAAATTGCGCTTCTGGATCGTTTAATACATCATTGACCAGTGATTGAAGCAAATATGGCTGACTGCTATTCTCTGGCCAATCCGATTGGAATTTGAAACTTTTTTCCAAAGCTGGCGTTAATACAAAAACACCATCCATATTTTTCAAAATGACTTGACTTTCATTCTGCTCAGCTTCATTTTCCAGCTTCACACGATATTGATCATCAGCCTGATACCATATATCAATCAAAAATGTTTGTTCCTGCTCTCCTGTATTCATCGTCATATCCGCAGTGGCTTTATACCCCTCTAGATCGGCAACTGTCTCCTGCAATTCCTCCACAACATCTTCCTGCGTTTTTTCTCCACATGCTGCCAGCACCAGACTCAATGCACCTAATAGTAAAACGACACTGAAAAAACGTCTATTTATCATCAGCATATCTCCCTTGTCTCATTTAACAAAGGGAACGATTTGTTAACAGTACGTCACACCGTTTTATGAAGAAAATGTACGGATTGCCTTTGGAATGCCTTGAATCACATCCCCCGCCAGCAAATCCTGTTCCGAGTGTTCTTCTTGGACTAATAAGTCTGCAGATTTTCCGTGCAAGAAGCAAGCGTTATTTATTCCTGCAAAAATCGATTTGCTCTGCATCACCGTTGCTAAAATCATACCGGTCAGCACATCCCCGCTGCCTCCTTTAGCAAGTCCAGGGTTCCCGCTTGATTCTACGGTCTGGTTACCATCCGGATCGGTAATGATGGTATGCTTTCCTTTTAACACAAGGTAGCAGTTCAACCGCTTGGCAAAATCAGAACTATGCCGGAAAGGCTCCATAAGTAAGTCCGAGACAGATATATCCATTAAAGCAGCAAGTTCACCTGGGTGAGGTGTTAAAATCAGCGGAGCCTGTCTTAACTTAAAATCTGCTGCATAGGCTCTCAGATGAAAAAGACCATCTGCATCGATAACGATTGGTCCTTTATACCTGAGCAATGCCGGAAAAATGCCTTTGGCCGTTTCTTCTTTTCTGCCCAGACCAACGCCAACAGCAATCGCATCAAAACCAGACAAGTCAATGTTATCGATTCCCGTGATACAGCCATCTGTTTCGGATGCGCCAATATACATAGCCTCCGGATTATTTCCAGCAATCATGGAAATTACATTTTTCACAGAAGCCGTTGTTAATAACCCTGCTCCAGTCCGCAAGGCTGCTTTTGTTGTCATCAGAACGGATCCCGGCATCGGCTCACTTCCACCAATAATCAGCCCTTTTCCATGATCTCCTTTATGAGAATTGACGCCCCGCTTTGGAAAAGCTTCCTGAAAATCTGCTGTTGTCCACAAGCGTTTTTTTGTGTGCGCTTGGAATAATTTTTCAGGAAAACCAATATCCGCTACAATCCATTCACCATAATAGGAAGACGTTTGCTGACAGACAGCCGATTGTTTTACTGCTCCTATCATAATCGTTGCATCTGCTTCAATAGCCTGAAAATCCGCGAAGCCTTCCTCTGCCGGCAGCCCAGTTGGTATATCGATGGAAATCACATACGCATCTTGTTTATTCACCTGTCTCGTTACAGTTAAGATATCGCCTCTTAATCCGCCGCGCACACCGATTCCAAGCATCGCATCAATAATCACATCAGCCTCTGAAAGAACTGTATCTGCCGTCCCTTCATTATAATCCGCCACCTGGCCGCCAAATTGACGATAAATCTTCTTATGGCGAGCTGCATCACCTGTAATTTTCTCGTCCGGCGCAACCTGGATCACCTTGATAGCGTAACCTGCTTCTTCAAGCACACGGGCAATGACAAAACCGTCTCCGCCATTATTTCCGCCGCCAATTAAAATAACTGTCTTATCTTCTTTAGTTATCCGCTTTTTTATTTCTCTGCTCGCTTCTCTCCCTGCATTCTCCATGAGTATCTTTCCATCAAGGCCCATCGTTTGAATAGTTTCTCGGTCAATCTTGTACATTTCTTCCGCGGTAACAATATACAAATTCGTTCCCTCCTACCGCAATAAAATATATGAGACAAACTATGCGATTATGCATTTTTAGAATGCTGTCATTTTACTTTATCCTATCTCTCTTCTAATAAAACCTGTGCTACTGCATACTCTCTGCTGTGAGATATAGACACGTGGATAGATATATCCTCCATCCCCTCTGCCTGCATTTCCGGCGCTCCATTGGCATGATTTCTAATTTCGATTTGTTGAAAGCTCAGTTTTCCAATCCCAGTTCCATTTGCTTTAGCCAGAGCTTCCTTTGCAGCAAAACGCCCTGCTGCATACTCCACGCGCCGATGAAGAGCTAACTGCCCTGCTTGTTCCATCTCTGTGCTGGTTAATACACGTTCTAAAAAACGATTATTTTTTTCAAGTAATCGTTTGATTCTTGCTAATTCAACGATATCCACACCGATTCCAAGTATCATGGTCACTGCTCCTAAAATTTTTCTATTTATAGTAACACCTTTATAATGGTCATAATCTGTATTATTTCTTATTATTATAGTATATAGGACAACTTATTTCATTTAAAAGCATTGGCTATGGGAGGCACAATATGTTTATTAGGACAGAACGGAGCATCAGAGAATTCTTTGAATTATATCCCGTGGTAACCATCATTGTCGGGATCAATATATTTCTGTGGTTTATTATTGATTTTTTAAATTTACAAATTGGCACTTACATAAGAGATTATGGGGTGGGAATCAACTATTGGATTGGAGAAGGAGAATGGTGGAGATTATTCACCCCTATTTTTCTTCATGCCGGGGCCATGCACATGCTGTTTAATTCCTTTTCCCTCGTGCTGTTCGGTCCTGCACTTGAACAAATGCTCGGTAAATTCAAGTTTATTTTAGCCTATATCGGCACTGCTGTGACAGCAAATATTGTTATTTACTTTATTGAATCTCCTGCCTATGCTCATTTAGGCGCATCCGGAGCAATCTTCGGTTTGTTCGGAATCTATGTTTATATGGTCTTTTTCCGAAAAGATTTAATCGATCAATCCAGCAGTCAAATCATTGGTGTCATTGTAGCCATTGCGTTGGCCATGACATTTTTACGAAGCGGCATTAGCATATTGGGACATTTATTTGGTTTTTTCAGCGGTTTTACCTACGCTCCGCTTCTCTTAGCCGGCGTAAAGAGTTATTCCCCCTGGTCGCGCAACCGACCGCGAAAAAGAAAGTATGCAGATGATGACGACGGCCCGCAATTTGATCCGGATCGATGGAATAAAAAACGGAAAATGCCAGAGGCTATCCGGAAAAATATGCTATGGATTATTGTCGGTATCATTGCTGTTCTATGGCTATTAGGACAGGCAAATATTTTATAAGAATAATGAGCTGGTTGTGAATTTTTCATAACCAGCTTTTTATTTCGTGAAAAATGAATACAATATAAAACGGGCCCGGCTTTATGCTATAATAAGAACACTTCGCAATTATCCTCAAAATTAAATAAGGAGGTTTCTTATGGAAATCTATACTTCATTCATCTTTTTCCTGTTTGGCACCATTTTTGGTTCATTTTTTATGGTTGTCGGCATTCGTCTCCCGCAAAAAATTTCTTTTTCCAATGAACGTTCCAAATGTCCCGCCTGCCATTATCAGCTCGCATGGTACGATAATATCCCCATCCTGTCTTATCTTCTTCTGAAAGGCCACTGCAGAAAATGCCGCTATTCCATTTCTTATTTATACCCGCTGACAGAAGCTACCACAGGCTTTCTCTTTACCCTTTGTTACTGGCATGCAGCCACTCCTACAGAAGTGCTTCTCTCTCTTTTATTTATATCCCTATTAATTCTTATCATCATCACTGACCTCTATTATATGGTCATTCCAAATAAGCTATTAGCTCTTTTCCTTTTTGCTTTTATTCTCGTACGGCTGATAGAACCGCTAAACCCTTGGTGGGACTCTGTAGCAGGAGCTCTTACTGGTTTTTTGATTATTTTTATCGTCATCTTATGGAATAAAGAAGCAATGGGAGCAGGAGATATGAAATTAATGGCCGTACTCGGTGTTGTATTGGGTTTCTCTCATATTATTACAACCTTTCTGCTGGCTTGTATTTCTGGAGCAGTAATTGGAATTGTTTTACTTCGTTTCAGTATCATTCAGCGGAATAAGCCATTTCCTTTTGGCCCTTTTATCGCTTTGGGCGCGCTGCTCTCTTATTTTTCAGGCGATATTCTGATTCACTGGTATTTGAATTTATTTACCTGATGTAAAAAAACTGCTGGTTTTGAATAAATATAAAACGAATCATTATTTCATACAAATACACAATCGTATTCCCGCTCAACCTGGACAAATCTAAATACTTTCATAACAAATAAAACAAATTCAATCATTGATATTCAAATTCAGTTATTAATTTTATATCGCCCTTTAAATAACTGATAATACACACAATTCTTCATAATATTTGTAATTACAAATATTAAAAATTATACTTTCAAGGTGTTTTATTATAAGTATTTCATTTTTCTATCTCAAAAATGTATGTACAATTTGTATTCTTTTCGTCTATAATTGTATTAAATATTATTATAGGAGGATACAAATTATGATGAAATATTTACAGAACCTTGGTAAATCACTGATGTTACCAGTTGCTGTATTACCTGCAGCGGCGGTTCTTATGGGAATTGGTCATTGGATAGACAGTTTCTTTGAAGCTGACAGCCGTTTTGCTGCTTTTCTAATCAGCGGCGGGGATGCTATCCTTTCCTCCCTGGCTATTCTTTTCGCAGTCGGGGTCGCAATAGGAATGACAAAAGCAAAGGACGGAGCCGCAGCGCTCAGCGGGTTGGTTGGCTATCTCGTTATTACGAAGGTATTGGAATCAGAAAGCGTCGCTAGTTTACTGCAGATTGATTTAAGTCAGGTAGACATGGCTTTTGATAATATCGAAAATGTTTTTATTGGAATTTTAGCCGGGCTTATTTCTGCAGCGCTTTACAATCGCTTCAGTCATGTTTCATTGCCAGACGCATTTGCTTTCTTCAGCGGGAAACGTCTTGTACCTATTTTAACAGCGGCAACTATGCTGCTCGTTTCCATCGCTGTTCTTTTTGTTTGGCCGGTTGTTTATGGCTGGCTGGTGAGCTTCGGAACAATGATTAGTAATTTAGGCGCTGCCGGCGCAGGTCTATACGGATTCTTTAACCGTTTATTAATACCGACGGGATTGCACCACGCATTGAACAATGTATTTTGGTTTGATGTAGCAGGTATTAATGATATCGGTAATTTTTGGGATGGCAATGGCGAACCTGGTGTTACAGGCAGATACATGGCTGGATTTTTCCCGATTATGATGTTTGGTCTTCCAGCAGCTGCGCTTGCAATGTATCATACAGCAAGAACAAAACAGCGTAAGCAAGCAGCATCACTATTGATGGCAGTTGGCTTTGCCTCATTCTTTACAGGAGTAACAGAGCCGCTAGAATTTTCCTTTATGTTCTTAGCCCCTGTATTGTACTTTGTTCACGCTGTACTTACCGGACTGTCCTTATTCATTGCAGCAGCCTTCCAATGGACTGCAGGGTTTACGTTTAGCGCAGGATTTGTAGACTACTTCCTGAGCTTCCGGCTGCCATTGGCAAATCAGCCTTATATGCTCATCCTGCAAGGACTTGCATTTGCTGTTGTTTACTATTTCTTGTTCCGTTTTTTAATCGTAAAATTAGACTTGAAAACGCCTGGTCGTCAGGATGATAATGAATTAGCTGAAGAACCCACTACAAATCCTGAATCAGCCAATGAAGCTAAAGACAAACATACATTAATGGCTGAAACAATCTATACACATCTCGGTAAAAAAGAAAATATTGATTCTATCGATAATTGCGCAACCAGACTGCGCCTGGAAATCCAGGACATGGATAAAGTAAACCAGGATGGCATTAAGAAAACAGGAGTTCCCGGTGTTCAGCAAGTAAGTAAAAATAATTTGCAAATTATTGTCGGAACTCAGGTACAAGCAGTGGCAGATGCATTGCAAAAACTATATAATGAGGATAAATCATAATTTATATTTATCTTATAGGGGGAGCATAATGAATATTATCAGAGCAGAAAATTATAGTGAGATGAGCCAGCTGGCAGCAAAAAAACTGATAGAGCAAGTAAACGAGAAATCAAACAGTGTGCTGGGTTTAGCAACTGGATCTACACCAGAAGGATTGTACGAAGAAATTATCAAAGAACACAAAGCAGGCAATGTTTCTTTCAAAGATGTGACGTCCTTCAATTTAGATGAGTATGTCGGACTTAACAAAGAAAATGATCAAAGTTATTACTATTATATGCATCATCTTCTGTTCAATCATATTGATATTGATAGCGGACAGGTTAACCTGCCAAATGGAGATGCAAATGATTTACAGGAAGAATGCAACAGCTATGAAAAGGCCATTAAACAAGCTGACGGCATTGATATTCAAATTTTAGGGATTGGTTTAAACGGACATATCGGTTTTAATGAACCAGGAACACCATTTTCTATGCAAACCCATGTAATTGACTTGGATGAATCCACCCGTCAAGCAAATGCTCGCTTCTTTGATTCCATCGATGATGTACCAACACAAGCTATTACCATGGGTATCGATACGATTATGCAGTCCAAACAAATTATTCTCTTAGTTTCTGGTTCACAAAAAGCAGAAGCGTTAGATAAATTAGTGAATGGACCTGTTACAGAAGATTTCCCTGCTTCTATTTTACAAAAGCATGCAAATGTAACGATTATCGCTGATCAGGATGCATTATCCGAGCTATCTGAATAAAAAACATCTTATTTAAAAAGAAGCATTCACTAAAAGACAAGTGAATGCTTCTTTTTACGCTTGTTTACTGACGTTGCGATACTCTTTCAAGACTGGAATCACGCGTTCCTTTATAACACATTAAGGCTGCGGTTATTCCGTCTTAAGAGCTAAAGTTTATCACCAAAGTTAAAAACATGAGGCATTGTTCTTGTAAGAACGTTGCCTCATGTTTTTTTATACAGATATTAAATTAACGGTCGTCTCTTCTTTTACGCTGGAAATTCCCTTTATTATTTTTGCGGTTTCTGCCGCCCTGGTTTCTTCCGCCTTGATTGCGTCCACCTTGGCCACGTCCGCCATAATAACGTTTTTTATTATTTCCACGACGGTTATCCTCTTTCGCTTTTTTCACACTGATTGGTGCAGCAGAGGAAATGCGTACAGGTGTATCTCTTCTTTCTTTTGTCATCATGCTGATTGCAGCAGCAATAACCGTAACGGAATCATGATCATCAAGTAATTCTTTCGCCGCTTCATAATAAGGGTTCAAATCTTTTTGATCGATCGCCTTTTTCATTTTATCAATGGTTACTTGCTGTTGTCCGCGTCGCGCATCCTGGTTAGTAGGAGGCGTCAGACGCTTCATTTTACTTTTTGTTGTTTTTTCAATCAGGCTGAGATGAGCCATTTCTCTTGGTGTGATGAAGGAGATAGCTTCCCCTGTTTTACCAGCTCGCCCAGTTCTTCCAATACGGTGAACATAGCTTTCCGGATCTTGTGGGATATCAAAATTGTACACATGTGTTACACCGGAAATATCCAGTCCGCGGGCTGCTACGTCTGTTGCCACAAGAACGTCTACCCGTCCCTGTTTAAATTTATTCAATACAGACATACGCTTACCCTGTGTTAAGTCTCCATGGATTCCTTCCGCGCGATAACCTCTTGCTTGAAGCCCTTCAGTGATTTCATCTACACGTTTTTTCGTTCTTGCAAAAACGATAGCCAATTCAGGAGAATTGATATCCAAATGGTTATTTAGTGTTTCAAACTTAAACTTCTCTGGAATCTCAATAAAATATTGATCAATGTTCTCTACTGTCATTTCTTTCGCTTTTACTTTAACTTCCTTTGGCTCTTTCATAAGCGTTGTCGCAATATCACGAATTTCCTTCGGCATAGTTGCAGAGAAAAGCAATGTTTGTCTATCTTCTGGAATACCTTTTAAAATTTCGCGAATATCATCAATAAAGCCCATGTTCAGCATTTCATCTGCTTCATCGAGAACTGCTGTATGCACTTCATCAATACGAATCGTTTTGCGGCGCATATGATCCATTAATCGTCCTGGTGTTGCTACAACGATTTGAGGGCCGTCTTTTAATGCTCGAATTTGGCGGTCCATTGGAGAACCACCGAAAATAGCAAGTGCCCGTATCCGCTTGAATTTAGATAGACGGTTAATTTCTTCCGCTACCTGAATTGCCAGCTCACGTGTCGGTGCAACGATCAAACCCTGAACCTTTTTCAGTTTTGGATCGATTTTATTAATCAATGGGATACCGAATGCTGCGGTTTTCCCTGTACCTGTTTGCGCTTGTCCAATCACATCGTGTCCTTCCAGCGCGTATGGAATCGTTTCTGCTTGAATCGGGGTAGCTTCTTCAAACCCCATTTCTTCTAAAGCTTTCATTATTGGCGCAGAAACGCCTAGTTCGTTAAATTTAGTCACGTAATCGTCGACTCCTTTTTGTTTTTTATTGCAAAAGAGGCCTTATAAAGAGTTTCTCATACTTTTCATTTTATTATACAAATCAGTAAAAATCATCAATACTCCGGTGAAAGAAGCAAAGTCTTTTGAAATCAAGTCCGCTTCAAATATTTTATACAATTACTGATTTACTACCTAAAAATTGCTGATTGAATGAACATTTCACTCCACATCAGCAATTAAACGAATAACGTATTTTAGCGCTTATTCATTATCAACGTTTAAAGTACAAAAAAGGCATAACCAATTCAATAAGGTAAGAGGCCCCTAAAAAATGCTTTCTTAATCATACCATACTTATATACCATATATCCAGTACACAGATTAAAATGATTTTTTTTTCGTATCATGATAAAATGTAATTAGTTATGTATGCGTATGCACTAAGAATTCCCAGTTTCTTTTCATTAAAGATTCCTCACTTCTCCAATGAAGGTTCTAAAAAATTATCATGCGCTTGCATTCAGTTTTCACATTGCACTTATATAACACCAAAGAAGAAAAAATACATCGTATTGAACATGTAAAAAGGGAGTTATCACCATGCGTCAGTCCGCCTTCAACCCTAAAGCAGCAGTTGTCATTGGGGTTTTTTCTATATCTACATCAGCAATTCTTGTCCGGCTTGCAACAGAAGCGCCTGCTTCTATTATCGCCAACTATCGTCTTTTATTTGCCGTTTTACTCTTATTGCCTTTTATTTTATTTCATTACAAGCATGAGTTTAAACGAATTTCTACAAAAAATTGGTGGCTTTCCATTCTTGCCGGCATTTTTCTAGCGCTATATTTTATTTTGTGGTTTGAATCACTCAATTACACTTCTGTCGCCAGCAGCGTTGTACTTATATCACTTCAGCCGATTTTTGCTTTTATCGGGACCTACTTTATCTTCGGCGAGCGTTTCTCATCTGGTGCAATCATCAGCATCTTCATTGTTTTACTCGGCGGATTGATTATCGGTTCAGGGGATTTTCAATTATCTGGAGAAGTCATTTACGGGGACATGCTTGCATTACTCGGAGCAATCGCTGTCACCATTTATTTTCTATCCGGTCAGCATGTACGAAAAAATGTTTCTTTAATTACCTATACATTTATTGTCTATGGTATCAGTACGGTTATACTAACACTGTTTAATCTCATCCGGCAGGAGAGTTTCTTCTCTTATCCTGCCAATCATTGGTGGATTTTTATTGCCCTGGCAATCATACCGACCTTTTTGGGACATTCTCTTTTTAATTGGTCACTGAAATGGTTGAGTACATCTACCATTTCCATGGCAATCGTGTTTGAACCCATTGGCGCCAGCATCCTTGCTTTTTTTATCTTGAATGAGACGCCGACTTGGGCCCAATTTCTCGGAGGAACCATTATTGTATTTGGATTATTTTTATTTATCCTTAGTACATCACGAAAAAATAAAGTTACTATTTCAACAAAGAATCACAAATAATACGCATTAAAGCAGGTGAATCAATGACAATTCAATTCATGACAGACAGCTCTGCTGATCTGCCTCTATTCTTACAAAACAAACTTCATGTAGAAATCGTTCCGTTATATCTTCATTTTAGTGACGGACAGTACAAAAGCGGACAAACAATGGATATTGAATTATTTCATCAGAAAGTAAAGGGATTAGGAGAGGTTCCGCGTTCAGCAGCTCCGAGTCCTTCCGATTTTTATGAAGCATATAAAAAAATCCCGTCGGAAAAGCAGATTCTGATGTTAAGTATATCTAATGAAATAAGCAGCACCTACGCAAATGCTGTGACAGGAAAAAATATGCTCTTAGAAGAAGAGCCTGAGCGTGTTATTGAGGTGCTTAATACAAAGACGGCTTCCTGCGGTATCTGCCTGCTGATGCATGAAGCAAATAAGAAAATCGAGGAAGGATACGCATTTGAAGAGCTCGTCCATCATTTAACAGAACGCATTGAACAAACTGCGACTTTATTTGTATTAAAAAGTTTAGATAATCTTGTTCTTGGCGGCCGTTTAGAAAAAATAAAGGGAAAAATCGCAAAGACATTAAATATAAAAGTATTGATGAAAGCAACAGAGGAAGGCGCTATTGATGTTGCAGAAAAAGTACGCGGTGAGAAGAAATCTTTAAAACGATTCGTTGATCAAATCGGTGAATACACACAAAATACCGAGAATAAAATCATTACGATGACCTATTGCCGGGATAAAGAAAGAGCGATAAATGTACTTGAGAAAATCCGCAGCAAATACGCTTTTTACGATGCTATTATAGAAGAATCAGGACCGCTTATTTCCACATACGGCGGTGAAGGTGCGCTAGTTATTTCTTTCTTCAAAAATTAATTATTAAAAACACTAAAAAAATGCTGGGAGTTTGTCCCAGCATTTTTTATGCAGATGATTCCATCAGAAAATCATAGACCATATTGTTTAATGTGTCTTTATCAGTCCCCAGGCAAATTAAATGTTTGGATCTTTCAAAAAAGACTACTTCCTTTTTTTCAGAGTGAATTTCTTTATCAAGATAATATGCTGTTTTATAAGGAACCATGCCATCAAGCTGTCCTTGGGCAATTAGCACTGGAGAATTCACCTTATCCAGATATTTTCTGGTAAACCGGATCAGCTTCATAAATTCAAAGTGCGCTTTTAGCGGCACAACGCCCATTTTCCTTTTATAGTGATTGAATAATTGATTTTCTTTTAATGTTCCGCGTATTCCATCGCCAACTACTGCAGCAACATCTAAGCTTATTTGTTTTAAGGATAGATATTTACCGGATGTAGCGAGCAGGACAAGCTTAGCAATATCATATTTAGCTGCTAAATAGGAAGCAATCATCCCGCCCATAGAAAATCCGATAACATAAATGGTATCAAACTGGTCAATCAGTTTCTGAAGTTCTTCTTCCGCTGCTTGAATCCATCTTTTATACGAAGCATCTTTCAAATTTAATTCTGTACCGTGACCAGGCAAAGTCGGCACTTCAATATGCCAATCTGTGCTGTCTCTTAAATAATTTGCCAATGGTTCCACTTCATAGGGCCCTCCAGTATACCCATGAATAATTAAACATCCTATCATGATTTTCTACTCCCTTTATAAAATTAAACTTAATGGAATCTCCTCCTGTGATACACAGAGCAGGAGGTTAACCTTATCATTTCTAAATCGGGCTGATATATACCTACATGAACCCTTTTACAAACGTACCAAATTGCTTCACAATCGGGGAAACTTGATGATAAGTACTTGCTAACTGACTTACTTTGCTAATCATTGTATCAAAATTAAACGGGTTATTTTCATTTGTTCCGCCGGCGCCTGCACCTGGCTGTGACTGGATTTGCTGCTGCGACATTAAATACTGTGTCGGTAATTCTGGTTTTGAAAATAATTCATATGGAGTAAGCTCTTGTCTTTCATTGTGCTGGTTAATAGTTGAAGAAACTGGTGCATAAGGATTATTTCTACTAAATCCATTAGGGGGGAAATTTCGATATTGCACATTTCTCACCTTCTTTTGCCTTTTTATAATGACGTTTCGGGAAAAGGAATTTCTATTATAAAATATACTGTATGGTAGTTGTTTTTTTCGAGGCATTCCCTGAACGTCTAAGACCATGGTAGATTCGGCTCTTTTCATCACCATTGAACCTTTACATTTACGTTTTAGATTACTACCATTTTATGCAAATGAAAGCTGATACGTGCATAGCCCTTAACCATCTTTGGACACATTTTCAAAAAAATAAGCATCCTCACTCAAATTATTAGCTAATCCTAATTCATAAAGAATTTTATTCTCTTGATTTCCCTCTATTTTCTTACCATCAATAAACAGAGTCGGTGTCCCAAAAATCTTCATTTCCTGTAATTCCTTTAAATACATTTTATTTTCTGTCACGTTTTTTAGTTCATAAGTAACATCATTCTTATCTAGAAATGCTTTTACCTTTTCCGATGCTTGACTACCTTCGCTGATAAATAATGTAACCTTCTTCATACAAATCCTCCTAATCAATCCCTTCTTAATTATTTATCAATTTTTTATTACCCTTTTTCCTCATATATGAAACTCTTTTACGTTAGAAAACTTGGTTGTTACCAAGCCCTTAGGCGACGACCTTAGTTACACTTATGTAGTAAGAAAGTTTATACTTTTTTAACTGCCAAAAAAGAGGACTAAAATCGCCCTCCTTTTTATCACCTGTATTTTAAATTTATTTTTTATCAATCATCTTCATAATCGATTTCTAAAGATAGAATATCTCCTGTTTCAGCATGAATGTCAAAATCTGCTTCTTGCTGTCCATTAACAAGTTCCAGTTCATAAACATATCTGCCATCATCATAATCTAATTCCATTTCTGTAACGTCTCCATCAAATTCCTGCTTTGCAATCTGAATTGCTTCTTCTTGTGCTATGATATTCTCTTTATTATCATTGTTTTCATTTGCTGCCGCTGTGTCCTGCTGGTTCTCTTCCAGATTTACATCATCATCATTTCTGTCATCATCATGTCTATCCTTATCGTCTATTTCTTCATAAACCACTTCACCTGACTCAGCATCCATCTTCACATCGTATTCTTGGTTTTCGACAATAATTTCTGCTTCATAAAAGGACTTATCTCCTTCTCGATCCAGTTCCATTTCTTTAACCTTACCTTGATATTCCTCTTCCAATTTCTTCGTTGCGTCCTCCATGTTTAAGCTGCCTGCTTCAACAATTTGGGGTTCTCCTTCGTTTGAACTTGCTGCTTCTGCATGGTAAATTCCTGTTCCGACAACTCCTGCTAATACAACCGCTCCTGCAAACATTCCAATTTTTTTATTCATTTATTTTTTCCTCCTTATTTCTTATTAACTACATCTTACCCGTTAATAATGACAACACCCTTTGAGTAAGATTAGAATTTCATGAGAAATAAGTTATTTGGAAAATACCCTCAAATAGAAATTGCAGTTATTTGGATATGAGCTTTGTTGTTATCAAATCAACTGCTTATTTACTGATTACTTCATCAAACTGCTCCGCATAGCTTGCTGCTGATTCTCCTGCTAGTTTCCCAAAAACAGCCCCAGACATTAAACCTGAACCACCAGGGTAATTCCCATAAAATAGACCGCCTATCATTTCCCCTGCAGCAAATAATCCCGGAATTGGATTTTGATTTTCGTCTAATACCTTGCTATGCTTATTGGCTTGAATGCCTCCAAAAGTAAAGGTAATTCCACAAGTAACTGGATAAGCATAGAATGGTGCTTGTTGAAAAGACAAAGCCCAGTTGCTTTTCGGAGGTGTAATTCCTTTTGTCCCCTTACCATCTTTGATTGCCGGGTTATAATCTCCATCCTGTACAGCGTCATTATAATCTCTTATAGTCTCTAAAAATTTATTTTTGTCTACACCTATTTTTTCAGCCAATTCTTCTATCGAGTCAGCTTTTAAACAGGTTGCTTCTTCTAGATTATATTCCGTTCTTAACAATGGACGTACCTGATTATCAAATACTTGAAACGCCTTTTGTTTTGGTTGACGAAGTGTTTCTTTTCCATATTTTGCATAAGTATAATTTCTAAAATCTGCTCCTTCGTCAACAAAACGTTCTCCATTTGCGTTTACAATTAAGCCAAGAGGATACGAGGATTTCTTATAAATATCACCAGGTTTTTTATAATCACCAACTTTTGGAGCTTGAAAATCTGTGGTATGTGCATGACAGCTTGACCAATCACCATAAGGTTGTGCGCCCGCTTCTATTGCCATGTCCAGCCCATCACCTGTATTGAATTCACTTCCACGGACAATCGCTGCCCCCCATTCTTCGCCCAGATACTTCATGCGTTTTTCCTTGTTTGCTTCAAAGCCGCCGCATGCCAAGACCACAGCCTTTGCAGGAATTTTCTTTCTTAACCCATTTTCTTCAACAATGATACCGCTTACTTTATTATTTTCAATTTCTAGTTGAAGAGCTCTTGAATCATATTGAATCTCTACTTCAAGCATTTCCAGCTTTTGAAATAAAGCCTCAACTAATCCGATACCTTTACGATATGTTTTTACTGGCAATCCTCCCCAAAAATGACGGACGCCATTGTTATCAAATGACTGGTTTTCATTCAGTTCGAATCCTACACCTTGCTGCTTCATCCATTCAATTGTCTCATAAGATTTTTCAACTAACTGTTTAGATAGCTCGGGATCACTTTTTCCTTCTGTTACTGCTATAATGTCTTGAAGAAAATCAGTTTCTTGATATTCTGGTATACTTATTTTTTCGAATTCTTCTGGTGTTAGTTGTGTTAAAATTGATTTCAACGCATGTTTGTCTTGATAAGCAAAACGTATTGCTCCATCTGTAAAAAAAGAATTCCCACCACGTTTCTCCTTGGGTCCGCGCTCCAAAACAAGAACATTAACTCCATTTTCCTTCGCAGCAATAGCTGAGCAAAGTGCCGCATTTCCAGTGCCTACAACAACTACATCGAATTTCTGGTTATCTTTTCTATTCATATTGTCCTCCCATAAATTATTTATAATTTACACTGAGTATAATACTTCTTAAAAGATAAATAAAATACTGTTTTTTTAGTATAGTTGATAAATTTTTTTTATGACTTGAGTCTTGTCAATAGTTCATTTGTGAAAGCTCCGGTTCCTTTATTTCCTCCTAGATCTTTTGTTTTTACACCATCAGCTAATGTTTGATATAAACTTTTTTCTATTATTACTCCTGCCTTTTTTAATCTGGAATCAGCAAATCTTTTGCTCATCCATTCTAATAAAAGAGCAGTAGAAAGCATCATCCCGATTGGATTAGCAAGATCTTTCCCTGCTATATCCGGCGCAGATCCATGAGCTGCTTGCGCCATGGCAACATCCTTATTAGCATTAATAGAAGGTGCAAGCCCTAAACTTCCAATTAATTCACCAGTTAAGTCAGATAGAATATCTCCAAACATATTTTCCGCCACAATGATATCAAAGTCTGACATTCGCCGAACAATATGGGCACACATTGCATCTATATGATAATCATCTACTTGCACCTCTGGATAATTCTTCGCAACCTCTTTACATACTTCCAAAAACATGCCTGACCCCATACGAATTACATTTGCTTTGTGAACAATGCTCACCTTTTTTTTTCGTTGCATCGCTTTTTGAAAAGCAGCATGAGCAATTCTTTCAATAGCTTGCCTGGTGAAGACCCCTGTAGTAAGTACAACATCCCGGGTAACCTGAAACTCTCCTACCCCTTGAAACATATTCCGATCCACGTAAAAACCTTCTGTATTTTCTCTGTAAATAATCAGGTCCGCTTCCTTCACTACTCCATGAATGCCAGGGAACGTTTTTGTCGGACGAATATTCGCAAATAAATCAAATCGATGCCGTAATTCACCGCTAGGATTACGCATTGCTTTAAACCTCTCAGGATAAGATGCAGAATCGTGTGGTCCTAAAATCCATCCATGACATTGCTTTAAAGCTGCAATCGTCTCATCGGGGAGCGGGTGTCCTGCTTCCCGGATTCCTTTCCAACCAACTAGAAGCTGGACCCATTTGATCTCAACTTTCTGCTTTTTAATAGCTGCATTTACTACACGAGCAGTTGCATGGACAATTTCTGGACCAATTCCATCTCCTTCTAATAAACCAAGTTTATATAATGTCATTCTTTTCCTCCTTTTCACGCTTTGGCTTTTAACATAATTTATCTTTTAATAAACGTCTAATACTTTTTTCTTTAATAAGACGATAAATAAATTTAATCTTCTTCATTCCATTGTTTTAAATAGTTTACAAAATGCTTAACTACTGACAAATTTTCAAATAATTGGTTATAAACAAGCCAAGTTTCTCTTGTAACCAATGTTCCATCTTTAAAATAAATTGCCTGCTGGTATAAATCATCATCTTGTTTCAAACATATCCCGGGAACAATAGCAAAACCCAAATTATTTTTCACCATTTCTTTACATGTTTCAAGCCGATCTACTTCCATTTCAATATTCGCAGGTTCTGAAAACTGATCTGCCCACCAGGTTGTAATGCTCTCTTTCAATGAGCTGTCAGTATTATAATTAATCAAGCGATATTCTGGTAAAAAATCCATATTTATTTTTTCTTTAGAAATAAGATATAGCGCTTCTCTCTTTAAAAGTATTTTTTCTCCATGCCATCCTCGTATATTTCTTAAGATGCCTACATGAACACTGGAATTATTAAGAAATTCAATAACCTGTGTACTCCAGCCAGTTTTAACATTAAACCGAACATTCGGAAAATTATTAGAAAAATCCTTCAATACTCTTGGCAGCAAGTACTGGGCAAAATTACTGGATACGCCTATTCGCAGGGTTCCAGACACCTCATCTTTCATATTACTCATTGTATCTTTCACAAACTGAAACTGTTTAAGCATTTCTCGAGAATAATTCACTAAATACTCTCCTTCAGAAGTAAATTCTATTCCATTTTTTGTTTTAAAAAAAATTCTTACCCCTAAATTCCCTTCTAAATTTTTGAGTCTATAACTTAAAGATGGTTGAGATACAAATAATTTTTCTGCTGT
This sequence comes from Oceanobacillus sp. FSL K6-0251, assembly GCF_038004725.1. Lineage (NCBI taxonomy): Bacteria > Bacillati > Bacillota > Bacilli > Caryophanales > Bacillaceae > Oceanobacillus > Oceanobacillus sp. FSL K6-0251. The sequence continues at coordinate 1,096,994 of NZ_JBBORS010000001.1, read as the reverse complement.
ACGAGTCATATTTTTTTCCTCATGAAGCGTTTTCAATAAAATCCAATCTTTTTGTTCCATCTTATTCCTCCTCTGGATTTATTTAAATCCCATTATGTAGAAAACATCATAGGTTATCAAGTTTTTTTATGAAGATAAATAAAATATCATTATTTTACTTATTCTCTGAAAGCGTTTACTATAAAAACAATTATTATTTGGAAAGGGATGAATCTTTTGAAAATAAATCTTTTTTATATCTTATTACTCTTGATGAGTGCCATGCTAATAGGCTGTAACACCATGGAAGCAACAGGAACAGAGAATGATAAAAATGCAAGTACTTCTTATGATGGAGAAACAATTTCGTTTGTTGTTCCTTTTCAGGCTGGAGGAGGAACAGATGTTTTTGCTAGATTTATGACACCTTACTTTGCCAAACATATTGAAGGGGAGCCCCGAGTCCAGGTAGAAAATATTCCTGGAGGTGCAAGTATTACCGGAACGAATGAATATGCTAATTCTCGTTCGCCAAATGGATTCAATATTCTTACCTCCAGTGCCTCGTCACACGTTCCGTTTATATTGGAGCAGTCTTCTGTAGATTATGATTTAGATGATTTCACCCCATTAATAGGTGCTCCATCAGGGGGGATCGTTTATACAAAACCGGAACTTGCAAAGGACGGAATGGAAAACTTGCTTTCTTTAGAGAATGAACTATATTATGCAGGCATTTCGCCAACTGGACTGGACTTGGTAACCCTGCTGTCTTTTGAAGTTTTAGAGATGGATGTCAAAGCTGTATTAGGTTATGAAGGCCGTGGTCCATCACGCGTTGCTTTTGAACAAGGAGAAAGCAATATTGATTACCAAACCACTTCTGCCTATAAAAGTAATGTAGAAAATTTAGTAGAAGAAGGAAATGCTGTTCCTTTATATAGTTTAGGTCAAGTGGATCAAGATGGGAATCTTATTAGAGATCCGCAATTTCCCGAGCTTCCTACTATTGAAGAAATTTATATCGATATCTATGGAACAGAACCCAGCGGAGAAGCATGGGAAGCTTATAAGCAAACCGTGGCTGCTTCCTATAGCTTAAACAAAGTTATTTGGGTACACAAAGACGCACCAAACCATTCCCAAAAAATACTGCAGCAAGGAATGGAAAATTTAATTGAAGATACGAGCTTTGAAGAAGAATCACAGGATATTCTTGAAGGGTATGATGCCTTTGTGGGAGAGGAATTAAATAATCAAATTGAACAGTCCTTCTCCATTTCACCAGATACCAAAAAATGGATCATTGAATATTTACAACTCCATTATGATATTGACATTAATAAGCTATAGAAAGGAGTAATTTCATGATTGAAAGTGCAATCGAAGCTTTAATGATCGTATTAGATCCTTCAAGACTAATCTATATGTTTTTAGGTATTGGAATTGGAGTCATTGTTGGATTACTGCCAGGTTTAAGCGGAACAGTTGGTATGTCTTTACTGCTTCCATTCGTTTTCGGACTGGAACCATATGTTGGAATGGCTCTTTTAATTGGAATGATTGCTGTAATTCATACAGGAGATACCTTCCCTTCCATACTATTTGGTATACCAGGGACTTCCGGTTCTCAAGCAACCATTATGGATGGATACCCATTAACAAAAAAAGGTGAAGCTTCTAGAGCAATGGGCGCATCCTTTTTCTCCTCCATGATTGGAGGTGTTATTGGCGGAATTGCGCTTTATTTAACAATTCCTTTTGCCAGACCATTAATTACCTCATTCAGCTCACCCGAATTATTCATGCTGACAATGTTAGGCCTTAGTATGGCAGGATTATTAGCAGGAAAATCACCAATAAAAGGAATCATCTCCGGGATTCTTGGTTTGCTTATTGGCGCTGTAGGAAGCGCACCGGCAGTTCCTGAGTACAGATATACATTGGATACACTTTATTTAACACAAGGGATTTCTTTACCCGTTGTTGCAATGGCTATCTTTGCATTCCCGATTCTTATTACAATGCTAACAGACAAAGGAAGTGTATCAAGTCACGCTAAATTGCAAAGCGGCATTCTAAAGGGAGTTATGGATGCGCTGAAAAATAAATTTTTAGTATTTCGCAGTGCAGTTATTGGTGCTCTAATCGGATTTATCCCAGGACTCGGCGGTAGCGTTGTCGACTGGATTGCTTATGGTGCGGGGCAAAAAACTGTTAAAAATAATTATTTTGGCAGCGGTGATATCCGAGGCGTAATTGCTCCAGAAAGTGCCAATAATGCTAAAGAAGGAGGCTCTCTTGTCCCAACATTACTTTTCGGAATACCAGGCAGTGGAACTACCGCAATCCTGCTGGGGGGGCTTACACTCATGGGTCTGGAAGCAGGACCGAAAATGTTGTCTGACGATCTTCCTGTAACCTTATCTATTGTATGGACGCTCGTATTTGCAAATATTTTCGGTGCATTATTATGTATGTTGTTAGTTCGACCTATCTCCAAAATCAGTTTAGTTCCAGGAGAAAAAATTGTTCCCTTTCTTTTAGTTTTATTAGTGGTAGGTGCCTACCAAAGTACGATGTCATGGGGAGATTTGATTGTATTTGTTGTTATCGGCTTACTTGGTTACGTTATGACAATCTTAGATTGGCCGCGTCCTCCATTACTTATTGGTTTTGTGCTCGCCCTCCCTGCTGAAAGATATTACTGGATATCCATTGAAAGGTACGGATGGGAATGGCTTACAAATCCACTAGTCATTGCACTTGCCATTATTATCGTGCTTCTTCTTGCAGGAGGAACAATCATGAAACGTTTTAGTAAAAAATTTGAAAGTAAAGGGGGAATATAAAATGAACAAAGATTATCTTAATCTTATTTTTAGCGGATTTCTTTTTTCCTTATTTACATTTACTTTAATTGAAGCATTGACCTTTAGTAAATTAGCACAATTTTTCCCTCTCTATATTTCTGTTGCTGGTGTAATATTAACGTTTGTTTATTTCATAGCTCAGGTATTTACAATCTATAAACAACAGAGAAAAGAGGAAAATCAAACAATTCTTCCTTTATTACAACCGCTTAAATATATCGGATGGGTGATTGGTTACTTATTGCTTATTTTTATCGGAGGATTATTGTTAGCAACAGTTATATTCTTATTTACATTCCTAATTTTCGAATCAAAAATGAAACTGCTATCAGCCGGGATTTCTGTAGTTTTTGTTCTTATTTGCGTCTCCCTGTTGAGTTCAGCTCTTGATATTTATTGGCCGACAAATTTAATTGGATTTTAAGCAAAGGAGAATGATTTATGAGAGATTATGAAAAAATACGTTCAGTAATTATACGTGGTGGAACAAGCAAAGGTGTTTTTATCTTAAAAAACGATTTGCCTGATGACCCAGAAGTTAGAGACAGAGTAATTCTTTCCATCTATGGCGGGACAGATGAAAGACAAATTGATGGATTAGGAGGAGCAGATTCACTAACTAGTAAGCTGGCTATTATAAGTGTCTCTACTAGACCTGATGCAGATATCGAATTTACATTTGGACAGGTTGGCATTGGAACAGGGAAAATTGACTATAATTCAAACTGTGGAAATATTTTAAGCGGTGTTGGGCCTTTCGCCGTCGATGAAGGTTTGGTTGCTGTACAAAAACCATACACAAAGGTAAGGATTTTTAATACAAATACAAATACGATAATTGAAGCTCGTGTTCCAGTCAGCTCTGGAAAATCAGTATCTGAAGGAGACTATACTATCGATGGTGTACCAGGAAAAGGAGCAAAAATAGATTTAAATTTTCTTCATGCTGATGGTGCAAAAACTGGGAAGCTTTTTCCTACAGGTAATCGAAAAGAAATCCTTCATACAAAAGCGGGAGATTTTAATGTCAGTATAGTTGATATAGCTGCACCAGCAGTATTTATTCAAGCGGAGCAATTAGGCCTTACTGGAACAGAGATGCATACTGATTTAACAGCAAAGCAGCTGAATACTTTGGAAATAATCCGTTCATCCGCTGCTAAAAAAATAGGTTTTGTAGAAAGTGTGGAAGATGCGACAAAGGTAACCCCATCAAGTCCTAAAATTATTATGGTTTCTCCGTCACAGACATACACAAATATACATGGAGATATCATAGAGCATCAAACAATTCATTTAACAGCTCGCGCAATGTCTATGCAAAAAATGCATAAAACATTTCCCGTTACTGGCGGAATCTGTACAGCAGCTGCTGCAAAATTGACGGGAACCATAGTTTATGAATGCAGTACTAATCCTTATTATAATGAAGTTATTATTGGCCATCCATCAGGGTCTATGGAATTTTCTATCGACTGTAAAGACAATGGTCAACTGGTTCAATTTAACAAAACAGCTGTAGCTAGAACCTCCCGTCGTTTGATGGAAGGCTACGCTTATGTGCCAAAAGAATTATTTTGGAATGAGACAGAATCTATTTATTAGTCATATTACCAACTAAAATTCTTCATTCATTAAAAATCCAAACGTTTACCTCTCACATTTCTTTCAAGGAGAATACGTTTGGATTTCTTTATAATACTTTTAATCATCTAAATCAATTTCCAATGAAACAACATTCCCCGTATAAGCATTAATTTCAATCGTAGCTTCATCTTCTCCATTGATAATTTCGATTTCATAAACTAAAATGTCGTCATCCGAATCCATTTCCAAATCTGTGACTTCTCCCGGGAATTCTTTTTTGGCAATTTCCATTGCTTCTTCATGTGATATCACAGCATCATTTTCTGCCGCTTGATTATCAGCATTACTGTCTGTTTTTTCTTCGGCAGTTTCTGTGTCCTCATTTGATTCTGGATTTTCATTTTCACCTTCTTTTGCAGGCTCTGTATCGTTTTCTGTTTCTTTCTCTTGATGATGTTCAGCTGTTTTTTCCGTAGCTGTCAAATCAATTACCTGCCCTGTATCTCCATTTAATTTTAAGGAATAGACACCTTGATTCTGCGTGATTTCCATCTGATAAACCGGTTCCCCATTCTCCACACTCAATTCAGGTTCTGTGTGTTGACCGGGATATTGGGCAGTGACAAGGTTACTGATTTCCTCTCTGCTTAGATCCGGATTAGAAGATGTAGCATTAGTCTGATATACGGTTAAACCAATAATACCAAGCACCATCAGACCGCCAATCACCCAGATTATATTTTTACGCATGCTCTATCCCCCCTTTCTCTCTAGTATAAACAGCAGTTTTTATGAAAGCATGATAACTAGATTAGAAATTGATGAGAAAAATGTTATTTGGAAAGAATCCAAGTAAATGTTGATCCCTGACCAATTTCACTCTCCACGGTGATTTCTCCATCATGTCTTTCAATGATTTCTTTAGCAATAGCTAATCCAAGGCCCGTTCCGCCAGTTTCTCGATTTCTGGCACGATCCACGCGGTAGAAACGGTCGAAAATCTTCTCCTGTTCTTCAAGAGCAATACCTTCCCCATCATCTTTAAATTGAATCACAGTTTTCTCCGTATCTGTATGCATTGTTACCAGAACTGCTTCTTCACTATATTTTAATGCATTTTCAATTAATATATATGGGATTTGTTTTAGCTGATCGATATTACCAAAGCTTTCATAATTTCCAGCTTCGGCTTCCAGCTGAATGCTCCGTTCAGGGTATGCCTTTTGGAACGTCTGAATAACCTGCTTTACTATCGTTTGTATATTTACTGCCTGCTTCTGTTCCTCATTTTTATGCTTTGCTAATAATAGCAGCTGCTCTACAAGCTTCTGCATCCGGTCAGCCTCTGAATCAATGGCTCCTACAGATTCATCCAGTAATTCCGGACGCTTCTTTCCTTGACGTTCAATAAGCTGGGCGTAGCTTTTGATAATCTGAATAGGTGTTTTCAGTTCATGAGATGCATTGGATACAAAGGCTTCCTGTTTCTCAAAGTTTTCTTTTAAGGAGTCAATCATTTCATTAAATGTGGTTTCCATTTCGTAAAGCTCATCCTTAGAACGCTCATCCACATCAATCTTCTGCCAATTTTTATTAAGTATATTCCGTCGCATCGTATCCTTTAGCTTTTGAATTGGTGTTAATAAAAAGCGGCTTAAAACGATACTCGCTATAACAGTTGGAATCAGTATCACTGCACTGGAGAATAAAAGCACGTATGTTAATGTCCCCATTGTTTCATCTAAATAAACCAGTTCATTCGCTACCTGAACTGTAACAATTTCGCCACTTTCCCAAATGATTGGTTTTTCGATAACCGCAAAATTGCTTCCTGTGTTGTCGTCTTGGACAATACGGCTTGTTTCTGATGTTGTATAACTTACACTCAAGTCTGTATAACGATTTGATTTTGTCTGCACAGGAAGAACATCATTCTCTGTTTCATTTATAATTCGAATAATTCCGTTCGCTGGCAAATAAGCCTTTAACAGTTCTCCCATTGCTTCTTCCGATAAGGAATTATTTTCGGCAATGGTAGACACTAACGCGTCTGCCTGGATATGAAGCTGATCGATTTCTCCATTGGAAGCCGTCCGGTAAAATAGAAAATAAATTGCCGTATGTGAAATAGCAATCACCAAAAACATAAAAACAGATGAAAATAAAATGATTTTTTTACGTAATGTCATTGGCTTCCTTCCTTAATCGAATAGCCTACGCCACGTATCGTTTGAATATATGCTTTATCATATCCTTTATCTATCTTTTGACGCAGGTAGCGGATATAGACATCTACCACATTTGTTTCACCAATATAGTCAAAGCCCCAGACCTTTTCAATTAATTGTTCGCGTGTCAATACTCTATTTTTATTTTCCAATAGACAGACTAATAAATTATATTCTCTAGGTGTTAATTCAATCATATTACCTGACCGGATAACTTCGTGCGCCGCCGTGTCAATTTGTAAATCGCCTACTTGCAATGTTTCATTACTGCTCCCGCTCTGAACGGTTTTCCGTAAATTCGCACGGATACGGGCTAGCAATTCTTCAATTTGAAAAGGTTTAGTTATATAATCATTTGCACCAAGGTCAAGGCCGTTCACTTTATCATACACTTCATCACGGGCAGTCAGTAAAATAACCGGGGTGTCGTTCTCCTGTCTGCGGACTCTCCTTAATACTTCCAGACCGCTTAATTCAGGTATCATAATATCTAATAAAATAAGACTCCATTCTTCCGCTTCTATATATTCCAGCGCTTGTTTGCCATCTGCTGCAACGATTGTTTCGTAGCCTTCATATTCTAATTCTAATTGCAAAACACGGCTGATTTTTTGTTCGTCCTCAACAATAAGTATTCGTTCCTGCATGGCCTGTGCTCCTTTCTAAAGAAAACATGACACTTCCTCTAACCGGGGTGTCCAACGTACGTTATTTTTTCACTTTTTTATATTTAAAGCATACGAATTAATTATACAAAAAAACTGTCCCCAAAACAGCTGAATGAATAATTACCTACGTAAATCACTCTGCTTTATCAAGCAGAATTGTCTATTCGTTCAATCCTTTTGGGAAACAGTTTAATTCAAGCATGGTCTAAGCCTGCTGTCAAAGCCTTTTAGCCTAGATGTTGTTTCAAGAAATCTGTAACAGAATCCGGCGTTTTGGTATACGCGCTATGCTGATGAGCGATCTTCTCACCGTTTTGGAATAAAAGAATGCTTGGAATGCCCATTACTTCATACTTCTCGGCTAATCCAGACACTTCATCACTATTCACCTCATACCAGTCATAGCCGTTGAATTCTTCCATTACCTCGCCGATGAACATGTCCATACGTTTACAGTCGGGACACCAGTCTGCAAAGAATTTTATAATTACCGGTTTTTCACTTTGAATAATTTCTTGAAATGCTGCTTCTGTTTTAATTGCTTCCATCATCATCTCTCCCATTCCATTTTATTTATATTCTAATCTGCCCAATGCCAATGCTGCAATTAATCCGCCTATAAATAAAAGGATACACACAATAATACTTCCAGCGCCTGCCGGGATACCCGGAAAAACAATGGTAACGGCACCGATAACAAGCCCGATGATAATCGCGTAGGTACTTGTAAAATAATTTCTTAAAAAATAAGCAATAATTTTACTCATAATAATAAAACCAAGTGCAATCCCCGCACCTGCCACAATGATAACAGAAAACTGAAAATTACTGATGGCAGCCATTATCGTTGGATATACACCAAGCAGCATCATTATCATAGATCCGCTAATTCCCGGCACCATCATCACACTGCTGCCGATAAATCCCGCAATAAATAATAAGATATACGTATCTGTATTAATATCTTGAATAACCTGTCCCTCATTCGGATTTAAAATTCCCAATCCGCTAACAACAATGAACCCAATAATCAGCAATATATACTGTTTTGCCTGGAACTTTGTTTTCCCTTCTGCCTTTTGATATAAGAACGGAATTACTCCAATAACCAGTCCTAAAAAGAAAAATTGTGTTTGCGTTGGGTAATGTGTAAACAGCCAATCAATCACTCTGGCAAATAAGAAGATGGCTGTAACCATGCCAACCCCTAACGGAATTAAAAAGCTAAGATGCTTCTTCCAATCCTTACTGAAAAAACCGCTTATTGATGCAATTAACTGTTCATAAATGCCTAATAATACAGCGATTGTTCCCCCGCTTATTCCTGGAACAACCTCTACGGAACCCATAATTAAACCACGATATACATTTTTCCATTCCATGTATGCTTGTTCTCCTTCATATTTCATTACTACCAGGTTATTTTATCAAAAGTGGTCAGAAAAATATACTTTAGAAAAGGTTTTATTCATTAATTTACAAATTGTTCAAATATCATTTACAGAAATAAAGCAGCATACATATATTAAAAAGGCTTTTATCATGACGATGATTGACATATCCTTTATACTGTTGGTATAGATTAAAATAGAAAAGAAAAACTAGATAATAACCATCATTATATATATCGTTGTGTTCAGATTTTTAGGGGGAAGGAAGATGAAACGGTATTTAACATTAATTCTTTTTTTAGTAAGTATTCTTATCATCTATATTGGAGCTAAATTGCAGCTGTATTGGAGCGGCGTTGTTGCATGGGGGCTTGCATTAGTATGCCTTATTTTTGCCGTACACTTTTCAAAATACATTCCGAATGAAAAAGTCTCTAAAAAGAAAAAGAAGGAAATCTAAAAAAATCTCCCCGTTATCCACTGTACTGTAGTGACGAGGAGATTTTCATATTTTATATTACTCAATTTCCTTTAATATCTGTACCCTTCTATCTATTTCTTCATCATCGATTTCACTGTCATTCAGTTGGGTATAATCGATTGTGTAAATATCTTCGCCGTCAAGATATACCTTGCTGACCTGAAATTGCTCTGCAAATTCCGGGGTAGCCTCTGTCATACCAGAAGGAAAGATAGCATAATCTTCCTCTTGTTCTAAAATATTTATTTCAACGGAGCCTAATTCCTCTGCCGTGCTCATCCATTGATCTATATATTCTTCAATCGTCAAATAATCCTTCATATCTGCTAATACTTCGACAGTTAATTGCTGGAGCGGATTATTTCCAATCATGATATCAGCAATGGCATAACCCACTTCTTCCGTATAGTACGCTACGGTTAATGTATCATCAACCGAGCTGAAATCTAATTTTTTTATAGCATCGGCATACTCTCCGTCCAGCTGTTCGATATCCTGACCGCTGTATTCCATCCCAGTATAAGCATCGCTAATCTCATTGCCTTCCTCATCAACAAAGGTTGTATCGATTGTTTCTGTGCCGTATATCTTCCAACCATTATCCTCTTTCCGATACAAATTTATCATTTTCATCATAACATACGATAGATGGATTTTTTTAGCAATCTGCGCCATAATAAGATAAAGCGATATTTTATTCAGTCTAACGTTTTTCTGCCTCATCAGCTTAAAAGTTAGTACCCTAAGGATATCTGCTTAAAGGTATGATTTCTTAAAGATTCTTGAAACATATCAATGAAGTTTTTACTGCTAGTTAAGCCGCGGATAATGTATGAATGACCAATTTTGTTTTTAAGCATTGGTGTTGGTATGGGACTGCGATTACCAATGTTGTCAGGTTAATGAGTTTATTGAATATTATATTTGTTACAAATGGGTAGTAAAAAACTATCTAGCGAAGGAAAAATACAGAGGCTCGAATGGGAAAGCGTAGGGTGAAGACCCGTAGAAAAAAAGCGAACTTCTTTTTTTGAGGAGGCTGAGCACAAGCCCATGGAAAGCGTAGTGTTTTTTCGCAGCGGCGTATTACTCTGACATCATTGCTGCGATTACTCGCCCCACCAAGTTCGTTGCATCCTCATCATTTAATACATATAATAAATTTACGGAAACAAGTTACCTTAAGGAAAAATTGGGGGCACAGTCTATATGGATAATAAGGAAAATGAAAAATATATCATTCACTGTCAAAATGAATTTGACCCATTACAGCAAGTCATCGTTGTCCCGCCAGATTATATGAAAATTACAACGGTTATTAATGAAACACAGGCTTATTATGCAACCGAGAATATTGATATAAAAAAAGCAACCGAACAACATGATTTCTTTGTAAAAACGCTGGAGGATAACGATGTCGAAGTCATTTCCCTCCCGGCAAAGCCAAATTTAAATGAGCAAGTTTTTACCCGGGACATTGGTTTTACACTTCATGATACATTATTCGCGGCTAATATGGACCGGGATATTCGCAAGGAAGAAACCATTCTTTTAAAAAAGTGGCTTCGGGACAAACAACTGGACTATATTTCTTTTTCCAACACAAGTATAGAGGGCGGAGATGTGATTCTTGACAACAATCGTATTTGGATTGGCTTAAGCCAGCGCACAAATCAGGCAGCAATCGATTATCTCTGTGAGCAATTCCCTCATCTGGAGGTTACCGCTGTTCCATTGCAGGAGGATATTCTTCATTTGGATTGTGTATTTAATATCCTGGAGGGCGCACAGGCGTTAATTTACCGGGATGGAATGAGTGAAGCTGCCTATCAAATGATGAAGGAGCATTATACATTAATCGAAGTAACCAAAGAGGAACAATTCAGTATGGCGCCAAACATCCTGTCTATCGGAGATAAAAAAGTAATCAGCCTTCCTGAAAATAAACGGGTGAATCATCTATTGAAAGAGCTTGGCTATCATATTATAGAAGTTCCTTTTTCTGAAATTATTAAATCCGGAGGATCCTTCCGATGCTGTACGCTTCCCCTTTATCGGAAGAAGTCATCTTAAACTGCGGGCGCTGATGCAAATAGATCAGCTTTCGCAGTTTTTTTGCAGTCATCTTCCCCCTTTAGCAGGACCTTTTCACCCTTTATTTGTACTTATAATCATTCGATTACGTGAAACATCTTTTTTCTTTTATCAAAAAGGAGTATAATAGATTAATATGGGTAACTGTTTATTTAAATAACAGCTGGACCGTTATTTTTAGAGAATTCTATTTTGTAAGAGTATACATGCAAGAATTTTAGTTTAGGAAGGTTTGTGACGATGATGAGGAAAGATACGAATCAAACAGATGTCATTTTAATCGGTGGTGGAATCATGAGTGCCACGATTGGCTCCTTATTAAAAACACTGCAACCGGAATGGCAGATTAATGTTTTTGAAAAACTTGACCAGACTGCGCGGGAAAGTTCGGATGCATGGAATAATGCCGGCACAGGACACTCGGCTCTATGCGAAATGAACTATACACCGGAACAGGCAGATGGCACGCTTGATATTACGAAAGCAATAAAAATAAATGAACAATTTCAACTTTCGAAACAATATTGGTCTTACCTGGTGAAACAGGGTATATTAGAAAACCCTGGTGATTTTATTCAAAACGTACCGCATTTAAGCTTTGTAGAAGGCGAAAAAAATGTGGAATTTCTAAAGAAACGTGTAGAAGCTCTAAAGGATAATCCATTATTTGAAGGCATGGAGATTACGGATGATGAAGAAAAGTTAAAAGAATGGATTCCGCTTATGATGGATGGACGTAATGATAATGAGGCTATTGCCGCTTCCAAAATTGAGTCAGGTACCGATATCAATTTTGGAAGCTTAACGCGAAAACTGTTTGATCAACTGGAGGAACAAGGCGGGACACGGCTCTACTTTAAGCATGAGGTAGAATCGATTACTCGTACGAAAGATCAATTATGGAAAGTGAAAGTTAAGAATCTATTCAACGGCAAAGTTTCTTATCATAAAGCACGATTTGTATTTATTGGTGCTGGAGGCGGCAGTCTGCCTTTATTACAAAAAACAAATATCCCGGAATCAAAGCATATTGGCGGATTCCCGGTGAGCGGATTATTTATGGTTTGTAATAATCCGGAAGTTGTTGAACAGCATCACGCGAAGGTTTATGGAAAAGCAAAAGTCGGTGCTCCGCCAATGTCTGTCCCGCATTTAGATACTCGGTTTATTAACGGAAAACGCTCCTTATTATTTGGTCCTTTCGCTGGATTTTCACCGAAGTTTTTAAAAACCGGTTCAAACCTGGATTTATTTGGATCTATCAAGCCAAATAATTTAACCACTATGCTGGCAGCCGGGGCGAAGGAAATGGCCCTGACAAAATATCTTATTCAGCAGGTGCTCCTGTCAGATGAAAAAAGAATGGAAGACTTACGCGAATTCATTCCTAATGCCAAGAGCGGAGAATGGGATATTGTAGTTGCTGGTCAGCGGGTACAGGTTATTAAGGATACCGATACAGGCGGAAAAGGGACCCTTCAATTCGGGACCGAGGTAATCACTGCAGAAGATGGTTCGATTGCGGCTTTACTCGGCGCTTCCCCTGGAGCATCTGTCTCTGTTGATGTCATGCTTGATGTACTTCAGCGCTGCTTCCCGCATCATTTCACAAAATGGGAGCCGAAAATCAAGGAAATGATTCCATCATACGGTGTTTCGTTATCCGATCACCCTGATTTATTTGCTGATTTAAACAAGGAAATGAATGACACATTGCAATTAGAAGCAGAAAAGGAAGTATTATTAAGCTAAGAAGGTTCATACGAATGAATAATAAAAGGACTTCGCTTCTATAAAAATACTAGAATCGAAGTCTTTTTAATTTAAATTACTTTTATCGGAGTCCAAGACACAGCATTCAATATAAAGGATGACAGTTCTTCTTTATATTTTTCCACTTCCTCCGGAGAATGCTGAAATAAAATCAAGCCTCTTGCCGTAGATTCAATTAAAGATATTACAAATTCACTATAATAATCCGGATGGATATCTTCCCGGATTTCTCCATTTGCTTTTGCAGCCTTCAGATAGCCAGCAATCAGATCATATAATGGACGATAAATGACCTTCCACTTATCGATATCCCCGCTTCTGGTAATCCCTGCGTAAACAATCGAAGGGATTGTTCTATCTTCCTGGTTCACTTCAAAAATACGATCTATTGCCAGGCGTAAATTAGCATCCAGCCCAGCTTCTATATCTCCATGCTCTGTAAGGTATTGCGTATAATTGGAGATGATTTGCTGTGCTAAATCCGGGAGAACATCCATTTTGCTGTTATAGTATAAATAAAATGTTCCTTGAGCAATCCCGGCTTTTTTCACAATCTGGGAGACACGCGTATCTTCCAGCCCTTTTTCTTTAAAAATCTGATAGGCACTCTCTAAAATAAGCTCTTTTTTATTTGATATTCTAGCCACTACTATGCCCCCTTTTGAAAATTTTAAAACTGACTGATTGTCATTCATTTATTTTTATGATACCATACTTCTAGTAAAAGATGAACATTAAAAAATTAAAAGTACTGATTCTGGCAGCCATTGGATACTTCAATTTGTATGTATAAAGCATAAAATAAGACACATAACCAAAATCTATAGGTGAGAAACTACATTGAATTTATTATGTGCAACCGCCAGAGGAAAACAACATATTTATTCTTTTATATCAACTATAGATGTTAGCATTGATTCTGAAATAATAACACATTTTATAATTTTTTATTTACCCGATCGAGAAAAGAGGAGAATTTTTTTGAAAAAAGCTTTTAAAATTACTAAACAAGATATGAAAAACATCATTCGGGTTCCTTCTGTTCTTATTTTAATTATTGGGTTAGCCATCCTCCCTTCTTTTTATGCCTGGTTTAATATAAAAGCATCCTGGGACCCTTACTCCAATACAGAGGGAATCAAAATTGGCGTAGTCAGTGATGATACCGGGACGGAAGTGGAAGACCAATCCATTAATATGGGAGACGAACTGATAGAAAACTTAAAGGAAAATGATTCGTTAGGCTGGCAGTTCGATGATTCCATTGAAGAAGCAGATGAAAAGGTATATACAGGAGAATACTTTGCCACAATTCATATTCCTGAAAGCTTTTCGGAGGATGTAGCCAGTATACTTAATGAAGAACCAAGGAGCGCCATCGTCCAATATAAAGTGAATGAAAAGGTCAATGCCATTGCTCCTAAAATGACCAGCACCGGAGCTACACAAATCACAGAAACCATTAATGATGAATTTGTGCAGACAACGGCAAAAACATTGCTGGAAGAATTTAATAACGCAGGGATAGAGCTTGAAGAAAATCTGCCTACCATGCAAAAAATAAGAGATGCTGTTTATAATCTGCATGATCACATTGATGATATTGATGAAGCAGGCGACCTTATTGTTCAGTTAGACGAAGATCAAGATACGATTCAGAACTATGCAGATACATTAGACAGCTTACAGGAGTACGAGTCGAACATTCGGGAAGGCGGAGATCAGATTCTGACTGCCCAGTCTCATCTGGATGATATCAATCGGCTTGGAAATGCAGTGGTTGAATTAAATCAATCCATGCCTGACATCGAAAATGCTTTAACTCGAATCAGCTCTATCCAGCAATATTTCCCTGCGATTAATCAGGGACTGGAGGATGCTTATGCAGCAAGTATTACTGCCGGCGATACGCTAGCAGATGTACAAGAACGTATTCCAGAGATCAATAATCAAATTCAGGACTATCAAAATCAGGTTGATAATGCACAGGACACGTTAGAAGAGGCCGAACAAGCAACCGATGAAGTATCAGAGCTTGTCAACAGCCGAATCAATGAAGCGGAGGAAATTATCAATGGACTGCCTTCCTTTGATTTTAATACAGAAGAATCCGTAACACCTGATTTTGTGAATAACGTAAAGGATTCAGTTGGTGATTCTCAAGGTAAGCTGGAAGAAATGCTAGAAGAGCTTCGTAATTCAGACAGTCTGGAATCAAATGAGTCCTTAGATAAATTAAGCAGTACTGCTGACGGAACAAAAGAGCAAGGAAATGAACTTTCTGCTGAATTAGAGGATATGCTTACTAAAATAGAAGCGGATAATTTTACGGAAGAAGATATAACTACGTTAAATGAGGCAATAGCTGATTACCAATCCTCTTTCGATGAGGTCAAAGAAGATTTAGCAAATGCTGAATTTGTTCGAGATACCTCACAAAATGAAGAGAACGAAGAAACCGATGAGAATAGTGACAATGCCGAAGAAGGTACCGAAGAGAATAACGAAGAAAGCAGCAATGACGCGGAAGAAAACACAGAACAAGAAAGCGAAGAAAATAATGATAATGCTGCAGAAGAAACAGAGCAATCCGAAGATACACCGGAAACGCAGCAGCGTGATGAAGAAATCGACCAAGTCATTAATGAACTTCATGACGATACGATGCAGGCTTTTGATGAAATTTCCAATGTATTGGATCAAAATATAGACCTTGCTAAAAGCAATATACAGCAACTGCCTGAATTGATTGCCATGAAGGAAAATCCTGACCGGGCAGAGTATGCAGAAGAGCAACTTCAAGCGATTCAGGACAGTATTGAAGGGCTTCAATCCTCTATTACAAGCACGGAGAACTCACTTGCTTTATTAGAAACTCCGGAGAATAAAGAGGAGTTGGATAACATTCAAGAGGCTCTTGAAAGCGGCGATTTTAATTTAAATAATGTCATTGATTTTCTGGAAAACGGAAATTTAGACCTTAGCCAGTTAGAAGACGTGAAGGATAACGCCATAAATGATTTGAATACGTTACAAACCTTTAACGAGGACACATTAGAACCATTTGTGAATAATGCTTTCACTACGTTAGAAAATAGGTTAAATGATGCAGATTCCAAGTTAAGTGCCGCATTGGAATATACTGATTTAGCTTCTAATTATTTATCGGAAGCAGCAACAGTTGTTAATGATTCCCAATATTATTTAAACCTTTTAAATGAGAACTTACCATATTATGAAGAACAATTCAGTGATGTCTCTGATACTGTAAATCAACACTTCCCTGAATTTAAAAATGGTGTGGATATGGCAAGCGGCTTTTTCCAGAATGATATGCCGCATTTAGAAGATGAAATAAATAATTTAGCCGGCTTTGTTACAAACGATATGGATGATTTAATTGCCCAATATGAGAATTTGAATTCCCTTGTGCAGGATAATTTACCGGAAGCGCAGGAAGCTATTGGAGAAATGGCCGACTTTATCCGTGATGATTGGCCAGGATACAAAGAGGATATTCAAAATGCCTATGACCGGATAAAACAGATGGAAGACGATCAAATTATCGAGGAATTAATTGCTGCATTGCAGAATGACTTGAGTGATGAAACAGAGTATTTCTCCCGTCCGGTACAACTGGATGAAGAAAAATTATTCCCTATCCCGAACTACGGTTCAGCCAACACACCATTCTACACTGTGCTGGCAATATGGGTTGGTGCATTACTGCTTTGTAATTTGATTACAACGGATCTAAAAGATAAAAATAGAGAAGAATTCAGCTTAAGAGATATTTATCTTGGCCGAATGACCTTGTTCTTGATTGTAGCTATTTTACAAGCGGTCATTGTTTCGCTCGGCAATATCTTTATACTCGATGCTTATATGGCACACCCTGTTTACTTTACACTCTTTAGCGTCTTGATTGCGTTAGCGTTTATGATTATCGTATACACGTTAGTTTCCTTATTTGGAAACGTCGGAAAGGCGATTGCGATTATCTTTATGATTCTGCAATTATCAGGCGGCGGCGGAATGTTTCCAATCCAAGTAGCGCCGGAATTTTTCCAGGCTATTCACCCATTCCTGCCGTTCACGTATGCTATTGATATTCTAAGAGAAGCGACCGGCGGTATTGTATGGTCTGTTGTTTACAACCGATTCCTTATACTGGCGATTTTCCCGGCTATCTTTATTCTGTTAGGATATACTTTCCGGCCATGGATTGCACCGCGTGTTCATAAAGCCTATCTTAAGAGCAAGAAAAGTAATATGATTGATTAACAAAATGATGATCATGTAATAATATTAAGATTACAAACAGCCTGGCCAGCGCTTTGCCGGGCTGTTTTTTTATGCAATCCTACTTTTTCTATTTAGAAGGGACAGACAACAAAAATCTTTTTTCATCAACGGGTCGCGTTCCAGATTATCAAGATTTTCAAGAAAGTAAATATGCTTTCAAAACGCCCTTTAACGAATGACACGTTTTCTGATAAAATGATTAGTATCTTTTCTTTTTTAGAGGCTGTTCAAAATGGAGAATAACAACGGAGGTTTATGGTGAAGTATTTCATAATGATTTTACAAATTGGTATCTTATTTCTTTTTAATTTTATTGGCCAGCTTATTCAAGGCTTCTTCTCCCTGAGTATTCCCGGCAGTCTTATTGGGATGCTGCTTCTTTTCAGCCTGTTATTTTTCAAAATAATTCCTTTAACGTGGATGCAGGCTGGTGTTGATTTTCTTTTAAAAGATATCCCATTTTTCTTTATCCCGGTTACCATTGGAATTATCCAGTACTTAACCTTTTTTTATGGCAAAGGCAGCTTGACCATTCTATTGGTTATTGTAAGTACCTTTATTGTTATCGGTGTCAGTGGGATTGTAACAAATTTCATCTTAAAAAAAGAGGTGAAATCCTATGAGTAATTTCTTTATTGGGATAATGGCAATTGCAGGAACGTTTATCCTGTATCGATTATCCAAGAGGATATATCGAAGGAAACCAAACCCATTCACCATGCCTATTTTCCTATGTACGGCAAGTATGGTTATTTTCTTATCCTTAACAGGAATCTCTTATGAAACCTATATGATTGGCGGGCAGTGGATTGATCTTTTTCTCGGTCCTATCGTTGTCTCTCTGGCTGTTCCTTTATACAGAGAAATTCACTTAATCAAAAAATATGCAGGAGCGATAGGTATCGGTATATTTGCCGGTTCTCTGACCGGTGTTTTTACTGGAATAGCAGGAGCAAAGCTATTAGGTTTTGATGACTGGCTGATTCAGACTGTTGCTGCTAAATCTGTGACTGCTCCTATTGCGATCAGTATTACGGACACAGCAGGCGGGAATATTTCCCTAATCGCTGTATTCGTTATGTTAGCTGGTGTCAGCGGAGCAATGTTTGGGCCTGTTATTTTAAAAATTTGCCGGATTGAGCATCCCATTGCTAAAGGACTCAGTATTGGAACGGCTTCTCATGCAATAGGGACGGCAAAAGTATTAGAGGACAGTGAAATGGAAGGCGCCATCAGTGCTTTATCTATGACACTCAGTGCTGTGGTTGTTTCTTTTCTTGTTCCGATATTCTTATTATTATTTATTACATCATGAAAACATTCGTTATTTTTGTACATAAAAGGTACGCTGTATCTTGTTTCTGTATTGCGCTGTTATTACTTAGCAATGCAAGGAGGTGGCTTTGTTGAAAAGGGTTTGGCTATTCTTTGGATTGGCTGGCATACTGCTTCTTTCCGGCTGTTTTAATAAAAGTCAAAAAGGCGATGAACTGATTGCCTTTTATAATCATTGGATGGAGAACTGGGAGATAGATAGTTCTACATACTCCTCTCTTAATTGGGCAGAGGATGCCGAAGAAATGTTACTTATTATCGAAAACGATATATTGCCTGTTTTAACAAAAAGTGTTGACTATCTGGAGCAGACAGATTTGGAATATCGTGCTGTTAATGATTTAAACGAATTACTATTAGACAGAGAGTCTTATTTATTAGCATTATTCCAAGAGCTTGCTGATGAGTTAAACCCTGACAGTACGGAATCAGAAACAGAAATTGCTTTGGAGAAATTCAATGAAAACAGCATGCCAATTGCTGATAAAAATAAAGAATTTGCAGAGAGCTTAGATACGTTAATGGATAAATATCATGTCTATTGGATTACCGAGTATGACTCAAATGGAGAAGAATTAGAAAGATTAGGAAAGGACAGATAAGGAAGGCAGAAAGGAAGGAACGCTTTGCGAAATATTTTTGGGTCTGTGCTATATTTATGTATCTTTATTATATTATCTGGCTGCGTTGATCCTCATGACAAGGCAGAAGTGGGAAGCCTGGACGTACTGGAAGACTTTATTCATGAATTAAATCACGGCGACCTTATTATTGATTCAGATGATCCGGAAGAGGTCATCGAAACAGTTGACGATCAGCTGGGCGAATATTTTTCAGGTGATTTTTCCAGAAAAGTTGCCTATCAAATCCGAAACAGCATGGAAGGAAATCCGGATTATGAAGAAACTCCTGAAAATATCACTTTTTTTCTAACAAATACGGGTGACGGATTCCGCTATTCTCAAATTGAAGCTTCCAGAAGAAAAGGCGTATCATCCTGGCTGACACAGGACGATAAAATCGTAGGCACAGAGATTCGTATCACCTTGCCATCCGATATTCCTGATCAGGATTCCAAATACGAGCTGTACGACAATATTACGATGATGAAAATAGATAATAAATGGTACATCGATGATATTGAATATTTTGATGAGAGATATGTTCAATGAATCCAGCAAAATGATTCAAAGCGCCGTAATCTTTAAAGTGATTAGGCGCTTTTGGCAGCTTCAATCGTTCTACAAACTCATCTTCCTATTTCAGAATCCAGCAAATCTGTAATAAACATATGTCCTGGAGCATGTGTGATCATTATTTCAATTTTTGCTTGAAGTGCTACAAGCTGCGGTGTTACACCACACGCCCAAAACACTGGAATTTCATCTTCCTTTATTTCTACAGGATCACCATATTCAGGGGCCTGCAGGTTTTTGATTCCCAGCTTCTCTGGATAACCAACCTGTACCGGTGCGCCATGCATCGTTGGGAAGGCCGATGTGATTTGAACAGCTGCGGGCACATGATCTGCGCGAATCGGACGCATGGAAACCACCAGATTCCCTTGAAAGTCCCCTGCCCCATGACAGGGCACATTGGTTTCATACATCGTAACATTTTGTTTGTTTTCTATATGCCTCAAAGGAATTCCAGCCGCCCTTAAAGCATTTTCAAAGGTAAAGCTGCATCCAATCAAAAAGCTGATAAAATCCTCACGCCATTCTTCTGTAATATCCATCACTTCATCTGCCAGCTTCCCGTGTCTAAAAATTCGATATCTCGGAATATCCGTTCTGATATCTGCATCCGGCGCAGAGCTTACAGGTGTATAGGAGCCAGCATCCGTCACTTCAATCAATGGGCAAGACTTCGGATTTCGCATACAAAATAAGAGAAAGTCATACGCATGCTTCTTTGGAACAATGACCAGGTTTGCCTGTACATGAGTTGGAGCCAGCCCTGCTGTGGGTTTAGTCCACTCTCCTTTTCGAATAGCCATTCTTTCCTTTAACACTGCTATCACCTCTGCAAAAATATTTTATTTGAAGTAAAAACTGTTCTCTTTCCCTATAAAGTTTTTGTGCCTCTTCGACATCTACCTCCCGGAAACAAATTTTGCCGCCCGGAACAAGCTGAGCTACTTTGGGAAGGTCAACAGAAATAACTGTAGCAATTCTCGTATATCCTCCAGTCGTTTGCCGGTCAGCCATCAATATGATTGGCTGGCCATTCACCGGCACTTGCACACCTCCAAACGGAATGGCATCCGACCAAATATCTGCTCCATTTTTATGAGCAATAGCCTTGGATTGAAGCCGATACCCCATCCGGTCTGCCTGCGGACTAACAAGATGTACGTTATTGAAAAAGTTATCTATTCCTTCCTTTGTAAATCGCTCCATATGTGGACCTTTCACGACACGAAGCTCTACCTCCTTGCGGTACCTGGGGATTTCTGTATGCATTAATCCAACTCCTGCTTTTCCATTCACCGCATAACCGAAAATCGTATCTTTCTTTTCAACGTGCTTCCCAATTCCAGCTTTTTGGTAAGTTGATTTACTACCCATAACTACTGGTGAGTCAAACCCGCCCGAAACAGATAAATAAGTCCGCACCCCCGATTGAGGAGCGCCAAACGTCACATAATCATCCTTTTTAAGCTGGATTGATTTCCACATCGGTGCGGCTTTGCCATTTATCATAGGACTTAAATCTGCGCCACAAATAGCTATCGTTGCTTCCGATAATACAACCAGCTCCGGACCCATCATGGTTATTTCCAGACAGGCCTCATCTCTTCTATTTCCCACTAAGAGATTGGCTGTCTGCAAAGCGAATGGATCCATTGCTCCCGAGACAACAACCCCGTATTTTTGAAAGCCGGTTCTTCCCAAGTCTTGGATGGTTGTTAACAGTCCCGGTTTAATTACTTTAAAAAGCGGCTGCTGCTCCGCTTTATTCTCCAACACGTTTCATCCGAATCCCTTCTTGTTCCAAACGCTGCCGCAATTCCTTTGCAAACAGAAGGGCATGCTGTCCATCTCCATGGACGCAGATGGTGTCGGCTTCCACCTGGACTTCCTCTCCATCAACGGAGGTGACTTTCCCTTCAAAAACCATACTGCGTACTTGTTCAATTGCTTTTTCTACCTCTGTAATCATTGCATTTTTTTCTGTTCGAGCTGTCAACGAGCCATCCGATTGATACGTTCTGTCAGCAAATACTTCTGAGGCTGTTTTTAATCCGTATTTTTTTCCCGCACGAATCAATTCACTTCCTGATGACCCAAAGAGAATTAATTGTTCATCTACTTGAGCTGTCGCCTTCGCAATTGCTTCAGCAATCTCCCGGTCTTTCGCTGCCATATTGAACAAAGCTCCATGCGGTTTCACATGCTGCATAGGCACCTCATGAATATTACAAAAGGCCTTTAAAGCACCAATTTGGTAAGCTGTTAAATGAAAAACTTCATCTGGATCCACTTGAATGGCTCTTCTGCCAAAACCAATCAAATCTGGAAAGCCTGGATGGGCTCCAACCCCTACCTGCTTTTCTTTAGCCATTTTAACGGTTTTTCCCATAACATTATAATCTCCGGCATGAAAGCCGCAAGCAATGTTTGCAGAGGTGACTACCTCCAAAATTTCGTTATCAAGACCTATCGTATAAGCTCCAAAACTCTCCCCCAAGTCACTGTTTAAATCAATGCTTCTTTGTTTCATCATGGAACACTTCCTTTCTCACTTTATAGCTGCCGTCCTTTACCGCTTGTTCTATTGCTTCATACTCCTCTTCCGTAATCGAAACAAAGCGGATTTTATCTCCTGCCTGAAATAAAAATGGATTCTCTTGGGAAGAATCAAACAAGGTGACAGGTGTACGTCCTATAATATTTGCACCGCCCGGGGACTGTAATGAGTATATCACCGTTTGCTCCCCGGCGATTCCTACCGATCCTGCCGGCACATGTAATCTCGGGCTTTCCAGCCGCGGTGTGCAAATGGATTTAGACAGTCCGCCCATATAAGGAAAGCCCGGCAGAAATCCCATCATATAAATAAGATAATCTGTACCTGAATGATTCTCAATCACTTCTTCTTTTGTTAATTGATTAGAAACGGCGACATGGTCTAAATCAGAACCAGCTTCCCCGCCGTACAAAGTTGGAATAAATATCCGATTCCTCTGCTCCACTTTATCCCGTGATGCATAACTGGATAAAGTGGATAATTCTTCACAGATTGCATGATACGTAAGCTGGTCCGGCAAATAATAGACAGAAACGGAATCATAGGCAGGAACCCATTCTACAATACCTTTAATACGCTCTTTTTTTAGCAGAAGGCAAAAGCTCCTGATCTTTTTATTTAGCCGGGAGGAAACCTGTTCGCAAAACTGTACCCGTATCCCTGTATCTCCTAACGGCTGAAAGATGATATTTTGCATAGCGATTCCTCCAGCTAACCTATTATATTAAATGATAATAAAGCCAAAAGTACCGTAATGGCAAATACAACCCAGCCTGCAATATTTATCCATAGCTTGTTGACGTTCTCGGCCAGCATTCGGCGGTTGTTCATGACAAACAACAAAAATAGAACGATAACAGGCAAAATTAAGCCATTTGCATATTGAGAAAACACAATAATTTCAATCGGACTGTATCCCAAACCTGAAAAAATGATTCCAATTAAAATAATAACCATCCAAATGGCTCTGAATTTCATGGATTTTAAATTCCTGTCCCAGCCAAAAACGCCTGAAATAGCATAGGCTGCTCCTAGTGGCGCCGTCATCGTTGATGTAACACCTGCAGCAAAAATACCAATCGAGAATACATATTTTGCCCAAGAACCAAGCAGCGGCTCTAATTGAATAGCCATTTCAGCTGGATTATCAATTGTTGTGCCAAGAGGAAAAGCCATTGCGGCAGTGATTACAATCGAGGCCGTAACAATACTGACCACAATCAGCGATGTAACAATGTCGAACCGGCTTTCCCCTATCCCGCTTTTATCCTTCCACCGCTCCTGAACCGTTGCTGACTGCAAAAAAAGCGTATACGGAACAATCGTTGTACCGATTAAGGAAATCACTAGGATAATAGAGCCATCCGGAATTGTCGGTATAAATGCACCTTCAAAAATAGCCGATAAATCAGGTTTAACTACAATTGCCGTAATAAAAAAACTGAGTACCATTAAACCAATTAATACAATGAAAACTTTTTCAAGTATTTTGTATGTGCCAAACCAGAGCAGCAACCCGGCTGAAATACCGATAATTACGCCCCATGTCTGGATAGGGAAACCTGTTAAGGTGGTCAGACCGATGGCACCGCCGACGATATTTCCTGTCTCATAAGCTGCGTTGCCGACTCCAATAGCAGCGACAACTAATATGATTGTCAACACCCTTAATAAAGGATTTTCAAACTGTTCTCTAAAAGCTGTGCCCAAATCTTTTCTTGTAACAATTCCTAAGCGGGTGGTCATTTCCTGCAAGACCATGGTAGCAATAACGGAGAACAGCAAGGACCAAATCAAGATAAAACCGAATTGGGCACCAACCTGACTGGCTGTTGTTATCGTTCCCGGCCCGATAATAGCAGCTGCTACAATAGCGCCTGGACCGACATTCTTTAACCTTAATAAAATCTTTTTCATGGTAACTCCCCCATTGTTTATGATGTTTAAACAAACTTTCAGATTTTAAAAAAGGCTGATTTTGGCAGTATTTCATCGTTAGCTTTGCTACAATCCGAAGAAGCGTACGATGGATGACTGAAATAAGTGTAAGCAAGTCTAGTTTTGTTTTTCAACCTTTTCTGCTTCGATGTCATCCACCCGTCATCATTTCATTTAACCTCGTTAATTAAAGCGTTTTCATTTTTGACTTTAAATGTAACTCGATAAAGGAGATTTCATCAAGTTACATTCATTTTTTAGCTTGCTCTAATTAACAATTCCAGTATATTCTTTATAAGCTCACTCCAGCAACCAATTGAATTTCAACAGGTGCATTTCCCGGTAACGAGGATACACCAATTGCTGCCCTGCTGCCTATCCCCGCCTCCCCCAATTGTTCAGATAAATATTCGGAAGCAGCATTTGCCAGACTTGAATGGGATTGAAATGTTTCCTCTGCATTCACATAAACGGTGAGTGATAATATCTGCATGAGTTGTTCTCCCTCCATAAGTGTGTTTACAGCAGCAGTTAAGGCATTTGCAGCTGCTTGTCTGACTGCTGGATAATAGGTTGATACAGGCTCTGCTGCAATAACTTTTCCGCTCTGAAGCAGCACACCATTCTTTCTTGGTGTCATCCCGGCTGTATAAATAATATTTCCAAACCGGGATGCAGGAAGGTATTTCCCCTGTGGAATCAGATTATTCCCTTCATTTGATGGATGCATTTCGATACGCCTCCACTACTTGGATAACACGTTCCATTGCTTCTACCGCCGCTTGATGATCCTGTGAAAAATTTATCCGAAAGCTGTCACCGAATTGTGGACCGAATTCCGTTCCTGGTGTTACGGTCACACCAGCCTGAAGACGAAGTGCTTTCACAAACTCATTGATTGAAATACCCAGTTCCGGAATTCTCGGGAATAAATAACTGCCCGCTTCTGTCGCTCTTACCTGAAACCCCTCAGCTGCACGTATTTTGGCGACCAGGTCATCACGGATTGCCTGATGCGCTTTAATTCGCTCCTCCATCCAGCCTGCCGGTTCAGAAAACCATGTTTTCAAGACGGCCTGATTATATCCGCCAGCGCGCAATGATACAATAGCCTGCAGTTTTTCCATTCGGTTAATCATTTTTGCCGATCCAAAAGCGACCCCTAACCTGTATCCGCTAAGTGATTCTGTTTTAGAAGGTCCCATGATCGTAATGACATTTTCTCGATCAATCCGGTTCTCCGCACATAAATGAGTATACGTCCGTCCTTCAAAAATTTGCCGCGAGTAGAGTTGATCAACAATCACGGTTGCCCCGTATTGCTCTGCTAAACCGGCAATCTCCTGAATTTCATCCCAGGAATAAATAACACCCGTCGGATTATTTGGATTAGAGAACAAAAAGAGTTTTACTCCTGATTGAAAAGCATCCTCCAGCTGCGTTAGCTCTAAACCGGCTGATGTGTCTGTTTTGTAATAATCCAGCTGGACAGGAACGACTTCCCCATCAAAAAATTCAACAAGCTTCCGGTTGGCAAAATAGTCCGGTTCTACAATAGCAACCTTATCTCCTCTGGCCACCGTTGATCCCATTGCTAGAAATAACGCTCCTTGGGTTCCAGGTGTTAGGATAACATGTTGATCCGGGTCAATGCTTGTGTTCGTAAAATCAGCAAGCTTTTCAGCTAGCTTCTCCCGGATATCCATCCCCCCGCGATATTCTGTGTAGGCCTGCTTCCCTCCAAGATGAACTCCTTCCACAAAGGCATCTAAAGAGCCCGGAATTGGTTGAAAAGCATCCACATCCCCATGTGAAAAGTCCACCGGCCTACCGGGAATTTTCTCAAAAGGAACATCGATTTCATTCGTTTTCTGGCGTCCTTCTTGACCAGGAGCATATTCCGCACCAAGCTTTAAAAACTTTTCTTTTATCAAATCCATGATTAACCCTCTTTTCTATAATTGAAAAATAGTATACCTTTACAAAATATCTGCAAATTCATTATAGTTATAATAGTATCCCATCTTAGATACGAACTCCAATACGAAATAATTTATAACACTATAGGTATTTCTCTATACATAATTTGAGGAGGAATGAGATGCTGAAAAATATGGAATATGTATATGCAGTATATTTAAATAAGAGCTTTTCGAAAGCTGCCGGCGAATTATATATTTCTCAGCCGGCACTCAGTGCAACGATTAAAAAAGTGGAAGAAGAGATAGGTCTTCTTATTTTCGATAGAAGCAGCAATCCCATCCAATTAACAAAGGCTGGAGAATATTATATTGAATCCATCGAGACTATTATGAACATTGAAAAAGAAATGAGGAGTTATTTTAATCACTTAGCAGAGGATAATCAAGGTACCATCAGTGTTGGAGGCGCATCTTTCTTTTGCACACATATCCTGCCGAAAATCGCTCAAGAGTTTAAGGAAGAATATCCCGATTATAAGGTAAATCTTCTGGAAGCCAATGCGGATGATCTGATAAAATGTCTGCGCACAGGGATTGTTGATATGATGATCGATGTCGAGAAAAAGGACATTTCTAAAATGTTTGATTCCTTTGTCTGGGCGGAAGAACATATTTTACTGGCAGTGCCTTCAAGCTATGAAATAAATAATAAGCTTCGTAACTATCAAATCACCTTTCAAAATATAGCTAATGGAAACTATTTAAGTGAACGGTATCCTAAGATAAACCTGAAAGAATTTCAGAATGAAGATTTCCTGCTATTAAAAAAAGGGAATGACCTTAACCAGCGAAGTTTAAAAATGTGTAGAAATGCCGGTTTCACACCAACCATATCCATGTACCTTGACCAGATGCTGACTTCCTATTACATTGCCAGTAATGAAAAGGGAATCGCTTTCGTTCGGGCCAGCGTCACGCATTACTTAGAAGCAACCAATAAATTATGCTTTTACAAAATTGATGATGACAACGCCCGTCAAAATATTATGCTGTATTATAAAAAAACACAGCCGCTTCCGAAAGTCGGCACAGATTTTATTTCATTTATCAAGGAGAAAAAAAATCGATCATCTGTGAGTTTTAATACGCTGTAAAAAATGATTTTGCAGAGCGCTGGGAAGCAAGTATTTCAGATTTACATGAAGCAGGAAAAGGAGTGACCGTTTTTCTTTTCTGCTCAGCAGAGGAAATGACGGACACTCATACTGCCATAAATAAAGAATCACTTACTTGAATGAGGAGCACCAAGCAAAAATTTAATTGTTAACTTACTGTTTTAACTCTTTCCGCTATTTTTTGTGTAACACGCAGAAATGCTTCTATTTCCTCCACACTATTGCAGTGTAGGGGGGATACCCTTACAACACCGTCGAGATCAAAAGACTCTAACATTCTTTTAGAATAAATACTGGAAGCAGCACGCTCATAAACCACAATATGCTCCGCTTCATATTGCCGATCAGCCTCTTGATAATCTAAGTGATCAATTGTTATTCCGATAATCAGATCCCTCTTAGATAAATCTTCATCATCTAAATGGACGGTAACGCCAGGGATATTTCTTAATCCTTTTACTTTATCTGTGCCATGAAGTATCGCTTCCAGCAATGCTCTTTCATGTAAAGCGATCCGTGTCATTCCTTCCTCATACAGCCTTCTTCTATCCTGTTTCTCCGAAAATTTACTCCCTATCCAGCAGACATAATCGACAATTTCGCTAAGAGAAGCAAAATGACCCGGTGTGGAGCTTCCCAGCTGCAGATCACTGTCATCCTTTCCAGCTAAACGTTGATGCGGAAGCGCTGCTGCCCTTTGGGAAATATATGCAAAACCGCTTCCTCTTACCCCGAAAAATTTATATGGTGCAAAGTTAATCGCATCTACAGGGGTTTTTTCGATATCAATGATACCGTGCGGAGCATGCTGCACAGCGTCGACGATAATGTATAAATCTGGCTTGATTTTCCTGGCTTCCTTTACAATCATTTCAATATCTAAAATCGTACCTGAAATATTAGATGCATAAATCACACTTAAAAAGCTTGTATTCTCATCAATCAGTCTGGTGATTTCCGCAACATCCACACCTCCAGTTACCCGGTTTGTTTTAGCTACACGAAATTCTTTTCCCAGCTTATTTGCATAAAACTTGGCAGCATCATAAGCAGACGGATGCTCTAATTCCGTTGTCACAATATTGCTTCCCTCTATATTTTCCGCAATGACACCGGTTGCTGCAAACATTGCTTGAGACGCAGTAAAGTAAGTGGCAATACTCCCCTGCTTTGCATTAAATATCGTTCTTGCATCTTCTATGCCTCTCTGCTCCACTTCGAATAAAAATTTCGCTGTGTCATGATTGCGCAAAGGGTGGTCAGGCATCAAGTCGTACTGAGCAAATTTCTGATTGGCAGTTTTTAACCGAAAAGAACCGCCGGCATTGTCTAAAAACACCCGCTTTTTCTGTGTCAACGGATCCATATCAATATAGGCGAACCTGTCTCTAATTTCTTCTAATAATTCATTGCTAAATAATCTGCCCTTCGTTAATTCCGCCATTTTATCCCTCCAATAATTTTTAGTGGTGATACAAGCCTGCTTCAAATGAAATTTTTCGATACAAATCAGGAAGACTTTAACTTATATAATATGCTATCAGCTGTTTCTCTATAATTTACATATTTTTTCTATAATTATAATAGTAGTACTTCTTATACGTTTACTCCAATACAAAATAAATTATAATCATATATATTTTCTTCTATGCTGACTGACTATTTAGATGGCATAAAACGAAACTTCACTCCGTGGGAGTTTTATGGACGGTTCTTCATCAAAATCCATGGGGATAAACTACATTCAATTTGGTGTTAGCTTCGGAATTCTTCTGCGTTAAAAATTATATACTTCTCTAATATAAAAAAGCCGGTTCAATTCTTACTATTTCTAGTAAAAATCGAACCGGCTTTTCTGTCAGCTTATGCTTCCACTTCATTACTTACTTTTTTTCGCTGCCTTTTCACGTTCGTTTTTATTTAAGATTTTCTTACGAAGACGGATTGTTTCTGGTGTTACTTCACAATACTCATCCTCACTTAAATATTGCAGGGCTTCCTCCAGAGACATATCTCTTGTCTTACGGATAGTGGATGTCTGGTCTTTTGTAGCTGAACGCACGTTAGTTAAGTGCTTTTCTTTTGTGATATTAACCGTTAAGTCATTCTCACGATTATGCTCTCCGACAATCATCCCTTCATAAACTTCCGTTCCGGGAGTAATAAAGATAACTCCGCGATCCTCCAAGTTCATGATTCCATAGGTAGATGCTTTCCCTTTTTCCAATGCAACTAGCACACCTTCACGGCGGCCGCCGACCTGTCCTTTAATAACAGGCTCGTATGCCTCAAAGGTATGGTTAATAATACCATAACCGCGTGTCTGCGACATAAATTCTGTAGTATATCCTAAAAGACCGCGGGATGGCACTTTAAACTCAATACGAACTTGTCCGTTTCCTTGATTAGCCATATCAAGCATTTCGCCTTTACGTTCTCCTAAGGATTCCATAATTGCTCCTGTGTGTTCTTCCGGAACATCTACTTGGACCCGCTCCATCGGTTCACATTTTACACCGTCAATATCTTTGATGATTACTTCCGGCTTAGACAATTGAAGCTCATAGCCTTCACGGCGCATGTTCTCAATAAGAATAGACAAATGCAGCTCTCCGCGTCCGGAAACAGTCCAGGCATCTGGTGAACTGGTCGGTTCCACACGTAAGCTTACATCGGTTTCTAATTCTTTTAATAAACGCTCTTCAATACGGCGGGACGTAATATACTTCCCTTCTTTTCCGGCAAATGGACTGTTGTTTACAACAAAGGTCATCTGCAGGGTCGGCTCATCAATACGCAGCCATGGAAGCGGATCAGGATGCTCAGCCGGACATACCGTTTCACCGACATTTAAGTCTTCCATTCCAGCCAGAGCTACGATGTCACCAGAAACAGCTTCTTGGATTTCAACCCGTTTTAAACCAATGAAACCAAATAATTTGGAAACACGGAAGGATTTTTGTGATCCATCTTCTTTTAATACAACAACCTGCTGTCCTACCTTGATAGAACCGCGGACCACACGTCCAACTCCGATTCGGCCGACATAGTCATTATAATCCAGTAAAGTTACTTGAAACTGTAACGGCTCTTCTCTTGTATCAGCTGGAGCCGGAATATGCTCCATAATGGTATTAAAGACTGGATCCATTGTTTCCTGCTGATCTTCCGGCTCTAATCCGGAGGTTCCATTTAACGCAGATGCATAAACAACAGGGAATTCTAATTGGTTATCGTCCGCTCCTAATTCAATAAATAAATCTAATACTTCGTCAACGACCTCTGCCGGTCTGGCATTTGGACGGTCAACTTTATTTAATACCACAATTGGTGTCAGTTTTTGTTCTAAAGCTTTTTTTAATACGAAACGTGTTTGCGGCATGGTTCCTTCGTAGGCGTCCACGACTAAGGCAACACCATCAACCATTTTCATAATACGTTCCACTTCACCGCCAAAGTCGGCGTGACCTGGTGTATCAAGGATATTAATTGTTGAATCTTTATATTTTACAGCTGTATTTTTCGCTAAGATTGTAATCCCGCGTTCACGTTCTATATCTCCAGAGTCCATCGCACGTTCGTCTACGTGCTCGTTTTCCCGAAAAGTCCCAGAATATCTTAATAGCTGATCCACTAACGTTGTTTTCCCGTGGTCAACGTGTGCAATAATTGCGATATTACGAATATCATTTCTTAATTGCATAAATAGTACGCTCCTCTAACATATCGAATGTAAAACCAATTTATTATATCATATAATGAGGAAATTTGTAAAATTGTTTTTCTTTCCTTTAGGATGTGTTGATTGCTCATGTATTATTATAACAATGCATTTTATATTATCATTTCATGAAGGATTTTCACCAAAATAGCTGGATGACTTAGCAGATATAATTTTACTGTAAGCAGCGGCTATAGAAATATACTGCGTTTCCAGAGACTTGTCTTTAGCTCCCTTTAAAGAAGCCTTGCTAATTGCGGGACCACAGGCGCAGACCAAAGTATAGTCATATTTATGCCTGCGGCGGAAAAAGAAAATCGCTTTTTCTGCGGAGCTTTACACTGGGGCTGCGATAAAAAAGACCTCTTCCACGCCCAATCAGGCAAAGAAAGAAGTCTTTTTATCATTCATTAAGATTTTATTTTTTTATTTCCTTTCGGCTTACTAGAAACAGGCAGGCACATGGTAAACTTCGCTCCACCTAATTTTTTCGACTGCCCGGCATATATCTTCCCGTTTGACTGTTCAATAATTGCACGTGCAATCGCCAGTCCCAGTCCCGTTTCTCCGCCTTTTCCTTTGATAAACCGGTGGAATATTTTATCCATATCTTCCTCGGTAATCCCTTTTCCGTCATCCTCTATATCAAAGAAAATCATATTCTTTTTCTTATATACATGGATAGATATCTCTTTATTGGCATACCTGATTGCATTAAATACCACATTGGAAACAGCTCGCAGGAGCTTTTCTTCATCTGCATGTATCGTTATGCAGCCGTCCACCTTCTGATGAAGGTCCAGTTTATTTTCATTGACGATTGGCAATGCTTTGCTCACAATCCCGTCCACAAAAGCCTGCACATCGATTTCTGTCTCCTCGTACACATCCGGCTGAGAGTCCAATTTGGCAAGTAAAATCATTTCATTGATGATTTTCTTGAGTCTGTTTACTTCTGTCACCATGACATCCAGCCCTTTCTCGGTATCTTTTTCATCAAAAATACCATCACGGATTCCTTCTGCGTAGCCTTGGATTGTCATCAATGGTGTTTTCAGCTCATGGCTCGCATTTTGAAAAAAGGTCTGCTGCGATTTCATATATTGCTCTAATGTCTGTGACATCTCGTAGACACTCTGTTCCACTTCTTTTATTTCTCCGCTGGCCCGGATCCGCTTCATCTGGTCAAATTGGCGGTTTTCCACCTTCTTCAATTCTTTCTTCAGCAAGGATAATGGTGTTACCAATTTATTCGTCATATAATAGCTTAAAATGACTGCCGCCAGAGCTCCAATTAAAAATACCCATGCTAATCGGAAGAAAAAGTTTTGCTGCACGGCTCGTAAATCGTTGATGGGTGTTAATAAAATCAATTCCATCCCGGACTGCTCCGGAGAAAATATAATTCGTTGCGTTACGAAACGGTCATTTCCATGCTGCCACAGTGTTTCTT
Source organism: Oceanobacillus sp. FSL K6-0251 (assembly GCF_038004725.1). Taxonomy (NCBI): domain Bacteria; kingdom Bacillati; phylum Bacillota; class Bacilli; order Caryophanales; family Bacillaceae; genus Oceanobacillus; species Oceanobacillus sp. FSL K6-0251. Next base: position 1,064,318 of record NZ_JBBORS010000001.1, on the reverse strand, counting down.
CGTTGTCCTCAAAATTGTTTTCCTGAAAAAACTCATTTACAACCGAAATAGACATGGTCGAAAATAAAACTGTATCTAAGTTCCGGTCATATAAGAAAAGCTGCAATTCTTGATCCTTCAAGAAGTCATCAATATTTCGATATTCACTTGCATCATCATACTGTTCCGATAGAAAACTGATAAGTAATTCTCCTGTTTCTGCAAGCTGACGCTGTTCATCCTGGATGAGCACATCTAATACCAGCGAGTAAATAACCAGGCCCGCAGTGGTCATAATAACAAGCAGCAGCGCTGTAAAAGCAGCATTTAGTTGCGATTGTAATTTCATTATTATGCTTCCTCATCTTTTCTCAAACGATAGCCGAATCCCCATACTGTCTCAAGGGGAATATGCTCCATCTTTTTCCGAATCCGTTTCATTAAATCATCTACCGCACGGTCACTCCCAAAATAATCATCGCCCCATACCTTTACCAGCAATTCTTCACGAGAAAAAGCACGATTAGGGTTCTCTGCTAAAAGGAGCAGCATATCATATTCTTTTGCAGTTGTTTCATATTCGATTCCTTCAAAAAATACTCTCCGTTCATTTTTATACACAAGGAGCTGATCTACTTTTACCCGATCGTCCGGTTCTTTATATTCCGAAGACTTTGGCTGCACCCGTTTGAACAGCCTTTTCATTCGGGCAATCAGTTCTCTCGGGCTGAATGGCTTGGTTAAATAATCATCACTGCCCAGCTCCAGACCTAAAATTTTATCGATTTCCTCATCTTTCGCTGAAATAATAATAATGGGAACATCGCTTTCATTACGAATTTTCCTGCAAAATTCATAACCATCCATCCCCGGGAGCATAATATCTAATACCCACATATCCGGTGGATTATTTTCCCATAATGTCCAGCCGTCTTCTGCATTGTCCAGAACAGTTATCTGATACCCTTCTTTTTTTAAATAGGCAACAACAATATCTTGTATGTTTTTATCATCTTCTACTAAACCAATATGGTATGACATGTATTTCCCACCTCTTTCATCCTGTACTAAATTGTAGTTTATCAACTGCGGATTTGGCAAGATGCCGCTTCGGCAGACCCCAGCAATAAAACGAAACTTTATTCAGAGGGAGTTTTACGGACGATTCTCCGTGATAAAGCAATATACTTGATTATTTTCAGGCGTTTTCACGTTTATTAAAAAAAACAAATCGGGTAATTCTAATATAGGAAGAAAGAATATCCCCATTTTCAACAATCTTTCATTCTATACTATTTATTTTTACATGAACACCCTGCTTCTGACAAACGGGATTTAAGATTACACAGTTTTTACACAATTATACCAAAGGATTTCCCATGGTCGGTACTATAATAAAATTAAATCAAATAACTTGGAGGTGCTTTACAATGAGTAACAACGATTATGAAAATGAAAGAAATGAAAATGTATCGGGTGACCTTGAAAAGAATAATGAGCCTTTGACTGATGAAGCATCGACAATTGATAATAATAGATCAGAGCAAAATAGAACAACCGATGAAAAGCAGCAAACATATGTCGCTTCATCAGAAACCAATCCGCCAAAGCAAAAAAAATCGAAAGGCTGGTTCCGCGGTTTTTTTAGCGGAGCAATTGGAGGAATTATTTCTTCCGTACTTGTTGTCCTGCTCTTAGGAAATCAATTGCTGCCGGCTTCGGAGGGCATAATGGATTCCTCTGGAGGAGAAACTGCATCATCCAGTGCCTCTTCAGAATCTATTATCCCTACGATAGCTTCTGATGATGCAGACGTTTCTGCTGATATTACAGAAGTTTCCCAAGCTGTTGTCGGCGTTATTAATATGCAGCAGCAAAATTTATGGGAGGACAGCCAAGAAGCTGGTACTGGTTCAGGAATCATCTATAAAAAAGAAGATGGAAAAGCGTATGTTATCACAAATAACCATGTTGTAGAAGGCGCAGAACAGCTTCAAGTAGCTTTGAATGAAGAACATCAGGTAGATGCCACTGTACTTGGAACAGATGCATTAACAGACTTAGCTGTGCTTGAAATTGATGGAGAGCATGTTGATACAGTTGCAAATTTAGGATCCAGTGAAGATATTGAAGTAGGAGAAACGGTTATGGCAATCGGTAACCCGCTTGGTATGGACTTTAATAACAGTGTAACAAGAGGTATCATCAGCGGTTTAAATCGTAATGTTGAAGTAGATACAAACGGAGACGGCGCTCCGGATTGGGTAACAGAAGTACTGCAAACAGATGCAGCAATCAACCCTGGTAACAGTGGCGGCGCATTAGTTAATGCAGACGGTGATGTGATTGGCATCAACTCCATGAAAATTGCTCAAAGCCAAGTAGAAGGCATCGGTTTTGCCATTCCTATTGACGAAGCCTTGCCAGTTGTTGAAAAACTGGAAACAGACGGTGAAGTTTCCCGTCCATTAATCGGTATTTCTACAGCGCCATTAACCCAGGTTCCGCCTCAATACCAGCAAGAAATCGAGCTTCCTGAAGATGTAGAAGGCGGCATGGTCATTGCAAATGTTCAATCTGGTTCACCAGCAGACAATGCGAACCTGCAACAATTTGACGTCATTACAAAAATAAATGGGAATCCAGTCACTTCCATTATCGAGCTTCGCAAAGAGCTTTTTGATCAAGGGCAGGCTGGAGAACATGTAGAAATCGAATTTGCACGTGATGGAGAACTGCATTCCATTACATTAAAAATGGATGAATTAAAAGCCAGCCAACCAGAAGCAAATCAATAAACAGCATAAAGGAACACTTTCTTCAACGAGGAGTGATCTCACTGAATGCGGGTATAAGAATTACTAAGCTATCTATAGCAACGGAAAAAGCAGACTGTTGAATATCAGCAGCCTGCTTTTTCTATACACAGAAGGAAATATTAGGAGAATAAACCTATTTCCCCCTACCGATTCCCTGAAAAATCGTATATAATTAACTTTCAAAGCAAGATTTATCTTGCTGAATTATTGGAAAAGGAAGTGATTTTTTGATTTGCCCAGCATGTAATCAGGAAACGGAGGAAGGAAAGTTTTGTACAAAATGTGGTTCACCGCTGCATCCACAAGAAAAAACAGCAACAGAGGATCCATCTAAAGAAAATACTCCTGAGGTACATACAGAGACATCACAACAGGAAAATGCATCCACTGCAGAAACATCACAGCAATTCAATGCAACACTTGAAAAAGTAAAAACAGGTTCAAATCAATATTGGAGTTATTTTATTACCCGGATTAAAAATCCGAATGTCGCTTTTAGGGATAATGAACAGCACGTAACTAATTCTATTATTACCGCAATTATACTTACCCTTGCAACCACATTATTCTTTTGGGGACTTCTTAACACAATATTTCAAGACACTATCGGAGTCTTTTCCAGCAACGAGTCACTAAGCGATTATGTACCTTTTTTCTCAACCACGCTAAAAGGGATGCTTATTTTTATTATTCTTTTCTTTGCGGGACTAATTGCTAGCTTTATTACGCTTAATCTTGCGAAACATTCATCTTCCTTTGTGCAGCAGTTCACTCGTTACACAGGCACACTCGTACCATTTACAGGCTTATTTGTTGTGCTAGCTTTATTATCACTGCTGGGTATTGTTAAGATTGATATATCCGAAATGGATACGTGGATTCTTCAGCCGGAAGAAGCAAGTTTTCCATGGGGAATATCTTTTATAACCATTTTATTTATTATCGTGATGTACGTTAATCCGATTATTCATGCGCTTCATGCACTTACTCAAGAAAAAATAAAACACAGTTTTTATTTTACAATCGTATCGTTAGCCATCACCTTTGTTATTATTACAATTATGAATACCTTATTTATTTCGGATATCCTAACAAATATATTTGAATCAACATTATAATCTCTATATTTTACTAAAAACCGGACAGATAAAATTCCAACATAACGGGATTATCGTCCGGATTTTTTTGTGAATTACTCTTCTTCGCTATCCAATTCATCCTCATACGCCTCATGATTAGGCATCACGCCTGTATACTTGCCTTCTATATCAGCAGCCAAAAAGTCTTCCACCTCTATATCATCAGAGCTCTCTTCCCCATCTTCCGGCACCCCTGCACCGTCATGATAATCCGGAGTATAGCTGGATGTTCCATATTGCTGGACATCCTCCCAACTATTTTCTCCGCCATCTTCTCTTACTTTAAATACTTCTTTTGGCGGTGTCTCTCCATGAAATGTCCGCTGTTTTTCATGTTCGGCGCAGCAATCTGCAGTCGGTAATGCCTCCAAACGCTCTGGTTCAATATTTTCGCCGCACACCTTGCAAATTCCATAGGTTCCTTCTTCCATCGCATGAATGGAATTATTTATTTCTTCTAATTCTGATTCCGCATGTCGCTGCAGAGCACTGTCTTTTTCTCTTTCAAAAAGCTCCGTTCCTGTATCAGCAGGATGATTATCATAATTGGATAATTCACCTAACACCTCTTGGCTAAATTCATATTTCATTTCTGTTTTTTGATTTATTCGTTCAATTAACTCCTCTTGTCTCGCAAGCAGCCGCTGCTTTAGCCTTACCGTATCTACTCTCATCGTTATCCTCCCCTTCTATCTATATTTATTTAGGATTGAAGTTTCGTTTTATACTATATGTAAATGGAAAAATTCGATGCAAGGCAATCGTTGCCAAGTATATTTTAACGAGTGAAAAGAATTTATTGGAAATTCAGCTGTTTTTTCTTAATAATTATTTGCGTTTTTTGAATTTTCATGACAAGATTTAGATACAACATTTATACAAAGGAGAGAGACAATGATAACGGCATCAACGGCTACTATCGGTTTTATTGGTTTAGGTGTAATGGGGAAAAGCATGGTAAAAAATCTAATGGAAGCAGGCTACAAGCTTAATGTTTACACAAGAACAAAATCAAAGGCAGAAGAGTTACTGGAGCTTGGAGCTGCCTGGCATGATACACAAGCCAGCTTGGCAAAAGCAAGTGATGTCATTATTACAATGGTTGGTTATCCAGAAGACGTGGAAAAAGTGTATTTTGGAGATGAAGGTATTTTAAACCATGCAAATAAAGGGGCTTATGTCATTGACATGACGACATCTAAGCCAAGCTTAGCAATCGAAATTTATGAAGAAGCAAAAAAAACAGGTTTGACCGCTTTAGATGCTCCTGTCTCTGGAGGGGATATCGGCGCAAAAAATGGCACATTGGCTATTATGACCGGCGGAGATAAAGAAGCTTATGATGAAATTGCACCTATCTTTCGTGTCCTGGGAGAAAGAATTACCTTACTTGGACCTGCAGGAGCTGGGCAGCATACTAAAATGGCAAATCAAATTGCGATTGCGACCAATATGATTGGGGTCAGTGAATCCATTATCTATGCAAAAAAAGCAGGTTTAGATGCGGAGGAAGTACTCGCCACTATTTCTACCGGAGCTGCGGCCAGCTTCTCCTTATCCAACTTAGGTAAGAGAATGCTTGAACGGGATTATGAGCCCGGTTTCTATGTAAAGCATTTTATCAAGGACATGGAAATAGCTTTAGAATCAGCTCATAATATGGGAATGCCAGCACCTGGACTGGAATTGGCATTAAAGCTTTATAAAGAATTAGCTGACATGGGCGAAGCTGACAGCGGCACCCAAGCATTGATTAAATTGCTTGCATATGAAGCGGAAATGACACTGTAACAAAACTTTTTCCTCAGAAAAAACCTCGAATGTTTCTAGAAAACATTCGAGGTTTTTTAGCTGGCTTATCCAGCGTTTTATATCATTCGAATTAAAGACGAACAACGTTTGCAGCTTGCGGGCCACGGTTGCCTTCTACGATTTCGAATTCAACATCTTGACCTTCTTCAAGAGTTTTGAATCCTTCAGCTTGAATTGCAGAGAAGTGTACAAATACGTCATCTCCGTCTTCACGCTCGATGAAACCAAAACCTTTTTCTGCATTAAACCATTTTACTTTACCAGTCATTATCATGACCTCCTTATACAAGATATGCAAAGTCATTGAAACTTAAATACTTTTACACCGTCTTGAAAAAGAGATCGTAAAGTATTCTTGTAACTCCAATTACCTTTTGCAAGTATTATTTTAACCCCTTTCATAAAAAAATGCAAGTGAATATCGATGAAGATTATTAGACAAAATTCGATGTTTTTCAACGGAAGAAGCGTTTTCATATGACGATAGCGTTCTACACTATAAAATCCATTAATTTTTAAAATTGCTAAAAACAGGAATTATGCATAGTTTTCACCTATGAAAAGTATAAAATACCGCAGCTCTGTATATCTATTCTTAAATGAATAGAGCTCCCTTTAACAGTTTTATAAAGGGAGCTCCGGTAAAAAACGTACCGTTATTTTTCGCAATTAATGTTCTTATAAAATATCCAGACTTACTACAATTGCCAGCAGCAGCTGAATCAATAACTGAATATTAATAGCAATATCAATATCGGTAGTAGTGATATTTACATTTTTCGATTTTTCAACAATAGTTTTTTGACGGTTGCTTTGTTTCGTTTTCATCACTTGTTCTAAATCCTGGAAAACAGCCTTTGCCTTGTCTGAATCAGCCAATGTAATGCTGAGCACCACAGCAATAGCTACTTCAATCCCTACCTGTAAACTGATTGCTGCTTGCGTATCTGTCGTTGTTACTGTAACTCCCTCAGAGTCTTTAATGATAATCCATTCCTCAGAGGATTGCTTCGTTATATTCTTTTGTTTGGCTGCTTCCTCTACTTCTGCCTGGTTGTTTCGTTCGTCATCACAATAATCTAGGGCTCTCCACTCTTTTTTGTGCATCATGTTCGTCTACACTCCTTTCTATACCAAATTTGGATTACAGAATATCAATCATGATTACCAAAGCGATGAGGATTTGTAAAAGCAGCTGAATATTAACAGAAATATCTGTGTCGGTTGTTGTCACAGTTGCATCTTTTGTATTATAGATAAATATTTTTTGTTTATTTACCTGGCTGGCACTGATTGTTTGCATTAATTCTTGTTCTACCGCTTCCTCATCTCCAGAATCAGCAATGGATAAACGGATAACAATGGAAATAGCTAATTGCAGTGCTGCTTGTAAGGATGCGCCGATTTGCGTATCTGTTGAATTCACATTAATATTACAGGATTCTTTAACCCAGATAACCTCTGCAGATTCTTGTTCCATATACGAAAATTCATCTGCAGTTTGAACAACACTCGCCTCGCCAAAATTCGGGCTGAAGGAATTATCATAATAAGCCGGTGCGTATTGATTATCTTTTGTGTCACAGGCATTTTCTTCAGGTTGACATGCATAATCGTTTCCATATAAGTCATCGTGGAAACGGTTGGTCCCTTCTGTTTTACTTCTGTAGACAGACATCGATTAACACTCCTTTCTTAAAGTTCTAAATTAATTTATGGTATTGATAACTATACTTCCTGTACACCAGCACAAAGAACACGGAAAATAACAAAATCACCTAGTCCAATTTTTAGGGAATATGCAATGCTGCCGTTTTTGGAAAGCAGCACAAAAAATGTGAAGAAATCATATATTTCCTTCACATTTTAGATAGAAATTATTCTGCTTTAGACTCATTCTTCTTTTCCTGAAACTCCTCTACCTGCGCTTTTAAATCCGTCACCATTTCTTTTAACATTTCACGCTGTTTTTCAGAAAGGTTATTTTTCACTTCTTCTGGTTTAATCCCGTTCTTACGGAAAATACTGTCTACCATTACCTCAACCACTTTATTGGACATCATTGGGTCTTTAGATGATTCGCTCATTATTTCATCTCCTTCCTTCATAGATACTCCATCTTATGGAGAAAAAGTTCAGATTGACTATGCTCACGTCTACAGCGGGATAAATAATGAGAGGCGCGTTTGTCTTATGGACTGGAATCAAGCAATAAAACATGCTAAAATAAAGAATTGCAAGACGAAAAATGAATAAACGAAACCAGACTCATTTGTATCTTGCAAATATAAATGAACAGGTGGTAAACCAAATGGAAACAAATCAAGAATATCGCGTTTTACTTTATTACAATTATGTGCATATTGAGGATCCGGAAGCATTTGCGGCTGAGCATCTTAAATATTGCAACGAGCTTGGGCTAAAAGGACGTATTTTAGTAGCTGAAGAAGGCATTAACGGAACTGTTTCAGGGACAGTGGAACAGACAAATGCCTATATGGAGCATATGCATGCAGATTCTCGCTTTGAAGATATGACATTTAAAATAGATGCTCATGATAAGCATGCTTTCAAAAAAATGCATGTCCGTCCCAGAAACGAATTAGTTACACTGCGTTTAGAAGATGATATTAACCCGTTAGAAACAACCGGAAAATATTTGGAACCGAAAGAATTCTATGAAGCATTACAGGACGAAGATACCATCGTATTGGATGCCCGCAATGATTATGAGTATGATTTGGGACATTTCCGAGGCGCAATCCGCCCAGATATCAAGACATTCCGTGAACTGCCCGAGTGGGTCCAAGAAAACAAAGAAATGCTTGAAGATAAAAAAATCGTAACATATTGCACAGGCGGCATTCGCTGTGAGAAATTCAGCGGCTGGCTGAAGGATGAAGGCTTTGATGATGTAGGTCAATTACATGGCGGCATTGTTACTTACGGAAAGGATCCGGAAGTTCAAGGCGAGTTATGGGATGGACAGCTGTATGTATTTGACGAGCGTATCAGCGTTCCTGTTAACCAAAAAGAACATGTCATCATTGGCAAGGATTACTTTGACGGAGAGCCTTGTGAGCGTTATGTAAACTGTGCAAATCCAGAGTGTAATCGACAAATGCTTGCTTCTGAGGAAAATGAACATAAATACTTACGCGGATGCACGCATGAATGCCGGGTGACACCACGTAACCTTTATGTGAAAGAACATGATTTATCTACAGAAGAAGTGAAAGCCCGCTTAGCAGCGATTGGGGAAACACTTCCAGAAACAACAACGGTTTAATTATATAGATACGAAAACAGGCTGGAGAATTTAGATTCCCCAGCCTGTTTCTTATTTCTGATAAGTAATTGTCCATTCCCTATCTGACTTCTTCATCTCTACACCAAGATAACCTTCTTCGATCAGCTTCTCTTGCCCGTCAATATCGTTCATATTTATCTCCGTTTGATTTTCTGCCCTGATTTCTTTTAATTTTAAATCATTACAATAAACATAGCGCAGCTTTCCGCCATACTTCTCTTTTACTTTATAAATGCGCATCCCCAGTGCAAATTTATCTTTCATGCTTGGAATATTTCCGGGAGCTACTGTAGCTAAGACATAACGGAAAAGTGAAGTATCTAATTGATTCATAATGAATCGGCCCATTTGGGTTTGTAAATGGTTGCCCCGGTAATTTGGATGTACATTGGAAATCTCTGAATAAATGATTTCTGCAAATTCTTCTTCTGTCAAGCCGATATCGCTTCCTAGCCCTTCTTCATCAGCAGCTGGATTCAGAAAAGCCCGGAAAGCAATCAGCCTGTCTTGATGAAAGATACCGACCATCAGCGGCTCTCCCTCTAATATCGTCCGAAATTCACTTTCATCCAGCGTCTCCAGCCTTTTTTTATCCTCTAAAGCTTCATAAACAATCGTTTGCAATTCTAAAATATCGGGTAAATCCGTAGTAGTGAGATAACGTAAATAAGCATTTTTTTCATCCGTCTTTAATGGAATATCTTTTATTATTTTAGTCACAAATAAACGCCCTTTCTTGCTATAATACAATTGGAATTATTTTTAATGCATGTACATCTTATCATTTTTTCGAGGTGAAGTAATATGACAACCATCTATGATTTTTCAGCAAAAACAATGGAAGGCGAAGAGAAATCGCTGTCAGATTATGAAGGGAAAGTACTGCTCATCGTAAACACTGCAAGCAAATGCGGCTTCACCCCTCAGTTTGAAGGCTTACAAAGACTATATGAAAAGTATAAAGATCAGAATTTTGAAGTACTCGGTTTTCCATGTAATCAATTTGGTCATCAAGATCCGGGAGCAGACGAAGAAATTAACCAATTTTGCCAGTTGAACTACGGGGTTACATTTCAAATGTTTTCCAAAGTCGACGTAAAAGGAAAAAATGCGCATCCGCTTTTTGATTTTTTAACGACCGAGCAAAAAGGGATATTAGGCGAACAGATCAAATGGAATTTTACGAAATTCCTCGTTGATACGGATGGAAAAGTTGCAAAACGATTTGGTCCGCAAAAAAATCCGGATACGATGGAAAAGGATATCGAAGCACCTCTTAAATCGGAAAACAGCGGAGAAGGATAACATCCTTCTCCGCTGTTTTCTAACTAGTTAGACCAAAGCCTGCGCTTTATTTTTATTAAATTCTTCTTTCATTGCTTTCAAAGCTTCTTCATTTGTTAATAAATCATAGCCTGTTTTTGCTAGAGAGAGCGCTCCTTCGTACAAAGCCAAGTGCCCGTCTTCTGTAATCGTCTGGTCAGCAAATTCTTTCGTATGCCCAATCAACCCTTCTTTGTTTAAGCCGATATAAGGGTGGATTGCCGGAACGACCTGGCTGACATTTCCCATATCAATGGAGCCATAGCTTTCCTTTGAACCGTGCACAGGTAGTCTGCTTGTTTCTTTTAAATTTGCTGTAAATAGATCGGATAACACTTTATTTGTTGTCATATCATCGTAGCTTAATTCATAATTGGATATCTCTAATGTTGCTCCTGTCATGGAAGCGGCGCCTTCAGCAATATTTTTCACCTTTTCCACAACCTCATTCAGGTAGGTGCGATCCGCTGCCCGGACATAGAATTGAGCAACTGCTTTATCAGGCACCACATTGGCAGCCTCTCCTCCTTCAGGAATGACGCCATGAATACGGACATCTGATTTCACATGCTGTCTTAATGCGTTAATGCCATTAAATAATTGCAGTACGCTATCTAATGCATTAATTCCTTCTTCCGGAGCAGCTGCAGCATGTGCTGTTTTTCCATGATATTCAAACTGGATCGCATCCATTGCCAAGGAATCACCGCTCTCCTGCGAAACATCACTGGGATGTAAAATCATCGCAGCATCTACCCCTTCAAATACACCCTGCTCACTCATCGGCACTTTTGCTCCGTTTGTCTCTTCAGCAGGCGTACCGAATACATGAACGGTTCCGCCAATTTCATCGATCAGCTTGCTTAATACCACGCCTGCTCCGACACTCATGGTTCCAATTAAATTATGTCCGCAGCCATGTCCGATTCCTGGAAGCGCATCATACTCAGCTAAGTATGCAATCTGAAGACCAGGCTTTCCGCTTGAATAGGTAGCTTTAAATGCAGTATCACGGCCAACAATTCCTTTTTCTACGTCAAATTGATGTACTGTTAAATAATCTGTTAACCGCTTCATTGATTCAAATTCTTGATCTCCCAACTCTGGATGATTAAAAATTGTATCGCTTAAATCTGTTAAATCATGTATCACTTTATCTAATTCATTTTTTAAATTTGCTTTCATTATTATTCCCTCACTCAATGTATATATATAAATCAACATGTATATTTATAACATATTTATGCATGCTTATACAAGGTACAAAACAAAAAATATGTATTCAGATAATTATCCATTAGAAAAAACAGACTGAGCTATACACCCAATCTGTTTTCTCTTTTTATTAATAAGCTCTGGCCCAGTAAACCAATTCTTTTGCTTCTTTACCGCAGCATACACATGTTTCAGATACGCTTTCCGGTTCAAATGGGATACAGCGGGACGTAGCGGATGTTTCTTCTTTAATCTTTTCTTCACAGGCAACGTCTCCACACCACATTGCTTTGATGAATCCGCCTTTTTCAATTTCTGTTTTGAATTCATCCATGTCTGTTGCCGTATGAGTCATCTCTACCCGGTGCTCTAAAGCACGACTATAAAGATTAGCCTGTACTTCATCCAGTAATGCAGGAAGGCGCTCTTCTACATCTGCTAAAGCAACAAACTCTTTTTCCCCTGTATCACGGCGGACAAGAACAACCTGTTCTTTTTCAATATCCTTTGGCCCCATTTCGATACGGACCGGAATACCTTTCATTTCATATTCATTAAATTTCCAGCCCGGCATTTTATCACTGCCGTCAATATCAACACGGGCAATATCAGCTAACTGGTCACGTAAGGCATATGCTTTGTCCAGTACGCCTTCTTTGTGCTGCGCAATCGGTACAATCATCGCCTGTGTCGGAGCAACCTTTGGAGGCACTACTAATCCGCGGTTGTCGCCGTGTACCATAATTAATGCACCCATAATCCGGGTAGATAATCCCCAGGAAGTTTGATGAACAAATTGGCTTTCTCCATTTTCATCCAGGTACGTAATGTCAAATGCTTCTGCAAATCCGGAACCAAAATGATGAGAAGTACCAGATTGCAAGGCTTTTCCATCATGCATCAACGCTTCAATCGTTAACGTGAATTCAGCCCCGGCAAATTTTTCTTTATCTGTTTTCTTTCCTTTTAGAACAGGAATTGCTAGATATTCTTCCACCAGCTTGGCATAAATTTCAAGCATCCGGTTTGTTTCTTCCGTCGCATCTGCATCTGTCGCATGCGCTGTGTGACCTTCCTGCCAATGAAATTCAGAGGAACGCAGGAACGGACGGGTTGTTTTTTCCCAACGGACAACATTAGACCATTGGTTATACAGCTTTGGCAAATCACGATAAGAGTGGATGTTGTTCGAGTAATAGTCACAGAAAAGCACCTCAGAGGTTGGACGCACTGCGATACGTTCTGTTAATTCCTCATCTCCCCCATGGGTTACCCAGGCAACCTCGGGAGCAAACCCTTCTACATGATCCTTCTCTTTTTGCAGTAAGCTCTCAGGAATAAAAAGCGGGAAGGCCACATTGGTGTGCCCTGTTGCTTTAAACATACGATCTAATTCATCTTTGATGTTTTCCCAAATTGCATAGCCATAAGGCTTGATAATCATTGTACCGCGCACCTGACCGTAGTCCACAAGCTCCGCCTGCTTGACAACGTCTGTATACCACTGTGCGAAATCATCCTCCATCGCTGTAATTTTTTCTACAAATTGCTTATTCTTCTTACCCAAAAGTAAGCACCTCTTTCTTATTTTGCTCTTCTATTATTTGAAAATCCCATGTAAACGCAAAAAATCCTCCATCCAAAAAAGGGACCGAGGTTTAGTGGTGGTACCACCCTTGTTTATATATAAGCTGCTACCTATTATTTTATAGACGTGTCCAGCATATATATACACTTTATTGGATAACGGTCCAAAACCGCGCCAATTTCAGAGCAGGGCTCCTTATATGGCGAACTCGGAAGGCAGGTTCCCTTGTATGTCTAAGAAAAAGTCTCAGCATTCTTTTTCTCTCTGTTTTAGACATTTACAACGTACTATTCTCCGTCAACATTTCAACTATGCTTTTAATATATAGTTCTCACTGATGAAAGTCAAGAAGCTGACGATTTTTTTCATCTATCTTGGTTAGGCGAGAGGACTCCCAACCTCAAGGCAGGCTAACGTCGCAACGTCCTGGGGTTGCGATTACTCACCCCATCGAAAAGAGTTGTTGCAACGCCTGCACTAGTACATCCTGGGACTGCGATTACTCGTCCCATCGAAAACATTTGTACGTCGGAATGTGCAGGGTGAAACCCAATGAGTAGGTGGGAGGTGAATTGCCTTTTTATATTTACGAACATAAGTTTGCATGGTATAATGTTCTTGAAAGACGCTCTTTGAAAACTGAACATAGTAGGTTGTGGCGAGAATCGTTGCTTTGCCACGTAAAATGTTCAAGCCAAACATGTCAGCCAAGGCACACAAACGTGTGAACCTCATATAGGCTGAAAAGTAGTCTCAGGAGGCAGGACCAATGGGATAGCGGGGTTGGGTGTTTTTAGCACACCGATGTGTCAACTCCACTGGCGGTTAATCGTCATCTTGAAAGTCGACACCCCAGAAACCCCCACTTCAAATTTCTTTAGAAATTAAGTGGTGGGAGTATTCATGCTGTCTGGTTAAAACCAAATTGCGATCAAGAACCAGCCAATCATTATCAGCTGCAAGACTACTTTCGCAACCGATCCGCCTAAAAATCCTAAAAAAGAACCGATCGATGCTCGGATTGCTTCTTTTGCAGTCCTGCGCCGCATCATTTCAATAGCGAGAACTGTCAAAAATGGCACATAAATAATACCAAATGGCGGTGTAATAAATGATCCGACAATCACAGCAACCGCAGCTCCTCTTTCACCTGCCTTACTCCCTCCAAATTTTTTCACAAAATAACTGTTGGCGATAATATCCGCTACAAAAAGAATGACTGTGATAACTATCATTCCTGTCCAAAACCACCAGGTCAGGGACTCACTGTTTATAAAGAAATAATAGACTAAAAATCCGCCCCAAATCGCAATAACGGATGGAATCATTGGGAAAATAATTCCTAGAAAGCTTGCGATAAATAATAGGATAATGATAATCCATAATAAAATTTCCACCAAGTGCACGCTCCTTCATAATAAAACTTCCTTTTTAAATCTTTCTCTTTAAGCACTCTTTTTAAACATACTGGATAGTCTGGTCTCTTCTTTTAATAGAATCCGGCGATAATTTTCCATATGTTTGTATATACATAACAGTGTTAAAAAGATTACTACCAGCGCAGGTGCATTTCCAAAGAAATAGTAGGTTGTTATTAAAAAGGAAAGATACATAAACAGCACGCCGATAACAAGATAGTCCGTTGCAAAGGTAAAGAATAATAAGATAGCAATTCCAATTAATGCAACCCGCCAGTCAATGGCAATTAGCGCACCTACTAACGATGCCGTCCCCTTCCCGCCGCTGAACTTCATCGTAATTGGATAATTATGCCCAATAATAACAAATAGAGCCGTTAAATAAATGGATAAAGAAATTCCCGCAGCCGACATTCCAGCTTCATTTAAAATAAAAAGAACAAGTAAAATAGCAAGTGTCGCTTTAAAAATATCAATGATTGCAACAACAATCCCATATTTCCAGCCTAGCAGAATCGTTGTATTCGATGCTCCGGCATTCTTTACGCCTTCTCCTTTAATATCCCGCTTCTTTATTTTGCCAACGATTTGCGATCCATGAATACAGCCAAAAATATAGCCAATCAAACAGCTGATGAGGTAATACATTGGTTTCCCTCCATTTCTGTCAAGTTTATCTCATTATATGTCTAGATAAGTGAAGAAATCAATTTGCAAAACTGCCAGATTTCGCTAGTTGTTCAACCCTTCATCAGAAGCTTGTACATGTTATGATATGACTAGAGATTCTTTTTAAAGGAGCCCGAAATATCGAATGAAAGCTATAAAGCATTTTACGCTTTCTTGGATTGCCATTATTCTTTTTATAGGTTTGCTGTTCTGGCTTTACGAGCAGACAACCCCTTCTTATGAAAGAGTGGATGGAGAAGAAACGGTATCAGAACTTCATCCTGTTGTCCAAGAAGCGGTGGATACGTTAATCGATCGTGCGGATGATATAGATATAGAGGTCGTTATTACAGATGGTCTGCGTACAGAGGTAGAGCAGGAATCCCTGTATGCCAGAGGCAGAGAAAATGAAGAAGATATTGTTACCCATGCCAGAGGCGGGGAAAGTTATCATAATTATGGACTGGCTGTCGATTATGCGATTCGTAATCATGATGGAGAGGTTATTTGGGATATCCATTACGACGGGAATAATAATGGAGAGTCTGACTGGTTTGAAGTTGCAGACATTGCAAAGGATTTAGGCTTTGAATGGGGCGGAGATTTTAATAGCTTTACAGATTACCCGCATCTGCAAATGACATTTGGTTTGAGCATTTCTGAGCTGCAGCAGGGGTACCGTCCTCCTGGTGAAGGGGAATAAGATGGTCTGATTTATTATATTCAAATATATTTCACAAAAAGAAATGCAGGCAGAAAAAACTTCTGTCTGCATTTCTTTTTATCATCTTATTTTAAAACAGACGAAGTTCCTCGATTTCGCTCTTGGTTTTATCGGTTCCTAAATCATACAATTTGCGGTAGAGGGCAATCAATTCTCCCTCGTAATTATCACGCTTCGCATCGACAGGCTGTTCATCAAAAGGTTTTCCTACAAATTTAACGGCATCCTTTGCATTTTTTTCTTTTCTTGCAAACAGAACTTCCACTTCTTTTACCTCTTCCGGTGTCGCATATATTTCATACTCAATTCCGTTTTCAGGAAGCGAAACCTCTCGGATTTCCTCCGTATCTACTGTTACATAGTATTTCTTTCGTGCCATCTTTAGAAACCTCCTTTCTAAAAATATTACCTATTTTGGGAGGTCTAAAACTTCTCTATTGGATTAGGAAAAAATATGACTTGGATTGCCGTCTGTTTTTCACAGCAGGAGATGCCCTTTTAAACAGACAATACAGCCCGCTTTATTCCCCAATATATTGACCTTTATTTTGATCGTTTCCATCCACCGCTACGTAAATTGCCTGATTTGTAGAATAAAGCGAATAAAAAGCAAATAAAACACCAGCAGCTGCACATGCTGCAATCATAAATAATCCCATTCTCTTCATAGCTTTCTCCTGGATAACCTTATTTCTTTTCTTCTTTCTGGTTCTCCTCATTGCTGTCACTATCCTTCTTTTCCTCTTCACCGGGAAGCGGGTCTATTTTATGCTTATAGCCATACCCTTTTGATAAAGTAACCAAAGATAAAATAATAACCATCGCTACCACAATGACTGAAACAGCAATTACTGCGATATAGGGCCCCATAATATACCTCCATCATCTCTTCTTATCTTCTATCCTATTAAACTATGCATGCCTTTTCAATTAATTTCTATTTTCGTTTTTAGAAAATGGAGTTTTTAGTTATACAGAGAATATGAAACTATACCACCGTATATGTTGGTATCTGAAAGTTATTTACCATTCATCCCGTAAAACGGTAAATAAACCATATTTTTGCTAAAATATCCGGTTTGAGAATCTCCCTCTTTCTCTGTAACATATTTGTTAACTCATGTTGATTTCATGTAACATTCTTTCTTCAAAGAATAGCGGCATTGTTAATCAACATTTTTTATTATCTATTATTTTTGAGGGGGAGCATTTAGTTGAAGAATAAAATAATACTTATTGGATTGATTTTAATTCTAGCATCTCTAGCTGCTTGCGGCGGTTCAGATAATAGTCTGGAAAGCATTCAAGACTCCGGCACTGTCGAAGTCGGTTTCGCCAATGAATCACCTTACGCTTATGAAGAAGACGGTGAATTAAAAGGTGCGGCAGTTGATATTGCTACAGCGGTTTTTGCTGAACTTGGAGTCGATAATGTAGAAGGTAAATTATCCGATTTTGGTGAACTAATTCCAGGAGTACAAGCTGGACAGTTTGATGTTGTTACTGCTGGTATGGCTATCAATCCGGAACGTTGTGAAAATGCGCTTTTCGGTGAGCCGGAAATGGTATACGGAGAAGGGCTTGTTGTCGAAGCCGGCAATCCGTTATCCATTGAAAGTTATGAAGATATTGCAGATAACCCGGATGTGACCGTAGTTGTTATGGAAGGTGCCACAGAAATTGAATTTTTAAAATCAGAAGGTGTAGATGACGATCAAATTATTACTGCTTCTGATATTCCTGCAACCTTTTCAGCTATTCAAGCTGGACGCGCTAATGCAACAACTGGTACAGAAATGACTGTTCGCGAAGCATTTGAATCCGCTGATACAGAAGATTTAGAGATTGTTGAAAATTTCGAACAACCGGAAAATATTGACGGTGTACCAAGTTATGGGGCTGCTGCCTTCAGTCTTGAAAACGAAGAGCTTCGTGATGCCTATAACGAAAAACTAGAAGAATTAAAAGAAGATGGAACTGTTGCTGAATTACTAGAACAAAATGGATTCCATCCAGAAAGTAATTTTGTTGAAGCTGGGTCTGTAACAGCAGAGCAAGTTTGTAAAGGTGAATATTAATCTTGTAAGCTTATGAAACATATATTTTTCAGACTCCATAGGGCGGTTCCTTCACGCAAGGAGCGCCCTATCTTTCTTTTTAATAGAAAATAAGACATTCCATTCATTTTACACATAACGATTATGAAGGAGGTACTTACTATTAGTGCTATATTCGAAATCGCCCCGCAATTATGGCGTGGTGTTCAAATAACTGTATCTATTTTAATTGCTTCTGCATTGTTTGCATATGCTATGTCATTTATAGCAGGACTTTGCCGGCTGTCCAATAATTTTCTATTACGAAAACTGACCGGATTTTATGTAGAGGTATTTCGCGGGACGTCTTTGATAGTTCAGCTATTCTGGCTGTACTATGCAGTACCGATGCTATTTGGGATTAATCTGGGTTCGAATTGGTGGATTGGTGTCATTGCCATCGGTTTAAACTACGGCGCATATCTTTCAGAAGTTGTCCGCAGCTCCATTCTATCTGTATCCCAAGGACAGTATGAAGCAGCAACTGCGTTAAATATGTCTTCTTTTCAAAGGATGCGCCTGATTATTTTCCCACAGGCAATACGTATGATGCTCCCTGAATTCGGTAATTATACCATTCAAATTTTAAAAGGAACCTCTCTTGTCTCTTTAATTGGCTTAACAGATATTTTATATTATGGAGATGTGATGCGAAGCACCAGCTTATCTTTATCACCATTGATTTATCTAACTGTGCTTGTATTCTATTTCATTTTAGCCCTTCCATTAATTTTCCTTACCAGAAAGGCTGAAAAAATTGCTAAAAAGGGGGTAGCTAGCTGATGAATTTGAATTATTGGAGCTGGGATACATTTTTTGATGCGTTACCAGTGGTATTACAAGGACTTGGAATTACGATTGGACTGACGATAGCCAGCTATCTCTTTGCCTTGATTTTTGGTTTTTTGTGGACATTCTTACGCCGTATCCCAAATCGATTTATTCATTTTATTGTCACCTGGACCATGGAATTTATACGTTCTACGCCTCCACTCGTTCAATTGTTTTTTATCTATTATGCTTTGCCGGTAATACCTTATATTGGCATATCGCTCCACCCATTCGCTTGTGCCGTTTTGGGACTTGGTATACACTTTAGTACGTATATCGGTGAAATTTATCGATCCGGAATTGAAAGTGTGGATAAAGGACAATGGGAGGCTTCCACTGCACTGAATATTTCTACATGGGATAAATGGCGAAAGATTATTCTGCCACAAGCTATCCCGCCCACCATTCCGATGCTTGGAAATTACTTTATCATTATGTTTAAAGAGGTTCCGCTGGCATCCACCATCGGGGTAGCTGGTATTATGCTGCTCGCCAGATCATACGGTGCGGAAAACTGGTCCTATCTTGAGCCATTGACCATTGTAGGAATCATTTTCTTAGTACTAAGCTATCCTTCTGCAGTGCTGATTAAAAAGTTAGAGAATCGTTTCAACAGAAGGTTCCATAAAAATCAAATGATAAAAGATAAAGGAGCAATGCAATAATGGCAGAACCAATCGTTACTTATCAAGATGTTCATAAATCCTTTGGAAATGTGGAGGTATTGAAGGGGATTGATTTAGATATATATCCAGCTGAAAAAGTCGCTGTCATTGGTCCAAGCGGATCAGGGAAAACAACAATTATCCGGATGCTGATGACATTAGAGCAGCCAACATCTGGGGACATTATCGTAGACGGCCGCAATCTGTGGAAAATGGAGAAGAACGGAAAGTGGATGCATGCGAATGAAAGTCATCTGCGCTCTATTCGCGGTGAGATTGGAATGGTATTTCAGCATTTCAACCTGTTTCCGCATATGACTATTTTAGAAAATTGTATGACAGCACCTATTCATGTGAAAAACGAAGAAAAAAGTGATGTAAAAAAACGCTCGATAGAAATGCTGGAGCGTGTAGGACTCGGGAGTAAGCTGGATAATTACCCCAGCCAGCTTTCAGGCGGACAAAAACAGCGGGTAGCTATGGCCCGCGCCCTTGTGATGCGCCCTAAAATCATGTTATTTGATGAGGTTACCTCTGCGCTTGACCCCGAACTCGTCGGAGAAGTATTAAATGTCATCCGTGATCTTGCAGAAAATGATGATATGGCGATGGTCCTTGTCACGCATGAAATGGACTTTGCCTTGGATATAGCGGATAAGGTACTGTTTTTAGATGAAGGAATTATCGCAGAACAAGGAACGGCCAGCGAGGTTATCGAGCATTCAGAAAATCCTCGTGTACAATCGTTCTTGCAGCGTTTTAGAGGATGAGCGAATTTTTATATACTCCCCGGTCAGGTTTTATTTTTGAGCCGGGGTTTTATTTTATATGTACATTCTATAAATAGTCGTTTCTCTCTGCTATCTGTCTAGTTAAAAATGATACAGATGAACCGCCTTTATATTCAAAACATAACGTTTTGCTTCTGTCTGCGCCTGCCGGCTTGCCAATCGCTAAGTCTTCTTTTCACCCTCGGGGCATAAGTGCGACTTTAGCTCTGTCTGCGCCTGCCGGCTTGCCAATCGCTAAGTCTTCTTTAAAGGAGATGAGATTGGGGACCACGGAAAGCGGAGTGTATTTCTGGGAATTACTCACCCCATGAAACCCGTTGGAGCGGCTATATTCAGCATTTTTTATATGCTTTCCTATTCTTGAACCTAAAAAAACCAGCCGTCTGGCTGGTTTCTTGGTATGATAGGTTATTCAAAGTGATAGGGCATCAGCTGATCTTCTCAAGAAGCTTCTAACAACTCCGCTTTGTTTTTCACCTCATATTTACGTATGCACCGTACAAGAAGATAAACAAATGGCGTATCAATTATTGCCACCATCACCTTCCATATGTACTGCGATACAATCATCCCGATTAAAACACCTGTTGGAACAATCCCCCAAAATGCAATCGTAATAAATAGAACGGTATCAAAAAGCTGACTGGTCATCGTTGATAAGCTATTACGTAACCACAGCTTCTTTCTTCCATGCCGGTGCTTTAAGCGGTGAAAGATAGATACTCCTAAATGCTGACTGACAAAATAAGAAACTAAACTAGCTAAAATAACGCGAAAGCTTCCGTTAAAAATCGTTTCAAAAGCAGCCTGTTCCTGAAAACCTGCTGCTGGCGGAAGGTGTATGGCAATAAAAATAAAAATCATTGCAATAATTTGTGTGAAAAATCCTGCTTGTATCGTTTTGCGGGCAGCTTTTTTTCCATAAACCTCGCCAACCACATCCATTATCATATACGTAATCACATAAACAATCGCTGCAGCCGGCAATACAAAACTTCCCATTTGAAACAATTTGACCGACAAGACATTCGACAATAATAATAAGCCAACAAAGATGGCGTTAAAATAAATATACATTCTCCTGTTCCCTTCTCTTCAAAGGTGCAAGGATCTTAGTTTCCCTCTATCGATTATCAATCTTTTCCGGATACATATCATGCTGCATCAACCGGTTTTCTGCCATCTTTTCAAATTTTGTCCCTGCTTTTCCATAATTGCAATACGGGTCGATGGAAATACCTCCGCGGGGCGTAAACTTTCCTCTTACTTCAATATAACGCGGATCCATCAGCTCAATTAAATCGTTCATAATAATATTGACACAGTCCTCATGGAAGTCACCATGATTCCGGAAACTGAATAAATATAATTTTAAAGACTTACTCTCTACCATTTTGATATCTGGAATATAGCTGATATAAATCGTCCCAAAATCCGGCTGATTCGTTATCGGACAAAGCGTTGTAAATTCCGGACAGTTTAATTTCACAAAATAATCACGATTTGGATGCTGATTATCAAATGTTTCTAAAATCTCAGGTGTATAATCAAACGCATATTTCGTTTCTTTATTCCCCAGCAATTCAATTCCTTGAAGATCCTTCTCACTTCTTCCTGCCATACTCATCACCTCCTTTAGATATATTACGATAACAGAAATCAGTTATTTTCTATTACCTTGCAGTTCAAAACTTCCTCACATAGAAAAAGCCGTGCTCCCAAGGAACACGGCTTGATAATCGCAAGTTGTCCTTAGTTTTTTATAGAGGGTTTAAGCTAAGAACCTCTGCCTGAAGTTTAAAATAACACTTCATATTATAAGAATAGATAAAAGGCATGTCAAATTTTCTTTTTATCCCAGCCATCCTCTATCACAGCCAGAACCTGTGCCATGAGGCTATCCTTCCACATCCTCGCCAATAATCCGCACTTCCCGCTCTAACTGCACATCAAATTTCTCTTTTACCGTCGCTTGAACAAATTGAATTAAGGAAATATATTCGGAAGCCGTTGCATTTTGTTTATTTACAATAAAACCGGCATGCTTTGTGGAGACTTCTGCTCCGCCAATTTGCTTCCCTTGAAGATTACAGTCTTGGATCAGCTTGCCGGCAAAAAAACCGGGCGGGCGTTTGAACACACTGCCGCAAGACGGGTACTCGAGCGGCTGTTTGGATTCTCTTTTATATGTAAGATCATCCATCATTTCTTTAATTTCTTCTTTGTTCCCGGGCTTTAACGCGAATGTTGCTTCCAACACAATATAACCGTTGTCCGGGATGTTACTTGTGCGATAGCTGAGATCTAATTGCTCTGCTGTTAATGTCAGCAGTTCGCCGTCCTTTGTCGCAACTACCGTACTTTCCAGCGCATCTTTAATTTCTCCGCCATATGCACCTGCATTCATATATAGCGCTCCGCCGACGGAACCTGGAATACCGCAGGCAAACTCTAAACCGGCAAGCTCTTCATTTAAAGCAAAACGGGAAGCATCAATAATTCTTGCTCCGCTCTGAGAGATAACTTTATCTCCTTCTCTCCAAATAGCCGACAGCTGCTGCAGGTTCATAACGATTCCGCGGATGCCGCCATCCTTCACAATCAGATTAGAACCATTTCCAAGCATTGTAAATGGGACATTTTCCTGATTAGCAAAGCGAATAATCGCCTGTACTTCCTCGTAAGTGGACGGAGTAATGTAAAAATCCGCTTTCCCGCCTAATTTCGTATACGTATGTTCTCTAATCGGCTCATTCATCAATACATTCTCTTTTTTCGTATGTTGAATTAATTGATCATAAAGATGATGGTATTTATTCATGCTATCATTCCTTTAATTTGTCAAAAGCTTTTCTCTATTTGACCTTTATATTCTCATTCTTTTCCTACTTTGTTAAAAACAGGCATTCATCTTACTCCAGTTGAGCATTTCCGCATAACTGAAGTAAGATTATTTGATAAATCAATCCTATACCATTGTAGTTGATTCACTTTAATCTTGCCACAAAAAGCTATGAATCAATTTATCAATTTGCATACTTTCGTGCAGGGCACTGTGTGTCAGCTGCGGGTCATCAATAATCGTCTCTTTGAAATTTTGTTCGGGTATCATACTCCTCAGTGCCTTCACACTTTCCGGAACAGCAACGGAATCACCTGTACTGGCAATGCTGTAAACATCCACATCCGCAGGAAACATATTCTGCTGCAGCATATTTATCGCATGCGAATCGGGTTTCAAATCTTCTGCAGCTGCATCTTGATGAATTTCAAAATATCTTTCATTATAAATACCATCAAATGGACTGCCGATGGCTACAAGTTTATTAACAGATGGATAGTCATTCCTTGCATATTCCATCGTATATTTCACAGCAAGAATACCGCCCATAGAATGTCCGACCAGGTTAACTTCCTCCACTCGATAATTTTCCTTTAGATGAAGAAGCACTGCCGCAATCCATTCTGTACTTTCCTCAAAGCTTGCACGATTATCCTCTAAAACAATCTGTACAAACATGGGCGCATATCTCCCGTTATTTAAGTTATAATCGACAATATCTCCGTTCTCTGTCACATAGTAGATAAATCCTTTATTTCCCCATTGGTACGTATTTTCAAAACGGTCAAGCATATGACCAAATGAATTCTCCGTTCCTTTATAACCATGTATAAAAATCGTCGGTGCACCGGTATACTCCTCTGCTTGCGTTTCATCGTTCTGGTAAAAATAAATACCTGTTGCAATGGCGCAGATAACCAGGAGACCCAGGACAATACCTGCAATCTTCTTTCTCATTTATTTCCCTCAATTTCTGTTGTAAATCTAAGTACATCTCATGCTCTGAAGTACATAGCTATTATAACATCCTTCCTTTGCTGGAACACCATTTCTTCTACTTTATGTGTTTATTTTTTTACTTCATTGGCATATTTTTTATCAGGAATTAAAATACAAATTTTAAGAAAATAATGATTGAAAAATAAGTACCTGCAGGAAGCCCTCTGTTCATTCCTCCGCCATGGGTATCTATAAAAAGAAAGCAAATAGAATCTGCTTTTTAAACAGCATTCTATTTGCTTTCAATCATTATTGGGCAATCCGTTCATAAAAATATCCCGTCCGATAATCCATTTCTGCTTATAAGTCTTTATTGCCCTCTATTCATAATATGATTAATGATGATGGTCGTCATCTTCATGCTCATGATCGTGGTCATGATCGCCTTCCTCACCATCTTCATGCTCATGATCCTCGCCTTCATGGTCGTCAATCGTAATTTCTGTAACCGGAGACTTGGCAACTGGATTATGATCATCATCGTAAAGAACCGCAAGAACTTCCTGTCCATCTACTTCTGCATCACCCATATAAGAATCCCCGTATTGATCTTCTGCCACCGTCCATTCCTCTTCAGCAGAATCACGTATGTACCAGTACCAATAATCCAAATCTTCCTCTTCTGTTACTGCCTCTAATTTAAAAACATCGCCTGTATGGTAATGGTCGGATAACCCTTCAATTTCAATATTTTCCGGCACATCCTCGAAGGAAACCGCTTCGTCATCATGATCATGGTTATGCTCTTCTTCTTCATGATTTCCTTCTGTCTCTTCCTGGCTGGCTGTCCCTTCATCTTGATTATCTGCTTCTTCATTTCCGGACTGACAGCCAGCTATAAACAGGAAACTAATTAAGCCTAATATAATTCCTAATTGCCAAAACTTCTTCATAAAAAACACTCCTTCCGTAATGCGTAATGATTACGTTTCGTAACGATTACGATTAAAATTATACATAGATGCCTTTTAGTGGTCAAGTGATTTTTTTAAGGTACTATTCTTCATAGACATGAAAATATGCTGCCATACTACGCTGATCGAATGATATGATTGCTGCTGCCACTAATCGTTTGGGCAAAAATGGCCTGAAACCTGATTCAACCCTTATAAATAAAAGTCTCAAGCTCCCACGAACAAATATCCTGGGAGCTTGAGACTTTTATTTATCCTTTATTTCACAACAAGCACTTTACACGCTGCCTGATGAACGATTTGCGTACTGACACTGCCAAGAAGAAGCCTTCCTACTCCGCCAAGCCCCCGGCTTCCTATAACGATTAAATCTATTTCCTTCTCTTTGGCATATTCAATTACTTTATAACCCGGATTACGGAAAGAATAATCTATCAAAACCTCTGTTTCACATGTTATCCCATCCGCTTCCAGATCATTATATACTTCTTGAATGGCAGGGCGCGCTTCCTCTGCCAAATCATTCATAAAAGTGCGGGCAAGAGCGGCATTCACCGTTGGCCCTCCATTGGAGATTACGGTAACAACATGTACAACGGCATCTTCAGCAAGTTTCACCTGCTCTTTGGCTTCTTCTATTGCTTTTTTACTAAGGTCGGAGCCGTCATAAGCTACTAATACATTCATACTCATCCCTATTCCTCCCTATTTCGTATTATATTCCTACTATTATCGTAACACATTTCTGTTAAAACGGTTACATGTTCAATAGAAGTGTTGAAAAAGCGTCATTAATTTACGCAGTGTAACTGACTGTAAGAATCCCGACTCCTAAACCAAGAAATACGGTGTTTCATTGCGGAAGTTCTAACAGTCAGTAACGACCAATTAGTTCTACTTGCAGCCACCCCCGCTGAATTGCCTTTTTATTTTATGGAGTGATATTGGACCTCGTCTTCATTCATACTGCATATATAAGAAAAACCGCAATCTGTTAATATCTCTTTAGCCTCTTCAAAATGAGCAGCAATCTCTTCCGGACGGTGCGCATCAGAACCTAATGTGATAATTTCTCCGCCAAGCTTACGGTATAAGCGCAATAAATTTTTACTTGGCAGCGGTGCATTCATGCCATATTTATAGCCGGATGTGTTTAATTCGATTCCCTTGCCTTCTGAAATAACCAGTTTTAATATTTCTTCCATAATATCCTGCGGCACATGCTCCCAGCCCCCAGAGGCATATCTGCTGACTAAATCAAGATGGCCTAAAATATGATAGTTTTTAAAATTTTTCAGGCATTCATAGTACTCTTCAAAATAAATACGATATGCTTCATCTACGGTTCTATCTTCAAAAAATTCACCGGAATGCAAATCCTGTTTATTCGCAGAGTGCATGGAACAAATGATAAATTCCGGATCCAGCCGTTCAATAAAATCGGAAGTTTCCTTAAGCACATGCGGTTGCACACCTACCTCAATTCCCTTGCGGATTTTAATCCTGTCCTGATACTTCTCCCGCAGCCCTTCTAATTTTTTTTGATAAGCTTCTGTATCAAAGCTAAAATCCCACTCCTTATCCGGGTAGTCCACATCTAAATGCTCGGTGAACGCAATTTCCTCCATCCCTTTGTTTATTGCTTCCTGAACCATCTCCTCCATCTCTGCCTCACAATCTGCCGAAAAGCTTGAATGCATATGAAAATCGTACATAAAAGTTATGCTCCTTTCATTGACTTTTTTTCTGAACATTACTATAATACTAAATAACTTTAATTAGATAAAGCATTAAATTGATAAAGTGTTGAATACGAAGGAGAATTTTATGAGAAATAAACAACTGCTTCATACCATGTTTTACCCGAAACAATTTTCAAAAAAACGTCATGTTATCCATACATTAACCGGCCGCTTTTCTAAATTTGGATATCAGCAGGTGGAGACACCCATTTTTGAAAATTATGATTTATATAACGATGTTCAAGGGACCGTCAATACAGCCGATATGCTGAAGCTGATCGACCCATCTGGAAAAGTGCTCGTACTGCGGCCGGATGCAACCATCCCGATTGCCAGACATTATACCAATTTGCAGGAGGAAGTAGCAATCGGACGCCTCTCCTATGTGCTGGATATTTTCCGTTCCACGACAGAAGAACGCTCCCGCACACAAGCAGGTGTAGAGCTATTTGGAGAACGTACGCCGGAAGCTGATGCAGAGCTGATTGCATTAGCTGTAACCAGCTTAAAAGAATTAGAGATTCCTTCTTTTAAAATAGAAATTGGTCATGCTGCTTTTTATAAAGAATTATTACGCGAGGCTGACCTGGACGCCATGCAGCAGAAAGAACTGGATCAATATATTCAGTCGAAAAACATCTCGGAGATTGTTCCCTTTTTAAAAGACTTGGGACTGGAGGCTGCCTTAATTGAAAAGCTTCGTAAAATTCCAATGTTATACGGAGATGCAAGCTTTGTTATCGATGAAGCGGAGAATATTATCTCATCAGACAAGATGCGTGAAGAACTGGACTATGTATCAAGAGTGTACCAGCTTCTCCAGGATTATCAGGTGGATTCCTATATTTCGATCAACCTTGGCCTGATCAACCATATGAATTATTATTCCGGCATTATCTTTCAGGGCTTTGCGGAGGGGCTTGGCCAGCCCATTATGATGGGAGGACGCTATGATTATTTAACCCGCTCCTTTCATCAGGAAACGCCGGCAATCGGCTTTGCTTTTGAGGTTGATTTGCTTGTTGACCTGCTCCCTGGCATCTTTACAGAAGCTGAGATAATCCAGCTTCGTTATGAAGCTTCTGAACGCCAGCATGCTTTTCAACTCGCCGAATTGTTCCGGGAAGCAAATCAGACAGTCATTGTAAAGGCGTTCGATAAAAAGGAAAATCGCTCTGATTCACCGGAGATACTCGTAAAATCCGAAGAGATAGTATATAGTAAACAAAAAGAAGCAGCAGTGTTTAAGACAAATCAGGAATTACTAGATTGGTATTTTAGAAAGGACGTTAAATGATGCAGCCAGTAACTATCGCTTTAGCCAAAGGCCGCCCTGCAAAGCAATCGATTGATTTACTAGAAGCAGCAGGAATCCATTTTGAAGGGTTTCATGAAAAAACCCGTAAGCTCGTTTTTTTTAATAAAGATAAGACATTACGGTTAATCTTTTTAAAAGGGATGGATGTTCCAATTTATGTTGAAAAAGGCGCTGCGGATATCGGGATTGTCGGCAGAGATAATATTATTGAAACAGAAGCAGATGTTTATGAAATTCTTGATTTAGGGATTGGAAAATGTAAATTCTCTGTCGCCGGAAAAAAAGGAGTCTCTCTTCCTGATAATCAGTCGTTAACGATTGGCACCAAATATCCGAATATTGCCAAGAAATTTTTTGACAAACGTAATCAGACAATTGAGACCGTACATCTCAATGGATCCGTTGAGCTGGCGCCATTAATTGGACTTGCGGATTACATCGTTGATATTGTCGAGACAGGAAACACCCTGCATGAAAATGGATTAGAGGTATTAGCAGATATCGAAACCATCAGTACAAAATTTATTGTGAATAAAGCAAGCTTCGTAACACGTTCAAAAGAAATTCAAGATGTACTAAAAAAATTGGAACAGGTTGTGAGTGAGAAAAATGCAAATTCTCCGTTATGAAACATATAAACAAAATGCAGTAAATACTGAAAAAGCAACACAGCTGATGCAGCGAAATTTAGATGAGCAGGTTTTGGAAATTATCCGTGCTGTACAGGAGCACGGTGATGAAGCAGCACTTGCATATACTAAAAAATTTGATAAAGCTGATTTATCCTCCTTGCTCGTTTCTGATGAGGAATGGAATATTGCCTTTGATAAAGTAAAATCTGAACAGCCAGCTCTCCTTCAAGCATTAACAGAAGCTGCGGAAAACATTCGCCAGTACCAGCGACGAACCAAAGAAGAAGGTTTTCAGTTCAGCCCGCAGCCCGGCATTCGTCTTGGTCAAATAATAACCCCACTGGAGCGTGTCGGAGTCTACGTTCCCGGAGGAAAAGCAAGCTATCCTTCCACGGTATTAATGGATGTGATTCCAGCTGTCGTTGCCGGTGTCGAGCAGGTTGTGATTACAACCCCTCCCCGCCCCGACGGAACGATTGATCCTGTTGTACTGACAGCAGCAAAAATCGCCGGTGCGGATCAGGTATTCAAAATTGGCGGCGCTCAGGCTGTTGCTGCTCTGGCCTATGGAACAGAGAGTCTCCCTAAAGCTGACAAAATCGTTGGACCCGGGAATGCATTTGTCGCCCGTGCGAAAAAATGGGTGTTTGGCGATGTTGCCATTGATATGATTGCAGGTCCAAGTGAGATTTGTGCCTTTGCTGATAATACCGTCCCTCCTTCCTACGTTGCCGCTGATTTATTATCCCAGGCGGAACATGCAGAGGATGCTGCCTCAATTTGTGTGACAACAGATGCTGCTTATGCAGAGAAAGTACAAAAAGAGGTTGAGCGGCAAATTCCTTTACTGGAGCGGGCAGCTATTATCCGTGAATCGATTCAGACAAACGGAAAAATTATTATCTGCGAGGATGAAGCACAAGCAATCGAATTAATTAACACGATTGCTCCGGAGCATCTGCAATTAATGGGAAATAATGCGGAAGAACAAGTGGAGAAAATTAAGCATGCTGGAGCTATTTTTATCGGTCCGTATTCCAGCGAACCTTTAGGTGACTATTTTGCTGGCCCTAACCATACGCTGCCGACAAATGGGACCGCTCGCTTTTCCTCCCCGCTCGGTGTGTATGACTTCATGAAAAAATCGAGCACCATTCATTATTCAAAGGAACGGCTGCTGGATTATGCTGATACCATTATCACAATTGCTGAAGCGGAAGGCCTGACCGGGCATGCCAATGCAATTCGAATTCGAAAGGAGAACAACGATGCGTCAAGCTGAAAAAGAACGGCAAACCAAAGAAACGAATATATCCCTTGCTCTTAACGTAGATGGAGAAGGAAAATCAGAATTAAAAACAGGGGTCGGCTTTTTAGATCATATGCTGACTCTCTTTACCAAACACGGCGGATTAGATTTGCAGGTCGCATGTGACGGAGATTTAGAGGTAGACCAGCATCATACGGTAGAAGACATCGGCATTGTGCTTGGTCAGGCATTTAATGAAGCATTAGGAACAAAGGAAAGCATTAAACGCTATGCAACAGCAACAACACCAATGGATGAATCTCTTTCCTCCATTTCCATCGATATCAGCGGCCGCTCCTTTTTAGTTTATCGTGTAGACGGGTTAAAGGACAAAGTCGGGAATTTCGATACCGAATTAGTGGAAGAGTTTCTGATTGGCTTCACCAGCCATGCCAAGGTGACCCTTCATGTGGAAGTTTTATACGGAACCAATACACATCATATGATTGAATCCATCTTCAAAGGATTGGGCAGAGCAATTCGTGAAGCGGTATCCATTGACCCGACCATAAAGGGTGTTCCTTCTACGAAAGGAAGCCTATAAGATTAAAAGGAGGCTGGGATATGATTGCCATTATTGACTACGGTGCAGGAAATATTAAAAGCCTGCAATTTGCATTAGATAAATTAGGGAAAAACTCTAAATTGACCATGGATCCGGAAGAAATCCATCAGGCGGATTCCATTATTCTTCCAGGCGTCGGCGCCTTCAAGGATGCGATGGAAGCATTACAGCGCTACAAATTAGATACGATTTTGAAAAAAGAAGCGGCAAGCGGCAAGCCAATTTTAGGCATCTGTCTTGGGATGCAGCTTTTCTATGAATTCAGCGAAGAAAATGGTGGATGTACAGGACTTGGTCTTCTATCCGGTTCGGTAAAACGTATTTCAGACAGGGTCAAAGTGCCGCATATGGGCTGGAATATCCTGCAATCCAATCAGCCTCAGCGCTTATTACATCAGCTCGGAGAAAATCCATATGTTTATTTCGTCCATTCCTATGCAATTGATGAACTGGAAGAAAAAACATTGGTCGCCAGTGCCGATTATGGCGGACGCGTACCAGCAATCGTGCAGGATAAAAATATAACAGGAATGCAATTTCACCCGGAAAAAAGCGGGGATATCGGTATTGCATTATTGAAAAATTATGAGGAGATGATTTCATGATCATTTTTCCAGCAATTGATGTGAAAGATGGCAACTGTGTCCGCTTAAAGCAGGGCGATTATAATCAGCAGACAACCTATAATGACTCCCCGGTGGACACAGCCAAAAGATGGCAGGAAGCAGGCGGCACCTTCCTCCACATGGTCGATTTAGACGGAGCTAAAACAGGAGACCCCCAAAATAAAGAAATTATCCTTAAAACCATTCAGGCATTATCCATTCCTGTTGAAGTCGGCGGCGGTATCCGCTCCCTGGACACGATTAGAGAGTACGTGGAAGGCGGTGCTGCCCGGGTTATCCTCGGCACCTCTGCAATCACTGATTGGGACATGCTCACTAAAGCAATTCAATTATATGGAGATAAAATCGCAGTTTCTCTCGATGCTCGGAATGGTTATATTGCAACAGATGGCTGGACAAAAAATAGCGATAAAAAAGCTGCTGACCTTGCGAAGGAATTAGAAGCAGCCGGCTTAACAACGATTGTATATACGGATATTTTAAAGGATGGCATGCTGCGCGGACCGAATCTGGAGGAGCTGAAAGCGATGCAGGAAGCAACCAATATGAATATCATTGCTTCCGGCGGGGTTTCCCGAAAAGAGGATGTTGCCAGCCTTCAGGCACTTGACCTTTACGGGGCAATTATTGGAAAAGCGCTATATGATGGTACTATTCAACTGGAAGACGTTGTAGAGGAGGACAATCATGCTCGCTAAACGCATTATCCCCTGTCTGGATGTAGATAAAGGCCGGGTCGTTAAAGGTAAGAAATTTCAGGACATCAAGGACGTTGCTAATCCGGTGGAATTGGCTGCCCGCTATAACCGTGAAGGAGCAGATGAACTTGTTTTTTACGATATTACTGCCTCCAACGAAGAGCGAAACATTTTTCTGGATGTCGTTGAACAAGTTGCACGCGAAATTGCTATCCCTTTTATGGTCGGCGGCGGTATCCGTACCACCCAGGATATTCACAGTGTGCTTCATGCCGGCGCGGATAAAGTTTCGGTAAACAGTGCAGCTGTGCAGCGTCCAGAATTAATTAAGGAGTCCTCTGATAAGTTTGGCAGTCAATGTATCGTGCTCTCGATTGATGCAAAAAGAACAGCAGATGGTGCGTTCCATGTATTTATTAACGGCGGAAGAAAAGATACCGGGATAGATGCAGTGGAATGGGCGAAACGCGGAGAAGTACTCGGGGCAGGCGAGCTGGTTGTCAATGCCATGGATGCAGACGGTGAAAAAAATGGCTATCAAATCGAATTAACCAAGAAAATTGCAGATGCCGTCAATATCCCTGTGATTGCCAGCGGCGGCGCAGGTAAAATAGAGCATTTCTCAGAAGTTTTTGCAGAAGGTATCGATGCTGCACTTGCTGCATCTGTCTTTCATTACGAGGAGATTCCTATTCCGGAATTAAAAGAATATTTATCCTCACAAGGAATACCAATGAGGAGGAAAGCATAATGGAGATTTCAATCAAATACGATGAAAATGGACTCGTTCCGGCTATTGTTCAGGATTACGCAACGGGAAAAGTATTGACTTTAGCTTATATGAACGAGGTTGCTTTAGTAAAAACATTAGAAACCGGGGAAACCTGGTTCTATTCCCGCAGCCGTAAGGAGCTCTGGAATAAAGGGGAAACTTCCGGAAATAAGCAGATAGTCAAAAACATTTCAGTGGATTGTGATCAGGACGCTTTAGTTGTCCAGGTACAGCCGCTTGGCCCTGCCTGCCATAAAGGCACAACGACCTGCTTTGAAACAACCTTATCTGAAACAGAAAAACCGTTATTCTCTATCGTTAATGAGCTGACCGACAAAATCAAAGACCGTAAAGAAAACCCGCAGGAAGGCGCTTATACAACGTACCTGTTTAATAAAGGATTAGATAAGATTCTTAAAAAAATCGGTGAAGAGTCGACGGAGGTCGTTATCGGCGCAAAAAATAATGATAAAGAGGAATTAACCAATGAGCTAGCTGATTTATTGTATCACTCCCTTGTTTTAATGGAGGAGCAAGGCGTAAGTTCCAAAGATATTAAAAAAATATTGAACGAACGCCATATTGAAAAAGAGGGACAGCACCGTGAGTAGATTTTGGAATCCTTTAATCGAACAGCTGGAACCTTATATTCCCGGGGAACAATTAGATGATTCATCCATTATTAAATTAAATACGAATGAAAACCCTTTTCCCCCTTCTCCAAACGTTATTGCAGCGATTGAGGAGGAGGCAAGGACGAAATTGCAGCTTTACCCTTCCCCTGCTGTCGATAATCTCAGAGAGGAAATTGGAGGCTGCTATGGATTAAAAAAAGAACAGGTTTTTATCGGCAATGGTTCCGATGAAGTGCTTGCGCTTAGTTTTATGACTTTTTTTGAACCTGGGAAGGCCATTAAATACCCAGATATCACCTACAGCTTCTACCCTGTATATGCAAAGCTTTATCAGCTGGATGTAGAGGAAGTGGCGTTGGAGGATGATTTCACCATCTCTCCCCCATCACTCTTTAACGCAGAAGGCGGCGTTATTTTTCCCAATCCGAACGCACCGACCAGCTTATACATGGAGCTGGAAGCGATAGAAGAAATCTTAAAAAATAATCCTGATCAGATTGTGATTGTGGATGAAGCATACGTTGACTTTGCTAAAGCATCAGCTGCTTCCCTGATAGACAGCTATCCGAATTTACTTGTTATACAAACCCTGTCTAAATCCCGTTCGCTTGCCGGCCTCCGTGTAGGTATGGCGATGGGTCATAAAGATCTGATTGACGGATTAACGCGGGTAAAAGATTCGTTTAATTCCTATACGATTGACCGGTTAGCCATTGCCGGCGCTATGGAAGCATTCCGGGATACTGCTTATTTTGAAAAAACGAGAAACGAAATTATTAAAACGAGAGAGTACTTTCGGCAGGAATTAGAGAAAAGAGACTTCCATGTCCTTCCTTCTCAAGCCAATTTTGTGCTTGCTTCACCGGCAGGGATAGAGGCTGAGAAACTGTTTATGGAGCTGAAGCAGGCCGGCTTCCTAATCCGCTATTTTAATAAACCAAAGCTGGAAAACTATTTACGGATTTCCATTGGGACAAAGGAACAGATGACGAAGCTATTACACGCTATAGATTACATTATTGAAAAATAAGGTATTTATTTTAACCAAGCAGAATAGGTTCATGGAAAGCCGTTAGAGGAAATCCTCTAATGGCTTTTTATATAGCGAAAATTAAGGTTTATATATTTTTCAGAAGTGTATATATAAAATAAGGAATATTTTTAAATCTGTCCTTATTCCGGTGGCTTGATAAACAATCTATTTTCTATGATTGTTTAAGAATTAACAGATAAAACGAATTCTATTCAAAAAAGGAGAATGATAATGAGCACAAATATTTATGGCAATACACCGCCGCTGTTAGGAGCGAGAAATCTGACAAACCAAAAGAATCCTGATACCGATGTACTAATCTATGGCGTACCTTGGGAAGGCGCCTGTACATGGGGAGATTATACGGGCTGTGAGCTTGGTCCAAAGCAAATTCGTTTATCCTCTGCCAGATACAGTACATATCTGCCGGAATTAGACCATATCAATGTAGAAGACCATCTAAGTTTAGGCGATGTCGGCGATGTCAGCATCGTTCCTCATGATGTACCGGAAACCATGAATCGAATTGAGGACTTTGCAGAAAATCTGTGGAAAAGCGGGAAGTTTCTAGTCGGACTTGGCGGAGACCACGGTATTACTTATCCGATTGTAAAAGGCCTGACCAACACAGGCAAAAAAGTAGGTATTATTCACCTTGATTCCCATTATGATAATATGCCGCATCATGAAGGAGATAAGTTCGCCAGAAGCACCCCTTTTATGCGCTTATATGAAACGGAAGGTGTACGTAACGAAAGCTTGATTCATACAGGAATCAAAGGCCCGCGTAATAAACCGGAAACAGGCAAGCATGCAAATGAAGCCGGCGCTGTAACGATAACCATCAATGACATCCGCGAGCAAAGTGATTTAAAGAAATATGCAAATGAAATCTATAAGATGGCTTCCAAGGACGTTGATGTTGTTTATTTGACGATTTGCAGTGATGTGCTTGATTTTGCTTTCAATCCGGGCGGACCAGTGGACGGAAATGGATTGACTTCCTATGAGCTTCTGACAATGATTTATGAATTTGCTAAACGCGGCCTTTGCGGGATGGATTTTGTAGAGGTCTATCCGCAGCAGGATTTCAATCAAAATTCAGCACATTTTGTATCGACAGCCGTGCTGTATGTATTGGCCGGTCATGTTCATGGCGGGCAAGCCAAGTAAGCAGGAAAAGGGAGCTTCCCCTTCCTGCTTATCATACAAAGGAGGCGTTTTACTTGGCGCAATCAAAATTAGTTGAGAAGCTCAAAATCATTGGACCGGGTGCTATCATTACAGCATCTTTTATCGGCCCCGGTACAGTAACGACTGCGACAAGAGCAGGGGCAGGATTTGGTTTTGCTTTATTATGGGCAGTTATTTTCTCCATTATAGCGACGATTTTCCTGCAGGAAATGGTAGCCAGAATTGGAATTGTAACAAAACAGGGCTTAGGAGAAAACATTCGCGAATTATTCCAGAATCAAATTCTAAAATTCGCATCCGTATGGATTGTCCTTATTGCGGTTTGTGTAGGCTGTGCCGCATACATAAGCGGAGATTTATTAGGAACCTCTCTAGGTGTTTCTTACTTAACCGGCATCTCTGAAAATTATGTTGCGCCAATTATCGGAATTATTATTTTAATGCTCAATTTACTTGGCGGTTATAAATTTATTGAAAAAGTCATGATTTTTTTAATCGTTATTATGAGTATCACCTTTATTACCACGATGTTTGTCGCCGGACCTGACGTTCTCCACGTTCTTGACGGAGCATTTATTCCATCGATTCCAGACGGATCTATTCTGATGATTATTGCTTTAATTGGTACTACCGTTGTTCCCTATAACTTCTTTATTCATGCTTCTACAGTGAGTGAGAAATGGAACAATGTAAAGGATTTAAAAGCAGTAAGAACAGATACCATCCTTTCCATTACAGTGGGCGGTATTATTACCGCAGCAATATTAATTACAGCTGGTGCATTAATCCAAGGTACAGAGGTGACAAGCGTGGTACAGCTTGCTTCCCCATTAGAGCCCCTGATGGGAGATTTAGCTCCAATATTTGTTAGTATCGGTCTCTTTGCAGCCGGTTTTTCATCTGCTATTGCTTCTCCTATGGGCGCTGCGGTGACTGTAAGCAGCTTTATGAGATGGGAAGGCGGATTTGCTAATAAGAAATATAAAACGGTCTTTAGTGTCGTCATTATTTTAGGAATTATCACTTCTGCAATTGGTTTTGAACCTCTAGAAGTATTGCTTGTCGCACAAGCATTAAATGGAATCATCCTGCCGCTTATTGCAGTTTTCATCATGGTAGTTGTGAACAGGAAAAATGCAATGGGGAAATACGTAAATCCATTATGGTTAAATATCATTGGCGGTCTGGTTACTGCGGTTGTTTTCTTTCTCGGTACGTACAGTTTAGTAGATGCTATCAGCAGCTTTTTATAAGAAAAAAAGGAAGTGCTCTCCCTTTGGAGAATCACTTCCTTTTTTATTCATGAGATTTTTTTCTTCTGTAAAGGTTCATCCTGTCTGGTATCAGGCAATCATTCGCCGACCCTGACGATCCTTCCCAGAAAAAATTCTCTCTGCTGCTTTCTAAAAATAAATTGCTTCATCTTTAGAAAGTTTTAAATTTGTTCCTCTATCTCAGCAGATTCTTTTAATTCATCTACTTTATTGGTATAAGCTTCCTGCTGTTTGTTCTGGATAACCATTTGTTCCACATCATCTCTAATTTCATCCAGGTCTTGCATTTCCTGGTCACCCATTTGTGCAGATAACTGATCATACATTTCCTGCACTTCTTCATCTGTTACTTCTGTATCTACTTCTTCTTCCATATATTGCTGTGTTGCTAAATCAAATCTGAGCTGCTGTGCAAATTGTTCTTCTGTTAAATTTAACTGCTCCAGTGATTGTTGAAAGCCTTCTTCTCCGCCGCTTTCTTTCGCCGCATCTACTTCTTCTTGCACTTCTTCATCACTTACCTCGATACCGGCATCTTCTGCTTCTTGCATAATAAGCTCTTGTTCTACAAGATAATCAATCGTTTGATCCTGTACTGCTTCTAAATCTGAAACATCCTGACCGTATTGAGCAGACATTGATTTTACTAGAGAATAAGCTGCGTTATACGCTGCTCCATTCACTTCTTCTCCATTTACAACAACAACTGGTTCCTCTTTATCTAAAAATTCATCATCAGAGAATTCTACCGGATCCGGCTCTTGCGGTGCGGCTTGCTCTTCTCCCTGTTCTTGCTGCTCTTGTCCTTGTTCAGCGCCTTCTTGCTCGCCTTCGTTATCATCATTTCCGCATGCTGCTAGAAGCATGGTGATTATCATCAATATTGTTAGTGACAGTTTCTTCATTGAAACATCCCTCGCTTTTTTGATTTGTCATGTTCCATTCAATCATACATGCTTTCCCTGTTTCAAGTTTTCAAGCATTAATTTTTGTTACAGTTCTATAACAGTATGAGTCTGTCTGACTTTTTTTATTCTTTAAAATAAGCAAGAGCAGGATTTTACGCTGCTCTTGCTTAGGTTGACCCGGAAATATAATATGAAGCAGAACCGGTTTTTAATTATTTTTCTTTCCTTTTCTAACTTTTGAAATCAATGGAATGAATAAAGATAATGCCGCTACTGCTAAAATACTGAGAGCAATCGGGTCTTGAAAGAAAATAGACAAACTTCCATTCGATATCGTCATCGATTGACGGAAGGATTGCTCCAGCATTCCTCCCAGGATAAATGCCAATATAAATGGCGGCGCAGGAAATGAAAATAACCGCATTAAAAATCCGATGACGCCAAATAGCAGCAGCATGTATAAATCGAACGTATTGAAGCTGATTGCATAAACGCCAATCATACTAAACATAACAACCAATGAAATCAGCAGCGGTCGGGGCACCATTAATATCTTTGCTATGTAAGGAATTAACGGTAAATTCAGTATAAGCAAAAAGATATTGCCAATATACATACTGACGATGACCCCCCAAAATATATCAGGCTGATCGGTCATCAATAGTGGTCCAGGCTGTACGCCCAGTACTAAGAAAGCGCCTAATAATACAGCTGTTGTTCCAGATCCAGGAATCCCCAAGCTTAACAGCGGTACAAATGCGCCGCTGGTTGCAGCATTATTGGATGTTTCCGGAGCGGCTAATCCTTTGACAGAACCCTTTCCAAATTCTTCTGGATTTTTAGAGATTCTTTTTTCCGTAATATAGGAAATAAATGATGCAATCGTTGCTCCTGCACCAGGAAGCACTCCCAGGATAAACCCGATAATAGAATGCCTGGACATGGGCCCGGTCATATCCTTCCAATCCTGTTTGCTTAATTTCAAACTGCCGATTTTATGTGCATTTTGAATCGATTTATCTTTTCTATTTAATATCAACGTACACACTTCTGCCAAAGCAAATAACCCAAGCGCAATTACTAAGAAGTCAAGACCGTCTAATAAATTTGTATTTCCAAATGTAAACCGCTGCGTTCCAGATTGAGCATCTATTCCTACCGTGACGACCATAAAACCAGCTACAGCAGAAATTAATGCTTTTATTGTCGAGCCTTCAGATAAGCTCGAAATCGCAGTCAATCCCAACAGCATCAAAGCGAAATAAGCTGCCGGAGAGAAGGAAATAGCCACGCTTGCAAGCATCGGAGCCAGCAGCATAAGCAGCACAACACTCACCGTTCCGCCGACAAACGATGCTATCGCCGCTATCGCTAAAGCTTTCCCTGCTTCTCCGCGCTGCGCCATTGGATATCCGTCAAAGGAAGTAGCTACCGTTCCGGATACACCTGGAGCATTTAATAAAATAGATGATGTAGACCCTCCAAAAATGGCTCCGTAATAAACACCTGCCATCATAATCAATGCAACCGTCGGGTCCATTCCAAATGTAATTGGTATCATCACAGCTATTGCACTAATTGGACCTAAACCAGGCAGCATCCCGATAAACGTTCCAATAAATACCCCTATCATAACGAAAAAAATACTTTGCAAACTAAATGCTGTTTGTAACCCTGTTAACATTCCTTCCATAGCTCCCATAAAATTTCCCCTCCCTCTTTATAAAGGTAAGATTCCTGATGGTAAAGATATCTGTAATAGCGAAGTAAAAACAAAATAAATAAAAGCCGAAAATGCAATAGAGACAATACCATTAACGATATGGCTTCTATACCCTAAAAACAGCGAACAGAAAAAAATAAAAAGTGCTGATACCAAAATAAACCCGAGTATTTCTAAAAGGAAAATATATATAAATATGAGTGCGCCAACGCCGAGAAGCATCCCGATTTCTTTTTTAGGTATATTTCTTTTTTGTCGCTGCGCTTCTGTCTCATTATCCTTTGAAAAAAATAATAATATTGCTAAAAAGACTAACAGCCACCCCAAGGCTTTTGGAATAACATCCGCATCTACCTCCGTATAAGCGTAGGACGGCAGCTGATACGAGAAAATCAAATAGACAATAGCAATAACGAGCAACACCAGACTTACCCGGCTGTTTATTGACTTTAACAATGCAATCACCTCAAATCCAATTAATTGGCGGCAAAGCCAATGAAACAGATGGATACCGAATCATTGGCTTTGCGCATCTTATTCGTTATTTAAACCTAAATCATCTAACAATACTTGCACCTGTTCTTTTTGTTCATCCAAGAATGCCTTGTATTCCTCATGCCCCATGTATTCTTCATCCCAGCCAAACTGGTCGCGAATCTCTGCGAATGCTTCTGAATCACTCAACTCCTTAAATTTATCCTCATAATAAGCAATCGAAGCTTCATCCATTCCTGGAGGTCCAAAGAAGCCTCTCCAGTTAACAAACGTTTCATCAATTCCTTGTTCTATTGCCGTTGGGAAATCCTCGATAACCTCTCCTTCTAATCTTTCAGGAGCAGTAATACCCAGTACTTTAATATTGTCTGCCTTTACTTGCTCTACCGTCTCAGCCATCCCTGTAGAATATACATCGACACTGCCATTCAGCAATTGCGTAAGTGATTCTCCATCTTGCGCAGAAACATATCTGATTTTTGTTATATCTACCCCTGCAGCTTTTGCAATCTGTACAAATTGGATATGATCCATACTTCCCGGAGCTGATTCACCAACAACGGTTACACTTTCCGGATCCTCTTTCATATCCTCGAACAGATCATTTAAATCATCCCATTCCGCATCTTCCCGAACTGCAAATGCGCCATAATCAGCAATTAGATTCGATAGCGGTGTAAAGTCTTCATGACCGTATTCCGATTGCCCATTCAATGGAATCAATATAATCGGCGGGGAGGCAACAAATAACTTATGCGGATCTCCTTCATAATTAGCGATATAGGACCATCCTACAGCTCCGCCGCCGCCAGTTTTATTCACAACACCGATATTCTCTTCAATCATTCCTTCTTCACCCAATACTTTAGCAACCATTCTCGCAGTCGTATCCCAGCCGCCCCCTGCTCCGGCCGGTGCCACAATTTCTATGCTTTCTTCCGGCTCCCAGCTTCCGCCTTCTCCTGAATCACCTGATTCGCCAGCATCTGCATCATCACTGTTTCCACAAGCAGCTAGTACGATAATAAAAAAGAATAAGGCAATAAGTAACAACTTTTTCATTCTTCTTTCTCCCCTTTTATGAATTTATTTTCTGTCTTAAAAACACTATAGAGGATGCATCACATTTATGTAAACGTTTTCAAAATTAATCACAATGATTTCTTTCTGTTTATTTTGTTCATTTCGTTCACGCTATCCATTTGTTTTAAAAAGAAAAAAATTGCAGAGGAAGCTGCCCTGCAATTTTTTTCATATAAACTGCCGTAAAACTTCAGCTTAAGTGAAGTTTTGTTTTATAACCAATAATATCTGCGCTCCGGTCTGCCAACAGCCCCATATGCCAAGTCTGCCTTTATTTCTCCCAAAGAAGTAAGATATTCCAGATAACGCCGGGCTGTTGTGCGGGAAACACCTATGTGCTCTCCCATTTTCTCTGCTGCTACTCCTTCTTTAGTTTGATCAATCTTTTTT
The DNA here is from genome assembly GCF_038004725.1 of Oceanobacillus sp. FSL K6-0251. Taxonomy (NCBI): domain Bacteria; kingdom Bacillati; phylum Bacillota; class Bacilli; order Caryophanales; family Bacillaceae; genus Oceanobacillus; species Oceanobacillus sp. FSL K6-0251. Next base: position 1,022,787 of record NZ_JBBORS010000001.1, on the reverse strand, counting down.
TTAATTTTATTTAAGGTTAAAGGATCAATTCCTTTTGGTGTCCGCTGCGCTTCTATTTCTATACTTCCTTTTAACCCAAAATGATTATCTAAAAAATGCTGATTAACCGTCTCCTCATTACTAAAACGCTCATTAAATAACTGGTAGCGTTTAATGGACTCAATGAGCCTCTCCTGTTTAATCGGCTTAATCATATAATCAAAAACACCCTTACGAACTGTCCGCTGAATCATATTTTTTTCGGATGCAGCTGAAATAATAATGGCATCAATTTCTCCTTGGATTTTTCGTAATTCCTCTAAAATCTCCAAGCCTGAAATATCTGGAATATAGAGATCCAGAATTACCAGATCAATTGGATATTTTTCTGCAAATCCAATTGCTTCTTTTCCATTTAATGCTTTGCCAACCAATTTTACATTGTCGAGATGTTCGATGAATTCACTGTGAATCTCAGCGATACGATAATCATCTTCTACTATCAGCGTTTGTATCATACATTCATCACCCCGTCTTTTTCGCCTGTTGCTTGGGAATAAATATGGTGAAAATGGTTCCCTCAGCCAGATTACTTTTGACTTCAATTCTGCCGTTTAGATTTTCAATTGTTTCCTTAACCATAGCTAATCCATACCCGCGCGTTGTTTTATCCTTTGTGGAGAATCTGCGGTGAAAAATACGATGGATATCTTTTTTACCAATTCCAACTCCATTATCAGCTACTTCAAAAATATAGTCATGACCGATATCCGTTGAGAAAAACTGGACCGTTCCGTTTTCTGTCTCTCTCACAGCATCCAGAGCGTTATCAATCACATTGCCTAAAATAGTAATCAAATTTGTCGGTTCAATATAATCTGCCATTTCGGACAGGGAACTATAATCATCAATCAGGAAATTAATTTTTAACTCGGAGGCTTTCCCTATCTTTCCTAATAAAATAGCCTGTATCGTTTTATCGCTGATTTGGTCGTATACGATTTTATTTTGCGTTTCTACCGTCTGTGTCTCTTTTTGAATCAATTCAATTGCTTCTTCAAAATTTCCAAGCTGGAGCATCCCTGAAAGTACATAAAGCCGGTTCGTATATTCATGCGTCTGTGCTCTGAGTTCTTCGGAATAACTTCTTACTTCTCCTAAGGTATCAATGATTTCTTTCAATTCTGTTTTATCACGAAAACTTAATACAGCCCCCCTTACTTGGTTCTGATTATAAATGGGAACCATATTAAATATGATATGCCGATCATTTACTTCCACTTGCTTATTACGGCATACTTGTCCGTTTTTAATCAGTGAGGATAATGGAAGCTCGGGCAGAACTTTTGAAATTGGCTGATTAAAAAATGCCTTTTGCTTGCCGCTGAGCAATTTCTCAGCAGATTGGTTCATTAATTGAATGACTCCATCTTCATTAACTGCAATCATTCCCTCGTGAATCGCTGAAAGAATAGCATTCCTCTCACGATACAAAGAAGTTATTTTATGAGGTTCAAATCCCATTAATTGACCGCGAATATTTCGAGTCAGCAGCAGTCCGCCGATTGTTCCCACAAATAGTACAATGACAGAAGGCAGAATTAATTTTTTAATATTTGATAAAATCGTTGCATTAATATCTTTTATCATATATCCGACAGAAACAACACCAACAATGTCACCTTCATAATTCCAGACAGGTGTCTTTCCCCTTAAAGATGGTCCCAGACTTCCTTCTGCGCGCGAAACATAGGATTCACCATCTATAAGCGCCGCATCATTATCGCCTCCTACCATGTTTTTGCCCAGCTTATCCTGATCCGGATGAGAATAACGAATCCCTTCCGTATTTCCGATAACAATAAATTCAGCCCCTGTTAATTTCCTCATTTCTTCAGCGATCGGCTGTATCGTTTCCTCAGGTGATGCTTGTGAAAAACCTTCACGAATGGAAGGTATATTTGCTACCATTTGCGCTGTTTGTAAAGCTTGTTCACCAATTTCCTCCTCCGTCATTTCTACTTCCATATAGCTGTAAAAAGCCGTTAGTAATATGGTTACAAATAAGATTAGTCCAATAATAAGTACAAGAATCTTGGTGAGTAGATTTACTTGGTTTAACCGGTTTATGATTATAATCACCTCCTATGGTAAGCGTTTACTATATTATTTATTATACTACCTTTATTTGTACTATCTACATTTTCTAAAAATTAAAATAAGAAAAGAGAGCATTTTTTACCAAAAAGTTCTATTTATAGAATGTCCCCATAGACAGACCGCACAAAAAATCCTCAAACCTGTTGAAAGCAATCACATACTGCTTTTAACAGGTTTGAGGATATAAAATATGAATAAACTTAAATTTATTTATCATAACGTCTTTCTCTTTAAGATAATAATTAAAAATGTTAGCCCGCCAGCAATTTCAATAATAATGGAAACGACGCCCTGCGCATTAAATACATGGTTCATAATAAAATATGCACCAGTTAATACCAAGAAACCAATAGCAAGAGCCATAGGAAAAATATATCTGTGGTCATACGTCTGTGCTAACTGATAACTCAACGTTGCAACCAAAAAACCAAAGAAAGTAAGCGGTCCAACTAAAGCCGTTGAGATGGACATTAAAATAGAAACTAGTACAAGAACATAAATGATACTAAATTTATGATTCAATCCTAATGAACTAGAAATCTCTTTTCCGAGCGATAATACATTCAATCGCTTAGAATACGCAAGAAGAAGAACTGCTACGATGATGACAATCGGAATCGCAATCGGAAAATATGCTGCATCCGCATTATTAACAGATCCAAACAGCTTTGCCTGTAAAATATCAAACTCGGAAGGCGCAAGCAGTTTTCTCATAAACGTTGATAAAGACCTTAGTCCTGTTCCAATAATGATACCGACCAAAAGCATAAGTTGTAAATTTCCATACTTTCCGGAAAGTAACCACCCATACAGTATCAAACACATCGCGACCATAATAGCTACTTGAAATAAAAACGATCCAGTACCCATATAACCTATAAATGCCGTGGTACCAAAGAAAAACATGGTACTCGTATGTATTGTGGAGTAAAGTGCTTCAAATCCTAAAAGCGAAGGAGTGATCACCCGATTATTCGTAATCGATTGGAATGCAACGGTCGCCAGACTCTGACAAACTGCAGCAATAATCATGGAAACAATAGCTACCATTCTTCTTTTAGCAACTGGGATAAAGGAAGGGGAGTCTACTGGAACCGGGTTATTATAAACTAAAAGTCCATACGAAGAAAGAATGCCTAATCCAATAAGCGTTATCAACAGTATCCAATAACGTCTTTCCTCCTTTTTAGAACGAAAAGCTTTAGATGGTTTATCATTTTTAAGAAGGCTAGAATTCATTTTGACATTTTTTTCATTAGTATATTCCAATTCGTTATCCCAGCCTCCTTCTTCTTAATAAAATAACAATAAATACAACTGCGCCCACCGTTCCAAGTATCAAGGATACAGGTACTTCAAATGGCATGATAACGGTGCGGGATATAATATCAGCGGCGGTTAGAGCCGCCATTCCGGACACACATACCCATGGCAGGTTACTTCTTAAATCATCGCCTCTAAACATGGAAACAATATTTGGTACAATCAAACCTAAAAATGGTAAGTTTCCAATAACAGCGGCAACAATTCCAACTGCAACAGCAATAAGAGCCGTACCAACAAGAACAATTGTATTATAACTTACTCCAAGGCTTTTTGTAACATCCTCCCCTAATCCAGCTAGTGTCAGTCTATTAGCATAGATAAAAATAAGAAAAGTAACTACAACAATCAGCCATAAATATTCATATCTTCCAACCTGAATCGATGCAAAAGAACCTACAAACCAGGTTTCAACACTTTGTGACATTTGAAAAACGAGCCCGACAAACGTGGAAACTGCTGAAATAACTGCGCCAAGCATAATCCCAATAATCGGAACAATTAAAGACGAACGAAGTTTAACTCTTCTCAAAAACAAAAAGAAAACCATCGTTCCTATAAAGGAAAAAATGATTGCTCCAGTCATTCTTTCAACTAAAGATGGTGCGGGAATTAATAAATAAACGAAAACCAACCCCAAGCCTGCCCATTCAATCGTTCCTGTTGTGGTAGGTTCAACTAAACGATTCTGTGTAATAAGCTGCATGACGAGTCCAGACATTGCCATTGCAGCCCCAGTAAGCATGAGTGCAGCTGTCCTTGGGATACGGGTAATGAAAAACATATCCATTCCATCTTCGCGTCCCCGTATGTCATAAACTCCGACAGACATGGAAATAACGCCTAAAATAATAACAATGAGGATTGCTAATATAAAAGGCTTTGTCCATATTTTTTGATGATTAGAATGCAGGGGCTGAGAATTCCCAGCCCCAAACATTTTTTGTTTTGTATTTTTAAGCACTATAGTTATACCCCTCTAAATTACTCTGCTAAAGTTTCTGCAAGATCTTCAAATAATTTAGTAAATGTTTGTATAGATTCATTTGTATACGTGTCTTCCGGTGCATAAACGATTTGTCCTTCAGAAACAGCTTTTGTGTTTTGAAGAGCAGGTGCATTATCGATTACATCTTGAGCAGGACTTGCTTCTTCTTCAGATGATACAGCAGCATCACGGTCCATGACGAAAAGCCAATCAGGATCGGTTTCTGCAATAGCCTCAACAGAAACATCATCACCTTGGTGATCTGCAGAAGCTTGATCAATTTCTAACGCCGGTGTCCAATCGAAAATATCATATAATGGGCCCCAAACCCGGCCGGAATGAGGAGCTGCAAAATTAATATCTCCTCCAGATACTATAACACTCATGATTGTATCTGTCCCGTTATAAGCTGATTTAGCATCTTCAATGGATTGTTCAAAATCAGCTATTAATTGTTCAGCTTCTTCGTTTTTATCAAAAATTTGTCCAAGAGAGATTGTAATATCTTTAAATCCGTTCTCTAAATTTTCTCCGGGTGTGTCAGCTTCCTCAGAAACATCAAAATTAAGATCAATAACTGCTGCATCTGGCACTAATTCTTTTATATCTTCATAAAATCCTCCAAACCTTTGGCCCACAATAACAAGATCAGGATCTGCAGCTGCGATAAGTTCAAGATTTGGTTCACGATGATTTCCTATATTTTCAATTGATTCATCACTTGCATAAGGTATATCCTCAGGTATTAAATCTCTTGGAGCAGCAGCTAATTCAACTCCCCAATCAGATAATGTTTCAAACGTTCTATTATCTAAAGCTACCACGTTCTCTGGATTTACTGGAACTTCAACGGTTCCGTGAGCATCCGTAATTTCAACCGTTGCATCTTCAGAAGAACCCTCCGTTTCAGCAGACTCATTCCCTTGGTCATCGGCTTCTTCGTTTCCACTGCCTGAATCGGAGCAAGCAGCCAACACCAAAGCAAAAATTGCGAATATTGCTATAATAAACGTTGACTTAAAAAAGTTTGATTTTCTCATTTCTCCTACCTCTTCCCCTATGTATATTTTTTTGATGAGCAGACTATTGGATTGATTAAATCAATACCCGCATTATATTTTGCGCTTGATTTAAAAAAATAATTCCTGTTTTACTATAGTGCATTGATATAACCTAACACATTGATAATGATAATCAATCTCAATTAGCTTGTTTAAAGTATATCAAATAAAAAAACATTGTCAACTGTATTTTTTAATCTTATCTCTTGTACGATTATCACCAATTAAAAATTCCATTATTCTCGTTTTATTCTCAACTGCAATTGCGCCAATCCAGATGAGAATAATTACTAAAACAATGGAAAGAAACCGCTTAAACACGATTTTCATGAGAATGTGCAACTATTTGGTTGAAAAACGATGTTTCAACATCATCGGCATGCGTACTCCTGACAAAAGGAGTACGCATGGATCAAATCAATCGTTTTCAAGCAGCTGCACCTGCTCAAGTTAAGTTATACTAGCAAAGATATATTCATTGAGAAAGCATAAGGTTTGGACATTTTTAAGAAAGCAATTATTGGATTTACCCATCATATATAGGGTTTAAACAATTAGCCGCTTTTACTTATATGTGAGTCAAAGTATACACAAAAACGACAGCCGTTTTGCATATGGACCGGAATATGCATATCATAGATTTCGTTTAATGCTTCTGAATTAATGATTTCATGTGTCGGACCGTTTTTTACCAGGCGCCCCTCTTTTAAAGCTACAATCTGATCTGAATAAACCGAAGCAAAGTTAATATCATGCAATACAATCACAACTGTTTTCCCCAGCTCATCGACAAGCTTGCGTAATATTTTCATAATCTGTACAGAATGCTTCATATCCAAATTATTCAACGGCTCATCCAATAAAATATATTCCGTGTCTTGGGCAATAACCATGGAAATAAACGCACGTTGCTTTTGACCGCCAGACAGCTCATCTAAGAATTTATGCTGGATATCTGTTAAATTCAAATATTCAATGGCTTGATCGACAATCCGATTATCTTCTTCATTTAAACGGCCTTTCGAATAAGGATAACGGCCAAAGGATACTAATTGGCGAATCGTCAGTTTCACAGTGAAAAAATTCGCTTGTCTTAAAATGGCAATGCGCTTCGCAAATTCATTTGATTTCATATTCTTTACATTGTTTTGGTCCAGTAATACATCTCCTGTGTCTGCATCAAGCAAACGGCTTACCATGGAAAGCAGCGTTGATTTCCCTGCACCGTTTGGTCCGATAAACGATGTAATTTTATTAGGCTGAATTTGAACCGATATATCATTTACGATAGATTTATTCCCATATTTCTTTGTCAATCCTTTAATATCAATCATGTCATCGCCCTACTTTCTTTAAGTATTAAATAATAAAATAGAAGTATGTGAAAAAAGGATAGCTAATGTAGTTAAGTGTAAAGCTTCATTAAATATAAGGCATTTCCACCAAAAATACATCAACCTTTCTTATCCTGAAATTTTACTTAAATTAATCTAGATAATAATTATTATCAAGTTCTAATTGTTCTAAATAAGAATGATATTCATTATCAATTAGATAACAATACCTAGTATATCAAATTTTCAGCCATCGTCAATGGCTGATTTATGTAAATATGACGATAATCAAAAAAACTGCCGTTTCCGGCAGTTTTTTTGATTATTCTGTTCAATTTTTCGTCAAATTTATTGATAATAGTTCGTTCAATCAGGGTACTCCCATTCATTTACAGGTATATATGGAATAGATTACTACGTTTATTTTTTCTCACAACCATCACCTGTACAATAGGAGGTTTTATTCTCATTTGGGTTCAATGATTGCAAAACAGGCGTTTCCTGTTCTTCCTGCCACACCTTTTCAAGTACCTGTGTAAAAGCTTCTTCTGGCTGTGCACCGGACACGGCATATTTTTCATTAAAAACAAAGAAAGGAACACCCTGGACACCAAGCTGCTTTGCCAAATCTATATCTTCATTGACTTTATTACGGAATTTACAGCTGTCCAATACATTTTCAACACACTCTCTCTCCAAACCCACTTCTTCCGCTAACTGAATCAGTGTCTTTTTATCACTCAACTGTTCGGAATCAGTAAAATAGGCTTGAAAAAAACGTTCTGTCAGTTCCGCTTCCTTTCCATTCTCGGCAGCTAATTTAGCAACTCGATGCGCGTCAAATGTATTCCCGTATTTCATCGTATCAAAGCGGTAGGTCAAGCCTACTTCTGCTGCCTGCTCCGCTACCTGTTTATTCATTTCATATACTTGTTCTAAAGACATTCCCTTCAGCTCAGAAAAAGTTTCTGCGAAGTTCTTTCCCGGAAGATGCTGTGCATCCGGATCAAGCTGGTAGCTTCTAAACTGAACTGCTACTTGTTCACGATGTGTGAATTTCTCCAAGGCATGTTCAAACCGGCGTTTTCCGATATAACAAAAAGGACATACAAAATCAGACCAAATTTCAACTTTCATTTATGTTCACCTCAATTTCCTCACTTATTTTAGCATAAGGAAACCTGGGAACAAAGTAATCTGCATTCCTTCTTTAGTCATATTTGCGAGTCTCTTCAACCGTCCCATCTGCACGATAAACCGTCAGGGAGGTTCCTTTATTTTTAGCAATATCTTTCGCTCTTTTCACCGCTTCCTCTTTTGTATCAAATCGTTCACTTGCCTGACTGGAACCGGAAGAGCCGACAGCCCATCCTTCTTCCTGCTTATAGACTTCCTCTCCCTCCTCCAGCCGCTCCGGATTATTTGTTTTTTCTTTTCCTTCCTTTGAGCGCTGGGTCGGTTTTCCGCCTTTTTCATAGCTTTGAATTTCTTCTTTATCCGCGTTCTTATACCATTCTTTAGCCTGCTCCGTAGCTATTGGAATTGCCCTGTTCTCCTTATAGCCATCATCCAGCATTGAATTTGCGATATCAATGGCCTTTTTACGGACAGGTTTTTCTAGGTTTTTCATTGAGCTTGGATAATCATTCATTGTCCAAACCATTAAAATGCCTCCTTTTTCCGTAGTGTAAGTAGCTGTAAGGGTCATTTTATAAGGACTTTTCCCTTTTCAAAACACATTAAACATTTTTATAACCAATTATTTCTTCTAAAACGTCACTTGGCCTTTAAGCATCGGTGTTCTTGCTGTATGGTAACATGTTCCGCCAAGATTCCTTTCTGTGCATCGAAGCGATTCCCTGTATTTCATATCCATACTGTCATGATTGGGTTGTTCAGACGAAAGCTGCTATTTCATTCAGCTCATTAAAATCTTATTTCTTTCATTCGCTGTAGAATCCTATCAGAGCGCAGGCCAACCACGTAGACTCCTAAGTGGTTTGCAGGCTAAACCCGTGACTCCTGTCACAACGCCTGCACTTGCACGTCCTGGGACTGCGATTACTCGTCCCATCGAAAACATTTGTACGTCGGAAAGCGGAGTGGTTGGCCGGAGCGGAGCTATGCACCATCACCAATTCCAAAAAGGCCGGATATTTCATCAAAATGCAAGCATGGTAATGGAGAACATGTTCACCCTGAAATAGCAAGATATATATGCTTATTCTTAGGTGCGAAAGTTGAGTATTTAAGAAAATTCACTAACCTGACAACATTGGTAATCGCAGTCCCAGTCCCAGGGTGAAGATCCAACAGGAAAAAAGTGAATTTCTTTTTTTACCCTTGGGGCATAAGTGCGACTTTAGCTCTGTCTACGCCTCTCGGCTTGCCAATCGCTAAGTCTTCTTTAAAGGAGATGAACTCGGGGGTCACGGGAAGCGGGGTATATTTCCGGGACCTAAAATAAAAAGGCGTGGAATTCTCCACACCTTCTAGCTTGCAAATTATGCATCTAACAGCGATTTTCCATTAATGGATACACGCTTTGTATTTTTTAGTTCATTTAAATCGGCTGCGCCAACGCCAAACATCGTCATCTTCAGCTCTAATTCCAATTGGTCCATTGTCTGAACAACGGCTTCTGCTGATTCTGTGGCTGCCTGGAGCAGATGTCTGGCATACCCGATAATATCTGCCCCAATCGTAATTGCCTTCGCAGCATCCACGCCTGTTTTCATGCCTCCGCTGGCAACTAAAGGCGCTTCAGGAAGCTCACTGCGTACAGTGACCAGACAATCCTTGGTCGGATTTCCCCAGTTATTAAATGCTTCCGCAGCTGCCCGCTTTAATGGGTCCTTCGAGCGCAGCTTTTCCACCTGGCTCCAGGAGGTTCCGCCCGCTCCAGCAACATCAATATAAGAGATGCCCGCATCATACAATCTTTTGGCAGCTTCCCCGTCAATGCCGAATCCTACTTCCTTGACCCCTACTGGCGCTTCCATCTGTTTACAAACCTGTTCAATTTTTGGCAGTAAATCTTTGAAATTCAAATCGCCGCCGTCCTGCACAGCTTCCTGCAATGAATTTAAATGAAGAACGATGGAATCAGCCTCTGTCTTATCAATAATACGCTGGCATTCCTCTGCTCCATAGCCATAATTTAATTGGACAGCGCCAATGTTTACGATTAATGGCACAGTTGGCGCCTGTCTGCGAATAAGGAAAGAATCCTTATGCTGCTCACTTTCTAAAAATGCTCTTGTCGAACCAATTGCCAGTGCCCAGCCTTTTTGCTCTGCCGCTATAGCCAAATTTTGATTGATTGTGGTCGCCAGTTCAGATCCGCCAGTCATGGAACTGACTAGAAATGGCGCCTGCAGCGCTTTGCCTAAAAATGATGTTCTCAATGAAATATCAGCAAAATCAATTTCCGGCAAAGCATTATGAAGAAAGTGAATGCCTTCCAGTCCTGTAGATTTATTTACACCCTCTACGTCTCCTTCCAGACAAAGGCGGATATGTTCTGTTTTACGTTGGTTAATTCCTTTTTCCATGAATGTCCCTCGCTTATCTCAAATTATCAAACTATTTTTTGCAGAGAGTAAAGGCATTTTCAATTATTCGTCCCCCTGCTTTTTAAATAAATATAGGTATGATTTTTTAATTTCCTTCGTTATCTTTACATCTAGTGTACTTGTTTCCTGCAATAATTGAAAGGCAAATGATGCTGTTTCAAAAGTTCACGTTCATTTGTCCTTCATTAAGAAAAAATTCAGTTGATACCTGTATTTTCTGTTATAATAGGACTACTTATTTAAGTTTTTAGGAGGATATAATGAAAAGAGATAATGCAAAAGCTTTTGCCTCAAAAGCACATCAAGGTCAAGCACGTAAAAATTCAAATGAACCGTACATAACCCATCCTGTTCGTGTTGCAGAACGTCTAGAAAAAGAAGGCTGTTCCGATGATTTAATCAGCGCCGGATACTTGCATGATGTTGTTGAGGATACCAATGTCAGCATCGAGGACATTGAACGTCAGTTCGGAAAAGAAATTGCTGACCTTGTTGCTTCTCATACGGAGGATAAATCAAAGTCTTGGTGGGACAGAAAAAAAGCGACAGTGGAACATTTAAAAGATGCTCCAAAGGAAGTGAAATATCTGATTATTGCGGATAAATTAGATAATCTTTTAGAATTGGAAAAAGAGCATCAACAGCTCGGCGATGATATCTGGAAGAACTTTAACGCCGGGTACAAGCAGCAAAAATGGTACAACGAGGCTATCGCAGAAGAAATGTATGCTCATTTATCTCCGGATGAGATTCCTTCTTATTTTAAAGAGTTTGAACAGGCTGTTAAACGTTTTTTCAAATAATAAAGGAAACACCTTCTCTCTTTAAATAAATGAAAGAAGGTGTTTTTTAATTGTAGTTTGTTAACGTGAATTCATTTCATTCGGATGCCATCCGCTGCGAATATTACGATCCAGCGCATCGATTGTTTTTATTTCTTCTTCGTTTAATTCAAAATCAAACACATCCAGGTTAGCTTCGATACGAGAAGGTGTTACTGATTTTGGAATGACAATCAAATCAGACTGTAAGTGCCAGCGCAGAATAACTTGCGCAATGGTTTTCCCTTTGTTCTCAGCAATTTGTTTTAGCGCTTCATCTTTTAAGACATCTTTTCCATTCATGAGAGGGCTGTATGCTTCTACATAAATACCTTTCTCTTTACAAAAGGCACGCAATTCTTTCTGTTGCAAGTATGGGTGGCACTCTACCTGATTTACAGCCGGTACAACCTCACATTCGTCTAGTAAACGTTCTAAATGCTCTATTTCAAAATTACAGACGCCAATCGCTTTTGCTTTGCCGTCTTTATAGATTTTTTCCAACGCTTTATACGTATCGATATATTGATCATGCTCCGGGGTCGGCCAGTGAATCAAATAAAGGTCCACATAGTCTGTACCCAGTCTTTCTAAGCTTGCATCAAAAGCTTTTAAGGTTTCATCATAACCATGATCTGCATTCCACACCTTTGTTGTAAGAAAGATTTCTTCACGAGGGACACCGCTGTTTGCAATTGCTTGTCCAACGCCTTCTTCATTCCCATAAACTTTTGCCGTATCAATGGAACGATAATTTGATTTTAATGCATGCTCCACAGCAGGGATAGCTTTTTCATTTTCTACCTTCCAGACGCCGAAACCAAGCTGCGGCATTTCTAAGCCATTATTAAGTGTAATGTAATTCATATTCCTGGATGACCTCCTGTAAATGATTTTATCTCTGTTTGTTTCACAATAGTCCCTAATGCATTTTTTAGTTTACAATAACAGGCAGATAAAACAAAGGAATGTGCTTGGTTCTATGATAAAGATACGATTCGCTTATAAAAATATCCGGTCAGCTGGCTATTCATCCACTCAAAAAACAATTTTTAGTATGGTCATTTACCATACCTGTCGCTTGCATAAAAGAGTAACAAATCACCGGTCCTACAAAGGAAAATCCTCTCTTTTTCAAATCCTTGCTTAGCTGTTTTGACAAATCTGTTTGAGCAGGCACATCCTCATGCTGTTCCCAATGGTTCACAATTGGTTCTCTGTCAACAAAGCTCCAGATATAATCATCGAATGAACCAAATTCTTTTTGAATCTGCTGGAAGGCCTTTGCATTTTTAATGACAGATTCAATTTTACGCCTGTTCCGGATAATCCCTTCATCCTGCATCAATGCTTCTACTTTTTCATTTGAATAAGCAGCAATAATATCGGCTTCAAAGTTGTCAAAAGCCCGGCGGTAATATTCCCGGCGTTTTAAAATTGTAATCCAGCTTAGTCCTGCCTGTGCCCCTTCTAATGTCAGCATTTCAAATAAATAGCGATCATCCTGAAAAACAGGCCGTCCCCATTCTTCATCGTGATATGCGATATAGACAGGCTCTTCACTGACCCAGGCACAACGTTCCTTATTCATCTTCCTCACCAATAGCGACTTCATTCTTTTCATACGAAATCCAATCGCTGAAGCTGCCTGGATAAAGCTTCACATTTTTAAAACCGGCATTATCCAGAGCCAGAATATTTGGGCATGCCGAAACACCGGAACCACAAGAAACGATAATCTCCGCATCTTTATCTAATTTGGAAAAATGCTCTCTTAACTGTTCCTCGTTTTTCCAAGTACCGTTCTCTTTTAAAACACCCTTCCAAAAATAATTGACCGCTCCCGGAATATGCCCTGCACGAGCATACATCGGTTCCTCGTCACCTAAATATCTTGCAGGTGCTCTGGAATCGATAATCGTTGTTTCTTCAGATTCAAGTTTTTCCTTGACCTCCTCCATATCAACATAGCGATTTTCCTTCTCGTTTCTGCGAAAGATGGTCGGCCGAAGATTGGGAACCGTTGATGTCAGTTCGCCTCCCTCTGCGACCCACCTGTCCAATCCGCCATCAAGAAGGTATACCTTCTCATGACCTAAATAATCAAGCAGCCACCAAAATCGAGGCGCGAACATATCATTTCCCTGATCATACACAACAACTGTTGTATTATTGGAGATACCTAGTTTTCCAAGTTTATTTGCAAATAAATCCCAATCGGGTAAAGGGTGATTTCCGCCATGCTTACCTGCTTTGCCGGATAAATCTCTATTTAAATCCATATAGACAGCACCAGGTAAATGCCCGTGTAAATAAGCTTTTCGCCCAGCATCAGCATCCATTAAATCAAATCGTACATCTACAATAACGACATTATTTTGCGGTAAACGTTTCTTTAATCTCTCTACGCTAATGATGTTTCTCAAAATCTAACCCTCCCATATGCTATTTTTCTAATCATATCATTCCTTATTTATTTTAACAGAAAAAATTTTCTGCAGAAATTAATAATTGAGCTTCATAAAGGGTATTCTTAAACTCTGTTAAACATGTCCACGTCCAGAAACTTTTACTGTTTTAAAGCTTTATACGTTACTTTTTGGACACGCATGAATACGGTTTTTGTGTTGAGTATGGTAAAATATACAAAGCGTTGTAAAATTAGAATAGCAGAAATTTTCGCTTCAAAGGAACAATCAAAAATTTATTTAGAAGGAGCCATTTTGATGAAAGAACAATTAATCAAGCGTTTAGAAACCTATGCAAAAATAGATACCCAATCGGATATGCATTCTCAAGCCACCCCTTCCACTCCAGGTCAGTGGGATTTGATTAAGCTATTGGAGAATGAGCTGAAGGAAGTTGGACTGGAAGAAGTATCTTATGATGAAAATGGTTATTTAATGGCTACATTGCCGGCGAATACGGATAAGGATATCCCGGCTATTGGCTTCTTGGCACATGTCGATACAGCAACAGACTTTACCGGCAAAGGGGTGGCTCCTAAGGTAATCGATTATAAGGGCGGGGATATTGTATTGAATGAAGATTTACAAGTCACCCTTTCTCCAAAAGACTTCCCTGAGCTTTCTAATTATGAGGGGCACCAGCTAATGGTGACTGATGGTACAACTTTACTTGGAGCGGATGATAAGGCAGGCATTGCTGAAATCATGACTGCCATGGAATACCTCATTCATCATCCGGAAATCGAGCATGGAAAAATCCGTATTGCTTTTACTCCTGATGAAGAAATTGGACGCGGGCCGCATAAATTTGATGTAGAACGCTTCGGCTGTGACTATGCGTACACCGTGGATGGCGGCCCTTTAGGTGAATTGCAGTATGAAAGCTTTAATGCCGCAGCTGCCAGAGTGACGTTTTACGGAAACAGTGTTCATCCGGGAACAGCGAAAAACAAAATGGTGAATGCAGGAAAGATGGCTGCGCAATTTATTAATAAATTTCCTGATAAAGAATCTCCCGAGCATACAGAAGGATACGAAGGCTTCTATCATCTTATTTCTGTAGAAGGCGATGTAGAAAAATCAACAGTCTATTACATTGTCCGCGACCATGACCGGGAAAAATTTGAAACACGCAAAGACACCCTTAAAAAGTACGTAGAAGAAATCAGGAACGCATATGGAGAGAATGCTGTAGAGTTAGAAATGAATGATCAATATTATAATATGCGTGAAAAAATTGAACCGGTAAAACATATTATAGATATTGCTGATCAGGCAATGAACAATCTTGATATTAAACCGGTTATTCATCCAGTCCGCGGCGGTACAGACGGTTCACAAATTTCATTTATGGGATTACCGACACCGAACCTGTTCACTGGCGGCGAAAATTTCCATGGCAAGTTTGAGTATATTTCTATCGATAATATGGAAAAAGCAGCAAAAACGATTGTTGAAATCAGCCGTTTGTTTGCAGAAAAAAAAGCAGAATAAGATGAAAAACAAGAGCCAATTTCACTGGTTCTTGTTTTTTTATTGTTCTTTTTCCTGAAATTATTTCTTCACTTTCCTTTCTTTTTCACTTCCATACATCATATAATATATATTGAAATGCAGCCTACGTTCACTGTTTAATAAGCAGAATTTATACTGCATCATTTCAAGGATTATGGGAATCAGCCTGCTGATTGTTTTCATCTTTTTTTCGAGTTTTCATATACCTCAAAACAGATTGGAAAACCATTCTCGTTACTGATTACCTGCAATTAATTTTTATAAAATAACTCTGCACTCCAAACTTATTTAGCAGATCATAGTGTTTGAGTTTCATTCATTCTATTAAAAGCAAGGAGTTAACATGACATGCGAGGAGTTAGTTGGATTATCCTTTCGGCAATTTGCTTTGTACTGATTGGCTGCGGAACACATGAGCCATCCCCATCACAGGAAGATGCTCCGGCATCGGAACAATCAGCACCTGAAGAGCAAAAAGATACAGATGATAAGCAAGCGGAAGGACAACAGACGGAAGAGCCAGAACAAGAAGAAACAGAGCCGCCTGATGCGGTGCTGCAGAAATTTGATACAGATGATGCTGTATTACAATTAAAGCAAGCACTAAATACCATCGGTTATGATTTAGAAGCAACAGATGAATTTGATGAAGAGCTTACTTGGGCTATAACAGATTTTCAATTGCAAACAGATGACACAGCTATTTCAGGTGTCTATGATAAAGCAACAAGAGAAGAGTTACTGCTTTATTATGAAAACGAAAAAAGTATTGAACCGGGAGAGGGCTTAGCTCCTCCCCCTGAAGAACCTGAAGTGACAGAAGCTGGAACAGAAGTTGTCGGTAATCCATACGATGAATTATCACTGGTGAATAAAAGCTTTGCACTTCCGGATGATTATATCCCTGAAGACTTGATTGTACCAGATGTGCCCTTTCCTTTCACAGAGGACTTACCTAAAAAATATCTGCGCGAGAACGCGGCACATGCCTTAGAAGAATTATTTGAAGGTGCTGAAGAAGCAGGATTAGAAATGTTTGCCCAATCCGGCTACCGTTCTTATGACCGGCAGGACGATATCTTTGCAGCGAATGCGGCACAGAATGGTGAGGATTATGCAAACACCTACAGTGCACGTCCCGGAGAAAGTGAGCATCAAACTGGACTGGCGATGGATGTTACCAGTGCAGAAGTCAATTTAGAGTTAGTAGAAGCATTTGGTGAGACAGAGGAAGGACAGTGGCTTGCTGAAAATGCTCCGGAATATGGCTTTATTATCCGTTTCCCTAAGGGTAAAGAAGATATTACCGGATACCAATACGAGCCTTGGCATCTTCGCTATGTCGGTGAAAAAACAGCGAAGTATATAACTGAACAAGGGATTACACTGGAAGAGTACTATGAAGAACAAGCTGAATAAAGTAATGAAGAAAACACCTTGAGAAGCAGATTTTCAAGGTGTTTTCTTTATCGAATAAAATGAATCGATATGTCATAATCACATTATTTATTTTTAAAATAGGAAGATAATCAATACAAAAAGAGAAGGAATAAGCAGCATTTCAATAATCAAAGGAATCCGCATTTTTCCGGCAGTTTTATATATCGTAATTAAATGCGCCAAAGACAAAATAGAAAAAACGGCCGCAAACAGATAGACAGAACCAATTGCAATATTCGTAGACAGAATAAGTATAGCTAATAAAAACAATACTAGTACTTTAAGCACACTGAATAAGATATCTGCCTTAAACCATGCAGGTATCTTTTTATTTTCCATTACATCGTCCCCCATTCCATATACATGTTATCGTATCATATTGGCGCACAGGATGGTAAGAATGAAAGTAACTGTTCACTTCTAAATTCCACCAAACATTCCTTTTCCTACTGATATGTTAAAATAGATATGGAAAATTAAATATAGAAGGGTTGATTATATGAATAATAATGAGTCTATAAAACTAACCGCTTTATCTTCTAAGGGCGGATGCGGATGTAAAATCGGACCGGCTGATTTACGGCAGGTTTTACAAACCCTCTCCCCTGCGACGGATAATCCTAATCTATTAGTCGGCTTGGATACCAGCGATGATGCAGGAGTTTACAAATTAAATGACGACACAGCCATTGTTCAGACACTCGACTTCTTCACTCCCATTGTAGACGACCCCTATTCTTTCGGGCAAATTGCCGCTGCAAATGCGATCAGCGATGTCTACGCAATGGGCGGAAAGCCGATTACAGCATTGAATATTGTTGCTTTCCCAATTGCTGATCTAGATAAACAGATTCTTTCCCGTATCTTAGAAGGCGCAGACAGCAAGCTGAAAGAAGCTGGCGTGGCCTTAGCCGGCGGACATTCCATCGACGATAAAGAACCAAAATTCGGATTGGCTGTTACTGGAACAATTCATCCTGATAAAATCCGCACAAATAGTGGCGCAAAACCCGATGATGTGCTTATTTTAACCAAACCAATTGGTGTAGGGATTTTGACGACTTCTATAAAAAGAGGCTTGTTACAGGAAGCAGAAATAGACCGGGTAACTAACGTCATGGCAGCATTGAATAAAACGGCTGCGGAAACAATGGATAACTATGAAATACATGCTTGTACCGACGTTACCGGATTTGGCTTGCTTGGACATGCTTCGGAAATGGCAAAAGGAAGCAACGTCGAAATCCAGATTTCAAATCAGCACGTACCTGTTTTGCCAAGAGTAAAAGAACTTGCGGAGAACGGCGCAGTGCCAGGCGGTACGAAGAATAACTTTAACTATTTAAAAGAGGATGTTACCTTTACG
This sequence comes from Oceanobacillus sp. FSL K6-0251, assembly GCF_038004725.1. NCBI lineage: Bacteria > Bacillati > Bacillota > Bacilli > Caryophanales > Bacillaceae > Oceanobacillus > Oceanobacillus sp. FSL K6-0251. Next base: position 1,004,757 of record NZ_JBBORS010000001.1, on the reverse strand, counting down.
GAATCACTGGATCAGATTGACCAGTGGATACTATGTGATGCGGTTACCTCCGGAGGCTTACTTGCTGCTGTAAAAGAAGCAGACGCAGAAAAATTACTTTCGGATCTGCAGGATAAAAATATCGAGGCAGCAATAATTGGCCGCGTCACTGATAAGAAAAATGGACATATCACGGTTGAAGAATAATTCGTTTATTAGGAAGTGAAAAAATGTTTCAGGATATAGAGTTACTTGATTTATTAAAAAAACAAAAAGAAGAGACTATTTGCTTAGTTGATGTGCGCTCTCCACAGGAATTTGCTGCATTTCGTATTCCAGGAAGCATCAATATTCCTGTTTTTGATAATGAAGAGCGCGTTGAAGTAGGCACGGTTTATAAACAAGTCGGCCCTGAAGCAGCAAAGGAAAAAGGGCTAGAAATCTTCTCTATCAAGCTGCCGGAATTTATTGCCCAGTTTCAATCTCTTGGGAAAAAAAAGATTGTTTATTGCTGGCGCGGCGGCATGCGCAGTAAAACCGCTGCCACCGTTGTCGATTTAATGGGTCAACAGGTTTCCAGATTGAATGGCGGCATTCGCTCTTACAGACAATGGGTGGTAAACAAGTTAGAGCAGCAGCCGTTTTCTCCCAATATGTACGTGCTGAATGGTTATACCGGATCCGGAAAAACTATTTTGCTGCACAGGTTAAAGCAGCATGGCTATCCTGTGCTTGATTTAGAAGAAATGGCAAACCACCGAGGGTCTATCTTTGGCCAAATTGGACTGGAACCGAATAATCAAAAAACATTCGAGTCTTTATTAGTCCAAGAAATGGAACGCTATGACCAAGCGCCTTTTGTTCTATTGGAAGGAGAAAGCAAACGTATCGGCAAGGCGACACTGCCTTTGTCTTTACATGAAACAAAAGAAGCCAGTATGCAGCTGTTTATCCATTTGCCTTTAGAGAAACGAATTGAAAATATATTACGTGAATACAATCCTGAAGAGCATCAAGCGCAAATAATCGAAGCCTTCGGGCGAATACGGAAGCATATTCACACCCCTGTAGCGAAACAAATAGCGGAGGACTTGGAGCAGGGTAATTTCCCATCCGCTGTAGCGCTCCTGCTGGAATATTATTACGATCCCAGATATGAGCATACGCTCCACCACTATCCAGAAGACAAACAAATGCATATCTATGCCGATGATTTAGACGAGGCTTTCAATGCAGTTGTTAACTTAATCAAACAGAAAGAAAAGATAAATATCAAGCTGTAAGCAGTATTTGGATAAACTCTCCTCTGATTAATCGAGGGGAGTTTATTTATGCATTGAGCAAAATTTGAAACTTCAGTTCGTGAACGACGAAGCAGAAGCAGCTCCTTTTTCGTCAGCCTTCACACAATCAATGGCGACAACCAGTGCAATCATGCTGGTTTCCATCTCTTCCTTAACAACTTGCACCTTATAGCTGTCTCCCCAACTAAACCACTCTTTGCTCACTTCCCCGATGATTTCACCGTGCTGATATACCTGAAAGTTCATGTCCCACCAATTCCCGCGCACTTCAATCCCTGCCGCATCAATGGTATAACGCGCTTTGAAAAAGGAAAGCCCCTTCTTGATTGCTAACACTTCCTTTCCATTTACCTCCACAAAAAACTTCGGTAAAAAGCTGAGCGTTTTTTTCGTTATAAGCGCTACTTCCTCTCCAGTATCATTCTTAATGGAGAAAGTTTTGGGAATTTTCATAAAACTTCCTTCTACGTAATAAACATCTTTTTCATCCTGATTCTTTACGCTAAACTTTTCATTTAAACTAAATACTTTTTGCTTTATATAGAGTTGTTTCATCCTCATGTCTCCTTTATTATTCCGATTATATCTGAATTTTGCTATGGAACTTCAATTTCTTTTTTCACGCAGTTTAGAAATACATTTATTATGTATTACTTAAATTAAGCTGATAAAGTTTCATTCTATCTTCTTTTTATCAACTATCACCGAAGTATAATTTATAAAATGAAACTTCACTCAGTGGGAGTTGTCGGACGGTTCTCCGTGATAAAGCTTTTAGACAAGATTTTAAAGAACATTGCTTCCTCATTTCCAAACAACATCTCTCACTTAAATATCAGAGTCTATTTCATGCATAAAAAGTAATTATCTGAACAAATTAGGGATAATCCCAACAACGAGGTGTTCTGTGCTATGTCCTATCGTAAATTACGAAAAAAGATGCATTATAAAGAGCAAATTCCAGATTCAGCAAGCGATACCCAAAAAAGCATAGACACTTCGATTACTGAAAACCTGAACTTCATCAAACAAAAAACAGGCAACAGCCCTGATATCATTATCCGCACGCTTGCTATTAGTCACGATCCTAAGGTATCTGCTGCAATCATTCACGTGGACGGGCTGGTGGACAATCCTACGATAAATGAGTTTTTGGTGCAGACAATGGAAGATAGCGTGCAGGAAAAATTACAGGACGAAGATCTTTTTACCGTTTTCACCGAAAAAGTAGTTGCGGTTGGCAGTTTAGAAACGGTTAGCGATTGGGATACCTTATTTCAATCGCTGCTATCTGGTGACACAGTAATTCTCCTGGATGGAAAAAACGAAGCGCTGATTGCCAGTACCAGAGGCGGAGAAAGGCGTCCCGTTGAACAGTCTGATTCCGAAATAACGTTACGCGGATCCAAAGAGGGATTTACGGAATCCATTAACACGAATACTGCGCTCGTGCGCCGAATTATCAAAAACCCGAATTTATGGGTAGAATCCATGAATCTCGGGAAGCAGACGAATACAGACCTATCGATTATGTATATCAACGGGATAGTTGATGAAGACATAGTGAAAGAGGTCCGCCAACGCTTGGGACGGGTCGATCTCGATGCCATCCTTGATTCAGGCTATATTGAACAGGTGATTGAAGATGAAAGTTCAGGGCTGTTCCCAACAGTTACTCATACGGAAAGGCCGGATGCGGTTGCCGGAAACCTTTTGGAGGGCAGGGTGGCTATTTTTGTCAACGGAACCCCCCATGTGTTGATTGTTCCTGCTATTATGATTCAATTTTTTCAAACACCGGAAGACTATTACGTGCGCTTCCCAATTAGTACTTTGATTCGGATGCTGCGCGTTTTCATGTTTTTGATTTCATTAATAGGCCCTGCTTTTTATGTAGCAGTTACCACCTTTCATCAGGAAATGATTCCAACAGACCTGCTTGTTATTATTGCCTCACAGACGGAATCCGTACCTTTTCCTGCGATTGTTGAAGCGCTGATAATGGAAGTCACTTTTGAGATTCTTCGGGAAGCCGGCTTAAGGATGCCGAACAAAATCAGTGCGACCATCTCGATTGTCGGAGCACTTGTTATCGGGCAAGGGGTCATTCAGGCCGGAATCGTCTCTCCCGCAATGGTCATTGTCGTGGCAACTACAGCCATTGCCAGTTTAGCTACTCCAAATTATGACATCGCTATTTCAGCCCGTTTACTCCGCTTTGCATTTATGCTGGGTGCAGCGATTGCCGGGTTTTATGGAATCATCCTTGGATTGATTATGCTGATTGTTCATCTCGTCAGCTTGCGTTCATTCGGGATCCCCTATATGGCACCATTTGCACCATTGATACCGAAAAGCTTGAAGGATTCCATTATGCGCGGTCCGATATGGTCATTCAACGAAAGACCGAAGTCCTTAAATCCTCAAAATCGAGTTCGCCAGGGTACGGATCAAAAACCTCTGCCTCCGATAAAACGGGGAATGATGAGAGCGGAGACGAAAGAAGGAGATAAAAATGAGTCGTAAATGGATAATTCCTTTTTTCATGGCAGCCTGCCTCCCTTTCCTTTCTGGATGTTGGAGCAGTATCGAATTAAAAGAATTAGCGATTGTCTCGGCTTATGCGCTTGATAAAAAGGAAGATGGCACATATGTTGGCACATTTCAACTAATCAATCCAATGAACGTGCCCGGGGCGCTTCAAGGAGGAGCATCCGGGCAAAATCCAAGTATTGCCACCTATACAGCAACAGGAGACAATCCGCTGGAGGTAGCTGATCGGGCATCCACCATTGTTTCAAGAGACCTCTATTTTGCACATACCAGTCTGCTGGTCATCAGCGAAGAGCTTGCCAGAGAAGAAGGGCTTTCCTCTATTTTAGATGCGATGGAGCGGGGTATTGAGTTTCGGACAACGACGAAGATAGTGATTAGCCGGGATGTGAAGGCGGGTGAGTTCGTTCAAGTTTTAACGGCGATTGATCAGGTCCCTGCTGAAAAAGCAATTAAGTCCTTAGAATTCACTGAAGAACTGTATGGAGAAAATATAGCCACCAATCTCCAGAAATTCATCAATGCAGCTGTTTCGACAGGAAAAGAGCCTTTGGTCAGCGGTTTCTCTGTGGAGGGTGATATTGAAAAAGCGAAAACGATGGAACAACTGCAATCATCAGATGGATCAGCAACCATTAAAGTAAATGGCATGGGCGTTTTCAAAGAAGGCAAACTGGTTAATTGGATTGATGGCGAAAAGAGTGAAGGAACACTTTGGGTATTAGATCAAATTCGGCAGGCACCTGTAAACATTGATTGGGAGAATCATGAAGATGCCATCTCCTACAAGGTAGTACGCCAAAAAACAAATGTAGCGACAAAAATAAAGGATGGGAAACCGGCGATTTCCGTCCATATCCGTGCTGAAGGAGACCTCCGAGTGATAGAGGTGCCAGTCGATATAACTAACCCGCATGTATTATTCCGGATTGAGGGAGCATTGCAGCAGAAAATTCAGGCAGAGGCCAAAGCTGCAATTGAGGAAGCACAGAAAACCAAAACGGATATCTTCGGCTTTGGTGAAAAGCTGCATCATTCCGAACCCAAGGTGTGGCAACAGTTTGAAAAAGAGTGGCAAGATGTGTATTTTCCTGCATTGGACGTCGATGTGACAGTGGAAGCCTTTATTCGCCGTACTGGGATGCGAAACAATCCGTATCTTTTTGATTTGAATAAGAAAAGCGAATAAAAAGGAGGGAATTCGTTTATGGAAAAGGCAAAAATCAGCACAAGCCAATTGTTTATCGTTATGATTTTATTTCAGCTAAGCAATTCGCTGCTGATTCCACTTGCGATGAGAGCAGGCCGAGACAGCTGGTTAGCGATTCTTATCGCGACGGCGATAAGTATCTTCTTATTTTTTATCTATCGGGCGCTTTATCTGTATTATCCTTCACTCTTGCTGACGGACTATACAGAAAAGCTGATTGGCAAGGTTTTAGGACGAACATTGGCATTCCTGTATATCCTCTTCTTTTTATATTCGGCTGCGAGAGTATTACGGGAATTTGGTGTCATGCTGCTTTCTTTTGCCTTTCCAGAAACTCCTCTATTCGTTGCGAGTGCTCTGATGATTCTGGTGGTTATTTACACGATATATAAAGGAATCGAGGTCGTTGCCAGAACAGGAGAACTGCTTTTTGTCGTCATGCTTATGCTGGCATTCTTTCTATTTCTTCTTATTGCTATATCCGGCTTAATCGATATCTCCAATTTAAGACCGACTTTGGAGGATTCGCCAAAAATTTTAAAAACGGTCTTTACAGAAACGCTATATGTTCCCTTTGGTGAAATCATCGTATTTACAATGATTTTCCCATACTTAAATCAAGCAAAGAAGTTAAAAAAAACGGCTGTGGCGGCAATCAGCATAACTGGTGTCGCTCTCGCGTTCACCACCATTTTAAATATCAGCGTTCTTGGCGTCCCGCTTATTGAGCGTTCTCTTTTCCCTTTATTAACAACTATTCAGTCGATTGAAGTTGGAGAATTTTTAGAACGTCTGGACGTTATCTTTATTCTAGCTCTGATTATTGGAGGTTTTTTCAAAGTAGCGGTATATACATACTGTGCCCTTATAGGAACAGCAAGTTTATTTAATATCAAAGAACCCTCGAAGCTGGCTTATCCGCTTGGAATAACTGTTTTATTTACATCCATGGTTATTGCGAGCAATTATTCGCAGCATATTGAAGAAGGGCTAAATGCATTTCCAATCTATGTTCAGCTTCCTTTTCAAATTATTCTTCCTGTTTTCTTGCTTTTTATTGCCTTTATCAAGAACAGGAAAAAGTAAGCAAATTAGCAAATATGAATAGCTATCCAAATACGGATAGAAAAATGTTTAAAGGCTGATTGGAGAGTGATAGAAGTGAAAATCCTAGGTATTTCTCTGACTATGTTCATCCTATTAGCGGGTATTTCTTTTGGTATTGACTTTATAAAAGGATATAAAATACCCGCTATCAAATCGCTGAATCCTTTGTATGTGATGGAAATTCCTGAATTGGCAATCATGTATCTCCTTCTTCTTTTCTTATTTGTCGATCCTGTATTATCTTTTTTGCAAAAAAAACGCAACCGGAAGTAATGAAAAAGGAGCTTACCAATAGCCATCATGATAAGCTCCTCCATATACTATAGAGAATGTCAAATCCACTTCGTCGTAATCACTTTTTTCCTCGTATAAAATTGCAGCCCATCTTTTCCATTCGCATGCAAATCTCCGTAGAAAGAGTCTTTCCAGCCAGAGAATGGGAAAAATGCCATTGGGGCAGGCACACCGATATTGACGCCAAGCATTCCAGCATCAATTGTTTCACGGAACTGCCGAACCTTTCCGCCGTCTCTTGTAAAAATACAAGCGCCATTCGCAAAGCGTGATTGATTCGTTAAAGCTATCGCATCATCCAGATCTTTTACACGAGCAATTGATAATACGGGTGCAAAGATCTCTTCTTTCCAAATATTCATTTCCGATGTGACATAATCAAAAATGGTTGGGCCTACAAAATAGCCTTTTTGTTTTACAGCTTCGTCTTTTCTGCCGTCACGAATCAGCTTTGCTCCTTCCTTTTCTCCCGTTTCAATATAATTTAATGTCCGCTCTTTATGCTGTTCGCGAATGACTGGACCCAGGAAAACCCCTTCGTCCAGGCCATTGCCAATTCTAATTTCATTGGCTTTTTGAGTGAGACGTGCGATAAACGCATCTGCAACAGATTCCTCAACAGCTACCACAGATGCGGCCATACACCGTTCCCCTGCAGAACCAAATGCTGCATTCATGATTTGGGTCGATGCATTTTCTAAATTCGCATCACGTAATACAATGGAATGGTTTTTTGCACCAGCAAGTGCTTGCACACGCTTCAGATTATCCGTTCCGCGCTTGTAGACATATTCTGCTACAGGCTGGGATCCAACAAAAGAAATCGCTGCTACCTGTTTGTGATCTAATAAACCGTTTACTACATCATGAGCACCATGAACGATGTTAAATACGCCAGCAGGCAACCCCGCTTCTTCCAGTAATTCTGCTAACCGATTCGCTAAAAGTGGTGTACGCTCTGACGGCTTCATGACAAACGTATTTCCAGTTGCAATGGCCATTGGGAACATCCAGCACGGCACCATCATTGGAAAATTAAAAGGAGTGATTCCAGCAATAACACCAATTGGATAACGATACACACCAGATTCCAAGTCGGTGGCAATCGATGGAAGCTGCTCTCCCATCATGAGGGAAGGAGCTCCGGCAGCGAATTCTACGTTTTCAATCCCTCGCTGCACTTCCCCATACGCTTCCGTATAGCTTTTTCCATTTTCAATGGTAATTAATTTTGCCAGCTCCTCCCAATTGGCAACGAGTAATTGCTGATATTTAAATAGGATTCTTGACCGTTTAGGTACAGCCACGTCCTTCCATGTTTCAAAAGCTTTGTGAGCAGCCTGGATTGCATGTTCCACATCCTCTTGCGTCGAGATAGGTACATTTGCTATTGTCTCTCCAGTTGCCGGATTATAGACAGGTGCCGTTTTATCTGTCTTTGCTTCCATCCACCTTCCTCCAACATAGTTTTTTAATTCGTTTACTTTTGTTTGAGTCACCTGAAACCCTCCCGATATTTTAATCAATATTCTCCATTAGAAGATGTTCATCCCGGAATAGCAGGATATATATGCTTATTCTTAGGTAATAAGCTTTCGTTCCTTATTTAAAAAACATTAATTTACTTTTTCATGAAATACTTTTTTCAAGACGTTAATCATAAAATCAAAATCATCATCCGTACTGGACAATGGCGGGCTGAGTGTCAAAATATTATTATGCCCGGCGACGGTATCACCGTTTTTCCCAATGATTAATCCATTTGCCTTGCAAGCAGCAATCAATCCTCCTACACATTCTGGGGAGGCAGGCTTTTTGGTAAGCTTATCTTCAACGATTTCTATGCCGATAATCAAGCCTAAACCGCGGATATCACCTACAAAGTCAAGATTTCGAAGATCATCCAGACCGTTTAAAAGACGATTCCCTGCTTCCGCTGAACGGTTAAATAAATTTTCTTTTTCCATAATTTCAATGTTTTTTAATGCCAAAGCACATGCAGCGGGATTACCGCCAAATGTATTTACATGACGAAAATGACTATTTTCTTTACCATCCTTAAATTTTTCATAGATGTCTTTTCGAACAGCTGTAATCGATAATGGAAGATAAGCACTCGTAAGCCCTTTTGCCATGGTAACCATATCCGGTTTTATATTAAAATGCTGATGTCCAAAAGCTTTTCCTGTACGGCCAAAGCCGCAGATAACCTCATCGATAATAAGCAGGACGCCGTGACGGTTACAAACCTCTTGTACCTTTTCTACATAAACAGGATCTGGAACCAGTACACCGCCTCCTGTAATCAGCGGTTCCATAATAACTGCTGCAATTGTCTCCTTCTGCTCCCAAATAATCGTTTCTTCTAATTCTCTCGCTCGCGCTATATTATAATCCTCTATAGACATGCCTTCTGGTTTACGATAATTATCAGGTGGAGCAACATGTAAAAATCCGGAAGTAAGCGGCTCGTATTTATATTTTCTCAATGCTTGACCTGTTGCTGACAACGCTCCAGCCGAGCTGCCATGATAGGCACGATAGCGTGAAATCACTTTATAGCGGGTGCCCTCTCCCTTTTGCTGGTGATATTGACGAGCCATTTTGAAAGCTACTTCATTCGCATCGGAACCACTATTGGAATAAAAAATCACATAGTCCCCGCCAAGCATTTCGTTTACTTTTTCCGCCAGCTCAATGGCAGGACCATGGCTTTGTGTCATTGGCACATAAGCCATTTTCTTGATTTGTTCATACGCAGCTTGTGCTAACTCTTCCCGGCCATATCCTACATTGACACAAAAAAGCCCGGACATTCCGTCTAAATACTGTTTTCCTTGATGATCTGTAATCCAGGAGCCCTTCCCCTCTTCCACGACCATAGGCGGATTTTTTTCACTATACGGCGAAATATGATGCCAAACATTCTGACGATCTCTTTCCACTAAAGATTGTTTCTTCTGCACAGATTCCATCCCATCTTCTCCTTTCTGTACTTCAAATAATTAAAACAATCTGGTCAAACAGCATAGATTCATATCTGAAATTTTTGAACTTGACATAATATTAGGTATATTACATAGTTTATTCTATAACCAATTCATTTATTTTTCATTTTACAAAATGTCAATCATTTTACGTTCTGCTTTAACGAAATGAGGGGGCTCATATAAATGGAGAAATGGAGTATTCAAGTAAAGGACGTTCTTTCCAGGGATTTATTCCAACATGCCGTCGTAGTTGCCGGCAAAAACGGATTACACCGTGAAATTAAATGGACACATATACTGGAAAGCGGAGATATGGAATCTTTCATTAACGGAGGTGAATTAATCCTGACGACAGGCTCCGGGGTGAAATTTGACTCTCCAGAAGGCCTTTCCCACTTGGACAAATTGCTAAATAAGAATGTCGCAGGAATATGCATTGAACTAGGCACCCATGTTAAAGAAATCGCACCTGAAATTATTCAATACGGCAATGATCATGACTTACCTTTCATTATCTTCAACGAAATTGTTAAATTCGTAGACATCACCCAAGATCTTCACACCGTCATCATTAATCATCATCACCATATGCTGAGCCAACTCTATCATTTTTCAGAAAAATTTAATGAACTTTCCTTATTGCCAAATGGAACCTTAACTATTTTAAAAGAACTATATGCATATTTTAATGTACCGGTCTTATTTGTATCATTCGACTCAAAAGCTGATTACTATCCTCCAAAGATGAAAGAGCAAACACAGTTGATGAAAACGCGAATCAAACATGCCAAGATGCCAAGCCCCTATACAGGCTGTAAACTGGACAAGGATGATTACACCATTTTTCCTGTTAAAGGTCTCGGACATACCTGGGGATATTTATGTTTACAGATAGCCCCTGACACATTAGATAAATTCTCATTCTCTATCATTGATCGGGCAGCCCTGGCAATCGCACAAATTATGCTTCGGAATAAAACGATAGAAGAACGGAAACAAAATCAAGAAGAAGAGATTGTCAGAAGGATGTTAAAGGGAAAAGACATTGATGGCAGTGAAATCCAAAAAATATTGCCTTCTCCGGCAAAGAACTTATCTTATCGATTATTTTTGATTGACACGAACTCCTATAATATAACCAATAAAGAAGGCAATTGGGAGGAAGCCAAGCTGCAGCAAGCGATGATTATCCGCTCCCTGTTTCGAAAAAACGGGTTTATTCCTGCTGTAGCTGTCGGCCGGAATGAAACGGCTGTTATCGCTGCCTTCTATAAGCAGAAGAATGCCCCAAAAGATACGAATCGATTGACAGAAATTATTAATGAACTAAAGCATATGCAACAAAAAGAAAATTTTAATGGTAATCCATATACTTTTGGAATCAGTAATATTCATCTTGATTACGATACTTCTCCTACCAGTTATAAAGAAGCAAAAGATGTGATACTCATTCAAAACGCTAAATTAATCGAGACACATTTTTATGAAGAAATCGGTGTTTATCGCTTATTGATTGAAATGTATAACAGCAACAAGCTGGAAGTATACGTACAGGATTATTTAGGAGCAATTTTGCAATATGATAAAAAAATGAAAACAGATCTGCTTTCCACACTTTCTGTATACCTGAAATGTATGGGCTCCAAAAAAGAAACCGCTAACAAATTATATATTGTACGGCAAACCTTGTATCACCGTTTAGAAAAAATTGAAGAGTTACTGAGAACTAACCTTGCAGAGCCAATCAACCGGCAAGCAATCGAACTGGCATTAAGCGCTTATTATCTATTGAATTGGACATCGCTGGAGGAAGCATATCCCAATATAAAAGAACTTTGATAAAAGGAAACTTCATTAAATATGAGACGAAAAGAAATCCCAGCGGAATAATATTAAACTATCGAAGCGTTACCGGCTGCCCCGCTCCCGCTTAAAACTGACTTTTTCCTTCTCTTCATGCGGAAAGCTCACAGTCAGTTATATTGCATTAAATTGCTTTTAAGGGATTCCTATCTAATTCATAGACACTTTGTAAAATAAGGCTAGTACCCGTTTGACATTTTGCTGATTGTGGTAATTTAGCAGTTACTTTATAGTCAAATTAAATTACGTTAATTTTGAAAACAACAAACAATTTAAAAAGGGCGGTAACAAACTGATTATCTGTTCGAAATTAGAGGGTTATTCAATGATACACCTTAATTCGCAAATCATCTTTTTTTTACGTCTTGTTTTATGCTTACAAATCAGGAAAAGGGCGGTGAGTCTATGTTTAATTTGCCTCTAGAAACCGTATTATTAATGCTGCCATGGCCTTTCATATGGGTTACGCTGGCTCTGGTTATGTATTTTAAATTGCGGCGCGATGAAAAGCGCGAAAATCATAATGAATAAAGTATAAGACGTTAACAGAAGGGACTGGTTATGAAATGAATTTGGATATTATCATTTTTTTCACCTATCTGTTGGGAATGCTTGGGATTGGTTTATATTTTACCAGGAGTGCTTCTGCATCTGCTGATCATTATTTATTAGGCAACCGAAAAATCGGAGCTCCTGTCACTGCAATAAGTATGCAGAGCACATCTATGAGCGGTTTTATGTTTATGGGCGGACCTGCGCAAGCCTTTCAAGAGGGCTGGCATGCATTATGGTATGCCATTGGAGATGCCGGCGGATCTATTGTCAATTTATCTGTACTGGGGAAACGGATGAGACGATTATCTCAGCTTCTCGGAGCACTCTCACCAATCGAATACTTGGAGAAACGTTTTGAAAGCTTTGGAATACGCGTTTACGGCGCAATTATCGCAATCATATTTCTTTTCGCTTATGCATTCGCCCAGTTTATTGCTGCCGGTAAAGCATTATCGGCAATGTCAGGATTTCCGTATGAGTGGGCACTTATTCTTGGTGTAGGGGTTATTGTGATTTATACTGTGGCTGGCGGCTATCTTGCTGTGGCCGTTAGTGGTTTCATTCAGGGAATTATTATGCTGATTGGAGTCACGGCTATTGGTATTATGGTCTTGCCAAAGGTTGGCGGCCTGTCAGGCCTGAATGAACAATTGGCGGCGATTGACCCGACTTATTTAAGTATTTGGGGGAAAGACTTGATTTATTATGGCCAGTGGGGAGTGATTATAGGAGCTGTACTTATCTATGCCATTGGCTACATGGGGCTTCCACATGTCACGGTAAGACATATGTCGATGCAAAATGCAAATACAACAAAAAATGCAATTATTTGGTCTGCTGCCTTTAATCAGTTGTTCACATTTACACCGTATATTTTAGGTTTATCAGCTATTGTAATTATGCCTGTTGTATCGGATCCCGAAATGGTTATTCCAGAACTCGTATATATATTCTTCCCAGGGATATTGGCTGCTGTTTTACTTTCAGCCATCATGGCGGCAATTATGTCCACCTGTGATTCCCTGCTGATGCAAGCAGGTACGACACTTTCGCGTGATGTTTATCATCGTTTTATCAATAAAAAAGCCAGCCATAAACAGTTGCTTTTGGTATCCAGACTATGCATTTTATTTGGGGGCATTATCGGCATTATTGTTGCAACTTATGAACCTCCAACCGTATTTGCTCTTGTTGTGTTTGCCTTTGGTGTACTGGGAAATACATTCCTTGTTCCTTTTATCGCTTCCGTCTATGCAAGAAAAGCTAACAAAATAGGAATCCTTTGTGCCATGATCAGCGGCTCCATAATAAACATTGTTTGGGAGCTGTTCGCCTTACAAAATGCAAGCGGATTACATCCATTTTTAGCCGGCTTAATTGCTTCTCTCATTGCAATGTTTATTGGGAATCAATTTGGCACTCCTCCTTCCGATCCTATTCTGGAGGCATATGATTTAGCCAAGCAAAGTAAAGAGATTCCAAAAAATCTGGAAAAAGGGATTTTTGAAGACCTTGCACCGGAAGCACGTAATATTTCTAAATTTATCCAAAATCAGGATAATACAAATGCCGTTGAGAGAAAAAGGGATAAAGATATCGAAATAGAACCTGAAATCAGTTTAAGGTTAGAGGGGTAGATAGCTTGGGTGCTAACGTGTTAACACAATCTGTCGAATTTAATAAAGAACAAATTGAATCAAGTTTTAAGTGGTTACACCCTCATGCTAATTTTATTGCAGAACGTATCGTCTACTATCCTTATTATTATTTTTGTTATAACGTAAAAGCTAAACGCCTTTTCCTCCCCTTAAATGAAAAAGTAGGATGTGCCATTGATTCGATTAGCGGCAAGGGATCGCTCATTGATTATAAGCCGAAATGGAAAGCGATTGAAATTTCAAAAGAGCAGCAGATGCCCGAAATGTACTCCTTGGAGGATTGCACTTCCATTTCTGAATCATTCATCTATCGGTCTTTATCTTTAAAAATGAGAATGATATCATTTCCAGAACTAAAGAGAGAACAGCAACAAAGATTTTATCGTCCTTACTGGGTGGTTTGGAATGAAAGAGCTGAATCGTCGGATTTCATTGTTGATGGGGTGTCCGGACAATTTCATCCCTTGTAAAAATAAATGATAATAAAGAAAAAACAAGGATACCGCTTGGTCTTTAAATCACCGGTATCCTCGCCGAGCAGATGTCCACTCCGGGGAGTCGCTTTCTGCGTGCAACGCTTCAGCCTCCTCGGAAGAATACCGCTTCCTGCTCAGGTCTACCTGTTGCTTTTCCCGCAGGAGTCGACTTCCCGGAGCTCCCATCTAAGTGGAATTATGTTTTATTTGCTTTTTCACAAAGAAATAATGCAAATTCTAGTGATGGTTTTGATGGGACGAGTAATCGCAGTCCCAGCCCCAGTGGGAAGACCCCGCAGGAAAAAGTGTTCTTCTTTTTTCTACCCACGGGGCATAAGTGCGGCTATGCTTCTGTCTGCGCCTGCCGGCTTGCCAATCAGCAAGTCTTCTTTAAAGGAGATGAGCTCGGAGCCCACGGAAAGCGGAGTGTATTTCTGGGGCCTAAGATTTCTCACCCCGCGAAACCCGTTGGAGCGGCTATATTCAGCATTTTTTTATGCTTTCTTATTCTTTAACAAAAACAGGTAAAGGAAAAAAACCTTTACCTGTTTTTGTTACTATCTAATTCATTGTTAAATCCAAAACAGTCTGCAAAACCACGTTTACCCCTCGCTCACAATCTTCCCATGCAGTCAATTCATCTTCGGCATGGCTTTTTCCGTTAACGCTTGGTACAAAAATCATGGCAGCCGGCAGATAGGTCGCAATAAATTGTGCATCATGCCCTGCACCGCTTGCCATCCGTTTATAGGAGCAGTTCAGGGATTTACAGGACTTCTCTAAAGCGTCCACTAATTTGTTATTAAACCATACGGTATCACGGTCCCAAAGCTTCTTTATTGTAACATCACATTTTTCTTTGGCCTCCGTTTCCGCTAACCCTTGAATGATTTCTTCCACTTGGCTGATTACAGCCGCTTCTTTATGCCGTGCCTCCAGCGTGAAAATTACTTTATTCGGGATAACTGTATGGATATTCGGGCTCACATTCATTCGGCCAATCGTGTAAACGAGATCATTATCCAGTTTACTCATTTTCTCCCGTATTTCATTAATCAGATTATTAGAAGCAAATAAGCTGTCTTTTCTCATGGACATGGGCGTAGTTCCTGCGTGATCAGAATCACCAATTACCTCAATTTCATAGCAGCACATCCCCACCACACACTCCACAACACCGATATCAATGGATTCACTTTCTAATACTGGACCTTGTTCAATATGCAGCTCTAAAAAAGCTTCTGCCTCTGTTAAGCGGTTTTCTTTCCTTCCTTCATATCCGCTTTCTTTTAAAGCTTCTGCAAAGGTTATCCCGTTTTTATCGACCGACCGGAGCATGTTGCCCTTATCAAACTTCCCAGACATGACTCCCGAGGACATTAACGAAGGTTCAAACCTTGCACCTTCTTCATTTGTAATATTCGCCACAACCACTGGAATTCGTGGTCTGATATTACTTTCGACCAAGGTTCTCACTACCTCAAGCCCAGTTAAAACACCTAATACGCCGTCAAACCTGCCTCCTTTTTCCACGGAATCTAAATGTGATCCGATTACGACCGGTGGCTTATCATTTTCTCTCCCCTCCAGCGTTGCATACATGTTTCCCATATCGTCCCATTTTACAGTCAGGCCCAGCTCTTCACAAACCATTTTAAAATGGTTTCTCACTTTTATATCCGTTTCGGATAATGCCAATCGGGTTACACCATTATTTTCAGTTCTCCCGAAATCTGCAAAATCTTCAATGATTTGTTTTAGCCTCTCCCCATGAATGAATATTTTTTGTTTTTCCACTATATCTCCTCCCGCATTTATTGTTTTTGCAGCTGATGTTTGATTAGTAATGTCGTGATATATTTTCTGCTGTCAGCATTCTCAAGCAGGATGGACTGCTTCTCTGCCATACCCTCTTTTTCCAATTCGACCATATCTCCGTCCAATGTTCCAACCACGGAAGTGATTTTATAATTATTTTTCATCCATGCATCAACAAGCTGTTTTTCCTGTAAAAATTCTTGATAACTTGACAATGAATAACCTCCTCGTCCCCTAAATCATTCTGTTATTTGGCAGCTGTTTCCTCCTTTTCTGCATCCTCATCTAACGACCAATCCCTGCCGACGGTAATTCCTAAATATTTGTCATCATCCGGATCCGTAATCTCTGCTTGCGGGAATTTGTGGAAGTACCAATATTTCGTCAGCACATAGTAAACTGCTGCAGCAACTATAAAGCCGACAATAAACGAATAATTCATAAAGATTAAAGCAACAGCGCCGCCAATGGCCCAGGAAATAAAGCCAACGATGTTTACGCCGCCATGAAAGCGATATTGGCCCCTATTCTTATATAAGTCAGGAACATTCACTCTTCGTTTTCGGAGCAAATAGTAATCTGCAAACAGGATACCGCTGACCGAGGATAAGATGGCACCAATAATCAAGAGAACCTGCGTGAGTATTTCATAGACGCTCCAAGGCTGAATGACCGTACCGACAATGCCGGCAACAAAAACAGCAACTGCATGGGAAACTTTTGGACCTAAGACATTAGAGAAAACAGCAGCAGCAGGTAATACATTTGCAGCTGTATTCGTGGACCACTGTGTCAAAACTATCATAAAAAGTAACATTGCAAGCATCCACCCAGATGCGGTATCCTGCAGTGCTGTAACTGGATTCGAGGTCCCGGCAACAATAAATGCTGCGGCACCAATCATAATCATAAATGCTTCTGTAAGAGGAAGAGCGACGAGACTGCCGATTAAGGTTGTTTTATTCCGTTTAAACCAATTTCTTTCATACTTAGGAGCTTTGAAATGGCGGGAGATGGTCGGGATATCGCAGCCCAGTGTTGCCCAGAATCCCATATTAGCGAAAAGCACCACCATAAATGCCGTGAATGCAGCTCCCCCGGTTACCGGACTTGCTACCCAGGCCCAGACATCTGCCCCTTGTGCCTGAATATCTGCATTTAGTGTTTGGTAAATAATTAAAGACATGACAATAATAATTGGCGCAGCTACATCTGCAAAGCGTTCTACCCATTTGATGCCGGAAGCAGTATTGATAAGCTGGACAAGCGCAAAAACAAGGTAACATAACAGCCAATTATCAAATCCGGCAAACATCGTATGCAGTATTGCATTAATCGCTGTTGCACCGAAATAGGTGTTAATCCCGAACCAAAACGATGCCGTGACTGCTCTCGTTAAAGAAGGAATATGCGTCCCTACCGTTCCAAACGGCGCCCTCATATAAACCGGGAAGGAAATACCATGCTCTACACCGATATCACCAATAATGGTAATAAACGCTCCAATTGCTATACATCCAATCAACGTAGCTAAAACCACCCATGGCAGCGATATACCCTGGATGCCTGAAGCACCAATATCAAAAGTTGCCAGCAGGATGGCCATTCCTATCCACATCGCAAAAAATCCCATTACCCCAATCTTTCGCTCACCATGCTTCACCGGAAGTAAATCTGGAGACTTTAAGTAGGAATTACTTTTATCCTTTCCCTGCAATGCAATCGCCTCTCTCCTCTTTGATGAATCCAAAAAGCCGCTTCATCCCTCTCATTCCGCAAGCAGCTATGGATTGTTTATATTAACTTCTAGGTGCTGTTTCCTGCTTGTTCGTATGCGCAGAATCAAATTTAGCTCGTTTTAAGAACTTGCCTGCTCCTGGTTTAGCAACCAGCTCTTTATCCTTAATGACATACTCCCCGCGCGATAAAACGGTAACAGGCTGCCCAGTTACCTTCATTCCCTCTAAAGCGCTATAATCAACGGCGGAATGATGTGTACCTGCGGATATCGTACGCTCCACATTTGGATCGAATAACACGATATCTGCATCTGTGCCGGGAGCAATCGTTCCCTTTTGCGGAAATAAACCAAACAGTTTCGCTGCTTGCGTTGACACCATGTCTACAAATTGATTCATAGAAATGCGTCCTTTTTTCACACCTTCTGAAAATAGAATACTAAAGCGGTCCTCAACGAATGGTCCGCCATTTGGAATCTTGGTAAAGTCACCTTTTCCTAAATCCTTTTGTCCATCAAAGTCAAATGCACAATGGTCGGAGCCTATCGTTTGCAGCTCCCCGCTTTTCAGAGCATTCCACAGCACTTCCTGATTGGATTTATCACGTAATGGCGGAGACCACACATATTTTGCTCCTTCAAAATCAGGCTTTTCCAAATAGGTTTGGTCCAGTACCAAATATTGCGGACAGGTTTCCCCATAAACAGAGAATCCCTTACTTCTGGCTTCCGCAATTTGCTCTACCGCTTCTTTACAGGTGACATGCACAACATATAATTGGGAATCAGCCAGCGCAGTCAGTTTTGCTGCCCGGCCCGTGGCTTCCCCCTCCAGTTCTGGCGGGCGGGTCAACGCATGATAGATTGGATCGGTATTCCCTGCTTTTAATGCTTCTTGCGTTAAATGTTCAATTACGTCCCCATTCTCAGCATGCACCATTACTAATCCACCGTGGTCTCTAGCAGTTACTAAGGTTTGAAAAAGTGTTTCATCATCTGCTTGCAAAACATTTTTATAAGCCATAAATACTTTAAAGGAAGTAACTCCCTCCTCTTCAATAACCGCAGGAATCTCCTGTAAAATCTGTTCGTTTGCTTCCACGATTTGCAAATGAAATCCATAGTCGATTACTGCCCTGCCTTCTGATTTGGCATGCCAAATTTCCAGAGCATTTTTTAATGTTTTTCCCTTCTCTGTTAAGCAAAAGTCAATGATTGTTGTTGTCCCGCCATGCGCAGCAGCAATGGTTCCACTTTCATAATCATCTTTTGTTACTGTACCGCCAAATGGCATTTCCATGTGCGTATGCGGATCAATGCCTCCAGGAAAAACGTAAAGTCCTGTTGCATCAATAACTTCTGCATACACATCACTTAAATCCTGTCCAATCGCTTTCACTTTTTCATCTTCAATCAACACATCCGCTTGATATATGTCTGCTGCTGTAACAATCGTTCCATTTTTAATAATTTTTTTCATTTTCGATTCCTCCAGTAAAAATCTAAAGTCTCGCAATTAGCGTTTCTCAAGCATATGAATTGCTGCCTGGCGGTCATTCCAGGACATCGGCGGTTCCGTTGGTGTCAAATCAATCATGTCGATTGCTCCCTCTACCGGACAAACAATCGAACATAGATTACACCCGACACAGTCCTCCTCTCTTACACGTAAAATAGCATTTCCATCTTTATCTGTAAGCATGTCGATACACTGATGAGACGTATCTTCACAGGCAATATGGCATTTATTACAATTAATGCAGACATCATTGTTAATACGGGCCACCACTTTATGATTTAAATCCAGATTGCTCCAGTCTGTGTACTTTTCCACAGATTTTCCGATGATGTCGCTTAAAGCATCTATCCCTTTTTCATCTAAATAATTTTCCAGCCCCTCTGTTAAATCCTCAATAATCCGAAATCCATGATGCATTGCTGCGGTACATACTTGCACACCGCCGGCTCCCATCAGCATAAATTCCACGGTATCCTGCCACGTAGAAATCCCGCCAATTCCGGATATCGGAATATTAACTTCCGGATTTCTTGCGCATTCTCCGACCATATTTAAGGCAATCGGCTTCACTGCCGGTCCGCAATACCCGCCATGCGCTCCTTTTCCATTCACATTTGGAACCGTGTTCCAAGTATCTAAATCTACCCCTATCAAACTATTGATTGTATTAATTAAGCTGATGGCATCTGCCCCGCCCCGAGCAGCAGCTTTTGCGGTTGCTGTTATGTCCGTAATATTTGGCGTGAGCTTCGTGATAACCGGAACCTCTGCCGCTTCTTTGGCATACATCGTAGTTCTTTCTACCAGATCCGGATGCTGACCAACAGCTGCACCCATCCCTCTTTCAGACATCCCATGAGGACAGCCAAGATTTAATTCAAACCCATCCACTCCAACATCCTGCACTCTCTTTACAATCTCATGCCATTTTTCCCGCTCGGGTTCTACCATTAAAGAAGCAATAATTACCCGGTCTGGATATAACTTTTTCGTTTCATAGATTTCCTTTAAGTTTTCCTCCAATGGACGATCGGAAATCAGCTCTATATTGTTAAAACCGGCAACCCGCTGCCCGTTAAAGTGACTTGCACCAAAGCGGGAGGTGACATTTAATATAGGCTCACCCAATGTTTTCCATACTGCTCCTCCCCACCCAGCTTCAAAGGCACGCTGTACTTGATACCCGGTATTGGTCGGGGGCGCAGATGCCAGCCAGTACGGATTAGGTGATTTGATTCCAGCGAAATCAATACTTATATCAGCCATTTTCATCCTCCTAATCTTGAAATATCTTTTAAGATCTTTCTGTTACAGATTGCTTGAAACGCTCATGGACCGCCAGCGCTGTATCCTTTCCCTGCTGGGCAGCCGTCACCACCATTGCTTCTCCAATTCCTTTTCCAAAAATCACATCTCCTGCAGCATATACTTTGGGATGAGACGTTATAAACGTTTCCGGATCAACCTTCACAACGCCTCCACTATGCTCCAGACCAAAGGCCTCAATGATTCCCTGATGCCTCGTTTGTCCGATAGCCTTCACTACGATATCAATATCCATTAAGAATTCAGATCCTTCAATTTCCACTGGCCGAGGCCTTCCATCCTTCTCAGTCTCTTGTAATTCCATTTGTACGCACTCCATTTGTGTTACATGACCATTTTCATCACCGATAAGACGTTTCGGATTGGTAAGCCATCTAAATTCCACGCCCTCCTGTTTGGCAAACTCGTATTCAAAATCATAAGCAGTCATTTCCTCTTCCGTTCTGCGGTAAAGTATCTTTACGTTATCCGCGCCAAGTCTGACTGATGTCGTAGCTCCATCAATCGCTGTATTTCCTGCCCCGATGACCGCAACACGCTTTCCGATAAAATCCTCTGGATAATTCCCATTTTTTGATCTTTCCACTAAATCAATGGCATCGAAGTTCCCCTCTAATTCTTCCCCTTCTATTCCAAGCATTGGAACTTTGGACATTCCAATAGCAAGCACCACCGCATCATATTGATCAATAAGATCCGCCGGAAAAATATCCTTGCCAATTTCCGTATTCGTTCGTATTTCTACACCTAAATTTCTCACTTGCTCTACTTCCCAGAAGGAGATATCCTTAGGCAAACGAAAGGGAACAATTCCAAATGTATCTAACCCTCCCGCTTCCCTTTTTGCTTCAAAAATAGTTACTGTATAGCCTAGCCGGGCTAATTCGCGGGCTGTTGATAAGCCAGCAGGACCGCTTCCAACGACAGCGACTGTTTTTCCATTCTTTTTGCCAGCTTGAAAGAGAACCGCTTCATTTTTAATTGCCCAATCTG
The DNA here is from genome assembly GCF_038004725.1 of Oceanobacillus sp. FSL K6-0251. Classification (NCBI taxonomy): domain Bacteria; kingdom Bacillati; phylum Bacillota; class Bacilli; order Caryophanales; family Bacillaceae; genus Oceanobacillus; species Oceanobacillus sp. FSL K6-0251. Next base: position 983,374 of record NZ_JBBORS010000001.1, on the reverse strand, counting down.
TCGCAAATCGCTGCAAATCCCCAATAGGAATGGGCTTCGTAGCGTCATTCAGGACACAAGCTCCTTCACATAATTCTTCTGTCGGGCAGACTCGGGCGCAGCTAGCTCCAACCGGATTGGAATCCATAATTGTTGTTGCAGAGCCCTTCAAGTTCCCAGAAGCAATTTTTTTAATAAATCCCGGAATATCAATCCCTGTCGGACATGCAGTAATACAAGGCGCATCATAACAATATAAGCAGCGATTCGCTTCATCCAATGCCTCTTGGGAATTAAAGCTTGGTTTCGTTTCCTCAAAATTCGCTGTAAGCACCTCACCAGATATAAAATTCTTTAATAAATCACTCAAGAAACAAACCTCCTTTAAAATACATTTCAAAAAAGATTAATTAAAATAGAAAGTTATTATATACTTATGTGGCAAGCTCTCAGTAAATTACCATTTCAACAAAAGCAGGGGTTTTTCTAAAAACTAATTATTAACTCAACTTTCGCACCTAAAAAGTAACGTCATTTCTATAGAAACAGGAGTTGATTGTTCCTTCGATAACCCCCTTGACAAAGATATAGAAGGCGAAGTGTAAAGCACCGGTCCGCCTCCGCTAGTAGGGTATTCTATACGTGAAAAAACAACTCACCAAACAGAAGTTTAATCAGATAGAACATATTTTTCATGCTGTATGGTAAAATGTTCGACCAAGATTACTTTCTGTGCTTCGAAGCGATTCCCTGTATTTCATATCCATCCTGTCATGATTGGATTGTTCAGACGAAAGCTGCTATTTCATTCAGCTCATTAAAATCTTATTTCTTTCATTCGCTGTAGAACCCTATCAGAGCGCAGGCCAACCACGCAGACTCCTATAGGAACAGGGCGAGCTGAAGATCCACTTGAAAAGCGGGTTTCTTTTCAAGTTAGCTGAAGCCGTCCCCATGGAAAGCGGAGTGGTTGGCCGGAGCGGAGCTATGCACCATCACCAATTCCAAAAAGACCGGATATTTCACCAAAATGCAAGCATGATAATGGAGAACACGTTCCCCCTGGAATAGCAAGATATATATGCTTATTTTTAGGTATGAAAGTCGAGTTATTAGAATTCGCGCCGATTTTATAGAGGGCAAAGATAGTGTGAGGTAAAATAAAAATGAGTAAAACGTATATCTGCTGAATTTTAAACACCTATTTAATATTATAAAATTTACAATATTCCCATTCATTGGACAAATGGTAAAATAGTCGTTATTATTTTTAGGCGAACTGTAATTATTTTTAGAAATACTGGCGGTTCTTTAAACACACGGTTAAAAATTCATTTGCAAAAATTTTATAAATTCGGTACAATTTAATTGATAATAATTATCAATTAAATTGTATAGGAGTTTATTTCATGAGTAGAACAGAACTTGCAAGATTAATTCGGGAACGCCGTGCTGTCAAAACAGGATATAATAATAAAAAAGTGACCAAAGAAACAGTTATGCAATTATTAGAGGAATCAATCTGGGCCCCTACCCATGGAATGAGACAGCCTTGGCGCTTTCTGTTCGTTGACAAGGATCACCTTCCCAGCTTTGCCAAAAAAATTGCATCTACATATCCTGAAGAAAGACAGGAAAATCGAGAAAATTATCTGAACGAGCCAAATGCTATTCTAGTCGTCATTATGGAAACCTCCGATATCCCCAAACAATGGGATGAGAATTTTGGTGCTGTTTCCGCAATGATCCAGAATTTTTGGCTGCTGGCATGGGAAGAAAAGCTAGGTATTGTCTGGAAAACAAATCCGCATATCTATGATGAAAAAGTAAAAGACATTCTCGGTGTGAAGGAAAACGAAAAAATTGCCGGTTTTATTCACATGGGTTACTTTGACGAAGTACCCGAAGAGAAAGAACGTATCCCGTTGGCAGATAAATTTGAAGTATTTGAAGGATAGGAAAATCAGATAATTTCACCTTTTTTCTATAAATCTATTGACAACCTCCTGTCCTTTCGTTTAGTATAGATTTCAATCAATTAAATGAAGTGGCGTTGATGAAGAAGAGTAATTACAGGTGAACTCTAAAGAGAGCTGATGGCTGCTGTGAATCAGTGAGTATCCTTGTAATGAATGGACTTCGGAGCTCCAAACCGAAACAATATCGGAGTAGGCTTTGGCGGAATGGTTTCTCGTTATGGAAACTTAGAAGATAGTAATCTTCTTTTAGAGTGAGCTGCACGTCAGCTAATAAAGGTGGTACCACGGTCCCTCGTCCTTTTATATATGGATGAGGGGCCTTTTTGATTTTTATGAGACAATATATTACAAACGATGATGAAGAGTAGTAAATAATTTTTCATGCATAACAGAGAGCTGATAGCTTGGTGGAATATCAGTATGCAGGAATTATTGAATGGACTTCAGAGTGTTTTTCCGAAAAATGCCCGCTGGCAAATGGAGTAGGAAAAAACGTATTTCCGACGTTACACGGATAGGGTATCGGACATTTCCTGTACCTGATAAAGATGGAAAGATGAATCTTTCTAACAGAGGTGGCACCGCGGCCCTATCGTCCTCTATAAGCACATAACTGTGTTTATAGAGGACTTTTTTATTTCTTAAATATGATTTACAGAATTTTCAACTATAAAGGAGAGAGAAATCATGACGGCACAGGTAACGCATCAAACGTATTCCATCGATAGATTAATTCCTATTCAGGTTTTTCAAAGCTTGCCGAAAGCAAAAAAATATCTGTTGGAAAGCAGCTTTCCACACGAAGAAAAAGGACGCTATTCCTTTATCGGCCTTCATCCTTATCAAGAAATCATTGGGCGTGGAAAAGAAACAACGCTAATCAGTGCTTCCCATGTAGAACCGCTGGTTGTTCATCAGCACGCATTGCATTTCTTACAAGAAACGATGCCGACGCTTGATTTATCTCTTTCCCTTCCCTTCTATGGCGGAGCGATTGGTTATATTGGCTATGATACGATTCAGGCTTTTGAAGATATCGGTCCAGCACCTTTTGATGACCGGAATATGCCGGATATTCATTTCATGCTTTTTGAAGATACAATTATTTTTGACCACGAGGAAAACAAACTGCACTTTGTTGCGATAGACCGGAACAGCGGAACAGAAGAAAATCGCGAACAGCGTATTCAAAGGCTGAAACAGTATGTTGATCAGGCAAGAAAAACCGAACTTCCTGTTCCGCAGACATATGCTTTTATACCGGAAATGGATCAGCAGAAATTTGAAGAGAACGTGCAGATTGCAAAGGATTATTTGCAAAAAGGGGAAATTTTTCAGGTTGTTTTATCCCAGCGTTTTTCAAGAGAGGTGGAAAATGAGAGAGAGTTTGGTCTTTCTTTTTACGAACAATTAAGGAGACATAATGCCTCCCCTTACATGTTTTACATTGATTTTCAAGATTACACCGTACTCGGGGCTTCTCCAGAAAGCTTGATAGAAACCAAGGGCAGCCACGTTGTCACCAATCCGATTGCCGGAACAAGAAAACGCGGACAGAACGAGTTGGAGGATCAGGCACTCGCAGAGGAACTGCTTGCCGATGAAAAAGAACGGGCCGAACACCGGATGTTAGTCGACTTAAGCAGAAATGATTTAGGTCGTGTCTGTGAGGTCGGCAGTATTGAGATTCCCGTTTATATGACGATTGAGCGTTACCAGCATGTAATGCATATTGTTTCCGAAGTAACCGGAACCTTGCGCCCGGATTATTCAGGGATTGACGCACTTATCTCCTGTCTGCCAGCCGGGACCGTATCGGGCGCACCGAAAATAAGGGCAATGCAAATCATTAATGAACTGGAAACCGTAAAGCGCGGTCCTTATGCCGGCGGAATCGGTTTTATCAACTTTGAACATGATGTGCATATTGCACTCGCTATCCGCTCGATTGTTATCAAGAACTACAGAGCTTATTTTCAATCTGGAGCCGGTCTCGTATATGATTCCGTTCCATTCAATGAATATATGGAAACCATTAACAAAGGAAGATCATTTATGGAGGTGCCTGAACTTGATTCTATTAATTGATAATTATGATTCTTTCACATATAACCTGTACCAATATGTTTCCGAATGCGGCGTACATGTGGAAGTGATCCGCAATGATGAAGTGACTGTCAAAACCATTGAAAAATTAGAACCAAAAGCCATTATCATCTCGCCTGGACCGGGTTCTCCAAAGGACGCCGGAAATTGCATCCAGATTGTGCAGGCTTTTTATAAAAAGCTGCCGATACTGGGAATCTGCTTAGGGCATCAAGTAATTATGGAGGCCCTGGGCGGCAGAGTTATTCAGGCATCTACCATTAAGCACGGAAAAACATCGCTGATTCACCATGATAACTCCGGGCTGTTCCAAGGGCTCAGCAACCCGGTTGAAGTCATGCGATACCACTCTCTTGCAGCGGAGCATATCTCGGTACCATCCGAACTGCGTATCACTGCAACAGCTTTAGATGATGATGAAATTATGAGCGTGACCCATCAGACATATCCTGTTTACGGACTGCAATTCCATCCGGAATCGATTGGAACGCTGGATGGAAAACAGATTATTTCTCACTTTGTTGAGAAATTGACGAAGCAAAAGGAGGAGGTACCCCAATGAAACCGTATTTTAATCAATTACTTGAAGGAACAGACTTATCATTTGAAGAAACAAAGGCATTATTTAATGCTTGTTTCCAGGAGGAAGTTTCCGATACAGAGCTTTCCGCTATTTTAGTAGCTTTAAAAATGAAGCAGCCGACAGCAGAAGAACTGGCCGGCTTAGCAGAAGTAATCCATACCAATTCACCTTTTCAATTTGAGTTGGAACTTCCGGCAATGGACAACTGCGGAACAGGAGGAGACAGATCAAACAGCTTCAATATCAGCACCTGTGCAGCATTTGTCTTAGCCGGCGCCGGCATTACAGTTGCGAAGCACGGAAACCGCCGCATCTCCAGCCAAACTGGAAGTGCTGATGTATTAGAAGAGCTTGGTGTTTCACTTGATTTAACCAAGTCGCAAATGAAATATATGCTGCAGGAAAATCAAATCGCCTTTTTATTCGCCCAGCATGTTCATCCTACATTGAAGCAGATTGCCGGTGTACGTCAGAAGCTTCGGACGCCGACCATTTTTAATTTGGTCGGCCCACTAACTAATCCGGTTGCTTTGCATTCCCAGCTGGTTGGCGTGTATTCAAATGATGCCTTGCCGATTGTAGCAAAATCTCTGCAAACGCTCGGCCGGAAGCGTGCGTTAGTTATTCATGGAGCGGGCGGAATGGATGAAGCCTCTCTGCAGGGGGAAAACAACTATATTTTACTGGAGAACAATGAATTAAAAGCAGGCAGCATCCATCCGGAAGAGGTCGGTCTTTCCGTCTATACCAACCAAGAGATTGAAGGCGGCGATGCAAAACGGAATGCAGAAATTTTGCTTTCTGTATTAAATGGAGAACCGGGAGCTTATCTGGATACCGTTCTATTTAATACAGCGATTGCTTTATTCGCCATCGGGCGTGTGGATTCCGTGAAGGATGGGATGGAAATTGCCAGACACAGCGTATTCTCTGGAAATGCCAAAGCAAAATTAGATACATTGGTCGACTATAGCCAGGAAGCAAAACAAGAGGTGGTATAAATGACGTTTTTAGAAAAAATTATTGATAAGAAAAAGCAGGAGGTTGCGGAACGTAAATTACAAGCAGCCGGAAAGCATACGCGAAAAAATCCAATTTACTCTCTCCATCAAAATGTTCAAGCAGCTGATCATATAGCAATTATTGCTGAAATCAAACGGGCTTCCCCTTCCAAAGGGGCAATTCAAATGGACGTCGATATACTGAAACAGGCAAAGCAATATGAACAGTCTGGGGCGGCTGCTATTTCTGTTTTAACCGATGAAAGTTTTTTTCACGGTTCATTAGATGATCTCCAAGCAGTAAGTGAAGCAGTCTCCGTCCCTGTTCTCTGTAAGGATTTTATGATTGATGAAATACAAATTGACGATGCGAAAAATGCAGGAGCTTCCATTATCTTATTAATTCTTGCCGCGCTGCCGCTGGAACGATTCCAGCGTCTTTACAACTATGCAACAGAGCAAGGGCTGGAAGTGCTTTGCGAGGTGCATAATGCGGATGAATTAAAGGACGCCCTGACAGTGAATCCGAAAATTATCGGAATCAACAACCGTAATTTAAAAACCTTTGAAGTCGATTTACAAACAACGGCGGAGCTTGTGCAGCAAATCGATAAAGGAGAGCTTACCATTATTTCTGAAAGCGGCATGCGTACGAAAGAGGATGCCGAACTGGCAAGAGATGCCGGGGCTAATACGATTTTGGTCGGGGAAACATTAATGCGCTCCAATCATGTGGAAACAGACATGCAGGCCTTGCAGGTACCCCTCTCTTCCACGAAAGGAGCTTCCTGATATGCTTGTCAAAATCTGTGGAATCACATCTCCGGAGACAGCAGAAATTGCTGCCCGTGCCGGGGCAGATTTTTTAGGCTTTGTTTTTGCCAAAAGCAAACGGGAAGTATCCGTGGAGCAGGCAGCCAACATTATCGCAGCATTGCCGGAACACGTAAAAAGTGTCGGCGTTTTCGTCAACAAAGATAAGAAGGAAATAGAAAAAATTGCTCGGGAAACGGGACTCGATTTTATACAGCTGCATGGAGAAGAATCTCCTGAAGCTGTCAGCAGCTTTACCTTTCCTGTTATTAAATCACTTCCTGGCACAGAAGAAGGTGTTAAACAAGCAGCGCAATATGATGCTGCTTACCTGCTGATGGATAGTCCTCCCCTGCCCCATGCGAATGGAGGAAACGGGGTTACATTTAACTGGTCTACATTAAAAGGAAATACGTTTTCCGAACGGCTCATTTTAGCTGGCGGACTGACACCGGAAAATGTCGCTAAAGCCATTCAGCAGGTAAAACCGATTGCCGTGGATGTTTCCAGCGGCGTGGAAACGGATGGAAGGAAAGACCCAGATAAAATAAAAGCTTTTATTCAGGAAGCAAAACGAACAACTGTAGAAAGGAATCGATAACATGCAATCATATACATTCCCAGACAAATCAGGAAAATACGGTAAATTCGGCGGCAGATATGTGCCGGAATTACTTATGCCAGCTGTCTTAGAGCTTGAAGAAGCTTATGAAGCAGCAAAAAATGATCCCTCTTTTCAGGAGGAATTAAATAATTATCTGACAGAATACATTGGCAGAACGACACCGCTATATGAAGCAGAACAATTAAGCAAACATGTAGGCGGTCCAAAGATCTATCTAAAACGGGAAGACCTTAACCATACTGGTGCACATAAAATCAATAACACGATCGGCCAGGCGCTCCTGACTTTACGAATGGGCAAAAAGAAAGTCGTCGCTGAAACCGGAGCCGGCCAGCATGGCGTAGCTACAGCAACCGTCTGTTCTCTGCTTGGTTTAGAGTGCATCGTTTTTATGGGTGCGGAAGATATTAAGCGACAGAAGCTTAACGTTTTTCGTATGGAGCTGTTAGGAGCAAAAGTGGTCGGAGTCTCTCAAGGCAGTGCAACCTTAAAGGATGCAGTAAATGAAGCATTGCGCTATTGGGTGAATAATGTCCACGACACCCATTATATTATCGGCTCTGTGGTAGGCCCGCATCCTTTCCCTCGCATTGTACGGGACTTTCAATCAGTGATCGGCGCAGAAACAAAACAGCAAAGCCTTGAAAAACAAGGAAAGCTGCCAGACGCAGTCGTAGCTTGCGTTGGCGGCGGCAGCAACGCCATGGGCATGTTCTATCCTTTTGTCGATGATAAGGAAGTTGCTTTGTACGGTGTCGAAGCTGCAGGGAAAGGCGTTACTACCAATGAGCACGCAGCTACGCTAACAGGCGGTTCTCCAGGCATGCTGCATGGCACGTTTACTTATTTATTGCAGGATGAAGCAGGCCAAATTCAAGAAGCTGCCTCTATCTCTGCCGGATTAGACTATCCAGGCATTGGACCGGAGCACAGTCACTTGCATGATACTGGCCGGGTAACCTATCCTTCTATTACAGATGAGGAAGCATTGGAAGCCTTTCAGCTGCTTGCAAAATTAGAAGGAATTATTCCTGCTCTGGAGAGCGCACATGCTGTTTCCTATGCATGTAAGCTTGCAAAGGAAATGTCTCCGGAGCAATCGTTAGTTATCTGTCTGTCCGGACGTGGAGACAAAGATGTAGAACAAGTCAAAGCAAAGCTGGAGGAGAATTCCGATGGGGAAGCATAAACTAGAAAATACATTAAATGAATTAAAAGCAACAGGAAAGCCTCTGTTCATTCCTTATATGATGGCTGGTGACGGAGGAATCAACCAAATCAATGAACACATTCAATTTCTGGAAGAATGCGGTGCGTCTGCAATTGAATTAGGTATTCCTTTTTCTGACCCAGTAGCTGATGGTCCTGTAATTCAGGATGCCGGACTGCGTGCATTACAGGAAGGAACCACGCTAAAGCTGGTTCTTGATGAGGTCAGAAAACAAAAAGAATCACGAAACATTCCAATTATTTTGATGACCTATATTAATCCTATTTGGAAATACGGCTACGAGCAATTCGCCAAAGACTGTGATACTGCGGGGGTAGATGGTATTATTATTCCAGATATTCCAATGGAAGAGGAAGAAGATATTGCAGCTGCGCTATCTAATCAATCCATTGCCTTTATCCGTTTAGCTGCGATGACCAGCCCGGATGAGCGTCTGGAGAAAATTGCACAGGACTCAGAAGGTTTTCTATATGCTGTTTCCGTGAACGGAACAACCGGAGAGCGTCAGCAGCATGATAAAAATACATTGGACTACTTGAAGAAACTAACCGCTTTAAGCAGCGTTCCCGTCTTAGCCGGATTTGGCATTTCTAATCCAGAACAGGCAAAATCGTTAGCCGCTTATTGTGACGGTGTCATTGTCGGCAGTAAAATCGTTCACTTATTTGCGGAAGGAAAGCAAACGGAAATCAAAGAATTGATCGGTGAAACCGTGCGATAAAATGAAACTTTATTTATCAGGTGTTTTGGGGTTTTTACGTGATAAAGTAAATGGTCCATCATGGAGGGTTTCTCTCGCCATGATGGATCAAACTTTCAAAACGGGCGCTTATTGGCTGCTCCTTTGCAATAAATGTATGTTTGCATTGATATAAATGTCGAGACAACCATTTCTTTATAGCATAAACTATATTAGAATCTAGACAACGTTGTCATTGATTCAAACCATCACAACAACCCATGCCTTGAGGGAGCTGTACGCCACACGCAGCTCCTGTTTTTTTTGGATAAATGAAGTACAAGCTAATCTGGTTCAATAACAGCTGGAAGCAAGATTGCGGCAGTTGCAGTCTTTTCACTAAGATAAACCAAGAATACCGCTTGGTCTTTAAAACATCGGTGTTCTCGCCGAAGAGATGTCCGCTCCGGGAAGTCGCTTTCCGCGGGCAACGCTTTAGCCTCCTCGGAAGAAGACCGCTTCCTGCGGGGTCTTCACCTGTTGCTTTTCCCGCAGGAGTCGACTTCCCTCCGCTCCCATCTAAGTGGAATTATGTTTTATTTGCTTTTTTACAAGGAAATAACGCAAATTCTAGCGGAAGAAATACACGGAGACTCCTGTGGGAATGCGCAATGGTCTTCGGTGGGACGAGTAATCTCAGTCCCAGTGGGAAGACCCCGCAGGAAAAAAGTGTTCTTCTTTTTTTCTACCCGCAGGGCATAAGTGCGACTATGCTTCTGCCTGCGCCTGTCGGCTTGCCAATCAGCAAGTCTTCTTTAAAGGAGGCTGAGCTCAAGCCCACGGAAAGCGGAGTGTATTTCTGGAGCGGATATATTCAGCATTTTTTCTTTCTTATTCTTTAAAAAATATGACTCTCCTATTTAACTAATAAAAATACAGAATAGAAGATACCCTCTATTCTGTATTTTTATCTTTACTTATCCTCAAATTCCATCTGATACAAATCAAAATACTGATATTGTTTCATAGAATCTTCTGCCTGAATAATCCCTTGATAAACATTTTCCCCTGTTTCCAAATCAAATACATTGATAGAAATATCCGCCACTGTCAGTGTAGAATAAGCAGGAAATACAACATAGAAATAACCATTATGAACATCTGTTAATGGATATACTTCTTCTTGCCCTATTTCCATTTCCGCATCAAACACATTTTCTTCAAAAACGGTTTCTTGTTCTTCTAAATTCTCATCGAACTTTGTTAACGTGTAATTTTCCCCTTGGAGCATCCCTGCATAAACTGTACCATCATAAATTCTAAGAAAATCTCCCCCATAAAAGTTTGCTTCCTGAAGATCAATGGATTGGAAGCTGTCTTGCTCTACATTGTATAAACGCAGTTCATATTTAAGCGGAGAATCCCCTACGTAAACACCATTCTGATCGACTTTATATTCATCATACGTATAGAGATAATGCATTTCTCCGTTGATCAGACCGCTGTCCTGATAGGTTAAAGAGGGTTCTATTCCTTCTTTAGACTCCATGTCCCTTTGTGGAAACCTTATATCCTCTATGGTTTGATTATTTAAATCTATCACAAGAATCCCATTTTCATCCGTATACACATCTGTTATTTCATCATACTGTCCTTCCATATATAATTGGACGTATAACTTATTATGATTATCAGCAGTTATAGAGCTTACACCATAGATTTGCTGATCCTCGACAGCCAGTTCGAATGAGCTGACGTTTTCTGTTTCTTTATCAAGTATTTCTACGCCAATATGATTCTGTTCATTCATATCCCAGTTGTTTTCATTCCCATCTACATAAATAAGCTGATTATCTGTTTCCGCAAAATTCTCACTCCATTGGTTTTTCCCGCGCATAAAGCTTTTATACTCTTTCACATATTTTTCTATTTGTAAGTCAGAATAATACCAGCCATAATATGATTCCCTTGATTGATCTATCCGCTTAGATTCATCCACAGATAACTGAAAAGGTTCTGACACCACACTGTAGTACGAAGCCATGCCGGGACTACTTTGCCCATCTCCAAGTATCGTAACATCCTTCACAACCGCTTCATCTCCAGATACGGTTTTCCATTTAAAATCAAGCGTTTCTTCATCCATTACATAAAAACTGATAAGGATAACCGAAATGAAAAGGAATGCAAAATATATAATCGAATAGCGCTTTAAATGATCCATCTCTATCACACCCTTATCTTTCTATTTAACAAATGATTACTAAAGAAAACCGATACTGCTGAAAGGGTAATTGCTATAGCAAATTGCATCCATAAAAGCTCCGTCTCATAAAAATATCCTTTTACGATTATCTGCAAAATATATGGAGAAAAGACCAGAATCAGAGCCCCTATCCCATAAAAAACCGCCATAAATACACCTTTAAAACGGTAGCTGCGTTCAATCAGAATCATGGTAAATAATATAATGACAAAAGCTGTTCCAAAACCGTAATTAATCACAAAATCAATAAATTTCTCCGGAAGCAGGAATTTTAAATAATAAAAGCTTCTAATCATCCCTTGAATCGTTAAATCCAACCGGTAATCAACCGGAATAATCAGCTTTAATATCACCTGTAACGCAGGGAGGACAGCTACTTGATAAGCAATCAGACCAAAAACGAAAATCAGAATCGCCGCCAATTTGGAAAAGAACAACTGAATACGTTTCACCGGAAGCATCAGCAAGCGGTAAATAAACGTGTTCTTGCCCAGCCAATCCCGATACCAGATAAATAAAACATAAATAAATATCGTCACTGCAGCGAGGACAATAGGCAGTGTAAACAGAAAACTCGACAATATATTCCCTATCGATACATAGCCATTATCTTGAAGAAATTGCTCTTTAGGTATTCCAAGCTTCATGACACTCTCTGTAATTTCCGATTTCACCATAAATGCATAATACAGCACCCCGGCAGCCTGCAGCAAAAACACAGCTGCAAGCAGCATAATATAAATCGGTAAAAATCGTCTAAATTCAAAGTTTACCAGTTTTCCAAAAAGCTTCATCCCTGATATACCTCCCTCATCACATCGATAACAGATTTACCCTCTTCTTCTCTTACCTGCTCCGTCATAAATTCTTTTTTCACCGCTCCATCAGCCAGTAAGACTGCTTTATCAATTAAATGCTCAATATCACTGATTTCATGTGTTGTGATGATAACACCGCGGTCTTCTACCAGATGACTGGAAAACACATCGGCAATCTGTTCTCTGCTAAAGATATCGATACCAGAGAAAGGTTCATCCATTAGAATATAATCAGCCTCCATCGCCAATCCCATCAATAAATTCACTTTCGCTGTATTGCCTTTTGATAATTGGGAAATACGTTCATCCTCTTTCAGCTTAAAAAATTCTAAAATCTCTTTTGCCCGCTCCCCATTCCAATTTTGATAGAAATCATCCATAAATTGAAAAGCATCCTTAATCCGCATTTTAGGCAAAAGCGTCATTGTATCTGGGATATATGTTATTTTCTCCATCATCTTTGGAGACAGCTTCTCCCCATCAATGGTAATCTCGCCTTTTTGGTAAGGAGTCAGTCCCATAATCGATTGAAGAATAGTCGTTTTCCCCGCACCGTTGATTCCAATTAAACACGTAATCTGGCCTTTATCTGCCTCAAAAGTAACTCCATTTAATATCTTTTTTCTGCCATACTTTTTCTCTATACCGGTCAATTTAATCATGCTTCTCTTCATCCTCCCTGCCAAGCTCATTTAATTTTGACTGGACAAGGTCAAAAACCTGTTCTTTTGGAATTTGCAAAGAGGTGATACGATCTACAAATTGATCAATTGCTTCGTCAATTAAACTTTCACGAATTTCTTTTATGCGGCCCGTTTCCTTTGTAATCATACTTGGTTTATTTCCATCCGTATAAATCAAGCCTTCCTCCTCCATTTCCTTATAAGCTCGCTGCACAGTATTCGGGTTTATTTTTAATCGCTGTGCTAATTCTCTGCGTGAAGGAATTTCCTGACCAGACTTTAATTCTCCAATTGCAATCTGTTCTTTGAAATACCTGATCACCTGAATATACACAGCTTCACGTTTATCAAAACGGATATCCATCCAATTTCTCACCTCATTCTTATCATGCTTTCGTGTATACTGTATTAATACACTAGTACATCTTGTAAGTGTATTATATGCATAATACAGAAGAAAGACAACTCTTTTCTTTGTTAAATTTAAATTTTTTATGTATGGTGGATTGTATTTCTTTATTTCAAACTGGACTCGTTCTTAAAAAGAGATATTTTTCATATTTACCTGGTATCAGCAAAGGAAATATATATAAGTATACTCGGTGTAATTTTGTTCGACGCTTCCACACCCATCGTGAAACAGCCGGCTCTCTCCACACAAAAGCAATCCCTTTTTCAGACAAATATGGTAGAATGGCTATCAGAATGATGTTAACAGGAAGGAAGATTTTCAAAATGAAGTTAGTTACATGGAATGTCAACGGAATCCGGGCCTGCGTTCGAAAAGGGTTCTTGGATTTCTTTCATGATATAGATGCAGATTTTTTCTGTTTACAAGAAACAAAACTGCAGGCAGGGCAGATTAATTTGGATTTAGATGGATATTATCAATATTGGAATTACGCAGAAAGAAAAGGTTATTCAGGAACAGCAATTTTTACCAAGCATGAGCCGCTTCATGTTTCTTACGGGTTTCAAGAAGGCGAGATAGAGCCTGAAGGAAGAATAATCACATTAGAATACCCTGACTTTTACCTCGTCAATGTCTATACGCCGAACTCAAAGCGAGATTTAACCCGGCTGGAAGAGCGTTTGGAATGGGAAGATAAGATGTTTGATTATTTGCGGGAGCTTGATTCAAAAAAAGCCGTTATTTATTGCGGAGATTTAAACGTAGCCCATCAGGAAATCGATTTGAAAAATGATAAAACAAACCATGGCAATTCAGGATTTACGCAAGAGGAACGGGATAAAATGACACGGATTCTGGCCAATGGTTTTACAGATACCTTACGCTTCTTCTATCCTGAACGCGATGATATTTTCACGTGGTGGTCTTATATGAAAACAATTCGTGAAAGAAACATCGGCTGGCGTATTGATTATGTGATTGTTTCCAGTCCATTAGAAAAATATCTGGAAAACATGGAGGTTCACCGTTATACACTTGGCAGCGACCATTGCCCAGTGAGTATGGAAATAAATCTTAACAGCAGATAAACCCAATCCATGTTTAGTCAAAAAAGGAGAAAAAGGAAATATCGAATGTCTGAAATATTTCTGGTATTAAAAATAGCCCAATGATTAGACCAAACAAAAAAACAAAAATGATGCGCAGTTTTTTTCGCATTCTCACCATACCTCTCTTTCCTGAAAAACGAAAAGGAACCAGCTTGTTGCTTCCTTTTCGTTTTTTTATCATTCAAGGAATATTATATAAACATGAAAGCATCCGCTTCCCATTTATTGTTTCTGAAAATAATCTACCATCCCAAGGGCACTTAATTGTAAATCAACATTAATCATCTGATAAACCTCATGGTCATCAGCAATCCCCTGCTCACGAAGCTCTGTTTGTACATATTTCAACAATCGGTCGGCAATTTCATCATAGCTTTGTCCTTCTGCAACTGCAGCTTCCCCTTCCCTCACAAAGATATCCAGCCATGCTTCTGCTTGCTCAAGAGCTTCTTCTACTAAATCTGTTCCTCCAAAATGTCCAAAAAAGATATAATCTAATTGTTTCTCACGGAACCTTTGTAAAGAATGTCTCATTGCCTCCGGATCAAAGTGATTGGGAGATGTAGATGGTAAAAAGAAGTTCAAGCCATGCGGAAATAGTTGTTCATATTGAATTCCGGCCGTATCCCCAGTAAACATCCCATTACTTATAGGATCATAGATTCCCAGGTGATGTCTGGCGTGGCCTGGTGTATCCCAGAATTCTAAGATGCGGCCTTCCTCAAGCTGCAGCGTATCTCTCTCTGTTTTCTTCACCACCCTTTCCTCATCAGCAGGGATAATGGGATCATATAATTCGGAAAAACGCTCGCCGTAAATCGCGCGCGCTCCAGCAGCCAGCTTTTTAGGATCAACAAGATGTCTCTTCCCCTTTGGATGAACGTATAAAAGTGCATTTGGACAAAGCGATAATAAACGTCCCGCGCCGCCAGCGTGATCTAAATGAACATGTGTAACAATAATATGTTTTACGTCCGCAAAAGTATATCCTAATTCTTCTAATCCTTTTTTAATATACGGTACAGAAGGGCTCGGTCCCGTCTCAATAATCGTAAGTTCATCTGCTTCAATGACATAAGCTCCTGTTCTGCCGCTTACGCCAAAATCAAAACCATCGATAAGTGAAATCCCATGATGAAGCTTCATCGTTTTTCTAGAGTGCAACTGCATAATAATCCCTCACTTCCACAAAATAATTGAAACACACTATACTCTTATTTTACCATTTAAATATACGTCTCCGTATGATTTTATCAGATATTTCATTTTTACTTTCCAATCCACCCTCTTTAGAAAATAGGAAATAGGAATGATTTTCTTTGCTTGATATTCAACAATAGGGTACATTAGATGGAGAATAATGATTATGTAATAATTGCTGATGCAAACCGCACAGCAAATTGAAAATAGATTAAAAGGATGAAATCGAATGAGTAAAAAGAATGTAGATGATTACCTTCAAGAAGGAATGTATGGAACGCGTCTGCCCAATGAGAGTGAACGGAAAATGTATCTTGGCACCTTTCGTGAGCGCGTTGCCTTTGTGTTAACCATTGGCGAGGTGATGTCTAATAAAGGACTCGCTGAATTAAAGCGCCAATTAAAGCAGCATCCGAAGGCAAAAATCTTATTGAACGGAAATATTTCATATTCATTTTTAAAGGAAGAAAAAGCACTTGCTGACCGCTTTTCCATTCCACATACTACGGTAAGTAACCAGGAGAATGATACAGAAATCGGTTTAGTGCTCACCTATCCTTATGCTGTAGATATAGACCAAATTTCCCTTAAAGATATTGAGGAAAAACTAGCTCCCAAAGAAAAAGAAGATGAAGAAGAAAAAAACAGCAATCCGTCAAAAGGAATCGTATCGAAGCTTAAAAACTTTTTCCACTAACCTGCCGTTGTTTCTCCCATTTAATACTGTGTAAATGTTAGAAAAGCCAAGAACACCGCTTAGTCTTTAAAACATCGGTGTTCTCGCCGAAGAGATGTCCGCTGCGGGAAGTCGCTTTCCTCGGGCAACGCTTTGGCCTCCTCGGAAGAAAACCGCTTCCTGCGGGGTCTTCAGCTGTTGCTTTTCCCGCAGGAGTCGACTTCCCTCCGCTCCCATCTAAGAAGAATTATGTTTTATTTGCTTTCTTACAGAGAAAAAAAGCTAATTCTAGCGACGCTTTTTGATGGGACAAGTAATTGCTGCCCCAATCCCAGTCAATCCCAGTGTGAATACCCCGCAGAAAAAAGCGAACTTCTTTTTTACCATCGGGACATAAGTGCGACTATGCTTCTGTCTGCGCCTGCCGGCTTGCCAATCAGCAAGTCTTCTTTAAAGGAGATGAGCTCGGGGCCCATGGAAAGCGTAGTGTTTTTCTGGGGTTGTGATTACTCACCCCATGAAAACCGTTGGAGCGGCTATCTTCAGCTTTTTTATAACTTTCCTATTCTTTAAAAATGCCAGTCAGCGGAAATGAGGCGATTTACACCCAATTCCTATGACCGGCACTACATTTCACCTTACATTTCCTGTTACTTCACACTGTATGATGCATCATTTATCATCAAAATCAATATTCTTCATTCTAAATGGTGTAATAATCAGTACAACAATCAGTACCAGTCCCATATAGCCAATCAGCGAATAAAATTTAGAGACTAAATCGGTAAAACCGACAAAGCTAAGTATAAAGCCTGCTACCAGGGTGATAGCTAATAATATATTAAATTTTTTCGTTTCTACTTTTGCAAACCTGGTAACAAACGCAAAGAACATACTAATTGCTGTGTTAAAAATCATTCCAAAAAGTACAAGCGCCATGATAATACCTAGCACTGGTGAAATATTATTTACAATCCCCAACATTGGCATCTCAAAATTTCCGACCTCTTCAATTTTAGCAAAAATCGCGAAATAACTAAGAAGAATTAATACACCCAGTCCCAGTCCGCCTACTAACCCGCCAATGGCTGCTGTTTTTCTATCTTTCACTGCTCCCCCCATAACAATGGACATCGCCGCGCCAACAGAAGTGTTAAAGGTAGCATAGTTTAAGCCTGCAACAAACCAATTTGGAAAATTCGGTCCATGGCTCTTTGCCGTACTATTTAATTCAGCTAAAGATCCATCCATTGTAAAAAAGCTGTAGATAGAGATAACGATAACAAATAAAATCAAAAACGGTGTAATACTGCTGATTACAGCAACCACTTTATCCACTTTCAGCATACCTGTCAGCAGTACCAATACTGTCATTAAAATCGCTCCTGCAACATGAGGCAGCCCAAACTGCTGATTCAGGTTCGCTCCAGCTCCAGCAATCATTACTACCCCTACGCCGAATAGCGTAAATACTAATACAGCATCTACTATTATCCCAATCAGGTTAATACGAGTGATTTTTTCAATGATTTTAAAATGGCTGATTTTATAGATAACATCATTATAAGAAGTTGTCTGTGCCTTGCTCCCTAACCAGACCAGCATCATTCCAACATATGCAAAAAACACTGTAGAAACAAATGCAGCCAGAATTCCCACTGTACCAAAGCTTGTAAAGTACTGCAGCACTTCCTGGCCGGATGCAAACCCGGCGCCTACGATCACCCCTATGAATGCGCTTGCAATTACAAAGATTTTCATTAGTTTTTTCATGTGCTTCCCCCTCTGTTCTTTTTATCTTATAAGTATCAGATGAAATCTTTTTGTGTATATACTAAAATGAAAGTATGTATATACTTATAACCAGTATATAAAAAAAGATTACTTATGGAAAATGATAGTCTATTCTACTAATAAAAAGCAAGTATACCAATTATTAAATTTATTCAAAATAATGCATTTTCTATTTAGACCATATCTTTATAAAGGGGTGTACTTTATGAACTCATCTCATATCGCAAAAAATAAAATAGCAACATTAAAGCAGCCTTTTTCATCTTTAGACGAGCTTGCCGATACAATCAGCGAGGTATTGTCATGTCCTATTACCATTGAGGATGCGAATCATTATGTTCTTGCATATAGTAAACATACCGAAAATATTGATGAAGCACGAATCGGCACCATCATGAATCGAAAAGTCCCTGATAAAGTTATTAACGGTTTATGGAAAAACGGAGCAATGCCCAAGTTGATTGATAGTAATCAGCCAGTCATTATTCCCGAAATCAAAGAAATTGGACTTGGAAACCGGATTGCTATATCCATCTGGAAGAAAAACGAAATTTTAGGTTTTATCTGGGCACATACAGGTGAAAATGAATATAGTAAGGATGATTTGGAAATTCTAAGTGAAGCTACCCGGCAGGTGAAAAAGTTTATCCTGCAGAAGCTGCCTGGCCGAAGAAATACAGAACAAGCTTATAAAGACTTTTTCTGGCAGCTGTTAACAGCAGATTTTGTCAGCGCCAGCACGATTCAATCCTACGAAAAACAATTTAATATAAAGCTGCAGGATGGCCTTGCTATCATTGTTTTTCATTTTGAAGATGCAATCACACCGCAGATTGAAAAGCACGCTTCCTACCTTTCAGAAACGGTCATGCAGGTGAATACGATTTTCCGTTTATTTGATGATCAAGATTTTATCTTATTGGTACGATTATGGAAGACGGATGATACATCCGATAAAATTTATCAGTTTATTGAGCAGTTTCAGGAAAAAATAAGCACACAGCTGCAATTGACCTCCATGCGCGGTGCAGGAAGCCAAATTTACGGTTCTGCAAAAGATATGACGAGGGCTTACGAGGAAGCGCTTCAGACAAATTCCCTGCAAAAGCAGTTTCCCGATGAACTGTCTTCTTGTTTTCTTTATGAAGACCTAGGCGTTTTTCAGTGGATAGACGTATTAAAAGAACATCGTCATAAGCGGCGTCATACAAATAAATACATTCAACGTCTGCAGCAATATGATCAGCGCCAGCAAAGTAATTTATTGTACACCTTAGAAAAATTTTTGGAGCATGACTCCAACGTACATCGTACAGCAAAAGAGTTGTTTATCCATCCAAATACCATGAATTATCGTTTAAAACGTATTCATGAAATTAGCAATCTTGATTTAAAAAATCCGCATCAGAAAGTAGCGGTTTATTTAGAGTTATTAGCTGACAAGCTGGAAAAATCATAGGATTTGTGTAAATACACAAACGTTTTGGACTCAATTCATTTATTTTAATAATGAATTCCCACAAAGAAAGCGTTACCATTATAAGTATAAAATGATAAACAAAGGGGCGAATAACATGATTATTGGGGTACCTAGAGAGATAAAAAACAATGAAAACCGTGTTGCCATGACACCAGCCGGAGTAGTAAACCTTGTTCAATCCGGGCAAACGATTCTAATTGAAAAAGAAGCCGGTTTGGGAAGCGGCTTTACAGACGAAGAATACAAGCAGGCCGGAGCAGAGATTATCGCAGAGGCCTCGGAGGTATGGGAACGGTCTGATATGATAATGAAGGTAAAAGAACCGCTGGAATCAGAGTACCGTTATTTCCGGAAGGGGTTAGTATTATTCACCTATCTTCATTTAGCTGCTGATGCAAGATTAACGGAAGAGCTTGTCGCGAAAGAAGTTACAGCAATCGCCTATGAAACCATTGTTGTAGGTAACGCTCTCCCGCTTCTGACACCGATGAGTGAAGTCGCCGGACGTATGGCTACGCAGATTGGCGCCCAATATTTAGAGAAATCAGAAGGCGGCAAAGGCATTTTACTTGGCGGTATTCCCGGGGTCAAACGAGGAAAAGTAACGGTTATCGGCGGCGGTGTTGTTGGCACGAACGCAGCGCGCGTAGCAATTGGTCTTGGAGCGGACGTTACGATTATTGATTTAAACCCGCAGCGTCTTCGCGAATTAGAAGAAATTTTTGGTTCGAGCATTCAAACATTAATGTCAAACCCGCTAAATATTGAAGAAGCTGTCACAGATTCGGATCTCGTTATCGGGTCGGTATTGATTCCAGGCAGAAAAGCGCCAAAGCTTGTATCAGAAGAAATGATTCAAGCGATGCAGCCGGGCAGTGTCATTGTGGATGTAGCAATTGACCAGGGCGGTAACTTTGAAACCGTTGACCATCCTACTACACATCAAGATCCAATCTATGTCAAACATGACGTCCTTCATTATGCTGTTGCCAATATCCCGGGAGCTGTTCCACGCACTGCAACGGTCGGACTAACAAATGTAACCGTGCCATATGCAGTCAATATTGCGAAACAAGGCGTCGAGCATGCGATTCAAAATAGCGCTCCAATCGCCAGCGGTGTGAATGTAATGAATAGGCATGTAACAAATGAAGCAGTTGCCAATGATTTAAATTATGATTATGTTTCTGTACAGGACGCTTTAAAATAATACGTATTCCAAAGCCATTTCCTTGTTAAACCGAGGTGATGGCTTTTTCTTGGCTTCAGCTCCGTTAAAAGTCGTCGGAATCGTTATTTTTACGCCAGTCTGTTAAACTATTTCTATAAAGAATGGAGGGATTATTTTGCGTTTACAAAACCAAAAAGTTATCGCACTTGTTGATCATGACTTTGAAGATCTGGAACTATGGTATCCCGTTCACCGTCTGCGTGAAGAAGGCGCTCAGGTAGATTTAGTCGGACAAGCTGCCAATCAAAAATACATTGGAAAATACGGTGTTCCTGCTGAATCAGATTATGCCTTTTCCGAAGTGAATCCAGAAGACTATGATGCTATCCTGGTACCCGGCGGGTGGGCTCCAGATAAATTGCGTCGTTTCCCGGAGGTTATCAGGTTCGTTCAGCATATGAATGAGCAGAAAAAGCCTATTGGCCAAATTTGTCATGCCGGCTGGGTATTAATTTCTGCCAATATTTTAGAGGGTAAAACCGTAACCAGTACACCTGGAATCAAGGATGATATGACCAATGCCGGAGCGACATGGGTTGATGAACCAGCTGTTTCGGACGGTCACCTTGTTTCAAGCAGAAGACCGCCTGATTTACCGGATTATCTCCGTGAACTGATTAAAGTGATGGAAGAATATCAGCGTTAAGGGAGTATACAAATGAAAATTGTTTCTATAGAACCGACACCGAGTCCGCATTCTATGAAAATCAATGTGAACGAGACGCTTCCTCCCGACGAAACGTATAATTACAGTAACAAGGACGATTTAGCTCAAGCTCCGGAGTATGTGCAGAAGCTTTTCGCTTTGGATGGGGTCAAAAACATCTATCGTGTCGTCGATTTTATTGCTTTGGCCCGAAATCCGAAGACACCCTGGGAGGAGCTTTTGCCAAAGGTCCGGAATGTATTGGGAACAAACGAAGCTTTTAACCAGACCGATGAATTATCTGCTGATGCAGAAGCACTTTCGGAAACATTTGGCGAAGTTCATGTTTTCATTCAAACATTTTTAGGGATTCCAATGCAGGTAAAGCTGGAAGAAGAAGATAAAGAGGAACGCTACGGACTCCCAGAGTGTTTTTCCAAATCCGTAATGGAAGCCTCTCCCGCTTCTGAAAATGTCATCATGGACCGAAAATGGGAAGAACAGCACCCTCGCTACGGCAATATGGATGAAATCGGTCAGGATGTTATAGAAGAGTTAAAGGCAAGCTATAACCAGGAAAGACTGGATACCCTTGTGAAATTAGCTTTACAAACTGATGGAAATACAAGCAAAGCCACAAACTACTATCAGCATGTTCCGATTGAAAAACTGGATAACCCGGATTGGCGGGAACGTTATGCAGCACTGGATCGTCTGGATCCGACCTTGGACGATCTTGCCCTTTTAGAAAAAGCGATTCACGATGAAAAAGCATCAATCCGTCGTTTGGCCACTGCTTATTTAGGCATGCTGGAGGATAAAGCTGCTTTGCCATTGCTATATGAAGCTTTGGCTGATAAAGCCGTGAATGTCCGTCGAACAGCCGGTGACTGTATTTCAGACCTGGGCTTTACAGAGGCGATTCCAAACATGATTGAAACATTAAAGGACAAAAGCCGGATCGTCCGTTGGCGCGGAGCAATGTATTTATATGAGGCGGGCGATGAATCTGCTATTCCTGCTCTTGAAGAAGCATCTGCTGAGGAACCAGAGTTTGAAGTACGCATGCAAATACAACTAGCTTTAGAGCGTATTCAAGGCGGCGAAAAAGCAAAAGGCTCTGTCTGGCACCAAATGACGCAGGCAGCAAAATCAAAATAGGATGCTTTCACAGATGAATCTAAACTAATTCAGAGCTATGCTCTGGATTAGTTTTTTCATATCTAAATGGAACAGACGATACATATCATTAATATATATTCTTTTCTCCTGTAAGCTACACGCTTCACTGCTGATCGTTTTATATTTTTCTCTTTGCTGTAAAACATATATTTTCCATTTCAATTCCTTTACGTATAGAAAGCGTTTTCCTATAATAGTAGTATCGGAGTACTTGAAGGGGGACATAACGAATGGATACACAAGAAGGTACGCTGCTTTTTGAACCAAGTAAAACACAAGTGGAACAGGCAAATATTACTTCTTATCGTACTTGGTTACAAGAATATAAACATATCCAGACTAAAGATTACTATCATTTATGGAAATGGTCTGTGGAGGATCTAGATACATTCTGGGAATCTATTTGGGAATATTTCAATATCCAGTCGCACCAGCCTTATCAAACGGTGCGTTCCGGCAATCAAATCATCGGAACAAAATGGTTTCCCGAAGCAAGCCTCAATTACGCAGAGCATGTATTCCGGAATAAAACATTAACAAGCCCTGCTATTATTCATACATCGGAAAATCGGGAGCTGCAGGAAATTTCTTGGGAGAAACTATATCAAGACACAGCTGCGCTTCAAAAAACATTGGAAAAGCAAGGAATTGAAAAGGGAGACAGGGTAGCCTGCTATGCGCCAAATATCTATGAAACGGTGGTTGCTTTCCTTGCAACGGCAAGCTTAGGAGCTATCTGGTCCAGCGCTTCTCCTGACTTTGGAACCCAGAGCGTGATGGAGCGTTTCCAGCAAATCGAGCCAAAGGCGATGATTACGGTCGATGGCTATACGTATAACGGCAAGAAATTTAATAGATTAGATGTAGTCAAGGAGCTGCAATCTGCGCTTCCTTCTTTAAAAACAACGATTACTATTCCTTACTTAAACAAGCAGGCAGATTTCGGTGACTGTATACAGCCGATTTCCTGGGATATTGCAACAGCGCATCAAGAAAAACTGGAAATGTCGTATACACCTGTTGCCTTTAACGATCCGCTCTGGATACTCTATTCCTCTGGAACAACCGGCAAACCGAAGCCTATTGTGCACAGTCAAGGCGGTATTCTATTGGAGCATTTGAAGGCTCTCCACCTGCACTTGGATTTAAGCCCCGGCTCCCGCTTCTTCTGGTTTACTACAACCGGCTGGATGATGTGGAATTTCCTTGTCGGCGGATTATTAACAGGCTCTACCATTATCTTGTATGACGGCAGCCCTGCTTATCCGGATAAACAGGTTTTATGGCGGCTTGCCGAGCGGACAAAAATGAATGTATTTGGCACAAGCGCCAGCTTTATCACAGCTTGTATGAACGATAATGTATCGCCGAAAAGCGAATTTGATCTATCTTCTTTAAGAAATATCAGTTCAACAGGCTCGCCGCTTTCTCCAGAAGGATTTCGATGGTGCTATACACATGTCAAAAATGATATCTGGGTTGCTTCGGCAAGCGGCGGGACGGATGTTTGCACCGCATTTTTACTCGGCTGCCCTATTCAGCCTGTTTATGCCGGAGAGATTCAGTGTGCAGGACTGGGAGCGAAAATTGAAAGCTTTGATGAAGACGGAAATTCGATTACAAATGAGATTGGCGAGCTTGTCTTGACCGCTCCATTTCCAAGCATGCCGATTTATTTCTGGAACGATGACTCCGGGCTGCGGATGTACCACAGCTATTTCGATACCTTCCCCGGCGTCTGGTGCCATGGAGACTATATCAAACTGACAAATCGAAATACAGCTATCATTTACGGCAGATCAGACGCAACAATCAATCGGGGCGGCATCCGAATTGGAACGAGTGAAATATATCGAGTCACGGATTATGTTACCGCTGTTGAAGACAGTTTAATGGTTGATTTACCAAAAGGAAACGGCGATTCGATTACCCCCTTATTTATTGTAATGAAAGACGGCGAAGCATTAAGCGAGACCATTAAACAGGAAATTAATCAGCAGCTGCGGACACATTGCTCCCCAAGGCATGTTCCGACCCATATTTATGAAGTAAAAGAACTTCCAAAAACTTTAAATGGAAAGAAAGTCGAAATTCCCGTTAAGAAAATCTTGATGGGTCAGGATGCAGAAGCCGTTATTAATCGAGGCTCTCTGATTAATCCGGATAGTCTCGACTATTTTATCGAATTAGCTAAGAACATCTAAAAAAAGCTGATGGAAGATAACCGTTATTCTTCCATCAGCTTTTTCAACAAATCCTTATTTTTAAATCAAAGAGAGATTAATACAATAATCAATGGAATAAGCACGACTAACGAGATAATCGTTAAAATCCCCATAATCAGCAATAATTTTCCATACTTATTTAATAACTCATTCACATTGCCTGCTGTAAAATCGTCTGAAGCTATAATATTAGAAGCCTCTACGCCTGTTTGATAAAAGAGATAGCCAGTTATAATAGAAATAATACCAGAAAGAATCATGCATCATAAAACAAATCCATAAATAAACGGAACTGGAAGAATGTTTAATAAATCGATTAAAGGTGAATATAGTAATAAAGTCACTATTAAGGAGAGGCGATTTGATGGATTATTTAAATATAGACCATTTAAAAAGAATTGCAACATGGGGGAAAATTGTTGGAGCGGCATCCATTATCATGGGGGCAATTTCGATTGTTTTAACTTTAACGGTTGATCCGACAAGAAATGCTTTATCAGCACATGCAAATCCGCAGTTTCGTTTATGCGATACGTGAAAACAGAGAGGCCCCATATGAAAAAATGAATCAGCTTGGGGAGCTGTTAGAGAAAAATGTCCGGTTTGAGGAGAGAGAAATCTTTCCAGTTATTGAAGAAGCTGTTCCAGGTAAATACTTGCATCAGGTGTATGGAAAGTTTCATCGTGATTCCTACAGCGGTTTTTAAATAAGAGAAGGAATGCTGATGGAAGGGAGCTTATCCTGCCATCAGCATTTTTCTATTTAGAGAGTTTGATTTGTATAACATAGGGCAGGAATCACACGTTTTCATCTAAAACATCAATTCGATTTCCGTTTTTTCAGCATAGACCTCATAAAGCGGCAGCAGAACCTCTTCCTCATCCCGGAAATGAAGGACGGCATCCTTTTCCCAATAATCAATAAGACCTCTAATGGATTCGCCTAAGGATTTATCGGTCTTTTCTGTACCGGCCTGCTTTAATTCCATTGCTTGTACTAATGCATGATGATGGTGATGTGATAATGGCTTCAGTGCATCATGCCGCTGTTTTTTCACAATAACCCACCTCCGACACTGTCTGATAAACTTCTCCAGCTAAAAACAGGGAGAAGCGTCTTCTCCTCTAGTATAAACCAAACCCTGTCTGCAGATATACGATTTCAGCTTGATATAGCTTCTTTTTTATATAATAAGCTTCCTGAAACAAATGCAATCAAAGCAAGCAGCATAGAGGTCACCACAGAATGCATCCCGAACGGCTGCGGATAAAATGTTTCAAAAATAATATAACTGAGGACCCCGGTAAGCATCGAAGCAATCGCTCCATACTTCGTCCCCCTTCTCCAATAAAGCCCGAGGATAATCGGCCAGATAAAAGCAGCCTCCAACCCGCCCATGGAGAATAAATTCAGCCAGATAATCAAATCAGGCGGCTGAAGTGACATCAATACAACAATGATTCCTATTAACGCGGTAGCACCCATACTCCATTTGCGAATCGTCTTATCATTCGCATCAGGACGGATATAGTTTAGATAAACATCCTTTACAATCGTCGAGCTTACCATTAACAGCAGCGAGTTAACCGTCGTCATAATCGCCGCCATCGGAGCTGCTAAAACAATTCCGGCAACCCAGCCCGGTAAAACGGCTTGTGCTAATTCCGGCATCACGGTATCACCGATTTCGATACCGGGAAGTACAGTCCTTCCAAACACTCCAATTAAATGCATATTCAGCATAATAAAACCGACTACGAAGGTACTAATAATAATGCCTCGATGCAGCGCCTTTGTATTTTTATAAGACATCGCACGAACCGCAATCTGCGGTAAGGCAACAACCCCGACACCGACCAATATCCAGAAGGAGGAAACATAAGCAGGGGTTAAACTTCCATCTGCGCCGAATGGTGTAATCAAATTGGGATTCTCCACAGACAAATCATGCATAATCTGAGATACACCGCCTCCTGCTATAATTACGGCTACAAGTAAAATAAGTGTACCTATAAACATAATAATACCTTGGATGCCATCTGTAATCGCTACTGCGCGAAAGCCGCCAACGACAACATAAACTAAAACAGCTAGTGAAAAAATACATAATGCTGTAAAATATGGAATCCCTGTCAAGGATTGAACCAGACGTGCCCCGCCAATCCATTGTGCCGACATCGCCGAAAACAAGAAAATCAAAATACTGGCCGCAGAAAGAATCACAACCCATTTGGATTGATATCTTTCTTTCAAGAAATCAACGATTGTAACAGCTTTATATTTTCTGGTGACAATCGCAAAACGCTTGCCGAGCACCATCAAGACAAAGTAGCCTGTTGCCAGCTGTGTCATCGATAACAGCACCCAGCCAAGCCCTTCATTATAGGCTGTTCCCGGCCCGCTCAGGAAGCTGCTCGCACTTCCATAGGTTGTTACCAGTGTCATCGCCAAAATAAAGCCGCCAAGACTTCTGCCGCCTAGAAAATATTCCTGTAAAAACGAATCGGAGCGGCTGACAAATTTGCCAGCCCAAATTCCTATCATAAAAATAATCGCAATAAATATAAATAGTGGTAAAACAGCTTCCCAATTCATGGTTAAACTCCTCTGATATCAAAATAAGACATTCTTTGTTTATTCTTCTTCGGCTTCTAATGACATATCTTTAAAAAAGAATTTAACAACAAATATCGTTAACAGCATCATTACGACAAAACCAAGAATGCAACTGAAGAAAAACCATGCCGGGAAACCAAATATGTACTGATAGGATTCTGGAGATTTGCTTCCAAGTCCATAAGCAAATCCAAACCACCAGATAAAATTAAAAATCACAAGCGCTACACCGGTCCAAGCTTCCCGGTTGGCAGTTTTGTAACGTTTATCCGTCCATTCTTTTCTCTTCATACTAAAAGCTCCTAACCATTCTGAAAAGATTATTTTCTTTCTTACTATAATCAAATTCCTATCAACTGTAAACTGGCAGCAATTTCAATTAGATCACAGACATAACAAATCCTTGTTCCACTTCCTATTATTTCATTACTAGTTTAAAGCATTGCTTCTGCCAACAGACGATAGGATTTTTTCTTTGCTTCAAAATCAAATGTATTATTAATGACCATAAACTCGTCCGTCTGGTATTTCTCCTGCAGTTCCAATAACTGTTGTTTCACTGTTTCCGGTGTACCGATAATACATCTTTCCCTGTTCTTTTGGATTATCTCTCTATCTTCTGCACTCAGTTTATCCATATCACGGTGAACAGCCTCGCTAGACGTTACTTTCGTTCCTAATCCTTTACTGACATTTAATAACCATTTATCCTGTGTCAGCGCATGCTCCTCCGCCTCTTCTTCTGTTTCTGCACAGACTATAAAAATACATACGATAGATTGCGGATTTTCCATACTGACAGATGGTGTAAAATTTTCCCGATACGTTTGGAGCGCCTTCACACCTTTTTCCGGATTGATAAAATGGCCAAAAATAAATCCTGTTCCCAGTTCTGCTGCATAGTTTGCACTTCGCGCGGATAACCCGAGTATCCAAAGCGGCGGTACCTGATTCACACGCGGAGTGGCCTTTACTAAACGAAAATCATGGTCCCGCGGGAGGGAATTATGCAAAAACCCCTGTAAATCAGCAGCCTGTCTCGGAAATTCAGCTAAACTCCGATTTTGATTATCTGTCAGCGCAGCCCTGGTCTGTGGAGAACCTCCCGGCGAATTTCCAATGCCAAGATCAATTCGATCAGGAAAAAACGCCACTAATGTTTTGCCAATCTCAGCGACTTTATACGCACTGTACTGCGGCAGCAAAATACCGCCTGAGCCGACACGAATACGGCTTGTAACAGAAGCGATTCTCGTCATCACAATTTCTGGAGCAGAAATCGACAGCCCATTCGTATTATGATGCTCTGCCACCCAATAGCGGTGATACCCAAGCTCCTCCGTCCATTTTGCCAGCTCCAGCGTATGCTGTAATGCCGCTTCTGACGTTTCCCCCATGGAAATTGGAGATTGATCTAGTACACTTAATTTCATGTTAAACACGTTCCTTTTTCCAGTTTAAAAACTTCTACAAATAATTAAAAAGCAGAAATGTCTTCCATTCAACATTTCTGCTTTTTACCGCTGCTCCGCTATTCTATTTTCTCCTTTATCCGCATGGACAGCAGCACACCAAGCAATGCCGTCACAGCCATCATCATAAATGCATACGTCGTCCCCCAATAGGTTCCTGTCCGCTCCGGTGCATCCATGACAGCAGTCGTTACACTAATAACGGTTGTCAGAATCACCACGCCAAAAGCCATTCCCAATTGACGCACGGTATTAACAATCGCTGAATTATGAGCCATTTCCTTTTCATCCAATACATTGACACTGACAGAAACTAGCGGCATCAGCGACAAACCAAATCCGGTCATAAAAAAGCAGAAATAAATCATAATCAAAAATGGAGAGCTGTCGATGCTTAGCATTGTCATCAGTACTAAGGACACAAGCGTAAAAGCAAAACCGATAACAGCTAAAATCCTTCCGCCATACCGATCATATAAATTTCCCGAAATAACAGAGACAATACAAAGCAGAATCGTGCCTGGCACTAATAAAAATCCAGATAGAAAGGCGCTCGTTTCTAAGACGTTCTGCGCAAACATCGGCAAAATCGTCTCTGCCGATAATAAGAGCATCATATCCATAAATATAAGCACCACAGCCAACAGAAATGTGCGGTTCTGAAACAAACGCACATTCAGCACAGGCACGTCATCTGCTAATTGCCGCTGGATAAAAAGATATAAAAAAACAGCACTGATACAAAATGGCAAAATAACGAGATACAGGTCCATGCCGGCAACACTAATATTACTGATACTAAAAATAAACAAAGAAAAAGCCCCTGCCGAAAGAATCACAGAGAGAATATCCAGCCTTGCTGCCTGTTTTTTCAATACATCCTTCATATAGAAAACCGCTAACAGCAAAAGTATCAGCACCAATGGCAGCATAAACCAATGAAGGATGCGCCAATGGAAAACATCAATAATCATCCCGGTCAAAGACGGCGCACTTGCCGGAGCGACATTAATGACGCCGCCCAGCAGTCCAAGTGCGAACCCTCTTCTTTCTTTCGGAAATACGGTAATTAAAATCGTTTGAATCACGGGCAATATGACGCCAGTTCCAACCGCCTGAATCGCTCTGGCAAGAATCAATTGGATAAAGCTTTGCGAAAAAGCGCCAACAATAAGACCGGCAGCCATGCAAAGCAATGCAAATACTAAAAGCGCTTTGGTTGAAAATCGGTTAGATAAATAGCCCGTCAACGGGATAAATACTATGGTTGTTAATAAATAAATCGTCGTCAGCCACTGTACTTCCGTGGCATTAATCTGAAATTCCCGCATAATCGCCGGGTAAGACGTAATCAATAGGAACTGGCAGAATGTTAATAAAAATCCTGTTGCCAGCGTAACAATAATAACCCCTTTGTTTTCTAATTTAGGCTGCATGGCTCCTCCTTATCCGTTGTGACGTTATATGTAATGCTTTAATTAAACTGCTTCACCATCAAATAATGCGGAATACCATCTTCTAAAAATTCATCTGACACCGTTTCATATCCCAATTTGTGATAAAATCCTTCCGCATGCGTCTGACCATGCAGCTTTGCGCGGGTTAATCCTTTTTGTAAAACAATCTCTTCTAAAGACTGCACAATTACCTTGCCAAGCCCATACTTACGATAAGGCTTTAAAATACAAATTCGTTCCAGCTTCCCGACTTCTTCTACCGCTCTCACTCTTCCTGTTCCTACAGGCTTGTTATCGTAATATACTAAAATATGATTGCAGTCCGCATCCAGCGAATCAAATGCATCAAACTCCTCGTCTTCGGACACTTCCTGCTCCTTTACGAAGATTTCTTTTCTAATCTCAAAAACCTTCTGTAAATCCTGTTCTTCTGTTACGATTTTATAAGTCACCTGAGTCTCCCCTCTCTGCCTCTGTTTGCATCCTGTTAAAAAATATGATTGCTACTATTGTAAAATAACTGACTATTGTTGTAAATGCAACAAATATAATAAGCTTGCTAAGTCTCTTAAAAAGCCTCCCAGCCTTATTTCGACTAAGAGACTTTACTATATTATTCCTCGTCTTCCACTCTATTAAAGATAGCTTCCGGAATCATTTCAAACCCTTCAATCACTGTGTTTTCTTCCACTTCAATCATTAAACAAAGCTTACCGTCAAGCGTTGTCTGGCGAAGATAGCGCAGATCCTGCGGACATACTTTAAGGTCAGCCACTTTTGTTTTGATTTTAATGGATTTAGACGTATACTTCGGAACTACACTGGTTGCTTTCAGCTCATACTTTTCATCATCAATAACCTTTTTAAAAGCAGACTCTACTTTATCCGGATCAATATCCTGTACACCGCTGCTTGTCAGCACCTTCTCTACATCCTTATAATCTAACATTGGCGCATCCGGCTCTTCATTTTCTTCCACCACACGCTGAATCTCATCATATACATTCGCCAATGTCGTCGTATTGATCTGCTCTCCTGCTACATCCTTAACAATTTCCTCAAACACGATTTTATCGTCCTCTGCGGTCATTGCTTCCTCCGCGTTCAGCACTTCCTCAATAAAGTGATAATCGAGCTCATACGGTTTCGAAGCGGAATAAAGAACATGGTTCACATCCGCAGCCCCGCCGGTAAAAGCAGGGAATAAGAACCCGCCGATAGGCTGTTTTAAATTAATCACCGGATCCACCACAAAATGATATTTAAATTCCTTCTCCACATAATCAAAAAGCAGTTCTTTTTTCGGGTCCATTGTTTTGTTGATGCTGCATAAGATAAATGGACTGGAATACACTCTGTCCCTGCTGCTTTCCTCCGATTCTTCATTACTCCGCTTCGTAGGCTTTGCATACTCTCCATGGATAAACGTAATAACAATATCCATTTCATACTGTTTATCCTTCAGCATTTTTGCTACCAGCTCGAGCATCTGCTCCTTCCATTCCCCAGTATCATTTGAGAGCATTCCCTTGTGAAGAATAAGCTGGCTGCTGTCTTCCACATCACGCTGGAATTTCAATTCAAACAATTTTTGATCCAGCTGCCCCGTCAGCACCTTCTTAAAATTCGCCATAAATAAATCTTTCTGTTCATCCTCCAGCATTTCAAACGGCGTACTTTCATAATGATAGATTTCACTCGATTCTTTCATGATATATACATTGAAAATATCCTGTATCTTTAATAAATCATTATTTACTTTGAATTGTTTTTTTATATCGGCAATATCTTTTTTATTCAAATTGGATTCTCCTCTTTTTCTTAATCGGCTTATCACTTTTGCTGCCAGCTTTCAACAGCGTCTATCTATTTTATCACAAATCAATAGGAGGTTGTTCTTTCATTCATTTAAGATTTTCAGAAGCAAAAATAACAAATAAATAAGCCTTCTGATAACAGAAAGCTCTTTCATTTGGATTTCTTTATTTACTTGTATTTTTTATGGTTACTTTCTATGTTGATAGTTTAGAATTTCTTTTTTATAAGCAGTAAGGTCGTCTAAGTGATTTTTTATTGATTTCACCCTATCAAGATTCCACGATGGATAATCTCGTATTGCAATATTTTTAAATTCCATTATCCCTCTTAGCCGCGTCTCTGTTCTTTGACTAATTATGTCATATTCCTGTAACCTAACTAAAATATCCTCACTCGTTTACGGCAACCTTAATCTTTCCTCAGAAACAATGTGCATTGCCAGCTGGAGAGCTGCTTCACAAGCCCTTTAAATATTTTAATTAATGGAGTCCTGCTTTATGAAAACTTTTAAATTCTCTGTATTATCATTATAAACTTTTTTCACGCGGATAAGACATCTTTCATAATCGCAACCTTATTAAAAATAACATCATTCTCCATACAATACACAAAGCCTCCCTCTTTAATCTTCTCCAGATTGGCGTGTTGCATGCCAATTGCTCCCTTTGATTACTTTTTATTTATTATATCATTTCATTAAACAATGGAATTCTTCTTTTTATTATTTCCAGGCAAAATCATTTAATCTGAATGTATAACAAAAATCTTGATACAATTTAGCGAAAAGTATATAATATGATTGTTCCAGATATTATTCATTTATCTTACATTTAATAACGGGGCTGTAGTTCAGTTGGGAGAATATTTGTCTGGCAGACAAAAGGTCACGGGTTCGAGCCCCGTCAGCTCCATTTAAAAAGCACTCTTGCTTATTCTAATTTTAGAAGTAGAAGAGTTTTTTTAGGTTGTAGAGCCTCATTTTTTTTATGGTAGTGAAATAAAGTCATTTGGGAGAATACTTGTCTGGCAGACAAGGGGTCACGGGTTCCAACCATACCCTGAAAAAATACTCTTCTTAATTAGAATTAAGAAGAGTATTTTTTAATAAATTTTTCTTCGTAAATATAATTATTTAGGGTATTAGAAAATAGTGTAAGAAGATATTCTCCAACTACTAAAATCAAAACAGGAAAGCACTTTATTTATAATTCCCCTGTTTGTTTCACAAATGCGCCTACTTACTGCACTATTGGCTGTCAGGTTCCAATTTCATCATTGCACCAAAATATTGTGAAGCCGTTGTAAAAGAAATAAACGCACATAATTCACTTATTTCCTCTTCAGTAAAGTGCTCTCGTAAAACATCAAAAGTTGAATCAGCTATACCACCCTTTTGTTTTAAAAAAACTTCTGCAAACCCTACTGCAATAGATGTTTTTTCATCAAATTTAACCAAATCTGGTTTTCCTTTAGCCTTACAATACGCACATCCGTTATTTTGAGCTAATGTTCTTCTTACTTGTTCCTTTAATTTAGAAGTTAGTGTTTTATCTCTTTCTAATAAATCACCTAAATGCCCCCATCCCTCCATTACATCTTTATTATGTCCCAATAGTTTTTGAAAAGGTGTTTTACCAAAATTAGATTCATCAATTCTTGCCATGATTAGCCCTCCTTGTTATATTTAATTATATAAAATAAAATAAATTAATCACATTAATTTCATAAACAAGTTCATATAAATTTCTTTCAAAATAAATGATTTTAGGAGGAAAACTTTAAAAATGAAAATAGATGATATTGACAAAAAAATTATAAATGAACTATATAATAATAGTCGCTTGTCAATGAGTGAACTAGGGAGAAAGGTAAACTTGTCCTCTCCATCCGTAACAGAACGAGTAAGACAGATGGATTCATTTGGTATTATAAAGAAATATACTTTAGAAGTTGATTATGAAAAATTAGGTATGCCAATCCAGTGCCTCATTGAAGCATCCGTTAAAAATAATGACTATAAACCTTTTAAGAATTACGTAGAAAAACTTCCAAACGTAGAATTTTGTTATCGCATATCAGGAAGTGCGTGCTATATGCTTAAAATGCAGTTTGAAACGTTTGCTGATGCAGAAAAATTCATTGATGATGTAAGTCCAATCGCACAAACTACAACACATTTTATCTTTTCACAAATTCCTATAAATTTAAATTTTAATATGGAGAGTCGCACATAATTAAAATTCTTAAACCAAACTCTCACGTTCTACAGGTTAATCTGAATACCAATTATTTTAAAAGATAGTAAATCTCCATTTTTTCGGCAGAAGGAGATAGCGGGTTCAATTCCCGTAAGCTCCATCATTGGGTTATACACTAAAACACGCTTACTTATTCTAATTCAGAATGAGAAGCGTGTTTTTTTAATGCACTACTTTATTCATACATTTAATTATTTAGTAATTGAAAAAATATTTGTTCTCTAACTTCCAAAATCAAAATAATAACAATTTTTTATTTCTTACATGTTACCCTGTTTGTTTTACAATCAATCCCGATTCTGGAAAATCAATATCCACTTTAAAATAAACTCTCCAAATAAAGCACAATCTGTGGTAAAAAGTAGATTAAAAAAAAAATTAAACCTATCACCGCTATTAAAAATAACCATATTTTTCTTACCCTCAACTGCACAAAAGCAGAGACTATGACAAGTACATTAAAAATGACGATAGCTGAAAACCAAACTCCATAGGATTTATCTGATACCCGGGCAGAGGGGTTATATTTACCATACACCCCAATAACAGTAGCTAATAAAAATAAGAATACATGCACTAAAAACACTGTGAACCGAAACAATCAAACCGCCTGCTCTCTTACTTATTCGCATACACCTGTTGGTTAGTTCAATCATCCTTATTCCACTAATTACTCTTTTTCTTCAACGTTAAACGCCGGTCTTTATTAAGGTATTGCATTCTATCCCAGAAGATTACTTCCTAAGAAGAGAATAAACATTTGTATCATATGCTTTTCCACCTTGATACATATAATCTCTTAAAACTCCCTCTTTTTGAAAGCCTGCCTTTTCTAATAATTTATTTAATGCTACATTTTCAATAAATACAACAGCACCTATACGAGTTAAACCCATATGAGCAAATCCATATGAAAGAACTTTAGATACAGCTTCTGAAGTATATCCTTTTCTCCATTGTTCCGGGTGAATTTCGTAACCAATTTCAGCCCGTTTATGTTTTGGAGACCAGGCATTAAAGCCAATCGTTCCAATTATACCGGAAGCTCCTTTCCGTTCAATTCCCCATCGGATGCCTCTTTTTTCATTATAGTTTTTTGAGAAGAAGTCCACGAATTTTTCTGCCTCTTCCATGTTTTTCAATGTTTCCTGTCCATAAAAACGTGTTACCTTATCATTTGAAAAACAAGCAAAAATGCCTTTTGCATCTTCCTTTATTAATTCTCGTAATTCCAGCCTTTCTGTCTCTAATACAGGAAACATTTAATCTCTCCTTTTATTTAATTTCGTTTCTTAATCTAGAAATTGCCCGTAATTAGCAATTATATAAACCCTATACTCCATACTACAAAAGCTGTTGAGAAATGATAACTTTATGTGCAGTAGATACAATTTTAACTTTTAGGAAGCTCTTTTTTGTAGATTCCTTTTTGTGAAAAGGTTAGACATTTACTACTTATCATTGTTAAACAATCATGCCCTTTTATGAAATAAACTTCATAATCTATTGCTTAAAATAAAATTACGATACAACCAACTTATAGTGTCTTTAAAATCATTAGCTATGTAATCAATGTTTACATCATTTAATTTATCGAAATGCTCATTTAGGGAAGACTTTCCAGCCCCAGTTTTAACAAGAATTTTAATACTCCCCACCTTTGCTGCGGCAACTATATCACTCCATCGGTCTCCTACAACGACACAGTTTTCAAGCGTCAATTCGTGTTTTTGCTGTGCTTCCATTAACATACCTGTATTCGGCTTTCTGCAGGAACACCCTTCGTCATGTCTATGCGGGCATATATATACATCATTGAAACCGAAACCTTTTAATTCCTGTACGAAATCCTGTCTTTTGGCTAAACCATTTGAAATTCCGGGTTGATTGGTAAATGAGAAAATTTTTATATTGTCTTGTTTTAATCTCTTGATTCCCTTCTCTACATATGGAAAAAGTTCAAATTCGCCTGGATAATGAACCGTGTCATCCCCGCCAATTGTTCCATCACGATCTAAAAAGATTGCTTCTATACGTCTCATGCTCATTTCCCCTAAATTTAATATTTTATAACCAGTTATACTCCCCCGTTTAAGAATCCTTTTCAATTAATTCTATAACATTCAGTTTACACTGAACTACTTATTTATGTAAGCCTAGCATCTGATGATTAGTGGGTGTTATTTGCTAGTGGATAAGAGAATCAAATAATTTGAAATATAAAGCAATTGGAAAGCAGTTAAGTAATCGTCATTAGTTTGACACCCTAGGAATACAAGGGTTTTATGTTCCATATCAAATGTGTTATAGGCAAGTATTGTATGCACAAATATGGAGTTTTTCGATGTTTCTTGATAATCTATGAGTATAAATAATTCTGAAAGGCAGGGATATAATGTTTGATTTAACTCGTAGAATCGCTATGGTCACCGGTGGAGCAAATGGGATTGGTAAAGGTATTGTGGAGACGTTAGCAAAAGCTGGAGCAACCGTTATGATCTGTGACATCGATGAAGAAGCAGGGAAGAAAGTGGCTGCAGAAGTGAGTGGTGAATTTCATAAATTAGACGTGACGGACAAAAATAATGCGGAACGGGTTGTTCAGGATATTTTAAAAAAACATGAAAGAATCGATATTCTGGCTGCAAATACAGGGATCTACCCGGATGTATCCATTGCAGACATGACAGAAGAAGATTGGGATAAAATTCAAAGCATTAACTTGAAAGGAATGTTCTTCACTGCCAAACCGGTATTAGAAGCGATGAAGAAGCAAAATTACGGCCGAGTCATCCTGACATCATCAATCACGGGTGATATTACCGGATATCCGGGCGGTTCGATCTATGGGGCAACCAAAACAGGGATTCTTGGATTTATGCGTAATGCGGCTTTGGAGTATGCACCATATGGCGTTACGGTTAATGCGGTTCAACCTGGAATGATTGCTACTGAAACCTTGAAAAAGGAACTGGGTGTGTTAAGTGAAAAAGGCGCGGAAGCTGTCCCAATGAAACGATTAGGAGACCCAGAAGACATCGGAACAACAGTTTCTTTCTTTGCATCAGAAGAAGCAAAATATATTACCGGTCAGTCACTTGTTATAGATGGCGGACAGATTTTGCCTGAAACACCAGATGTTATTTTATGATAGAAAGACGTCGCGGGATTCGGAAATGATACAATCTTCCTGCAAAAGATGCTTTCTTCCATACGTCATTTACAGAACATGGCGTTGACAGGATTTTTATGAAGGTTCGAAAACAATCAACGATTCAAAAAAACTAAATAGCTTGTTATCTCATACCTCCCAAGTAATTGTGACAGTTATAAGCTGCATCAAATAAATGAAAAAGAACCCGTTTCTATTAAGGTTAAAAGCGCCAGCAAATAACCAATAGAAAGGGTTCTAATAATGGCTGCTTTACCGCAAATCACACTTGATTTTAATCATAAAATAAAACTTTCTCTTGATGGAGGCGAATTATCCTCCGATACTGGTGAAATGATTTTCCGTGAATTGGATGAAAAAATCGGATTCTCTGCGGCCTTGGCAGAATAATATTTACAGCTTACCAATGAACTGCGCTGCTACATGTATGCGAATGAAGATTTACTTCGTCAGAAAATCTATCAAATCATCGCTGGATATGCAGAAGAGGATGCAGCAGATGTCCTGATGCACCATCCGGTATTTACGCAAATCATGGGAAAAGATGCACTTGCTTCTCAGCCAAGCTTGTCTCGTTTTTGAATTGCTTTGACTTGCATTCAAATACCTCTTTACTATAGCTTCAGTTGGAGTGATTGTAAAAAGAAACTTTTTATTCCTTGGAAGACCAAGGGATAAATCTGTCCAAAAACGGTTGTTTTTTCTTGTGAATACTATTTACCTCCAGCTTCCTACGATATTTTAGCTTTTTTCGCTTAAAATAGAAATCATAAACTACAAATTTTCGTTTGTATCTCTAATCTACAGGTATGAATAATTCGGGGTTATAATGTAAGTGACCTTTTTTTCTCTTTTTTAATCTTCTTTATCACAGAGAATCGTCCGTAAAAGAAACTTTATTTAGGCGGAAGTTCAGGTGAGCTAACTCCCTGAATCACTTAGGGCTAATGCAGTGGGAGTATGAAGGAAACAGATTAAGTTAGCGACGTTCTAGGGTTGTGGGACTGTGGTTATTCGTCCGATCGTAAAGAGTTGTACATCGAAAAACTCCCACTGAGTAAAGTTTCGTTTTATCATTTTTGGTATTTTTTCGTTGATTTTATTTCTTTCTCAGTCGGGGAAGAGCCTTTTATAACATCATAATATCTATCCGGATTTCAAATCATATATAAGTACACCTTGAGTCCCTTCGTCCTTCACCGCTCTGATTTCACTTTCATTATCCTGTCCATTTTCTCCCGCAGTCTCCATAAACGCTTCAAGGATATCTTTATTTTTCAACTCATTATTTTTGTATACAACATCATCTTCATTGGGAACATATTCTTCCAAAGGCTCTTCCTGGCTCTGTTCCTCCGCTGATTCATCTTGGCTTTTTCCTTTCCAATCTGAAAAAGAATCGGTTTCTGTTTCTGGGTCGATAGGAGATGAATCTTGTGTACTTTCTTGTCCAGGTAAATTGTCATTTTCGTTTTGCATCACATCATTATCTGATGACAGGCGATTGGACTCCGCATCCGAATCCTCTGTTACATTTCCACAAGCAGTCAATATAACAAATACAAATGCTAACATGCCCATTAAAAATTTAGTATTATTTTTCATTTAAAAACTTCCTTTCTCCGATAATACAGCTTTACAAAAGAGTGAATTGGCGCATGTTAATTGATAGTTTAATAACGTGTCAGCAAGGATGAACATTGCTCTCTAATACTAAATATTAACACAGGCATTCCAATTATGAAAAATCGGGAGGGATGAGTGCAGAAGGATTCCTTGCCCCTTTATCAGGCATGAATTGCTGATTTGCATAGAGTACAAGTGGTTAGTTTGTTATTTTCTACGTATTCATCATCCTTTCTCTTGCGCTATCGAACACGGACAAAAATACAAAAGCACAAATAGCCGGTGAAGTTTGAACTGGTCAGACAACACAATGCCTTATGGTAACACCATTCAATTTGTGATTTAATAGAATCTAAGAAATAATCCAAATGAATATAAGTAAAGAGAGATGATTGTTAGTGGGATTTTCATTTTTAATGTTTTCATTAATCGGTATTTTAATTGGTGTGCTATCAAGCATGTTTGGTTTTGGAGGCGGAATCGTCGTCGTACCAATCTTATTTGCATTTTTACCCGATTCCATTCCAAGCGAGTATTTAATGCATACTGCGATTGGTACATCATTAGCGGTTATGATTATAAATTCATTTAATTCAACATATAACCATGCCAAAAAAGGCAATGTGACATGGTCTGTCTTTAAACGATTAGCAGGATATATTGCAATAGGTTCTTTAATAGGCGGCGTGCTTGCAGTCTACATTGAGAGCGATTTTCTCAGGTATGCATTTATCGGCCTATTAATTTATGTCTTGATTTCGAACATGCTAAAAAAATCGTTCACAAGAGAAATCGAAGAACAAGCATTTCGTCTGCCTAAGCAGCGTTCCGCTTCTTTTATCGGGATAGGCATTGGATTTCTTTCCACTCTATTAGGTATTGGCGGAAGCACAATGACCATTCCTTATCTCAGAAATAGAGGGATGCGCATGATACATGCTGTAGCTTTGGCTACTCCATTAGGTCTGCCGATTGCTATCGTAGGAGCTTTCGCTTATTTAGTTACAGGATTGAAGATAGATGCGATGCCTTCATCAACGATAGGATTCATATACATACCTGCGCTTATTGGATTTACCCTCGGCGGATTTATTGGAGTGCCTATCGGCAGATCCTGGGCTCAAAAATTATCTGATAAACTCTTTTCCAAAATCTATTTAGTTCTTCTGTTTATTGTAGTTATCATGATGATTATAAGTTGATTGTTTGCCAATCGTGATAAATGGAATAACCAAAAAGCGAATAGTATTCAAACACCTCTTAGATTATTTTTTGTTTGGCAGCTAAGAGAGAAACCATTTCCAGTTTTGCCAAATCTATTTAAAAAGCACGCTTGCTTATTCTAATTACGAATGGAGAAGCGTGCCTTTTGTTCCTCAGAAAATAGTAAGGAAAAAATTCAGAGTTTAACCCTTATATTTATTTCATATTTCTTTTGGAATATGACAATAGTTATTTGGGCGCCTGCTTAATCTCTCTTGAAGTTCCTCAGCGCTTCTTACGTAATTTGTATGCGGCAAGACTTCAACCACCATACGATTATAATCATTTCTATTCTAATTAAAATCCTTGTCCACTAAGGGGTTACCTTCCTGATCCACCATAACAGTCAGCCCTGCTCCATAGCCTTCTTGATGCAGCATATACAAAACACCATTCTCATTATCACGAATAATCTTCGTATTCTTCATTTTCCCTTGAGAATAAACTTCTTCAAAACGATTGTTTGTCATTTTCAGCACTCCTCCTTCTAAAAATAAATAACCACATTGTTAAATAGAAACTAATTAACAATCATCCCTTTCTTCATTTTTTTAACCATTCCAGAAATTCATTCACGTTGTTTAGCAGCAGGTCTGGTTGAACACGAAATTCTAACGTTTGATAATTTGGCAGCCATTGTACTCCGATTGTATTTACGTCTGCTTGTTTACCGGCCTGAATATCCGCATCGCTATCCCCTAAAAATACAGCCTCCGTGTTTTTTATGTGCAGCTTTACCAATGCCTTGTTTAATCCCTCTGGATGAGGCTTGGGCATCGTAACATCATCACCCGTTATAATCACATCAAACAAATCATT
Source organism: Oceanobacillus sp. FSL K6-0251 (assembly GCF_038004725.1). NCBI lineage: Bacteria > Bacillati > Bacillota > Bacilli > Caryophanales > Bacillaceae > Oceanobacillus > Oceanobacillus sp. FSL K6-0251. The sequence continues at coordinate 942,154 of NZ_JBBORS010000001.1, read as the reverse complement.
CATTTGAAGACAATCTAAAGATATAATCAGACTTCTTCTTGCTTTCCCTGTTACAATCCCTAATTGATATCCTTCTTTTTTTAAAAAACGGAGCAAATCGTTCATTTCCTCATTTTCAACAACAAGCTCTCGATGCTTTTCACTATATTTATCATAATATAATTCAATTGCTTCATCCTGATTGGAGTCCAGCAGATTTTCTTTGATGATTCCTGTTTCAGAAGGACCGAACATCGCCTTTACTTCATCGGAGGTGACCTCCTTATTGTCAAATTCCTTAAACACAGCTTGAAACGCATAGAAACAAACCGGTAATGTATCAGCAAGCGTCCCGTCAAAATCAAAAATAATTGCTTTCATCATTCCACACCCTTTATCATCCTATTTGTATTCTAAGTTCTCTAAAAAACGCCTCGTCCCTATTTAGCGTACCATCCAACAGAGACCGAAAACCATATTTAAGTCCTTTCCCTTATTTATATTTACTTAACATTTCTTCTGGAATATGGCAATAATCATTTGGACATCTATCCAGCCTGTCTTGATGCTCCGCTGCACTTTTCACATAGTTGGTAAGAGGCAAGACTTCAACCACGATACGTTCATAATCATCCCTATTCCTAAGAAACGCCGTCGCCTCTTTTAAATGCTCCGGAGTCTCACTATATACTCCTGTTCTATATTTCTCGCCGACATCCTGCCCTTGTTTATTCAAACTGTAAGGATCAATAATCTCAAAAAAATATTTCATTAATTCTTTAATGGTTATAACCTCTGGATCAAAGCCTGTTTTTACACACTCGGCATACCCATCATAATCCCCCTCAAGTGTGTAACTTGTTCCATTCGCTCTCCCCGCTTCCGTGAACGTAACTCCAGGTAATGTTTTTATAAAAGCTTGTACTCCCCATAGGCATCCGCCTGCAATATATACTACTTCCATTTTGATTCTCCTTTTGTTTAAACACCAAGAATTTTATACGTATCGAATCAGGCAATTTTTCCTGACAAGATATCGTGTTATTCCTCTCTGCATAATGCCGAAACATCTTCCCAGCCATAAGCTACATCCTCTACCAGCATTCCTCCGACTTCATTTTTCCTGCGAAGATACGCCTTGCCTCCCATACGTTCGTAGAAACCAAGCCCGGACCTATTTTGTTCCATCACCCATACCATCATCGAATTCACGCCTTGTTCTATCAAATGCTTGGCAATAACTGAAACCAATTGCCTTCCTGTCCCTGTTCCTCTACTTTTTGGCAATAAATAAAGCGCATATAGCTCTCCGTCAAATTTGTCGTGATTCAGGCGTTTTCCTGCTGCAAAACCTATCGTTTTTCCTTCTTCATTAACTGCTATATAAATAAAAGGGTCATTTTCACTACTTAAAAATGACATCCACTTTTGCTCTGCTTCCCCATATGCTAAACTTTCCAAATAATTATCCGGTACGAAACCTTTATATGTAGTTTTCCAGCCATCAACGTAAACTTTAGCTATGGATTTTATATCTTCTTTACTTGCTTTTCTAATCTGCAACAAATTCACTCCTTGTATTACATCGCCTTTATGTAGAACTAATTTAATCGTTAAATTAAGAACAATCATTCACACACAAAAATATATATCATTTATTTCTATAAAAAGTATGCTTGCAAACTATTGAACTAATTTTAGCAATCAGAACCTCTTTTCACAAGTTGATAAATATAATGCTTTTATTATAAAGTGAAGCTTTATTCATGTTCCCTCCCCTGTATCCTGCTCCTGTTGATTTTAATTTTATGAAACTCCCCCATAATGTTTCAAAATAAAAAGGTAGGTTATATCAAAATTATAATGTTTTCTATCTACATATAAGCGGAAAAACGACCAGATTAAAGAAAGCGTTCTCAATAAAATATAATACGAGCCATTACAACCATTCTAAATATTATTTTATACATTATCTTAGCACTATCTATTACACTTTTAAAATAAATCTTATAATTTAAAACATTTCCTCACATCCTCTTGTATTTCCAGATTAAACGTATTATAATTAAATTGTGATGTAATTCACATTCTTTTTTTCTAAATAAGAAAGGAGCAATAAAATGAAAAAATTTCTAAGTATTCTAGGAACAAATTCGGATTATTCTACGAATCGCATTTTACTGCAATTTATTCAAAAACATTTTGCAGATCAAGCTGAAATTGAAATTTTCGAAATTAAACATTTACCTGCTTTTAATAAGCCGGAAGACAAGACAGCACCTGAGGAAGTACAAAAACTTGCGGATAAAATCAGAGAAGCAGATGGCGTGATTATCAGTTCACCGGAATACAACCATTCCGTACCAGCCATTTTAAAAAGCGCGTTAGAATGGTTATCTTATACAAATCAGGCATTAATTGATAAGCCTGTTATGCTGACTGGAGCTTCCTATGGCAGATTAGGCTCTTCCCGCGCACAAAGTCATTTGCGGCAAATGCTGGATGCACCTGAATTGAAAGCACGCATTATGCCAAGTTCTGAATTTTTGATTGGTTATTCGTTACAGACTTTTGATGATAATGGCACGTTAAAGGACCCACAAAAAATAGAAGAACTCGAACAAATTTTTAATGATTTTGTACATTTTGTGGATATCACGAATCAATTAGTCAATGCGAATGAAACGCATCAGAAGCAAGCAGCAAACTTCTCATGGGAGACCAATTAATTACTAGGGGGTATATTGATGAAACTTGTTGGAATCGTAGGATCAAATGCTGAATTTTCTTATAACCGTATATTGTTAAACTTTATCGCAAAAAATTTCAAGAAATTAGTTGATGTGGAAGTACTGGATATTAAAGATGTCCCAATGTTTAACCAATCAGATGATCAAACCAATAGTGAAGTGATTCAAAATTTAAATAATAAAATTATGCAGGCAGATGGCGTCATTATTGCTACACCGGAATATAACCACTCCATCCCATCGGCATTACAGAGTGTCTTAGAATGGTTATCGTTTAAAATACATCCGCTTGATGAAAAACCGGTAATGATTGTGGGAGCTTCTTATGATGTTCAGGGGTCTTCACGGTCCCAATTACATTTGCGGCAAATATTAGACGCACCTGGAGTAAATGCTATCGTTATGCCGGGTAATGAGTTTCTATTAGGTGAAGTCTATGATGCATTTGATGAAGACGAAAACCTGAAAGATGCGCAGACAGCTCAATTCTTAGAAACGTGTATCAAGAAATTTATCCGTTTTATCAATGTGGTCAAGGTTATCCATGCACCTGAAGGAATGCAGGATGTATCCGACACAGAGGATTTATATGCTACCGGGGCAATTGATACGACGGTGGAAGGCATCGATATGTCCGCCGATGACTGGCTGGAACAAGCTGCCGACGCAACACAAGCCGTGGAAGGCAATACCTACGTTAAATTAAATCGCGGGCTTTTAACCGTTAACCAGCTCAATCATTTCTTAAATTCCATGCCTGCTGAATTGACTTATGCAGATAGCAATAACCAATTCTTATTCTATAACCACACCATGGAAAAAGAAGATATGCTGGCAGGACGCAGACCGGAACAAGTGGGAAGCCCATTAGCAGAATGTCACCCGGAAAGAGTATTTAGCGGCGTTTCCTGGGTCATTCAGCAATTACGTACCGGAAAACAGGATGTCGTACGGACGCAGGTTCCTACCCATGGACCAGATAAATTTGTTGTACACAGCTATCAGGCCGTACGTGATGATGAAGATAATTATATTGGCATCAATGAATATGTACAAGATATCCAGCCAATCATTGACTGGTATTTAGAACAAACTGGCCAACAACTAACTGGAGGCGGTGTCGATGCCGTATCCGGAGCGACTTCGAAAGTAGATACCGTAGCTGGAGCAACAGTTAAAAGCTAAAGCTTGTTCATGAAAAAGAGGTCAACACGGCCTCTTTTTCAAGTGCTGTCTCCAACCTTTATTTGATTTATAGACGATGCTGCTGCAGAATGATTCTTCATGAAAATCGAAGCTATTTTCTGACAGGTATCCTTTCGTCTATTCAACGTATCCTAATGCAAAAGGGTGACAAGTATGACAATGCAAACACGTGAAATACATAGGATGGGGACAATTATCCAATTATCTGTTCAGCATGACTATGCAGATTTTATTTTGGATGAATTGATTCTTCGATTAACAGAATACGAGAAACGTTTTAGTGCGCACGATGCAAGCTCAGAGCTGATGGAAGTAAACCAAAATGCAGGGATAAAGCCGGTAAAGGTTAATCCGAGCTTGTACCAATTGATCAAAATCGGAAAGAAACACAGTACTCCGGCAGACAGTGCGTTAAACATTACCATCGGCCCCCTTGTTCAAGCTTGGCGCATTGGATTTGAAGATGCGAATGTTCCCTCGCCGAAAACCATTGCATCCTTGCTCAGCAAAACAAACGCTGAAAACATTATTCTTAATGAGGAAGAACAAACCGTATTTTTAAAACACACGGGGATGTTTATTGATTTAGGCGCCCTGGCAAAAGGATTTATTGCCGACCTTCTGATTCAGGATTTGGAATCGATGGACGTATCGGAAGCCCTGATTAATTTAGGTGGAAATGTCATCACTCATGGAAATTCCCCAAATCAAGCGGATGGCTACTGGCGCATCGGCATTCAACACCCGCTCCTGCCGCGCGGGAAGTATATCGCTGTGTTAAACGCTCTAAATCAATCTGTGGTTACCTCTGGCATTTACGAAAGAAACTTCACGAAGGATAACCAGACATACCACCATATTTTGGACCCTCGCACCGGCTATCCGATTGAATCAGAAATTGCCGGATTAACCATTGTATCCAAAAAATCAGTCGATGGCGAAATATGGACAAGCCGTTTATTCGGAAAGTCTCCCCGCCAAATTATTGATGCGCTGGATGCGTTAGAGGATATAGAAGGCATTGTTGTTACAATGGATGGGGAGATGTGTTATACCGAATCTCTTAAGCCGTATATTAGTGAAGCTGTTCCCTAATATTTTTGATCGAGTAAGGAACCTGTTAAGTTCTCTCAATCGGATAAATCAGCTTAACTTTCATGCAAATACGAAACCACGCTAGCTTATTCCAATTTTAAAATAAGCTAGCGTGGCTTTTATCTGCCGAAAGATTGCAACCCATCTATTTTACAAAACGCTTATAAATAAATATAAACAATAAGATAATAATAGAACAGCCGAAGATTCCTGCAGCCAGCATCCCAAGCCCCATGCCATACCAAGCATTAGCTGCTGCGGCTACCACAAAACTCGCAGCAAATGTCAGGATGCCAAGCGAAAAACTAATGATAGAAGGCAGATAGGCTTTACTAGCATAATGCAGAAGGTAAACACTCAGCAGACTCATCAGTAATATATACAGAATGGCAACCGTTAAGCTGTTTACCGCACGATCCAGCATTTGTATTAATTGATTATCTTCTTCTGATTGAGGTGCATCCAGTTCAACTGCTTCGATATCGTGAGTTGCTGTATCTATCGTCATCAATCGATATTCAGCTGGTTCCGCTGACCAGTTTGTATTCTCCAGAAAAGCGATTTTATTGTCCTCATGAAAAAATACTGGTGAGGTTACCGCTGTTTTCAAATATGTTAATCTCTCTACTTCCTGTGTCTCTAAATCTAGTAAAAATAATTCCCTAAATTGCAATATTAAATGCAACACTTTATGTGAAACCACTATATAAGGTTTTTTATGTCAATTTGTTGATTGTGTGGCCTAGGCCACACAATCAACAAATTGCGCAAAGTTTTCCTCCGGGGTCTCGTAGTTTAATATTTTCCGGGGGGATGTATTCATCCAATTGGCAACTTCTGCAATGTGCTGGTCTGAGTATGCATGGATGGGTTGACCTTTCTTTATAAAACGTCTGAGTAGCCCATTATGACGTTCATTCGTCCCTCTCTCCCAAGATGCATATGGATGCGCAAAATAAACATCTATTTCCATTTCTTTTCCTTGTTCGCTGAGTTCACTAAACTCGGATCCGTTATCAGCTGTGATACTTTTAAATGTCTGTTGAACGTTTGGGTATTCTTGAAATATACCTTCTAAAGCATCCCTTACTTCGGGTGCATTCTTACCTGGTATGCGTTGGACAATGGCCATACGAGTCTTTCTTTCTACAAGAGTTAGAAGTGCCTGGTCTTTAGATTTGTGGCCAAGAACAGTATCAATTTCCCAATGCCCGAATTCCTCACGTGTGTCAATGGATTCTGGTCTTTCTTCAATACTCGTTCCAAGGATTTTCTTATTACTTTTTGATTTTGAAGACTTCGTTTTACGACGTAGTTTCAAAACTAAATCCATATTCTTCACTTTTAAATCACTGTTATCAATCCAGTTATATAGCGTTTTCGAGCAAGGGACGGAATCGAATCCATCCCGTTTTTTTGCATGACCCACAACAACGTCGGGTGACCAGTTGTCTTTCAATATTTTCTCCTCAGCAAATAATATGAATTCCCAAGAAGCCATCAAGATAGTGGGAGCACCACAGTTTCTTCTGTTCTCCTCATAAACACGTGCTCCTGCATCAGGAAAGTATTTCTTGTAGGGTTTACGATTGGTATCGATTTGTTCGACTGTGCCCCGCTTTAGTTCTCGAGATATTGTACTGTGATCGCACCCAATTTTCTCTCCAATTTCCCTTAAAGACATACCTTGCTCTCTGTATGCAGCTATTTGTCCTCTTTCAATTTCAGTTAAATGTGTATAGTTTCGTTTTTCAGTGTTAGAATGAGAGTGAGTCATCGTGAATTACCTCCGTATGTTTATTTGTTTTCGTCAACATTAACTATACGTGGTTTCACGATGGCTTTCTATTTTTTTAGCTGTTGCATTTCATTTTACAATGAAGCAGTTCTACTCTCGTTAATTTTGATGCTTTGCAGAGAATAACATTTAAAGAGACTGGACTAATTAGCCCAAATAAAAAGAGGAATTTTGCATCGATTTTTCGGTGCAAAATTCCTTTTTTCTTTAAATCACTGACGTATTCTACCCACTATCTAAAATATTAGTCATCTCTCTCCATGGAAAAAGTATAGCTATACAAATCGTTTCGAAATACACCAGTTTCATAAAGAACTGGTACCCCATAATTATCGTAAGTAATACGCTCCATCGACAAACCGGCTGAGTTTTTACTGATACCTAAATGTCCAGCTACTTCTGCATTAATAATTGTTGCATTTATCGTATGTGTTGCAGAACGAATAACCTTACCGCATTGTTGCTCAATAAAGAAATATAAAGATCCAGGAATATTAAAATCCTCGGTAATTCCAATATTTAATGGAATATATCCACATACATATAAAATTGGAATATCATTTCCTGTACGAATCCTCTCAATAAATAAGACTTGATCATTCATATCTATGTCTAAATTTTTAGCAACTCCCTCTGTAGGTTGTATTATTTTGGCTTGCAATAAAGTGCTGTCAGGGATCATACCCTTTTCTTCCAGTTCTTGAGACAAGCTTTTTAAATTCGGTAAAACAATATGACTCTCTGGATAGCTAATTGAAATAAAAGTACCTTTTCCGGTAATTCTCATTAGATATTTTTGTCTAACTAATTCCTCAAGAGCTTTTCGTATTGTAGCTCTGCTCATTTGAGTTTCTTCCTGCAATAAACTTTCAGTTGCAAAAAAGCTGCCCGGTTCCAATTCTTTATTAACAATAACCTTATAAAGAGAATCATAAAGTTGTTGATATAAAGGCAAAGGATTATTTCTATTAATTTTTTGTAAACTTCTTTTAATTGGGTCAGCTAACAGTTTGTAATCAAAATACTTATCGTCCTCTTTTATATGGAAATTCTGCATAACTTACACTTCCTTCTTTAATTCAACAGCACTATTTTTAATAATTCACATGTATATTCTAACATAATAATTGAAATAGACTGAATAATTAATTTGACAAAACTTTTTTTGTATCTTAATATGATTATACGTACAAACGTTTAAAATATCAATGCAAAGGATTATTTTTTTTAGTTAAAATAAGAATTCTTCTAATTAATCCAACAGTGTAAGACATTCACTAAAATTACACCTGTGTATCTAGTTTCGCCAACACAATAAAACTTTTTTATTATCCTTGTATATTATATATTTTAATCGTTGTAAGTCTATTAAGCTGCTAATCGGTATAAAGAAAGGACTGAGCATATAATGTTGGTTTTTATAAAAATTTTTTAGTTCAGGCAAAACAAGGTAATTATGGAGTAGATGCACCAAATGTTTTCAATTTTGAGACTGTCCGTGCAGACTTTGAAGTGGCAAAACTTTTAAAGTCTCCAATTTAAAAGTTTACTTGACGGGAGTTCACAATGAACCAGTTAAATCAGAACTGCAATCAGATAAACCTAAAAGTGAATTTTATGATAATCCAGATTTAAATATTTTTGACAGCATCAAACACATCAAGAGAGGTTATGAAGAAGCACTAATCATTATATAAATCTATTCAGATCTGCCGACAAGGCCTTAATTGCAACCGCTTAAAACTAATAAATTTATTGTGTTGTCTGAATTAATAAGACTAGTCTGTTACAAAATGAGTAAATAATAATTAAAAATGAGGTGTTTACATGGTTTATATTAATGGAGAATGGCGACAAAGTGAAACAAAAATGGAAGTTCGTAATCCTGCCACTAACGAGATTATCGAGACTGTTTCTACAGTAGGAAAAGTGGAAACAGAAGAAGCAATAAAAAGCGCAAAGCAGGCCTTTAAATCTTGGAAAAAAACAACTTTTACAGAACGCGTTGCCTATTTGAAGGAAACTGCCAGATTACTAGAAGAACAAAGTGAAGAATTAGCACAGCTTATTACAAAAGAAAACGGTAAACCCATTGCTGATGCAAGATACGAAGTAGACGACGGGATTGCTTTCTTACATTGGTATGCAGAAGAGGCAAAGCGCATATATGGTGATGTTCTTCCAGCTTCTGCAAAAGATAAACAGCTCTTCGTTATAAGACGCCCAATTGGTGTATGTGCAGCAATCACTCCATGGAACTTTCCGTTTTCAATGATTACAAGAAAAATCGCTCCTGCCATAGCAACTGGTTGTACAATAATCTTAAAACCTGCATCTGTTACACCTTTGTCAGCGATTAAAGTATTTGAATGCTTTCATAAAGCGTGCTTGCCAAAAGGAGTCGTTAATCTTGTTATAGGTAAAGCTAGCGAAATTGGAAATACATTAACAAAGAATGAAGACATTAAAAAAATCACTTTTACTGGTTCTACTGATGTCGGAAAATTATTACTAAGAGACTCTGCTGAGACCGTTAAAGCCTCTTCAATGGAGCTTGGAGGTCACGCGCCATTTATTGTCTTTGCTGATTCAGATATTGAAGTTGCAACAGATGGCGTCTTAACCACAAAATTTACTAACTCTGGACAAACCTGTGTTAGTACAAACAGAATTTACGTTGAAAAAAGTATTGCTGAAGAGTTTACTAGTAATCTTGTACAGAAAGTAGAGAAATTAAAAATAGGCAATGGTTTAGATGAAGACGTTAATGTTGGTCCTGTTATCGATAGTAATTCCTTCGAAAAAATTATGAACCAGATTGCTGATGCTAAAGCGAAAAACGGAGAAATTATCTGTGGCGGTGGACAATACGATAATGGATTAGACGGTTATTTTATCGAACCTACTATTATTTCCAATGCTAATGAAGACATGTTAATCTCCTACGAGGAAACATTTGGACCAGTTGTTCCAATTTTTACATTCGAAGGTGAAGAAGCAATTATTGAAAAGGCAAACCATACTCATTATGGTCTAGTAGGATATTGTTACACAAAGGATTTAGGCCGTGCATTTAGAATGATGGAAGAATTAGAATATGGAATGGTTGGTATAAATGACCCTGCTCCATTTGCCATCCACAGCCCATTCGGTGGAGTGAAAGAAAGTGGACTTGGTCAAGAAGGTGGCAAATACGGTCTAGAAGCGTATTTAATTACAAAATACGTTTCATTTAATACAAATTACTAATTATAGACATGGAGCAACCTAACGAAAATGTTAGGTTGCTTCATACTACTTACTTAAGAAAAATATAGCCTAAAAAAGTAACATCTAAAAGGAAAGGAGGCATCTTATTGAGAGAACCCACACTTGAGAAACAAGAATTAGGAAAACATAATACCAATGTTCTTTTAATTATAGGGGTTTTCTTAGTTGCTCTTAACTTAAGACCAGCCCTAACTTCAATAGGGCCAATTATGGGGGTTATTAGAGATGAAATAGGCTTTGCAAATTGGAGTGTTGCATTACTTACAAGTTTGCCATTAGCAGCTTTTGCTGTTATGTCAATTACTTCATCATATATAGCTCAAAAGTACTCAAATGAGAAAACATTAATTTTTGGATTAATGATATTATGTATGGGTATCATTTTTCGTTCTTCTACTATAACGTTCCTTTTATTTCTTGGTACACTATTTATTGGAATAGGAATTGCAGTTTGTAACGTCCTTTTACCAGGAATTATTAAAGATAAATTTCCTAACAAACTATCAGTAATGACCGGATTATATTCCTCAATAATGGGGATTTCCGCTACTATTGCTTCAGCAATAAGTGTACCAATTGCCAAAAATATGGGATTGGGCTGGAGAAATGCTCTCTTAATTTGGGTAGTACCGGCGATTTTTGCAACTTTTTATTGGTTAGTGCTTATACGACGGAAACCCGCGCATCGTATAAAAGGAAGGTCCTTAGAAAAACCAAAGAATTTTCTAAGATCACCTTTCGCCTGGTTTATTGCTTTTTTTATGGGGTGTCATTCTCTTTTATTCTATATCACCATCTCTTGGTTCCCAGAGATATTAATTCATTTCGGAGCTAATAAAACAATCGCTGGTTTCTTATTATCCTATTTACAGTTAGTGGGAATAGTTTCTAGTTTACTTATTCCACTTATAGCTGGAAAACTTAAATCACAAGTAGGCTTAGTTATCAGCTTAAATATTTTATTAATAATAGGAGTTATTTATTTATTGCTTTATCATAATGATATAAGCTATATTATCTCCACAACACTAATAGGATTTTCTTTAAGTGGTAATTTTACAATTGCCCTTCTGTTACTATCTATTCGTACTAAAAATACAAAACAAGCTACACTTTTATCTGGCATGGCACAATCAACTGGTTATGCTCTAGCAGCTTTAGGACCTATAGTGGTAGGCTTCATCTACGATATTACAAGAGATTGGACCATCCCCTTATTCTTGCTAATATTACTTGCTATTTGCAGTTCTCTTTTAGGATTAAAAGTTGGGCAAAATAAATTTATTTAAAATAACATTTCAAAAATACAAAGGGGTTGTTCAAGGAATGCTTTGGCAGGGTCTACTCACTCTAAGGGGAAGCAGTCATCTGTAGCAAAAGACTATGGAGCCTAACCGGGATAAAGTGCATAAGGATGTTGGCAATACGTTATGGTTCACAACCACATCTGATTGGATACCATAATTGATAGAATCCAAAATAAAATAACAGTGGAAATCCGAACTATAAACGAATCCTTTAAAAAGAAATTGAATTCATAGTTCGGATTTCTCAATAGAATTTGAAACAATATACCATATCAAATCGTTTAATCACTTAAAATCATCATAAATATTTGGATCAGCACCTATTCGACCATTGTGATCAAGATTGGCAAGCTTATCCATATCCTTTTTTTCAATAAAGAAATCAAATAACTTAAAGTTTTCATTTATTCGTGACGGTGTAACAGATTTCGGAATAATAATTGTATTACACTCTAAATGCCACCTCAAAATAATCTGGGCAGACGTTTTATCATATTTTTGAGCAAGTTCTTTAATAAGTTCATCTTGTAAAATTGTTCCTTTGCCAAGAGGAGCCCATGCTGTAACGGCTATTGCTCTTTCTTCACAAAAGCTTTTTAATTCCTTTTGCTGAAGATATGGATGACATTCTACCTGGTTAACCATTGGCATTTCATTTACCTTATTTTCAAGTTGTAAAAGATGTTTTTTATGATGATTAGAGACACCTGGTACACGAATAAGTCTCTCTTCATACAATTTTTCAATTGCACGATAGGTATCAATAAATTTATCAGATAGAGGCCAATGGGTTAAATACAAATCTATATAATCAAGCCCCAGCAAGCTTAATGAACGGTCAAATGCACGTAATGTTTCATCATATCCTTGCTCATCATTCCATACTTTAGTAGTAATAAACAGATCTTCCCTTGGAATTCCGGTTTGATGAATTGCCTTGCCTACTTCTTTCTCATTTTTATAATAGCTAGCAGTATCAATCGCTCGGTATCCAGCTTTTAATGCTTCCTCAACAGCATTTACCGTTTCTTTCGGATCTGTCATTTTATAAACACCAAGCCCCACTTGGGGCATAAGTACACCATTTCTTAATTTTTTCGATATCATTTTTAAAGGTACCTCCTTTTTTGGTGACTTTTATCACTATTAGTAGAAGACTCGAAATGAATATTTAGTCAATAACAGCTAAACTAGTTTCTCCTCTAGCTCTTTTTCTTTACTCTTTTGGTAACTTTCAACAGCCTTAGCAATTACTTTTCTTACAGTTTTTTTATAACCATTAAGGTTTTCATTTTTTATACTCAATAAGTTTTCATTTATTAGTTCTTCACAACTGCGCCATGAAGAAAAAAAGGTTGCACCAGATATCAATAGACAGTCTTTAATATTGGCTTCCTTATCTAATTGAAGCATGATAATAACACCAAAAAAAATACCTTTCTTTCTCTCCACTAATACATTTCCTGTTTCTAAAAACTTATTATAGTGCGTATACAATAATTTTGTCTGTTTCACTTTAAAAAACCATTGTAAAATAACTAAAACAATAAAGAATAAAAATAGGATCTCCATTTTCTCACCTACTTAATAGTAATTTTCCCAAGATTGGATAAATCGCTTTCAAAACCCGGCGTTAAATGAATATGACCAGGTAATTGCGCCTCCTTTGCACCATCAAAACATAGTGAGACATGTCCAAGCAAATAGAGATTTTCATTAGCAACATCGCCAACAGACGTGACCTTATACTTACGATTCGCAATAGTCACAACATCATCAGACTCTACTTGTCCATCTTGCTTATTTTCTTCGGTAACAACACAGAATGGTTTTAAATCCTCAGGTGCACTTTGATTAAAAAGAATTAATAAACCAGTTTTTAACATATCCTCCACATTTGAACCAACTTCTACAATATTTACGTTATATTTCAAGTACATTACCTCCCTAATAACATTCACATTAAATATTATAACATATTATTTATCTTTTCCTTTTTGATATTTTATAAATCTATTATTTTACCCAATATATTAGCTGTAACTTCAAAAAATAAAGCGAGCTGAATTGGTTAGTCTACCATTTATACAATCCTATTAATAAAAACAGATAACTGTTTTACTAATTAAATGAAAGTAAATTAGCTTAAACCATTTACTTCCTCCATTCACCTACTGCTAATTTTTCTCTATGTGCGAATCTTTTAATTTTAATAGTTCAATCACTTTAGTTATAGAGTCCAATACTGAACAGGTATGCAATAACAACAGCAATAGGACTTGAAATTTGTCTCGCGATCAGGAATGCTGGTGTACCATATTCTATTGTTTTTGGTTTCGCCTGCATTAAAGACATACCTACAGGGAAGAAGTCTCCACCTACTTGTGCGTTGATAGCAAACAGAGCTGGTAATGCGAATTGTGGCGGAATTGCTCCTGCTGCAATTTGCGTACCTACTAGAACACCAACGACTTGGGCAACAGCTGCTCCTGGTCCCAGAATAGGTGACAAGAACGGGAAACTACAAATAATAGAAATAAGCAGTAATCCCCAAAGTGACGATCCGAGCGGGGTTAGAGCGTTTGCAATCCATTCCCCCATCCCTGTATATTGTACTAGGGCTACTAAAATACTAACGAATGCCATGAATGGTATAATCGTTTTCAATAACAAATCGACCGTTTTTCTACCAGAATCTAAGAACATGGAAACTACAGAGCCAACACCAGAACCAATTTGGGTTAATAGTTTAAATATCAGGTTATCGCTTTTTTCGGCTGCACGTTGTTTATCGACTTTTTTTGGTTGTTTCTCTAGTTCAGGTTCTACTACCGCAGCGTGTTCATGACCTGACTGGTCTGATTCTTGTACTATTGTAATATTTCCTTTTTTAACACCAGAAACGTATATTTCCTCTTTAATGTGCTCAGCTAAAGGACCAGATGGACCAATCGCATTTAAATTAATCGTGTAAATCCCTTTTTGCGGATAAACACCACATCTTAATGTACCGCCACAGTTAATAATTGCACAAACAATCTCATCGTCATTCGGTACCTCTTTAAATCCATCAACTGCTACACCGCCTATGGTATCTGCAATATATGCAGCTAAATCATGAATCCCTCCGCCTGTCATTGATAATATTTTGTTTTTTTTCCCTTCACATCGTAAATAAAGTGAGCCGCCCCAACCACTACCACCTTTTTCAACTTTGATCATTATATTTTCAGACATTTTTTGTCCCCCCTTGTTAAACTTCGTAGTTATTTCTTCTGGCAATAATTGTAAATACTATCTCAGTGATAATACCACTGATGACACCTACAACAATACCAGTAATAACGTAGCGAATAGCTAAAGCTCCAACTGGCAAACCAAGTGCCTCAATACCTTGGGCAACTCCTAGCCAAACAAATAATTCAGCTGGATTTGTATGGGGAAATAAACTAGTTAAGGGATGTCCATTTCTAAAAAACGCTTCCATTAATCCAGGTTTTGACTTTTCTGGTAGGAACCTTCCCATAGTACCACTTGCTGGGCTTCCAAGGAAAAATGCAGCAAATACCGGGAATATCGAATATTTTAATATGCTACTTTTTGCTAATACTTTTCCCATTCTTTCAATTCGGTTTTCACCAACAAGATTTACAATAAATTGAATTAAAGTTAGCATTCCTACAAGTATAGGAACAATACCAGTAAACATGCCGACAAACGTATCCCCTACAAATCCGAAAAAGTCCATAAACTGTTCCGCAAAATCAACGATAAACGACATAACTTCATCCTCCTTTTATTTGTTATACTGATTTTGATTGAGATTTTAAAAAATCTTAATGTCAAAAAATTAATTTATTATATGTTTACACTTACACCCAATGAAGAGAGAGTGTGTGCACCCCCTCCAATTACTTCATACATCGTAGTATTTTTTTGTAAAATTATTCTGACTCTTCTTGTAATAAAACACTTACACGGTAACTTCCTTGCGTACTGGCAATCTCGTAGCCCTTTTGGATTTTTTCTAGGGGTACTTTTGTTTCAATTAATTTTGACACATCAACTTTTCCATCATTTAATAAATTTGCTGATTTATTAAAGTCACATATATCTGCTCCGTAGGTCCCAATCAATTCCATTTTTCTATAATGGACTAAATTCGAATCTACATGTAGTTCAGGAGCAGGATATCCTGCAGCAAAAAGTAACAATCTACCATTTAAGTGCTTAACCATTTCTAATGCTTGATCATTTGCTTTTGTAGCTCCAACGGCAAGAATAACTGCATCTGCCCCTTCACTATTTGTTAATTCTTTTACTTTTTCTACTGGATCATATTCTTTCACATCGATAACATTTAATCCCATTGATCTTGCAGCTTCAATCTTCTTATCCATCATTTCAGTAACAATGACTTCTGTACCATATGCTGTAGCAGCTAATGCATTTAATATCCCCATTGTTCCAGCACCAATGACAACAACACGTTCTAATGCAGTAACCCTTAATCGTTTTAGGCCATTAACAACAGTTGCAAGCGGTTCCAAAAATCCGGCCTCACTAAACGATAATTTTGAATTCATTTTAATCACTGCATTTGCATCCTTAACATTATAAGTTGCAAAGCCTAAATGACCGTAATACCCTTCATCATTTTTATCTTTAAAAGGGTTTGATATTTCTATACACTCACTTGTTCTCCCAGTTTGACAAGCCGTACATTCTCCACAGTAATCATATGCAAGTGCAACATGATCCCCTACACTTAATCCATCTCTTACATTTTTACCCTTTGCGATAATGATTCCAGCACCTTCATGACCGCCTGCCATTGGATACGGTTGATGTTCCCTTAGTCCAAGCCATTGTCCGAAATCTGTTGTACAAATATTACAAGCTTCTTGCTTAATGAGGACTTGATTATCACCAACTTCTGGTATTTCCCCTTTATGTACCTCTGCATTTTTTGCCCTCGTTAAAACAGCAAACTTTCTCATTTTAGTCATCATAGTTCCTCCCTTAAGTTATTCTTGTACTAAATACTTCGTGTTACTTAATAATTAACATTTTTAGTTTCTAGGCTTATGGATAATTTCTGCAAATCTAGCTAACAATTCTTTTGCTTCTTTGGGCGGCCGTTGCCAAACATTCCTGCCAATTGCAACACCATTAATACCGACATTAATAGCATCATCTACCATATTCACTAAATCTTCCGTAGTCCCACTTTTACTTCCACCTAGTAGAATAATAGGAATATCAAAATACTTCACCCAATTTTCAAGTGTTTTTGTATCACCAGGGTGAGCTGCTTTTAATATATCCGCACCTAGTTCAAACGCAGCCCTATTCGCATCAGATAGAACTTTTGCCCGCTCTTTAGGATCTTCGATTGGCTTTGATGTAAGGGGCTCCACTAAAACCGGCATTTCCCATTTTTCTGCCTCCTCAATAACTGAGGCTATTAACTTCATAGAACGCATTCTTTCCTCAGCAGGACGATCCCAAAACAAGACAAGCTTTATACAATCATATCCTTTACGAACTGCAATCTCTGGACTGAATGTTAAATGATGTTCCATTCGTTCATTTTTTACTTCATAACTAAAAATATCCGAATTTAACATTCGGCCTGGTGCACCTTTTCCATAAAAAACTTCTTCAGCTTGTCTAGCAACACCATCATTTAGTAATATTGCGTCAATATCAGGTGTTTGTAACTCTTTAAGAATCTTAACTGGATCTTCTAACCCTTCAATACTTCCGCCAATTCCATGGTCTACAGGTAATATAAGTGCGTTACCTGTGTCCTTCCTAAAAATTCTTGACAGCCGTAACGATTTCCCCATTTGGTCGTCCACTCCTTAGATTATTTTTTATAAAGCATCAACCCATTATTGTTTAAATTATTTTAACTTAAACCGTTTGTACGTATAATGGTTTAAAATTATAATAGTATAATTAATGTTCTTTGTCAATTTATTATTTTAAAATTTCAATTTATTTGTTATTGATTAATGTCTGTAAAATGAAATGATCTCATAAAAACATTATTATTAATTCCTACCTTTGTAATAATTTCAGCACTTCCCCCATTCTCACCACTCAAATTCAAATTTTCTACTTGCATTTACCAAGATATTTACTAAAAATCACCTTACTTTATAGATACTTAGACAAAATAAATCAGATATACAATAGGAATAAATTATATATATCAGAAAAGAAACCAAACATATCTTTAGCTTGCTACAACGCTCTTCAAACAGTGAAGTTTAAACGTACAAAAAAACTTAATCTTTCTAAAAACGCCTTAGGATAATTTTCAATACATACATGATATTTTAAAAGATTTACTATTTATTTCCATTTATAAAGTAAATAAATAAAAAATAATATGATTTTTAACATAAAAAAAATAATTCATACTTAAAAAGAGAAGTTTCTTGAGATTCCTCAGATACCTCCGTAAACGCCAGCTGCTCTCCATCCGGAGACAATTGTGGTTTGTTAAATGACCGTGTGTTCGCTATCTCTTCAGGAACAACAGTCGGAGTCTCATTTACTGCGCCGTCTTCCAGGTCGTAGGAATAGACGCTTTCTTTTTCTCCGTTAAACTCACTAAAATAAATCTCCTCTCCACCAGATGAAAGAGAAAGATGATTCATGGAAAAATAATCGGCGTCGGTCAGTTTTTTCAATTCGCTTCCATCTGTATTGATTGAGAACAAGTCAAACCCTTCTCTTGATTCCTCACCCTTTTTAAATTCTTCCGCTTCTACTGCAACGAAAAAGATACTCTCTCCGTTCTGCGAAAAAATACTGTCCACAATATGAAGTTCATTGTCCGTCAATGACTTTTCTTCGCTTCCATCCGGATTGATTACTTGAAGCGTTTGAATCCCTTCTGTATCTTCCCTTAAATAAGCAAGCTTTTCACCATCAGGCGCATACTCCGGACTGCTATCCCGCTGCTCCGTTGAGCCGGTTAATTTATTTACATCCGTACCATCCGAATTCGAAGTGTAAATAGCTGATTACGGCCACTGGATTTTACCACCCTTGCCATATTATTTACCAGTAAACGCCATGGAATTTACCACTCTTCGCCAAGCGGCTTACCAGACAAAGAAAAACCCTACAGTTTATTATTTAATACTGTAAGGCTTTTCTTTTCACTTATTGGCTTTTATATATCTTCTATGTCAAAATACATCTCAATGTATTTTTGATATTTAATGACAGTCGGATAATCAAAAAAACTTTCATAAATATCACTGTGGAGTTCAAAGTAAGGAATTTCCTTGTCTTCCGGTGTTAATTCATTTACTTCTTCTCTAAGTTCAATAACCATTCCTTCCAACTTTTTTGAGTAATTTAATAGATTAATAATCAACTGAATATTATTCATGTCATCTTTATTCATGTTATCTTCATCGTGAAAAGGTTCATACATTGTCCCAGCTCCTTTTTATAGCCTGATGTGTGCCCTATATTGTTATTTTTTATTAAAATTCCCGTTTTATTCCATGACGCTCCCGCATAGAAATGTCTCCATCAATTAGGATTTGATAAGAATCATGAATAATTCGATCTAAGATAGCTTCTGCTATTGTTTCGTTCCCTAATTTCAGGTGCCATCCATTTGGATCGATTTGAGAACAATAAATGGTTGAAGCTATCTTATGACGGGCTTCTGATATTTCTAGTAAGATTGCGGCTTCATCTGTTGATAAATCTGTTAGGAGCCATTCATCTAGTATAAGTAAATCGACTTTTGTATACTTTTTGATTAATTTTCGATAGCTTCCATCTGCTGCTAATTTAGCTAGTGATAATTCATCTAGTAATTCAGGTAAACGAATGTATTTTACTTTATAGAATTGGCGGCAGGCAGACACTCCAAAAGCTCTCGCTAAAAATGATTTACCTGAACCTGTCGCTCCTTTTAATATAATATTATGACTGTCTAGGATATAGCTCCCGTTGGCTAGCTTCAAAATTAAATCTTTATCCAGTCTTCGATCTTTGTGGTATTCTATATCTTCAATACTGGCGTTAGGATTTATAAAAGTAGCTGCTTTGATTAAGCGCTGCAATTTATTGCTCTTACGACGGGAATGTTCTAAATCAACGAGTAATGAAAAACGGTCTTCAAAATTCATTTTTTGAAACTCCTTGTTCATTGCTTGTTCCTCATAAGCTTCAGCCATTCCACTTAATTTCATTTCGTGTAATTTCGTTAACGTTTGTCCATTCATCATTTATCTGTTCCTCCATAGTATGAAGCTCCACGCGTGAAGCCGTAGTTATCGTTGTTGTTTTCCGTCTTTCGTTTCAGTTCTTGCTCGGCATCGTTCTTTTTGTTACTTTTCAAAACGGTTTGTATACTTTTGACCGTTGGTCTATTCGTCATGGAGGTAAGCATTTTACATGCACGCTCAATTTCATATTTTGTATAACGGCGCTCCGATTTCTTTAACGAAAATATAGACTGTAATGCTAGTTTTTCTGTTTGTGAAGTATCTAAAATATATTGGACAATCTTTAAAGTAAACGTTCCGATACTTTCAGCCCATTCAATCGCAGCTTCCGGTGTTTGATCCACGAATAGTTTATGATTATCGGGCATATGATCACGAATAGTAGATAACTGACCGAATTTCCCATATAATCTTTTATGAGAAGCTATCCGCATATGATTAAAATAGATTTCAACGAAATCATCTGAGAGCCTCACTTCAACCTGCCGATTGATATATTCATATGGAACAGAATAAAACATACTTTCGACAGAGATGTGATAATCAGGACGTACTTTCGCTGTTTTCCATTCAGACATTTTGTAAGATGCGGATGGAAGAGGAGAAAGCGCAAATTTCTCCTCTTCTTCAAATGCAGAGAAACGGGTTCCTTTTTTACGTGTAAAAGGTCTATTGTTAAATTCATCTAATTTCTCCCAAACTTCTTTGTTCAATTCATCAATGCTGAAACACTGTGTATTTCTCAATGCCGCAATAATCCATATCGAAATAGCTCCTACAGATCCTTCCACACTCGGCTTGTCTTTTGGAGTTTGTACACGTGCAGGCATAACTACTGTATTATAGTGTTCTGTCATTTCTCTGTAGGTAGGGTTTAGCACCAATTCACGTGTAGTATGTTTTGTCACGCTCGCTTTAAGGTTGTCAGGCACAATAATCTGTGTAGACCCTCCAAAGTACTTAAATGCATGGTTATGAGCAGTAATCCATGCATGCAAATCCATAGATAAAGTTGCTTCTGCATACGATAATTGACTACAGGGAAGTATTGAAACAAAAATATATGCTTTTAATTTCTCCCCCGTATCTCTATCGATGATGAATGCTGTGGAACCTGCCCAATCGACTTCCATAATTTCTCCTGGTTTTCTACGTATTCGCATGGTTGCTTTATATTTATTTGCGTAAGCACTGTAATGACGTAAAAAACTCCTATGGAATCTTTCGATTTGCGCGACACGCAGTCTCATATTCGTGATGTAGAAGCGAAAGCGTCACGTTAGGCTTTGCCAATTCTTCATGAATATAATCAAAATCCAATGGCTGTCTTCCGGAAGCTTCTAAAGACTTTTCAGGAAAGAGAAACTCCTCAATCCACTTGTCTGTCATTTCATCCTCTAACGGACAGACTAATCCCTTTTTCTCCGCAAGGCGGATAATCTCAGTTACTTTTTGACGAGAGTTCGCTGTACTGGCTGCGATTCCTCTGAGACTGATTCCTTCATTATTTAATTCCAGAATCTTTCGATAACGAATCATAAAAAAATACCTCCTGTATAATAAATGTCACACAATAAGCATGCTTATTAATTATACAAGGGTATTAATTCAAAGTGGTAAACATCTTGTCGTTTACTGGTACATTCTTTGGCGTTAAGTGGTAAAAAGGATGTCAGAGGTGGTACATTTTAGTGGCCGTAATCAAATAGCTTCCTCACCGTCTACATAATAAGAAAAAGCAATTTCCGAATCGTCTGGAGCTACACTTATTTCTTCACCAAGCCCGGTAAAATAACGATACGGATCATCATCTTTTAAAATAGCATAAGTTAATGTCCCTGCCATTAACACAAAAATGATGCCTATTGTGATTAAAAGTATCCGTTTTTGTTTCATGACATTGCTCCTTTTCATTTAAACCTTGGCAAAAAATTATTTTTTATGATACTTCCTTGATTCAACATGTATGAAATAGCCATTCTTAAATGTTCCATAGCCTATCAACTATCCTGTACGCTGCTCCCCTAAAAATTTCTCCAGTTTAAACGCTATAAATACAAGCGCTCCTGCTCCCACACCTATCATTAAACCATCGGTAAAAAACCCAATTATTCCTCCGACCAAAACAAATGTCGTTACCTGCAATTTCATCATCACATGCTTGCCTCTTTTCTCCCAGATTGTCTTCCCAAACCAAGCTTCAGCATATCACTGTTACCGTGTACAAATGATACGTTTCTAAAATTATCCCCCCTATTTTAACATACAAAAATTAATTTTTATTCCAACAATTAGCAATAATATCTTTTCGTAAAACACGATATATAATTTTTACTTATTCCAAAGGATAACTTTTTGATATTTTCCTTATCTTTCCTTTCATGATAAGATAAAGCCATATTTAGTAATGGCGTAATTCAACTATGAAATATTAAGAATGAGGTTTGAAATGTTTATTTTTATTTTATTAGACGTGATATTTCCCATATTGATATTGACCCTGGTTGGTGCCCTTTTACAGAGAAAGTTTCAATTTAATCTGAAACAGATATCTACACTGATTACATATTGTTTAATGCCAGCTGCTGTATTTGTGAATATATATCATATCAATATAGAAATGGATATATTTTTCCAAATAATCTATTACATTATCCTTTATAGTTTGATTCTGATTATTGTAAGTCACATCATTGCCAAACTATTAAAATTAGATAGAGAAGAAAGCGCAGCTCTAAAAAATAGTATTTCGTTAATGAACTCTGGCAACTACGGTTTGCCAGTAAGCCAATTAGTTTTCAGCAGCAATCCTTTAGGGTTTTCGATTCAGGTTTTTATTCTTATTTTCCAGAATCTTTTAACATACTCTTATGGAATTTATAATTTATTATCAGCAACCAAATCAATCGGAGGGATTATTCAATCCTTTCTAAGATTGCCAGTATTCCACGCACTGCTATTAGGGATGCTGTTCCAAGGATTTTCCATTCCCATTCCTAATTCGATTATGATACCGCTTGATCAGCTTGCCGATGGTTTTGTGGCTATTGCCCTTTTATTACTGGGAGCACAATTATCTAATATTAAGCTGCATTTTTTCCATCGGGTCATTACATGGTCTTTGATTGGAAGACTGGTGATGGGGCCATCGTTAGCACTGGCTGTTATATACCTGCTGAATATTGATGGAGTCGTTGCACAATCCTTATTTATCGCAAGCTCTTTTCCGACTTCCAGGAATACATCAACGATTGCGATGGAGTATCAAATCAAGCCGGAATTGCACGCACAAATTGTTTTATTTTCAACACTTTTTAGTATTGTTACGGTAACTGTCGTGATTTATTTGTCTTATGTTTTGTTTTAAATTATATGTAAACAGCATTGATATTGGATAATTTGAGAAGCCGTAATGGAAGCAGTTACGGCTTTTTAGTTTCTATATAAGGTTTTATTATTATCTAAACAATAATAAAGAAAGAGCATAGCAACATTGAAACGCCATACTCCATCTTATTACTTCTCCACACCCTGAAACGTATAAGGAACAGCCTTTTCCAACAGGCTTCGAATCCCCGTTTTATGATAAGGCATCCATTTATCTGCTTCATCTATACTCATCCATGCGGTATCCGCAATTGTTTCTGTATCTTGTATTAGAATTTCTCCACCAACAACCCTAGCCATAAACGTAAAAAAGATGGTATGGTGATTGAACCTTTCCATAAATGCTTCATTTACAGCAAGAATGTCTCCCGCTTCAATCGTTAAACCTGTTTCTTCTCTCGCTTCACGGATAACTGCTTCAGTTAATGTTTCTCCAGCTTCCACTGCCCCGCCAGGCATCGACCAATTATCATGCTTTATATTCTGCACCATTAAAATCTTCTCTTCTGTCTCGTCTAAAATCAACGCATAGACCACATCTACTCTTTCCATCTTCATTATCCTCCTCTATTCCATCGCTTTTTCTAACAGTGAAACTGCGTATTCATCCATTCTCTCTATCATTACTTCCTCCGTAATATCCGTTTTCCCAAAGACTTCCCAGCCAGGATAAACTTCCGGCTGTCCTTCTAACACATCCATTAAGGAAACAATATCCCAATAAACATCATAGGAGAAATGACTCCCCATCTTCTCTTGATAAACTGCCAAAAAAGTATCTGCAGCTGCTACACCATAAAGCATGGCGAGGTTCCAGCGGCAATGTCCCACATCCACTCCAGTATGACCTAAGCAGCCATTGGCCCAATCCACCACACCGTTCACCTCAGCATCCTTCCAAAGTACATTGGCCGGGTGAAAATCGCGATGAATAAACACCGGTGTATAGCTCGGTTCTGGACGCAACACAACCTTTTTTAAAGCCTCCCATACTTCAAGCTTCCTTGACCAGATCGGAATTTCAATTTCATCTGCTTTTTGATAACGCTTATGCTTCCAGGGAAAATGATTTATTGTATTGTGGTGTATCTGAGCTAATGCTTCTGCAAGCTGATTCAACCATGCAGCTTGATTCGCCGGCAATATATCTACCTTGCCTTCCATTTTGCTCATTAAGAGAAGCGGTTTGCCGATTATTTCTCCTTCTGGATCAGCTGCAATATATTGCGGTGTTTCAATAGATAAAGATGCTGCTGCTTTTAGGCTGTCTGCTTCTTGTTTGATTTCTTTTGCTGTAAACTGGCTCTTTTCGTATTGCCGTAATACCAGTTCTTTCATTTCACCAGTCGGCAATTTAAGGTTTATTGCATACATCGCAGCTGTGGTGCTTCCTTTCAATGAATAAATATGCTGAATAGCTGTTTCCTTTGGAAAGTGAGAAACAATCCAGTTCTTTAATCTTTCAGGAAGTTGAACCATGGAATCTCTCCTTTTCTATTAAAAAATCCCCGCTACTTCCAAAAGCAAACGAGGATTTTTATTAATCATGATACATTATTTTCTCTGTCCATCTTCGCCTGTTCAACAGGAGATGGATCGAATTTGATAAAGAAATAAGCAATTAACGTACATAAAGACAGCACAGCAATCACGCCAAAGGCTACATTCACCCCGAAAATATCCGGACGGACAATGTTTTCACTGCCTTCTGTCATCGTAGCTGCAGATGTCATAATCGTTACAAGGATCGCAGTACCCACAGAAGCTGCCACCATACGCATCGTACCGTCTAATGCAGCACCGTGCGGAATAAGCTCTCTTGGCAGCTGGTTTAATGCCGCTGTCTGAATCGGCATCATAATCAGTGCAAATCCAAACATACGTACAGCGTACATTACAATTACAAAGGTAAAGGTCGTTTCAACATGAAGGAACATAAATGGAACGGTCGCTAACGTCACAATAATAAGTCCCGGCAGCACGATCCATTTCCCACCAACCCGGTCAAAAATCCTGCCGATAATCGGTCCCATAATACCTGTAATCAAAGCACCCGGGAGCATCGACAGCCCAGCTTCAAATGCAGTGAAGTCCCGCATATTTTGCATATACAGCGGAATCAAGGTCTCTGATCCAATCAGTCCCATAAACGTAATTGAACCAATAAAGACACTGAATGGGAAGATAGCATACTTAAACACTCTAAATTCAAGCATTGGATATTTCAGTTTTAACTGGCGCAAAATAAATAGAATCAGAGAAAGAATACCGATAGCTAAAGTTACCAGTGTAATCGGTGCTGCCCAGCCAAAGTTTCCGGCATTGGTTACCCCATAAAGAATTCCGCCAAATCCAAAGGACGATAGAATTACAGAAAAGACATCAAACTTGGTCTTCTTCACTTCCGTTACATTACGTAAGGCAAAGAAAGCAATAATAATATCAATAATAGCGATTGGTAAAATAATATAAAACAGTACACGCCAGGAATAATGCTCTGTCACCCACCCTGAAATAACAGGTCCAATTGCCGGTGCAAAGGAAATCACCAAACCAATCAATCCCATCACGGATCCCCTTTTATTAATCGGGAAAATCAATAAAAACACAGTTGTCATTAATGGCAGCATCACACCGGCGCCAATGGATTGAATGACTCTGGACATAATTAAAAATTCAAAATTCGGCGCTAGTCCTCCAATTAATGTTCCCACAGCAAACACACTCATTGCCGTCAAAAAGAGCTGCCTCGTTGTAAAACGTTCAATTAAAAAAGCACTGACGGGGATCATGATCCCATTTACCAGCATAAATACCGTAGTCAGCCACTGTGCACTGTTCGGTGTCACACCCATTTCATTGATAATTGGCGGTATCGCTGTAATCATCAATGTCTGATTTAAAATAGAAATAAAAGACCCTGCCAGCAAAAGCGCCACAACGGTCGGTCGATGTATTTGATTCATCTATCTGTATCCCTTCTTGCAGTTAAATTTGTATTTTGATTCTCGAAATAATAAACAGCTTACTATAGATTAAAGGAAAAGCGAAAAAGATGCTAGCTTTTTTTCTTATCCTTTTTGTTAAGAAATGAAAAGTCATTTTTCCATATGTTACAATTTATATATATTACCTGCTGAGAGGAGTAATGTTAATGCCAACGTGCCAGCACTGTCACCGAAAATGGACGTGGAAACAAACCATGAAAGTAACCACTACCTTAGATACCGCATATAGTTGCCCTTATTGTGAGGAAAAGCAATATGCCACTAACAAATCAAGAATACAGTTTTCCTTTTTAATGATTATTCCTTTAGCTGCCCTTCTTCTAAACTTTTTTAATGTACCTTTTTGGTTTATTTTCAGCTGGCTGATTTTAGGAAGCATTATTGTTCTTAGCCTTTTCCCTGCTGTATTAAAACTGACAAGTACAGAGGAATTTTTCTTTTGACTTTATACACATTACGACATTTCAAGCTGAAGAAAATGAAATCACTATTAGAATCGACCAGACGTCTGCCCATCCATGCTTCCATATCAATATTTCAATTCCACCATAGTATCCTTCACAGGAAGAAATGATGAAATTTCTCCGTATAGCATGTTTTACTTACTCCAACTGAGGGTAAACCTCCCATAAGATCGTAATAAAGGAGTTGGGCAAGATGAAAACATTTAGTGTCGTACCGGATGCAAATGAAACAAGCTGGTATGTAAAACTGGAAGATGTCGCACCTGAAGAAGTATATGGTTCAAAAGATGATGCGCTTTCTGCTGCAGAGCAAATGGCGAAAGAGAATACACCAAGCAAGGTGGAAATCAGAGACAAGGACGACAACATCCAAGAAGAAAAACGATTCTAGGATTTTTTATGTTTTGACCGTAAAGCAACAAGTTTATTAAATCGATAAAGAAAGGAGAGGTAGACAATGGAAAAAAACAACAAGTTTGGATTACTAGTAGGAGCTGGAGCAATAGCTGGTATCTCCTTCATCCTGCTGAACCCGAAAACAAAAAGTAAAGTAAAAGATACTTCCATGAATGCGAAAGATTCTGTTGTGTCATATACTCAAAAAATTAAAGATGATCCAAATGGTACAAAACAATATTTAATAGAAAATGCGAAACAAACACTATCAAGTGCACAGCAAGCACTGGAGAAAGTACAAAACGTTTGGGCTAATGAAGGCCAGGAAATAAAAGAAACAGCTAAAAATATTGTTGAAGATACAAAAGAGCTTGGCGACCACGCAAAAGATGTACAAGAAGGGATAAAAGATGCCAAATCCAACATTGATGAAGCAAAAAACACTGCAGTGAAAACAGGAAAAAAGATGAAGAAAGATAGTAAATCGAATAGTTCCTCAAACAATACTGATCATCATGTATTAGACGAACCCATTAACAAAATGTAGAAAAGGAAGCGCTCGGAGCAGCGCTTCTTTTTCTACATTTACGTTAGATGGATGCTTTTATTAAAAATTGGTTAATCAGAAAAAATGTGTAGATGAGGAAACATTACTTTGTTTGAAGATAGGCTGGATTCCCTCAGCCTGCCTCCAAACATATTTATTTTCCCCAAACTTCCTCAGCAACTTCCCTTACTAAACGTAATTTAGCCCATTGCTGCTCTTCCGTCAGAATATTTCCTTCTTCTGTTGAAGCAAAACCGCATTGTGGACTGACACATAAACGCTCAATCGGCACATATTTCGAAGCTTCTTCAATACGCTCCTTGATTTGTGCTTTATCCTCCAGCTCTGGAAGCTTGGAAGAGAATAATCCCAATACGACAAGCTTATCGTCACTAACATTAACGAGAGATTCAAATCCGCCGGCACGTTCGGTATCAAACTCTAAATAATATGCTTTTACTTTTTCTTGCGCAAATAGAATTTTAGCAATGGTGTCATAAGCACCTGATGAAGCCCATGTAGAATGATAGTTTCCGCGACACACATGTGTTGTAATGATTAGATCCTCCGGATGGTTTTCAATCGCTTTATTATTTAAACTCACATAAAGTGTTCCGATATCTTCTACATTTGCTCCATCATGACGGCTTGCCCAATAATTTTCATCAACAAGCATTCCCCATGTGCAGTCATCTACTTGTAAGTTTCTGCACCCTGCTTCATATAAATCTTGGATAATGGTACGGTATGCAGCTGCAATATCTTCTGCCAATTCATTCTGATTCGGATAAAGCTGATTGGTTATTTCTACATTTTCCGGGCGTTGCAGCTCTGCTAAAAATTGTGCCGGAGCAGGAATGGTCTGTCTTGCCACGACTTCCTCATCGGCAAATTGCTGTATAAATTGGAAATGCTCAACAAACGGATGATTTTCTCCGCTGATTTTCCCAGTTAAACGGGCTGTTTCCGCACGTGTTTCTTCGCCTTGAAATTGGTAGCCCTTTTTAATATCCTGCTTCTCTACCCCCTGCAGTCCCCACATAAAGTCAAGATGCCACCAGGAACGGCGAAATTCTCCGTCTGTAATTGCTTTTAAGCCGACTTCTTTCTGCTTCTGAATTAAATCCTTGATTGCTTCATCTTCTACAGCTTTTAGATCCTGTGCCGAGATGCTTCCCTTTGCAAAAGCTTCACGGGCTTCCTTTAGTTTTTCCGGTCTTAGGAAGCTCCCCACATTATCAAATCGGAATGGTGTTTTTGCACGTACGCCATGTTTACTCGCTACTGTCATTACGAATCTCTCCTTCGTTTCATTGGTTGAAATTAGTCTATCACAGAAAGCTTACTATCAGATAACACCTAAAATCTATCGTTTGTTATAGTTTTTTCCTATATCAAAGTGCTAATAGAAAGTATTCCACAGTAGTTTGATAGCAGCAGCAAATACGAACCTACATTCTATAAATAACACCTATTAAATTAATTCTATGTTATAATAATAAAACAATAGTATACGGTTTCTTCGAGGGTGGTCAGCTCATTCCCTATCGAAAGGGGGTGGTGCTGTATGACAGTTTTTGAAAGTTTAATGCTAGCAATAGCTTTTGCTTCCTTAATTATTGCGGTGCTGTCATTTAATCACAAAAAATAATCCACCCTTGAGTTTAGCGACCAAGGTGGATTATTTCCCTTAACATGCTGACCCTTAAAAGGGAGCCTTGCTATTGACTTACCGTTCGTGTGACACCACGGACGGTACTTCTATTATATTTACTTCTATACTTATTATACCCTATTTTTTTGATTTTTAAAAGTTCTTTCAAATAACTCGTGAACACTGCATCTCCGAACAGAGACAGACTGGAAACTCCAGCCTGTGCACTAGTTCTTCTTTTATTTCCCCCAAACTTCCTCAGCAACTTCCCTTATTAAACGTAATTTATCCCATTGCTGCTCTTCCGTCAGAATATTTCCTTCTTCTGTTGAAGCAAAACCGCATTGCGGACTGACACATAAACGCTCAAGCGGCACATATTTCGAAGCTTCTTCAATGCGTTTCTTGATTTGGGCTTTATCCTCCAGCTCCGGAAACTTAGAAGAGAATAATCCCAATACGATAAGCTTATCGTCACTAACGTTAACGAGAGACTCAAATCCGCCGGCACGTTCGGTATCAAATTCTAAGTAATATGCTTTTACTTTTTCTCTGCCAAATAAATGTTTGGCAATGGCATCATAGGCCCCGGATGAAAACCATTTAGAATGGTAATTTCCTCGGCATACGTGGGTGGTAATGATTAAATCTTCTGGTTGATTTTCAATGACTTTATTATTTAAGACTACGTATAATGAACCGATTTCTTCTATATTCGAATCATCTTCACAGCTGGTCCAGTGGTTTTTACCGACAAGCCTTCCCCACGTACAATCATCCAGCTGCAGATTCCGGCAGCCCGCTGCATATAAATCCTCAATAACCTTTCGATAAGCTGCAGCTATATCCTCCACGAATTCATTCAGGTCTGGATAGATACTTTTCGTCGTTTCTGCATTATCCGGACGCTGGGATTCAGATAAAAATTGCGCTGGAGCGGGAATCGTTTGTCTTGCCACGACTTCCTCATCAGCAAATTGCTGTATAAATTGGAAATGCTCAACAAACGGATGGTTTTCTCCGCTAATTTTACCAGTTAAACGAGCTGTTTCCGCACGCGTTTCTTCACCTTTAAATTGATATCCTTGATTAAGCTCTTGCTTCTTCACTCCTTGAAGCCCCCACATAAAATCAAGATGCCACCAGGAACGGCGAAACTCTCCATCTGTAATTGCTTTTAAGCCGACTTCTTTCTGCTTTTGAATTAAATCCTTGATTGCTTCATCTTCCACAGCTTTTAGATCCTGTGCCGAGATCCTTCCCTTTGCAAAAGCTTCACGGGCTTCCTTTAGTTTTTCCGGTCTCAGGAAGCTTCCCACATTATCAAATCGGAATGGTGTTTCTGCACGTACGCCATGTTTACTCGCTACTGTCATCACTGATCTCTCCCTTGTTTCATTTGGTTGTAGATTAGTCTATCACAGAAACCCCGATATCAGATAACACCTAAAATCTATCGTTCAATATAGCTTTTAACTATATCAAGGATTACGGCAAACTTTGCCTTTCTTCTTCAATACTGGACTGTAAATAAGCAATATAGGTTTGCGCCATTGGACTGAGCTCAATATCTTTATGAACGATATAGCCAACACGAATGACTTCATCAACCTTCAACGGAACCGCAATAATATTATCTCCATTCAGCCTCTGACTGATAACTCCCGTCGATATCGTATAACCATTCAGGCCAATCAGCAGATTAAACATCGTTGCCCGGTCACGGACATGAATATTTTTCGGTCGGGTCAGCGTGCTTAAAATCTCCTCTGAAAAATAAAATGAATTATAATCCCCTTGCTCATAAAGCAGATAAGGATACGGCTCCAAATCCTCCAGCGTCACATACGCTTTCTTCGCCAATGGATTATCCCCGCTGATAAACACATGAGGAGTTGCCTCAAATAAACGGTGAAAAGCTAAATTTCCTTCTCTTAAAAATTTACGGATAATTTGCTCGTTAAAATCGTTGATATACATGATCCCGATTTCACTGTTTAAATTTTTAACATCCTCGATAATTTCATATGTCCTTGTCTCCCGAAATGTAAAATCATATTCGTCCCGGTCATAATCTTTTAATAAGCGTACAAAGGCACTGACTGCAAAAGCATAGTGCTGCGCAGATACAGCAAAATGATGCTGCGGCGCTGCATTGTTAGAATAACGGTTTTCCAGCAATTCCGCCTGTTCTAAAACCTGTCTGGCATAGCCTAAAAACTCAGACCCTTCTTTGGTCACGTGGATTCCTTTGTTTGTACGCGAGAATATTTTGACGCCGATTTCCTTTTCCAATTCCTTTAACGCATTGGATAAGCTCGGCTGACTGATAAATAAAGCTTGGGCTGCTTTGGAAATCGAACGGCTTCTGGCTACTTCAATCACATATTTTAATTGCTGTAAGGTCATTTCTTTCTCCTTCCTCTGGTTTAATTTTTCCGATTACTAAACCATAACATTCTAGCAGCAAAGCGGACATTCTATGCACGCTTTGCTGCTAAAATCACATCATTGGGTAAACGTTGCCTTGACTCGTTTAGATCTGATAAAATAGCCAATCCAAATAAGGTTAATTAAGATAGCGCCCCCGGGCATTTCTCCTTCTACAAATATAGCAGGTATGTTCGATAAAATATTGATACTATAAGCTGTTATCATTAGCTTTGGTAATATTTGTTTCCTTTTGATCCATGTATAAATGATAAATAGATAAAAGAAAAACAGAATGATGCTTGTTATGTATACAACTAAACTGTAAGTCCCTAAAGAAGCAGGATTGACAGCGATGACAAGTAATACTACCGAAATGATACTGAACAAAATCATAATTGCCGGAATAATAAGCCATCCTGCAACGATTGCATAACGAGAATCAGTTTGAAATGCTGACTGATGTTCTTCCTTTTTTTCTTCCACTGCTACGTCCCCTTCTTTGCTCAATTAAAATAAATATAGCAAATTCAGGATATTCCTTCAACTGTGTATTAGACTGCTCAACTCTTTTTAGATTTTCTTATCCATCCTTCCTTTGGTATGTGTTTTCTATAAAACGAAACTTCACTCAGGGAGAGTTTTACGGATGGTTCTCCTCGATAAAAATATCGATTTATATCACGTTAAAAATAATTGGTACGCATACCTCTCTCCATTCTCAAAAGGAAGCTGGATGATTCCCTTGAACTTAAACCCCGCAGACAGAATAACATGCTGCATTGCCCGATTTTTTGGATGTGTATCGATCCGGATTTCCTTGATACCCTTTTCTTCACACGTAAACAGCAGCAGCTTCATAAACATTTTCCCGTAGCCCTTCCCATTAATGTCAGGGTTAATAGCGAATTTATGAATGGTTGCATAGTTATCCTCCTGTGATGTATCCCAATCCCCATATCTTATGGAGGAATAAGCCGGCTCTTCTTCATTCGTTATGATTGCTGTACCGATAATCTGCTTATTTATCGTAAAAAGATAATTATTTCCTTTTTCTACCTCTTCCCTTATGTCTTCCTCTTTCGGTGTATCTTCATCAGACCACTGTGGTGATCCGGATGCAGCCAGTTTATTTCTTGCACGATTAATTATTTGCATCATACCTTCAACATCCTCGAGCGTTCCATTTCTCATTTCTATATTCATGACAGGCACCTGCTTTTATTATTTTTACATTCTCTTCGACAGCTTTCTAAGCACTGAGAAGACAAAATGTATCTTTTATTTTAAATTATACATCTTTTTATTTATTCTCTAACAATAATTGCTTCCTTTTATATAAAAATTCCCAAAACGTACTGCCGCACCCTAAATATACCTGTACAATTCCCCAATTCAAACAGTTGACTTCTTTTTCCTTCTTTGATATATTGTCAATGTTATAAAAATTAAAACCGCATACATGATTTAAAGGAATGTAACCTTTAGAGGGCATAACCTGACAAGATAAAGCACGATTCGTGTACTTTATTTTGTCAGGTTTTTTTATTGGATATAGCTTACCTTTCACATAGAAGCAGGGGAAGACGTCCAAACTATATAAGATTTACGCAGCTTTTTAACGAACGTTACATTCTAAAATATACAAGGAGGAATACAAATGGGTTACGAAAAACTGGCAAAAGACATCGTGGAAAACGTCGGCGGCGATAAGAATATTAAAAATGTCGTCCACTGTGCCACACGATTAAGATTTCAACTCAGAGATAACAAGAAAGCAAACAAGCAGGTACTTGAGGAAATGGACGGAATACTCAGCGTTGTCCAGAGCGGCGGACAATACCAAGTCGTTATCGGTCCGCATGTATCCGAGGTATATAAAGAAGTTGCAAAAAATACCAATGTGGAAAACAAGCAGGATGATAATAATGACAGCGGCGAAAAAGCGAATTGGGTAGCACAGGTTTTTGATGTGATATCAGGAACATTTTCTCCTTTATTAGGAGCACTTGCCGGCGCAGGTATGTTGAAGGCGCTGTTAATCGTACTAACGATGACTGGAGTGCTCAGTGAAGAAAGCAGCACCTATTTGATTTTATCAGCTGCCGGTAACGCTATATTTTATTTCCTGCCAGTATTTATAGGTTATACATTATCTAATCGATTGGGAGCAAATCCGTTTGTAGGTGCGTCAATCGGAGCGGCCTTATTAGAACCAAACCTAACCGGTCTAATTGATACGAACGCATCCTTTTTAGGAATACCCGCTATTGTAGTAGACTATTCTTCTACGGTATTCCCTATCTTTATTGCCATTTTAATTTATGCTTTACTCGATAAAGGCCTAAGAAAGATTATTCATAAAGATTTACAAATGTTTTTGGTCCCTATGCTATCGCTGCTGATTGCTTTCCCGTTAGCTGTGCTGATTTTCGGACCATTTGGAACATATGTAGGAGATGGTATTGGAGCAGGCATCGAATTTCTTATTGAAAGAAGCGGATTATTAACGGGTGCTGTGTTAGGCGGAGGCTGGTCCTTCTTGACATTGTTTGGTTTACACTGGGGAATTGTTCCAATCTCCATTCAAAACCTTGCAACTGGCGGCGATCCGCTGACACCGATGTTTGCAACTGCAGTGTTCGCGCAAATTGGTGTAGCACTCGGAATCCTAATCCGGGCAAAGGATAGAAAATTAAAAGCATTAGCTGGTTCTACGATGTTACCAGGTGCCCTTGGCGGCGTCACAGAGCCAATTCTTTACGGACTTATCCTGCGTTATCGCAAGACGATTATCTATCTGCTTGCCGGCGGTATCATTGGCGGTGCAGTTAATGGTATGCTAGGATCTGAAGCACTTGCATTTGCTTTCCCTAGTTTCTTATCTATACCGGCATTCTCTCCTATCGGAACCTACCTAATAGGAGTATTAATAGCATTTGCAATTGGCTTGATATTAACATTAGTTTTCGGTTTTGAAGTAACGGACAAAAAAGCCGCTGGCAACGAAAAAGAACAGAATACACCTGCAAAGGCAGCAGAATCAGAGCCAGCACAGAAAAAAGAACAATTAATCGAACAAGAAGCCATCAGAAGTCCATTAACAGGTATCGTCAAGCCTTTAAGCGACGTAAACGATCCAGCCTTCTCCTCTGAAGCAATGGGAAAAGGAGCTGCTATCGAGCCGACAGTCGGTGAAGTTGTGGCACCAGTGAGTGGCGAGATTTCCGCTATTTTCCCAACCCATCATGCTGTTGGAATCACATCGGAACATCAGGCTGAAATCTTGATTCATGTTGGTTTAGACACGGTACAGCTAGAAGGAAAACACTTTGAAGCGCTGGTAAAGCAAGGAGACACTGTGAAACAAGGGGATCCACTGATCCGGTTTGATATTGAAAAAATCAAAGAAGCAGGATTTGATGTAACAACCCCAGTTATTGTCACGAATACAGATAAGTTCACAGACCTTATTGTAACGGATGATGTAGAAGTAAAAGCGAATGATGATTTTATTCGGGCAATTGTATAAGTAAGAAGCTGCTAAGCCTCCAAACTCCTGCCTTCCTTTAAGGTCCGGAGTTTGGAGGCTTTTTTCAATCATAAAAAGAAAAAGCCATTAATGAAGCTCCTCTCGCTCTTCAAATGACTTTATTCTTAATAAAACGTATTTACTTCATCTTTCATAACCCGGTTAATCCATCATTCGCTTCTTAAATGTAACGGCAGCCAACACTACCATCGCCGCAGCCCATGCTCCAATAATGGCAAATGGCTTCCACAGCTCTCCAAACCCAGCTCCTGCATCTTCCAACTCTACAATTTCCTGCAGCTGGAGTCCTGGTGTATATTCTAATATTTGTAAGAAAGCATATTGCTCCGCAAACATAATAAACATATTTCCCATCCCAAATATAAACATTACAGGCAGGATATATACAGATGCTTCTAACACACTTCTAGTAATTAAGCCCATCCATGTACCTAATGCAATAAAGAAAATCAAGGACAGAACAATTCCAGCCATTAAACCGATTCTGCCGGAGAAAGAAAAATCCATAATAAACATACTGATACCCGTTACAATCACGGTAATCAAAATCGTTACTGCACTTTTTCCCGACAATATTTCGGTCAATGTTGCCGGGGAAAGCATCAGACCGCGTAACGTGTTTTTCTCTTTTTCTTCTGCTATCATCGCACACTGCAGGAAAGTACCAACTAAAGCAAGCGACATGCTGATGACAAACAAATGCATCTCTATCGTTACATTATCCATTCGACCATATATGACGGCAAAGATAAGCGGCATCAATGCAGTAGACGAAACATACATATTTCGATATAAATCTTTTAAATCCTTTTGAAAAATGGCCATAAATCGTTTTACAGAAAATGTCATACCAGTTCCCTCCCTGTTACTTCAACAAAGATATCTCCTAATGTTGGTTCTTTTGTATAAATCCGCTCCACCATTTCCCGGGAAATATATTGTTGAATTTCCTCAGCACTAGATGATTGAAGTGGAAGCTCCAATTCTCGCCCATCTTTCAGTTCGAGTCCAATTACCTCTTCCCGATACTGTTTTTTTAGCTGTTTTGGTTCGTCTAAAAGCTGGACAACCCCTTTATTTAAAAAGGCTACCTGGCTGCATAGATGATCTGCTTCCTCCATATCATGCGTGGTCAGAAAAATAGTCGTTCCCTGTCGATTCAGTTCTTTTAAACCGTTATGAATATGTTTTGAATTCGCAGGATCCAATGCCGATGTCGGCTCATCTAAAAATAACAACTCAGGCTTATGCAAAAGTGTTCTTGCCAATAATACGCGCTGTGTCATTCCTTTAGACAGCTTAGCAACCTGTGTTTTTTTCTCCGAACCTAAATTAACTGCTTCCAGCGCCTCATCGATCCGCTGTAAAGATGTACCATATAAATCTGCATAAAGCTTTAAGTTATCATAAATAGTCAGCCGTGCGTATAAACCGCTATTATCCGTCACAACCCCAAAGCGTTTTCGATATTCCGGTGTATTTAATTTGGAAACAGGTTCTCCAAAGACCTTCGCTGTCCCTGCTGTCGGCCTCATTTGTCCAGTTAAAATTTTTATAGTTGTTGTTTTCCCAGAGCCGCTCGGACCTAAAAACCCAAATGTTTCACCCTTTTTCACTTGAAAAGAAACATTGTTTAATGCTTGCTTTTTACCAAAAATCTTCTCTAAAGATATCACTTCAATCATATTCTCCATCCCTGAAACCTCCTGTATCAGTTAAGTTGCCTGTGACTACAGAATAGCTTCTTTTCAACAATGGTGCAGTATATTTTCGACGAATGGAGTATATATCACATTGAATTATGCTTATTCTACCCCCAATAATTCTTTCAGCTCGTTCAACTTTGATTTCGATAATGGAACCTCAGAGCTTTTTTTATCTACAAGAGATAAGCTGTAGCTGTTTCTCGTCCATGTAATTACTTCTCTTATTTTTTGAAGATTCACAATATAAGAACGGTGACAGCGAAAGAATCCTTGATGAGACAAGCGCTGTTCCAATTCTTTTAAGGTAAAACCTGTAGGAAACCCCTCTCCGCGAGTATACAGATAGGATTGTCCTTCCTGACTTTCGATGTAATCAATCTCCTGCGGATCAAATAAAATAATCTTATCCTCTACTTTTGCGGAGATTTTATTTAACTGGAAAGTTTGCTTTATTTGAACCGCTTCTTCTGCTGTTTCTTTAACATTTGTTTCTGTGGAGGTTAAACGTTCTTTCTCCTCTGTTTCCACGTCCATTTGCTGTATCCCTTGCTCATTTAGACGATAGACCGTATCCGAAATGGTCACAGCACTCTCCGTACTTGTCGTTAAAATCAATACCGCTTTTTGCTGTTTCTGCAGCAATTCGACAAATTGATGGAGGACCCGTTTCGTTTCTAAATCTACATTGACCTCAGGCTCTTCGAAGATAACCACTTCCGCCTCCTGCATTAATATTCTGCCAAACTGAACACGACGCTTTTCAGAACGATTGAGCTGATGCATCTTCCATTTCGCTTTTTCCTCCAGTTGGATTTGCAATAGTACTTCCTTTATGGAAGTCTTGCTTTGATATAAAGAGCCGATAAATTTCAAATATTCCTGTACCTTCAATCTTTCATAAATGCCCTCTTCATACCAGCAAATCCCTAAAGAAGAAACGTATTTCTGCTTATCCTCCTGTAATGTCTGTTGCTTGATTTGAATCGATCCATTCCGCACATTTTCTTTTCCGATAATCATCTGCAGCAACACCGCACGTATATTAACAGTGGATTGAATTGCCTTTATTTCTCCAGGTTTTACTTCTATATCTATTTTCGGAAATAAGGTCTGGTCTCCCTGACGATATTCCATTCCGTTTATGCTTAACATGTTTCATTCCTCTTTCTATTGATAACATCCTTTATATGAGCTTGCAGTCTAATGATTATTTCATGACAAACCGTTGAATCTTTGATACAGTAGACTCAAAGATAATAATGAAAAGCAACTACTAGGGGAGCCCAACATCGCGGGCTGAGAGGGAAGCATGCTTACTTTCCGACTCTTACAAACCTGATCTGGCTAATACCAGCGTAGGGAAGTAGTCAATCAACATATGATTACTCTCAGTATACCAAATCAGGCTTCTCGATAAAGCCTGATTTTTTATTTTTACAAAGTAGTTACCTTTTCATTTCCCTTAAATTAGAAGGAGATGATTGGATTGAAAAATCGCACACGCCTGTTAACAATGATGGCTGTACTTGTTGCTATCGGAACGATTGGATCACAATTGCTCTGGTTTCCTGCCGGAGTTGCCAGAGCCTATCCTGTTCAACACGCTATCAATGTTATTGCCGGGATTATGCTCGGGCCGGGTCCGGCAGTTATTGTCGCATTGATGATTAGCCTGCTCCGAAACCTTTTAGGACTGGGAACCTTGGTTGCTTTTCCTGGAGCAATGATTGGAGCTTTTGCTGCTGGGGTATTGTATAAGAAAACGCAGAAATATCCAATGGCAGCTCTTGGAGAAATTATTGGCACCGGAATTATCGGCTCTTTCTTTGCAGTTCCGATAGCCAATCTGCTTATGGGAAGCTCTGCGGGAGCATTTGCCTTTATCCCGGCATTTGTTGTAAGCAGTGTCTCTGGTGCATTGATTGGCTGGCTGTTAGTCAGCCGTCTCCCGGCACAGCAGTTTTCTTTAACAAAATAATTTACTTTATTCTATCCAAGGAGGATTTTTATTATGAGTCAGGTTCGTTGTGCATTAACTATTGCCGGTACAGACCCTAGCGGTGGCGCCGGTATTCAAGCAGATTTAAAAACATTTCAGGAGTTAAAAACCTATGGCATGTCCGTGATCACTTCCGTTGTAGCTCAAAATACGACAGG
Organism: Oceanobacillus sp. FSL K6-0251; assembly: GCF_038004725.1. Classification (NCBI taxonomy): domain Bacteria; kingdom Bacillati; phylum Bacillota; class Bacilli; order Caryophanales; family Bacillaceae; genus Oceanobacillus; species Oceanobacillus sp. FSL K6-0251. Next base: position 903,180 of record NZ_JBBORS010000001.1, on the reverse strand, counting down.
GGTCCGCTCTGTAGAGCATATGCCTCTTTCCATGATTGAGGACCAGCTGGATGCAGTGATAGAAGATATGCCCATCCATGCTGTGAAAACAGGAATGATTGCAAGTAAGCAGATGATGGAATTAATCGTAAAAAAATTGGAGAAGGTTGATGCACCTTATGTCATGGACCCAGTGATGGTGGCTACCAGCGGGGACTCATTGATTGATGAAGAGGGCCGCAGCTTTTTACGGCAATACCTTCTTCCATTAACAACGGTTGCAACACCGAATATTCCGGAGGCAGAATTCCTGACTGGACGATCCATTACAACTGAAGATGATATGAAAGGCGCAGCCGAATACCTTGTTCATGAATATGGTGTAGATGCAGCCTTAATAAAAGGCGGCCATTTAAAAGGACAAGCAATCGATTTTCTTTATGACGGGAAAAAAATGCATAGCTATGCTGCAGAACGCATTGATACGAAGAATACGCACGGAACAGGCTGTACCTATGCCGCTGCGATTGCTGCTTATTTGGGGAAAGGCTGTCCGCTTCCGGAAGCAGTAAAAAAAGCAAAAGCATTTGTGACTGCTTCCATTTCGAAATCCTTTGACCTTGGAAAAGGGAACGGCCCGACAAATCATTGGGCTATCCGGGAAACCACAGAAAGGAAGATTACGCATGAATCCTGATATTATTCAGCAAGCCAGAAACAACACACCGCTTATTCATCATTTAACCAACCAGGTCGTCATGAACTTTAATGCAAATGGACTGCTGGCTTTTGGGGGCAGTCCTGTCATGGCAAAGGAAATACGGGAAGCTACAGATATGGCCAAGGCCTCCGATGCACTTGTCTTGAACATCGGCACCATTTTAGAAAGCGAAGCCGATGCAATGATTACTGCAGGCAAAGCCGCTAATGAAAAAGGAATTCCTGTTGTTCTGGATCCCGTTGGCGTGGCTGCGAGCTCTTTTCGAAAAGACATGGTCGAAAAGATTCTACAAGAGGTACGTCCAACAGTTATCAAAGGAAATGCAGGTGAGATTGCTTCCTTGGTCGATGCAAACATCCAATCACGCGGAGTAGATTCTGTCGGCGAAGGAAATGTAGATGAAATTGCAGAGCAAGCAGGCAGAAAATATGATACTGCAATTGTGATAACTGGAAAAACAGACGTTATCCATGCTGATCAAAAACTAATTTATAATCAAACAGGGCATCCGCTTCTTTCTAATATTACTGGTTCCGGGTGCTTATTAGGGTCTATTGCTGCCGCGTGCCTGACGACTTCTTACACCGTCTCAGAGCAGCTCAGCTCCGCACTAAGCTTTTACGGACTGGCGGCTGAACATGCAGCAAAACTGCCGCATGTACATGGTCCGGGAACTTTTTTACCAAGCTTTATTGATGCCTTATCCTTTACACCGAAGCAGTTAAATGGAGGATTGGAAGATGATTTTTAATCGAGAGCTATTAAGAAAATATTTTATTATGGGAAGTCAAAACTGTCATAGAGACCCTAACGCTGTTTTAGAAGAAGCGCTTGCTGCCGGTATTACCGCATTTCAATTTCGTGAAAAAGGGACTGGATCATTGAGCGGAGAGAAAAAGCTTCAGCTTGGCAGGGAGCTTAGAGAACGTTGCCGCGCACATGATGTTCCATTCTTTATTAATGACGATATTGAGCTTGCGGAGGAATTGGAGGTGGATGGGATACATGTCGGACAGGATGATATGCCTGTCAAAGAAGTTCGCACCAGGTTTTCAGATAAAATCATTGGCTTATCCATCTCCACACAGGAGGAACTGGATCGGAGTCCGCTTGAGCTGGTGGATTATATTGGTGTCGGTCCTATTTTTACAACGTCTACAAAAGAGGATTCAAAACAAACGGTCGGACTGGAGTGGATTCATACCATCCGCGCTCAATTTCCAGATATACCAATCGTGGCAATTGGAGGCATTCAGACAGAAAATGCCCCTTCTGCCATAGAAGCAGGTGCTGACGGTGTTTCCTTTATTACTGCTGTTACAGAGGCCGATGATATTAAGGAAGCTGCAGATAAGTTATAACGGGCACCCTCCATTTTTATTATCTGCTAATGGCGCCCATTCTGCCTATAATGAAGCGCAAATAACGCAGATACCTCATATGCTATTAGGGAACATCAGCCTAATAGAGGAGGAAAATTATGAATCATTTTCAACCACAGCATCCAAACGGGCAGGAAAACAGACAAAATAACCTGCCCGGACAGATGTTAAATAATTATTTTCAGCCAGCGCCGCAGCATGACTATTCCAATGGAGCTTTTACCGGCAGACCGGACGGAAAATCTGGCGGAGAGGGCGGCTATCAGGCAGAACCGTATTCTGCTAATTCTATGCCGCCTCAATACGATCATCAGCAGCCTGCTAATCCTATGGCGGCTCCATATGAACAGCAGCAGCCTGCGAACCATATGGTGCCTCCATATGAGCAGGAGCATCATTCATCGCCGGAGCGAATCGGCGGCTTTTTTCCTGGTGCACCAAATGGAAATGGAGCAAATTTCCCTGAGGGGATGATGGAACAAATGATAGATATGTTCCCTGAACCTCCAAATAACAATGGGAATGGAGGGGCCTTTCCTAATTGGCCGCCAGCTCCATCCTTCCCAAATTTCCCTGAGAACGGAGGAAATGAAGGACCTCAAGGGCAGCAGCCTGCACCGGCAGGAATGGGCGGGATGAACAGCCAGCCTCCGATGGGTCCGCCGCCTAATTTTGTGCCGCAAAAACAACAGGTGCAGACATTCGCAGTCGACCCTGGCGGTATCAGACATTGCATGTTCCGCTTCACCTATATTTGGCCAAATCATGGCAGAGGATTTTGGGCCTTCCCGACGTTCTTAGGAAGAAACTCGATTGCCGGATTTCGCTGGAACGGGTTCCGCTGGGTTTACTTTGGGATGGACTTAAATAGCATTGAATCCTTCCAATGTATGTAAGGATGATAACATCCGTATATAATGAAAAAAATGGACAGCAGAAGAGCATTGCCTTCGCTGTCCATTTTTTTCATTTCTTTATTTATATTTTTTATCTTCTTTTTTACGCATTTCACGCTGCCAGATCAGCCCTTGCTCCAGCGCCATTTTCTTTGCAATTTTCGGCGCGTTCCAAAGAGGCGGCAGTATCAGTAACGATACCGGCACAGCAGATATAACAATCGAGTTTTGAATCGATGTAATACTGTCTTCCCCAATGGAAAGAATAGCTGCTGTAAATGCTCCAAAAAGCACAGCCCAGCATACCCGTAACCAGCGCTTCGGATTATCATGGCCCGATAGTGTAGCTGCAACGGTATAAGACATGGTATCGGCTGTTGTAGCAACAAATACAATCGATACCAGCAAGAATGCAACGCCCATTACGGTGCCAAGCGGAAGCTGATCGGTAATTGCCATCACAGCTGCCGGCATACCGCCCTCTGCTAATGCAGTAGAAACAGAACCTTCATCCTGCATTTCAAAGAAAATACCTGTTCCGCCAACAATGGAGAACCAGAAATTCGTTACAAGCGGGGCTGCCACTGATACTGCAATAACCAGCTCCCGAATCGTTCTTCCTCTGGAAATCCGGCTGATAAAGACAATAAGCATTGGCGCATAGCCAATAAACCATGCCCAGAAAAAGAGTGTCCAGCCTGACAGCCATTCGCCGTCTCCTCGGTAGAACATCATCTCGAACATATTTTGAATATGCACACCCGTTCCGCCGACAAATCCATCAATTATAAATGCAGTAGGTCCAATAATAAGAACAATAACGCCAAGAAGAATGGTAAATTGGACATTCCAGTTACTTAAATGATAAATTCCTCTATCTACTCCAGTCGCTGCCGAAATTGCTGCTACCGCAACCAGAGCGACCACTACTACAATGCTCATTGTCAATGTGTTCGGAACATCAAATAAATGATTTAAACCATAAGAAATCTGCAGCCCCAAGAACCCGAGCGGGCCCAATGTTCCTGCTGCTGTTGCAATAATAGATACGACATCTGCAGCCGTACCGATAACACTTTTTTCAAAAATCTTCTCTCCAAAAATAGGATATAATAATCCACGCGGCTTTAATGGATAGCCTTTTTGATAATGGACATACATCATAACGATAACAGCTAAGGTACCAAGAATTGCCCATGCAAGGAATCCCCAATGCATAAATGCTTGAGCAAATGCCCCTTCAATAAAGTTAAATTGTCCTCCGCCAAAAAGCGGCGGGGTATCCATATAATGATACATTGGCTCGGCAGCTGCCCAGAAGACACCGCCTGCAGCCAGCAAGGTAACTAATATCATACTAACCCAGCCAAAATAGCTGTATTTAGGTTTATCCTGTTTTCCTAATCTTACTTTTCCATACTTTGATATCGCCAATCCTAAACCGATAGCGAAATTAAGGAATAAGAGTATTTGCCAATAAGCTCCAAACCAATCAGCAGACAAATTAAATAGGGTATTTACTGCATTATCCACCATATCACTGTTGATCAGCGACAGGATAATAAATACTACTAAAAATCCTCCACTGATATAAAAAACTGGCCAATCTAAACCTTTTCCTTTTCCTGACTTCACATTTTACCTCCTGTTTTGTGTAAGCGCCTATCCTTACATTTATATATCATGGATAGACCTGGGGATAAAAGCAGCTTTTCCGTAAAATCCTTGACACGCTTTTATCCTCTCACGTGTTTTATTAGCACATATCTTTCTATTATAGTTACGTGCTGCCTACAACACAACCCGCATTTTAAAGACCTATTCAGCGAATTACTTTGAATATAGAAGTATTTCCCTTATTAAACATTATTAAACCCTTCTCAGTCCCCAAAATAAAAAAATCTCGCGGAATATAGCGAGATTCTCTTCTGATAATTTTTATTTATTTTTTCAAGTCTTACGAATTAATAATTTTATCAACGGTTTCTTCCACTTCATCTCTGGACATTTTTTCTTTCCCGGTTTTCAGAGCATTTAGTGTTTTATGCGCAAGTGCCAGTGGAATACGGCAGAAAAGCAGGATATTTTTCGTAGTAATTTGCGTCATATATTGATCTGCTTTTTGCAAATTCGCTTCAGCGTAAGCAAACATTTCTTTTTTGGACCAGTCATCCGGAAAGAATCCGACTCCTCGTTCTGCGTCCTCGTCCACATTCCGTAATATATTCACAGCTTGTAATCCACGACCGTAGCCAATAGCCAAGTCACGATCTGTTTCGGTCCCATCATACCAATTCCATATATCAGACAGCATTACGCCGACAAGACCGGCTACATAATATGTATATTCATCTAAATCTTCTTTTGTCTGTACATTCCATTCTTTCCTTGTCCACTTGGCCATCCCCTCTGCCATTTCACTGGTTGAATCTTTTACTTTCTGCTCGATATCATCGGGGCAAAAATCAATCCAGTCCGGCAGGCGCAATGTCACCTCTGGAAGTTCCTTTTCATGAGGAGCTACCAACTGCTCATAAGCTCCACGCGGAAACACAGGTTCCTTCAACAAACGGCTTGTCTCCATTAATAAGTGCTGCTTTACTTCTGCATCCATTTCCTCGTGATCTTCTATCTCATCCACAGCGCGCATGCAGAGGTAAGCTGAACCAACTGTTTTCCGTAACGTTTTGTTCAACAGTTTAATGGGGATATAAAATGTTCTGCTCGTCTGTTTTAAAACCTTCATTGCATCTTTTTCTAATGTTGCTTTGCTGCTCACCCAAAACTCCTCCTTATTTCATGCGGTTAATACCAGTATAACAAACAAGTTTCTTTTTTTCCTTAAAAGTGTTGAATTCTCATTAATTTTCACATAAAATTCTTGTGCTATCTGTTCCTTTTAAGCTATGATAATAAATAGTGTTTTGTAAAACGAAAATTCATTCCGTGGGAGTTTTTGCTTTTCTTCGCAATAAGTATAGATGCTGAAAGCGTTTGTTTAGACAATCATAACTAATCCAAGATAATTATAGATAAGGCGTGTTGTTTTATGAATAAAGGTGTGTATTTGTTAATGACCATTTCATTCGTTGTCGGAATGGTTGAATTAATTATTGGCGGCATTCTCGATTTAGTCGCAACAGACTTAGATGTATCCTTAGGAAAGGCAGGACTTTTGATTACGATTTTCTCTCTGGTTTTTGCTGTTTCCTCTCCTATTTTACTTTATTTAACAGCTTCTGTGGAACGGAAAAAGCTGACGATTATTTCTTTATTCATCTTTTTGCTGGGAAATATACTAGCTGTTTTTAGTTTGAACTATACGATGATTTTTATTAGCAGAGTTATTTCCGCAGCAAGTGCTTCCTTATTAATTGTACTTTGTACAATGATGGCGTCCTCGATTGTGAAGCCTGCTTACCGCGGTCGGGCTATCGGCACCGTAAGTATGGGAGTAAGCGGATCTCTGGTTTTCGGAATTCCATTTGGTTTAATACTCGGTGAATCATTTGGCTGGCGGGCGCCGTTTGTACTTATTGCTCTCTTAACAGTTGCTTCTATTATATGTGTTTATTTGTTTATGCAGCGTGTTCCTTCTTCGGAAAAGCCCTTGCCGATAACAACACAGCTAAAAATGATTCGCAACCCAAAAATTCTTTTTATCCTGCTGACTACGTTCTTTGTGTTAGCTGGGCATACTGCGTTATACGGCTACTTGAATCCATTTGTAAAGGATTTTATGGAATTGGACGGCATCTGGTTAAGCGCCATTTATCTGATTTTTGGTATTTCTGCTGTCAGCGGCGGTGGTACAGGCGGCACATTATCCGATTTATTTGGACCAAAACGAACCATTCTTGCTGCCATTGGTTTATTTGTAGCTACGATTATAATTATCCCTGCTTCATCATTCCATGTGGTATTATTCCTTGTCGTGCTTATTCTATGGGGAATGCTCAGCTGGGCAGTCTCTCCACCGGTTCAAAGCTATTTGATTGAGACCTCTCCACAAAATTCGAGCATCCTGGTCAGCCTAAATAACTCTGCTTTGCATCTGGGTATTGCAGTCGGATCCTTTGTTGGAAGCATCGTCATTGAACAGGCCAGTGTAGATAAGAATGCCTATGTCGGCGGAGCAATCGTTTTATTAGGTCTGTTTACTGCTTTGATTGCCCTAAAGGGATATAAACGTCCGCAGGTTACAGCTGAATCTGAATAGTTTCTTCCTTTGTAAAGCTTTGCTGTTATATATGAACCCCTCTGAAAGCTTCTTTTTTTCAGTTTTCAGAGGGGTTCCTTTCTGCCCACACGCTATATTTTTAACGGAAAACAACAGCTGCCTCAGGAATACGTTTGTTTATCTTTCTCACCACATGAGCTCTTTTCCTTCTTTATAATAGTTCGTCTGTATATCACAATAGGAAACACTCCTAAAATAAACCCAGCCAGCGCAAAAATCTCTGTTTTCCCGATACTATAGCCAATACTTACACCCAGGCTTAAGAAAATAATAAATAATGCTCCGAGATGATAAATTCGCACAGTTCTCATCCCCTTTTTATCTATTTATATGAAAAAATAGCAAAAATGGCACAGCCGCTGGATTCATTCCGTTAAAACCATTCTAAAATGTGACGATTTTTTAAATCGCTGATTATTCCGCTTTAAGAAAACGGTTACATATATAAACGCTTATCTTTTCTAAAAATTCGCTATTGCCTTACTCTCTTTTTCATGTTTAAATAAATTCAATATACAATAGGAAGCGTAGAGGTGGTAAGATGGAAGAGAAGGTTTCAGTAGGTTTATTAGGTCTTGGTGTCGTTGGATCAGGAGTTATTCACTTGATTGAAGATCATCAGGAAAAATTAGCCCATCAATTAGGCTGTAAAGTCGAAGTGGATAAAGTACTTGTGCGTAATATCGAAAAGGCTCGGAATATTGATGTGGATCAAAGCCTTTTAACAACCAACCCCGATGATGTTCTGGAAAACCCGAATATCGATCTTGTTATTGAAGTAATGGGCGGTATTGATCATACAAAGGAATATATTTTAAAGGCCTTTTCCAATAAAAAACATGTTGTTTCAGCTAACAAAGACTTAGTGGCTGTTCATGGTCCTGAGTTACAGGCGGCTGCAGTAAAAAATAATTGTGATTTTTATTATGAAGCCAGTGTTGCCGGTGGCATTCCTATCCTTCGCGGAATTAACGAGGGTTTATCCTCTGATCATATTCAAAAAATTATGGGGATTGTCAATGGAACAACAAACTATATCCTGACAAAAATGGACGAAGAAGGCGTAAGCTATGAGGATGCACTTGCAGATGCACAGCAGCTCGGTTTTGCTGAAGCAGATCCGACATCTGATGTAGAAGGCTTAGATGCAGCCCGAAAAATGGCTATCCTTGGCCGGCTGGCATTCTCTACACCTGTTGATTTGCAGGACGTGGAGGTAGAAGGTATCCATGGCATTGAATTAAAAGATCTTCGTTATGCTGCACAGTTGGGATATACTATGAAGCTTATCGGATTTGCAAACTTTTTCGACCATGAATTAGAAGTAAGTGTCGAACCTACCCTGCTGGCGAAAAATCATCCGCTGGCAAGCGTTAAAAATGAATATAATGCAGTATACGTGTATGGTGAAGCAGTTGGGGAGACCATGTTCTATGGCCCGGGCGCCGGCAGCCTCCCGACAGCGACTGCTATTCTTTCCGATGTTATCGCAGCTATCAAAGCGATGCGTTTAGGCGTGTCAGGAAAGCAGTTAAATGACATGCAGTTTCCAAAAACATTGCGTCCAAAAGAGAAACAGCATGGTCAATATTATGTGCGCCTATGCGTGGAGGACAAAACGGGGGTATTCTCAGAAATCTCATCGATTTTCCATGAACAGGATATCAGCTTCCAGCGTATTTTACAGACACCTGTGGATGAAAAAGATTCTGCAGAGATTGTGCTGGTTACACATGATACACCATACTCTCATTTTGAAGAAGTACTGAATCAATTAAAATCATTTGATGCAGTAAACGAGATAAAAAGCTATTACAAAGTAGAAGGAGATGCGTAAGATGGCTTGGAAAGGGTTAATTGAAGAATATCGTGACTTACTTCCTGTCACAGATAAAACACCCGCTTTATCATTATCAGAAGGAAATACACCACTTTATCATTTTCCAAATCTGTCAAAGGAATTGGGAATTGAATTATACGGGAAGTTTGAAGGCTTAAACCCGACCGGCTCATTCAAAGACCGCGGCATGGTCATGGCTGTTGCCAAAGCCATAGAAGAAGGCAGTAACTCTGTTATTTGTGCTTCTACCGGAAATACCTCTGCATCGGCAGCAGCTTATGCCGCTCGTGCAGGTCTGCGGGCGATTATCGTTATCCCTAAAGGAAAGATTGCGCTTGGAAAGCTGGCTCAGGCTGTCATGTATGGAGCAGAAATCGTAGAAATTGAAGGCAATTTTGACCAAGCGCTGCAGCTGGTTCGTAAAATCAGCGAGAAATCGCCTATTACTCTAGTAAACTCTGTGAATCCATATCGTTTGGAAGGACAAAAAACAGCAGCCTTTGAAGTTTGTGAGCAGCTTGGAGAAGCTCCTGACATCTTAGCAATCCCGGTCGGCAACGCTGGAAATATCAGTGCCTACTGGAAAGGTTTTAAAGAATTTAATGCATCCAAAGGTACAGCCCTTCCAAAAATGTTTGGTTTTGAAGCTGAAGGTGCAGCAGCTATTGTCAGAGATGAAGTAGTTGAAGATCCGGAAACGGTAGCAACAGCCATTCGAATTGGTAACCCGGCGAGCTGGGATTTAGCAGTTCAGGCAAGAGAAGAATCAGGCGGAATGATTGGTTCTGTCACAGATGATGAAATTGTATCTGCATTTAAGCTTCTTCCGCGTAAAGAAGGTGTATTTGCAGAACCGGGCTCAGCGGCTTCCATTGCTGGCGTTATCCAACAGGTAAAAGCAGGTAAAATTCCACAGGGAAGCAAGGTTGTAGCTGTATTGACAGGCAATGGCTTAAAAGATCCGCAAACAGCTATTGACCAGCTGACCATCGACCCTGTATCCCTGCCAAATGACGAAACGGCTATCCTTGAATATTTAGAGAAGATGATTACGTCATGATGCCGTTTCGCATCTCTGTACCAGCAAGCAGTGCTAATCTTGGCCCTGGTTTTGATTCCATGGGCCTTGCATTAGGTCTGTATATTCATTTGGACGTAGAAACTTCTGATCATCATGCATTTTTCGCACACGGCTCTGAAAAACCCCAAGAAAATCATTTTATTTGGAACATTACAGAGCAGGTAGCTGCACGATACGGGACTGCCTTGCCTCCCTGCAAGGTGCAGGAGGTCAGTGAAATACCGCTGGCCAGAGGTTTGGGCAGCAGTGCTTCTGCGATTGTTGCAGGAATTGAACTGGCTAATCAGCTGGGAAACCTGCAGTTAACAAATGAACAGAAATTAGCATTTGGGACAGAAATCGAAGGGCATCCTGATAATATTGCCCCGGCTTTATTTGGAGGATTAACGATTTCTACTATGCTCGATAATGATATTCCTTCTGTCCGGCTTCATGATATTGAATTAGATTTAATTGCGTATATACCAGAAGTAGAGCTGAAAACAGAAGTTGCCAGAGATTGTCTGCCAGATACATATGAACGTAACTATGCAGCAAGAGCTAGTGCAATGAGCAACCTGGTTGTTGCTGCACTCTATTCCAAGGATTATCCATTGTTTGGGAAAATGCTCGAGAACGATTTATTTCACGAGCCTTTTCGTAAAACACTCATACCTAATTTTGATGCTATTCGTGAAAAAGCGAAAGAGCTTGGAGCATTTGGTACAGCTTTAAGCGGCGCCGGACCAACCATGCTTTCTTTTGTAGCAAAAGGAAATGGTGAAACAGTGAAAGAAACGATGGCAAAACAACTTGAAGGGTATCAAGTAAAGGTTTTAGAGATTGATACAAAAGGGGTTTCGATTTCTTAAAATAGTAAAAATGTGCAAGCGCAGATGGGAGACGCTTGCACATTTTTTATATGGTTTCATTATAGATCAGACCATTATCATTTTGAATATCAATGATTTTTAAGCGGTTATCGTCTTTGACAAAGATGGTTTTATAGTATTTCTCTCCATCGATTTCATAAAACATTACACGCGTTCCTTTATTATCTGTTTCGACAACCACATCATAGTCTCCCTCATCAATCTGTCCGCCAATGACTTCCTGCTCTTCATATTCATAGGAGGTGTCTGTATTATTATCAGCGGAAGTGCCGGTATCTGATTCATTCTCTTCTGTCGTCTCTTGATTCTCATCAGCATTATTATTTACTTCCTGCTCTGTATCAGCTTGACAAGCACTGACAATAAATAGTATACACAGCAGACCAATGATTTGTAATGTTCTTGTCATTTTATCTCCTCCTCCTCTTTTTTATTTCCTTTATCCAGTCATCTAAAACCCCTGGCCTTCTTTCTTTTTCGTTTGCTTTTTCCAGTAACCTTGTTCCCGGTGGGCCGATTTAAAAAATGAAACACCCATGAGGATAACTACGATGGAGAACGGAAGCGCCGCAATAATCAGCATATTTTGCAGACCTTGCGTCCCGCCGAAGTAAACAATAATTGCTGCAACAGCTGATTGCATCAGCCCCCACATAATTTTAACAGAATTGCGCGGATTAATAGTTCCTCCCGTACTTAACATTCCCAGTACAAACGTAGCCGAGTCAGCAGATGTAATAAAGAAGACGGCTACTACAATTATAGTAATGATAGACATCAACATCCCTAAAGGATATTCATTTAAAACTCCAAACGTGGAAGTTTCCAATGCAAATTCTGATATTTTAGCAATTCCATTCTGCTCCAAGTTTAAAGCGGAAGCACCGAAAACAGTAAAGAAAATAAAACAGACAATAGCGGGAACAAATAACACGCCCAGCATAAATTCCTTGATCGTTCTCCCTTTAGAAATACGGGCAATAAAGATGCCTACAAATGGCGACCAAGAAATCCACCATGCCCAATAAAAGATCGTCCAATCATTAATCCAGCCTCTCTGTTCTGCATTTTGAGGAGCCATTCGCAGACTCATCTCAAAAAAGTCTGATACATAGCTTCCTAATGTATGTGTGAACATGTTAAGAATGTATAAGGTAGGTCCAATGATAAATAGCAGGAGTAATAATACAAATGCCAGACCCATATTAAAATTACTTAAGTATTTTATTCCTCTGCCAATCCCGGACCAGGCTGAAACAATAAACAGGACAGTTGCTATGACTAAAATAAGCAGCTGCACCGGAAAAGTTCCAGGTGTACCAAATAAATAGGATAGCCCGCCATTAATTTGCGCAGATCCAAATCCTAAGGTCGCAGCAACACCAACGACAGTAGCAAATACAGCCAGGGTATCTATGATTTTTCCTGGAAGACCTTGCATTGCTTTCTTGCCGAACAGCGGGACTAATGTAGCGCTAATGAGTCCCGGGGTGTCTTTATGGAATTTAAAGTATGCTAATACCAGTGCCACCATGCCATATACTGCCCAGGCATGCATCCCCCAATGAAAGAAAGCATATTTTAAGCTGTCGTTAAGCGCTTGCTCTGAGCCCAGTTCTGCTCCAGGAGAACTGATAAAAGCATGGGAAATTGGTTCGGAAGTTGTCCAAAATACTAATCCCATCCCCATTCCTGCACTAAACAGCATAGTAAACCATGATAATAAACTAAACTCAGGTTTATCATGTTCTTTCCCTAATTTAATATTTCCATATCGTGAAAAAATAAGATACACACATAATACCAGCGTTAACATGACTAATAATAAGTAATACCAACCAAATTTTTCAGAGATAAACGTAGTAATCTCTAATGTAACCCCTTCTAAATTAACAGGAGCAAAGGAGCCCCAAAGAACTACAATAATACATAAAGCTAAAGCGTACCAAAACACGCTTGTTACACTTTTCATGCCTACACCTCTTCTATTTATTTGTTTTTATGTACAAGTATTCTAACTATTACCCGGGTCGCTATACTATCAAACCTTTGTATATCTCCTTCTTATTAAATCTCTTATTATAAGAAGCCCTCCCGGGAGACGGTTTGAAAACAGCAATTAATAGAGAATTACCGTGTTCCAAGCTATGCTGAAATTCCAATGTAATTAGTGAATAATACCTGTTTTAAAAACAACTTCCCTTAGTGTAGATAAGGTAGATTTTTCTTCGAATCCATACCCAAAGACTGTGCAGATGCAAGTAGTTTAAAAAGCGGTTTTACAGCGAAGATAAGCGGCCATTAATCGTATCATCCTTGTAATCGAAGGGAGGAAAAATTTCTAAAAGAGGATATTCAAAAAGTATTTAGAAATAAAAAAACAGGAAAGTCTGTCTTACTGACTTTCCCGCTTCATTATTTCTTCTATATTTATCCCATTAACGCTGTCATCAAAGCTTTTTGTGCATGCAGGCGGTTTTCGGACTGCAGGAAGACAACAGAATGCTTCCCATCAATCACTCCTGCAGATACCTCTTCTCCCCGATGAGCTGGCAGGCAATGCATAAAGGTGACATCTGCTTTTGCATTGGCAAGAAGTGCTTCATTTACCTGAAACTGCTGAAAGTCCTGCTCACGCTTTGTTTGCTCCGCTTCCTGCCCCATGCTTGCCCATACATCTGTATAAACGACATCTGCATTTTTCACAGCCTCGGCTGGATCATTACTCCATTCAATCGTTGCACTGTGTTCAGAAGCAAATTGTTTCGCTTTTTCCGTAACCTGCTCCTCCGGCTTATAATCAACTGGTGTTACTGTAACAATATGCATGCCCATTTTTGCAGCACCAATCATTAAAGAATGCGCCATATTATTACCATCACCGATATAAACCAGTTTCTGTCCCTGCAGCACACCTTTCACCTCTTTGATGGTCTGTAAATCTGCTAATACCTGACATGGGTGATAAAGGTCTGTCAATCCATTGATGACAGGGATACTTGCATACTTCGCCAGCTCCGCCACATCATCCTGATTATAGGTACGGATCATAATTCCATCCAAATAGCCTGAAAGCACCTGTGCTGTATCTGCAATCGTTTCTCCCCTGCCAATCTGTATATCCTTGGAGCTTAAGAAAATACCTAAACCGCCCAGCTGATAGATACCTGTTTCAAAGGATACACGCGTTCTTGTCGAAGCCTTTTCAAAAATCATTCCTAACGTTTTCCCCTTCAAGGGTTCAAAAATAATCCCTTCTTTACTTTGCTTCTTTTGATAATCTGCTAATTCGATCAAATAGTCGATTTCATCTTTTGTATAATCAGCAAGTGTCAGAAAGTCTCTTCCTTTTAACTCCTGCTGCTGAAATTGGATTTGATTTGTTGTCATTCACGTACACCTCTTCAATAAGTTGTTATGAATTATTATGCAATAAAAAGAATATTTATTCAATAGTTTTTGAGATTTTTTTTATTCCATCATATCTTGCTTAATTACTTTTAATATCTTGTATACTCTTTACTAACTTTTTAATCTATATACAAGTAAGAGAGCTCCCTTAAGATATAAGGTAATTTCACTGTTCAGCCTTAATTTTAAAAATTTTTAAATTAAATAGGTATTTTTACTTCATTATTTCTTAATCCGACCGAAATAAAGGATAGATATACTTATTTTCATATATAATAAAGGGAGGATTATCAATGACCAATAAGAAAATTAGATTTTTAATGATGTTAAGATGTTAAGCATCGCGATTTTATTATTTTTTAGCACAATAAGTACGGAGAATATTGTATATGCAGATGAATTTGATGAAACATCAAGTACTGATTCTGAAAACCTTGAAGAAATTAAAGAAATTCAAAAAAATTTGCAAGAAGCAGATAGTGACAATAACTTAGATTCAAGTGAAATTAAAAATGCACCTGTTAATTTAGAGAAAACAGGAGACACAAAAGAAATTCAGCAGGATAATGATGACCTGAGTAATAAAACAAAGGACACTATCCAGCCAGTTCAAGATTCAGATACAGTTCAGCCACAAGCACTCTATGAAATAGATGGTTTAATTATGAACGCAACAAGTAATCTATCTCAAGCCGACCCTACAGATATTTTTTTCTTTAGTCCTACTTCAGACAGAGGGGTACTGACAAGACTCTCGTCTGATAATGCAAATTATGAAGTAGAATTGTATATTGTTGATTGGGACAGCATGATTATGTATAACACTGGAATTATAAAAGGTACTGATCAATGGCTACTTGTTCCTAATCTTCCAGCAGGAGATTATGCATTAGAAGTAAGGTCTACAGGAGAAGTAGGCGATAATTATAATCTGAGAATGAATGCTTCTATTCCACCTAACTATACGAATATCATAGAATTTACAAGTTCACTTAGTCATGTAGTAGCTGAGTATGCAGATAGTTCGGTTTATGCAAACGGTACTCACGTATTGAATTGGAGCAGTAGTAATTCAAATTTAAGTTGGAAAAGAGAATTCTATTTTTCAGACAACGGTGGTTATAATCGGCGTACTCATGAGGTTTATAATGTTCAAGTAAAAGATATATTACCAAATGTTTATTCGTATAATTCTAACTATACAAGTTCACAGCAAGTACTTTTTCTTGCTTTAGACATAGACACTGGGTTTATGTACAATGAATCACAGTATCAATCTGGTACAAATCCAATTTACCATAATTCATTTGTTGACACCTTAGGTAAAAAAAACACCACGAAGATTAGATGTACACGATTTCAATTATGGAGAGCATATTTTAGTCTTTGATATCAGCACAGGTAAAACAATAGATTTTTTTAGCGGTTTAAATTTTTATTATGCAGCAGGTATAGAACCGCTTCCTACCTATTCACCTCGTTAATTTATATATACCGAAGAATTATCATCCGTTATCCTTCCATTCTAAGATTATTGGAGGAAGAAAGTTTGGTGGATGTTTCTCAATCATAATTTTTATACTAAGAAGAGGTGAAAATATGCAAATTGATGGTTATTATACGGGAGTCGGCACCCCATATGTATCAAAAGAAACTTCTTTAGCAAATGTCAAGAAAACCAATGCACATTTAAAAATGTCAGATTCCTTACTACTCTCTGATGAAGTAAAAACCTTAAGAGAGCAAATGGATAAAGGTCACGAAATCATGGTAAACTCCATTGTAAATCCAAATGCTGATCCTTCTGACCTTTTTTCTTATCGTCCGTATCATCAATATTTGGTGTTTAGTTAATATTTAAATGAAACAGGTTTCTATGAGGATCACGACAAAGATACTATTCAGAATATGGAAAATATATTGATGCAAGTAACGGAAGCCCTTGATAGTTTAGGACACTATCATGTTAATGGAAGAATGGGCAGTGGAGGTCGCGGCGGTGGAGAATTAATGTTAAGTTCAGCTGAAGCACAGCTGGAATTTGCTTCTTCCGTATCTGCACTTCACGTATTCAGCGATAAATTTCTAACAGATAATTCTAAGGTGAAAGAAGGTTTTGACCAGCTTATCGACCAATATACTACACATAATAAAGATGCTGTTACGAATCATCGCTCTGTTCATGAAAAATTTTTTGAAGCTCGTGCAAAAATGACTAATTTGCCACCTGTTTCATTAGATGCAGAACAAAGAAAAAATCTAACTATCACGAATAAGCTTGGCGTCACAGAATATACATCTGAAGAAATTATGGATATGGTAGACAAATATACTAAACAGTTTAATGAACTGAAAGATGCTTCTGAAGTTGATTTGCTTATGTTTCAATTACAAGAACAATTGGTGAATTATGTGACAAAAGGATTCTCATCAAAAGATTCAAATTTACAAACAGCAAAAGATTCTATTAAAGAGCAAACAAATAAAACAATTAGTCATATTTCTGATTATTGGAAGATATTATTATCGTCCTAAAGATATCTATTGTAAAAGCAGCAAGTAATGAATTCATTGCTTGCTGCTTTTATTTACATTTGATGAGATACATTGTTCTCATCACAATTAAAACTACTCACCCTTTACCTGAATCATAACCACTACCAAATAATTCCTCTGCTTAAAATGCTTATTTATTCAATAGTTTTTGAGATTTTTATTAGCATTTTTCTGAAATAATTATAAAGGGAAACTTCATCCATAAAATCAGATTGTATTCTTTTTCTTACCTACGCTTTAATATTGAATAATATTGTCTCTAAAGCATGCAAAGCCATATGACGGTACTTTGCTTATATTTATACTTTGTGTTAGGTTGTATAGAAGCGAGTAAAATAATTTTACT
The DNA here is from genome assembly GCF_038004725.1 of Oceanobacillus sp. FSL K6-0251. NCBI lineage: Bacteria > Bacillati > Bacillota > Bacilli > Caryophanales > Bacillaceae > Oceanobacillus > Oceanobacillus sp. FSL K6-0251. The sequence goes on along the minus strand of NZ_JBBORS010000001.1, from coordinate 885,856 downwards.
TAACAGAATATTTCAGAAACGGTACGATATTTTTCAAAGTCCTTAAAGATGTTCTATGCCATGGGCAATCTTAAAACTTACATTACTTGCGGGACGGTGGTGATGAAATGAAAGAATCAGATTCATCAGGGTCTAAGCGAATGTGAATGATACGATTATCGGATTTTGAATATATACTTAAAAATGACTTAAGATATTTCAGCAGCCATTTTTCAACATTTTGCTGCTCATATCATTAAGTGCTTACTTACCGATATCAACGACTCTGAGAATTTTGAAGATACCTGATAGTGGATGATTATATGGACTTTGATTCGATTAAAAACGTAGTACCAAACGAACAATTTCAGAAAGGTGTTGTCATTTGTGAACGCATTAAAAACATTGTCAGCAGTAGGTATAGCTTCTATTTTTCTGCTTGCTGCATGTGGTAATGATTCAACAGAGGAAGATTCAGCAGAGGCTGGAGGAGACATTAATTATAGTGAAGAAGTGGACTACACAATTACAGGTATTGAACCTGGTGCAGGTGTTACAGAAACCGCAAATAATACGCTTGATACTTACGATAATCTTGATGGCTGGGAGCTTGAAGAAAGTTCAACAGTAGGAATGCTTGCACAATTGGCTGATGCAATAAGTAATGAAGATCCAATTATTGTTACTGGCTGGATACCACACCATAAATTTCTCCAATACGATTTAAAAATGCTCGAAGACCCGGAAGGTACGATGGGAGAGAGCGAATCTGCCCATACAATCACACGCTTAGGCTTAGAAGAAGACATGCCGGACGCTTATAAACTGCTCGATGCATTTAACTGGGAGTTAGATGACGTAGAACAAGTAATGTATGAAGCAGAAGATTCAGATGTTGAAACTGCTGCTTCTAACTGGGTGGAAGATAATCCGGATAAAGTGGATGAGTGGACTGAAAATATCGAAGAAGCAGATGGAGAAAAAATCGAGATTGGTTCTATGCCTTGGGAAGCAGAGCAAGCATCTGCAGCAGTTATGGAACAAGTACTCACCGAGTATGGCTATGATGTTACCGTAACAGAAGTCGACCCTGCCATTTTATTTGAAAGCATTGCCGGTGACAGTGTTGATGCAACCGTTGCTCCGGCATTACCAATAACACAAGGGCATTTGTATGATCGCTACGAAGGTGAATTTGTTGACTTAGGTCCAAACTTGGATGGTCTTCAAAATGGTTTTGTTGTTCCTGAATATATGGATATTGATTCGATTGAAGATTTAGAACCAAAGGAGTAGCCTTCTATCAAATACTTTAAAAGGACTGTTGTATCATCGATTACTTGACGATACAACAGCCTCTTTTTTTGTTTTTGCATAACTACAGTGTTATGCATCAATCTTTTACTTGAATCACGATCACTTTCAGATAATCTCCCTGCTTAAAATGCTTATTCACCGCAAAATCACCCGGCAATGAGAATTCTTCCAGAATCGTATATTTCTTTTGTTTAGCCTGAAACCCGCGCTGGATCATCTCTTTGAATTTCTTCATTCCAAAAGAAGCAGTATTGGTGGATGCAATAATCACACCGTCCTTTTCCAGCAAGTCAATGGAATTCTCTATCAGCTCCGGATAGTCCTTTGCTGTCCGGAAGGTTCTTTTCTTAGAACGCGCAAAGCTTGGCGGATCCAAAACAACGACATCGAATTGCAGCTTCTTCCGCTTCGCATATTTGAAATAATCAAATACATCCATCACGATAATATCCTGCTGTTCAAAATCAACCTCATTTACACTGAACTGTTCAATGGTTTTACTTTTACTCCGTTTTGCTAAGTCTACGCTGGTGGTTTTTGCTGCTCCTCCAAGTGCAGCGGCTACGGAGAAAGCGCCGGTATAGGAAAAGGTGTTTAATACATGCTTTCCTTTTGCGTATTTATCGCGTAATGCTTTACGGACATCGCGCTGGTCTAAGAAAATGCCCACCATCGCTCCATCATTCAGGTAAACCGCATAGTTCATGCCATTTTCCTTTACGATAAGCGGGAATTCGCCTCTTGTCCCTTTTACAAAATCGTCACCCTCTACATACTGTCCTTTCGTGTCAAAGCGTTTCTTTTCGTAGATTCCCTGATAGTCACCCAATTCATCAAAGACTTGTATAACCCAGTCTTTGAACGCATAAATCCCTTCACTGTACCATTGGATAACATAGTAGCCTTCAAAATAGTCAATAATCAAGCCGCCGATTCCGTCTCCTTCTCCGTTAAACACACGAAAGGCAGTTGTTTCTTCTGCCTGATAATAGGAGCGGCGCTTATTTATCGCTGTGAGCAGCTTTTGTTTAAAGAAGCCTTGGTCAATGGTGTCTTCTTGTTTAAACGTTAACACCCAGCCCATTCCTTTATTTTGGCGACCTGTATAAGCCTGTGCCAAAAATTCTCCCTGCTGTGTATGAAGGGCAATGATTTCTCCTTCATGAAGCTTATCCGCTCCATGAATAGCTTCTTCTAAAATCAATGGATTTTGCTGTTTGATATGTTTTACATGCGTTTGTTTTACCGTTACCCGCTTCATTGCTTCACCCTTATTTCTTAACTATATTCGGGTCTTCAATCACTGCAAAAATGCAGGTATCTCTCAGTTCCCCGTTTTCTTCTATAACATCATTTCTCAAAATTCCTTCCAGTTCAAAGCCGGATCGTTCAGCAACTGTTTTACTTCTGCTATTTTTAGGATCACATCGGATTTCTACCCGATTTGCAGCGAGCTCCCGAAAAGCAAAGGAAGTCAGTCCTTTTACCAGCTCTGTGACATAGCCTTTTCCACTATGCTTTGTATCAACCCAATATCCAATCTCAAATTTTCTTACATCCCAATTAATGCGATGCAGACCGCTGGAAATCATAAATTCTCCAGTTTCTTTATCAAAAGCATGGAAACGTAAATCTTCTCGCGAAAGAAAGTTCAAATAAGCTTCCTTTGTTGTTTTTTGCACATCCTGCTCCGTCTGCTCCTGACGTGCAAATGGAAGCCAGGGCTTCAATTCATTGATAGAAGCCTGCATTGCAGTATAAATAGGCTTCCAATCTTCAGGCTTTGGCGCCCGGATAATTAAACGCTCTGTTTCAAATTGGTCTGGAAAGGATAATAAGATTGGTTCCATTGTATTGTTCTCCCCCACATCATAAAAATTATTTTTCACGCAGCTTCAAATAAAATTCACTTGTATTACCTTTTTCATATAAATTTGTCATAGAAGTAGAATATTCGTTGATAGTCGCGGAAAAAGCTATGGATTTCTCCGGGATTTCCACCTCAAAATCATTTTTATAAAGCAAGGATGTCACGTCATGATAGGTTTCACTAATTACATCAAATGAAAATGCAACCTGCTTTTTGTCAGCTGTTTCATCCAATTCAACCTGTTTCCCCTCAAACGATTGCCCATTAATTTTGATTTCCATGTAATCTCCTCCCTATTTACATCCTACGCGTTGGCTTCGACGTTCCACAAGTACAACATCGCGCCATCTGCCGTCTTCCATTTGTCCAATTTTTTCACGAAACCCGACCTTGCGAAAGCCCATCTTTTCATGCAGCTTCATGCTTCCTGTATTTTCCGGAAAGATTTCGGATTGCAGTGTCCACATTCCTGCTTCTTCACTTGCTTCAATCAATGCTTGCAGCAGCTTTGTTCCAATGCCTTTTCCCATAGCATCTTTATGCAGGTAAATACTTACCTCGGCAACGCCCTGGTATGCTTCTCTTGCAGAAATAGGCAGCAGCGATGCCCAGCCAAGAATTTTCTCTCCCTCGCGGAAAACCAGCCGGCACTGCGGTAAATGATCTCGGTCCCAATCATCCCAGGATTTCCAGTCAGGTTCATTCATTTCAAACGTTGCATTCTGTGTTTCCATTCCATGATAGTATATTTCCAATACCTGTTCCCAGTCTTCCGGCTTCATTTGTTCAATGAAAAAACTCATACATCCAAGCTCCTTTTTCACGATAGATAGTGATTCATATATTACAGGCTTTTGATATGAATTTCTAGTGGATAAGACAAGTTACATAATTATTTGCTACAATAATTAGAAACGTTGAAAAAAGGAAGTGAATCAAATGAAAGTCTATGTCGATGCAGATGCCTGCCCTGTCAAAAACATTATTATAGAGGAAGCTGGTCACAAGAAGGTTCCTGTTGTGCTGGTAACGAGTATCTCACATTTTTCTTTACAGGAGTATCCAGAAGGGGTGGAAACCATTTATGTAGACACAGGTGCAGATGCTGCGGATTACCGGATTATGCAGCTGGCGAAAAAGAATGATATTGTCGTTACACAGGATTATGGACTGGCTTCGCTTGCACTTGCGAAGGGCTGTTATGTACTGCATCATAAAGGGTTCGCCTATACCAATGATAATATCGATCAGCTGCTGCAGTCCCGTTACTTGAGTGCGAAAGAGAGACGGAGCGGGAAGCACACTAAGGGCCCTAAAGCATTGACCGGAGAAGACCGGCAAAAGTTTCTTGAGCTTTTTCAAAAATATCTGCCGGAAAAGGGCTGAAAAAAACACTCTTTCTGTTTTCTTAACCTTCATTACCTGTTAGAAAACGTTAGAGTGCTTTTTTGTTACATTATTCCTCTTCCGTAAAAGCTGCATAATTTGTGGAGAATAAATGCTTTATCGGATCTTCCGGGTCAGCGATTTTTTTCGCATGATTGACTGCAATCGGTCCTTCATTAAACGCTCCGGCAATCAATCCAAGCTTATCCGGGTAATGCGCGATATCACCGATTGCAAATACTCCTTCAACCGATGTCTGCATGCTGGAATCCACCGCAATCATGCCATCAATCATTTCCAATCCCCACGTCGTGATTGGTTCCAGATTGATTTGAAAACCGTGATTAACCACCAGCCGGTCAACCTGAAGCTCTTTTTCCTCCGCTTCATCCTCTAAATGACCAAGGACCGCCTTTTCAAGCTGTCCATCTGTGCCATGCAATGCTTTTATTTCATATGGTGTCATGATATTCACACTTGAATTTTTCAGCTTGGTCACACTGCTCTCCAGCCCTTTAAACTGATTGCGGCGATGAATGAGCGTCACACTCTTTGCTATATTTTCAAGCTCCAGTGCCCAATCTACCGCACTGTTGCCGCCACCGGAAATCAGGACATGCTTATCATAATAATCTGCCAGCTTTCTTACCGTGTAATGCAGGCTTTTCTCTTCGTAATAGACTGCTTCCGGATGGTCCAATTTTACAGAATGTAAGGTTCCAAACCCGGTTGCCAGCATAACTGTTTTCGAATAATGAACATTTCCGTTGCTGCTTACAAGCTGAAAAATTCCATCTTCCATTCGCTGCATATCCACGACCTGTTCTCCTAAAACAATTGCCGGGTCAAATGTCATCGCCTGTTCTACCAGCTGTTCTGTTACTTCTTCGCCGGTAGCCTGCGCAATACCGCCAATATCGCGAATTACCTTTTCCGGATAAAAGTAAGGCACTTTTCCGCCAAGGTATGGCAGATATTCAATAATTTTGGTCTTCATTTCCCGCATTCCGCTATAGAAGGCGGCAAACAATCCGGCAGGTCCGCCGCCAACAATCGTTACGTCATAAAATTCTTCCTTCATGATTACCTACGTCCTTTCCCCATTTTTATTTTGTCTTCATCAGTAGATAAACAAAATAAGGTGTACTGACGATTGATACCACAATTCCCACTGGTATCGTAGTCGGTGCTAAAATATTACTTCCAATCATATCAGCTGTCATTAATATAAATGCACCCAGCAAGGCGGAAATCGGAATCACATAATGGTGCAGCGGTCCAACCAGCTTGCGGACAATATGTGGAACAACTAATCCTAAAAAGGCAATCGCTCCGCCTGCCGCAACGGATGCTCCTGCTAATGCGACAGCAATTAATAATAAGACGCCCCGCTCTCTCTCTACATGCGTTCCAAGACCAGAAGCAACATCATCTCCTAAATGAAAAACATTTAAGTTTCTTGCTTTTTTTATAGCAACTGGAATCAGAATCAGCATCCAAGGTAATAATGCTAAAACAAAGCTCCAGTTCTCACTCCAAATCTCGCCAGATAGCCAGATGGTTACCTGACGATAATTTTGTGGATCCATTCTTAGCTGTAGAATAGTCATAAGTGCGCCAAATGCTGCGTTTACCCCGATTCCGACCAGCACAAGCCGAATCGGTGATACTCCTTTTTTCCAGGCAATGGCATAAATCAAAACGGCCGCCGTAAAAGCTCCAATTAACGCAACAAAAGGAAGCATGTAAGTGCTGAGCGCACTGGTTGCCGGAATAACTCCCTGAAAGAAATAAAGGAATAAGACAATGGCAAAGCCCGCGCCTGAATTAATTCCCAATATCCCCGGATCAGCAAGTCCATTTTGGGTAATGCCCTGCATAATGGTTCCGGAAACAGCCAAGCCGGCTCCAATTAATAATGCTAAAATAATACCCGGCAGCCGAAATTGAAACAAGACAAGCTCCTGCCTGTCTGATCCCTGTCCCATTAACGTTTGAATGACTTCTCCGGGAGAAATCGAAATGGCACCCAGATTTAAACTGATAAAGGAAAAAACAATCGTTCCGATAATCAATATGCTTATTATCATCCAAAACCGAAATCTCTTTTGCTTTTCTACTGTATTCATTTTCTGTCACCCCCGCTGCCTCTGGCTAAATAGAGGAAGAATGGAACACCGATAATCGATGTAATCGCTCCTACCGGTGTTTCAAAAGGGGCATTGATGATTCGTGCAATCAAATCTGCATTTACCAGCAATAAAGCTCCAAACACTGCGGAGGTCGGAATAATCCAGCGGTAATCTGTGCCAATAATAAACCGTGTGATATGCGGGATAATCAGCCCCACAAACCCGACGGAACCCGCAACCGAAACCGCCGCACCAGTTAATATTAAAACAACCGCAATCCCGGCAATTTTAATAAAGGTGTTATTCTGCCCCAAGCCAGTAGATAAATCATCACCAAGACTTAAGACCGTAATTGATTTTGCAATGGATAATGCCAGTACAATCCCTATCACTCCTGCAACAAGGAGGAGGCTTATCGCATTCCAGCCCGCTCCATCTAAACCGCCTGCAAGCCAAAAGCCGATATCTCTCTCCAGCTGAAAATGCAGAGAAAGTATCGAGGAAACAGATCGTAATAATGTACCAATTGCTACTCCAGCCAGTGCCAATTTAACCGGTGTTAACCCGCTGCTGGAAAAAGAGCCGATTAAAAATACCAGTGTTACTGCGATACCTGCCCCAATAAATGAAGCAAACATTAAGCCCACATTCGAAACTGCCGGATAAAAAGCAAGAATGATTACAAGCATAAATGCAGCACCGTCTGTTACCCCCATAATCGATGGAGAGGCAAGCGGATTCCGTGTCATCCCCTGCATCACAGAGCCCGATACAGCTAAAAACGCCCCTACCAGCACTGCAGCCAGAGCCCGAGGAATCCGGAGCTCCCAAATAACCTGATGCGCCTGCTCTCCTTCACTAAACTGGAAAACAGCCTGCCAAACCGTATGTAAATCTACTGTGGTTGCACCATAAGAGATAGACATGCCAACCGAAAAAACAACGAGACAAATGCCTATCATATTTATCAATACTTTTCTTAATTGAGAAGAATGTGAAAACAATCTCATTTCTTGTATACTCCTATTATTTCTTCATAGAATATGATTGTGCTATGATATCACTTTTTAAAGTGCAAAACAAAAGTCCTTTCCTATTTCTACGTACTAAAAACAATGTATCCCTATTGTGCTGTAACGTATTGACTTTCTAATTGAAAGTGATTATCATTATCGTTAGACGTTCATTATAACATAAAAGGAGAAAAAGAGATGAACAAATTAAGGCAAAAAAGATATTTATTTATATTGATACTTACTGCCCTCTTACTTCTTGCTGCTTGCGGCAACAGTAATGATGGCGAATCTGATGATGCAGATACATCCGGCGATACCGACGAAGCAGCTGAAATTACTGTTGATTCGGAGATGGGGGAAGTTACTATTCCTGCAAATCCCGAAAAAATCCTTGCTTCCTATAATGAGGACACGTTAATCGCGCTTGACGAAACGCCTGTCGCAAAATGGGCAATCGGCGAAAGTGTCCAGGATTATTTGGAAGAAGATCTTGCAGATGTAGAAACCATTGAATGGACACTGCCTCTAGAGCAAGTGCTAAGCATAGAGCCTGACCTTATTATATTGGACCATACCTTAGATAACTATGAAGGCTCTTATGAAGACTACGCAGCAATCGCTCCAACCTATGTACTGTCCGAAGAAGAAGTAAATGATTGGAAAGTACGTTTACAAAAATTTGGAGAAATCCTTGGAAAAGAAGATGAAGCGGAACAAGCATTGGCAGATTACGATGAAAAGGTAAACCAGGCAAAGGAAGAGCTTAATGACACATTAGGCGATGAATCTGTTGCAATGATGTGGGTTGTCGGCGGCAAATATTTCTTGTTTGAAGAAAACCGTCACACGGCAGATATGATTTACAATGAATTAGATGTAGAAGCTCCTGAGATTGTAGAAGAACTTGGAAAAGGCGAAGAGGCTTGGAACCCAATTTCTTTAGAAAAGCTTTCTGAAATGGATGCCGATCATCTGATTATTTTAGGCTACGAAGACGATGAAGGCATCGAAGCATTGAAAAACAGCAACGTCTGGAATAATACCGACGTTGTTCAAAATGATCAGGTCTACTACATTGAAGACGAAAGTAACTGGACAAACAGCGGTCTCGTTGCTTCAGAACAAACCATTGACATGCTTGTTGATTTATTTAAATAAGACATCAAGTTAAATAAAACAACATGCTTTATCATTTAGAACCCTTATGAAATCAAATGTATTCTCATTGATTTCATAAGGGTTTCTTTTTTTAATCAGGTTAATATAAGGTTCTCTTCGCCTCCTCTTTCTCATATATTTTATTAAATTGTCACCTAATTGAAAACTATTATCATTGACTATTTACCCTTCTAGCAATAAAATGAAGTTAGTAGCTATACGCACCTTTTTAGGTTAGGAGGCGTTTTCATTGAACTCATTAACAGCAAGCAACTTAACACTTGGGTTCGGAGATCGGATTATTATAGATGAATTAGACATTGCTATCCCTAAAGGGGAAATCACTGTTTTTATTGGCCCAAACGGCTGTGGAAAATCAACTTTATTACGTTCTTTGGCACGTTTATTAAAGCCAAAGCAGGGATCTGTTATATTAAATGGACAAAATATCGCTAAAATGCGTACACGAGATGTTGCGCAGAATATGGCTATTCTGCCTCAAGCGCCGACCAGCCCCGAAGGATTGACGGTTTATGAACTTGTCAAACAAGGCAGGCACCCTTATCGCAAGGTGATGAAGCAATGGTCCAAAGAGGATGAAGACGCGGTACAAAAGGCATTAGAAGATACAAATATGTCCGATTTAAAAGATCAGTCTGTCGATTCGCTGTCGGGCGGACAGCGTCAGCGTGCATGGATTGCCTTAACGTTAGCACAGGATACAGACATTATTTTATTGGATGAACCGACTACTTATCTTGATTTAACCCACCAAATCGATGTGCTTGACCTTCTGTTTGAATTAAACGAAAAAGACGGCCGTACAATTATTATGGTACTGCATGATTTGAATCTGGCAAGCCGCTATGCGCATCATATTATTGCGATTAAAGATAAAAAAGTATATGCACAGGGAAAGCCGGAGGATACCATTTCCGCTGAGCTTGTCTCCGCCGTTTTCCGGATGCGGTGCAATATTGCATGTGACCCGATTTTTGGTACGCCAATGTGTATACCGCATGGACGCGGAAACTGTTTGATTAAAGATGCTGTACAGGAGAATTCCATCCATAAGACACCAAGAGCTTTATAATAAGACTGGAAAAACCAGACAATGATTTTATCAAAATCGAAGTTTGTCTGGTTTTTTCTTTGTTCCTGCAGGGATGATTATTATACAAGGAATCATGGTTCAAGGAGGAAAGAACAATGAACGGATCAGCGGAAGGATATATAGAATTTTTTGTATATGTTATCGGAATGGGAATCGTTATATTCCTGCTGAGTATGCTCCTAAAGGAAAAAAGAATTATTCTTCCTTTGATTACTTGTCTTTTAAGCTTTTTACTCATCCTGGCAAGCTTTTTTGTTACAGACGGCTGGCAAGGATTAGGACTGCTATTTATAGGAGCTTGCGCTTTGTTAGCCTCCATCTTAAATATCTTACTAATGGCTGGAACCACATGGTATAAATCGAAAAATGAGAAAGAGTAATTACTGGCTGTATATATTGAAGTAAGAAGTTACATTTTTGTATTACTCATTAAAGTGAATGATGATTGAAGCAGTAACCAGCGGAAGAAAAACACGGAGACTCCTATGGGAAAGCGCAATGGTTTTCGGTGGGGCGAGTAATCGCAGTCCCAGCCCCAGTGTGAAGACCCCGCAGAAAAAAAGCGTACTTCTTTTTTTCTACCCGCGGGGCATAAGTGCGACTTTGCTTCTGTCTGCGCCTGCCGGCTTGCCATTCAGCAAGTCTTCTTTTCACCCGCAGGGCATAAGTGCGACTTTGCTTCTGTCTACGCCTGCCGGCTTGCCATTCAGCAAGTCTTCTTTAAAGGAGATGAGCTCGGGCCCATGGAAAGCGTAGTGTTTTTCTGTAGCGTAGCTTTTAATATTAAGTTAATATTAATTTCAATTTATGTATCCATTTTCTTTTAATGACAAAACTTCTTATTTCCGCTATACTGTAATCAACAATAATCGAAAGGGTGAACAAAGGGAACATGAAGTACTAATCCTGTTTTTTTAAAAGAATGAATTTCATAAGAGGATGATAACAGCAGATCGGAAACTCAGAATCCGTGTGCCCTCTTGCTGTATTATTTTTCATGCTCTCATGGAACGATTTCAGAACAGGATTAGCCTTTTATCCTTTGTGATAAATACCCGTATGAAATGAGCGATACGTATGCCCATTTCATTTTTTGGCGACTCCTGTTCTGAATGCAGAATAGGGGTTTTTTTATGCAATTAACTCCCCTATTCCCATCCTTCATAGATACGGAGATGATTTTATGAGAATTTTAGAAGCACATCATATCAAACACAGTATCAAAGATCGGGAATTATTTTCGATAGAGCATTTGGTTGTTCATGCCAAAGACCGGATTGGTTTAGTCGGAAAAAATGGCTCGGGCAAAACAACGCTGCTCAACCTGCTTGCCGGTAACATTCCACCGGAGCAAGGTACGATTCATATGCATACTTCGGTGGAATTATTGCCACAATTAAAAGAGAAGCGTGATCAAAAAAGCGGCGGCGAAGTGACGCAGGCGTATATTGTAGAAGCTTTACAGAAACAAACCGGTCTCCTCCTTGCTGATGAACCGACAACCAACCTGGATACTGCTCATATTGAATGGGTTGAAAAGCAGCTGTCCCATTGGCAGGGGGCATTAATTATCGTCTCTCATGATCGTAATTTTTTAGATAAACTATGTCAGCAAATTTGGGAAATTGACGAAGAGCACATCCAAATTTATTCCGGCAATTATACAGCATACCGGGAGCAAAAGGATAAAGAACTCGAAAAACAACGGCTGGATTATGAGCATTATCAGCAGAAAAAAAGGCAGCTTGAGCGTGCGATAGAGAAAAAAGAACAAAAAGCACAGCGGGCAACCAAAACACCGAAAAGCAAAATTGGCTCTACGGAAGAATCCTTAAAAGGGGCGAAACCCTACTTTGCGAAAAAGCAGAAAAAGCTGCAAAAAACATCCAAAGCTTTAGAAAGCCGGTTAGATAATATGGAAAAAGTGGATAAGGTAAAAGAAGCTGCTCCCTTGAAAATGACACTTCCCCATCAAGAGAAATTACAGCAGAAAATTATTTTACGGATAGAGGATGTAGAAGGTGCTGTTCCCGGAAAGCAACTATGGGAAAAAGCCAGTTTAAATATCAAAAATGGAGATAAGGTTGGCATCATCGGTCCAAATGGAGCAGGCAAAACCACGTTTATTAAAAAAATAATGCGTAAAGATGCCGGTATCACCTTAAATCCGTCTATAAAAATTGGTTATTTTCAACAGGATTTATCTACCTTAAACCAGGAAAAGTCGATTCTGGAAAATGTCAAAGAAACATCTAAGCAGGATGAAACTCTGATTCGGACGGTTTTAGCGCGGCTGCATTTCTATGGTGATGATGTTTTTAAGCCTGTCCATGTACTCAGTGGCGGAGAGCAGGTTAAGGTGGCATTTGCAAAGCTTTTTGTCAGTGATATCAATATGCTGATTCTTGACGAGCCGACAAACTACCTCGATATCGAGGCGGTCGAAGCATTAGAAGATCTGCTTCAAGCCTATGAGGGCACTGTTTTATTTGTATCCCATGATCGGCAGTTTATCAATAATATCGCAACCAAGGTCATTAAAATAAGCCAGCAGCAGCTTACCTTTTTTGATGGAAGCATCCAGCAGCTCCATAAAGAATCAACAGAAAAAGAAACACAGGAAGATCCAATCGAACAGCAGTTAATGATTATTGAAACAAAGATAACAGAAACATTAAGCAAGCTCAGCCTGGAGCCGTCGGATGAACTGGATCAGGAATTTCAAAAGCTTCTCCAGCAAAAACGCACGCTTTTAAATCAACAAGAGGAATGATAGAATAAGATTTGTTCAGCAGGAGATTCTCTCTCCTGCTTCTCTTCTATACCCATTTCAGAAAGGAACTTCACCATGGAGCAAACAATGAAATCAACCGATAAAGCAGCCATAGAACTAAACCATGTCAGCTATTCTGATGAAGATTTAGATATTATTAAAGATATATCCGGCTTCCTGTCTGAAGGAAAAATCACCACCTTTGTCGGCCCTTCCGGAGCTGGAAAGACAACGATATTCCGCTTATTAAACGGATTGATTTCTCCAACCAAAGGGGACATCTATCTATTTGGAAAAAACATTCAAACCATGGAACCGACTGCGTTACGGCGTACCGTTGGCATTGCACTTCAAGATGCGACGATGCTGCGGGGGAGCGTTTATAAAAATCTGGCTATGCCAAAAACACTTCAAAACCAAGAATTAGAAAAAGAAGAGGCAGCGCATTTGCTTACGCAGGTTGGACTGGATGCTTCTTTTCTCCACCGGGATGTTACAGATTTATCCGGAGGCCAGCGGCAAAAGGTGTCCATTGCACGTACGCTTGTCAATCGTCCAAAGGTCTTGCTGCTGGATGAGATTACCTCCTCCCTCGACCGGGTATCCACATCGGATATAGAGCAGTTAATCCAGCATATTAATCAGAAATTCTCTGTGACCATTGCCTGGATTACTCATAATTTAGAACAAGCTTTACATATTGGCGATGATACATGGGTCATGATGAACGGCGAACTCGTTGAGGCAGGCAGGAAAGACTTATTGAAAAATCCGGCTGACTCCCGGGTACAGGAATTTGTGAAGGGGGAATGGCAATGAGCGTCCTAAACTTGAGCTTATCGCTTATTTTCGTCCTGATTCCTTTAATCCTTTCTAAAACGTTACGTCTCGGCTTGGAAAAAGATACGTTTATCGCAACCATTCGATCGATTATTCAGCTTATAGCTGTCGGCTTTATTTTAACCTTTGTCTTTGAATCAGACAGTTATCTTTTTATTATCTTAATGGTTGCTCTCATGATTGGCGCAGCCACACATAATGCACAGAAAAAAGGCGCATCAATCAAGGGAGTCATATGGAAGCTGATTCTGACATTTGTTTTTATTGAGCTGCTGACACAGGGTATTCTATTGGGATTTCAAATTACACCGCCGACTGCACAATACATTATCCCTATCAGCGGAATGGTTGTCGGTAATTCCATGGTGCTTGCCATTCTTTTTCTGAACCGTTTCACATCAGAAATCCAAACACAGAAAAAAGAAACAGAGCTCCTGCTTTCTTTAGGCGGAACACCAAAGCAGGCTATCCATTTGCCCTTGATTCATTCTATTAAAGCGAGCTTGATTCCCACGATTGAAAGTCAAAAAACAATCGGTCTCGTTCAACTGCCGGGAATGATGAGCGGGCAGATTATTGCTGGAGCTGACCCAATCCAAGCAGTCCAATTCCAGCTGTTAATTCTCTTTCTATTATTGACAACAGCTGCTGTAACCAGCATTATGCTTGGTTTTCTCTCCTATCCGACACTGTTTAATGAACGGATGCAGATGCATAAGATTAAAACGGATGAAGAAAATTAAAGCTCTAAAACTGTTATGTCATTATATCTCTATAATATCGATGATAAAATAGCTGGAAAATACAAGGGGTTTTCAGCAAATACATCCTTGCTGAAAATTCCTGCTAAGTTAGATACAAATATAGGCAGGAAAAGAAGCAAATCAAACGCAATTCCTGCTGCATCTAGATGTTCTTCAAATTTATTCTTGCTCACATTAACTCTCCTTCATTTCTCAATCATCAATCTTTCTTATCGTTTTCCCTACCATGTGTTCCGCGACACTTTTTCTTAGGTTAAACAGCCGCCCTGTAAAGAACGCTGTAATGACTGTAACACCAGAGGATTTTTGATGCCGCAAAGCACATACCTCTCCCTCGCTCACTTGACAAATTAGTTATCATTCATTATTATTTAATTACATATATCTTAATTAAATATATTTTTATATCACAAAAGAGAGGTGATTATTTTGGCTGAAAATTTATCATTGAAAGCTTTCGTCATTACCATGAAGGCTTCTAAAGCGTTAGAAGAATTAACAAAAAAAGATATCAAAAATCACGGCATGCGCGCATCTGACTTTGCTATTTTAGAAGCATTGTATCATAAAGGCAGACAAACTATCCGGGAAATTTCGGAATCCGTATTGATCAGCACAGGGTCGATAACCTACGTCATTGATAAGCTTGAAAAAAAAGAGCTCTTAATCCGGACAAATTGTCCTGATGACAGAAGAGCAGTTTATTTAGAAATTACAGCAAAAGGAAAACAAATGATGGATGAGATTTTCCCGAAGCATCAGCAGGTGATTGAAGAGATGTTCCAAGGAATTTCAGAGAGCGATAAAGCGACTGTTATCGAGGTATTGAAAAAGGTTGGCCATCAAGCCGCTGAAAAAGAATAACGCAAGTGGGAAGGATGAACATCAATGAAGTATATCTATGAAGAAAAAGCGGGTCCGACTGGTCCTACCCTGCTTCTCCTGCATGGAACAGGCGGTACAGAAAATGATTTATTACCTTTAGCGAATATCATTGATTCAGAGGCAAATGTTTTGAGCGTTCGCGGAAACGTGTTGGAAAACGGCATGCCCCGTTTTTTCCGCCGTTTGGAGGAAGGTGTTTTTGATGAAGAAGATTTAATCAAACGCACAGAAGAATTACATGATTTTTTAAATGAGGCTAGCCAAAAAGAAGGTTTTGACCGAAAACAAGTTACAGCAATCGGCTATTCGAACGGAGCTAATATTGCCGGAAGTCTTTTATTCCATTATAAAGACTCCCTGCAAAAGGCAATTCTTCATCATCCGATGGTACCGAGAAAGGGCATTGACCTTCCGGATTTAACTGGTACAGACGTGTTTATTGCTGCGGGTAATAATGATCCGATGTGTCCTCCGGAAGAAGCGGAGGAATTGCAGCGTTTGCTGGCAAACGCCGGGGCTAAAGCTGAGATCCATTGGGAGAGTAATGGACACCAGCTGACGATGAGCGAAGTTAAAGCAGCTGCCAGCTGGTATGCAAAGTAAAAGAAGGAGACCGGGTCTCCTTCTTTTTTAATTTCTTATAATAATGTAGACGGTATATGCTACATATATAAGAGCAAGTATAATCCCTTCTCTTCTTCCAATTCGAAAGCTTGTTCTGGAAAAAATCAATAGAAGGATGGTCAGCACAATCATTATCCAAATATCTGTGAAGATAACAGGGTTGATGGATAAAGGAGTAATCAGCGATGCTGCACCAAGAACAAATAAGATATTAAAAATACAGCTGCCGACCACGTTTCCTAAGGCAATTTCACTTTCATTTTTAAGCGCTGCAGATATCGAGGTAACTAATTCGGGCAGGGAGGTTCCTACTGCGACGATGGTCAGACCGACCAGCGCCTCACTCATCCCCCATGACAGAGCAATTTCTGTTGCATTGGTTACAACGAATTGCCCTCCCAAAATAATGGCAGCCAATCCGAGAAGCGTAATGAAGGTGCTCTTTCCCCATTTTACATTGGAATCTCTGACTGCTTTGGTTTCTTTTCTGCTTTTCAAACCGACCTCAATGATGTAATACATAAAAATTGCTAAAAACAGAAAGAAAATGATTCCATCGCCTCTGCTGAGGATATCTGCTCCCGAACCTTGCAGCAGCACATCGCTACCTAAGGCAAACAAGGCTACTGCCGCCAGTAATGCAAAAGGAATCTGTTTGACTATCATTTCATTTTGAACCCGAAGCGGATAAATTGCAGCTGCCAAACCGATAACAAGCGTAATATTAAAGATATTACTTCCCACGACGTTTCCAACTGCTACATCGGCTGTTCCTTGCACTGCTGCAATAATACTTACCGTTGCTTCCGGTGCACTTGTCCCTAAGGCAACAATCGTTAATCCGATTAAAATCGGTGGAACGCGCAGCAGCTGAGCAACATTAGAGGAGCCGTCAACAAACCAGTCTGCCCCTTTTACTAACAATCCAAATCCAATAATTAATAAAATATATTCCATGGAGGTGCTCCCATCTCTCGCTGTATATTGTGTTTTTATTCTACCTCAATTGGATTTACCTATCCACTTTTTTCAAGCAGATGTTTTTTATTTTGCTGCAACAGTTAGAAAAATATGATTTCCTGCAGGGTCCTTTACCATTCCTTCATCAGCCGGATAACCTAATGCTGCCAATCTTTGAACCACTTTGTCTATCTCCTCTTTATTCGGGTACGTTATTGTAAAAAACTGCATCCCAGCCGCTTGTAAATCTGGAATCGGTGCTCCTTCCCCATTCCATGTATTAATCGCAATATGGTGATGATAACCGTTGTCAGATAAAAAAGATGCTCCAGGAAATCCAGTTACCTCTTGGAACCCTATTCCCTTAATGTAAAATTCCTTTGCTGCCAGCAAATCATTCACATGGAGATGCACATGTCCAATACGTGTTTCCACAGGCATCCCCTGCCAATCACCAGCAGCCTCTGCCAGCAGTCCATCTGCATCAAGCGGATTCGTACTCATTTGCACGGATTCATCTATCCACTTCCAGCTTTTAGACAATCGGTCTCTGGCAACTTCGATTCCATTTCCATCCGGATCAGAAAAATAGAGTGCTTCACTGACAATATGATCGGCAGCCCCTAATTGCAGGCTGTATGCTTTCCCTGCCTGCAGAAGATGTTTTAAAAATGCCGCCAAATCCGCTCTTTGAGGCAATAAAATGGCAAAATGATAAAGCCCTGTGGTTTTGCCTTGTTTCGGCAGCACTCCTTCCGGCTGTTCCAGTATGATTAAAGCCTTCTTTCCATCAGCAGAAAGGATGGCCTGGTTTTCTGTCTCCTCCATCACTTGAAAGCCTAGAAAAGTATGATAAAAATCGAGGGAACGCTGTAAATTCGCTACTTGAATGGTTATATCTGATACATGCATTGTCGGAGATTCAAAAAATTTATTTTCCATATAGTATTAGTCACCTTTCTTAATTGATTTATAATTAACTAAAAATAATAAACTTACTTTATGTAACTTATTATAAATAAAGTAAGTACGATGGTCAAAATATTTGCAGGTTTTTCTTTTTGGCTCTTCACCAAAATCTATGGGTGACATAGTAGATATATATTTGCTGTAAGCGACCGCTACGGAAATACACTACGCTTTCCATGGGCCCCGAGCTCATCTCCTTTAAAGAAGACTTGCTGATTGGCAAGCCGGCAGGCGCAGACAGAAGCATAGTCGCACTTATGTCCCGCGCCTTCCCATAGGAGTCTCCGTGTTTTTCCTCCGCTAGCTTGTTGCTTTTATCACATTTAATTCTATTTTCCAACCATAGATTTTGGTGTTGATTCTTCTTTTTTAATGTTTTTTCAAACGGAAACATTTTTTTAAAACTGCCGTTGAGAGAAAACGCATGAACCCTTCCCTTTATGCCTGTCATTTGGGCAAGATTTTATAATTCATTTAATAAAATACCAAACGTATCACAATACAAGTTCCCTTGACGCTTTTTTTCGCATAATATATAATCCTTATAAGTTTACTTGTATTTATTTATTATTTTGAAGGAGAGGTTCTTTATGAAGGTAAAACTGGAGCAGGTAAATAAAAGCTTCCCCAAAGGCAAAACGGATTCGCTCCATGTCCTGCATGATATCGATCTCCAAATTGAAGCTGGCGAATTTGTTTCTTTGCTTGGACCTTCCGGCTGCGGCAAGTCTACGATTTTGAATTTAATCGCCGGTCTGGACAGCCCGACTTCTGGAGAAGTATATGTGAATGATAAAAAAGTTAAAGGACCGGGGACTGACCGGGTCGTTGTTTTTCAACAAGGCGGTTTATTTCCATGGATGAATGTCATGGATAATGTTACATATGGACTGCTGTTGAAAAAAATGAGCAAAAAAGAAGCGGAAAAAAAAGCAATGGAAGGGCTTCGAATGGTGCATCTCGGAAATTTTGCGCATGCTTTTCCCCATGAATTATCGGGCGGCATGCAGCAGCGTGTAGCAATTGCGCGTGCTCTCGTGATGGATCCTGACGTTCTTTTGATGGATGAACCATTTGCAGCCCTTGATGAACAGACACGGCTTATTTTGCATCAGGAGCTGCAAGAAATTTGGCAAAAAACCGGAAAAACCATTCTCTTTATCACGCATAATATTCGTGAAGCACTCACGCTTTCAGAACGGGTATTGCTTATGAGCACGAGACCTGGAGCAATCAAAAAATCTTTCAGAGTACAGGCGGCGCGCCCGCGTAACCCATCAGATAGTGTAATTGTAGATTTAGAAACACGTGTGATGAAGGAATTGGAAGAAGAAATGGAAAAAGTGTTGAAGGAGGAGTTCGGGGATGATTACCGCCTTAAGACGAGTGCTGTTCGTGATCGTGATCGTGACTATATGGGAGATCATATCTAAAACCAACCTGTTTCCGACCTTTATGTTTCCCCCTTTGCTTATCCCGAATGATCCCGGCGGAGTCACGGTGTTAAGCACATTAGTGAACGGTCTGATTTCCGGGCAAATACTCGGAGCTACAGGAATGACGCTCGGGAGACTGCTGCTCGGTTTTTCCATAGCAGTAATTTTAGGTCTGATTTTTGGGTACTTAATTGCCCGTTATAAATGGGTGGATGATACGCTTGGATTTTTTGTGACTGCGTTACAGTCCATTCCGAGTATTGTCTGGTTCCCTCTGGCTATTGTCTGGTTTGGACTTGGGAATGTAGCCATTTTATTTATTGTGACTATTGGAGCAACCTGGACAATGACAGTAAATGCAAGCACCGGATTTAAAAATGTGCCCAATCTTTATTTAAATGCTGCACGTACATTAGGTTCGTCGGGTACGCATCTTGTGCGAACCGTGATTCTTCCGGCATCCGTACCGCATATTATCTCTGGTCTTCGTGTTGCTTGGGCTTTCGCCTGGCGCGCAATCATGGCTGGGGAGCTTCTCGGTGGAAACGGCGGCCTCGGGTATCTGTTAGATATGGGACGCTCCTTGCAATCAATGGATTTAGTACTCTCTATTATGATTGTGATCGGTATCATCGGTACGATTATGGATAATCAGGTATTTCTTAGAATGGAACGCTCTGTTGCAAGAAAATGGGGCGTTGGAGCTTAATGGAAAGGATGAGGGATATGAAAAAAATATTATTCGGCCTGGGTGCGCTTCTTTTATTAGGAGCGGCAGGCTGTGGTTCAGAAGAAGCTGCCGATGAAATACACATTGGATATTTCCCTAATTTTACACATATTACTACGGTAGTTGCGCTGGAAAATGGTTACTTTGAAGAAGAAATGGGAGAAGAGGTAAATATCGAAACCTCCACATTCCCGGATGGCAGTGCCTTTATGGAGGCTATGTCCACACAGGATATCGACATTGGTACTGTTGGCCCGTCTCCGGCAACAACAACTTATTTAAGAAATCCGGAGCATGAAATCATTGCCGGAGCGGTGAATGGCGGGGCTGTCCTTGCCACTCGTGAAGATTCAGGGATTGAAAGCGTTGAAGATCTTGACGGCATGCGCGTAGCCATCCCGACGATCGGTTCCACGCAAGACATCATGCTGCGAAAAGCATTAGATGAAGTCGGACTCGGAGTAGATGACGATGGTGGAACCATTAGCTTAGTACCGCAGGCGCCTGCCGATACATCCACGCTGTTCCTGCAGGGTGACGTTGATGCTGCGGCCACACAGGAGCCTTGGGGCGTATACCTGGAAAATCAGGCAAACGCCGACATCCTCCTTGATGAAGAAGAATTTGCATGGGGTACAGAATCAACAACAACTGTTGTTACTGCGCGAAAATCATTTACGGAAAGCAATGAGGAATTAACACAGGCCTATTTGCGTGCCCACGCCAGGGCGGTAGAATTTATTGAAGAGAATCAGGAAGAAGCAGTTGAATTATTTGTCAATCACATTGAAGAAACGACAGGCAACGAGTTGGATTATGAGGAGACGCTGGAAGCAAGCGAACGTCTCAATCCGACGTATGAAATCAACGAAGAAGTGCTGCAGGAAATGGCAACGATCAGCTACGAAGCTGGGTATATGCAGTCAGATGAAATTGAAGGATTGGTTAATCGGACATTTTTGGAAGCAGCACTGGAAGAATAACCTGATAACGACGAACTCCCGATTTGACAGCCGGGGGTTTGTTTTTAGTTTCGTTTCTTTTCCATGATGTCACTTCATTTATTTTGTCCGCTCCCTGTTAAACTTGTTTTTATGTTTAAAGGCTTCGCGTTTTCCAAATCATTACATATACAAAACGATTGTTTTCCTTCTTCGATACTGGTATGATAGGCTAGGTTCAACGTGGTTCGTAACCATCCCACGCTAAAAAACTAGGAGGAAAACAGGATATGAATATAAGGACACTTGTGATTAACGGGATTATTGCAGCATTGTATGTCGCCGTATCCCTACTGGTCTCCCCAGTTGCATTTGGGGCGATTCAATTTCGAATATCAGAGATGTTTAACCATTTGATTATCTTTGATAAGCGTTACTTTTTCGGCATTACGATTGGTGTATTTGCATCTAATTTATTTTCAATGGCAGGCGGATTGGATCTTTTATTCGGGACAGCACATACCGCCATATCTTTAGGAATTATTATTTTCTTAAAAAAATATATTAAAAACAAGCTGACACTGCTATTTCTAAATACATTGATTTTCAGCTTTAATATGTTTATTATTGCCTTTATGCTAAATATAGCTTTACAATTACCGTTCCTGCTGACATGGCTTACAACCGGAATCAGTGAATTGATTGTTTTACTGATCGGCATTCCGATCTTCTATACTTTATATAAACGGATACATTTTGATAAAATGATATAATACAGAGAAAAAGACGGTGGAGAATGTAATCCATCGTCTTTTTTAAGAATGGAGAAGTAATTTTTTTAATGATATGAAAAGCTTCCTGGGGCTCTTTCGTTCTCCATGCAATCAATCACAAGGAAGGGAATGAGTAAAATGATTATCCGAAATCAGAACGGCCATTTTATTTTTATAACACAGGTAGACCATGCTTCTGTATCTGGAGAAATAGTTAAAAATCTGGCCTCGGGTTATTTCGAGCATACGCCTTATAAAGATTCTGTTATCTATGCAGCTTATCAGCATGACTGCGGCTGGGAGGCCTTTGACAAGCAGCCTTTTTGGAATGATCAGGCAAATCGTCCCTATTCCTTTATCGATTTTCCAGACATACCAAAAACCGTCTTGTACACGCAGGGTATTGAGCAGGTCCAGGAAAAGGACAGGTATGCCGCATTATTATGCAGTGAACATTATAAGCGTTTTCTCGTAACATCCACGCTCCCTGAAGCAAAAGCGTTTGTTCAGCAGGAAGCAGAGCGGCAGGAATGGCTGATCAGCAGGATGGATCATTTTAATCAAGCGACGTTTGAAATGGATTATACGCTTTTACAGTTTTCCGATAATCTATCTCTGTTCGCATGTATGAATGAGCCGGGAGCCGCGGATAAAGACCTTCATCCTTTTTTTAAAAACGGGATATCCGTTTCAAACACCGCATCCTCCTTTCCATCTGCTTTTTCTGTCAGCTGGGAAGATAAGGAGACAATAACCATGGAACCTTTTCCATTCTCAGCAAACTTTCCAATTACTTTGCTGTATAAAAGTATTCCTAAAACAACCATTCAGCAGCAGGGATTGATGAATGCTTATGAGCATGCCTCTGTTTTATCAAAAACGATTAGGATAAACACCAAAAAATAAGGCTGGCAGCTGCTTCAGCCTTATTTTTTGGTGTTTTAAAAAAGGACCAGACGCATCCAGTCCCTTCTCTGCTTCATTCAATCTATTTTTACTCTTCTCCCCATACATAAGGGGTTTCTTGATACACATAATAATTCAGCCAGTTGGAAAACAGCAGGCTGGAGTGACTCTTCCAACGATGCTTCGGCTGTTTTTCCGGATCATTATTGGGATAATAATTTTCCGGCATAGCTGTATCGATTCCTCGTGCATGGTCTCTTTCATATTCTTCCTTCAATGTATTTGCCATGTATTCTAAATGCCCGGTTGCCATAATATGCTTTCCATCCTTAGAAGCAAGTAAAAAGACTCCTGCGTCATCGGATACAGCAATCAGCTGCAGTTCAGGATGATTTTCGATTTCTTCCAAAGAAACCGTTGTATAGCGGGAATGCGGGGCTAAGAATACTTCATCAAACCCTCTTACCAGGCGTTCTTTTGGTGTTAACACATCATGTTCAAAAATCCCAAAGCATTTTTTCGGAAGCGGATGCTTATCAATGCCATAATGATGATATAAAGCAGCCTGTGCTCCCCAGCAAATATGCAGGGTGGATGTCACATGATCATTCGTCCAGTCCATAATTTCCTGCAGTTCCTCCCAATAATCCACATCGGTAAAAGACAGATGCTCTACCGGGGAGCCCGTAATAATCATACCGTCAAATGTTTTATCCCGTACCTCCTCAAAGGTCTTATAAAAAGTATCCAGATGATTCTGGTTTGTTGTTTTTGATTCATGTGAAGCCATTCGTAAAAAAGAAATGCGCACCTGTAACGGTGTATTTCCTAAATATCTTAACAATTGCGTTTCTGTTTTTTGCTTTTCCGGCATTAAATTAAGAATAAGAATACTAAGCGGACGAATTTCCTGTGCATCCGCGCGCTGTTCATCCATCACAAATATATTTTCCTCTTCCAGAATTTCTTTTGCAGGCAACTCTCTCGGAATTTTAATCGGCATTGTCTGACCTCCACTTTTTAAGCTTAACTTATTTCAAACGTTCTATTATCAATATGGAATATAACCGTACTGAATGTACAGCTTTTCCAAATTATTTGTCTATTTCTATTGTAATAGCTGGCAAGAAAAGTTCAAGTCCTCTCCCTTATTTTCCTTTAGAAAATCAAAAATGAATTGGATTTGAAAACATCAGGAGGAGCATTTTGTTCTTTTTGAAAATAGTCCAAACTCCCTTACGCTGCATTTTTTTCCATCTCAGATAATAATCCTCCAAAGATACGATTAATTTTATTTGGATTGGCAATGCTAATGAGAAGAAATTTATAATGGAAATGAGGATAAATCTATGGCTGATAAAGAAAAATCCACGCACCAAACCAACATGGAAAATGATAAAACCTTAACTACCCGTCAAGGGCATCCGGTAACCAACAACCAAAATATCCGGACCGTCGGCAATCGTGGTCCTGGAACGCTGGAAAACTATGATTTCATTGAAAAAATTAGTCATTTTGACCGTGAAAAAGTTCCAGAACGTATTGTTCACGCACGAGGCGCAGGAGCGCACGGCTATTTTGAAACCTATGGAACGGTCGGTGATGATCCGGTTTCCAAGTACACCAGAGCAAAAGTTTTTCAGGATAAAGGGAAGCAGACCCCTGTATTCGTCCGCTTTTCAACAGTGGTACACGGCAACCATTCGCCGGAAACCGTTCGTGATCCGCGTGGTTTTGCAGTCAAATTTTACACAGAGGATGGCAACTGGGATCTGGTCGGCAACAATATAAAAATATTCTTTATTCGTGATGCAATGAAGTTCCCGGATATGATTCACGCTTTCCGTCCAGATCCCGTAACAAATATTCAGGATTCCGAGCGTTTCTTTGATTTTTGTTCCAATTCTCCAGAGTCCTTTCATATGGTGACCTTTATTTACTCCCCATGGGGCATTCCTGCCAACTACCGCATGATGCAGGGATCTGGTGTAAACACCTATAAATGGGTCAATGAAGCAGGTGAAGCAGTGCTGGTCAAATATCATTGGGAGCCGAAGCAAGGGATTAAAAATTTAACCGCCAAAGAAGCAGCGGAAATTCAAGGTGAAAATTTCAACCATGCGACACAGGATTTATATGACAGCATTGAAAATGGAGATTATCCAGAATGGGAGCTGCTGGTGCAAATCATGTCAGACGATGATCACCCGGAGCTTGATTTTGACCCGTTGGATGATACCAAACTATGGCCAGAGGATAAATTCCCATGGCTGCCAGTCGGGAAAATGGTATTAAATAAAAATCCGGAGAATTATTTCACCGAGGTAGAGCAGGCGTCATTCGGCACCGGTGTATTAGTTGACGGACTGGACTTTTCGGACGATAAAATGCTTCAGGGACGGACCTTCTCTTATTCAGACACACAGCGCTATCGTGTCGGAGCGAACTATTTGCAAGTGCCAATCAACGCAGCGAAAAAACGAGTGGCAACCAATCAGGAAGGCGGACAATTACGTCAGGAAAATGATAAAGCCCCGGGACAAAACCCGCATATCAATTACGAGCCGTCTGTACTCGGCGGTCTGGAGGAAGCAGAGCAGACCGGAAAAGAATATAAACCTTTTGTAGAGGGTCATCTTGTACGCGAATCCATTGACCGCAATGATAATACAAAACAGGCAGGCGAAACCTTCCGTCAGTTTGAAGACTGGGAAAAAGATGAATTATTGTCCAATCTGATTGGCGATTTATCGACCTGTGACAAGCGTATTCAAGATAAAATGATTGCACTCGCAGAAGATGCAGATGAAGAATATGGACGCCGCCTGCGAAAAGGATTAGAACAGGCGAAAAAGCATGGCACCAGTCAAAATCCATTAGGAGCAACGGATGCCGAGCAGGCTCCGAAGCACGCAGAAGAGTTAGGACATGACGCCGACCCTTATTAAAATAAAACAACAGTACCTCGACAATTTCAGTTTGAGGCACTGTTGTTTTATTTCTCTTCATTCAAAAATGGATTAATCTTTTTTTGATATGCTTTATAATGTGCTTCCCATGATTCCTTTGGAAAATCCATTGGTTTCCCTTCCAGCGCTGCCTGGAACATCTCTAAACATACCTGCCATCCGGCTAAATCCTTCGGGATATGATCGTTCAGATCCGGAACATATTCCTTTAATAAAAGAACACATTCATTTTCTACTGGCTCCAGTTCAAACCGGACAGAACCGTCTCCCCATTCAAATTGCCAATAGGACTGCGCCTGAAAATCTAGAATAGCAATCTCAAAGGAGTTACCTGTTCCATCATTCATATTGAATTTCATTGTTCCGTTTTTACGCAGGTCTACCACTTCTAAGTTCGGCATCCACTGCTGCAGTTTATCATTTTGTGTTAATGTGCTCCACACTGCTTCAACAGAGCTTTTAAATCTTCGTTCAAAGGTTGCTAAATAGCCTTTTTCTGTTTTTTCTACAATGGCTAACATCTATTTTCCTCCAGTAACTAAGTATTAATTCAACTTGTATATATTATAACCGTTTTCCAGCTGTCTAACGATATGCTTCACTCATTTCATCAGGAATCCCCAGTAATAAATGATTCCGCCGGATAGTAATTGATTATTTTACAAAGCTGATTTGCCATATAATCCGGCGATTGTTCAAAATCGTTTTTAATCCAATCTAAAATAATGCCTAAAATCCCATAAGCGTAAAACGAGGTATACATATTATTATCCAGCCCATCATGACACGGGGTAATCAGATTAATATCCTGTTTGAAAAATTGCGTGATAGATTCCAAAAAAGTTTCATAGAATCCTGGAATATCCTCAAATTCCTTCCAAAGCCCATAAAAATGCTTGTTTTCGAGAATATGGTTAAAAATAACAATCTCTGAAGGAGCTAAGGAACTTAAGTGAATATAGTTATTTTTCTTATAAGGAATGCTGAAGGCTTGAATAAGACCATTTGTCTGGTCCGTGATTATTTCCTTCACTAAATCTGCCTTTTGATTATAATGCCGATAAAAAGTAGCCCGGTTATAATCCGCATAATCAACGATATCTGTCACTGTTATTTGCTCATAATGCTTTTGCTGCATCAATTCAAGCAGCGCATGCTTCAGTAATTTTTTCGTTCTTCTTACCCGCCTGTCCATTATCATATCCTTCGTAACCACACAAACCACCCCAAATCCTTTTTGTTTTTAAACATATTGCAGCAATCTGTTGTTTATGTGTACAGACCATAATATATTACTGATTGAAAGCGCTTTATTAAAAATTTATACTTAGGTTAACTCGTACTTATAGCTTATCATAATTTTAAGATTGATTGGGAGGTCATAACATTGGAAAATCAGTGGAATGAGCAATATGATGTCGTTGTTGTGGGTTCAGGCGCTGGCGGATTAACAGCTGCTTTAACAGCTTGCTTGCGCGGATTATCAGTAATTGTCATTGAAAAAACTGCACTATTTGGCGGCTCCACTTCCAAATCCGGCGGAACCATCTGGATTCCCAACAACCTTTATCTGGAGGAGGCCGGGGTGAAGGACACGTATGAACAGGCAAAATCGTATCTAGATGCTACTGTCGGAGACCGCGTTCCAGATGTATTAAAATCGGCTTATCTGCAAAAAGGACCCGAAATGGTAAAGTATCTGCATGAGAATACAGCACATTTCCGGTGGGAATACACTCCTAAATACTCCGATTATTATCCTGAATCACCTGGAGGTTTAGCATCTGGGAGAGCCGTAGAAGCTCAGCTTTTTGACCTTCGCAATTTAGGAGATGATTTGAAATATTTACGTACTTCCGGCTTGCCAACAAAAGGGATGGTACTAAAATCAAGTGAATTCCACAAAGTAAATATGATCATGAGAACGTGGATTGGAAAAGTAAAGGCAATGAAAGTAGGAATGCGCCTAATTCGCACACTCCTTTCCGGGTATAAACCTACTACCTTAGGAGAAGCTGTTGTTGCCCGCCTGTATACCTCGCTCAAAGAGGCTGGCGGGGAAGTTTGGCTTAACACCCCATTTAAAGATTTGATTTATGAAAATAATCGCGTTACAGGGGTTATCGCCGAAAGAGATGGAAAGGAACTCAACATTCAGGCCCGGGAAGGTGTGGTTTTTGCTTCTGGCGGGTTTTCCCATAGTCCGGATTTACGGGAGAAATATTTACCGCAGCCTTCCAATACGGAATGGACACTGTCAGCTGAAGAGCAGACAGGTGATATTATTGCAGCAGGAGTCGAACTGGGCGGACAATTGGATTTAATGGATAAAATGTGGGGAACTCCTACATCAGCACCACCTGGAGCACCTGCATTTATGCCGGTCGCTGAACGCGCCACGCCCGGCTTGATTATCGTCAACAGCAATGGCGACCGCTATATCAACGAATCAGTTCCGTACCATGAATTTGTTGATCAAATGTATGAAAATAATCATGAAAAGAGCTCCACGATACCATCATGGATGATTTTTGATCAACGGGTGAAGAATCGTTATCTGGTATTCGGAATCATGCCGTTACAGCCGCTTCCTAAAGAATGGTTTGAGACAGGATATGCCAAAAAAGCAAAAACTCCGGAGGTATTAGCCGAGCAGATCAATGTGTCTCCAGAGAAGCTGGCTAATACCATTTCCAGATTTAATACATTTGCAGCCAATGGGCAGGACGAGGATTTTGGACGCGGGAATAGTGCTTATGACAGATATTATGGTGACCCGACACTGGATAACCCTAACCTTGCTCCGCTGAACAAAGCACCATACTATGCAATCCCAATCTACCCGGGCGATATTGGCACCAAAGGCGGTTTGGTCATTGATGCAGCAGCCAGAGTCGTCAGAAAAGATGGCAGACCAATTACAGGATTATATGCTACTGGAAATTGCACCGCTTCTGTCATGGGAGAAACCTATCCCGGACCTGGCGCAACGATTGGGGCATCGATGGTATTTGGTTATGCGGCTGCAGTGGATATAGCTGAAAATATGGGAAAGCAAGACAGCCAAATCCCTAAAGTAACCATGACAGTTTAAGTGTATTTCTGATTTCAAGATGCAGATACAAGATTTTTTGAAAGGTATCCTAACTGAATTACAGTCTAATGTAAAAAGAGGATTCCGATTTACAGATTGCTAAATCGACATCCTCTTTTTTCCTGTATTTCATTCTACTTCATCTCTCCCTTCAAACGAGCAGCGGAAGTTTTCCAGATCTTTTCTTTCTTCTTTTTTGGTTTATTTTTACAAAGCTTCCCTGACTTCCTTACATCCTCCATCCGATAATCAATATGACTTTTCATAGACTCATACGTAAAAAACATGGGATAAATCAGCTCCTGAGAATAAGTTATTTGATACATTTATTGTATCGGCTTACCCTCTCCCGCACATCGGGTCGGTGACTGATTTATCCCTTGAAATTTCCGCTGCTTCAGATGGAAGAAAAACTCCGACTTCCGGCTGAGGGCAGATCCATCCTTCTCAAATTCACGTAGATCTACCTTTCATTAAACCAGTTAGCTTACATCCATCGATTTCTCAATTACCTCCAACACCTGTCGCAGTTCCTGAACTGGAACCTGCCCGGGTGCTGAAGTTCTTTCCCCTGCCCCAAAGGTTAAAACAGATCCGAAAACCTGGCCGGACAGCCGGCTGATTACACCAAGCGGCCCCATCGCCATTGTAATCATGGGCTTCGTGGTATATTCTTTCATCTCATTAGTTGCTGTGAGCAGCTCTAAAACATCCGCAGTCTGATTCGGCATCACGGCAATTTTTAAGATATCACCGCCAAGCTCCTCTGCCCATTTTAAACGGCGGACAATTTCCGATTTAGGCGGTGTTTTTTGAAAATCATGATTGGAAACAATCACATATGTATGCTGCTGATGCGCTGCAGAAATCAGATTTTTAACTGCATCCTCTCCCTGATACAATTCCACATCTACCAAATCTGCAAGCCCTGTCTGGATCACAAATTGATTCAGAGCGATATAATCCGCCTTGGAAATCTTCTTCTCTCCTCCCTCTTGATGGCTTCGGAAGGTAAAAATAAGCGGAATTCCCTTTAAAACTGCCGTTAAATCTTTTAACATCTGTTCCACTGCTGTATGATTTTCCACTTCTTCAAATATATCGGCACGCCATTCAACAACATCTGCTCCTTCTTGCTGATAACGCTCCACCTCTTCCATAAGTGCTGCTTTGTTAGAAGATGTTAAAGGAATACAAATACTTGGTTTCCCCTCTCCTAAGGTTACGTTTCTAATTGTTAATGCTTCTGTCATCATACAACCTCCATTCTTTATTAATTAAAAACCCGATTCTATCACGCAAGATAGTTATCTTTTTTCTTCCCAAAAAAGTGAAAAACTCCCCATGCTCCTCCTACAAATAACATAACCATACTTGAAAGATAAAATACGGCAGAAATTCCATTTAAATCAATAATAATAAATGACAGTAAAGGACCAATTGCTGCGCCTAAATCAACAGCTACTGTATGCAGCGTCATCATCTTAACAGGATTTGTTTTAGCTGCAGCATCTCCTGCCAAAGTATCTGTTATCGTTATAAAATCGTTGTTATCACTTGAAAAAACATGATGATGTTTAACAAAGAAATAAAAGATTCCACACTGCCTAACATTAAAAAAGCAGCGCTGCCAAGGAATAATGGAATAAGAATCCAATGATACTTTTGCTTTTGTTTATCGACAAAGCTTCCTATAACAGGGGCAAAAAAGGATCCCAAGCCCAGCGAACTGCTTGAATGATTCCAGCCAGTGTTGCTGCCCCGATAACCATGCCAAATACGGACCAATGCAGATGATACGACTGTTCAATCAAGGGGCTCAAGGTAGAGTTAAAAATACCCATGGTAATATAACCCATCGTTCCTACGGTAATAATGATGAGAATAATATATGGCTAGACGTATCGATTGCTTCTCCTTTTCCGGCACATGACGATTTACAGCAACCGTATCTTTCTCTGCAGTCGTATTGTTTTTAGGCACCAGTTTGAAGATAAAAGGAAAAACCGCCACAGCTGCCAGCGCAAACAATGTCGTCACAAAAGATATCGGCAACTGATCTGCTAAAAACCCTCCTGCCAGCATACCGGCTAAACCTCCTAATCCCCACAAACCATTATACAATCCCATATACTTTCCTCTCGTTTGTTCCGTAGAAAACGATACAACGGTAAGCATCCCACCCAGCTTCACAAATGACCAGGCGATTCCCCATAAAATTCTGGCAAGCAGAAGGAGCCAAAATCCTTGAAATTGGCCATAGAAGAACGTGCTTAATGCTGCAAAAACCACAGAAATCAATACACCCGAACGGATATCGAACTTGTTGTAAAATATTCCTACAAATGGGGTAATCGGCAAACGGACAAAACGATTAATAGATAACAGGACACCGATTTGCCAAATAGCTGTTAATCCAAAATCCTGTCAGTGTAAGGGCAAGACGATAAAAAGCATGGCATCCCCCAGCAGCGTGATTGCTGTAATCAGGGCAATCCCGATAACTTTTCCTTTATCACTCATGCAAATTGCCCGCTAAGATTAAATGACAGCGACCTTTTTTCATCATCCGTCCCTCCTGCCTTTCTTTTAACATTTCTGCTTCTTATATGTTTAACTTATATTCCAATATATCATAAGTTCCAAAAAAATTTCTTTGTAAATTTATTATTTTTAGAAAAGCCTCGTTTCGTTTTATCGAAGCCTATTTTTCAGAAAGATTTCTATATTTTATTGACAACTAACTGTAACACTGTTATGGTTATACACATAAGTATATAACCATAACACAGTATGACTTAACTATTAATTTATAAAGGAGAATGTATATGGCTTATCCCATTGAAGTACGCCATTTAACGGTACATTATAAGAAATACAAAGCGTTAGAAGATGTAAGCTTCACGCTGTCTCCAGGGAAAGTTCACGGAATACTGGGAAGAAACGGAGCCGGAAAAACAACCCTGTTAACATATCTTGCTTCTTTCCACAAGGTAAAGCGGGGCACGATTGTCATTGACGGCGAAGACCCTTTTGAAAATGAACGAATTTTGCAGGGAACATCTTTTATTTATGATAAAGATAATACCTATGACTACGATAAAATCGCTAAAATACTCAAGGGTATGCTTTATTTCCGTCCGAATTTTGACGAAGCTTATGCCAAAGATTTAGCAGCTAAGTTTAACATTCCGATGGATAAAAGTGCCGACCAATTATCCAAAGGGCAGTATTCCGCTCTACAGGTTACCATTGGCCTGGCAAGCAGAACGCCGCTCACCATTTTTGATGAAGCCTATCTCGGAATGGATGCGCCGGCAAGAGAGTTATTTTATAAAGAAATCTTATTAGAACAGGAGAGACATCCGCGTACAATTTTATTTTCCACCCACCTTGTTTCCGAAATGGAGTACCTTTTTGATGAAGTGCTTATTATCGATAACGGGAAGGTTTTATTGCAGGAAACAAGTGAGCAGCTTCTGGAAAAAGGCTTCTCTATTACAGGGCCTGAAGAAGATGTCGATTCATTTACAGAAACATTGGAAGTGATTCATGAGAAGTCGCTCGGCGGCACTAAATCTGTAATGGTGTATGGAACGTTGACAGAACAAGAACAGCGGGAAGCGGCTGAGCTTGGCTTAGAGGTTGGTACATTATCTTTAAATAATCTATTTATTCATTTGACAAAGGGAGGTGAGGAAACATGAAACAATCTCAATTAGGCTGGTCTTTATTCGTAGAACAGCTAAAATGGGCAGCTTGGTTTTTTGGTATTATGATTATTTTGACGATTGGAATTACGGCATCAACTCAATGGGGTTTCTTGGATAATCTCGATGTCAGCAATACAACTTCGAATGTATTTTTGTTGATTATCGGATTGCTTTATTCTTATGGTTTTTTAGACTACTACTTTAAATTGGGGATCTCCCGGAAAAAGTTCTTTAAAGCTTCCTTATTCGCGTCCGTGTTGCTTTCCGTTATTTTAGCTTTTGCCATGAGTCTCATGATTGGTTTATTTGAGACACTTGTTCCAGCTTTAGGCTTTACTGTCCCATGGTCAGATTTATTGAGCAGCGGCGGCGTATTATCTTTTATAAAAAGTATAGCCGATTATTCTGTCAGTCATTTTTTCTATCTTTTAATTGGCTGGTTTATGGGGCTTGGTTTTTATCGTTTTCGCTGGAAGATTGGATTATTGTTTATCCTTCTTTCCTTTCCATTTTTCGGCGTATCCGCATTGTTGCAGGATCAGGATGACATTGCACATACGATTAACTTTTTCACCTCTAACTCGCTCATTATCAGTATGGGACCCTATGTTATTTTCTTTATCATGATAGTCATTTTAATTATCTGTAACTACCGTCTGACCAAGGACGCACCAATTCGATTATAAAACCCTGCCAGAAAGGAGGCTATACACACGATGTCTACACAATTTCGAAGTGATAAACCTATCTTTGTTCAAGTTCGTGAACAGATTGAAGACCAGATAGTTAATAATCAGCTAAAGGAAGGTGAACAGGCTCCTTCCACCAATCAGCTGGTTCAATTTTACAAAATTAATCACGCCACCATCTCCAAAGGCGTCACACAGCTTGTAGATGAAGGCATTCTATACAAAAAGCGAGGTGTCGGCATGTTTGTCGCAGAAGGAGCAAAACAAAAACTCGTTCAAAAACGGAAGCAGGCGTTTATGAATGATTACGTTATCGGTTTAGTCCAGGAGGCAGAAAAGCTTCTTATCACTGAGGACGAAATTATTGATTTAATCAAAAAAGCAAGAAAGGGGGATAAAGCATGAGTTATGCCATCGAAGCAAAGGATGTCAGTGTACGATATAAAGATTTCACCGCCATCGATCAAGTCAGTTTTCAGCTGGA
Source organism: Oceanobacillus sp. FSL K6-0251 (assembly GCF_038004725.1). NCBI lineage: Bacteria > Bacillati > Bacillota > Bacilli > Caryophanales > Bacillaceae > Oceanobacillus > Oceanobacillus sp. FSL K6-0251. The sequence continues at coordinate 852,334 of NZ_JBBORS010000001.1, read as the reverse complement.
ATCGGGAAAAATCCATGGTTTGCTAGGTAGAAACGGAGCGGGAAAAACCTCCTTATTATCGGTTCTATCCGCTTTTCGAAAAACAGATACAGGCAATCTTATCATCGACGGCGAAGACCCTTTTGAAAACCCAAGAATCATGCAGGACACGATTTTCATATTTGATCAGCACAAGGATTTGGAATACAGCTATGATAAGGTTGGGGAAACATTAAAGGAAATGGCTTACTTTCGTCCAAATTTTGATGAAACCCTTGCCCTTCAGTTAGCTGAAAAGTTCAAGCTTCCTTTAAATAAAAAAGTGAATCAGCTGTCAAAAGGAAAAAAATCAGCATTTCAGGCTATTATCGGCTTAGCGTCTAGAGCTCCTCTAACTATTTTTGATGAAGCTTATCTCGGTATGGATGCGCCGACAAGAGAAACTTTTTATAATGAAATTTTAAATGATCAGGAAAAGCATCCAAGAACGATTATCTTTTCAACCCATCTCGTTTCGGAAACCGATTATCTTTTTGATGAGGTGCTGATGATTCATAACGGAAAGGTTTTATTGCAGGATACCAATGAGCAGGTTATTTCCAAAGGATTCTCCATTACTGGTTCATTGGAGCAGGTGGATGATTTCACAAAAGAATTAGAAGTCTTAAACAGTCAGCTCCTTGGCGGAACAAAATCTGTCATGGTATACGGCGAACTCTCTGAACAGCAGAAAAATGCAGCAAATCAAGCCGGGCTGGACATCGGTCCCCTCTCTCTTCATGATTTGTTTGTGCATTTGACAAAGGAGGAAAAGGAATGAGTGCGATTATCTTATCACCTGCAACAATGGCTAGATTCTTATTTATGGAACAATTGAAATGGACCATGTGGTTTCTTTCCTTTATGTTTGTAATTTATATTGTTGTCGTCAGCTTTGCTTCTGGCCCCCATTCCAGTTTTATTGATTTGGTAAACTTTTCTAATGGGTCATCATCTATTTATATGTTCGTCCTTGGCATTCTGACAACATCCTCCTTCTTTTATTATTACATGCAGCAGGGAATAACCAGGAAAAATTTCTTTCTCGGTACGATGTTATCATCTGTTCTGCTCTCTATTGCCATAACGATCATCCTGGTTGTGTCAGGCTTTATCCTTCAATTCATTTCTGGGTGGGCAGGCTGGAATATCCATACACAGGAATTTGATTATACAAGCAGCTTTTCCGCATTCCTTTATGTCTTTGGCAGCCTGGTTATGTTGCACCTTATTTACTTTTTAATCGGCTGGATGATAGGTCTGACTTTCTATCGTTCAGGCTGGCGATATGGACTGCTCTCTATTGCATGCAGCATTCTTATTATCGCAATAGCAGGCATTTTTATAGAGGCCACTCATTTTTCCTTTTTCACAAATATCATCATGGTGCCGACGTTTATAGCGATGCCAGTGAGTATTGTATTAATTGTTCTGCTTCTTGGCGTTAATTATCGTTTGATTAAAGATATCACGATAAAAATATGATTTGGTACCTGTTTAAATACAGCACTAAAAAGAACAGCGCATTTCTTCGATGAAGAACTATGCGCTGCTCTTTTTTCTATTTCAACTGCTGTTCCGCAAAAGAACGATACAGTTCATGTGACTCCAGTAATTCCTGATGTGTTCCTTTCCCGGTAATCTCTCCATTTTCAATAAAGATAATTTGATCCGCATCAATTATCGTTGCTAAACGATGGGCAATCACAAATGTCGTTCTTCCCTCCATTAATCGCTGCAGGGCTTTTTGAACCACCTGCTCCGATTGACTGTCGAGACTTGCCGTTGCTTCATCAAGCAATAAAATCTTCGGATCACGTAAGAAGGCTCTGGCAATATTAATACGCTGGCGTTGTCCGCCGGATAATTTCGTACCGCGCTCGCCGACTTGCGTGTCCATTCCATTTGGCAGCTCTTGAATAAATTGTGCGGCATAAGCCATTTCCGCAACGGCCCAAAGCTTTTCATCAGCAATTTCTTCTGCATCTTCCAGGCCATAGGTTAAATTATCTCGAATCGTACCAGACATCATCGAGCTTTCCTGGGACACATATCCGAGCTGGGAACGCCAGGACGCCAATGAAATATCCTGAATTGATTCGCCGCCAAGCAGGATAGCTCCCTCATTGGGCTCATAATAGCGTTCAATCAGACCAAATACAGTGGTTTTTCCTCCGCCGCTCGGCCCGGCAAATGCCACCATTTCTCCTGGTGCCGCAGAAAATGATAAGTTGTTTAAAACCTGCTCGCCCGCTTCATACGAAAAGCTCACTTCTTCAAATGCCAGCGGAAGCTCGCTAATTTGTTTTGCAGAACCAGGCAATACTTCTTCCTCTTCTTCCCGTAAAATTTCTGAAATTCGTTCCGTAGCACCTTTTGCCTTTTGCAATTCTGTAAAGAACATCGCAAAGGTTGTAATAGGAAAGACAATCTGGAATAAATACAAGAGAAATGCGACAAGCGATCCCGTTGTCATCGTTCCCTGCTCCACGCGAATACCGCCGTAGCCGATAATCATCACGATGACAAGCATCACAACCATATACATAAACGGTGCAATGACTGAGAATATCTTCGCTTCTTTCAAGCCTGTCTGCAATAGCTTAAAAATCCCCTGTAACCCCCGCGTTTCTTCCTTCTGTTCCGCCGTGGAAGATTTCATCAGTTTGATTTCACTGACGGTCTGCTGGATCTCTCCTTGAAAATTAGCTGTTTGATCCTGCAGACTCCGGGATACTTTTGCCATCTTATTCCCAAGCGGCAGCATTACAATCAGCGTAATCGGGACAGCGATAAACATGATCAATGTCATTTTCCAGTCCATAAACAGCAGGATAATGACCGCTCCAATAATGGAAATCAGACCGGAAATAAATTGCGGAAAATGCTGAGAAACCAAATCCTTTACAATCCCCGTGTCATTGATTACACGACTGACGGATTCCCCGCTCGGCTGCTTTTGAAAATAAGAAACCGGCAGGCGAATCAGCTTTTTCCACAATATTTCTCTGAGTCTTGCCACTACTTTTTGCCCGACATAAGCCAGTGCATAAGCTGACAGCCCATCCACCAGCGCATGTACGATAAATACGCCGATGATTAGAACAATAAAGCGCCAATCTAAATCTGCAATCGAAAAACCGTCCACAAGCTCCCTTGTCAACAGTGGGATGGTCAGCCCTACCAGCGTAGTCAGCACACTTCCAATTAACCCTAAAATTAATACAAGCTTCGGTATCCTAGTAGATAGTAACAGCTTGATAAAATTACTTGATGATTGTTTCGATGCTTTCATTTAATTCTCTCCTTCTTCCTCATCCCATAATGGACCCATATAATCTATTATCATTTGCTGCAGCCAAGCTTCTTCCTCTTCTGTGATTGGTGTCGGGACAAGACGCTCTATCTCTTGAATATACGTATTTATGCGTTCTTCATTCTCTTTGTCCCCCATATCCAAGGAAAAGATATCCGCAAGCTCTTTCAACGAATTCACATCCGTTACCTCCATGATAAAGCGGTAAAAATCATCCAGCATTTGTTGGACTTCAGGATGATTTGCCGGTTTTCCACAATGTTTCCTGACTCGTTTGTAAAATGTCAGTAATCTTTGTTCAAAGAACATTTTCTCCTTCGCTGTCTGCGGAAACATTTTCTTTATAATATCATCCTTAATAATTCCTTTAGCCAGCTCTTCCTGCTTTCTCTCATTTTGCATACTTGCCAGTAAGCTGATGAGAACAGCCTGATCCACTTCTTTTTCATTTTCCAGAAGATGCACCGTGCGCTGGATGGCCTCCAAAGCAATATCAATCTGTTCCCTATCCTTGATCAGCTTCGATTCCTGCAGCCTTAACGTGTCGATAAAGCTTAAATCGAACGTATCTGGCTGCATATGATGCTTGATGTCATCCAAGCTCATCCCTAAAAATTTCATCGTCATGATTTTATGCAGCTGGATCATATCCTCTTTTTCATAAATACGATGACCTCTATATTTATCCCGTTTTGGCTTTAATATATCCTTCTCATCATAATAATGCAGTGTCCGCACAGATACGCCTGTTGATTTAGCAAATTCGCTGATGGAGAATGTTTCGTTTTTCATTTCCGCTCTAATCTCCTCTCACTTGATAGCTCTATCATACCACCTCACGTAACGTCAGGCGCAAGCATAAAATAAAACTTCATTCAGTGGGAATTTTTGCTTTTTTCCCGCTGAATGAACCTGAATGATTCAGGGAGCTAGCTTACCTGATCTCCCGCCTATATAAATTTATTTTTACGCTTTATTTTGAGGCGGGAGTTTTACGGACGATTCTCCGTGATAAATTTTTTATTATAAAGAATTGGCGGGAAAACTGCTCGAGAAGGAAGTTCGTTTTATTTATAATACGCAACTAACGTTAACATAAATCGTTACCCTGCGTTGGTTGTTTCCTTTTCGTTAACGGGTAAAATAGAAGTATACCCAAACGAAAGGGATGCATGAAATGAATAAAATCACTTTATCACGAAATCTTTCTTTTTTAAGAAGGGAAAATAATTACTCTCAAGAAGAATTAGCAGAAAGAATTGGCGTTACCAGACAATCCATTGCGAAATGGGAAAATGGAGAATCTTTACCCGATATTATCAATTGCGATGCGCTTGCCTCTCTATTCGATGTCTCTTTGGACAATTTCATTCATTACGATCAAAAAGACAGCGGCTTTCCCATCCCTCCAAAGGGAAAGCATATGTTTAACACAACCCCTTTGGAAAAGGATGGTTATGTCAAATTACCGAAAAAGGCTTTGGATATGGTTCGTATGCAGGAGGGCGATCAGTTTATGGTGTTAGGCGATGAAAATCCAGAAAGTATTGGCATCGCCCTGGTCCCGGCAGAATTTTTTACCACCATGGCAGCCGGGATTTTGAATCGTACAAAGGATACTAAAAAATGACGGAATATATTCTGGAAACAAAAAATATCTCCAAAGCCTATAACAGCTTTCAAGCATTAGAAAATGTATCAATATCCTTGGAGAAAGGGAAAATCTATGGATTGATTGGTCAAAACGGAGCCGGTAAAACAACATTTATGCGGATTATTACCGGCCTTTCCTTCCCTACTTCAGGAGAGCTATATCTCTTTGGTCAATCCAGCCCAAAAGCATTGCTGAGCGGCCGGAAACAAATGGGGAGTATGATTGAGAACCCGAGTATTCTCGGGCATATGAGCGCAAAAGATAATCTCCGTGTCCACAAAACGATGAAAGGAATAAAAGATGAAAATGCGGAACAGCGTGTGCTCGATATTGTTGGATTAGCGTCCACTGGCAAAAAGAAAGCAAAAGATTTTTCCTTAGGGATGCGCCAGCGCTTAGGCATCGCTATCACATTGCTAGGCAATCCAGAGATATTGATGCTTGATGAGCCGATTAATGGTCTCGATCCAAGCGGCATTGCTGAGGTTAGACAGTTAATAAAGGAACTAGCAATGAAATACCAAATGACGATTCTGCTATCCAGCCATCATTTAGCCGAGCTTCATCAAACTGCGGATGAATTTATTATTGTAAACGAAGGGAAAATCCTGAAAACGCTCAGCCATGACAAATTAGACCAACAAATCGATAAGCATCTTCTAATTGCTTGCAACGAACCGGAAAAGTTGCAAAAGGTGCTGAGAGAATCGCTTCATACAGAGAATTTTATCGTGCAGCCTAATCAAAGCATTAAATTATATGACTTCACGGATAAAAAAGAGGAGCTGTCCAAATCCCTGATAAAACATGATATTATCATTACCACTTTTACAACACAGGAAGAAACGTTAGAAAGCTATTACCTCCAATTAATAGGAGGTGTAAGCTGATGCAGCTGTTAAAAGCCGATTTCTTTAAATTAAGCCGGTCGATTTCACCATGGGCACTATTTCTTTTAGCTCTTATCAGTGCCATTATTTTTGCTGCCTGCTCCCATTATGTTGCGACAGACAGCTTAAGCATAGAAACTGCGTCCGGCAGCTTGTCTTTATTTTCCGAAACGCAGATGATGGCATTATTAGGAAGTATTGCAGCAGGAATTTGCCTGACGACTGATTTTGAAAATAAAATCATCGAAAATGCCGTTTCTGGCGGACATAGCAGGAACGCGATTATTATCAATAAAATGATTTCCTTTTTTATTTTAATTGCATTATTATATCTGCCTTACGCTGCCATTACACTTCTCTTTGCTTTTACAGATGCAGCATTCAGCGGCTTTCTCCCCACACCGGCCTTAAACATATTATCTGGAGCAGCAGAACAAATATCAACAGCCGGTTTATTCGGGAAAATCTTATTGATAAACGGCTTATCCCTCTTTATTTTTATCAGCCAGCTGATGGTCAGCATCTTCTTTATGTTCCTGTTTAAAAAGGCTGTTCTTGTTATCACTGCTACGTATATGACAAGCTTGATTCTTGGACCAGTCTCCAGTTTGAATGAAACCATTCATTCTGTAATGGCTTATACTCCTTATGGAATTGATTTATCTCAGCTGACATTTCACATGAGTGGTAAATTTATCTGGGAAAGCTTTCTTATCAGTTTCGTATTTATCCTTGTTTTCTATCTGGCGAGTTTTCTTATCTTTCGGAAAGCAGAAGTAAAATGACGTTACTATTTTATCTGCAATCTTTTCATATTTGTTTTCTAGAAATCCGGACATCTGCTTTGTCCGGATTTTTTAAATGGAGCTTTTTCTATTTTCAGAGTGCTTTTGCAATACTGGAATCTATTAAACACGATGCTTTATCTGCCGGAAACCGAAGTTGATTTCTTCATTCTTTTCTGCACCATTGTTACAATGACTAAATAAGCCACAGGCAATATCCCCGCCAGCCAAACAATGGCATGCCAGCCCGCTTGATTCCAAACAGGGCCTACTGCCGTACTTCCGAATGCTACGCCGATATAATAGGAGACAAGGTATAAGCTGGATGCACTTCCTTTATGGTGTGCTGCCTGCTCAGTTACGAAGGTTGCCGTTAAAGAATGCGCTGTAAAAAAGCCGAGACAGATCACACATAAACCGGCAATGATCCAAGGGAATGAGACAATGCCTGTCATCAAAATACCTGCGGACAGGACAATAATTCCCGCAATACGAACTCTGTTCAATCCTAAAGAGCTGGCACGCCAGCCGGCAATCGGCGCGCCGACGACTCCAAATCCATATGCCAGAAATGTATACGAAATAGCCTGCGACGAAAGAGAAAATGGCTCTCCTTCCAAATAAAACGGCAAATAAGTCCATACGGAAGTAAACGAAACCTGAAAAATAATTCCCATACCAAAAAACAAGAGCATTACCGGACTTTTGATATGAAAAAGCATCCCTTCAATATCTTTTTGGAACGGAAGATAACTGCGTTCAAAAAATTGCGATTTAGGCAGAAAGAGGATTACTGCTATTGCAATTATCAGCCCTATCCCTGCAAAGATATAAAATATCGTCTGCCAGGCTTGCTCTTCAGCTAAAAAACTCGCCAAAAATCTGCCGACCATTCCTCCAAAGGCATTACTTGCTATGTATAAAGCTGTTGCAATTCCAATACTCGAACGGTCAATTTCTTCATTGATATAAGCAAGTGATGCTGCAGGCAGACCCGCCATAGCAAATCCTTGGATAAATCGCATCAGAATGAAAAAAGTAAAGGAATCAGTCATCGGAATCAATAGAAATGGAATAACCGAAATAATTAAGGAACATTTGATAAGCGGGACCCTGCCGATTCGGTCAGAATAAAACCCAAGAATAATCAAGCCGAGAATCAATCCAAACACATTCACAGACAAAGGTAACGTGGCTTCTGACACAGACACATTAAAATCTCTGACAAACAAGGGCGCTAACGGCTGCACCACATAAAGACTAGCAAATATAAAAAAAGAAGCTGCGGCTAAGCATAAGGTGATTTTCCAAAAGTAGAAATCTTTTTTATTGTACTTTCGCTTTTCCATTCCATAACACTCCCTATATTTCATTATACTAATAAAATGGAAATATTCATCCTATTTCAAATGAAATATTTATTGAATACTTTTATATAAGAAGTGTATTTACAGTCTACTATTATGATGAAGTGGTTTACTCTTGTTTTAAAAACTTTTCCGTAAAAAAATCGCATCTTAAAAGCTGAATTTTTTGTCCAGCTCTTAACATGCGACTAAATATAATCCTTCTTTTAAACAAAGCTCCCCAGCCATATCGCGGTTACAAAAGCAAGAATAAGCAGCTTTTTCTCATCATTTGTTACTTTTTCTACGTCGTCAATATCCATTTTTATCACGAGATAAATTGCATAAGTCAGTAGAATGCCAGCTCCTATTGCTCCAGCCGGCCGTGTAAAAGCTGTCCAAATAAGCAGCAAACCAATCAAGATAAAATAAAGCATGGCAGGCAGTTTAGCACCGCTTGCTCCAAACTTATTCTCTGCCCACACCACAGAGGTTTGCTTCAGGGGCACTGCTTTTCTATCCGCATGCCGGTCTGGAATATGATGAACCATTACCCACGCCATACACCAGATTGCATTGATTATTGCATTTTGCCATGTCCAGGCAGGAACTTGTCCGAGTAAAATCCAAGGAGCAGCGATTCCCAGCATCAGCATAGTTGGGAATAAACTGAGCCATTCTCCTGCAAATGGATAGTAGGCTAACTGAAATGGTTTTAGTGAGTAAGATACTGCTCCCCAGATACCGACCAAGGTTAATACAGCAAATTCCGTAAGGCCGAGAAAAGCAAACAGGATAGCCATCAGCAATAAGAATATCGTCATCCAAATACCTAATTGCTTGAGCATTCCTACAGACATTGTGCCTGTCTGCAGCACTCTGCTGCCTCCGGAAAGTACACCGGGGCTGTATTGATCTGTGCCTGATTGATAATCTGCAATATCATTCAAGGTGTGAGTCAGCATGCCATGAATAAATACAGCGCCGATTAGTAATACGGAAGCAACGGTCATCACAGCGCCGGCCGACAAATCCGTATAAAATAAAAGCGGCAATACCGTTGATAAAATAGCTGCTATACTGGAAAAAACAACAGCAACAAGACGTAATAACATAACAATACTTTTTCGGGTGATAGCTGGTTGTGCTGGAATCATTATCATCATCCTTTTATAAGAAATCCGTTGATATTCATTTCCTTTTCTCTTAGCATACTAAACTTTTCTATCTTTTATACTAGTTCACTGCTAATAAAACAGCAACGTATCTTCTCAGGTTTCCATCCTTAACGGAAATTCAAATTTACTGCGCTGGATGTGCATACCCGAAAATGACTTTTCATAATCAATATATGATGTTTTGCTTTGTACAAGAGCTTGGATAAAGGCGCCAATGGTTTGTATCCAGCTGCCAACAAAATCAATATGTTCTCCCCGCTCCCCTTTTAGTTCAATCATGCCTGACAAACCCTGTAACGCATTTCCGATCGATTGAAGCAGTGCTCCATAGATTTCATATAGCGTATCCATAGTTATCTCAGTGGTATCCAATAAATCAGGAAGAGCCATGCTGCTTCCGACAGCTTGAAATAAATTACCTTTGATGGTTACTTTTCTCTTTGTTTCTTCAGTAAATGAAATGACTATCCCGCTAATCACAACGGCGTTTCCAATCGCTTGAACTTGGTTTCCGAATTTGTTTAAAGTGAGCTTTTTTTCACTGTCGGCTGCTAAAGCACTGCCTGTAGCCTGCATGACATTTCCTGCTAAATCCAAATTCGTTTGCAGCGTTTCATTCAGTTTAGAGGAAGGCGTACTGGCTATAGCAGAAAGAAGGGTGCCTATGGCAGCCTCCCACGAACTGAATAACGCTTTCAGATTATTATCCATATTAAACGTCCTGCCTTGGGATTATTTAATAATCTATTCTAATGAACATAATTGGCAACGACAAATAGCAGCTATTTAAGCGGCGCTCCTATCCCCCTTATTTAGGTCCCCGGCTAAATAATTGTCAGCTGTTTAAATCGTAGGCACAAAGCTTCCGAATCATTCACTTGTGCAGTCATCAATAATAAAAAAGAGATGCTGCCGCTTTCTATACACTGTTCCCTGATTAAACATGGCTCGCCTGAAAATTTATTACTCATCCAACTTCTTTAACCGTTCATTTTTCATTCCGTTTTGTTCTGAAATGCATCTAATTTCCTTTCTATTGCAGCCAGTCTTTCCTCCAGCTGCTGGTCCTTCTCATTTTGCTCTTCCGATTCCTGTAAAAATTCATCGATTGCCAAGCTGGCAGCATAGGTGCTGATAGCATCACCCAATGTAGCTAACAGACCGCCAATCAAAGCTAATTTTAAGCTATAAGAAACTTGTATATCTTGATCTGAATGGTTAGAATGATTATCCTTTTTTTCATCCATTTCCCCTCAACCTCTCGCTTCAAATCATCTTCCGTTATTTATCGCAGTGTAACTGGCTGGGACTGGGACTGCGGTTACTCGCCCCACCGAAAACCATTGCGATTACTTGCCTCATCGAAGGGCTTTTGTAAGGCTTCCACTTTAAGAATAGAAGGAACTGGAAAATTCTAAGTGGGAGACCCAACAGCCAGTAACGGCCCGATTCATTCAGCTAACAACTCTTTATGATGGGGCGGGTAATCGCAACCCCAATCAGTGGGGATGAAAAGAAAACCCCCACTGATTGAAGTTTCACTTTATATTATTCAAACTAGACGTTTATCGTTAACATCCTATCAAGAAAAAACGTCACAGCGATTAAACTGTGACGCAGATTTTCAATTATATTTCCATCACTCCGCCAGTGTTCGCAGAAGTGACAAGTTTAGAATAGCGGCCAAGCCACCCTTTTTTCACTTTTGGCTCAAAGCCTTTCCAATTTGCTTTGCGTTTTTCAAATTCTTCATCCGAAACAAGTAAATTCATTTCACGGTTTTCGAGATCTAATTCAATTATATCTCCATCCTCTACAAAGGCAATTGGACCGCCTTCTGCAGCTTCTGGTGAGATATGGCCGATAGAAATCCCTCTGGATGCGCCGGAGAAACGTCCGTCAGTAATTAAACCAACCTTCGCACCAAGCCCCCGTCCTACAATCTGTGAGGTCGGCGCAAGCATTTCCGGCATTCCCGGACCGCCTTTAGGGCCTTCATAACGTATTACCACAACATGCCCTTCTTCTACTTTGCCGGATTCAATTCCTTCTAATGCTTCTTCCTGTGAATCAAAGCAGACAGCCGGCCCTTTGAAATACCCGCCTACCTCTGGGTCAATAGCGCCTACTTTGACGATAGAGCCATTTGGAGCCAGATTCCCAAACAATACGGCCAGTCCACCTCGTTCGGAATGCGGGTTATCTAATGTATGAATAACATCTGTGTCCAGAATTTCCGAATCTTGAACGTTTTCCCGGATTGTTTTCGCAGATACACTTAAATTGTCTCCATGAAATGCCCCTGGCTTTTTCAATAATTCATTAATAATTGCACTGATTCCACCCGCTCTGTCAACATCTTCAATATGATAATTTGATGCCGGAGCAACCTTAGCCAAATGCGGCACACGATTTGCGATTTCATTAATACGTTCCAGCGGATAATCTACTTCTGCCTCATGGGCCAAAGCCAATGTGTGCAATACTGTATTCGTCGATCCGCCCATTGCCATATCTAATGCAAAGGCATTATCGATTGCTTCCTTCGTTACGATATCGCGCGGTTTGATATCTTTCTTGATTAATTCCATTAATTGTTTTGCAGAACGTTTTACAAACTCTTTACGTTCTTCTGCAACAGCAAGAATTGTCCCGTTTCCTGGAAGCGCAAGTCCAATTCCTTCTGCCAGACAGTTCATTGAATTCGCTGTAAACATTCCCGAACAAGAGCCGCATGTCGGACATGCATTTTGCTCTAACTCTAGTAATCTTGCTTCATCAATTTTTCCAGCTTGATAGGCTCCTACTCCTTCAAAAACAGAAGTCAGGGAAAGCGGATTACCAGCACTGTCTGTACCAGCCTTCATCGGACCGCCGCTGACAAAAATAGATGGGATATTTACACGAAGAGACCCCATCAGCATCCCCGGTGTAATTTTGTCACAGTTGGGAATACACACCATTCCGTCAAACCAGTGCGCATTTGCCACCGTTTCCACAGAATCGGCAATCAGCTCCCGGCTCGGCAGGGAATATCTCATTCCAATATGCCCCATCGCAATGCCATCATCTACCCCAATCGTATTCATTTCAAATGGTATCCCGCCAGCTTCCCGAATTGCTTCTTTTACAATTTTTCCGAATTCTTGTAAGTGAATATGTCCTGGAACAATGTCTATATAAGAGTTGACCACCAGAATAAATGGTTTTCCTAAGTCTCTTGTTTTTACTCCTGCAGCATGTAGCAGGCTTCGATGCGGTGCACGATCCACACCTTTTTTTATCATATCGCTGCGCAATTCCGCCAATTTCCTTACCTTCTTTCTAAGATTTTTACTAAAAGATTAGAGAATAGCTCTCTTCCCTTGCTTATTCTGGAATGCCTCAGACACATCACTTATCTGAAATAATTTTCAACAAATTAAGTTTTCTAACTATTTCAAGCTACTGCTTCTAAAAATGATTGTATCGAAAATAAACATTCTAATTTTTCTTATTTTACTACTTCTGGATAGAAATTTATATACTAAATGACAAATTAAATGAAAATATTAAAAGATTTTGGCAGATTATGTAACAAAATAGCGAAATCTTTACTTTTTATCGCAGTGTAACTGACTGGGACTGCGGTAAAGTAAATATATTCTTTAAAACCTGAATATTCTATCCGGATCAAAATTCAAACAAAATTCTTTATCGTATATTCTATTTCATCTATCCATTTCCGTCTGCCGAAAACAACAAATTGATACCTCTCCCCATTCCTTAAGGTGACTGTTAAGCCATTTGGGATAGGAATAAATAAAAGCTTATTTGCGGTTGCTTCTACCTGCTCAATCTCGTCTAAACCGATTGAGATGACACCGGATTGAATATTTACAGCATGCGGACGATGCGTTAATTCTGTTTCCGATAGAAATAACGTTCCTCCAGCTGCTTCGTACCCTTTCCAAAGGTTCGCCTTTCCTTTTTTGATTATATGTTCTGACATGCTAAACCTCCCATTTTGATTCCTCCATTTATAAAATGCAGGAATTGTATATAACTAAACAATTCCTGCATTCTGAGTAAACTAAACCCTTTCGATTCCCTTTCTTTATCGCTTAAAAAATTTATTAATCAGATAAAATTTTTCGTCTTCTGTTTCGTAATCAACGTCATTCGGTTTCACCTAATAATAAGAGGCACAAACTTCCCCATATAAAAGAGACAATCTCTGGTAAGCGATTGTCTCTTTTATATATAGTGTCAAATAGTGCCTTCCTAAATAACACCCATGAATACTGCAATAATTACTAAAACAATACTTAACCCCCACAACCAAGGAAGAGAATATTTGATATGGCGTCCCATTTCCAAACCTGACAAACCAAGCGCCAGCCAAACTGCAGGAGCAAGCGGACTAACAAAGGTCCCTACGATGTTTCCAATAATCATCGCGTATGCAGTAGATACGGATTCTACGCCAAAGCCTGATGCAATCTGTTCCACAACTGGAAGTATTCCGAAATAATATGCATCTGTACTTGTGAGCAAGTCAAGAGGTACTCCTAGGAAGCCGATAATCAGATGTAAATATGGCCCGACGGCTTCCGGCATGATGGACACACCATCTTCCGCTATAGCATCCATCATTCCTGTCCCTGTTAAAATCCCCAAAAATGTTCCAGCAGCTAAAATAATCGTTGCCATCGTTAAAGCACTTGAGGCATGTGCTTTAATTCTCTCCGTTTGATCATTCATTTTTGGATAATTGATTGGTAATGCAAAACCAAGTCCAATCATAAACGCAAGTCCAGCCGGGATAATCCCAGTTACTAACAGTGCAATAACACCTAATGTAATAATCGTATTTATCCAAAGCAATTTGGGACGCGCGTTCGGATTTTTATTGGGGGAACTTTTCTCCCCGTCAGCGCTGTCAATATCTATATTTTCTGCAATATTCTCCAGTGCTGCAGCAGCCTCCATTTTCCCAAAGCGCCGTTCAATTCTCTTTTTTTCCCTAAATCCAAGAAATATAGCTATACCAATCATTAATACCATTCCAATGATTTGTACTGGTATAAGAGGATACCATAATTCCGTAATATTCATACCTAAAACAGAAGCAGAACGCCCTAAAGGCCCTCCCCACGGAACCATGTTCATGATGGCTGCACTTCCTGCAATCAAAAGAAGCAGCAAATATGGATTCATGTTCAAACGTTTATATAGCGGAAGCAGTGCGGGAATCGTAATGAGAAATGTCGACGCTCCAGAACCATCCAACTGTGCAACAGCTGCAATAAATACAGTAGCTACACTAACGGCAATAACATTCCCGCGGGAAATCGCAACCATTTTATTAATTAATGGATCAAATAATCCAGCATCCGACATCACCCCGAAGAAAAGAATTGCAAAAATGAACATAACAGCAACGTCGATTACAGTAGCAATTCCTTCATTAAAAAATTCTCCAATTTCTCCTAAACCAAAACCTGCAATAAATGCACCTAAAATAGGTATTAATACCATCGCAATAATCGGCTGAACCTTACCTCGAATCAATAAAATAACAATTGCCAGTATTGTTAAAAATCCTATTAAGCTTAACATCCCTATCTCCCCTTATTTCATACTATTGATTATCCCTCGTAATTACTAGCTAGTTACGCCCTTTTTTGAAAGCGTTAACAAATTTTTCGATTAATAAATAAAATAGCATGAAAAAAAAGAAGGCGGAACCTTCTTCTCATAAGTTGTTTATTTGTTATATTATTCATTTTGTTCATAAGTTTCACGAAGTATATATTCTCGTTCTGGTCTGCCGACAGTACCGTATTTTAATGTTGTTTGGACCTCTTTCGCAGATACCAGGTATTCCAAATAACGGCGTGCCGTAGACCTGCTCGTTCCAATTTTACTGCTCAGTTCCACGGCAGTAATCCCATTCCCTTGATCTGCTTCCAAAAGTTGTTTAATATCATTCAACGTAATCGGATCAATTCCTTTAGGCAAAGTCGTATTAATGCTGTTCAAATTAGATGGATAGCTGGCGTCTACAGCACCTGTAAAAGCGTCAATTTCCATTTGTCCTAACGTCTCTTTAGCAGAAAAAAATTTCCGATATTGCTTATACCGCTCCAAGGACTGCGCAAAACGCTCCGCATCGACAGGTTTTACAATATAATCAAAAGCACCTCCCCTTAGTGCTTCTTCAATGGTTACTGTCTCATTAGCAGCAGTAACAGGAATCAAATCAATTTCATGATAGAGATGACGTATTTGCCAAAGCAGATTCAATCCTTTTACATCAGGAATGTATATATCAAGCAGAATCAGCTGTGGAAGATACGTACACTTTTTAAGAAAAGCAAGCGCCTCTTCTCCTGTTTTCACTACTTCCTGGACCATATATCCTTCTATCCTCTCTACATATCTCCGGTTGATTTCAGCAATTCGAAAATCGTCTTCAATAATAAGAACCTGTATGCTGTCCTTCATCCGAGTCGCCCCCATTTTTAGGTATAATCATTACAAAACAGGCACCGCCCATTTCTCCTTCTTCCAGCATGATTTGACCGCCTTGCTTTTGGACGGCATGCTGTGTCAACGCTAATCCTATTCCACGATTTTTCTCTCCTTTTGTGGAATACCCCTGTTCAAAGATATGGGCAGCTGCCTCCTCTGATATACCCTGACCAGAATCATCCACCTCTACCACAATATCGTCCCCAATATCTGTAAAAAAAAGATTAATCTGCCGCTCCTTCTCCTGATTACCTTTTACGGCTTCCAGCGCATTTTCAAGCATATTTCCAATTCCAGTAATTAATGTCTCCTGTTTATCCCCGCCGTAAACATGATTGAGTTGACTGTCCGGGTGGATGGAAATAGTCACCCCAAGCTCATTCGCCTGATTGATTTTCCCTTGTAAAAGTCCCTGAACTACCGGATTGGCTGCATGCTTCGTTAAGATTTGCGATTGCTTCTCTTGAATATTTCTTTTCTTTTTAATAAAATCGATGGCTTCTTCTCGCCCCCCTAATTGAAGCAAGCCGAGAATGGTATATAAACTATTGGAAAATTCATGTGTTTGAGCACGCTGGGCATTTGCATACTGTTTAATTTGCTGAAGCTCCTGCGTCACATGCTCTATTTCCGTTTTTTTCCGGAAAGTAGAAACCGCCCCAGCTATTTCCCCTTCCATATAGACAGGTACTTGATTTACTAAAACAATGGATTCACCAAATATCATTTCTTTGTCGTACTGGCTCTTCCCGCTTTTCAATACTTCAAATAAACCCGTATTGGGAATGAATTGATCAATTGATTTCCCAGAAACATGCCCAAACTGCTGATCCTCACGAAACAGGATTTGTTTTGCTGCTTTGTTTATCATCGTTATCATTCCATTATGATCAACCGCTATCATTCCTTCATGCGTGGATTGCAATATTGCTTCCTTTTGCAAAAGTAAATAAGAAATATCTTTTGGCTCCATATTGAATAATAGCTTTTTGATATGATGGGCAATAAAAATGGCACCTGCAATACCTAATACAACAATTCCTATCATGGTAAGCCACAGGGACTTGCTCTGATTCGCTATAATGCTTTGGACATCCTCATTTAGAAAGCCTACGGATACTACGCCGATGATATTCCCTGTCTCATCTCTTACTGGCACCTTTCCGCGAATAGACAATCCAAGTGATCCCTCGCTCTGAGATACATAAGCTTCTCCTTCTTGTAAAGCACGAGCATTATCTCCGCCAATCATTTTTTCCCCGATTCTTCCTGGGTCTGGATGGGAATAGCGGATTCCTTCCTTATTTCCCACAACAATAAATTCAGCAGCCGTTTCTTCCTGAATCGGAGCAACAATTTCCTGAATGACTGAAGCAGGATGATTTAACTCGAAGGCCGAACTGATTTCTGGTATATTAGCGACACTTTGAGCTACGCTTAGCGCACGTTTCCCAACCTGGTCTTCAATGGTGTTAGAAATAAACGAGTGGAGAAACCAAGTAAGAAGAATAAAAATACCCAAAATCAACAGGCTAATCAGAATAATCATTTTGCTTTTTAAACTCAATGTTGCTTTAGGTTCCAAATTTCTCTTATTATTTGGCTTATGAAAATGAAACATATTGTTGATCTCCTCGTTATGTAAAGCTTGCAGGAAAGATTGTGTATAGGCAGCTTTAACCAAATCTCCCTGTCTCAAGCTTTTCTAATTATCTCTGCCATTCTATTATAAGGGGAAAGAGATAAGTATGTCACTTTTTCGATAAACATACTAGCCTTGTATAATCCCCATTGCATTTATCTGATCATTGATTGTAAGTCCTTATCTCTAACTTCTTCCACAGAGTGTCCTTGACTATTTTTTCAAGGCGGCAGATGTCCTTTTCCTATGGTTTTCTCTTTCTTGACAGTACACATCATTTCGAATGCATATTGATTTCCTTTTTCACATTCTATTATTTTGTAAATAAAAAAAGTAACCCCTTACGGCAATCGAGTTAAAGAGGTTACTTTCTATTAAATTATCATTATATACCGGATTTTAACGTTGTATGAATTTTCTGCAGACATGATTTTTCTATCTATTATCCTTCTATATCACGTCGCTTATATCCCCATGCACCAATAAATATCAATAATACACCTATTCCAGAGAGAATCAATAGAGAGGCATAAGACAGTTCCTCACTGGGGTAAACTGGAACATGTTCATAGACCGATAGCTTTCTTACCCAATCCGGAAGCTCTAAAATATCTCCTAAATAGATGACGATAAACCCGTAAACGAGGAAGAGCCACACAAGTGAAATTGCTCTGGGAAGCCAGCCGATTAATAAAACAGCCAAGCCTAACACAAGCAGAACCGCTGGAATATACACAACGGAAGCTCCCATGACATCTCCAAGAGGCATCATGTCCTCACTGATAACCGTTCCCACACTCCATAATGCAAACGCCTGTAATATCGGCAGCAGAATCGCAATTAGAATAGCCGGAACAAGATAAGCCCTCAGCAGCTGCATCCGTGACACTGCCCTGCTGAATACAAGTTCTGTCCGATTGGATTTTTCTTCTCCGCGCAGCCTCAAAAAACTGATAATTACCGGCGCCGTAATAAATAATGTCATGATAGCCATCAATAAAACAATAAATTGCTCCATGACATTTCCTTCGCCTGTTAAAAAGGCTTGCATCGCTTCATTCTCTAAAAAGAAGGCTTCTAAATCTCCTAATATAAGCGCAAAAACAATATGAAGCAGCAAGATGCCAATCGTCCACATGAAAATCATTGTTTTCTGTAAGCGGATGACCAGCCCGACCTTTGTTTTTAAAAAGGCAGAAGCACGCACTGAACCTGCCCGTTCAGGTAATAACCCATCCCCTATATCACGTTTTGCCTGCAGGATAAATGCTATAATACCTAGTCCCAGACTGCTTACCAGCAATAAACCGATTGGAAAGATGTTATTGTCCACAAAAACATACGCTCTTGATAACCAGCCAAGCGGACTGATCCAAGATAAAAACGCCGCTTCCACATCCCCGACAGCTCGTAAAATATAGAAGAAAAACAACGCACCAAACCCCAAAATACTAGTTCCTCTTGAAGTGACCGAAAAATGAGCAAAGAATGCTGTCATAGTACCAAACAGCAGTCCAAAGCTCCCCAAAAGACTGCTATAAAGGACAACTCCAGAAAATCCAAAGCCGTCTATCTGCATAAAGCCCATTGCTGCCGCAAGCAGGATAACGAATAAAACATTCGCAGACAGCATGACCATAAAGGAAGCCGTTAGATAGCTTAAACGTCCGACAGATCGAGATTGAACAAGCTCTAAGATGCCATTCTCCTCATCATCCCTTGTCAGCTTCGACATGAGTAAAATATTCATAATAGCCACCGCAATGGCAGAAAATAATAGCATCTCCAGCGCAAATAAGCTGCCAATCTTCTGGTAATGATCATACCCTATTCCAAGCATGGCAATCATGGCCGGATTTTCCATCGTCATGGAATAAGCTTCTCTGGATGCCTGATCAGGATACAGGTCTGGGTACGCATAAGCTACAGAGCAGCTTACCAGAACAAGTCCAGACAGCCACAGCAGCAGCCGCAGTCGATGCTGTCTCATTAAAATAGGGAACAATATCCCCGTTCCTTTGATATGTTTTCTCATCACGCATTCTCCTCGCTGCTTCGTCCCTCGTAATGACGCATAAATAAATCTTCCAGCGTCGGCGGAGTGCTTTCTAGTTTCCGTACGCCATATTTATTTAAATAGTTGATAATCTCCTCCATATGATCTGTATCTGCCTGAAAAGTAATTTGTCCTTCTGCTTCTTCTAACTGGTGTACACCGGACAGATTTGCGAATCCTTCTGGAATTTCTCTGGTTTCTACCTGCATCTGCATTCTTGTTAAATGACGCAAATCATCCAGTGTACCTCTTTCAATGATTTTTCCTTTGCGAATAATTGCAACACGATCACAAAGCTTCTCGACCTCCGATAAAATATGACTGGATAAAAGTACTGTCTTCCCTGCTTCTTTCATTTCTCTTACACCCTGCTGAAAAATATGCTCCATCAGAGGGTCAAGTCCCGAGGTCGGCTCATCCAGGATAAATAAATCAGCTTCTGAAGCAAAGGCAGCTATCAGAGCAATTTTTTGCCGGTTTCCCTTCGAATAAGACCTTGCTTTCTTCGTCGGGTCAAACTGAAATCGTTCTACCCATTCATCACGTTTTTTCTCAGAATAGCTCCCGTTCATTTTCAGTAAAACATCAATCACTTCTCCGCCCGTTAAATTGGGCCATACATACACATCTCCCGGTACATAGGCACAGCGTTTATGAATATCTGCAGCGTCCTTCCATGCATCCTTCCCAAATAAGGTTGCGCGCCCCTCTGTTGCCTTTAACATTCCTAATAAAATACGTATCGTTGTTGACTTCCCCGCTCCATTCGGTCCGATAAATCCATAAATTTCTCCTTCTCTTAATTCCATTGACACGTGATCCAGTGCTTGAAAATCACCAAATCGTTTTGATACCCGGTCCAGCTGCAGTACAGTCATAAGAAATCCTCCCCTGAAAGTTTTGAAATATTTAACCTGATATATTTCATAATATAGATAAAATAATTTTACGTCAATAAGTTTTGAAATATTATTATATTTATATTTCATTTCTAAATGTGATATGATAAAGTAAAACCTTATTCAGTGAGGGCTTTTCGACACACAGCTCTATACGATGGGACGAGTAATCGCAATGGTTTTCGGTGGGGCGAGTAACCGCAGTCCCAGTCCCATCCAGTTACACTGTGATAATTACGGGGGTGACAGGCTATGGATGGATTTGAACGCAGAACATCAATCAAAAAAGAAAAGATTTTAAATACAAGCGCAGCATTATTTAAAAAAAATGGCATCAAAAAGGTTTCCATCTCAAAGATTGCAAAGGAAGCAAGTGTGTCGCAGGTAACCATTTATAATTATTTTGATAGCAAGGAAAAATTATTGCATGAAGTGCTTGTCTACTATACGAATCAAATGTGGGAAATATATCATAAACTCATTGAAAAGCCGATATCGTATGAAGAGAAGATGAAGCAGCTTATCTTCTCTGAAGCACAAATCGTAAATGATGTACACGAAGAATTTTCCAATTATATGATGGAGCAATATAAAATACCAGGTAATTTTATCGAGCGTCTCTACCAGGAAAAGGCACTTCCAGCAATGATGCAGCTCGTTCAACAGGGCAGGGATGAAGGTTTTATTGATCCTGCTATCAGCGATACAGCTATCTTCGTCTACCTTCAGATGTTTAGCGATTATTTACAAAAAGGAGATGCCATCGAACAGCTCGTTCCGCTGACAGAAGAATTAATGAAGTTGTTTTTCTACGGAATTGCAGGAAAAAATGATAATTAAAAAACCTGGCTGTTAGATAAAAAAATCCAACAGCCAGGTTTTATTTTATTTTTTTACTTTCGAGACAATAATCATAATGACTGCGACAATAACTGCCGGCAAAAGCCAGCCCAAACCTTCTGCATAAAGCGGAAGAGTATCGCCTAGTGTCTCAATAAGCGTATCTAACCATCCAGGCAGCTCTAATTCTAATGACTGATAAAGCGCTACAAGACCGTCTATGATACTAAATATGAACGTAACTGCAATAGTCGGGATGTAGACAAGACGTGAATGGTTGAAAAACGGTGATACGAACGTCAGCAAAACTAATACCATTGCCAGCGGATATAAGAACATAAGTACCGGCGTAGAAAAAGCAATAATATTTTCTAAACCAAAGTTAGCTATGACAAAAGTTAAAATGGAAAAGAAGAATACCCATGGCTTATAAGCAATCGCCGGAAACAAGGTATGGAAATACTCTGCATTTGCTGTAATCAGACCAATAGCAGTGGTCAAACAAGCTAATATAATAATAGCAGCCAGCAAAATCGTTCCAAATGTACCGAAGTAATACGCTGCAGCACCGCTTAACACAGGCCCTCCATTTTCCAATACACCTAATTCTGTCACACTTGTTGCACCCAGGTAAGAGATTCCTACATAGATGATAACCAGCAGTGCTGTCGAAGTTAAGCCTATCTTCGTCACCGCAGAGAGAATTTGATTATTATCTGTAATTCCAAACCCTTTGATAACATTAATAATAATAATCCCAAATACCAGTGCTGCCAAAGCATCCATCGTATTATAACCTTCTAAAAATCCGATAAAAAAGGCGGAAGTCTGGTATGCTTCCTCTGGAGCCTGAATCGTCCCCATCGGATTAAAGAGGGCAACTGCCAATAAAACAAGCAGTAAAACAACCAACACTGGCGCTAAAAATTTCCCAATATTATCAACAATTTTAGATGGAAATAACGAGACAAGCAGGGCAATTAAGAAAAAGACTCCGGTAAAAATCAAGAGAACCGTTGATTGAGATCCTTCGCTTACATATGGACCAATACCAACCTCATAAGCCACTGTTCCTGTTCTTGGAGCTGCAAAGAATGGTCCGATTGTTAAGTAAAGTAACGCCGTAAACCCAAGACCATAAACAGGATGGACACGGCTGGCAAGCTCCTGCAGATTATTTTTTCCAGAGAAGCCCATTGCCATAATACCCAGAAAAGGCAACCCTACTCCAGTGATTAAAAAGCCAATCGTAGCCGGGGTAATATTATCTCCTGATAATTGTCCGAGCTGTGCCGGGAAAATCAGGTTCCCCGCTCCAAAAAATAAAGCAAATAACATAAATGCAATTGCTAAATAATTTCCTATACGCAGTTTGGTATTCATTTTTATTCCTCCTACCTCCAAACCAAATAATTCTTGGAATTATCTAATTATTTAACATAATTTGACACGATTTCTATCTTACTACTTTCACATATGAAATGCAACGGAAAAAGGGATGAATAAGAGACACGGAAAAAATTCCCATCCTGCCTTGTTTTGCTGTTTTCTCATATTTTTTATAGACAATCGCACTGCAAACTTATACTATTAGATGTAATTATAAAATTCACAAACTAGTATAAAGAGGTCGATAGATGATGAAGTTATCCCGTCGTGTAGAAAAGCTTCCTGCTCAATTTTTTGCATCCCTTGCCGGCAAAGTCGCTGCAGCCCTGGAAGAAGGAAGAGATATTATCAATCTCGGACAAGGCAACCCGGATCAGCCGACACCGCCGCATATTATCCGTACACTTCAGGAAAGCGCCGAAAATCCGGCTGCCCATAAATATTCCCCTTTCCGCGGTACCGATGAATTAAAAGGGGCTGCAGCACAGTTTTATAAAAGAGAATATAATGTCGATTTAGATCCTGCTTCAGAAATTGCTATTTTGTTCGGAAGTAAAATTGGCTTGGTAGAACTCCCTTTAGCTGTTATGGATGAAGGCGAATTAATGCTCTTGCCAGACCCTGGATATCCAGATTATTTGTCCAGTGTTTCATTAGCAGACGTTACTTATGACACGTTTCCATTATTAGAGGAAAACAATTTTTTACCAGATTATGCTGCCCTGACGCCGGAACAAAAGAAACTTGCCAAGCTATTATATCTCAACTATCCAAACAACCCGACCGGAGGTGTCGCAACGAAAGAATTTTTTGAAGATACCGTTGCGTTAGCGAAGGAAAATGATATCGGTGTTGTTCATGATTTCGCTTATGGAGCCATCGGTTTCGACGGCTATCAGCCAATAAGCTTCCTACAGACAAAAGGAGCGAAAGATGTCGGCGTTGAGCTGTACACCCTTTCCAAAACCTATAATATGGCCGGCTGGCGAGTCGGTTTTGCTGCTGGCAACAAAGATATGATCGAAGCGATTAATATTCTGCAGGACCATTTATTTGTCAGTCTTTTCCCAGCTATTCAAAAGGCAGCTGCGGAAGCATTATTAGGGGACCAAAGCTGTGTCACCTCGCTTGTGGAACGCTATGAACAGCGCAGAGATGTTCTCATAGAAGAATGCAGACGTATCGGCTGGGAAGTCACTGCACCGAAAGGCTCTTTCTTTGCCTGGCTCCCTGTACCAGCGGCATTTACAAGTGAAACATTTGCTGATTATTTATTACAAGAGGCGGATGTAGCCGTTGCAGCCGGGAATGGTTTCGGAAAGAATGGAGAAGGTTATATACGCGTCGGATTACTCGTAGAAGAGAATCGTATTCGCGAAGCTATTCGACGTATTGAGAAACTGCAGCTGTTTCAAAAATAAATATTGACGAAACTTGTAAAATAAGATACTTTTAAAGAATACAATTCAATTACTACCACACCTCTTATCCAGAGCAGCTGAGGGACTGGCCCGTTGAAGCTCGGCAACCTTAAAAAAAGGTGCTAATTCCAGCAAGACACCCGTCTTGAAAGATGAGAGCAGAAAATAAGATTACATTTTCGAGCCTCTCTTACCCTAGAGAGGCTCTTTTTTAGAAATTGTATCGATTCTGACAAGACAGCTGCAAACAATATTACCTATCAACTGCAGCATAATGATAGAAAGGCAGGAAAAACAGCAGATGATCAAATTAGAGAATGTCACAAAAGTTTTCCCCTCCAAAAAAGGAAAGGATGTTACTGCACTGGACGATGTGACGATTTCTGTCAATAAAGGAGAAATCCATGGCGTAATCGGCTACAGCGGTGCAGGAAAAAGTACATTAATTCGCTGTGTCAATTTACTGGAGTCTCCTTCGAAAGGAAAGGTTTGGATTGATGGAACCGACTTAACGAAGCTGTCAAAAGAAAAGCTCCGGCAAACAAGACAAAAGGTCGGCATGATTTTTCAGCATTTTAATTTATTAAGGACTGCCAGTGTCTATGATAACATTGCGATTCCATTAAAATTACTCGGCGTACCGAAGGCAGAGGTTAAGGAAAGAGTCATGAAATACTTAGATATTGTCGATTTATCTGAGAAAAAAGATGCTTATCCTTCCCAGCTTTCCGGCGGTCAAAAGCAGCGTGTCGCTATTGCCAGGGCGCTGTCACAGGAGCCACAGGTCCTCCTGAGCGATGAGGCAACCAGCGCACTCGACCCAGAAACGACAAATTCCATTCTCGAACTATTATTAAAAATTAATGCAGAGCTTGGGATCACAATACTATTAATCACGCACGAAATGAACGTTATCCAAAAAATATGCGATTATGTCTATGTTATTGAAAACGGAAACCTCATTGAACAAGGTTCGACGATAGAACTATTTACAAAACCTAAACAGCCGACGACTAAAAAGTTCTTAAATACCATTTCACAACGAAAATTATCGGATCGTTTAATTGATGAATTGAATTTAGAAGGCAAAGTAATTCGTTTAACCTTCCTTGGTGAAAATACAGGTCAGCCGCTGCTGTCTAAGGTAACACAGCAATTTTATGTAGAGCCGAATATTCTGACTGCCAATATTATCGAATTAAAAAATGGCATTGTCGGCAACCTTGTCGTTCATTTGATTGGCAGTGAGCATCAAGTAGAACATTCTCTCTCCTTCTTAAAAGAACAAGGCGTAGAAGTAGAAGAATTGGGGGTGAATTAACATGCAGGCATTTATTGATCAATGGGGTTCAGAGTTTTATGATGCCATAATAGAAACTCTTCAAATGGTTTTAATCTCTTTATTTTTCGCTGTTATTATCGGCGTTATTTTAGCTATTCTATTAGTTTTGACACGTCCGGGACAACCCTTGCAAAATAAGTTTGTTTATCAGTCTTTAAACCTGCTGATTAACGTCATCCGGTCCATTCCATTTATTATTCTTTTATTCTTTATGCTTCCTTTCACCAAATTGATTGTAGGTGTAACCATTGGTGTAAAAGGAGTTATTGTGCCGCTCGTTGTCAATGCAGCTCCTTATATCGCCAGACTGATTGAATCCTCCCTGTTAGAGGTCAACCAAGGTGTTATCGAAGCATATCGAGCGATGGGAGTAAAGACACATCAAATTATTTGGAATGTGATGCTGCGTGAAGCGAGACCAGCCATTGTTCTTGCATTAACCATCGCAACAATCAGCCTTATCGGGGCAACTGCTATGGCCGGATTAGTCGGCGCTGGAGGCCTGGGTGACTTAGCTTACCGATTTGGACACTTGCGTTATGAAACAGACGTCATGTACGTTACGGTTATTATGCTCGTTATTATCGTTCAAGGTCTTCAGTCTCTTGGAAACCGACTCGCCGAACGATTGAAAAAAGATTAATTGGAGGAAAAAATATGACAACCTCATCCAAGAAAGGCTCTTTCTTAGAGCATATAACCATACAAGATTCCTTTCCAATTGGCACTGCACAGCTTGAAGCTGCAGCAAAGCATGCCCTGCCGGCAGAAGTATTTGGCCACATCCGCTCTGGTGCCGGCGGGGAAGAAACGTTAAGAAAAAACAGAGAAGCCTTTGAGAAATATTCGATTATTCCCAGGTTTTTACGTAATGTCTCCGAAGTGGACACATCTATACGTATTTTAGGAAAAGAATATGCTTCCCCATTAATGGTCGCTCCGATAGGACATTTAAAAATGGTTCATGAAGAACCTGACTTTGCCATTGCAAATGTTGCGGCTTCGATGAATATTCCATACATTCAAAGCACTGTTACAGCAAGATCTATCGAAGAAGTCTCGGAAGCTGTTCCTCATGGACCAAAATGGTTTCAATTATACTGGTCCAATAATGATGCTATTTCCTACAGTATGGCAGAACGCGCAGAAAAAGCCGGATATGAAGCGATAGTGGTCACCGTGGATACTATGATTCTCGGGTGGCGTGAAGATGATATGAGGCATCAGTACTCCCCATTGAAAAAAGGGTATGGAAAAGCAAACTATGTCCAGGATCCTGCATTTCAAGAAGGCTTAAAGGATGGACAGGATGAAGTTGAATCAATTATTGAAAACCTTCATCACCCATCCCTTCATTGGGACAATATAACGGCATTACGTCAACGTACGAAGCTGCCAATTTTTCTAAAAGGCATCCTTCATCCTGAAGATGCAAAACAAGCAATAAAAGCCGGAATAGACGGGATTATTGTCTCCAATCATGGCGGCAGACAAATGGACGGAATCATACCAAGTCTGGAAGCATTACCAGCTATACGCGAAGCTGTTGGTCCAGATTTCCCCTTGCTGCTTGATAGCGGCATCCGCCGGGGAGCAGATGTCATCAAAGCCCTGGCGCTTGGCGCAGATGCGATTTTATTTGGGCGTCCGTATACCTACGCGCTTGCACTTCAGGGAGAAGCAGGCGTTCAGAAGATATTCGCTAACCTTGCGCAAGAAGTTGCTGTATCGATGGCATTATCTGGAGCTAAGACAATAGAAGAAGTAAAGCAGCTCACATTGAAAATTGCTGCTGATAACTAAGTATATATACAGAGCGGCCTCTTGACGGAGACGCTCTTTTCTTTCATCATAATCATATAATATTATGAAAAAGCTATAAGGAGATTTTAAGCATGAGCGTTATTCCCGAAATTTTAGCACATATCGAAACAGCTTACGAGGCGCATAAGCCCGTTTCATTTATTCGTGAAAACTATACAATCAGCGAAGACGAAGCATATCAAGTGCAGCATGCGTTTATTAACAAACGTGTTCAGGAGGGTGATTCGGTCGCGGGCTATAAAATCAGTATGACCAGCAAAGAAACACAGGCAATTGCTGATACACACGAGCCTGCCTACGGAACCATTCTGACATCACAAGTGTTACAGGGAGATGCTGAGTATGCCCTATCCCATTTATTCTCTCCCTTGATTGAACCTGAATTGATGTTTTTCATCAATGAAGATATCTCAAACAACGCAGATGTTCAGGAAATCATCGAAAAAACTTCTGTTGCTCCGGGAATTGAAATTCCAGATGCAAGATATATCAACTGGTTCCCGAATTTTTCATTAATGGATTTGCTATCTGACAATACAGCAACAGGCAGAATAGTTACAGGCAGCCCTGTTCCTTCTCCCAGCATAGAAAAGCTCGGTGCAATTGATCTCGATTTAAAATATAATGGAAAAACAACACATACCGGATGCTCTGATGCGGTATTAGATAATCCTGTCAATGCGGTTAAATGGCTTGTGGAGAAATTAGCCAGTCATAACTTGTCTTTGCAAAAAGGCATGGTGGTTTCTTCTGGAACATTTATTTCGCCATTTGAAGCAGAAGCAGGTGAATATCTTGCCAGCTACCGTGATATTGGCAGTGTGAAAATAACCTTGATTTAAGCGTGATATAGAGAATATGGGGTGACTTATGATAAATAGGAAAGAGAATATTATATCAGGGGTTTTATTTATTATTGCAGGGATTTTAATTACTTTTTTCTTAAATACAGCAACTATGATTATTGCACTTTTTTTAATTACTGTACCTGCAATTTACGATTGTTACAAGAAGCCGACACTTGCTAAAATACTTTTTTATATTATTGTATTTGGAGCCTTTTCTGTTTACCTTGTTTTCTATATTTAGAATAAGAAGTAACATCAGGCAGTGGATGGTGTTACTTCTTATTCAAGTCTTAAGTTAAAGATGGGATTGCTATTCATAATCAATCAGAATAGCAATCCATTATTTTTTCTATTATTCAATTTAGCTGCAGAATTCAATGAAAACAGGAAAACTAATTTATTTTGTTAAATAGGAGCTCTCCCATAACGGAAGCGCTGTTCCAATATTGTTCTTTAATGCATTTTGATATACTTTATATGCCCAGGCAACGTCTTCTGTAGGAAGACCTCCAGTCATACAAATAATAACTTCATCTTCTGTATTTCTTCCCGTCTTTTGACCTGAAATAATATCCCCGATATCATCAACCGTGCTGTCATCAAATTCACCGTTATGGATGAGCTCTAATAGTTGACCTGACATCGTCCAATCACGAATGCTGGCTATACCATCAGGATGTGATAATCCATCTTCCAGCCATTTTTTATGCATAGACCATAAATCTGAAACGATTCTTGATTGATTGTAAACTTCTTGAGATAAATCTGCTGCTCCTGTAAGAATGATAAGCGCCCCAGGCTTTATACTTTCCTTCTTTATTTCTGGCTTAATTTTCCCAGATGTAGCAACAGTTACTATATCGGATTGCTGAATACAGTGATCCAAATCATCGACTACTTCAACGAAAAGATTCAATTGCCTTTCCAATTTATCAGCAATTTGTTTTCCTTTTTCTAAATTAATATCAAAAAGGACAATCTTTTCAAGCGTACTAACGGAACTTGCTATTGCTTCGATACAAGACTGATTGATTGCACCGCCTCCAACAGCACCTAAAACTTTTGCGTCTTTCTTAGCAAGATGTTTTGATATAACTCCAGGCACTGCACCCGTTCGCATAGAACTGATTAAGTTCCCCGCCATGATTGCCAGCGGTGCTCCTGTTTCTTTATCATTAAGTGTAAAAGTATGAATGGAACGCGGCAGTTCTTTATCCATATTTTCAACATTAGAGCCATACCATTTATTACCTATTACATCGAATGCTCCTCCGAGATAGGAAATAAGTGACATAAACCTTCGATCTGGACCTGCTTTTGGTATATTTTCAAATGGCTCCTCTTTATTAAACCAAAGCATTAAACCATGATCATTTCTGTTTGGTCCTCCCAGCATATAATCGCCTTTCCCTATAAGATGAAACATTTCCTCAATGGTGCTGACACATTCTTTCATATCAAGAACACCAGCCTCAATTAATTCTTCTTCCTGTAAGTATAAAAATTCTACCTTCTCACTCACTTTGATCTCTCCTTTGAATTTAATATAATCCATTTTTTATAGTAGGATACTGTTAATATCACGAAACTAATAACTATCGTAATCACGACAAAGAGCCAATGATGCCCATTTAATATAAGCAGCGGTGAAAATGTAATAATTGCGATTTCCACTGGTGCTATTGGTATATACGCCAACCCAAATTCATCTAACGTATTGCTTTTTAATTTTGGGTCAACGATTCTTAATAATGCAATTGCTGTTGCAACAGCCCCCGTAATCCACCCGAATGTAAAAATTCCTTTTTCAAACCAATTTTCCTGGAAATAATACCTTGATAAAACTTTATAAAAAATATAGCTGAGAATGATGCCAAATATAATAAGAATGCTAAATGGCACAATATTATCAGCAACTACCGTCAAGTTGATAGATGCAATGCCAAATGCAACTAGAAAATCAGTTGCATTCCCCCCTATACTGCTCATGATTTTATGATCAACATAATCGTCTGCTTTAATCCATTCTAAAAAATATCTCAGTAATAGACCGACTAAAAAAGCAAGAGAAAATGCTGGAATGGATAAACTTGCATAGAGTGATTCGCCCAGTTGGCTTAGATAATACCCAATTGAAGTAGCAATCAAAACAAGAATCAGATGAAATGCAAAAGGATCAATTAAAATACTTGATACTGTATTTTCTCCTAGTGGATCTCGCTTATCTTTCGGTAATAAACCAGATTTCAATTCATTGGGAAGCTTATCAAAACTGCTAATATAATTTGTATTTCCTTTATTTGCATTAGATTTTATTAATAGCAACCCTATTCCAATCGCTAAGATAGCTCCTATGGTTGCTGAAGTCATTGCTAATGTAGTAGCTTCTTCCCATCCCTGACTCTGGAAGGCTTCTCCTATTGCGGCTGCGGTGCCATGCCCTCCGACAAAACCTGCTGCAAGCAGCAAACCAAATCCATTATGCACATCAAATATCGGTACTAATAACGCTAATGCAAATAATAATCCCCCTCCCCACATAAGAAGCATAATAACCTGAGAATAAGACCATAATCTTCCTACTTTATCAAACATATCTGACCATTTAAATTTTGGTGTTGATAAAGGAAGCGCAGCAAATACTACTGCAATCAATAAAGAAGGATACGTGCTGATTAGTTCTGAAAATGGCAATATATTCAATCCATGGCTTCCTAAAAGCAAACCAAGGATTCCGGCAATAATACTTGCAGGCATAAACGACCGTTGAAATATTCCCACTTTTGCTCTCAGAAAAGTTCCAACCAGCAATAGTGCAGAAATGATACCAAAGTCGATTAAAATATCCCAAACATTAAACTCCATATTGTAACCCCTTTCATGTTGTTTTATAACACTATATCATTAATTTAGGAAAAAATAAACCAAAATATTTAAAAAGGAATTATTTTTCCTTAATTATAATATATTCTCCAAACTGGTATAATTATAATTACAAAGGAGGAATGAACTTTGGACTTAAAAGATAGATTAATAGCTATTCAGAATAATTTACCCCGTCAACAGCAAAGTCTGTGTAAATATGTTATTCAGAATATAGATGATGTATCAACAATGACGATTAATGAATTATCAAAAAACAGCCAGGTAGGGACAACAACCATCCTAAGGTTTATTGATAAAATTGGTTATAAAAAATATCCAGATTTTAAAAAGGACATCATCAAATATGCTTTCAATAATAAAAAAAATACATGGTGGCATTTACAAAAATCATTAGAGGAAATAGACGAATCAGAGAACTCCATGATGAAGGTTGGATATAGCAGCATACAAGATATTGAATCCATGTTAAGAGAGCTTGATTTAAAGCAATATACTCAATTTCTAAACATGCTCCTCCAATCAAAAAAGCTGTACTTTCTAGGCATGAGAACCTCGGTATCCATTGCGCTTTATTTTGAATTGATGCTTCGGGGAATCAGGGACAATATAACACAATTAAGCGGCAACAATGATTTCTTATATGATGAATCTTTAAAATTTCACCAAAATGATTTATTAATTGTAATTGCTTTGTCTCCTTACACAAAACAAAGCGTTGATTTTGTTAAATACTGCCGTAACCATAAAGACATCTCTATCGCTCTGATTACCGATATCGAAACATGTCCTATTATTCCTGATAGTGATGCACACTTAGTAGTCGGACAGAGTAAAAATCGCTACAGTATTATTCCTGCTATTGCTTTAATCGAATCACTCATCATTGACTTAGGAAAAAAAGATCCGGATTCTGTTGCTAAAATTTCAGAATTAAATAAGGTGCATCAAGATAATCATATTACTACAATGTAAATGAGCGAGTTGTGAAAACATCTATATAATATTTTTTGTGTTTAAAACTTAACTCCATTTTTTTATATCGATATTTTTCATAGTATAAAAAAAGAGCGTCATCTGTTAAAGTAAAAAATAAAGCTTATAAACACACTTCAAACAGTAGGTATTTTTGTTTTTCTCCCACTGATTGATTAGTTGAGCGGTTCAGGGAGTTAGCGCCTTTATCTCCTGACTAAATAATTTTATTCACTCTCTTTATTTTAAGGCAGAAGTTTTTGGACGCTCTCTGTAATAAAAGAATTGGTTTTTACTCAAATTAACAATATACAAGCAAAGCAGTACGTAACAGGGGTGTGCGTAAGATGAATGAATGGTACAAACTTGATAATGCGGGGAAAATGTTTCACGCTGTGTCTGAACAGACGAATTCTTCCGTCTTTCGGATGGCTGCGGTAATGAAGGAGCCCGTACAACCTGATGAGCTTCAGCACGCACTCGACGATGTTCTTAAGCGTCTGCCTATGTTTGCTGTAAAGCTCAGCAAAGGCGTGTTCTGGGATTTTCTTGTGGAGAATAAAGAAAAGCTTTTTGTGCATTATGAAAATCAATATCCATGCGCTCCCATTGACCCATTGGAAACAAATGGATTTTTAATGCGCGTTACTTATTATAAAAAAAGAATTGCTGTGGAATTTTTTCATTCTGTAACAGATGGCACTGGCGCTTTAGAATTTATTAAAGCACTTGTTTATCAGTATCTCGTTCATTTAGGGAAAGATATAAGCTATGCAAGTACATTAATTGATATTCACGATGAACCCAGCTATTACGAAAGCGATGACAGCTATCAGAATTATGTTACGGATGAAAAACCCGAAAAATTTAAAGAAGCACCTTCCTATCAAATTCGCGGCGGAGCAATTGATCAGACAGTTGCCGTCCACGGAAAAATGAGTGCGGAAAAGGTACACCAGCTTGCTAAAGCGCATGGAACGACTATTACTGCGTTTATTTCAGCACTTCTTATTGCAGCTATTTATAAAGAGAGATTGAAATTCCGTGCTTATCAGGAGGAAATAAAAATCGCCATTCCTGTCAATTTAAGAAATCTTTTTCCTTCAAATACACTTCGTAATTTTTTTGGTGTGGTTAATATCGGGATGGCAGTAACAGAGAAAACAACTTTAGAAGAAATCATTACAGAAATATCAAAGCAATTACGGGAAAAAGTACGGAGAGAAAGCTTACAGCAAAGTATTAATGACCGGGTCAAATGGCAGACTAGACTGACAGCAAGGTTCATTCCGCTTCCGTTAAAATACCATGCCATACGTTATGGATATAGAAGCTTTAGTGAGCGTACCAAAGCAATGACGATGACAAACGTCGGAAAAGTACAGCTTCCAGAATCAATGAAATCACATATTTCACATATGGAACTCATTTTATATCCAACCAAGAAAAGTCCCATTAATGGTGCGATGATTGCAGTTGGCGATGAACTTGTAATCACATTTTCCAGAATGATTAAAGAAGCGGATATTATTCGTACCTTTTTCAGAGAACTTTCTAAGACATATAACCTGGAGATAGAGGTCTATTCCAATGACAGCAGGTGAAAACAATGCAACATTATTGCAATAATTGCAATACCTATACAAAACAGCAATATTGTCCACTCTGCAAGAATAAGCTTTCTCAGAAATCAGGAGACAATGAATATTATCCTATTTATGAAACCAAAGTCAAACGACGCCGTTTTGCGCAGCGGCTTGTCTTATTTGTTGCTATTTTTATTGTCAGTACCAGTATATTAATTAATTTACTGACTAACCCGGATAAATTATGGTTTTTATATGTGTTAAGCCCAGTACTATACAGTCTGTTAACCATAAATCATACCATTCTTTCCAGAGCGCACATTGGGTCCAAGGTGGTTCTTCAAGTTATTGCACTCTCTGTTATGCTATTTATTTTAGATGCAGCTTCCGGAAGCTCTAAATGGTCCATTCACTATGTTATTCCGTTTCTTGTTACGCTGGCAACGTTACTTGTAACAATCATTGTGCTGCGGAAACCTATGAAGTGGCGTGAATACATCGGTTATATGACTACGATGGTTATTCTCGGCTTCCTTCCTGTTATTCTGTTCTTAAGTTCGTGGTCCACTGTATTATGGCCAAGTGCTGCAACAGCTCTCTATGCTTTGATGACACTGATTGGTATGGTACTGTTTTCGGAAAAAACGATGAAAAATGAAATTGTTCGGCGATTTCATTTTTAGCATAAAGGCACATGCTGTCTCTTCATTTATCAGCATGTGCCTTGTTGTTTTATACTAGTACGTTACAATCTATTTATTCTTATTTCCCAATTCCTGCTGAATAACCTCAAATTGCTGTAGAGTTAAACCCGTCACCTGTAAAATAGCCGTTTGGCTTATCCCCTGCTCTAACATTTTGAGTGCCATTTGTTTTGCAGATTCCTTTAGTGCGGACTCCGCTTCAAGCCTTTTGCGTTCTGCTTCTTCTTTCTCCGCTTTCATTGTTTTCCTCTGTTCTTTTATTTCTTCATTCTCTGCTTTCAGCTCTTCTTTCTCCATTTTCATTTCTTCTCTTTGCTCTTTCATTTCTTCCATTTCCTGCTCTAACAACTCTCTATCCCGCTTCTTAGATTGCTCATCTAAAATTTGCTTCAAACGGATTTCATATTCCCGCCGTTCTTCTTCTGTACGGCTTAAATCTTCCCAGACCCGTATCGCAACATTTAACGTTTTATCGACCATCGCAATCTCCTCCAGTGGGAAGATGTCTTAACGCGCTGGCTGCTGCTGTTAGGAACGGTAGACCGACGAAAGAATCACTTCTATAATGATATCTATCAAGAAATGAAATTCAACCATATCGGTTAATGGATATTTCTGTTTCATCTCATATAAACGGAAGATATTATGAAAGGCGTCCGTTTCATTCAGCAGGTTAAAATGCATGATATTAATACTAATAACAGGGTACAATTCTTTATAGCTTTGCCCTTCTTTCAGCTGTTCCGAAAAAAGTCTCGACCAATAATACAGCGATCTTTTAATCATATTATACGCATTATTGATTTGAATTTCTATGTTGACCCATTCTTTATTCTCCGTCCTAATTAAGAGGTCTAAACTGGACTTTTTGTCCTCTTCATATTCGCCGCCGATTTCGATATTTTGAAAGTAAAGCTGCTGAATCGGGCTTCTTCCTGATTTGGCTAAAATGGCATTGAGAAAGACGACAGTGATATCCTTATTCTTTTCGTTTCCAAATAGTTGTTTAAAAGCATAGTCTACTTTTAAATCCATTAATTGAATATCCGGTATTCGATGCAGTGCTTTGTTAGTCCGCTCTTTTCTTCTTTGATATTTGTTGTATGACCTGGATTCTTCCTGTACATGCAGAGAGGGTGTTTCTGATGAGAAGTTTACTTTTCGGAGACATATTCGGGGCATAAAAAACACATCCTTTTATTTTGATAAGGTGAGTTTCTGAGATGGCTATCTAAATAAAGTGTACAGAACAAACGTTCCTCAATCAAGTCCTTATTTATTTAATTTCCACAGATGGAATAGTCTCTTATTAACGTATGTTTCGCTTTCCCAAAGGCAAAACTAGTCATAACAGAATGGAAAAGGAGAAACTAAAAATGATCGCATTGCATACGAATTTGCCGGGTAAGCAAGGAGTTTTCCTAAAATTAAAGCTGTATTTAAAAGAGCTTGGATTTACGATAGCAGAAAATAGTAACTACCACGGATATTTTAATGGGTTGCTTTCCAGTCAGGCAGAGAGAAAACTATATTTGTATCTTCCCTACCGGGTGCTGCAAGAAGAACATAACCAGCCACCTGTTCAAATTGAATTTGGAAATCCTCAAATTATCCATCACGCTGACATTCGGTATTTCGATTCATTTCAAGCTTATCTTCATAAACCAGATTTATATGATTGGAAACTTAAGGGGGAACAGGCTGTGCAGCAGATTATCAACCATATCGATAACAATCTTTAGTTGAACTTTTCTTTTTCATCCAGCATACTTAAAGATAGATTGTATAAGGAGGAGCTTTATGTATCACTTTGTAGAAGAGCAAATTAAAAAGGCAGTGGATGATGGAGAATTCAATAATTTGCCGGGCAAAGGAGAGCGTCTAGATTTGCGGGATGAATTTGCAGGATTGCCCGAAGAAGTGAAACAATCTTTCCGTATTTTAAAACGGGCAGGCTATCTTTCTGACGAGCAGGAAAATCAGAAGCAGTATATATCGCATCACGACTTAATGAAAATAGCAACAGAAGATAAAATGCAGGCGGATTATACAGAGAAGCAGGCTGCATTTCAAACTTTAACCAAAGAACGAAAACTTGATAAAAGCCGTATTTTTCATAGATATGCAAAAATGATCAGAAATAAACTGTTTCGCTAGAAGAGGGATCAACCTGCTGTGGTTAATCCCTCTTTCTTTGTTTATATGATGCGCTCCATCTCTTTTAAAAGCTCATAAGCTCCCTCGGATTCGTTTGAACAAACAATCATCGTCTTCTTCTCATATGGATAATGAACCGCCCGGAAATTGACTCCCGGATCATAGCCCATTTGAATATGCTTTATAATGTTTTTATTGTCGTCTAATTCCATATAACCAACGTAGCCGTAGAAGATGTTTTCTTCTGCATACACACATTCATGCGGCTGACACACCTGCTTCGTCATTTCTTCAGATAACAGCTGAAAGCTCTTCAAAGCCTTCCAGAACTTAGCCATATCAGCTACAGTAACATATGCGCCCCCATCCGGGCCGCCCTTAGCCGGAAGGGAATACATATTTGTTTTCCATTTGCCCTCTGAGTCTTCCATATAACCTAATGCTGTCCGTTCCGGCAAATCATCCATTTCAAAATATCCTGAATCGCTCATGTCTGCCGCTTTAAAAATATGTTCCTCTACAAAAGAAGAAAAACTGCAGCCAGCAACCTGTTCTACAATCAAGCCTAATAAAATATAGCCTGAATTATTATATTGAAAGGAATCACCTGGATGTTTCTGCATCCTTTTATGTTGAAAAAGCGGGAGAAAATCTTTTGGCGACCTGACTTTATACATTGGCAGAGACTCCCACAGCTGCTCATAATCATCCATCTCTTCCTCATCAAAATAATCCGGCACACCAGAAGTATGCGTCAGTAAATGGTGAATGGTAATATTCTTATCAAAATAAGGAAACTCCTCCATTACACAATCATGCAGCTTTGTCGCAAAAGTTATTTTTCCCATTTCCACCAGCTTAGCTACAGCAACTGCAGTAAACAATTTGCACCCCGAGGCAATACCAAATCGTGTATCTGTCTGATTCTTTAGTTTCTCAGCTCGATTTCTATAGCCGCTGCTTCCTGTGATGACTTCAGCCTGTTTTTTAGCATAGAACGCTCCTGAAAAATGATATTTCTTTTGCGCTTCCATCAGTTTGTTCCGCTTATTTTCTATATTCATTTTTTGTCCCTCCTGAAACCTTTGTTTAATTATGATTTTAAAAGAGAGTCCGCTAAGATGTTCATACCATATAACGAATCATATGAGTTTCCTCCGTTCGTCTTAAGGTTAAGGTTATTATATACTTATTTTCTGAAAATTTAAAGAGGCGGCTGATTCTGTTAACTTAACCAGAAGCATTTCTTTCTTGTTAATTCTTGTTTCGTAATAAAGTACAATATGTTGCAGCTCAAAAAATAACCAAATCTATGGTGGTTGAAACCTCATAAATTTGGTTATCTCTTTCATACATGTAATTAAAACAGCCCCAGCTGCTGTGAAGCCAGTCCATCAAATTCAATTCCTAACATCTGCTGCAGCTGCTTCGCGTTTCCAGCAGCATGTCTTCCTGAATTGTTGTTAAACAATACTATAACCTCTTCACATTGCTTTTCTAACCTTTTTACCTCTTCAGCTATCGTTGTTAATTCCTGCTCGTTATATTCATATAAATAACGGACCTTCCGCCAATTCGCATTTCCCGAGTAATTCCAGCCGTGGACGTTTCTTCCGTGCAGCCGGATAATGACTTTATCTTTTACTGTCACAACAGGCACAAAAGGAACCGACTTTTCACCAGCCTGCGGTTCATCTGCAACAGTATGAATCCAGCCTTCTTGTTTCATAAATTGCAAGGTTTGCTGCTGAAATCTTTCCTCATACCAGGATTGCTGTCTGAACTCCAAAGCAACAGGAATATCCTTCATTTCTTTTTTACAATAACGTAAATATTGCACATGTTCTTGTGTACAGTCAAACCACGGCGGGAATTGAAACAGCACAGCTCCCAATTTTCCTGCTTTTTGCAGCGGTACAATCGACTCCCTGAATGCTTGGAACATTTCTGCCTTCGTTTCAAAAGGGTTATCCTTTTCCTCCCGATCATGCCCGGTCATTCCCTGATAGGCTTTCACGATAAATTGAAAATTCTCCGGCGTCTCCCTCGCCCATTTTTCCATATTACGAATCGGCTGTACCGCATAGAAGGAGGAGTCTAATTCTACCGCCGGAAAATGACTGCTGTATTCCTGTAATTTTTCATGCGCTTTTGTATCATCTGCATAAATAGAATCGTGGTCTCCCCATCCCGTTAAGCCAATTTGAATCACTTTAAACACCTCTCTTACATTACTCTCTTACCTTCTTCATTTGATCCCGCCGCACCATATATTTAACAAATGGAATGATGATAATGGATAAAAATAAAATCCGAAACAGCTGAAACGAGGTCACCACCGTTACTTCCGCCTGAATCGAAGCAGCGATAATCCCCATTTGATCTACACCGCCTGGAACTACGCTCAGAAAGCTGGTCGCAAAATCCATAAAATAATGGGCCATCCATTCACTAATTAAAAAAGCCACGCTAATTAATATGACACACGAACCCACCGCATACACAATATGTGATTTCATTTTCCTCAGCTTATCCCGTTCTAATAATAAGCCTACATAAATCCCAATAAACAGCTGGGCAACATGCAGTAAATTTTCAGGCATCCTTGGGACCTGAATAGACAACAGATTGCATATCATGATAAAGAAAACAGGTCCTAATAAGTAGGCGGTAGGTACTTTGATCAGCTTGCAGGCCATTCCCACTATGTAGCATAGAATCAATAAACCAAATAAAATCAATGAATAGCTTTCTGTTGTGTTATCGGGGGCCGCACCACCATTATTACTGGAAACAATAAACGGAACCAATGTAATAATCGCCAGCAGCCGAATGACTTGATAAAATGTCACTACGGTTATATTCAAGGTTTTCTGCTCTTCCGCAAAGACGATTACCTGCTGCAATCCCCCCGGAGCACAACAAGCCATTGCTGTTCCAATATCCAGCCTCGCCCACTTTGAAACTGCAAAACTGACACCAATAAATAAAAGTAAAAAGATAATGTTAATAATAATCATCATTGGAAAATAGTTTACCATATCCTGCAGCGCTTCTAATGTAAAAGCATAACCAATCGTATATCCGGCAATAACCAGTCCGATATTACGAAAAGTTGAATCCCAAACGATTTTCCAGGATGATTTTAATTGGAATAATAGTGTCACGATCATAGATCCAAGCAGCCAAGGCAGGGGCAGGCCAATTACGGTAAAGATAACAGCTCCAAAGAGACCAATTGCAATCGTTCTCAGGAATAAAAATATCATATAATTCCCTTCCTTCTTTCTCTATTATAACGTTTCCACACAAATACGAAAATCGATTATTTCGAATTTGGAAGTAAAATTGAAAAGAAATATAAAAAAGCAGCAGCTTTCCACTTCAAAGCGAAAAGCCGCTACTTTTTCCGGTTATATGCTCTTGTCTTTTTTTGTACTAACAAAATCAACTTATTAGTATATCCGTTTATTTAATAGTAATAACTACATCCTCACTAGCTCGAACTTGCTTCACATCTTGTTTATCTAAAGTTTCGATATCATTCATATTTGTAATTAGCATTGGTGTAACAGTACTTGAAGCTTTTTCGCTTACAACTGCTAAATCTATATCAACAAGGGGATCTCCTTTTTTCACTTTATCTCCTTCCTTCACGCGAACGGTAAATCCTTCTCCATCCAATGCCACTGTTTCTAAGCCAATATGGATTAAAATTTCTGCTCCATTTCCAGCCTTAACTCCTACCGCATGCTTCGTCGGGAATACTTGTACAATGTCTCCGTCAACTGGCGATACCACCTTGCCATTAGATGGTTTAATAGCAATTCCATCGCCCATCATTTGTTCAGAAAACACCGGATCAGGTACTTCCTCTAAAGGAACTATTTCTCCATCAACAGGCGCAAATAATTCTATTTCGTTACTTCCTTTCTTTTTAAAAAGCTTTCCAAGCATAATCTCACCCACCTAAGTTTATATTGATTTTATTTCTTTAAAACAATTTATTATCATGTAAAATATATTTATTCAACGCAAATGCTACACCGTCATTGTTATGATCTTTTGTTACAAAGTCTGCTATTTCTCTAACACTTGGTTGAGCATTCCCCATCGCAATACCCAGCTTAGCCTTTTTAATAAGTTTGACATCATTGAGTGCATCTCCTATTGCCATGACTTCATTCATCTCAATTCCAATTTGTTTACCAACAAATTCAATACCAGTTGCTTTATTTATACCTAAAGGATTTAACTCAATATTCGTTGGCAGTGTATTTGAGACCTCATATAGATTCGTTTCTGTTAAATATTTGCGAAGACGATCGGCTTCTTTCTCTGTGTCCAGCCGAATCCCAAATTTCAACCAGTTTTTATCCATATAATTGACTGGAAACTGATTTTTAAAGAGTTCTTTCGTAGTTAATGCCCAATACCTTAATTTTTTTGTTTCACAAAAGTGAGTAAGTCTTAATAAATGATTGGCAGAAAGAAAGTGCTGGGAAATCACTTCTTTTTCCATATTTAATATTTGTCCCCCATTTGCTGTAACAAAAAAATTATTCAGTTTTAATTCATCCGCGTATGGTTCTACATGGCTAAAAGGCCTGCCTGTGCTCAGAACGATTCTAATTCCCTGGTCTATACAAGCTTTAATAGCGCCTTTATTTGCACTGGATATTTGTTTATTCGTATCTAAAAGTGTTCCATCCATATCAACAGCAACAAGTTTAATCATACTGCATACACTCCTAAAAAGGGACAGTCTTATCTTTCTTCATCAAGCATCCTGTTCTGGTAAATCTTTTTTAATTTTTTCAGAGATACGGAATGCTCTTTTAGCTTGTTCTTCAGCAATAATGTTTCCTGCACCTACATACCTTTCCGGAAGCAGCATACCTTTGATTTCATCCTTAGAAAACATTTGGTTTACATCCTTATCTTCTAATAAAGCATCTACAAATGAACTTCCCTCTGTCTGCACTTGTATCGCTTTGTTGTAAACAACCGTATGTGCTTTATCCTTTCCAAGCTTCTTTGCTAATTCCATCATAATAAATTCACTATTATCTAACCCTTTATTCAGAGAAGCATTTTCCTTCATTTTATTTACATGAACAGAAATCCCTTTCATCAATTCTTCTGTCCGTAAAACCACTTCTGTAATTAATTCTATTGCTTCTTCCAGTGCAGCATCAAACACCATATACTGGCTGCTATCAGCTTCATAGGGCCTTGCAGCAGCATTTAAACAAAGCTGTGGAAGCGTATAGAGTTTTTGGGCGTTAGCGATAATCCCTTTTGACAGCTTGGGATTAATTTTATGCGGCATCGTGCTGGAACCAATCGTACCACTTTCAAAGCTTTCGGAAACTTCTCCGATTTCTTCAATAGATGTAGAATATACTTCTTCAGCAATTTTATGAAAACCATTTGCTAATAAAGCAAGCGCATGAATATACTCCGTTTTATGACTCGTTATATTTCTTGACGGTACCGGCATGGTATTCATATTTAACAGTTTAGCCACTTCTGATTGCAGTGTTATCCCCTTTTCTCCAAAGGTATTAAATGAACCGACAGCTCCACCCATCATTACTTGAAACGTCCGTTTGGCCGCTTCGGATAATCTCTCTATCGAATCAATCGTCTCACTAATCCACACAGAAACTTTGTATCCGTACGTAATGGGAATGGCATGTCTTCCATGTGTACGTCCAGACATTACTGTATTTTTATGTTTTTCTGCCAATTCTCCTAAATGAGATAAAATATCAGCAAGTACGTTCATTACGCGATCATGTATTTTTGATGTAACTAATAGCTGTGCAGTTTGTTGAATATTTTGCGTTGTAACCCCATAATGCACGTACTTCCCGCTTTCTTCATGACATGCTTTAATGAAAACTTTTAAAAAGGGTACAAAGCCATG
The DNA here is from genome assembly GCF_038004725.1 of Oceanobacillus sp. FSL K6-0251. Taxonomy (NCBI): domain Bacteria; kingdom Bacillati; phylum Bacillota; class Bacilli; order Caryophanales; family Bacillaceae; genus Oceanobacillus; species Oceanobacillus sp. FSL K6-0251. The sequence goes on along the minus strand of NZ_JBBORS010000001.1, from coordinate 810,133 downwards.
TCCAACACTTTCTTTTAATCGTTCCATCTCTTCTAAATCTATATTTTCTATTCGCGCTGCTTCATTAATATTTTTTGCTGCTCTTTGAGGAATGATGCCCAATTCTCCTTGAGCAGTTGCTAAAGCTGCTTCAACGTCCAGCCACGATTGATACTTTTGGTTGGAATCTAATAATTCTCTTATCCCGTAATCATACATTGTTTTTGTTTTGGAATCATATAACGCTCTCATACTTCCTGCTCCCTTATGCTTTATTTTGAATATAGTTTTTCATCCACTGCATTTCTGACAAATTCAACGTGTGGTCCAAATACGACATGAATATGATTTTTTTGAGCCATAAAGGAGCCGGATGAACCAGAATCTTTTAATCTTTCCAGGTCAACTTTTTCATCGTCATATAAGTCTACTCTTAATCGGGTAACACAATTGTCTACATTCTTAATATTTTCTTTTCCGCCAAGTCCTTCAATAACAATTCCCGCAATTTCAGGGTATCGTTTTTCTTTTAATAGACTCACATTTTTAATTTCTGCTTCACGTCCAGGTGTTTTTAAATTCCATTTTGTAATCGCAAACCGGAAAACAAAATAGAATACAATAAAGTTTACGATACCTAAAAGAACAAGCTGGTACCAATTCGTTCCTTCATACAATAAGCCAAATATACCAAAGTCAAATATCGTACCCCGGATGTAGCCGATTGAAATATCTAGAAAGTTTAATGGTAACGCCATAATACCACTTAATATGATATAAACAACAAACAACAAAGGAGCAATAAATAAGAATGAGAACTCAAGCGGTTCCGTTACATTCCCTAAGAATGCTGTTAATACGACTGTCAGAATAGTTCCTTTAGCAATTGTTTTATTTGATGCAAAAGAGGTATGATACATTGCTAAACCGATGGCCGGAATCCTAAACAAGGTAATCAACATCTGACCAGACGCCAAATACTTTACTAAATCAGGCATTAAGCGATCCCATGCTTCATGCGATGGACCTAAATCAAATAAAATCTTATTTGTAGCATTTAAAATACCAATATAATTTTGACCGTCAATCAGGTAAACGCCTCCCGCTTCCGAAAAACGAACAACAGAAGCAAGTACGTGATGGAGTCCAAAAGGAATTAATGCACGATGCGCAAACCAATAAGCGCCGACGCCAAAATGCTGGTTCATAAATATAAATGAAATACTTAATAAAAATTGAGTAAATAATCCCCAGATAACAGGGATAATCAATCCGACTGGAATCATCACCAAAAATGTAATGATTGGAACAGATTTTTTTCCGCCAAAGAAAGCAAATGCCAGCGGTAATTCTAATCTATAGAAGCGATCCGCAATTTTGGCAGCTATTAAACCAGCGATTATCCCTCCAAAAGCATCAATTCGCAAGGTTTGAATTCCTAATACGACGCCTTGTCCTACTTGCGACATCGTTTCGGGATCTTCAGCTAGTGTGCCTGTCACTGTCAGATATACATTCATTACAACAAGCATGGTTAAATAACCTAATACAGAGGCAAATACAGCGATTCCTTTTTCATTCTTCGACATCCCGTATGCGACACCCATAGCAAAGAGAAGCGGTATATTTTCAAAAATAATTGCTGTAATATCCTGCAAACTATGAATAGCTGTTTGGACCACCGTATTATCTAAAAAAGGTAATCTCTCAATCATATAATCCTGTCCTAAAGCTCCACAAATCCCCATAAGCATCCCAACAGGTGCCATTACACCAATCGGTAATAACAAAGATCTTCCAAACTTTTGAATTGTATCTTTAACGTTATTTAATTTCATACCTTCTCTTCCTTCCTTATTTCTTAAACTAAGTGTAGAATTATATCAGGGGTATAACAAGGAAGTTTTTCAATAGAAATCTATTCAAAAAATTACCCCTCATTTTAAAATGGACAGGCCTAATTAACTTTCACCTGTGCTTTTAAAAGAAGAAAGAACCAATATACTTTTTGAAGATACTTCATGAGGAGGAAAGGAACTATGGACTCACTTGATTTAAAATTACTTAATCATCTTCAAGAGCATGGTGAGATTGATTTATCAAATACAAAAGCTTTCAAGCGAAGCGAGGGAAGTATTTATAGAAGAATTGATTTAATTAATGCCTATTTAGCCAAGCATCAGCAGCTTGTCCCTAAAAACCACAAGATTCAAAGTAAGATGACGTATAAAGAATATATCCAAATCGTTCAAAATATTCCTTTTTATGAATATGTCCCATCACAAAAGGAGCGATTATCTTTTATTATTGTGCAATCCCTTTTAAAAGAAGTTGTCAATACCTCCAGATTATATCAGCATTTGGGATTAAGTATGAGCACCAAGAAAAAAGATAACCGTCATTTGACAAATCAACTAAAACAAGCAGGGCTTTCCAAAGAAATTGTTCGTAAAAAAGGGATTCGTATTACTGGTCAAGAAACCCTAATTCGTATAGAAGGCACAAAAATTTTAGTCAAACTATTTGAGCTGGATGAGAATAATACGTTATATCTTCGGCAAGCTAATAATCCAATGGAAGTATTAATTTCAGAATACGTTTTAACCGAAACAAATTTTATTCACAGCCAAGTTAAAAATATGATTGAAAATATAATCCATCAACAGAATATAGAATTATCTTATCCTTCTAAGAAGTTTATTTTTCTATATGTAATGATTGCACTTTATAGAAATCATCTAGGTTACTATGAAAATAAAAAAGTTCATACAAGCCTGACCTTCTCGTCACCATTTAAATTGGTTGAGCATTCAACGGAGAATCAGGTTATGAATCATATATTATTCTCTTTGGATACCATGAACAGGGAAAATAACGTATCTATTCAAATCCGGTGGCTGGAAGAAAAAATAATACAATTTGTTTCCGGCATTCAATCAACTATTATTACAGATATATATTCGTACCATGAATTATTCCAAGAAATATACCAGTTCATCTTTAAATGTATACTGCGTTCCGATTATCACTTTGATTTTTATGATAATAAGCTGGATCAAACTGCAGAGAAATTTCCAAATTTATATCATTTAATTGAACAAGATTCATTTATTTCCAATGAGCTTCAATTATCTTCAGATCAGATAGCAACACTCACGCTTATTTTCCGAAAACATATTAATGAAAATAAAATCTTGGGTAGAAACACAAAAAGAATTATCGTTGTTACGAATTCTTCCATCGAAAAAGCAGATTTTTTTGGAGCTTCCCTAAACCATTTTTTAGATATTAAAATTGTTAAAATACTACACATTAACGAATTACATGAATTAGCTAAACTTGATTATGACTACGTTCTTACTTTTTCCAACCGGATTGCTACGCTTATTGAGGAACAAGGATATACATGCCTAAAAGTAAAATTCTATATGAATGATGAGGATATTAATAAGCTGTTGGACATCGGTTTTTCCAGCAGTTCACGCAGAAAAATACTAGCTGATGATATTGTGCCTGCTTTGCAAAAGAAAACAGCTGAGGAAATGAAAGAGTTCTTGATTAAAAACTATCCTTCTCACTTTCTGTAAGAGTAACCTGCATCGCTTATAGAAAAATATTTATACATACTTTTTTATATTTGTGGTTTGATTATTTTTAAAATGGGTATTATGATTTTAAATAAATTTCTTTTACAGAGATTGGAAAGGGTGAATATTCATGAAAAAAATGTTACTTCTATGCCTGACACTGCTTCTTTCCATTACTTTAGCAGCCTGCGGGACAAGTGATGACAGCAACACAGAAGATAATGCAGCAAATGATTCAAACTCAAATGAGACCGCAGAAGATAATAATGAGGATACAAATTCAGAAGGGGAAAACGAAAACACAGATACGAATGACAACACTGACACAACAGAGAATAAGGATGATTTAGACTTAACAAGTGTGTCGTTAAGCGCGGAAGATGCTATGGACGCCTTTCTTGAACATTTCCCTGGTTCAAGTCTTTCTTCTATTCAGTTGGATGAAGAAAATGGAGAGCTTGTTTATGATATAGATGGTTATGATGATTCGATGGAATACTCTGCTGAAATCGATCAAAGTGGTGATGTTATAGCAGAAGAAAGGGAACAAATAGAATCAGATGAACAGTATAACGAATTAGTACTCGGCGATTATATCACTGCTGAAGAAGCACTATCTATAGCTTCCGAAGCTTCCGAAACAGAAGGCATAACCGCAAGAGGCTGGTCCTTAGAATTTGAAAACGGCAGCCCGGTATATGAAATCAATTTTGAAGATATGGGGTCCCAAGAAGTAGATGTTTATATTGACGCAGAGTCAGGAGAACAGCTGCACGTAGAAGTAGATGATTAATGGTTTTAGAAAGCAGGCTAAGCCTTGGGCTTGAGCCTGCTTTTTCACGTCCATCCTGAACCCTACAAACATCATCTTAAATACATTCGTTAAAATACTTTTCGCTGGTAAATAAATTGGCTGACTGTCCATGACAAGATATATAAACTGATGGCGATAATTGCACCGCTAAGATAAAGTGTTAATGTTGAAAAGCCTGCTAGAAATTGAATGATTACTGTGAAATTTTCGGTCACAAAGGGTACAATAAAGGATAAGGCAAATGAAAATACGAGAAATCCAATCATAATTGCGGTTCCTATATAACCAGGCCTCAGTATATAAAATAACGGAAAAGTGAAAGCAGCAAAAATGAAGAATAACCCCGCACCAATCGCCATATCCCTTATTGTATAGTTATAATTAAAGATATATAGAATGATACCAGCTGCTCCGATTGATAAAATCATAAATAGCACTGCTCCAAGATATTTTGCAGTAACAATCTCTTTTCTTGTGTATGGAAGCGAGTTCCATAATATATTTATTTTTGTCTTTTCTTCATTTATATAAGCATTGAGCGGCAAAAAAATACTCGCCACCAAAAAAATAAAAAATGGACTGAGCTGTCTGGCAAAGATGGCATAAAAAACAACTATAGCAACAGATACAAGCAGCTCCCATTTTTGTATAATTAAATCCTTTTTTATCAAATTAAGCATATTCATGACTCCATTCTTTCAAGTTTATTGATAATGTACAAGGTATCAGAATACTTTTCGCTGATAAATAAATTGGCTGACTACCCAGGATATCAGATATAAACTAATGGCAATAGCTGCACCGCTAAGATAAAGTGTAGAGGTTGATAAACTTGTTATAAAATCCGTAATGGTTGTAAGGTGTTCTGCTAAAAACCGAAAAACTGGCGGTAACATAATGGTTGAAGCAATAAATCCAATAAAAGCCGCTATAAAAATATACTCTGCCTTTAAGAAATAAAATAATGGAAAAGCAAAGGCCGCAATGAGACAGAATAACCCAGCAGCAATTGCCATATCTCTCATGGTATAGTCAAACTGAAGTACATATAGAATAACTCCTGCCAGAATAATGGATAGAATCATATATACAATTGCCCCAATATATCTGGCAGCAACGATTTCTTTTCTTGTGTATGGCAAAGAGTTAAGAAGAATATTTGTTTTAGATTGATGATCAAAGATATATGCATTCAAAGGAATAAAAACAGCCGCCATCAGGAAAATAAACGATGGGTGTATATCCTTAATGAAAATAGCAAAGATCATAATAAGGGGAACAAGAAAGCCTATTTGCGTTTTCTGTATAAAAACATCTTTTTTTATCAGGTTAAACATTTTGCTTCTCCGCTCCTTTTGCATAGAACATAATATCTTCTACAGTAGCAGGTTCCATAGCAACACGATCTCCAAGTACCGCCTTCACTCCAGCTACATCATTTGTTAAAGCTGTGAATCCATAGGAGGAACGCTCTATCTTGATAAACATTTTTTCTACATCCCGATTGATGACATCCATACTTCCTTTAACTAAAGCATAACGATTCTGTACATCTTCTATGGAATCATTAAACAGAATTTTTCCCTTTTGAATAAACGTAATATAATCGGCAATCCGCTCTAAATCACTCGTGATATGCGTAGAAAAGAATAATGTTCTTCTTCCATCTTCCATGATCTCCTGCAAGATATCCAAAAGCTCTCTCCGGAAAACGGGATCTAACCCTGCAGTCGGCTCATCCATCATAATAAATTCGGCATCATGCGATAATGCCATTGCCAACGAAGCTTTCATCTGCATCCCTTTGGAGAAGGTTTTCATTCCTTTATTTAAAGGCAATTCAAACTTCTTGATATAATCGAAAAACTGCTTATCATTCCAATTTTTATAAGCTGGTGCAACAATCCGCCGGATATCTTTTAAATTTAAACTTTCGTAAAACACACTGCTGTCATAGACAAAGCCCATCCGCTCCTTGATTTCTTTTTCGTTGCTGGCATAATCCAGTCCAAATACATTGATGTCTCCTGCATCAGCCTTTAACAAATTCATCATCAGCTTCATCGTTGTTGACTTCCCAGCTCCGTTGGCTCCGATAAAACCAGTTACACAACCTTGTCTGATTTGCAAATGAACATCTTCTAAAGAAAAATCTTTAAAGTGTTTGGTTACCCCTTTGAATTCTACTACATTTTTCATATTTTTCACCCCTTCATTAAAATTCGTAATAACTTAATCCGATTCATTCCTATCCATGAACTTCTGCTTTCAGGATCATTTCTTTATTTACTTTTCTTAAAAATAAAACTCCAGATATCCGCAAACACACATAAAATTACCGAAATCAAACACAGAAAAGTGGCGAAATTAAAAAATGGATAATCATAAAAATGGAAATACTCCGTAAATAACTTCGCGTTTAAGATTCGGTTGATGAAATCTGTATCACGAACCTTCGGCTCCCAGCCAGTTCCATCCAAAAGCATAAAAATAATTTGGGCAAGGAGAGAACCTCCTATAGTTATTAACGTTTGTTTCCCTATTCCCTTTGTTTTTTCAGCCTTCTCCGTCATTCGAATTCCCCTTTAGATAATTCTTATATGATAACTAAATATTGTGTATATACTATATTTACACTATATACAATATTAAACCATCTTTTTATTATCTTTTCAACTGTTAAAATGATTTTTCCATAAAGAAAACTTGGCAAGCCAAGCCTAAAAGGCGTAAGATTGCCTTAGTTACGCTTATACTTGGTACCTAAAAATTTTTACTACGTCGAAATTCTTCTTCGCTAAAATTTTATACTTTTCTAAAGTGCAAAAAAAAAGACCTCAGCTTTATGCTTAAGATCTCTAATCCGTATCTCTTCAAGATTTACTATAATTTTTAAAAAGCTTTCCGCTGATAAATCATTTGGCTAAATAGCCAAGAAGCTGCATATAACATGATAATGATACCCGCACTGCTTATATAAAGCGCAGGGGTGGACGCACTGGAGAGAAATTGAACAATGGAAGTCAGATGCTCTTCTAAAAATGTCATTGTCACCTGGCTTAAAACAACCACCAAAACAAATCCTATCACAATCGCCGTTCCAATATGTCCCGGCTTCAATAGATAGAACAACGGAAACGCAATTGCAAACAAAGTAAGTGTAATCCCTATCCCAATTCCAATATCCGCCCATGTAAAAGCACGATTAAACAATGAAAAAAGGACAATTGCTATGCCGATAGATACTGCCATATAAAAAATCGCACCAATATACCTAGAAGCAATAATTTGCGTGCGTGTATACGGTAATGAATTCAACAAAATGTTGGTTTCTACCTTTTCATCATATGAGTAGGCATTTATCGGAATGAAAAATCCCGCAAATACAAAAATGAAAAAGGCAGGTAAATGGGTTCCTGCAAAAATAAAGAAAAGAATACATGGAATAAATAAATATAGCTGAGATTTCTGTATAATCAAATCTCTTCTAATTAAATTAGTCATACGGGTGGTCTGCTCCTTTCATATAGAACATGATTTCTTCTAAGGATGCTTCTTCAATCACAACATGCTTGCCAAACACTTCTTTTACAGTTGCTACGTCCTTTGTCAACGCCTGAAAACCGTTTGGAGAACGTTCTATTTTTATAAAATAAGCTTCCGTATCTGCGTCTAGCAATTCGGTGCTTCCCTTCACTACCGCATATTGTTCTTGCAGCTCATAAACTGGTTTATCAAAAAGAATTTCTCCTTCATCAATCAAAACTATATAATCAGCAATCCGGTCCAGATCGCTGGTGATATGTGTCGAGAAGAGAATCGTTCTTTTCCCGTCTATCATTACTTCCTGAAAAATATCTAATAGCTCCCTGCGAGATGTCGGATCCAGTCCTGCTGTCGGCTCGTCCATAACAATCAACTCCGCATCATGCGAAAGAGCCATTGCAATGGAAGCTTTCATCTGCATTCCTTTGGAGAATTTCTTCATTGGCTTATTTAAAGGAAGTTCAAACTGGTTCACGTACGCTTTAAATTGCTTTTGGTTCCAATGCTTGTATGCAGGTGCCACAATCCTGCTGATATCCTTCAGGTTCAAGGATTCATAAAAGATATTGCTGTCGTAAACAAAACCGATGCGATCTTTTATTTCTTTTTCATGGCTGGCATAATCCAGTCCAAATACGCTCACTTCCCCATTATCCGGCTGCAGCAGATTCATAATGAGCTTCATTGTCGTTGATTTGCCGGCGCCATTTGCCCCAATAAATCCAGTTACATATCCTTGCTTTATTTGTAAATCCATATGATCTATCGTAAATGCTTTCAACGATTTAGAAACATCATGGAGCTCTATCACATTTTCCATCCCCATCACTCCTCATACAACAGCTTTAATAATTCCTGCAGTTCTTCATAAGGCAATCCGATTTCCTTACTATTCGAAATAACCGCACTCAGCTGCTCTTCAATCACTCTTAATTTCTTCTCCCGGATAACATCTAAATTTTGCTCCGCTACAAACGAACCTTTTCCGACAATGGAATAGATGAACCCTGACTTCTCCAACTCTTCATAAGCCCGCTTTGTTGTAATAACACTTATTTTTAAATCCTTAGCCAGCTGTCTGATGGAGGGCAATGCATCGCCTTCTGCCAGTTCACCTGAAAGAATTGCTGTTTGAATTTGCTTTAATATCTGCTCATAAATCGGCTCTTTAGAGCTGTTTGATATGATAATTTGCATGTCTATACCTCATTTTTCTGATTGTATATCTTCATTATACACAATACAAAAAGTATTGGATAATCTCGTAATGCTAAGCTCCAAGAACGTCGTTTCATTTAGAAAATTTGGGAGAGAGTAATTTTATTCGCTGCAGGATAAGTAAAAATGATGATGAATCAGTCTCTTTTCAACACACTTGAAAAAAGCAGAAAAACCGTCTGCATCACTATGATAACTATACTAAGAAGGGTAATAAAATTATAGATATCAGATGTGTAAAAGTTGAAAATATCGGTAAACCATGCTGACTCCATGATACTGTCCCGAATTCGCATCAAAAGCGAATTATCATCACGCAAATTCGGGCTCCATCCTGCCCCATCAAAAATAACAAGCAAGATTTGTATTCCAATCAAAACACCTACAGTATTTAACCAGTCGCCCAGTGCTTTATGTTTTGACGTTTTTTTCATTAGAACACTTCCTCTATCAGTGTATATATACGATATAAACAATATACACGTATTAAACCATCTTTTTATACTTTTTTCAACCATAGAAAAAGACCAGGAATTCTCCTGGCCCTCACATTTCTTTTTTTCAAGCTGTAAAAAAATGAAACACCATTACAAGCAAAACGATTCCTGAAACCTCGTGGTCTCAAATTAATGATTATATCTCGTGTTAAATACTTAAGTTTTCGGGGATTTTTACAGGAGAGTTAGTCATTCCGGCGTTTGTTACGAATTATACAATAGTGGGAATACGGTGATTCCATCCTTCTGATTTAGACGATGAAATAAAGGTTTCATGTTCTTATTGATTGAACTTTTGTGGGGAAGTTAATGTGATTACGGTTATATCCGTATAATCTCGCAAGGCCGCAGCTCAGCAGTATATTCTGCTGAGCTGATTAGCACTTACGCTTACTTTTGCCTGCATCAGCAACTATTCTTCCAGCTTAAACACTCTTGTCGCCTCGACAGCTTTTTGCCATCCTTTATATAATTTTTCACTTTCATTATTATCCATTTTATCCTCGAATGTTTTCTCTACTTTCCATTGCTTCGCGATTTCCTCTTGGCTTTCCCAGAAGCCGACAGCTAACCCAGCCAGATAAGCGGAGCCAAGCGCGGTTGTCTCCTGAATTTCAGGGCGTTCTACAGTGACGTCCAAAATATCGCTTTGGAACTGCATTAAGAAATCATTTTTCACGGCTCCTCCGTCTACGCGCAGGGTTTTTAATTCAATATCTGAATCTGTCGCCATCGCTTCCATCACATCTCTGGTCTGATAAGCCAGTGACTCTAATGTCGCGCGGATAAAGTGCTCTTTTTTTGTTCCTCTTGTCAAGCCAAATACGGATCCGCGAGCTTCACTATCCCAATATGGCGTTCCTAAACCAACAAAAGCAGGTACGACATAAACACCATCTGTTGTTTTGACCCGTGTTGCAAAATCTTCACTTTCCGGACTTGATTCAATCATTCTTAAACCGTCCCGCAGCCATTGAATAGCAGAGCCAGCTACAAAAATACTTCCTTCTAACGCATAGGTTACTTTTCCATCAACGCCCCAGGCAATGGTTGTTAATAATCCATTTTTTGATTCAACTGGTTTTTCTCCTGTATTCATTAGCAAGAAGCCGCCGGTCCCATACGTATTTTTTGCCATTCCCTGTTCAAAACAAGCCTGTCCAAATAAAGCAGCCTGCTGATCACCGGCAATGCCGGCAATCGGAACTTCCTCACCAAAGAAATGATAGGATACGGTTTTTGTATATTCCTCAGAAGATGGACGTACTTCTGGAAGCATCGATTTCGGTACATCTAAAATGTCTAGCAGTTCTTCGTCCCATTCTAAATCATGGATATTAAACATCAGTGTTCTGGCAGCATTAGAATAGTCTGTCACATGAGTTTGTCCGCCTGAAAACTTATAAATAAGCCACGAATCAACTGTTCCAAATAACAAGTCTCCTGCCTCCGCTTTTTCTCTTGCACCTTCTACATTATCCAGAATCCATTTAACCTTGGTTCCTGAAAAATACGGATCAATCAGGAGTCCTGTCTTCTCCCGGAATGTGTCCTCATAGCCTTGTTCTCTTAACTCCTTACATATAGGCTCTGTCTGACGGGATTGCCAGACAATCGCTTTATAAATTGGACGTTTCGTGTTTTTGTCCCACACGATTGCGGTCTCACGCTGATTGGTAATTCCAATCCCCTCTATTTGATTCGCTTCAACACCTGTTTTATTTAAGACTTCTGCGATACAGCCTAATACAGATGTCCAAATCTCATTGGCATCATGCTCTACCCAGCCTGGTTTTTCAAAGTACTGTTCAAATTCTTTTTGTGCGGTATCGATAATTGCCCCTTTATTATCAAATAAGATCGCACGCGAACTCGTTGTTCCTTGATCAATTGAAAGAATATATTTCTCTGCCATCCCTGTTTCCTCCGTTTATTCATTTAAAATTCACCTGTTCCAAAAGTTCAGGCGTAGTGATTCCATTTATTGCATACCCTAAAATGCTATCTTCTATTCTTATTTATGAGACAGCATGCTTATCTCGATGCTGTTCAGTTACAAAAGCTGTTGCCAGAATAATGGCTACTACAGCAGACATGATCCAAAAGCTTGCACCCATATTTCCATCAAAAAAAGCATGATAGAAAATGGCACCGTATACACCGCCGATAATCGGACCAATCACAGGTATCGGTGAATAACTCCAATCCGATCCGCCTTTGCCTGTAATCGGTAAAATAGCATGTGCAATTCTTGGACCCAAATCTCTGGCCGGGTTGATTGCATAACCGGTCGGTCCTCCCAGAGACATCCCAATCGCAACAATTAGTAAACCAACAACTGCCGGATTTAATCCTTCTGTGAATTCGTTTGCACCAATAAATAATAAGCCCATAACCAAAACAAATGTCCCGATTATCTCACTTACTAAATTGGATGGATAGCTTCTCACAGCTGGACCTGTCGCAAATACTCCCAGCTTCGCCCCTTTATCTTCCGTTTCTCTCCAATGTGGAAGATACTGAAAGTAAACAATCATTGCGCCGATAATAGCTCCGAGTATTTGACCAGATATATATGCCGGCACCTTTGCCCAAGGAAATTCGCCAATTGCAGCAAATCCTAATGTTACCGCAGGATTTAAATGGGCATCGGAAATATTCCCTGCCGCATAGACTCCCATCGTCACACCTAAACCCCAGCCTATTGTAACCAATACCCAGCCGGCGCCTGCAGCTTTCGATTTTTTTAATTCTGTGCCAGCGACAACTCCTGCCCCTAAAATGATTAGAATCATTGTCCCAAGCAACTCAGCTGCAAATTCAGACATGTTTATATCCCCCTTGTTAAATAGAATGTTCTATTGATTTTCAACAAGTATGAAGTAAAAATGACAAATAAAAAAGTCCACACAGATACAACCGTCCCTTCTCTCACGAAAAAAACGATTTACTGTGTGAACTTTATCTCCGACACAATTCTTAACTTGTCATCCAATACCTTATAACAAAATTAAAACGCTGTCAATAATTTCAATTTTTATATTTGGCAGGCATCATCATTATGTTAATTAAACGCTATCGTCATTTGTCCCAAGTAAATCGCTTTTGATTGGTCTTTTCCGTCTTCCTATCATACATTTCTGTATAATATCTTATTTCATAAGGATTCCCTATAATTTAATAACCATTCACATTTTATGAAACCTTTAAGCAACAGACTTGTATTCCTTTTCATTTTACCCTAATTCAATAAATTAAAAACGCTCCTGCTTTCCTTGAAGAAAGGCAAGAACGTTTTTTACTTTTATTTCTATATTCATCAATACCTGTAGATTTCTTAATTGACGCAAATTACTGCCTTCAGCTACTCTTTTTCATCCCGATTGGCTGACTCCAAATCAGCTTCATATAAATGACTGCGGATTTTAAAGAACTCAAAGGCATGCGTCACAAATACTTTAAGAAGTGCGTAGCCGGGGACAGCTAACAGAATACCAACGACACCAAATAAATTCCCAGCCGTCAGAATAATAAAGATAATCGTAATCGGATGCACACGGAGATTTCTTCCCATAATCTGCGGGGAAATAAATTTCCCTTCAATAAGCTGTACAATGGTCCATACAATAATCAGCTTGATTACCATAAATGGAGAAGTCACAACTGCAACAATCAATGCTGGAGTAATCGCAATTGCTGGTCCGAGGTAAGGAACAACATTTGTAAAAGCAGCAATTAACGCCAACACCGGCGCGTATTCCAATCCAATGATGGTAAATCCGATATACATCAGTACACCTATACAGAAAGCAACAATAATTTGTCCGCGAATAAAACTGCTGATTTGATGATTCATTTCTTTCAAAATCACGTAGGTCGGTTTTCTCATGGAGACTGGTAAAAATTTAAGAAAATAGTGTGGCAGCTTTTCCCCGTCCTTCAATAGATAAAATAAGATGAATGGCAGCGTGACAATTGCTAAAACAATCTCTGTGACGGCACCGATTACACTGCCAATATTGGAAAAGGCGCTGTTCACTAAATCAAGTGAACGGTCAGATAACTGTGTAGCAAATCCTTGCAGATCAATATATTCTACTAATTGAAATTGATTAATGAAATTCCCGCCAATAAAATTATTTACCATTTTTTCAATATCTGAAATAAACGGCGGCAGGCTTGTTATGAAACTTGTAATCTGCTCTCTTAAAAAAGGAAAGACAGAAATGATTAAAATCGTTAAAATTCCAGTAATAACCAGATACAGCATAAAGATAGAATAAATCCGCTTCACATTTTTCTTTTCTAAATAATTAACGATTGGATTTAATAAATAATATAAAATTGCTGATAAAATAATCGGCAGCAATACGGTTTTTAAAAGTACAACAAATGGTGTGAATACAAAGGAAATATGCGTGAAAATAAGTATGTTTAAGCCAATCAACAATAAAATGACTAAAAACACAACGAAGCGGTTATTTAAGAAAAAACGTTTAAATAAATCTATTTTATCGTTAACGGATTTCAATGCAGCACCTTCTCTTTTCCCCATATTTCTAAGTTACTCCTATTATATCGCAAAAACTGACAGGAATCTCTACCCAGCTCACCATTTTTTGCATATTTAGATACGTTAAAATTTTAGTAAACGTTTTTCATGGAGGCGAATAAAACGCAAAAGTTTTTTTATGGGCGAGTAATCCCAGTCCCATCCTCATCTTATCAAAGGCATTCACCGAATTGGTTGATGAATGCCATCATGCCTTAATCCCCATTCTCTAAAACTACCAGCTTTTCATAGGCGTGTTGTCTTTCACTATCTTTATTTTCCTTCTGCTCTTGTAACCTTTGCAGTTCTTCTGCATCAGCTATTCCTGCCATACGCAGCTCTATCGCATAAATTTCCGCTTCTAACGCTTCAATATGCTGTTCCAGCTTCTCTATCATTATTGACGGGTCTTCTATGGTTCTATACGATTTTTTCATTTTTTTATCTGTTTTTTTGTCAGAGGAAAAGAGCGTTTCTTGCTTTTCCGATAATTGTTCTTTCCGCTTTTTCTTTGCCCAAGAATAATTCCCCAGATACGTTGATATTTGTTTGTTTTCTATCCAATACAGATAATCAAATTGTTTATCTAAAAAGTAGCGGTCATGGCTGACAGCAATCAGACTTCCTCCAAACCCTTCCAACGTCTCCTCTAATACTTCTCTGGAATCAATATCTAAATGGTTCGTCGGTTCATCCAGTATAAGCGTATTGATGTCCTGATGCATCAGCTGTGCTAAGCGCAGACGCATTTTTTCACCTCCGCTCAATTGTGTAACTTTACGAAAAACATGCTCTCCGTAAAAAAGAAACTTTGCCAGAATATGTCTTGCCTTTCCCTCCGTAACGGAAATTGCTTCACGAAAGGTTTCAAGCACCGTCTGATTCGGGTCAATATCATGAAATACATGCTGTGACAAGTAACCAAATTTCACATTGCTGCCCATCATGACTTCTCCACTATCTGGAGATATATTGCCGAGCATCAGCTGAATCAGCGTTGATTTTCCTGCTCCATTTTCCCCAATAATGGCAACACGATCCTGATAACGAATATGCATAGATACATGATTAAAAAGCAGTTTTTCTCCAAATTGCTTCCGCACATCGGTCATCACAACTACATCTTTACCGCTTCGATCCGAGGTGTCTAATTCCATTTGCATCTTTTTTCGGTTTAGCCCCGGCTTATCTATTTTTTCCATTCGCTCCAGCGCGCGTTCCATATTTTTTGCCCGCTTATGCAGTCCTTCATTGGGCGGATTGGCCCGGTTCGCCCACTCCTTCAAACGCTTAATAGCTTCCTTCATTTTCTTGATTTTCTTCTGTTGTTCTTCATAGGCCTGAAACTCCCGGAGCAGGCGCTCTTCCTTTTCCTTCACATAACCGGAGAAATTCGTATGATACACAGCCAGCTCTCCATCCTCTAAATCTAAAATCCGCTCCACGACTTCATCGAGAAAATAGCGGTCATGGGAGATGACAACCACAGTTCCCTTATAGTTATTTAAAAATTCACCAAGCCATTCCACTGCCTGCAGGTCTAAATGGTTTGTCGGTTCATCCAGTAATAGTAAATCTGGATTCTGAAGAAGAATCTTCGCTAAGCCAACCTTTGTTTTTTCTCCGCCGCTGATTTGGTCAAAAGGCATTTGTAATAAATCATGAATGTGCAAGCCCGTCGTAATCCGATCAATATTTGCTTCTAATTCATATCCGCCAAGCACAGTGAATCGTTCCTGCGCTTCACCATATGCCTTAATAGCTGCAGTCATATCCTGTTCTGATTCCGGGCTCTGCATCGCCTGCTCCAGATGCTTCATTTGTTTTTCCAAAGCTACTATTTCCTCATTAGACTGTTTTAGCACTTCAAATACACTGATGCCTTCCCCCGGATGAGGTATCTGTTCTAAATAACCGATGGTCATCGCTTTTTTCCAATGGATATTTCCTTCGTCCTGCTTTGTAATTCCTGCCATTAACCGTAACAGTGTCGTCTTGCCGCCTCCATTCCTGCCGACAATTCCGATTCGCTCCTTTTCTTTTACTTCCAATGTTAAATCTTCAAATATGATATTTCCGCCGTACATTTTCTTAACCTGATTCATTTGACAAATCATTATTTATTCCCCTTTACCTTCTCTGCCGAAGATAAAGACAGCAAAAAGCACACAAAGAGCGTACCTCTCTGTGTGCTTTCAGACGTCACTTTATTTCACATAACCGTACTTTATCCGATGCAGAGATGCTTTTTTGCTTTCGTATTTGCTATTAAATTGCTAAAAAAGGACAGACGTATCCCGCAGGCAGCAAATAGCGCAAATTTCGCACGGCAGTAATATAAGAATTCCATCCAGTCTCCGCACGATTTCTCAAGCCCTAAAAACATCTCTACACCTCCATTTCTCTCATAAATTATATTCATTATATAGAATTTTTGTGCTCCATGCAAACTTTTCCCAGTGTATTGTTTCACAGTTCAGGATCCATTGTGAAATTTATTAAATTTAGATTAACCATTTAAAATAATTTAAAATTCTAATATTAGTATAGATATTCTCTTATTTTCAGCTATACTCAGAATAGAAGGAGGCTTTTAAAAATGCTGACACCAAATAAGACCATTCAGGATTCCATTGTATTTATTCAGCAGAATTTAGATCAGGACCTCTCACTCAACGTTCTTGCTGATGAAGCAGCTTACAGTCCATTTCATTTTTCCCGTATGTTTAAACGGCAGATCGGCGTATCACCGATGTACTTTATTTCCAGTTTACGCTTGCAGCTTGCCAAGACATTATTATTAGACACCGCTTTTCCTATCCGGGATATCGGTCTTGAAATCGGCCAGCAAAGCCTCGGTACCTTTACAACACGCTTTACCAAAAGTATTGGAATGACACCTGCCTCCTTTCGTGCTTCTCTTCAGCACCCGGAAGCATATATGACTGATTTAAAGCAAAATAAATGGCAGCCTCCATCCATGCATACTGCTTCTACCCGCCAATTATCTGGATCGATTCAGACAGATGAACCATTCAACGGTATTATTCTGGCGGGGCTATTTCCAAAGCCGATTCCAGAAGGACTGCCAGTCCGCGGCACCTTATTAATACATTCTCATTCTTTTCATTTAACGAATATTCCTGTTGGCACCTATTTTCTGATGGCAACGGCTATTTCATGGGAAATGGATTCCAAAAAGATTCTTATCCCGCAAGAAACATTACGTGCACGCCATCCCTATCCCATCAGTATTGATGGAAAACGTTCACTGCCCGAAACCCGCCTGATTATGAGAAAACCGGAAATTACAGACCCGCCCATCCTTATTTCGTTACCATTACTCATGAAACATTTCCTGCAGCAGTCACCGATTTCACATTAAATTATTTTAAATGGAGCAATCGAGAAGAAATCAGTGTAAACAACTGCTGCTATACTAAAAAAAAGAGAAAAGGAGTGAAGAAAATTGACCGTTACTAGGCAATTAATGGAAAAGTTTAACACTGCTTTCGCCAACGGAGAAGTTGATTTTATTTTTGAAGCAGCCGCAGACGATATTATCATGAATGAAGTTGGTCAAGGTATTAGTGAAGGAAAAGCAGCTTTTATTGAAAAAATGGAGCCGATGCGCGGTTATAAGGCAGATGTCTATAAGGTTTACCGAACACTCATTGAAGGAAATACAGCTGTTGTGGAGGGTGAAATGCAGTTTACAGATGAAGATGGGTCTGTCACTTATTATTTTAATGACTGGTATACGTTTGAGTATGAAAAATTAAAAAACCTTACTGCCTATATGATTAAACAGACCTAGGAGGAGAATACGATGCCTGCAGGAGTATACGCTTATATAACAATGGATGGTACCGGAAAAGAAGCAATCGATTTTTATAAAGAAGCACTGGATGCTGAAGTATTAGGGGTACAAACATTTGGCGACCTGCCTGAGAATCCGGAATTTGCTCTTCCGGTTGAAGCAAAGAACCGTATCCTGCATGCCCAGATACAAATAGGAAATACGTATTTTATGCTGTCTGATACTTTTCCAGGGCAGCCCCTTGAGACGGGTTCACAGGTCCACGTTTGTGTTACATTAGAAGACGCCGGCAAATCTAAAGAT
The DNA here is from genome assembly GCF_038004725.1 of Oceanobacillus sp. FSL K6-0251. Classification (NCBI taxonomy): domain Bacteria; kingdom Bacillati; phylum Bacillota; class Bacilli; order Caryophanales; family Bacillaceae; genus Oceanobacillus; species Oceanobacillus sp. FSL K6-0251. The sequence continues at coordinate 791,817 of NZ_JBBORS010000001.1, read as the reverse complement.
ACATTTGAGAAATTGCAGCAAGGAGGCAAGGTGCTTATGCCGCTTCAAGAGACACATTGGAGCCCTGCTTATGGACAGGTGCAAGATAAATTCGGGATTACCTGGCAAATATCAACGAATCTGCAGGAATGCATGTAAGTTAGATTCTAAAGCAGATGAAATGTATCTCCACCTTCTCTTACCTTTATCAGGTAGGAGTTTTTTCTTTAAGGAGAAATTTTAAAAACAACGGATAAAAAGTGGTTACCGGATAAAATTTTATATTGTTCAAAACAGGTGAAAAATGCAATAATACCAGATAAATACTATTTATAATAAACGAAAAAAGGATGGGAAATCGTTGGCTTTTATTGGTTTATTGCTTTGCATTGCAGCTTTGTTTGTTATTTTCTTAAAATTAAAGAGTGTTTTAACTGGTGAATTAGTAGAAGGAAAAATTGTAGGATATAACCGCGGTGCGAAAGGCCGCTATAGCATCGTCGCCTACAATTATAGAGTTTTACTGGAATATAATGACGAACTGTATTATGTTACCTCTATTGATACTTTTACTGCAACAGACGGTGTAATACCCAGAAAGTATTTGGGAATGTATTGCTGGGCTTATTTTAACCCGAAGGCACCAGATAAAAGAGTGGCTTTAAAAGGTTTTCATCGTTTAGAATGGATGGCCTTCTCTCTATTTTTGCTGGGAGCTTTGATTATTATCATCGATTTGGCCAGGATGCTTTAAACCAAACGCCGCCGAATACATAGATGGAAACGATTGAACGGTAAAGACAAATTGTTTGAATTTTCCGGAGCAGACAGGTAGGATTTTAAGTATAAGCGAAGGGAGAGTATATACAGATGACATATCAAATTCCAGAAATCACATTACATGACGGTGTTCAAATTCCTGCTGTCGGCTTTGGTACGTACAAGCTGAAAGGACAGCAAGGCGCACAAGCAATCAATACGGCAATCACAAATGGCTACCGCTTGATCGATACAGCGTACAACTATGAAAATGAAGCTACCGTTGGAGAAGCCGTACGTCGTAGCTCCGTACCACGTGAAGAATTAGTTATCACATCAAAGCTTCCCGGACGTTATCATCATTATGATGATGCCATTGTTACGATTCAAGAATCCTTATTCCGCGCTAATCTGGATTATTATGATTTATACTTGATTCACTGGCCAAATCCCATTCAGGATAACTATGTGGAAGCCTGGCAAGCGTTAATTGATGCACAGAAATTTGGTTATATCCGTTCCATCGGTGTGTGCAACTTCTTACCAGAACATTTAGAGCGGCTTGAAAAAGAAACAGGGATTTTGCCGACTGTGAACCAAATTGAATTACATCCGCGATTCAATCAGGCAGAGCAGTTGAAATGGGATACGGACCATCAGATTGTAACAGAATCCTGGAGCCCTTTATCCAGAGCAAGCGACCTCCTGCAGGATGAAACCTTACAAAAAATTGCTGAAAAGCATCACAAAACAATCTCACAAATTATTCTCCGCTGGCACTATCAGCTGGGAGCGGTGGCAATCCCTAAATCAGCGTCACCAGTCCGCCAGAAGGAAAATATTTCTATATTTGACTTTGAATTAAGTAATGAAGAGATGACGATAATCAACAGTTTTACCAAGACAGATGGGCGTTTGAAGGATCAAGACCCGGCTGTTTATGAAGAGTTTTAAAAGATTAAAAAATAGAAGACAAGTTTCACCTGTAAATAAAGAAATCACTTATACGAAAGGAGGCTGTTGTGCAATGAGGTAATCGATTGTACGGCAGCTCTTTTTATTTCTTACTTCCATTTATTCATTTCATAAAGGAGTGGCTAACTCATGGCAAATTTGACACGCGGTATTGACCATATAGGAATTACAGTACCAGATATTGAAGAAGCAACAACATTTTTCAAAAAAGCTTTCCATGCAAAAATTGCTTACGATAATAAGAAATTAGGCGACGAACCGCAGCAGGGAGAAGCTGTTGAAAAAACGTTAGGTCTGAAAAATGGGGCGAAGGTGATCCATATACGGATTCTTTCTTTTGACAATGGTTCCAACATAGAGCTTTTTCATTTTAAAGATACCGAACAAAGAGAACCTGTTATTGCCTCTGATTTTGGAGTCCAGCACGTTGCATTCTATGTTGATGATATCCAGCAGTCAGCTGACGCTTTTGTGGAAGCAGGCGGCGAATTATTAACAGAACCTGGCGAGCTATTAGGGGATGTAGAAAACGAATCTGGAGAATTTGTTTATGGCCGTGCACCATGGGGCATGCTGATTGAGTTAATAAGCTATAATCCGAATCAATTAAATTATCCTGAAGATAGTGAAGCAAAAAGATTTACACCGTGAAAATCTTTTTACATGTCCAGTCTTTTGTAGCAGCTTAACTGGACCATGCCCGGTATAAAACAACATAAAAAGTTCCAGTCATCAAAAAGAAGGATTGGAACTTTTTTATGTTAGGTGATAAAATCTCTGGGCTGTATTATTCATCAAATTCATAGCCATAAACACAAACTTTAATAGTAAACCATAACTTTTCTATTCACCACCACTAAATCAACAGCAAAAACACCAAATAAACAATCGGAATACTGACAACCGAAAGAAGTGTAGAGAAAAAGACAACTACCGCCGAAAATTCCATATCTCCCCCATATACTTGTGCGTACATACTTATTGTTGCCGGACTCGGCGTCGCGGAAAGCAAACATGCTATCATAAATAATTCAAATGGAAGCTTAAATAACAGCAATGGCAAAAAAAAGACAATGGGATAAATAAACAATCGAATCATTACAGCAATATAAACAAAAATATCCTTCATATAGGCAAGGACTTTGGCATACGTTACGGTGGAAATCATCATGCCAATCATAATCATGGATAAAGGTACTGTCATTTGCCCAATAGTAGCTATAGGATCCATGATAAAAGCCGGAAACTGAACAGGGAAAATAAATAAGATAAAACCAGCTATCGTTGCTAAAAAGCCGGGATTTTTTAAGATAAACATCGTTTTGGAAACAGGAAGTCCTTCTGGATTCATAATATAAATCGCATACGTCCACATCAGGACATAATAAATCAAATTAAATACCGAAGCGAACAGGACTCCCTCCTGCCCAAATAGCTGCAGGATAATCACCATGCCGATAAACCCTTGATTCCCAAATAAAATTACATTTTCGAATACAGCGCTTCGGTTCACCGGCAGCGTTAGTTTTTTCGTGATAAACCTGCTTACAAAAAGGGTCCCTCCCATGATATAGATGGAAAGGACGAACATAATAAGGGCGCCATAAGCTTGTTCATATTGGAAGGGCATATGCATAGAACTAATTATTAGACAAGGTAAAGCAATATATAATAATAAGGTCGTGAATGAACGCTGACCCTGTTCAGAAATCAGTCCCTTACGTCTGATTATCCACCCGATGGCGACAATAATATAAAGCGAACCAATTTCATACGCTAGTGTAAATAAAGTATCCATGCCCCTCCGCCTTCCTCTTTAACGTATCGTTACAGATTATTCATCTAGAGAGGAAGGTGTGATAGGTGACTATGCTTTACCGCTATTCCGGTATTGCATTAAATCCTTATTTACTTGTCTCGTAGAACCATAAACAGACTTATACAGTTTAAACAATTCCTTATACTTCTCTACATTTTCCGGAATAGGCTCCACCCTTTTTGCATCCTCCAGAAAAACAGAAGCACATTCCTGCAGTGTTTCAAACCACCCTGCTCCATAAGCTGCCAGCATTGCCGCTCCCATTCCCGGTCCTTGCTCACTGCTTGGCTTTATTACTGCAGCATCGAATACATCTGCCTGAATTTGCAGCCATAGCTCACTTTTGGCTCCGCCGCCAATGGCGATAACCTTATCAATCACTTTTCCATGCTCCCGGAAAATTTCTACCGATTCATTTAAAGAAAATGTAATTCCTTCAATTACTGCTCTGGTAAAATGCTTGCGCTCATGTGAGCTGTCCATGCCAATAAAGCTGCCGCGTATGGAGGCGTCCACATGAGGTGTACGTTCTCCAGCAAGATAAGGTGTGAATAAAAGTCCGTTTGCTCCTGCCGGTACATCCTTTGCTTCCTTTATAAGGTCGTCAAACGTCCGTTCTTTTGCAAAGGTGTTCTTAAACCAGGATAAACTGTGACCTGCAGAAAGTGTCACCCCCATCGTATAATAAGCATCTGGAGCAGCATGGTTCATGTAATGCACTTTTCCTTCAAACGATTTATCTCCATTCGCTTCATAGGAGACAACAACACCGGAAGTACCGATACTGACCATCGTTTTTCCTTCTTCCAATATACCGGAACCAATCGCTCCACAAGCATTATCAGCTCCTCCTGCAAACACTTTCATTTCTTCTGACAAACCGGTTTTTTCTGCTATTTCTCTCTTGAAGCTCCCAACCATTTCATGAGAAGGAACCAGCGGCGGACACAAATCAGGATGAATATCTAAGGCTTCACAGATTTCCTTGCTCCATGAGCGCTTCTTTATATCTAATAAAAGGGTGCCTGCAGCATCTGAATAATCCATATGTAATTGACCAGTCAGGCGAAAACGCAAATAATCCTTCGGCAATAAAAACAGCTTTGCTTTTGCGTAATTTTCAGGCTCATGCTTTCTAACCCATAAAATTTTAGTTAATGTAAAACCTTCTAAAGCCATATTTTTTGGTATTTCTAAAAGCGTATCCTCTCCAACACACGTTGTAATTTCCCGGCATTCTGCAGTAGTGCGCGTATCGTTCCATAAAATAGCCGGGCGGATTACCTCGTGACTATCATCCACTAAAACAAGACCATGCATTTGCCCGGAAAAGCTGATTCCTTCAATATCAGATAAATTCCCAGAAAATCGATCTGTCAGCTCCGTCAGGCCGGCTATTGCCTGCTCTACCCAGTCTTCCGGATTTTGTTCACTATACCCTGCTTTTTCCTGCATCAATGGATATTCCTTCGATACCTCTTGAACTACTTTTCCCTTCTGATTGACCAAAAGCAACTTTACCGCACTGGTCCCTAAATCCACACCGATAACATACTTCACTGCTTCATCACCCTTCCTCTCTCTTATAACAAAAGCCACTTCTTTATTAAAAAAGAAAAAAGGACGAATCATTCATCCGCCCTCTGCAATTCTTATTTCCACCAATCATTATAAATAGAAGCAATCGGCTCCCGCTTATGCATGGTTTTGATATAGTGCCCTTCAATAACTTCTCTTGCTTCTTGAGATATTTCTTTTCCTTCTAAATAATCATCGACTTCTTCATACGTGACGCCTAACGCTTCTTCATCAGCTAAGGCCGGACGGTCATCCTCTAAATCTGCAGTCGGTTTTTTCAAATAGAGATGCTCCGGACAGCCTAACGCTTTCAGCAGTTGTTTTCCCTGACGCTTATTTAACCCTTCCAAGGGTGCCAGATCACAAGCTCCGTCTCCATGCTTGGTGAAGAACCCGGTAATTGCTTCTGCGGCGTGATCGGTTCCTAATACAAAGCAGTTATGCACCCCTGCGATGCTATATTGCGCCTTCATGCGTTCTCTTGCTTTTTCATTCCCTTTTAGAAAATCGCTGATAACGACTCCTCCAGCACGCAATGCTTTTTCACTTGCATCTACTGCTTCCTTAATATTAACTGTCAGCACTTTCGAAGGCTGAATAAATTCAATCGCATCTGCTACATCATCTGCATCGCCTTGCTTTCCATATGGAAGCTCCACACCAATAAATTGATACGTTTCTCCTTCCTCTTCCTGATTCAATTCATCTATTGCCAATTGAGCCAGTTTCGAAAGCAAGGTAGAATCCTGTCCCCCCGATATTCCAAGGACAAAGCCATTGGCAAAACTAAATTTCTGCAAATATTCCTTCATAAAATCAATACGGAGGCGAATTTCTTCCTTCGGGTCGATTTCTGGCTTTACATGTAATGCGTTGATAACGGATTGCTGTAATTCACTCATTCCTAAACACTCCTTTATTCGAAAACGTCGAATTCACTTATTCTTAGCAAACCAGCAGCTTTCACTTGGCATACAAACATTTCACTGCGGTAAAAAAACAGAAAGTTTATCCGTATCCCGATAAAATCAATGATTCTAATCTTGTTTTAGCTGTTTCTTCACATTTTCAATATGCTCCATCTTACTATTCCATAGTTTGATACTTAAATCGACTGGATATTCAGCCGGATAGTTTGTCCGCTTATATTCATCCCAGAAAAGCTGAAGCTGGCTCTTTGCGTAATTCTGTACTTGGAGAAGACTTGGGCATTCATAGACAAGGTCACCGTCGACAGCAATATCAAGATGCAGGTTTACTGCGTCAAAATTAGAAACCATTTTTTTATAATACGTATGAATCGGGTGGAAAAGCATAATTTCCTCTTCCTGATTCGGATCTTCATCCTCTAATGTCAGGTAGTCCCCTTCTGTATGGTGGTTTCCCTTATTAATAATCCGATACACTTTTTTCTTGCCTGGTGTGGTCATCTTTTCCGGGTTTCCGGACAATTTAATGGTATCTACCATTTCTCCATGCTCATCCTCAATCGATACAAGTTTATAAACCGCTCCCAGCGCAGGTTGGTCATATGCCGTAATCAATTTTGTGCCGATTCCCCATACATCGATTTTCGCATGCTGAGCTTGCAGACTGGCGATGGTATATTCATCTAAGTCATTGGAGACGTAAATTTTCGCATCCTTGAAGCCAGCCTCATCCATCATTCTTCTGGCTTCCTTCGACAAATAAGCTAGGTCGCCGCTGTCAATCCGGATCCCTTTAAAATCAATAGTATCCTCTAATTCTTGAGCAACTTTAATCGCATTCGGCACGCCCGAATTGAGTGTATCGTATGTATCTACTAAAAAGACACATTCACGATGACGCTCTGCATATTTTTTAAAGGCGGTATATTCATCTCGATAAGCCTGAACCATCGAATGGGCATGTGTTCCGGATACAGGGATTCCAAATAGCTTGCCTGCCCGGACATTACTGGTTGCATTGAATCCGCCAATATACGCCGCTCGCGTTCCCCACACGGCTGCATCCATCTCCTGAGCTCTGCGTGTTCCAAATTCCATCACCGGGTTATCTCTGACCAGCTGCCTGATGCGCGAAGCTTTCGTCGCAATCAGTGTTTGGTAGTTCACAATGTTTAATAAAGCAGTCTCTAATAATTGTGCTTCTGCTAACGGCGCCTCCACACGGATAATCGGCTCATTCGCAAAAACAACCTCTCCTTCATGCATGGATTTCAACGATCCGGTAAAACGAAGCTGACGCAAATAATCGAGAAAATCTTCTTTATAGCCGAGTTCCTGTAAATAGGTTAAATCCGATTCACTGAAGCGGAAATTATGTAAATACTCGATAATTCTTTCTAAACCGGCATATACGCCATAGCCGTTTCCAAAAGGGAGCTTGCGAAAGTATAAATCAAACACAGCATTACGCTGATGTACATCATCATACCAATACGTTTCAGCCATGTTTATTTGATAAAGATCTGTATGCAGCATTAAGCTGTCATCTATATAATTCATTTCCGATTTCCTCCTGTGGTTTATCACGGATGACTGTCCGTAAATCTCCCTCCTCCAAGTAGAAGGGGAAAAATCAATTCTGTTTATGCGAGAGAAAAGCAATGCTCTCACGGAATGAAGTTTCGTTTTATACGTCTTCTATTTTATTACCAAATAGTTGAGAAAACAACATAATCGTTAAATTGATATAACTGGGACGGCCTGAATGAATTCCGTTCCGTTTTCTTTAAGTTTCCATGCTGATCGACAACTTTTTCTAAAAAAGGTAATTTGGGAGCTTTTCCAAAAAATACAGATGTGTTTGTGATTCTGGAATGATTGGATACCGTCATCAGTACACGCTGTAATTCAGATAAAGTAAATTCATTAGGCAGAAAGTTTTTAGCAATGGTGGAATGAAGCATATCCCATTCAATTAAGGATACAGCATCTGCAATTATTTGTTCGTGATCGAACGCTAATGCAAGCTCACCTATCTCATCCAATGAGAACAACCCAACTTCCGCTGCATCATCCGCCGCTTCTCGTTTTTCAAGCTGAAATTCCGGTACAATGGCATAATGCGCATTGGATATAATCCAGCCGCGCGGGTCTCTTCCCCATGCATCGTACGTGCCGAAATGCTTTAAGAATACATTTTCTACGCCTGTTTCTTCCTTTAATTCTCTCGTTGCTGCCTGTAAAGCAGTTTCCCTTTTTTCCGCATCCACAAACCCTCCGGGCAACGCCCATTTGTCGGCTTCAATATTAGGTTTTCCCTCTGCATTCATTTTAGCCCGTTTGATTAATAAAAGCTTTAATCTTTTTTGAGGCGGCTCTTTTTTGCGTTGTTCCCTGGGTTCAGCATTCTCTGAAACAATGGTAAATACGGCAATATCACTCGTATAACCGTCTGGTGTAATATACTTTGATTTCTCCTCCACCATCATTTTTCACCTCCAATGGATATCATTATCAGTAATTTGTAATTTTATAATTACTAAATATTATAGCTAAAAGAATACCGATGTCAACTGTTGAAGCTCCAGACTTATTTTCCATAACAAAAGCTGAAAAGAATGGCCCCTTCATAAGATCCTGCTTCATTCTCTCCAGCTTTTTTAATTATGCTTTCGTTTTTTTCGGGAAAAAGGTATACGACCAGGAATAAATAAAATCAACGATAAAGATAAGCCCCCAAAGCTTGGACATGCTAAACGCTGTTTCACTGGCATACGGGGACTGCCGATAATCATCCACTTCCACCCAGGTCAAATCCGTTAAATAATCCACAATTCCTGCTGTCCCACCCAGTCCATAAATCCACAACCCTGCTTGTACAATGATAAAAATAACCAGATGAATCATTGCACTCATACGATTTTTACGGGCAATATATTTTGTATCCTGCTGGCGCTCCATTACCTGCATATCTTTTTCCGTTAATAAGGAAACACCGCGCCACTTACCAATCGTTTGCCGCATCCAGCGGTCAAGACGTTTAAAATCTGCGATACCAAAAGTACAGGCATAGAGCACAAAAAGCATAACGATAATCTGGAAAGTGCTGATTTCTCTGGTGATTTGGTAAATGTAGAGAGCCAGCCCTGCTTCAAAAATAAACAAAGCTAAAAATAAACTGATGAAGATGGCGCTTAACTTTTTCTGATTCAGCAAGTATCTCGTTACTCCAAATAATAAGAGCATAACAACAGAAAGAATCTCCGCTGCGATAAATAATTCCCACTGGTAGGTTAAAAGTGCTTCTTGCATGGCTTATCTCCTTTTTGTAAATACCTTTTATCACGAGGAATCGTCCGTAAAATTCCCGCCTCAAAATACAGAGTAGAAATCAATTTATTCTGACGGGAGATGAACAGCCTCTGAATCACTCATCTACTTTCTGTGAGAAAAAACCAAAAATTCTCACAGAATAACGTTTCGTTTTATAGTATTTACGCAAGAGCACCAGAAAAGATTCATGTATATAAAAAAATCGGGAAAACGCTTCCCCGATTTTTTTCAGCAGAATCAATCCGCTGCATATTTAATTACTGCATCATGCAAGAGAGAAACAACCTCTTTTTTCGCACGATTATTATAATATTTCGCAAATCGTTCATCTGCCATATACATTTGTACCAAGCCTTTATGAGCCTCGACGGAATAATTCGGCCAAGAATACAGCAGCCATTCTTTATGAAGTTCATACACTTCCTTTGCTTCTGGTGTATCTAAATCCTTCGTCTCTGCCAGCTGCTCCAGCTTCCTAAATAATTCATCTTCTATCCGCTGCATTTCCTGAAAATCTTTCTCACTGAGGTTCATAAATTTTTTATTCGATTTTTCTATTGTTTCCTCTCCATATTTTTCTCTGATTTCTTCGCCATATAACCGTTCATTCTCTTCCAGGCGTTCTTTCTTAAATCCTTCAAATTTTTCTTCCGCTGTCATCGTAATCTCTCCCTTTGTATGTTGAATTGTTTTTTTCACGGTAGCTAACAATCGGTTTATCTTTTCTTTTTCATCCTCTAATTTTTGCTGATGCTCTTCCAAGGCAGTGAGCGTATGAAATGCAGGATTATCTAATACAGATTGAATCTGCTCCAGCTTCATCCCTAAGGAACGATAAAGAAGAATCTGCTGCAACCGATTTAATTCCTTGTCTTCATAGAGACGATATCCTGCATCCGAATGCTCCGCCGGCTTTAATAAATCAATTTGATCATAATACCGGAGTGTGCGTGTGCTGATACCAGACATGTCAGCTACTTGTTTGATGGTGTATTTCATCTCGTTTGCCCTCCTTTCATTTTTTAGTATAGAGATTTACGCAGCGTCAAGGTCAATACCTTTTTTACTTATTTAAAAACCCATCTCGATTAATTTGAGATGGGTTTATCTTACCTTATTTTAGATGATTTCATTAAAAATTTGTCCGCCATTTAAGTCAATAATCTTTAAACGGCTTGTTTCTTTGATAAAAATTGTTTTGTATTTTTTCTGATTAGCGTCATCACCAATAAATAGAATACGCTTATGCGGGTTATCCTCCACTACTTGGACAGATTCATTTCCAGATGGAATTTGATCCTGGATAATATCCATTTCTTCCTGCGTATTTGCAACTGTTTGCTCTTCCATAGTCACTGCTTCCTTATCTGCTGTGACTTCTTCCGCTTCTCCGGTATTAGCGTAGATTCCACTAAACAGTAATGCTCCTGCTGCCGTTGATAGTAAAATTGTCTTCATTGGTAAAAACCTCCTTAATTTCTTAACAATTACCAGTTTACTTGATGACTGCTTATAATGTCCTTAGAGAAAAATGAGAATTTGATGAGAAGCCTCAGCGTTTATTTTCATGGGGATAGGGGAAAAAAGATAGTAAGCTGCTTTTCTTTAACAAGCTTTTTATGTAACAGTCCTCTCAACAAAGCATAATTATTTCTTACGTACCAAAGCGATATAAATCATTCAAATTAAAAAATACAATCGGAGGAACGACAATGAACAAAGTATACGATGCAGTCGGTATTGGAATTGGTCCATTTAACTTAAGTCTTGCTGCTTTAACAAATGATCTTCAGGATGCAGACATCTTATTTTTGGAACAGGAAGCTTCTTTTGACTGGCATCCTGGAATGTTGATTGAGGGGATGGACCTGCAGACACCTTTTATTGCAGATCTGGTAACTTTAGCAGACCCGACCAATCGTTTTTCTTATTTAAATTATCTCCATGAGCATAATCGGATATATCAATTTTACTTTTTTAACCGTTTCACCATCCCAAGAGAAGAGTACAATACTTATTGTAAATGGGTCTCTTTCAGACTAGATAACTGTCAGTTCGGACAGCGTGTAACGGATGTATCAGCTATGACGGATGAATCTTGTTATAAGGTTACAGCCCGATCTACAGAAGATGAAAGTGAACGAAGCTATTATGCAAAACATATTATTTTAGGGACGGGCAGCATCCCGAATATTCCAGAAGCGCTGCAGGGCTTTCCAGAAGAGGATATCACACATACCAGCCGTTACATGTATCTTAAAAACACCTTAAAGCAGGGGAATTCCATTACGGTCGTCGGTTCTGGTCAAAGCGCTTCAGAGGTGTTCTATGATTTGTTACAAGACCAAAAAGAAGGGGCTTATGATTTAACCTGGTTTACCCGTTCCAGCGGAATTTTTCAAAAAGAGGATACAGGACTCGGAAAGGAGGTATTCTCTCCAGAGTATGTTGATTACTTTTATAACCTGCCGTTAAGAGACAGGATGGAGTCGCTTGAAAATTTAAGCACTATCCGAAACGGCGTCGATCCTAAACTCTTAGAAAAAATTTATGAGCTGCTTTATAACCGTTCCATCGAATCGCCTTTACAGCAAATCACGATTCAAACAAACACAGCAGTAAACACGATGGAGCCCGGCGACAATTCTCAAAACAGAGCCTATAGCCTACAATGTGAACAATGGCAAAAAGGAGAAAAATTTACTTACCCGGCGGATAAAGTAATTCTGGCAACTGGATATAAGCCGCATCTTCCTGATTGGCTCGAGAACTTCTATGAATACATAGAGTGGGAGGATGAAAAAAGATTTCGTGTAACTGCGGATTATCGGCTTGTTTTTAAAGACTCCCGTAAAAATCAAATATATACGTTGACCAATATTGAACATTCTCATGGTTCCAGTGCAACAAACTTAGGTTTATCGGTATTGCGAAATCAAAAAATCATTAATTCGATTGCCGGCAAAGAAATCTATCCTATACCGCAGCAAGCAGTCTTTCAGCAATTCGAAATGAAAAAATTATACTAATATCAAAAGATGCCAAACGCGTTGGAACAGCGTTTGGCATCTTTTTCACTGCTCCAAGTCCATTTCCAGACGTACCATATCGATGACCTGTATCCCATTTTCAAAAATCGGCTCTTCATAATGCCGCAAAAAGAAATTACGGTCAATGGAAACCATCCGGAATCCGCATTTTTGATATAGTGCCAGCTGCGCAACTCCTGAGTTCCCTGTTCCAATTTCTATCGTACGGTACCCTTGCTGTTTCGCTGTCTGAATCGCATGCAAGACCAGTTTCTTTCCCAAACCTTGTCCATGACAAGCTTCCTCCACAGCAACATTGACTAGCTCCGCGGTATCTGGTCTGGTCGGCAGAAGAACGTATACACCAACCACCTTTTCCTCTTTCTCCAGCACATAGCAAGCTCCTCTGGTAGTATAATCACGGATCAGCCTTTCTGATGGATCCGCAAGCAATAATAAGTTCATAGGCAATGCTTCCCCGCTATGCAATAGACGAATCATATTTTCACTTCCTCTTTTGATAAAATAAGCTTGTTTCTTTCTTGTGATTCTTCTAGTATTAAGAATTATACACTGAATTTAAGTATACCAACTTTTCAGATTCAAAGGAGATTAAAATGGATGTCACCACTGTCATATTGACCGTCATAATGATGGGGCTTATTTTATTTATTGGAGCCTTGGTAGCTCTTAAAAACACGATTACATATGAAGCAAAACAGCTGTTCATGAGCGTAATTATCAATGTCGCCGTTCCATTTATTATTTTAAACGGCGTCTTCAATACCGATTTAACAGACGATGTATTGCATCAGGTTATTCTGATGTTTATTTGCAGTGTCAGTTTTAACGTTTTGGCTGTCGGTATTTGCTTTTTGTTTGGAAAAATTATCGGCTTTTCCATGACAAAATCAAAGCAGCTTGCTTTACTTGCGGCTATTGGAAATTCCGGTTTTATCGGCATTCCGTTATGTGCTGCCATCTTCGGTCCAACCGGCGGGCTGCTTGCTGCTATTTTTGATGCAGGACTGGACGTTGTTGTCTTTTCGCTGGGAATCTATCTATTGCAAAACAATAATCATTTTGAATGGAGACACTTAAAGGCGCTCGTGAATATGCCGTTAATAGCTATCAGCTTCGGGCTTATTTTTGCCTTCAACGGCTGGGGATCCCCTGTTTTATTTAAAGATTTAGCCAGCATGCTCTCTGCACTGGCGGCTCCCATGGCGATGCTCTATGTCGGTTTTAGTCTGCCAGACCTTTTCCGCAGCAAGCAGCCGTTATTTTTTCGTGAATTATGGATGCCTTTGGTGTGGAAATTGCTTATTCTTCCAATCATGGTGATGATTATTCTGTCCTTCTTGCCACTGGAGACATTACTCAAAAATATCTTAGTCATCCTTGCTTGCATGCCAACCTTTATGCTTTCTGCGGTTCTCTTTTCCCGCTATACGGATAAAGAGCAGGAAGCTGTCGTTACATCGGTATTTTCTACCATACTCGCTTTAGGAACAATTCCGTTTATCGCCTGGCTGTCCGCCTTTTGGATTGGTTGATACGCAGGCTAATATATACTGCAGCACCTAAAATAAATGAAAGCAGACGAATATGCCTCCATGGACGTCTGCTTTCATTCTATTTTTTCGTCATGATAAACCAATTGGAAGACACGATGAGGATGATGAAAATACAAATCAATCCAACCACATGAAAACCGGGAACCTTCGATATTATGCCCAGTATAATAGCAAAGATTCCAACGATATAAATAGGAACACATTTCGGATTTGCAGTCACTTCTACGTTATCTCCATCACTTACCGTCAGAGGTTTGCTCCGGAGAAAGGATTGATTAACAGCAATTTCCGCTGTATCTCCCTCGAAGATGGCAACAGTAATATCATTGTTTTTTAGTTTGCCCTGAAATTCCCCATTCACTTTTACCTTTACACTGGACAGTCCGCCCAATAAACCGGTACTTCTACTTATGTAAACCTCCATTCATGTACTCCTTCCACTATTTTTGAATATACTGGGAATTCTAACACGGAATACATGTCGTCAACAGGTACAATAGAACTAAGCTCTTTCTCTAGAATGCAAAAAATAGAAAGCCGCTCTTTGAAAAGAACGACCTTCTAAGTTTAAAAAATTAGCAGGCTTACGAAGACACCAGCTCTAACCTTCCGACTGCATCGCCTCTTCTTTTGTAGCTTCCACCGTGCCAAACGGATGATGAGGCGGGGCATAAATCGTATAAAGCTTTATAGCTTCATCCCCTGTATTCGTAATATTATGCCATGTGCCAGCAGGAACCATTATCGCACTGTCTTCTTCCACCTGCTGTCTAATTGTCAGATTATCCTGCCGATTTCCCATCTGTACCGTTCCGCTTCCTTCTTCAATCCGTATAAATTGATCGGTATCCGGATGGACCTCTAAGCCAATATCTCCTCCTGCCGGGATGCTCATTAATGTAACCTGCAGATGTTCTCCTGTCCACAAAGCAGTCCGGTAATTCGTATTGTCTTCCGCTGCGTTTTCAATATCAATCACGAAAGGATTTCCGCCATGATCAGTAACTCTGGAAGCTATTGTATTCCCTTGATTATTTTCTAAATATCCGGCTAAACGGCTTGCAATTTGGTAATCTGTCATCGCGAGCTGATAAAGCAGCTGCCGGGAATACGGTTCATTTACTTGCCCGCTTTTATGATAGTTTTCTTCATAGCCCTGCCTGGCATGATCATACACGTCCTCGATATGATTATTTCTCTCCTGATGATGCTCTGACTGTCTCCTATCTAGCTGTTTCCCGGTAAAATAGTGATAAACCTGCTCCAGACCTGCAGCGATTTGATTTCTGGATTGGACAGCATACACAAGTCCTTGTGCCGATGCGTCATTTCTAAACTGATCTGCTATTTGAAAATACATTGGTAGTGCTGATGCCTCTCGCTGTAAGGTTTCCTCTATGATATTAGCTGTCTGTTCATCATACGGATGTCCTTGGTTTCCATTCGAATCCATTCGATCCATTTGCTGCTGGTAAATAGGGTGATAATACATATGGGTCTGTTCCCTGCCTTTCCTTAATCTCCTATCAGCATATGACCATAAATGAAAAATGGAACCCAAAAAAAGAAGACATTGACAAATATCTTCTTCATCCATATTTCATTACACTATACCCAACTATTCTTTATACGCTCTGCTTTGCTTTCTTCTCCGCAGCAATCATCAAAAACATCGGTCTGCGCCATTCATGCTTCATCGCCGGCTCCCTCTCAAGCATTTCCTTTGAAGGTACTGACTCTTCCACACGTAAAATCTCAAATCCTGTTTGGATTAAATCGTTCATAAAAACAGACATCGGACGATGATATTTTATGACTGTTTCATTTAAAAAAGATGCTTCTCTTTTTCCTTCTATTTGATAATTATCCACTGGCCAATATAATGGATTCTTACTCGTTTGATCATATATCCAGTCCTGTTCTTTTCTTGCCGTAAAAATGGGATGCTCCACAGAAAACACAAAGCTTCCGCCTGGCTTCAATATCGTATGCACTTTTTCACATACACTGGAAAAGGACTTAATATAATGCAGGGCAAGCGAGCTGATAACAGTATCCATCGAGCTTTTAGAAAAATCGATGTCCTCTATAGCTTGATGCAGATATACAATCCCTGAATCATTGGTCAGTTCCTCTGCATGCGCAAGCATCCGTTCAGATATATCTGTTCCTGTCACAGATGCTGCGCCCTTCTCCCGTGCATAACGACTATGCCAGCCAAATCCACAGCCTAAATCTAAGACATTTTTTCCCTGGAAATCCGGCAGCATTTCTTTTAATATATGCCATTCACCGGCTCCTTCCAGCCCTTGTTTCGACCGGTCCATTTCCGCATATGCTTGAAAAAATGATTTATCATCATATTTGTTTTGTTTCAACGTGTCACTTCCTTTCCACCCTGTATATTATAATCGTCTATATAACGAAAAAAAAGCATATCTATTTAAAAACATGCTTTATTCTTGAAAATTATGTACCTGACAGCAACCTTATACAAATCTAAAAATAGATAAGGTGTACCGCCAGATTAAATATATTGAAGTTAATTGATTCTTATGAAATCCAAGAAGAAAGTAATGAGGATGGAAAACAACGGTTACAAATTATAAAATCTTTTCATACCTGCAATGATCATGATTTGTGCCCTTATAATCATAGCCAAAGTTTTTATAAATTTGGTTTAGTTTCTTATTGCTTTCTACACAGTCTAAACGAATCCGGCGCATTCCCTGCGTCTTCGTATATGCTTCCATCCATTCGACAATAGGTCTTCCTAAGCCGCGTCCAATATGATCATAGTCTACGGACAAGCGGTGCATATAAAACGCATCTTCGCTGGATTGTCCCCAAATGTTTTTATCCCAAGGGGTCTGCATTTCATTTAGTGTGAACGTAGCAATAATCTCATCGCCTTCTTTAACAACAAAGGTAGCTCCATCTTCAACAGACTGTCTTACTTCCGGATCTTCCTCATCCTGATCAAGGAATTCCCACTGCTTTAAACGGCTTTTCTTCAGCCATGTTGTTACACCCTTTAGCAGGCGGAGTATAGCTTTCATATCTTCCTTCTGTGCAATATACACATCTAGCTCCTGATTAATAGATCCAACTTTATTCGACATACCTCTACCTCCTTATACCCTTTGCTATACATTCGACATGAAAATTAAAAATTCCTCCTTTTTTATAAAAAAAATTCAAATTAAAGTAATCATTATCTCTTTCCAGATATTCCAATCCGTCATTTATCCCTTGATTTTATTGCGAATCTCAATTTGTTTAGCAATACAGAATTTCACAATATGTGACCTGGTTCCTTCTCGCATATCAATAAATTGCAGCGCATTTTTATACATGCTATTCGATTGTTTTATCACATTCACAACACTGCCTTTGAATACAATTTTCTGCTGGGTATCCTTTGTTTTCAAATACAATGTTCCTTCGACCTTATCGCCTATTTCAACGATTTTAGACTGCGTCAGAAAAGCAGCTCCCCCGCCGCTTATATCGTGGGTAGTAACGGTTATACTTTCCCCTTCGGCTTCCTCTTCGTTCGGATTTGCATCTTCTGCAGGAGGCAGTGTCAAATCCATATCCAGCATGACTTTCACACGGAAAAATTGCCTTCTTTGCACTACTTTAATTGCATCTAAAGAGGGGTTCGTAATGGCGATTTTTCCGTTTTGCTGAAGATGTAATTGGGAAGAGAAGTTACAGAGCCCTTTTTTATCATCATGAAAACAGACTGTAACCATCATGCCGTTTTCAATCAGCATAGGTACATTCTGTTTATTGACAGGTCTTTGAATCAGCAGCTCAGACTCATTGCGAATGAGCTGTGTATAGTATGTTTTTCCCTCTGATGTTACCAGTTCAAGTAATTGGCCATTCCAAAATTCTGTATATGCTTCGTTGCTCATAATAAATCCCCCTTTTCTCCGTTACTTTAAATAGATCATGTTCATCCTTCAATTCATTTCATTCTATGTAGTCATACAAGGAAACATTCAATCCAACCAAAAACCAATTTTTGTATTATTTTTAGAACTAATAAACGAATCCTATTTCTTACCACTATTTTTACCGAACTTTTCTATGTGTTATATCTATCATGGTGCCAGCGTCTGTTTTCTCCTCTGTTAAAGGGGAGACGAAAATAATTATATCCAAACAAAAGAGTCCTCCCAAAATAAAAACCCATACTATATTTAGGTATTTAGACAGGACTACTTTCTCCTAATTATAACGTTTTTTCTGATTTTTGTAATGGTAATTCTTATTATTCTTGATAAATATAACTCTTCCAGCTTAGTAATCACAAAAAAACACCTTTCCGTTCCGCGCGATTAAAAAACGCTTAACAGAAGAGATGTTTTTTTGACAGAAGCGGCTGTTTTAATAAAAAAGCTGCCATAAAAGCTATATTAATCTACTACAATATACGTTACCTTTACCGGTCCATGCACACCAACAATCAGATTCATTTCAATATCAGCACTGTTACTCGGACCTGTTACAAAACAAACACTGGAAGGAGGAGCAATGCCTTTTTCATTATCCTGATGAATCTTACCTGCTGCCTGTGTCATCCTGGGCACAATTGTTTCTTTAGGGATAATGGCAACATAGCATTTCGGCATTAAGCTGATGGATCTGCCATTATCTTTATTCGTCATCAATGCGACTGTTCCTGATTCAGCAAGCGTGATATCACTAAAGGAAATACCGACATCTGTTCTTTCGGCAATCACTTGGTTTTCCTTACCAAGGCTTGCATCCCAGATATGGACATCGACCTCTTTTGAAAATTCCTCATAAGCCTTATCCAGTCCATACTCCTGGTTACGCTTATCATTCGATGCAATAATCGAAGCTGCCTCATATCCATCTAATACTCTTTTCAGTGTTGCTTGCAAATCGCTTTTATCTGTCCGGACAAAATCGGTATGGATCACCTTACAATGCTCCTTTAGCACTCCAATCAGCTCTTCGGCAGAATAATCTTTAAAAACCTCATGCTGCGGCTGAACACTGTACTCCGGCCGGCTTACACCTTCTCTTCTTTGCGGACGTCCCAGGTTTGCGGCAAGATTGCTTAAAAAGGAGTCACGGTTTTGAATAGCCATTATGCCTCTCCTCCCTTCTGACGTTTATTCCACCAGCTGCGGAAGGATTGTTTCCCCGGTGCCGGAAAATCTCGGACATCCGTCCATCCTTTTAATGGTCCCGGACCATTTTCAACGTATTCCTCTTTTATCCACGGTTTTAATGCGCTTCTAGCAACTTTTGTACTTAATTTATACGCCGCCGGATTCGATGCCCATTGCGCAAAACCTTTCATCATGATTTTTTCAGAAGCAGGAGATTTTTTCTCTTCTTCTACAATAATTTCACGATGACGGATTAACTGTTCATGTAACGGAATTTTTACCGGGCAGGCTTCCGTACAAGCAGCACATAAAGAGGATGCATACGGCAATTCTTTATGATCCTCGTAGCCGTCAAGCAGCGGGGTTAATACAGCTCCAATCGGTCCCGGATAAATCGAGTTATACGCATGACCGCCGACATGACGATATACCGGACACACATTAATACAAGCTGCACAGCGGATACAATGAAGTGCAGACTGAAATTCTGTTCCCAGGATTTTAGAACGCCCATTATCCACAATTACCAGATGATAATCATCCGGGCCGTCGATTTCCTCTTCTAAGCGCGTTCCTGTAATGGTTGTGATATAACTGGTCAGCTTCTGCCCGACAGCAGCTCGTGTCAATAGGCTGACTAATACTTCCATGTCCTCCCAGGTTGGAACAAGTCTCTCCATCCCCATGACACTGATTTGTGTATCAGGAAGGGAAGTAACCATTTCCGCATTCCCTTCATTGGTTACCAATGTAACAGAACCAGATTCTGCAATCGCAAAGTTACATCCGGTAATCCCGACATCTGCGGTTAAGAAATCCTGCCTCAGCTGTTCTCTGGCAAAGGAAGCCAGTTCCTCGGGAGTATCTGATTTATCATAGCCTTTTTTATTTTGAAAGGTATCTTTGATTTGCTGCCTATTTTTATGCAAAGCCGGGGTGACAATATGGGATGGAGGATCTTCATCTAATTGCAGAATCCATTCCCCTAAATCCGATTCGACTACCTCTGCTCCGGTTTCCTCTAATGTTTTATTTAAACCAATTTCTTCGGTAACCATGGATTTGGTTTTCACGACTTTTTTCGCGTTTTTCTTTTTGACGACATTTTCAATATAGGCATTTGCTTCTTCTGCCGTCTCCGCAAAAAAGACATTGCCGCCGCGTTTTTCCACTTCCTCACTGAGCTGATATAAATAATAATCAATGTTTTCTAATGTATGGGACCGTATTTCCTCTCCAAGTCGGCGCCAATCTTCCCAATTGCCGAGCTCTTCCGCCTGCGTCAGGCGGCCATTTCGGAACCTTCCTTGTGCAGAAGAAACGGCCTGCCGCATAAAATCATTGTCAATCCCTTTTCCAATCCGTTCTTTATAAGGAGTTTCGCTAATTTTTATGCTCATACGGTTACTCCTTCTTGTTCTTTGACATGTGTATTTAAAATTTCTGTGATATGCATGACTTTTACATGTTTACCTTCCCTGCGCATACGTCCGCCAATATTCATCAGACAGCCCATATCTCCGCCGACAAGGTACTCTGCTTCTGTTTCCGAGACGTGCCGGGATTTTTCTTTTACCATTTCTGCGGATATATCTGCATTTTTCACAGCAAATGTACCGCCAAACCCGCAGCAGTCCTCTTTCACCGGCAGCTCAACAAAGTCAATTCCTTTGACATTTTGAAGCAGCTTGGTGGGCGCTTCCTTTACTCCTAAAATACGGGTCATATGACAGGATGGATGATAGGTTACCCTTCCCTCAAAGGTAGAACCGACATCAGTGATCCCTAATACATCCACGATAAACTGGGTTACTTCATAGGATTTACTAGCCAGCTCAATCGCCGGCTGTTCCCACTCCGGGTCTCCCTTGAATACGTTCGGATATTCTCGCAGCATCCCGACACATGAACCAGACGGGCCGACCACATACTCCGAATCTTTAAAGGCCTTTATCATCTGCTTCATTGCTTTTTTCGCTTCACTCAAGTAACCGCTGTTATATGCGGGCTGCCCGCAGCAGGTTTGAGCTGCCGGGAAATCTACTTCACAGCCCAGCCGCTCTAATAATTCCACCGTATTCTTACCTACATCTGCAAAAACAATATCACTTACACATGTAATGAACAAAGATACTTTCATTTTTTCCACCTCTTCTATTGATACCGGACATGAACGAGGTACTTAATTTTTATCAAGCTCCTGAAACAGCAACTGCTCTACATTCTCCAAATGCTCATACATTTTTTCTCTTGCCTGATCCGCCTGCCTATTTTTGATTGCTTGATAAATACGTTCATGCTCTTCATATAAAATATGTGACCGGTCTTCTGTATATAATAATATCCGACGTGCTTCCCGAATCGTCTCTGACATTAATTCGGAAACACTGCCCATTAAATGAATCAATAAATTCATCTGCGTTGCCTGAGCAACAGCCAGATGAAAATCGGTGTCTGCCTGCTCAGAAAGCTGATCATTCCCTTTCGCATCTGCCATCAGCTGTAACGCCGCTTCCATTTTCTCAAGGTCCTTGTCCGTATAGCTTTCTGCAGCATATGCGGCAGTGCCGACTTCTAAAATTTTGCGGACCTGATACAATTCTTTAACGTCATTCTGTTTCATTAAAAATGCCGTGCTTACAGGCAAGGTGAAAAGCTCTGCATCAAACGCTTTTACGTAGGTGCCTTCTCCCTGCCGCATTTCGACCAGCCCCATGGAACGGAGTCCGCTGAGCGCCTCTCTGATTGCGGAACGGCCGACGCCAAAGCTTTTTGCCAACTGCTCTACAGAATCCAGCTTGTCTCCTGACTTCAACCTTCCATCCTTAATCATGCCAATTAAGGAATCTGCTACTTGCTCATATATTTTTTCGGTTTTTATACGCTTATATTCCATCATGTCAACTCCTCTAGTACGTGAATCTATTTTAATTCATTCCCAGAGGTTTTTAAAGCCCATCAGCTTATCAGTCGAAGAATTGAATAGCAATAAACCCAGCCAATCCAATCATCAATCCATAGACAACGGCCGGAATCAGCGTTTTCCGAATAATATCCCCTTCTTTACCGCTCAAGCCAACGACCGCGCTTGCTGCAACGACATTATGCACACAAATCATATTTCCCGCTCCAGCTCCCATTGTTTGGGCAGCTAAAACCGTATTTATATCTAAACCCAATTGATTTGCTACGCTGTATTGAATAGGTGAGAAAGTTAATGTAGAAACCGTCGCACTTCCAGTAATAAACGATCCTAACTCTCCTAAAAAGGGTGCGACAAACATCCACATAAACCCTAAATGCTCCGCCATGCTTACGGCGATATACTGCGGCATGCTGATTAAATCTTCTGTATTTATTCCCGAATTTGTAAACACATGCACCATCGCTAACGTTGCCACTAAAGCAATCGCGGTTGACCGCATCGTCATCAGAGAATCCTTGGATGCACTAAAAAACGTGCCAATTGATTTTCGATGAACAAATACAGATAAAACTGCCGCAAATGTTAGAATTGTTCCTGGCGAATATAAAAACTCCCAGGCAGAGTCCACACCTTCTACACCAAAAATAGTTGTCCAAGAGAAATCAATGGCTGTCTGTGTGAACTCCTGCAGCCAAGGTATAATCCTGGTCATTAACAACAAGGCAACGACAATAACATAAGGTGTCCAAGCCGCCCCTATGCTCATCTTTGACTTCTCCGTTTTTACTTCAAAACCAGGGCGCAGCGCCTCTTTCCATGTCGTTTTTGGTAACAGCCAGCCTTTTTTAGCTGTGATTGTTGCTACTACCAATCCAGTTAAAGATGCTAAAATAGAGATAAATTCCTGACCAAATACCGAAGCATAGAATAAAGCAGACAACGTATAAGTAAACCCTATAAGAATGGTCCACGGAAGCATCGGCAAGGCATACTTAAACCCTCTTTTTTTACCAAAAAATAAAGTCATAATAACAATGACAATAAACGGTATAAATGATCCGGCGAATATATCTAACGTGGTTATCCGCACTCCAATTGCATTAAAGAACTCCGCATCTGCCCCCGGAATATTACTTAACCCTACTGCCAATGGTGTCCCTACAGCTCCAAAAGCCACCTGTGTGCTGTCTGCAATCAACGCCAATGTCGCAGCAACAATCGGACGAAATCCTAAAGCTACCATTAATGGAGCTGTAACCATTGCCGGAGTTCCGAACCCGGCTGCCCCTTCAATCACTCCGCCAAATAAAAAAGCAACAATGACAACCTGAACACGCATATCTTCAGAAATGCTCTGAAAACCTTGATTGATTCTGTCCACTGCTCCTGTTTTGCGAAGTGTATCCAGTAAAACTAATGCCCCAAATAAAATCCATAGAATCGTTAATGTTTTATGGGCCCCTTGAAAAATCGATGATAGAATAACATTTCCTTCCATCCCCCAAAAAATCATAGCTATTGCAATAACGATTGCTGCGCTTAACGACATCCCCTTCATTGCCGGCATACGTAACAGAACTAAAAACACAAACGGCGCAATGATTGCACTTAAAGCTAATAATAAATACAAACGAATCCCCCCTTGCCGCTCTTGTAAAACGCTTTCATTAAGTATGTATAAGTAAGGTCATCAGATGACCTTACTTATACATACTACTTTATAATTCTATTGATGACAAGATAAAATTATAAATTTTATCAAAATGAAAGAGAGAGTGCTCCATTGTTGTAGAAGCACTCCCTTTATCCTATTTATAAATAAACCCAAAATTGTAAAACTAAACCCTACTAATATCCAATGTTACACTATATTGAATTTGTCAAAAGTCTTAGTTAGATATCATCATTCTGCGTATTATAACCAAGCTATTTTATTTTTACAAAAATTGAATTGTTCTCCTGAGTATCTATTCAGTAGCTAAGCTTACAACTATTCCATTCCTTATCAAAAATTTTCATCGAGTAACAAAAAAACAATAAAATACAATCTTTCAAGGCTAAGTCAAAAACGCTTTTCCCCAGCTATGATTCTACTTATTTTCATCTATTCTAAATAATTTTTTTAGAGTTAGTAATCAAGCTTCTTCTTTATTTATTTGAGTTAAAACTTCTTCAAGATGATTAATTCTCCTTAGTGTATCTTCACTTAACCCCCCGGCTCTCCAAAAAGAAAAAGTATAATATTCTCCTTCCTCAGCCAATATTTTCGCCCATTCAGTCAGTGTTTCAGCATCTGCATACCATACTTCCACCTCTTGTTTTTCCTCTTCATAAATAAAGGTTAGGGAACCGCTCGCATGATCTCTTACCGGTGTTACATTATTTAAACTAATCAAATCTTCTACTTCATTTTCAGTTAGGGAAGTAACGTGATCATCTTTCCAACTGAAACCTCCTGTAGACAATGCAAATTCTATACTTGCTGCTTGATTTGAACACATGTCAGCTAAACTTTTTAAAAAATTTATATCAGTTTTAGGGCCGGGTCCACTGTGCATTCCATATAAGTTATATGTCATTATGGAATAATCTATATGCTCTGGTAAAGTATATTGTTCAACAGGGAACGATGGTTCAAGCACCACTCTTAACGCTAATCCTTTTCCTGAGAGTTGCTCTGATAATTCTTCTAAAAATTGCAGGTATGAAGATATATTTTCCTCAGGTATTTTTTCATAATCAATTTCGACACCATCTATAGGCATACTTACCGCATAGTTCATAATTTCTTCTATATGTTTTTTTCGCGTTTCTTCACTTTGCATCAAATTTTTTATAAGGTCCGGACTTTTTGGAATGGTAGAGCCATCTTCTAAAAACTGATCGTTCACCAGTGAAAGATATACCTGCTTATTCGCTCTTATCGGCTGTTGCAGTAATTCATCAATTAAATATTGGCCTTCTAGTGTAGTAAAGAGCTTTTCATTTTCATCAAAATAATTTCCAAATAATATAATGTTATCTACATTTGAAAGAGAGGAACTTACATCATCCAGACTCTTTTCAGCATCCCAGTCTACTATCCAAATAGAGGTTTTAACTGAAATGTCATCTACCCCTTCACTCGGTTTTAACATAGGTGTAGCTTTTTCCTCCTCAGCTGCTGAACACCCTCCCTCTATATACTTAAAATATCTCCGAAATGCTCTTGTTTTCTTAGAATTTCTTAAACATCCAATTTGGGGTTGGATAGTGGGGGTGGAGCGTTTGTCAGAATACAGAATATTCTAATGCACTCCTAGCCATCCTAACGACCAAACAGGTAGTATTTGGTAAAAAATGGTGTAACCATGCTTGGTAACTCCACACTTCTTATGGTCGCTCACCCTCCCATGTATCACGGGATTGGTATCCATACATTCCCTCGTCCTGCGTATCCACAAGGTGGAGGTCGGAATAAGCTCCTATGCTGGGTCTAGCCCGAATGGAAAAAATAAGCTCCGACTCCGCATTATTGGTGTTTGTGTATTCTAAGTTCCCAAGGTCATTTGTTGCTATTTCTTTCTTCTACAGCTTAAGCTGCCTGTAAAGTTTCTATCTGAGGTAAACCTTTCAATAACTTGCTTCCATCAAATTCACACTGTTTTTGACCAATGACAAACAAGGCACGTAATAATTTCCCACACAACGCAATCAATGATTGTTGTTTCTTTAATGGATTTTCCGGGCGGGTCGTGTAATACCTATGCAAGGTTTGAAACGTCGGATTATTCGCTACGAGCGGTCGTATCGCTAAATAAATCGCCTTTCGCAGTTTCTTCCGTCCGCGTTTCGTTATTTTCGTTTCCCCTTTGAATTTCCCGGAACTGTGCTCCCGCAACGATAAGCCGGCCAGATTCACGAGTTGTTGCGGATGATGATAATTTGATATATCTCCTACTTCCGCGAAAAAGGTAGCTACGGTTGTTACTCCCAGTCCTTTGATAGCCAGCATTTCTTTTGCTCCTGGTATCTCTCCTAAGAGCGCCTCTATTTCCAAATCCAGCTCTTTCAATTGTTCTGCATACAGCTCATATTGGTCTAATAAGCTGTGTAGCTCTTGTCTGGCAAAGCGTAAGCCGATTTCTATGCCAACACTCTTCTTCGCTTTGTCTACCAGTTTGGTTGCTCGTTTGATACCAACACCACGTTTAACGACCGTTTGCCATTCCTCCAGTACGTCTTCTGGCGTTTTATCACGAATATCAGATGGAAATGGAAATGCCCGTAACGTATATAATGCGGCCTTTCCATTCCATTGTTTAAATACATCCTGAAACTCTGGAAAATAGCGCTGCATGTTATTTTGTATACGTCCTTCCGTAACTGTCTGCTGTTTGATGAGTTGATCTCGTAGTTTCATGGCTTCTCTTAACTCGGCATAGATGCCGTCGAGAAGGTTTGGTATAGAGTATCTCCCATCCTTCACCAGCTGGGCAATCACGCGCGCATCTTTGGTATCATTTTTCGTTGGCGAGTTATCATCCAGTTCTTTTGCTTTCTTGACATGCATCGGATTAACCAATACAAAATCCGTATCCTTGCTGATCAGATAATAACCTAAACTCATCCAATAGTGACCTGTTGGCTCAGCTCCTATGATGACATGGTTTTTATCGTGTTCTTTCTGGAGCTTTGAAATCCATTCCAGTAGGATTTCAAAGCCTTCTATTCGGTTTTCAAAGATCAATCTTTTCCCAAATTCATAGCCTCTGTCGTCCTGTGCTCGTGCCACATGTTTGTCTTTGGCAATGTCTATTCCCACTACAAGTGTAGATGGTGTGATTTGCGATATTTTGTGATTTTGATTATAATTCATGGATGAGTCCTCCTTGGTATTTTTTAATTTCGGGGTCATTGCAATGACACCCTGTACTATACCAAGAGGGCTCTTTTTTGTTCAAACCTCAAATTTCTTCATTACAGGAATGCTCCTATAATAAATATGAAAATTATAACAACAATTATGTTTCTTAGCGGCAA
Source organism: Oceanobacillus sp. FSL K6-0251 (assembly GCF_038004725.1). Taxonomy (NCBI): domain Bacteria; kingdom Bacillati; phylum Bacillota; class Bacilli; order Caryophanales; family Bacillaceae; genus Oceanobacillus; species Oceanobacillus sp. FSL K6-0251. Next base: position 764,738 of record NZ_JBBORS010000001.1, on the reverse strand, counting down.
ATACATACCCCTCCTTTAAAAAACTATTAAACTATTTGGCATTCGACAGAACACGAGTTGAAATTTATATTTATAGATATTCTATGAAAAAGTCGATTATCTCATCTGTTTTATATTTTATATCTCTTTTCAGCTTTTTTTCTACTGGCGGTATAACCTGATAAATTATATCATCTTCAGAAGTTATTTGAAGCATATTAACAACCGAATCATAGATAGTATCAGTATTTTGTTGATGCTGCGTATTTAAATCTACAATTTTACCGCCAACTGCAAATTGTGTTAAGCCTTCTTCGTTTATCCAATCTATCTGCATCATATTTTTCCCATCAATCTCAACAGTAATTTCCTGCTCATTAACATCCAATACTATTTGGCGATTATTCTGCAAAGTAACTGGATATTCATCATCATCTACTCGAGACCCTTGTTGTGTGTCTTCGTACGTATAAACCATGGCTTTATTAAATGCATAGTCATCTTGATTCCATTTAATCCCGCTTAAATCTGTTTCAAACAGTACCTCTTCTTTATCTGATTTCCGCTGATAAATATATAGTTTATTTTGTTCTAAACTAAATTTCAGCTCTTTATTGTCATTAGACAAATAAAAAGTCTGTTCTCCCATTACATTCCCTTCAAGGTTCATAGAAATACGATAAGATTCAGGTAATACTTCTTTTAAAGTAGCCACTACCTCTTTTTCCGGTTGAGAAGTTAATATAATCTTCTCTCCAACAAATTCTCCAACTCCACCATTTATTGACCACAGGTTTGCAATAGATTCATCACCGTTTTCAAATTGAATACCCCAGTCATAATCCTCTTGTATTTTCATTAAAAGATGGTTAGTCGACCACCAAGGAGCTACTTGCAGTCGATTTAGATTATATATATCTGTTTTTGGACCATTGAAAGAGGTTAAATCACGATTAAAATGAAGAGAAAAATTATCTGTTATCATTTTCTCATTGATTGATTCTACAGATTGATCCATATTATTGTACATTGAATTCGCGTGCATGATTGCATAAGCATTCGGAATTTCATTAAAATGTTCCGTATAAGATTCATGCATTTTATTATACTGATTCAAAATTCTCTCTTCCATTTCTCTACGCGTCTCTTTTGGAATCATATATTCATCTCGAAGATAGTCCATTAAGTAATGATTATAATATTCAATATCTGGGTGGTCAGGAATTGGTATATTATCTAATTCTCCCAAAGACTCTCCATTCTCATTAAATGTATTGATATAGGATAATTGATAACCATTTGTACCAAGTTCCCAGTAGCCGCTTCTCATCATTGTTTTTAAATCGTTCGGTTTTAAAAACTTTGTATCTCGCTCTTCAAATTTATTGGCGTAGGTATACATCGTTGCTTTATAATTCAGTTCCTCCAATAAAGATTGAGAAAAAATACTTGAATCTGTCCGCCCGTCTTCAAACGATAGATACAATGCCTTTTCTGGCAAAAGTTTTCCCTCATGATAATACTCTAGAATTTGCTGCAGAGAAATCGTTTCAAAGTCCTGTTCTTTTAAAACTGTCAGTTGTTTCTCTAATTGTTCTTTTGATACATGCTGCGTAGAGCCGCTTCGATCTACTCCAAAATATGAGATAGCTAGAAAACCTTCTTCATTTACCATAGTGTCAGAAGACAAAGTTTCATACCTTTCCGTAATAAAAAGTGTACGTATCAACAGAACGGCAAGTAAACTAATTACCACAAACTGAAATAAAGATTTAATCAGTTTAAACGTATTTTTTCTTCGCACATTCAATTTATTCTTATTTGATTGGGACGGCATATGCCAACCTCCCTAAAGTTATTTACTTTTGGCGGTATATAACTGCCATCTATCATTAGGCTTTGACACATTATATTATTGGGCTTTTTTTTGTTTTTTTTCTAATTTCTTTTCCCTAGCTGATACGTCTTGTGGCGTATCTCTTGTCCCCCATGTCGATTTCCAGAAGGTAACCCATGCAACTGGCATTTGCCAAAGTAAAATAAACTCATAGTACATGACAAACACAAAACCAAAAAACCACAGTTTACTTCGTCGAAAAAGAAGGTGTGCAAAGCTAAGCATAAGTGCCATCACTAGTAATCCAATTATGAAGGTTAATGGGAATACTCCATAAACAACCGGAACATATACAAGATTGTAGAGCACAATAATAGGTGCTAATACTGGAACAATAAAGCCTACTATGAAAAACAGCACCATAAATGGCTCTTTTTTAAAGATAAAGGTCATCGCCCTTAATGTTTCTCTCAGCCATGATCTTTTCCAGCGCATCTGTTGTTTTAAAAACATGCTAAATTCTGAAGGAACAATGGTAGAACAAACTGCTCTATCCTGATAGCTTGTTCGATGCGTTTTCAAAATCAAATTAGTCATGCTCCGGTCGTCTCCAAATGTTGCAGGATGCCCTAAAAAGCGCTGGTCTAACCAAGCATCTGCATGCTTTAAAACTAATTCTTTACGATAGCAAGATAAGGGGCCTGACAAGCAAGTAACACAATCAAAGGTTGCTTCTGCCGCCTTCATGATTCGAAATGCAATATAATATCTGACGGTTTGTAATTTAGTCAGCGTATTAGTGAATTTATTCTCTACTTCGGTTCTTCCTGCCACGCCACCCATTTTAGGATCTTGAAATGGCTGCACAATGTTTCGAATTGCATTTGGCTCCAAAAAGCTGTCCGAGTCAACAAAAGCTACTAGTTCATGCTTTGCTATCTTTACTCCTTCTACAAGAGCCTCTCTTTTTCCACCGTTTTCCGGAAGTTGAACAAATTTTAAACGGTTCTTTGTTTTAAATCTTTTCCCTTCTTGATACATCTTAGAAACTATTTTACGTATTTCTTCCATAGAACGGTCAGATGATTGATCATCAACAATAATTACTTCTAATTTATCAATAGGGTATGTCTGATCAAAACAAGTTGTAATTGTCCGCTGAATCCATTCTTCTTCATTGAATACAGGAATGATAATTGAGACTCCGGGTTCAAAATCCGGGTTTACTTTAACATTTCGATATAACATTCCGAAAATATATCTAGATAGCAAAAATGTTGCGGCTACTAAGCTATATGCGTAGAGAATTTTATTAAACTGAAAATATATGATACTTTCAGCACGCATAAGCATAACAACTAGCGCCATGAAGAATAAAAGAATGCTGGCTACAGCAATGGATAACCCCCATCTCCTACTCCGATGATAGCTTTCCATTGATTGTAAAAATTCAAAAGCATAATAATGTTCCTTTTTGTTTTCTTCTTCTTGAAATTGCCGGACAAGCTTTGCTTTAATATTCACCCTCATTTCAAACCCTTCAGGCATGGCACCTGAGGGTATTTGAAATTTTAACTTTATTTGTTCCCCTTTTTGTAGACCAAGATCTTCAGTGCTGCTCGGCAGTTGAACTAAAATTCCGGTGTTAGATATATCTACACAGTTTGAAGTCTTCTTTTTTCTACCTATTCTCATCACTACTGGAAATTCCGCTATATAACGTTGTCCATCCATTCTTGCTTTATATAATTTATTCGTATCTTGCTCTGCAATTTCTGTATCTGAACCACGGCGATCTAGATTTAACCTGATTCCATCTGGATCAGGAACGTTTGATAATATTCTACGGTCTTTTTTTGGATTTGTTAATATTTCTTTTTTCTTCATTGATGAATGTAGCTGTTCACACAGCTCCCTCCCCTACTTTCCAATTTTTCAATCTCCAATCATTTCCGAAACAGTCTTAAATGTGTATCCACGCATTAGTATATTTTCAATAATTCTAGGCAGCACCCGGATTGTATGTGATTCATCTGAAATGTGCATTCCAATAATACTTCCGGATTCTACATTATCTACAACACGTTTATAAATCTCGTCTTCTGATCTGTTCAAATCCCAATCGAGAGAAGCAATGTCATAAAGGACAATATAATCTATTCCGGTTGCAGCAATTGTATTTGCTGATGAATCATCTAAAAGCCCTTGGGCAGGGCGAAAATAATTCTTCGGTTTTTCTTGTAACGCATTAGATATAACTTGATCCGCCTTCACTAAATCCTCCTGTAATTCAAGGGAATTCATTTCTGTTACAACAAGGTGATTGTAGGAATGGCTTGCCACTTCATGTCCTCTATCTATAATTAAACGTGCAAGTTGAGGATTTGCTTCTACTCCCTTTCCAATAACAAAAAATGTTGCCTTTATCTGATAATCATCTAGAATATCTAATATTATTGATAACGTTTCATCACCTGCCCAGTCATCGAAAGTTAGAACAACTTCTTGTTCATCGGTTTGAAAGTTTTCAATAACCTGAGGGGAAGCCTGATCGTAATCTTGATTAACAGCTAACTTATTTGTTTCAATTTCCTTATTTGGATTAGTATAAGCCGATTCCACAACGGCTTCCAAAGTTGTTAATTCATATCCCGCTTCTTCGGCATCTTTTTTAATTAAAGAAACAGCATCAATAATCTCTGGATTCAGATAAGTATTCAGTTGAATAATGGCTCCTCTGTTCATAAAACCCCTCACATATTCAGCAATTTCTTCTGCACTTTGCATGTCCCCGTCCCTTGGATTGATTGTATTAGTAACTACCTGCATATCTAGCTGTGCAGCAGCACTTTCAAAAAAAGGGGAAGTGTCTCCAGAACGGCTTCTTGCAAATTGTGGAGTAATATCTAAGTTTTCTTGGATTACTTTATTAGTCAAATATAATTCCGTATAAGCTTCTTCATAATCTATCGGTTCAACTAATATATGATTTAAAGTGTTATTTTGAATCGTATGTCCATTTTCTAAAATCATTTCTGCTATTTCTGGTTCCTCAGCTATCTTTACCCCCTGAACAAAAAAAGTGGCATGAATTTGAAGCTGATTCAATCTTTCCAAAAGACTAGTCATCGTTTCTTCATCTGCCATTCCATTAAACGTTAAAGCTATTTTTTTATCTGTTGTCATTATTTTACTTATCGATTCCTCAGACTCTATTTCATTTGGAGGAATTTCAATTTCCGGTTTTACAGCTTCTGCTTCTTCTGCTTTATTACTGCATCCCGTTATAATAACCAATACTAAACAGAGACTCCAGAAAATATACCTTTTCACTACATATCCTCCTTCTTTACTAAACAAATATTCGAAAGCACTTATGTATATTATAACAAATTTCTTATTTAAAAATTAAAATATGGAAAATATTATAATTATATTTTTAATAATCCACTTTTATAATGGAGTCAATTAACAAACTTCAAGGGACAAAGTCTATTTAAAAGTAAAAAAGTTTATTCACTCATCTACTAATAATTCTATATATACCAGTTATTTTATATTTTATGTAATTTTCCCCAACCCTTTTTTCATAGCCCATTATCATGAAATCCATTACATCTTTCAAGCAATTTCCACATTCATATTTAGAATTATCCTGCACTTTTTGAATCTTCATCGCTAAAAAGGAGTATTTTCATAAAAATAAGCTGCTCTTCCAAATTTTTTAGAATGTATTTATAAACCTTCGCATATTAATTCTATAGCTTACAGAAAACGTTTACATCAGAACTTCTTCATTCTATTCAATTCTACATCGACTGTACATTATTTGTTCTGAAAGAGGTTGTGCCATGGCAAATATACATCAGGTTGCAAAACAGGCAGGTGTTTCCATTGCTACGGTTTCGCGTGTTCTAAATAACACATCCAAGGTCTCTGAGAAAACGCGACACAAGGTTGAAAAAGCCATTCGGGAGTTAAATTATGCTCCCAGTATGCTTGGCAGGAATTTACGAAACTCGGAAAGCAGATTACTTCTTGTTCTTATTCACACGTTCTCAAACCCTTATTACACAGAAATCATTAATGGGATTGAGGATTATGCCATAGAAAACAACTATAATATTCTGCTTTGCGAAACAGATGATAACCTGCAGCGGGAAGATATCTTTCTTCATATGGTTCGTAATAAATTGGCGGACGGTATTATTTCCATGAATCCTACCGTTCATGTTGATAAGCTGAAAGAGCTTTCTGAGTCCCATTCTATCGTGCTTTGCAGTGATTATTATGAAGATGCCAATATCCCTTATATTGCAATTGATAATACAGAGGCTGCTTATCGCGCGGTAAAGTATCTGATTACGATGGGAAATAAAAAAATCGGCTTGATCAATTTCAATGAAAATCTGCTCTATGCAAAGCAGCGGCGCATCGGATTTGAGAAGGCCTTAAACGAATTTCAATTGCCTATTTGTGACGAATGGATCCATTACACTGACGGACTCAGCTTCCAGGACGGTGTAGAAGCCATGCGGCGAATGCTGCGTTCTAAAAACCGGCCAACTGCTGTATTTATTATTTCAGACACTTTAGCGATTGGCGCTATCAAAGAATTACATGCTCAGGGCATTAAGGTCCCTCAAGAGATGGCGATTATCGGATTTGACAATATTGCTTTTTCCAGTATGACCACACCTGCCCTGACAACAGTTTCTCAGCCAAAATATCAAATGGGCTATCGTTCCGCAAAAATGGTCATTGACCGGATTCAAGGGCTGCCTGTTGAAAATGTCATCATGGATTATGAGTTGATTATTCGAGAATCAACATTGGGTTAGGAGGGATCTAAATGATTGTAGGAATTATTGGCTGCGGCTCGATTACACGCTTCAGGCATGCTCCCGAGTATAGAGCCAATCCATCCGTAAAAGAGATTGTTTTCTATGACAGAAATCCTGAACGCGCAGAGGAAATGAAGCAATTATTTGGCGGCAGAACCGCTTCGTCACTGGAGGCATTGCTTCAAGATTCGACCATTGATGCCATTAGTGATTGCTCTTCCAATGAAGCACATTATTTTCATACAACAAAAGCTTTACAAGCCGGTAAGCATGTTCTTTGTGAAAAACCAATTTCCGCCACTGTGGAACAGGCAGAAAAAATGGTACGTACTGCGAAGGAAACCGGAAAGCTATTAATGGTGGACCACAACCAACGCTTTACAAAAGCACATCAAAAAGCACGTGAAATCCTTCGAGCGAAAGAGCTTGGCGAGATTCTCTCCTTTCAGACAACCTTTGGGCACAGCGGCCCCGAAGATTGGGGAGCAACCAAATCAAAAGAAACCTGGTTTTTTAAAAAAGACCGTTCTCATTCAGGGGCTGCAGGAGATTTAGGCATTCATAAGCTGGACCTGCTCTTCTATCTGTTGGATGACGATATTACAAATCTCCATTCCTATACGGCCACCTTAGATAAAACAGATGAAAACGGTCAGCCTATCGAAGTAAATGACAATGTCGTCTGTATTTTAAAAACTGCTGGAGGAAGCATCGGTACTGCCACTTTCTCTTGGACCTATTACGGGGAAGAAAATAACTCTACAACGATTTACTGCCAGGAAGGAATTATGAAAATATACCAGGATAAACACTATCCACTTCTTATTGAAAAGAAAAACGGTGAAAACATTTACTATGCATTAGAAGGAATTCAAACCAATACGAATCAAACAAACTCCGGCGTAATCGATGCCTTTATCCATTGCATTCAAGAAGAAAAAAAGCCCATTGTCAGCGGAGAAGATGCATTAAAATCATTACGACTGCTTGAAGAAATTCTCCAGCAAAACGAGGAAAGGATGTAATGGATTTCATGAAAGCAGCTGATTTATCTCTCATAGGAAGGAAAGGAGGCGTTTTCCCCATCTATTTTATTTATTTCCATCATTACCTCGTATGCTAATTGCAAACGGTTATTCTGTGCAGAGCCAGTCTATTTTATAAGATTCACTAAAAATCGGGGAGGTTTACAATACGATGAAGAAAAAAAGTTTTGGCTTTTTAATGATTGCTGTCCTCATGCTTTTGTTGGCTGCTTGCGGCGGTGGAGATGATTCTGGTAAGGCTTCAGAGGAGAATAATGCGGACAGCGGAAATGGCAGCGAGGACACTGAAGAACACTATAAAATTGGCATACTTGCGCCAGAAGTGACGCATGGCTGGGTTGCGGCAGTTGCTTACCACGCTGAAGAACGCGTAAAAGAATTAGGAGATCAAGTAGATTATCAAATTCAAACCAGCAGTAACGCGGAACAAATGACTTCCCAATTAGATGATTTAATGACATGGGGAGCTGACGCCATTGTTGCTTTTCCTCAATGGGAGGGCATGGAAGTCCCGATTCAAAATGCCATTGACAGTGGTATAACCGTGGTTAACTTTGACATCGCGATTGATGTAGAAGGAGTTTACCGTGTTGCAGGCGATAATGAAGATATGGGCGTCCAGGGAGCGAATTACATTGTAGATAAAATTGGCGAGGAAGGGAATGTCGTTGTACTGGAAGTACCTTCGTCTGGTTCTGTATCCGAATTACGGACCAAAGGCTTCGAGGAAACCATGGCAGAAATTGCTCCAGATATGAATCTGATGACGTATGCAACAGAATTCACCAGAGAGGATGGTTTAGCTGACTTCGCTGATATTCTGACTTCTGTTGAGGATATTGATGCCGTTTATTCGATTGATGATGAAACCTCTGTCGGTGTCTTACAAGCTATTCAAGAAGCTGGAAGAACAGACATTCAAGTCGTCACAGGCGGCGGTGGCATGCAGGAATATTTTGAAATGATGCCAGAAAACGAAGATATCTGGATTCAATCCGCATTATACAGCCCTGTTATGGTAAAAGATGCTGTTGACATTGCGATAGACGTGCTCAACGGAGAAGACGTGGAGGAAGAAACCATCATTCCAACTACTGTCGTTGACCGGGATAACTACGAAGAATTCTTAGATGAAAATTCACCATATTAAGCAGAGGGGAGCAGGAAAGTCTGCTCCCTTTCCATCCATTTCTCAGAGGTGATGACATGCTTGTGGAGTTAAGAAATATCCAAAAGTCCTTTGGCAAAAATCATGTTCTAAAAGACGTTTCCCTTTCTATTAAAGTAGGAGAAATTTGTGCATTGCTTGGAGAAAATGGAGCGGGGAAATCAACCCTGATGAACATCTTAGGCGGTATTCATCAGCCTGATAAAGGCAAGCTTTATATAAACGGGGCCGAGGTAAATCTGACCGGTCCGGAGCAATCTATTAATATGGGAATTTCTTTTATCCATCAGGAGCTGAACTTAATTAATGATCTGCCCATCTATGAAAATATGTTTTTAGAAAGAGATTATAAAAAGGGATTCAAGCGCGTACAGCATCAAAAAATGATTCAAGAAACAAAGGAGATATTTGAACGCATGCATGTAGACCTTGACCCCCGCATGCTGGTCAAAGAGTTAGATTCTTCCTATAAACAAATTATTGAAATCTGTCGCGCGATTTCGATGAATGCTTCTGTCATTATCATGGATGAACCAACAACATCGCTTACCGATTCTGAAATCGAACGTGTATTTACGATGATGCGGCGTTTACGCGATCAACAGGTTGGCATTATTTTTATCTCTCATAAGTTAAAAGAAGTCATTGAGGCTTGTGACACATATGCCGTACTCCGGGATGGCAGGCTTGTTTCTGAAGGACAGGTCAGTGATGTAACCACAAAGGAGCTTGCCCGCTTTATGGTCGGCTATGATGTCCGGACAGATCAACTGGTCCAGCAGCGTGACCGCGGTGAAGAAATCCTGCGTGCAGAAAAATTTACGTATAATGCTGCTTTTTCCGATATTACTTTTTCCATTCATCAGGGAGAGGTTGTCGGATTCACCGGTCTTTTAGGGGACGGACGCAGTGAGCTGTTTCAATCCATTTTTGGCGCAAATGATATTTCATCGGGCAAGCTGTTCCTTTACGGCAAAGAAATTAATATCCATACCACGATGGACGCTGTTAAAAACGGAATTGCCTACCTTCCAAGAAACAGAAAGGAAAACGCCATTATTAAAGATATGAACATTCTCGAAAATAGCGCCATTGCTTCTTGGAAGAGACATGCCAAATGGGGAATCATCCAGCATTCCATCCATCAAGAGAAGCTGGCTGCACTTCAAAAACAGCTGAAGATACGGATGACTGATTCCTCAAACAGTATTCTGAATCTCTCTGGAGGAAATCAGCAGAAGGTCGTTTTAGCTAAATGGCTTTCCACAGATCCCCGTATTTTGATTTTAGATAACCCGACACAAGGGGTAGATGTTGGAGCGAAGGAAGATATCTATGATATTATCCTTCGTTTAGCTGATGAAGGGATTGGGGTTATTATTCTTTCCAGTGAAGCAAATGAAATATTAAGGCTTTGCAATCGGACGTATGTCATGTACCACGGACAGCTGCAAGGAGAATTAAAAGGAGAAGCAATGAACGAACAAGCAATAATGGAGCTGGCTACAGGCGGAGATGCTTTTATTTCAACGTCTTAATGGACTGTCCGCCATCACTTAGGCGATAAGTAACAGGTATCCCGCAGGTTGCAGCTTCTTTTTATCCGGGATCGAAAAGGGGTGTACCTTTTGACAGAGAAAAATATCAATTACTTTCACCAGTTTATCCTTTGGTTCAAGAATCGATGGTCTACTAGTCCATTGTTTAGTATTTTTATTGCGTTCATCGTAATGGTTATCTTACAAACGATTGTATTAGGCTTTGATTATCCTTCATTTGGAGAATGGTTTACGTCTTGGACTAATAACTGGATCAATATTTTACGAAACAATGCCAGTGTAGCAATTGTCGCACTGGGAATGACGTTTGTTATTATGACAGGCGGAATCGATTTAGCTGTTGGTGCAACGCTTGTAGCAACTGGCGCATTGACAATGACATTGCTTGATATTGGAGCAAACGGTTTTTTAAATGCAATTGGAATCACAGGCTGGACAGCTATTTTCATTACAATCATTGTTGTGATTCTTTTTGGATATTTGCTTGGTTCCTTAATTGGCGTAACTGTTACACGGGGAATGGTTCCTCCTTTTATAGCCACCTTAGGAGCGATGATGGTCTTCCGCAGTGTCACACAGCATTTCATGCAAGGAGCTGCACCGCGTGTACCGCCAGAATTTTTACAAATTGCCAATTTCAAAATCGGGAACTATATGATTATGCCCATCATCTACTGGATTTTGATTGCTGCTGTTATGTATTATATTTCCAAGCGCACCATCTTTGGCCGGCAGATTATTGCGGTTGGCTCCAATGAAAGAGCTGCCAGACTATCCGGAATTAACGTGAAGCAGGTTAAGTACCGGGTTTATGCGCTTTCCGGAATACTTGTAGCCATTGCTGCAATCATTCAAGTTTCTCGAATCGGCTCGATGGATTTTGCCGGTTCAGGACGGGGAATGGAAATGGACGCTATCGCTGCCGCTGTTGTCGGAGGTACAAGTATGATGGGCGGAAGAGGATTTATCCTCGGAACGGTTTATGGAATGTTGATTATTGCTGTGCTGAACAACCTGCTCAATCTCTTCGGGGTTCCTCCATTACTGCGGGATGCATTTAAAGGGATGATTGTCATTGCAGCTGTTCTGTTGCAGCGGAAGGAAAAAACCGCATGAGTCATTTCATGCGGTTTCTTTATCATTAAAATATTGAAATCCTCTTAAAACAAATTCAATAACCTATCCCAAAACCCTTCGTTCTCTTCCTCTTCTTCTGTCTCTTCGGTATCCTCTTCCGGCTGAATACTGTCTGTTTGAATCACAAATTGAACAGAATTTGTGATCTCATCATTTTCTTCCGATACGAAGGATACAGGATCAAAATCAGATTTATCATATTGTGAAATCATCTCATCAATTTCTTCCTGCATCTCATCAGGGATACTTTCAGTGGCATCATATAATTCACTGGTTCCATCCTGTAATTCATCTGCTCCGTTCGCAAGTTCATTGGAACCGGATGCCGATTCACTAATTCCATTATGAATATCAGCATAGGAAGTACTGAGCTCATTTACGCCATTGGTATAAGAAACCAGACCTTCATGGAACTGATTATAATTTTCCGCCATGGTATCTACACTTGTAATAAATTCATCCAGTCCTTCATCGATATCAATTTGGCCGACAGATTGCTCTAATTCATCGGAAAACGTACGGATATTGCTGGCAATGTCACTGGCAGAAGTTTGAAATTCAGATAATGCCGGCTCCACCGCATCAAATGATTCTACGGATTCATAGTAGACAGCTAATGCACCTTGGGCAGCTTCATAGGTGCCAACTAATTCATCAACAACCGCCGGATCTACTGCTTCACTATCATATAATGCTTGAAAATCCTCTTCTGTTAAGGTGGCTTCTGGGATGCCCTCCATAGCTGTCTGCAATGCTTCTTTCGCATCTCCATAGCCTGTTGACAGCGAATCTAATTCGTCAGCCAATGCTTCCATTCCTGCAGCCATATCTGATGCAGCTTCTGTCATCCCGCTTAACTGCTCTATTCCATCTATCCCTGTAATTTGGCCAACTTCTTCCTGTACGGTTTGAAAAGCATTATTGATTTCTTCCGATGCACCTGTTAATTCACCGCTGGAATTATTTAACTCATTTAAACCGTTCTGAAATTCAGAAGACCCATTCTCTAATTCACTTAATCCGCCAGACAGCCCGCTGATTCCATCACCAAGCTCACCTACTCCCTGGTTGATTTCACCAATGGCATCGGTTAAGCTCTGAAACTCCTCTGTGAGCGCATCTGTATCCGGACCGTCTACAGAAACAGAAGACGGCAGGCCGGAGATTTCCATTCCTTCTAATTCAAATTGATCGGTATCTGCTTGAATCGTCAGCGTCTCTTCTTCTCCCGGCATCACCGTAAATGCCACCTGCCTATTTTTCCCGGCATTGGCTATCGTTGCATCCTCCGCTTCAATATTATAAAAGTAATCGGTATTCAGCGCCTGTGATATTTGCAGCATATAGTTATCAAAGAAAGCAGTTTCTGTTTCTGCATTCTCTTCTACCTTTATTTCGATTTCTACCTGTCCGGATTCCCCAATAACCGTTTGCGGATCTACTTCTTCCCCGTCTAAATAATAGGAGATGGTGAATTTCCAGGGCAGCTCTTTGGAAAGGTCTCCTTGATAATAAAACGTATCTGAAGCCGCGTCCATACGGATTGTATCTCCGTCCTGTTCTATTTCACTCGTATCTGTTAAATTCTTGATAGATTCATAGTTTCCGAAATCCTCAATAACACCTGATTTATTCAATTCAAACGCATTTACGACATAGATATTTTCTAATGCGCCGCCTGCTTCTAAATTCGCATAAATAACCTCGTTCTTTTCCTCAATTTCCGCATCTCCCTCAGACGCAGAATCCTCAGAAGCCCCCTCTGCAAGAGCTGTATTCATAAACGGAATAAAGAACAGAGCTAAAGCGAGCCAGATCCATTTAATTGTTGTCCTCATGTTTTTCCTCCTTGCGAAACTTCATTCCTAATGATGTCTTTTGAAGCAATGTATCCCCATATACAAGCAATGCAGGCAGTAAGGTGATAACCAGAATAAATGCCAAGAGCGCACCTCTCCCCAGCAGCAAGCCGATAGACCCGACAACCGGATTAGATGATGTCATCCATAAAACAAATCCGACGATGGATAGAATCGATGCAGAAACAGCAATGGAGAAAATCTTATCATCCAATGTCATTTTTATTGCCTTCCATTTCGGCATATATCTTCTGTAATTTTTATATGTCTCCGTTAATAATATGGCATAATCCACCGTTGCTGCCAGCTGAACCGTACTGACAATTAAATAACCGATAAAGACAAGCGGTGTTCCTGTAAAATAAGGAATAGCTAAGTTTATCCATACGGCTGCTTGGATAACCAGTAGTAAAATAATCGGGAAAGAAATCGATCGGAAATTAACCAAAATCACAATCCCTACCCCAAGAATGGTTAAAATATTTACAAGCTGATTATCCTGGGACACAATATTCTTCATATCATACAGAGACGCACTTTCACCTAAGGTCAGCGCCTCCTCTCCATAATAAGCGGAAGCAATTTCCCGTATATCTTCTATCACTGCAAAAGGAAGGTCTCCTTCTGTTCCAGCTTCCGTATTAATAATAATCCGGCTGTAATGATCGGAAAGAAATTGCTCTGTCGCCTCTTCCTCTAAAAAGTCCTGCGGAATAACACTGCCGACCATGGTTGCATAGCTGATAACCGAGGAAACATGATTTACATTGTCCAGGACCTGAACCATTTCCTCCTCTTTCCCTATATCATTATTAGGAATAAGCAACACAACGGAAGTCGATTCTCCAAAAACTTCTTCAATCTGTCTCACATCAGTTCCTAGCCGGGTATCCTCCGGCGGTTCTCCCATCCCGTAGGTAAAGGTCGTGCTGCTCTGCGCCATAAAGCTGGGAACAAGAAGCAGCAGCACCAGAATAAGAACAGGAAGTCTTAATTTCAAGAGCTTCTTCCCGACTCCCTCAAAACGAGTCGGAACAAACGCACGATGTTGCGTCCGGTCAATCCAGCGATAAAACACAAGTGTAAAGGCTGGCAGAAAGACAATCACACTGATAAAGCTTAAAATAATTCCTTTAACTAAGTTCAACCCCAGATCGGAACCAATCTCAAAACGCATAAACATCAATGCCATAAAGCCAAAAATAGTTGTAAAAGCACTTGTGCTGATAACCGGCCATGATTCTTTAATAGCTGATTTCATTGCTTCTTCCGGTTTGTAATTTTTATTCCTGTAATCCTGAAAGCTATGCAGAAGAAAAATAGCATAATCCAAGGAGACTGCAAGCTGCAATATTGGTGCAACCGCTTGGGTAACAAAAGAAATCTCGCCGATAAATATGTTCGTCCCCAGGTTAATTAATACAGATACCCCAATGGCTGTCAGGAAAAATACCGGCTCCACCCATGAGCTGGTAGACAAGATAAGAATAATGATAATAATTGGAACAAGCAAGGCCGCCGCGTACATGCTCTCTGTCCCTGTCATTTCCTGTTCTGTTGCTGTATTGACAGCCTCCCCGGAAACGGCATTTCCCTCACCAATCAAGTCATAAATAGCATTGGTGGCCTCTACCTCTTTTTCATTAGCAATCGTGACAGAAAAAAGGGCATTTTCATCCTTATAGTATGTCTCCACTGTATCCGTGTCAGTTACTTCAATCGGTGTCCGAATATCAACAACATCATCCAGCCAGAGAACCTCTGTAATCCCATTTATCTCTTCCAGAGCATGTTTATACTCCATCGCTTCCTGAATCGAGACATCTCCTATCATGACCCTGGCATTTGCAATACCGCTTGAAAATTCCTCCTCCATCACCTCTAAAGCCTGCGTAGATTCTGCATCATCCGGTAAATAATCCTGCATATTGTAATTCACATCAACAAACAGAATCCCCGCTAAAGAAAGGATCATAAGTATGATAAAAAGTGTTACCACTGTCTTTTTAAAACGAATAATTAAATTTGCCACTGTCATTCCCCATTACCTTGCTGATTTCATTCATATAATCTATTATTATAACTACACACTGTCAGTTAGACAACAAACAGTTGTTTAAAATATGTACGTTTCGCAACAAATAATCATTATCTGTTGGATAACAGATAGAATTTCATATTTTGTTCATAAAAGGAGTTTATTTATCATGGCACAAAAACTAGATCGCAGAAAACGTTATACAAGGATGGCTCTTAAAAATGGGCTGATGGAGCTTTTAAAAGAAAAACCAATTTCTTCGATTACAATTAAAGAAATTTGTGAGCAGGCTGATATCAACCGTTCCACATTTTACAGCCACTATGCCGATCAATATGATTTACTGACCAATATTGAGGACGAAATTATCGATGAATTAAATCAGGCACTGCTTCAGTATGACTACACGCAGGAAAAAGAAGCGCTGGCGATGTTAAATTATTTACTCAAATATGTGTACAGCCGTCATGAGCATTTTCGGATTCTGTTCAGCGAACACGGCAATAAAAGATTCACACATAAAGTCATGTTCGCCGCACAAACGCATATTATGAATGACTTTAACGGACCAGAACATAAAATGAGCGAAACCGCTGCAAAGTATATGACAATCTATTCTATCAGCGGGAGTATTACGGTAATTGAATACTGGCTGGAAAATGGAATGAAGGAGTCACCGGATGAAATGGCAAGAATTATTACGGAAATAAGTAAGCCTTGTTGAATTCAGGGAAAGTCAAACACTTTCACTAAGCTTCTTCCATTGTACGATAACATCGAAACTTGTCCATTTTCACACCAAGAACAAACGATTAAATAAGGATCAACACCAAAATCTATGGTTGGAAAATATAATTAAATGTGATAAAAGCAACTAGCTAGCGGAGAAAATACACGGAGACTCCTATGGGAAAGCGCAATGGTCTTCGGTGGGGCGAGTAATCGCAAAAGCTCTTCGATGGGACGAGTAATCGCTGTCCCAGTCCCAGTGGGAAGACCCCGCAGAAAAAAAGCGAACTTCTTTTTTTCTACCCGCAGGGCATAAGTGCGATTATGCTTCTGTCTGCGCCTGACGGCTTGCCAATCAGCAAGTCTTCTTTTCACCCGCAGGGCATAAGTGCGACTATGCTTCTGTCTGCGCCTGACGGCTTGCCAATCAGCAAGTCTTCTTTAAAGGAGATGAGCTTGGGGCCGATGGAAAGCGTAGTGTATTTCCGTAGCGGTCGCTTACAGCAAATTTATATCTACTATGTCACCCATAGATTTTGGTGAAGAGCCTTAAATGATCATTTTTCGTTCTGTATAAAAAAACATAAAAAATGCAATATGAACATCCTATTGTCATTGAAAAAGGCACAAACCTAAGTTAAAACGTCATTTATACAGCAGATTTTCACGCAGGAAATCCTATTTTACCGTTTTGCATCCCCCACTCATAGCCGCTATGATTAAAAGCAAATTTAATATTACCTGGGGGTGTGATAAAATAATGATAACCACAGTAAAAGAAAATACCGACAGCTACGATGCAAAGGATACGGATTATGACGGGCTTTGGAAAAATTTGATTGAAGAACTGTTTCAAGAATTTATGGAATTTTTCGCACCCGAGTTATACCCGGAAATTGATTTTGAAAAAGGAGCAGATTTCCCGAATATAGAACTTCTTCAATTTGTAATTAATTCAAGAAAAGGCAGAAAATATTCAGATAGGTTAGCCAAAGTGACGCTGAAGAACGGGGAAGAAAAATACGTCTTCGTCCATATTGAAGTGCAGGCTATTGGAGAGCAAGACTTTGCTGAACGCATGTTTAAGTACTTTTATCGAATCTATGACAAATATAAGCATCCGATTTATTCCATCGCCCTCTTGACGGATGCAAGTCATCAGCATTATGAAGATACGTTTCGTTATTCTTTCTACGGAACAGAATTAACTTATTTATACAATGTCTATCGTTTTTACGGAAAAGATAAGGAGAAGCTGAAAAAATCTGATAATCCATTCGCTTTAGCGGTACTTGCAGGAATCTATGTTAGTGAAAACGCCGGCAGAACAAAGAAAGACGACGAAGAAAAGTTCCAATTTAAACAGCAGCTTATCAGTATGGCACTCGAAAAATATTCGCACCGTGACACCTATCTGTCAGCCCTATTGTATTTTATCGATTATATCCTGCAGGTCCCAGCGGAATTACAGGAAAAGCTGTATGAATCATTACCAATCGCAGAAAACGAAAAGGAGGAAGGAAAATTCATGGGAATGGAAAAATTGAGAGATACCCCGACGTTTGGAAGACTGTTTAGAGAAATCGAGGAAGAGGCGACAAAAAAGGGCTTAGAAAAAGGCATGGAGAAAGGCATGGAGGAAGCGGAACGGAATTTTGCCAAAAAGCTTTTAGACAGGAACTATTCAGATGAAGAAATATCCGAATTAACAGGTCTCGAGCTTAAGGACGTAAGCGAACTCCGAAAATCGCTTGAAAATTAATGTAAGGGTAAAACGAGCAGCTCTTTTGTTTCTATTTTTATACAGAGGTAAGTTTAAACTTACCTCTGTATAAGTGTAACTGAGGTTGTTATTTAAAGGCTGGGTGATAACCCATTTTCAAAATAACAGCTTTGGTTACATAAAACGAAACTTCACTCAGTGGGAGTTTTTCGACGCACAAATGTTTCCGATGGGGCGAGTAATCGCAGTCCCAGGATGTGCTAGTGCAGACGTCGCGAACTTACTCTGTTTCCTTAGTTCCCCACTGAGTGTTAGTCGAGTGATTCAGGGAGTTAGCGTCCGTTATCTCCCGCCTAAATAAATTTATTTTTACGCTTTATTTTGAGGCGGGAGTTTTACGGACGGTTCTCCGTGATAAATTTGCTTAAATCCGGATAGCCTGTCACTGCCCAGCCACCATCTACAAGTAAGCTGGCTCCATTCACGTAGGAGGCTTCCTCGCTGACAAGGAACAACGCTGGACCTGCTATTTCTTTCGGCTCCCCGGCTCTTTCCATTGGGATACGCTCCAAATAAGCTTCATTGATTGCATCAACGTCTGTTAAGCCGGAGGTTAACGGCGTCGATACAAGCCCAGGCAGAATGGCATTGACACGAATATTGTGCTTGGACATTTCAAGCGCAGCATTTTTTGTAAGCATCTCCACACCAGCTTTCGCAGAGGAATAAGCTGCTCCGTAATGCATTGGAACATGCGCGTTTAAAGATGAAACATTGACAATTGCTCCACCGCCATGCTCTTTCATATATTTTGCTTCATGTTTTAAAGATAGGAAGACACCTTTTAAACACAAGTCAACAGTGAAATTCCAATCCTCCTCCGGCTGATCAATAATTGCTCCTGATTTCGATGCACCAGCTACATTAAAAGCTATATCCAATCCGCCAAATGCTTCTACCGTCTTGTTAACAAGGTTTTTAATATCCTCTTCTTTGGTTACATTGGTGACGACACCAAGCAGCTCCCCTTTATGCTGCTGTTCCAGCTCTTTCAGCTTTTCTTCATTTAAATCCGCTACACCTACTTTTGCCCCAGCTTCCAGCAAGTTCTGTACCATCGCATAGCCAATTCCTGAAGCGCCTCCAGTTACAATTGCAACTTTACCTGCTAATGTTGTCATACTTACTTCCTCCTTTTCTTTCTACCTTAAGCATACGCTTTTGTTTTATTATTTCAAAGTTTGCAGCTTTTAAACTTCAATTTATCGTTACATTTTAGGTGTATAAATAATCACTGAAAAATTACCTCTTAAAAGGAAACATCTTTCTAAAGATTTCCCAAAAACTTTTTCTAATTATGCATGTTTTAAACTCCTTAAAAGAGGAATAGTATAACTAGATGCAAAAACTACATCTAATTATTTAAAGTAAATTTATTTGGAGGTCTTTTCTATGTCAAAAGTGGCAATTATTACAGGTTCTGCAGGCGGTTTAGGAAAAGGTATCGCAAAACGTCTTGGTGAAGATGGTTTCAAAATCGTTCTGCATGATATTAATAAAGAGATGCTGGACAGTACATTAAAAGAATTTAAAGATGCCGGTGTAGATTCCATTGCCGTTGTCGGAGATGTGTCTAAACGAGAGGACCAATTTAATCTTGTCAAAGAAGCTGTAGATGCTTTTGGACAGCTGGATGTTTTTGTGAACAATGCTGGAGTTGATGTTGTTTCTCCATTCCTTGAAATTGACGAAAATCAGCTGAATAAAACATTTTCAGTAAACGTAAATGGTACAGTATTTGGTACACAGGCTGCTGCGGATCAATTTATTAAACAGGATACAAAAGGGAAAGTCATTAATGCATGCAGTATCGCCGGGCATGAATCCTATGAAATGCTGGGTACTTACTCTGCAACTAAACACGCGGTCCGTTCTTTCACGCATTCCGCTTCAAAAGAGCTTGCACCATATAACATTCGTGTCAATGCATACTGCCCAGGTGTTGCAGGTACAGCAATGTGGGATCGTATCGATGAAGAAATGGTGAAATACTATGACAATATGGAACGTGGAGACGCTTATAAGCAATTTGTTGACGGCATCTCCTTAGGTCGTTCTCAAGAGCCGGAGGATGTCGCTAACCTTGTATCCTTCTTAGCTTCAGATGATTCCGACTATATTACCGGACAAGCTATTATCACAGATGGCGGAATTGTGTATAGATAATAGAGGTCAGCATTGAAAGCATTAAATGTATATAAAAAGCAGCCGTATCTGATCTAGATATGGCTGCTTTTAACTACTCAAGGATAGGAATAAAATACATAACAGGATAATCACTCGGGTGGATATCATGGATGATTTTCTTTACCTTTTCAATCTGGTGAATCATACAACGAAACTCCGCCTTATAGAGAGTTTGAAAAAATTCGCTTTCTATCGGCAAAGCCATTTCCAAAGAAGCTAACTCCAAAGGACGGGAATAGTGATTGTATTTTGTATAAGAAAGTACGTTATCCTGATTGCCGTAGTGCAGAAACCCATGTTCATGAAGCTGCTCCCGCAAACTGCTGATATATTCCTCTGCAATCAGCACCTCTACCTTCACAAAATTCATTTTCATCCATATCCCCCCTTTTTTGAACATCTCTCTATTTTAAATTGATACGTTTTTTATCGCAATGATTACTCATTTACAGGCGTAAGATGGTCTGTATTATTATAATCAACCACACGCCATTCCCCTTTTTCACAAGTAAATTTTGTAATCGATGTATTTTGGAGAAAGGTAACCCCTGTACCCAGCTCTCCTTTTGAAATCACAGACAACAGACTATTGATTAATGCGCCATGGGAAACGATAAGAACACGTTCGTCCGGATATCTCACGCACACTTCCTCTAATCCTTTTATCCCTCTCTGCTTTAAATCTTCAAACGTCTCCACATTCGGGATAGCCTCACGATCAGGGAAATAACGATTTCTATCCTCTATCGTCATCCCCTCCGCATCTCCATAAGACCGCTCTACAAAAGCCCTCATTTCATGAAGCGGCAGCTGCAGTTTCTGATTAATAATTTCTGCTGTTACCTTTGCACGAGCTAAGGGACTGGTAATTAATACAGTCGGTTCAAATTGCATTGCAGCCGCGCAGCAAACTCCCGCTTGCGATTTTCCCGTTTCATTTAAAGGGATATCTGTCTTGCCTTGAATTCTTTTTTCTTTATTCCAATTTGTTTCTCCGTGGCGTATCATACAAATCTCTGTCAAAGTCATTTCCCCACTTTCGAACTATTTTTCCAGTTACCCCTATTCTAGCACTATTTCTATCTTTATATCTATTAAGTTGTGCTTGGTTGGCATGAAAAAACAGGCTCAAGGGTTCCAATCTCCCTCAGCCTGTTTGGTTGTTTATTTATTTTCCATACAATGTGATAACGCATTTTTCTTTATAAACGTGTTTTTTATTCTCCCCATATTTCTTTAGCCGTATCCACGATATATTTCAGCTTGTTCCATTGCTCTTCCTCTGTTAACAGATTCCCATGATGGGTCGATGCAAAGCCGCATTGCGGGCTGATGCATAGCTGATCTTTTGGAACATACTGCGACGCTTCTTCAATTCTTGCTTTAATATTTGCTTTATCTTCTAATTCCCCATGTTTTGAAGTAAATACACCCAATACTACACGCGGTCCGCCATTTGGAATGTAATCCAGCGGTTCAAAACCGCCAGAGCGGTCATCATCATATTCCAAGAAGAAACCATCTACTTTTTCTTTGGCAAATAAAGTAGGGGCTATTTTTGCATAGCTTCCTTCAAATGCCCATTTCGAACGATAATTTCCACGACAAAGATGCGTGGTAATCATCAAATCTTCTGGTTTGTCTTCCAACACGCTGTTTAGTACATACAGTGCCAAGTCAATAAAATACTGACGGTCCTTTCCATCTTCCGTTGTCGGGAAATTCTCTACATTTAACCCCGCAATATACACATCATCCAGCTGAAGGTAGCGGCATCCCGCATCATAAAAAGCTTTGATTGCATCACGATAGGTTTGGATGACATCCTCTGCATATTCTGCAATACTTGGATAAACCTCGGGATTTACAATTCCTTTCCCAAATAATTGATTCGGACTTGGAATCGTTTGTTTGGCAATCGCACGGTCTCCGACGATTTCTTTGAATTCCACAAACTCCTTAACATGCGGGTGATCCGGATTAAAGGAAACCTTTCCTGTGACACGCACATTATAGCGTTCTGTTTCTTCTCCAACAAATTGAAATCCTGTATCCGGCACATATCCTTCCACACCGTTTAGATGCTCTTGAAAATCCGTATGCCAAAAGCGGCGTCTGAATTCCCCGTCCGTAACAGCGCTTAAGCCGACTTCAATCTGCTTATCTACGATACGTTTGATTTCTTCTGTTTCAATCTGATGAAGATCCGCTTTGGAAATAGCTCCTTCTTGAAAGTTCTTTCTAGCTTGATGAATCCGTTCCGGCCGCAATAAACTTCCGACATGGTCTGCACGAAATGGTGCTTTCACTGCTGTTTTTGTCATGTTATTCCTTCTCCCTTTTTGGTAGATAGTATTTATTATGGCAAAATGGCAAACGATCGAACTGGAAAACCGCTTGCTTTTTCAGGCTTGGGACTAATATTGAAAATCACAGCTCCTTTTGCCGGCAATTGATCCAGATTCGTCAGCAGCTCTACTTGAAAAGTATCCTGCTCTAATACATAATACTCGCCGATCAATGAACCATTTTTTCTGGCATCCACAGCCGCATCCGTGTCAAACGTTTCATGACCCACTGCTTTAATCTGTCTTTCTTCAAATAAGAACTTCAGAGCATCGAGCCCCCATCCGGGTAAATGACTGTCTCCATTCTCATCCTTATTCTCAAATGCACCTTTATCCGGCCAGCGCTTGCTCCAATCTGTCCGTAACGCGACAAATGTACCCGCTTCAACCTTTCCATGCACCTCTTCAAAAGCTAAAATGTCCTCCACCGTTAAAATATAATCATGGTTTTCTCCGGCCGCTTCTGATTTATCAATCACAACGATTGGGAGGACAACTTCTTTTAAATCCAGCTCCTCTAAATAGCGCTGATCACGAACAAAATGAATAGGTGCATCAATATGTGTGCCATATTGTCCGGAAACACTGAACTGCTGTGCGAAAAACCCGTCATCATGCGTATATAATGTTTCAAACTCGGCATCTTTAAATGCGGCAAAATGCGGCGAATTAGGACCGAATGTATGTGTTAAATCTACCCATGTTTTTGATTTTAGTGTTTCTAACGCGTGTAAGATTTCATTTTCTTTGGTAACTGTCATGATAAGCCGCCTCCCAATATATTGTTTTACGCTTTTGTTTTGTAATCTGTGATATGATCCTGCAATGTTTCATCTTCACCAAATAAAAAGTGTTTATGCATATCTGGAGAATAAATTGAATTAATTGTTTCGATGCCGACAGCTTCCGCAACCGCACGCAGCATTGCCGGTGAAGCTCCACAGCATAAACCGATATAATTCACGCCGATGCTATGTGCTTGTTTCGCCCATTCTGCCAGCTCATAGCGGTTATGATATAGCGGATCCAGAGAAGTCGGGAAGGTTGTTTCCGTTGGTAAATGACAGCTGCACCCTCCATCCGGCAAGTTAAAGAAGGTTGGATTCTCTTCTGTTGTCCGGTATGGAATCGGCAGTGCTCCAACATACCCGTCTACTTTGTCACGAATCTTTTCTAAATACGGCTGCATCGTGCCCGGCCCCCGGAAACAGTTCATCCCAACAACCAAGGCGCCGTTATCCTCTAAAATCTTACATGACTCTTCCACTGTGTAACCATCACGTAAAATGTTTTCACCCATTAATCCCAAGGTAATAACTGCCGGTAAATCATATTTTTTAATTTCCTCTAAAGCAATCAATGCTTCTTCATGGTAATAAAAAGTTTCTCCGTTAATATAGTCAACATCCTCATCCTTACACCATGAAACCATTTCATTAAACATCGCTCTGACTTTATCCTTGGATTCCTGATCTTCCGGATTAAAAATATTGGTGTTCGATATATTTCCTGCAACCAGAGCTTCCTCTGTCGGATGTTCCTTTGCTACTTCCTTCGCTAATTTAATAGCATTTCTATTTAGAGGCTCTAATAAGTCCTCTTTACCGATAATGCGCATTTTTTCTCGGTGTGCGTTGTATGTAAAGGCAAGCACTACATCGGAACCTGCTTTCATGTAATCACGATAAACTGCCTTTAGCGTTTCCGGGTTATCCAGCGCTACTTCGGGTACAAAGGAGCCCGCCTGCAAATACCCTCTGCGCTCCAATTCAAATAAATATCCTTCCCCTGCAATAACTGTTCCTTGCTTTAATCGCTCTTCCAAACTTCTTTTCGCCATCGTTCCATTCCTCCTGTAAGCTTTTAATTATTTGGTTCGCTGCGGATAAGTCGATATAGACACGAAAAAACCTCTTCTTTCAGAAAGAAGAGGTTTTGAGTACGATATCAATGTCTCTTCTTATCTGCTAGCTAACGCTACTGGAATTGGCACAGTTCTTTTATAAGTCTGTTGCCGAGGCTTCGAAGGGCCAGTCCCTCCACCTCTCTGGATAAGAAAATGTATTGCTATTTATTTGTTGTAGATAACTATATATCTATTTGAATTCCATGTCAATAAGAAATTTTAAAAATATTTCAGCGGTTTTTGAATCGGTTTGAATGAATCTTGTAAATATCTCATATCATAGAGAGAAGTTCCAAACACGCACGGCTTTATATCTCTAAGCAGATGTTTAAATTCCGTAAAAAAAAAGGAATGTTAATTTCATGGAGAAAAATTCATAAAATGTTCAAAAAGTATAGACACACCCGAAAAATAAGCATATAATACAAATTAATTCTAAAACATGTAGACATTATATTGAATTTATTCTTCATTATTGGTATAATTAATTCTTTCGCTTTAAGAAATCGAATCAAAAAATATATTTATCATACGGAAGGGGGCGTAGATGTTGAATAGATATTTGATGATTGCTTTAATGATTATCCTTTTGCCAATGACACAATTATTCCCAGGTGTACATCACAGCTACGTTCTCACCGATCATGAAATGCTGATTGATTCCCAATCATCACCTGATTTAGGCGTTGGCGGAAATGACCAGCAAGATAAATCATTTATAGCAAGTCCAGGTTTAGTCATTACCTTATTCTTATTAGGCAGTCTCTGTTTATTCACTACGATTGTGCGGGTCAACCGTACGAAACAGCTGCTGACACCTGTTTTCTATCAATCCAATTTCGTGGTTTAAGCCTCTTTTAATAAAAAAATTAAAAATTAAAAGAGGAGGCAAAAACTATGATGATTTTCAGATTAATTGTTATTGGGTTCTTTTCACTGACTGCATTGTCCGTTTTCACTTATCAAGGTGTTGAGGTATTTCATGCAGTTGCGGATATATTCAGAGCAAAATCATAAGCTATCGTGTACCCCTTCGTACAATAAGCTTTTTCACCCTATACTAATCAAAAGGCAGCCAATGAAATGGATTCATTGGCTGCCTTTTTTGATTTAAGAGAAGTCGATGCTTTATTTAAAATTACCGCCGCGTACTTCTGACACATCATAGACAGTTACAAATGAAGTGGCATCGATATCTTGAATCGTTTCTTTCATTTTACTTTCTTCCAGTCGTGTAATCACACATTTAATTTGTTTAAATTCCTTTTTGGAGTAGCCGCCTTCTACATGCTGTAATGTACAGGCACGTCCCAGCCGGTCGCCAATTTCTTTCATCATCTCATCTGCATGCTCGGTAATGATATAAACTGCTTTTGTACTGCTTAATCCTTCTTCAATAATATGAATGACCTTGGAAGCTATGTAATAAGCAATACCGGACATCAGGGCCCCTCTTAATCCAAACACCGTGGACACTACGATAAATACAAATAAATTCAGAAATAATATTAAGTCACTCGTTCCAAAAGGCAGCTTTCGGGATAATAATACAGCAAGCATATCAATCCCATCCAACGCTCCTCCATTACGTAGTGCCAGTCCCATGCCAAATCCAATAATAATCCCGCCGACAACAGTGACAAGCAGGGTATCTCCTTCGATTTCAATAATAGTTGGAATATGTTGCATCAGGCTGGTGCTTATAGCCAAAGAAGCAATACCGAGGATAGAGAAGATTGCAAAACTCTTGCCGATTTGTTTATATCCTAAGTAAATAAAGGGAATGTTTAAAATAGCAATCAGGATTCCTAATGGCAATCCGGTCCACTGCGAACCGACAATACTTAACCCGGTTACACCGCCATCAGAAACATTATTAGGTATCAATACAGCTTCTAGTCCATACGCAGTAATGAACCCGCCGATGATAATAATCAATCCTCTTGAAAAAAGCATTGCCTTTCTTGTTTTTTTCGATTGTGCTTTCTTCATCCAATGTTCCTTTCTTCGTCATACATTTTGTTACCCTAAATTCCAATGTGTTTAGGTTCCCACATTTCACATGGAATAACCTGTACTTTTTTTAATATTATTTATTATACGCTTCTCGATTTCAAACTCAACTATTTTGCAGGTGAAAAATGTATAACGTGATAAGGACATGCTCTATCATTAAAGCTCTTTTTTAAAAACATAACTCACCTTCGAATACCCCATTCTTTTTTGATAAAACCGATGTGCATCCTGACGCTGCAAGCCTGACGATAAAGCAACAGATGAAAAATTATGTTGCTCTGCCCATTGATGGACAAATTTCAAGAGCTGTTCTCCATACCCCTTCGAATGACTATGTTCATCTGTTACTAAATCACATACCCATACAAATCTGCCATAATACAGTGTGGTCATTGGTTTAAACCCGACAACAGCAACCATTTTCATTCCTTCGTACAAAGCGGCTAAATGGTAACGATCTACCTCCACTGCTTCTTTTACAAGTTCCAGATAGCCGGATTCATCAAGATGCACTCGCAATTGACGCATTACCTTATACGCCTCCCGCCATGCTTGTTCTGTTGTTAATTCCTTTATTTCCATAAATAAGGCCCCTTCCCAATAAAATA
Organism: Oceanobacillus sp. FSL K6-0251; assembly: GCF_038004725.1. Lineage (NCBI taxonomy): Bacteria > Bacillati > Bacillota > Bacilli > Caryophanales > Bacillaceae > Oceanobacillus > Oceanobacillus sp. FSL K6-0251. The sequence continues at coordinate 737,694 of NZ_JBBORS010000001.1, read as the reverse complement.
AGCTTTGATTATTCGATTGATAATTGCTGTTTCTCTATATGCATCCCTTGTTTATCCGTAAAAAGAATAATATCTGCCTTCTCTTTCAATGGATGCATAAAATGGCTGTATTGTATTCTTCTTTCCTGATGTGATTTTTGTATATTCTCCAGATTTCGATTTCGTTCCGTAGTATCCCGACTGGAACGACGGGTTAATTCGGTCTGTCCATCCGTATAAAGGTAAATTTGCAAATCTAAATAATCAGGGTTTATAAATGCCACACTCATCCCTTCAAAAATAGTAAGTTTTTTATTTGGATCGATTAATTTACTCGGTAGATAATCTCTATCGATTGTGCTCCATTTCATACCTGCAAGCGTCATTTGTATATCACGTTCCAACGCTTCTGTATAATGAGCCAAAGGATGGCAGGCCGTCATCTTAGCCGTACGGACTTCATTTTGAAAAGTATACGTAATTTGAGTGTCTCTTCGAAGCGCTGAATGGACGATATACGGATCTGTACATATCAAATTTGCATCCTGGCAGAAAACTTGCTTCAATTGGTCTGCAAATGTCGTCTTCCCGGCTCCTCCGTGCCCTGTAATACCGATAATGATATGTTTTTCCTGCCTGTTTATCCATTCCGTCAAATCTTGTATGATATTATTCATCGTTTTCCCTCTCCATCCCTACCTTTATTTTTAGTCATTTCATACATCTCACAGCCAAACACAACGGCTAATTCATTTTCACAATACTACTGATATCCTTCCATTCATATACAAGTAAATCAAGCACGTCATCAGCAATTTGAATATTCTTTTTTTCAATCATTTCTGCACCGAACTGTTCATAGAACAAACGGCTGTCATTTTCCGACAGAACTTCAACTCGGACAGTATAGATAGACTGCTCTACAAAACATGTAAAGGCAGTTAATAATAGCATTTTCCCTATTCCTTGCCCTTGCCAGTTTTCCAGCAAGTAAACGGCTGTAATTTCACCGATACGGGCTGAATCAGCTGATTCCTTTACCGCTATATTCAAGAATCCGCCAATCTGTTCCTCCGTATCTACAGCTACAAATGTAGTGCTTTCATCAGCTTGAATGGTATTTTTCCAATTTTCTACCCTATCTTCCACTGATAATCGTTTTAAAACCCTATCTGCCATAATTCCCCGATAAGTTGTCTGCCAGCTTTCTACACTTACTTTACCAATTGCGCCTGCATCCGTAACATCTGCTTTTCTAATCAAAACCATCCTGCCCCTCCCTTAATCGCTTTACTCATTACTTTTCGCTTGCCGTACAATAGTTAGAAACATTCTAAGTCAGACTCTAATTATAGCAAATATTTTTATTTTTCCGGTAATAAAGTACGTTTAAAGCAGGTGAAACCAAGGAATAGCTTTATACGTATAAATTTATTGAAGAGGTGATGAAATTGAGAACAGGTGAAGGCTGTATGAAATGCGGAAGCCGAAATGCAGATAAAAAGGATGTATCCATGACCGGTTCAGGTTTATCCAAGGTATTTGATGTGCAGCATAATCGATTTACGGTTGTCTATTGTCAGGATTGCGGTTACTCCGAATTTTACAATACAGAAAGTTCTACGGCGAGCAATGTATTTGATTTATTTTTTGGAGGATAATTTACTCGGAAAACAAGATAAGATAATTAAATTTGATTTCTTTCTAAGTTTTTTGCAGCAGAAAAGAAGCATGGTTCCTTGAGCCATGTTTCTTTTTACGCATAAACGCTTTATCTGCTGTTCTATATAAATATACTGTACAGACGAAAAGCATCTCTTTACATTTACTAATCTCTTTTGATAGAATGATTCTCTGTATGTTTTTAAATACATTGTAAAGGAAGCCTATTTATTATGCATTTATCTAAAAAATCTTTTGCAAAAAGATACTATATCGTTTTATTACTCTTGGCAATTTTATTGATTGCAGCCACATTGCGTTCACCAATCACGTCTGTTGGTCCGCTTATTCCACTTTTCCGCGGAGAACTGGAAGCTTCCAATGCCATGATTGGACTGGTAAACACGCTGCCATTACTTGCTTTTGGCTTGTTCTCTCCCTTTGTCCCAAGAATATCTGGCAAACTTGGAATGGAAATAACACTATTGATTGCGATGGTTTTCCTGTCCATCGGTGTATTTATTCGGGCAAATGGCGGAATGGAGTTGTTGCTTTTTGGCACAATTTTAACTGGAATGGCAATCGCAGTTGGAAACATCCTGATGCCAGGGTTGATTAAGTCTACTTTTCCTTATCGCATGGGGCTGATGACTGGGATTTATTCTGTTTCAATGAATGCATTCGGAGCACTTGCCTCTGGTATTTCCGTACCGATTGCTTCCATATCCGGATTCGATTGGCGACATGCGATGCAAATATGGAGCCTCCTATCCGCAGCCGCTGTCGTCGTCTTATTACTGCGGCTTCCTGCCAGACGCTCATCTGGCAAAAAAGTGTTTGTCGACGTCAAAAGCCAGCCATCGAAAGCTATCTTCAAATCAAAGATTGCCTGGGCCGTCACCTTTTTTATGGGACTGCAATCACTGATACCATACAGTTTATTTACGTGGCTTCCGGATATCTTTATTTCGAAAGGGTTTGGGGAAAGTGAAGCCGGATGGTTAATTGCCATTTATCAAATCGGACTGATCCCAACAACATTTATTGCACCAATTATTGCCGGAAGGATGCAGAATCAGCGGCTGCTTGGCTGCAGCGCCGGATTATTATTTTTCTTTGGTTTGTTGGGAACGCTTTTCACTTCATCCCATTTAATTATTGTCTTTCTTGTATTAACAGGTGTTGGTGCCGGGACGGCGTTCAGCTTAGCCATGATGTTCTTTGTCCTGCGTACTAATTCTGCTATGGAATCTGCGCAATTGTCCGGCATGGCCCAATCTGTAGGATATATTGTCGCTTCTACAGGACCGCTTTTCCTTGGAACCATTGCTGACAAAACGGGAGGCTGGACGGTGCCGTTTATTATTTTAATGACTGCAGCTCTGATTATCGCTTTTCTCGGAACCATTTCAGGGAAGAACGAAAAGATTTCCTTTGAATCGAATAAAGAACCCGCAACAAAATAATTTATTGAGTTATTTAAATAGACGTTGCCTCTATCTATGAAGGCAACGTCTATTTTTCTTACCACCATGAATTTTTTATCAGTATTTCCATTAAAGAAATTTGCCGGGAAGAAAGTCAATACTCTGACAACCTTGCATCCTTATAAAAAACGGGTTATCTAAATAATGACATTCAGATAACCCGTTTATCTCATTCCTCAATTAATATAACGATAATCCATCAGCTGATTCAGCATGTCAATTTCATCCTGCAGCTTAGCTCCGATGTTCGTTTCCCGAACCTTCTTCCGCTCCAGCTCTTTGTCTACGACCCGGCGGACAGATAAAACATCCGCTCCATTTAAAACAACATCCTCTTTTGAATTAAAATGCTGGTGGGCGACGAGCTGCATTCCAAATGAATTATACAATAAAGTATAGCCGGCAATCCCCGTGGTAGATTGATAGGCTTTGGAAAATCCGCCGTCGATGACAATCATTTTCCCGTCTGCTTTGATTGGGTTCTCCCCATCAATTTCCTTTACCGGTGTATGTCCATTAATAATATGCCCTTGTTCCGGATCCAAATCAAATTCTTCCAGTACTTTCTGGCACATTTCTACATTTTCACGCAAATAATAATAAGGATTTTTTTCTTCTTTATGGGATGCCTTATCGGAAATAAAATAACGCTCAAACGTCGTCATTGCCCGTTTTCCAAAGAGAGAGGAATATTCTCCTGTCCATAAATACCAAACCATATCTGTCGCTAAATCATCCGTTGTTTCTTTATCTGCAAAAGAATGACGCAAATAGGTTTCAAATTTATCCAGCAGCTCTCTCCCTTTATATGCTTTTCCTTCAATCACCATCGGTTCCATATCCCCATTTTCATCGACAGGCATACAGCCATGAATCAACAGATTGCCATTATATTTAAGATATAGGTTTCCTTTTTTCATTAAGAAATTCATATGTCTTTTCAGCTTCTCTGATTGTTGTACAGAGAGCAGCAGTTTGTCAATGATTTCTTCCTCTTCCGGCAATAGCTTGGCAGGATCAGCAGGATCCACGGTAGCAAAACATGTATTTTCCAGCGAATACGTTTTTCCATAAACGGTGATTTCCTGCTTCTCGTAATCGGTTTTCTCCAATACAAGTCTTTCTTCCATATTGAAAAAAGGCCGGCGTTTAATAATCGGACTTTCCAATTTAAATTGAATCATAGCAATCGCCTGATGAATCTTGGTAATCTGCAGTCTTTCCTGATCCGAGTTGTTCTGATCTGGATTTTTTTTCGGACGAAATGCCGGATTATCATCGTAATATCTTTCTGCTAACGTAAGTAACGGCCGCAGGTTAATGCCATAAGCATCTTCTATGATATCGAGATTATCGTAGCGGGCACAAATCCGGATAATATTCGCCAAACATACTTTGGAGCCAGCATACGCACCGATCCACAGAACATCATGATTGCCCCATTGTATATCTACCGAATGATGGTCAATCAGTGTATCCATAATTTTATCCGGCTCCGGCCCACGATCATAGATGTCTCCAACCACATGCAGGTGATCAACAACCAGACGCTGCGTTGTATACGATAAGCCGATAATCAGCTTTTCGGCCTGGCCAAGCGAGATGATTTTTTCAATAATTTTTTCATAATAAGGTCTCTTATTTGTATATTCATCTGTTTTATATAATAGCTCTTCCACAATAAAAACAAACTGTTCCGGCAGCGCCTTACGCAGCTTGGAACGCGTATATTTAGAGGACGCATAGGCAATCAGGTGAATCATATGCTGGATTTTTTCTGCATACCATTCTTCCAATGCCTGCTTTGAATTGAATTGATGCCTAATGAGCTTCAGCTTATCTTCTGGATAATAGACAAGCGCTGCAAAATCATTAATGTCTTCCTCTGATAAGGTATCTTTGAAAATATCATTTATCTTCTCTCTTACCTTTCCGGAGCCATTCCGTAAAACATGCTGGAAGGCTTGGTACTCCCCGTGTAAATCACTTACAAAATGCTCTGTTCCCTTCGGCAGATCCATAATCGATTCTAAATTGATAAGCTCGGTAACTACCTTTTCTTCCCTATCAAATTTCTCCGCTAATAAATCAAGGTATTTTGTATCCACCCTCAGAATCTCCCTTCAAATTGTGCCACATTATTTTTAAATAGTATAACACTTTTATGTAAGTATTGCAGTAGTCATACGTTACTGCAATACATTTTCCCTTAAAAAAAGATAGCTCTAAATTGCTTTGGAGACATATCCACATTTTTCTTAAATGTTGTTATAAAATGAGAAGCACTATTAAAACCACATTCCGCTGCAATTTCTTCGATGGATAAATCGGTATGATGCAGCAGCTTTTTCGCATGATTCACCCGATAGTTAATCAAATATTGAATCGGCGAGCTGTCCATCGATTTTTTAAATACTCTTGAAAAATAATATGGACTTAAGTATACATAGCTCGCAATGTCCTCCAGCTTGATATCCTTTTGAAAAGCATCCTCCATATAAGCAATCGCCTGTTTTATTTTATGTTCCATCTGCTGATCGGATGGATTAGAATACTGATTCAGCTCATATAAAATCTGTTGAATATAAATCGAAGCGAGATGCTCCTCCACATTATCTTCTTCCGTCATTTTTATAATTCTCTCCATCAAATTCAGCAAAATATGCTGCTCATAAAGCTTATACACACAGCCATTTTTCGCATAAAGCAGCTCAAAGTATGCTTTGCTAGCATTCCCAGAAAAATGGAACCAGTCAAATACCGTTCTATTTTCAATGGCTCTGTACATATGCGGTTGATGACAATCTAAAAACACAAAGGAATTGCTCTGAACAACAAAAGAGCGCCCGTCATATTGAATTGCCAGCTTCCCCTCTTTGACATAAATAAACAGGAAGCTGTCCAGTGTTTCTCTTCTAATTTGATAATTTGTATTGCAATAAAACCTGCCGGAGTTGATCACATAATAAAGTGCTTTTTTTGCAAATTCATTGGTCATTGCAAAATACATTTTCGATGGCTCTACGGTTCCTTTATCTTCAATTTGCATATGCATAGCTCCTTAGATTCAGCATACTTACTACAGCCCGCGGCTGTTTGGAAAACTATTTTATAAAGTATATCAAATAAAACACCAAAATACCAAAGAGCAAGATTCTTAAATTTTAAAGCAATATTAACTAATGACTTGTCTAAAAATCTATAATAGTATTCTAGTTAGAAACAGAGTTAATAAAAACTTAACAAAAAGTTACCTAGGAGGTATTTAATATGGATGTAAGAATTGGATTAGTCGGTGCAGGATGGATGGGAAAAGCTCACAGCAACTCATTTGTAAACGCTTTAATGGCTTTCGGGCCTGAATATGGAAAACCTGTATTTGAAGTGGTATCGGACGTAAGCGTGGAAGCGGCACAGGCAGCCTGCAATCAGCTTGGGTTCTCAAGATATACCACCGACTGGCAGGATATTGTCACAGATGAAAATGTTGATATAGTTGACATTGCAACACCAAACGCTTTTCACTACGACATTGCTAAAGCTGCTTTAGAGAATGGAAAACATACTTATTGTGAAAAACCATTAACACTGACAGCAGAACAATCGGTTGAACTAGCAGAGCTTGCCAAAGAAAAAGGTGTCGTTAACTATGTTGGCTATAATAATGTAATGAATCCTGCGAACGCTTATGTTAAAGAACTCGTGGAAGCCGGAAAACTAGGCAAGATTGTTAAATTCACTGGAACATATGACCAGGATGGTTTATTAGATGAATCGCTTCCAATCACCTGGAGACATATCAATAAATTCTCCGGTTCCGGTGCTTTAGGAGATCTTGGCTCTCACTTACTAAGTATATCTCAATATATTTTAGGAGATATGGAAAGTGTCAATGCAATCTCCCAAACCGTTATCAAAGAACGCCCGGCTCAAGCCGGTTCGGAGGAATTACAAGAGGTAGAAAATGAAGATGTTATCTCTTTCTTAACCAATTATGAAAACGGTGCAATTGGAACGATTTCTTCCAGCAGAATTGCTTCCGGCCGTAAAAATCATTTAGCTTATGAAATTCAGGGTACAAAAGGGTCTGTTCACTATACGCTGGAAAGAATGAATGAAGTGAATGTTTACTTCACTTCCGATAATGAGGCAGACCGCGGCTTCCGCACCGTCTTATTAAACCCGGAGCACAAAGGGTACAGCGCATTCCATCCAGCTGCTGGAATCTCCATCAATTACAATGACATGAAAATATTGGAGGCGCATGAATTATTATCTGCTGTAACGAAAAACACACCGTACACATGTGATTTTGAATTCGGGGCGAAAATCGATCAAACCGTAAGTGCTATTTTAAAATCAGCAGAACAGAAAAATTGGGTTCAAGTAAAAAATACAGTTCAAGTATAAAACGAAACTACACTCAGTGGGGGTTTTTCGGACGGTTCTCCGTGATAATCGGATCGTTTCATTGCGATAACAATATATGCCAGGAGGAGTTACGTATGAACATTAAATTAGGTTCCGCGCCAGATTCATGGGGAGTTTGGTTTTCGGAAAATGATAAACAAACACCGTGGGAGCGCTGCTTAGACGAAATGGCCGACGCCGGCTACAGCGGTCTGGAGCTTGGTCCATGGGGCTATCTGCCGAATGAATACAGCAAATTAAAAGCAGAATTGGACAAGCGTCAATTAGATTTAGTAGCAACCACGCTGGTAGGTGATTTAACATCTGAAACAAGTACGGATGAACTGATCCAGCAGCTGGATAAAATGAGCGAGCTGCAATTGAAATTTCCAACAGCAGAATATGTTGTGCTAATCGATGATTGCTATACGGATTTATTTACCGGAGAGCTTGTCCGCTCACCAGAATTAAATGATGCAGAATGGAAGCAGTTCGTCAACCATGTAGATAAAATCAAAAATCATGCAAAAAGCAAATATGACTTAGAGGTTGTTTTCCACCCGCATGCGCAAAGCCATATCGAAACAGAAGAACAAATTGAAAGATTGCTGCAGGACAGTGATGTGAAGCTTTGTCTGGACACAGGACATCATGCGTATACAGACGGGGATGCAGTTGCATTTATGCGCAAGCACCACAAACGTATCCCCTACCTGCATATTAAAAGCTGTGATTTGAAAGTAAGAGAAAAAATGCAAAAGGAAAACTGGTCCTTTGCCAAAGCAGTCAGTGAGGATATTATGTGCGAGCCGGAAAAAGGGGTCGTTGATTTTGAAGCCTTTATCGATGTCTTGAAGGATATTGATTTTGATGGATGGGCAGTTGTTGAGCAGGATATGTACCCTGCCCCATTTGATAAGCCTTATCCGATTGCGAAAAGAACGTATGATTATGTAGACGGACTGATTAAGAAAAGGCAGTGACCAAATAGAGAGAAAACAATCTCAGGAAAAAGAGATATCATGAAGAATTACTTCATGGTATCTCTCATTTAATAGCTATTATGGTATTAAAAATGGGAGGAAATAAAATGAGTAAACCAAAAAATAATAACCGCTATATTCTCACCGTCGTGCCGATTATCGCATTAGCAGGATTCTTATTTGGATATGATACAGCAGTTATTTCCGGGGCAGAGCAATCCGTACAAAAATACTTGATTGAGCCGCTGGGTCTAGGTTCCTTCACACATGGTTTTACGGTATCCAGTGCCTTGATCGGTTGCGTGATTGGCGGATTCATTTCTGGATTTCTAGCAAATAAGATCGGCAGAAAAAAGACCTTGATCTTAGCAGCATTACTATTTTCTGTATCCGCTTTCACCAGTGCGTATCCGGAAATTCTGTTTTTCACAAAGGATGATCCGACACTCGGCCTATTATTCATGTTTAACATCTATCGTGTTATCGGGGGAGTTGGCGTTGGAATCGGATCAGCCATTGCGCCAGTTTACATCAGTGAATTAACACCAAAGCAGAGCCGCGGTAAATATGTAGCATTGTATACCCTATCCATCGGAATCGGTGCCCTGATTGTTTATATCGTTAACTTAAATATTGCTTCTGGTCAATCACTTGCTTGGATTGATGACTTTGGCTGGAGATATATGTTTGCTTCGGAGTTAGTACCTGCTCTGCTCTTTTTCATATTACTATTATCCGTACCAGAAACCCCAAGATATCTGGCATTGAAGCAGGAATACGATAAAGCAGCCATTGTACTAGAGAAAGTAAATGGATCAAAGGAAAAAGCACAGGCTATATTAGCAGATATCAAAGAATCCGTCCGCTTTGAATCAGCTAAAAAAATCAGCATCTTTACGTACGGCAAACTTGTCTTGTTTGTCGGGATTATGGTCGCTATCTTTCAGCAGCTGATTGGAATCAATGTTATTCTCTATTATGCACCGCGTATTTTTGCAGAGCTGGGAGCAGAACAATCCGCCTCGATGCTGCAAACGGTAATTGTAGGTATTGTGAACGTAGTCTTTATGGCAACAGCGATTCTTCTAGTAGACAGCATAGGAAGAAAACCGATGCTCATCGGCGGTTCCATACTTTGTGCCTTTAACTTATTTATGGTTGCTATCCTGGCATACTTTGAAGTCTTTGGCATTTCAACATTGATCTTCATGCTGTTATATGTAGCGAGCTTCCAGTTAACCTGGGGTACGGTCACATGGATTGTTGTATCCGAGATATTCCCGAACCGCATTCGCGGACAAGCTGTATCTATCGCAACTGCATTACACTGGATTGCCAACTTAACGATTTCTTCCACGTTCCCGCCAATCCATGATGTATTAGGCGGAATGACATTCTCGATTTACGGTGCATTGAGTGTGCTTGCTGTTATCTTTATTTGGAAGTATGTTCCGGAGACGAAAGGAAAAACATTGGAAGAGTTAGAGCATATTTGGGAAGATAATAGCACTGATAAAAAGGCAGTATTGTAAAAATAGTTAATCAACACAAAAGAAAGCAAACATCTTTAACATGGATGTTTGCTTTCTAAATATATTAATTAGCTAATACAAGTGGAGAAAAGACAATATAGGATGCGACAACAACAACCAGAATCAGAATACCAACCCATCTAACATGCTTCCAAGGAGTGATATCGACTTTGTTTGTATATTTGTCGAATTGGAAATCTTCCTGAGATGGTTTCTTTTGGCTATAGAAATATAGAATAGCTAAATCTACTAAAAACAGGACACTCCAAACATATAGATAATGAATATCCGGAATAACAACTTTAGACAATGCATATACAACAATGTGGAAAATCAATGTAATCTTTGCACCGGTTGCAGATGTTTTTTTAGAATAAAAGCCGACTAGAATAATTGCTAAAAGCGGCATACTATACAACCCGTTAAACTCTTGGATAACTGCATACAATCCTTGCGGGAATAAAGAGATTAATGGTGCAACAAGAACAACAATAACACCAATGACAATCGTTAAAACTCTTCCTGCTTTTGCGATTTGACGGTTTGTTGCTTGTTTATTAATTACCGGTTTATAAAAGTCTAAGCTGAACAAAGTAACCGTTGCACTTAACGATCCAACGAAAGAACTCATAATTGCTCCAAACACTACTGCCCCAAACAGACCGGCAGCCCAGTTTGGTAACACTTCTGCTACTAATGCAGGGTAAGCAAGATCCATCTGCATGCCATCACCAAACATATTGTAGGCGATAACACCAGGAATAACTAAGAAAAACATGCCGGAAATTTTAAAGAACCCGACAATCATAGCGCCTTTTTGCGCTTCTTTTAAGCTTTTCGCGGCTAGTGCTTTTTGAACAATCATTTGGTTTGTACACCAGAAATACAAGTTATTGAACAACATTCCTAAAAATAATGTTGGCCACGGTACAATTGGCGAGTCCAGTGCACCCCAAGCATTTAATTTTTCTGGATGGCTTGTTAAAAAGTTATCCAGACCAGCGAAGAAGCTATTTTCACCAAGTGCGATGATGCCTAACACCGTAATGGTCAGACCGCCAAGAAGTAAGCCGATGCCATATAGTGAATCACTATGAGCAATCAGGGAGAGTCCGCCGACAAATAAATAGGTTACCCCAACTAAACCAATAACTGTTGAGATAATAATCACAGCTGTTATTCTGCTGACTCCCAAGTGCTGCTCAATTCCAAATAAATCATTAAAAATCAAAGCTCCAGAGTATAAAACCACGGGCATAAAGCTGACAATGTAAGTAAATATAAACAAAATAGATACAATTCTTTTGGTAAATGTATCATACCGAATTTCAATAAAGTCAGAAATTGTATTGACACCATATTTGAAATATTTTGGTAAAAATACCCACGCTAACATAACGATAGCAACGGAGGCAGTTACTTCCCAAGCCATCACTTCCATACCAGCTACATAGGCTTGACCATTTTGTCCTACCAGCTGTTCTGTCGATAGGTTAGTCATAATGATGGTCATCCCAACCGTTGTTCCGACAAGGGAACGCCCGCCTAAAAAGTAACCCTCTGAATCTTTTTTATCGATACTTCTTGTACGATAAAAAGCATAGAGATAAATCAATACCAACACAGCAACAAAACTGATAATACTAAATAAATTCATTTTATTCTCCCCCTAAAATGATATGCATGGTCCTTTAATAGTGAATATCCACCAATTTATTCCCGTCAAATGATTCTTGGCATGCTAACGCTACCTCTGTTCCGCGTAACCCATCAAGAGCAGTTACTTCAGGCTGCTGATTTTCACGAATGCAGCGGACAAAGTCCTTTAATTCATTTACATACGCTTCTGCAAATCGTTCAGGAAAATGCTGCGAGGATGGGCGGATTGCACCATGCTCATTAAATACAGCTACTTTATTTTTTTCAGGAGATGCAGCAATCCGCAGCATGCCTTTGGTTCCAATAATTTCTGTTTCTACATGGTAACCATGGGAAGCTGTACGGCCAGCCACCAGCAAAGCGGTTACATCATTGTCCAATTTCATAGTAACTGTTCCTAATTCCAATTCATTCAGCTCATTCAATTCCGGCGCAGCTTTATTCGTTCCTGTTGCCCAAACAGTCGAAATTTCTGATTTGGTCAGCCATCTGATCACATCAATATCATGGACGCTCATATCCAGGAACAGCCCGCCGCTTGGACTCTTCTTAGCAAAGTTGACAAAGCTGTCTAACCCTTGGATTGGATCAATACTATAGGAACGAATTAACGAAATATCTCCAATTTGTCCGCTATCTATCATTTCTTTCGCATATAGATAATCTTCATCAAATCTTCTCATAAATCCTAAGTGAAAAATGCGGTCACTTTTCTCAATTTCATCTATCGTTTGCTTGATATCTTCTACTTCTAAACCAATTGGCTTTTCACAAAAAATATGCAAATTCTTCTTCAATGCTAAACGAATATGCTCTGTATGGAATCCAGAAGGTGTAACAATGCAAACAGCATCTAACTCCGTTTGTTCCAGCATTTCCTCATAATTTGTGTAAACATTTGGGACTTTATATTTTTCCTTTACCTGTTTATTTACTTCCTCATCTAAATTAGAAACCGCTGTCAATTCGACTCCTTTTAGATTATAGATATTTTCTGCATGAATCAGTCCTAGTCTTCCTAATCCTGCAACACCAATTTTAAGCGTTTTCATTTGAAATTCTCCTTTGTTAAACTTATAGATATGTTCACTTACGTTGTTACTATGTTATATACTATTATAAAAATTAATATTTAGTCAAGTTTCTATCAATTTATGATTAATTTATTGTTATCTTTTGTAATCAATTGATTAGTATCTGCATGTTTAAATTCGCTGGACACCTCTTTTTTTCATAAAAAAATCCTGTAATGGCATATACCAATTACAGGATAATCTTTTTCTATGATTTATTTTTTTAAATGAAGCTCTGCTAATTCCTGCGCCATATCACAAATCATTTGAGCATTTGTCACATGATCCATCGCATGAATGACATAAATATTGATATCTGTCTGCTGCTCACGGCTGTTCAGTTGCAAAAGCTCCGTCTGTTTTTTATGAGCAGCTATCAAATGCTTTTTAGCATCAGCGATGCCTGCTTCATATCCTTTTATATCTTGTTCTTTTGCAAGACCTAATGCCTGATAAGCTAACGTTTTTGCTTGAGAAGCTTCTGTAATCAAAGGCATAAATACTTCTATATCGATCGCCATTGTTACGCCTCTCTTATCTGTTCAAAAATGCTGTAAACATTCATGCTGTTATAGTCTTTCACTGAAATTTTAGCGACTTTTGCATTTGTTGATGCTTCGTAATTCTCAGCGCTATGATGAATTTGGGGCCCTAATAATACAACATCTATATTATGCTCTTTCACGTAATCCAAGCCTTCTTCCAGACTTTTAGATTGAATATCGATACCTTGCCCTTTTTCTTGCGCAAGTTCATTTAATTTTTTTACTAATAAACTGGTTGTGATCCCTGCTTCACATACTACAATCACTTTTTCCATCCGTTACACCTCTTTTTTAGTTATATTCGTCACACTGATTCGTGCAATTAAAATATGGAAATAGAAATTTCTTGATGATTGTGCACCCTTTCACAGTGTGAAGTTTTATTTTATATTAAAGAGTTTACCCTAAGAATGCAATTTTTCTGCATACAATCATTTTTTATGAAGAGTATTACAAAATCAATTTGGATAAATTACTTCATATTGATTTTGTTCACTATGTGTTATATATGCTTTCGGAGGTTCCTGATCCGTTATTAAATAATCAATGTCATCAAAATTACAATAGGTAGTCAATGCATACTTATCAAATTTTGTATGGTCTACAAGAATAAATACTTGCTCACTTTTTTGGATTACTTTTGCCTTTACTTGTGTTTCTAAAGGAGATGAATTCGTTATTCCTTTATCCAGTGAAAGTCCTGTCGAAGCCATAAAAGCTTTATTAAAATTATATTTTTGGATTACTTCTGCGCTTTCTGTTCCGACGTAAGATCTTGTAGAACGCTCGAAAACCCCGCCTGTTGAATAAATGTTTAAATTGGGATAAGCACTGGCATCCAATGTGAAATCGAGATTGTTGGTCACAATAGTAATATTTTTATACTTGATAAAATCAAGCAATTCTACGGTAGTGGTTCCTGAATCAAGAAATATAATATCCCCATCCTCAATAAATTCCGCTGCTAATTTTGCAAGCTTTTGTTTTTCATGGAATTGCTTAACTTTCCGGTCTTGATACGGAACGGTCAGCGGTTTTGAAATAGACACCCCGCCGTAAACCTTCACCAATTGTTCTTCATCTACAAGCTCCTGAATGTCCCGTCGGATTGTATTTTTAGAAACCCCAAATCGATCTACAAGTTCATCAAGTGATACAGATTCTTTTTCTTTCACATATTCAAGTATTGCAGTTACCCGCTGCGCTTTCATCATATAGCATTCTCCTTCTAAGAATTTATTACTGCCGACCTTCCCCCACCGTCCCCCGAATCACTAATCTCGGAGCTAATACGATTCGCTGCTTCACTTTTTCCGTTCCATTTATTTCCTCTACTAAGAGCTGAACAATTTTTTCAGCCATCTCCTCCGTCGGTTGTGCAACAGTTGTTAACTGAGGGTAGCACATTTGAGCCAGAATAGAATTATCAAAACCAACAATAGATACATCATCAGGAATCATCAGACCTGCTTCCCGAACTCCTTGCATGGCACCAATTGCCAAAGGTTCTGTAGATGCAAAAATTGCCGTTGGCGGCTCTTGCATGTTAACCAGCTTCCCAGCTGACTGCGAAGCATCCATAAAGCTGGAATTATCTATTGAAATAAGTGATTTGCTCGCTTCCATTTGCTCATCCTCCAACGCCTGCTTATACCCGTCTACCCTTGCCTTTACAGATGAAAAATACATATCCTCTGTTATCATCGCAATCCGCTGATGACCTTTTTTTATTAAATAAGAGGTTGCTTCATAAGCTCCTAAATAATCATTTACTAAAACTGTATTCAAAGGCAGCGAAGGAACTTCCCGGGATAAAAGCGCAATAGGAATATTACTGTTTTTCAACTCCTGTAACGCCTTCGCATTTTTCAAGCCGGTCGCAATAATAATACCATCTACATATTTTTTACGAAGAATAGCAATATACTCTTTTTCTTTAACAAGATTATTATCTGTACTGCAAACAATTAAGCTGAACCCATATTTGCGTCCATTATCTTCAATTTTCCTGGCAATTTCTGCAGAAAAAGGATCAGCGATAGATGGAATTAATAATCCAATTGTTTGCAGCCTTTTCTGCAATGCAGGTGCAGCAATTGGCTGATAACTTAGCTTCTGCATACTTGCCTCTACTTTTTTCTTCGTTTTATCTGCAATACTGCCCGTGCCGTTCATTACTTTAGAAACGGTGGAAATAGAAACTCCAGCCTCTTTAGCTACATCATAAATTGTCGGTCGCTTCTCTTTCAAGAACATTTCCCTACTTTCTTATCATGTATCGTTTTCTTATCATTAAGTAACTTTAATTCTACAGTAAACAACCTGAGTACGCCATAGATGTAAAACGGTTCTTATTTCACTATTCTTTAAAATCATTAGAAAACTTGGTTGTCACCAGGCCTTTAGGTGACAACCTTAGTTACACTTATGCAATAAGAAAGTTTATACTTTCTTACCTGCTAAAAAAGCCTGATATAGTCGCAAACTACATCAAGCTTTTTTTCCATTCTATCTTGTTTCCCTACACAGCTTTGTTCTGCTGCGAGTTCGCCTGTTTATCTTCCCAATACTTTTCAATTTCTTCTAATGTTTTCCCTTTTGTCTCAGGGACAAGCTTTAGAACAAACAATAGCGCGAGTACACACATAATGCCATAGAAAGTATAAGCAAATCCTGCCCCAAATTCTAATAAAGACGGGAACGTAGAAGATATCAATAGATTCGAACCCCAGTTTGCCACAACAGTGATTGCCATAATCTGGCCTCTTACCTTATTAGGGAACAGTTCTGAGGCTAATACCCACATCAACGGACCAAATGATAGATTATAGAATGCCACAAAAATCAAGATAAAGATAAGTGCGCCAATCCCCATTTGATCAAGATATGCTAGTGCAGCAACACCAAACATTCCTACAGCCATACCAACGGAACCTACAATCATTAATAATCTTCTTCCAACTCTGTCAACTAACAGCATTGCAATTAATACAAAGATAAAGTTAACAATTCCGATGATTACCGTTTGAAACATCGATCCATCTGAACTCGCACCCATTTCCGCAAAAATTCTTGGAGCATAATATAAGATAACATTGATGCCTACAAATTGTTGAAATGCAGCTAATAAAATACCAACAATGACAACTAATTTCCCATAAGAAAACACTCGAACATTTTTTACATCAACGGTTTGTTTGATTTCTTGATAAATTGCGTTTGCCTTTTCCTTCGAGTTATTCACTTTTTCAAGTATTGTCAGTGCTTCTTGATCTTTATTTTTAGAGATTAAATACCTTGGTGTTTCCGGAACAAGGAATAACAATCCAAAGAATAACAGGGCTGGTATTGCTTCTGAAGCAAACATATACCTCCAGCCTACATCATGAATCCAGCTTAATTCCTGCCCCGCTGCGATTCTCCAGTTAACAAAATACACAAAAGACATCCCGAATATAATCGCTAAATTATTTAATGTTACCAATTTCCCTCTAATATTCGCGGGAGATGTTTCACTAATGTATAAAGGTCCAAGTCCCGACGCTAAACCTACGCCGATTCCACCGATAATACGATAAAAATTAAACATAATGAAAAGTCCCATTGTCTGGTTATCTTTCGTAAAGAATAGAAATTCAGGATAAGCCGATAACAGAGCAGAAACGAAGAATAATACAGCAGCTACTAACAGGGAGTTTTTGCGTCCAATTCTGTTAGAAAGAAATCCGCTGATTAACCCTCCGACAATACAACCAATTAACGCACTGGAAACGGTTAATCCATGTGCGAATGTCCCTAGGCCGAGA
The DNA here is from genome assembly GCF_038004725.1 of Oceanobacillus sp. FSL K6-0251. NCBI lineage: Bacteria > Bacillati > Bacillota > Bacilli > Caryophanales > Bacillaceae > Oceanobacillus > Oceanobacillus sp. FSL K6-0251. Next base: position 720,558 of record NZ_JBBORS010000001.1, on the reverse strand, counting down.
CTCTCCATAAAATACACTTGCAAGGATTGCTCAGCTGCAGAAATAACAGCTGTGTCATAACCAAACAATAATCCTCCTAAAGCGGCAATCAATGTTAATGTAACAATATATCTTGTATTTTTCTTCATGTATTTACCCCTCTTCCCCTTTTTAAATACCTTCCTGGAAAGCGTTGTCATTCATATGAAGGAAACAGCGCCTTAAAAGCGCTGAAACCTTAGTATTTCTCCCATTCTTTTAACTGTTTTAATGACGCACGATAATATGCTGTAATAACACCTAAGTAGTCTCCTTCTTTCACAGGAGTAAAAGGATTAGGTCCGGCAGCTGTCATTTCCATAATCACAGGACCTGTATAACCGATTTCTCCTAAAACAGCTACCTGTTCTTTTAAATTTGCATGTCCATTACCAATAGCTTGTCTATTGGAGTCAGCAATATGATAAACGCCCAAATTTTCTCCGGCATCCTTCAACGCTTGAACAGATGAGCTTTCTTCAATATTCATATGATAAGCATCTAATAAAATAGTAAGATATTTACTTTGAACCTCATCTATCAATTTTTTTGCTTCTTTTGACGTGACTATTTGATGATTTTCATAACGATTAAGCACCTCATAAACAATAGGCATTTCGAGTTCTTCTGCTTTTTCTACTATTTGCTTTGTACTTTTCACAAGCAATTCCCAGTCTTTATCCGAGTTACCTGAACCTGTTATTTTCCCAACTTCACCATGAAGACAAATTCTACCTGCTCCCAGCTCTTTAGCCCAGATTAATAATTCCAGAAAGTAATTAACAGCATCCACTCTGACTTTTTCATCAATACTTGAAATATCAACATTATCCGGTGTCACAGATAAAGCCTTTAAGTTATATTCTTTCAGTAATTCTTTTATTTCCGCAGGGTCATCCTCTAAGTTTCCTTGCACTTCAACACCATCTACACCAATCTCTTCCGCAAGCTTTATCTTTCTCTGTGTATCTACATCTCCAAATGTCCATAAGCATAGCCCATATTCTCTCATTACATTGCTTCCTCCTTTAACTGTAATGAAATAACATCTTCTACTTTTACAGGAAGTCCTGTTTTCACAGACTCAATACTTGCCAGCGCCAAATACAATGCCCATTCTGCATTTTCAATAGATACTTTTGGCGTTACTTCTTCATTTTGTACCGCTTTCACAAAATGCTTTAATTCATCAACATATGCATCAAATAAAAGATCTTGATCATATCTGGTAGTTTGGTAGCTTGCTCCAGCTGTATTAAATTTTTGCATGCTGGATGTTTTGATATCTCCTAACGTAATCATTCCTTCCGAACCAAATACTTCCGCACGTACATCGTATCCATATTTAGCCTGAAAGCTGGCATCCGCTACCGCAATACATCCATTATCAAACGTTATCGTCACCACAGAAGTATCCAATAATCCGTTTTCCTTCAAATCCGGCCGGATAAGCGCATCTGCTTTCGCATATACCTCTACCGGTTTCGCTCCTGGATTTAAGTACATCAACGTATCAAAATCATGAATCAATGTTTCTATAAATATCGTCCATTCCGGTTTCTTTTCTGGACCAGAAAGCTCTGGATCTCTCGTATTTGAACGAAGCAGCTGTACGTCCCCTAGCTGTCCATCAACAATTTCTTGATGCGCTTGTTCAAAACCCTTTTCAAAACGACGATTAAAACCAACTTGGACCGGTACAGGATTTTTCTTTGCAGCTTTTTTGATCGCTTTCATCTCTTCTATCGAAACTGCCATTGGCTTTTCACAGAAAACGGGCTTTCCATGTTCAATCGCTTGAATAACATTTTCCGAATGTGTTCTTGCTGGAGAAACTATCACAATGGCATCTACTTCAGAATCTTGAATTAAATCTAACGGATTTGTATAAATTTTAGCTTCTTCTCCAATATGTTGTAATACGTTTTCAGCAGATTGTGGAAATGGGTCTGCAATCGCATACAATTTCGCCCCAGGAATACGCTGCGCAATTGTTTGGCCATGAAACGCCCCCATTCTTCCAGCACCTATCAATCCTATATTTAATGTTTTCATAAAAATTCACCCCTTCTTTAGGAAAGTGTTTTCCTTATGACGATGATTATAAACAGGCTTTCAATTCATGTCAATATTAATTTATATAAAATAAATTAGAAATAAAACAAACTATACAGGAAAACACTTTCCCTTTTTTCACCTTTATTATTAGCAAAAAACTCGTATTAGCTCTTCTAATGCCCAAAAAGAAGACAAACCAAAGTCTATCTTTCTATTTCAGTATGTCATTTTTGTTCTAACAAATTTCATAAACACAATCTACTGCTCTTCTGCAGAGCAAATATCTCAATAAACATTAACTTACCCATCCTTCTAAAAGAAAACGCATCCAAAAACACCGTCACATCAACAAAACAATAAAATGCTCAAATAAATTATAAACTTTTGGTCATTTCTTGTTAACTTTTTGGATTCCTTGTGTTATACTCGATGTAAGAAAAGAGGTGATCAACATCAAATCGAAGCGTATCGCTGCATTACAAGAATATATTACGTTCAAGCAAAGAGCTTCTTATGATGAACTCGTTGATAAATTTGCAGTTTCTAAAAATACTATCCGTAATGATGTGCAGGAGTTATGTAAGACCGGTGACATTGTTAAGGTTCATGGCGGAGCAGCTGTTAATCAGCCTGCTGAAAAAAAACAGCAAAACAAAGATATCACCAAGCCTTTAACCTCCTTCACTTACCGGCAGACAAAGAATCTGCCAAATAAACAAAGGATTGCGGAACAGGCTGCCAACTATATTCAAGATGGGGACATTATTTTTATAGATACGGGAACAACCGTATTAGAGCTCATTAAATATATTCAGGACAAACAAATCACGATTGTAACGAATAATATTGATTTCATCCTGAGAACGATGCCTTATGAAAACCTTACTGTTTATAGTTTGGGAGGCGCGCTTAACCGCAGAACGCAGTCGTTTACAACGATTCAGGCACAGGAAATTCTAAAGAATTATAATATTAACAAAGCATTTTTAGCTGCTACTGCGATTTCTATCAAAAATGGCGTAACGAGCTCTATTCCTGTGGAAAGCGAATTGAAATCTTATATAGCGGAACAAATCGAGCAGAAGCTGTTGTTAGTTGATCATCAAAAATTCGATAAAGTCGCTTTAACTACTTATTGCAATCTGAACCAGCTGGATTATCTGATTACAGATCAACGCCCTGGTCAAGCGTATATCGACTATTGTAAGAATTATAATGTCGAGCTTGTTATTGCAAATCAAAATGAAGGAGTGTAGAGATGCCCCTAATTAAAGTTGATTTAATCAAAGGTCGAGAACCGGAGGAAATCAAACAAATTTTGGATGCAGCGCATCAAGTTGTTTTGGAAGCGTTTCATGTCCCTGAGGGTGATCGTTACCAAGTTGTAACACAGCATGAACCCTACGAAATGATTATGAAGGATACCGGGCTCGGCTTTGAGAGAAGTGATAACGTCATCCTTTTTACCGTCATCAGTACACAGCGGACGGACAAGATGAAGAAAGACTTTTATCAGCTTCTGACAGAAAGGTTAGAGCAGCAATGTCAGGTAGATCCAAAGGATGTCATGATTACCTTTGTCACGAATGGCGCCGGAGAATGGAGCTTTGGATTTGGCAAGGCACAATTTTTAACCGGTGACCTCTAGCATTTTTCAACTAAGTTATCTATTTTCTCTAAATTTTTCAGAGAATAAAATATAAATCTACTATATTAAAGGAGGACATATCCTAATGTCTAAAAAACTAAAGAACTTTATCAATGGTGAATGGGTCGAAAGTAAAACAGATAAGTATGAAGATGTTTATAATCCAGCAACAAAAGAAGTATTAGCACAAGTGCCAATCTCTACTCCAGAGGATTTTGAAGATGCTGTGCAGGCAGCTCAGGCTGCTCAAGAAAAATGGAAAAAAGTATCTGTAGCCAAACGTGCCCGCATTCTATTTAAATATCAAAATCTATTAGAAGAGCATAAAGAAGAATTAGCAAAATTAATTACCCAGGAAAACGGAAAAAGTGTTAGCGAAGCACTAGGTGAAGTTGGACGCGGTATTGAAAACGTAGAATTCGCTGCTGGTGCACCGACATTAATGATGGGAGATTCTCTTGCAACAATTGCAACCGATGTAGAAGCTACCAACTATCGTTACCCTGTAGGAGTTGTCGGCGGAATTGCGCCATTTAACTTCCCAATGATGGTCCCTTGCTGGATGTTCCCAATGGCAATTGCTTTAGGTAACTCCTTTATCTTAAAGCCATCAGAAAAAACACCTATTCTTGCAGCCAGACTTGCAGAATTACTGGATGAAGCCGGTCTTCCTAAGGGTGTATTCAGTATTGTAAATGGTGCACATGATGTGGTGAATGGCATTTTAGACCACCCTACTGTAAAAGCAGTATCCTTCGTAGGCTCTAAGCCAGTTGGAGAATATGTATACAAGCGCGGAAGTGAGAATTTAAAACGTGTTCAAGCATTAACTGGCGCGAAAAACCACTCTACGGTATTAGCAGATGCTGACTTAGACCTAGCTACAAAAGAAGTAATCAGCGCTGCATTCGGTTCTGCCGGAGAACGCTGTATGGCTTGTGCGGTGGTAACTGTAGAAGATTCCGTTGCAGATGAATTTATCGCAAAATTAAAAGAAGCATCTGACAACATCAAAATGGGTAATGGCCTGGATGAAGGTGTCTTCTTAGGACCGGTTATCCGCGACGAAGCAAAACAACGTACACTGGGTTATATCGAAAAAGGAATCGAAGAAGGCGCTACGTTAGTTCGCGACGGACGTAACGAACAAAATGAGGATGGCTACTTTGTCGGACCAACGATTTTTGATGGCGTATCTCAAGATATGACAATATGGAAGGATGAGATTTTTGCTCCAGTGTTATCTGTCGTACGTGTGAAAAACCTAAAAGAAGCAGTGGAATTCGCTAACCAATCTGAATTCGCTAACGGTGCTTGCCTATTCACTACAAGCGCATTATCTGTACGCTATTTCCGTGAAAACATCGATGCAGGTATGTTAGGAATCAACTTAGGTGTACCAGCACCGATGGCATTCTTCCCATTCTCCGGATGGAAGTCTTCTTTCTACGGTACATTGCATGCAAATGGAAAAGACAGTGTCGATTTCTATACACGTAAAAAAGTAGTAACCGCTCGTTACCCTGAACCAGATTTTTCATAATGCATTAAAGCAGATTACTAGATTTTAAATAAAAGATGAGGCTGGACTTGTTACTCCAGTCCCAGCCTCATTCCATATCGAAAGGAGTTCTTTATGAGTCATTTATTAAGAAAACCTGAAAATAACAAATTAGCAGACGGCGTAACACTTGTTCATGAAGTGACAGAAGAAAATTCCGACCTTCATTATGTCGGTTTTAAAGTAGTAGATTTAGAACCAAATACCAGCTATGACGAAAAGCTGACGAACTTAGAGCTTTGTGTTGTCGCATTAACAGGAAAAATCACCGTCACAGATGGCTATCGAAGCTTCTCTGATATTGGTACCCGCGAAAGCGTATTTGAACGTAAACCGACAGACAGTGTTTATGTTTCCCATAATAAAACAGTTACCATTACAGCTAACACGAAAGCTCGTGTAGCATTATGCTTTGCTCCATCTGATAAAGAGCTGCCGACCAAACTGATTAAAGCAGAGGATAACGGCGTAGAGCATCGCGGAAAATATAATAATAAACGGCAAGTACACAATATTTTACCGGACTCTGATCCTTCCGCAAACAGCTTGCTTGTTGTAGAAGTGTTTACAGAAACAGCTAACTGGTCCAGCTACCCTCCGCATAAGCATGACCAGGACAATCTTCCAAACGAGTCCTTCTTAGAAGAAAGCTATTATCACGAAATGGACCCGCCGCAAGGGTTTGTTTTCCAGCGTGTATATACAGAGGACCGTTCTTTAGATGAGACCATGGCTGTAGAAAATGCCAATGTTGTTCTTGTTCCTAAAGGCTACCATCCAGTAGGCGTGCCAGACGGCTATGCCTCTTACTATTTAAATGTCATGGCCGGGCCGGAACGCATCTGGAAATTCCATAACGAAAAAGATCATGAATGGATTATTGATCGAGACTAATCATTTTTGAATCGTCCCCCTCTCCTCTATTCTTATAGAAAGAGGCGAGGGCGATTCTCCTATGAAAATAAACCGTAATGAAAAAGGAGCGAAATGCATGGCACTTACATTTAATCAAGATAGAGAATACGATATTATTGCGATTGGCCGCGCTGCGATTGACTTGAATGCAAACGAATACAACCGTCCGATGGAAGAAACAATGACTTTCACAAAATACGTTGGCGGTTCTCCGGCAAATATTGCTATTGGCAGTTCAAAATTAGGGCTGAAAGCTGGATTTATCGGCAAAATCTCAGAAGACCAGCACGGAAACTTTATCAAACAATACATGGAGGAAAAAGGGATTGACACCTCTCATATCGTTTACGATACAGAAGGACATAAATCCGGACTTACTTTCACAGAAATTCTAAGCCCGGAAGAATGCAGCATTTTAATGTATCGTGATCAAGTAGCGGATCTTTATTTAGATTCCACCGAAGTAAGCGAAGATTATATAAAAAAAGCGAAAATCCTTCTTGTTTCCGGTACCGCACTGGCACAAAGCCCTTCTCGTGAAGCGGTATTGCAAGCAGTTCAATATGCAAAAAAGAATGATGTCAAAGTTATCTTTGAATTAGATCACCGTCCATATACATGGAAATCTGCTGAGGAAACAGCAGTATATTACTCTCTCGTTGCAGAGCTTTCCGATGTCGTTATCGGTACGCGTGACGAATACGATGTGATGGAAAACCTGGATTCAGAAGGCGACAATGAAAAAACAGTCCAGCACTTATTCCAGCATAATACCGAGCTTGTTGTCATCAAGCATGGTGTCGACGGTTCCTATGCCTATGAGCCAGATGGTACCGTTCACCGCGGACAGGCATACAAAACAAAAGTGTTAAAAACATTTGGCGCAGGCGATTCCTATGCATCTGCATTTCTTTACGCACTTGTTACAGGAAAAGACTATGAAACTGCATTGAAATTCGGCAGTGCATCTGCTTCCATCGTTGTCAGCAAGCACAGTTCTTCCGAAGCGATGCCGACTGTAGAAGAAATTGAACAGCTTATTCGCGAGCGTTCTTAAATTTAGATACGAAAGGTAGGTTGAATAAAATGGGTGAAAAAATCCGTTTAACTACTGCACAAGCATTGGTAAAGTTTTTGAATCAGCAATATATTTCTGTAGACGGCGTAGAAACGCCTTTTGTAGAAGGTGTTTTCCATATTTATGGCCATGGAAATGTTTTAGGCTTAGGAGAAGCACTTGAAAATAATCCTGGACGTCTAAAAAGCTATCAAGGAAAGAATGAACAAGGAATGGCACATGCAGCAACAGCTTTTGCCAGACAAAATCTCCGTCAAAAGATTTTTGCTGTGTCCGCATCTGCAGGACCAGGCTCAGCGAATATGGTAACAGCAGCTGGAACTGCTTTTGCAAATAATATCCCGGTGCTATTCTTACCGGCAGATACATTTGCCACCAGACAGCCCGACCCTGTACTGCAGCAATTAGAGCATGAACACAGTACAGATTTAACAACCAACGAAGCATTCAAAGCTGTTTCAAGATATTGGGACCGTATTGATCGTCCGGAACAGTTGATGAGTGCGTTAATCCGAGCATTTGAAGTATTAACGAATCCGGCAACAACTGGACCAGCAACGATTTGCTTACCTCAGGATGTAGAAGCGATGGCATATGATTATCCAGTCAACTTTTTCAATAAACGCGTTCACTATGTAGACCGTAAATTACCGACGCAGCGTGAATTAGACGGAGCAATTGCAGCCATTAAACAAAGCAAACGCCCGGTACTGTTAGTCGGCGGCGGTGCTAAATATTCAGAGGCAAGAGAGGAATTAGTAGCACTGTCTGAAAAAGCAAATATTCCCATCGTAGAAACACATGCCGGGAAATCAACCGTGGAGTTTACTCATCCGAATAATCTTGGCGGAAATGGTATTTTAGGTACCTCCGCTGCGAACAAAGCAGTGATGAACGCCGACTTGATTATCGGAATCGGTACAAGATATACAGATTTCACAACGTCATCCAGAACGTTGTTTGACTTTGACAAGACAACATTTTTAAATATCAATGTAAACCGCGGGCAGGCTTATAAATTTGACGGTTTCCAAGTGGTGGCTGACGCCAAAGCAGCATTGCAATCAATCAATAAAAATATTGGCGATTACCAATCAAGCTATGGAGAAGAAACAGCTTCCCTGAAACAAGAGTGGGAAAATGAGCGCAATCGCTTAGCTGCAACAGAATTCAATCGCAATGATTTTAAACCTGAAATCGCGGATCATTTCAATCAAGAGATTTTAAATGATTATGCAGATGCGCTAAAAACAGAATTAACACAAACGGAAGCATTAATTAGAGTCAATGATGTGGTTGACAGCGATGCTATTGTGATTTCTTCCGCAGGATCACTGCCAGGAGATATGCAGCGGATTTGGAATGCCAATGTGGCAAACACGTTCCATTTAGAATATGGCTACTCTTGTATGGGATACGAAATCGCAGGAGCACTGGGAGCTAAATTAGCGAAGCCTGAACAGGAATCGTATGCAGTTGTAGGAGACGGAAGCTTCTTAATGCTTCACTCTGAAATTGTAACAGCTCTTCAATATGATAAAAAAATCAACCTGCTGCTATTCGATAATTCCGGGTTTGGATGCATCAATAACTTACAAATGGATCACGGAAATGGAAGCACAGGAACAGAATTCCGTAATGCGAATAACGAAATCATGAACATTGATTACGCTAAAATCGGAGAAGGATATGGCTTAAAAACCTATTCTGTCAATAACCTAAAAGATTTAACAGCAGCTGTGGAAGATGCTAAAAAACAAACGGTATCCACGCTGATTGAAATAAAAGTGCTGCCAAAAACAATGACAGACGGCTACGATGGTAGCTGGTGGAATGTTGGAGTAGCAGAAGTTTCCGAAAAGGAAAGTGTACAAAAAGCTGCCGCAGAAAGACAACAAATTCTCGATAATGCAAGACAATATTAATGGAAGCTGGATGTGATGAATGATGGGAAAACAGGATATCCATTGGGGAATAGCACCAATCGGCTGGCGAAATGACGATATGCCGGAAATCGGAAAAGACAATACCCTATCGCATCTATTGAGCGATATCGTTGTTGCCGGATTTGAAGGCACAGAAGTCGGCGGTTTCTTCCCTGATGCGAAAACATTAAAAAAAGAAATAAAGCTCCGCAACTTAAAGATTGCCGGACAATGGTTCTCCAGTTTTATTATTCAAGATGGCGTGGAGAAAGCATCGGAAGCATTCCGTGAGCACTGCGCTTATTTAAAAGAAGTGGATGCTGCGGTTGCTGTTGTATCCGAACAAACCTACAGTATTCAAGGCTTACCTAAAAATGTTTTTGCTGATAAGCCCACTTTTTCAGATGAAGAATGGAATCAGCTTACAGAAGGCTTGAACGTACTCGGCGAAGTCGCTGACAGTTACGGCTTAAAGCTTGTATATCATCACCATCTCGGAACCGGCGTACAGACGTTGGCAGAAGTCGACCGCTTGATGAAAAATACCGACCCGGGACTGGTTCACTTGCTTTACGATACAGGTCACATTTACGCCTCTGATAAAGCATACATGCCGTTATTAGAGAAGCACATCGACCGGATTAAACATGTGCATTTTAAAGATATTCGGGACAATATCATGAAAACGAGCGAAAAGGACGGTCTATCCTTCCGCTCTGCCTTTCTTGCCGGAATGTTTACGGTACCTGGCGATGGCGGTATCGACTTTAAAAAAGTATATGACAAGCTGCTGGAAAATAACTACCAGGGCTGGATTGTGATTGAAGCAGAGCAGGATCCGGAAATTGCGCATCCGCTTGAATATGCTTTAAAGGCCCGCAAGTATATTAACGAAAACGTATTGAACGAAAAAGTCACAAACTAAATGAGGATGTTCACTTTAAAAGCAGTATGTTAGAGTGAACCTCTTCATGAAATGTACGGCATATTTAATTATAAAAAGAATGGAGGTGAAAGAATGACATTTGTATCATTAAAAGAGCTGATGCCTGAAGCAAAGAAAAACCAGTATGCTGTCGGCCAATTTAATATCAATACCTTTCAATGGGCAGAAGCCACATTACGCGCAGCAGAAAAAGAAAAATCTCCCGTTATTTTAGCTTCCACGGATCGTATCGTAGACTACCTTGGCGGATTTAAATTGATTGCTGCCACTACCAAAAAAATGGTAGAAGAAATGGGAATTACCGTACCTGTCGTTCTGCACCTCGACCATGGTTTATCGGTAGAACGCTGTAAAGAAGCTGTTGATGCAGGCTACAGCTCTGTTATGTATGATGGCTCGAAGCTGCCTTTGGAAGAAAATATCGCCAACACCAAAGAGGTTGTCGACTATGCAAATAAACAGCATGTCTCTGTGGAAGCAGAAATCGGTTCTGTTGGCGGTACAGAGGATGGCATCACTTCAGGCATCAAATACGCGGACCCAAACGAGTGTTATCGGCTTGTAGAAGAAACCGGAGTAGATCTGCTTGCAGCCGCGCTTGGATCGGTTCATGGCGTTTATCAGGGTGAACCAAAGCTGGCATTTGATTTAATGCAGGAAATCTCTGACAACCTGAATGAGGTTCCTCTGGCTCTGCATGGCGGTTCTGGTATTCCTGCCCACCAAATTGTAAAAGCCATTGAATACGGGCATGCCAAAATCAATGTAAATACCGAATGCAATCAAGCATGGACAAAAGCAGTACGTGACTACCTGGAGCAGCATCCAGATTCCCATAAGATCCCGGAAATTATGACAACAGGGATGAATGCAATTGAAAGAGTAGTAATAGAAAAAATGCGTTTATTTGGTTCTTCCAATAAAGCATAAGTCCATATTATCAGAACAACTGTCGCTTCACATAGACAGTTACAGACTTGGAGGAATGACAATGACAAAAGTAGTTGTAGGCATCATTGGCGCTGGACGTATCGGACAGCTGCATGCTAAAAATATTCTGCTATCCGATAAATACCAGTTAAAAGCAATTTCTGATGTATACACCGATCACTTGAAGGATATCGATTATTTAAAGGCTGTTCCTGTTATCACACAGAATGCAGATGATATTCTTAATGACCCAGAAATCGATGCTGTTTTTATCTGCTCAAGCACGGATACCCATATTGATTTTATTACAAAAGCAGCAAAGAATAACAAGCATATTTTCTGCGAAAAGCCAATCAGCTTTGATATTGAAAAAACAAAAGAAACCTTGGAAGTGATTAAAGAAACAGGCGTCAAATTCCAAGTAGGTTTTAACCGCCGTTTCGATACACATTTCAGAAAAGCACATGATGTTGTCCGCAATGGTGATATTGGTACACCGCATGTTATTAAAATCACTTCCCGTGATCCGGAAGCTCCGCCAGAAGAATATGTAAAACGCTCCGGCGGCCTATTTATCGATATGGCGATCCATGATTTCGATATGATTCGTTACTTATCCGGTCAAGATGTGAAAAACATTACCGTAAAAGCGTCTTCTCTGGTAGATGATCGTTTTTCACGCAATGATGATGTAGATACAGCCATTATCACCCTCACCTTTGCAGATGATTCTCTGGGAGTAATTGATAACAGCCGCCAAGCATTATACGGCTATGACCAGCGTATCGAAGTATTCGGCAATAACGGCATGGTCCAGGTAGAAAATCAGAAGCCGACCAATGTAAAAGTAAGCACAAATGCTGCGGTTACCGAGGACAAGCCAATGTATTTCTTCCTTGAGCGTTATAATGAAGGATACATCGCGGAAATCCATGATTTTGCCCAATCTATTTTAGAAGATAAACCCGTCGTGGCAAAATTCGAGGACGGGCTACAGGCTGAGCTGTTAGCAAAAGCTGCGAAACTTTCCTGGAAAGAGAATCGTACGGTTGAATTGAGTGAGCTTCGTTAATATGAGATGACTTTAACTTTTAAATTGGAGCTGTCGCAAAATGCATGATACGCATTTTGCGACAGCTCCTTTTGAGATTCGCTATCTTATTTTTGGCGGTAAAAAGAAAATTGTTCGTTTTTTTGACGTACTTAAATAAGCTTCGCCTTTTAATAATTTTTAAGCTGTCTTTAATGGGTGATAATAAAGATCCAGGCGATTAGCTTGGATTTTCTTATATATTTTATTGAAATTATAACCAAATGCTAGAATCAAAAGCTCATTTTGTACATTGCCTGTTCCTCTCGTACGAAACTTCTTCAGTTGATAATCTTCTTTCAGTATGCCGAATGTTCCTTCCACCTGAATGGGAACGATTCATACGGTACAGCTTGCCTGCTTCTGTTAGAATATTTTCTTGTGCTGTTTCTCGGTAAGCCAGAAATTCCTTAGCTACATGCAGTTGACAATTCCCTTTCGCTTTCGTACATTTTTCTTTAAGCGGACAATCGGAACAGTCTTCACATTCGTAGACCGTTACTTGAGATTCGTAGCCTGTCTGTGAAGTTCGTGTATAGTTTCTAATGACTTGTAACTTCCGATCATTGGCACAGGTGTAGGGTATCTGTATTTTTGTCGTAAGCCATGTTTTCCCGATGTTTGATATCCTTTTTTGAAAGAAGCTTTTTTCTTGCGTTCATGATTTTGCAGCTTGGTATAGCCCGTCTGCTTTTGCTTCTTTAAATAGACATAATTTTCTTCGCTTTCATATCCAGAATCCGCAACAATATGACGATACGTGAAAGGGAGGTTTTCCTTTAAATATTGAAGCATCGGAATCAACGTAGCTGTGTCGTTACGATCGGAAAAGACATCTATTCCCACGATAAATTCTGCGTCTACAGCGGCTTGGACATTGTAAGCTGGTCGAATGATCAGGAGCTGCATATCCTTGAAGAAGCCAGCGAAAATTGATATTTTCATCGTTCCAATAAAAAGAAAAACACCGAAACCATAAAAAACTGCACGGAAAAAGCGTTGATCATCGTCGGCATAATGGGCTAATTAGGAGATTCGTCAAAAAAAGGACACACAATGAACGTATATTCTAATACCGTACATTACGCAGTTCGAAAATTGACTGAAAATACCTTTTCGCAGAATTTTTTGATGAGGTAATCTAGGCAACCTTATCAAGAAATTCCATTCCAGCCCTATATAATGACTTCATATAAAGTATTACATTTCCTATTGCCATTTAGGATATTATTATTCAATATTGATAAATATATCATCGATGTTTGGAATTTCTTTAATTACTCCATATTCCTTTAACCATTTTGCTGTTTCTTCCCATGAAGCTTTTTCTTGTGATCCAAAACCTTGCTCTGATTCCATTTTTGGTAAGAGAATAGACAAGCTTTCTGTTTCTATTTCTTTTTCTAAGGGAAAGTTTCCTTCATCCTGGTGATCAAGCAGGATTTGCAGTGCCTCTTCTTCATTTTCAATCATGAAATCATATCCTTTTCGTGCAGCCCGCCAAAATGCTTCAATATTTTTCTGTTCCTCTTCCCATGTCTCGTCACTGGTAACAGCGACAATTTCATAAAAGTGAGGAACCCCGTAATCTACTGGATTAATAAAATCAATATCATAGCCTTCACTGCGCAGAACTGGCACTTCATGGTTTACATACATACCACTTACAGCATCAACCTGCTCAGAAATAAGAGAAGAACCCAATTCAAATTCCACATTCAGCATATCTACTTTTTCATAATTTCCACCGTCATGTTCAACAATTGTTTGAACAATTGCTTCATTAACAGGAATTCCAGGATACCCTACCTGCTTCCCTTCTAAATCTTTCGGAGAATTTACCGGATCATCGGAACGGTAAACAATGTGATTTAATGGCTCCCGAACAATAGCAGCCACGGATTTAACAGGGATATTTTCATTTGCTCTTGCTGCAATCACATCAGGCTGGTAATATAATCCCATCGTCACATTGCCTGAAGCTGCAAGTGACAGCGGATCTGTCGGATTTGCTGGAAATTGAATATCAACATCGATTCCCTCTTCTTCAAAATACCCTTTCTCTTCTGCTACGTATAGATAACTATGTACAGCATTCGGGTACCAATCAAGCATAATAGAAACGGTATTTGTTTCTTTTACGTTTTTATTATCCTCTGCTATAGATTCTTCCTTTTCATTTCCACAAGCACTTAAACTAATAAAGATTATTAGAATACCAACTATTATTGATAATTTTTTCATATTAAGATCTTCTCCATTTCAATATATATTTTTCTAATAAAACAACAGTAATAAACAATAAAATTCCAATCAAAGAAAGAAGGACAATCGGAGCAAATACACCCGCTCCATTAAACTGTGTCATCATCCGACGACTAAAATACCCTAAACCAGCTTGTGCACCCAGCCACTCTCCAATTGCCGCTCCAATCACGCTCATTGGCACCGCTACTTTTAGCCCTGAAAAAAAAGAAGGCAGTGCGGATGGGACTTCTAATTTGAAAAAAAGAGCTCTTTTAGATGCACCTAATGTTTGAAATAATTCTTTCAGCTCTTTACTTGTTGATCGAAAACCATCGAAAGTACTGACGGTAATTGGAAAAAAGGTAATGATAATTGTAACGATAACTTTACTCCAGATGGAATAACCGAACCAAAGTACAAAAATGGGCGCCAATGCAATAATAGGAATAGTTTGTGATGCAATTAAAATAGGATAAATCGCTTGTTGTAATGTTTTAGATAGATTCATGCTTATTGCTAAAGCAACTCCCAGTACCAATGAAATCCCAAGACCAATGATAATAACAGCAAGCGTCATAGGAAGATGATGCAACAAGAGCTCTGTTTTTAATTCCCATAGCTTCTTCACGATTTCGGTTGGCGCTGGCAAAATAAATGATGTAGCGACAAACCCCGCTCCCGCTTCCCATATAAGCAAAAAGATTGTGATTAAAATAATAGAATAAAGATAATTTTTCATGCATTACACCCTCATCCGAAACTGATCTAGTAAATCATTTTTTAGCTCCGTCACTTCCTCTTTATCTAAATCGTATTGTCGTCTTGGACGTTCTAAAGGTACTTTAATTTCTTTTAATGTTGTAAATGGGGTATCCGTAATGACGAAAATGCGGTCAGACAAAAATAATGCTTCTGAAATATCATGTGTTATAAACAAAATAGTAGATTGCTGTTGTTCCCACTGTTCTAATAACCATTCCTGCATATATAACCTGGTCATTGCATCTAAGGCTGAAAAAGGTTCGTCCAACAACAACACATTAGATCCGGATAACGTGGCTCTTAAAAAGGAAACCCGTTGCCGCATCCCCCCAGATAATTCATGAGGGTATTTATTCTCGTATCCTTTTAACCCAAAGGCCTCCAGCAAGTTTTGAACAGTTCTTCTATCGAGATGATTTTCCTTTTGCAGTTCCAATGGAAGAGCTGCATTTTGTTGAACAGTCCGCCATGGCATCAATAAATCCTGTTGAGGCATATAACCAACTTTTCCAGAACGATTGGTTACTGGATCCTCGTTTAAATAGATAGTTCCGCTTTTCAGTTCCTCCAATCCGACAATTAGACGGAAAATTGTCGACTTGCCGGACCCACTTGCACCGATAATGCTTACAAATTCACCATCCGCAATAGAAAGATTCATATTTTTTAATATAGGAATTTTCCCTGCATCATTTTTGTAATAGAAATTTACGTTTTGAAACTGAAGAGCTATTTTTTTATTTTGTTCTCTCATCCTTCGTTCTCTACCTTCTTTCTAACAAAAAGTGTATTATTATGTCTTAAAAGCAATCATCAACTAATTAAATATGCAAACCTCCTTCCAAATAAAAATACCCCAGACATGAAGCCCAGGGTACATACATTTCCTTATGATAGAAATTACTTTGCATGTTCCCTACGCTGGTCTCAACCAGATCAGGTTCTAAGGGTCTATATCTTACGGATAGTATCTCAACCAGCAACACTGGTCCCCCTACATTCTTATTAAATTGGTATCTCTTTTATTGAATTTATGACATAAGCATTAAAAAACCCATTCAACGAATACAGATGAATGGGAAATGAATACATAACTAGATTATTATCTACTTAAGTAAGTCATCACTTCCCTACGTTAGTCTTAACTAAATCAGGTTATAAGAGTCAAGTTTCCTTTCTCAGCGATAAAAATCGCTCCCCTAGTGATTATAGAAATATGAAATTTTTGATTCTATAAATGAACTTGTATGATTGAAAAATACGTTAAGATTCACAATGTTATTTTCATCAGCCACATCTATAGAGAACTGTAGGAAAAATAACTTAAAGTAGAATCTATTTAAACATATAAAATTATAATATGCAAATTATTCTAATTTATCTTTTAAAATCATGAGATTTGTTTGTATATAAAAAAAGATATATCCGCCTATTTTAATATGTTTTCAGGTGAAATTTGGTGAAATAATATAGGATATACAACGGTATAATAAAATAAAAAGAATAACTTTTACTGAGATACTCCTGTTATATGAGGATAGGAGCATCTATTATTTCTAAAGGTATTTTATAATAAATAAAACAGATTAAAAAGAACAGCTCAGCTTGGCTTACATAGCTGTCCTCTTGTAAACGGGACTCTTGTTACTGGAGAAGTGATATTATTTGGAAATCCTGAAGACAACCTTTTAGAACGAATAAATCCTATAGCTGCAATTAAATTCAATTATTGAGAAACCTAAAAAGTGACTTCCATGGATGCAAAGAAGTCACTTTTTATACGAATTGATTTCCCCTCAATTATTTCCTTTATATGTCCGATAGAAAATTACTGTAACTTTATCATTTATTACAGCAATCATTAACCAGCCAGCTTCTGCTTCCTCTCCTCCTCTTTTTCCTTTCTCCGTACTTCTCTAAATTTATTTGTTTCAGATACAATCACGCCGGATAATAAACAGAGCGCAATCAAGTTGGGCACTGCCATTAATCCATTGAATATATCCGCAAGATCCCATACTAACTGCACAGATTGAACCGCACCAAACAGGATAACCAGACAGAAAATGATTTTATAATAGATTGTATTTCGATCTCCAAAAATATAACCGAAGCATTTCTCCCCATAATAGGACCAGCCCAGAATAGTGGAATAAGCAAAGAAAATAAGGCCGAATACAACAATATAATTACCTAATCCAGGCAAGAAAAAGTCAAAAGCTTCTCCTGTAATGACAGGTGCTGCATCTGCTCCAAATTGCAAATGCAGCCCGCTCATCACCACAACAAGTCCGGTAATCGTACAAACCACGATCGTATCCAGAAATGTTCCTGTCATCGATACTAACGCCTGCCGCCCTGGATAATCCGTCTTCGCTGCCGCTGCCGCAATTGGCGCTGAACCAAGACCCGCTTCATTGGAGAACACCCCGCGGGCAATCCCGTATCGAATCGCTAAACCGATAGCTCCCCCGCCGACAGCTTCCGGATTAAATGCAGCCTCAAAAATAACTGCAAACGCCGCAGGAACTTCCGTAATATTTAAAATAACAATAATCAGTCCGCCAGCTATATAAAACAAAGCCAGAAATGGGACAAAGATAGCAGTTACTCTTCCAATGCCTCTCACTCCGCCAAGCAAAACTAATGCAGTGAGCGCCATCAAGATGATTCCCGTAACCCATGGGTTAATATTAAAAGTAGCTTGTAAGGAACCGGCAACAGTATTCGATTGCGTCATATTTCCAATTCCAAAGGATGCTAAAAAGCCAAACAGCGCAAACAAAACAGCTAACCATTTCCAGCCCAATCCCTTTTCAATATAATACATTGGACCGCCTGATATTTCCCCTTTATGATTGACGGTACGGTATTTAACAGCTAAGATAGCTTCACCATATTTTGTGGCCATCCCAAAAAATGCCGCCAGCCACATCCAAAATAGCGCACCAACACCGCCAAGGAGCACAGCTGAAGCAACTCCAGTCATATTACCAATTCCCAGTGTCGCCGCCATAGCAATCATCAATGATTGGAAATGAGAAATATCTCCTTTTTCGTTTTTGTCTTTATTTTTACTTTTAGAGAATGTTAATTTAAGCGCATAAGGTAAATCTCTTACTTGTAAAAATCCCAGACGCAATGTTAAAAATATTCCCGTTCCTACAATCAGTACGAGCGTAATCGGCCCCCAGACGATACCATTAACCGTATCCACTATTGCCTGTATGCTTTCCACTTCCACATCTCCCCCTTTTCAATTGTCTGTTTTTTCACAAAAATACAATTACAGTAATTGTATTTATTTTACATGAATATCATCTAAAAATCTATGAGAAAATGAAGAAGTGTAAAGTAATTTGACACGGTGTGATAAATTACTGTAAAAAGCGTATAAAGCTGGGCCGGGTGGCCTTATTCATACGCTTTATTACAATTACATTGGAAAGCTTGAACTTATTTATTAAACCCAAGCTCTTCTAAAAATGCGACACTTTTTTTCACATCGGCTAAACTGCTGCCTGCATTTCGAGGATCACGCTCCTGCTCGATCGTGATAAACCCTTCATATTTTAATTTTACAGCTAATAACTCATATATTTCTTTATAATCAATAACACCTTCACCTATAGGACACATTACATTTTCCGCACAGGCATCAAAAAAACGGATTTTTTTATTCATGACTTGTCGGTAGACATCTATATCAATGTCTTTAAAATGAATATAGTCTACACGATGATATAGCTTTTCCAGCCATTCTATCGGATCCATTTTTGAATAAAGTAAATGTCCTGTATCTAAACAAAGACCGGCTACTTCATACGGAATGTCCTCTGTCAGTTTCAATATTTCATCCGAAAATTCAATGTACCCACCGGCATGTGGATGCACCACTGC
Source organism: Oceanobacillus sp. FSL K6-0251 (assembly GCF_038004725.1). Taxonomy (NCBI): domain Bacteria; kingdom Bacillati; phylum Bacillota; class Bacilli; order Caryophanales; family Bacillaceae; genus Oceanobacillus; species Oceanobacillus sp. FSL K6-0251. The sequence continues at coordinate 701,480 of NZ_JBBORS010000001.1, read as the reverse complement.
ACGAACACCGTATTCTTGCGCAGCTTTCTTTGCAATTTGGGTAATATGAGAGATCATATTACCCCATGCCTTATTTGATAATCTCTGCGCCTGATCAGGGTGGCCTGCTGCATAATCTCTTTCATCATGGCCCCAATCAATCACAATCAGATAAGGTGTCTTAAACTTTTGATTGTCTCCCGCTTGTTCTTGCGGCATCTGCGTGATTAAAGAACAAATAGCCTCTACTTGTTGAAGCAGATTAGGCAGATTGGCCTCGGAGACAAGATCATCAAAGATAGTCCCTGCTACAATCGTAAGTTCATTTTTTTCCAGTTCTTCTTTTAAAACACTTGTATCAAGCGGAAGATATCCGTAAGGTCCTGTCTCAATCCCTGTAAATCCTGCCAGATGCGCTTCTTTTAAAACGTCTTTCCAATCTGGAAGATAAGGGTTCTTAGGATCATCAACTCCCCAGCAGCATGGCGCACCCGAAATGTTTATTGTCATGATTCCTTCTGCCTCCTATCATATAATGTTAGTAGTTTTAAATTGCATGATGCTTCTTTGTATCCTTATTGCCAAATGAAAGACGAGTAAATATCTTCCCCCTATACCAAATGGCGACAAGCAGCGTCGCTATCATCCCTAATCCACCTGCAAAATAGAACCCAGATGCGAGACCAAACTGCGAATTAACCACTCCTGCTAAAAATGGACCAACAAATATACCTATTGCATAGATAGATTGATACGCCCCCATAGCTGTTGCTCTTTTTGCAGGTTTAATCGATTGGATAGACATCCCCAGCAGCAGCGGGAAAATCATTCCTAAGGAAAAGCCCTGCAATCCCTGAATGACCAAAAAGATACTCTTCAGCTGTGCGAACGGAATAAGCACAGTAGCTATCGTCACCAGCAAAAAGGCAGCCACCAAGGACTTCCCCTCTCCTAAGCGAGGAATAATCACGTTTCCCATAAAAAGCGTCGCAATCGCGTGCGGCACCATAAAAGCAGCTACAATCCATGTAATCTCACTCGCTTCAAAACCTGTCTGTAACGCAAACGTTGATGTAAAGCCAAACATGGTCGAGAAAATAATACTATGAGCCAATATGGATAACAGAGACACTTTTAATAGCGACGGTTCGCGGATAATATGTATTAATCCTTTTAGCTTAATGGGCTCGGAGACTTTCTTATTTTTTGGTTCATAAATAAAGAAAGCCAGCCCCCATCCAATCACACTGAACACACTGCCAATCCAAAATGGCGCCTTCCATCCCCATTCCTCAACAATATAGCCGCTAAAGCTCATCCCAAGAAATTGAGCCAGCACGACAATAAAAGAAATACTTCCCATTGCTATATGCACCTTATCCTCTGAAAAATAAATGGGATATAAGACAGTAAAAGCAACCCATGATGCAGCTGCAAGTCCGGCCAGCGCACGTGCAAACAATAACCATCCAGCCCCATCCATCGTTAGAAATATAAAACAGCTGAGCATGCTAATAAACATGCCAAAGAGGATAAATGGTTTTCTTAGTTTTATGATGTCGGAGGTTATCCCAATTGGCAGCCTAAACAATAATTGGGTTAATCCGTAGCTGCCCAGGATAACCCCGATAAAGGAATATGGAATCCCTGTATGCTCCATATACGGAGATAAGGTTGGAACATACATAAATTGCGGAAACCATAATAAAAACGATACCAGCATAAATAAATTTTTGTTCCTGTTCATTGCTTTTGTCATGGATAACCTACTTTCTAATTATCTTTTTTCTATATATGGATCTGAAATAGTTTTAATCTACTCACTTCCAGTTTAAATAAAAAAACGATAAAAGTATTTATAATTTGCTGACCGTTTTTTGCATTCTGAAGTCAGCTTGTTCTTAAAAAAGCAAGTAGATAAATACCAGCATTTCATTCCCTGCTTAGTATATAAATCAATATATTTATCTTGTGTTCTTCTGATTAAGTATCAAAAAAGCTGTCCTGTCCATCTAGTTTTACAACAAGATTTATCAGGAACAGCTTTTCATTTTAGAAACTGCTTTAGCTTTGCTTATTAAAAGCTCAATGTTTGTTTGAGAGCATCAACAGAGGTCCGGACCCCTGCTTCAGGAGTCATCGTTAAATCTTCCATTTCTAAAGAAACATACCCATCGTATCCCATCATTTTAACGACAGAGAAAAACTCTTTCCACCACTGTAAATCCTGACCGCATCCTACAGCTACATAATTCCAGGCTCTATTTGCTACATCATCTATTTCTTTTGTTTCTAGCAAACCATTTACACCAGATAAGTGCCGTTCTAAACGTACATCTTTACCATGGACATGATGAATCGCATCTCCCAGCTCTCTAGCAGCCAGAATCGGATCTGCTCCCATCCAAATTAAATGACTTGGATCTAAATTCAAGCCCACGATAGGACCTACAGCATTACGTAATCGAAATAATGTTTCTGGATTATAAACCAGCTGTGCACTGAAATTCTCTAGTGCAATTTTCTCGATACCACACGCTTCTGCTTTTTTCACTAACTCCTGCCAATACGGAATAGCCACTTTTTCCCACTGATAATTTGATGCCTCCTTCTGGTATTACAGAGCCAAAATTTTTATGAAAAGAGATTACTAACAATATTATTAGATAAGGTTGGAAATTAAATTCAATAGAAAAAGCGTATGAGCTTGAATATCCTTTCAAGTTCATACGCTTTTCTATCACTTCAAACCTTGATTCATTTGATTTAATCTTCCAACATTACTGCGATTACTCATTCAATCGAAGAACTTTTTTAAGACTCTCACTTCAAGAAATGAAGGAAACATATTATTTCCAAGTGGGAGATGAAAGAATCCCCCACTGAAGGAAGTTTCACTTTATTTGATGCCTGCGTAAGCTTAATGATTTACCCTAAGCCTTTTGCTCACCATGCTTCCGAAAACGCTGTTCTAATTGCTCTAATGTCAGCCCTTTGGTTTCCGGCAAATATCTTGCTGCAAAGGTAATCAATAAAATTCCCAAAGCAACGAATACTAAGAACGTAACCGATAAACCTGTTTTATCCAGCAATACGGGAAAACCTAAACTAATTAAGAAATTAAAAATCCACATACAGAAGACTGCAGTTCCCATTCCTATACCGCGAAAACGGGTCGGGAATATTTCTGACAGCATCAGCCATGTTACCGGAGATATAGCACCTTGTTGAAATGCAAGGAACGTAACCGTTAACGTTAGGACAACATAAGGAAGCGCCGAAGAATCAACAAGCACATTTCCAAATATCGCAATAAGAAGCAAGGCACTTGTTGTTCCAATTTGTCCGACAATCAGCATAGGGCGCCGGCCTACTTTTCCAAGAAGCCAGATTCCAAGAAAAGTTGCTAACACCGAGATAACTCCATTAGCAATATTTGCTACTAAGGCAGCTTGCGTCGCAAACCCTGCATCCCGGAGGATCTGTGTTCCGTAATACATAATCGAATTTACGCCAGTACCTTGCTGGACAAGCGATATACCAATCCCAAGGAATAGAATACGACGTACCCACTTTAGCTGAAGCATGTTCTTAAACGTTGTTTTTTCTTTCTCATTTTCTTTCGCAAAGGATTCTTTAATCTCATTCAATTCAATCTGTGCTTCTTCCTCGCTGCGAACTCTGCGAAGAACCTCCAAAGCTTCATCTGTTCGATTCTTTGACACAAGCCAACGAGGGCTTTCTGGCATTTTTAACATTCCAAAGAATAACAATACTGCTGGAATTGCTGCAATAACTAACATATAACGCCATACTTCTGGAATAACATCTGCCATGTTACCAAGTATCGCATTAACAATGAAAGCTATCAATTGTCCTGATACAATCATCAGCTCATTGATGGTAACTAATTTCCCCCTTCTGTTAGCAGGAGACATCTCTGCCAGATAACCAGGCACCGCTACAGAAGCTCCCCCTACGGCAACTCCTAAGGCGAAACGAGAAATAACCATAACTGTTATGTTAGGGGCTAGTGTACAGCCAAGCGTAGCAAAAAAGAATAACAGAGCTAAATAAACAATATTTTTACGACGTCCTAAATAATCAGCCAGCCGACCTCCTGTCACAGCACCAACTGCAGCTCCAAGCAGAAGCGCACTTGCCACCAATCCTTGTGTAAATGAGTTTAAATCAAGTGACTCGGCCATAAAAGGCAGCGCACCGTTTACAACACCTGTGTCATATCCAAAAAGAAGCCCGCCTAATGTCGAAACCATAATAACCTTAATTAAAAATGAGTTTTGTTTTGTGTTCACTTTCTCTTTCCTCCCTTGAAGATACCCCTTTAAAGCGTACACTTAATAAAGCGCTTACAATCATATTCAACCGCTTTTCTTCATACATGGTTTATCCACCAGTTTTTTTAAGGGTAATATCAAGCATACAAACTGTTATGTATACCTGATATTACGGAGTAAACATCTATATCTCTAACCTTCTATTTTTACATGCTATTTATTAATCCAAATGTAAACCCTCTTTAATAGATTTCAACGTTAATTCATTGGACCACTCCGGTCGATCCGGATAAGCAAATACCGCATTTGTCACAATCCCATCAAACTTCATTTCTCTTAGCTTCTTATATAGCGCATCAAAATTGATTTCTCCCTCGCCTGGATTTAAATGCTGGTGAATGGTCACATTAGCACCGGGAGGATTGATAATGTAACGCAGCCCAAATGCTGCTTTATGATTCAGCGTATCTGCAATCAATACATGGTCAAGCAAGTCGCCAGCTTCCTCCAAATGTTGCTCCACATCTCCAATCCCATCATCATAGAAGAAAGCATGCGGTACAGAATAAACCAGCTTGATCCAATCTTTATCTAACGCACGAATCATACGGACTGCTTCCGTATTCAGTTCAATAAAATCATGCGGATGCGATTGGATATTTAACCTGATTCCTTCTTTTTCAAAAAGAGGCATCAATTCATCCATTGATTTCACGAATGCTGCTTCACTGTCTGTCGGACGTGTTTTATCTCCGGCAAATTCTGTATTCATCAAATCGACATCCAGCTCAGAGGTGATTTCGATACAGCGCTTCCAATTTCTAACCGCTGCTTCCCTTACTTCTTCTACGGGAGAAGACCATTGCTGCACAGGAAGTACCGATGAAATTTTCACGCCGGCATCGGAGCAATATCTCTTTAAATCTTTGATTAACTGCTTATCGACTTTTGGATATTGATTGAACCAGATAAAATCCTCCCGCGGGGAAAGCTCCACATACTCATAACCTAACCGGGCAACATTCTCAATCGTATCCCTTAAGTTCGTATTATCACGATAATGTGATGGATCATAAGCTAAACGCATTCTATTCATCTCCTTTAAAAATTTGTCTGATACTATTTTTGTTTCATCACCTTTAAACAGTATGTTCTGCTTTAGCCTCTTGATAAAAAGCTGGCTGTTCAGGCATTTCTATTGGAACGATTTTTCCTGTTTGTTTCGCTTCAATACTTGCATCCGTTGTCACTGCTACAACATAACCATCCCATGCTGACGGACCATGCACCTCACCTTTGACCGTAGAATTGATCCACTCTTGTAATTCAACATCATATGCTTCGATAAAGCGTTCTTTCCAGTTTACTAGAATATCAGTGGAAAGCTTGGCTTGACTGCGCATTTGAAGGCTAGGCGGTTCCGGTAAATTAGCTATGCCCGTCTCCCCGACAACCTGACATTGAATATCATATCCATATTGACAGTTAACAAAAATCTCCGTATCGATACGAATCCCTTTTTTCGTTTCTAATAATATAATAATCGGGTCTTGCAGCCCTTCTTCAGCAAGGTTTGTTCTTCTTGGCTGGATAACCTGTGTAGAAACATAATCATCCTGAATCAGCCATCTCAGCACATCAATTTCATGTACAAACGAATCCGTAATTGCCATATCACCGCTAAAATTCGTAACAGAAGGTGCTCTGTGTGCACAATGCAGCATCAACGGTTCACCAACCTTGTTATTATCGACAGCCTGTTTCAACGTACGATATCCTTTATCATATCGTCTCATAAAACCTACCTGTACCAGCTGTTTCCCATATTCCATTTCAGCTTCTACGATTCGCTTACACCCCTCTGCTGTTGTCGCAAGCGGCTTTTCACAAAATACAGGTTTTCCAGCTGCAATCGAAGCTAACACAAACTCTTCATGAGTTGGCCCCCAAGATGTGACAATGACGGCATCTACTTCATCCGCTTGAATCAAATCATGACCATTATCGTACACTTTCGCCTGCAGACTTTCGCGTTCCACAACTGCATGTGCCTGTTCACTATTTACATCGGTTACAGCGACAATCTCTCCTCCTGTCAGAGAGTGTGTAATTCTATGAATATGATCCTGCCCAATTGCTCCTGTTCCGATAACACCTATTCTTAAAACCATAAAAGTTACCTGCCCTTCCTTTATTGGATTAACATACCGATTACTTTTTAGAAGCATCACTTATTCAACATATTGAATGCGTTTTCTTTTTATAGAAGAATGAAGCTCGCTCTACTCACAAACAAATGGATACCCTTCTGTTTTTAAAGACTTATAGAAACAGAAATAATCATAGCTTTCCAATGATAAGTGATGCATTCCTTTTGTACAGCGTATATTACATTTTTTGAAATCGATTACTATTTCAAAAATAATTAATAAATAATCAAAATATACCCATGAAGTAATCATATCTATTGGTATATTATAGAGAAAGATATTTAAATTGTATTTGCATAATTCAGCCATTTTTTTGCATTTTCAGGACATGGCTGGGGAGGGCAGTTCAGACTTAGTAAAGAAATATTTGGCATTGGTAGGATGTATTTCGCCGGTAAAAAGAAAATCGTTAATTATTTCTTCCATATACAAAAGAAATATAGGACAGCTTTTTTTAAATCAAAATATATTTGAAGCATTCATTTCATTAAAAAACTCTTTCCCAGCTTTTATATTAGGAAAGAGTTTTTTAATACATGTATATATTGTTTTAGGGAAGATTTTGTATTTACCTTATTTAGCTTTCCTTAAATTCAGATTCCACCGTCCCTTGATATATCTTTCTATATTTCGCTGGAGGAGTTCGTATAATCTGCGTAAATACTTTTGTAAAATAATGCAGGCTGGAAAATCCACAAGCCGTAGCGATATCTTTAATCGACATCTTGGTTCCTCGTAAATATTCCGTAGCTAAACTCAGACGCTCTTCCTGTAAAATCTCTGTAAATGTCTTGCCCGTCTCCTCTCTGATCAACCGGGACAAATGGCGCTTCGAAACATAGAAGTCATCTGCGACCTCTGATATTTTAAGATTTTTTTGCAGATTGTCCTTTATATAGAGATTCACTCGATAGACTAGAACCTTTCTTTCATCAAAATCATCGTCATTATCTTTTAAACTGGATTCCTGTTTAGGTAACGGGTAAAAGGAGTCGAATATAGCAGGCAGTAAATTAGAAGCAAGCTGTTTAAGCATATCTTCTTTCCATCTATGTTCTACATCTATCGCAGACTGATAGAGTGCTTTCCATAAATAAGCATGTATCGCTTCCTCTTGCGAATGGATGACAGGCTGCACCTCTTGCTGCAAATCTTGTATATAATGTCTCCATTTCTTAGCTGAATCACTTTCTTTTAATTCAAATGCAAAATATAAATAATACATTCCTTGTACACTGGATATTTTATGTTCCTGATTAGGCCGCGTCAAAATAAGAGAGTGCGGAGCCAGCGGGTAACTAACATCCCTTTCCTGGTATTCTCCAGTTCCGCCAAGTACATAAGACACCTCAAAAAAACTGTGTACATGCGCTTTTGTGCCAAAATGACGCTGCCATCCTCCCCAATAATAAACTCGAAACTCAGCTCCATATATCGAAATAGAAGTAACATATTTATTTAAATCTTTTTTTCCTTCAAATAGATTTTTCATCCTTTTATACAACCTTTCCCATGAAGTTAAAAAGCTCTAACGCATTTTCTAAAAAGACAAGAAGCTTTTTAACAGCACCCGGAATCAATCGGTGTCAAGCATATATAGAAGTATTCCAATTTATATTGATAACAAGCTTTTTATCCCTTTGTGTAAGAATAAACAGAGGCTGTCACCTAAATAATAAGTAACAGCCATTCATTTCATGCAGCAGCTTACAAAGCAAAAATATCGCTGATTGCTTTATACTCTTCATCTGAAATAGCAACATCTAATGTTTGCAGGTTATTTTGCACTTGCGAGCCGTTCTTTGCTCCAGGAATAACAACATCAATGGCATCATTAGCCAAATACCAAGCTAATATTAAATGAGGAATTTCCACCTGTTTAGCTGCAGCAATCTCTCGCAGCTTCTCCACCCTGGCAAGATTCTTCCGGAAGGACTCTCCCTGAAAATGGTCAAAACCATTGCGTAAATCCCCTTCTGGGAACGTCGTATTTTCATCGTATTTGCCAGCGAGCAACCCAGAAGCAAGCGGAAAGAATGGAATAAAGGAGATGTCATTTTCTTTCGTATAATCAAAAAATGTTTGCTCCGCATCTCTTTGGATCAAATTATATAAATCTTGGACGACATCCACATATCCGTCTTTGTTTGCCTCTTTTAACTGATCCAATGAAAAATTGGAAACACCGATAGAACGGATTTTTCCTGCATCCTTCAATTCTTTCAATGCACCAACCGCCTCATCTTTAGGCGTATTTTCATCGGGATTATGAATATAAAATAAATCAATATAATCTGTTTGTATACGCTTTAACGCATCATCAACAGCTTGCTTTAAAAATGCCGGAGAATTATCAAACTGCACCTCTCCATCTACAAACTTATGAGCAGCCTTTGTGGCGATGACTACTTCTTGACGCTTGCCCATGTCTTTCACGACTTTTCCTACTAACTCTTCCGAATAACCCGGTCCATAAATAAAAGCAGTATCTAAAAAATCTACGCCGTGATTGATGGCATCCCGAACCATATCCATTCCTTGTTCATCCTTCAGATTCGGGTATAGGTTATGACCTCCAACTGCATTGGTTCCTAATCCTATCGGGTTAACAACTAAATCTGTTTTTGCAATCTGCACTTTTTGTACCATGTGTCCTCCTCCTCTAATCTATGAATGAATACTAGCTGCGATAGATTCCAGTGTCGTTTCTTTTGCTTTTCGAATCACTTCCTCCGCTGGCATTTGATAATACTCCGGACGGAACAATTCAACAGAGACAAGATCTTCTTTATAACCAATCTCTTTTACTGTCTGCAGCAACTTCTCCAGATCAATGACACCTTCCCCAGGCCAGACACGATGTTCGTCCCGAAGTACTCCGATAGGGTAATCCTCTGTATCATCGATATGTAAAATAAAGATTTTCTCTCCATCCGCCTTCTTCAGAAATTCAAAATCTGAATTCATTGCATGAAAGTGAAAACAGTCAAAAACTAAACCAACACTTTTTCTGTCTACCGTATCAATAATATCATAAGCCTGTTCAAAGGTATTAATTGTACATTCCGGATGCCCAACAAATTCCAATGCCACCTTCACATCTTGCGCTTCTGCTATGTCCGCGAATTGGTTCAACATACTGACTGCACTCACTTTAATATCTTCCTTAAGAAGCGCCTGATCAGTTACTAATGGCACCACGACCACATAAGCAGCTCCCAGCTCATTGGCGTTATCCACCATCGTTTTAAATTCTTCGATGACTTGTTCCTCGTCCTCGCGGTTATTGAAATATACCAACGCATTTAAAGCGATTGGTTTAATATGATGGTTTTGGAAATAATCTTGTAATTCTTCCATCGAATGGTCTCGCAAGTATTCCGGCAATTTATCCATTGTGCGGATCTCGATATAGTCATAGCCATGCTTCTCACAGTATTCGAGATCCTTGGCAAGGTTTGAATTCTCTAATGTAGTTGCTTGGTTATAGCAGAGTTTCATTTTTTCATCCTCCTTGTAGATAATAGGCGTCCTATCACATGTTTGCTTTTTATTGATATATTCTTTTCATTAAAGCGCTTGCATTATTTTTGGAAATATAATGCAACCTGTGAATGATTGCAATAAGTTACTATTATCTTCTTGTGAATTTATTGTTATGTTTTTCAGTCTAAATCAAGGAAGAGGATAAATATTTATAATTTGATGCCTATCTTTTGTATTATGGAGACAATATTGATTAAATAATATCCATTCCATTTAAAAAGCGTATGAACTTAAGTAACGATACACTTAGTTCATACGCTTTTTATTATTAATACATTTGAAACGTTTCTTTCTATTTTGTCGAACCCTTCAATTCATTAAAATTGAGAAGTTATACTTTTTTGTATAAACCTTCTAAAAGAATTATTTACAGTTGTTCCTGTAATTCAAGTAAATTATTAAAACTAATTTGATAGCTTTCCATCATCCCGCCATCTAAAAAACTGCGATCTTGTTCTACTACATACCATTCCGTACCATTCGCCTCACCCCATTGTAATATTGGAACAAAGTCAATAATACCCGTTCCAATCTCAGCTAAAGATTCAGGGTAAGTTAATCTCTTATCTGATTTTATATCTTTCAAGTGCATGATAGGCATTTTTTCTGGAAATCGTTTAATCACAGACAGCGGATCAATTTCAGCATATTGAACCCAGTACGTATCTACTTCAGGATAAATAAAACAGTTTCCCTCAGGCATCATCAAATAATTATAGGCAGTACGATTGTCAACTTTTGATAAAAATTCAAATTCATGGTTGTGATAGCCCACTCGAAATCCTAGACTATTGAGTCGCATAGCCAAATCAAGCAATGAACTCTTTACATATCTATATCCTTCTTCATTTTGTAATTCTTCAGGTAACGAATTGCAAAAAATATCTTTTGTACCAAACAATAATCCTTCATATATTACTTTATCTGTATCATTAAGCATTCTGTCAAGTGAGACATGCATTCCAGCTACTCTCATTCCTGTCTCTTTAAGTACTGCAGCAATATGTTCTGCACTATTACCGCGAAGTCCATCTATCTGAACAGCTTGCCATCCCATTTTTCGCAGCTCTCGTATAGTTCCACCGAAATCCACTTCAAGCTCACGTCTGAATGAATATAATTCCACAGCAAACTTATTGCGAATATCTTTCAATTTAGTCACCTCATTTTTTCTATAAAGGATTATTTAGTCTTAACTTAAATTAAGTTCTATTCTTTTAAATCAAGCCAACGAACTTCATCATCCGTTAATAAAATTTTCGTTGCATCGTAAGAGGACAATAATTCGTTACTATTTTCTGGTCCAATAACCGCCGCTGTTGGGAATGTCTGACACAATACATAAGCAAGAGAAATTTGAATAGGTGTTACCTTTTTTTTGTCTGCTAACTCTTCCGCACGTCGATATCGTTCCCAGTTGGCTTCACTATAATAAACTTCGACCATCTCTACATCATCTTTAATATCCGGTGTAAATCGACCAGAGAAAAATCCACCCGCTTGAGACGACCAAGCTAATAAAGGTGTATTTGAGTTTTGATGCCAACGTATCATCTCATCATTTGCAGACACACAATTTTCCCAACGAGGGCGATTCACTTTAGCAAGACTTAAGTTTGGACTATTAAAAGTAAAAGGCGTTAACTTATGCTCTGCCGCATATTTATTAGCTTCAATAATTCGTGCTATTTCCCAATTTGATGCACCAATGGCATAGACCAGACCCTTTTCAACCTGCTTATGAAGACTTTCCATAATAGGACCAACTTCCTTAGTTGGGTCATCTCGGTGCAAAGCGAATAGTTCGACATGATCTGTATCTAGTGTTTCCAAACTGGTATAAAGATCGTCTTCAATTGCCTCTGGAGTCACTCTAGCCACATCTGGATTTTCACGTGTCGGGTGACACGCTTTCGTATGAATAACTAGACTATCTCTATTCCTCCGCAACTTCATCCAACTTGCTAACGTTTTCTCACTATGTCGATATTGCCTTGCTGTATCAAATGAATTTCCACCTATTTCAATAAATTTATCCAGTACTGGGGCAGCAAAATCCATATTATCCGGTCTCAGGAAATCTCCTGAACCCATCAATAGATTAGAAACACTAATGGTAATATTTTTCCCATCTTTTTTCCCTTGAATATCTATATATTTCATCTGATTACGTCCCTTCTTCTTTCATTATAGTTTGCTGGCAGCTGCATCATCGATGTACAGTACAGCATGTTTTGAATTCTTAACAAGAGTAGACGGGATATCCGCAGTTGGTTCTGTATTGATTGTCAGCTCCACTATGTCTGCTTTCTTTTCACCATTTGCCATTAACATTACTTCAGCAGCCTCCGTAATATGTTGAATACCAAGTGAAATCCCTCGTGTTACATTCATTTCTTCATCAAAATATTTTACTGAAACCTTCTTAGTTACTGGGTCAAGATCGATGACGTGGCAATATGTATCCACTCTTACACCAGGTTCGTTGAAACCAATATGTCCGTTCATCCCAATTCCTAACAGCATAAAATCAATCCCTTCATGCTTCGCAACAAAGTGGTCTACTCTTTTACATTCTGCGTCCATGTCTATAGCCAAACCATCAAAAAAACAAATTTGTGAATCATCTATATTTGGGATACGATCAAAAAAATGATCAAATAGTGTTTGCTTACAACTTCCATTCGTTTCTTTACCAAGACCAACCCATTCATCAAGACTGACAAACGAGCATTTCCCAAAATCAACTTCTCCCTGTTTAGCTGCTTCTGCTAAATAGTTTAAAGTCATAAGCGGGGTATCTCCTCCAGCAAAGCATAGTAAACTATCAGGTTTCTTTTTTACTATTTCAATAATATGTTTCCCTGCTGCTTCCGCCATTAATTCAGTTGTAAGAAACTTCTTAATATTCATATTAGTAATCTCCTTTTTTACTTATACTGTCTTATGAAATAATAATTTGATTCCTTCAATTTTAGAAACACTAGAAATTACAGTTTTCATAAACTTTAAGGTATTTTCTAAATTAAATAAGGTAATATTATCAATTAAATTTAAGTAGCTAGTTTTAAAAATCCAAATCAAGCTCTTGATGTGCTTTTTCTCTTTCGTTAAGAATCCTTTCCTCTTTCATTGCACTGCGTTCATACATTTTGAAAAACGGATAATACATACAAACAGCTGCCGCTAACACGACAAAACTAAGAATAACAGCTTTCCAGTCCATCGTTGCTAAATATTGAGCAAACGGAATTGGTGTTCCGCCTACATTGACCACTGGCGGCCGAACTATCCCCCAATGAAATATGAACCATTGACAAACTGCTAGAATAGGAGTCCCCATGACAAATGGGATAAACAAATAAGGATTAAAGCATATTGGCAAACCAAAAACGACCGGCTCTGATATGGTAAAAATTGCTGGAACAGCCGAAGCTTTTCCTACCGCTTTAATTTTTTGAGATTTACTAAATAATGCTAGGATTACTAAAGCTCCAGTAATCCCTGATCCGGAAAAACCCATGAAATAATCCCAAAAGTTTGGTGCAAACACATGTGGAATCGGTTCTCCAGCTGCAAAAGCAGCGGCATTTCGTCCAAGGTATTGAGTCATAAACGGCAATACAAAACCAATCAAAATTGCATAACCATTCAATCCAATAAACCAGAATAGCATTTCTAAAAAACAAATCAGGAAAACTGCATAAGGTGTATCAATACTATTAATTGCGGGCGCCAGCATGGTTGTAAATGCTTCAGGAATGATTTGCCCATTGGTCACACTTTGTACACCTGCACTTAGAAATACTGCAACAAATAAAACAACTACCATAGGAATAATCGATTCAAATGTTGCGGAAATCCCTTCGGGCAATCCTTTTAATCGAATCGTAATATTATTTTTCATAAATACATTTAACACTTCAACCGTAACTAATGAGGCAAAAATTGCGATAAACAAACCTCTTGAATCCAGAAACTGTGTATCTAAACTTCCATCAATTATTTTCGTATTTAAAATTAATGTCACCAATACCCCAGCTATTACACCGTGCAAAACAGGAACTTTCATCTGTTTTGCATGATTATATGAAATTGTGACGGCACAGTATATTGATAATAATCCAAATGTAAACTGGAATGGCAATTGCAGCATATCATTGTAATCTACAAAAAAGTTCTTTATTGCTGTTCCTTCAGGAAACATATTTCCAATTGATGAGATTATTAAGGAAAAAGAACCGATAATCAGTACTGAGATAAGCGCGATCATCCCATTCTTAATTGATGCTACATGGCGTTGTTTTTCTATTCTTGCTGCAATTGGCTCAAAATGCTTCTCCATAAAGGATATAAAGCCATCCATTTTTCGATTTTTTCCACTTCTCGACATATAGATATCCCCCTATTTTTCAGCAGACTCTAATTTCATGATAATAGCATCTTTCAAAATATTCCCGCCATTAACAGTTCCGTAATCTTGAGTATCAATAACTTGAATAGGTTTCTCCACTTCATCAGCTAGCTTTTTAAGTTCAGCAAATTTATGCTTAATTTGTGGACCTACCATAATTACATCGAAATCCTCTATATATTCCTGTATCTCTCCAGCTGGATGCGCCTCAATCCGAATATCAACGTTTTTTAATTTTTCACTTTTCACTGCAATTTCTTTCATTTTGGTTACCATTACCCCTGTTGAAGCACCTAGATTACAAACCAATAAAATATACAATCTATCAATATTCATATTCTGCTCCACCTTTATTTTCAATTTGTTTTTTTAAATCTACATACATAGATATCATTTCTTCCACCAGTGTCATCATTAAAATGGTATTCATTAATGTATCTTGAGCATGAATGAGTAAAACCGAAAAATCAGCAGTTTCTCCTTGTGCCTCTTTAACAATTAAGTTAGTTTGTACATCATGAGCCTCATTTACTTGTTTTTTTGCTGTATTAATTAATACTTCTACTTGTTGAAAGTTACCTTTTTTCGCCATCTGTAAGGCTTCAATCAACGTTGAAAATGCATCTCCTGCTAATGAAATAATTTTGAAAGAAACTTGTTCAGTATTCATTAAACTCCACCTTTTTTATACAATTGTTGCTTTTACAAGCTGATAGATTTCCTGTTTGGACCTTGCTTCTGTAAGCAAGCGAATTTTTTCTGAATTCAGTGCTAGTTGCGCAAGTCTCTCTACTAACAGATATGCCTCTTTCGATTGGAAAGCCATGGTAAAAATGACTTGTACGGGGACATTATATCGGTCATAGAAAGAAACACCTTTATTTAAAACAGTTACTCCTAAACTATCCTGTAATACACCATCTTCCGGCCCTGCATGTGCTAAAACTACACCAGGTGCGACCGTCATATAAGAACCATATTTTCTAATGCTTTTCATAATATTTTCATAATATCTCGGTTCAATACAATCCATTGCTATTAAATTGTCAGTACCAAGTGCAATTGCTTGCCGCCATGTATTTGCCTTTTCACCATAAACAACTGTTTCTGGTGAAAAAATAAAATCGGGAACAACTTCTCTACTGGCTTCGTATTCATCATTAGTGAGTACCTCTAGTAAATCCGATTCCAGTTTGCTTAGATTAGTAATATGGCCATTATCCATCATAAGCTGTATGATTTTGCTAAATTTATTTAACGGTTGAATGGATTGAACTTTCATTTTCAGCTGTAAATGCTTTTGAAGTAATTTGATATCATCCAAATAAAGGTAACTATTAATACGCAGAATTTTTTCGGAACGAATATCTGGAATATTTACCGTACTCAGCACATAATCATATTTTTCTATCGTTTCCTTATCAAGTAATCTAAGTGGCATGGTATCAATTCGTTCGAATTCGAACATTTTCTTTATTTGCGCTCCTATCATACTTGCCACGGCTGTTCCTTCTACACACACAATAAGAATAGCCGGTTTTGTCTTTTGATTTGTTTTGAACTTCTCCATTTCAGAAAAAAAATAGATGGCAAGAAAGGAAATTTCCTGATTGCTCACAGTTACTTTAATAATCGGCTCTAATTCTTTGCAAATTTGGGACGTCACAAGAAATATTTCATGATTAGTTTTCATAAATTGTTCAAATATGGGGTTTTCAATTGTTATATTTTCTCGTAATCTTTTTACCATGAATATGACATGATTCTTAATTTGCTCTAAAAACTTACTATTTCCCTTAAAGAAATCTACTTTATATACCTCTCCTACTTTTTTGCAGAGTTCTCTTGTAAATAATTCAATTTCCTCTTCCTGATTCTTACTGTCTGATTGCATAACACTATTAAGTAGGATTTTTAAGCTGTTTTTGTATTTTGGCTCTATTTTAGATAATGCATTTGATATATTTTCAAAGTCTCCTTCTACTCTAGTAACAATTTTAAATAACAAAGCTAAAAGTGTGAGATATGTTTGGTCATCCATGCCTCTATTTAAATTAGTCTCCAGCCGATGACTGATTTCAACTGCTCTCTGTAAATACTCATATTCAAATAAATTATAAAAAAACAATTCACCATGTTTCGAAACAATCCTGTCATCATTAATAAAATTATAAAATTCTCTAATATTAATGCTGCGAATCAGTATCTTAGCAAAAGTAATGCACTTCAATAATGTATCACCAGTGATATAGTGACCTTTTCTTTTTTTATGCTCTAAGTTTAAATCTTCTAGAAAAACCTCCCCTTCAATAGCTCTTATATGATTTAAGATTGTTGTTCGAGAAAGAAAAAGGACTTCTTCAAAATAAGCGGTTGGAATGACCTCTTCTGAAATTAACATTTTCAGCTTCAAAAAATTCTGGATTTCTTCTTGTGAATACTGATATTTTTTTGGCGTCATACGCTGTTTAAATATAGACAATATTGGACGAATACTTTTCTTTTCAACTAAAAATACTCCTTTACGCGGATGTCTAGTCAAAGGTTCAAGCTTATTTTCTTCCATGAATCTATCAATTTTGCTCAAACTATAACGTACGTTTCTCTCATTAGTTTCTACTTGTTCGGCAATCTTTGCTATATTCATGTAACCATCTTGCATAAGCAAAATATCAATAATCTCTATACATCGCTGATCCAATTTCATCTGTATTCACCTCCTCTTTCTTATCTCTTTCCAAGTATAATAATTTAAAAAAACGCTTTCAATAAAGGTTATAACACTTTTTGTCGTAGAATCACCGTCAAAAGATAACTATGTAAAGATTTCTCAACTAACAAAAATGAAGTGTCTTACACCTCGACACGCAAAAATAGCTCTTCCAATTTTATTATTTCTAATCTAAAAAGCACATAAAAAATGAGCCTTCTAAAGAAGACTTTTTAGAAAATAAATCTATTTGTACCATTTTCATACTGTATTCAATACATATATTTTTATAATTTAAGAGCAGTTTAGTAAAAAAATTTTTTTATTTTCAATTTATAATTTTATATTGATAATGGCTTGATTCCACTAAAAACCATACTTATTTGAATTATAAAATGCTTGAAATCAAAAAAGCATAGGAACTTATACATTATAATAGTTCATATGCTATGCTTTTGATAATGTAAATTTCTATATAATAAATTCTTCATTCAAAATTTGTAAATATACAGAATTGATAACCTAACCAAACAATTATTTAAATTTCATCATATACGCCTTCTGAAATACATCACCAGCTTCTAACCGGTTAACACCAAACTTCTCTTTAAAGTCTCCCGTCGTATCATGCATATCCGCAATACCACACCAAGGCTCGATACAAACAAATGGTGCAATACTATTATTTTCTTCATTATATTTAGACCAGATTCCTACAAACGGAAAGTCTGTAAATTCAACATCTACGCCACGATCAGATTTTGCTGAGACAAGCTCGATACGATCGATATGACTGTATATCATAGCATCCTTTGCAAACAGCTCTGGCTGCAGTGTTATGTCTGGAAGCTGATTACGGACTCCTTTCTCATGAACCAATGCATTTTCCAAGCCATATTCCATTACCTCTTTATTTGGAGCAGGAGTAAATTTCAATTGGTAATCCTCTAATCCTTCATTTTCTAAAAGCGGGATTCGAAAAGCGGGATGAGCGCCAATTGAAAAATACATTTCCCCGCTATTTTTGTTTTCTATTTTCCAATCAACGGAAAGCGAATCCTGGTTGAGGGAATAAGTGATTGTTGCTTTAAATTCATATGGATAAACTTCTTTAAAACGTCCATCCGAAGCTGCCTCAAATGCAACATGCTCTGCCGAATGTGAGCTTAGTTCAAAATCAACATCTCTTAAAAATCCATGCTGAGACATGTCATATGTTTTTCCGTCTAATTGATATTGGTCTCCTTTTAAACGCCCAACAACCGGGAATAATACCGGTGAAACACGTCCCCAATAGGCACTGTCTCCCGTCCACATATAGCTTAAGTTATTCTTTTTATGCTCGACAGCCCGTATTTCAGCGCCATTACTTTCTATTTCAACTTTTAACCAATCGTTTTCTATGATTTGTTTCACTGTGGTTCATCCTTTCTGGAATTAAAGAGTTGATGGAGAAGTGGTTATATACTTTAATCTTAATGTTTGGGGAGCGGGGTGTCTAGTTTGGCTTTCCGTTATATACTTTCTTGTTTTCTTAACCAATAGTAGACTTAAGTTCTTTTTAACCTTTAATTAAATTTTTCAGTATTGATGAATCTATTTGAAACGAACAAAAAATACAGATAAATCCAGCCGTTCTCCTTTATATTATAGATAGGGGACTATTTTCTTTACCTTTCTTCTATTGTTCATTGTAATGTGTAACCAAATTTAGTTGGCAGTTGATATTTTGTATTTTTATTTCCTTATTATCTACGAGATTTGAAAAGAGACCTTAAATGTCATTACATTCAAAGTCTCCTAACTTTTCACCTTCTACCTCATAAAAAATATAGCATAATATTTTTATCATTAATATCTTTCCAATGATTACGAGTAACGATATTTATCCTCCTCCATCACTTTCCAGATAAGTAGTTGTTATGAATTTTTCTGTGAACAATTTAGGTTAGACTAACATAAATTTCTCCACTGCTTAGAATAAAGAATTTTCATCTTAATCAGTATTCTTGGTACATTAGACAAACGATTATTTATTATCAAGATATTCTAATATAATAATACAAAAGCCCTTCCAAGCAATATCTATTAAAATTCTCCTGATTCAAGGCTTTTCAAGTACTATTTCAACATCTCATAAACCAATTTTATATTTAAATCTCTTTGACAACTAACACCCTATCAAAGATCATTATACGTTCTTCTTAATAATTCCTTCTCTCGGCTTTAAGTTGAATGCATAAGCTAATTCCACAATTTGCTCCTCTGTCATACATTGTTTCGTTTTTCCCTCTGTTAGAATGTATACTTGTGCAGCTTTTTCAACAGTTTCAATTAATCCTAATGCTTGGTCAATAGATTGTCCACATGCCAGGATACCATGATGCGGCCAAAGAACAATACGAAACTCTTTCATCTTCATTGCTGATTGCCAGCCGATTTTCCCATTTCCACATACCATCCATGGGAGTAAACCAATTCCTTCTGGAAAGACAAGAACACACTCAGAGTTTAGTGACCACATCGTTTTAATAAAGGCATCCTGTTCTAATTCGTGTATAAATGTCATCGCAATAGTATATGTTGGATGGCAATGAAGGACAATTCTGTTATCTGGGTCTACTTGTAGTCTTTCATTATGGCAGAGAAGATGTGTCGGAAGTTCGCTCGTTGGCTGTCTTTCTTCTCGAAATCCCCAAATAATCTCATAGGTACTTCCTTCTTCATTAAGATGAATAATTCCCAAATGCACCTCTGGATCATGCTTTATATTTCTGAAAGGACTCCCCGAAGCAGTAACCAGGAAAAATTGATTCCCAAGTTCGGGACAGGGCTTTTCAAATTTATACTTTCTAGTTACTCCCCATTCTTTTCCTATATATGCTTCTACTTCTTGAGCGGTCATTCTGTAGCTTAAATTACCAGCATGATTCTCTCCCCAACCTAGTTTATAAATGGCACTGCAAACATTGATAATTTCTTCCATAAATGGCGTTTTTAAAATTTGTTTTTTCAACACGCTACCTCCTACAAGAAAATTTAGTATTCTTAATAACTACTTCTACTTACTTAAACTTTATTTAGAAAGATAGTTGTACATTGCTTTAAAAATTAATGACACAGTTGTAGCACCAGCATCTTCTATACCAATAGAGCGATCATAAAGAAATTTTGCCCGGCCGTGCTTTGCTGGATATTCTTTTGTTTTTTCAACGCCGTCTTCAGCTGCTAAAAATGCTGATTTAAGCGCATTTTTTAAGCTACTATCTTGATTTTTTTCTAATGCGATTACTGCAGGTTCATAAGCATCAACCATTGTTTTATCTCCCAATTTTGCTTTCCCCTGAACCTTCACTTTTTCAAGCCCTCCACGCATAATAGATGTTAGCGATCCTATATTAAGGGTTTCTAAGTCAGTTAGAGCACTTCCTCCAAGGAACATTGACGAGAATATGATACCTGATGCTCCACCCATAGAATGAAGCATGGACATTCCAGTATCTTTAAACACATTATTCACTGTAGAGTACGTATTATCATTAAGCGTTTCCTTGACGGAAGTAAAACCTCTTGCAATACCAAATCCATGATCCCCATCACCAATTTTCCCATCAATTTCACATAGCATTTCCTTCGACTCAATCAAATTATCTGCAACAAAAATCAACATATCCCGCGTTTCTTGTACAGTTAATTGTTCCATCATTCAGCACCTCTTCTATAGAAATAAGGAGTATAAGCAGGTTCATTATATAGGCTCTTCAACTCGTTATCTAACTTCATTACAGATATAGATACTCCTGCCATTTCCAAAGAAGTACAATAAGAACCAATATTTGTATCATATATATGAATATCTTGTTTTTTTAACAGCTTAGCGACCTGTCGATAAACAATATTTAATTCTAATATTGTTGTCGCTCCTGTTCCATTCACCAGAACTACAACTTCATCGCCACTCTGCAGATTTAAGTCATTAACAAGTCCTTCTACTATTTCAGCAACAATTTCGTTCGCTGTTTTAAGTTTTTTTGTCTTAATCCCTGGTTCACCATGGATACCCATACCAAATTCATACTCGTCTTCTCCAATAGTAAAATTAGGTTTACTTCCTGGAAGGGAACAAGGTGTTAAGGCAATGCCCATTGTGCGAGTAAGACGATTTGCTTTTTCAGCTAAATTCTTTAATTCAGCGAGTGAACATCCCTTTTCAGCAGCAGCGCCAGTGACTTTGGTAATTAACAAGAGACCGGCGACTCCTCGACGTTCTTCCTCTTGCCCTTTTGGTGCTGAAGCTACATCATCGGTTACTAATGCAGTTTCTACTTTTAAATCTTCATAACCGGACAATTCAGAAGCCATTCCAAAATTCATCGTATCTCCCGCGTAATTAATAACAAGACAAAGTGTACCTTCATCCGTATATGAAGACTTAATCACTTCTAAGATTGTTTGGGGATCTGGGGAAGCAAACACACTGCCTAAAGCTGCTCCATCTGCCATACCTTCTCCAACTAAACCAAGAAAAACAGGTTCATGACCACTTCCACCACCTAAAACAATACTGACTTTTTTATTATTTTTAACCTTACGAATAACTCCATTAACACCGTTTACTTTTTGATGCGTACGATGATTCGCAGTTACAAAACCTTCCAAACTTTCCAAAACGACATCATCAACTTCATTAATTAATTTTTTCATTTTTAGTATCATTCCTTTCGCTGTGTACAAGGCACAAAATTAACTGAAAGTAATTCTCTCTCCCCTAAAACTGTTATCCTATAATCGAGCAGGCATATTACAGAGCACGTGGAGATGAGGTGTGTAGTTATTAAATGAAAACTGCCCGCATTTTAAAATGTGTCGTTTACATTTTTAAATTACAAATATGTGTGCCCGTACTCGAAAACTAATCCTCGCATTAACAGTCCCTATTTATTAGGAGATAAACGATCAATGTCTACTCTATCCACTATAAATTCAAATGAAGATGGGTTATGTTAAATCTCATTCATTCTTCTTGGTGTGGTATGGATTAGGTATTTTCCATCTGGTGTATTCCTCTCTTTTTTGGTTAAGCCATTTCTTTAAGTTCTTTTCTTACTTCCTTTGCGCTATACCTGGAAGGCAAACCTACATCATCCAAGTATCTTGTCAGTCCTAGTGCAATGACGAAAGAACAAGCCCCCAATAACATATTCCAGCTTAGAATACTGACGATTAAAAAAATGATACTTAAACCTAAAAAGAAGAAAAAAACCGCTTTTTTTATCCACATAACAATTCTCCTTTACCGATAAATTAATTAATCTTCAACACCTAATTCTTTCTTTATTTCCAAATCTTCTTTCCTTATTCCTTTGAAATAATAAATCGCAAAACCTACTGTTATGATAAATAAAACAATCCCAACCGGTGTAAATAACGAAAATTCTGCAATAATGTATCTCAATTCAGATATATCCATTCCAAACCAAGCAAGCATTTGCCCTTGAGGCACTTCCACTCCTCCAGTAGCATTGGCAAGTGCAGTGAAATGTGGAGCAAAATAAGAAGCTACATACAACTGCATTGGAATACCTATAATTGTCCCAATTGCCATTTTAGGAAGGTTCCCCATTGTAAGATAAAAAAGTGGAACAACCATACATATGTTCATCAGCCCTCCAAAAGGAAGTACAAGATTGCCAGGTAGTATTAAAGAGTAAACTAAAATAATCGGTATAGTCAGGATCATAATCAACCAATGTTCGGAACGTCCCGCCATAATAGGCCAGTCCAGACCAATTGTAAAAGCACGATTGCTGAATCGTTTTTTCATGAAAGCAGTTGCTGATTCACTAACAGGAGTCAGTGCTGTTGTAAAGAGTTTTGCAACTAATGGAAATAACATCAAAGCTGCTCCAGCTTGTACTCCAAGCGTAAGAATCGACCTGATATCATAACCTCCAAAAGCGCCAATTAAACATCCAATTAGAAAGCCCATTACATGCGTCTCTCCAAAAATCCCTATCTTATCACGCAGCTTTTGTGCATCAAAGTTGAATGTACTTGGAAATACTTTATCCATAACCTTTACAAATGGATAAAGCCAAATCCCAGACAGGAACATTGGGTGAGGCATAGATACTCCTGGAATTCCAGTAAGCTTCTGCAAACGATATCTCGTATAGTCTGCATTTTTTAATTCAAGTATAGATTGAAGTGTTGCAAATAATAACCCTAGCCAAGCATACCCTGATACATATGCAACTAAAAAAGCAGTACACACTTTATTTCCTACATTCCACATATCCACGTTTACGCAGGATGTCCAGCGAAAAGATAACATTAAGATATTTACCAGAATTTGAATTGGAAACATTAAAAACGCAAATTCCCATGTCCAAGCAAGACCCAAAGCTGGCGGCCACCCCATATCAAGCGCATCCAGCTGTATACCGGTCAATTCAACAAATGATCGAGAAGCTTCTCCAACATTTGCAATCATAAAGTCTACTACGATATTAATTCCTACCAGAGCTACTCCCAATGTCAAACCGGCTGAAAAGGCCCGGCTGAATTTCATTCGAAAGATAAGACCGAGAACGGTCAAAATAATAGTCAAAAATACAGGCGCTCCCATATCAATTAAACCTTGAAAAAAAACTTCAATATACCCCATACTTATCCTCCTTCTATATAAATAAAGTCATTATGAAATATCCCATAAGGAAGGTTATGAATTTATCACTTCAATTATTTTTTCTAATTCTTCTTCTGCACCTATCCCCGTTAAAAATGGAATACCACTGAATACTGGAATCTCATATTTCCCTTCCGGTTCTTGCGTAATTGAGACATAAATATCTGAACTTTTAATATAAGTTGGAATCGAATTAATATTAATTGCTTCGATACTCGCTTTATTACCTAATCCTCTCTCTTTTAATAGATTTTCCAACTTGACCGCAACCGTTTGTGAAGTAGCGATTCCTCCGCCGCAAGCTACAATAATTTTTTTCATTTTTCTTCCTCCTCGTATTTTTCGTTATTATATTATTTCCATCTCATGAATTGCTTGAAAAACAGTATCTAACAATTCCTTTTTACTACTTGCTTTTTGTAAATCCTTCATTACGTCTTCCATTGAAAATAAGCTGATTAACTTTTGAATAACCTTTAAATGATCTTGGCTTCCATTAAGCGCAAGCATGAAGACCAAGTTAACTTCCACTTCAGTATTTGCATTACCCATTTCGCGAAATGGTACAGCTTTCTTTAATCTGGTGATACTAATACATGATTGATTAACATGCACTACATCTGTGTGAGGAATTGCTATTGACATCACTTTCGTAGGCAGTCCTGTCGGAAATTTATGTTCACGTTCGATAACAGCTTGTCTATAGGTGTCTTTTACTAAATTTCTTTTTTCCAGATGATCTACCATTTTTTCCAGCAACTCATCACTTGATTCCGCTTCAAAATCAAAATGCACTAACTGTTCATCAAATAACTCTAATAAGTTCACACTTCACCATCTCCCATTCTTATCTCTTAACTTTTTCTAATACACAATACAATTCTTAATAACTTCGCCTCTGGCATGTTCAAGAATTGCTTGTTCGGTCTGTTCAATTGGATATTCATTCTCCACAAAATCGCTCGCTTCAATAACCCCCATTTTTAATAGTTGAAAAGCTGCCTTAACATGAATAGGTGTCGTATGAAAAACTCCTTTTACAGTAATCTGTTCATAATGAAGCCTTGTACAATCGAAGGTTACTGTTGTATCCTTTTTTGTGCCGCCAAAGCACAGAACCGTTCCGCCGGGACGTACCATGTCAAAAGCCATATTCCATACAGCAGGCACACCGGCTGCTTCAATAGCTATATCTACACCTCGTTCATCCTCAGTTAATTTACGGACTTCTTCCACTTGATTAATATCTTCACTTACTTTAACTGTTTCCAACGCTCCAAGTTTCCTCGCTTTTTCCAGACGATTGTCTTTCATATCACATGCAATTACATGTGCTCCGCGCAAGTAGCATAAACGAATAAACATGAGTCCTATTGGTCCACAACCATTAACAACTACTGTGTCACCTAATTCAATTGGAACTTGTGAGGTGCCATAAACAGCGCAAGCAAGCGGTTCCATTAATGCAGCTTGTTTATATTCCATATCATCTGGAAGCTGAAACATATTTTCTTCAACAATATTCTTGGGAATAAGTTGATACTCTGCATAGCTCCCTAAGTTAGAAGGCAAATCTTCACACATAGAATGCTGTCCTTTCTTGCAGTAGTAACATTTATGGCATGGAGCTGTATTATGAGCAACTACCCGGTCACCTATTTTAAATTTTGTAACACCTTCACCAATTGCATGTACTACTCCTGCTGCTTCATGGCCAATAAGATGTGGAGGATCGTATCGATACCCTCTCATATACATCTTTGCATCCGTTCCGCAAGTTAATGTAACCAAGTTTTTGATAACTACTTCTCCATATTTTGGTACAGGAATTTCTGTTTCTTCTAACCTTAAATCTTGAATACCATGATAAACAATTCGTTTCATTTTTTAGTCCTCCTTTTAATTTAAATACTATTCTTATAGCTGAAGCTTTTCTTGATTGGAATAATCTTCTAAACAATGATAAATATCTTCTACACGTACAGCTTTAATTATTTCTTCTATTTCCGGCTTTAACTCTGAAAGCTTGGATATTTCCAAAAGGGCACGTAAATGTTTTTTCTTATCTATTGGCGCAATAACAACAATGAGTCTTATTGATTGATTAGATGATATGTTTACTCCCTGCTGAAGCTTCAGCATACTCATCCCCAAATCGTTAACCCCATCTTCTGGCGTAGCATGGGGTATTGCAATATCTGTTCCATAAACAATATAGGGTCGATTAATATCATGCAGTTCAATCATCTTCTTAATATACTGTGGTGTAATAATTCCTTTTTTCAAAAGAGGTTCTGCAGCAGTTTCTATCGCTTCTCTCCAAGAACCTACTTCTGACCTGATTATGATATGATCCGGTTGCAGCAATTCAACCAGCCTAGGCTGTTCCTCCTCATATATAGCTGTCTCATGCAATTGTTCACGCCGTAAATACACACTTAATTCCCGTTTTAATTTTGATTCGTTTTGAATATCAGTATTGTTCCCTACAATCTTTATTAATTCTTCTATATCTATGGACTGAGGGGTGAACCCATAGACTGTTTGCATTACCTGACTGCGTAATTGTTTTTTCACTTCATTTGATATAAAAGGCTCAACAATAAACAGTTTTTTATCTGTATCCAGATAAACAGGAGAAAATACAATATCATACTCTATATCAAATTTACGGAACTCTCTTATTGATAACGCCTCTAAAAATACAAATTCTGGAAATAACTGATTTAATGTACTTTTCATCAACTTGGAAACAGATACGCCATTAGGACAAACTACGATTGCTTTTATACGATGACGAAGCGAATCTCCTTGTCTTTCCATCCAGCCTCCAATCAAAATGGTAAAGTAAATGCTCTCCGATTCCGGAATGGAACAGCCAATTACTTTTTCTAAAGATGGGATTGATTTCTTTACCAAATGGTGCAGTTCCTTATATTCATCTTGAAATACTTCACCAAAGTATTTTTCATCTACTTTATGGTTTTGAGTCAGGCCAAATTTGATTCTATAGTACGCTGGCTTCAAATGAAGCCATAATTTCTTCAAGAGTTCTTCTCTATCCAGAAAAACAGTACAGGAAATATATTCAAAATTCCGAATCATTTGACGTAATCCTTTCATCATCACAGTATCTGTTGACCAATCCGGTTCTGTAGAAAAAGTCAGATTTGCCGTAAGGAGTTGAAGTGTCAAAAATGATAAATCTTCATTTGAGATAAGCTCTTCCATTTCTAATAAATCCAGAATAATGTTATAAACATTTTCTTGAGAAAAATCAATTTCATCATTATTAAGCATATTTCCTCGTCGAATCCTTCTGATTATGCAAACAAATACATAGGGAAGCAAGTTATGCTTTTCATCTGTAAAACGGAGTTGCATTTTACTTTCACAATGCTCAACAATTCCTTGCATTCTATTTATTTCTTCTTTTGCTAGATGTCCATATATTTCTATCCATAGTGATCCATTAGATATTTTTTGTATTCGGTCAATCACTTCCAGCAAAAGGCGACGTATATTCCATTCATCACCTTTAATATCATATCCTTCAACTCTGGAATAATGGATTTGCAAATTATAAAAACTAACTATCTCCTGCGCTTTCTTTAAATCAGCTAATATTGTATTCTTACTCATCTCAAGCTCAGATGTTAAATGGAGAAGTGAAATATCCCCCGTTTTAGTCAATAATATAAAACAAATAAGAAGCGCCCGTTCTTCAGAAGAGAAAATATAGTCTGGAGTTAACTCTTTTCCTTCTTTCAAGAGCAACATCTGGTGTTTAGGATCACCTACAAAAAAACCTCTTGAGTCTTTTTTTATCAGCGGGAATTCATTATCTTCGAGCCAGTCATTTATTTTTTTTAAACTGTAGTCAATTTGCCCCCTGCTTAACCCATATTTCCTAGATAGATCCTTTACTTTAAGGCCGGAGTTCACAAATATTTCTTGAATTAACGCCTTACTACGATCGTCTAGGTGCATATGTTCATTACCTCCTTTCTATATTTATATCGTATCACGAACTAACTCATCTAAGAATGCGCTTTCATCCCAACTTTTTTGAACTCCCATCAAAAAAACTGTGACTAAGACAGATAAATCTAATCTTTCATTAGGTATTTTCGTCTTCTTTTTCAAGGAAGTATATGTGTGTCAATCGTTGCCCCAAGTAAAATAGTACAATATCTAAAAGATAGGTCATCAAGGTTATTATAGTATGAATTCCTATAATTAAATAAAAGGTGCTAGAGATAGCATTTAATATATTTGTTTTTTGGGAAAAGTCGGATGGATATATATTTTTTCAATTCATAACTGTAACGTAGTATATAATCTGCAATTTTTTGTTCTTGTATCGAAAAGTTCCAATAATTATTTTGTATCGTCATTAATAGATTCGTTTTTTCATCCTTTGTTTTTGTATACCTTTGATTCCTCAAATATATTTAACCTGACTAATAGCTGTATATTTCAAGTCCCAAATTAGACATATACACTTATGCTTTATATTTGATTAGCAAGAATCTTCGAGTTTACTTTAACTGCTTAAGTATATAAAAATGAAAGAAGAATCTGCTCCAACACAGATTCTTCTTTCACAAAGTAAAAAATACTTCCATTAAAAACCATGTATAGAAGCAAAGATTTCCTTCCATTCCTTATCAATCTTTCCATTCGTACAGGTGAAATGCGGAAACTCAAACCGAACCTCACTCCCATCCAATTGATAAACGCTTCCCCCTGCTTCCTCAACAATCAATCGGCCGACAGCAATATCCCAAATATTTACTCCCCATATCCAAACCGCATCCAAACGTCCAGCAGCAACATAAGCACACTGTAAGGCTGCTGAACCCAAAATACGGATGTCCCGAGTAACCGGCGTTATTTTTACATAGTCTTCCAAGCCATGATAACGAGCACTAGTATTATTAGCTGGAAGACCTGTGGAGACAAGGCTCTCAGATAGATAACGATGCTCGCTGACACACATTGCTTCTCCGTTCAATGTCGCACCTTTTCCACGTTCAGCGACAAACAATTCTTTTGCAACAGGGTCATAAATAATGCCATAAGCTGCTTCTCCTTTACAATACAAGGCTACGGAAATCGTATATCCCGGCAGCCCATGGACATAATTGGTTGTGCCATCAATTGGATCTATTACCCATAGATTCGGATGTGATGCAATCATTTCAAGCATTTTATCATGTCCGATTTCATCTACTGTTTCCTCTCCCAAAACAGCATGATCAGGAAAGTTCTTTTTTATTTCCTCTGTAATATATTTTTCTGTTTTCTTATCCATTTCTGTAACTAAATCAATATCGCTTGCTTTTGTTTCGACGGTGAAATTTGAATTCATTTTATTTACTAGGTTTTTCCCGGCTTCTATGACAACTTCATGGATTCTTTCAAACATTAAATCACCTTTCCTTTTGAATATCCTCTTTAAAGAATATTTTCATTTTAAAGAAACTGTATTTTGTTAATTCCTCGATGATGCTTTACATAGTATAGTGCTCACGGGAAATAGACATACCCACCATAAATAAAAAAAGCAGTGAAATAAAAATCAAATTTCTACTTCACTACTTTTCTCTCATATCATCTATCCACTTACTTCCCTAATTCAAACAAAACCTTCATCGTCTTTTCTTTACCGCTAATTATTTTTTGAAAAATATCCGGCCCTTCTTGTAAAGGCAAGTAATGAGAAATCATCGGTTTTGTACGCAGCTTTCCTTCTCTAAGAAATTGAAGGGTGGTTGTAAATTCTCTGCCTGGAAATGGTGCAGATACCGCATTCCATGATCCACGTACCGTTAATTCCTGTCTGACAATCCGTTCAAAATAAAATCTTTTCAACGCAATATCACTGTACGGAATGCCAAGGTATAAAACCTCTCCGCCTTTTTTGGGAGCTGCCAATACCTCTTCAGAAGTTTGAACGGAGCCGGCAGCTTCAATAGCTAAGTCGACGCCAGTTTCATCCATCAATTGCATTAATTTTTCATAAGTGGAAACACTTTTGCCAGGCTGGATAACCTCATCCGCTCCCAGCTCTTTCGCTAATGTGAGTTTATCTGAATCAATATCAATGGCTGCCACTTTATCTGCACCAAATAATTTAGCCCACTGACAGGCAAGTAAACCAATGGTGCCGCAGCCAAAAACAGCCACTGTCTTTCCAGGCTGCAGCCGGGTTTGGAAAAGCCCGTGCAGCACAACGGAGGAGGGTTCTATCAAAGCCGCTTCCTCAAAAGAAACATTATCCGGCAATTTTAATACATTCTCTGCGGGCACTTTTGTATAGGAGGCGAAACAGCCGGGCTGTTTCGCCCCTATTACGAGTAAATCGGGACATGCTGCAAAATATCCTGACTTGCATGCTTCGCATTCCCCGCATGGTACTTGGGGACATACCGCAACGCGATCTCCTGCTTGTATATTCGTTACCTTGCTTCCTGTTTCCCTAACAACACCGGAACATTCATGTCCAAAAATATTTCCCGGGGTCAGCGGGCCAATCTTCTTGTATCGAGATAAATCGGAACCGCAAATTCCCGCATACTTCACTTCTATAATCACTTCATCTGCTGCTTGTATCTCTGGTTTATCTTTATACTCGTAACGAAGGTCTTCCATACCGTAAAAGGTTAAAGCTTCCATTTAATCATCCCTTACCCTCAAATTGATTTTTCAAGTGATAGAGTGGTAAATAAAATTGTTTGTAAAAGGCTTCAAGCGCCTCTGCTCTCTTCTTATCCGGTGTATATGTTTTTATTTCCTGCTTTGGCAACGTATCGACCATCCCCTGCTTTGATGCACTCAGCATAGCTCCTCCTTTGGCAACTGCTTCCTCTATTTCATACGCAAGGATATCCGCTTGGAGGATATCTGCCTTCAGCTGCAGCCAAAGCGGGTTTTTCACCGCAGGACCAATCACCTTTACGCGGTGAACGTTGGATTCAACATACGTTTCATATACATTTTTTAATTGCTTTAATTCAAAACAGAGCCCTGCTATCATGGAAAAAAGAATATCATGGTCTGTTGTCTGATCCGTAGCCCCGTATATCATGACTTTAGAAGCACTGTTTCGGGTTGGCGGACCGCTCCCTCTTAGATGTGGAATGAAAACCTGCATTCTATCCTTGATGGAAGTAAAATCATTTAGATATTCCTCATGCATATAGTGACACATATAAGTAATATCTTTCATGCTCCGATTCAATGCATTCGCTATCCAATGAAAGCTTTGGCCAGCAGTCGGCATTGACCCATAAAGCGTATATTCCGAATCTAACACGTAACATCCATTCGAAATGGCAAATTCCCGAAACGCATCAGATAAATGAGGCTTCCCTCCCAGCAACAGCAACCCCTCGGTTGTGCCAGTTGAATTCAATATCTCTGTTTTCTTCTGCAGTCCAGTACTAATCGAGCCGGCCATATGATCATGACCAGAGATGGAAATGGTCGCATCATTTGGCAGACCAGTCTCTTGTGAAACAGAATCCTTTACAGCAGCAATCGCAGCACCTGATTCTACCAGTTCAGGAAAGGTTTCTTTATTCAGTTCAAATGTTTCTATAAGCTCTTCTGCCCACTGCTTCTTATTAATATCGAAAACCAGAGTCCTGGAAGCTAAGCTCCAATCTATCGCAGAAATACCTGTTAACCGGGATGCTATAAAGCCTGACATACATGTCCATTTATGCATCCTTTGAAAAGCAGATTCCTTATGACGTCTCAGCCATAATAATTTGGTGAGACTTTGATTGGAATGTGCATTGATTCCCGTCAGATGGTACAGCTTTTCTTCACCAAAGCCGCCTTTTACTTCCTCCGCTTCCTTTTTGGTTCTAGGATCAAACCAGGCAATGGTTGGCGTAATGACCTCCCCTTGACTGTCTTGCAGTACAATCGTTTGGGCAAAGCTTGAAACGGTAATCTGTTTAATTTGCTGAGGATTTTCCACCTTATTGCTTAAATTCTTTAATGCTTGAAGCACTTCTTTCCAAATTTGTTCAGCATCTATATCTGTTTGGCCGTTTTCAAACGTCTGAGGCGTCGCAAAGTTCTCTATTTCTCGCAAACGAAACTCGGGAAGCTCATATAAACAAACTTTTGTGTTGGTTGTTCCAACATCAATGCTAACA
The DNA here is from genome assembly GCF_038004725.1 of Oceanobacillus sp. FSL K6-0251. NCBI lineage: Bacteria > Bacillati > Bacillota > Bacilli > Caryophanales > Bacillaceae > Oceanobacillus > Oceanobacillus sp. FSL K6-0251. The sequence continues at coordinate 669,461 of NZ_JBBORS010000001.1, read as the reverse complement.
ATATACATTTCTTTACCCATTCAAAGCCTTAAATTTAGGTACCGCCGCTTCTTTAACCGCTTTTTGAGCATCTAATAAAACGGAGATCAAGTTATACTCATTGTTATTTTTCTCATAACGCTTCCCTACAGCCGTAATAAATGCTTTTCGCAGATCACTTGCTAAATTGACTTTTCTCACGCCATAATCTTTCAATTTTGCCAAAGCTTCAGCCGAGATGCCGGATCCGCCATGGATTACCAATGGTACATTTACTTTTTCATTTATTTCTTGAAGCAAATCAAAATTCAAATCTGGAGCTTGGTCAATACCGTGTATATTTCCAATTGAAACAGCCAGCAAATCAATCCCTGTTCTTTCCACAAAGTCCTTACATAAGGAAGCATCTGTCTGTGCGGCATCTTCTGCCACATGGTCGTCTTCTTTCCCGCTCAGTTCTCCTAATTCAGCTTCTACTAGAACACCACGCTGATGACAATATTCCACCACTTCTTTTGTCAGATTAATATTTTCCTCATAGTCTAAGGTAGAAGCATCAATCATGACAGAAGCAAATCCAGCGTCTACAGCCTGCTTAACATCCTCAAAGCTCATACCGTGATCTAGATGCAGTGTGACTGGAACCGATACATTCTCTGCAGCTTTTTTGACAATTTCTGCAATATAGTCATAACCTGATAGCTTTACATTCGTTGGTGCAATCTGAACCATGACGGGACAGCCTGTTTTTTCCGCTGCTTCCACAATTGCGATGGTCATCTCTAAATTCGTTGTGTTCATTGCCGGAGCAACATAGTTCCCTTCCTCTAATGCTTTTAAAAATGTATCCATTGCTTGATAAGCCATATTCAATCCCCTCTCTATTTATTTTCTAGTACAATTTTTAGAACGTTCTCTGTTTTCTGCTGTGTTAATTCAATTGCTTTACCTAAATCAGATAAAGGCATTTCATGTGTAATTAATGCTTCTGTATTGATGACACCGTTTTGTATTGCCAAGATAGCTTCCTCGAACTCATATGGAGAAACACTATAGGTGCCGACAATCGATTTCTCATCATGGAAGAACACACTCGCATCAATTTCTACCGTTGGTTTCACTGTAAATGGAGAGAAGCAAACCACTGTTCCGCCTCTTTTTAGCACGTTCATCGCCTGAGGCAGTAACGCAGATACACCTGCAGCAATAATAACAATGTTAAATCCCGGGTGATTCTGTTCCTGCAAATACGTTTCCAGATCCTGTTCTGCCGTATTAATGGTTAAGTCGGTACCGAAATCATACGCATTATTCAGGCGATGATCAGAGACGTCGGTTACCACCACTTCTTTCACTAATTTGTTTTTTAGAAGCTGCGAGTGAATCAAACCGATTGGTCCTGCTCCCATCACCAGTACGCGGTCTCCGGCATGAATATCCACTGCCTTTTGTCCGTGAATACAACATGCAACCGGCTCTGTGAGTGAAGCTTCAGTGTAGCTCATGCCGTCCGGAATCTTATAAAGCAAATCTTTCACATGTTCTTCCGGAAGTTTTACATATTCCGCAAACCCGCCTGGATGGATATTCGTCTTTTTGAATTCCGGACATAAGGTATAATGCCCTCTGGAACATTGCTCACATGTGAAACATGGAACATGTATGCCGCCTGTAACACGATCCCCCAGACTGAAATCAGAAACTTTATCTCCAACTGCAACGACTTCTCCGGCGTATTCATGACCCAGTACAGAACCTGAAGGAACTAATTCTTCCGTTACTTTGTGAATATCTGTTCCGCATAAACCGCATGCTTTCATTTGTATCAAAATTTCATGATCACATATTTCCGGTTTCTCTACTTCTTCAAAGCGAATATCATTTTTTCCATAAAAAACAGATGCTTTCATTGTTCCTATCTCCTTTCCCATTTCGATTACTTTCGTTCAATAATTTCCATAATATTCTCATTCTTTTAACTGACCGTTTTCATCGAAATCTCTTCTGCTAAGTTTATAAATATACCAAACAGCTAGGAGAACAACTGGGATAGCTGCAATCGCAATCCAGCTTCCTTGAGCTAACATAACAAGCCAATACCGGACCGGATTACCTCCATCTAAAAAGCTATTAATCATAGAGGTAGCTCCCTCTGGAAAATCATAGTGAATACTTTCGGCTACATTCGTAACAAGTGGAGCTAAATTTGATGCAAAATAGAGAGAGACGATAATCATGGGTATACCAATGATTGCCGACCGTATGATATTTTTGTTGGTAGCAACCAGAACCATTGCTAATGGCACCACGATGAATGGTAAATCTCCTAATGGCATAATGATAACTCCTGGAAGAATGACAGCTAATAATATTGTAATCGGTACCAATAATAACGCTGTAGAAACAACAGCAGGGTTACCAATTATAACTGCTATATCTAGACCGATATTCAAATCTTTACGATCAGGGAAACGTTTCTGCAGAAAATTACGTATGGCGTCTGATAACGGAATCAATCCTTCCATAAGGATTTTAACCATTCGAGGCATAATAAACATAACTGCTCCTAAAGAAATTCCCAATTCGATAATGTCTCTAATTTCAAATCTGGCAATAATCCCGATAAGAATACCTAAAATAACGCCAATCATCATAGGTTCTCCAAATACGCCGAAACGTTTTTTTATCGATTCTGGATCAGCATTTAATTTGTTAAGACCAGGAATTAAATTAATGATTTTATCTCCTAATATTCCAACAGGGAAGTAGATAGCTGATGATAATGTCGGCAGGGAAATTCCAGGTAGCCCCATTCTTTTATGAATATATGGAGCGGACCAATCTGCAAGTTTAAACGTGATAATGGTAGCAACTGCCGCACCAAGCAGCCCAAAAATGATATTTCCTGTAGCGATATACACTAATGAACCAGCAAATGCAAAATGCCAATAGTTCCACAAATCGACATCAACGGTTTTTGTCCACTTAAATAAAATCATCACTACGTTTATAACAATTGTTAATATAATGACAATTGGAGCAATTGGTGACGCAAATGCAATAGCTGCAAGTGGCGGCCAACCTGTATCCATGACAGGGAGGTCTACTCCTGAGTTATCTATCATTGCTTCTATGGCAGGACCAAGACTACCCGTCAGCAAATCGAGCACTAAAAATATACCTACAAAACCAAATCCAATTGTTAAAGCAGATTTTAGTGCTTTACTGAAGCTGACCCGAAAACAAATAGCCATGATGAATATAATAATCGGCAGCATTACTTCAGGTCCGAAACTAAGAATGTATTGAAACCCATCTACTATTGTTTGTCCCATAATTCTCATCTCCTTATTCTAAAATATGGTTCTCTGATAATAAGTTTATTTCTAACGTCAAATAATCAAAAGTAAAATATATCAATAAATAGATTAATTTGGAAGTTGAGCATTAACTGAAATCTATGACTGAAAATACGATGCCCTATTGATTCAGGTGGTAAGCAGACACTACAGAAAATAGTACTTTTTCTGTGCTTATCTTGAATAAAAATCATTATGGTTACCCTTCCAGCTCAAACCATTAATTATACCGTTTTTTCATCATATGCTTATATTTATTTCACCCATAGATTCTAGTATTAGCCCAGATTTTTATCCTTTTAAAATAGAAACAATTTGATCTAAAACTTCTTCTTCTCCGACCCCAGTAAGGATAGGTAGCGCATTCACAACTGGTGTATTATAACCGCCGCCAACATCAGAAGTAACAACAAATAAGTCAACAGAGCCATCTAATCCGGACAGTTCTCCCACTGTACCTTGACGTGCATTCACATCAATTCCATTCTTTTCACAATGCTCTTTCACCTTCTCTGCTACTACCGTTGATGTTGCAATCCCGCTCGAACAAGCAAAAATAATATCTTTTTTCATTTTAAATTCCTCCAATTTTATTCTGATTTTAAATGGTTTTGTAAAAATTGATAAAGTTCTTTTTGAGGCATGGCGGTCATTTTCTTTAACACGCCCTCCTCTTTGATTAAGTCCATAATTTGACGTAGTATATTCAAATGCTTTGTACTCTTGGATAACCCTAATAAAAATATCACTTTAACCTCAATCGTTTCTTTTACATTGACCATGCTATGAAACTGCACAGGGTCTTTTAAAACAGCTACCCCTAACGAATCACTGTTTACAAATTTGGGGTCTGTATGTGGAATAGCAATACCAAAATCATACGCTTCAATTCCTGTTGGAGCATTCTTTTCCCTATCCAAGATACTCTCGTAGTACCCTTCATTAACATATCCATTTTCTGAAAATGCATTGGACATTAACCTTAGAGCTTCTTCTTTATTAGATGCTCCCAGGTTTGTAAAAACAGCATCCTCTGATATCATTATTTTATTTGTCACCATAAATCACCTCGTCTACAAAATCTCTAATAACTTTTTCCATTTTTTCTACAGAGTCTGCTTTTTTTATTTGATTAACTGTATATTCATGCTCTGCAAGTCTTCTAAGCTGCAATAATGAATTAATATGCTTTTCTTTATCTTCTGCGGCAATAAAGCAAATCAAATTCAAACGCTGTCCATTCGGAAATTCTACAGGCTCCTTCAGATTTAACAGGCTCATCCCGAGCTTCAACACACCATCTTCCGGTTTTGCATGCGGAATTGCTATCCGTTTTGCTAATATAATATAATCTGAATTTTTTCTGCAGTGCTCAATAACAGCATCTACATAAGTTTCTCTTATATGCCCGCTTTCCAGAAGTGGTTGAGAAGCCAATCGAATTGCTTCTTCCCAGCTGTTCATTCTCTCTATTATTTGGACGGTGTCATTGACTAGAAAATCATCTAATTTCTTTTCTGTATCATACTGGTTTATTTGAGAAGCTGATGCATTCTGTCCCAGCAGATATTTATTTAAGCCATCAACTAGCTTGAAGCGATTTTTGACATCGGCATGTTCTTCGATAATGCTCATAATAGAGTCCATGTCAATATTTGAAAAGGAGAAACCATAAAGCTCTGTATAAACAGCAGACTGTAATTTTCTAATCTTTGTTTCGCTCATAATCGGTTCAACCAAAAATTGTTTTACATCGGTATCCAATTTATCTGTTGTAAAAACCATATCTACTTCTCCTTCATAATTGGAGAATTCACGAATGGACATCGGATTTAAAAATAGAAACTCTTTAAATATAGACGTTAACGTTACATGAATCATAGCGGAAACAGAGTGACCATTTGGGCAAACAACTGCCGCTAAAATCTTTTTATTAAAATCAATACCATGCTGTCTTAGCCAGCCGCCTATAATAATAGTGATATAAACCAGTTCGCTCTCCGGAACTTTTTTGTCTAGAGCGCTTTCAATTGGTTCAACAATCAACTTAATTACTCGATGGATGTTTGTAAGATTTTGATCGAATTTTAGAGCTAACGATGAATTATCAATAAGATCATATTTAATTCGGTAGTAGGCAGGCTTCATATGAATATATAATTTTTCTACTAATAATTCCTTTTGAGGAATATCAATCACACTAACCCTCTCAAATTTATCCAGCATTTCCTTCAATGCATTTTTGATGGCATTCATTGATTCGCTAGTATAATAATTATTTGTAGAAAACACATTCATAATCATAAGCTGAAGTGTTACGTAATGTAATTCACTTTCCTTAGTAAAACGAAGCTCATAAAATACTTTTTTCACCGTATAAAATTCTTTTGTATCTGCCAAATCAAACTTACTCATTTCATTTCCTTCTACTGTCTTTCCTTGCTTTACACGGTTCTGCCAAACCGCTAAGCAATAAGCTACCGTAGAAATCATATTGTCAGAAAATGTATAGCCTAATGTTTTTTCGCATTGCTCCAATTTGCGATAAAACATTTTTAAATCTTCCGGATTTATATTCCCATACTTCTCTAATAATTCTCTATCTTTTCTATTCTTTACATACTGTTGGATGATATCAAACAGCAGCTTTCTTTTTTCATACTCACCTCCTAAAAGTTGATACCCTTCTATCCTCGAATAATTTAATTCGATTTGATAGAGTTTAAGATTTTCTTTCGCTTGCTTAATCACTTTGGTTATTGTATTTCTACTAAAATCCAGCAATTCTGTTAAATGGGTAAGTGATAAATCCTGCGAACGATTTAAAATAATGATTAGCAGGATATCAACCCTTTCATTTTCTGATAACACATAGGAATGACCACTTCTTTCTGCTGAAAACATTTCTGTGATTTCCCCTGGAATAATAAATTGCCCTTTAGGAGTACGTTCAATTTGCACATGATGGGCATCCATTAAATGGGTATTAATTTTCTCAAGACTATATTTTATTTGCCGCTGGTTAATGCTCATCTTAGATTCAAGTGACTTCAATGTTGCATGGGGATTATTGATTAATTCTTGTAATAGTTGATTGCTTCTTTCATCGATATGCATTATTGTTCGCCTCCTGATACTTCTCATTTTAGATTGGGCTGACTACAAAGTAAATTCAATTTCAGCCCAACGTTTATTATGCTCATTGATTCACAAGGGTATGTGACTTTTTCTGTAAAAGTTTTATATTAGATTATATAGGTTCTTTCTCAGCAATTCTGTGTTTAATACTCTTTTATGAATTGAAGGTCAGAAATAGCATTCTATTCTGGTCAAATTTTTCTTGACTATATTTCAACATTCAATTATTGAAATTTAAATATTGACCTGAAATGCTTTTCATACATTATGGTTTACTTTAAGGAGATAAAAAATGAATGAGAAAAAAATCATCTTTTTTGATATTGATGGGACACTGGTGACAGAAGATAAAATCATACCTGAGAGCACCAAAACAGCCATCCAGTATTTACAAAAGAAAGGTCACTATACGGTGATAGCTACTGGGAGGGCGCCTAATATGTTTCAACATATTCAAAAAGAATTAAATATTTCCTCTTATATAGCTTTCAATGGCCAGCTACTGGTATGTGACGGAATCGAGGTTTATTCGGAGCCATTAGATTCAACATTTGTTAATGATATTACAACATTTGCCGATCAACATAACCATGCAATTGGTTTTGGAAACCATAAAGATCTTATTATTACACATGCTGACCATCCACTTGCGAAGGACAATTTTTTACATTTAAAACTGGACTATCCTGCAGTTGATCCAGATTATTATAAGCAGAACACAGTAAATCAGTTAAATTTACTCTGCACAGAACAAGAAGAAATCATCTATAAAGAAAAATACACAGATTATAAGTTTGTTCGTTGGGGATACTTTGGAGCAGATGTATTGCCTGCGGACTCTTCCAAAGCTATAGGAATTCAAAAATTTATCGAGTATGCAGGCGCAGCTATGGAGAATGTCTATGCCTTTGGGGATGGTGAGAATGATATAGAGATGCTGTCATCAGTAAAAAATGGCGTTGCTATGGGAAATGCAGTCAGTGAATTAAAAGACGTCGCTTCTTATGTCACAACAGATTGTAATCAAGATGGGATTTTATATGGATTACAGCATTTGGGGCTTATTGATTCTTCATTTGTAAATTATCATTTCGATTTGTCTAGAGCAAAAATTTAAATATAGTTGGATAACTTGTATTGGTCTTTTTTGAGTAGCTTTAAAGCATGGAATAATGAACCAAATCGTTCTATTAATAAAATACAGCATAAACCTTTAATTAACTGGGTTTATGACTGTATTATTTTTGAAGAGTTATCGCGCTTTTGTTTCTTTTAATTTAATAGGTACAGAAACTTAGTATAAGAGTCCACAACGAAAAACCACCATCCAATGAGAATAGATGATAGTTTTTCGTAAATAGCTTCTTCTCAAATTATATGTGTTATGATTTCTAGACCAGCGCTATTAGATGGAATATCCACTTCTAAAGCACCAATAACCATAGTATTTCCTACACATATGCTGCAATTTCCTTTTCATTTACCAAAATATATATCCAAAAACTAATAGGAATGTCGGTCATTCTGCATTATTTCATTTTATAATCCTGTTTTAAAATCAATTCCTGAAAGATCTGCTTCCTCTTCTTCCGCTTTATTCTCTTCATGTTCTTTTACTGCCGGTTTCCATACAGATAATGTAATACCTGTTACAATAATTCCGATACCTAAACAAAGAAGGAAATACATTGGCTGAATCATCAAAGGGACCACCAGTAATCCGCCGTGAGGTACGGTGCTGCCTACTCCAAGTGTCATGGATAAACCGCCGCCGACTGCCGACCCTAATGAGCAGGAGGTAACGACACGGATGATATCTCTTGCAGCAATAGGAATAACACCTTCTGTAATCATACATATTCCCATCGGAACCGCAGCTTTCAACGCTTCTTTTTCCATTTTTGTGTATTTATAACGTGTTATCAAAAAAGACAAAGCAATGCCAAATGGAGGAACCATAGAACCGATAAACTTAACTGCCTGCGGTCCATAAACACCATCAACCAGTAATCCATCTGCAAAAAGAGACATTGTCTTATTTACGGGACCACCAAAGTCAAAACTTGCCATCGCGCCAAGAATAGAACCCATAATAAAATTGGATCCACCTTCCATATTCTCAAGCATTGTTAATAATGTACCCTGCAAAGCAGATATAGGCTGTCCAATGATAGTAATCATTAGGAGCCCGCTGATAACGGTTGTAATTACTGGAATAATCATTACCGGCATCAGTCCAAGCATGCTTTTCGGTACTTTGATATATTTTTTGACCAAAAGGACGACATAGCCTACTAAGAAACCACCGATAATCCCGCCTATAAAACCACTTTCTATTTCATTGGCGATAAAACCGATGACGAGTCCAGGTGCAAGCCCGGGTCTATCTGAAATAGACATGGCTATAGCTGCTGAAATCAATGGAACCACTAACGTCATACCCCAACCGCCGATTTGATTTAAATAAAAAGGAATTGTCCCTTCCTTCTCTGCAACATCAATCCCGCCAAATATTTGGCCTAATGCTATACATATTCCCGCCGCTACGATAAGCGGAATCATATAAGATATTCCTGTAAGTAAATGCTTCTTGATTACAACACCAGCCTTTTTCACCATTTACCCTCCTATTCCGTCGCAGCATTTAGTTCATCTTCTATTTTCTTTACTAGTGCTTTAGGCGATTTCATAGCAATATGCGTAGGAATCTGGATTACTTTTTTGTCTTTAAATCTGTCTCTTCCTGTAATGCTGATGTCCGCCGCTATAATCACAACATCAGCTTCTGCAACTTCTTTTGTTGTTAACTCATCTTCAGTTCCAATTGTTCCCTGCGTTTCAATCTTCACGATGTGTCCAGCTTCTTCCGCAGCTTTCACCAGCTTTTCTTTCGCTAAATAAGTATGAGCTATTCCCGCTGTACAAGCTGCTACTCCAACAATCTTCATACATATGCCTCCTTGTGAATTAATCTTTTTTTAATAACTGAACAAGATTATTTTCTAGTTTTCTTTTTGCAAAGCACGAATAATTTCATTTGCATTATCGGCGTTCTTAACTTGATAACAAACGTTTTCATCTGCCAGTGCCCCTGCAATTTTAGCCAAAAGCTTTAAATGAAAGTTATTCTTATCATTTTCAGTAACCGCAAATAAGATAATTGTCTGAACAGGCTCTTCATCCAACGTTTCCCATTCCAAACCGTTCTTCGATCTTCCAATCGCTATGGAAGTTTTTTGGACACCTGTTGATTTCCCGTGAGGAATAGCAATACCATTGCCAATTCCAGTCAATCCTTGCTCTTCACGCTCAAAAACATCCTCCAAAAAAGTTTCCTTTGATTCGATTGCTCCGTTATAAATTAGCAAATCAGTCAGTTTTTCAATCGCTTCACTCTTTGACTGAACATCCATTTTTAAGTCGATAGCTGTTTCATCAATCAATTCGGACAAATCTATTTCCAATTCTTCCATCACACATAGCTCCTTTATAATTCGTTAGAATAAAATAGAAAAGGAATTTTTGTATTATTTTGCTCCTAAACAATAAAGAGAAGCCTTATTAGAGGAACCAAACAAATCCATTTTATTTCTTAATACTTCCTTCGCTGCCTTATTTGCTTCCGGGAATAGAATATCTGGCTCAAAATCATCTGGTTTTTCGGCTAATGTAGTACGCAGCTGATTGAAAAATGCCCGTTTCATGTCACTGGATAAATTAATTTTAGCAATTCCGTACTTTGTTGAGTTGCGTATATCCTCATCTGGATTATCAGAACCTCCATGTAGAACAAGCGGGATATCCAATTTATTATTGATTTTTTCCAAACGGTCTAATTGAATCTCTGGCTTTAAATTTTTCGGATAAAAACCATGCGAAGTCCCAATAGCAACTGCTAACGTATCGCAGTTCGTACGTTCTACAAATTCTTGCGCCTGATCAGGGTCTGTATATAAAATTTGGGCTGCTCCTCCTTCTGAGCTTCCTTCATTTTCTCCAATAGTTCCTAATTCAGCTTCTACCGAAACGCCTACTGCATGAGCAACTTCTACAGCTTTCTTCGTCAATTCTATATTTTCTTCAAATGGTAAATGCGACCCGTCAATCATTACAGAGGTATAGCCATTTCGAATCGCCCGCAGTGTCCCTTCAATGGTTCCGCAATGATCCTGATGAATGACAACGGGAACTTTCGCTTTATGAGCAGCTTCTCTTGCATAAGCAACAAAGTCATCTCCTACCAGATTAAGCTCATTGGGATGGATTTGAATAATTGCCGGTGAATTTTTTTCTTCGGCAGTTTCTATAATCGCTCTTAACAACTCACTGTTGGAAACATTGTAAGAACCCACTGCAAATTTATTTTTATATGCTACGTCTAGAATTTCTTTCATTGTCATTAACATTTTTATTCCTCCAATATATCATTGTAAATTTTCCATAAATTCTTCATATGAATTTGTAGATAATAGATTTTCAACTGTTGATTTATTTTTCATTAATTGATAGATTTCTCGATAAATATATTCATATTTCAATTTATCTTTTTCGCTTAAAATGAGTAAAAATACTAAACGAACAGAACGTTCTCCCCAGGCAATTCTTTGCTGATTTACTCCAATATAAATGTAAGATTCTTTTTCATTTGTTGAAAAAAGCGGATGTGGTAATGCAATTTCATTACCGATATCTGTAGGAGACAGATTCTCCCGATCCAGTATGCCATTGAAGTAACGCTGCAGGCGAAAATAATCAACCATCTTCTCTAAAAAAGCCTCTTTTGTTGACTCATTGAGATAGATTAATTTTTCCTCACTCACCCTATCTTTTAATATACCGAAAGTGATATTTTGCTTGATGGAGGCCAAATCATCTGCCTGCAGAAATTCATTGACTACGATTACTTTTTTATTGATATTTTTAATCGGTAATTGGGAAATAACCAAGGATACATTTTCAGGCAGCTTGTGCAGTTCATCGATAGAATAAATGTCAATCACTTCAATCTGTCTAAAGTGGTTTTCAATCTTCTGTTTACTTAGTGTAGCCAGAACGTGATTTTCTTTGAAAATAACAGCTGCCTTGATTTTCAGATCATTCATCCTTTCAATAGCTGCTTCAATATGAAGCGCAATATACCCCACCTCGTTTTCAGGAATATGGACAGAAACTCGGCTGCTTATTAACTTGGAAAAAACAACAGCCATTTGATAGGCTTGGATATATTCTGATTTAATAAAGGATAAAAACGGATTATTTATTAAAGCTTTATATGTTAATGGATAGATTATTCTTTTTATATGAGCCTGCAAACCATTAACCAGCTGGTGATCTTCCCAAAAATCATACCCATATTTATCACCTAAAACAGCTAGTGATTCATTAATTTGTAAGTCGATATTTCTAAACAGAAGATTATCCTTTATCCCATTGGAATCAGGAAATACCTTCCACCCTATTAGTTGAACCGCTAGAAATGAAGATTCTCTTAAAAGTAGTTCGCCATCTGGCATACCTTCTTTTTTCAAAATAGCTTGGGCTGCAGAATTCTCTTTCAATGATTGGTCGTCTTGACTCAGGTCTAATTCAAATTTAGAAATAGCTTTTTGATTTAAACGATATTTTTGTATTAAAACTGCCACAATCAGCATAGACTTAACTTGTATATTTAGGGATACACCATATTGTTCCAAAACCTCGTCTAAATGCGCCATGGTCTCGTCAATTTGTCTTTCTTCAAACCACCATTTTGTAAAAAGCTCTCTTAATTCATGTCTTAATTCATCTTTTGTCGCAAAATCTCTTTTTACAAAATGAGCTAATAATAAACGTTTATCTATTTCATTCCCAATCATACGTATGCCTGAGAATGTCTCTGTTTCAAGCGTAATCTCAAGTTGCTGACTGCTTATCAACTCAGTGATTCGATTCAAGTCAGAATTAATCGTCTGTGCAGAAACATGTAAACAATCCGCTATTTCCTGATAAGACATCCAAGAATCCGCTTCCATTAACAATTGGACAATATAAAAAGCACGTTGATTAAACTCAAAATAATCCTGTTTCTTAAAAACCTCCATTTTTCCTTCAAGCTTATAGCCCAGACGGTTATTTGAACTTATTTCCGCATCTGCAAGGTAATTTTCATTTAAATACCGAATATCACTTCTTATTGTCCTCGTGCTTACTCCCAACTTTTCACTAAGCACGTCTCCACCAACATATTTCCCCTCCTGTTCATACATTTTTAATAACTGGAGTAAACGGGCATGACGCTCCTTCACTTAGTTCGCCTCCTAAATTCATTATAAATACACCTTAATTTCCACCGCTATACTGAATCGTTTCCTGACTATTAAGGAAGCGTTTTCAACAATTACAAATATACGCTTCGTCAAATAAAAAGTAATTAGATAGTGTAAATAAAGGTTGTCGTATTCTATTTTGAATGATATAGAAATAAATTGAGAAATAAATTGTGCGCAGACTGAGAAGGTAAGCATTTCCACATTGCTCGTCTAATAGAGAAGATTATCAGGATTTCTATTAACCGGCGTATTTATCTGAATACACGACAGATATAAAAAGACATCCCTTAGGGTATCTCTCCTAGGAAAGTTCTTTCATTTACTATATGTGTAACTACAGTCATTTTTTAAGTTTTTCAATACTAATATCTCTTTCATATTCTTTCTTTTATGAATAGTATACTTAAATCAGTAACTAAATAAGCAAACCTGAGTTTCCCTCAAACTCGGCACATTAAAGTGCAACTATGCATCTTTTCTTATCTATGAAATAGACTATTTCCTTAAAATCAATTTGCTTTAATGTTTCCTGTACTTCCAAGTAATCATCATTTACTCTGGAAGGTACATGCGAATCGGATTCGGAAGGGATATCAATACTGGAATGGCATGCTCTTTCTAATATTTCATGGGAGGAATACCAGCCGCATCAATCCTTATTTTTACCAGATGTATTCACTTCAATAGCAATTACCTTTAATGTTTCTTCTACAACTGGTGTTTTGACATCATGAAACTCAAAGATATACTTTTCTCTAATGAAAAAGAGGCCATTTAACAATTTGCTATGCAAATTCTTAAATGGCCTCTTTACGTTTTATGATAATACTTTCCCGGTCATTTCCTCATAATCATTACGCATTATTTCCCATGATTTTTCAATATCTTCATTTAGTCCAAATAAACCGCTTCGACCTACAATATAGATATCAGGACCAGCCGCATCAATTCTTTTAAATGATTTACGATTAGATGAACCATCCATTTCAATGACGTATTGATAACCTTTTTCTTCCCGTAATTCTCTTAATGCCACAATTTTATCTAAGGTGCTTTCGATAAAACGTTGCCCTGCAAACCCTGGATCAATTGTCATAATTGTAATCTTATCGACTAACTCAATATAAGGGTTAATGGCATCAATTGGGGTTTCCGGATTCAGCACCACTCCTGCTTTTAGCCCAGCATCATGTATTTGATCAATTAATCGAAATGCTAAACCATCAAGTACTTCTGCATGCATACAAATCCATTCACACTTCATATCAACTAATTGTTGCACCCAAAAGCTTGGATCTTTTACCATAAGATGAGCAGACATAGGTAAATCACTTATTTTACGCACTTCTTCGATAAACCATGGAGATAGCGTAATATTAGGTACATAATGGCCATCCATAATATCAATATGGTAAGAGTCTACATGATTATTTAAAAAAGTAATTTGTTCTTTAAATTTATCTAAGTCCATCGTCATTAGTGACGGTGAAAATTCTACTTTTCTCATATTCTACTAATCCTCCGTTTATTTACGATTATATTGAAAAGTTCTCCAGTATCCCTTTAGTCTCTATAGCTTTTTTCAGCGTTTAGAAAAAGTTTCATTATTATATTAATAAATTTTAATATCATCTAAATCAATCTCTTCTTCTTCCACTTCTGTTTCTACGCTCGCTTCGTCTTTAGATACATCTTTCTTGATTAAAGCCAATGTTACTCCCGTTACAAGAATATTGACTAATAGTGCAATAACTCCCGACATCGGATTAGTCATCGTTGGTAACATTAATACTCCGCCGAATGGTACTGTTGCATCAGCTCCTAACATCATCGATACTGCTCCACCTGCAGCTCCGCCAACAGCTGTTGCAATCACACAACGAATGATATCATTCATAACAATTGGAATGACACCTTCCACAATATTAATAAAGCCCATTGGAACTGCCGATTTTAACGTCTCTGTTTCTAAAGGTTTATAGATTTTTTTCCCAAACAATTTTGCTATAAAATATGCTAATCCAAAACCGACCGGTGTTGCTGTGTTTACTAATTGTAATGCTGTAATCGGGCCATTGAGACCCTCTGCCTGCATGGTCAATACAAAGGCAAATACAGTTTTATTAATTGGACCGCCGTAGTCAACCCCGCTCAATATACCTACAACGCCACCAAATGCTAATAAAGAAGAAGATCCTAAATTATTTAAAGCACTCGTTAACATTGATGTAAAAGCAGCAATCGGTACACCAATAATGTAAACCATGATTAAACCGCCAATAATAGAAGTAAAAAATGGAACGATTAACGTCGGCATTAATCCTTTAGCCCACTTAGGCACTTTAAAGTATTTTAAAATACTTATAGCAAGATAACCTGATAAGAACCCGCCTAAAATTCCGCCAATGAAGCCAGCTTCAATGGCATTAGCAGTTAAACCGATAATAAAACCTGGAGCGATCCCTGGTTTTCCAGCAATGGAGTATGAAATCCCTGTAGAGATAACTACCGGTAATAAACCGAGACCTGCTCCTCCCATTGTTGCCAAAGCATCCCAAATAGAAAACTCACCTTGTACCAATATATCCTGGCTTGTACCTCCAAATCCCATACCAATTGCTATTAAGAAACCTGCTCCACAAACGATTGGAATCAGATATGAAATTGCCGTTAATAGATGACCTTTAAGGTTTAATTCTCTAAAAAATTTCTTCATTTGCCACCCTCCTATACCATTCATTGATTACTTTATCCAACAACTTCTTTTGCTTTTTCAATTAGTTTGTTTGGTGACTTTACAGCAATCTCTGTTGATACTTGAATAGTTCGCTTCCCCTCAAAACGTTCTTGCCCAGAAACTTTCACATCCGCTGCTATAATAACAATATCAGCTTCTGCAATCTGTTTCGCTGTTAATTCGTTTTCTATTCCAATAGTTCCTTGTGTCTCTATATGAATTTGATGCCCTGCTTTCTTTCCGGCATTTTCAAGTTTTTCTTGTGCAATATACGTATGAGCAATCCCTACAGTACATGCTGCAACTCCTACAATTTTCATCCTTTTCTCTCCCTTATATTAATTACTAAAAGCTTCTTTCGCTTCTTCCCTCTTTGAAGCATGGAGTAATTTTTTGATTACTTCATCATTACCTAATTTTCTTGCAAATAAAGATAATAATTTCAGATGATTTTGCGCACCTTCATTGTCGTTTCCTACAGCAAAGAGAATGATTCCTTTCACGCCATTTCCATCCAGTGTTTCCCATGGAATTTCTTCTTCACTAATTCCAATAGCCACTCCTAATTTCTGCACAAAATCACTTTTTCCATGAGGAATTGCAATGTAATTTCCGATTCCTGTCTGTCCTTCTGCTTCTCGATCATAAATATCTTTCATAAATCCTTCTATATCTGTGATATACTCATTTTCTAAAAGTAAATTTGCCAATTCTATTAATGCTTCTTCTTTACTTTTAGCATTCATATTTATTTTGATCGTATTTACATCTATAATGTCTTTTACATCCATACTTTCCCCTCCATTT
This sequence comes from Oceanobacillus sp. FSL K6-0251, assembly GCF_038004725.1. NCBI lineage: Bacteria > Bacillati > Bacillota > Bacilli > Caryophanales > Bacillaceae > Oceanobacillus > Oceanobacillus sp. FSL K6-0251. The sequence continues at coordinate 653,133 of NZ_JBBORS010000001.1, read as the reverse complement.
AATAAAAAGTTTATTGATTTTTATTTACTACCTCTTCTGCTTTCTCAATAAGTTTATTTGGTGATTTCACAGCAATTTCTGTTGGTACTTGAATGGTTCGTTTCCCTTCAAAACGTTCTTGTCCAGAAATTTTTACATCTGCTGCCAAGATAACAATATCAGCTCCTGCAATCTGTTCTGCTGTTAATTCGTTTTCTGTCCCAATAGTTCCTTGTGTCTCTATATGAATTTGATGCCCTGCTTTCTTTCCGGCATTTTCAAGTTTTTCTTGTGCAATATATGTGTGAGCAATTCCTACAGTACATGCTGCAACTCCTACAATTTTCATCATGTTTCCTCCTCTAAAATGTAATGATTTCTTTATATAAACTTGATGGTTCTTCGGCATTTAATAAACGGTTTAAATAATCTTCATCTGCTAAAGATCTTGTAAATAAAGAGATTTTTTTCTTTATTTCCTCTTGTTCATCTGCCTTTAATAAGATAATAATGATTAGTCGAATATCTTCTATATTGTTATCCCAACACAATATTGGCTTTGTTAATCTAAGAAATACAATTTGACTTTCCTCAAGCAGATTACTTTCCATATGCGGCAGCAAAACATGTTCTGCTATTAATGGGCTTCCAACCTTTTCCCGCTCGTTCAATTGATGAATAATAGCTTGTCGTTGCTGATAAGAATGATGCGGACAGGCGATGGTAGAAATAAAATCATATACCTGCTCTTTCGTTTCTAAAGTACTATTGAAATAAACTTGGTAAAATGAATTATCGTTCATGATAAATCTCCTCTATTTTACTTTGAAGCCTTTTTTGGTCATCCATTGTAAACATGGCACTTACTAATAAAGAGTGAACACATATTGGGTCTCCAATATGAACCGTGCTTAGAATCAGTTCAATATCAGCATATTTTTCTTTAAACATTTGCATATTTCGGGAAGCTACGACATCTACAATTTCTAATTCAGGAAATTTTTTAGCTACTTTTGCTTTTAAGAGTTCTGAAGTTCCAATTCCTGTTGTGCACATGATAAGCGTTTTGATAGGGTGCTGATGCTGGCTTGTCTCAATAATTTTTGCGAAATATAGCGTGATAAAACCATTTTCATCATCATTTATTACCGGCAAATCAAGCTTCTCACTTACTAGCTCAGAAACTTTTGTTACCCCTGCGAATATTTCTTCATAGGTTATTTTAATTTGACTTAACAAATTGTTTTTAATTCTAATTTTATGTTCTAATCTATTCAGCATTGGTTTAATATGGTTAGCCAAATCTATAAAAATCGATTGGCTATCTATATTTATACCTAATTTGGTGCCCATTTCATCAATATACAATTTAGTCACTTTAATAACTTCTGAGGAAAAAGTTGACGTGGAACCAACAACCCCTTGCATTCTCGATGACACCAAGTATTGATAAAGGAAATAAATTTCAATTTCCGGCAATGTATTATTCAAATATTGTTCAATATGATGGACCGTAGTCTTCGCAACCTGATATAAAATATTATTTTCTCTCATATTCTCTATTTCTTCAGGGGATACCGCATCTGGAAACAATAGATATGGATTTTTCCTTGAACGACTTAGCAAGATATAAAGATGCGAAAAAATATTTACGTTATATGGATAAGGGATTGTTATATTTAAATCTTTTTCAATGCTCCTTATTTGGTCTAAAATAAATAAAACGTCATATTTATTAAAATTAAGTTCCGGGTTATTTTTTAAATCATCAATATCAATAATATTAAATATTTCAATAATGTCCTTAATTGCCTTTCTAATGTTAATTTCTTCTCCTAATATAGCCAGCTTTCTATTTTTTCGTTCTAACACCAAGCTGTACTTTTTAAGCTCTTCACTCATTATTTGTTCATCATTCGATACAACGGAGTCTCCCACATAATAGTTGCTATACAAGTGATAGATATTTATAGGTTTCGGAGAAGACAATAACAATTCTTCCATAATTCGTTTACGCCTCTCACGAGGAGAAAAAGCGTCTGCTTTGTATTGTTTATTTCTTTTTTGATAATTAATAAATTTTTCGTAATCCAGTTTGTAGCCTCTCCCTTTCTCAGAGAGAATTAAAGAACCGCTTTCATATTCATCATTAATTTTTTTTATTAAACGATAAACTGTTTTTTGAGAAGCGTTTAATATTTTAGCTATATCATCTGATGTAACGTAATCTTGATTTTTGGAAAGAAACAGTAACAGTTTTTGTTCACGATTATTTTTTGAACTCACAGCACCCCTCCTTGTCATATTTATATTAACTTAATTTGCAGAAAACGCTTTACTGATAATTGACCGTTGCAACGGTCAGTTATCTGACATCCTTTAGAGTTAAGGTAAATGAAATCAGCATTAAATAGAGGCAAGGAAGGATTTCCTTGTCTCTATTATCGCTATTTTAACCAATATTATAAGAATCCATAAAATGGGTTTTATTGTAAAGGGAAATACAATAATTAAAAAATATAGGATAATTAACAATAATTTAGTTTTATTTTAGAGGGAAAGGTTATCATATTCTATTTTGAATGATATAGAAATAAACTGTGCGTAGAATAAAAGGAAGTATTTCCACATTGCTCACATCATATAGGAGATTATCATAATTTCCATTAACCGGCATATCTCTTTTTATGTACTCTCTCTAAGTACCCGCCAGAAATAAAAAAAGACATTCCTTAGGAAATTTCCTTCCCAGGAATGTTCTTATGTCCAATTACTATCATATTCTTTCCTTTTGAATAGCACACTTAAAATTTATCATAAAAAACCATGTATAGAAGCAAACGTCTCCTTCCACTCCTCATCAATCTTTCCATTCGTACAAGTGAAATTCGGAAATTCAAAGCGAACATCACTTCCATCCAATTGGTAAACACTTCCCCCTGCTTCCTCGACAATCAATCTGCCTGCAGCAATATCCCAAATATTCACACCCCATTCCCAAAATGCATCCAAACGTCCAGAAGCAACATAAGCACAATGCAAGGCAGCTGAACCGAAAGTACGGACATTTCGAGTCAACGGAGCAATTTTCACATATCCCTCTAAGACATGATTACGGTCACTTTCATATTTAGCTGGGACTCCTGTTGAAACAAGGCTTTCAGCTAAAGAATTCTGTCCGCTGACATGAATTGTTTCTCCATTTAATGTCGCTCCTTTTCCACGTTCAGCAATAAATAGTTCATTTGCAACGGGATCATAAATAATGCCAAAAGCAGCTTCCCCTTTACGATATAAAGCTACTGAAATCGTATATCCCGGCAATCCGTGTACATAATTCGTCGTTCCATCAATGGGGTCAATTACCCATAGATTAGGGTGCGTTTCTAACATTTCTAGCATTTTATCATGACCTATCTCTTCCACTGTTTCTTCTCCAAAAACAGCATGCTCTGGGAAATCCCTCTTTATTTCCTCGGTTATATATTTTTCTGTTTTCTTATCCATTTCTGTAACTAAATCCATATCGCTACCCTTTGTTTCAACAGTGAATCTAGAATTCACCTTTTCTACCAGTTTTCTCCCTGCTACTATGACGATTTCACATACCTCTTCAAACATGACATCACCTTCTCTTCAGAATTTGAATTGTATCAATAATCTACTTTTATCACTTTAAAGCAACAGAATGACTTATATCTTCTATAATGCTTTGAATAGCATGATGCTCATGATGAACGGTTTCCCGAAAGTTCTGCTGCTTCAATAAATCAATGGCATTTTCAACCACATAGGCTGTATCAGCTGTTTGTAACATGGTCAAATCATTTTCATGATCCCCGACACAAGTGGTATGTAAGTCGGTTCGTTCTATATATTTGAGAAGTTCTTTCACAGCGTTTCCCTTGGAAGCATCCTTTGGTAAAATTTCTAAATAAATTTTATCTGAATAGACCATATCACAAGAAACATCACTGGATTGTACTAGCTGTTCACATTTTTTTAAATTAGCAGAGTCATTTGAAATAACAAGAACTTTTGTCACATAGCTTGTATCAAAATCAGCATCTATTTCCTTAACCTTCACTTTATCTTTTATCTCATTCTCTTTAACCAATTCATTGTAATCTAGCGTATAGGCTCTTTTATTTTGATAATAATTTATTCCAATTGAATAATCTTCACTGAATGTTTGTAATTGGTCAAATAATGGTGTGAATTGAGTAATCTTTTGTTCAAATATACGCTGTTTTTTCTGATAATCATAAATAACAGCTCCATTATACAAAATAACAGGAAGTGCAATCCCTAATTCTTGCATATAAGGATAAACAGATTCTTCAATCCTTCCGGTAGCAATGGTAAACAATCCGCCGTTCTTTATAAATTGCTTGATAGATGTTTTATTCTCCATACTTATTTTCTGCTTTCCATCAAGTAAGGTGCCGTCTAAATCAGAGATTAATAGATGATTTTTCATTCCATCGCGTCCCTTCGTAATTCTTTTTTACTAGACTATTTTATTTTTATCTTCATCAAACAGATTGAATAGGACATCTTATATTCTTGAACGATAACATCCTAATTTTAGAAAAACCCACATCCGCTAAAGAATGAGCGTATGCGGGTTTCTTCATACTCCACACAATTAAAGTGACACCGTACATCTTTTCTTGTTAACAAAATAGACCATTTCCTGAAAGCCAATTTGTTTTAAGGTTCCCTGTACTTCTAAGTAGTCATCTCCTACTCTAGAAGGTACGTGAGAATCTGAACCAAAAGATATATCCACACCGTAATGGCATGCCCTTTCTAATATTTCATGGGAAGGATACCATCCGCCGCAATCCTTATTTTTACCGGATGTATTCACTTCAATAGCAACACCTTCATCTGCAATGACTTTTAATGTTTCTTCTATCACTGGTGTTTTGACACCATGAAAATCTAATAAATATCCTTTCATCGCATCAATATGTCCCAAGACTTGAAACATACCGCTTTTGGCAGATTGTTGAATCGAATGGTAGTAGGTTTCTTTTTCCTCCAGACGCTCTCCTTCTGATAGCTGATCCCATCTGCCTTTTTGAAAAATACTTTTTTCGTGAACATGGTGCACGGAGCCGATGATATAATCAAATGGATATTTTTTATAAATATTCCTGTACATAGCTGCATATTCCGGAAAATAATCACTCTCCATCCCAAGTAAAACGTGAATTTTATTCTTATATTTTTCTTTCAGCGTCAATACTTCATTTACGTATTCATCCAGTTCACTCTTCGCCATGGCGATTCCTGGATACAGCTGGTCTTCCTCTGAATAAAAATAAGGAGAGTGATCGGAGATTCCAATATAATGTAAATTATGCTCTATTGCCGTTCGAATGTAATCCTCTATCTTACCTTCTGCGTGCCCGCATCTATCATGATGCGTATGTAAATCAAAAATAATATTTGTCACAATACATCTTCTCCTTTACTCTCTGTATTTGATAACCTCTTTAAAGTCTGATATTAAATCATACCGATGCTCGACTGCTTTTTTCTCATCGATAGGTATAATCAATAATTCATCCAACGATACGGACTGTGGCGGATTTACTGCATTCACATTGGTCAGCATATGATAATTTCCTATTCTTTGTCCTATTTCCTGTGCTTCCTTTGTTAATGACCAATCAATAAACTCCTGTGCAGCCTCTTGGTTTTGGGCATCTGTCGTCATAGCGATTGCTTCGACTTCATACGTTGTCGGTTCTGTCGGGTAGATAATATTCAACTCATTAAATCCTTCATTCTTCAGGCGCATGGCATCGTGAGCAAACATAATCGTTGCAGCACTTTCCTTATAACCTATAAACCTTCCAGTTGAATCTTCTGCCAAAGTGTAATCAGTCACATTTTGATTAATATTTTGCAGCACACTTCTTGTTCGCAAATCTCCATATAATTCATCAAAGAGAGCAATCGTAAGGTACCCTGCTTCTGTTGATTCTGGATTTGGCAATGTCAGCCAGTTCTTATATTCTACCCGTTGCAGATCACTCCACCGTTGCGGGTTACTTACCCCTTGTTCCACATGCCATTGACGATTGGTTACAATGGCCAAGACCCCTACACTAATTCCAGTCCAATACCCTTCTTCATCCTTATATATTTCGTCAATTTCTTCTCTATAGTCCGAAATATATGGTTCCAAGAGTCCTTGCTGTTTCGCCTCTTCCATTAAAAAAGACGAACCACCATACCAAATATCAAATTCCTCTTCTCCATTCTCCAATGATTGAAGAATTTCGAGATTACTTTTTCTTTGAAAAGAAATATGGATACCCGTATCTCGTTCAAACTGCTCTGCAATTCGGATCATATAAGCTGTATCCATTCCAGTATAAACCTGTAATACTTCTTTTTGCCCAGCCTTGCTGCAACCAGAAAGAAGGAGAAGGACTACGAACAATAGCATTGTTATTTTTCGCATAGCATCTCTCCCCTCCTTCTATTTAACCTTATGCCGGTACAACATGCAACGAACGTTGTGAAAATGTCAGGTTCACACTATCGCCGTCATAATAAACTTCTTTCCCGCCTGGATCAGCAACAACCGCATGCAATTGAATACCATTAAAATCTAACTCGTACTCTTGTATCTGTCCCATAAATACACTTTTTAGAACTTTCGCAGGCTCTGTTCCTTCCTTACTAAGATTGATTGCTTCTGGCCGAACAACAACAGAAACAGATTGCCCTTCATGAAATGTATCTGCATCCTGCTGTAAAACTTCGATGGTAGTTTGTTTCGTTTTTACAAAGAGACGATCCGATTCTTTCTTATCTACAACGCCTTCTAAGAAGTTTGCTGTCCCAATAAAGTCTGAAACAAATTTTGTTTTTGGTTTTTGATATACTTCCATTGGCGGTCCTACTTGTTCAATATGCCCCTCATTCATAACAACAATACGGTCACTCAAACTCATCGCTTCACTTTGATCATGTGTGACATAAATTGCTGTAATGCCAAGTTTTTTCTGGATACGGCGTATTTCATCACGCATCGTAATTCGTAGTTTCGCATCTAAATTGGATAACGGCTCATCGAAAAGTAGCACTCCAGGCTCCATTACCAATGCCCGGGCAAGCGCAACACGCTGCTGCTGACCGCCAGATAATTGGTTTGGCATCCTGTTTTTATTCACATGTAAGTTCATAATATCCATGACTGGTGTCACCCGTTTTTCAATTTCACTTCTACTTAACTTTTTTAGTTTTAATCCATAGCAGATGTTGTCATACACGGACATATGTGGAAACAATGCATAGGATTGGAACACCATTGTGCAGTCTCTTTTATTTGCAGGGATATTTTGAACATTATCCTCTCCAAACATAATTACACCATTCGATAGTTCTTCAAATCCGGCAATCATACGCAGTGTAGTTGTCTTTCCGCATCCGGAAGGACCTAGTAGTGTTGCAAATTCTCCTTTTTCAATATGCAAACTGACATCGTTAACTGCTGTCATTGTCTTTCCTTCATCATCGGTAAATTGTTTCGTTACATTTTCTAGCTTTACGGATTTTGCTGACATATGTTATCCCTCCACGTATTTAAGTCGTCACAGAATCTTTTGAAGCAATCTCTGCACCTGTTTGTTGATCTTTTCTTAGCTTCCACTTACCAGTAAATAAAGAAGTTAATCCATTTAAAATTAACATCGCAACGATCATTAAGATAATCAATAATGTACAATACGCACTTGCAACGCCAATTCTTCCTGACTCTACTTGCGCTAAGATAGAAGCGGTAATCAGGTTATATTTTGCAGAAACCAGGAAGATCACAGCGCTCATCGCTGTCATACTTTTTACGAAAGTGTATACGATTGAACTGAAAAATGCCGGTCGAATCAAAGGCAGTACGATTGAAAAGAAGGTCTTCGAACCGCTCGCTCCCAAATTTGTTGCTGCTTCTTCTATCGAAGGATCTATCTGCTGAAGGGAAGTAATACCGGACCGAATCCCTACTGGCATCGCACGAACAATAAATGCAGCAATAATAATCAATGCAGTACCGGTAATTGCTAATGGCGCCTGGTTAAACGCCAAAATGTAGGAAATACCGATTACAGTCCCTGGAATGGCCATGGAAAGCATGCTGATCCCTTCCATTAATTTTTTCCCTGCAAATCTTTTACGAACAATCAAGAATGCAAGAATCATTGCAAATAATCCTCCAATTGGCGTCGCAATAATGGATAGTCGTAACGTATCTGTCACTGCTTTTTGACCGATAGAAAACACATAATTATAATGATCTAATGTAAAGCTGTAATTGACGCCCCATAGCTGAATAAATGATCCGATTGGAACTAAGATATAGAATAAAATAACCGTTCCCGATAAACCGAAACAAATGGTAATCATCACTCGGCGAAACATACCTTGGGAAATCATTTTCCGAACTCCAGTCGGTTTCCCGGTAACGGTGACATAATTCTTCTTCCCAATCCAAAAATTCTGGAGTACGTATAAAATAACTGTTGCACTAAGTAAAACCATTGCAAGAGCTGCCCCAGCCTGCATATTATAGCTTCCGACTGCCTGCATATAAATCTCTCTTGCTACTGTATTATAGTCTCCCCCAATGGTCATTGGGTTCCCGAAATCAGCCATCGACTGAATAAATACAAGTAAAAAAGCATTTCCGATTCCCGGAACAGATAATGGCAACGTTACTTTCTTAAATGTCTGCCATTTCGTAGAACCAAGATTATCACTTGCTTCCTCCAGAGAAGGGCTAATCGATTGTAACAGCCCTGCCAGAACTAAGAAGGCTACCGGGAAATAGGTCAGGGTTTGAACAAGAATCAAACCATGTAATCCATAAATATTTGCTCCCTCTATTCCCAGCAATGTCTCAGAAATAAATCCTCCTCTTCCAAAAAGCAGAATCGCTGATAAAGCAATAACAAATGGAGGAGAAATAACTGGTAAAATTGCAATTCCATTAAATAATTTCTTAAATGGAACCTTGATATAAGCTAATGTATAAGCAAAGAAATAAGCAATTGCTGTTGATAAAATAGAAACAATGACTGCTAAAACCAATGAATTCGTTAAAGCACTGGTTAACTGTCCGCCAGCAAATACCCTTTTATACCCTTGCCAATCTATTTCACCATTTGATATAAAACTGGATAAAAAGATTTGGAAAAGCGGATAGACAATAAAAACAATGAGCGTCAGCATAACCAATACAACAAGTAATAACAGCATTGGCTGTTTGACTAATCTGCGTATGTTCTCCTTCATAAAAAGCTTTCACTCCTTTTATGTTGAAAAGGGAGCTGACAGCCCCCTATTTTCAACGTTTTCTATCTCTAGTTATTTACTTCATTATCCCAACGGTCAAGAATTTCTTGACGACGTTCTCCAGCCTCTTTCGGGTCTGAATCTAATAGGTTAATCTCTTCTAAATCTGGAGCTCCTTCAGGCGGAGTTGCATCGGGATGTGTAAGGCTCTGGAAATTATCTGTTTCTTGACCAACTTCCTGTGCTCCCGGCCCTGCAGCCCAATCTATAAATTCTTGCGCAAGCTCTTCATTTGGAGCTCCCTCAATAATACCTACCCCTCCAATTTCAAATCCTGTTCCATCATCCGGGAAGGAGAGAACAATATCGTCAAATCCTTCTTCTTGATATTTAACAATATCATGTGCAAATAGAATTCCTGCTCCTACTTCATTTAGTCCAACCATTCTGCCTGGCGCAGAGCCACTAGTCGTATATTGCTGAACTTGTGGGTGAAGTTCTTTTAAGTATTCAAATCCTTCCTCATCTCCGCCTTTCGCACGCAGAATGGAATATAATGCTGTATAGGCTGTACCTGATGAGCTTGGATGCGCCATTACTATTTGGTTTTGATAAGCAGGGTCTAACAGATCCTCCCAGCTTGTCGGTGCTTCCAGACCATTATCATCCAGGAAGTTCTGATTTGTTGCAAAACCAATTGCACCTACATAAACGCCTGTCCAATAGTGATCCGGATCTTTATACTCCTCTGGAATATCTGCTGCTACCGGCGAATCATACGCATGTAACAAGTCTTCCATTTTAGCAGCCTCAAATGTATCTGCCGGCCCGCCGTACCAAATATCTGCCTGCGGATTATCTTTTTCCGCACGTACCTTTGCCAAGATTTCTCCAGCTGACATACGAACCATATCGACATCAATTCCTGTATCCTGTTGGAACCTTTCAATTGCAGCAATCGCATGATCCTCTTGGAATCCAACATAAACTGTTAATGTTCCGCTTGGACTATCTCCGCCTTCTGCCCCATCTGAATCATTTGATCCGCACGCAGCTAGCAGAAAAACAGCTAATAATATAAATAATAAATTTATAGATTTCTTCAATGTTACTACCTCCTTTTTTCTTATGTCTTAAGTTTATGTGTATGCGCTTCCACATTCAACACCAAATGAATTCCTTTTGAAGCGGTATAGAATTGGTATGGAGAATTACATTTAAGATTCATATTTTATGGGAAATACTAACGCAGAGTAGTAAAGCTATAAACAAAAAGAAATCCGGCCTGCTTCTAAAATTTTTAATAGAAGTTTGAAGCAAGTCGGATTTCTTTTAATTATTCATGCTATTAACATTTTAATTATTCACTTCGTTATCCCAACGATCTAGGATCTCTTGACGACGTTCCCCAGCTTCTTTGGGATCTGAATCTAATAAATTAATCTCATCTAAATTTGGAGATTGTTCAGGTTGATTTGCATCCGGATGTACAGGACTTTGGAAATTATTTGTCTCTTGCCCTACTTCTTGTGCTCCTGGACCTGCAGCCCAATCAATAAACTCCTGTGCCAATTCTTCATTTGGCGCCCCTTCTATTATTGCAACTGCTCCAACTTCAAAACCTGTACCATCCTCTGGGAATGAAATAACAATATCATCAAACCCTTCTTCTTGAAATTTAACAAGTTCATGTGCAAATGTAATCCCTGCTCCTACCTCATTTAGTCCAACCATTCTTCCTGGTGCTGAACCACTGGTTGTATATTGTTGAACCTGTGGATGAAGTTCTTTCAAATACTCAAACCCTTCCTCATCTCCACCTTTCGCAAGAAGAACGGAATACAATGCTGTATAAGCTGTACCTGATGAATTGGGATGTGGCATAACTAATTCGTTTTCGTAAACCGGATCTAACAGATCATCCCAGCTTGAAGGTGCTTCTAGATTATTTTCATCTAAGAAATTTTGATTCGTTGCAAAACCAATTGCCCCCTCGTAGATACCTATCCAATAATGTTCTGGATCTTTATATCCCTCTGGAATATCTGCTGCTACCGGTGAATCATACGCATGTAATAAATCTTCCATTTTAGCTGCTTCAAATGTATCCGCTGGACCGCCATACCAAATATCTGCCTGTGGATTATCTCGTTCAGCACGTATCTTTGCTAATATTTCCCCTGCTGACATACGAACCATATCGACATCAATTCCTGTATCTTGTTGGAACCTGTCGATTGCAGCAAGTGCATGATCTTCTTGAAATCCGACATAAACCGTTAACGTTCCGCTTGGACTCTCTTCTTTGTCCGCTCCATCTGCTTCATTTGAATCATCAGAATTATTCGCCCCACATGCAACAAGCAGTAAAATAGCCAATAGGAAAAGCAATAATAGTAATGATTTCTTCAAAATAATCTCCCCCTTTTTTATGTTCTCATTTTATTTGCAACCGCTTACATTAACAACACCAAATATATTCCTTTTGAAACGGCATAGAATTGGCTTGATAATATAAATCATATTTTTATAATCTGATTTTGCATAATTGTTGGCTAACTCCAGTCACTTAAAGTCTAGATAAAAAATGAATTTTCATGCTTTCCTCTTGAAATAGTTATGTTGTCTTTTTTATTATGATTGTAACCGATTAATAAAGTCCGCAAAAAAGCCGAATAAATTCAACTTCAAAAATAAGAATGCTGAACCATTCGACTTTACTCACATAGAACTATGATATGTTTTAATTATTCACTTCATCTTCCCAACGGTCAAGAATCTCCTGACGACGTTCTCCTGCCTCGATTGGATCTGAATCAATTAATTCAATTTCTTCCAAGTCAGCTGCTTCCTCCGGCTCTACCGCATCTGGGTGAGTTAAATTATTAAATGCATTTGCTTCCTGACCCACTTCCTGCGCATTCGCACTTACAGCCCAATCAATAAATTCTTGTGCTAATTCTTCATTTGGAGTACCGTTAATAATCCCGACTCCGCCAACCTCATACCCTGTTCCTTCTTCCGGAAAACTTAAGACGATATTATCAAAGCCTTCTTTTTGGAACTTAATGATATTATGTGAGAATAGAATTCCAGCTCCTACTTCATTCATCCCTACCATTCTCCCTGGAGCTGAACCGCTCGTTGTATATTGCTGAACCTGATTATCCAGATCTTTCAAATAGTCAAAACCAGCATCATCACTGCCTTTAGCACGAAGAATAGAATAAAGCGCCGTGTACGCCGTACCTGAAGAGCCTGGGTGAGCAACGACTACCATATCTTTATATGCTGGATCTAATAAATCATCCCAGCTTGCAGGTGCCTCCAAGTTATTTTCATCTAAAAAGTCCTGGCTTGTCGCAAAACCAATAAGCCCTAAATAAATCCCTGTCCAATATCCTTCTTCATCCCGGTATTCTTCAGGGATTGCTTCTGCCTCTGGGGATTGATATGGCTGAAGTAAATCCTCTTCTTTCGCAGCAACAAATGTATCTGCTGGACCGCCGTACCAAATATCTGCCTGTGGATTTTGCTGCTCAGAGCGAATTTTAGCCAATATTTCTCCTGTAGACATACGAACCATATCAACATCAATTCCTGTATCCTCTGTAAATTGATTAATTGATGCAATGGCATGCTCTTCTTCAAGACCGACATAAACAGTCAATGTACCATCGTTTTCTGCTCCACCAATTTCTTCTGTATCATCAGAACCGCATGCAGCAAGAATCAATCCTAAAAATAAAAATAGCGGTATTATCTTTTTTGTAGTTTTCATACGATGAATTCCTTTCTTTCATTTTCTTTACTTTAATTCACAACTCCAAGCTTCTTCAGTCCGTTAAAAATGCCATTCTCCTCAACGGTTGTTGTTTGAAAATCTGCATATGGAACAAGCATCGAGTCCGCATTTCCCATTGCCACGCCTGCTCCAGCAAATTGCAGCATTTCCTTATCATTCATTCCATCACCAAAAGCAATCACTTCAGAAGGTGACAGATTCAAATGGGCTATCATTTTTTTAACTGCTTCTCCTTTATTCACGGAAGTACGAATTAGATCATAGGACTCTGTAGAATGTTTGATATTAACTTTAGACAGCTGATAACCTTCTATTAAACTAAAATCTCCTTTGCTGTCAAACACATTGATTGCCGTCGCAGCTACAATCTGATCAGCAACATCTTCTGTAAACAGTTTAAATTCCTTCATTTGCGAAACTTTACTAAAATAAATAACGTGTGCATCCTTTAGAGAAGTAAAATAATTATTTTCTGTGGTATAAAGCGCAAGTTCACTTTCTCCTTGGTAGGAGATAGAAATCATTTTCTCGACATCCTCTTTACGCATCGCAGCTTTAAAAATCATTTCATTCTCGTGCATTGCATAGGATCCATTATAAGTAATCGATGAGGTGATTCCAAAGTCATTTGTCAAATTAACAATATCCATTAAAGGTCTGCCAGTACATAGAAATACTTCTATACCTGCTGCTTTTGCTTGCCGAATGGCTTCCTTGGTTGAAGCATCGTAAGTGTGGTCTGGCTTTATAATCGTTCCATCAATATCTAAAAAAATTGCACGGTAGCTCATTTTGGCCTCCTTTTTTAGTTCCTTCCTCTAAAAGATAGATGAATTCTTATGCTCTTTTCTAATTATTACTATACTTTAAGACTATAATCATTTCATGGAACGCTCCACACCAAATTATTTCCGTTTAAAATGGTAGAATTTTAGCTTATGAATATTGCATCAAACATTCAGATAAAATTTCTAATAAGATATAAAGCAATGTCTTTGAGTGATTAACTTACATTTTCTTTATATGACTATTGATCATAAATTTCATTCTCCCATTTTTGAATAATCTCATCACGTGATTCTGCCGCATCGCTTAAAACAAAATCTATTAAATGATAATCTGAAAGTTCTATAGCTTGTTCCGCATCCGCAGCTTCTGGATGGGTTACATTATTATAGTTTCCAAAATCTTGTGCTGCTTCTTGCCCTGCTGGTCCTAATACCCAGTCAATAAATGCCTCAGCCAATTCAGGGTTAGGAGCATCTGCGATCTTAGCTACTGCAAATAATTCATATCCTGCTCCATCAACCACAGTAGGCTCTAAATTATCAAATCCTTCTTCCATACTTTTAACAGAATTATAGTAGAATAAGATCCCTGCTCCCGCTTCTTCCATTCCCACCATCCTCGCCGGAGCGACCCCGCTAGTTGTATATTGTTGTACTTGTCCATCCAATGCTTCCAAATAATCATAAGCCTCTTCTTCATTATCAAAGTACTGCAATATATTATAAAGTACTGTATAAGCCGTACCGGATGAAGCTGGATGAGGCATAACGATTTCCCCTTCATACGCTGGATCAAGTAAATCTTCCCAAGCTGTAGGTGCTTCTAGTCCATTGGCATCTAAGAAATTTTGATTAACTACAAAACCTAAAGGGTTAACTAACATTCCAGTCCAATATCCTTCATCGTCCTTGTATTCATCTGAGATATATTCCGCTGTAGGCGATACATATGGTTCAAGCAATTCCTCTTCCTTAGCTACTTCAAATGTTTCTGCCGGTCCGCCAAACCAGACATCTGCCTGCGTGTTCGCACTTTCCGCACGAACTCTTGATAGAATTTCCCCAGCAGATAACCGAACCATATCAACTTCAATTCCTGTTTCTTCTGTAAAAAGGTTCATTGTTTCGATAGCACGCTCTTCATCCGAACCAGCATAAACCGTTATTTTACCTTCTAACTTATCATCTGGCTCATCACTAGAATCGTCACTTCCACAAGCGGCTAGTATACTTACGATTAATAATAGAGATAACCTCCAAATACTTTTTCTCATTACGTCCTCCCTCCCTATATATTCTTTAAATATTGTTTTAATATGTATTCTTTGTTTAGAATAGCAGTCTATTAAATGGTTTATTGCTACAGGATTATGCTAAAAGCCAAAGCTTCAGTTACCTCATACCTTTACTTCCAATAACCTATCCACTCTTCCGCTCTAGCCATTAAATTAACTCCCTTGTTTTTCATTACTTCCTTATATTATGTATATAACTCTATATGTACACGCTTACACTATCAATAGTAATTAATTTCCTTTTTAAATGGCAGTAAATTGGTATTGAATATTTACTATAGACTATGTAATTTAAAATAGATGCCTTAAGGTATACAAAACAAAAAATCCTCTTTTATTATGCAGGTTAGAAATTTTCATCATTTTTCTCTGCTTAATAGAAGAGGACATATTAAATTCAGTTATTACTGCACCAGCCACCCAATCAAAATCCCAATCAACTGCAAATCCGTATCTCCAAACGTCGTCCGCGTATAACCTAAATCCCGCAAATAACTTAACAATGGAATCGGCAAAATAGTAATAACCATCCCATGCACGATACTCATACAAACCAGCGCCTTGATTCCCCGTAGCTTATAAGCAATTACCCCTGCAGCACCACCGGAGAAGAAATGTGGGATAACGCCTGGAATAATAATCGTATACTGCACTGCGGCCATGCCAAACATTACACCAAGTCCGCCCAAAAAGCTGAGGATAAATCCAACCATTGCAGCTAATGGAGCGTAATTAAATAATACCGGCGCATCTAACGCTGGGACAGAGCCTTTGATCCATCTGCTTGAGACTCCTTCAAACGCCGGCAGAATTTCTGCAATCATCATCCGTACACCGGTCAGAATACAGTACATTCCAGCTGTAAACCACAAAGATTGCACAATCACAAAAATGATAAAATTTTGATCATTAAACAAGTATTGAATCGCATCTCTTTGCGCAAAAATAGCCGCAATAAAAAAGAGCAGAAATGAAAATATACTAATGATCAGCACATGATCATACATAAAAGGCTCCAGTTTTCGGATGAATTTCGGAAAATCTGCTTTTTCTTCTTTTCTTTTAAATAGACTGGTGCTTAACATACCTGTCATAAAGTAGCCAACACTGTTAAAATGACCAATCGCAATCGAGTCATCCCCTGTCACACGTTTGACAAACGGCTGAACCAGCGCAGGCATGCAGGACATCATCAGCGCTAACACGAAGCCGCCGAAAATATACAGCCACCAGCCATATTGCGAAGCATGTAAAACAGCAACAATCACTGCGGACATAAAAAGGACCTGATGTCCTGACAAAAAGACATACTTCAATCTTGTAAAGCGTGCTATTAATAGGTGCCCGACCATTCCAATCGAGATGGTTATCGCAATTTCTCTTCCGTAATTAATCTGTACTAATGCCGTTATCGCTTCATTATGCGGGATCATGCCAATCATATTAAAGCTGTCTTGAATCATCACTGCTAAATTGGAAAGGGACACATTGGCAGCAGATGCTCCTATCTGTAACAATGTCACCCCTACCATGACTTTCACGGTTCCGCTGAGAACCCGAAAAAAACCTGCTCTGGCAAGTAATAGTCCAATACATGTTATCGCTCCTAATAAAATCGCAGGCTCTCCGATAAACCCCCTTGTAAAACTTTCAAAGATATTCATACACGTTCACGCCACCGCTTCACAGTATTTGCATTTTCCAAGCTTTCTTTTACTAAGGCTCTATCTGCAATAAAGGAGAGCCCAAGGATTTCCGTTTCTTTTACCTGCAAATGCTGTACCACCTGCTTTGCCCCGATAATCAAATCTGCTTTCATGAAGGAGGCAGCACTTACATCCGATTGTTCCACAATGACGTCATCTAATTCCCATTCTTGAAAATGCTGTTTTACTTGAAGCTTTAACACAAGGCTTGTCCCTAAACCGCCTGAACAAACAACTAGCACTTTTTTCATTTGCTACCCTCCTCGTACTCCAACATCCAATTCCATACCACGTCGATATTTCTTTCATGGCGCAGCTTGTCTAATAACTCCTTCGAATTAACAACCTCCAGCATCATCTCCACTGCAGTGACATGCTGGATTTTATCTTTGGCAGCAAGCAAAATAATCCACCATACTTTTTCCTCTGTTCCGCCGAAAGAAATCGGTTCCTCCAATGTCATAAAAGCAAAACCTGTTTTCTTAATCGCTGTACTGCTCAAATGAGGAAAAGCAACGCCTGGCGCCACGATAAAATGATGCTCCTGTTCATTGATGATTTGAGCCACTTCCGTTTCATATGTATGCTCCACGACATCTTGTTTTACTAAAGATTGATTCAATATAGATAATGCTTCTCTCCAATCAGAGACTTTTTCTCTTAAATGGATACACGAAGGCGCCGTTAATGAAGTAACCTCCGAACTCATTGCCCCTTGATTCCCGCTGAAATACCGGTATAAATCATTGAACAATTCTCCCTCATTCAACACCACCGTGTGCTTTTTAATAGACTGATAGATAGTCATTACTGTCTCGACAATCGGCAATTCGGTGTTTGCCTGATAGGTTCCTCTTCCAATAATCCGCTCCAGATTTTGCTGATCAGCTATCGACAATAACGGATTTACTTTCACATGATTGACTTGCAGCTGCTGGGTAAATGGAACTGTTGTAACAATCAAATCAGCATCTTTATCTGTCAGCCCATACGCCTCCTTTACGGAAAATTGCCCTGTTATAAATACTTGCGGGAACAGTCTTCTTACTGTCCGTTCAAGCAGTCTGGATGTTCCGAGGCCGGAGCTGCAGACAATCGCAATTCGTTTACTCGGCAGAAACGGTTCCTGCTCCAATCCGGCACATAAGTGAACTACAATAAAACCAATCTCATGTCTATGAAGTGTCGTTAAACCCCAATGCGGATTTTTTTCAATAAACGCTTTTACTTGTTCAATATATTTACGATATTCTTTTTCCAGATTATCGAAATAAGGATTATCAATATGAATATGATACTTCATGCGATACATCGCTGATTGCAAATGCGTCGACAGGCCAATAATAATATTCTCCCGATTGCTTAAACGAAAGCGGTTCGCCTGCTCGAAGGTCTCTACAATCTCCCGCGATAGCGACTGGCACTTCAGCCAATAATCTCCTTCCCCGCTTAAACGCCTTGCCCCCAGCAGATGCATGGATATGTAAGCTAATTCATTGGAGAGCTGAAGAGATGCATCTTCCAAGCCCATTAATCGCCTAAACTGTTCTCGTACTACAGTAAACTTTTCATCCTCAAAGATTTTTAATTCATCATCTTTATCAAAGTCTGCAATAAATTGCCCCGATTGGATTCTTTTCCATTGAACAGCGCAATTCAGAAACAGCTCGTATTTACTTGCATCGATAAAAGCAATCCCGCTTAGCTCCTCCACCTGCTCAATCCAAGATGCAATCCCATGAACATCCACATCTGCAATCATATCTTCTAAATCCGTTTCATTCATGGAAGCGGAGATTCGCCTTGTTACATACAGCTCCAGTATCTCCTCCTCTGTCCACTGTTCTTTCAAAAAATCTAAAAATAACATGCGTTTATTGTTCTCTTCCCCAACCAGCGAAATTTGTTTATTCTCTCTGGACAGCATTAAATGATAATCTTCCATTTCCGTCTTTAACTGATTATAATCATTCTGGAGCGTATTCATACTAATCTGGTAATCCTCACATAATTCTTCCACATGGATAGATGAATTTAGTAATAGAAGCTTTTGCATATCTTGCCGGCGCTGCACTGCACTTAAATAATCCTTCTGCTTGTACATTGCCTCCTGAAGCACCTGCTTCTGCTTCTCTCCTAAAATCAGCCGTGCCCCATACTTGCGATGTCTCTCCAGGCTAAACCCTGCGCCAATGTCCATCAGCCACGTCTCGATTTCAAGTAAATCCTGCCGAATCGTCCGCGGCGAAAGCTGATAGGCTTTATTCAAGTCAGCTAAGGAAACAAACGCTTCTTCTTCAATTAACCGTTCTAAAATTTTCTTTTGTCTGGATGAAAGCATGTTATCCCCTCCACATCACCGAAACCTCTCCAGCTCCTATGTACATTTGATTTAAAATTCCGAAAAAATAAAGAGATAATCTCGGAAATAAAATGAAACCCCTATCATTATTTTTGATAGTATATCATTTTTCGACAAGGAAATCTATATGATAACTTTTAAGTCAGAATGGTTTATACCTGGTGTGAAAGTGCCTGGGAAATAGGATTTCTATCATTAAAATCCCTCCTGAATAAGCTATTAAGTTGAATAGTTTATGCTGCTATCCCATGCTGTTCGCTAGAAACATGGCTTTTGTAAACATTATTTTCTTAAACAAAGGAGCTGTCTTCCCATATAAACCATTCAGTTAGCGACAGCTCCTTAAAAAACGTCCATTGATTTATTCACCGCTTCTTTATCTATAACCTGTCCTTATGTGCGATTCCAATCAAAACCATTCTCAAGTATAAGTGCTAAAATAATACCTACTAATAACCCGCTGCTTAACAACGGACGAAGAAAGTCAGGCAAGGTATTGAAATATGAAGCAGGGAAGGTCATAATAATGATACCGACAAATAAGGGAACAGCCGACCGATAAATATTGAGCGTATTAAATTCAACCTGACGAAAGAAACTTAATGATGAATTGAACAGCTGTAAATAAGAAACAAATAATACTGCACTGCCTATACTCAACGGCAGCATAGAAAAAAAGTGCCCGATTGGTGGAATAATGCCCATTAAGAAGAACATGAAACTGCCGAGAATAAAAGGTAACCGCCTAATAATCCCTGTCTGATTCAAAAAACCAATGGAAGAGACATACGGCGCATACGGGACAAGCTCAAGCACCCCAGACAGCCCGGTAAAAATCCCTGTTATCGTAAATGAGGAACGGTATTGGGAATCGCTTGTCTCTGCACGATAGATACTATCCGTCCCTTTTAACGCTCCAAACTTATTCGCTGTATTCAGCAGTCCAGCTAACACTGTCGTTATAACAATACCCGTATCCCACGTTGGTTTACCCAGCGGGAATAATGCCATACTCGATGAGGCAGTTTGGCTAACCGCTCCCTGTTGCTCAAAAGTGAGATTAAATGCAATCCAACCAATAACTATTCCGATTAATAACCCGTAGCGTCTAATGCTTGCTGGAGCTTTAATACTAATAATAGCCACTATGATTGCAATCATAATAGACAACAGCGAAATAGCTAAATCGATTTGGGCATTTTCGGCTTCGTTACCAAAAGGAATGCCCAGCATACCTTTTAAAAATATCCCGATTAATTGGCATCCAATTGAACTACTCCCACTTATCAACCTTAAAGGTTGCTTGAAGCAGGAGATTCCTAAGAACACCAACCCATTGGTCAGTTATGGATTAGGCTACCCCCGCAGTCCCTGCGGTTATTCGTAATGCTTCCTTGCGAAGATTCCTACTTGCGTTAATATCTCTTTGATGATGGCATTGACAGCTATCACACGTCCATGCACGCAAAGCGAGATTTTTAACGTCTGGGTTTTGGTGTCCGCAATTGGAACACAGCTGACTGGATGGATAGTTTTTAGCTACCGTAACAACCTGCTTTCCATACCAGGCCGCTTTATATTCCAGCATCGTTTGGAACGCTGACCAGGATACATCGCTAATTGATTTTGCAAGATTATGATTTTTCAACATGTTTATCACAGACAAATCTTCTATCCCGATAATATCGTGGTTTTTGACTATCTCGGTGGAGATCTTATCTAACATGTCTTTTCTTTTATTAGCGATTTTTTCGTGAATCTTGGCTATATTTCTTTTTTGTTTCTGCCAATTTGCTGAGCCTATTTGTCGTCTAGACAGAATCACCTGCGCTTTTGCCAGTTTCTTTTCTAATGTCCGGAAAAATTTGGGGTTTGCATACACTGTCCCATTGGAAAG
The DNA here is from genome assembly GCF_038004725.1 of Oceanobacillus sp. FSL K6-0251. NCBI lineage: Bacteria > Bacillati > Bacillota > Bacilli > Caryophanales > Bacillaceae > Oceanobacillus > Oceanobacillus sp. FSL K6-0251. The sequence continues at coordinate 631,989 of NZ_JBBORS010000001.1, read as the reverse complement.
AGTTGCAAAATCAGTTATTCCAACATCGATGCCTACTGAGGAACCTGTCTTTTCATAGTGCCTGACTTCCGTTTCAACTACAATCGAAACAAAGTACTTGCCTGAAGGGTTGCGCCGGATCGTTGCATTGATAATACGTCCTTCCACTTCCCGACTTTTGGCAAAACGAACCAATCCGAGCTTAGGCAGTTTGATATGTTTATCCAATACCGCAATGTTTCCATTGACATGTTTCGTGGTATACGATTGAACAGGATTCTTTTTTGATTTAAAACGAGGTGCCTTATTCTGCTTCTTATAATAGCGCGTATAGGAATCATTCACGTTTTCAACGGCTTTTTGAAGAGCAATGCTATCAACTTCTTTGAGAAAGGGATGCGCTTTCTTCAATTCTGGAACCGCTTTGATTGCCTTATTTTTATTGAAAAATTCGCCCTTCCAATTATGTTGAAGAAGCTGGCCGTTTTGTACCATTTCATTCACCGTATGCCAATAGCGGTCTTTTTCTTTTTGTTTTCCTGTAAAATAGTTGTAGACAAAACGGGAGCAGCCAATTGTCTTATGGATGAAGGTGATTTGCTTTTTGTTCGGATAGATACGAAAACGAAATGCTTTTTTTACTTTCATAGCTTCTTACCTCCTCCTGTCCATTATATCAGAAGAAGGATGATTTTGGAACGTTTGTTCGATTTAGTGTTGGACAGTCGAGACACTCCAAAGCAATCTTTTGTGTATTGGAGATTCATCTCCCCCTTACCTCTACGCGCTTGAAGAGGGAGTTTTCTCTCCTGTTTTTGATAAAAAAGAGCCATTGAAGACCCGAAAACCAATTGCTTGATTTGAATAACTCCTTCATCTTTAGTCCTGCCTTTCCTGCATTAAATAAAACAATTCTTATCCATATCCTTTTTACCGATAGTTTGGTTATACTCTTAACCCTATCAGAAATGGGGTTCTTTTTTCATTAGGCTATCATCATTTATTACCTATCTTCACCAGTTACTTGGCAGATAGATATAAGTTATTTCGTTTTTCTCTGAACAAGAGATTTGTCAGTCACTCATCCTCCAGTAAGATAACCCATGTTACAATGTAAAAAAATGAAGGAGGTATTTCCTTGTATAAAGATATCAGCCACAACTCATATGGATTTCGTTTTCAAAGAGCTTATCAAGATAACGTAGCAAATTTGCATGCGATTGGCTTCGAACATCATCAAAACCCCGCTAATTACAGCTGGCATGGGCTGGAAAGAGGCGAAAAGGATATTATTATCTTTCAATATACGCTGCATGGGAACGGTGCAATATCCATCGGGGATACCACGCATGAATTAACAAAAGGAGATGCTTTCTTTATTGATGTTCCGAGCGATCATCGGTATTATCTCCCTGCTGATGCAGAGGAATGGGAATTTATTTTCTTTACCATTACTGGTACAGAGGCAGCGAAGTTATATCAGCAAATAACGAAAAAGCATGGTCATTTATTCCAATTGTCCATTCATTCAAGCCCCGTTAATTATATTTTTAATACCTTAAAGAGAATAGAAACGGCAGGGATTTCTCATGGCTACGAGGCTTCCTCCTGCGCCTATTCTTTTCTGATGGAATTTCTCGGATACTTAGAATATAACCAGCAGCAATCTAAAGCAATCCCCCCTTCTATCTCGAAGGCAATCGACTTTATAGAGAATCATTATAGTGAAGATATTACATTAGATGAAATCGTCAGCGTATCCGGCTTATCAAAATATTATTTCACACGCCAATTTGTAAAGTCCATAAATGAGACACCAATCCGTTACCTGACAAAAATCAGAATGAAAAAGGCGCTTCACCTATTAATCTCTGAAAAGAAAAGTATCGAGGAAATTGCAACAGAAGTCGGGTATACATCCAGTAATTATTTTAGTAAAGTTTTTAAGCAAACCATTGGAGAAACCCCAAGTAATTACCGGCAAAATACAGATACCATGCCAGTCAACCAGTTATTTACGGATTAAAAAAGAGCAATATATTACTCATTTTCAATTTATTTTACGATTGAAAACGCTTTATGCATCTATTAATATGTACATAAGCAATAGCAATTTAATCGTACTCAAAAAGAGACCTTGTTTCTTTTTTTACTCTTTTTCAGTAAAAGTATTTACTAAAAAGAAAGCAACTATGTATTCAGTAGAAAGACATTCTCATATTACATTTTGATTCTACTTTAGGAGGAAATAGCTTATGTCCAAAATTACATTTTTAGGTGCGGGAAGTACCGTTTTCGCAAAGAACGTATTAGGTGACTGCATGACAGTCGATGCGTTGCAGGATTTCGAATTTGCTTTATTTGATATAAACGAAGAACGGCTTCAAGATTCTGAAATGATGTTAAATAACCTGAAGAAAAGCTTGAATGCTACAGTTACGGTAAAAGCGTATCAGGATCGTAAAGAAGCATTACGCGGCGCAAAATATGTTATTAATGCGATTCAGGTAGGCGGTTATGATCCTGCTACCATCACAGATTTCGAAATCCCGAAGAAATATGGATTGCGTCAGACCATTGCAGACACCTTAGGGATTGGAGGTATCTTCCGTAACTTAAGAACCATCCCTGTCATGCAGGAGTTTGCACGTGATATCAAAGAAGTTTGCCCGGATGCCTGGTTCCTTAATTATACGAATCCGATGGCTGTTCTAACGAATATCATGCTGAAGGAAGGCATTAAAACAGTCGGACTTTGTCACAGCGTACAGGTTTGTACTAGAGAACTGCTGGAGTCTTTAGAAATGCCGACAGATGATGTGCAGTGGAAAATCGCCGGCATCAATCATATGGCCTGGCTATTAGAAATCACGCGGCACGGTGAAGACCTCTATCCGGAAATTAAAAAACGTGCAAAAGAGAAGCAAAAAGAAAAGCATGATGATATGGTTCGCTTTGAATTAATGGATAAATTCGGCTATTATATTACAGAATCTTCTGAACACAACGCCGAATACCACCCATACTTTATTAAGAGTCAATATCCTGAATTAATCGAACGATTCAATATTCCATTGGATGAGTATCCGCGCCGTTGCGTGAATCAGATTGAAGATTGGAAAAAAATGCGTGATGACTTAGTAAATGACCAAAACCTGACACATGAGCGCTCTCGTGAATATGGCTCTTATATTATCGAAGCGATGGAGACAGACAAACCTTTTAAAATTGGCGGAAATGTATTAAATACAGGACGTTTAATCAGCAATCTGCCGGAAAATGCAGTCGTGGAAGTGCCTTGCTTAGTAGATGCAAGCGGGATTGCACCAACGTATGTAGGTGATTTGCCGGAACAGCTCGCTGCATTAAACCGGACAAATATCAATACCCAATTATTAACCGTGGAAGCAGCGCTAACGAGAAAGAAAGAAAAAATCTATCAAGCTGCCATGCTAGATCCGCATACATCCGCGGAACTATCCATGGATGACATTATCTCATTATGTGATGATTTGATTGAAGCGCATGGAGATTGGCTTCCAGCGTATGAATAAGTTAGATTCCCTCTCCTTGCTGTTGTGAGGAGAGGGAATCCTAAAAGCTTTCGTGTAGTATACAGGCTGACTCACTTTGTTTTTCCAAGAACATCAATGGACGCTTTTTTCTATTTATATTCCATCTTATTGAAAGCGTTTTACTCACCTGATAGTATATTAACATAATAAAGTTTAGTAAAAAAAGGTGGGGAACCTATGGCAACAATCAAAGATATCGCAAGTAAATCAAATGTCTCTATTGCAACTGTATCAAGAGTATTAAACCATGATGCATCCTTATCTGTAACGGAGGAAACACGCCAGCGGATTATCGAGGCAGCTAAACAATTAAATTATCAAACGATTCGCGGCAGGAAAAAACAGCTTCAAAACTCTAGTCCGACACATAAATTTGGAATACTAATGTGTCAGTCCCTTGAGGAAGAACTTAGTGACCCGTATTTTCTATCGATTCGACATGGGATTGAAAGTCAATGCAAGCATTTCAATATCGAAGTCAATGAAGTTTATCGGATGAGCGATTTCCATTTGCACCAGCTGAATGTTCAGTTAGATGGACTCATTATTGTTGGAAAAATCGATGAAGGAATTATAGAAACAATTCATGAGCAAATCAAGCATCTGGTCTTTGTCGATCATTCTCCGGATGAAAATCGTTTCGATTCTATTGTTATTGATTTTGAGAAATCCACTTGGATTGCTTTGGACCATCTATTCTCTCTGGGTTATACCGATATCGGTTATATTGGCGGGATGCAAGGAAAACATATCAAAGCAAATGAAAAGCGGGAGATAGATGATGAACGCTATGTATTTTTCACAAAGAAAATGAAGGAATTGGGTAAATATAATGATGCCCATGTATTTGTAGGAGAATTTACGATGTCTGATGGCTATCGGTTAATGAAAGAAGCTGTCCAAAAAGGAAATTTACCGGAGGCGTATTTTATCGCAAGTGACCCGATGGCAGTAGGTGCATTAAGAGCTTTGCAGGAAGCAGGAATAAATGTCCCAGAAGATGTCGCTGTTGTCAGCTTTGACAATGTGGAAATGGCTCAATTTGCCAGCTGCCCGCTGTCCACTGTTCATGTTCCGACAGATACGATGGGACAAACCAGCGTGAAGCTGCTGCTTGACCGATTACAAGGAAGAGACATTCCGCTGAAAGTGAACGTCCCTACGACGTTTATTCAGCGCAAAAGCTGTGGTGCACTAGCAAAAACACGACATGTTCAGAACTAGCTCTCAATATATCACGTGAATTTCTTTTCTATCAAGACGTATTTTTCAAAATTTGTACACAAGCAATAGACCTAGAATCGTTTTTGGCGGAACAGCTCTAGGTCTATTGATAGCATACCGATCGTGCAAGCGTACGCTATTTCATCTATTATAGGAAATATTTCGTACTCCTTGCAACTGTACCGATTCAAATTACTGATAAAAGGAGTATCCTTATGCGATTATGTCTTAAAACATTTCTGTTATTGATGCTAATAAGCCTTATTTTAGCAGGCTGTTCGAATGACGATGCTGAAAATGAAATGGGCTCAGAGGAGGAGAGTGCACAACCAGGAAATCAAGTCACGTTAACACACTTCTCTACTGCATCCAATGAAGCTGAGCAAGAAGCGATGCAACAGGTAGTCCGCGATTTTGAAGCAGAATATCCTGACATCCATATTAATTTAAATATGCCGGGACAAGATTATGAAAGCCAGCTCCGTATTCGAATGGCAGCAAATGATTTGCCCGATTTATTCGATACGCATGGCTGGGCTCAGAACAGATATGGAGAATATACCATGGATTTGCGGGACATGGACTGGGTAGACGACATGGATCCTACACTGGAACAAAATTTTGTAGATGAAGATGGCAAGGTATATGCCTATCCGCTCAATCAAGCGATGGATGGATTAACCTATAATAAAGAAATCCTTGATGCGTATGATATTGAGGTACCAGAAACATTCGATGAATTGATGGAAGCTTTAGAAACAGTAAAGGAAAAGAGTAACGGAGAAATCGCACCGCTCTGGTTCGAAGGTTCTAATGAAAATGCTTTTGGACAGTACTACGATCAATTTGCCAGTCCATTGCTCATCACAGATCCAGACCACGATTACAGTAAGGAATTATTAGACGGTACCTTTGACTGGGAACCTTATGATTATCTATCCGAAAAATTGTTAGAAATGCATGAAAAAGAGTTATTAAATATAGATGTGCTCACAGCCAGGCCTTACGAGAAAAATCAATTGCTCGCCCAGGGAAAAATTGCTTTTGTTATGCAAACCGTACCTATCCATGTCATTCAAGAGTTAAACCCGGATATCGAATTGGGCATTATGCCTGTCCCAGCTATTCATGAAGGAGATGACCCAACCTGGATTGGCGGCGAACGCCATACGGTTGCCATATGGGAGGATACAGCGCATCCCGAGGAAGCAAAAAAGTTTATTGAATTTTTAGCCAGACCTGAGAATGTAAAAGCTGTTGCAGAGGGAACTTCTTTAGCAGCAGGACTTACTAATGCTACTGCTGATATCTATTATCAGGACTACTATGAGCAATATGATGACATTGAAGTAGAGCCTTATTTTGATCGGATGTATTTACCGAACGGCATGTGGAAGCCGATGGGAATGAGCGGACAAGAATTATTATCCGGTGCCCTTTCTCCTGAAGGCGTCTCTCAAAAAATGAAAAATGAATACTTACGTTTAATAGAACAGGCGGGCTTTGAATAATTTAATCAATTTGTTTTTATAGGAGTTGAATATTAATGGCAGTAAGCACGAAAAAAATAAAAAGAACGAAACAAAATTCATCCCTTTGGTGGATGTATTTGCCAGCCCTCCTCTTTGTTGTCTTTTTTATCGTATACCCTTTCCTAAACGGGATTCGTATTTCATTTACAAACTGGAACGGCTTTTCACAGACTTTCGATTATATCGGGTTTAGACAATATACTAGAATGTTCACCGACCCAGATACTTGGACGGTTGTCCGCAACACATTGATATATGGTATCGGCAGTACCATTTTCCAAAATATTCTTGGACTTGCCTACGCCTTATTATTAAATCAAAGCGTTCATTTTAAAACCCTTACGCGAACCATTGTTTATTTACCAGTTATTATCAGCCCATTGATTATGGGTTATATATGGTACTTCTTCTTTTCCTATCAAGGAGGAGCTTTAAACGATGTCCTTATCGCACTAGGGTTAGAAAGAGTTAATGTTCTAGGGAATATAGATATAAACATATGGATTATCGTTTTCGTAAATACTTTCCAATTTGTTGGTATTGCAATGATTATCTATCTGGCCGGACTGCAAAGTGTATCCAGAGATTTTTATGAAGCAGCAGAAATTGATGGAGCTTCTGCATTCCAGAAATTCAAAAAGATCACGTTCCCATTATTAATGCCGTCCATTACCATTAATATGGTTCTTAATATTATCGGCGGTCTCAAACTATTTGACGTGATTATTTCATTAACTGGCGGTGGACCTGGTAATTCATCGCAATCGATGTCCACATTTATGTACGATTTATATTTCGGAAGAGAAGATGCTGGCTATGCTGCTACACAAGGCGTACTGATGATGGTCATTGTTCTCGTCCTAAGTTTATCCGCATTGGTCTATTTCCGACGTAAGGAGGTTGAAGCATAATGGATTATAGCTCAAGAAGAAAAAAGACCGCTTTATCTACATTCGCCTTATTGATTACAGTGCTTCATTTTCTTCCTTTTTATGTTTTGATTACAACTGCGCTGAAAGATAAAAGTGACTTTAGTTCAAAGTGGGTCTTCCCTACCAATATCAGCTGGTCCAATTTCAGGGAAGCCTGGGAGGCTGCAAATTTAGGGAATGCCCTGTTAAATACAGGCATCATCACTTTCTTTGCAGCAGTAATACTTATCATTGTCGGTTCTTTAGCTGCCTATCCGTTAGCACGAAGACAAACAAAGCTGAATCGATTTATGTATATGTTTTTTATCGCTATTATGGTCGTGCCGCCTTTGGCTGCGCTCGTACCACTGTATCAATTGGTCGTAAATTTAGGCTTGATGAATACACATCAAGTGGCAATATTTAATAATGTTGCTTCTTATCTGCCTTTGACCATCTTTTTATACGCTGGATTTATCCGATCCACCATTCCAAAGTCGTTAGAAGAAGCTGCAAGAATCGATGGAGCAGGAACATTTCGGATTTTCTTTCAAATTGTGTTTCCGTTATTAAAACCGATTACTGCATCGATTTTGATTATTGCTTGTGTCTATATTTGGAATGATTATCAATTTGCGATTTTCTTCCTTCAAGATGAGTCCGTTCAAACTATGACGGTTGCTTTATCACAATTCTTTGGAGAAAATGCGAATAACTTAAACTTAGTTGCAGCTGCTGCAATTATTGCTACCTTACCCATGGCAATCTTATTCCTCCTTCTGCAAAAGCACTTTGTACAAGGACTTGCTGCAGGATCTGTAAAAGAATAAAAGAAAGCTTCTTGCGATAATTTACATCGTAGGGAGCTTTCTTCGGGATATCTATTTTCAATTGAAGAATTTTTTAATAGAAACATTTGCAGAATAAGAGGAAAAACTATAAAATGAACTTAGTTAATTAAATTAATAAAGTTGTGATACGAAAATGAAAAGATAAAATTCAGGAGGTCCTTATGACAAATCTAACACAAGCATTTCAACAGATTTTTGATACTTCAGAAGCCCCTCGTTACTTTTTCGCCCCTGGGCGAATCAATCTCATTGGTGAACATACGGATTATAACGGCGGTTATGTCCTGCCTGCTTCTATCTCATTTGGAACATACGCACTTGCCCGAAAAAGAAATGATCAAAAACTACGTTTCTATTCTTTAAACGCTTCTGAAAACGGAATAATAGAATGTGGTCTCGATCATCTTTCTTATCAGAAAGCACATGGCTGGGCGAATTATCCAAAAGGAATGGTCCAATATATGAAACAAGAAGGCTATGCCATCACGTCCGGTGCAGATATCTTATTTTATGGAAATATCCCAAATGGGGCAGGTCTTTCTTCCTCCGCTTCTTTAGAATTAGCGACCGGTGTATTGCTGGAAGGACTTTTTAATTTGGAAATAGACCGGCTTCAGCTGATTCAAATCGGGCAAAAAGTAGAAAATAATTATATTGGGGTCAACAGCGGGATTATGGATCAGTTTGCTGTCGGGATGGGAAAAACAAATCATGCCATTCTCTTAAACTGCCAAACACTGGAATATAGCTATGCACCAATGCATTTACAGGATTATGAGATTATCATTATCAACACCAATAAACAGCGGTCCTTGGCGGATTCTAAATACAATGAACGGTTTGCGCAATGCCGGCAGGCGCTCCATGATTTGCAAAAGGAGCTTTCCATCCAGCACCTTGGTGAATTATCGACGGAACAATTTGAAGCAGCGAAGCACCTGATCACAGATCCAGTCCATCAAAAACGGGCAAAACACATTGTATATGAGAATGCACGGACACTGGAAGCATTAGAAAAACTGCATGACGGTGACTTATATGCTTTTGGTCAGCTTATGAATGCATCGCATCTTTCGCTCCAATCGGATTATGAGGTGACTGGAGTGGAATTAGATACGATTGCAGCTGCAGCTTGGGAACAGGAGGGTGTCATTGGCGCACGTATGACCGGCGCCGGATTTGGAGGATGTGCCATCGCTATTGTCCATCAGGATGCAGTAACGGACTTCAAACATCATATCAAGCAAATTTATCAGGATAAAATCGGCTATGAACCAACATTTTACACTGCTTCTATTGCGGATGGCGCCAAAGAAGTAACCGAGGAGGAGATAAAATGAGCATACTCGTTTTAGGCGGAGCAGGATATATCGGCTCTCATGCCGTCTATCAATTAATCGACCGCGGCGAGCATGTCGTCGTCGTGGATAGTCTGGAAACAGGACATCAAGAAGCCATCCCCCCTGAAGCTTCTTTTTATCAAGGGGATATCCGAGATATCGATTTTTTACGTAGCGTCTTTGCAAAAGAATCGATTGATGCCGTTGTTCATTTTGCAGCCAATTCACTCGTTGGGGAATCCATGGAAAACCCGCTTAAATACTTTGATAACAACGTTTACGGTACGCAGGTGCTGCTCCAGGCCATGGTAGAATTCGGAGTGGATAAAATCGTCTTTTCTTCCACTGCCGCTACGTATGGAGAACCGGAAACGATTCCGATAACGGAAAATTCACCTGCCAATCCGACCAATGCTTATGGAGAAACCAAGCTGACAATGGAAAAGCTCATGAAATGGACAGAACATGCACATGGCATCCGTTATGTTTCCTTACGCTATTTTAATGTAGCCGGAGCAAGAGAGACAGCAGAAATCGGCGAGGACCACTCTCCCGAAACGCATCTGATTCCCATTATTTTAGAGACAGCTCTTGGGCAGCGCGAAGCAATCACTATATTCGGAGACGACTACGATACACCGGATGGCACCTGCATACGAGATTATATCCATGTCGAGGATCTCATTCAAGCACATCTTCTGGCATTAGATTATTTAAAAGAAAACGGGCAAAGCGATATTTTCAATCTCGGAAGCAATCAAGGATTTTCTGTGAAGGAAATGATTGAAGCTGCTCGTAAAGTAACTGGAAAAGCAATTCCTTCCCAAATCAGCAGCCGCCGTGCCGGTGATCCAAGTGTTCTTATTGCCAGCTCTGAAAAAGCAAAGGAAATATTGCATTGGCAGCCTTCCCGCACCTCGATTGAGAAAATTATAGCAGACGCATGGAATTGGCACAGCAGTAATCCAAACGGCTATGCAGGAGGAGACGATTTAAAATGATTTACCATGATATCCAAGGATTAATCAACAAAGCGATAGAAAAAGAATTAATCGAAGGCTCCGATGAAATTTATGCACGAAATCAAGTCATGTCCTTGCTAAAAATAGCGGATTTTCCGGATCAGACAGTGGAGCCGACAGAAGATTCCATCCCTAATCTGGTGGATAAAATCGTAGACTATGCGGTAGAAAATCACATCATTGAGGACGTTTTCGATGCGAAGGAAATCCTATCCGCTAATGTGATGAATTGCTTTGTCGCCCGCCCTTCTGTTGTAAATGCTATTTTTAAAGAAAAATATGCAGCATCACCAAAAGCGGCGACGGATTATTTCTATGCCTTAAGCAAAAATAATAATTATATCCAGATGAACCGCATCCGTAAAAATATTCATTTCAAAGCGGAAACAGCCTACGGCAATCTTGATATTACCATCAACCTGTCCAAACCTGAAAAAGATCCGGAGCAAATCAAAAGAGAACGGGCGCTTAAGCAGACGATTTCCTACCCTAAATGTCTCTTATGTATTGAAAATGAGGGATATGCCGGACGGACCGGTTATCCGGCAAGAGCAAATCATCGTGTGATCAAGGTTCCTTTAGGAGATGAAAACTGGTATTTTCAGTATTCGCCTTATGTTTATTACAACGAGCACAGTATTTTGCTCGCAGAAGAGCATCGAGATATGAAAATCAATAAGCAGGCATTTGAACGCCTGGTTACGTTTACGGAGAAGTTTCCGCATTACTTTATTGGTTCCAATGCAGATTTGCCCATTGTCGGGGGCTCTATTTTAAGCCATGACCATTATCAGGCTGGAAATTATGAATTCGCGATGACCCATGCTGAAAATGCTTTTTCATTTTCGATTCCAGACTTCGACCATGTTTCAGCAGCTGTGTTAAAATGGCCATTATCTGTGATTCGGCTGCAAAGCGAGAATAAACCATTCTTGCTTGATGCTGCCGATCATATTCTGCAAACATGGAAAAACTATTCGGATGAACAAGCAGCAGTTCGCGCATTTACGGACGATACATCGCATAATACCATTACTCCAATTGCCAGAATGCGCGAAGGCAGCTATGAACTGGACCTGGTATTACGCAATAACCGGACATCCAGCGACTATCCGCTGGGGATTTTCCATCCGCATGCAGATGTCCATCATATTAAAAAAGAAAATATTGGTCTGATTGAAGTCATGGGGCTTGCCGTTCTGCCGGCAAGATTAAAGGATGAATTGCAGGAGATCAAAAATGATTTATGCGGAAAGCCAAGTAATATCGCTGACTACCATCAGGAATGGAGCCATCAAATAAAAGATAAATACGGTACGGTTTCCAGCGAGGAGCAGGCAGAAGATATATTGCAGCAGGAGCTCGGCTTGAAATTCAAGCGGGTATTGGAAGACGCCGGGGTATTTAAAGAAAAAGCGGCGTTTGACAGGTTTATTGCGGCATTGAATAAGTAAAGAATGGATATAAAAAACGGACTGCTGGTAAAATGCAGTCCGTTTTTTCACATTGGATTAAATAATTCAATCAAAAGTAAGGAAATAGCTCCCAGCACCGTGGCATTATCATAAAGATTCGTCGCCTCAACCTGTGTTTCTTTTGCTTTCCCTGTCAAGGCACGCTGATGAATGGTTTGTTTAATAACAGGAAGAAGTATTTCCCGGCTGTTCATAACGCCTCCGCCCAGAATAATTTTATCCGGATTCAGAATATGAATTAAATTGGTCAAGCCAATGCCTATGATTTCCGCAATTTCTTGAAAAACCTCGATATATTCTTGTTCGCCTGCTATCGCACGTTCATAGATAGCTTCCGCTGTATCTGCTTCCTGAGAAGCACCTTTTATTTTTTTATGCGCATAAGCAGCGATTGCTGAACCGGTCACAAAAGTCTGTAAGCATCCTCTATTCCCGCAGGTACAGCGTTCTCCATGAAGATCGATGGTCATATGACCCAGTTCGCCGGCAATATCCTGTGCCCCATGATACAGTTTCCCATTGATAACGATACCCGCACCTACACCGCGCCCAAGGTTAATGGCTACCATGCTTTCCACATTTGCATGCCCGCCAAACCAGGATTCTCCTAAGGCCATGGCACGACCGTCATTTTCCACTTTAACGTTCAGGTTGAATGCCTCCTCCAGCTCTGCTTTTATTTGAATATTTTTCAGCTCCAGGTTCGGTGCAAATAAAGCGATTCCTGTTTCAACTTCGACTACCCCATGCATGGCTACACCGATGCCGATAATTTTATCCTCTTCCACAGAGGAGACTTGTAATACGTTGCGAATACCGTCTTTTAGCATCGTTATAAAGGCTTGATTGGTTATTGGCTTTTGGATGACGGCAGATGACTGCTCCAAAATTTCTCCGGATAAATTAGAAAGGATACATCGGATTGTTTCTGGCCCAGCATCTACTCCTACAACGTAAAACGCACTGCTGTTCACATAAAGCAAGGTTGGTTTTCTTCCACCTTGTGAAGCGCCCAATTCTTTTTCAATCACCAGTCCTTCCTCTATCAATTCTTTGACAATACTGCTGACGGTCGGCGGGGTGAGTTTTGTTTCTTTCGCTATTTGTGCTCTTGATATCGGTTCAAAGGTACGAATTTTATTTAAAATAAGTGATTTGTTTACCGATTTCATTAATTGAAAAGTGCCTCGCTGCATCCAGATTCTCCGTTCATCTTTTTAGAAATATCATACCATAGTTAATTTAATTTATTAAGTGAGCTGGCCCCATCTATTTGGTTGTACACCTTTCTTCTGGAATTTCTATATCTTAAAGTTGCGGTGACGAAAAAGCCTTGAAAGATACAATGAAACTGTACCATTCAAGGCTTTTCTCCCTACTGTCTTACATCATATAAAAACTTAATCGAATGATTATCCGGATCAATCATTTTCTGAAATGGTTCTTCTTTGACCTCCAGCGGGCTCACTTCATGAATTAAGGCTTTTACATCGATTTTTCCGTCCTTCATATATTGTAAAGCTGCTGTCCATTCAAATCCTGGAAAAGGAGCGGAATAGGACATCCAAGAACCGTATACTTTTAATTCTGCTCTTAGAATTCTTTCAAATACATCTGCTGGGAATGTAATCTCTTTTTTGGCTGTGCCAACATATACAACCTGGCCAAGCTTCTCCACTACACTCAATGACTGAACTTGAGTCTGTGGCACCCCTGCTGTTTCGACTACGATTTCCGGTCTTTGATTTTCTTTAAAATAATCATCTAAATCAACTTCTAATGAATTGACAGTAACTGTAGCTCCTAACGCTTTCGCCATTTCCAGCTTTGCGTTATCAATATCTATAACCGTTATCTCTCCTGCACCCTTTGCCTGCAATGCAAGCAGTGACATCATGCCGATTGTGCCTGCTCCAAAAACAACGGCGCTTGCCCCGGCGTGAATATCGACTTTTTCAATTCCATGGATAGCAACGGTTAACGGCTCAATTAATGCCGCTTCCTGATCTGTAATTTCATCCGGTAATGGCAGAATATTTTTGGCATTAACCGCAACGTATTCAGCCATTGCCCCCTGCTCTCGGGAACCAATAAAACTATAATTCTCGCAAAGCGCCGGATGGCCGCTCGCACAGCTGGAACACTGTTCACACGGAACTAATGGAGCTACTGCGACGCGGTCTCCCTCTTTTAATCCCTGCACTTCGCTTCCTGTTTCCGTAATAACACCTGAAAATTCATGCCCTAAAATGGTTGGGTAATTATGCACCTTCCCATCAAAATAACGGGCTAAATCGGAACCGCAAATTCCTACATAAGCTACTTTTACTAACACTTGATTTGGTTTAATAACTGGTATTTCCATATCCTTTACGGAGAAGTTTGCTTTACTTTCCAGCACTAACGCCTTCATTTCAACGACATCTCCTATCTAAAATTTTCCTCATATTTTCTCTCTTTTAAATTGAACGTACGTAAAAATAATACTGAATACATAAATTCCGCCAATAATCAACAATGGGACTAAATTTTGAAGCTGGAATAATTCTTTCAAAATAAATGTAATTGGTGCTCCGCCTTGGTCCAGAGAAGCAACTTGGCCGCTTGAAATATTTCCTGTATCTGTTGCCAGCTTCGTATGCACGCCTACCATCATATTCGCTATCCAGATAGTGATACTCATGATAAACGCTCCGGAAATAACCGTCCGGAATAAGTTTCCTTTATGAATCCCTACTGCCATCGATACAAAGAATCCAATGGTTGCCAAGTCACCAAAAGGCAGGACTTGGTTGCCTGGAATCAAAATAGCAATAACCAATGTTAATGGAACAAAAATCAAGCTTGCTGCTACTACTTGGGAATTACCTAATAGTAATGCTGGATCCAGCCCAATATAGTATTGCTGTCCTTGGAAGCGTTTGTCTAATATAGCCTGCGCAGCTTCTGCTATCGGCATTAAACCTTCCATAATAAATTTAACAACTGTTGGCATCAAGACCATAACAGCAGCCATTTGAATACCTAACTGCAGCACGTCTGATACAGGGTAGCCTGCCAAAAATCCAATGACGATACCTAATACAGCGCCAATAATGACTGGCTCGCCGACAACCCCAAAACGCTCTTCAATTTTACTGGAATTAATATTTACTTTTTTTACACCTGGAATTTTATCGATAATGGCATCAATGACAACTGCAAATGGAGCGGACCAGGTTCCGGAACCATGCGGAATCGCTATCCCTTCCAAACCAAAATGCTTATTCACTGTCGGTGCAAACCAATCACCCAGCTTGTAAACAAAGGCAGAGTGAACAACAACACCAACAATGGCAAACCAGAAGTTTCCGGTTGCAGCCAAAATGATGGCTCCTGTAAACGTCATATGCCAGATATTCCAAATATCGACGTTAACCACACGGGTCATTTTCGTTACAAGCATCAGTACGTTTACAAGAATAGCTACAGGAATAGCAATCATTGCAATCGTTGATGACCATGCCATCGGCGAAGCTCCCGGCCAGCCGACATCAACAACGGAAAGACCTAAATTAAAACGGTCCGCCATTTCTTGTGCAGCTGGTCCTAAATTATCTGTTAAAAGACCAATGACCAAATTAATCCCGACAAATCCGACACCAATGGTTATCCCGGAACGAAGGGATTTTCCAATGCCTTGTTTTAAACAAATTCCCAATATAAAAATAACTAATGGAAGCATTACGGTCGGACCAAGATCTAATATATATTGTAAGATTTGCATGGACGGAATTTCCTCCTTTTAATGAAGAGATCGCTCTACTGCAGAACCTCTAAAATTTCTTTTTTAGTTTTGTCTAACCCTACTCCTGAGATAAATGCCAATCCATGAATAACCGGAACGCCGTAATCCTTGTCCACCTTAGCTGTGGTTACAATCAAATCTGTACCGCTGACTTTCGACCCTAATTCACTTACACGGCATTGTGATACATCTGCATCAATGTTATTTTCCTTTAATAAAGCTCTGATTTTATTTGCTGCCACCGTTGACGTTGCTACTGCTCCACCACATGCTACTAATACTTTTTTCATTTTAAATTCCTCCAATTTTGGTTAAATAGTTTTTTTATAAATCTAAATTTGATTCCAGTAATTGATACGCTTCCTCTACTGTTTGAAGCTGTAATAGCTGATCTAAAAATGCTTGCTGCTGCACCAGCTCCACTATTTTTTGCAATACTTGAATATGCTCTTCTCCATCAGAGCATCCAAGCAGAAAGACGACTTTCACTTCAATTTCGTCAGAATCGCTTCCCATAATCCGAAAAGAAACGGGCTCCTTCAGCGTCATTAAACCGATTTTACTTTCATTCACATAACTTGCATCTGTGTGCGGAAGTGCTACCCCGATTACACCCGTCGGAACACCTGTCGGAAATTCTTTTTCCCTTGCTTTTAATCCCTCGACATATTCACTGTTGGCATACCCTTTCGTAATCATAACGCTTCCAATCTCTTCAAAGATGGCAGCTGTTGAATCTGCGCTGCTATTTAAAAGAATCAACCCTTTATCAAGATAATTATTCATCTTTATGACTTCCCTCCGCTTCTACGGTATAGACTTTCGTTTGCAGTGATTTGATGGTTTCTACTGCTTCTGCATCAGATGTTGTGTCTGTAATTAAAACATCGACTTCATCAATAGCAGCTACTTGGTTCATCGAAGTAGAATGGAATTTGGAGAAATCAGCCATCATAATTTTCAGCTGGCTATGTTTCATCATCAACCGGGATACTTCCGACTCTCCCATATGCATATTGGTATAGCCTGCCTGCAAATCTAAACCGCCAATTCCAAAAAATCCTTTATCTACAAAAAGCTTTTCAATCCCACGATAAGCAATTGGTCCAAATAAAGAGTTTTCATTTTTCCTTACATTCCCGCCGATAATAATGACATCAAAATCAGAATAATCGATGAGTTCCTGTGCAATCGGCAACGAATTGGTAATAATCGTTAAATCTTTCTTGTTATTTATTTCTCTGGAGAAGTATAAAGCAGTAGTTCCATAATCTATATAAATGGTATCTCCATCTTCTACGAGTTCAGCAGCTCTTTTGGCAATTGCTTTCTTTTCTTCTTCATTTACTGTTTTTCTCGTTACATACTTTGTTTCCAGATTGGCTTTATTAAGTATCGCTCCCCCATGAACCTTCCGAACAATACCTTCCTGTTCCATTTCATAGAGATCTTTGCGGATGGTTTCCCGAGTTACTCCTAAATCATTACTTAAATCTGCAATTCTCACGCTTTTATTTGTTTGCAGATACTGCATGATAATTTCTTGTCGATCTTGTGAGAGCATCTAAACACCTCCTAAAGGATAACTTGCAAACGCTTTAAATTGATTATAAGACATAAAACAAAATAATGCAAACATATTTTTATTGTTTTTTTGCTTTATTTTAATTTTTCTTTGCTTTTTTTTGCTTTAGGATTTATGATAAAGCTATCAAACATGAAAATGAGGTGATAGTTTGTTGCATGTTGTTTGTCCGAACCCCGCATTAGATCGAACGATTTTTTTAGAGAAATTTGATGTTAACGGTGTCAGCAGGTCACATCAAGCGAAGGAGCTATTAGGAGGAAAAGGGTTTAATGTGATTCGTTCTTTTTCTTTTCAAAATCCAAACAGCGCTTTCACAGCACACGCTTTTTTAGGCGGATATATTGGCAAACATTTGCAAACCTTGGCAAATGACCAGAATATCTCTACGACAGTAACACCTATTAAAGAAAATACGCGTATCTGTTCCATTATTGTAGATAACGAAAAAGGGCACGCACATTTAATTAATGAAAAAGGACCGGTTATCTCCACACCTGAAAAACAGGCATTTGAGGATACCTTACTTGATTCGGTAAAACCGGAAGATTATGTTGTCTTTTCCGGATCGCTGCCAGGTGGATTATCCTCATCATTTTATCGGGATTTAATTATTTCTTTGCAGGATAAAGGAGCAAAGTGCGTGATAGACAGCAGCGGGGAAGCTCTATCCAAAAGCATCGAAGCGAAGCCATGGTTGCTAAAAGTCAATGAATCGGAATATTTAGAGTTAAAAAACCAAACAGCGGATACAACGGAAAAAATCATTACCCTCTTAAAGAATGATACAGCACTGGAAAATATCATTATTACATTGGGAGGAGATGGCTCCATTGCAAAAATTCACGGAAAATGCTATCGCGTTACTTTGCCAAACATCACAGCAAAAAATGCAACGGCCTCCGGTGATATTTTTCTTGGAAAATTGTTAGAAGCGTTTCAATCGAATAAAGAAATCCAAACTGCCCTCATTGAGGCAAGCAGTTTTGCTGCTTCAAACTGCTTATATTGGTACCCGCATATTGATATGAACGATGTAAATGAAATAAAAGAACAGATTACATTGGAAGAACTATAAGAGGATGTTCAAAAAGTCCAATAAAAATGACACGGCGAGAAGAGGAACTTCTGTTAAGATCGTCCACGTCCTGTGGACAACACAGAAGTCATCACATCCTGTGAAAGTCCGTTCCTCAAAGCTGCGCCGCCTTGAACTTTCGACGCACAGGACGTGCTAGTGTCGGCGTTGCAACAGGACGTTGCGACCTTAGCCGACTGGTCCTGTTTATCAGACTTTTTGAACTCGCACTATAAACTAATGAGGAGAGATTTCAATGACTTTATACTCTACAACATCAATGCTAAATAAAGCAAAAAAGGAAGGCTATGGTATTGTCGCATTTAACGTCCATTCCTTTGACAGTATTTTTTGGGTAGTGGAAGGAGCAGCTCAATTACATTCCCCTGTTATTTTGCAGACAACGATGGGAACGGTCAAATCCTTAGGCGCAAAAAATATTGTTGAAGCAGCAACTGCTGCATCAAACTATTTTGATGTTCCTGTCGGCTTACATCTGGACCATTGCACAGACTATGAGCTGATCAAACAATGCGTCCGTGCAGGCTATACATCTGTTATGATCGATGCCTCGATGCATTCATTTGACGAAAATGTAACGCGAACCAAAGAAGTAGTGGATTTAGCAAAATCATTACATGTCAACATTGAAGCAGAGCTCGGCAAAGTAGGCGGCGTAGAAGACGATATCGTGGTAGACGAGAAAGACGCTCAAAAAGCAGTTCCTGAAGAATGTGCTGCCTTTGTAGAACAAACTGGCGTACCAACACTTGCTCCAGCCATCGGTACAGCACACGGAATCTATAAAGGGGATCCGGATATTGATTTTGACCGTATCCAAAAAATTTCTGCCCTTGTCGACGTACCCCTTGTATTACATGGCGGTTCCGCTGTACCTGATAAAGATGTCCGTCAATGTGTCTCACTCGGCATGGCGAAGGTAAATGTTTCTACCGAATTAAAAAACGCTTATTCCCAAGCAATTGCTGATCATTTTAAAGAAAATCCAGACCAATTAGACCCAAGACAATATTTACAAAAAGCAAAAGATGCAGCAATAGAAATGGTTGCTTCTAAAATCAAAATGGTTGGCAGTGAAGGGAAACTGGTAAAATCATTTGTTTGATTGAGCTGCCGTTTATTCTCAATGCTTCATGATGAAAATGGCCCTTCGAGATACCGTTTTTCACACTGTATTTCGAAGGGCCTTTTTTTCGTTTTACAAATGATTTTATTTTTAATTTCTCCTCTTCCTTATCTACATCTTCATCCAAACTTCGCTTCTCTTTATCATTTTTCAAAAAATAATGAAATCCTTTCCAGGCCTTAAAATGCATTTCACCTATTTCTAATAACCCATTGACATTTTTTCCAAAGAGGCATACACTAAAAAATCATAACAAACTAACTTGATAGGAATTAGAGGTGTTTTACATGTCTACATTGGCACAACCGGTTTCCGAACAACCAGCAAAAGTGGAAGATGCACCAAAATTAAATCCGCCGCAGAAAAAACTGGTTGCAGGCGGAATCATTGTTACATTTATTTTGACGATTTATTTAGCAGCCACACAACATGTCGTTCAGCCATTGTTGTTATTGATTGGATTACTGCTTGGATATACATTGTTTCATGCACGTTTCGGTTTTACTTCAGCCTTCCGGAGACTAGCTTCAGTAGGGAATGGCCAGTCTCTGCGGGCGCATATGTTCATGCTGGCTATTGCATGTACATTATTTGCACCTATTTTAGCATTCGGTTTTTCCTTTTTTGGAGGAACACCTGCCGGTAATATTTCACCGATCGGCATTAGCCTGATTGTCGGAGCATTCATGTTTGGCATCGGTATGCAGCTCGGTGGCGGCTGTGCTTCTGGCACACTTTACGCAGTCGGCGGCGGCCGGACTGTTATGTTTATTACCCTGTTATTCTTTATTGTCGGCTCAACTATTGGTGCGGCCCATTCCACATTCTGGATGGACGATTTACCAGCTGCAGAACCTTTTTCTCTGGCAACCTCAACAGGCCTTGGTTATGGTGGAGCATGGATTGTTTCTTTATTAATTTTTGCCATCATTGCCGGGATAACTATTCTAATTGAGAAAAAACGCAAGCCTCCTAAAATGGCGGCACTTCCTTCCGAGAAGGGCTGGAAACGACTTTTCCGGGGCTCTTGGCCTCTTTTCGCCGCGGGTGCTGCACTGGCTGTTTTAAACGCTCTTACGCTGCTCACTCGTGACAGCCCATGGGGCGTGACAGCTGCATTTACACTGTGGGGTTCAAAAGCAGCAGGAGCACTTGGCTTTAATGTGGAAAGCTGGGGCTACTGGGCGGGAAATACAGAAGCTCTCCATGCTTCTATTTTCGCTGATACGACAACCGCTCTTAATTTCGGTGTCATCTTAGGTGCTTTCATTGCTTCCGCAGCAGGAGGATTATTTAAGTTTACAAGAGTTACAAAAGGAAACACTGCCGCTTCCATTATTGGTGGTCTTCTGATGGGTTACGGCGCACGCCTTGCATTCGGCTGTAATGTCGGCGCATATTTCAGCGGCATTGCTTCCTTTAGTGCACATGGTTACATTTGGGGAGTAATGGCTCTTGGAGGTACCTTCCTTGCTTTATATTTGCGACCGCTATTCGGTCTTTCTGTGCCAAAACCACGCGATTCATTTTGCTGACAAAGACGCGGCGATACAGGGAGCTCTCTTCCTTGTTGTTAATAGAAAAAACACGGGAATCCCCCGTGTTTTTTCTATTTCAAGTATTGTTTGACATCTTCTATGGTTTCCAATTCATCTATATGATCCACTATTGCTTCCAGTGTGCTTATTTCCTGTTCGTATATCTTTTTCTTTATATCTTCTGAAGGTGGAGTTACGAATTTTGTGATTAATCGAATTGTGGTATTGGCTAATGCTTCTGCTTTGCCTTCTACTATACCTTCTGCTCTACCTTCCGCTTTTCCCTCAGCTTTCCCTTCCGCTCTGCCTTCTTCCTT
The DNA here is from genome assembly GCF_038004725.1 of Oceanobacillus sp. FSL K6-0251. Taxonomy (NCBI): domain Bacteria; kingdom Bacillati; phylum Bacillota; class Bacilli; order Caryophanales; family Bacillaceae; genus Oceanobacillus; species Oceanobacillus sp. FSL K6-0251. The sequence continues at coordinate 610,628 of NZ_JBBORS010000001.1, read as the reverse complement.
CCCTTCATTCCGAAAAATCTCTGCTAATGTCATTGTCAACTCGCTCCCTTCTTGATAAGTGTTTCCTATATGGTCGATTATATCATAAAATTGTTTTTTGGTAAGATGCCGCTGGACACTGAAAATATAATAAAACAACGTCTCCAGATACGCTATTGCCCTTGTTTGATCCTGCAGCTGCCGCAGGTAATCAACTGCCTGATAGATGGTATTTACCACGGCGTGGATATCCTTTTTGCGGATATCCCGAAACACCATCAGAATAATTCGCAGGAACACATTCAATTGGACATTTTCGTCTTTATAACCAGATACATCGTATAGAAAAAATTCATAATCAGGGACGTATTTTTGCAGATTGGGCGGGAAATCCTTATACCCTTCCAGCAAGTGATGAAAGGAAGTGCCTGCATACCAATCTGTATCGCCATGATACAGCACAATCGGCATAATAATGGGCAGCTTATTTTCTTCTTTATTATCCCGTTTGATTTCCCATATCTCCACCATATATCGCAGTAACTGCAAAGCAGTATAGTAATCATGATAGCTTTTATGCTCGAATAGAAAATAGATGTAGGCTGGTTTTTCATGAATTTTTGTCTGGAATAGTAAATCGGAGAAATATTCTTGAAGGTCGTGAGTGACGAAGCTGTCTTTTGGGGGCTGAATGGATGCTACATCAATGGTTTCGCGAACGGAAGGCGGTAAAAAGTGGGTAATAAAATCCTTTGCAACATCCACATTTGAAAATGTTTCTTTAAAAATTTTGTCATGCGGGTTTTGAATCTGCAAGCTTATCAAGTCCTTTCATCGGTATCATTGAATGACTGAATCGAAAGCAAGTTCTGAATTATATTAACACAGCCTCCCAAAAGAAACAAATGTTCTAAATTTATTTTTTAGGTCAGAAAATCCGCTATTTCTTTAACTTTTCGTTAAAGACAGCTATTGAAATATCCAAAAAAAATCAAAACCTCCTGTATATTTTTCAAATTTAATCCCAAACTAAGTATCGTTGTTGATTCACATTCTAAATGGATAGGGATGATAATTAATGATGAATAATAAAAAAGGAATGACCACGTCACTGATTGCTGCAGGTGTAGCAGGTGCGGCAGCCTATGGTATAAGCATGGGAATGCAAAATGGTTCCTTTCAAAACATGTCACAAAAGCTTTCCAATTCCATGAATAGCTCCACCATGCAGGATATTGCTAAACCGCTTCAGGATATGCTTGCAAGCGGCGGCCAAGCAATGAATCAAGGTGCTAGCGGAGGACAGAATCAAACACAATCGTCTTAGATGCAGGTGCAGAAGCATTTACTTTTAAGATGACAAAAGGGATGACATCAGCTTCGATGTCATCCCTTATTAAATTGTTATAATTCCCCTTCTTCTTCCCATGACTGCAATGCATGCAGAGACTTTTCAATAATCAAACCTTGGTCATTATCCAAGGTTGCTACATGATAGCTCTCCTTCAGGGTGACGATCTCTTTTGAATTAGCAGATATGCTGTCCAATATCATCTGAGCATTATCAGGTGAGACAACATGGTCTTCTTCGGAACTAAAAATAAGTGCAGGACAGGTTATTTTCTCCAGATTCTCCTTTGTTTCTTTTATCAGGCTTTCTAACTCTTTAATTGATTTAACTGGTATTTTTTCATAAGTGATTTCCATAGCATCTGCCTTTTTGATATCTGGTCCATCATCCGCAATAAAACGCTCTTTGAGATTTTCATACATTGCAGGTAATTCCACTGCTGCGTTGACAGTAATTATCCCGGCAAGCGGGTACTTTGCTGCCGTATATAGCGTCAATGTACCTCCCATGGATAAACCGCAAACAAAAATTTTATCGCATCGTTCTTCAAGCCAGTTATATGCTTCTTCAACAGAAGCTATCCAATCTTGGTATGTATATTTTTCCAGATCCTCAGGAGCTGTTCCGTGACCCTTTAACCTCGGTCCACAAACAGTATACCCTGCGTCTGCGAAAGCTTTTCCAATCGGATACATCGCTTGAGGCGAGCCAATAAAACCATGGATTATTAGAACCCCTGCACGATTCCCTTCAAAATAAAACGATTCTGCTCCATTGATAATAGGATACTGATTGCTCATCTATTATACCTCCTCTTAACGTAAACTTTACTTCTTATTGGAATAATTCAAATCATAACACTATCTTTTGAATTATAACAAATTGATTTCCTATAATTTGATTTATCTCATGAAGAAGATTATCTAAAAAAACTTGGACTTGTATGGTAAATGTATTTTCTTTTTCCATCTTCGCTGTCCCTCACCATCATTTATTATTTCCTTCTTATATAGTAAAATAAGCAAAAGCCTTCACTACAATCCATTATATAAGAAAGAAGGATTTCCTTGAATATAAACCTTCGTAAAGAACAACCAACAGATTATCAAAAAACAGAAGCGCTCATTGAACAAGCTTTCCGAAACGAAGAGATGAGTGATCAACAAGAGCATTTACTTGTACAACGTATCCGCAGGTCCAATGCTTTTATTCCAGAGCTTTCTATCATCGCAGTAAATCAACAAAATAACATCCTTGGCCAAATTCTTTTTTCAAAAATAACGATTGAAAACAACGGACAAACAACAGCATCGCTGGCTCTTGCGCCCGTCTCTGTTCATCCAGACTACCAAAAGCAAGGGATTGGGTCTATGTTGATAAATGAAGGATTAGAACAGGCAAAGGCAGCTGGATACCCTTCTGTGATTGTGCTTGGTCATGCCGATTACTATCCCCGCTTCGGCTTTAAACCGGCCAGTTTATGGGGAATTCAAGCTCCATTCGATGTTCCAGATGAAGCCTTTATGGCTTTGGAGTTAACACCGGGTGCGTTAAAGGATGTCAGTGGTGTGGTTCAATATTCCGAAGCATTTTCTGAATAGCATACTGCTTCACCAGCTTTCCGATAAAGTGAAACTTCCTTCAGCGGGGGTTTTCTTTCATTCCCCACTGAAGGTTAGTTGAACGAATCGGGCCGTTACTGGTTGTTGGATCTCCCACTTAGAAATATAATTTTTTACTCATTTCTTGAAGGGGAGTCTTACAAAAGCCCTTCAATGGGGCGAGTAATCGCAATCCCAGTCCCAACCAGTTACACTGCGACAAATTGGAACGCATATTGTCGGGAAACAGCTGATTTCAATTGGTATCCTTAAAATGAGAAGAGGAGGTTATCACATGGATACGCTTGATTCCATGAATGCTGCTATCGAATATATAGAGGAGCATTTAGATAAAAAAATCAATTACCAGCAGGCGGCTCAAATTGCCTGTTTTTCGGAACATCATTTCAAACGAATGTTTTCTTTTCTTGCCGGTATCCCTTTATCCGAGTATGTACGCAGGCGTCGACTAACATTGGCAGCATTAGAACTGCAGGAGAATAACAAGAAAGTGATTGATGTAGCATTGAAATATGGTTACCAGTCCCCTGATTCGTTCTCCAGAGCCTTTCAGGAATTGCACCATACCTTGCCTAGTACAGTAAAGCAGACAGGAGTTTCTCTTAAAGCTTATCCACCGATTTCCTTCCAAATTTCTATTAAAGGAGATGTTGAGATGAAATATCGTTTTGTCGAAAAAGATGCTTTTCACATTGTAGGGCATAAGGAAGTCATGTATCCAGGGGATGGAGATTTTAACCCTACTCTTTGGAATACACTTACCGATGCAGATTATGCAAAACTTGGAACACTTGAGAGAGAAGATCCGAATTTAAGCGGCATACTAAATATCACCGTCAATACCTGCCACGGTCCAGAGCAGAGCGAAGAAGCCTTGGAATACTATATTGCTGTTGTAACAAATCAAACTGCTCCAGATCATCTCGCTGCGTTAGAAATACCTAAACAACAATGGGCCGTTTTTGATGCGGAGGGTGAGATGCCTCAAGCCTTAACAAGCACTTGGAGTAGAATTTACACAGACTGGTTTCCAACATCGGGATATGAACTTGCAGAAGCTCCTGAGATTGTAAAAAGCATCCATGATATGAAAACGGAGATTTGGATTCCTGTACAAAAAAAGTAAATTCGCTTTTATCTTTATAAAATAGCCGTTAGCTGTGATTTTTTATCGTACTGCAGCTAATGGCTATTTTAAAAACCTCACAAAGTCAAATAGTCAACTCTGCAAGGCTCTATATAAATAATGACATATTCTACTCCTTCAATACCTGCTTCGTAAAATCAATATCATCCGTGAAAATCCCATCCACTCCATACATCATGACACGCTGCTGTTCAACGAGCTGCGTACGCTCATCCGTAAAAAACACATGAACTTCCTTCCCTTGCTGATGAAGCGTATCAACAATGCATTTCGTCACATTTCTTGATTCGATTCCAATTACATCTGCATCTGCTTCAAGCGCATCCTCTAAATCAAATTTATCTGTGCCATATAACAGCGTCGAACGGATTTCCGGTGCGAATTCCCGCAATTTTTTCAAGCTCTCCTTAGAAAAGGATTGAAAGCTCACATATTTGGGATCCAGCAAATCATTTTCCTGAAGCAGGTTGATTAACGGTTCTTCCATTTTTGTATCGTCATCCACCAGGCGTGTCTCGATATAATAATGCTCTTCCTGTTTAAATGCCGTAACAATTTCTTCTAATGTCGGGACGGGCTCCTTATAGGTTTTCTGCCCGAACACGGCTACGGTATCGAATTGCTTGATTTCGTTCAACGTAAATTCTTCTGGGACGCCTGATCCTGTTGTTGTGCGATCTAAGGTCGTGTCATGAAGTGCGATTAATTCCTGGTCTTTGGTCATTCGTAAATCAATCTCTATCGAGTCTGCATCAGCCTCCGAAGCAATTTCGTAAGCAGTCAGCGTATGTTCATTAAAGAAATTATTCGCACCACGATGGGCGATCACCTCTAAATCAGTTGAAACTGCTTCAGGCCTTCCTGCTGCACTTGCATATAATGTCTCCGCACCATATGTTTCCGAATCCTTAAGTACCTGCGGCTTTGCTTCAAAAAATCCAGATATTATAAAGACGGCAATTACCAAAGTAAGTAAGATACTACGCCATGGCATAGCGCTCACACCGATAAAAGATGGCACGATCCGGATAATCGGTCACAATGGCTTTCACTTTCACGTCCAGCAATTGCTTCAGCGTATCCTTATCATTGACAGTCCAAACACGCAGCAGTCTCTTCCATTTACTCCAATGATAAATATGCTTTAAAAATGTATCCGCCTCAACATGCAGTGCCTCTAAACCCAAAATATCAATATAATCCTCCGGGTGAGAAATCGGCTGGTTAATAATCCATGCCAGGCGGGCATCCCGGTCATAATGACGTAAACGAATCAGTGTAGGCAGATGAAAGCTGGAGTAAATAACACGATGCTTTACATCCGGATATTTAGCAACGTAGTCTAGCAGCCTTTCTTCGATATTTTCATATAAGTTTTCACATGTTTTTAATTCAATATTCAATGCAACATCTGGATATGGACTAACCAGCTGAAGGACTTCTGCTAAGGAGGGGACCTTTTCTTCCTCCCAGCTCTTATCATAAGTTTGGAATGAAGACAGATAGGCTGGATTCCATTGTAATTCCCGAATTTCTGAAAAGGTATATTCTGCTATGGATCCAATTCCGTTCGTTGTCCGATTTAGTGCAGCATCATGCATTACCGCGAATTCGCCATCCTTTGTCATGTGTACATCTATTTCCAAACCATCCACTCCAGCTTCCAGTGCCTTTTCAAAACTTAGCAGTGTATTCTCCGGATATAACCCCATCATGCCGCGATGTCCATATACTTTTGTCAAGAAAATCCCTCCTGAAAATTGAGTTGTTATCATGAAGTATCCTTTTATTCAGCGGAGGCTTCCCACTTCTGTTCAGTCTCAAACCTCCGCTAAATAAATCCCTTTCCTTACATCTTGCTTTCCAATCCCTTACTCTCCGCGTGCTTTATTCGCTGTTTCAATGGCGGCATTCAATTGTTCGATTGCTGTCTGATACGTGGTATCTACATCTCCGCCATTAAATACGCTCTCCAATGCCGTTTCAATAATCTTACGTTCTTCCGGTATCATATCCATGACAGCCCCCTGTGTCGCATAAGAAGGGTTGGTTGCTTGCAGCTGTTCCACCGTCACCTTTAATTGCGGGTTTTCTTCATGCATTTCTACAGCCAGATCCTCTTCGTAGGCTGCCGGATTAATGGCAAAATAGCCTGTATCTGTATGCCACTGTGCCTGAATTTCAGGCGATTGCAGATACTTCATAAAATCCCAAGCTGCTTTTTGCTCCGCTTCCTCCTTGCCCTCACTCATCCAAAGACTTGCTCCGCCGATAACCACACCTTCCCGTTCCACATTTTCCGGATGCGGTAAAAACGCGACGCCTACCTCAAATGGTGCATTATCAATTAAATCACGGGAGTTGGCAGAGGATTGCAGGAACATCGATACATCTTCCGCTAAGAATCCAGCCAGCATATTATCGCCATTGGTGCCATAGTTTGCAAATGTTCCATCTGCATTCATCCGCTCTACCCACTCAAAGATTGATTTTCCTTGCTCTTCGGTAAAGCCGATTTCTGTTGCTACTCCTGAACGTCCATTATCTTCATTCAATAATAATGCTCCTTGGTTTGCCAATAATTGCTCAAATAACCAGCCATACGCCTGAAGCGCAAAACCTTTCATTTCAGGGTTAGACTCGACAATCGCTTTACTAGCTGCTTCCACCTCTTCAAATGTCTGCGGCGGATTTTCCGGGTCTAAACCAGCTTCCTCAAAAGCATCTTTATTATAGAACATCACCGGCGTCGAAGAGTTAAATGGCATCGAGTAGAATTGATCGTCTATTTTATAATAGTTGACGATATTCTCTTCTAAATGCCCCATATCATAGCCGTCCTCATCAATAAACTTTTGAATCGGCTCAATATGACCGCTGTTTACCATCGACATCGTGCCTATCTCAAATACTTGAATCATCGTCGGCGCACTATCTGTCCCTGCTACACTATGAAACTTCGTTAATGCCTCATCATAGGTTCCCTGAAACTCGGCCCGGACCTCTACCTCATCCTGCGATTCATTATAAGATGCGACAATTTTGTCCAACGCTTCTTGTGAAGCACCTCCCATGGCATGCCAAAAGGTGACGATTTGCTTACCATCTTCTGTCTCTGTTGCTTCACTGGAGCCTTCTGCATCATTAGAACTGCAGGCAGCCATAAAAATAGTCATACTCAAAACGACGAATAACAACATTTTCTTCAAAAAAATCGACTCCTTTTTCACATTTATTTTTATTTTAATGCTCCCTCTGTTAAACCACGCTGCAGCTTCTTCTGTCCTAAAAATAATAGAATCAATGTTGGAATAATGACAATGACCGCTCCCGCCATAATCACTCCCCAATCGTTCATCTGCTCTTGTGATTGCAATTGCCGCAGACCAATCTGTACGGTTCTGACATTGTCATTGGTTGTAGCTAGCAGCGGCCACAGATACATATTCCAGGACGTTAAAAAGCCATACACGCCTAAGGTGATCAGGCTTGTTTTCGCTACCGGCAGAACCACTTTCAAATAAAACTTCACATCTCCCATACCGGCAATCTGACTTGCTTCGCGCAGCTCCTTAGGAATTTGTTTGAAATTCTGCCGTAACAAGAACGTTCCAAAAGCCATCGCAAAGAATGGAATCGTCAGTCCGGTATATTGATCAATCCAGCCAAGGTCGCGAATCGTATGGAAGTTCGGAATAATCGAAGCTTCAAATGGCACCATCATTGTTGCGATAAAAAGATAAAACAAGAAATCCCGGCCTTTAAATTCTAAAAAAACAAAGGCGTACGCTGCTAAGCTGGCTAAAATCAGCTGGCCAATCATGATGGCAATCGAAACTAAAAAGCTGTTGATGACATAATGCAGCAGCGGAAATTGTTCAAATGCCCGACGATAGTTATCGAGTGAAAAAGCAGAAGGCAAGCTTCCCGTCATAATATCCTGATTTGTCATAAAGCTCATGACAACAGCCATCATCGTCGGTGTGAAAACAAGAAATGCTGCAGCAATCAATAAAAGATAGGTTACGATTTTTCGTCCGAAAGGAATTCTCATTGATAATGAACCTTCCTTTCTCCCAACTTAAATTGGATGATTGTCATTAATAGGATGATAATAAACAAGATGATTGCCTGCGCACTCGCCGAGCCAAATTGATAGTTAGTAAAGGCTTCCCGGTAAATCGAGTAGACCATTAAATTGGTTGCATTTTGCGGACCGCCCTGCGTTAAAATATCCACCTGCCCAAACGTTTGAAAGGCATTGATAATTGTTACCGTCACAACAAAGAACAGGGTTGGTGACAGCATGGGAATCGTAATCCTTCTTAATTTATAAAAATACCCTGCACCATCCACATCCGCACTTTCATAAAGATATTTATCAATCGATTGTAATCCGCCCAGCAATATCAAAAAGGTAAAACCGATATTCATCCATATGGTTGTCACAGCTACCGCAATCAGTGCCCAGGAAGGGTCTGTCAGCCAGCCAACCTTCTCCAATCCAAAGGTGTCCATGATAATATTTAAAAAGCCGATTGTCGGATGAAATAAGTACAGCCAGAATACAGATGCCGCGGCTACGGAGATTCCCATGGTAGAGGAAAATATCGTCCGAAAGAAGCCAATCCCTTTTAATTTTTCATTTGCAATAATAGCTAGAAATAAACTGATAACAATGGTCAGCGGCACTGTATAAAAAACAAATAGAAACGTCGATTTGATGCTTTGCTGAAAAATAGTTGATTGAAATAATGTCACAAAGTTATCCCATCCTACAAATACCGTTGTGGCCCCGCTCGCATCGGTAAGGAAAAAGCTTAAATAAATCGTCCGGAGCAGCGGATAGAATAAAAATACAGAAAAAAGAACAATGGATGGCAATAGAAATAGGATACCCTTGATAAATTGCTTGTAGCGCTGTTTCCGCTTCGTCCGCACAAATAAAGCTTGGTCCTCTTGTGTAATGACCGCAGTCATATTCGTCATATCGCCTGAACCTCCCCATGCCCGCTGAAGGAAGCTGGACGAATTAATGCTTCCGTCTGTGCATCAAAGAAACTCAGGTGCTCTGTCGATATATACACCTCCAGCTGGTTACCTGCTGTGATATCCCATTGCCCTGGCCATTTTGCTGTCCATAATTCGCCGCCGACATCCAAAGCGAGCGATGTCTCATTCCCTAACTGCTCTACATGAATCACTTCTAAAGAATGCGTTGCTTCCTGATGGATTGCCGGCTGGATATGCTCCGGTCTTATTCCTGCGATGATGTTTTTATGTACCTGAAACGCCTCCTGCAGCCTGGCATCTGCTGAAAAGGACAGTGTCTTGTTCACAAGAAAATTCGAGACATCCTTTATTTCCGTTTTTCCCATATTCATTTTGGGAGAACCGATAAAAGAAGCGACAAATAAATTGGCCGGCTCATTATATAATGTAATTGGTTTACCTACCTGTTGGATTTCTCCATCATTTAAGACCATAATCCGGTCTCCCATCGTCATCGCTTCGACCTGATCATGTGTTACATAAATCAAGGTTAAGCCTAATTGCTTCTGCAGCCTTCTAATTTCCACACGCATCTGCGCACGCAATTTAGCGTCTAAATTAGATAGCGGCTCATCCATTAAACAAAGCGGCGCTTCACTGACAACCGACCTGGCCAAAGCAACTCGCTGTCGCTGTCCTCCTGAAAGCTGACGCGGCTTCCTGTCTAAAAGCTCCGATAATCCCATCATTTCTGCTGTTTCCTTCAGCCTTTTCTGCTGTTCCGCTTTAGAAACCTTTTTCGCCTTCAAACCAAACAGGATATTTTGTTCGACCGATAAATGCGGATATAAAGCATAATTTTGAAAAACCATCGAAAGATTTCTGTCTTTCGACTGCAGGTGATTGACTACTTTTTCATTCATTTTCAATACGCCGTCTGTAATATCCTCCAGTCCGGCAATCATCCGCAGCAAGGTACTTTTCCCAGATCCGGAGGGTCCTACCAATACAAAGAATTCCCCCTTCTCGATTGTTAAGTTGATTTGCTCTAATATGTTATTTCCCGCATGATACGACTTCGTGATATCTTTTAACTCGATATAACTCATTCTTTTCCTCCCTTCATTCAAGTACATTAAAACATATCTTTTTCATGAAATCGGGAAATTTACCAAACCAATACCAATACTTCATTTTTCATTAAAGGAACTTACAATAGCTTAATAAAACGAACCTCCTTTGACGGAAGTTTCACTGAAAATAGTTCATGATAAAGTAAAGCTTATCCCAGGCTCTAAACCGCTAAATCCAGTAATATCCAAAACAAACCAAATTTCATAATGAACATCCAAAAAAAGCAAATAAAACCTACTTCAAGCGCAGGATAATAGTCTAATTCTTTATTTTTTATCCAATTTGCTTTGACTTTGACTGTTTAATTCGGTACGCTAATTTTACAAATAAATAGATTGGGGCAAATTTCATAATGAAAAAAAGAATTTTTAGAATTACCGGATTATTATTTTTATTCATTGCTATAGCTGGACTAATGGCTTGCGGGAAGGAAGAAACAGTAACACTTCAAGGGGAACAAATGGGAATGACAATGGAAGTAACCATGGATGCAAAAGATGATGAAATGACAAAACAAACGGTTAAAGCTAACATTCCTTATTCTATGGTAGGTGCCGCTTCACAGGAAGAAGCAGAATCGATGGATGAGCTTTTCCGTTCAGAATTTGAACCATTTGAGGATATCGATGGCATCGAATTTGATTTGGATTATGGTGAAGAAGAATTAACTCAAACAATTTCTGTTGATTTAACTGTTGCCGATATTGAAGAAATTAACAGTATTCCTGGCGCTAGTTTCCCAGACACTGGAGATGATGAGTATATTAGTCTGGAAGAAACAGTGAGCGATTTTGAAGAGCAAGGATTTGAAGTAGTAGAAGAATAGTTTGAGAGTAAAACCGTACCCGTGCGGAGGTACGGTTTTCGTTTGACTTTAATCGTTTAATTCGGTACGATGGCAACTGTATTAAAAAATGGATAGGAGCAATGACACAGATGAAAAAGAAAACTTTCAGAATTACTGGACTATTAGTTTTATTGATTGCTATTTTTGGATTGGCAGCATGCGGATCTAACGAAACGGTAACGCTTCAAGGAGAAGAAATGGGGCAGCAGCAGGAAATTACATTAGAGGCAAAGGGCGATGAAGTTCAATCCATGGCAGCTGAAATGACCATACCATATGCCTTAATCGGAGTCGAGTCAAAGGAAGAAGCAGAGTCTATGGATGAGATGCTTCAATCCGAATTTGAGGATGCAAATGAAGCAGATGGTGTAGAGGTTGAACTTACTTATGAAGAAGAAGAAATTGTGGTAGCCATCAATATCGATCTGACAACAGCTGGCCCAGAAGAACTGAACACGCTAGGCTTCGGTATCGATGAAGATGCTTTTGATGAGGAAGATTTAAGCTTAGAAAAAATGGTCAGCGAATTGGAAGATAACGGTTTAGAAGTAGCAGAAGAAGAATAGGAAGAAAGTAAAGCCGTATCTGAGCGCAGATACGGCTTTATTTTTATCTTTCCACTATTTTTACTAGTCTATTATTCACGAATTTCGATTTTGACTTTCCTATTCTAATTCGATACGATTAGCTTAATTACTCAACTTTCGCACCTAAGAATAAGCAAATATATCTTATATTCCAAGATGAACATGTTCTTCATTACCATGCTTGCATTTTGGTGAGGTGTTTTCCATGTACAGAATATCCTACTAGCGGAGGAAAAACACGGAGACTCCTATGGGAAAGCGCAATGTTCTTCGGTGGGGCGAGTAATCGTAGTCCCAGTGGGAAGACCCCGCAGAAAAAAGCGAACTTCTTTTTTTGAGGAGGCTGAGCGCAAGCCCATGGAAAGCGTAGTGTTTTTCCGCAGCGGTGCTTTACACTTCACCTTCTGTTCTTTGTCAAGGGTGTTATCGAAGGAACGATTGACTCCTGTTTCTATAGAGATAAAGTTACTTTTAATGTGCGAAAGTTGAGTTAATTACATAAGAATAGGAGAAACAAAGATGATACAGAATAATAACTTTAAAATGACCGGTTTTTTCGTCTTGTTGATTTCCTTTCTCACCTTGGCTGCCTGCAGCTCCGAACAGGAAACCGTAACATATAAATTAGAGGAAGACAATAATTCGATCGAAACAACCTTTGTAGCTGATGATGGAGAAATCATTGAACAATCCAGTCAGAGCATCACCTCTTATGATAGTATCGGAGGCATTGAATCAAAAGAGGATGCAGAGGCGCTTCTTGTCCCTTCTGCTGAACCATTACAAGGGATTGAGGGGCTGGAATATAGCCTCGCTTTTGAAGAAGATCATTTCACTGAAACAATTACCATTGATTTCGCCGTGGTAGATATTTCAGAGCTGCCGGGGCTTGATGAACTGCTAGAAAATGAAGAAGGGAATTTAAATTTGGATGATGCGGTAGAAACCTTGGAAGAACAAGGCTTTGAAAAGGTAGATTAATAACTTTAAAAGCAGGCTGTATCGAGACAGCCTGCTTTTATTAAATACACAACTATATTTTTCCTGTTACAAAGAAATCACTTTTTCCGTCTATCGTGACATCCTTCAAAATACCCTTTATCACTTCCTCGGTTAATGGTACTTTCCGCAAGAAATGAAGCTTATCAGCATGACAGGTCTTTTCTTCATCATGCGGATTAATCATATAAATGGTATATTCCTCATCTGTAAAACGAAGCATTCCTAACATATCATCGGTATGAAAAAGAACAAAATCACCGTATTTTAACGTACTGTTTTGTTTTCTTTCCGTAATCCACCTTTGACAATGCTTGAAAATATCCTGGTCGATATCCTCCCATGGGAAGAATTTACGGTTATCGGGGTCCTGTTCTCCTGTCACACCAGCTTCATCCCCATAATAAATACAAGGAATTCCCGGAGCAATCAATAAAAAGCTCAGCGCAAGCTTCAGCCTTGCCTTATCCTCTCCAAGAAATGTATAGATTCGTTTCGTATCATGTGTCCCGATATTATTTAAATTATTAAAAAGAATATCTTTGGGATAATTTTCGTGAAGCTGCGTTAATCGCTGACAGAGCTCTTTTGGCGTTTTTTCTAATTGCAGCAAATCTAAGACCGTGTTTCGGAACGGATAGTTCATTACACCATGCAAATGATTTCCCAGGATATATTGCCTGCGTTCGTCATAAGAAATCTTATTTGATGCGTCCTCCCAAACCTCGCCAATCAGCACTTTTTCTGGATATTGTTCCAGCTTATGACGGATGCCGGCAATAAATTCATCCGGGAGCTCATCAGCTACATCTAAACGCCATCCATCTACACCCAGTTTGCTCCATTTATCAATTACACTGCCGTCATCCTGATAAATATAATCTTGAAATTCTTTATTAAACTTATCCACTTCCGGCAGGTCATCAATCCCCCACCACGACGCATACTTATTCGGATAGTCAGTGAATGTAAACCAGGGATAATACGGACTCTCTTGATTTCGGCAGGCTCCCTCATCCTCTCCATACGTACCATCATAGTTGAAATAAATGCTATTTCTTCCTACATGGCTGAATACGCCGTCCAAAATGACATGAATGCCTTCCGCATGCAACTTTTCTATGATTTCTTTAAATAGCTTCTCATCACCGAGCATTGGATCGATTTTCATATAATCTGCCGTATCATAACGGTGATTACTTGCTGCTTGGAAAATGGGATTCAGATATATGGCATTGATTCCTAAATCCTTCAGGTAAGGTATCTTTTGCCGGATTCCTTCTAAATTCCCGCCGTAAAAATCCCAACGGAGAATCTCTCCTTTTTGACCGCGCACATACAGCGGTGTATCACGCGTATCCCCATATAGGAAACTATTCCGCTTTGGCGCATTTACTTGCCCGTCTGGATTGCCATTATAAAAGCGGTCAGGAAAAATCTGATAAAAAACAGCCTCCCGATACCAATCCGGTGTATTTTCTTCTTTTTCAAAGCAGGTCAGCTGGTAAGGAATCACCTCATGCAGATTATGATATAGTTTCCCTTCCCCTTTTACAGATGACGCACCCCAAAAAGCAGACATTTCCTCCCCTTTATCATCCTTCCACTTCACAGCAAAATAGTAAAAATAGAGACCCTTTCCTTCATGAGGCGCATAGCTATAAGAGAAACGATTATCGCCTATACCCTTCATTAAATAAGCTTTTTCATCATGCGCCCCATTTTCTTTTCGAACCATAAATTGTACTTCGCTTCTATGACTTTCATGGACATCCACTTGAAAGGTAATCTTTTCGTTCGGCTGTACCGCTCCAAATGGTTTTTTATAATCGCTTATCCATGAATTATAATAAACATGTGGCATAATACTATCCTTTCTCAGTAACAAATGAATCTTTTGACTCGATTTTCCAAATATCCTCTGCATAACGGCTGACCGTCTCATCAGAGGAGAATCTGCCGGCATTCGCAATATTGATGAGGCTCATTTTCTGCCAGAAGGTTTGATCTCCATAAGCTTTATCAATTTCTTCCTGCGCTTCTACATAAGAATCAAAGTCGCGCAGCAGGAAGTACTCATCATTATATTTTATGAGGGAATCAAAAATTTCACGTCCTTCATAAACAATGTTTGGAATCGTACCATCAATAAATGCATTTAATACACGGCGGATAACGGCATTTTCATCATATAGCCTTTGGGCGGAGTACTCCTGATTCTCATAATATTCATAAACCTCTTTCTCGGTGAGACCGAAGATATAAATATTATCATCGCCGACTGCATCTCTGATTTCAACATTAGCGCCATCCAGCGTCGCAAGTGTAATCGCACCATTCAGCATCAGCTTCATATTACTCGTACCCGAAGCTTCCTTTGATGCAAGGGAAATCTGCTCACTGACGTCTGCTGCGGGGATAATTTTCTCTGCTAGGCTGACATTGTAATTTGGCAGGAAAACAATTTTAATCCGGTCTTTGATATCCGGGTCATTATTAATTAGATTCGCTGTTTCATTAATACATTTAATAATTACTTTGGCATAATGATAGCTTGGCGCTGCCTTTGCCCCGAAAATAAACACACGCTTTTGCATTTCTAAGCTTGGATTTTCTTTTAAATCCTGATACAGCTTAATAATATGCAATAGATTTAACAGCTGACGTTTATAGGCATGCAGTCTTTTAATCTGCACATCAAAAATGGCATCTGCGGAAACCTCAATATCTGTTGTTTCCAAAATATAATCAGCTAATTTTTGTTTATTTATTTTCTTTGCTTCTGCCAGTTTCTCTAAAACGGCCTGATCCGATTGATAGTTCCTCAGTAATTTCAAATCGCCAGAATCCTGTCTCCATGTCTTTCCAATCGTTTCATCTAACACGTTTGACATCGGTTCATTCACAATTTGTGACCATCTGCGCTGTGCAATTCCATTCGTCTTATTATTAAACCGGTCGGGATAAATAATATAGAAATCATGCAGAACAACTGATTTGAGCAAATCAGAATGCAATTTGGCCACACCATTTGTACTATG
Source organism: Oceanobacillus sp. FSL K6-0251 (assembly GCF_038004725.1). NCBI lineage: Bacteria > Bacillati > Bacillota > Bacilli > Caryophanales > Bacillaceae > Oceanobacillus > Oceanobacillus sp. FSL K6-0251. The sequence continues at coordinate 594,929 of NZ_JBBORS010000001.1, read as the reverse complement.
GCTGCCAATAATAGATAAGTGCGCCATATGTACCTGCCCGTTACGGATAATCCGCGTACGTTCTACTAAATCATGCGGGTGCAGCTCCTGCATCGTCTGCACATAACGTGCATCGATTTCTTCCATAATTTGATACATCCGCGGCAATGTGCGCTGCATTAAATCAATGGACCATTTCTCTAATGCTTCCGCCATAATGGTATGGTTCGTATAACTCATTACTTTTACAGTAATATCCCAGGCCTGTTCCCAGGACAATTCTTCTTCATCAATCAAAATCCGCATCATCTCCGGCACGCATAAAGCAGGATGTGTATCATTGATATGGATAGAAACATATTCGCTGAGCTTGGAAATCGGTTTTTGAAACCACTTTTTATAATGACGGATAATACTTTGGATGCCTGCTGACACAAAGAAATATTCCTGTGTTAAACGGATTAAGCGTCCCTGCTCATTGGAATCATCCGGATAAAGAACAGCTGTTAAATCCTCCAATTCTCTGCGTCCCTGAATACTTTGGTATTTATCCTCTTCCGAATCAGGAATCTCTACTGCCCAGAGCCGTAGTGTGTTGACAACATTATTTTCATAGCCTACCATCCCGGTATCGTAAGGGACGGCCCGGAGAACTCTTTCATTCTCATACACCGGCTTTAATTTCCCATCGTTTGTCTCTGCTAAATAAACATGCCCGCCGACACGGACATCTACCGCTTTACTTTCTCTGCGAACTTCCCAGATATTCCCGCTCTGCAGCCACTCATCCGGAAGCTCTACCTGGTATCCATCTACGAAGCGTTGTTTAAAAAGCCCATAGTCATACCGGATGCCATTTCCGTTACCTGGAAATCCGCCAGATGCGATCGAATCCATAAAACAGGAAGCCAATCGTCCAAGGCCACCGTTTCCTAATGCCATATCCTTTTCCACTTCTGCCAGATCATCTAAATGAATACCAAAATCCGTTAAAGCCTCTCTTGCAGTGTCCAATATTCCCAGATTCAATAAATTACTTTTCAGCATTCTGCCAGGTAAAAATTCAATGGAAAAATAATAAACCTGTTTTTTATTTTTATCCACATAATACTTCCATGTATCTCTCCATGCATCCGAATAACGTGCTTTTACCAGCGCTCCTAATGTATAGAAAATCTCTTGCTCGCTTGCGTCCTCCAATTCCATTGCATAATTCTCTCTCAGTCTCTGTTTCAATTCTTCTTTGAAAATTTCCTTATCTAAAGCCATGTATTAAGCTCCTTCTCTGCATTATCTAAGTTTAGCTTAAAGTTCTTCTTCCCTGAAAATGTAATTACACACTACATTTTAGGGAAGAAGCTGCTCATCTCACTTAAACCGATGCGTTTATGTTTTGGGCCTATAAGAAGGTGTTCAAAAAACTCAATAACATGCATTATTTCTTGAGCTCTTTGAACACACACCGCTTCCTATAAAATTTCTTTATAAAGCAAATAGTACTGCTCACTGGACGTCTCCCAGCTGAAGTCCTGTACCATTGCAGACTGAATCAGGCTGTCCCATACATCCTTCTCTTCCTGATAGACATGGATTGCTTTTTTCAATGCTTCCATCATGTAGTATGGTGTAAATAAGGAGAAGCCAAACCCTGTCCCTGTTTTTTCAATCGGATTATATGGTTCTACCGTATCTTTCAATCCGCCTATTTCATGAACCACCGGCAACGTGCCATACCGCATGGAAATCAGCTGTGATAATCCACATGGCTCGAATTTTGAAGGCATCAGGAAGATATCCGCGCCGGCATAAATCTTTTGAGCCAGTGTTACATCGAATGTAATGTTCACTGCGCACTTATTTGGATACCATTCAGAAATCAGCTGGAATGGATGCTCTAAGGCTGGATCTCCGGTCCCTAACAGAACAAACTGGACATCATATTGTAATAGATTCTCCAGCTCTTCCAAAACAAGATGAAAACCCTTCTGATGTGTCAGACGGCTGACCACCGCAATGACCGGAACATCCTTCTTCACAGGAAGTCCCATTCGTTCCTGTAATTCTTGCTTACACTCTTTTTTGCCTGATAAGTCAGCGGAAGAATAGGTAGACTTGAGCGCCAGATCTGTTTCCGGATTATTTATCTCATAGTCTATCCCGTTCACAATACCTGACAGCTTTCCCTGCTCCTGTCTGAGAATGCCTTCTAAGCCATTGCCAAATTCAGCAGTCTGGATTTCTCTTGCATAAGAATGGCTGACCGTATTTACTCTGTCTGCATATACAATACCCGACTTCAGAAAATTAATGTCATCTTTGAAGCGAATGGTACCATCATGATATTTTCTGTCGCCGACTCCGAATAAATCAGACAGCACTTCCGGGTGATACCGACCTTGAAACTCAATATTATGAATGGTCAGCACGGTTCGAATGTTTTGATATGCTTCAATCCAATGATATTTTTCTTTTAAGAGAAATGGTACCATTGCTGTATGAAAATCATGTACATGAAGGATATCCGGAATATAATCAACTGCCTCCATCATTTCAATCAGAGCCATCTGAAAGAAAGCAAAGCGTTCCCCATCATCATAAAAACCATATAAATCATCGCGGTCAAAATAGTAGAGATTATCGATAAAATAATAGGTGACATGATCCATTTTTAAACGTTCGATTCCACAAAATTGACTTCTCCAGCCGACGTCTATCGAGAAGGACGTCACATGCTCTAAGTTCTCTCTATATGCAGCCGGCATTTTTTTGTGAAGCGGCAGTACAACTGCCACTTCCACATCTTTTTTTGCTAATTCTTTCGGGAGTGCACCAATAACGTCTCCGAGTCCGCCTGTTTTGAAAAACGGTGCACACTCTGCACTAGCAAATAATAATTTCATATTTTTCCTCCTATCTCTCTATATCGCCAACTGCTACCCCATTCGCAAGGATATCATTGGTTACGTGCTGATATTTTTCAATGACTACCGGATTTTCTCTTGTCCCTATTATTTGTACCCCTGGATCCACAACAACTTCCTTATCCAAGATAGCGTTTTGCACCCTGGCTCCGGCACATATTTTTGCACTTGGCATAATGATTGAATCGATGATTTCTGTCCCTTTATCTATCACTGTTCCACGAGAAATAGAGGATCCTTCTACTTTTCCTTCAATGATACATCCTGTTGCAAATTGGCTGTTATTCACCTCAGAAGACTCTGAGTAATAGGTTGGAACTTCATTTTTTAATTTTGTATATATTTTTTGATTAGAATAGAGAAGCGAACTGAATTTTTGCTGGTTCAGCATATCAAGTGATGCATTATAGTATGAATTGATATCAAAAATATTACTTAAATAACCCGTATGCTCGTAGGTAGAGCTTTTTACGGTATGGATTTTTTTACGCAGAAAATCTTGGATATCCGCGGGAGTTCCTTCCTGCTGTCCTTCTTTTAATTCCCGAATCAGCCAATCTGTCTGGACGATATAAATATCCATGCAGAGATTCTCCTGCTCGGATGTCTGCAAATGCTCCATATATGGGCGCACTTCGGTAATTTGGCCATTATCTGTCAGAGATAATACAGCATCTGTCTGGCATATTTTTTCAGATTCTACCTTTTTATAAACTACCGTCATTTCATTGTTTTGCTGCTGGTGAATTTTTAAAACAGCTCGCAAGTCGATATTACAAATCATTTTACTGCTCATATAAACCGTATACTCTGATTTTGATTTTTCAAGATAGTCGATCAGCGGACGATAATAGCTTTGGTTATGTGCTTTTAATTTCAAAAAGTCTTGATAGAGGTGGATAAAGAAACGATTATGCACGCCGTCTAAATTCCATTCTTTCCCTCCGCCGATATGATCAAATACAGATTGTGTTTCTCCTTCATTAAAAATCATATAAACCGTATTTATATTCGCATTGACAATGCTGGAAAGCGGAAAATCAATCAGTCTGTATTTACAAGCAAACGGCAAGGTTGCCAGTGGTCTCTCATTTGTTAATGGAAGTAAAGCATTATAGCGTTGAATATTCCCTAAAACCGCACAAATTTTATTAGCCCTCATCCATCGTCACTCCAATCACTTCAGAATAGCCTACTACGCCGACCTCTTCCGTTCCGTCAATTACTGTATTGTCACCCACGACCGCGCCTTCTCCAATAATTGCCCGATGGATGGTTACGTCCCTGCCGATACTTGCTCCCGGCATAATAAAACTATCCGTTATTTTCGAGCCTTCTTTTACCTGCACATCATTCGATAGAATACTATTTTCAATCTGCCCAGCTACATAGCATCCATCAACGATTAGAGAGTCTGTCACCGAAGCGGTATCTGTTAAAAAGTTTGGCGGTGAAATTGTATTTCTGGAATAGACACGCCATGATTTATCCCGGATATCCAGATTCATTTCAGGATTAATAAATTCCATGTTTGCTTCCCAGAGCGAATCAATGGTTCCAACATCCTTCCAATATCCAGCAAATCGGTAGACAAATACATTCTCCCCGCCTTCTAAATAAGAGGGTATAACGTGCTTGCCAAAATCCAGCATATGGTCATCTTTGGAATAGCTGCTTAACAGCACCTCCCGTAACCGGCTCCAGTCAAAAATGTAAATTCCCATCGAGGCCAAGTTACTTTTAGGATTTTCCGGTTTTTCTTCAAATTCTATAATCCGGTCATTTTCGTCTGTATTCATAATTCCGAAACGAGATGCTTCTTTTTCAGGGACTTCCAGCACGGCAACTGTTAAAGAAGCTTCATTTGCTTTGTGTGTCTCAAGCATCTCTTCATAATCCATCTTATAAATATGGTCTCCTGATAATACAAGTAAATATTCGGGGTTCATCTCATCGATATAAGCAATATTCTGGTAAATCGCATGTGCAGTTCCTTCAAACCATTTACCGCCTTCTGAACCAGCATAAGGCTGAAGAATCGTGACGCCGGAATTAATTCCATCCAGCCCCCAGCTTGTCCCATTGTCTACGTGGTTATTTAAAGCGAGTGGCTGATATTGGGTGACTACACCCACATTTTTAATCCCAGAGTTGGCACAATTACTTAATGTGAAATCAATAATACGATATCTTCCTCCAAAAGGAACAGCTGGTTTAGCGATATTTTTTGTCAGTTTTCCTAATCGCGATCCCTTACCTCCTGCAAGAATCATTGCTAGCATCTCATTTTTCATATATTCGGTGAAAGCAGCCTTTCACCTGTCCCCCTTTCGATTACTTCTTCAAAAATTTACGTTAAAAAGTAAAACCTGGTGTGTTTCTATAATATATTTTTAGAGGATACAAAAAATTCCAATAAAAATGATATTTCCCATGATGAAAAATTACTTAGCAGATGGACGTTTTCTTGGTATTTTTATTTTATCAGGCTGTAAGATCAACGCTCCCAATGCCGGTACAACCGTTTTAATACGATAAGGATATTCCTTAAAAGGAACTTCCTCCGTTAATTGGTCAGGATTATGCTCTTTCCACGTCCCGCCGAATTCTTGCATTTCTGTATTCCAAATTTCCTTGTAGCTCCCTTGGTATGGAACACCAATCGGAAAATCCTGACGCTCTACAGGGGTCATATTTAAAATAATAATCAGAAAATCCTTTTTCTTCTTACTTTTCCGGATAAAACTAACAACCGAATCATTTCGATTGTCGGCATCGATAATTGAAATCGTGTCATAGCTTTCCTCCAGTTCCCATAATGCCGGCTGTTCTTTATACAAAGCATTTAAACTAGTAGTAAAATGCTGCATGCTGTTGTTCATTGGATCATCTAAATCACGCCATTCCAATCCTTCATCGTACTTCCACTCTAAGAATTGTCCCCATTCACTTCCCATGAATAAAAGCTTTTTTCCAGGATGAGCAATCATATACGTATATAAATTACGCAATTGCGAAAATTGTTTATACCTGTCTCCCCACATCTTATGCATTAAACTCCTTTTTCCATGTACAACTTCATCATGAGAAAGCGGAAGGATATAGTTTTCCTGCATCATATACATAAAGGAGAAGGTGATTAAGTTAAAATGGTCCTTCCGAAAAGCTGGATCCATTTTATAAAAGTCCAGCACATCATTCATCCAGCCCATGTTCCATTTATAATCAAAGCCCAATGCGCCTGATTCAATTAATCCAGTAATCTGTGTGTCAGATGAACTCTCCTCCGCAATCATAATCACTTCCGGATGAGCCAGCTTGACAACTGCATTCAGCTTTTGCAGGAAGTAGTATCCTTCATAGTTACGATTCCCGCCTTCATGGTTCGGTTCCCAAGGCCCATCGTCATAATCTAAATAAAGCATACTGGAAACCGCATCGACACGTATTCCATCAATATGGTACATTTCTAACCAGAATAGAGCACTGGAGATTAGAAATGATTGTACCTCTGGTTTACCTAAATCGAAATTAACAGAGCCCCAGCGAATATTTGCTGCCCGATCCGGATTCTCATATTCAAATTGAGGTGTGCCGTCATATTTCGGAAGAGCATCATCATTAATACAGCAGTGACCGGGGACCCAGTCCACAAATACTCCTATATTTTCCTTATGACATGCTTCCACAAAATCTTGAAATTCTTCCGGCTTGCCGTAATAAGAGCTTAAAGCAAAATAACCTATCAATTGATATCCCCAAGACGCCCCGAGAGGATGCTCCATTAACGGCATAAATTCAATATGGGTATATCCCATTTTCTTGACATATGGAATTAATTCTTCCTTTAAATCCGCAAAGGAGTAAGGCGTCCCGTCCTCATGATGCTTCCAGGAACTGGCATGTACCTCATAGATATTTATGGGACGCTGAAAGAAATTAGAACGCTTCTTTCTCCCGTACCATAAACCATCCTTCCATTTTTTCTCCGGAACATGATGAATCACAGCTGCATTATCCGGACGCTTCTCAAATGCAATGGCAAATGGATCAATTTTATAAACTACTCTGCCGTCTGCCTGACGCACCTTGTATTTATACAAATCATTCTCGGAAGGCTTGCCGGTGAACACTTCCCAATAGCCATATACTTCATTTTTTTCCATTGGCAAGGATTCGTCCCAGTCATTAAACGTTCCTACCAACCATATCTGCTGTGCATTCGGAGCCCAGACACGGAAGACAAATCCTGTCTCCCCGTCCTGGTCTTCCTGGTGATATCCGAAAACATGCTGACTATAAAAGTTCTCACCCGAGTGAAATCTTTTTATTGCATCTTCTGTTTCCAATTCCAAATACTCATTCGTTTGCATTTCTTCATTCACCACCTATTGAAGTGCGTGTTCAAAAAGCTGCCGATGCTTTCGATTACTCCCCTCATCGAAAGGAGCTGATGATTTTTGAACATCCTCTTGAAGCTTGTCCCTGAAGTGATTTTCAGCTGGTTACATTGGTTATTTCCGAAATAGCTGCTGAAAAGGCTTTGATTTTTTCTTCAGCCGCTTCTTCACTCCCAGCTTTAACACCGATATAAAACTTAATTTTAGGCTCTGTTCCGGAAGGGCGTGCAGCTATCCAGCTTTCGTCTTCCAAGAAATATTTCAATACGTCTGAGGGCGGCGTGTTCAACGCAGTTACGGAACCATCTGCATGTACTTTTTCCTGTAATTTATAATCCTCTGTGCTGACAACCTTTATCCCTCCAAAAGTTATCGGAGATTCTTCACGAAGCTGTCTCATTAAGGAAGCTATTTTCGCCGAACCTTCTAAACCGCTCATGGTAATAGAAATTGTTTTTTCCTGATAATAGCCATATTCCTCAAAAATCGTTTGTAATGCGTCGTAAAGGTTTTCGCCCTTTTGCTTGTAGAAAGCAGCTACTTCGGCAATCAACACCAGCGCCTGAATGGCATCTTTATCTCTGACAAAGGGTTTTACCAGATAACCATAGCTTTCTTCAAAACCAAACAGAAATGTCTGCGAGCCGTCCTCTTGATATGCCTGAATTTTTTCAGCGATAAATTTAAAGCCTGTCAGTACATTAACCATTTTAGTTTGATAATTTTCAGCAATAGCAGTGGAAAGCTCGCTGGAAACAATTGATTTCAATGCCACTGCATTGTCTGGCAGTGTACCATCATCTTTTCGCGCTTTTAAAATATAATCCAGCATCAAGGCTCCAATTTGATTACCGCTGAGAACTCTATAGGTTTCGTCCGGCAGCTTCACAGCAACACCTAAGCGGTCCGCATCCGGGTCTGTTGCCACCAGCAAATCAGCACCGTCTTTTTCCCCCAGGGAAATCGCATATTCAAATGCAGAGTGTTCCTCCGGGTTAGGAGATTTGACAGTCGTAAAATCCGGATCAGCAATACTTTGCTCAGGGACGAAAGAAAATCCTGTAAATCCTGCTTGCTCCAACGCTTTTTCACCAAGCATTTTTCCGGCGCCATGCAGCGGTGTAAAAACAAGCTTTAAATCTTCTCCTTCTTTCGCTACCAGCTCTCTATTAATCGTTACTGTATCTACTTCCTGTAAATAGGCATCATCCACTTCTTTTCCGATAATTGTCAGAAGCCCTTTTTCTTTCGCTTCTTCTTCGGATAATACATCTATTTGCAGCGGATTTTCTACAGAACGGACATATGATGTTAAAGCATCCGCATCTTTCGGCGGCATTTGTCCACCGCTCTCTCCATAAATTTTGTAGCCATTATAATTTGCAGGATTATGGGATGCCGTGATCATAATGCCGGTAAACGTATTTAAGTGTCTCACCGCAAAGGAGAGCTCCGGTGTCGGACGCAATGATTCGAATACATAGGACGGAATCCCGTGGTTTGCGAGTGTTCTTGCCGCTTCTAACGCAAACTCAGGGGACTTATGTCTGGAATCATAGGCAATCGCCACTCCCCTTTTTTTATCCTCTTCTGACTGACTTTCCATAAATCGGGCCAGACCTTCTGTAGCTTGTCTCACCGTATAAATGTTCATCCGATTGATGCCCGGGCCCAATATTCCGCGCATACCCGCAGTTCCAAATTCTAAAGGGTGTGAGAAAGCATCTTCCAATTCTGTTTCATTGTTTAAAAGACTCTCTAATTCTGTTTTTAGTTCTCTATCCAGAGTCTCTTCATTCTTCCATTGTTCATAGGTATCTTGATATGACATAAACATGCCCCCTTCTACATTAAAATCTATGATCTTACTGCCAAGTAACAGTAACTCTATATTCCTGCGCAGACAAATAAAATTGATATAAAAAAACATCGCTGTAACCCATCATTATATATTGCATATATATGGAATGGTTCTATGTTATAAATTGATAACACATGACTGCGATGTTTTTATTTACGTTTATATAATAAATGTCTATTAAAATATAGTCTATTCTATTGTCTGCTGCTGTTACTTTCACTTTTATTTACGTTCTAGATGAAATAACTAAATTTTCTAAAATCTGATTTTGAAAACCAACTTATCATATAACTAGAATCTATTCATTTTTATATAGCAGTAAGGAGGTTACTTGAGTTCATTATACTATAGATCCTTACATAATTATACATTGAATTTAAGAAAAAGGAGTAAAGTTCATATTTTTATCATAATCCATTGGAATCAATTTACTTTTATTATCTTACATAACAGCAACCGACTTTTATCGTATATTTTCTACAAATTTTCACAGTACACTTAAAACATTTTTCGCCAAAATCTATCGTTGACAAATTCGATGTCATTATGGTTTTTAGCAGCCGTCTCAAAAATACTAGATATTAACTCAACTTTCGCACCTAAGAATAAGCATATATATCTTGCTATTCCAGGGTGAACATGTTCTCCATTACCGTGCTTGCATTTTGGTGAACTATCCGGCCATTTTGAAATTGGTGATGGTGCATAGCTCCGCTCCGGACAACCACTCCGCTTTCCGCCGCAGCGGCGCTTTACACTTCGCCTTCTATATCTTTGTCAAGGGTGTTATCAAAGGAATGATCAACTCCTGTTTCTATGGAAATGAAGTTACTTTTTAATGTGTGAAAGTTGAGATATTAATGTAAAAAACCTTCATTCCAAAAAGAGTCTCTTTTTGGAATGAAGGTTCTTTTTATTTATATGCTAATGCTTGCTTTTGAGCAGAAGCGGCTTTTTTGCCATGTAAAATGGTATACAGCCCTGCTGTTACAAGTACAACCAGGCCTAACACGATATAAAGCGTGCCAAACCCAATGGCTGGCGCAATAAATCCGAGGATATATGGTCCAAAGCCTAATCCTCCATCTAAAAAGATGAAGAAAGTAGATGTTGCCAGCCCCATCCGATGCGGGGGCGTCAGTTTGACTGCAATCGCCTGTGTACAGGATTGCATATTACCAAAACCAAGGCCAATCAATACACCCGCTAATAATAGTGTAAAGCTGCTATGTGCAAACCCTAAAACAATCATACCAATCGTAAACAGGACAAATGCAGGATACATTACAATATTTGACCCTTTTAAATCAATTAAACGGCCAGTAAAAGGACGGGAAAGTAATACAGCAATGGAATAAACAAGGAAGAATACACTTGCTGCGCTTACCAAATCCAGTTCTATCGCATAGGAATTAAGGAAAGACAGCACACTGGAGTAGCAAAGAGCTAAAATCAATGTGATAATTGCAATCGGCACAGCTCTAGGCTCTACAAATTGAGCAATAAAATGCTTTTCTTCCTCTTTTTCTATCTCTTTTTCCGCTTTTGTTTCCTCAATAACCGGGATTTTCACAAAAAAGACTGTAAAGAAACTGATAACACCAATTGCTAAACAGAGCCCAAAAATTCCTTGCATGCTGGTATGCTGACTCATATACAGACCGACAAACGGTCCTAATGCAGTAGATAAGGTCGCACTCATACTATAATAGCCGATTCCCTCTCCCTTGCGTGCTGCCGGAATGATCTGCGCTACAATCGTACCCGTTGCCGTACTTCCAAAACCAAGTCCAATCCCATGAATAAATCGGTTAAAGAGTAAAAAGCCGATACCAAAATTAAAGAAATATAAAGATGTAGCTACAATAAATATAATAACCCCGATAAACAGTGTTTTTTTCTGACCAAATTTTTCAATATAACGACCAATAAACAGGCGTCCAATCAGTGCACCGACAATAAAAATCCCGACTACTAGTCCGGATTGACTTGCAGTTGCATTAAATTCTTCTGCTGCGTATACTCCCATCACAACGACAAGCAGATAAAAAACAAGTGTTAATAAAAAATTAACTGCGGACACAATAATAAAATCTTTTGTCCATAACTTCGATTCACTACTCACTACGAAACCCTTCTTTACTTAAAATATTATCTTGGATTTTCATTAAAAATTGAAAAGCAATTTGCTTCTCTTCTTCTGTCAACCCTTCGGAAATGCTATGCTCTAATGCCGTAATCTCTTCTCTGCATACTTGATAGACACGCTTTCCTTCCGAGGTCAGCTCAATAATTTTTTCTCTGCGGTTGGTACTTGGTACTTCCTTAATCAGGCCAGATTCCTGCAGGCGATGAACCCGCCTGGTAATACCCGGTTTTTCTACTTGATAATAATTGGAAATATCAACGAGCGTTGAAGTACCGCTATCCTTTAAATAAACAATAACCTGCCACAGGGAATAAGAAAGCTGATATTTTTCTAAAAGGTCATTCAAATGTTTCATTAACAACCGGTGTGTACGTATATAATGCCGAAATAATCCTTCCATTTGCTAACCTCCACACATAATTAACAAGAGTAACTATTAACCTAGGTAACTATACATTTTATTACTGAAATTGTCAAGGGGGGATTGGATAAAAAATAATGGCTCTCCTTGTTTGGAAAGCCATTATTTTTGTCCGTTGCTTTTATGATGAAAAGAAGTCTGATTTCTACTGATTTCCCCTCAATATCTTATGGATACCTCTAATATCCTCTGGTCCTGTCCGGCAGCAGCCGCCGATAATTTTCGCTCCTTTTTTAGCCCAATCAGCAGCCGCGGCATCCATATGTACATCGTTATCTCCATTCCATGTTTTCGTTTCCGGATTATAATGTTCGCCAGAATTCGGATAGATGATAATAGGTTTTTGTGTACTGGCATGCAATGCTTGAACGGCATCACTGACAAATTCCGTTGTCACACAGTTTACCCCTACAGCTGCAATCTGGCTGCATGCGTTTAAAACTTCTGCACATTCTTTCAGAGACGTTCCTTCACTTATATGAACCGCATCTCTCAACGAAAACGTCATCCATGCAGAAATATCAGGAAATTCTTTCAGTACATCACAGATAACTCGAGCTTCCTGAAGTGATGGGATGGTTTCCACCGCTAATAAATCCGCTCCCGCTTCCACCAAAGCTTCTATACGCGGCTTGTGAAACTCATATAAAAACGAATCACTTACGCCGTAGTTCCCGATGTACTCTGATCCATCTGCAAGATAAGCACCGTATGGCCCGACAGAACCGGCTATCAATGGGTAGGGACGGAATGCTTCTTTTTTTTCCATCCAGTAATCTTCCCGCGCCTGTTGTGCTAATTCTACTGTTTTTTTCATAAGTGCTCTCGCATCCGCTTCACTTATTCCGCGCTTTTTAAAACCATCTATACTTGCCTGATAGCTTGCTGTGATTGCAATATCTGCCCCCGCCTCAAAATAAGCATAATGAACCTTTCTGATTTTTTCAGGCTCGTCCAGCAAAACACGAGCTGACCACAAGGGATCCTCTAAATCACAATCCAGTTTTTCTAACTCTGTTGCCAATGCACCGTCTAAAATTAATGTATCAAATTGATCCAGCAGCTGTTCAATTGGATTAACTTTTACCATTACCTGCAACCTCCATCTCTCTTTTATTTACTAGCTTATCGTATTCTCTCCTTTCTGCAAATTTTCCCTGTTTTTTTCAGAAATTTTTTAGAAGTTATTCCTTCGCATAATGTGTAAATCCTTCCAAACAGTGGTATGTTATATGTAAAAGGATAGTGAGGGATTATATATGAAGCTTGTACTGATCAGACATGGACAAAGTGAATGGAATTTGGCCAATCTTTTCACTGGATGGACAGATGTGGATTTAACAGATCATGGAGCTGCAGATGCGAAGCATGCAGGTCAAGCATTGAAGCAGCATGGATTCCACTTTGATGTGGCCTATACATCCTATTTAAAAAGAGCCATTAAAACACTGAATTATGTTTTAGAGGAAACAGACAGCCTGTGGGTCCCCGTCCATAAATCCTGGAAGCTGAACGAAAGGCATTACGGCGCTTTACAAGGATTAAACAAGCAGGAAGTGGCAGAGAAATACGGAGCCGAGCAGGTGCATATCTGGCGCCGCAGCTTTGATACAGCTCCTCCGCTTTTAGAAAAAGAAGATGAACGTTATCCTGGACATGAGCAAAAATATAAAGAAATACCCGAAGATGAAATCCCTCTCGGTGAAAGTCTGGAAACTACCATCAAACGCGTTATCCCTTACTGGGAGGAAGTAATAAAACCATCTGTAAGAGCAGGGAAAAGTGTTATTATCGCTGCACACGGGAACAGTTTAAGAGGTTTAATGAAATACCTTGAAGATATCAGCGATGAGGATATTGTAAATGTTTCCATCCCTACCGGAGTTCCACTTGTTTATGAATTAGATGACAATTTAGAACCTGTTTCAAAATACTTTATAGATCAGGAAGAATAAAACTTCATTCAGCAGAGAATCAACGTCTCTGCTGAATGAAGTTTTATTTTATAATCTGCGTGCGCTCGTATCTGGTCCAATATAAATATTACGTCTTCCCCGGCCTGTTTGAATCGTCACGACATTTGGATACGGCTCTGCTAAAATCGTATAAGTCAAGCCTCCAAAAGCTGACGGTGTAAGGCTCCAATCACTGTTTTTCTTTACAGGAGTAACATTTAACGGATACGTTCGCCAGGTGGATGCAGATGCTGGCAAATGAACACGTTTGGCTGAGGAACCGGTAGAAGTATTACCAGAATTCCCTCCAGATCGGATGGCATTTAATAGCCGTGTATTCTGTGCAGCTGTTCCCGTATAATTTTGAATACCATAAGAGCCAGCCAGCCTGGCACGATTGGCAAAGCTGGAATCTGCTCCAATGGATTTCAAGTAATCTACAATGGAATTTGTTTTGCCTGCACCTGATGAAGCGCCTCCCTGGTTATTACTGGAGCCGCCGGAATTACCGGAAGACCCTGAGCTGCTTTTAGAGGATAATTGAAATAACCTCGCGATTCCTCTTGCATGTCCTAAAGCAATTTGCTCCAAAAATGCATCCGATTTCAATTTTGCTGCATCTGCCGCATGATCGATGAATCCATTTTCTGTTAAAACAGCTGACATTGCCGACTCGCGCAGTACATGAAAATTCGCTTGTTTTCTTCCTCGATTTTGAAAGTTCACCTGCTTCATGACTTCTTCATGCATGATTTGCCGATATCTTCCGGTTGATCCTTGATTAGAAAGACTGGAGTGAATAAAGTCTTCGTACCCAGAACCTCCCCCAGCATTGATATGAATGGAAACAAAATAATCTGCGCCCCACTGGTTCGCATCATTGGTCCGTGCAGTCAATGAAACGGTTCGATCCGACGTACGACTCATCCGAATTTGATGCCCCTGATAACGATTGTTCAAGATATTTCGTATTTTCAAAGCAATCGCCAGCGTGACATTTTTTTCTTGGAGTCCTTGCCCTACAGCTCCTGTATCACTTCCTCCATGTCCAGGATCCAAGTAAATCTTCGCCATATAGAATTCCTCCCTCCATTTAAGATATAGAAAAAAGAGCTTGCCCGTATGGACGTGCTCCTTACGTGATTTGCTGATTTTTATTACATGGCGATAAATAGAGGCATCTTCCTTCTGTAATTTTCCAAAAATTCGTATAGAATTAAGCACTTATTTGTGCTATTCTATTATCTATATATCAAGCATACATACGGTTTTTCAAAAATTCGGACAAGTGCTGGTACTTAATTATGAAGGGGGAAATATTAATGAGAAAGAAAAAAAGTCTGTTATGGATGGCACTCTTAGCATTGCTAGTTTTGCTTGCTGCCTGTGGAGATAATGCATCTGGTACAAATTCGGATGATGCACAGCAATCGGACTCAGAAGGATTAACTACTGTTGAACTCGGAATGCTAAAACTGACGAGCTCAGCACCACTATTTATTGGAATAGAGCACGGATTATTTGAAGAAGAAGGAATCGATCTTCAAGTAAATTGGTTCGATGCGGCACAGCCAATTGCTGTCGCCGTAACCGGCGGGGATATTGACGTCGGTGCAACGGGAATTACTGCAAGCCTATACAATATGGTTGCGGGCGGAGAGGAATTATTAATCGTAGCTGATAAAGGAAGAGAACAGGAAGGCTATTCCTCCACTGCATTATTAGTACATAATGATTCAGATATCGAATCTGTTGAGGAACTGAAAGGGAAACAAATTGGAATTACTCAAACCGGGTCAACTTACCACTACATGGCCGGGAGATTGCTTGAGGAACACGGTCTGACAACAGATGATGTGGAACTTGTTCCATTAAACAGCATTCCTGGATTAATGGAAACATTGGAAAGTGAACAAGTAGATGCTGTCCTTTTAAATGAACCGAATATTTCGCTTGTGCTGGAAGAAGGCTACGGGAAAGTGATTGAACAAATTGGCGATGCTTTTGACTATCAGACATCCGGAATCTTTTTCTCCAATGCCTTTGCAGAGGATGAGGAAACGGCAGTTAATTTCATGAAAGCTTATGCAAAAGCAACCCAATATTATTATGATGCTGTTCTTGTCAAAGAAGACGGGGAAATCGTTCCAGGGGAAAATTATGAGGAAGTCATTAATATTATTGCAGAATATACAGATCAAGAGCCGCAATTGATTGAAAGCGGGCTGCCTTATATGGATCGGGACGGCGTACTGCTCTCAGAAGATATCCAAACACAAATCGACTGGTACGCAAAGGAAAACTTAATAGATGCGAATGTCAATGCCGAAGATATCGTAAATACCGAGTTCCTTGAACAAGCTTTAAACGAATTGGAGTAGTGACCGTATGAAAATCGTCATTGAAAATGTTATAAAAAAATTTATCGATGCCAAAAAAAATGAAGTGACCGCATTGAACGATATCAATTTCTCCATCAATGAAGAGGAATTCGTCGTACTGGTCGGACCAAGCGGCTGTGGAAAATCGACGCTTTTGAATATTGTAGGCGGCTTATTGTCGCCTACTTCCGGTGATGTATACTTTGATGGAATCGAACAGGACCCAACACTTGGCATCGTGTTCCAGGAAAACGCCCTATTTCCTTGGCGAACCGTTTTTCAGAACGTTGTCTATGGACTGGAAGAACGGGGTGCAAGCAAAAAAGAGCAGAAGGAAATCGGTAATCACTACCTTGATATGGTCGGCTTAGCTGACTTTAGAGATGCCTATCCTAAACAGCTGTCCGGTGGGATGAAACAGCGGGCAGGAATCGCCCGGGCTCTTGCTGTAGAACCGGATTTACTCCTGATGGATGAACCATTTTCTGCGCTCGATGCTCAGACAAGGACATTAATGCAGGAAGAATTACTTACCATTTGGAATCGCACCCGTCTAAGCACGCTTTATGTAACGCATAACATCCAGGAGGCTGTCTATCTTGCCGACCGTGTTATTGTTTTATCCCGGCATCCCGGGCAAATAAAACAAATTATTCATATTGATCTGCCAAAGACAAAACGAAATAGCGAAGAGCATATACAGCAATTTAACCGCTATTCCGAAGAGATTTGGGAGCTCATCCGGCACGATGCCCAGAAAGCCTTGAAGGAGTGATTCGTTATGGAAAAATCAATAGAACAAACATCTCAAAAAACAAATCGAAAAGTCATTAAAAACCGTGTTGCTTATCTCGATAAACAAGTTCCTTTCTACACTCCTTTTGTAGGTATCCTTGGATTGCTCCTATTGTGGGAGCTGATTGCGCAGCTGGAATTTGTTTCCCCGCTCTTTCTACCTGCCCCGTCAGTGATTATAACAACTGGGTGGGAAATGCTCACTAACGGGGAAATTATAAGTAACTTGAGCGCCAGTTTATACCGGATTCTAATGGGGTATGCGCTTGGTTCCGTTTTCGGTATTTTAGTTGGGTTAATTCTTGGTTTCTTTCGAACTGCTGATGCTATCGGAACGCCAATTGTCTATTCCATTTACCCGATTCCCAAAATTGCCTTACTGCCATTATTTATCCTGTGGCTTGGAATTGGCGAGCTATCCAAGGTAACCATTATTGCGCTTGGGGTCTTTTTCCCAGTTGTTATTAATACCTTTTCCGGGGTAAAGAATGTTGACCCGCTCTTGGTTAAAGCTGCTGTCACATTCGGTTCCAGCCGTTTCAATGTTATTCGCAAGGTGATCCTTCCCGGTGCATTGCCGATGATTTTTGCAGGACTCAAGCTTGCTGCCGGGACTTCCCTGCTTTTACTTGTATCTGCTGAAATGATTGCTGCTCAGGAGGGGCTTGGATCCATGGTTCTCCACTATGGAAACCTGATGATTATATCAAAACTGATGGTCGGCGTTTTGATTTTATCATTACTAGGATTGACCTTTAATAAAGTTCTTAAATGGCTGGAAGGTAAATTAATTCCGTGGCAATAAAAAAGTTTAAATAAAAAAAATGCAGATAAATCATGCTTCATAAACTGGCCCCTATAACACAGATACGGTAAAAAAACAACCACTCTATTCTGTTTTATAGGGTTCTTTGCCATATATTTATTTTAGAATGATTGTACGCGGGAGTTGATTATATGGGGGCATTATTTTTCCGTTAACGATTCTAAACATCCCCTCGTCCAATTGGGGTGAATTCCATATCTAGTTTTTTTAGAAAACGGAAAACGCGAATGCTTTCAATGTACCCTTCACATGGGACCGCTTTACTAAAACAGGGAGGAAACTTTGCACTATCCTTTCTTATAGCACAAAAAATAAAAATGAAACTTACCATCCTGACAAACGTAGATGTAGTAGGAAGGGGGAACCTTATATGGTATTTCCGTCAAAAAAAGATTGGTGGATGAGAATTGTTATCTGGGGAGCGGCTCTGCTTCTTATTATACCGCCTGTTTTCTTCCCAAACTTCGGTGTTTGGATGACTCCTGCATTTTTAGATAAGCAATGGATAAAAGTAATCATCTTGGGCTTTACTGGCATTCTTTTATTATGGATTTGGTTCAAAACCAATTACACGGTTGAAGAAAAAACACTAAAAATAACTTGCGGACCTTTTAAGAAAAAAGTAAAAATAGATGATATCCGCAGCATTCGGCAAACGAAAGATCCATTTACTGCTCCAGCTCTATCTATGGACAAACTTGAAATTAATTACGATTCATTTAAGGTTATTGCCATTTCTCCCAAAGATAAGCAGACATTAATCCATCATTTATTAAAACAAAACCCCAATATAGAAATAAAGTGAGCCTTTAAACAACCAGGTTCTTATAAAAAACCTCTGCTTTGGCGGTTCCGGATGGCTGAACAGCGATAACAGATGAAAAGCAAAAGTCCACAGACATGATTCGCCTGTGGACCTTTCAATTATAAATCCTCTTATTTTGCACTGACCAGAATTTTAGATTGACTTTTATCGTTAAGAAGTAAGTCAAATCCTTCTTCTACGATATTATCTAATTTAATTTTATTCGTCACTACTTTTTCAGCAGGGATTTGTCCGCTGGCAATTAAATTAATCACACGATCGTAGATATTGGAATATGCCAGGGAAAATTTAATGTTAGCTTCTTTAATTGTTGATGCAAAGGCATTGATTTCCGGATTTTTCCCAAAAATCGCTAACACACAAACGGTACCTGTACGTTTAATAGCTTCCAGACATGTATCAAATGTCGGCTGAACGCCTGCACATTCTAATGCCACGTCAACACCATCACCATTCGTATCTTCCATAATTGTGCCAATCACATCATCTTCCGCTGGATTTAATGTTTTTACAAACCCAAAGGTCTCCGCTAGTGCTAAACGTTCTTTCGAAACATCACTGACAAATACTTTACTCGCACCTGCTGCACGAGCTGACAAAACCGTTAATAGGCCAATTGGTCCTGCACCAGTAACCAGTACCGCATCCCCTGCTTTCACACCTGCCATCTCAACCCCATGATAGGTTACTGCAGTCGGCTCTACAAGCGCTGCCTGCTCCAATGTCATATGATCCGGGATTTGATGACAATATTGTTCTTCCATGACACAGTATTCTGCGAACCCGCCATCATCAGCAAGGCCGATAAATGCGGCATTACTATTTCTGCAAAGGTGGTAATTTCCTTCCCGGCATTCCTTGCATTCTCCGCAGCGAAGGTTTGGCTCGATACAAACGCGGTCGCCAGGCTTGAACGAGGTAACACTGCTGCCTACCTCTGTCACCGTTCCGCTAAACTCATGACCCAATGTCAGCGGAGCTTGTCTTTTTGATATTGGATGCTCTTCTGTCGGAATACCAACAAAATGAGAATAAGCATGTAAGTCTGAACCACAGATACCAGTCCATGCTACTTCTACTTTCACATCTTTTGCCCCGACTTCTTTTACTTCGACATCCTCTACACGGACATCTTTTTCGGCATAAATTCTTGCTGCCTTCATAGAAACTCTCTCCCATTCTATAATTTTTCTTATAAAAGGCAGAGTTTGCTTTCACTAAATGAAATACACACCTAGTTAAATACACCTATTTTTTTCAGCAAACACACTCTGTCTACCAATCTATTATACCATATGCCCAGTAAGAATTAACTGCAAACGCTCATGCGACCATAAAACGAAACTTCATTCAGCGGGAATTTTACGGGCGGTTCTCCGTGATAAATTATAAAATCACCCGAAAAAGACAAAATAAATGGTTGAAATTATGAAATAAGTCAGCATCCCCAGCAAAAATACCAAAATATATTTTACCGCTTTTCTCATCACCGCTCACCATCCTGTCCGGAGTCATTCGTCTATTAACTTTTCCAGCACAACCGCAATGCCATCCTCTTCATTCGTTAAAGTAATTTCATCTGCTGCACGTTTCAGTTCATCCTTTGCATTCCCCATGGCGATACTTCTGCCAGCGTACTGCAGCATCGTATAATCATTTTGTCCATCACCGAATGCGATAGTATCTTTTGCCGCAACCCCTAAGGAAGAAAGTGACTGCTCAATCGCGTTGGCTTTATCAATATCCTTGTCCGTGAATTCAAAATAAAATGGAGCAGAAAATGCTGCTGTTACTTCGCCTTGAAACGGCTCTTGCATTTGCTGGTAATGGGCTTGCAGGTAATCCTGCTCCCCTGCTACTAAGATTTTATGTACTGGAAAATCCACAAAATCAGCTAAATCTTCCACCTCACACAATTTCAGGCCAGCCCCTCTGGCTTCATATCTAATAATATTGATAGCTTCTCCTTCATAATGAATCATATTATCATACACATCTTCTACATACAGATAATCGTCCTTATCAATCATTGTTTTTACAGTAAAATTCCGCAGATGCTCTAAAACAGCTTTTGTATATTTGACAGGCAAAGGCTGGCTGAATAATTCTTTCCCTGTTTCACACTCAACTACTCTCGCTCCATTATAAGATACTATCAACCCCTGATAAGCACTCATTTCTAATTCATGCGCAATATCTTTCATCCCTTTTGATGGTCTTCCGGATGCTAAAACAAGCTTTATCCCTTGCCTCTGCGCCGCCATTAATACTTTCTTTGTTCTTGGCGAAATTACTTTTTCACTTGTCAGTAAGGTCCCGTCTAAATCTAATAGTATGGCTTTTGGTTTCATGATTTGTCTCCTCAGTTCTGCTTTTTTATTTTCAAATTATGTTTCCACATTTCTAAATTTACGCAATGTTATTTAGATTTCTTCTTCTATCTTTTCCAATACATAGCTATTGTTCCATTATATTTTAAAATAAGCTGTTCATCTATGTTTTAATGTGACAAAAGTACCTTCCCCTTTTTTAGCTGCTTCTTTATCATAGAACGTAATCGTTTATAGCGGAAGGGTAATGTACTGGTACGCTGAAAATATCTTCAAACACAAAAACTCGTACCTGCAAAGACGCAGATACGAGTTTTTATATCTATTCTAGTTTTCTCCATTTAATTCAATGGCCTGCTTCAGAACTTTATCCCCCTGCATCATTCCGTATGCCATCTGATCAATGACAGCTACCTTAACACCTTGAGGTTCTACCTTTTCTTTGATTTTCCCCTCTAGATAGCGAACTTGGGGCCCGATAAGAACAACATCTAACTGATCTAAATGATTCTTCAGCTGCGATTCTGCAACCGCTTCAATATCAGCAGCTACATTCTGTGCTTCTGCTGCTTCCTTCATTTTCTTTACAAGCATCGACGTAGACATCCCCGCTGAACAAACTAAACGTATTTTCATATTATTTCTCCTCCAGACGAATTATTTTTTGATGCATATCTATCATTTCAACGGCTAAATCCTTCACCGTTAATGCGTTCATTAAATGGTCCTGCGCATGAATCAGGATTACGGAAAGCGGAGTTGCTTTCCCATTCGCCTCGTCATGCAACAGGCTTGTCTGCATATAATGCGCCTCTGCAAATGCCTCATCCGCTGCATCCATTTTTTTAGCCGCTTCTTCAAATTCCCCTTTTTTAGCTAGCAATAACGCCTCCATTGCATCGGATTTGGCATTCCCTGCATGTAAAATAATTTGAAAGGAAAGCATTTGCACTTCTTCTTTTGTCATTGTCATGTTTTATTGACCTCCCATTTTCTCTTTCATCGCACGTACGCCTGCCATAATGAACGGGATATAGATAACCACCGCAACAGTCAGGTTAATAAGCTGAAGAATAATTCCTCTGGCGCTGCCGCCCGTTACCAGATATCCGCTTAGAATCGGTGGAGTCGTCCACGGCAGAATAGCCACTGTTTTTGGTACCAGTCCTGTGGATAACGCGATATAAGAAATAACGGTTAATGTAACTGGTACAAGAATGAACGGAATCAAGAAAATTGGGTTTAAAACGATCGGCAGCCCAAAAATCACCGGTTCATTGATATTAAACAACCCTGCTGGAGCAGATACCTTGGCGACCTCCCGATATGGATGGTTCTTTTCTCTTCTTATCACAATAAAGATAGCTATCAAGAGCGCAATCGTTGTACCTGAACCTCCCATGAAGACAAAAGAATCTAAAAATGGCTTGGTCACAACATTCGGTACATCAAACGCAGACATCCCCTGCTGGAAAAGGCTTGCATTTTGCTCAATCAACGGCAGATAAACCGGCTCAATAACCGATCCAATAATATTGGTACCGTGTAAACCAAAGAACCAAAGCAAATGATTTAAGAACGAAACAACCAGTGCTGCAGGTAATGTATTTCCCAGACCTTGCAGCGGTTCTTGTATTGCATTAAAGATAACCTCAAACATGCTGATTCCTACGAATACACTGATAAGTGCCTGGAATAAACCGACTAATGCAAGAATAATCATTGCTGGAATCAATGCAGCAAAGGAACGGGTTACCCCTTCCGGAACGCCATCCGGCATTTTGATTGTAATATTCGCCTTCACCAGAAGACGGAATAACTCGGTTATCAGCAGCGCAATAATAATGGCTACAAATAATCCTTGCGCACCCAGCCAGGCAAAATTCAATCCCCAATCTGCTGTTTCTGGTACTAAGATAATATAGGAAGCAATAGAGATTAAACCTACCGATAATCCATCTATTTCATATGACTTAGCTAAATTATAAGCGATTGTAAAGGAAATGAGTAGTCCAATTACGGCAAATGTTCCATTCCAAACACTTCCGCCCAGCGTCTGCCAGTTCCCTTCCCCAAAAATATTATTTAAAATCTTCACCATATCAAAGCTTCCAAAGGCAGGGAAATTATTAATCAATACGGCTAACGAACCGATAATAATTAAAGGCATAATCGCTACAAAACCATCACGAACAGCAACTAAATGACGTTGTGAGCCGATGCGGCCGGCAATTTCAATAAATTTTTGCATAAATGTATTATTCATTTTTCTTCCCCCTAGCGTTTAAATTGTGGCAAGTAATCTTCATGTGCTTCCAACAGTTCATCTAAAACCACTTTTGCTTTTTTCTCATCTTGAATTAACGGATTTACCAGAAAGGCATTGTAGGCGTCCTTGTAATCTCCTGACATACTCGCCTTGATTACCAGCTCTTCCATTGCTTTCATATTTTGAATCATCCCCCGCATCGGTGCAGGAATTTCCCCAATCGCAATCGGCTTCGGACCATTCTTTGTAATCACGCAATTTGCTTCAATCACTGCGTCATAAGGTAAATCAGGAATCGTGCCATGATTCCACGTATTTACCGTTTGGATATCTTCTTTGTTATTATAAATAGAATCCATTAAACTACAGGCAACTTGACTGTAAAATGCACCGCCGCGCTGTTCCAGCTCTTTTGGCTTCTCTCGGAGACTTTCTTGTTTATATAGATCAAACAGAGATTCTTCTAACGCTTGAACAACTTCCGCACGTGTCCCATTCTCTTCATAAGCTTTTAGATCTTTTTCCAATACTTTTTCTGATTGAAAGTAATATTGATGGTATGGATTCGGCAGCAGTCTGGCAGATTGAATAAATGTTTCCGACCAATCTAATGGCATAATATTCGCCGGACTGTAATCAAACTCTTTTTGAAGCAGCTTTTGGAATACATCTTCTGTCCGATCCTCTCCGCTGACATAGACCTTGTCTCCAAACACAAAATGATTCAGCCCGATAAATTGAATCCATACATCCTCAGGAGGGACCTGTAATAGTTCAGCCGTAGAATGTCGCATATTAAATGGAATATTACAGACACCAATAACCTTTTTATGTGCCGAATGATTCAGCAGCGCTTCCGTAACGATACCTGCCGGATTGGTAAAATTAATCATCCACGCATCTGGACAAAGCTCCTGGACTTCTTTAGCTACTTCCATTAATACTGGAATCGTTCGAAACGCTTTCATTATTCCGCCAGCACCGTTTGTTTCTTGCCCAATCATTCCATGCTTCAACGGAATTCGCTCGTCTTGGGCTCTTGCTGCTAATCCGCCAACCCGAATCTGTGTCGAGACAAAATCTGCTCCTTTTAAAGCACTTCTCCGGTCCAGCGTCCAAGTTAACTCAATAGCTGCACCCGCCTCTTCTATCATCCTGTTTCCTAATTGACAAATTGTAGCTACCTTTTCTTTCCCGGCTTCCACATCCACCAGAACAATTTCTGAAACAGGAAGTGTCGGCTGCCGCTCGATAAGTCCTTCTAAAATTTCTGGCGTATAACTGGAACCTCCACCGATAATTACTACTTTTAAAGACATAATCGACTGCTCCTTTAATTCTATTTTGTAATCGCTTTAATTGTTTTATCTGTATTACCTGTTTTAAATGTATCATACAAATTTTTATTTGTCTATATAAAATAAAATATAATTGTTGTAACAATTGTGTTTTTATCAATTATCTAGTAAACTATCTTTATAGTAGAAACTTTCATAAGAATTTAGATACTGATTTCTTAAAGAATGCTATGGATAAAATCACTTTTTCGTGTCTTTAGTCCTATTCATTGCTTTATCCCTTGTACTTTTACACTTAAAAGGGTATGATTTTTTAAAAGTGTCGCTAAAGGAGTACGGAATCTATGGAAAGAAACCAATCGCTACACACTTATATCAAAGAAGAATTGTTACATCGTATTAAGACAAATCAATATCAGCCCGGCGAGAAAATCCCTCCCGAACTGGAATTATGTAAGAGCTTTAATGTCAGTCGTACCACGGTTCGTACCGCTTTAAATCAGCTTACATTAGAAGGATATTTAGTTCGTCAGCAAGGACGGGGCACGTTTGTTGCAGATAAGAAAGTAAAACAGGCTTTATCCCAGACAGTCAGAAGATATAGTGACCAATTAGCCGACCAGGGGAAACATCCGGAAATTGAAGTATCAGATATTTCTGTCGTTGCTGCAAATGAATTATTATCTGATCAGCTAAATGTGAATCTCCAGGATCCTATTCAACGTATTGAGCGTGTCCGTAAAGCGAATGGAGAGCCTACACAGTATGAAGTAGCTTATGTCCCCTGGTCTGTTGCTCCGGGGATTACTGCAGAACATGCCGGCCATTCTCTATATAAATCATTAAATGAATTTTTTGATGTGTGGATTGCGAAAACCTCAGAAAATATCGAAATAGCTTTTGCAGATGAGCAAATTTGCAAATTTTTGAAGTGTGAGCAAGGTCTGCCCTGCTTTTACATTGAAACACTGGCGGAAGATAAAGACGGAAATAAAGTTGAGTTTTCCAGATCTTTTTTTCGGGGAGATAAAACAAACTTCTCGATTGAACGTACTTATTCGAAGTAATTAAAAAATCTATCAGGAGTGGTTTTCATGCGAATAGAAATCAATGCAGACGATTTCGGATTGACAAAAGGAGTGACAGATGGAATCATCCAGGCGCATCAAGACGGCTGCGTAACATCAACAACCTTAATGATGAATGGACTTGCAACCGATTACGCTGTCGAAAAGGCGCTGGAAAATCCCGATTTAAAGGTTGGCATTCATCTTGTATTAACTTGGGGAAAACCGCTTCATTCATCTGTGCCAAACCTCGTTAAATCCGATGGCACCTTTCGATTCACCAGCGGCTATCGCGATATGGAAGCTCCGAATATTTCAGAAGTCGAATTGGAATGGCGCGCACAGCTGGATGCTTATTTAACAACAGGTTTGCCACTTGATCATATCGACAGCCATCATCACGTTCATGGCTGGCCTCCTTTAAAAAATCTAGTCATCCAGCTTGCCAAAGAATACGATGTTCCTGTGCGTTATGTTGATTCCATAGCGGATCATCCGGAAATATGCTGGACAGATACGCTGTGGACTGGTTTTTATAAAGAAGGAATCACTGATGATTTATTTGATGTTCTTCACGAAGAAAATGGAACATCAATTGAAGTAATGACCCATCCCGGGCAAGTGGATGACGATTTAAGGAAAGTCAGCTCGTACACGGATGACCGCGAGAAGGAAATAGAAATTCTCAGCAGGATAAAAGTTCCTGATTGGGCAGAGAAAAAATAAAGCGTCCCCCCATTCATGAGGGGTTTCACGGCCAATTCTCTTTGATAAAAAAAGAAATCCAAACATCTCAAATTCTGTAGAAAGAATGTTGATAACGTTTGGATTTCTTTTTTTATGAAGTATGTTCTCAGGTAAAAAAAGAGCTGATAATGGATAAAAGCAACGCAAAGCCCATAATACAGCTGACTGCCATAAAATGACGGCGGCGTCCCATGACAACAACAGCAATATATTCCCTGACCATGGCATTTGGCCAATAATAAAATGCTGTTTTTGAACCAATCCCCTGGCTGTCCAATCCAGCTTTTCGTGCATAAATCCCAGCACGGAATAAATGAAAATTATTCGTTGCGAAAATACTCTGGTACGTTCCTTCTCCACTCAAGTTATCCATGATTCTTTTGGAAAACCTCATATTTTCATACGTGCTGACTGATTTGTCTTCTTGAATCGTATCTTCCACTGGTATTCCTTTTTCTACAGCATAGTTTTGCATGGCTTCGGCTTCTGGAAGTCCTTCATCCGGGCCCTGTCCCCCGGAAAAGATAATTTTCGGCGGAACCGTAACTTTTTTCTGCTGATGATAAAATTCAATCGCTTTATCAATTCTGCTGGCCAACAATGGAGACACCCGGTCATTAATCAAGCCGCTTCCTAACACAATGATAAAATCTTGGTTTCGTTTTGGACGGCTCCATTGATTCAGTCCATAAGCTGTTAAAAAGTTAAACATATGCAAGAAAACATAGATAACAACCAAGCTGGCTCCTCCAAATAACGGATGCAAATACTCCGGGAAAAACTGTGTCGGATTGACCATATTGAAAATAATCAATGTAAGTATGCCTATGGCCATGATCAATGTTAAGGAGTTCCTGAATCGTTTCCCCTCCTTCTCCATTAACACTTTGGCATTGTAAAATAACCCGGCGATTAATGCGAGCACGCCAAACGGAATCATCAAAATCAAAAGTAAAGCAGGAAAAACCAGCACGATATACTGATAAGGCCCATCGATGTAAATATAAAAGAATGCGCAAAAGAAAAAGAAAGTGATTAAAAACCCATTAAACAAAAACCCGTTAATCAACTTACGCGGGTCCCGAAGATAACTGATTAGAAATAGAATTAAAAATAATAGCGGTATGGAAGCAATAAAATATATCAAATACACGCACCTCTTTCCATCTGTTCTCATTGACCTTTCTACTATCTAAGAAGAAGGAAGTTCTTTCATTATAATCTTTTCTATAAATGAAAGCATTATTTGTTTCAAAATAATTATGTGGTAGAATGTATCTAATTAACAGCTAAAGGCGGAGACTTCTATGCATAAACTAACCTACTTTTTCATCGCCCTTTTTCTTTTAACAGCATGTACACCCGCTACTGATTCGAATATAAGCAGCCCTCACTCTCATAGAAACATCTCACTGAGCGAGAAGGAAACGGATTGGATTCATTCACAAATTACAGTTTCCGCTATTGGAGATATTTTAATCCATGACCGTGTATACGACGATGCCTGGGATGGGAAAAAATATAATTTTAAACCGATGCTTGCTGAAACTGCCGATTATTTAAGAGAACCGGAAATCACTGTTGCCAATCAAGAAACCATTATGGGCGGGGAATCTATCGGCTTATCAGGGTATCCTAATTTCAATAGTCCAGTCGAAATTGGAGATGCTTTACAGGATGCTGGCGTCGATATCGTCACCATGGCCAATAATCATACATTAGACAGCGGCGAAGAAGCGATACAAAACGCCATTGCCTATTATCAAGAAATAGGAATGCTTTACACGGGAAGCTTCCAAAGTAAAAAGGATCAGTCTGAAATCAGAGTAATAGAAACAGATCAGAACATTTCAGTTGCTTTTCTAAGTTATACATATGGAACGAACGGCATGCCTATCCCAGAGGGAAAACCTTATCTCGTTAATTTGATCCAACGGGAGCAGATCAAACAAGAAGTTGAAAAAGCAAACGAGCTGGCAGATGCAACAATTATCAGTCTGCATTTTGGCGAAGAGGAAGCGCGAATGCCTAATCAGGAACAAAAGGATTTAGCACAGTATACTGCGGATCTTGGCGTGGATGTCGTGATTGGTCATCATCCGCATGTTCTTCAGCCGATAGAATGGCTGGAAGGAAAAGAAGGAAACCAGACATTGGTAGCTTATTCTTTAGGAAACTTCCTTTCCGGTCAATATCAGTTTTACAATCGTATTGGCGGAATTTTTGAATTTGATTTGGTGAAGAAGGCAGATGAAGTACACGTCGAGGCTCCCCGCTTCCTGCCGACCTTTGTGGAGTTTGAAGAAGATGGTGGTACCATGAAAGATATACAAGTTGTTCCATTAGAACAAACAGCGAAGGAGCAGATAGAGAATCTTGATGACATTTATTCTGAAATGCAAGCCCATATGACGCAGTGGATGCCTGAATTGGATTGGATGAATTTGTCTAAATAGCAATAAGGGTTATTAAAAATAATGGCGGCTAGAATGTTTAACTCTGTCACATCCACTGAGTAAATTAACTAAAGACAGCGATAAAAGTGACCAACTCATGAAAACGCTTGAATCTCTGTTGACTTCATGATGTAGTCGTGATAGATTATATGTGTTAATTAAAAATAATTTATATAATTTTAGGAATGTTACCTATTTGGGCATAACCTGAGCGAAATAGAAGGATGCAATCCCTTTGCGTCTATTCTTATTCGTTCAGGTTTTTTATTTGTAAAAATGATCATCTCATTAGCTCAGAATAAGGAATCATCTTGGAAGTTGTGCATAAAGACATTAAACGGCTGAATTATTCGCCTCTTCACTTTCATCTGTTGTATCTCTAAATAAGCCTTGATTAAATAGTTAAAACCCATGTTGTAAGATTTATGCGTGTTTTCTCGACTGCTGTAATGGTTGGTCAGGAACGGCATTTCTTATATTCAAACAGATAAAGCTTACATGTTTTTTGTCTCAAAAAAAACATTATGTTCGCTTCCTAAAAAAGGAAAGCGCTTCCATTTAAATCCAAAAAAGGATGATGACTAGATTCATGCGCAGAAAATTACTTGTGAAAGGAGGTAAGATTCATTTTGAATGCCAAGCCTTCGTTTGTGAAGCTATTCTGAGCAAAAGAGATATTCATTATATAAAATATAAAAAAGGATGGTAGCTATGAAGAATAAAAAGTTAATTCTTTTTTTAATTGGTTTATTGGCAATAGCAGCAGTATTAGGAGCTTGCACCAATCCATCTTCTGATGATGCAGAGACTGACAGTCCAGAAGAAACGGAAGCAGCAGAGAAAACGGAGACCACGAATAAGAGTGCCACTTCGCTAGAGTCATTATTTGATACTGATATTACAAGCTTGGAAACTGTTAACGTGGTGGATGAAGATATGGAATGGCGCTATTACGATGATGACAAGGACCCAAATGCCGGAACTTGGTATGAAGGTTGGAATAAGCGTAATGGCTGGGCATATCCTGAAGGCTGGTTAGACTGGGGCACCATTCCAATGGAGTTTACAGAAGAAGATTGGCCAACCTATGAAGGAACTGTATTTAGTACCAGCCCCGAAACAGATGGACAAGTGTTAGCGACAACGGAGGATAGTAAAGCAAAAAGTACTTACTTCTTACGCCATACGTTCACACTAACCCAAGAACAAGCGGAGAGTATTTATGCACTTGAAATTACCGCTCGTTACAATGATGCAATGACAATGTATATCAACGGAAGTCCTGTAGGGGGGTTCCACAATATCCCAACTGATAATTATTCTGAAAATATGGAATACGGGGCACAAGAAGAAGTTGCTGATGGGGAATTTATTGAAGAAACCTTTATTGTAGATGACGTTTCAAGTATTACCAATGGTTATGTACCCGGTGAGTATGAAGAAGTTTACGATGAAGAGAATGATATGATAACGCATGAATTAAGTGAAGCAACAACAGATGATGATGGCAACACCTTTATGAACATTACTATCGCTGTTGAATTACATGCGTATGACCCAGATGATAACGAAGCCAGTTTTGAATTAGTGGACGTCATCCTTAATCCGGATGAGACCGAGCTGGCAGCAGACAGTGAAGCTGTGAAGAATGTTTCTGTCAATACAGGGGCAGACGAAGACAGCATTAATTTCACTTGGAATGCTTTATCCTCTGAAACAGGATATGTAGAAGTTGTTGAAGGAACAGATCCTGAAGCATTTTCTATAGAAGATGCCACTGTTTATGAAGCAGATTCCACAGAACTAGCTTATACGAAATTTACAGAGACAGATTATTACACTAACAAAGCAACTGTCGAAGTGGAACGTGATACCGATTACCTCTATCGTGTCGGTAACGAAGACGGCTACTCGCAAGTCTTTCCACTGCGTACACAAGATATCACGGATGGTTACGAGGCAATTTTCTTAGCAGATGCTCAGATTGGTACCGGCACGATTCCAACCGATGTTTTTGGATGGGAAGAAACATTAGCGCATGCGTTTGAAACTGCGCCAGATGCTAGTATGATTCTAAACGCAGGTGACTTTGTAGATGCACCAGATAAAGAAAGTGAATATGATGCATATTTTGAGCCAGAGATTCTAGCTTCTTATCCAACTGCATCCGCCGTAGGAAATCATGATGTTGCTCCAAACTATAAAAATCACTTTAATGAGCCCAATTTAACGTCATATGGTGAAGATGAGGCAGGCAGTGATTACTACTTCACTTATGGTAATGTTTTATACTTGGTGTTGAATGCCAATAATATGAATAACGAAGAACATGTCCAATTCTTGGAAGAAACAATGGAAGAGACAGCCGATCAAGAATTTGACTGGAAAGTGTTGATGTTCCACCAATCTATTTACGCAGCCGGCAAACAATCGGAGAGTGAGGACGTGCCTATTCGACGTGATGTTTTAGTCCCTGCTATTGATGAGTCAGGCATTGATGTTGTATTAATGGGGCATGATCATGCTTATGCCAGAACCCATCAAATGCATAACTTTGAACCGGTTGAAGATGTTGAATTTGAAGATGAGAATCAGACAGCTGCTGTGAATCCAGAAGGAACATTGTATATAACAAGCAGCTCTGCCAGCGGCAGTAAGTATTATGATTTAGTAGAAGAATACGACTACTTGGCTTTCAGAGAGCAATTTTATGTACCAACCTTCTCTCATATCAGCTTTACTGAAGACACATTTGCGATCACATCTTACCGCACTGATACAATGGAAGAATTTGATTCTTATACGATTAGAAAATCAGAATAGGTTATATAAAAGTCGCGGTTCCTTTCATTCAGGGACCGCGGCTTTTATATTCAATCATCCCTCCTTCTCTGCCGCTAGATTAAAAGAAGTTTAAAATTCATTTTATAAGTATTAAAGATATAATCGCGACAAATGGTGAAAAACTCCGGATAAGAGAATAACTCCTTTTGAAGGAATCTATATTGGCGTATTTTCGGCTGAATATCTTTCTCATTTATCAAAGCTTTAGAGCATTTTTTCCATTCTTCAACCGTCAAACTTCCAAGATAATACTAAAAGTAACCAATTATTGAAAACGCTTAAAAAATTGTTGACTTCCTATAAAAGCCATGGTAAGTTATAGTTGTTAATTAACAACACAATTGTATATACAAATTTAGGAATGTTACCTATTTTGGGCATAACCTGAACCGGATTGAAGACGCACTATCTCTGTGTCTACATCAATTGGTTCAGGTTTTTTATTTGGAAAATTTCACTATAAACCAGAAAGCAGGGAGAGACATGAAGTACGAACAATTAGCTAAAGATATTATTGAAAATGTCGGCGGAAAAGAAAACGTTTACAGTGTTGTGCATTGTATTACCCGGTTACGTTTCAAGCTGAAAGATGAAAGTAAAGCACAAACAGAAGTTTTGAAGAACATGGATGATGTTGTAACCGTTATGAAAAGCGGCGGACAATATCAGGTCGTTATTGGGAATCATGTGCCTGATGTGTATCAGGCAGTAGTGCAGGTTGGCGGCTTCGAAGCACGGGGAGAAGTTGATCCAGATGATGGCAATCAAGAGAAACAAAGCTTATTAAACCGTTTTATTGATTTAATTTCTGGAATATTCACTCCAATACTTGGTGTTTTAGTTGCAACAGGAATGATAAAAGGATTTAATGCCCTGTTTCTTTCTGCAGGCTGGCTGGAGGATACTTCAGGTACTTACCAGCTACTAAACGCAGCAGGCGATTCATTATTTTACTTCCTGCCTATTTTCCTAGGTTATTCAGCCAGTAAAAAGTTTGGTTTAACTCCTTTTATAGGAATGGCAATTGGTGCATCCCTTGTTTATCCAGCATTGTCAGGATTAACAGAGGGAGAACCGCTTTATACACTTTTTACGGGGACCATCTTTGAATCCCCTGTTCATATCACCTTTTTGGGGATACCAGTTATTTTAATGAGTTATGCATCATCCGTTATACCAATTATTATCGCAACTTTCTTTGGCTCTAAAGTAGAAAAAGGTTTAAAAAAGGTTATGCCAAGTGTTGTCAAAGCATTCTTAGTTCCATTTTTCACTATCTTAATTGTCGTACCTATTACTTTTCTCGTAATCGGTCCAATCGCTACCTGGGCAGGCCAAGCATTAGGTGCAGGTATTACTTGGGTTTATGATTTAACACCTCTTGTTGCCGGACTTCTTCTTGCAGGATTTTGGCAAGTGTTCGTTGTATTTGGATTACATTGGGGAATTGTTGCAGTTGGAATCAATAATCTGGCAGTTGCCGGACAAGATCCGCTTCTCGGAATCACATTCGCAGCTTCCTTTGCTCAAATCGGGGCTGTATTGGGAGTATGGATTAAAACAAGAAAACAATCGTTAAAAACGCTTAGTTTCCCAGCGTTTATTTCAGGTATATTTGGGATAACAGAACCAGCTATTTATGGTATTACCCTTCCATTGAAAAAGCCATTTATTATGAGCTGTATTGCTTCTGGTATTGGCGGAGCCATTCTTGGACTTGCCGGTACAAAGATTTATATGATGGGCGGCCTAGGAGTGTTTGGTTATATCAACCGCATTAATCCGGAAGGCATCGATTTTGGATTCTGGGGAGCTGTTATTGCTACTATTGTAGCCTTTGTATTAGGCTTTGTTTTAACCTACCTGTTTGGGGGCGTACGTGCCAACGAAGAAAAAACTCCTGTAACAGATGCTGTAGATCTAGATCAGCCAGAGGACAAATTACCCGAGCCTGGCATGGAATTAAAAAAACAAATGATTGCAAGTCCATTAACTGGAGAAGTAAAAGCATTAGAACAAATTGAAGACACTGCCTTTTCATCTGGAGCGCTCGGTAAAGGGGTAGCTATCGAACCAACTGAAGGAAAACTGATTGCTCCTGTGTCTGGTACAATTTCAGCAATATTTCCAACCAATCACGCGGTAGGAATTACCTCTGATCAGGGCGTAGAAATTTTGATTCATATCGGCATGGATACGGTACAATTAGACGGAAAATATTTTACCGGTCACATTGAACAAGGTGCTAAAGTGGAACAAGGCCAATTATTAATTGAATTTGATATCGAACAAATCAAAGAAGCCGGCTATCCGCTGACAACACCTATTATCATAACAAATACCGAAAATTATGCTCGCGTCTTATCGACGGAAGAAAAAAATATTCAAAGAAAAGATCATTTGATTACTGTAGAAAATTAAAGGTTTACCGAGGAGAGGAAAGTGATTATTCTTCTCCCCTTCTAACAATATTTAAAAGGAGTTTTTTGATATGACGAATACATTTCCAGAAGATTTTTTATGGGGCGGAGCAATCGCTGCCTGCCAAGCAGAAGGTGCATGGAATGAGGGAGGAAAATCATTAACCATTCCAGACATCATGAAATATGAAGTAATCGATAGATCCAAACCTACAAAACAAAAAATAATCAACAGAGAAACCATTGAAGCTGCTAGAAATGACGAAGATCCTACCTATTATCCGAAAAGACGAGGGATTGATTTTTACCGCACGTATAAAGAAGATATCGCATTATTTCATGAGATGGGTTTTAGTGTTTTTCGGCTTTCGATCTCATGGGCCAGAGTTTTCCCTAATGGAGACGACGCTGAGCCGAATGAAGAAGCATTACAATATTATGACCAAGTCATTGAAGAATGCTTAAAATATGGAATAGAGCCTTTAGTTACCATCTCTCATTTCGACATGCCAATCGTATTGATTGATAAATTTGGCGGCTGGTATAACAGGAAATTAGTTGATCTCTATGTAAATTATGCGGAGGTTCTATTCAAACGGTATAAAGGAAAAGTAAAATATTGGATTACGTTTAATGAAATCAATATGAGTATTAAAGCAGGACCAAAAACATTAGGAATACTCAATGAAGGACAAGCGAATTATGAAGAAATGCTGTTCCAGGGGTTACATCATCAGTATGTAGCAGCGGCCCTGTCTACAAAAATAGCGCATGAGATTAATCCCGATAATCAAATCGGCTGTATGGTAGCGTACTTTACAACGTATGCCCATACGTGCGCACCTGAAGATGTTCTGGCTATGCAGGAGGATGACCAGCTTCGAAATCTGATATATTTAGATATTCAGGCAAAAGGATATTATTCTCTTTTCGCTAAAAAATATATGCGAGATAATCATATTAAATTAAAGATGGAAGAAAATGATTTAGAGCTATTAAAAACATATACCGCTGACTTTATTGGTTTCTCTTATTATATGTCCATGGTGTCCAGTGCCAATGCGGAAAATCTTGAATTAACAGCTGCCAATGTGACCAATGTGCTTAAAAACCCTCATTTAGAAGCAAGTGACTGGGGCTGGCAAATCGATCCTAAAGGCTTACGATACACATTAAATCATCTATATGATCGTTATGAAAAACCATTGTTTATTCTTGAAAACGGAATTGGAGCACTTGATAAATTAAATGAGGATGGTACGGTCCATGACGAATACCGGATTGCATATCTCGCGGAACACTTTAAACAGATGCGGGAAGCCATCAACGACGGAGTCGACCTTTTCGGTTACACGATGTGGGGGCCAATCGATATTATCTCATCAGGCACCTCGGAAATGAAAAAACGCTATGGTTTTATTTACGTGGATCAAGACGATTTAGGCAATGGAACAAAGAAAAGATATCGCAAGGATTCGTTTTATTGGTTTAAAGATGTAATTGCGTCAAATGGTGAAGTACTCTAAATGGGGCAGAGAGAAAGCTAAAATGCAAACCTTTAAAGGTGTATCATTGCAAACAAAACATAGATAAGAGAAATTCCGAATAAATTTACGGTGATCTATCTTTCATGTTTGCAATGGTACACATTTAGCTATAGCAATCTATACAGAAAGTACCTGAGATGGATGATGATTTATCAGCTTCTGATTAGGCAAAAATCTTTTACTTGCCAGAGTTTATGAAAACGATTAAAAAATTTATTGACTTCCTATAGCACCCGTGATAAATTATAGGTGTTAATTAACAAAACAATTATATATACAAATTTAGGAATGTTACCTATTTTGGGCATAACCTGAACGGAATGGAAGGATGCAATCTCTTTGCGTCTATTCTAATTCGTTCAGGTTTTTTATTTGCAATCAGTCATTCAAATAAAATTAGAAAGCGGGGAAAAAGATGAAGTACGAGCAGTTAGCTGAAGAGATTATTGAATTAGTCGGCGGCACAGAGAACGTAAATAGCGTAACACACTGTGTGACAAGACTCCGTTTCCGATTAAGGGACTCCCAAAAAGCGGATCGAAAGGCATTAGAGAATCATGAGGATGTCGTCACTGTCCGGGAAAGTTCCGGACAATATCAAGTCGTCATCGGCAACCATGTTCCGGATGTTTACAAAGCAGTCGTTGCTGTAGGCGGGTTCGAAAATGAGAAACAAGAAGATGACAATGAAGCTAAGGATGACGAGAAAAAAGGGTTATTCTCCAGCTTCATCGATATTATTTCGAATATCTTCATCCCAGTTCTTCCTTTACTGATGGCAACAGGTATTATCAAAGGATTTAACTCAATGTTCATCGCGCTGGGCTGGTTAGAAGATACCAGTGGTACGTCGCAAATACTGAATGTGATTGGTGATGGCTTCTTCACATTCTTACCTATATTCTTAGGTTACACAGCCATGAAAAAATTTGGCGGCACACCTTTCCTTGGTATGGCCATTGCTGCTGCGCTTGTTCACCCGAACCTCGCAGGAATCGGAGAAAGCGAACCATTCATGACATTATTCAGCGGGACGATTTTAGAATCACCCGTACAAGTATCCTTTTTAGGAATTCCAATTATCTTAATGAGCTATACCGCTTCCGTGGTACCGATTATTTTATCCACTTACTTTGCGGCGAAAATAGAACGCTGGTTTGCGGCGATTATTCCGCAAGTGGTGAAGTCGTTTATCGTGCCATTCTTAACATTGCTTATCATTGTTCCATTAACATTTATTGTTATTGGTCCTATCGCAACATGGCTGGCACAATCCATTGGATATGCCATCCAAACAGGCTATGAAGCCGTCCCGGTCATTGCCGGTATCGTTGTCGGCGGGTTCTGGCAAGTATTAGTTATTTTCGGTATTCATTGGGGTATTATTCCAATTTATTATAATAACTTAGCTGTGCAAGGGTTTGATATGCTCATCGCGATGACATTTGCTGCTTCCTTCGCACAAATCGGTGCAGTACTTGCTGTCTGGATAAAAACAAAGAATAAAAAACTAAAAAGGCTCAGCTTCCCTGCCTTTATCTCCGGGTTCTTTGGTGTAACAGAGCCTGCGATTTACGGGATTACCCTGCCATTGAAAACACCATTTGTTATGAGCTGTATCGGATCTGCCGCTGGTGGTGCGATTATTGCTATGACAGGTGCAGCGCTTTACAGTGCAGGACCTTTGGGTGTATTTAAAATCCCGACATTTATCCATCCGGAAAACGGGATTGACGGCGGTTTCTGGGGTATGCTGGTATCCATCATTGTAGCATTTATCGTTGCCTTCGTATTAACATACTTCTTCGGACGTATTAATCAAAAAGAAAATACCGAAGCGGTCGTCGGCGATGAAAAAATGCAAGAAGAAGTTCAAGACCAAGCATTGGTTGAAGATGATGTGAAGCAGACCAATCAAGAGATTACCGTCCAAAACGAAAATATTTTAAGCCCTGCAAATGGAGATATCATTCCATTAACGTCCGTTCCTGATGACGTATTCGCTTCCGAAGCAATGGGTAAAGGCGTTGCGGTCCAACCAAGTGAAGGCAGGATGTATGCTCCGGCAAATGGGGTCATTACCACACTCTTTAAAACGAATCACGCTATCGGTATGACCACAGACAATGGCGCAGAAATTCTGATTCATATTGGAATGGATACCGTAGAATTAGATGGAAAATTCTTTGAAGCACGTATGAAGCAAGGGGATACAGTAAAAGCAGGAGATTTGCTGGTTGAATTTGATATCAATCAAATCAAACAGGCTGGATATTCTGTCGTCACCCCTATCGTCATCACGAATACAAAGGCTTATAATGAGCTTGAAATTGTGTCGGGTGATACAATAATGAAAGAAGATGTATTAATTATTACAAAAGTGTAAAAAGAATATTTATAAAAATGCAAGGAGGAATTTTCATGACAAATAACAAACGATTTCCAGAAGGTTTTCTATGGGGCGGCGCTATTGCTGCTAACCAAGTAGAAGGAGCTTATCTTGAAGATGGAAAAGGACTGACAAACGTTGACTTACTCCCTACCGGAGAGAAAAGAAGAGGGATAATGGAAGGCCATATTACCGATCTCAAGCCGAATCCAGAAGATTTCTACCCTAGTCACGAAGCGATTGATTTTTATCACAACTATAAAGAAGATATCGCATTGTTCGCAGAGATGGGCTTCAAATCATTTAGACTCTCTATCTCATGGGCACGTATTTTCCCGAATGGAGATGACGCAGCTCCTAATGAAGCTGGTCTTCAATTTTATGATGATTTGTTTGATGAGTTACGTAAACACAATATTGAACCCGTTGTAACCATCGCACACTTTGATGTACCTGTATCCCTGATTGAACGGTATAACAGCTGGGAAAGCAGAAAACTCGTTGATTTATTTGAAAAATATTCGATTACGATTTTCGAGAGATACAAAGATAAAGTAAAATACTGGATGACATTTAATGAAATCAATATGCTGCTGCACCTTCCATTCATGGGAGCAGGCATCGTCCTTAAAGAAGGAGCTAACCGCGATCAAGTACTTTATCAGGCTGCCCATCACCAGCTTGTAGCAAGCGCCAAAGCGGTAAAAGCATGTCATGAGATTATTCCAGATGCACAAATCGGCTGTATGCTGGCTGCGGGTATGTTCTATCCATATACAAGCAATCCAGATGATGTTTTCAAAGCAATGGAAAAAGACCGTGAATCTTTCTTCTTTATTGATGTACAGTCACGAGGAGAATATCCGGGCTATGCGAAACGTTTCTTTAAAGATCATAACCTGAATATCAAAATGGAACCGGAAGATGAGCAAATCTTAAAAGACAACACTGTGGATTATATTGGATTTAGCTATTATTCCAGCCGGACAACCAGTACCGACCCTGAAGTTCTAAAAAATGCTACAAGCGGCAATGTCTTTGGTTCCGTTTCGAATCCATATGTTTCTAAATCGGAATGGGGCTGGACCATTGATCCAAAAGGCTTCCGCATTACAGCTAACCAGCTGTACGACCGCTATCAAAAGCCATTGTTTGTTGTAGAAAATGGCCTTGGCGCGAAGGATGAAATAAATGCAGATGGCACTATCACCGACGACTATCGCATCGATTATTTGAAAAAACATCTTAACGAAATGGGAGAAGCAATCGAGGATGGCGTGGACATCATCGGTTATACCAGCTGGGGCCCCATTGATATTGTCAGTGCATCCACTGGTGAAATGAAAAAACGCTACGGTTATATTTATGTAGACCGTGACAACGAAGGTAACGGCACATTAAGCCGTAAGAAAAAGAAAAGCTTTGACTGGTATAAAAATGTCATTGCGACCAATGGCGAAGAGCTGTAATAACGATAAAACCCCCGAATGGATTTCGGGGGTTTTTTGCGCTTGAATTTCTTATTTTGCAGGTAAAGCTGAAAAAGGAATCGTTATCTTTGCCTGAATTTATCACAGACAGCATCACCAGTGATCCTGCCGCTTTTTTAAATAAAGTAGGCAAATGAAGAAGAAATACCTTACGTATTTTTTTCAATCAACATCCCCAAATATTTTTCAAAATTGATCCCTTCTATTTCAGGAACCTTTTCTTTCGATGAATCCTGGATAGCTTCTTTGAGGAATGCGACAGCAAGCTGTACAGCATTTTCCAGGCTATCTTCACGCATGATGCTCCCCATCATGACGGAAGCAAATAAATCGCCAGTACCTGAATAGCTTTTCCCGTTATACTCCATCTCATGGTAAAACGTTTTATTCTTATCTAAATACAAGTTACCGATAAACTGCTCTTTTGAATCAATTGACGGAGGATTCACGCCAGTAATAATGACTTCAGCACCCGTTGCTTGCTGCAGGTTATTTCCTGCTTCCTTCAACGCTTGTATATAATCCTTGCCATTTGAATAGCTATGTAACTTCTCATAAGATAATCCAGACAATAAACAGCATTCTGTCACATTTGGTGTAATCACATCTGCATGTCTCACTAATTCTTTCATTTCCTCCAATAATCCCCCGGTAAAAATCTTATAGACTTCTCCATCATCCCCCATGACCGGATCTACCAGCAACCTTGTTTCTTTCGTATAAAACGTATCTAAAAAATGAAAAATATTTTTAATTTGCTCTCCGCCAGTTACAAATCCAGTAAATATCCCATCAAATGTTTCCCCGAGCTTGTCCCATTCCTCTGTAAAATAGTTCATTCTAGAAGTGAAATCTTCCCAAAAATAACTCGGATAAGCCGTTTGTGCAGATAAAACTGCTGTTGGCAAAGGGCAGGCTTGAACACCCATGACGGAAAGAACAGGGATTGCAGCAGTTAAAGAGCATTTCCCAAAGGATGATAAATCTTGAAGCACAGCAACTTTTTTCATATGAACCTCCTTGAACGAACTGAAACTTTTTCTATTTTATCATTTGAAGATTGGCTTGTCATTAAAGGTAATAGGCGATATTGACGGGAACGGATCGTTTATTTCAGATTACATGATCGTTTTCAGCTCATCGTTTAACTGACCCTGTTATTTTTTCATGAATTGACACTTAAAGATAGGTCAATATTCTGCTAAAGTAATAAAAATAATTCAAGTAAGGAAGGTTTAAATATGGAGAATACACCAGCTTATTTAATGACACGTAAAAAAACACAAGACTTAATCATTACTTCTATGCTAATCGCACTCATTTTTATTTCTACCGCATTCCTAAATTTCAGACTGCCGATTGCTGCAAATGGAGGGCTAGTACATATGGGTACAGCTATGCTTTTTATTGCCTCTATTTTATTCGGACCAAAAAAAGGTGCCTTGGCCGGAGCAATCGGAATGGGATTATTTGATATGATCGGGGGCTGGCTATTGTGGACTCCTATAACAATTATAGCGCGCGGGCTGCAAGGTTACATCGTTGGTAAAATTGCCTGGTTTCAAGGCCGCAAAGGAAATAGCATCGCTTTAAACATGACAGCGACAATTGTTTCTGTTCCATTTATGATTGCTATTTATTACATTGGTGAGTCCATTCTATACGGAAACTGGATTACACCACTGGCTTCTATACCTGGGGATATCGTCCAAAGTGTCCTGGGCATTCTGATAGCTATCCCAATTTGCGTTGCTTTAAAGAAGGTCTATTATTTTAAATAAATCAAAGAGGCTGTTGCACAATCGGTTACCTGATCGTACAGCAGCCCCTTTTCCCTTCTCATCTATTTATATAATTGTAGTCCAGCCTAACCCAGCCTTTAAATGTCCTCTACTCTGTAACCTTTGTACTTTCCTGCAAAGCTAATAATTGAATAATTGTTCTCATCACGGCATCCTCTTCATTAGAACGCGTGATAAAATTGGCAGTATCTTTTAATTCTTGTACTGCATTTTGGACGGCGAAACTATATACTGCCCTGTTCATCAATTCTATATCATTATAACCATCACCGAAGGCAAGCGTTTCTTCCGGAGAAACATTTAACATCCGCTGCAGCTGTTCGACAGTCGTTCCTTTATGAACATTTGCATCTGCAATATCAATCCAGGCTGCTTCGGAAGCCACAATATAAGCTGATTCAAAAAAAGGTGCTAATTTTTCTCTTGTTTCAAAACAATTCAAGGAAGGGTCATGAATCGTTATCTTAACAAAATCATCCGTTATTTCCTTAAAATCAGCAACCTGCCTGACCTGCGCATAGGACCCTCTGACAATTGCTGCTTCTTCCTGTGAAATGTCCTGTTTAACGACTGCTGCCTCTTTTGTGCATGCAATAATCGTATGCTCCAGACTTATTTCCTCAAGCAGCTGGATAATTTCCAACCCTAATTTATTGCCCAGCAATGATTCATAAACAAATTCGCCATTGTGCTTAATTCGTGTGGCACTATCTCCTAAAATCCATAAATCATTTACATCATCACCAAACAGTTCCTCGACACGCTCGCATTGTTTGCCCGTAACAGGAGCAAAAAAACGTCTTTTTCACGCATTATCTTTTTTACATCATTGTACAAATTTCTATTAAAATCACCGCGGTTATTTAAGAACGTTCCATCCATATCCGTCAGTACTAATTTAATCATGTGAATATCCCCTTACTTTACGCAACTATTACAACGTGGCGGAGATTTGTTTTTATCCATTCATGCAAGAAAAAGTGCAGCATTTTGCTCTGCACTTTTTCTCACCTTTCAAATCCTGGCACCTGTATTAATTCACGCTTACTTCTTCTTGGAAAAATTGAGGAAGATGTGCTTTATGCGCCTCCATCATCTCATCAATAATTTCTTTCGCAATCTTATCACTTGGCGTTAACGGATTAATTGTTAAAGCAAGTACCGCTTTATTATAATCCCCTGTCACAGCTGCCTCTGCTGAAATACGCTCAAAGGACTTAATTTGCTGTACAAGTCCGCGGGCAGCAACAGGAAGATCTCCAACTGCCAATGGAACAGGACCGTCTTTTGTAATCACACAGCTGACTTCAACCGCTGATTCAGCAGGGATACTCGCAATGGCACCACGGTTCATTGTGTTTACTGGTTGAATATCACGTTTGTCATTGTAGATAGATGTAATCAACCGAACTGCTGCATCCGAATAATATGCTCCGCCTCGCTCTTCTAATTGAGGTGGTTTGATACTAAGGTTTTCATCTTTATAAAGTTCAAATAAATCTTTTTCCAATGCCTGAACAACCTCAGCACGTGTCCCCTCTGTCTTAGAGCTTTCGATCGCTTTATCTAACATTTCTTTCGATTTATAATAATACATATGATATGGGCATGTTAAGGCATCTAACGCTTGAATAAATTCAGGCTCCCAGCCCATGCCATCAATATTTTTAACAAAGCTGGAGTTTTCCGGATC
The DNA here is from genome assembly GCF_038004725.1 of Oceanobacillus sp. FSL K6-0251. Classification (NCBI taxonomy): domain Bacteria; kingdom Bacillati; phylum Bacillota; class Bacilli; order Caryophanales; family Bacillaceae; genus Oceanobacillus; species Oceanobacillus sp. FSL K6-0251. The sequence continues at coordinate 552,063 of NZ_JBBORS010000001.1, read as the reverse complement.
AGATAATTTTTCAATTACCTCTTTCTTCACACTCACTCCATCCAGATAAACTTCTAACCCATATACCATATGATTCAGTCCTGCAAAATCAATCCGAATTCGTGAATGATCGACATCTAATAATTTAGCGACCCCCATCTCCATACCAATTGGCACATTACATAGACCGACTACTCTATCAATATTGGAGTAGCGTAATACAGCTTCGGTAACCATGCCGGCCGGGTTCGTAAAGTTGATCAGCCATGCATTCGGGCAAAGCTCTTCCATATCTTTTGTGATTCCCAAAATCACTGGAATTGTACGTAACCCTTTAAACAGTCCGCCAGCTCCATTTGTTTCCTGACCAAGTACACCATACTTCACTGGAATGCGCTCATCCTTAGCACGTGCATCTAAACCGCCGACACGAAATTGAGTTGTTACAAAATCAGCATCCTTGAGAGCCTCTCTGCGGTCCAATGTTAAATGTACATCGATTGGAAGACCAGCCTCTTTGATCATTCGTTTTGCAAGGTTTCCGACAATCTCCAGCTTTTCTTTTCCTGTTTCCACATCAACCAACCACAGTTCACTTAATGGAAATTCATCATACCGTTTAATAAATCCTTCTACTAATTCCGGAGTATAACTTGATCCGCCACCAATTGTTGCAATTTTTATACCTTTTGCCATCCTTTACACCTCCAAAAATTTTAAAAAACATTTCAATCTATTTAACTCTATTAAAGAAGAAACTGAACTTATATATTAATTGTACCAATATTTAATCAGATATAAATAGAAAGGAAGCATTTCGTTTTTAATAACAAGAGAAGTCATTTGTTACAAGGATGTAACAACCTGTGTTATACTTGTTTATAGAGTTAATTTCTTATTAAAAGGAGAAGTGTGCATCATGTTTACACACGAGATGATTGCTTCATTCAATGAGTTAGAGACTTCTTTGTATAACTATATCAGTAAAAATAGTGAAAAGGTTGCTTATATGCGCATTCGCGAGCTTGCTGATGAAACCCATGTATCCACAGCTACTATCCTGCGCTTTTGCAGAAAAATAAATTGTGAAGGTTTTTCCGAATTTAAAGTAAAGCTGAAAATGTATCTGGAAGAAAATAAAAAGACAATTTTAAAGGATACACAGCATGCTGTAACAGAATTTTTTGATCGGACACTGAAGGGCGATATCGAAGAAGACATTAAAGAAGCTGCTAAGCTGGTAAGTAAAGCAGATAGTGTTATTTTCATTGGAATAGGCACCTCAGGGATCCTGGCCGAATATGGGTCAAGGTATTTTTCAAGCTTAGGTAAATTTTCGATGTATATTAAAGACCCGCTTTTCCCGGTCCATTCCAGTCTGCGATATAATAGCACTGTCATTGCTCTATCTGTCTCTGGAGAAACAAATTTTGCAGTTACGCATCTTAATCAAATGAAACAAGAAGGAAGTAAAATTATTAGCATTACCAACAACAAACACTCCACGGTTGCTAAAATATCAGATATCAATATCCCTTACTATGTAACGGAAGAGTGGTTTGAGAACGCAAATATTACCACACAGGTACCTGTGCTTTATATTTTGGAATCAATGGCACATGAGACATATAAGCTGAATGGCTAATGCAGGATAAACTTGAAAGGCGTAGTCGATAACGACAACGCCTTCACAATATTTCTTGTTAAATTATTTCTTGTGCTAAATTAAATCAACGCATCTTCCCCTTTTTCCTGATCAACTAATTTCTTATCATACATTTTAATGAATGGAAGCCAGATCAGAAATGCTACAAAAGCACAAAGCACGGAAACAATTGCCGCCATATAACTTCCGCCTGTACTAATAAATCCGCTGATACCAACTGGAGTAGGCCAAGGCATCATAGCGATAATCGATTCAACAAACCCTAATTTAATTGCCCAATAACCGATGGAAGCTGATACCATTGGAGCTAAGAAGAACGGAATAGCTAAGAATGGATTATAAACTATCGGTAATCCAAATATTAATGGTTCGTTGATATTAAAAATCCCCGGTGCAAGTGCCGCTTTACCTAAAACACTCAATTGCTTCGATTTTGCCATAAATGCAATAAATATACATAAACCTAATGTTGCTCCAGATCCGCCAATCGTTACAAACGCATTATTAAATTCCCCTGCCAGCGGAATGTTCGCACCATCGATATTAGATTGAATATTGGAAAGAAAGATTGGTGTCAAGAATCCAAATACAATGGTTGCTCCATGGATACCTACAATCCAAAGCGCATGCACAACAAAGTAAATAACCAGTATACCTAACCAGCTGTTTGTAATATTCACTACAAATCCAAACGGAATTGCTACTAATTTAAATATATCCGTGCCTAATGCAATTAAAATACCATTGACCACCAATACAGCAAAGGCAACTAAAAACGCCGGAATCAATGCAGTGAACGATCTGGATACACCCTCTGGTACCGCTTCAGGCATTTTGATAACCCAATTTTTCTTCACACAGAGCCGGTATATTTGCACAGCTAAGACAGACATCAGAATTGCTGTGAATATTCCTGTCGCCCCTAGACGGCTGACACCGTCTTCAACCATTTGCCATCCATGAACTGTTGTATTATTTTCATCAATCTGATGCACGAGAGACATCATGCCATTTTCTAATACGATTTCCGGAATAGTGATGAAAAAGGCAAACATAGATAGTAAAGCTCCGTTTAAAGGACTTAGATTAAGCTCTTCCTCCTCGGCATAAATTTTTGTATATTCGTAACCGATAACAAGACCGAAATAGATTGCTAATATTCCCATCGTTGCTTTATTCGCTAACATATATAAATCACTGATTCTAAAAAATGTATTATCGAAAAAGCCTTGTAAAAATGTAAGTGTCTGCGGCAATACGTTTAACACTAAAAACATCGAACCTACAATTACAAACGGAATCGAAGCCATCCCTGCAGCCATAATGGCACGTACAATACGAAAAGATGCAACTTTCCCCATGGGACCCATCAAATATTTTTCCAAAAAAGCAAATACTTTATTTTCTCCGTTTTCTGAAGCCATCGTACTCCCTCATTTCTTTTTATTAATTGACAGCCCTTTCAAAACTTTTAATTCGTTCATAATGCTTGTCTTCATTATGTTTAATCTTGTTTAAACGATAGAGAATCAACGTACTCAGTAATACACCGGCAATCAAAATACTTAAAACCAATATTTTAGATTTCTCTTCCGCTACAAGAAAGGGGAATAATTGATTGAATGATGAAGTAAAGCATGCCGGTACAATTAAAAGCATATTTGTAACAAGTAAAATGGTAAAGCAATACTTTGTATATTTGACAATATTAGAATGATGACCATATATTTTCACTTGCTCGATGGTACTGATAACCAATACAACCATTAATATCAACGGGATAAAATACAGTGATGAATCACTCATCAACAATGACATGAACCAGTATAAATTAGTAAAAAAGAATAATGCGGAAACATATCTAACTAATAAATACCGATTAAAGTACATCGATTTAATACTTAGCTTTTTCCTATTTAGTTCGATTTGTGCCCTCGCATCGTTTTTCATATTCAAACCCCTCATTTATCTTTGTCGAGTTTTTCATATAGATATAACATTTCTAACGCAACTTCTCTTAATGTCATCGTAGTCATTAAATGATCCTGTGCATGAACCATAATAATTTCCATATTGATTGTTTCTCCGGATGAATACTGCTGCAATAACGCCGTTTGGGACTGGTGCGCTAATAATACTTCTTCATTTGCTTCATCCAGCTTGTCTGCAGCATTTTTAAATTCGTTATTTCGCATCATTGCAAAGGCTTCATGTATCATGGTTCTCGATGACCCGCTGTGCAAAATGATTTCAAAGGCTACGCTCTGTATTTGTTCCTGATTCATTGAATATCCCCCTTTATAGTTGATATAAAGCAATATAAATATTTATTAATAACGAATGATTATTCCGGCAGCTCCTGCAAAATTAAATTACCTAATTTTTCTATCCCCATTGGAATCGGAACATACGCTTGAGGCGGAATATTTACCACTGGTTTACCAACGCGATCGCCAGCCTTTTTCAGATTTTGATAATACATTTTTGTTTGTGGACTCACTAAGAATAAATCAAAATCACTATTCTCTATTTTCTTCCCGCCCTCTGTCGCTGAAACAGCATCCACTTCAATATCATGCTCTTTTCCTTTTAGATATTCTGTTGCTTTTTTTGCTAATAAAGAAGATGACATACCACCTGCACAAATAATTAACGCTTTTTTCATTTTACATTCCTCCATGAAATTCTATTTTTTAGCACCTTGCTCTATTTCTATCGTCAGGAAATTCATAAAGGACTTAAACAGCAATCTCATGCCTTTCATCTAGCTTTTACCTTTATAAATTTCTTACTTAAATTATAATATGTAAGCGCATTCAATTACAGAGACTCTTTTTCCGCTGGTACAGGAAATAACTAACACCAAGTTTTGAATAGCACGAAAACACCCCGGACAGTGTTTACCCCGGGGTGTTCTAGTGCTACTCTATTTGATTATCTCAATTAATTGTTCATACGTCTTACATTGCACTATTTCTCTCACCATATTTTTATCGTCCAACAGTTCCATTAATCCCTCATACATTTGTTTTAAATCATTTTTTATATCTTTGCTGATATTTAATTGGACAATTAATTGCACATACTTATCTCCCCATTGAATCGGTTTTTGAAGTGTAACAATTGACCAGAATGTATCCTCCGTCTGCGGTTCAATCGGATGAGGAATGGCAACCATATTGCCAAAACTCGTTGGAGAAAAGCTCTCCCGTTGAAGCACCGATTCCAAATAGTGCGCATCCACTTCTCCATCAGATTCCAGTGCTTCACAGATAAAGCGTAAAACCTCTTCTTTCTCAGCAAAGCCCTTTTGTAGATACGTATATTTTTCCCGCAGATACGTATTGGAAATAACATCTCCCTGAATTACAAAATGATTGATTTTATTTAAATCTGTTTCTCCTAAAATCGTGCTTATATGAATAACAGGGACTGGCATCTTTTTCTCAATCGGAATCGTGCTGATAATAAAATCAATGTTATCAAACGAATGCTGGGATAAATTATAGTATTCGGTTGTACCCATAATATTTAACTGATTCCCAAACTCATTTTGCAGTTTATACATTAAAAGCTGAGCACTGCCCAGGCCAGATGCACAGACAATTAAGCAGCCCGGTACGTCTTCTTTATTCTTCTTTTTTCTTTCCTGCGCTACCTCAATATGAAGCGCCAGGTAACCAACTTCATTCTCATCTATTGCAATGCCCATTCTTTCTTGTACGGCTTGCGCTCCAATTAATGCTGCATCAAAAGATAATCGGTACTTCGATTTGATTTCTTCCAGCATTGGATTTCGAATATTCATCTTGAATTTATATCGGCTTATTGCTGGTTTTAAGTGCAGACTCATCGCCAACAGCAGTTCTTTGTCATCAGCTAAATGAAATCCAAATTCTGCATCAATCCGTTTCAGCATTTCTTTGACCATTTCTTGAATCTCATCATCAATAACAGAAATAACCTCTGTATGATGAATCGAAGAATCGGTAATCTTTGTTCCTTGCAAATGAATCGCCAGGTATGCAATCTCGTGTTCAGTAAAGGAAATATACAGTTTTTCCTGAATAGCATTTGCAATTTCTTGAGCAACTAAAAAAACCTTTGATGTCTCTATTTCTTGAAAATGAGGATGAATCATTTGAACAGAATGACTCTCACGAATCCGCTTACAAGCAATTGCAATATGTGTGATTAGATTTTGCAGGCTAATATCTGAAATAATAATATGATGCTTTCTCAGATTAAACAATACACTGTTTTTAATCATCTCTAACTCTTCTTCAGGTAAAATACCTAACCAGTCAGCCATATTGTCTTTTAAGACAGATTGTTGATTAAACAAATACTCAGAGATGCAGTATCTGATCTGCGTTTCATCGCCTATAATTTTAATCCCATGATACGGCTTATGCTCCAAAGCCAGCTTATACTCTTTCAGTATAGCACGGATATATTTTAAATCATGCTGCAGGGTAGAGCGGCTTATAAACAACTGCTCTGCTAAGTCATCTATTTTAATATAATCGGAGGTCATCAGCAGTTTCTCCATCAGATATTTGACACGATCTGGATGATTTGAGGGAACATCATCTTTTTTGTAATTTGTTTGCTCCTGAATGAATTCATAGAATAAGCGTTCATTCCGAATGGTAAGCTGATAGCCTTTCCCTTTTAAAGATACGATATGTGTCCCGTACGGCTTTAAAAGTTCATTTAATACTTTGATATCATTACGTATCGTTTTAGAACTGACCTGTAATAAGGACGCTATATCCGAACTGGTTAAAGGTTCCTGTGCTAATCGCAGCGCCTCAAGTATCTTTTGTAATCGTGTATTCACGTAATCACTTCCTAGTTAGCACAATATTGAATCTGTCATCCTTAAATTTCTGTATATAACGGCTGCCAATAGAGTTTGTGACTATAGTAACAAGTTTATTATATCATACCTTTCTATGGGTCATCTATATTCAAATAATTGCAGCTTAATTAGCAAGCTGACTTTCTCTTCCGTTCATGATTCCTTTTTGCTGTACCTGAAAAGCACCGATTTTCACGGATACGCAAAAAAGTATTGCAGCGCATTTCGATTACGCTGCAATACTTTATTAAAATGTCTCTCTTTTAATAGTTTGTCATATACTGCTCCCGCCCCCGCGGATGAATCGCAGTACGGAACAAAAATGCAGACTGCTGTTCAATAAAAGGAATATCGATACAGAGATTTTTTACCGTGTCTGCTTCAGAATTTAAAAATACATTAGAGAAAAAGAAGTTGGTCAGGAACGCTTAGAATAAAACGAAACGCTTCTGCCTAAAGCCTAGCTTACCACTCCGTATGAAAATAACCTGCTTTATCCACACGCTGATACGTATGCGCTCCAAAATAATCGCGTTGTGCCTGAATCAGGTTGGCGCCGCTTTTGGCAGAACGGTAGCCATCATAATATACCAGCGAAGCATTAAAGCACGGTAATGCTAATCCAGTTTCCATTCCTTTGATAACCACTTTTCGCATCGATGCCTGATAGTTATTCAAAACTGTTTTGAAATATGGAGACAGGAGAAGGTTGGATAATTCTTTGTCTTCCTTAAATGCTTTACTGATTTCATTTAAAATACCGGCACGGATAATGCAGCCGCCGCGGAAAATCAGCGCAATTTCATCCAGCTGCAAATCCCAGTTATACTGCTCTGATGCCTGCTTATATTGATAGAATCCTTGCGCATAGGTAATGATTTTCCCCATAAACAGTGCTTGCCGGACCAGCTCGACCCATTGATCCTTGTCAGCTGCATCTGCTAATTGGTTTGGCCCTGCTAATTCCTGCTCTGCCATCATGCGCTCTTCCTTCACATTGGACAGGAAACGCATAAATACAGATTCCGTAATAATAGATAAAGGTACTCCCGTATCCAGCGCATTTTGACTTGTCCATTTGCCGGTTCCTTTTTGTCCTGATTGATCTAAAATAACATCAACCAGCGGCTTTTTGGTTTCTTCATCCATGTGTGTCAAAATATCAGCTGTGATTTCCATCAGATAGCTTTCCAATTCGCCTTTGTTCCACTCTGCAAAAATAGCGGCAATTTCATCGACATTGAGCCCTAACCTTTCCCGCAGGAATTGATAGGCTTCCGTAATCAGCTGCATATCAGCATACTCGATACCGTTATGCACCATTTTGACGTAATGACCGGATCCTTCTTTGCCAAGATACGAACAGCACGGCTTGCCATACACCTGTGCCGCAATTTTTTCCAGGATAGGAGCGACGTGCTGATAGGCTTCTTTATCTCCGCTTGGCATTAATGAAGGACCATTTAATGCGCCTTCTTCACCTCCGGAAACACCCACACCGATAAAATGAAAACCTTTTTCCTTTAAGTAACCGTATCTGCGGTTAGAGTCCTGAAAATTAGAGTTTCCTCCGTCCATGATAATATCGCCCTGTTCCAGCAAAGGCAGAAGACTATTGATAACGGAGTCTACAACAGCTCCAGCTGTTACCATCAAAAAGATTTTTCTTGGTTTTTCCAGCGAATGGATAAACTGCGTCAGCTCATAATACGCTGTTGTATTCTCATGCGGATGCTTTTCTTGAAATGCTTCCGTCAAATCAGGTGTATAATTATAGACTGCGACCTTTTCACCCTTATTCGCCATATTCAAAGCAAGATTCGCTCCCATGACTCCCAGTCCAAAAACGCCAATTGAATTCATTTTTTCATTCCATTCCTTTCGACAGGTGTTCAAGCGCTTTATAAAATCAAGAGAGCCCGAACACCTTTCACACAAATATTTCAGTCGAAGCTTAAGACAGAATTCCTGTACTGTCAGCTTGCCCGAGTTTTAAATAACTAAGCTTATTAAAAGCGTAAATACAAGTCCGGATACAGAGATAATCGTTTCCAGCAACGTCCAAGTTGCAAATGTTTCTTTCATCGATAAATTGAAGTATTCCTTAAAAATCCAAAATCCGGTATCGTTTACATGGGAGGCAATCAAACTTCCTGCGCCCGTAGCTAACACCATCAGCGCCAGATTCACATCGGTTCCTTCAATCAACGGAATCACCATTCCAGCAGTTGTTAAAGCTGCCACGGTTGCCGAACCTAAGGAAACCCTTAAAATAGCAGCAATCAGCCACGCAAGCAGAATTGGCGACATATTTGAACCAGAGAAGATATTTGCTACAGCATCACCGACACCGCCGTCAATCAATACTTGTTTTAACGCACCGCCGCCTGCAGTAACTAAAAGAACAATACTAATTCCGCGAACGGATTCCTCTGCTGAACTCATCAATGTTTTCATCGGAATCTTACGTGCAATCCCCATCGTGTAAATCGCAAATAACAGGGAAAGAAGGAGAGCCATTGTCGGGTCTCCAATGACGCGTGCGATTTCAAAAAACAAATTATCTGCAAGTCCGGCAATTTCCTGAACCAGCTGTACAATCGTTGTAACCGCCATCAATATGACTGGAGAAAGTGCAGTCAAGGCACTAATACCAAATCCAGGTGTTTCTTCTTCTTCAAATGTTTTTGTCGTTCCAAGTGATCCAATATTGCCGATTCGTGAAAAAGCATCCGGCACCAATTTCTGAGCTACTTTCGTAAATAACGGTCCGGCGATAATCACCGTCGGAATAGCAATCACAATACCGATAAGCAGCACCATGCCGATATTTGCTTCATACTGCTGTGCAATTACTGTCGGGCCCGGGTGAGGAGGCAGGAATCCATGTGTGACGGATAATGCAGCCGTCATCGGCACACCCAGATATAATAAAGGCAATTTAACTTCTTTAGCAATCTGATACACAATCGGAATTAATAAAACAAGTCCTACTTCAAAGAACAATGCGATACCAATGATAAAAGAAGCAACAACAACAGCCCATTGAATTCGTTTTTTACCAAATACATTAATTAATGTTAAAGCGATACGATGGGCACCGCCGGCATCAGCCAGTAACTTCCCTAGCATTGCACCGAAAACAAAGATAAGCGCAATGTCGCCAAGTGTGCCTCCAAGTCCTCCTTGGACCGTTTCAACAATTTCACCTGGAGACATGCCCAGTGCCAATGCCGTTAGTAAAGAAACAACAATCAATGCAATAAACGTATTTAAGTTCCACTTCATGATTAGCAGCAATAGTGTCACTACTGCCAGCGCAACAATAATAAGCGGATAAATATTTTCCATTATTCTCAGCTCCTATTCTTCATTCTGTTTATTTTCCAGTGATTTCTTTTCCTGATAAGCCGCAATCTGTTCGTATTCCTGTTCAAGCGAACGGGAAATATTGATAAAAATCGGCATTAATTCCTGATACGTTGAAACATGATCCGGGTTCGGTTCATGCTCATGTGTAAAACCAATCAACTCTTCTACTACATCAAAGGAATCAATTTTCCCTTCTGCATACAATCCCAGTAAGCAAGCTCCCAAGCAGGAGGACTCATAGCTTTTCGGAACGATGACATTCTGGTCAAAGATATCAGCCATCATTTGCCGCCACAATTCTGATTTTGAAAAACCGCCCGTTGCTTTAATCGATTTCACCGGCACATCCATTACTTCCACTAATGCCAGAAAAACAGAGTATAAGTTAAAAATAACGCCTTCTAACGCAGCACGTACCATATGCTCTTTTTTATGATTCAATGTTAAACCGATAAAGGAACCGCGGACATTCGCATTCCAAAGCGGTGCACGCTCTCCAGCCAAAAACGGGTGGAATAACAATCCGTTTGATCCGGGCTCCACCTGCTTTGCGATAGCAGTTAATACTTCATACGCATCAATGTTTAATCGTTTTGCTGTTTCGACTTCACTTGCAGCAAGCTCATCACGAATCCAGCGCAACACCATGCCGCCATTATTTACCGGCCCGCCGATGACCCAATGATCCTCCGTTAATGCATAGCAAAAAATTCGGCCTTTTTGATCGGTGCGCGGTTTAGGAATAACGGTGCGGATAGCCCCGCTCGTGCCGATGGTAATCGCCACATCTCCTTCTTTTATCGCATTTACGCCAATATTGGACAGCACCCCATCACTTGCTCCAATAATAAATTTCGTTTCTGGTGCAATGCCTAAATCCTCCGCAATCTCCGAATGACAGTTTGTAAAGCTTTCTGTTGTAGGAACAAGTCTTGGGAGTTTATCCGCTGAAATACCAGCCATTTCAAGAGCTCCTTTATCCCAAGCAAGCTCCTCCAAATTCATCATCCCCGTAGCGGAACCAAGAGAATAATCCATCACATAGTCGCCGAAGAATTGATAGAAAACATATTCTTTGATGCCGATGTATTTCTTTGTTTTTTCAGCTGTTTCTGGCTGCTCCTGCTCCAGCCATGTAATTTTGCTAAGCGGAGACATTGGGTGGATGGGGGTTCCCGTTCGCAGGTAAACATCATGGCCGTTCCATTCATTTTTAATTTTCGTTGCCCAATGCGAGCTGCGGTTATCTGCCCAAGTAATGCATGGTGTAATGGCTTTATTATCTTCATCCATTGCAATTAGACTGTGCATTGCGCTGCTGAAAGAAATAAAGGAAAGGTCTTTTTTATCTATCTCTGATTCCTTTACTGTTTCTCGGATAACATGAAGCACCGCCTGATAAATATCGTCCGGATTTTGCTCAGCTGTACGTACATCCGGCGTATGCAAATCATATCCCTGATTACTCTGCGCGATAATTTCACCTGTTTCCCGGTAAAGAACGCCTTTTGTACTTGTTGTGCCAATGTCGACTCCGAGCATAAATTTATGTTGATTCACATTCATCCCTCACTATCTTTTATTAGAAACTGTGTATTGTTATGACATATCCCTCTGCCATTTATTTAATCCATTCACCCTTTTTATATCACTGAAATAAAGGGCTTACAAAACATATAATTTGTTAGTTCGAATACTTGTATACAAGTATCCTAACATGTAATTTCCATCTTGTAAACGCTTTTATTATATTTTTTTCATTTAAATTTAAGAGGTCAATCGTTTCGGGCTGTGAAAGATAGCCATTACAACAGAAAAAAGGACTTTCCTAACCCATCAAGTTAAGTAAGCCCCTTTTTTCGTCACTATATCATTTTATCTTTCGTAATGTAAGTCTTCCCCATTTGATTGAATTACTTTCTTATACCAATCAAATGAATCTTTCTTCGAGCGTTTCATGGTTCCATTACCTTCGTTATCCCGGTCTACATAAATCATGCCGTAGCGTTTCTTCATTTCCCCGGTTGTAAAGGATACAATGTCCATAATTCCCCAAGGAGTATAGCCGATTAAGTCTACGCCATCCTCATTCACAGCCGCTTTTAAAGCTTCGATATGAGCGCCAAGATAATTGATTCTTGCTTCGTCATGAATGGATCCATCTTCTTCGACTGTATCAACCGCTCCAAATCCATTTTCCACAATAAACATCGGCAGCTGATAGCGGTCATAAAAGCGATTCAGCGTGTAACGCAAGCCTGTCGGATCAATTGCCCAGCCCCAGTCGCTGGATTGAATATATGGATTATCAACCCCATGTGGCAGGCCGCCATCCGTTTTTTCTGCAGACTCGTCCGGTTCCACCTCACTGCTTACGGTTGTAGACATGTAATAGCTGAAGCCTAGGTAGTCGACTTTTCCGTTTAAGAGAATCTCATCGTCTCCTTCTTCCATGACAATATTGTAGCCTTTACGTTCGAATTCTTTTAATGCATAGCTTGGATAATATCCGCGCACCTGTACATCCGGGAAGAAATAGCGGTCGCGCATATATTCTTCGGCAAGCATGATATCCTCTGGATTCGAAGTAGATGGATAGATTGGCACGTGAGAAACCATCGCTCCAATTTCAAACGCCGGGTTGATTTCCTTTCCTTTTGCAACAGCCAATGCACTTGCTACCAGCTCATGGTGCGCAGTCTGATACATCACTTCCTTTGCATTTTCCCCTTCTTTTAACAGGACACCTGAATTTGTCCAGAGGAACAGCGGGTTACGGACATCCATTTTATTATTGATTTCATTAAAGGTCATCCAATATTTCACCTTGTTTTTATAACGTTCAAACACAACCTCCGCAAACTTCACAAAACAATCGACCACTTTTCTGCTGCGAAAACCGCCGTATTCGCGCGCTAAGTGCAATGGCATTTCAAAGTGAGATAAGGTGATTACCGGCTCAATACCGTATTTCATAAGCTCGTCAAACACATCGTCATAAAATTGCAGTCCTTCTTCGTTTGGCTCCGCCTCGTCCCCTTTTGGAAAAATGCGGGACCAGCCAATCGATGTACGCAAGCATTTCAGACCCATTTCTGCAAATAACGCAATGTCCTCTTTGTAGTGATGGTAAAAATCCACCGCTTCATGATTTGGATAAAATTCGTCCGTCTCTACCTTATCCGTAATTCTTCTTGGCACACCATTGGCACCAGCAGTCAGTACATCCACTACGCTTGGTCCTTTTCCGCCTTCATTCCAGCCGCCTTCAAATTGATGGGCAGCAAAAGCACCGCCCCATAAGAAATCCTTTGATAATTCACTCATTGTTCTTCCTCCTTCGTTTTATTTAACAACACTAATTAGTCTTTCGCCTGTATTTATTTCTGCTGTACCTTCTACAATCGCTTCCTCATATTCTCCTATATTCGTAATAATAACAGGAGTTATCGTCGGCAGTCCTTTTTCACGGATCATGTCTTGATTAAATGTTATTAACTTATCGCCTTGCTGGACATTTTGCCCATCTTCCACATGAACTGTAAAAGGCTCCCCGTTTAATTCCACTGTCTCCGAACCGACGTGAATCAATAATTCCACACCGCTGTTCGTACGCACTCCAACCGCATGCTTGGAAGGGGCAATGAAAACAATCTTGCCGTCAGCCGGAGAGACCACTTCATTGCTGGATGGTTCTACAGCGACCCCTTGTCCCATAGCACCAGCCCTGAATACGTCATCTGGAACCTCGGATAACGCCATTAGCTTTCCACTTAACGGAGCCGCAATTTCTTCTTCATTTGGAACAGTGTTTTCTGATCCATCTTTCTTTTCAGACTCTCCTTGATCAGAGGCAAGTGCTTCATCTGCTTGTTTTGCTGTATCTTCACCATAACCCAGAATCTGCGTCAACACAATTGGCAGAACAATAGCAATCGCAGCCCCAATCAAAATCCCCCAGATAGACATTGGATATTCGCTGTTAATTGCGTTTACCATTGTTATCGGGCTCGGCAGACCTGCATAAGCGAAATAGCTTGGTCTGAAGAAGCTCGCTACAATCGCGCCAATCGCTCCGGAAATACATCCGTAAATAAATGGGCTCTTAAATCGCAACGTCACCCCGTAAATGGCTGGTTCCGTAATCCCGAATATACCGGTGATCCCTGCTGAGGTACTCACCTTTTTGGTTTCGCTGTTTTTCGTTTTAAGCAGCACACCAATAACAGCTCCGACCTGCGCTACAACGGCGATCGTTTGATAGACCTGGAAAGAATCCATTCCATATTGTTCAAAGTTGAAAAGTACCATTGGCGTAACGCCCCAATGCACTCCGAAAATAACAATAATCTGCCAAAACCCGCCGATGATGGCAGCTGCAAGTGCAGGGAATACATCAACCAGATAATTATATCCGTCCGCAATCGCATTTGCGCCGCCTGTTGTTATTGGTCCGATCACTAGAAGAATGAGCGGTACCATAATCAAAATACTAAAGAACGGTACAAACAAGGGACGAATGACTTCTGGAATTTTCTTGTTCAAGAATTTTTCCACATAGGATAATATCCAAAGTGAACCTCCGGGCATTGAAATACCAGGCATCTTCTGATTACTCAAGAAAGTCGTTCATAAACAGCATCACAAACTTCCCCGATCGTCATACAGATGCATCTTCGGCCAGCGGATAACAAATACGTTATCATCAATCTCGAAGCTTTTCCCCGAATGAAAGGTAAGAGGTTCATTTGGCTATACGAATTGAACCTTTTTCATATAGCTGCAGTGACGTTTATATAATAATTCGCGAAGTTCCTTGTGCCGCTTTTTAGTGTTATTTTTATATTTTTCTACGATAGCAGTAATTTCCGTATCCAAAGCACGGTTTTTTATGACTACGGAAGCGTTATAATCCGCATCAGCCTTATACTTGCACACGGTACAAGTAAAAGTTTTGCCTTTACGATTATCCTCGTCAACATGATGACACTTCCCGCACATTTTCGACGTGTAGGCAGGATCTACTGTTTTATAATGGTAGCCATGCCAATCCAGTTTTGCGGTTATTTTTCGCATCAGTTTCCCGCGAATCCAAAAGCTGTCCCGTTTATTCGCTTTCTTGCCCCGATCAAACTTCACAATATCCAGATCTTCAAATACAGGTAAATAACTGTTCGTTGTGATTTCTTCAAATAGACGTTTGACAGCTTGGCTTATCTCGTAATCTACAACCGCATGATAGCGCCTGCGCTCTTTTTGGAGCGACTTTTTACCGTTTAAATTATCGGCTATGTGTTTGATTTTTTTTCGTAATAGTTCTTTTTCAAACTGGTTATCCGTTTTCTTTAATTGTTTTTGATACGCTCTTAATTTATTCCTTAACGAAGAACGGTTGCCCAACTTTTTCTCAAGCGATCCCTCATATACATGGACCATCCCGGAAAAAGAGCCATATTTGGTGTGATTACTGGTGTAAAATAAATCCGTGATTCCTTGATCGATTCCCAGCAGCTCCTCTTGTGCTCTTTTGTTCACCTTTTTCGTGAAAGGGATCCCGATTTTAACTTTTCCATTCACAACTTTGGCAGTCATGGAGCCATTTTTATATTGATTTAATCTCCTTAAACTGTTTTCACTAGTGCTGACTGGTATTTCCACATACTTTTTTTCGTTTAGCAATTTTAAGGATACAACAAAATCTTCTGTCGTAGAATGGGATTTCTCGATTTTAGAAACTCTCGAATCCAATTGTAGTGTAGCCTTATGGACAAAGGGAAGTTTCCAATGATCCAGTTTATCGTAGAATAACGCACGGATGTATTCCCTTTTTGAAGTGCGTTGTTCTTCCGTTAACCTAGATAATATCATGTATGCGTTTTCATAAGTTTTTGCAGCTTGCTTATTTTTGGTGCTTTGCTGCAATGCCCTTAATACAGCTAATTCATTTTCATCCTGAACAGAAGCATTCAAAAGAGATATGAACGATACATAAGGAATTATACCTTTATCATGGTGGAAAATATACCCATATAAATTATTTTTAATTTGCATGAAATGATTATGAAGCAGGCTAACTGCCTGATCAATCGCATTTTGACCATAAGCAGATCCTAATTGATGTGTGTGTCTTACACTTTTTTCAAGTGCACGAATCTTGGGGGCTTGTTTGTTATTATTCATTAAGTCAAGGTAGTACTTGCTGTCATTAGCCATTTCTTTGATAAATCTATTCATCAAATTTGTATAGGCTTGTTCTGTTTCTATCAAACGTTCCAATTTGTTCTTGGTTGGCTTTCCGAATAGAAATACAGATTTTTTCCGATCATTTTTCCCCAAATATGATCACCCTTTCAATTTTTGGTTGTCCATGTATTTCTTAAAAGGATTATCCCATTAGCTCAGAATAAGTTAGCCATATGAAACACCTTCAGCGAACTTTTGTTCGCAATTTAATTATATCAAACATTAGTTCGTTTGGGAAGCCATGCCATAACTTTCCTTCCATAATTGTTCCATTACTCAGGGAATTACATAAATAACATGGTCTAAAAGTTGGATTCTCTGATATGTATATGCAAACTGGCAAATTGACTGAACAGGAAGCAAGTTATTTGAAATTAAAGAACGGTGAACCTAAGCTCACGATGGAAAGCATCTTCTACCTGACAAATGGAATACCCTTCGATTACTCCAAGGTTACTTACAATTACAATCAATCGCAATTTTTTATTTTAGGTACAGGAATTTAATTCCTTTAGCACATCAAATAAACCTGCTCAAAGCTGTTTTAACAGGTTTCGCAGCAGGTTTATTTCATCCCAGTTTCATGAACAGTAAACCCCGCCATATCGGGATTTCACGTTATTTCTTCCGTTTTTCTTCCGCTATATCCTGCAGTTTAAATTTCTGTATCTTACCTGTTCCCGTCAGCGGCCAATCCGCCGCTTCTACAAACCAGATATAACGCGGGACTTTAAATCGTGCTACATGCTCCCGGCACAGCTTTCGGATTTCCTGCTTCGTGCACGTTTCGCCTTGTTTTAATTCCACAAACGCGGCACCGGTTTCTGTTGTTAATTGATCCGGCACGCCGACGATATAAACTTGATTTACTGCCGGGTGCATGGAAATCACATCCTCTACCTCTTTGGGAGCTACGGTTTCTCCAGATACTTTATACAGATCCTTACTTCTTCCTAACAGCCGAATATAACCTTGTTCATCAATCGTCCCCAGGTCTCCGCTGCGGATATATCCGTCCTCATCCTTGGCAAAAGCTGTCTCTTCCGGCTTTTTATAATACCCTTCTGTTACCACATTTCCCCGCACCGCTAACTCGCCGGCAGAACCGCTTGGCAGTGTTTCTCTTGTATCGGGATCAATCACTTTGTACGTGACACTTTTATCTCCAAACTCCGGATGAGCAGCAGATCCTGCTGTTTTTACTTTCCCGACTGTGGTAGAGATAATCTCCAACGGGGCTCCAATTTCAGTCAGCATCGTAGTAGAGCCCGCTTCTGTCGCGCCACAGCCTGTACCAATTTCGGTCACTTCTAATTCATCTACTGCTCTTTTCCATAACGGGACCGGCGAAGGAGCGGCACAGCATAATAGCGCATAAAGAGACTTTAGATTGGTATGCTTTACTTCCGGACGATTTAATAAGGCAACAAGCATCGATGGAACAGCCAGAAAATCATGAACCTGGTATTTCTCCATCAGCTCCAGTGACTGAAGCGGCTGAAACGCATGACAGGTCACCATCCCTCCTCCTACAAAGGAAGCGGCAAACAAGCCTTCCTGCAGAAAGTAAACATGGTACATCGGCAGCGGAGCATAAATACGTCTTCCTACCTCATATCCTCTGGTTAAGCACGTTGCAAAACCAGAACGGAGCAGCATATCATCCGTCAGCATCACGCCCTTCGGCAAGCCTGTAGAGCCGGAGGTATAAATAATAGCTGCAGTTGTGTCTGGATTATCTGTTTCCTTCCAGCGTTTGTTTAACGCCGTCTCTTCCACTGCTCGTGCACCTTGTAAAAATACTTCCCATGTCATATAGATTTCCGGTACATCTGCTTCTTTGTTGGGAATACAAACTGCTTTAGTAAAAGGGCTCTCTGCATCCGCTTGGAGTTCAGAAACAATATTCTTTAACCCTTCGGCATGATGCTGTTTTCCAGCGTATTGATGCGTAATCAGCCAATTGGTATCGGATTGACGCAGCATATAGGTCAATTCTTCCTTTTGCAGCTGCGTATTCAGCGGGACCATCACTGCTCCTGCCATCGAGGAAGCTACAAATAATGCGACGTATTCCGGTTCATTTTCCATTAAAACTGCGATATGGTCCCCCGGCTTAACGCCTAAATGCAGCATTGCCTTTGTATATTCACGTGCCCGCTCCCACGTTTCCCCATAAGTTACAGCCTGATTCGGCATCATAATCAAAGGATTATCGCTATATTGCTGGCACTGCTTATGAAAATGCGTCGCAATCGTCCGCTTCTCCCAGCTTGGATACATCTTTTCCAGTGCAGCCTGCCGCTCCACTACACTTCCATGGCCTTGCCGTTCTTCTAGCATTCTTATCTCTCCATTTCATTATTCGTTTCCTCTTTTGCCCGATTAACCTTGAGGTGCCTGCCAAATCACAATTCCATTTTGTCCGCCAAAGCCAAAGGAATTGCTCATTGCTGTCTGGATTTGCTGCTTGCGACTTACATTTGGAACAATATCCAGCGGAGCCGCTTCGTCCCTATTTTCTGAATGAAGGGTTGCCGGCAATATTCCCGTCTCTATTGCCTTAATCGATGCAATGCTTTCAATGGCTCCAGCCGCTCCTAATAAATGCCCGACGCTGCCTTTAATGGAGCTGACCGGCATGTTATCCAAATTCTCTCCAAATATCATCTTTAATGCTTTCGTCTCTGCAATATCTCCAGCCGGAGTCGACGTTGCGTGCGCATTAATATAGTCAACCTCCTCCGGTTTTAACTGTGCGGAACGGAGCGCCCGCTCGATTGCCAAAGCGGCGCTTGTTCCTTCCGGGTCAGGAGAGGTGTCATGATACGCATCATTCGAAGCTCCATATCCTTTTAACGTTGCGTATATATGCGCTCCTCTTGCTTTGGCACGCTCCAGCGGTTCCAGAACAAATAAACCTGCTCCTTCTCCCATAACCATTCCTGTCCTCGCTGCATCAAACGGCCGGGACCATGTGGAAATATCTTCCGGACCTTTTGCTGCCAATGCGCCCGCATCACCTAAACCGGATAAAAAGACATTCGACCATAAGCTATCCACGCCTCCAGCAAGAATATAATCCACATCATCACGGAAAAACCAGTAAGCAGATTCTCCGATAGCATTAGCCGAAGCAGCACATGCAGTGACATATGTATTCGACGGACCGCGGAATCCGTATTGAATCGAAATCGTACTTGCCGCTGCATTCGGAATCGATTTAGAAATCATACGCGGTCCGACTCTTTTTGCTTTACCCGTCGCTAATTTTTCAGACGCCTGCTCCAACGACTGAATCCCGCCAAAAGCTGTTCCAATCGCTGTTCCGAATCGATTTCGGTCTACCCCATCTATGAAGGATTCTCCATCATTTTTTAACAATCCGGCATCCTTTAATGCTTCATCTGCTGTTATCAAAGCCAGCTGGGTGAAATAATCCGTATTTCGGATAATCTTTTTAGATAGAAAATCAGACACTTCAAAATCAGGTACACGAGCTCCTGCTTTTGTCCACTTTCGTATATTTTCATCGGTTATTTCCCTTACCGCAGAATGATTCGCAATTAAATTATCCCAAAACGCGGGTACTCCCATGCCAAATGGCGAGACAGCGCCCATCCCCGTTACTGCAATGTCTATCTGTTTCATGCCGCATGCTCCTCTGCATATTTTTTAGACCAAATCTTCCCCTGTGTACATTCTCTATTATAAACATGACCAGCCTACCATTTTAAGCTGCCATATCCTATTCAAAACCTAGTATTATTATAATGTAAGTATATATTTTCCTCAAACCATCCATTCCCAGATTTGTTTAGACTATCAGGTTATCTGTTTTTATTTTCTTACTATAATAAATTGAATTTAATATTAATAGCTACCGCTACATAAAAATTCCCGTTATCGTACAAATGATAACGGGAATTTTAAGGGTTATTTAGAAACAAATTTATTGCCGGCTACCCAAAAGCGATAGGGATAATCTCTGGCCTCTCCAGAATTATCAATACCAATCCGCGGACCGCGATTTATTTTCTCCGGCTTTTTTCCTTCCGCAATAAACAGCGGCGGCTCCTTGAGAGACCGTCCATAATCTCTCATATTAATATCTAAAGCCTGCGATAGTTTGCCCGGCCCGCTTGTTAGATTTTGAAATTTTTTCACTGGACGGCGGGCCATCATCAGATCGATTCCTGTATAAGGCTCCACTGCCCGAATTAATACGCTTTCCGGTACTTCCTTCTCCGCACTGACCACATTAATTAAGCAATGATTATGAATGAGATGCGTATAGGTCATTCCAGCCTCTGCATAGAGAATCTCTGTCCGTTTCGTTCGCCGATTTCCAAATCCATGCGCTGCTCTGTCAGCATTTCCCAGATATGCTTCCGTTTCTACAATATATCCAGCGCTTGTTCCTTCCTCCGTTTGCTTTACTAAAATGCATCCAAGCAATTCTTCTGCTAACTGTAAGGTCGGATACTGATAAAATGCGTCTGGTAATGGGGTTAGATTAGGATCTTGTTTCATCGTATACACTCCTCGTTCTTATATCTCCTCTATAAGTTTACCCCATTTTAGTTAATTGTTAAGCATTCCCCTTTAAATAACTCCACCGTGCCTCTTACGGCGCAAAATATATTTCGGCCCATTCAAGATAATTGAACTATTCTGCAAACAATGAAATAATATAAATAAAACAAATCTGATGAATATACTTTGTCTTTTTCAAGGAGGAATACTGGTATGAGTTCTATAACAGCCCTAAAAACAAAAGAGGAGCGGGTCCAGCTTTTATCCAAAACAGTGGAGCCCTTTGGTGAACGTGTTCGGGAGCTTCCCGACGGCGCTTTTCCATATGAGAACTTTAAAGACTTGCAAGAAATCGGTTACCCGGCACTCACTGTACCTAAGGAAGATGGCGGAGCGGGTATTCCGCTGGATGAACTGCTTACCTATCAGCAAATAATTGCCCGGGCAGACGGTTCCACTGCATTATCTATCGGCTGGCATATGGGAATCATAAAACATTTAGGGGAAAGCAAGCCCTGGGACGAACAGATGTATACGAAGGTAATCAAGGACGTGGTTGAAAATGGTGCATTATTAAACAATTCCGCAACAGAACCGGCAACTGGAAGCCCGACGCGCGGCGGCAAACCGGAAACAACTGCTGTCAAAAAAGACGGTGGCTGGGTGATTACCGGACGAAAAACCTTTACGACGTTATCGCCAATCTTAACTTACTTTGTCGTTAGTGCTTCTATTGATGGAACAGATGACGTCGGTAACTTCCTGGTAAAGCATGATTTGGAAGGTGTTAACGTAGAAGAAACATGGGATTCGATTGCGATGCGCGGTTCTGGCAGCCATGATCTCGTTTTAGAAGAGGTTCATTTAGAGAAAGAAGATCTCGTTGAAATCATATCCAATCAGAAAAGAAAACCAGCAGGCTGGCTCTTGCATATACCGGCATGCTATCTCGGCATCGCACAGGCTGCTCAAAAAGATGCTGTCGCCTTTGCTACAAGCTATTCACCAAACAGTATCAAAGGGACGATTTCCGAGCTGCCGAATGTGAAACAAAAACTGGGTGATTTAGAGCTTCTTTTACTAGAATCTGAATACTTCCTGCATGCCATTGCAGATAAGTGGGATAAAGGCGATGAAGAAACCAGAAATACAATGGGCCCGGAATTAGGAGCAGTCAAGCTGTCTGTCACCAATAAAGCCGTTCAAGGTGTAGACCTTGCCATGCGTGTTGCCGGCGCGCAAAGCCTCAAGCTGAAAAATAATTTTGAACGCTATTACCGTGATGTCCGCGCCGGATTGCATAATCCGCCGATGGATGATATGACGGTGATGCAATTAGCGGATAAGTCGATACGCGAACTGTAAAGCATTCCAGCTAATAATGAAGGAAGAGCATACAGTAATGGAAGGAAGCTGTATGAAAATCTCGTTTCATACAGCTTCTTTTTCTTTGTCTGCATCTTCATCTATAAATTTAAAATATGGAAGCAAGATTCCCAATAAAGAAGTGGTGCTTATCACCATCCCTATCAATAAATATAATGGCCGGACGCCCCACATGTCACTTAAGTAACCACCGGCCAGGACACCTAATGGCATCATACATCGAATAATTAACAGCCTCACAGAGAATATTTTCCCCATTAAATGATGCGGGATGATTTTTTGGCAGATTGTCGTATTATGTATCGCGAAAACAGCCATAGCTACTCCGCCAATTACCTCTGTCAGAATCCCCAATAGAATGCTTGTATTAAAAAATAGAAATACAAAGGTCAGCCCGCCGATAAACAAAGCGCCGAGCATGAGTTTTCTCCGGCTTTTATACTTTATCTTACCAACCAAAATAGAACCTAAGATAAAACCAACAGGAAAACCGGCCATAAAATAACCGTATGCTGCGTAGCTTCCAGATAACTCCTCTGTTATATAAGGAAGCGTTGTAACCATTGTCACCCCAACACCAAATTGGACAAAGCCAAGAAATATTCCTAACCAGACAATCACCCGTTTTCTAAAAAAGTAAGTGATACCCTCTGTAAATTCCTTTATCCACGGCGCTCTTGTTTTTTGCTGGATTCTCGTCTCTTGGATAAAAAGCAACGTGAAACCGCTTAACAAAAGCAATGTACTTACTAGAACCATCGTAGGCAAGACACCCAGATATTCAATCACGACTCCCCCTAAAAAAGGAGCGGTAAAGGTCATGAGCCGTGCTGTTCCTTCCAGATAGGCGTTCGCTGTTTCCAATTGCCCCTTTGCCACGATGGAAGGCGTGATTGCCTGATTTGCCGGAACATACAGCGGTGTAATTAAGCCAATGATAATCTGCACGAAATAGACATGCCATGGCAAAAGCGAATCTGTCCATAAAGCAAACAGCGGCACAAGAAAGACAAAGCCTCTTGCCATCTGGGAGAATATCAATATCCACTTGCGGCTCCAGCGGTCAATAAACGGACCGATAAATAATTGGAGCACCAAAGAAGGGATAAAATATAACAGCCACATACTCCCAAGGGCGAGGGTCGAGCCGGTTAATTGATAAATCAAAATGGAGTTACAAAAGGTTCCAAAAGCACCGCCTAGCTCTGAAATTCCATTGCCAATCCATATGGACAGAAAAGATCTATTCTTAAAAATGGACATTTCCTTCTGCTTTATCCCCTTCATTTTTCCAGATACCAGTCAAATTCTTTCGCTAAAAGGGAAAATACATTCTTTTTCAAGCAATATTTGGAATCGCGTATTTCTACGATTTTTGCTGCTCTTAATATTTTTAAATGATGGTGAATCGTCGATTTCCCGATATCTAGTCTTTCTGTCATATCCTGCAGCGTCCTTGGATGTTCAGATAATAATTTAACCATTTTCAAGCGTACCTCGTCACCTAATGCTTTATATTTCTGAACGAGAAAATAATCCGGCATATACCGATCGCTTGGAGACACACTTTCATTCGCAACCGGATAATAAAATACTTTGGTTCCTTCGATATCTGCTTCAATATTCCACGGACGATAAATATATTGAGGAATCAATAAGACGGTGTGGACACTGGGTTCAGGTATATAAGTCACCCCGCCGGTCGCCCATTGCACTAGTTCCTCCGAAGACACTTTCTGCTGCCTCTCTTTTTTTGATTGATAATCCTTTTCTAAAATTGCTTCGGTTTCCTGCTGTTTCTCCTTCCCTACTTCTTGATACCAGCTGTTCATTACCTTTGTCAGATGCTTTTTTAAAGATTCCGCTTCACAGGTACTGATAAATTCGATATATGCTGGAAAGAACGGGTTATGTTCTGTAACACGCATCAGCTCTTTGACTGCCTTTGTCTCTCCTTGCGCAGCCTGCTCCCGGTCGGTCTGATAATGACCTCCGACAAAAGGCAGGCAGATAAACTTCAGCTCTGTATCTGTTAAACCTTGTACATATTGCTCGAACGTTTCTAGACTTGAAAATTCCTGCTGATGAAGTATTTGGAGCAATGCTTTCCACGTATTATTTTTTTCAACAAATTCCAATTCCTCCGATAACGCTGCGGAAATAGATTCTCTTATCTGCATCCAATATTCTTTAGGCTTATCTAATGTATCCAGCAGCCGGGTATTTGTTATTGCCGCAATTCCTAACGCACATTCCCACAAAATAGAATAATGGAGCTTGACTTGATACGTTTCTCTTTCTCTGCTTGTTGTTTGCAGAACATCCACTTGATCACTCCTCGTATGTTATTTATTTTAGTTTAACACATATTCTATAAATATAGAATTTAATATTTTATATTTATGAAATGTATTACATCATCATATAGTGCTATCACGAAGAGCTTTGATTGTATAAAAGATGATATGAGTTAAAGAGAAAAGAATACTCCTGCTCCGCGCTCTCTAGAATCAGCTCTCTTCTAATTTGATACAATTAAAATTTTAAAAACTTGCAGCTTCTATTCATCTCTTTGATATGCCTTTCAAATTAAAAGGTTTATAAAACGCTCGTAAGTGGAAAAATGTTGATACATACTTGGAAACTGAAAAAAGGGAGGAACGTATGATGAAACCGACAGAAATGCAAAAAGGCAGTACACCAAGACAAACACAAGATAAGCAGCCGGGAATTGAATCGAAAATGAACCCGCTCCCGCATCAGCCAACAGATTATACAGGTACAGATAAACTAAGAGGAAAACATGCGCTGATCACCGGCGGTGACAGCGGAATTGGCCGTGCTGTTGCTATTTTATACGCGAAAGAGGGAGCAAATGTTGCCATCTCTTATTTAGATGAGCACGGAGATGCAGAGGAAACGAAAAAGCTAGTCGAAGCAGAGGGCGTCCAATGTCTCCTTCTTCCTGGAGATATCAAAGAAGAAGCTCATTGTATTGATTTAGTCCAAAAAACAGTAGAAGCATTTGGCGGCATCAATATTTTAGTCAATAATGCTGCCATCCAATTTGACCAGGAAAATGTAGAAGATATTCCTTCTGAACAGTTTGAAGAAGTATTCCGCGTGAATTTCTTCTCGCAATTTTATCTGACGAAAGCAGCTGTTCCGCATATGGGACAAGGAGATTCAATCATTAATACCTCTTCCATCAATGCCTATAAAGGAAATGCTACATTAATGGACTATTCGGCAACCAAAGGGGCGATTACTGCTTTCACTAGAAGTATTGCACAAAGTCTTGCTAAAAAAGGAATTCGAGCGAATACCGTCGCTCCTGGACCTGTATGGACACCGTTGATTCCATCTTCATTTGACGAAAAGAAAGTGGAACAATTTGGACAAGATTCTTTAATGGGACGGCCCGGTCAGCCATCAGAGCATGCTTGGCCTTATGTGATGCTTGCCTCCAAGGAAGCTTCTTATATGACTGGACAAGCTATTCATATTAACGGAGGAAGCTGGACATCTTCCTAATAAAAAAACAGCCTGTATTCTCGATAAAAGAATACAGGCTGTTATCTATTTCTATATAAAATCAGTTGAATTTACTTCTACAACTTGTGCTGCTGCATGATCATGAGGCTCTAAATCATTGCTTTCAAATGGATTATCCCCTGTGATCACACCATATGCAATAACTACAGCACATACATAAATAATCCCGATACTTACCCATTTTTTAATCGACATCGATTACGCCTCCCTTTTCAGCTTCAAGCGCTGAAGTCTGAGTGCATTGAGCACGACGGATACGGAGCTGCACGCCATCGCTGCGCCAGCAACCCATGGGGCTAACAGTCCAATCGCAGCAACTGGAATAGATGCAGAATTATAGGCAAAGGCGAAAAATAGATTTTGCTTGATATTCCGCATTGTTTTGGCGCTTAGCTCAATACTGTCAGCCACACTGTGTAAATCACCGCGCATCAGTGTCACATCTGCTGCTTCTATGGCGACATCGGTTCCTGTACCAATTGCCATTCCAATATCTGCAATTGCCAAGGCGGGAGCATCGTTAATGCCGTCGCCTACCATTGCTACTTTCTTGCCTTCCTGCTGCAGACGTTTAATTTCATCTGCTTTTTGACCTGGCAAGACCTCTGCAATGACACGATCGACACCAACCTCTTTGGCAATGGCCTGCGCTGTTCTTTCATTATCTCCAGTAAGCAGGATGACTTCCAAGTTTTGTTCATGCAAACGTTCAATTGCTTCTTTCGATGTTTCTTTTACTGTATCGGCAACAGCAACCATTCCTGCCAGTGCACCTCTATAACCGATAAGCATTGCCGTTTTTCCTGCTGCTTCAAGCTCCGTCATTTTTTCTTCGATGGAACCAATTTCGATATTTTGCTGCTTCATCAATTTTCGTGTACCAATATAGAGAGGCTCCCCCTCCCAGGTTACTTGAATACCTGCTCCGGGCACCGATTCAAAATCTGTTGTTTCGATTAAATCAATATGCTCTTCTTCTGCACCTTTCACAATGGCTTCTGCGAGCGGATGCTCCGAATGCTTCTCAGCAGAAGCTGCCATTTTTAACAGCTCCTCCTTGGTAATATCTCCTTGAGGAACAACATCTGTCAAAGCAGGCTCTCCTTTGGTGACGGTTCCTGTTTTATCCAGTACAATTGTTTCAATCATACGTGTATTTTCTAGATACTCTCCGCCTTTAAACAGAACGCCTAATTCCGCAGCTCTGCCTGATCCGGCCATAACCGATGTCGGCGTCGCCAGCCCAAGTGCACAGGGACAAGCAATAACCAGGACCGTAATTGCAGGAACTAAAGCTGCGCGTAAATCTCCTGGAGCAACCAAGAAATACCAGCCAAGGAATGTCACAACCGCAATACTGACAACTACAGGAACAAAGATTCCAGATACACGGTCTGCTACTCGCTGAATATCCGCTTTGCTTCCCTGCGCTTCCTCTACAACTTTTACAATTTGCGCAAGTGCGGTATCCTTTCCAATTTTCGTGGCCTCGATTGTCAGCATGCCATTTTTATTGATGGTAGAGCCAATTGCCGTATCCCCAATATTTTTATCGATTGGAATACTTTCCCCGGTAATCATTGACTCATCCACAGCTGATTTGCCTTTGACAATCGCGCCATCAACCGGTATTTTCTCTCCTGGACGGACGATAACCTGATCGCCGACAGCTACTTCTTCAATGGCAATTTCCAGCTCTTCCCCGTCACGGATAACACGGGCTGTTTTCGCCTGCATATCTAACAGCTTTTTAATTGCCTGACCGGTACGTCCCTTTGCACGAACCTCGAATAATTTCCCAAGCAGAACTAACGTAATAATCACCGCAGCAGCTTCGAAATAAAGTTCAGGCATGCCAGCTGCGCCATGAATCTGCCACTCTATTCCGAGAAAAATACTATAGAGATAGGCTACCGATGTTCCTAGAGCAACGAGTACATCCATATTCGCGCTTTTATTTCTTAATGCTTTATAAGCTCCTACATAAAACTGCTTCCCTGCAATAAACTGCACGGGAGTGGCCAGCGCTAATTGCACCCATGGATTCATCAGCATATCCGGTGAATAAATAAACGATGTAAAGGAAAAATGCGTCACCATCGTCCATAATAACGGGAGCGTCAAAATAGCGGAGAAGATAAATTTTCCGGTCTGATGACGAATCTCCTCTTCTTTCCGATTTGATGTCTCTTCCTTGGATACCTGAGGTTTAAGGGAATATCCGAGCTTCTTCACAACCTCCATCATATCCTGGGACGTTACTTGATCTTCATTATATTCAACCGCCACATTTTCCAATGCGAAATTGACATTGGCTTCTGTCACGCCATCCATTTTATTTAAACGTTTCTCAATCCGATTCGCACATGCTGCACAGGTCATGCCCTCTACATCAAAGGTCTGCTTGTCATGCTGGACATGATAGCCCAGCTGTTCGATTTTCTTCTCAAAATCCGCTACCGATGTCTGCTCTGGATTATAGTGTATCGTCGATTTTTCAATTGCAAAATTAACATTGGCATCTTCTACACCGTCTACCCGCTTCAAGCCTTTTTCAATTCGGGTAGCACAAGCCGCACAGGTCATTCCTTCAATAGGCAATGTGACTTCTTTTTTAGCTTCCACCCAAACCACCTCCCATACCTATGCAGGGTATGTAATTATTTATAAAGGAGATCGCGCGAAACCTCTCGCACGACCTTTATTAAAATATCTAGACAAGATGTGTTCCTATTTAAACAACATCATAACCTTGATCTTCAATTGCTTCGGTAATATCGTTCAGTTTAACTTTCCCTTCATCAAAGGCAACATCCACTTTACCTTCCTGAAGACGAACATTCACTGTATCTACGCCATCCAGACCGCCTACTGCTCCTTCAACAGAACTCACGCAGTGCTGACAAGACATACCCTGAACTTGAATTGTTTCGTTAGCCATTTTTCTAACCTCCCTTACATTCTATACTCATCATAACATACCCCTTATAGGTATTGTCAAGGAAATGATTTGATTTCTTTTCACGATTAATGGACGCCGCAAACTTTTCATTGATAGAATAAAAGCGAGCTTTGTCAGGAAAGGAAGTGGCGTGATGGATAAGAAAGAGCAGAAGGAAATCATGATGCATAATTTAACTGAGAAATCAAAAGCAGCAGCAAGAAAAACAAAGGAAGCAGTCATTTATGAAGAACATGGCTTTACTTCTATCGATGCCCAGCTTCCATCCTATAATTTTAATGTCGTTACCTTATCCGAAGATACCCCGCTCCCGCAAGAGGAACATGTTCAAAAAATCATAGCTATGTATGAAAATAAAGGATACCCCATGAATGTATGGGGATGGGAAGACCAACCAGAGATAACCAGTATGTTTAAAAAAGCGGGGTTAGTTGAATACGAAACGGATTATTTAGGAATGATTGCTGATTTGACAGCTTTTCATCCTGGGGGTCCTCATAAAGATTCAACGATGCAATTTAAAAAAGTTACTGCTCCAGAACAACTGATTACTTTCGGTGCAATTCTGGCCAGTCTATATGAGGAGACCGAGGAAGAAATACAAATCAATCATTATTTTCATCGTGCTGCACAGCATAGCTTTACAGATTATAAACAGTCACAGCATTTTCTTGGCTATTACCGGGGCAAACCGGTTGCTATTGGTTCATTATTGTTTACGGAAAACACAGCAGGAATTCATGATATTGCTGTGTTAGAAAGGGAAAGAGGACGCGGATTGGGTACAAAGCTGATGTACCATCTGATAGAGTCTGCTATAGCTGCAGGAGCTGAATATTGCACCCTTCAAGCCTCTCCGGAAGCGGAGGGTATTTATCGAAAGCTCGGCTTTGAAACCATCGGGAAGCTGAAAGTATATGCTAACTTTAAATGAATGTTTTCATACAATAAGCGATCCAACAAGCAATGAATCAACCTGCCCGCCGGATCGCTTTTTGCCGCTTAAGCCGCAGCCAGAAAATCTTTTATCTGTTTTAAATGATGCTCATCATGTTTTGTAAAAATTTTAAGGAAGCTCTCTGCTGAAAATTTCCGCTTTCCGCTTCCGATGGTAAATCTATCATTTTTATCTACCGTTCTAATCTTCTCTAACAGCTGCTTCCTCCGTTCCATAAATAACTCTATTATTTCATCAACGGTTTTTCCCTCAAGTGATTGAATCGCCTTTTCATTCTGCGTATCGTGGTCTGGAAATGCCGGCAGGTTCGCTCCCTGCTGCATTTGGGAAACCATATTATGAAGATTGTAGTCATCCCAATAATACATATGACCAATAATTTCTCTTATCGACCAGGCATCTTCTTTTATAGGAGTGTTCAATGTCTGTTCCTCTACTTTTTTCAGTTCGGAAACAGCGGCTATCGTACTTTCGTATGCAGTAAATACGTTACTCATATTCGTTTCCCCCTCACTTAGTCTATACCTTTCACACGCTTGAAAAAGGTGTCTTCCCGCCTGTCGGAGCAATGAATTCTATATTTGCAGATAATCTAAATCTTATTCTACTTCTGACGCAGGGACATACGATTCTATATGATCATTTAATTGGTCTCCGTTAAAATCTTCTTCCGTAACCATTAATTTATCGCCATCCCGCTCTAATTGAAAGGTGTAAAACGGACCATGGTAATTAAATAACCACGTCAGTTCAGCTGTTTCAACGGCTTCCACTTCCCCTAATAATTCTCCAATTATCTCCGTATCATCCTCTGCGGTTTGTTTCATATAATCAAAATCAATGTCACCATCATCAATCTCCAGATTTACCTTTAAGCGGCTATGTACAGAACCATCTTCTAAAATATCAACGCCGTTTTCCTGAACAGAATACGTCTCCGAACCTGCCACAAGCGCGGAAAATATATCTGATTCTACATCGCCCGGCTGGATTTCTTCCTGCTCTTGCTCTTCTTCTGTACTCTCTTCTCCATCACCGGCAGATTCGCCACTTTCAGCCTGCTCACTTTCCTCTGCCTGTTCATTGTCAGAAGCATTATTCTCATTACCTTCATCATTTCCACACGCAGCCAGTACAAATAAAGCCATTATTCCCGCTGTCATCAAACCAAGTATTTTTTTCATTTTCTTCCTCCCGTCTTTTCCTTTTAAAAATAGCATAGCGAGATTGGAAATCAACAGGGAAAAAGAACTGATTTTTCATTCTATTCTTTTACTTTCTTTCAATAACAATACAATTGTCCTGTGTTTTTACAATACCTAGAAACAGGAATATTTTTTACTCGATTTACCTAAGCTTTAAAGCTAGAATATATTGCTCTCCTTTAGGACCTTCTTTTCGTATACCCGTATCTGCAAATGCAACTTATTGATAAAGCTTTTGTGCGGCTGTGTTTTTATGATTAACTGCTAAAATGATCTCATCACATTCAGGAAATGTATCCTTCACAAAATCCTCCAGTAACCGCATCCCTTTTCTGGCATACCCCTTGCGTTGATGAGCTTGATCAATAGATAGCGCAGTCAAAAGGATAGCATGAGGGTTATCGGTGTATTCTTTTACACGGTCTGTCTGATGCAGCAGGAAAAAACCCACCGGCTCCCCGTGATTCATAATCATAACGCCATACTGACCTTCAGCCAGATCAACGACCTCTTTCGGCAGCGCAGTAAATTGATGCTGCTCTTCCGGAAGCTCAAATTGATACAGCTGATCCATGTATTCTTCGGATAAAAGCTTTAAGGTGATTCTTTCCGTTTTTGACATAACCCTTCTCCTTCAACATTATCTGTTTATTCATTAAATAGGATGGAGGACATCAATAAAAAAGAGAAAACCAAACCCGCCCATCATAGCAGCATGAAGGACAATTTTGATTTTCTCTAAAAGCATTATAGCTGTCTATTCTTTACCTCTAATACAGCTTCCACAGCCTCTTCTATCGTAGAGGTAATCACACCATTCCGCTTAACTAAGCCTACTAAAAATAAATTGCGATAAACAAATTGATTTTCTAAAGCATCTTCCACAAGCGCATCTATCTTTTTCTGATTATCTCTCCCCTGCTGGCGGGTATCCGTAAATACACCAACAATCGGACGTTTCAACATCGAAAAAGCACCAATCTCAGCAGCTACACCAGAATCTATCTCTACACCGTCCAGTACTGCGATTAAAATATCACTCTTTTCCAATTTGGATAAATCCGCTTCTGCAATAATCTCACTATTGGCATAAGCCGTTTTATCATTAATTGCAGCATTTTCCTGCGGGAGATATAAATCTATCTCTGGAACAGCTTCACGAATCGCCTTTGCCAGCTGTTCATTCACATAACGATCGCCCATTGAAAATAACCCATTTGCCAAGTAACCCTTCACTTCAAGCACCTCTTATCTATTTTGATTCCTGCTTATCTTTCATTGCTTACATTCTAACAAAATATGTCTGGTTACAGCTATTTTTCTTCTTGAAACTCTAAATAAATATAAGCCCCTACAATCAACACCGTTAAAATAATACCCAGAAACGCTTGCATATCTACTCCAAGCGGTGTATTTTCCAAAATCAAGGGCGGAAAATTCCAAGCTATTAAAATAACGGGCAATATCCATGTTTTCGCCCAAACAGAGAGCAGTATCGCCGTTGCTGTTACAACTCCTAATAAAATCATACTACCTGCGAATGGAATCGTAACAAGCGACGTTTCCACATAACCATCTATAAAATAAGCCGCTATAAATAAAAGCATGCCTATCACTGCCGGAATAGCGAGCATGGCATATTTTTTAGATTCAGATAACTGATTTCCAGAAGTATACCGCACTGCAAATACAGAACCAATGATAAATAATAGCCCAATAACAACGGTACTCAGGATTCTAAAAAGACTGTACGCTACAATTTCTCCATACAATACCCCGCGTAAGGCGTCCCCAAACAGCATAAAAACAATCGCGCCGATCAGAATATAAGGTATCAGCCAGGATACCGACGGATTCTTTTTTTCATCCACTTCTTTTTTCAGCTTGTCTACATATTCCTGTGGGGATTGATTGGTAATTTGTTCAATCGGCTCATTATTCTGTTCCATCTCATAAAGCTGCTGTGCCAGATTATCTGCAACATCTTCAATATCCGACTGCTCAATCCCTTGAGAAAATAAATACAGCCGCAGTTTTTCGATAAATCGATTACTTTCCGAGCTTAATTTCGTCCGGTCCATGTCTACTCTCCTTTTTGCTTCTATATCAATATGTTTCCACTTTTGATTATTCCATTTACTTTCGGATTGCCAGGAATTCTCTTCTTCCTGTGCATGCCTCATCATCTAAGAAAACATCCCTATTCTAAAGGACATGGACGTGTTTTACAAGAAATTTAGAACAGCAGAAATATTCTCTTCTTCCCAAGAAGCAATGCTTCATCCGTATGGTATTAATCAAATAATGCCGGTTTCTCCGGGTCTCTTAAAAATTCAAATAAACGTTTGATTTGTATTTCCGTATTCCGGTTTAATGAAAGATTAGGCAGGTTATCCTCTGCAAAAAAATCAATCCCCTTAGTCTCCATACCTAAGCTGGCTTCCCCGCTGATAATCTCGCACTGAATACATAATTTATAATATTGGTAAGGCTGTGGCGGATGCGCATGCTTATTCGTATCAAAAACAGCGAGCAGCTTCTTGGCTTCAACATGAAACCCCGCTTCTTCCAGAATTTCTTTGGTAACATTTTCTTTTGGCGATTCACCGACATCGCAAAAACCGCCTGGTAACGCCCAAGCATCATCATGTTTTTCACGTACCATTAAAATACGGTCATTCTTGAAAACTACGCCCCGCACATCTACTTTTGGAGTCTGATATCCTGTTTCATTAGCAAATAAATCACGGATAGATTCAAAATTGTGGTCCGTATATTCGTTCATTATCTCGATGCTTAAGGTACGCAGCTGTTCATACCGCTCTTTATCATACATATCATTTGTGAAAGTTAATCCTGCCTGTGCTAACGACTGGATTTGCTTTGCCCACTCTAGCCATTTGTCACTCATCCAACTGCATCCTTTCTCAGATTCATTTTATGTAACCCTTGCTGCACACAGAAAAAACAGCATAGAAAACCTTTCTACACTGCTTCTATTCGTGATTATAGTTGATAATCGACACAAACTCGATCCTGCACGCATTCCTTTACAAATTCGGATACACGGACATGCTCCGGGTGTATTTGATATTGCTGTAACGCCTCTTCCGTTTCAAATTCACTATCCAGAATAATATCACGGTCACTTGTCGCCAGCGGATCAATAATGACTTTGATAGAAACAACACCATCTATCTTCTCTTTTAAACTCTCTAACTCGTTCTTAATTTTCTCTGCATTGGTCTTCTTCTCTGCTTCACTAAAATTTTCACGGTGATTCCATTGTACGATATGTTTAATCATGCCTAACAGCTCCTGTTCATTTTATATACTAAAATTTTATCACATACTGCCCTTTTGGGATATCCATAACATAATTATATTATTCACATATTTTTGAATTATTTGATGCCATTGTCTTTAAATGATAAGGTAAGAACAAAGGATTATTTGCTCAAATTTCTAAAAATTATTAAGAAAGGAAGTACGGCAATGTACAAAACAGCAAGAACAGCAGGTTTTTTACGAACGCTCCTTTTATTCATTGCTTTCGCAGTCTTGATGATTGGATGCAGCTCTAATTCCGATGAAAACAATGAAGACTCGAGCGCCGCAGCAGATCAAAATGAAGAGACGGAAGATACAGCGGCTAACGGTACGGAGGAAGAAGCTACAAATGATGAATCAGAAGGTTCTGAGTTCTATCATGAAATGGGAGAAACATTTGAAATCGAGGGATACAGTTCTGGTGTCCCTGCAGAAATTACCGTTAATGAGATATGGATAGAGGACGGAGATGATCATCAAGCATTTATTGAAGAAAGTATCGCTTCCCCATCAGAGGATGACGCTGTTGCGTTTGTTGATTATACCGTAGAAAATATCGGGGATCGTTCCATTAATATGGGGGACGTTATACCGGAATATGCAGCTCTTAATGGAAGTTTCGACCTTGATTTAAGTTACCCTGAAAACGATACATTCACTGACCAGCTGGCGTCTTTCCAGGAAAGTTTAGACGAAGGCGAATCCATGGATTTGGTCGGAGCTGTTGCGGCAGATGAAAAATCACTCTATGCCGGTGCACTCATGTGGAATTTCATGCAGGATATACCTGAAATTGTTTTCCACACTCCTCAGGATGAGCGCAGAGATCAGATTGGCACTTATGATATTGGAGAAGACATGTATTTAAACGATTATGGAGAAGATACATTTTTCAAGGTGAATATCAGCAATGTGGAAATCAATGAAGGGAATGAAAATCTTGATTTAAGAGATGAAACGGAATCTGTGCTTGCTGTTGATATGACATTTGAAAATCAACTTGATGAAGATGTAACTTTATATCATAAATTTCCACAGCCGCATGTAGAAGGCCTGGTAGATGGTCAAGGAGCAAACAGTTCTAATCACCTTGTAATCGATGGACAACCTGTCGAAGATTTATATGAAGGACCTGAGGGAAAAATTGGTCCAGGTGAAACGCTGGAAGGAACCGTCTATTATGAAATAGTCAGTGATGATGTCGAGGATGTTCAGCTGCTTTTTCCAAATCCATCCCTGCTTACATTTCCGGATTACGGGATGTGGGTTGATTATAATTTGGAGGGTTAACATATCGTAAGGGAAGCATCCTTTATGAATCTCCAAAACAAATATCATCATTATGAAAAACGAGGCGCTCTAAAGCAGCACCTCGTTTTTCACATTTGTGTCCCTTCTAATCCTTTCTCTTTACAGCCATCCAAATCTCACTATATACATTATCCAGATTGCTATAATCTTCTACAAAAGAGATTTCAGGTGCTTCCACTAATTCATAACTGGAGGAAGGAAGCCATTCAGCAGCAATTTTTGCCCATATTTCCTGCATCGTTTGAGGGAACGGTCCTTGTGAAGAGAAAATAGCCCAAGTATGGGCAGGTACCTCCAGCACATCCAGCCCGCCAAACGGTCCTTCTTCGTCTGTCAATACACCAATCATATGCTCTAAATATCCTTCTTCTTTCATTCTGCCTTCATCAAAATGATACGAAGCATTAATTACTTGTCTAGGCTCTAGATTAGCATGTTCATGCATTTTGCCTTTTTGAGATTCCGTAATACTTTGCGCCAGCTTTTCAATTTCCGGATTAACTCCTTCAAACTGCATTGGCACTTTTTTACTGACACCAATTATTTTAAATGCTTCTTTTTCCACAATTCGATAATTCATATCTGCTCCTCCTTGAATCGTTAGTTGGAAGGTTAGTTTCGGAAAAGCTTTAAGTTTGTGCTTTCGCTGATGCTTCACTTCAGAAGGTTTACATCTTGCCCATTCCCGGAATGCGCGGGAGAAACCATCAACAGAATGATAACCATACTTAAAAGCCATATCTGTCACATTAACATCCTCCCGCAGCAGATCAAACATTGCATTGGAAAGCCTCCGATTGCGAATATAGGCTGTGAGAGTCATCCCGGCCAAGAAAGAAAACATTCGCCGGAAATGATAAATCGACGTACCAGTAATTTTTTCAATTTCTTTCTCATCGATTTCTGTATCCAAGTTCTCTTCAATATATTGTAATGCTTCGTTCATGCTGCTTTGCATTTCCTTTCCCTCCTTCCATTGATTCAAGTATAGAGACTTCTTCGGTAAATCACTCGACAAAAAAGAAACGGGTTTTATCGGAAAAACATCGTCAGCTGCCGGATAAGATTACTTTACCCTTTCTGCCATCGGTAAGTGTATCCAATGCCTGCTTTATATCTGCCAAATCATAATTTGCTTTCTCAATACCCAGCAGCAGCTCTTCCTTCTCCACAAGCCTCAAAATTTGCTGGAAGGCCCCCTGCCATTTCCCCTGGCTTACCCCCTTATTCCAATGTCTTAAATGAAAAATATTCATTTTCACTTTATCTGCAAAGCCTCCCCAATCCATCTGCTGTCCAGACAACAAGCCGATACTCAAAAAACGTCCCTGATTGCGCAAACAGCCAGCTAAATCAGAACCAGCACTGCCTCCCAATGAGTCAATCGCCGCATCGGCTCCTTTTCCATTTGTTTTGTCCATCACCATTTCAAAAAGGGATTGGCTTGAGATATCTACCACTTCAGAAGCGCCAAGTTCTAAAAGCTTCTGTGTATGTTTATCATTTCTCACAACTGCAATCAAACGTAAATTTAAAACTCTTGCAAGCTGCGCATATAAATGTCCAATTGCCGACCCACAAGCGTTAACTAACAGCACACTACCTGACTGTAATTTCAATATCTCTGTCAGCGTAACCCACGCCGTCAAAGGATTAATATATAGTTGTGCAGCCTGTATCTTATCAATGGATTCCGGTACAGGTACAGCAAATGCAGCAGGCACCCGGACAAAATCCTGCCATGTCCCCTCTCCCCGTAATGGTAAAACACGCTTGCCTATTAGCTCTTTGCTGACATTAGCACCAACATCCGCTACAACCCCGACGCCTTCGTAGCCCGGAATATAGGGCAGAGGAATTCTGTGTGAATAGCTTCCTCTTACCGGGATTAAGTCTGATGGGTTAATTGGTCTGGCTAACATGCGTACAAGTACTTCTCCTGCTTCAGGGGGAGTGATTTCTTTGTCTGTTATTTTTAATACTTCATTAGGATTACCAAATGAATCACAATAAATATATCTGTTTCGCACTTTAAGATATCCTCTCTTTTAAAACGTTGCCTTCTCCCTATTATAATGGAAAAAGGAACAGCAGACGACTGCCATTCCTTTTGTGTTTCTTCTTATTAAATCGCTTTTCTCTGGAAATACAGATAGCCTCCAATGAAAAACAATAGAAAACTGCCGCCAATCACCATTAATATTTGATTCCAGGGAACAAAAAAGACATCTCCTGTACTTCCGCCAATATTCATCATTAGAAATGGCTGTCCCCACGGATAATATGGGCCAAAACGCTCCGAATTAATAACTAAAATCGTTGGTAATGTAAAAATAACATTTATCGCGAATGGGGCGGCAAAACTTTTAAATGCGATCGAAACCCATAACTGTAAAGCAATTAATGGAAAAGTGGCCAGCCAGCCTCCTACAATCGTTTTCCAGACAATATCCATCGGAAAAGGATCAGTGATCCCCTCTATCATTCCAACCAGATAAATAGAGACCAGATACAATAATTGCATCGCAAACACCAGAAGCAGCAGCAATAGATATTTAGATAGAAAGACTTTTCTCCTTGTCACTGGCAGCGCCAGCAGCTGCTTCCAACCTCCTTCCTGATGCTCGTACCGGCAAATCACACTAGCTAAGACCCCTGAAATTAACGGCAGGAATAAAACAGCGTAGGTAAAATTCATCATTATCAATTTTTCATACCATGGATTGGGTGCCCCTATATCGCCTAGCGGACTGGACATTCCAATAAATAATCCAATCAGCGGTGCCACTAATAGAAGTAGTAGTACTTTTGACTTTCGCAGCTTATACCATTCAGAACTTATTACGGAAAACATTTATTTAACGTCCCTTCTTTTAAAATCAATCATTCCCAGCAAATACAGCAACACTCCAAAGCCGATTCCTAACAAGGCATTGATATACGTATGACCCCAATCATTAGATAGAGCCGGCCATTTCCACATCATCCAATCAGGTAGAAGCGGAGCAGAATATGCAAAAATAACACCAATCACGCCTAGAGTTACCGGGATAGCCTGATTTTTACTTATCGTAGCCACCCAGAGCTGCAGTCCTAACACCGGCAGCGCAGCAAAGAAAGGTAAAAAACTGTACTCCATTAACCGTAAATACGGAATATCTTCTCCTAATCCCAATGTCAGACCGTAACCAAATACAAACAGGAATAAAAGGACGGAAGACAAAAATAAGATACAGCTGATTACCGTAAACTTAGATAGATATACTGACCGTTTGGATACAGGCAAAGCAACTAACTGCTTCCATGCATTGGTTTCATCTTCAATACTCGACATAAAAGATGTTAAAATCACAATCCCCAAAACAATCGCAAGCGGGGTAAATGTATTGATATTCAAAAGATAGTAAAGCCAGCGATCATCCATCTGCTCAAACAGATAATCTTTTCGCACTCCATAATTGACCATCTGCAATGCCACCACGCCCAAAGGGCCAATCAGACACAACAACCACATACCTTTACGCTTTATCTTTAAAAAATCCGATTGTATCAGTGGAAAAATCATTCTGCATGTTCCTCCTTTGTC
Organism: Oceanobacillus sp. FSL K6-0251; assembly: GCF_038004725.1. NCBI lineage: Bacteria > Bacillati > Bacillota > Bacilli > Caryophanales > Bacillaceae > Oceanobacillus > Oceanobacillus sp. FSL K6-0251. The sequence goes on along the minus strand of NZ_JBBORS010000001.1, from coordinate 513,110 downwards.
ATCTCCAAGAAGATATTCTCCAAAGACCGTGTTTCTCCTTGCACCCGATAGATAGAGAAGCCTTGCTGGACGAGGTAGTCAATGGAAGCAGCTACCTGTTCATCGTCCTCCACTTGCAGATTGATATGTTCTTCTCCTAAATCGGCTTTTTGTCCATTGGCAAGCATTGAACGCCAAGCTGCTTCATTATCATTTACCTTTATTTGAATCGAAGCTTGTGCAATTTTACGCATGTTTTCGATAGAATCTTGAAAAATCATTTTCCCTTTAGAAACAACACCAACTCTTGTAGCCATCTGGTCAATCTCAGATAATAAATGGCTGGATATCAATACCGTCATCCCATATTCTTTTGGCAAACTTTGAATCAATTCACGCATTTCAATAATACCGGACGGATCCAGTCCATTTGTAGGCTCATCCAAAATGAGCAGTTCAGGTTGATGCAGCATGGCAGCAGCAATCCCGAGGCGCTGCTTCATTCCAAGGGAAAAACCTTTTACTTTTTTATTCCCAACTCCATGCAGGCGGACCAGCTTCAATACTTCATTTATTCTTTCCTTTGGTGCATGAAGAATTTTTCTGCTTGCTTCTAAATTTTCTTTGGCAGTTAAATGCGGATAATACGAAGGGTTTTCTACCAGCGAACCCACATTTTTCAAAATGTCTATCCGGTTGTTTTTCATATCTTTGCCAAATAATTGAACAGAACCGGAAGTTGGCCGCATCAACCCTAACAGCATACGAATTGTTGTCGTTTTACCAGCCCCGTTAGGACCAAGGAAGCCATAGATTTCTCCCTTTGGTATCTTCATTTCCAAATTTGACACTGCTTTTTCTTTTCCAAATGATTTTGTTAAGTTCTTTGTTTCTACGATATATTCCATGATTATCACCTCTACTTTCAAGGTTAAAGATGGAAGGTTAAAATAAAGTATGTGCTTTGTTTAAAATTTGTTTAAAAAAGCCGGAATTTTTAAGTTATCTTGCTTGGTGAAATGCCAAAAAAAGAGACAGTTTATATCACCCGTCTCTTTTCATTGCAACATCTAAAATACTTTGATGTAATGTATTCCAATTTTTATTATATTTTTTTATATCTTTCGGATTTATCCATATTCTATCTCTCGATTCATGAGCGGCTTTAAATTCATAAATTTGCTGCACATCCATGCGATAAAAAATCTGATAACCAACTTTTGGGTAACGTCCTTCCGAATTCCATTCGATATTTTCGGTATGATTTACTGCGATATATCCTAAAAGCGAACAACTGCCTGTAATATAGCCTTCTTCATAAGCTTCACGTTTAAAACAATCTGCAGGCGCTTCCTCTTTTTCAATATGCCCGCCCGGTATATCCCAGCCCCTGTGATTTAAATTCATCAGGAGCAATTTATTATCATTGAAGCATAAACCGTGTGCACTTGTTATCAATTCCTTTTCTGGAAGTTCGTTAACTTGTATCCAAGTTAATTTTACTTTTCCATTTCCCCAATATACGTAAGCACTTTTCATTATCACTTCTCCCTTAAGAGAATTTCTCTACTCAAAACAAGGCCTAAACATCAGCTCTTTTTACTCTAATAATTTTTATCGTTGTTCCTTCTTCCGTAGAATCCATCTCCCAATCCAGGTCCATACCTTTTACCATCATATCAACAATAGAAAGACCGATCCCAGCACCGTTTTGATTTGTACTCGTCTGCATTCCTTTTCCTTTATCTATAATAACAATGGCATCGTTGTGCCCTGTTGACTCTGTCCGCACTGCGATATATTTGCCATCTGCCGCATGACGCAGCACATTTTGTAACAAATTATCTAAAATCCGGCTGAACCACAATGAATCTACTTTCCACATATTTTGTTCAAAAGGTTCTATGTCAATATCAACTTCAAACCTTTCCTTCTCAAAAACCGGATACCAGGTCGCTAAATATTGGCGGAGAAAACGCATCATATCTATTTCTTTTAATTCCTTCTTATATTTACTCGCCATAAGCAACGTATAAGACATTAAATTTTCGATCAATTTATCCACATCTTCAATAGAGGTTGTCGCCAACTTAAGGGAATGCTTTGCCTCTTTTGGCAAATTCATTTTCTGCAATGTATACGCCTGTGCATTTATTTTAGTTAAAGGTGTTCGTAAATCATGTGACAAATTAGCAATCAGTTCTTTACGCAGTTGTTCCTCTTCTTGTTCACGCTCTCTGCTCTCTCTTAATTCCTGTACCATTTGATTAAAAGACTTCTCTAAATCACCAATCTCATCCTGTTTTTTTTCTTCAATAGGAATCGGTAACCCATCTGTATCTCGAATTTCCATTGCTTCTTGCAGGTGGACAAGACGTTTACGAATTCCTCTGAAAAACCATAGAGATATAAAAATAAACAAAAACACAACACCTATCGTTAACATAACAATAGCCCAGCTATACTGATCAAAAAGGCGTTGTCCTTGAGGCTTCATCGCTTCCCGCTCCAGTTGAAAGACAATAAAGCCATCTTCCTCATTTTCTCCTGCAAAAGCAACAACAGTAAATGGATCATTATTGTAATTTCTTTTTAAGAAATCTGCAGTATAAGTTGCGTCCCATTCCACAGGTAAGTTTTCTTGAAGGTTGCTTTGTACAGACAAAATACCGTTCCCATTCACCCAAAACATAGATGCGTTTGAATAGACCTCCCGCCACTCTTCAAATAGTTGATTCACATCGTCTTCCGATACTACGGCATTGGCTTCCTGATGCCATTTCTCCTCTATTTCTGTAAATGTATTTTTCCCATCCTCCGGTGAATCTGAATCATCTACTAAATTAAAAAAAACAAAAATGATAATGAAGTAGGCTGCTTGTATTAAAAAAATAGCAATGAGGATAATCAATATATATTTCGCTAATAAAGATTTCAAAAACCGCTTCATTTTTTCACCCGATATCCAATCCCGCGAATTGTCTCAATAATTGTTGGTTTCGCCGGATTTGCTTCAATTTTTTCACGCAAATAGCGAATATGCACCATCAGCGTTTTATCTCCTTCCATAAAACGCTCTCCCCATACGCCTTCATAAAGCTGCTCCTTCGTCAAAATTTGATTCAGGTGACGAATGAAATATTGAAACAGTTGATATTGCTTTCCTGTCAACAAAATCTCTTCTGCTGTATGCTTATTGGTAATAACCAATGATTTCGTATCGATTTGCAGATGTCCGATTTCAATCGTGTCCTCTTTCTTTTGGAAACGGCGGAGTAATGCTTCGACTCGCGCAGCTAATTCATCTGGATGAAATGGCTTTGTGACATAATCATCTGCAAAGCTTAAACCTTCAATCTTATCCTCCACAGCTGAACGCGCAGATAACATCACAATTGGTGTGTCTGGGTTTGCTTTTTTTATTCGTTTACCAATAGAGAAACCATCAAGTCCCGGCAACATAATATCTAAAATGGCAAGATCTATATCATTTATATATTTTTCTAATTCATTCCCAGATGTTAGCCAAGTTACTTGATGACCTCTTCCTGTTAAGTCCTCTGTTCCCCATTGCCCGATTTCTTGTTCGTCTTCGATATATAGGATATGTGCCATTTATTCCACCTCATAATCTAATGCATTTCCTTATGGCTGCTTCTTCTTTTCAAGTTTGTTTCTTAAATTAAACATAATTATTCCTTTATAAACAATCATAGCAATTCTGCGAATGAAAAGAAGAGACAATTTCTATTTTTAAACAAAATTTAAACATTAATTTAGCTTTTCTTTCATAATTTATTAAAATTTAATAAGGGGATTATTTTTAAATTACTTGATGAAAAAAGTTAATGAATTTTTTTCATCAAGTAATTTATGATAAAGTATGATTATCTTAAACATTTTAATTTAAAGGACTTTTCACCTTATTTTTATTTGTTTATGCGCTAACCTAAACGAATATAAGTTATTAGGAAGGTTAGCACTTTTCTGGTTTGGAAGCCTTGTTTATATAGGGCATCTGGAGTACGCTGTTTGTATTTATATAAGTGCGTATTTGTAGATTCTGAAGTTCGTATGTTTAAGAGCGATTATCTTTACCCGGTTTTGGCTAAATTATAATAATTACTTTAATAAAAGAAGATGGAGGTCACTGCTGATGGCACCTTTAAACGAAAATCAATTAGAACAGATTCGTCATGAAAGAAAAGAACAGATTATGAGTGCAGCACTTCAAGTTTTTGCAGACAATGGCATTAAGCTGACAAAAATAAGCACGATAGCAAAAGCTGCAAAGGTAAGCCATGGATTAATATATCATTATTTCTCTTCAAAAGAAGAAGTTCTGTATGAAAGCTTAAAATGGGCAACTGCTGTCAATACATCAACTAATTTTTTAGAAAAATTAAAAGAAGATGACCTGTCTCCATCTGAAAAAATTAAAAAATTTGTTCTATATGCATTTTCCTCCACAGACTCCACTTCTAGTTACGTGTTTCGAATTATACAAAATTTGGATAATAAAGAAGAAACTCCGCAAGAAGTTAAAAATTATGTGGATAGTCTTGGGACAATGTATATCAATTTCCTTATACCTCTTATAAAAGAAGGACAAGAATACGGAGAAATTATCCAAGAAGATTCCGAAGAACTTGTCGGGATTTTCCTTACAACTTTATCAGGTGTCATTGCTGATGATATTACATTTTGGCAAGAGGACATGGAGCGCAAAGTAGAAATTTTGCTCAGAATGATTACTACACGATAACCTCTCCCCTGACTTCCAAACCCTAAAATTAAAAACAAAACTCCTCCAAAAAAGATTTGACAAAAGGAGGAGTTTATTATAAATTATTGATTGATTGAATTAGTCAATCAACAAAAAGGAGGTTCTAGTTTGGAAACTGTTATTTCAGTGAAGGATTTAGAAAAAGTATACGGAAATCATTCTGTTTTAAAAGGAATAAGCTTCGAAGTAGAGCGAGGGAGTGTTTTTTCTTTATTGGGGGAAAATGGGGCCGGCAAAACAACTACTGTTCATATACTTTCTACACTCATTTCCGCTACTAGCGGCTCTGTCCTGATTGGAGGATATGATACACGCAAAGATACCGATAACGTAAAAAAACGAATCAGTTTAACTGGACAATACGCTGCTGTAGATGAATTACTGACTGGAAAAGAAAATCTTATGATGATGGGACGCTTGAATCATTTAGACAGACAAACAGTAAAAAAACGAACCGTCGAGCTTTTACATCAGTTTGATTTAGTAAATGCAGCAAATAAATCTGTAAAAACATATTCAGGAGGAATGAGACGACGCCTCGATATCGCAATCAGTCTGCTTGCTTCTCCAGAGGTGATTTTTCTCGATGAACCTACAACTGGACTAGACCCAAGAAGCCGAAACAACATGTGGAAGCTTATCCAAGAACTTTCCAATAAAGGTGTTACGATTTTTCTTACAACGCAGTATTTGGAAGAAGCTGATCAACTCGCTGATAAAATTGCTATTTTACATGAGGGAAAAATTGTAGAACAAGGTCCAGCAGAAGCATTGAAAAAATTAGTGGGTGAGGAAAAACTAGAAATTAACCTTGCTAATCAAAAAGAAAATTGGTCCATTGCCAAGCAGCTTTTGGCTGGAAAAGCAGATGAAAAGAATCTTACTATTCTTGTTCCGTTATCATCCGTAAACAATTTGCGCGAACAATTACAACTCCTTCATGAAAATGGAATTGAACCTGCCTCGATAAGTATTCGTAAACCAACCTTAGATGATGTATTTATGCAGATAACAAAAAACAAAAAGTATGAATAACAGGAAAGGAGCTGATAATTTTATGAATGAATCAAAATGGACTTGGATTATTCTGGATAGTTGGACAATGACACAGCGTACATTAAAACATATTTTCCGAAATATAGAATCACTGATGATGAGTATTGGTCTCCCCATTGCGCTTATGCTTATGTTTGTTTATATTTTTGGTGGTGCAATAGACACAGGAACATCTTATATAAATTACGTTGTTCCAGGCGTTATTGTAACATGTGTCGCTTTTGGGAGTTCGCTTGTTGCTGTAGAAGTTGCTGATGATATGACTGGAGGTTTATTTGAACGCTTTCGTACGATGCCTATCCTTCCCTCCGCTTTATTAGCAGGTCATGTTATTGGAGGAATGGCTAGAAATGGGCTCGCTACAGCCATTACTATTCTCGTAGCAGTTATTATTGGATTCCGACCAACTGCTGGATTATTAGAATGGCTTGGAGTTGTCGGTATTTTAGCATTATTTATGTTCGCTGCTAGTTGGTTATTTGTACTGTTTGGCCTTATTGTAAAAAGTGTAGAGACTGCTAATGCGATAACATTTCCAATGCTTTTCCTCCCCTATTTAAGCAGTGCTTTTGTGCCAACAGAAACCATGCCTAAATGGCTCCATACTTTTGCAGAGAATCAGCCAATGACACCATTTATAGAATCATTACGCAGTTTACTCACTGGAACACCCCTTCATAATAATGTATGGATTACGATTATCTGGTTTATTGGTTTGCTTATTTTTTCTATTATTGGAGCTACAATTGTATTTAATCGCAAGAAAAAGCGTAAATAATAAGTATATTATTTTTCAAGCGAATCTTTAGCTATCATTAGGTACATGATAAAAATAAAGCTAATTTCATCTCGTCATCCAACCAAAAAAACCGCCTCACACAATAATCCACAGGCAATGAGGCGGTTCTAACTCCCTATTCTATTTCCTTAAGCAAACTGCAAAATCCGTTCCGCAGCCTTCCTTGCTCCTGCAATATTTCTGGAAACCGGACCTATCTCCAACTCAGCTAACGCTCCTGCCACAAACAAACCATTCTTCCATTCCAGCGATCTAGGAACAATCGGAAAACCACATGGGGCGCAGGGCAGCTGCATCTGCTCAATTACCGGATCTAACCATTCCTTTCCCGGCATTGCAATGGCTGGACCGGTTGCCAGTAAAATAGCGTTTCCTTCCAGCGTTGCTTCATTTTCCATAAACAGCTGCATACTTCCATCCGTGTCTTCTCTAATCTTTTGAATACAGCCTGTATGAATATCCAGCCTTCCTGCTCTCTTTTGCTTCAATAATTTTAAATATAAATCTCTGGTGATGGAACCTCGATTCCTTGCTTCTTGTATAACCAGCCTTCGTTCCTTATAGCTGGTCAATTTATGATACTTATTCAAATACTTAGGCCCGAGCCATCCTGGATCACTATCAAAATGGTGAACACGTAACGGATGCCGCTTCACCATGGTGACAGAATGAATAGATTCTTTTTGTGTAAGTGCATAGGCAAGATGTGCTGCTGTCATCCCGCCGCCAACTACAATCACATCCCCCGTTTCCGGAAGGCTGCTATCCATTTCAAACACATGATTTATTGCTTTATGATCCTTATACGAGTCAATCCATGAGGGATAATGAGGGGTATGATTCACTCCCATAGCAAGCACCACTCTCTCACTAAAGAAACAACGTCCGTCTTCCACCCAAACCTCCCATCCCTGTTCCGTCCATGACAGTCCGTTTACCACTCCCTGCAGCCAACATTCCATGACGCCTGTTTCTTCTAACAAATCCATACTGTGCTGATTAAACATATCCAAACGCGGTCGCTGATACTGTCCTTTCAAACCCGAGGCATAATTGTTTTCAGAAGAGTATTTTTTTAAACTGTATGGATCCGTATGCAAATGATGTACTAAAGGAGAGCGTAAATATTTCATTTCAATCTTCTCTGTGATTGTGCGCCATCTTTCCAATGGCTGTTTATGTGGATCAATAATCAGTACATCTTTTACCTCTGCTTTTTTCTCTTCAAGCAGCCGGGAAGCAACACAGCTTCCTTGGATTCCTCCACCAATCACTATCCATTTATACATCCTGTTCCTCTCCTTCCCTAAAGCGTAATCATTACGGTTGAAAAGTTAAAATTTTTTCTTAAGATTCCTCCCTATTTGATTCCCATATCCGCTTCCGAATGGTTGTTTTTCTCTATTACCTTTCATTACAATCCTTCTGTATAAAAATATTTTCTATGTTCATTTTTTTCAAAGGCAGTCGAAACAACATTTGTACAATCAAGCCAACGTGCTTCTGCTTTTATCATTTTCGTTCTTTTCTCTATCTTTATTTCTATTTCTTTTAACACTTCCAAAAGTTCATGTAAGGATAAATTGAACGCTTCAGCTACATGCTTATGAGGAGATTCAGCTCGGATTAAATCTATAAAATGTTCGGGTGTTAATGCTTTTTCAGAAATCATATTTTCTATATTTATTACTTTTTCATATAATAACTGCTCCTCGTTTGAGAGAAATCGGCTGATCACCTTATTCAAAAGTTTTGCTTCTATGTAGCTTTCCATTTTAAACGCCCCCCATAAAATAATTCACCAAAACGTAATCATTACGATTTGTAACGGAAATATTATTACTTTACCATGAAATATAAATAAAAACAATCTCTTTTTCGATAAACCGCTCTCTAACTTCCAACGCTTCCTTACGATATGTATCTATTCCCTAAAAAAGTATCCAAATTCATCTGCTCTGCAAAAAAAAGCCATCTTCCACCAATCTAATGGTACAAGACAGCTTTTCATCCTTCACATACTCTCTTAAAAATCTTTCGGATCAAGGCTATGCGTTGAATCTGGGTACTCGATTTCGTCTGCAGCGCTTACAGACATCGTTACACTGAAAAATGCGAATACGGCTAATGCAGCAATTAATAATTTCTTCATCAAATCCCTCCTTTCATATCCAAAACATTTTTTATCTTAAAATAAGCCTGTTTATATTGCTTATTTTGAGAATAGTAGTTAGATAGCAATACATTATAATGTATTAGAAACTCTTTATCATTTTTCTTTTCCAAAAACGGTATGGCAATGGTTTCTAAGTATTCTTTAATATTCTCTTCATTCAACTGTAAATGAAGTACATGAAACTTAATGATATACTCTTCCAATCCCTTTTTTTCTGCCACTTCTTGTCCTTCCGTAATATACTGCATCGCTTTTTCTTTATTCTCCATGCTCAAGTACAATTTTGCTAAGGCATATATTGTTTTCATACTATGTTGTTCTTCTACAGAGACGGAGAAACTTTTTTGATAATAGTCAATTGCTTTTTCAATATCCTTCTTTTTTTCAAAGGCCAGTCCCAGATTATGATAGACCTTCCGAAGTAAATTTTTATCATCCTCTATAACCTTCTCTATACGATCATAATAATCAATCGCTTCGTCATAATTGCCCATCTTAAAGTAGTTAATACCCAGCAAAAAATAACAAACTGTACATTTATCATAGTTCATTTCCTGTAAATACTCATTTAAAGCTTTTTCCAAGTGCTTAATCGATTTATATATGTTACCTTTCCGGTTGTAAACCAAAGAAAGTTCATAGTGAATATCTGCTTTATACGGATAATTTAAAGAGTTTGCCAGCCCCAGGTATAACTCTAATGCAGCATCGTAATCACCTGTTTCATAATAGTATAAGCCACAAACTCTATTAAATAAAGGCATCGTCTTCAAATTACTATAATCTTGTAAAGATTCTGCCTCTTGAAATTTTTCTTCAATTTCCTCTATTGTTGAAAATCTTAAAGCAAATCGCAACTCTATTAAGCTGATCAGCAGTCTGATACCAGGATCTGATGAATTTTCGAAGTCTTCCAAAAATGATTGATAAGCTTCTTTGGCTGCAGCTTGGTCTTCTTTAATCAAATTATAGATATTCTCTGCTTCTTGAACAACCTGAACATTCACCACTTCTTCTATTTGTACTAATTCTTCAGGGGCGATTCCAAACCGTCCAGCAAGCAATTGTAGAATCTCTTCATTAGGAACGACATTACCGTTTTCAATCTTGCTGTAATAGGATACAGAACAAATACCTTCAACAATCTCATGCTGGGTAGAATTCTGCTTATTTCGTAAAAATTTAAGTTTTTGCCCTAAATCCAAAATCCTCTCTCCTCTTCATGAAATTTTTTACCTAGTTTAAATGTAACATAATTTCAATGGGAAGTAGAAGCATTCTTTTAATTTTTAAGGGATATCCTCATAATTATGGTTAATATTCACAAATAATTAAATAAAATGAAATGAATTTGTAAAATTTATAAAAAAAGAACAAGATAACCGCTTCCAGTCATCTTGTTTTTTATAATTAAGAAGCTTGCTTCCAATCAGAGACATCCACTTCAAGCGGAATATTATTAGCACGTGCCTTTGCAGCTGCTTTAAAAAATAGAACTACTAGCAGCGCTGCTCCAATAAAGCCGCCTCCCCATGATATATTCATAGGTAAATTAAAACCGATTGGCTGTGACAAAATATAGGTAATAACCATGATCAGCATAAATGTTCCCGGAATCAATGCGACGAAATAATTTTTTCCTGCAATATAGAGATACATCGAACCAACAAATAGAGCAATTACTGCCGTTGACTGGTTTGCCCAGTTAAAATAGCGCCACAATAATTCAAAATCAATTTGCGTTAAAATCATCGATACTGCAAATAATGGCAAGGCAATCCACAAACGGCTGGAGAACTTTTTCTGTCCAATTTTTAAGTAGTCTGCAATAATCATTCGCGCACTGCGAAATGCTGTATCTCCAGAAGTAATTGGAAGTATGATAACACCCAGCACGGCTAGTGTTCCGCCAATTGCTCCCAGAAGCGTAGTGGAAGCTTCACTTACAATGGCTCCTGGTCCGCCAGCCGCTAAAATGTCATTCAATCCATTATAGCCGTTAAACATGCTCATGGCAGCTGCAGCCCATATCATTGCAATAATCCCTTCTGCAATCATCATGCCATAGAAAATTTTACGTCCTTCTTTTTCTTTTCTGGTTGTCCGCGATATAATCGGTGTTTGTGTAGCATGAAAACCTGATAAAGCACCACATGAAATAGTAAAAAACAATAATGGAAAGATAGCTGCCCCTTCAGGATGAAAATTTTGGAAAGAGAGCTCTGGAATTGGTGCTCCCGTTACTACTAAACCAATTCCAACACCAATTGCACTCAATAAAAGCAATGCTCCAAAATAAGGGTACAGTCTGCCGATAATTTTATCGACTGGAAGCATCGTAGCCAAAATATAGTAAGCAAAAATAAATGCAATAAAGATACCTAGGGCGACACGCCCGTCCGCCAATAAATGAAGCAGACTTGCTGGTGTAGAAACAAATACCGTACCAACCAGCAATAGTAAAAGGACTGCAAAGCCGTTAACGACATGCTTCATAACCTTTCCTAAAAACTTGCTCGCAAGCTCCGGCAGATGCGCTCCCCGATTGCGGATAGAAATCATCCCTGTTAAATAATCGTGGACGGCCCCTGCAAAAATGCATCCCACTGCTATCCAGATAAATGCTGCCGGTCCATATAACGCTCCCATAATCGGACCAAAAACCGGCCCGGTACCAGCAATATTCAAAAGCTGAATCAGCGAATTTTTAGGTGTACTCATCGGAATATAATCCATGCCGTCACCGTTCACATAGGCAGGTGTCGGCCGGCTTTCTTTGACTCCGAAAAGCTTCTCAATAAATTTCCCATACGTAAAATAACCGATAATTAATAAAACAATTCCTGCTAGAAATGTATACAAAATTTTCTCCCCCTCTACCACCATTAATGAATACGTTTTCAATAAGTATAGAATATACAAAACAGGAGAAGGGGAAATCAGGAACAAAAGGTTATTTTTAAGCGTTATGATGTTCTTTCAAGAAATTAAGATGCATTGAAAGAAAGCATCAGATTTCTAATTTAGCACGTAAGGCTTTTATATAATTTCTGCTGACAGAAAGCGTGTCTTTACTTCCTTCTAATTGCAAATGATAAGCGCCATTAAACCATGGAGTTAATCGTTGAATATGCTCCAGATTAACTAAGAAGCTTTTATGAATTCTGAAAAATCCATACGCTAACAAGCGATTTTCCAGTTCTTTCAGCGGCATTTTGGTATCAAATTCTCCCTGCTTTGTGATTAATTTTGTCCGTTTTTCTATTCGTGACATATATAAAATATCTTTCAGATCTATATAGTGAATATCTCCTTCCACTTCTATCGCCAGCTTTCCACGTTCCTTCCCTTGATTTGTCTGCTCTTTCACACCACGTTTTTTCTCCAGCCGCCCGATTGTTTCTTTCAACAGTTCTTCATCATAAGGCTTCAGTAAATAATCTACAGCATCATAGCGAAAAGCCTCTGCAGCAAACTGCGGATATGCTGTAGCAAAAACGACCAGCGGCGGCTTTTTCAGTTCTTGTATCGCCTTCGCTACTTCCATTCCGCTCACTTTTGGCATTTCAACATCTAAGAAAATAACATCCGGTTGATGCTGCATAGTCTTCATGATAGCTTCCTCACCTGATTCTGCTTCTTGAACAGATTGTATTTGCGTGAATTCACTTAGTAAATGCTTTAATTCTTCCCGGTTATATGGTTCATCATCAACGATAAGCACTTGCATTAACTGATCCATTGCTTCTCTTCCTCCTTATGCGACAGGACAAAATAAATATTGGTCCCTTCCTCGTTGGTTCTTACTTGAAGTAACGCTTCCTCGCCAAACAGAATACGCAGCCGCCGATTTACATTGTAAAGCGCTAAGCCATTTCCTGATGTCGAATCTATCGGTGCTTGACGTATTTGATTTGCTGCTTCTTCACTCATCCCCATGCCATTATCCTTAATCCCGATATAAACACTGTCTGGGTGTTTTTTCATCGTAACCTCTAAGACACAATCGCTTTCTTTATCTTTAAACCCATGCATGATTGCATTCTCAACGATTGGCTGCAGGGTTAAAGGCGGAATCACTTCCGATAGCGCCTTCTCATCAATTTGATAATTCACCGTTAACTTATCTTTAAATCTTTCTTCATTCAAGGACAGATAAGCCTGGACCTGTTTTAATTCCTGGTCTAAAGTCGTTATTTTTTGTGTGGTAGCGGATAGATTCTGCCTAATAAAATGAGACAGGGAAATCAGCATTTTCCGAGCTTTCCCCGGATGAAGACGGATAAGTGATACAATTGTATTTAATGTATTAAATAGAAAATGCGGATGAATCTGAGCCTGAAGCGCTTTTATTTCTGCTTCTTTGGCCAGCTGATATACACGTTCTACCTGACCAATTTCCAGCTGATGACTGATCATGGAGCTTAACCCTGTAATCAATTCCATATTAACGTTGGTCAAGTCATTTTCTGACTGAAAATAAAATTTTAGTGTACCTATAATTTCACCCTGTTCTTTAAGAGGAGCAATCATAACAGCTTCCAGCGGACAATCTGGGTTTGTACAATGAATCGATTCCGCTGTTGCCATTTTGATTTTCCCGCTTGCTATGGTTTCTGCAGTAATTTTTGTCTGAATTGGGTTTTCCTGCTGATGGTGGTCGTGTCCAAGTCCGACATGTGCAAGGATAGCTGTCTTATTTGTGATGGATACAGCGCTTGTGTTTAACTCTTTATGAATAATACGGCAAACTGCCTCTGCTGCTTCTATTTGCAAGCCATTACGTAAATGCGTCAGTGTCTGATCTGCAATTCTCAACGTTTTTTGAGCCTGTACAGCACCTGCTTTCTCTTCTTCCTTCAATACACTTTTAATAACCAGCAGAACAAGCACTGAGCCGATGCCGTTAGCTAAAATCATTGGCAGCCCAATTAAATTAACTAGAGCCCAAGCCTGCTCTATCGGCCGGGCTAAAGCCAGAATAACCAGCATTTGTACTGCCTCAGCAATCGCCCCCACAAAAAAAGCGGTTTGCAGTTTAATCCGTTTATTTTTCTTATAGAACAGACTTGCAATAATTCCTGCAATCATTGTGGCAACACCACAGGCTATTGCTGTAAACCCTCCCAGCGTAAAGCGATGAACTCCGGCAATCACCCCGGCTCCAATACCAACCTTAGGCCCTCCGAGTAACCCAGCGATAACGATGCCAATAACCCTTGCGTTTGCAATCGCTTCTTCTGACATCAAGTCCGTTGCCCAACGGTTAAATTGCAGGCTGTCCGTATTTACATTCAGCCCTGTATATGTACCGATAATCCCAAAAAAGGCGAAAAAAAGAATAGCTGTAAGATGCTGCTGACGATTCAGCTGATCCTGATAAAACATTTTCCGGAAGAAGCGAAACCTTGTCAGCACAAAGGCTATTGTTACAATAATTCCAACTCTTTCTACTAACGTAATTAATAATTCAAACATGATAATGCTCCCTTCCGTTTTAATCAAATCTCGAAAACGCTCTCATTATTATAGCAGTTTCCTAGATAGTTGAAAATTGGTTATCAATCTACTATCAATAAGCCCTTACCGCCTTCCTGTCTACTTAAATTCATCGATGGTAATATAACCGTAACCTTGGCACACAGCTTTAAAATTAATACTTTATCCGCTTTCCATATAATTATCTTTTATTATATACTTTTAAAAAGTGCAAAAAAGGAGTTTCATTATGCCCATCTCAATACATTACCAAACAGCTTCAAAAGAATGGAAGCAGGCAGAAAGTGATGCAACGGTTCCCAGTGATGCCCTTTTTATTTGGTATGATTTTGTACAAGCCAGTACAGAGGAAAGTGAATTGCTTACCACCCAATTTCATTTTGACCCGCTGGCCATTGAGGATACGATTAAAACAGTGTCACGGCCCAAGCTGAAAGAATACCCAGAATACCACTTTTTAGTTTGTCATCTTGTTAATGCAGATGATTATCGCGCACGGGCGGTAAACCTGTTTATGAAAGATCATATTCTTGTAACCTATCATCAGGATGATCTAAACAAGCTGGGCACTATCGGAGAGGAAATTCAAAAACGCTATCCGTCCCAGCCTCTTACTCCGGCAGATGTCGCTTTTGTTATTTTAGATTTTATTGTGGACAGCTATTTTGAATACGTGTACCACGTAGAAGATGAAGTATTTTCCTTTGAAGATCGGCATGTCAATGATACAGCCGATAATAAGCTGATGGAGGACGTCTTTCAAATCCGGGCGGTGATGATTAAATTAAAGCGTGTTATTCTGCCGATGCAGGAATTGATACAGCATTTAAAAGATGAAACAGCCTTCACCAAAACCAAGAAACAGCGGCTCTACCTTCATCATATTGAAGACCATATTATTAAACAAATGAACATCATTAAATCTGCACAGGAAATGACCAGTGATATCCGCGATAATTATGATTCGTTAAGCTCATACCGTTTAAATAATGTAATGAAGATATTAACTCTCGTTTCAGTTATATTTTTGCCGCTCACGTTAATTACCGGTATTTATGGCATGAATTTCTCGCATATGCCGGAGCTGCAATGGGATTATGGGTACGTTGCAGTGCTTGTTGTTATGCTGCTTATCAGCATGGGGTTAATCATTTATTTCAAATTAAAAAAGTGGTTTTAAAGAACAGAAATGATATAGCAGTTAAAATCATGTTTAGCTGCTATATCATCAGTCAAATGTTTTTATCCCGCTTCTGCTTTTGTTTCACCTTAGACAGATGAAAATCATGGATAATCGAAATGATTGGACGTACCAGCATCTGAATGCTTCCGATCACAAACAAAACGGTCCCGGCAAACATTGTATTGTCACTGAAAAACAGAAAGCTGCCAGTCAAAAAGACGAGTCCGAGAATCAAATCATTTAACTGATAGAGCAACTTATAAATTGAAGTTACTTTTAATTCGACCCTGCTTACATGCAAATCCAGTTCTTGGTTACTTTTAGGTAATAGCATGCCGCTCCTCCTCCATTTATTGCTGTATGTGTAATCGGAAATCCTTCCCTCTCTTACACGATATTTTTCATGCTATTATTTTAACAAATAACCTACTCCAGAAAGAAAAATAGTTTTGTTAAAAAGGATCAACACCAAAATCTATGGTTGGAAAATATAATTAAATGTGATAAAAGCAACTAGCTAGCGGAGGAAATACACGTAGACTCCTATGGGAAAGCGCAATGGTTTTCGGTGGGGCGAGTAATCGCAGTCCCAGTCCCAGTCCCAGTGTGAAGACCCCGCAGAAAAAAAGCGAACTTCTTTTTTTCTACCCGCGGGGCATAAGTGCGACTTTGCTTCTGTCTGCGCCTGACGGCTTGCCAATCAGCAAGTCTTCTTTAAAGGAGATGAGCTCGGGGCCCATGGAAAGCGTAGTGTATTTCCGTAGCGGTCGCTTACAGCAAATTTATATCTACTATGTCACCCATAGATTTTGGTGAAGAGCCGTTAAAAAATAAAAGAAGTTTTTTCGTTACACATATATTTCATCTTTTTAACTATGTTATACTTTTTTGTGTTCTAATTTAGAATGAATGTTTCATTTAAAAATAAATCGTCCAAAGGGAGTCTTCTTCGTGAAATCTTTTGTACTTGGTATATCTGCTTTAATGATTGCCTTATTAACTATCATCAGTATTTTCGTTTACCAAAAATCTGATTTTTTTATAACCTCTCCACCAGGATTTTCTGAAATAGACGATACCACTGTTTCAGCACTTGGAGGACCAGCAGCTGACGCCCTGCGCCCAGTTGATTATGAAGCTTCCATTAGTTATTCCTTGCAAAACGATGAGCTGCGTCTCACCTATAATCAGGGGGAAGATTGGGTGAACGTACCAGTCGAGAAAGAACAGCTATTTTCCGGAGAATATCAAGGAAACAAGCAACAATTGATGGAGCACAGCTATATACTGACGGAAGACCGGGCTGCCTTCTTACATGCAGAATCATCAAATCAACGTCTGCGAAGCATTTTTCTCACTTATTCTTTAGATCAGGGAACGACATGGGAAACGTCTGAAATAACCGATGCTTTTCCAGCAATGCGTTTTAGAAAAGTTGATTTTGTAAATGATCAATTTGGTTATGTCATCGTTTCGGGTGATCGCACGATGTCTCAGGAATTTTCTACCGTCTTCCTAACCCATGACGGCGGAGAAACTTGGGAGGAGACCAATAATTCAGGAGTATCAAGAATGATTGCAGACGGCGGATTTGTAGATGAATCAACAGGTTTTTTATCATTTGGAACCATTGATCCCGCAGAACCAATGCTTTATGTGACACAAAATGGCGGAGATAGCTGGGAAGAAGCTGCATTTCATATTCCTGAGGAATACAATCATGTCTTTGTTATCGCCGAAACCCCCGTACAGGAAGAAGACCAATTGACTGTTTTAGTGAACCAGGGCCCTAATGGCGATTATGCCGGCGGTTTCGTAAAAGGAAAATTTGTATCTGAAGACAATGGAGAAACATGGGACTTTTTAGAGGAGGTGGATCCTGATGAAACAGCGTCAGAATAAAGATAGAAAGTGGCAAAAAATCATTGGTGCTATTTTATTACTTCTTGCAATTGGCTTTTTCTGTTTGCAGATGGGCTACCTCTTTATCCGGTCCAGCCGTTTAATTGATTATCTTGATCACAGGCTTTTTTACATTATCAATATCGCCTGTATGGGTTTTCTCACGTCTGGGGTTTTTCTTTTTATTTCCACGACAAGAAGGTTGAAAATCATTGGTTCAGGTATTGTACTTCTTCTCATCGTGGTACAGCTTATCATGCTCTTCAATAGTAATAACCTGATTAAAAGCGTAACAAGTCTGTCTCCCGACCGGAAAAATGTTTTATCTATTAAAGAAAATCTGCAGACGACTGAGGTCGTTTATTATCGGCCTTATTTCGGTATTATTGGTCGGCCGGAAGAAAGACTGCGGTCTCCAGTAAAAGGAGACTTTAAAGTAGAATGGCTGGCTAATGATGCGGCGGCAGTTACGTATCAAACTGTTGATAACAACACGCAGCAATTTATCGCTACCTATGGAGATCGCGGAGGCGGAACGAGCTACTATTATGTAGGTGCTGAGCTTCACGGTACTTGGCAGGGGGAAAACGTACAGCTGGTCAGTGATACAGAAGGGATTTCTATCACAGCTGATGGCGAATCCGAACATTTTGAATGGGACGATATCCATCAGTTCGGAACGCTTGCTGTCGTTTTAGAAAAAAACAACGAGGCTGCCTGGACTGTCTCTTTGGATGAAAATTTTCAGGTTAATGAAGATACACCAGAGCGGCAGAATGGAAATATTACATTATATCAAGCCACGATGGATGATAATGAACCGATAGAGCTGACTATGCAGAGAGAATAAAGTAGATGCACTTCGGCTGAGGGAACTATTTTCAGAGAATATGAGTATGAATCTGGAATTTCAAGCCTGCAGATAACCATATGTATCTGCAGGTTCAAGGTTTTTTCGGACATATTATACACTATTCAATTCTCCTATGGCTTTGACAAAATTCCCCTTGTACTTGTCCAGTTTTTCCTGCGCTGTTTCCAACTCAACGCCAAACATCTGCATTAAAATAGCTGCTTTTGTATTACCACCTGCTTTATCATAAACTTGCGCAGCTTCCTTATCATCTGCCTGCGTCAACTCTTTGATAATAGAGATTGCCCTCTTACGCAACTTATGATTCTTCGCCTGCAAATTAACCATCAAATTTTCATAGACTTTTCCAGTCCGCACCATTGTTGCTGTGGACAGCATATTTAAAACAAGTTTTTGAGCCGTTCCCGCCTTTAGCCTTGTAGAACCTGTGACAACCTCCGGACCAACGGGGAGTTCGATAGCTATATCCGCATCCTGCGATAGTTTTGTATCCTCGTTGCAAGAAATGCCAATCGTTGAAAGCCCTAATGATTTGGCTTTATTCACAGCACCTAATACATAGGGTGTTCCGCCGCTGGATGCAATACCGACAATGACATCTCCTTGTTCTGCAGCCTCCTCTACATCTTTTCCGCCAAGCTGTTCATCATCCTCTGCCCCTTCTACAGCTACACGCAGTGCGCCATCTCCTCCAGCAATAATACCTTGAATGACGTCAGGGGAAACGCCAAAAGTCGGAGGACATTCGGAAGCATCCAGAACACCTAACCTCCCGCTTGTTCCTGCCCCTAAATAAATGACTTTATTCCCTTTTTCTATCGCTGCAACCATTAGCTCTACAGCCCTCTCTATTTGAGGCAGCACGTTCTCAACAACTTCAGGCACCTTCTTATCTTGTTCGTTCATCAATTGTAAGATGTCATAGGTAGATTGTTCATGTAAATGATAGGAATGTTTATTTCTCTTCTCCGTCAGCATATATTAACTCCCTTTCCAAATGTTAATTTTTACCAGGTAAGCAGCGTTTCATAAACCATCGTGTGAAACTTTTTTCTGATTTCAGACAATCGATGCTGTCGTCCATAGTGCACCATATTGGTAAGCAGGGCCGTAACGATTTCTTCTTTTGGGTCAATCCATAAACTTGTGCCTGTAAATCCAGTATGTCCAAACGAGCCGATGGACCAGGCTGACCCGCAAGTTGTTCCAAGCGTCTTATCATATAATACTTCAAAGCCTAAACCTCGATTTTGAATTACATTTTCTTTGATTAAAGCCATTGTCTCCGGTCTTAATATCGACTGCTTTTCTGGATACAGCCAATAAGCAGCATAGGTCGCTACATCCGAAATATTAGAAAATAAACCTGCTGAACCGCTAACACCGCCTAAATGATAGGCTTTTTCATCATGCACCTCACCATGAACGTATTTTCCGGAAACTTTTTCTGTCGCAGCAATCTTATTTTTTTCTATTTTGTCAGGAAGAAAGCCTGTGTCTTTCATCCCCCAAGGTTGATACAGCTCCTTATCCGCAAAAACATCCAGCCGTTGGTTTGTTATTGCTTCGACAACTTTTCCTAAAACAATCATGCCAATATCACTATATAAAACCTGAGTCTCTGGCGGGTGAACTGCTGTACAGTTTAAAATTTCCTTCCATACGTCTCTTTGCTGATACCGGTTTTTAACAGATAAATCTGCTGAAACACCTGAGGTATGCTGTAAAAAATGGCGAATGCTGATCTGCTTTTGCGGAAACGCAGGTATATATTTATTTACTGCATCGTCTATATGCAGCTCATTTCGCTCATGTAAAAATAGAATGCTCGGCAGTGTACACATAATTTTTGTTAAAGAAGCCAGGTCAAAGTAAGTTTCTGTAGTAACAGGGATTCTCTTTCCTTCATTATTTAAAAAGGAGCCTGCACTTCGTAACGTTTTCTGTTGTTGATGATGCCTGACAAGATAAACAGCTGCAGGAATCTCATCCTTTGTAACTAATTCCTCTAAATACCGTTCATAAGCCTTCATTTATGCCACCTCTTCTCCCTGTATCTGACAGCATTCGTTTGATTTGTTCCGGCAAATAGCCCTGCTGCTTTAGAACAAGAGCTATACTTCCAATCACTGGGGAATTTTGTGATTTCAAAACATTTAATGAGGGAATTGCAGCTAGTTCTGCTTTCACCTTTTCGACAATGAAATTATTTTGAAAAATGCCTCCTGTCAGTACAAATGAAACAGCCTCGCCCGTTGTTTGAAACAGCCTTTCAAACAAAACCTGACCTCGTTTCGCTATTTGTTTAGCTGTTTCTTGAATAATTGTTATTGCGATTTCATCTTTCATTTCAGCCGCTTGAAAGACATAGCTTGCGAATGCAGCCACACGCTGTTTTTCAAAATGTTGATAGATTATAGGAATCAATTCTTCTATACAAACGATTTCTTCTCCATCCAAAATAAGGTCTGTCAGCGCAGTTTTTTGTCCCAGCCCGTCTAATTCATTGAATACAGCTATCAAGGCTTGCGAGCCTAAATCATAGCCGCTGCCCGGGTCTCCTCCAATCACGTGACCCCATCCGCCAACCCGGGCAGTCCTTGATTGATGCACCCCAAGCGTTATTGCTCCTGTTCCGCAGATAGACACAATACCATCTGCGCCGAATGTTTCTGAATAAAGAGCAATGGTTCCATCATGCTCCACAACGATTTCATTAATGGGGAAGCTATGCGGTGTTGTTTTTTGAAAGTATTCGACCCATTTTTTCCGGTCCGCTTCTCTGCCTAAGCCTGCTATACCCAAACCTAACGATACCTCTGTATTATCCGAAAAATGATTGTGTTCATAAGCCTCGCTTATGATTTGGTTGATGACTTTAGCAGAATGAGTATAGCTGGTACTGTGGGGATTTGCAGCCTCTGCTTCCGTTTCCCATACATGCCCCTCTGTTTTATGAAACAATAACGCTTTCGTTTTCGTTCCACCGCCATCAATTCCCAAGATATACATTTATCATCACCCTTTATGTGGATTCCGAAATTCCTTTTGCAACACTTCTCGTGTCTTATTAAGATAATATAAGGTGGAATCATAACTTCTTGAAGCAACGCCGGTAAACAAAATATCAATGATATTAAGCTGTGCCATCCGTGATGCAGTTGCTGCACTTCTAACCAGTTCTGACTCAACAGAGGATACATATAAAGGAATATCAGCCATCTCAGACAGAGTATTCTTTCCGTACCTTGTAATCGTTATCACCATTGCATTATTTTTTTTCGCATTTTCAATCGATGAATTGACATGCTTTGTTTCTCCTGAATAAGAAATCCCGACTGCCACATCCTTTTCTGTTAATGTAACGGAGGAGGTCAACTGTAAGTGCGCATCTTCAAATGCGGTACAATATTTGTTAATTCTTAAAAATTTCTGCTGTGCGTCCTGTGCAATAACCTGTGAAGCAGCCGCTCCATAGAAATCAATTCGATTTGCCTTATCTAATGCTTCAATGGCTCTCTCCACACTGGATAAATCAAGTATCTTCAATGTCTGCTCAATAGATTGTATGTTTTTCTGTGAAATGATATCCATAATGGAGCTTACCTTTTCCCCTGAGGAAATTTCTGTATTGTTATAGTTGCTCAGCTCACTAGTTTGCAAATTCCCAGCAACTCGCAGCTTTAAATCTTGAAATCCGGATACGCCTATGTTCTTACATAGACGTATAATAGCGGCTTGGCTGGATCCGCTTCTTTCAGAGAGTTCTTTGATTGACAGCCGGACTGCTTCTTCCGGATGCTCTAATATATAATTTGCGGCATTTCTTTCAGCTGGTTTGATGATATTCAATGCTTCTCTAATTCGGATTAATCCATCATTATTTCTCATTTTATAAAACCTTTCATTGTTAATTTTTCGACTTGTGCATCGTATAGACTTATTATAGAAGGAAATTTGGATTAACTCCATAAGGAGGAAGCGTTATCTGCCCCAATATAACCGGCTCTCTGGCACCTGTCGCGTTAGGTACATTCGTTTTTTGCTGATGAATGGTCTCATTCGCCAGAACAGCAAATCCGACTGCTTCCTTCTCATCTGCAGTTATCCCTATCTGTTCCGCTGTGTACACATTTTTAGAAGGCAATAAACTCTGGAGCATTGTGATTAATGTCTTATTATTTCCTCCCCCTCCGCTGATAATAATGTCTGTAATATCTGTTTTGGGAAACACAAATTTCTGATAAGCATCCGCAATAGAATATGCCGTGAAATAGGTGGCAGTCGCTACTAAATCCTCGTATGGCAAATCTTTATGGTTCTTGATAACTCTAGAGGTAAACGTTTCTCCAAACTGTTCTCTTCCTGTTGATTTAGGCGGCTGAAGAGCAAAGAAATCATGTTCCATCCATTCTGCTGCGATAGCTTGATGAACCGTTCCTTTTTTCGCAATTGCACCTTCTGCATCATAGCCCACCTGAAACAATTTTCTGCACAGGGCATCAATAATCATATTCCCCGGGCCTGTATCAAATGCATAAATCGTTTCTAAAGATGAATCCTTTTCCATAACCGTACAGTTTCCAATGCCGCCAATGTTTTGTAAAATTCTTCCCTTATGCTGATCTCTATATAATAACCAGTCAATATACGGAATTAAGGGAGCACCTTCCCCTCCAGCAGCAATATCCATCATTCGAAAATTGGAAACAACCATTGTTTTGGTTTCATAAGCAATCACCGAGGAATCTCCTATTTGTAAGGTGGACCGCACCTTGGAGCCATCTGCTTCAGGAATATGATAGACCGTCTGCCCATGAGAGCCGATTAAATCAACATCTTCTAAATTGACCCCAGCCTCTCTGCAAACCCTTTTAACTGCCTCTGCAAAGGAATAGCTTAATTTCACATTTAAGCTGCACAGCTTTCCAACATTTGATTTATCAACGTCCATAGCATCCAATAATTCTTGTTTTAAAGCACCATCATAGGGCCATGAAATGCTTTTTATAATATCGATTTCTGTATCGGTGCCATAACCATCTATTTTTACAAGTGACGCATCCAGACCATCTAAGGATGTCCCGGACATTAACCCTACAACCAATTTACTCATGTCATCTCCCCTTTACGAAAGTTTTCTTCATGCTACACAACAGAAAAAGCGCCACAGCCTCCGTCACACTGTTTACCTAAACATCTGATAAGATACCCTTCATTCTTTGCTTATGCTCTTGCCGTAAATGCAAACTTTTCCCATGGCTTTAAATAATCAATTAAGAAAATCTCTTCCTCTCTAATTCTTGCAACTACGTTGGATTTACCGGAATTGACCATATCTTTTAAAGCAATCTGCAATTCTCCGGCATACTGTTGATATAAATCACTTTCTATAATGATATCTCCTCTTTTTATATCCGGCGTATGATGAGCCGGGAAGGTATGCCCGCGATATTTCACTCTGCTCTGCGTAGAACGAATCATATAATCGGAAACGTCTCCCCTGTAAAAATGCGGCTCACGAAAAATAATTTCTTTTTCCAAATCACTTGCGGTAGAAACCGTATCGACAGTAAACGTTATTTTCTCCTTGTTTATCTCACTGAGGCGCTTCATTTCCGCTTCAGATGCATAAGCATTACTGATAATGACATCATCAATAACGTTTGTGGCAAATAAATGCTTCGCTTGCACGTCAATTGGCAATTCACGATGCATCTCAACTGTCGGCAGACCCTCTACGATTGGCCATGGTCCAAAAGCAGCATCCTTGGAAGAGATAAAAGCTGCTGTTCTCAAACCATGCTGTTTAAATTTCCGGCTGCATTCCATAAAAAAATCATAGGATAGCCCGGCGTAGCGATGCGGGTAAAAGTTATGGCATCCTGTCAGTTTAGATAAATTAGGCTGATAGCTTAACAGATTTTCCAAATATTTATTGGAGTTACTCATATTAATCTCGATGCTCAATCCATAAGAATTATACGTCATCATTGCTTCTTCATTACCGGTAAATCCCATATCTAATCGGATACCATCCACTCCAAGATCAGCGAAAAAAGATAAGTCTTGATAGGAAATATTCAATGCAGCAAATATGCGCGGACTGATATCACAAATCACTTCCATTTCTTTTTCTTTCGCAAAAGAAATTGTTTTCTTAAAATCAGAGATTATTTTTTCTTTATCCCCTTCTACGGATAGCAGACAAGTGAAGATACGTTCAAAACCATATTTCCTTGCTGTTTGTATATATTCCAAGTCTTCTTCGACACTTGATTTATTGGGATAGATGGAAATACCAAGCTTTTTCATTTCGAACACCTCTCTCCTCATGTATTCATTTTAATTCTTCTCTAATTCGGAAATTCTTTTTAACAGCTTAATCATATTTTCAATCAATGACATTTCACTTATCGCTGCCATCAGATGGTCTTGGGCGTGAACCATCAGCAAAGTCATTGGAACACCTTCTCCATTCAACTCTGCTTGAATCAGTTTGGTCTGCGTATTATGAGCCGTGTTTAGTGTTTGATTTGCTTCTTTCAATTTCTCTTCCGCTTGCTGAAAATCATTTTCATGCGCTAGTTCAAGCGCTTCATAAGCCATTGCTTTCGCATCTCCACCATTCGATATAATTTCAAAAATTTCTTTTTCCATATCCATCTGAACCCCTCCCGCTGATTTCCGCATGATAGCGGATTGAATTTTAATTTTACAATTTTAAAATATATTTGAAATTTTATTTTATATATTCTATAATACAAGTATATGAAAGCCCTTTCAAGAAATTAATCATTTATACAAAAAAAATATTTTCAGGAAGGAGGCCACCAATAAAAAAATCGAGCTTATTTTTAAGTTGCTTACTGTTTATAGGAAACGGATAAAAGGCTGCAGTAAAATCCAAATAATTATTTTTAAAGGACGTGACGTGATGAAAAAAGTATTATTTGTATGCTCTGGTGGAATGTCGAGTGAAATTGTGGTGAATGCATTAAAAAAAGAAGCGGGAAAACACGGACAGGATCTTGACGTAAAGGCTGTAGGTTCCAGTGAGGTAGACGCAGAACTTGACCATCATTGGGATGCCATTATGGTTGCACCGCAAATAAGACACCGCTTTAAAGGCATCAAGGAAAAAGCGGATGAACATGGCGTTCCATGCGGATCCATACCTGCTCAGGCCTATAACCCATTGGGCGGACCTACGTTATTAAAAGCGCTGAATGAATTGATTTCATAGCTCGGGATGGAAAGGAGTTACGTATCATGGCTAAATTTACAGATTTTTTGGAGGAGAAGGTTTCTAATCCGATGGCCAGATTGGCGGAACAAAGACATCTTTTAGCTATTCGTGATGGTGTTATTTCTTCCCTGCCATTCATTATTGTAGGGTCTTTCTTTTTACTTATTGCCTCTCCGCCTTTGCCCGAATCATGGGCAATTACTCAATGGGCGGCAGATAATGCAGCAGAAATATTAATCCCTTATCGGATGACCATGTTCATTATGTCCCTTTACGTCGCATTCGGTATTGGCTATAATCTAGCGCAATCCTATAAGGTCGACCCTTTGTCAGGGGCACAAATTGCAGTTGCTTCTTTGCTTCTTACCATTACACCAACAGTAATTGATGAGTTGTTTTATTTACCAATGGAGTTTCTCGGCGGAAGCGGTCTGTTTGTAACGATTATTGTTTCCATCCTGTCTGTAGAAATCTTCCGAATATGTAAACAGAAAGGGATAACGATCAAACTCCCGGATGCCGTCCCCAAATCTGTCAGCAGATCCTTTGAAGCACTTATTCCGGTAGCCATCGTTATCGTATTAATGACTCTTATTACGGTAGTTATCGGAGTGAATTTGCATACAGTTGTTGAAAAGCTGGCCGCTCCGCTCGTTACAGCTGGAGACAGTTTATTTGGTGTATTAGTCCCTGTTTTTCTCATTACCTTTTTCTGGTCGTTTGGTATCCATGGTGTTTCGGTTGTCGGATCGGTCGCACGTCCGGTATGGGAAGTATATTTGTTAAATAACGGAGAAGCCGCCGCCGCAGGAGAGGTTCTGCCTCATGTTGCCCCTGAGCCTTTATACCAATGGTTCATATGGGTCGGCGGCTCAGGCGCCACACTTGGTCTTGTTATTGTGATGATCTTATTTGCACGATCAAAATATTTAAAAAATCTAGGCAGAACAGTGAGTGTACCTGCCCTTTTCAACATTAATGAACCGGTTATTTTCGGACTGCCGATTGTCTTAAACCCGATACTGATTATTCCTTTTATCATTACACCTATCGTTCTTGCAATTATTTCTTATTTTGCAACGTCCATAGGTCTGGTATCGCCGACATTTATACGAGCCCCCTGGACGCTGCCGGCTCCAATCGGCGCTTATCTGGCAACGGGAGGTGATTGGCGGGCTATCCTCCTGGTTCTTGTCAATATCGCGATATCCGTAGCAATCTATTTCCCATTCTTTAAAGTCTATGATCGAAAAATGGTGGATTTAGAAACGGAAGAAGATAATACAGCTCCATAAGACGAAACGTCACTCAGCGGGAGCTTTACGGACGATTCTCCGTAATAAATTCAAGAGAGGAAATCAGCAGGTTTCCTCTCCCAGGGAGGAAAATATAATGGAAGAGTCCAAATTAATACCTCGTATCAGCTTTAAAGGGGTGCTTGTGTTTTTATTTATATTATTTGTTGGAATGCTCGTCTTTCCGACTTTCTTAAGTTATTTCCAGCTTCCGGATGCAGTAAGCTATTTTATCAGCGCCGGGATAGCAGCTTCATTAGGTATTGGCATTGTTCTTACCAAAATAGACGGGAAAGCGGAAGATAAACCTTATTTCAAAAAACGTATAATCGTTGCCCTTCTTGTTGGATTTGTCAGCAGTGCTTTAATGACCTTTGTATTTGGAGGAGATGTTATTGGTTAAGGAAAGGATTAAACAAAGGCAATTGAGGAGGTTCTCTAAAATTTATTATCAAGTTGAAAAGGCTGGTTTTTTCAACCAGCCTTCCCATTGTTTAATTCGCTATCTCATCCATTGGCGCAAATAATTCAAAGTGAATATCATTATCTGCCACATTCATTTCTCGTAAATGACCATGCATCGCACCCATAAATCCTTTTGGACCGCATAAATAAAAAGATGCGTCCACCGTTGGAATAACTGTTTTTAGCCAATCCAAGTCAATATGCCCTTCTTTATCACATACCCCTGCGTCTGTATTATCCGCATAAACCGTATATTGCGTTACTTGTTTATTGGATTCTGCAATAGAGGCTATTTTATCCTTCATTGCATGATAGGCGCGAGATCTTGCCGCATGGATAAAGATAACTTCTCTCTCCGGCTGTTCTTCTACCACTGTTTCCAGCATACTCATTAATGGGGTTAATCCAACTCCTCCGCTGATTAACACTAGTGGTTTTTGTTCTGTTTCGTTTAATACAAAATCTCCAGCTGGCGCGCTAATTGCCAGAATAGCACCTTCTTCTATTTGGTTATGAAGATAATTAGATACAATTCCTTCCGGATGATGCTCATCTTCCCGCTTCACACTGATTCGCAAGAAATCCTGTCCCGGCGCAGTGGATAAACTATATTGACGTAAATGGTCATAGGCTTCCCCTTCCATTTGTGCTTTTACAGTAATATATTGTCCAGCTTGATAAGGTGGAAGCTTTCCGTTATCTGCAGGCTTTAAATAAAAAGAGGTAATGACTTCACTTTCCGGAACTTTCTTAGCAACTGTAAAATCACGAAATCCAACCCAGCCTCCTGGCGTATTTTGCTTTTCTTCATACATTTCTTTTTCTACGCTGATAAACACATCTGCAATCACGCCATATGCTTTTTCCCATGCATTAATAATGTCATCTGTAGCAGCATCTCCAAGCACATCCTTGATGGCAATTAATAAATATTTTCCTACAATCGGGTATTGTTCTGGTCTGATATTTAAGCTTGTGTGTTTATGCGCTATCTGTTTTACATGCGGCAGGATATCCTCTAAATGCTCGATGTTTGCCGCTGCTGCATATACTGTATTTGCCAACGCTTTTGGCTGTCCGCCCTTCCGCTGATTGGTCTGATTAAAAACATTTTTCAGTTCCGGGTGATTTTCTAACATAATTTTATAAAAGTGTCCTGTGATTGCTTCTCCGTGCTCCTGCAAGACAGGAACCGTTGCCTTTATTGTTTCTATTGTTTTTTGATCTAATCCCGCTGTTGTTGCCATTATAAAACACTCCTTTGTTAAATAGTGAAAATTCACTCCATGGAGGGCTGCTTCCCTCTTACAGAGTTTTAGCTAAATCAATCGGGGTATTCACGTCCGCTGCTTCCCGTTTTCTCTTCATAAATCACCTTAATCCTTGAAACAGAGAGGTTACAGACGATTGCACCAAGGTACATTTTATCTTGATCATTTAAAAGATGTATTTTGAATACATCTTTTATTTTAATACGGTTAAAATGTGAATTCAATGTGTCAAAAGCAAATTTATGTTACAATTATGTGAAACAATTAACAATTGGAGAGATATCATGAACTTAAAAAAATATACAGACTTCTCCTTGCGCGTCTTGATTTTGGCAGGTTTAAAGTCAGGGGATGAACTTTCGACAATTAAAGAAGTATCCGATGTGTATGCCATCTCACCAGAGCATCTGAGAAAGGTTGTCCATGATTTAACCAAAAGAGGATTACTGACCTCTGTAAGAGGCAGAAATGGGGGATTTCGTCTTGCTAAGCCTGCTGCTGACATCAATATCGGATTATTGATCCGCTCGCTGGAAAGTGATTTCAATTTACTCGAATGCTTTGATAAGGGAACCAACCATTGTGTGATTTCACCAGGATGCTCCTTAAAGCATGTCCTGAATAAAGCGTTATTTCAATTTTTTAAAGTGCTGGAAGAATATACATTAGAGGATTTAATACAGAATGAAGAGGAACTGAAGGAATTGATGGGGATGAAAGATTAATTCGGGGGATGATCTTGTATTTCATCCTGTTATTTACAAGACGGCTAAGGCAGCCCACTACAAGCCCCCCCCCTATCTCAATTTGATTATTAAAATGAAAAAGCCGTGATTTTTACTAATGGCCTGTATAGTGATATCCTCTAAACTTATTTAACGAAGCCGGAATTAACGGAAGGTCATTCCTACCTTTTTGAACAATCTCTTAAATAAATAAAAACAGCCTTTCCTGGAAAAGACTGCTTTTACTCCTTACTCACTGTATATCCGCTAGTACTGAATTTTATAATGAATCAATGTATCTCCCTTTTTAAATCCTATTTTTTCATAAACATGATTCGCATGATGGTTGTCGGCATCCACAGTGAGATGTATCTCATCTATTTTAGGAAAAGCAAATATAGCTGTTAACACTTCCTTTAATAAAAGCCTTCCAAATCCTTTATTTTGATACCTGTCTGCTACGGCAATATATTCTAATGAAGCCTCTGAAAGCTCTTTGTTTATTTCAAAATAAGCATAACCAACGAAATCACCATGATCATCCTTCAAAACCTTCAGTACATTATTCTTGTTTAACCTGTTCCGAATTGTTTCTGCGTCATAATATGTATTTGGAAAAATGCTGTCATGCAGCTGCCGGAATGCTGGAAAATCAGGCTCAGTAAAGAAACGGCATTTTCGTTCATCAGCGTTTTCAAAACGGTTCCGATAAATAACTAAATTTAAGTGTTTCCTTCCTTGTTTTGCTCCAATCTGTTTCATAAATGCCTGCTGCTTTCTATTTTCTTCGTTAATAAAGAAGGAAAAATACTGAACAGATGGATATCGATCGATTAATCGCTGCCAAAGCTGAACATCCCATTCCATTCTTTCCGTCTTATTAAACGGACCCCAGACTTCTGCTTCGTTATTCTCTATATCCAATCCGCAGGCAGCCATCATTTCTCCCGTATTGCGTTTAGCTATTAGAAAGGAAACTTCTCCCTTCTCATTCACAAAGTCTTCTTTAAGCGCTTGTAAAATATCCGCTTTATCTGTTCCGCAGAAACCAATATGATTGGTCTTTTGATGATTCATATCCGCAAGAAAATCAACTAATAATTCAAGGTTATTTGCTCGTTCTATTATAACGGTCATCTTCATACACCTTCTTTTATAGAGCTAAGCATGTCATTTTACAAAAAGGTTTTTTGTAAAATGACAATAGCACCGGGAAAATTCTGTTCATTCTTAATTAATTATTATATTCAAACTAATCCTTCACAATTCCAGTTGTGTCTCTTGAAATAAAATCCATTTCAAAAACTATCTCTTTTTTGCGAATTTGTTTACCCTTTAACAAATTAAT
Organism: Oceanobacillus sp. FSL K6-0251; assembly: GCF_038004725.1. Classification (NCBI taxonomy): domain Bacteria; kingdom Bacillati; phylum Bacillota; class Bacilli; order Caryophanales; family Bacillaceae; genus Oceanobacillus; species Oceanobacillus sp. FSL K6-0251. The sequence goes on along the minus strand of NZ_JBBORS010000001.1, from coordinate 482,503 downwards.
TAAAATTGCTGAAGCTCTTTTTCCTATTCCAATCAAATCAACATGCACGGTCGATAGCGCAGGAGTAATATGGCTTGATAATGGCACATCATCTAATCCAACAACAGATAAATCTTCAGGTATCTTTAAACCAACTTTTCCGGCAGCTTTGATTAAACCAATTGCTAAATAATCAGATGAACAAACAAATCCAGTTATTCTTGAATTTTCAATTAAAAATTTTTCTAAATCCTGATTTCTTGCTTGTATTTCAAATTCACCCACTTCAAACACATTATTTTTAGTGTATTCCATATTTAATGACTCTATTGTATTTTTATACCCTCTCAAGCATTTCACACTATGCATAGAGTCCATAGGCCCATTTATAAAACCAATATTTCTGTGTCCTAATTTGTAGAGTTCTTCTACCGCTTTTTTGGTCCCCATCTCGTCATTTGGCCGTACACAAGGGAATGGCGAATCTTCTAAATAACTACCGATTACTACAATCGGCAATCCGATACTTTCTAACCATTCTAATTTCAACTCTTTGTATCTCGGAGCAAATAATATTACTCCATCAACTGATTGAGTTTCCAGCAACCTTTTTTGCTGCAGGGAAGTAAAAGACATCACCATATTGTAATCTGTTTTATCTAAACCTTTCGCAATACCTTCTAGTACAGTAGAAAAAAAAGGGTTATTTAAAGTAAATGTACCTCTGGGTATTACTATAGCAATATTTCCGGTCGATTTCATAACTAACCCACGAGCACCCATATTAGGACGGTAATCTAGTTCATCCATGACTTCGCGTATTTTTTTTTCAGTTTCTTTGCCTACACCTGGTTTTCCACTTATGACTCGTGAAACCGAGGCAATTGAAACTCCTGCCTTTAATGCAACATCTTTCATACTGACAGTCACTATCTTATCCCCCATTTAATGATTGTTGTTTTTATTATAAAACATTCTTACACCAATTCATAGAATAGGGATATATGTAAAAGCTAATATGTTCTTTTTCCAGGAACATACTAGCTTTTTATTTATCATAAAACATTTTTAATTAATAATACTTATACTTCTACAGATAACCCTACTTTTTTAAGTCCATCAGATATTTCTTGTTTTTCTTCCTCAGTTAATGGTAATACTGGACGACGAGCTAGAGAACTGCTGATTAAACCACGTTGATACATTGCTTCTTTCATTCTTAAATGTGAGGTAGATGAAGGTTCATCCATCTTATAGATTGCCTGTTTTAATTCGTAAATACGATCATATACTTTATTAGCTTCTGCTAAATTTTGATTCTTAACTTGTTTGACCAGTTCTGCAATCAAATCTGGAACAAAGCAACCGAATCCTACTAATGCACCGTCAATACCTTGTACAAGTGTCGGTAACAAATATTCATCGTGGCATGTTAACAGTGAAACATCTGGCGCATGCTCCTTAAGCGCTCTTACGTCTACTTCATATTGTGCCATATCACGTTGACCGATTTTAAAGGAGACCACATTAGGTATTTTCGCCATTTCCAATAATTGACTCGTCGTATATGATGGTTTAGTCCATGTAGGATATTGATGGACTACAATTCCAATATTGACTGATTCAGCTACATCTTTAAAAAATTCAACAGGTGAATCCGGCTGCATTCCAAAGCGTAACCATGAATGTGGAGGCATTAATAAAATTCCTTCCCCACCAGCTTGCTCAACTGCCTGACTATGTTGAATGGCTTCAATTGACCCTTCTGCAGAAACACCAGAGATTACTGGAATACGCCCTTGTAATTCATCTGCTGCTATCCTTACTGCTTCTGCACGCTCTTCCGGTAATAAAGTCATGATTTCTCCCGTATGCCCATTAACCACTATTCCATTTACACCTTCATGACTTGCCACCCATCTAACTAATTTACGAAATTCTGGTTCTTCAATTGAATAATCATCCTTAAAAGGAATTAATACTGCAGGAAATACTCCACTCCATTTTTCTTTATTTTTCATTATAATCTCCTCCTGTTTTTAACGTAAACGTTTACGTAATAATGGTAAAACGGTTTCATTATATTGTCAATAATAAATAATGACCTTATATAAATCCTTCCGTTTATTAACTGAATATTTTAGAAATTACATCTATAATTACAAAAGTAATTAATATTAAAGAAAATAAATAACTTATGGTCATACATACTTGCAATAATTTTGGTTTTTTCAAGCCTTTATTTACTTCTTTGTTATATAAAAGCAAACACATAAAAAGGCCTCCAAACGGCGCAGCAACAGCCGTAGCTATATTTGCCACATATATCAATTGTATTGGTGACCCTCCATAACTGAAACTAACAACTGCAGAAATAACCAAGACAACAAGAGACCCCCAACGGACACTTTTTTCTTCTAAGCCAGTCGGTTTATTAAAACCTGCATTTAATAATACAATTGATCTGTGTGTGTTTCCCAGAAGTGATGAAAACGCACAAGCAACTAGGGCAAGTCCCATAACTATACTTGCAGCTCTTCCCATAAAAGGAACTAGCATATCCGCCAGCTGCGTAGGAGAGCTTATTATTACTTGATTAGGAAATAACACAATAGCGCCCACTAGAACTATTGCGCCGCTCACTAATATTACTCCCGCTATATGCGCTATCGAATCAGCCAGCATACCGCCATTAAATAAATCAGCTTTTTTCCACTTTTTCTCTTTGCTTAAATAAGTACCATATAACGCAGTTGTAATAGAAGCATTTGTACTAATAAAACCTAATACTAAAGCTAAACTTCCAACCGGAAAAGTCCAATGGCTTATTCCGTACGCTAATTCAACTAAATTTGGTCCTCCAGTTTGAAATATTGTGGCGTAAAAAGCCAATATTAACCCAATAACACACAACATTGATATCTTTTCCACTTTCGAATATACACCTTTAGAAAAATAACAGTACACTAGGAAGGCCAACATAATTAACGCACCTATTTTCCAGTCTATCCCGAATAGCAGATTCATACCTGCACCTGTACCAGAAATATTCCCTATAGTAAAAAATACACAAGATAAAAAAGTTGTTATTCCAACAATCTGAGCAGCTAAAGGGCCAAAATAATGTCTAATCGCATGTAACGCTGGCATGCCAGTCAAAAGAGCTACTCTATATGTTGTTAATAAGAAAGATATACCCATAAAAGCAATTGGTATCATAATCCAAAGTAACGAGTATCCATACATCGCCCCTACCATAGAAGCTGTTGTAATCGCTCCAGGTCCAATAACAATCCCAGCCAATATTATACCCGGACCAATTCTCTTCATTAAATCTTTAAAAGGAAGGCGCCTAATATTGGATTCATGAACAGGTTCTTGTTCAATTAGGTTTTCCTGGCTCATAATCTACCTCCAGTTCCATTTTCCTTAGTAAACGTTTACGTAAAATTAAAATAACACGAAAGCGCATACAAAGTCAACGTTTTTATAAAATACATTCTGAACTTTCTTTATTTTCTTTTTCTAAAATTATTTCGTGTTTTACCGCAAGCTCTCCTTACCTCAGCGTACTGTACAAAATAATATATAAAAAAGCCAATCACCGGTGGCCCAATATAATCAATTACATTAGCATAATTACTTCGTATAACCATCATCAACAAGGAAGCAAATAAGAACACACAAAAAAATCGTATACTTAATGGAAGCAATTTCTTTTTTTCCTTTTGAAATGCTTCTTTTGTGGATACTTCTTCCGTTTCGAAGTCCATTTTTTACCACTCCCCCACTTTAATGTAACACAAAGATTAATTTCAGAAAATAACAATTTATTTAGCAGGAAAAATGAATAGGTTTCATTGCTGATTCGCGCAAACGCTTTTACAATAAACATAAAAGGTCCTGCTAGAAAATATAAGGAGAGGAGAGATTTTTTGCAGCATTATCCTTGGGAAGCTTTGACAGTGGAAGAAATAAATCACCTGATGAAAGATGTCTCTGTGTCATGGTGGATTGCTGGAGGCTGGGCGCTTGATTTGCATTATGGACAGCAGACAAGAGAGCATGGCGATATGGATATTTTGATTAGAAGCGAAGATTTAGATGCACTAAAAAAGTATTTAGGAGAAAGCTATGAATTATTTATTGCTGATAACAGTATGTTGACACAGCTGGAAGATTCTGAAAGCCTAAGCGTAGCATCAGGCAGTCTTTGGGTCAGAAAGAAGCAGGGAACAAGCTGGTTATTCGAAATCATGCTAATAGATTCAGAGAATGACGAATGGATTTACAAAAGAGATAACCAAATCAAACGGTCTATCAGCAGGATTGGAGCACTCACAGACGATGGTATACCCTATATAAAGCCAGAGATACAATTGTTATATAAGGGCGGCAGCTCTGTTATCAGAGAGAAGGATCATAAAGATTTAGAACGGCTGCTTCCCGTTCTGAAAAAGAATGAAATAAAGTGGCTTTATTATTCATTACGTCAGCAATTTAACGGGAAGCATCCGTGGCTGGAAATCATCCATAATAAAATGAAAGACCTCCCTGCCCACACCTTGGTTATCGGCGGAACAGGAATGTTATCCACTGCTTCTTTATGGCTTGCTGATCATTCAGATAAAGTTTCCATTATCGCACGCAATCAGACTAAAATGGAGAGAGTACTTAACAAGTCGGATGCGGCTTCCTCTATTACCCCGTTATTTGTTAACTACAAAGATAGGGCGGGGCTGAAAGAAAGGATTAAAGCAGCCATCCTTCAGAACGGTCCAATCGATTTGGTTATTGCATGGATTCATTCGGATGCGCACCATGCGTTAGATATTATCTGTCATGAAGTTGCACAGGAAATTCCAGCTTGGAAACTCTATCACATCTTAGGGAGCAGCTCCAGTTTAAATCAAATAAAAGATGCTGCTGTAAAGAAATATCCAGGCTGCCAGTACAGACAAATTCAGCTTGGATTTATTTTAGAGAAAGAAGACTCCAGATGGCTAACACATCAGGAAATCAGCGATGGAGTGATTGATGCTGTTGTTCACAATCAGGAAATAAAAATTATTGGAACATTAGAGCCTTGGGATAAGCGTCCTTGAGTTATACAAATACGGATACTTTTATGAAGAAGTTGACGGAGAAATAAATAAAGCTATATGAACATTTTGTCCATATTTGAAACGAAATATGACATGTTGTACCTAAATCCCTTTACAAATTATTAACAAAAGCAATTTTTCTGATTTTCTTTGTTAAAATCGGGTAAGAGCATACATTAGAAGGAGTGATAATACATCATGCGATTGAAAAAATCTTACCTTGCAGCCTTAGGAGTTTCATTGATGCTTCTTCTTGGAGCATGTCAGGACGATGAAAATGAAGAACCGGATAATCAAGAACCAAGTCAAGAAGAAAATGACAATGAAGATGGAGCGGAATCAGAAGATACAGAGAAAAATGATAACGAAGGTGGATCAGATGAGGACAAGGTGGAGGACATTTTTGAAGGCGGGGAATAAAAAACCTATCTAAAACATATTCACCTGAATCCTCTTTGCCGGATTCAGGTGAATGCTCATTTTTATTCTTTATTGCATATATTCAAAAATACTTCTCGCCTTGGATATCACATAACCGCTGCCGCCGCGGTCCTTCACATCTTCCACCATCATTACCAATAATATGTCAGAATCGTCCTCTTCAAATCCGACAAACCAGCCATTTTCGTTTCCATTATCATCTTCCTTGCTTCCTTTTATCTCCGCTGTTCCAGATTTCCCGCCAATTACCGCTTCTGGTATATACGTGCTGTGTGCAGTACCATCCGGGCTTTCGACGACCTGAATCAAATTCTCTTTTACCAAATCAGCGGTTTCTTCGCTGATAAGTTTTTCCTTCCAAACCTCAGGTTCATCCGCTTCAACCAGAGAAGGGTATAGCATGTTTCCTTCATTAAGATAGGGCGTGTATGTTAACGCAAGATGGAGTGGGCTCATCATTACCTGCCCTTGTCCATAAGCTGTATCAGCAAGCTGTACTTCATGATCGATTTCTCCATTATTCGTCAGATTCGAAGCTGGAATAGCAAATGGGAACGGGATTTCTTCGCCAAATCCAAAAGCAGCTGCCTCTTCTAAAAAGCTGTCTTTCCCCATCTCTAAAGCTTCCTGCGCAAAATAAATATTATCAGAATGAACAAAAGCATCTCGCAGATTGACATCTGCTTTGTCATGAACACGAGTGACATAATAATCTCCCCATGAATCATCCTTTGTCCAATGAAGACCGTCAATCTGACGGACCTTTTCCGGATTGGTAATGCCGGTTTCTAATCCAATCGATGCAGTTATCGTTTTAAATACAGACCCCGGAGCATAACGGCTAATAAAACGATTTAAGAATGGTTCATCCGGGTCTTCACTCCATTTTTCCCATTGCTCGTCTGACAGTCCTCTTACAAAAGCATTTGGATTGTAACTCGGTGAGCTGACAAGTGATAATACTTTTCCTGAATTTGGATCGAGCGCAATGGAGGTTCCAGCATCCCCGTCAAACTGATTATATATTTCTTGCTGCAGTGCAGCATCAATGGTTAATTGTACATCTTCTCCATCGACAGGTTCTTTTTTGGCAAGCGTTTCTTTTACATCTCCATCTGTATTGCTGATATAAATATGAGCGCCTTTTTCTCCCCGTAATTTATCTTCAAATACCTTTTCCAACCCTGCGTTTCCAATTACATCGCCAGCAGCATAACCATCGAGCTTCTCCAGCTGCTCTGCCGATATTTCCCGGACATAGCCTGTTAAATGAGCGGTCGAAGCTCCCAACGGATAGGTACGTACGGTTTCCACGCGGGAGCTTACTCCTGGAAGTTCCACATAGGCTTCTATATCGTCTTCTTCCATTGGCAAGGTTTTTATTGGCACGAACACTTCCGGTGTTACCCAGGATGCATCCAGCGCCTGGTCTATTTCTTCCACCGAAATATCCAAGAGCTCCGCCAGCTTCTCTTTTGTTTGGGCTCCTTCTTCCAGCATGCCCGGGATAACCCCTATAACATTCGCATCATCGTTAACGGCAAGTCCGTTTCCATTCTTATCCTGCAGCTCTCCTCTTTCTGCCTCTAACGTGTTGACCTTTACTTTATCTCCTGTACTTAACTGCGGAAAAATCTGTGAGGTATTCCATTTAACCAGCCACGCTCCCTCATCTCCCTGTTCTAATGTCAGCCGGTGCCTGTATTCAATTGGACCAGCAGCGGTGTTCATTTCTACCTTATATGGAAGAGTCATAACACCTCCATCAGACTTTAACTGCTCCTCGGAATCTACCTGCGATGTCACTTGTAAATTCTCTGCTTCTATCCCATCATATATATTTTCATAGCGTTCGATAAACGCTTCTTCTGTTATTTTATTTTTTACTTCGTCAGAAAGCTGTTCATACATAGCAGAAAAATCTTTATTCTCCCAGTTGGAAAGATAATCATCCAGTACCTCTGACGGCTCTTCTTTTTTGGAGCATCCAACGATTATCAAAAGCAGCATCACCAGCAGGAGGAGAATCATTCGATAACCTTTCATTCTTCCACCTTCCTATTCTTCATTCTGCATCTGCTCGATGACACCTCGTGCTGCTTTTGCAATGACTGCATCATCGAAATCTGCGTCTTCTGTATCACGACTGGACAAAATGGAGATAACAATCGGTGCTTGATGGTCAGGCGGCCATACCACAGCAATATCATTTCTTGTACCATAGCCCCCGGCTCCGCTCTTATCGATAACTTCCCAGCCTTCAGGTACGCCAGCACGAATCAATGTATCTCCAGATTCATTCCCGGTCATCCAATCAATTAACAAATCGTGCTTATCCTCAGAGAGCAAATCACTGAGCACATATTTTTGCAAGCTTTCAGCAAGTGCTTTGGGTGTACTCGTATCTTTGGTATCTCCCGGCGCTGCTTCATTTAGATCCGGCTCCATCCGGTCTGCTTCGATTGTTTCATCACCAATTTCTCTTAGCCTTTCTTCCAGTCCATCCGGCCCTCCTAGCTCTTCCAATAACAGATTTCCAGCTGTATTGTCACTATAGCGAATAGCAGCCTCCATGATTTCTTTTAATTTCATTCCATCATCTACATGATTTTCCGTCACAGGAGAATAAGTTACTAACTCATCCTCCGTATACGTAATGACTTTCTCCAAGTCTTCCATTGATGCGGTTTGTAAAATGGCAGCAGCTGCTAAGACCTTGAACGTAGAAGCATAAGCAAACCTTTCATCCGCGCGATAAGCAACAGTCTGATTTGTTTCCGTATCTATCGCATATACGCCAAGTCTTGTATCAAATTCATCCTCCAGCTCTTTAAAAACTTCTTCACTTTGCGTTTCACGCTCCGCAGCTTCAGGATTTTTATCACTGTTTCCCGCTTCATTGGAACAGCCTGCTAACCCTATCACAGCAATCAATAACAATAAGGCCAATCCTTTTTTATTAAAAATACCTTGAATATACATCGTTTAAATTCCTCCTAAACATTCTTTTTGACTACAACTGTAATACAATACTACATATGTAGTCCTCATATGTCAATTCCTATTTTTCCATTCTTATTCAACGTTTGATAACTTTACCTCAGCGTGCTAAACTTTAACGTATTACAGATGTAATTTCAGATGCACTTATGCAGAAAGAAATATGGATGTATTTCTTTACGTCAAATAACTTTCGGTAAATTGTTTATATATTATTACCGTAAATGAAGAATGGAGACGAAAAGCATGTTTGTAACAACGCTTCTTACAGGTTTCATCATTTCTTCCATTACAGTCGGATTTATTTTGCTTATAAAAAAGCTTTTCCAAAGCCAATTATCTGCGAAATGGCAATATAACCTATGGTATTTATTGCTTGCTGCTTTGGTCATTCCATTTATCCCTGCGCACTTTCTTCCTGCCGGCAACCTATTCCATTCATTTACTGGCCCGTCCAGCGAAGGAAGTACCGCTTCGATAAATACTGCAGCGCCCGAATCCGGGGGAACCAATACAAATTGGATGCAGGACTTTTCTGTAACTGTAACGCAGACAAATACGGATCTGTTCAATGGAATTGCCGGCGGGATCTGGATTGCAGGTGCTCTCGTATTTACCGGGCTTTCCATACATGCATGGCTGAAATTAAAAGGAATAAGAAAATCTATTTCCGCGGTGGAAAATAAAGCTATTCTTGACCTTTTCAAAAGAGCGAAGCAGCAGTTAAATATCTCAAAAAATATTTCATTGGGAGTTTCCGATGAAGTACATTCCCCGTTGACATTCGGCTTGCGTAAAACCTTTGTTGTGCTGCCGGCGAATTTTGAAGAATGGTTATCTGAGGATGATATCAGGCATATCTTCCTGCATGAATTAAACCATTATAAATACAAGGATATCCCTACAAATTATCTGATGGTTTTCTTTCAAATCATCTACTGGTTTAATCCGTTGATTTGGATTGCATTTAAAGAAATGCGTCTCGACCGGGAAATTGCTTGTGATTACGCAGTACTGTTGTCTTTAGATAACAAAAATCATAAAAAATACGGAAATACCATCATTCATTTTATCGATAAATCCTCCAGCCCTCCGTACAATAAGCTGGCAAATCAATTAAATGGCTCTAAAAAGCAGATAAAGAAACGGATTGTAGAGATTGCTTCCTTTCAAGCAGACTCTAAATTACAGCGTGCCAAAAGCATGGGAATCTTTTTGCTGGTTGGATTATTTGTAATCACGCAGATTCCATTTGCTTCTGTAATGGCAAATGACAATAATCGTTATACTTCCTTTAAGCCTGAGCAGACAAACGAGGAAGACCTGAGTTCTTATTTCCAAAATTACGAGGGCAGTTTTGTTCTGTACGATATGCAGAAGGATGCATACCATATCTATAATGAAGATCAGAGCACACTGCGGATTTCTCCTGATTCTACTTATAAAATCTATAGTGCTTTATTCGGATTAGAAGAAAACATCATCACAACCGAACAAAGCACCATCGAATGGGATGGCACAGAACAGCCTTATGACCAATGGAATCAGGACCAAAATCTGGAGACGGCTTTAAACCGTTCTGTCAATTGGTATTTCCAGCAGCTTGATCAAAAATTAGGTGCAAACAGCATTCAATCCTATCTAAGCCGGATTCATTACGGAAACCAGGATATTTCTGACAGAACGAACCCATACTGGCTGGAATCTACTTTAAAAATTTCACCAGTAGAGCAGGTAGAGCTGTTGCAGGAACTTTATACCAATCGCTTTGACTTTCAGGAAGAGCATATCCAAGCTGTCAAAGAGGCCCTGCAAATGGACCAAAAAGACGGTGCTGCTCTCTACGGAAAAACGGGAACAGGTAATGTAAACGGCAAGGATATCAATGGCTGGTTTGTCGGATTTGTTGAAACAGAAACAAACACGTATTTCTTCGCAACAAATGTACAGGACGAAGATAATGCCTCTGGAAGTATAGCAACAGAAATAACCTTAGCGATTTTAAAAGATAAACAAATTTATGAGGAATAAAACCGGGGTGAGGAACATGACGGAGAAAGTACCAAGTATTTCTGAAGCAGAATGGGAAGTAATGAATGTCCTGTGGGAAAAATCACCGCAAACAGCAAATGATGTGATTACCTCCCTGCAGGGGCAAAAAGATTGGAAGGCGAAAACCGTACGCACATTGTTAGATCGGTTAGTGCAGAAAGGCGTTGCCGGTGTAAATAAAGAACAGCGGGTCTATACCTTTTACCCCCTTTATTCACAGGATGAGTGCCAGCGTGCCGAAGCGGAATCCTTTATCAAGCGAATCTATGGCGGCACGGTAAAATCCATGCTTGTACAGTTTATTGAAGAAGATTCTTTGTCTGAAGAAGAAATTGAAGAATTAAAATCGATTTTGGATGAAAAACCGAAAAAGAAAAAGTAAATTAACCAGAAAACCTTGAAGGGACTGAATGATGCGCAGATAGCAATACTTTTTACAATAGATTTAAATGATTATTGGAGGTAAAAGTATTGAAAGAAGAACTATTCACAAAAAGATTAGTCTTGAGAAAAATGCAGACATCTGACGCCAATGCTCTATTTCATATTTGGTCTGACCCGGCAGTAGCAGCATTTATGAATATCTCTGCTTTCACACACGAATCGCAGGCCATAGAAATGATTAACACATTGAATGAATTAGCTGAAACCAATCAAGCCATCCGCTACAGTGTGATTGATTTGGATTCACAGGAAATTATCGGCAGCTGCGGCTTCAATGCTATCGACCTTGAAAATGCCCGGGTTGAGATTGGCTATGATATTGCGAAAGCGCATTGGGGAAATGGATATGCTCCTGAGTCAATCCAGGTACTGATCCATGAAGCTTTTGAGAATTTGGGAATAAATCGGATCGAAGCGAAAGTGGAGCCTGCAAATGTGAATTCGGTGAAAGTCCTGAAAAAACTGGGATTCAGCTTTGAAGGAACATTACGGCAATATGAAAAGGTAAACAAAGGTTTTGTTGATATTCAAATGTATTCCCTTCTGAAAAGTAATTAATCGAATTGAAGCCGTTCTAGATCTGTTACAGGATATGGAGCGGTTTTTCTTTAGCATTTTCATTCTAAGAAAAACAGATAAAGAAAGTACGCACCTTCTTTATCTGTCTGCTTTTAAATTACTTTCATAAAAGTTACTTAGTGACTCTATCAAAAAATGTTCTTACCTTCTCTATATCTGTTACTTGCTGATTGCATAATTGACTGTCAGCGCAGATATAATTATAGTGTTTGGTAAATGTTCCGGGAACCTCTCCTTTTACGGAAGTGGTTAAACGAACAACATCTGAGTGCTGATTGCAAAGCGCACAAATACCTTTCGTTGAAGGGTGTGTAAAAGTACCCTTAAGTGCTTTAAACCCACTATCTTGCTCTATCACCATATATCTGCGTAATTTACCGGGATCATCCCAGGCTAAATAAGAAATGTGCTGAAAATCCATTTCCTCAAGGGTTGGAAGCTTCAACTTTTTCTCCTTTTTAAATAAGCTTTTTAATTTACTCGCTTCTACTGCTTTAAATGGAATAATATAGGATGCTAGCTGTTCTAAAAAAGCTTCTCCCTCTGTCCGGTCTTTTATATCTATCAACGGTTGGATTACTTTTTCTTCTTCTTCAGACCATGTAAAGGAATCGATGACATCTGCTTTTACAATTCCGCGTACTGCCAGCATGACATTTTTATCCTTTGTGGTGGTTAAGGCTCGTAAAATTTTATGTGCCTGCTGCTCTATAAAACGATAATTCGCTACTGTTATAAACGGCTCAATTATTTGTTTTTCCATTTGAACTCACTCCATTATATTAGGCTATTTGTTAAAACTTACGGCCTAAAGAGATCATTCATTATTTATTCCGGCTTACTATATTCAGACCTCTCAGACCAAAAAAGTGCCTAGTCTAGAGCAAGCATTATCAAAGAATGCTTCCATGTCGATTCCTCCTTAAAAAGAAAGCTACAGCCAGTATATCACTTTTTCAACGTAACGTTTTGCTATTTGTCAAAAGCAATCTTGAACTTCAGGATTCATTTAAAAAAACAAGGGAAATATATACATTAGAAGGAGTGATACAGCATGAGACTGAAAAAATCATATTTTGCCGTACCAGGCATATCACTTTTACTTCTTCTTGGTGCTTGTCAGGGGGAAGATGATACTTCACAGGCTGAAACAGAGGTCCCCCACCAGGAACAAGAATCCGATGAAGAAGCACTTTCTGAGAGTGATAAAACAGAAGACAATCAAGAGACTACGGAAAATATTCAAGAAGACGCAGAGTCTGAAGATAATATTAACGAGGAAAAGCAGACAGAATCCAATGACAACACAAATAGGGAAGATGCTTACTCTGAGGAAGATAGTAAAGAAAGTGAGAATACTACCGATAGTAACATTACGGAAACGAATTATTCCAGCCGACAAGAGGCTGTCGATGCGATTGATAATTATGAGGTTGTGGAGCAAACAAACCTAGGTCTCATTCCTGATATCCAAGCTTTGTCAGATGCCGGGGCAGGATCGCAGTATATTTCATGGAATATGGGGAATTGGATGGTTTTGGTAAGAGCACCAACTGATCCCGAATTGGCAACTGGGAATTATAAGGATGCAGAAGACCTTGCCCGAGATGTAGTAGACTATCTAGAGACAAATTATCTTCCTGCTCCTGACGAACGAGGTGTTATCCAAATAAATGATTCTGGTGAAGCTCCTAGTACGAATATCCGCTGGCAGCAAGGAAACACTGTTTATGAAATTGATGAGAGCATCGACAATCCAATAGACGCATTGCAAATAGCTGTTGAAAGTGCCTCTTAACACAGAATGGCTTGCCTTTGTTATATAGGGCAAGCTTTTTTCGAATAACATTACTAGCAATACTTCTGCCTTTTTATCCTTTTTTAGATTATTCCTCCATTTTATTATAGAATGGTAATATATGCTTCACGAATGCTGCAGTTTGAAATAAGAATATGACAGAATCGAGGGATAGGTATGTTCAAAGAGTACGGGGAACTAAGTACAAAATTATATGAAGTTACCAAACCAGTTGGACATTCATTGAACGGCGACATGGAATATTATCTTGAGAAAGTAAAAAATAGACAGGGTTCGGTACTGGAGGCCGGTGTTGGTACAGGCAGAATGCTAATCCCCCTTTTAAAAGAAGGAATAGCCATAGACGGCGTAGATATCTCACCAGAGATGCTGACGCAGTGCAAAACCAATATGCAAAAATATCAAGTAAACACCAATTTATTTAATCAAGATTTGATACAGCTTGATTTAAAACAGAAGTATAGCACCATCATTATGCCTTCAGGGAGTTTTTGTCTGCTTTCCAGAAACCAAATCGATACCTTCCTTCAAAGAATCTATCATCATCTGGAGGAAGACGGACTATTTATTTTTGATACCTTATTGCCAATCGGCTTTCAAACGGGTGATATGGAAATAAGCAATTATCCTATAACAGAGGATTCAGGGGTATTATTTACAAGTATAAGCAAAGGCATCGACTGGCTGGAACAAAAAATTTCCTATATCCATAAATATGAACTGCTGCATAAAGGTGCTGTAAAGAAAACCGAAATCTCCCATTTCATTCTTTACTGGTATGGATTGAAGGAATTAGAAGGTTTATTAAAACATATCGGTTTCAGTTCCATCGATTATGACATTGGTTATGGTCAAGAAAATGACCCTTCTCTCATAACCTTTAGTGCGAGTAAAGAACATAATTAAGGGAGTGAAGTTATCTTGGAGATTCAAACAGAACAATTGATTCTGCGGCCATTTACCTCATTGGATAAGGATATTCTCGTTACTTTCCGGATGTATCAGCAGATTAATTGGGATAATAAGAAAAATCGCGTATTTAAAAAGTATTGGAATATGTACGCTGAACATTTTATAGAAGATATTTAATATAAACAAAATATTACTCTGAATATAATGAAGCTCTCTGTGAAGGTAACCTCCTGGGGCTTCTTATTATTTTCTTCAAAAACGCCGCTCTCTGTTCCCTCCACCATAATATTTTCAATCAGCTGCTCTAAAAAGGATTTCTCATCCTCTCTAAAATCCCAGCTTCATATAAATGCTTTTTTCATTGGGACATGTCCCGGAAAATGAACGCATGTGTCAGCATGAGTAAAAGCATCCATAATCGCTTCCATCTATTGTTGTTCTTGAAAACAGCATTTAAAATTAAAATCAGTTGAAACCCCTTCCATCGCCGGCAGGAAAAAATTTATGGATAGTGAGGTGATTGCTTTTATACAGATTTTTAAATTATACTCCTTGTAAAGGAAGACTTACAGGAGTGATAAAAATGGATTTAATAGAAGAAGCAGTTAACCAATATTATGAAACATTTAATGCCACAGATAAGTCGATAGCCTCCTATATTCTGAAGCATCGTGAAGCTGTAGAGAAGATGACCATCAGGGAACTGGCTGATGCATGTCATTCATCAAAATCAACGATATCCAGATTTATTAAGAAGATTGGATTCGCGGGTTTTAGTGAAATGAAATATGCAATAAAATGGCAGGAACAAAAGGAGACTTCAGAAAAGTCTTATAAAAAAAGCCTCATCACTGATATACAAATGAATATTGAGCAGCTGCAGCATTGGGACTTTGAAGAAATATGCGAAGCCATTGAATCATCCGAGCGTTTATTTGTATACGGAACAGGAACAGAACAAAAATTGTGTGCAAATGAACTGAAAAGATATTTTTGGGTACTCAATAAATATGTCCATGTGATTGATGACGAAATGGATTTTCATGTATTAATGGACGATTTAACTGAAAACGATTTAATTATTATTATTTCACTTTCAGGCAATACGCCTTCCATGCTTCCTTTTGCACAGCGGATTGCTGCTAAAAAGATTCCATTGATGTCAATTACAGATTTAAAGAATAACAAGCTTGCTCAATTAACTGATTTAAGAATGTATGCGTTTGCTCATCCGCAAAAAAGCCATCTCGCTTTAGAGATTACAACATTTTCTACCTTTTTCGTTATGGTTGAGGCGCTTTTCCGGTCGTATTTAGATTATTTGGAGCAGAAAAAGTAACAACTTTTATCTATTACTATTTTAAGTTAGGGGGAAATACAGATGATGCAGAAATTCCAACGGTTTGGAAGCGCTATGTTTGTTCCGGTTTTATTTTTCGCATTTTCAGGGATTGTCATAGGCTTTTCGACACTTTTTAATGACCCTCTTATTATGGGCAGTCTTGCAGAAGAAGGCACTGCATGGTCTAAGATTTGGTTCATCATTGAAGAAGGTGCCTGGACCGTATTTAATCAAATGCCCCTCATTTTTGCAATGGGCATTCCGGTAGCATTGGCTGCCAAAGCAAATGGCAGAGCGTTAATGGAAACAATTATCATTTTTCTCACCTTTAATTATTTCATTAATGCGATGTTAACAAGCTTTCCTGGATTTTTTAATGTTGATTTCAGCCAAGAGGCCGGCGGTGTCAGCGGGCTAGCAGAGATTGCAGGGATTAAAACATTAGATACCAGCATTCTTGGCGCAATTATTATATCCGCTATTGCGGTATATTTGCACAATAAATACTATGATACGAAACTGCCAGACTATCTCGGTATTTTTCAAGGGTCTGCATTTGTAGTCATTATCGGTTTCTTCGCTATGCTGCCGGTTGCTTTCTTAACTGCCTGGTTATGGCCTTACATCCAAATGGGGATTGCATCCCTTCAAGGATTTTTAGCTAACGCGGGGAATTTCGGTGTATGGCTCTATATCTTTTTAGAAAAGATTTTGCTTCCGACAGGATTACATCATTTTATTTACGGACCATTCCAGTTTGGACCAGCTATTATTGACGGCGGAACTTATGCCAATTGGGCAGCAAATATGGGTGATTTCGCCCAATCTACTGCTTCCTTGAAAGAACTATTCCCAGAAGGCGGATTCGCCATGCAGGGGAATTCCAATATATTTGGCTTACCAGCTGCCGCTTTAGCTATCTATGTAACAGCACAAAAAGGAAAAAGAAAAGTGGTCGCCGGATTATTAATACCCGCAACCATAACGGCTGTTTTGGCAGGAATTACCGAGCCGCTTGAGTTCACGTATATTTTTGTTGCACCATTATTATTTGCTGTAAAAGCTGTTCTGGATGCTTTTCTGGCTACAACGATGTATATATTTGGCGTCACTGGAAATTTTGGCGGCGGACTGCTGGAATTCATGTCCATGAACTGGATACCTTTATTTAGCAATCACTGGATGACCTATTTAATCCAAATCGCCATTGGTATCGTCTTCTTCTTTATCTACTTCTTTGTATTCCGTTTTATGATTTTGAAATTAAATATTAAAACACCAGGACGTACTGATGAAGAAGTCAAACTTTATGGAAAAGAAGACTATAAAGAAAAGAAAAGCGCAGAATCCACAGAAAAGAATCTGGCTGGTGAATATGTGGACCTTCTCGGCGGACCAGAAAATATTGAGCATGTTACAAATTGCGCTACCCGGTTAAGAGTGCTCGTCACGGATCCTGAAAAAATAGCTTCTGATGAGCATTTTAGAAGCCTCGGCGCATCAGGTGTCGTTAAAAACGGAAATGCCATTCAAGTAATCATCGGATTATCTGTGCAAAATCTCAAAGAGGATGTAGATAATTATCTCGGAAAAGAAACAGAATAAAAAGTTTAGTCATGTACTGGAGGAATAAAGAATGAAGGATAATTTAATCATAACCATTGCCGGCGGCGGAAGTACCTACACACCAGGTATCGTCTCTGCGCTATTAAGTAATAGCAGTAAATTTCCTATTACAGAAATGCGGTTATATGATATCAATCCAAAAAGAAATAAAGATATGAAGTTAATTATCAATCAGTTATTGATTGATAAGGACAGACAAGATATGAAGCTGGTTGTAACAGAAAATCCAGAAGAAGCATTCACAAATGTGGACTTTGTTTTCTCCCAAATTCGTGTTGGCGGTCTTGCTATGCGAGAACAAGATGAGAAAATTCCGTTAAAATACGACCTGGTAGGCCAGGAAACATGCGGACTGGGCGGTTTTGCATACGGGTTACGCTCCATTGGCGGAATATTGGAGATTGTAGGCTATGTACAGCAATATGCTCCAGATGCCTGGATTCTTAACTACACGAACCCGGAATCTATCATTTCCGAAGCAATACGGAGAAAATATCCTGATGCCAATATGATAAATGTGTGTGATATGACCATATCCCTGGAAGAGACCATTGCATCTAACTTTGGGTACGACAGAAAAAACTGGATACCAACTTACTATGGTCTAAATCATTACGGCTGGTATAGCAAAATATATGATACGTCGTTAAAACGGGATGTTATGCCTGAAATTATTGACAAGCTGCGTCAAGTTAATATGGACGTTGCCGAATTTAATGAAGGAGATCGATATTGGGCGAAGACGTATCAACTGATGTCTGCCATGGTGAAATATTTCCCTGAGGCACTGCCTAATAATTATTTAGAATATTACTGGTTCCCCGATCTTATGGTTGAAAATGAAGATAAAAACTTCACCAGAGCCAATATGGTGATGGAGGGCCGTGAAGCAAACACACGTAAAATGGCAGAACAAATCAGAAATGGAGAAACAGAAGATATTCTGCATTTCAACTTTGGTGAACATGGTAACTATATTGTAGATATAGCTGTTGCGATTTTAAATGATGAACCGAAACGTTTTATGGTTATTACACCTAATAAAGGGTCAATTCCAAATTTAAGAGAAGATGCAGTTGTAGAGGTCCCTGCCTATATCGGCGCCACCGGTGTAGAACAGCTTGCTTTACATCCTATCAATGATTTTCATAAAGGAATGATGGAAGCACAGGTTGCAGCAGAAAAACTGCTTGTGGATGCATTTTTTGAGAATTCCTATGACAAAGCCTTACAAGCATTTACCTTAAATCAAACCGTACCGTCTGCGCGAGCAGCTAAACAAGTCCTTGATGATATGTTGATTGCGAATAAAGATTATTGGCCTGAACTCCGTTAATTCAAAATATAGTGTTCTCTCTCTAAAAAGCTTTTGGGTGGCAAGAAGAAGCCACCCAAAAGCCTTTTATTTATATTTTCTCCGCATTTCTTCTAAATACGCTTCCGATTTCCCTCTAGGAATACTCAGTGTTTCCCAGTCCTCCCCTTTTACTTGTTTACCTATATAAACAATCTGTCCAACATGATAAGCATAATGAGCCAGCTGTCTTTCAATCGCATCTATTACTGTGTGTTCTTCACTCCGAATCAGAATAGTCTTTAATAAATCATCACCGCTTACTTCATGCAATGCTTGAAAGAGGACTTTCCAGCCGTTTTCCCAGGTGTTTCTTAATTCTTGCAAAGAATATATTGTCTCTTCAAATTCCTGGTCACGGTCTCTGGTTGGCTTCTCACCATCTGATGTTAAAAAATTGGTCCATCTCGATACCATATTGCCATACAAATGCTTTACAATCACAGCAATACTGTTGGATTCTTCATTCAAACTCCAATGAATATGCTCTTCCGCCAATTGATTGATTGTTTTATCGCCAAGTTCCTTCACACTCTGAAACCTTTTGCGTACGACATGCAGATATTCTTCCTCTATTCCCATCATCATGTCCCCCTCCTATTTGAATCCATTTTCATTGTCTTCTCTTCGTCATCCTGCCTTCAATATACAAGATTCACAAAATGATAACAATTTATCGCAGTGTAACTGGCTGGGACTGGGGCTGCGATTACTCGTCCCACCGAAGGGTTTTGTAAGACTCCCACTTCAAGAATGGAGGGAAATCAAAAATTCTAAGTGGGAGATCCAACAGCCAGTAACGGCTCGATTCGTTCAACTAATCTTCAGCGGGGATAAAAAAACCCCACTGAAAGAAGTTTCATTTTATCCTTCAACTTCTTATTGACAAACTTGTATATACAAGTTAAACTGTAAGCGATAACACTTGTATATACAAGATACAAAGAGGAGGTAAGACATTGAGTAAATTTACTGGCGATGCAAAGAAGCTGCTGGAAAAAGTCGGTGGAAGTGAAAACATATCTGTGGTCACACACTGCGCTACCAGGATGCGGTTTGTTTTAAATGACCCGGAAAAAGCAGATGTCGAAGCTATAGAAGATATTGATATGGTAAAAGGGACCTTTACACAGGCTGGACAATTCCAAGTAATTATCGGAAATGAAGTTGCTTCCTTTTATAATGAATTCACAAAAATTTCTGGGGTTGGTGACACTTCTAAAGAAGATGTCAAAGAAGCTGCAAAGCAAAATATGAATATCATGCAGCGGCTAGTATCTCATTTAGCAGATATATTCACGCCGATTATTCCCGCATTGGTTGTCGGAGGACTAATCCTAGGTTTCCGAAACGTAATTGGTGATATTGAGATGCTGAATAATGGAACGCTGACCTTGGCTGATTCCTCCCAATTTTGGGCAGGTTTATATGATTTTCTTTGGCTGATTGCTGAAGCGATCTTTCATTTCCTCCCTGTTGCTCTTACCTGGTCTATCTCCAGGAAGATGGGAACGACACAAGTACTCGGAATTATTTTAGGTCTTACATTAATTTCTCCACAGCTTTTAAATGCCTATAGTGTGGTCGAAACATCCGAAGTACCGGTTTGGGATTTTGGCTTCTTCCAAATTGAAATGATTGGCTACCAGGCCCAGGTTATCCCGGCTATTTTAGCAGGTTTTGTATTAGCTTATTTAGAAATTGGCTTGCGAAAAATTATCCCGCAGGTTGTATCCATGATTTTTGTACCTTTCTTTGCATTACTTCCAACAGTAATTATTGCCCATGTAATCTTAGGCCCTATCGGCTGGACAATCGGTACATGGATCTCAAATATTGTATATGACGGATTAACTTCTGCAGTCGGCTGGTTATTTGCAGCGGTATTTGGATTTGCCTACGCACCGCTTGTTATTACTGGTTTGCATCATATGACAAATGCCATTGATTTGCAGTTGATGAGTGAATTCGGGGGAACAAACCTCTGGCCGATGATTGCCTTATCAAACATTGCCCAAGGTTCTGCCGTTGTCGCAATGATTTATCTTAACCGAAAAGATAAGAAAGAACAGCAAGTAACCATCCCGGCAGCAATCTCCTGTTACTTGGGAGTTACTGAACCGGCATTGTTTGGTGTTAACTTACGATATCTGTTCCCGCTTTTCGCTGGTATGGCAGGATCTGCCGTTGCAGCAGTGATTTCAGTCGGCTCAGGTGTCATGGCTAACTCCATTGGTGTTGGCGGAATACCAGGAATCTTATCTATTCAGGTACCGCATATGCTGATGTTCGCTGTAGCAATGGTCGCAGCAATTGTTATTCCATTCATCTTGACAGTGATTTTATCCAAAACAAAAATGGGCGTAGACGCGTACAAACGCTTAGGTAAAAAATAAAGTGAGGAGGGAGCCTCTCTCCCTCCTCCATTCATATAAAAATAATTGAAACACAGCAACATTTAGGAGGTTGATTATGGAAGAAAAATGGTGGCAAAAATCCGTCGTTTATCAAATTTATCCAAAAAGCTTTAACGATACGACAAGCAACGGAATGGGCGACATTAACGGAATTACAGAAAAACTCGATTATTTAAAAGAACTGGGGGTTGATGTCATTTGGCTTACCCCTATTTACCTTTCTCCTCAAAAAGACAATGGATACGATATTGCTGATTACTATGCAATTCAACCAGAATTTGGAACCATGGAAGACTTTGAAACAATGATGGAAAAAGCACATCGTCTTGGTTTAAAAATAATTATGGATATCGTTGTAAACCATACATCCACCAGTCATAAATGGTTCCAGGAATCCAGAAAATCGAAGGATAACCCTTACCGAAACTATTATATTTGGAAGGATGGCAAGCCTGGCGAGCTGCCGACAAACTGGGAGTCCAAATTTGGCGGCAACACATGGGAATATGATGAAGCAACCGGCTCTTATTATCTGCATCTCTTCGATGTTACCCAGGCAGATCTCAATTGGGAAAATGAAAAAGTCCGCGACGATGTCTATCAAATGATGAATTTTTGGCTGGATAAAGGGGTAGATGGCTTTCGTTTAGATGTGATCAACTTAATTTCTAAAGACCAGCGTTTTCCAGACGATGATGGCAGTGTACCACCAGGAGACGGACGTAAATTTTACACAGACGGCCCGCGGGTACATGAATTTCTTCATGAAATGAATCAGGAAGTTTTTAAAGGACGTAAAACCCTCACTGTCGGGGAAATGTCCTCTACCTCCATGGAGGATTGTATCAAATATACAAATCCAGAACGCGAAGAACTGGATATGACATTCAACTTCCATCATTTAAAGGTCGATTATCCAAACGGGGATAAGTGGACAAAAGCACCATTTGATTTTCTTTATCTCAAGCAGCTGCTATCCGACTGGCAGACCGGGATGCAAGAAGGCGGCGGCTGGAATGCGCTCTTCTGGTGTAATCACGACCAGCCGCGAATCGTTTCCCGTTTTGGAGATGATACAACATACCATAAGGAATCTGCAAAAATGCTGGCAACAACGATGCACATGATGCAGGGTACGCCTTATATTTATCAGGGAGAAGAAATCGGCATGACCAACCCTGGTTTTGAAGATATTTCCCAATACCGCGATGTCGAATCACTGAATATGTACAAAATAAAAAAAGCTGAAGGCTTATCTAATCAGGAAATTATTGAAATTCTGCAGCAAAAGTCCCGTGATAACTCTCGAACTCCTATGCAATGGAACCATTCAGCCAATGCCGGGTTCACAGAAGGTATTCCTTGGATCGGTCTTCCTGATAATTATCAAGAAATCAATGCAGAAGCTGCAGTGGCTGATAAAACATCTATTTTTTACCATTATCAGAAGCTTATTCAGCTTCGAAAAGACTACCAAGTGATAACAGATGGAAAATATGAGCTGATTTTACCAAAGGACTTTGCAATTTTTGCGTATATAAGAGAAAATGAGGATACAAAACTATTAGTAGTAAACAATTTTTACGCAAACGAAGCAGAGCTGGGTTTACCTGAATCGATTCATCGTGCATTTACAGACAGCGAGATTATACTGTCTAACTATACCGATTCCCCATCTTTAACGTCAGATCAGATTTCACTGCGGCCGTATGAGTCTGTTGTTTACTATCTAAAGAAATAACTGGAGTTAATTGCGATGCGAAATAAATATGTCCTTATTTATCAAGAAATGGTCCAAAAAATAGAAAAAGAAACGTTTAAAGCAAATGAATTTCTTCCCTCGGAAAATGAATTAGCCGAGCAGTATCAAACCTCCCGGGAAACAATTCGGAAAGCATTAAATTTGCTTGCTCAAAACGGGTATATTCAAAAAATCCGCGGGAAAGGATCCACGGTGATTGAACGGAATAAATTTGACTTTCCCGTATCCGGGTTAGTCAGCTTTAAAGAATTAGCTGATAAAATGGGAGAAAAGCCAATTACTGCTGTTCATCAATGTGCCAAAGTCAGCGCAAATGATTTTATCCAGAAGCAATTAAAGCTCAAGGATAACCAGGAAGTCTGGGAAATTATTCGGACCCGTTCCTTCTCTGAACAACGTATTATTTTGGACAAGGATTATTTAATCACAAAAACGGTTCCGTACATTTCCAAAGACATTGCTGAAACGTCTATTTATAACTATCTTGAAAATGAGTTAGGACTGATTATCAGCTTTGCAAAAAAAGAAATCATTGTAGAAGAACCAACAGCAGAGGACCGTGAATTATTAGATTTAGAAGGTTTTCATAATATCGTGGTGATAAAAAATTATGTCTATCTAGACGATGCGACATTATTTCAATATACCGAATCCAGGCATCGTCCAGATAAGTTTCGTTTCGTGGATTTTGCCCGGAGAGAACATTAAAGACAGGCTGCTGCAGGAATAGAATTGACTGCAGCAGCCTTTTCTCTGCCTAAATATTCCGCTGCTGATGCTAAAAACCAATAAAATCAGGCATTTCCTCACCAGAATAAAACAAATGCGAAAAACATCTGCAATCCGATGATCCGAAGCCTTTTACCGGCATTGTTCCTGCATTTTCCCGCATCAACCGCTGAAAAAGCCCGCATTCCCCTTCCAAACCGGGATACGTTTGCACAGCCTCAATTTGTAAATAAGGGCGTAAATAATCTATATGCCAGCGCTTCTTTTTGTCTATCTGAAGATGCCTGTCCACCCGCGCACGAATATTCCGTTTGGCACTGCCAGCATATACATAATACCCTTTTGGAAAATGAAATTGCCCCAGCTTGCCAATTGGAATAGCGCTCATATCTTCCGGAAGCCACGCCTTCACTGCATAAAGTGTATCTGTTTCCTGTACAGAATAATGTATAAGCTTCAACTGTTTTATCACCTCCACGGTAACCATGCTGATGAAAATACCTGAAATGTTCCTTTGCTTTCTATTCCTGTTAATTCTATTTTAAGATAAACTGTCCATATTGTAAAAGACCGTTCTTCCTTTTTACACTCTTCCAAATGAAGCTTGAACCTTACGTCACGTCATGTTTTATCCTATTATTAGAAAGGAGCGGATCACATGATAAATACAATTATAAAAACCCTTATTTTAGATAAAAGTATCCGTTTATACTTTACGGATAACACAAAAATGCTACAGGAAATCATGGAGTTAAGTACAATAAAGGATAAGACCTGCTGTTTTGCTTTAGCTAAAGCGGTTTCCATTCTGAGCCTTCTTTCCGCAGCACTGAAGGATAATCAGCGAATCAGCTTGGTTATTACATTAACGAACAAGAATCATAAAATATATGCAGATACAGATGCAGGAGGAAATGTACGCGGCTACGTCAGCCAAGCACTTTTAAAAGCATCCCGACAACAGAATTCAAACCACTCACTCCAGGACCTTATCGGGACAAAAGCTTCCATACGAATGATGAAAGGATTGGAAATGAGCCAATTCACTGGGGTTACAGATATGCCTTATCAAAATATGGACGATGATTTTGCCTATTATTTTAAACAAAGTGAGCAGACAGATACCATGATACAAACAAATATTGAATTGGACAGGAATAGCTGTCTTCTTAAAAGTTATGGAATCTATGCGCAGGCCTTGCCTGGAGCTGAGGAAGGTGCATTGGATTTTGTACGGGAGCAATTCGAAGCAGAAAACCTTGCTTCTTTGCTGCTTAACATGAATGACGCCGAGATAGAAAAGGCGTTGAACCAGCGCTTTTATCGTTCTAAAGTGTTGGAACATAAGCCAATCCAATTTTCCTGTTCCTGCTCGAAGGAAATGTTTTATGGCTTTCTGTATTCCCTATCTGCAGAAGAATTACAAAAAGCCGTGGAAACAAGCACTTCTATTGATACAACATGCCATATTTGCGGCAGAAGCTATGTATTTCACCCTTCTGAAATACAAACTATTTTACAAACGAGGTGAGCACATGCCAGATTACTGGTCAACCGGGCAATTAGCAGCGCTGACAGGACTTTCCATCCGTACACTAAGGTACTATGATCAAATCGGGTTATTTTCGCCTTCTCTCTATACAGAGGCGGGACATCGGCGCTACACCAGCGAGGATATGCAGATGCTGCTGCAAATTCTCGTGTTGAAAAGAATGTATTTACCATTGGAGGAAATAAAGGAGATTATCCAAACACACAACGAGAACCTATTAGATACACTCGATCAACAAATTAGCCGGGTCAAAGCAGAATTAGCTGTTCAGGAAAAACTGCTGAGCCAGTTAGAATATACCAAACAGGAAGCAGCTAAGATGGAAACTATTTCTTTCCAAGAGCTGACCTCCCTTTTTGAATTGATTCGATTAAATCGTTCCGACTATTTTACAAATAAACAGCTTGATAAAATGAGAGAACACTATCTTCATACAGGAAAAAAAGCATACAAACAAGGGGAAAAACGCTTTAAAGAACTGCTTGGAGCGTTAAAAGACAAGCATGAAGATGGCGTATCTCCACAGGATCCATCCGTTCAGAGCTTGGCAGAGGAATGGCAAGAATTGATGGATACTTTTTCAGGAGGAAATAAGGACTTGATAGAGAGCGCCGAAAAGTTTTACGCTAAAAACCCACAGCCTGCTTTGCATTTTGGCTTGGACAGTGTGTTGTATAGATATATTCAAGCTGCTTTGGAGGAATAGCGAAAAGATGCACGACAGTAACTATCTGTATGCCAGAAAAGGCTGATACCAAACCAAGAAAAAAATGACTTGTATCAGCCTTTATTTTCTATGATTAATTAAAATCATTTTACTAAATCATCGTATTTCTGAGCGCCAAATAAAACGCGCATAATCAATACATTTTTGTTCTTAATCAAGTAGAAAACAATATAATTCTCAACAATAGGTTTACGATAACCTCGTCCCCTTATTATTTTATCTTTTGCCAGTTCACAAGAGAATGGAAATAGGTTCAATCACTTAATTCCCGATTCTATTTTATTCATTAATTTATTCTTTTTACTTTAACCCAACAAACTATTCCTTTAATGCTTCGGAAGATGAAATATTTTTTTTCGCACCAAAAAAACGACTCCTTTGCAACGAAGCCGTTTTTTCCTTGTTAATATATAGAAGCAAATCATACATCTTATGCTTCATTATCCTCCGTCTCTTCGTCTTCCAATTGCTCTTCCATATGTTCATCAGGGGCTACCTGTTCAACCTTGATCTCATCATCCAATACGTCCTCTAACTGGAAAAAACCTTCATCGTAATCAAAGTCTAGTGCATAATCCTCTAATTCCATACTTGTTGTAACCTCACCATCATTTGAGCTCATCTCCATCTGGACGATGACAAAGGTTTCGGTATCAAAATAATAGTCGATTTCCTCCTCTCCATCTGTGAATACGAAGTGATGCGCATCATATTCATTAACAGCAGTCTCACCTTCATAGGTAATGTTGTGCGTATCCATCATCTCGCGAATCTGATCTTCTTCCATTTGGATTTCTGCTGGATTTGCTTCCACATCTAACATTTCGATTTCGTATGCCGTATCATCACCCTCTGTATAATTGATGGAAGTTTCACTATCATCAGAGGCGCTATATTCTACTGGGCCGCCATCTGTCTCTATTTCCGTACGTTCACTGACCGTTCCATCTTCATTATTCATTTGCCATGAGTACATATGCATCGTAGTAGAAGATTCTGTTTCAGCGTTCTCTTCTCCTCCCAGTTCTTCCTCCAGCTCCTCATCTAAGGACATCTCCATGGTAATCGTTGCTTCTTCATAACGCTGATCAATTCCAGACAAAGCATCTAGGGCTCCCTCCAGAAGCTCTTCTTCCTCATTTACCTCTCCCTCTTCTGTTTGATCAACTTCTGGTGTATCTGTTCCATTGCCATTGTCTTCTGCGTCATTTTCCCCTGTATCATTACATGCCGCTAATATTAGTAAAAAAGATACCATGACTGCCAAAATATAATGCTTCTTCACACAACTTTTGTCCTCCCTCATTTTTACATCTACAGGAGGATTTCCCTTCAAAATGAGTGCTAAAACTTTCATTTTAAAAGAAAATTTGGTATTTGCTTAAATTTAAACATTTTATAACGCCTATTAAAAAGGCTGCCATTTCAATTGTTTTGCCTTATTAAATCGGTTCTCCACTTCCGTCCAATTGACAATATTCCACCAATTATCTACGTAATCCTCTTTCACATTCTCATATTGCAGATAATAGGCATGCTCCCACACATCAAGGACGAGAAGAGGTACCACATCCCATTGACTTAAATTTTGATGCTTTTCCGCCTGAAGAATCTCCAGACGTCTTGCCCGCGGAGACCATACTAAAATAGCCCAGCCACCTCCTTCAACATGATTTGCTGCTTCTGTAAAATGTGCTTTAAACTGGTCATAGCTGCCAAAGGATTGCTCGATTTCATGCAGTAAATCTCCAGTAGGCTCCCCGCCCCCATCCGGGCTCATCACCTTCCAAAATATCGTGTGTAGATAATGTCCTGCACCGTTAAACGCTGCTTCTCTTTCCCAATGCTTAATCAGGTCATAATTATTATCCCAACGCGCCTGCTGCATTTCCAGTTCCGCTTTATTTAAACCGTCCACATAGCTCTGATGATGCTTATCATGATGCAG
Source organism: Oceanobacillus sp. FSL K6-0251 (assembly GCF_038004725.1). Lineage (NCBI taxonomy): Bacteria > Bacillati > Bacillota > Bacilli > Caryophanales > Bacillaceae > Oceanobacillus > Oceanobacillus sp. FSL K6-0251. The sequence continues at coordinate 454,715 of NZ_JBBORS010000001.1, read as the reverse complement.
CTCCATAATCCGGCGTTCGATATAAGGCTCTAAAGCATCATAGCTGTACGGAAGCGGCGGAAGCGTATGGCCGCCGATTGGAACCACTCTTTCACGATTCCCTTCTGCTCGCATTTCCTCCGTGTACTGTTCTATATACTGGTTAAATGTTGTGTACAAATGATTCGCTTGGTTATAAGCCTCCTGTTCTTCTATAGCTTGATGATTTGCAAGCTCCTTTTGAAATTGATTGAATTCCTTTTCCCATTCAGCTAATGCATCTCTACGGACATCCTCTTGAAAAGATTCCCTTGCTTCCCGATATGTTTGCGCCATCTCTTTACACCATAATTCTATTGAATGAAGATATTCTGACAATGAAAAAGCCTCCCTCAAATTAGTCGTTAATACTATATGCAAAAGCGGGCTGGGCTGATAATTAATAAAATAATATGTGTAAGTTCAATTAAGTATTTAATACATTAGCACCTATACTGATTGAAAAAACAGCAAACAAATTCTTTTACGCTTTATAAAGAAGTAAAAATTACAAAGGACATTGAAAAGTTTTATTGCTTAAGAATGTTAATGACTCCACGGCATAACAAAAGCACCTCCTTTAACTTAAATTCCCACAAAAAGAAGGTGCTGGTTTACTAATATATTATTTGAATATTAAGCTGCTTTACTTACTTTTTATAAAGACAGATAAGACAACCCATGTATCGTATTTTTCAAGCTACGTTTAATATGTGCACGCATTGCTGCTTCAGCTGCATGTTCACTTTTAGCTTTCATATGTTTCAATACTTCTTCATGTTCTTCGACTGGTAAAGTACGTGGATATTCAGGATCCTTATAAACACCTAATCGTCTATACCTAGATACCCGGTTATTTATCTGTTCTAGTAAATTTACTGCCGTGGCATTGTTACTGTACTCACCTAATAAACTATGAAAATCACTTCCATAAGATACTACATCCATTTTACGTTCATTTTCTGCAGAATTTCGCATTAAAAATGTAATGTCTTCAAACTTATTAATGATTCCATCAAAATCATTAGATTGAGCAATGTTCAGTGTAGCCTCTCTGGCAATGAGTCCTTCCATTACCTCTCTAACCATAAAAAGTTCTTTCGCTTCTTTCATAGACATTGGAGCAACAGCCATTCTCCCATTAGCTTTTTTTACTATTAAACCTTCCAATTCTAATCGATATAATGCTTGACGCAATGGAGTTCTGCTTATCTCCATTTTTTTAGCTAACGAATCTTCAACTAAACGGCCATTGGGTTCATAAGTAAACTCGATAATATCTTTTTTTATTTGTTCATAAATATAATCAGTTGTTGATAATCTTTTTGTTTTATCCAATATAGATCCATCCTTAATATAGTATTAAGTTAGATGTCACCTAATTAATTCTTTTCTCCATGGGATTTTAGAAATACCTTATATAAAAGAATATCATATAATTAGGAAGCGTGACAGTTAAAAAGCATGTATATGGTTCAAACTCAATTAATATACTTTATTTTTTACGAATTATTTAATTATAATATTTCAAATATAATTAAACCATTAAAATATTAATAAGTAATTACTTATTAAATGTAGAAAAAAACACAGAAACTACTGTAATTCAGCATTTCTGTGGTTTTTTATATCAAGAAGATATTGCAATAAATAAAACTAATTACTTAATCAATTCCTCCATATTTGTTTTCGCAATACTTTCATCTAATAATTCATACTTTTCATATAAAAGAACATCATATAATTCTTGCCTTGTCTGCATCTTGTTTAATAAATTACTTTGTGTACCTGTCTCAGCTATTTCTTTATACATAAGCTCTACCGCTTTACTTGCTATACGCAAAGATGTAACTGGATATATTACGATTTTATACCCCATCTCTTCAAATTGTTCTGCTGTAAACATCGGCGTTCGTCCAAATTCTGTCATGTTAGCTAAAAGCGGAAAATCAACTCTTCTAGCAAATCGTTCAAAGTCTTCTTTACTTTGCAATGCTTCTGGAAAGATAATATCTGCCCCAGCACCAAAATATGCTTTTGCACGATCAACAGCATTTTCTAACCCTTCTTGGGCGAAAGAATCTGTTCTTGCTATAATAACGATATCAGGATCTGCTTCTCTAGCTGCTCGAATTTTTCTCACCATTTCTTCTTTGGTTACTAGTACTTTTCCGTTTAAATGGCCACATTTTTTAGGAAGTTCTTGATCTTCTAATTGAATGGCTGCAGCCCCGGCGTCTATCATTTCAAATACAGTTCTTGTTACATTTAATATACTTCCATAACCCGTATCAATATCAACAAGGAGCGGCATTCCTGTAGCACGAACAATTTCTCTTGTACGATTTGTTAATTCTGTTAATGTGAGCACCCCTAAATCTGGTATGCCTAAACTTGCGGTTAAAGCTGCTCCAGATAAATATATAGTTGAAAATCCAGCTTTTTGGGCTAGCAAAGCTGCCATTGCGTCGTGTGCACCTGGCATTTTAATAATTCCTTTGGTATTTAATTCTCTCCTCATCACTTTAATCGGATGTTCATAATTATTTCGTACTAACCAGCTCATTTTAACACTCCTAATTCAACTTAATTTTGCGGTATATATAATTTACCAGACATAATTCTACGTGCTGTTCTTTCCAAACCAACATAATTAATTCTTTCTTCTAATTGACTTTTTTGAACTCTAATAGAAATTATTCCTTCTGGATGTCCAATCCTTACCATTTGTCCATTTTCCAATGGCTTTATCTTAGAAACTTGGTTAGGAATCGTGCCATCTAAAAGACATGCTCCTGCTAAGTTTAGTAAGCCACTTACTGCAAAGGTCCGATGCATCTTCTTCATAGATACCATACGAGCTAGAATATCATAATCATTCTTTTTTATTCGCTTCCCAGTAGACGTTAAATAATCTATAGGTCTACTGACAAAAGAAACCTTTGGTAAAGCAAGATATTTTTCTTCTGCTTCTATCAAACTGGGAGTTAACCCACTTTTAACGGCTATATGTCCTCTCATATCTTCTAATGTTTTCATAATAAGTGGGTCTTTCATAATTTCTTCATTTTGCTCAGCACCTGTTAGAGAAAGGGATTCTGCATCTAGATATACAAATGGATTAACAATATCGCAAAATGAGTAAGCATATTTTTTTTTGCTAATAGTCAGTATAGACTTTGCAGACAACGGTAATGTCTTCTTTGTTTTTGCTCCGCCAGGATCTTTAATATCAACAAGGAATTTAGCGCCAGGGTCTTTAACACCTGGTATTTCAAAACTGCCATCTACCTTTGCCTTTCCATTTTCCAGTGGAACTGTTATCTTAAGATATTTTTTAATATTAACGTTCCAAACCGTAACAAGGGTGGATTCCATGTCTTTTGATACGTTTATCATCCCCTCATCCACTGCAAAAGCTCCCGTTGCAGCCATAAGATTCCCACAAGTTCCTTCGTAATCTATTACTTCACTTCCAATTCCTAATTGAACAAAAGTGTAGTCTATATCTGCATCTTTTTTTACGCTTTTATTAATGATTACAACTTTACTAGTATGAGAGGTTCCTCCTCCAAGGCCATTTACATGAGATACATCTTCCGCTCCAATACCTTTTAAAAATATTTTTTCTCTTAATTCTTTTTCTTTAGGTAAATCTTTTTCGTGGAAAAATAATCCTCTGCTTGTACCGCCTCTATAAACAACACATGGCACCGTTAATTGTTCCATTTTCTCACTCCTATCCTCACAACAGTAATAATTTGATTATTACGGGTAATATTAAAATTAAAAGAGATATACGAAACAAATGCATTAACATTACTACTTCCACATCAACATCTATTTCATCGGCTACAATCGAGATTTCACTCATTCCCGCAGGTAAACTTCCACTTAACGCAGTTAACCATTTAAAACGGAACAGCTTAGTAAATATATAGGCAATTAAGAATGCAAATAAAAGATGAAAAACGGTTGCTATAAGACCAGGAACTATATGATTAAAAAATAACGATACGATATCCGGCTGTAAATTCAATCCTATTAATCCACCAACTAGCATTTGTATCATCTGCTTATACTTTTTCTTTAATGGAGGTACTTTCAAACCACTAATTTTCGCGATTGCTACAGTAATAAAACTCCCCATTAAAATGCCAATTGGCAAATTTAAAATATGCCCAATATATCCTCCTACGCTTGCTATGCTGACTACAATCACAAATTTCTTTAAAGATTGATTCATGTCTTTTCACCTTGTTTATTAAACGTTTTAAGAATCCATCTTAAAAGTAGCATTAATGTTACAAACCGAATTAAATGCATTATTGCTACAACTTGTGTATCCGTATGTATAGAATCTGCCAAAATCAGCATTTCAGCAATTCCACCTGGTGAAACAGATACTAAAGTCATAACAAATGGAGTCATTCCCATTCCTTTAAGAATCATAGCAACAACAACAGCTGATATTACACTTCCAAAACCAAGTATTATAAAACTGATTAATTTTTTAAATGGGAGATAAAGTATATTTTTAGTAAACATTAAGCCTATCATTGTTCCTAAAGCAACTTTAGATAAATTCCGAATCAAAGGCGGTATCTCCTGGGAGTCAATCATGCCGACAATGCTAAAAACCCCGACCATTAACATAGACCCTAAAAGTGCACCAGCAGGTATTTTTAATTTAACGCCAATTATGCCTCCTAAATATGCAAGAAATAAAAAAACAATAGCATTCATTTTATTATCCCTATTTATTAGGAAACTTTACTCTTTTTGTTTAATTTATCAAGAATAATTGGCAAGAATACACCTAAGATAGTAATGATAATTAGAATGATACTTACAGGGCGAGTTAAAAAGGCATTAATCGTTTCACTACCATGAAGCTGTACACTTTTCAATAATTCTGAATCCGCAATTGGACCAAGAATCAAGCCAAGTACGACCGCAATGACAGGATATTTATTCCTTCGTAAATACCAACCAATAATTCCAAAAATAAATACTAAAAAGGCATCAAATAATAAATTTCGTGTAGCAAATGCACCAATTAAAGCAAATACTATGATGATGGGAATAAGAATTCTAGTAGGAATATTTATAACACGGCCTGCCCCTAAAGATACTGCTCCTCCAACAAAAATCAAAAAGAACAAACCTACAACCATTGAAAAAATAACACCATATAATATTGTACTTTGTTCAATAAATAATCTTGGTCCCGGAACCCATCCTTGCATAATAATAGCTCCAAGCAACATTGCCGTTGATGCGCTTCCTGGAATACCTAAAACAAGCATCGTAGCAAGTGCCCCTCCCTCAGAAGCGTTATTAGCGGATTCCGCTGCTACAATTCCTTCTTCATTCCCTTTACCAAATTTATCTTTAGACTTGGAAAATCGTTTCGCCTCATTATAGCTCAGTAAACTGGCAATCGTAGAACCTGCTGCTGGCAAGGCACCAACAAAAACTCCAATCGCACTTGATCTGATTAAATTAAACGGATATCTAAAGATTGATTTGATACCTTTTAACATTTGAGAAGTTAAATTTTGATTTGCTGATTGCTTAGACACAAATTGTTTATCTGCAAGAAAAAAGAGTTCAGATACTGCAAATAAACCGATTAATGCAGGAATCATTGGGATTCCATCCAATAAATAAACATTATCAAAAGTACCTCGTACCGCTCCAGTATCTGTCATGCCGATAGTACCTAATAAAACACCGAACAACCCTCCAAAAATTGATTTAACAAAGCCTCCTTCTTGTATTGAAGATATAATTGTTAAACCAAATACTGCTACAAGAAACATTTCCGTGGGACCAAACTTTAATGCAAAGGAGGCAAGAGGTTGAATAATTAATAGGAGCACAAATCCTCCAATCATTCCCCCTATAGCAGAGGACCCTACCGCTAGACCTAGAGCTTTTCCTGGCTGACCCTGCTTTGTCATTGGATAACCGTCTAAGGTAGTTGCGACTGCTGCTGGTGATCCAGGAGTGTTAATCAAAACCGCTGTTATTGCTCCCCCAAACAAACCTCCTGTATAGATTGCAATTAAAAACACAAGTCCGGATAATGGTTCCATCGTAAATGTAACTGGAAGCATCAACGCAATACCCAATGATCCTGTGAGACCTGGTATAGCCCCGAGTATAACCCCTAAAAGTAGCCCTAATATAATTAAAAGGAAATTAAACCAGTTCATAAACATGACTATTCCATCCATTAGTGACTGCCATTCAATCATCTACAATACCCCCTCTAATAGTATTCCTGATGGAATAGGTATTCCCAAAAGGTTATTAAATAGATAGAAAAGAAGCAGTGTAAATACTATTGGCAAAATAACTAGAACTTTTTTCGAACTTGTTCCTAATATTCTCATCAAGATTGGCATACAAATAATTGTCATTATTAAAAAACCGAGATAATTCATTAATACTAAATAAATTAATGTTGACAGCATAAACAAAAATACTTTTTTGCTTAATCTAGCAGATGATTCATCTGCTTCATCGGAATCTTTTTCATCTGTGTTAGTGGATTGTTTTACTTCTTTCCATTCTTTCCATATGATTAGTGGATAAAGTAGAATGATAATCCAAATAATCGGATTGACCATAAGTTTATCCTGTGCGCTGTTTAGTGAACTAATATCTACTAAATATACTACTGAAAAAATAAGGATACCTGTGGCTACAATAACGCGATGGACAAATGTATTAAAAAATTTTCCTAATCCTCCCACATTACCCCTCCTTATAATAAAATTTAGAAAAAAATAAAGTCATGAATTTTAAATAAAAGGTTCATGACTAATAAAATATTCGAGTGGAACCAATATAGTTTTCTAGTTTAATTTCTTCTAATGTTGTATTATTCTTCTTTAAGTTTGTCTTTATATTCATCTAATAAGTCATGTAGAGAGTGATTTAATTCATCACTTTCCTCAGGGCCACGAAATTCACTTACTTCCTCTGCGTTGTTATCTTTGATGTAACCTTGATATTCTTCACTTTCGAATACATTTTGATATGCTTCTGTAAGTAATTCAAACAATTCTGGATTATTTTCTTTAAAAGAATCATGTGTAGCTAAGAACCGAACAGACCCTACTAAAGGGACTTCTACATCATAATTTGCTAATACATCATTTATAGGTTCTGCATCTGGCCATAAATCCATTTTTTCTTCTGAAGCTACAGATAGAACTTTAATGCTGTCTTCCATTGCGCTATCCCCCAAAGCATTACCAATCATGAAATCAACGTGCTCTCCTAAAAGAGCGTTACGCATTTCCCCTCCGCCATCATAAAAAACTGGTTTAAATTCAATTCCTAACTCTTCTTCCAACAGTACTCCGGTAAGATGTAATGGCCCACCGCTTACCGTAGAATAGCTAAGCTCTCCAGGATTTTCTTCTGCATACTCAATTAACTCTTCAAATGTTTCAAAAGGCGAATTTTTATGCACAGTTATTGTGATTGGATCAAATTGTTCAATATTTACCATTGAAAAATCATCAATGTCATAATCTGCATCTTGTAGCAGAATACTAGCACTTAAGTATAATTGCGTACCACCAAATATAACAGATCCATCATCTTTCCCATTCTGAAAAACGGTAGTTCCAACCTGTGTAGCTGCCCCAGGACGATTATCAATTTGTATTTTTGTATCTAATTCCTCTTCTAACTGCTGAGCAATAACTCGCATCATACTATCCAAGCTCCCTCCGGCATCAAACGGAAGAATAAGCGTCGTAGTATTATGTGGCCATTCTACATCTCCTTCTGAGTTTGCCTCGTTATTCGCCCCATCGTTAGAACATCCTACTAAAGTAATCCCTAAAATTAATAGTGCAATAAGTAGTTTTGCTATTTGAAACTTCTTCATTTTTTCCCTCCTCTTATTTTAAAAAGAAACCGCTTGCAAAATTATTTATTCCCCCTTTTCTGAATTATATAAATTAAAACTTTTCGATATCATATCATAGTTTCGTATAATTGTATACAATTATACGAAAAATTTTCGACAATATTTTTTAATTCAACAAAAAAAGACAAATTAATTTATAACAGCTAGATGATGGACGAGGGAGAAGACACTATCCTGTACTTTTTATTTTAGTTTATATTTTTAGAATTTTGATTAGTTTAATATTAGCTGTACATGTAAAAACTTCATTTAAAGGTAATTTTCTTTGTACAGGATAAATCTGTGTTATTTATTCTCTTCGAAAAATGTCATATTGTAACCAATAAAAAATACCGATTAGAAACCGGCATTTTTATCTTGATTTATTGTATTTTTTAATAAAAAGTCCCAGGCTGTTGAAGAGTTTGCGGTCTCCACCAAGACTCTACCATTTGCCACGCTGAATGAAAATCCTGTCCCTGCCCCATCAAATATGCAATTGCTATGGCCTCTCTTAATGCATGCGGATAACCGAGATGTTGCGCTTCCCGCATCCCGTGGTTGATTACTGGAGACATCGCAGACAGCACCTGCTGCTCCATCGAATGTTGTCCCATATTCGGCTGCTGCTGAAAATTCCGAGGTTGTTGCTGATTAAAAAACGCCATATGCTGATTTGGATTATATGGATTAGACATATTAGCCGCCTCACTTATAAATGGAATCATTTTAGGTAAATTCCCTACTGTGCAGCCTATGCATTTATTATTTTAAATGTTCCCTTTGAATACTTCATACAGAAGCAATGTTATTCACGCCTGTACTCAACGAAGTTTTTAAATAAAAAGTGATTTCCCGCCATAAAGCGAAAAACCACCAATTTAATTCTTTACCACATTATTTAACAGTAATCACAACGTCTTCACTTGCACGTACTTGGTTCACATCTTGTTTATTTAATGCTTCGATATCACTCATATTCGTAATAAGCATTGGTGTGACCGTATCTGCAGCTTTTTCACTTACCACATCTAGATCCACATCAACAAGGGCATCGCCTTTTTTCACTTTATCTCCTACTTTTACATGGATGGTAAATCCTTCTCCATCCAAGGAAACCGTTTCTAATCCAATATGAATTAGAATTTCGGCACCATTGTCAGCTTTAATCCCTACAGCATGCTTTGTCGGGAATGCTTGTACAATATCTCCGTCAACAGGTGATACGACTTTACCGTTAGATGGTTTAATCGCAATTCCGTCCCCCATCATTTTTTCAGCAAATACCGGATCAGGTACTTCTTCCAAAGGAATTACATCCCCGTCAACAGGGGCGAATAATTCAATTTCCTGTTTTTCTTTCTTTTTAAAAAGCTTCCCAAACATAGCTATCCCTCCAAAATTGATATACATTGATTTTATCATATGTTCCGAAGAATTACTTTAATAAGCCTGCTAGAGCCCAACATGTAATCAACTTTGCTTATCTATCAGCTTCTCCACGATTTCTCCTGGCCGAACATCCAAATAAATAAGCTCATCCAGTCCTATCCACACTGGCTGGTAAGTCCCCCTATTTCTACTAGAATTCGTATACTCCTCTCCAAGTCCTGTCGCAAATTCACCACTTATTATCTCTGCGGCAAAATAATATTGTTTACCATCAAAATTTATGGTATCAAAAAGTTTGATGATTCTTACATGAACACCGAGTTCTTCATATACTTCCCGAACAGCTGCTTGTTCTGGATTTTCTCCGTCTTCTATGCCGCCTCCTGGAAATACATAATACCTTCTTTGTTCACGAGTTCTTTTTATCAGCGCAACTTTCCGGTTTTCGATAATCACTGCAGCACTTCTTCTTCTCATTTATACACCTCTCTTCTTTATAATAAATGAAGCCATTTCATCTGTATACTTACTTTCTCCCCCTATTTACCACTATTAGCCCTGCCTGATAGATAAAAACAATAAATTGGTTTAAATGGCTTCAAAATGTAATAAAAAACTCCAGATACCATATTTACGATACCTGGAGTCCTTTTCTCCAACTAATCCTGTTTTTGTTTATCCCAGTCTTCAAAATCATCATTATTTAAATTTCGTATTTTACCATTATTCTCGATAACCGCTTCTACTTCTACCTTTACATTTATATTCGGATACGTTTCATTGAGAAAGTTTTTCAGTTCATTATGGGTATAGTTTTTCCTGATTCGGTTACTGATTCCAAGAACATCTGCATGTTTATCCTGCAGCTTTTTAACGAGCTGAAGTGTATCCTTTTCCACTTTTTCTTCAAACTTCTTCTGAATATCTTCATCGTTTAAATGATCTTCTGCTTCAGCAACAATCATGACAAATTCCAGCTTGATGGTCAGGTCGATTTGATCGCCATTGTATTTATAATCGTACTCTACATCTCTTTCAACAAGCTCTACATCAGTTGTCTCATCAATGGTTATAAACGTTTTGATAACATTCTCATCATTATTTAATAAATTCATCAGCAGCACTTCTAAAGAATCTAATGTTTCAACGATTTTTCCATTCTTTAGCACGGATGCACCAAAGTAATCCATTTCCAAATTTTCATTGGAGCTAATAATTGGAATAGCAATATCTGAGGTATACGAATGAATGCCTCTGTATACCTGCCACAGACTTACTTCCGGATTATAAATTTCCCAGCCAGCCTGCTTTTCTAAAAATCCAAATATAGGTACACCTACTTTTTGAAATGTTTCAATCATCTGATCGATATAGGAATCCATATCTTCTTGGGTAAATGCCACAGTTGGTGTTGCCGGCATATCTCTCATTCGTATGAAGGTATTAATGATTTTTCCAATTCCCTCCCTTCCCAGTTCTTCACCTAACACAACAAAACCAATATGTTCTAAATCAATGGTTGTTTCAATTTTTTTCTTAATTTGTTCAATGGCGTCAACAATCGTAGCACCTTTGCCGTCCACCTTCGCCAAATTCCTCTGCTCAGATACCACAGAGACCGGTATGATTAAATACACATGATACAAATCTTCATCCTTTGTTACCCCCATTAAAATAGGCGTGGAACGGTAATTAATGTCTCTGGAATCCCAGCATCCACTTAATAAAGCCAGCAATACGAAAGAAATGATTATCTTTATCCAATAATTACGTTTCATGTTTATCCCTTCTTCCTATCCAAAAAATGAAGATCAGCAGACTGATGAAGGTGTAAAAACGAAGCGGCACAATCCAAATGATATGGGATTGTACTTGCTCCCACGTAGAAATCATATTTGCTACAGCTGTAATGAAGATAACTATAATAACCATTGCAATCGATGCATGAAGCTTACTCGTCTGGAAGATGCTTTGATATAACGTCCGCAAAATATGCAATAGCATCCCTAAAAATAACGTTGCGTAGATAAGAAGACTTAGACCAAAGAGGCTTGTCAATGTTTCAAAGATAGACCAGTCAATATCAACCGTAGCTAGCATTTCGATATATGGAAAAGTGAAATTCCGTGCTATTTCATTTCCAAATACCAGCATGGGTGAGTAAGCAGCCATAAATATAAATAGAATCAAAAGCCACGAAAACCAGAAAACCGTTTTATAATTGAATTTTTTTCCTTTTGGTAAAAAAGCGATAAATAAAAAGGTTGGAGATAATATGAAAAAACCTGTAATAAAAGGCATCTCCAATAAAAAATCGAAGTTACTTACCTTCGCCGGAAAGAAGTTATACCATTCCGCATTGAAAAAGGATAATATGAAAATAACGACTATGACATAGGAAGAAGTAGCTGCTATTAAAAAGGTTGTCCGGAAGATACTTTCCATCGAACCAAGACCAATATAACCAGCCGTTGTAATGAAGATGACCATCACATAAAACATGGGTGTCTGATTCAAGAATAATACTGTAGTAAACTCTGCATAAGTACGGATGGCAACAATCACTGTTCCAATAATAAAAAGGCTGATGGGCACAAGTAAAGTAAGGGATACAGCCCAACGTTTTTTGGGCAAATTTTTTAAAATATTAGGTTCCTTTAACTTGGATACACCAAATAACAGCAGACCAAAAAGAGCGATATGTGAAAATCCATGTATAAGAACAATTAGCCAATGTCCATTATCTACTGTATCCAGGATAAGGCTAGGATACAGCAGAAACATCACTCCGATATTTGTGACTAAAAAAAAGATTATAATCAATAAATTATTGATTTTCACTTTGAATCCCTTCCTTTTTCCATCGGACATATGGAACTCCAAAACTCGTGATTCGGGCAATATAGGAGCATAAAACCAGCAGACCGATGACATGTCCCAGAATTCCAAACATAGCGGAGAAAACGACAATAATATATTTCATCAAGCGCAGCGTAATCCCATTTTCAAAGTTAACGATAATTCCATTTGCAATTGTCGTCGCAGCAATGATAATAATCAATACCCCACTCACAAGGCTGGCTTCCACAATCGCCTGTCCCAAAATAATACCGCCTACTACTCCAATCGTATTGGATATCGAGAGAGGCAGCCGAACGGCAGCTTCCGTAATCAATTCAATCAAAAGAAGCATAATGATGATCTCAATAAAGGCAGGATAAGGCACAAATTGACGGCTCTCCGTTATCGACAAGGCCAGCTGGACTTTTAACATTTCCGGATTTATTGTAATCAGCGCGACATATAAGCCGGGCAGCAATACAGCAATCATAATTCCAACAATACGCAGAAGATATAAAGAATACACAAATGCACTCAGATAGTTACTGTCACTTGGCTGTTTGAACACATCAAAAACCGTATTAAACAATACCAGTGCAAACGGATAACCATCCATAAAGAATACAATCTTCCCCTGCTCTATGTATTCCATGGCGTTTTCAGGTAGCTCTGTAGAATTTACTCTGGTAATTAATGAAAATTTAGAAAAACCAAATGCAACATGAATGTCTTTGACTTGTTTGATTTCATTTGGATAATCCTCGATTTTCTTTTTAATCATCTCTACCATGTGTTCCTCTGTCGTCCCTTTTAAAATAAGAAAAGAAAAGCGGCGGTTTCTTTTTCCATGCTGTGTTGTGATTACTTCCACATCTTTTGATTGATATTTACTTCGCAACAGCCCTATATTTTGTTGACTATTCTCTGTAAATGCATCCTTTGCCCCGTAAATAGTGGTTTCATTGACAGGAACTTCAATACTTCTGTATAGAGGTTGTGAAACAGGATCAATAATTAATGACATTTCTTTCTCACGATTCCAAATAATTACTTTTCCTTCATAGAGTGTTTTGATTTGTTTATTAAATTCCATTTTCTTCCAAGATATTTCTTTAGAATGAAGGCTGTTTGGCTCTGATGATTTTTCTTCTTCGTGCCGAACTAATGTCTCCACCATTTCCCACGTAGCCGAAAAATCCACCAAACTTTCAAACCCAACCACATCGTAAGGAATACCTTTAATAATGACGGACTTCATTTGCAAATCTTTATTCTTCTGTTTCAAATCTTCTATCTGATTGATGAAATCCATTGTCCGCATCCTTTCTCTTATCTTATCTTTTAGTTATGAGCAAGGAAGCACTTTTTCATACAAAAAATCCGCAGCTCTGTTCTTTCTAATTTTTTAAACAGGTGGTTCTACACCGAAACTTTATTCACCCGGAAGTTTACAGAGGGTTTACCGTACTAATGTGTAAATTATAAGAAACCTTTTCCCCCTTTTCTCGTATTATCTATTAAAAGAACACGATTCGGAGGCAGGATAGCATGTTTCGTTTTAAAAGCAAGCGCAGAGAAAGAGCAGCAAAAAAAGTAAAGAGTGGGGATGGACATGCGTTAAAACCCTTTCGTTTTTATGAAATATTTTATCGTTCCCTTTTTTATATAAACCTTCATGAAGATGATAAAGAAAAGCATACTTATGCAGTCCATATTAATTACTTTGATGAAAATGAGTCCATCGATTTATACCGTGATGGAAAGCACCATGCAAAAGCCTCTACTCCAGCTGTCTTTCCGGTTCCTGGAGGGGTTATTGAAGCTGCAGCAACGACATATGGTTTAAAACGAATTCATTATATTACGGAAGATGAACGCGAGTTTGTACTCTCCCCAGATCGCCGTTCAGCGGAAGGGCTGCGCATGCGTTTCGATGCCAAATTCCCTGAAATCAGCGCCATTATCGGAAAGTTTGCCATTTTTATTCTGCTGGTTTCTTTAATACTAGGACTTCCGCAGCTGGCTTCGCTTATTTCGGAGATTCCCTTTATTGCAGAGCGGTTTGGTTCCTTTGATTCGCCAATCATTCTTCCTTCTTGGCTAAATACGACACTTCTCATCGCCGGGGGCATCGCAGCTATTGAACGTGCTTTGACATTAAAAAATCATTGGCTGATTGATATGGAAACAAGCTGGTGGGATGACTAATTTTTGAAGTGAATGGAAAAGGAAATACGAAGTTTATCAGCAAGTATTTAAAAATGCAGCAACCGCCAGTTGAATGACAGTTGCTGCATTTTTAAATACGTTTTTCGGCGATTCATGACCTGTTAAACTGATTATTGGATAATTAATTGCATATCTTTCGTTCTTTACGCTTCTAACCATATCCGCTCAAGCTGGTGATGATCTTCTGAAATCTGCAGCTTATAAATATCGGGATTACTAAGTTTTCTCCACGCCTCAAATCCCGTACTTTTATCGTAATAATGCAAAAGCAGAGAGATGATTCCTCCATGGGCCACCATTATGCTGCTCTTCGCATCGCTTTCTCGCAAATCATTCACTACATGCATTATTCTCCTGGTTGCTTCCTTACTGCTTTCGCCGCCTTCATATTTTAAATCGAAATCCGTATACGTTGCTTCAAGTTTATCCATCCAATCTGGCATTGAAACCGTACTGAGCACCCTCTCTTTCAAACGGCTATCTGTCTCTATTTTTAAATTGTTCTTTTCAGCAAAAGGCTCTACCGTTAGTATCGCGCGTAGAAACGGGCTGGAAATGATACGATCAACTTTTTTGCCGGAAAGGAATACAGCCAGCTTCTTCGCCTGCTCTTTTCCTTTTTCCGTCAAGGAGGCATCAGGAGCTTGACCTGTTGCTTCACAATGCCGGATGATGTAAATTATTTTATTCATCTTCTTCAATAATCCTCTCTTTTTGAAAAATTTAATTTATTCTCTTTATCCTAACAGAGTTTATGATATTTCTTTTATTTTTTATGAACTTTTTGCTTTGTTTGTTTGTATAGTCAGTAAACAAGGGGGAGGGAATGAAAATCAATGCATATCAAAAACGAACCATTTATATTACAACTGGTGTACTTATTTTCTTCGCAATCATTTCTTTCATCACAAATGATTGGAGATTCTTTTTAGGAAGCTTATACCCTGTATTCATTAATATCATGTTTGCATTTACCGCTAAAAACAATAAGCATATACAAAAATTTAATCAGAAACATGCTGAAAAAAAGAAACTTGTAAAATAAAATATAAAATCCAATGTTTTTACTTCTTTGATATAATGCCTGTACAGTAACTCTTATTGACGAGATATAGTTCAAACCTTATCCATGTCCGTTTATTTGGCTGGCCATCATGTCATACTCGGAATTTGATCAAAGAAAATATATAATAGATAGGAAGGGAATTATGGGGAAAGGATATATTATTTCTTTAATTGTGGCAGGGGTATTATCAATATTGATTCCTGCTATCATCAGATCATTTAATCATAAATATGTTGTTAAAGAAAATGGAAAAATAAATTATAAAAAAACAACGATTTATTTAAGGTGGAACGTGTTTGATACAGTCACGTTATGCCTTGCCATTTATGTCATTCTCTGTGCACAAGCCTTATTTTTCTTCATTGCAGCTGGAAAAACCGTTGAAAATGCATGGGTGCAATTTCTATCCAATCAAACGCAAACTTGGGTTATTGTTATTGTGAGTTATTTTGTTTCCCGTATTTCGATGACATTAAAATCCATCAAAGCCCACCTAGGGGATAAAGAAGATGAAGCGTAACGAAGAGTGGATGGAAATTTACAAAAATGGGGACAAAGCAGGCTTCACACAATTATATGAACGCCTGTACGAACCGCTTTACTGTTTTCTCTACCGTTACACGCAAGAAGAACAGCTCAGTATCGATATTGTTCATGATACGTTTGAAATCCTGCAGAAGAAAAAGCAGGCATTCAATCCTGCGAAAGGAACAGTCAAAGCTTATTTATTTCAAATTGCTTACCGCTTACTAATAAATAAATTAAATCGAAGAAAGAAATGGCGCTCTCTGCTGCCTTTTTTAGCACCACAGTCTAATCACTCGATAAGCATGGATGAAAAATTATGGGTTCAGCAGGCCATTGCCGACTTGCCTGATAAGCAGCGGGCGATTATTTTACTGGTTTATTATGAAGACCTGCCGCAAAATGAAATTGCATCGATATTAGATATTCCGATAGGTACCGTTAAATCGAGGCTACATACGGCAATGAATACATTAAAAAACAACCTGGAGGAGGATTTTCATGCTGAAAGATGAATTTAATGAAGAAGATAAACTAAAGGAAGAGCTGGACCGATTTCAGGTAATCGTCCCTGAACAGAAACGCAGGCAAAAACAAACAGCCTGGCAGCGATTTATCCATTATTTAGCTTCCCCTGCCAAAGATCCTTTAGAAAAAGCAACCGTCACCTTAACCGGGTTGAATTTAACAAGAATGGTTCCTTTAGCTTTAGGGGTTGGGATGAGTGTAATTCAATTATGGATTCATATGTAAACAATAAAATGCGAGTAAAGCAACTTTCTATTACTAAATTCTGCCCAACTTCCTTAACTACAGTTTTACAGATTCTAGATTAGGAGATGGTTTTATAACCTGGAATAATGGGAGGTTCGTAAATTCATGCAGGTAGTATCTTGACTTATCTTTGGATACCTTCTCCTTCTCTTACATGTATGGTTTCATGAGCTGGGGCATTACCTTGCCGGCCGTTTTATTGTAGAAATCCATAAAGACAATATCCAGATAAAACTTTTGAATACCCCTTCATGTTGCATTGAAAGGGAAAGATGAGCAATGGGTGGCGCCGAATGACAAAGACGGAAATTATATAGAGAGCTATTTAAAATATGATCCGCAGGGTAAATGGTCTTTTTTATACATAATGGCGGGTTTTATTTTTCAAACAGTTATTTTTTTCAGCCTGGCAGCGAGCATCTTTTTTATTTTTCAATGCTGTATATATTTTCGGAGATGCTTTATTTTCTATTTGGAAACAAACTCCCTTTGGTGACACGAGCGCTGCTTTTCTTTTTGCCAGGTGGCAAACGATTCTATTTGTTAGCATTCTTTTACTAATTTATGTTTTCTTCTATATGTTTATTTGGATTCAATCGTAACTTCCACATGACAAGGGGCAGGTTTCATAACCGCTCCCTTTTAGGCTACTGATATAAAATTACTTTTCCCACAACATCATTTACCGGCAAGTTTTCCATTTTCTCCATCATTTGCGCTTACTCCTCTTTATTTAGTTTTAAATAAGTTTTGCTTCATATAAACAAAGTGAGCCAATTTACAATGAAACCAGCTCACTTTGTTTGTTTATAGAAACAGATAATCTATTTTATTTATTTACTCACTAGCAAGCCTTTTAATTTCTGCTTCACTTAAGTCTGTGATCTCTGCAATGTCACTGATTGACATATCTCTTGCTATCAGTTTCAAAGCTAATTCCTGGTTCCGCTTTTTTATCCCTTCTTCTATTCCTTCTTGCTTTCCTCTCTCAAAATAAGAATTCGGCAGCTGCATGACTATTTCTTTTTCCTCTTCCGGCAAGTTTTCCATTTTCTCCATCATCTGTTCTTCCTCCTCTTTATTTAGTTTTAAATAAGTTTCGAAATAACCATAAAGAAACTCCATTTGCGCCGGATTGATTTTCATCCGGGTAATCATACGCAGAAATTCCAACTTTACTTGGACACGCTCATGTTCTTCATAGCCCATCTGACTAAGCAATGCGGCTGCGGCCGGGTTGTCTGATTGAATATATTCTTTCCAGTTTTTCTTTCTTAATTGTAATTGTAAAAAGTTAAATTGAAGTACTTCTTGGGTAGGTGTATCGACTTTGAATTTCGTGGGTTCTTCTTGTTTCCTATTATAACTCAAAACGGCGATAGGTTGAATTGGTTTGCGGTGTTTAGCGTAAAGATAACTGAAGTAGAGAAACATTCTTTCGGGGAAATCTGCCTCATGAGTGGATTGTGCTTCGGTGTGGATATGGAGAATTTTATCCTCGTGATGCAACTTTACTTCGACGAGCACGTCAATTTCCTTTTTGGAGCCTTCAAGATAATCCAGGTAGACTTCCTGTTCAAGAAATGTGACGTTGGAGAAATCAATGTAGGGATGAAGGTCGGGGAAGAAGCCTTCGATAAATTCCTCGAAAAACTCTTGTATCAGCTTTTTCGTCAGCCGATCATGTTTCATGTAATCTGCTTTTTCTTCTAGTATAACGGGGACTGTAAACAATAGAGCACTTCCTTTCTTTTAAATTATATTTATTTTAGCAATTATTCTGAAATAAAACAATTATAGTTTTTTCATTCCTGCTTCGAAAAAACTAATACTACTTCCCTATAAGAAAAGAGCATCGTCACAGACCATGCTCTCCTCTCCCTTATAAGAACTGCTAAACTAATCTTTTTCATTATTCTCCCCTTAAACTTGCGGCTTCTTTCCTTTAAATGAAACGAAAAATACAATTAAACTCACAATAAAAGCTGCTAAGGCCAACCATGAAACTGCATTGGATACCGAAATGACATCTAAAAATCCAAGTACAGCAATGATAGGCATGACAAGAATAGCTCCCAGAACCTTTTTAAAACGTGCATATCTGGCTCTTTCTTTAAATGATGTCATGGCATCCTCCTTTTTCGTTATAGAAGGTTTTCCCGGCTTTCTTGCAGGTGAAACATGCTCCATAATACATCACATAAGAAATATGATAATTCTTCCGTGTATGCAATTCAAAAAGTCTTTTAACGCACAGTCTCCATAAACCGCTCTTTCTCCAGCTTCAATACTTTTTTCTGAATAGAAGCTTCTTCTTCTTCCTGCTCCTGCTCATCTAAAATGCGTGATGCTGTGTCAGATTCTTTTACAAACAGGTTAAAAAGATTCGCTTTTTCTCCTAATACGTCAAGCATTGTCACATCAATACTCTCTTCCGTTAATAAGCGATAAACGACAACGTTTCGAGATTGTCCCATTCGATAAGCACGGCTGATCGCCTGTTCTTCCATTGTCGGCTTCCATTGCGGTTCGCATAAAACAACCACATTGGCAGCCTGAATATTCACCCCGACACCGCCGGCAGTAATCTGGCTGACCAGAACGGAACCAGCTTCATCCGCTGTGAAGGCATCAATGATTTCCTGTCTTTTATGATTCGAAACATCCCCAGTAATGACGCGATGTGCCTCGTTTTCTAAATTACTGCTGATTGTCTGGATAACATCTTTAAAATAAGAAAATACCAGCACTTTATGCCCGTTTTCTTTTGCATTTTCACAGATTTCAAGCAGCTTCTCAAGCTTCGGTGACTTACTCTGAGATCCGCCCTGCCAGCCTGCACGGCGCATGGCCATGACCTGTTCCTCTTTCACTGCCTGCTGATAGAACTTCTTCTCTTCTTCACCAAACGGAACCCATTCTGGAATAATCTCCAAATCCGGAAGCTCATGTAATACGTCCTTCCGATTCCTCCTTAAATAAACTGGAGCAATGGCTTCACGGAATGCTTGCGGATTACGCAACAGCATCTCTTCTGATAAGTCATCCGCAATTCCCGGCTGCAGGACAGAGACCAATTGCATCATTTCCTCTACCGTGTTCTCGAGTGGAGTTCCGCTCATAAATAAGACATACTCCGCTTCGTCTGCCAAATGATAAACATTTTGCGAGCGCTTTGTATTCGGATTCTTCACATAATGCGCCTCATCAACAACCAACGCATCAAAATGATGACTGCCTTCCAATGGCAGAGTTCCCGCCAATTCAAAAGTGGTTATTAAAATACCCGTACCTTCTTGCCAGGCCTGAAATTGTTCTTCACGATTGCTGCCGTGAAAGATAAATGCCTGTAAAGCAGACCGCTGTTCCATCTCTCTTTTCCAGTGGGCGATTACGCTTAGTGGACAAACAATGACAGCATGTCCCTGATGGTTTTGCCTGAGATGATTGAGAATAGCAAGCGCTTGAACCGTCTTTCCTAAGCCCATCTCATCCCCCAGCAGCGTCTTTTTATAAAGCAAAGCATACTTCGCACCAAAAATTTGATAATTTCTTAAGGTAATATGCAGTCCATTCGTATCAAGCGGATGGTTATTTACTGCTCCTACCACTTCTTCTGGCAGACTTTCGGAAATATTCTTCGAGTCAAAGTCCGTTGCTTTTTCAATTTCTGTATAGTAAAAGGCATTTTCTCTTTCAAAATGCTTTTTGAGCTCTTCTTTACTCACTTCAAAATCAAGCATATAATCTAATCTTTTCTTTATCTGTTTTAATTCCTTTTGATGCTTGTTTTTATTTAGATTGGCAAAAGCAGACCGTATTTTTTCCTTCTCCTTTTTCGGCTGAAACAAACCGCCAAAAAATCCTTTCTGTTTCTTGGCCATTTCAATATCAGATATCGTTTCATCATAATACTCCTGAAATTTCTCCTGCATCTCTTCAAGAATGTTTAACAAATGCCATTTTTTATAAATCGATTCCAGCAAATGAACATCTTCATCAGAAATATCATCCGGATTCACACGCGGCGTTGCCTGTTTATATACTGCTTCTTTTATTTTAGAAACTGCCTGATAAATGTGCTCTGCCGTTTTTTCATCCATCCCATCCAGCTGCGCCAGGTCCTGAGCTGGTTTATCCGCTATATCTTTCATTGTTTTCAGCCCATTATGCTTCAAAGTGTTTACAGGGAGCTCTTTATTCACTGTTAACATTGTATCTAAAGGCATCGTCTTTAATTGTTCATTTCCTGAGCTTGTTTTCAGCCTCTGCCATATTCCTTTGATTCGATTGTTAAATAACTCCTCCGAGTTCATATCGATGCTGTCGTATATCCGGTTCAGATCCGCTTCTAACCGTTCTACGTCCTGTTTCGTCCGTACCATGATTTCTCCTCCTGCTGCTCTATATCAAACATGTAAAATTGTCTTTTTTATCGATCACAGACAGCAATTTTTTTTACCAGCTGCCTCATCTCTATTCAAAATTACATTCCGCTTCAGCAGAATGTATGACATTATATTATTGTAGCATTGTTTCCCGCACGATAAAAAGAGAAGATGTCTTTATCGTTACGTATTTACCCTTTATCGATAACGCAAACGCATTTCCTGTTTTCAAATGTAGATTAAAACCGTTCTTAACCATCATAAAAAACCGCTTGATATCTAAGTATACCAAACGGTCAGAGCAATATTGAAGCTGATGTATCACGGAGAATTGTCCGTAATCCTCTCATTGAATGAGATTTCGTTCTACATTGCGCTCAAGCAAATCCTATGTAATATCAAAAGAATTCGCCCGATGAGCCTTCTGAAAAAAATGCTGATGAGATTTATTTTTTCGGCTTCCCTTAAATAGATGATGATTTCTGCTCAATAATTCCTTATAATACTGGGCAAATCCCGCATGTGATAATCGCAAATTAGCCATTCTTTTCATTGGCTCATCTGTTTTATCCATCCTATCATCCTCCTTGCTTTAGCGTATGTACAAGGAGAATCAATTATGAAAGCTGGAAGGAATCTAATTACAGATTAAAGATGATTGCAACATACTGTCAGTTCCACGGTGAAAACTTCTTTTTTCGATGCTATTTTCCCACCGTCTAAAAGCCTGCTTACAAGGAATCTCAGTCTCCTGAGAGAAAGCAGACAAACTCCGCTCAATATACTGTTTTTATAATTATACTAATATCCTTGTACGTGATTTTTAGAAAAGCATTTCACTGCATACTTTCCCCAATCTCTTTCTTCATAACAATCTCCATTTTTCTCCTGCTCCGAAACGCCCCGACTGTCAACACAGCCATCAGCACACAGATAATGATTCCTAACATGAAAGCTGGTTCATAGCTGTTGGAAAGGTCATACATATAACCGAAGACCGCAAATCCGAAAGACTTTACTAACGCCTGTCCCATCGTTACATAAGAGAAAATTTCAACAAAATGTTTCTTTCCAAATAATTCTTTTGTAATCAATGGCAGCCCGACGATAATAACCGATGCATGAATACCGTACAGAAGGGAAGCAGTAAACACGGTAGCATAGGTTCCATGAGATATGAAAAATAGACTGAAGCCAAATGCAATCAACAGCACACTGACAATCAACGTCATTTTCACACCAAATTTATCACTGGCTGCTCCAAAGAGAAATTTGGTAAGCAGGTTCGATATCATCGAAGCCGAAACTAATGTGGCAGCGGCTGTAGTGGTTAATCCGACAGTATCACCGTAGGAGGTTAACAGCTGGTTTAATCCGCTGATCAACCCGGAAAATGAAGCAATGATAATTACACAGAAAAAAGCTAAACTCGTTATCGCAACTTTCACAGGTACGCCCTTTTCATTTTCTTTTTTAAAGGTTTCTTGATCTTCTAAGGTTTCTGCATAGCCATATGGTTTGTACCCTTTATCCTCCGGTTTAAAGCGTAAAACAAAAATGGTGAAAGGCAGGACAATCACTCCGATAATAATCGCGGTGATCACATATGCAGTTCTCCAGCCAAAGCTGTCGATGAAAGAAGCAATCACCGGATTCATAATTGCTCCTCCAATACCTGTAAAAGCACCGATGATTCCCAAAGCCATTCCCGTTTTTTTGTGAAACCAATTTTGAACAATAACCGGAATAGGAATATAAAAAATAAATGCTCCGGCAAATCCGATAACGATACCAGAAAGGTACCATTGCCATATTTCTGTATATAACGACATGGCAGCAATAGCCGAAAGAGCTACCACAAAGGCAACAGATAATGTAATGCGGACATCGATTTTAGGTAATAATTTTGCCACTAAAGGAGAAGCCACAAACATTGCCAAGCATAGAAAAGTCATGTATAAAGACATATCTCCTGTGCCAATCCCCAATTCCTTTGTAACAGAAGGAAAGAATATACCCGATGTGTTGAAAATTGTACCTAAGCCGGCAAAATTGATCATACAGCAGACAATTAAGAC
Source organism: Oceanobacillus sp. FSL K6-0251 (assembly GCF_038004725.1). NCBI lineage: Bacteria > Bacillati > Bacillota > Bacilli > Caryophanales > Bacillaceae > Oceanobacillus > Oceanobacillus sp. FSL K6-0251. The sequence continues at coordinate 431,471 of NZ_JBBORS010000001.1, read as the reverse complement.
CACCCAAGCATAATGGAATTTTTTCTTCTCTTTCATTTTGCATCACCTTTTTCAGCTAGTATCCATTCATTCACCATCAAAGTAATTATCCCCTTTGGAACAACCCTGGGGGTCTGTCATTTTACCAGCGGGAGAGACTGCCCTCTCCCACTGTATGGTGCTTCCTATGCCATTCCTTTCGATTTGAAATAAACCGTGCTTAAATCACTGTAACACGCTTTACGCGGCTTCTACCATACCTTCATTCTCTTTCTTATATCTTTTATTGACGTAAATTGCAAGCAACACACCTATAGCTGTTATGGCAAAGTTAAACAATAAAACATATTTTGGTCCGTCTACACCGCCAACTCTTGTAATCACACCAGCTGCACTTAAAATAATATAGTTAGCCAGACTGGATGAAATCATAACAATGGACGTGATTTTTCCTTTATGCTTTGGAAACAGTTCATTTGCTGTGGATGTTACTAACTGTAATACTCCGCCAGCTGCAGCGAATCCGAGAATAAACCCGCCGATCAGTAAAATAGCCGGCGTTTCTATAAAGTAAATAATAAGCAGCATAACCGCTGATATCGCTGGATATAAAATAAGCACTTGAACTGGTTTGAGCCATTTTTTATTGATGAAAACAGCCGTTAATAATACAGCAACAATAGATCCGATGGCATAATAGGACTGAATGGTGCTTGGATTTTCCATACCATATAATGTTCCTAATTCCTGGTTGGCATTAAGCCAGAGCTGGAATGTAGAAGTACATGTAAATGCAATAAGAATAATGACCACGCTTGTCGCTGTGAATTTCATTTTTTCTTTCTTCTGGTTCTTATCAGTCTTTTGGGTACTGCTATTTGGCGGTAATGGCACAAAAGCCAGCAACACACCGTCTATAGCGAGCAGAATCGCTACAAAGTAAAAAACGGTTTGGAATGACATTTGGCTGGCAGCCACAAACCCTATCATAAAAGGTAATGCAAACTGTCCGATAGATATAGAGAACTTAGTGAACATATTCGCTATACTGCCCTTTTTACCGAAAATCTCCATAAGGGATGGAATAACCCCGGTATCCAAAAAGGAATTGGCAGCTCCTCCTAATAAGGCAAAGACAAAAGCAACATAGAAATTCGGAGCAAAAATGATTCCAACAAAGAATAATACATATAAACCGACACCAATCAGACTGGAAACTCTTCTGCCAAATTTATCGGAAACAGGTCCTGAGATTGGCAGCGTAATCAGACGCCCCAGCCCTAATGCAGCAATAACGGTAAAAACGATACTTACATCCAACGCGCCATTGGGCAAGGTTGCTGCTCCCCACAGCTCTGCCAGCTCATCTTTATATTGTGCCAGAATAGATACTCCAATACCATGGATAATAAAAGTAATATAGAGTGCCAATGCAGCTGGATAATATCTTTTCGTATTCATGATTTTTTTCTCCTCTCATTTGAAGGACTTTTTATTTTCTACTGGATATAAAATGATTCATCATTCTGTGGGAGTTTACGCTCCAATGTTTTCAGGTTAGTGTGACTGCTGCGAAAAACACTACGCTAAATAGTTTTTTGCTATCTAGTTGTAACAAACATCATATTTAAGAAAATTCATTAACCTGACAACATTGGTTTACGCTCTCCTCTCACAGAATAGGATTAATACGGCATTTCGATGACTTACCCTTCCAAATCAGTACAGCGTAATCAAAACATCTGATTTTTCACATATTCCACCGGCATTTCCTGACCTGTCCACAATTCGAATGCGGCAGCGCCCTGCCAAAGCATCATCCCAAGACCATTGATTGCCTGGCAGCCAACGGTCTCTGCCATCTCCAACAGCTTTGTTTTTCTAGGGATATAGACCACATCGGAAACAATCAATTCCGGACGCAGCCAAGAAGGGTCGGGAACTAAGGCTTGCCCTTCAAGCGGTTTCATTCCAACACCTGTTGCATTTGTTAAAATATCGCTTGCTGCAATTTCTTCTTTCAACGTTTTTTTATCTTCTAACCGATACACATTTGCTATACAGTCCCCTTCCATTTTTTCATTGATAATCACCGTATTATTTTCCGCCCGGTTAAAATATTCATCGTCTCGATTAAAAATGGAAATTTCTTTTACTCCTTCCAGAGCTGCCTGGATAGCAATTGCCGTTGCCGCCCCACCGGCTCCCAAAAGGGTGATTTTCTTTCCTTTTACATCGATATGATTTTCTTTCAAGCTGCGAAAATAGCCGATCCCATCTGTGTTATAACCTATTAATTTGCCATTATCATTTAATACGGTATTCACAGCACCAGCAAAACGCGCTCCATCTGTTAATTCATCCAGTAATGGAAGTATTTTTGTTTTGTTCGGCATGGAAACATTAAATCCACGCAGGTTTAAGGCCCGGAACCCGGTGACAACATCCTCCAGCTGCTTGTTATCTACCTCAAATGCCATATAGACATAATTTAGTCCCAGTTCCCGAAATGACATATTATGCATTGCCGGAGATAAAGAATGTCCAATAGGTGTTGCTGTCAGTCCAATCAATTTTGTTCTTCCGTCGATTCTGCCTTGATCTGTCATGTTAATTCCCTCCTGAATTTTTGATAACATATCATTGATTTTTTCTATTTTACCTATACACTACACTCTAATGCCCCACTACATTTGTGAAATATTTCACATGAATAACTGCAATAATCCCATTTTTTTATTAGGAAGCACCTTATCCTGGTTAACTGGGTTTTTATTTTATAAACTCTGATGCAGCAGATGCAACGTCTGTTTTAATTCCGCCGCTGCAACCTGTCCGGGCGCTGATGCTTTATTTGCCGCACCAAATGTTAATGCAGAGCCAAATACTTCCCCAGCGAGACGGCTAATGACTCCCTTTCCTGCCATCGACATTGTAATAATCGGCCTGTCAGCAAATTTCTCCTTCATTTCTCTCGTAGCATCCAATAATGTCAGTACGTCTGCCGTTGTTTCCGGCATAACAGCAATCTTCGGTAAATCGCCGTCCAGCTCTTGAGCCCGGCAAAGTCTGGTTATGATTTCTTTCTTATCTGGCGTCTTGTTAAAATCATGGTTTGATATGATAACAAATACACCATGTTCATGCGCGGTTTCGATGATTTGTTTTACATCTTCGGGTTGATTGAAAAGTTCGACATCAACGATATCAACCTGCCCTGTTGCGGATATTTCACGGTTCAGTTGTAAATAATAATTAACAGAAACCTCTTTTTCTCCTCCTTCATTGAAGCTGCGGAAAGTAAATATCAGAGGCATCTCCGGAAGCACCTTGCGTATCTCCGTAAGGGCTTCTTTTACTTTTTCGATATCCTCAACCTGTTCAAAAAAATCAACACGCCATTCGACTACATCACATTCCAGGCTTTTTAGAAAATCTGCTTCTTCTATCAACTGGTCAACCGTTTTGCCAACCATCGGGATGCAAATCTTTGGCATCCCTTCACCGATACGAATATTTTTTACTTCCACGGCTTTGATCATTTTTTCTCCTCCTTGGGATGAATAATTAGGAATCCTTTAAAAAGGAATCGCTTCTTTCTTCTCTGGTTCTTCAAAGGCACCTATTTTCTCTAATGTTGTAAGAATATTTCTTCCTTCACGTGTGCCGTCCATAATTTTTCTGGCGCCCCAGCTGTCTCCGATATTTACGACTTCCACATGGTTTGCCTGGAAATATTGCTGTAATTCTGGAACTTCTTTATTTTCAGGACGCATTCCCAGACAGATAAATCCATAATCAAATGCCATTTGTTCTTCTTCGTCTTGATGTTTGATTTGGAAAGAATTGTCTTCTACTTTCGTCAATGCTGTTTCGGTTCGAACATCGACCTCATAATCCTTCAGCATGGTCATCATTGAAATTTTTGTAATATGGTCTAAGCCTGCGCCAACTGCCGGCATCATTTCTATCATGCTGACATCGCTGCCACGTTTGCTGAAGAATTCTACCACATCCAGACCGACAGCACCGCCGCCTACTACAGCGATTTTCTTTCCTTCTAAATACTGCGCTTCAAATTCATCAATCTGCTGAAGCAGTTTAGCAATAGAATAAATACTGCTGTTTTCCTTATCAATACGATCATGGAGACCTTCAATCGGCGGCAACAACGGCTTAGACCCTGTAGCATTAACAATAATATCGGGGTTTAGGCTTTCCACTAACGCAATGGTTGCTCTTGAATTTGTTAAAATTGTCAAATTATCTAATTGCTCTGCTCTTTTTTCCAGATATACAGGAAAATCTAAAATCCGCTTCTTATCAGGAAGCTTCGAAATCTCTCTGGCTAAACCGCCTAGTTCTGCTTTTTCTTCGATAAGAAATGTCTTACATCCCACTTCCGCTGCTGTACATGCTGCTTCCAGCCCCGTTGTTCCGCCGCCAATCACAACAACCGTTACGTCCTTCTTCACTTTTCTATCCTTATACGCATCGCCGCCAAATAAATCCGAGTTCACCGTACATCTTATTGGACGGTTCAGAGCGATACGATGACCGGCACAGCCGATATTACATGAAATACATTTTCGAAGCATATCTTCCTGGCTATCTCTTACTTTATTGACCCAGTTCGGATCTGCAATCAAGCCGCGTCCCATTCCAATTAAATCTGCATCGCCTTCTGCCAGAATTTTTTCTGCTGTCAGCGGCTGACGGACATTTCCTGTTGTAATCGTCGTTTTATGGAATTTTTCCCGCACTGCTTTTGCCATATAAGAACGCCAGCCATCCGCTAAATTCATTTCGTCGATTTGATATTGGATGGTATCATTTACTGCAGCTGATACGTTAAAGATATCTACTTCATCATCTAAATATTCCAGGATATGCAGGATATCTTCTAATGTATTGCCGCCCTCTACAAATTCATCGGCACTTACCCGGAGACTGATTGGAAAATGCGGACCGACCTCCTGACGAATACGGTCGATGACCATCCGCGGGAATCGTGCTCTATTTTCATAGCTTCCTCCAAATTCATCGGTCCGTTTATTATAGATTGGTGATAAGAATTGATTCAGAAGATAGGAATGTCCGGCATGGATTTCAATTGCATCAAATCCGGCAGCAACCACACGTTTAGCTGATTTACCATAGTCTTCAACAATTTCAAGGATTTCTTCTTTTTCCAACGGTCTTGGAACAGCCCCTCCCGCTTTCGAAGGAACATTGGAAGCAGATACCGGCTGATGTCCAATTCTTTCCGGCACAGCAGATGCTCCTGCATGATTGATTTGAATAGCTGCTTGTGTCCCGTGTTTATGCAGCTTTTCTGTTAATTTATATAACCTGGGAATAAATTGGTCATGGTCAATACGAAGCTGTGTTGTTCCGTTCGATCCCATTGGAAAAGATACACAAGCATTTTCGACTATAATTAATCCAGTCCCTCCCTTTGCTCTCTGCTCGTAATACATTATATGCTCATCATTCATCGATCCGTCTACTTCGGCGAAATTTGTTCCCATAGGCGGCATAATGATTCGGTTGGGTATCGTCATCCTTCTGACAGTTAACGGTTGGAAAATATGTTCATATACACTCATTATAATACCTCCACTTTATTATTTCGTGAAATATTTCACAATTAGTTTTAAAAAAATTTGAAGCTGCTTTTTATTCCTTAATTTCCTTTACACCTTTATTATATTTGATACTGATTCATAAATCTAATAGGTTTTTTCAACAAATCAATAGATTTTATCTATGAATCATAGCATAATAAATATACAGGACGCTCCGAAGCGAATGGAGGTATAAAAATGAATTTAAAACATCTTCAATATTTCAGAGAACTGGCGCACAGTGAACACCTTACCAACACAGCGAATAAACTTTCCATTTCTCAGCCGACATTAAGTTACGCCATTACTGAGCTGGAAAAGCATCTTGGAGTCTATCTATTTGAAAAGCAGGGCAGAAATATTAGATTAACAAAATATGGACACTTTTTTCTTGAGTATGCAGAAAGGTCACTGGCTGAACTGGAAAGAGGAGAAAAAAAACTGCGTGAACTGACCAGTCCGTCACACGGAGTCATTGATCTGGCGTTTATTTATACGCTTGGACCTTATTTCATTCCAGAAATAATTAAGAACTTTTCTGAACAAGGCGCCTATAAAAATATCTCTTTTTCTTTTTATCACGGAACCACCAAAAATATAATTCAAAATCTAAAAGAAAATATGTACGATATTGCCTTCTGTTCGATGAAATATAATGAACCTGACATTGAATTTACACCCGTTGCAGAGCAGGAGCTTGTATTAATTGTTTCGGAAAATCACCCTTTAGCAGACAGAGAAAGCATTGACTTAGAGGAGACAGCCAGCTACCCCTATGTTTATTTCAACCAAAACAGCGGGCTGCGTCCCATCGTTGATGAATTATTTCATAAAGTAAATTTAACTCCTGAAATTATTTGTGAAGTGGAAGAAGATAATGCCATGGCCGGGCTGGTCGCAGCCAATTATGGAATTGCCGTGATTCCGAATATTGGGGCGCTTTCTCATTTTCCGGTTAAAGTCATTAACATAAAAAAACCTGTTTATCACCGGTTTATCTATATGGCTGCCAGAAAAAACGATTATCTATCCCCGGCAACCAGCGCATTTCGCAGCTTTGTCATCAGCTATTGTCAAAAACATTATTTAAAAACAAAAAATAAAGTAGAATAACCTGCAAACTCATTTTGCCTTGGCATCAAAACAGGCTGCCTGGATACTCCAGACAGCCTTCATCTCAATAACTTATATTAATTGCATCGTTGTGATACAGGTGAAATCATCCTGAAATGTACTGATTTCTGATGTTACTTCTTTTCCATCCTGTTTGATTTCCACCGTATAGGTTTCATCTCGAGGAAGCCATAGATCAATAAAGCCATTTTCTTCTGTCTGCATGGGTTCATCTATAACCACATCGCCCGCTGCGTTTTCAATATAAACCTCGAATTCTTCCTGAACCATTTCTCCCTGACACCCTGTTAAACTATGAATTTCACAAGGATGCGTCTGCTGTTCAAAGGGAGCTATCGAAACAAAAAATTCATCCTCCGGCAAATCATATACTGCTTCCTCCTCTCCCTCATCATTTGTTACAATCAGCTGCTCGGAAGTAATCGATGCATTCTCGTCAACAATTTCTTCTGTACTATAATGATGGACTAATTCCTTGATATCCCCGGTTTCGTCCAGTGTATTTTCTTCGGGGTTATCCTCTTCTCCACTGCAGGCAGTTAATAAAACCAACAATCCAAACAAGACCAGGATTATTTTTTTCTTCATGAAATTCACGCTCCAAATAGGATTTCTTGTCTTGTATTATACGGGACGGCGATGCTTTTTCCTATATTCACATGATAACTGACACAATATAGTTAACTTTATAGGAAGAGGAAGGGCTATTATGAACAGAACGTTCATAAATGTATGTAAAAGTGTTTAAAGATACACATCTCCTAATCTTTCCATTTTTATATTTATAGCGTATTCTTAAAATATAAATGAATATACGTCCGGTGCTGGTACACCGAACGGTTTTTACAATAGACTACTTCATCATAATGAGTAGCGCTGAGTTATTGAATAATCCCTCAAACGCCCGCTAAAGCATGCGAGGGTTTATTTTTTGTGGCCCTAAAATATAGCTAGGGATAGAGCTATATTTTAATAGAAACAGCAATCCTCTTCAAATCAAGTCGCGCAGATAAGCGATTTTCTTTTTATCTTTCTGGTTATTTTTGTTCGCACGATAGCTGTCCTTAAAGGAAGCCTCATATACTTTCAAATATTGCTCAGATGTTAAAAGATAATACGTCGCATCTCCCTGCTGATGGAGTTCTAATTCCTCAAGCGATATCCCCGCAAAGTCCGGCAATGTGTCCATAATACCGAATCCGACAGCCAGCCCATCCTTTTCAAATTCATGCTCATGCAAATCAACAAAGCTGTATCCCAGAGATAGCATGGCCTTCATAATGTCGTCCCAATCATAGATAGCTTGTTCTGGCGGAATCTCCCATCCTCTTTTATCACCGGGAACATGTATATCCAGATCCTGTGTATCCCAGTTCTTCCCTGTAACTATTTCTAAACCTACAGACCCCATTAATAGAGGAGTAATTTCTTTCTGATTAAGCTGTTTTGCAATGGTTAAAAAAATAGAAAATTTTTCATTTTGCATTTAGACATCTCCCTTTGTTCAGAGACTTAGTTAAATATATACTCCTTGCATTTCTTGATTCCCATACATATGCAATGCTTTGGTTATCATTGCTGCTACCTTTTCCTTCTCTACCGATATAGATGCATATTGTTCTACTTCATGTTCACCAACACAGACACTGTACAAGGCATTTTCGAACAAGCATTGATCATTACTGTCATTTCCAAATGCAATAAACTCCTGAACATGCAAGCTATGTAATCCTCTTACTTTATTAATTCCAAGCGGGCTGATATCTATCGCATTTTCCCCTTTATAATAGGTTATATTTACAGGCAATTCGGCGAGCTCATCTATCACACGTTGCGGCGGCTGAAACAAAACCAGCTTGCACAGCTTAGGCAGACTTCTTAACTCTCTGTTCTGTGCGGAAGCCTGATTAATATTCTTATAAATAGGATGTGTCTTCTCTCCAGTAAACGCATAATCCCAGTCACTATCTGCTAAATAAGTTATTTGATGATCTTCTACCAGCATAATCAGTTTTGTAAGCAGGCTATCTTGAAAATGGATAACATCCATCTTCTTCCCGTTTGAAGTATATGCTCCATTCCCTCCAACCAGTTTTTCTTGCTGCAAAGATTTCGGCAAGACTGGCAATAAATCACGGATTGGTCTTGCCGACGCAAAAATCACTTGATGCCCTGCTGCCTTTATTTCTTCCAGCGCTTGTATAATGGAGGAATCAATTGTTTTCCCATCAAAGCAAATCGTTCCGTCTATATCAAAAACAAAATTCATGTGAATCACCTCTTTTTCAAGTATACTAATGATAATAAAATTAATCCTGCATTTTGAACAGTGGATAGGATAGGATAGTACATGGTTATCCACTGTTCAAAATGCAGGATTATAAATTCATCACTTAAAAATCTAGTAACGATCATCAGGCTTTGCTATCTATAAACCTTAGTAAATACCCACACTTGCTAGTAAAATAGCTGGTATAAGTGATAATATCGGGAAAACAATTGCTACTACTGCAATATCTTTGTATGACTCTTTATGTGTTAGTCCTGTTACAATCAATATTGTTATTACCGCTCCATTGTGTGGCAGCGCATCTAAACCGCCTGAAGCGATGGATGCGATACGATGAAATGCTTCTGGTGCAATACCAGATGTCGCAGCGATTTCATTATATTTCTGACCTAAAGCCTCCATCGTAATACCTAAGCCTCCTGAAGCTGAACCAGTCGCTCCAGACATCAAATTGGATGCAACAGCCATTGAAATAAGTGGATTTGCCTCAATCCCCAAGATATAATCACTTAATTTTTGGAATCCTGGCACCACTCCTACCACCGTTCCAAATCCAACCGCTGCTGAAGTATTAATCATCGCCATTACCGAATCCGTAGCTCCTTGATTTAATGAAGGAATCAGACCTTTAATTTGGTTTAATGAGAATAAAATAATTAATAAGATACCAACTAATAAACAAACAACAATATCCCAATTTAAAATATTAAGCGTAATGATTACTGACACTAGAGGCAGTAAAGACAAAAGAATGTGTGGCGGTTTATCAATTAACTTTCCTTTTGCTTCAGAATCTTTTTCTAATTCATGGAATCCGTAGCCAGCCTTTTTTAAATTCTTTTCTCTTTTCTTTAAATAGAAATAAGCGACTCCGCCCATAACTAATGAAGCAGCAAGCCCCATAACAGGTGCAGCTGCCGCTGTTGTATTAAAATAAGCAGTTGGAATCAAATTCTGAATTTGCGGCGTCCCGGGAAGTGCCGTCATAGCAAATGTCATCATCCCAGTTATAATTGTAGCTGGCATCAGCTTTCTAGGAATATCCGCTTGCCTAAACATACTTACCGCAAGTGGATAGACAGCAAACACAACAACGAACACACTAATACCACCATATGCCAAAACTGCTGAAGCCATAATTACACCAATAATTGCTTGCTTTTCACCAAAAACTTTAATTATACCTTCCGCCACCGACTGAGCCATGCCACTGAATTCCATTAACTTACCGAAGATTGCACCTAACATAAACACAGGAAACCAATTCTTCGTAAAGTCGACGAATCCTTGCATATATGTATTTGTATATGCATCAAGCAAGTCAAGCCCACCAAATACCGCCACAACTCCAGCACAAATCGGTGCGATCCAGATAATTGACCACCCGCGATAGGCTAGGACAATTAACAAGACTAAGCCTAATAATATTCCTACCATTTGATCCCCATCCTTTTTGTAAGGATTTACATTTTATTGCTCATATAAAATTGATGAAAGTACTAATCTATCTGTCAGGAAACTTATACAGATTAGAGACTCTGTGCTTTCTTGTTAAAAAGATCAGGGGCCAGTTTTAATGGCCCCTTCAATTAACTGCTAGGAAAATCAAAATTAGTTTCATCCGAGGCGGATTGGTCAAACCATCTTTCGGAGACCGTTTTAGTTTTAGTGAAGAATCGAGCAGTATCTGGGCCGAACATTTGCCCTTCCCCAAATCGTGAATCTTTCCACCCTCCAAAATTATGATAACCTACAGGAATTGGAATCGGTACATTTACGCCAACCATTCCCACTTCAATTTCTTGAGTAAATTCACGGGCATCACGGCCACTATTGGTGAATACGGTCACACCATTACCATATTGATGATTATTGATTAACTGTATGGCTTCATCAATTGAATCGACTGCAGTGATTGTACGCACCGGACCAAATACTTCTTCTTTGTATATATTCATATCAGAAGTAACATTATCTAATAACGTAGCATCGAGATAAAATCCTTCCTTGTTCTCCACATCAGGGTTCCTTCCATCTACAACAATATTAGCTCCTTCTTTTACTGCTTCATCAATAGCATTTAAAATGCTTTGTTTTGCTTCGGCGCTTATTACTGCACCAAAGTCAGCTGTCTCATCATCATAAGATCCAGCTTTCAGATTCTCCACTTTTTCTTTTAGCTTCCCTGTAAATACTTCTGCCGTCTTTCGCCCTACTGGCATCGCTACGGATATGGCCATACAGCGTTGCGATGCTGAACCGTAAGCGGCACCTAGAAAGGAATCGACTGCTTTATCAATATCGGCATCTGGCATAATAACCATATGGTTTTTCCCACCGCCAAAAGCATTGACACGTTTATGGTGCTTCGTACCTGTTTCATAAATAAATTCAGCTACTTTTGTAGACCCTACAAAGCTTATCGCCTGAATATCTTGATGTGTAATAATGGCATTGACCGTATTTTTATCCCCATTTACAACATTCCAAATACCAGCAGGTAAACCAGCCTTTTCCCATAGCTCCGAGAGTAATATAGCAGAGTATGGAACTTTTTCGGATGGTTTTAATATCATTGCATTTCCTACTGCTACCGCCATCACACTCATTGCAAGCGGTACCATAACTGGAAAATTAAAAGGAGAAATACATGTTACAACGCCAAGTGGTTGTTTCATGGAATAAGCATTTATTTCCCCGCCAACATTAACAGAATATTCCCCTTTAAGTATTTGCGGCGCTCCAATTGCCAGGTCAACTGACTCTATCCCCCTGCTTATCTCTCCTTTTGCATCAGAAATTGTTTTTCCGTTTTCTTTCCCTATTAACTGTGCTAATTCCTCTGTATTTTCAACTAATAATTGACGGAACTTAAAAAGAACTTCAACTCTTTTACCCACAGAAACTTTTGCCCATTTTGCCGCAGCCTTTTTGGCTAATTGTATCGTCTCATCTACTTCTTCATCGGAAGCATAAGGAACAGCAGCTATTTTCTGACCAGTTGACGGGGTGTATACATAACCAAACTTATCATTCTGTCCTTTCACTTTCTCTCCATTGATATAATGTGTTACTGTATCTAACGTTACCGTAGCCATATCATCAATTCCTCCCATTTAGTATTATTTCATAAAATCAATAGTATGTTATTAATTATTAAAAACTACTTAGCAGGTTCAACCTTTTGTTCTGTTAACATGAGATATGCTGTCGACATATCTTTATCTTCGTAACCTTTTATATTAGATTCAAAGTAGCCTACTAACGCTTCACCTAAAGGCAATTTTGTTTCAAATGAATTGGAAACATAATTTGCCAGTCTTAAATCTTTTAATAATAGTTCCGTAGTGAATGCTCCTTTATAATACTCATCTTTAGCTATAAAATTTTTATAGTTTCGTCTAAATACATCACTTTGTCCTGAGCTTACATTTACGATTTCATAAACGATATTATGATCTAACCCTGCTGCATCTGCGATAGATAGAGCTTCTGCAACAGCCTGTGTATGGATACCAGCCATTAAATTATTAATTAATTTAACAACAGTTCCCACTCCATGGTCTTCTCCTACATGAAAGATGTTTTTGCCGATTGCTTTTAGGTATGGTAATGCGAAATCATATGTTTCTTTGTTACCTCCAACCATCACACTTAAGCTGGCTGCTTCTGCGCCAGTTACACTTCCACTTACTGGTGCGCCTAAGTATTGAGTCCCGTTTTGTAAGGCAGCTTTTGCAATCGTTTTATTTAATTCTGGAGAAACTGTGCTTAAGTCAACCAATGTTAATGATGTTTTTCCATTCTCTACAAGACCCTCGTTACCTAAATAAACACTCTCTACAATGGGTGGCGTCGGCAAGCTAGTAAATATAAGATTTACTTCACTTGGCAGTGTGGCGGATGTGAATCCAATATTTCCACCAATTTCAGCGAACCTCTTTTCATTCATTTTGTTTACATCTACTCCATAAACGGTATAACCCGCTTTTAGTAAATTGCTTGCCATTGGAAAACCCATATTCCCTAACCCAATAAAACCAACTTTCTTTGTGTCCATCAAACCCCTCCTTCAAATAATTTTCACGAATGGAAACGCTCTCATTTTACTGTTTGATAATTGTTAAACCTCCATTCTTCTTCTATATTTATATTTCACATACTAAAGTCAAATACCGCGGTCACCGAAATGTATTAACAACATAATAAATGTAAAATTAAAAATAGTCAAGACTTTTCAAAAGATTGATTCTACATTTCAAAAATATTATGCTATTCTAAATGAAAGGGGGCTATATTATGACACATATAACAGCAAGAAAGCTAAAAGCCCTAGAGACCAAAAAAGCACTCTTGGAAACTGGGCTAGAACTTTTTGATAAAAAAGGGTTTGATAATGTAACGGTGGATGAAATTGTAAAAACCTGTAATGTATCTAAAGGGGCTTTTTATGTGCATTTCAATAGTAAATATGATATTTTCAATGAAAAATTTAAAGATATTGATAATTTCTATTCGGAATTTCAGAAAGGAATATCAAATGACATTAAAGCAAGTGAAAAAATTCTTATATTTTTTGAAGCCCAAATGATTTATTTACGTGACGAGTTAGGGAAAGATTTAATCAGAACTGTATACATGAATGCAATGTCGCTAACCATTAACAAAAATCATTATTTATCTGACCCAAACAGGAATCTTTATCAAGTAATTAACTCTTTTGTTCAGGAAGGAATTAAGAATAAAGAATTTAAGGAAGGATTAACGACGGAAGAAGTATCTGTATTAATTACGAGGTGTATGCGAGGCACCATCTATGATTGGATTATTTTCGGAGAACAATTTGATATCGTGGAGGAAATGAATAAATTCACCTCTACTGTTCTGGATGGGTTAAAAAGGTAGTAAGTATATCATTTTGGGCGAGGATTTCTTACATTAATAAATTAGGAATTACTTTCCCTGCTCTAATTTGTCTCTAAAATGAAGAACGATTTGGGAGAGATCCCGATAAAATTCACTATGCTATATATATCGGTAAATGCTTAACGATAATTTTGTGTATTACAAATAAAGTGACATACATACTGTTTATAATGTAGTAGACGGCTGATTAAAGAAAAAATATCTGATTTACGAAGTTAGCTTTCCTGATATTCGGAAGATACAGGACGGTTAACTTCTTTTTGGATATGCATGATAATTGCAGTTACCTTTTAAAATGATCTATAATCTCTCTAAAAATATGTCAATATATTCTACTCTAATCACTGAAATCCCCAGTAATATATTTCGCTCATCAACAAGTTTCTCTACTACAACCCTGAGTACCTTCAATATATGAATTATTTGCTCTCATATTTTCTTTGATTATCCTGATTTGCTATAGTAACTACTATACAGAATAAACTGAATTTCAGGAGGTTTATTATGCCAGACAAAACATCATTACAATTACCTGAAGCATTCGAGCAATACCGCTCTCTCATTCAAGACACACTGATACCAATTGTAAAGGTTTCTACTACAGAGCGTAAAACTTCATTATTCGAAAGCAAATTTGCAGGTGACCCTTACTTCCCTGCTTCTATGGAATACCCTAAAAATGAAGAGGGAATTCCTCTAAAACTATTGGCGCAAATTAATTTTGAAAACGTTCCTGTTCATTTACCGCATTTTCCCCATAAAGGGATTTTGCAATTTTATATTGATGGCAATGATGATTTGCTGGGAGTAGATTTTGATGATGGACAAAATCAATCTGGGTTTCGAGTAATCTATCATGAAAAAGTAATTCAGGATGAATCCCAATTAATCCAAGACTTTTCTTTTGTAAAAATGCCAGATGATGAGCTGTTTTTCCCTGTCGAGCAGGAAATGGGATTAACTTTTGAGACAGACTTGGAAGCTCTCACAGGAGGCGATTATCGCAGTGATGAAATGTATGCAGCTATATTCGATGAAATAAACCATGATGAAAAGCTAGAGGAAGAATTCTTCCAGCTATTTAACGGGACAGGCCATAAGCTTGGCGGCTATCCCTTCTTTACGCAGGAAGACCCGCGCGCCTATGGAGATTATCAAGATGCAGATATATTGCTGCTGCAAATAGACAGTGCCGACGAAAAGATTGTATGGGGGGATTCCGGTGTCGGGAATTTCTTTATCTCTGAAGAGGATTTGAAAAACAAAGATTTTAGTAAAGTACTTTTTAATTGGGATTGTTATTAAAATATTGCCTGTGCTGTTTTATATTTTGAACAGCACAGGATATTTTATACCCAATCTACTAAACATAAAATATACTCACCTTGCTATTTTTTCCCTTCTTTTTACCTCTCCTTAACCCCTCTCCCGGCAAACACCGTTGTTTTCGTCTCCTCCGGTGTAACCAGCACAGGCCAATAAAAAGCTCCACCGCGCCACCCCTGCTCCTCTGCACCATTTTGTCTTATCAAGATCAGTGATGGAATAATTCGCGCTAAGTTTCGTGCTATTTTCAGTTCATCCTGTTTGGTATCCGGTGCATCTTCAAACCTGCCAGTGCTTTTTCGAATACGCGCCATATTACGGTTCTGACGCAAAACGACCCAGACATGCCCTTTTCGATTCGTGTCCGTGTCCTCGGATAAATAATTCATCACAGCACCATACGTTTCTAAATCCCACTCATAGCCCTCTTTGAATACGTAGGTTTGATAAATCATTTCTAATAGCTCTTGGACTTTTTCCTTTTCAACCAAAAAGCAGCGGTCATCTTTGGGATGTATTGCTTTTGCTGTCTGCTTCATTGTCGCCACATGCTTATCTATCTTTTTCATTTCCCTCTCCAGGTAGCTTTTCGCAATCGTTTGAAAACCAGATGGCAGCATCCGTTTTCCCGGCTTTAACATCTGTACGCTTGATAATAGAATTTTATTTGGATTGCATGGCAATATCGTATTATCGCTATCCTTTTGAATAAAAGTAACTTCCCCGCTGTTTGCTCCAGATTCAAAAGCCCGGCGCAGCTCTGTATCAAATTCATGCATCTGCTCCATAACATCATAAATTCGTCTGGTCGTATAAAAGCGGGTAACTGCCATGTCAGCAAGCGGACGTGCTCCATACATTCGCGAATGCTGTAAGACCGTGTCCTGCTGGAATTTCTGCGGATTTCTTCCATAGTAGAAGCCAATTAAATTTTTTATTGTAATCCCCCGGTCAAGGATTTGCCCGCCGATAAAGAAGTTAAGCGGCGTCCGTAATTTTAGCTCTCCTGATTTATCTAATAAATGATCGACATCCTGCTCTGAGTTTACAATTTCAATTAACAGCTCTTCCTCTATCAAAGCATCACGCACATCGGAAAGCACTTCATCAAAAGCAGGAAAATACATATCCTTCCTTTGTGAGCGCGCAAAATCCTGATAAGCTGTACGAATTAACTGATCAAAGATAGGGTCTTCTTTCTCCATTGCATCGCGAAGCTGTTCTTCCATATGAAGCATGACTTCTTCCTGCCACTGATGCGCTGCTTTTGTCGTGATCGTGTGCATGATAAAAGCATACTTTTCAAGGCGCTCTCCTTCTTTTTGCTGTTGTATATTGCGGATTTTACTGCCGACAATAAAATGAATCAGCGCGCTGCGAATCCCTTCATACCGTTCGCCATGAAGCAGATGGTTCACCTTTACCTTCCGCTTATCACTTTTCCTTAAGATTTCAAGCTCTTCCTCTTGAATTTCATGGTAGAGGTAACTCGCCATGTGCGCCTCTTCCTTAGATTTTTCAAAGTACATTTCCCCGCCGACATATTTATCATGCACCGGCACTAATTCGGTAAAAGCCGGCCGCTTCGGCTGAAAGGTTTTATGCTCATGAATATTCATATCATCAGGCTGAAGATATAAGGAATATGGAGTCGCCGTTACCTGCAGATAAGCAGCATTCTCTAATCGAGCGCGAATCTGATCAATTTGTCCGGCAATCACTTTGAGATCAATTATATTTTTATCTTTGACATTGTCATACGCGACAGAAGCAAAATCTGCTTCATCATCAATAAATAACATTTTCCTAGCAGTCAAAACCGGGTACATGTCAAATAGCAGTCTTTCTAAACGCTGCATATTTTTCTTTTCTTTTTTCAGAACAATCACAAGCTTTTTCTTCAATTCAAATTTACGCAGCTTTACGGGTATTTTCATAATATCGTAAATAGCTAATTCATCTTCTTCAATACACCCCGTAAATTCACTCTCCACCCTTTCAAAGGTTTGTTTGACAAGGGCATTCGAATTTTTGGTCAGAATAATCACCACTTCAAAGCCATTATCAAAGCCTAGCCCCATCGATCCGAGAAAGGAGCGTGTTTTCCCTGATTGGATATGTCCTAAAAGCATGCCCGGCTTTTTTGATGTGGTAGAAGTGTCCAATAGCTTTGAAACAGTGTTCTGCATCACCTGTATTTCTTCGGTTTTATAATTATTTTTCTGAATTAATGGGGGGGAAGAATGTCCCGTTTGTTTTTAACGATGTTACACCAGCTGTGTGCATATGTACTTCCTTACTTTCTTTAACTATTAAAAAGTGACTTGTTCAGCCACTTTCCGCTTTTTGTTTTATTTAAATGCTTACTTAAATATACCATTTTTAAATAAGGTACTCAAACCTTGCAGAAACCCGGCATCCTGCAGTCAAGGGCATCTTCATGAGATTAAAGAAACTTTCCAGCTTTTGTATTTCTATTTATTCCTGCCTCTTAATTTCGCCCTTTCCTTGCGAGATTCGAAAAGAAAAGCTACAATAAAAAACGGAATATAACAAGATTCAGGCTGGCATTATTATTATGTTCCGCCTATTTAAATAAAACAACAAGCTCCTTCTATCATGAATAGAAGGATTTTATTAGTCTATATAACGACAAGGATAGAGCCAGAAACTTTATCCTTTTTCGACCGTAAATAATGAGGAGTTATCACTATGAGTAAAATAAAGAATGAAAGCTATTATAAGATTCTTGGCACCACTGCTAATATTGGTCAAGCAAGAATCGAAGAAAAATATCTGCAGGCTTTGGAAAAACATCCGCAGGAAACAGACCCAGAAGGCTATGCCAAAGTACAGGAAGCTTTTGAGGTTTTAAGAGATCCTGAGAAAAGAGCAGCTTACGATAATAATCGTAAACACGGCAAGAAAAAAACAGACGCTGCTTCAACCGGGAAGGCTGACCAACAGCATACACCCGAAGAAAATACAAAAGCAGGAGAAGTCAGACCGCTTGATGAAGCAGAACAATTAATTGCTGATGCAAAAAAAGCCATGGACAGTGGAGATAACCAAAAAGCCTTTAAAATCTATAAAAAATTAAATCAGCTCGTACCAGATAGCGGCGAAATTAAATTTAAGCTATTAAAACTAGCTAGTTTTAATGACGATGTTGATGAGATGGAAAAGATATTTTCAGAAATCATCCCGCTGACGACAAGCAACGAAGAGTTGCAGGTCATCTATACGTTAAAGGCTGATATCTACCAAGATAATGGCTATCCTGACAAGGCTATCGAAACCTACGAGGATTTATTGGAGAGGTTCCCAGAGCAAACATCCATGTTTGCCCCAGCGCTTGCACATCTTCACACTCAGATAAATCAGTATGATAAATCCATGCAAGTCATGGAACAATCTCAACCAGCAGAAGATGAGGATACCAAAACAACTACCGCATTCTATCTATCCTGGATTAATATTATCATTACGACAGAAAATTGGTCTATGCTATCTAAAATCATCTCCAAATTTAAAAAGCATCTAAAGCATGTTTCGGAAACGGATGATGTAAAAGAGCTGCAGGATGAACTGATGGAGCAATATATGTATTTTCATAAAGCAGCACTATTTCAAGAGGCTGAGATTTACATCGGTTTAGCAGATGCTATTACCCGGAATAATAGTGACATAAAAAAAGCACATAATGAAACCAAAAAGCAGGCACGTTTGCAAAAAGAAATCAGCAGATTGTCTCGTGATATGCATGCTCATGCGCTGCTTTACTACAAAGCATATGAATGGTTCTACACCGGCAAAGTATCTGCTGCAAAAATGATTGCGGTAATGAATGAATTACCTGTCTACCAGAAACAGCAACTGGAAAATGACAACCAAAGCTATGCGGCAGGAATTCTGCAGTTGAAGAAAAAATATCCGCTTATTTATAAATCATTTCAGAATCAATGGGATACTTTATTTGAACAGTTAACTGTCGGACTTAGCCGGGAAGAGAAAAGGAATTTGCGAAAGAAGAAATAATTTATTTAAAAAAGAAATAGCTGACACTTTCACATTTTATTTGGCGAAGGTGCCAGTTTTCTTTTTAATATGAGCACCAGACTTAATCTGTTAGTTATTTCTCCACATAATTAAGCTTATGAGAAATCAATAAAACATTAAAGGAAATTCCGAGAATATACTCTTACTTCTGTTTATTTCAACATCTTTAGTATAATATGAATAGATCACGAAAAACATCTATGCTTCACAAATGCAACTGCCATTTATTTTATCAGATATTTAAGAAGGAGCGGTTTTTTATGGATTTTCCATTACATAAAATAAAAGAAAACATTGATCACATTGAAGATTATAAGTTACCTCAACAAGCTTATTTGATACTTAAATCTGCCGTTCGCGAACTAATTTTATCGCCAGGAAGTATGTTTTTAGAACGTGAAATAACAGCATTTCTAGAAATGAGCAGAACACCCGTAAGAGAAGCATTTGTACGCCTGGAAACGGAAGGTTTAATTCGTTTAGTTCCTCGTAAAGGGTTTGTTGTAGAACCGATACGTCCAGAAGATTTAAAAGAAATTTATAGTGTTATCGTGGCACTTGATGGAATTGCCGCAGAAGCAGCTACTCAGAACGCCTCAGATAAAGATATTCAACAACTGCAAAACATGATTGATGAACAACTAGAGGCATTAGGAAATGAAGATTTAGAACGATGGTCCAAGCTGGATGATTTATTCCACCGCCAAATTTTAGATTTAGCTGATAATCATCGTTTATCAAATACTTATGAAACATTTGATGATCAGTGTCATCGAGCAAGACTCTTTACGATTCACGAAAGGCCCTTACCAAAACAATCCATTCAAGAACACAAAGCTATCATCGCCTGTATGATTGCTAAAAATGAGCAAGCTGCAAAGTATGTTATGCAAGAGCATCGAAACAGATCTCATACCGAAATTTTAAATGTTCTACGCAAGGAAAACTAGCAGACAAGATCTTAAAATCTTATCTGCTAGTTTTTTAATGAATACATTAAAAGGGTTTAATGAACAAAAAATAAATAAATAAAATAAATATTGACTTTAACGTATACGTTGTTTAAGATATAAATAACTTAATAAAGGGAGGAAGCGTTATGACAAAAGCGTTTAAACTTGCAGTAATTCCAGGAGACGGTATCGGAAAAGAAGTAATTGCAGCCGGTATGAAAGTATTAACTTACTTGGAGGAACAATCAGACGGTAAATTTAAATTTGAAAGCGATTACTTCAATTGGGGAAGTGATTATTACTTAGAGCACGGAAGTATGATTCCAAAAAATGGTGTAGAAACTTTGAAAGATTATGATGCCATTTATTTCGGAGCTGTGGGTGATCCTCGCGTACCCGACCATGTCAGCTTATGGGGACTTCGTATAGCAATTTGCCAAGGGCTAGATCAGTGGGCAAATATCAGACCTGTGGAGTTTCTTCCTGGTATCAATCATCGTATCGCTCATCCAGATCCAGAAAGCTTAAATTGGATATTGGTACGTGAAAATTCAGAAGGAGAATACTCTGGAATTGGCGGAAGAAACTTTAGCGCTCGTCCAGATGAAAGAGAAGTAGCCATTCAATCTTCTATTTTTACAGAACATGGCTGTGAACGTATTATCCGTTTTGCGTTTGACCTTGCACGTACTCGAAAAAGAAAGAAGGTAACTAGTGTTACAAAAAGTAATGCACAACAATACGGAATGGTTTTATGGGATGAAGTATTTGAACGTGTCAGCAAAGAATATCCAGACGTAGAAACAGACCAATGGTTAGTAGATGCTATGGCTGCCCAATTTGTACTTAATCCAGATGATTTAGAGGTAGTGGTTGCATCTAACTTATTTGCTGATATTTTATCTGATTTAGGAAGCGCCCTTGCTGGCAGCCTTGGTATTGCTTCTAGCGCTAATTTACAAATCGACAAGCGGTTTCCTAGTATGTTCGAATCTGTCCATGGATCTGCTCCAGACATTGCTGGTAAAGGAGTCGCAAATCCAATTGGCACGATTGCCAGTGCTGCATTAATGCTAGAAGACCTCGGACTGCAGGAAGAAGCCAATAAAGTACATGAGGCTATCCGCCGAACAACTGCACAAGGTATTATCACTCGTGATATTGGGGGAACTAGTAATACAGAAGAAATTACAAATGCAATTATCAAAAATCTAACACTTTAACGCACCCTTTATTTTCACATTTTTCTAATATTTAAAGAAAACTTGGCAAGGCAAACCTGAAAGGCGCGGATTTCCTTAGTTGGGACTGGTACCGCGATTACCAGCCCTACCAAAACCGCGCGCTTATACTTTATTCCTGAAAGTTCTTTATGCTCTTTTAAAGTGCAATGATAAAAGGTACTGAGATAGGCTTATCTGAGTACCTTACTTTTTCATAAGGAGGAGACAAATGAAGATATTAGCTGCTGTAGACTCATTTAAAGGAAGTATCAGTTCTTCAGAAATTAATGGCATTATAGCTAAAGAATTAGAGATTAAAAATTTAGAAGTTATTCAAAAACCTTTAGCTGATGGTGGTGAAGGAACAATTGATGCATTGATTGATTCGGGTGTTGCGAAAAAAATAGATTGTATGGTTATTGGCAGTCTGGGAGAAAAAATACAAAGCTATTATGCTCTGATGAATAATGGCACGGCGGTAATTGAAATTGCTCAAATTTGTGGCTTGCCAATGATTCCTGAAAATAAAAGGAATCCGTTGCATACGACTACATATGGTGTAGGCGAAGCGATTATGCATGCAATAAACCATGGGGCAGATAATGTGGTCATTACGCTTGGCGGAAGTGCTACAAATGATTTGGGAATAGGGATGCTTCAAGCCCTTGGCGTAACAATTACAGACGAATCTGATCAACCTGTTCCTTTGGGAGCTGCTGCTTTAAAAGACATTACACATATAGATTTTTCAACATGCTTTACAGCGATTAAAAATATTACATTATCTGTTATAACAGATGTGCAAAATCCGCTTTTTGGTCAGAATGGCGCTACATTTATTTTCGGCTCGCAAAAAGGAATCACACCAGAAGACGCTGTTGAAATCGAGGAACAAATACAGCGCTTATGTACCATTACCCCTATTTTAGAAAAGTATCAAGATACTCCAGGGGCAGGTGCAGCAGGTGGTTTAGGTGCTGCATGCTTAGCACTTGATGCTCAAATATTTGATGGTGCTGACTGGTTTATGGAAACGCTTCAAGTAAAAGAAGTCATTCATCAAGTGGATGTTGTTATTACAGGGGAAGGAAAATTAGATTCTCAAACATTGTCAGGTAAAGCTCCTATTAGTATTGCAAATTACGCACGCAGCTTAAATAAACCCGTAATTGCTATCGCCGGCAGTATCGACAGTTCTTTATTAACACGTTTTTACGAAAGCGGTATCAACGTTTGCTTATCCGTTATTCCCGGCGTTCAAACACTAGAACAAGCAATGGAGAGGTCACAAGTTCAGAATAATATAAGCTATATATCACAGCAAATAGCCACTTTTCTATCATGGCCAAAAAAGTAGTTTAGCAGTCTTTGTGTTTTAGCTTTTAAACGTTATAACTTTAGGGGGAATAAAATGAGTCCTGAAATAATTACGTTACTATTTTTAATATTTGCTATCATAATGTTCGCTTGGGAAAAAATCCCTTTATCTATTACAGCAATGATAGTTGCTGTGGGATTAATTTTAACAGGAGTATTAGAACCCGGCGAAGCTTTCGATGGGTTCGTCAATACGAATGTCTTATTATTTATCGCCATGTTTATTGTTGGTGGAGCATTTTTTGAGACAGGTATGGCACAAAACTTTGGGAGTATCATAACCAAATTTGCAAAAACGGAGCGGATGTTAATTGCCGTTATCATGGTAATTACTGGCCTTATGTCAGGTCTATTATCAAACACAGGCACAGCAGCTGTATTCATACCTGTTATCATTGGCATAGCAGCTAAATCCGGGTTTTCCAGATCCAGATTACTTCTCCCTCTAATTTTCGCAGCGGCGATGGGAGGAAATTTGAGTCTGATTGGCGCCCCAGGGAATATGATTGCCCAATCAGCTTTACAAGATATAGGTTTATCTTTTGGTTTTTTTGAGTATGCAAAAGTTGGATTACCTATATTAATTATTGGTATCTTATATTTTTGTTTTTTCGGATACCGATTTTTACCAAATAATAAAGAACAAGCATTGAATGAAGACTCCATTTTCAATCAACAAATAGATTATTCAAATGTTCCCAAATGGAAACAATATTTATCTCTTATTGTTCTAATATTAACTGTAGCGGCGATGATTCTCGAAGATGTCATAGGTGTACCGCTGCATGTTTCCGCTTGGACTGGGGCATTAATTTTAGTAGCAACAAGAGTTATCTCAGAAAAAGACGCAATGAAATCGATTGATATGAATACCATCCTTTTATTTGTCGGTTCTTTAGCAATGGCAAAAGCTATTGATGTTACCGGAGCGGGAGCATTAATTGCACATTCTATTGTAGACTTTTTGGGAGATACACCATCACCTTATTTATTATTATTTGTGATTTTAGCACTCTCTGCTGTGATGACAAATTTCATGTCCAACACAGCAACCACTGCTCTATTAGTACCGATAAGTTTATCCATTGCAACTTCTATTGGAGCAGATCCAAGAGCTGTACTGATGGCAACAGTAATCGGAGGCTCTTTAGCATTTGCTACGCCAATTGGCATGCCTGCAAATACAATGGTTTACAGTGTAGGCGGCTATAAATTCATGGATTACGTTAAGGCTGGCTCTCCAATGATTTTAGTCGGCATCATTGTTTCCATGTTATTGCTCCCTATTTTCTTCCCATTTTATCCCTAGGAAACTAGGTTAGAAATTACATTATTTCAATTAGCAGCGTGCTGTCTCATAAGAAAAGTTGAGAGCACCATTATGATAAATGTTTATTTAGCAGAATTGCTTTTAAATTTTATTTTTTAACACGAAATAAAATAGGTATAAGCAATTAAAGAAGAAGACCGGAATCTTTCACGAAGCCAGTCTTCTTCTCTTATTACTCTATTTCAGAACACATCATTCCTCCCTATCCAAAGGAACAGCCGGCCTTTCTCCCAACGGAATCTTCCAATACCACCATTTAAATATCCTCGCAATAACAAAACATGCTATCGAAATAGCTACATAAATACCAACAAACGTCCAATGCTGTCCGGTCATCAGCATAATCGGACCCGCCGACCAGGCAAATAGCTCCAACGGCGTATTTAACGGTCCAACGATCGCAGTATCAGTTAATGTTTTTGACTTATTGTTTGGATCAATAACTCGTAGCAGTGTTAGCCCAATAGCAAAAACACCGGTGGAATAGCCATATACAAAGATAGATCGTTCAAACCAGCTTTCGTAGTTCATACCAGGCCCGATTACGACGAGGGTCAATACAACGACAACCAGTCCTGAAAGCATTAGTAACGTCAACGGCAGCCAGTACTCTCTCACAACCGGAAGCTGAATCGATGCCACGCCAAAAAATACAAGATAATCTGTTGCAGAGCTTCCGATTCTATCTACTATTTTACTGTCTACATATTTATAAATCCCTTTTTTACCTCTTCCCAAAACAAGATACATCAATAACGCAATAATAAATGCAATCGTAAATGTCGGAAATTCTAAATTCCAGGTCTCTGCAATATAGTTATTTAATAAATATCCTAATCCGGCAGGAACCACCAATAACGCGACATGAAAAGCCAATGGGTCAAGTGCGATAGGCGATACGGTATCCTTCCCCATCGAGGTGCGGTTTTCAGGCTTTACTAATCCTGTTTTTAAATCCTCCGAAATTTCAGAGAAATCCTTTACATATTGCGTATAGCCTTTTCGTGTTGCCCATTTGATAAAAATGAGCCCGCCCAAAATACCAATAAGCATCCCGCCGGTGGCCGCTGTCATACCTAAATCCGTTGCATTTTCCCAGCCTAGGTTCTCAAAGGTTGTTCCGATTGCTGCAGCTGTTCCATGACCTCCATAGAACCCGGCTGCTAATAGTAATCCAAACCCGTAATTGATCTCTGGAATAAATTTTGAAATAACGATAATGGCAAAAACAATTGGGATAACGATTTGCAGAGCAATCCCCAAAATCTTATAAATCGCATAGGCGCCCATCCGGTTAAGATCCTTTTTCATATTGCCCGGTGAAAAGGAAAAACCATTAATCCCTACTGCCGCAAATACTAATATCGTAATAACGCCCGCATAAGAACCAATATGTTCGGAAAGCGGCAAAATATTTAAAAAACTGGGTCCCAATGCCAGACCCAGAAATCCCGCCAGCAAACTTGCAGGAATAAAACTTCGTTGAATAAATTTCAATTTTGCGCGCAGAAACATTCCTAATAAAATAAGAATACTTGCACACGCAAAATCTACTAATAATGTGTTTATCGTCATCTAGTCTCCCCTTTTCTTGGTTGTATTAAATCTTTAAAAAGTTAGTTGATCTTGTCCGCGTTGCCGGCGGCGCAAAGTCTATTTCTTCCTCCTGCAGCTGGAGTACATCTTCCGGACGTGCCCATGGCCGATTTTGAATAGCACTTGTTTCTTCATGTGTTAAGTAGCCTTTATAGGCTGTTAAGCTTCTTCTCAAAAAGCCGTCACGAATGCAGGCCTCCTTCACGCCATGGTTTAAAATAGAACGAATATGCGGAAGCACGGAAGCTGCATAAGCTACTGAGGTAGAATTCGCAATCGCTCCCGGAATATTACTTACACAATAATGCACCACACCATTTTCAACATACATCGGATCTTCATGTGTTGTTTCGCGGAAGGATTCAATGGCACCATCTTCATCATTACTAATATCTACAATAACAGAACCCTTTTCCATTAAGTGAAGCATCTCCCGGTCAATTAAATAATCTTTATTTTCTTTCGGCCACTTCACACAGTTAATCACCATATCAATTTCTGGGAGCAGTTTTTTAATATTCTGCTTTGTGGATAGCTGCGTATTTACCTTTTCGTTATATGTCCTGCCGATATCTCTAAGTACCCCGTAATTTACATCCATCACTGTACACCAGGCGCCTAAAGATTGCAGAACCTGCAGGGAAGACCTTCCAACTAGTCCGCCTCCCAGGATAAGTACCTTCATGCCGGGAGCGCCAGCTAGACCGCTGACAAATTTTCCTTTTCCGCCATTGATTGTCAGCATCGCATTTAACCCCATCAACGCACCCTGCTTTCCAGCTGCTTCACAATTGACGGAGCCAAAACGATGGGAATCCTCTGCAGTAAACGCAACACTCTTGCTGTCGAGAATAGCCTGTACTTGCTCCGGATGCGCCGCCGGATGAATACATGTATAAACAATCTGGTTTTCTCTTAATAATCCATACTCACTTTCTTCTATTTCTTTTACTTTGGCAAGAAAATCACAGCGCTTGTACATTTCTCCTATTGTATCTACCATCTCCGCACCTTCTTGCTCATACTGTTCATTCGTAAAGCCGGCTGACAAACCAGCATCCTTTTGAACTAAAACGGTATGTCCATCTTCTTTAATGGCAGCCGCCTCAACAGGAGTTAACACCACACGGTATTCTCCTATTTTATTATCCTTTAACACACCAAAAATCATTTCTATTCCTCCAATATCTTTGTGAAGCATTTCTAACATATATATTAATCTAATTAGTATTCTACACATTTAGTCACTTAACAAAGTATAGAATATATTACATGAAATTTCAAAATTATTTTCATTACACATGAGCCCTTAAATTAAAAATACTTTTTATTTAAATTGCTTTATAGTTAAGATAACTTAATTATAAAGCGAGGTGTTTTATAGTGGACTCAAAAATAAAGCTTATTCAAAAAATCAATGCTTCACAAAATCAGCTGAATGTCCAACTCGCCAGCAGATATGAGCATGAACTCGATAACCAGCTTACCGCAAAACAAGTGTTACTATTAGAATTGATTCAAAACGGAATTGCTTCCACCAAAGATTTATCCCAGCATTTAAACACTTCTATGAGCGCCGTTAGCCAACTGCTGAATAAATTGGAAGCGAAGGAATATATCACGCGTCATATTAATAAAGAGAACCGTCGTGAAATCATTTTAAATTTGGCACCGAAGGCAGAATTGTATTTTGATAAACTGCAAGAGCTTAACGATGACATCAATTATCATGTTTATGGGCAGCTTCCTTTAGAGGATTTGCAACATTTAGATCGAATACTTAGCCATTTAAATACCATTGTAGAAGAGGTGTAGTTGATGAATGTGATTCAAAAAGGTAAGTATCTGTGGCTGCTGATACTCAGTCTCATTTTGGTCAGTAATTATATGCTGTATCAAACAGCGGTCGGAGCTGAGGTTTTACCGCCGGAGACTAATCCGGTTGTTTTAGGCTCGTTAATTGATTTAGTTATTATCGGGCCACTATTTTTCATGCTGTATAGAAAGAAATTCTCTATCAAGACAGCTGTTTTATTCGCAGCAGCAGGCTGTATAATAGCAAGACTTCTTATTCCCTCTCACTTGTTAGGCCCTTATGCAACAATTACTTGGGTCGGGATAGGTGCAGAAGCAGCATTGGTGCTTTTTGAGCTTTTATTTGTTATCGCTTTTTTCCGATACCTTCCTAACATCATACAAAAAGTGAAAACAAGCGCATTGCCAGTTATTTTTTCATTCCCAAAAGCAGTGGACCATTATGTAAAGAATAACCCGATTATCCATGTGATTTGCTCGGAGTTTTTGGTTTTTTACTATGCGCTTTTCACTTGGAAAAAGACACCGCCAAACGGGATAACACTCCATAAAAAATCAAACTTTATCGCCTTTCAGATTATGATGATTCATGCAATTATTGTGGAAACGCTCGCTATTCATTGGTGGCTTCACGAAAAGTCTATTGTTATTTCTATAATTTTATTGATTCTTAATATCTATTCGGTGATTTTTTTGATAGCGAGTATTCAATCCATCCGCCTGAATCCAATATATACAGATGAAAAGGCTCTCTATGTATCATTCGGAATATTAAAACGGGTCAAAATTAATTTTCAGGATATTGAGAGCATAGTAGAGGATCCTGTTGTTTTGAAAAGTAAATTAGAAAAGGATACCATTGATTTTATCGCAAAGGATTTTGAGCAGGTTTATCCAGATATGATTTTAAAAATGAAAAATCCAGTTAAAGCAACTTTATTTATGGGGATTCAAAAGGAATATTCCAAGATCGCCATTAAGTCAGATGATCCGGAAAAACTGAAGGCTGTTATTTTTGCTAAGTGACAATAATGATTGATTACGAAGATCTCCTCATTCCAACAATCTGTACCGAATTAGTGTAGGATTTTTTTAAATTGGGTATAGTAATTATGGACATCCTAGCAAGAGATGTAAACATGAAATACGGGTAATGTGACCTGAGTTTGATGATTGACCGGAAGCTCTGTTGCTGAAGGCAGCTTGTTGTTTTCATAATGGCAGACATCTATCATTCTCAGCTTACATTACAAAGTTTGTAAAGGAGATGAGATTGTGACTGTTAGTCATAACGGTTTTATTCTAAATGATGGTTCCGTACTTCCCTTCGTAGGACTAGGCACGATTGGTATTGACGGGGATCAGGGTACATTTGAAATTTTAAACGCCTTGAACCTGGGATACCGTTTAATCGATACTTCTACAAACTATAACAATGAAGGTATTGTCGGGGAAGCCGTGCGTCGATCTGCACTCCCAAGAGAAGAAATTTTAATCAGTGCGAAATTGCCCGGCTCGCACCATGAATACGATAAGGCATTTATCTTTATTCAGGAATCTCTGCGCCGCATGGGTCTAGAATATTTTGACAAGTATTTAATTCATTGGCCGAACCCTAAAGACGGCAAATATGTAGACGCTTGGAAGGCTTTAGTCGATGCTCAGAAACAAGGATTAATCAGAACCATCGGTGTTTCTAACTTTGAACCCGAACATTTAGATAACATTATCGAAGAAACAGGTGTGACGCCTGCTACAAATCAGGTAGAACGTCATCCGTATTTTCATAATAACCGCATGGTTGAAGAAAATGAAAAACGGGGCATTCTTACGGAAGCCTGGAGTCCTTTTGGCCGGGGTTATCTGAATGACGTGCTGGAAAATGCCACAATAAAAGAAATTGCGGATAGATACGATAAAACTCCGGCACAAATTATTGTGAATTGGAACTATCAGGCTGGCGTATTTACTATTCCAAAATCAAGCAATCCAATGCATCAAAAAGATAATATCAATAGCACCAACTTTGAATTATCTCCTGAGGATATGAAAACAATTGATTCGTTGGATAAAGGGGAAGACGGCCGTGTAGAAGGACAGGATCCCAACGAATATCACGAATATGTATAGACCGGCCATTTTTTGGCATTACAGCCTTTTAAATGAAGGGAAATTTCCTTTAGCGGGCATTTTTTGACGCATAAACATTTTCGATGGAGCGAGGAATCGTCCTTTCGAAAAACGTTGTCTCAGACGTCTTGAGGACCTGTGTTCTGCAGGGGCAATCCAAACAGAGCCCATTACTGCGATAAACTCAGTGAAAAATTTTTTAAAAACGGCCGTGCTTCCTTTTAACATGTAAGAGGCGGTACCGACCCCCGAAAGTTAGAGTAGAAAAATCTAATTTTTGGGGGTGTTTTTATGGCCAAATATAATGAAGAATTTAAAATAAAATTGGTCGCTGAGTATTTGTATGGGAACCTTGGATATATATCGTTGGCAAAAAAATATAATATGTCTAGCCCTAGTCCAATAAAAAATTGGGTAAGCTCCTATAAATCACAGGGAATGGGTGGATTGAAACGAAGAAAGACGAAGGAGGAGTATTCTGTTCGATTTCATTTGAACAACCATTCCTTAATTGTACGCTGGATGAAAGCATTGCGTGAACAAGGAATAGAAGGCCTGAAACCAAGATCAAAGGGGCGACCTTCTATGTCTAAAAAACCGAATAAACAGAAGAAAAAGGAAGAAAAGAAGTTAACACGCGAAGAAGAATTAGAACGTGAGAATGAATTATTGCGACTAGAAAATGCATACCTAAAAAAGTTGAGAGCTTTTCGGGAGGATCCGAATGCCTTCTACGAAAAGCACAAGCAAAGGTGGCATTCGAACTCAAAGAAGAAGGATTCCGATTAAAAGATATACTTTGTGTTGTAGGTATTCCTGAAGCAACCTACCATTATCACGTAAAGCATTTTGGCAGAGAAGACACGGATACAGCAATAAAAGAACGCATTACATTCCTGTTTAAAAAGTTTCATGAACGCTATGATTATAAACGTATCACGAAAGAATTAAAGAAATTAGGGCATGAAATTAATCATAAAAAAGTGTATCGCATTATGCGAGAATTAGGTTTAAAATGTGTGAAATTTATGCGGAAATCCCGCAAATATAATTCCTATAAGGGAAAGGTTGGTAAAGTGACGAAAAATCGAATATCCCGCTGTTTTGACACACCTATTCCTCTTCAAAAACTAGTAACAGATATTACAGAATTCAAATGTCTTGGAGAAGAGAAATTATATTTAAATCCGATTCTTGACCTTTACAACGGAGAAATTATTGCGTATGAAATCAAGAAGTGACCAACGTTAGATCTTGTCATGGAACCTTTAAAAGAAACGATGGAGATCCTAAAGAATCGGGCAACCTGCCGTACCACGCTTCATTCCGATCAAGGCTGGCATTATCAACACAACCAATGGGTGAAGACTTTAAAAGAAAATAAAGTATTCCAAAGCATGTCACGCAAAGCAACCTGTGCAGATAACGCTTCGATGGAGAATTTCTTCGGTATTTTAAAGCAAGAAATGTACCATGGAGAAGAATTGGTAAGTTATGAAGAATTAAAAAACAGATTGAAGAATATATCTACTGGTATAATCATGAACGAGCAAAAGAGAAATTGGCTGGGCTGAGTCCAGTCGAATACCGAACTCAATCCAGCCAATCAGCTGCATAACACAACTCTAACTTTTAGGGGTAACCACCGGCTCGGCTGTTTTTGTTTATTTTTAATTTCCGCTCCTGTTCTCGCCAAACTCTGTAACTTTTCTCCATAATTGCTATAATGAACAAGTAAGATGCTTAAAAGGGAGAGGAACAAAGCAATGAAATACGATGTAATATTTTTTGATTTGGATGATACATTATTTGACTTTGGCAAATCAGAGAAAGGGGCTTTACAAAAAACATTTGAAGCCTTTGGATTGCCGAATGGACTTATAGACTATCGGAGCAGCTACCGGGAAATCAGCAATGTGCTCTGGGGCGAATTGGAGCAAGGAAAGCTGTCGATAACAAAATTAGGGACAGAACGCTTTAGAAGATTATTTGAAAAGCATGGTCTTTCTTTGGATGGAACAGCATTTAACCATGCTTACCTTGAAAATTTAAGCAAAGAAATATACCTGGTGGATGGTGCTGACATCTTATTTGATTCGCTTCCTGAACAGCGTTCCGCGATTATCACGAACGGGTTTAAGCATGTGCAATTACCTAAGATTGGAAACTCACCGCTTCATAACACGTTTGAAGCGGTAATTATTTCAGAGGAAACAGGTTTTCAAAAACCGGATTATCGCATATTTGATTATGCTTTTTCCAAGCTTGGACTTACCGATAAAGCAAACGCATTAATGGTCGGAGATTCCTTAACCTCTGATATGCAGGGCGGTATAAACTATGGAATTGATACATGCTGGTTTAATCCCGACCATAAGGGAAACTTGACAGGAATGGAGCCTACATATGAAATCAATCATTTAACAGAGCTTATTCCGATTGCTAAATGATGGATAGCCAAAGAAGGAAGGTTCCGTATGAAACCTTCCTTCTTTGCTGTTTTTTTCTATTCAATCGGAGCTAGATTTGCTTCAATTTCAGCACGCTTTTCTTCTAAGAATGGCGGTAAATCAAGTTTTTCCCCCAAATGCTCCACATCCCCATCAACAGTGAATCCTGGACCATCTGTCGCGATTTCAAATAAAATACCATTGGATTCGCGGAAATATAAGCTTTTAAAGTAGAAACGGTCCACGATGCCCGATGAACGGAATCCGCGTTCCTTGACTTGTTCTTCCCAATATTGAAGCTCTTCATGGCTTTTTACACGAATCGCTACATGATGAACGCTGCCGCGACCTGGTCTTTCCGTAGGACCGTCTAAATATTTCACAACGATTTCTCCAAAAGCCTGGCCCGGAACAGATTGAAAAATAGCTTCCCGCTCGCTGCGGCTGACCTCTGTATAACCAAACATATCTGTCAATGTGGACGCCAGCTTATCCAGTCTTTTTACGGTTATCTCCACGGATCCCATACCTTGGATTTGATGTTCAGCAGGTACTTCTGATTTTTCCCAGGTTTCCCAATGGTCTGCTTTTTCTCCATTGGCAACAAGCAATACCATCTGCAGTCCTTCCGGGTCTTCGAATTTCATTGCAGTTCGATTGGCATAGGTTGTTATCCCGCCGTGTAAAACATTGTACGTATCAAAGCGTTCTTCCCAATAACGCAGACTCTCTTCCGATGGAACTAAGAGACCAATCCGAGTAATAGCATTCGTCCCCCGATGTGTGTGTCCAACCATCGGGATTTCGAAAAAGGTTAACTCCGTGCCTGGACTGCCTGTTTTATCCCCATAAAATAAGTGATACATGGAAGGATCATCTTGGTTCACTGTCATTTTCACACGACGTAAACCTAATACATCACGATAAAAACGATTATTTTCATTTGCATTTTTTGTAACCATCGAAATATGATGGTGTCCTGGAATGGTATACATAACCAATTCCTCCTTTATCAGTTTACTAGTCAAGTTATAATAAAAAAATAATAGACGTATTATTTTTTTAATTTGCTTTCTGTATGCTTTTGCAGCTTCGACATCAGCGTATATAATGTTCGCTGTTCTTCTTCTGTTAAACAGTCATCCACTACAGATGTTTGAAAAGCCAGCTGATTTTCAAAAACTTCCTCTATCTTGGTTTCTCCCTTTGACGTCAAACTTATCCATTTTGTTTTCCAATCCTGCTTACGCTGAATGTATCCTTCCTGCTCCAGCCGGGCAAGCATACGTGAAATGCCTCCCTCTGACACGGTCACTCGGGCAGCAAGCTCACTCTGCGTAAGAGGTTGATAAGACCAGACTTGGTTTAATACATCAAATTGGGCAACGGTAATATCAAATTGCTTTAGAAAGTCATTGGACAGCTGATTGCTCTGATGCATGAAGCGGACAATCCGAAGCCAAATCAAGGAACCAAGGGTATTCTTTTTCATTCGCCTCATATCCTTTCTATATCTTCATTTTACTACTCAAGTGATAATAATGCAACAAAAATATATTTAATTAAAGATATTTTTTCGTATTAAAAGAAGGCTACCCTTGATATGGATAACCTTCCTTTCATGTACATTAAGCATGAATCCGTTTATTCAACGAAACCATTTCCAATAAACCTAACGCTGCTTCTCCACCCTTATTCCCTGCTTTTGTACCAGCTCTCTCCAATGCCTGCTCAATCGTTTCTGTTGTCAGCACACCAAACATTACTGGAATTTCTGCGTTCAATCCGATTTGCGCGATGCCTTTGGCTGCTTCATTACTGACAAGTTCATAATGTGTGGTTGCGCCGCGAATAACTGCTCCCAGTGTAATAATTCCATCGTACTTTTTTGTCTTTTCCACCTGCTTTGTCACATATGGAAGCTCAAAAGCACCCGGCACCCAGAAAATATCGATATCTTCTTCGCTTACCCCATGCCTTTTCAAAATATCCTTGGCACCTTCCAATAATTTAGATGTAATCAACTCATTAAACCTGGAAACCGTGATAGCTACTTTTAATTGCTCTCCTTGAAACATTCCTTCATATACAGTCATAATCATTCTCCTTCTACAGATAATAAATGGTGAAATTTATCTTTTTTTATTTTTAAATAGTGTTTATTTTCATGATAAACAGTTGTTTCTAATGGCACCCTTTGAGCCACCTCAATACCGTATTGCTGTAATTCCTTTACTTTATCCGGATTATTCGTCAGCAAACGGATTTTTGATATCCCTTCCTTTTTCAAGAGCCATGCGGCGATATCATAATGGCGCTCATCCGGAAGAAAGCCGAGAGAAACATTCGCTTCATAGGTGTCTGCACCCTGCTCCTGTAATTCATATGTCTTTAATTTATTGAGCAGTCCAATTCCTCTTCCTTCCTGCCTTAGGTATAGAATGGCACCGCGCCCTGCATCGGCAATCATTTGCATGGCTCTTTCCAGCTGTTCCCCGCAATCACAGCGATGGGAACCGAAAATATCTCCGGTTAAGCACTCTGAATGCACTCTGACTAAGATCGGCTCCTCAGTGTCCTTGATTTCTCCCATCGATAAGACGAGCTGATCTTTGCCTTCTTTGTCCTGATAAAGGGACAAGTCAAAGTCTCCATGCTTGGTCGGAAGCTTCACTTTAGCATTTGCCTGGATATTGGAATAAGCCAAATAAGTTGCAAGCTCTTCGATGGTTACCAGCGGCATACCCCACTCTGCCGCAAGCTGTTTTAAATCCTGCAGCCGGGCCATCTCTCCGTCTTCCTTTAAAATCTCGCAAATATAGGCTGCTTCGCTGTCTCCTGCCAGTTTTGCTAAATCGACCGCAGCCTCTGTATGTCCCCTGCGTTCCAGTACTCCGCCGTTCTTTGCTATTAACGGAAAAATATGACCTGGTCTGTTGAAATCAGCCGCTTGGCTACTTCTATTTGCCAATTCCTGAATTGTCTTTGCCCGTTCAAATGCAGATATCCCTGTGGTTGTTTCTTTATGGTCCACGCTGATAGTAAATGCTGTTTGATACTCGTCTGTATTTTCACTGGTCATTTCCCATAAATTTAAGTTCTTGGCAATGTTTTCGGAAACTGGCGCACAAATCAATCCCCGGGCATGCTTTGTCATAAAATTGATTGTTTCCGCAGTTGCTTTGCTGGAAAGCCCAACTAAATCACCCTCTGATTCCCGCTCCTCATCATCCGCAACAATAATCAGCCGTCCTTGTTTCAATGCAGTAACTGCAGCTTCGATATGGTTTATCATCTTTATTTCCCCTCTATTCTCCAGCGTATTTACTTAACATTTGATTCTTTCCTGTGCCTATCATGGCTTTGATATATTTTCCGAGTATGTCCGTCTCTACATTCACGAATTCACCTTGTTTTAACTGTCCCAGATTGGTGTGATTCATTGAATAAGGAATGAGTGAAATACTAAATGATCCTGGTGTGACAGCTGACACGGTCAAGCTTGTCCCATTAACCGCAACCGAACCTTGGGCCACGATTTCTCCTTGTATTTCCGGTGGATAATAGAACGTGAGAACAATGGAATTCTCCTTTTTTACTTTTTTAATCAATCGTGTGGTGATATCTGCATGACCTGAAACAATATGCCCCTCTAAGCGTCCATTCGCAGGCATCGCCCGTTCCAGATTCACCGCCGCATGTACATGCACATCAGAGAATGTTGTTTTATGAAATGTTTCCGGCATAATGTCTACGGTAAAATCTGAATCGGTCACTTCGATGGCAGTTAAGCACACTCCATTGATTGCCATACTGTCTCCAATTTGATAATCCTGTAGAAGTTCGCTGGAGGCCGTGCATGTCAATTCAATATGCCGGCTTGCTTTTCTGATTTTCTTGACTGTCCCTACTTCCTGAATCAACCCTGTAAACATCCTTCTTCCCCCTCCTACTTACGATTCGTATATCTTCACCAACGGCTTCCACACTCTGTAAAGCTAAAGGCATTACTGACGAAACCTTTCTATCACTGTAAAAAGCGGGCACTCCATTGCCGCCAATCAGCTTAGGCGAGATGTACGTAATCACTTCTTCAAATTTATTTTCTGCCAGGAATGCATCATGAATTTTGCTTCCGCCTTCCACATAAACCGATTGAATCCCCTCTTTCTGCAGGTAATCAACTACTTTTGGGATGGTCCAGTACTGGTCTGGTATTAACCGGACATGCTCCGGCGTATTCGCGATGGAATCGTTTTTTGTAAACACCCAGACTGGAACAGCTTCTTGATAAATCTGGTACTTTTCAAAATCCAGTGCTTGTCCTCTCCGGTCTAAAATAATGCGAACTGGCGGAAAATCAGTGATTACATTTGGTAATAGCTTGGGATCATCCGCTAAAATGGTTCGGCTCCCTGTCAAAATAGCCTGGTAATATTGCCGCTCTTCACGTACTTTTTTATAGGTTTCCTCTCCAGTGAGATACGTCCGCTGAGACGGATCAATAGAGAGCTTCCCATCCAGGCTGACAGCTTGCTTTAATACAATATACGGCCGCTTTCTCCTATGAAAATAGTTATAATGCTTGTTTAACGCTTCCGCCTTTTCCTGCAATATACCGGAAACGACTTGTATCCCTTGTGATTCTAAATAAGCTTTTCCTTTGCCTGCTACCACAGGGTTGGGGTCAAGCTGTGCAATCACAACCTTGGAAATACCGCTGTCTATAATCATTTGGGTACAAGGGGGCTGTTTTCCGGTATGATTACAGGGCTCCAGCGTCACATATATCGTTGCATCAATCATCTCTTCGGGCGATTCACATTGGTCGACAGCCATTTTTTCTGCATGCTTGTCACCGTATTTCGAATGATAGCCGGTCGCTAAAATGACACCGTCTTTCACGATTACTGCACCGACTAATGGATTAGTATATGTCTTTCCTCTTCCTAAACCAGCAAGCTCTATGGCTTGCTCCATGTACCGTTCGTCCATGCGTTCCCTCCTTTCTTAAACACGAAAAAGCCCCGTGAAAAAATCACGGGGCGTCCTTAAATAAACTATGTCCAATACACCTGAACAGTTTTTATGTACGCAAAAAAGAGTACACTACACCCATTCATGTGTTGACTTACTTTTCTTCTCCCATCCAGACTATTACTGTCGGCTCTAGAATCTCACTAGATCCACCGCTAAACGCGGGTCACGGACTTCAAACTCGATATGTTTGTCACCGCCGGTCGGGAATTACACCCTGCCCCGAAGAATAATATTAAATTTTGTTATTAGCTTTTGTTACCTTTAATGCTCTCACATAGCTTGTTATATGACTTATCACTATATTAATTAAATTTCCAATATCCTGTTATATCCTTAAAAACCTACCAAAATCCTACCAAGAATCTTAATTCAAATTCTGACATGTTAAAAATGATAATATCAGTTAAAAGTGTAAAATGCAAGACATTATTTTTATCACGAGTTAATGTTCATTGAAAACAAAGACGATTCTTTATTATTGTTTATTTCACTCTTTAAATTTCCAAAAAATAATCAATAAACCATCCTAATTCACCACCTATACTAAGCCCTCACACCGGTTACCCTCCCCATATAAGCCCTATCCCGCCTAAGAACACGGCACACCAAAAGTAAAATTAAAAAGCAATATAATACGAGATAAAGCAGTCATTTCAAGTTCTATTCCAGAGATACTTATGTAACATTGACATACGCTAAAGAGAATATGACATGTTTTTCATAGTATTATGACGGGTATAGTGAAGTTCAATATTTTTTATTTCATTTCCACTTGGAAAACCTCTTAAAATTTTATGAAAAGGAGTTTATCTATGTCCTTACAGATTGTCGGTTTTGCTGTTATTATACTAGCCGCTCTGCTCGTAATCGGGAAGCTTATCCGATTGAAAATCCCCATCCTTCAAAAACTCTTCTTACCTACGTCTTTGATAGGTGGTTTCTTAGCACTCTTATTGGGGCCGGAAGTATTAGGCCGGCTAACTACAGATGGTTTTCTTGATGCTGGCTTCTTTACTAAAGATATGGTAGAAGTTTGGGCGGGTTTACCTGAGCTATTGATTAATATTGTTTTTGCATGTTTATTTATTGGATTTATCTTACCAAAGCCTAGAAAGATGTGGAGGGTTGGCGGACCGCAAATAGCCTTAGGCTACACAATATCCTGGGCTCAATACGTAGTAGGTATATTACTAACGCTTACCGTATTAACCCCCTTTTTTGGACTTAGTCCTGCAGCAGGAGCACTGATTGAAATTAGCTTTGTTGGCGGCCATGGCACTGCTGCCGGCTTACAAAGTACATTTGAAGAACTCGGATTCTCTGAAGGTTATGACCTTGCTATTGGTTTAGCAACGGTAGGAATACTGTCCGGCGTAGTAATTGGTATGATTATGGTGAATTGGGCTGCACGAAAAGGGAAATCGCAGACGTTACGTCATCCCGATGAAATTTCTTTTGAACAACGAACGGGCATTATCAATAAAGAACACCGTAAATCGGCAGGTACGAAAACTACCTCTCCGCTATCAATTGAACCATTTGCATTTCACTTAGGTCTAATTGGTATTTCTATATTCATTGGTTATGTACTATTAGAAGCGTTTGTTTGGTTAGAAGATGCAACGTATGGAAGCGCACTGGATATTTATTTATTTGAATATGTTCCTTTGTTTCCATTTGCAATGATTGGCGGGATAATTGTCCAAATCTTTCTATCCCGCTTTGATTATCATGAACTAGTTGATCGGGATACGATTAACACAATACAAGGAGTAGCACTGGATTTTCTAATCATTAATGCCATGGCTTCACTAAGCTTGCAAGTAATTGGAGCTAATATCATTCCATTTATTTTACTTTCCATTGTCGGTATAGCTCTTAATATCTTCCTCTTCCTATATCTCGGACCTAAGATGATTCCGAGTTACTGGTTTGAACGAGGAATTGGAGATTTTGGTCAAAGTACCGGAGTTGCAGCGACAGGAATAATGCTTATGCGTATTGTGGATCCAGAGAATAAATCGCCTGCACTCAATGCGTTTGGTTATAAACAAATATTATTTGAACCAATGGTTGGTGGCGGCCTTGTAACTGCTGCTTCCGTACCATTTATCATCCAATTTGGAGCAATTCCTGTATTAATAGCAGTGATTTTATTAACCACTGCATTTTGGTTATTAGGTACCCTATACTTTGGAAAAAGGAAAGAATTCGATTAGCATATGAGCAACAGCATGAGTACTATTTCATGTTGTTGCTTTTTAACTCTGAAGCACCAGAAAATAATACCCCTAACGAGAATAACCAAGATACTGCAACATTTGCTGAATCTGGGGCTTCTTTTAATAATCCATCAATAGACAAAGCGTCAGGCTGATAGGCCGTAGTCATTGTACTTGAAGTACCAGCTCCTGCAATTATTTCACCAGTTGCAATAACTTTTATCGTTGACTTGTTTCTAATGTTATTTCTTCTACATCTTCTTTAACCAATAATTATTTTGCAAAAAAAGAGATAATTTCAAATAAGGATGTATGATTGACAATCTGATTAAAGTGATTTAGGGTATAGAACGGTGGAATTATACTTCCGTTGCTGGAGTATGATTCCACTTTTTATTTTTCTGCGTTTCTGTTGCCTATTTCATGATAATAAAAGAACATGTCGGGGCTTTTTCGCATTTCCCCTCGTAAAAAAAGTATATACTCATTAAATAGAAATTGGGATTCGGAGGAAGAATAAATGGATAGAATAATTAACAAACTGGAGGAAAAGAAGTAATGCAAGCTTCAAATAAAAAGAAGAACTCTTTAGATTTACCTACATTTCTGATAAGTGGCGGTGCGCTTATCCTATTTGTCATAGCCGCGCTGGTTAACGCAGACTTTGTTGCAAATATGGTGGACACTTTATTTGGCTGGTCAGCTACTTATTTTGGAATCATTTATCAGATCGTTATACTGGGAACGTTTTTTATAGCTTTAATATTAGCCTTTTCGAAATATGGAAAAATCCGTTTGGGGAATATTGATAAACCGGAAATGAGTACATTTAAATGGATTTCTATAATTATGTGTACTTTATTAGCTGGAGGCGGTGTGTTTTGGGCAGCCGCAGAACCTTTGAGTCATTTTCTGGAGGTTCCTCCTCATTTTTCAGGAATTGAAAATGCATCACCGGAGGCCGTTGTACCTGCGCTTGCAATGAGCTTTGTTGATTGGGGATTCCTCTCATGGGCGATTTTAGGGACACTTGGCACGATTGTGTTGATGTATTCCCATTATCATAAAGGAATGCCATTAAAGCCAAGATCCCTTCTCTATCCAATCTTTGGAGAAAAAGTTATTTATAAAAGTGCATTTGGAACCATTGTCGATTCCTTTGCAATTATTTCTGTTGCAGCTGGAACGATTGGTCCGATTGGATTTTTAGGATTGCAGGCGGGCTACGGATTGAGCGCCATTACAAACATTCCGGACACACTCGCCGTTCATATTACCATTATTATTTTACTCGTTGTCGCCGCAGCTATTTCTGCTGTATCCGGCCTTCATCGGGGAATTCAACTTTTAAGCAGCTTTAATGTTATTTTGGCGGTAGCATTAATTATTGGCGTATTGATACTTGGCCCAGGATATTTTATTTTCAATCATTATCTTGAAGCGTTCGGGCTCTATGTGAACGAACTTATTCCATTCAGCACTTATCGCGGTGATGAGGGATGGCTCAACTTATGGACTGTATTTTTCTTTGCATGGTTTATCGGCTACGGTCCAATGATGGCTGTTTTTTCTGCCCGCATTTCGCGTGGACGGACCATTCGCGAGCTTATTGTAGCTGTTGCAATTATAGCTCCTGTCGTTTCGACTATCTGGTTTGCTGTTATCGGCGGCACTGGAATTTTCCAGGAATTAGAACTTCCAGGATCGATATCGACCGCCTTGAATGAATCCGGGCAACCTGCTGCCATGATGGCGATTACGGAACAATTACCGCTAGGTACCATTTTCAGTTTCTTGTTTCTATTAGCCACAATCATCTTTGTATTAACAACAACAGATTCTATGTCACTAACAATATCCATGGCTATCTCCGGTAACGGGCATCCGCCAAGATGGTTAAGAGCCTTCTTTGCGATGGTTATGGGCTTAGTAGCTATTGTCCTTGTATCCGTTGGTGAAAACAGTGTCAATTCATTACAGTCGTTTATCGTTGTTACTGCTGTCCCAGTTGTGTTCTTATTGCTGACTACCTTCTGGACAGCTCCGAAAGCATGTAAAGACTTGTATGAGAATCATAAAAAAGAGACGTTATCATAATCCTTCCTTCATTTCTTGAAGTGGAGGTCTTATAGCCAGCTATACTGTGCTGAATCATATCGGAACCAGCCTTTCTCTAATTTTGAAGGAAGGCTGGTTTTTATATAGGCTAAACATACATTATTAGACAATCCATTATAACATAATATTCCCAATATTATGTTATAATGGATTTCGGATGCAGGACCAACTGGTGCAACAAAAGAAATCACACCGCTGCCGTACCCTCTATTTAATTTTCATACAGATAATATTGATCAGGCTTATCAGCATATTAAAAAATTACAATATGAGATCGTATCGGAAATCGTAGAATTTGTTGATTTTGCTTATTTTAATATAAGCGACCCTGATGGCAATATAATTATGATATGAACTGGATAAGCAGCAGCCGCTTTGTAATTATCAAGCTTGATGCTTTGTTATCCTCACACCTAAATCCTCCAATAACGCAAAATATGGTGGAAATGTTTTAGAAACACAGCCGGGATCGTTTAACTCGATTCCTTCTGCTCTTGCTCCGATCAAGGCCAATGCCATCGCAACCCGGTGATCATCATAGGTGTTTAATAAGGCTGGTTTCGGCTTGCCAGGATAAACTTTTAACCCGTCGTTAAATTCTTCTGTTATGATCCCCAGCTGGGTTAATGCTTTACAGATAACACTTATCCGGTCAGATTCGTGATGGCGGATATGTGCAACACCTTTAATCGTTATTGGACCATCTGCGAAAGGCGCGATTGCCGCTAAAGTCAATGCCTGATCAGACATCTCTTTCATGGATATCTCAAAATCGCCTTTTAGTTTCATTGTGCCCTCTAATTCAATAAAATCAGCGCCCTTCGTAACCCGACAGCCCATTTGTTCAAAGACCTCCAGCATCTGAATATCCGGCTGTTTGGTTTTCTCTGTCAAACCATTTATCCGTATCCTTCCGTTTGTCACCGCCGCCAGCGCCAAAAAGTAGCAGGCCGCAGAGGCATCTGGCTCCAGTTGGATATCTTTCGCTTTGTACCCTTGAGGATTTATAACGATTTGCTGGAGCGCATGATCATCTTGTACATCTGCACCATACTCCTTCATTAAATCCAGGGTTAAATAAACATGGGCATGCTGCACAATTTCGTCCTTGATGGTTACTGTCGTGGTTTCATTGAAACACGGTGCAGCAATCAATATCCCGCTGATAAATTGACTGGATATTGCACCTGAAAGGCTGACTTCTCCACCTTTCATTTCAGTTCCTTTAATCCGCAATGGATAATAATCTTTCGCAGCTAAATAATCGATTTCAGCACCAAGCTCTTTTAAAGCGTCAATAAGCGGTGCAACCGGTCTTTTACGCATGCTTTGACTCGCCTCCAGCTCCCACTCTCCTTCATGACACGCAGCCAAGACTCCTGGCAGAAATCTTGCAATGGTTCCAGCTGAACCTATATATAAATCAGCAGAATTCCACCAACCTCTGTTTCCATTGACATACGCTGTATTACCCTGAAGCTTGATATTCACTCCTAATTTTTTTAATGCCTCGATACACCAATAGGAATCATCACTTTTTAAGATGCCGCTTATTTGGGATTTACCGTCTGCTAAAGCGCTCATGATAAGCGCTCTGTTTGTCAGACTTTTACTTCCTGGAATAGTAATAGAATCCTCTATTCTATGCTTCCCAGGCGAAACAGTTATCCTTTCAATCCCTTGCAAAGAGGTCCAGGGACTTCTGGCTTTGCTGTCAAACATAAGATTTTCCTCCATCTTTATCTCCCCTTCTAACCGATGCTGTTTGTTCTTCATTATAATTTGGATTATGATATAAATGAAATTGTTATTTTTAATAAGAGCTATAGGTGGTGTCTATATCATAAATACAGACTTATATCGTGTATTTTACATAACAGCTATTGAAAAGAACTTTAGTAAAGCCGCACATCGTCTTTTTATTACGCAGCCAAGTGTGAGTCATTCCATTAAACAGCTGGAGAACGAACTGGGTATGCAGCTATTCACCAGAACATCAAAGGGAGTTCTGCTGACAAAGGAAGGGGACGTGTTATTTGATTATCTCAAACAAGCGTTTGATTTAATTCATCATGCAGAACAAAAAATGACAGAAATGAAAAATCTACAAAACGGGTCTGTTACCGTTGGAGGGAGTGATTCCACATGCAAGCATTATCTTCTTCCCTATATACAAACCTTTCAAGAGTTATATCCCGACATCCAAATCAGGTTACAGCATGGCTCGACACCACAGATTCTAGAAAAACTGGAAAATGGACTGATTGATATTGGCATTGTTCATCTGCCAGTGCATCAAAATAATATTTCTATAACGGAGTTTTTAAGTCTTCACACTACATTTGTTGCCGGGAAGAAGTTTCAGCACTTATCGAAAGAAAGACTTTCTCTGTCAGCAATCCAAGAATATCCGCTTATTTCTTTTTCCGAAGCAAGCAGCTCCAGGAAATTTCTAAATCAGCTTTTTCTTACACGAGAATTGGAAGTGCAGTCTGATATAGAAGTTGGCAGCGTGGAATTATTAATCGAATGTGCAAAAATTGGTATGGGTATTGCGTTTGTTGCGAAAGAGCTTGTATCAAAGGAGTTAGCTGGTAAGGAACTATTTGAAGTGAGCATCGATGAAGATATTGAAAAAAGACAAATTGGATTGGCCACGAAGAAAAATGCTTCCTTGTCTTTGGCAGCTGACACTTTTTTAAATCATTTGTTAAGCTGACTGAATTTTATGGAATATGGAACACGAATAAGAAAAGGGCATCAGCAGCTCTCCGCCGTATCCTATGCCCTCCCATCCTGCTCAGGCCGCAAAAATAACGACTTATCGATAACTGGTGAGATGTCTATTTGCGGGTATTCGCGCTGTATAAGCTGGTAAACCTCCTGCACAATTTTTTCTAATTCCTTTAGAGAATCTGTGGGATTATCCAAGAAAACAGACGCTAGACGGCTGTATATATTTTCAGGGACAATTGTCATTAATTCCAATGTCTGCCTTTGCCATTTAAAAGCAGGATGATGGACATACTGTTTATTTAAGCCAGACAGCATGCCCATGAGGTGTGTTTGAACATCTGTCATTACTTTATATAGCATCAGCCAGTCTTTCCGATGTAGCAATGCAGCTCGGTTTGTCCAGCTATTACTTAAAAACATATATTCTTTTATCATGGCGATACTCAATTCATCCGGATAGGAATGTACCTTTTCCTTCAAATCCTGTATAAGCGACTTCCCGCTTAACGCAGCACCATCATATACAGCCGCTGCAATACATTGTTTATATACATCGGGGTTAAAAAACACAATGACATCCTCTATGATCTCTGCAA
The DNA here is from genome assembly GCF_038004725.1 of Oceanobacillus sp. FSL K6-0251. Taxonomy (NCBI): domain Bacteria; kingdom Bacillati; phylum Bacillota; class Bacilli; order Caryophanales; family Bacillaceae; genus Oceanobacillus; species Oceanobacillus sp. FSL K6-0251. The sequence continues at coordinate 386,544 of NZ_JBBORS010000001.1, read as the reverse complement.
TCGTTTGTGTTAGAAAATTACTTATTTCTAATTTTATTCCCTCTGTAATAAAGCTTTCTGACCATTCCTCTTCTTCATAAGGGTGAAAATCAATGATATTTCCTGCCAGCTTTGTAATTGGCTTTTTTCTATCCTCCTCTGTCGGCGACTCTTTCCAGAAAATAAACAGTTCAATATCGGAATAGGAATCATGCCAGTTTCTGGATACTGAACCGCCTAATAAAACAGCTTCTACTTTGGGATTAGCTTGATACATTTTTGAAGCTTTGGATGCTAATTTATTTAAGTCCATGATACCGTGCACCTCCTTACGCCACTTAAAAGTACTCTATTCATCACTTTTTTAATTATTCTCCGTCTATGAATTTCCCCATTAGCATAGATTGTTCGTACTTTCCGCATCATTTTTGATGATATGTTTAAACCCCGCTTCATCAATATAGGCTTCTCCTTTTTCCCTATCCATATATTCTGTTTCTCCATCTATTGGCAGTCTGATATTCGAAAATCTTTTGGCATCTTTTTCTTTAGCAGTTCTTATCAGATATTCAGCGCTGCGGGCATGAATTTTTTCTGGTTAGCTATCATAATCTCTTTTCATCTTTTCTCCTTATAGCTGGTCTCCATTAAAACACACAATACGGGTTGTTTCCTCTGGATATCCTGCTCTGACAGCAGAAATGATTTCATCTTTCCTTTTTTCCGCCTCTTTCTCTTCCAAGCAGAGCACAACATCCTCTACATCATGCGGACCAATCCGCCAATGTCCAAGCACTGCTCCTTTCCATTCGCCATCAATTAAAAGATACTGAAGAACTTCACTTCCTTTAAACCGGTCTTTCAGTTCATCCAAATCTGCTCTGACTAAATAATCTGATTTACCCAGCATAAATACAGATTGTGGCATCTCGTTATCCGTTAAATCTAAATCCTTCTTCTGAACGAACCCTTCCCCAAGTCCATCCACTTCTAACTTTACAATCGCTTCTCTTTCCATTAACACGGTTAAAGCGCCTTGGATTGTTTTCAGCTTTAATTGGGTCCAGCCTTTAATTTGATCTAAGGTGGCAAATACCATTACATCAAAAAAACGTAACAGCATCTGGGCTGCTGCTGAAGTACTATCTAGCTCCCATTCTATCTCCGGCCACTCTGTTTTAAAATCGAACCAGCCTGTATTCCAATCCGTATCTATTTGTAACTCATAAACTAAAAAAGCTTCCTGCAATCTTTTTAAGGCAGCAGTAATTTCTCGTGCTTTAAAAGGCAGTTCCTCTTTCAGCTGATTCTTTGATATACCGCCAGATTGTTGAATCATGGATAAAATCTCTTTTTGGAGCCCCGTCATTTTGGGGATAGGTTTTCGGAAAATAGTGCTATAAAGACTCAAATCATCTTCTAGTACGTATCCGATACGCCCGCCTTGAAAACGACCTTTTACTAACTGATGTTTTTTACGTATGCTTTCTGACAAAAAGGCATCATTAAAAGCTATCCTATGCACCAGCTGTGGCGGTTCGCCTGGACGGCTATTAAAAACCGGCGCTACAGGCTGTAATTTCTGAAATAGCTGTTTATAGGCTTTGATATCTTGCCTATCTTCAAGCGGCTTTGTTAATCTTTGCCTTTGTAAGCGTCCGCAAATAATTGTTTTCTTATTCAAATCAGATGCACCCCCACCTATTTCTTCTCTATTAAACATAAAGGTCAAACATATTAATATCGTAACCAAGCTGCTTTAAATAGTTAAAGAATTGCCCCCGATGATGAAATAGGTGAGAAACTTCTTCCACGAGCCAATGCGCCTGTGTTTCCCCTTTTTCCAGGTAAAAGGGTTTCGTCTTTTTCGTTAAAAAATCGTCAACTGACAAGGAAAGCATATAATTTTTGTACAATTGTAAGCCTTGATTCATCGCTTCAATCAGTTCCTCAGAAGATTCCAGCTTCTCATATTTTGATTCTAACTGTTTAATGGTCTCCTGATCCTTTTCCTGCCAAAGATTCAAGTCTACTTCTGGTATCGATACGATGTGTTGCGCCAACTCCCTGAGGCTGCGCATATTTTCTGCCGGCCGGTAATTCCAATCCTTCTCCTCCACCTTTTTTAACAATCCTTCCATAGACTGGATACCAAGATCCAACTCTGCTAATAACTCGTCTCTTAAAATAGCTGCAGCATTCATTACGCTCATCCTTTCATTGTTTTTTCTACCCTATCATGGAATCATGACAAATCCTGTCATCATTGATAAAAATAGTTGAAAAATTAATGGTATCTCTCCAGCAAATCTTTTAACTTTCTTTTCATAAGGGCTATTGCTTCTTCTGGTTCTATAATTTGCGCTTCCCTGCCAAAATTCCAGACCAGATCAACAAAGTATGTCAGCTCGGTCTTTGGTATGTTCATTTTCACCCAGCCAGCTCCATCCTGCCGCTTCTGAACATGCCTTTCTAAATCCATTTCTGACATCGCCCGCCGTACTCCTTCTCGTGTTAACTCCACTGTAAACGGAATCGGGTCAGAAACCTCAGATTCTGATAGCTCAATCCAGTCCATCACGGATGAATAAGGCAATTCCTGCCCTTTTTCATTAGTAAGCTCCGCTTTTTTTATTCGATCTGCACGAAATAAACGAATATCCTCACGCAGAAAACAATAGGCCGGACAATACCAGAAACCATTATGACTGTACAAGCCGATGGGCTGAATCATTCTCTCTTTTATTTCCTTTTGACTGTCATATTGAATCGTAAGCATAGATTGATCTACCGCTGCATTTAATAATATATCCAGTTCATTTGCGGTCTGTACACGACTTGGATTCCAAAAAAACAATCCGGTCCTTCATCGTATCGATACGCATTCTCGCATCATTTGGCAGGTAGCTATATAATTTCTTTAAAACATAGCCTGTTTCTGTTTCAAATGGTAAAGCCCCGATAAATTGCAAAGATTGAAAAGCAAAATAAAGGGCAATGGCTTCTGACTCTTTTAATAAAACTGGAGGAAGCATCCGCTCGTTCAATACATAATAGCCGCCATCCGCGCCAACTTCTGAATAAAGCGGCACCCCCAGCTCACTTAATTCATCCAAATCTCTGAGAATCGTCCGGTAGGAAACATTAAATTCCTCTGCCAGCTCTCTCGCTGTGAATTTGCGTTTTGCATTTACTGTCATCATTAGCTCAATTAAACGTTTGGTTTTCGACATGGCATTTCCTCCATTCGCATGCAAGGCAGGGGCTAGGTATATGAGTTACATGAGAACACTTTCAAATTTCCTTTTGTCTTTATTGCACTGTTAACTTCATATTCTCTTTATTTTATCACGGAAAACCGTCCGTAAAACTCCCATTGAGTGAAGTTTCGTTTTATATTCAGATATTTCTATAAAATAATTTGTGCAGCATTTCATTCAGTCTGATTATGCTATACAATATAGACAGATAAAAAAGGGCGTGGTACATATGATAGAGTTCGAAGACAGATTAATAGCGATTCTCCAGCAAGACAGCTATATCCTATCGATTTTACAAACAGTAGACAGATTACAACTGAATGATTGTTGGGTTGCTGCGGGATTAATCAGAAGTAAAGTTTGGGATATCTTATATGATTATCATACAAAAATAAATGATATTGATGTTATTTATTTTGACCAAACGGATCTTTCCGAAGTTACAGAGAAAAAACTAGAAGCGAAATTAGAAAAATGGATGCCTGGACAGCCATGGTCTGTGAAAAATCAAGCGAGGATGCATTTAAAGAATAACAACCTCCCTTATACCTCTTCCTTTGATGGTGTTTCTCACTTTCCTGAGACACCCACTGCCGTTGCTGCGCAGATGTCTCACCATGAAATTAAAATAATGGCTCCTCATGGTTTACAAGATTTATTTCAAGGCATTGTCAAACCAACGCCGGATTATGTAAAAGGTACAAGGCTCCATTCTATTTATAGAGAACGGATGCATAATAAAAAATGGGATTCAGTCTGGAAAAATTTAATTATAGAATATTAATGCGATACATGAAAACTTATCCTTATCTTATTAATAAAAAACAGAACATTACATATTATTTACATTCTATTCATCCTCAGTTAAAGTCTGCCACCTACAATGAAGTTAGATTCAATTTCGAAGGAGGATAATGGTATGTTAAAAAAGCTTGGAGTGACAGCGTTAAGTGCCGGAATTATTTTTTCAGGAGTAAGTACCACAGCAGCGAGCGCAGACGGAAACAGCCAATTGAATAATAGCGGAGAAAATGGAGAGAAGGCGGAAAATATCATTTATATGATACCCGATGGTTTTAACGCTGACTACGCAACCAATTATCGGCATTATAAAGGGGAGCCTGCCGTATGGGATAACCATTTGCAAGGAATGTATACTACATATTCCGCTGATTCCAATATTACCGACTCCGCTGCAGCAGGTACAGCTATGGCAACAGGTGTCAAAACGAATAATGGCGTTATTGGGTTGGACCCTGAAGGTAACCCGCAGCAGACGATTTTAGAAGCATCACAGAACAAAGATATGTCTACGGGACTAGTTGCTACTTCCACGATTACACATGCCACTCCAGCGGCATTTGGTGCTCATGTGGATGACCGGAACAAGGAAACTGAGATTGCCAGACAATTAATAGATAATGAGATTGATGTCTTACTTGGTGGCGGAAAAAATAATTTCCTTCCAGAATCAGCAGGCGGAAATCAAGAAGAAACGAACGTGCTTCAGCAAGCAGAAGAGCAAGGATATCAGCTTATTGAAAATCGCAATCAATTATTGGAAGCAGATATTGATTTAGAAAATGAGAATTTACTGGGACTATTCGCAGATGATGCCATGTCACCGGAATTGCATCGTGATACGGAGGAAGAGCCTAGTCTTGCAGAAATGACGCAAACTGCCATTGATACCCTAAACAAAGATGAAGACGGCTTTTTTCTGATGGTAGAAGGAAGCCAGATTGACTGGGCAGGTCATGACAATGATGCAGCATGGGCAATGACAGATGTAGGCGCTTTTGAAGAAGCAGTTCAAGAAGCAATGGATTTCGCTGAAAAGGATGGCAATACACTGGTTGTTGTTGGAGGAGATCATGAAACAGGCGGCATGACCGCAGGGGCTAACGGTTCAGGAACAGCAAATCCAGAGTTGCTTCATAGTGTAACGGCAACTGGTGAGAATATTGCTGCAGATCTAAATGAGGATCGCTCCAACACGAAAGAAGTGGTTGGTAACTATACGGATATGGAATTATCAGAAGAAGAAATTCAATCCATTCAAGAAGCAGAAGACCCTAAGATGGCTATTAACGCAGTCATCAGTGCAAAGGCCAATGTCGGATGGACAAGTACCAATCACACAGGGGTGGATATTCCCGTCTACGCATATGGACCAGGAGCTGATCAATTTTCAGGATCACTCGATAATACAGATTTACCAAAAATCATCGCTGATGCGGCAGAAATGGAACTAGGCGGAGAAATCAGCCAAAATCATTCTGAAGAAGAAGCCTATACGGTTAAACCTGGAGACACCTTATTTGAAATTGGCCTAAAATATAATTATTTATGGACAACATTGCAGGAAATCAATCAATTTCCAAATCCGCATTTGATTTATCCAGGCGACGAAGTGTATTTTAAATAAGTGTCTAGACAAAATTTAGATGCAGCTTATTAGACTTCTTTGAAAATCCCTGTGAATACGAGTTTATTACGTACTCGGTGATTCACAGGGATTTTTGAATACCTTAAATAAATGAATTTTTAATTTTACTCAGACAAAATCTCAACAGTAAATCCGCCCGGAGCCTCCACATAAAACGTATATCCATGAGATTCAATGGGTGAATCTACTTCATAACCATCCTCTTTCAACAGTTTATTTATTTGATTTACTTTCTCTCTGCTTTCTTGCGGGAATCCAATATGAAAGGTTTTCGGATATTGAACACCTTTTCCTTTCATCAGCGTCAAAACGAATTGATTATCGTCAAACATAGCTGCAAAACCTTTGCCACGACTATTCACACATGTCATTTCAAGGTATTTCTCCAGAAATTCCCGCGAAGCTTCCACGTCGTTTACTGTTAGGTTTAGATGTTTTAATTGCATACGATCCCCTCCTTACAATGAATAAAATTTCCAGCATTGAAATAATAGCTGTTTGACAAATATACCTGAAGCAAGCGTACAACCTTAAACAGAGCGATATTTTTTCACAGAGAAAAAATAACAAATTCCGCCTATCATCCAAAACGGCTCCCAAAAAACCAATCTCCAAAAAGTTGCATGGGCTTCTAAATCCATATCCAACATAGCAAATGCACTCATTGAAATCGTGATAAAATTTAAGAATCCATACATAAATAAGAATACGCCTACAAGCTTTGCTAGGTAATAAAGCGCCTTGGCGATAACCGCATTTTTCCATGAAACGAGCAGCAGCAATAGCAATAATGCGCCTAATAATTTCACAAAGCCCGTCAGCCATACAATGCGAACAAAGGAAGGTTCCGGATCAAGCGACATTTCGTAGATTGCTCCGCCCAGAGATCTGACACCAAGCATTCCGCCCATCGCCCAATAAAAGCTCATACCGGCAAAAAGAACCGTCCAAATAATGCCTAAAATAAGCCATCCTCGATTGACCAGCAAATAAATGCTCCTCTCTGCTCTGTTATTCTTTGTACAAATAAAAAAGAATCAAGAATTGTCGGTTTACATCCATTCCTGATTCTCCATATCCTTCTCCTGCTTACTGCTACACTCGTAACATCCCCCGGAACCCACGGGAACCATAATAGGATTCCGCGCCATTATGATATACGAAAACATGCCCAAAACGGAAATCACAAAAAAGTGCTCCGCCTCGTTCTCTAATATCCGTCGGTGTCTTTACCCAGGTTGATGTTTTCGCATCAAAAGTTCCAAGCTTTTGGAGTTCGCGGTATTGGTCTTCCGTTAACATTTCAATGCCCATATCCGTTGCCATATCTATCGCACTATTTTCCGGTTTGTGCTTCTTTCTTGATTCTAATGCAGCCCGGTCATAGCACACACTTCTGCGTCCTTTAGGACTTTCTTTCGAGCAGTCTACAAAGATATATTCTTCCCTTTCCTCATCATATCCAATTACATCCGGCTCGCCTTCCGTTCTCTCCATTTCAAATAAGGAGATTAATTTTTCGGAATTCCCCTCCAGCTTGGCTTGAATCGGTTCCCATTCCAGACCCTGATGACGCTCCGTATTCTTTTCAAAACGCGTCTTTAATTTCCCCAGTAATTCTTCCTGTTCCGCTTGAGAAAGCTCTTTTTTATTTTCTGCTGTCATATTTAGTCTCCTTACGTTTTAGATTATTTCATCTAATCTTATTATATCCATTTAGGAAGGTTATTTCATTTTTTATCCTGAATTTTATTTCCCCGAACAATGATTTAGTTTAGATTACACAAGAAATTAAGAATCAGGATTCATTTTATAAATATGCTCTCTTAATTGCTTCTCCCACAGCTCCCGATTTTCCCTTTCTGCCAAATTATGTACATAATCAACTATTTCTATAAATCCCGCTTCATTCGGGTTCAGTCCGCCGACTCTAGTCGTGGAATCTGTTAAATGGACGTCGACATAATAAAAGCTCCCATCAACGGAGTCATCATCTGATACATCTTCGGGAAGCTGCCAGAAGTTATCTTCTATCAGACTTTTAATCTTTTCCACTTCTTCTTCAGAAACACTTGTTTCATATACTGGAGCATCTTCACCTATTTTTATATCACCTGTCTGTTCTGTATGCAGTGTCAGCTTCCCGTTTTCATAAACAGCATAGTTTACCGGGTAAAAATGTCTGTATTCATCTGGCCCGGTGGAAATAGAAGTTACTGTGATAAAAGGGCCGTCTGTTTCATAGTCTCTTTTTTCATTGCAGCCAGTTAGAATAATGAGGTAAACCAGGATGCTCAGAGTAAGATATATACCTTTCTTCATTTTTTCTTCACCACTTTTATACAGAATAATTTTAATTCATATTCGTTTTTCTAAGTATAAAACAAAACTTCATTCAGCGGAAATTTTTCTTTTCTCCCGCTGAATGAGCCTGATTGAGTCAAGGAGTCAGTTCACCTGATTTCCTATCTAAATTAATATATTTTCCTTTTTTATACAGGGTGTGGAATTTTATGGGCGTTTCCCTGTGATAAAAGTTAATTATCCCAAATAGCGGTGATAGATATTTTTTGCTTCCATCTGGTCCATCGTCCCATGAACCAATGCTCTCCCGTCCTGAAACAGCACAATACGGAAGGAGTCCACTTCAAACGAAAGCAGATAAGGATTTTGAAACAGCTTGATCTGGTTATTCTTCTGCAGCTCTTTGGCTACTTCATTCAAATCTGTTTGTTTACGCTGCGGACGGAGCTGGACGGTATTTCTGCCGCATAACACAGCGGTTTTCAAATGAGAATCGTAAGCAAGGTTTGGATAGCTTCTTTTCTCTGAGCATGATGGACAATCCGCTTTGCGTAAGGAAGCTACCTCTATTTCCACATGCTCATTGTTCCAAAGATCAAAGGAAATGATTTTTCCTGATAAAGCCGCTTCGTTACCCGTCAATAGCTTTAACGCTTCTGTTATCTGCTGGGAGACCACCTTTTGCACAACCGGCTGAATAACGCCGACGCTGTCACAGGTAGCGCCATTAACTGGAATGTATTCCTGCAAGCATTGTAGACAGGGAGTTTTTTTAGGAACCACCGTGAAAGTAACTCCATAGCTTGCTACAATCGCTCCATAAATCCATGGTTTCTGATACTTTTGCGCCATATCATTCAGCAAAAGTCTTGTCTCAAAATTATCCGTCGCGTCGATGATAAGATCTGCTTCAGGCACTATTTTCCGCAATATATCCACCTCAGCATCTCCAACAATCGCATCTATTTTGACATGACTATTCACTTCAGAAAGCCGTTGTCTGGCAGCAATTGCCTTGGGCATTTTCTGTTCCATATCCCTTTCACTAAACAGCTGCTGCCGCTGCAGATTACTTTCTTCTACATAATCCCGGTCTATTAATGTTATGTGGCCAATGCCCGCACGCGTCAAAGCTTCCGCACTGCTCGACCCCAGAGCGCCTGCACCGATAATCAGCACATGGCTTTGGCTCAGCTTCTCCTGGCCAGACTCGCCGATTGGCGCAAATAATATCTGACGATGATAACGATTAGTTTCCAACGCTGATCCCTTCCTCCGGGCTGCTGGCTACAGCATAATCTTTCATCGCAATCCTTCCCGCTTCATACCCCAGTCTCCCTGCTTCTATTGCATATTTCATTGCCTCTGCCATTTTTACAGGGTCATGTGCTCCGGAAACAGCTGTATTCAGTAAAACACCTTCTGCGCCCAATTCCATGGCATACGCTGCATCAGCAGGCGATCCAATCCCTGCGTCGACAATGACAGGCACTTTTGACTGCTCGATAATAAAAGAAAGATTTAATGGATTGATGATTCCTTGCCCGCTTCCAATGGGAGAAGCTCCAGGCATCACGGCGTGGGCTCCTGCTTCCTCCAGTTTTTTTGCTAATACCACATCATCTGAGGTGTAAGGAAGCACTGTAAAACCTTCTGCCACCAGTTCTTCTGTTGCTTTCAATGTCTCTACCGGATCAGGCAGCAACGTTTTATCACAGCCAATGATTTCCACCTTGACCATATCACATCGTCCTGAAGCGGCCGCTAATTTAGCAATTCGCACCGCTTCCTTCGCATCCTTTGCCCCTGCTGTATTTGGTAAAAACGTATAGCGGTCCACATCGATTTTTTCTAAAAAATTGGGCAGGGAAGGATCATAAATATTCATCCTTCTGACAGAAAAAGTGAGTACCTCTGTCTCTGATTTATCTACCGCCTGTTTTTGAATATCAAAATCCGGATATTTACCTGTCCCTAAGAATAAACGTGATTTAAATTGATAGTTTCCAACTGTAAGCATTTGCTTAACCTCCTCCAACAAAATGAACGATTTCTACCTTGTCTCCATTTTCCAACACCGCTTTTTCATGCTCTTCCTTCTGTAATATCTGCTGATTATGCTCGATAATCAAAGGTTTATCTTCCAATCCCAGAAAGTCGATTAAGCCTTTGACATGCTTTACCTCTTCCTGCACTTCTAATCCGTTGCCATTCACTGTGATTTTCATGTTGATTCACCTGCCTTTTCCAATTTTTTATTTTGACGGTCCGCATGAAAGCAATCATAATAAAGCGGGGAAACCGGCTTATTTTCTATTAAATCTGCCATATAAATTCCCGTGATAGGCGATAGTAAGATGCCATTTCGATAATGTCCCTTTGCCGCATATAGGCCTGGGATTCCCGGAATCTCGCCCAAGTATGGCAGTTCGTCAGCTGTAGATGGTCTGATGCCTGCCCACATTTTTCTTATCCTCGCCTCTGCCAGCTCCGGAACCATTTTCTGCGCTCGTGACAGCAGTCTCTGGACGCTTGCGGCATGGACATGCTTATCCATTTTTCCTGGTATGGAGGAGGCTCCAACAATCACCTTTTTTCCCTGCTTCGGAACAAGGTAACAGCCATCCATCCAAAGTGTTGATTGAAATAGCTTCTGGTCCAGTTCTAACAGCAGACATTCGCCCTTCACCGGAATCGCAGCATAATCTGCAGGCAGCAATTCATCTCCGAAAGCTCCTGTTGCAACAATAACCTGGACCGCTTCATAGATTGCCTCTGTTGTCCGGACACCATAAACCGTTTCATTTTCTATCAACAGCTCATTAACGCTTTCCTGCTCATGCAACACCGCACCATAATGAGATGCAGCCAGAGAGAAGGCTTTGGTCAGATGACGGGCGGAAACCTGACCATCATCCGGCAAATACAGGACAGCACGAAGATTCTCCGTCAGGCTTGGCTCCATTTTTTTCGCTTCTTCTACTGACAGTAAATACGCAGGGTTCCCCGCTTCCCGCTGGAAGGACGCGACGCTTTGCAGCTTGCTGTATTGCTGCTGATGAAAAGCAAGCTTCATGATTCCTTTATGAATATATTGAATATCTACTCCTGACGCTTCCTTCAGTTCCTCGGATAAATTTTTGAATAGCGCTCTGCTCTCATGTGCAAACCGAAAAAGCGGACTGTCTTCTGTAAACTCTCCTTGAGCGCCTAACATACCTGCTGCGGCACTGGAAGCCTCGCAGCCGATTTGATTCCTTTCAATGACCAGCACCCGATTGCCTCTTTTGGCCAGCTGATAAGCAATAGAGCAGCCAATAACTCCGCCGCCTACAATAATTTGATCAAACTGTTTATTCATCTTCTCCCTCCTTTTCATATATTCAACGCTTGCCGGTAAGCTCTGACAGTTTGGACCGGATCCTCTGCCTGCCAAATACCAGACATGACCGCGATGCCGCCTGCTCCTGCGGCAGTTACTTCTTTCGCCCGCTCAGGAGTAATCCCGCCAATAGCATATACCGGCACAGACAGCGCGTTAGTCATTTCCTGTAGTTCCGTTAATCCTCTGGGCTGCTGATTGGCTTTGGACTTGCTGGAATAAATATGGCCATACAGCACATAATCAGCTCCCTCCTGCTGCGCCTGCTCTGCCTCAGCTAAAGAATGAACAGACTTTCCTGCCTTCAATTCAGGGAAGCTTTCTTTTACAAGTGGAATGGAAGGACTGTGAAACGCCAGCTGAATACCTGCGCACTGCTTTATCACAGCAATATCTACTCTGTCATTCACTATTATTTTCTCTAATGGCAATCCGATATTTTCTAATGCACCGATGATTTCCAGAATGTCCTTCGCTGTCTTGTTCTTCTCTCTGATATGCAAATAATCAATCTCAGCCTGAATCCGCTTCACTATTTGCAAATGCTGCTCGGAAAAACTGCCATCACTGATCAAGTGCAGATGCCTGTCCATCTTCTTCTCCCCTTTCTTCCATTTTCTTGTTTCAGGATTGGCAGAAGAACGAAAAAGACCACTTATCCAGCTGAGGGATAAGTGGTCTTGATTATATACAAATTCATTGTTCGAATGATATATCGTCATGTTCCTGCCACTTCCCTACGCTAGTGTTAACCAGATCAGGTTCAAAGGGTCCGAGTATTCGTCTCAGCCAAAGGCTCCCCTAGTGTTGCTTATTTAATTTTCAGATTACAAATAAAGAATAACATATAATTTTTTATTTTCAAAGATATTCTTTCAAAAGTGTTTAGCGATTTATCAAGGAAATGTTATTTTACTTTCAAATGAGTTCTCTTACCCAATTACCTGAACAACATTTCCTTCATTATCTTTGATGTATGTTTTAACAATTTTTACAGCCAGCTGTTCAAACGAGAATAGTTCCGCCACACCTTCTTTAGGAATCAGCTTATCACTCAACTCGATTGTACTCTGCTCATCTAAAATTAGACGCACCTTATCCTTCTCCATTGCATATTCTGACTTTTCCCCGGGCTCTATAGCAATGACAATATCAGGACCTGCCAATGTCAGAGCCTTTCCTTTCAAGAGACGCCCTCGCAGCACTTTACTTATGGTTTCGGTTTGTTTTGCCCCCAGAGTCAGCATTGCTGGTTTTTTTCTGAATAAGCCCTTTTTTTCTGGAGTCCACGATAAATTATCGTTAAATAGAAATCCTGTATTGGATCCTTCCCGTTCTCTTCCTTCATCAACTTTTTGGGAGACATCTGCATGATTTAGTAAAGAATCTCTTTTTAAATCGGTAATAAACGCGGGCATATATGGGGAACTGGCAGAGAGAACACCTCGTGTATTCCACGTCTGCATTGCTTCGAGCTCATCATTTGTGATACCAACCATCTGCAGAAATTGCACTTGACCATTTTCTGTTTCTATTGTACCAAGCTCAGAATCCGTAATAAATGCCAATGCAGTTAATGCCGTATCTGATTCCAAACAGATAGGACCATTTGCATCCATATAGTCTCCATTTTTAAAAACATTACCGCTGTTAAAAACATATCTTCCCAAATTCTGAAGCAGATTAAGCGCCCAGGCTGGCGGTTCCTCTTCCCCTTCTTCTTTTTTCAATCTGAACGTTAATTCAAACCCAAAACCGCTTACTTCTGGATTATCGGTTTCTTTTTCGTAAATCTCTGAAAATCCATATGTAACTATATGCCAGTGCAAGCCTGGCGTTTCTGATTGATAAGCGCTGATTCCATCTAATGGATCCGGTCCGCCCAGCGAATAAGAGATCACTGTTCCATAATGCTTCGGTTCCTGCTTCCCATAAATTGCTTCCATTGCATTATCAATTGCATCCCAGCCGGCTGCTTTTACTTCTTCACTCATTAAATTCCTCCTCTGTTTCCCTTTCCAAAAAGACGATTTTTTCTTTCTAAAACACTACCCCTTTGTCGAAATACAAAACATCTCTGCAAAATCAGTGACGATGGTTTTTTTAGGATTACGCTTCACATCATATCTCATTTTCTCTAACCCTTCTTGGTAATCCTGATCATCAATCAACGTTAATATGGATATGTCTCTATTCTCTGCATACCCCAGATAATCCGACACCCTGATTTTTTCTAATCGATATGTCATCTGCAGTTCTGTGTTAAACCCTCTTATTGAAAGCTCATCAAAAATAACTTCCTTTTCCCAAAACCTTTTTACGTCCTCTTCATATGCTGTTGGAAAATAATGATATACCCACCATTTTCTCATATCATGGATAGCAATATTATGCAGCTTGTATACACCGTTTTTCTTCAAGACACGATATATTTCATCAAGCGCTGCTTCCTTCTTTAAAAAATGATGAAAAGCATAATTATTGGAGATATAATCAAACTTTTCATTCTCGTAGGGCATATCTTCAGCTAAACCATGCACGAGTGAGACATTTTTTAATTTGTTCTTCGCCTTTTTCAACATATCCTCTGAAGCATCAAGCCCGTACCAGCTCATGTTTCGACTATCAAAACAGGTTTATTTGAGTATTAAGATAAATACCTGTCCCGCATGCTAAATCTAACACGTGATACATTGGTTTAGGGTATCTATATTGATACTCCTTTAAATCCTTATCAAATTGCATTTCATCTAATCGATATGTATTGCTCTCATATTTATCAGCAATTTGCGAGTAATCAGTTATTTTCACATTGTTTTTCTTTGCCTTTTAATTATTAGGAGGAATTTAAATGCGGTATAAAGCCATTATACTTGTTTTCTCTATGTTTTTAAAAACTTACTATTCTCCTAATTCATGAAGCAACGTCTCACTGCTTTCCGGATATACAAAAAAAGACAGCACCATTCCAAATGAAAGGTGCCATCTTTTCTAATAGCATGAATTATTGATTTCCTTTTTTAACCCATTCAGCAGCTGTCACTGTACGTTGTGCCTGATGCTTAACTGTCGCTTCCACATCTTCCACCATTTTTCCGTCTTGATCAACAGTGACACTTGTACCATAAGGATTTCCGCCAGCTGCAAATACAGATTCATCCGAGTAGCCTGGAGGTACAATGATAGCTCCCCAGTGCATCATGCTCGTGTACAACGACAGGATCGTCGCTTCCTGACCGCCATGCGGATTCTGTGCAGAAGACATCGCACTGACTACTTTGTTCACTGTTTTTCCGCTAGCCCAAAGTCCGCCTTGGATATCTAAGAATTGCTTCATTTGAGAAGGCACATTACCAAAACGCGTTGGCGTGCTGAAGATAAGTGCATCTGCCCATTCAATATCTTCTGAAGATGCAACAGGAACATCCTTGGTTGCTTCTACGGTTGCTTTCCATGCCGGATTTCCTTCAATAGCAGATTCTGGAGCTAATTCCTGCACTTTCAATACTCTTACTTCTGCGCCATTTGCTTCCGCCGCTTCTGCTGCCCATTTTGCCATTTGGTAGTTCGTACCGCCCATACTATAAAAAATAACTGCTACTTTTGTTTTTGTCATCGTTTCTATCTCCTTTGATTCATTTGATTTTCCAAATAATTTATTTAAAAATCCCATTTCTTACACCTCTTTAAAATAGCTCTCTTTTTCTTCGCCAGAACCATCTCCTTTATTGGAGCGCTGCATCCCAATATCTAACTGTTCTTTTTATGCCTCATTTCAGCTTTTTTATACTTAGTGAAAAAATAACCGCTTTTTGAGACCATTCTGCTTCCAACTGTGTTTCATTTAGTTACCTATCATCACCCTTCTTTCTGAATTTATATTTAATCAAACTATAATTAATTCATTTATTTTTAATTAAATATAAATTATATGATGTACTTTTTATTTTGTCAACACATTATTTAAATCATTAGATAAACGATTAAAAAATAGGAAATGAATCAACAGATGAAAATACCCGTATAATTTCATAGAAATCAGAGAAAATACCAATAAGATACCTTAAATAACAATAAAGTAATCGGGGGTGCTCTAGATGAGCCAGCCATATCAATGTCCCAGATGTAAAACAAACCGGTCGCGTTTCAATGTCATTGAACAAGTAGCGAATCCGGTCAAATTAGATGCCAGCACAGGAGAAGTATTAAATGATTACACGCAGGAGCCGCTGGAAGTATTTCACATCGCCTATAATGGGCCTGAGAGAAGAATACAGTGCGGAGCATGCGGCTTAATCGAGGATGAAAATACGTTTGTAAATACAAAAGCACAATAACTACACGACGGAGGTTGAATATAAATGACGAAAAACCGAAAAGGACCAAAACAGCAGGAACAACCTAATTTGCCGCAAAGTCCAAAGCAGCCTTATGGCGAACCATTGGCAGGTTCTCATAAAGTGAAGAATAAAAATCATTCCAGACAAAAAAATAATGCATCGCATGATATGTGACGCATGAATGGTTTATACCATATACAAAACAAACATTGTAAAGACTGTAAGGGTCAATTGCTTTGTATATGGTAGAGAACTTTCATATCTTTGCCTCTTTAACTTTACATTGACCCCATTATTTACTTCATTATCTTACTTTATCACCATTAGCTTTTGTTACCCCTGTTAACTTTATAACATTAATTTTTATTGCCTATTAAAGATAGTAATGTTTCTTCCAGCCCATTTTGAAAAGGAGTTGCTGGAATGGGGCCAATCCGTCTTTCATATTTATCTCCACTCAAAATAAATCCTTCTTTGGTAAGGTACATGATTTCAACAATTTCTCTCATAAATGCATCAAACAAACCCATACACCGGATAACATTTTTAGTCAGAGGAATAACCACCTTCTGATTTCCTGTTACTTTCCGAGCAATTCGAATAATCTCTTTACCTGAAATCAATCCAGCACCTGGTATGTTCCAATTCTCTCCATAGGAATCGTCTTTATCTGCTATATTCACAATCATCTTAGCAGCATCTGGCAAATAAACATATTCACGGGGCGTTTGTAAATTACCAATAAAAATGGACATTTTACCTGCAGCCATTCCATCAAGTGTAGGCTGCAAGTAAGAATTTTGTGAAGTTGGGCCATAATAATCTGGCAACCTGACAATTAAAGCTTTTGCTCTTTTCCATTTTCCGCTGAATATCAATTGTTCGAAAGCTACTCTAAGTTTACCTTTTTTTGTATGTGGATGTTGAGGATGGTTTTCATCTCCTTTCGCAACTTGGTGTCCATATACATAAATGCCATCAACAATCACGATTCTTTTTCCCAAAATATCTGCTGCTTTCATCACACTTTCTCCCAGCGGCATCAATTTTTCCGCCATTTCCTGATATGGAATATTAGCACACTGAAAGATAACATCTGCATCTTTAGCAGCTTCCACAATCGTTTGACAATCAAATATGTCTCCCAGCTGATAGGTAAGATTCAAATGATGATTGTGTTCTGCCATTAATGCTTCCAATTTATTTTGAGAGCGTCCGAAGGCAATGACCTCTCTTCCTCTGTCTAATAGTTCTGAAACCATAACTTGACCAGTACCCCCGGTTGCGCCTAATACAATTGCTTTTTTCATTTTCAATACTCCCTTCTTTTGGTTATTGATTAATCAATAACTAAAAAACAAAAATAATTTCCATGTTACATCTTTTACGCCTATTAAGGTATTACCTTCAATATAAGCTTGATAAATAAAAGAATTAATCCCAATATGTGAACAATACAATCACAGCGACAGCAATGCCTAATCCGACAGATAAAGTGGAAACAGCATGTTCCTTTTTATTTTTCACCATCATTTTTTCAACCACCTTTTAATTATTGATTAGCAACTAATTAATCCAACCAGCTGATGAGACAAACAGCAATAATTCCAATAAAAACATAATCTACCTTACGTAATTTCACATTCTCACCCCCTAAATTATTTATTGATTAATCAATCACTTCTTTGCAAAAATAAATAATCAACTTTCATTGATTATTTATTTTGTTTTCTCATCAATAAGCTCGGGAAGGTCTAAGAAATAAGAAATATTACATAGCATTCCTCTTGCTAAAAACGTACTGGCTTCCCTTTCTGCATCCTTTATTCCGGCAGACTTGAATCTTTCTAAAGTATAGCTTCTGATGTCAGATAATCCTTTTTTTGCAGTACGCTGTATCGATTTTTCTGTTACGGAAATTCCTATTACCTGCAAAGCAATCTCATTAGGATACAATTCGGACAGTTCTTCATAGGCTTCAATCATTTTTTCAACGAGCTGTTCCGGGCTTGCTTCCACATTTTTAAACGTTTGCAGAATCCTTTCAAATGCCCGATTTAAGGCAGCAATGAATAACTCTTCCTTTGTTTTATAGAATCGAAAAACATACGGCTGAGAGATAGCAGCTTTTTCTGCAACATGAGCGGTAGTTGCATTATAATAGCCTTTCTTTGCAAATACTTCTAATCCAGCCTCTAGAATTTCTTCTTTCCGATTTTCCTTCTTTAATTTTACCATCATAGTGCACCTGCCCAAAAATTAAGTGATTAATCAATTACAAATAAATCCTAACGTTATTTTTAGATTCATGCAAGTACTTTGTAATAATTTTTAATGAAAAATGTTAAAACCATCCCCTCTCCCATTACTCATTTTCTATTCCAGCAGGCGTTTTTTTTCAGATAGCTCATTTATATTTTTATAATCAAGTTCATTGGGAAACGGGTAGCAATATTATTTACGCCCTTTTGAGCTTCCCGATTGAAGCTTCATTCACCTAAAATACTGCAGCATCTTCCTCAGAGACCTCATAGGAACCTTTCACTTCTCCGCTTGCAGCTCAAAATGGCGCATCCTGTATGCATTCATTGCTGTTTCTCCAAGCGTGTCCATCAGATTATGATTTGCATATGCACCTACAATTGCACCAACCCCCGGAACGAGCTGTAGCATTTTCACCAAATCAATATAATCGCGATACTCCTGCTGGAAAACATGCCAATCCATATCAGCCAGCTGCTCCTTCTCCTGCTCCCAATTTTCGATTATATAAAATGTATCCTTCCGTTTTTCATCGCTGGAAAATGCAAGTTGGAAAACATGGAGGATAAATAGCCGTTCCTCATATTCATTTGCATCATAGCCATAGACTGCTGCCAATTCAAACAAAAATTTCATCTTGATTGACAGCAGCAGCGGAAAATCTGCAAGTCCAAGGAAAATACCTCCTGCCCCTGTTCCAGCTCCTTCAACTACTGCTGTTTTACGATAAGAAACTAGCTTTTCTTTGGCTATTTGATCCCTTTCAAACAAGGAAAGTTCGGTTGGTTCAGGTTTCTTCGTTGTCATATTGGATCCGGCCAATGTCGCTTTCACCATATTTTTAATGCTGCCTGTAATGATCTGGTGCGCCTTCTCAGGAATCATGCTATTTATTTTCTTTTGCGCTTTTTTCGATAACTGATTAAAAAGACTGGATTTTTTCAAAACTTTATTACGCCAAACTCGAAGCTCTTCATACACGATTGTTTCATAACCCATATTCAAAAACCTGCCTTTTCTTTTCTATACTTTATTCATACGTTTTAATCAGAAAAGAGTTTCATTTATGGGTTGAATGAAGATTTTAACCAGCAAAGATGCAATAAAATATCACTGAATTACATGATTCAGCCTGAAGGAAAGAATAAAAAAAATCTTAATTCGTCATGAATTAAGATTTTCGTCTGTCATTTTTTTCTGCCCACTCACCAGCTAATATCTCCATCTCAATCTGCGTCCAATATTCATCTCCCATTTTTGCCACATCCTGCAAGATTCTTTCTCTCCGGAATCCCGCTGCTTCATAGCATTTAATGGCTGATACATTAAAATCAAACACACCCAAAGTAACCTTATGTAAGTTCAATTTTTCAAATGCAAATGTTAATGCTGCATGTATAATCTGAGCTCCATACCCTTTTCCTCTGCTGTCAGCAGCACCAACTAATACCTTGCCGATCCTTGCTGAATGATTATTTCTATCCACTTTCCCCAGCGAAACATGTCCTACGACTTCATTCGTCCCATTATCAATCACTTTAAATATGTATTTAGAAGCCTCTGGTTCATTCGCTCCTTCCAAATACGTTGCAAGCTGCTCGTTCGTTAAAGGATAACGGAATGTCGGACCGCTCCACTGTACAATAAAGGAAGCATCAGGCACCCAATCAATTAATTGCTGGAAATCTTCTTTTGAAAAGTATTCTAATCGAATCAAGGCAAAAGCTCCCTTTCATATCATTAATCTATTCTTCCACAGGGTTTTCCGGTCCGTTAAGCTCTAATTGATAAAACGCTAAATCTCTCCATTGCTTAAATTTAAAGCCAGCTTTTTTTATCGTGCCCGCATGTTCAAAACCAAATTTCTCATGCAAAGCAATACTTTTCTCATTCGCAGCATCAATGCCGGCAATCATTGTCATATATTCTCTTTCCCGGGCGACAGCGATAATTTCTTGCATCAATAAGCTGGCAATTCCTTTTTTCCGATAGCTCTTGTCCACATACACAGAATGTTCAACGGAATATTTATAAGCCGGCCAGTCTCTGAAAGGCCCGAATGTAGCAAATCCCGCCACGTTTCCATCCTGTTCACAAACAAATATGGGATAACCCGCATCCTTTTTCTGCTTAAACCATACTTCTCTGTTCTCCAATGTTTGCGGTTTATAAGAATAAACAGCGGCAGTATGCACGATGGCGTCATTATAAATCTCTAAAATGGCTGATAAATCATTTGTCGTTGCTTCTCTTATCATTTTATTCTTCCTTTCAAAGCAGTTTTCTCAGCAGCACTACGCATTTTATTAAAAATGTGTTCATGTAAGCTGCCAATGAAGGTTAAGTAATTTCTTTTCAATATAATATTCACTTGATAACTACTAATCTTATCACATATCATCTAAATACAAATAGCAATAAAAAAGAAACCTTGCTGTATGTAAAGTGGTATTCTAAATACAAATGAACTTTAAATCACAAGGAGGTTTTGTAATGCAGAGAGAGAAGCCAGAAATGATAACCGTGGAGACAACCGTTCATGCACCTGTTGATAACGTATGGACTTATTGGACAGAGCCAGAGCATATCACAAAGTGGTATGTTGCTTCTAAAGAGTGGCATGCACCAAAGGCAGAGAATGATTTAAGAGCCGGCGGTAAATTCATTACTCGAATGGAAGCAAAGGATGGGAGTTTTGGATTTGATTTTGGCGGTATATATGACGAGGTAATCCTCCATGATACCATTGCTTATAAACTGGATGATGGAAGAAAGGTGACAATTGCTTTCACGTCTCAAGGCAACACAACAAAGATCACAGAGGTCTTTGAAGGGGAATTTGAAAACTCCATCGAGATGCAAAGAAATGGCTGGCAGGCGATATTAGACAATTTTAAAACGTATAGTGAACAGGCAGATCAGGGTATAACCTTAGTATAAAACGAAACTGCATTCAGCGGGAATATTACAGGCATTTCTTCATGTTGAAGCCGCTTAAAGTGATAATAAGCGGCTCTTTTTCTTTGTCGTTTTTTACGCTTTATCCTCTTCCTCATTCTCTACCAAATACTTCAGCATAGACAATTTATTATCCCAGAATCGTTCAAAATAGGAAAGCCAATCTTTTATTTCTGTCAGCGGCTCTGCATGCAAGTAATAGATTTTCTCTCTGCCAACCTTTTCTCCTGAAACAAGCTTCGCCTCAGAAAGTATAGTAAGGTGCTTTACTACTGCTGTTCGGGTAATAGAAAAATGGGAAGTGATTTCTGAGATAGCTAGCCTTTGATCTGACAGTAAATATAGAATTTCCCTTCTGGTCGGATCCGCAATGGCTTGGAAAACATCATGTTTCTTTACAGCTGTCATTTAAACTTCAACAACCTTTCTCAGTCTTTCCCTCACAATATTCTCCCATCCTTTATTCATTCTCTCTCTGATAACAGAGCTCTTCTCATTCGGTTTGGTAATTACTGCTTCTGCTTCTTTCCAGCCTCCATGGATAAGTGTGAATTCTGTACGATTTCCTAAATCCTTCAAAATGAAGGAAACAACCCATCCATCTGTATCCCACGCAAAAGATATTTTATTGGGTTTGTCTACTTCTAATACCTTGCAAGGTGATGGCCCAAATGGTGATTGGATGGTAAATTCATGCCCTGCTTCCGCTTCAAAATCATTTGGCATAAACCAAGCGGCTATTCCTTCTGAGGTGGACACCTTTTCCCAGACCTTTTCAATTGGAGCATTAAAAATAATTGTCTGTTCAATATCTTTAAGTTTTTCCATATTCATCTAGCCTCTTTTCCCACTTCATATAACACCTTTTGGTTTTGTTTTCATTATAACACCAAAAGGTTTCATGTCAATAATTTTTAATGTTATAATCCACTTCTTTACTTGGTTAACCGATTTCTGCAATAAAAAATCCTGTAATCACAGGATTTTCATCGAACTGTTTCATTGATAGGTGAACTGTTTCATCCATCAAAAGGTATTCCCTGCTGTACTTAATCAGAACATTTCCCCCTGATAAAAGGAGCTTGGCATTGCTTCAAAATCATATTCTCGCAGCTCTTCCAAGGTGACATTGGCATGAGCTCCTTCATGCACCATCAAGTTACTGTCCTCGCCTACATGAACTGCAATAAACGGTTTATTCGTTCCATAGGCGTAACCTAATTCAAATGCTGTTCCGCTATCTGAATAATTCCCATGATAAACGCCAACAACGATTTCCGCCCAATCAATAAACTTTTTATCATTGGTAAATGTTGCAATCGACCAATGCCGGCTCCCTTCCTCCAAATGATCCATTTGGTTTTTCCGCGGTGAAAAAACATCCAATCCTTTTGCTTCTAAAATTTGTTCCGCTTCTTTTAAAGGCTCCATCTCTTTTTCATTAAAGAATGGGCTTGCTAAATAGACTCTCATATTTTGACCTCCATATGTATAATAAATACCATTCAGTTAAAAACGGCATGCATGTTTAAGTATATCCTTATTATCCGGCTTACTCAAAATTGGATGCTGTTATCCTTCCATCGGTGACTTGAGAATGAACATTTATTAAACAATTTAGTTTGCAAGCTGAGATACATCCCATATAATACAACTAATACGCACAGATTTAATCAACAGATTCTACATGAGGAGGAAGCATCATGGAACAATATGTAAAAGATAGCTGGAATGCAGATTTATACGATGGGAATCATTCCTTTGTATCATCATTTGGAAATCATTTATTAGAGCTTTTATCTCCCGTAGAAGGTGAACAGATTCTTGATGTCGGATGTGGCACAGGAGATTTAGCCCATCAAATCAATCAGCATGGCGCCGCTGTAACCGGCGTAGATAAATCAGAAAATATGGTGCACAAGGCAAACGATAAATATCCCGATATAATGTTTATGCCAAAAGATGTTTTAGAACTCGAATACAACAATGATTTTGATGCCGTTTTCTCTAATGCAACACTTCATTGGGTAAAGCAGCCCAAAGAAGCACTTCAGCACATCTATAACAGCTTGAAACCCGGCGGTAGATTTGTTGCAGAGTTTGGCGGTAAAAGCAATGTTCAAACGATTACAAATGAAATCATCCATCAGGTTAAAAAAGCTGGAATTCCCTATACACCGGAACAGTTCCCATGGTACTTCCCAAGCATAGGAGAGTATGCAGCATTAATGGAGGAAACGGGATTTAACGTAACCTTTGCCCAGCATTTCAATCGGCCGACACCCTTAGAGGGAGACAACGGGCTGAGAAATTGGATGGAAATGTTCTGCGGAAATATCTTTGAAAATCATCCGGAAGCTATCAAAGAGCGTGTGATGATACAGGTAGAAAATAACTTAAAGGATGCCCTGTACCAAGAAGGGCAGTGGATTGCAGATTATAAACGACTTCGTGTCGTCGGAATAAAGCAAGGCGGCATACCTGCTAAATAAGTTTTGATTAAATAGACAGAACAGGAATCTATAAAAAGAGGGCCATATAGATTCCTGCCTCCCCTTATACTTCTCACCAATCCTCTATTCAACGAAACGAAAATGATTCTATCGTCTCTTTTCCCGAAAGCATATCCTTCACGTTAAACTGATTCTTCCTGACTTCCTCATCGCCAATGATAATCACGTTTCGTATGTTTTCTTTATTCGCCCTGTCAAGCGCCTTACCGACCTTTTTATTGCCTAATTCCACATCTACGTTATATCCTTTATCCCGGAAATATGTTGACACAGACAATGATTCTTTTTGTCTTCCCAGAGGAATAATATAATAATCCACCTCTCTTCCAGCAGGTTCGATTCCTCCCGCAGCAGCCATCGCTGTATAAATCACATCCAGCCCAAAAGAGATTCCAACGGTAGAGAAAATTTCATCTGTTCCTATCAGTCCGCCGATTGCATTATCATATCTTCCGCCGCTTCCAATGCTTGACTTCATCGAATCATCCGCTAAAAACATTTCATAAACGGTACCTGTATATATTTCTAGCCCCCGTGCCAGAAACGGATTAAATATACATTGGTCGCTAATATCCAAATAATCAAGATACGATTTCAGCTCTTTTAGTTCCTGCAATCCCTGTCTGACTTGTTCATTTTGATTAGATAATGATTCAAAGCGGATAAAGTCCGTATGATCGTCATCTGTCAAAAATTGTTTAATGGAGCGGGCCGCATCATCTGACACCCCTAGTTCAGCAAGCTCGGCTATAACTGCGTCCACCCCTATCTTCTCCAGCTTATCCAAAACCAGCACCACTTTATTGATTTTCGCATCCGCTACACCAAACACTTCCAATGCTCCGGTTAATAATTTCCTATTATTATATTGAATATTCACCTGCATTCCGAGCTTGTCAAAGCCATCCAGCGCCATCATCATTAATTCCGCTTCAGCTATTTGTGAATCTGCGCCGACAATATCCACATCACACTGGGTAAATTCACGCAATCTTCCTGTTTTTATTGGCCCATCCCGAAATACTTTACCAATTTCATACCGCTTAAATGGCAGCTTCAATGTCGGATTCATTGCAGCCACCTTGGCAAAAGGTATCGTAAGGTCATAGCGCAGAGCTAAATCCCTTTCTCCTCTATCTGTTAAAGTGTACATCTCCTCTAATATTTCCGCACCGCCGCCATATTTAGAAGCAAGCAATTCCGTATAATTTAAGATAGGTGTTTCCAGCGGCTGACATCCATATTGGATAAATACATCCTCTAATGTTCTCCGGATATTTCTCCGTACGCTTTCTGACTCCGGTAAATAATCTTGTGTTCCTTTTACATTTTGATAATCTATCTTCTTCATTTTTCTTACCTCCTGTTTTTGAATACAAAAAAAATCGCACTCTGAGTTAAGTGATTTACTTAATTCGGGATGCGATTTCATGAATAATAGCCTTCCTCATTCGATTTTTTAAAAGTTAAATCGATAAAGCAAGGCTAGTTGATATGATGAGGGAATTGTGAGAAGGAATCATTTATTTTAACGAAAACCATTTTGCTCACCTCTGATTTTGGATCAGTTTATCATAGCCGTTTGGTAATTTCAAAGGAAAAAACCTGTACCCATTCAAGCGCAGGTTTTTCAATGCGCTATTCTTTAACCTCTTTCAAATCCCGATTATTTCGCAGGAACATATAGAAGGATGCACCGAATATGGCCAGATAGCCAAGGATACTCCATATGTCTGGGATTTGGCCAAAGAGCGCAATACTGATAATACCGGAATATACAACGGTCGAGTAGAAAAAGATGGATATTTCTTTTGCTGGAGCAAATTTGTAAGCAACGGTAATCCCAAACTGTCCCACCGTAGCGAACACTCCTGCTGCAAGTAAGTACAACCACTGCAGCCCGCTCATCGGCTGATAAAACAAGATAACAGGCGGTAATAAAATCACAGTGGAAAAGAACGAGAAGTAAAATACAACCGTATAAAATTGTTCTTTATTCCCAAGCACCCGTAAAACGGTGTACGCTCCTCCTGCAAAAACTGCGGATAAAATCCCTGCTGCATATGGAACCATATCTAGATTGAAGACCGGTTTGATAATAAATAACGTTCCAAGAAATGCGATAATAACAGAGACCACCTGAAACCGCATCACGTATTCCTTTAAGAAAACCGCAGCAAAAATAATGGTTATAAATGGACTCATTTTATTCAGCATATCCGCATCGGAAAGCACTAGATGATCGATGGCATAGAAATTAAGCAATACCCCAGTCATCCCCAGAGCAGAGCGCAGAAGTAAATATTTTTGATTTTCCTTTTTCCCAAAAAGCCGTTCTCTATGATAAAGAACAAAACCCAACGCAATAACCATTGAGATTCCATTGCGAAATAATGTTTTTTGTATTGTAGGCACATCTCCTGACAGCTTTACAAACATGGCCATCAAAGAAAATCCTAACGCTGATAATAATAACAATAAAATGCCTTTATTTCTGTCACTCATGAAATGTTTACTTCCTCCTCTTTGATTGTTCCTTTATTTTTAATAAAACATTTAAAAATGCTGCTTCCTTCGTTAATAACATAGTTGTACTACCGCAGTGCGGTACTGATAAGCTTACGATTATTATTTTCTAAAACAAAGCAATCATACTATGAAAAAGCCAGATAACCCATGAAAAGAACCCATATTTGAAAATATCATAATGGGTTCTTTTCTACAAGTTGCTATTATAAGGACAGAAAATACTTTATGGAATGTAAAATTTATGACCAGCAAACTTCGTCAATCTCATAATCATTCGAGGAATCCGTGTCTCCCGTTAAACAGGTGAAACAGCTATTGATAAACAAGTGCACTTCCAATTGCTCATATACTTTCTCTGCAAGTCACTTCAGTTTTCTTATCTTGAACTGCCTGTTTTAACCTCTTTCTAATTTGCTGCCGGGTTATTTTTACAATAGTCTATTATAAACTGCTCCATTTTAATAGGTACCATTTCAAATCCTCTTTCTATATAATTTCTATTTCTATCTTAAATGAAAAGGGTTGGTACATCTAATTTTTGCTGCGTATCTATGAAACGCACCTTTTTATACGAATATTTTTCGGACGATTTCCAATGATAAATCCGGATGTCAATACTCTATAAACACAAATTCACCATGACCCAATAAAGTGGGTTATCAACGTGTATCATTAAAATAACCACCCCTCTGCCCTGGTAAGCAGTTGGGTGGCAATAAAAAAATTTGTATGGTTAATCACATGCGTGCAAAGTTCTATTCCATCCAATTACACTCTCTTTTTATAAAAAGAAGAGAAAAAGAACAATACTACACCTAGCAACACAGCAATCCCGCCAATAATTCCAAAGTAGAGAATCTCGGTTTCCGGGCTGTATAGTTTAACAATTTGCGCATTAATTGCCTGTGCCGATGCATTAGACAAGAACCAAAGACTCATTGTTTGGGCAGAGAATGCAGCAGGAGCCATTCTTGTTGTAGCTGCTAAACCGACTGGTGATAAACATAGCTCACCAAATACTACAATCAGAAAGCTGAGCACAAGCCATATTGGACTTACCAGCGTATCAGGACCTGCGTAAATTGCTGGAATGATCATGATCAAGAAAGATAGACCAGCAAAAACCAGACCTAGTGAGAATTTTTTATGCGTAGATGGCTGTCTTTTGCCAAGCTTCATCCAAAGTGCTGCAAATACCGGCGCTAACAGAACAATAAATAATGGATTGAATGATTGGAACCAAGATGATTGTAAGGAAAAACCGGCAAATGATAATCTTGTCCGCTCATCGGCATATTGTGCCAAAATAACCGCTCCTTGTTCTTGGATCGCCCAGAACACCATTGCTGCAAGGAACAGCGGAATATAAGCAAGTAAACTCTTTTGCTCCTGACTGGTTGTTTTCTTACTGAAATACATGACTAAAAAGTAAATAATCGGAATAATTATCCCTAATATACTGACTAACATGATAAATCCATCAATGGTTAAAATACCGTTAGAAATCAGAATAGCGCCTGCGATGATAACCACAATCGCGCTGATTCCCATTTTTAAAAATACAGATTTCTTTTCCTCCGGTGATAGAGGATTTGGTACATAAGAGCCAGCAAGACCTAAATATTTCTTTCTTGTAGCCAAGAAAATAATCAGCCCGACTAACATACCAAGAGCTGCTACTCCAAATCCTAAATGGAAATTATATTTTTGCCCGAGTGTTCCGACAATAAATGGTGCAATTAAACCACCAAGGTTAATCCCCATATAGAATATACTAAATCCGGCATCAGTACGCGGATCTTCTTTATCATATAAATCCCCGACGATATTAGATACATTCGGTTTTAACAGCCCTGTTCCAATAACAATTAAGCCCATTGATACGAATAGAGCTGTAACTCCTCCCGGAAAGGATAAGGCAATATGACCTGCCATAATCAATATGCCGCCATAAAAGACGGTGCGTTTCGTACCAAGCAAACGGTCAGCAATCCAGCCGCCGATAATCCCTGACATATAAACAAGCGAGCCATAAATAGCCATGATGGAAGCAGCGGTTCCTTTATCCAGATTCAGTCCGCCATCTTTAATCGCATAATACATATAGTAAAGTAAGATTGCTCTCATACCATAGTATGAAAATCTCTCCCAAAACTCTGTGAAAAATAATGTAAACAACCCTTTAGGATGTCCGAAAAAACCTTTTTGCGGAATACTCTTAAGGATCTCTTGTGGGTTCTTCGATGTCATAAGCTTTCTGTCCCTTTCTATTTATATTAATTTGTTTTTGCCATATATAGGCTTCCATATATTACGGAGCATCCATTCCAGCTAAATTGCTGCTCTTACGTAAATATTCAAACAATTAAAAAATACCCCGCCGTTTGGGTTCTAGATTACTGGAATCGTAAAACCGCCAAACAGAAGAGGTACCTGTAATTGATGAGCCTATAAGCAAATGCTGCATGAAATCAACTCAACTTTAAAAGAAATAAACGGATAAACCATTCATGTCATGCAAGTATGACAATGTCTTTCTTGCATTGCTTCGCTGTTATTTTCAAATATACCGCTAATCACTGTTTTGAAAATAAAGCCGTTTTTATACTTATTTTGGGTTCGTCAGGGTACTACTTCTTTTGTTTATTCCCGTGTATAAAAGTTGAATACTATATATCATACCACTCTGGAAGTTCGATGTAAATAAACTGGTAAATGGTTATTTTTACAATTTTTCTTCAAGCATGCATATAGCGCGAAAAAATTTCTATAAAAAGTATCAAATTACATCTACTTTTCTCTGTTTGACTTGTATTTTTAGAAAGGATAAAATTATCTTAATTAACAAATGTTCTTAATTTTTGTTTTCTTTAATCATATACAAGGGAGGGCTTACATGATTTCCATACAAAACAATGTAAACGCTGACATAAGTATCTCTTTAAACCATTACATCATTAACTCCATCCATCTCTTTAAATATAATCAATCTGATCTTTACAATTATATACAGAATAAATACAATGAAAATCCGTTGATTTGCATATATGAAGACAAAATCCCAATGTCCTATATCTCTAAAAAGCAGACTGATTCTCAACATATAATCGATGACATTCTAACCCATTTCCGCTGTATTCTTTATGCACAGGATCAGTTAACGATGGAGTTCATTCTTCATTCTCTCAATATCAAAGGTTTCTTAGAAGAAGACCCATATAAAATTTCTATTTATACTAAAACGCCAATAAATAGAGTGAAACAGTTGATTAACCAATTACAAACTTATGAAAATAAAGGCATCGGAACGCGGAATATGATAGATTTTATAAAATTCCAGTTAAAAAATAAGGATTTTTATAACGAAAAGCTATTTGATCTATTCTCAACTAACCTGGAGGAAATCCATCAAAATTCATTTAGTTTTCTAAAAGGTTCGCATGTGGAAGAAACTGAATTCAAAAAATACATAGATTTAATTACTGCTCATTGTAATTTAACCCCTTTAGATGCTGAAGAAACATTAAATATTTCTCCTGATGCTTCCATTGTATATGGAAAGAATGGATTACAGGTTATCATTCATGATTATCTTACTGGAGGCATTTCTTATGAACCGATATTAATCGACTGTAATAACCATCCATTCAACGCTGAGTTGGAAAAGTTTAAAACGGAATACGAAGAACTTATTTCTATTTTGAATGCAAGGAAAATATACTTAACTCAAGTAATTTCTATCATTGCAAATGTCCAATACGATTATTTAACTGGGAGAAGTGACTTTTTGAATGCTTTAGATCAAACAGATTTAGTTGAACAGACCAAACTGAGCCCCGCTACCATCAGCAGGTTACTCTGTAATAAATATATTGCTACACCTAGAGGAATCTTTTCAGTAAAAGCATTGTTGTCTAAAAAGAGTTATAAGAACCTATCTGTTAGTTATATAAAATACGTAATTCAAAATATAGATGGCTTTGAAACACTTTCAGATAATAAAATCTCGAGATGTTTAGCTGAGATGGGGATCTTTATTTCCAGAAGAACCGTAAACAAATATAAAAATCAAATACTGGGAAATATTAAAAGGACTAGTCCAAAACGTAAGGACTAATCCTTTTTAATTTGTTGGATAATTTTAATCGAGTCTCTCCATAAGCTCTTTCAGCTTTGTGATCTCTTCCTCAGTAAGTCCTAATCTGGGCTTTCTTGATGGCCCGCCATTTAACCCTTTCAACTCCATCGCCTTCTTCACTATTTGAACATACTTCCCGGAGTCCTCCAGAAATTCACATAGCGGCAATAAATCCTTATAAAGCTCCTTTGCCCCGTCATAATTCTTCGCTTTCACCAGCTCATACAGTCTTCCTGCACTATTCGGTACGATATTAGCTGCCACTGAAATCCAGCCAGTCGCTCCAAGGACAAATGATTCTAATGCAAGATCATCAGCACCGCAGAACAGAACAAGATCTGTATTGTCGGCCACCGCTCTAACCTTTCTTATATCTCCGCTCGACTCTTTAATATACTGCACGTTATCCAGTTCTTTATCAATTTTATAAATCGTTTCATTTTCCAAATTCACATTAGCCGTAAATGGATTGTTGTACATCATAATCGGTGTGGAAACTTGATCGTTCACTTCTTTAAATTGTTCAAATGCCTCTTCTTCTGTCGGTGTCATGTAGTATGAGTTGATTAGTAACAGTCCATCTGCATGGTTTGCCTCGGCATGTTTTGCATATTCTAACACTTTGTCTGTGCGTTCATCGGCGATACCGACCAATAAATCTGTCTCTGTATCTTTTACTACTTCACCAGCAATTTTGACAATTTCCTTCTTTTCTGCTTCATCCAATGATGCAAATTCTCCTGTACTTCCAACTACCACTATTCCAGGGACTTTTTGATCCAAATAGTACTGGATATTTTCTTTTAACCCTTCATAGTTCACGCTGTAATCCTCATTCATTGGTGTAATTAATACTGGAAATGCTCCTTCAAATTGTTTTTTCATGCTCCTCATCCCTTTCTTTTTCATAATCATCTTTATCTAAAATAAACAATCCAAAATAACCATAAATTAAGTTAATGATAATAACTAAAAATCCATACCAGAAGAATGGCAAATATGCGAGTGTTGAGACACCCAGCGTTGTTGCCATAAAAACCCCTCCATCTGACCATGGAACCATCGGCGTTGTAATCGTACCGCCTGCCTCTACATTTCTTGATAACAAGGATCTGCTTATTTTTTTCCTGTCATAATTAGCTTCCGTAATTTTCGTGCCTGTTAACATTGAAACGTAAGCTGCTCCGCCAAAAAATATTCCAAAGAATGCTGCGATCATAGTCGTTAATGTCAGATTACCTGTATTCGTTGCCCATTTAGCAAAAAGCTCCCCGATTACCGTAAAGGCACCAATGGACTGTAACAATCCGCCGACACCTAAAGCTAGAAGAATCAACAAAATAACCTCAAGCATGAAAGTAATACCACCACGATCTAAAAGGTTATCAATGAAATCAATTCCTGTAGTAACTCCACTTCCTGAATACAATGTCTCAATCGCTTCAATAAATCCATATCCTTGGAACCAAACTGCCCACACGCTTCCTAGTAATGCTCCAAATATAATTACCGGTATGGATGGTAGTTTAAATGCCAGCATGACGACAACCACTACTGCCGGAATCAGCATGACCCAGGATATATGAAATGTATCCTGCAGGCTGGCCATTGTATTCTCTGCAATTGACAGATCACCGCTGCCATCTTGCATGATTAAACCTACAATCCAATAAGCAATTGCCGCAATCACGAAAGCCGGTAAAGATACATATGACATCGATCTTATATGTCTGAATAAATCAACTCTTGACAAGGAAGCTGTCATAACTGTTGTATCAGATAATGGCGACATTTTATCTCCAACGTAACACCCTGAAATAACTGCCCCAGCAACCAAATATGTTGGCAGCCCAAAGCTCTCCCCGATACCCATCATCGCTATGCCGGCTGTGCCTGCTGAACCAAATGATGTTCCTGTTGAAATAGATGTAATCGCACAGATAATCATTGCTGCCATCAAAAAGATACTCGGGCTAATGATACTCAAACCATAATAGATCATCGTCGGTACAATACCTCCAGCAATCCAAGAGCCGATAAGTGCACCTACAGCGATTAAAACAAGCGTCGCTCCTAAACCTTCATAAATTCCTTTTAAAAGTCCTTTTTCCATTTCTATATACGTATTACCTAAATATAATCCAAACCCCATAATTACAAACCAGATTGCGAGCAAAGCTAATTGGATAGGCAGTTCTAAAATAACAATAAAACCAAACATTATTACTACAAACAAAACCAAAATGAGCAATAATACTGGTATACTTGGCAGTTTCTTTTCTCTAACCATATATTTCCGCCCCTTGTTTTATTTAATGATAAATCCTTTAGCGTAGATGTCGCTATGCTCAATATAAAATTGTGAATTAGATATCAAATAATAATTGAGTTGCATATCTTCAGCATGTATTTTTAATCCTGTGAAAGAGGTGATAATTTCCTGAGAGAACTCCTTTGCACATACAGCAACGACTTCAATAATTGGATAAGCTAAGATATCTCCTTTTTTATTTGCAACGACTTGTTTTTCTCCCTGTTTAAGCACCAGATAATCACTATTTCCATCTTGCTTAGAGTGAATATACGCTTTAATAGCTGTTATATTTTTAATTTCTAATTCCATGTCAACTTCATAGACTTTTATCTTCTTATCGTTGACTAAATACATATTTTGTTTTTTCTCTACTTCTGGTAATTTTTCTGTCGTCAGACATCCATGCTGAAATTCATACATTTGGCCATTATTTCTTACTAAATAGCTTTCTTTTGAGTTTATTCTCCCACGATCCACAAGAGAGGAAATGCACCCTTTTAATAAAATACGAATATTGTCAACGCTTTCATTTGGGTGTAATTCTACATCTAAAACATCATCACTCCATTGAAAGATAAGTAAACGAACATATTTGCTCCCTCTCGGCTCATTCCGCATTAATGCCTTATTCTCATAGTCTTGTAATACCGTCTCCAGCTCGTTTTTCTCAATAATTCGTAATTGTTGTCCATTTATATGAATATCATAACTGTTGATTACTTTTGAAATCATAAAATCACCTCCTTATATTTCTGGAATCAATAGATATCCCTGATTTAAAGGATCATCGGGATCAAAATAAAAATCATGTCTCCCCATAATCCATGCTGTTCCTGTAATAGCAACCCTATTATAAATTATATTTCCTTTCACACTCGCGTGGATTACCTGGGCTTTAAATTGAGATCCTGTGATACTCTCGTGGATAAAGACTTCATTTAGATCAAGGTCGCCTTCTTTATAAAGTGTTGATACTTTTGCGCATGTCCCTGTACCACATGGCGATCTGTCAATGCCTCCCGGAGGTACAATTACTGTGTTTTTAACAACATCACCTGTTTCATAGAATTCCATATGGGTCAGCTTATTAATAAATGGATAATCAGGATGTTTCACCTCATGCTGACGATTAATTTCATCTCTGATTGCCATGGCAATTTCGACGATTTCTTCTGACCTCGATACATGAAGGGATAAACCTAAATCGCCCGCTTTCATAATCCCATAGAAATTCCCACCATATGCTATATCGCACTTTATATTCTTGAAATCTTTATAATCGATATACACCGTCTTTAGGTGAAAGGAATCGGTACTAATAAATGTTACTTCTTGCACTTTGCCCTCTTTCACTTTGCAGCTGGCTTCTACCACACCAGCTGGGGTATCTAGGACTACCGAAGTATAAGGCTCTTTGACTTCGACATAACCGAGTTCTACTAATGCTGTACATGTACCAATAGTGTCATGTCCGCACATCGGCAGATACCCACCGGTCTCTATAAAAATCACACTAAAATCTGCTTCTTCTTTTAAAGGCGGCAGTAGTATCGTGCCGCTCATTACATCATGTCCCCTGGGTGGAAAAACTAGAAATTTTCGAATGTAATCATGGTTTTCCTTCATATCCAGCATTTTTTCTTGAATCGTTTCTCCTTTTAATTTAGGCATACCGGATAAAACCGTTCTTGTCGGGTTTCCCCCAGTGTGTGTATCCACAGTAACAAGTAGTTTTGAATTTATCTTCATATTGCCTCCTCCTGAAATCTTTCCATACTTAGCGGACTAATGTCATCCTCGAGTGTATCTGTCACCATCTGAGCCATCCAATAACCTGTTACCGCAGACAATCCAATTCCATCTCCCTCATGACCAGCGGCTACATAATAATTAGGAACAGTAGTCTCTGAAATAATTGGCAAGTGATCCGGCGTCCACGGCCGGAGACCTGCATAACTACGAATAATATTCATATCCTTCATTTTTGGGAAAAATTCTATCGCCCTTTTGGCAATCAGTTGAACAACTTGATGATTGACGGTTGTGTCAAAACCAATAAATTCCCGGCTGCTTCCTATCAGGAAATTTTGACTCTCTGTCGGTTCATGCACCAATGCAATTCCATAATCATTCATGATTTTATCTGCTTTTCTCTCTTTGCCAAACTTCGTCATCAAGTATCCAAACTCTTGAATTTTCCTTGTGCCCATCAATTCTGCACGTGATGAAACCAGGATATGACCTTTTCTTGGTTTAATTGGTAAAGGTACACCGAGATGTTTACTCACTTCCGGTGCAAAAACACCAGCTGCATTAATTACTTTATTGGCTTTAAATACACGATCATGAGAATGTACTTTAAATCCTTTTGTTCTATGTTCCTCCATAAATGTTACGGGCGTTTTTTCGAAAAGCTCAAGATCATTCTTTTTCGCTGCGTGAATGAACGAAAATGTTAACATGTACGGGTTTACCGTCGAATCATTTGTGCATTCAATGCCGCCAACCAAATGATCAGCAAAATATTTGGAATCATTTTTCAAATCTTCTTTGGTTAATTTATTAAAAAATTGATATTCGCCATTTGCCCTGTTATGCTGATCGACCCAGTCATATGCCTGCTCCAATTCTTCTTCATTTGCACAAAGGAAAATACTTCCCGGATGCCTGTATTCAAATTTCATTTCTAATTCTTTTGATAAGCTTTTGATTAATGCCTGGCTCTTTATCGCCATATTGCTATCAAATCCCGGCTCTTTATCAATCAATAAAACATTGCCATCACATTTTGAGCTTGTACCAGAAGCAACTGTATCCCTTTCCAACATCCCTACTTTTAAACCTTTTTCAGAAGTAAAATAAGCAATGCTTGCACCAATAATACCTCCACCAATTATCAATACATCATAAGATGGCGTTGTCAAAATTGCTCCCTCCTTCCTTTATAAAATACTAAGAAAAAAACGTGCCAACTTCACCTATCGTAAAATCAATAAAATTTGAAATAATGTGTAAAGAAAAATATAATTATTATTATAAATTTAACACTAAAGGGGATTATACATATGTTAGAACATTCTATTATTGAAGAGCTGATTAATTTTTATAACCATTCTTTTACGATTATTGATAAACACGAAAAAGTCATTTACTGGAGCGACAGAGCTTCAGAAATATTTAACATGGAGAAAAGCGAGGTGATTGGAAAGGATATTAAAGAAATTTTCGCAGAAGACAAATTGGCGATTTTACAAACATTACGAAACAATGAAGTCATTGAGAAGAAGCAGCACATGGCTACGAAAAGTATTTATGTGAATCTCAAATCTGTTCCGATTATTATTGAAGGCAAAGTTGAAGGTGCCATTGTTTCAGAAATTGATGTGACAGAACAAAAACGCCAGGAGGAAGAAATCGAACAACTCAAAAATCAGGTAAGCTTCCTTACCGATAATGTCAAACAATTGAAGAATGAGGAACATTTTAAAAATATTATTTTTAAAAGCTCGATCATGGAAAATTTAAAAAACCAGATAAAACGGGCTGCAAAGACAAATGCCAATATTTTAATTACTGGAGAAACTGGTGTAGGTAAAGAACTATTTGCACAATCTATTCATAACAGCAGTGAAACTTCCGGTGAATTTATTCCTATTAACTGTGGTGCAATTCCGAAGCATTTATTTGAGGCAGAATTATTTGGTTACGAAAAAGGAGCTTTTACAGGAGCAAATAAAGAAGGAAACAAGGGGAAGCTCGAACTTGCCAGAGACGGCACACTTTTTCTTGATGAAATCGGGGATATGCCGTTGGACATGCAAGTGAAATTTCTGCGGGTATTACAAGAAAGAAAATACTTCAGATTAGGCGGTAAAAAAGAAGTTTCCACCCATTTCCGGTTGGTTTCAGCTACAAACAAATCAATTTCTGAGTTACTGAATTCTGATGATTTCCGTTCCGATTTGCTGTACCGGATTAATGTCCTTAATATCCACATACCTCCTTTAAGAGAACGGCCGGATGACATTGAATCCTTATTCTATTATTATCTTTATCACTTATCGAAGAAATACCAGACAGAGCTCCGTTATGCAGATCATTCACTTTTAAACAACCTAAGAAGCTATCACTGGCCTGGAAATGTTAGAGAATTAATCAATGTTGCCGAACGATTAGTTATTTTTTCTAATGAGGATCAATTAAATAATAATATCTTTGACCAGTATTTGGTGGAAGTAGGGCAGTCAGATAAGACCCTGTCTGTACCAAATCTATCAGAGAATTTAAATCTGAAAGACTATATCCATAAGGTGGAAGCAGAATATATTAAATATATCGTCGATCAAAATGATCATAACATTGAAAAATCCAGTCATGATCTCGGTATCAGCAGACCTACGTTATATTCAAAAATGCGTAAATTCCAATTCTAAATTGGCACACTTTTTTCTTGTTTATAAACAAATATCCTTTGAGGTGATTCGAATGAAAAAACAAGATGATTTTATAGTATGTCGCTGTGAAAATATATACTACTCCGAAATGCTTGAAATATTAGAGAAAGGAGCAGCAAACTCGAGAGAATTAAAACTGAAATCCCGAGCTGGTATGGGCTTTTGTAACTCCAGGACATGCGGACATTTTTTAGATCAGCTGACTCAGGATAAAAATACACAGACTCCTTCTTATATCAACCTGAAATCCCAGTCTCCTATTCGGACTGTTTCGTTTGAGGAAATTTCAGGGGGTGTGGAATCGTGACAGGAAGAATTACAGATCATAAAATCTTAGAAAAAAAAGAGCAGACACTAATTCCTTTTCAATGGAACGGTCAAACGTATTATGGAGCTGAGGGGGAAAGTATCACAGCAGCGCTTCTCGCTAATAATATCAGAACGCTCAGATACCATGAAAAAGATGGCAAACCACGGGGACTGTACTGTAATATCGGACACTGCTCCGAATGCAGGGTAATTGTGGAAGGGAAACGTAATCAACGGGCCTGCCTCACTCCAATCCATAAAGATATGGTGATTGAACAGCAGAAGGAATTGCCTCACCTGGTCAAAGGAGGGCATTCCCATGAATCACTTTGATACTATTATTATCGGTGCCGGCCCTGCCGGATTAACGGCTGCCCAAGTCCTGCAAGAAAAGCAAAATGTACTCCTTATCGATGAATATTATCATTATGGCGGCAGATTGCTTGGGCAGCTATATGAGGAAACAAAAGGAGAATGGTGGAATGGAATGGAAGTTGCCCGGAAACTTTATAATGAAGTCTCTGAAAAGGTGAACTTTAAGCTTGGAACATCAGTGTATAACTTAGAACATAGTAATCAAGGCTTCGATATCTATACAACGTCCGGCCATTTCCAATCAGAGCACCTGATTGTTGCGACCGGCGGAAAAGAAAAATCGACTCCGCTTCCAGGCTGGGATTTGCCAGGAGTAATGACGGTAGGTGCTGCTCAGGTGCTGACAAACTTCCAGCGTGTGAAACCGGGAAATAAGGGAGTTATTATCGGTATTAATCCATTGTCCATGGTCATCGCGCTAGAGCTTGGTTACGCATATGTTGATGTTGCTAAAATTTGTCTTCCTCCAGTTAATCTAATCAACAAAGCAACACCAAAGGAAGCATTGGAAACGCTGATATCTTTAGGAAATTCTGCTCCATCTACATTCTTTTCAACAGGTTCAAAAATAGCTGGAAAAGTGACTCCACTCCAGCAGCTGGCATTACAATTTTTCCCTAAAAAAGGAGTCCATGCGCTTGGATTACCTATCTCCATCAAAGAAAGGGTAATAAGAATAAACGGGCAGCATGAAGTGGAATCCGTAACCATTCAAAAAACGAATGCCTCGGGTGTGCTTATAGAGGGGACAGAAAAAGAAATAGCATGTGATTTTGTATGCATCTCTGACGGTTTATCGCCAGTCAATGAAGTAACATCCTTATTGAATCTGAAACATATTTATATGGAGTCGTTAGGCGGATATGTACCTCTGCATAACGAAACGATGGAAACAGAAATAGAGAATTTGTATGTTGCCGGTAATATTACTGGCATTGAGAATGCTAAAATTGCCATGCTGCAGGGAAAAATGGCTGCAAATCAGATTATAAAAGACACTATTTCATCTAAAAAAACATTGGAAGCCATAACATACGAAAGGCAGCATGCAAAAGTAATCTTCCATAAAGATTTGCACCAAGGGAGAAAAAACTTACAGCGCTTGTGGACACAATATGTATAAAAAACGCTCTTCTCAAAATTTGAGAAGAGCGTTTTTTCATTTAGTGGATGAGACGAGAAGCAGCTTCGTCGTCTCATCTGTAGCATTATACCAATGATGTGCCATACTAGAATCTATATGGATAGACTCATTGCTATACAGCGTTTCTTTGACACCTTCAATTTCAACTTCTAACTGGCCGGATAATACATATACAAATTCTTGTCCGCTATGCGTATAAGGGATTTGTTGATATTCCCCTGCTTCCAAGTCAATCCGTGCAGGAATGAAATCCGGATGTTTCATTTTTCCAACTAAGCTTTTATAGGAAAAGTTACCAGTATTTTTATACGAGGTTTTCTCTTTTTTTACAAAGCTGGAATCTCCATTATCGAAAAAGAAATTCACATTGACATCTAATGCCTCACAGATTTTTTTAAGGGATGTAAATGTAAGTGTCCGCAGTCCTCTTTCTATCTGGGATAAAAAGCTCACAGACAGACCACTTCGGTCACTCAATTGTTGTAAGGTCAGCTGCCTGCTCTTACGTACTTTTTTTAGTTCACTGCCTAATAACTCATCCATCCACGTCACCTCTTAGTTATTATTGCTTCATATTAACAAAGATACTTTTCACTTCTACATAGTTGGAGATGCCGTAATCTCCACCCATCTCTCGGCCTATACCGGAATGTTTGTAACCGCCAAACGGCATGGTTTCCAATTCAAGACCAAAATCATTCACCCAGACAGTTCCTGATTCTAACTTAGAAGCAATATAATGCCCTTTTTTAATATTTTCCGTCCATACACTTGCAGCTAAACCATACTCACTATCATTAGCCCGCTGGATCACTTCTTCCACTTCATCGAAGACAAATACTGACATAACAGGGCCAAATATTTCTTCTCTTGCAATCGACATATGATCTTGTACGTCCGCAAAGATAGTCGGTTCTACAAAATATCCTTGATCCCCTGTACGCTTACCGCCAGTAAT
The DNA here is from genome assembly GCF_038004725.1 of Oceanobacillus sp. FSL K6-0251. Classification (NCBI taxonomy): domain Bacteria; kingdom Bacillati; phylum Bacillota; class Bacilli; order Caryophanales; family Bacillaceae; genus Oceanobacillus; species Oceanobacillus sp. FSL K6-0251. The sequence continues at coordinate 346,876 of NZ_JBBORS010000001.1, read as the reverse complement.
AAGCCGCGCACCTTCTTCCTTTCCTTTTTCAATATACCCTAAAACAGTATTCATTTGTTTTTCAGATACAAGCGGCCCCATATCCGTAGCACTGTCTAACCCAGGGCCAACGACCGTTTCTTCAGCTTTTTTCTTGAGCTTATCCAGTACTTCATCATACAAACTTCGATGCACAAAAATACGGGTAGTTGCACTGCAATTTTGACCGTGATTATACATCGTACCATCAAAAACACCATCTAATGTTGTTTCTAAATCAGCATCCTCTAAAACAATAGCTGGAGATTTCCCTCCAAGTTCTAAAGTGACCGCCTTCACATCATCTGCTGCTTTTCTCATAATTTCCTTACCAGTTTCTGTGGAGCCGGTGAACGCAACTTTGTTCACTTGAGGATGTGTTACCAAAGCATTTCCAACAACACTCCCCGGCCCGGAAACAATATTGACTACACCATCCGGAAAACCAGCTTCTTTAAATAACTTCGCTGCATATAAAATGGATAATGGTGTATCTTCTGCAGGTTTTAAAACAACCGTACACCCTGCTGCAAGTGCTGAACCCAGCTTCCAAGCAGCCATTAGCAAAGGATAGTTCCATGGAATAATCTGCCCTACTACACCAACAGGCTCGTGAACTGTATACGTAGCATATTCCGGTGAAACGTTTGTTGTCTTTCCAAAGATTTTTGTTGCCCAACCTGCATAATATCTAAAATGCTCAATCGTCCCTTCTATATCATCTTCCAAAGCTTGCTGATAAGGCTTGCCGTTATCAAGAGACTCTAATTGGGCAAGTTCTTCTTTATGCTCCTCTAATAAGTCTGCAAATTTATAAATTATACGGGAACGCTCGGCAGCCTCCATCTTGGTCCATTGCCCTTCATCAAAAGCTTTACGAGCTGCTTGAACAGCCAAATCAAGATCGGATTCATCTGCTTGGCTTACTTTTGCAATCACTTCCTCCGTTGCCGGATTCAAAACGTCAAATGTTTGACCGTTCTGTGCTGTAACATATTGACCATTAATATAGAACCCATTCACCTCTTCTAAAAACGCTTTCACTTTTGGTTTCAACGTAACTAGTGACATACACAAACATCTCCCTTAATATAGATTTATTTAACCTCAAAATATAGCAATCTCCAGATTAAATATTCTGTTAATTAACAGGATAGTCTATGAATACATAAAAAGCAATCATTTTTTCACAGACAGTAAAATTTGGTGCATTATCTGATTAACGTTCAAGCTCCTCAAAAGAGTATTGTTTACAGCTTCTTTTAAAAATATCATCCTTTTTACAGGTACTGTAAAATTCTTAAATAAGCACGTTAGGAATATTGAAATCAAGTTTTCTTTTTATATAAGGGTAATCCCTTGTTTGTCGTTCAAACAATAAAGTTGAAATAGGCATACTATCCTTTTATGTTTAAAAACCTGTATGTTTCTTGCAAAACTGCTTCTAAATTATCTATCAATAAAGCGTGACCGGCATTTATCGGTGCATAATGAAAGTCAATTCCAGCCTCTTTTAAATCCTCCATTATTTCCATCGTCATTGCTTCCGATACAATCAAATCATTTTCTCCCCAGATTACCAGAATAGGAGCCTGGATATTACTTACTTCCCCGGTCCCATCAATTACACCATTGGATACTGTACTTATATTGAACCTGTTTGCAGCATATGCCGCATCCATTATATTCCTTTGCTGTGTGGCACTGGTTAAATACTTTCGATACTGTTCTTCGTTTGGTTGGTTAACGGAATAAAGCACTTGATCCATAGCCGCTCTAAAAAATGCTTGATTATTTGTTCTCTGAGCATCTAACATCATATTTAATCCCGGGTCTTCTATTAACTGTTCTCTAAAACGGATTCTTTCACCGTCTGTATTAAAAGCTGGATACCCTCGTGTAGACATGGAAGAAAGCAATAGGATTTTTTGAATATGGTCTGGATAATCACTAGCAAACTGCATGGCTACACCACCGCCATTAGACAAACCCATTATATAAAACTTCTGCAAATCTAATTGATCAACAAATTGTTTGATATCCTCCGAAAAATCTTTGATTGAATTTATCGGCTGGTCATAGCTCGATTGCCCATATCCACGTAAATCTACTGCATACACTGTAAAGGCAGGATCTATTTCTTCAAGCAGTAAATCCCATTGAGCCGAAGAGGCCATATTTCCATGAATTAATAATAAAACATGCTCTCCTCCTCCTTTTTTTACAAAAAAAAGATTCTCGCCATTCTCTAATGCAATATTCATAAATATCCTCCTTTTTGTTAAGTTTTAAAACTTCTATTCTATTCGATTACTGAACCTTAAAAGATTGATAACACAGCTTCTTCAGCGCATCCTGTCTTTATCTACAACGTTCTATAAACAAAAAGCATATAGTTATGTTAAATGACCTTTTTATTGAAACCCCTTTCATTATACAATAAAATATTATTTATAGATTGTCAGCAAGTGAATAAATATCAGAAACCAATTCAGGGATCCATTCACGCGCTATTGGTATAGCCTCTACCTCATAGTCGAACAATTGCCGCAGTGCATGAATCGTCCAACAAATACCACCCATATTTATTTGCCACTCGATATCGTCTGGTACGCTATCAGCAGTTTGTTCATAATATGCATGGATTAAATCAGCAGAATTAATAGGATAATCCTCTGCCGCACGAATAAAGCAGTACAAATCTCCAAGATGGGGGCTAAGATTTGCGGACGCCCAATCAATTACAGTTATTCTTTCATTATTTTTCATTAAATTTTTAGGATAATAATCATTATGCACAAGCGTCAGCGGAAAATCTCTATATAAGCGCTCCATATGAGGCGGCAAAATAGTTGATAATTTTTTTAAGAATGTTGCTTGAGTATCATCTATATACTCCCTCTGTTGGCTCAAGTATACTAAATCATTTATTATCTGGTCTTTAGAAATGTACTAATATAAATACGTTTCGTTTGTAAGTTTCCCTTCCATGATTGCTGATTCCGCCTTGCTACGGATAGTGGCTAGCTCTTTTGCCGCTTCAATAAAAATCTCAGATTGAGGAGCGTCCTCTACAGTTTCACCCGGAAGACCTTTCATTATCAAAATCCCAATATCATCCGCTTTATAGGATGCATAAATTGTTGGAATATCTAATCCAAATGGAATTAATAAATCTTTATAAACGATGACTTCGCGGGCGTTCTCTTCTTTTCCCATTTTGACGATACAGGAATCTCCATTGTTTCTATTTGCCCGCCACACTTCTGAATGGGACCACCTCCGTAAAAGAGTCCAGGATGTTACCTCTTTTAAACTAGGATGCAAATCGATATATTCAGCAAATGACTCAGGTATTCTATCCATCGGGCCTTCCACCTTTCTATAATCATTCCAGTTTCTCTTCCTATCAATTCATCAAAACGAAACGTTTGAAAACCCACGGTGCGTTACTTAAATATTATAATTTGTATTACACAAAGAATACCACAGTTTTTTTATCAAAATAATTTTTCAACGTCTACAATTAATGGTATAGTTATGAAAGGGATTGTAAAATAAGGTACGGTCCTTAAAATGTTTTTTCAAGCTTAACAACTCAAAGAAATCGAAATAGATATACACTCCTATTTTCGCAGCGAATATAGATATACAATTAATGACACTCAAAAGGAGAAACCAAGTGGAAAAAACAGTAGAATCCGGAATATCCAGTGCAATCGGAAAACTTTTTCGAGATAATTTCGGAAAGGGACCCGAAGCTATTTTTGTATCTATAGCAAAACCATACATTACAATCTATTTAAGAAACTTTTTAGCTCCGATGGAAAAAATTCTGCTGAAGCAGGAAAATGAATTGAAGTTTCAGGAGACCCGTGATTTATTAATGAAAGAACTGACTCCGGAGATACAATCGATTATCTCCTCGCAGGCCGGCGTAAAAGTGGACAAGATCTACTATGACTGGTCGGTAGAAAATAGCAGCGGAATTCTTTTTACCGAGCTGGATTCCAATCTGGATGAGACAATAGAAGATTATCTTGATTATCCAGCCAAAGAACAAGTACACGAGGAAATCAGCCGTTTTACTCAAAAAGCACAAAAATCTCCGAAACAGCTTACGTCTAGTATGCTTAATTCCCGGACTTTAATCTCAAGACGCGAGGATATCCTTGTGCTAATTGAAAAAGAGCTGATTCAATCGGGCTTTGAAAACCAGCTTAGGCTGTCCAAACGAAAGCTGGAAAAGAGTTTAATTGATAAACAATTCTTAGAATCTGTACTCCATCAGGAAATACAAGATTTATTTGTAGATTGGGATTTTGACAATGATACAGGGTTTGTTATATTTATACTTAAACCCAAAAAATAATATGGTGGAAATGTCTAGACAATAGCGCTAAGGCATGAGCCGAAAAGGATGTTTATTCCTTTTCGGCTTTTTTTATTAAATAAAAGGAAAGCAGGTTAATAAATAAGAACGCAAACAGAAAGACTGTTTTATTTAATATATTGATTGATTTAGATATCCATCTCCAGAAGCTTCCTACTGTGCTGAATCTGAAGCAATGCATCTTAAAACTTTATCAGAAACTGGGGGAAACGACTATGAAAACATCTTATGTAAACATCCATAAGGAATTGGATATCGTTCATGCAAGGCAGATTGGCAGGGATATAGCAAAGCAGATTGGCTTTGGTACAGTGGATCAGGCACGTATCACCACTGCCATATCCGAATTAGCCCGCAACATCTATTTATATGCAGAAAAAGGGGGAATTTCTTTTGAGGTCATCGATACTCTTGGGCGTAAAGGTATTATTATGACTGCAATCGACTCCGGCCCAGGAATAAATGATATTCGATTGGTGCTCCAGGATGGCTATACCACTTCAGGAGGACTGGGGGCTGGTCTCCCTGGCGTGAAGCGTTTGATGGATGAATTTGAAATCCAATCAGACATTGGACAAGGAACAACAATTAAGGTGGCCAAATGGATTTAATTAGCAGCATGTCGGCAACTGGAACAATTCCGGCATATTCCCAAAGAGAATTTCATAAATTTTTGCTTGTAACACTGATCTTTTCTACGTTTGTTTCATCGTTGCTGTATTCAGGTTTTGATTCATTGCTTTTACATAAGTAAGAGAATACAATCCTCAAAGAAACCTTATTCATCTTTAACTCCAGCCGCTTTGAAAGTTAATTACAATTCAGCCTCTAAACCCGTCTTATCTTACCCAAACAAATTTTTTATTTATCTAAAAAGCATCTCTTCAGATAAAATATCCAAAGAGATGCTCGATAGATTTAAAATAATTCAGCGATTTTTTATCATCCCTTTATTCCGACCACGGGGAATGTATAATACAGCTGCAGAAATTCTTATTACGGTATTCCGGCCGAAAATGCTGGACGACATCTTCTTTCATATTACCAAAAGTTGTTTCCGGCTTATGCTTAAATCCTTCATAAAATGCCGGGATAATTTCCTTTTTAAAATTATTCCGAGGGAAAGCCTGTATAACTTCTTCACGCAAATCAGCCGGGAACTCTTCAAACCCGTCTCCCATCACATCTAAACCAACACCAGAGAAAAGAAGGGCTACTTCCGATTCCTTGTGTTCGGCAACTCCAGGAGTTGTGTGTAGAGCAATCGCATCCCATACAAGCTGAATAGATTCTTTTGGAATTTGATACTGCTGTAAAAAGCTTCTGGCTGCATTAGCCCCATCTACTTCAAAACGCAAGCCGGGACTGCTGTACGCTTTGGTCAATCCTAAGTCATGGAATAATGCACTGACATACAGCAACTCTAAATCATAATTCAACTTTGCCTGTTTACCGTTTACCGCTCCAAAAAAGAAGACACGATTGGAATGGTTCCACAGCAAGTCATTTCCATATTCCCTTAGAATATCTGCCGCATCCTTTGCCAATCGCGTATCTGGAACTTTGATACCTGCTACTTCTTGAATCATCATTCAAACTCCCCTTTACGATTTATTTTCATCTTGGCTCCATTGTAAAAGGATTATTTCCATATAGCAATGCAATTATTTCTATGATAATCATAGAAATAATCTATGATAAAGTATTTTGTAAAGTAGGCATTTCCTTTTCTTCTGTATGGAATTGCAGCTTTCCAATTTCCTGCATTAATAACTCCAAATACTTACGAGCAGGGTAGTTCACAAAACAATTCTTTTTCATTGCTAAATATACTGCTCTTGTCAAAGTTGGCTTTTCGATATGTTGGAAAAACAAATCTTCTGTATCATAAAATTCATATAACGTACGAGATACAACACTATGACCAACCCCATTGCGCACTAGATTTAAGATAGCTTCAATACTGGAGGTTTCAACAGCAGGATCCAATTGTCTCCCAACTTCTTCGCTCGTTCTATCAAGTATTTTTCTGCATTGATGCTTATTAGGAAATAATACAATTGGGCTGTCAAAAATAGCTGAAAAAGGAATCTTCTTTCTTCCATCATGCTGGTTACTGATTAAATAAAAAGCTTCTTCATACAGCTTGGTTACTTGCAATTTATCCTGTTGATGGAAATGAAAACCAATTCCAAAATCCGCTTGATTTTCCAAAACAGCTTTTTCTAACTCATCTGTAGTCTGAATAACTACCTTAATGTTCGGATACAAGCGATTAAAATGAATACATAGGGTAGATACCAAGTCGGTGATTTCTCCAGGCAATACAGCTATCTTCAGCTCTCCTATCTCCGCTTTTGTAAATGCAGTAATTTGAGAGGTCATGCTTTGCAGCGAGCCTTGAACATTTAATGCCTCCTTCTGTACAATTTCTCCCGCCTTTGTCAGCTCAATTTTCTTGCCAACACGGTTGAAAAGAGGGTAGCCAACCTCTTGTTCCAATATTTTGATTTGATGACTTAAAGTAGGCTGTGATATTCCTAATTTTTCAGCTGCTTTAGTAAAATGCAGCTCTTTGCAAACCATTAAAAAGTATTCTAAATGTCGTAATTCGATTATAGTTCAGTCCTTTCAGTTGAAATAGCCTTTTCATTTCTATCTTAAATCAAATTCATTATGAAGTTAATTTTTTGAGGTAAATTTAGAAGGAATACTGCAGAAAGTCCATTAGCCTGGTGTAGTATATTTTCGGATGAATTCATTTACCATATCTTGAACTACCCCCACTTACCAACCTTCAAGGTTGCTTGAAGTGGGAGATTCCTAAGAACACCAACCTACCGGTCAGTTATGGATTAGGCTATCCCCGCAGTCCCTGCGGTTAATCGTAATGCTTCTTTACGAAGATTCCTGCTTGCGTTAATATCTCTTTGGTGATGGCATTGACAGATATCACACGTCCATGCACGCAAAGCAAGATTTTTAACGTCTTTGTTTTGGTGTCCACAATGAGAACATAACTGACTGGATGGATAGCTTTTCGAAACTACAACAACCTGCTTTCCATACCAAGCCGCTTTATATTCCAGCATCGTTCGGAACGTTGACCAGGATACATCGCTAATAGCTTTTGCAAGATTATGATTTTTCAACATGTTTATCACAGACAAATCTTCTATTCCGATGATATCGTGGTTTTTGATTATCTCGGTGGAGATTTTATCTAACATGTCTTTTCTTTTATTAGCAATTTTTTCGTGAAGCCGAGCTACTTTTCGTTTTTGTTTCTGCCAATTTGCTGAGTCTGTTTGTCTTCTGGACAGAATCACTTGCGCTTTTGCCAATTTCTCTTCTAATTTCCGGAAGAATCTTGGATTTTCATACACCGTTCCATCAGAAAGGGTTGCAAAATCGGTTAATCCGACATCGATACCTACAGAGGAACCTGTCTTTTCATCGTATTTAATTTCCGTTTCAGCTACAATCGAAACAAAGTACTTGCCTGAAGGGTTGCGCCGGATCGTTGCATTGATAATACGCCCTTCCACTTCCCGACTTTTGGCAAAACGGACAAGCCCGAGTTTGGGCAGTTTGATATGTTTATCCAATACAGCAATATTTCCATTGACATGTTTGGTTGTATACGATTGAATAGGGTTCTTCTTTGATTTAAAACGAGGAGCCTTGTTCTGTTTCTTGTAATAACGTGTATAGGAATCATTCACGTTTTCAACGGCTTTTTGAAGGGCAATGCTATCAACTTCTTTGAGGAAGGGATAAGTTTTCTTCAATTCCCGAACTGCTTTGATTGCCTTATTTTTATTGAGAAATTCGCCCTTCCAATTATTTTGAAGAAGCTGTCCGTTTTGTACCATTTCATTCACCGTATGCCAATAGTGGTCTTTTTCTATTTGTTTTCCTGTAAAATAGTTGTAGACAAAGCGGGAGCAGCCGATTGTCTTATGAATGAAGGTGATTTGTTTTTTGTTCGGATAGATACGAAAACGAAATGCTTTTTTTACTTTCATGGCTTCTTACCTCCTCCTGTCTATTATATCAGAAGAAGAATGATTTTGGAACGTTTGTTCGATTTGATGTTGAGCAGTCGAGACACCCAGAAGCAATCTTTTGTGCATAGGAGATTCATCTCCCCCTTGGCTCTGCGTGCTTGAAGAGAGAGTTTTCTCTCCTTTTTTTGATAAATTAATGGTAAGATATTTTAAATTTAACTCTGAAGGGAGAAAATAAAATGGAAAGAAACAGCCAGATCATCTGTGAAAAAAGAACCTATTCAAAAGAATTTCATTCGCATCAGCATGCCTTCGGACAGTTTCTTTTCTCTTTACAAGGCTCCCTGGATATCCAAACAAATCAACAGGAACTTCATCTGAAAGCGGATTGCGGATTCTATCTGCCGCCAAACTTCCAGCATCATTACCGCTCTATTGACAGAAATGAATTTCTAATATTGGATATACCGCTGCGATATTTGCCCAGTGATACGGAAAGTATGCATGTCAAACTGGATAAACAATGGAATGCAATCCGGTATTTACTATTGGAAGAGGCGGACGCAAAGGACAATATCTCTGCCTTAACCGATTTGACCCGCTATGTAACCAAAAAACTGCAGACTTCCAATCCTCCTTCCATAGACTATATTCACAACCATTTTAAGGAGCCGATTCGATTGGAAACGCTGGCAAAAATAGAGCATTATCACCCTGTTTATTACTCGGAATGGTTTAAGAAAAGAACTGGCAAAAGCCCGCAAGCCTACATTTTAGACCTGCGTTTACAGGAGGCGGAGCATTTATTGCTTTCAACCAGATTGTCCATATTCCGAGTTAGCGAGGAATTAGGCTTCGAGAATGCCTCTTCCTTTACAAGATGGTTTGCTAAACATAAAGGAATGGCGCCAAACAAATATAGATTTCTTTAAAGAAGGTAAAAAGTATATGAAACTCAGTATAGAAAAAAGAACAGTCTTTATCTATGATGGGTATATATTCTTTTATTTCGGAGTGAAATCGATGCAAGGAAAACTTTCTGCCTTTCTTATTCTTTTTGCTGCTGTACTTTGGGGAACAACTGGGACAGCACAGGCTTTTGCACCAGAAAATGCCCATCCTATTGCGATTGGGACGATTCGTTTAGCAGTAGGAGGACTCTTTTTATTATCACTTGTCCTTCTATTCGGCAAATTAGAACTAAAAAATTGGCCCATCAAAGCTACGGTGTTAGCTGCTTTAAGCATGGCTTTATATCAGCCGTTATTTTTTACCGCTGTCACCGTCACTGGCGTAGCTATCGGAACCGTTGTAGCCATCGGGAGCGCGCCAATTTTATCAGGGCTTCTGGAATGGATATTTTTTAAAGCTCGTCCGTCAAAAATTTGGTGGGTGTCTACTTTCCTCTCCATTTCCGGCTGTATCCTGTTATTTACCAACAGAGAATCCACGTATGTTGATCCAGTCGGTGTCGTGATGGCTTTAGGTGCAGGACTTACCTTTGCCAGCTACACCCTCGCAAGCAGAGATATGGTTCAAAAATTCTCTTCCTTAAACGTGGTTGCAATCATTTTTACAATAAGTGCGATTTTCTTAGCTCCATTCCTATTTATTTTTGATATGTCATGGGTGGCGAGCTTGCAGGGTATCGGCGTCAGTATTCAACTAGGTGTTGTAGCTACAGGCATAGCCTATTTTCTTTTCGCCAAAGGGTTGGCTAACGTTTCTTCTTCGACTGCGGTTACTCTTGCTTTAGCAGAGCCGTTAACAGCAGCATTATTAGGGGTATTTCTGTTAGGAGAGAGCTTAAATACGACTGCCTGGCTGGGTATCTTTCTTTTGATTATGGGGATTGCGATATTGATTGGTTCATCCAGAGCAGCTAACCGGAAGAATAAAACTGCCGTGAGAGCTACACTTTAAAAACGTAATGATTTCATTTATTTAATTTTTCATCATACAGCTGAATAAAGGGCAGCGAGATACTATTCTCATTGCCCTTTTTAAATTTACTTTTTACCCGTCGCAATAAATAATGAAGCGTCCTGATTCATGAAAATATTGCTTCCATGATGAAATGTATGCATTTCTGTATCTCGAAGACCTGCGTGATTCAATGCTTGATTTATTTCTGCTTCTGTGAAGCCATTATGCACTTTGGGATGCTGTATCTTTTCATTTTTATCAAAATCGGCAATAATAAGTATTCCATTTGGGTTTAGGCGCGTACTTAATTTTTGCAGAAGTGTTTCTATATCTGGCACATGCAGCAAAACCAACGATAGGATGATGATATCTGCATACACATCCAAGTTATCTTCTTCTGCTAAATTACATTCCATCGCTTTAAAATGCTTTAATTGCTGCTGTTTTATTTTAGCTTGCGCAACTTGAATCATTTCCTCCGAAGCATCCACGATCCATCCCTTCTCAAAGCGGTCAGCCAGTTGAAAAGCCACTAATCCCGTTCCACCGCCATAATCCAATATGGAGTGATATTGCTTCTCAGCTATGCTTTTCTTTATCTCATCGGCTATCACCGTTGCCAGCTCTATTCGTTCTTCTGTGTCATATTTTTTTGCCATTCGATTGAATACATTCTCTTCCAACTTATAGCCTCCTGCACATGGGTGTCTTTTATTTTCCCAAATGAAATCTCTTTGGCTTCTCAATATACCATAATCGCAGATATAAACAAGCCATATGCTGGTACAATCAAAACCTTCTAATCATGCATTACCGCTACAATCATCCCTAATTTGTGAAGAATCCGGCACATTTAAAAATCAAACAAACGATTGATTTATTATATCGGGAAGCTTTATATACAAGCCTTTTGCATCCATCTTATAATCATCACTGTTTGTTCCTTATCTGGTTTAATAGTCCATTCTATTCTTAGCGTCTTTCCAGATTTGAAATGGTTTATCGTACTTATCCGGGCGAACCTGCATCATCTCGATATCACGCTCTTCTACAGGAAGTGCAATTTGCTCATAAATAAAATGATCATCAAACCCTGCTTCTGCAGCTTCTGTTTTAGAAGCCGCATAATAAACCGCCTCTGGCCTGGCCCAATAAATGGCGCCAATACACATGGGACATGGCTCACAGCTGGTATAGATTTCACAATCCGTTAATTGGAAACTGCCCAGTTTCTGGCACGCTTCCCGAATCGCCTGCACCTCTGCATGAGCTGTGGGATCATTCGCTGCTGTGACTTGATTATTTCCCGTACTGATAATTTCTCCACCCTTTACAACAATCGCTCCAAATGGACCGCCGCCCGCAACTGCACTTTCCAGGGCAATTTCCACTGCCTTTTCCATCCATTTCTTATTACCCACAAGTAACCCTCCATTTTGTTCATAAATTGTCTCCATCCTACACATATTGAAAACGCATTCATCATTATAACATATCAGCTTTTACTCATCCTATCATGCCCGACCCCTTGATAAAAAAAACTGCTGTGTTATCATTGCCTCAGTATTGAAATAAAGGAGATATTACCCATGAATGTTCCAATCCTTTATGAGGATAATCATTTACTTTTTGTAGAAAAGCCTGTCAATGTACCTGTACAGGAGGACCAGTCAAAGGATCAGGATTTGCTGAATTTCTTGAAGGAGGATATAAAAATACGTTATCAAAAACCAGGCAATGTTTACCTGGCGCTGGTTCATCGCCTGGATCGCCCTGCAGGAGGTGTCATGGTATTTTCGAAAACATCTAAAGCAGCCTCCCGTCTATCTGATGCCATTCGCCGGCAGGATGTAGAAAAGAAATATTTGGCAGTTGTGCGGGGAGTGCCTGATAAAAAGCAAGCTTTATTAGAAGATCATTTAGTCAAAGATAAACATGAAAACAAGGTATATACAACGCACGCAAATCATAAAGATGCCAAAAAAGCGAAGTTAGAGTATGAAGTAATTGGGAGCAAAAAAAATTTAAGCCTCCTTTCCATTAAACTGCACACCGGCAGACCGCATCAAATTCGTGTACAGCTCTCCTCCCGCAATTTGCCGCTTTACGGCGATCAAAAATACGGAGAAAAATGGAACCAGACTGGCGAACAGATTGCTTTATGGTCAGAAACACTTGCCGTAGAACATCCTACTAAAAAAGAAGAAATAAAAGTACAATCTCAGCCGCCAAATAAATTTCCATGGAATCTGTGGTGAATCGAAAGAAGCCTTTTTGTTCTCCCCAGCAGCAGATTTTTCCGTTAATTTCCTCTGCAACACCATCGCTGCACTCCAGAAAAAGAGCGTACATTGTTAAATTTTCCATTCATAGATACATTCATATTTCCGCATAATAAGCTTGAAATGCCTGAAGGAGGTATCTATGATGGGTGAAATCAGTCAGTTCAAGGGTGGAGAAAAGGCTCCCAATAACGGGATCTATATTGAAGTTGGTGAAACAGGCAGCAATGTAGAAGACCCGCAGCAGGTTTCGATGAAAGCTGGGGAAAAGTTTCCAGGAACGAAGAACAACGACCGTGTTTGGAAAAACAAACGCAGCCAGTCCCATCCAAGCCCGCGAAATAGCAGAAGTACGAATTAATTCAAAAAAGCAAAGGAGTTTCTAGTCTGGATTCCTTTGCTTTTTGTATATACAATCTCTTTTATTACGCCTTTTCCTATTCTGATTGCCTCCCGTATCTATGAAATAGCGCTTCTCCCACCAAGCCCAGTCCTATTCCTATCATGGTTCCCGCAGCAACATTTCCTGTAAATAAACCAACACCGATTCCCAAACACGTCAAACCTCCGATAATCATCCTATCCCTCCTCTATTCAAACTAAAAATAAACGCCTTATTTTATTACCCGTTCTTTTAATAAAAATTTAAAAAATGATTTAGATTTCTTTAAGATATTACTCTTAGTATATGAATTGTAAGCGAAAAAAGTATGATAACAAAATAGAAAGGAGCTTATTTGATGACCATTCATAAAATAAATGATTATTTAGGTATACCGGTGCTTACTTTACTATTGCTTTCTCTGTTAGGCGTTCCCCGCGTCGTTTTACACGATTTATCCATGGTGGAGGAGGGAAGTTGGATTAACAGCATCTTGGTCTTTGCACCGATTATTATATGGATTCTGTTTATTGTTTTAAAAAAGGTGGAAAAACCCTTTTTATCTTTATTACTCATTGGTTTTTTCTACGGGATATTTTTAGCAATCGTTCACCAAGTTCTTTGGAACACTGCTATAGAAACACCTATTCAATTTGGCGGTAACTTAAGTAACCTGCCACAAGCCGCAGTAAATAGTATTGCTCGTACATTTGCATTCTTCAGCAGCGTCACAACCGGCATCGTACTAGGCGCAATCACAGGAGCAGCCGGTTCCCTAGTGAATGTTATTATGAAAGGCTTTAAGTCAGCATAAGCACAGAAAACAGACCAGCATTAACAGGCAACTGTGCTTCGGTAAAAAAAAAGCTCCTGAAATTTATAAAATGAACCGGATTATGGTGCACCATTTCAATATAAAGAAATAAAGCAAACCGCTCTTTTCAAAGGGTAGTTTGCTTTTTGGAATTAACACTCACTAATCATCAGGATATTCCCGTCCGGATCTTTAAAATTAAAATAATGATGATGCTCTATCTCTGTAAGCAAATGCACCCCTTTATTTTTCATATATTGAAATGCTTCTCCAATGTTATTAGTATTCAGGTGAAATGCCGGTGTTTTAAAAGTTTTATCCTTTGCGTAAATTTTACTATCCAACACAATTCCCGTGCCCTTCATAGGGATAACATAAAGATGACCAAAAAGGATTTCTCCATCTGCATGTAATCCTAATATATCACAATACCAGTCTCTTGCTTTTTCGATATCACTTACCGGGATAAACACAGTTCCAATCTGTTTGAGGATAGGACTATCCATCAAAGCACCTCTCTTCTAATTTTTCAAACGGATTATTCATACTTGCTTCCCGTAACCAAAAATTTGTCTATTCCTCCAAATGAAAAGGACTATCAAACCTGCTTTTCATCTAAATCTGAATAAAGCATTCCGTACACAATGCTATCTGTCCATTCACCCTTATTCCAAAAATCCTGTATAAAATGCGCTTCTTTCCTCATCCCTATACGCTCACATAATTTTTGCGATGCTTCATTTCTCGCATCCAGATTTGCCTGGATACGATGCACATCAAATGAGGTAAACAGTCTTTCCACTAAACCACGCACAGCTTCAGTTGCATAGCCTTTTCCCGAAGCTTCTTGAGAAAAGCTGTAACCAATTTCAACGGTATCTTCCATCTCTGTATACCATACAGATAAATCACCAATCACCTTATTGCCACTTACCACTGCCAAATTTAAAGCAGTTTCTTTTGTAAGCACATTATTCTCCAGCTTGTTATGAAATTCCTCTTGTTTATTTTCATCGGTCCACTTCTCATGCAACAAATATTTACAGGTGGCTTCGTTATGATAAATATGAAATACATCCTCTAAATCGTTCACATTAAATGGTCTAATAAGTAACCTGTCTGTTTTAAATTCCAAAGCGTATCCTCCTATTTTTCTGTTATTTTGAATGGGGATGATAATACAAATTTGTCTAATTAAATTATACCAAATCTTCTTACAATATATCACTTTTCGTGCAATTCGGAATCACCTTCTTAAACGAAACATCCTTTTATCAGTGTTCATAAGGGATTATCTATAATAAAATATTTTGTATCAAACTTTAATATGCACTTTACAATAGTGTGTGTCATACACTATAATGAAAGTAGGAGTTGATAACATGGCGGATGCAAATGAACATTTAGATAAAATCATGCAGGAATTGAGAAGAGGAACCATTACAATAGGTGCATTAAGCCAGCTCTCAGAGCCGCAGTATGGTTATTCTCTCGTGACAATGCTTCATGAAAAAGGAATACACGTTGAACCTGGCACATTATATCCACTGCTGAGGAGACTGGAAAAACAGGGACTCTTAGATAGTACATGGGACACGAATGAATCGAGACCGAGGAAATATTACGTACTGAGTAAAACAGGAAAAGAAGTCTTTGATTTACTGGTTGTTGAATGGAAGAACATTGCTGCCAGCATGGATCAGGTAATAGAAAATAAGAGAGGTGACGAAAATGGAGATGATTAACCGGTATATTTATGCAGTTACGCAAAAGCTGCCTCAATCCCAGCGTGAAGATATTGCCATTGAGCTGCGCGGGCTAATTGAGGATATGCTGGAGGAACGATCCGGGCAAGGGAACAGAAGAGAAAACGATGTAGAAGAAATCCTGCTGGAGCTGGGCAGTCCAAGGTCATTAGCTGATAAATATCGAGGGAAAAAGAAATATATCATCGGCCCAGAGCTTTTTGATACCTATATTTTAGTAGTTAAGATTGTTCTCATTGTTATAAGTTCTTTGATAGGTATTGTATTTATCATCCAAACTATTTTAGAGCCGATGTCTATTTTAGATCATTTTATTGATATGATTGTTTCTGCCGTTACAGAGCTTCCACAAGCTTTCGGCTGGACAACATTTTTGTTTGCTATCGGTGAGCTGTACGGTGGAATGAAACAAAAAGATTTAATCGGGAAGGAATGGAAGCCTGCAGACTTACCGCCCATTCCAGATGAAAAGAGACAAATCAAACGCAGTGAGTCGATTATCGGAATTATTTTCTACACGATAATCATTGTATTTCTCGCCTTTTCGAATGAGTTCTTTGGAATTTGGGTATTTCAGGATGAATTTAACGATGTTGTTCCATTTTTAAATGAACAGACCTATGGCTCCTATTTATTGTTTATTGTTCTCATATTCGGATCTGGAATTATCAAAGAATGCCTGAAGCTCGTCGCCGGGGAATGGACGTATAGGTTAGCTGCTTATACAACAATTGTAAATGTCGTATCGATGGCAGCAGTACTATTTATGATTAGCGGGCCTGATTTTTGGAATCCTGAATTTATGAATCAATTGGCAGAAGCCGGAGTGGTTACGGCTGGTTCTGAAACATTTAATACGGTAACCATGATTTGGAATCAATCTACGTTCTGGATCCTTATTCTGTTTATTGTCGGTTTAGTGTGGGATGCTGTGGACGGATTTATCAAGTCTCGAAAAAAATAATTATATTCTAATGACGCATGGTTGAACAGAGAACAATTCAATCATGCGTCATTTCTCAGATTTTAACGTTGAGATAATTAGCGAATAGTTGATGCATCCATATTCACCTTTCCTGGTTAAAGGAATGTTCTGCCCATTTAGATACGTTTAACCAACTTCCCATTTTTTTAAATAATGTAAGTACTGTTTGCTTGGGCATCTATCCTCTCTATCCCCAGTCATTTTAAACCATTTATCCATTCATTCATATTTTCATTTGGTTGTCTCTCTTCAATCAACATCTTTAAATAATAACATTCATTTTGTAAGCTGATAATATTTGAATTAAAGACTCCAAGTACCAATCCTCCCAAAGCCGAATAAAACCGTTTCTGTATAATAGCTTTTCCAGTAAAGAATTATGAAATTTTATATTCTCACCGTTTTCTAATCAAATTGTAATCATCATCTTATCCGTTTCATTTAAGATGTTGTATGGAATGGAGGTGAAAAAATTGGCAATAGAGATTTTCAAAAGAAGAGAGCAAAAATATCTGATTACGTTGGAACAATATTCGCTCTTGCTGGAACAAATAATGCCCTATATGCGGTCAGATAATTTTGGTGTAGATGGAAGATATGTTGTCAGCAGCTTATATTTTGATAGCGATGATCACAAAATTTATTTTGAAACAAAGAATAAATTGGCTTTCCGGCAAAAACTTCGCCTACGCACCTATAATGAAACTGGTATTGAGAAGTCAGCTTTTTTTGAGATGAAGCAAAAACATAACAATGTGGTCAACAAACGAAGGATGTTACTTCCGTTAAAAGAAGCATATCACTATCTTGAAAAAGGAGATAAAAAACATTTAAATGACTTTCATACATCTAATTCGCAAGTACTTCGTGAAATTGATCACTTTCGAACATTATACGGACTAAAACCGGAAATGGTTGTTAGTTATGATCGCCATGCACTTCACGGAATAAACAACCCTGAGTTGCGTATTACATTTGATTTTAATCTACGCTGTCGCAATGATGATTTGCTTCTGGAACACGGTTCTGATGGAGAGTACTTTATTGATTGCAATCTAGTTGTATTGGAAGTCAAAGTAAATGATAGTGTTCCATTATGGTTAACCCGTATTTTACAGGCCCTTCAATGCGAACAGCGAAGTGCATCTAAATACTGTACCAGTATGGAATTGCTGCAGAGAAATCAACTGCCAGGTAAAATTGAAAGAGAAGTTGTATCAACAGGAGGAATATAGAATGGATTTTATGAATAAAATATTCGATTTACAAGCAAGTGAACCATCCAGCATTTATATGATTTTACTTGCATTGGTCATATCAACTTTATTGAGCCTAGTTATTACGAAGGTTTACATAATCACATTTACAGGCGAACGTTATGCACAATCCTTCGTACACACTATTATTATTTTGAGCATTATTGTCTCTGTCGTTATGAACGTTGTTAGTGATAATGCCGGAGTTGCATTTGGACTATTTGCTATTTTTTCACTGATTCGATTCAGAAGTGCGGTCACCAATGTGAAAGATATTGCGTATATTTTCTTCGGTCTTTGCGCAGGCATGACATGTGGGCTTTTTCGATTTGATTTAGCGATCATACTTACCTTATTTGCTTGTTTAGTACTTTACTTGCTTTACAAATTTGAATATGGAAAAGGAAAAGATACACAAATTTTAAAGGTAACTGTACCGGAAAACTTAAATTATGAAAATCTGATGCATGATCTACTTGCTGAGTATACACTAAGTTCTTCATTACGACAGGTTGAAACTACTAATCTCGGAACAATGATTTTGTATACTTATGCTATCCGTATGAAAAATGAAGTGCATGATAAAGAACTATTAGATCATATTCGCGAAAAAAATGCTAATTTAAAAGTATCCATTACTTATATGGAAAATACTGATGGGTAGAGTAAGCAGATAGTGTAAAGCCTTTTTATTAAGATGCGCTATATAAAAGAGGATATTAAAAAAGCCGAAAAGCAAGCGTTAAATAAGATGATTCTTTGAAAAATCATTTTATTTAACGCTGGCATTCTAACCTCGGAAATATATTATGACAATATATTTACCGAGAATGCTGAACAACTTTAATTGTTATATTTACATTACTCCTTTATTTATTACGCCTTCTATAAAATCGACAATGCCATCTTCCACTTCTTCTCGAATATCTCGATAGTTGTGAATTTCGTGGCGATAACCACTGTACAGTTTTGTTTTTACCGTATGGCCTGTCTCTGCTAACCAATTGGATACAGCATAAACCCCTTCTCCATATAAACCGACTGGATCCTGATCACCAGCAATATTATATATAGCTATGGAGATAGGGACATTCTCTGCCCACTCTGTTCCAACAATCTGCTCCATCATTTGTACAAAATCATATAAAGACCGGATATTAGGAGGCGATGTGAAGTTATTAAATGGATCATTGGCATGATCAGCTACAATATCCGGATCTCCACTGATCCAATCATTCGCTGTATTCGGTTGATCTATCCGATCTGTCATCCAGCCCAATAACTTACCCAGCGCCTCTGCATCCACTTGGTCCCCCTCACCTGCATCAATTCGGTTTTTCAACTCTATACTCAACTCAGCGGCAGTCGGTAAAACACCCGATGTGCCACATAATATAGCACCTTCCACTCCTTCACCATATTTAGTTAGATAATTTCTAACAATCATCGAACCCATACTATGACCAAATAAGAAAAATGGCAGATGAGGAAATCTCTCTTGTACCATTCGACGTAATTGGTGTTCATCTTCCACCATCGTCATATATCCTTTCTCTCCCCAATTCTCCCAATTACCAGAATCAAATGCTGTTTTTCCATGACCAATATGGTCATCACAAGCTACAATAAAACCTTAAAATAATAAAAAAAGATACACTAAAACCGATCCTTTCTAATTCAGACCATCTAGTGAGCCTTCTCCAATTCTCATCTCTTTTTCATTAACTTTAATTTCAATTAAAAACCCGTTTGTAAGCGTTGTCAATATATATTTGTAATTATGAATTTTAAGAGAGTATCTTCTTTATTAACAAAAAATGATTTCATTAGCACACCTATTAACTCTTAATACAATTTATAATAGCATTTTATTGACAAACCAAAGACACTGATTCTCCTTTCATTGAATCAGTGTCTCTCCATTTCAATCTTTATTCCCTCAATATCTTCTCCATCTTCTTCCCTTTTGCCAATTCATCAATAAGCTTATCCAAATAACGGATTTCCTGCATCAGCGGTTCTTCTATATCCTCTACACGCACACCGCAAATGACGCCTTTGATCAGGGAGCGGGAATCGTTCATCCGCGGAGCTTCTGCAAAGAAAGTCTCAAAGGTTACCTCTTTTTCAATTTGCGCTTCCAATTCTTCTTGACTGTAACCTGTCAGCCAAGTAATAATCTCATCGACTTCTTCTTTGGTACGGTCTTTTCTCTCTGCTTTGTTTACATAATGCGGATATACACTTGCAAAAGTCATTGTGTAGATACGATGATTAGCCATGGTATAGCCTCCCTTTTACTGTTCCGTCACTGCGTCTTCTGTTTCCAAATGAAACGCGTCCAGCAACTTTCGAACTTCATCCGTTGTTTCGGTATGCATCAATTGATTTCTTAATTCACCGGCTCCCCGGAATCCCCGCACGTAAATTTTAAAGAATCGGCGCAATGGTTTGAAGGCGCGCGGCTCCTGCTCTGAATATTTATCATGCAGATCCAGCTGCAATCGTAACAAATCCAGCAATTCCTGACTGCTGTGCTCCCGCGGCTCTTTTTCGAATGCGAATGGATTTTTAAAAATTCCCCGTCCAATCATCACGCCATCGACACCAAATTCTTCAACAAGCTTCAAGCCTGCTTCCCGGTCCGGTATATCTCCGTTTATAGTCAACATCGTATCAGGAGCAATCTCATCACGGAGCTTCTTGATTTCTCCAATCAATTCCCAGTGCGCATCGACCTTGCTCATTTCTTTTCTCGTACGCAGGTGGATGGAAAGATTCGCTATATCCTGCTCAAACACGTGCTTCAGCCAGTCACGCCATTCATCTATATTTGAATAACCAAGTCGCGTTTTCACACTGACAGGGATTCCGCCAGCTTTGGCAGCCTGGATGATCTCCGCTGCTACTTCCGGACGAAGAATCAATCCGCTTCCCTTTCCTTTGGAAGCCACATTCGGCACAGGACATCCCATATTAAGGTCTATGCCTTTATAGCCCATTTCCGCCATTCCAATGCTCATCTCACGAAAATTATCCGGCTTGTCTCCCCATATATGGGCAACCATCGGCTGTTCGTCCTCGGTAAAAGTCAAACGTCCACGCACACTATAAATGCCCTCTGGATGACAATAACTCTCCGTATTTGTAAACTCTGTAAAAAACACATCCGGGCGGCCTGCTTCAGCTACAACATGACGGAAAACAACATCCGTTACATCCTCCATCGGCGCCAATATAAAAAACGGTCGTGGTAAATCACGCCAAAAATTATTAGTCATTTCTCCATTTCAATCCTCTCATTTATGGATGGATAAGGCATTATATACTTATCCAATATGTTAAAGCAGTCATCGATACTGCTTCTTTTTTATTTTGTCCATGATAATATTATCATAAGAGGGCTGCAGAGTACAAAAAGACAGAATTATAATTGCAGCTTATCCAATCAAAAAAGACCGGAACATTACTTATCCAAATAATCCCCATTCAGAAAAAGCGTTCCAGCCTCCACACCTATTTATTTTTATGCAAATATTTATTTAACGCCGCTTCCTGTCTTTTAAAGTATAGATACCAGCAGAACCAGTTTACGACATACAGGAGGATAAAAATCAAACTGCCCCATAAAATAACCCAGTCGTTGAGAGGAATCCAGCCGACTAAACCAGCAATAATCAGCCAAAAACTATACGTAAGGACAAAATGGATAATCGATTTTTTAATCAGATGGTTCCCGCTTTCTCCAAAGATAAGCGAAGATATGCCGAAATAGACGCCCATTAACATGCTTGCTCCCATATGCATCCATATTTCCGAAACTGTTGACTCCACAGCATTGAGTTTCATAATGGTGAGGACAATAAACGTTAATATCGCTCCGAAAGCGATGCCCAGTGTCGAACGCTTCAACATTTCAAGTATCATAATATTACTGTCCTCCCTGCATTAGTTTGTTTTTAATGGCGCTGACATATTTTCGCGTAATATATTCCTTGTTGCCAGATTGAAAATAAACACATAAATTTCCATTAAAGGATGCTTCAAATTTTTCAATACGATGGATATTCCCGATAACCGACTTGGAAAAGCGCATAAAACCATATGGAACTAAGAACTCCTCCACTTCATACAGCTTCATTCGCACTTCAAAACGCCAATCCTTGGACACCGCATAGATTTTTCGTTTTTCCGCATGAATAAAATCAATCTCCTTTGGTTCCAGCAGGACCGTCTGTTCCTCATCAACCCCAAATAAACGCTGCTGTTTTTTCCTTTTAATCACATTCACAATATCCTCCAGCTCCTGCGTCCATTCCTTAGCCTGGATAGTGATTTGCGTTTCTTCATGGTTATCATCGATATCAATGTTTATTTTCATTCCGACCCCTCCACATTCGTTTCACATCTACGGCTAATTCACAGCTCGTTTCAGAAAATATGGGTACCGGATAATGGCAATACTAAATGCAGCTAATCCAATCGCTAATAAGACACCTAACGTCTGGAATAATTCCGAAGCTTGCGTGGTTCCTGCCATCGCATCCTGGAAAGACTGGTGTGCCCAGTATTGCGGCAGAAAACGGGCGATTGTCTGCATAAAGTCCGGAAGCATTTCAAGGGGCATCCATAATCCGCTTAGCATCGCTCCACCGAGAGCAATAATTTGTGTAATCGCAATCCCCATATTTTCGGTATTTACTGTCAGTGACATAGCGATCCCGATTGCTGTCACTGTAAATGTAATAAACAAGGATAAAATCAATAAAATAATCGGCTCACCTAATGAAACATCATAAACGACCTTTCCAAATAAAAATAACACAATAATCTGAAATAATACAATAAACATGAAGGGTAACCATTTTCCCAGTAAATAGGAATAGCTTTTGAGTGGTGTGCTTGCCAGCCTTGCCGTTATCCCTTTGTCTCTGTCTTTAATAAATACCTGCACCATCGAAATCATAATAAAAAATACAAACATCACTACATATCCTGGAACAATGGATTGAATAACCTCTTGCCTCGTCGCATCGTCGACTCCAGAAGTAAAGATAGCAATAAATAATACCGTAAATAGAATAGGCAGTAAGAATATCCAAAAAACAAGCCCTTTATCCTGTACATGTTTTTTTAATTCTACTATCATAACAGCATTCATTATGAACACCTCCAGCTTTATTTTTAATCTCTCAAGTTACTTCCAGTCAACCGGAAAAATACATCTTCCAACCGTGGGCGAACAAGCTCCAGCCGCTCTACATCTATTTTCTTCTCTCTGCAATAGGAAATCAGATTTTCCATCGCTGACAGCGCTTCTTCTGTATAGATTAAAAATGCATCCTTCTCCTGCGAAACATCACCATACGATTCCAGCTGTTCAGCCGAAATATGATCTGCTTTAATATAAATGGATGGCACCGCATATTGTTGAAGTAATTCACCTACCGCTCCATTCTCTATCAATTTCCCTCTATCGAGAAATGCAACATCGTCACAGAGTCTTTCCACTTCCTCCATGTAATGACTGGCATAGATAACCGTCTTCCCTGCTGTTTTCAGTTCTTCAATCATTTGAAATATATATTGCCTTGATTGGGGATCGATACCGACTGTTGGCTCATCCATGATGATAAGCTCCGGATTATGCATCAGTGCACAGCCAATATTCAGCCTGCGCTTCATTCCCCCTGAAAAAGTGGATACTTTATCTTTGCTCCTTTCGCTAAGACCGATTAGCGCCAGCACTTCCTTTGTCCGTTGAGCCAGTTTGTTTCCTTTTAATCCATATATTCTTCCAAATAAATATAAGTTGCCGGATGCTGTGATATTCTCTTCCAATACAATATCCTGTGGAACATAGCCTAATTTCTGTTTTGTTTTATCGGAGATTCGTTGTTCATTAAATTCAATTTTTCCTTCGTAATCGCGGATAATAGAAGTAATCATCTTAATTAAAGTGGATTTTCCCGCACCATTGGGACCTACCAGCCCATAGCAGGTGCCCTCAGGGATAGTCATCGACATATTTTTTAATGCCTCTGTTTTCTCATAGCGCTTCGTTACATCTTGAATCGTCAGCATACTCACCATCTCCTTTCATTTATATTATGGCGAAGGAATAAAGGGTTGCCTTGAAGAATGGAATAACATGCGTGGCTCGAGGTATGAAATGCTGAAATAGTTGTTTAAAAAATAATAAGTTTATGTGGCAATTTTTACAATGCGGATTTTCATTCACTCCTCACAACTTTCAAAGAGATAGCTATCACGAAAAATGTTAAACAAATAATAGCTGTGGACACAACAATTGCTGTTGGTAAATTCATTATTTATCACTCCTTTTCCTTTATACTATGGAAATAGAAACCGTAATTGGGGAGATAAGAGATAACATGCAGGGTAACATGTAAAAAATCTTGCTTAACATCTATATAGCTTGAACAAATTATTTTAATAACAGATGTCTCTATTGTATAAATCTTTTTTACAATGAAAAACCCCTTAGACTATCCTGTCTAAAAGGGTTATCATTCCTATTTATCTTTTCTGGAAAACAGAATAACTATAAATAACAGCTTACTTCTCTTTCCCTATAAACCTAAACTTCCATACAATAGTAACCATTAAGACAATCAAACCAATCGCAGTTATTCCATAGACCGTTTGAAGCGCAATGGTAAATGATGACTGTATAGCTTGAAGCATTTCCGGGAATCTTTCTGATACGGCAACAGCTGAACCAACGTTTTCCATGGCTGAATCAGCTATTTCTGCAGGCACTCCAGCAGGAATAGAATTCATCAGCACCCAACGGTAAACTAACATTCCAAGACTCCCAATGAATGCAATACTCACTACCGAGCCAAATCCGCTGCTTACATCGGACATCGCAGAAGCTGAGCCAGCGCGCTCTTGTGGAACACTGGAGATAAGCTGCTCACCGGTAATCGTCATAGCAGGACCTACTCCGAATGCGAGAAGGGAAGCACCAATAATTAACAGAAGTGCTCCTGCATCATGCACAGTTAACATAATAAATAATGCACCAGCTGAAGCAGTTAACAAACCTGCTACCATAGCATATGCCGGACGTATCCATCTTGTAAGCACAGGAGATATTAACGTTCCCGCCATCGACAAGAGTGCAGGGATAATCAACAGAAGACCTGCCTCTGTTGGAGTCAGTCCTACAACTGCTTGCAAATGTTGTGCAAAAAGCATATCTGCCCCAGTCGTTACAAGTAATATAATCATCAAAGCAATCAATGAAAAATTAAATTTGCGAATTCGAAACATGCTCAAATCCAATAGTGGATCTTCCGCTTTTAACTGCCGACGAATAAACAGTACTCCAACTCCAATACCAATCACTACAGATCCAGCGTAAAGCATATTAAAACCAGCGTTAGCCATTTCCTGCAAACCGAAAATCAAAGTTATCAATGCGAATGAGGATAACAAAACACTGATAAAATCGAGACGTTTTGAATCCTTGTTGCGATACTCAGGAAGTAGGGGCGATATAACTAACAATACAATGGCAATCGGAACATTAATGAGAAATACAGCTCCCCATCCAAAGTAATCCAAGAGTAAACCGCCCATTGGAGGCCCTAGCGCCATGCCAGCTGAGAATGCGCTAAGGTTAATAGCAATTGCTACTGAAAATTGTTTTGGATTGAAAAACATATTGCGTAGTAAAGACATCGTGGACGGCATCACAGTTGCAGCCGCTACACCAAGAAGTGCTCTTGTCGCAATCAACATCCAAGGCTCCGTCGAAATTGTAGCAATAAAGGAGGCTGCCCCATAGACAGTTACACCAATCACAAGCAATCGCCTTCTTCCTATATTGTCACCCAAACGCCCCATCGTTAATGCGAATCCCACAGCCAGCAATTCGCCAACATGAATAATCCAAAGCATTTGTGTACTGCTTGGTTCCAAATCAGCAGCAATTGATGGTGTGGCAAGAAAGAGAACGGTCATGTCGGTTGAAAGCATAAAAACTGCTAAAGTTAATGCTCCAAGCCCTATCCATTCTCGCCATGTTGCCCTTTGCGCTTCATCAATATGCGCATTACTGCCATTTTGATTATCGTTTGTGTTACTCATAGCTGCCTGCTCTCCTTTTAATATGACTTAACCATTTCCATACTCAAGGTTATTGTTCACTTCTACAAATCTCCCTTTAACTTTTTAAAAATATCCATTCCAAGTTCCTCAAGCACATCTATGGCATTTTCGACTGGCAATTTAGGAAGTTCAAATTCCTGATTGATAACCTCGCGAATAGATTGACGATCTGCTAATATATGCTTTTCAACCTCTCCATCACTATATTGAATACTTAACACATTATTAACTAAAGATAGAGACCGCCGTTGATCCAATTGCCAAATTTGGCAACGTAAATCAGACGTAAATAATCCATTAGGCTGGAAATATTCTTTGATTGCCTGCTGAAAATCATCAAATTGGTAGATTTTCTTTGTATCAAAATCCCAGACTATATTCTCAGATAATTCTCTATTCACATATCGGTAATACCTATACGTTCCTGGTTCATTTCCCGGACGAAGTTTTATCTCAACATTTCCAAATCGGGAGACATTCATCGGGTCTGTTTGCAAATGAACCGGTTCAAAAAAAGGAGCACCATTACCAGCATCTACATACACTTCTTCCTCTTCACCTGGTATCTGAACGAGCAAAGCAACATGCCTTCCGCCTAAAAAAGCATAACGGTTTTGGAAGCCAAGCTGTTTTAATAGCTGATGAAGACTACTGTTGATTACATAACACGTCCCGCCCATATGATACTGAAATAGCTGTCTAACAAACCGCTTTTCATCTTGAACAAGCTTCCCTTTTTTTTGATATTCCTCCAATTGCAGCAACGTGCTAATATTTTCAAAAGGAATTTGATTTAAATGAGCGCTGGATATTTCAGTTAAATATTCCAGCGAAGGCTCTTTAACAGAGACCTGAATATAGTGCAAATACTCCCTTGCCCACCCAGGCAATTGTTTTTGATTCATCATTCTCTTCACTCTCCTTTATTTCTTGTTTTTATCTACTTTCACTATACTAACCCTTAAAATAAAGCACATCCTACAGCTGTCTAAAAATCCCATAGAAAAAAGGCCTTACCATAAATAAGACCTTTTCTACGACGACCGTCGTATACTTATACTTCAAACCATCTATGTTTTAAAGCATGAATCGCCGCTTGAGTTCGATCTTGAACCTCCATTTTACCAAGGATACTTGTAATATGTGTTTTCACCGTTTTCTCTGTGATATAGAGTGCTGCAGCAATCTCCTTGTTACTTTCTCCATATGTGATATGTTTCAAAACCATCCGTTCTCTAGGTGTTAATTCATAGTAGCTGGATTGTTTCTCATCTTCTTTGGCGACATGCACCATTAAATGGCTAGTTATTTGCGAATGAAGCGAAGTTCCTCCCTCCATAACAGCGATGAGGGTTTCTTCCAAAAAGGTTGGGTCAACATCTTTTAGCTGATAACCGCTGGCACCCGCACGAATTGCCGGTATGACATGGTCCTTATCAGAGGAGCTAGTGAGTATAACCACCTTCACTTCAGGATAGTCTGCTTTTATTTGTCTGGTCGCTTCGATTCCATCCATATTTGGCATGATCACATCCATCAACACAATATCCGGCTGCAGTTTTTTCACTTGCTGCAATGCTTCTTTTCCATCCTGGGCTTCACCTACAATATCGATACCAGGCCTTGTTTGCAGAAAAAAGCGCAGACCTTTTAAAACGACAAGATGATCATCGACAAGTAATACTTTCAAAGAATATCACCTTCCTTTTCGATGGATTGGAACACGAACAATAATCGTCGTACCCTTTCCTTTTTCACTATTTATATGGAAAGAACCTTCAAGTTCTTCGACTCTTTCTTTCATACTTGTAATACCAAGGGATTGCTGTTTCTCAACAGCACCTCCACTGCCTTGATCTCTCACTTTCATTGTAAAGCCATCAGCATCTGATTGTATGACCATCGCAGCTTTAGATGTCCCAGCATGTTTTTGAATATTATTCAATGCTTCCTGTCCAATTCGCCACAATGCTTCTTTATACGATTGATTTATCTCTAAATCATCCGGAGCCTCCATAGATAAATCCAGCCCAATTTTTTGTGCATATTCGTGGAATGAAGTAATCAGTCCCTGTTCAAGGTGATTGGGACGAAGCTGCCAAATCAAACTCCGCATGTCTATTAAAGCTTCTTTTGAAAGCTGCTGAACTTCCAGAACAGCTTCCAAAATGGCACGTTCCTTCTTATCAATTAATCTTTGCAGCCCACCTGATATTAATGAGAGAGCAAACAATTTTTGATTGACAGAGTCGTGTAGATCCCGTGCAAGTCGATTTCTTTCCTTATCGACAAGCAATGCTTCCCATTCTTCATGTAGACGGATACGCTCAATACCCATAGAAAGATGATCAGCGAGTCCTTCCAGCATTCCGATTTCCAAATGATCACATGCTGTGGTGTTTCGGCTAAGCAATAACACACCGAATGTTGCCTCAGGTCTATCACGCATAAACAAAGGAAAAGCAATGGAATAAAGAGATTGATAGTCTTTTAAAGAGAAAAAATGCAACGGCTGTTTATTGTTCTGTGTAACACGCTGTTGTGCATAAGCTTTTCGAATAAAATCTGGTCGGGAAAGGTTTATTTCTTGTTCCGTATCAAAAACTTCTTTAGGCCCATGTTCATCTGAATGGAATTGGACGGTCAGCCTCTCTTCCTCCATTGTAATAATAGCGGCATGTGTCCAATGGGGTAAATGATGATGTAACGCTTGCATGATTCTCTGAAACAATTCATTTCGGTTAAGAACATTTCCAATTTCATGTTTAATTTTTTCGGCATTGGCATAAGCATTGATAAGATAACGTGCAGTAGCATTTACTTCTTCTTTTGTTTGCTCCACGTGCAAACGCGTCCGTTCTACTGCTGCACCTATTTGATAAGCAATGGTTTCCAAAAGGATAAGGTCCTCCTCTTGAAAACGAAGACGCCCAGGTGAAGCTAAATTAAGCAAGCCGATTTTCTTCCCGCGAATCGTAAGAGGGATACTCGCATGATGGGTAAGTCCCCGTGTTTCACCCATCTTATCCGTAACAGCTTGTTTAAGACGAAAACATTTCACATGGTTGACAGCCTGTTTCATACGTCCTTCCCAATAAAGCTGCAAACACGTACAATCGGTGCATCCTTCCTGACAATGCATCAGTTCTTCTCTGTTATCAGCCATCGCAGGCGGAAGTTGATAATCAGCAGCAAGACGGTAAAAAGTAGCATCCTCCGTTAAAAAAATCCATCCGGTTTCCAATTCCATTAATTCAAGCAAGCGTTCTAATGATAATTGCAGCATTTCATGGAGGTCCATGCTCTTATTCAGAGTCTCCGAAATTTCCCGCTGGATTTGCAGTGCTTTTTGATAATTTGATAGATGACTCGACATCTATGCTTCCTCCTTTTGCCCGCTTATACAGTCGTTTCTTCTTTACAGGAAGCAACATTATTCTTCGTTAAAGCTTAATTCAAAACTGTATAGCCTAAAACAATTAGCAAGCGCTTTCTTCCTTGAATTCATTATCCTTTAAACTGAATTATTTTTACTTTCTTCATCTTAAAGTTAGCGTATCAAATACTTTGTTTCCTCACAAGATATCTATTTCAAAATGGATTATATCCATCTCCCTTTCATATCATATTATCTATTTTAGAAGATGCCAAATACTTATATACTTTTCTTGTATAAAATATGCTTTGGATTAATAACAACAAACAGTAACGCCACAACAAAATAAAACAGCATAACATATACCAATATATCTAATAAATCTCCTCTAATGATTACAAGGGAAAAATTAAATATCTGATGGGCAACAATCGGTATGAGCAGATTGTTGTTTAAATTATAAAACAACGTCACAATAATGGAAAAAGAAATAATCCCAATCATAAACAGGACGATATACTTGATTAAGTCTATCCCAGTATACCCTGAGGCAAACCATAATGGCATGTGCCAAAAACCCCATAAAACACCTATGATGAATGCTGCTGATAAAGGAGAATGTTTCTTTTGAAGTTCATTTAAGGCATACCCCCTCCACCCCAACTCTTCAGCTAAAGGCCCCCGGACGAATTGATCGAAAAATACGAGAGATAAGATTCCCATACTGGTATACGATATTGCTGCACCTTCCGTTGAAGTTGTTGAAGTTGATAATAGAAATATGGTTATGCCGATGATGATAATTTGGAGGATGAACACGCTGCTGAGAACAGAAAATTTAACCTTTGGCGCAAATTGTTGTTTAACAAAATCCTTCAGCCTTAATCCGGGATAAATCTTTTTAAATAAAATAATAAATGCAAAGGTGGATGACCATGCAGCTATGATTTGTAAAAGGTTTGTTATGCTCTCTGGCGCACCAAACATCATGCTGATACCGATAATCAGAAAAAGTACAATAAAAATGATGTAAGATAATACAACAAAACATCCAAATGCGCTTTTTGTTGTTTGGATGATTAAATTCCCCCTTAGTGCTATTTTTAGCCTCATGAAAGCTGCTAATTATATATTATTAAATCATCTAGCTTTTTGACGCACAAGCGACCCAGGTCTGATTTCTGTATTTGGTTCCATTTCATGTGTGTTTTTAATATATAGGCAAAATCTCGGAAAAAACGTTTGAATTCACTGATGTGGGAAAAATCTAATTTTTGCAAAACCATTCATTAACATGGTTTAGCCCATATCAAATACAAAGAGCCTGCCAAATAACGCTCCTCCCTAACAAGCTTCATATCAGCATTTTTTACAATAGCAGAAATATTTCTGTTTTGATGGCACCCTACAATCTTTACTGCCAATGGATCTGCCATTTTTTGCATTCCTGCCAGGAGTTTATTATCGCTAATCCCATGTTCCAGCATCAGTATCTTCCCTTCCGGCTTGCACCACTTTTGAAACTTATTCAGGACATCCACTGGTCTTTGATAGGCACAAAAACTAGTAGAAGATACGATGGTATCAAAGCTATTCGCATCAAAATCCACTCTTTCCACATCATTTTGGATAAGCGTCGTTTGAAAAGGATAATCTTTCGCCGCATGCGCTGCTTTTTTCAACATTTCGGGGCTAAAATCCACCCCTGTCAGTTCTATATCTCTACGATAAAAAGGAAAATTAAGACCCGAGCCAATAGCAACTTCCAAAACGTTTCCTTCTGCTTCTTGAAAAATTCGTCGGCGAAAACGAGACATTGGATCATTCTTACGCCGTTTATCATATTTTTCTGCCTGCTTATTAAATTTTTTAATTAATGTTTTTTGATCCATACCATCCCTCGATTTCCTATTTATTTAGTGATATTTTAGCTATTCTACATGAAATACTACTTTTATGTTTTAATATTTTGTCTTTTCCGTCTAAAAAAATTCTGTTTATTTTGAGTGCTTCATCTGGTAAGTCTATATAAATGGCAACGTACCGATATGCATACAGGTTCGATTTTCTCCATCCATTCTATTATAGTCCCCCTGGCTCACATATTGCATTATTTAGAAGCATTTACATTGTGTTGTATTTCACCAACAATACGCCACATCCTTTTCTCTTTCAATTTAGCACCAATTGCTTCTGCTCTTATATTATCGGGAAAGCCATTTGATTTCTATATAAAAATGAAAAAAACGTTAGCGAATTTCCATCCCTGTCCCCTTTCAAAAAAGATAGGAATTTTTTTCACCAACGTCACATATTGACTAGAATAAGGCCTCCACACCATTTAACGACTTTACAGAGACGTCTTTCAGCCATTCGAATACTTTCCTCCCCATAAAAAAAAGACCTCACAGAGAGAGTCTATACCTTTGACCAGCAGCTTAGAAGGCTGTTACTCTATCCTTCTGCGTTAAGGGGACAATGATAATTCTTATATTAACATACGAATGTATGAAATTTGCACTGTGAATA